>NZ_JAXHOF010000005.1:0-1739 GCF_034519685.1 Sphaerotilus sp. | reverse complement strand
CAACCCCGCCAGCGCAACGTCATGACGCTCGGCCGCGTCGACGAGAACGGCGGCCAGGTCGACCGGCTGCTGCAGTCGCTGCTGAAGGTGCGCGGCCTGGCCGGGCGCGATACCTCGGCCCCCGAGGTGCGCTTCGACTCCGCCCTGGCCCTGGGTGACGTGTGGGCGCTCGACCAGCTCTGGCGCGAGATCGGCTTCGACGCGCTGGCCGGCGTGTTCCGGCGCGCCCGCTACACCACCCCCATCGAACAGGCCATCCGCATGATGGTGTTCAACCGGCTGTGTGATGCCGACTCCAAGCTCGGGGTACTGCGCTGGGCACAGACGGTGAGCTTGCCCGGGGTGGACGCTTCCAGATTCAACCATCAGCATCTGCTGCGCGCCATGGATGCGCTGATGGACCACCAGGGTGAGGTCGATGCCTGCGTGGCGCACCTGTTGCGTCCGCTCATCGACGAGACGCTGTCGGTGGTGTTATACGACCTGACCACCATCCGTGCGGCCGGCCTGAGCGAACAGCCTGACGATGTGCGCCAGCACGGCATGAGCAAGGAAGGCGTGATCGCGCGACAGTTCCTGCTGGGCGTGGTGCAGACGGCCGACGGCCTGCCGATCCACCACGAGGTGTTCGACGGCAATGCCAGCGAGGCGCAGACGCTGCTGCCGGTGCTGGAGCGGCTGCTGGGGCGGTTCCCGCACATCCGCCGTCTGGTGCTGGTGGCGGACCGGGGGCTGCTGTCGCTGGACAACCTCGACGCGCTGGAAGCGCTGGAGCTGCCGGCCGGACCCGATGGACCGCGCACGCTGGAGTACATCCTGGCGGTGCCGGGGCGGCGCTACGGCGAGTTCGAGTCGGTGCTGCAGGACTTCCAGGCCAAGGTGACCGCGCAGGCTCGGCAAGCGCAGGTGCTGCGCGATGCGGGGCAGCCTGCCACGGCGGACGAGACGGTGGACGAGGCCCGCTGGCTGGGGCGCCGTCTGGTGGTGGCGCACCAGCCCGAGCGGGCGGCCGAGCAGTCGGCCAAGCGCACGGCGCGCATCGCCGAGCTGCTCGCGCGGGCGCAGGCACTCGCCGACAAGCTCACAGCGCAGGACGATGGCCAGCGCAGCCGTGGCCGGGCGCTGTCGGACTCGGGTGCCAAGGCGCGCTTCTTCCACGAGGTGGCCGACGCGCATCTCGCGCGCATCATCAGGGTCGACCTGAAGTCCGAGCTGTTCCGCTACGAGATCGACGCGCAGGCGCTCGCGCGCGCCGAATTGATGGACGGCAAGTTGCTGCTGGTGACCAACGTGGCCGACTTGAAGCCTGCCGAGGTGGTGCAGCGCTACAAGGCGCTGGCCGACATCGAGCGGGGCTTCCGGGTGCTCAAGAGCGAGATCGAGATCGCGCCGGTCTACCACCGGCTGCCCGAGCGCATCCGGGCGCACGCCAGCCTCTGCTTCATGGCGCTGATCCTGTACCGGCTCATGCGCCAGCGGCTCAAGGCCGCCGGGCATGCCGCCTCGCCGGAAACCGCCCTGGCGCGGCTGCGGCGCATTCAGCGCCAGACCGTCTGCATCAACGACAGCGCGCCCATCAGCGGCGTGTCCACCATCAACGACGAACAGGCCACGCTGCTGGCCGCATTGAGGCTCAAGAAACCACCCGGCGATACCCAGTTGAACCTCCTGTAGTGGCAATTCGCGAGGGCAGCCTATGCGAATCAAGCACTTACAGCGGTTGGTGTCGAACTCGGGGG
>NZ_JAXHOF010000001.1:0-112646 GCF_034519685.1 Sphaerotilus sp. | reverse complement strand
TGTCGTGGTCCAATTTAAACGGACACCTCGATAGGGGATTTTTGACCCGAAGAGGAAAACATGACAGACATGAGCAAACAACCGCGAAGAAAGTTCGACCCGGCCTTCAAGCTGCAGGTGGTGCGGATGATTCGAGAACAGAACGTGAGCCTGAGCCAGGTGTGCCGGGACATGGACCTGGTGGACAGCGCGGTGCGACGCTGGGTGGAACAGTACGATGCGGAGCAGGCGGGTGGGCCCGGGCAGGGCAAGCCGTTGACGGGCGACCAGCAGCGCATACGCGAGTTGGAGGCCGAGAACCGTCGCCTCAAGGAGGACGTCACGCTGTTAAAAAAAGCGTCTGCCTTCTTTGCCCGGGAACTGCGGTGACCTACGAGGTGATCAAGCAGGCGGCGAAGAAGGCCGAGGTGAGCAGGCTGTGCGCACTGCTGGAGGTCAGCCGCTCGGGGTTCTACGCCTGGCGGGTGCGTACCGGTCGACCCGAGGCCGTGTGCGCCACCGGTGTCCGGCTGAAGGCGGCGTTCGAGGCCAGCGGGCGCTGCTATGGCAGCCGCCGGCTCACGGCCGCGCTGCGTTCGCAGGGTGTCGAGGTCGGCCGCCACCGGGTGCGCACGCTCATGAGGCGCCACGCCCTGCAGGCCCGCTGGCGGCGCAAGTTCGTCCACACCACTGACAGTCGGCACGATCTGGCCGTGGCCGACAACGTGCTCGACCGGCAGTTCCAGCCCACCGCCCCCGACCGGGCCTGGGTGTGCGACATCACCTACATCCGCACCCGCAGCGGCTGGCTTTACCTGGCCGCCGTGCTCGACCTGTACTCGCGCAAGATCGTCGGCTGGGCCTGCGCGCCGAGCATGCCTGCCGAGTTGGTCTGCTCGGCGCTGCACATGGCCCTGAGCGTGCGCCGGCCTGCGCCCGGGCTCATCGTCCACTCTGACCGCGGCAGCCAGTACGCCAGCCTCGTCCACCGGGCCATGCTCCAGCAACACGGCATCGTTTGCAGCATGAGTCGCCGGGCAAACTGCTGGGACAACGCCGTCATGGAGCGCTTCTTCCTCAGCCTCAAGACCGAACGTGTCTGGCAGCGTGACTATGCCAACCACGCCGAGGCGGCCTCCGACATCGCCGACTACATCGTGCGCTTCTACAACCCTGTGCGCCTGCACTCCACCCTGGGCTATCTCTCCCCGGCTGACTTCGAGCGCCAGTCCGCCTGAACCCGCTTTTTACCTATCGGACTGTCCGAAAAAACTTGACCACGACAGTGTCCTGTCAACCGTGGACAGTCGAAGTTAATGCGCAGAGCGCAGTTGTTGATAGAACTGCCGAGCAAAGACGGCAGGCGGGAGGTTGCCGATGGCGCTGTGGCGACGCTGGCGGTTGTAGAAGACCTCGATCCACTCGGTGATTTCGGCAATGGCCTGAGCGCGGGTGGCAAAGCGCCGGTGGTGGACGAGTTCGTTCTTCAGGCTCCCCCAGAAGCTCTCCATCGGGGCGTTGTCGTAGCAGTTGCCGCGACGTGACATCGACGCCCGCATGCCCAGTGCATCGAGCGCATGGCGGTAGTCGCGGGCGCAATACTGGCTGCCCCGGTCGGAGTGGTGGATCAGCCCGGGCGGGGGTCGGCGCCGGGCATGGGCGTGGCCCAGCGCGCGCAGGCAGAGCTGCTGGGTCATGCGCTCGTCCATCGCATAGCCGACGATCTCTCGGGTACACATGTCCTTGAGTCCGGCCAGGTAGAGCCAGCCCTCGTCGGTGCGGATGTAGGTGATGTCGGTGAGCCAGATCCGATCAGGGGCGCTGGCGGTGAAGTCCTGCAGCAGCAGGTTGTCGGCCACGGGCAGCAGGTGCTCGGAGTCCGTGGTGACGCGAAAGCAGCGCTTCTGCCGGCAACGCAGCGCCATCGTGCGGCGCAGTCGGTCCACACGGTCCCGCCCGGCCTCGAAGCCCTGCGCCCGCAACTCCGCCAGCACCCGGCGCGTGCCGTAGGTCTGGCGGCTGGCCGCATGCACCCCTCGGATGGCCACCTTCAGCCGCTCGTCGTCGCGCTGACGGGCCGAGGCTGGCCTCTCGCACCAGGCGTAGTACCCGCTGCGCGAGACCCCCAGCGCCGAGCACAGCACCGCCACCGGATAGTCGTGTCGAGCCTGCAGCTCCTTCATGACCGCGTACCTTGCAGCGACTCCCTCGCAAAGTACGCGGCCGCTTTTTTTACGATTTCGCGCTCCATCTCCACCCGCGCCAGTTCCCGGCGCAGCCGGCTGACCTCGGCCTTCAGTTCCGCCACCGAAGGCTCGGCCGCCTTCAGCGCCTGCGCTCCCCGGCGCTGGCTGCTCGCCACCCAGTTGCTCAGCGAGCCCTTCGGAATGCCCACTCTCTGGGCTGCTTCCTGGTGTGACAGCTTCTGTTCCAGCACCAGCTTTACCGCTTCCGCCTTGAACTCTGCTGTGTAGCTTTGGTTCTTCTTCATCGTCTTTCTCGTCGTGTCACCGGGTCAAGTGGGTGTCCACGGAAGTCAGGCTACCTCAGTCAGGCCGACCGCACGCGCAACCGTGCTGACCCCGCCGTAACCCAACGCGCGCGCCTCGGTCGCCGCCCACAACCGACGCATCTGCTCGTCCATGACGTCACGAAGCGCCTCGTACTTCTCGGCGATCCTGGATTCGTCAGCGTCCATCCAGCGATGCTAAAGCGTTCGATGCAACTTGTAAAAGTAATTTGCTGACGGCGCCTAAGCTGACTTTCGATGCACTTGCCGCGCAGCACTTGCACGTGCGAAGTCCGATGAGATGCTGAACGCATGGATACGCGATGCGTGTCCCGTTCACCCAACTCAGGAGTCGCTGATGAAATTCTCCAAAGCCGAAATCGAAGCCGTGATCGCGGCCTCGCCCCGCATCACCGTGCCGTTCAACAAGCTGGCGCTGTCGCCTGACTACCAGGTCCGCCCGAGCGGCAGCACATCGAAGATGAGCATCGCCGAACTCGCAGCCTCGATCAGGGCCAGCGGTGTGCTGCAAAACCTGATCGTCATCAAAGGCCCGCGCAGCCAGTTCGAGGTCTGCGCTGGAGGCCGTCGCCTGGAGGCACTGACCGTGCTGGTGACGGGCGGCGACATTCCGGACAACTACCCCGTGCCCGTGCTCGTGGTGCCCGCCGACAAGGCCTTGATCGCGAGCCTCGCCGAGAACTGTTTCCATGTCCCGATGCAACCCGCCGACGAATTCAGCGTCTTCGCCAAGCTGATCGCCGAGGGCAAGTCGGTCGAGGACGTGGCGGCGGCATTCGGCGTGACGCCGCTGGTGGTCAAACGCCGCATGAAGCTGTCGACCGTGTCGCCGAAGTTGATGGCGCTGTTCCGCGACGAGAAGATCAGCCTGGATTGCCTGATGGTGCTGGCCTCGATCGACGACCACGAGCGGCAGGAACAGACCTGGGCCAACCTGCCTTCGTGGAACCGCAGCCCGGACCATCTGCGCCAGATGCTCACACAAGGCGAGATTGACTCCGGCAAGGACAGCGTCGCCCGCTTCGTCACACTCAAGGCCTACGAGAAGGCCGGCGGCTCGCTGCGGCGCGACCTGTTCAGCGACAACGACAAAACCGCCTACCTGCTCGACGCACCGCTGCTGGATCGGCTGGCCCTCGACAAGCTCCAGAAGACCGCGAGGCAGAGCGCCGTGGAAGGCTGGAAGTGGATCGAAGTGCGTGCCCGGTACAACTTCGAGGAATTCTCGAAGCACGGCGAGGTGCGCAAGGCACGCCGCACACCAGACGCGCGGGAAGCCGCCGCCATCGCCGAACTCGAAGCGCAGATCGCTACGCGGCACGAGCGGTTGGAAACGTTGGCGGACCAAGAGAACGATGATGCCGGCGAAGACGCGGAGTTCCTCAAGCTCGAAGCCGAGGCGGAAGCCCTGCAGGCGCAGGTCACCGCGCTTGAAGACGCTCTGAGCGTGTGGCCCACCGAGTTGGTGGCTCAGGCCGGATGTGTCGTGTTCGTGGGCAACGCCGGTACCGCTGAAATCAAGCGCGGTCTGATCCGACCCGAGGATCGCAACGGCGTCGTCGATGCGGCTCGGGAGGCCGTGAAGGGCAGCCCGCACCATGGCACCCACAGTGCCCTGGTCTCGCTGCCCGCGGCGAACACCCGCCCGGTGCATTCGGAGAAGCTGATGCGGCGCCTCACCGCGCATCGGGTGGCGGCCATCCAGGCCGAACTCATGTTTCGGCCCGACGTGGCGCTCGCAGCCATCACGGCGCAGTTGGCGATCAAGCTCATCAGGGACGGCTTCCGCTGCTTCCGGGGCAGCGACGACGCCTTGAACGTCAGTGCCACCGACACGCACGATGGCTTGCGTGGCGAAGCCGAGGACATGACGGAGAGTCCCGCGTGGAAGCAATTCGACACCGAGCGGCAGGCCTGGGTCCAGCGCCTGCCACGAACCTCTGAGGCAATGCTGCCCTGGCTGCTGCAGCAGGAGCAGACGACCGTGATGCAGTTGCTGACCTTGCTGGTCGCCTCCAGCGTGACCGGTGTGTCGGGTGTCGAACGCGAAAAGCAGAGCACCGATGCACTCGCCACCGCGCTGAACCTGGACATGACCAAATGGTGGACCGCGACCAGCACGTCCTACCTCAGCCACGTTTCCAAGTCCCGCATCCTGGACGTGGTGACCGAAGCGGCAGGTGCCAACGCTGCCAGCCCGCTGGCCGCATTGAAGAAGGATGACGCGGTGACGGGTGCCGAGCAGACCATCGCCGGCACCGGATGGTTGCCCGCGTGTCTGCGCACGCTGACTCCGACGGTGGCGCAGCAGGAAGCCGAGTCTACGGAAGAAGAAGCCCAGGCAGCATAGGGGAAGAGGCATCGGGTGCGGCGCAGCGAATGCCTGCGCCGCACCCTCTCCGAGGACATGTCAAGCCGGGACCGGATCGGCGTCGTCCTGGCCGGGGCGGTCGCGCGGCAGGGCTCGTTTGCCCAAGACGGCACCTAAATAAGCCCCCGCCGCGCGCGTGCGCGAATGGCCTGCTGCCTTGGCAACCGTCAGGCGCGCCGCCTTGTCGATCTCCGGCGGCACCGGCCCGCCGCCGCGAACCGGCGACGCTTGACCGGTCTCGTCCTGGTACAGGTTGTTCAGCATTTCGTGTCGCAGGCCATGGCTGGTCGCACCCAACTGCCGCATCGTGACGCCGAACTTTTCGAGCACGTAGTCGAAGCGGCGCAGGTTGCGCTTCAGATCCCGGTCCGGATCGCCCATATGCGCGTCCAGGCCGACCGCCACGTCCTGCGCGTGCTTCACTGCGGCCAGCCGCGCCGGTGAATCCAGCGCCACGAAGCGCAGCCGCCCGCCCTTGCTGCCTTCCTTGATGCGCGCGTACCGATCCGCTTCCCGTTCCTCGGGCGGCAGACCCGTCGCCTCGAACGGGACCAGGTTGCGGTGCGGCCGGAACATCACCGACTCCTTGCGCCGCAGGCCCAGCGCCAGGCTGAGCCGAAGCGATGCCCCGACGTAGCGGTCATAGGCGCCTACCTGCTCGATCAGCGCGGCCACGTCGATGCCCTGGGCCGACCAGCTCTTGTCCCGTTCGGCCAGGCCGGTTCGCTGGTATTCCGTCAGTTCCAGGCCGTAGTGCTGCGGCTGCCGCACGAACCCGTGCTTGCCCATCCACATCGCCAACCCGCGCAGGAAGCTCAGGTAAGTCTGGATCGTGCCGGGCGCCAAGCGCTCGCGCTGCCACACCTCGACCATCGCCCGGACATGCTTCTGTCCGAGGTTGCGCGGGTCGGGCAGGGTCTTGAAGCCGGCCTTCTGCTTCAGGTCGTGGAAAAAGCGACGCAGAAACTGCGCGCGCTCCAGGCGGGTCTTGTGGGAGACGGTCTTTTCGAGCGACGTGTGCAGGGTGTTGAAGAGTTCAAGCAAAACCTCCAGCACCTGTGCTGGCGGCGTATGGCCGATGCGGTAGCGCGCCAGGATGTCCTGCGGGCTCAGGCCCGCCCAGTCCTGGCGGCGGATCGGTTGAAGAGGTGTCGCGCGGCCGGCTCCGGTGGAGCCTTGGGCGCGGCGGCTGTGAGGGCGATGAAAGTGAAGGTTTGACATGGCAGTGTTCCGTGATGGCCGCACGCTGTCCCGAGCAGCGCGCAGAGATTGACGAAGAAGCCTGGAATTCCAGAAGTCACCGGCAGACGGATTCCGTCATCACGCCGGTCAGCGGTCGATGTGAGGCGCAACGCGCGACCGCGAACGTCGTTGTGCCTACCCAGCAGTTCGCCAGCCGACATCACCACCCACGGGCAGCGGCATCAACCAGCTCGGTCAACCTTAAAAATGAACATGTGATCCGTCCCGTTCGCGCATTTCTGCGACCGTGGGGTTGTGGATGTCGCGCGCCTCAAGGGCGGCGAGCATCAGCGGCGAGGTCGAGCCTCGACGCCTTGTGGTGGATCAGTTCTGTGTCGTAGCGCCATTCGCTCGCATGGGTCCACCCCTGACCGATGAGTCCAGGGCGGTGTCGAGCTGACGAGCGGTGACGCGCGGGGAGCCCATGAAGGGCAAACACAACCGCGCGCTGCGTGAGACGCTTGCTCGAAGGAATGGCGGGAACAGCGGTGCGGCATCGGGTGCCGACCAGGTGGTCGAAAGCTGCGGCGCGTTTCAGGAACGCCCAGCGTATGAACGCTGGCGGGGCCACAGGCAATGCTCTACGAAAGGGTCCACGAGAAGACCTCGGGGCCATCGCCTCGGAGGGCGGCGGCTGGGCTGGTTCAAAGACCGGCGCTTGGAGGGCAGGTAACGACTGCGACGCCTTTTGCTCCGCGAGGGAGCTGGCCAAGGAGTGCCACGGGAGCCGCCAGTAGACAACCGACCCGACACGGCGTCAATGCGCTGGCGTGCAAAGCGCCGGAAATCGGCGCCGATTGCGGATGGCAAGCAATGCGGCGGGATGCGCTGCTGATGGCCTTCAATTTCCCGACAGTGACCAACAACGAGGCTGCGCGCGGGGTTGACACGGAAAACTGCGGCCTCAGGTTCCTACCGGGATTCTGGGAGAGGGATGAGCGAGAGCAGCAGAGCGCGCCATGTCTGGCCTGGTGTGCCCTTGACAGGCCGCCTTCAGGTGAGACCGTGGTTCGACACGCAGGCCTTCCCGCTGGGCTTCGGCGACGGGCTCGTTCTCGGCTGTGAACCGAAAGCGTTGTGCTCGGACTCGGTTCAGAGCTGATCCCGAAACCGGCCGTTTGGAGGGGGCGTTCTGCGTGGATTGAAGGCACCGGCTTGCCGATGCTGATCACCTTGCAACCCAGTCTTGGAGACTTCCTATGGAAATCATCGTTCGAGCGGTGGATGTCGGATTCGGCAACACCAAATTCGTTACCGACGCGATGAGCAGCAAACCCGGCGATATCCGCTGCGCCAGCTTCCCGTCCCGTGCCTATCCCAGTGCGCGCGACCCATCGAAGACGCTGGGCGGGGAAGGGCGCAAGACCTTCGCTATTCCCATCGACGGACTGTTCTACGAAGTCGGCCCGGACGTGATGCTGGCTGCGGACGCCTTCCGCGCGACGCAAATCCACGGCGACTACATCGACACGCCCCAGTACCTGGCCTTGGCACGGGGTGCACTGCGCATGATGAAGCTCGATGTCATCGACCTGCTGGTGGTCGGTCTGCCTGTGGCGGTGTTCGCCGCGAAGAAGGCCGCACTGGAGAAGTTGATGACGGGTCGCCACGACGTGGGCGGTGGCAAGGCCGTGTTGGTACGCAAGGCACTGGCGATGGCCCAGCCGAACGGCGCGCTGATCGACTACGCGACGCAGCACAACAAGGTCGAAGCCATGGAGCACGAGCACAGTCTGGTCATCGACCCGGGCTCGCGAACATTCGACTGGCTGGTAGCGCGCGGCATGAAGCTCTCGCACAAGCAGAGCTACTCGGTCGATCGCGGCGTCTCGAACATCCTGCAGCTGATCGCCGACGACATCAGCCACGAGATCGGCCGGCCGTACACCAACCTGGACAACATCGACCTCGCGCTGCGCACTGGCAAAGACCTGACCATCTACCAGCGGACTTACAAGCTGGCCCGCATGAAGCCGATGGTCGAGATCATCGCGAAGGAGGCGGTGGCGGCCATGATGCAGCGTATCGGTGAGTCGTACAACGTCCAGCACGTCATCCTCGTCGGGGGCGGCGCCTTCCTGTTCAAGAGGGCAGTGAAGGAAGCGTTTGCGACACATCAGGTGCTCGCCGTGAAGGAGCCGATGTTTGCGAACGTCCGGGGCTACCAGATCGGCGGCACGAACTACGCTCACACGGTGTTGGCAACTGCCGGGCGACCAGCTCGCGCTGTTTCGGGCGAAGGAGAGGTCGCATGACGCCAAAGACCCGCCCGAACGACGAGCCGGTGCGCCTGCTGTTCGAAATGACGCGCGACGACAACCCGCGCCTGTACGACGATTTGATCCGGTTCAACAAGGGGACGAAGCGGGTCAACCGGCTTCGCTTCCTCGCCCACGAGGGGCTGCTGGCGCAGCTCTGGATGGTGACGCCGGTCGGGAATGGCACGCCCGTCATGGCAAGCGCCGCCCTGCCAGCGCCGCCCGGCGTGAACCCGATGGCTGCTCGCCATACAAACCACGCCTTTGACGCTCCACCTGTTGGCGAGGAGGCTTGAATGAAGGCAGCGGGAAAACGTTGCCGACCGTCGGCCTGGGTCAGCGCATCGGAGTTGGCGCAGATGGGCGTTTGCGAGCGCCTGGTCGTGTTCGAACACCGGTACGGCAAACGACGCTTGCCCGAGCAGCGGGCCGCGATCGAGCGCGGCCGGCGCGAACATCAACGGTTCTATCGTGAAGGGCGGATCGCGTCCGCACCGCCTGGGCGCTGCTTCATCGCAACCATCGTGTTCGGCGAAGGGCCGGAGACGCGGACTCTCAGGGCGTTCAGAGACCAGGTTTTGCGGCGCGGGCCGACGGGCCGGCGGCTGATTGCAACCTACTACCGGATTGCGCCGTGCGTCTGCCGGATGCTGGTGCGGCAGCCGTGGACCCATTCGGTGCTTCGGATCGCGTTGCAGCCGGTGATCTGGCTGGCGCTCCGGTGGCTGAGCGCGACGGAGGCTCGTCGTGCACCTTGAACTGCTGTGCACCATCCTTTGCGGGCTCTTCGTCGCCTGGCTGGTGTGGCGTGCCCTACGGCGCCGAAAGATCAGGACGAGCGATTGGTTGCCCCACGCACTCGGAGCCTCGCGGCTGGCCTACGCCGAGCAGCATTTCAGGTCGGCTGGGCCAGTGTCGGTGTCCGCCAGGGTAGATCGGGCGTACCGAGACCACGCGGGTGTCGTGACGTTGGTGGAGCTGAAGACGAGGAAAGCCGACGAGGTCTATTTGTCGGACGTCATCGAGCTGTCGGCACAACGATTCGCACTCAGTAGTCAGACGGGCGAGGTTGTCGACGCGACGGGGTACGTGGTCGTCCGAATCGCAAGTCTCCGTGCCAGCTATGTCCATCAAGTAGACCTGTTGGCTGCCGACGAAGTCCAAGCTTTGGTCGCTCGGAGAAAGGCCCTTTTGCAGGGAACGGTCAAGCCGCTGCAAACCTGCAGGCCTGGTCTGTGCAGAAGCTGCGCGTTTCTGCAGCCTTGCAAACGTTGAACACTGAGCCGACGTTGCTCACCTTCGTCGGACGACTGCGGTCATGGACCGGAAGCCAACGAAGTTGAAGGCCTGCCCTCGGCTGATCGCATCGTTGGTCCAAGGAGGGACACCGTGACCCTGGGCGCGCTCTGGACATCGGAATGACTTCGATGAGAATCAAGCCTGCAGCCGGTCTTCAGCTTGGATCTATGAGTTCCATAGCGTCGCACGGACGATGGGTGACCGGCTGGGTGGGTAGGGCGATCCACAACGCGAGAAACGCAGCTAAGCTACTGATGCATAAGCAGAAAATTCCTGGGTCAGAACGGTACGACATCGTGCTGCTGTAGGGTGGATCACGAGCGCGTCCTGGCCACCAGCCACGCATGCACCCGCGCCCCTGTCACCCGGTAGCCGTCCGGTGAGGTGTGGGTGTCGTTCGGGCTGTAGAGATCCCGGGTCTGGTGAATCCGCTGCGCAAACTCGGCGAACAGGTCCGGCCCCAGTCCAGCCGCTTCCAGGGCGGCACCGGCCGTCCGGGTGGCGGCCGTCGATGCGGCGGGCAGGTAGACCGTGCTCTTGTTCGGCATCACCACCCATGTGATGGCGAGATCGGCATGCCGACGCGAGATCTGCTGCATCTGTCCGACCGACGACGCCGTCAGCGGTGGCGAGGTCCGGTCGTCCGCGAAGAACAGTCCGCGTTCGCACAGCGGGTGGCTGAAGCGCAGGCAGCCATCCGGCACCCGCTGGATGCGCACCCGGTCCGCACCGCCCGTGTGGTGGAGCAGCTCTTCGGCCTGGGTGGTGCGGGCGCGGTGCGTGTGCCAGCTGGTCAGCAGCCCGGTGAACAGCGTCTCGCGCGTGTTCAGGCCGAAAGGGCCCGCCGTGGCCCAGTCGCGCGGGGCCTGCTGTGCCGACAGGCGGCCCGGCCGTGTGTGTGTGCAGGCGAGCGCGGCGTCCAGGTGCGCCGCCAGCCCGCGCTCCACCGATTCGACCACCACCGCCGATCCGCGGAAGCCCTGGGCCCGCAGCACTTCGCCCAGATCGGCGCACAGCGGGCCGATCGCCTGCCAGCCGATGGTGGCCACGCGCAGGCCGCGCTCGACCAGCACCGACTGCCACAGCAGCGGCACGGAAAAGCTGTCCCCGATCACCAGCACATCGGCTGCCTGCAGCGTGCTCGACACGCGCAAGGCGGGGTCGATGGCGCGTGTGGCCTGTGTCGGGCCGAAGGCGGTTTCCGACAGGCGCCCGAGCCGGGTGAGGTCGCCCTGGAAGGGGGGCGTCAGCAGGGTCCACAGCAGCAGCCCGACGACCGCGGCCAGCATGGCACCGAAGACACGCAGCCAGAGGCGCAGGCCGTTGTCGGGGGGGTGGGCATCGTAGGTCGACATGGTCGGATCAGGTCACATCACATCGCATCAGAACTGGAAGTACAGGAACGCGCTGTGCGAGCCGAGTCGCGACACCCCGGCACCGAACAGCAGCCCGATCACCAGTGCGCTGGCCACGGCCCAGGCCCGTCCGCTGCGCTGCGGCGGCAGCCAGCGCCCGAGCTGGCCCGAATTCGGCAGACAGAACGCGACCACGCTGCACAGCAGGAAGGTCCGGTAGAACTCCGACACCTTGTAGGGCAGCTCGAACCCTTGGAACGGGCTGCTGGCCCAGCCGTTCAGGCCCGCCATGCCGCGGTACATGGCGCCCGCCACCTCCAGCGACTCTGCCCGGAACACGACCCAGGCCACCGTCACGGCGGCAAAGGTCAGCACCCCGCCGGCCAGCCGCTGCAGCCGTCCGGACGGCGAGGGGCCCATGTCGCGGCGCCAGAGGTGGTTGACCACCAGGAACAGCCCGTGCAGCGCGCCCCAGACGACGAAGGTCCAGGCCGCGCCGTGCCAGAGCCCGCCCAGCAGCATGGTCAGCAGCAGGTTCAGGTAGCGGCGGGCACGGCCGCATCGGCTGCCACCGAGCGGCACATAGAGGTAGTCGCGCAGGAAGGTGGACAGCGAGATGTGCCAGCGGCGCCAGAACGCGATGATGCTGGTGGCCCGGTAGGGCGAGTCGAAGTTGATCGGCAGCTGGATGCCCAGACACAGCGACAGCCCGATCGCCATGTCCGAGTAGCCGGAGAAATCGAAGTAGATCTGGAAGGCGTAGGCGAGGGCGCCCAGCCAGGCGGTCAGCGTGGAGAGGTCCATGCCCTTGCCCGCCGCCGAGAACACCAGGTCGGCGTACTGTCCCATCGGGTCGGCGAGCAGCAGCTTCTTGCCCAGCCCGACCGTGAACGTGGCCAGCCCGAGCACCAGCTTGGCGTGGTCGAGCCGGTAGCTGGCCGGGTTGGCGAACTGCGGCATCATCTGCGCGTGGTGCAGCACCGGGCCGGCGATGAGGTGCGGAAAATAGGTGACGAAGAGCAGGTAATGCGAGAACGAGCGCTCGCGCACCTTGCCCGCCCAGGCGTCCACCAGGAAGGCGATCTGCGTGAAGGTGTAGAACGAGATGCCGATCGGCAGCAGGAGGTGGGGCAGCGGCCAGTGGGTGCCGGCCACGGCGTTGATGTTGCCGAGGAAGAAGTCGGCGTACTTGAACACGCCGAGCAGCCCCAGATTCGCTGCCAGCGCGCCGCGCAGCCGCCACAGGCGCACCCGCTCGCTGCGCCCGGCCTGCGGCGTGACCCACAGGCCGGCGAGGTAGTTGAAGCCGATCGAGGCCAGCAGCAACGGCAGCGCCGACAGGCTCCACCAGCCGTAGAAGAACAGCGACGCTGCTCCCAGGAAACGCGCCGCCGCCAGTGCCCGCTGCGGCCCGAGCAGGTAATGCCCGGCCAGCACCAGCGGGAAGAACAGGAACAGGAACTCGTAGGAGTTGAAGAGCATGTCGGGAGATCTGTGGCCGTGGCCGTGTCAGCGGCGTCGCTGCGCCTTCCAGGCGTCCACGCGCACGGTCAGCCCGGCGAAGGCCACGCGCAGCCACTTGCCCAGGCGCCAGCCGGTGCGCACACGAAAGCCGCTGTCCCACAGCAGCGACAGCGGCGGTCGCTGGCCCGGATCGGCCAGCAGCGCGGCGACGAACTGCTCGCGCTGCTCTTCCCGGTCGGTGGCGGCCTGCACCGTGTCCAGGCAGCCGGCCAGTGCGGCGTCACGCCGCCACTGGCGGTGCAGCGCCAGATGCCGCTGTGCGACCCGCTGGAGGCGGCTGCGCAGCGCAGCGCCGTCGGCATCGACATGCCGTCCGGACACCCCGCCGCGCCGGTAGCGCAGCAGCGGGGCATCGACTGTGCAGGCCCCGCCCGCGCACAGCGCCCGCAGCGTGTTCACCTGATCTTCGAGCTGGCAGTCGGCGGCCATCGGACCAAAGCGCTCGAACAGCCGACGGGTCACGGCATGGGCCGCGCCGATGACATGCGGACGGCGGCGCGCCCAGTCCTCGACGCCGCGCCACTGCGCCAGATCGTCGACGCGCAGCACGCCGAGGTCCGTGCCGTCGAGGGCCATGTCGATGACGTGGGAGGCGACCAGGTCGGCCTGGCGCCCCGTGGACTCCCAGGCCGCGCGCACCCGCTGGGCACGCTCCGGCAGGCACAGGTCGTCTCCGGCCATCAGCAGAATCAGCGCGCCACGCGCTTCCCGCATCACGGTGTTGACATGCTCGCCGAGGCCGAGGTTGACCGGGTTGCGCCGCGCGATGACCTGGTGCGGGCCGCGGTAGGCGGCGGCGTGGGCCTGCATGCGGGCGAAGGTGTCATCGGGCGAGGCGTCGTCGGAGAGCAGGATCTCGATCGGCTCGCCGGTCTGGGCCAGTGCGCTGGCGATGGCGGCGTCGATCAGCGGGGCTTGCCGATAGGCCAGCACGACCAGCGTCAGCAGCGGGGCGGGTGCCGTGGTCATGGGGTGTCGAGCCTCTTGAGGACACGGGCCGGAATGCCGCCTGCGACCACCCCGGGCGGAATGTCCGACAGCACCACTGCCCCGTTGGCGATCACCGAGCCGCGCCCGACCGTCACGCCCTTGAGCACGCGCACGTTGGAGCCGAGGAAGACGTCGTCCTCGATCACCACAGGGCGTGCCCAGGCCGGGTCGGAGCGCGCCCGGTCCGCCAGCCGAAGACCGTGGAAATCGCTGTCGAAGATCTCCACCCCGGTGCCGACCAGCACGCGCCGGCCCAGCGTGATGCGGGTGTGTTCGGCGATGGCGCAGAAGTTGTTGTTCAGCACGGTGCCGTCGCCGATGTGGATGGCGGCACCGGGGTTGCGGGCTTCGAGGTAGGCCAGCGTGGTGTGGAAATGCGGCGAGGGGTAGACGCCGATGGTGACCCGGCCCTCGAAGTGGATCTCGCCCCGGCCGGTGGCGTGCAGTGGCTGGCGCAGGCGCGGCCGGCCGACGCACTGCGCCGACGACAGCAGCCGGTGCAGCAGGATGCGCGGGCGCTGCATCCAGTGGTTGAGGCGCGTCGCGAACGGTGTGCCCACGTCAGGCCCGGAAAAAGCGTGCGATGACCCCGACGACCTCGTCGACCTGCTCGGCTTGCAGATGCGGTCCCATCGGCAGGCTGAGCACCTGGTCGGCCAGGCGCTCGGCGATCGGCTGGCTGCCTGGGCCGAGGCCGAGGTCGGCGTAGGCCTGCTGGCGGTGCGGGGCGATCGGGTAGTGGATCAGCGTGCCGATGCCGGCCTCGGTCAGCGCAGCCTGCAGCGCGGCGCGGCGCGGTGTGGTGACCACGTAGAGGTGCCAGGCCGAGTCTGCCCATTCCGGGGCGACTGGCAGGGTCAGATCCGGCCCCGCCACGGCGGCCAGGCCTTGGGTGTAGCGGGTGGCGAGGGCACGGCGGCGGTCGTTCCAGGCGTCCAGGCGCGCCAGCTTGACCCCCAGCACGGCGGCCTGCATCGGGTCCAGCCGGCTGTTCCAGCCCTTGACCTCGTTGACGTACTTGACCCGCGAGCCGTAGTTGCGCAGCACGCGCAGGCGGTCCGCCAGCGCCGGATCGTTGGTCGTCACTGCGCCGCCATCGCCGAGCGCGCCCAGGTTCTTGCCGGGATAGAAGCTCCATGCGACCGCGTCGCCATGCGCGCCGAGCGGGCGGCCCTTGTAGCGCGCTCCGTGCGACTGTGCGCCGTCTTCGAGGATGCGCAGGCCGTGCCGGCGGGCGATGGCGCACAGCGGGTCCATGTCGGCGGGCAGGCCGTAGAGGTGGACCGGCAGGATCACGCGGGTGCGTGGCGTGATGGCCGCTTCGACACGCTCCGGGTCCAGCGTGTGGGTGTCGGCCCGCGGCTCCACCGGCACCGGCGTCGCGCCGCACTGGCTCACCGCCAGCCAGGTCGCGATGTAGGTGTTCGACGGCACGATCACCTCGTCACCCGGCCCGACATCCATTGCGAGCAAGGCCAGGTGCAGCGCGTCCAGTCCGTTGGCGACGCTGACCGCCTCCCGGGCCTGGCAGAAGGTGGCGAAGGCCCGCTCGAAGGTTTCCACCTCCGGGCCGAGGATGAACCAGCCGGCGTCCAGCACGCGCTGGATGGCGGCGTCGATCTCCGGCTTCAGTTCGGTGTACGGGGATTTCAGGTCGAGGAAGGGAACCATGTCAGGCGTTTTCGCTGGGTGCCTCGGGTGTGGCGGCTGCGCACAGCCCGAGGAAGGCGTTGTAGTCGCGCACGTAGTCGGCGGCGTCGTAGTAATGCGAAGCGAACACCAGCAGCAGGGCGTCCGGCGAATACTTGTACTGGATGCCCCACACCATCGGCGGCAGGTGCAGGCCGACATCGGGCCGGTCGAGCAGGAACTCCTGGCGCTGCACCCCGTCGTCCGCCACCGCGCTGCACTGGCCGCGCACGCAGATCAGGAACTGGTGGCACAGGCGGTGCGCGTGTTCGCCGCGGGTCTCGACGCTGGGCACATCGAACACCATGAAATAGCGCCGCACCGGGAAGGGAATCGAGCGCTCGAACTCGCCGACGCTCAGGCTGCCGCGGATGTCGGTGACCCGGGGCAGGCGGTGCAGCGTCACGCCGCGCACGCGGGACTGGATGAAACCGGGCTTGTCGGGCAGGGCGGGGGCCTCGGCCTGCGCACTGGCGGCCGCCGCGTCGACGTAGCCGATGATGCGCGCCGGATTGCCCACGACGATCGCGTTCGGCGGCACCGAGCGGGTGACGACCGATCCCGCGCCGACCATCACGTTGCGGCCGATGGTCAGCCCCGGCAGGATGGTGGCGTTGGCGCCGATCGAGGCGCCCGCGTCGATGACGGTCTGCAGGAAGGCCTGCGGGCGCTGGCGGCTGCGGGGAAAGCGGTCGTTGGCGAAGGTGACGTTCGGGCCGATGAAGACATCGTCGGCCACACGCAGCCCGTCCCAGATCTGCACGCCGCTCTTGACCGTGACCCGGTCGCCGATGACCACATCGCCTTCGACGAGGGTCTGCGCACACAGGTTGCAGTCGCGGCCGATGCGCGCGCCGGCCAGCACGACGACGAACTGCCAGACCCGTGTGCCGGTGCCGATGTGCGGGCTCTGCACGTCGGCCAGCGGGTGGAGGAAGGGGGTGTCCAGCGATGCAGGCCGTTCAGGCTGTTCAGATTGTTCAGACATGCTTCCAGGCTCCGTTCTCGCGCAGCATGTGCAGGCTGTGGCCGGTGCGTCGGGTCTCTTCGGCCGACCACTGGTCGCGCTGGCGCTCGCGCTGCAGCTTGAAGCGCTTGCGCGCCAGCCAGCCCATGCCGAGGCGGCTGTAGAAATAATGCCGGTCGCCGAGCGCCTTGGCGCCGGTTTCCTTTTTCATGGCCTTCTGCGTGATCGAGCCGAAGTGGTGGAACACCGCGTCGCCGACCGTGCCGACCGGGATGCCGGCCCGCTGGCAGCGCACGAGGTATTCCATGTCCTCGTGGCCGCCGAGCCGGCGGTCGGTGTCGGGGAAGCCGATGGCCTCGAACACGCTGCGGTGGACCGCGAAGCACACGCCGTGGAACCAGTCCCGGCGCACCGTGCCGGCCATCTTCACGAGGTACTCGGGGGCGAACTGCGCGAAGCCGTAGTCCTCGGCGCCTTCCAGCAGCGCGGGACTGACGACCTTCAGTCCCTGGCGTTCGGCGGCATCGAGCATCGCGTCGATCGCGCGCGGCCCGGCCAGCACGTCGTTGTTCAGCAGCACGACCCACTCTGCCTCGCCCGCCAGCAGCGCGCCCTGCGTCCACGCGCCGCCGCAGCCGAGGTTGACGCGGTTGCGCAGGTGGCCGAGGCCGGCGCCCGCCCGCTCGGCCAGCCGCTGCGGCGTCTCGTCGGTGCTGGCGTTGTCGATGACCAGCACGTCGGTGGGTCGCACACCCTGCGCCTGCAGGCTGTCGAGGCACAAGGCCGTGTAGCGCCACTGGTTCAGGACGGGGATGACGATGGTGTAGCGTGAACTCATGCCGACATTGTCACGTCACGCGACCAGCTTGTAGTGCTTGTGGCTCAGGTCGAGCCCGAACCAGCGCTCCAGCCGCATCGCGTGGCGGTGCTTGCGCTCGCGCGAGGTCAGCATGTGCTGCGGGTCGGGCGTGAAGGCCGTCTCGGCGTCATGTGCCAGCCAGTCGGCCATGCACAGCGGGTGCGTGCCGGTGAACGGGCGCAGCGCCTGCGGGTCGATCGTGTAGCGCATCTTCGGCGGCTGGTGCGACCAGTATTTGCTCACCTGGTCCATCTTGGCCTGCATGTAGTCGAGCCGGCGGACGTGGCCGTAGTGGTAGATGTGCGCGTTGGCGAGCGCGGCTTTCGGGTGGCGGCCGCGCCGGTGCTTGTCCATCACGACCCAGAACTGGCCGTCCGGCGCGTAGGAGCGGATCGTGTTGCGGATCAGCCGGCATTCGCGCCGGTACCACGCCGGGCTCACCGCCAGCCACTGCGGCGAGCCGTAGAAATGCAGGTAGTCGAACACCAGCGCCTCGACCGCCGGGTTGCCGTGGTGCCGGTCGACCGAGGCGCGGATCGCCGCCAGCTCGCCCTCGTGCAGCACCTCGTCGCCTTCGAGGTAGAAGGCCCAGTCGCCGGTGCAGGCGTACTGCGCGATCATCTTCTGCTGCGCGTAGACGAAGCCGCGCTCGGCCATGCGCTCGTTCCACTGCGTGTCGAGGATGCGCAGCTTCGGCTCGGTGGCGGCCAGCGCGTGGACGCGGGCGACGGTGTCGTCCTCGCCCGCGCCGAGCGCGATGACGAACTCGTCCACCAGCGGCAGGATCGAGCGGATCGACGCCTCGAACGGGAAGCCCAGCTTCACGCCGTTGCGCAGGAAGGTGAAGCCGCTGATGACAGCGCTGGCGGCGGGCGTGGGGGTCATGCGCGGGGCGGGCGGGGCTGGCGGCCCATCAGGAAGAACTCGTCGTTGGGCCGCATGCCGATCAGGTTGGCCATGCGGTTGGACAGGCCGAAGAAGGCCGTGATGCCGCCGATGTCCCAGATGTCCTCGTCGCTGAAGCCGTGGGCGTGCAGGGCGGCGCTGTCTTCCTCGCAGAGGGCGGCCGAGTTCAGGCAGACCTTGAGCGCGAAGTCGAGCATGGCTTTCTGGCGCGGGCTCAGGTCGGCCTTGCGGTGGTTGACGGCGACCTGGTCGGCGATCAGCGGGTTCTTCTCGTAGATGCGCAGGATGGCGCCGTGTGCGACCACGCAGTAGAGGCAGCCGTTCGCGCCCGAGGTGGCCACGACGATCATCTCCTTCTCGCCCTTGGTCAGCCCGGACGGGCGCAGCATCAGCGCGTCGTGGTAGTCGAAGAAGGCGCGGCATTCGTCCGGGCGGTGGGCGAGCGCCAGGAACACGTTCGGCACGAAGCCGGCCTTCTCCTGCACGCCGAGGATGCGGGTGCGCAGGTCTTCGGGCAGCGTGGCGAGGTCGGGCACGGGGTAGCGGCTGATCGGCGGGGTCGTCATGGGCAGGGTCTCCGGGGTGTTCCGTGGTGTGGTGGATTGTCGGGGCTGAATCAGGTCTGGAACTGAAGGGCATGCAGCCGGGCGAACAGGCCGCCACGAGCCAGCAGTTCCGCCTGGGTGCCTTGCTCGGCGATGCGCCCGCCTTCCAGCACGACGACGCGGTCGGCGCGCTCGATGGTGGACAGCCGGTGCGCGATGACGATCGCGGTGCGCCCGACCATCAGCCGCTCCAGCGCCGACTGCACCAGCCGCTCGGACTCCGAGTCGAGCGCCGAGGTGGCCTCGTCGAGGATCAGGATCGGCGCGTCCTTGTAGATCGCCCGCGCGATCGCCAGCCGCTGGCGCTGGCCGCCGGACAGGCGCTGGCCGTTGTGGCCGATCGGGGTGTCGATGCCTTCGGGCAGGGCCGCCGCAAAATCCTGCAGGTTGGCCGCCTGCAGTGCGGCATCGACCCGCGCCCGGTCCACCGTCTGGCCGAGCGCCACATTGGCGGCCACGCTGTCGTTGAACAGCACGACGTCCTGGCTCACCAGCGCGAACTGCTGGCGCAGTGCGGTGACACGCCAGTCGGCCAGCGGGGTGTCGTCGATCAGGACAGCCCCCGCCGTGGGTTCGACGAAGCGGGCTAGCAGGTTGATCAGCGTGGTCTTGCCAGCCCCCGACGGGCCGACCAGCGCCACCACCTGTCCGGCCGGGATCTGCAGGTCCACGCCCTGCAGCGCCGGGGTGTTCTGTTCGCCGTAGGTGACGCTCACCTGCTGGAAGTGGATGTTGCCCCGTGCACGCCCCGGATCGAAATTGCCACCGCGCTCGACAGGGGCGCCGTCGATCATCGCCATGCCCCGCTCCAGCGAGGCCAGGCCCCGCGTGATCGGCACGGCCACTTCCGACAGCCGCTTGATCGGTGCCACCAGCATCAGCATCGCCATCACGAAGCCGACGAAGCCGCCGACGGTCTGGTTGTCGTGCCCGCTCTGCCAGAGCGCCGTGACGATGACGGCGGACAGCGCGATCGAGGCGATCACCTGCGTCAGCGGCGTCATCGTGGCCGCGGCAGCGACCGACTTCATCGCGATGCGCCGCATGTCCTCGCTCTTGGCTTGGAAGCGGGCGGTCTGGTGCTGCTGCGCTCCGTGCATCCGGACCACGCGCCAGGCCTGGACGTTTTCCTCGACGGCGTAGGCCAGGTCGTCCGTGGCCTGCTGGCCGAGCAGGGTCAGGCGGTGCAGCCGGCGGCTGACGGTGCGCATCACGAAGGCCACCGCCGGAAACAGCACCGACACGAACAGCGTGAGCTGCCAGTTGATCCAGAGCAGGTAGCCGAGCAGGGCCACCAGCGTCAGCAGGTCGCGCAGCAGCGTCAGGCCCGAGGTGGACAGCTGCAGCGCGCCGGTCTGCACTTCGTGGGCGACCATGTTGGTCAGGGTGCTGGCGGAGTGGGTGGCGTAGAGCTGCGGGTGCGCGTCCATCAGGCGGCGGAACAGCGCCTCGCGCATGCCCTGCGTGCCGCGGTAGGCCACCCAGGCCAGTGCGTATTGGCCGAGGTAGCCGGCAATGCCGCGGATGGCGAACAGGCCGATGATCGCCACCGGCACCTGCCACAGCGGGATGCCGGCCGCGCCCTGCTTGAAGCCGGAATCCAGCAGCCGCTGCATCAGGCTGGGCACCAGGGGTTCGGTGGCGGCCACGACCATGGTGCACAGGGCGGAGACGACAAAGCCCGCCCGGCTCGGTGAAAAATAAGGCCAGATGCGGCGCAGGCGCTGGAAAAAGGAGGTCATCGGAGCGGGCGAAAGCAATTCTGAAGAGCGGGGCGCCGCGGAGGCGCGATTATCAGCGCTGGCGGCTTGTTGCCTACAATCGCGGCCCGCCCAGGCTGCACGCCTGAACACACGCACACGCCATTGGCGTCACCACGCTTCCTCCTCGACTCGACTCGCCGACATGCCCCTGATGCCCCCGCCGCGCTTGTCCGTGATCGTCATCACCCGCAACGAAGTGCTGCGCCTGCGGCGCTGTCTGGCGTCGGTGTCCTTTGCACAGGAGTGCATCGTCGTGGACAGCGGCAGCACCGACGGCACCGTCGAACTGGCCCGTGCCCTGGGCGCGCAGGTGACCACCACCACCGACTGGCCCGGCTTCGGCGCGCAGAAGAACCGTGCGCTGGCGCTGGCCCGCGGTGACTGGGTGCTCAGTCTGGACGCCGACGAGTGGCTGGACGATGCGCTGGCGGCGCAGGTGCGTGCCGTGGTCGAGGCACCCGGCGTGCCCGCCTGCAGCCACACGCTGTCGCGGCTGTCCTCGTTCTGCGGACAGTGGATGCGCCACAGCGGCTGGTACCCGGATCCGGTGCTGCGCCTGTTTCCCCGCGGGTCCGCGCGCTTCAGCGACGACCTGGTGCATGAGCGACTGCTGTGCACGCTGCCCACCCGGCCGCTGCCCGGACACCTGCTGCACGAGAGCATGTCAACGCTCACGGTGGCCAACGACAAGATGAACCGCTACTCCAGTGGCCGCGCCGCCGACCTCCACGCGCGTGGACGCCGTGGGGGGCTGGGCAAGGCGGTCGGACACGGCTTCTGGGCCTTCGTGCGGACCTACGTGCTGAAACGTGGTTTTCTTGACGGACGCATGGGGTTCATACTCGCGGTCCACAATGCCGAGACTTCCTATTACCGTTACCTGAAAATGTGGCTTGAATGCGACGAACGAACACAGACGTGATGATCGAGCGACGCCTGTTCCTGTACCGCGGTGTGGCGGCCGGTGGCGCCATGGCTGGCGTGTGGCCGGCTGCAGCCCAGTTCCGGGTCGAGATTTCGGGCATCGGCACGGCGCAGCTGCCGGTGGCCATCGCCCGTTTCCGGGATGAGGACAAGGCTGGCTTTGCGGTCTCGCAGATCGTGCGCGCCGATCTGGAGCGCAGCGGGCTGTTCAAGCTGGTGCCCACCGCACCGGACAACCTCGACGAAACCTCGCGCCCCGTGTTCACCGAGTGGCGCAGCCGCAATGCCGACGCGCTGGCCGCTGGCACCGTGACCCGGCTGGCGGACGGCCGCTTCGACCTGCGCTACCGGCTGTGGGACGTGGTCAAGGGCACGGAGCTGATCGCGCAGTCGCTGGCCGTGCCGAAGGAAGACCTGCGTCTGGCCGCGCACCGCATCGCCGACGACATCTACCAGAAGCTCACCGGCGAGCGGGGCGTGTTCTCGACCCGCATCGCCTATGTCTCCAAGGGCGCCGGGCGCTACACGCTGTTCGTGGCGGACGCCGACGGGGAGGGCTCCCGTTCGGCGCTGAGCAGCGCGCAGCCGATCATCTCCCCGACCTGGTCGATGCAGGGCAACGAGCTGGCCTACGTGTCGTTCGAGACCGGCAAGCCGGTGGTCTACGTCCAGGATGTCCTGAACGGCCGCCGTCGCACCGTCGCCGAGTTCCGCGGCTCCAACAGCGCGCCCGCCTTCTCGCCGGATGGCACCCAGCTGGTCGTCACCTTGACCAAGGACGGCAACTCCGAGCTGTACGCCATCGGGCGGCAGGGTGACAACCTGCGCCGGCTCACCACGGCGTCCGGCATCGACACCGAGGCCGCGTGGTCGCCGGATGGCAAGTCGATCTACTTTGTCAGCGACCGTGGCGGTGGTCCGCAGATCTACCGCATGGGGGCCTCTGGCGGCAACGCCGAGCGTGTCACCTTCAGCGGCAGCTACAACATCAGTCCCGCACTCAGCCCGGATGGCCGCTACATGGCCTACATCAACCGCAACGGCGGCAACCAGTTCCGCCTGCAGCTGATGGACCTGTCGTCGGGAACTGTCACGGCACTCACGGACACCAATGACGACGAGAGCCCGAGCTTCGCCCCGAACAGCCGATTGATCATTTACGCCAGCCGCGCAGGCGGTCGTGATCTGCTGATGACCACGACGCTGGACGGCAGCATCAAGGCCCGTCTCAGTCCGCCGCAGGCGGACGTGAGAGAGCCAGTCTGGGGGCCGTTCGGCCGCTGATCCGATCATCGATGTTGATCATCGATTTCTTTTTTTCAGGAGCAACAACATGATGTCTACCCATCTCAACAGCCGTACGGCTTGGCTCGGTGCGTTCAGTGCCGCCTTGTTGATCCTCACCGGTTGCGCTTCGAACACCCGTGTCGAGCCGCCCGCACCGGTGGAAAACCGCCTTGCCGGCGCTGGTACGCCCGCCACCGTGGCCCCGAATGCCAACGCAGATGCCGCCACCGCGCAGGCCCCGCAGTCCACTGTCACCCCGGTGGATGTCACTGGCAATGACGCGATGGCCAATGGCGGCGGCCGAGTGGTCTACTTCGATTTCGACAGTTTCGTCGTCAAGGACGAGTTCCGTGGCGTGGTGGAGTCCCATGCACGTCGCCTGAGCGCGGACCGCAAGCGCCGCGTGCTGATCGAGGGCCACACCGACGAGCGTGGTGGCCGTGAGTACAACCTGGCGCTCGGCCAGCGCCGCGCGGAAGCGGTGCTCAAGTCGCTGACGCTGCTGGGTGTGCAGGACGGGCAGGTCGAAGCCGTGAGCTTCGGCAAGGAAAAGCCGGCTGCCGCGGGCAGCAACGAGGCCGCCTGGGCCAAGAACCGCCGTGCCGAACTGAAGGACCGTTGACATGCGCCGCGTCCAGCCCCTGAAACTGTCCGCGCTGGCGGCTTCCGTCGCGCTGGCCCTGTGCGCACTCTGGCCGGTCACGGCCAGCGCGGGACTGTTCGACGACGAAGAGGCCCGCAAGGCCATCGTCGAGCTGCGCAACCGGTTCGAGCAGTCACAGCAGCGGCAGGCGCAGTACGAGGAAACCGAGCGCAAGGCACAGGTCGCGCAGCTGGCCGAACTGACCGAGCAGGTCAGCGTGCTGCGGCGCAGCCTGCTCGACCTGAATGCGCAGATGGAGACACTGCGCGCCGAGGTTGCCAAGCTGCGTGGAACCGATGAGCAGCTCGCCCAGGCCAACAAGGATCTGGCGCGGGAGCTGGCCGACCTGCAGCGCAGGCACAAGGACGCCATGGCTGCGATCGACGACCGCATCCGACGTCTGGAGCCGCAGCGCGTCTCGCTGGATGGCAAGGATGCCGTGGTCGACGCGCCGGAGAAGAAGGCCTACGACGAGGCCATCGGCATCCTGCGCAAGGGCGAGTTTGCCCACGCTGCCACGGCCCTGGCGGCCTTCCAGAAGCGTTTCCCGTCCAGTGCCTACAACGGACATGTGCAGTATTGGTTGGGCAATGCGCTGTACGGCAAGGGCGAGGTGAAGGAGGCGATGGCCATCTTCCGCTCGCTGGTCTCGTCCACCCCGGACCACCCGCGGGCGTCCGAGGCGCTGCTGGCGCTGGCGAACTGCCAGATCGAGCTGAAGGATCCCAAGGGTGCCCGCAAGACCCTGGAGGAGCTGATCGCGAATTACCCGCAGTCCGAGGCCGCACAGGCCGGGCGTGAACGCATCAAGCAGATCAAGTGAGCACAGCCGACGTCGCATGGTTGACGGCCCAGGTCCTCTGGGCCGTTTTTGCATTGGCGTTCGCGCTGGGTGTGCTGGTGCGCCAGAGCCATTTCTGCACGATGGGGGCGGTGGCCGACATCGTCAACCTGGGCGACTGGAGCCGCATGCGCATGTGGGCCTTGGCGGCCGGGGTGGCGATTGCCGGCTTCAATGCCCTGGTGGCGCTTGGGCTGGTGCAGGCGTCGGACACGGTGTATGGCGGACCGCGCTGGCTGATCGGGTCTGCGCTGACCGGTGGTCTGCTGTTCGGATTCGGGATGGTGCTGGCGTCGGGCTGCGGCAGCAAGACGCTGGTGCGTGTCGGTGGGGGCAACCTGAAGTCGCTGGTCGTGCTGCTGGTGATGGGGCTGGCCGCCTGGGCCACATTGCGCGGACTCACGGCGGTGCTGCGGGTGCACAGCGTCGATCGGCTGGCGGTGGAACTGCCGGCATCGCAGGATCTGCCCAGCTTGCTGGCACATGCGACGGGTGGGTCGGTGCAGACACTGGCTGCGCTGTGCGCCGTGGTGCTGGGTGGCGGCGCGGTGGCGTGGGCACTGGCGCGACCCGAGGGGCGTCATCCGCATGTGCTGGCGGGGGGGGTTGGCACGGGTCTGCTGGTGCAGGCGCTGTGGTGGACGACCGGCCGTTTCGGCTTCGTGCTGGAGCACCCGGAGACCCTGGAGCCGACGTTCCTGGCCACGGCATCGCGGCGCATGGAGGCCTTCACCTTCGTGGCGCCCGTGGCCCAGGCCATGGAATGGCTGGTGTTCTTCAGCGACAGCAGCCGCACGCTGGGTGTGGGGGTGGTGAGCGTTGCCGGAGTTCTGGCTGGCGCGACTGCGTCAGCCCTGATGACCCGCACATTTCGCTGGGAAGGCTTTCAGGACGTGACGGACATGGGTAGACATCTGGTGGGGGCGGCCCTGATGGGAGTGGGGGGCGTGACGGCCATGGGGTGCACGTTTGGTCAAGGGCTGTCCGGGCTGTCCACGCTGGGGCTGACGAGCCTGGTGGCGGTGCCGGCGATTCTGGGCGGGGCAGTGCTCGGCCTGCGGTTTCTGACGTGGCAGCTGGAGCGCCAGGGATGAGCGATATCCTGATGGAGGCGGATCTGGAGCGACGCTTCGGTGGCCTGCGCCGTCTCTGGGGCGACTTGGCGTACCGGCGGATCCGCGCGGCGAAGGTGGCCGTGGTCGGGGTCGGCGGGGTCGGCTCCTGGGCGGCCGAGGCGCTCGCACGCTGCGGTGTGGCCGAACTGGTCCTGATCGACCTGGACCAGATCGCGGAGTCCAACATCAACCGACAGATCCAGGCGCTGGGTGCCACGGTGGGGGCCGCCAAGGTGCAGGCACTGCGCGAGCGGGTGGCTGACATCCATCCCGGGTGCCAGGTGCACGCGGTGGAGGAGTTTGTCGAGCCGGCCAACTGGCCGGCGCTGTTGCCGATCGATGTGGACGTGGTCGTGGACGCCTGTGACCAGAATGCCGCGAAGCTGGCGATGGCGCGGTGGTCGATCTCCACCGGCAAGGCGCTGGTCATGGTCGGTGCGGCTGGGGGCAAGTCTCGGCCGGAACGCATCGAGGTCGCCGATCTGGCGGAGGTGACACACGATCCTCTGCTGGCCCGGTTGCGGCAGCAACTGCGCAAGGACGGTGCACCGCGGACGGGCCGCATGGGGGTCCGCTGCGTATTTTCCCGCGAAGAAGTGCGCCAGCCCCCGCAGGATGCCTGCACGGTCGATGGCAGCCTGAACTGCCACGGCTACGGTTCCAGTGTCATGGTGACCGCCAGTTTCGGCATGGCGGCCGCGGCCCAGGCGCTGGAATGCGTGCGAGAGGCTTGACGCGGTAACGGGTACCTGGTTTAGAATCACGGGCTCGACTCCAAGCAAAGGCCATTTCGACAGATGGGGCCGATGCCAAGAGAACGGGCACAGACAACGTCGGGTCGTTAGCTCAGTTGGTAGAGCAGCGGACTTTTAATCCGTAGGTCGCAGGTTCGAGTCCCGCACGACCCACCAGACGTAAAAACTGTGTTATAGTATCGGTCTTGACGCAATTCAGACTGCGTTGAGGAAGTGGGGTTCTTAGCTCAGTTGGTAGAGCAGCGGACTCTTAATCCGTAGGTCGAGTGTTCGAGTCACTCAGGACCCACCACACAAAACTGTCAATTGGCAGTGCAGGCCGGAAAACAATACTTCCGGTGTGCACTGGGAATTGCGGGCTCTTAGCTCAGTTGGTAGAGCAGCGGACTCTTAATCCGTAGGTCGAGTGTTCGAGTCACTCAGGGCCCACCAAAATTCTCGAATAAAAAAGGGTTTGGCTTTTGCCAAACTCTTTTTTCTTGTGCTGTGCATGTCTGGGGCAGGGATCAGTTCAAGTTCGGGTGTTTCACGAGAGACCCAGCGCAAGTCGCGACCACGTCGCACTGTGCGCGCAAATGGCACGGGCCAGGGTTGAGTCGACCTGCTTGACTGTGTATTTCGCCGCAGTCAGTTGTGTCGGTGCAGTGTGCGCCAGCAACCAGGCGCCACGCGCTGTACCTTCCAGCGGGTCATTCGACAGCAACACCGCCCTCGGTCCCGCCAGTGCCTGCACTGCGCACAGGTAGGCTGCGTTGTGTGCCAGCGGGCCTTCAAGGACCAGCGTGCGTGGCGCGCTGCCGGCCTCCAGCTCGGTGGCCAGCTGCAACGTGACCTCGGCACAGTAGAGCGCTGCTAGCGCAGGGCGCAGGCGCTCGGGTACCGCGCCCAGACCTTCCATCACTTTCGTCTCACCCCGCCAGATCGAGCCGGTGCGCGGTGCATACGGCCCACCCGCGGCCGCAAAGCCTGGCAGCGCTAGCCAGCCCTGGTGCAGCACCTCGGTCAGCGCGGCCTCGTCTGCCCAGGCCGGGTCGGCCCGCTCGCACAGCGCAGCGAACTCGCGTCCTCCCATGAAGCGCGCGGTCGGCACCGCGCGGCCGTCGACCGCCACGTTGACCAGCTGATCGCGCGTCGCGTCCAGACCGGCGGTCGGTGCCCCCGGCGCCATCAGCACGCACCAGGTGCCGGTGGAGACCACCGTGGCGTCGGGCTCTGAGCCCAAGTAACGGGCTAGGCAGGCATTGCTGTCGTGCGAGCCGGCGCAGACCTGCACCGTGCTCGGCAGGCGCAGCCGATGAGCCAGGTCCGACCGCAGCCGTCCGATGCGCTCGTCGGCCTGCCGCAGCGGTGCGAAACGTTCCGCGATGCCACTGCGTTGTGCCCAGTCGCTGTAACGGCCTTCGGCCGGCGCCCACAGTGCTGTGTGGCAACCCAGCGACGACACCTCGCTGCAGGCCACGCCGCTGAACCACCAGGCCCAGTATTGCGGGTACGGCAGCCATTGCTGCGCGCGCGCCCACAGCGCAGGTCGCGCCTGTTGCAGCCAATACAGCGACAGCCCTGCATTCAAGCCCGATGGCAGCAGCGGCGTGCCGTTGTGTACGAAGGGGTCGACGGCGGCGGCGTAGTGCGCGCGGGTCTCGCCGTAGCCGTCCCACTCGTAGTCGATCGGGGGCAGGGCTAGGCCATCACCGTCGAGACCGCAGAAGGCCGCGCCGTGCGTGGTGATCGAGATCACCCCGATCTCGTCACGCCGCGGCAGCTGCGGGATGGTCCGCAGCAACCAGTCCTCCAAGGCCGCCACGCCCAGCGCGATGTAACCGGGTCCGTCGACGCTGGTGTTGGCTTGCACCGTACGTACCAGCACCTCACCGTCGGCGTCGATGAGCACCAGCTTGGCATTGCTTTTGCCTATGTCCAGCACCAGCGTGAGCGTTTCTCGCAAGACCATCTCCACTCAGTCGAGGTGAAAGAGGCAGGGCTGGGGCTCGACCACCGGTGCGCCGTCGGGCTGGCGGCGCATGATGTCGGCCATGTGGGCCCACCAGCGCCGCATGATCGGGCGCGCCGGAAGATCGGCCGCCGTGTGCCCGGGGCCGCGGCGCAGCACGGCGAACAGCACGTGGTGTTCGGCATCGAGGTAGATGCCGTAGTCAGCGATGCCGCTGTCCTTCAGCAACGTCACCAGCTCGGGCCAAATCTCGTCGTGCCGGCGGCGGTACTCGTCGACCTGGCCGGGGTTCAGGAACATGCGGAAGGCGATCTTTTCGGTGGGTGCGTTCATGGCGGAATCAGCAGGTGAGCCGGTGGACGTCATGGAGGGGCGTCAGGCCGTGCGCGGTCGCGCACTGGCTGCGCCGCGCCGCAGCCAGCGCGGCAGCACCATCGTGACGATCAGCAGCGCACCGACGATCATCGACATCACGATGCACGCCACGTTGAGCATGCCTAGCGCGACAAAAAGGGGGAAATCGGTTCAGGCAAGCCGTTCAGGGCCAACGAATCGCGGCGGCGGCCGTCGTCAGACGATGCCGCCGCTGCCGCCGACGACGGCCGGGCGCTGCTCGGCCATGCGCTGGCGGTAGCCGCTGGTGCGGTAGGCGCCGACCGGATCGATGGCGCCGCCTGCGTCCAGGCGCACGCGCTGCAGGATGGGCGTCACATCGGTCTGGAAGCCCTGCTTGAGCAGGTGGGTGGCGGTCATGGCGTCGTTGGTGTCCTGCGCGGCGTCAAGTGCGGTGCGGTCGACGATCAGCGCCTGCGCCAGGCTGCGCTGCACCTGCACCGCGCTGGTCATCAGGCTCTCGATCGGGTCGGTGACGTTGTGACTCTGGTCGAGCATGTAGGTCGGGTCGTAGGACACGCCCTCGTGTGCGGCCGACACCAGCTCGTTGAACACCAGGAACAGGCGGTAGGGCGAGACGCTGCCGGCGTCGAGGTCGTCGTCGCCGTACTTGCTGTCGTTGAAGTGAAAGCCTGCCAGCTTGCCCGCGGCGATCAGGCGCGCCACGATCAGTTCGATGTTGACGTTGGGCGCGTGGTGGCCGAGGTCGACCAGGCACTGTGCCTGCGGGCCCAGGGCCTGGGCGGCCAGGAAGCTGCTGCCCCAGTCCTGGATCACGGTGCTGTAGAAGGCCGGCTCGGCGATCTTGTGCTCCAGGAACATGCGCCAGTCGCCCGGCAGTGCGGCGTAAATCTGGCGCGCGCTGTCGAGGTAGCGGTCGAAGGCGCGGCGGAAGTGCTGCTGGCCGGGGAAGTTGCTGCCGTCGCCGACCCACACGGTCAGGGCCTTGGAGCCGAGCTGCCGGCCGATCTCGATGCAGTCGAGGTTGTGCGCGACCGCCTGGGCACGGGTGGCCGCGTCGGTATGGCTCAGGCTGCCGTATTTGTAGCTGTGCGTCTGGCCCTTCTGGTCAGAGAAAGTGTTCGAGTTCATCGCATCGAAACCCAGACCGGCCGCTGCGGCCGCCTGGCGCAGTTCGCTCCAGTCGCTGCACTTGTCCCAGGGGATGTGCAATGACACCGTGGGCGTGGCGCGGGCCAGCTGCTGTATCACGCCGCAGTCCTGCAGCTTGTCGAAGACGTGACGGGGCTCGCCGCGGCCTGGGAAGCGTGCGAAGCGCGTGCCGCCGGTGCCCACGCCCCAGCTCGGGATGGCCACGCCGAAGGCCGCCACTTGGCTGCGGACTGTCTCGATGTCGATGCCGCGGCGGGCCAGTTGCTCGCCCAGGTGCTCGTAGTCGTGGTGGACGTGGCGCCGCAGCGTGTCGTTGTGGGCGTCGATCACGCCGGTGTCGATGGATGACATGGGGTTCTCCTGCCTCAACGGGTGAAGGCGGCGAGGTTGCCGGCGTCGACGTTGAGGATGTTGCCGGTGGACTTCGCGCTGAGGTGCTCGGCGGCGAAGAAGTAGGTGGCCTCGGCGATGTCCTCGGGGAAGACGCTGCGCTTGAGCATGCTGCGGTCGCGGTAAAAGGCCTCGAGGTCGCCCTCGTCGATCTTGTTGGCGGCGGCGCGTTCGGCGCTCCACTGGCCGGTCCAGATCTTGGAGCCGCGGATCACCGCGTCGGGGTTGACCACATTGCTGCGGATGCCCAGCGGTGCGCCTTCGAGCGCGAAGCTGCGGCTCAGCTGGATCTCGGCCGCCTTGGCCGCGCAGTAGGCGCTGGCCTGGTTGCTGGCGACCATGCCGTTCTTGCTGGCGATCATCACCATCGAGCCACCGGTGCCTTGGGCCTTCATCTGCTTGAAAGCCTCGCGGGCGACCAGGAAGTAGCCGGTGGCCAGGATGCTCTGGTTTCGGTTCCAGAGGTCGAGCGTGGTCTCGTCGATCGGCGCGGCCGAGGCGATGCCGGCGTTACTGATCAGGATGTCGACGCCGCCGAACTCGAGCGCGGCGCGGTCGAAGGCGGCGATCACGCTGGCTTCGCTGGTCACGTCGCAGCGCACGCTACGCACGTGGTCCCGGCCATGCGCCTTGGTCAGGTCGGCGCCGACGCTGTCGAGTGCCGCCTGATCGATGTCGGCGAGCACCACACAGGCGCCTTCGGCCAGCATGCGCCGGGCGATGGCCTGGCCGATGCCGCCGGCGCCACCGGTGACCAGCGCAACCTTGCCGACCAGCGGCTTCGGGCGGGGCATGCGCTGCAGCTTGGCCTCTTCGAGCAGCCAGTACTCGATATCGAAGGCCTCTTGTTCTGGCAGCCCGACGTAGCGGTCGACCGCATTGGCCTCGCGCATCACGTTGATCGCGTTGACGTAGAACTCGCCCGCGATGCGTGCGGTGGCCTTGTCCTTGGCGATGGTGACCATGCCGATGCGCGGCAGCAGGATCACCACCGGGTTGGGGTCGCGCAGCGCCGGGCTGTTGGCGCGCTGGCAGCGCGCGTAGTAGGCGGCGTAGTCGGCGCGGTAGGCGGTCAGCAGGTCCGATAGGGTGGCCTTGAGGTCAACGCCGGTCAGCGTGTAGACCGACTCGGGCACGACCAGCGGGCGGATCTTGGTGCGCAGGAAGTGGTCCGGACAACTGGTGCCCAGCGCGGCCAGCGGCGCGAGGTCGGCGGAGTTGACGAAGGCCATCACCTCGGCCGAGGTGTTGAGGTGCAGCAATTTCGAGCCCCCCTCAGCCGACAGGCCGCGCAGCACCGGCAGCAGGCGGGCCAGCGTGGTGTCGCGTGTGGCCTCGTCCAGCGCGGTGACCGCTGCGCCGCCGAAAACCGTCACACCGCGGCGCTGGCGTTCGGTGGCCAGCCAGGTCTGGGCACGCTCAATCAGGTCGACGGTGTTTTCGTAGCAGCTTTTGGCGGTGTCGCCCCAGCTGAACAGGCCGTGGCCGCCCAGCACGATGCCGCGCAGGCCGGGGTGGGCGGCGTTGTAGGCGGCGAGCTGCTGGCCGAGCTCGTAACCGGGGCGCAGCCAGGGCATCCAGCCGACCGTGCCCTCGAACACCTGCTGAGTGACAGCCGGACCGTTGGCCATGGCGGCGATGGCGATCACCGCGTCCGGGTGCATGTGGTCGACGTGCACGTAAGGCAGCGACGAATGCAGCGGCGTGTCGATGCTGGCGGCGCGGGTGTTGAGGTTGAATGTGCAGTGCGGCAGGTAGCTGACCATCTCGTCCTCATGGGCCAGTCCGCGGTACAGACCCTTGAGGGCGCGCAGCTTGTCCATGTAGAGAGTGGAGAAGCCGTCGAGCTTCATCGAGCCGACGTCGCCGCCCGAGCCCTTGACCCACAGCACCTCGACTTGCTCACCGGTCAGCGGGTCGCGCTGCCAGACCTTGGCCGAGGTGTTGCCGCCGCCGTAGTTGGTGATGCGCAGGTCCGAGCCCAGCAGGTTGCTGCGGTAGAGCAGGAGCCCGGGCTCGTCAAGTGATGCGGCGCGGGAGTCGTCCCAGCGCGGGAAGGGGGCGGTGGAGGAGGCGGTCATGGGGGATTCGTGGCGGCAGTGGTCAGGATTGGGGTTGAAGCGTAGGCAGTCCGACCTTGAGTGACAACTGATGCAGTCTGATAGTATTCATAAGGATCTACTGATGGCGCGATGCACAATCGCCGTGCAGCCCTCCGGAAGGTGGTCACCCCTGCAGGTTGTTCCCAGGTCACGCGTGCATTCGGCGACGTGGGCTGGGGTCTGGGCTGGGGTAAGTCCTGAGCGATCTTTTTTGAGGTGAACACCGTGCCGAGTCGTGCGGTGCCAGTGCGATGAAGAACTTCAACCTGCGCCACCTGCGCATCTTCGAGGCCGTGGCCAGCGCGGGCAGCTTCTCGCGTGCGGCCGAGGTGCTGGGCATGACGCAGCCAGCGGTATCGATGCAGATTCGCCAGCTGGAGACCGACCTGAGCATGACCCTGTTCGATCGCCCTCAGCGCCAGCGCCTGAGCGACGCCGGCCATGAGCTGCTGCAGCACGCCCGCCTGCTGCTCGCGCAGGCGCGCGCAGCTGAAGAGGCGCTGGACCAGTTGCGCAGCGAGCCCGACGCCAGCGGCCGGCGCGGCCATCGCGGCCTGCTGCACCTGGGCGTGGTGTCGACTGCACACTACTTCGCCCCGCGCCTGCTGCAGGCCTTCAACCTGCAGCACCCGGACGTGCGGCTCAAGTTGACCGTGGCGCGCCGCTCCGAGGTGCTGGCGATGCTGCAGGAGCACCGGCTGGACCTGGCAATCTCGGGCTACCCGCCGTCCGAGGCCGATCTGGAGGCCACCAGCTTCGCCCGACATCCGCACTGCATCGTCGTCCACCCCGCGCACCCGCTGGTGGGGCGGCGCCGGCTGCAATGGGCCGACCTGCGCGACGAGCATTTCATCTTTCGCGAGCCAGGCTCAGCAACACGGCAGTTCCTGGAGCACCTGCTGCAGCAGCAGTCGATCCAGGTGCGTGCCGGGCTGGAGCTGGCCGGCAACGAGACCATCAAACAGGCGGTGATGTGCGGCATGGGCATCAGCTTCCTGTCGGCACATACCTTCCAGGTCGAGTTAGAGGTCGGCCGCATGGCCGTACTGGACGTGGTCGGGCTGCCTAAACACATCGACTGGTGCTTCGTGCAGCGCCGCGACACCCAACTGACAGGCGTGAACGCGGCCTTCCGGCAGTTCGTGATCGACGAGGGCGCCCAGCACGCAGCCTGCCAGGTCGCGCCGCCGGCGTCCTGATTCGCCCCGCCCCGCTGCGCTTGAGGCGCCGCCTGGCGCGATTCAGGCCGCCAGGCGCGGCGCCTCGCGCGCGATCTCCGGCACGCGCAAACGCTCGCAGGCCATGCCATCCGCAGCGAACAGGTGGCAATCGTCGCCGTGGAAGCACAGCGGCAGCCGTGCAGTGACGCAGACGCGTGTGGTGCCTCCGACCAGGGCCGTGACCGCCACGCCGGATGCAGTCGTGATTTCGACGAAGGTCTCGTGGCCCAGGCGTTCGACCAGGCCGACGGTACCCTGAACGCCGATGCCGCCGTGTACTGTCGGTCCCGGCGCACCGGCCGCGATGTGCTCGGGCCGGATGCCGAGTGTCACCGTGTCGCCCACCCGCAGTGTCCCCGATGCCACGGGGATCGGGTGCGGTCCCCCCAGGTCGGGCGAGGACACGCCCACGCCCTGGGCATCGACTGCGGTCACCGTGACCGACAGGAAGTTCATCTTTGGCGAGCCGATGAAGCCCGCGACAAACTGGTTGCGCGGCATGTGGTAAAGCTCCAGCGGGCGGCCAACCTGGCGGACTTCGCCGGCCTCAAGCACGACGATCTTGTCGGCCAGCGTCATGGCCTCGACCTGGTCATGCGTCACATAGACCATGGTGGCGCCGAGGTCGCGGTGCAGCTTGGCGATCTCGGCGCGGGTGTTGACCCGCAGCGCCGCATCGAGATTGCTCAGGGGCTCGTCGAACAGGAAGACCTCCGGCTCGCGCACGATCGCCCGGCCGATCGCCACGCGCTGGCGCTGGCCACCGGACAGCTCCTTGGGCTTGCGCCCGAGCAGGTGCTCCATCTTCAGGATCTGGGCGGCCTGTCGGACCTTGCGCTCGACCTCGTCCTTGGGCGCACCGGCCAGGTTCAGGCCGAAGGCGACGTTTTCATAGACCGTCAGGTGCGGAAACAGTGCGTAGGACTGAAAGACCATCGCGATGCCACGGTCCTTGGGTGACACGTCGTTGACGATACGCTCGCCGATGGCCAGAGTGCCGGACGTGGCCATCTCCAGGCCTGCGATCAGCCGCAGCAAGGTGGACTTGCCACAGCCAGAGGGACCGACGAACACCACGAACTCGCCGTGCTCGATGCGCAAATTCACGTCCTTGATGATGTCGTGCGCACCGAAGGACTTGCGCAGGTTCTGGAGTTCGACGCTGGCCATTGGAGAGGCTCCGAGTGGGGGGTGTGAACGGGGTCGCCCGACTCAGCGGGCGGTCATGGCGCTAGGGGGATGCTGCGGCGCTGGTCAACGATGAACCCCGCACCACCAAGGTCGGCTGGGTGGTGTGGTGGACCGGCTCGGTGCGACCCTCGATGCGCTCGATCAGCAACTCTGCTGCCATCGCGCCCAGCGTGTGGGCATCCTGGTCCACCGAGGTCAATTGCAGCTGTGGCAGGGCGCTGATATGAAAGTTGTCGTAGCCGACCACGGCCAAATCCCGGGGGACGCGCAGACTCAGCTCCTGCGCCTCGGCCAGTACGTTGATCGCAACCGTGTCGTGCCAGGCGAAGATGGCTGTCGGCCGTGATGGTGCGGTCAGCACGCTGTGGGCCAGCTGGCGGTCCTCGTCGTCAGAGCCACCGCTGCGGGTCTTGCAGATCTGCAGGAAGTTGTCGAGCCCATGCGCCTGCATCGCGCGGATATAGCCGCGCTGGCGGTAGACGACCGGGTTGACCGCACCGTCCTCGGGCGGCTCGAAGCTGAAGAAAGCGATGCGGCGGTGGCCCTGCTCGATCAGGTGGCACACGGCCAGAAAGGCGCCTTGCTCGTCGTCGTTGTTGACGGTGTCGAAGTCGCCACCGGTCTCGTGCCGTCCCAGCATCACGACGGGAACAGTGGTCGCGAGGCGCCACAGGTAGTCGCGGCTGACCATGGGTGCGATCAGCACGAAGCCGTCGAGCTTGCGGTCCAGCATCATCTCCATCAGCGCCTGCTCGGTCTCGTCGGCCGCATGGCGCACGGCCATCAGCGGCTGGTACTGGGTGCCGCCGAGCGCACTCCAGACGCCGTCGAGGATGTCAGGGAAGAAGGGGTTGCGCAGGTCGGGCATCACCACGCCCAGCGTGTAGGTGCGCCCGCGCAGGCCGCGCGCGGCGATCTGCGGACGGTAGTTCAGCTCGGCCATGGCCAGCTCGACCCCGGCGCGCATCTGCTCGCTGATGCCGTAGGCGTTGCGCAAGACCTTGGAGACAGCCGAGCGCGACACGCCGGCCCGGCTGGCCACGTCGGCGATGGTGGCGCGCTTGTTCATGCCCACAGGTCCATCAGCCCTTGACCGCACCGGCGGTCATGCCCTGCACGATCTGTCGGTTGAAAAACAGGAACATCAACAGCGGTGGCACGGTGATCAGCAGGATGTTCATGAACAGCAGGTTGTACGAGGTGTTGAACATGCTCTGGAAGTTGTAGAGCGTGAGCTGCACGGTCACGTTCTTGCTGCCAGGCAGGTAATACAGCGGGTTGGTGAAGTCGTTGAAGACGGCCACCGACTGCACCACGATCACCGTCACCACCACCGGCTTGAGCAGCGGCAGGATGACCTTGAAGAACAGCGCGACGGGACCGGCACCCTCGATGATCGCAGCTTCATCCAGCTCCTTCGGCACGGTTGCGATGAAGGCGCGGAACAGCATGATGCTGAAAGCCAGCCCATAGGCGACTTCGATCAGCACGAGCCCCGTCTTCGTCTTGAACAGGAACAGGCTCTGCATCACCCAGATCGTCGGCACGACCGCAGGCGGCATGATCAGTCCGGCGAGGATACAGGCATCGGCCACGCGACTCCACGCGCTTTGGTGGCGTTGCAGCACGAAGCCCACCATCGCGCCGAACACCACCATCAGTGCGACGCTGGCCACCGTGATCACGACGCTGTTGAAGAAGGCCAGCAGCAGCATGTGGTCGCGGGCTTCGATGACCTGGCGGAAGTTGTCCCAGGCGTGGGTGACGGCCGGCCAGGTGAACCGCAGCAGCGCGGCTTCCTCGACGTCCTTGACCGACATCGCCAGGATGAAGGCGAAGGGCACCAGGAATACGGTGCTGACCACCAGCAAGCCCAGCAGGCCTGACAGCAGTGGTGCGTGGCGGCGCCAGGTGTGGCGCAAGCGGGACCAGCGGCTCATGATTGGGACTCCTTTCGGTTGAGCCTCAGGTACAGCGGCACGACCAGGGCGGAGATCAGCACGAACAGCACGACGTTGCCTGCGGTGGACAAGCCGTAGAAACCGGCCTGGTACTGCTTGTAGATGACCGAGGCGATGACGTCGGTCGTGAAGCCCGGGCCGCCGCGTGTCATCGCCCAGATCAGGTCAAAGGAACGCAGGCCGCTGATGAAGCTCAGGATGACCACCGTCACGGTCGCCGGCCGCGCCAATGGCAGCGTCACGCGGGTGAATTGCTGGCGCCAGTTGGCACCCTCGATGCTCGCGGCCTCGAAGTATTCGGTCGGGATCGCCACGATGCCAGCGATGTAAATCAGCGTGGCCAGGCCGACGCCCTTCCACACGTCGACCAGCGCGACCGACAGCAGCGCGTAGCGCGGGTCGGTGAGCCAGGACGGCCCCTCGATCCCAACGCTGGCGAGCACCTGGTTGATCAGGCCGTGGTCCGGGTGCATCAACACCGTGAAGGTCAGTCCCACGCCGACGGTGCTGACCAGCACCGGGAAGAAGATGATCGAGCGGAGCAGGTCTCGAAAGGCGATCGGCGAGGTCAGCACCACGGCCAGTGCCATGCCGAAGACCACCTTCAGGCCGGAGGTCACGACCGCATAGATCAGCGTGTTGACCAGGCCCTTGATCAGGAAGGGCTCGAGGAAAAACTGCTCGAAGTTCTCCAGGCCGATGAAGGTCGACTCGAACAGTGTCCAACGGGTGAGCGCGAAATAAAACGACGACAGCATCGGCACCAGGAACAGCACGCCAAACACCACAGCCGCCGGGATGAAGAACCAGGCCGGGTAGGCCTGCGCCGCGCTGGACCGACGTGCCTTGTGGGCAGAAGGAGGAGAGGTCATGTCCGTGTGCCGAAGGCTCTGGTTGTCGTCGCGTGCGTTACGGTTCGCTGTTGCTGCGGCTCACTTCCAGCCAGGCAGCCCGAGCTGGAGAGCCTGCTTGCGCACATCGCCATCGTAGAGTGCTGCTGCATCGGCAGGCTTGCGGATGCCCGAGCCCACCTCGACGGTGATCTGCTCCAGCGACGGGCCTTTCACCGGCGACAGGTACTCTAGCGCCGGCGTGCTCTTGGCGCCGGGCTTGAAGTAGGCGACGAGGTCGGCGACCGCCGGCGGGACGCTGGCGGGCAGTTCGCAGCCCTTGACCATGTAGGGGCCTTGCGGGCCGGCGCCACGCGTCTGGGCGTTGCAGCCCTCGACACTGGCCACGAAGGCGACGAACTTCTTCGCCTCGGCTATCTTCTCGCTCGACTTCGGGATGTAGAGGCCAGGCGGCATCCAGACCGTCACGCCGTTCTGGGCGGCGTTGTCGCCAGGCAGTGCGAAGAAGCCGACGTCGTCGATGTTCTCCTTGTGGCTGACCGAGATGCCACCGATCGCGAAGGTCAGCATCGGGTAATGCGCGCCCTCGCCTTTGGCAACCATGCGCAGGCCGTCCTCGAACTTGGCGCTGGCATAGTCCTTGTTGAGGTAGCCGGCCTTGAAGACCTCTTCCTGGCGCTGGAAGCTCTTGAGCGCAGCGGGCGTGCTGGCGTACTTGGCCTTGTTGGCGGTGTAGTTGTCGGCAAAGGTCGGGACCACGGTCGCGACGTTGTGGAAGTCGCCCAGCACGAACAGCTGTGACGACCAGGTGTCCTTGAAGGTCTGGATCACTGGAGCAACGCCGCCGGCAGCCTTGATCGCGGCGTTGTTCTTCTGGAACTCGGCCCAGGTTTTCGGCACCTGCAGCTTCAGCTTCGCGTAGACCTTGCGGTTGTACAGCACGCCGCCACCCATTGCGGTCTGCACCGGCACACCGTACTGGCGGCCTTCGACGGTGACGACGCGCTTGAACACGTCCAGCACATTGGCCTGAGAAGATTCGCCGGTCAGGTCGACCAGGGTCTTCTTCGGGTTCAATGCTTGGAACAGCGAACCGGCGTTGTAGAGGAAGACGTCTGCCATCTCGCCGGTGGCCAGGCGGGTCTTGACCAGGTTGTCGCCTTCGGCGCCGCCGGGACGGGTCTCTAGCTCGATCTTGATGTCGGGGTTCTTGGCACTGAAGTCGGCGGCCAGCGCTTTCATCGCGCCAACGGTTTGCGGGCCACCGTCGATCAGCACGGTCAGCGTGGTAGCGGCATGTGCGGTGGCTGCGCCCAGTCCGAGTGCCAGGCTGGCAGCGCAGGCGAGCAGGTGGCGGCGCGTGGTGGGGGTTGACATGGTCAGTCTCCGGTTGGGGTGAAGTGCGTCTGGGCGCGGTGGGGAAACGAGCGGGCTTGAAGGGGCTGGAATGCTGTCAGCGGACCAGTCGGAAGGTAATTTGGTGAGGGCCGGGGGCCAGATCTGCGCGCCCGGTCGCGACGGCTTGGCCGTCCACCATGAGGTCGGCGTGGTCGGCGCCCAACTGCAGCGTGCCGGTGCAGCCCGGGGGCAGGGTGGCCTCGTAACGGACGGCGTCGCCATCGACCGACCAACCCACCTCGATCCGGCCGTTCAGGCTGTCGTGTGCGGCCTGCACCGGCGACAGCGCCGGAATGATCACAGGCGACAGCAAGACGTGGCGGAAGGCTGGCTGTTCAGGGTCGGGCTTCAGCCCGGCGACGCCCTCGAACAGCCACTGGCAGACGGCGCCATAGGCATAGTGGTTGTAGGAGTTCATGGCGGGATCGAACACTGAGCCGTCGGCGCGGATCGCGTCCCAGCGCTCCCAGATCGTCGTTGCGCCGCGCTTGACCTGGTAGAGCCAGCCCGGTACCTCTTCTTGCAGGAAGACGGCCGCTGCCAGTTCTGGCTCGCCGAGCTTGACCAGTGCCGGCAGCAAGGCCGGGGTGCCGATAAAGCCGGTGCCGATGCGGCCTTCGGCGCGGGCGATCGTCGCCTTGAAGTGGCGCCGCGCCGCGGGCAGCAGCGCCGGTGGAATGAGGTCGTGCACGATGGCCAGCGCGTAGCTGCTCTGGTCGTCGTAGACCAGGCGTCCGCTGGGTGCGATGAACTCGTGCTGAAAGGCGGTTTTGATCTGCGCGGCGCGCTCGGCCAGCAACGCGGCGTCTGCCTCGTGGCCCAGCAGGCCGGCGATGCGGGCGGTCAGGGCGGTCGAGAGGTAGAGGTAGACCGTGGCGGCCGCGTCGTCGCCGAGGGTGGGCACTGGCTTCTCGGTCGGGCCACCTGGCTGCAGCCAGTCCCCGAAGGTGAAGCCACGCTCGCCCCATTGGCGCGGTGGCTGCACGATCGGCCCATCGCTGATGGACCAGACAAAGTCGATCCAGCGGCGCATGGCGGGATAGGTCTCCTGCAGGATGGCCCGGTCGCCGTAGTGGGTCCAGAGCGTCCACGGCACCAGGCAGATCGCGTCGCCCCAGCCGGTGCTGCCGAAAAAACCCTTGGCCACGTCCTCGTGGCCGCGCGTCGGGTCGGGCGAGAAGTGGGCGATGGCCCCGTCTGCACGCTGGTCGGCCATCACGTCACGCAGCCACTTGACCCAGAAGCTGTGGCTCTCAAACAGGAAGCACGCGGTCGGCGCAAAGACCTGGGCGTCGCCGGTCCAGCCCAGGCGCTCGTCGCGTTGCGGGCAGTCGGTCGGCACTTCGATGAAGTTGCCGCGCTGCGACCACGCGGTGTTTTCGACGAGGCGGTTGACCAGTGTGTGACCAGTGTGGAGCCAGCCGGTGCGCCGGGTTGCTGAGGAAATCGGCACCGCCTCGATGGTCAGGAGACGCACCCCGGCTGGCAGCGTCACGCGCGCATAGCGGAAGCCCTGGAAGGTGAAGTGAGGGCGATACCTCTCCTGGCCACCGCCCTGCAGCGTGTAGTGCAGCTCGGCCCGGGCGGTGCGGTAATTGGTGTTGTCGAACACGCCATTGGCGTCAAGGATTTCGGCGTGCTGCACCACCACCGTGGCGCCCCGCGGACCTTCGACGGTGAAGGCGACATAGCCACCGATGTTCTGACCAAAATCGTAGACCGATCTACTTTCGGCGTCAAAAAAATGCCGTGTGGGTGATAGCGGCGCCAGTTCCTGGACCGCGCTGGTTTCGTGCGGTATCAAGGTGGCGAGCGGGAAGGTCTCGTCGACCGTGCACGCGCCCGTGATCGACAGAACCTCTTCGCGGGCGTCGTATTCCTCTCCCAGGTAGATGCCGTTCTTCGTGATCGGCAGCAGGCCGCTGAGCCATGTGGCATCGGTCGCGAGCAGCAGCGATTGGCCGCTGCGGATTTCGGCGATGGCGCCGAGACGGTCACCCCAGGTGTTGGTCAGTGCGATCTTCTTCCACAGCATCTGCGAGCGGTGCCAGCCATCGCCCAGCCAGATGTCGATCGTGTTTTCACCCGATTTCAGCAGGGATCCGACCGGATAGGTCTGGAAGGAGAGACGGTCCTGGTAGCTGGTCCAGCCAGGCGTCAAGAGGTCTTGGCCGACCCGCTGGCCGTTGATGAAGCAGCGGTAGAGGCCCTGGGCACTGATGCGCAGTTCGGCGTCCGCCGGCACCACATCCAGCGTGAATGTCTGGCGCACGAACGGTGCGCGCTCGCCGACGCCGCAGTCCGTTTGTGGTCGGACCATGCGGGCGACCCAGGGCAGGTTCAGCGGTGCTGCAGCGAGATCTTGAGCGCTCATATCAGCGGTTCCTGTGCGACGAGAGAGAGGATCTCAAGCCAATCGACTATTGATCAGAGTGTGGATGGCTTGAGAGAAAGTGTAGATCGGTACACACCTTGTCGACAAGTGCGCAGCCTCTCATCGGGCATTGGTGCTTTCCCGGGTGATCTCTGTCAAGCCGATGCCAAGGCATAGCCCTTGAAATCGGGCCGAGATCGCCTCAGATCCTTCTCAACCGGAGGAACCCCATGCGACTCGACAAACTCACCACCCTGCTGCAACAGGCGCTCGGCGACGCCCAGAGCCTGGCCCTGGCGGCCGACCATCCCTATATCGAACCCGTTCACTTGCTCAAGGCGCTGCTGCAGCAGGAAGACGGCCCGCGCTCGCTGCTGCAGCGTGCCGGCGTCAGCCTGCGGGCGCTCGACGAGGCGATCGACGCCGCCCTGGCCCGCATCGCGTCGGTGACGGGTGCCCAGGTGCAGCCGGGCCGTGACCTGATGGCCCTGTTGCAGGCGGCCGAGAAGGAGTCGACCAGGCGCGGCGACCAGTACATCGCCACCGAAATGGTGTTGCTGGCGCTGGCCGAATCGAAGACCGATTTTGCGCAGGCGGTGCGCACCTGCGGCCTGACCCGCAAGGCCCTGGAAACCGCTGTGGACGCCGTGCGCGGTGGCCAGCCGGTTGACTCGGCCGATGCCGAGGGCCAGCGCGAGGCCCTGAAGAAATACACGCTGGACCTGACCGAGCGCGCCCGCGCCGGCAAGCTCGACCCGGTCATCGGCCGTGACGACGAGATCCGCCGCGCCATCCAGGTGCTGCAGCGGCGCACCAAGAACAACCCCGTGCTCATCGGCGAGCCGGGCGTGGGCAAGACGGCCATCGTCGAAGGGCTGGCGCAGCGCATCGTCAACGGCGAGGTGCCGGAGTCGCTGAAGAACAAGCGGGTGCTGGTGCTCGACATGGCCGGTCTGCTGGCCGGAGCCAAGTACCGTGGCGAGTTCGAGGAGCGCCTGAAGTCGGTGCTCAAGGAAGTGGCGCAGGACGAGGGCCGCATCATCCTGTTCATCGACGAGCTGCACACCATGGTGGGCGCCGGCAAGGCCGAGGGCGCGATGGACGCGGGCAACATGCTCAAGCCGGCACTGGCCCGCGGCGAGCTGCACTGCATCGGCGCGACCACGCTGGACGAGTACCGCAAATACGTCGAGAAGGACGCCGCGCTGGAGCGGCGTTTCCAGAAGGTGCTGGTGGCCGAGCCGACCGTGGAGGCGACGATCGCCATCCTGCGCGGGCTGCAGGAGAAATACGAGGTCCACCACGGCGTCGAGATCACCGACCCGGCCATCGTCGCCGCGGCGGAACTCTCGCACCGCTACATCACCGACCGCTTCCTGCCCGACAAGGCCATCGACCTGATCGACGAGGCGGCGGCCAAGATCAAGATCGAGATCGACTCCAAGCCGGAGGTGATGGACAAGCTCGACCGCCGCATGATCCAGCTCAAGATCGAGCGCGAGGCGGTGCGCAAGGAAAAGGACGAGGCGTCGATCAAGCGCATGGGCCTGATCGAGGAAGAGATCGTCAAGCTGGAGCGCGAGTACGCGGACCTGGAAGAGATCTGGAAGGCCGAGAAGGCCACGGCGCAGGGCTCGGCCCACGTCAAGGAAGAGATCGACCGCATCAAGTTCCAGATCGAGGAATGGAAGCGCAAGGGCGACTTCAACCGCGTGGCCGAGCTGCAGTACGGCAAGCTGCCCGAGCTGGAGAAGCGCCTGAGTGAAGCGCAGGCCAAGGAAGAATCCAAGACCCGCGCCGGCAAGGACGGCAAGGGCGGCCCGCAGCTGCTGCGTACCATGGTCGGTGCGGAGGAGATCGCCGAGGTGGTCAGCCGCGCCACCGGCATCCCGGTGTCCAAGCTGATGCAGGGCGAGCGCGACAAGCTGCTGCAGATGGAAAACAAGCTGCACCAGCGCGTGGTTGGCCAGGAAGAAGCGATCGTGGCCGTGTCGAACGCGATCCGCCGCTCGCGCGCCGGACTGTCCGATCCGAACCGGCCGCTGGGCTCCTTCCTCTTCCTCGGCCCGACCGGTGTGGGCAAGACCGAGCTGTGCAAGGCATTGGCCGGCTTCCTGTTCGACAGCGAGGAGCACATGATCCGCATCGACATGAGCGAGTTCATGGAGAAGCACTCGGTGAGCCGGCTGATCGGCGCGCCGCCGGGCTATGTCGGCTATGACGAGGGTGGCACGCTGACCGAGGCCGTGCGGCGCAAGCCCTACAGCGTCGTGCTGCTCGACGAGGTGGAGAAGGCGCACCCGGACGTGTTCAACGTGCTGCTGCAGGTGCTCGACGATGGTCGGCTCACGGACGGGCAGGGCCGCACGATCGACTTCAAGAACACGGTCGTCGTGATGACCAGCAACCTCGGCTCGCACCTGATCATGGCGATGGCCGGGCAGCCGACCGAAGACATCCGCGACGCGGTCTGGGGCGAGGTGAAGGCCCATTTCCGGCCCGAGTTCCTCAACCGGATCGACGAGACGGTGGTGTTCCACGCGCTCGACCAGCGCCACATCGAGTCGATCGCCGCGATCCAGCTCAAGGGGCTGGAGGGGCGGCTGGCCAAGATGGAGATGGCGCTGGAGGTCACGCCCGAGGCGCTGAAGGAAATCGCCAAGGTCGGCTTCGACCCGGTGTTCGGGGCACGGCCGCTGAAGCGGGCGATCCAGCAGCGCATCGAGAACCCGGTGGCGCGGCTGATCCTGGAAGGGCGGTTTGCGCCGCGTGACGTGGTGCCCGTCGGGCTGGACGCCGAAGGGAATTTCACCTTCGGCCGCACGGTGCACTGAGCTTTCCGCGTTTCAGAGCACAGGTGCCCTCGGCAGTGCTGCGTCCATGGCCATGAGGCGCGGACGCAGCTGGGTCCAGCTGGTCTGCCCGGGGTCGTAGACCAGGTGCAGCGCCAGACCGGGCTGCGAATGCAGCGCCCGCACGCCCAGCGCCTCGCTGCCGCCGCCCACCAGCACTTCGTCGGCCTGGCCGGTCAGGTGCAGCTGGCGGCGGCTGCTGCTGCCGGCGGCCAGCAGCAGCGAGCCGCGCCGCGCCAGGTCGCTGGCCTGGAACGCCGCGCCGGCGTGGGCGACCACCCGGCTCGTGGCGACATCGAAGACACACGCGCTCTGCACGCCCGGCAGCGCGTGGGCCTCCAGCGCGAAGCGCTCGATTGGATGGGCCCGCGCGGCCAGCGCGGCTGGCACGGTGTCCAGCTCCGGCATGGCCAGCAGCGTGTCACGCCCGAGGCTGACGGTGCCGAGCAGGGCGCCCGTGCCGTTCGGGTGGAGCGTGGCCTGCAGCCGGTTCCAGGACTCGCTCAGGAAGGTCCAGGCCTCCGCCGGACGGCTGACCCGCGGGGCGATCTGGCTGACCACGCCGCTGCCCGGACCGAGTGCCGCGACCAGCCCGGCCAGCGCCGCATGGTTGCTGGAGGCCAATGGCATGAACTGCAGATGCGTGCACCGCCAGTCCGTGCGGAACATGGCCTCGCGCAGCGGCTGCAGGGCGTCGCTCAGGGCATGGGCCGGCACGTCCCCGACCAGGATGATCGCCAGCGTCGCGTGGGCGCCGAGGACACGGGCCAGCGAGACGCGGGTGGCCGTGTCGGACTCGCTGTCGGTGCTGTAGAGGCGCACGCGCTGGCCTCGGCTGGCAGGGCAGTCGACGTAGTCGATGCTGGCGAGCACCGTGCCGTAGCTTTGCCGGCGGATGACCAGACGCTCGACGGGCCGGCCGGACGCCGAGGCGATGGCGTGCAGCAGGCGGCGTGCGCTGCGGCAGGCGATGTCGTGCAGGGCGATGTAGCTCGGGCGCAGGTAGTCGAGTTGCTGCTGCAGCGCGTCGCCGGTCTCGCAGGACACGAACAGCTCGCGGGTGTGGTTGCCGACCGGGCGGCCGATGTCGACCGCGTTGTCCAGCCGGTCATCGGCGCTGCGCTGGATCCGGGTGGGCGATGCGTCGGATGCGTCATCGGATCCGTCGGCGGGCAGGGTCATGCCGTGGTCTCCAGGGAACAAAAAGGCGCCGGCATCCTATCATCCGCCCCTTGGATTCAATGGAACCTGAAATGGATACCTTGCCTGTCGTGATCGTGGGGGCCGGACTGGCCGGACTGACGGTGGCCCTGCACCTGGCCGCCGAGCGGCGCGTCATCGTGCTGGCCAAGCGGCAGCTCGGCGAAGCGGCCACCGCCTGGGCCCAAGGCGGCATCGTCGGCGTGCTCGGCCGCGACGACAGCATCGACAGCCATGTGCGCGACACCCAGGAGGCCGGTGCCGGCCTGGTCGACGAACACACCGCCCGCTTCATCGCCGAGCGCAGCGCCGACGCGGTCGGCTGGCTGGTCGACCAGGGGGTGGCGTTTTCGCCCGACCCGGACGGACCGCTCGGCCTGCACCTGACCCGCGAGGGGGGGCACGCCGTGCGCCGCATCGCCCACGCCGCCGACGCGACCGGCTACGCCATCCACCAGGCACTGCTGGCCGAGGTGCGGCGCCACCCGAACATCGAGCTGCGCGAACAGGCGATGGCGGTCGACGTGATCACCCCGCGGCACCTGCGCCAGGACGCGGCGCCGTGTTGCTACGGCGTCTATGTGCTCGACATCGAGAGCCAGCGCATCGAGACCATCGCCACCAGCGCGGTCGTGCTGGCCAGCGGCGGTGTCGGCAAGGTCTACCGCTACACCAGCAACCCCGACACCGCCACCGGCGACGGCATCGCGATGGCCTGGCGCGCCGGCTGCCGGGTCGGCAACATGGAGTTCATCCAGTTTCACCCGACCTGCCTCTACCACCCGCAGGACCGCAGCTTCCTCATCACCGAGGCGCTGCGTGGCGAGGGGGCTTTCCTGCGCTTGCCGGACGGCACGCGCTTCATGCTGGCGCACGACGAGCGGGCCGAACTCGCACCGCGCGATGTGGTGGCCCGCGCCATCGACTTCGAGATGAAGCGCCTCGGCGTCGACCATGTCTGGCTGGATGCGACCCACCTGGGCGAGGACTTCCTGAAAGAGCATTTCCCGACCATCCACGCCCGCTGCCTGAAGCTGGGCATCGACATCGCGCAGCAGCCGATCCCGGTCGTGCCTGCCGCGCATTACACCTGCGGCGGTGTGGTCACCGACCTGCAGGGACAGACCGATCTGCCCGGCCTGTTCGCCGTGGGCGAGACGACCTACACCGGCCTGCACGGCGCCAACCGGCTGGCCAGCAATTCGCTGCTGGAATGTGTGGTGCTGGGCTGCAGCTGCGCCGAGGCCATCATGGCGGTGGCGCCGACGGCACATCCGGTGCTGCCGCAGTGGGACGAGAGCCAGGTCGAGAACGCCGACGAGCAGGTCGTGATCTCGCACAACTGGGACGAGCTGCGCCTGCTGATGTGGAACTACGTCGGCATCGTGCGCACCACCAAGCGCCTGGAGCGGGCGCTGCACCGCATCCAGATGCTGCGCGACGAGATCGACGACTACTACGCCAACTTCCGCGTCAACCGGGATCTGCTGGAGCTGCGCAACCTGGTGGAGTGTGCGGACCTGATCGTGCGCTCGGCGCTGATGCGCCATGAGAGCCGCGGGCTGCACTACAGCCGCGATTTCCCGACCACGCTGCCGGTGAGCTTCCCGACGGTGCTGGTGCGGCCGGCGCGCAGCCAGCGCGGTGTGGCGAAGTCCGGCCGTCGGCTGGCGGGCGGGCCGGTGCCGACCGGCCTGTGCGGCTGAAGCGGGTCAGCGGCGGGCGCGCATGGCCATGCGCGCCTGCACGAACTCGAACGCGAAGGTGACGGCGTCGGTGATGGTCTCGTCCATCGCCAGCCGCTCCTTCTCGGTGAGGTAGAAGGTCAGGTCGACCGAATGGCGGATGTAGCGCGCGCCCAGCCGGTTCAGCGCGACGCAGGCCACATCGGGCAGCGCTTCCGCATCCAGATAGGGATAGCCGGGGGCCAGACGAACCACCGTGTCGAACACCGGCCGTTCGTAGTGGTTGTGGACGGAAGTGAAATCGATGCTCATGGCCGGGATGTCGGCGTCCCCGCCATGAACTTGAAGCCGCGGCGCAGGCCCTGGCTCAGGCGGCGCCGATGTTCGGCACGAAGCCCTTCGAGGGCTGGGTGATCGCGGACGGGTTGGCCTTCACGAAGTCGAGCATGCGGTCGATGCAGCCGAGCGCCTGGCTGCGGATTGGCTCGTCGACATGGATCTCGCCGTGGCCGCTGCCCAGTCGCTCCAGGCAGTCGATGACGCCTTGCAGCGCATTCATCGCCATCCAGGGGCAGTGTGCGCAGCTCTTGCAGGTGGCGCTGTTGCCGGCGGTCGGGGCCTCGATCAGCACCTTGGTCGGCGCGGACTGGCGCATGCGGTGGAACATGCCGTTGTCGGTGGCGACGATGAACTCGGGGGCGTCCATGGCCATCACCGCCTTGAGCAACTGCGCCGTCGAGCCGACCACGTCGGCCTGGTCGACGACGTGCTTCGGCGATTCAGGGTGCACCAGCACCTTGGCCAGCGGATGCACCTGGCGCAGCAGCTCCAGCTCGACCCCCTTGAACTCGTTGTGCACGATGCAGTCGCCCTGCCACATCAGCATGTCGGCACCGGTCTGGCGCTGCACGTAGCTGCCCAGGTGGCGGTCCGGGGCCCAGAGGATCTTCTTTCCCTGCGCATGCAGGTGGCGCACGATGGCCTCGGCGCATGAACTCGTCACCATCCAGTCGGCGCGGGCCTTCACGGCGGCGCTGGTGTTGGCGTAGACGACGACGGTGCGGTCGGGATGGGCATCGCAGAAGGCGGCGAACTGGTCCGGCGGGCAGCCCAGGTCGAGCGAGCAGGTCGCGTCCAGATCCGGCATCAGCACGCGCTTGTCCGGCGACAGGATCTTGGCGCTTTCGCCCATGAAGCGCACGCCGGCGACGATCAGTGTCTGCGCGGCATGGTCGCGGCCGAAGCGTGCCATCTCCAGCGAGTCGCTGACGCAGCCGCCGGTCTCCAGGGCCAGATCCTGCAGGTCGCCGTCGACGTAGTAGTGGGCGACGAGCACAGCGTCGTGCTGCTTCAGCAGGTCGCGGGCACGCTCCTTCAGGGCCGTGCGCTGGCTGGTCGTGAGGGGCGCGGGCACCTTGGCCCAGGCGTGCGCGGTGCAGCTCTGGCCGGAGGCGTCCTGCTGCGTGTAGTCGAATTGAACGTTGGTCATGGCGAAATCGTACTGCAGGCGATCTGGTCTGTCGGGCTGGCTCAGGTCCACTGTTTGCGGGCGACCGCCAGCTGCCAGCGTGCCGCGCTCAGGTCGCCGTGTTCGCGCTCGACGCAGGCGAGCAGCAGCAGGCCCGGCTGGCGCGGCAGGGGCATCACCAGATGGTGGTGGAGCGGCCCGCTCCAGCTCAGCTCCAGCAGCGGCTGTCCCGCGCCCAGCGCGCGGTGCGCGCGCCACAGGGCGGAGCCGGTCCGGGCGGCGGCTTCGAGCAGCGCCAGGGGATCGTGGCTCCATGACTTCATGCCCAGCAGGCGGGCATTCTCGACGGACACGACCGCACAGGCGGTCACGCCCACGCCCATCGACAGCACGCCCAGCACCCGCTCCATCACCGCGGGTGGCACTTCGGCCGGCGCAGGTGCCACGGCCGCCACGGGGGCGGGTGGCGGCGAGGCGGGTGGCGGTACGGCCTTGACGGGCACAGGAACGGGCAGATCCGCGGCTTCCGGCTCGTCCACGGGTCCGGGCCCCGGACCCGGCACGGTCGGCTCGCCGCTGGCGAATCCGGTCACCAGCGAGATCAGCTGCTGCGACCAGCCCGGATCGTTCACCGAGAACAGCTCCAGCACGTGCATCTTCATGCCCCGCGGCCAGGTGGCGCGGCGCAGGCGATCGGCGCGGCTGGGCTTGTCCGCCGGCGAGACCAGCAGCAGCGAGGGGCCGCGCCAGGCGTCCGCGCGCACGAAGTCGTTGATGCGGCGGATCAGGTCCTTGTCGGCATTGGCCCCGGCGAGGATGACCGCCCGGTCGACCTGCTCCAGCAAGGTCAGCGCGACGCTCAGACTGCGGTTGTCCGCAAAGGACGCCTCCACCTCGATCACGCCCAGCGACTGGCCCGAGGGTGTCGGCAGCACCGTGCTGCGCAGCATGGCCACGGGTTCGGTGCCCTGTTCCTGCATCAGCGAGATCTCGCTGATGCGCCCGTGCGCGGCCAGGGCCAGCTGCGCGATCGAGAAGCCGGGCCAGCTGCCTGCGGGATCCCACACCGCCACGGTCTGCTGGGGCTGCACGGAGTCGCGCGAGAAGAGGGTCTGCACCGGCGGTGCGCTGGGCGTCTCGGCCCGTGTGCGCAGTTCCCGGGTGCTGACGGGAACGGTGGTGGCCAGGTCCGCCGGGAGGCTGCTCGGGCCAGCCCAGGCCGCACTGCGCGGGTCATCCGCAGGTGGGGTGGGGCTGGATGGCGTGAGGGTGCGCTTGAATTTCAGACTGAGCATGGTGTCGAAGGTTGAGCCCGTGTCACGTCAGCACCTGCTGTGCCTCCATGATGCGGTAGCGCGTCATTGCCAGATTGCTGCGCAGCTTGTCGAGCACGGCCAGAATGAAGAGATCCGGGTGCGCGCGCAGCGTCCTGAGAATATGGTACCGGCTTCCCGCGGTCACCAGAATCTCTTCCAGCGGTTCGCCCGGGCGGGAATGTCCCAGTTGCCGCAGGGTGCGGCGGTGGGTTTTCCAGATTTCCGAGGCCGCCAGCGCTGCGCGGTCGATGTCCGGCCCGCGGGCCGGGCTGGCCTTCACGAGCCCGGTGTTGCCGTCGACCAGCGCCACGAAGATCAGGCCATCCAGCACCGTCAGTTCGTCCAGCACGGCCAGTGCCCGCCGGGGCTGGATACCCTGCCGGCCGGCTTGCGCCGGCGCGTGTTCGCTGTCCTTCCCGGTGGGGCTGACCTCCGGTGGCGCGACGAACACGGTCGATTGCCGCGCCTGGGCGGCCGACGACAGTGTCTGGTGGCCCGTGTCGGCGAGCGGCATCGGGGCGCTGCCAGGGTGTGCGCTGGGGGGCGTGTGCACCTGGGGGGGCAGTGCATGGGGGGTGGACGCCTGGGCGCCGGAGGCGGCCAAGGCCTGTTCGGAACGCAGGCGCTGCCAGTGGGCCAGCATCCGGTTCCAGACGGCGCTGGCGCTGGTCAGCGGCTCGCACATCGACTCGGTGCGCACCTGCGCCGGCCACTCCATGCGCTCGATCTTCTGCACCATCCAGCCAGCACCCACGGGCAGCATGAACAGCAGATTGCGGCATTGCCAGTGCAGGCTCAGCGTCGCGCTGTGCAGATCGGCCAGCATGTCGTCGATGGCCGAGGGCGCCATCGGCCCGATGATGACCACCGACAGGTCCGAACGCTCCATCAGCGCCATCTGCACCTCCGCCGCGTCATCGCCTTCCGCCTGGATGTCGGCGTGGTAGATCTTCAGCGTGTCGTCCGTGCGCCGGGGCAGGGTGGTGCGCTCGATGGTCGCCATCAGGTTCAGGCTGGCCTGGTCGCGCAGACTGAGGCGCTCGATGGGCTGGCCGCTCGCATCGGCCAGTGCCCGGATCACGGACGCCGCCCACATGTGCGAGGGGTCGCACATCGTGATGAGCTTCTGGCGCAGGAAGGTGTCCTTGCGGCTGCTGGCGAAATGGGCGCGCATGGCCTGGGCGGGCGAGCCGCTGACCAGCAGGTCATCGTGGTGGCGCCTGTCCGCGTCTTCGGCGGTCTCGGCCGCATCTTCCTCGTGGCCCATGATGGCGGTGGAGGCGAAGTCCGGCTCCTGTTGGCCGCGGGGGGCGCCATGGCCGTTCGAGCGGCTGGTGTCGTCCCGGTCACGTGGTGGGGTCAGATCGCCGAAGAGGCTCTTGAGCATGTTCATCGCGTGACAGGGCAGGCCAGAAGGGTGGGAATGTGCATCGCTACTGTAGTCGCTGAAATGGGGGATGGCCTGAGTTTGCGTGAAACTGCATGAAATCCCTGCATTCCTTCGACAGGGAGGTTGACGAATCTGAAATCCTAGAATGCGAGATTCTGTGATCTTTCCAGCGAAAATGCACGCAGTTGCCTTGCCACAGTGTGAAGGCATGTGAATCGACACGGTATGGACGCGCGCGCTCCGGGGAGGGGCAGCCCTTGAATCGGGTCATGCATCGGGCCATGTATCGGGCCATGCGCAGTAATCCAGGTTTTTGCAGGACACCCCGCGTGTCGGTTAGGCTGATCGGATGATGCTGATTTCTGTTGCTGGATGGTCTGTACCCATGTCCGTGCGCTGGCCCGCACGGTGGGTGTTGCGGTGTTGTGGGATGCTGGTGCTGGCCTTGATCGGTCTGGCGGGCCTGGCAGGTGCTCCGCCCGTCCACGCTGCCGAGGATTTCCTCGAACCCGACCAGGCCTTCCGTCTCTCGGCCCGGGTCGCTGACGACCGGACCGTGGCCGTGCGTTTCGAGGTCGCGCCCGGCTATTACCTCTACCGCGAGCGCTTCGAGGTCAAGTCTTCCGCGCCGGATGTCGTGCTGGCACCGCCGGTCTATCCGGCCGGGGTGGTCAAGTACGACGAGACCTTCCAGAAGAATGTGGAGGTCTACTACGACGGTCTGGAGTTGCCGCTGGTCGTCCAGTCGGCGCCGGCACAGTTCACGCTGACCGTGACGCACCAGGGCTGCGCCGACAAGGGGCTGTGCTACCCCCCGCAAACGCACCAGTTGCGCGTCGGTGGCGAAGCCGGGGCCCTGCGCACGGTGCAGGTGCTGGCGGTGGATGCGTTCTCCGGGGAGGTCTCGGCACCGTCCGCGGTCGACACCGAACCGGAAGGCAGTGTCTTTGACCGCTTCGGGCAAGTGCTGCGATCCGGCAATCTGTGGGCGGTGGCGGGGGTGTTCGCGCTGGCAGGGGTGCTGCTGTCGTTCACGCCCTGCGTGCTGCCGATGGTGCCGATCCTGTCGTCGATCGTCCTGGGGCAAGGGGGCGCTGGCTCGCGTCGGCGGGGCCTGGCGCTGTCTGCGGCCTACTCGCTTGGCATGGCCATGGTGTACACCGCGATGGGGGTGGCCGCCGGTCTGGCGGGGGAAGGGTTGGCCGCGGCGCTGCAGACCCCCTGGGTGCTCGGCACCTTCGCCGCTGTGCTGGTGCTGCTGTCGCTGTCGATGTTCGGCGTCTACGAGCTGCAGATTCCGGCCACATGGCAGACCCGCCTCCACGCGGCGAGCAGCCGCTTCGAGGGCGGACGCTATGGTGGGGTGTTCGTGATGGGCGGGGTGTCGGCGCTGATCGTCGGACCTTGCGTGGCGGCGCCGCTGGCCGGAGCGCTGGTCTACATCAGCCAGACACGCGATGTGGTGCTGGGCGGCGTGGCACTGTTTGCCATGGCCTGCGGCATGAGCGTGCCGCTGCTGCTGGTGGGGCTGTCGGCGGGGTCGCTGCTGCCACGCACCGGTGCGTGGATGGTTTGGGTCAAGCGCGGCTTCGGCGTGATGCTGCTGGCGGTGGCGGCGTGGATGGTCTGGCCAGTGCTGCCATTCGGCCGGACAGGCGAGGCTGCGGGGTCGACCTTGCATGCGACGCCCGGCGATGGCGTGGTGTTTCGCCGCATCAAGACCGTGGCGGAACTCGACGAAGCGGTGCGGACAGCCGGGCGCCCTGTGCTCTTCGACTTCTATGCCGACTGGTGCGTGTCGTGCAAGGAAATGGAGCGCTTCACCTTCACCGACCCGGCGGTCAAGTCGCGCATGAACGAGATGCTGCTGCTGCAGGTCGATGTGACCGCCAACAATGCCGACGACAAGACCTTGATGCGCCGCTACGGGCTGTTCGGGCCGCCGGCCATCCTGCTCTTCGACGCGGCAGGGCGCGAGCTGCCGGCGCACCGTGTCATCGGATTCCTGCGTGCGGAGGCCTTTGTCTCCCGCCTGGACGCGGCGCCGCTGCGTTCCACACCTGCCGCCACATTCCCGGATGCGGGTCCGGCCAAGATTCCCAAACTCTCCACTCCCTGACTTGACGAACCATGACGGCTGTCCTTCCTCCCACCTCCCTCGTGTCGACCTGCGACCTCTGTGATCTCCACAAGGGCGACACCAGCGGCGCGTTCCGTGTCCTGCCGCCCGTGTTCCGCTCCTTTGGCGGTCGGGCGGCATTTGCCGGCTTCGTGGTCACCGTGAAGTGCTTCGAGGACAACACGTCCGTCAAGGCGGCACTGGAAAGTCCGGGCCACGGCCGTGTGCTGGTGGTCGACGGGGCTGGCTCGCTGCGGCGCGCCCTCATCGGCGGCAACATCGCTGCGGCCGCGGCCCGCAACGGCTGGGCCGGGGTCGTGGTCGATGGCTGTGTGCGCGATCTGGCGGAACTGGCGGCTGCCGAGGTGGGGCTGTTCGCGCTGGCACCCATGCCACTGCCGACCGAGCGGCGCCAGGCCGGGCTGGTCGATGTGGTGGTGCAGGTGCAAGGGGTGCGGGTGCAGCCGGGTGACTGGCTCGTGGCGGACGCCGATGGCATCGTCGTGATGGCTGCGACGGGCTGAGATCCCCGATCCAGGCCGTGCACTGCGTCACGGTCGTGGTGGGCACGGTTTACAGGACGGTGGATGCGAGGCCGAAAAGCGGCTATGCAAGTGTCAACCGCCCCGTCCGACCTCCTTGAGCCTTCGCTGGCCTCGGCCCTGCCCGATGCGCGAATGCTGTCTGCGCTGGTCGCTGACATCGGCATTCCGCCTTGTCCCGAGATGCTGCTGCGCTTGCGTGCCGAACTCGAACGCAAGCCGCCCCGCACCGAGGAACTTGCCCGCATCGCCATGACCGATGTGGCCATTTCGGCTGCGCTGCTGAAGGCGGCCCACGCTCCCTGGATCGGACGTGGGCGCGGGCGCGGCACGGTGGCGCAGGCGTTCGAGCGGCTCGGTCCGGCGCGCTGCACGGCGCTGCTCAGCGCCTTGGTGCTGCGCGAAGTGCTGCCCGCCCACGGGCCGTCGCTGGAGCGCTTCTGGGACGTCGCGAATCGGCGCAGCGTCGCGATGGCCTGGCTGGCGCGCCGCCACGGCGAGGTGGAGCCGGATGTGGCACAGACCTTCGGGCTGTTCTGTGATGTCGGCATCCCCGTGCTGCTGCAGCGCTTCCATGCGCCGAGCTACCGCGTGACGTTGGCGGAGGCCAATCTCGGCGCCCGGCCCTTCACCGAAGTCGAACGCGCTCGCCATGGCACCGACCATGCGGTGGTCGGTGCCGCGCTCGCCAGGACCTGGGGTGTCGGCGAAGACATCGTCGAGGCGGTCTGCCTCCACCATGACTACCGGGTGCTCGGCGTGTCCTACCGGCAGCGGCCGTCCAGCCGGCTGATCGCGCTGGCGCTAGTTGCCGAACGCATGATCCAGCTGCACCGCGGCCGCAACCGCCACGGCGAGTGGGCGCGTGGCGGTGCCCAGGCGCTGGCCTCGCTGGGCATGACCGCAGACGATTTCGAGGACTGGAGCGACGAGATCCGCACCCAGATGGTCCTCAGCGGTCCGTGAGGACTTCCAGCAGCCGGTCGAGTCCGCCGTCGTCGATGGCCACCATCGCCTGGGCGCGCACGGCCGGCTTGGCGTGGTGCGCCACCGACAGCCCGGCCACCGACATCATCGGCAGGTCGTTGGCGCCATCGCCCATGGCGATGGCCTGCGAGGGCGCAATGCCCAGACGTTCGCAGGTGGCCAGCAGCGTCCGGCGTTTCTCTTCACCGTCGCAGATGTCGCCCCAGTGCTGGTCGACCATGCGGCCGGTCAGGTGGCCGTCGACGATCTCCAGCAGATTGCTGCGGGCCTCGTCGAGCTGCAGGCGTTCGGTCAGGCGGTCGGTGAAATAGGTGAATCCACCGGACACCAGCAGCGTCTTCAGGCCGGCCGCCTGGCAGGCCTGCACCAGCGCCTCGGCGCCCGGGTTGAGCTGCAGGCGCTGGGTGTAGACCTCTTCCAGCGCGCTGGCCGGCACGCCCTTGAGCAGCGCCACACGGCGGCGCAGGCTGTCCTTGTAGTCCGTGATCTCGCCGCGCATGGCGGCGGCGGTGATGGCGGCGACCTCGGCCTTGCGTCCGGCTGCGTCGGCGATCTCGTCGACGCACTCGATGTTGATCAGCGTCGAGTCCATGTCGAAGGCGATCAGCTTGAAGTCGCGCAGCCGCAGCGGCGGCTCGAAACCCTGGATCACCAGTCCGGGGGCAAATTCACGGGAGGGAGCAGTCATGGCAGCAGGCACGGCATACGGCTAGGGAAAGCCCGCGATTGTGCCCGCTCGGGTTCGCTCCCGCCTGCGCGGGGTGTGCGATCCGCGTCAGGGCTTGGGCGGTGCCAGCAGTGCGTTGAGCGTGCCGATCTGGCGACGCAGGTCCGGGCCGACCAGCTCGGCCAGGGTCTGCTCGTCCGAGGCGGCGACCACCCCGGATGCGCCCAGGCGTACACGCATCTCGGCCGGTGTCAACTTCAGCACCGGCGCCAGCGTCGACAGCGGCACCTGCGCCATGGCCCGCAGCGGTGGCGCGAAGCCGGGTTCGCTCTTCTGCGACCCGACACTGAAGAAGGACAAGGCCAGCAGCAGGGCGAACACGCCGATCAGCACACGGCCGGCCGGCTGACCCAGGTGGCGCCTGAACGCCGGCCAGTTCGGCACCACATGCAGCAGCACCGCAGCGACCATCGCCCAGCCCAGCCATTCATGGGCCAGCTTGTTCAGCCCCTGGTCGAGGTGGAAGAACATCAGGCCGCCGGTGACGGCCATCAGCAGGAAGGTTCCGATGGTGAGAGGCGTGGCCCATTGGCGCTGGATCTGCATGGTGTGTGGCGTGGCAGTCCTGGACTGCACCAAGAGTAGTGGAATACCCTTGATTCTGCCGAGGCCATGTGAACGCCCAGTCCCTCCGCGTTGCTGCGGCGTAAAGCTCCGAGGGGGTGAGTGGGTGGTCAGTGGGTGGTCAGCGGTGTTCCCAAGGCCCGCAGCACATCCCGCACATACTGCGCCCGGTCCTTCGCGTCCGGATAGGCCCGCTCGATGCGCAGCTTGTCGTTGCCGGCGAGCTTCACATTCCGGTTCTTCTGCACCAGCTCGATGATGCGCATCGGGTCGATCGGCGGGTTGGGACGGAAATGGATGTTGATCACCGCCGGCCCCGCGTCGATCTTGCTGACGCCATACGGCTTGGCCTGCACGCGCAGGCGGTGCAGGTCGAACAGCGCCTGGCCCTGCGCCGGCAGCTTGCCGAAGCGGTCCACGCATTCCTCCAGCATCGTGTCGATCCTGTCGCCCTTGTCGGCCGTGGCCAGGCGCTTGTAGAGGTTCAGGCGCACCTGCACGTCCGGGCAGTAGCTGTCCGGCAGCAGGGCGGGGGCGTGCAGATTGACCTCGGTGGTCCCGCCGAAGAAGCCGGTGGGCGACAGCAGATCCGGCTCCTTGCCCGCCTTCAGCGCCCGCACGGCCTCCGACAGCATGTCGTTGTAGAGCTGGAAGCCGACCTCCATCATGTTGCCGCTCTGGTGGTCGCCCAGCACTTCGCCCGCGCCACGGATCTCCAGGTCGTGCATGGCCAGGTAGAAGCCCGAGCCGAGTTCCTCCATGCTCTGGATGGCGTCGAGCCGCTGCTGCGCCTGCTTGGTCAGGCCCTCGATGTCGGGCACCAGCAAGTAGGCATAGGCCTGGTGGTGGCTGCGGCCGACACGCCCGCGCAGCTGGTGCAGCTGGGCCAGGCCGAACTTGTCGGCCCGCGCCATCAGGATGGTGTTGGCCGTCGGCACGTCGATGCCGGTCTCGATGATGGTCGAGCACAGCAGCAGGTTGTGGCGCTGCGCCACGAAGTCGCGCATCACCCGCTCCAGCTCGCGCTCGGGCATCTGGCCGTGGGCGACACCGATGCGCGCCTCGGGGATCAGCTCCTGCAGCGACTGGCGGCGGTTCTCGATCGTGTCGACCTCGTTGTGCAGGAAGTAGACCTGCCCGCCGCGCTGGAACTCGCGCAGCACCGCCTCCCGGATCACGCCCTTGCTCTCGTTGCGCACGAAGGTCTTGATCGCCAGCCGGCGCTGCGGCGCGGTGGCGATCACCGACAGGTCGCGCAGGCCTTCGAGCGCCATGCCCAGCGTGCGCGGGATCGGTGTCGCGGTCAGCGTCAGCACGTCGACCTCGGCCCGCATCGCCTTCATCTGCTCCTTGTGGCGCACGCCGAAGCGGTGTTCCTCGTCGATGATGAGCAGGCCGAGGTTCTTGAACTTCGTGTCCGGGCTGAGCAGCTTGTGCGTGCCGACCACGATGTCGATGGTGCCGGCCGCCAACCCTTCCATCGCCGCCTTCACCTCCTTGGGCGAGCGGAAGCGGCTCATCTCGGCGATCTTCACCGGCCACTGCGCGAAGCGGTCGACCAGTGTCTGGTGGTGCTGCTCGGCCAGCAGCGTGGTCGGGGCGAGCAAGGCAACCTGCTTGCCGCCCATCACCGCGACAAACGCCGCCCGCAGCGCCACCTCCGTCTTGCCGAAGCCCACATCGCCGCAGACCAGCCGGTCCATCGGGCGTGGGCTGATCATGTCCTGGATCACGGCGTGGATCGCGGCGTTCTGGTCGGCGGTCTCCTCGAAGCCGAAGCTGGTGGCGAAGGCCTCATAGTCCTGTGCCGAATAGCGGAAGGCGTGCCCTTCGCGGGCGGCACGGCGGGCGTAGAGGTTGAGCAGTTCGGCCGCGGCGTCGCGCACCTGCTCGGCGGCCTTGCGCTTGGCCTTCTCCCACTGGCCCGAGCCGAGCTTGTGCAGCGGTGCCTCGTCCGCGCTGACGCCGGTGTAGCGGCTGATGAGGTGCAGCTGCGACACGGGCACGTACAGCGTGGCCTTGTCGGCGTATTCGAGGTGCAGGAACTCGGTCGGGCCTTCGCCGAGGTCGATGCCGATCAGGCCCTGGTAGCGGCCGATGCCGTGGTTGGCGTGGACCACGGGGTCGCCGACCTTCAGCTCGGACAAGTCCTTGATGAGCGCGTCGACATCGCTGGTGGCCTCCTGGCGACGGCGGCGGCGCGTGGTCGGGGTGCTGTCGAACAGCTCGGTCTCGGTGACGAGCTGGAGGTGTTCCTCGGTCCAGAAGAAGCCCGAGGCCAGCGGCGAGGTGGTGATCGCGTAGCGGTGGTCGCTGGCGAGGAAGGCGGCCAGCGACTCGACCGACGCGGGCTCCAGCCGGTGGTCGCGCAGCAGCTCCAGGATGCTCTCGCGGCGGCCGGCGCTCTCGGCCACGATCAGCACGCGGGTGGGTGAGCGCGCCTCGCCGTGGCTGCGCGCGGTGCGGGCGAGGTGGTCTTCCAGCTTGCGCAGCGGATCCTGGCCACCGCGCTCGATCGACAGGTCGGGCAGCGGGCGTGCCCAGTCCACCGCTTCGTTGCCACGGATCGAGAGTTGCGCATGCGCGTTGCAGCGGGTGAAGAACTCCTCCATGCGCAGGTAGAGGTCTTCCGGCGGCAGGATGGGCCGCTCGGGGTCGTGCTGCAGGAAGCGGTGACGCTCGCGGGTCTCGGTCCAGAAGCGCTCCAGCGCCCCGTTGACCTCGCCGTGCAGCGCGAGCACGGCCTTGTCGCCGAGGTAGTCGAAGATGCTGGCCGTCTCGTCGAAGAACAGCGGCAGGAAGTATTCGATGCCGCCGCCGACGATGCCCTGGGCGATGTCCTTGTACAGGCGCGCCTTGCTCGGGTCGCCGTCCATGCGCTCGCGCCAGCGGGCCCGGAAGTCCTGGCGCGCACGCTCGTCGATCGGGAACTCGCGGCCCGGCAGCAGCCGCACCTCGGGCACGGGGTACAGGCTGCGCTGGCTGTCGGGGTCGAAGACGCGGATCGAGTCGACCTCGTTGTCGAACAGGTCCACCCGGTAGGGCACCAGCGAGCCCATCGGGAACAGGTCGATCAGCCCGCCGCGCACGGCGTATTCCCCGTGCGAGACGACCTGGCTGACGTGCTGGTAGCCGGCCAGCGTGAGCTGCGCCTTCAGCTTGGCCTCGTCGAGCTTCTGCTTCTGCCGGAAATGGAAGGTGTAGCCGGCCATGAACGACGGCGGCGCCAGCCGCGTCAGCGCGGTGGTCGCCGGCAGCAGCACGACATCGACCTCGCCCGAGCGGATGCGCCAGAGCGTGGCCAGCCGCTCGGAGATCAGGTCCTGGTGCGGGCTGAAGGTGTCGTAGGGCAGCGTCTCCCAGTCCGGGAACACCGCCACGCGCAGCTCGGGCGCAAAGAAGGCCAGCTCGTCCGGCAGGCGCTGCACGTCGGCCGGCTCGGCCGTGACCACGCCGAGTACGTGTCCGGCGGCCTTGTGCTGTTGAGCGAACCGGGCCAGCAGCAAGGCGTCGGCGGAACCGAGCGGGCGTGGCACGGTGAATCGGTGGCCGGAGGCGATCTTGGGAAGCTGCATGGAGGAAGTCGGTCAGGCGGCGGAGTCGGCGGCAAAGTCGGCGGCGATTCTAGGCCTCGGCCCATGAGCGGCGACAATCGGGGCCATGCAGATTGGAACCCTTTCCCGTTGTTACGCCCTTGTGCCCTGTGCGGGCGTCGGCCTGCGCGCCGGCGCCGGTGGCCCCAAGCAATACCAGACCGTCGCCGGCCAGGCCATGGTGGCCCACACGCTGGCGGCGCTGGCGCAGGTGGCGCGCCTGGACGCCACGCTGGTCGTGCTGTCGCCGGGGGACACGCAGTTTGCGGCGGCTGCGCCTGCGCATGTCGGTGAGCGGGCCTGGGTCGCCCACTGTGGTGGCGCCACGCGCGCGGAAAGTGTCGCCAACGGGCTGCTGGAATTGCAGGCCCGGGGTGTTCAGCCACACGATTGGGTTCTGGTGCATGATGCAGCCCGATGCCTGTTGCAGCCGGCCTGGGTCGATCGCCTGATCGATGCCTGTCTGGACGACGAAGTGGGCGGTCTGCTGGCGCTGCCGCTGGCCGACACGCTCAAGCAGGCCGAGGGAGGGCGGGTGTCGTCGACGGTCGACCGCACCGGCAAGTGGGCCGCGCAGACGCCCCAGATGTTCCGTGCCGGCTTGCTGCTGCCCGCCCTGCGCTTTGCGGGTGACAGCGTCACGGACGAGTCCAGCGCCATCGAAGCGCTCGGGCACCAGCCAAAACTGATACACGGGGATCTCGCCAATCTGAAAGTCACTTGGCCCGAGGACTTTGTCCTCGCCGAGCGGCTGATGAACGGCTTAAATGGAATCCCCTGACCGCGGGATGCCGCGGTTGCCGTGTCTTCCTTGCTTGACTTTCCTTCCTGACTCGATTTCTTCCTATTTTCGGACAACAACACCATGAAAACCGTATGGATCGTGGACGGGGCCTACCTGTTCAACTATGGCCGCAACCGCCCCTTCGACTACCTCAAGCTCAAGGCTGAAATGACCCGCCTCAACGGCGGCCCGATCTACGAGTCCTACTACCTGAACTCGACGCCGGATGCGGCCACCGAAAGCCAGAACGCCTTCCACAGCTGGCTCAAGTCGGCTCCCCCGCGCGGTCCGAAGATGCGCGTGCAGCTCTACACCATCAAGGATCTGAACACCACTTGCCCGAGCTGCTCGCACGCTTTTCACCGCTCGGTGCAGAAGGGCGTGGATGTGGGCATCGCCACGCTCATCATCAAGCTGGCGGCACAAGGGGTGTATGACCGGCTGATCCTCTCGGCCGGTGACGGGGATTTCGAGGACGCGATCACCTACATCAAGTCCGAGCTGCACAAGGAGTTCTGGCTGCACGGCGCGATGTCGAACCTGTCCACCGACCTGCAGTGCTATGCCGACCATGTGCTGTGGATGGACGACATGCACCCTACCATCGACAAGGACAAGCCGAGTTACGGCAGCGGCTCGGCGGTGTCGGCATGAACCTGGCGGCAATGCGGATCGGGGAGGGCTGGGATACCCATGCCCTGGTGGCGGGGCGCCCGCTGGTGCTCGGCGGCGTGACCATTCCCCATGCGCTGGGGCTGCTGGGCCACTCCGATGCCGATGCCTTGCTGCACGCGATCACCGATGCGCTGTTCGGTGCGGCGGGTCTGGGGGACATCGGCAGCCATTTCCCGGACACCGCGGCCGAGTTCAAGGGCGCGGATTCGCGGCGCCTGCTGACCGAAGCGGCACGGCGTGTGCGGGCGCAGGGCTGGTCCATCGTCAATGTGGACAGCACGATCGTCGCCCAGGCGCCGAAGATGGCCCCCCACATCCCCGCCATGCGCGAGGCGATCGCGCAGGCGCTGGAGATCGCGGTGGACTGCGTCAACGTGAAGGCGAAGACGGCAGAGCGGCTGGGTCCGGTCGGCCGTGGCGAATCGATCGAGGCCCGGGCGGTCTGCCTGCTCGTGCGCTGACGCCGACCGCCGATCAGCCTCCGATCAGCCGCCGATGTAGCTCATCTCGATGCGCCGGCCGGACGGGCTGGCGCTGTCCATGGGCTGGCTGGCGCGGAGCTGGGAGTAGCGGTCGTCGCGCTGTGTCCAGATCAGCCCGATCGCGGCAGCGATTTCGTCGTCCCGGTAGGGGCGGCCGTCCGGGTGGGGTTGCCGCAGCAGGCTGCGCAGATCGTGGCCGTGCTGCGCGAACAGGCACAGGTACAGCTGACCTTCGGTGGACAAGCGGGCCCGGTTGCAGTCTCCGCAGAAGGCTTGCGTCACGCTGGAGATGAAGCCGACCTCGCCCCGTCCGTCCCGGTAGCGCCAGCGTTCGGCGGTTTCTCCGGGCTGGCTGGGCTCCAGTGCATCGAGGGGGAAATGCTGCGCGATCAGGCGCTGCACATCCGCCGAGGGCAGGACTTCGTCCATGCGCCAGCCATTCGTCGCGCCGACGTCCATGTACTCGATGAAGCGCAGCACCACCTGACCGCCATAGTGGTCGCGGAAATGGCGCGCCATGGGCACGATTTCCTGCTCGTTGGTGCCGCGCTTGACGACCATGTTGACCTTGATCGGCCCCAGGCCTGCGGCCACCGCGGCATCAATCCCGGCCAGCACGTCGGCTACCGGAAAATCGACATCGTTCATGCGGCGGAAGATGGCGTCATCCATCGCGTCCAGGCTGATGGTCACGCGCTGCAGACCCGCAGCCTTCAGGGCCGCCGCCTTGCGTGCCAGCACGGAGCCGTTCGTCGTCAAGGTCAGGTCCAGCGCGGTGCCGTCCGGCGTGCGCAGCGTGGCCAGCATCTCGATCAGGCGCTCCAGGTGCTTGCGCAGCAGCGGCTCACCGCCCGTCAGGCGAATCTTGTGCACCCCATGGGCCACGAACAGGCGTGCCAGCCGCAGGATTTCCTCGAAACTGAGCAAGGCAGATTGCGGCAGAAACTGGTGGTGCTTGTCGAATACTTCCTTGGGCATGCAGTAGCTGCAGCGGAAGTTGCAACGGTCCGTCACCGATATTCGCAGGTCATGCAGCGGGCGTCCCCGTCCGTCGCTCAGCAGGCCCGTGGGCGCAGCGGGCAGCTCAGGTATCCGGGGCAGCGTGGCCGGGGGGGCCGAGGCACTGCGCTGGTCGACAATGGCAATGATGTTTCGTTCCGACATGGCCGCTGCATTGTGCCTGTTTCAGGCGGTGTTCAGCGGTCGCAAGGTCTGGCGCGAAGAGGTTCAGTCCGTTCAGTTCCCGAGATTCGATGTGTTGAGGTTGCGCGCCGGTGTGCCAGTGCTCAATTGTGGAACACGGCGGGCGCCATCGAAGCGGCGGGTCCAGTAGTCCTGGCGCATGTCTTCCACACGGACGGTGCTGCCGGTGCGCGGTGCGTGGATGAATTTGCCCTCGCCAACATAGATGCCGACATGGGAAAACGCGCTGCGCATCGTGTTGAAAAACACGAGATCACCGGGTTTGAGATCATCCTGGCGAATCGAGAGCAGCCCGGGGGCATTGGCCTGTTCTGAGGATCGGCGCGGCAGCAGCAGCCCGACGCTGTTTTCGAAGACATGCCGGGTAAACCCGCTGCAATCGAAGCCTGTGGCCTCACTGGTGCCGCCGAACCGGTAGCGCACGCCCAGGAACTGCATCGCCGACAACACCAGTTCCGACGCAGTCTCGCGAACGCCGCCCAGCAGGTCATCGCTGGCGCGCACCGGGGTGCCGGAGGCGTTGTCAGCGGTGAACCGGTCTTGCAGGAAGCGACTGATCGGATCGACCGAGTCCGGTGCCGCGTGGGCTGGCAGCGTTGTCCAACCCAGCGCGCAGGCGGCGAGTACAGACAGGATCGAGTTGCGTAGCACCGAGTACAAACCTTGCATCTGGTATGGGAGTGTGAGAAAAGTCACTTACGTGAGCATAGGCAACGGCCTGCGGGCTGTCAATCCGGATGCCGTCCTCAATTCTTAAGCCAATGCCTGGACTGGACCTGAGACGAACTCAACCGACTGAAGTCGTGGTCTGCGGATCGGGGCGCAATCGAGGCGAAATCGGGACGAAGGGGGCCGGGCGGTGGATTTTGCCCGAAATGAAAAAACAAAACCACCCGAAGGTGGTTTTTGCAAAGCGAGGCGGTGAAGGAAGCGAAGATCAGACCGCGAAGTCGGTCAGGCTGTGGCCGTTCTCGATCGCGGCGGCCAGCCACTTCGGCTTCAGGCCACGGCCCGACCAGGTTTCGCCGGTGTTCGGGTCGCGGTACTTGGCGGCGACCTTGCGGGTCGTGCCGGGTTCGGCGATGCCGATCTTGGGCGGGCGGCCGGGTTTTCCGGCGCTCAGGTCTGCGGCGGTGAGGCCATTTTCAGCCATCATCGTCTTGATCTGGTTGATGACGGCTGCGCGTTCGTTGCGCAGGGTTTCGGCAATCTGCCTGTCCAGTTCGGACTGCAGTCGGTCGAGTTCGGCCTTTTGCGCAATGAGTTCTTGGTAGGTGGTCATGTGTAATTCCCCAACGGTTGATCCGGGCTGGATTCTAGAAACAATCCGATCCTTCTGTCCAGTGCCGAAACAACCCGGGAAATCACGCATCAAGCCGACGGCGGCACATATCCTTGCGGCTGGTCGGCGCCGGATCCGAAGAAATAGTTCTCCATCTGGCGTGCCAGATACTGGCGCGCGCGCGCATCGGCCAGATTCAGGCGGTTTTCATTGACCAGCATGGTCTGGTGCTTGAGCCATTGCGCCCAGGCTTCCTTGCTGACGTTCTGGTAGATGCGCTTGCCCAGTTCGCCGGGATAGGTCGGGTAGTCCAAGCCTTCGGCTTCCTTTTTCAGCAGGATGCATTGAATGGTGCGTGCCATGGAAGTGTTCCTTTCGAGGAGGGATTCTTGCGGCCGATCAGCCGAGTTTCTTGACCAGCACCTGCGAGCGCCGGTCCCAGTTGTATTTGCGTTTGCGGGCTTCCGGCAGCCAGTCGGGGTCGACCTGCTGGAAGCCGCGCTTGACGAACCAGTGCATCGTGCGCGTGGTGAGCACGAAGATGCTGTCGAGGCCCATCGCACGGGCGCGCTGCTCGATGCGCTTGAGGATGCGCTCGCCGTCGCCCTGGCCCTGGACCTGGGGCGAGATGGTCAGCGCAGCCATTTCGGCGGTCCGGGCTTCCGGGTAGGCGTAGAGCGCCGCGCAGCCGAAGATGATGCCGTCGTGCTCGATGACGGTGTAGGTGGTGATGTCGCGCTCGATCTCGGTGCGGCTGCGCTTGACCAGCGTGCCGTCGCGCTCGAAGGGCTCGATCAGCTGCAGGATGCCGCCCACGTCGTCGGCGGTGGCCTCGTGCAGGCTTTCGAGTTTCTCGTCGACCACCATGGTGCCGACGCCGTCGTGGGTGAAGATCTCCATCAGCACTGCGCCATCGCCGGCGAACGGCAGGATGTGCGAGCGCTCGACCCCGCCCTCGCAGGCGCGCACGCAATGCTGCAGGTAGAAAGCCGGGTCGCTGGGCTGGGTTGGTTCGGGCAGGCGTGCCAGCAGGCGGCGGGCATCGGCCAGCGCCAGTTCGGTGTCGATGGCGCTGTCCGGGTCGTCCAGGTCTTCGCGGATGCCGGGCAGCTCGGTCATGAACAGCAGCTTGTCGGCCTGCAGCGCGATGGCCGTGGCCGTGGCGACTTCCTCCATCGTCAGGTTGAACGCCTCGCCGGTCGGTGAAAAACCGAACGGCGACAGCAGCACCAGTGCGCCGATGTCGATGGCGCGGCGGATCGTGGCCGAATCGACCTTGCGCACGACGCCGCTGTGCATGAAGTCCACGCCATCGACGATGCCCACCGGGCGGGCGGTGAGGAAATTGCCGGACACGACCCGCACCGTGGCATTGGCCATCGGGGTATTCGGCAGTCCCTGCGAAAACGCGGCCTCGATCTCGAAACGCAATTGACCGGCCGCTTCCTGCGCGCAGTCGAGCGCGACGGGGTCGGTGATGCGCTTGCCGTGGCTGAAGCGCGAGGCGTGGCCCTTGGCGCGCAGCTGCTCGTTCACCTGCGGTCGAAAACCGTGGACCAGCACCAGCTTGATGCCCATCGCGTGCAGCAGCGACAGATCCTGGACAAACGCATTGAGCTTGCCGGCGGCGATCAGCTCGCCCGCCATGCCGATCACGAAGGTCTTGCCGTGGTAGGCGTGGATGTGCGGCGCGACCGAGCGGAACCAGGGAACGAAGGTGTGCGGGAAAACAAGGCTCATGGGGTCGGGATTGTGCCTGAGCACATGCCGACCGTTCCGGACGGGGTGGGCGAAGAAAAATGTCGCCCAGAATGTGGCCCATTCAGGGAGTACGCCATGAAAACACCGCCAGCACTGTTGAGACCACTGGCCCTGCAACCTCAAGGGCTGGGGCCATCGCCCGTGTTCGGGCAGGGTGCCGCGGGTGCATTGCGCGCCATCGAGCATCTGGGGTATGTGCAGATCGATACCCTGGCCGTGATCGAGCGGGCGCACCACCATGTGCTGTGGAGCCGGGTGCCGGGGTATGCGCCGGAACACCTGAACACGCTGCTGCGCGACGGGTCGGTGTTCGAGCACTGGTTCCATGCCGCGTCCTGTCTGCCGATGCGCGATTACCGGTTTTCCTTGCCGCTGATGGCGTCGGTGCGCGAGGGGCATACCTGGCACGCCGGTCGGACAGACGCCGCGGTGATGCGCCAGCTCCTGGACCGGGTGCGCGTGGATGGGCCGCTGACGCTGCGCAGCCTGGGCCAGCCCTCGGGCGTGAACGGTGGCCAGGGCGGCTGGTGGAACGCCGGGCCGCTCAAGCACGCGCTGGACCGGCTCTTCATGCAGGGCGACCTGATGGTGCGCGAGCGCTACGGCATGGAGAAGGTCTACGACCTGGCCGAGCGGGTGCTGCCGAGCGGGCTGGATCTGCGCGAGCCGACGCTGGACGAGTGCGCGCGGCACTGGCTGGACACGGTGGTGCGGGCGCACGGCGTCGTGACCTGGACACAACTGCTGCACCTGCGCACGGGGCCGGCCATCCGGGACGCGATGCGCCGGGCTGTGGACGAGCGGCTGGCCGACCGGTCGCTGGTGCGGCTGGAGGAGGCGGTGCTGCCGGATGCGTATGCCGATGCGGCCGCGCTGGCCGCACTCGACAGTGCGGCGCCCACCTCCCACCGGGCAGTTCGGCTGCTTTCCCCATTCGACAACGCGGTGATCCACCGGGAGCGGCTGCTCGGCCTGTTCGGACTGGACTACCGGCTGGAGTGCTACACGGCAGCGCCGAAGCGGGTGTACGGGTATTTCTGTCTGCCGATCCTGTTCGGGGACCGGTTCGTGGGGCGGGTGGACTGTAAGGCCCATCGGCGCGAGCGGCGGTTCGAGGTGCTGAGCCTGCATGTCGAGGCCGCACGGTCCGATCTGGACCTGGACGGGTTTCGCCCGGCGTTGGCCGAGGCCTTGACGGCGCTGGCGGGGTTCTGCGGGTGCGACCGGGTGGACCTCGGATCGGCGCCCGGCGCTGGTTTTCTCACCTTGACGCTGTAAAGCCGTCGTCGCACGATGCTTGGCACCAACCCCCGCCAGGAGACCCGCATGGATGCCTTCAAGACCCACGGTGCGATCAGCTGGACTGAGCTGATGACCACCGATCCCGCCCGATCGGCGGACTTCTACCACCAGCTCTTCGGCTGGACCGTCGAGACGATGCCCATGCCGCAAGGCCCGTACCGCGTCCTCAAGGTGGGCGACACGGCCATCGGCGGCATCATGGCGATTCCGCCGACGGCGCCTTCCAGCATGCCGCCGAACTGGTGCCCGTATGTGACGGTGGACAACGCCGACGAGACGGCCGGCGAGTGTGCGGCGCTGGGCGGGCGGGTGCTGATCGAGCCGACGGATGTGCCGGGCATCGGGCGCTTCGCCGTGCTGCAGGATCCGCAGGGCGCCGTGCTCAACATCATGGAATACGCGGAGATGCCGGAATCCGGCGCCTGACCTGGGGTTGCGCGCGATTGAACGGGTCGGGTGGGGCAGGGGGATAATCCGCGCCCTGTGAACCGTCCTTCTCGCCCCCCACGCTCTTCGGAGCCGCCGGCCTCGCGCCGCCCCGCCAATCCCGTCCCGCCGATCACCTACCCCGACACGCTGCCGGTGTCGGCACGCCGCGAGGAGATCGCCCGTGCGCTCGCCGAGCACCAGGTCATCATCGTCTGCGGCGAGACCGGCTCCGGCAAGACCACGCAGCTGCCCAAGATTGCGCTCGAACTCGGCCGTGGCCTGGGCGCGGGCGGCTCGGGCCTGATCGGCCACACGCAACCCCGCCGCATCGCCGCCAGCTCGGTCGCCAAGCGCATCGCCGACGAGCTGAAATCGCCGCTCGGCGAGGTGGTCGGCTACAAGGTGCGCTTCCAGGACCGGCTGCAGCCCGGCGCCTCGGTCAAGCTGATGACCGACGGCATCCTGCTCGCCGAGACGCAGTCCGACCCGCTGCTCAAGGCCTACGACACCCTCATCATCGACGAGGCCCACGAGCGCAGCCTCAACATCGACTTCCTGCTCGGCTACCTGCGCCAGATCCTGCCGCGCCGGCCCGACCTGAAGATCGTCGTCACCTCGGCCACCATCGACGCCGACCGCTTCGCCCAGCACTTCGCCTCGCGCCACGGCCCGGCGCCGGTGATCCTGGTCAGCGGGCGCACCTTCCCGGTGGAGCAGCGCTGGAAGGCGTTCGAGGAGACCAAGGAGTTCGACCTCAACGACGCCATCGCCGACGCGGTGGATGAACTCTGGCGCAGCGGCTCGGGCGACATCCTCGTCTTCCTGCCCGGCGAGCGCGAGATCCGCGAGGCCGCCGACCACCTGCGCAAGCACCTCAGCCACCAGCCGCTGCACCGCCACGCCGACATCCTGCCGCTGTTCGCCCGGCTGTCGCAGCAGGAGCAGGACCGTGTCTTCGAGACCGGCGGCGGCAAGCGCATCGTGCTGGCCACCAACGTCGCGGAAACCTCGCTGACCGTGCCCGGCATCCGCTACGTGATCGACACCGGCCACGCCCGCGTCAAGCGCTACAGCTACCGCAACAAGGTCGAGCAGCTCCAGATCGAGCCGATCTCGCAGGCGGCGGCCAACCAGCGCGCCGGCCGCTGCGGCCGGGTGGCCAACGGCATCTGCATCCGGCTCTACGACGAGAAGGACTTCCTCGGCCGCCCGCGCTTCACCGACCCGGAAATCCTGCGCTCCTCGCTGGCCGGGGTGATCCTGCGCATGAAGGCGCTGCACCTCGGGCTGGTCGAGGACTTCCCCTTCCTGGAGCCGCCGCCGCGCAAGGCGATCGCCGACGGCTACGCGCTGCTGGGCGAACTTGGCGCGGTGGATGAGCAGAACGAGCTGACGCCGATCGGCCAGGAGCTGGCGCGGCTGCCGCTCGACCCGCGGGTGGGCCGCATGATCCTGGAGGCACGCAACCGCGAGGCGCTGAGCGAGGTGGTCATCATCGCGTCGGCGCTGAGCGTGCAGGACGTGCGCGACCGGCCGATGGAGGCGCAGCAGGCCGCCGACGAGAAGCACAAGAAGTTCGACGACGAGCGCTCGGAGTTCATGGGCTACCTGAAGCTGTGGAAGTGGATCGAGGAGGGCCGCGGCCAGCACGGCCACGCCGACGCCGCCAAGGCCGGCCAGAAGATCGACACCCACAAGCTCAGCAACCGCCAGCAGGAGCAGCGCCTGCGCGAGAGCTTCGTCAGCCCGCGCCGCGTGCGCGAATGGCGCGACATCCACAGCCAGCTCCACACCGTCGTCGCCGAACACGGCTGGCGGCTCAACGGCGCGCCGGCCACGTATGACCAGGTCCACCTGTCGATGCTGGCCGGCCTGCTCGGCAACATCGGGCTGAAGGCGGAGGACGACGAGTGGTACCTCGGCGCGCGTGGCATCAAGTTCTGGCGCCACCCGGGTGCGCACCTGAGCAAGAAGCCAGGCCGCTGGCTGGTGGCGGCCGAACTGGTGGACACGACCCGGTTGTTCGGGCGCGGGCTGGCGGCGATCGACCCGGCGTGGATTCCGCCGATCGCCGGCCACCTGCTGAAGACCCAGTTGCTGGAGCCGCACTGGGAGAAGAAGGCCGCCGAGGTCATCGCGCTGGAGCGGGCGACGCTCTACGGCATCGTCGTCTACGCCAACCGCCGCGTGAACTTCGGCAACGTGGACGCGCCGGCCGCGCGCGAGATCTTCATCCGCGAGGCGCTGGTCAACGGCGAGTGGGAGACGAAGCTGCCCTTCCTCGCCCACAACCAGAAGATGATCCGCCAGGTCGAGGAGCTGGAGCACAAGTCGCGCCGCCAGGACGTGCTGGTGGACGACGAGCTGATCCACGCCTACTACGACGCGCAACTGCCGCGCGACGTGGTCAGCGGCGCGAGCTTCGAGCGCTGGTACCGCCAGGAGAGCAAGCCCGAGCACTCGGGCCCGAAGCTGCTGCACCTGACCCGCGACGAGCTGATGCGCCACGAGGCGGCCGGCATCACGACGGCGGCCTTCCCGAAGACGCTGCGGCTCGGCGGCATCGACTGCACGACCGAGTACCTGCACAGCCCCGGTGACGCCAAGGACGGCGTGACGGTGACGGTGCCGATCTATGCGCTCAACCAGGTCAGCGAGGAGCGCTGCGAGTGGCTGGTGCCGGGGATGCTGGAGGCGAAGGTGCTGGCGCTGGTCAAGAGCCTGCACCAGCGCCCGCGCTCGCGGCTGGTGCCGCTGCCGGACTACGTGGCGGAGTTTGTCGAGCTGAACCCGTTCGCGCAGGGCAACCTGGTCGATGTGCTGCTCAAGGCGGTGCGCGAGCGCACGCAGATCGCCGTGCAGCGCAACGATTTCAAGCTGGAGATGGTGGCGCCGCACCTGTTCATGAACTTCCGCGTCGTGGACGAACACGGGCGGCAGCTCGGCATGGGGCGCAACCTTGCGGCGCTGAAGGCGGAGCTGGGGGGGCAGGCGCGGACGGCGTTTCAGGCGCTGGCGGGGTTGAAGGTGGCTGCGCGTGCGGAGCCCCCACCCCAACCCTCCCCCGCTGGGGGAGGGGGCAAGACCGGGGCTGCGCAAGGCGCACGGGTATTGCCGTCTTCTCTCCCTCCCCCAGCGGGGGAGGGCCGGGGAGGGGGCACCGCACCGAGCGCCGCCCCCGCCCGCTACACGACCTGGACCTTCGGCGAACTCCCCGAGCTGATGGAGATCCGCAAGGCGGGCCAGACGCTGATCGGCTTCCCGGCGCTGATCGACTGCGGCGCGCACGTCGAGATCGAGGTGTTCGACGAACCGGACGCCGCTGCCGCGAAGCACCGCAGCGGCCTGCGCCGGCTGGTGGCGCTGAACATCAAGGAGCCGCTGAAGTACCTGGAAAAGAACATCCCCGACCTGCAGAAGATGTCGGTGGCCTACATGCCGCTGGGCACGCAGGAGGAGCTGCGCGACCAGGTCATCGACGTGGCGCTGACGCGGGCCTTCCTCGCCGATCCGCTGCCGACCGACGCGGCGGCGTTCCAGCGCCGCCTGGACGAAGGCCGCCCGCGCCTGAACCTGATCGCCCAGGAGGTGGCGCGCACGGCCGGTGCCATCCTGATCGACTACGCCGCCGCGCTGCGCAAGCTCAAGGACAGCCGCGTGCCCAAGGACGTGGCCGACGACATCACCGGCCAGTTGCAGCGCCTCGTGCCCAAGCGCTTCATCGCGCAGACGCACTGGTCGCAGCTCCACCACCTGCCGCGTTACCTCAAGGCGGTCGTGCTGCGGCTGGACAAGTGGCGCGCCGACCCGGTCCGCGACGCGCAGCGCCTGACCGAGCTGCGCCCGTTGGAGACGCGCTACACCCGCCGCCTCGCCGACCTCAAGGGCACCGACGACAGCCGCCTGACCGAGTACCGCTGGTTGCTCGAAGAGTTGCGCGTGAGCCTGTTCGCGCAGGAATTGCGCACGCCGCAGCCGGTCAGCGTCAAGCGGCTCGACAAGGTCTGGGCGCAGATGAATCAATAGGCTGCGCACGCTCTGGTGACAAAGATCACGTTTTTCTCCTACAGTGCGGTACCGCCGTGGGGCGGGTCACATCTGAGGAGATGACTGATGATGAGTTTTGTCTGGATGGTGATCGTGGGCTTTCTGATCGGCCTCGTGGCCCGGTGGATCATCCCCGGCACGCAGGCGCTGGGGTTCATCCTGACCACGCTGCTCGGCATCGCCGGCTCGTTCGTCGCCGGGTTTGCGGGGCAGATGCTGGGTCTGTACGCACAGGGGCAGCCCGTGGGCTACATCGCGTCGGTGATCGGCGCGGCCGTGCTGCTGTTCGTGGTGGGCAAGCTCAAGGGTGCCTGACGCCGAGGGCTTCGTGAGCGAACCCACATGAAAAAGGCCGGCGAGATGCCGGCCTTTTCCTTCTGTCTGGGTGGGGCAGCTTGCCGGTCAGGGCACCAGCGCCTCGCCGATCACGCCCTTCTTGAACACGAAGTTGCCATAGGGCTGCAGGTCACCCGTCAGCACGATCGCAAACGCCTGGCGCACCCGGTCGTAGAACGCGAAGCGCTCGATCGCCTCGCACTGGTCGGACCGTGCATGCCCGTCGGTCTCGATCAGGTCGATCACGTCACGCTGCAGGCGGCTGCGGTAGCCGTCGGGCGTGTCGCAGACCTTCATGTACGCGATCGGCTGCGATACCGCCGCGTCCAGCGGCAGCAGGCTGAGCACGGCCTGCGCGGTGCGGCGGATGCCGGCGCCGGGCAGATGGATCAGCGGCTTGCGCCGACCGTCCGGGCCGACGCTCAGGCTGGCGGCGGTGAAGTTGGCATCCGCCACGATGATCTCGTCGCCGTGCCCCATCTCCGCCAGCACCTGCAGCAGTTGCGGTGTCAGCAGAGGATCGATCCCCTTGAGCATGTCGTGTTCTCCTGTGGCTGATTCAGGCCAGCCACTCGGCCGGGATCTGGTCGGTAGGCATGGCGCCCGTCATGACCGCCACGGTGTCGCTCATGCTGACCTTCTTCGGGTTCAGCACGGCGCCGCGCTTGCCCAGGCGGGCGACGTGGATGCGGTCGGCGATCTCGAAGACGTGCGGCATGTTGTGCGAGATCAGGATCACCGGCAGGCCCTTGTCGCGCACCCGGCGGATCAGCTCCAGCACCATGTTGCCCTCCTTGACGCCCAGCGCCGCCGTCGGCTCGTCCAGGATCACCACATGCTCGGCAAACGCCGCCGCACGCGCCACCGCCACGCACTGGCGCTGGCCGCCCGAGAGCGTCTCCACCGCCTGCGTCATCGAGCGGATGCCGACCTTGAGGTCGTTCATCCGGGCGATGCTTTGTTCGAGCATCTTCTTCTTGTCGATCATGCGCAGCACGCTGCCGGCAAAACCGGGGCGGAGGATCTCGCGGCCCAGGAAGAGGTTCTCGGCGATGGTCATGGCCGGCGCCACGGCCAGGTCCTGGTACACCGTCTCGATGCCGACGCGGCGGGCGTCGATCGGGCTCTTGAAGTGGATCGGCTTGCCGTCCAGCTCGATCGTGCCTTCATCGGGAATGGTCGCGCCCGACAGGCACTTGATCAGCGAGGACTTGCCCGCGCCGTTGTCGCCGATCACGGCCAGGATTTCCCCGGCACGCAGTTCGAAGTCGGCGCCGTCCAGCGCGGTCACCTGGCCATAGCGTTTCACCAGGCCGGTGGCTTTCATGACGATTTGTGCTTGAGCGCTCATGTCAGCGGCCCCCCTTGCGAGACATCTGATCCGTGGCCACGGCCAGGATCACCAGGATGCCGGTCACCAGGATCTGGTAGACCGACGACACACCCATCAGCGTGAGGCCGTTGCGGAACACGCCGACGATCAGCGCGCCCACCAGCGTGCCCAGCAGGATGCCGCGACCACCGAACAGACTGGTGCCGCCCAGCACCACGGCGGTGATGGCGTCCAGGTTCTCGGTCTGGCCGGCGTTCGGGTCACCGGCGCCGGTGCGTGCCACGGCCAGCATCGAGGCGATGCCGTAGAACATGCCCGCCAGCGCGTAGACGCCCAGCAGCACGCGGTCGGTCGGGATGCCCGTCAGGCGGGTGGCTTCCGGGTTGTTGCCCACCGCGTAGACGTGGCGACCGGGTGCGGTTTCGCGCAGCCAGAGCCAGGTGGCGATGTACAGGGCCACCACCAGCACCGAGCCGTACGCGATGCGCGCGCCGCCCAGGCCGAAGGTCTCGCCCAGCAGGTTCATGCCGTCGGGGATGTCAGTGACCGTCTGCGCTCCGGAATACAGCTGGGTGATCGCGAAGGCGATGTTCAGCGTGCCGAGCGTGACGATGAAGGGTGGCAGCTTGACGCGGGTGACGAGCAGACCGTTGGCCAGGCCGAACAGGGTCGTCACGGCCACACCGCACAGGATGGCCACGGGCGCGCTCAGACCGAAGTCGGCGGCGAGCTTGGTCATCACGATGGAGCCGAGTGCCATCACCATGCCGCATGAAAGGTCGATGCCGGCGGTGAGGATGATCAGGGTCTGGCCGATGGCGATCGTGGCCACCACCATGACCTGCTGCAGGATCAGGGAAAAATTCTGCAGCGTGAGAAAGCGTTCGTGCTGGAAGGAAAAGAAGGCACAGGCCAGGAACAGTGCGATGGCCGGGCCCAGTGTCCCGATCGGGGGCAGCTTGGCGGTGAGCGAATTCATGGGTGGGGCTCGCTGGTGGCGTCCGTCGAGAAAGGAAAGCCCCGTGGTGACGGGGCTTCCAGAAGGAGGGGCGATCGCATGACCACCCCTGTGCGGTCAAAGATCCAGAGGGATCCGGGCTTGCGCCGGATCAGTCACCCCAGCACTGCGCGCGTGCCGTCTTGGTGTCGATGCTCTTGACGCCGGCAACGGGCTTGCTCGCCACCAGGTCCACACCGGTGTCGGTGTAGCCGCTTTGACGCTTGCCGTCCTTGGCGTACTTGACACCGGCGGCCACGCCCATCGCGGCCATCTTCAGCGGGTACTGCATGGAGGTCGCGGCGATCACGCCCTTCTCGACGTTGCCCACGCCGTTCGAGCACATGCCGTCCACGCCCAGGATCACGACATCCTTTTCCTTGCCAGCGGCCTTCAGCGCCTTGTAGGCACCGGCGGCAGCGGGTTCATTGATGGCGTACACGACGTTGATGTCGGCGTTCTTCTGCAGGCAGTTTTCCATGCCGGTCTGGCCCTTGGCGGCGTCGCCGAAGGAGTCGGCCATGCAGACCACTTCCGCCGGCTGGGCCAGCTCGTTGCTCTCGGCCGGCAGGGTCTTCAGGCCGTAGCCGGCCAGGAAGCCGTTGTGGCGCTGCGCACCGACCGGGTGGCCGGGGAACAGGTCCAGCGTGGCGATGACGGGCTTCTTGCCGCCCAGCGTGGCCTTGGCGTAGGCGCCGATCAGCTCGCCGGCCTTGTAGTTGTTGGTGGCGAACAGGGCGTCGGCTTCTGCCACCGGGCTGTCCAGGGCGATGACCTGCACGCCCTGGGCCTTGATCTTCTTGATCGTCGGGACGATGGCGTCACCCGACGAGGTGATCAGGATGGTCTTGGCGCCGGCGGCAACCATGTTCTCCATCGCGGTGATCTGGCCGGCGGTGTCACCGTCCTGCTTGCCGGAGGCCGACAGCAGCTTGGCGCCCAGCTTCTTGGCTTCGGCTTCCGCACCTTGCTTCATCTTGACGAAGAACGGGTTGGTTTCGGTCTTGGTGATCAGGCCGATGACCGGCTGCGCAGCCATCGTCGAGGTGGCGAAGCAGGCGAGAGCGGCGGCGAAGCCCAGGGTGGAAAGACGCGACATGTTTTGTCTCCGGAAGAAAAGGGCGGCCCATGGAACGAGCCAGGTGGTGAGGTGAGGTCCGTTTGTGCTGAACCTGCGGAACGAATGGTAGCGGCTCGACTAATTAAATCAACTAGCTTGATTTAGTGATTTCCCTAGTGTCACCACCGCCAAGGGATGAGACGATCGCGACCCCGAAATCTGTTGACCGAGTGAACCAACATGCGAGCTGATCCCGCGAACCTGCCGTTGCCGATCGTCATTTGCGGGGAATCCCTGCTGGATGTGTTCCAGGATGGCCCGACGCCCACGGGTCTGCGGCTGGATGCCGTGGTGGGGGGGTCGCCGCTGAACGTGGCGGCCGGTGTGCAGCGCATGGGCCAGTCGGCGGTGTTCCTGGGGGCGGTCTCGCGCGACTTTCTCGGCGAGCGCATCCTGCGCAGCGTGGTCGACGAGGGCATCTCGACCGAAGCCGTCATCCTGAACGACGCCCCCACCACACTGAGCCTGGTCGGTGTCGATGCCAACGGCGTGCCCAGCTACCGCTTCTACGGCACCGGCGGCGCAGACCGCCAGCTGCTGCCCGAACACCTCGCCCGCCTGCCGGCCGAGGTCGCCGCGATCCACTTCGGCTCGTTCGGCTGCGTGGTCGAGCCGATCGCGTCCACCATCCGCACCCTGGTCGAGCAGCGCCACGCCACGACCGTGATCTCGTACGACCCGAACGTGCGCCTGAACGTCGAGCCGTCGCTGGAGGCGTGGCGCGACAACATCGAATGGATGTCGGCGCGCACGCACCTGCTCAAGCTCAGCGACGAGGACTTCGAGCGGCTCTATCCGGAACTGGATCCGGCCGACCTGGCCGCACGCTGGCTGGCGGCGGGCGTGTCGCTGGTGATGATGACGCGCGGCGGCAAGGGCGCGCTGGCGTGGACCCGCGAAGGGCAGTGCGAGGTGTCGGCGCCCAAGGTGCAGGTGCAGGACACGGTCGGCGCGGGCGACACCTTCCAGGCCGCCACGCTGGTCGCGCTGGCGGAACTCGGCCGGCTGAGCCCTGCGGGTCTGGCTGCCATCACGCTCGACGAAGTCCGCCGCGTGGCCGACTTCGCTGCCAATGCCGCGGCCATCACCTGCACCCGCCGCGGCCCCGATCTGCCGCGCCGGCACGAATTGCGCGAATTGATCTGAACCCGCCAAAAGTAGGCTATGATCTAAGGCTCTTGTCGGGGCGTAGCGCAGCCTGGTAGCGCATCTGGTTTGGGACCAGAGGGTCGAAGGTTCGAATCCTTTCGCCCCGACCAAGAACTTCACATCGCCAGATCGCCAGTCGCTGCCATCTGCACACTGCCCGTAGCTCAACTGGATAGAGCACCGGCCTTCTAAGCCGGGGGTCGGGAGTTCGAGTCTCTCCGGGCAGGCCAAACCGGCGAATCACGGTCCCTCACTGTCCCCACGATGGCACATGCAAGTGGCAAGTGCGCCTCAATCGCTCGCAGTCTCGTCGGATCGCATCCAGGTGTAGGACAGCCCCAGGCCGACGCTGGCGCCATGGGTGCGCTTGACCAGCGGGCTGTGTTCGTTGGCCGCTCCGCTGACCGTGTCCAGGCGCCCGAAGCCGAGGATGCGCCAGTCACGCGACAGGCTGCGCGACAGCGAAGCCGACAGGCGCCATGCCACCAGACCGCTCCGGGCCTCGTAGGCCGGCCGTCCTGCCAGCGCGTGGACCGGGTCGACGCCGTAGAAGGTCCGGGCCAGACGCTGGTCGGCGACGATGGCGCTCACGCTCGTCGTGTAGCCCCAGCCGGTGCTGGACCGCCGTTGGAACACGAGCCGTGGCTCGAAGGCGATGCCACGGGAGTGCCCGCGCGCGTTGAGGTCGAACACGCCGCGCAGCGGCAGGTCCAGTCGCCAGGCACCACCACCCGGTCCCGCACCGAGGTTCCACTTGATCCGGGGGCCGAACTCCACCAGGGTGCCGAGGTCTGGCATGCCACGCCGCGCCTCGATGTCATCGGAGCGTGCGCCGAACGAGCCCGACACACCGATGTCGAGTTCGGCATTGGGCGTCTTGAAGGCCCGCAGGCCGGCCGTCTCGCGGTCTGCGCGCAGGAACTGGCCTCGATAGACCAGGTAGGGCAGCGCCAGGCCGCGGGTCACCTGCTGGTCCGAGCCCGGATAGGCCTGTTGAGACACCCCCACGCCGACACCACCGATCTCCCACAGCGGCAGTGCGGCCACCTGGGACTCGGCTGCGGCCGGGATCGCCGTGAAGCAGGCGGTGGCCAGCGGCAGCGACACCCGGGCATGGCGCCTCAGAAAACGGGACACTTGCATCTTGGACTCCGAAGTTTGGGGTCGTGATGTTGACGTGTAGTCGATGCCCTTGAGGATTCATGGCCACGCCGCTGGAACACCGCCTTCTTCCCTTCATCGTCTGCCAGGGCGCCTTCTCGACGCTGATCGGCTTCGCCGGTGTGCTGGTGTTCGCGCAGCGTGGCTGGACGATGGCCGTCGTGTTCACGGCGGTGATGCTGACGGCCACGATGGTGTGCATCGTCGGCGCCTTCGCGCTGGGTCGGCGCTGGTCGTTGCAGCCGGTGCACCTGATCCGCGCCGGTTTCCTGCTCCCCGCTCTGGTGCTGCTGCAGGCGCAGGAGGGGCCGCTGTGGCTGGCGGTGGCGATTGGCGCGTTCATCGGGCTGACCTGGGGCGCGCGGCTGTGGCTGGAGCTGAGCCTGCTGGCCGACACCGACCGCGACCCCTACGCAGCCCACACCACCGTCTGGACCGTCTTCGCCGGGCTGTGCGCCACGCTGACCGTCACGCTGTTCCTGTCGATGACCGGTGAGCGCGCGGCGGCGGTCTACGCCAGCTATGCCGCGCTGGCGCTGGTGGCAGCGGTCTGGGCGCCGCGGCGGTTGCCGAGCACGCCGGCCATCCATTGGGAGCGTCCGATGGCCGTGGTGCGGCAGCCCGGGTTCGTGCGCTGCCTGCCGCTGTACGGGCTGGAGTCGGGGCTGATGGGCGTGGGCATGGTGCTCGGGGCCAGTGGCGCGGTGCAGGCGCTCGGTGTCGTGAGCCACTACGGCTGGACGGCCAGCGCCGCGACGGTGTTCGGCTGCCTGGCGCTGTTCGCGCTGCGCGGCCACCGGCATGCTGGCAACCGTCTGCGCTGGATGGCGCTGGCGGCCATCGGCATGGTCGCGGCCCACCTGCTGCTTGGCGCCAGCGTCGCGCATCCGGCGCTCTACGTCGTTCATCTGCTGACATTGGCCGCCGTGCAACCCTTCTGGGCCGCCAGCGAGCAAGTGCTCAACCAGCGCCTGCTCGACCTGGAGGGCGCACTGGCGGACCGGATCGTCGTGCGCGAGGTCGTGCTGTGGGCGTTCCGGATGCTGGCGCTGGGCGGGTTCTGGTGGGCGGTGCAGGGCTGGTCGCCGGTGCGGGTGCTGCTGCTGGGGGCCGGGCTGATGGCGGGGGCGGTGGTGCTGGAGTGGGCGGTCGGTCGGGCGTGGCTGCGCAGGGTGCAATAGGCGACCGCGTGTGGAGCGGTCGCCGTCTCACCCGATCAGGTCATCCAGAAACTCCGACACCGGCTCGACACCGGTCACCAGCAGGTGATCGCGGGCCCGGGTACACGCCACATAGAGCAGGTGCCGCTCGGTGTGGAACACCTCATCGAGATCGGCGGGGTCCGTGACCGCGCCCAGGCGTTCCTGCAGCGGCACCACCGCATCGTTGCAGGCCATCACCACCACGCCTCGGAATTCCAGCCCCTTGGCGAGGTGCATCGTGCCGACGGACACCTGGCCCGTCGCCGTGTCCACGCGCGCATCCAGCACCTTGGCCGCCTGGCCTGCGGCGCCGACGGCGGCCACGGCATCGGGCACCTGCGCCTCCGAGCGGACGATGACGGCCAGCTCGTGCGGGGCGATGCCTTCGGCGATGCGGGTGCGGAGCCATGTCGCCACGACCTGCTGTTCTTGCGCGTGCTCCGTGCAGGACTGGATCGATGGCGGCGGGCCATTGAACGCGGACACCGTGCCTTCGCGTGATTCGGCGTTGCCGTCCACGTCGGACACTTCCGGGCCCAGCAGTCGATCGGCCTGCGCGCGGATCTGGTGGGACGTGCGGTAGTTGATCTGCAGCGTCCTGGACCGGCCGCGCACGTCCACCCCCAGCGCCTTCCATGAAAACGGGGTCTGGAAGATGCGCTGGCCCAGGTCACCGGCGAAGAACAGGCTGTTGGTCCGCCCACCGCCCACGGCGGCGAGGAAGCGCAGTTGCGCCACGTCGATGTCCTGCGCTTCGTCCACGACGACGAAGTCGAACAGCGGGTGCGGCAGCGTGGCCACCTGGGCCGCCAGCCGGTTGAACAGGGCCGAGCGGGTCACCAGTCCGCTGGATTTCAGGCGGGCGTCGATCTGCTCGAAGAGGGTCCACAGCGTCGCGCGCTGGCCTTCCGAGAGCCGTGTGCGCCGGCCCAGGCGCTTGAAGTCGCGGTAGCCTTCCCAGCGGTCCACGCCCCACGCATCGACGATGTCGAGCCACTCGCTCTGGACGAAGGCTGCCTGGAAGCGGTGCCCCGCCACGCTGGCCGTGGCGGCGGTCACGATGGACTGGATGTCCGCCGTGCTGGCCATGCGGGGCTTGCCAAACTGCTGGGTGTACAGACGCCGTCCCACGTCGTCGATCGCGTCGACTTCGAGCCGCTCCGCGAGACGGGGCTCGCTGCGGATCAGCAGGCGCAGCTTGCCGTGCAACGCACGCGCCAGCGGCTCGGAAAACGTCGTCAGCAGCACCCGCGCGTCCGGATGGCGCTTGGCCAGCGACACCGCCCGGTGGAGCGCGACGATGGTCTTGCCGGTGCCCGCCGAGCCGCCGACACGCGCCGGTCCCTTGAAGTCTCGTTCGACGAGGTCGCGTTGCGCGGGGTGGAGGAAGGTCGTCCACTTCTCCCAGGGGAACTCCAGCGCGAGCACCAGTTCCTCTTCGGTGCGCATCACGCGGAAGCGGCGCTGCGCGTCCGGGTGGCTGAACGGGTCGGCGTCCTGTGCCAGCACGGGCGGCCGCTGTGGCTTGCCGCCGGTGGCCAGTTCCAGCAGCGCCTCGGCCGCCTCGGCCGGCAGGTGGTCCGCCAGGGCGAGCAGCGTGTCCTCGTTGGCCAGCAGCACGGAGGGCACCAGATCCTGTGGCACGCCGTAGGTCAGCAGTTCGTCGGCGGACACACCCGCGAACAGCGCGGGCTTGGCTGGCTTGGTCCGGGTGCCCTTGGCGGGTATCGGGCGGACCACGATTTCCTCGACCCGCTCGCGCACCTCGACCCACTGCGCCGCGCCGGTCTTCGGGTGGGTTTCCAGCCGGCGACGCGAGGCCCATTCATACGCCTTGTCGTGGTGATCGACGTAGCAGAGCATGAAGCTGCCCGCCGTGCGATGCACGATCAGGCGGATGTCGCTCGTCACCCGCACGGACCAGAAGTTCTTGTCCCGCGCCTGGTCGAGCTTGTGCAGGCTCATGCCGGTGTTGACCGGGTTGAGCTGCAGGTCGAAGGCGGTGGTCTTGACGGCTTTCTGCTCGTCGCTGGTGAGGCGGGCGAGGCTGGCGGTGAAGGTGTCGGCGATGCGGAAGTCGGTCATGGGGTCGGCAGCGGCAGGTCGAACAGTTCGGTCAGGAAGCGCTGCACTTCGCGGATGCGTGGCAGTTTCAAGGCGGCACCGCGCACCCAGTCGTTGTCTTGTATGGAGGTTTGCACGGCCTTGCCGGGGCGGAAAATGCTGGACATGGCGCCGACAATCGCCTTCTGGCGACCGGACGGCTTGCGGAAATCCGTGAGGTGATCGGACTTCAGTTTGGCGCTGACTTCGGCTGCCTGCACGTACTGTTGGTACGTATTCAGCCCCCCGGTATTGACACCCGCAAAGCCCTGGGCACGCCGCGTCGAGAAGGACGCAGCGCGAGTTCGAAGATGACCTGAAGGACCGCAGGACCGAGCCTGCGGCCACGCACTCAGCCCGAGGGCACCAGCGAGGGCGCCAGACCACCGGTGAAGTGCGCCTGCATCGCCTGACGCAGATACGCCAGCGCATCACGGCCCTGGCGCTTGCAGCTCTCCACCACCGTGTAGCCCCGGGCGATGAACTCCTCGCCCCGGCGTGATCTCGTCAGCCCCGAGATCTTGCGCTTGAGCACGATGGTGCGCAGCGCCTGCTCGGCGGCGTTGTTGGTCGGCGGCACGGCCGCGTCGCTCACGAACGTCCACAGCGCCGGCCAGAGCTTGAGCACGTTGGCGCAGGTCAGTGCGGTGCGCTGGCAGGCGCCGGCGATGCCGCGCTCCAGCGCCCGGCGCACGTGGTGCTGCACCTGCGCCATCTGCGCGGCGACCTGCTGGTCCTTGCGGTGCCAGCGCCGGAACAGCACATAGCCCAGCCCCAGCAGTCGGCGCCCGATCCGTCCGGCCTGCCCCGCACGTTGACTGATGCGCGTGAAGTCCCGCAGCAGGTGCGCCCAGCACACCTGCCGCTGCGCGGCGTCCACCCAGTCGTACACCGCATAGCGGTCCGTGACCAGCTTGGCCTTCGGGCTCTCGCCCAGCATCTCCTTGGCCACGTAGCGCGCCCGCGAAGACCAGAGCTGGTACACCACCAGCTTGGGCTGCGTCACCGTCCACACCCAGTGCCGCCCCGCGCCTTCTCGCGCGTAGCTGGTCTCGTCCACATGCACCACCGGCGCTGCGGCCAGCGTCTTCACCGCCGCCTGCACCGGCTCCTTCAACGCCTGCGCCACCAGCCCGTGCGCCTGCGAGATCGCCCCCACGCTGAACCGCACCCCCAGCACCTGCGCCAGCAGATCCCGGATCTTGGGCTGCGTCAGGTGGTACGCCGTGCCCAGCAGCCCCACCAGGGCCAGCGCCCTCGGCCCGATCTGTCCGCGCGGCACCCCCGCCGGCAACACCGATGCGTGTGTCTTGCGGCAGTGCCCGCACACCCCGTGGTACAGCCGGTACTCCTGCACCTCGGCCTTCACCTGTGCCGGCACGTCGAACACCTGGTGCCGTATCGGCCGCCCCGCCGCCACCGGACCGCCACACTCGCATGCCGCAGGCGGCGGGCAGTCGTGGATCACGTCCACCTCGGACTCCGCCAGCAGCGCCCGGTACGTGCCCTTGTGCCCAGGCTGCGCGCCCCGCACCCGGCCGCTGGTCCGGCGTTGTGCCCGGTTGCCGCTGTCCCCCGGCCCGTCCGACGATGGCGGCTTCGACGAGTTGCGTGAGTTCAGCTTCTTGTCCAGCAGCGCACTGACCTGCTCGCGCAGCTTCGCCAGCTCCTGCCCCATCTGCTCGATCACCGCGTGGCATTGCTCCAGCGTCTCGGGCTTGTTCGGCACTGCGGTGGCCTCACGGCCAGGGGCTTCGGGTTGGTCCATCCCAGCACTCTCCGCCTCGCTCGCTCCGCGCGCTACCCGGACTTCACCGGCTTGACGATGTTGTCAATGCCGGGGGGCTGAATACGTACGTACTGTTGAGCCAGTGGCAAGAGCTTTGCGTATTGCGTGGCGGCACTTTCGAGCAGCAGATCTTCCAGCGTTCCGGGGCTGGCGTTGTCTGGCAGCACGAATGCACCCAGCCGAACCGAACTGGATGTCCGCACCTGCCCGGCACCGTCCGGCAACTCCAGTCTGGTTTTCTCCCTCACGCGCTGGCGGAGGGATTCGTACCGCTGCGCTGGCGATATGGCACTGTCCGCATCCAGCAGCATCCCCACACCACAGAAGGAAGCCACAGGCAAGACACTCAGCGTTTCCTCCAGCGTGGACACGAGGTTGGTTTCACCGATGGCGCTGTGCAGGCCGATCGTGAACTGATCGTTTTGCAGGAACAACGGGATGGGCATCCGTTTCTGCAAATCGTCGTCGTGGGGAAAGCTGTTCGGGATCAGCGGCTTGAAGAACGGATCAAGCTTGCCCAGCTTCTGGATGCGCTCCAGCTTCGCGTGACTCAACAGCCGATAGCAGAATTCGACATCATGGGGGCCTTCGACGACCAGATAACCAAAGCGGCGCATGCGTTGACTCACCGGATATCCAGGCCACGATTGAATCGCAGCCGATGAAGCAGATCCCCAGCCAGCCGTTTGGCATGCACGCCTTGTTGATCGTCGCGCTCCAGCTTGAAGACCACCAGACTGTCCTCCGTAGCAGCCTCGGGCAATCCAGACAGCAGCGCATCAACGGCCTCAAGGCTATGCGTGGTCAGGAAAACCTGAACCTGCTTTTGCTGCGCGGCAGTGATCAACCATCTAAAAAATTCAGGTTGCGCTCCAGCATGGATTCCAGCCTCAGCTTCATCGAGCAACAACACGCCTCCTGGAGGCAACCCGCTTAGCGTTGATGAAAGCAAAACAGATCGCCGCATGGCATCGCCAAAAATGGACAGCGGCACATTACCTAGTCGCCGATGTGAGAGGTATATTGCGGGACGATAGCCTGAGTTTGATCGAATATCAATGTCCAAAACATCCGGGTCAAATTGCCGAAGCAAATCCACATCGGACTCGGCGCCATCAGATGACTTCAGCCTGGAAATCTTCTTGACCTGCAATGAATTCATTTGGTATGAGTAGGGGTACAGCGCCTCACATACCAATCCGGGTGGAGTAAATTTGCGGGCTTTCGCGTATCTCATCGCAGGCAGATCATTCCAGATTCTCAATGAAACTGGCGGACAAATTACATTGTCCGGAATGAGCTGCGACCAATGAGACTCATGAGTTAAATCTGCTCCACGCCAGCCAATCTCAGACCTGTCGAAATTCATGGCTCGCATGGACCGCCCGAGTCTGTTAAGTTCTGACTCGTCAGGTTCTCCGTAGAACTCTTTCAGATCGACGATCAATCTCTCCAGATGGAATGCGCCCTTGACGCGAAACTCGCATTTTGCTGTAACTAGGTCGTCAGTATCATCAAAGGGCACTGCTCGATGGAAACACCATCGAAGAGAATGCATCTTTGATTCATCAATGCCTCCTGGGTCTCGCAGATGAATCATTTTCAACCATGATTCAGGCTCAATCGGCGAACTCAATATGGAAATCGCCTCCAGCACGCTCGTCTTGCCCGAATTGTTCCCGCCCACGAGCACGTTCACGCCGCCAAGATCTGGCAGCGTGAAATTGCGAAAACCGCGAAAACCATCAATCTCGATCTGTCGCAGCGGATAGCTTGTCGTCATGTCGTTCACCCATTCAACCAATGCCGGCATGCGCCAGTGCGTGAACCATAGCGCGCAACGCTGTCATGCGCGCACCCTGAACACCTTCATCACCTCATCCCCCAGATGATTGATGACCTTCACCGCGATCCGCCCCGACTTCGGCCGCGCAAACGGCCGCGAGGTGTCGCTGTTGAGCGTGGCCCATGCGTCGGCGTCGATCTCGGCCTTCAGCGTGGTCTTGAGCGCCTTGTACGGGTCGCCCGCGCCGAGGAAGTAGGCGTGGCGGACGAAGAAGCTTTCTTCGTTGTAGTCGGTGTCGATGAACCAGCAGGCGATGCCGTCGGGGCCGTCGCTGCGGACTTCTCCCGTGCCGGGGTGGAAGATATCGACGCCGTTGACCTTGACCTGCAGGCGGTCGCCGGGGGCGTCGAGGATGTCGATGTCCGGTTCGCCGAAGATGACGAACAGGTTGCCCTTGCCGGTGTTCTTGAGGTCTTCGGCCATGTGCAGGTCGGCGTTCATGCGGGCCTTGAGCACGGGGATGCGGCCGAGCTTGCCGAAGTCGGCCGAGTGGGCGTCGTAGTTGAACGCGCAGGTGATGAGCACGTCGAAGCCGCCGTCGCCGGCCTCGCGGGCGGCCGAGACGAGGTCGGGGCGCGAGACGGTGCCGAACTCGGGGCCGATGAAGATGGCGGCGCGCTTGTCCTGGCCGGTGGCGTCGATGTAGCGGCCTTCGGCGCAGACGTATTCGCCGGGCCACGGGGTGAGGGCGGTGAAGACGATCCGGGCGTGCTTGTCCGCCTGCTGGACGCCGGCGGTCTTCAGGTTCTCCAGGATGATGGCGACAAAATCGCGGCCCTCGCGCTCGGCGCGGTAGCGGGCTTCCTGTTCGGCGGCGCCGTCGATGAGTTCGTCGTCCTCGTCCACGGTGAGGATACGGTGGGGGGACAGGCTCTCGACGGTGAAGGGGCCGGCGACGCGGACCCGCTTCTTGTCTTCGTAGGGCTTGTCGTGCAGGAACTCGAATTCGGCGCGGGCGGCGATCGAGGCGTCGATGTCCTTCTGGCGGGCGATGCGCTGTTGCCACCAGCGGGCGTGGGTGGTCTTGGCGTCGTCGGGCCAGCGGGGGTCGGCGTCGCGGGGGATGTCCCATTCGGGCCAGGTCTTGCCGAGCAGGGCATTGAGTCGGGCGCGCAGGGGTTCCAGCTCGGTCTGGTGGCGTTGCCAGATGTCGTCGATCTCGGGGTTGTTGGCGATGGATTTGAGGGTGATGTGCGGGACGCGCTCGCAGACGAAGCCGTGGTTGATGTTGCCGCGGGTCGGGGTGGTGGCGGGGGCGCTGCGGGTGACCTCGGCTTCCTTGAGCTGGCCTTCCTTGCTGTCGGCCAGCAGGTAATACGGATACCGTGCGCCCATGATCCGCGCCCGAGCCAAGGCCAGCGCCACCCGAGAAGTATCAATCGTGATCCACCGCCTACCCCATTGCTCCGCCACATAAGCCGTCGTTCCCGAACCGCAGGTCGGATCAAGGACTAAATCCCCTGGGTCGGTAACCATCAAAATACACCGTTGAACAAGTTTTGTCCCAGATTGAACCACATAGAGTTTTTCATCTGTAAAGCTACCGGTCCCGGTGTCACTCCAGACATTGCCTATTGCTTGAGCACGAAAATCATCAAGATATCTAACATATCGGAGGCTGTTGGCCGCTTGGGCAATACGATTTGCCTTTATCAGGCGAGCCATCCCGATTTCACCTGTTTTCCAGTAACCCTTGCCGGATTGGAATATTTTTCCAAAAAAAGTTACAGGAAAATTACCGGGAGGGCGCTGTGATGTAAGATTGTCTGTGCTGAATACTGAAGCGGTTAATCCTGCAGCTCGCTCTGACTCGGTCATTGGTCGGCTCAAACCATCTTCCAGCCTGACCCATCGATAAACGCCTGATTTGTCTGCGCTTAGTCCTTTTTCTAAAAATGGGGTTCGAAATTTAACTGAAGATTTTTGCTTGGCAAACCAAAGTATATAGTCTGCGGTACCTGCAATTAATTCAGAGGTCTGTCCGGCAGTCTTCAAAACAGTTATTTGCCCGCAAGAATTATCGTCCCCGAAAACCTCATCCATCACCGCCCGAACCCGATGCACATTCTCATCCCCGATCTGCACGAAGATCGACCCGGAGTCTGTCAGCAGCTCACGCGCCACCGTCAGCCGGTCGCGCAAATAAGTCAGGTACGAATGAATGCCATCCCGCCACGTGTCCCGGAACGCCTTCACCTGCTCCGGCTCGCGGGTGATGTGCTCCGCGTTGCCGTCCTTCACGTCGCGGCTGGTCGTGCTCCACTGGAAATTCGAGTTGAATTTGATCCCGTAAGGCGGATCGAAATAGATGCACTGCACCTTGCCCTTCAACCCCTCCCGCTCCGCCAGCGACGCCATCACCCCCAGACTGTCGCCCAGGATCATCCGGTTCTGCCAATGCGCATCGTGCTGGTAGAACTCCGTGCGCGCCTCCTCGCTCGGCAGTCCGTTGAAATCGGCAAACATGTCCACCGTGGACCCACCAAACGCCGCCGCCTGCGCATCCAGCTTCTCGGCCGCCGCCCGCTCCGTCTGCCGCTTCAGGTCGTCGATCAGCACCTTCGGGTGAACCTTCTCCTGGATATAGAGCGGCGGCGCCGAGACGATCAGATCCGATTCATCCTGCGCATCCTTGCCGCGCCAGACCAGTTGCGGGTCCAGATCCCGGTTGCGCCGCGCATACGCCACGCGGATCGGGTTCTGCTCATCGCGCTTCATCACCGACTGGTATTCGGCGGTGGGGATGTTGCGGCGGGTCGCGTCGTCGTGCTTGAAGGCTTCGACGGTGAGCGAGGCAGAGGAAGCCGTATTTTTCTTGGAGGGCATGTCGATTCCGGAATGTCTTCTTGGTCGGTGCGCGTCGGGCATTCGGTCAGTGGTCAGCCGCATCGGGCGCAGCAGGCAGCGGCGGAGCCAGCTCGGCAACCGCCTCTGCGGCAGCCCCAGGCTTCTTCAGGCCCGATTGCAGCCCATCGATGTGCTCGAACAGATCGGCGTTCACCTGCTGCCACAGCGGGTCAAGGATGAATTCAACCCCCTCACGCCGCGCCAGCTTGGCGGCCGGCACGAAATCGCTGTCACCCGCCACCAGCACGATGGTGTCCACCTGGTCCTTGAAGGTCAGGGTCGAGATGTCCAGCCCGATGCGCATGTCCACCCCCTTCTGCTTCAAGCCCAGGCTCACGGCACCGCCATGGACCTCCTGCGTCCAGAAGTCGCGCAGCTCGACGAGCTGGCGCACCTGCTCGGGCGTCAGCGTCAACGTCGTGGGCAAGTCCGCGCCGCCGGGCGCCACCGTCAGCCCGTCCAGTGCCCGCACCGCCACACGCGACTTCAGTGCCCGCTTGGTCAGCCGGGGCGAGAGCGTCCAGTCATGGTCCCTGGCCACCTTGCCCAGCCGCAACGCCAACTTCCGCTCCTTGCGCAGGAGATCGAACAACGCATGCCGCTCCTGGGCCACAGGGGTCTTGCTGTAGTCGATCGGCCGGTTGTCGATCGGGTGGTGGGCCTTGCCGTCATACGGCACCGCGTCGTAATAGTAGATGCGGTAGAGGTGCTGTTGCCACCGCTCGCCCTGATGCCCGGTGAGCATCTTGATGTGGTTGCGGCACAGGTGACGGATGCAGGCCGCGATCTTGAGCGGTGAGTCGCAGCGATTCGCAGCCACCAGATGCGGCAGGCGCTTCAGGAAAAAGCCCCCATCGATCAGGATCGCAATGCGGGCGCCACTCATGCAGTCACCCCGGAAATGGAAAAGCCCCAGGGGGTCGGCACACTCTCGGGATGGGTGAGAGGGCTTACTGCCAAGGGGCGGATAAGGGGGTTAATGTACGCCATTGATGTCATGCGTGACGCAAAAGGTTCTCAGAAGGGATCACTGGCCGCGAGCCACTTCACGCAGGCAGGCAGGCCGTGTCGAGCATCTGCTCGAACTGCTCGCTCACCTTGGCCGAGAAGTCGCTCTGGATCTGCCACACGTCCGTGAACTCGGCAAACGCCCAGCGCCCGTGCGTGCCCACGCGGTTGACGCCCGGAATCCAGTAGGTCTCCATCGTCAGCTTCTTGTCCTTGGCGTCCTCGCCCCGGTAGCCCTTGATCTCGACGACGAGGTTCAGCGGATCGGCCGCGCCGTGCCCGTCATCGACCCGCACGACGAAGTCAGGCCGGTAGCGACGCAGCTCCGAGCCGCACCGGTATGGCACCTCCAGCCCGAGGTTGTGGTTCTTCACGTAGGCCAGCACCTTCGGGTGCGCCTCGGCGACCCGGCAGAACTCGGCCTCCCAGTCGCTGTCCAGCACCGCCCAGTTCAGGTGGCACTTCGGCGGCGGCCCCGCCGTGTCCCAGCGCTCCAGCTTCGAGGTGTTGAAGTTGACGTGCATCGTCGAGCCGGTCGGGTTGTACGGGTCGAGGATCGCCATGATCGGCTTGTTGCCCATCTCGGCGCGGGTGATCGCCTCGGTGATGCGCTCGCAGGCGAGGTCGGCCAGCTCCTGGTACATCAGTTGCCAGGGGTAGGTGTCGCCGACACATTCGAAATGGTGGTCGAGCCACTCCTTCGTGATGCGCTTGAGCTGGCTGAACAGGGCCAGCTTCGGCTCGCCATTCGCGTCACGCCACTTGGCGTACAGCAGCCGCTTGGTCAGGTGCATCAGCAGCGTGGAGCGCCGCATGTCCTTCAGGTGCACCAGGCTCAGATCGACGGTCTCGCCGACGATGCCAGCGTTCTGGGTGTGTGACGGCCCGACCAGATCCGGGGTCAGCCGCAGCAGCGAGTCGGCCGTGAACTGCGCAGTCAGCCGCTCATCGGGCAGCTCGACCCGGTAGCCCTGCACCCGCGGGAACTCGATGGCCAGGTGGCTGCGCTCCTCCAGTGCCCGCACCTGCACGGTCTCGCGCGGCGGCGCCGGCTTGGCCACCACGGGCTTGGCCGTGAAGTCGAACGGAATGCCCAGCACGTCGGCGTATTCGACATCGAACAGCCCGTCCTCGTTCAGGTCGTAGGACTGCCGCCGCAGCGCCCGCCCGATCACCTGCTCGCACAGCAGTTGTGTGCCGAAGGCGCGCACGCCCAGCACATGCGTCACCGTGCTGGCGTCCCAGCCCTCGGTCAGCATCGACACCGACACCACGCAGCGGATCGACTCGCCCAGCCGCCCGACCTTGCCGACCGTGTTCATCACCTCGCGCAGCAGCCGCGCATCGTCGAAGCCTTTGCCGGCGCGGACCTCCTCGGCCAGCGACCCGCCACGCGCCAGCACCTCCTGACGGAACTGCGCGATCTCCGCCGCAGCCGCCGTGCGGAAGGTGTCGTCCAGCGCCTCGCCGGATTCGAGCTGCTCGCTGTCGATCAGCAGCGTGCGCGGGCGGCCCAGCGGGTTGCCGTGCTCGTCCGTGTTGCGGAACAGCGGCAGCCGGCCCGGCACCGGCGTGCTCGTGCCGTCCTCGTTGGGTCGATCGAACCCCGAGATGAAGTCGTAGACCAGCTTCGAGCTGGCCGTGTTGTTGCAGACCACGATGAAGCAGGGCGGCACGCGGATGCCCGCCGCCTGCCAGGCGTCATAGGTCTTTTCGTAGTGCCCGTACAGCGCATCCAGGGCCGTCTGCAACTCCACCGGCAGGCTTTCCGGATCGAGCCACTTGGCTCCAGCCCCTCGGCCCTTCTTCGGCATGCGCTTGCCGATGTGCTCCCACAGGTTGCGGAACTTCGGCACCTCGGCCCCGGGGATGTTGTCCGCCACCGGCACGCGCGGCAGCTTGACGATGCCGCACTCGATCGCGTCCATCAGCGAGAAGTCGCACATCGTCCACGGAAACAGGGTGCCTTCCCGGTAGCCCGACCCGGACAGGAAGAACGGAGTGGCCGACAGATCGACCACCTGCGTGATGCCGATGCGCCGCTGCACCGCCTCCAGCCCGGAGATCCACATCCGGGCCGCTTCGTTGTTCTCGTCGGCGGCCTTCTTGTCTTCGCCCTTGAGGTCGTCGTCCTCTGCGGTGGCCTTGGCACGGTAGCAGTGGTGGGCCTCGTCGTTGATGACGAGGATGTTCGACAGGTTCGCCAGATCCGGCATCACGCGCTGGATCATCTGGCCTTCGGTCTCCAGCGTGTCCAGGGCGGCACCTCCGCGCCCCTGCAGCAACAGCCGGCCGCCCTTGGCCAGTTCCAGCCGTTCGCGCAGCTTGAACGCGTGGTAGTTCGTGATGACGATCCTGGCCTTGCCCAGGTCCGCCATCAGGTCGCCGGGCACCAGCTCGCGCGTCTTGAAGTAGCTGTCGGGGTCGTTGGGCTGCAGTACCCGCAACCGTTCCTTGACGGTCAGCCCCGGCGCCACGACGAGGAACCCGTGCGTGAACATCCGGCTCTTCCGGCCTCGGCCCGCCGGGTTGGCCCCGCTCACCGCGTTGAGCGTCTGCCAGGCGATCAGCATCGCCATCACCGTCGTCTTGCCAGCGCCCGTGGCCAGCTTCAGCGCCAGTCGCACCAATCCAGGATTGGCCTCCGCACCGGCATCCTGCAGATGCGTCAGGTACATCGCACCGACCGTGCCGCGCTTCGGCGCCACCTCGGTCAGCCAGATGACGGTCTCGACCGCTTCAATCTGGCAGAAGAACGGCCGCACGGCGCTGAACGCATGGTGGCGCCAGTGCTGCAGCAGGCGCTGGGTGACGGGGGTGACCTGCCAGTCGTTCGGGTTCTTCAGCGAGCGCCACTTGTCCACCTCGGCGCGCAGCCCGTTGAGCAACCCCGTGTGGGCATAGCCCTGGGCCTGAGTCGACAGCCCGTCGTCGAACATCAGGTCGGACTGTTGTGCGGTCTTGCGCTTCTTGGCCTTCGGGATCGGGGTGAAGAACTCGGCGACGCGCCGGCTCTCGACGATGCGCTGGGTGGGCTGTCCGCTGGCATCCAGTTCCCAGTGCCGCCCCGGGTAGGCATACGGGGAATTGAGGATCGGCTTTTCGAAGAATGGATTGGTCATGGGACAGCGGAACGGGACAGCAGAACGCGACGGCGCGGCGCCACTGTAAGTGCAAAAGGCCGGGTCGGCCGCAGACCACGGCCCCGCACGCCGTGCGAAAAACCGCACGAATCGAGGCGATCAGTCGGCTTGGCCGGCGGCGGCGGCGGCGCGTTCCCGTTCCGCTTACCCCCGCTTCGTCGCGATCAGCGACTGCACCACCGCCCCCTGCAGCCGCGGCCGATCCGCCTCGATCTCGGTCAGCGGCGCGACCTCCACCATCGACGCCATGCACCGGCGGCTCAGTTCCTGGTAGACCTGCGTGCCTTCGAGCTTCCATGCCACCTCGTCGTCCGTCAGGTCGCGCAGCTTGCGCGCGGGCGAGCCGACCACCAGCGTGCGCGGCGCCACCTTCTTGCCCGCCGGCACGAAGGCACACGCCGCCACGATCGCCGCCTCGCCCACCTCCGCCTCGTCCATCACCACCGCGTTCATGCCGACCAGCGCGTCGCGCCGCACGGTGCAGCTGTGCAGCACCGCGCCGTGGCCGATGTGGCCGTTTTCCTCGACGAGAGTGTCTTGGTTCGGGAAGCCGTGGATGACGCAGGTGTCCTGCACATTCACGCCCCGGTGCAGCACGATGCGCCCGAAATCGCCGCGCAGGCTGGCGCAGGGGCCGATGTAGCAGTCCGGGCCGACGATCACGTCGCCGATCAGCACGGCGGTGGGGTGGACGTAGGCGCTGGGGTCCACGACGGGGGTGACGCCTTCGAGGCTGTAGCAGGGCATGTTCGGGATTTCCTGGGTGTTGAGGTGAATCAAAACAATCTATTCTCTACCGAACGGTCGGTCAATAAAGGAATGTCCCGTGTCTGAACCCTTGTTGCTCCAGGTGCGCGAAAGCGCGGTGCTGACGCTGACGCTGAACCGCCCGGCGGCGCTCAACAGCTTCACCACGGCGCTGCACCGCGAGCTGTTCACCGCGCTGGACGAAGCCGCGGCGGATGCGGGTGTGCGCTGCGTGGTGCTGACGGGGGCTGGGCGGGCGTTCTGCTCCGGGCAGGATCTGTCGGACCCGGTCGTGGCCCCGGACCTGACGCCGGGCGCTGCGCCGAAGGATCTCGGCCATGTGATCGAACATTACTACCGCCCGCTGGTGCTGCGGCTGCGCTCGATGCCGGTGCCGGTGATCGCGGCGGTCAATGGCGTGGCGGCGGGGGCGGGCGCCAATCTGGCGCTGGCCTGTGACCTGGTGCTGGCGGGGCGCTCGGCGAGCTTCATCCAGGCCTTCACCAAGATCGGTCTCGTGCCGGACACGGCCGGGACTTGGCTGCTGCCGCGGCTGGTCGGGCGGGCGCAGGCGCTCGGGCTGGCGCTGCTGGGCGACAAGCTGCCGGCGGCGGAGGCCGAGCGGCTCGGGCTGATCTGGCGCTGTGTGGACGATGCTGCGCTGCAGGCCGACGCACAGGCGCTGGCGCAGCGGCTCGCCGCGATGCCGACCGCCGCGCTGGTCGCCACCCGGCAGGCGATGGACGCCGCGCAGGGCATGGACCTCTCCGAAGCCCTCGACGCCGAATGCACGCTGCAGCGCCACTTCGGCGCCGCACACGATTACCAGGAAGGCGTGGCCGCGTTCATGGCCAAGCGCGCCCCGACCTTCACCGACCGCTGAACCGATTGCTGGAACACCCCTCCGACATGACCCCACAAGACACCGCCGACCACGTCGGCACCGGGATGATGGCCAACGACCTGGCCTGCCAGTCGCTCGGCATCCGCGTCACGCAGATCGCCCCGGGCCGCGCCACGATGACGATGACCGTGCGCCCCGACATGCTCAACGGCTTCGCCATCTGCCACGGCGGGCTGATCACGACGCTGGCGGACTCGGCCTTCGCCTACGCCTGCAACTCGTACAACGAACTCACCGTGGCCTCGGGCCTGTCGGTGGACTTCGTGGCGCCCGGCCGCGAGGGCGACGTGCTCACCGCCGTCGCCGAGGAAGTCTCGCTCGCCGGGCGCACCGGCGTGTACGACGTGAACGTGACCAACCAGCGCGGCGAGCGCATCGCGGTGTTCCGCGGCCGTTCGTACCGCATGAAGGGTCGGCCGACCGTGCCGCCCGCCGTCTGAGGAGACCCTGCCCATGCCCGTGCGCCAACCCGCCCCCGGCGATCTGGAACCGATCGAAACCGCCAGCCGCGACGAAGTCGCCGCGCTGCAGCTCGACCGCCTGCGCTGGACGCTGCAGCACGCCTACGACAACGTGCCGCACTACCGCGCCGCGTTCGACGCCAAGGGCGTGCACCCGAGCGACCTGAAATCGCTGGCTGACCTCGCGAAGTTTCCGTTCACGACCAAGAAGGATCTGCGCGACAACTACCCGTTCGGTCTGTTCGCCGTGCCGCGCACGCAGGTGGCCCGCGTCCACGCTTCGTCGGGCACGACCGGCAAGCCCACGGTGGTCGGCTACACCAAGGGCGACATCGACCGCTGGGCGGACCTGGTGGCGCGTTCGATCCGCGCCGCGGGTGGCCGGGCGGGCGACATCGTCCACGTCGCCTACGGCTACGGCCTATTCACCGGCGGCCTGGGTGCGCACTACGGTGCCGAGCGGCTCGGCTGCACGGTGATCCCGATGTCCGGCGGCCAGACCGAGAAGCAGGTCCAGCTCATCACCGATTTCAAGCCCGACATCATCATGGTCACTCCCAGCTACATGCAGGTGATCGTCGAGGAGTTCGTGCGCCAGGGGCTCGACCCGGTGGCGTCATCGCTGAAGGTCGGCATCTTCGGCGCGGAGCCGTGGACCGAAGCCATGCGCCGCGAGATCGAGGGCAAGGCGGGCATCGACGCGGTGGACATCTACGGCCTGTCCGAGGTGATGGGGCCGGGTGTCGCCAGCGAGTGCATCGAGTCCAAGGACGGCCCGGTGATCTGGGAGGACCATTTCTACCCCGAGATCATCGACCCGGAGACGGGCGAGGTGCTGCCCGACGGCTCGGAGGGCGAGCTGGTGTTCACGACGCTGACCAAGGAAGCGCTGCCGGTCATCCGCTACCGCACCCGCGACCTGACGCGCCTGCTGCCGCCCACGTCGCGCTCGTTCCGCCGCATCGGCAAGATCGTCGGCCGCAGCGACGACATGCTCATCATCCGGGGCGTCAATGTCTTCCCGACCCAGATCGAGGAGATCGTGCTCGCCCACCCGCAGCTCTCGGGCCAGTACCAGATCCAGGTCAGCCGCGACGGCCCGCTGGACAAGGTGGGCGTGCGCTGCGAGCTGCAGCCGGGCGTGGTGCTGTCGCCGCAGGACCACCAGGAGGTGGTCGCGTGGGTCACGCACCGCATCAAGACGCTGGTGGGCATCTCGACCAAGGTCGAGGTGCTGCCCACCGATTCGATCGAGCGCACGCTGGTCGGCAAGGCCCGCCGCGTCATCGACCAGCGCAAGCGCTGAATCCCCTGCTGAAAGGAACCCCCCATGTACACACAAGCGATGGACACGATGGGCCGCGAGGAAGGCAGCCCGAAGGCGGTCCGCTCGGTCGAGGAAGCGCAGCTCGAAGCGCGCTTCGACGCCCGCATCGACGATGGTGGCTTCATCGAGGCCAAGGACTGGATGCCCGCGCACTACCGCAAGACGCTGGTGCGCCAGATCAGCCAGCATGCCCATTCCGAGATCGTCGGCATGCTGCCCGAGGGCAACTGGATCACCCGCGCCCCGACCTTGAAGCGCAAGGCGATCCTGATGGCCAAGGTGCAGGACGAGGGCGGCCACGGCCTCTACCTCTACGCCGCCGCCGAGACGCTGGGCACCAGCCGCGACCAGCTGCTCGACGCGCTGCACACCGGCAAGGCCAAGTACAGCTCGATCTTCAACTACCCGACGCTGACCTGGGCCGACATCGGCGTGATCGGCTGGCTGGTGGACGGGGCGGCGATCATGAACCAGGTGCCGATCTGCCGCTGCTCGTATGCGCCGTATGCGCGGGCGATGGTGCGCATCTGCCGCGAGGAGAGCTTCCACCAGCGCCAGGGCTACGACAGCCTGCTGGTGATGATGCAGAACGGCACCGAGGCCCAGAAGGCCATGGTGCAGGACGCGGTGATCCGCTGGTGGTGGCCGTCGATCATGATGTTCGGCCCGCCGGACGACCAGTCGCCCAACTCGGCGCAGTCGATGCGCTGGGGCATCAAGCGCATCTCGAACGACGACCTGCGCCAGAAGTTCATCGACGCCACCGTGCCGCAGGCCGAGGTGCTCGGCGTGACGCTGCCGGACCCCGATCTGAAATGGAACGCCGAACGGGGTCACCACGACCATGGCCCGATCGACTGGGCCGAGTTCTGGCGCGTGGTCGGCGGCGACGGCCCTTGCAACCGCGAGCGACTGGGCATGCGCGTCAAGGCCTGGGACGATGGCGCCTGGGTCCGCGAGGCCGCGCTGGCCCATGCCCGCAAGCAATCTCAACCTCTGAAGGCATCCGCATGACCACGACAACTCAGAACGAATGGCCTCTGTGGGAAGTCTTTGTCCGCAGCAAGGCCGGACTCGACCACAAGCACTGCGGCAGCCTGCACGCCCCCGACGCCAAGCTGGCGATCCAGATGGCCCGCGAGGTCTACACGCGGCGTCAGGAAGGATCGAGCATCTGGGTGGTGCCTTCGGACCAGATCACGGCCAGCGATCCCGGCGACAAGGACATGTACTTCGATCCGATGGAGGACAAGGTCTACCGCCACCCGACCTTCTACGTGCTGCCCGAGTCCGTGGACCACATGTGACCATGACCCACCGCGACCTGAGCCAGAGGATTTCGACATGACTGCTGCCTCCGTGCAACCCAGCCGCGACCCGTCCGTGCAGTACCTGCTGCGCCTGGGCGACACCTGCCTGATCCTGGGCCAGCGCCTGGGCGAGTGGTGCGGCCACGCGCCCATCCTCGAAGAGGACATCGCGCTGACCAACATGGCACTCGACCTGATCGGCCAGTCGCGGGCATTGCTGACGCGCGCCGGTCAGCTCGGTGCCGAGCGTGGCGCCGCAGCACTCGATGAGGACCAGCTCGCCTTCCTGCGTGACGAGCGTGATTACCTGAACCCGACGCTGGTCGAGCTGCCCCGCGGCGACTTCGCCTTCACGGTCCTGCGCAACGCGATGGTCGCCACCTTCCTGCGCCTGATGTGGACGCGGCTGGCCGCCTCCAGCGACACCGAGCTGGCCGCGATCGCTGGCAAGGCGGTCAAGGAAGCCCGCTACCACGAGCAGCACGCCGGCGACTGGGTCGTGCGCCTGGGTGACGGCACCGACGAGTCGCACCGCCGCATGGCCGCCGCCGTGGACACGCTCTGGCGCTACGGCCGCGAGCTGTTCGACGCCGATGCAGTGGACGAGGCCGCCGCCGCCTGCGGGCTGGGGCCGCGCTGGTCGGATCTGCGCGAGGACTGGGAGGCCGAGATGCTGGCGCTGCTGGCGGAAGCCGGCCTGCAGGCGCCCAAGGCCTCCACCTTCCTGACCACCGGCAAGCGCGGTGTCCACAGCGAGCACATGGGCTTCATCCTGGCCGAGATGCAGTCCCTGCAGCGCAGCTTCCCCGGGGGCGCGTGGTGAGCACGCCGGTGCTCGACGCCTGCGGCGACATCGCCCGCGCCTGGGCGGTGCTGCATGGGGTGCCCGATCCGGAGGTGCCGGCGATCTCGCTGTGCGACCTCGGCATCGTGCGCGACGTGCGGCGCGGCGAGGACGGCGTGCTGGAGGTCGTGCTCACGCCGACCTACTCCGGCTGCCCCGCCACCGAGCAGATCGAGCAGGACGCCCGCGCTGCGCTCGTCGCTGCCGGCCTCGGCCCGGTGCGGCTGTCGCTGCAGCGTGCGCCGGCCTGGACCACCGACTGGATCAGCGAGGACGGCCGCCGCAAGCTGCGCGAATACGGCATCGCGCCACCCGGCCCGGTCGCCGCTGGTGCGGACGTGCCGATCCGGCTGGTGCGCCGCACGGCGGCCGCGGCCATCGCCTGTCCCCGTTGCGGCAGTGCGCAGACCGAGCGCCTGTCCGCCTTCGGCTCGACCGCGTGCAAGGCGCTCTACCGCTGCCTGAGCTGCCGCGAGCCTTTCGAACACTTCAAGCCGATCTGAGCCATCCGAGAACGCCATGAGCCTGCATTTCCACCCGCTGCGCGTGCGCGCCGTGCAAGCCGACACCGAAGAAGCCGTGCTGGTTTCCTTCGACGTGCCCGACGACCTGCGCGAGACCTTCCGTTTCCAGCCCGGCCAGTACCTGACGCTGCGCGGCGACATCGACGGCCAGGACCTGCGCCGCTCGTACTCGATCTGCGCGGGGCTGGACGACGCCGCGCTGCGCGTGGGCGTGCGCAAGGTGCCGGGCGGCGTGTTCTCGACTTGGGTCAATGAGCGGCTGCAGCCGGGCGACACGCTGCAGGTCTTCCCGCCGCAGGGCCATTTCACGGTGCCGCTGGACGCTTCGGCGCGCCGCCATGTGGTCGGCATCGCCGGCGGCAGCGGCATCACGCCGATCCTGTCGCTGATGAAGAGCGTGCTGGCCCGCGAGCCGGGCAGCACCTTCACGCTCATCTACGGCAACCGCAGCCAGAAGTCCACGATGTTCAAGGAGGAGATCGAGGACTTGAAGAACCGCTACCTGACCCGGCTGGTGCTGCACAACGTCTTCTCCGACGAGCACACCGACACGCCGCTCAACACCGGCCGGCTCGACGCCGACAAGCTCGCGACCTTCCTGCGCGTGCTGGTGCCGGCGGCGTCGATCGACGAGGTCTTCGTCTGCGGGCCGTACAGCTTCAACGACGATGTGGAAACTGCGCTGAAGACGGCGGGCGTCGCGGCCGAGCGCATCCATGTCGAGCGCTTCGGCGTGCCGGCGGCCAAGCCGGGCGAGGCGCCGGTCCACGAGGTCCGCCCGGAAGACGCGGACAACGCCAGCGTCGTCATCATCCGCGACGGCCTGAAGCGCGAGATCGCCTTCCGCAAGACCGATCCGAGCATCCTGGACGCGGCCGCCGCGGCCGGGCTGGACGTGCCGTTCTCGTGCAAGTCGGGGGTATGCTGCACCTGCCGGGCCAAGGTGCTGGAGGGCAAGGTGCGGATGGACCGCAACTTCGCGCTCGATGCCAGCGAGGTGGCTGCCGGCTTCGTGCTGACCTGCCAGTCGCATCCCTTGACGGAGCGGGTCGTGCTTTCCTACGACGAACGCTGAACCGACCCCTGTGGCCCGCACACGATCCCCTGCCTACGATGACCAGCGCGAGATGATCCTCGCGCACGCCGCCGAGCTGTTCTCGCAGCGCGGCTACCCGGCCACGTCCATGAACCAGCTCGCCGAAGCCTGCGGGCTGTCCAAGCCGACGCTCTACCACTACTACCGCGACAAGTACGCGCTGCTGGTGCAGATCGCCGAGGGGCATGTGGCCCGGCTGGCCGAGCTGGTGCGGGGCATCGAGGCCGAAGGCCTGCCCGCCGAGCCGCGTCTGCACCGGCTCATCGTCCGCTTCGTCGAGGAATACGCCCACGCCCAGCACGCCCACCGCGTGCTGACCGAGGATGTGCGCTTCCTGGAGCCCGAGGACCGTGCGCGCGTGCTGGTGATGGAGCGGCAGGTGGTGGACGGCTTCGCGCGCACGCTGGTCGAGCTGCGCCCCGAGTTCAAGGACGCCCACCTCGCCACCCCCGTCTCGATGCTGCTGTTCGGCATGATCAACTGGATGTTCACCTGGCTGAAGCCCGACGGGCGGCTGGGCTACGACCAGATGGCGCCGATCGTGGCGGACCTGTTCTTTGGTGGACTCCACCAGATTTCCCTGGCCCCAGTTTCACCCCGATCCTGACCCCGACCCCGACCCAAAGAGGAGACATCCCGATGAAGCTCAACAAGATCCTGACCCTGCTGGCCGCTGCACTCACCAGCGCCGCCGCCCTGGCCGATATCACCGTCGGCGTCACCGTGTCGGCCACTGGCCCGGCCGCCTCGCTCGGCATCCCCGAGAAGAACACCGTCGCGCTGATGCCCAAGACCATCGCGGGCGAGAAGGTCAACTACATCGTGCTCGACGACGCCTCGGACACGACGGCGGCGGTGGCCAACACCCGCAAGCTCATCACCGAGCACAAGGTCGACATCATCCTCGGCTCGACCACTACGCCGAACTCGCTGGCGATGATCGACGCCGTGTCTGAAGCGCAGACGCCGATGATCTCGATGGCGGCTTCCGCCCGCATCGTCGAGCCGCAGGACGCCAAGAAGCGCTGGGTCTTCAAGACGCCGCAGAACGACATCCAGATGTCGCTGGCGATCGCCGAGCACATGGCCAACAGCGGCGTGAAGACGGTGGCCTTCATCGGCTTCGCGGACGCCTACGGCGAAGGCTGGTTCCAGGAGTTCACCAAGGCCGCCGAGCTGAAGCGGCTCAAGATCGTCGCCAGCGAGCGCTATGCCCGCAACGACACCTCGGTCACCGGGCAGGTGCTCAAGCTGATGTCGGCACAGCCGGATGCGGTGCTGGTGGCCGGCTCGGGCACGCCGGCCGCGCTGCCGCAGAAGGCGCTCAAGGAGCGTGGCTACACCGGCAAGTTCTACCAGACCCACGGCGTCGCCAATGCCGACTTCCTGCGCGTCGGCGGCAAGGATGTCGAAGGCACCTTCCTGCCCGCCGGCCCGGTGCTGGTGGCCGCACAACTGCCGGACGGCCATCCGGTGAAGAAGTCGGCCATGGCCTATGTCAGTGCCTATGAGGCAGCGTATGGCAAGGGCACCGTCTCCACCTTCGGCGCCCATGCCTGGGACACCGGCGTGCTGATGGCCGCAGCCGTTCCCGCCGCGCTGAAGAAGGCCAAGCCCGGCACGCCGGAGTTCCGCGCTGCGCTGCGTGATGCGCTGGAGTCGGTCAGGGAGGTGCCCGGCGCGCACGGCATCTTCAACATGTCGGCCAAGGACCACCTCGGCCTCGACCAGCGCGCCCGCGTGATGGTCAAGATCGAGAACGGCGCCTGGTCGATCGTCAAGTAAGTCGAAGGCGCCGGAACCGCACATGACCGTGACATTGCAAAGCCACATCGCCGGCCGCTGGGTCGGCGAGTCCCCCGCCCAGCCCCTGCGCAGCGCCCTCGACGGTCACGTCGTCGCGACCACCCACGCCGAGGCGATCGACTTCGCCGAGGCGGTGGACCACGCCCGCCGGGTCGGTCTGCCGAACCTGCTGGCGCTGGATTTCCAGCAGCGCGCGCAGCGGCTGAAGGCGCTTGCCAAGTTCCTGATGGAACGCAAGGAGCCGCTCTACGCTGTCTCCGCGCACACCGGGGCGACGCGGGCCGACTCGTTGATCGACATCGAGGGTGGCGCGGGCACGCTGTTCGCCTACGCCAGCCTCGGCAGCAACGAGCTGCCCTCGGGCAATGTCGTCCACGAAGGCCCGGCCATCCCGCTGGGCAAGAAGGGCGGCTTTGCCGGCACGCACATCCTGGTGCCGCGGCGCGGGGTGGCGGTGCACATCAACGCGTTCAACTTCCCCGTCTGGGGCCTGCTGGAGAAGTTCGCGCCGAGCTTCCTCGCCGGCATGCCCTGCATCGGCAAGCCGGCCACGGCGACCAGCTACGTCACCGAAGCGGCGGTGCGGCTGATCGTCGAGTCGGGGATCCTGCCGGACGGCGCGCTGCAACTGGTCATCGGCGGCACGGGCGACCTGCTCGACCGCCTGAACGGGCAGGACGTGGTGACCTTCACCGGCTCGGCCGACACGGCGGCGCGGCTGCGTGTCCATCCGAACCTGGTCCGGCACGCGGTCCCGTTCAACGCCGAGGCCGACTCGCTCAACTGCGCCATCCTGGCCCCGGACGTGACACCGGACGACGAGGAGTTCGACCTCTTCGTCAAGGAAGTCGCCCGCGAGATGACGGTCAAGGCGGGGCAGAAATGCACCGCCATCCGCCGCGCCATCGTGCCCCGGCAGCACCTGGAGGCCGTCGCCGAGCGGCTGAAGGCGCGGCTGGCCAAGGTGGTCGTGGGTGACCCGTCGGTCGAGGGCGTGCGCATGGGCGCGCTGGCCTCGCATGCGCAGCAGGCCGACGTGGCCGAGCGCGTGGCGATGCTGCTGGCGGACGGCGCCGAGCTGGTCTGCGGCGGCGTGGACGCGGTCCGGCCGGTGGGCGAGGGCACGGCGGGCGGCGCCTTCTTCGCGCCGACCCTGCTGCTGTGCCGTCAGCCGATGGCGCACGACGCGGTCCACGATGTTGAGGCGTTCGGCCCGGTCAGCACGCTGATGGCCTACGACGGGCTGGACGAGGCGGTGGCACTGGCCGCACGCGGCCGCGGCTCGCTGGTGGCCACGCTGGTGACGCGCGATCCGCAGGTCGCCGCCCGCGTGATCCCGGAAGCGGCGGCGCTGCACGGCCGGCTGCACATCCTCGACCGCGAATCGGCGGTGGAATCGACCGGCCACGGCTCGCCGCTGCCGGTGCTCAAGCACGGTGGCCCGGGCCGCGCCGGCGGCGGCGAGGAACTCGGCGGCGTGCGCGCGGTGAAGCATTACTTGCAGCGCACGGCGGTGCAGGGCTCGCCGACGATGCTGGCGGCGGTCACGGGCGAGCATGTGCGGGGCGCCCGGGTGATCGAGACCGAGGTGCATCCGTTCCGGCGCCATTTCGAGGATCTGCAGATCGGCGAGTCGCTGCTGACCCACCGTCGCACGGTGGGCGAGGCCGACATCGTCAACTTCGGCGGCATCTCGGGCGACTACTTCTACATGCACTTCGACGAGATCGCGGCCAAGGAAACGCAGTTCGGCCAGCGCATCGCACACGGCTACTTCGTGCTGTCGGCCGCCGCCGGGCTGTTCGTCTCGCCCGCGCCGGGGCCGGTGCTGGCCAACTACGGGCTGGACACGCTGCGCTTCGTCAAGCCGGTGGCCATCGGCGACACGATCCGCGCGCGGCTGACCTGCAAGCGCAAGATCGACCGCAACCGGGTCGATCCGAGCGGTGTGGGGCAGGGGGTGGTGGCGTGGGACGTGGAGGTCAGCAACCAGCACGGGGAGCTGGTGGCGAGCTACGACATCCTGACGCTGGTGGCGAAGAAGGGCTGAGCCAGACGGGCCGCGACGGGGTCGGGGTCATTGCCATGGCGAGTCGGCGGGTCGCTGTGGTTGAATGCTTCCTCGCTCAGAAAAGCATTTTCAAACAACATACCCCCTCTTCACGGAGCCTGTCCCATGCCCGGTCTGCTGCCCCACGTCGATCCCGACGGCCTGCTCGAATACTCGGTCGTCTACACCGACCGCGCCCTCAACCACATGTCGCAGCGCTTCCAGGGCGTCATGCGCGGCATCGCCGGCGTGCTCAAGGAGGCGTACACCGCCCGCTCGGCCATCGTCGTGCCCGGCAGCGGCTCGTTCGGCATGGAGGCCGTCGCCCGCCAGTTCGCCACGCAGCAGCGTGTGCTGGTGATCCGCAACGGCTGGTTCAGCTTCCGCTGGTCGCAGATCTTCGACATGGGCGGCATCCCGTCCGAGACCCGCGTGCTGAAGGCTCGCCAGGTCGCCAGCGGTGCGCAGGCGCCGTTCGCCCCGGCCCCGATCGACGAGGTGGTGGCGGCGATCGCCGAGTTCCGCCCCGGCGTCGTCTTCGCGCCGCACGTCGAAACCGCCAGCGGCATGATCCTGCCGGATGGTTACCTGAAGGCGGTGGCAGACGCGGTGCATGCCGTCGGCGGCCTGTTCGTGCTGGACTGCATCGCGTCGGGTGCGATGTGGGTGGACATGGCGGCGACCGGCGTGGACGTGCTGATCAGCGCGCCGCAGAAGGGCTGGAGCGGCTCGCCGTGCTGCGCGTTCGTGATGCTGAGCGAGCTGGCGCGTGCGCGCATTGATGGCACGACCAGCACCAGCTTTGCCTGCGACCTGAAGAAGTGGCTCCAGATCATGGAGACCTACGAAGGCGGCGGCCACATCTACCACACCACCATGCCGACCGACGCGCTGACCAAGTGCCTGGAGGCCATGGAAGAAACCCGCGCTGACGGCTTCGCGTACCTCAAGGCACAGCAGCTCGAACTCGGCCGGCGTGTGCGCGAGCTGATGGTGCGCCGAGGTTTCCCGAGCGTGGCGGCCGAAGGCTTCCAGGCGCCGGGCGTGGTGGTGAGCTACACGACCGATCCGGACCTGCAGTCGGCGAAGAAGTTCATTGCGCAGGGCCTGCAGACCGCCTCGGGCGTGCCGCTGCAGTGCGACGAGCCGGCGGATTTCCGCAGCTTCCGCATCGGCCTGTTCGGATTGGAGAAGCTGCACCACATCGACCGCAGCGTGGCCGCGCTGGAAGCGGCGCTGGACCGCATCCAGACGCCGTCCCCGCAGCCGGTGCAGGCGGCTGCCGTCAGCGCTTGAGGACGGTCAGCGCTTGAACCGGTCGTGCGCGGCCATGCCGACCAGCATGGCCGCCACGAAGATGCCCGCATCGCCCCAGCCGCTGCCCAGCGCGACGATCGCCGGCCCCGGGCAGAAGCCGCCGATGCCCCAGCCCACGCCAAACAGCACACCCCCCAGCACCAGCGGGCCGTCGATCTGCGTGGCGCGGGGCCAGTCGATGGTCTCGCCGTCCAGAGTCTTGCCACGCTTGCGGGCCCAGGCGAAGCTGACGAGGCCGACCGCCACGGCCGCGCCCATCACCAGCGCCAGGCTGGGATCCCAGGCGCCGCCGAGGTCGAGGAAAGCTTGTACCTTGAGCGGCTGCGTCATGCCGGCGGCGATCAGGCCGATGCCGAAGACCAGTCCGGCCAGGAGCGCGGACACGGCGCGCAGGGGGGTGATGTTGGACATGGCGCTCATCCCAGCAGGTGGCGGGTGACGGCCACGGTGGCGAAGCCCGCCGCCATGAACACCAGCACATTGACCAGCGAGCGACCCGACAGCCGGCTCAGCCCGCACACGCCGTGACCGCTGGTGCAGCCGTTGCCCAGCCGCGAGCCGAAGCCCACCAGCAGTCCCGCGATGACCAGACCGACGGTGGAGGTGCCCGCCTGGCGTGCCGGCAGTTCCGCGGCCAGCTGCCACAGCCACGGTGACAGCAGCAGACCCAGCAGGAACAGCAGCCGGGTGGCGTGCACGGCCAGCGGGCGACCACGCAGCAGGGCGGACAGCGGCTCTCCGACCAGACCCGCGATGCCTGCAATGCGGCCATTGCCCAGCAGATACAGGGCGGAAGCCAAGCCGATCAGGGCGCCTCCGGCCAGTGCGGCCCCAGGGGTGAAGTGAATCCAGTCGAGGGTCATGTTGTCGTGGGTCAAGGCAAAGGCGGCGATCGTACCGGCCTTGTCATGGGCAGGCAAGACACCCCAGGGGGCATCCAGCGGTTTTTCGCCGGTTGTGAACTATCCACGTCCGAAATTGCGAGAATCTCCCTGTTTCTCGCATGGTCTGTGCGGTATTGCACGGGCTATGCCTGCCAATTCCAACCTTGGTACAGACAGGTTTATTGCATGATCCCGGCACCACTTCCGAGCGTTTCATGAGTGCTTTCATCTCTGTCCTCCACGTCGGTGCCGATGCGCCTCAGGCCTCGGATTCCCGTTTCGGGCGTTGTGTCTGGCGCCTGTGTCCGACCTTGGAGCTGGCACAGGCGGCACTGGCGGAGTCCACGCCCGAGGCGATCCTGATTTCCTGCACCGACGAGGCGCAGGCGAAGACGCTGCCGTACTGGGCGGCGTGGACGCAGGCCGTGCTGGCGGCAGCGGTGGTGGTGCGCACGCCGAGGCCGTCGCGCGAGCTGATGCTCAGCCTGCTGCGGGCGGGGGTGCAGGATGTGCTGCCGTCCGAGCAGTCCGACGATGAATCCATCGGCCGCAGCCTGTGTCTGGCGATCGAGCGCAAACGCCAGGAGCAGGAACTGCGCCGCGCCTGGTCGATCGATCTGGCGACCGGGCTGCCCAACCGTGTCCAGCTGATGGAGCTGCTGCACCAGCTGTGCGCGCTGCGCGAGCGCGAACCGGCGCCGATGGCGCTGCTGGTGCTGCGGGTGGAGGGGCTCGCGAGCACGGAGGCCCGTCTTGGCGTGGCCGCTGCACAGGCTCTGCGGCGCAAGCTCGCGGTGCGGCTGCGCACGGGACTGCGGGCGAGCGATGTGGTGTCCGCGCTGGCGCCGGACGCGTTTGCCGTGGTGCTGACCTGGCTGGAAGCGCCGCAGGACGGCGACCGCGTCGCGCAGAAACTGTCGCAGCTGCTGCGCGAGCCGTTCATGGTGAGTGCACAGACCGCGGTGGTGACCGTGTCGACCGGGCTGGCGAACTACCCGACCGACAGCCGCCAGCCCGAGGAGCTGCTCAAGCTGGCGCTGTCGGCTGCGGCTGCGCGCCGTGGTCTGGGGCGGCAGGGATTTGCCGATCGGCTGGAGCGGGGCAGCGCGCCGGTTGCCAACGACGACTGACGCAGCACGGCCCGGTCCCGCCTCCGGTACGGCTCACCACACCGGGCGGAAGGTGTGGTGCCCCGTGCCGGTCAGCGACGCGACGGTCGCGTTGGCCATCCACTCGACGAGGCGTGGCTTCGACAGGGGCCGGCAGATGCCATAGCCCTGTGCCACGTCGCAGCCGTAGTCGCGCAGCATGCCCATGGCGACATCGTCCTCCACCCCCTCGGCAACGACATGGATGTCGAGCTGGTGGCAGAGGTCGATCGTCGAACGGACGATGGCCGCATCCGCCTTGCTGTTCACGAGCGAGATGACGAAATACTTGTCGATCTTGAGCGTGTGCAGCGGCAGGCGTTTCAGCCGTTGCAGCGACGAGAAGCCGGTGCCGTAGTCGTCCAGTGCCACCCGGATGCCACGGCTGGCCAGGTCGTGCAGCGTGGCGATGGCGCGCTCCTCGTCCTCGACGACGATCTGCTCGGTGATCTCCAGCTCCAGCCGGTCGGCCGGAAACTGGATCTCGTCGAGCATGCGGATCAGCCGGTCGGCCAGGTTCGGGTGCAGGAACTGCCGTGGCGAAATGTTCACCGCCAGCGACAGCGGCATCGACCGGATGGCCGCACACGCCTCGCGCAGCACCCAGTCGCCAGCTTCCATGATCAGCCCGGTCTGCTCCAGGATGTCGATGAACTGGTCCGGCATCTGCAGCCCCATGCCCGGCCGGTTCCAGCGCAGCAGGGCCTCCACACCCGTCACCTGCCCGGAGCGCAGATCGACCTTGGGCTGGTAGTGCAGCTCGAACTCGCCCCGCTCCAGCCCGCGGTAGAGCGCCACCTCCGTGTTCAGCCGGTTGATCACGCGGTCGTGCATGTCGGCGGTGTAGAAGTGGTAGCCCGATCCGGTGGTCTCGCGGGCCCGGCTGCGGGCAGCACCGGAGTGCTGCAGCAGCGTGTCCACTTCCTGCCCGTCCGAGGGGTAGAGCGCGACGCCGATGTGCACCGCGGCGAGCAGCTCCCAGTCGTCCACCGGCAGCGGCACCGCGAACGCATCGACCAGCCGCTTGGCGCTGGCCGCCACCTCCAGCTCGTTTTCCACGTCGGTGACGAGCAGGGCGAAGCTGTCGCCCTCCAGCCGGCAGAGCGAGTCCCGGTCGCGCAGCACCGAGGCCAGGCGCAGGGCCACGGCCTTGAGGATGCGGTCGCTGGCGGCCTGTGCCACCGAGGCCTGCGTGCGTTGCAGCACGTCGACCTCGATGTTCATGACCGCGAACGGGCGGCCGCCCTGCATGGCCGCGGTCACGGCTGTGCTCACCCGGTCCCGGAACAGCACCCGGTTCGGCAGCCCGGTCAGCTCGTCGAAATGGGCGTAGTAGCTCAGGCGGGCCTCGGCGTGGCGACGCTCCGAGACATCCTGGGCCACGCCGAAGATCGCGCAGGGCTTGCCCGCCTCGTCCAGCATCACGTCGCCCGACAGGAACAGGAACTTCGCCGGCGCAGCGGGGCCGTTGACGCGGATTTCCACCTCGCGCTCGCGCTGCGTCAGCCGCAGGTCGCGCGTGAAGCGGTGCAGACGCGCACGGTCCTCGACGAAGACGCTGGCCAGCACCTCGCGCACCGAGAGCTGGTCCGGCGTGGTCAGGCCCAGCATGTCGCGCAGCTCGCGTGAACAGTGGACACGGCCGGTGTCGAAGTCGAGCCGCCACTGGCCGAGCCGCGCGATCTTCTGCGCCCGCGCGAGTGCGAGCTGGCTTTCGCGCAGCTCCCGCTCGGTGAGGCTGGTGCGCAGCGCATAGCGGACACGCTGTGCCAGCAAGGCCCAGTTGATAGGCTTGGTGACGAAGTCGGTGGCGCCCGCCTCGAAGGCCAGCGTGACGGCCATGACGTCGTCGAGCGCGGTCAGCATCAGCACGGGGGTGTGGCCACTGCGCAGCGAGCGGCGGATGCTGCGGCAGGCGTCGAAGCCGTTCATCACCGGCATGCGCACATCCATCAGCACGAGATCGGGCGACTCGCTGTCGCACAGCAGGGTGGCGGTCTGGCCGTCCTGGGCTTCGAGCACGCGGTAGCCGTAGTCTTCCAGCACGCGGCGGATCATCATCCGCGTGACCCCTTCGTCGTCGACGATCAGGATGCGGGCGCCGTGGGTGCCGCTGGCGCCGGGCACGGCGGTCTGGGCAGGAAAGCTCATGGGCATCAAGACGGGGGCAATTCGTGGATCAAGCGGCGCACGGCCGCCATGGTGGCCGTGCAGGCGGATTCCAGTGGGCCGATGTCGGGCATTGGCGCGTTCTCCCTTGTGATGTCGCGTTCGAATTGTGCCGCCAGTTCGTGCAGATGCATGGCACCGATGTCGCCAGCGGTGTTCTTCAGGCGGTGCAGCAGCTCGCGCACAGTATCCGCCTGACCCGCCGCGGCCGCTGCACGGGTTTGCGCGATCTCGCTGTCCAGCGTCTCCAGCACCTTGTCGAGCAGCGTCGCCATGGCGTTGCCCATGATGGCGCAGACCTGGGCATAGCGTTCCGGGTCGATCAGGCTGGACGCGGTGTCAGGGGTCGGGGCGGACGGGTTGGCCGCGGCCCCGGGATGCGCGCTGCTGGCGGCGAGCTTGCCCGGTGGCATCAGCCAGCGTGCGATGACCGTGCTGACCGCTTCCGTGCTGTAGGGCTTGACGAGGTAGTCGTCCATCCCGGCGGCCAGGCATTTCTGGCGGTCGCTGGGGAGGGCGTGCGCCGTCAGGGCGATGATCGGCGTGCGCGGGTGGCTGTTCAGCAGCTCCCACTCGCGCACGGCCCGCGTCGCGGCGTATCCGTCCATCCCCGGCATCTGGATGTCCATCAGCACCGCGTCGAAGGACTGCTCCTGGATCGTCCGCACGGCCTTGATGCCGTCCTCTGCCAGCGTCACCGCCAGGCCGCGCTTGCGCAGCATCTCGGCGCCGACCTCCTGGGTGATCGGGTTGTCCTCGACCAGCAGCACGCGCTCGCCGTTGAACTGCACCGCGACCCGCCGATCGGGCATCTGCGGCACCGGCACATCGCGGTGCAGCACCGTGGAGATCGCGTCGTGCAGGTCCGACTGCCGCACCGGCTTGTCCAGCCAGATGTCGACCCGCAGGCCCGCCATGCGCTCCGGGTCCTGCACGGACGAGCTGAGCATGATCAGCGGCATCACGGCCAGCGCCGGATCGGACTGGATGCGCCGCACCAGCGTGTAGCCGTCCATGCCGGGCATGTTCAGGTCGAGCAGGGCGACCTCGTAGGGGCGACCTGAAATGGCGGCATCCTGCAGCTTGGCCAGGGCCTCCTCGCCACTGGCGGCGCTGCTCGACTGGCTGCTCCAGGAACTCAGGTAGCGGTGCAGGATGATGCGGTTGGTGGCGTTGTCGTCGACCACCAGCACCCGCGTGCCCGGAAAATTGCGGCTGTCCGGCGTGCGCAGCGACTGACCGGACAGCAGCATCGGCAGCGTGAACCAGAAGCGCGAGCCCTGGCCCTCCTCGCTGTCCAGCCCGATGCGACCGTGCATCAGCTCCACCAGCCGCCGCGCGATGCTCAGCCCCAGGCCGCTGCCGCCGAAACGACGGCTGGTCGAGCTGTCGGCCTGCGTGAAGGGCTGGAACAGCGTGGGCTGCTTGTCCTTGGCGATGCCGATGCCGGTGTCGCGCACCTCGAAGCGCAGCACCAGCCCGCCCGCCTCCTCCGGCGCCACGCCGACGCTGACGACGACCTCGCCACGTTCGGTGAACTTGATGGCGTTGCCGACCAGATTGACCAGGATCTGCCGCAGCCGGATCGGGTCGCTGCGTACCATCTCGGGCACGCCCGGCGCGATGTAGCAGGCCAGCTCCAGCTTCTTGGCGTGCGCGCGCTGGGCGAGCATGGCGGTGACGTCCTCCACCGTGCGGCGCAGGTCGAAATCGAGTGCCTCGATGCGCAGCTTGCCGGCCTCCAGGCGCGAGAAATCGAGGATCTCGTCGATCACGCCCAGCAGCAGCGAGGCGGAGGTCCGCGCGGTCTCCAGGAAGCGCTCCTGCTGGCCGCTGAGCGGCGTGTCCTGCAGCATCTCGATGGCGCCCAGCACGCCATGCATCGGCGTGCGGATCTCGTGGCTCATGTTGGCCAGGAACTCGGACTTGGCGCTGGCGGCGTCCTCGGCGGCTTCCTTGGCGTGGCGCAGCTCGATCTCGGCGCGCTTGCGGTCGGTGATGTCGTGGATGACGCCGATGAAGCGCCGGCGGCCGTCGGCCGACACCGGCGGCGCCCCCGCCTCGTCCAGCGGCCCGATGCGCAGTGCGATCCAGACCACCGCGCCGTCCTTGCGCTGGGCCTCGAATTCGCGTTCGGTGCCCATGATGCGAGACTCGCCGGTCTGCAGATAGCGCGACAGGTAGGCGTCGTGCTGGCGCTGGTGGGGTTGCGGCACGATCAGGGAAACGTTGCGCCCCAGCACCTCGCTGGCCTCGTAGCCGAACATCTGCTCGGCCCCGGTGTTGAAGGTCTCGATGGTGCCGCGCTCGTCGATCACGATGATGCCGTCGTGGGTCGCGTTGAGCACGCGGCGCAGCTGGGCCTCGCTGCGCGCGATCTGCTGCTGGGAGTCGATCCGCGCGCTCACGTCCTCCTGCAGCGCGAAGAAATGCGACAGCTGCCCCTCGGCGTCGTAGATCGCCATCACCCGCAGCGCGTTCCAGAACGGTCGGCCGTCCTTGGTGTAGTTGCGCAGCAGCACTTCGATGTCGCGTCCCTGGTCGATCGCGACCCGCAGGCGGGCGATCTCGGCGCGGTCCGTGTCCGGGCCTTGCAGGAAGCGGCAGTTGCGGCCCACCACTTCCTCGAAGCGCCAGCCGGTCATGCGCTCGAAGGCGACGTTGGTGTAGAGGATCGGCTGGTCGGGCTTGCGGGCGTCCGCGATGAGCACGCCGATGCCGATCGCGTCGATGATCCGGCTGCGCAGGCGCAGCGCCCGCTCGGATTCCAGCCGCTCGCTCACATCACGCAGGACGACCAGCAGCGTGGCGGCGCCAGGGCCCTCGATCCGGGTCAGCCGCACCTCCAGCGGCACCAGCACCCCGTCCGGCAGCACGCCGTCGAGCACCAGCGGCTCGCCGAGCAGTGCAGCGTCGTCCAGCACCAGCGTGTCGCACAGCTGCGACCAGGCGCGCGGGGTGAAGCACTCGGCCAGCAAGGTGCCTTCGGACTGCGAGACCTGCCGGTGCAGGATGCGCTGGGCGGCCGGGCTCATGGTCAGGATCCGCAGGTTGCGGTCGAGCGTCAGGATGCCGTCCTGGATGTTCTCCAGCACGAGGCGCATGCCTTGCTCGCTGCGCTGCAGTTCCGTGTAGTTGTCGCCCAGGCGCAGCGACATGCGGTTGAAGGCCCGGGCGGTGTCGGCCAGCTCGTCCTGTCCGCGCACCGGCATCTGGTAGCCCAGATCGCCGCTGGCCACCTGCTTGGCGGCATTGGCCAGCTCGCCCAGCTGGCGGGTCAGGTAGGCGCCCAGTGCCCAGGAGAACAGGCCCACCAGCAGCATCTCCAGCGCCGCCAGGCCGAGCCCGTAGCGGCTGGCGGTGGTCTTGAGGCTCTGGACATCGGTGGCAGACAGTCCGATCTCGACCCGCCCGAAGTTCTGGCCGTCGACGACGATGTCGTTGCTCAGGCGGTAGACGCCGTCCTGCACCTTGTCGAGCCCGGTGCTGGCGGCCTCGGCGGTCAGCAGCCGCTGGGCATCGCCGGCCTGGGCGAGGGTCTGCTGGGATTCATCGCGCACGCGGGCGAACACCACGCCCGGGTAGGTGAGCATCTCGCGCACCAGGGCGTTGAGGGCGGCCAGGTCACTGGCGATCAGCGCGTCCTTGGCGACGACCGAAAACGCCTTGACCGTGGCCTGCGAGCGCTGTTCGAACTCTGTCTCGGCGGTGGTCGAGATGAAGCGCACGCCGGTATAGACCAGGATGGCCAGCAGCACCCCCTCGATCAGCGCAATGCCGACGATCGTCTTGAGCCGGAAACTCCAGGTCATCCTGTGCGTCATTCCCTGAGGAGGGCGGCCAGCGTGTCGATGCCGAGTGCGCGCACGTCGTTCCATTCGGCGTCCTGCGCAGGATCGAAGCCCTTGAAGCCCAGGCCTTCCAGCCCGCTGCGGGCGCGGGGGTCGCTGTCGGCGGTGAACATGGCCGACCGCAGGGCTTGCAGGTCGGCCGCCGCGACCCGCGGATGGGCGGCGAAGGTGTGCGGCGTGTAGTCCTTGGTCTGCCAGAGCACGCGCAACTCGTCCCGCACGGGGGCGTCCATCGTCTGCAGGGTGCGCGTGATGCCGCCGCCGGCCTCGAACTGGCGCTGCACCACGTTCAGATAGACCGATTCATGCGATTTCACGAACACGGGCTTGATCGGCACGCCCGTGCGCTCGAACTCGGCGCGCACCAGCACGGTGGCGGCGAAGGACGCTGGCGCTGGAAAGGCGATCTGCTGTCCGGCCAGCTCCCGCATGTCCTTGATGGCCGAGTCCTTGCGCACGACCACCAGCCCGCGCAGGCGACGGCCCTTTTCCTTGGCGAAGGCCACATACCCCGGCTTCTGCGCGAAGACGCTGTAGTGGTAGGGATTCATGTAGGCCACATCGTAGGTGCCGGCCGCCAGGCGTTTCTCGAACGCGGGGATGTCCGGCGCGGTGGCAAAGCGCAGCGCCAGTCCCGAGCGTTCGCTCAGGGCGCCCAGCACCGGGATCCACAGCCGCGCCAGCTCGCTGGCCGACTGCTGCGGCACGATGCCGACCGTCAGCGTGCGGGCTGGCTTCTGGGCGAACGCGGGTGCGGCCAGCCCTCCGCCCAGCACGGTGCCGAGGGCGGAGCCGCCCAGCCAGGAGAGGAAATGTCTGCGCATGCGCGGCAGTCTAACGGCCGCCGCCGCCGCGGGTGGCGGTTTGCAGCCGCCGCAGCCTCAACGCAGCACGTCGGCGATGCAGAGGTACTTGGTTTC
>NZ_JAXHOF010000007.1:0-244190 GCF_034519685.1 Sphaerotilus sp. | reverse complement strand
GCACCGATGACTACGCACCAAAGCCGTTCAAGGTGAAGGCCCACGAACGGGCGCAGTTCTCGACGTACCTGCTGGGCCTGCCCCGAGACAGCCAGGTGATGAATCTGGTGTCGCGCCTCGCCGAGCTGATTGGCAATCTCTACCCGATCAGCGACCCGGAGGTGAAAGCGTATATCCGCCGCGTGGTCGAGGGCATGAACTCCGAGCAGATCCGGGACTGCATCGAACGCGATGTCGCCTATGTCCGCAAGATCCGCCAGAAGATCACCGCCCTGTCGAATGCCCATGCGGTCAAGGCGTTCACCGACATGCTGGACGTGGACCGCATCGCCGTTCAGCCCAGCTTTGCCCTGCCGACCTCCATCACGCCGAGTGCGAATGCGTCTGCCGTGCCGAAGAGCCTGTATGTCACTGAAGCGGCGATGGGTGATTTCGAGCGTCGTCTGATCAACGACATCGCCAATCTGGACAGCGTGCAGTGGTGGCACCGCAACCTGTCGCGGGGCAAGGGCTTCCGCATCAATGGCTTCCTGAACCACTACCCCGACTTCATCGTGAAGACCAAGGCCGGCAGGATCATCGTGCTGGAAACCAAGGGGGATGACCGCGACAACACCGACTCCGAGATGAAGCTGAAGCTCGGCAAGCTATGGGAAGCAAAGGCGGGCCGGGACTGGCGCTACATGATGGTGTTCGAGAACAACCCCGTCGATGGCGCTGAACGCTTGTCGGATGCGTTGCGCAAGCTGGCGCAGCTTTGAGTTCGACTCGCAGTGAGGTGTGCCATGCCTTGGGATGTCAAACCGCTGCCGGAGTACCGCCTGTATGTGGAAATCGAGGATGGCCGGCGCGGCATCTTCGACATGAAGCCGTCTCTAGACCGCGGCGTGTTCCGTGAACTCAAGGACGAGCGCTATTTCAGGCGCGTCGGCATCCCCTGCGGCGCCGTGACCTGGCCCCATGAGCAGGACATCGCGCCGACAGCGACGCCTCCCGCCGCATCAGCCCCTGCTGCACCAGCCGCTTGAGCGCCTCGCGGGCGCCGTCGCCCATCCCGGCCTGCACCAGCGACACGGTCTGCGCGGGCAGCACCTGCGCGCTGGAGCGGGTGAGGACCAGCGTGCGGCCTTCCGGTGACAGCACGGACAGCCGCGCCGGCAGATCGGCCCGCGATGCCTGGCCGTCCGCCTCTTCCGCGCCTTCGATGACGACCAGCACGCGCCGCCCTCGGCAGGCTTCGGTGGCGCGCTGTCGGGGCTGGGCGCGCTGCATGAACGCCTCGCCGTGCAGCCGCGCTGGGCGGAGCGGCCGAAGTAGGCGTTGGCCGCGGGCGGTAGCTCGAACGGGATGCGGCGGGGCGTCGCCAGGCCAGCAGCACGGATTGCACCTGCGAGGTGAGGTCTTCCGGCGTGGTGAAGAAGCCGGCGCCGTGCGCCGTCGTGACACGCGCCCGCAGCGCCTTCAGCCGCCCGCGTGCCGGCTCGTCGAAGTCCATCCACTCTGGCGACCAAGGGTGCTGGTCCTGCACGCAGAACACGAAACACGGCTTGTCGTGATGCAGCGCCTGCTCGTACTCCAGTTCGGTGATCGACTGCCGCAGCGGGTTGCCGTCCGCCGGCACGCAGCCATACCGATGCGCGACCAGCAGCACGTACACATCACACGCCGCCACGTCCGCGAGGCACTTGGCTATCGTTGCTGTTGCTGCGGCCGGCCATGCGGTGCTCCCCCGGTTGGCGCGTTGTGGTGTGAGCCACCAGTATGCCAACCACCGCCCGCAAGCCCGTCAACGCAGGAGGTTCAGTCCTCGCAAGGCCCGCCGAAGTTCGTCCTCCAGCGCCAAGAACGAGTCCAGCAGCCGCAACCGGTCCAGGCGAATCTCCTCGCCCAGCGCCCCGAGATAGTCCGAAACACCCCGGCGACGGCGTGCCCCGGTGGGCGATGTGGCCGCGAAGGCCAGGTCCAGGCACTTCTTCGGATCGGTGACCGTCTCGGCACAGTGGGCGGGTTGCGGCAGGCCCAGGGCGTCGTCGTCCAGCGTGGTGCCAAACACCTGCCGCAGCGCGTCCCCATCGACCAGTGTCCAGGCCTCGGTCTCCCGAACCGGCACCACGGCCACACCACAGCCCGCCGTGCCGAAGGCCGTGTGCAGGGCGCCCAGCGCAGGGTCGATCTGCTGCGCCCGGGCGCGCACCGGATCACCTGCGCCATCCGCATGGACGAACAGCAACGACCACTGCCCGAGTGCGCTGCGGGCGGCCTCGCGGATACGCACGTCACGCGGCGCCTGTTCAATGGCGGGCGGATGGTCCAGTCCCAGCACCGCCGTGACCTCGACCGGCCCGCTGGCCTCGCGCAGGCAGAGGTCCATGCACAGCCGCTCCAGCAGGGGCTGCAGAAAGTAGTAGTCCGTGCGACCTTCGGCGTAGAGCGCCAATCCCAGGTAGCGCATGGTTCAGCCCTCGGCGCGCACGGCGTCCAGCACTTGCCGGACCTCCAGATCCGACACCTCGGCCCCCCGCTCCATCGCCGCCGAGGCGAACAAGCCGTCCTGCTGCCGGATGGGACGCAGCCGGGTGCGGCGGCGCGTCTGCCCCTGCGCGGGGTCCGTCACCGACGAGGTGTCGGCAAACAGGATGGCGCCGCCCTCATCCACCGGATGTCCCGCACTGTCGAGCAAGGCAGCCAGCACGACTGGCGAGTGGCTGTTGAGCAGCAACTGGCTCAAGGGCGGCACCACGCCTGCGTCCATGCCGTCTCGCGGGCGACTCACCATGTCCTGCAGGCGCTGCACCAGCGTCTTGACCCGACCGGGATGCACGCCGTTTTCCGGCTCCTCGAAACACACCAGCCCGCGGTGCTTCGGATCGTGCAACAACGTCAACAGCGCCAGCACCCGCAGCGTGCCGTCGGAGATCACCCGCGACGTGAACGGCAGTCCATCGCGCATGGTGAGTTCGATGCGGTACTCGCGGCTCGCGTCATGCAAGAACACATCCAGCCGCGTGACGCCTGGGATCAGGTGGTTCAGTTCAGCCGCGATGTCGCTGAGCACACCGTGCGGGCGCAGATCCGTTGCCGTTTCCGCTTTCATCCGTGCCAGCACGGCGGCCAGATTCGCCCCGTCGGCCGTCAGGGTGTCCGCTGCGGTCACAGGCGCCGGACGGCGCAGCAGTGCGGGATCCAACTGAAGCAGACGCCACTGGCGCATCTCCTCGCGCAACGCGAACAGGTGCGGAAATTCCGCGTTCGTGATGCTGTAGAGCACGGTTGCCTCCGCCGCACTGGCCGGGCGGAGGCGACCTTGTGTCCCATCCTGGTGGATGTTGAACTCGCGCCCTTGGCCGTCCGCCTTGTCGTCGGTGGTCAGCCAGGGTTTCTGGCGCTTGTACTGGAGGTACTGCTTGCGAAAGGCAGCCGATGGCGCCAGGGCCTTGGCCCATTTGTCATCCTTCGCGAAGATGGGATTCACCGCCTCATGGGCCACCTGGATCCGCTCGATGCCTGGCCGTGTCTCGCGGCGCTCCAGCGTGACCTCGTAGCGCATTCGGGTGTGGGTCAGCTTGACCTCGCTGCCCCACGGGTCACGTCCGATCGGATCAAGCAACACCTCCACCGCCAGCGTCATGCGTTTCACGCGCCCGCCGGGCGTGAGCCGGAACAACTCCAGCGGCTCCCCGCGCAATGCCTTCACCGCCTCGGCCACATCATGGGTGGCGAGTGCTGCCAGCAACTGGATCGCATCGAACAGGTTGCTCTTGCCCGCCGCGTTGTTGCCGAGGATGGCGGTGAACGGCGCGAGGTCGATCGCCAGTCCCTCGAAGGACTTGAAGCCATCGATCTCAAGGCGGGTCAGCATGGGAGGCTCCTTCGGGACATCAGCGCGATACACACATCGCGGCCGGTGATTGTGCCGGGAGATCCGGTTGTCACTTCCCGACCGGGTGCCCCTTGTCATCCGTCCTGAAGCTCTGCGACTGAAACGCAAAGAAGAACGCCCGCCACGTCCACGCCGCGCCCGCCTTGCCGGGGTAGCCGAACACCAGCGCGCCGTCCTGCCAGGTGCCGTTGTCGCCGGTGTAGGGCGCGCTGTTGCCCTGGTTCATGTGGATGTCGTGGATGCCGTTGCCGGGCTTGAACTGGAAGTACTGGTCGGCCCGGGTCTTCTCCGGCCCCCACTTGGCGCCGAAGGCGAAGACCTGCGCGCCGGGGGTGGCGATGGCCTTGAGCGTGGCGGCCTCGACCTTGTCCTTCAGGTCGTTGTCCACCCCGGGCGCGTCCGGCGGCACCGGCTTCATCGACTTGGGCTTGACCACGCCGCCGCGCACATAGTCGATCGCCAGCCCGCCCGCCACGCGCGGCAGCTTGCGGTAACCCGCCGGCAGCGCCAGCAGCCCCGCCGTGAACGCCGCCGGCAGCGCGCTCACGGTCTGGAACAGCACGGTGGAGGGCGCGTTCGGCGCCGATGACTTGACGTTGACCGCGATGCGGTTCATCACGCCGCCGGCATCGACCAGCATCTGGTAATGGTCATCGTCCGCGTTGCGCAGGTGACCGAGCACGGTGCCCTTGAGCACGCCATAAGTGGACAGCGGCATATGAAAAAATCCCGTTGAAAACCCAGGCACGCATACTGCATCCAATGCGCTTTCTTTCCCTTCAGATCCTTCAGGTAGCCCCATGATCCGCATCGAACTGCAAGTCGAACTGAACTACGACATCGATGCCCAAGGCGCCGACTTCGTGTTCAACATCCACGCCGCCCAGACCGCTTGCCAGAAGGTCTCCGCCGAGAGCCTGGTGCTGAGCCAGTCGGTCGTGCCGCACATCCACACCGATGCGGCCACCGGTACCCGCTACATGCGCGTGCGCGCCCTGCCCGGCCCGCTCAAGCTGTCCTACGCCGCCACCATCGACATCACCCACCACTTCGCCGAGCCGGCCCACCTCGCCGAGGTGCCGGTCTACCGCCTGCCGCCCGAGGTGATCGGCTACATCTACCCGAGCCGCTACTGCCAGTCCGACCGCCTGCTGCGCCTGGCCGCGCACGAATTTGGTGCGCTGTGGCAAGGACACGGGCGCGTGCAGGCCATCGTGGACTGGGTGCGCAGCCGGGTGAGCTTCACGTCGAACGTGTCCACCTCGACCACCTCGGCGCTGGACACGCTGGTCGAGCGCGTCGGCGTCTGCCGCGACTTCGCGCACCTGATGATCGCGCTGTGCCGCGCGCTGAACATCCCGGCGCGCTTCGCCACCGGCACCGACTTCGGCGCCGACCCCGCGCTCGGTCCGCCGGATTTCCACGCCTATGTCGAGGTCTGGCTGGGCGACCGCTGGTACATCTTCGACCCGTCCGGCACGGCGATCCCGATGGCCTTCGTGCGCTTCGGCACCGGGCGGGATGCAGCGGACGTGGCGTTCGCGACCATCTTCGGCGGCGTGCGCTCGCAGGCGCCGTTCATCATGACGCGGGCGATCGAGGATCCCGCACAGGGCCTGCTGCGGCCGGTGCGCTGCCGCGAGGCGCTGTCCACCGACGCGGGCACACCGCCCATGCCGCTGCCCGCAGCCGGCGCCCCGCTGATCAGCGCCTGAGCCGGCCCTGAAGCGCAGCGGTTTTCAGGTGCGGATGGGGGCGCAGTTCGTCTCCGGGCTGGCCGACAACGCGCTGCTGCTGATCCTGGCCGGCTGGGTGGGCTGGCGCCTGCGACACCAACGCCTCATTGACGCACCCCAGGGGAGATGAGCGCCGGGCGTCTCCATAATCGCCCCATGAACATCCTCATCATCGGCGCCGGCCGGGTCGGCACGAGCGTCGCCGAAAGCCTGGTCTCCGAGCGCAACGACATCACCGTCATCGACACCGACCCGCAGCGCCTGCGCCAGCTCCAGGAGCGTCTGGACCTGCGCGGGGTGGCCGGCAATGCCATCCAGCCCTCGGTGCTGCGCGAGGCGGGCGCCGAGGACTGCGACCTGCTGATCGCCTGCGCACCGATGGACGAGACCAACCTGGCCTTGTGCAAGGTCGCGCACGATCTCTTCAACGTCACCACCACGATCGCCCGCCTGCGCTCGCCCGAGTTCATCGAGGGCTCTCCGCTGCTGGCGCGGTCCGGGGGGTTCGCGGTCGACCATGTGATCTGCCCCGAGCAATCGGTGACGACCTATGTGGGCAAGCTGGTGGAGTATCCCGAGGCGCTGCGCATCATCGAGTTCGCGGGCGGGCGGGTGACGATGGCAGGGGTGCGCGTGCACGCGGGTGGGCGGCTGGCCGGCCATCGGCTGGACGAGATCCCCACACTGGTGCCTGGTCTGGACATGCGCATGGTCGGGCTCTTCCGGGGGGACCAGCCAGTCACCGCCGACGGGGACACCCGCATCGAGGTGGGCGACGAAGCGTTCGTGCTGACCCGCACCAGTGCCATCCCGGACGTGCTGCGGGCGCTGCGCGAGCGCCTGCAGCCGGTGCGGCGCGTGATGATCGCCGGCGGGGGCAAGGTGGGGCTGCGCCTGGCGCGTGCGCTGCGCGGTCGCTACGAGATCAAGCTGATCGAGGTGGACCGCGCCCGCTGCGAGTACCTGGCGGCCGAACTCGGCAGCGACGTGCTGGTGCTGCAAGGCGACTCGACCGACGAAGACCTGATGGCCGATGAAAACGTCGGCGAGATGGACGTCTTCATCGCGCTGACCAGCGACGACGAGGACAACATCCTGGCCGGGCTGATGGCCAAGCGACTCGGGGTGCGCCGTGCCATCGTGCTCATCAACCGGCGGGCCTACACCGAGCTGGTCCAGGGCACGCAGATCGACATCGCGATCTCGCCGCAGCAGGCCGTCATCGGCGAGTTGCTGGCCTTCGTGCGCCGGGGCGATGTGGAGGCGGTCCACAGCATGCGCCAGGGCGCAGCGGAATCGATGGAAATCGTCGCCCGTGGCGACCGGCGCAGCTCCAAGGTGGTCGGTCGGCGCATCGAGCAGATCAGCCTGCCCGAGGGGGTGCAGATCGGCGCGATCGTGCGCGGCGACGCAGTGCTGATCGCCCACCACGACACGGTGATCGACACCGACGACCACGTCATCGTCTTCCTGCCCAACAAGCGGCAGGTGCGGGCGGTGGAGAAGCTGTTCCAGGTCGGCGTGACCTTCTTCTGAAGCCGGGCACAGGACACACGATGCGCTACTACTACCCGGTGTTCAAGGTGCTCGGCGGCGTGCTGATGCTGTTCGGGCTGACGATGGCGGTGCCGCTGGGCTTCTCGCATTTCCTGCACGACGGCATCGAGGAGGGCTTCGCGCTGTCGATGGCCATCACCATCGCCATGGGTGCGGGGATGTTCCTGCATTGCCGTCACCTCGACCGCGAACTGCAGCCGCACGACGGCTTCCTGCTGGTGACGCTGGTGTGGACGGTGCTGCCGGTGTTCGGCGCGATCCCGCTGCTGCTGCACATCCCCGGCCTGAGCCTGACCGATGCCTACTTCGAGGCGGTGTCCGGCCTGACGACGACCGGCGCCACGGTGCTCACCGGGCTGGATAAGCTGCCGGTGTCGATCAACGTCTGGCGCTGCTTCATGATGTTCCTGGGCGGCATGGGCATCATCGTGCTGGCGGTGGCGATCCTGCCGCTGCTGGGCGTGGGTGGCAGCCAGGTCTTCAAGACCGAAACCCCCGGCCCGATGAAGGACGACAAGCTCACCCCGCGCATCGCCGAGACGGCACGTGGACTGTGGGGGGTGTACTTCACGATGGCGGTGGCGTGCACGCTGGCCTATCACGCCGCCGGCATGAGCTGGGTCGATGCCTTCATCCACATGTGCTCGACGATTTCCCTCGGCGGCTTCGCCGCCTACGACAACAGCTTCGCCGCCTTCGATTCGGCCGCCATCGAGAGCGTGGCCATCGTCTTCATGCTGCTGGCCGGGGTGAACTTCGCGCTGTACTTCCGCGTCTGGCAGCGCGGCTCGCCGCTGGCACTGCTGTACGACCTGGAGGCGCGTGTCTTCCTCGGGTTCATGGCGGCCTGCGTGCTGCTGCTGACGCCCTACCTGATGTCCAACGGCGTCTATGACGATCCCTGGCTGGCGCTGCGCCACACCGCCTTCAACGTCATCTCGGTGGCGACCACCACCGGCTTCGCGACACAGGACTACAACCAGTGGCCGATCTTCGCGCCGGTGCTGCTGCTGTTCCTGTGCGGCTTCGTCACCTGCGCCGGCTCGACGGGTGGCGGCATCAAGCTGCGCCGCTCGCTGCTGCTCCTGCTGCAGGCACAGCGCGAGTTCACCCGGCTGCTGCACCCGCGTGCGGTGCGCCCGGTCTCGCTGGGCGGCCGGCCGGTCGATCCGCAGGTGCTGTTCTCGGTGCAGGCCTTCATGCTGGTCTACGGGGCGGTGACCATCGTCGGCACGATGCTGCTGCTGCTGTCCGGACTGGACATCGTCACCGCCTTCACTGCCGCGGTGGCCAGCATCAACAACCTCGGCCCCGGCCTGGGCGACATGATCGGCCCGAGCAGCAACTTCCAGGGCCTGACCGATTTCCAGACCTGGGTGACGATCGCGCTGATGCTGCTGGGGCGGCTGGAGCTGTTCGCGGTGCTGGTGCTGTTCACGCCGCAGTTCTGGCGGCGGTGAACGGCGGGATCAGACCCGCCGCTCGCCCCCCGAACGCCGCTCGACCCACGGCCCGACTGCACCACCCGCCACGACCGGCTCCCCCACCGGAGCCAGCACGGACACCGCCACCCCATCCTGCGCCACCGCCTGCGCCGGCCACCCTGCGTGCACCAGCGCCCCGCGGAGCACGTCCACCACCCGCAGCACGTCCGCATCCGACAGCGCCGGATAGATCGGCAGGCACAGCACCTGCGCAGCGATCTCGTGTGCGACCGGCAGGTGGTCCTTGGCGGCCGAGGGCAGGCCGCGGTACATCGGCATGTCGCTGAGCAGCGGATAGAAATAGCGGCGCGCATGGATGCCGTGCTGGCGCAGGCGGTCGTAGACGGCGTCGCGGCTGAGCGGGTGGTCCGGGCCGATGAAGATGGGGAAATACGAGTGGTTCGGCACCGTGTGCAAGGCCTCGTCCGGCACGCGGATGCCGGGCAGGCCGGCGAGCTGCTGCGCGTAGAGCCGGGCGATCTCGCCGCGGCGGGCGATGCAGTCGTCCACATGGCGCAGCTGCATCAGCCCGAAGGCGGCCTGCACCTCGTTCATCTTGCCGTTGATGCCGGCGGCCATCACCGTGACCTCGTCGGCGATGCCGAAGTTCTTCAGGTAGTCGATGCGCTGCTTGGTCTTGGCGTCCGGACAGATGATGGCGCCGCCTTCGATGGTGGAATACACCTTGGTGGCGTGGAAGCTCAGCACCGACAGGTCGCCCCAGTTCAGCAGGCTGCGGCCCTTGTACTGCACCCCGAAGGCATGCGCGGCGTCGTAGATCACCTTCAGGCCATAGGTGTCGGCGATCCTCTGGATGCGCTCGACATCACACGGCCGGCCGTAGCAGTGCACCGGCATGATGGCCGTGGTCTGCGGGGTGATGGCCGCCTCGATGCTGTCGGGGTCCAGATTGCAGGTGTGCGGGTCGATATCGGCGAAGACAGGCTTCAGGCCGTTCCACAGCACCGAATGCGCGGTGGCGGCGAAGGAATACGGCGTGGTGATGACTTCGCCGGTGACACGCAGGGCCTGCAGCGCGGTGAGCAGGCCGAGCGTGCCGTTGGTGAACAGCGCCAGGTGCTGCACGCCCAGGTAGGCGGCCAGTTCGGCTTCGAGCTGCTGGTGGAAGGGACCGCCGTTGGTGATGTGCTTGCGGTCCCAGATCTGTTCCAGGTAGGGCATGAACTCCGCCAGTGGCGGCAGAAAGGGCTGGGTGACGTAGATGGGTGGATCGGTGCGGTCGGGGTGCTCAGCGCTCATGCGGGTCTCCAGGGGATGGGTGGTGGCCTTGGGGATGGGCGTGGGCGTGGGCAGCGCGCAGGCCTGCGCTGTGCTCGCTCCACTGCCCGCGGTGCCGGCGGGGGCACTGCGGGTGACGGACTTCGGGGCGGTGGCCGACGACGACCTCGCCGACGACGCGGCCATCGACCGCGCGCTGAAGGCGCTCAAGCCAGGCGGCTGGCTGGTGTTTCCGCCAGGGCGCTACCAGCAAGCGCGCAGCGTGCTGGTCAGCATGCCGGGCGTGACGCTGTGGGGGCCGGGCGCCACGCTGCAGGCCACCGACCCGCGCGACCACACGCTCGGCCTGCGCGCCGACGGTGTGCGCCTCTACGGCCTGACGCTCACCGCGGCACCCGACCAGCGCCGCAGCGAGCCGGCGCAGGCGCGCATCAGCGTCTACCGCGAAGGCGCCACCCCACAGCGCGGCAACGTCGTGCGCGGCGTGACCGTCGCGGGTGCGGGCTCGGTGGGCATGCTGGTCTACGGCGCGACCGACTTCACCATCGCCGGCAACACCGTGCGCGACACCCTGGCCGACGGCATCCACCTCACCGGCGGCAGCCGCCACGGCCGCGTGCTCGGCAACCAGGTGCACGACACGGGCGACGACCTGATCTCCATCGTGTCCTACGACAACGAGCCGGTGGTGCGCGACATCCTGGTTGCCGACAACACCGTGCACGGCGCCCGCTGGGGCCGCGGCTTGACGGTCGTGGGCGGCGCGCACATCACGCTGCGCGGCAACACGGTGACGGGCATTGCGCGGGCCGCCGGCGTGCTGATCGCGCAGGAGGGCAACTGGCGCACCCACGGCGTGCACGATGTGCGCATCGAGAACAACCGGCTGCGCGAGATCCAGACGCCCGCCGCGCGCGCGGGCGTCACGGCAGCGCCCACCGGCCACGCGGCCATCGAACTCCACACCCACGCGGTGCCGGACGGCGCGGCCGGTCTGGGCGACCTCCTGCTGCAGGGCAACACGGTGGAGCACAGCCGCTACGGCGTGCTGAACCACCGCGCCGGTCGCCTGGTGCAGACAACCCCCGGCGCGCAGCTCGACTGCCGCCGCTTCAGTGGTCATTGAGCACGACGCCGGCGATCGTCGCCTGGGTGCGGCGCAGGCGGTCCACCAGCAGGTTCATCACGCGCGCCTCGGTCTTGCCATGGCGGCCGACCAGCACCGATTGCCGGCACATCGCGGCGATCACGCGGGCGTCCGCCGTGTGGCGGGCGGGCGGGGTGTCCACGATGACGCGGTCGAACTCGCGCTGCAGCTCGCGCAGCAGGATGCCGAACATCGGCTGCTGCAGCAGCTCCAGCGGGTTCGGCGGCGGCGCGCCCACCTGCATGATGAACAGGCCCGGCAGGTCGGCCGAGCGGTCGAAGGGCTTGGCGGGGCGGCGGCCGTTGAGCAGGTCGCTCAGGCTGGCGCGCTCCTTCAGGCCAAAGAGCTTGTGCACGCCCGGATCGCGCAGGTTGCCGTCCACCAGCACCGTGCGCTCGCCGAGCTGGCTGAAGGTCACCGCCAGATTCGCCGCCACATAGGTGCGGCCGTCGCCGCGGTCGGGGCTGACCACCGCCAGCGGCTGGCGCCCCAGGGCTTCGTCGTTGGCCATGATCTTGCTGCGCAGGTCACGGAAGGCCTCGGCCTGCGCGCCATACGGCTCGACCGCCACCACCAGGTCTGCGCCGCTCAGGCCGCGGCCATCGAGCGAGTACGGGTAGTTGAACTGCTGCGACAGCGCCCACAGCACATCGGCCTGTGTCACCAGGTCCAGCGCCACCGCCGCTTCGCCGAAGCGCAGCTTCATGCGGCGCTGCACGAGCAGGATGTGCGCGATGTCGCTGTCCGACAGCGGCCGCTTGGCGCGGATGATCTCGCCGATCGGGCGCAGCACCGCGGGCGGACCCGGGACAGGCGCAGGACGGGCATCGGCCGTGGGCAGCTCGAAGGCGGGATGGGGTGAGGAAGCACTGGCCTGGGACATGGCGGAGGCGACTGGGGGAGTCGGCGCAAAGGCGGTCTGGGGGAAGGTCTCGGGAACCGGCATCGCCACGGTCGCCGGTTCAAGCGGCGTCTCCAGCATCGCCACCGGCATCGGCATCGGCATCGGCACAGGTTTCGGCTTGGGTTGTGGGCGCGGTTGTGCGCGCGGCTGCGGCTGCGGTGGCGGTTTCGGCTGAAACTCCGGCGCACGGATCGGCACCGGCATCGGCACCTGCGCGGCAGGGTGCACATCCGACAGCACCGGCAGGTGCTCGGGCGCCTCCTCGGCATGGAAGCGCCCCCAGGCCCGCTCCACCGCCGCCTGGAAACGCTGGCGGAACAGCGCCGGCGCGAACTGCTCGGCGTGGGCGCGGCAGGTCTCCGGGCGGATCGGCACCGGCAGCGCCTCGAAGGCCTCGACCGCGGCGATCACCGCCTCGGGCGTCTGCTCCTGGAAGAACACGCCTGTGCGCTGCGCCGGGTGGCCGCGCCCGCGCACCGTTTCCAGCGAGCCGCCGCGCCCGAAGGCGATCACGGGCGTGCCGCAGGCCTGGGCCTCGACCGGGGTGATGCCGAAGTCTTCCTCGGCGGCGAAGACGAAGGCCTTGGCGCGCTGCATGTGGTCGACCAGCGCCGCGTCGCCGAGGAAGCCGAGCACCAGCACGTTCGGCCCGGCCGCGGCGCGCACCTTGTCCATCTCCGGCCCGTCGCCGATGACGATGAGCTGCTTGTCGGGCATGCGCGAGAAGGCCTCGGCGATCATCGGCATGCGCTTGTACGGAACCATGCGCGAGGCGGTCAGGTAGAAGTCTTCCTTGTCGGTGCGCAGCGCGAAGCGCTCGACGTCCACTGGCGGGTGGATCACCTCGGCATCCCGTCGGTAGACCTTGCGCACCCGGCGCCCGATGAAGGCCGAGTTGGCCAGGAACTGGTCGACGCCGGCTGCGGTGCGGGCGTCCCACAGCCGCATGTAGTGCAGCAGCATCTTGGCCACCGTGCCCTTGACCCCGCTGGCCATGCCCGATTCCTTCAGGTACTGGTGCTGCATGTCCCAGGCGTAGCGGATCGGCGAATGGATGTAGCAGACATGCAGCTGGTCCGGCCCGGTCAGCACGCCCTTGGCCACGGCGTGGCTGGACGACAGCACCAGGTCGTAGCCCGAGAGGTCGTGCTGCTCCATCGCCAGCGGCATCAGCGGCAGGTAGTGGCGGAAGCGTTTTTCGGCGCCCGGCAGGCGCTGCACGAAGGTGGTCTTGGCGACCTTGCCTTGCAGGAAACCGCGCTCGTGCGGTTTCAGGAAGTCGACCACCGAGAACAGGTCCGCCTGCGGATAGATCTTCAGGATCTCCTCGACGACTTTCTCGCTGCCGGCGTGGTTGACCAGCCATTCATGCACCAGGGCAACACGGAGGGGGGCTTGCATGGGATGGGTTCCTCAGGCTCGGGCTTGGGCTTGGGCTCAGGCGAAATGCAGGTCCATCAGCTCGGCGAACTCGCGCGCGGCGCGGTCCCAGGTGAGCTGTGCGGCGCGCTGGTGACCCCGGGTGCGCAGTTCGTCCGACAGGGCGGGCGAACCCAGCACGCGGCGCAGCTGGGCGGCCAGCGTGGCGGGGTCGTCGGGGTTGCAGTACAGGGCGGCATCGGCGCAGACCTCGGGCAGCGAGGCCCGGTCCGACACGATCACCGGACAGCCGCAGCACATCGCCTCCAGCGGCGGCAGGCCGAAGCCTTCGTAGAACGACGGGAACACGAAACACGCCGCGCCCTCGTAGAGCGCGCGCAGCTGCTGGTCGCTGACGTAGCCGGTGCGCTGCAGGCGCTCATGCTGCAGGGCGCTGTCGGTGAAGATGCGCGTGTTGCCGCCGCCCGCGGCGACCAGCACCACGTCCGGGTCGTCGATCAGGCTCATCGCATTGAGCACCGCCGCGAAGTTCTTGTTCAGCGACTGGCTGCCCACCGCCAGCACATAGCGCCGGCCGCGCAGCTCCAGCCGCTCGAACACGGTCGGATCGGCCGGCAGGCGCAGGATGTGCTCGCCGCCTTCGGGGATGACCTCGATGCCGTGGTGGTGGGCACCGAAATGGCGGGTCAGCTCGTCGGCGCTGAAGCGCGAGACGGTGGCGACGACACGGCTGCGGCGCATCAGCGAGCCGATCATCACGCGGTACCACTGCCGGAAGGCGAAGCTGTAGTTCTGCGGATTGGCCACGGCGGCAGCGTCATGGACCACCGCGATCTGGCGGCGGTGGCGCAGCGGCGCGGTGTTGCACAGGTTCACCAGCGGCAGATCCCCCGCCTGTTCGGCCAGCGCCGGCAGCTCGAACTGCTCCCAGCGGTGACCGCCATGGCGACCGGCATGGCGGACCGTCAGCCCCTTGGGCGCCGGCGTCACCAGCGTGGCCTCGGCCGGCACCACCGCCTGTGCGCCGGGCAGCAGGCCGGCCTGCAGGCCAGCCTGCAGCAACTCGATGGCGAAGCGGTCCACGCCAGTGGCCTGACGGGTGAGGAAACGGGCGTTGATCAGCATGGTCGGTCGGGGCTGGACAGGGGCACGGGCTCAGCGCCATGCAGCTTCATCGCCGCCAGCCGTGCGGCGGCGGCATGGGCGGAGGGGTCGGGCTGGCCGGCCGAACGGCGGTGCATGCGCGCCAGGCGGTGCGCCAGCGACAGCGGCAAGGCCGTCACGCCGAGCATCCACACCACCATCTGCAGCTTGCGCCGCAGCGGGATGTACGGCCAGCGGCACACCGAGCGCAGCGCATGCCGCACCACCGCCCCCGGCGACGGCTGCATCGCCACCCGCGCCTGCGGCCCGCCGAAGCGGGCACACATCACCATCGTGCGTGCCTCCCAGGGCGCCAGTCCGAGCGGTTCGGCCCGCGGAACCCCCAGCCGGTCCAGCCCCTCGGCCACCGCCCGCTTGCCGGCCGTGATGCGCAGGAATTCGGACAGCAGGCTGCCGGAGTAGTTGTTGAAGACCAGCGCATCGTCGTCGAGCGCGCGGTGGATGCGGTAGGCGCCCAGCGCGCGCCGCAGGGAGCGGATCTGTCCATAGGCCGGCGCGAGCAGGATCGGCACCGAGTCGGCCCCCGTGCGCCACGCGGACTCGTCCAGCGGCATCACCTGGCGCAGGTAGTCGCGGTCGTAGGCATTGCCCGAGCCCGGGGGCGAGCCGTAGGCGCCGCAGTCGCGCATGAGCTGCGGCGCCTCGGCGTCGTGCAGCTCGCGTGGCACCTGGCGGTGCAGCGGATCTCCGGCACCGTCCACCATGTCCAGCAGGAACTGCACCTTGGAGGTGCCCGGCGCCCAGGCGGCAATGATCTCGGCCGCGGCATCCGGGTAGATCCAGTCGTCGGCATCGAGAAACAGCACCAGCTGGCCACGCGCCGCGGCGAAGCCCGCGTTGTAGGCCGAGGCCTGTCCGCCATTGGGCTTGTCGATGATGCGCACCCGGTCGGCATAGGCCGCGATCACCGCCATCGAGCGGTCGGTCGAGCCGTCGTCGACCACGATCACCTCGATCAGATCGGACACCGTCTGCTCCAGTGCGGAGTCGATGGCGCGGGCCACGAACTGCTCGTAGTTGTAGTTGTCGATGACGATGCTCAGCCGGGGAGCGGGGCGGGTCGAAGGGTCATGCATGGATCAGCTCGCCGGGTGTTCGGAAGGGGTGCTGGCGGTTCGCCGCGGCGCAGGAAGTGGTTTCACCGTGGAGGCCAGCAGCAGCGCCAGCCCGATGCCCAGCGTCCAGGTGAAGGCCCGCGGCACGCCGAGGTAGGGGTAGCGGTAGATCTCCATGAAGGTGATGAAGAAGATCGGGTAGAACAGCACCCCGACCAGCCGCCCCTCGCGGTAGGCCCGGAAGCACAGCCCGCTGACCAGCCCGATGGCCAGCATGTAGCCCAGGCCGCCGTAGATCCCCATGTCGGACAGCGGGCTGTAGATGCCGGAGGGGCTGTTGAATTCCTCGTCCTGGTAGGTGGCCAGGTACCAGTCGAGCTGCGGCCCCGTGTAGCCGACCGCATCCGAGAACGGCTTGCCCAGGCCGAAGGGCGCGCGGTGCAGCCACTCCAGCGTGAACTCGAAGGTCCAGGTCGGCCAGGGCATGTTGGCCAGCAGGCCGGCGCCGTTGTTCAGCGAGGTGTAGTAGTAGCTGGCGAAGCGGCCGATCGCGAATTCCCAGAAGTCCATCTTGCCCTGGTAGGTGTCGGACGACCACGAACGGAAATACTCGCTGGCGCCGAAGAGCAGGATCACCATTGGGATCGCCGCGTACGGGCCGACCGAGCGTGCCAAGGCCCAGCCGGTGCCGACGCGGGCCGCGGTCCAGCGCCCGAAGGCCAGGCCGAAGGGCACCAGCAGCTCGATCAGCGCCAGCCGCTCGGTCCAGACATAGACCCGGAACAGCGTGAACAGGCCCAGCACCACGAACATCACGTGCATGGCCCGCGGCAGTGCCTGCTCACCCTTATCGAAGAGCCGGTAGGCGTAGAGAGAGAAGAACACCGGCCCCATGTTGGCCAGCGAGGTCAGGCCCGGTGTCAGGGCGATGGTGTTGCGGTCGGGCTTGAACTCGCCGGTCAGCGTCTGGAACAGCAGCACCGGGTTGAACACGAAATCGCGGAACCAGATGATGAACGCGACGGTCGCCAGGCCGCCGATGCCCAGCGCGGCGCGGTCCCAGCTGCGCACGTCGCGTGCCACGGGCGGTGCCCCGAGCTGCAGCTGCGCACCGAACCAGCCGGCCAGCGCAATCGCCAGGATCATCATTGCCCCCAGCTGCAGGTAATGGGCATTGAGTGCCTCCACGCCCCGGATCGTCAGCGCCGGATGCGGCAGATCGCCCGCATAGGAGATCAGCACCATCAGCGGTAGCAGGAAGCCGACCGCGATGCCCGCCGGCGAACACCACCAGGGCATGGGCATGGCCACAGGGGTCTGGATCTTCATGCCCGCATCCCCCCGCGCAGCCGGATCAGCACCGCCGCCGACAGCAGCATCACCGTCGTCTCGGCGCCGATGATCGCCCAGCCATAGGCGCTGCCCCGGTCGACCAGGAACAGGCAGGCGCAGAAGGCCAGCGTCGCGGCGAGCTGGATCAGCGCGTAGCGGCGCTCCTGGCCCAGCGCGATCAGCGACTGCATGCCGAACAGGCTGGCCATGCCCTGGATCGGGATGCTGAAGGCCAGCAGCAGGATCAGCATCACGGCGATCGGCACCTCGGCCTTGAACACATAGCGGGAAATGAGCGGCGCCATGGCCATGCAGACCACGCTGACCAGGGTGCCGATGGCCAGCGTCACCAGCATCAGCCGGCTGCCCAGCGCCATGGCGGCCAGCGGTGTGCGCGACGCCAGTCCGGAGATGCGCACGAAGCCGAGCTGCTGCACCGGCAGCATCACCGCCTGCCCCGCCATGCGCACCCGCAGCGCGAGATTGGCGGCGCCCACGGTGGCTGGGTCGGCGTGCAGGCCGAGCAGCGCGATGCCGCCATTGGTCAGCATGGCGCCATTGACATTGCCGAACACGATCGCCGAGGAGCTGCGCAGCAGCTCGCCGATGTAGCGGCCCTCGATGGGCGCCCGCCGCACCAGCCCGTGGCGCGCCAGAAAGAACCAGGTCACGCCGCTCGTCAGCAGCGACACCAGCGCGTAGACGCCGAGCGCGCTCTCCATCGTCGCCACCCGCGGCACCACCGTCAGCAGCACCGCGATGCCGATCAGCCGCACACCCGAGGTGATGAACAGCAGCAGCCGCGTCTGCTCCAGCGCCCGCACATACCAGCCCGCGTCGAAGGCGAAGCCGACCAGGTAGGCGCTGGAGGCCAGCATCAGCGGCCACTCGGCGTGCGCCCGCAGCTGCCACAGCGCCCCGCCCGCCACCGCCATCACGCCCGCGCACAGCAGCAGCTTGGCCGCCGTGATGTTCCACAGGATGCGGTGGACGCTGGCGGCATCCTTCTGGTGGCGCGCCACCTCGCGGATGCCGTACCAGTCGAAGCCGAACTCGATGACCATGCCAAGAAATGCCGCCAGCGCGGCGTAGAAGGAGACGATGCCGTAGTCGTGGATGCCCAGCGTGCGTCCGCAGATCACCGCGAAGACGAGCGGAAACGCGAACGTGGCGACATGGGTCATCGCCAGCTCGATCAGCTTGCGCACGGTGGAGGCGCGGTCACGGTCAGTCGACATGCCGGCCCATCAGCGCACGTTCATGACCACGCCGACCAGGTCGACCTGCTGCGCCCGCAGTGCGCTGACCAGGTCGCGCAGGTCCGACGCCGTGCTGTGGTCGCGGCGGCCGACGACCAGCGCCTGGGTGCAGGCGCTGGCGATCACCCGCGCATCGGCGGCGCCGCGCGCGGCCGGGGTGTCGACGATGACGCGGTCGAACTTGCGTGTCAGCTCGCGCAGCAGGGCGCGAAACGACTCGCGCTGCACCAGCTCCTGCGGGTTGGGCGGCGGGGCACCGACCTGCAGCACATGCAGGTTCGGCAGCGCCTCGATGCGGTCCAGCTCGCCCGACACCTGCCGCTCGGCCAGGATCGCGCTCAGGCCGGGCTGCGGAGCCAGATCGAAGAGCGTGTGCAGGCGCGGGGCGCGCAGATTGGCGTCGACCAGCACCGTGCGCTGGCCCATCTGGCTGAACACCACGGCCAGGTTGGCGGCGATGTGGGTGCGCCCGTCGCCCGGCGCCGGGCTGACAACGGCCAGCGCGGCCGGCTCGGCCCCGCCCGGCCGCAGCATGATCTGGGCCCGCAGGTCGCGGAAGACCTCCGCCTTGTCCCCGTGCGGATCGATGGCGGCCGCCAGTTCGGCCAGGTGCGGGGCGACTTGCGCGGTGGTGCAGGCGTAGTTGAACTGGCGTGCCAGCGCCTGCGCCACATCGTCCGGCTTCACCAGACGCAGCGCCACGGCGGCATCGCCGAACCGCAGCCCGCGCTCCGCCTGCAGCGTCACGATGCGGGCCACCTCGGCGTCGCCGAGCTGGCATTGCCGGCGCAGGATGTCGCCCAGGCTCAAGTCATGCTGAGGCTCGACGGTGAAACGGGCCTCGTCGATCGGGGAGACCCGGCTGAGCTCGAAGTCGCGCTTCATGTGCATGTTCACGCCGGCAGGCGGCCCGTCGATTGGCCCGACTTGGGCGAAGTGCGGCCGAGCAGGGGCAGCGACAGTCCCGCCACCGAGACCGCAGCCCCGCGACGCGCAGGGATCTCCACCAGCAGCGGCAGGTCGAGCAGCTCTGGCACGTCGTCGGCGCAGCGCAGACGGCGGTTGCGCTGCTCCTGCACCAGCACCACCACCAGCGCCAGCACGGAGCCCAGCAGCGCTGCTACCCCCAGGTTCACGTCCATTTGCGGCGACGCGGCCAGCGCCGGCGGCGACGCGGCCTTCAGCACCGAGACATTGCTCATGCGCGCCTGGCTGTCGGTGGCGCTCTGCGTGCTGCGGCCGGTCACGGCATCGAAGGCCGCCTGCGCGTTCTGCACGTCCTTCTGCAGCACGCGGGCCTCGTCGCGGCGCGTGGTGAGTTCGAGCACCTTGGTGCGCTGCGCCTCCAGCGCGGTGCGCACCTGTGCCGTGCGCTGCTGGTTGACGGTGTCGCTGATGCCCAGGCTGGCGGCCACCCGGCGCGACTCGGAGGCCAGCTGGCTGCGCAGCTGGGCCACGGCCGCTCGCTGCTCGACGATCGAGGGGTGGCGGTCACCCAGACGGGCGCTCATCTCGTTCAGGCGCGTCTCCTGGCGCAGCAGTTCGGCCGACAGACCGCTGATGACCGGGTTGTTGATGACCTCGGGTGATTTTTCCGGGTTGGCGCGTGCCTGCGACTGGCGGCTGCCGGATTCGCCGGTCTGCGCCTGCAGCGACACCAGCTGCGACGACAGCTCGTTGAGCCGCGCCGTCTCCACATCGACCCGCTCCTCCGCCCCGCCGATCGTCAGCAGTCCGTGCTGGCGCTGGAACTCCGACAGCCGGGCCTGCGCGGCCTCCAGTGCCGTGCGCAGCTGGGCCGCGCGCTCGTCGAAGAACGTGGAACTGGTGCGGGCCGGCTCCAGGCGCAAGGCCAGGCTGGTGTCCACATAGGCCTGCACATAGGCATTGGCGATCTGCGCGGCGGTCTGGCGGTCCGAGGCGGTGTAGCCGATCGAGATCACGCCGGACTCCTTGGTCGGCCGCACCTGCAGCTTGTTCTTCATGCGTGCGGCCAGCCATTCCTCGAAGTCACCGACGCCCCCGGTCTTGCTGCGCCAGAGCTGGCGGTTGGCGTCATTGGGGTCGCGGGTCATGCCGGTGGCGGCCATCACGGCACGGGCCACCCGCTCGCTCTGGATCAGGTCCACCTGGGTCGCCATGTAGGCCGCGGCCTGGCCCGACTGCTGCGCCTGCGCCGACACCGCCAGCGGATCGGCCGACTTGATGTCCACCAGCACCATCGCGGTGGCGGAGTACTGCTTGGGCAGCAGTGCGCTGACCAGCGCAGTCACCCCCATCACGGTGGCCAGCACCAGCAAGGCAGTGCGCCAGCGCGCCTTCAGCGTCAACAGGAATCGGGCGAGTGACATGGATTTTATTGCTTACGGTTTGTAACTTTACGAGATCCGGATGTCCGGCGCTTTACGTGAATTTGGGACTGCTTCACCCAGGTAAGCCATCCTTCAGGCACGGGAGAACACCCATGGCCGCCCCTACCAAGGCAAGGGGGCTCGACACCCGAAGTAACAAATACGCACCGGCACTGAGAAATTTTTCAGGGCCTACCCATTTATCGTTCGAAATGTGCTCTCAATGAAGCCAAATGCACGAAGAAACATGCAATTCGATGGTTCTTCATCTTGTCGCGATGCAACACGGGAATAATGCATGAAAGAACAGCACCCTGGACCTGATGCGTAACTTTTGGGAAGATTTTGTATGGAAAAGAAACACGCATCCGTGCCCGATCCGGCCTCCTTGAACGCTTTCGTGGCAGGGGCCCGGCGCTTCCGCCAGGAGCGCCAGCCCAAGCACTCCCGCCTGTCAGAGCGGCTGCACCTGCGGCTGGACCAGGCCATGGCGGCCGTGCTGCTGCTGTTGTTCAGCCCCGTGTTCCTGGTCGTGGCGCTGCTGATCTGGCGCAAGGACGGCGCACCGATCCTGTTCGGCCACTACCGCATCGGTCAGCACGGCAAGCTCTTCCGCTGCCTGAAGTTCCGCAGCATGTACCTTGACTCTGAAGCCATGTTGCGCGATCTGCTCGCAAAAGACGCCAACGCACGTGCCGAATGGGAGCGCGACCACAAGCTGCTCAACGACCCGCGCATCACCCCGATCGGCAACTTCCTGCGCCGCACCAGCCTGGACGAGCTGCCGCAGCTCTTCAACGTGCTGCGCGGCGAGATGAGTCTGGTGGGGCCGCGGCCGATCACGCTGGCGGAGCTGCCGCGCTACGGCCAGGTGCGCTGGCACTACCTGAGCGTGCGCCCGGGCATGACCGGGCTGTGGCAGGTCAGCGGCCGCAACGACACCACCTACGAGGAACGGGTTGAACTCGACCGCGTTTTTGTCGAAAAGCACAGTGTGCGCATGCGCCTGAGCATCCTCGTCCACACCTTGCGTGTGGTGCTGCTGGGCAGCGGCGCACGCTGATCTCCGCAACCCCGAAAGTGATTCCGCCCATGACCAGCCGTGTTCTCCACCTCGTCAGCCGCCTGCAGCCCGGTGGCCGAGGACAGACGCTGTGGCCCACCATGCTGGCGCTGGCCGACGCGGGCATGGCACAGAGCCTCGTGCTCATGGACGTGCGGGACGCACCGCAGGCGCGGCTGATGCTGCCGGTCGGCGTGCAGCTGCACGAGGACGGCACGGCCCGGACCGGCCTGCCCGCGATCCGGCTGGCGGCCAATGCCCTGCGCGAAGAGCTGACGGGCGAAGCCGCACTGGCGGTCCATCTGCACGGGCTGCCGGCCGGACTGCTCGGTCGCCATGTGCTGCGCGGCTCGTCCGTGCAGGCCCCGCTGTTCTTCCACCTCGACAACGAGACCCTGGCCGCCCGCCTCGTGCGCGGGCTCGACCGTTCGGCCTTCCTGGTGCAGCGCGACCGGGTCGAAGCGCTCGACGCGACGGGGCGCGGACTGCCGACGGGTCTGTCGGCGCCGATCGACCCGGTCTATTTCCACACCCCCCGCGCGGAAGCCGAGACCCCGCTGATCGTCACCACCGGCCAGCCCGGCGACCTCGTCTACGCCCAGGCCTTCGTGCAGCTCGCGGTGATGCTGACAGGCCTGCGCCCGGCGCTCACCTTCGGCTGGATCGGCGAGGCGACACCCGCGGTCCAGCAGATGCTGCAGGCGGCCCAGATCACGCTGCTGCGCGGCGCGGACGCCACCGACCGCGCGCAGGCCCTGCGCCGGGCCTGGGTCTACGTGGCGCCGGATGCCACCGGCCTGGACGCACGCGGCATGGCCGAGGCGATGGCGTCCGGTGTGCCGTGCCTGGGGCGCCAGGTGCCGGCCTACCGGGCGCTGATCGTGCATGCGCTGTCGGGCTACCTGTGCAACCGCAACAACGACCTGATCGCGGCCATCGCGCGGCTGGTCGAAGCCGCACCGCTGCGTCACACCCTGGGCGATGCGGCCCGCACCCGCGCACGCCACCGCCACGGGCACCACCGCTTCCGGGCGTCGATGCTGCTGGCCCACGGGCTGCCGCCGGTGTCCGTGCCACGCAGCGCCGCCGCGCTGGTCGAGCCGGCGGCAGCCTAGCCGCCTGAGTCCCCGCTCAGGAAACGGCCACGGCCACGGCCACGGACACGCTCCGCACCGACATGCTGTCCGCGGCCTCGGGCACGGGGGCCTGGGGATACAGCGCGGCCAGCACCTGCCGACCACTGCGCAGCAGCACGGCGTGCAAGGCCCGCGCAGTGGCGGCCTCGTCGGCTGTGGCGGCATCAGCCCGTGCGGCCCACAGCGCCGCCAGTGCGGGCTGCTGCGACAGCAGCGCCTCGGCCACCACCGCACGCCACTGTGCCGGCGCCTCCGTCTGCGCCCACTGGCCGCGCCCGCGCCCGAAATGCGCCACCGCCAGATAACGCAGCAGCGCCGCCTCCACCGCCGCATCCAGCGCCTCGGGACGCCAGCCCAGCCAGGACTCGTCCAGCCCGCGCACCAGATTGACGCCATGCGCCAGTCCCAGCGCACCCAGCGCACCCAGCACACCACCGGCGATCAGCCCGCCACCAAGCGTCAACCCGCCCGTGGCCAGATCCGCCCCCAGCCCCGTGAGCGCGCCCGACACCATGCCCCCCACCACCGCGGCGGCCCCCGTTCCCACCCGCTCGCGCCGGTCGAACTGGCTGCCGACACGGGCGAGGATGTCCTCCGCCACCGCCTGGCCCTCCAGCGCGTGCAGGTGCAGCAGATCGCTGGTGCTGCTGCGCACTTCGCTGTCCAGCCGCGCCAGCAGCGCCTCCTGCGCCAGCTGGCGCGGATCGGCCTCGTCGCGGCGCAGGCCCAGCGCACTGCCCACCTGCCGCAGCGCCGAACGCAGCGAGCCGGCCTCCTGCACCGTCTCGCGGGCATGGGCGATGCGGGCCAGGCTGTCGGCCAGCGTGCGCATCGCGGCATCGAAGGTGGCCAGCCGCTGCGCCTGCCAGACGCCGCGCAGCCGGCCCATCAGCGGCTGGCGCTCAGGCGGCAGGGCGGCTTCGATGGCCTGCAGCAAGGTCAGCTCCTGCACCCAGCAGCGCGCGAAGGCGTCCAGCGGCAGCACGGCACGCACATGTTTCTGCGCGGCGAGGTGGGTGCGCCAGCGCTCGATCTCGGCGGCCTCCTGCGCGGGCTGTCCTGGTGCGCCGAGCTGGTTGAGCAGCACGATCACCGGCAGCCCCGTCCACGCCAGCAGCTCCATCTCGGGGGCCACATAGCCCGCCGCCTCGGGCGACTCCGCAGCACTGACGAGGTAGAGCACCACGTCCGCCTCGTCGCGCACATTGCGCAGCGCCATCTGGCTGGCCCAGAACGCCCGGTCGCGCCAGCGGTCCCAGACCTCGGTCAGCAGCCAGCCGACCGGGTTGCCGGACTGTTTCATGCGCTTGGCCAGCCGCACGCTGTCGCCGAAGCCGGGGGTGTCCCACAGCGTCAGGGTTTCGCCCTGCGGGGTCTCGACCATGCGGTGTTCGTCGGCGAAGTCGGTGACGTGGGTGGCATCGCGCACGGTGCCGATGTCGCGGCCGAGCAGGGTGCGCGCCAGCGTGGTCTTGCCGATGTTGGTGTGCGAGACCAGGCTCAGCGCGAGGGTGTTGTCGCGGCGGCTCATGCGGCGGCTCCGTCGAGCTGACGCCGCAGCGCCGCCGCAGACGGCTCCACCGGCACACCCGCATGCACCGAGAGCACCGCCATGCCCACCTCGCCCCCCAGTGCCTGCCAGGCCGCCCTGCGCTGCGCCACACGCTCCGGCGCGCTCTGCCCGAAGCGCTGCACGAAACTGCCCTCTTCCAGCACCAGCACCCCCTTGGGCGCGCCGGCCTGGCGCGTGGCGGTCTGCAGCGCCCGCAGCCAGCGGCCGTGGACCTCGGATTCGGGGGTCGCCGACAGGTCGAAGCGCGCCAGCAACAGCGTCGGCCGGCCCACCAGCGACTGCTGCAGCGCCACCTCGTCCTCGCTGCCGTAGGGCCGCACCGGCATCACCTGCCACTGCAGCGTCTCGCCCAGCAGCGGCTGCAGCCACTGGCGCAGTGCCTCGTGCTCGGCGGGCGAGGCGGCGTCCTGCGCATAGGGCAGCAGCGTGACACGCGCCTGCTCGCGGCGCTGCTGGCGCAGCAGGTCGTCGAAATAGGCCTCACCTTCGAGCCGCAGCGGAAAACGCTTCGACCACCACAGCGCCCGCAGCCCGCCCAGTGCCGCCAGCGCCAGCCGCGGCACGACCACGAGCATCGCCAGCGTGAGGGACTGCAAGTGGATCCAGGGAGCGGCGCTGCTGGCCGGGGTGGCGGCAGGCGACTCGCCACCGACCAGGCGCAGGGCCTCGAACCCGGCCAGATCGGGCAAGGCGATGGGAGACACCACGAAGGGCAGCCACTGCAGCGCGTGCAGCGCCTGCTGGGCGGGCCAGTAGAGCGCGCCCAGCACCTGGTGCACCGCGGCGGCATCGAGAAACGTGCTGGCCCAGCCGGCACGGTAGTCGAGCCCGATCCCGCGCAGATACAGCCCGCCGATGACCCCCAGCGCCAGCCCCGCGGCCCCCAGGTGCATCAGCACCCCTGCCCGCGCCAGCGACAGCGGTGCACTCGCAGCGGCCCAGGTCTGCGCCACACGCTCGAACACCGGTTCCTGGCGCGCGCCGCGCAGCAGGCCGCGCAGGTCGAGCATCCGGCGGGACAGCGCACGGCGCAGCCAGCCATCCGGCACCGGCAGCACCAGCAGCACATAGACCAGCAGGTTCCACGCCACCAGCCCCCAGACCCCGGTGCCGAGCAGGTTGACGCGGTGGCCAGCCCCGACCGTGTCGACCACGAAACCCAGCACGACGCCCAGCAGCAGCGCAGCCACGGCCCAGCGGCGGTGCCAGAGCCGGTGCGCCAGCCAGTGGGCCACGGGCGCTGCGCGGGGCGCGAGCCGGCGGACCGCAGCATCGGCCCGGACGGCGATGAAACGGTCGGCCCGTGCAGCGGGATCGGCGCCTTCGAGCGCGACGCGGGTGGCCCAGCGGCGGTCGTCGGCGGTCCAGAGCGGGTGGTCGGATCCGGCGGTCTCGAACGCCTGGATCAGCAGCACTTGTCGGGCGGTGGATTCATCCATCGGGAGACTGTACCGCGGGGAACCCGGCCCGCTCCGATCCGACAGGATGGGCTGTTCAGCACCGCTTCATCCGGCCACCACCCACCGCCGGCCGCCGGCACACTCGACGGGCCACCCCTGCCACGCCGATGTTCATCGCCCTGCTGTTCCGCCTGCTGCTGTGCACACCCCTGGCCGCCCTGCTGCGGCCAGGGTGTGCGCCGTGGGCATTCGCGTCGGCACCAGCGCGGGCCCGGGCGCGGGCCATCGACCACACGGTCACCGGCACCACGGCCAGCACCCCGCAGCCCAGCCGCGCGCGCCAGTGTCAGCGGCCGTTGCGGCGTCTCCGCGGCCGGGAGCCGCCCGGGGTCGATCCCCCGGCCACGCCCACTGCCGCGACCGACCGCAGCCGGTGCCTCCGCAAGGAGACGCCGGCTTCGCCACGTCCGCCCCCAGCGGAAACGCCTCGGAACCGGGGCCATGCCCGACAGGGAACCCTCCATGACGGGCCATCCGCGCAAAGCATGCGCTCACATCCGGAAGCCGCCCTCCCCTGCCCCGGCGGGCGCAGCGGTGGAGCCTTACCCCCCGGCAGACGGGACGACCGAGCGGCTTACCGCGGTAAGTCGGGCGCAGTGGCCCGCCAGAGTCCCTGTCCTGCCCAGCAGATCACCCAGCAGAACCACGCCGTCCAGAATGTGTGGCTCGGAAAGTGCGCGCCGCGCACCAGTTGCGCCAGACCGAACACGCTGCCCAGCAGCAGCACCCCGACCAGCCAGCGGCGGGCCAGTCCGGGATGCCCGGGCCGCAGCACGAAGTACCCGCTCAGGAACGCAAACGCCCCCGCCGCATGGCCGGACGGGAAACAGTGCCCCGGTCCGCCATCGCCCACACCCCAGCGCCAGTGCGAAACGTACTGCGCCAGCCCCCCGAACTCGGCCAGATCCCATGGGCAGCTCGTCAGGCTCACCCGCTTGATCGCCGGCACCAGCAGCACCGCCGCCAGCGTCACCAGCACCCAGCCGGTCCGCTCACGCCGCGTCAGCGGGTTGAACACCGGCAGGGGCCGCCAGACGCCCACCACCAGCACCAGCAGCATGGCCCACGCCAGCCAGCGCCCACCGCCGTGCAGCAAGCCGCTGGTCCACCAGACCGTGCGCAGCGCAAAGCCGCTCGGAGAGCCGAACCAGCGCGCCACCGCCAGATCCGCACCCGTCAGATCCCAGCCGACCAGCAGCAGCAGGCCCGCTGCCAGCCAGGCCAGATCGCGGCGCCAGGAGTTCATGGCGCCGGCTGGCGACAGCCACGCAGCAGATCCCACTCCGGCGCGTAGAGCGCGGTGCGCACATCGGCCAGACCGAGCACGGTGTGGAACAGGTGGTCGTGTGCCGCCGGCTGCGCGGCGCGGCGGCGCAGGCATTCGGTGTCCAGGCGCGCGGACTGCGTCAGGCCTGTGGAGAACCACATCACCATCGGCACCTGCTTCTGCACGTCCGGCGCGATGGCGTAGGGCAGCCCGTGCAGGAAGAGATTGGACTCGCCCAGCGACTCGCCGTGGTCAGAGACGTACAGCACCGCACTGTCCACCGTCGCCGCCCGCGCCTGCAGCTGCCCGATCAGCCGCGCCAGCACATGGTCGGTGTACAGCAGCGCGTTGTCGTAGGCATTGACGATCTCGGCCTGGGTGCACTGGCGCAGGTCGTCCTTCATGCAGGCGGGCTGGAACTTCGCGAAGGCGTCCGGGTAGCGGCGGAAATAGGACGGGCCGTGGTTGCCGAGCTGGTGCAGCACCAGCACCTGCGTGCCCTTGGCCTGCGCCAGCCGCTCATCCAGGCCGTGCAGCAGCCCCTCATCCAGACAACGCCCGTCGGCGCACAGGCCGGGCGGGTTCTGCTGCAGCACGTCCTCGCTCGGCAGCCCTTCGCACACGCCCTTGCAGCCGGACTGGTTGTCACGCCACAGCACGCCCACGCCCGCGCGGTGCAGCACATGCAGCAGCGACTCGCTCCCCCGGATCGTCGCCTCGTCGTAATCGCGCCGACCGACCGGGGCGAACATGCACGGCACCGACACCTCGGTGTTCGTGCCGCAGCTCGTCACCTGGCGGAAGTTGACCAGCGTGGGGATCTTCGCGAGTTCGGGCGTCGTCTGGCGTGCATAGCCGCTCAGGCCCCAGTTCGCCGCCCGCGCCGTCTCGCCGACCACGACGACCAGCACCGTCGGCCGCGTGCGCGCCTGCATCTGCGGCCCTGGCTGGGCGTCCAGGCCGATCGGCTGGCGCGGCTTGGCGGCGCCTTTCAGATCCTGCGCCACCACGCTGCCCACCGACCAGAGCACATTGGTCGGCGTGACCAGGTAGCGGATTTCCTTGTGGTTGCGCATCAGCGAGGCAAAGGGCTGGAACACCGCCAGCAGCGTGCCCACCAGCACCAGCATCCCGCCGACCACCCACAGCAGCCGCAGCCCGAATGCCCGCCCGAGACTGCGCTCGCGCAGGCGCAGGCCCCACAGCAGCGCGATCGGCAGCACCGCCTGCAGCAGCAGCTGCCCGGCAAACCCGAGGCTCAGCAGCTCGCGGGCCTCACCCACATCGGTGCGCAATGCATTGCGCAGCATCGACGGATCGAGGTAGACCCCGAAGGCCTGCATGAAATGGGTCGCCCCGGCCGCCACCACCAGCAGCAGCGCCAGCATGGGCTTGAACAGCCGCCCGTGGCACAGCAGCCCCAGCACGATGAAGTTCAGCGCCAGCAGCCCCGTGAACAGTGCCGCCGCGAATCCCCAGGTATCGGGCGCACCCCAGTCGCGCCCCTGCAGAGCGGCCGTGAAGAAGGGCTGGTGGCAGGTCAAGGCCCACAGCAGGCTCACCGCCAGCAGCACCCCTTCACGGGGCATGGGCGCAAGGCGGTGTCGGAATCGGTCGAGAAGGTGCATGGGGAGGCGAGTAAAGCAGCCGGATGTGAATAGAAGCTGAGTCGGCGTAGGATGTTCCCGACCCGATGCCCGCCCGGCCCTGCCACCCCCGACACCCCGGAGAACCGCTGCATGAATCCCGCCAAGATCCTGGTCGCCCAAGGGGGCGGCCCGACCGCCGTCATCAACCAGTCGCTCGTCGGCGTCGTGCTGGAAGCGCGGCGGCACCGCGGCGTGGAGTGTGTCTACGGCGCGCGCCACGGCGTGCGCGGCATTGTCAATGAGGACCTGGTCGACCTGACACAGGAGACCAGCCACAACCTGGAACTCGTCGCCGCGACCCCCTCGTCCGCGCTCGGCTCGACCCGCGACAAGCCCGACGAGGCCTACTGCCGCGAGATCTTCAAGGTGCTGCAGGCGCACCAGATCGGCCAGTTCTTCTACATCGGCGGCAACGACTCGTCCGACACCGTGCGCATCGTCAGCGAGCAGGCGCAGACGGCGCGCTACGACCTGCGCTGCGTCCACATCCCCAAGACCATCGACAACGACCTGGTCGGCAACGACCACACGCCCGGCTTCCCCAGCGCGGCGCGCTTTGTCGCGCAGGCCTTCGCCGGGGCGAACCTGGACAACGCGGCGCTGCCCGGCGTCTACGTCGGTGTCGTGATGGGCCGCCATGCCGGCTTCCTCACCGCCGCCTCGGCGCTGGGCAAGAAGTTCGACGACGACGGCCCGCACCTGATCTATGTGCCGGAGCGCACCTTCGACCTCGAGAAGTTCCTGGCGGACGTGAAGGCCACGTACACCCGCCTCGGCCGCTGCGTCATCGCCGTCAGCGAAGGCATCCACGACGCCGCTGGCACGCCCGTCATCACCACACTGGCCAAGGACATGGAGTTCGACGCCCACGGCAATGTGCAGCTCTCCGGCACCGGGGCGCTGGCGGACCTGCTGTGCGAGGAGATCAAGCGCAAGCTCGGCATCAAGCGCGTGCGCGGCGACACCTTCGGCTACCTGCAGCGCAGCTTCATCGGCTGCGTCAGCGACGTGGACCAGCGCGAGGCGCGTGAGGTCGGCGAGAAGGCGGTGCAGTTCGCGATGTGGGGCGGGCGCGATGGCTCGGTGGCGATCAAGCGCGCGGGCTACTACGCGGCCGACTACGAGCTGCTGCCGCTGGAGGCCGTCGCCGGCAAGACGCGCACGATGGAGGACGCGTTCCTCAGCGCCAGCGGCACCGACGTGACCGATGCGTTCCGGATGTACCTGCGGCCGCTGCTGGGCTCGGGGATGCCGGATGCGTTCCGGTTGCGGCCGAATCCGGTGGCCAAGGTACTGAACAGGAGACCCGAATGAACATCTCTCACACCACGCACACCCCTGATCTGCCCCGCCGGCGCGTGCTGCAACACGCAGCCTTCCTGCTCGGTGGTACCGCCGCCTTGCCCGGCTGGGCGCTGAGCGAACTGGACGCGACGCAGGGCCTGCGGGCGGCGCTGGAGCGGGGCGCTGGCTCGGCGGTGAGCCTGCTGGGGCGCGACGGCGGTTACCTGAACAACCCGCTGGTGCGCATCGCGCTGCCGGAGTGGCTGCAGCAAGGCGCCAAGCTGCTGCGCACCTTCGGCCAGGGCGCGAAGATCGACGCGCTGGAAACCGCGATGAACCGGGCCGCCGAACAGGCCGTGCCCGCCGCCAAGCCGCTGCTGGTGAACGCGGTGAAGTCGATGTCGGTGCAGGACGCCGCGCAGATCCTGCGCGGCGGCGAGACCTCGGTGACCGACTTCTTCGCCGACAAGACCCGCACGCCGATGGGCGAGAAGTTCCTGCCGATCGTCACCACGGCGACCGAGAAGGTCGCGCTGGCCCAGAAGTACAACGCCATCGCCAGCAAGGCCAAGGCGCTCGGCCTGGTCAACGACCAGCAGGCCAGCATCCAGCAGTACGTGACGGCCAAGGCGCTGGACGGGCTTTACCTGATGATCGGCGAAGAAGAGAAGAAGATACGGCAGGATCCGATCGGGACGGGGAGCAAGATCCTGCAGTCGGTGTTCGGGGCGCTGAAAGGCTAACGGCGCAGCGCGGCTTCGGCCGCGTCGAGCCAGTCCTGCACCAGGCCTCGTGCAGCCCGTGCGGCGCGGATCAGCCCCAGATTGCGCGCCGTGGTCTGCGGCTCCCATGGCTCGCGTACCGCGGCCAGCGCGTCGGCCAGGTGCCGGGCGGCAGCGGCTTCATCGTCGCGCAGAACGGCCAGCTCCAGCAATGTCGCGTGGTCCCAGTAGTCGGGTGCGCCCGCCGCGATGCGCCGCTCAACCGCATACGCCACCACCGGCAGCAGCGTCAGCCGGCGCGGGTCAGGTGGCGTGGTCAATTCCATCAGCGTGACGGCGTTGACGCCGGGGTAGGCGTCGCGCCAGTCCGCTTCGAAGCCTTGCAGGTAGGTGGCGATGGCCTGGTCGAGCCACCACCGTGCGGCGCCCGCGTCACCCGCCTGCACGGCCCCTTCCCAGCGGTCCTTGTAGATGCGGCCCAGCAACCCGTTCGATTCGCCGCTGGGTCCGTGGCGGGCGATGACGGCCTGCAGCACCGCCTCGGCCTCGTCGCGGCGGCCCAGTCGGTTGAGCGCGAAGCCGAGTTGCTCCTGCACCAGGCGGGTCTGCGCGACAGGCTCGGGCAGGCGCGCCACCAGATCGACCATCGCCGCGTGGTCCTTCACGGCGCGGTGCGACAGCAGCAGATCGACCAGGGTGCTGGCCTCGGCAGTCTCGACATCGACAGTCGTGCGGGGGGCTGTGGACATGGCAGGTTCTCCTTCAGGCCGTGGCGGTCACCGTGGACAGGGTGCGCCACCGTGTTTTACACCACAGACCACCCACTCATGTACCACCTTCAAGCGTTCTGCCAACGGGCGCGTGAATGCCTGTGCCAGCCGCATCAGCAGATCCAGCTGGCTGAGCACCGAGTCACGTTCCACAGGATTGAGAACGTGGTGCTCCAGCACTGCGCTGTACGTCGCCCGTGTCTTCCTGGCTTGTGCGACGGCCTCAGCACTGGCGTCGGGCATCAGCAGCCACGCCACCAGCTCGGCTTCCGCAGGCATCAGACGGTCCCAGATCTCCGCACCTTGGGCATTGGCCTTGGTCTGTGCCTCGGCACCGCAACGGCGGGCGCGCTCGATCAGCCCGTCGGCTTCGGTGTCTGTGCAAATCAGTGCCTGCAACGCCAGTGCATTGAGCTGGGGATAAGGGCCTGTGCCGCTGGCCTCATAGGAAGCGATGGCCGCCTCCACCGCCTCACGCAGTTCACCTAGCGTGCGCATCAGCCGCGGGCGGCGCACCTTGCTGGCCTTGGCCACTGCCCAGCGCCGGGCCAGCACATCGGCCCGGCGCTTGTGCGCGCTGCCCCGCAGTGAATGGCGTTCGCTGGTCGTCAAACCCGCCAGCTGGTCCAGCCGCACAAGCCACTGCAGCGCCTCCTGCAGCTGTTCCTCCGCCTTGTCCAGCAAGCCGGTGTCTGCACTGACTTGGGCGTTGCGTGTCAGCGCGTTGGACAGCAACTCGATCGCGCGGATCGGCACGGTCCCTTTCTTCTGCTCGCCCTGAATGGCCTGCTTGAGCAGCACAATGGCCTCCTCGAAGTTGGACAGACCGTACCAGGCGGATCCGACAGCCGCCTGCACTGCAGGTTGGGTCAGCCAGTCGTGGCCTTCAGGACACCGCTCGGTCAGCAAGGCGTCGATCCGCACCCATTGCGCCCGCTGGTCAGCCGCCGTGCTGGCATGGCGCTTGGCCAGCTGCGTCGCCTCCACCCGCAACTGCGCCAGCTTGTCCAGCAGCTCGTCCGGCGTCACGAAACGGTGGTCGGGGCGCGGGCCGCCACCCGACCCCTGCGGATTCGCCCGCCACCCCGGATCCCCATACGCCTGGTACGCCCCCCAGGTGATGTCCTGCGGCGCCGCATCCTGCGCGGCCTTGCGCGCCTCGAACACCGCATGGCCGAAGTCCAGTCCTTCCGATCCGAGCAGCTTGTCGTAGAAGACCTCACCGAACCGCTGCGCCGGCCAGTCCCCCACCGCCCAGCCCGCCACCACCACGCAGCGCACACCCACCCGGATCAGCTCCTGCGCGAGACTCGCCGCCAGCCGCTGCACGCTGCCTGCCCGCACCGGCGCGCTCATCTGCCCGAGGTGGCAGCAGTTCAGGAACACCAGCTCCGGCACCATCTCCATCGCCTCGATCTCGGCGGCGGTGATCACCGCACCATCCGACAGCAGCACGCCCGTCAGCTCCACCTTGTCCACCGTGCGCAGCGCGAATCCGCCGTGCGCGCACACATGCAGGATGCGCCACGGCTGGCGGTACAGCGCCTTCAGCACGTCGGCGGCGCGGGTCGGCGGGTCGTCGTCGGCCAGCAAGGTCACGTCGTGGCCATGCGCCTGCAGCACGGCGGCCACGGCGACGGCCTCGTCTGCGGCACCCGCAAGATCTGGGGGCTGCCCGAGCGGATCGTCCTTCTCGTTCACGAAGTGTTCGCTGAACCCGTCCAGCGCCGGATTGCCGATCACCAGCGCCGCCCGGCCCGTGGACTGGCGCAGCTGTTGGCGGTACTCGGCCGTGACCAGTTGTCGCACCAGCGGGATGCACAACGCCAGCGCACGCGGCGCCGCGCCAGCACGCCCCGGATCGTCCGCCGCCACCAGCTCCCAGGGCATGTTGGCGGTCTGCGCATCGACCACCACCACCAGCTGCTGGAAGTGGCGCAGCGTGTCCTTCAGGGCGTGCGGCACCATCAGTTGGAACAGCGCACGGCCAGCGTCCGGGTTCCAGCGGTTGTCCTTGATCTGCTGGCGCACGAGCTGCTCGACCAAGCCCGGCTGGCGCTGATGCTCCACCGTCTCGATACGGGCGCGCTGGCCGAGGTGCAGGTAGCGCAGCCGTGTGGCCACGGCGGTGGGTTGTGTCGAGGTGGTCGTTGGCTTCGGTGGGTCGTCCTGCGCCGCGCCATCCTCGCTGCGGCGGGCGTCCGTGACCATCAGGCGCGGCCAATAGTTGCCACCCGCAGCGGCACCGTCGAACAGGCGCGGGCGAGCGCCTTCGTCGTGGCGAAGTGTCGGGATGCTCACGAGCTGGGTGTCGAGCTGCGCCGCCGCCATGCGCAGTGTCTGCTGGCGGCCGGACTCGTTCAGCGCGTAGGTGGCGGTGATGGCGGTGTCGAGGTACAGCTCGACAATGCGCAGCGTGTCCACGCGCAGATCCTGCCGCGTCGTGTCATGGAAGCGCGCATTGGCCTCCAGCACACCGCGCACCAGCGCCTCCACCGACGCACCCATCGACAGGCTCGACGCCGAGTTGGTGCCGATCAGCAGCGTGTTCAATGCCAGCCCCTGCGCGGCCGGACCGTGGCAGTCGCCCACCTGCAGCAGGTAGCGCAGCACGCCGGCCATCACCGCCTCGGTCAGCCCGTCGCGGGTCAGCGGTTTCTCGAAGCGCCCCAGGCCGACGATGACCGCGCCGCGCTGCGTGCCACCGCCTTCGGGCAGCACCGCCAGCGCCGAGCCGATCGGCCCCGGATACAGGCCCAGGCTGTGGCGCTCGGCCAGCAGCCCCTGCAGCAGCTCGCGGTCCAGCACCGCCTGCGGACCGGCGATCGGATCCTGCTCGTAGTGGCCGACCATCAGCACGCCCGGCCGGAAACGCAGGTCGGCGGCGTGGACGGAGACCTCCAGCTTGCGGCGCAGGGTGCTGCGCGGAGCACGGCGTGTCCGCGCCGCACGGGGAGACTGGACGGCGCTGGACGCATGGCGCGTGAGCGCGGCGCTGGCGGGTGCTTCGCCGGGTTCCGCCGGTCGCAGCTTCTTCTGCACGGCCTCCAGCGTGTCGAACCCCGGCAACGCCGCCAGCGCCTCCGCGCGCGGCGCACACAGCCAATCCTTCAGCGCCTGCACATGCGACGGATGCTGGAAGTAGCGGAAGTGGCTCACCTCTTCGCGGGCATCCAGCCGGACACGCACGGGAGGCTCGACCTTGGCCGCGATCCCGCCCAGCATCGAAGGCGTGTCCACCACGAGGTCGTGGTACGGCGAGCCGATCAGCACCTTGTCCAGCAGCCACAGCCCCATGCGGCGCCGCCAGCCGTCGTCGTCGTCGGTATCACCCGCGATGACGGCCATCTGCACCCCTGCCTGCACCGAGGCATCGCGCAGGAAGCGGCCCAGCGGCCCATCGGGCAGCAGATCGGCCAGACCGGGGATTGCGCTGGCGTCGGCGCGCAGCCGCACCATCTCCAGCACGGTGCGCTGGAACGCCGAGCAGACCGTCTGCGTCAGCGGATCGGCCACCAGCCCCACGCCCGATTCCACCACCGACAGCACGCCCGAGAGGAACAGGTCCAGCGACTCGCCCAGCAGCGCCGTGCCGTCGGACGGACTCGCCACGCGCAGGTAGCGTTGCACGGTGATCTTCCGCTCCCGCAGCACGGCGGCGAGCCGGTCCAGCTCGGCCCGCTGCGCCTCGGGCAGATGGCCTGTGCTGGCGAAGTCGGTCACACACAGCAGATCGCCCACCAGCCCGCCCCGGCCCAGCGTCACGAGGCTGACGTGCGCGCCCTGCGGCAATGCCTTCACCAGCTCGGTGGCGTTCACGACCGGGCTGCACGACAGCGTGCGGTGCTCGAAGCCGTAGACACCGCCGGGGAACTGCCGCTCCAGCGCGCCCAGCGTCTCGCTGCCTTGCAGGGCGCCGAAGCTGCCCAGCGTGTCGGAGGCGAGATCGTGGAGGAACACCAGCATCGGCTTCTGACCGCGTTCCACCCCTTCGTCGGACCAGTTGCGCATCCCGTCCCGGTGCCAGCGCCGCAGTCCGCACAGGCCGGTCAGCCGCCGCTCGATCGCCCAGACGACCCCCGCGACGCCCTTGCGCGCCAGCGGGGCGGCCACCTTGTCCAGCAGCCAGTCCTCGACCTTGTCGCCGAGGTCTTCCACCACCGGATCGTCCGCAGGCAAGGCGCCCAGCGCGACGGTGTAGATGCGGCGGATCTGCTCGCCCGCCCAGTCCGACACCGCGCCACGCGACACCCCGCCAGCCTGGAGCACCTCGGACAGGTGCTGCGGGTGCAGCCGCTCGCCACGGGTGATGACCAGCCCGCCATGGGCCAGCTCGATGACCACCAGCTCGTCGGGTGCGACATGCAGCGTCGGGGCCGTGTCGGTCGGCGCTGGGGTGCCGCGCTGCTGCGGCGTGCGGCGGCCCAGCGCGATGGTCTGGCGCGGGATCAGGAAACCGGGCGGGAGGAACGGGTCGTGCGGCTCGGCGCTGTCGGTGCTGCTGCTGCGCGAGCGGGCAGCGGTGAAGCAGGCGGGCAGGCTCGGCGCCAGGGATTTCCCCCCGTGCAGCGTCAGCACCACGGCGCTGCCAGCCTCTGGCGTGTTCTTGTCGGACATGTCTGTCTCCCCCTTGTTGGGGCGGCAGTCTAGGCCGCCGCCGGGAGACCGACAAGGGCGGGATTACGCCGCTTCGGCCAGCAGCTTTTCCAGCAAGGCGTGCAGTTGCGCGAAGTCCGGCTCACCGACGTAGCGCTGGACGATCTCGCCCTTCTTGTTGAGGATGAAGGTGGTCGGCGTGAGCTGGACCTTGCCGAACTGCCGGGCGATCTCGCCGGTGTTGTCCACCGTCACCCGGAACGGCAGCTTGCGCGTCTCGGCGAAGTTCACCACGTAGGCCGGCGGGTCATAGGCCATCGCCACCGACAGCGTCTCGAAGCCGCGGTCCTTGTACTTCTGGTGCGTCTCGATCAGGTGCGGCATTTCCTTGACGCAGGTCGTGCAGCTCGTCGCCCAGAAGTTGACCAGCACCACCTGGCCGCGCAGCGCATCGCTGCTGTGCTTCGTCCCGTCGAGCAGCGTGTACTGCACAGTGGGCGCCATCTCCTTGCCACCCACGGCGAAGGTGGCAGCGATGGCGAGCGCGGCAATGGCCACGGCGGCGAGGGCGATGCGGGCGGTTTTCATGGTGGTCAAAGTGTATGCCAGCGCTCTTGTCCAACGGGGAAAGGCCGGTATGCCGTAGCATTTCCCTTCGTTCGCCTTTTGCACCCCTCGCGGTGCCTGTCCGGAAGAAACCGCCCCATGACCGCATCCCCCCTCGTGCGCGGCTACGAAGTCGTGATCGGCTTCGAGACCCACGCCCAGCTCTCGACCCAGTCGAAGATCTTCTCCGGCGCCTCGACCCGCTTCGGCGCCGAGCCGAACACGCAAGCCTGCGCGGTCGACCTGGCGCTGCCCGGCGTGCTGCCGGTGATGAACCGCGGCGCCGTGGAGCGCGCGATCCAGTTCGGGCTGGCCGTGAACGCGACCATCGCGCCGATGTCGATCTTCGCGCGCAAGAACTACTTCTACCCCGACCTGCCCAAGGGCTACCAGATCAGCCAGTACGAGATCCCGGTCGTGCAGGGCGGCGTGGTCGAGTTCTTCGTCGACGGCGAGCCGTTCCGCCTCAACCTGACCCGCGCCCACCTGGAGGAAGACGCCGGCAAGTCCGTGCATGAAAACCTGCACGGCATGACCGGCATCGACCTGAACCGCGCCGGCACGCCGCTGCTGGAGATCGTCACCGAGCCGGAGCTGCGCTCGTCGAAGCAGGCGGTCGAGTACGCCAAGGCGCTGCACACGCTGGTGGTGTGGCTGGGCATGTGCGACGGCAACATGCAGGAGGGCTCCTTCCGCTGCGACGCCAACGTCTCGGTGCGCCGCCCGGGCCAGCCCTTCGGCACCCGCCGCGAGATCAAGAACCTCAACAGCTTCCGCTTCCTGCAGCAGGCGATCGACTACGAGATCCAGTGGCAGATCGACCAGATCGAGGACGGCGTCGAGATCGTGCAGGCCACCGTGCTGTTCGACCCGGACACCGGCGAGACCCGGATGATGCGCACCAAGGAAGACGCACACGACTACCGCTATTTCCCCGACCCGGACCTGCCGCCGCTGGTGATCGCGCCGGAGTGGGTGGAGCGCGTGCGCAGCGAGATGCCCGAGCTGCCCGGCGCGCTGGCCGCCCGTCTGCAGCGCGAGCTGGGGCTGCCCGCCTACGACGCCGCGATGATGACCACCAGCCGCGCCACCGCTGCCTATTTCGACGCGGCCCACGCCGTCTGCGGACAGCCCAAGCTGGTCGCCAACTGGATCATGGGCGAGATCAGCAAGCGCCTGAACACCGACGGCGGCGACATCGCCTCGGCGCCGGTGGCCCCCGCCACCCTCGGCACGCTGATCGGCCGCATCCAGGACGGCACCCTCTCGAACAATGCCGCCCGCCAGGTGTTCGAGGCGCTATGGACCGGCGAAGGCTCGGACGTGGACGCCGTGATCGAGGCCAAGGGCCTGCGGCAGATGAACGACAGCGGCGCGCTGGAGAAGATCCTCGACGAGGTGCTGGCCGCCAACGCCAAGTCAGTCGAAGACTACCGGGCGGGCAAGGAAAAGGCCTTCGGCGCGCTGGTCGGCCAGGCGATGAAGGCCACCAAGGGCAAGGCCAACCCGGCCCAGGTCAACGCGCTGCTGAAGCAGAAGCTGGCAGGCTGACCGAACCGGGCGCCGCCCCCGCCCACAGCCGCTTCAGGCGCGCCAGCTCCTGGTCGTAGGTGGCGTTGATGCGGTTGATCTCGGCCTGGTGGTTCTGGGCCGCGTCCTGCTGGGCCTGCAGCGCGGCCTGGTTGTTGCCGAACTTGATCTTCAGCTCGCGCGGCAGGTCGCGGCCCTTGTAGAACTCGGCTTCGTCCTGCAGCCGCCGGCGCTCATGCTCCAGCTCGGCGAGGCGGCGTTCGGTGGCGGAGAGGGCGGTATTCAATGGCTCCAGCGCCGCGCGGCGGGCCCGCTGGTGGCGGGCCTCGTCGGGATAGCGGCCCAGCAGGTTGCGGTCCAGCCGGATCGCATCGCGGCGCATCGCCTCCGCGGCCATCTCCCGCCGCAGCCGATCCTCGTGGGCCGCACGCTCCTCCGCGGTCATCGACGGTGGCACCACCTTGCGCACGGAGCCATCCGAGTTGCGCAGCTCCTGCGCACGGTCGAGGCATTCCGCGATCGGGCGGTCCGAGGTGATGCGCTGGCCCTTGGCGTTGACGCAGGTGTAGATGTTGGCCGCCAGCGCAGCCGGCAGCAGGCCCAGCCCGGCCAACCCGGCCAGCGCCGTCTGTGCCGCGCGGGCCGGGTTCACGGCTGGACTCCGTAGCGCTCGCGGTAGGCCTGCACCGCCGGCAGGCTGCTGCTCAGGCGCGGGTCGCTCTGGCCCTGCAGATACGCCAGCAGATCGGTCAGCGTGGCGATGGCCACCACCGACAGCCCGAGTTCGCGCTGCACGTACTGCACGGCGGAATGCGGCGCATCGACGCCGTGTTCGCTGGCCTTTTCCTGGCGGTCCAGCGCGATCGTCACCGCGCACGGCGTCGCGCCCGCCGCCCGGATCATGGCGATCGACTCGCGCACCGAGGTGCCAGCCGAGATCACGTCGTCGATGATGAGCACGCGGCCCTGCACCGGGGCGCCGACCAGCGTGCCGCCCTCGCCGTGGTCCTTGGCTTCCTTGCGGTTGTAGGCGTAGGGCACGTTCTTGCCGAGGCGCGCCAGCTCGATCGAGACGGCGGCGGCCAGCGTGATGCCCTTGTAGGCGGGGCCGAAGAGCATGTCGAACTCGACGCCCGAGGCCAGCAGCCGCTGTGCATAGAATTGCGCCAGACGGCCCAGCTTGGCGCCGTCATCGAACAGACCGGCATTGAAGAAGTAGGGCGACAGCCGCCCCGCCTTGGTCTTGAACTCGCCGAAGCGCAACACGCCGGCATCGACCGCGAAGGCCACGAATTCCTGGGCAAGAGCGTCGGTGCGGGGGGAGCTTGCGTCTTGGGTCATCTGCGTGGACGAAAGATTGACGATCAAAAGGGTCTGGTGATGCGACTGGTCAGCCTCAACCTCAACGGCATCCGCTCAGCGGCCAGCAAGGGCCTGCTGGAGTGGGTCGAATCCGTGCAGGTCGATTGTATGGGGGTGCAGGAAGTGAAAGCCCAGGCTCAGGATCTGAGCCCATCGCTCACTGTGCTGGACGGCATGCATGGACATTTTCATTTTGCGCAGAAAAAGGGCTATTCCGGGGTAGGGATGTACACCCGGCACACCCCGACCGAGGTCATCACCGGCCTGGGCATCCCGGAGTTCGACGACGAGGGCCGCTATGTGGAAGTCCGCCACGACACGCCCGAGCGTCGGCTGTCGATCATCAGCTGCTACTTCCCCAGCGGCTCCTCCGGCGACGAACGCCAGCAGGCCAAGTTCCGCTTCATCGACGCGATCTATCCGCACTTGATGGCGCTGAAGGCCGAACGCGAGTTCATCCTGGTGGGCGACATCAACATCGCGCACCGGGAAGCCGACCTGAAGAACTGGAAGGGCAACCTGAAGCACTCGGGGTTCCTGCCCGAGGAGCGGGCGTGGATGACGCGGCTGCTCGACCCGGCCGAGGGCGGACTGGTCGATGTCCACCGGCGGCTGCACCCCGACACGACCGACGCCTGCTATACGTGGTGGAGCAACCGCGGGCAGGCGCGCGCGAAGAACGTGGGCTGGCGGATCGACTACCACCTCGCGACGCCGGGGCTGGCGGCGCTGGCGCGGTCAGCGTCGATCTACAAGGGGCAGTGGTTCAGTGACCATGCGCCGTTGACGGTGGAGTACGACTTGGCGCTGTGAGGATCGATCCTTGACATCCTCCCCGCCCGCCGCTGGTGAATTGCGTCGCTACCGTGGCGACCACGGCGCCCATGCCCATGGACATGTTCAGGTGCTGTTTGGCGGATACGCCACATACGCAAACCGCTCGCTGTCCGGCGCCCATCCATTCACGTTGAGCGTCCCCTGCCCGCCGAGCAGATGAACCAGATCGGTCGCCGCTCCGCCCTCGGCGGGCGCGAGGCGCAGGATGACCGCCCGGTTCGCCGGGTGCCCGAGCGTGCCGGGCGGGTAGCTCAGGTAGAGCATCCAGCGGCCGTCCGGTGACAGGTGCGGGAACCAGTTGACGCGCGCGTCGTGGGTCAGCTGCTCGACGCCCTGGCCGTCCGGGCGCATGCGGAACAGTTGCGAGTGGCCGGGCGTGTGCGCGCCGATCTCGCCGTTGAAGTAGATCCACGCGCCGTCGGGCGAATACTCCGGGCCATCGACCGGCACGCCCGGCCGCAGCAGCACCCGGTCTTCGCCCCCGTGCGCGGGCACGGTGCACAGGCTGTAGTCGTAGCCGAGACCCTCGGCAGAGGCACGCAGGCCCACGTACGCGAGCAGCGCGCCATCGGGCGAGACGCCGTGCAGGTAGTAGCGCAATCCCGTCTCGACCAGCGCCTCGCTGGACACCCGCCGCGGCACGCCGCCCTCGAACGGCACGGCCAGCAGGCGCCCGTCATCGGTCGAGACATACACCGTGCGCCCGTCCGGCGAGAGCACATGGTCGTTGTTGGCGGGGGCGTGCGCGCCCGTGTCAAGGCGCTCCGGCGCCACCGAAGTGCCATCGGCGCGGACCCGGAACAGCGCGCCCTCGCTGTTGAACAGCAGCCACTGCCCGTCCGGCGACCAGTTCGGCGCCTCGATCAGGTGCCCGGTCTCCAGCACGACGCGGCGGTGGCGTCCGTGGCGGTCGGCGATGGTGAGCTGCGCGCGCTGGCGGCCGGGGACAAACGCCGGGGTGCCGATGAGGTCGTGGGGCTGGTCCTGCATGGGGCGGGCCTTCGTGGACAGGTGAGGCCGCCAGTCTCGCAGACCCGGTGCCAGAATCCGCCCGTGACTCCCCTGCTCAACACCCTTGCGTCGATGCCCTTGCCCACCGACGCCACACGCCTCTTCCACGGCCGCGGCGGCCTGCACGCCGGCTGCGAACACTGGACGCTCGATTTCTACCCACCCGTCTGGGTGCTGACCAGCTTCCAGCCGGTGCCCGACGAGGAAGTGGCCACCATTGGCACGGCACTCACCGCCCGCTGGGCAGAACTGGCGCCGGGACAGCCGCTGAACTGGGTCTTCCAGACGCGCCACGCGGGCCGCGCCGAGACGCGGCTGATGGCCGGCCGCGTGCCCGAGCCACACGCGGTGAGCGAGGACGGCACGCGCTACCTCGTCCACGTGCTGCGCGGCCAGAACCACGGCCTGTTCCTTGACATGGCGGAAGGGCGCCGCTGGGTGCGGGCGCTGGCGGCGCAGACGCCGCGCCTGAAGGTGCTGAACCTGTTCGCCTACACCTGCGCGTTTTCGGTGGTGGCGCTGCAGGCGGGGGCGCGCCAGGTGGTCAATGTGGACATGAGCCACGGCGCGCTCGCCATCGGCCAGCAGAACCACCGCCTCAACGGCGTGGCCGACGGCGCGAGTTTCCTGCCGCACGACATCTTCAGCTCCTGGGGCAAGATCAACCGCAGCGGCCCCTACGACCTCGTCGTCGTCGATCCGCCCAGCTACCAGAAGGGCAGCTTCGTGGCGGGCAAGGACTACGCGCGGCTGATGCGGCGCCTGCCGGACCTGCTCGCGCCCGGCGGTCACGCGCTGCTGTGCCTGAACGCGCCGGAACTCGGCCCCGACTTCCTCACCGAGCCGATGCAGGCCCTGGCGCCCGAGCTGACGCTGGTGCAGCGCCTGCCGAATCCGCCGGCCTTCGCGGATGTGTCGGCCGAGCGCTCCCTGAAGGTGCTGGTCTACCGGGCACCCGCCCTGGCCTGACGCCTGCGCGGTCAGCGCAGCTGTTCTTCACCACCCCCCAAAGGCCTCCCATGCCCTTGCAATTGACCGTCAACGGCCAGCACCACACGCTGGACCTCGAACCCGACATGCCACTGCTGTGGGTGCTGCGCGATGTGCTGGACCTGCCCGGCACCAAGTTCGGCTGTGGCATGGCGCTGTGCGGCGCCTGCACGGTCCATGTCGACGGGGCGGCGGTGCGGTCCTGCGTGACGCCGGTGGGCAGCGTGGCGGGCCAGGTGACGACCATCGAGGGGCTGGGCACGCCCGAGGCACTGCACGCAGTGCAGGCAGCCTGGATCGCGCACCAGGTGGCACAGTGCGGCTACTGCCAGTCGGGCCAGATCATGGGGGCTGCGGCCCTGCTGCGGCAGACCCCGGCGCCGACCGACGCCGACATCGACGCCGCCCTGTCCGGCCACCTCTGCCGCTGCGGCGCCTACCCGCGCATCCGCGCCGCGGTCCACGACGCGGCCCAGCGTCTGCAGCAGGGCGCCCGCGCATGAGCCGGCTCGCCACCCTCACGCGCCGCGGCGTCCTGATCGGCTCGGTCGCCGTGCTGGGCGGCGCAGCCTTCGGGGTCTGGCGCTACCGCCAGCCACACCCGAATCCGCTGCTGGACACATTGCCCGAGGGCAGCCACGCGATCACGCCCTATGTGCGCATCGACGCACAGGGTGTCACGGTCATCACGCCGCGCGCCGAGATGGGCCAGGGCGTGCACACCACGCTGGCCGCACTGGTCGCCGAGGAGCTGGATGTCGATTGGGACGATCTGCGCGTCGAACACGGCCCGCCCGGCGCGGCCTACTACAACCGGGCGATGCTGGTGGAGGCGGTGCCCTTTGGCGTGCTCGACCACAGCGCCGCGGCCGAGGCGATGCGCGGCACGATGGGTGTGCTGGCCAAGTTCATCGGCCTGCAGGGAACAGGCGGATCGTCCAGCCTGCCGGACGCCTTCGACAAGATGCGCCTGGCCGGCGCGGCAGCGCGCTTCGCGCTGGTGGCGGCGGCGGCGCAGCGGCTGGGCGTGCCGGCGTCCGCGCTGAAGACCGCCTCCGGTGCCGTGGTCGCGCCCGATGGCCGCCGCCTGTCCTACCCCGAACTGGCCGCCGACGCCGCCCGGGTGGACCTGCCGGACGCGCTCCCGCTCAAGCCCCGCGCGCTGTGGCGCTACCTCGGCAAGTCCATGCCGCGCGTGGACATGGTGGGCAAATGCACCGGCACCGCCACCTTCGGCATCGACGTGCGCCTGCCCGGCATGGTGTTCGCCACCGTGCGCATGAACCCAGCCCTCGACGCCCCGCTGACCGCCTTCGACGCCACGGCGGCCAAGGCGATGCGCGGCGTGCTGCAGGTGGTGGCGCTGCCCGGCGGCATCGGGGTGGTCGCCGACAACACCTGGCGCGCATTCCAGGCGGCGCAGGCCGTCCGGTGCACCTGGGGCGCCCCGGTCTACCCGCCGACCACCGCAGCGCTGATGGACGCGGTCGCCGCCTCCTTCGACCCCAGGCACGAGGACAAGCAGTGGCGCAACGACGGTGACGTGGACCAGGCGATGGCCGCCGGACAGGCGCTGGAGGCCGAATACCGTGTCCCCTACCTCGCCCACGCCACGATGGAGCCGATGAACGCCGTGGCCTGGCTGCAAGGTGGCCGGCTCGACCTGTGGACCGGCACCCAGGTGCCCACCCTGGCCCGCGACCAGGCGGCCAAGGTGGCCGGTCTCGATGCCGCGCAGGTCCACGTCCACACCCTGCCGATGGGCGGCGGCTTCGGGCGCAGGGCCGAGTCGGACTATGTGCTGCAGGCGGTGCGGCTGGCGATGGCCATGCCGGGCAAGCCGGTCAAGCTCACCTGGCGCCGCGAAGAGGACATGGGCCACGACAGCTACCGCCCGCCCGCCATCGCCCGCCTGCGCGGGGCCACCGGACCGGGCACGGTGCTGGCGCTGGACCTGCGCGTGGCGAGTCCTTCGGTGCTGGCGTCGCAGGGCGGGCGCATCGGGCTGGCGCCACCCGGCCCGGACAAGCTGATCGCCGATGGCCTGCACGACCAGCCCTACGCCTTGCCGCACTGGCGCGCCACCACCTACCGCACGCCAGCGAGCGTGCCGGTGGGCTCATGGCGTTCGGTGGGCAACTCGTTCAACGGCTTCTTCCTGGAGAGTTTTCTCGACGAGCTGGCCCACCAGGCGGATGCGGACCCGATGGCCCTGCGGCGCGCGCTGCTCACCCACGCGCCGTCCCGCGCGGTGCTGGAGGCGGTGGCCAAGCTCTCCGACTGGGAGACACCGCTGGAGGCAGGGCGCGGTCGGGGACTGGCCTTCCACCTCTCGTTCGGTGTGCCGGTGGCCGAGGTGGTCGAGGTCACGGCCACGCCGCAGGGCATCCGCATCGACCAGCTCAGCATCGCCGCCGACGTGGGCACCGCGCTGGACCCGCGCAACATCGAGGCCCAGCTGCAGTCGGGCGCACTCTTCGGGCTGAGCGCGGCGGTGTTCGGCGAGATCACCTTCGCGGGGGGCGCGGTCGAGCAGGGCAATTTCCACCAGTACGACACGCTGCGCATGGCCCAGGTGCCGCGCATCCGCGTACAGGTGCTGGAGGGCGGCGGCCCCCTCCGCGGCGTGGGCGAGCCCGGCACACCGCCGGCCGCGCCCGCGCTGGCCAACGCGATCTTCCGGGCCACCGGGCAGCGCATCCGCACCCTGCCGCTGCGCCAGCACATCGCCTTCGTCTAGCGCCCGTCCCACGTCCAACCGATCCCCCACCCGCAACACCGCCATGGACCTGCTACGCATCCACCACGCCGCGATCATCGCGTCCGACTACGCCCGCTCGCGGCATTTCTACACCGCGCTGCTCGGCCTGCGCGTGCTGGCGGAGCATTACCGCGAGGCGCGCGACTCCTGGAAGCTCGACCTCGCGCTGCCGGACGGCTCGCAGCTGGAGCTGTTCTCCTTCCCCGCGCCGCCGCCGCGGCCCTCGCGACCAGAGGCCTGCGGGCTGCGGCACCTGGCGTTCTCCGTGGACGACGTGCAGGCGTGGAAAACACGACTGGAGGCCGAGGGGATCGCGGTGGAGGACATCCGCCTCGACGAGTACACCGGGCACCGCTTCGTGTTCTTCGCCGATCCGGACGGGCTGCCGCTGGAGCTGTACGAAACGGCGCCGGCCCGGTGAGCGATCTGCTTCATTGTTTCTTCGCCTTGGCCACTTCTTCGGCCACCAGTGCGGACAGCTGATCGGGCCCGAAACTCGGCAGGCTGCGGCCGTTGACGAAGAAGGTCGGCGTCCTGGTGACCTGCAGCGCGGTGAGGTCGTCCATGTCCTGCTGCAACAGCGCCTGCAGGCCGGGCTTCTCCATCGCCTGCCGCGCCTTGTCGAGGTCCAGCCCGGCCTGCTCGGCCGCCTGGAATGCGTTCTCGATGCGGGGCTGGCCATGGTCGGCCCAGGTGGGCTGCGCGGCCAGCACCGCTTCCAGCACGGTCTGGTACTGGCCCTGGCTCCGGGACGCCTCCAGCAGCTTGACCACCTGGTCCGAGCCCTGGTGGAACGGCGCATACCGGATCACGAGCCGTACATCGTCGGGATAGCGGGCCAGCAGGTTCTTCACGAGGGGGTAGAACGCGCGGCAGGTTTCGCAGGCCGGGTCGAAAAACTCGACGATGGTGACGGGCGCATTCTGCGGACCGAACACCGGCGAATGCATGCGCACCAGCCGGGTCTGTTCGGCCCGGACCTGCACATCCTGCGCGGTCTGCACACGCGACTGGTAGGCGTTCATGCCCAGATAGAAGAACAGGGCCACCAGCGCCAGCAGGCCGACGACGGTGATTTTTCTGGCGTTCATGCGCGGGTCTTTCTCAAGTAGGTCAACAGCAGCAGGGCAATCGCAGCGAAGGCCAGCAGGGACAGCCACGGAATCTGGACGCCCCCCAGGATTTCCAGGCGCTGTTCGCTGCACGAAGGTCCAGCCCCACACGGCACCCACCACTTGGGCACCCACCCAGCGATCAGCGCGCCATGGTAGCCAGCCATCGCAGTCCCCCCGAGTGCCAGTGGCAATGCGTACACCGCGCCGCGCCGGTCGTCGGCAAAGACGGACATGCCCAGGATGAGCGCCAGCGGGAACATGAAGATGCGCTGGTACCAGCACAGCAGGCAGGGCGTCATGCCCATGACTTCACCGAGGAAGAGCGCGCCGAGCGTGGCCGCCAGCGCCACGCACCAGGCCGCCATGAGCCAGATCCAGCTTCGGTTCATGCCGGCAACTCGTCAGTGGGCATGGCCATGGTGGTCGTCCCCGGCCGGGGTGCCGCCCAGTTCTGCGCGCGCCTGGCGCATCACCGTCCAGCCGCCGTGCAGCGCCAGCGCCGCCATCAGGCTGGCCACCGCCAGGTCCGGCCAGGCCGAGCCGGTACCGAACACGCCCAGCGCGGCCATGAACACCGCCGCATTGCCGATGGCGTCGTTGCGCGAGCACAGCCACACGCTGCGCATGTTGGCGTCGCCTTCGCGGAAGGCGTAGAGCATCCAGGCCACCGCCACATTGGCCAGCAGCGCCAGCAACGCCACGGCACCCATGGTCATGGCCTGCGGCACCTCGCCGTGCCACAGCGACCACACCGCAGCGCCCAGCACATACAGGCCGAAGCCCACCATGCTGGCCGCCTTCAGCAGCGCAGCGCGTGCGCGCCACGCCAGCGCCGAGGCGAGCACGGCCAGCGAGACCGCGTAGTTCAGCGCATCGCCCCCGAAATCGACCGCATCGGCCAGCAGTGACAGCGAACCCGCGCGCAACCCGGCGCCGATCTCGACGAGGAACATCGCGGCGTTGACGACCAAGGCGATCCAGAGGATGCGGCGGTAGCGGGCCAGGTGGACGATGGTCTCGGCCTTGGGGGTGTCGTGGTCACAGCAATGGGCAGACATGGGGCATTCCTTTCAACAACAGTGCCTCTGCATTGGAAACCCTAAAGTCACTACAGTGTCAACCCAAGGCAAGCCAACACAAGCCAACACAAGCCAACACAAACACTTGCCTCCACGAAAGGACTCCCATGCAGATCAAGGAACTGGCCCGCGCCACGGGCGTGGAGGTGGAGACCATCCGCTACTACGAAAAGCAGGGCCTGCTGCCTGCGCCGGCCCGGCGCGACAACGGCTACCGCGACTACGCGGCCGAGCACCTGGAGCGCCTGTCGTTCATCCGTCACTGCCGGGCGCTGGACATGCCGCTGGCCGATGTGCAGCGGCTGCTCAGCTTCGTGGACGCACCGCTGGCCGACTGCCGCGACGTGGACCGGCTGGTCGACGAGCAGCTGGCGCGTGTGCGGGCGCGGCTCAAGAGCATGCGGGTGCTGGAGAAACAGCTTCTGCAACTGCGCGCGCGCTGCTCAGGCCCCCACGACCACACCGGGCATTGCGGCATCCTGGATGAGCTGGTGTCCGCGGCACAGGGCGAAGCCCGCGCGGGCACGACCGGAACCTGAATTGAACATTTTCAGATCCGGGCCGTAATGCGCCACCAATATTTGGTAGCACTTGTTATGGAACATTAGTTGATGGTGAGAAAAATCACCTTGACTTTTTGTTCGAGCACAAAAATACCAATTTTTGAGGATTGAGTCCGGTGAAGCGCACAGTCTGGCATGGAGGGCGGGAAGTTCGGCTGTTCGCCGGCTTGCGCCGGTTGTGGATGGCGGGCCTGCTGGCCATCGCCAGCCTGTTCGGCCTGGCCCATCCCGTGGTGCAGGCGGCCACACCGACCGGCCCCAGCGTGGCCCTGCACTACGGCGCCAGACCGCCCTGGAACGCCCTGTCCGCCTTCGACTGGGTGGTGCTCGAACCCGGTCACCACGGCGACATCGCCGCGCGCGCGCAGGCAGCCCCCAACACGCGCTTCCTGGCCTACCTGTCGGTGGGCGAAGTCCACCGCGAGCATCCGCTCCACGCCACGATCCCGGCCACCTGGCTGATCGGCCGCAATGACGCCTGGAACAGCGCCGTGGTCGACCAGCGCACACCGGAATGGCCGGCCTGGTTCGTCGAGAACGTGGCCCGTCCGCAATGGGACAAGGGCTACCGCGGCTTCTTCCTCGACACGCTGGACTCCTACCAGCTGGCCGCCAAGACCCCCGAGGAGCGCGCCGCGCAGGAAGCCGGCCTGGTGCGGACGGTCAAGGCGCTCAAGGCCGCGTTTCCCCAGGCGAAGCTGATCTTCAACCGCGGCTTCGAGATCCTGCCGCAGCTCGCGCAGGAGGCCGACATGGTCGCCGCCGAGTCGCTCTACCGCGGCTGGGACCAGAAGAACCGCCGCTACCAGGCCGTGCCCGAAGCCGATCGCGCCTGGCTGCTCGGCCAGCTCGACCAGGTGCGGACCCGCCACCAGCGCCCGGTGCTGGCCATCGACTATGTCGCCCCGCAGGAGCGTGCGCTGGCCCGCGAGACGGCCCAGCGCATCCAGTCGCACGGCTTCATCCCCTGGGTGACGACGCCGGACCTGGACACACTCGGACTGGGCGCGATCGAGGTGCTGCCACGCCGGCTGCTGATCCTGCACGACGCGGAGGTTGGCAAGGACTCGACCGAGATGCCGTCCTCGGACGCTCTGCGCTTCTTCGCCACGCCGGCGTACTACCTCGGGCTGGTGCCGCTGTTCATCAACCCGGACGAGGAACCGCTGCCGTCGCTGGCCGCACTCGGGCCGCTGGCCGGCATCGTCACCACCTTCACCAACGACAAGCCTCGCCCGGCCACAGCCAAGCTGCTGCGCCAGGCCATCGCCGACGGCACCCGCGTGGTGGCGCTGGGCTGGCCCGGGGTGGGTGACGCCAACACGGTGCGCGACACCTTCGGGCTGGTGCGTCGGGTGGGGCCGTACCGCGCGGTGTCGCCGGTGGCGTTCAGCCAGCGCGATGCGGCGATCGGCTTCGAGGTCTCGCCGACGCCGGGGCCGCTGGATTTCGTGCCGCTGGCCGCACCGCCCACCTCCGAGCTGCTGCTGCAGGCGCGCGACGCCAGCGGCACGACGATGGACGCCGTGGCGCTGACCCCGTGGGGCGGCTATGCCTGGCCTGGCTACAGCCTGGCGCGGTTGCCGGCAGGCAAGGACGAGTTCCGCTGGGTGATCGACCCGATCGCCTTCCTGCGGCGGGCCCTGGCGCTGCCTGCGATGCCCGTGCCCGACACGACCACCGACACCGGCCGGCGCATGCTGCTGGTCCACATCGACGGCGACGGCTTCCCCAACCGCAGCGACCAGCCCGGCTCGCCGCTGTCGAGCGAGGTGCTGCTGCGCGAGGTGCTGGCGCGCTACCGGGTGCCCACCGCGATGTCGGTCATCGAGGGCGAGACCGCGCCGCACGGCCTGTATCCGAAACTCGCGCCCCAGATGGAAGACCACGCGCGGCGCATGTTCGCGCTGCCGCACATCGAGCTGGCGACCCACACCTTCTCGCATCCCTTCAAGTGGAGCGATGTCGAGGGCGGCGCCTTCGGCAAGGGCTATTCGCTGGAACTGCCGGGCTACCGCTTCGACGCCGAGCGCGAGATCACCGGCTCGATCCGCTACATCGAGTCCCGCCTGGCCCCGCCGGGCAAGCGTGTCACGCTGGTCCACTGGAGCGGCGACACCAACCCGAACGCCGCCACGCTGGACGCGGTCGAGCGCGCCGGCGTGCTGTCGATCAACGGCGGCGACACCACCATCACCCGCGCCGTGCCGTCGATGACCCATGTTGCGCCGCTCGGGCTGCACAAGGGCCGGCATTTCCAGGTCTTCGCCCCGAACCAGAACGAGAACGTCTACACCGGCGAGTTCCTCGGTCCGCTCTACGGCCACGAGCGGGTGATCCAGACCTTCGAGATGACCGAGAAGCCCTACCGCCTCAAGCCGGTCAACATCTACTACCACACCTATGCGGTGTCGCGCCGGGCCTCGCTGGAGGCCCTGCACCGCGCCTACCGCTGGGCCTTGGCGCAGCCGCTGCACCCGGTCTACACCTCGGAGTGGGTGCGCAAGGCGATGAACTATGAAGACATCGTGGTGGCACGGGCCGCCGATGGCAGCTTCCTGGTGCGCGGGGCGACCGCGCTGCGCCAGATGCGGCTGCCACGCGCCGCCGGCGTGCCGCAGATGGCGCTGAGCACGGGCGTGGCCGGCTACAACCAGCACGGCACCGAGCAGTACATCCACCTCGACGGCCCCCAAGCCCGCATCGTGCTGGCCCCGCAGCCGGATGCCATGCCTTACCTGGTCGACGCCAACGCCCGCATCGACGCGCTGGTGCGTGAGGGCAGCACGACCCGCGTGACCCTGCACGCCCATGTGCCCCTGCGCTTCACGGTGCGCCACCCGAACGGCTGCAGCGTCAGCCTGGGTGGACGCCGCCTGACGCCGCTGCGCAGCAGCGACGGACTCCACCACTACGCCAGCGACCAAGATGGAACAGAAACGCTCACGATTGGTTGCCCCTGACGCAACCGGCTTGCGGGCGCGCATCCTGTCCACCAGCGGGCTGCTGGCGGTGTCGGCGATGGTGCTGGTGCTGCTGGTCACCCTCTACCCGCGCCAGGAGCTGATCGAGCGCCTGCGCGGCGAGCCGCGCAACGACGCGCTCAGTGTCAGCTACCTCGCCAACCTGCTGAGCAGCGAGCCGGACAACGACGAGCTGCGCATCCTGCTGGCCGAGCGCCATTTCGCGCTGAAGCAGGCAGACCGGGCCGAGCAGGTGCTCTCGCCGCTGCAGACCCGCGCACCCGCGGGTGGCGCCGACACCGCGCTGCGCCTGTCCCGGCTGCGCTACAGCCTGCTGGAGCTACGTGCCAACGCCGCCCTGCCCGGCAGCGACAGCGCCCGGCTGCTGCGTGCGCAACTGGTCGACGCGCTGCGGGAACGCCTGGCGCTGCCCTGGTCCACGCCCGATCTGCTGCTGTTCGCCCGCAAGGCCACCGCGCTGGAGCAGTTGCCGCTGGCCCAGCGCTTCCACGCCCTGATCCGCTTCGACGACCAGGGGGCACAGGCGCCGTGGTTCGAGGAAGCCGTGCGCACGGCGATCTGGGCGCAGGACTACCAGGGGGCGGTCACCCTGCACCAGCGGGCGATGCAGATCGCCCCCTCCGAGGCCCAGCGGCGCTGGCACCTGCGCGAAGGGCTGCGCATCCTGCAGTCGGGCAATCTGCTGGGCGAGGCGCTCACACTGGCCCGCCGACACGACGATCTCGTCGGACGCGACGCCGGTCTGCTGGACTACCTGACCCGCCTTGCCCTGGCCGCCAACCGCCCCGACCAGGCGCAGGACTACGCCCGCCGCCTGCTGCAGATGAACGGCAATGCGGCCGCGCTGGAGCCGCCGCGCACGCCGGTGCTACCCGACGGGCTGGGATGGGTGGCCGCACTGGTGGAGGCGCTGGTCAGCCCGGCGCAGGCGCAGCCGATGCCGGCACCGGTCGATGCCGACCGCGGCGCCGTGCCCGCCGATGCGGCCGGGGACGTGCGGACGCGGCCCGAACCGGGCGATCCGCGCCTGCCCTTCGAGGACACGTCGTACCTGCTGGCCTACCAGACCTTCCTGGCGGGCCGCAACCTGAACGACGCCTGGCGCGTGGCCGCATCCGCGGTGCGCCAGGCGCCAGAGCAGCACGCCTGGCGCGAGCGGCTGGCGCAGGTGTCCGAGTGGGTCGGGCGACCGCAGGACGCGCTGCAGCAGTGGCGCACGCTGGCGCAGCAGCTCTCCCGCAGCGGTGCCGCCCCGCGCGAGCAACGCGAGATGCTGGACCGGGCGCTGCAGGGTGTGCTGCGCCTGGCACCCAGCCTCAACGACGAGGAAGTGCTGCTGCAGACCTGGACCCAGATCGCGGCCCTGCGCCCGCTGACGGTGAAGGAAACCCTCGACGTGGTCGCCCTGACCGAACGGCTGGGCCGTCCCGAGGAGGGCATGGGCTGGCTGGTCGAGTCCGACCGCCGCCAGCCCGCCCGGGCATTGCTGGAGATGCAGGTCGATCTGGCCGAACGCATGGGCGAGCTGCCGACAGCCATCGACGCGCTGCGCCGGCTCATCGCCCGCGAGGGCACGAATGTCCCGCGCGCCATGCGGCTGGCCACCTTCCATGGCATGCGCGGCGAAGCGGCACTCGGCCACGAGGCCCTGTCGCCGCTGAGCGCCACGACCAGCCCGCAGGACACGGCCTACTGGCGCCTGCTGGGTCAGATGGCCTGGTCGCTCCAGCGCGAGGACCAGGCGCTGCACGCCCTGACGCAGATCACCCGCCACGGCGACTTCAACGCCTTCGAGGCCGACCGGCTGCTGGGGCTGCTGCTGGCGCGCGACCGCACCGAGGCCGCCCGGTTCGCCGAGACCGCCTGGCAGCGGCTGCGCATGCCCGGCTACCTGCTGGCGGCGCTGGAGCAATGGTGGAACCTGCAGGACTTGGCCCAGATGGAGCGGCTGTTCAACGGCACCGGCCCTGCGGAAGAGGCGCTGGTGGCCGACGAGGCCTATTTCTGGACCCTGCGCGCCCAGTGGCACCAGGCCCGGGGCAACATGGCCGCCGCCAAGGCCGACCTGCTGCGCGCCATGGAGGCCGAGCCCGGACTGATCGAGACCCGCGTCGCCTATCTCGCCCTGCTGATCGACACGGCGCAGCACCAGGAACTGCAGCAGCGCCTGCTCGCCTGGCACGGCGAAGCGGAACAGAACCCCTTGTACGACGCCGCCTACGCCGCCGGCTACATGGCGCTGGACCAGCCGCGCCGCGCCCTGCCGTTCTGGCGGCGGCAGGCGCCCGCCCTGCGCGAGGACGCGCTGTGGGTGGCCGCCTATGCCGACGTGCTCGACGCCGCCGGACAGGGCGAGGCAGCCGCCCGGGTGCGTGTCCAGGCCCTGATGCTGACCCGCCGGCGCCTGCAGGGCGACAGCGCCGGCACCCTGACCGCCGAACAGCGCCACACGCTGCAGCTCCAGCTCGCGCGGCTGCAGCTCGCCCGTGCCACCGCCGACGAAGGCCTGCGCACGCTGCGCGGGCTGCTCGCGCCGGGCGGACTGCTGGGGCCGGGGACGGCCACCGCCTCCGCGGCAGAGGCCCGCGCCGCGCAGGACCTGACCCTGGGCTGGCTGCTCTCGAACGAGCGGCATGACCAGACCCGCTGGTGGCTGGGGCGCCGGCAGACCCGCGCGCTCGCCGCCCCCGTGTGGGCCGAGATGACCCTGGCGCTGCACGAGGGCGATCTCTCCACCGTGCGCGCCCTGCTGGACGGGCCGCATGGCAACGGCCTGCCCGTCGGCCAGCGCATCGAGGCCCTGCAGGCGCTCGGCCGGACCCGCCAGGCCCAGACCCTGCGCATCGACCAGCTCGGCGCACGCGACGACGACGGCCTGCACGAAGCCTATGCCGACACCGCCTGGCAGGCGCAGCGCCGCTTCACCGCCGACCTGAACCTGCAGCGCGACAGCCTGCGCACCACCGAGCAGAGCGTCGCGCTGGCCCTGCCGCTGACCGAGACCGCCCTGCTGCACCTGCACCTGCAGGACCGCCACCAGCGCACCGACCTGGGTGGCGGGCGCACGCCGTCCTTCGGCACCGTGGCCGCCCACGACCGCACCGCCAGCGCCACCCTGCAGTGGCGCCCCGACCGCGCGCTGCAGCTCGACGGCACGCTGGGGCTGCGGTCCGCCGAACGGAACACGATCCCTTCCCTCGCCTTCTCCGCGACCGTGCAGCCCATGGCGCGGCTGCAGCTGCGGGCCGACCTGGGCCTGCAGACCCGCGCACCGGACAGCACCGCGCTGTCGGTGGCCGGCCTGCAGAACGAGGCCCGCCTGTCGGGCGACCTGCGCCTGACGCTGACCAACCCGGTGCGGGTGACCGTGCGCGCGGCGCAGTTCGGGCTGCAGGGCGGCGGCAGCCTCGGCAGCGCGCTGGGGCTGGACTGGGAAGTCGGCCAGGTCATCCGCGGCGGCACGCCCGACCTCGGGCTGCGCCTGTTCGGCAACTACACCCGCTACCGCCAGAAGGACGGCGCCCTGCCCGACTGGACCAGCCGCCTGACCACGGACGGCCAGCGCCCCGGCGCCAGCTACTTCGTGCCCGACAGCTTCGCGCTGCACGGCATCGGTCTAAGCGCCGGCCTGTCCAGTCGCGACGCCTACCAGCGCCCGTGGCGGCCCTACCTCGACCTGAGCCTGACCCACCACAGCCGGCTCGGCGTCGGCCACGCCTTCACGGTCGGGGCCAGCGGCCGGCTCACCGGCGCCGACCAGCTCCAGCTCCAGTTCAGCACCACCCGCGCCGGCAGCAGCGGCGACGCCCGCTCGTTCGGCGTGCGCTACGTGCGCCCGTTCTGATCCACCAGGAAATCCGCCATGTCCACGTCCCTTTCCTCTCGCCTTCTCCACCGCTTCCTGCTGCTCCTGCTGGCCCTGGGCGCGGCGGGTTGCACCGTGATGGACCGCAGCCGCGGCAACACCGTGGCGCTGGAGGCCGGTGCCCGCTGGGCCATCCTGCCGCTGGCCAACCACACCGAGACGCCCCAGGCCGGTCTGCGGGCCGAGGTCATCCTCGAATCCCTGCTGCGCCAGCGCGGTCTGCAGAGTGTCGAGCGCCCACCCGCGGCCGTGGTCAACGACCTGCTCGGCGAATCCCCGGACAGCAAGCTGCGACAGGACGGCCAGCGCTGGGCCGCCGAGCAGGGCATCCGCTACGCCATCACCGGCGCGGTGGACGAATGGCGCTACAAGGTGGGCGTCGATGGCGAGCCGGCCGTCGGGCTGGTGCTGCAGATCATCGACCTGAAGAACGGTCAGGTCATCTGGACCGCCACCGGCGCCAAGTCCGGCTGGAGCCGTGAAGCCCTGTCCGCCGTCGGCCAGAAGCTCATGCGCGACCTGCTCGGCGACCTCTCGCTGCGCTGAACCCTGGGGTCCGCCATGCTGGTTTCCAAGCTCACGGCCGATGCCACCGCCCAGGACGGGCTGCACGCGCTCGCGTCCCCCCGGGCCAGGATGGGCTGGGCCGCACTCGAAGTGGTGCTGATGACGCTGGCCATCCTGGCCATCGGCCACTGGGTCTCGCCGGCCGATCCGCTGTTCACCCAGGCGCCGATCCCGTGGACCTGGTTCGCGCCGATCCTGGTCGCGCTGCGCTACGGCGTGCTGGCCGGGCTGGGCTCGATGGTGCTGGTGCTGCTGGCCTGGCGGGTGCTGCAGGGGGCGGATCCGTCGGCGCCCTTCCCGGCGCTGTATTTCCTGGGCGGGCTGCTGCTGACCATGGTCTGCGGCGAGTTCAGCGGCCTGTGGCGCTCGCGCATCCGCCGGTTGTCGCAGGCCAACGCCTACCTCGAAGACCGCATCGAGCGCGTCACCAACCGCCTGTTCATGGTCCAGCGCTCGCACGACGTGCTGGAGCAGGATCTGCTGCTGCAGCCGTCCACGCTGCGCCAGGCGCTCGGCGACATGCGCGCACGCTCGCTGGCCGGCCAGCTCGCCGCACCGGCCGCGGCCAAGGCCTTCCTCGATTTCCTCGGCGTCCACTGCCAGATCGAGAGCGCGCAGGTCATCACCCTCACCCCTGGCCCGGCCCATGGTGCCACGCTCGCCAGCGTCGGCCAGCCGGTGACGGTGCGGCTGGACGACCCGCTGGTGCGCTTCGCGCTCGACCAGCACCGCCTGGCCCATGTGCAGGCCGGCTTTCCGGCCCACGAAGCCGCCACGACCCACCTCGTCGCCGCGCCGCTGGTGCTCGGCACGCACCGCGAGCAGGCGCTGCTGGTGGTCAGCCGCATGCCCTTCCTGGCGCTGCACGACGAGGCGCTGGAGCTGATGGCCGTGCTGTGCTCGTCGTTCTCGGACGCGGCGCTGGTCGGCGATGAAGTGCCGGGGCTGCTGACCCACCTGCCGAACTGCCCGGTCGAGTTCGCCGAGGAAGCCAGCCGGCTCGACCGGATCGCCCGCGAGTTCCAGCTGCCCAGCCAGGTGGTGGTGCTGACCTTCGGCGACACGGAGCACGCCGCCAGCCAGCGCCGTCTGGCCGAGCGCCGCGCCCGCTCGCCCGACATCGTCTGGCCCCATGCGCTGGAGGACGGGCGTGAGCGGCTGGTCACGCTGATGCCGCTGGTCGGCCGTGCCGCGGTCGACGGCTATCTGCGCAGTCTGGCGTCCTATGTCGCCGAACGCCAGGGGCTGGCGCCCCACCAGGCCGACCTGGCCACGCTGGGCATCCACCACCGCGTGATCACGCTGGGTCAGTCCGCACTGGCGCCAGCGCTGGTCGGCGTGCTCGGAGGCCCACACGCATGAACCCGTTGCAGTTCCTGCTGGCGCTGGGGCTGGAGGTCGGTGCGGCGCTGCTGCTGTGGACTGGCGAGCGCGATGTGCTGCGCCTGGGCGCCTATGTCGGCACGCATGCGCTGGCCTGTGGCGTGCTGGCCGTGGCGCTCTACCCGCTGCTGCCGGCGCGGCTGCGCCAGCCGCCGCTGGCGGTGCTGGGGCTGCTGTTCAGCCTGGCGTTCTTCATTCCGTTCCTCGGGCTGCTGGCCTTGCTGCTGGCGGTGGGGGTGATGCGGATGCTGCCGCTGCGCCAGACCGACAACCACTTCCGGCTGGCCGCCCCGCCGGAGTTCCTGCTGTCGGTGCGCGAGCCGGCACGGCTGTTCCGCGGCCTGAGCATCCGCCAGCTGCTGACCGATGTGCACGCCGCCCCCACGCTGCGCACCCGGGCCCTCAACGCCATCGCCAGCAAGCCCGCGCGCATCGCCGGTGACCTGCTGCGCAAGCTGCTGAGCGACCCGGTGGAAGACCTGCGCCTGGTCGCCTACGGCCTGCTCGACACCCAGGAAAAGGCCCTGCGCACCCGCATCACGCAGCAGGCCGCCGTGCTGGAGCGGCTCACCACCGAGCCCGGCAGCCACAGCGGCAGCCGCATCGAGGTGCTGCGCCAGCTGGCCGAGCTGAACTTCGAGCTGGTCTACCAGTCGCTGGTGCAGGGCGATGTGCGCGAGCACACGCTGGCGCGCGCCATCGAGCACGCCGAGGCCGCCATCGCGCTCGACCCCTCCGACGGCGGCCTGCGCCAGCTGCTGGCGCGCATGCACCTGGAGCAGGGCGACATCGACCGCGCCTGCGACGACCTGATCCGCGCCACCGAGGACGGCCTGCCCGACAACCGCGTGCTGCCCTACCTCGCCGAGATGGCCTACCGCCGCGGCGACTGGGCCAGCGTGCGCGCCCTGATGCAACGCATCGACCCGCTGACCGTGACCCCGCGCATGGCCGCGCTGGTGCGCTACTGGCAACCCGCAGGAGAGCGGACTTGAACGCATTGCCGGCCTTGCCCCGTGCCGAATCGGCCGACATCGCGCTGCTGCTGGAGGGCACCTACCCCTACATCTCGGGCGGGGTGTCGAGCTGGGTGCACCAGATCATCACGGGCTTCCCGGACCTGACCTTCGCAGTCGTGTTCCTGGGATCGCGGCCCGAGGACTACGGCCCGGTCCGCTACACGCTGCCGCCGAACCTGGTCCACGTCGAGGCGCACTACCTCTTCGACCACGACGACGCACGCCCCGCCCAGCGCACGGTGCGCACCGACCCGGCCGCCTTTGCCCATGTCAAGGCGCTGCACCGGCACTGGCAAGACCCGGAATCCAGCCCCGTCGGCACCGACCCGCAGGCCCTGTTCGGCGCCGTGGTCGACCGCTTCGACAACCAGCTCTCCGAGGCCCATTTCCTGCGCGGCGACCAGGCCTGGCAGCACCTGTGCGCGCAGTACGAGGAGCGCTGCACCGACCCGTCCTTCGTCGACTACTTCTGGACCGTGCGCACCATGCATGCGCCGCTGTGGAAGTTGAAGCGCATCGCCGACGGGCTGATCCCGGTGAAGGCGTTCCACACCGTCTCGACCGGCTACGCCGGCCTGCTCGGCGCCATGTGCAAGCGCCGGCACGGCCGCTCGCTGGTGCTGTCCGAACACGGCATCTACACCAAGGAGCGCAAGATCGACCTGTTCGGCGCCCGCTGGATCGCCGACAACCGCTCGGTGCTGCAGCGCGACCTGACCGAGCTGAGCTATTTCCGCGAGCTGTGGATCCGCTTCTTCCAGGGCATCGGCAAGGCCTGCTACGACTCCAGCGACCAGATCATCGCGCTCTACGAGGCCAACCGCCGCCGCCAGGTCGCCGACGGCGCCGCCGGCGAGCGCACCAGCACCATCCCCAACGGCATCGACATCGCCCGCTTCGCGCCGCTGCGCGCGCTGCGGCCGGTGGAGGTGCCGCCCGTGCTGTGCCTGATCGGGCGCGTGGTGCCGATCAAGGACGTCAAGACCTTCATCCGCGCCCTGCGCAGCGTCATCAACCAGCTGCCCGACGCCGAGGGCTGGATCGCCGGCCCCGAGGACGAAGACCCGGTCTATGCCGAAGAGTGCAAGCTGCTGATCGACAGCCTGGGCCTGCAGGACAAGGTGCGCTTCCTCGGTTTCCAGCAGCTCACCGAGCTGCTGCCGAAGGTGGGGCTGGTGGTGCTGTCCTCGATCAGCGAGGCGCTGCCGCTGGTGCTGCTGGAAGGCTTCGCCGCGGGCGTGCCGGCGGTGAGCACCGACGTCGGCTCCTGCCGCCAGCTCATCGAGGGGCTGGACGACGAGGACCGTGCGCTCGGCCCCTCCGGGCGGGTGGTCGGGCTGGCCGATCCGAAGGCGCTGGCCGACGCCGCCATCGAGCTGCTCTCCGACGCCGATGCCTGGCAACGCGCCAGCGAGGCGGGTGTGGAGCGGGTCTACCGCTACTACTCGCTCGAACGCATGCTCGGGCGTTACCGCGCAGTCTATGAAAGGGCCCTGACGTGGCAGGCATCGGTTTCGAGCTGAGGAAGCTCCTGCGGCGCGACAGCTTCGCCGGACTGTTCAAGGCCTACGCCTACGCGGGCATCATCAGCTCCGGGCCGTGGGTGCTGTCGATCCTGGGCATCCTGGTGATCGGTCTGGTGTCGGCGGTGACGGTGCAGGACCACCAGATCACCCAGTTCCAGGTCTCGGTGACCTACCTCATCATGCTGTCGCTGGTGCTCACGGGGCCGATCCAGCTCTCCTTCACCCGCTGGGTGGCGGACCGACTGTTCGAGAAGCGACAGGCCGTCGTCGCACCCAACTTCATCGGTGCGCTGCTGATCGTCACCGTCGGCTCCGGGCTGCTCGGGCTGTTGGCGGTGGCCACGCTGTTCCCGGGCCAGACCAACCTCTACCGCGTCACCTTCGCCGGCGGGCTGGTGGTGATGAGCGGCATCTGGCTGGCCACGATCTTCCTGTCCGGCATGAAGCAGTACAAGACCATCGTCGGGCTGTTCGGCCTGGGCTATGGCGTCAGCGTCAGTGGCGCGCTGCTGCTGCGTGGCATGGGCATGGAGGGGCTGCTGCTGGGCTTCGTGGTCGGGCAGTTCGTGCTGCTGGCGGGGATGCTGGTGATGGTGCTGCGCACGCTGCCCACCGAGCGGTTGATCGCCTTCGAGTTCCTGCAGCCGGGGGCGATGTTCACCTCGCTGGTCTGGGTCGGGCTGTTCTACAACCTGGGCGTCTGGGCCGACAAGCTGGTGTTCTGGGCCGCGCCGGAAGTCAGCCAGGCCATCATCGGCCCGCTTCGGGCATCGATCATCTACGACATGCCGGCCTTCCTCGCCTATCTGGCGATCATCCCCGGCATGGCGGTGTTCCTGGTGCGCATCGAGACTGACTTCGTCGAATACTACGAACGCTTTTACGACGCCGTGCGCGAGGGTGGCTCGCTGGGCAACATCCAGCGCCTGCGCGACGAGATGGTGTTCACCATCCGGCAAGGGCTGTACGAGATCCTGAAGATCCAGGGCATCACGGTGCTGCTGGTGATCCTGGTGGCCCCCACGGTGCTGGACTGGCTGGGCATCTCGCACCTCTACCTGCCGCTGCTCTACCTGCACGTGGTCGCCGCCAGCCTGCAGGTGGTGCTGCTCGGGCTGCTGAACATCTTCTTCTACCTCGACCGGCGCCGCGTCGTGTTCGGGCTGACGGCGCTGCTGCTGGTGCTCAACATCGGACTGTCGGTGGTGACGCTCAAGCTCGGTGCGTCCTTCTACGGCTACGGCGTGGCGCTGGCGATGATGATCACGGTGTTCGTCGCCATGCTCGCGCTGGAGAGCAAGCTGCACAAGCTGGAGTACGAGACGTTCATGCTGCAGTGACGGCCGTGGTCCGGACAGCGCGGCATGGGGGTGCTGTCCACCGTGGGGCGAACTTGTGCACACTTGCAGCACATCGTCAGTCCACAGCCCCTGCGCCCTTGCCGGCGTGCCAGAAAGAGCCCCATGCAGCCAGTGTCCGAGTCCGTCCTGCGAGCCAAGCCGCTCGCAGAGTTGGTGGTGGTGTCCATTCGCAGCGAGACGCGCCGAGTTCGCCGTCAGGAGCCGGCATGAGCCAGGTGGACATCGTCCGTTTGCGCCAATGGGTGGGGCGCGAGAGCCTCGTCGACGACACGCTGTCCGTGCGTCAGGCGCAGTTGATGGCGGCCACGCTGGGCCTGCCGCGCGAGGCCCTGGTCGCGGGGCAGCCGCTGCCGCCACTGTGGCATTGGCTGTATTTCCTCGAAGGCCTGCCCCCGGCGGAACTGGGCCGCGATGGGCACCCGGCGCGTGGTGGATTCCTGCCGCCCGTGCCGCTGGCCAACCGCATGTGGGCCGGCGGCCACCTGCGCTTCGAGGCCGATCTGCCCTTGGGGGCGACCGTGCAAAAGCGCTCGCGCATCGAGGCGGTCGAGCACAAGCAAGGCCGCAGCGGTGAGCTGGTGTTCGTGACGGTGCGGCATGACGTGCTGCTGGACGGATGCGTGGCGCTGTCGGAGACCCACGACATCGTCTACAAGGATCCCGGCCCGCGTGGCCCGGCCGTGCTGCCGCCGGTCATGCCGGTGCCCACGCACAGCGAGCGCTTTGCGCCGAATTCGACGCTGCTGTTCCGCTATTCGGCACTGACCTTCAACGGCCACCGCATCCACTACGACGTGGACTACTGCCGCGACGTGGAGGGCTACGCCAACCTCGTCGTGCATGGCCCCTTGAACGCCACGCTGCTGGCGGCGCATGCCCAGCGCGTGGCGGGCCAGCCGCTCAAGGATTTTCGTTACCGCGGCCTGGAGCCGAGCGTGGTCGGGCAGGAGCTGATCCTGCATGCCGCCGACAGCGAAAGCGGCCTTCTGGTGTGGGTCGCCCGACCTGATGGCACCGTCTCGATGCGCGCTGACGCCAGTTTCTGAAGCCTCTGGGGGCGCGCCTCGTGGTCACTGCGGCTGGAAGCCGCTGGCCTTGATGATGCGCGTCCAGACCTGCTTGTAGGCGTGCTCGCGCTGGCCGAGCTGCTCGGACGGCATGTAGCCGACCGTCAGCCCCATGCCGGTCAGCCGCTCGCGCACATCGGACTGGCCGATGACCTTGTTCAGCGCAGCGCCGAAGCGCTCGATCGTCTCCTTCGGCGTGCCGGCGGGCGCGAAGACACCGTAGTACGGCACGTCCTCGAACCCCGCCAGCCCCAGCTCGGCAAACGTCGGCACGTCCGGCAGCGCCGCCTGCCGCGCCCCGCCGAGCACCGCGACCACGCGCACCTTGCCCGCCTTGTGGTTCTCGATGAAGTCGGGGACGGAGCCGACGCCGGCGGCGATCTGGTTGCCGAGCATGTCGGTCATCATTGGCGCGCTGCCGCGGTAGGGCGCGGAAATCAGGTCGAGCTTGTACTTCTCGCCGATCACCTTGACGAGGAACTCCGGCACCGACGCGGGCGCCGGCACACCGACCGCGCCCTTGCCCGCGCCGGCCGTCTTCACCCAGTTCACATACTCGTTGACCGACTTCGCCGGCGTGCCACCCGAGACGGCCAGCGCGTTGACGAAGGTGGCGAAGCCGGCGACCGGCACGAAGTCCTTGGCCGGATCGAAGCCGGGAGCCTTCACCACCAGCGGCAGGATGGTGATGGTGTGGTCGTGCGACAGGAAGAAGGTCGTGCCGTCGGGCGCGGCGGCCTTGAGCGCCTGCGCGGCGAGCTGGCCGCCGGCGCCGGGCTTGTTCTCGACGATCACGGGCGCGCCGAGTTCGTCCTTGAGCCGCTCTGCCAGCAGCCGGGCGATGGCGTCGGTGCCGCCGCCGGGCGGGAAGCCGACGAGGAGGCGGACGGTCTTGCCGGTGTCGGCGTGGACGGGCACGGCGCTCAGGCCGGTGACGAACGCCGCCGCGAGGGCGAGCAGCAGGCGGCGGGTCGGGGAAATGCGTGGCATGCGGGGATCTCCATCGGGTTGCAGGGCACGCTGCGATGGTAGTGGCAGCGGCAGTGGGTGCCAGCCCTGACATGGAGCCAGCATCGCTGGACATTCCTTTATTGGGAATGTAAATTCCCTACATGGGAATATCTGTCGCCGACGCACTGTTTTCCAGAACGCAGCAACGGGTTCTCGCCGTGCTGTTCGGTCAACCCGACCGGTCGTTCTATGCGAATGAAGTGATCGCCTTGGCCCGGGTGGGCACCGGGTCCGCCCACCGAGAACTCAGTCGCCTGGAGGCGGCTGGGCTGGTCTTGACGTGGTCCGTCGGAAATCAGAAGCATTTCCAGGTCAACCGCGATGCCCCTGTCTTCACGGCCCTGCACACGCTCATCATGCGCACCGTTGGCGCAGCGGGGGTCGTGGGGGAGGCGCTGAAATCATTGGAAAGCCGCATCACCGTCGCCTTCATCTACGGGTCGGTGGCCAAGGCACAAGCCCATGCCGCCAGCGATGTGGATCTGATGGTGATCTCGGACCACCTCGGCTACGCCGAACTGATGAGCGCCCTGCAAGCGCCCCAGACGACCCTGGGGGCGCCTGTCAACCCAACCCTCTACACCGAAGAAGAGCTGGCCCTCCGCCATGCCGAAGGGCGCGCATTCGTGACCCGTGTGCTCGCCCAACCCAAGCTGTTCGTCAAAGGCAACGAAGATGACCTCCAGAGACTCCTCCGCCATTCCCGCGCTGCAGAACCTTGAGCGCATCCGAAAGCTGGATGCAGAGCCGCCCGATGGACGGGAGTTGCGTGGCCTGTTGCACTCTGCCCGCGTACGACTCAAGGACAGCCATGTGGCCAGCCTGTCCATCGAAAGCAGGTTCGATCTGGCCTACAACGCGGCACACGCCACCGCCTTGGCTGCCATGCGGGCGCAGGGCTATCGTTCGGAAAATCGGTACCTGGTCTTCCAATGTCTGGAGCACACGGCAGGCTGGACCGCCCAGCAGTGGCAGATCCTCAACCTCGCCCACGGCAAACGCAATCTGGCGGAGTACGAAGGCGACCTGGATGTCACCGAGGCATTCGTTCAGGCACTCATCACCTGCACCGAAGCACTGCTCGCCCGGGTGACCGCATTGGTGGCCGATCTGGGCATCGCATAGACACGATCGCCCCCAGATCGCCCCCAGCCGGAACATCAACGCCGTGGTGCAGGCCCAGCGGAATCGGGTGCGCCCCGATTCGACCCCGCCACCAGATCAAACCGGAACAGCCGGCACTCGATCGGCCCGTTCCACATGGGCACGCGGCGCGACTCCTTCAGCCGCATTGCCTGCGGCAGCTTGGCGTCCGGGCTGAGCACCCAGGCGGACCAGCCGGCGTACTGGCGCTTCCAGTGCGTGGCCAGCGCGGCAAAGAACGCCTGTGACGTGCCGCCGCCCTCGAACTGCTCGCGCGAGTCGCGGTAGCCGCCCGGGGCAGAGCCGGTGCCCTTGGCGTCGATGCGCTCGCCGTAGGGCGGGTTCAGGATCAGCACACCACGGTCGGCCGGAGCGTTGCGCTGCAGCGCATCGACGGTCTTGAACTCGATGGCGTGGGCCACGCCGGCGCGCTCGGCGTTGCGCGTGGCGAAGTCGGTCATGCGGAAGGACACGTCGCCGGCGTGGATGCGCACGGCCGGCGCATGGATGCGCGCGCGCGCCTCGGCCTTCATCGACTGCCACGCCACCACCTCGGCGCGGAACGGGGCCAGTTTCTCGAAGGCAAACGTGCGCTGCAGGCCCGGTGCCATGCCGCAGGCGATCTGCGCGGCCTCGATGGCGATGGTGCCCGCGCCGCAGCAGGGGTCGAGCAGGTCGCCGTCTTGCGGGCGGCCATACCAGCCAGCGGCGGCCAGCATCGCGGCGGCCAGTGTCTCCTTCAGCGGCGCTTCGCCCTGCACCTCGCGCCAGCCGCGCTTGAACAGCGCCTCGCCGCTGAGGTCGACGTAGAGCTGTGCGTAGTCCTCGCCGACATGCAGCTGCAGCGGCAGATCGGCGAAATGCGGATCGACGTTCGGCCGCTCGCCGGTCTGCTCGCGCATCACGTCGCAGACGGCGTCCTTGATGCGCAGAGACGCAAAATGCAGGCTCTGCAGCGGCGAGCGCACCGCCGAGGTGTCGACGCGGATCGTCTGGCGCGGCGTGATCCAGTCGGTCCACGGCACCGTGCGGGCGATGTCGTACAGATCCTCCTCGTCGCGGTAACGCCCTTCAGCGACCTGCCACAGCACCCGCGGCGCCAGCCGGCTCTCCAGGTTCAGGCGCATCGCGGTGTGGACGCTGCCGATCAGCGAGATGCCACCACGGCCGAGCTGCACCGACTCGGCCGCGCGCGGCGCACCGGCTGCGGTCAGGATGGCGCGCACTTCATCGGCCAGCAGGGGCTCGACGCCGGCAGCGCAGGGCAGAAACAGGGGGGTCGGGTTCAAGGCAGTCATCCGTCTTCGTGGTCAGCCGCGATTGTCGCCCCGGATGCCCCGCCGATACAGGCGCACACGCACAGGTACCGATCGTCACCTCGCGACCGTCATCGACACACCGCTTTCAAACGTTCAATACATCCGGACACTGTCTTAATGGATGGTGTGCATTCCGGGGCACCCGGCAGACTACGCTGGTACCCCTCGACAACGGAGCTTTCGCACCATGATGCAATTCACCCCTTCACGTCCCCTGGTTCTGGCCCTCACGTCGGCCGCGCTGCTCCTGGGCGGCTGCGCCAACATGAGCGAGCGCCAGAAGGGCACGGCGACCGGGGCTGCGGCGGGTGCCGCAGTCGGCGCGGTCCTCGGCAAGGTGACCGGCGGCAAGGCCGGCTCGGGCGCCGTCATCGGCGGCGCGGTGGGCGCCGTGGCCGGCAACCTGTGGTCCAAGAAGATGGAAGACAAGCGCCGGGCCATGGAGCAGGCCACCGAAGGCACCGGCGTCGGCGTGACCCGCACGGACGACAACCAGCTCAAGGTCAACGTGCCCAGCGACCTGTCCTTCGACACCGGCCGCTCGAACATCCGCCCCGAGCTGGCCCCGATCCTGACCAAGTTCGCCCAGGGGCTGGACACGACGATGCGCGTGCAGATCGTCGGCCACACCGACAGCCAGGGCACCGACGCGGTCAACAACCCGCTGTCGCTGGACCGCGCCGAATCGGTGCGCGACTACCTGGTCTCGCAAGGTGTCTCGGCCACGCGGATCGCCGTCGACGGCAAGGGCGAGCGCCAGCCGGTGGCCGACAACAGCACCGCCGACGGCCGCGCCAAGAACCGCCGCGTCGAGATCTTCCTGCGCGAGCCGGAGAAGGCAGGCTCCTGAGCCCGAGGGCGGCGCGCGCATCCGGCGCGGTACCGGGGGGCCTCAACCTTGCCCGCCGGCCGCCGAAACCACGGGGATGCCACACCTCCACCTCCCCGTTTCGCGCCACCTGCTGGCCCTGGCCAGCCTGGCTGCCCTCGCCGGCTGCGCCCTGCCCCCGGCTGAACCCGCCCCCACGGCCCGACGCGAAACCGTCTGGGCCGTGACGGACACGGCCGAGCTGGTCCGCTTCAACGCGGGCCAGCCGCAGAAGCTGCTGCAACGCCTGCCGCTCAAGGGCCTGGCGCCCGGCGAGCAGCTCGTGGGCCTCGACTTCCGCGTGGCCCGGGGCGTGCTGTATGCGCTGACCTCCGGCGGCCAGCTCTGCACGCTCGACACCGCCACCGGGCAGCTCCAGCCGATCGGCACGGCCATCCCGGCGCTGAAGCAGTCCGGCCGCACCGGCTTCGACTTCAACCCCGTCGCCGACCGCGTGCGCGTCGTCACCGAGTCGGGCCTGAACCTGCGCCTGCACCCCGACACCGGCGCCGTCGCCGCGGTCGACCCGGCACTGCAGGGAAGCGGCACCCCGCGCATCGCCGGTGCCGCCTACACCTACCACAAGACCAACGACAAGCTCACGACCAACTACGCCATCGACCTGGTCGCCGGCAGCCTGGTCACGCAGGGCACGCACGAGTCAGTCCAGCCCGCCGTGTCGCCGAACACCGGCCGGCTGTTCACGGTCGGGCCGATGGGCACCGGGCCAGTCGACGACGTGGCCTTCGACATCACCGACACGGACAATACCGCCCTGGCCGCCCTGCGCCAGCAAGGCCGCACCCGGCTGCACCAGCTCGACCTGGCCACCGGCCGCGCCACTCTGCTCGGCAGCATCGGCAACGGTCAGGCGCTATGGGGCATGGCGATCGAGCCGTGACCTCTGCTGCTCAGGCTCGGCCGCTCAGTCCCACTGCAGCAGCTCGGCCAGCCGCCGCACCACCCACACCGCCTCCTCCGGCGTGAAGCCGGAATCGGGCGACTGCAGCCCCGCCTCCATGCGCATCAGCACTTCGTCCTCAGACACGCCGAGGTCTAAGTGGATGTGCTGCGCCTGCGCGACGAGCTGCTGCGCGAGGTCTTCGCAGGCCTCGTAGCGCACGCGCACCTCGGCGATCGGGGTGCGCAGCCGCGTGCGGTGGCGGTCGCGGTGCAGGTCGAGGAAGGACTCGGGGATCAGGATCTGGTTGTCGTGGTCGTCGGACATGGCAGGACGTGCAAGGTCAGTGGGCCGGCGCCGACGACGCATGCGCCGCCTTCGCCAAGGTGAACCAGGTCAGCACACCGGCGATCAGCGCGCAGCCACCGATGCCGGTGACCATGGGCAGCGGCGAGCCGTCGACGAACTGCGAGATCACGCCCATCACGACCGCGCCAGTGACCATCTGCGTGGTGCCGAGCAGCGCGGACGCCGTGCCGGCGATCTCGCCATGGGTCTCCAGCGCCAGCACCGCCGTCGTCGGCACCACCAGCCCGAGGCAGCCGAAGCTGAAGAACACCAGCACGCTGAGCACATCCAGCCGGTCCACCCCGAGCGCGAACAATGCCCACAGCAGCAGCGCGATCGAGGCGAAGCCCGCGACGCCCGCTTCCACCACGCGCACCAGCCCGTAGCGGGCACAGAGCCGGCCGTTGAACTGCGCGATGCCGATGAAGGCGGCGGCGTTGATCGAGAAGAAGAAGCCGTACTGCATCGGCGTGACGCCGTAGTGGCCGATCAGCAGGAAGGACGAGTTGCCCAGGTAGGCGAAGAAGGCCGACATGCCAAAGGCGCCGATCAGCGTCAGCGCCATGAAGTGGCGGTCGCGCAGCAGCGTCCAGTACGTCGCCAGCACACCGCCGAGCGTCGAGGCGGTGCGCGAGGCGGCGGGGCGGCTTTCCTCCAGCTGTGACACCAGCAGCGCGATGCCCAGCACGCCCAGCGCCGACACGGTCCAGAAGATCCAGCGCCAGCTCGCCACCGAGATCACCAGGCTGCCCGCCAGCGGCGCCAGGATCGGCGAGACGCTGAACACCAGCATCAGCATCGAGGTGAGCTTGGTCGCCTCCACGCCGGTGTGCAGGTCGCGCACGACGGCGCGCGGGATCACCGTGCCCGCGCAGGCGCCCACCCCGGCGATGAAGCGCAGCACGATCAGTGTCTCGATGTCCGGCGCCAGCGCGCAGCCGATGCTGCCGGCGACGAACAGCGCGAGCCCGAAGTACATCGGCGGCTTGCGGCCGAAGTGGTCCGACAGCGGGCCGTAGAGCAACTGGCACAGGCCGAGCGCCAGGAAGAACACCGTCAGGCTGAGCTGCACCTGCGCCACGTTGGCGTTCAGGCTGTGGCCGATCTCGGGCAGCGCCGGCAGGTACATGTCGATCGCAAACGGACCGATCGCGGAAACCAGGCCGAGCACGAGGGCGTGGCGGAAGAGGGCGGACTGCATGGGGGGAGGCGGCCGGGGAGGACGCGAGCGGGCAAGCGGATGATGGTAACCGGGGTGGGTTTCCTCTGTGTGGCCGCCTGAGTCACCCACCCCACACCCCGCCATCCTCGCGAAGGCGAGGATCCGCGTTATGCGCAGACCGTGGCGAGACTTCATGGTCCGGCGTGATCAGTCGGACGCCTACCGTTTTGTCGTGGTCAAGTTTTTTCGGACAGTCCGATAGGTAAAAAGCGGGTTCAGGCGGACTGGCGCTCGAAGTCAGCCGGGGAGAGATAGCCCAGGGTGGAGTGCAGGCGCACAGGGTTGTAGAAGCGCACGATGTAGTCGGCGATGTCGGAGGCCGCCTCGGCGTGGTTGGCATAGTCACGCTGCCAGACACGTTCGGTCTTGAGGCTGAGGAAGAAGCGCTCCATGACGGCGTTGTCCCAGCAGTTTGCCCGGCGACTCATGCTGCAAACGATGCCGTGTTGCTGGAGCATGGCCCGGTGGACGAGGCTGGCGTACTGGCTGCCGCGGTCAGAGTGGACGATGAGCCCGGGCGCAGGCCGGCGCACGCTCAGGGCCATGTGCAGCGCCGAGCAGACCAACTCGGCAGGCATGCTCGGCGCGCAGGCCCAGCCGACGATCTTGCGCGAGTACAGGTCGAGCACGGCGGCCAGGTAAAGCCAGCCGCTGCGGGTGCGGATGTAGGTGATGTCGCACACCCAGGCCCGGTCGGGGGCGGTGGGCTGGAACTGCCGGTCGAGCACGTTGTCGGCCACGGCCAGATCGTGCCGACTGTCAGTGGTGTGGACGAACTTGCGCCGCCAGCGGGCCTGCAGGGCGTGGCGCCTCATGAGCGTGCGTACCCGGTGGCGGCCGACCTCGACACCCTGCGAACGCAGCGCGGCCGTGAGCCGGCGGCTGCCATAGCAGCGCCCGCTGGCCTCGAACGCCGCCTTCAGCCGGACACCGGTGGCGCACACGGCCTCGGGTCGACCGGTACGCACCCGCCAGGCGTAGAACCCCGAGCGGCTGACCTCCAGCAGTGCGCACAGCCTGCTCACCTCGGCCTTCTTCGCCGCCTGCTTGATCACCTCGTAGGTCACCGCAGTTCCCGGGCAAAGAAGGCAGACGCTTTTTTTAACAGCGTGACGTCCTCCTTGAGGCGACGGTTCTCGGCCTCCAACTCGCGTATGCGCTGCTGGTCGCCCGTCAACGGCTTGCCCTGCCCGGGCCCACCCGCCTGCTCCGCATCGTACTGTTCCACCCAGCGTCGCACCGCGCTGTCCACCAGGTCCATGTCCCGGCACACCTGGCTCAGGCTCACGTTCTGTTCTCGAATCATCCGCACCACCTGCAGCTTGAAGGCCGGGTCGAACTTTCTTCGCGGTTGTTTGCTCATGTCTGTCATGTTTTCCTCTTCGGGTCAAAAATCCCCTATCGAGGTGTCCGTTTAAATTGGACCACGACATTTTGCCGGAAGCTTGATTTCTGCGCGTTCCCCGCTACGCTGCCCGACGCACTGCCGGGAGGGACAGGGAATGGGGTGGATACAAAAGATCACAGGATGGTTGGCGCCAGCACCGACGCCAGCGCCCGTGCAACTGCTCGGAACGCTGCCGACGCAGCCCGCCACGGCGGTCACCGTGCAGGACGGCGCTGCCGCCATCGGTGAAAAGGCGATCGCGGTCGGGGCGGGCAGCGCGCTGGTGATGGGCAACAACACCGGCATCATCCAGCTCCTGATCCAGCAGGGCACCCAGCCCGGCGCGACGGCCCAGCAGATGCGCAGCGCCTATCTCGCGCACCTCGTCGGGCAGCTCAACCACTTCGCGCTGTCTGGTGAGACGGGCGCCTCGCAGATCCGGCTGTCTTCCGTCTACACCGCCTTGCTCACGGAGCGTGCGGAGGACGTCGCCCTTGCGCAGCGTCAGATGGAGAAGGCGCCGCCCCTGTCTGCCGTCGAGGTGATGAACCGGGAGTCGCATCTGGTACTGCTCGGCGGCCCTGGCAGCGGCAAGAGCACCTTCGTCAACATCGCCGCGCTGGCGATGGCGGACGAGCTGCTGGGCGAGGACGGGCTGGGACTCGGGCTGGCGTGGCTCACGGCACCGATCCCGCGTGCGCGGGACGAGCAGGAAGACAAAGACAAGGAATCGCCAAAACCCCAGCGCTGGGACCACGGCGCGCTGCTGCCGGTGCGGGTCGTGCTGCGCGATCTGGCGGCGCAACTGCCGGCGCCGGGCACGCCGATCACGGCCCAGGTGGTCTGGAACCACATTGCTCGCAACCTGCGCACCAACAAGCAGGACGCCTTCGAGCAACCGTTGCTTGGCGAGCTGCAGGGCGCAGGCGGGCTGGTCCTGTTCGACGGCCTCGACGAAGTGCCCGACGCCGACACGCGCCGCGTCCAGATCCAGCAGGCGGTGGAAACCTTCGTGACTGCATTCCCGCGCTGCCGGGTCGTGGTCACAAGCCGCACCTATGCCTACCAGGAGCAGCAGTGGCGACTGAACGGCTTTGCGGACGTGAAACTCGGGGACTTCACGCGGGCGCAGATCCACGGCTTCGTGCAGGCATGGTTCGGGCACATGGTCGAGCTGGCGCGCATGAGCGAAGCGGCCGCTCAGGACGGGGCCGAACGGCTGACGCGGGAGACCGACCACAACCCGAGCATCGGCGAGCTGGCGATGCGCCCGCTGCTGCTGACGCTGATGGCGCAGATCCAGACCGAGCGCGGCGGCAGCCTGCCGGAGAACCGCGAGGCGCTGTACGACCGCGCGGTGGACATGCTGCTGAACCAGTGGGAGAACCTGAAGGTGCATGTGCGCGACGACGGCACGCGCGTCGTGCTGCCGAGTCTGGCGGAGTGGCTGAAGTCGAGCCGCAAGGACATCCGCGCACAGCTCAACCGGCTGGCGTTCGAGGCGCACCGCGACCAGCCCAAGCTCGAAGGCACCGCCGACATTCCGCAAGGCCAGCTCACGCTGGCGCTGCTGAATGCATCGAACGATCCGAACGTGATGGTCCGCCAACTGGAAGACTACCTGCGCGACCGCGCCGGCCTGCTGTCGTCGCAGGGGGTCGGGCGCTACCAGTTTCCGCACCGCTCGTTCCAGGAGTACCTGGCCGCCTGCCACCTGACCGACGCCGACTTCCCCGATGCACTCGCCGAACTCGCGCGCGCTGATCTGAACCGCTGGCGCGAGGTCACGCTCCTGGCCGCCGCGAAGGCGGCGACGGGATCGAAATCGACGGTCTGGGAGCTGAGTACCGCGCTGTGCTGCAAGGGCCGAGACGACAGCGACGCCGACCGCCACGGCGCGCTGCTGGCCGGGCAGGTGCTGGCCGAGAACGTCGAGCTGCGCAACGTGCCCGAGCGGCGTGAGTCCCACCTCGCGTTGATGCGCGACTGGCAACTGAAGCTGCTGCGGCACCCGAAGCTGCTGGCACAGGAGCGGGCGTTGGCCGGGTGTACGCTGGCCGAGCTGGATGACCCGCGGCCCGAGGTGACGGGCGTGGATGCGATGCAGTTCTGCTTCGTGCCAGCGGGGGCGTTCACGATGGGCGGCGAGAGCTGGGACGACCATTCCTTGCCCGTGCATCCGGTCGATCTGCCCTCGGCGTATTTCATGGCGCGGTATCCGGTAACAACGGCGCAATGGCTGGCGTTCGTCAACGACGGCAACACGCCCGACGACACGGACAGCCTCGGCGTTCGCTCGAACAATCCCGCGCTGCATGTGACCTTCCACGACGCCCGCCGCTTCTGTGCATGGCTGACCCGGCGCTGGCGCGACCGGCTGCCAGCGGGGTGGGAAGTGGCGCTGCCATCCGAAGCGGAATGGGAGAAGGCGGCACGCGGCGGCGACCGTGTCCCTGTGGTGCCTCAGCCGGTCGGGATCGACGCGATCACGCGCGTTTTGGGCCAACCGTCCGGTGCGTTGCAGCCGAACGGCAACGTGCAGCGTGTCCATCCCTGGGGTGACGACTTCGATGCCGAGCGGGCCAACAGCATCGAGGGCGCGATCGGGCAGACCAGCGCGGTCGGCGCCTTTCCGACAGGGGCGAGCCCCTATGGCTGCGAGGAAATGGCGGGCAACGTCTGGGAATGGACACGCAGTCTATGGAGCACGGATCTCAGGGAGCCAACCTTCAAGTACCCGTATGAGCTGACAGCGAAGCGTGAGCATCTAGATGCTCCAGATGATGTGTGGCGGGTCGTGCGCGGCGGTTCGTGGTTCGATTCCGCGGACAGCCTGCGTTGTGCCTGCCGCTTCAGGTTTCTCCCTGGCGGCCGCGGCAGCTTCTTGGGGTTCCGTGTGGTGTTGCGGCGTTCCCCTGTTTGAGTTCTCGGGCCTCGGCCAGCTCTGCACTCTGCTACTCGGGTGACTCGGCGCCTCTGGAGGGGGTGCGGGGGAGACTTCCCCCGCCCGCCGCAGGCGGGGCGCGGCGGATCGGTGGATCTGACCGCGCCCCGGCTCGTCTATGCGCCCATCGCCCGTGACGCCCTGCGGGACCACGCTGCTCGCTCCCTGGCGGGCGGGCTGGCGAGTGGACCAGACCTGTCTGGCGCTGTTCTTCTTCCTTCGCCTCGGCGGGGGAACGTCCTTGCGAACGTCAACCCGCATTGCCGGAACGCCGTCGGTGCGGGTGACCGATGCGCCACCGTGTCGCGAGGGCCGACACGGCCAGAAGAAGGGGCTGAAGAACATGGGAACACCGCAACACCACACAGAACCCCAAGTTGTTGTTGCGGTTGTCGGGGTGATTCCTGTTGCGGTAGGCACAACGCAGGTTGTCCGCGGAATTGATCCACGACCCGCCGCGCACGACCTCTCCAGACGGCCTGGCCAGCGCGGTGAAACGCTGGCGCGGCCAACATACGCCGCCTGCAGCGGCGGGCGGGGGAAGTCTCCCCCGCGCGCCCTCCAGAAGCGCAGAGCCTCCCGAGTAGCAGAGTGCCGAGCTTGCCGAGACCCGAGAATTCAAACAGGGGAACACCGCAACACCACACGGAACCCCAAGTTGTAGCCGCGGCTGCCGGGGTGACCCCCGCCGCGGGCGGCACAACGCAGGCCGCCCGCGGAATTGAACCACGACCCGCCGCGCACGACCAGATCGCTATCGCTATCGCTTTTGCTGTAGGGACTCTTGGTCCACTCCCAGACATTGCCAAGGATGTCGTACAGCCCGTATCCATTGGCCGGAAAGCACCCCACGACCGAGGTATCACCGATTCCACTGTCGTTGTAGTTCGCCTTCTCCGGGTCCGCCTTCTTCTTGTCCCACCAGTAATCCCAATCGCCCGGTTGGCCGCCACGCGAGGCGTGTTCCCACTCGTGCTCGTCCGGCAGATCCGCCCGCCAGCCATCAGGCAGGTAACCCGTGCCGGTCAGCCATTCGCAGTACGCCAGTGCCTCGGCGTGGTTGACGTAGCACACCGGACGGTGGTCCGGGTCGCGCAGGCAATCCGGGTCACCTGGCTCGAAGCCGCTGTCTACGACGAAGGCTCGGAACTGCGCCACCGTGACCGGGTAGCGGGCGAAGCGCAGGTCGTCGCGACAGGGGATGGAAACGAAGCCGAGGTCATCGCCGCAGGGCAAAAAGTAGTTTTCCGCATCAAAGCGTGGATCAAACGCCCCGATCGCATCCCCCAACCGGGAACGCACCTTCGCCGGCAGCCCATTGACCGTTGGTTCGCTCGGAAACGCGCCACGCATCAGCGCCGCCACGACCCGATCCGCCATCACCCGGCGATACGGCTCGACCAGCACCGACTCCTTGCCGATTTCCTTCAGTTGCAACCCGGCCAGCCGCGCGCAGAGCCAGTCCGCTTCCGTCGGCGAATCAGGCAGCGGCCAGGATTCCACCAAGGCTTGCGCGGCCAATGTGCCCCGCTCCGCCCCGGCCACCCGTGCCGCCAGCACCAGCGGCAACTCCCACAGCGCTGGATCACTGCGCGCCAGCGCGATGCACTGGCGGGCCATCTCCGGCTGATGGGCCATGTGACAAGCCGCCAAGTATTCGCGGAAGCTGCGGTGCGGGAACTCGAAGCGGCGCGGCGAGCGATCGCCACCGTCCCAGCTCAACAGGCCGGTACGCTCGACGATGTACGTCACCACCTTCTGCGCACACCCCAGCGGGTCGCCTACCTCGGCGAACAGTTTCCGGAATCCATCCAACAGCCGGTATTCGCTGACCGCCGACTCCTTCGCTTCGTGGGTCTCGAAGGCGACCTGTTCCAGCGTCGGCAACAGGCTCTCGATGCGGAGATGCGGCAGATCGAGCAGCCGGCGCCGGCTGGCCCCCGCGCCATGCTTGTGCTTGTCATCCCAGCGCATCAACAGCAGCGTGACCGCCTCCTTGTACAGATCGGCGCGGGCGTCCGGTAGCCGATCGACCGTGTGCAGCGCCGCCATCAGCGTCAGCAGCAACGGATTGGCCGCCAGTTCACGCAACTCCGGGCGTCGACTCGCCTGCTGAAGATCCGCCACCAATACGGCCGAATCGGCGCGCAAGTTCCAGCCGTGCCGATCCGCTGCGTCGTACCAGCGGCCGATGAAGTGATCGATCTGCGCCTCGGTCAGCGCCGCCAGGGCGTATTCACCCTTGGCCGCCACCAGGTCGCCCTTCCAGGCGTTCGGCCGCACCGTGCGCAGGAAGCGGCTCTTGCTCCTCGTTCCGCCGAGGCTGAGTTCCAGTGCCTCAATGCCTCTCAGCACCTGCTCGCACTGCGCGGGCGTGCCGCACTCGTCCAGCCCATCGAACAGGAAGAACACGCCACGCTGGATCGCCACGCTCTTGAGGTACTTCACGGGCAGTTCATGCCCGGCGCCCCTCAGCGTATCCGCGATGAAAGTCCATAGCCGCTCGGCCGTGCCTGCGTCCGACGGCGCCAGCGATGCCGCGAAATGCCGCAGGGTCACGCGGATCGGCAGCAGCGCGTCATGCGGCCAGGCTTCTCCCAGCATCGTCGACTCCTCGCCTAGCCATGCCCGCGCCAGCACCACCAGCATCCAGGCGCCGAAGGTGCTCTTGCCCCCGCCGGCTGCGCCGAGCAAGGTCAGGCTGCGGTGATGCGCCAAGGCTTCGAGGGCTGTGACCGGGCGCTGTTCCTGTTCCTCTGGCGACGATCCCGCCCGACCAGTTTTGCCACGCGACCGCTGACGCGCCGGGTCGAGCCATTGCGCGAGCGTCAGCCCTTGCGGAATCTGCGTGCGCGTGTCGAGCGGCTCGAACACGTCGTCCAGTCGAAGTGGCTCGCCGCCGGTCGAGGCGCGGGTGTCAATTCGGTCGAGCGGCAGCGGCGTCAGCGTGTCGATCAGCGCATGCAGGTAGCAGCGCAGCGCCGACTCGTCCGGCACCACCACCAGCCCGGCCAGCATCTCGGGCTGCAGCAGGAGCGTGATGTTGTACTGGTCCCCGCCGATGACATCGCGCCCGGCTGTCACGTCCCCAAGCGCGGCCATGCCGCCGCCCGTGTGGACGGATGGAGCGGGTTCAGCGCCCATCGCGCTTCTTCCCGAGATTGAACTGGTTGCCGCCAACGACCTGCTGTGCGTTCACCGTGCCGCCGAAGTAGCCGCCGCCGCCGGTGTTCACGGTGCCGGTATTAATGGAGCCGTGGTTGTCACCGTTGACGATGAAGCCGCCTTGGCCAACCGCCTGGGCATTCGTGCCCTGCGCAATGGCACCACCGCCGTGCAGCGTCGCCGTGTTCGTGGGAGCAGCCGCAGCGAGCGAAGCCGCCGTCTCCGGCCCCGGCAACGTGCCGAATGCCCCAGCCAGCGCCAGCTTCTCCAGTTGATCGCCGAAGTGCCGGCACAGGGCGTCCTGGTTCTTGTACGAGGTGTAGAAGTGGCCCATCTTCTTGAGCTTGCTGCGGAAGGCATACAGGCTGGCCTGATCGTCATCGTCCAGCGGATGCCCGCTCGGAGCGTCCTTGAAATACGTGTAGATCAACGGCCGCCCCGTCGCCTTGAACTGCCCGAACGCCGTCTCGAATTCCTCGGCCGTGTACATCCCGACCTTGGTCCAGAACAGCATCACGAACACGTCGCAGCCCTTGAGCGCCTTGTTGTATTCGTCCTGCAGCCGCGTCTGCGAGATCGCATCGATGAAGTTCTCCCAAAGCTCCAGCTTCAGGAACACACCACGCTCGTGCCAGCGATCGTTCTGCCGGTTGATGAAGATCTCGAACTCGCGCCGGTCCTCGACCAGCTCGGCCGATGAGGCCAGAAAGATCCGCCGTTTCTCGCTCTTGTTCATGTGCTTTGCCCCCTGCTGGAAAAGTGCAAAAGCATAGCGTCAGCGGTTGCAGGCTAGCTGTCTGGCGCGGCCCGCGTTCGAGGTTCACCTCACATAGAGTTGACCAGAACAGCCGATGACCTCAACACGATGTGAGGCCCCGGCTTGCCGACGCTCAGGCCGCGCTGGCGCCACCCGCCCGCCGCGCCCGCACCGCCTCCGCCAGCCGCCGCAACACCGGCTCCGTCTGCGCCAGGCTGATGCACGCATCCGTGATCGACACCCCATGCCGCAGCGGCTCGCCCGGGCGCAGATCCTGCCGCCCTTCCTCCAGGTGGCTCTCGATCATCACGCCGGTGATGCGCCGCTCGCCGCCGGCGATCTGGCCGGCGATGTCGTCGGCGACGTCGATCTGGCGGCGGTGCTGCTTGCTGCTGTTGGCGTGGGAGAGGTCGATCATCACCTGCTCGCGCAGGCCTGCGCCGCGCAGCAGCGTGCAGGCCGCTTCCACGTCCGCCGCGCTGTAGTTCGGCGCCTTGCCGCCGCGCAGGATGACGTGGCAGTCGGCGTTGCCGGTCGTCTCGAACACGGCGGCCACACCCATCTTGGTCATGCCCATGAAGGCGTGCGGCGCGCTGGCGGCCAGGATGGCGTCGGTGGCCACGCGCACGCCGCCGTCGGTGCCGTTCTTGAAGCCGACCGGGCAGCTCAGGCCCGAGGCGAGCTGGCGGTGGCTCTGGCTCTCGGTGGTGCGCGCGCCGATCGCGCCCCAGGAGATCAGCTCGGCGATGTACTGCGGGCTGAGCAGGTCGAGGAACTCGCTGCCCGCCGGCAGACCGAGGCCGAGGATGTCCAGCAGCAGCGCCCGTGCCCGCTCCAGCCCCTCGTTGATGGCGAAGCTGCCGTCGAGGTGCGGGTCGTTGATGTAGCCCTTCCAGCCCACCGTCGTGCGCGGCTTCTCGAAATACACGCGCATCACGGTGACCAGCTCGCCGCGCAGTTCGTCCGCCAGCGGCTTCAGGCGCGCGGCGTATTCGAGCGCCTGCGCATGGTCGTGGATCGAGCACGGCCCGACGACGACCACCAGCCGGTCATCGCGGCCGTGCAGCACATTGGCGATCTCGCCGCGCGCTTGCTCGACCAGCGCCTGCGCCGACTCGCTCACCGGCAGCCGCTCGTGCAGCAGCGCCGGGGTGATGAGCGGGCGCACGGCGTCGATGCGGGTGTCGTCGGTGCGGGTGGTGTCGCGGGTGCTGCGGCGTGGGCCGGCTTCGCGGTCGAGGTGGGGGGTGTCGGTCATGCGCATGGCGCGATTGTCGCGCCGCGGCCGCCGGCTGCAGGCACACTGCCCCGATGGACGATACCGACCGCCACCTGATCTCGCTGCTGCGCCAGGACGCGCGGCTGACCGTCGCGGCGCTGGCCACCAAGCTCGGCGTCTCGCGCGGCACCGTCACCAACCGGCTGCGCCGGCTCGAAGACGAGCAGGTGATCGTCGGCTACACCGTGCGGCTGCGCCCGGACGCTGAGCCGAACCAGATCCGCGCCTGGATGGGCGTGCTGGTCGAGGGCAACCAGACCCGCGAGGTCATCGCCAACCTGCTCGGCGAGCCGGGGGTGCAGGCGCTGCACGACACCAACGGCCGCTGGGACTTGCTCGCCGAGCTGCGCGCGGACTCGATGGCCGAGCTGTCGCGGGTGCTGGAGCGGGTGCGGCTCATCAAGGGCATCCGCACCACCGAGACCAGCATCCTGCTGGCAAGCTACCGCTGACGGAGCACCCCGAACAGATCCTTCGGGTTCGCCGCCTGCGGTACCAGGTCGATCTCGCGGCCCAGGCCCAGCGCACGCGCCGTGTCCTGCACGAAGCACAGCGCGGCGTAGTCCTCCAGCGCGAAGCCGACCGAGTCGAACACCGTGACCTGCTCGGCCGAGGTGCGCCCCGGTGCCTGCCCGGCCAGCACCTGCCAGAACTCGGTCACGGGGAAGTCGGCGGGCATCTGCTGCACCTCGCCCTCGATGCGGCTCTGTGGCGCGTATTCGACAAAGACCGGGCCGCAGCGCAGCACGTCCGGGTGCAGCTCCGTCTTGCCGGGGCAGTCGCCGCCGACGGCGTTCAGGTGCATGCCCGGCGCGATCAGGTCGGGCGTCAGGATGGTGGCGTTGGCCTTCTCCGCCGTCACGGTCGTGACGATGTCGGCGCCCTGCACGGCCTCGCGGACGCTGGCGCAGACCGTCACCGACAGGCCTCCGCCGGCAAGGTTCCCGGCGAGGTTGGCCACCAGCTTGGCGGTGGCGGCCGGGTCGGTGTCGAACAGGCGCAGCTCGCGCACGCCGACGAGGTCGCGGAAGGCGATGGCCTGGAACTCGCTCTGCGCGCCGTTGCCGATCAGCGCCATCACGCGGCTGCCGGGGCGGGCGAGGTGGCGTGCGGCGGTGGCGGACATCGCGGCGGTGCGCATCGCGGTGGTCAGCGTCAGCTCGGACAGCAGGCGCGGCGTGCCCGTGGCCACATCGGCCAGCACGCCAAACGCCATCACGGTCGGCAGGCCGGCGCGGGTGTTCTTCGGGTGGCCGTTGACGTACTTGAAGGTGAAACGCTCGGCGTCGGCGATCGGCATCAGCTCGATCACGCCGTCGGCAGAGTGGCAGGCCAGGCGGGCACTCTTGTCGAAGTCGTTCCAGCGCAGGAAGTCGACTTCGATGCGCTCGGCGATGCCCCGGAGGCAGGCGGGCAGGCCGACACGCTGGACGAGGCGGACCATGTCGGCCACGCCGAGGTAGAGGGTGGTGGCGGTGGTGGTGCCCGTGGTGGCGGCGGCGGTGTGCATCGAAGTCTCCGGAAGCGCTGGGGTTTCGGTAGAGTCTCCCGGAGGTCGTTGTCAGGCGGAAGCGCATGAACTGTCGCGTTCTGCTGCGGTATCTGCCGAAATGACAGGCTTCGCTGCCACATTGCCGCCACATTGCCGTCACCTGGCGGTCATCCCACCCTGCCCCACCATGCACCAGCCCCCATCCTCCCCCCTGCGGCGCCTTGCCGGCGTGGCCCTCGCCTGTGGCGTCCTCGGCCTGCTGCCGGCCTGCAGTACCGACCAGTTCTGGCAGATCGGCCAGGCCTGGCAGCGCGACCACTGCATGAAGCTGCCCAACCACCAGGACCGCGCCCGCTGCCTGGCCGACATGAGCCGCTCGCGCGAAGACTACGAGCGGCAGGTCGACGGGCTGCGGCCGGCGAAGCCGTAGCGGCGGGGCCGCGGGCTGGCCATGCGCCGGCCGTCACGCGCCGGTCAGGGCACCCGCTGGAAGCCACGGGCCTGGTGATCGGCCACACAACGGTCATCGCTGCCACGCTGGATGTTGTAGCCAATCAGACCGGCCGCCGCCGAGCCGACGCGGCTGCCGCCGCACTGCGCGACCGCGCCTGTGGACGGGTGTTTCAGCACCGTGACGGGGGTGGCGCACCCCGCCAGCAGCGCCGCGCCGAGGGTCAGCGCGAAGCAGATCGAACGAGACTTCAAGGGCAGGGAAGACATGGCGGACTCCTGGGTTGAGACGTCCCGATTGTCGAGTGGCCCGCGACACCGACACCATATGGGGCAGCCCTCAGCCCGACAGGCGCTCGACCCGGATGCCCTTGAACTGCCCCGCCACCGGCGCGCCCGCCCCGGGGTTCGCGGGCGGTGGATAACGGGCCGGATCGAAGCGGTGCAGCAACTCGGCCTCCCGCACCCGCGCCAGCGCGAGGTTGGCGAGTTTCACGTGGCCGAAGCCGCGCACCGTGTGCGGCACGCTGGCGATCTGCACGGCCAGCGCGCGCCGCCGCGGCGAGGCGTCCACCGCCAGCGCGGCGAGCAGCTCCTGCACGCGGGCCTCGTAGGCGGCGATCAGCCCACGCTCGGTGCGGCGCTCGTCGGTGTGGCCGAACGGGTCGAATGCGGTGCCGCGCAATGCCTTGCCCTTGGCGAGCCAGCGCATCGCCGGCAGCAGCCAGCCGCCCAGGCGGAGCTTGCGCGGCGGCTGGCCGTCCTTCGGGCGGCTGAGCAGCGGCGGGGCCATGTGGAATTCGAGCTGGAAGTCGCCTTCGAACTGGGCGTCAAGCCCTTGGCGGAAGGCGGGGTCGGTGTAGAGCCGGGCGACCTCGTATTCGTCCTTGTAGGACATCAGCCGCAGGAATTGTGTTGCTACCGCGCGGGTCAGCGACAAGACATCCCCGTCGCCCGCGGCGGGGGGGGTTTCCCCCTTTCGGGGGGAGGGGGGGGGGGAGGTGCACGCGCATGATTCGGTGGTGGGGGGGTTGGGTCGGACCGCGTCCACCAGCGTGCGCCAGCGCTGCGCCCAGGCGGCGTGCTGGTAGCCCGTTAGGTGCGCCATGCCGCGTGCAATCAGGGCGTCCAGCGGCTCGACCACGGGCGCGTCCTCCGCCGGCTCGTCCAGCAGCGCCCGGCACGCCGCCGGGTCCGCCGCCGCCAGCCGCCCGAGCGCGAAGGCGTTCTGGTTGTTCTCCACCGCCACGCCGTTCAACTCGATCGCCCGCCGCATCGCCGCCAGCCCGACCGGCACCAGCCCCGCCTGCCACGCGAAACCGAGCGCCACGATGTTCGACACGATCGCGTCACCGAGGAAGTCCTGCGCCAGCCGCTGCGCGTCCAGCGTGCGCACCTGCGCGGCGCCGGCGGCGTGCGCGATCTTCTCCAGCAGCAACGGTGCCTTCAGGCTCGCGTCCGGGTTGTGCAGCGACGCGGCCACCGGCGTCTCGTGCGTGTTCGCCAGCACGCGGGTGCGGCCGTGGCGCACGGTCTGCAGCGCGTCAGCAGAGGCGCCCACCACGAGGTCACACGCCAGCAGCGCGTCCGCCTGCTGCGCGTCGATGCGCACCTGGTGCAGCCGCTCGGGCCGGTCCGCCAGCCGCACGAAGCTCAGCACCGCGCCGCCCTTCTGCGCGAAGCCCATGAAGTCGAGCACGCTGGCGGCCTTGCCTTCGAGGTGCGCGGCCATCGCGATCAGCGCGCCGACCGTGACCACGCCCGTGCCACCGACGCCGGTGACCAGCAGGTCGTAGGGCGCCGCCCAGGCATGCGGCGCGGGCAGCGGCAGCGCGTCGATGCGGCGCTGGAACGGGCTGTCCACCCCGGCTGCGCCGACCAGCGCGCCGACGTGCCGCTTCAGCCGCCCGCCGACCACGCCGACGAAGCTCGGGCAGAAGCCCTTGGCGCACGAGTAGTCCTTGTTGCAGCTCGACTGGTCGATGCGCCGCTTGCGGCCAAACGCCGTCTCCTCGGGCAGCACGGCCACGCAGTTCGACTGCACCGTGCAGTCCCCGCAGCCCTCGCACACCGCCTGATGGATGAACAAGCGCTTCGGCGGATCGACCAGTTCCTGCTTCTTGCGCCGGCGCCGCTTTTCCGCTGCGCAGGTCTGCTCGTAGATCAGCACCGTGACGCCGGGCACTTCGCGCAGGCGGCGCTGCACGGCGTCGAGTTCGCTGCGGTCGTGGAAGGTGGTGCCGGGCGGGAACTGGGCGTGCTGGCCGTCGTATTGGGCGATGTCGTCGCTGAGCACCACGACCTGCCGCACGCCCTCGGCCTCGACCTGCCGCGCGATGCGGTCCACGCTCGTCACGCCGTCCACCGGCTGTCCGCCAGTCATCGCCACCGCGTCGTTGTAGAGGATCTTGTAGGTCAGCGTCGCCTTGGCGGCCACCGCCTGGCGGATCGCGAGGTAGCCGGAGTGGTAGTAGGTGCCGTCGCCGAGGTTCTGGAAGACATGCGGTTCGCGGGTGAACATCGCGTGCGAGACCCAGTCCACGCCCTCGCCGCCCATCTGGATCAGGCCCTCGGTGTCGCGGTCCATCCAGGTCGCCATGAAGTGGCAGCCGATGCCCGCCTGCGCCCGCGAGCCTTCGGGCACCTTGGTGGAGGTGTTGTGCGGACAGCCGGCGCAGAAATACGGCGCCCGCCGCACGCCGTCCGCGTCGTTGTGCAGCAGCGCCGGCAGCGTGAAATCGACGACCAGGTGCCGCCGGTCCAGCGCCGCAAACCGCTCCGCCACCCAGCGCGCCACCAGCTCGATCAGCCGCGACGGCCGCAGCTCGCCCAGCGCCGACACCAGCGGCTGGCCGGCCGCGTCGCGCTTGCCGAGCAGGGTGGGGCGCTGGTCGGCGGGCGCGTTGTAGAACAGCTCGCGCAACTGCGTCTCGACCACCGGCCCCTTTTCCTCGATGACGAGGATCTCGCGCAGCCCGGCGGCGAAGTCGGTCAGCCGCGTCGGCTCCACCGGGTAGGTCAGCCCCACCTTGTAGAGCCGCAGGCCGGCCGCGGCGAGGTCGTCCGGCGAGAGGTCGAGCCGGCGGAACACCTCCATCAGGTCCACATGCGCCTTGCCGGCGGTGACGATGCCGAACGTGGCGTGCGCGGACGCGATCACCGTGCGGTCGATCGGGTTGACGCGGGCGAAGGCGCGCACCGCGTCGAGCTTGGCGTGCAGCCGCGCCTCAATGGTCAGCGAGGGCAGGTCGGGCCAGCGGTAGTGCAGCCCATCGACGGGCGGCGTGTAGCCGGTGCGGGCGCACACGGTGTCGCCGTCCTGCCAGGCGGCCACGCGCTGCGCGAGGGTGTCGAGGTCCACCGTCGTGCCGCTTTCGACCACCTCCGACAGCGCCGTGAACCCGACCCACGCGCCCGAAAACCGCGACAGCGCCCAGCCGTAAAGCCCGAACTCCAGCATCTCGGCCACCGTCGCCGGCGACACGGTCGGCACATTCCACGCCTGGAACGCCTGGTCGCTCTGGTGCGGCGTCGAGGACGACACGCAGCCGTGGTCATCGCCCGCGACGACCAGCACGCCGCCGTGCGGGGACGAGCCGTAGGCGTTGCCGTGCTTGAGCGCATCGCCCGCGCGGTCCACGCCCGGCCCCTTGCCATACCAGAGCGCGAACACGCCTTCGACCGTGCGCTGCGGGTCGGATTCGACACGCTGCGTGCCGAGCACGGCGGTGGCGGCCAGCTCCTCGTTGATCGCGGGCAGGAAGCGGATGCCGAGTGCGTCGAGCCGGGGCTGCGCCTTCCACACCTGCTGATCGACCATGCCGAGCGGCGAGCCGCGGTAGCCGCTGAGGAAGCCGGCGGTGTGCAGGCCGCGCTGGGTGTCCAGCGCCTGCTGCATCGCCATCAGGCGGATCAGCGCCTGCGTGCCGGTGAGGAAGACCGTGCCCGCCGTGGCCCACAGGTTGTCGGACAGGCGGTAGTCGGCGCGCAGGACCGGGGCGTGGGCGGTGGCGTGGGCGGTGGCGTGGGCGGTGGCGAGGGGGGTGTTCATGGCGAACACTGTAGGCAGCTCGGTCGATCGACTGGTTCTTTTCTTCCGCCTGTTTGGCTGAAAATAGGAATGAACCAACCAGATGCTGCGGAGACACGCGAATGGATGAACTTGACCGCCGGGACGCCCTGATCCTGACCGAGCTGCAGCGCGACTCGCGCCAGTCCATCGCCCAGATCGCCGAGCGCACGGGGCTGTCCACGACGCCGTGCTGGAAGCGGCTGCGCGAGCTGGAGGCGCGGGGTGTCATCACCGGCTACACCGCGCTGGTGGACCGCGAACAGGTCGGGCTCGGCCTGTGCGTGATCGCCGAGGTGAACCTCTCGCCGCACACCGAGGAGACGGTGCAGCGCTTCGAGCGCGCCGTCGCCGCCTGCCCGCCGATCGTGAGCTGCTACAGCACGACCGGGCAGAGCGACTACGTGATGCGCGTGCTGGTGCGCGACATCAAGGCGTATGACCGCTTCCTGCACGACACGGTGTTCAAGCTGCCAGGCGTCACGCATGTGCGGTCGAGCATGGTGCTGCGGGAGGTGAAGGGGCAGGGACGGCTGCCGATCGAGGTGCCGGGGGGTGGGGCAGCGTGATCCGGGGCAGCTGCGGCCAACGGGTCGGTGCTTGACCCTGTGCAACCATTCAAAGATCGGTGGTGCAAGGCTCCGGAGTATTCGGCTTTACATGAACTGAAAATTCGTCGTGCGAGCCGGCTTGTCCGGCAAAGTGGACGATGCGTTTTTCGAGCCGCTGGACGACTGACCCACCCGACGCTGCCATTCGCCATTCGCCATTCGCAAACAGCGAATGTGCGTCAGCATCACCCCGCCGCCAGCGCCCTTCCGATCAGGATCTTCTGCACATCACTCGTCCCCTCGTAGATCTGGCAGACGCGCACGTCGCGGTAGATGCGCTCGACGGGGAAGTCGCTGACGTAGCCGTAGCCGCCGAAGGTCTGGATCGCCATCGAGCAGACCTTCTCGGCCATCTCGCTGGCGAACAGCTTGGCCATCGCGGCTTCCTTCAGGCAGGGCAGGCCGGCGTCCTTCATCGACGCGGCGTGCCAGATGAGCTGGCGTGCGGCTTCGAGCTGCATCGCCATTTCGGCCAGCCGGAACTGCACCGCCTGGTGCTCGAAGATCGGCACGCCGAAGGCCACGCGCTCCTTGCTGTAGCGCAGCGCCGCCTCGAACGCCGCGCGCGCCATGCCCAGGCTCTGCGAGGCGATGCCGATGCGCCCGCCCTCCAGCCCGGCCAGCGCGATCTTCAGCCCCTGGCCCTCGTCGCCGAGGCGGTTCGCCGCCGGGATGCGGCAGTTCTCGAACAGGATCTGCGCGGTGTCCGAGCTGTGCTGGCCCATCTTGTCTTCGAGCCGCGCCACCGTGTAGCCGGGTGTCGTGGTCGGGACCAGGAAGGCGCTGATGCCGCGCTTGCCGGCGGCCTTGTCGGTGACGGCCATGACGATGGCCACGTCGCCGTGCTTGCCGCTGGTGATGAACTGCTTGACGCCGTTGAGCACATAGTCGTCGCCGTCGCGCACCGCCGTGGTCCGCAGTCCGCCCGCCTCCGACCCGACATGCGGCTCGGTCAGGCAGAACGCGCCGAGCATGTCGCCGCGCGCCAGCGGCTTGAGGAAGGCCTGCTTCTGCGCCTCGTTGGCGAAGCCCATCAGGATCGAGCAGACGGGGCAGTTGTTGACGCTGATGACGGTGGAGGTGCCACCGTCGCCCGCGGCGACCTCTTCGAGGATCAGGGCGAGCGCCAGGTAGTCGAGGCCCGCGCCGTCGTACTCGGTCGGCACGGCCACGCCGTAGCAGCCCAGCGCCGCCAGCCCCTTCAGCTCGGCGGCGGGGAAGTGGTGTTCCTTGTCCCAGCGCGCCGCGTGGGGGGCGATCTGGTCTTGGACGTAGGAGCGGATGGCGTCCTGGATGGCGCGGTGGTCGTCGCTGAGCAGCATGGGAGTGTCTCCGGGGTCTTGTGTGGTGAGCAGAGCAGAACAGGGCCGGGCAGGGCCGATTCACCAGGGCAGCGGGGTGCCGTCATGGTTCAGGAAGGTGCCGTTGTCCGCCGGGCCGAGGCGGGCGAACGTGGTGCGCAGTGACGCGACGCTGTCCTCGACCGAGAGCTGGCCCTGCGGCCCGCCCATCGCCGTGCGCACCCAGCCGGGGTGGACCGCGACGCAGGTGGCGCGGTCGGCCAGCGCCAGCGACACGTCCTTCATCACCGAGTTCAGCGCCGCCTTGGACGCGGCGTAGAGCCAGCCCGTCGTCTGCTGGCGCGCGCCGAGGCTGGCCATCGTGGACGACAGGAACACCACCCGGGCGCCCGGCGCCAGCGCGTCGAGCAGTTGCGGGATGACGCGCATCGGGCCGAGCACGTTGGTGTGCATCACCTGGTCGAAGTCGGTGTCGGCGGGGGTGTCGAGCGTGCGCAGGCGCGGGCCGTAGACCCCCGCGTTGACGACGACGAGGTCGAACGCCTCGCCATCGACCTGCCAGGCCAGACCCGACACGCTGGCCATGCGGGCCACGTCGATCCGCAGCGCCTGGGCGCCCAGGGCGGTGAGCGCGTCCAGACCTGCGGCCTCGCGGGCCGTGGCGGTGACGCGCACGCCGTCGGCGCGGTACTGCCGCACGAGTTCCAGGCCGATGCCGCGCGAGGCGCCGACCACGAGGACGGAGGAGGGAAGGGGCGGAGGGGTCATGGCAAATCCGTGCGGGCCAGCTTGGCCGCCAAACCGAGGAACAGCACGCCGCCCAGCCCGTTCAGCCAGCGACCCGGTGTCGCCGAGCCGCCGCCCAGGTGGCGCAGCCGCGCGGTCAGCAGCACCAGCGCGGTGAGGAACAGCGCGCTCTGCAGCACGAACCAGCCGCCGAGCGCGAGGAAGGCCAGCGTCTTGTGCGGCGCGTCCGCGTCGATGAACTGCGGCAGGAAGGCGAGGAAGAACAGCGCGACCTTCGGGTTCAGCACATTGGTCAGCAGGCCCTGCCGGAACACCCGCCCGTGCGGCACGGGCACCGGCGCGGTGGTCACTGCGGCAGCGGCGGGTGCAGCGGGCCTCAGCGCGCTGCGCAGCATCCCGACCGCCAGCCAGACCAGGTAGGCCGCCCCGAGCCCCTTGAGCACGGCGAACGCCGTCGCCGACACCGCCAGCAGCGCTGCCAGCCCGAAGGCCGCCGCCAGCGCATGCACGACGCAGCCCGCGCTGATGCCCGCCGCCCCCGACAGCCCGGTGCGCACGCCGTGCTGCAGCGTGCGGCTGATGGTGAACACCAGATCGACCCCCGGCGTGGCGTTGAGCACCAGCACCGTGGCGGCGAAGAGGGGCAGGTCGTGCAGGCCGAGAAAAGACATGGGCACTTCCGCGTCAGCGAGGAACGATCACGCGTGGCACCAGCCCCAGACGCTGTGCTCGCCGTGCAAACCGTCGGTCGTCGAAGGTGGCCATCGATTCACAGTCGCGGTAACTGGCATGGTGCAAGGCGTCAGCGAAATCCAGTGCGTTGCTGTCTGCGGCCATCAAGGCGATGGCGGTTTCAATGGCAGGGCGATCCTCGATCAGCACATGCGGCAGCGTCATCAGGTGCTGCACGACCTGCGCCACTTGCGCTGCAGAAAACTGGTAGTAACCGCGCATGACCCACTCGAATTCCAGCAGCACGGTTTTGGCGACGACCAGCGACTGGCCTGACTCGACCAGTTGCCGGGCACGTTCACGCTGCTTTTGCGCTTCCGTGTCTCCCGCATCCTCGATGTAGTAGCGGGCCAGGATGTTGGTGTCGAGGCCGATGCTCATCGATGAGGGGGGTTCTTGCGCGTGCGCGGTCCAGGCGTTGCCAGCGTTGCAGCGTCGAAATCGACGGGCACTGCGGACATCGGACTCTTGAGCAGACCGAAACCGCTGCCAGCCCGTGTGCTGGCGGCAGCGGGTGGGTCCGGCAAGTGCATTTCCAGGTGGTCATTCACGACCACCAGCTCCACACGGCTGCCATGCTGCAAACCGAGCCGCTTGCGCAGACTCAGCGGGATGGTGATCTGACCCTTGCTGGTGATGGAAACCGTGCTCATCGTGCGACTCGCCTTGTTCAATGCCCGTGGTGGAACCGAGTGTGCCTCATGGCCGTCCGCTTGCCAGCACTGTCGCTTTGACGCCGTGCATGTTGGATGATTTTTTGCGACTTGAATTTGAGTATTTTGAGATTGGGAGAATAGACCTCAACCAACGCTGCGCGGGCATCTCGAAATACCGATGGCTGATGATGGCAATGATCATCAGATAGCAAAAGAAAACCAGCACGGCCAGCGGTGACTTGAAGATGTCACGGCTGACATGGAAGTAGTCCGCCAAGCCGACACAGAGAAGCTGCAGCGGAAAGTGCCACAGGTACAGCGAGTATGAGATATCGCCCAGGAACGACAGTTTCTTGCCGAGAGCACCATTCTGGGTTTCGATGACGGCCAAGCTCAGAATGGTGACGGGGAACAGGACCAGAATCGGGAACAGGTAGGTCAGCCACCAGAGGGCCGAGCGGCGGACAAGGACAAATTCGTTCAGTGAAAACGCGATCGAGGCCACCCACAGCACCACGGTGAGCAGGTAGAGCGGGGCAGGCCAGCGGTGTGCCGTGCGGTGGCTGATCAGTCGCAGGTACAGCGGGTAGAGGCTACAGCCCAGAAAAAACGCCCAGAGGCCGCGCCCCATGGACAGGTGCAGCGGCAGGATCATGAACCCCAGCAGCGACAGGGCAAAGATGATGGACAAGCGTCCCTTGGCCCACCGGCACAGCAGGAAAAAGACAACGTACAGGAACACCTCCACCGACACCGACCACGTCGGCGAGTTGAAGGACAGTCCTTTTTCCAGACCGACCGACGAGGCAAAGAAAATATTCAGAATGAAATGGTAAAGATCGTTGTCGGCATAGACAAAGTATTGACCTTGTGTTTTCAAATAAAGCGCTTGCCCCACTGCAACGAGAATCAACGTCAAGAAATGCAGCGGATAGAGGCGCGAAAATCGCAGAATGAAGAACTCACCCGCCGAGACTTTTCCTTCTGAAATGTTCTTGGAATACAGCCAGAAGAAAATGAACCCCGACAGCGTGAAAAACATGTCAACGGCCAGATGGCCGCTTCTGTAAAAGAGAAAAAACAGGCTGTAGAGCGGCTGAGACGGGATGCTGAAATTGGCGGGTGGGGTGACACCGGAAAAATAGAAATGCTGCCAGTGCCAGAAAATGATGGCTAGCGCAGCCAAACCGCGCAGCGCATCCAGTGAATAAAGGCGCGTGGGTCGATTCGAGGTCGATGTCATCGTCTGTTCTTCAGGAAAAGAAGTAACAAAATGATACATCGAAACCCTGTGCCAACACCCCCTCGCCCCGGTGGACAGGTCGGGGGGGCATGGACTCACAGCAATTCAACCGCCAGCGCCGTCGCCTCGCCCCCGCCGATGCACAGCGCCGCCACGCCCTTCTTCAGCCCGCGCTTGCGCAGCGCGCCCAGCAGTGTGACGACGATCCGCGCGCCCGAGGCGCCGATCGGGTGGCCCAGCGCGCAGGCGCCGCCGTGGACGTTGACGATCTCGTGCGGCAGCTTGAAATCGGCCATCGCCGCCATCGTCACTGCGGCGAAGGCCTCGTTGACTTCCCACAGATCGACCTCGCCCGCCTGCCAGCCGGCCTTGGCCAGCGCCTTGTGGATCGCGCCGGCCGGGGCGGTGGAGAACCACGCCGGGGCCTGCGCATGGACCGCGTGGCTGACGATGCGCGCCACCGGCGTCAGGCCGCGCGCCGCTGCGGTCGATTCGCGCATCAGCACCAGCGCCGAGGCGCCGTCCGAGATGCTGCTGGCGTTGGCGGCGGTGATGGTGCCGTCCTTCTTGAACGCGGGCTTGAGGCTGGCGATCTTGTCGAGCTTGGCCTTGAAGGGCTGTTCGTCGAACCGGAACACCTGGTCGCCGCCACGCGCCTTGGCCGTCACGGGGGCGATTTCCCAGTCGAAGCTGCCGTCCTCGTTGGCCTGCTTGGCACGCACGGTGGAGGCGATGGCGAAGTGGTCCTGCGCCTCGCGGGTGAAACCGTATTGTTCAACGCAGGCTTCGGCGAACACGCCCATCGCCTTGCCGCGCTCGTAGGCGTCTTCCAGTCCGTCCATCGCCATGTGGTCGAACATCTGCGTGGCGCCGTACTTCACGCCCTTGCGCGCGAACATCAGGTGCGGCGCGTTGGTCATGCTCTCCATGCCGCCAGCGACCACCACGTCTGCGCTCTCGGCCTTGAGCATGTCGTGGCCGAACATCATCGCGCGCATGCCCGAGCCGCACATCTTGGACAGCGTCACCGCGCCGGCCGACTGCGGCAGCCCCGCGGCGAGCACGGCCTGGCGTGCGGGCGCCTGGCCCTGGCCGGCCATCAGGCAGTTGCCCATCAGCACCTCGTTCACCGCATCGCCTGGAATGCCGGCGCGCTCGACCGCGGCGCGGATCGCCACGCCGCCCAGTTCCCAGGCGGCGAGGCTGGAGAAGTCGCCGAGCAGGCCGCCGATGGGCGTGCGGGCGGCCGAGACGATGACGATCGGATCAGACATGGAGTGCTCCTGTTGTGTTTCGGGGTCGGGGTCAGGGTGGGGATCGACGGTGGGAAAAGCGCTTGTCCTGCTCGTAGGGGAAGACATCGTGGACATGGCCGGCCTGGATGCGGTCCTTGTGCCCTTGCCAGAAGGCGGCGTCGAGCAGGTCGCCGTGGTGCTTCATGAACACGGACCGCACGGCGTGGTTGCCCAGCAGGAACGGCCCGAACGTCTCCGGGAACACGTCCTTCGGGCCGACCGAATACCAGACCTCGCCGCTCATCTCCTCTTCCTCGTTGCGCGGCTCGGGCACGCGGCGGAAGTTGCAGTCGGTGATGTATTCGATCTCGTCGTAGTCGTAGAAGACCACCTTGTTGTGCCGCATCACGCCGAAGTTCTTCCACAGCATGTCGCCGGGGAAGATGTTGGCCGCGACCAGGTCCTTGATCGCGTTGCCGTATTCGATGACGGCGTGTTCGAGCTGCGCGGGGGTGGCGTCCTGCAGGTAGATGTTGAGCGGGATCATCCGGCGCTCGATGTAGACATGCTTGAGGATGACCTCCAGCTGTCCATCGCCGTCGCGGTCGGAGATCTCCAGCAGGCTGGGCGCGAACTTCTCGATCTCGGCGATCAGCGCGTCGGTGAAGCGCGCGCGCGGCAGGGCGACGTTGCTGAACTCCAGCGTGTCGGCCATGCGCCCGACGCGGTCATGCTGCTTGACCAGCAGGTACTTGCTCTTGATGAGGGCGCGGCTGGTGTCCTTCTGCGGCGGGTAGTAGTCCTTGATGAGCTTGAAGACAAAGGGGTAGCTCGGCAGGTCGAACACCAGCATCACCATGCCCTTGATGCCGGGCGCGATGCGAAAGTGGTCGGTCGAGTGGCGCAGGTGCAACTGGAAGTCGCGGAAGAACAGCGTCTTGCCCTGCTTCTGCAGACCGAGCGCGTTGTAGATCTCGCTGCGCGGCTTCCTGGGCATCATCGAGCGCAGGAACTGCACATAAGCCGAGGGGACTTCCATGTCGACCAGGAAGTAGGCCCGCACGAAGCTGAACAGCCGCTGCAGGTCGTCCTCGCCGAAGAGCGCGGCGTCAATGAAGAACGCGCCGTCCTCGGCGTGCAGGATCGGCAGCGCGAACGGCGTCTCGACATGGCCGTTGACGATCTTGCCGATGACGTAGGCGCCCTTGTTGCGGAAGAACAGCGACGACAGCACCTGGAGCTGGAAGTTGGTGCGCAGCCGGTCCTGACCGATGGCGGCGTCGGCGGCGGCGTGCACCTCGTCAAGGTCGCGCTCGAAGTCTTCCCACGGGCCTTGCAGGTCGAAGCTGCGCACGACCTCCGCCAGCGTCTCGCGCAGCGTCGCCCGTGTCGGGTACCAGGCGCGGAAGGTCGGCTTGGCCTCGGGCTCGTCGTTCTCGATGTACTCGGTGGAGACCGCCGGACGCACGAAGATGAAGTCGTTGTGGAAGTAGTCCCGGTGCAGGATGTGGGTCGTCACCGAGTTGAAGAAGGTCTCGGCGAGTTCGGGCTGGTGGTGGTTGGTGAGCAGGCCGATGTAGTGCAGCTTGACCTGCTGCCACACGTCCATGCCGAGCGAGCCGGCCTGGAACTCGGTCTGCAGCCGCTCGACCGCTTCGGACACCCGCAGGTCGTAGAACTCGATGCGCTCGCGCTGGGCGCGCTGCTGGCCGTGCCAGTCGGCCTGTTCGAAGCGCTTCTGGGCCTGGGCGCTGGCCTCGCGGAAGAGGCGGTAATGGCGGTTGAACCCCTCGATCAGCACACGGGCGATGTCGAAGGCGCGGGTGTCGGTGAGCTGCTGGGGGAACATCGCGCGGGTCTCCGCTCAGATTGTCGTGCTGCTGCCGAGGTAGCGCCGCTGCACCGACTCCACCGCGCGGGCGTGGGCCGGCTCGATGTCGTCGATGCCCGCCACCGTCATGCGCAGGTCTTCGAGCAGGCCGTTGTGCAGCCCGTAGACCCAGCCGTGGATGATGACCTCCTGCCCGCGCAGCCAGGCGTCCTCGACGATGGTGGTGCGGCAGACATTGCGGGCCTGCTCCAGCACATTGAGTTCGACCAGCGCATCGACCCGCCGCGCGGCCGGCACGCGCTCAAGGAAGATGCGGTGCGTGTTGCGCACGTCCTGGATGTGGCGCAGCCAGTTGTCGGCCAGACCCACGCGCAGGTTGTTCAGCGCCGCCTTCACGCCGCCGCAGTTGGAATGCCCCACCACGATGATGTGCCGCACCTTCAGCGCATCCACCGCGTACTGGATCACCGACAGCGCGTTGAGGTCGCTCGGCACGACCACGTTGGCGATGTTGCGGTGGACGAACAGCTCGCCGGGCAGCAGATCGACCAGCTCGTTGGCCGGCACGCGGCTGTCGGCGCAGCCGATCCACAGGTATTGCGGCGTCTGCTGCTGGATCAGCCGGGAGAAGAAGCCGGGCTCGCGTTGTTCGATCTCGGCGGCCCAGCGGCGGTTGCTCTCGAAGAGTTCGTTCAGTTCGGTGCTCATGCGCGGATTGTTGACTGGCAGTGATGGCAGCGGGCTGACAAGCAGGTTTCGAGCCTCCAGGCTGGGCCGCGGATGGTCTGTTGTGTCGGTTGTGATTGACGTTTACGTAAACGTCAATCATAGCGACCCCCTCAGCGTTCCGGCATCCGGGTTTGTCCCGCCTCGGCCAGCAGGCCTAGCGCCCGCTCCTCGTGCTGCTGGATCTCGGCCAGCGTGATGCGAATGTCTTCGAGCTGCTGCTCCAGCTGGTCGCGGTGGCTCTGCAGGATCGCCAGGAAGGCGTTGAGCTGCTGCGTGGTGTCCGAGGGCGACTCGTACATGTCCACCAGCTGCTTGATCTCCTGCAGGCTCAGGCCGAGCCGCTTGCCGCGCAGCGTGAGCTTGAGCCGGGTGCGGTCGCGCACGGTGTAGACACGGTTGCGGCCGTCGCGCGCCGGGGTCAGCAGGCCCATGTCCTCGTAGAAGCGGATGGCACGTGGCGTGATGTCGAACTCCTGCGCCAGCTCCGTGATGGTGTAGGTGACGCCGCAGGTCGCCTGGGCGACATCGCCGGCGTCTGGGGTCGAGCGGTCGAGGGTGGTCATGGATACACTGCCGTTGACGTTAACGTAAATCACTGGGACGGACGTCAGTCTACCCAGTCCGGCCTCTGGAGCAGACATGGCGAACCCGCAGGAACACGAACTCACCTATGTGCTGGGCGACACGCTGCCCGCCAGCGGCCAGACGCTGGAGATCGCGCCCGGCATCCGCTGGCTGCGCATGGGGCTGCCCTTCGCGCTGGACCACATCAACCTCTGGCTGGTGCGCGACGAGGTCGACGGCCGCCAGGGCTGGACCATCGTGGACTGCGGCATCGCCAACGACGCCACCCGCGCCGCGTGGGAGCGCATCTTCGCCGAGGAACTCGACGGCCTGCCCGTGCTGCGTGTCCTCGTCACGCACATGCACCCGGACCACATCGGCCTGGCGCACTGGCTGACCGAGCGCTGGAGCACGCCCGAGTGGCCGTGCCGGCTGTGGATCAGCCTGTCGGACTGGAACGCGGCGCGCATGGCGTCGATCTCGACCACCGGCTTTGGCGGCGAGGCGGCGGCCACCTTCTTCGGCAGCCACGGTGTGACCGATCCGGCCGCACTCGACAAGGTGCGCCAGCGCGGCAACTACTACGCCAGCATGGTCCCGGCCGTACCGCGCCAGTTCCGCCGCATGATGGAAGGGCAGCGGCTGACGATGGGCGGCCATGTCTGGACCTGCCACGCCGGCTTTGGCCATGCGCCCGAACACATCAGCCTGCACTGCGAGGCGCTCGGCGTGCTGATCTCGGGCGACATGGTGCTGCCGCGCATCTCGACCAACATCAGCGTCATCGACATCGAGCCGGAGGCCGACCCGCTGCCGCTCTACCTGGCGTCGATCGAGCGCATGCGCCGCCTGCCCGCCGACACGCTGGTGCTGCCGGCCCACGGCAAGCCCTTCCGCGGCCTGCACCCACGCATCCAGCAACTGCAGGACCACCACACCGACCGGCTGGCTGACGTGATGGCCGCCTGCGCGGTGCGGCCGCATTCGGCGTTCGAGATCCTGCCGGTGCTGTTCAAGCGCGAACTCGACCTGCACCAGCTCACCTTCGCGATGGGCGAGGCCATCGCCCACCTGCACGCGCTGTGGCTGGACGGCGACCTGAAGCGGGTGCGTCAGGCCGACGGAGTCTGGCGCTTCGGGGTGGTCTGAGCCGCCGAGGAGGCCTTGCGGGACGAGGCCTTCTTCTTCGCAGCCGGCAGGCCGACCCGCTCGACCATCTCCTGCGCGAAGGCGACGAAGGCCAGCGAGCCCTTGGCGTTCGGGTCGAACACCACGCCGGGCAGGCCGTAGCTCGGCGCCTCGGCCAGCCGCACGTTGCGCGGGATGATGGTCCGGAAGACCTTGTCGCCGAAGTGCGCCTGCAGCTGCTCGCTGACCTGCTGCTGCAGCGTGATGCGCGGGTCGAACATCACCCGCAGCAGGCCGATGATGCTCAGGTCGCGGTTCAGGTTGGCGTGGACCTGCTTGATCGAGTTGACCAGGTCCGACAGCCCCTCCAGCGCGAAGTATTCGCACTGCATCGGCACGATCACGCCATGGGCGCAGGTCAGGCCGTTCAGCGTCAGCAGGCTCAAGCTGGGCGGGCAGTCGATCAGGATGAAGTCATGCTCGTCCTGCACCTCGGCCAGCGCGGCCTTCAGCCGGCGGTCGCGGTGTTCCAGGTTGACCAGTTCCACCTCGGCGCCAGCCAGTTCCCGGTTGGCCCCCAGCACGTCGTAGCCGACCTTCTCCACCGTCTGCCGCGCCTCGCGCACGCTGGCCGAGCCAAGCAGCACGTCGTAGACCGTCAGCGCCAGCGCCCGCTTGTCGAGGCCCGAGCCCATGGTGGCGTTGCCCTGGGGATCGAGGTCGACCAGCAGCACGCGCTGGCCGATGCGCGCCAGCCCGGCGGCCAGGTTGACGCTGGTGGTCGTCTTGCCGACGCCGCCTTTCTGGTTGGCGATGCAGAAGATCTTGGCCATGTGGGGGAGGGCGCTCGGGCCGTGGTCGGTTCGTGGGGAGGGGCCGGCAGACAGGCCGGCCGGTGATCAGGAGCGTATCAGGCGGAGCCCGAATCCGATCATGCACAAGCCTGCGAAACGCTGAAGGGCCATGCCCAGTCGCCGATGGGCGCGTACCTTGGCCGCGACCGCATCGGCAAACGCGCACAGCGTCAGGCACCACACCGCGGTGATGACCGCGATCGTCAGCGCCATCGCGGCGAAGGTCGGGACGCCACGGTGCGTCGCGGGGTCGATGAACAGCGGAAAAAACGCCATGTAGAACACGATGGCCTTCGGGTTCAGCACGGTGATCAGCAGCGCCTGGCGGGCGTACTGGCGTGGCGCGATCTGCACGGGGCTGGCCGAATCGCCGTCCCGTGCCAGCAGCAGCTTCAGACCGATCCAGCCCAGGTAGCCCGCTCCGGCCCAGCGCACGGCGTCGAACAGTGTCGGGTGCGCCGCCAGCAGCGCCGCCACCCCGGCGACCGCCAGCCACAGCAGGATCTGGTCACCGACGATCAGCCCGAGCGTCGCCGCCGCACCGCCCCGGAATCCCCCTTTGGAGGTCGCGCCCAGCAGCGCGAAGGTGCCAGGCCCCGGCAGCGCCAGGAACACGACGATGGCGGCGCAGAAAGCGCCGTAGTCCGCGATGCCGAACATGTCAGTGGTTCCTCATCCTCATCCAGACGATGCAGCGCTCGGCGTTCAGGCCCGGCACCTGCAGCGGTTCCACGTGGAACACCTCGACATCGGCCGGCAGCGCGGCGATCTCGTCGGCCGGGTGCTGGCCCTTCATCGTCATCCACACGCCGCCTGGCGCCAGCAGCGGGCGCGTCAGCGTCACGATGTCCGGCAGCGAGGCGAAGGCGCGTGCGGTGATCAGTGGCCACTGCGTGTCGGTGATCGCCTCGACGCGGGTGTGGCGCGCCTGCAGGTTGGGCAGGCGCAGCTCGGCCGCCACCTGCCGCACGAAGGTCACCTTCTTCTGCACGGTGTCCACGCAGGTGACCGTGATGTTCGGCTGCGTGGCGGCGATGACGACGCCGGGCAGGCCGCCGCCGCTGCCCACGTCCAGCACCGCCGTCGCCGCCCCGCCCGTGTGTCGCCGCATCGGCGCGATCACCGCCAGGCTGTCCAGCAGGTGGTGCGTCAGCATCTGCGCTGGGTCGCGCAGCGCGGTCAGGTTGTAGACCTTGTTCCAGCGCGCCAACAGGTCGAGGTAGCCCAGCAGCCGGTCGGCCTGCGCATCGTCGAGCGGGCAACCGAGGGCGTCGGCGCCGGCCATCAGTTCATGCCGCATGGACGAACCCCTGCATCCGGTGTTTTTTCAGGTGGACCAGCAGCAGCGAAACCGCCGCCGGCGTCACCCCGGAAATCCGCGACGCCTGCCCCAGCGTTTCCGGCTGGTGGCGGGTGAGCTTCTGGCGCACCTCGATCGACAGCGCCGTGACCTGCGCATAGTCGAGGTCCGGCGGCAGCTTCAGGTGCTCGTAGGCGCTGGCGCGCTGCACCTCGTCGTTCTGCTTGTCGATGTAGCCGGCGTACTTGGTGGCGATCTCGACCTGCTCGATCACCGCATCGGCCAGCACCTCGCCCAGCTCGGCCCGCAGTGTTTCACGTGAAACCACCGCTTGTGGGCTGGCCACGGCCTGCACCTCGGCCAGCGTGTCGAAGGTGATGCCCGGCCGGCGCAGCAGGTCGGTGAAGTTGTATTCGTGCTCGATCGCCTTGCCGAGCAGGCGCTCGCCGTCCGCCGCCGGCAGCGTGGCCGGGCGCACCCAGGTGCTCTTCAGGCGCTGTGTTTCACGTGAAACCGCGTCCCGCTTGCGGTTGAACGCATCCCAGCGCGCATCGTCCACCAGCCCGACCTGGCGCCCGAGTTCGGTCAGGCGCATGTCGGCGTTGTCCTCGCGCAGTTGCAGGCGGAACTCGGCGCGGCTGGTGAACATGCGGTAGGGCTCGGTCACGCCCTTGGTGATGAGGTCATCGACCAGCACGCCCAGATAGGCCTGGTCGCGGCCAAAGGTGAGGGGGCCCTTGCCCTGCACCTGCAGCGCGGCGTTGGCGCCCGCGTGGAGGCCCTGCGCAGCGGCTTCTTCGTAGCCGGTGGTGCCGTTGATCTGGCCGGCGAAGTAGAGGCCGCTGATCGCCTTCGACTCGAAGGTGTTCTTCAGCTCGCGCGGGTCGAAGTAGTCGTACTCGATCGCGTAGCCGGGGCGCAGGATGTAGGCGTTCTCCAGCCCCGGCATCGTGCGCACGGCGGCGAGCTGGATGTCGAAGGGCAGGGAGGTCGAGATGCCGTTCGGGTAGAACTCGTTGGTCGTCAGGCCCTCGGGTTCGAGGAAGATCTGGTGCGAGTCCTTGTCGGCGAAGCGGTTGATCTTGTCCTCGATCGACGGGCAGTAGCGCGGGCCGATGCCCTCGATCACGCCGGTGAACATCGGACTGCGGTCGAAGCCGGTGCGCAGGATGTCGTGGGTCTGCTGGTTGGTGTGCGTGATCCAGCAGGGCACCTGGCGCGGGTGCTGCGCCGCGTTGCCGAGGAAGCTGAAGACGGGCACCGGGTCGAGGTCGCCGGGCTGCTCGATGCACTTCGAGAAGTCGATCGAGCGGCCGTCGATGCGCGGCGGCGTGCCGGTCTTCAGGCGCGCCTGCGGCAGCTTCAGCTCCTTGAGCCGCGCCGACAGGCTCACCGCCGGCGGATCGCCCGCGCGGCCGGCCGGGTAGTTGTTCAGGCCGACGTGGACCTTGCCATCGAGGAAGGTGCCCGCCGTCAGCACCACCGCCGCCGCGCGGAAGCGGATGCCGATCTGCGTCACGGCGCCCACCACGCGGTCGCCTTCGACCATCAGGTCGTCCACCGCCTGCTGGAAGATCCACAGATTCGGCTGGTTCTCCAGGCGGTGGCGGATCGCGGCCTTGTAGAGGATGCGGTCGGCCTGGGCCCGCGTGGCGCGCACGGCGGGGCCCTTGCTGCCGTTGAGGATGCGGAACTGGATGCCCGACTCGTCGGTCGCCGCCGCCATCGCGCCGCCGAGCGCATCGACCTCCTTGACCAGATGGCCCTTGCCGATCCCGCCGATCGACGGGTTGCAGCTCATCTGGCCGAGGGTCTCGATGTTGTGGGTGAGCAGCAGCGTGCGGCTGCCCATGCGGGCCGCGGCGAGCGCGGCCTCGGTGCCGGCGTGGCCGCCGCCGACGACGATGACGTCAAATTCCTGGGGGTAGAGCATCGGGCGCTCCGTGTGAAGACCGGGGGGTCCGCACGGGGCGCGCGGACAAACCTCGATTTTAGTTTCGTGCGGCCACGGCGCGTGCGTGCAGTGCAGAGACCGCTTCCGGCACCATGCGGCTCAGCGCATCGCGGGCTTCGGACGAGGCGATCATCTCCACCTGCTCCGGCGTCATGCTGTCCGGGTCGCCGCCGAGCAGGATGATCGGCGCCAGCAGGTCGGCCAGTTCCGGGTCGTCGAACATCGCGTTCCAGTGCTCCGGCGACAGCGCGGTGGCGTGCAGGAAGCCGATGCACCACAGCTCCGCGTCCACCACCACGTCCGAGGCGTCGTCGCTGCCCGGCACCTCGGCGATGCCGAACAGCGGCTCCAGCGTGTCCGGGTCTTCCTGCAACTGGCGGTCGATCGAGGCGAGGTGGCGCAGCGCGAGCTGCACGACACGCTTGGTCTGCTTGCCGCTGGCGAAGGGCGAGCTGTCCGGGTCGTCGCTGCCCCACAGGGCCGGCACCCAGACATCGGACGCCGGCAGCGTCGGCGTCAGCAGCAGCGCGGTCAGGTAGCCGTCGAGGCTCTCCATGTCCATGATCGACTCGTCCGACGCGGCCGACAGCAGCAGCTGGTCGAGTTCGTCCATCTCCGCTTCGGTCAGCGGCGGGTTGTCGAGGGCGGGGTTGTATTGGGGGTGTTTCACGTGGAACAGCGGGCAGGCCGCGGCAGATCGGGAGGCGGTCAGTGTGGCACGATCGGCGCACCATGGAATGCCGTCCCCGCTGCGCTGCCTGCTGCATTGCGCCCTCGATCTCCAGCCCGATTCCCGGCATGCCCGATGGCAAGCCGGCAGGTGTGCCCTGCGTCCAGCTCGATGCCGACCTGCGCTGCAGGATCTTCGGCCAGCCGGAGCGCCCCGCTGTCTGCGGCGGGTTGCTGCCGAGCGAAGAGATGTGCGGCGACAGCCGCGAGCAGGCGATGCGCTGGCTCGGCTACATGGAAGACCTGACGCGGCCCGGCTGAAGTTCCGCCATGCTCTGGCAGTCAGGCCCGCCGACCCCGGTGCGGCCTTCCTTTCAACCGGAGTGTTCCACGTGAAACTGCACATCGCCCCCCGCGCCCCGAACCCGCGCCGCGTCCAGATGTTCCTTGCCGAGAAGGGGCTGTCGATCGAGACGGTGCCCGTGGCGATCAACACGCAGGAACACCGCTCGCCCGAGTTCGTCGCCAAGAACCCGGTGTCGCGCGTGCCGGTGCTGGAGCTGGACGACGGGCGTTTCCTCGGCGAGACCCGCGCCATCTGCACCTGGTTCGAGGGCCACCACCCGGAGCCGAACCTGATGGGCGTCGATGCCGACGAGCGCGCCTTCATCGAGATGCACGACCGGCGCGCCGAGTTCTACTGCCTGCTGCCGATCGCGAACTGGATCCGCCACTGCCACCCCGGCCTCGCGCCGCTGGAACAGCCGCAGTTCCCCGAGTTCGGCCAGTCGCAGGCCGGCAAGCTGCCCGATCTGCTGCGGGTGTTCGACGTGGAACTCGCATCGCGGCCGTACTGGGCGGGGGATCGTTTCACGATCGCCGACATCACCGCCTTCTGTGCGGTCGAGTTCGCGCGCGGGCTGATGAAGTTCCGGCCGAGCGACGCGGGGCTGATGCACCTGCAGGACTGGCGCGACCGCATCAACGCGCGGCCGAGCGCCAAGGCGGGGATGTGAGCCGCCCGACGGTGAACCCGGCGGCCCCCCCGACCGTCAGAACGCGCTGGCGTAACGCGCCAGCTCCCAGCCCGACACATGGCGCGCATACGCCAGCGCCTCGTCGCGCTTGAGCCGCAGGAACTCGCCCGTCAGCACCGGCCCGAGCGCCTCACAGACCACGTCATCCGCCGCCAGCGCGTCCAGCGCCTGGTCGAGCGACTGCGGCAGCAGCGCGATGCCCCGGGCGCGGATGTCGGCCAGCGGCAGTGCGAACAGGTCGTCGGTGCAGTCCGGTCCGGGGTCGAGCTGGCGGTCGATGCCGTCGAGACCGGCGGCGATCAGTGCGGCGGTGGCGAGGTAGGGGTTCGCGCTCGCGTCCGGCACGCGCCACTCGAAGCGCCCTGGCAGCGTGCGGACCATCGCCGTGCGGTTGTTCGGCCCGTGCGCGATGTAGGCGGGCGCCCATGTCGTGCCGGAGAGTGATTCGCCGACGACCAGCCGCTTGTACGAGTTCACCGTCGGCGCCGCCAGCGCGCACAGCGCCGCCGCGTGGTGCAGCACCCCGGCGATGAAGTGCCGGCCCAGCGCGGAGAGGTTCGCGCCCGGCGGATCGCCCGCCTCAGGCTGGAACACGCAGCGCGCGGCGTCGCCGTCGCCCGTCCACAGCGAGGCGTGCACATGCAGCCCGCTGCCCGGCTGGTTCGCGAACGGCTTCGGCATCATCGAGAACACCATGCCGCGTGCCTCGGCCAGCGCGTGCGCGGCGAGCTTGAACAGCATCACGTGGTCGGCGCTCGCCAGGGCTTCGTCGTAGGCGAAGTTGACCTCGTACTGGCCGTGCGCGTCCTCGTGGTCGAGCTGCAGCACGTCGAGCCCGGCGTCGCTCAGCACCTGCCGCAGCGCCTGCAGGAAATCGAGCTGGCGCGGCAGCGACTTCAGATCGTAGGACGGCTTGTCGAGCCGGTCGCCGTCGTCGGCCGGTATCCAGCGGCCGTCCGGCGTGTGGCGCAGCAGGAAAAACTCCGGCTCGATCCCCGTGCGCAGCGACCAGCCGCGCGCCGCCAGCCGCCCGGTGGCGCGGCGCAGCACCTGGCGTGGGCAGGCCTCGAACGGCGTGCCGTCCACGAAGCCGTCGCCGACGATGCGCGCGACACCCGGCATCCACGCCAGCGGCTGCACGGTGGTGGCATCCCCGCGGGCGTAGAACTCCGCACGCGGCCCCGTGCGCGGCAGGCCCGTGCCCCAGATCGACGGGCCGGCAAAGCCTGCGCCGACGCGCAGCACGCCGTCCAGGTGGGCCAGCGGCACGAGCTTGCCCTTGGCGGTGCCGTGCAGGTCGGTGAACTGGACGAGCAGGGTGTGAATCCCCTGGGCATGCAGGCGGGCAGACAGGTCCGTGGGCAGGTGGGGGGTGGCGGTCATGGCTGGACAGTGTCCCGTGTCCGGGACATGGCCGCAACGGGCGTCAAGGAGGAGGCCTCTGTCCCGGTGCCCCCAGGCTGCGCAGATCCCGCAACCGGGTTTCCAGCGCCACCGAACTGAGGACGCCGAAATGCGCCGACACCGGCCGCCCCCAGGCGTCGAGGAACAGCGTCGTCGGCAGCCCGCGCGAGCCGATCGCCGGGCCGAGCCGTGCACCGGGATCCAGCAGCACGTTCTGCAGCGGCAGTCCCAGCGTGTGCAGATAGGACTGCACTGCCTGCGCCGACTCGCCCTGGTTGATGTACAGGAAGCGCACACCGGCCGCACCCCGTGCCTGCTCGCGCTGCTGGGCGGCGTGCAGCACGGGCATTTCCTGCCGGCACGGGCCGCACCAGCTGGCCCACAGGTTCACCACGGTGGGCTGTCCGCGTAGGAGTGTCGGCAGCACCACGGGCTGTGCGGCCGGAAAGCTGACCAGCTCCAGGTCGGGCAGGGCGGGTGGGCGTTGCTGCTGCTGCCAGACCAGTACACCACCCCACAGCAGCAGCCCGGCCGACGCGCCCGCCACCAGGGCGCTGCGCAGGGCCGGGTGGCGGTACAGCGCATGCAACAGCACCACCAGACCCGCCGCCAGCCCGGACGGCAGGTGCCAGCCGCCGTCCCGCAGATCCAGCGCCGACAGTGGCGCAGCGGCATACAGATCGGCCTGCCCGGCGATGTGGACGAGCCGTGCGGCCAGCAGCCCGATGCCTGCCGCGTGCATGACCGAGCGGTCGGCCTGCGCGGCGTCTGCGCCAGTGCGGCGGGCGAGTCGGCTGGCCAGCCAGGCGGACAGGGCGATGGACAGCAGCAAGGCCACTGGCGCCAGTGGCAAGGCCAGTGGACCGAGCGTGATCGACAGCATGGGTGGAGGCGGCCATCGCCAGTGGTGAAAATACCTGTAACCGTATCACGGCATGCTGTCCGGCGTCGAATGGTCGGCATGCCGGGAGTGTCGGGAATGTCGGGGATGCCAATGTGATGGAGGGGCGCCCAGTCGCTGCGTGCAGATCCGTGTCAACGCCGCCGCCGAGGCATAGCCGACCGCCTCGGCCACGGTCTTCACGGGCCACCCCTCGGCCAGCCGGATCCGCGCCACCCGCAGCCGCCAGTCGGTCAGGTAGTCGCCCGGCGGTACGCCGACCGCGGCCCGGAACCGCGTCGCCAGCACCGTGCGCGACCAGCCCGCCTCGGCCGCCAGCGTCTGCAGCGTCCACGGCAGGCCGGGGTGCGCATGCACGGCGTCCAGCACGCGCCGCAGCCGCTCGTCCGACAGCGCGCCGAGCAGGCCGACCCGCCCGCGCGCGCCGTCCACCGCCTGGCGCAGCACCTGCAGCAGCAGCGCCTCGGCCAGCCGCGCCAGCACCTCGCCGTGCGCATCTGCTGCGGCTTCGTGTTCACCGACCAGCAGCGCCCAGGTGGCGGCCATCGGGGGCGGCATCTCGCGCTGCGGCACCACGACCAGCAGCGGCAGCGCGCCGATCAGTGGGTTCAGCGCCGGATCGCCGAAATGCACCGGCGTGCTCAGCAGCGTGGCGCCGCGGTCGCTCATCGCGCGCAGCGTGTGGGCGGTGGGGCTGGGCAGCCAGAGCAGCGCCGGCTGGAGCAGCTGCTGGCGCCCGATCCGTGTCGGGGCTTCGTCCATCCCGTCGATCTGGACCGGCCCGTGCAGCAGCAGGTGCAGCCAGCCGGGCGCTGAGGGGAGGGCGGTGTCAGGGGAGACCGGCGCCGACAGCGGAGTCGGACGGACCGGGCCGGCGTTCAGCGGAAAGCGTTGCAGCAGCGTCGTCAGGCGATCGTTCATCCGCGGATTTTCCGAGGAATGTGCGAACGATCAGGCAATCAAAATGCTGTTTTGATTGCCAAAGATTCAGACTGCCGCCAATGTATTTTTTAAGCAACGAATTTGGATTATTTGTAATAAATTGAAACAATTTCAGGGGTGTTCCGGCCACCGGATCACCCCTGTGGACAACCCCGTTCCGACCAGCACGACGGCCCCGCCCAGCAGCATCGATCCCGTCACCGCCTCGCCCAGAAACAGCGCGCCCCACAGCGTCCCGAACACCGGCACGAGGAAGGTCACCGTCACCGCCCGCGACGCGCCTACACGCTCGATCAGTCGGAAGAACAGCACATAGGCGATGGCCGTGCAGCCGACGCCGAGCACTGCGGCGGCGGCCCAGGCGAGTGGTGCGGGGGTCTGCGCCGGCCAGGTCCACAGCGCGAACGGTGTCAGCGCGACGGCCGAGACGATCTGCGAGCCGGCGGCGTTGACCATCGGGGGCACGCCGGTGAGGTGGCGCTTGGTGAAGTTGGCTGCGAAGCCGTAGCACAGCGTCGCGCCGACCATCGCCAGCAAGGCCCAGCCGGAGCCGCCGGGCTGGAAGTCCGCCTTGTCCGCCGCCAGCAGCACGACCCCCGCCATGCCGATCACCAGCCCGGCCACCCGCCCCGCGCCGAGCCGGTCATGCAGCCAGACGGCGCCGATCAAGGCGGTCATGATCGGCACGGTCGCGTTCAGGATCGATGCCAATCCCGCCGTGATCGACAACGTTGCCCAGGCGATGAGCACAAAAGGGATCGCGCTGTTGAACAGTCCCATGACGGTCACCAGGCCGATCCGCTCACGCAGCGCGTCCACCTGGCCGCCCCAGACGAGCAGTGGCAGCAGGCAGACCGTGGCGATCACCACCCGCAGCCACATCAGCGGCAGCGCGCCGAAGGCCGGGGCGGCAAAGCGCATGAACAGAAAAGAGCCGCCCCAGAGGGCGGCCAGCAGGACGAGGTCGGCGAGGTCACGCGGCTTCAAGGGCAACTCCTGGGGGGCCGGATTCGAAGGCCAGCAGTGTGCGCTTGCGGTCCAGACCGCCCGCGTAGCCGGTGAGCGCGCCGTCGCGACCGACGAGGCGGTGGCAGGGGATGAGGATCGACAGCGGGTTGCGGCCCGTCGCCGCGCCCACGGCGCGCGACGCGGCGGGGCGCCCGAGCGCGGCGGCGACCTCGCCGTAGGTGCGGGTGTCGCCGTGGCCGATGCGGGCCAGTTCGGCCCAGACGGCCTGCTGGAACGGTGTGCCCGCGGGGGCCAGTGGCAGGTGGAAGGTGCGGCGCCGGCCCGCGTACCAGTCGGTCAGCTGCGTGGCAGCTTCCTGCAGCAGCGGGTGCTGGTCATCGCGTTGCCAGTCGGGCGCGGGGCCGTCGAAATGGCGTTGCCCGACGAACCACGCGCCGCGCAGGCCGGCCTCGGAACAGGCCAGGACCATGGTCTGAAGCGGCGTTGACAGTTCTGACCAGAATGTGCTTGTCTGCATGGGGGCTCCCAGGAAGTGGCCAAGTGAAATGGCGGGCCACCAACGGGATTATCCACAGCAGATTCAGGCTGACTCGCTGATGTATGGCGAGATTTTTCGATCGGGATGGCCAGTGTTATCCACAGCTTGTCAACAGGCTGGCAGTGGTGTCGCGGGCCACCCCGGGTCAGAGGGCCGGTTCAGCCTTCCAGGGCCTGGGCGTCCAGTCGAGCCCTCAGGTCGGCGGGCAGTGCGAGCTGGCGGGCCAGTTCGTCCAGATAGGCGCGCTCCATGAAGCTTTGGTCATCCGCGATCAGCAGGCTGGCCAGGTACATCTCGGCGGCGAGCGCGGAGTCGCCTCGGGCTGCGCGGGCCACCTGGGCCGGGTCCAGTGGCCGCTGCAATTCCTGGTCGACCCAGTGGCGCAGCGCGTGGTCGGCGGCGAGTCGGCCGAGTTCCGCCTCCAGCAGGCTGCGCTCCCGGGCATCCAGGTGGCCGTCGGCCTTGGCGGCGGCAATCATCGCGGTCAGCATGGCCTGGCTGTGCGTCTCAGCGTCCGCGCCGAAGAGCCGATTGACCGTGCGTGGTGCCTCCAGGGGCAGGGCGGATGGCGGTTGAGGCCGGGAGGGGTGCCCTGTAGTCTGGGACGACTGCCATTGGCTGTAGGCTTTGTAGGCCATCAGCCCGATCGCTGCGATACCGCCGTATTTGACCGCCTTGCCGGCATGTCGCCGTGCCTGCTTGTGGCCCAGAAGCAGGCCCAGTGCCCCGGTGGCGGCAGCGCCGGTGGCGGTACCGGCGCCGAAGCTGCCCCAGTCCATGCCGCGCTGCGGGGACGGGCTGTTTGCTGAGGGCGCCGCCGGGAAGCCGCGGTGTGGCGCGGACCCTGGCGGTTGCGGAGTCTGGCCCTGCATCAGCGTCATGCCTTGACGCAGCAATTGTTCGAGCATCGATTGGGCGCTCATCTCGGGGTTCCTTCTTGGGTCATGGACAGAGGCAATGCCGGGGATAGATCGACCCGGGCACAGTAGGTTCCCCGCGGACCTTCTCCCGGTCATCAGAACACCAGGGCCACGATGAACACCCCGACCATCATGCAGGCCAGCACCACCTTGGCTAGCAGGCCGGCCAGCAGACCCAGCCAGGTGGCCACCCCGACCTGGACTGCACGTTGCTGGTCGCGCTGTGCCAGGTACTCGCCAACCGCTGCTCCGACCAGCGGCATGAACAGCACCCCCACGATCCCCATGAACAGGCCGACCACGGTGCCGAGGGCAGCGCCGAACAAGGCCTGCCGGCTCGCGCCGGCACGTCGGGCGCCGAGCAGGGCTGCCGCATAGTCGAGTGCCCATGCCAGCACCGCCAGCACGGCCACCAGACCGACGGTCCAGCCGCCGACACGGGTGTAATCGTCGATCCAGGCGCCGAGCACGATGCCGCCCAGCACCAGGGCCGTGCCCGGCAAGGCTGGCAGCACGGTGCCGGCCAGACCCGCAGTGATCAGCGCCGCACTCAGCAGCCACCAGAGGGTATCGGTCATGGTTGTCGCAGTCTCCCGATCATTGGATACATCAGATGCATTCGCTGCACCAGATGCGGGTGGGCGCCCAGGGATCAAGGGGTGCTTGGTTGCGCTTGACTCGGCCGCCGCTTTCGGACGGGATGTCCTGCGCGGCAGGGGAATCCAGATGCATCTGTTTGTGACAAAGATCCCCCGTGGTCAAGGGAGGTCGACTGCTGTCTGTTTTGCAGTTCAGGCCTGTCCGGAACCCCCTGTGCCGGTAGACAGAGCCCCCCGCGGACCGATGGAATTTTTTCCATATCCGGAAAATTTTGGTGATTGATCAATCACTTGGTCCTGCTTGGTTCCAATTGAATCTGGTGTGCTGGCCGCAGGAATGCCGGACCGGCCGATCCGTTTCTCGCCCGGGTCTGTAACTGAACAATGCAACGAATCGACACAAACCCGCTGGTCAATGCCCGGGTGTCCGTATCAAATGTTTTCAGCGTTGCTGTTGCGGGGGATGTGATGCGATCGAAAAATAAGGTGCTGCTGCTGGAGCTGAATGAAATCAACTGGCGGGTGGTGGACCGGCTGATCGAGCAGCGGGGCAAGGGGTTTCTGCCCCATTTCGAGAAACTGCGCGCCGAGGGCGCCTGGGCGGTGCAATCCGCGGTGGAGCGGTCGCCCTTGCTGGATCCCTGGATCACCTGGGTGACCTTGCACACGGGGGTTTCTCCGGCGGTGCATGGCGCGTCCGTGCTGGAGCAATCCTCGGATTCCATCAGCGCGCCCCGCACCTGGCAATATGCCGCCGAGGCCGGTCGCAAGGTGGGGGTATTCGGCAGCATCAGCTCCTACCCGCCGCCGCCGCTGAACGGGTTTGTCGTGCCCGGCCCCTTTGCCCCCGGCAATGAAACCCACCCGCCGCGCCTGGCGCCCGTGCAGGCGGTGAACCGGCGCTACACCCAGGTCCACAACAAGACAACGCGAGCGCCCACTCTCTCCGAGAACGCCGGAACTGCAGCGGCACTGATCGGCATGGGGCTGAGTCTGGGCACCATGGCGCATGTCGCGACGCAGCTGGTGCGCGAGCGACTGCAGTCCGGGCAGCGCTGGCGCCGGGTCTGCCTGCAGCCGCGGCTCAATTTCGATATTTTTGCGAACCTGTACCGCAAGGAACGCCCGGACTTCGCCACCTGGCACAGCAACCATGCGGCGCATTTCATGCACCATTACTGGCGTGCGTGGGATGACGCGGTATTTCCCGTCAAATCTTCGTCGAAGGAGCGTGCGGAATATGGCGAGGCCGTTCCGGAGGGGTATCGGCTGTGCGATGAGCTGATTGGCCGGGCCATGCGCCTGCTGGATCCGCAGACCGTGCTCGTCGTGGCCTCCAGCATGGGCCAGCAGCCCTATATCAGCGATGTCTACCGTGCGGGAAAGGTCATCGTGCGCATCCGCGACATCGAGGCCTTGCTGAAGATTGTCGGGCGCGCGGGCATCTCCGATGTGGTGCCGACCATGGTGCCGCAGTGGAATTTACGGATCGAGGATGCGGCCCGCCGATTGGCCGTCAAAACAGCGTTCGAGACGGCATACCGGCAGCGCGGTGACACGGTCGCGGGGCGTGAGGCCTCGTTTGTCGTGCAGGAGACGGAATCCATCCTGACCGTGACGCCGCTCGGTCTGACCCAGGACCAGCGGGATTGGCGCTACTGTTTTCCGCAGGCTCCGGGCGCCGATCCGAAGGGGTATCCGATCGCGTCGCTGATGGCCATCGATGCCCCTACGGTCAAGCAAGGCATGCACCACATCGACGGGTTGCTGGCGTTCTACGGCGCCGGGGTGCGCAGCGGCGTGCAACTGCCGGACTGCACCAACCTGGATGTGGCACCGACCCTGCTGGCGCTGATGGACGTGCCGGTGCCGGCGGTGATGGAAGGCGAGGTGCTGGGCTGCACTGAGGCCTTCGCGGCCCGCGCCCGGCAGAACGCTGCTGCGAAGCCGGCGCCGCTGCCAATCGCGGCCTGAGTCTGCGTCTGCGTCAGTGGGTGGGCTGACGTGCCCATCCGGACCAGCGGGTCCGGAGGGTTCGTTAGCATGGGCGCCCCTTGTTCCGGAGCCTGCCCATGACCACGTCCTCTCCACGTTTCCGCATTGCCGTGATGCCCGGCGACGGCATCGGCCAGGAGGTCATGCCGGAAGGGCTGCGTGTGCTGGACGCCGCGGCGCAGCGCTTCGGCCTGGCGCTCGACTACACGCCCATCGCCTGGGCGAGCTGCGACTGGTACCTGCGCACCGGCGAGATGATGCCCAGCGACTGGAAGCAGCAGCTCGACGGCCATGACGCGATCTATTTCGGCGCTGTCGGCTGGCCGGCGACGGTGCCGGACCACGTCTCGCTGTGGGGCTCGCTGCTGAAGTTCCGCCGCGAGTTCGACCAGTACATCAACCTGCGGCCGGTGCGGCTGTTCGAGGGCGTGCCGTGCCCGCTGGCGAACCGCAAGCCGGGCGAGATCGACTTCTGCGTCGTGCGCGAGAACACCGAGGGCGAGTACACCAACATCGGCGGCGTGATGTGGCCGGGCACCGAGCAGGAGGTGGTGCTGCAGCAGAACGTGTTCTCCCGCCGTGGCGCGGACCGGGTGCTGAAATACGCCTTCGACCTCGCGCAGTCGCGCCCGCGCAAGAAGGTGACCGTGGCGACCAAGAGCAACGGCATCGCGGTGAGCATGCCGTGGTGGGACGGCCGCGCCGACGCGGTGGCCGCCGCCTACCCGGAGATCGCGGTGGACAAGCAGCACATCGACATCCTCTGCGCGCGCTTCGTGCTGCAGCCGGACCGCTTCGATGTGGTGGTGGCGTCCAACCTGTTCGGCGACATCCTGAGCGATCTGGGGCCGGCCTGCACCGGCACGATCGGGCTGGCGCCATCGGCCAACCTGGATCCGGAGCGGCGTTTCCCGTCGCTGTTCGAGCCGGTGCATGGCTCGGCGCCGGACATCTTCGGCCGGAACATCGCCAACCCGGTCGCGATGATCTGGTCGGGGGCGCTGATGCTGGATTTCCTGGGCCACGGCCAGGGCGCTGGCCGCGCCGCGCACGACGCGATCGTGCGCGCCATCGAGGACGTGATCCGCAGCGGCCCGCGCACGCCCGACCTCGGCGGCACGGCCAGCACGACCGAGATGGGCGAGGCGATCGCGGCGGCGGTGCTGAACGGCTGAAGTCCGTCGCGCTCAGTCGCCGCCAGTGGCGTAGTCGAGCACCAGCACGTCCTCCAGCAGCGGCTGTAACTGCGCGACGAAGGCCTGGTGCGCCGGATGCGGCAGGTAGTGGTCCCGCCCGGCCGCGTCGTCGAAGGTCAGCAGGAAGGCGTGGGTGTAGCCCTTCGCCAGCCCTTCCGGGCTGACATCGGTGCCGGATTCGAGGGCGCGCACGGTGGTGATCGCCGTGCGCAGCGCGTGGAAGGCGGCGGTGATGTCGGCGATGGTGGCCGGCGCGGTGTCCGGCTTGAACTTGAGCAGGACGAGGTGACGCAGCATGTGGATAAACCTGTGTACAAGTCTGTAGATAAAGCTGTTGTTATTCTGTGAATAACAGGTTGTTCCGTCAGGCGCCGAGGCCGCGCAGCACATCCCAGCACGCGCCCATCGTGTGGTAATCCGTCTTGCCCGCCGGGCTCTTCTCGTCGGAGTAGGCGCGGTTGTCGGGCGTGCGGATGCGGTACCAGGCGCCATGGACGTGGTCGACCATGTGCGCCCAGGCGTAGGCCCAGATCCGGTCGTACCACTGCCAGTACGCCTCGTCGCCGGTGCGCACCGCCAGCAGCGCGGCGGCGGCGAAGCTCTCGGCCTGCACCCAGAAATACTTGTCCGCGTCGCACACCTCGCCGCCCGGCGCGAAGCCGTAGACGAGGCCGCCGTGGGTGTCGTCCCAGCCGTGGCGCATGGCGGTGTCGAAGAAGTGGCGTGCCGTCGGGACGATCCACGCCGGCACGTCGGCGCCGGGCGTGGCCTGCAGGTGCGCGTCGAGGTGCAGCAGCAGCTTGGCCCACTCGGTGAGGTGGCCGGTCTGGAAGCCCCAGGGGCGGAAGATGTTGGTCTTGTCGTCGCGGTTGTAGTCGGGATCGACCGACCAGTCGGCGCGGTAGTGCTCCCAGACCAGCCCGCCTGACAGCCCCGCCAGCCGCTGCGTGACCGAGGTCGCCAGCGTCAGCGCGCGGTCGAGGTAGCGGCGGTCCTTCGTCGCATCGAAGGCGGCGATCATGGCCTCGCAACTGTGCATGTTGGCGTTCTGGCCGCGGTAGGGGCCGACCTGCCAGTCGGGCGTCGCCTCGTCGGCGTAGAGGCCGTGCGCGGGTTCCCAGAAACGCTGCTCCATCAGCGCGAACGTCGCGTCCAGCCCGACGCGCGCCTCGTCGATCCCGACCATCAGCGCGTGCGCGTGCGCCAGCAGCACGAAGGCGAGGCCGTAGCAGTGGTTCGTGCCGTCCTGCACCGTCGCCACGCGCTGCTCGCCGTCCCAGTCGAGCTGCCAGGCGTAGCCGCCCTGGGGCTGCGCATGGGCCGCGTGCAGGAAATGCAGGCCGTGGCGCGCGGCGTCCTGGTCCGCCGGATCGCCGAAGCGCCGGTAGGCCATCGCGTGGTTGAAGACGAAGCGGGTGCTGCTGACGAGGTGGCGGGTGCGGCGGTCGTAGACGGTGCCGTCGTCCTTGAAGAAATGGAAGAAGCCGCCGGTCGGGTCGAGCGCGCCCGCCCGCCGGTAGAACGACAGCGTGTGGCGGATGTGGTCGAGCAGGAACGCGGGCGTGCGGAAGGCGGGTGCGGTCATGGCGGTCGTCGTGAGAGGCATCGGGGGATCGTCAGGGGGCCAGGCCCATCTGCTGCAGGCCGAGCGGGCTGAGGTCGGCGGGCGTGGCGCGGCCGGGGAAGTCGAGTTCGTAGTCCTCGGGCGCGAAGTCCGGGCTGCTGCGGCCGGCGAGGAAGGCCGCGGTCTGCCGCTCGGCGAAGCGGGCGTTCTTGTCGCACCAGGGCGCCGCGCCGATGTAGATGACATTGCTGTAGCCGCTGCCGTGGTGGTGGTCCTCGACGGCGTGGATGATGTCCGAGTGCCACCAGACGGTGTCGCCTGGCTGCACCTCGGGGATCGACACCAGCCCGGCGAGCAGCTCGGGGTGCCACTGTTCCGACGCGCCGAGCGCCCGGCCCGGCTGCGCGCCGCAGAGGTCGCCCTCCGGCACATCCGGCTGCAGCGCCCGCAGCAGCATCCACGGCATCGTGCGCGCGATCGGCACCAGCTTGAGCGTGCCGTCGCCCGGGCCTTGGCGGGTCAGCGCGGTCCAGCCCTGGAAGGTGCGGAACGCGGAGCACACGGCGGGCGAGGGAATCTCCTTCGTCTGCGTGCGGCCTTCGCCGTCGAAGGGGTCGAAGGCAAACGGGTCGCCCTGCAGCACGTCGCGGTACAGGTGGCGAAAGCTCGGCTCGCACCAGCGCTCGACCGAGCCGCCGTCCGAGTGCGGCGACAGGCCGAGCGTCGCGTCGCCGGCTTCGCGGCGGCGGATGCGATCGGCGTAGTTGAACTGGCGGTCGGGGTCGAAGAAGCGGGTGATCTGGCCGTCCGGGCCGGTCTTCTCGAAGGTCCACAGCCGGTTCAGCCAGGCGCGGGTGGTGGCCATGTTCGGGTGCTGGCGGGCCTGCATCTGCGGCTTCGACCAGAACAGGCTGAAGATCTGCGGCCGGCCGGCGGCCAGCGCGCTGAAGTATTTGTCGAGACCGGCCTTGTCCTTCATGCGCAGCAGGTAGCCGACCTCGTCGATGTAGCGCACGACCTCGTCGTTCCACTCGGCGATCTGCGCGGGGTCAAACACGCTGCGAATGACCGCGCAGCCTCGGCGGTGGACGCGGGCGATGTCGGCGGGCGAGACGCGGCCGGCGGCGAGGTCGGCGTAGGCGATCTCCGGGACGGCGTGGCCGCTGGCCATCTCGTGGCGGATCGCGGCGACCTCGTCGTTCAGCGCTTCGGTCAGGCGGACGTAGCGGCCGGCGAGGTCGGGCACCTCGGCGCGCAGCCGCTGCTGGCTGGCGCGCACGGCGGCGGGGATGTCGTGCATCCAGGCTTCCATGGTGGGTTCCTTCTGGTTCCGAAGCCCCCCTCCCGGCCTCCCCCCGCTGGGGGGAGGAGAACCGATGCGAGGCGATCCGGTCTTGCGGTCTGACTGTCTTGCTCCCTCCCCCAGCGGGGGAGGGTTGGGGTGGGGGTTTCGGTCAATCGATCGGCTGCGCCCGGCCGCTGGCGGCGCTGGCCAGCCCGGCGAGCGCCACGGCCAGCGAGCGCTCGCCGTCCACGCCGCTGGCCAGCGGCGCGCCCTGTCCGGCACAGGCCTGCACGAAGGCGCTGCAGCCGATCTCGTACAGGTCGACGGTCGGCACCGGGATCTCGCGCTCGCCCTGTTCGTCGCGCAGCCACAGCCGCCCGCCGCCGGCCTGCGTCAGCGAGCCTTCGGCGTAGAGCGTGCCCTCGGTGCCGAGCACGTGCAGCCGGGTCGCGGCGTGCCGGGCGACGAACGATTCGTGGGTCTGCGCCAGCACGCCGCCGTCGAATTCGATCAGGCTCATCGCGCTGTCCTCGACCTGGCCCTGGCCGAGGCCCTGCTGGCGCGTCACGGTGGTGATGCGGCGCGGCTCGGCCTGCAGCAGGAAGCGCAGCAGGTCGGCGTCATGCACGAGGATGTCGAGCACCACGCCACCGCCCGCGCCCGGCGCGTCGAGTCGCCAGCCCTGCAGGTGGGGCGGCAGGTAGACCGCGTGCGAGACCTGCACGGCGTGGACGCGGCCTATGGTGCGGGCCTCGACCATCCGGCGCACCTGGCCGTGCAGGGCCGAGGCGCGCAGGTGGTGGTTGGTGGCGAGCACGCGGCCGGCGGTCTGCGCCCGGTCGATCATCTGCGCGGCGTCCGCCCGCGACATCGCCAGCGGCTTCTCGCACAGCACATGGCAGCCGGCGTCGAGCGCGGCCAGCGTCTGCGCGGCGTGCTGTTCGTTGGTGGAGCTGATGTAGACGGCGTCCAGCCCGAGTGCGAGCAACTCGCTCAGCTCGGTGTGGGCGCTGGCGAGGCCCTGCTGCTCGGCGAACTGCTGCGCGCGCGCTGCGCTGCGCGAACAGACGGCGACCAGCTCCTGCCCGGCGATCTTGCGCAGCGACGGGATGACCCGCTCGGCGATGTTGCTTGCTCCGATGAAACCCCAGCGCATGGTGTGTGTCCTCGCATGTCGTGACCTGATGCCGAGGATGCTAGGGCGCGGCGTGCGGGGAGGGCAGCGCACTTTCCCGTGGGGGAGTCAGCGTTGGGAGCGAAACAAGCGAGCGGCGATTGACGGCGATGTAATCGAACGATTACAGTGCGGCATGATCCGTGTGAAAGCGCTTCCCGAATTCACCCGTTGGCTTGACGGCTTGCCCGATGCCAAAGTGAAAGCAGTGGTCTCGGCGCGTGTGCGCCGCTTGTCGTTTGGTCTGCCCGGTGATGTTGCGCCGGTGGGCGAAGGTGTTTCCGAGTTGCGTATTCATTTGGGTGCTGGCTGGCGCGTGTACTTCGTGCAGCGCGGTGCCGAAGTGATCGTTCTGTTGGCCGGTGGCTCGAAGAAGAGCCAGCCAGCCGATATTCGTCAGGCGAAAGCCCTGGCAAAAACGCTGAGCATGGAGTAGCAGATGACCAAGAGCATAAAAGTCAGTGACTTGGCGGAGTTCGATCCTGCGCCTTATCTGGATTCGGAAGAGACCATTGCGGCCTACTTGACCGACATCCTGGAGGCTGGAGATTCGGCGTTGCTCGCCGCGGCGTTGGGTGACATCGCTCGGGCGCGTGGCATGACGGAAATTGCCAAGGCTTCAGGGATTGCGCGGGAGGCGCTGTACAAGGCCCTGCGAGCAGACGCACAGCCTCGATTCGACACGATCAGCAAGGTTTGCGCGGCGCTTGGGGTGCGATTGGTTGCGCAGCCTATTCATGGCTGAATTGATTCTTACCTCCCCGTGCGAAGTAGTTCGACAAAACCAGCTTGGGTGCGACTCGATTGCTCTTTTATGGCATTCCCGTCTTCATTGACAACAAGGACGCCGTTCTTGTACGTGAGAACTTCGTAGTCAACAAAGCCTTCTTTGCCATCCGCTGCTTCAGTTTCAGCAACTAGCGTTGTTTCGGATCCAGATTCATCAGTCGACTCTCTTTCGACCAAAGCCCCTGGATCTGGCTTACCCAGAAGTACGACTATGGACCGTCGGATTCCTTCATTAGAAGTCCCTACTTCATGAAAAATATGACCCCTATCGAATGAGTAAGCTGGAGGGTCGCCCTGCGTCCAAACTGAGCGAATAACTCTCTCTGATGAACTCAGCGGGCGGCCTAGTTGTTCCTTCTTTTTCTTGTTGGCTGCCACATCCATGCGCTGATCTAGCCTGATATCTAGCTGCATGCGAAAGAAGTCGCCCACATGGAATGCCCATCCCTCAGCACGCTGCTCCACAAAGCGCACTGAAAAATTCTCTGTTCGACGTCTGTTGCTCATTGGTGCATCACCCGATCTAACTGTTTTTTGGCGCGTTTGAGTCTGTCGGCTGCATCTTTCGCCTCAGCATCAAGTACAGCTACATCCTGAATTGCGGACTGAACAAGTGTACCTTGCAGGATAGCTGACAATCTATATTCTAAGTTGTCCACTATTGGGTCAAGGACTGAGGAAATATTTCCATTGAGAAGTTGAAGGGCGGAGTCAAGTCTGAAGTGCAACAGTTTTGGCGGCAAGCGCCTGCCGCTGGGCGAGTTTTGTCTGGACGAGTTCGGTGTAGACCTCGCGAGGAGTACGGAAGCCGAGGATCTTGCGAGGGCGGTCATTGAGCATGGACTCGATGTAGGCGAGCTTCTGCGGGGTGACGGTGGACAGGTCAGTGCCCTTGGGCAGGAACTGGCGCACCAGGCCATTCATGTTCTCGTTGGAGCCGCGCTGCCAGGGGCTGTAGGGCTCGCAGAAGAAGACCGGCATGCCGGTGGCCTCGGTCAGCTCCAGGTGGCGGGCCATCTCCGAACCGCGGTCGTAGGTGAAGCTCCTGCGCAGCTCGGGGATGACGCCGTTGAAGCGCCGGGTGAAGCCGTCGAGGGCGTGGGTGGCGGTGCAGCCATTCATCTGGGTCAGCAGCACGAAGCGGCTGTGGCGTTCCACGGCGGTGCCGATGGCGCTGGCGTTGCGAGCCCCCTTGATGAAGTCGCCCTCCCAGTGGCCGGGCACCAGCCGGGCGTCCACCTCTGCGGGGCGCTCGCTCAGCGGCACGAGGTTGGCGATGTTGCCGCCCTTGCGGCTGGTGCCCCGCGCACGCGGCATGCGCTTGGTGTGGCTGCGCCGCAGCTCCCCGATCAACTCGGTGCGCAGCTCGCCACGCGGCACCATGTAGATCGCCTGGTAGATTGTCTCGTGCGAGACGCGCTGCGTCGTGTCTTCGGGGTTCATCAGCTTGAGCCTGCCTGCGATCTGTTCGGGTGACAAGGCCCGCTCAAGCTCGTGGCGCACCCACTTGCCCAGCGGCGTGTCGAACTGCTGGCCGAGCTTGCGCACCCCGGCCTTGGCCTGCACCCGGCGCCGGGCGGCCTGTTGCTGCGCAGTCGCCACCAGGTAGCCCCGCTTCGGGTGTCGATTTCGCGCCAGCTCCCGGCTGATCGTCGAGGCCGAACGCCCCAGTTGCACGGCGATCTGTCGCTGCGTCAGCTTCTGCGTGACCAGCAGCCCAAGCTGCGTGCGCTCTTCCAGACTCAGGCTTGAATACTCTTGTCCCATTGGCTCAACCTGTTGTTTTCATTGCCGTGTTGCACTTCAGTTTAGAGCGTGCCAAGTCGGTGCTTGCAGTGCATTTTTTTCGCGCCGGCTTGGCAACTGCAAGTTGTTTGTAGCGTATCGCCAGTTCGAACGAATGTTGCGGTGTAGCGCGCCCCCGTGCTGCCACGAATTTGAACTTCAAATGAGTCGTTTGCCATATTTATTTTTTGGAATATTATTGATGAATTTTGCCTTGAAAAATTATATTCAGCAGGACATTTATCTCTCGCTGCGGCGCTTCTTTGTCAAAATAAATTTCTTGGATTCTATCGACTCGAAATGTTCGGATTCTTTGCTGTAATTGGCAAAAGCCGAGCAAATAAAAATTGGAGTTGCTGATGAAAATTTCTTCTATTTTCACACGCCTGGTGGTACTCTCGCCATCATTATTCTTGTAATCCAGTGTTGCTAAGCAGTTTAATCCTTTTGTGTGTGGCGTTCGATTTTCTTCCCATGCCTCTGCATCAAATGTGGCATTGCTTTTTTGTGAGGGCGAGTTTAAGAGCCCATCTGCAAATGCTGTTCCCAATATCCTTCTTTTATTGGCCATTTCTATTTCGTTTTCTGGGTATTTGGAAGAGAACTCACGTAGCAATCGCCATTGCTCTTCCAGATGTAATCTGGCCGCCGAAGATGTGCCAAATATAGATTTCAGTCTTGTAATGACTTCGTCAGAAGTGTTGGGGTGCCTGTTTTCCTTGTCACTTCTTACGGCATTTATTGTGTGCCTGCAAATATTTTTATTCACGCCTAATTTGCAGTTGCAATTAACGTACACCATATTTTTGTCGGTCTGTATGACCACTTCAAAGGGGGGCTTGTTGCCGTTCCTTGAGTAGTATGTAATTTTTTCCATGGCGCCGTTCATTTTGATTAATAAAGTGACTGCATCAAATTTGGTTTGCTGAGGTCGATTTATAATTTACTGCCCTGCAAGCAGAATATATTCTGCTGTGAAAGTGGTAAATCATAGCTGCGAGTCCTGTCGCCGGTCTACTGCCAATTTCACAGTCCCACCCCCGAACTCCCCCGCACCATCAACTCCACCCCCATCACCATCTCCTGCGGCATCGCCCCACCTCCCACGAGCATCTCCACCCCCGTGCGCCCCAGTTCCTGCTTGTCCACCCGCAGCGTGGTGAGCGGGATGGCGCCGTAGCGGGCGGCCGGGATGTCGTCGAAGCCGACAAAAGCGATGTCTTCCGGGATGCGCAGCCCCGCGTCCAGGCACACCCGCATCGCCGCCAGCGCCGCGCTGTCGTTGTAGGCGAACACGGCGTCCGGCCGCAACCGCCGGCGCAGCAGCGTGCGCATGGCCGCCGCCGCCCCTTCCGCGTCATCCATCCCGGGCGGCGCCAGCGCTTCCAGATCAGGATCGGCCAGCACCCCCGCCTCGAACAGGGCGCGTCGGTAGCCCCGGCTGCGCTCGCGGATGCTGAAGTGCGCCAGCGAGCCGGCGATGTAGGCGATGCGCTGTCGGCCGAGGTCGAGCAGATGGCGTGTGGCCTGGTAGCCGCCGCCGGTGTTGTCCGGGTTGACGGCGGCGCAGCCCGGAATCCAGCCATCGACCAGCACCAGCGGCAGCCCCAGGTCGGTCAGTTGCGCCAGCACCTCGTCCTCGAAGTACCCCGCCACCAGCAGCGCATCGGGTTCGTGCAGCTTGAGCAGCTTGCCCACCGCGTCGCCCTGCCGCGCGCTCAGCAGCGTGGGCGCCACGCCGAACTGGCGGCAGCCCTCCTCGACGCCGTGCATCACCTCGGCGAAGAAGGGGTTCACGGCGAAGTTGCTGTGGTGCCGGTGGATCAGGAACACCAGCCGCGGCGCCTTGCCCGAGCGCAGCCGCGACAGGTCGTAGCCGAGGTCCGCGGCCACCTGCCGGACATGGCGGCGCGTCTCGTCGGACAGGCCGCGCTGGTTCTTCAGCGCACGCGAGACGGTGCCGACCGACACGCCCGCCGCGTCGGCGATGTCGCGGACGGTCACGTTCACGGGGCTCATGGCCGATCCTCCGCCGCAGACAGTAGGGGCCGCGCACTCAGGCGGCTGCGCACCACCAGCGGCACGCCGGGCGTGAGCGTCAGGCCGGCGCGGGCCGCCAGCGGGTGATCGGCCGGCGGCGCCGCGACCCGGCCCAGATCGAACACGCCGCACACCGGCTCGACACCGAGCGCCAGATGCCGGCCATTCCACGGCGGATACAGCCGACCCCGGTGGCTGATCCAGAGCATCAGGTCGGGCAGCAGCGTGCGGTCCCAGTCCAGCGTCAGCGTCCAGCCGCAGTCCAGGTAACGGACCGCGACGGGGCCGCCGAGCGCCATGAGCTGCAGCAGGTCTTCGCTGTCCTGGGGCTGCGGGAAGCGGGTGAGGTCGGCGGGCGGGCCATCGGTGGTAGGCACAGCGTCCAGCCGGTCGAAATGCTGGTCGGGCGCCAGCCGCGAACGGCCGGGTTCGGCGGGCACCGGGTAGGTCAGACCGGGGCCGTGGTGCGGCAGGTCCAGCGCGACACGGCCAGCATCGAGCCGCAGCGTCGGGTGCAAGGCGACCGGCAGCGTGCACGGTGTCCGGGCTTCGATGCACAGGCTGAGATCGACCACGGCCGCGTCGGCGTGCGCTTGCACCGTGCGGGTCAGCCGCGCGATCGGGTCGGCGTCGGGCAGGGCGATCGTCAACGCCAGGGTGTGCGGATCGTCGGTGGCGAGCCAGTCCCAGTCATGGTGGGCGCTGTGGCCGTGACCCCAGCCGTCGTGCGGGGTGCGGGGGGTCCAGCCGGTGGGCAGATCCGCGGGCCGGTCGGTGCGCCCGAAGGGCACGCAAGGCCAGTCACCCCGCAGACCGCGCATCAGACCGGTCTGCACCGCACCGATCGGCTCGGCGTGCCAGGGCGCGATCTGCAGGGGCGAAAAATCGGCATGGCCCGGTGCGGTGAACACCACCGGCGCCAGCATCGCCCCCAATCGGTTCAGGGTCAGGCGGCCGTGCAGCCAGGCGATCGACCGGGCCTCGGCGGGGGGGGTGTCAGGGTTGACCATGGGCTTGACTGCGGGTAATCCGGAGGCCCAAGTGTAGGAACGTCCGTCCGTTTAGTAAACGGAGGAGGATTCAATGTTGTTTCTTTCAGGGTAATGATGCGTTGTCATCGCCAAGATTAACCGGCGCGTTGTCAACGGTATCAATAAGTTCACCTTCAAGCGGCATCCGACGTGTCACCGGAAGATGTGAAAAAACCCCGATGAGTCCTACCGCCATGAAGCACCTTCTCCGCACCGACCATCCCGCCCCGCGCCGCCTGCCGCTGCAGGACCGCCAGACCGAAAAGGGCCGCAAGCAGGAAACCTTCGACTACGGCCGCATCGGCTGTGACCAGCGCAGCATGGCGTTTGCCCTGCGCATGGACCGCAAGCGCTGAGCGGCGCCTGCACACAAGGGGTGCGCCCCGCTGACCCCAGTATCGCGTCCTCCGACACCAGGGACATTGCTGTGCGGTAAAAACACGCAAAGTTGTCTCTGATGGCGAAAATCCCCCTGAATCAAGGTATTCTCATGTGACGAGTGTTACGACATGGATCTTTTGTAGGGTTGTTGTGTATCTGTCGTGACAATTGTTCAAGAGAGGACCGCCATGAAGTACCACAGGCGCATTCGCTGGTCGAATCTGTTCACCACGTCCTCCGGGCTGACCCGGCTGGCGTTGATCGTGCTAGTGAGCCCCGCCCTCGTGCTGGCGGCAGCGCTGGCATCGGTCGTGATGGCGCTGGAGGGCGCGCTCTCTTTGCTGGGCTTCACGCCGCGCCAGCCGCGCGCACCCTGGCGCACAGCGAGCGAGAGGCTGGTCACGGTGCTCGCCCGTGCCGCGGGGCGTCAAGGTTTCACTGCTTGACGGCTTCGACCTGGACCACCAGGCGCATGTCGTCCGAGAAGCCGTAGTTGATGCCGTAGCTGGCACCCCACTGGCTGCGCTTGATGGTGGCCTCGAAGTCGCCACCGCAGACCTCGCGCTTGACCATCGGGTTCATGTAGCAGTTGAACTTGTTCGCCTTCAGCGTGATCGGGTGCGTCTTGCCCAGTAGCGTGAACTGGCCGGTGACTTCCTTGACCTTGTCGCCCTCGAACACGAACTTGTCGCTGACGAAGCGCGCGGTCGGGTGGGCGGCGACGTTCAGGATGTCGGCGCTCTTCAGGTGGCCGTCGAACGGGGCGGTGCCGGTGTTGACCGAGGTGGTGTCGATGGTGATGTCCACCTTGCCGGTCTTGCCAGCGCGGTCGAAGCTGACCGTGCCTTCCTTCTTGTCGAAGCGGCCACGGTTGGTCGAGGTGCCGAAGTGGTCGATCTCGAAGGTCACGAAGGTGTGCGTCGGGTCGATCGCGTAGGCGGCGCTCTGGGCGTTGGCGGCGGAGGCGAACAGCACGGGCACCAGGGCCAGGGCGAGCAGGGTCTTCTTCATGGGAGGGTTTCCTTCAGCTTCAGGGTTGGAGGGGATTTCGGAGGGGATGGCGCAGGCGCGCTCAGAGCGCCGGCACGCCGCTCAGCAGCAGCTTGAACTTGACCTGCACATCGTTGGCGACCATCGACGTGTCGGCCCATTCGTTTTCGCCGATCTTGAATTCGAGGCGCTTGAGGGCGAAGGCGCCGGTGGCGGTGGTGGTGCTGCCGGCTTGCGCCAGGGCCACGGGGACGGTCAAGTTCTGTGTGCTGCCCTTGATGGTGAGTTTGCCCGCCACCTCGAATTTGCCACCGCCCAGCGCCTTGATCGCGCTGGACTGGAAGGTGGCCTGCGGGAACTTGGCCACGCCCAGCCACACCGGCTTGACGACTTCGGCATCGGTTTCGGGCGAGCCGAAGCTGGCGCTGCCGGTGTCGATGGTGAAGCTGACCTTGCCAGTCTCGGGCTTCTTCGGGTCGAAGGCGACCTGGGCGTCGAACTTGCGGAACTTGCCTTCCACCGGCACGCCCATCTGCTTGCTGACGAAGACCATCTCGCTCTTGGCTGCGTCGAGCTTCTGCTGGGCGAGGGCGGGCTGGCTGGCCAGCACGAGGAAGGCGGCGGCGGCCAGGGCCGCGGTGCTGAAGGTGTTGAATCTGGTGTTCATGTGAACGCTCCGAAAAAGGATCGTGGTGCTCAGGGCTCAGACCGGGCCGATGCCCATGCGGCCAAGCAGGCGGTCGCGGTCGATGAACTGGTGCTTGAGCGCGGCGCCGACGTGGGCGATGACCAGCGCGGCCAGCGCGAAGGCGGTGAGTTCGTGGAGGGGCTTGATCATCTCGGCCAGCGCCTTGTCCACCGGCACGAAGTCCGGCAGCGGCAGCACGCCGAACCACACGATCGGGAAACCGGCGGCCGAGCTGTAGGCCCAGCCCGTCAGCGGCACGGCGAAGAACAGCAGGTACATCAGGTGGTGCGTGGCGTGGAAGGCCTTGGTCTGCCAGCCGGGCATCGCGGCCTGGATGCGCGCCGGCAGCGCCGGCGGCGGCTGCACCAGCCGCCAGGCCAGCCGCCCGGCCGACAGCACCAGGATCGTCACGCCGGCCCACTTGTGCCAGTTGTAGAGCTTCAGCCGTGTCGGCGAGAACGGCAGCTCGTGCATGTAGATCCCCACGGCGAAGGAGCCGACCAGGCCGAAGGCCAGCAGCCAGTGCAGGGCGATCGACAGGCCGTGGTAGCGGGAGGAGGTGTTGCGCGTTGTCATGGGGGCCAGTCTGCCGGGCCTTGCGCTGGCGCAAGTTCACCCGGCTTGACGCATGCGTAGCAAAAAGCTGAACGCCATGGCCGCACGGATCAGCGAACCGCGCGCCAGCGGGCCACTTCGGTGCGCACCTGTCCCAGCTTGTCCAGCAGCGTCACGCCCGCCACGCCCCGGCGCAGCATGGCCTGCTGCGGGGTGCCGGCCCAGATCTCGATGTCGGCGGGCAGCTGCGCCCGCAGGTTGCCCAGGTGGTCGAGCGAGGGGCCGGTCGGGCTGAGCGAGGAAAAGCTCAGCGCGACCACCTGCGCCCGGTGCGCACGCGCGGCCAGCACCATGTCCGGCACGGGGGTCTGCCGGCCCAGGTTCATGCAGGCACAGCCTTCGACCGTGAACAGCGCTTCGGCCATCAGCAGCGCCAGGCCGTGCTGCTCGTCGGGCATGGTGGTCAGCAGCACACGCGGGCTGCCGTCCACCGCCGCCTCGGGCGCCGACGCGATGGCCGAGCGCAGCACGGTCTCGATCGCCTCGCTGCACAGGTGCTCCTCGAAGATGGCGAGCTGTCCGCGTGACCAGGCCTGTCCGATCTCCACCAGCAGCGGCGTGGCCACCTCGGCGACGAAATGCCCGAGACCGCGCCGCAGCAGCGACTGCATCAGGGCGCGGCGCAAGCCGATCACATCGTGGGCGCGCAGCAGCCGGTAGAGCGCGTGCGGCTCGGCGCTGAGCGTGGTGTCGGTGGCCGGGGCGTCGGCGGCATTGGCAGGGCGGACCAGCTCGCCGATGGACTGCAGGTCTTCCAATGGCAGACCGACCACGCGCCCAGGCCGCCACCCGGCGTCGAGCAGGCGCTTGATGTGGCGCAGCCGCTCGACCTGGTCGAGCGGGTACAGGCGCTCGCCGTTGTCGTCGCGCAGGGGCGCCGGAAAGCCATAGCGCCGCTCCCAGACACGCAGCGTGTCCTTGCCGATGCGGGTGTCACGTTCGACGGCGGCGATGGTCAGCATGTGCAGTGCGGCGGGTGCCCGGTCGTTCATCAGGGGCTCCGAGTGTGCCGTACACCGGATCGCGCCACCTTGCAGCGTTCCCCAGTGTCAACCTTGTGTCTTTGGTATGTCTTGGACAAATGCTTGTGAAATTCCGTGTTGAGGCCTAATATAACCCTCAACACCACATTTGCCCAAGACAAATCATGTTCAAGACTCGGCAAGATTCACGCACCGCACAGGCCACCCAGCGCCGGCGGGCGCTCGGCTGGATCGGACTGGTCGTCTGGGCAGGCGCTGCGCAGGCTGCCACCTGCCCGGCGTTGCTGGACCGCAGCGTGCCGCGTCTGCAGGACGAGCGGCCGCAGTCGCTGTGCCAGTACGCGGGCAAGGTGGTGCTGGTGGTGAACACCGCCAGCCAGTGCGGCTTCACCCCCCAGTACCGCGGCCTGGAGGCCCTGTACGAACGCCACCGCGCGCAGGGGCTGGTGGTGCTGGGCTTCCCGTCGAACGACTTCGGAGGGCAGGAGCCAGGCTCGGCGTCCGAGATCGCGGCGTTCTGCGAGAACCAGTTCGCCGTGCAGTTCCCGATGTTCACCAAGGTCACGGTCAAGGGCGACAAGGCCCACCCGTTCTACGCCGACCTGGCCCGGCGCGCGGGCCAGACACCGCGGTGGAACTTCCACAAATACCTCATCGGCCGCGACGGCAAGACCGTGCGCAGCTACTCCAGCCAGACCGAACCCGACGACGCCGCGCTGCTGCGCGATGTCCAGGCGATGCTCGGCGCGCGCTGAACCGGCCAGGAATCCACCATGCCGACGACACAAATCTTTGCCTTGGCGCCGGAACTTCGTCGCCAACCCATCCTCCAAACCCGTGCATCCGATCCGGTCCGTGCTGCGTATGTCTACCGCATGGACCCGATCACCGATTTTCGACCGTGCAGCCTGACCGTCCCTCCGGGGTCGGCAGTCCCCCGGAGGCGGCTCATCTCCTCCTCCCTCCCCACTCCTTCGTTTCCGGGTGCTGCACGGGTTTTCTTTTCTTCTCTTGCGGCGGGGGCCTGAACCATGCGGCGCATCGCTGTCATCGGCTCCGGCATCGCCGGCCTGTCCACCGCCTGGCACCTGAGCGCTCCCGGCCAGGGCTGCCACGTCACCCTCTACGAAGCCGGTGACTACCTCGGCGGCCACACCCACACCGTCGACGTGACGCTGCCCGGGCCGGACGGGCGCCTGCATACGCAGGGCGTGGACACCGGCTTCCTCGTCTTCAACCACCGCACCTACCCCGAGCTGCTGAAGCTCTTCGCCGAACTCGGCGTCGAGACCGCGCCGTCCGACATGTCGTTCTCGGTGCAGGCCGAGCAGGGCACGCTGGAGTGGAGCGGCTGCAACCTCGACACCGTCTTCGCGCAGCGCAGCAACCTGTTCAGCCCGCGCTTTCTGGGCATGCTGCGCGAGCTGATGCGCTTCAACAAGCGCACCACCGAACTCGCCCGCACCGGCAGCGAAGCCCAGCTCGCCCAGTCCATCGGCGCCTTCCTCGACGCCGAGGGCTACTCCGACACCTTCCGCCGCTGGTACTTCCTGCCGATGATCGGCTGCATCTGGTCCTGCCCGACCGAGCAGATGCTGCAGTTCCCGATCGCCACGATGATCCGCTTCTGCCACAACCACGGGCTGCTGCAGGTCAGCGACCGGCCGCAGTGGTACACGGTGACGGGCGGCGCGCGCCACTACGTCGAGAAGATGCGCCCCCGGTTCCGCGATGTGCGGCTGAACACGCCGGTGCGGGCGGTGCGGCGGCTGACGTCGGGCGGGGCGATGGTGTCGGCGGCCGATGGGGATGCCTTGTTCGACGAGGTGGTGCTGGCCTGCCACTCCGACCAGTCGCTGCGCCTGCTGGGGGCCGATGCGACCCCCGATGAGGTGCGGGTGCTCGGTGCGATCCGCTACCACCCGAACCGCGCTGTGCTCCACACCGACGTGGGGCAGCTGCCCCGGCGCCAGAAGGCCTGGGCCGCATGGAACTATGAACACGCCGGCGACACGGCGACCGAGGATGCCGGCGTCTGCCTGCATTACCTGCTCAACCGGCTGCAGCCGATGCCCTTTCAGCAGCCGGTTGTGGTGTCGCTCAATCCGGTGCGGCCGGTGCGCGCCAACCAGGTGCTGGCCGAGTTCGACTACAGCCACCCCGTCTTCGACCGCGCTGCCATCGACGCACAGGCCCGCCTGCCGGCGATCCAGGGCCAGCGCAGCACCTGGTTCTGCGGCGCCTGGACGGGCTACGGCTTCCACGAGGACGGCCTGAAGTCGGGGCTGAACGTGGTGCGCGGCCTGCAGCGCCAGTGGGTCGACACCCGCACGCTGGAGCTGGCATGAACCCCGACACCGGCCCGGTGCGTGCGCTGATCGGGCGCGGCGAGGTGCGCCACACGCGGCTGCGGCCGGTGCGGCGGGCGTTCCGCTACCCGACGTGGTTCCTGCTGCTGCCGATGCGCACATTGCGCACGCAGCCGGACCCGGTGCTGGCGCGCAACCGGGCCGGCCTCGTCAGCTTCCACGACCGTGACCACGGCGACGGTGGCGCCGATGCGCTGGCCTGGTTCGAGCGCCTGCTCGCCGACGAGGCCATCACCGACGCGGACGGCGAGGTCTGGCTGCACACCTACCCGCGGGTGCTCGGCTATGCCTTCAAGCCGGTGAGCTTCTGGTACGCGCACCGGGCGGATGGCACGCTGCGCGCCATCGTGGCCGAGGTGAACAACACCTTCGGCGAGCGCCATTGCTACTTGCTGACCGGGGCGGGCGCGGACGCCGCGCCGCTGGGCTGGGGCCGCGAGCTGCGCGCCGACAAGGTGTTCCACGTCTCGCCGTTCTGCGCCATCGAGGGCGGCTACCGCTTCCGCTTCATGCGCACGGCCGATCGCACGGTGGCCCGCATCGACCACGACGATGCCACCGGCCAGCCGCTGCTGCAGACCAGCGTCAGCGGCCAGCTCACGCCGCTGACCCGCCACGCCCTGCACCGCGCCTGGCTCGGCAGCCCGCTGCTGACGCTGGGCGTCATGGCGCGCATCCACTGGCAGGCGCTGCACCTGTGGTGGCAGCGCGTCCCGTTCTTCCGCAAGCCGGTGCCGCCTGCGGCGCTGGTCAGCCGCTGAGGGCGGCCCTTCCCCGCAACCCGCAACCCGCTTCGAACCATGAACTGTCCTGCTCGATCCGCTTCTGCCGTGACTGCCTTGTCTGCCATGCCTGGTGCGGGCGCCGGCTTGCCCATGGGTGCCGTGCTGACCCCGGCGGCGCTGATGTTGCCTGCCGGTGCGCCGGCGTCGGCCCGCGCGGTGTTCCGCGTGCTGCAGAAACTGCCCTGCGGCACGCTCGACCTGCAATGGCCCGATGGTTCGCACTGCCGCGTCGGCCACGGCGCCGAGCCGCAGGCGTCGATCGCGGTGAAGGACTGGTCGCTGTTCTCGGCGGTGCTGAAGTCGGGCGACATCGGCTTCGCCGAGACCTTCATCGCCGGGGGCTGGCACACGCCGGACCTGCCGGGGCTGCTGCGCTTCATGCTGGCGAACCGGGAGGCGGTCGATCAACTGATCTTCGGGAGCTGGTGGGGTTCGCTGCTGCACCGCCTGCGCCACCTGCGCAACCGCAACAGCCGCGAAGGCAGCAAGCGCAACATCCACGCCCACTACGACCTCGGCAACGCCTTCTACCGGCTGTGGCTCGACGGAACGATGAACTACTCCAGCGCCTGGTTCGACGGCGACCACTCCAAGCCGCTGCCCGACGCGCAGCACGCCAAGGTGCGCCGCGCGCTGCAGCAGGCCGGTGTCGGCCCGGGCGACCGTGTGCTGGAGATCGGCTGCGGCTGGGGCGCGCTGGCCGAGATGGGGACCCGCGAGTTCGGCGCCCACGTCACCGGCGTCACGCTGTCCACCGAGCAGCTCGCCTGGGCGAACGAGCGCATGGCCCGCAACGGCACGGCGGCACAGGCCGACCTGCGCCTGCAGGACTACCGCGACATCGCCCAGGCGCCCGGCTTCGCGCCGTTCGACGCGGTGCTGTCGATCGAGATGTTCGAGGCGGTGGGGCGGGCCTACTGGCCGTCGTACTTCGAGACGGTGGCGCGCTGCCTGAAGCCGGGCGGGCGCGCCTGCATCCAGAGCATCACCATCCGCGACGACCTGTTCGAGCGCTACGTGCGCTCCACCGACTTCATCCAGCAGTACATCTTCCCCGGCGGCCTGCTGCCGAGCGACGCCGAGTTCCGCAAGGCGGCCGGGCGGGCCGGGCTGGTGGTGGAGACCGCGATGGCCTTCGGGCCGGACTACGCCGAGACGCTGCGCCGCTGGCGGACCGACTTCCACGCGCAGGCGGAGACGGTGCAGCGCCTGGGCTTCGACGCGCCGTTCATGCGGACCTGGGACTTCTACCTCGCGTATTGCGAGGCGGCGTTCGACACCGGCAACACCAACGTCGTGCAGTACACGCTGAGGAAAGCGGCATGACCACCCGCCGCCAGTCCTTGACCGTGCTGACGGCGCTGACCGCGATGAGCACGCTGCCGGGCCTGCTGGCGACGACGACGACAGCGGCGGCGCAGGGCACGAACGAGCCGCCGGCCGAGGTCCGCGCGGCGTTGCCGGGTGCGCGGCTGCAAGGGCAGATGCGCTTTCGCTGGTTCGGCCTGACCATCTACGACACGCGGCTGTGGGTGGCCGGCGAGCCGATCAGCGCGCAGGACTACGCCACGCGCCCGTTTGCGCTGGAGCTGCTCTACGCCCGCAAGCTCGGCGGCGCGGACATCGCCGACCGCTCGGTCGACGAGATGCGCCGCATCGACCGCGTCGAGGACCGGCAGGCGGGCGACTGGCGCGCGGCGATGGTGGCCGCGTTCCCGGATGTGGTCAGCGGCGACCGCCTCACCGGCCTGCACCAGCCGGGGCGCGGGGCGCGCTTCTTCCACAACACCCGCCCGACCCGCGAGGTGGCGGACGCCGAGTTCGCGCGTTTGTTCTTCGGCATCTGGCTCTCTCCGCGCAGCCCGGAGCCGACGCTGCGCCAGGCGCTGCTGGGCGCGACGGGATGAACGCGGCCACCGCGTCCGGCGCCGGGTCTGGCCTTGCCTACGGTGCGCTCGGGCTGCCGCTGGCATTCGTGGCGCTGCCGCTGTATGTCGTGCTGCCGAACCACTACGCGGCGGAGTTCGGCGTGCCGCTGGCGGCGCTGGGCGGGCTGCTGCTGGCCGTGCGTGCGTTCGATGCGGGGGTGGATCCGTGGATTGGCCAGCGCGTCGATGCGCTGCTGGGCGGGGCGATGGAGCGGGTCTGGGCCGTGCTCGGGCTGGCGGCGCTGGTGCTGGTGGCGGGCCTGACGGGGCTGTTCTTTCCGCTGGCGGGGGTGCGCGGGGCGCCGTCGGCGCTGCTGGCCTGGTGTGGCGCGCTGCTGGTGGCGACGTACCTGGCCTACAGCGTGGCCAGCGTGCTGCATCAGAGCTGGGGCGCGCGCCTCGGCGGCGGTGACGCGGCGCAGGCGCGCTGGGTCGGCTGGCGCGAAGGCGCGGCGCTGGTCGGCGTGGTGCTGGCGAGCGTGCTGCCGTCGGTGGCGGGGCTGCCGGCGATGGTGGGCGTGTTCGCGCTGGCGCTCGGGGCCGGGCTGCTGGCGCTGGGGCGGGCGCCGCGCCCGGTGCTGCGCAGCCGGGTGGCGGCGCCGCCGTCGATGGGCGCGCCGTGGCGGGTGGCGGGGTTCCGCGGGCTGATCGCGGTGTTCCTGCTCAACGGCATCGCCAGCGCGGTGCCGGCCACGCTGGTGCTGTTCTTCGTGCGCGACCGGCTGCAGGCGCCGGCGCTGGAGGGCGCGTTCCTCGCGGCGTACTTCGTGGCCGGGGCGCTGTCGCTGCCGCTGTGGGTGCGGGCGGTGGCGCGCTGGGGGCTGGTGCGGACGTGGTCGGCGGGCATGGGGCTGGCGGTGGTGACGTTCGTGGGCGCGCTGGGGCTGGGCGCGGGCGACACGGGCGGCTTCTTCGCGGTCTGTCTGGCCAGCGGGCTGGCGCTGGGGGCGGACCTGGTGGTGCCGGGCGCGCTGCTGGCCGGCGTCGTGCGCCGCAGCGGGCAGGGCGGGGCGGCCGAGGGCGCGTTCTTCGGCTGGTGGAACAGCGCGACCAAGCTCAACCTGGCGCTGGCCGCCGGGCTGGCGCTGCCCACGCTGCAGTGGGCGGGCTACACGCCGGGCAGCCGAGACGCGGACGCGCTGTGGTCGCTGAGCCTGGCCTATGCCGCACTGCCGTGCGGGTTGAAACTGCTGGCGCTGGGGGCTTTGTGGCGCCTGCGCCGGGTGATCGAAGGATAGATGCCATGAAGGCCATGAACGCCATGAACGCTGTGAACCCCCTGAACGTGACCCGATCGGTGCGGCGCCTGGCGGTGGCCGTGGCGACCGCCACGACCGCCTTGCTGGCCGCCTGTGCCGGGCCGCAGGTGGACGACTACGCCCGCGAGACCCCGAAGCTGGTGCTGCGCGAGTATTTCAACGGCCCGATGACGGCCCACGGTGTCTTCACCGACCGCTCCGGCAAGGTCGCCCGGCGCTTCACCGTGCGCATGGTCGGGCGCTGGAGCGGCAACGAAGGTGTGCTCGAAGAGGATTTTTTCTACAGCGACGGCAAGACCGAGCGCCGCGTCTGGCGCCTGACCGACCTCGGCGACGGGCGCTACACCGGCCGCGCCGACGATGTGCTCGGCGAGGCGCAGGGCCGTGCGGCGGGCAATGCGCTGCGCTGGCAGTACACGCTGAAGCTGCCGGTGGACGGCAAGGTCTACGAGGTGCAGTTCGACGACTGGATGTACCTGATGGACGAGAAGGTGATGTTGAACAAGGCCGTGATGAGCAAGTTCGGCATCCGGCTCGGCGAGGTCACGCTGGCCTTCCACAAGCCCTGAACCGGGACCGGCCATGCCCGTCAACCAACCCTTGCGCGACTGGACCGGCCGCGTCGTCTGGATCGTCGGCGCCTCGTCCGGCATCGGGCTGGCCACGGCCGAGGCGCTGGCGCGGCGCGGTGCCAAGGTGGTCGTCTCGGCGCGCAAGGCCGCGCCGTTGCAGGCGTTCGCCGAGGCGCACCCCGGCGCGATGGCCCTGCCGCTCGACGCCGCTGCGCCCGGTGCGCTGAAAGCGGGCATGGCGCAGTTGCTGGCGCAGCACGGCCGGCTCGATCTGGCGCTCTACTGCGCCGGCCACTACCTGCCGGTGCGCGCCACCGCCTACGACCTCGACGAGGTACTCCGCCACCAGGACATCAACGTCACCGGCGCGATGCGGATGCTCGACGCCGTGCTGCCGACATTGCTCGCCCAGCGCAGCGGCCACATCAGCCTCGTCGCCAGCGTGGCCGGCTACCGCGGCCTGCCGCAGGCGCTGGCGTATGGCCCGACCAAGGCGGCGCTGATCAACATGGCCGAGGTGCTGCAGATGGACCTCAAGCCCAGCGGCATCGACGTCTCTGTCATCAACCCCGGCTTCGTCGAGACGCCGCTGACCGCGCAGAACACCCACCCGATGCCAGCGCTCATCACGCCCGAGGTGGCGGCCGACGAGATCCTGAAGGGCTGGGCGCGGGGCGAGTTCGAGGTCCATTTCCCCAAGCGCTTCAGCCGGGTGCTCAAGCTGCTGGGCCTGCTCGGTGACGGGCTGTATTTCTCGCTGGTGCGCCGCGCCACGGGGCTGTGAGGACCACGCCATGACCTTGCCGACGCTGCGCCATCCCGACCCGCGGGTGGTCCGCGTGATCACCTTCTTCGAGGGGCTCACACGCGCCGATCTGGACCGGCTGGGCGAGCTGTATGCGTTGGATGCCCGCTTCAAGGATCCGTTCAACGAGGTCCACGACATCCCCGGCATCCGGCGCGTGTTCGCGCACATGTTCGACGGGCTCGGTTCGCCGCGGTTTGTCGTGCTCGACGCCATCGCGCAGGGCGACCAGTGTTTCCTGACCTGGGACTTCCTGTTCGAGGCGCCCCGGCTCGGGCCCGGCACCACGACCATCCACGGTGGCTCGCACCTGCGCTTCGGCCCGGATGGCCGACTGGTGCTGCACCGCGACTACTGGGACGCGGCGGAGGAGCTGTACGAGAAGCTGCCGGCGATCGGCGCCCTGATGCGCTGGCTCAAGCGCCGCGCGGCCGGCTGAGGGCTGCGGCAGAGATCGGCTCAGCGCGGCGGGTCGTCCGAGTCCGCCTGCCCTTCGGAGAGGGTGTGGAGCTGGAACTTGCCCTCGGCCGTGACCAGCCAGACCTCGGGATAGACCACGGTTTTCATGCCGCGTGGCGGTGGTGGGTACGGCTCGGCGGCGTAGACCAGGCGCTGGATCCACGGCACGACCTCATGCGCGGACGCGGGGTAGCGGGTGATGCGCAGGTCGGTGATGCGGCCGCGGCTGTCGACGGTGGTGCGGAACGCGGCGACGGCGTGCAGCATCGGGGGCAGCTTGCCGTCGAGGATCTGCGGCCAGTAGCGCATGTAGAGGTGGCGCGCGGCCTCGATGCGGTATTCGCTGGCGTTGCGGGCGGCCGAGGTGGTGAGCGAGGCGATCTCGTCGACCGGCTGGGGCGGCGGCACGGACTGGAACTGAGCGAATGCTGGCAGGGCGGCCAGACACCACCCTGCCAGCAACCCCATCCCCCACACGCGCCAGGGCTGCTGCGGGCTTTCTTGGTGTGTTCGGCCTTGAAACGGCCGAGTTCCACGGAGTCTAGCGATCACTTGCGCATTTCCGGCGTGCATAGTTGGCGAAGTGGCGGTCTCGGCCTGCGCCATCAGCGCATCCAGCCCTTGCGGCGGAAGTAGATCAGCGGCGCCGCCACCGACGCCAGCATCAGCCCGAGTGCAAACGGGTAGCCCCAGGTCTGCGACAGCTCGGGCATGTGCTGGAAGTTCATGCCGTAGATGCTGGCGATCAGCGTCGGCGGGAGCATCGCCACCGAGGCCACCGAGAAGATCTTGATGATCTTGTTCTGGTTGATGTTGATGAAGCCGACGGTCGCGTCCATCAGGAAGTTGATCTTGTCGAACAGGAAGGCGGTGTGCGAGTCGAGCGAGTCGATGTCGCGCATGATCTGGCGCGCTTCCTCGAACTGCTCGGCGTTGAGCAGCCGGCTGCGCATCATGAAGCTGACCGCGCGACGTGTGTCCATCACGTTGCGGCGGATGCGACCGTTCAGGTCTTCCTGGTGGGCAATGGCGGAGAGGGCTTCTCCGGCGGCGTGGTCGTCCACGTCCTGCTTGAGCACGTGTGCACTGACCTTTTCCAGTGCATCGTAGATGCCCTCCAGCGCGTCGGCCGAATACTCCGCATCGGCGTCGTAGAGCTTGAGCAGCACGTCCTTGGCGTCCTCGATCATCGCCGGGATGCGCCGTGCGCGCAGGCGCAGCAGGCGGAACACGGGCAGGTCTTCCGAGTGGACCGAGAACAGCACGTTGTGGTGCAGGATGAAGGCCACGCGCACGTTGCGCGGCGTCTCGCCGTCGTCGATCAGGAAGTCGGAGCGGATGTGCAGCTCGCCGTTGTCTTCCTCGTAGAACCGCGCCGATTCCTCCAGATCGTCGTCGACGATGTTCTCGGGAATCGTCAGGTCGAAGCGTGCCTGGATCCAGCCTTTTTCCTGGGCCGTGGGGGCTTCCAGGTCGACCCAGACCGGCGCCACATGGGCCAGCGCTTCGGGGGCATCGATCTCTTCCTGGAACAGGCGGCCATTGGCCAAGGTGAAGACGTTGAGCATCAGGGCTCCTGCATGCAGATCGTGCCCGGAGGGGGACGTTCACCGAGGGCGACTGCTGTCCGAGTTCAACTCCTGTGCCGGCGGGGATAACCAATTATTGCACTGCGGAAGCGGGTGTGTCTGAATGCTCGAAAACCCGAGGACTGACCGGGTTTTCAGGGGTGCAGCGCAATTCCACACAGCGCTTGCAGGGTGTGACAGGGAGGGCTTGTCAGCGATTCATGAAATGGTCACACTGGGTTCAACGACTCCCCACCCAACCTCTCGAAAGGAGGCCTCATGAATCTCACGATCAGCGGTCATCATCTGGAAGTTACACCTGCTCTGCGCGAATATGTGCTGACCAAGCTGGACCGGGTCACGCGACACTTCGATCAGGTCGTGGATGTCAACGTGCTGCTCACTGTGGAGAAGCAGAAGGAGAAGGAACGCCGCCAACGCGCCGAAGTCACGCTGCACGTCAAGGGGCGCGACATCTTCGTGGAAAGCGCCAGCGAGGATCTGTATGCCGCGATCGACCAACTGATGGACAAGCTCGACCGCCAGGTCGTGCGCCATAAGGACAAGCTGCAAGACCACCACCACATTTCGCCCAAGCGCACTGCCATGGCGGGCGAAGTCGCCTGACGCAGCACACGCGACTGCACCCGGCGAAAAGCGGCCCCCTGAGCGGGGCCGCTGTCTTTTTTGAAAGAAATGCACAAGGTGAGCGTTGCCCTTCGGCAACCGCCTCCCGCATGGCCTTGTTTCAAGGGCGAGATGCTGCGTACAGGCGGCGCGCTGATTCCTATAATCGGTTCCCCGAACACACCCGACCCGCGCTTGCCAAGGCTCATGCTCAAACCGGCGCCCGATCTCGATGAACCGTCTCGCCGCGATCCTCCCTGCTGGCAATGTGCTGGTGAACGTGGACGCTTCCAGCAAGAAGCGTGCGTTCGAGCAAGCTGGTCTGCTGTTTGAAAACCAGCACGCCATTGCCCGCGCCACCGTCTCCGACAACCTGTTTGCACGGGAGCGCCTGGGCTCGACCGGGCTGGGGCACGGTGTCGCCATTCCCCATGGACGCATCAAGGGATTGAAGAACCCGCTCGCCTCCGTCGTCCGTCTGGCACAACCGATCGCCTTCGAGGCTCCGGACGACGAACCGGTCGTGCTGCTGATCTTCCTGCTGGTGCCGGAAGCGGCCACGCAGCGACATCTGGAAATCCTCTCCGAGATCGCCGAGCTGCTGTCGGACCGCGAACTGCGCGAGCGTCTCAAGGTCGAGACGGATCCTGTCAAGCTGCACGAGATGATTTCCCGCTGGGAACCTCTGCGTTCGGTGGCCTGATCCAGCCGCACTGGGTCTGAAGTGAAACCGACTGTCATCAGCGCGGAGGCGCTGTTCGATGCCCACCGCGGCATGCTGAAGTGGGAGTGGATCGCTGGGCACGAGCACCCCGAACGCCGCTTCGACGAGGTGGCCGTGCGCGATGCACAGTCGGCAGCGGACCTGGTCGGGTATCTCAATTACATCCACCCCTACCGTGTCCAGATCGTCGGTCGGCGCGAAGTGGCCTATCTGGCCGGGGCCGACGAAACCGAAGCCCAGGAGCGGCGCATCTCGCGCATCGTTGCACTGGAGCCGCCGGTGGTGGTGGTCGCCGATGGCTGCACGCCGCCGGACCGGCTGGTGGCGATGTGCGAGCGGGCCGAGATCCCGTTGTTCTGCACCCGCGAGTCGGCGGGGCACGTCATCGACGTGCTGCGTGGCTACCTCGGCCAGCACTTCGCCGAGCGCACGTCACGCCACGGCGTGTTCATGGACATCCTCGGTCTGGGGGTGCTGCTCACGGGCGAATCCGGCCTGGGCAAGAGTGAGCTGGGGCTGGAGCTGATCTCGCGCGGGCACGGGCTGGTGGCCGACGATGTGGTCGACCTGTTCCGCGTGTCGCAGTCGGCGATCGAGGCGCGTTGCCCGGAGCTGCTGCGCAACTTGCTGGAAGTGCGCGGCATCGGTCTGCTCGACATCAAGGCCATCTTCGGCGAGACCGCGGTGCGGCGGAAGATGCGCCTGAAGCTGATTGTCCACATGGTGCGCAAGGAAACGCTGGAGCGCGATTTCGAGCGCCTGCCCTATGAGCCGCTGTACGAGGACATTCTCGGCATGCCGGTGCGCAAGGTCATCATCGCGGTGGATGCCGGGCGCAACCTGGCGGTGCTGGTGGAGGCGGCGGTGCGCAACACGGTGCTGCAGTTGCGCGGCATCGATACCTACAAGGAATTCGTCAAGCGCCACCGCGACCTGATGGACCGCGGCGAACCCGGTCTCTGACGCCGCCGGATCCCGGCTACTTCACTGCCCGGTGCGGACAGACCTGCTTGGTGCAGTGCGCGTAGAGTGCCAGTGTGTGTTCCTGCAGCGTGAAGCCGCGTTCCTGCGCGATGGTGCGCTGGCAGGCCTCGATCTGCGGATCGAAGAACTCCTCGACATGGCCACAGTCCAGGCAGACGAGATGGTCATGGTGTTCGCCTTCGTTGAGTTCGAACACCGACTTGCCGCTCTCGAAGTGGTTGCGGCTGAGCAGGCCGGCCTGCTCGAACTGCATCAGCACGCGGTAGACCGTGGCCAGCCCGATGTCGGCACCTTCGAGCAGCAGCACCTTGTACACATCCTCGGCCGTCATGTGCCGCTGCAGGGAACGCTGGAAAATCTCGAGGATCTTGATGCGCGGCAGGGTGGCCTTGAGGCCTGAGCTTTTCAGTTCTTCCGCGTTCGTCATGGCAATGCCTGTTCGGCTGGTGTGGCTCGCTAGAATGGCCGGATCATATCGGGATGTGCCGCTCCAGGCGGTGTCCAACACCAAAACCACATGGCTGCTCCGACCCGCTTTCCCTCCCACGTTCCCTTGCGCAGTGCCACAGCCCTGCTGCTGGCTACCGCCGTGCTGACCGGGTGTTCGACGGTGTCCTCCGACGGCTCGCTGCTCGGTCTCGTCACGCCTTACCGCATGGAAGTCGTTCAGGGCAATGTCGTCACACAGGACATGGTGGCCCAGCTGCGCCCCGGTCTGTCGAGCGACCAGGTGCGCACGCTGCTCGGCGCGCCGCTGCTGACGGACGTGTTCCACGCCAACCGCTGGGACTATGTCTTCACCATCCGCCGCCAGGGCACCGCGCCGCAGCAGCGGCGTGTGACGGTCTTCTTCGAGAACGACCGGGTCTCGCGCTTCGAGGCTGATGCGGTGCCGACCGAGCGTGAATTCGTCGCTGCGATCGACGCGAGCAAACCGCCGGCGCGCAAGACGGTCCTCGAACTCGACGAGTCGCAGCTGCGGGCCATTCCCCTGCCTGCGCCCAGCCGCGCTGCCCAGACGCCGCAGACTGCGGCCAGCGGCCCGGCCCGCTCCTATCCCCCGCTGGAAACCACTGCCCGATGAACGCTCCCGCCTCTACCGCCCTTGCCGCACCCGCGCCCCTGCGCGTCGCCATCGCCGGCTGCACCGGCCGCATGGGCCACATGCTCATCGAAGCCGTCATGGCGGCGGACGACTGCGTCCTCGCCGGCGCCCTTGACCGCGCCGACAGCCCCGCGATCGGCCAGGACGCCTCGGCGTTCCTGGGCCAGGCCAGCGGCGTGGCGATCACCGCCGACCTGCGCGCCGGCCTGCAGGACGCCGACTGCCTGATCGACTTCACCCGCCCCGAGGGCACGATGGCGCACTTGGCCGTCTGCCGCGCACTGGGCGTCAAGCTCGTCATCGGCACGACCGGTTTCAGCGCCGAGCAGAAGGCCGAGATCGCCGCTGCGGCGGCCGACGTGTCGATCATGATGGCGCCGAACATGAGCGTCGGCGTCAATGTCGTGCTGCGCCTGCTGGACATGGCCGCGCGGGCGCTGAACGAGGGCTACGACATCGAGATCATCGAGGCCCACCACCGCTTCAAGGTCGACGCGCCGAGCGGCACGGCGCTGAAGATGGGCGAGGTCGTCGCGAACGCCCTCGGCCGTGACCTGAAGGACTGCGCGGTCTACGGCCGCGAAGGTGTCACTGGCGAACGCGACCCGAGCACGATCGGCTTCGCCACCGTACGCGGCGGCGACGTGGTCGGCGACCACACCGTGCTGTTCGCCGGCATCGGCGAGCGCATCGAGATCACCCACAAGTCCAGCAGCCGCGCGACCTATGCGCAGGGCAGCCTGCGCGCCGTGCGCTTCCTGGCCGGCAAGGCCAGCGGGCTGTACGGCATGGACGACGTGCTCGGCCTGGGCTGACCCGCGACATGGACGGCCTGGCGCGGATCTGGTCGGCGGGCGACGGCGTTTCGCGCACGGTCGCGGTGCTGTTGCTGGCGATGTCGGTGTCGGCCTGGGTGCTGATCCTGTGGAAATCGTGGATGCTGACGCGGGCGCGGCGCGATCTGGCGCGGGCGGTGCCGGTGTTCTGGTCGGCGCCGGATGTGGCGACCGGTCGTACGCAGCTCGCCGCGCTGGACCGCGAGCAGGTGCTGCTGCCGATGCTCGACGCGCTGCTCCAGCCGACCGCCCCCGGTACGCTCGACGCTGGCAGCGACGCCGAATCGCGCCTGACCCGCCTGCTGCGCGACGCGCTGCACCGCGTGCTCGGGCAGCTGCAGACCGGTCAGGTGCTGCTCGCCTCGGTCGGCAGCACGTCGCCATTCGTCGGCCTGTTCGGCACCGTCTGGGGCATCTACCACGCCCTGATCGGCATCTCGGCCACCGGCTCGATCAGCATCGACCAGGTGGCCGGGCCGGTGGGCGAGGCGCTCATCATGACGGCCGCAGGGCTGGCAGTGGCGATCCCGGCGGTGCTGGCCTACAACGTGTTCGGCCAGTGGGTCAGCGCCTGCGAGGCCGACCTCGAAGGCTTCGCGCACGACCTGCGTGAGATGGCGCTGGGCAAGCAGAACCCGAAGAGTCCGAAGAACCCGTGGGAGCAGGGCGATGGCCTTCGGGCGCCTTGAACGCCGCAAGGCCGAGGCGCCGATCAGCGACATCAACATGACGCCGCTGATCGACGTGATGCTGGTGCTGCTGGTGATCTTCATGATCACGGCGCCGCTGATGACCTCCAGCCTGAAGCTCGACCTGCCCAAGGCCGACGGGGCTGTTCCCACCGAGCAGGCTCCTGCCGCGATCAGCCTCGGTCTGCAGGCCAACGGTGCGCTCTACTGGGGCGAGGAGCGGCTCGACCCCCCCGCCTTTGCCGAGCGGCTGAAAGACATCGAGCGCCGTGGTGGCGAGCGACCCGAGGTGATGCTGCGGGCGGACAAGGCGGTGCCCTACGGGCGCGTGGCCGAGCTGATCGGGCAGTTGCAGCAGGCGGGGCTGAGCCGCATCGCTTTCATCACCGAGCCGACCTGACGGGACCGACGCAGCCGGCAGGGTCACCGGGGCTGTGCAACACTGCGCCACCCACTGACTGCCGGGCCGCAGGGCGGCCCATGACCACCATGAAGCTGCTGTTCGTCGCCGACCCGATCGAGTCCTTCAAGACCTACAAGGACACCACCTTCGCGATGATGCGCGAGGCGGCGCGCCGCGGCCACACGCTGCAGGTCTGCGAGCCGCGCGACCTCGTCTGGGTGCGCGGCAGCCGGGTCGTGGCGCGCCGCTGCCGCACGGTCATCCTCACCGGGCGCGAGCAGGCGGACTGGTTCGCCGTGGTCGCCGAGGGCGAGGTCGCGCTGGCCGACACCGACGCGGTGCTGATGCGCAAGGATCCGCCGTTCGACGCCGAGTACATCTACGCCACCCACCTGCTGCAGCAGGCCGAGCGCGACGGTGCCCGCGTCTTCAACAAGCCCTCCGCGCTGCGCGACCACCCGGAAAAGCTCGCCATCCTCGAATTCCCCGAGTGGATCGGCCCGACGCTGGTCACGCGCGAGGCCGAGGCCGTGCGTGCCTTCCACGCCGAGCACGGCGACATCATCCTCAAGCCGCTCGACGGCATGGGCGGCATGGGCATCTTCCGGGTCGGCCCGGACGGCATGAACCTCGGCTCCATCATCGAGACGCTGACCAAGGACGGCAGCACGACGGTGATGGTGCAGCGCTTCCTGCCCGAGATCGTCCACGGCGACAAGCGCATCCTGATCATCGGCGGCGTGCCCGTGCCGTTCTGTCTGGCGCGCATTCCGCAGGGCTCGGAGGTGCGCGGCAACCTGGCGGCTGGCGGCAAGGGCGTCGCGCAGCCGCTGTCGGCGCGTGACCGCGAGATCGCCGAGACGCTCGGGCCGTTGCTGGCGGCGCGCGGCCTGCTGCTGATCGGCCTGGACGTGATCGGCGACTGTGTCACCGAGATCAACGTCACCAGCCCGACCTGCTTCCAGGAGATCCAGCAGCAGACGGGCTTCGATGTGGCCGCCGTGTTCGTCGATGCGCTCGAAGCCGCCGTGGCGGCCCACCTCAGCGCTCCTTGACCACCGTGCTGAGGAGGCCGTTGCCGGTGGTCTGCCGACTGTCGCCGAGCAGGAACACGCTGTAGACCGCGCCCGCGTCGAGCGTCTTGCCGGTGAGCTGGTAGACGCTGGTGGCGGTGGTGGGCTGGGTCACCGACACGGTGGTGTCCGTCGCGGCCGACACCTGGGCCACGGCCGAGAACGCCCCTTGGCTGGCGTTGGTGGCCCGGGAGCCCGCCACGTCGAGTCCAAGCTCGGCCACCACATCACCCAGCCCGTGCAGCAGGCGGATGCGGCTGGCGCTGGCGCTGGTGGGCAGGCGGTTGTCGTCACTGAAGACCTTGAGCTGCGCAGCGGCGACCGTGCCCCAGACGAAGAGGGTGTTGTCGCTGCCCGCTGCGGCCGTCCAGGGCTCGGTGGTGAGGGTGGTGCCGCTGACGGTGAGCTGCGGCGCGGAGGTTCCGGCGGGCACCAGGGTGTAGCCGCCCACGGCGGGTGAGCTGCCCAGGAGGGGCAGGGTCGTGCTGTTGAACGAAGCCGTCACGGCCTGGTTGCTTGGCAGGGCGCTGACGACCCGGACCCTGGCCTGCTTGTTGGTCAGCGCCGTGACCGCCTTGTCCGGTTGCAGCAGCAGCGCGTGGGTCAGCACCCCCCCGCTGCTGGGCGTGATCACGAGCGCGGCGACGCCGGCACTGGGCAGTGTCAGCGTGGTGTCGAGTCGCACATCGCTGTCCAGCACGCTGCCAGCCCTCAGGACACGCAGGCGGTGGCTGCCGGCGTTGACGGTCGAGAAACCCGTGCTGCCATTGCCCGGTGTGACGTTGCCGAGCAGCGGGGCGTCGCCCAGCGTCTCGGTGGCGGGGGTGAGGTGCACGTCGAGCGTGCCGGCGTCACGGGCGGCGTGGAACACGCGCAGCTTGGTGCGGCCGCTGGCGGGTGCGGCCTCCAGGTCGTTCAGGCTGAGGTACTTGACCGTGTTGTTGTCGCCCGTCCAGGCCACCAGCGTGGTGCTGCTGCCCGCGGTGTACGTGGTGGTGGACACGTCGGTGAGCGTGGTGCCGCTGCTGTTGGTCAGCGCGATGGTGTGGCTGCTGGCGCTGACGCGGTAGGTGGCGCTGGCGGCGTCGCGCGCGATGGCGGTCTCGCGTAGCTGCTCGTCGATCAGCAGGTCGACCGCTGTGCGCTGCGTGGTGGCGTTGACGACGCGCACGGTGGCTGTGTTGCTGCTGCCACTGTCGTTGTCATCGGGATCTTCCTTGGTGCCGCAGCCACCGAGCAGACTGCCCAGCAGGAGCAGGCCGGCGGCGGTGCGCAGGGCCCAGAGGCGACGGGACAGTGGCGAATGCAGCATGGACGGGGTTCCCTGTGGGTGCGGCGAAAGCGGCGGATGGACCGGCCGCTACCTTCGGTTTCCCGGTGGCGCTTGTCAAGTGGCCTGCGCCCTTGGGCCGGGCCGTGGTCAGACCACGCGGCGCCCCGCGTTCCAGACTTCGCGCACCACCGGATGCCCGGCCACCAGGCGCACCCGCACCAGATCCGCCCGCAGGCCTGGGGCGAGCGCCCCCCGGTCGGCCAGCCCGACCGCACGGGCCGGCTGCAGCGTGACCAGCCGGATTGCGGCGGGCAGGTCGAGCAGGCCCTCGTCCGCCAGCTGCCACGCGGCCGCCAGCAGGCTGGCCGGCAGATAGTCCGACGACAGCCCATCCAGCACCCCCTCGCGCACCAGCGTCACCGCGGCCACATTGCCCGCGTGCGAGGTGCCGCGCAGCACGTTGGGCGCGCCTGCGAGTGTCAGCAGGCCGCGGCTGTGGGCGCGGCGGGCGGCGTCCAGCGTGGTGGGGAATTCGCTGATGACCGCGCCGAGGTGGTGGGCCTCGTCGACATGGGCGGCCGTGGTGTCGTCGTGCGAGGCCAGTGCGATGCCGGTGGCGCGGGCGTAGGCGGCGAACCAGTCGCGGTTCGGGCCGGCATGGTCGCGCTGGCGGGCGGGGGCGAGCTGCACTTCGTGGTCGAACTGCGCATCGGTCCAGCCCTTCTTGCCGGTGTAGTAGATGCGGGCGTGGTCCAGGTCGGACCACTGGCGCTGGCCCGGCGTGTGGTCCATCAGCGAGACCAGGCCGAGCCGAGGGTGGTGGGCGAAGGGCTCGAACAAGGCACGCGCGTTGGATGCAGGCAACTCGCAGCGGGCGTGGATGTGGTGGTCGGCGCGCAGCACGCCGGCCGACTCCAGCGCGTCCAGCACCGGCAGCAGCTCGCTCTGGTCCTGCGCCCGGAACCCCTGGTGGTAGGGATCGCCCACGCCAATCGCGTCGAACACCGTCGTGATGCCGGCGCAGGCCACCTCGGCATCGTGGGCCTGCACGGCGCCCCACATCGGGAAACGCACCTTGGGGCGCGGCATGGCGTGGCGCTCCAGGTTGTCCGTGTGCAGCTCCACCAGCCCCGGCACGAGGAAGTCGCCCTCCAGATCCACGGCCGAGGGCAGCGCCGACCGTCCAAGGTCCAGCGCGGCGATCCGGCCACCCCGAACGACCACCGTGCCGGTCACCACCTCCCCTGGCAGCACCAGCCGTGCCTGGGTCATCACCTGTTCTTGTTGCATGGCGTGAGTTTGCACCCGGCAGCTTGATCCCTGATGTGCAGTGTTCACAAGGGGGGTGTCCGCTCATGCGCCCATGCTGGTCCCGGCGCTGCAACTGGAAATCTTGGTGTGCCGGACTGCACGAAACCACCCGGAACCCTGTAGGCTACGCCACAGCCGAAAGCCCGCCGATTTTTCTTCATGAGCGCCCGATACGCGATTTATCTCACCCCGCCCGCCGACCACCCCCTGTGGCAAGCCGGATGCACCTGGCTGGGCCGTGACCCGTCCAGCGACCTTGCGCCCTCGCCGCCCTCGCGGCGGGCCACGCCATGGCGCTACGGTTTCCATGCCACGCTCAAGCCGCCCATGCGGCTGGCCGAGGGGGCATCGGTCCAGGGTCTGCACGCGGCGCTGTGTGCCCTGAGCCAGCGCCTGCAGTCCTTCGACATGCCTGCGCTGGAGGTGGGGGCCCTCACCGACTTCATCGTGCTGCAGGCGGCGGCACCACTCGACCCTGCCCATCCTCTGCATGTGCTTGCCGACACCTGCGTGCGCGAGTTCGACGGCTTCCGCGATCCGCTGACCGCCGCCGACCTGCAGCGCCTGCAGAGCCGCCATCCGCTCGGTGCCCGGGAAGCCGAGCTGCTGGCGCGCTGGGGGTATCCGCATGTGCTGGACTGCTGGCGCTTCCACTGCACGCTCAGCGATTCGGTGCTCGATGACGGCGAGCGCCAGGTCTGGCTCGAACTGGCGCGCACCTTCTTCTCGCCGGCGCTGGAGCGGCCGTGGCGCTGTGATGCGCTGAGCCTGTATGTGGAGCCCAGCGCCGGGGCGCCGATGCAGCTGCTGCGGCGCTATCCGTTCAAGGGCTGAACCGCAGCCCCCCGGCGTCCTGCCGATCAGAAGTTGATGCCGACCTTGGCGCCGAAGGTCAGCGGGTCATGGTCGACGCCGCTGCGCGACGTGGTGGCGTGGTAGCGGATGTCGAAGCCGGTGTAGAGCATCCCGGCCCGGTAGTTCATGCCCGCTGCTGCGCCCACGCCGAACAGCGTGCGGTCGGTGCCGGGCGTGCTCACCTGGAACGCGCCCAGGCTCGGGCCGACACCTGCGGACAGGCCATCGCCCAGCGGCAGCGTGTAGCGCGGCGACAGCTCGAACGCATTCACCGACGTGCCGTTCTTGCTCGTGTGCGTGAAGTTCAGGTGGCTGCGGATGCGCTTGTCGGGGGTCTGCAACAGGCCGCAGTTGAAGTTCAGGTCGAGGCCCCAGCCGTTGGCGTTCGGGCCGGTGCCGGGGCCGACGCGGCTGCCGGTCAGGGCCAGCGAGGCCTCGGGCTTCCAGGCGGGGTCGTTGAGGATGGGCAGCCACTGCCAGCCGTCGGCGGCGTGGACCGCCGGGGCGGTCAGCGCGGCCAGGGTCAGGGCGAGGGCGGTGGCGAGGCGTGTGGGGGTCTTGTGCATGGGTGTGGGCGCGTGGCCTGAAGTCAAGGAAGTCAGGTCGGACTGTAGAGGTGCCCGCCAGTTCCCTCTGTGACCTGTGTCACCTGGCCCTTGCTCAGCCGCCCGTCAGACACCCGGCGTCAGGCGGGCTGGGCCACCCGGGTCTGTGCCCTGCCCGCGGCGGTGGCGAACCAGCGCGGCTGACCATCGCTGCCCGCCAGCGGCAGCGCCCAGGCCTTCTGCTGCAGATGGCCGAGCACGGTCAGCACGGTGGCCTCGTCGAGCCGGCTGTCTTGCGCAAGGCCGGCCACCGTGCGCAGCGCGGCCCCGCCCTCGGTCAAGGCCAGCAGCACCAGCTTCTCCTGCGCCAGCACGGGAGCGGTGGCTGCCAGACCGGCGCCTGGCGGCGGGCCGGAGCGCTGGCGCTGTGAAGCGACGGCGGCGGTGGTTGTGGTGGGCAGGTCGGTGCTGGCCTCCTCGTCCACCTGCGCCCGAGCCAGCGCCTGTGCCGTCTCGGCATCGGACTGGGCCGTCAGCGCGGCTTCGGTGGCGTCTGCTGCGCGCTGGCGGGCCTGCTCGGCGGTGGCGGTGGCGGTCTCGGCCTGTGCGCGGGCGTCCCGCACCTCGCGCATCAGCCGCTCCGTCAGCGAGCCAATGAATGCCCGCGACGACACCGAGGCCACCAGGCAGAACCCCGCCAGGTTCAGCAGCAGCACCGGATTGCCTGGCTGACCCGCCGTGCCGCGGATCTTGTCGATCAGGTCGGCCGAGATCATCGTCAGGAACAGCGGCACCATGAACGACGCCGTGATGCCGATGACGATGTGTTTCCACCAGGCCAGCTGCGTCGACCTGGGCGCGTCGGACAGGAAGCAGTTCACCAGACCGCCGACGGCGCCGGCGGCGAGCATGACCAAGGTGATGGTCAGAAGATCGGTTGGCATGTGTGGTTCCCCCGGGTGTCGTGTGCGCTCGACGGCGCTGGTGTGCCTGCGTGACAGCGTAGGCCCTTGGGGGCAGATTTGTCCAGTTCAGGGCGTGGGCAGAAAATCCCCCCATGACTACCCGCCCCACCTCCGCCGACTTCCCCCACCACCACCGCGTCACCACCCGCTGGACCGACAACGACCGCTACGGCCATGTCAACAACGCCATCTACTACCAGTACTTCGACAGCGTCATCAACGCCTACCTCATCGCCGAGGGCCAGCTCGACATCCACCGCGGCGATGTGGTCGGCTTCATCGTGCGCTCCGAATGCGACTTCTTCGCCCCGGTCGCCTACCCGGGCGAGGTGGACATCGGCGTGGCGGTGGTCAAGCTCGGCAATTCCTCGGTGACCTACGAGACTGGCCTGTTCAAGCCGGGCGAGCCGGACGCCTGCGCGGTCGGCCGCATGGTGCATGTGTTCGTGGACACCGCGACGCAGCGCCCGGTCGCCATCCCGGCGTCGATCCGCGCAGCGCTGGCGCGGCTGGTGCGCCCGACCTGACGCGGGATGCTGGCGCGTCTGTTGCAGCGGCTCGGGCTGGCGTTGACGCTGGCAGCGGCCGGCTGGCTGGGCTGGTCCTGGCGGCAAGGGCTGGGGCCGTGGGGCGCGTTCGGGCCGGTGCTGGCGCTGCTCGGCCTGAACGCGCTGGCGCTCGGTTTGGAGCAGGCGCTGGCCGCCGGTGCCCATGGCAACGATCCAGCGCCTCGGCCCGGTCCGGGGCTGCGGCTGCGGGCCTGGGCGCGCGAGGTGCGGCAGTCAAGCCGGGTGTTCGGCTGGGAGATGCCGTTTGCCAGCACGCGCTGGCCCGACATGCTGCCGGCGGCACCGGGTCTTGCGCCGGGCGGGCGCGGGGTGCTGCTGGTCCATGGTTACCTGTGCAACCGCGGCTTCTGGAACGCCTGGTATCCCCGGCTGCAGGTGCAGGGTGTGCCCTTTGTCGGGGTGAGCCTGGAGCCGGTGTTCGGCTCGATCGACGACTATGCCGAGCAGATCGACGCCGCGCTGGCGCGACTCCAGCGTGCGACGGGACAGGCGCCGCTGGTGGTCTGCCACAGCATGGGCGGCGTGGTGCTGCGGGCGTGGCGGCGGTCGCGTCTGGCGCGGGGCGAGTCGGCGGAGGCGGTGGAGGCCCGTGTCCACCATGTCCTGACGATCGGCACCCCGCACCGGGGCACCTGGCTGGCCCGCTTCGGCCGCCAGCCCAATGCCGTGCAGATGCGCCAGGACAGCCCGTGGTTGCAGGCACTGGCCGCCAGCGAGTCGCCGGCCTGGCGGGCGCGTTTCACCTGCGTCTGGAGTGCGTGCGACAACGTGGTGTTTCCGCCGTGCTGCGCGGTGCTGGAGGGCGCCGCCTCGGTCCAGCGGCCAGGGCGTGGGCACCAGGATCTGCTGGACGATGCGGCGGTCTTCGCGCTGGCGCTGGCCTTGCGGGCCAGTCCGCTCAGTCCGACAGAGGCAGCAGCCGCGTGACGGCGGCGCTGGCGAGTTCGCTGATGCGCATCAGGATGTCGGTGCCCATCTCGGGCGTGTAGCGCGTCGGGTCGGGCGACCCCAGCACCAGCATGCCGAAGGCTGGCCCCGAGTAGCTGCGCCGCAGCGGCAGCAGCGCCAGCGACGCCACGGCCGAAGGATGGCCGAGCCAGCGCACCGCCTCGAAGGTGGTGTTGGCGCCGCAGTACGGTGTGCGCAGGCTGGAAGCGAAGCGGCGCAGATCCGCCCCGACACTCTGCGCGACCGGCTCGCCGGCATAGGCCGGGGCCACATCCCAGAGCCGCATCGCCACTTGCGGAATGCGGAACTGCTCCTGCAGATCGACCACCAGCATGTCGGGAATCTCGCGCGGTTCGGTCACCTGCATCAGCGCGCAGACCCACTGGTGCAGCCGGTCGGTCAGGGCGGCGTTTTCCTGGCCGTGGCGGATCATGTCCATCAGCCGGCGCTCCATGCCGCGGATGCGCTCGCGCAGCATGTCCATCTGCCGCTGCTGCAGGGACACGGCCCGCGCGCCGTGTGGATTGGCCAGCTCGACATGCGCCAGCAATTCCGCGTGGCGCTCGAAAAAGCCTGGCGTGCGCGCCAGATAACTGGCGATGTCGATTTCGGAGAGGCCCTGCGTGCTCATGGGCAGCAGGGTAGCGCAGGGGTTTGCGGTGATGTCTTGGAAAAGCCGGTCAGGCACCTGCCTTCATCACCGCAATCCAGCGATCCGGAAAACTCAGTCCGGGAACGCCACGGTGCCTTCGAACACCGTCACGGCCGGCCCGGTCATGCGCACGCTGTGGCCGAGGCCGTCCCAGGCGATGGTGAGCCGTCCGCCCCGGGTCTCGACGTCGACCACCGGGTCGAGCCAGCCCAGTCGGATGCCCGCGACCACCGCGGCGCAGGCCCCGGTCCCGCAGGCCAGCGTCTCGCCCGCGCCGCGTTCGTACACGCGCAGCCGGACATGCCCGCGGTCGACGACCTGCAGGAAGCCGGCATTCACCTTGCGCGCAAAGCTGGCGTGCGCCTCGACCCACGGGCCGACCGTGGCGACCGGCGCGGTGTCCACATCCTCGACGCGCTGCACCGCATGCGGATTGCCCATCGACACGGCCGCGATCTCGACCACCTGGGCGGGGTCGGCCGCGTTCGCCAGCGGCCAGAGTTCGAAGCCGTTGAGCTTGCGGGGCACGAGCCCGCTGGGGTCGAACGGGATCTGCGCGGGCGCGAAGACCGGCTGGTTCATGTCCACGGTGACGCGGCCGTCCGGCGTCATCTCCAGCACGATGCGGTTGTTCATCGTCTCGACCCGCACCATGTCGCGGTCCGTCAGCCCGTGGTCGCGCACATAGCGCAGGAAGCAGCGAGCGCCATTGCCGCAGTGCTCGACCTCCTCGCCGGTGGCGCCGTTGAAGATCCGGTAGCGGAAGTCGGCGTCGGCGGCGCGGGCCGGCTCGACGACCAGGATCTGGTCGGCGCCGATGCCGAAGCGGCGGTCGCCGAGGAAGCGCAGGTCGGCTGTGCTCAGGTCGAGCGGCGCGCGGGTGGCGTCCAGCACGACGAAGTCGTTGCCGAGGCCGTGCATCTTGGTGAAGGGGAGGGGCGGGCGGGGGGTCATGGGGGAATTATCGCGCCGCCATCACGCCCGTCCTTGCGCAGCAACGCCTCCGTGTACCGCAGAAACTCCCCCAGATGCTGTGTGATCACCGCCACCGTGATCGGCAGTTGCAGCGCCTGGTAGTCATGCACCGCGACGTTGCGGAACCCGACCATGCGCTTGAGATCGGCGGCCAGTTCCGCCTCGATCCAGCCGGCGCGGCCGAGCAGTTCGAACACGTCCCGCGAACTCTGCGGCACACCCAGGCGCTCGCGCCGGATGAGGTGCTGGCCCATGTCGAGCGCGGCTTCGCAGGCGCGCTGCACGTTGAGGATCGCGGCGTCCTGGCGGGTGTAGTCGGTGGCAAAGGTGCCCGGGTCGCGCTGGTACTCATGTTGGGCGCGGGCCACGCAACGCTCGATCGTCGCGGCCTTGTTGAGCAGCACGTCATCGGGCATGGACGCGGCCCTCCCGGACGATGTCGGCGAGCAGCGAGGCGCGGGCGCTGTCCAGGTGCAGCTTGTCCGTGAGCATCGAGGTCTCCCACATGTCCGCCTGTGCGTCACGCGCCCACCAGCGTTGTCCGAGTGTCAGCACCTGGTGCTGCAGGACGGTCGAGGCGGCGCGCAGATCGACCAGATCCACCGGACACCCCGCGACATCGCCCAGATCCCCCGCCAGTGCCCACAGCATGACCGGATCGGCGTAGCCCGGCAGGAGCACGGCCAGATCCAGATCGCTGTCGGGACCAGCCGTGCCTTGGACTTGGCTGCCGAAGGCATAGACCGCCATCAGCGTGGGCAGCGCCTGTCGCAGCCGGTCGACCAGCACCTCGGACGGGATGAGCAGGGGCGTTGTCATGGTGTGGACAATGGCATGCCGGCACGGAGAGATCAATACAACCCCGCCTCCCCAGGAGGCCGCGTCTTGAACCGCTTGTGCACCCACAGGTACTGCGCCGGCAGCTTGCGCACCTCCTCCTCGATCCAGAGGTTGATGCGCGCCGTGTCGGCTTCGGCGTCCGCCGTGGGGAAATCCGGCCACGGGTCGAGCACGCGCAGGCGCCAGCCCGCACCGCCCGGCAGCATCTCGCCCACCACCGGCTGCACGGTCATGTTCAGCAGGTGCGCCATGCGCGACGGCGCCAGCAGCGTCGCCGCCGGCACGCCGAAGAAGGGCACGAACGCCGCGTCCCGCGCGCCGAAGTCCATGTCCGGCAGGTTGAAGAACGCATCTCCGCGCTTGATCGCCCGCATCAGCGCCCGCGCGCCTTCCTGCCGCGCATAGACCTCGACCCCGCCGAAACGCAGCCGGCCACGGCGCACGGCGGCATCGAAGACGGGGTTGGTCTGGGCCTGGTAGATCGAGCCGGCGTGGCGGGTCTGGTTGAGCAGCAGGCCGATGCCGACCGCGTCCAGCGCCAGGAAATGCGGCACCAGCCACATCACCGGGCGGTCGCTGCGCTCGGCGAGCTTCACGTCGCCTTCGACGTGGATCAGCCGCTGCAGCCGCTCGCGTGAGGCGTACCAGAGCACGCCGCGCTCCAGGAAGCTGCGGCCCAGCCAGCCGAAGTGGGCGCGGGCGATGGCCTCGCGTTCGGCGAGCGGCATCTCGGGCAGGCACAGTTCGAGGTTGCGCAGCGCGATGCGCCGACGCGATTTGCCGAATTTCCACAGCAGCGCGCCCAGCCCCAGGCCAAGCCGGTGCTGCGCGCCCATCGGCAGCCAGTGCAGCAGCCACAGCAGGGCCAGCACCGCATGGGCGCCTGCGCGGGAGAGAAACGATTTCATGTGGCGTCGGTCGGCGTTGGCTTCGGGGCCGGGGTGTCGATCGGGCGGGGCGCCTTGTAGCGGTGGTAGCCCCAGAGGTATTGGCCGGGATTCTGGCGGATCAAGGTTTCCATCGCACGGTTGACCACGCCAGCGCCCAGCGCCGCCAGCCGGTCGGGGTCCGGCTCCGCGCGGGCCTCGGGCAGCGGCTCGGCGGGCGGCTGCACACGGATCACGAAGCCCCGCCCCGCTGGCAGCCGCTCGCAGCTCAGCAGCAGCCAGTCGGCGCCGGTCTGCGCCACCAGCCGGGTCGCCAGCGTCATCGTGTAGGCCTCGCGGCCGAAGAACGGCGCCCACACGCCCATGCCCTCGGGCGGCACCTGGTCCGGCAGCAGGCCGATCGTGCCGCCCTGGCGCAGCGCGCGGATCATCTGGCGCACGCCGGCGAGCGTGGCCGGCGCCGTCTCCAGCCCCGGCCGGTTGCGCGACTGCGCCACCAGATCGCGCAGCCACGCCTTGCGCGCTGGGCGGTAGAGCGCGGTCATCGGCTGCCGGGCGCCAAAGCGCTCGGCATAGGCCTGGCCGATGATCTCGAAGCAGCCGAGGTGCGGCGTGAGCAGCACCAGCCCGCGGCGCTCGGCCAGCGTGGCCTCCAGCAACTCGGCGCCCTCCCAGCGGACGAGGTCGCCCAGCCGCTCCTGCGGCCCGCGGCTCCACAGCCAGGGCAGCTCCGCCACCATGCGCCCGGCCGAGGCGATCGCCGGCCGCGCGGCCACCCACGGCAGGCCGGCCTGCTGCACGTTGGCGCGCAGGCGGCGGCGGTAGGTCGGCGAGCCGAGGTAGGCAAGCCAGCCCAGCAGCGCGCCGATGGCGTGCAGCAGGGGCAGGGGCGTGCGTGCGCCCACTCGGAACAGGGTTGAAATCACGTGGCAGAAGGCAGGGCTAGAATTGAAAGATCGCCGAGTTAAGGAACAACTTGCGGGGCGACGGGCCGGGGCCGACACCAGAGAGTCGATTCAGGCACGCTTCTTTCAGTTTTCTCATTGAGATGGGCTGAAGTTGAACCAAACCGCTAAAGCGTTCGCCGCAGGCTCCCGAATAGCACGGCGACACGCCCCGATCAGCTTGTCCGACTTCAGGAGTTTATAAGTGGCGAACGATTTCCTCTTCACATCCGAATCCGTCTCGGAAGGTCACCCCGACAAGGTCGCGGACCAGATCTCGGACGCGATCCTCGACGCGATCTTCGAGCAGGATCCGCGCAGCCGGGTCGCCGCCGAGACGCTGTGCAACACGGGCCTCGTGGTGCTGGCGGGCGAGATCACGACGAACGCGCACGTCGACTACATCCAGGTCGCCCGCGACACCATCAAGCGCATCGGCTACGACAACACCGAGTACGGCATCGACTACAAGGGCTGCGCGGTGCTGGTGGCCTACGACAAGCAGTCGAACGACATCGCCCAAGGCGTGGACCATGCGTCAGACGACCACCTGAACACCGGCGCCGGTGACCAGGGCCTGATGTTCGGCTACGCCTGCGACGAGACGCCGGAGCTGATGCCCGCGCCGATCTACTACGCCCACCGGCTGGTGGAGCGCCAGGCGCAGTTGCGCAAGGACGGCCGCATGCCCTTCCTGCGCCCGGACGCCAAGGGCCAGGTGACGATGCGCTATGTCGATGGCAAGCCGCACTCGATCGACACGGTGGTGCTCTCGACCCAGCACGACCCGGACCAGAGCGAGACGCAGACGACGATGAAGCCGTCGTTCATCGAGGCGATCCGCGAGGAGCTGATCAAGCCGGTGCTGCCGAAGGAATGGATCACCGCGGACACCAAGTTCCTCATCAACCCGACCGGGCGCTTCGTCATCGGTGGTCCGCAAGGCGACTGCGGGCTGACCGGCCGCAAGATCATCGTGGACACCTACGGCGGCGCCTGCCCGCACGGCGGCGGGGCGTTCTCGGGCAAGGATCCGACCAAGGTGGACCGCTCGGCGGCGTATGCGGCGCGCTATGTGGCCAAGAACATCGTCGCGGCGGGGCTGGCCAAGCAGTGCCAGATCCAGGTGGCGTACGCGATCGGCGTGGCGCGGCCGATGAACGTGACGGTCTACACCGAAGGCACGGGCGTGATCCCGGACGCGCAGATCGCCGCGCTGGTCAACGAGTTCTTCGACCTGCGCCCGCGCGGGATCATCCAGATGCTGGACCTGCTGCGGCCGATCTACACGAAGACCGCCGCGTATGGGCACTTCGGGCGGGAGGAGCCGGAGTTCACGTGGGAGCGGACGGACAAGGCGGCGGCGCTGCGGGCGGCGGCGGGGCGTTAACCCCGCCTTGCGCCCCAGCGAGCGTTCCGATCAACGCTTGGGCGGGCGGCGCTGCAGCCCGCCTTCATTTCCGCTGGCGTCGCCTCGGCGCGGCGGCCGGCCACTGTCATCGCGCGGCGACTGGGGGCGCTCACGACGCCCACTTGGTGCGCCGGGGTGTGGGGGCCTCGGACTACTGCGCTCGGCTATCGATGGCTGTTGGGACACCCACTCCGCCGCTTCCTTGCGCGCAATCTCCAGCACCCGGTCCAGATCCGACTCCGGCAGCCCCTTCAGCACGCAGAAGTTCGCCCGCGTCAGCGTGGTCTTCTCGAAGTCGCGCAGCAGCTGGGCGCGGTTGCGGCGCTTGACCTCCTGCAGTTCCTGCTCTTCGCGCTGCTGGGCCTGGGCGGCACGTTCTTCGGCGCGGGCCTTGTCGCGGTGGGCGCGTTCGGCTTCGGCCTCCTTGGCGCGGCGCTCTTGGTGGACGGCGCGGCGGCGGTCCAGCTCTTCCTGGGCGACCTGGCGGTGTTCGTCGGTGATCTCGCCGGCGGGCTGGCCGTCGAGGTCGACGCGGTGCTCGGCCTTGGTCAGCGCGATCAGGTAGGCGGTCGTGCCGGTGTGGCGCCGCAGGAACGCCGACATCACCGCCTTGGTGAACACGCCCGGTGCGCGCTCCTTGATGTCGGCCTGGATGCGCAGCTTCAGCGGCTTGACCACCTGGCCGGCGAACAGGGCCGGGAAGCGTTCCTTGAGCTGGCGGGCGCATTCCGCCGGGGTCATCTCGGGCGCCTTGGGCGTGGCCGGTGCCTCGACCACGGCGGCCTGCGCGACCGTCTCCGCCACGGGCTCGACAGCGGCCTGCGCCGCAGGTTCGGCGATGGACTCGGCAGCGGGCTGTGCAGACTCTTCAGGGACGATCGGGGTGTCGGACGTGGACATGGGGAGGGGGTCGCTGGAACAGAAAAGGGCTCCATTGTGGCCGCTCGCCGTTTTCGCCGCCCGTGGCCGCACCTTCGACGCCGCCAGCTTGGCCTGCACCCGCGCCGTCTCCACGTTCGCGTCATGCACCAGCGCCACACCCATGCGGCGCTTGACGAAGCTCTCCGGCTTGCCGAACAGGCGGATCTCGGCGTTCGGCACGCGCAGCGCCTCGTCCACGCCGTCGAACACGATGCCGGCCGCCTCGACGCCACCGTAGATGACCGCGCTGGCGCCCGGGCTCTTCAGCGCGGTGCTCACCGGCAGGCCGAGGATGGCGCGGGCGTGCAGCTCGAACTCGTTCTGCCACTGGGTGATCATCGTGACCATGCCGGTGTCGTGCGGGCGCGGGCTGACCTCGCTGAACCAGACCTGCGCCCCCTTGACGAACAGCTCCACGCCGAACAGGCCCTGGCCGCCGAGGTTGTCCGTGACGGCCTGGGCGATGCGGCGGGATTCCTCCAGCGCGGCGGGGTGCATCGGGTGCGGCTGCCAGCTTTCCACATAGTCGCCGCTGACCTGGACATGGCCGATCGGGTCGCAGAAATGCGTTTCCACCTGTCCATCCGCCCCGAGGGCGCGCACGGTGAGCAGGGTGATCTCGTAGTCGAAGTCGATGAAGCCCTCGACGATGACCCGCCCGTGGCTGACCCGGCCGCCCGCCATCGCGTGGTCCCAGGCTTTGGCGACATCGGCGGGGCCGTCGAGCTTGCTCTGGCCCTTGCCGGAGCTGCTCATCACTGGCTTGACGACGCAGGGGTAGCCAATGCCGCCGTCGATCGCGGCCTGCAGCTCGTCGAGCGAATCGCAGAACTGGTACGGGCTGGTCGGCAGGCCGAGCGTCTCGGCGGCCAGGCGGCGGATGCCTTCTCGGTCCATCGTCAGCCGGGCGGCGCGGGCGGTCGGGATGACGCGCACGACGCCTTCCGCTTCCAGCGCTTCGAGCGTCGGCGTGGCGATGGCCTCGATCTCGGGCACGACGAAGTCCGGCCGCTCGGCCTCGATCAGCGCCCGCAGCGCCTCGGGGTCGCTCATCGCGATCGTGCGGGCGTGGTGCGCGACCTGCTGACCGGGGGCATGGTCGTAGCGGTCGACGGCGATCGTCTCGACGCCCAGGCGTTGCAGCGCGATCAGGACTTCCTTGCCGAGTTCGCCGCTGCCCAGCAGCATGACGCGGGTGGCGTTCGGGGAGAGCGGGGTGCCGATGGGGTGCATGGTGGTGTTTGGCTGAACAATCCATGATTGTCGCTGGCACCAGTCCGGATGGCGGACGTCATTCGGTTCGGAATTGACAGGGCGCAAGGACGGCGGCGCGCCCTGTTTTCATCATGTTGTCATCGAACAAGGCATTTGCCCGAGGAGTGTTCATGACCGCCAAGACCGCCAAGACCGCCGCCAAAGCTGCCAAGGCCACCACCGCTACCCAGATCGCCGCTTTCCCTGCCGTGCCCGCGACTCCCCGGCGCCGCGCCCCGCGCAAGACCGCCTTGGCGGCGCCGGTCGAGATGACCGACAAGTCCGCGCCGATCACGGCCGCGCGCATGGAGTCCTACGAGGTCGGCGCGGCGATCGAGGCGGCCCGCGCGGTGCAGGCGATGGCGGTGACCGATGTGCTGGCGCGCCATGCGCGGGGCTAGGGTGGCGACGAGTGGCGGTCGCAGCTGCAGGCGCTGATCGATGGCGCTTCGCCCGACGACATGGCGGCGCTGCGCCGCACGCTGCTGGGCCGTGAACAGGGCACGGGCACGGGGCCGGGGGTGAACCCCGATCTGGAGCTGTCGGCCGGCTGGCGCGAAGGGGCCTATCCCTACCGCCACCTGCTGTCGCGCAAGAGCTATGAAAAGCAGAAGTACCGGCTGCAGGTCGAGCTGCTCAAGCTGCAGGCCTGGGTGAAGGAGACCGGCGCGCGGGTGATCATCCTGTTCGAGGGCCGCGACGCCGCCGGCAAGGGCGGCACGATCAAGCGCTTCATGGAGCACCTCAACCCGCGCGGTGCCCGTGTCGTCGCGCTGGAAAAGCCCAGCGAGGTCGAGAGCGGTCAGTGGTATTTCCAGCGCTATGTGCAGCACCTGCCCACACGCGGCGAGATCGTGCTGTTCGACCGGTCCTGGTACAACCGCGCCGGGGTCGAGCGGGTGATGGGCTTCTGCACCGATGCGCAGTACGACCAGTTCATGCGCGAGGCGCCCGAGTTCGAGCGCAACCTGGTGCGCAGCGGCATCCACATCTTCAAGTTCTGGTTCTCGGTCAGCCGCGAGGAGCAGCGCCGCCGCTTCAAGGAGCGCCAGGGCCACCCGCTCAAGCAGTGGAAGCTCAGCCCGATCGACCTGGCCTCGCTCGACAAATGGGACGACTACACCCGCGCCAAGGAGGGCATGTTCCTGCACACCGACACCTCGGACTGCCCGTGGATGGTGATCAAGTCGGATTGCAAGAAGCGCGCGCGGCTCAACGCGATGCGCTATGTGCTGCACCGGCTGCCCTACACGAAGAAGGATGTCACCGTCATCGGGCCGACCGATCCGCTGGTCGTCGGGCGGCCGTCGCTGGTGTCGAGCGTGCTGGACGATCAGATCGCACCTGCACAAGCCGGTTGATCTCGCAGCGTGGGTACGTCGCGAGCGTCTGTTCCTACAATCTCCGCAAGGAGACAACAGACCATGACCGACCCTGCTGCCGAGTTGCCGCCGGCCGAGCTTCGCCGTCACTTCATCGTCGCGATCGGGGCGTCCGCCGGGGGGCTGGAGGCGCTGTCGTCGCTCATCGCCCACCTGCCGACCGACCTGAACGTGCCGTATGTGATCCTGCAGCACCTCTCGCCGACCTACCGCAGCATGCTGGCGCAGCTGCTCGGGCGCGAGACGGCGATGGTGGTGCGCGAGATCGAGGACGGCATGGTGCCCGAGCCCAACGCGATCTACACCACGCCACCGAACCGCAACCTGGAGTTCCGGGACGACCGTTTCCTGCTGATCGCGCCGGCGCAGGAGGTGCTGCCCAAGCCCTCGGTCAACACGTTCCTGTACTCGCTGGCCGAGGCGCGGGGCGAGGGCGTGATCGGCGTGGTGTTGTCGGGCACAGGCTCGGACGGCGCCTCGGGGCTGCGCGCGGTCAAGGCCAGCGGCGGGCTGACGTTCGCGCAGGATCCGTCCACCGCCAAATACGCCGGCATGCCGCAGGCCGCGATCGACACCGACTGCGTGGACTGGGTGCTGGCCCCGGCCGACATCGCCCGCGAGATCGCCGGCATCGTGCGCACCCACGGCCTGATCCAGCCGCCGCACCAGGGCCAGAACAGCCCCGCCACGCTCAAGACGCTGCTGGCCAAGGTCCACCGCTACACCAAGGTCGATTTCTCGGGCTACAAGGAGACGACCGTCTGGCGCCGCATCCTGCGCCGCATGGCCGCCAACCGGGTGGCCTCGCTGGACGAGTACATCGCGCTGACCCGCAAGAACCCGGATGAACTCGGCCAGCTCTGCAAGGACATCCTGATCTCGGTGACCTCGTTCTTCCGCGACGGCGAGGCCTTCGTGGCGCTGCGCCGCGCACTGGAGGAGCGGCTGGCGACCAAGCGCATCGGCGACGAGGTGCGCATCTGGGTGCCGGGCTGTGCCACGGGCGAGGAGGTGTACTCGATCGCCATCCTGCTGTCGGAGCTGCTGGGGGCCGGGCGCCATGACTTCAAGATCCAGCTCTTCGCCACCGACATCGACCAGGCCGCGATGAACATCGCCCGGCGGGGCCACTACTCCGAGGCCAGCCTGGCCGGTGTCGATCCCGGTCTGGTGGCGCGCTACTTCAAGCCGCACGGCGACACCTACGAGATCAGCAAGGAGCTGCGCGAGATGGTGGTCTTCGCGCGGCAGAACGTGGTGCAGGATCCGCCGTTCCTGCGCCTGGACCTGGTGTCCTGCCGCAACCTGCTGATCTACTTCCAGAACTCGCTGCAGGAGCGGGTGCTCGACATCTTCCACTACGCGCTGGCCCCGGCCGGGCTGCTGTTCCTCGGCAAGTCGGAGAGCACCTACCAGCGCGACAACCTGTTCGACACGGTCCACCGCGACCAGCGCATCTTCCGCCGCCGCGACGCGCCGGTCAGCAAGTCCACGGTCGTGTCGCTGATGATGGACGCCGCGCCGCCGCACCGCAGCGTGGTGCCGGCCAAGCCGCGCACGCTGGAGGAGCGCTTCCTGTCGGCGGCGTCGTCGGCCTATGTGCCGCCGAGCGTGCTCATCAATGCGCAGATGGAGCTGCTGCACGTCTTCGGCGATGTGAGCGACTACCTGGGGCTGCCGGTGGGGCGGGTCGATTTCAACCTGCTCGCGCTCATTCGCAAGGAGCTTCGGACCGAGGTGCAGACGCTGGTGCACCAGGCGCAGCACAAGCGCGCCGCCGTGTATGGCCGCCAGCATGACCACGACAAGTCGCCCGGCGCCTTCCGCATCGCGGTGCATCCGATTCCCGGGGTGGAGGTCGAGCCGCTGCTGCTGATCGCATTCGAGCCGGTGACGGTGCCGGACGCGGCGCGCCCCGAGCACGTCGACCTGCTGCCCGGCCTGGTCACCAAGGATCTCGAAGACGAGCTGATCGCCACCCGGGAACACCTGCAGACGGTGATCGAGGAGCTGGAGACCTCCAATGAGGAAACCCAGGCGCTCAACGAGGAGATGCAGGCCTCGAACGAGGAGCTGCAGGCTGCCAACGAGGAACTGCAAGCCGCCAATGAGGAACTGCAGTCCACCAACGAGGAGCTGACCACTGTCAACGAGGAGCTGCAGATCAAGTCGGCCGAGCTGGGCGACGCCAACGCCGACCTGGAGAGCATCCAGAGCAGCGTGGACTACGCGATCGTCGTGGCGGGCGAGCAGCAGCGCCTGCTGCGCTACAACGACACGGCGGCCCGGCTGTTCGGCCTGTCGCCGGCGCGGGTCGGCGACAGCCTGCGCGACGTGCTCGCCGGGCACCGGCTGAACGCGGTGCTGGTGTCGATCGACGAGGTGATCCGCACCCGCCGGCCGCTGGAGCGCCAGCTCACCGAGGGCGGCTGCCATTACCTGCTGCGCGCCTCGCCCCGGATGACGGCGCAGGGCGATGTGCGCGGCTGCGTGCTCAGCCTGCTCGACGAGACGCCGCTGTTCGAGGTCCAGCGCGAGCTGCGCGACAAGGAGCAGCGGCTGATGTCGATCATGACCTTCTCCACCACGCTCATCTCGGTGAAGGACACGTCCGGTCGCTACGAGTTCGTCAACCCGCGCTTCGAGCAGATGCTGCGCCGGATGACGGGGCTGGGGGCTGGCGACATCCTGGGCAAGACCGACCAGCAGGTGTTCCCGCCCGAGATCGCGCGGACCTTCCGGGAGCGCGACCTGGACGTGCTGCGCACGGGCGAGGCGTCCGAGATCCGCGAGGCGCTGCCCATCGGCGGGGCGTCGGTGCATTTCATCGCGCTGCGGTTTCCGATGATGTCGGACGACGGCGTGATCACGGCGGTGTGCACCAAGCTGGTGGACATCAGCCGGCTGGCGGGTGAGCTGGGCAGTGCCGGCCGCTGAATCCGCCCGGGTGGGGGCGCTGCTGGCGATCTCGCGGGATGTGGTGCTGGTCGTGCGGCACGCCGACCACGCCATCCTCGGCGCCAGCCCGGTGGCCGAGCGGGTCTACGGGCTGACGGCCGAGGTGCTGCGCACGATGCGCTACGACGACCTGGTGACCGACCGGTCTGCCGTGGACGAGATCTTCGCGCGCCACCGCGAGCATGTGCCGCTGCGCTACCACCGCCGCGCCGATGGCAGCCGCTTCCCGGTGGAGATGACCATCCACTGGCTGGAGGGCGATGCGGATGCCGCGGACGACGAGAACGACGAGCAGGGCTATTTCCGCATCTGCGATCTCACGGAGGTGGAGCTGGAAGAGCGCCGGCTGCGGGCGGCCGAAGACAGCTACCGGGCGATCTTCCATGCTGCGCCGTTTCCCATCCTGCTGCTCGACCGCCGTGGCATGGTCGCGGCGGCCAATGACGCGGCGCTGGCGCTGTACCGGGGTTCGGAGGCGACCCTGGTCGGGCTGCCGGTGGCCCGGCTGCTGCAGGACGAGCGGATGGCCCGGCGCTATTTCCGCTCGGCCCGCTGGCAGGTGTCGGGCCAGTGGCACCGCCGCTGCGACGGCGAGCTGTTCCTGGCCGACGTGTTCGTGTCGATCGTGCGGCTGCCCGGCGAGGCGCAGGCGGTGATGGTCGTGCGCGACGTCACCGAGGAGCGGGCGCTGTTGGACCGCGTGCAGGCCAGCGAAGCGCGCTGGCGCTTCGCCCTCGAAGGCCACGGCGACGCGTTGTGGGAGTGGGATCTGGCGAGGGGGAATTTCCATGTCTCTCGCCAGCTCAGCGAACAGATCGGCGCATTCCCTCCGGCGCAGCCCGACGCGGGCACCACCTACTGGAATTCGCTGGTCCACCCCGGCGACCGGGCGCGTCTGGACCGCGATCTGCTGGCCCACATCAAGGGCGAGACGGCGCTGGTGGACACGGAGGTGCGCCTGCGGCTGCGCGGGGGCGCCGACCACTGGTTCTGGCTGCGCGGGCGAGTCATGGAGCGCAACGAGGCGGGGCGTGCGCTGCGGCTGCTGGGCAGCGTGCGCGATGTGCAGCAGCAGAAGCAGCAGGCCGAGGAACTCGCCCACTGGCGCGAGCAGGTGCAGCACACCGCGCGGGTCACCAGCATGGGCGAGATGGCCGCCGCGCTGGCCCACGAGCTGAACCAGCCGCTGACGTCGATCCGCAATTTCAGCGCCGCGGCGCTGCGCCGGCTCGACCATGAGGGCCTGCGTGACCTGGCCGAGCTGCGGCGGGCGGTGCAGCTGATCGCCGACGAGGCCATGCGGGCCGGGCGGATCATGCAGCACATCCACAACTTCATCCGCAAGGGCCAGTTGCGCACCGAAGCGGTGTCGATCAACGAGCTGATCACCGGCTTCCAGCGCCTGGCCGACATCCAGGCCCGCCGCGCCGAGGCGGTGATCGACCTCGACCTGACGGTGGGCCTGCCGCTGGTGCGGGTGGACCGGGTGCTGGTGGAGCAGCTCCTGCTGAACCTGGTGCGCAACGGGCTGGACGCCATGCACACCACCCTGCCCACCCGCGAGCGGCCCCGGCGCATCGAGATCAGCACCACGCTGGACACCGCCGGGCAGATCCAGGTCAGCGTGCGCGACAGCGGCATCGGCCTGCCGGCGCACCTGGTCGCGGACCTCTACACCCCCTTCGTGTCCACCAAGCCGGACGGGCTGGGCATGGGGTTGGCCATCTGCCGCTCGATCGTCGAGTCGCACCACGGCCGGCTCTGGGCCGAGGCCAATCCGGCGGGTGGTGCGGTCTTCCATTTCACCTTGCCCGTGGCGGGACCGGCCGCCACACCCCAGGAGACGGCCCATGCCCCCATCCTCACGCTCACCGTCGCCCCAGCCCCTGCCAAAACCCCACGTGTGCGTCGTCGATGACGATGCGATGGTGCGCACCTCGCTGCAGATGCTGCTGGAGGTGCTCGGCATGCGGGTCAGCACGTACGCAGACGCCGCGGCCTTCCTGGCTGACCCGTTGGCACCGGATTGCGACGTGCTGCTGCTCGATGTGCGCATGCCGGGCATGAGCGGCCTGCAGCTGCAGGCGCAGCTCAACGAGCGCCATGCCGACGTGCCCATCCTGTTCATCTCCGGGCATGGCGACATCCCGATGGCGGTGCGCGCGATGCGGGCCGGGGCGCTCGATTTCCTGCAGAAACCCTTCAACGAGCAGGTGCTGATCGACTGGATCCAGACCGCCATCCAGCGGCGCGAGTCCGCTCGCGACCGGGCCGACGGGGCGGACGAGGTGCGGCGCCGGCTGGCTTCGCTGACACCGCGCGAGCGGGAGGTGCTGGACGCCGTCATGGAGGGCAAGGCCAACAAGGTCATCGCTGCCGACTTCGGGGTCTCGCTCAAGACGGTCGAGCAGCACCGCAGCCGCATGATGGGCAAGCTCGGTGTGCGCAAGGTCGCCGACATCTTCCGGCTGCTCCAGGGGGCGGATCCGCCGGACGCGGGGGGCGCGTTGCTGGGTTAACCCAGCAGGGGACACGGGCAGCACGGATTGCCCCTGGGTCGGCACGAATTCACAATCTCTTCAAAGCTGTCAACCGTGAGAAATCCCGAAGGTTGCGAGGAGACAAGATGGTGTTGCAAGGGGTGTGGCCGCTGTGGCCACAGCAGAGCCTGGAGGCTCTGCAGGGTGTCTGCCAGGTGGCGTTGCAGACCCAGTCGGGTCTGGCTGCGCTGCAAGGGCGGGCGCTCACCCAGGTCTGCGGACACTGGCGCCATCCGATGTGGTCGGGTGGGCAAGGGCATGTGCCCGACGCCCTCTCTTCCTTGCGCCTGCTCGGCGGAGCCTGGCAGCAAGGGCTGGAGGCCACCATGGAACAACACACGCAACTGCACTCGATCCTGGCCAACGGTCACCGTGACATGGTGCGCGTCACCCGGCCACAGCGGGAGGGCCTGGTGATGGTCGTCGAACGGGTGCTGGCGCAATGGCACGGTTACCCTTCCGTGGTGGTGGCGTCCGTGCTGCGGATCACGGCACGGTCCTGGATGGCGGCATTGGAGGAAAAGACGCCTTCTCCGGTGGGTCATCTGCGCAGCCGCCGCTGAGGGCTGCGCCGCTATAATCGACGGCTTCCGAGGAGCGCTGCGAGACGCCATCGGCCGGGTTGTCGCCCGGTTGCCGTCCCAGGCTCGGATCCTGTTTCCAACCGCGCTCACCCTGCCGCTGATGTCGGCACGGTGTCCGGGCGCGGTGGCTCTCTCCCTCCCCAGTGATGCAGTGCGTGCTTCGGCGGCGGTGTCTTCCAGCCGAACCGGAGCAATGCATGAACGCCGTCACCGATCCCCAGATCACCCAAGTCCCCCAGGATTTCCTCGTCGCCGACCTGTCGCTGGCCGCCTGGGGCCGCAAGGAAATCCGCATCGCCGAGACCGAGATGCCCGGCCTGATGGCGATCCGCGAAGAGTTCGCCGCCAAGCAGCCGCTCAAGGGCGCGCGCATCACCGGCTCGCTGCACATGACCATCCAGACCGCCGTGCTGGTCGAGACGCTGCAAGCGCTCGGCGCGGACGTGCGCTGGGCGTCGTGCAACATCTTCTCGACGCAGGACCACGCCGCCGCCGCGCTGGCGGTCAAGGGCACGCCGGTCTTCGCCTACAAGGGCGAGACGCTGGCCGACTACTGGGACTACACCCACCGCATCTTCGACTTCGGCGCTGCCGGCACGCCGGGCGAAGGCCCGAACATGATCCTGGACGACGGCGGTGACGCCACGCTGCTGATGCACCTGGGCCAGCGCGCCGAGAAGGATCTGTCGCTGCTCGACCACCCGAAGAGCGAAGAGGAGAGCTGCCTCTACGCCTCGATCCGGGCCAAGATCGCCGTCGACCCGACCTGGTACACCCGCAAGGCCGCCGAGATCCTCGGCGTGACCGAGGAAACCACGACCGGCGTGCACCGCCTGAAGGAAATGTCGGCCGCCGGCACGCTGCTGTTCCGCGCGATCAACGTCAACGACTCGGTCACCAAGAGCAAGTTCGACAACCTCTACGGTTGCCGCGAGTCGCTGGTGGACGGCATCAAGCGTGCCACCGACGTGATGATCGCCGGCAAGGTCGCGGTCGTTGCCGGTTACGGTGACGTGGGCAAGGGCTCGGCGCAGGCGCTGCGCGCGCTGTCGGCACAGGTCTGGGTGACCGAGATCGACCCGATCAACGCGCTGCAGGCCGCTATGGAAGGCTACAAGGTCGTGACGATGGAATGGGCCGCCGACAAGGCCGACATCTTCGTGACCACCACCGGCAACAAGGGCGTGATCCGCCATGAGCACATGCTGGCGATGAAGGACCAGGCGATCGTCTGCAACATCGGCCACTTCGACAACGAGATCGAGGTCGCGTCGCTCGAACAGTACGAGTGGGAAGAGATCAAGCCGCAGGTCGACCACATCATCTTCCCCGACGGCAAGCGCATCATCCTGCTCGCCAAGGGCCGCCTGGTGAACCTCGGCTGCGGCACGGGCCACCCGAGCTTCGTGATGTCGTCGAGCTTCGCCAACCAGACCATCGCGCAGATCGAGCTGTTCTGCCACCCGGACGGCTACGACGTGGGCAAGGTCTACGTGCTGCCCAAGCACCTGGACGAGAAGGTCGCGCGCCTGCACCTGAAGAAGGTCGGCGCGATGCTGACCGAGCTGACCGACGAGCAGGCCGCCTACATCGGCGTGCCGAAGCAGGGGCCTTACAAGCCGGACACGTACCGCTACTGATCGCGGCCGCATCGGCCTCCAGCCGCCTGCCCATGGATGATCTCCTTCACATTCCCGACCCCAGCCTCCCGACGCTGAGAGACCTGTTTGGCCGCTCGACCTGGTCGCGCGGCACCGACTATGTCCAGCAGGAACGGGTGCGCCAGGTCGTGGCGCTTGAAGACGAGAACGCGGCGGCGGGCTGGGTGGTCGATGCCAAGGTGCGGGGCAATGCCGTGCGGCCCTACGACACCGGGGTCGATCTGGCGTGTGACGACCAGGGGCAGTGGTGGTTCCAGAACCGCTGTTCCTGCCCGATGGAGTCGCGCTGCAAGCATGTGGCGGCGCTGGTGCAGTACCTGGCGGCGGCGCGGCCCGACATCGTGCCCAGGAGTGCGCCCCGGAGCCTGGGGGCGGTCACTTCGGCATCGCCCGCTGTGCCGACGCCCGTTCCTCGTCCGGTCTTCGTTCCGCCACCGCCCCCACCTTCGCCGCCGCCTGCACCCAGTGCGCTCGACCGCTGGTGGTCCGCCAGCGACGAATCCACCCGATCGCCTGTGTCGTTCCAGTTCATCCCCGACAACGAGGTCGTGGTGTTCACGCTGTCTCTGCGCACGACGACGCCATTCTCCAAGGACGCCCTCCCCAAGACCGAGCTGATGCTGGGCTGCCACCGCGTGACGCTGCTCAAGGGAAAGCCGGGACAGACCGAGCGCAAGTTCGGCAAGCTGCGGGCGCTCGGGTCGGGTTCCTGGAAGGCGTCCCAGCAGAGCCACGACCGGGTGTTTCAGGACGTGGCGCGCTGGCTGTGGTTGCATGGCTCGCTGTCGGGGGCCAGTTCGCAAGGCTACAGCGGCTACGGCTTCGAGGAACTGCCGCCCGCCTCGGTCGACGACGCCTTCGGGCTGGCGACGCTGGAACGGGCGGTGCGCAGCGGGCGGGTGGTGTCGGTCGATGCCGAGAACCGGCCCGGCCGTGTCTGGTCCTGGGGCGAGCCGCGCACGCTGTGCTGGCATTGGGCGAGATTGCCCGATGGCGCCTGGCAGTTGCTGGCGCAGATCGACGAGGCGTACACCTCGGCGCGGCTGCTGCCCGTGCCGGGGGCGGTGTCGCTGTACCTGGACGACGCGCATGGCCAGGTGGGCGCGCTGGACCTGGACGGGTTGACGCCCGAGCGGGTGACGCGGCTGCTGGCGGCACCGCCGATGCCGGACGACTGGTTGCGCCAGCAAGCCGCGCAACCCCGGGCACGGCGGCTGTTGCCACTCCTGCCGGACGCCGTGGCCACGCCCGTGGTCCGGCGCATCCGGGGCGTGGCGCCCCAGCCGGTGCTGCACATCGACTTCGAGGCGGGCAGCGCAGAGCCCCTGTTCACGCTGAGCTTCGACTACGCGGGCGAGCGCGACTTCTGGCCCGACAGCGCCCCCGCCCAGCAGTTCATCGACGCACCGGACGGGCTGGTCGAGCTGGTGCGCGACCCCGCGCAGGAGGCAGCGACCGTGCGGGCCTGCCGGGAAGACGGACTCCATCCGCAGCCGGGCGCGCCAGCGGACCACTGGTGCCCGATCGGGCTGGACCTGCGCGAGCGCCAGCGGCGTTTCGGCGCCTGGCTGGCCGAGGATTTCGCGACCTGGCGCGCGGCGGGGTTTGTCATCGAGACCGGCCAGGGCTGGGGCGCGCACGTCAACGCGATTGACCAGCTGGACATCGCGCTGGGCGGTCGCGGTGCGGATGGGGCGTTCGATGCCCTGGGGCCGGAGGGTGCTGCCCCGGAAAACGCCGGGGACTGGCTGCACCTGTCGATCGGCTTCCGCATCGAGGGCCGCCGCGTCAACCTGCTGCCCTGGATTCCGCAGCTCGTCGCCCAGGCCCATGCCCGACCCGGGGAAGACCTCGTCGCGCCGGAGCGGCTGTGGGTGCATGACGACCAGGGCCACTGGTGGGGCCTGCCGGGTGTGGCGCTGCAGCCGTGGTTGGCGGCGCTGATCGAGCTGGTGGGCGAGCGGCCGGCGGGGGCGTTCCAGGGCGAGACGCTGGAACTCAGCCGCATCGAGGTGCTGCGCCTGGGGGCCGAGACAGTGCAGGTGGACCTGCCGGAAGGGCAGACCGGCCTCGGCATGCTGCGCGACATCCTGGCGGCCCGCGGCGAGCGGGAGCACCCGGAGGTCATCGACGGCGTGGCGGCCGAACTGCGCCCGTACCAGCACCAGGGCGTGGCGTGGCTGCAGGCCTTGTCACGCCAGCGGCTCGGCGGCGTGCTGGCCGACGACATGGGCCTGGGCAAGACGCTGCAGACGCTCGCGCACCTCGTGGCCGAGAAGGGGCGGGGTGCGCTGGACCGGCCGGCGCTGATCGTGGCCCCGACAAGCCTCGTGGGCAACTGGCGGCGCGAGTGCGGGCGGTTCGCGCCGGGCTTGCGGCTGCTGGTGCTGCACGGCATCGAGCGGCGCGGGCGCTTCGACGACATCGCCGACCACGACGTGGTGCTGACCACCTACCCGCTGCTGCCACGCGACGCCGAGATCCTCATCCAGCAGCCGTGGCACGCCGTCGTGCTCGACGAGGCGCAGACCATCAAGAACGCCAAGACGCAGGCCGCGCAGGTGGTGCAGATGCTGCAGGCGCGGCACCGGATCTGCCTGTCGGGCACGCCGATGGAAAACCACCTTGGCGAGGTCTGGAGCCTGTTCGAGTTCCTGCTGCCCGGCTACCTGAGCAGCGAGGCGCGCTTCAAGACGCTGTTCCGCACCCCGATCGAGAAACACGGCGACAGCGACCGGCTCGCGCTGCTGCGTCGCCGGCTGGCGCCGTTCATGCTGCGCCGCACCAAGGACATGGTGGCCACCGAGCTGCCGCCCAAGGTCGAGACGGTGGTGCGGGTGCAGTTCGATGTGGCGCAGGCCAACCTGTACGAGACCATCCGCCTGAGCACCGAAGCCTCCGTGCGCGAGGCGCTGGCCGAGAAGGGGCTGGCACGCTCGCACATCATGGTGCTGGACGCCTTGCTGAAGCTGCGGCAGGTCTGTTGTGATCCCCGGCTGGTGAAGATCCCGCAGGCGCGCAAGGTCAAGGGCTCGGCCAAGCTCGACTGGCTGATGGAGACGCTGCCGGAGATGGTGGCCGAGGGTCGGCGTATCCTGCTGTTCTCGCAGTTCACGTCGATGCTGGAGCTGATCGAGACCGGCCTGAAGGCGGCCGGGCTGTGCTGGATCACGCTCACCGGCCAGACGCCGGGGCCGCAGCGGGACGCGCTGATCGCGCAGTTCACGGATGGACAGGTGCCGATCTTCCTCATCAGCCTGAAGGCGGGTGGGGTGGGCCTGAACCTGCCGCAGGCCGACACGGTGATCCACTATGACCCCTGGTGGAACCCGGCCGTCGAGAACCAGGCCACCGACCGCGCCCACCGCCTTGGCCAGACGCAGACGGTGTTCGTCTACAAGCTGGTGGCCGAGGACACGCTGGAAGAGCGCATCCTCGCCCTGCAGGAGCGCAAGGCGGCGCTGGCGGCGGGCTTGCATGGTGCGGCGGGCACGGGTGGCGTGGCACTGACTGAATCCGACCTCGCCTGGCTGCTCCGACCCTTGGGGGCGGCGGTCGAGGCGGCTGAAACTTCGTTGAATTCGTTGAATCGTTTGGAGAATTCCTGATGCGCATGGACCAACTGCTGGTCACACGGGGCATGGCCCCCACCCGTTCCGCTGCCCAGCGGCTGATCGAACGCAAGGCCGTGCGCTGGCGCGGCCCCAAGGGCTGGCTGGTGCCGACCAAGTCCGGCGAGGACGTGCCCGAGGACGCCGTGGTCGAGATCACCGACGACGCGGAGCTGCGCTTCGTCTCGCGCGGCGGTCTCAAGCTCGAAGGCGCCATCGCCCGCTGCGGCTTCAGCGTCGCCGGGCGCACCTGCCTCGACGTGGGCCAGAGCACGGGCGGCTTCACCGACCTGCTGCTCAGCCAGGGCGCGGCCAAGGTGGTCGGCCTCGACGTGGGCCGCGACCAGCTCGCCGCCAAGCTGCGCGCCGACGCGCGCGTGGTCTGTTTCGAGGGTGTCAACGCCCGCGATGTCGAGGGCAGCGACTTCGCCGAGGCGTACCCGAAGGCGAGCTTCGACGTCATCACCGCTGACGTGTCCTTCATTTCGCTGACGCATGTGCTGCCGACGCTGTTCGCCTACATGGCGCCCGACGCCGACCTGCTGGTGCTGGTCAAGCCGCAGTTCGAGCTGCAGCCCGAGCACATCGGCAAGGGCGGCATCGTGCGCGACAAGTCGCTGTTCACGGATGTCGAGACGCGTGTGCGCCAGTGCTGCCGCGATGCGGGGATGAAAGTCCACGCCTACTTCCAGAGCCCCATCACCGGCGGCAACGGCAACACCGAGTTCTTCCTGTGGGCCCGCCATCTCGACCTGGAAGCCGGCGACAAGCCGATCGCGCAGCCGACGCCCAAGAAACACGCATCCTGAACCTGTCATGACGCAATCCGCCTCCCTCCCGCTGAGCCTGGAGTTCTTCCCGCCCAAGACGCCTGAAGGGGCGGCCAAGCTGGCTGTCGTGCGCCAGGCGCTGTATGCGCTGAAGCCGCAGTTCTGCTCGGTCACCTACGGCGCCGGCGGCTCGACCCAGGACGGCACGCTGCAGACCGTGCAGGCCCTGCTCGACGAAGGCCAGGACGGCGCCTCGCATTTCACCTGCGTCGGCGCGACCCGCGACTCCGTGCGCGAGCGGCTGGCGCAGTTCCAGGCCATGGGCATGCGCCGCATCGTCGCGCTGCGCGGCGACCTGCCCAGCGGCTTCGGGCCGATCGGCGAGTTCCGCCACGCCAGCGATCTGGTCGCCTTCATCCGCGCCGAGACGGGCGAGCATTTCCACATCGAGGTGGCCGCCTATCCCGAGATGCACCCGCAGGCCCGCTCGCCGGAGGCCGATCTGCGCGCCTTCGAGGCCAAGGTGAAGGCCGGCGCGAACTCGGCGATCACGCAGTTCTTCTACAACGCCGAAGCCTACTGGCGCTTCATGGACGAGGTGCAGGCGCTCGGTCTGGACATCCCGGTCGTGCCGGGGATCATGCCGATCACCAATTCGAGCGGCATCCTGCGCTTCGCCGAGGGCTGCGGCGCCGAGATCCCGCGCTGGGTGCGGCTGCGCCTGCAGAGCTACGGCGACGACACGGCGAGCATCAAGGCCTTCGGGCTGGATGTGGTCACCGACCTGTGCGAGCGGCTGCGGGCGCAGGGCGTGCCGTCGCTGCACTTCTACACGATGAACACCAGCGCGACGGTGCTGGAGATCGCGCGGCGGCTGGCGTTGCTGTGATGCTGCGGCGCCACAGGGCGGTGCCGCGCGGCTGATGCAGATCAACCGCCGGGAGGGTGCCGACGGGGGGCTTGCGGGGCCTTGAGGCGTCTCAAGCGGTGCCGGCGCAGGGGCCGGTTCAATGGACTCCACCTCACCTGGACAGGAGTCCCACCATGATGAAGAAGCTCTGTTTCGCCCTCGCCGCCGTCGCCGCTCTGGCCGCTGCTCCCGCCGCCTCGGCCCAGGTCGCCGGTGACCTGCTTGTGCGTGGCCGTCTGGTCAACATCGATCCGGCCAACAAGGACAGCATCGCGATCACCGACATCAGCGTCAGCAACAAGGTGATCCCGGAAGTCGACGTCACCTACTTCCTGAGCCCGAACCTGGCCGCTGAGCTGATCCTGACCTATCCGCAGAAGCACAACGTCAGCTCCAGCGCCCATGGCGGCCAGATCGGCACCCTGAAGCATCTGCCCCCGACGCTGACGCTGCAGTACCACTTCACCGACCTCGGTCTGGGCGCCTTCAAGCCCTACGTCGGTGCGGGCCTGAACTACACGCGCTTCTCCAGCGTCAACCTGCCGGCCGGCTTCTCGATCGAGAAGAACAGCGTCGGTCTGGCGCTGCAAGCCGGTGTCGATTACATGATCGACAAGAACTGGTCCGTGAACCTGGACGTCAAGAAGGTCACCATCCGCACCGACCTCAGCTCGAACGGCACCAACCTTGGCACCATCAAGGTCGATCCGCTGCTGATCGGCGTGGGCGTCGGCTACAAGTTCTGATCCAGGCCTCTGCCGACCGCGAACGGGGCCGCTCAGGCCGCCCGGCTGCGGTCCCAGACGGTGCCCTCTTCCGTCAGCATGGCGTCGAGCGGCACATCGTGCGGCTCGGCCTGCAGCCACGGGATGTAGCCGTGGCCATAGCCGATGCCGGCGGTGAACGGCATTGGCTGAAGTGACGCCAGCGTGCGGTCGTAGAAGCCGCCGCCATAGCCCAGCCGCACCCCCCCCGGCCCGAAGCCCACACAGGGCACCAGCAGCAGCTCGGGGTGGAACTCCTCGGTGTCCTTGGGCTTGAGAATCCCGTAGGCGTCCTCCTCCATCGGGCAGCCCGGGTACCAGACATGGAAGCGCAGCTGCTTGGTCAGCTTGTCGATCACCGGCAGGCCGATGCGCCGCTCGGGATCGGACTCGCTCCAGCGGTAGAGCGCCGGCAGGGCGTCGAATTCGCCCTTGATCGACCAGAAAGCGCCGATCGTCTTCTCCTTGCGCGACAGCAGCCACACCATCAGCACCTCCTGCAGATGCACCGAGCGCTGGTGGCGGTCGGACATGCCCATGCGTTCGGCCTGCAGCTGCTTGCGCAGCGTCTTCTTGTCGCGGGGCGGTTCGGGCAGCGTGAAGGTGGGCGTGCGCATCGGATTCGTTCTCTCTCGGCCAGGGGCATCGGGCGTGTCGGACGGGGCGATTGTGCGTGCCACCGGGCTTGCCGGCAATTCACGGACGGCACCGCCGCGCGCCATTGCCCGGTCGCTTTGCACGTGCTTGACGGGACCGGGCCAGTCGGATCAGGGTCCGCCCCTACACTGGGCGGAGATGGGGGTACAGCAGGTGCACATGCAGTCGGTGGTGAAGGTGTTGAGGGCCGCAGCGGCAGCAGCGGCGGTGGTGATCGGTGGCGGTCTCTCGGGGGCGGTGGGTCTGGCGCTGGCCCAGGGCACCGCGACCACGGCAGCCAGCGAGGGCCGGGCGCTGGACGACCGCCTGCTGCAGGCGCGCGAGGCGTTTCGCAAGAAGGACCGTGCGCGGCTGCAGGTGCACCGTGACACCCTGGTCAATGCCCGCCACCCGCTGGCGATGTGGGCCGACTACTGGGAGCTGAACACCCGGCTCGCCGAGTCGAACCAGGCCGAGCTGGACGCCTTCTATGCCCGCTGGCCCGGCACCTATGTCGAGGACCGCCTGCGCAACGACTGGCTGCTCGAACTCGGCAAGCGCCGCGACTGGCGCAACTTCGCCACCGAGTATCCGCGGTTCAAGTTCAACGATGACCGCGAGGTGAGCTGCTATGCGCTGCTGCTGCGCCACCATGTTGGCGAGGATGTGCGCGCCGCGGCCCGCGCGAACTGGTTCCTGCAGCGCGACGGCGACACCGGCTGCACGCTGCTGGTCACCACGCTCTACAACGCCCGCCAGTTCAGCGCCAGCGATGTCTGGCTCAAGGCCAGGGAAGCCGCCGAAGCCAAGCGGCTCAACGCCGCTCGCCAGGCCTTGACCGTGCTGGGCGAGGACGCTGGCGCGGTGCTGACCGAGTTGTTCGAGCAGCCGCAGCGCTACCTGACCCAGCGTGCCGATACCGAGAGCCGGCAGGGGGCGGAGTTCACCGCCATGGCGCTGGCACGGCTGGCGGCGGGCGATCCTGCGGCGGCGGCGGTGGAGCTGCAGGACCGCTGGCAGCGCCGTCTCCCGCCTGACGTGGCGGCCTGGGCCTGGGGCTCGGTGGGGCGGCAGGGCGCGATGAGGCTGCTGCCCGAGGCCGATGGCTGGTTCCAGCGCGCCAGCGAGTCCGCGGGCAACGGCAGCAGCAGCGCCCGCGACGTCGACTGGAACGACGACACGCTGGCCTGGCGGGTGCGCTCGGCGCTGCGGGCCACCGATGCCGCGCGCTGGCAGCGTGTGCTGGACGCCGTGGCCGGCATGGGCGCCTCTGCGCAGGCGGACCCGACCTGGGTCTACTGGAAAGCCCGCGCGCTGAAGGCCACAGCCAAGGCGGGCGCTGAGGGTGACGCCCAGCGCACGGCGGCCAATGTGCTGTTCGAGCGTATCGCCGGACAGCTCCATTTCTACGGCAAGCTCGCGGCCGAGGAGCTGGGCCGCCCGCAGACCTTGCCAGCCCGCCCGACTGCACTGACCGCCGAGGAGCGGACGCAGGCCCTGCGCCAGCCCGGCCTGACCCGGGCGCTGGCGCTGATCGCGCTCGGGCTGCGCAGCGAGGGCGTGCGCGAATGGAACTTCTCCATCCGCGAACTGAGCGACCGCCAGTTGCTGGCCGCTGCGCAGCGCGCCTGCGACCATGAGGTCTGGGACCGCTGCATCAACACCAGCGAACGCACACGCCAGGAAATCGACCTGGCCCAGCGCTTCCCGACCCCCTTCCGCGCCGACGTCGTCGCCGCTGCGCAGGATGTGGGGCTCGATCCGGCCTACGTCTTCGGGCTGATCCGCCAGGAGTCGCGCTTCGTCACCGATGCCCGCTCGGGTGCGGGTGCGGCGGGGCTGATGCAGGTGATGCCCGCCACGGCGCGCTGGACGGCCAAGCGGCTGGGCATTCCCTACACCGCGGATCTGCTCACGGACAAGACCACCAACCTGCGGCTCGGTGCCGGGTACCTGAAGCTGGTGCTGGACGATTTTGGTGGCTCGCAGGCCATGGCCGCCGCCGGCTACAACGCCGGTCCGAACCGCCCGCGGCGCTGGCGTGAGGGACCGGTGATGGAAGTCGCGGCCTGGGCCGAGAACATTCCGTTCCATGAGACCCGTGACTATGTGAAGAAGGTGCTGTCCAACGCCAGCTATTACGCCGCAGTCCTTGGCGGCAAGCCGGTGGTGGACTTCAAGAGCCGGCTGTCACCCCTGGTCGGTCCGCGCGCCGTGGATGCGCCCGTCGAAAACCGGCAACTGCCATGACCCCTCCGGAGGTGTCTGCCATGCCCCTGCGCAAGCTCCTTGTCCTCGGTGGAACCGGCTTTGTCGGCCGGGCGTTTGTGTCCCGCTGGCTGGCCACGCCCGGCACGGGCGGGGCGGCGGTCTGTGTCCCGACGCGCCGCCGCCGGCGGGGCCACGCGCTGGCCATGCTGCCGGGCGTGCAGGTGGTCGAGGCCGATGTTCACGATCCGGCCCAGCTCGACACGCTGCTGCAGGGGGTCGACGCGGTGGTGAATCTGGTGGCGATCCTGCATGGCAGTGCCGCGCAGTTCGAGCGCACCCATGTCACCCTGCCGCAGCAGCTGGCCGCGGCCTGCCAGCGCGCGGGTGTGCGGCGGCTGGTGCATGTCAGCGCGCTGGGGGTGCCGGACGGTGATCCCGCGTCGGCGCCGTCGCACTATCTGCGCAGCAAGGCGCGTGGCGAGCAGGCATTGCGTGCCACGCCGGCGCTGGACCTGACGCTGCTGCGGCCGAGCGTGATCTTCGGTGCCGAGGACCGGTTCATCCGCCTCTTCGCGCAGCTGCAGTCGCTCGTGCCCGTGATGGCGCTGGCGGGCGCACAGGCGAAGTTCCAGCCGGTGTGGGTCGAGGATGTGGCGCAGGCGCTGGTGCAGTGCCTGCTGGACCGGGGGACTGTCGCCCAGGTGATCGAGTGCGCGGGGCCGGATGTCCTGACGCTGGCGGAACTGGTGCGCATGGCCGGACGCTGGAGCGGCCACGCGCGGCCGGTGTTGCCGCTGCCGGACTGGGCCGGGCGCATCCAGGCGACCGCGCTGGGGCTGCTGCCGGGCGAGCCGCTGATGTCGTGCGACAACCTCGATTCGATGCGGGTGCCCAATGTCGCCACGGGACGCCACCCGGGGCTGGTCACGCTGGGCATCACGCCCAGTGCGCTGTCGGCGGTGATGCCGCCCGTGCTGCGCGCCGGATTCACGCCGGAAGACCGGCGACGCGCCCGCGCCGGCCGGGGCTGAGGTCCGGGCGGCCGCGGTGTGGTGTGCCGATCAACTGCGCCGGCGGCGGGCCACCATGCCCAGCACCCCGAGACCCGCCAGCAGCATGGCCATGGTGCCCGGCTCCGGCACCGGCGCCGCCGGTGCGACCGCCACGCTGTTCAGCAACAGGTTGTAGGTCCAGCCCGAGTTGCCGCCGCCGTCGAAGTCTTGCCAGCCCAGACGAAAACCGGACACCGCAGCGTAGTAGGTGCCCGGTGCGAGCTGGTAGGAGAACGACAGGAACTGGCTGGTGGAGCTGTTGTCGTCGAAGGCGCTGGCCAGCAGCAGGTTGGGTGCGCCGTCATCGAACACGCCGATGACCGGCATGGCGCTGGCCGTCGGCGTCTCGATCGTGAACGAGACCTGCTGGTCGGCGCCGACGTCGAAGCGGAAAAAGTCGGCGGAACTGCCGCCGCTGCTGCTCGACTGGCGTTCGCCGGAGAGGAACAGGAATCCATCGTCCTGCAGCGTCCCGAGGTTTTCTGCGATCGACGGCGCGTCATTGGAGACGCCGCTGACGGGCTCCTGCTCGGCGTAGACCGCATGCGCCTGTGTGGCGCTGACGAGCAACAGAGCGGACAAGAGACGCTGTGTCGCGTTGAATCGGATGGTCATGGTCATACTCCCCGGAAAACAAACACGCCCGTTGCAAACATTAAACAATTGGTACGCAATGGTGTCTGTGCATGATTGGACCACTTCATCACACGGATTGCCTACCCCTGGCTCGCGGGTAACACTTTTGCGGAATCCGGCACATGGGTCGGCCACAGACATGGCGAGGGCATGACATGGAATTTTTTCTGGTGGGCGGGGCTGTTCGCGACCGCTTGATGGGCCATCCGCACGGCGACCGCGACTGGGTGGTCATCGGGTCGACCCCCGAACAGATGGGGGCGGCTGGCTATCTGCCGGTCGGGCGCGACTTCCCCGTGTTCCTGCACCCCCGGACCCGGGAGGAGTACGCGCTGGCCCGCATCGAGCGCAAGACGGCGCCCGGCTACCACGGCTTTTCCTTCCGCGCCGATCCGGACGTGACGCTCGAAGAAGACCTGTCCCGCCGCGACCTGACCATCAACGCGATGGCCATGGACGACGACGGCACGGTCATCGATCCCTGGGGTGGTCAGGCCGATCTGAGCGACCGGGTGCTGCGCCATGTCGGGCCGGCGTTTGTCGAGGATCCTGTGCGCATCCTGCGGCTGGCGCGGTTCCTGGCCCGCTTCACGGCGTTCAGCGTGGCGCCTGAGACGCTGGCGCTGTGCCGCACGATGGTCGCTGCGGGCGAGGTCGATGCGCTGGTGCCCGAGCGGGTCTGGCAGGAGCTGTCGCGCGGCCTGATGGAGGCGATGCCGTCGCGGATGTTCCTGTTTCTGCGCGAGTGCGGGGCGCTGCAGCGGCTGCTGCCGGAGGTGGAGGCGCTGTTCGGTGTGCCGCAGCGCGCCGAGTACCACCCCGAGATCGACACCGGCGTGCACCTGATGCTGGTGCTCGACATGGCCGCGCGGCTGGGCACGGCGCTGCCGGTGCGCTTCGCCTGCCTGACGCATGACCTGGGCAAGGCGACGACGCCGGCTGACGTGCTGCCGCGCCACATCGGCCACGAGATGCGCAGCGTGCAGCTGCTCGGACCGCTGGCGCAGCGGCTGCGCGTGCCGGTGGAATGCAAGGAGCTGGCCGAGGTCGTCGCGCGCGAGCACGGCAATGTCCACCGCAGCACCACGCTCGACGCCGCCGCGCTGGTCCGGCTGATGGACCGCTGCGACGCCTGGCGCCGCGCCGAGCGCTTCGAACAGGCGCTGCAGGCCTGCGAATGCGACGCACGTGGGCGGCTGGGTTTCGAGGAACAGGTCTACGCGCCCGCGCCACGCCTGCGGGCCGCGCTGGCAGCGGCGCAGCAGGTCAGCTCGGCGGAGGTCAGTGCTCGGGCGATCGCCCGTGGCTTGAAAGGCCCGGACATCGGCCGGGCGCTGCACCAGGCGCGTGTCGAGGCGGTCGACGCCGCCTTGCCGGCTGCTGCCGTGTAGCGCTCAGAGCCAGCGCGCCAGCGCCAGCCCGATCAGCGTCAGCAGCACGCTCGAACCGAAGGGGAAATGCCAGCGCCGTGCGCCGATCTTCACGCTGAAGTCACCGGGGATGTTCCCCAGCCCGATCTTCTCCAGCCAGCGGTGCAGGCTGTTGAAGACGATGCACGACAAGGCGAAGACGATGAGCCAGCGCATGGGGTTCCGATCCGGGTCAGAGGGTGTGGCTGCGGTCACCGGCGCTGAAGCCGATCGCCTCAAAGGATGTGGCCTCGGTCACGAAGCCGATCACCTTGAACAGCTCGCCCATCTCGTGCTCGGTGACGAGCTTCTGCGCCATGGCCCGGCCGCGCAGATCCGCGGTCTCCAGGTCGGCCAGCAGCCCGCAGTTGAACAGGAAGCGCGCCTGCGAGGTGTAGCCCAGCACCTCCAGCCCGGCGTCCTGCCCGGCCAGCGCGATGGCCGTGAAGTCGACGTGGGCCGTCAGGTCTTTCAGGCCGACGTCCTGCAGCGGATCGGGGTCGGCCTTGTGGCCGCGGTGGCACATCAGCGTGCCGCCGGTGCGTTGTGGGTGGTAGAACTCGTGCTCGGGGAAACCGTAGTCGATGAAGAACGCCGCGCCGCGGGTCAGGCCGGCCGCCAGCGTGGACAGGAAGGCACTGGCCTGCCGCGGCAGTTCGGTCACGGTGCCGGGCACGAAGCCGAGGTCCACCGGCGGGCGCAGGTCGGTCGGCCGGTCGGCCCAGATGAACTGCGGCGTGCCGGCCGCCTCGCCTGCTGCGTCGTCCAGTGCCACGCCGCGCTCCTGCCACTGCGCGCCGTCCCAGGCGATGAGCGCCACCGGCATCGCGTCCAGCACTTCGTTGCCGACGACCACGCCCTCGAAGGCCACCGGCAGCGCGTCGATCCAGCGCACCTTGTCGGCGAGCCGCGGCACATCCTTGGCCAGGCGCTGGCGCTGGCGTTCGCGCAGGGTGCCGGACAGGTCGACGATGGTGTAGCGGTCGACTGCGGCGCCCAACTCTTCCAGCGTCTGCAGCAGCTGACAGGCCAGCGCGCCCGAGCCGGCGCCGAACTCCCAGACCTCGCGCGTGCCGGTGGCGGCCAGCGCCTGCGCGACCTGGCGGGCCAGTGCGCGGCCGTACAGCGGCGAGAGTTCCGGCGCGGTGATGAAGTCGCTGCCGGACGAGGGCAGGGCGCCGAACTGGCGGTCGCCGCCGCTGTAGTAGCCCAGGCCGGGCTGGTAGAGCGCCAGCGCCATGAAGCGCTCGAAGCCGATCCAGCCGCCGCTGCGGCGGATCTCGTCGGCGATGAGGGCACTGAGGGCATCGAGCGCCGGGACGGCGGGCAGCGGGTCGCTGGCTACACTGGGGAAAGAGGCGGTGGCGGTGTTCACCGGCCGATTGTAGAAAGGTAGCCAGTTCCCCCATGTCCACCACCCGCGGCACCCAGATCCTGACCCTGACCGGCCTGCGCTTCGACGCCAATCTCGGCGTGCTCGACCATGAGAAGACCGCACCGCAGCCCATCGCTGTGGACGCTGAACTCAACCTCGGCACCCAGCCGCTGACCCCGCCCGACGACGACCTGTTCCACGTCCTCGACTACCGCCGCGTGCGCACGATCATCATCGACGAGTGCACCGCCGAGCACGTCAACCTGCTGGAGAGCCTGATCGGCAAGGTCGCGGCGCGGCTGATGGACCTGCCCGGCGTGCTCGGCGTGCGGGTGAAGATCGCCAAGCTGGAGATCTTCGACGACTGCGAGGTGGCGATCCGGGTGGAGACGGGGCAGTGGTGATGGTGGTGCGGTGAGGCCGTGGTGCAGGGCGCGCGAGTGCGGCGACAATTCCGCCCACCATGCAGACCACCGACACCTCCCCGAGTTCCGCCACCGCGCCGCGGTCCGCCGACCCCGAGCGGCGCGCCGCCCACGAGACCAACAAGCTCAGCAAGCGCCTGCACCGCCTCGTGGGCCAGGCGATCAACGACTACGCCATGATCGAGGACGGCGACCGCGTCATGGTCTGCCTCTCGGGCGGCAAGGACAGCTACGGGCTGCTCGACATCCTGCTGAACCTGCAGCAGCGCGCGCCGATCAAGTTCAGTCTCATCGCCGTCAACCTCGACCAGAAGCAGCCCGGCTTTCCCGCGCACATCCTGCCCGAGTACCTGAAGAGCCGCGGTGTCGAGTTCCACATCGAGAACCAGGACACCTACTCCGTCGTCAAGCGCGTGATCCCCGAGGGCGACACGATGTGCAGCCTGTGCTCGCGGCTGCGGCGGGGCATCCTGTACCGCGTCGCCGAAGAGCTGGGCGCCACCAAGATCGCGCTGGGCCACCACCGCGACGACTTCCTCGGCACGGTCTTCCTGAACATGTTCTTCGGTGGCAAGTTGAAGGGCATGCCGCCGAAGCTGGTCAGCGACAACGGCCGCCACACCGTGATCCGCCCGCTGGCCTATGTGCCCGAGACGGATCTGGAACGCTGGGCCGAGCACCGCCAGTTTCCGATCATCCCGTGCACGCTGTGTGGCTCACAGGAGAACCTGCAGCGCGTGCAGATCAAGCGCATGCTGCGCGAGTGGGACAAGCAGCACCCGGGCCGCATCGACAACATGCACCGCGCCTTCTCGCACGTCGTCCCGTCGCACCTGATGGACCGGGCGCTGTTTCCCTTCGAGACGATCCGCCCGACCGGCGAGGTCAACCCGCAGGGCGACAAGGCGTTTGACGAAGACGAGGAAGATGCGTGCGCCACGCCGACGGCGCCCGCGCTGCCCGCCGAGGCCAGCATCTCGCTGGCGGCGCTGCGCCGGACCGCCACGGAGTCCGGGGGCGGTTGATCACCGAGACACCACGCAGGAGGTTGCGATGCCGAAGGTTCCCGCTCTGTCCGATGGGTTTCGCCCCGACCGCCGTGGCTGGGGGCTGGCGCTGGCGGTGAGCGCTGCCGTGGTGCTGCTGCCTGGGTGCGCCGCGTTCCGGCAGATCGGTGTGGAGGTGGCCACCTTCGGGGCCTGGCCGGACCAGCGCCCGCCGGGGCGCTATGCCTTCGACCGGCTGCCTTCCCAGAGCGCTGGCAGTCCGGAGCAGGTGCATCTCGAAGAGGCCGCGGCGCAGGCTCTGCAGCAGGTCGGCTTCACGGCAGCCACCACTCCGGGGCAGGCCGATGTGCTGGTGCAGCTGGGCTGGAGCCGCTCGCGGGTGCTCAGCCCCTTTGCCGATTCGGCGCCCTGGGGGGGATCGGGTCTGCTGGATGCGCCACCGCGGCCGGATCGGCGTGCCCATGCCGCCGTCGGGGTGGGGATTGGCGTGGGGATCGGGGTGCGCCGCGGTGGCATTGGCATCGGCGGTACCTTCGGCGAGCCGGCCACCTACGACCGCCAGCAGGTGCAGATGCTCTTCATCGACCGCGGCCGGCGCGAACACCTGGTCGAGATCCGGGTCCGTCACGAGGCGCGCTATTCCAGCGCGGATTACCTGCCGCTGCTGTTCGATGCCGGCTTGAGCGGCTTCCCCGATCTGAAGGCCGGGATCCGCCAGGTCACCGTGCAGTTGCCATAGCGGCGGCTGCGCTGCGCAGATCCCGTGCCCAGTCCTGGAGCCGCTCGGCCGCGTGCATGCGCTGCTCCGGTGTGGTGCGGTTGTGCAGGTCGGCGGCCAGTTCGCACTGGAAACGCACCAGCTGTTCCCGGTAGCCACGGGCCGCTTCATCGCTGGGGCGCACGCTGTGGCTGGCCCAGGTCCGCAGCAGCGCATTGCGCTGCGCCTTGTCCAGCCCTGGCTGTGCGACTGTCCGCAGGGTGACCAGTGTCTCCTGCTGCTGGCGCTGGCGCTCCTGCAGCCAGCGGTGGGGATCCCAGGGCGAGCTGCGCAGGCGTTCCGAGATGAACCGGCGCTGGGCACTGTCGATCTGGCCGTAGAGCATGTCTGCACGGTCGATGATGCGTTCGGCCGATGCGCGGTGGCGCTGGTCGCTGTCGCCGCGCAGGTAGGTGTCGCGCCATTCGCGGTTGCTGGTGTCGAACTTGGCCTGCACGTGCTTCAGCTGGGCGCCGTCCAGGCTCCCCAGTGTCTCCGCCAGCGGTTCGACCAGTGCGAGCAGGTAGGTCTCCTGCCGCGTCTGCACGGTCTTCCACCAGCGGCAAGCTTGGGCGGACGTGGTGTCCGACAGGGCCTCCTGCGCGACCTGTTCGAGCTGGGCCGCATCCTCGGGGAGCTGGCGGGTGCGGTGCCAGGTCTGCCACTGGAGCAGGGCCTGGCGCACCTGCGGGGTCTGCGTGGGACTGAAATCGAGGTAGCGGTCCAGCCACCAGTAGGCCAGCGTGTCGGCCTGGCTGTAGCCGATGCGCAGCGTGCTGCACGCCGCCAGCAGCAGCACAACCGACAAAAGCGACACGGTCCGACCCCATCTGTTAAGGCGCACTGGTCGCTGGCCTGTCACACCGTTCCCGATAATCGGGAATTCCCGAGAATTCGGAACACGCCTTAGAGAGGATCTGTGCATGTTGCTCGACGTTGTGATCATGGCTGCTGGCAAGGGCACGCGGATGAAATCCGCCCGCCCCAAGGTATTGCATGCGCTGGCAGGTCGCCCGCTATTGCAGCACGTCCTGGAAATGGGCGCAGGGCTCGGGGCTGAACGCCTGATCACCATCACCGGCCACGGTGCCGAACGGGTCGAAAGCACGATGCGGGCCGCGCTGCCTGCCGCGCCGCTGGCCTTCGTGCGCCAGGAACCGCAGCTCGGCACCGGCCACGCTGTGCAGCAGGCCGTGCCCGAACTGCCCGACGCGGGCACCACGCTGATCCTCAACGGCGACGTGCCGCTGATCCGTGCGGCGACCGCGCAGGCGCTCATCGACGCCTGCGGCGGCGAGAAGCTGGTGCTGCTGACCGTCGATCTGGACGACCCGACCGGCTATGGCCGCATCGTGCGCGAGGGCGATCAGGTCCGCGCCATCGTCGAGCACAAGGACGCCACGCCCGAACAGCGCCGCATCCGTGAGGGCTACACCGGCATGATGGCCGCGCCGACTGCGCACCTGAAGCGCTGGCTCGCGCGCCTGAAGAACGACAACGCGCAGAAGGAGTACTACCTGACCGACATCGTCGAGATGGCGGTGGCCGACGGCGTGCCGGTGGTGGCCACGCTGGCGTCGAGCGAGACCGAGGTGCTCGGCGTCAACAGCCCGCTGCAGCTCGCGCAGCTGGAGCGCCGCTTCCAGGCGCAGCAGGCCGAGGCGCTGCTCGAAGCCGGCGTGCGCCTGATGGACCCGGCGCGTTTTGACTTGCGCGGCTCGCTGGCCTGCGGGCGCGACGTGTCGATCGACGTGAACTGCGTGTTTGAGGGCACGGTGACGCTGGGTGACGACGTGACGATCGGCGCTAACTGCTGCCTGCGCAACGTGACCATCGGCGCCGGCACCGTGCTGCAGCCGTTCACGCACATCGACGGCGAGGCGCTCGGCGTCGAGGTCGGCGCGGGCGTGCAGATCGGCCCGTTCGCCCGCCTGCGCCCCGGTGCGAAGCTGGGCGACGAGGTCCACATCGGCAACTTCGTCGAAGTCAAGAACTCCACGATGGCCCGCGGCGCCAAGGCCAATCACCTCGCCTACCTGGGCGACGCGGTGGTCGGCGAGCGTGTCAACTATGGCGCTGGCAGCATCACCGCCAACTACGACGGCGCCAACAAGCACCGCACCACCATCGAGGCCGATGTCCACATCGGCTCCAACTGCGTGCTGGTCGCGCCGGTGACGATCGGGGCTGGCTCGACCGTGGGCGCGGGCTCGACCATCAGCAAGGACGTGGCCGCCGGCCAGCTCGCCGTGGCACGCGGTCGCCAGACCAGCCTGAGCGGCTGGGCCCGCCCAGTCAAGGCGCTGAAGAAGTGAGGCGGTCCACATGAGTTCGCTCGCCAGCAGCCTGCTGCCCTGGCGCCGGCCGGCTGCGGGCGAGCCCGCCGGCCCGTCGGTGCCGACCGGCGTGCTGCCGATCGAGCCGACGCACTACCAGCGCCTCGGTCTGCCCGAGGACTGCACGCTGACCGAGCTGCAGATCGCGTGGATGCGGATCGAGCCGATCCTGCCGCCGCCGCTGACGCTGCTCCAGCGCCGGGATCTGCCGGAGGACCGCAGCGAAACCCACCGCGCCGAAGACCGGCGCCTGGCCTTCGCTGTGCTGTCCGACCCGGCGCGGCGCACGGTCTACGACGCCTGGCTCGCCCGCGAACGCGAGGCGCAGAAGTCCTGGATCAACCGCCTGCTGCGCCGGGGCTGACCGGGCGTGGCAGGGCGATCTGCAGTCCGCACTTGGCCCGGTGGACGCTGAAGAAACAGCGCACATTGCGCACATTGGCGTCGCTGGTGAACAGCCGCTGCGCCATCGCCTGGTAGGCCGGCATGTCGGCCACCTGCGCGATCAGCACGAAGTCCGGTCCGCCCTGGGTGCGGTAGCACTGCTGCACGGCCCCATCCGCCACCGCCCGCGCCTCGAACGCTGTCTGGCGCTCCACCGACTGCGTGTCCAGCGTCACCTCGACGATGGCCGTCAGCCCGTGGCCCAGCGCCTCGGGCGACAGCACGGCCACCGTGCGTTCGATCACGCCGGCATCGGCCAGGCGCTTGATGCGGCGCAGGGCGGTGGCGGCCGAGACGTGTACCGCGTCGGCCAGCGCCTGGTTCGAGCGGGAGGCGTCGCGCTGCAGCTCGTCCAGCAGGCGCAGATCGATCGCGTCCAGGGGCATCGCTTCGCGGGGTGTCATGCAATAAATCTCCGAATAAATTGCTTTGGTGGCGATTCATTGCAATCTTAATGCATGACGAAGTAATTCGTCGAAAACGATAATTTTTTGCTCATTCATTGCACAACAAGCTCGCTACGATCGGCGCCTGTCTTCAGTCACCATTTGCCTAGGGAAGTCCACCATGTGCGGAATCGTCGGCGCCGTCAGCCAGCGCAACATCGTCCCCATCCTGCTCCAGGGTCTGCAGCGCCTCGAATACCGCGGCTATGACTCCTGCGGTGTCGCGGTCCACCAGGGCGGCCAGCTGCGCCGCTCGCGCAGCACCTCGCGCGTGGCCGAGCTGGACGCGATGGTCCTGCAGGACGGCATCGAAGGCCTCGTCGGCATCGCCCACACCCGCTGGGCCACCCACGGCGCCCCGGCCGTCCACAACGCCCACCCGCACTTCTCGCATGGCACCGGCGCCGACGCCAAGAGCGCCAAGGCTGGCCGCATCGCGCTGGTCCACAACGGCATCATCGAGAACCACGACGAGCTGCGCGCCGAACTCAAGGCCCGCGGCTACGAGTTCACCAGCCAGACCGACACCGAGGTCATCGCCCACCTGATCGACTCGCTCTACCAGGGCGACCTGTTCGACGCGGTGCAGAGCGCGCTGCCGCAACTGCGCGGCGCCTACGCGATCGCGGTGTTCTGCCAGGAAGAGCCGCTGCGCGTGGTCGGTGCCCGCGAAGGCTCGCCGCTGGTGCTGGGCGTGGGCAAGGGCGAGAACTTCCTGGCGTCGGACGCGATGGCGCTTGCCGGCGTGACCGACCAGATCGTCTATCTGGAAGAGGGCGACGTCGTCGACCTGCAGCAGGGCAAGTACTGGATCACCGGCAAGGGTGACAGCGGCGCCCGCGTGCGCATCGACCGTCCGGTCAAGACCGTCAACGCCCACAGCGGCGCGGCGGAACTTGGCCCGTACCGCCACTACATGCAGAAGGAGATCTTCGAGCAGCCGCGCGCCATCGCCGACACGCTCGAAGGCATCGAGGGCATCACGCCGGACCTGTTCGGCGACGAAGCTGCGACGGTGTTCAGCCAGATCGACAAGGTGCTGATCCTCGCCTGCGGCACCAGCTCGTATTCGGGCATGACGGCCAAGTACTGGCTGGAAAGCATCGCCAAGATCCCGTGCCAGGTCGAGATCGCCAGCGAATACCGCTACCGCGACAGCGTGCCCGACCCGAAGACGCTGGTCGTCACCATCAGCCAGAGCGGCGAGACCGCTGACACGCTGGCCGCGCTGAAACACGCCCGCGCCCAGGGCATGACGCAGACGCTGACCATCTGCAACGTCTCGACCAGCGCGATGGTGCGCGAGTGCAAGCTGTCGTTCATCACGCACGCTGGCGCCGAGATCGGCGTGGCCTCGACCAAGGCGTTCTCGACGCAGCTGGTGGCGCTGTTCCTGCTGACGCTGGTGCTGGCCAAGCAGCGCGGGCATCTGCCGGAGACGGGCGAAGCCGCGGCGCTGCGCAACCTGCGCCACCTGCCGGCCGCCGTGCAGTCGGTGCTGGCACTGGAGCCGCAGATCATCGCGTGGGCCGAGCTGTTCACGCCGAAGCAGAACGCACTGTTCCTGGGCCGTGGCCGCCACTACCCGATCGCGCTGGAAGGCGCGCTCAAGCTCAAGGAAATCAGCTACATCCACGCCGAGGCCTACCCGGCCGGCGAGCTGAAGCACGGCCCGCTGGCGCTGGTGGACGCGGCCATGCCGGTTGTCACGATCGCGCCGAACGACCAGTTGCTGGAGAAGCTCAAGAGCAACATGCAGGAAGTGCGCGCGCGCGGCGGCGAGCTGTTCGTCTTCGCCGACGCCGACACCCGCATCGAGAACGAGCCGGGCGTCCACGTCATCCGCATGCCGGAGCACTACGGCGCGCTGAGCCCGATCCTGCACGTCGTGCCGCTGCAGATGCTGGCGTACCACACGGCGTGTGCGCGGGGGACGGATGTGGACAAGCCGCGGAATCTGGCGAAGAGCGTGACGGTGGAGTGACGCAAAGGCTCTCCTGCCATTTCCTTCCCACCGGCTTTGGCGGGCTGGTTCTGGCAGAGGTAGTGCCAGCCCAAAGCAGGACAGGTTTCGGCATCCATTGCCCTCGGTGAACGCGCTGCCTGACTTCGATTTTGTAGCGTTCAGGCGCTGGCGGGTGCTTGCGTTTGTGCCGGGTGCGATTGCAGTGCAGACAAGCGGCCACGATGTTGGATCTGTCATCTCGGCCGCCGTCGCTGCGTGCGACCAGGTGTTCGGCGGTACAGCGCAAGGCAGAAGGGCCGACAGAGCCTGCACACCACATGCGCAAGCCACAGTAATAGCATTTGCCGCCCTGGGAATCGAACGCGGACTGTCGGGATTTTTGAAGCAGTTTTTTCATGGGGACTCCGAACTGGAAAGTCCCCGAGACGGCTTTGCCGTTCGCCGGGCATCGGAGCATTGCGCTCAGCCGATGGTGCTGCAGGTCACCTGACAGCGGGTTCAACCTCCCGGTTGAACGCGTGGCGAGTTTGCCGAATCGCATCGATATTGGCAAGGACTGGCGAGCGTTTCACCCGCGCCGCGCCGGCTCGCCTGCCCGCCGTTGCCGATGATCGCGTCCCAATAGCGGTCGGTTTCCGCCTGGTCGTCGGTCGCCACCTGGAACGAGAACGCTTCGCTCTGCGGAAAGAGCGGGCCGCCGTTCAAGCCGATGCAGGGGATGCCCATCACGGTGAATTCCACCGTCAGGATGTTGCCCTGCTGGCCCATCGGGTAGTCGCCCGGTGCGCGGTGGACCGCACCCACCGCGCTCTCCGAGACCGTTTTTACCTCCAGATGTGGACACCGTCTTCCGATATGATTGAGCTGTCTTAGCGAGAAAAAACAAATAACCACAATAGGTTAGATGAATTATCTTCCGAAGTGCCTGACCGGAGTTCGTCGCCATGAACATCACCGACCGCATCAAACGCTCAGTCCTGCGTCGCCATGAACTGGTCCTGCGCCCTGCGGACTTCCAGGCGTTCGGGAGCGAGGCGTCGGTCAAGCGTGCCCTGAAGGAGCTGGTGGACCAAGGGCTGCTGGTGAGATTGGGCGTGGGGCTGTATGCCAAGGCCAAGCGCAGCGTGCTCTCTGGACAGCCCATTCCGGTCCGTCCTCTGGAGGAACTGGGCCCGATGGCGCTGGCCCGGCTCGGCGTCGAGCTGCGCGAATCCATCCGCATCCGTGACTACAACGCCGGCCGGACCACCCAAGTGCCAACGGGCATCGTCGTCAACACCGGACGCCGCCGCATCACCCGCAAGATTGGCTTCAACGGCAAGTTCGTCGAGTACGAACACGATCGCGTGAAGGCATGAACGGCGTGGCCGCAGGCGACATGGAAGATCCGCCGAGATGAGGAAGCTCTCTCCTGACCGACTGGACCTCATCGAGGCGCTGCTGGCCGAGACCGACACCGGGGGCATCACGGCAGCCCTTCTGGAGAAGGACGAGCACCTGACCGAGGCATTGCGCGCCGTCTTCAGCCTGCGATTCGAGCACGCCACGCTGGTCTTCTGCGGCGGAACCAGCCTCTCGAAGGCACACGGCCTGATCGAACGGATGTCCGAAGACGCGGACATCAAGGTCGTGCTGGCCGACAGCACGGCGGGCTGGCCCAAGACCAGACTGCGGCGTTACCTGGGCAACGAGGTGCGTCACCGCATCCTGGAGACCCTGGTCTCAACGGGGTTGTCCGAGGATGAAGCGCAGCGCCGTTCGTTGAACGACAACCGGTACGTTCACAGCCAGTGGGCGTATGAGCGCGCCTACGGCGGTGTTACCGCGCTGCGCCCGAATCTGCAGTTCGAACTGGTCGTGCGCCGCCCGCTGCTGCCCACGATCGTCAAGAACATCGGCGCCCTCACGGATCGACTTGCACAGCGGACAGGGGCGGCGTGCCCGATCCCGGTCATTGCGGTGGCGGAGACCCTCGCCGAGAAGGTACTGTCCTTCCTGCGCCGCTTTGCGCTGCACCGTGCGGGAAGAATGCCGCAGGCGTGGGACACCGCGCTGGTGCGACATGTGTACGACGTTCACTGCATCGTGTCGCAGGCGCCGGGTGTCGTGGAGGACGGTGTCAGCGCATTTGCCGAGTTGATGCGGGGTGACATCGACGAGTTCGGCTACCAGCATCCGGCGTTCGCCGCGGACCCCAGGGCCGTGCTCAGGCAAGCCTTGGACACCGTCAGAGCCGACACACAGACGCGCAAGGAGTATGACGAGGTGCTGTTGCCCTTGGTCTACGGGCGGGCGAAACACCGATTCGACGAAGCGTGGGCATCGTTCGATTGCGTGGCTCGGCGGATGCTGAGCGAATCCTGAACCGGCCCGTCACCCCCGCCGCGCCGCCGCCGGATCCGCAGTGGCGGTCAACCATCGTCGGGGCGGCTGCTCGCTTTGCCAAGGAGATGGGGACTGGTGTGTCATGAACAGACCAGACCCGTCGAAGGCTGGTGGAGCCCTCCATAATCAAGACCAGCCCCCCGCTTGTTCGAGATGCCCACCGTACCCATGGATAAATTCTTGCTGCAGCAGCAGGTCCTGCAACGGCTCGCCGAAGACCTGCTGCAGGCCGAAGAGGCCGTGCGGGAGGCCCATGAAACGGCGACCCACGAAGAAAACATCGCCGAAAACAAGTACGACACCCTGGGGCTCGAAGCTGCCTACCTGGCCACCGGCCAAGCCCGTCGCGCCGCAGCCATCCGCCAGGCACTGGCCCACTGGCGCCAGTTCCGCCCGCTGCCCTACGACGCTGGCAAAGGCATACAGCTCGGTGCGCTGGTCTGCCTGGTCGATGCTGGCGACAAGCAGCAACAGCTCTTTCTCGGCCCGGATGGCGGCAGCATGCAGTTGCTCAGCGGCGCTCAGATCGTCCAGGTCATCAGCACCGATGCCCCGTTGGGCAAGGCCCTGCTGGGCAAATGCGAGGGTGATGAGGTGTCGATACAGGTCGCCCCCAAGCGACTCCAGTTCGAGGTGCTGCGGGTGCTTTGAGCCGCAAGCAAGGATCAGCATGCCATTGCCCCACGCCTATTCGATGTTGTCGGCCCTCGCGCTGACGACGCTGTTCGCCGGCTCCGCGCCGGGCGCACCCGCCTCCGCCGCCATGACCTACCGCGGTCTATGCGACGCATCGGCCGCTGTCGCCCTGGACGCCGATCATTTTGTCGTCGCGGGCGACGAGGACAATACGCTGCGCGTCTACAGGCGAGGCCGGCCGGAGCCTATGGGCGAGGCGCCGCTCGCCGCCTTCCTCGACAGCGGCAACAAGGAGTCGGACCTTGAGGCTGCGGCGGCTGTCGGCCAGCGCATTTACTGGATCGCCTCGCACGGCCGCAACAGCAAGGGCAAGCTGCGGTCCGACAGGCAGCGCTTCTTCGCCACCGACATCGATCCGGGTGCACAGCCGGGCGTCACCCCGGCAGGAACGCCTTACCGCGGTCTGCTCGAAGACCTGGCCGCCGCGCCGACGTTGGCGGGTCTGCGTCTCGGCGAAGCCGCGCGGCTCGCACCCGAGGCGCCCGGCGGGCTCAACATCGAAGGGCTGGCGGCGATGCCCGATGGGAGCCTGCTGGTGGGATTCCGCAGCCCGGTGCCCAACGGTCGGGCGCTGCTGGTGCCGTTGCTCAACCCCTCAGAACTGGTGACGGCCGTGTCCGGGCGCAAGGCACGCTTCGGCGAGCCCATCCTGCTCGAACTGCGCGGCCGTGGTGTTCGCAGCATCGAACGCGCCCTGGACGGCCGCGGTTACTGGATCGTCGCCGGGCCGACTGCCGACGCTGGTGCGTTCACGCTGTACCGCTGGTCGGGCCAGAAGAACGACGCGCCGCGGATCGTCGACAGCAGCGAACTCGTCGGCTTCCGGCCGGAGGTGCTGTTCGAGCCGCTGGGAGGTGGCGGCACCTTGCAGCTGCTGAGCGACGACGGCGGCGTCGTGACCAACGGCACGGCGTGCAAGGACCGGCCGATGACCGCGCAGGAGTTCCGCAGCATCACGCTGCAACCCTGAGCGCAGAGGAGGCCACGCCGCCGATTGGGTCGAACTTTCTTGGTGTCAGGTGCATGCGCCGACGGTACCTGAGGTCTGCGGTCCGGGCTCACCTCCCCCGAGCCAGGTCTGACGCTGCAATTCCGCCAGCAGCCAACGCGCGCCGATGCCCAGCGGGCGCTTGCGATCGTGAACGGCGAAGAGGCCGATCGAGGGCGGTGTCACCCCTGGATCGTCGATGTTCAGTGCCACCAGCGATCCCGCGTCGAGATGTGCTTGGACCAGATGCCGCGGCATCGTGCCCCATCCGAAGCCCGCCAGCAGGAATTCCAGACGCCGCGCAATGTCGACGAAGCGCCAGAGCCGGGTGCTGACCACGCTGTAGCTCGGGCCTGGCCGCTCCGCCGAGCCCATGCCCTCGGTGTAGAGCGTGACCGCCAGGTCCGGGTGTTGCGCCTGCAGGCCCGCGAAGCTGCGAATGACCGGCGGTGTCGGCACGAAGCTGTCGATCGCGATCGGCAACTCGGGCTCCAGCCCGGCCGCGATGGCCTGGGCTGTGCGCTCGAACACCTCGGCCTGCCGCAGCACCTGACGCGCCTGTGCGGCGAGCGCGCGACCGGCCTCAGTGAACCGCGGCGTCCGGGAACTGCGGTCGAACAGCAACAGGCCCTGCGCTTCTTCGAGCGTCTGGACGGTGTGGCTGATGGCCGATTGCACACGCCTCAAGCGACGTCCGGCGGCGGAGAAGCTGCCGGTATCCTCGATGGCCACGAGCACGCGAAGTTGGTCCAGGGTCAGGCTACCGATCACTTTTCATCTCTTTCATGGATGGAAAGCATCAAAAGATGATCGCTTCCGTCCATGGGTCAAGGGCCGTAACGTTGCGCCTGTGCGGCTGATCACCAGCCGCCCTACTCGCAAAGGACATGACCACCGACACCCTTGTTCCTGTTCAGCCCCGCAAGCTGCTCGGCACCTTCCTGTGGCTCGCGCAGGGGGTGCTGGCGATGGGCTTTCACCTGATGCGCGGCGAAGCCGTGGTGCTGCCGATGAACCTGGTGCTGCTGGCGCTGGCCGCCTTCGTGCTCTGGGGCTGCACGCGGGCCGTGCCGTTCGCTGCCGCACGCTGAGCCGACCGATTCTGATCTTGCTGGTGAGGCCCTTGGCAGGCGTCAACCCCGCCGTGCCGCCTCGATCGCTGCGATCAAGGCCCGCAGCGTGATCTGCGACGACACGCTCCACCGGTCCTTGCACCACCCGCACTGGCTCGTCTGCTCGCCGTGGCCGACGATCACGTTCCAGTAGTGGTCGGTTTCCTGCCCGGTGCGCGGTGCATCGCGCCTGCCGCGCCGTCGTACCAGACGATCTTCCGTCCTTCTGAAAACGTCTGGCACAGCACGGGGGGTGTCCATCTGCCGCCAGCCCGAACCGCAGCGATGGTCACTCATCGTCCAAAGGCAACAGCCCTTGCGGCGCCGCCGGCGGCCAGCGATCGGCGATGACCCGAGTCTCGAACCAGCGGTGCATGGCGGCATCCTCCACCGCGCTGACAGGATGCCCCGCCTTGCACACATGACATCATGTTGAATGCCCATGAAGCCATCGCCACCCCAACCCGCTGTACCGAGGCAGATCCGCCGCTGGCTGGCGGTGGTGGTGATGCTGCTCGGTCTGGCGCTGGTGGTGGGGTTTGGCTGGCGGGCCTGGAAACAGGTTCAGTTCAACCAGCGTGTTGCCAGTGGCGACATCAAGGTGGAAACCCTGCGGGGCTGGATGACGCTGCCCTACATCGAGCAGGTGTATGGCGTGCCGCAAGTCCAGCTGCGTCAGGCCTTGGGCTTGCCCGCCACGGGCTTTGATGACCGAAGTGTTCACGACTGGAGCGAGGAAGCCAACCTTGACCCCGTCGCCGCCCGACGCCTCATCGAAGAGATGATTCTTGAACGCACGCCGCCCACAGGAGCGGCCAAGTGACGGACCTCACCGAATTCCTGCTCACCAGCTTGCTGAACCACGGTGCGCTGGTGTTGGGCGGGACGCTGTTTTTCGCAGCCCTGGGGGTGCCTTTGCCGGCCACGATGCTGCTGGTGGCCACCGGAGCCTTCAGCCAGCACGGTGTGATGGGCTGGCAGGCGGCTGCAGGCGTTGCCGTGGTGGCAGCCGTGGCGGGGGATGGCTGCAGCTACCTGCTGGGCCGCCTGGTGGGAGAGCGGATCACGTCGCGCTGGAAAGACTCGAAGGCTTGGCGATCAGCCGAGCAACAGTTCGAGCGTTGGGGCATCTGGACCGTGTTTCTGAGCCGGTTCTTGTTCACGCCGATCGCCCTGCCTGTGAACTTGATCGCAGGCTCTACCCGGTTTCCCTGGCCTCGTTTCCTGATGGCCGTGGTGGTGGGAGAGGTGATCTGGGTGTTGCTGTTCGGTGGACTGGGGCTGCTGTTCGCCGACAACTGGGAGGCGCTGAGCCAGATGGCGAGTGATGTCTCGGGCGTGCTGGTGGGCCTGCTGCTGCTGGGTGTGGGTGCCTACGCGCTGTTGCGTCGCGGTTGAGCCGCTATGTTCCCCGCCATGCCCCACGCCGTTGCCCGCCTGCGCGCCACCTGCCTCGCGACCAGCCTCACCCGCCCGCACCTCGACCGTGGCCCGCCGCGCAAGGACCGCTGTCCCCGCTGCCGTCTGATCCCGAGCCACTGCCTGTGCGCGCTGCAGCCGGTGGTGCCGACCCGCGCCGGGTTCTGCCTGCTGATGGCCGCGTTCGAGTCGCTCAAGCCGAGCAACACGGGCTGGCTGGTGGCCGATGTCGTGCCGGACACGGCAGCGTTTGGCTGGTCGCGGGTGGCGGTGGATCCGGCGCTGCTGGCCCTGCTGGACGATCCGCAGTGGCAGCCGGTGGTGGTGTTCCCGGCCGAGTTCGCCGCGCCGGAGCGGGTGGTGACCACACTGGCGCCGACGTCGGGGCCGGTGCCAGCGTCGGTGGAGGAGGCGGTGTCCACACCGCGCCCGCTGTTCATCCTGCTGGACGGCACCTGGTCCGAGGCCTGCAAGATCTTCCGCAAGAGTCCGTGGCTGAACCGCTTCCCGGTGCTGAGCCTGCACCCGGACCAGTGCTCGCGCTACCGGCTGCGCCGCTCCACGCACACGCACCATTTCTGCACCGCCGAGGTCGCCGCGCTGTGCCTGGCGATGGCGGGCGAGGCGCACGCGGCGCAGGTGCTGGGGGCGTGGCTGGACGTGTTCAGCAGCCGCTACCTGCGCGCCCGGCAGAGCGTGCCGCCGGATGCCGAGGACGACGCGCACCAGCGGCTGCGGGCGCTGCATCCGCCCGCGGCGACGCCGTTCGCGCCGCGCTGAGGCGTCTGGCGCCCTGCGCGCGGCGCTTCATCGCAAATGGCTGGTCGATCGCGCGGGGGCGGCCCACACTGCAGGCATTCCTTCCCACACGGTCCCGCCGACCAGAAAGGTTCGCCATGCACACCGCCAACACCGCCGCCGCCGACGTTTCCCTGGACACCACGGACGCCGCCCTGCAGCGGCAGGCGCGTCGCCGCGTCAAGCTGAAGATGGGCTTCTTCCTCCACGCGCTGGTGTTCACGCTGGTGAACCTGGGCCTGCTCACGCTGCACGCGGTCACGGGCGGCGAGCGCGGCCTGCATGTGCCGCTGTGGGGCTGGGCGTTTGGTCTGGCGATCCACGGCACGGTGGTGTTCGCCAGACTGCAGTTCCGCACGCAGGGGCTGCGCGAGCGGATGGTCGCCCGCGAAGTCGAGCGGCTGCGCACGCGGGACTGAGCCCCGGCGGTTCAGGCCGCCGTCACCCGCCAGATCGCGTTGCCCACATCGTCGGCCACCAGCAGGCTGCGGCCATCCGCCCCGATCGTCACGCCGACCGGCCGCCCGTAGGACGCCGATTCGTCCGGTGCGAGGAATCCGCTCAGGATGTCCCGCGGCGGGCCGGCGGGCTTGCCGTTGACGAAGGGGATGAAGATCACCCGGTAGCCGCTGAGCGTGCTGCGGTTCCAGGAACCGTGCTGGCCGATGACCATGCCGTCGGGGAAGCCGGGCAGGGTGCCGGCGGGCATCCAGCACAGGCCGAGCGAGGCGGTGTGGCCGCCGAGCGCGTAGTCGGGCGCGGTGGCGCGGGCGACCGCCGCCGCGTCCTGCGGCACGCGGTCGTCCACCGTGCCGCCCCAGTAGCTGTAGGGCCAGCCGTAGAAGCCGCCCTCGCGGACCGAGGTGAGGTAGTCCGGCGGGGTTTCATCGCCCAGCCCGTCGCGCTCGTTCACCACCGTCCACAGCGCCCCCGTCACCGGCTCCCACGCCAGCCCGACCGGGTTGCGCAGCCCACCGGCAAACAGGCGGCGCTCGCCCGTGGCGACGTCGATGGCGTAGATGCAGGCGCGGCCTTCCTCCACCTCGAAGCCGTTCTCGGCGATGTTGCTCAGCGAGCCGACGCCGGCGTAGAGCGTGCGGCCGTCCGGGCTGGGCAGCAGGCTGCGGGTCCAGTGGCCGCCCGGCTTGAACGCGGCCACGGGCCGGCCGGTGGCGTGGATCCGCAGCGCGCCCGGCGTGTAGGGAAAGGCCACCACGCCGTCGGTGTTGCCCACATAGAAGGTCTCGCCCAGCAGCGCCATGCCGAAAGGCTGGCTCAGGCCGGACAGGAAGGTCTCGCGGGTCTCGGCCACGCCGTCGCGGTCGGTGTCGCGCAGCAGGGTGATGCGGTTCGGGCTGACGCCGGTGGCGGCGGCGCGTTTCATCGTGCTGACCATCGCGTGGTCGAACAGCGAGTTGACCTCGCCGGGCAGGAAGCAGGCCTCGGCGACGGTGACATCGCCGTTGGGCAGCACCAGCATCCAGCGCGGGTGGTCGAGGCCGGTGGCGAAGGCGTTGACGCGCAGACCCGGCGCTGCCGTCGGCGCCTGGCCCGGTGCCCAGCCTCGGGCCGTCGGCATCTTGAGCGTGGGCATGCGGCCTTGCGGGCGGGCTTCCGGGATGGTCGGCGCAGTGCCGACCGCCTGCGCGGGCACCGGACCTTGCCGACGGCGCCAGCGGATGGCGGCACTGCCCGCCAGGGCAACGATCTGCGCAAGCACGTTCGACGAACTCATGGCACCACTCCTCTTCTGGGGAGGGCGCATGTTAATCCGCGTCAAGTTTCGATGTGCTCGTGGTGCGCCGCGGCACCTTGCTTCCAGTAGGCCGAGACCCGCACCGCCTGGCGGTCCAGTCCCCGCTCGTCGACCAGCACGCGCCGCACGGCCGCCATCGCCCCCGCTTCGCCCGCGCCCCAGGCAAAGCCCTCGCCGCCGGGCAGGTCCAGCGCGCGCACGGCGTCGGCCAGCGCCGCACCGCTGTCGACCCACTGCACCTGCACGCTGGCCGCACTTGGCAGCGCGCGCCGGTCGGCCGCATCGGCCACATGCAGCACGGCGAAGGCGCGGGCGCTGGCCGGCAGTTCCTCCAGCCGGCGGGCGACTGCGGGCAGGGCGGTGTCGTCGCCGACCAGCAGGTGCCAGTCGGCGTCGGTGGGGATGATGAAGGAGCCACGCGGCCCGCCGATGGTGGCGCGCTGGCCGGGCGTGGCCTGCGCGGCCCAGGCTGCTGCGGGGCCGTCGCCGTGCAGCGCGAACTCGATCGCCAGCGTGCCGGCGGCGGCGTCGTAGTGCCGTGGCGTGTAGTCGCGGCGCACCGGCTCGCCGCCGTCGGCGGCGTCGAGGACGAGCTTGATGTGGTCGTCGAACGAGGCGCTGGTGAACCCCGCCAGGTCGCTGCCGGTGAAGGTGATGCGGCGGAAGCCGGGGCTGGGCGTGTCGACGCACAGCACGGTCAGGTCGCGGCGACGGAGTTCGTGGCGCACGCGCTGGATGCGGTGGGCGGGGGAGCGGTCGAGGGCCAGGGTCATGGTGTTGGGGCGAGCAGGTGAATGGTGGATAATGTCATCCATGATGCGCAAATCATTGGACAATGTCAACCATTCGGAGCCGGTGCTGGAGCTGATCCACACGGTCATGCACCAGGTGCGCTCGCAGCAATACCAGGTGCTGCGCGACGGCCTGCACGCCATCACGCACATGGAGACCAAGGTGCTCGGCTTCTTCGCCCGCCACCCGGGGGCAACCCAGACCGATCTGGCCCTGCACAGCGGGCGCGACAAGGCGCAGCTCGCCCGGCTCATCAAGGGCCTGCGCGAACAAGGCCTGCTCGGTGGGCAGGCCGACGAGACGGACCGGCGCAGCGTGCGGCTGGCGCTGACGGCGCAGGGACATGCGGTGCTGGAGGCGCTGGAGCAGGCCTCCGCGCACCTGGCGGTGCAGGCGGTGGCGGGCTTGAGCGAGGACGAGCAGCGGCAGTTGCAGCGGCTGCTGCAGCGGGTGCGGGAGAACCTGGCTGCGCCGAAGACCGACGCCAGTGCAGCGCCTCGGCCGGACGCCTGATCCTGCGGGGCTGGCGCTGGTGCCGGCGTTGGCGCCTACCGTGGGCATGGATTTTTGCGCGCCTGCCCCCATCTGCGCCGGACCTTTCCACCAGAGCCAGGAATCTCCATGCTGTTCGATCCCGTTCAAGTCCGCGCCCTGACCCTGCGCAACCGCACCGCCATGGCGCCGATGACCCGCAGCCGCGCCGTCGAGGCTGCCACGCCGAACGCCCTGATGGCCACCTACTACGCCCAGCGCGCCACCGCCGGCCTGCTCATCACCGAGGGCACCTCGCCGTCGCCGAACGGCGTCGGCTATGCCCGCATCCCCGGTCTGTTCAACGCCGCGCAGGTCGCCGGCTGGAAGCTGGTCACCGACGCCGTGCACGCCCAGGGCGGCAAGATCGTGATCCAGCTCATGCACACCGGCCGCGTCACCCATGTCGCCAACCTGCCGGCGGGCGGCGAAGTGCTCGGCCCGGTCGACGGTGTCTGCCCCGGCGAGATGTATGTGGACGCGCTTGGTATGCAGCCGCACAGCCCCGCCCGTGCCATGACCGAAGCCGACATCGCCCACACGGTGGCGGAATATGCTGAGTCGGCGCGGCTGGCGATCGAGGCCGGCTTCGACGGCATCGAGCTGCACGCGGCCAACGGCTACCTGATCGAGCAGTTCCTCAACGCCAACGTCAACACCCGCACCGACGGCTACGGCGGCAGCATCGCCGGCCGCAACCGTTTTGCACTGGAAGTCGCCCGTGCCACGGCGGACGCGATCGGCGCCGAGCGTGTCGGCATCCGCCTGTCGCCGCACGGCGTGTTCAATGGCACCGGCTCCTACGCCGAGGTGGACGCGCAGTTCCTCGCGCTGGTGCAGGAACTCTCCGCGCTCGGGCTGATGTACCTGCATGTGCTGGACCATTCGGCGATGGGGGCGCCTGCGGTGCCGGCTGCGCTGAAGGCGGCTTTGCGGGCGGCGTTCGACGGGCCGTTCATCCTGGCTGGTGGTTTTGATGCCACCAGCGCCGAGCAGGCACTGGCCGACGGACAGGCGGACCTCATCGCCTTCGGTCGCCCCTTCATCTCGAACCCGGACTTGGTTGCCCGGATGCAGGCCGGTGCGCCGTTGACCGCGCCGGACTTCGGCACCTTCTACACGCCGGGCGCCAAGGGCTACACGGACTACGCGACGCACGGCGCTGCGTGAGGTTGCGCTGACTGCGCTGGGGCGCGCACAAGGGGGCGGCCAGTCCGTGGAAGAGAACCCCTGTGGCGCTCCGGAGAAGGGCCGGGGAGTCTTGCGACTTCCCGCGCGGCCCGACCTGGACGAAGCCATTGCCCGCAGTGGGCTTTGTTGCACAACTCCGCCGAAGCCGAGTTTCCCCTGACCCCAGACGGAGTTACGCCACAGCCTGCGTCACCGGGGTGCCCAGGTGGGTGAATCGGTTGAGCACTGCAGCTCGCACCTGCAACTCCACCACCTGGCGCTCGAAGGTGCGTGCCATCACCCGCTCGCCCAGCAGCTTGAAGCAGCGCATCTTCGTCTCCACCAGCGAGCGCCGGTGATAGCCGCTCCACTTCTTCCAGATCCCCCGGCCCAGCCGGTTCGTCGCCCGCAGTATCTCGTTGCGTGCTGCCGCCCCCGGGCGCTTGGCCTTCCACGGCTGGGCGTTCTTGCGCGTCGGTATCACCGCTTCGGCCCCTCGTTCGGCGATCGCGTCGTGGCAGCCCTGCGTGTCATACGCCCCGTCCCCGCTCACCGACAGCACCACCTCCTCTGCCGGAATCTGCCCGAGCAGTTCCGGCAGCATCGGTGCGTCACCCACGCCGTTGTCCGTCACCTCGATCGCCCGGATCTCCAGCGTCTGGGCGTCGATCCCCAGGTGAACCTTGCGCCACTGCCTGCGGTACTCCGCCCCGTGCTTCTTGGTCTTCCACTCGCCTTCGCCCAGCATCTTGATGCCCGTCGAGTCCACCAGCAGGTGCAGCCCGCCCCGGCTCGGCCTGGCCTTGATCTCCACCGTCAGCCGCTTCTCCCGGCGGCTCATCGTGCTGTAGTCCGGCGCCTGCCACTCCAGCCCCGACAGCCCCAGCACGCTCTGCACGAACCCCTGCGTCTGGCGCAGCGCCAGTCCGAACAGCACCTTCATCGTCAGGCAGCACTGCACCGCCGCGTCGCTGTACATCGCCGGTCGCCCCGGCTTGCCGCTGACCGGTGCGGCCTGCCACGCCATGTCCCGGTCCAGCCACATCGTCAGCGAGCCCCGCGCCCTCAGCGCCTTCGTGTACGGCGCCCAGTTCTTCGTAACGTACTTCTGCTTGGTCGGCTTGCTCATCCTGTCAGCCTACCTCACCGCTCGACCATCGGCCGGCGGGGTGGGTTGTGCAACAAAGCCCTCTGGATTTGATCGAGCCAGACAAGTCCCCGCGTTGAACGAAGCAGTGGCGAAGTTCTTCCTTCGACATCTCGCTGCACCGTGACGCCTCTCAAGACCATGTCCACCGACCGCACCTTCATCGACCACCTCGCCGACCAGCTCCACGGCTTCGGCGCCTTCTCGCACCGCAAGATGTTCGGCGAGTACGCGCTCTACCTGGACGCCAAGGTCGTCGCGCTGGTCTGCGACAACCAGCTCTTCGTCAAGCCGACCGACGCAGGCCGCGCGCTGCTCGGGCCGCAGGCCGCGATGGGGCTGCCGTTTCCGAGCGCGAAGCCATACTTCCTGGCGTCGGACCTGATCGACGAGCGCGAGGCGCTGGCGCGGCTGCTGCTGGTGACCTGCGAGGCCTTGCCCGTGCCGAAGCCCCGGACACCGCGGCCAGCGAAGGTGTCCCGGAGCGCCAAGCCTGGCACGCGATAATCCGTGGATTGGGCGTCCTCGCCCGCCGCCAGTCCACGAGTTCCGCGCCGCCATGAGCCTCCCCGACCGCTACGACCCCACCGCCATCGAATCCGCCGCCCAGACCGCCTGGCGCGCCGCCGAGGCCTACCGCGTCACCGAAGACCAGACGAAGCCGAAGTTCTACGCCTGCTCGATGCTGCCGTACCCGTCGGGCAAGCTGCACATGGGCCATGTGCGCAACTACACCATCAACGACATGCTGACCCGTCAGCTGCGCATGAAGGGCTACAACGTCCTGATGCCGATGGGCTGGGACGCCTTCGGGCTGCCGGCGGAGAACGCCGCGCTGAAGAACGCCGTGCCGCCCGAGAAGTGGACACGCGAGAACATCGCCTACATGAAGACCCAGATGCAGGCGATGGGGCTGGCGATCGACTGGTCGCGCGAGGTCGCCACCTGCGACCCCGAGTACTACAAGTGGAACCAGTGGCTGTTCCTGAAGATGCTGGAGGCCGGCATCGCCGAGCGCCGCACGCAGGTTGTCAACTGGGATCCGGTGGACATGACCGTGCTGGCCAACGAGCAGGTGATCGACGGCAAGGGCTGGCGCTCGGGCGCGGTGGTCGAGAAGCGCGAGATCCCCGGCTACTACCTGAACATCGTCCAGTACGCCGACGAGCTGCTCGGCGCGGTCGCCAACCCGGAAGACCCGAACTACCTCAGCGGCTGGCCCGAGCGCGTGCGGCTGATGCAGGAAAACTGGATCGGCAAGAGCGAGGGCGTGCGCTTCGCCTTCCCGCACGAGATCGCGGGCGCCGATGGGGCGCTGATCCAGGGCGGCCGGCTGTATGTCTTCACGACGCGCGCCGACACGATCATGGGCGTGACCTTCTGCGCCGTGGCGCCGGAGCACCCGCTGGCCGCACACGCCGCTGCGACGAACCCGGCGCTGGCCGCCTTCATCGCCGAATGCGCCCAGGGCGGCACGACCGAAGCCGAACTCGCCACGCAGGAAAAGAAGGGCATGCCCACGGGCCTGTTCGTCACGCACCCGCTGACCGGCGCGCAGGTCGAGGTCTGGATCGGCAACTACGTGCTGATGAGCTACGGCGACGGCGCCGTGATGGGCGTGCCGGCGCATGACGAGCGCGATTTTGCGTTTGCCAAGAAGTACGGCATCGAGATCAAGCAGGTCGTGAAGGCCGGCGACGAGGTGTTCTCGCTCGACGCCTGGGCCGACTGGTACGGCGACAAGCAGCGCGCCGTGTGCGTCAACTCGGGCGTGCTGGACGGGCTGCCGTGCAAGGAGGCGGTCTCCAAGGTGGCCGAACTCGTCGGCGCCAAGGGCCTCGGCGAGAAGAAGACCACCTGGCGCCTGCGCGACTGGGGCATCAGCCGCCAGCGCTACTGGGGCACGCCGATCCCGATCATCCACTGCGACGACTGCGGCGCGGTGCCGGTGCCCGAGAAGGATCTGCCGGTCGTGCTGCCGATCGACTGCGTGCCGGATGGCTCGGGCAACCCGCTGAAGAAACGCACCGACTTCCTGAACGTCGCCTGCCCGTGCTGCGGCAAGCCGGCGCAGCGCGAGACGGACACGATGGACACCTTCGTGGACTCGTCGTGGTACTTCATGCGCTACTGCGACGCGCGCAACCCGGACCAGATGGTCGCCGCAGGCACCGACTACTGGATGCCGATGGACCAGTACATCGGCGGCATCGAGCACGCGATCCTGCACCTGCTCTACGCCCGCTTCTGGACCAAGGTGATGCGCGACCTGAAGCTGGTGAAGGTCAACGAGCCGTTCACCAAGCTGCTGACGCAGGGCATGGTGCTCAACCACATCTACTCGCGCCGCACCGACAAGGGCGGCATCGAGTATTTCTGGCCGCACGAGGTCGAGAATGTCTTCGACGCGGGCGGCAAGACCGTCATCGGCGCCAAGCTGAAGTCCGACGGCTCGGCGGTGGACTACGGCGGCGTGGGCACGATGTCCAAGTCGAAGAACAACGGCGTCGATCCGCAGGATCTCATCAACCAATACGGCGCCGACACGGCCCGGCTGTTCGTGATGTTCGCCAGCCCGCCGGAGCAGACGCTGGAGTGGAACGACTCGGGCGTCGAGGGCGCGCACCGCTTCCTGAAGCGCGTGTGGGGCTTTGCGGCGAAGCACGAGGCGGCACTCTGCGCCGCGACGGGCGGCGACCTCAGCGGCGCGGCGCTGCGCGGCGAGGCGAAGACGCTGCGCCGGGAGCTGCATCTGGCGCTGCGCCAGGTCAGCCATGACTATGAGCGCATGCAGTACAACACCGTGGTGTCCGGCTGCATGAAGGTGCTCAACGCGCTCGAAGCGTTCAAGACCGATGGCAGCGCAGGCGACCACGCCGTGCTGTGCGAAGGGGTGTCGCTGCTGCTGCGCATGCTCTACCCGGCCTGTCCGCACCTGACCTTCAGCCTCTGGCGCACGCTGGGCTTCTCGGCACGGCTGGGCGACCTGCTCGACGCGCCGTGGCCGCCGGTGGACGAGGCAGCGCTGGTGCAGGACGAGATCGAACTCGTGCTGCAGGTCAACGGCAAGACGCGCGGCTCGATCAAGGTGCCGGCCGGCGCCGACAAGGCGGCGATCGAAGCCGTGGCAGCGGCCAGCGCCGAGGTGGCGAAGTTCGCCGAGGGCAAGCCGCCGAAGAAGATCATCGTCGTGCCTGGTCGTCTCGTGAACGTGGTGGTCTGACATGGCCGACACCCCCGCGCCCCGTCATTCCCGCGAAAGCGGGAACCCACCCGCCGCAATGCCGGTGGTGGCGTGCGTGGGTGCCCGCGTGCGCGGGCATGACGGGAGGGGGGCGTGATGCGGCGGCGGCTGGTCGTGCTGGCGGTGACGGTCTCGGCGCTGGCGGGCTGCGGCTTCCAGCTGCGCCGCCCGCCGGAGCTGCAGTTGAAGCGCGTCTTCCTCGCCGGCTTCGACGCCTATTCGCCGATGGGCGACGAGCTGCGCCGGCAACTGCGCGCCAGCCCCGGCGTGGTGCTGACCGAGACCGCCGCCGAGGCGGATGTGGTGCTGGAGGTGCTGGAGGACGCGCGGGAGCAGGTGGTGGCCGCCTCCACCGCGACCGGGCAGGTGCGCGAGCTGACGCTGCGGGCGCGGCTGCGCTTCAAGGCCCGCACGCCGGCCGGCGCCGAGCGGATCGCCCCGACCGAGCTGATGCTGACCCGCGACGTGAGCTACAGCGAAACCACCGCGCTGGCCAAGGAGCAGGAGATCGCGCTGCTGTTCCGCTCGATGCACACGGACCTGGCGGCGCAGGTGCTGCGGCGGCTGGCAGCATTGACGCCGGGTTGACGCGGTCGAGCCTTCCGAGCCTCCTTCCATGCAACTCCGCGCCGACCAACTCCCCGCCGCCCTCGCCAAGGGCCTGCGCCCGCTCTATGTCGTCCATGGCGACGAGCCGCTGCTGGTGCAGGAAGCGGCGGATGCGATCCGCGCCGCCGCCCGCGCCGCCGGCTACAGCGAGCGCAGCGTCCACACCGTTGCCGGGGCGCATTTCGACTGGTCCGGCCTGCTCGGCGAGGCCAGCGCGCTGAGCCTGTTCGCCGACCGGCGCCTGATCGAGATCCGCATTCCGTCGGGCAAGCCGGGCAAGGATGGCTCCGAGGCATTGCAGCGCTATGTCGAGACGCTGTCCGAGGACAACCTGACGCTCATCCTGCTGCCCAAGCTCGACCGCACGCAGCAGACCAGCGCGTGGTTCACCGCGCTGGACGGCGCCGGCTTGAGCATTCGCATCGACCCGGTGGAGCGCCGCGCGCTGCCGCAGTGGATCGCGCAGCGGCTGGCCGCGCAGGGCCTGCGCATCGAGGATGGCGAGGCGGGGCAGCACGCGCTGGCCTTCTTCGCCGACCGCATCGAGGGCAACCTGCTCGCCGCGCACCAGGAGATCAGCAAGCTGGCGCTGCTGCACGCCCCGGCCGACTTGCGCGGCCCGCCGGCTGTGCTGCGCCGTGAGCAGATCGAGTCGGCCGTGCTCAACGTGGCACGCTACGACGTGTTCAAGCTCGGCGAGGCGGTGCTGGCGGGGCAGGTGGCCCGCGCATTGCGCATGCTCGACGGGCTGGAGGCGGAGGGCGAGGCGGCGGTGCTGGTCCACTGGACGCTGGCCGATGACCTGCGCGGGCTGCAGCGGGTCCACGCCGCCACGCTGCAGGGCAAGCCGCTGCCGCTGGCCCTGCGCGACGCGCGGGTCTGGGGCGTGAAGGAAAAGCTGTTCGAGCGCGTCGTGCCGCAGCTCGACGCCGCCACGCTCACCGCGCTGGTGGCCGCCGCGCACACGGTGGACGGCATCGTCAAGGGCGTGCCCGATCCGCTGTGGCCGGCCGAGCCGTGGGCGGCGCTGCGGCGGCTGGTGCTGCTGACGGTGCAGGCGGTGCAGCGCAAGGGGCCGCGGCTGGCGCTGTCGGCCTGAGACGGGCGGGCTTCCCCGCCCCGGTCCATGCAGTCCCTCTGCCAATCGGGTGGAACGCCCGGGAACCGCCCGTTTTTGCCCAGTTTTTGCGGCTTGCCGCCGAGCGTCTGTGCGCCATGATGGTCGGGAATTTCCTTCGACGGCCGGTCGGCCCGTACCCCCAGACCCCACCAGCATGTGCACATCCCGGTTTCCGTTGCAGCCCAGGTGCCCGCCATGAGACAGGCGCCGATGCTGGCCCTGGTGTGGGGGCTGTGTCTGTCGGGTGGGGCGCAGGCGGCGAGTGTCGCGGTGCAGGTCCGGGATCCGGCCGGCAAGGCATTGGCCGGGGCGGTGGTCGCGGTCGAGGTGGGCGGCGTGGCCCGGACGGCCGCGCCCGGCGTGCGCGCCGAGATCAGCCAGCGCCAGCGCACCTTCGAGCCCGGCCTGCTGGTGGTGCAGACCGGCACCGCGGTCGATTTTCCCAATCTCGACACCGTGCGCCACCACGTCTATTCCTTCTCGCCGGCCAAGACCTTCGAGCTGAAGCTCTACAACGGTCGGCCGTCGAGCCCCGTGCTGTTCGACCGTGCGGGTGTGGTCACGCTCGGGTGCAACATCCATGACCAGATGATCGGCACGGTCGTGGTGGTCGACACGCCGCTGTTCGGCCGCACGGATGCGGGCGGGCAGCTGGTGCTGGACCTGCCCGCTGGCACACACCGCCTGCGCACCTGGCATCCCCAGATGCGCGAAGGCACCGATCTGCAGTCCCGCACGCTGACGGTGGGCGCGGCCGGTGCGCCGGCCGTGGTCGTGTCGCTGCCGGTGGGGACGCCATGAACGGACTGGTGGCCAGGCTGTCGGGCTGGCGCCTGAGCGGGCTGGAGCGGCGCATCGTCGGCCCCTTCCTGCTGCTGCTGCTGCTGGTGCAGGGCATCAGCCTGATGCTGGTGAACGGTGCAATCGGGCAGAGCGCCACGCGCGCGATCGACAATGATCTGCAGACCGGCCAGCGCGTGTTCACCCGCTTGCTGGAGCAGCGCGCCGAGCGCCTGTCCGAGGCGGCGGCGCTGCTGGCGGCCGATTTCGGTTTCCGCTCGGCGGTGAACAGCCGCGATGTGGCCACGCTGGGCGATGCATTGGAGAACCACGGTCGGCGCATCGGCGCCTCGCTGGTGGTCTACACCGACCCGGTCTGGCGGCCAGTGGCCGCGACCGGACTCCATGTGGACCGCGTGTCCACGCTGCTGCCCGGGGCACGGCTGGCGGCGATGGCCGGATCTCCGGGCAACACGCCCGTGCAGCATGCCCGGCTGACGCTGATCGAGGGCCGCGCCTACCAGCTGGTGGCGGTGCCGGTGCGGGCGCCGCGCACAGTGGGCTGGGTGGTGATGGGCTTCGTGCTTGACCAGTCGGTGCTGCAGCAGCTGGCCGCCATCACCGGGCTGCGGGGGGCCGTGCTGCACCATGGCTCACCGAACCGCACCCTGCTGACGACATTCGTGGATGCGGGCGAGGCCCTGGCGGCGCACCCGGCGACAGCGCCCCCCTGCGGCCGCGAGTTGCGCGAAGCCGATGCGCGCTGGCGGAGCTGCGAGTTCATCCTCGACACGGGGGTGGTCACTGCCGGCACGGCGCCGCCCCTGCGGCTGGTGCTGGCGCATTCGGTGGACGCGGCGGTGGCGCCGTTCGAGCGGCTGCAGCTCACCTTGCTGCTGCTCACCGTGCTGGGGGTGTTGGTGTTCACCGTCGGCGGGGCCATGACGGCGCGGCGCCTGAGCCGGCCGATCCGCGGGCTGCGGCGCGCGGCCGAGCGCCTGCGCAGCGCCGACTACGACACCCCCGTGCGCGTGCCCGACGAGCGGGTGGTGGGCGACGAGCTGGTGCAGCTGGCACAAGCGTTCGAGTCGACCCGTCTGGCCGTGCAGCAGCGCACGCAGACCATCACCCGGCTGGCCTACCAGGATACGCTGACCGGCTTGCCCAACCGCGCCCGGTTCGTCGAGGTGCTGCGCGAGCGCCTGCAGCCGGACGCCGCCGGCGTGGTGGCGCCGGTGGCGGTGATGATGCTCGACCTCGACCGCTTCAAGCATGTCAACGACGTGCTCGGCCACCAGCTCGGGGACCGGCTGCTGTGCGAGGTGGCGCAGCGCCTGACCGGCTGCTGTCGCCGTCCGGAGGTGGTGCTCGCCCGTCTGAGTGGGGACGAGTTCGGTCTGCTGCTGCCCAGCGACGGGCTGGAGCAGGCCTGCGAGGTGGCGCGTGCGCTGCTGGCCGTGCTGGACCTGCCGATGCGGCTGGACGAGCACACCATCGACCTCAGTGCCAGTCTGGGCATCGCCTTCGCGCCCGAACATGCAACCGACCCGAAGATCCTGCTCGGCCTGGTCGAGGTGGCGATGTACGCCGCCAAGCGCCGCCAGCTGGGCGTGCTGGCCTACGACGCCTCGATGGACACCCGCAGCAGCGCCTCGCTGTCGCTGCTGAGCGAACTGCGCCAGGCCATCGACCAGCGGGAGCTGCGCCTGTTCGTGCAGCCCAAGGTGGACCTGAAATCCGGCCGGGTGCTCGGCGGCGAGGCGCTGGTGCGCTGGCACCATCCGCAGCGCGGGCTGGTGCCGCCGATGCAGTTCATCCCCTTTGCGGAGCAGACCGGCTTCATCCGCCAGATCACCACCTGGATGCTGGCGGCCGGCGTGCAGACGCTGCAGGACTGGCAGGACGCCGGCCTGGTGATGAAGCTCAGCATCAACCTCTCGACCCGCGACCTGCTCGACCCGGAGTTGGCGGACCGTGTGCGCCAGCTGCTGGACCGGCACCGCGTCTCGGCGGCACGGCTGTGCCTGGAGATCACCGAGAGCGCGATCATGGACGACCCTGCCCGCGCGCTGCAGACGCTGCAGAAGCTGCACGAACTGGGCGTGCGCCTGTCGATCGACGATTTCGGCACCGGCTATTCCTCGCTGGCCTACCTGAAGCGGCTGCCGGTGGACGAGCTGAAGATCGACCGCAGCTTCGTCACCAACATGGAGCGCGATCTGGACGACGCGCGCATCGTGCAATCCACCATCGGACTGGCGCACAACCTCGGGCTGACCGTGGTGGCCGAGGGCGTGGAGACCGACAAGGCCTGGGCATTGCTGGCGCGGCTGGGCTGTGACGAGGGCCAGGGCTACGGCATCGGGCGGCCGATGCCGGCGGACGAGTTCCTCGGCTGGGTCGGGCGCTGGCGCTCGCCGTCGGACGACGCGCTGCACGTCGACACCGACTTCGCCGAGATGCTCTGAACCTCGGACGCGGGCCGCGGCGATGGCGGCTGTGGATCAGTAGCCCGCGCGTCGGTCGACCTGATGCACCAGCGCTTCGCCGCGGCGCCAGGCCGCCAGGTTCTGCGCCACGATCCGGGCGGCCGAGTGCGCATCGGTCTGCGCCGCGACATGCGGCAGCACGGTGACGGCGGGATGGGTCCAGAAGCGGTGACCGGCCGGCAGCGGCTCCTGGTGGAACACGTCGAGCACGGCATGGCCGAGTTGGCCATCGTCGAGCGCGGCCAGCAGGTCGGCGTCCACCACATGCGCGCCACGGGCCAGGTTCACCAGCGCCGCGCCGCGCGGCAGTTGCCGCAGCACGGCCGCATCGATCAGGCCGCGGGTGTGCGGCGTCAGTGGCAGCAGGTTGACCAGGATCTCGCTGCTGGCCAGCACCGGGCCGAGCGGCTCGCCGCGCCGCCAGCCGCTGACCCGGTAACCCAGCATCCGCAGCCGCCGGCTGACCTCGCCGCCCATCTGGCCCTGCCCGAGTACGCCGACCTGCACCGCGTCGGCGCGGCGCTGGGCCTGCGGCTGCCAGACACCCTCGCGCTGCTGGCGGGCGTAGACATGGAAACCGCGGTGCAGCATCAGCACCGCCCACAGCGCTGTCTCCGCCATCGCGGCGTTCATGGCCGGATCGACCATGCGCACGATTGGCAGGTCGGCAGGCAGCGTCGGATCGGCCAGCAGCTTGTCGACCCCGGCCCACAGCGACTGCACCAGCCGCAGCCGCGGGTAGCGCTGCAGCGCGCCGGCGGGCGGGTTGGCGACGATGGCGATCTCGACCGTGGCCGGGTCGTGGTCCGGATCGCCGGCGCGCACCAGCGTGTCGCCAGGCAATGCGGCGGCGAGCGCAGGCCGCCATTCGGCCCATTCCTGCGCGTCGAAGCGGCAGGCCAGCGCGATCGGTCCCGGCGTGGCGCTCACGGCATGGCCTGCAGCGCCGACACCAGCACCGCCAGCGCATGGTCGCGGGTCTGGGCACGCACGGCGGCGCGGTCGCCCTCGAAGTGGCGGCATTCCGTCCAGATCCAGCCCGGCAGCGCCCAGGCGAACCAGACGGTGCCGACCGGCTTGGCCTCGCTGCCGCCGCCCGGTCCGGCGATGCCGGTGACCGCCACGGCCACTTCGACCCCCGCCTCGCGCTGGGCGCCCGCGGCCATCGCGTGGGCGACGGATTCGCTGACGGCACCGTCGCGGGCGATCAGCGCCGGGTCCACGCCGAGCATCTCCGACTTGGCGGCATTGCTGTAGGTGACGAAGCCGCGGTCGAACCAGTCACTCGACCCGGCCAGATCGGTGCAGGCGGCGGCGATCATGCCGCCGGTGCAGCTCTCGGCGGTGGCCAGGTGCCAGCCGGACGGGCGCAGCAGGTCGGCGAGGCGGTGGACCACATGGTCGGTGTGGTCGGTGCGGTCGGTGTGGAGATCGGACATCAGAGGGCTCCCGGTACAAGGCGGGCGAGTGCCGTGCCGACGGCGAGGGTGAACAGCGTGCAGCCGGCGGCGACCAGATCGTCGAACAGGATGCCGAAGCCGCCACGCCAGCCTCCGCCCTTGAAGCGCTGGTCGGCCCAGCGCACGGGGCCGGGCTTGGCAGCATCGAAGTAGCGGAACAGCGCAAAGGCGATGAGCTGCAGCCCGAAGCTCGCTGGCGTCAGCACCCACAGGATCAGCCAGAAGGCCAGCACCTCGTCCCACACGATGAAGCCCGGGTCGGCGATGCCGGCGTTGGTGGCGGCGACCGTGCAGGCCCACCAGCCGACGAAGAAGCCGCCGAGCAATGTCCAGCCCCAGCCCGCGCTGTCGAGCCAGACATTCAGCACCGCAAACGCCACCCAGGCCCACAGCGTGCCCGCCGTGCCCGGCGCGACCGGGCTCAGGCCACTGCCGCCGCCCAGCGCCAGAAAGTGCGCCGGGTGGCTCAGCAGGAACCGCGGGCCGACACGCCGCTTCGGGGCGGGCGGGGTTTCGACATCGGTCACGTCATCGACGGGGACGTTCATGGAGGCTCTCGGCATCAGCTGCGGAAATGGTCGAACGACGCCCAGGGCGTGGCGACGCGGTGGCCGTGGCGGTCGTGGACTGTGGTGCCGCTCTCAGTGGTGATGCGGCCGATGCAGCGCACGCCGGTGGCGCTGCGTTCCCCGGCGGTCAGGACGGCGCCGTGGTCGGCAGGCGCGGCGGTGAACAGCAGCTCGTAGTCGTCGCCGCCGGCGAGCAGGCATTCGTGCTGCAGCGCGGTGGTCTGCAGGCGCATCAGCGGGCTGCGGGGCAGGGCGTCGGCGTCGAGGACCACGCCGAGCGCGCGGCCGTCTGCGCCCGAGCGGCGTAGCACGTGCTGCAGATCGCCGAGCAGGCCATCTGACACGTCGATCGCGCTCGTCGCCACGCCGCGCAGCGCCAGTCCGAGCGCGACCCGCGGCTCGGGGCATTCCATCGCCAGCCGCAGGTGGTCGAAGGCCGCGCCCGGCACCTGCAGGCCCGGCGTGCCGCGGAAGACCTCCAGCGCCAGCCGGGCGTCGCCGAGCCATCCGGGTTCGTCTTCGCCGAGCGGATGGCTGACCCAGAGTTCATCCCCCGGTCGCGCACCACTGCGCAGCAGCGCGGCGCTGGCCGGCACTTCGCCGAAGATGGTGAGGCACAGGTTCAGCGGCCCGGCGGTCGTGTCGCCACCGACGAGGTCGAGGTCGTGGCGGTCGGCCAGGGCGTGCAGGCCGCGGGCCAGGCCGGCGAGGAAGGTGTCGTCGGCCCGGGGCAGCGCCAGCGCCAGCGTGTAGGCCAGCGGCCGGGCGCCACACGCGGCCAGGTCCGACAGGTTCACCGCCAGCGCCTTGTGGCCGAGCCGCTCGGGTGCCACGGTGGACAGGAAATGCCGGCCCTCCACCAGCATGTCGCTCGACACCGCGAGCTGCATGCCGGGTGCGGGGGCGATCAGCGCGCAGTCGTCGCCGACGCCGAGTGGATTGCGCCGGGCGGGGCGCGTGAAGTGGCGGGCGATGAGGTCGAATTCTCCGAGGGCCATGGGGATGTGGTGGCTTTCTTCCGTGCAGTTCTGGTGTGTCAGTCGAGTCCGGCGCCGCGCAGCACATTGGCCAGCTCGACCGCCGATTTCACGTCCATCTTGTCGAACACCCGCGCGCGGTGGACTTCCACGGTGCGCACGCTGATGTCGAGGGTGTCGGCGATCTGCTTGTTGGCGCGCCCGGCGGTCACCAGGCGCATCACCTCCAGCTCGCGCTCGGTGAGGTCGGCCAGATGGCGGCGCAGGACTTCGCGTTCGCGCAGCCGGGCCAGGGCTTGTTCGCTGCGGCCGAGGGCTTCCACCACGCGGTCGACCAGCGCATTGTCCGAGAACGGTTTCTCGACGAAGTCGAAGGCGCCGCGCTTGACCGCCAGCACGGCGGTTGCCACGTCGGCGTGGCCGGTCAGGAAGATCACCGGCAGCACGTCGAGCCAGCCGCGCTCGATCAGCCGCTCGAACAAGGCCATGCCGTTCATGCCGGGCATGCGCATGTCCAGCAGCAGGCAGGCGGGCGAGTCGGGGCGCACGTCGTGTTTCTCGATCGCGGTCCAGAACTCGTCGGCCGAGGCATAGGCCCGCGGCAGCAGCCGGCGCGAGCGCAGCAGCCAGGACAGGGCATCGCGCAACACTTCCTCGTCGTCGACGACGAAGACCGTGCCACTCTGGGTCTGGACGCGTGCAGTCATGGCGGGGGGCTCGGGATGGGGGCGGTGGGGGGCGGCGGAACCGGCGACGAAGACGGGAGCGTAAACCGGAACGTGGTGCCGCGGCCATCCGGGCCGGGGCTGAAGTCGAGCGCGCCGCCGTGCTGCTCGATCACGGTGCGGCACATCGCCAGCCCGATGCCCATGCCTTCGGGCTTGGTGCTGAAGAATGGCGTGAAGAGCTGGCGTGCCACCGCGTCGGGAATGCCGGGGCCGTGGTCGGTCAGGCCGAAGCTGATCCAGCGCTCGCTGGTCTGGCGCACCTCCAGCCGCAGCATGCGCTCGTTCAGCGGCAGGGTGTCGTCCTCTTCCATGGCCTGGATGCCGTTGCGCGCCAGATTGAGCAGCACCTGCTCCACCATCGTCCGGTCGCAGGACACCCGCGGCGGCGGCTCGGGCACATCGACCTCGATGCGGGTGTTGCTGCGCCGCGCGGTCAGACGCACCAGCGGCAGCACGGCCTCGATCAGCTCGCCCGCCCGCACGTTTTCGCGCAGCCGCTCGCGCCGGCGCACGAACTGGTGCACGCTGCGGATCACGCGGCCGGCGCGTTCGGCCTGCTCGGCGATGCGGGCCACGGCCTGGCGGATCATCAACTGGGTGTCGAGGTCGGCGGGCGGGTCGTCCGGCGTCTCGGGCATCAGGTTGAGGCTGCCGGTGGCGTAGCTGGCGATGGCGGCCAGCGGCTGGTTCAGCTCGTGGCTGAGCAGGGTGGCCATCTCGCCCATCGTCGCCAGCCGGGCCGCCGCCTGGAGCTTGTCCTGCTGCTGGCGCGAGAGTTCCTCCATGCGGCGTTGGGCGCTGACGTCGAGCACGGTGCTCATCCAGCCGTTCGGGCGGCCGCGGGCGTCGACCAGCGGCGCTTCGAAGATCAGCACCGGGAAGCGCTCGCCATCGCGGCGCATGAACACGGTCTCGTGGCCCTCGCGTGGCGGGGCGTTGCCGGCGTTGCGCTCGCGCTGGCGCTCGGTGTAGAGCGCGGCCATCTCGGGGGGCCAGTAGGGCGGGGTCACGGCCTGCAGCAGCTCGTCGGCCTCGTAGCCGACCATCTGGCAGAAGGCGGGGTTGACATAGGTGATGCGGCCGTCGGGGGTGCGGGCGCGCAGGCCGGTGACCAGCGAGTCCTCCATGGCCTTGCGGAAGGTCAGGGCCTCGGCCAGTGCCTGCTCGGCGGCCGAGCGCCGGCGCATGTCGTGCACCAGCAGCAGGATCACGACACCGAGGGCCACCGACAGCAGCACCGCCAGCGCTGCACTCAGGTTCGGAATCAGCCGCGGGACGCCCTGCAGGCTGTTCAGCCGCACCACCGCCGTGAAGCCCGAGACGTCGACCAGCCGGTCGGCAATGAACACGCCGGCGCCCCGTCGCGAGCCGGTCCGGGCCAGCCGGGTGCCGTCGGCTTCCACCAGCAGCACTTCGTGGCGGCGCACCAGTTCCGCCGGAATCGCCACCCGCAGCAGGTCCGACAGCCCCAGCGTGACCACCACCGCGTCGGCGGCGTTGCTCTCCTGGGTCAGTGGAATGCACAGGTCGACCACCTCCAGCCCCAGGCCGTTCGGATTCGGCAGGAAATAGGTGCGCGAGTAGGACGGCGAGGCAAAGCGGCGCGCATAGGCACAGGCGATCTCCGCATCGACCGACATGCCGCTGCGTGGAATGGCCTGGAACTGCGCCGGGTGGATGGCCGAGACGACGACATCCACCACGGAAAAGTCGGCCGCCCGACGCTCGACGCGCAGCAATTCGGGCCGCTCCCGCAGGAGCTGGGCGGCCTGGGTCAGCCAGGAGTCCGGGCGCCCCTGCTCCCACAGCAGACGCTGCATGGCCTGGGCGTTGTCCAGCAGGCGCTGGCGCACGTCCGCTGAGACTGCCACGGCCGCAGCATCCACCTCTTCCTGGCGCTGGCTCTGTTCCTGCTGCCAGGTGAGCCAGAGCAGCGCAGCCTGGACCGTGATCACCAGCGCGACCAGCGCGATCCACAGGGGCGTGCCCTGCCAGCGCCGCGAGACATTGGCCAGCAGCGCCGACAGGGCAGTCGGCGAGGAGGGCGGCGGAGGCGGGACGGCGGACGACGGCATGGCGCCAGTATCGAGCGCAGGCGGCGGCGGGTGCTACGCAGTTTCGCGCATGACAGAGCCTGCGTTCCGGCCGACCATGTCCAGCCATGTCAGACGTGCATGGCCCCATGTCGCGACAGGGTAGCCACGAGCGCACAAAGGGTCTGCCGCCTTCCTACAATCGCCAGCCCGGCCTCCAGCCGATCGTTTGCCGATCTCGCACTCCCAGCCCATGACCACCTCCGAACAGAAACAAGCCGAACTGCGCCGCGCGGCACTCGAATACCACGAGTTCCCGACACCGGGCAAGATCGCCATCGCGCCGACCAAGCAGCTCGTCAACCAGCGCGATCTGGCGCTGGCGTATTCGCCGGGCGTGGCTGCCGCCTGCGAGGAGATCGTCGATGACCCGGCGAATGCGTTCCGCTACACCTCGCGCGGCAACCTGGTCGCCGTGGTGACCAACGGGACTGCGGTGCTGGGCCTGGGCAACATCGGGCCGCTGGCGTCCAAGCCGGTGATGGAAGGCAAGGCGGTGCTGTTCAAGAAGTTCGCCGGCATCGACGTGTTCGACCTGGAGATCGCCGAGAACAACCTCGACAAGCTGGTGGACATCATCGCCGCGCTGGAGCCGACCTTCGGGGGCATCAACCTCGAAGACATCAAGGCGCCGGACTGCTTCTACGTTGAGCGCAAGCTGCGCGAGCGCATGAAGATCCCCGTGTTCCACGACGACCAGCACGGCACGGCGATCGTCGTCGGCGCCGCCCTGCTCAACGGGCTGAAGGTCAATGGCAAGGACATCAAGCAGGTCAAGCTGGTGTCCTCGGGCGCGGGGGCGGCGGCGCTGGCGTGCCTGAACCTGCTGGTCAAGATGGGCCTGCCGCGCGAGAACATCTGGGTGACGGACCTCGTGGGCGTGGTCTACCAGGGGCGCACCGAGCTGATGGACCCGGACAAGGCCGAGTTCGCGCAGGTGACCGAGCAGCGCACGCTGCGCGAGGCCATCGTCGGCGCGGACATCTTCCTGGGCCTGTCGGCGGGCGGCGTGCTCAAGGCTGACATGGTGGCGACGATGGCGGCGAATCCGCTGATCTTCGCGCTGGCCAACCCGACGCCGGAGATCATGCCGGAGGAGGTCAAGGCGGTGCGCGACGACGCCATCATGGCCACCGGCCGCACCGACTACCCGAACCAGGTCAACAACGTCCTGTGCTTCCCCTACATCTTCCGTGGCGCGCTGGACTGCGGCGCGACGACGATCACCGATGAAATGGAGATCGCCGCGGTGCGCGCCATCGCCGAGCTGGCGCAGGCGGAGCAGAACGACGTGGTCGCGGCGGCCTACGGTGGCGCGACGCTGTCGTTCGGCCCCGAGTACCTGATCCCGAAGCCGTTCGACCCGCGCCTGATGATGCAGATCGCGCCGGCGGTGGCCCGGGCCGCGGTCGAGTGCGGCGTGGCCTCGCGCCCGATCGCCGACATGGACGCCTATGTCGAGAAGCTGCGGGCCTTCGTCTACGCCGCCGGCACGGTGATGAAGCCGATCTACGCCGTGGCCAAGCGCGCCAAGGCCCGCCGCGTGGCCTATGCCGAGGGCGAAGACCGCCGCGTGCTGCGTGCGGTGCAGGTGGTGGTGGATGAAGGTCTGGCGTTCCCGGTGCTGGTCGGCCGCGGCAGCGTCATCCGCACCCGCATCGACAAGCTCGGTCTGCGCCTGGAGGAAGGCCGCGACTACGAGATCGTCAACATCGACGACGATGCGCGCTACCGCCGCTTCTGGGAGCTGTACCACGCGATGACCGACCGCCAGGGCGTGACCGAGCAGCTGGCCAAGATCGAGATGCGCCGGCGCATGACGCTGATCGCCTCGATGCTGCTGCACACCGGCGAGGCGGACGGCATGATCTGCGGCACCTGGAGTTCCACGTCGTACCACCTGCAGTACATCGACCAGGTCATCGGCCGCCGCCAGGGGGTCAACACCTACGCCTGCATGAACGGGCTGGTGCTGCCTGGCCGTCAGGTCTTCCTCGTCGACACCCATGTCAACTACGATCCGACCGCCGAGCAGCTCTGCGAGATCACCATCCTCGCGGCCGAGGAGATGCGCCGCTTCGGTCTGAAGCCGAAGGCGGCGCTGCTGTCGCACTCGAACTTCGGATCCAGCAACCAGCCCTCGGCGGTGAAGATGCGCAACACGCTGGCGCTGCTGCGTGTGCAGGCGCCGTGGCTGGAAGTGGACGGTGAAATGCACGGCGACACGGCGCTCGATCCCGACTACCGCGCCGAACTGATGCCGCGTTGCACGCTGCAGGGCGAAGCCAATCTGCTGGTGCTGCCCAACATCGACGCAGCCAACATCAGCTACAACCTGCTGAAGACCGCCGCGGGCGGGGGCATCGCGATCGGCCCGGTGCTGCTGGGGGCCGCCAAGCCTGTGCATGTGCTGACGCCGTCGGCGACCGTGCGGCGCATCGTCAACATGACGGCGCTGACGGTGGCGGACGCCAACGCGGTGCGCTGAAGACACCGTGCGTGCCGACCCGAGTCGGCACAACAAGGCCTCCACCAGGAGTTTGTACCCGCTTACTTGCGTGTGCGCTGTGTGGATGGCCCTGATCTTCTGCTGAAAATTGAGGCAAACCCTTGAGCTTGGCGCCCTGATTCGGTACCATCGCCCCCTTCAGAATTCAGGAAAACCCGTGGTAGATCTGGTCAGGGGGATGGGCAGGCGGCTCGTCTTGGCCGCCACCAAGGCCGTTGTGCTGGGTGCTGTCGTGCTGGGCACTTGGCTCGGAACGCCGGAACTGGTGCAGGCTCGGAGCGAACCCGAAGCAGTGGGTCTGCAGAGCGGGTCCGTCAGGCTCTCCGAACTGCCATCGGAGGCTGCTGACATTCACCGACGGATTCTGTCCGGAGGACCGTTCCGATATCCGAGCAAGGACGGCTCGGTGTTCGGCAATCGCGAACGGCATCTGCCGCGAGAGACCCGAGGATACTACAGAGAGTACACCGTCCCGACCGCAGGTTCGCGCACCCGGGGAGCGCGGCGCATTGTCTGCGGTGGGCGCGAGCCGACGACCCCGGATGTTTGTTATTACACGCAGGACCACTACGCGAGCTTTCGCCGCATCGCACCGTGACTTCGACGAGGATCGAGAGCCCCAAGGGACCATCCACCATGCTTATGCAGACCGTGCGTCCGAACATCGTGCAGGCCATCCGCGCCTTCCGTGTGGACGACCTCATGTCGGCGGCCCAAGACCTGGGCCACCACTTTCTCTACGCCAATCTGGCCGAGGCGTCTTCCAAACCGGAAGTGCTGGAGTCGATTGCCAAGGCGTTCCTGTTCCCGGCCCACTTCGGCAAGAACCTTGACGCGCTCTACGACTGTATGACCGATCTGGTCAACAAGTCCGGCGCGCAGGCAGGCTTCGTCGTGGTGCTGGAACAGTTGCCGGACAACGCCAAGTTCGACCGCGAGGCCCGCGAGCAGCTGCTCGACGTGTTCCGCGATGCCGCTGACTACTGGGGAGAACGGAAGATACCCTTCCGATGTTTCTATTCTTTTCAGTAGCCCGCTCCCAGGACCAAGGGCAATGGGAGCGGGCGGATGGAGCCCCGGCGGAACCTGTGAAGCCGCCACCGAAACCGAGCAAGAACGCTGCGCCTGCTTTTGCGCCGCACATGCCGGTGATGAGCAGCGCGTTCGACACATCGGCCCTCGCGGCCGCATGACCAACTCGGACTGCATGCCACGGCGTCCCTGACGCCCCCGACAAGCCCGCCCTGTGCGGGCTTGTTTCATGGAGCCTTCGCCTGTCGTGCGGCGTCGCGCTGACCCACGGCGCTCACCAGCGCCACGTAGTCGGCCACCGGCACCTCTTCGGCGCGGCGCTGCAGATCGAACGCCGGCACATCGTCGCCACAGCGCTCGTGCAGCCAGTGGCCCAGCGTGTTGCGCAGCATCTTGCGGCGCTGCGAGAACGCCACCGCCACCAGCTCGCCCAGCAGCGCCACGTCCACCGCAGGCGCATCGCGCAGCGGCGTCATGCGCACGACGGCCGAATCCACCCGCGGCGGCGGATCGAAGCACTCCGGCGGCACGTCGATCAGGGACTCGATGTCGTAGCGCCACTGCAGCATCACCGACAGCCGGCCGAAGTCCTTCTTGCCCGGCGAGGCCGCCATCCGTTCGACGACTTCCTTCTGCAGCATGAAGTGCTGGTCCTCCACCACGTCGACGAAGTCGAGCAGGTGGAACAGGATCGGGCTGGAGATGTTGTAGGGCAGGTTGCCGACCACGCGCAGCTTGTGCGCCTCGCCGTAGGTGGCGCGCGCCAGGCGTGCCACCTCGCGGAAGTCGACTTTCAGCACGTCGGACTCGATCACCGTCAGCTCGGGGCGCTTGCGCAGCCGGGCGGCCAGATCGCGGTCGAGTTCGACCACCGTCAGGTGCTCGCAGCGTTCGACGATCGGGTCGGTCATCGCCCCCATGCCCGGGCCGATCTCGACCAGCGCCTCGCCGGGCCGTGGATCGATGGCCCGCACGATGGCCAGCAGCACGGCGCCGTCGGTGAGGAAATGCTGGCCGAAGCGCTTGCGGGGAATGTGTTTCAAAGGGGTGGGACTCGTGTGGGGATCACTGACCGGCCATCACTGACCGGGCGGGTCGCGCAGTTCGACATAGGCACGGGCGCGTACCTCGCGCGCCCAGTCCGTGTAGGCATCATCGGCCTTCTGTTCGCGCAGGGCGGCGCGGGCCATCTCGCGCTGTTCGCGCGCATCCAGGCGCTGCTCGCGGCGCTCCAGCAACTGGATCAGGTGCACGCCGAAGCGCGACACCACCGGAGCGGCGATCGCACCGGGGCGCAGCATCGACAGCGCCTGCTCGAACTCCGGCACGAACTGGCCCGGCGAGGCCCAGCCCAGATCGCCGCCATTGGCCGCGCTGCCGTCTTCCGAGTGCTGACGGGCCAGGTCCTCGAACTTGGCGGTACCCGCCTCGATCTGGCGCTTGTAGCCGCTCAGGCGGCGCACGATGGTCTCCTGCGTCAGCTTCGGGCCCGGGCGCAGCAGGATGTGGCGCGCGCGCTGCTGCTGCACCGTCAGGGCTGCCTCACGGCGATCGATCAGCTTGAGCAGATGGAAACCCGCTCCAGAGCGCAGCACCTGCGGCGCCACTTCGCCCACGCGCAGCGGCCCGACCGCTTCGACGAACAGGTCCGGCAGCTTGTCGGCGCGGCGCAGGCCCAGCTCGCCGCCGCGCTCCTTGCTGCCATCGGAGGCTTCACGGACCAGGGCCGCGAAGTCCTCTCCAGAGCGCAGGCGCTGCAGCAGCGCCACGCCCTGCTGGCGGCGCTGGGTGGCGATGGCCGGGGCGGCGTTTTCCGGCACGGACAGCAGGATCTGGGCGATGTTGTATTCGGTGGCGGCGCCGTTCTTCTCGCGCTGCTGGGTCAGCCAGCCCTCGATGTCGGCGTCGGTGATGCGGATGCGGCTCTGCACCTCGCGCTCGCGGATGCGCTCCAGCAGGATCTGGTCGCGCAGGGTGTTGCGGAAACGGACGTAGTCGAGGCCCTCGCTGCGCAGGCGCTCGCGCAGCTGCGCCACGGTGATCTGGTTCTGCGCCGCGACATTGGAGACGGCGCGGTCGATTTCCGCCTCGTCCACCCGCACGCCGCCGTCCCGGGCAGCGCCGAGCTGGGCCCGTTCGTCGATCAGCTGGTCGAGCAGTTCGCGCATCAGCGTGTCGCGGTCGGGCAGGCGTGTGTTGCTGCTGGCGGCATCCTGCTCGGCGCGCTGCAGGCGCTGCTGCACTTCGCTGTTGGTGACCAGCTCCTGGTTGACCACGGCGACGATGTAGTCGCCACTGCGGCGGGCGGACTGGGCCAGCGCCTCCAGAGACGGGAGCAACAGGCTGGCCGCCAGCAACACCACGGCCAGTGCCTGACGGTGGCGCCATGTCGTCGAGGCGGAGTGCGCGGCACGCGCGTCGGGGGACAGTGTCAGCAGCTCGGTCATGGGGTGTGGGTGTCACCGCCGGTGGCGGATGGGTGGTCGGCAGTGGCGGATGTGCCGGCGGCCCGCGGGTCGCGCAGCAACTGGTAGCCGGGGATATTGTCCTTCAAGACCGTCAGCGGATTGGTGCCTGCATTGAGGCGAGACAGGCCCACCAGCTCCAGCTGCACCATCAGCTGTGTCGACGCCGCCTGCAGGCTGGTGGACTGCCGCCGGGCCACCACGCGACCGATCCAGCAGCCGGCATCGTATTCGAAGCCGACGATGGCACCGCTGATGCGCCGGTCCTTCAGGCTGTAGTCGAGTGCGCCGACGCCATACAGGCGCCCTTCGCACGCGGTGGCATCGGCACGGCTGCTGCGCACGGCCTGCCCGTCGACCAGCCGGGCCAGCGGGGTCAGCAGTCCGTCGATCGGCCACTGCCAGCCGAGTGCGAGCTGCTCGCTGGCGCCGCGCTTGAGCCGGTGGCTGGCGTAGAGCGTGCGCAGGGGCCCGGGGGCGTAGCGCACGCTGGTGATGGTGCGCACCACGCGGTCGGAGTCGGGGTTGAACTGCAGCGAGCTGTCGAGCGTCCAGTTCGGGATGGCGGTGATGGAGCCTTGCACCAGCACGTCCGAGAAGCGGCTGGTGGCCGTGTCGCCGTCGGCGGTGATGCGCTGGTCGGCGAGCCGGTAGCGCTGTGCCACGCCCAGCCGTGCCAGCTCGGCGCCGCTGCGGCGGTCGAGGTAGCGCGTGGTCAGGCCGCCGGTGATCTGGTGGGCGTCCGAGACCCGGTCGACGCCCGAGAAGACGTTTTCCGAAAACACCGTGGTAGCGTTGAAATCGAGGGCAGCGCTGTCGAAGTTCGGCAATGCCGACTGGTCGCGCCAGGGCGTGTAGGCGTAGAGCAGCCGGGGCTCCAGCGTCTGTGTCAGGTCGCGGCCGAAGCCGCGGGTCTCGCGGTCCAGCGACCAGGCGCTGTCCAGGCTCAGCCCGGGGATCACCCGGCTGGCGCGGGTCCGGCCGTCGCTGAGGGGCTGGTCGACCTGGTAGCCGGCGGCATTGACGCTGGCCCTGGGGGTGACCCGCCAGCCTTCGTCCCCCAGCGGCAGCGCCACCTGGCCCAGCGCATGGGCACGGCTGCCGCCGGTGCGGGCCGGGTCGGTGTGGGTGAAGTGGTTGAACTCGGTCTGCAACGACCACTGCAGCGGCCCGCCCCGGCCGGTCCAGAGTGCGCCGAGCTGGGGCGTGCGCTGGTAGGGGGCGTCGATGCGCGCGGCGGGGTCGCTGTCCTGCAGCACCTGCCACTGCTGCAGGCGCGCATAGAGCTGCTGCTCGACTGCGCCCAGTCCGCGCACCTGCAGCAGGCGGCGCTGGCGGGCCTGGGCCGTGCTGGACAGCAGGCGCGGCGTCAGCGATTCGGCACCCTGGAAGCCGTCTTTCCAGTAGTTGTCGTCGGAGACGCGCAGCAGATGCCAGTCGTAGCGCAGGTCGCGGGGCAGGTCGCCACGCTGGGTCCAGCGCGCTGCCCAGCGGCTGCCGCCGGTCGTCAGGTCGTTGGGCAGCCAGAAGCCGTTGACCTCGCCCCGCCAGCGCGGCTGCAGATAGCGCAGCTCCGTGTCCAGCCCGGCGCCGCGCTTGCTCAGCAGGGTGGGCGTGAGCGTGGCGTCCAGCTCGGGCGCGATGTTCCAGTAATAGGGCACCGACAGGCCTACGCCGCTGTTGCTCGACGTGGTGATCAGCGGCGGCAGCCAGCCCGACTTGCGCGCATCCGTCACCGGAAAGCTCAGCACCGGTGCCGCCAGGATCGGCACGCCGTAGAAGCGCAGCACCGCCCCTTCGGCCACGCCCTCATTGGCATCGAAGTCCAGCCGCACGCGCCGGGTGGTCAGCACCCACGGCGGGGTCTGGCCGTCGACCAGCTCGCAGCTGCTGTAGGCCGCGCCGCGCACCACCATCCGGTTCTTGCCGATGAAATCCACCCGCTCGGCCCGCCCGCCGGCCTGGTTGCGGCCGAGGTAGAAACGGGGTTCCAGGAAGTAACCCTCCTGGTGCTCCGTGTTCAGGGTCAGCTCGCTGCCCTGGTAGAGGTCGTCGCCGCGCACCAGCAGCACCTGCCCGGTGGCCTTCACGCGGTCGTCCTGCTGGCGGTATTCGAGGTGCTCGGCCTGCAGGCTCAGCAGGCCGCGGCGCAGTTGGGCACGGCCGTCGGCGATCAGGGACTCGCTGGTCTGGCCGCTGAGCCGGTCCGCTTCCAGGTAGATGCGGTCATCGTCGGGGGGAAGGGGCTCGGCCCCCGCATGGTCGCGGGTGACCACGGGCAGCCGCAGCCCCTGCAGGGCCCAGTCCGGCACCGGGCTCGGGCAGGACTGCGCCGTGGCGGCGGCTGGCACCAGCGTCACTGCCCACACCAGCGCCTGCAGCAGCGCCAGCGGGCCGGTGCGGCGTGACCGGGAGCGGCGGAGGTCGGCAGGGGAAGGGCGGTTCGGCACGGAAGGCTGTGGGGCGCCCGCAGGGGGCGGCTCGCTAGAATCGATCGATTATTTCATGCCCCGAGATGCCCCCGTGACCCCTGCTGACGCCTCGACCTCCATCCCCTGGCCCGACGACCAGCGCCGCGCCGCGTTCGACACCTGGCTGGCCACGCAGGCCGACGCCCACGGGCTGCGCCCCGAGAGCCTGCGCCCGGCCAGCGCCGACGCGAGCTTTCGCCGCTATTTCCGCGTGGACAGCGCCCGTGGCGAGGCAGCGCGCATCGTCATGGACGCGCCGCCCGATCGCGAGGACTGCCGGCCCTTCGTGCAGATCGCCGGCCTGCTGCGCCAGGGCGGGCTGAACGCCCCCGAGGTGCTGGCCTGGGACGAGGCGCAGGGTTTCCTGCTGCTGACCGACCTCGGCGAGCGCACGCTGCTGGCCGAGCTGCAGGCGCAGGACTTCGGCACTGCTGCCGGTCTGAAGGTCGCGGACGCGCACTACCGCGGCGCGCTCGACACGCTGGTGCGGCTGCAGCAGATCCCCGCCCAGGGCCAGGTGCCCGCCTACGACGCCGCGCTGCTGCGCCGCGAGCTGGACCTCTTCCCCGAGTGGTACATCGGCCGCCACCGCCAGTTCACGCTCGACAGCACGCAGCAGCAGGTGCTCGACGAGGCGCTGCAGACCATTCAGCGCGTCTGCGAGGCGCAGCCCTGCGTGCTGGTCCACCGCGATTTCCACAGCCGCAACCTGATGGTCGGCGCCGATCCGGCCGTGCCGGGCGTGCTCGATTTCCAGGACGCGGTGTGGGGGCCGGTGACGTATGACGTGGTCTCGCTGCTGCGCGACGCCTACATCGAGTGGGACGAATCCATCCAGATCGACTGGGCCGTGCGCTACTGGGAGCGGGCACGCAAGGCCGGTCTGCCGGTGTCGGACGACTTTGGTACCTTCTGGCGCGACTACGAATGGATGGGCCTGCAGCGCCACCTGAAGGTGCTGGGCATCTTCTCGCGGCTCTACCACCGCGACGGCAAGGACGGCTACCTCAAGGACATCCCTCTGGTCTGGCGCAACGCCCACCACGTCGCCTCGCGCTACTCGGTGCTGCGTCCGCTGTCGCGGCTGCTGGAGGCGCTGGAGAACGTCGAGGTCAAGACGGGCTACACGTTCTGAGCCGGGACGTCCCCGTGCGGAGCTTCCGGCGCGACCTGTCGCTGTCCGCCGTCGTGGCCGGCTTCGTGGCGATGCTGGTCGGCGTGACCAGCTCGATCGTGGTCGTCTTCCAGGCTGCGCAGGCGCTGGGCGCCACCCCGGCGCAGGTCACGTCGTGGATCTGGTCGATCTGCGTCGGCACCGGGCTGACCAGCATCGGCCTGAGCGTCTGGTACCGCCGCCCGGTGCTCACCGCCTGGGCGACGCCGGGGGCGGCGATGCTGGTGAGCGCGGCGGCCGGCGTGACGATGCCCGAGGCGATCGGCGGCTTCATCGTCAGCGCGGTGCTCATCACGCTGTCGGGCCTGACTGGCCTGTTCGCCCGCGTGATGGACCGCATTCCGCAGCCGCTGGCCGCCGGGCTGCTCGGCGGCGTGCTGGCGCGCTTCGCGCTGGATGCGTTCGGGGCGATGCCGGGTGACCCGGGGCTGGTCGGGGCGATGTTCCTGGCCTACCTGTTCGGGCGCCGGTTCTGGCCGCGTTACGCGGTGCCGGGGGTGCTGGCGGTGGGGCTGGGCGTGGCGTGGGCGCTGGGGCGGCTGCACCTGGACACGGTGGACTGGCGACTCGGCACGCCGGTGTGGACGGCGCCCGTGTTCACGCTGCGCGGGCTGTTCGGCGTGGCGCTGCCGCTGTTCGTGGTGACGATGGCGTCGCAGAACCTGCCCGGTGTCGCTGCCCAGCGCGCCGCCGGCTACGACACGCCGGTCTCCCCGGTCATCGCCACGACGGGCCTGGCCACGCTGCTGCTGGCGCCGTTCGGCGGCTATGCGCTCAATCTGGCGGCGATCACCGCGTCGATCTGCATGAGCCGCGAGGCGCATGAAGACCCGGCGCGGCGCTGGCCTTCGGCGGTGATGGCGGGGGTGTTCTACCTCGGCGTCGGGCTGGCGGCGGGCGCGGTGGCCGGGCTGATCGGCGCGTTCCCGAAGGCGCTGGTGCTGGCGGTGGCCGGCTTTGCGCTGCTGGGCACGATCGGCGGCGGGCTCGGGGTGGCGATGGCCGACCTGCGCTGGCGCGAACCGGCGCTGGTGACCTTCCTCGTCACGCTCAGCGGGCTGTCGATGGCGGGGATCGGCTCAGCGTTCTGGGGCGTGGTGGCGGGGGCGGTGTGCGTGGCGATCACCACCCCACGCCGCTGATCCTGCCCTTCCCCGTCATTCCCGCGAAAGCGGGAACCCACCCACCGCCTCACCGTCCCGTCCGCCGCAGCTCACGCTGCAGGTAGAGGTACAGCCCCTCCACCTTCTCCCGCGCCCACGGCGTCTGCCGCAGGAACTTCAGGCTCGACTTGACGCTCGGGTTGCTGGCGAAGCAGCGCGCCGGGATGCGCGCGTTCAAGCCGTCCCAGCCGTAGTGGTCGGCCAGCGTGGTGACGATGTGTTCCAGGGTCAGTCCGTGGAGCGGGTTGCGGGGCTGGGCGGGTGGGGCGGGATCGTGCATCGCTGGATTCTGCCTGTCTGTGCTGCCTTTACGAGACTGGTTGACAGCATCACAATCCGGTCTCGACTCTGGAGCCACGATGCCCTATCCCATCCTGACCGACATGGCCGCCAGCATTTCCGAGCTGAAGGTCAACCCCATGAAGGTGGTGGCCAGCGGGGAAGGCCGCGCCATCGCCATCCTCAACCGCAACGAGCCGGCGTTCTACTGCGTGCCGGCCGCCGCCTACGAGGCGCTGATGGAGGCGCTCGACGATGTCGATCTGGTCCGCCTCGTCCAGGCGCGGATGCAGGAGGACGCGGTGCCGGTGTCGCTCGATGACCTATGAGCTGCGCTTTCGCACGTCTGCGCTGAAGGAGTGGCGCAAGCTGGATGGGACGCTGCAGGCGCAGTTCAAGAAGAAGCTGCAGGAGCGGCTGGAGCAGCCCCACGTCCCGTCGTCGGCCCTGTCGGGTCTGCCGGATGCCTACAAGATCAAGCTGCGCCAGTCGGGGTATCGGCTGGTGTACACGGTCGAGGACGCGGTGGTCACCGTCACGGTGGTGGCCGTTGGCAAGCGGGAGAAGAACGCGGTGTACGACGTGGCGCGGGCGCGTCTTCGGGGGGCGTGACGGTCTCGCTATCATCCGCCCCCGCTTGCTCCATTCCGCGCCCGCCCGGCGTGTCCCCCATGGCCGAAGCCCCCTCCACCCTCAACCCCGCCCAGCTCCAGGCCGTCTACCACCTGCACAGCCCCTGCCTCGTGCTCGCGGGCGCCGGTTCGGGCAAGACGCGGGTCATCACGCACAAGATCGCCCGGCTGCTGCAGGAGGGCATCGCGCCCTCGCAGATCGGCGCCATCACCTTCACCAACAAGGCCGCGCAGGAAATGCGCGAGCGGGCGCGCTCGCTGGTGGGCGCGCGGGCGTCGAAGGACTTGCTGATCGCGACCTTCCACAGCCTCGGCGTGCGGCTGCTGCGCGAGGACGGCGAGCGGCTCGGCCTGAAGCCGAAGTTCTCGATCCTCGACGCGGACGACGTGCTCGGCGTGCTGCGCGATGCGGGCGGCACGACGGACGCCAAGCTCGCCCGGAGCTGGCAGTGGACCATCAGCCTGTGGAAGAACAACGGCCTGACCGCCGAACAGGCTGAGGCCGCCGCACAGGACGACGATGAGCGCATCGCCGCCCGCGTGATGAAGCTCTACGACGAGCGGCTCGCGGCCTACTCGGCTGTGGACTTCGACGACCTGATCGGCCTGCCGCTGAAGCTGCTGCAGACCGACGAGGAAACCCGCCTGAAGTGGCAGCGCAAGCTGCGCCATGTCCTCGTCGACGAATACCAGGACACCAACGCCACCCAGTACGACCTGCTCAAGGCGCTGGTCGGCCAGGACGGGATCTTCACGGCAGTGGGCGACGACGACCAGAGCATCTACGGCTGGCGCGGCGCGACGATCGAGAACCTCAAGCGCCTGCCGCTCGACTACCCCAACCTCAAGGTCATCCCGCTGGAGCAGAACTACCGCTCCACCAGCGCCATCCTCACGGCGGCGAACAACGTCATCGCGCTCAACCCCAAGATCTTCCAGAAGAAGCTCTGGAGCGACCTGGGCGAGGGCGAGCCGGTCAAGGTGGTCGAATCCGATCAAGAGGAGCACGAGGCCGAGCGTGCCGTGACCCGGATCATGGCCATCCGCGCCAACACGGCGGGCGAGCACACTGGCTCGACCGAGTGGAAGGACTTCGCCATCCTCTACCGCGCCAACCACCAGAGCCGCAAGCTCGAAGAGGCCTTGCGCAAGGCGCAGATTCCCTACAAGGTCTCGGGCGGCCAGAGCTTCTTCGACCGCGCCGAGATCAAGGACCTGTGCGGCTGGCTGCGGCTGCTGGTGAACCAGGACGACGACCCGGCCTTCCTGCGCGCCGTGACCACGCCCAAGCGCGGCATCGGCCACACGACGCTGGCCGCGCTGAGCGACTTCGCCGGCAAATGGCGCGTGAGCCTGTTCGAGGCGCTGTTCCAGGAGTCGCTCGGCACGGCGCTGAGCGCCAAGGCGATCGGCTCGCTGCACGAGTTCGGCCGCTACGTGAACGACCTCGAATACCGCGCCCGCCACACCGTCGGCGCGGAAGAGGCCCGGCCGATGCTGATGGAGTGGCTGACCGACATCGGCTATGAGCAGCACCTGCTCGACAATGAGGAGAACCCCAAGGTCGCCGCGGCGCGCTGGTCGAACGTGATCGACTTCATCGACTGGGTGGCCAAGCGCTGCGGCGGCGAGATCGACAACGACGGCGGGATGCAGGTCGAGACGACGAAGAAGAGCGTGCTGGAGGTGGCGCAGTCGATCAGCGTGATCCTGAGCCTGGCCGAGCGCGGCGAGCAGGACCAGAACCTCGTCACCCTGTCCACGCTGCACGCCAGCAAGGGGCTGGAGTGGCCGCACGTCATCCTGGTCGGGGTCAACGAGGGCACGCTGCCCTTCAAGCGCGACGAGGAAGACATGACGGCCGAGCGGCTGGAGGAGGAGCGCCGGCTGATGTATGTCGGCATCACCCGCGCCCGGCGCACGCTGCTGGTCAGCACGCTGCTGCGGCAAAAGCGCGGGCGGGAGATCAAGCGGGCCTTCCCGAGCCGCTTCATCGCGGAGATGAAGCTCGACGAGCAGGTCGTCAAGCAGAACCCGCGCGACCGGATCGCAGCGCAGCGGGCGGCGTTCGCTGCCCGGGCGGCGCAGGCCGCCGGGCCATCGCCGGCTTGAGCGGGGGCGAAGCTCAGGCGTCGACCAGCGGCAGCGTGGGCAGGCTGGGAAAGGGTGTCATGCCGGCGTGGCGTGGCGGCTCGTGGTGCGCGGTGGGCAGGGACAGGTCCATCACCATGCGGTGCTGGATGCGCGCCTGGCGCAGCACCTGCCCCATCGTGACCGCATCCAGCGGGTGCGACAGCAGGTGGCCCTGGAACTCGTCGCAGCCGTGGCGGCGCAGGAAATCGAGCTGGTCCTCGCGCTCCACCCCCTCGGCCAGCACCCGCAGCCCCAGCGAATGCCCCAGCCCGATGACGGCGGCAGCCACCTTGGCGCCGTTGCCCTCCAGCGTGGCGAGGAAGACGCGGTCGATCTTCAGCTCGTCCAGTGGCAGCCGGCTCAGTCCCGCCAGCGAGGAATAGCCGCTGCCGAAGTCGTCCACGGCAATGCGCACGCCCGCGGCCCGCAGCGCCTGCAGCCGCTCGCCCAGGCGCTCGGTGTCGTGCATCAGGGCTGGCTCGGTCAGCTCCAGCGTCAGCGTGCCGCCGGGCAGGCCGTGGTCGACCAGCGTCTGCAGCACGGTGGCCACAAAACCCGGTTGCACCAGCTCCAGCCGCGAGACGTTCACCGCGATGCGCGGCACGTCCAGTCCTTGTTCGCGCCACAGACGGATCTGCTGGCAGGTGTGCTGCAGCACCCAGGTGCCGATCCGCGTGATGAGGCCGGTGTCCTCGGCGGCGGCGATGAACTCGGAAGGCTCGACCCGGCCGAGGTCACGGTCGTGCCAGCGCAGCAGCGCCTCGGCGCCGGTGAGAGCGCCGGTGTGCAGGTCGGCCTGGGGCTGGAACTGCAGCGTGAACGCCGACTGCGCCAGTGCCCGGCGCAGCGCGCCTTCGAGCTGCAGCCGGCGCATGGCGCCGCGGCCCAGCGTCGGGCCGTAGACGATGCAGCCGCTGCGGCCCTGTCGACGGGCGGCGTGCAGCGCGAGCGTGGCGTGTCGGACGAGCACCTCGGGCTGGTGGCCGTCGTGCGGGAACACCGCCACGCCGGCGTGGCCGCCGACCACGAGCCGGTGGTCACCGAGGTCGACGGGGTCGTCCAGCCGCTGCAGCAGCTCGCAGGCCAGCGCCTGCGCATCCGCCGAGCGCAGCAGCGGCGAGACGATGACGGCCAGTCCGTCCGCATGGCGGGTCAGCTGCGCGCGCAGGCGACCGGCGTGGCGCGCCTCGACCGCGACCAGTGCCACCTGCAGGCGGTGTTCGATCGCCTGCTGCAGCGGATCGCGCAACCGGGATCCGAGCGTCAGCACCACCTCGTCGAAGCGCTGCAGACCGAGCAGCAGCACGGCGCCGAGCTGGCCCTGCGCACTGGCTTGCTTCAGCACGCGGGCCAGCGGGGCATGCAGCGCCGGCAGTGTGGGGTCGGTGTCGCCGGCGAGACCCGGGCGCAGCCGGCCCAGGTGGGCGGCGACGCGGACCAGTTCGTCCGGCTGGGGGCTGGCCTGCACCAGCGACACCGCCCCTGCGTCCAGCGCGCGGTGCCGCAGGGCCGCCGTGTCGTCACCGGGGCGCAGGTCCAGCCAGGCGATCAGCGGGCGGGACGTGGTGGGCGGCATGCGCAGGGTGTGGCGTGGTCCCGGACGGCTGCTGAACTCGCGCACCACCACGTCCGCAGGCGCATGGCCCTCCTCGGCTGGCAGCACGGGCTGCAGGCCGTGGTCCAGCAGAGCGCTGGCCAGCGTGGCCCGCCAGGGGCTGCTGACCTGCAGCAGCACCCGCAGTGGAGCGGCCCCCTCTGCGGTGCCGGCATGGCCGCGGGGCGCTTCCAGGGTCGGCGGGGCTACGCGGTACGCTGTCGATCCGGTGGCGGGGGGCAGGGGAGAGGAAACCATGACGCGATATCGGAGTGGCCGGTGTGGGCTTGATCCCCGTGCGGCCTGGCCTTTGGTGGTCGCCGTGCCGCGGCCCTACAATCCGACGCTTTGTCTCGTCTGACAACTTTTCCTTCCCCGTCAAGGAGCTAGAACGTGTTCATTTCCAATGCCTACGCACAGACCGCGGCGGCCGCGCCGAGCGGCATGTCGTCCCTGACGCAGATGCTGCCGCTGGTGCTGATGTTCGTGGTGCTGTACTTCATCATGATCCGCCCCCAGATGAAGAAGCAGAAGGAGCACAAGGCCATGATCGACGCGCTCGGCAAGGGTGACGAGGTCATCACCGCCGGTGGGCTGCTGGCCCGCATCACCAAGGTGGACGAGCAGTACGTGTCGGCCGAGGTCGCCGGCAATGTCGTCGTGCAGCTCCAGCGCAGCGCGGTGGTCCAGGTTCTGCCCAAGGGCACGATCAAATAACCCAGAGAACGCGCCTGTTCCAGGCCGGTCAGCACGATGAATCGCTATCCCTGGTGGAAGTACCTGATCCTCGCCATCTCCGTGGTGGTGGGCCTGCTGTACACCTTGCCCAACTTCTTCGGCGAGGCGCCGGCCGTGCAGGTCTCCAGCGGCCGGGCCACCCTCAAGGTCGATGCCAGCCTGGTGCCTCGGGTGGAGCAGGCGGTGCGTTCCGCCGGTCTGACCCCGGATTTCGTGCAGCTCGAAGGCACCTCGGTGCGGGCCCGTCTGGCGGACACGGACGCCCAGCTCAAGGCGCGGGACGCCATCGTCAAGGCGCTCAACCCCGATCCGGCCGATGCGTCGTACATCGTCGCGCTGAACCTGGTCTCGCGCTCGCCGCAGTGGCTGACGAGCCTGCATGCGCTGCCGATGTACCTGGGTCTGGACCTGCGTGGCGGCGTGCATTTCCTGATGCAGGTCGACATGGCGGCCGCGCTGACCAAGAAGACCGAGTCCCTGTCCACCGATGTGCGCACGCTGCTGCGCGACAAGTCGATCCGCCACAGCGGCATCCAGCGCAGCGGCGACACGGTCGAGGTGCGCCTGCGCGACCGCGACACGCTGGACAAGGCCCGCATCGCCCTGTCGGAAGCCCAGCCGGACATGCTCTGGACTGAAGGCACCGACCCGGCCGAGCCGAAGCTCACGGGCCGCATCAAGCCCGAAGCCGTGCGCAATGTGCAGCAGCAGGCGCTGACGCAGAACATCAACACCCTGCACAACCGCATCAACGAGCTGGGCGTGTCCGAGCCGGTGATCCAGCAGCAGGGCGCGGACCGCGTGGTCGTGCAGCTGCCGGGCGTGCAGGACGTGGCCAAGGCCAAGGACATCATCGGCCGCACCGCGACGCTCGAAGTCCGCATGGTCGACGACAGCGCCGAAGCGCAGGCGGCATTGACGGGCGGTGGCCCGGTCCCGTTTGGCACCGAGCGTTTCATGGAGCGCGGCGGCGTGCCCATCATCGTCAAGCGCCAGGTCGTGCTGACCGGCGAGAACCTGACCGACGCCCAGGCCGGCTTCGACGAGACGCAGCAGCCGGCGGTGCACCTTTCGCTCGACGCCCGTGGCTCGCGCATCTTCCGCGACGTGACGCGCGAGAGCATCGGCAAGCGCATGGCCATCCTGCTGTTCGAGAAGGGCAAGGGCGAGGTCGTGACCGCGCCGGTGATCCGCTCGGAAATCGGCGGCGGGCGGGTGCAGATCTCGGGCTCGATGACGCCGACGGAGTCGGCCGACACCGCGCTGCTGCTGCGTGCGGGTTCGCTGGCGGCGCCGATGGAGATCATCGAGGAGCGTCTGATCGGCCCGAGCCTGGGCGCCGAGAACATCGCCAAGGGCTTCGACAGCGTGCTGTACGGATTCGTCGCCATCGCCATCTTCATGTGCGCCTACTACATGCTGTTCGGCGTGTTCTCGACGCTGGCGCTGGCGGTGAACCTGCTGCTGCTGGTGGCGATGCTGTCGATGCTGCAGGCCACGCTGACCTTGCCGGGCATCGCCGCCATCGCGCTGGTGCTGGGCATGGCGATCGACGCCAACGTGCTGATCAACGAGCGTGTGCGCGAGGAACTGCGTGCGGGCACTTCACCGCAGATGGCCATCCACCTGGGCTACGAGCGGGCCTTCGCGACGATTCTCGACTCCAACATCACGACCCTGATCGCCGGCGTGGCGCTGCTGGCCTTCGGGTCGGGGCCGGTGCGCGGCTTCGCGGTGGTGCATTGCCTGGGCATCCTGACCTCGATGTTCTCGGCCGTGTTCTTCTCGCGCGGGCTGGTCAACCTCTGGTACGGGCGCAAGAAGAAGTTGCAGGGCGTCTCGATCGGGCAGGTCTGGAAACCGGCACCCAAGCCGGGCACCACCTCGGCCGTCACCGTCACCACCCCCAAGGCCTGACAGGAGCCCGCCATGGAATTCTTCCGCTTCCGGCGCGACATCCCGTTCATGCGGCATGCGCTGGTGTTCAACGTCATCTCCTTTGCCACCTTCGCGCTGGCGGTGTTCTTCCTGTTCACGCGCGGGCTGCACCTGTCGATCGAGTTCACGGGTGGCACGGTCATCGAGACCGAGTACGCCCAGAGCGCCGACATCGCCAAGGTGCGCACCACCGTCGAGGCGATGAACTTCGGCGAAGTGCAGGTGCAGAAGTTCGGCACGTCGCGCGATGTGCTGATCCGCCTGCCGCTGCGCGGCGATGTCAAGCAGTCCGATGTGGTCGGCCGGGTCTATGCACAGCTCTGTGCCGCCGAAGGTGGCCTGCTCAAGCCGGTGCAGACGACGACGTCCAAGGGCGAGACCGTCAGCCGCCAGGCCTGCGAAGTCGGCTCCGGCGCCACCGCGACCGAGCCGCTCAAGCTGACCCGCAGCGAGTTCGTCGGCCCGCAGGTCGGCAAGGAACTGGCCGAGGACGGCTTGATGGCACTCGGCTTCGTGGTCGTCGGCATCATGATCTACTTGGCGATCCGCTTCGAGTGGAAGTTCGCCGTCGCCGCGATCATCGCCAACCTGCACGACGTCATCATCATCCTGGGCTTCTTCGCCTTCTTCCAGTGGGAGTTCTCGCTGGCGGTGCTGGCGGCGGTGCTGGCGGTGCTGGGCTACTCGGTCAACGAGTCGGTGGTGATCTTCGACCGGATCCGCGAGGCCTTCCGCAAGTTCCGCAAGATGACCACGCCCGAGGTGATCGACCACGCCATCACCAGCACGATGAGCCGCACGATCATCACGCACGGCTCGACGCAGATGATGGTGCTGTCGATGCTGCTGTTCGGTGGCCCGACCCTGCACTACTTCGCGCTGGCGCTGACGATCGGCATCCTGTTCGGCATCTATTCGTCGGTGTTCGTGGCCGCGGCCATCGCGATGTGGCTGGGGGTCAAGCGGGAGGATCTGATCAACCCCAATGTGCGCAAGGACCAGGATCCGAACGACCCGAATTCCGGTGCCGTGGTCTGACGGATGCCATGCAGGGCTGGTGTAGAGTAGACGGTTCTTTCATCTTCTGATCCGTTCGCACGGACTCCGGCTCCACACCCATGGCCTCCGCTGCTGCCCCGTCCTCGGTTCTTGCTGCGCAGGCCCGCCGCCTCTACTGCGACCAGGTGTCGCGTGCCCTGGGCCGCACGGTGCGCAACGTCATCGACCGCCTGCGCGAGCAGTGCACGCAGGTCAGTCCGCCGGACGTGACACTGCGGCGACGCGACCTGCTGGTCGATCTGCCACGGCAATCCGCGGCATGGCAGCAATCCTTCGCCGCCTTCCTGGCCGCCGTGCTCGCCGGCCATCCTGCGCCGACGCACGGCGCACGTCCGACCGCGACCCGTGCCGGCGAACTGGCGCTGGTCGACGACTCCACGATCGATCTGGAGATCCTCGTGTCGCGGATGGCGCTGGCCATGATGGACAAGGCGAGCTGGGAGTTCTCGGATCTGCGTTTCCGCATGGGTTCGCTCGACCGGCGCGACGAAATGGATCCGCATGACGTCCTGCGTCCGCATGCCCTGGCGCGTGCTGCGGTGGACAGCTGGCGCACGGTGGGCCTGTCGGTCGACCACTGGAAGCTGGTGCAGGCGCTGCTGCACGAGGAATTCGCTGCGCTGGTGCATGAGGCTTACCACGAGACCAACCGCTGGCTGATCGGCCAGGGGGTGTGTCCTGAAGTCAATCTGCGCCAGTTCATCCGGCGCAGCCGCGATGTCGGACCGGCTCCCGCCCAGCCGGCTGCAGGCGGCGGTGGCAGTGGTGGCGGCAGTGGTGGTGCATCGGCCGGCACACGCGCCACACCCGGAGGTTCGGCGGGTGGTGGTGGGGGCGGCGCAGGGGGTGGCAGTCATGCCGCACAGGTCGTGCCGAGGGGCGAGAGGTTCCCTTCGCCGCAGAGTGTGCAGCCGCGCGTGGAGTCGGGCGTGCGTGCCGGGACGGCGGCGGGGGGTTACCAGGGCATGACGCCTGAAAACGCCCACCAGTACGCTCCGACTGCCCTGGCGGGCCTGGGGCGTTCCGGCGGTGGGGGTGGTGGTGGCGCTGGTGGCGGTGCCGCAGAGCCCGGCCTGACCGGGCGCGGCGATGTGCAGGAAGAGACCCGCATGATGACCCGCTCACCGGGCTTGCTGCGCAGTGTCGAGCAGGCTGAGGCTGTGCTGGGCCGCCTGAACCGCCTGGTGTCGCGCCAGGTGCCCGATTTCTACAGCTCGACCATCGCCCAGCCGCATCCGCCCGCATCACCCGGCCTGCGTGCGGCGATCAACGAGGTGCAGGCCGCCGTGCAGCACCGCTTCGCACCGGGTCCGGATGCTGCCGGCCAGGTGCCGGTGCTGTCGCAGTCGGCGGTGGTCAGCACGCCGGGACTGCTGCAGGAGCTGCAGGCCCGCAAGGCCACCCTCAAGCAGGCGGCGACCACGCCGGTCGAGCGCGCCACGATCGAGGTGGTCGCACTCATGTTCCAGAGCCTGCTCACCGAGGAGCGCATCCCGGCGTCCGTGCGGGTCTGGTTCGCGCGCCTGCAGATGCCGGTGCTGCGGGTGGCCATTGCCGAGCCGGATTTCTTCGCCACCATCGACCATCCTGCGCGCAAGCTGATCGACCGCATGGGCGCCTGCGTGATGGGCTTCGAGGTGGGCAGCGCGGGTGTGAGCGAACCGATGGAGCGCGAGATCAAGCGGGTCGTGCAGGTGGTCGAGGCCTATCCCGACACCGGCCGGCGTGTGTTCCAGACCGTGCTGACCGAGTTCGAGCGCTTCCTGGAGGATTACTTCAAGTCGGCGCATCTGGCGGCGAGCAAGGGCGTGTCGCTTGCCCAGCAGATCGAGCAGCGCGAGACGCTGGCGATCCAGTACACGATCGAGCTGCGCAAGATGCTCAACGAGGTGCCGGTGCACGACGGCGTGCGCGAGTTCCTGTTCCACGTCTGGGCCGATGTGCTGGCGACGACGGCGGTCAAGTCCGGTCAGGCAAGCGAGCCGACCAAGGCCATGCACAAGGTGGCCGCCGAGCTGATCTGGCTGGCCAGCGCCAAGGTCTCGCGCGAGGAACGGTCGGATGCCTTGCGCCGCCTGTCGCCGCTGCTGAAGAAGCTGCGCGAAGGCATGGCGTCGGCGGGCGTGCCCCTGCCGCGGCAGGACGAGTACCAGCAGTCGATCAGCAATGCCCTGCAGGCCGCGTTCTCGGCCCGCACCGCCACCATCCCCACCGAGCGCCTCAACGAGCTGATGATGCAGCTGGAGACGCTGGAGGACATGCTGCCCGACGTCGGCCACATCGAGATCGACGAGTCGATGGTGCGCGACCTCTCCGGGCACGAGACCAAGGATCTGGAAGTGGTGGCCGAAGGGGGCTCGATGCCCACGCCGGCGATGGTCGCCTGGTCGAACAACCTGAGCGTGGGCAGCTGGTTCCGGCTGGACTACCGCGACACCATGGCCAATGTGCAGCTCGCCTGGCAGGGCTCGCGCAAGCAGTTCAGCCTGTTCGTGTCGCCACAGGGGCGCGGCATCCTGTTCCAGAAACACCGTCTGGCGGCTTTCCTGCAGGCCGGCTTGCTGGTGCCGGTGGAAGAGGAGTCGCTGACCGTGCGCGCCACGCGCGATGCGCTGGCCAAGCTCGACGCCGATCCGGGGCGCCTGCTGCACTGAGCGACCGCCTCAGTTCAATGTATCAGCCGGTCCTCGGCATCGACGAACAGCTCGTCGAGGATCAGTGCATCGGGCTCTTCGCCGATGCTCCAGAACACCATCAGCACGATGATCTTCAGGTCTTCGAGCGCCAGCGCCCCGGTGGTGGCCATCGCCCGGTCGACGGCGATCTCGCGCATGGGCGCCGGCAGCACGCCCGCCGACTCCAGAAAGCTCAGGAAGGCGATCGATGCGGTGCCCAGGTGGTCCTGCTCCGCGGGGGTATAGACACGCAGGGACAGGGGGCTCTGTGCCTTGGCCTGCGATTCGGCGACGTTGGCCAGGCCGTCCAGCCAGCTCAGTGCGTCCTCGATCTCGTCACTCTCGAAGCCCACCGAGGTGAGCTTGCGGGACAGCTGGGCGTGCTCCGGACAAGCGTCTGGGCGCCAGTAGTTTTCGTAGAGATAGACAAGGACGTCGAACATCGGACCACTATACCTGAGCGTTCCCGGCGGCACCGGCGTGCACAGGATCTGTGTCCACGCCCTGTGTGCACGGAATCACGCGCTCGATTGACGCTGGAACAGCTGGCCCGGCAGGCGCACGACCTGGTTGGACAGCTCCAGCTCCAGCAGCCGGATGCTGAGTTCCGCAGTCGGCTGGCCGGTGCGGGCCTGCAGGGCGTCGAGCGTGGTGGCGGTCCAGCCCAGTGCGGTCAGCAGCGGGTCTTCCGGCGTGGTGTCGTCGGGCGGGGTCTGGTCGGCGGCCGTGCCTGTGCGGGGCGCGCTGGCCGTGGTGGTGCCCCAGCGCAGTTCGTCCAGGATGTCCTGGGTGGTCTCGACCAGCTTGGCGCCTTCCTTGATCAGCTTGTGGCAGCCCTTGACCTGCGGGCTGTGGATGGAGCCGGGGATGGCGAACACCTCCCGCCCGCATTCCATCGCCAGCCGCGCCGTGATGAGCGAGCCGGACTGCAGCGCCGCCTCGACCACCAGCGTGCCGCGGCCCAGGCCGGCGATCAGGCGGTTGCGCTGCGGGAAGTGCGGCGCCAGCGGCGGGGTGCCGAGGACGTGCTCGGACAGCATCAGCCCTTCGGTGGCGATGCGCCCGGCGAGGGCGTGGTGCTGGCGGGGATAGACCCGGTCCAGCCCGGTGCCGACGATGGAGATCGTGCCCGACGGGCCGCTCAGCGCGCCTTCGTGCGCGGCGCCGTCGATCCCTTGCGCCAGCCCGGAGACGACGACCATCCCGGCCTCGCTGAGTGCGGCCGCGAACTGGAAGGCGTTGTCCGCCCCTTGCGGCGTCGGGTGGCGGCTGCCGACGATGGCCAGCGCATCGACGCCCAGCAGCGCCAGCCGGCCCCGTGCATGCAGCACCAGCGGGGGATCGGCCAGTTCCATCCAGGGCTGCGGATACGCCGGATCTCCCAGCACCAGCAGGTGGCAGTCGGGCTGCTGCAGCCACTGGACCGTGCGCTCCACCAGCGCGTCGTGGCCTTCCGGTGCCTGGGCCAGGGCCTCGCAGACCTTGTGGCCATCGAGCACCTCGCGCCAGGCGGCCGGCGAGGCCTCGAAGATCTCCCGCGGTCCGCCAAAGGCCCGCAGCAGGCGCCGGGCACGCTGGCGGCCGATGCCCGGTGTTTCCAGCAGGCGCAGCCAGGCGGCGAGTTCGTCGGTGGGCAGCACGGTCCTGTCCGCCATCACGGAGGGGTGAACCGGTCGCCGCGTCGCACGGCGGTCTCGGCGCTGAGGATCAGCGCGTACGACACCCGGTCGAAGACGCGGAAGACGAAGAGCTGGCCGTGTGCCTCGTCGGGCAGCTTCAGCGTGGTCTTCAGCGGATCGGCCTTGTCCGGCACCCGCTCGCCGGCCCGCAGCACCGCCAGCACATGGCCGCGCTCCACGCCGTCACGCGCGCCGCGGTTGAGCGCCACGATCTGGTGCTGGCCTGCAGACAGGCCGTCGCCATAGATCGACACGACATGCCCCTCGATCGGCTGGCTCGGCGCGTGGGGCACGTAGTTGCGGTTGTCGCGGATGGGGGCCTGCACGATGCGGTCGCCGATGCTGGCCTCCTGGCGCAGGGAACTCAGCACGAAGGTGGCCGGCACGATTTCCGTGGCGCCCTTGGCGTCGGTCTGCGTCGTGCCGGGGCGCACGTATTCGGCGTTGCCGACAAACGCGGCCTCATGGCCCAGGATGTCGCCGCTGACCGGATCGCGCAGCGGGCGTGCCTCGCGGAAGACGCGCCAGTCCCGGGTGGCTGGCAGTTCACCGCGCACATAGGCGGTGTCGCCGCGGCTGAGCAGCACCCGGCCTTCGCGTCCGGCGACGATGCGCGGCGCACGGGCCAGCGTGTCGCTGTCGAGCACGATGGCATCGTTCAGGAACGGCTCGATCAGGTGCAGCGGGATCGAGGCGATCGGGCCGAGATCGGCGTCACTGGCCCGCACCCGCGGCGAGAGCTTCACCGTGCCCCCCCCGCCACCGACCACCAGACGCGCCCGGCCGCCGCTCTTGACCAGATTCAGCACCTGACCGGGGTAGATCAGGTGCGGATTGCGGATCTCCTGCAGGTTCATGCCCCACAGCTCCGGCCAGCGCCACGGGCTGCGCAGGAACAGCTTCGAGATGTCCCACAGCGTGTCGCCGCGCTTGACGGTGTAGCTTTCGGGCGCGTTGGGCGCCAGCTCCGACAAGGGCACACCGGCTTCGGCGACTTTCTGCGCCGTGCCCCGCTGGGCGCCGGTGATTGGATAATCGGGGAATGCGTGGGCCGCCGGGATGGGCAGACCGAGCAGTGCGAGGGTCAGGAGGCTTGCCGCTGCGGCGCCTGCGCGCTGGACGGGGGCAAGCTGGCCGTGGGACAGGGTCATGGAGCGCGTCTCCGTGCGCTGACCCGGCGGGCCCGCGCGAAACTCATCGATCAATCTCATAAATTCTGCCCCTAAAACGACGGTGACGTTGTCCCCGAATCACAACTTTCACGCTGCGGCACTGTCTTGTGCCGACCCGCGCCATGAGCCTGCTGACCATACTTCGCTATCCCGATCCCCGCCTGAACAAGGTCGCCAAGCCTGTCACGACGTTCGATGACCGCCTGCGCCGGCTGGTCGACGACATGTTCGAGACGATGTACAAGGCCCGCGGCATCGGACTGGCCGCCACGCAGGTCGATGTGCATGAGCGGCTGATTGTCATCGACGCATCGGAAGACAAGACCGATCAGCTCGTTTTGATCAATCCCGTCATCATCGCGCACAGCGCGGAACGTGTCGTCAGCGACGAGGGCTGTCTGTCGGTGCCGAGCATCTACGACAAGGTCGAACGATTCGAGAAGGTGACCGTGGAAGCCCTCGACCGCCACGGTGCGCCCTACACCTTCGAGGCCGAAGGGCTGCTGTCCACCTGCGTGCAGCACGAGATGGACCACCTGATGGGCAAGGTCTTCGTCGAATACCTGTCGCCCCTGAAGCGCAACCGCATCCGCAGCAAGATGATCAAGCGCAGCCGCGAAGACGAGGACGAGGCATGAGCGAGCCCGCGCTGCGCGTCGGCTTTGCCGGGACGCCCGAGTTCGCTGCCGAGGCGCTGCAGGCGGTTCTGGCGGCGGGGTACACCGTGCCGCTGGTGCTGACGCAGCCGGACCGCCCGGCCGGCCGTGGCATGAAGCTGCAGCCCTCGGCGGTGAAGCAGTGCGCGCTGCAGCACGGCCTGCCGGTGGCGCAGCCGACCAGCCTGAAGCTCGACGGCCGCTATCCGGACGAAGCCGCGGCCGCCCGCGAGGTGTTGCAGGCCGGGCAGCTTGACGTGCTGGTGGTCGCGGCCTACGGGCTGATCCTGCCGCAGTGGGTGCTCGACCTTCCGCGCCTGGGCTGCCTGAACATCCACGGCTCGCTGCTGCCGCGCTGGCGCGGCGCGGCGCCGATCCACCGCGCCATCGAGGCCGGCGACGCCGACACCGGCATCACCATCATGCAGATGGACGCCGGGCTGGACACCGGCGACATGCTGCTGGTCGCCCGCGAGCCGATCCGTTCGGACGACACCACCGCCGTGCTGCATGACCGGCTTGCCGCGCTCGGCGGCGGGTTAATCGTCGAGGCGCTGGCCCTGGCCGCCTGCGGCGGCCTGACCGCCACGCCGCAGCCCGCCGAGGGCGTCACCTACGCCCACAAGATCGACAAGAAGGAGGCCGCGCTCGACTGGACGCTGCCCGCCGAGGCGCTGGCGCGGCGCGTGCGGGCCTTCGACTCCTTTCCCGGCGCGAGCTTCAGCCGCGGCGGCGAGGTAGTGAAGGTCTGGCAAGCGCATGCCGTGGACGGGCAGGGTGTGCCGGGCGCTGTGCTGTCGGTGGACGGGGAGGGCGATGGCATCGTCGTCGCCTGCGGCGCGGGAGCCCTCGCGTTGACCAGCCTGCAGCGGCCCGGCGGACGGCGCCAGCCGGTGCGCGAATTCCTGCGGGGCTGCGCTGTCGGCCTCGGCGAACAGCTGGGCTGAGAGGGCGCGCCGCTCAAGTCGCGCGGCGCGGCGACGATAGCGCTGGGGACCACTCCCGAGTTCCGCCATGCGCCACCCTGTCCCTGCCATCGCCTTCGCCCTGATCGCCTCCGGCTTGCTGGCAGGCTGCGACCAGCTGGGCATCGAATCCGCCAGCGCCACCCAGGCCCGCACCGAGGCCGATGCCAAGGCCATCGGCAGCGCCTGCCGCCACGCCCTGCGCGCCATCGAGGACTGCTACACCCTCAACCCCAAGGCGGAAAAGGCGGCGGTCTACGCGGGCTGGCGCGAGATGGACGAGTACATGCGCGAGAACAAGCTCGAAGGTGTGGCGCCCGTGGTCCCCCGGCCTGATCCCGCAGGCAAGAAGAAACCCCCTCCGGTTGACGAAGAAGTCATCGACGAGCCGAAGGAGACCCCGGCCAAGGGCCACGCCAAGCCCGCGCACTGACCCCGGGCGATGGGAGAATGCCGGGATGTCCAGTCCCGGCGCCGATTCCTCTGCAGCGCTGATCCCGCGCCTGCTTGCACTCTTCCGGCATCCGGAGGGGCAGCGCGGCGTGCGCGACATGCTGCCGATGGTCCCCGGCATGGCCGCCTGGGGCCTGGTCACCGGCGTGGCGATGGTCAAGAGCGGGCTGGACCCGTGGCTGGCGCTGCTGATGTCGCTGACGGTGTTCGCGGGCTCGTCGCAACTCGCCGCGCTGCCGCTGATCGCCACCGGCGCGCCGATCTGGGTCGTGCTGCTGACCGCCTGCATCGTCAACCTGCGCTTCGTCATCTACAGCGCGCAGTGGCGCTGGTACTTCGGCCACCTGCCGCGTGGCCAGCGCGTGGCGCTGAGCTACCTCGCCGCCGACATCAACTACGCCCTGTTCATCAAGGCCTGGCCCGAGCCTGAACCGCGCCCCGGCCAGATCGAATATTTCGTCAGCGGCGCCGTGGTGGTCTGGGTCGGCTGGCAGATCCCGTCGATCGTCGGCATCGTGCTCGCCGACGTCATCCCGCCCGCGTGGGGCCTCGGCTTCGCGGGCACGCTGGCGCTGATCGGGCTGACCTGCTCGCTGCTGGTGGACCGTGCGACGTGGATCTGCGCGGCGGTGGCGGCGCTGGCGGCGGTGGCGGCGTATGCCTTGCCGTACAAGCTGCACATCGTCGTCGCGGTGGCGGCGGCCGTCGCGGCGGGGCTGCTGATGGAGCGGCCGGGCGGCGGCGGTGGGCGGCTGGCGGCGGCGCGGAGGTCGGCGTCATGAACACCTAGGAAGCCGCGCTCACCATCGTCGGCCTGGCGCTGGTCACCGTGCTGACGCGCAGCCTGCTGATGCTGCCGCGCGAGGAGGTGCCGATTCCCGCCTGGGCCAAGCGGGCGCTGAAGTACGCGCCGCTGGCCGCGCTGGTGGCGATCGTGGTGCCCGAGGTGCTGCTGACCCGCGGCGTGCTGATCGGGACGCTGGCGGACGCGCGGCTGATCGGCGCGGCGGTCGGGCTGGCGTATTACTTCTGGAAGCGCGGCATCCTCGGCACCATCGTGACCGGCATGCTCGTGTTCCTGCCGCTGCGCATCGGCCTGGGCTGGTAGCGCGAAGAATTCTTCTCTTGTCGTCTTGTCGATTTACCGTTCTTCCCGTTTTCCCCTTTCACATCAAGGAGTTATCCACATGAATGTCCTCCGCCTCCAAGACCTGATTGCCGCCGGCAAGATCGCTGGCCAGCGCGTGTTCATCCGCGCCGACCTGAACGTGCCGCAGGACGACGCCGGCCACATCACCGAAGACACCCGCATCCGCGCCTCGATCCCCTGCATCGAGATGGCGCTGAAGGCTGGCGCCGCCGTGATGGTCACCAGCCACCTGGGCCGCCCGACCGAGGGCGAGTTCAAGCCCGCCGACTCGCTGGCGCCGGTCGCCGCGCGCATGGGCGAGCTGATGGGGCGCGAGATCCCGGTCGTCGCGAACTGGGTGGACGGCGTGGACGTGGCGCCGGGCCAGCTCGTGATGCTGGAAAACTGCCGCCTGAACAAGGGCGAGAAGAAGAACAAGGAAGAGCTGGCGCAGAAGATGGCCGCGCTGTGCGACGTGTTCGTGCACGACGCCTTCGGCACCGCGCACCGCGCTGAAGCCTCGACCTACGGCATCGCCCAGTTCGCCAAGGTCGCCTGCGCCGGCCCGCTGCTGGCCGCCGAGATCGACGCGATCAGCAAGGCGCTGGCCAACCCGAAGCGCCCGCTGGTGGCGATCGTCGCTGGCTCGAAGGTGAGCACCAAGCTGACCATCCTGAAGGCGCTGTCGGCCAACGTGGACGGCCTGATCGTCGGCGGCGGCATCGCCAACACCTTCATGCTGGCGGCCGGTCTGAAGATCGGCAAGTCGCTGGCCGAGCCGGACCTGGTGGGTGAGGCCGCGGCCGTGATCGAGGCGATGAAGGCGCGTGGCGCGGCGGTGCCGATCCCGGTGGATGTCGTCTGCGCCAAGACCTTCTCGCCGACGGCCGAAGCCACCGTCAAAGCCGCCACCGACGTGGCCGACGACGACCTGATCCTCGACATCGGCCCGCAGACCGCCGCCATCCTCGCCGCGCAGCTCAAGGCCGCCGGCACCATCGTGTGGAACGGCCCGGTCGGCGTGTTCGAGTTCGAAGCCTTCTCGCACGGCACGGAAACGGTCGCCCGCGCGGTGGCCGAGAGCGCAGCGTTCTCGATCGCGGGTGGTGGCGACACGCTGGCGGCGATTGCCAAGTACGGGATCGAGAAGGACGTGGGCTATATCTCGACCGGCGGCGGGGCGTTCCTCGAAGTGCTGGAGGGGAAGACGTTGCCGGCGTTTGAGATTTTGGCGAAGCGGGCTGCGGGGTGAACTTTTGCTTGGAATCTGACTAGGATCTTAGGTAATAAAGTACGGCCACAGTGATGTGGCCGATTCGGTTACCTCCGCGTAGACGGTTAGCGTCCTAGTACAGACAACTGCCCGGTTTTGAGCTTTGTTGTATAAAGTTTTTGTCATTTACTGAATCGGCAGCGCAATTAGGACTTACGCAAAAGAAACTTTCAAACTCAACTGAGTTTTGAGTGCCATATTCTGATCCATGGATTGATCCGGCACCCGATGTGCACTGAAATATCTTGTTTCAACTGGCTGTTCGGATTCATTAAATATGCCTACAATTGGCTTGCCTCAACTCAACAGGAGCCATGATGAAGCCGACAAGACGCGACTACTGTCAGTTTCTGATCTCCACCCAGACCAACTATACCCAAACCTACTTCGCCGACCATCACCCGCATTTCTCGCATGACGCCATCAACCGTTACCTGCAAGACGAAAACATAACGCCTGCCATCGTCTGGGAGCAGGTGGAGAAATCCATCGAACCTGATCCGAACGCTTTCTTGCTGTTCGACGACAGCGTCTCGGACAAGAACCACTCCCATGCGATCGAGCTGGTGCGGCGGCAGTACAGCGGCAATGCCCATGGCCTGATCAAGGGCATCGGTGTGGTCAACTGCTTGTACGTCAACCCCCGCAGCGGTCGCTACTGGATCATCGACTGGCGAGTGTTCGCCCCGCAGGTGGACCACAAGACCAAGCTCCAGCACGTCCAGGAGATGTTCGACGAGGCCATGACGGGCAAGAAGCTGCCATTCCGCGTGGTGCTGATGGACTCCTGGTACGCCACCAAGGAGCTGATGGTGCACATCCATCGTGCGGGCAAGATCTTCTACTGCCCGCTCAAGAGCAATCGCCTGGTCGATGACAGTCAGGCGCAGGCGCCCTATCAGGCCGTCAGTGAGTTGCAGTGGAGCGACCAAGGCGCCGCGCACGGCAAGCTCGTCAAGGTGAACAAGTTTCCAGGCAGCCTCAAGGTCAAGCTGTTTCGGGTGGCGACGGGAAACGGTCGCACGGAATGGGTGGTGACCAATGATCTGGAACAGACTTCGGTGGACGACACGCGAGAGATCTGCGCGATCAGGTGGAAGATCGAGCAGTATCACCGGGAGGTCAAGCAGGTGCTGGGCATGGAGAAATGCCAGTGTCGATCTGCCAGGGCGCAGAGGAATCACATTGCCTGTGTCATCTTGGCGTGGAACCATCTGTCCGCGCTGGCCAGAGACATGAGGACGAATATCTACAGCATCAAGAAGGCGATGATGTCGAATTACATGCGGCAGGAAATAGCTCGACCGTCAGTGCCGATGGCGTACATTTGAGATGGCTACAAAAGTCCAAGCTCTGTGCTAACTGAGTTCAACTTGCGTAAGTCCTAGCAATAATTCCACAGGGTACTCTGTGGCTCTTAACGTTACCTTCGCATCGGCCCGTTTGGATAAAAATGAACGAATCAACTGCCGCTACTGAAATAGGACTTACGCAAGTTGAACTCAGTTAGCACAGAGCTTGGACTTTTGTAGCCATCTCAAATGTACGCCATCGGCACTGACGGTCGAGCTATTTCCTGCCGCATGTAATTCGACATCATCGCCTTCTTGATGCTGTAGATATTCGTCCTCATGTCTCTGGCCAGCGCGGACAGATGGTTCCACGCCAAGATGACACAGGCAATGTGATTCCTCTGCGCCCTGGCAGATCGACACTGGCATTTCTCCATGCCCAGCACCTGCTTGACCTCCCGGTGATACTGCTCGATCTTCCACCTGATCGCGCAGATCTCTCGCGTGTCGTCCACCGAAGTCTGTTCCAGATCATTGGTCACCACCCATTCCGTGCGACCGTTTCCCGTCGCCACCCGAAACAGCTTGACCTTGAGGCTGCCTGGAAACTTGTTCACCTTGACGAGCTTGCCGTGCGCGGCGCCTTGGTCGCTCCACTGCAACTCACTGACGGCCTGATAGGGCGCCTGCGCCTGACTGTCATCGACCAGGCGATTGCTCTTGAGCGGGCAGTAGAAGATCTTGCCCGCACGATGGATGTGCACCATCAGCTCCTTGGTGGCGTACCAGGAGTCCATCAGCACCACGCGGAATGGCAGCTTCTTGCCCGTCATGGCCTCGTCGAACATCTCCTGGACGTGCTGGAGCTTGGTCTTGTGGTCCACCTGCGGGGCGAACACTCGCCAGTCGATGATCCAGTAGCGACCGCTGCGGGGGTTGACGTACAAGCAGTTGACCACACCGATGCCCTTGATCAGGCCATGGGCATTGCCGCTGTACTGCCGCCGCACCAGCTCGATCGCATGGGAGTGGTTCTTGTCCGAGACGCTGTCGTCGAACAGCAAGAAAGCGTTCGGATCAGGTTCGATGGATTTCTCCACCTGCTCCCAGACGATGGCAGGCGTTATGTTTTCGTCTTGCAGGTAACGGTGTACGTATTCAGCCCCCCGGCATTGACAACATCGTCAAGCCGGTGAAGTCCGGGTAGCGCGCGGAGCGAGCGAGGCGGAGAGTGCTGGGATGGACCAACCCGAAGCCCCTGGCCGTGAGGCCACCGCAGTGCCGAACAAGCCCGAGACGCTGGAGCAATGCCACGCGGTGATCGAGCAGATGGGGCAGGAGCTGGCGAAGCTGCGCGAGCAGGTCAGTGCGCTGCTGGACAAGAAGCTGAACTCACGCAACTCGTCGAAGCCGCCATCGTCGGACGGGCCGGGGGACAGCGGCAACCGGGCACAACGCCGGACCAGCGGCCGGGTGCGGGGCGCGCAGCCTGGGCACAAGGGCACGTACCGGGCGCTGCTGGCGGAGTCCGAGGTGGACGTGATCCACGACTGCCCGCCGCCTGCGGCATGCGAGTGTGGCGGTCCGGTGGCGGCGGGGCGGCCGATACGGCACCAGGTGTTCGACGTGCCGGCACAGGTGAAGGCCGAGGTGCAGGAGTACCGGCTGTACCACGGGGTGTGCGGGCACTGCCGCAAGACACACGCATCGGTGTTGCCGGCGGGGGTGCCGCGCGGACAGATCGGGCCGAGGGCGCTGGCCCTGGTGGGGCTGCTGGGCACGGCGTACCACCTGACGCAGCCCAAGATCCGGGATCTGCTGGCGCAGGTGCTGGGGGTGCGGTTCAGCGTGGGGGCGATCTCGCAGGCGCACGGGCTGGTGGCGCAGGCGTTGAAGGAGCCGGTGCAGGCGGCGGTGAAGACGCTGGCCGCAGCGCCGGTGGTGCATGTGGACGAGACCAGCTACGCGCGAGAAGGCGCGGGGCGGCACTGGGTGTGGACGGTGACGCAGCCCAAGCTGGTGGTGTACCAGCTCTGGTCTTCGCGGGCGCGCTACGTGGCCAAGGAGATGCTGGGCGAGAGCCCGAAGGCCAAGCTGGTCACGGACCGCTATGCGGTGTACGACTGGGTGGACGCCGCGCAGCGGCAGGTGTGCTGGGCGCACCTGCTGCGGGACTTCACGCGCATCAGTCAACGTGCGGGGCAGGCCGGACGGATCGGGCGCCGACTGCTGGGGCTGGGCTATGTGCTGTTCCGGCGCTGGCACCGCAAGGACCAGCAGGTCGCCGCGCAGATGGCGCAGGTGCAGCACCACGTGCGCCGGGCGCTGGAGCGCGGCATCGCCGGCGCCTGCCAGCGCACCGCACTGACCTGCGCCAACGTGCTCAAGCTCTGGCCGGCGCTGTGGACGTTCGTGAGCGACGCGGCCGTGCCGCCGACCAACAACGCCGCCGAGCAGGCGCTGCGCACCATCGTGCTCAAGCGCAAGATCTCGGGGCTGACGAGATCACGCCGGGGCGAGGAGTTCATCGCCCGGGGCTACACGGTGGTGGAGAGCTGCAAGCGCCAGGGCCGTGATGCGCTGGCGTATCTGCGTCAGGCGATGCAGGCGCACTTCACCGGTGGTCTGGCGCCCTCGCTGGTGCCCTCGGGCTGAGTGCGTGGCCGCAGGCTCGGTCCTGCGGTCCTTCAGGTCATCTTCGAACTCGCGCTGCGTCCTTCTCGACGCGGCGTGCCCAGGGCTTTGCGGGTGTCAATACCGGGGGGCTGAATACGTACGGTAACGGTTGATGGCGTCATGCGAGAAATGCGGGTGATGGTCGGCGAAGTAGGTTTGGGTATAGTTGGTCTGGGTGGAGATCAGAAACTGACAGTAGTCGCGTCTTGTCGGCTTCATCATGGCTCCTGTTGAGTTGAGGCAAGCCAATTGTAGGCATATTTAATGAATCCGAACAGCCAGTTGAAACAAGATATTTCAGTGCACATCGGGTGCCGGATCAATCCATGGATCAGAATATGGCACTCAAAACTCAGTTGAGTTTGAAAGTTTCTTTTGCGTAAGT
>NZ_JAXHOF010000006.1:0-2414190 GCF_034519685.1 Sphaerotilus sp. | reverse complement strand
TCAGAAGAAGCCCAGCTTGTTCGGCGAGTAGCTGACGAGCAGGTTCTTCGTCTGCTGGTAGTGGTCCAGCATGACCTTGTGGGTCTCGCGGCCGATGCCCGATTCCTTGTAGCCACCGAAGGCGGCGTGCGCCGGGTAGGCGTGGTAGCAGTTGGTCCACACGCGACCGGCCTGGATGGCGCGGCCCATGCGGTAGGCGCGGTTGCCGTCACGGCTCCACACCCCGGCGCCCAGACCGTAGATGGTGTCGTTGGCGATCGCCAGCGCTTCGGCTTCGTCCTTGAAGGTCGTCACGGCCAGCACCGGGCCGAAGATTTCCTCGCGGAAGATGCGCATGTCGTTGTGGCCCTTGAACAGCGTCGGCTGGATGTAGTAGCCACCCGCCAGGTCGCCGCCGAGTTCCGCACGGTTGCCGCCGATCAGCACTTGCGCGCCTTCGGCCTTGCCGACTTCCAGGTAGGAGCTGATCTTGTCCATCTGCATGGCCGAGGCCTGCGCGCCGATCATGGTGTCGGTGTCGAGCGGGTTGCCTTGCTTGATGGCGGCCACACGCTCCAGCACACGGGCCATGAAGGGCTCGTAGATCGATTCCTGGATCAGCGCACGCGACGGGCAGGTGCAGACCTCACCGCCGTTGAAGGCGAACAGCACCAGACCTTCGATCGCCTTGTCGAAGAAGGCGTCGTCGGCCGCCATGATGTCTTCGAAGAAGATGTTGGGCGACTTGCCACCGAGTTCCAGCGTGGCCGGGATCAGGTTGGTGGCAGCGGCCTGGGCGATGACGCGGCCGGTGGCGGTCGAGCCGGTGAAGGCGATCTTGGCGATGCGCTTGGAGGTGGCCAGCGGCATGCCGGCTTCGCGGCCGTAGCCGTTGACGATGTTCAGCACGCCGGCGGGCAGCAGGTCGGCGATCAGCTCGACCAGCACCAGGATGCTGATCGGGGTCGACTCAGCCGGCTTCAGCACGACGCAGTTGCCCGCACCCAGCGCCGGCGCCAGCTTCCACGCCGCCATCAGGATCGGGAAGTTCCAGGGAATGATCTGGCCGACGACGCCGAGCGGCTCGTGGTAGTGGTAGGCGATGGTGTCGCCGTCGATCTCGCTCAGGGCGCCTTCCTGCGAACGCAGGCAGCCGGCGAAGTAGCGGAAATGGTCGACCGTCAGCGGGATGTCGGCGTTCAGGGTTTCGCGGATCGGCTTGCCGTTGTCCACGGTTTCGGCGTAGGCCAGCGCTTCGAGGTTCTGCTCGATGCGGTCGGCGATCTTCAGCAGGATGTTGGCGCGCACGGCGGCCGGCGTGGCGGCCCAGCCGGCCTTGGCGGCGTGGGCGGCGTCCAGCGCCAGTTCGATGTCGGCTTCGCTCGAACGGGCGGCTTGCGTGAAGACCTTGCCGTTGATCGGGGTGATGACGTCGAAGTACTGGCCGCTCACCGGCGCGACCCACTGGCCGCCGATGAAGTTGTCGTAACGGGCCTTGAACTGGACCTTGGCTTCGGGGGTGTTGGGATTCGCGTAGATCATGGAATGTCTCCTTCGGTGTGACGATCACGGGGATTGAACTCCCCTCCATACGCGAAGGTCGTGCCAGCTTTCAGGCTCCGCCCACTCCGGTCAGGGTTCGGCCTCGGAATGGCGTGATTCATGCTTGAACCCTGTTCACTGCACCAAGCCCGGTGAACACCTGGGACACCGCAGGCCTCAGAACGTCAGGGTTTTTAGCAACATGGCCGGTTTTTCTCCAGCCAGTACCACCAATTGATCGAATTTGAGATGGTCCAGGCAGCAACGATCTGAATGGCCAAACATAAGGGAAAACACCAAGTGAGCAACCCGGTGAACAAGCTCGTCAAGCCCACCACCCTCCCGCCGCTGAACGCCGCACGCCTGCGTGAAGCCCGCCGCGCCCTGGTCGAGGACGGGCAGGCCACGCCGGATCTGGCGGCCTGCGACCCCGCGCTGATCCGCTCCTGGCAGCGCAGCCAGGCGGCCGGGCTGACCGCGGTCGGTCGCACCTCGGGCACTCCGCACGCCTCGGCGCTACAACTCGCCCAGGCCCGCGAGCTGCAGCACGAACTGGTCGCCCACGCCCGTCCCGCGATGGAGTTCATCTACGAGCAGACCCGCGACAGCGACAGCATCGTGCTGCTCTCGGATGCGCAGGGGCTGCTGCTCGACACGCTGGGCGACACCGGTTTCGCCAACCGGGCCGAGCGGGTGGCCTTGCGGCCGGGCGCGAACTGGCATGAGCAGTGGCGCGGCACCAATGCGATCGGCACGGCGCTGGCCGAGGAGCAGCCCGTGGTGGTCCACGGCAGCGCGCATTACCTGGACCGCAACGCCTTCCTGACCTGCGCGGCGGCGCCGATCATCGACCCGGGCGGCACCCTGCTGGGCGCGATCGACATCTCCAGCGACCACCGCCAGTTCCATCGCCACACGCTCGGCCTGGCCCGCTCGGCGGCGCGCATGGTGGAACACCGCCTGTTCGAGACGCGGCACCGCGACAGCCTGCGCCTGCGCCTGCACAAGCACCGCGAGGGCATCGCCGGCCTGACCGAGGGCCTGATCGCGCTGTCCGACGACGGCTGGCTGATCGGGGCGAACATGACCGGGCTGAACCTGCTGGGTCTGGCGCGGCAGGACATCGCGGCGCTGCGCGTGGACGCCTTGTTCGACGTGACGCTCGACACCTTGCACGCCCTCGGCCACGCCAGCCACGGCTGGCCGTTCGAGGTCCGCCAGCACACCGGCGCCACGCTGTGGGTGCAGCTGGAGGCGGGACGAGGCGGGATCGAGGTGATGCCCAATGCGAAGGCCCCGGTGCTGCCACCCTCGCCGACGCCGGTGCCCGAGGCCTCGGTGGATGTCGAGCGCCTGCTGGCCGACTGTCAGGGCAATGTGTCGGAAGCGGCCCGGCGCCTAGGCATCAGCCGCACGACGCTCTACCGCCGCCTCGGCCGCACGCTGGGCTGACCCACCGCGACGGGTTCAGGCGCGCAGAAAGTGCCCGAGCTTGTCGCGCTTGGTGCCGAGGTAGGCGGCGTTCTCGGGGTTGGCGTCGATCTCGTGCGACTCGCGCTGCACGATGGTGATGCCCTGCGCCTGCAGCGCCAGCACCTTCAGCGGGTTGTTGCTCATCAGGCAGACCGAGCGCACGCCCATGTCCTTCAGGATCTGCGCCGCGGCCTCGAAGCGGCGTGAATCGGCCGGATGCCCCAGCGCCAGGTTCGCCTCCACCGTGTCAAGCCCCTGGTCCTGCAGGTTGTAGGCGCGCAGCTTCTGCTCGATGCCGATGCCGCGCCCCTCGTGGCCGCGCATGTAGATCAACATGCCGCGACCGGTGTCGGCGATGCGGGCCAGCGCGAGCTGCAGCTGCGGGCCGCAGTCGCAGCGCAGCGAGCCGAAGATGTCGCCCGTCAGGCATTCGGAGTGGACCCGCACCAGAAGCTCCTCGCCCGACACGTCGCCGCAGTGCAGGGCCAGGTGCTCGATGCCGGTGGAGCGGTCGAAATACGACGTGATCGTGAACTCGCCGTGCGGGGTGGGCAGGCGCGCGCTGGTGCCTTTGTCGATGTCAGTCATCCCGACATTGTCGCCTGAGGCCCCGATCCATGCAGTCGCGCACGCTCACCGGGGCACAGGCTCAGACCTGCAGCGCCCCGCGACGCACCTGGTCGCGCTCCAGCGACTCGAACAGCGCCTTGAAGTTGCCCTCGCCGAAACCGTCATCGCCGCTGCGCTGGATGAACTCGAAGAACACCGGGCCGAGCAGCGTCCGGCTGAAGATCTGCAGCAGCAGCCGTGGACGCCCGCCCGTCGTCGAGCCGTCCACCAGGATGCCGCGGGTCTGCAATTCGGCCACCGGCTGGCCGTGGCCCGGCAGGCGCTCGTCGAGCATCTCGTAATACGCCTCGTTCGGCGCCGTCATCAGCGGCACCCCCGCCAGCGCCAGCCGGTCGATCGTGCCCGGCAGGTTGTCGGTCAGCAGCGCCACATGCTGGATGCCCTCGCCGTTGAACTGCATCAGGAACTCCTCGATCTGGCCCGCGCCGCGCGAGGACTCTTCGTTCAGAGGGATGCGGATCTTGCCGTCCGGCGCAGTCATCGCCTTGGAGGTCAGGCCGGTGTACTCGCCCTGGATATCGAAATAGCGCAGCTCACGGAAGTTGAACAGCCGCTCATAGAAACCGGACCAGAACGCCATGCGGCCGCGGTAGACGTTGTGCGTCAGGTGGTCGATGAGGCGCAGGCCGTGGCCGACCGGGCGGCGCTCGACGCCGTCGAGGAACTCGAAGTCGATGTCATAGATCGACTTGCCATCCTCGAAACGGTCGATCAGGTAGAGCGGCGCGCCGCCAATGCCCTTGATCGCCGGCAGGCGCAGCTCCATCGGGCCGGTCGGGATCTCGATCGGCTGCGCGCCCAGTTCGAGCGCGCGGGCATACGCCTGGTGTGAATCGCGGACACGGAACGCCAGCCCGCAGGCGGACGGGCCGTGCTCGGCCGCGAAATAGCCAGCGGCGCTGCGCGGCTCGCGGTTGACGATGAAGTTGATCTCGCCCTGGCGGTACAGCACCACGTCCTTCGAGCGGTGACGCGCGACGAGCGAGAAGCCCATCTGCTCGAACAGCGGCTCCAGCACGTTGGGCGTGGGTGAGGCGAACTCGACGAACTCGAAGCCCATCAGGCCCATCGGGTTGTCGAACAGGTCAGAAGATGCAGGGGCAGGGGCAGCGGAAGCCGAGGCGGAAGAAACGGAAGCGGACATGAAAGCTCCTTGGCGGCTGCACACGGGCAGCCGCACCATGGTTCGGATGCGGACGGACGGTCAGACGGTCAGCACCCCACCGGCGGCGCGCACGGCACCCCCCGCACACTGCGTGCGAGATGGTCGCCGTAAACGAGCTGGAAGCCGGTGGTCATGGAAAGGAGTGGGGCAATCGCTTGGGAGGCGCCCGGGAGAGGCCCGGGAGGCGCTGAAAAACTTCGCGCAGTCTATGCCGACTTGGCCTCCCGCGCGACAGTTCTTTTGGCGATCTCGATCTTGGCGATCGCGTTGCGGTGGACCTCGTCCGGCCCGTCCACCAGCCGCACCGTGCGCTGGTGGGCGTACATCTCGGCCAGCCAGGTGTCCTGGCTCACCCCCGCCGCGCCATAGGCCTGGATCGCCCAGTCCACCACCTTGCACGACACGTTCGGCGCGACGACCTTGATCATCGCGATCTCCTGCTTCGCGCCCTTGTTGCCGACGGTGTCCATCCTGTGCGCGGCGTTCATCGTCAGCATGCGGGCCTGGTCGATCATGCAGCGCGACTCGGCGATGCGCTCGTGCCAGATCGACTGCGCCGACAGCGGCTTGCCGAAGGCGATGCGGGTGGACAGCCGATCGACCATCAGCTCCAGCGCCCGCTCGGCCGCGCCGATGGAGCGCATGCAGTGGTGGATGCGGCCCGGGCCGAGGCGGCCTTGCGCGATCTCGAAGCCACGCCCCTCGCCGAGCAGGATGTTCTCGACCGGCACACGCACGTTCTCCAGCAGCACCTCCATGTGCCCGTGCGGCGCGTCGTCGTAGCCGAACACGTTCAGCGGGCGCAGCACCGTCACCCCCGGCGTGTCGCGCGGCACCAGCACCATCGACTGCTGTTGGTGGCGCGGTGCGTCGAAGTCGGTCTTGCCCATCACGATGAAGATGGCGCAGTTCGGGTGGCCGGCGCCCGACGAGTACCACTTGCGGCCGTTGATGACGTACTCGTCGCCCTCGCGCCGGATCGAGCATTCGATGTTCGTCGCGTCCGAGGACGCCACCGCCGGCTCGGTCATCAGGAAGGCCGAGCGGATCTTGCCGTCCAGCAGCGGCTCCAGCCACGCCTGCTTCTGCGCCTCGGTGCCGTAGCGCTCGATGGTCTCCATGTTGCCGGTGTCCGGCGCCGAGCAGTTGAACACCTCGCCCGACCACACCACGCGGCCCATGAGTTCGCACAGCGGCGCGTAATCGAGGTTCGACACACCGCCCTCGCCCTTGTAGGGGTGCGGCAGGAACAGGTTCCACAAGCCGGCGGCCCGGGCGATCGGCTTGAGTTCCTCGATCAGCGGCACGACCTGCCAGGGATTGCCCGCCGCGCGCAGCGCGTGCATCTCGGCCTCGTAGCGCGCTTCGTTCGGGGTGATGTGCTGGTCGAAAAACGCCTGGACGCGGTCGACGAGGTCTTGGCTCTTGGGGGAGAGTTCCCGGTTCATGCTTGGGCTCCTGCGGGTCAGCGGTGGAATGCCGGTGATTGAAGCACCGCCACCGCCCCCCTGAGGTCGCCTAGGTGACCAGGTCCAGCTCCGGGTAGCAGCGGAAGATCCCCTGCTCGTTGAACGGGATGCGCCGCGCGCTCGCCAGATAGGCCGCCACGCGCGGCACCTCGGCCACGCGGTCGTGCAAGTCCACGATCAGCGGCGTGCGGGCCAGCGCACGGGCGGCCGCCTTCGGGAAGGCGTAGCGCAGCCCTTCGATCAATTGAAAGAGCGACAGGTCGGCATAGCTCATCTTGCCGCCCACCAGGAAGCGCGTGCCCGCCGGGTTGCGGGCGACGACCTGCTCGAACCACTGCAGGTACTTGGGCATGCGGGCGCTGCAGAACGCCTGCGCGCGCCGCAGTGCCTCAGGCTGCTGGTCCTCGTAGTGCAGACCGACGTCGATCGGATGGTGCGTGTCGTGGGCCTCGCTGACCATGTCGGCGATGGTGAGCTGGAGCTGCTGGGTCCAGGTGCGTGACTGCTCGCTGCGCCCGACCAGCTTCCACTCCAGCGCCAGGTACTGCAGGATCACCGCGGTCTGCCCGATCACGACCGCGCCGTCCTTGAGGAACGGTGGCGCGAACGGCGGCTGGACCGCCTTCGTGTCCTTCAGATGGCGCAGCATCGCCGGCACGCCCTGCCCCGCCGCCTCGTCACCGCGGGCGACGTCGATGTACGGCGCTCCCGCCGCCTCCAGCGCCAAGCGCACAAATTCGCCACGACCCTGAAGGGTCGGCCAGTAATGAAGTTCATATGCCATGGGCGGACTGTATCGAACTCGGTGAGGCGCTCTTGCATTCTGGCCAACCCACCCCAGATCGCAAAAGTCGTCCTGCACCACGGGAACTTTCCATCAGCGCCCCGGTCAGACGGCTTCGAATTGCACCCTTTCACCCCAACCCCCTTTGAAGGAGTTCCCCGCATGGGCCTGTTCGACATGTTCAAGAGCGACACCGGCGACAAGATGACGCCGCACCTGGCGTTCACCACCTCGCTGATCTACATGATGTCCGCCGACGGCGAGATGGACAGCGAAGAGGTCGGCCACCTGCTGGCGGTCCTGGGCGGCCAGGACGACGGCAAGGGCACCATCGGTGTCGGCGCACAGAACCAGGCGCTGCTGGACTCGGCGATGAAGTACCGCCGCAAGAACTCGCTGGACACCTTCCTGGCCGAAGCCGCCCCGCTGCTGACCGACGCACAGAAGATGTGCATCATGATCAACCTGATCGACTCGTCGCTGGCCGATGGCCAGCCGGAGCGTGAAGAGCAGGAGATGTTCGCCAAGTTCCTGAAGGCCTTCGGCATCACGGAAGCGCGCTTCCAGCCGTTCTTCGAGGTCATCATGCTCAAGGCGGACCGCACGGTCTTCACCAACCAGAACCACCCGAAGAACCAGCCGGGGCATCAGGTCAAGCTGTCGCTGAACTGATCGTTCTGCCCGGGTCCGACCGCCTCGGCGGTCATTGGTCCGAAACGGCTCGCCTCGCAGGCGGGCCGTTCTGTTTTTGAACCGACCGATACGGCAGAATCGGCATCCCGGCGACGCCCTGGTCGCCGCAACCTTGTCCCGGTGTCTGCCTTGCCTCCCCGCCCCCTCTTTCACGGCCAGGCCGCTCTCCCACGACGCCGCCTTCGGTGGCACTGGCACACGCTCTTCGCCGTGTGGATGCTGGTGGCATTGTGGTTCCCGCCCTCCGCGCAGGCCACACCCGGTGCCGACACCCAGGAGTTGACCCTCGGCGGCGAGCCCATGGCCTTGACCGAACACCTGCGGGTGCTCAAGCAGGCCCCGGACGCCACCGCACCCTTCTCGGCGGTGCTGCAGCAGGACGGCTGGCAACCGGCCACAGTCGAGAACCGCAATTCGAGCTGGGTGGCCAGCACGGTCTGGCTGACCGGGTCGGTGCGCAATCCGTCGGACAGGCCCGTGACCCGCTGGATCGTCGTGTCCCCCTGGCGCATCGACGACGTGCAGCTCTACCTGATGACCCCGGAAGGCACCCAGGTCATGGCGCACCAGCTCGCCGGTCTCGGTCGGTTGGAGTCGCCCCCGGGGCGGCAGTTCGTCGAGTCGGTGTTCCCCGTGACGATCGCCGCCGGGGAGACGGTGCGGCTGCTCGTGCGGCTGCAGGACGAGACGGTCCCGACCAGCTTCGTCACCGCCTGGCCACCCGAGGCCTATCTCCGCCACCTGAACGCCCAGATCCTGCGCGAAGCCGTCACGGTCGCGGTGGCGCTGACGCTGCTGGTGGTCCTGGTGCTGACGGCCGACTGGCAACTCGTGCTGGTGGCGGGCTGGCTGGCGGCCGCCGTCGGGTTTGAAATCACCTACCAGGGGCAGCTGCTGCTCCATTTTGTCCCCGGGCTCGCCGACTGGATCATCCCGATCTTCTCGGGGCTGGGCTCGCTGGGCTACCTGCTGTTCACCGTGTCGGCGTGGGTGCTGAACGGACTGGACCGCCGAAGTGTCTGGGCCCGGATCGCGGGCGGCGGCAATCTGGTGGCACTGATCTCCGCCGCGGCCGTGGTCTTCCCGGCTTGCCAGATCATCGCCCGGCAGGTCATCGGCGTCATGGGCCTGGTGATCCTCACCACCTGGCTGATCGCGTCCTGGCGCACCCCGCTGGCCGATGTGCCACAGGCGAAGGTGATCCGCTGGCTGTTCAACCTGTTCGGCGCCTCGATGCTGCTGTACGTCATCACCTCCCGCGGCGGCCCGCTGGGACAAGCCCTGCGAAGCGCCCAGGACTACATCCGCTTTGACGTGCTGACCATCCTGTGCGTGACGCTGGTCTATCTGCGGGTCCGGCACCAGACGCAGGAAAACGACCGTCGGCGCATCAAGTTCCTGGCCTTCCATGACGCGCTCACCGGACTGCCCAACCGGGTGCGGGGGCTCAGCCAGCTCAGCCAGGCGGTCGCGGCGGGCTTGCGGCAGAACAGCCCGGTCAGCGTGCTCTACCTTGACATGGACAAGTTCAAGCACGTCAACGACACGCATGGCCACCCCATCGGCGACGCGCTGCTCAAGGGCGTGGCGGCGCGGCTGTCGGACTGCGTGGCCGCCTTCGGCACGGTCTGCCGGCTGTCCGGCGACGAGTTCATGGTGGTCCTGCCCGGCGTCGGCCAACCCGAGCAGGTGGCCCGCCACTGCCAGGCCCTGCTGTCGGAGCTGTCCACACCGTTCAGGCTGGCGGACCGCCAGCTCCACACCTCCTTCTCGATCGGCGTCGCCACCAGCCCGGACGACGGCCTGGACGGCGAAACCCTGATGCGCCACGCCGACATCGCGCTGTTCGAGGCCAAGAAGTCCGGCGAGAACCGCTTCTGTCGCTTCGAGCAGCAGATGAACACCCGCGTCATCGACCATGCGCAGACCCGCGCGGCGCTGCACCAGGCGCTTGAACAGGGCGAGTTCGAGCTGCATTACCAGCCCCAGATCGACCTGCGCACCCGGCGTGTCACCGGCCTCGAAGCGCTGATCCGCTGGAACCGACCCGGGCGTGGGCTGACGCTGCCGGGCGAGTTCATCGCCGTGGCCGAGGAAAGCGGGCTGATCGTGCCGATCGGGCGCTGGGTGCTGCGCGAAGCCTGCCGACAGGCGAGCCTCTGGCGGGCGGACGGCTGGCATGACATGACGGTGGCCGTCAACGTGTCGGCCGTGCAGTTCCGGTCCGGGCACTTGACGCAGGACGTGGCGGAGGCATTGGCGGACAGCGGTCTGGCGCCGGGCGGACTGGAGCTGGAGCTGACCGAGTCCGTGCTGGTCGGCCACACCGATGAGGCGTTGCGGACCCTCGGGCAGCTCAAGGCGCTGGGGACACCACTCGCGCTCGATGATTTCGGCACCGGCTACTGTGGTCTGTCCTATCTGCGCCGGTTCAATGTGGACACGGTCAAGATCGACCGCTCGTTCATCGTCAACGCCGAACACGACGCCGAAGACCGGGCCATCGTCCAGGCGGTGGTCCAGCTCGCCCACAACCTGAAACTGCGCACCGTGGCGGAAGGCGTCGAGACGAGTGATGTGGCCTGGCTGCTGGCCGCCGCTGGATGCGACAGGATCCAGGGCTACCAGGTGGCGCGGCCGATGCCGGCCAAGGACGTGGTGCGGTGGCTGACGGCCTGGAAGACCAGCACGTCGGCGCAGCAGACCCCGACACACGCGCTCGACGCAGGCCTTCAGCGCGGCGTGTGAACCCCTCAAGACGGAGACGGAGCTCCCGAGTTCGACACTTTGCCGCCCTCCGACCCAGCCCAACCCCATACGAATCAAGGACTTGGCATGGTTTGCTGCAGAGTTTTGTAGTCTAAACCCATGAATGTGATGTAGTTTTCTTATTTCCCGATCCCGGACTACACTCCGGCCATGTTCATCAAGGTCACCCGCGCCAAGGGCCACAGCTACGCCCAGCTCGTCGAGTCCTTTCGCGACGAACACGGCCAACCCCGCCAGCGCAACGTCATGACGCTCGGCCGCGTCGACGAGAACGGCGGCCAGGTCGACCGGCTGCTGCAGTCGCTGCTGAAGGTGCGCGGCCTGGCCGGGCGCGATACCTCGGCCCCCGAGGTGCGCTTCGACTCCGCCCTGGCCCTGGGTGACGTGTGGGCGCTCGACCAGCTCTGGCGCGAGATCGGCTTCGACGCGCTGGCCGGCGTGTTCCGGCGCGCCCGCTACACCACCCCCATCGAACAGGCCATCCGCATGATGGTGTTCAACCGGCTGTGTGATGCCGACTCCAAGCTCGGGGTACTGCGCTGGGCACAGACGGTGAGCTTGCCCGGGGTGGACGCTTCCAGATTCAACCATCAGCATCTGCTGCGCGCCATGGATGCGCTGATGGACCACCAGGGTGAGGTCGATGCCTGCGTGGCGCACCTGTTGCGTCCGCTCATCGACGAGACGCTGTCGGTGGTGTTATACGACCTGACCACCATCCGTGCGGCCGGCCTGAGCGAACAGCCTGACGATGTGCGCCAGCACGGCATGAGCAAGGAAGGCGTGATCGCGCGACAGTTCCTGCTGGGCGTGGTGCAGACGGCCGACGGCCTGCCGATCCACCACGAGGTGTTCGACGGCAATGCCAGCGAGGCGCAGACGCTGCTGCCGGTGCTGGAGCGGCTGCTGGGGCGGTTCCCGCACATCCGCCGTCTGGTGCTGGTGGCGGACCGGGGGCTGCTGTCGCTGGACAACCTCGACGCGCTGGAAGCGCTGGAGCTGCCGGCCGGACCCGATGGACCGCGCACGCTGGAGTACATCCTGGCGGTGCCGGGGCGGCGCTACGGCGAGTTCGAGTCGGTGCTGCAGGACTTCCAGGCCAAGGTGACCGCGCAGGCTCGGCAAGCGCAGGTGCTGCGCGATGCGGGGCAGCCTGCCACGGCGGACGAGACGGTGGACGAGGCCCGCTGGCTGGGGCGCCGTCTGGTGGTGGCGCACCAGCCCGAGCGGGCGGCCGAGCAGTCGGCCAAGCGCACGGCGCGCATCGCCGAGCTGCTCGCGCGGGCGCAGGCACTCGCCGACAAGCTCACAGCGCAGGACGATGGCCAGCGCAGCCGTGGCCGGGCGCTGTCGGACTCGGGTGCCAAGGCGCGCTTCTTCCACGAGGTGGCCGACGCGCATCTCGCGCGCATCATCAGGGTCGACCTGAAGTCCGAGCTGTTCCGCTACGAGATCGACGCGCAGGCGCTCGCGCGCGCCGAATTGATGGACGGCAAGTTGCTGCTGGTGACCAACGTGGCCGACTTGAAGCCTGCCGAGGTGGTGCAGCGCTACAAGGCGCTGGCCGACATCGAGCGGGGCTTCCGGGTGCTCAAGAGCGAGATCGAGATCGCGCCGGTCTACCACCGGCTGCCCGAGCGCATCCGGGCGCACGCCAGCCTCTGCTTCATGGCGCTGATCCTGTACCGGCTCATGCGCCAGCGGCTCAAGGCCGCCGGGCATGCCGCCTCGCCGGAAACCGCCCTGGCGCGGCTGCGGCGCATTCAGCGCCAGACCGTCTGCATCAACGACAGCGCGCCCATCAGCGGCGTGTCCACCATCAACGACGAACAGGCCACGCTGCTGGCCGCATTGAGGCTCAAGAAACCACCCGGCGATACCCAGTTGAACCTCCTGTAGTGGCAATTCGCGAGGGCAGCCTATGCGAATCAAGCACTTACAGCGGTTGGTGTCGAACTCGGGGGAGCTTGTCGTGACCGAACGCCCCCCGCTGCACCAGCGCTGCTTCACCAGTGACGCCGTCGAGGCCGAAATCGACCGCGTGCGCGCCCGCATCGCGGACGATGAACTCGGCCAGCTCTTCGCCAACGCGCTGCCCAACACGCTCGACACGACCGTCGATTTCACGGACGGCGAGCGACCCGACACCTTCGTCATCACCGGCGACATTCCCGCGATGTGGCTGCGCGATTCGACCGCGCAGGTGTGGCCCTACCTCGCGCTGGCACCCATCGAGCCGCGGCTGCAGCGGATGCTGGCCGGGGTGGTGAACCGGCAGGTGGACTGCGTGCTGATCGATCCGTACGCCAATGCCTTCAACAAGGGCCAGGAAGGCAGCCACTGGGCCGACGACCACACGGCGATGCGCCCCGAGCTGCACGAGCGCAAGTGGGAGCTGGACTCGCTGTGCAGCGTGATCCGGCTGGGCCACGGCTACTGGCAGGCGTGCGGGGACACATCGCCGTTCGACGACACCTGGGCGCGGGCGATGGCGCGGGTGCTACAGACGATGCGCGAGCAGCAGCGCCGCGACGGCCCCGGCCCCTACCGCTTCCAGCGCCGGGCGCTCAGCCCGACCGACACGCTGCCCTTCGACGGCGAGGGCTGGCCGGCGCGGCCGAACGGGCTGATCCGCTCCGGGTTCCGGCCGTCGGACGATGCCTGCCAGTACCCGTATCTGATCCCCGCGAACTTCATGGCCGTGACCGCGCTGCGCCAGCTTGATGCGCTGGCCACGGCGCTCGGGCGGGCGGCGCTGGCCGAGTCGGCGCGGGGGCTGGCCGATGAGGTGGCGGCGGCGCTGCCGGGGTCAGGGGTGTTGCCGTATGAAATCGACGGCTACGGCAATGCGCTGTACATGGACGACGCGAACGTGCCGAGCCTGCTGTCGCTGCCCTACCTGGGCTGCCTGTCGGTGGACGACCCGCGGTACCGGGCCACGCGCGCCTTCGTGCTAAGCGAGGACAACCCGTTTTTCTTCCGCGGCCGGGCGGGGTGCGGGATCGGCGGGCCGCATTGCGGGCTGGGGATGATCTGGCCGATCGCGCTGACGATGCAGGCGATGACCAGCACGGACGACGCCGAGATCCTGCGCTGTCTGGCGATGCTCAAGGCCAGCCATGCCGGGACCGGGTTCATGCACGAGTCGTTTCACCAGGACGATGTGCGGCGGTTCACTCGGCCTTGGTTTGCTTGGGCGAATTCGTTGTTTGGGGAGTTGGTGCTGAATATCGAGGCGCAGCGGCCGGATTTGTTGCGGTGTGGCGCTTCAGTTTAGGGCGTGCCGCGTCTTGTGCTTCAGATATCAATGGCTCTTCCTGCTATGCGTCCCAGAGGTCGCTCTCCGTATCGCATCCCCGCCGGAATCTGCTCCAGAATGGGCATCACTCTCGGCGGCGGCTCTTTCAAGACCGGCGCGCTCGGAGCGGTACTTCCACAGAAGGGGGTCACCACTCTTTGGTTCGTTTTGCATAGAGGCAGTCAGCGTCGCGCGCGCAAGCGCCTTATTCGGCGGAACTTCAGCCAAGTAGGCACGAGCTTGCTGGAGTAGGCAAAGATGTTTTGGTTTGCCATTGGCCGCTGCACGATCTAGTGAGTCGATGCTTGCAGCAATGCGCAGTTTCGCCTCCAAAATTCCTCGGGTATACCAAGCGTCGCCATCATTGGGTATTAGATGAGTCGACTTCTTCGCCCAGTCCAATGCCTCCGCTCGGCGCGCCGGGTACTTTGAAGAGAGAAATACCGCATATCTATCGTAGAGCCATCCATTGTCAGGGTCTGCGCTTAGCGCCAACTCATAGAAAGCCTCGCAATCCTCGTCCCTTCCCTCGCGATATGCTGTATTGGCTGCTCGGGCATAAGCATGGCGATAGGCTCGATCGATCCGGTCAGATACTTTTGCAGATCTACTCTTTAGAAACTCTGCATATCTACTCTTGACTTTCTCCACGCTCGCAGAATTTGGAACGATTTTGCCATCAACAACCATTTCTTTCTGCGCACAGAATTTCAAGAACTCTGAAGAGAAAAGAATCTGCGTATCATCCTGGTATCGCGATATCTGCGCTATTCCACGACTCTCTTCCAAAGCATCATAGGCCGACAATACTGAGATTCCAACTTGCCCACAGCAAAGTTTTAATAATGTATCGTCATGTATCTCAGAAACCCGGGTCATCAGAAGAAGAAGATACTGCATTGGATGCGAAGTTCGGTTCCAAGCATCTGCATACAGGAACTCCCCCAAATCTTGGGTGTGCATCCGTTGCACGCGCTGGTACGCACTTTCCAAGCCTATCCCGCTCTCGCCGAGTGCGCCTACAAACACTTCTAAGACTAGCGGCTTACAACCTAAATTCCGAGAATATTTGGTGAGTGTAGAATCACCGGCCATCAAAATCGGCTTTCTATCCAAAACCTTGGCGCGTGCCCGCAAAAACTTAACCGACTCGGGTTCCGATAGTGGCTTGATTTCGACTTGATTAGCCTCAATCGCTTCGCGCCTTCGTGACGTGAGAAGAATGCGCCCGACGCGTCGAGACAGTTCCCGCATTTGTCTAGCTAGCGTCTTGACTTCTTCCGCGTTAGAAGCCATTGTCTCTGTATTATCAAGTATCAGAAGATGATTATTTCTACTCACCCCCCAATCTTTGGCAAGGTACGTAGCGAGTTTATGGATGACCGCATCTGCATCCTTCACGTACCAAGAACGATCGAGCGGCTTGCCGTCTAGTGCGCGCGGAATCAGCGTCGCAACATCGGCTACCCCTACGTCGGCAATCCTTATCAGCTCTAGGCCGTTAAGTCCCCAGCGAGTCTTCTTCGCTGTATAGAATGTTATCAGCTCTGGTTTGTAGGATGTTTTTATTGTTCCATCGAGCAACCGGTGCATGAACTCCACAGCAAGAGTAGTTTTCCCAATCCCGCCATCGCCAAATAGCATACACGCGCGGGACTCGCTATCATCCAGCCAGTCTCTCAACTCCTCTAACTCCCGCTCGCGACCGGTAAACTGTTTTGTTAGTCTTTCTGGCAAAAGAGTTATTGGCGACCAGTCCTTGGTAGCGGTGGACACTATCGAATACGCAGGTAGGGCGCTCGATCGGACTGAGATAAACGGATCCTCGATTTCGTAGCTAACATCTTCTCGCTCGAAAAGGCCTCGTTCAATTTGCGCTTTGACGAGGCAGCGATCTGTGGTAAATCGCTTAATGCTTCTGTAGCAGGATATATTTCCGGAGTATGCTTTTAACGTTCTGAGAACGTATCTACTTCCATCGTCTAACTGAGTCCAAAGCGTCTCCCCGTTTGTATCTATGACGGGAAGAATTTGCTGACACGCCTCTATAATTAACTCCAACGCATCTCCCTCAGCCTCAAGGTCATTGTTTCCTATGAGCCCATGACCTTCGACCCCATCGTTGCGGACGTCAACAAATGCGCTTAGTAGACGCTCGGCCGAGCACGGCACGTTCGTTTCAAGCAATCGCCAGCAGGGGCGATCGCTGACGGTTGTTCTCAGAATCGGGTTACTGATTCCCGCCGATCCCTCGTTCTCCGCTATCACAAGCATTTCGCACAGCGCAGCGAGAAGTGTGCCATCCGCTGGTTCTCGAAGGCTCGATATTGGTAGATTAGCGGAGAGCATCTGCGAAGCACTCTTCATGCGCTGAGCGGCGATCCGTTCGGCAAGCAATATCGCCGAATGTTGCAGCAATAGGCGTACAATCGCAACATACGCCATGCGTCTTTCGACAGCAGATTTAATTGCATGCGCTTCACCGCATAGTGCTTTCAGTCGTTGCTTCATTTCTTGCTCCTTCCATTTATCGAATAGCTTCGTAGTTTTTCATAGGACTTACGCAAGTTGAACTCAGTTAGCACAGAGCTTGGACTTTTGTAGCCATCTCAAATGTACGCCATCGGCACTGACGGTCGAGCTATTTCCTGCCGCATGTAATTCGACATCATCGCCTTCTTGATGCTGTAGATATTCGTCCTCATGTCTCTGGCCAGCGCGGACAGATGGTTCCACGCCAAGATGACACAGGCAATGTGATTCCTCTGCGCCCTGGCAGATCGACACTGGCATTTCTCCATGCCCAGCACCTGCTTGACCTCCCGGTGATACTGCTCGATCTTCCACCTGATCGCGCAGATCTCTCGCGTGTCGTCCACCGAAGTCTGTTCCAGATCATTGGTCACCACCCATTCCGTGCGACCGTTTCCCGTCGCCACCCGAAACAGCTTGACCTTGAGGCTGCCTGGAAACTTGTTCACCTTGACGAGCTTGCCGTGCGCGGCGCCTTGGTCGCTCCACTGCAACTCACTGACGGCCTGATAGGGCGCCTGCGCCTGACTGTCATCGACCAGGCGATTGCTCTTGAGCGGGCAGTAGAAGATCTTGCCCGCACGATGGATGTGCACCATCAGCTCCTTGGTGGCGTACCAGGAGTCCATCAGCACCACGCGGAATGGCAGCTTCTTGCCCGTCATGGCCTCGTCGAACATCTCCTGGACGTGCTGGAGCTTGGTCTTGTGGTCCACCTGCGGGGCGAACACTCGCCAGTCGATGATCCAGTAGCGACCGCTGCGGGGGTTGACGTACAAGCAGTTGACCACACCGATGCCCTTGATCAGGCCATGGGCATTGCCGCTGTACTGCCGCCGCACCAGCTCGATCGCATGGGAGTGGTTCTTGTCCGAGACGCTGTCGTCGAACAGCAAGAAAGCGTTCGGATCAGGTTCGATGGATTTCTCCACCTGCTCCCAGACGATGGCAGGCGTTATGTTTTCGTCTTGCAGGTAACGGTTGATGGCGTCATGCGAGAAATGCGGGTGATGGTCGGCGAAGTAGGTTTGGGTATAGTTGGTCTGGGTGGAGATCAGAAACTGACAGTAGTCGCGTCTTGTCGGCTTCATCATGGCTCCTGTTGAGTTGAGGCAAGCCAATTGTAGGCATATTTAATGAATCCGAACAGCCAGTTGAAACAAGATATTTCAGTGCACATCGGGTGCCGGATCAATCCATGGATCAGAATATGGCACTCAAAACTCAGTTGAGTTTGAAAGTTTCTTTTGCGTAAGTCCTATTTCAGAAGAAAAAACACTTGCGGAATTGTTCGTAGCGGATATTTTCGCTGGCGACCCGCTGCCCGAGTGTCTTTTGATCGCACGCGCATCGCGATACTTAAGTCTGATGCCTAACAAATATATACATTCTCAAGCCACCCGAGGTTTTTTCTCATGCGTTAACGCAGAGTGGGATTGACGATGGGGGTTCTCGATCCCGATCCAACTGACGCGAGGAGATTCACAGGGCCATGGTATTTTTGGCATCGATCTCGCCAGGCCCACACCCATTCGGCTGGACAGCATAGCCGTCAGCACGTTTTTCGTCTATCGGAACGCACCTGTACGTCGGCAGACCGACCGCCCCTGCAATCGACGAGGAACACGACAATCACCTCTCGACGTCCGAGCAATTGATGCGGAATTTCAATGCGGATGTCATGCGGTAGAGCCATGCACACAATTGCTCAAGGCCTTGTGTCGCGCCGGCCCGGTGGACAGGGAGATCGCATCTAAATTGACAGAACTTGACTGAAAATGAGCAACGTTGCACGCATTTCGTCAGCCGGTCGAAGGCGGCCTTGCCACGGAACCGACTTTTGATAAAAGTTGAAAGCCATTCTGAGGTGTTCCGCAATATAGAGGCTGAAAGCAGCCACTGAGAGTGTCGTCAAGCGATGGCTTCGGCGACATTTAGAAGCGATAGCCCTGGCCCGGTGAAGCGGCTCGGCGCATCACACGGGATGTGAAAGCCGCTTGACCCCCTGCCGGGTCACCCTCGCCACCCCAACCGCCCCGAAATCCCCCGCCCCCGCTCCCTCAACCCCCGCACCACCTCCCCCTCCCCCCGCACCTCCAGCGTCGCACTCGGCCCGATCGCCGTCAGCGCCAGCACCATCTGCCCGAAGCCGTCGAACACCGGCGCCGCCACCGCGCTGACCCCGCGCACCGAGCCATCGACCGCGCCGCTCCAGCCCTGCGCCCGCACCCGGTCGAGCAGCGGCGCCAGATCGGCCAGCGTGCGCCCCGTGCCTTCCGCCGCCAGCACCGCCTCGACCTCCGCCGCCGACCGGTGCGCCGCGAACAGCAGGCCAGACGCCGTGCCATCGACCGACACCACCGTGCCGTGCCGCATGTTGACGTGGACCGCCTGCGGCCCTTCCTCCAGCCGCACGATGGTCGGCCCCCGGTTGCCCCACACGGCGATCGCCACCGTGTGCCCCACCTCGCGCGCCAGCGCCGGCAGCTCCGCCGAGGCGAGCCGCACCGGATCGACCTGCTGCAGCGCGATCAGCCCCAACTGCAGCGCCAGCGGTCCGAGCCCGTAGCGGCCGGTGTCCGCCTCCTGCTCGACCAGACCGACCGCGCCGAAGCTGACGAGGTAGGGGTGCGCCTTCGCCGGCGTCATGTCGGCTTCGCGCGCGAGGTCTTTCAGCGCCAGCGGGCGGCCGGCGTGGGCGAGCGCGTGCAGCAACTGGCCGCCGACCTCGATGCTCTGGATGCCACGCGAGCCGCGGGACGGGGATTCTTCGGACGGAGACGGTTCAGACATGGCCATGGCGCAGCTCAATGGATCAAGGGTTTTCACTAATGCGAATGCATTAGACATTAACAAACAGGCTGATTAAGATCAACTCATCGTTCGGATTAGACGAATTCGTTCAACAGAAACAAACCTCGGAAGCCGCCTCCATGACGCAGACCAAGACCTTCGCCTCCGCCGCCGACCTGGAAGAAAAGAAGGTCAGCTTCGACAAGCTGTCCGACCACGCCTACGCCTACACCGCCGAAGGCGACCCGAACACCGGCATCATCATCGGCGATGACGCGGTGATGGTCATCGACACCCAGGCCACGCCGGTGATGGCGCAGGACGTGATCCGCCGCATCCGCGAGGTGACCGACAAGCCGATCAAGTACGTGCTGCTGAGCCACTACCACGCGGTGCGCGTGCTGGGCGCGTCGGCCTATGCGCCCGAGCAGATCATCGCCAGCCAGGACACCTACGACCTGATCGTCGAGCGCGGCGAGTTCGACAAGGCCAGCGAGATCGGCCGCTTCCCGCGCCTGTTCCAGAACGTCGAGTCGGTGCCGCCGGGCCTGACGTGGCCGACGATCACCTTCACGGGGAAGATGACGATCTGGCTGGGGTCGGTCGAGGTGCAGATCCTGCAACTGGGCCGCGGCCACACCAAAGGCGACACGGTCGCCTGGCTGCCGAAGGAAAAGATCCTGTTCTCGGGCGACCTGGTCGAGTTCGACGCGACGCCGTATGCGGGCGATGCCTATTTCCAGGACTGGCCGCAGACGCTGGACAACATCGCCGCGCTGCAGCCCGAGAAGCTGGTGCCCGGCCGCGGCGCGGCGCTGCAGACGCCGGAGCAGGTCGCCGCCGGGCTGGCCGGCACGCGGGCGTTCGTGAGCGAGCTGTACGCGAGTGTCAAGGCCGGGGCCGCCGAAGGCCGTGACCTGCGCGCCGTCTATGAAGAGACCTTCGCCGCGCTGAAGCCCAAGTTCGGCGACTGGGTGATCTTCAACCACTGCATGCCCTTCGACGTGACCCGCGCCTACGACGAAGCGACCGGCCACGCCGACCCGCGCATCTGGACCGCCGAGCGCGATGTCGCCATGTGGCAGGCCCTCGAAGGCTGATCCGCCGCGAACGCCCCCGAACCGAAGGAGACCGACCATGTCCATCACCCACGGCGTTCACCACGTCGCCTACCGCTGCAAGGACGCCAAGCAGACCGTCGAGTGGTACCGCGACCACCTCGGCATGGACTTCGTGCTGGCCATCGCCGAGAACGAAGTCCCGTCCACCAAGGCGCCGGACCCGTACATGCACATCTTCCTCGACGCGGGCAACGGCAACGTGCTGGCCTTCTTCGAGCTGCCGAACTCGCCCGAGATGGGCCGCGACGAGAACACGCCGGGCTGGGTGCAGCACATCGCGTTCAAGGTGGCGTCGATGGACGTGCTGGAGGCGACGAAGACGAAGCTGGTGGCCGCGGGCATCGACGTGCTCGGGCCGGTCAACCACACCATCTTCAAGTCGATCTACTTCTTCGACCCGAACGGCCACCGCCTCGAACTGGCCGCCGACGTGGGCACGCCGGAGATGATGCGCAAGCTCGACGAGTGCAAGTGGGACATGCTCGAAGAGTGGTCGCAGACGAAGAAGGCGCCGCGCCACGCCGCCTGGATGCACGAAGGCTGAGCCGCGGGACGCACCAAGATGCTGAGCACCTACACCTACCCCCGCTACGCCTACCGCCGCCCGGCTGAGCTGGACACGCCGGACACCGTCACGCGCCACCCGGTCGTGGTCGTTGGCGCTGGCCCGGTCGGCCTGAGCGCGGCGATCGACCTGGCGCAGCAGGGCCTGCCGGTCGTGCTGCTGGACGATGACGACACCGTCAGCGTCGGCTCGCGTGGCCTGTGCTACGCCAAGCGCACGCTGGAGGTGCTGGACCGCCTCGGCTGCGGCCAGCCGGTGGTGGACAAGGGCGTGACGTGGAACGTCGGGCGCACCTTCCACCGGGAGGCCGAGGTGTTCAGCTTCAACCTGCTGCCAGAGCCGGACCACCGCCGCCCGGGCATGGTGAACCTGCAGCAGTACTACCTGGAGGAATACCTCGTCCACCGCGCGGCGGAGTTGCCCAACCTCGACCTGCGCTGGAAGAACAAGGTCGCGCAGGTCACGCCCATCACACAGGACAGCGAAGGCGCGCTGATCGAGGTCGAGACCGCCGACGGCACCTACCGCCTGCGCGCCGACTGGCTGGTCGTGGCCGACGGTGCGCGCAGCCCGATCCGCCGCCAGCTCGGCCTCGACATCGAGGGCAAGGTGTTCCAGGACCGCTTCCTGATCGCCGACGTGGTGATGAAGGCGGACTTTCCGGCCGAGCGCTGGTTCTGGTTCGACCCGCCGTTCCACCCGAACCAGAGCGTGCTGCTGCACCGCGAGGCGGACAACGTCTGGCGCATCGACTTCCAGCTCGGCTGGGACGCCGACCCCGAGCACGAGAAGAAGCCCGAGCAGGTCATCCCGCGCATCCGCGCCATGCTCGGCCCGGACCGGGACTTCGCGCTGGAATGGGTCAGCGTCTACACCTTCCAGTGTCGGCGCATGCACCGCTTCCGCCACGGCCGCATCCTGTTCGTCGGCGACGCGGCGCACCAGGTCTCGCCGTTCGGCGCGCGGGGCGCCAACTCGGGCATCCAGGACGCCGACAACCTGGCGTGGAAGTTGAAGCTCGTCCTCGACGGCCGGGCGCCCGAGTCGCTGATGGACAGCTACAGCGACGAGCGGGTCGAGGCGGCGGAAGAGAACCTGCTCAACTCGACCCGCTCCACCGACTTCATCACGCCCAAGAGCCAGGTCTCGCGGGATTTCCGCAACGCGGTGCTGACGCTGGCGGGGGAACACGCCTTTGCACGGGCGCTGGTGAACTCGGGCAGGCTGTCGGTGCCGACGCACCACCGGGGCTCGCCGCTGTCCACGCCGGACACCGACGGCGACACCTTTACCGGCCCGATGACGCCGGGCGCGCCGATGGACGATGCGCCGGTGACGCTGACGGGGGCGGGAGCGGGGGTGAAAGACGACTGGCTGCTGGCGCACACGGGCAATGCATTCGTGCTGCTGCGGTTCGGGCACGCGGAGCCTTCGGCGTTCGCGGCCCTGGCCGACGACACGGTCCCGGTGCGCACGCTGGACCTGCCAGCGGACGGCATCGCCGCGCGCCGCTACGACGCCCAGCCCGGCACGGCCTACCTGATCCGCCCGGACCAGGTCATCGCCGCCCGCTGGCGCGCCCCCACCCTGGAAGCCGTGCGCGCCGCCGTGCGCCGCGCCACTGGCCACGCTTGCAACGCCTGAGGCTCACCGCCATGCCACTCAAGACCCAGCCGAACTTCGGCGCCGGCGAGCCCGCCCCGCTGCGCGCCTTCACGCCCGGCGACAACTTCTACGAGATGCTGATCGACACGCACCGCGGCCTGGACGACGACACGAGCCGCCTCGTCAACGCGCGGCTCATCCTGCTGCTGGCCAACCACATCGGTGACATGGCCGTGCTGCGCGAGGCGCTCGCCGCCGCCCGCCACGGCATCACCCCGGACACGGACACCACCACCCCATGAATCCGCACGTTCCACTTGACGCCACCCACGACCCCGCCCTGCGCAGCTGGGTCGCCTCCGCGAACGACGGCGCGACCGATTTTCCGATCCAGAACCTGCCCTACGCCCGCGCCCGGCGTGCGGGGTCGGACGAAGCGTGGCGGATCGTTGTCGCGATCGGCGATCTGGCGCTGGACCTCGCCGCTGCCGTCCAGACCACCGACCACACCGACGCCCAGGCCGCCGCGCTCGCCCCGCTGGCACGCGGTGACCTGAATGCGTTCATGGCGCGTGGACCGGCGGACTGGCAGTTGGTGCGCGCATCGCTGTCGCGGGCGCTGGCAACTGGCAGCCCGGTGGAAGCCGCGCTGGCGCCGTGCCTGATCGCGCAGTCGGCGCTCGAATTCGCGCTCCCCTGCACGGTCGGCGACTACACCGACTTCTACACCGGCATCCACCACGCCACCACCGTCGGCAAGCTGTTCCGCCCGGACAACCCGCTGCTGCCGAACTACCAGTGGGTGCCGATCGGCTACCACGGCCGCGCCTCGTCGATCGGCGTGAGCGGCCAGACCGTGCGCCGCCCCGCCGGCCAGACGATGCCGCCTGGCAGCACCACGCCGCAGTTCGGGCCGTGCAAGCGGCTGGACTACGAGCTGGAACTCGGCCTGCTCGTCGGCACCGCCAACGCGCTGGGCGAGCCGGTGCCGATCGAGCAGGCGGAGTCGCACCTGTTCGGCGTCGTGCTGCTCAATGACTGGTCGGCGCGGGATGTGCAGGCATGGGAATACCAACCGCTCGGGCCGTTCCTGGCGAAGAACTTCGCGACCACGGTCTCGCCGTGGGTCGTGACGATGGCCGCACTCGCGCCGTTCCGGGTGCCGTTCACGCGGCCTGAGGGCGATCCGCAGCCGCTGCCCTACCTCGACAGCGCCGCCAACCGGGCGGCCGGCGCGATCGACATCGCGCTGGAAGTGCAGCTCGAAACCTCAGCGATGGCGAACGCAGGCGAGCCGCCAGTCACGCTCAGCACCAGCCGCTGGCCGGACGCCGCGTACTGGACCGCCGCGCAACTCGTCGCGCACCACACGGTGGGCGGCTGCAACCTGCAGGCGGGCGACCTGCTGGGCACCGGAACGCTGTCCGGCCCGTCGCCAGATCAGGCGGGCTCGCTGCTGGAGCTGTCGATGGGCGGCAAGGCGCCGGTCACGCTGCCGAACGGCGAGCAGCGGACCTTCCTGGCCGATGGGGACCGCGTGGTGCTGCGCGGGCGCTGCACGGCGTCGGGCGCGGTCGGACTGGGATTCGGGGACTGCAGCGGGCGCGTCGCGGGGTGATCAGCGGCCGTGGCGCCCGTCACGGCGGTCATCGTTCCAGCGGTCGTTCCGGTCGTTCCAGCGGTCATCCCCGCCGCGGCCCCGGTGATCGTCATCGCGCCAGTGGCGATGGTGGTGGCCGTGGTGCCGCGGCAAGGGCCGTTGCGGCTCGACGTAGATGACCCGCGGCGCCGGCTGCACATACACCGGCGCAGGGGCGTAGACACGTTGCGGCGGAGCGGGGTAATAGACCACGGGCGGCGGCGGCAGCTGGATGCCGATCGACCACTGCACACCACCAGCCTGCACACCACCAGCACACAGCGCGCCCGCAGCCAACAGCATGGGCAGCAGCACGCGGCGCGGAATGGACGTCAAGAACGGGACCATGGGCGTTTCCTTCTGGAGAGCTTCAGTGCTCCAGCAACGCGCTGGTCCCCCGTCTGGCGGACAGGTGGCCCCTGTGCGCAGGTCGTGTGTTCAGCGGGGCTTCAGCTGCGCCGCAGCCGCATTTGGCCCGGCAGCGGCACCGAACGGCGCAGCACGCCCTCGGCCAGCCACACCGCCGAGTCCCAGGCCCGCTGCGCCACGAAGGGCAGCGGCAGCTGCTGGTAGTCGTCGTTGAAGACCTCGAAGCTGTAGTCGCCGCGGTAGCCCAGCGCGTCCAGTTTCAGCACCAGCGCCGTGAGCGCCGCCGAGTGCACCCCTTCGCCAGGGAAGACCCGGAAATGCCGCGCCGTCTCCATGCGCTCCTGCGCGGTGCGGACCTCGTTCCACATGAAGTCGGCCAGCTGGACGAGGTAGATCTTCGCCGGGTCGATGTCGTCGAGCGCGTCCAGCGGCGTCTGTGTGGCCATGATGTGGTACGAGTCGATGCCAATGCCCAGGTTCGGGCAGTCCGCACGCTGCACCACCTCCCACGACTGGTGGTATTCATTGATGTGGCGTCCCCAGGACAGCCCTTCATAGGCCACGCGGATGCCGTAGGGAATCGCCAGCATCGCCAGCTTGCGCAGGTCGCGGGCGATGGCGTCGAGGTCGCCGGTGGCGTGCTGCGAGGTGGAGGAACACGCCAGCAGCACCTTGGCGCCGAGCGCGTGGGCCATCAGGACCATCTGCTTGGCGATCTCGACCTTGTAGCTGTGCAGGTGGCCCGACAGCCCTTCGAAGTCGCGTAGCACCTGGAAGCCGGTGACCCGCAGACCGCTGTCGCGCACCGCCTGCACCGCGACGTCCATGCCGCCCGGGTGGCCGACGATGTCGCGGGCGGCCAGCATGATCTGGGTGAAACCGGCGGCGCGCACCGCCTGGAGCTTGGCTTCGAGCGGACCGGCCAGCGTGATGGTGTCCATGCCGAAATCGGCGACGTTCTGGATGATCTGCGGGGTCATGGCCGCCTCAGCGCTTGGCACGGACCAGCTCGAACACCAGCCCGCCCAGCAGCGGCTGGGTCAGCGCACCGCGCGCGTCGGTGCGCACGCCATGGACCGATTCGACGAACTCCACGCCGCGCGCGCGCAGGACTGCGGCCGTCGCCAGCACGTCGTCGCAGCCCAGGGCGATGCGCTGGAGCAGCTCGTCGTGGTCGAAGGTGGCGGCGTCCGGGTCCGGCTCGATGAGCTGCCAATGGAACTGCCCGCACGGGCTGGCCAGGATGCGCCCGCTGGTCAACACGCCAAAGCTCTGCTCGCGTGGCAGCTCGGCGAAACCGAACAGCTCGCCGTAGAAGGTGGTCCAGTCGTCGGCCCGGTCCAGGCCGATGTACTGGACGACGCCGAACAGGTGCAGGCCGTGCTGGGCGGGCGGACGCTGCTCGACGCCGGGGATCGGCACGAAGTCGACGTCATAGATCGAGAACTCGCGGTGCCGGTCCACGAAGTAGATCCGGCTGGCGCCGACGCCGTGGATGGCCGGGATGTTCAGCTCCATCACCTCGACCTGCGTTGGCACCGCCCAGGCGCCGAGTTCGAGCACGCGCCGGTAGGCCGAGGCGGCATCACGCACGCGGAAGGCCACGGCGGAGATCACGGGCGTCTCGCTCGGCGCCGCCTGCCCGCTCAGGCCGCCCTGGTGGGCGTTGACGATGATGTGCATGTCGCCCTGGCGGTAGAGCTGCACCTCGCGCGAGCGGTGGCGCGCCACCGGCACGAAGCCCAGGCGCTCCAGCACCTGCCCCAGCGCCTGCGGTCGGCTGGTGGCGTATTCGACGAACTCGATGCCCAGCAAGCCGAGCGGATTGGGGAGTTCACCGATGGCTTCGCGGTCGGCAACGGTGGCCAGCGTCATGGCAGCTCCTTGGAATGGCAGGGGGTTCAGTAACTCAGCCGGGCCACCGACCGCAGCACCTCGGCGGTGGTGGTCGGCAGGCCGAAGTATTCGAGGTAGGCGGGAATCTGCTCGAACAGCATGTCAGACCCCACCTGCACCCGGCAGCCACGCGCCACGGCCGCCGTCAGGAAGGCCGTCATCTCGGTCTTCATCACCACCTCGCCGACGAAGGTGTCGGGCGACAGGCGCGCGATGTCGAGCGGCAGCGGGTCGCCCTCGTGCATGCCCATCGGTGTGGCGTTGACGACGAGGTCGTGGCCGGCCGGGTCGTTCGAGCCGGTGACCACGTCCAGCGCCGGGTAATGCGCCCGCAGCCGCTGGCCCAGCGCCTCGGCCGACTCGGCGTGGCGATCGAACAGCGTGATGGCGCCAATGCCGGCCGCCGCCAGCGAGGCCGCGATCGCGCAGCCCACGCCGCCACTGCCGACCACCAGCGCACGCCGGCCGTGCAGCGCAAAACCCTTGCGCAACACGCCGCGCACGAAGCCCTCGCCGTCGAACATGTCGCCTTCGAGGCGACCGTCGGCGCCGAGGCGCACGGCGTTGCAGGCACCCGCGATGCGGGCGGTGGGCGAGACGGTGTCCACCAGCCCGGTCGTCGTGACCTTGTGCGGCATGGTCACGAGGGCGCCGCGGATGTTCGTCAGCGTGAACACCGCGCGCAGGAAGGCCGGGTAGTCCGCGGTCTGGCAGCCCATCGGTACCACGACGGCGTCGATGCCGGCCTGCTCGAAGTACGGGTTGTAGATCATCGGCGCCTTGAAGGCGAAGGTCGGGAAGCCGATGTGGGCGATGAGCGAGGTGCTGCCGCGGATCATGGACGCCGGTCTCCTTACTTGCGCAGCTTGGCCAGTTCCGTCTGCAGCTCGGCCACGGTGCCGGCGATGGCTGCGCCGTGCTTGTCGATCACCGGCTTGAGCTTGTCGCGCAGCTTGGCCTGCTCGGCCGGCGAGAACTCGGTGACCTGCATGCCGGCCTTCTTCAGCTCGTCCAGGTCGTCCGCCGACTTGGAGCGGTTGACCTGGCGCTGGTAGCGGCTGGTCTCGTTGGCGGCGTCCTGCAGCGCCTTCTTGTCAGCGTCGCTCAGCGTGTCCCACACCTTCTTCGAGAAGATGATCGACTGCGGGTTGTACTGGTGGTTGGTGACCGCCAGGTGCTTCTGCACTTCATGGAACTTGTTGGCGAGGATCACCGACAGCGGGTTTTCCTGGCCGTCGATGGCCTTCTGCTCCAGACCGGCATAGACCTCGGGGAAGGCCATCGGGGTCGGGTTGGCGCCCAGGGCCTTGACCCAGTCGACGTTGATCGCGTTCGGGATCACGCGCAGCTTCAGGCCGGCGATGTCGTCGACGGTGTTGACCGGGCGCTTGCTGTTGGTGATGTTGCGGAAGCCCAGCTCGGTGTAGGCCAGGCCGACGATGCCCTTGTCGGCCAGCATGGTGTGCAGCTTCTGGCCGAAGGGGCCGTCGACGATGGCATCGGCTTCCTTGGCGTTGGCGAACATGAAGGGGAAGTCGTAGACCGCGAAGTCCTTGACCTGCGAGGCCAGGATGCCGGAGTTCAGCATCATGATCTCGAGCGTGCCGCCCGACAGGGCCGACACATTGGCCGCATCGCCGCCGAGCACGCCGCCGGCGAACACATTCACCTTCAGACGGCCGCCGGACTTGGCCGCCACCAGTTCGGCGAACTTGACCGCGCCCATTTCCAGCGGGTGGCCCTTGGGGTTCTGCAGCCCGAACTTGAAGGTACGCTCCTGGGCAGCGGCCACACCGGCCACGGCGAAGGCGGCGGCGGCCACCAGGGTCTTGAGCATCAGACGTTTCATCAATGTCTCCTGAAAGTAGGAATGGGAATGGGACAGGGAAAGGAACGCTGGAACAGCGTCAGGCAGTGAGCCAGCGCAAGGGCACCAGCACGATCGAGGGGAACAGCACCAGCAGGAACATCACGGCGAACTGCGCCAGCATGAAGGGGATGACGCCCCGGGTGACATCGTCCATCTTCATCTTGCCGACACCGGCCACCACGTTGAGCACCGTGCCCACCGGCGGCGTCACCAGCCCGATCGCGTTGTTCATGATGAACAGCACCCCGAAATACACCGGGTCGATCCCGGCCGCCTTCACCACCGGCATCAGCACCGGGGTCAGGATCAGGATGGTGGGCGTCATGTCCATCGCCGTGCCGACGGCGATCACCAGCAGCATGATCAGGATGAGCAGCAGCGTCGGGCTGTCCAGGAACGGCTGCAGCAGCCCCACCATCTGGCCCGGAATGTCCGCCACCGTGATCAGCCAGGCGCTCACCATCGCCGCCGCCACCAGGAACATGATCACCGCCGTCGTCTTGGCGGCGGCCACGAACACCGTGTAGACATCGTGCAGCCCCATCTCGCGGTAGACCACCGTCGAGACGAACAGCGCGTAGACCGCCGCCACCACGGCGGCTTCCGTCGGCGTGAACACCCCGAACTTCAGGCCCACCAGCACGATCACCGGCAGCACCAGCGCCCAGGTCGACTCCTTCAGCGCCTTGAGCTTCTCGGCACCCGTGGCCTTCGGCGGCGGCACCACGTTTTCCTTGCGCGCCACATGCCACCACGTCAGCGCGATCGCCACACCCATCAGCAGACCCGGCACGATGCCGGCGAGAAAGAGCTTGCCGATCGAGACGTTCGCCGCCACGCCGAAAATCACGAAGCCGATCGACGGCGGGATGATCGGCGCGATGATGCCGGCCGAGGCCAGCAGCCCGCCAGCGCGGGCCTTGTCATGTCCGGCCGCGACCATCATCGGCAGCAGCAGCGCCGCCAGCGCGGCCGTGTCCGCCACCGCCGAACCCGACAGCGCCGCCATCAGCACCGCCGCCAGGATCGCCACATAGCCCAGCCCGCCGCGCACATGCCCCACCAGCGTCATCGCCAGCTTGACGATGCGCCGGCTCAGCCCGCCCACATTCATCACCTCGCCGGCCAGCATGAAAAACGGCACCGCCAGCAGCGGGAACGAGTCCGCGCCGTTGATGACGTTCAGCGCCAGGATCTGGGCATCGAACAGGTCCAGGTGCCACATCAGCGCGACACCGCAGACCAGCAGGGAATAGGCGATCGGGATGCCCAGCGCCATGGCGCCCAGCAGCGAGCCGAGAAAGAGGAGGATGGTCATGGGGGACTCTTCGAAACAGGGTCGGGAGCGGTGGCGCGGTCTCGGTCAATGCTTGACGTTGGCCAGGTCTTCCGACTCCTGCACCAGCACCAGCTCGTCATCGCGCACCTGCCCGCTCAGCGTGCGCCAGACCTGGAACAGCAGGATCAGCCCCGAGCAGACCGCGAACACCACGCCTGCGCCGTAGAACCACGCCATCGACAGCGTGCTCACGGGGGCTTCCACTTCCCAGTTGATGCGCACCTGCGCCAGGCTGCCGTTGAACAGCAGGTAGGTGACATAGAGCATCGTGGCCTGGGCGATGGCCAGGCAGACCCGCTTGCCCGTGCGACCGAAGCGCGCCACCAGCATGTCCGTCCCCAGGTGGCCGTTTTCGTGCAACGCCACGATCGCGCCCAGGAAAGTCATCCACACGAACAGCCAGCGCGAGAGTTCCTCGCTGACCGTGATGCCCGAATTGAACGCATAGCGCAGCACCACATTGCCAAACACCAGCACGACCATGATCGCCAGCAGCAGGGCGATCAGCATTTCAATGGCGTGGCAGAACCACTTCATGGGGCCGGACATCGGGGACTCCTCAGGGAACTCGGGCTGCAGAAGATCGCGCCTTGCCAGTAATGTACGAACTAGTTAGTTTTCAAAAACCCGTGCAAACCCTGATGCAGGGCTCGCCGGCCGGCGGACGGGCGGCAGGTGGGTGTGCGCGGCTACTGGCGCACGAAGCGCACGATCATCTCGACGGTGCTGTCGCGCCGCGCCGCGATGCAGGCGGGGTCGTCGAAGTCGTGCTTGAAGATGAGCGCGAAGGTATGGCGATTGGCCACGTTGAACACCGACAGCGCCGAGATCGACATGTGCAGGTCCACCGGATCGATGTCCGGGCGGAACACCCCGGCCGCCACCCCCCGCTCGTACACCGAGCGCAGGCCGTTGATGGCGGGCACGTTGAGCTTCTGGATCGACTCGGAGCGCGCCAGGAACTCGCCCCGGTGCATGTTCTCGTTCATCACCAGGCGGATGAACTCGGGGTTGGCGCGCTGGTAGTCGCAGGTGAAGGCCACCAGCTTGCGCAGCGCCGCCTCGGGGTCGAGGTCTTCGAGGTGGAGGTCGGTCTCGATGTGGCGGATGCGGCGGTAGGCCTCCTCCAGCACGGCCACGTAAAGGCCCTCCTTGTTCCCGAAGTAGTAGTAGATCATCCGCTTGCTGGTGCGCGTCAGCGCGGCGATCTCGTCGATGCGGGCGCCGGCCAGGCCCTTTTCGGCGAACTCGGTGGTCGCCACATCGAGGATGTTGGCCATCGTGGCCTCGGGATCGTTGGTGCGGCCCGGTTCCGGGGTGTCGGGTTCCGCGACCGCCTTGGCCTTGCGGGGGCGGCGAGTCGTGGCGGGCGGGACGGGGATGGGGGCGGTCAGGTCGGCTTCGCTCATAAGAGCCGCAAGGATAGCGGCAAGGGCTGACCCGAACCCGTCGGCCCCGGCATCACGTCGGTGCCAGCAGCATCAGCCCGGCCGCCGTGTTCGAGATCGGGATGTGGTAATTGCGGTGAACCTCCTCGACCGAGTCACCCAGCGCGCCGCGCGTGGCCAGCCACATCAACAGCTCGATGCCCTGCGTGCCCGCCTTCTCGACCAGTTCATGCACGCTGAACTGCGTCGCCCAGTCCGGGTGGTCGCTGACCAGGCTGTCCATGAACTGCAGGTCGAAGTCCTTGTTGATGAAGCCCGCACGCTCGCCGTCGAGCTGGTGCGACAGGCCGCCGGTGCCGAGCACCATCACCTTGGCGTCACTGTCCCACGCCCGCACCGCCCGGCCCACCGCCTGTCCGAGCTTCCAGCAGCGGGCCGCGGTCGGCAGCGGGAACTGCACCGTGTTGATGCAGATCGGCACCACCTTCACCGGCCATGCCTGGTCCGGCCACAGCAGCGCCATCGGCAATGTGAAGGCGTGGTCGACCAGCATCTCCTGGCAGGTGGTGAGGTCGAACTCGTCCTCGACCAGCGACTCGATCAGGTGCCACGACAGATCCTGCTCGCCCGGGAAGGCCGGCACCTGCGGAATGCCCCAGCCCTCGTCGGCGTTGCGGTACTCGGGCGCGGCGCCGATCGAGAACGTCGGCATCTTGTCGAGGAAGAAGTTCAGGCCGTGGTCGTTGTAGAACACGACGACCACATCGGGCCGGGCCTGCGCCAGCCACTGGTGCACGGGCTGGAAGCCGGCGAAGAAGGGCTGCCAGTACGGGTCGTCCTGCAGGCCCTTGTGGATCGCGCGGCCGATGGCCGGGACATGCGACGTCATCACGCCGCCGAGGATCTGTGCCATGGAAGGTCTCCTTTTTCAGTGCGCGTAGGCGGCGAGCATCGCCTTGAATGCGTCCTTGCTCATGCCGGTCTGCTGCGCGCCGAGATCTTGCACATCCAGGCCGAAGATCCCGGCCAGCTTGGCGAGGTAGTACACGTTGCCGCCGGCCGCGATGAGCTGCAGCACGTTGCGGGCACGCACGGCCTCGCGCTGCTCCACGTTCAGGCCGTAGCGGGCGCAGTAGGCGTCCTCGTCGCGCACGAACTCGGCCCGGTTGGCGGCGTCGTTGAACGAGTAGCACAGGCGGTTCAGCGCATAGCCCTTGCGGGCGGCATGGCCGTCGAACAGCGGCGTGCCGGGGATCTCGGCGTAGGTCATGGGGTGTCTCCGGGGTGATCGGGTGATCGGGTGATCGCAAGCCCGCAGTATCCCGAGACGGATGCCATCGATAAACTGATGGATACTGATGTATTCCATCCAGGATATCGATCAATGCCCCTCGACCACCACGACCTGGATGGCCAGTTGCTGCGCCTGCTGATCGCCGTCCATGAAGAAGGCTCGGTCACCCGCGCCGCCGCCCGACTCGGCGTGGCGCAGTCGGCGGTGAGCCACCTGCTCGACAAGCTGCGCGCCATCGTCGGCGACCCGCTGTTCGTCAAGAGCGGCCGCGGCATCGCGCCGACCGCGCACGCGGACCTGCTGGTCGAGCGTGCGCGGCACCTGCTGGACGACCTGCGGGCGTTCAGCAGCGCGGGCAGCTTCGACCCGGCGCGGCTCGACACCAGCGTGACGGTGGCCGCCAACGACCTGCAACGCGACATGCTGCTGCCCGCGCTGCTGCGGCGTCTGCGCAGCCAGGCGCCAGGGCTGACGCTGCGCGTCATCGCCTCCGGCGCGCCGCAGGCCGCGATGTTGCGCGACGAGACCTGTGCGCTGGTGCTGACACCGCGACCGCCGGAGGCCACCGACATCCTCCAGCGGCGCCTGTTCGAGGACACCTACCGCGTCTTCCATGATCCGCAGCAGCGCACCGCGCCGTGGACCGCCGACGACTACCTGCGCAGCGAACACATCACCGTCGTGCACGACCACGCCCGCCGCGCGCTCGACCTCGACGACTGGCTGCTGGCACAAGGTGTGCGGCGGCGCGTGGTGGCCAGCGTGCCGGCGTTCGCGGGTGCGGCGGGATTCGTGCGCGGCGGGCCGTGGCTGGTGACGGCACCAGGGCGGCTGCGCGACGGCGTGCTGCGGGGCCTGGCCGATGCACCGGTGCCCCGGCTGGTGGCCGCGCCGGTGCCGACACTGGCGATGCACATGGTCTGGCACCTGCGCCACCAGCACGACCCGATGCACCGCTGGCTGCGGGCCATGCTGGTGGAGGTCGTCACCACGGCCGCAGATCAGGCGCCCGGGTAATCCTGCGCACGGGCCGCGGGCACGATCTGCCGACCCGCCAGCCAGGTGCCGAGGCTGCCGCACAGCCCCACCAGCGCCATGCCACCGAACGCCAGCGCATCCGGCACCTGGCCGAAGATGAGCCAGCCAGCAACTGTCGCAAAGGCGATCTGGAAATACAGGAACGGTGTCACCGTCGCCACCGGCGCGCGTGCGTAGGCCATGATCAGCAGCAGATGTCCGACTGTGCCCAGCACACACAGCAGCGCCAGCAGACTCCAGGCGCGCAGATCCGGCGGCATCTCCCAGGCCCAGGGCAGGAGCAGGGTCGACAGACCGGCGCCGACACAACCGGTGTAGCACTGCGTGGTCGCGGAGTCGTCGACCTCGGCCAGACGGCGGGTCAGCATCTGGAAGACCGCATTGACCAGCACGAGAACGGCCGGCAGCAGCGTCGCCCAATGGAACAGGTCGTGCGTCGGCCGGATCACGACCAGCGCCCCGGCCATGCCGCCGAGCACCAGCAGCCACTCCAGCGGCGTGACCCGCTCACCCAGCCGCCAGACCGCCAGCAGCGTGACCAGCAGCGGCGTGAGCGTCACGACGGCAGTGAACTCGGCCACGGGCATGTACTTCAGGCTGTAGAAGGCCATCGCGGACGCCGAGACCAGCAGCACACCGCGCAGCACCTGCAAGCCCGGCCGCCGGCTGTGCAGCAGCCGCCGACGCTGCGAAGGGCGGGTGGTCGCCAGCGTCAGCAGCAGCTGGAACAGGTAGCGGAACCAGATCACCACCACCACCGGCACGGCCGAGGCCAGCACCTTGGTGGTCGTGTCCAGCGCCGCAAAGCACGCCACCGCCGCCAGCGTGCAGGCGATGGCCGCCGGTTTGCCCGCCGGGATCCGCGCGCTCACTGCGGCTCGATCTTGGCCGCCTGGATGACATCGCGCCAACGCCGGATCTCGCTCTGGAGCAGCGTATCGAGCTGGGCCGGCGTGCCGGACTGGGCGCGCACGCCGAGTTCCTGCAACCGCTTGGTCACGGCCGGCGTGGCCAGTGCGTCACGGGCGGCCTTGCCAATCTTCGCCACCACGTCGGCCGGCGTGCCGGCGGGCGCGGCCAGCGCGTTCCACGAGGTCACGTCGTAGTCCTTCACGCCCGCTTCCTGCACGGTGGGCACGTCCGGCAGCACCGGGTTGCGCCGGTCGTCGGTCAGCGCCAGCGCGCGGATGGTCCCACCCGTGATCTGCCCCATCGTCGGGCCGAGGATCTCGACCGCCACGTCCACGTCCCCCGCCTTCAGCGCCCGCAGCACGTCGGGCGAGCCCTTGTACGGCACGATCACCGCGTCCAGCCCAGCGCGCATCTTCAGCAGCTCGGCGGCCAGGTTCTGGGTCGAGCCGACCGCGATGGTGCCGATGTTGAGCTTGCCGGGGTTGGCGCGGGCGTAGGCCAGCACCTCGCCCAGCGACTTGAAGCGCGAACCCGCGTCCACCGCGACCACCATCTCGAAGAAGCCCAGCGTGGTGATGAACGCGAAGTCCTTGGTCACGTCGAAGGGCAGCTTCTTGAACAGCGAGGCGCTGACCGCGTTGCCGTTGCTCATCAGCAGCAGCGTGTGGCCGTCCGGCGCGGCCTTGGCCACCGCCTGCGAGGCGACGATGCTGCCCGCGCTGGGCTTGTTCTCGACCACCACCGTCTGCCCGAGCAGCGGCCCCATCGCCTGCGCGACGGTGCGGGCGGTGATGTCGGCGATGCCACCCGGCGCAAACGGCACCAGCAGCGTGATCGGCTTGCTCGGGAAGGTGTCGGCCCGCGCAGCGAGCGGCAGCACCGGCAGCGCGGCAGCGGCGACAGAAACCAGCGAGGTCAGGGCTTGGCGGCGGGTCGTCATGGTCAGAACTCCTCGGTATCGACTTCGGTCTGCGTGGCCGCGTTGTAGCGGGCGCCGCGCACGGCGTCGTGGTGGATCAGCGTGTCCAGGCGCTGCATCTGGGCCGGCGTCAGCGCGACCTTGGTGGCGCCGAGGTTCTCTTCCAGGTGCGCCACGCGGGTCGTGCCGGGAATCGGCAGGATGTGCTCGCCCCGGTGCAGCAGCCAGGCGAGCGCGAGCTGCGCCAGCGTGCAGCCGGCCTCGCGCGCGACCTCGGCCACGCCGTCCAGCAGGCGCAGGTTCTCGGCGTAGTTCGCCGGCGCGAACCGCGGCATCGCGCGGCGGATGTCCTTGGCGTCGAAGCCGGACACGTCGCGCAGCGAGCCGGGCAGGAAACCGCGCGCCACCGGACTGAACGCCACGAACGCGACGCCCAGCTCACGGCAGGCGTCGAGCACGGCAATCTCAGGGTTGCGCGTCCACAGCGAATACTCGGTCTGCAGCGCGCTGATCGGGAACACCGCGTGCGCGCGCCGCAGCGTCGCCGCCGACACCTCGGACAAACCGACGGCGCGGATCTTTCCCTCCTCCACCAACTGGCCCAGCGCACCGACCGAATCCTCGATCGGCACCGACTTGTCCCAACGGTGCAGGTAGTACAGGTCGATCACGTCCGTGCGCAGCCGCTTGAGCGCCGCCTCGCAGGTGGCCTTGAGCGTCTTCGGCCGGCCGTCGATGACCCGCACCTTGCTGCCGTCCGGCTGGGACACGCCGGCCATGCCGCACTTGCTGGCGAGCGTGAAGCGATGACGGTGCGGCGCCAGCACGCGGCCGACCAGCTCCTCGTTGGCGCCGAAGCCGTAGAGCGCGGCGGTGTCGAAATGCGTGACACCCAGGTCGAGCGCCCGCAGCAGCAGGCCCGCGGCGTCTTCGGGCGACGGCGGCACGCCGTAGGCGTGGCTGAGGTTCATGCAGCCCAGGCCGATCGGGCTGACCTGAAAAGGTCCAAGGGAACGGGTGGGCGACATGCGCGGCTCCTGGCTGTCGGGATGCGGATCAGCCCGCGTCGAGCTGCTGCTCCAGCGCATGCAGCACCTGGTAGCAGGCCAGCACGCCCTCCACGCTGGCATTCGGCTGCCGCCCTTCGCGGATCGCGGCGAAGAACTCGCGGTCCTGCAGCTCGATGCCGTTCATCGACACCGCCACCTGCGATACGTCGATCTTCTCTTCCTTGCCGCTGAACAGGTCGTCGTAGCGGGCGATGTAGGTCGCCGAGTCGCCGATGTAGCGGAAGAAGGTGCCGAGCGGGCCGTTGTTGTTGAAGGACAGGCTCAGCGTGCAGATCGCGCCGTTGGCGGCCCTGAGCTGGATGCTCATGTCCATTGCGATGCCCAGCGTCGGGTGGATCGGGCCCTGGAGGGCGTTGGCCTTCATGATCGGCGAGCCGCACTGGTAGGCGAACAGGTCCACCGTGTGCGCCGCGTGGTGCCACAGCAGGTGGTCGGTCCACGAGCGCGGCTGGCCAAGCGCATTCATGTTGCTGCGGCGGAAGAAATAGGTCTGCACATCCATCTGCTGGATGTTGAACTCGCCGGCCGTGATCTTGTTGTGGACGTACTGGTGGCTCGGGTTGAAGCGCCGGGTGTGGCCACACATCGCCACGAGCCCCGACTCCTTGGCCACGCGCACGACCTCCTCGCCCTCGACCAGCACGTCGCACAGCGGAATCTCCACCTGCACATGCTTGCCCGCCTTCAGGCAGGCCAGCGTCTGCGCGGCGTGCATCTGCGTCGGCGTGCACAGGATGACGGCGTCGACCTCGGGCAGCGCCAGCGCGTCGGCCAGATCCGTCGTGACGTGCCCGATGCCGTACTGGGCGGCGACTTCCCTGGTCTTCTCCAGGTCGCGGCTGATGAGCGAGACGACTTCGACGCCGTCGATGTTCTTGATGCCGTCGAGGTGCTTGATGCCGAATGCGCCAGCGCCGGCCAGGGCGACGCGGATGGGGCCTTGATGCGGGGTGCTCATGTCGATGGACCTTGCTTAGACGTTGTTCTCGAGGATGACGTGGCCCACCGCCGTGTTCGAGGCGGGCACATGGTAGAAGCGGTGCTTCAGGGTCGGCGCCGGGCCGCCGTTCACGTCGGCCATCGCGCCGCGCGCGATCAGCCACATGACCAGCTCGATGCCTTCCGAGCCCGCTTCGCGGACGTAGTCGATGTGCGGCGTCGCGGCGGCGGCCTCCGGGTCAGCGATCAGCTTGTCGAGCCAGGCGTTGTCCCACTCACGGTTGATCAGCCCGGCGCGGGCGCCCTGCAACTGGTGGCTCATGCCGCCAGTGCCCCAGATCTGCACATTCAGCGGGCGGTCAAAGCTCTCCACCGCCTTGCGGATCGCCTTGCCGAGGTTGAAGCAGCGCCGGCCGCTGGGCACCGGGTACTGCACGACGTTCACCGCGAACGGGATCACCGGGCACGGCCACGCCTCGGGCTGACCGCACATCAGCGACAGCGGCACGGTCAGGCCGTGGTCCACGTCCATCCGGTTGACGATGGTCAGGTCGAAGTCGTCCTGGATCACCGACTGCGCGATGTGCGCGGCCAGCTCCGGATGGCCGATGACCTTGGGCACCGGGCGCGGGCCCCAGCCTTCGTCGGCCGGCGTGAACTCGGCCGCGCAGCCGATCGCGAACGTCGGGATCAGCTCCAGGCTGAACGCGGTGGCGTGGTCGTTGTAGACGAGGAAGATGACATCGGGCGGGTTGTCCTTCATCCACTGCTTGGAGTACTCATAGCCTTGGAAGACAGGCTGCCAGTACGGCTCGCCGCTCTTGCCGAGGTCGAGCGCGGCGCCGATGGCCGGGACGTGCGAGGTGTAGACGCTGGCGGTGATCTTGGCCATCTCAGGGGCTCACTTTCGGTTGTGCATCCCCGGACTCGCCGAGGTAGCGGTTGCCCTCGGCGGAGCGGCCACCGGCGAGCATCATCGCGGCGTACTGCTCCTGGGTCATGCCGGTCATGCTGGCGGCCATGTACTGGAAACTCTTGCCGTCGGTGGCACCGATCTTGGCGAGGAAGTAGATGTTGCCGCCCGCGGCGATGCAGCGGTTCAGGTCGCGGGTCAGCACGCCCTGCTTCTGCTCCTCGGTCATCGGCCACTCGTCGAGGTAGGCGCGCTCGTCGGCCTTGAAGCGCTCGCGGTTGGCGGCCTTCATCAGCGACATGCAGAACTGGTTCAGGTGGTAGCCCTTGCGGGACTGCTCGGCGTCGAAGATGGTCGTGCCGGGCACGTCCAGGTAGGGTTTGTCGAGGGCCATGGTCAGGCTCCTTGCGTGGTGTGGGCGTCGGCAGCCGCTGCGGCTTCTTCGGGCCAGTACAGCCGCATCGGGTTGTCCACCAGCAGTTTCTGCTGCAGCTCGGCCGTCGGCGCGATGTGCGGGATGAAATCGACCAGCAGGCCGTCGTCGGGCATGTGGTCCTTCAGGTTCGGGTGCGGCCAGTCGGTGCCCCAGAGCACGCGGTCCGGGAACTCCTCGACCACGCGGCGGGCGAACGGCACGACGTCGCGGTACGCGGCCTGCTCGCCGTCCAGCGCCTTCGGGCCGGTGACGGACAGGCGCTCGGGGCAGCTCACCTTGCTCCAGACGTTCGGGTGCTGGCGCATGAATTCCAGGAACAGCGTGAACTCCGGGCCGTCGATCGGCTTGGACACGTCCGGGCGGCCCATGTGGTCGACCACCACGGTCGTCGGCAGCGCGGTGAAGAAGTCCCAGAGTTCCGGCAGATCGACCGCCTCGAAGTAGATGACGACGTGCCAGCCGAGCTTCGCGATGCGCCCGGCGATCTCCATCAGCTCGTCCTTGGGCGTGAAGTCCACCAGCCTTTTCACGAAGTTGAAGCGCACGCCGCGCACGCCGGCCGCGTGCATCGCCTGCAGTTCGTCATCCGTGACGCTGCGCCGCACGGTGGCCACGCCCCGCGCCTTGCCGCCCGAGGACACGCAGGCGTCGAGCATGGCGCGGTTGTCGGCGCCGTGGCAGGTGGCCTGCACGACGACGTTGCGGGCGAAGCCGAGGTGGTCGCGCAGCGCGTACAGCGCGTGCCTGGATGCGTCGCAGGGCGTGTACTTGCGCTCCGGTGCGTAGGGGAACTCGGCGCCGGGGCCGAAGACGTGGCAGTGCGCATCGACGGCACCGGCCGGCAGCCGGAACGTCGGTTGGCTCGGACCGGTGTACCAGTCCATCCAGCCCGCGGTCTTGGTGAAGTCACCTGTGGTGGGTTTGCTCATGACGCTCAATCCTTGTGGTTGACGTGACCGAGGATCCGGTCGGCCTCGGTGCGCCAATCGGCGCTGCGGGCGAATTCAGGGGTACCGCGTTGGCCGAACAGGCCGGTGTCGCCCAGGTCGGCGACCCAGGCCTGCCGCTCGGCCGTGCCGCTGGCAGACCACGGCGTCAGGCCCGCGTCGCGCACTGTCTCGGCAACCTCACGCACTTCCTCGCTGCGGCGGCGGCCGTGCTCAATGGCGCGCTGGAAGAAATAGGCGGCCTGCTTTTCCCAGTCGATGCCGGGAAAGGTCTCGTGCAGGCTGGCGATGACCGCGTCCTCGACGCCGTAGTGGCGCGCCGCCGTGAAGCTCTCGATGACCATGGCTTCGAGGCCCTTGACCATCACGCTGCGGCACATCTTGATCGCCGACGCCACGCCGAGCCGCTCGCTGGCGACCTGGGAGGCGAAGCCGAGCGCGTTGATCAACGGCGACAGCGCCACCGCCGATGCGCCGCCCAGCAGCAGCGGCACCTTGATCCGGTACGGCGGGATGCTGGTCATCACCGCACCTTCGACGTAGCGCCCGCCGGCCGCGTCGATCAGCGCAGCCGCGCGCTGCTTGGCGCCCGGCGAGGCCGAGTTGAAGTCGAGGAAAAACGCGCCCGGCCCGATCGCCGGCGCACAGGCCTCGGCCACCGCCACCGTCTGGCTGGCGGTCACCGCCGAGACGATGAAGTCGGCCTCGGCGGCGAGCGCCGCGTGGTCGGCCGCCAGAACGACGCCGTGGCGCGCCGCGTGCGCGCGCAGTGCGGCGCCCGCGCCCGCGTCCGTGGCGAGCTTCAACTTCAGGTCAAACGCGCTGACCGCGACGCCCTGCGCGCGCAGGTCTTCGGCCAGGATGCGGCCGACTTCGCCGTAGCCGACGAGGCCGACGCGCCAGCGGGTGGGATCGGTCATGGCGGTGTGCTCCGGAGTGTGGAGTGTGGTCAGTCAATCCGCGGGGTCAGTCGATGTACTTCAGTCCGGCCTTGGCCAGCGGCTCGCGCATCTTGTACATGTCCAGCCCCAGGATCCCCGAGGCCAGCTTGTCGCGCTTCTCGCCCTCGAAGCTCTCGCGCTTGGCGGCCAGATCGGCCACCTCGACCACCCGCGCCGCCGGCACGCAGCACACGCCGTCGTCGTCCGCCACGATCGCGTCACCCGGCGTGACCCACATGCCGGCGCAGACGACGGGGATGTTGACCGAGCCGAGCGTGGCCTTGATCGTGCCCTTGGAGCTGATGGCCTTCGACCAGACGGGGAAACCCATTTCCTTGAGCGTCTTCACGTCGCGCACGCCGGCATCGATCACCAGCGCCCGCGCACCGCGCGCCATGAACGAGGTGGCCAGCAGGTCGCCGAAGTAGCCGTCGGTGCAGTCGGCGGTGACCGCCGCGACGACGATGTCGCCCGGCTGGATCTGCTCGGCGGCGACGTGCATCATCCAGTTGTCGCCCGGCTGCAGCAGCACGGTGACCGCCGTGCCCGAGACCTGCGTGCCGACCTGGATCGGGCGCATGTAGGGCTTGAGCAGGCCGACGCGGCCCATCGCCTCGTGGACCGTCGCCGAGCCGAGGGCGGCCAGGCGATCGGTGGCTTCGCGGTTGGCACGGGAGATGTTGCGGTAGACGACACCGAGTTCGTACATGGCGGAGGTTCCTTTGGACTGACGACGGCGCCGATTCTGGCCGCGGCCCGCCATGCCGACCAGTGGGGTGCCGGACTAGCAGTTATCTCGTTTCGGCATGAACGCTCAAGACGACGGCAGGCGCCCCAGCGTCAGCACGAACTGCCCGGCCGCGTCATCGTCGCCCGCCAGCGCCTGCAGCCGGCCCCGGTGGCGCTGTGCCACGAGCTGCACGAACTGCAGCCCCAGCCCGACACCGCCGAGGTCGCCCGCGGGCAGGCCGTCGGTGCCGTGGTTCAAGCGATGGCGCTGCTCCACGCTCAGGCCCGGCCCCTGGTCGCACACGGTCAGGCACAAAGACTCCCCCGCGGGTCCGACCGCCACCCAGACGGTGACCCGCCCACCGGAGGGGCTGTGCTTGATGGCGTTGGAGACCAGGTTGCCCACCGCCCGCTGCACCAGCACCCGGTCCATCGGCCACCAGGGCGGCAGCGCCGAGGCGGTCTCGCCCGGCGCGTAGCCCCAGGTCAAGGTCACGCCCGCGGTGACAGCCTGGGGACGGAAATCCGCCGTCACATCGTCCAGCAGCGCCTCGACCGCCACCGCCGCGACCTGCAGCGGCCGCGACTCCACCTGCGCCACCCGGACGAAGTCGTCGGCGAGCTGCTGGGTGCGGGCGCCCAGGCGCTGGATCTCGGTGAGGAAGTCCGCCAGCGGCATCGGCATGCGGCCGCGCTGGTACAAGTCGGTCAGCAGCACGATGGTGTTGGCCGGCGAGCGCAGGTCGTGCGAGACGAAGGCCAGCGCGCGATCACGTCGGCGCTGCGCCTGCCGGATGGCGCTCACGTCGGCGAAGGTCACCACCCAGCGCTGCCGCTCCAGCAGCTCCACCGGGGCGAAGTGCAGCAGGAAATCTCCCAGGCGCTCGGCCCGCGCCTCCACGGTGCAGCCCACCGGCGGCGGCGCGCCGGGCTGGAACATCGCCTCCAGGTCCACGGCCTGCGTCGGCACGAACTCCACCAGCAGCCCAGGCAGCTCCATGCCCACCAAGTCCTCGGCCCGCTCCAGCTCGAAGAGCTGCGCCGCCAGCGTGTTGGCCAGCAGCACGCGGCCCCGCTCGTCGGTGACCGCCATCGCCGTCGGCAGCCCGGCCAGCGCATCCGAGAGGAAACGCCGCGCGCTGCGCACGGTCTCGGTGGCGCTGTGCAGCGTGTCCAGCCGCAACGCCAGCACATCGCACCGCCGGGACGCGGTCACGCCCGCCGCCCCGGGCTGCACACCACCTTCGGGCACCAGCCGGCCGATCTCGACCTCCAGCGCCGCCACCGCCTGCTCCAGCCGGCGCCAGCTCCACAGCGGATAGGCCAGCGCCGCTGCCAGCACCCAGGACACCGGGCTCCACCACAGCCCCCCACCCAGCGCCAGCAGGCTGGACCCGATCACCACCGGAAAGGCGCCCAGCGCCAGCACCAGCGCCCAGCGTGCCCCGAGCCGCTGGATGCCGGTCATCAGCACCAGCACCAGCAAGGCCGACCCCGCAGCGCTCGCCAGAGGCGACAGCGGCCGCACGGTGTCGCCGCTGCGCAGCGTGTGGAGCGTGTGGCCCAGCACCTCGACCCCCGGCATGGCGTGGCGCTGGCGGTTCACCGGCGTGGCCACGGTGTCGCCCAGGCCGGTGGCCGTCATGCCCACCAGCACATAGCGGCCCGCCAGCCGTTCCGGCGGCACGGCGCCGCGCAGCACATCGACGTAGGACACCCGCTCCAGTTGCCCGGGCGGGCCGGCGTAGCGCACGAGGAACCGACCGCTGCGCTGCCACGGCCCGGCGGCCAGCGCGTCAGAGGCGTCCTCGTCCACCACCGGCAAGCCGGGCGCCGGGGCCTCGCCCCCCGCCCGCAGCAAGGCCAGCGCCATGTGGGGCACCGGCGACGACGCGGCGCCGGCGCTCAGGAAGGCGTGGCGCATCACGCCATCCGCATCGACCGACGCCTCGGCCGTGCCCACGCTCACCCCGGGCGGCAGGCCCGTGACCGGCGTCAGCAGCCGGGGCGGCTGGCCGGGTCCGCCAAGCACCCAGTCCACCGACATCACCACCGGCGCGGCCAGGGCCAGCTGGCGCGCCAGCAGCGCATCCTGCGCCGGATCGGGATCGGGCTCGCTGAAGGTCACGTCCAGGCCGATGGCCCGGGGCTGCGCCTCGGCCAGCCGCGCCAGCAGGGTGCTGTGGACTGCGCGGGGCCAGGGCCAGCGCCCGATGGCGGCCACGCTGGCGTCGTCGATCGCCACGACCACGAGGCCCTCGGGCACCGGGCGGCGCCAGAAGGACAGGCCGATGTCGTACACCAGCCGGTCGGCGCGCCAGGTCCAGCCGCTCAGCGGCAGCGCAAACGCCAGCAGCGCCAGCAGCAGGGCCACCCCCGCGGTGCCCCCCGGCCAGCGCAGGCGCCTGGCGCGCAGGGTCATGGCTCGATCAGCACCGACGGTCCCTCCCCGCTCGCGGCACAGCGGCCCTGTCCGTCGCGCAGGCAGTGGGGGAGGTGGAAATGCTGCGGCGCGGTGTAGGGGCCGACGAACCCGTCCGGGTCACGGGCCCGCACACGCAGGTAGTAGCGGCCCGTGTCCGGCATCGCCACTTCCAGCACCGGCGCCTCGGTCTGGCGCGCCAGCGCCAGCGCCGCGAAGCTCGCGTCGCGGGCGAACTCGATGTCAAAGCGCTGGCCCGGCAAGCCTTGCCAGGCCAGCCGAACACCGCCCTCTCCGACCGTGGGCGGCGGCACGGGCGCGGGCAGCGCCCGCAGCTCCAGGCGGTACACCGCGCCAAACGGCCCCTGGTCGGTGGCGCTGCGCTCGCTGGCCAGTCGCCAGTGGTACACCCCCGGCGCCAGCCCGTCGAGCGTCAGGGCCGGCGACACCAACCCGCGCTGGTCGTGCACGGGCTCGCGGAAGTCTTCGGTCCGGGCCAGTTGCAGCCGGTAGCTGCGGGCGTCCTCGACGGTGGCCCAGGCGAAGTCCACCCGCGCCCCCGACAGGACCGCCTTCGGCGGCAGGTTCGTCGGCAGCGGCGGCTCGGGCCGCGCCTTCAGGGTGAAGGTGTGCTGGGCGTCCAGCCCCTGCAGGGCCTGGCCATCTTCCGCCCGCACGCGCAGGACATAGTCACCGTCCGGCAGCCCCGCGAAACGCAGTTCGGTGCCGGTGGTGCGCACGTCCTGCAGCACCGGCTCGAAGCGGGTATCCGCCGCCACCTGGCCCCGGTAGGCCACGGCCCCCGTCTGGGGCGCGAGCGCAAAGCGCACCAGCGGGCGCTCCTGCAGTGCGGGCAGCGCCGACACATCGGGCGCCGCCAGCAGCCGGACCGGCGGCGTCACCGCCCCGGTGCGGTCCACCACGACGCCAAAGCCCGCGTTGACCCGCTGGCCCGGCTGGCCCTGGCGGCCGTCGGTGGCCACCTGGCCTTCGAGCACCTCATTGCGGGTCACCTCGGCCTGGGGGTCCACGGCCACGCGGAATTCGGTGCCACGCACACCCAGCAGCCCTTGTGGCGTGCTGACCTGAAAACCGGGCAGCCCGCCGCGGGGGACTTTCTGCGCCTTGACCTCGATCTGGCCGTCCTGCACCGTCACGCCCGACACTGCCCCGCCGATCCGCGGCAGGCGACGGGACGCCTCCACCTGCACGGCGCTGGCGGCCCGCAGCGTGAGCACGGTGCCGTCGACGAGCTGCAGCGTGGCCTGGCCCTCCCCGGTGCGCAGGCCGGCGCCTTGCGCCACCGTCTGCCCGGCCACGACCGGCCGTCCGTCCGCGCCGCGCACATCGCCCGACGCCGCCAGCACCCGCGCTGGCACCGGCTCGGTGACCATCAGCCGCAAGGGAATCTGCAGCACCGTGCCGGCCGGGATGCGGCGGGGATTGGCGACCCGGTTGAGGGCCTGCAACTGCGGCCACTGCCGGGGATCGGCCAGGAAACGCCGCCCGAGCGCGATCAGGGTGTCACGCTCCGAGACCGTGTAGGAAAAGCTGGCCTCGGCAATCGCGGCGGACGCTGGGGCTGGGGTCGAGGCTGGTGCGGCCGTCGCCGCATGGACACCGGCCGACGAGGCCAGCAGCCCCGCCGCGAACACCCGGGCACGGGGGCGCCAGATCGGAGGCCGCAGAGCAACAGGGGAGAAAGACCAGGAAAGAGGCGGCATGGTGGCGTGGGCTGGGCGGCCATTGGGGCATGTCCCGAGGAAGTGGCTCGCGGAAGCAACCGGCCGGTTCCTGTCCAACACGGAACCGGGGGTTTCCTGAGTTTATCCTCGGCAGGTCGCTTGCCCTGCCCCACCCTGCCCGCCCGTCCCGGACGGGCCGCCGTCGATCAGAGCCCCTTGGCCTTCAGCGCCGCATCCAGGCGCGTGAACACGCGGCGCGCGTTGCCTTCGTAGACCTGGTAGCGCTCTTCGTCGGTCAGGTTGGCCGTCGCGGCGACATAGCGCTTGGTGTCGTCGTAGTAGTGGCCGGTTTCGGGGTCGATGCCGCGCACGGCGCCGATCATCTCGGAAGCGAACAGGATGTTCTTCACCGGGATCACCTTGGTCAGCAGGTCGATGCCGGGCTGGTGGTAGACACAGGTGTCGAAGTAGATGTTGTTCAGCAGGTGCTCGCTCAGCAGCGGTTTCTTCAGCTCCTGTGCGAGACCACGGAAACGGCCCCAGTGGTAGGGCACCGCGCCGCCGCCGTGCGGGATCAGGAATTTCAGCGTCGGGAAGTCCTTGAACAGATCACTGGTGAGGCACTGCATGAACGCGGTCGTGTCGGCGTTCAGGTAGTGCGAGCCGGTGGTGTGGAAGCAGGCGTTGCAGCTCGTCGAGACGTGGATCATCGCGGGGATGTCGTACTCGACCATCTTCTCGTAGACCGGGTACCACGCGCGATCCGACAGCGGCGGCGAGGTCCAGTGGCCGCCGGACGGGTCCGGGTTCAGGTTCAGGCCGACGTTGCCGTACTGCTCGACGCACTTGACCAGCTCGGGGATGCAGGTGGCCGGGTCCACGCCGGGCGACTGCGGCAGCATCGCGGCCGGGATGAAGTGGTCCGGGAACAGCTCGCTGACGCGGAAGCAGAGTTCGTTGCAGATCGCTGCCCAGGTGCTCGACGTCTGGAAGTCGCCAATGTGGTGGGCCATGAAGCTGGCGCGCGGGCTGAAGATCGTCAGGTCCGAGCCGCGCTGCTGCATCAGCTTCAGCTGGTTGGTCTCGATGGTCTCGCGGATCTCGTCGTCGCTGATCTTGAGGTCGGCGGCACTCGGGGCCTTGCTCGGATCCTTCAGACCCGCGATCTGCAGGTCGCGCCAGGCGCCGAGGGCGGCCGGGGCGGTGGTGTAGTGACCGTGGACGTCGATGATCATGGAAAGGTCTCCTGGTGGAACGGTTGGATTCAGTCAGCTCGGTCAGGCCGGGTCCATGCCCTGGCGGCGCTTGGCGTCGTCGGCGTCGGCCGAGGCCATGAAGGCGAGCATCTCGCGCACGGCCTGCGCCTGTTCGGGCGACGCCGTGGCGCAGACACCGGCGGAAAAAGTGGTGGTGATCTGGATCTCGGGCGGCAGCGGGCCGAGCACGTCGATGCCGCCGAGGTTGATGAGTTCGCTGTACTGCTGGAAGCCGAGTTCGACCTCGCCGCGGGCCACCAGCGAGCCGACGGGCACACCGGGCGGCGGCGTGACGAGCCGGTCCCGAAGTGCATCGGCCAGGCCCCAGCGCTCGAACAGCTTCGCCAGCGCGACACCGCTCGGCCCGGTCGAGTAGCTGACGCTGCGCGCCGAGCGCACGGCCTCGCGCACGGCGGCTTCCGAGCCGATGTCCGGCCGCAGCGCCCCGGCGCGCACCGCCACCGCCACGCCCGAATGCACCAGATCCACCTTGCTGCCCGCGACCACGCGGCCGGCGGCCAGCAGCTTGTCGATCGCATCGGACGCGAGGATCACCACGTCGAAGGCTTCGCCGGCCATCACCCGCTTGGCCGCGTCAACACCGCCGACCGACTCGATCGCCGCGGTCGCGCCCGTGCGCTGCGCGAAGGCGGCCACCAGGTCGGCCAGCACCTGGCGGGTGGCCATCGAGGAAATTCCCTTGATCGTCGGAGGCGAAGGCGGCAGGATCGGCATGGGTCTGGGCGGAACGGGCTGTGGTGGCCGGATTCTGGGCACTCACCGCCATGCCGACCAGTGCAATGGCTCACTAGCTGGTATGCCGGAACAGCATGACATCCACCCCTGACCTTCCTGTGGTGCCCACATCCCCCGTGCCGATCGAGCGGCGCGCCCTGCAGGGGCTCACCATCACCGCCGCCGGCCTCGCCGGCTTCGGCCTGATCCTCTGGATTGCCGCCTACTGGGACACGCTGGGGCGGGTCGGGCAGTTTGCGCTGCTGCAGTCGGGGGTGGTGGCCGCCTGTGCGCTGGCCTGGCGCGAAGGGGCGGCGCGGCCGGCGGCGGGCTTGCTCGCCTTGCTGGGCATCGGCGGGCTGTTCGCGTTTTTCGGGCAGACCTACCAGACCGGCGCGGATGCGTGGCAGCTCTTTGCGCTGTGGGCAGCGCTCGGGGTGCCACTGGCGGTCGGCGTGCGCAGCGACGTGGTGTGGGCGCCGTGGACGCTGGTGGCGCTGGTGGGCACCGCGCTGTGGGTGCAGGCGCACACGGGGCACCGCTGGCAGGTCAACCCCACTGACCTGTCCGTCCACCTGATCGGCTGGACGGCGGCGCTGGCGGTGTGTGCGCTGTCCAGCCCACCCGGGCGCCGCTGGCTCGGCACCGGCGTCTGGGCCTTGCGCACGGGGGCGACACTGGCCGTCGTGATGGTCAGCGCATCGGCGCTGGACGGGCTGTTCCACAGCACCGTGTTGCCGCACTACGCGCTTGGCCTGCTGGTGCTGGCAGGAGCGGCAGGGTTGCTGGCACCGCCGAAGTGGTTCGACGTGTTCGCGCTCAGCGCCGTGGCGCTCGGACTGGACACGCTGCTGGTGGCGGGGCTGGCGCGGCTGATCTTCGATTCCGGCGGCAGAGGCGAGCCGATCGGGCGGCTGCTGTTGATCGGGCTGTGCGCAGCAGGGTTGTTGGCGGCCAGCGTGTCGGTCATCCTGAAACTGGCACGTCGCGCCACATCGCCCGAGGGGCAGGCATGAACACGAACACGGACACGACCAACCCATCGAACCCGTCCGAGCGCCCGTGGCCGGTGGTGCTGTTGACGGCGCTGGGCGCGTGGCTGGCCGTGCTGCCGCTGGCGGGGGTGGTCGTGCTGCTGCTGGGCGAGATACTGATGTCCGGGGGCGGGCCGTATCTGGTGGGCGGGCTGTTGCTGGCGGGGGCCGGCGTGGTGCTGCGGACGGAGGGGATGGGCCTGTTCGTCGAGCAGGTGGCGGTCCCGATGCTGCTGCTGGGCGGGATCGCGTTCGGGTTCGGGCTGTACCGCGACCTGCCGGCGCCCCGCGCCTCGCTGACGCTGGCGGCCATGGCGCTGGGCATGGCGTGGAGCCTGCGCACCGCCTGGCTGCAGGCGCTGCTGGGCGCGTGTGCCTGTGCGCTGGTGCTGGTCAGCAGCGAGACGGCGCACTTCCTGCACTGGCGCGTGTGGCTGGCGGCGCAAGGGTGTGTGGTGCTGTGGGCGGCGCTGGCGGGAACGCGGCGGCGGAACACCGACACTCCGCTGGAAGCCATCAGCAGCGGCTGGATCCTCATGGCGCTGGCCGGGCTGGCATTCGGCTCGGGCATGACCTTCCTGGCCGGCGCCGTGCTCGACGTCTCCGGCGGCGGCACCGGGTGGTGGTCGGTCTGGCCTGGGCTGTCGGTGATGCTGGCAGCGGCGAGCGGCGCGGTCCTCTGGCACCGCCTGCCGGCGCTGCGCCAGCCGTGGTGTGCCGGAGCCGCCGCCGTGGCACTGGGGCTCGCGTGGTACATGCCGGCGCTCGGCGCGGTGTGGCTGGTCACCGCGCTGTGTGTCACCACGGGCCGGCCTCGGCTGGCAGCGGCGGCCGGCGTGGCGGCGGTGTGGATCCTGGGCGCCTTCTATTACCAGCTCGCCTGGTCGCTGGCGGACAAGGCGTCGGTGCTGGTCGGGGCGGGCGCGGTGCTCGGGCTGCTCGCGTGGCGGGGCCATCGGGCCGGGCGCCGGGCGTCTGCTGCGCCCGCGACGGTGGCCGCGGCGGCACCCGGTCGCGCCCGCCTGGGCATCGCGCTGTGCGCCGTGGCGGTGCTGGCGGTCGTCAACGTCGCCATCGGGCAGAAGGAAGACCTGCTCGCCCACGGCCGGCCGGTGTACGTCGAGCTGGCAGCCGTCGATCCGCGCTCGTTGATGCAGGGCGACTACATGGCCTTGAACTACCGGCTGAGTGACACCCTGCGCGCACAGCTCGACGGCCTCGACACGCTGGAGCGGCCGGTGGCGGTGGCCGAGGTGGATGCCCGCGGCGTGGCGCGGCTGGACCGGCTGCAGACCCCGGCCGACGCCTCGACCCCAGTCGGCCCGACCACCCTGCGCGTGCAGCTCACCCCGAAGAACGGCCGCTGGGTGCTCGTCAGCGACGCCTGGTTCTTCAAGGAAGGTGATGGCCAGCGCTGGGAGGCGGCGCGCTACGGCGAGTTCCGGGTGATGCCAGACGGGCGGGCGCTGCTGGTGGGCATGGCGGACGAGCACCTGAAACCGATCCGCTGAAGGGCTGCCGACGCAGCCCTGCGGGTCAGCCCGGCAGCGACTGCGCCGCCACCGCCTGCGGCAGGTTGCGCGCCAGATCGGTCAGCAGGCTGCGGGTCTGGCGCATCAGCGGCGTGGCCCGCTGCCGCGACGACGCCGCCAGACACAGCACGCTCGGCAGGCTCGGCGCCACGATCGGCCGCACCGACAGCGCATCCGCCCGCCCGGACGCCGCCACCGCGCTGGCCGTGAGCACCGCGTGGCCATAGCCGGCGCAGACCAGGTCGAGGATGGACGCCACGCTCGACACCTCCCAGGCGATGTCCAGCCGCAGCCCCGCCAGCATCGCCTGCGTGTCCAGCAGGCGCCGAATCACATGCGCCCGCTCCGGCAGCACCAGCGCGAACTGCCCCAGCTCACGCAGCGGCAGCGGCCCCCGCGATCCCGCCTCGGCCGCCGAGGCCGGCTGCACCAGGCAGAGGATTTCCTCCAGCACCGCCTCGATCTCCAGCCCCGGCTGTGCCTCCGGGTTGTAGAGCAGCCCCAGGTCCACACGGCCCGAGGTGATCCACTCGGCGATGTGGGTGGACAGGCCCTCGACGATCGCCAGCCTGGCCCGTGGCATGCGCCGGCGGAAGCCATCGATCAGCGGCAGCGTCAACTGCCGGCCGATCGTCGGCGGCAGCCCGACCGTGATCTGCCCGACCGGCTCGTCGCGGCTGGCCGTCATCTCGGCCCGCGCCTGGCCGACCAGTTGCAGGATGGCCACGCCGTGCTCGAACAGCCGCCGCCCCGCCTCGGTCAGCTCCACCCCGCGCCCGGTGCGCAGCAGCAGCGTCTCGCGCAGCTCGGTCTCCAGCGCCCGCACCTGCCGGCTCAGGGCGGACTGCGCGATGTCGAGCACCACGGCAGCCTTGCTGAAGCTCTTCAGTTCGGCGACGTGGATGAAGGTGTCGAGTTGCTTGAGGTCCATGGCGGAGAGCGGTGGGAAGCCGGGCCGGTACAATGAGGCATGCAGTTTTCCACACTGTCACACCCTGACCGTCCGGCCAGCTTCCCTGGATGCGGATTGCCGCGTGGGTATTTCTGCACGGTCACGCCCCCCTGACCGGTTGAACACGGCCGCCACAGCGTTCTGTGGCCCGCCGTTGCGCTGCATCCGCCTTCCCTTTTTCCTGCCCGTTCGCCTGCGGCAATGTTCGGGCTGTTTCCCTTCATCATGCAATCAACTTCCTTTCGCCAGGACTGGCTCGGCAACGTCCGTGGCGACCTGCTGGCCGGTCTCGTCGTCGCACTGGCCCTGATCCCTGAAGCCATCGCGTTTTCCATCATCGCCGGCGTGGACCCGAAAGTCGGTCTGTACGCCTCGTTCTCGATTTCCGTGGTCATCGCCATCGCCGGCGGGCGTCCAGGCATGATTTCCGCCGCCACGGGCGCCATGGCGCTGGTCATGGTGACGCTTGTCAAGGAACACGGCCTGCAGTACCTGCTGGTCGCCACGCTGCTGACCGGTGTGCTGCAAATCATCGCAGGTGCCCTGAAGCTGGGGTCGCTGATGCGCTTCGTGTCGCGGTCGGTCGTCACCGGCTTCGTCAACGCGCTGGCCATCCTCATCTTCATGGCGCAACTGCCTGAACTGACGAACATGCCCTGGACGGTCTACGCCATGACGGCCGCTGGGCTGGCGATCATCTACGGCTTCCCCTACCTCACCAAGGCCATCCCTTCGCCGCTCGTCACGATCGTGGTGCTCACGGCGGTGGCGATGGCACTGGACCTGGACGTGCGCCGGGTCGGCGACATGGGGGAGCTGCCCGATAGCCTGCCCGTGTTCCTGCTGCCGGATGTGCCGTTGACGCTGGACACGCTCTGGCTGGTGCTGCCGTACTCGCTCACGCTGACGGTGGTGGGGTTGCTGGAGTCGATGATGACGGCCGCCATCGTGGACGAACTGACCGACACCGACAGCGACAAGAACCGCGAATGCATGGGCCAGGGCGCCGCCAACATCGCCACCGGCCTGCTCGGCGGCATGGCGGGCTGCGCGATGATCGGCCAGTCGGTCATCAACGTGAAGTCTGGCGGCCGGGGCCGGCTGTCCACCTTCGTGGCCGGGCTGTTCCTGCTGATTCTGGTGGTGTTCCTGGGGCCGTGGGTCGAGAAGATCCCGATGGCCGCCCTGGTCGCCGTGATGATCATGGTCAGCATCGGCACCTTCAGCTGGGAGTCGATCCGCAATCTGCGCGAGCATCCGCCCAGCTCATCCATCGTGATGCTGGCAACCGTGGTGGTGACGGTCCTCAGCCACGACCTGGCCAAAGGCGTGTTCGTCGGGGTGCTGCTGTCGGGGGTGTTCTTTGCCCACAAGGTCGGACAGGTGATGCGGGTCAGCAGCCGCCTGGTCGGCTTGGTCGAAGAAGGTCAGACACGGCACTACGAAGTCGTCGGGCAGGTGTTCTTCGCCTCCGCTGACCGCTTCATTGCCTCGTTCGACTTCAGGGAAGTGATCCCCCAGGTGGTCATCGACGTCAGCCGCGGGCACTTCTGGGACATCACCGCGATCAATGCCCTGGACCGGGTGGTGATGAAATTCCGGCGCGAAGGCACGCAGGTCGAGGTCATCGGCATGGACGAGGCCAGCACCACGCTGGTGGATCGTTTCGGGAGCTACCACAAACCCGGTGCCCTGGAGCACCTGATGCACATGGAAGGGCACAAGCTGTGAACAACACCAAGGCCAAGGCCACACACACGCACAAGGTCTGCGCCTGCCTCGACAGGCATCCCGAAACCGCTTCGGTGATCGACTGGGCGGCCTGGGCGGCCGGGCGGCTGGACGCCCCGCTGGAGCTGCTGCATGTGCTGGAGCGGCCAGCCGACCGGGCGGGTGCCGACTACACCGGCGCCCTCGGGCTGGGCGCACAGGAAACCCTGCTGCTGCAACTCGCCGAACTGGATGAAGCCCGTGGCCGGCTGGCGCAGGAGGCCGGGCGGCATCTGCTGGCGGCCGGGCAGGCGCATGTGCATGCGCTGACGGCCGGCCTGTCGCACTGCAGCACCCGCCTGCGACACGGCGAACTGGTGGACGCGGCCCTGGAAGGAGAGCACGACACGCGCCTGTTCGTGCTGGGACAGCACCACCGCGACCAGCATCCGGTGCGGCGGCACCTGGATCACCACCTCGAACGTCTGATCCGCGCGGTGCAGCGGCCCGTGCTGGTCAGCACAGGGTCGTTTGCAGCGCCGACGCGCTTTGCCATCGCCTACGACGGCAGCCCCACCGCACAGCGGGCAATGGAGCGCGTGGCACAAAGCCCTCTGCTGACAGGACTGCCCGCCGAGCTGGTGATGGCAGGGCGCGACACCGCCAGCCATCACCAGACCCTCGCCCAGGCACGGCAACACCTGGAGGCAGCCGGCTTCCTGGTGACCACCACCCTGCTCGAAGGGGAACCCGAGCAGCAACTGCCCGCCCACCTGAAGGCCAACGGCACCTCGCTGCTGGTCATCGGCGCCTACGGTCACACCCGCATCCGCGAATGGATCGTCGGCAGCACGACCACGGCGCTGCTGCGCGCCAGTCCGTGCCCGCTGCTCATCCTGCGTTGAGCAGCGCGACAGGGCAGCCTGCTACGCTCGGCGACCTTTCCCCTCTGCTGCCCGCCTTGACCGGCGACCTCACCATGTCCACCCTCACCTTCGACGACAACGAAACCCTCGAAGCCGCCCGCGCCCGCAATGTGCGCGACGCGCTGTATGAAGACATCGGCCGCTGCGACTGGACGGCGATGCTGGTGCCCGCCGGCCGCACGGTGCGGGCCCGCGTGGTGGCCAAGGAGCGCGGCGTGCTGTGCGGCCGGGACTGGTTCGAGGCCTGCATGACCGCCTGCAGCCCCGACACCCGCGTCGAGTGGACGCTCGCCGAAGGCGACGTGTTCGAGGTCGGCACCGAGGTCTGCCGCATGACGGGCGACAGCCGCGCCCTGCTCAGCGCCGAGCGTTCGTCGCTGAACTTCCTGCAGATGCTCTCGGGCGTGGCCACCGTGACGCGCAGCTATGTGGACGCCATCGCCGGGCTGTCGCCGAACCCGCGCGGCTGTCTGGTGCTCGACACGCGCAAGACGCTGCCCGGGCTGCGCCAGGCGCAGAAGTACGCGGTGCGCATCGGCGGCGGGGCCAACCAGCGGCTGGCGCTCTGGCACGGCATCCTCATCAAGGAAAACCACATCGCCGCCGCCGGCAGCATCACCGCCGCGCTGCGGGCGGCCGAGGCGCTGCAGTCGGGCGTGACGGTGCAGATCGAGGTGGAGAACCTCGCCGAGCTGGAAGAGGCGCTGGCCGGCGGCGCCACCAGCGTGCTGATCGACGACTTCAGCTTCGACGACATGCGCGCGGCCGTGGCGCTCAACGCCGGCCGGGCGCTGCTCGAAGTTTCCGGCGGCGTGGACATGACCACGATCCGCGAGATCGCCGCCACCGGCGTGGACCGCATCTCGATCGGGCGGCTGACCAAGGAAATTCACGCGATCGACCTGTCGATGCGCGTGCTGGGTTGATCACGTCCGCTGACGGCGAAGCCCCCCTCCCGACCTCCCCCCGCTGGGGGGAGGAGTTCGCGCAGAGTCGCTCGACCGTCAGCTGTCTGGCTCTGGCTCCCTCCCCCAGCGGGGGAGGGTTGGGGTGGGGGCCGGGAACTGCGCTGACCTACCCCGCCAGCGTCTGCCGGACCGCCCGGTCCCACTGCCCCATCAGCTCATCCGCCCGCTCCCGCGCCATCGTCGGCTCGAAGCGCCGCTCCACCCGCCACTGCGCTGACAGCTCCTCCCGGCTGTGCCACACCCCCGTGGCCAGCCCGGCGAGGTAGGCTGCGCCCAGCGCCGTCGTCTCCGTCACCTGCGGACGCACGACCGGGATGCCGAGCAGATCGGCCTGGAACTGCATCAGCAGGTCGTTGACACACGCCCCGCCGTCCACGCGCAGCTCGGTCACCGCCGCGCCGCCGTTGGCCACCGCGTCGCGGCTCATCGCCTGCAGCAGCGCGGTGCTCTGGAAGGCGATGCTCTCCAGCGCGGCGCGGGCGATGTGCGCGACCGTCGTGCCGCGCGAGAGACCCACGATGGCGCCCCGGGCGTCCGGCTGCCAGTACGGCGCGCCCAGCCCGGTGAAGGCCGGCACGAACACCACGCCGCCCGCGTCCGGCACGCTCTCGGCCAGCCCCTGCACCTCGGCGCTGCTGCGGATGGCGTTCAGCCCGTCGCGCAGCCACTGCACCACCGCGCCGCCGATGAACACGCTGCCTTCCAGCGCGAACTCCGGCGCTGGGCCGGTCTGCGCAGCACTCGTCGTCAGCAGGCCGTTGTGCGAGGTCGGGCGCTGTGCGCCGGTGTGCATCAACAGGAAGCAGCCGGTGCCGTAGGTGTTCTTGGCCAGCCCGGCCGTGAAACACGCCTGTCCGAACAGCGCGCTCTGCTGGTCGCCCGCGATGCCCGCCACCGGGATCGGCGCACCGAACAGCGCCGCGTCCGTCTCGCCGAAGCGGTGGCTGGACGGATGCACCTCGGGCAGCACCGACGCCGGGATGTCCAGCCGCGCCAGCATCGCCTCATCCCAGCGGTTGGCGCCGATGTCGAACAGCATCGTGCGCGATGCGTTGCTCACATCGGTCGCGTGGACCCGCCCGCCCGTCAACTGCCACAGCAGCCACGCATCCACCGTCCCGAACGCCAGCTCGCCCCGGTCCGCCGCCGCACGCGCGCCTGGCACCTGGTCGAGCAGCCAGCGCAGCTTGGTCCCCGAAAAATACGGGTCGATCACCAGCCCGGTCGTCGCGCCGATCGCCCCCGCCAGCCCCTGCGCGCGCAGCTCGGCGCACAGCGGCTCGGTGCGCCGGTCCTGCCAGACGATGGCGTGGTGCAGCGGCCGACCGGTGCGGCGGTTCCACAGCAAGGTGGTTTCACGCTGGTTGGTGATGCCGATGGCGGCGATGTCGGCGGCCTTCAGGCCGGCCTTGGCCAGCGCCTCGTGCGCGGTGGCGAGCTGCGATGACCAGATTTCGTCCGGGTCGTGCTCCACCCAGCCGGGCTGCGGGAAGTGCTGGCGGAACTCGCGCTGCGCCTGCGCGACGACCTGGCCGGTCTCGTCGAAGACGATGCTGCGGGAGCTGGAGGTGCCCTGGTCGAGGGCGAGGAGGTAGGGCATGGGGGAAAACTCCTTGGGCGATCGGACCGCGGCTCAGGCGATCTCGCACTGCACGCCGGCCTCGGCCAGCAGCGCGGGAAACGGCTCGGGGGGCGCGGCGTCGGTGTAGAGCCGGTCGAGGTCAGCGAAGCGGGCCACCTCGACCATCGCCGGGCGGTTGAACTTGACGTGGTCGGCGGCGAGCCAGACCTCGCGCGACTGGGCGATGATGGCCCGCGCTACCGTGACCTCGCGGTAGTCGAAGTCGCGCAGCGTGCCATCGGCCTCGATGCCGGAGATGCCGATCAGGCCGATGTCCACCTTGAACTGGCGGATGAAATCGACCGCCGCCTCGCCGATCACGCCGTGGTCCCGCGCGCGCACCACGCCGCCGGCCACGATGACCTCGCAGTCCGGGTTGTCGCAGAGGATGCCGGCCACGTTCAGGTTGTTGGTGATGACACGCAGCCCCCGGTGGTGCAGCAGCTCGCGCGCCACCGCCTCGGTGGTCGTGCCGATGTTGAGCAGCAGCGAGCAGCCCTCGGGCACGGCGCGCGCGATGGCGCGGGCGATGCGCTGCTTGCCTTCGGCGTTGAGGGCTTCGCGCTGGCGGTGGGCGAGGTTCTCGGTGGTCGAGCCGGGCAGGCGCACACCGCCGTGGAAACGCGCCACCAGCCCCGCCTCGGCCAGCAGCTTCACGTCGCGGCGCACCGTCTGCAGCGTCACGCCGAAGCGTTCGGCCAGCGCCTCGACGGTGGCCGAACCACGGGAGCGCAGGTCATCGAGCAGCGCGGACTGGCGGGGATGCAAGGTCATGGGAAACGAAGCCTAACGAACACACAAGCGAACACAAACAGGGAAAACACGCAGCCAAAACGAACACAATGCCGATCATATAACGCACAAACGAATACAAACGATCATAATAGCGCCTCCCTCGACGATCATCCGAACATTCGACCCGCCATGACCTCACACGATCCGACCGCTCCGCACGACTGCGATGTGCTCATCGTCGGCGGCGGCATCAACGGCGCCGGCATCGCCCGCGACCTGGCCGGGCGCGGCTGGCGCGTGGTGCTGGCCGAGCAGGACGACCTGGCCTCGCACACCTCGTCGTCGTCCACCAAGCTGATCCACGGTGGGCTGCGCTATCTGGAGTACCACGAGTATTCGCTGGTGCGCAAAGCCTTGCAGGAGCGCGAGGTGCTGCTGAAGAGCGCGCCACACATCATGTGGCCGCTGCGCTTCGTCATGCCGCACGACCCGTCGATGCGGCCAGCGTGGCTGATCCGGCTCGGGCTGTTCCTCTATGACCACCTGGCGCGGCGCGAGGTGCTGCCCGGATCGCACGGCATCGACCTGCGCCGCCACCCGGCCGGCGCGCCGCTGAAGGCCGGCTACACGCGCGGCTTCGTCTACTCGGACGGCTGGGTGGACGACGCGCGGCTGGTCGTGCTCAACGCGATCGACGCCCGCGACCACGGCGCCCGGATCCTCACCCGCACCCGCTGCACCGCCGCCGTGCGCGACGCCCAGGGCTGGACGGCGACCCTGCAGCCGGCGGCCGGCGGCGCGCCGCAGACAGTGCGCGCCCGCGCGCTGGTCAACGCGGCTGGGCCGTGGGCAGAAACCTTCCTGCGCCAGCAGGCGCAGCCCGCCCGCGGCGAGGCGCTGGCCACGCGCAGCCTGCGCCTGGTCAAGGGCAGCCACATCATCGTGCCGCGCTGCTTCGACCACGACCACGCCTACATCTTCCAGAACCCGGACAAGCGCATCATCTTCGCCATCCCCTACGAACGCGAGTTCACGCTGATCGGCACCACCGACCAGGAGCTGCACGGCGACCCGCGCGGCGCCCGCATCGACGCCGGCGAAGTCGACTACCTCTGCGCGCAAGCCAGCCGCTACTTCACCCGCCCGGTCACGCCGGTCGACGTGGTGTGGAGCTACTCGGGCGTGCGGCCGCTGCTGGACGATGCGTCGGGCGATACGTCCGCCGTGACACGCGACTACCTGCTGGAGCCGAACACCGACGCCGCGCCGCTGCTGAGTGTCTGGGGCGGCAAGATCACCACGTTCCGCAAGCTGGCCGAGGACGCTGCCGACGACATCGGCCGCCTGCTCGGCGAACACCGCCCGGCGTGGACTGCGGGCCGCACGCTGCCCGGCGGCGACTTCTCGGCCTGGATCGGCCCGGCGCAGCGGCCGGACACCGATTTCGCGCGGCTGCTCGCCGAGGTCCAGCGGCGCCATCCGTGGCTGCCCGCCGCGCTCGCGCAGCGACTGGCGCGCGCCTACGGCAGCCGGATCGGCGAGCTGCTCGCCGGCCTCCACGACCGGGGCGGGCTGGGCGCGGAGGTCGCACCGGGGCTGCACGAAGCCGAGCTGCGTTTCCTGCAAACGACCGAGTGGGCCACCTGCGCCGACGACGTGCTCTGGCGGCGCAGCAAGCTGGGGCTGCATTACAACGAGGCGCAGCGGGCACGGGTGCGTGACTGGATGGGCGGCTGAAGCCGGCCGGCTAGACTGCGGCGCATGCCATTCGACCACCCCCAGCGCATCCGTCTCGCCCGCCCCGGCGGCCTCGAAGTCACCTTCATGGACTGGGGCGCCACCTGGCTGTCGTGCCGCGTGCCGGTGCCGGGGGAAGCGCCGCGCGAGGTGCTGCTCGCCCACCCGACGCCAGCGGACCATGCCACCCGCGGCGGCTACCTCGGGGCCACCGTGGGCCGCTATGCCAACCGCATCGCCAACGCACAGCTGCAGCGCGACGGCCACACCCACGCGCTCCAGCCACACCCGGCCGGCTCGCGCCACCAGCTCCACGGCGGCCCCGACGGCTTCAGCCACCGCCGCTGGCAGGTCACGCAGCACAGCGACACCGCGGTCACCTTCTCGCTCGACAGTCCGGCCGGCGACCAGGGCTTCCCAGGCGCGCTGCACCTGGATGTCACTTACACGCTGATCGACGCCATGGCGATGTCGATGGAACTCCGTGCGACCGTGGACGCCCCCTGCCCGGTCGCGCCCACGCAGCACGCCTACTTCAACCTGGACGCGCAGCCCGGCAGCGTGCTGGGCCACACGCTGCAGATCGCCGCGGCGCAGTACCTGCCCGTCGATGCCGAACTGCTGCCAGTGGACGGGCCGCAGCCGGTCGCCGGCACGGCGTTCGATTTCCGGGCGCCTCGTCCGATCGGCAGCGACTGCGACCATGGCTGGCTGCTCAATGCTGGAGACGGCCGCAGCGACGCCCCCGCCGCGGTACTGACCTCGTCGGATGGGCGACTCGCGATGGCGCTCAGCACCACGATGCCTGCGCTGCAGATCTATGCCGGCGGACACCTCGGCGGCGAACCGGGACGCGATGGTGCACCGATGGTGCGCAATGCAGGCGTGGCGATGGAGTCGGGGTGGCTGGCGGACAGTCCGAACCGGATGGCGTGGCAGCAGAGAACGTGCTGGGCAGGACCAGACCGGCCGCTGACCGAAACAGTGGTCTGGCGGTGGACAACGGTTTCCCGGCATCCGCCGATCGCTCCCGCAGGGCCGCTCATTTGAAGATTTCTCTGCTGCGCATCAATACGTGAAACATCAGCATCTCTGGCAGCCAGTTCCAGCCAGTTCCAGCTAATTCCAGTATCCCAATCGACGCCACAGAAATCCAGAAATGTCTACGCAAGGAGATGCATGGAGGCATGCCATGACACCTGGCTGGTGAAGTGCTTGGCGGACACGAAGCGGCTCTGGCTGACCCTCAGTTCGACGCCCCGTGCGCTCGATGCTCCACTGGGGCGTTGTACATGCACGTCCGTTGACGCACCAGCACCAGTTGCGGATGAACCGCCTCCAACACTTGGTGGTGGTCCTGTACCGGACCACGGCAAACATCGAACGGCCCCTGTCGACCCGGTCGCACTGACGACACACCCCGCATCCCGTTGTGGATGGCAAATAGCCAGAGAATTCGCCAGCATCCCCGCACAGGATGTGTCTGCACTTGGCGCGCGCAAGGGATCAGCGGGTAGCAGCGAGCAAGGCGTCAGGACAGACAGCGCCCCCCCTGAACAAGGGATAAAACAAAGCCACTCATCACCCCCCGAAGGTGCAAAAATTGAAATATGTACTCTGCTGTACATATTTCAGTTGTCACCTTTTTCAGGGAATCCCAATGCTCACATCTGGCTCCACAATCCATGGAACAAACGGCCATGACAGACTGGTAAGTGTGTCTGGCGCCGACACTCTGATCGGCGGACGAGGTTTTGACAAATACATCATCGACGATGCATTCGATGTCGTCGTGGAAAATATAAATAGCGGATACGATGACATTGAAAGCAGCGTCAGCTATACGCTATCAGCGAATGTTGAAGGCCTGACGCTCACCGGATCGGATGCGCTGACGGGCACCGGTAACGAACTCGGCAACGTGATTGTAGGCAACAGCGGCAACAACGTGATCGACGGGCTGGCTGGTGAAGACGAACTCCAAGGTGGCGACGGCAACGACACGCTGCGTGGCGGCGGAACCGTGGCCGAGCAAGGCAGCGACAAGCTGTTCGGCGGTCTCGGTGACGACCTGCTGATCGGTGGCACCACCGCCAACAACTACCTGGTCGGCGAAGAAGGCAACGACGAGCTCGTCGGTGGAGACCACGGCAACAACTCGCTGTGGGGCGGAACCGGCCAGGACACTTTGAGTGGTGGCCTGGAACAGAACTCCAAGAACATCCTCTGGGGTGAAGATGGCGATGACGTCCTGACGGGGGGTCTGGGCCAGAACGATCTGATTGGCGGTGTGGGCAACGACACGCTGTCCGCCATGGATGGCGCCACCAGCACCAACATGTGGGGCGAAGATGGCGACGACCGACTCGTCGGTGGTCAAGGGGCCTTCTCCAATAACTATCTGTCCGGTGGCGCAGGACAGGACACTCTCATCGGTGGTGACGGCGCCATGCTGAACCTGCTGTCCGGCGAGGCGGGCGACGACTTACTGCAGGCCGGCACAGGCAACAACAACACCCTGGAAGGTGGTACAGGCCACGACACGGTGTTGGGCAACACCGGCAACGACATGCTGGGTGGAGGCACCGGCAATGACGTGCTGACCGGCAATGCCGGGGCTGACCTGATCTACGGCGACGAAGGCGACGACCTGATCTACGGGGACGGGCTGGTCTACGGCGGCTCAAGCGGTGAGCCTGCGCTGGTCACAGAGGCAGACTCGATTTCAGGTGGCAGGGGCAACGACACCATCATGGGTGGCCTGGGCAACAACGTCTACAGCTTCGATTTGGGAGACGGTCAGGATCTGATCCTGGGGCTTTCTGGCAGCGACCTTGACGCGGACGCCTACGCCTACGCCTACAACACCCTGTACTTCGGCACTGGCATCTCGCCGGATCAGGTGAGTCTGCGCTGGCTGGGCGACGATCGCATCGTCGTCAGCATCAACGGCACCACGGACAGCGTGACGATCGGCAGTTTCTTCACAGCTACCGGAAGCACCTCCTGGGCACTCAACGAAGACCGCAGTGGTGTCGCATTCATCAACTTTAAAGATGGAACCGAGTGGGACATGCGGGCGATGCGTGCCCTGTTACCAGGCGAACGGCTGAACGGCACGGAAAGCGACGACCTCCTCACCGGCTCGGTAGGCGACAGCACCCTGCTGGGGTGGGGTGGTCAAGACACGTTGCTCGGGATGCTGGGCAACGATTCGATCGACGGAGGCGCTGGCAACGACCTGATCCTCGATTCGAGTGGTTACAATTTGTTGCTTGGTGGGATCGGCGATGACACGATCACAGGCAGTGGCTGGCTGGACGGGGGCGATGGCAACGATGTCCTCAGCACCTCCAACGATGGACCCTTGCCAACATCATGGATGGTGTCGGTTGGATCGGTGGTGTCGGGTGGAGCAGGAAACGACCATATCAATGTGTCCACAACGGACATCGCCGATGGCGGTGACGGTGACGATGTACTGCAGGCGTCACTAGTTTTTTTTCATATCTTTTTTTAAGGACCCCCCCCCACAAAAAATCCTCCTCCCCCCCCAAAAAGGGCCCCCCCCCAGGGAAATAACCCTTTTTTGGCGGGGTAGATCCTCGCATTCGCGAGGATGACGGCACTTGGGGTGCGACAGTGGATCGTTGACGCAACACTAGCTCCCGGCAACCCGCAAACCTGGGACATGTTTGGTGGCCTGAGCGGCGGCGCCGGCAATGACACCCTCTCGGGGGTACTAGGCATATCCCTTTCAGGCGGTTCCGGCGATGACCAGCTCACTGTGCACAACTGGGGTGCCATGACCAGCCCGGGTATTGCCATCCCAGGCAGCTACCTGGACGGTGGTGACGGCAATGACTACCTCATGGCGTACCACGGCACGAGCAACACCTTGCTGGGTGGCAGTGGCAACGACACCCTCACAGGAGCTGGCACATTGTCGGGCGGGGACGGAGACGACTGGATCTACGGTGGCGATCCCATGGCGACCACCACCGGGGCCGGTTCCGGCACCTCCAGCGGCAGCCAGATCACTGGCGACGCGGGCAACGACACGATGTTTGGGAGCATGCTGGATGACACCCTAGACGGTGGAGATGGCAATGATTACCTTGACGGCGCAACAGGCGCAGACCAACTCAGGGGTGGCAACGGAGATGACACCTATGTCATCCACTCCGTGGACGACGTTGTCATCGAACAGGAGGGCGAAGGTGCCGACCGCGTCATCAGCTCCATCGACTACACGCTCGGTGTCGGCATCGAGAGCCTCCAGCTCGTGGACGGTGCACACGTCGGCCATGGCAACGCACTGGACAACCTGCTCTTCGGCACCGGCGGTTCGGAGCAGTTGTACGGCCATGAAGGCGACGACCGGCTGTACGGCTGGGCCAGTGGCGACCTGATCGCCTCCGCAGTCGACACGCTGGTCGGTGGTGCCGGTGACGACACCTATGTCGTCAACACCGGCGACGTGGTGACCGAACTCGCCTCGGAAGGCACGGACACCGTGATGACTCGGGGCAACTTCACTCTCGCCGACAACGTCGAGAAGCTGTGGCTGTTCTGGGACACGGCACGCGAAGGCACCGGCAACGCCCTGGCGAACACGCTGACCGGCAACGACCTCGCCAACGTCCTCGACGGTGGCGCGGGCGCTGACACGATGATCGGCAACGCTGGCGACGACACCTACGTCGTCGACAACACTGGCGACGTCGTCACCGAGTCGGCCAACGGTGGCACCGACCTGGTCCGGTCCTCCATTTCCTACACGCTGGGATCCAACGCCGAGAACCTGACGCTGATCGGTTCGGACGCGCTCAACGCCACCGGCAACAGCGCGGCGAACGTGCTGACCGGCAACGCTGGCAACAACGTGCTGGAAGGCGGCGCGGGCGCCGACACCCTCGCGGGTGGTGCTGGCGACGACCTGCTGCAAGGCGGTGCGGGCAACGACGTCTACGTCTTTGGCCTGGGCGATGGCAACGACACGATCGCTGCGTCCACCAGCACCCCGGGCGACGTGCAGACCAATGTGCTGTATTTCGCGGCCAATGTACTGCCCAGCCAGGTGCGCGGCGAGCATGTGGGCGATGACCTGGTGCTGTCGATCACGGGCACCAGCGACTCCGTGACGATCCAGGGCTTCTTCACCAACGACAACCCTGCCAACACAGCTAACCCGGTCCAGCAAGTCGTCTTCCTGGACCCGAATGGCCAGGCAGGCCTGGTCTGGGATCTGGCGACGCTGGCCGCCCTCCCGCTGGTGAACAGCACCGACGGCAACGACACGCTGACCGGCACGGCATTCGGTGACGTGATCGACGGTCTTGGCGGCGATGACCTGGTCTCGGGCCTCGCGGGCAACGATCTGCTGGCAGGTTCCGCAGGCCGAGACACGCTGCTGGGCGGCGAAGGCAACGACTTCCTGGATGGCGGCACCGGCGCCGACTCGATGGTCGGTGGCCTTGGCGACGACACCTACATCGTGGACGACGTCGCTGACGTGGTCGTCGAACTGAATGGCGAAGGCAACGACCGCGTCGACAGCACACTGCTGAGCCTGACCGTCTCCGCTGAAATCGAGCGGATCAACCTGATCGGCACGGGCGACCAGTCCGTCACTGGCAGCGACTCCGCCAACACCATCACCGGCAATGCCGGCCACAACCTCATCGACGGCGGTGCCGGTGACGACACCCTCATCGGTGGCGATGGCAACGACTCCCTGCTCGGCAACACCGGCGCTGACTCGATGCTGGGCGGCGCAGGCGACGACTTCTACCGCGTCGGCCAGTCCGGCGATGAAGTCATCGAGTCCGCCAGCGCCGGCACCGACACTGTCGAGGCCCACATCAACTTCACCCTCGGTGCCAACGTCGAGCACCTGGTGATGGGCGGCATCGGCAATCTGGAGGGCACCGGCAACGATTTCGACAACCGCCTCACCGGCAACGATGGCTTCAACCTGCTGACCGGCGGTGCAGGCAATGACACCCTCGACGGCGGCCTCGGCGGCGACACCCTGGTCGGCGGCGCCGGAAACGACCTCTACTTCGTCAACAGCACGGCAGACGTCGTCACCGAAGTCGCCGACCAAGGCACCGACACCATCCGCAGCACCGCCCTGAACTTCGTCGCCACCGGCGACGTCGAGTTCATCGACCTGGTCGGCGCGGGCAACCAGTCCGTCACCGGCAGCGACTCCGCCAACACCATCACTGGCAATGCCGGCCACAACCTCATCGACGGCGGGGCCGGTGACGACACCCTCATCGGCGGCGACGGCAACGACTCCCTGCTCGGCAACACCGGCAACGACAGCCTCGTCGGCGGTCTCGGCGATGATTTCTACCGCGTCGGCCAAACCGGTGACGTGGTACTCGAACTCGCAGGCGAAGGCACCGACACCGTCGAAGCGCATGTCAACTTCACCCTCGGCGCCAACGTCGAGCACCTGACCCTGGGCGGTGAAGGCCACCTGGAAGGCACCGGCAACAGCCTCGACAACCGCCTCACCGGCAACGACGGATTCAACCTGCTGAGTGGCGGTGCGGGCGACGACACGCTCGACGGTGGCCTCGGCGGCGACACCCTCGTCGGCGGCACCGGCAACGACCTCTACTTCGTCAACAGCAGCGCTGACCTCGTCATCGAACAAGCCGGTCAAGGCACGGACACCGTGGTGTCGACAGCGTCCTACACGCTGCGCAGCCACTTCGAGAACCTCACCCTGAGCAGCGGCAGCGGCATCAACGCGATCGGCAACGACTTGGCCAACGTGCTCACCGGCAATGCCAACGACAACCTGATCGACGGCGGCGCGGGCAACGACTCCCTCGTCGGGGCTGCTGGCAACGACACCCTGCTGGGTGATCTCGGCAGCGACACGATGGTGGGTGGTCTCGGCAATGACTTCTACCGCATCGGTGAAACGGGCGATGTCGTGGTCGAACAAGCCAACGAAGGAACAGACAGCGTCGAGATCCATGTCAGCCACACCCTCAGCGCCAACGTCGAGCACCTGACCATGGGCGGCAGCGGCAACCTGCAAGCCAGCGGCAACGCTCTCGACAACCGCCTCACCGGCAACGACGGTTTCAACGTGCTGGAAGGTGGAGCCGGCAACGACACGCTGGACGGCGGACTCGGCGCCGACACCCTCATCGGTGGCGCCGGCAACGATGTCTACCACGTCAACAGCGCCGCCGACGTCGTCATCGAAGTCGCTGGCGAAGGCACGGACACGGTCTACAGCACAGCACTGAATTTCGTCACCACCAGCGACATCGAGTTCATCGAACTCGTCGGCGCGGGCAATCAGTCCGTCACCGGCAGCGAATCCGCCAACACCATCACCGGCAATGCGGGCCACAACCTCATCGATGGCGGTGCGGGCAACGATGTCCTGAACGGCGGTGCCGGTGACGACACCCTCATCGGCGGTCTCGGCGTCGACACCCTGAGCGGCGGTCAGGGCCATGATGTCTACCGGATCAGCGACGTCAACGATCTGGTGATCGAACTCGCAGGCGAAGGCACCGACACTGTAGAAGCCCATGCCAACTTCACCCTCGGCGCCAACGTCGAACACCTGACCCTGGGCGGTGGCGCCAACCTGCAAGGCACCGGCAACGGCCTCGACAACCGCCTCACCGGCAACGATGGCTTCAACCTGCTGACCGGCGGCGCTGGCAACGACACGCTCGACGGCGGCCTCGGCGGCGACACCCTCGTCGGCGGCACCGGCAACGACATCTACCACGTCAACAGCAGCGCCGACATGGTCACCGAGGTCGCTGGCGAAGGCTCGGACACCATCCTCAGTTCTGCAGACAACTTCGTCGCCACCGGCGACATCGAGTTCATCGAACTCGTCGGCGCAGGCAACCAGTCCGTCACCGGCAGCGAATCCGCCAACACCATCACCGGCAACGCGCGCCACAACCAGATCGACGGCGGCGCGGGTGATGACACCCTCATCGGCGGCGACGGCAACGACTCCCTGCTCGGCAACACCGGCAACGACAGCCTCGTCGGCGGTCTCGGCGATGACTTCTACCGGGTCGGCGAAGACGGTGATATGGTGATCGAGCAGGCCGGCGAAGGCACCGACACCGTCGACACCCACATCAACTACACCCTGGGAGACAACCTCGAACACCTGACCCTGGGCGGTGGCGCCAACCTGCAAGGCACCGGCAACGGCCTCGACAACCGCCTCACCGGCAACGATGGCTTCAACCTGCTGACCGGCGGCGCTGGCAACGACACGCTCGACGGCGGCCTCGGCGGCGACACCCTCGTCGGCGGCACCGGCAACGACATCTACCACGTCAACAGCAGCGCCGACATGGTCACCGAGGTCGCTGGCGAAGGCTCGGACACCATCCTCAGTTCTGCAGACAACTTCGTCGCCACCGGCGACATCGAGTTCATCGAACTCGTCGGCGCAGGCAACCAGTCCGTCACCGGCAGCGAATCCGCCAACACCATCACCGGCAACGCCGGCCACAACCAGATCGACGGCGGCGCGGGTGATGACACCCTCATCGGCGGCGACGGCAACGACTCCCTGCTCGGCAACACCGGCAACGACAGCCTCGTCGGCGGTCTCGGCGATGACTTCTACCGGGTCGGCAGTGCAGGTGACGTGGTGGTCGAACTCGCAGGCGAAGGCACGGACACGGTTGAATCCAACCTCTTCAACTACACGCTGGGGAGCAACCTGGAGAACTTGGTGCTCGGCAACGGGGGTTACGCCGGCTATGGCAACGCGATGGATAACGTCATCACCGGCAACAACGCAGCCAACTTCATGGCCGGTGGAGCCGGCAACGACACCTACGTCATCCACCGCGGTGGCAAGGCTGACATCATCCGGGACACGGATGCGACCCCGGGCAATACCGACGTGGTGAGTTTCGGCACAGGCATCGCCGCAGACCAACTCTGGTTCCGGCATGTGGGCAACGATCTGCAAGTGTCCATCATCGGCACCAGCGACTCGGTCACGGTGCGCAACTGGTACCTCGGAAGCCAGAACCGCATCGAGCAGTTCCAGTCTTCAGACGGCCGAACCCTGCTCGACTCGGCGGTGGACAACCTCGTCACCGCCATGGCCAGTTTCGCCCCACCGGCCGTCGGGCAGACCACGCTGACGGCCGGATACCAGGCCAGCCTGTCCGTGGTCATCGCCGCCAACTGGCAGTGAGCGGGATCGTCAGCGAGTCACCACGGGATTTGGCTCGTCAAGTCATGTCCAGTTACAAACCGACCCCGTGAACACGGGGGGCAGCGTCGCCTGACATGACCCTGGAACCGTGCAGGATTCTGCACGGTTCCGCAGCGCCACCGGACGGCCACACGTCGCCCAAGCATGCGGAGCACCACTCAGACACAGCAGACCTTTTCGAAAACAATTTGCGGGGCATCTTGATGGCACATCCAAACTACTTCGGTGTGAATGGCACTGTTTCGGCAGCCAGCACGAGCGCTGCTCCGTCGCAGGTCGAGCAGGAAATATCGACCGTCCGAAATGACGCCACGGACGGCGTGCCGGCGGAAACCATGCACCATGCCGCGGCTGGTGCCGTTGGTATCCGACAAGCCCGCCATGTGCAGGTTGATCATCCCAGCCGCGCTCCGCGAAGCCACTCCATCCACAACATTGAACCGTCGGACGCGGGCGCGGATGCGGTGGTGTTTGCGGTGGCGGACACCACCACGGCGATCGACCATTCGGTCGTCAGCCATGAGCAGCCTGCCTCCAGCGGCATGCAGATCCCGACCATCGACACCCAGGCCGACCGTCTGGTTGCCAGTCCGGACGGCCCGCGGGCAGGCTTCGGTTTTCTGGACCTCATGGCCCGAGCCTCTGCCGAGAACGAACTGGAAAGCCCGGACACGGCGGCGCCCGTGACAGCGCTGACCTGCAACTGCCCGGTCTGCTCAGGCACCGTGAACACCGACACCAGCGACCTGCCCGTCCCGGACGGCTCCGGCATCCCCCAGCTCGACGAACAAGGTTTCCTGCTCGACCCATCGAACCCGGCATCCGGGCTCGTCGGCACGACGCTCTCGGGCCTGCCGGTCTGGAGCGCCTACGAGACCGCAGCCCACATCGCGCGCCCGGGCAGCTCATGGGCAGACTTCCACCCGGACCTTCTGGTGACCTACACCTTCGGTGTCGGTGCAACCCTGCCGACGGGCTACGAAGCCTTCAGCTCGGCCGCCTCGCAGGCGGGCGCGCTCGCTGCCATGCAGCTCTACACGGACGTCAGCGGGGTTCGTTTCATCGAATCGACCAACCCGAACGATGCCGACATCACGTACATGTTCGGCATCGGCTCGACGAATGGTGGTGGCTGGGCCAACTACCCCAGCCAAGGCGGTGGCTATGTCCAGGTCGGCCACGTGTCCTGGGAGCCGACGATGAACGCCGGCACCTACGCGCTGAACCTGTTGCTGCACGAACTGGGCCACGGCCTGGGTCTGGCACACCCGGGCAACTACAACGGCAACTCGGCCGTCTATGCCAACGCTGACCATTTCAACGACAGTTCCCAGTACACGAACATGTCGTACTGGAGCGAGACCTACACCGGCGCCTCATTCTCCCAGCTCGCCACCCTGGGCCTGCACGACATCCTCGCCATGCAGATGGAGTACGGCATCAACTGGACAACGCGGGCCACGGACACGGTCTACGGATTCAACAGCACGGCGGGCAGCAATTCGTACAACTTCGGCTTCGACTCCACGATGGGTTTTTCCATCTGGGATGGCGGCGGCATCGACACGCTCGATTTTTCGGGTTTTTCCGGCAACACCGTGCTCGACCTGCGCCAAGGCAGCTTCAGCTCGACCGGCCTGGAAACCTACAACGTCTCCGTGGCCTACGGTGCGGTGATCGAGAACGGGGTGGGCGGCAACGGCAACGACAAGATGCGCGGCAACGACGTCGGCAACCTGCTGACCGGCGGCTTCGGCGACGACATCCTCTACGGCGGTGCCGAGACACCCGTGGCGACGGTCGTGGACCCGCGCCACTTCACTGGCATCCAGCTCAACGAAGCGCCCACCCAGCGCAACCAGTACCTCTCGCTGACCAACGTCTCGTCGCTGTCGGGCAGCAGCTTCTCCGTCGAGATGCTGTTCAAGCTGACCCGCATGCCCTCTTCGATCGTCCCGTTCCTGTCCTACGCGGTCAACGGCAACTCCAACGAGCTGCTCATCGAGGGCGGCAACGACAGCACCCTGCGCATCATCATCGACGGCACCACGCGCTACGACACGCCCATCCTGATGCGCACCCTCATCGACGGCGACCCCCACCGCCTGTCCGTGACCTGGGACAGCACGACCGGTGCCGTGTCCTTCTACATCGACGGCACGCTCGAACACAGCGGGGTCTACACCGCCGCCATCGGCCGCAAGCTCGCCACCGGCGGCACCCTGGTCTTCGGCCAGGAGCAGGACTCGGTTGGCGGCAGCTTCGACGGCGAGGAGATCCTGCCGGGCACCCTCGGCGACATCCGCATCTTCAACGACGTGCGCACCGCCGCCGAGATCGCCGACAACGCCTTCACCCCCCTCACCGGCACCGAGCAAGGCCTGCTGCACAACTGGCAGGTGCAGCCCGGCGACACCACCAAGGTCAGCGATGTCGCGGTGGTCAACCCGCCGGTCAACCTCGGTGACGTCCTGCCTGCAGGCGCGTTCACCGCGACCCAGAGTTCGAGCTACGACGCATCGAGCGGCGCGGCGCGGGTGCTGGACGACAACACTGGCACGTTCAACCACACCAAGAACTCCGGCAACGAGTGGCTCCAGCTCGACTTCAACCAGTCGCTGGACGTCGCCTATGTGGAGATCGTCAACCGGCCGAGCTGGGGCAGCCGACTCAACGGCTCGACCGTCTCGGTGCTCGACAGCCTGGGCGGCGTGCTGTACACCTCCGCCCCGATCACGGGGGCCGGCGACGGGGCGACGATCACGGTCATGCTGCCCTCGGTGATGAACGCACGGGCCGTGCGCATCGACCAGGACACCAACTTCCTGCACATCGCCGAACTCAATGTCTATGGCCCCGCGCCCGCAGGCGTCACCGTGCCGCCGGCCCTGCTGAACACCGACCTCACCATCCAGGGTGGCGCGACCGCGGTCAGCACGGCGCCCGTCATCGACCTGACGCCTGACAACGACACCCTCCATGGGGGTGCGGGCAACGACACGCTGATCGGCGGGGCGGGCAATGATGTGCTGCACGGTGGCACCGGGGCCGTTTCACCTTTCACCGCGGTACACGGGATCCGCCTCAACCAAGGCGTCACCGACCAGTACCTGCACATCGCCAACTATGGCGGCATTGCCGGCACCACCGGACAAGTGCGCTTCACGATCGAGATGCTGGTGTCGGGTGTCTCGGGCTACAACGAACTGATCTCCTACGCCAACAGCCAGACTTCCAACGCTTTCCTGGTCTCGCTGCTGAACAACGGCAACATCGAGATCAACTACCGTGGCACGTCGATGACGACGAGCGTCGCCGCGGCACTGCTGGCGGATGGCGGCACCCACCGCTTCTCCCTGACCTGGGACAACCGGGCTTACGTCATCTACATCGACGGTGCCGCAGTCGGCAGCGGCATGCACACGAGCACGGCGACTTCGCTCAACGCCGGTGGCACGCTGATCATCGGACAGGAACAGGACAGCATCGGTGGCAGCTTCAGTTCAAGCCAGATCCTGCGGGGTGCGGTCGGTGATGTGCGCATTTTCAATGACGTGCGCACGGCCGAAGAGATCGCCGCCAACGCCTTCGCCCCGCTGGCCGATCCGCTGAACGAGCAGGGACTGGTCAGCAACTGGCAGGTCACCGCCACGTCGATCGCCAGCGGCGCACTGGTCGACACCCGTGGCGGGACCGCCATGACCATTGCCGCCGGCAATACTGCGGCCCCAGGTCTCGCGCTGATGGGCGCCTGGGACAACGACAGCCTGTTCGGCGGACTCGGTGATGACACGCTGACGGGCGGGGCGGGTGATGACACGCTCACGGGTGGTGCCGGCAACGACACCTACGTCGTGGACGACATGGGGGATGTCGTCACCGAAGAAGCGGGCGAAGGCACGGACCTCGTCCAGTCCTCCCGTTCGTACACCGCCGCGGCCAACGTCGAGAACATCACCCTGACCGGCTCCGGCAACCTCAACGCCACCGGCAACGAACTGGCGAACATCCTCATCGGCAATGCTGGCAACAACATCCTGGACGGCGGCACGGGCGGTGACACGCTGGGGGGTGGCACGGGTGACGACACCCTGATCGGTGGCGCAGGAGACGACGTGTACATCGTCGACTCCGCATCGGACGTGGTCACCGAGGCCACGGGCGAAGGCACCGACCACATCCAGGCATCCTTCTCGTACACCGCTTCGGCCAACGTCGAGAACCTGACCCTCACCGGCTCGGCCTCCATCGACGCCACCGGCAACGGTCTGAACAACGTGATAACGGGCAATGCGGGCGCCAACATGCTCGACGGCGGCACAGGCGCGGACACGATGACAGGGCGCGCCGGCAACGACACCTATGTCGTCGACAACGCCGGCGACGTCGTCACCGAAGCGGCCTCCGAAGGCATCGACCTCATCCGCTCCTCGGTGTCATACACGGCCTCCGCCCACGTCGAGAACCTGACACTGACGGGCTCGGCGGCGGTCAATGCGACGGGCAACGCCCTCGCGAACCAGCTCACCGGCAACGCCGGTGACAATGTCCTCGACGGCGGCGCGGGTGCTGACACGATGGCGGGCGGCGCTGGCGACGACACCTATGTCGTCGACGCCATCGGCGACATCGTCAGCGAAGCCGCTGGCGAAGGACAGGACCTCATCAGATCCTCTGTCTCGTACACCCTGGGCGCCCACCTCGAAGACCTGACGCTGACCGACTCGGCCGCGGTCAATGCCACGGGCAACGGGCTCGACAATTTCATCACCGGCAGCGCTGCCGCCAACGTGCTGCACGGCATGGGCGGCAACGACACCCTCGACGGTGATGAGGGGGATGACGTCTACCTGTTCAACCTGGGCGATGGCCTGGACACCATCAGCAGCTGGGCGTGGGACACCTCGGCCAGCAAGGCCGGCGTGCTGCGCTTCGGTGCGGGCATCGCACCACAGGATCTGCTGCTGAGCCGGCCTGCCAATGTCTCGTCCAGTGGCATGGGAGACTCGCTGATCCTGTCGATCCAGGGCACCACGGATGCAGTCCACATCGACGACTTCTTCTGGGACAACGACCCGACCAACGGCTACAACGAAGTCCAGTTCATCGAGTTCGCCGATGGCACGGTGTGGAACCAGCAGACCCTCGTCACCGAATACCTGAAGGGTACCTCGGGCAACGACACCCTGCGGGGCACGGTCAGCGCCGACACGCTGACCGGTGGTACGGGCGCTGACACGATGACGGGAGCGCAAGGCGATGACACCTATGTCGTCGAGACCAGCGGGGATGTGGTCATCGAAGAAGCCGATGGCGGCACCGACACGGTCAATGCCTCGGTTTCATACACGGCTTCGGCCAATGTCGAGAACCTCACGCTGACGGGTACCGCCGCGATCGACGCCACGGGCAATGCGCTGGCCAACGCCCTCACCGGCAACGGTGGCGCCAACATCCTCGACGGCAGCACTGGTGCCGACACCATGGCCGGTGGCGCTGGCGACGACACCTACGTCGTTGACAACGACGGTGACACCGTCATCGAGGCGGTCGGCGAAGGCACCGACCTTGTCCAGTCGGCACTGTCGTACACCGCCTCCGCCAACGTCGAGAATGTCGCCCTGACCGGTGCCGCAGCAGTCAACGCCACAGGCAACGCCCTGGCCAACGCACTCACCGGCAACGGCGCCGCAAACCGCCTCGAAGGTCTCGACGGCAACGACACCCTCGACGGCGGCTCCGGCGCCGACACCCTCGTCGGGGGCAGCGGCGATGACACCTATGTCGTCGACAACGCCCTGGACATCGTCACCGAATATGACGGCGAAGGCACCGACACCCTCCAGTCCTCCCTCACCTGGACCCTGGGCGCCAACCTCGAGAACCTGACCCTCACCGGCTCGGCCGCCCTCTCCGGCTTCGGCAACTCGCTCGACAACCTGCTGCTCGGCAACTCGGCCCGCAACCGCCTCGAAGGCCTCGCTGGCAACGACACCCTCGACGGCGGCTCCGGCATCGACACCCTCGTCGGTGGCTCCGGTGACGACACCTACCTCGTCGAGTCCACCGGCGACCGCGTCATCGAACGCTCCGCCGCCGACGGCACCGACACCGTCCTCAGCTCCGCCTCCTATTTCACCCTGGAGGCCCACGTCGAGAACCTCGTGCTGCTGGGCTCGGCCTCCATCGGCGGCGCCGGCAACGCCCTGGCCAACGTCCTCACCGGCAACGCCGGCGACAACCTCTTCGACGGCGGCGAAGGCAGCGACACCCTCTTCGGCGGCGCCGGCAACGACAGCCTCTACGGCAACGCCGGCTCCGACTCCCTGGTCGGCGGCACTGGCGACGACACCTACCGCGTCGGCCTGAGCACCGACATCGTCGTCGAACTCGCCGATGAGGGCTCCGACACCGTCGAAGCCGTCAACACCAGCTACACCCTGTCCGACCATGTCGAGAACCTCGTCCTGTCGGGCGCGGCCTACTACATCAACGCCACCGGCAACGCCCTGGCCAACCACATCACCGGCAACTGGGGCTACAACGTCCTCACCGGCGGCGCCGGCAACGACACCCTCGACGGTGGCGAGGGGGCTGACACCGCCGTCGGCGGCACCGGCGACGACACCTACTACGTCAACAGCTCCGCCGACATCATCACCGAGCTGGCCGGCGAAGGCACCGATGTCGTCTTCAGCACCGCCCGGAACTTCATCATGGGCGCCAACGTCGAGCACATCACGCTGCAGGGCTCCGGCTCGATCAGCGCCGTCGGCAACGCCTCGGCCAACACCATGATCGGCAACTCGGGCGACAACACCCTCGACGGCGGCGAGGGCAACGACAGCCTCGTCGGTGGCGCCGGCTTCGACTCCCTGCTCGGTGGCGCCGGCTCCGACACCATGGCCGGCGGCGCCGACAGCGACTTCTACCGCGTCGGCTCCGCTGGCGATGTGGTCATCGAACTGGCCAACGAAGGCCTCAACGACACCGTCGAGGCCTGGATCCACTACACCCTCGGCGCCAACGTCGAGCACCTCACCCTGGGCAGCACCAACGCTCTCAATGGCACCGGCAACGCCCTGAACAACGTCCTCACCGGCAACGCCGCCAACAACGTCCTCGACGGGCTGACCGGCGCTGACACGATGGCCGGTGGCGCCGGCAACGACACCTACTTCGTCGACAACACCGCTGATGTCGTCAACGAGGCAGCCGGGGCCGGCACCGACCAGGTCAACGCCTCCGTCTCCTACACCCTCAAGGCCAACGTCGAGCGGCTCACCCTCACCGGCTCGGCCAACCTCAACGGCTACGGCGGCGACGACGCCAACACCCTCACCGGCAACTCGGGCCACAACCTCCTCGACGGTGGCGCCGGCAACGACACGCTGATCGGCGGCGCTGGCAACGACACGCTGCTGGGCAACGCGGGTGACGACTCCATGCTCGGCGGCTCCGGCAACGACACCTACCGCGTCGCCAGCGTCGGTGACACCGTCGTCGAACTCGCGGGCGAAGGCACCGACTCCGTCGAGGCCTACCTCAGCTACACGCTCGGCGCCAACGTCGAGAACGTCGCCCTGTTCGGCTCCGCCCTCACCGCCACCGGCAACGCCCTGGCCAACCAGATCACCGGCAACAGTCTGGCCAACACCCTCACCGGGGCAGCCGGCAACGACACCTATGTCATGGGCCGCGGCAGCAATGCCGACACCATCGTGGACACCGACGCCTCCGCCGGCAACCTCGACACCCTGCGCTTCACCGCCGGCATCGCCTCCGACCAGCTCTGGTTCCGCGCCCTCGGCAATGACCTGGAGGTCTCCATCATCGGCACCTCCGACAAGGCCACCGTCAAGGACTGGTACCTCGGCAGCCAGCACCACCTGGAGCAGTTCACCACCGCCGACGGCAAGGTGCTTCTCGACTCGGCGGTCGACAACCTCGTCACCGCCATGGCCAGCTTCTCCCCTCCAGCCGTCGGGCAGACCTCCCTGTCCTCCACCTACCAGGCCAGTCTCGCTACCGTCATCGCCGCCAACTGGAGTTGAGTTGAGTTGAGTTGAGCTGTGCGGCGCTTGCAGATCATGCTGGTCGGATCTGCAAGGCCGGTTCGGCACAAGCCTGGCCCAGCGGCCAGGTCGGCGGCCTTATCCGACCAGCACCAGCCCGACCGGCAGCGACTCGCCAAACAGCGCCTGCTCGTCCGCCGCGTCGAGCTGCACCACCTCGCGCACCATCGCCGACCAGCTCGGCGCCGCGCCCGCGCTGGCCAGCCGCGCGAGCACCGCGGCGCGGCGATCCGGGTCGAGGTCGCGCAGGCGGTCGCCGGTCATGCGAGCAAGCTGCGCAGCGGCGAAGGCGGCCATGCGGCGGCGTTTCCAGTCGAGCGCCAGCAGCGTGTCGATCCAGCGCGCGGCGACCTCCGCCGACACGACGCCATGCACGCTGCCGTGGAAGGGCTGGCGCGCCCCGAGCCGGCCGACCGCCCACAGGCGCAGCTCGTCGCGCTCGGGCGTGGTGTTGGGTAGGGCCGTGGCTCCGTCGGTGAAGGGCTGCAGCAGCCAGTCGCCGACCTCGGCCTTGTGCTCGGGCGGGATGCGCTCCAGCGCGGCGCCGAGGCGGACCATGTCGTCGTGGCCGCCCTTGACGAGGCCGGGCGGCTTGGGCGGCAGCGGCGCACCGGGGTGCTCGGCCGCCTGCAGGTTGTAGCCAAAATCGTCGAGCAGGCGCAGTTGCGCCGCCTCCGGCAGACCACCCGCCACGCGGCGCCACAGCGTCCACCACTGCGTCGCAACCTGCGGGTCGCTGCGGTGTTCGGCGCCGGCCTCGAAGATCGTCCAGACCTGCTCCACCCGCCACGCATCCAGCGGATCACCGAACCCCGGGCGCAGGCACCAGCCGGCGAGGTTCAGCCACAGCCGCTCGTGGTCGGCCGAGCGGCGGCGGCCGCGGGCGCGCTGCCACAGCACGTCGAACAGCCGCCGCGCCAGCGGGCGGGACCAGCGATCGCGGTGGCCGAGCAGGTGTTCGAGCTGCAGGCGCAGACCTTTGATCTCCTTGGGCGCGAGCTTCTGTGTCTTGGCGCCGAAGACGCGGTCGAGCAGCGCGATCGCCTCGGGCAGGCGCGGCGCGAGCCGGGTGTCGGACTGCACGGCGCTGGCCGCCGGGGTGATGGGGGTGGTGCCGCGCAACTGGAATTCGAGCTGCCAGTGCTGCGCCGGGTCATCGACGCTGACGCAGCGCACGTCGAGCGTGCCGACCTCGGCCAGCGTGGCCTCCAGCCGCACGGGCAGGTCGCGGCGACCCGCGGTGGCCTCGGTCGGGGGGATGACCGTGGCGATCGGCGGCAGGGCGTGCAGCGTGTCGGCGGTGAGCGTGCGCAGCTCGCCGGCCACGGGCGGCGCGCCGGTCTCGGTCGTCGAGGTCGCCAGGTGGAAGCGCACCGGCTGGCCCAGGCGCAACGCGAAGGTGCGCTCGGCCAGCGCCAGCGGCCGGCCCGGCTCGCTGCCACGCGGCAGCAGGCACACGGTGCGCACCGGGCGGCCGTCTTCGTTTGGTGCATCGTCCAGCAGCAGGAACACGCTGCGCGCCGCCCCACCGCCGATGCGCGGCGCCCGGCCCTGCCGCGCCAGCGCGTGCGCCACCGCGCCGCGGGCGACCGCCACGTCCGGGTTGTCGTGGTGCAGCAGGCGCGGCGCCACGCCGCCACGCCAGTCGGCCAGCGTCTGCAGCAGCCGCTCGGCCAGCGCCTCGGCGCGGAACACGCCGCCATTGAGCAGCACCGCGTCCGGCAGCGGTGCGTCCGCGGCCAGGTGCTGCTGCAGGAAGCTGGCGAGCTGGCGCGTGATGGCCGCATCACTCGCGTACGGCAGGCCGAACTCGACCAGCCCGCCACGCGCCCGCCGCGCCGTCTCGTGCCGCCCGACCCGCGGAAAGAAGCCGTCCACCAGCAGCGCCCGCACCGCGTCGCGCGACAGGTCCACCGACTGTGCCTGGCCGATCAGCCGCGAGCCGCCGCCGAGCAGCGTCACCGTCACGCGCTCGGGCGCGTCCGCTGCGAGCAACTGCTCCTTGGCGACGCGGCAGCGGCCGATGAGCTGCGACAGCCGCGCGCTCGACAGCGGCGCCACCGTGCCACCCGCCGCCTCGGCCAGCCGCCGCTCGACGAGGTGGGCGAGCGCCAGGTCCATGTTGTCGCCGCCGAGCATCAGGTGCTGGCCGACCGCGCTGCGGCGCAACGTCGGCAGGCCACCCGGCCGCTCCGGCGCCCCGACGTCGATCAGCGAAAAGTCGGTCGTCCCGCCGCCCACGTCACACACCAGCACGCGCCGCACGCCCGCCAGCGCCGTGGCCAGCGTCTCGCGGTGGCGGAACAGCCAGTCCTGGAACGCGGCCTGCGGCTCCTCCACCAGCGTCAGCGTCGGCAGGCCGGCCAGCCGGGCCGCCTGCAGCGTCAGCGCCCGCGCCGCCTCGTCGAAGGACGCGGGCACGGTGAGCACGACGGTCTGCGCGTCGAGCGGCGCGTCCGGGTGGGCGTGGTCCCAGGCGCTGCGGACGTGGGCAAGGTAGGACGCGCTGGCCTCGACCGGCGAGACCTTGGCGACGCTGTCGTCCGCGCCCCACGGCAGGATGGGCGCGAGGCGGTCGGCGCTGGGGTGCGAGAGCCAGCTCTTGGCGCTGCTGACGAGGCGGCCGGGCACCTGCGCGCCGAGCTGGCGGGCGTGGTGGCCAACCAGGGGCGCGGCGTCGAGCGGGTGGAAGCGCACCGAGGGCAGCAGCGGGCGGGCCGACCACTCGCCCGGCCCGGTCCACTGGGGGATGTCGAACAGCGTGATCTCGGCCCCGTCCGTGCGGGCCGGGGCGCTGGCGACCACGGTGTGCGTGGTGCCGAGGTCGATGCCGACGAGGAACGGCCCTGAAACCGACATCACCCCGCCGTCACCCGGCCGAGGACTGGCCGCGCATGTCGAACTCGACCTTCCAGCGCTCGGTGCCGCCGAGGGGGACGGCGGCGAGTTCGAGCGTGCCGGCTTCGGTGACGCCGGCGTGCAGGGTCACGGCGACGACCTCGCCCGGCGTGCGGCCCTGGGTGGGCAGCGTGGCCTGGATGTCGCCGACGTCGAGCAGTTCGTCCGGCGACCAGAAGTCGAGCAGCGTGCCGGCCGCGTCTTGCCGGCGCACCGACGAGCCCATGAAGCGGAACTGCACCGGCGCGCCCACGACCAGCCCGAACGGCTGGGCGTCGATCGCGACGTCGCTGCCCTCCTCCATGCCAAATGGCGCGACGCACAGCGCCTGCATCGGCGCCTCGAAGCCGGGCACGGCGGGCATCGACGACTCGATGGCGACGTAGTAGGCCTGCGCCGTGCCGCCCCGGATGCGCACGCCGCGCCCGCGCCGCACATGGCCGTAATAGGCCGCGCCGCGCGCCACGGCCAGGTCCAGATCAGCGCCGTCCAACGCCCGCGCCGCCGGGGCGCCGTCCTCGGCGAGCCAGGCGTTGAGCGTGTCCAGCGTGCGCTGCGCCAGCGGGCCGGCGCGGAAGACGCCGCCGTTGAACAGCACCGCCGTCGGGTGCAGGAAGGTCGCGTCTTCGGGCTGGCGCGCCGCGAGGCCCTCCAGCTCGGCCAGTGCGCCGACCTGCCGGCCGAGGAAGGCGGCGAGGTGGCGGCTGATGGCCGCGTCCTGCGCATAGGGCAGACCGAGCTGCGTCAAGCCGATGCGCGGCTTCTGCACTGGGCGGGCCGACGCCGGCACCTGCGGGAAGAAGCCTTCCAGGATGATCGCGCTGACCTCGGCGCGGGTGAGTTCGGTGCGGATCGAGCCGCCGATCAGCTTCGAGCCCCGGCTCGGCACGACCAGCGGCTGGGCCGGCGCGTCCGGGTCGGACAGCAGCACTTCCTTGGCGGCGCGGCAGGCGTGGGTCAGCGCGCGCATCTGCCACGGGTCGAGCGTCTTGCCCTCGGCGGCGAGCTTGCGCGCGACGGTGTGCGCCAGCGCCAGGTCCATGTTGTCGCCGCCGAGCAGGATGTGGTCGCCGACGGCGACGCGGGTGAGTTCGAGATTGCCCTCGCGCTCCAGCACCGCCATCAGCGAGAAGTCGCTCGTGCCGCCGCCGACATCGACCACCAGGATCACGTCACCCGGCTTCACCGCCTTGCGCCACGCGCCCTGGCTGGTCTGGATCCAGCTGTAGAGCGCCGATTGCGGCTCCTCCAGCAGCGTGACCGCGCCGTAACCGGCCTCGCGGGCGGCCTCGGCGGTCAGCTCGCGGGCGGCGGGGTCGAACGAGGCGGGGATCGTCACGGTGACGGTCTGCGCATTGAACGGCGCCTCGGGATGGGCGTGGTTCCAGGCGTCGCGCAGGTGCGCGAGGTAGCGCCGCGACGCCTCCAGCGGCGACACGCGGGCGATCTCGGCCGGCGCCTCGGCGGGCAGGATCGCGCCCCGGCGGTCCACGCCGGGGTGGCACAGCCAGCTCTTGGCGCTCGACACCAGGCGGATCGGCGTCGTCGCCCCGCGCTGGCGGGCCATGGCGCCGACCGAGCCGCCCTGCTCCTCGCCCCAGGGCAGGCTCAGGTCGCCGGCGGCGAGTTCGTCGGCGTGCGGCAGGTAGAGGAAGGACGGCAGCAGGTCGCGCGACTCGACCGTGCCGGGCGCCGTGACCTGCGGCACCGTCAGCACGCCGTGGACGGTCTGGCCGTCGTCGCGGGCGTCACTGGCCTGCAGATCGACCCAGGCCAGGGCGCAGTGCGTGGTGCCCAGGTCGATGCCCAGGCTGTAGCGGGGAGCGTTGTTCGACAGATCGGCGCTCACAGCTCCACCTCCGCCTGCGCGACGATGGCGGCGTCGTGGTGTTCGGCGCGCTGCGGCAGCCGCACCTCGGTGACGCGCCAGCCGCGGTGGCTGAGCGTGCCAGTGAACGGGGCCTGGCCGACGACATTGCCGGTCAGGCGCACGGCGCTGGCGTCGAAGCCGGCGGGCAGCGTGATGCGGCGGCCCTCTTCCTCGGGGCGCACCGGGGCAAGCGTGAAATGCGCGGCCAGCACCTTGCGGCAGCCTTCGTGGACGAGGCGAGCGGCAGCGCCGACATCGGCGTCGGCGTGGCCGGCGAGGTCTTCCTGCACGAAGTCGATCAGGCGGGCCTCGCGCTGGAGCAGGCCGAGCAACTGCAGCGCGGCGTCGGGCGTCGCCTCCTTCAGCGTGATGATCTGGGGCGGCGGAGCGACGGGAGCGGGTGGCGGCACGGGCACCGGCGCAGGTGGGGGCACAGGTGCCGGTGGCGGAGCGACCGGCTCGGGCGCGGCCGCCAGGGGTTCGTCGGCCGCGAGGTAACGCTGTGCTCGCTCGCCGCTGAACAGCACGCCGAACGCCATCGAAAGGCGGCGCAGGAAGGATGGCGGCGGACTGGAGGAACGGTTCGGGTTCGGCATCGGGACAACGGGGAGCAAGGAATCGATCGATTCTATCGATGCGGGCCGACCGCACCGGACGCACAGGGCATCCCGGGAGATTCAAGTTCAAGCTCCGCGCGGCGATGCCGATAGCGCCAGATCGTCCCCACTACCCCAGACCCGCCATGACCCCGCACCAGCCCCAGCACCTTGCGCGACAGCGTCACCAACGGATCCACCGCCTCGCCCTGGCCAGCGCCGCCGTGCTCGCCCTTGCCGCGTGCGGTGGCGGTGGCGGTGGCAGCAGCGGCACCACCGAGACCGCCCTGGCCCCGAGCCCCTCACCCGCACAGGCGGTCACCACCGCGGTGACACTGTCCGGCACGGTCGCCACCGGCGCCGCCCTGGTCGGCGCCACGCTCACCGTCACCGACGCCACCGGCGCCGAAGTCGGCCGCATCGACTCGATCGGCGCCGATGGCCAGTTCAGCGTCACGCTGAGCACCGGGGCACAGGCGCCATTCGTGCTGGTGGCCAAGCGCGACGACGTGACGCTGGTGAGCGTGCAGGACCTGCCGTCCAGCGGCACGGTGAACGTGACGCCCATCACCACGCTGGTCGCCTCGCGCCTGAGCCCCTCGGGCGACCCCACCCAGCTGGGCAAGGAGATTGCCACCCGCGCCGTCACCGTGGACACCGCTGCGGTGAACCGCAAGGTCGAGGAGGTGCGGGCGATGCTCAAGCCGGTGCTGGACGCCACCGGCACCACCTCGGACGACCTGCTGCGCGGCCGCTTCGACGCCGACGGGCGAGGACACGACAAGCTGCTCGACAGCCTGAAGATCACCATCACACCCGACAGCGCCAGCAGCGCCAACATCCAGATCACAGTGCGCCAGCAGCGCGCCGAGGGCGAGGAGCCGGCCGAGATCCGCTTCAACAGCGCGGCGGCGACCGCCGCGCCCGTCCTGCCCGCGGTGGAGCGCGCCTCGCTGGTCGAGGACGGCACCTCGCCGCTGATCGCCGACCTGATGACGCGCCTGTCGGCCTGCTACGCCCTGCCCGTCGCCGAGCGTGTCAGCAGCACCGCCACCAGCGCCACCGGCAGCGCGATCACCGCCCCCGCCTGCACCGGCCTGTTCGTGGACAACAACCCGACCGGCTACCTGCACAGCGGCCTGCGTGTCGGCACCAGCGGGGCGTTCGGCGGGATATTCCGGGCCGGTGCCACCGGGGTCGTGTTCAGCCGCGGCAGCTACGAGTTCAGCCGCGAGAACGGCGACCTCGTGGTCGGTTTCACCACGACCAACCCGACCACGCAGGCCGTGGACAGCGGCATCCTGGTAGTGCGCAAGACCGACGACGACACGGGCCGTGCCACGCTGCGCCTGATCGGCAACCAGTACGCCTACGACGGCGGCGTCTCGGCCTACCACCAGCAGCGCCACTTCATCACGCTGAACCAGTCCGGCCTCGACTACGACAGCATCGGCTACACCCTCAACGTCAGCAACACCACCGACAGCAACGGCCAGCCAATCTTCGACCGTGTCGTCGTCACCACGCCCAGGGCGACGCACCGGCTCGTGCTGAAACCGCTGGCGGGCAGTTCCTACCTCGGTCTGCTCAAGGGCAGCACCACATCCAACACGAACTTCCTGCGACTGCGCAGCACATTCGCCGACGCCACCGTGCCTGGTCACCCGTCCAGCCGCGACACCAGCCTGTTCTTTGCCGACAACGACATCAGCGACAGCGATCTGGCGGGCATGTCCGCGCATTCGGTCTGGAAGTTCGAGTACTACCTCGCCAGCAACCCCGATGCCGTGGCGGCGACCCAGCACTTCAAGACCCGCGCCCGCCCGATGACGATCGCCGAGCTGCGCCAGCGGGGCCTGGCGCAGCTGGCCGACAGCGACCTGGCCAGCGTCACGGCCGAGGCGAGTCCGATCAACGGCCGGGTGCCGCTGCCTGCCACGGGCAGCGTGACGATGAACTGGACCGTGCCGGACACCGCGCTGGCACCGACCAACATCAAGCTGTGGGGCCGCGCGCCGACGAGTGGTGCGTTCAACGACCAGGAGTCCGTGCTCTCCACCGCCCGGACGGGCAGCATCCGCTGCTCGCGCCAGACCACGGCGGATGCCCATTGCGACACCAGCGTGGCGCCACCGAACTTCGTCGGCGGCGCCACGGCAGACGGTGTGCACCTGTGGGCGCGTGATGTGAATGGCCGGGAATTTGCGCGTTTCTACGCGATGTACAAGCTCGCGGCGGTATCGCAGCCCTGACGGATCAGCGACCGCTGGCGCGCCGCTCTGCCCCGAGGCAGGACGGCGCGCACACCAGCTGCTGCCGGCCCAGGATGGCCTTGCTGTGCAGCAGCTCCCGCAGCCGCAGCTTGCCGCACACGGAACAGGTCCACGCCTGCGGGTCGAACGCGCCGGCAGTCTCCAGCGTTTGTGGCGGCAGTTCGCGCTGGGGCGGCGCAGGCAGGACAACCGGGCGGCTCATCTGAAGCCCTTCCTGTCGCCACTGATGCGCGACATCGTCAAGTCGGGGTTCCACATACACAGCGCCCTCCAATTGGTGATTTATTTCACTCTTTATACATTCTTATGTCCAGATGTACCAGCACGTAACAGCCGAGGATCAGGGGAGATTCATGCGGCCTCGGCCGCCTTGCGCCAGCCGATCCGGCCCTGGGTGGCATCCGAGAGCCGGGCCACCAAGCCCGGCGCAACATGTTCCGGCACGCTGAAGTCGAATTGCACCTGACTGCCATGGTGCACCACCAGCTGCACGGCCCCCACCGCCGCGAGTTCCCGCCGCACCACCCCTTCCGCGGCATAGGGCACTTCGCAGGCCAGCGCCTGCATCCGACACAGTGGCACCTTGTCGGCCCCCAGCAGCGCCTGCGCCACGCTGTCGGTATAGGCCCGCACGAGTCCCCCGGCGCCCAGCTTGACGCCCCCGAAGTAGCGCACCACCGTGGCCAGCACGCCGTCCAGATCCTGGTGGCGCAGGACATCCAGCATCGGCCGGCCTGCCGTTCCGCCGGGCTCCCCATCGTCCACGGCCGCAGAGTGCCCGCCCGCCATCAGCGCCCAGCAGACATGGCGCGCGCCTGGGTGGCTGCGCCACAGGGCCTCGACCACGCACAGGGCATCCGCACGGTTCGCCACGGGCTGGACACAGCCGATGAAGCGGCTCTTCTTGATGATCAGTTCACTGTGAACGGGATGGGCCAGGGTGCTGGGCATGGGTGCAGGAGCGAAAGTGACGTGGCGGCATACGAAACAAGAATTACGGAGTACGGAGTTTCTCGATTTGAACAATTCATCCGGGCGCCGCACTGCAAACGGAAAAATCTCCCTCTGTGCTCTGCTGAAACTGCGCGGAACTCCACGGGAACACCGGCACTTGGCCAAAACCCGTGCGGAATTACCGCGCGGAAGGTGCAAGGACAGGCTGTGGTTGAACGGTCGGGCACCCGAATAGCCCCCCTCGGCCAAGGACTATAAATCTGCACGGCAGTCGATAGCATCAAGGCCAGTTTCAGTGTTGCAAGTCTTGCAGCAGTTGCGATTTATACAAGTGTTGCCAGCCAAGGCAAGTCCCACCGACACCATCAGATCCATCCGAAATTCCGCAGCTTCACCGCGGCAGTTTCCCTATACAAGAGACAGGTCCACCATGCTGCTGTCCGACACACCGTACCCACTTGACAAGCCCCTTCGACGCGAGCGGTCTGATCGCCCGGCGGCGCCGGCGGTTGAAACTCAGCCCAGCGTTCTGCGCAATGCCCCTTCGATTGCCGCGCGTGTCCGGATCGAACCGGCGGGTGTGCGCGACTGGTCGAGCATCTGCAAGATGGTGGCCCGCAATTTCCCGCTGGAAACCGAGCAGAACATGGGCTACTGGCTCTGCCACCAGCTGCCCTATTTTCGTGTCGCCCGGGTCGACGGCGAGGTGGCTGGATTCCTGCACGCACAGCCGCGGCATGACACCGACACGCTGTGGGTGAACCTGCTGGCCGTGGACGAGCGCTTTCGCCACCAGGGCATCGCCCATCGGATGGTCGAACACTTCGAGTCGATCTGCCGGGACTGGCAGTGCCAGCACATCGGTCTGCAGTGCCTGACGTCGAATGTCGCGGCACTCAACCTGTACGAGCGCCACGGCTATGCGCGTCTGCACGAAGCCACCACGGAGCTGGGCCTGCAGGTGGTGGTCCACCGCAAGACCCTGTCCGTCAGTGACGCCCCGGCCAGCTGCCCGCGCCCGCAGGTCATGCTCGACGGTCGACCGCTGCGCACGCTGTACCGCCTGGTCTACCTCGCCTGGTTCCGCAGCCGCTCGCCGATGCCGCGCTGAATTCGCTCCGTCCGAGCGCCCGCCTGGCCGGGGCAGACGCCTTTGTTGTGTAATCTTTCCATTCTTGGGTGAGATGGCAACAGTGGTCGGGGTCTTGGATGTCGAGTGTGCGGGGGCGAGGACAGGGGCTGGAACCGGGGCAGCCAGCGGGACGGCGGCTGCGCATCGCCGATGTCGTGGGCGCACGGATCGAGGCCACCACCCGCTTCAAGACCAGCGACCTCAAGGAACTGGCCGCGGACACCGACAGCAGCGCCGAGCTGCTGGTCACCACCCGCCAGCGTGCAGAGCTGGACATCGAGACCAGCACCCAGCCCGGACCGCTGTCGCCCGGCACCGCACGCTGCCCGGACTCTGCGGCGCTGGATGCCACGCTGCAGCAGCAACTGGCCACCGCGGAGTCGACCGTCGCCACCCGCATCCAGCAGTGGGCCACCGAAGAGCCCGGTCGCTACCGGCGGCTGTTGTCCGGTGCTGTGCTGTTCGGCGACCAGGTGGGCGAGACCCTGGGCACCGAGTGGGGCTGTCCCCGCTGCACACAGACCGGCCGCATCGTCTGCCAGACCTGTGAAGGCCGCGGCGCGAAGACCTGCCCGGACTGCCTGGGCCGCCAGCGCTGCACCTGCCGCGACTGCCGGGGACTGGGGCGCATCGCCTGCCGCGTCTGCGAAGGGCGGGCGGTGGTCCGGGGCGTCAAGGACACGCCACCCGACGCGCTGGTGCCCTGTGCTGCCTGCAGCCAGGGCTGGCTGGCCTGCACGGCCTGCGCGGGCCAAGGCGAAACAGACTGCACACGCTGCCACGCCTCGGGCAGCATCGCCTGCGCCGACTGCCACGGCCAGCAGACACAGGACTGCCCGGATTGCCGGTCCAGCGGCTGGATGCACCGCTGGGGGCGGCTGCGGGAGCGGCTTGACGCCGAAGACCTGCTGGAGATCCACCACCCCGATCCGGCCGTGGCAGCCGCGATCGCCGCCCGCTTCGCCGATGTGGGCATGCTGGACACGGTGTGCACACTGGACCAGGTGCGCTACACGACGGCACCGCTGGCAGTGCAGGCGATCCACCGGCTGAGGCTGCCGGTGCGCCAGGGTCGGCTGCAGGTGGCGGGACAGGCGATGCAGTTTGTCGCCATCGGCCCAGCGCTGGAGGTGGTCGACCTGCAAGGGATCGCTGCGGTGCTGCTGGCACACGACCTCGCCACGCTGGAAAAGAACGCCGCGGGCACCGGCCGGCATCTGGTCGAGGCGCTGCAGCGTTTCCTGCAGTCTCCACTGAACCGCGAGATCGCCGCACGCACGCTGCAGTCCGACATCGAGCGGCAACACCCGGGTCTGGTCGACGAGGCGTATCCGCCCCGCGCGCTGGAGGCCGTGCGGTACGCCATCGAGCGCCTCTGGCTGCAGCGGGTCTGGCGTCCACGCTGGCTGGGTCTGGTGGGTGTCGGGGTGGTCGCCGCGCTGGCGGCGGGACTGGGCAGCCCGCACATGGGGCTGGCGACGGCGGCGCTGCTGGCCGTGGGCCTCGGTGCCCTGGCCTGGACGCTGGCCGAGTGGCAGGTGCGTCAGCGCCTGGCCCGGTCGCTGCAGGTGCCCGAAGCCGACCGGCTGCTGCGCCCGCTGCGGCGCTCGGCTGCGGTGCGGCGGTGGCAGCTGCACACACTCGCCGCGGCGACGCTGGTGGCGCTGGCGAGTGCGGCTGCCGTGGGCCGCCTGCCGCAGATCCAGCACCAGACCGCACAGGCCCGGGCCACCAGCGCGCTGGTCCAGCAGCTCGACGCCTGGCTGCTCACCGAAGGCAAGGACTACCAGCTGCGGCAGTACCCCGACGCAAGCACCCTGGAGCAGGCCCTCGCGCAGACACCCGTCGACCCGCGCGCGCAGCTGGTCCGCGCCTGGCAGCGGCTGCTGGGCCTGGACGGCAAGGGCCCCGATCCCCGCGCAGCAGAGCGTCTGCTGGCCGGCCTGGAGCGTGACCCCCGCCTCGCCAGCGCGGCTGTGGTCGGGCGGGCGCGGGCCACGCTCGCGCTGAACAGCCGCTCGGCGACCGCCCTGCAGGCAGCGGCCTCGACACTCGATGCCCTGCCCGATCCGCACCAGCCCGAGGCGCTCTACACCCTGGCGCTGCTCCAGCTGCAGCCGGCGCTGTCGGCACGGCTGGGTGGCGTGCAAGCGGGCCTGGCCACGCTGCAGCACGCCGCCGACCTCGGCCACGCCAGCGCCTGCTTCGAGCTGGGCCGCCGGCTCGCCAGCGGCAACGGCCTGCGCCGCGATCTCGTCGCCGCACGCCGCTATCTGGGCTATGCGCAGGCCAAGGGAGTGCCGGGCGCGGCAGACCTTGCGACACGCCTGCGCTGAGGCGGCCGGCAGGTCGCCGCCTCAGAGCGCACGCGCGCTGGCCTGCGCCAGGTAGAACCACTCCTGCCCCACCTGGGCCCGCGGGTTCGGGAACACGATCCAGCCGTCCGTCTGCGCCAGCACCGCACGGCCGTCGTCGCGGTGGCCGATCACCTCGCCGGCCTGCACCGGGTCGAAGCTCGCCCACTCGCGGGTGAACCGGTCGCCCGCATGCTCGCAGTCGACCACGTCGAACAGGCACATCACGGTGTGCGCGGTATCTGGTGCTGCCGGCACCTGTGGCGCCGGCTCGGCCACCTCCGCATCGACCATGCCCAGCAGCCGCAGCGTGCGCATCACCGCCTGGTGCGCCACGGCGGGTGCCTGCGGATCGTCATGCTGCCCGCATTCGAGCGTGACCCCGTAGCCACCACAAGCGCGCATGTACTCGGTCGTGCCGACGCCGAACTGCGGGTCCGGCATGGCCTGCGCCGCGGTGACCGGGTGCGCGCGGCGGCGCTCGACCCCGCGCGCATAGGTCTCCAGCCAGCCCTCGACGATCAGCCGCGGCCCGAGCGACGCGGCCAGCGCCGCCTCGGCCTGTTCATGCGCGAAGGGTTCGAGCAGGCCGTCGTTGTCGCGTGGTCCGACCATCACGAACGGCTCGCCCGCCGTGTGGAACGAGTGCAGGTCGAGCAGCACCTCGTGCGCCCGCAGCAGCGGACACAGCACGCGCGCCACCCGGTCCTCGAAATCCTGCGGAATCGCCGGGGGCACCAGCTTGCGGTTCAGGTTGCGCTCGCCTTCGCGGGCATGGCGAGCATGGGCCAGCGCGTTGGTGACCGGCACCAGCGTGAGCTGGCCGCGCCGCAGCGTCAGCCGGCCTTGGTCGAACGCCTCGATCACCGCATGCAGCGCCGTGGTGCCGCAGGTCTCGTTGCCATGCACGGCGCCCAGCACGATCAGCCGCGGGCCGGGCTGCAGGCCAAGGTACTGGTGAACGCGCAGGCTGGTCGGGTGGGCGGTCGGGAGGCTCATGGCTGGGAGCATAGCCGCGCACGCCCCGGGGACGGGCTCCGCGTCTTCCCTTGGTCGGTTATCCCCGGAGTCTGTGGATAACCCTGGGGACAAGCTGTGCGGAGTGCAGCCAAGTGCCTGTCACAGCGTGACATTTTCTGGAATGCTCGCGGATTGAGCAGGGGCTGCGCACGGGGGTGGATCTGAACGACCGGAGCGATCTGCTGGGTGCATAGCAAACAGGGAGAATCGGCAGCACCCGATGTCCGGGTCGATTGCCGATGAAAGCCTGCACACCCATGAACACACCCATGAACACGCCCCTGAACGACGCCGCCCTCGACCAGCTCCTGCGCAGCGCGCGCACCTTCAACAAGTTCACCGACCGCCCCGTCGACGACGCCACGCTGCAGCAGCTCTACGACCTGTTCAAGTGGGGTCCGACCTCGATGAACTGCCAGCCAGCGCGCATCGTCTTCGTGCGCAGCGCCGAGGCCAAGGCGCTGCTCAAGGCGACGCTCGCCCCGGGCAACGTGGACAAGACGATGGGCGCGCCGGTCACGGCCATCATCGCCCAGGACACCGCCTTCTTCGACCACCTGCCGACGCAGTTCCCGGTGATGCCGGCCGCGCGCGACATGTTCGCCGGGAATGCCGGGCTGGCCGCGGACACCGCCTTCCGCAACAGCTCGCTGCAGGGCGCCTACCTGATCCTGGCGGCGCGTGCGCTCGGCCTGGACGCCGGCCCGATGAGCGGCTTCAACCCAGCCGCGGTCAACGAAGCGTTTTTCCCGGACGGCCGCTTCAAGGTCAACTTCATGGTCAACCTCGGCTGGGGCGACACGTCGGGCAACTACCCGCGCGGGCCGCGGCTGGCGTTCGAGGAGGTGGTGCGGATCGCCTGATCCGCACCACGCCGAGCCGCCTGGTCAGCGCACGACGCGGAAATCGCTCCAGTCGTAGCGCGTGATCCCATTCTGGACGGTCGTGGCCCGCAGGCGGTCCGGGCAGACGTTGCCCGCGAAATTCAGGTTGCTGGCAGAAACCCGGTATGAGCCGAACTGGAATCCCACCGGCTGCGGCAGACCGTCCAGCGGTGCGGCCGTGCAATTGACCGTGGCCAGAAGTTGCAGAGCGCCCGTCGACGTCTGCCCGTGCAATTGCACGGACACGTTGTTCGCACCCGGGCGAATCACGCAACCGCCGCGCACATCCAGTTCATCCCGGTTGGCCGTGTTGCGGTTGCGGCAGTTCGCACGGGTGATGCTGGGCCGTGGATCGGTGCGCAGCAAGGCATTGGTATTGACTTCGATGCTGTAGGCGTAGAAATCGGTGCCATTGCCTGCGTAATAGCCATCGAACGACCCCAGCGAACCCACGGTGACTTGCGACAGGTCCACCCCGAAGCCCAGTTCATTGCGCGCCACCTCCACGTTCAGGGACGGCGTCAGGAACGGACCCGTTCCCGCCGGGTGGGTGCCGTTCGCGTTCCAGTAACCTGTCGCGGGCTTGTATGCGCTGATGCGGCTGTCCACCAGCGGCTGGATCACCACGCCATTGACCGCCAGCGGATTCGCCCCGGTCACGGTACCCACGACCACGTTCTCGCTGACCTCGACATAGAGATCTGTCGCCAGATAACTGCCCGGTCGTGTCGTGTCATTCCCGTCGGCCACGCACATGGCCCCGACAAAACCGACACGGGGCGCACCGGTCATCGAATTGAAACCTGCATCAGGAAACGGCTCGGTGCTGGCCAGTTGCGCCAGCGTCAATGTTCCGACCGGAGAGGTGATTCTGGTCGAGGCATTCACGAAAACACTGTGGTTGCCACACACCACACGGTATTCACCACCGACCAGGGCCGTGATCGAGCGCACGGCGCCCTCCACGCTGAAAACCTCGGCGTGTGCAGCGCTTGCGCCCCACGCGCACAGCGTGGCGACGGCCACCTTGAGGAGCGAAAGATTCTTTTGTCGCGTGTTCAGCATGAAGTCTCCAAGGGAACAGTGTTTTGCGCGGATTTGCGCGGTTTTACTCACCAGCATGCAGACAACTTGGTTTTACTTTTTTAGTAAAAATTGTTTCTACATGTAAAAAATAGTAAGGCGGAAAACTTAAAGGCAAATTAAATTTCCCGCCAAGGAATCAAAGAACGTCGCATCGGCGCTGACGTTCTGCACCAGCCAACAAGGTTTATATTGTTGTCATACAGCCCATGCAACCCATGCAGCCGCCACGGCTGGCGGCCCCAGAACCCGGACCCTGACCATGCCCTTCGCCGATCGCCCCACGGATGCCTTCAGTGGCATGCCCGCCCTGAAGGTCGGCGCGCGGCTGTCCGAGCAACTGGCGGACGCGCTGGCGGTGGGCATCCGTGACGGACAACTCCAGCCGGGCCAGCGCCTGCCGACCGAAGCGGCGCTGGTCGAGCGCTTCGGCGTGAGCCGTACGGTGGTGCGCGAGGCGCTGTCGCGGCTGAAGACACTGGGGCTGGTCGAGTCACGCCAAGGCTCCGGCGCCTTTGTCCGCGCAGTGCCCAGAACGGCACTCGACCAGCTGGTGCTGGCCCCGGACGGCTCGGTCGACGCGGTGATCCAGATGGTCGAGGTGCGCCGCGCACTGGAGGCCGAGTGCGCCGCACTGGCCGCCGCGCGCCGCACGCCGCAGGCACTCAAGCAGATCAAGGTGGCGATGCAAGCCATCGACAAGGCGGTGGCCAGTGGCGGCGACGGCGTCACGGAGGATGTGGCCTTCCACGCCGCCGTCGCGCAGGCCGCGCGCAATCCCTTCCTGCTGGCAACGCTGGGCTACCTCAACCAGTTCCTGCTCGACGCCACCCGCGTCACACGGGCCAACGAAGCCCGTCGCCAGGACCAGGAACAGGCGGTGCGCAATGAACACGCCGCCATCGTGGCCGCGATCGAGGCGGGCGATGTGAACAGGGCCCGCGCGGCCGGGGCGCTGCACATGGTCCACGCCGCCGAGCGCATCGGGCAGGCCGACCCGGCGTTCTGGGCGGCGCAAGGACTGGCGCTGGCCGATCGGCTGCGCGCCGAACTGGGCACCGCGTCGCGTCAGCGCTGAGCGATGCCTCGGCCCACTGCGCGGGAAAACCCCGCTGCACATTGGGGGGCTGGACGCCCACAATTTGTATGACAACCAGATGACGTGACAAATAAAGACCGAACCGTCCTGTGGAGACCCCCTTGAGCCAGACAACCCCTGAAATGCACCCGACGCCCATCGGCGTCATCGGCCTCGGCGCAATGGGCCGAGGCATGGCGGCCTCGCTGCGCCGGGCGGGCTACCGGGTCCACGTCTGCGATGTGCGACCGGAGGCGGCGCAGGCGTTTGCGGCCGAAGGCGGTGTGGCCTGCGCCAGCCCGGCCGAGCTGGCGGCGCACTGCGACATCCTCGTGAGCGTGGTGGTGAACGCCGCGCAGACCGAGGCGGTGCTGTTCGGCGACGGCGGCGCGGCGGCGGCGATGCGGCCGGGCAGCGTGTTCGTCATGTGCTCGACGGTAGACCCGAACTGGTCCGTCCAGCTCGAAGGCCGGCTGGCCGAGCGGGGCCTGCTCTACCTCGACGCGCCCATCTCCGGCGGCGCCGCCAAGGCCGCCGCGGGCCAGATGACGATGATGACCGCCGGCCGCCCCGAGGCGTATGCCAAGGTCGGCGGCGCGCTCGACGCGATGGCGACCAAGGTCTACCGGCTCGGCGACCAGGCCGGCAACGGCAGCAAGGTGAAGATCATCAACCAGTTGCTGGCCGGCGTTCACATCGCCGCCGCCGCCGAGGCGATGGCGCTCGGCCTGCGCGAAGGGGTGGACGCCGCCGCACTCTACGAGGTCATCACGCACAGCGCCGGCAACAGCTGGATGTTCGAGAACCGCATGGCGCATGTGCTGGCGGCCGACTACACGCCGCTGTCGGCGGTGGACATCTTCGTCAAAGACCTCGGCCTCGTGCTCGACACGGCGCGGGCGACCAAGTTCCCGCTGCCGCTCTCGGCCACGGCGCACCAGATGTTCATGCAGGCCTCCAGCGCCGGCTTCGGGCGCGAGGACGACTCGGCGGTCATCAAGATCTTCCCCGGCATCACGCTGCCGCAACCTGAGTCCAAGCCATGAGCCGCCGCCCCCTGCTCGGCTGCATCGCCGACGACTTCACCGGCGCGACCGACCTCGCCAACAACCTCGTGCGCAGCGGGATGCGCACCGTGCAGACCATCGGCGTGCCCGCGGATGCCGACGCGCCGGTGGACGCCGACGCCCTCGTGGTCGCGCTGAAGTCGCGCACCATCCCCGCGGATGAGGCCGTCGCGCAGTCGCTGGCGGCGCTGCGCTGGCTGCAGGCGCAGGGCGTGGAGCAGGTGTATTTCAAGTACTGCTCCACCTTCGACTCGACCCCGGCCGGCAACATCGGCCCGGTCACCGACGCCCTGCTCGACGCGCTGCACGGCCCCGGCCAGGGCTTCACCATCGCCTGCCCCGCCTTCCCGGACAACCAGCGCACGGTGTTCAAGGGCCACCTCTTCGTCGGCGACGTGCTGCTGTCGGACAGCGGCATGCGCCACCACCCGCTGACGCCGATGACCGACGCCAACCTCGTGCGTGTGCTGCAGGCGCAGACGCGGCGGCGCGTCGGACTCGTCGATCAGGCGGTCGTTTCGCACGGCGCCGAGGCCATCGCGCAGCGGTTCCGCGATTTACAAGCCGACGGAGTGGGCATGGCCGTGGTGGACGCGGTGAGCAATGGCGACCTGTTCTTGATCGGGCAGGCGCTGGCCGGGATGCCGCTGGTGACCGCCGGCTCGGGCATCGCCATCGGCCTGCCGCGGAACTGGCAGGCCACCGGGGTGCTCCCGGCAAGCGACGTGGCGGACCGACTGCCCGCCGCCAGCGGCCTGCGCGCCGTGGTGTCGGGCAGTTGCTCGGTGGCGACCAACGCGCAGGTGCTGCATTTCCGCCAGCATGGCGGCGCAGCCTTCGCAGTGAACCCGCTGGACATCGCCGCCGGCGAGGACGTGGCCGCTCAAGCGCTGGCCTGGGCCACACCGCGGTTGGCGCAAGGCCCGGTGCTGGTCTACGCCACGGCCGAAGCGGAAGCCGTCCGCGCCGTGCAGGCTCGCCTGGGCGTCACCGAAGCGGGCGAGCTGGTGGAGCGCACGCTGTCGCACATTGCCGCAGGGCTGGTGCAGGCCGGCGTGCGGCAACTGGTGGTCGCGGGCGGGGAAACGTCCGGCGCGGTCGTGCAGGCGCTGGGCATCACGCAGATGGCGATCGGGCCGCAGATCGACCCGGGAGTGCCGTGGACCGCGGCGCGCTCGCCGGTCTGTCCGGGCGAGGTGCTGCAGGTGGCGCTGAAGTCGGGGAATTTCGGGGGGGTGGATTTTTTTGGCAGAGCGTTGTCGCGGCTTTCAGCACAGGACAGGCCACTTCAATCTGCAAGGCCTCTTCGGACTGACGCCGTGCTCCCTGGACCATGCACAAAGTGAGTGCCTGAATCAGTCGGTGGATGGGCTTGTTACGGATAGACACGGTGGTGCTATTGCCCTGCACGTCCACCCAGTCTTCTGCCCCGCTGGCCACCCCCGCCAGTGCCACCAGCAGCAGCTCCTGCAGCGGGTAGCGGCAGCGCACGCTGTCTCTCGGGTCTGCCAGATCGGCGAACGCCGACAGATGCCCCAGCCTGTCGTGTGGCTCAATCCAGGGTGTGTCGTCAGTGCGACCGGGTCGACAGGGTCCGTTCGATGTTTGCCGTGGTGCGGTACAGGACCACCATCGAGCGGTGAAGGCGGTTAATCCACAACTGGTGCTGGCGCGTCAACGGGCGTGTATGTACAACGCCCCAGCGGAGCATCGAGCGCAGAAGCCGCAGCATGGCTCTGTGCAGTTGCTGCAGATTGCTCGGTTCGGAGTGGCATTCGAGTGCGGCACGGCCCAGGCAGTGGGACAGTTGCGCTGCGCTGTCATCGTTCATCTCGATCCGGGAAATGCGAACCATGCCACGGGACGTCGAACTGAGGGTCAGCCAGAGTCGCCCCGTGCCCGCCAGGCGCTCCACCAGCCAAGTGTCAGGGCTGCTTCCATGCATCTCGCCTGCCAACACACGGGCCAGTCGCAAGGCCTCGGTCGGTGTCAGTTCGACCGAGGCGGAATGTCCGGCGTTGTCTCGCAACGTCAACAAAACACGTTCCCTGCGCAGACATGTTGCGTCCCAAGCCAGTTCTGCATCAACTTGCATTCTTCACCCCAGCGTGTGCCAAGAAAGTTCTGACGGGAATGGCCATGGAGGCCATTTTTTTCGAATCAGGATCCACCCATGTGGGTGGGTTTCATTATCCACGACCCTTTGAATGAAGGATTGCCTGATCGTTTAAAGATCGGAACGTTTTTCGGGAGCGTGAAGGGATGTTCTGGCAAGAAGACCCAGAAATGAGGGCAAAACATGCCATTGTTTGTTCTGAAAGCGAAATAGTTGCCAAAAACGCAATTCTGTCCTGGGGCGCTCCCTCGGTACTTTATCGATCCATGTGGGGCGCAGGGCTGGAGTCCGGTGGCATCGCCAGGGATACTGGATTGGCAGTCAGAGATATTGGTGGTTCACCTATTGACGCGCAGCAGATAAATCTTCAAATGAGCTGCCCTGCGGGGACGATCGGCGAATGCTGGGAAACCGTTGTCCACTGAAGTGGCCTGACCTCCGTGGACACTCACTTGACCCAGTGACACGACGGAAAAGACGATAAAGAGAACTAAGAGCGGCTAACACAACCTGCGCAGAGTCCGCAGACAGATGATGGAACAGGCCAGGGACAAAAGAGCCACATGGGTGGTGATGCTGCGCTCGAAGCGCACCCGGAGCTTGCCGAAGGCCGCCAGCCACGCATGCGTGCGCTCGACCACCCAGCGGTGACGGCCCAGACGCTCCTTGCTCTCGATGCCCTTGCGGGCGATGCGCACCCGGATGCCCCGCCGCCTGAGATGCTGGCGACAGCGTTTGCAGTCGTAGGCCTTGTCCGCATGGAGCTTGTCGGGCCAGCGCCGGGGCCTGCCGGGCTTGCCCTTGATCGCTGGCAGCGCATCGATCATCTCCTCGAACACCACCGAGTCATGCCGGTTCGCGCCCGTGACGCAGAACATCACCGGCGTGCCGTTGGCGTCAGTCAGCACATGGCGCTTGGAGCCGAGTTTGCCCCTGTCGGTCGGGTTCGGCCCAGTGTGCGGCCCCCCCGGGGGCTGGCCACGCTGGAGCCATCGATGCACATGCGGCTGTAGTCGAGCGCGTCGTTGCGCCTGAGATGCTCCAGCAGCAGCATGTGCAGCCCGTGCCACACACCCGCCTCGTGCCACTGCTGGAGTCGTCGCCAGCACGTCATGCCGCTGCCCCAGCCCAGCGCTTGAGGCAGCTCTTCCCATGGGATGCCCGTTCGCAGAACGTACACGATGCCGTTGAGCACGAGTTCGTCGGCAATACGGGGGCGCCCTCCGCGAGGACTGGCGGGCTTGGGCTCTGGCAGCAGCGGGCGGATGTGTGAGGTAGCCTGACTTCCGTGGACACCCACTTGACCCGGTGACACGACGAGAAAGACGATGAAGAAGAACCAAAGCTACACAGCAGAGTTCAAGGCGGAAGCGGTAAAGCTGGTGCTGGAACAGAAGCTGTCACACCAGGAAGCAGCCCAGAGAGTGGGCATTCCGAAGGGCTCGCTGAGCAACTGGGTGGCGAGCAGCCAGCGCCGGGGAGCGCAGGCGCTGAAGGCGGCCGAGCCTTCGGTGGCGGAACTGAAGGCCGAGGTCAGCCGGCTGCGCCGGGAACTGGCGCGGGTGGAGATGGAGCGCGAAATCTAAAAAAAAGCGGCCGCGTACTTTGCGAGGGAGTCGCTGCAAGGTACGCGGTCATGAAGGAGCTGCAGGCTCGACACGACTATCCGGTGGCGGTGCTGTGCTCGGCGCTGGGGGTCTCGCGCAGCGGGTACTACGCCTGGTGCGAGAGGCCAGCCTCGGCCCGTCAGCGCGACGACGAGCGGCTGAAGGTGGCCATCCGAGGGGTGCATGCGGCCAGCCGCCAGACCTACGGCACGCGCCGGGTGCTGGCGGAGTTGCGGGCGCAGGGCTTCGAGGCCGGGCGGGACCGTGTGGACCGACTGCGCCGCACGATGGCGCTGCGTTGCCGGCAGAAGCGCTGCTTTCGCGTCACCACGGACTCCGAGCACCTGCTGCCCGTGGCCGACAACCTGCTGCTGCAGGACTTCACCGCCAGCGCCCCTGATCGGATCTGGCTCACCGACATCACCTACATCCGCACCGACGAGGGCTGGCTCTACCTGGCCGGACTCAAGGACATGTGTACCCGAGAGATCGTCGGCTATGCGATGGACGAGCGCATGACCCAGCAGCTCTGCCTGCGCGCGCTGGGCCACGCCCATGCCCGGCGCCGACCCCCGCCCGGGCTGATCCACCACTCCGACCGGGGCAGCCAGTATTGCGCCCGCGACTACCGCCATGCACTCGATGCACTGGGCATGCGGGCGTCGATGTCACGTCGCGGCAACTGCTACGACAACGCCCCGATGGAGAGCTTCTGGGGCAGCCTGAAGAACGAACTCGTCCACCACCGGCGCTTTGCCACCCGCGCTCAGGCCATTGCCGAAATCACCGAGTGGATCGAGGTCTTCTACAACCGCCAGCGTCGCCACAGCGCCATCGGCAACCTCCCGCCTGCCGTCTTTGCTCGGCAGTTCTATCAACAACTGCGCTCTGCGCATTAACTTCGACTGTCCACGGTTGACAGGACACCTCAGTGTTCCCACAACTGCGCACTGATTTCTTGCTGTTTCATCCCCTCAGCATCGCTCGGATCTGACGTGACGGGTGTTTGGTTTTGTTAGCCGCTCTAAAGCTACACAGCAGAGTTCAAGGCAGAAGCGGTAAAGCTGGTGCGCTGACGACACAGAGATGGATGGCAAGACAGGCATCATGGCCTCATGACGCCAAACCCCATGCCCGACGACACCGCCCTGCGCACAGAGGTCTGCCGCGTCGGCGCCTCGCTGTTCAACCGAGGCTACGTCCACGCCAGCGCCGGCAACATCAGCGTGCGCACCGAGGACGGCGGCTTCCTCATCACGCCGACAGATGCCTGCCTCGGCACACTGTCGCCCGAGCGGCTGGCCTGCGTCAATGCCGACGGCGTGCAGACCGGCGGCGAGCGCGCCTCGAAGACACTCGCGCTGCACCGCCGCATCTACGCCGCCGACCCCGAGGCGCGCTGCGTGATCCACACGCACTCGACGCACCTCGTCGCGCTGACGCTGGCCGGCGTGGCGAACCCCGATGATCTCCTACCGCCCATCACGCCCTACTTCGTGATGAAGGTCGGCCATGTGCCGCTGATGCCCTACCACCGCCCTGGCGACCCGGCCGTCGCCGCTTTGGTGGCCGAGCGCATCGTGGCCGCCCGGGCCGCTGGCCGCCCGCTGCGCGCCGTCATGCTCGACCGCCTCGGCCCCAACGTCTGGCACCGCAGCCCGGCCGAGGCCAGCGCCGTGCTGGAAGAGCTGGAGGAGACTGCGCGGCTGTGGCTGCTGACCCGCCCTGCACCGCTGACCGAGGCGCAGATCGACGAGTTGCGGCAGCATTTCGGCGCCCGCTGGTGACATTCGCTGGTGACATTGACAGCACCAGCGCCAGCCATCCCCCCCCCAGAACCCGGACCTCCCATGCCCCGTTTCGCTGCCAATCTGACGATGCTATACAACGAGCACGCCTTCCTCGACCGCTTCGCCGCCGCCGCCGCGGACGGCTTCCAGGCGGTCGAGTACCTGTTCCCCTACGCCTTCGAAGCGGGTGAGATCGCCCGGCGTCTGAAGGACCACGGTCTGCAGCAGGTGCTGTTCAACGCGCCGCCCGGTGACTGGGACGCGGGTGACTGTGGCATCGCCTGCCTGCCGGGGCGCGAAGCCGAGTTCCGTGACGGCTTCGCGCGGGCGCTGGACTATGCCGAGGCGCTCAGCTGCCCGCGGGTCCACGTGATGGCAGGTCTCGCGCCGCAGGGCGCCGACCGCGGGCGGCTGCAGGCCACCTACGAAGGGAATATCGCCTGGGCGACCGAGCGTGCCGCTGCGGCCGGACGGAACGTGCTGATCGAGCCGATCAACCTGCGCGACATGCCCGGCTACTTCCTGAACCGCCAGGACGAGGCACACCGCATCGTGCAGGCCCTCGGCGCACCGAACCTGCAAGTGCAGTTCGACCTCTACCACTGCCAGATCGTCGAAGGCGACGTGGCGATGAAGCTGCGCCAGTACCTGCCGACCGGGCGGGTCGGGCACTTGCAGATCGCCGGCGTGCCGATGCGGCATGAGCCGGACCTGGGCGAGCTGAACTACGCCTACCTGTTCGACGTGATCGACGAGGTATCCGCCGCCTGCGGCTGGCAGGGCTGGATCGGCTGCGAATACCGGCCGGCGCGTGGCGCGGTCGCGGGGGGCACATCGGACGGGCTGGGCTGGCTGCGGCGCGCCACGGCCACCTGACATCCCGACGCCGTCATTCCCCCAGCCGCCCATCCCGGAAATCGCTCAGCGCCTGGTAGATCTCCTGCTGGCTGTTCATCACGAACGGCCCGTACTGCACGATCGGCTCCTTCAGCGGCTCGCCCGCGATCAGCAGCACACGCGCCTCGGCATCGGTTTCGATGACCACGCCATCGGTGTCCGCCTCGTTGGCGAGCAGGGCCATGCGCTGCACCGGCACCACCTGCCCGTTGATCGTCACCGCGCCGCGGTAGACATAGACAAACGCATTGCGGCTGGCCGGCAGCGGCTGCACGAAGCGCGAACCGGCGGCCAGGTGCAGGTCGAGGTAGAGCGGCGCCGTAGCGTCCCGCGTCACCGCACCGGTCACGCCGTGGCTCTCGCCGGCGATCACCGTCACGGCCACGCCGTCGGACGTCACGAACTTCGGCAGCTCGTCCGCCTTGAAGTCGCGGTACCACGGCGCGTTCATCTTGTCGCGACCCGGCAGGTTCAGCCAGAGCTGGAAGCCTTCCATCCGCCCATGTTCCTGCTGCGGGATCTCCGAGTGGATGACGCCGCGGCCGGCGGTCATCCACTGCACGCCGCCGTTCTCCAACAGCCCCTCGTGCCCGGCACTGTCGCGGTGGCGCATGCAGCCGGCGATCATGTAGGTCACCGTCTCGAAGCCGCGGTGCGGATGGTCGGGGAAGCCCGCGATGTAGTCGTCCGGCTGGTCGCTGCCGAAGGCGTCGAGCATCAGGAAGGGGTCGAGCCGGCGCTGCAGCGGCTGCGTCAGCACGCGGGTCAGCTTGACGCCCGCACCGTCGGAGGTGGCCATGCCGGTGACCAGCCGCTCCACGCGGCGCGGGTGGCGGATCGTGGCGGGGGTGGTCGTGTCGGTCATGGTCGTCTCCTTGGAAGGCTGACCGTGGTCAGCGGTGCGCCGCTCAGGCCAGTGCGGCGTTCAGATCGTCCTCGGCTTGCGCAAAGCCCTTGGCGGCGGCTTCGGGGCCCATTGCCAACCCTTCGGCATAGATGAACCGCACGTCGGTCAGACCCAGGAAGCCCAGCACGCTCTTCAGGTAGGGCACCTGCGAGTCGTTCGGAGTATCGCGGTAGAGACCGCCGCGGGCCAGTGCGACATACACCGTCTTGCCCTTGAGCAGGCCTTCCGGGCCGCTGGCGGTGTAGCGGAAGGTGACGCCGGCACGGGCGATCGCGTCGATCCAGCTCTTGAGCTGCACCGGCACGCCGAAGTTGTACATCGGCACGCCCAGCACGAGGGTGTCATGGGCCTGGATCTCGGCAATCAGCGCATCGTCGAGCGCAACGCGGGCGGCCTGCTCGGGGCTGCGGGCGTCGGCCGGGGTGAACAGCGCGCCGAGGGCGGCTTCGTCGAGCAGCGGATGCGGGGTCACGGCCAGGTCGCGCAGCGTCAGCGTGGCGCCGGGGTTGGCGGCCTGCAGGCGGGCAGCGATCTGGTTGGCCAGGCGGGTGGAGTTGGCGCCGTCGCGGCGGGCACTGGCATTGATCTGGAGGATGTGCATGGCGATGTCCTGGGCGTTTGCAGAGGTGGAAGGGATGACTGCACTGTAGACATCACCAATCAGCGCTGGAATCCCTCCGAATGGATATCATTGTTCTGCCCATGGAACAATCCGAACAATCGATCGACCCGAACGACCTGCTCATCTTCGCCCGCGTGGCGGAGCTGGGCAGCTTCAGCCGCGCGGCGGAACAGCTGCATCTGCCGAAGTCGACGGTCTCGCGCCGGCTGGCGGAACTCGAACAACAGGTCGGCGAACGCCTGCTGCTGCGCACGACGCGCCGACAGACGCTCACCGAGTTCGGCAAGCAACTGCTCGAACACGCCCGCCAGGTGGCGAGCGAGGTGGCCGCCGTCACCGCGCTGCGTGCGCACCGACAGGCCGAGCCCAGCGGCCGGCTGCGCGTGTCGATGCCAAGCGACTTCGCCAATCTGCTGCTGGTCGATGCGCTGGCAGCGTTCGTCGCCATGCACCCGGCGATCTCGCTGGAGATGGACCTCTCGCCACGGCGTGTGGACTTGCTGGGCGAGGGGTTCGACCTGGCGGTCCGCATCGGCGATCTGCCCGACGACAACCTGCTGGCGGCACGCCGGCTACAGGTGTTTCCGTCCGGGCTGTACGCCGCACCGGGCTACCTCGCGGAACGGGGTGAGCCGATGGTGCCGACCGATCTGGCCCGACACGACGCAGTGCGCAGCCTCGGCAGCAACGGCGAGCCGGCCCCGTGGACGCTGATGTGCGACACGCAGCGCTGGCAAGGTGTGCCCCCCGGCCGGGTCGGCGCGAACTCACCCGAGTTGCTGATCCGGCTGGCCCGTGCAGGGGCCGGCATCGCCGCAGTGCCCGACTACTTCGCCCAGGCTGACGTGCGCAGCGGCCGGCTGCGGCGGGTGCTGCCCGCGTGGTGCCTGCCGAGCCCGACGGCGTGGGCGGTGTTTCCGGGCCGGCGGCTGATGCCGGCGAAGACGCGGGCGTTTCTGGACATGCTGCTGTGCGCGCTGGGGAACTCCCCCGCCGCGTGGCCCGTCACTTCACCGGAATCGGCTTGCCCACCGGCACCGCGGTGATGCTGTTCTTGGGCGAACCGTCGAGCAGTTTCTCCGAGTAGGTCATGTAGACCAGCGACTGCCGCTTCGCATCGACCACGCGCACGATGCGCAGGCGCTTGAACAGGATCGACAGCCGCTCGCTGAAGACATCGTCCTGCTGGGGCAGTGGCGCCTTGATGCGGATCTCGCCGACCTGGCGGCAGGCGATCGAAGCATCCGACTTGTCGGTGGCCAGCCCGACTGCACCCGTGATGCCGCCGGTCTTGGCACGCGAGACGAAGCAGGTGACACCCTCGACCATCGGATCGTCGTAGGCCTCGATGACGATCTTGTGGTTCGGGCCGATCAGCTTGAAGACGGTGCTGACTTCGCCGAGCGTTTCGGCCTGAACCGGCAAAACGACCGAGGCGGTCAGCACCAGCCCGGACAGGACACCACGGACGAGGGAGGAAATGCGCAGGAGATTCTTCATGGGGCGAGATGATGAACGAAAATCGTGACGCCATGCACACCCTGCCCGAATCCCCGCCCCCGCCCGCCGCACAGACCGTCCTCATCAGCGAGGTCGGCCCCCGTGACGGACTGCAGAGCGTGCAGGCCGTGATGTCCACCGCTCACAAGCTGGCCTGGATGGACGCGCTGCACGCCAGCGGTCTGCGCGAGGTCGAGGTCGGCTCGTTCGTGCCCGCGCGCACGCTGCCACAGATGGCCGATGTGGCCGAGGTGGTGCGCCATGCCATCACCCTGCCGGGCTGGACCGTGATGGCGCTGGTGCCCAACCTGCGCGGGGCGGCGGCGGCACTGGAGGCCGGGGTCCACAAGCTGACGATCCCCGTTTCAGCCAGCGAGGCGCATTCACTGGCCAATGTGCGCCGCAGCCGGACCGAGATGGTCGCGGTGGTGCGCGAGGTCGTCGCGCTGCGGGACGCCACCGCGCCGGGCGTGCCGGTCGAGGTCGGCATGTCCACCGCGTTCGGCTGCACGCTCCAGGGTGCCGTGCCGGAAGACGAGGTGGTCTGGCTCGCCGAGCAGCTCGCCCAGGCGGGCGTGGACGAGATCGGCCTGTCGGACACCACCGGCATGGCGAACCCGGTGCAGGTGCGGCGGCTGTTCCAGCGGGTCCGCGTGGCCATCGGCGACAGGACCGGCTCGGCACACCTGCACAACACGCGCGGCCTTGGACTGGCGAACTGCCTGGCCGCGTGGGACGTGGGCGTGCGGACCTTCGATGCGTCGCTCGGCGGGCTGGGCGGCTGTCCCTACGCGCCGGGGGCGTCGGGGAATGTGGTGACCGAGGATCTGGTGTCCATGTTCGAGGCGATGGGCGTGGCCACCGGGGTGGACCACGGGCGGCTGATCGCCGCGCGGGCAGCGCTGCAAGCGGGGCTGCCGGATGAGCCGCTGTACGGCATGACGCCCCTGTGCCGCCCATGAGCCCCACCACCGTCGCCGAGGCGCTGTTGCGCTGGCTCTGGTGCGGGCTGCTGCTGGCCGGCATGGGCCTGGGCCTGTCCGCCGCTGCAGCCGCACCCGCTACAACGCCCGCCACACCGCCCACCACGCCACCCGTCGACCTCGCCACCACGGGCATGGAGCCCGTGCTGCTGGTGACCTCCATGCAGGTGCTCAAGCAGCTCCACGAGAACGACGACACCGGGGCTGCGGATGTCCTGCACCAGCCCGGCTGGCTGGCGGCCACCGACCGCAACCGCAACTCGGCGTGGAGGCCCGCCACCGTCTGGCTGACCGGAGTGGTCCGCAACAGCAGCGCCGAGCCGCTGACGCGCTGGATCGTGGTCAAGCCGCGGCGCATCCGGGAGGTGACGCTGGAGGTGTTCGAACCGGACTCACCCGTGGCGGCCCGACCCGACCGCATCACCCGGGCCGTCGAGCCCGCGTTCGCGGTGACGGTGCCGCCAGGCGGCTCGCTGCGCCTGGTGGTCCGCACACAGGACGTGACCATACCGACCGCCACGGTCGAGGCCTGGGTGCCGGAGGCGTACAGCGATGCGACGCGCTGGACGCTGGTGCGCGAAGCGATCTGGCTCACCGTCTGCCTGCTGATGGTCGGCCTGCTGCTGTGGACCAAGGATCCCGTCAATCGGCTGCTGGCGGGCTGGCTGGGGTCTGTCCAGTTCTTCCAGGCCAGCTTCCAGGGACTGCTGCTGCCCTCGGTCTGGCCGGGCATCGCGGACGACCTGGTCCCGGCGTTCGTGGTCGCGGGGGCGCTGAGCTTCTGCTTTTCCACCCTGGCATCGCGGACCCTGCTGAACATCGGCCGTGATGGCGTATGGGCCTGGGTGCTCGGTGGTCTCAATGTACTGGCCTTGCTGGCGGCCGGCGCGACCCTGATCGTCGAGCACAGCGTGCTGCCCCGGGCCGCCGTCACGGTGCTGGGACTGGCCATCGCCCTGGTCTGGCCCGTCGTGGCCTGGCACACCCCGCTGCCCCAGTTGCCAGGTGCACGGGCCCTGCGGTGGGCCTTCCTGCTGTGCTGGCTGAACCTGCTGGTGTCGGTGCTGATGATTCGGTACGGCCACTCGATGCGGTTCGCAGGCCTCACCTTGCTGGGCATCCTGGTCATCTACACCCGCGTGCGCGCCATGGCCGCAGCGACCGATCGCCAGCTCCATGAACACCTCGCCCTGCACGACGCCCTGACGCAGTTGCCCAACCGGGTGCGGGGCCGCCAGGTGCTGGAGCAGGCGATCCAGCGGGCGACGGCCAAGCCCTCGGAGGGCGTCGGGCTGCTCTGCCTCGACCTCGACCGGTTCAAGCATGTCAACGACACCTACGGCCACGCGGCGGGCGACGCCCTGCTGCGCGCGGTGGCCCAGCGGCTCCAGGCCTGCCTGGGCCCGGGCGACACCGCCTGCCGCCTGTCCGGCGACGAATTCATGGCGGTGCTGCCGGGAGTCACCTCGCACGCCCAGGTGATCGCGCGCTGCGAGGCGGTGCTGGCGCAGTTCGCCCAGCCCTTCGACATCGAAGGCGTGCACCTCTTCATCTCGTCGTCGGTCGGCGCGGCAGTGTTCCCCGAGCACGCGGCCGACGCCGAATCCCTGATGCGCCACGCCGACACGGCGCTGTTCGAGTGCAAGCGCGGGGGTGCGAACCAGCACCGCCTGTTCAGCCCGGACATGAACGCCCGCCTGACCGCCTACGTCAACACGCGCACCGCGCTGCACCTGGCGCTGGAGCAGCGGGAGTTCGAGCTGTACTACCAGCCGCAGATCCGGCTGGAGGATGGCGCGCTGGTCGGCGTCGAGGCGCTGGTGCGCTGGAACCGGCCGGGACAGGCGCTGAACCAGCCGGGCGAGTTCATCCCGGTGGCCGAGGAAAGCGGGCTCATCGCACCGATCGGCGCCTGGGTGCTCCACGAAGCCTGCCGACAGGCGGCGGACTGGCACCGGGACGGCCTGCACGGGCTGAAGGTGGCGGTCAACGTCTCGGCGCTGCAGTTCCGCTCAGGCACGCTGGTGCAGAACGTGACCGACGCACTCGCGGCCAGCGAACTGCCCGCGCATTGTCTGGAGCTGGAGGTGACCGAGACCGTGCTGATGGGCAAGGAGGCGGTGGCGCTGCACACCGTGCAGCAGCTCAAGGCACTCGGCGTGAGCCTGTCTATCGACGACTTCGGCACCGGCTACTCCAACCTCGCCTACCTGCACCGCTTCGGTTTCGACCGGCTCAAGATCGACCGTTCCTTCATCCGGCGCCTTGGCCACGGCACGGAAGACCAGGCCATCGTGCGCGCGATCCTGCAGATGGCGCGCCACCTGAACCTGCGCACCACGGCCGAAGGCGTCGAGAACGCCGAGACCGCGCAGCGGCTGGCGCACCTCGGCTGCGACGAGGCGCAGGGCTACCACTACACGCAGCCGCTGGCGGCGGCGGCGCTAGACCGGTGGCGCAAGGGCTTTCAGCAGTTGCCAGCCGCGGCCTGAATCCCTGCGTCAGCGGCCCAGTGCCCGCGCGTGGTGCGCCACATGGTCATCGACCATGCTGGCGATGAAGTAGTAGCCGTGGTCGTAGCCCGCATGCCGCCGCAGCGTCAGCGGCTGCCCGACCGCCGCACACGCCGCATCGAACGCCTCCGGGTGCAACTGCTCGGCGAGGAACTTGTCCGCCAGCCCCTGGTCGATCAGGATGCCGTCCGGGTACGGCGCGCCCTCCTGCCGCGCCATCAGCACGCTCGCGTCGTGGTCGCCCCAGACGGATTCGTCCTGACCGAAGTAGCCAGTGAACGCCTTGTGGCCCCACGGGCATTGCGACGGCGCGCAGATCGGCGCGAACGCCGACACGCTGGCGAACCGGCCGGGATGCCGCAGCGCCAGCGTCAGCGCGCCGTGCCCGCCCATCGAGTGCCCGGAGATGCCCAGCCGCGTGCCATCCAGCCCGAACTGCGCTGCCACCGCCGGGATCAGCTCGCGCAGCAGGTAGCTCTCCATGCGCCAGTGGCCCGCCCAAGGTGCGTGGGTCGCGTCGAGGTAGAAGCCGGCGCCGACACCGAAGTCCCAGTTGTGGTCCTCGCCGACGATGCCTGCACCACGCGGGCTGGTGTCGGGCATCAGCAGCGCCAGCCCGTGGGCTGCCGCGGCGCGCTGTGCCCCCGCCTTCATCGTGAAGGTCTCTTCCGTGCAGGTCAGCCCCGCCAGGAAGGTAAGCAGCGGCACGGCTTCCCCCGCGACCGCCTGCGCCGGCAGGAACACCGCGAAGCGCATCGGCAGGCCGATCTCGCGGGAAAAGTGCTTGTAGAACCGCTGCACGCCGCCAAAACAGCCGTGCTCGCTGACGAGTTCCAGTCGCTCGAAGGTCGTCTCGGCGCTCATGCTCAGAACTCCACCACCGAGCGGATCGACTCGCCGCTCTTCATCAGCTCGAAGCCGCGGTTGATGTCCTCCAGCTTCAGCTTGTGGGTGATCAGGTCGTCGATGTTGAGCTTGCCGTCCATGTACCAGTCGACGATCTTCGGCACGTCCGTGCGGCCCCGCGCGCCGCCGAAGGCCGAGCCTTCCCACTTGCGCCCGGTGACGAGCTGGAACGGCCGGGTCGAGATCTCGGCGCCCGCCTCGGCCACGCCGATGATGATGCTGCGGCCCCAGCCCTTGTGTGTGCACTCCAACGCCTGGCGCATCACCTTGGTGTTGCCGATGCACTCGAAGCTGTAGTCGGCGCCGCCGTCGGTGAGCTGCACGATGGCGTCCACCAGGTTGCCACCGGCCGCCTCGATGTCCTTCGGGTTCAGGAAATGCGTCATGCCGAACTTGCGCGCCATCGCCTCACGCGCCGGGTTCAGGTCCACGCCGATGATCTTGTCGGCGCCGACCATCTTGGCGCCCTGGATCACGTTCAGCCCGATGCCACCCAGCCCGAAGACGACGACGTTCGCGCCCGCCTCGACCTTGGCCGTGAAGAGCACCGCGCCGACGCCGGTCGTGACGCCGCAGCCGATGTAGCAGACCTTGTCGAAGGGCGCGTCCGGGCGGATCTTGGCCAGCGCGATCTCCGGAACGACGATGTAGTTGCTGAAGGTGGAGGTGCCCATGTAGTGCAGGATGGGCTTGCCGCCCAGCGAGAAGCGGCTGGTGGCGTCCGGCATCAGGCCCTTGCCCTGCGTGCCGCGGATGAGCTGGCACAGGTTGGTCTTGCGGCTCAGGCAGAACTTGCACTGGCGGCACTCGGGCGTGTAGAGCGGGATGACGTGGTCGTCCTTGCGCAGCGAGGTGATGCCGGGGCCGACATCGACGACGACGCCCGCGCCTTCATGGCCGAGGATCGCGGGGAACAGCCCTTCCGGGTCGGCGCCCGAGAGTGTGTAGTAGTCGGTGTGGCAGATGCCGGTGGCCTTGATCTCGACGAGCACTTCGCCGAACTTCGGCCCTTCGAGGTCCACGGTTTCGATGGTGAGGGGCTGGCCTGCTTGCCAGGCGACGGCGGCGCGGGTTTTCATGCTGTGGGACTCGTCGTGATGTAGAGGCTTCATGGTAAAGCCCCATACCGCCGCTGCGCGCGCCCCGGCAGCGCGTTCAGGCTCCGGAGTTGACCTGCCTCAACCTCCGATCGCAGAGGACACCGCGTGTCACACCCCTGCGCACGCAGGCCGGGACAATGGGCCGATGCACCCTGCTCCGCCGCCCCCCTCTTCGCCCGCCGCCAGTTCCGACGACCTGCAGGTGGTCCGCCAGGCGCTCGACCGCCACCGATCCCGCCCTGAACAACTGGTGCAGATCCTGCGCGAGGTGCAGGCCGAGATCTGTTGGCTGCCCCGCCCGGTGCTCGCGGCCATCGCGGCAGGGCTGGGCTGCACGCTGGCGCATGTCGAGGCGGTGGCCGGGTTCTACCGCTTCTTCCACCTGAAGCCGGTCGGCCGCTGGCACCTGCTGTGGAGCGATGCCGTCAGCGACCGAATGCTCGGCAGCCGAGATCTGGCGCACGAACTCTGCCGGCTGCTGCGGCTGGAGCCGGGCCGTGTCAGCGAGGACGGCCGGGTGTCGGTGGGCTTCGCCTCCTGCACCGGCTGGCCGGACCAGGGGCCGGCGCTGCTCGTCAACCACCATGCCGTCATCACGCGCATGGACGCAGCAAGGGTGGTGGCGCTGGCCGATCTGGTCCGCCGGGACGTGCCGCTGGCGCAGTGGCCGGCCGAGTGGTTCCGGCTGGATGTGAACATCCAGCGGCGCGGCGTGCTGCTCGACGAGGCGACGCCAGATGAGCCGGGCCGCGCAGTGCGGGCGGCGCTGGCGCGTGGTGCGGAGGGTGTGCTGGCTGAAGTAGCCGCGTCCCGGTTGCGTGGCCGCGGTGGAGCGGGATTTTCGACGGCGACCAAATGGCGCCTCGCCCGCGCCGCCGCCGTGCCGACCGGCGGCACCCGCGTGGTCGTCTGCAACGCCGACGAGGGCGAACCCGGCACGTTCAAGGACCGCGCGCTGCTGATGACCCAGGCCGAGGCCGTGTTCGACGGGATGACCGCCGCGGCGGTGACGCTCGGCGCCGGGCTGGGCTTCATTTACCTGCGGGGCGAGTACCGCGTGCTGCTCGACGATCTGGAGGCGCGGCTGGCGCAGCGCCGCGCGGCCGGGCTGCTCGGGCCGGGGCTGGCGGCGCTGGGCGGGCCAGCGTTCGACATCGCCATCCACCTCGGCGCCGGGGCCTACGTCTGCGGCGAGGAATCGGCGCTGCTCGAATCGCTCGAAGGCCAGCGCGGCACGCCCCGCATCCGTCCGCCCTTCCCGGTCGAGTCCGGCTACCTGCACCAGCCCACCGTGGTCAACAACGTCGAGACCTTCGTGGCCATCGCGCACATCGTCGTGCACGGCGGCGCGTGGTGGGCGAACCTGGGCACGGCCGAATCGAGCGGCACCAAGCTGCACTCGGTCGCCGGCGACTGCGCCCGACCCGGCGTCTACGAGTTTGCGTTCGGCGTGACAGTGCGCGAGGTGCTGCAAGCCTGCGGCGCCGAGCGCACGCAGGCGGTGCAGGTCGGTGGCCCGTCGGGCGTGTGTCTCGCGCCGCACGAATTCGACCGCCGCCTCGGCTTCGAGGACGTGCCGACCGCGGGCGCGTTCACGGTGTTCGACGACCGCCGCGACATGTTCGACGTGGCGCGCGGGTACTCGCAGTTCTTTGCACACGAGAGCTGCGGCCTGTGTACGCCGTGCCGGGTCGGGACCGAGCTGGTGCGGCGGCGCATGGACAAGCTGGCCGCCGGGCGCGGCGCGGTGCCGGACACGGACGAGCTGGCCGAGCTGGAGGCGCTGCTGCACGGCGCCACGCACTGCGGCCTGGGCGCCACCGCCACCAACCCGCTGCGCGACACGCTGCTGCGCTTCCGGCCGGCATATGAACGGCGCGTGCAGGGCCATGCGTTCGGCCCGGCCTTCGATCTGGACGCCGAACTCGCCCCCGCCCGCCAGGCCTCCGGCCGCGACGATGCCCATGCCCACCTGACGCAGCACCCTCTGGCGCACCCCCGCGAGGACCACCAGCCATGACCACCATTTCCCGCAGCGTCCTGCTCGACGGTGTCGAGCTGCCCTACGAAGACGGCGACACGCTGATGCAGGCATCCGTGCGCGCCGGCCGCGCCATTCCCCACCTGTGCTGGCACGAGGGGCTTGGCGCCCACGCCTCATGCCGGCTGTGCGTCGTGCGGGTCGATGGCCGCATGAACGCCGCCTGCGCGACCCGGGCCGCCGCGGGTCAGGTCGTCGAGAGCGAGGTGCCGGACCTGCAGGCGCGCCGGCGCTCGATGCTGCAGATGCTGTTCGTCGAAGGCAACCACTTCTGCCCGTCGTGCGAGAGAAGCGGTTCGTGCCACCTGCAGGGCACCGCCTACGACGCCGGCATGCTCGGCCCGCACTGGGAAGAGTTCTACCCGTCACGCGAGGTCGATGCGAGCCACCCGGAGGTGCTGCTCGACCGCAACCGCTGCATCCTGTGCGGCCTGTGCGTGCGCGCCAGCCACGAGGTCGACGGCAAGGGCGTGTTCGAGATCGGCGGCCACGGCATCGGCGCGCACCTGGTCGTGAACTCGCCCGACGGCCTGCTCGGCGGGAGCACGCTGCGGCGGGACGATCTGGCCGCGCGCATCTGCCCGGTCGGCGCGCTGATGCCCAAGCGCGTCGGCTTCAGCATCCCGATCGGGCAGCGGCCTCACGACGTGGCGCCCGAAGCCGTCGCCCCACCGCCGCAACCCGCCCCTGTGCCAGCCGCTCTGCCCGACGCACCGCCACCGCCACCGCGCAAACCCCGCATCGCCACCGTCTCGCTCGCCGGCTGCTTCGGCTGCCACATGTCGCTGCTGGACATCGACGAGCGGCTGCTCGCGCTGGTGGACGTGATCGAACTCGACCGCTCGCCGCTGACCGACCTGAAGCAGGTCGGCGACCTCGGCGACTGCGACATCGGCCTGATCGAAGGCGGGCTGTGCAACAGCGAGAACGTCGAGGTGCTGCGCGAGTTCCGGGCGCGCTGCAAGGTGCTGGTGGCCGTGGGCGCCTGCGCGGTGAACGGCGGCCTGCCGGCGCAGCGCAACGCGCTGGACGTGCAGGACGTGCTGCGCAGCGTCTACCTCACCGGTCCGGGGCTGTCGCCGGGCGCACGGATCCCGGATGACCCCGAGCTGCCGCTGCTGCTGGCACAGGTGCGCCCGCTGCACGAGGTGGTGCGCATCGACCATGTCCTGCCCGGCTGTCCGCCGACCGCGGACGCGATCTGGGCCTTGCTCACCGCGCTGCTCGACGGCCGCCCGCCGCAACTGGCCCGCGCCGAACTGCGCTACGACTGAACCGAGACCCGCCCCATGCGCCTGACCCCGAGCCTGGAAACTGCCCCCCACCCCGAAGGCCTGCGCCGCGTGGTCATCGACCCGGTCAGCCGCGTCGAAGGCCACGGCAAGGTCACGCTGCTGCTCGACGCACACGACCGCGTGCAGCAAGCCCGCCTGCACATCGTCGAGTTCCGCGGCTTCGAGCGTTTCATCGAAGGCCGGCCGTACTGGGAGGTGCCGGTGATGGTGCAGCGCCTGTGCGGCATCTGCCCGGTGTCGCACCACCTGGCCGCGTGCAAGGCGATCGACGCCGCGCTCGGCCTGCGCGCGCCGCCGCTGGCGGAGCTGCTGCGCCGGTTGATGCACCACGCGCAGGTGATGCAGTCGCACGCGCTGCATTTCTTCCACCTGTCGTCGCCCGACCTGCTGTTCGGCTTCGACGCGGAGCCGACGCGCCGGAACATCCTGGCCGTCGCCAAGGCACACCCGGACATCGCACGCCAGGGCGTGCTGCTGCGCCGCTTCGGCCAGCAGGTGATCGAGCTGACCGCAGGCAAGCGCATCCACGGCACCGGCGCCATCCCCGGCGGCATGAACCGTCGGCCGGAGCGCGCCGAACGCGCCGCGCTGCTGGCCGAAGTGCCGCAGATGCTGGCCTGGGCGGAGGGCGCGGTCGATCTGGTGCAGCGCCTGCACGAAAGCGACCCGGCGCTGTACGACCACTTCGGCGAGGTGCCGGCCGCGATGCTGTCGCTGGTGGCACCGGATGGCGCGCTCGACCTCTACGACGGCGCGCTGCGCTGGCGGGACGCGCACGGTGGGGGGATGCTCGACCAGGTGCCAGTCGGGCGCTACCTGGACGTGATCGCCGAGGAGGTGCGGCCGTGGACGTACATGAAGTTCCCGCACCTGCGCTCGCTCGGGGCCGAGGCCGGCTGGTACAGGGTCGGGCCGCTGGCGCGGGTGCAGAACGCGGACCGGCTGACGACGCCGCGCGCTGAACTGCGGCGCCAGGCGTTCCTGGCGCGCTGGTCGGGACAGGTCGTGCATGCGGTGCTGGCCACCCACTGGGCGCGGATGGTCGAGATGCTGCATGCGCTCGAAGTCGTCGCCGACCTGCTGCAGCGGCTGACCGACGACGAAGCGCTGCGCACCGGCCCGCTCGCCGTCCCGCTGCCGCGGGTCGAGCCGGGCACACCTGACCGCGAAGGCGTCGGCATCCTCGAGGCGCCGCGCGGCACGCTGATCCACCACTACCGCATCGGCGCAGACGACCTGATCACGCAGTGCAACCTGATCGTCTCGACCACGCACAACAACCAGGCGATGAACGAGGCGGTGCGCGCGGTCGCGGCCGAGTATTTCGACGGGCGCACGCTGACCGAGGGCCTGTTGAACCGCATCGAGGTGGCGATCCGCGCCTACGACCCCTGCCTGTCCTGCGCCACGCACGCGCTGGGTCAGATGCCGCTGGAGGTCGATCTGCAGGCGGCGGACGGCCAGCGGCGCGACCGGCTGCTGCGCCACGGCGACGGGCGCATCGAGCGGGCCGCGCCGGCGGCCAACCGGTGATGCGGCCCGCGCTGGTGATCGGGATCGGCAACCCGAGCCGCGGGGACGATGCACTCGGTCACTGCGTGCTGGAAGCGCTGGAGATGCTGGAGACACGGCCGGACACGGCGGTCGACTGCCTGCCAGTGTTCCAGTTGCAGCCCGAGCACGCGCTGGACCTCGTCGGGCGGCCGGGCGTGCTGATCGTCGACGCGGCCCGGGCGGAGCACGCACCCGGCGTCCAACTGAAGCGGCTGCAGCCGGGCCGGGACGCGAGCTGGACCAGCCACGCGCTCAGCCCGGCGGCGTTGCTGCAACTGTGCCTGGATCTGCACGCCGGAACGCCGCAGGCGGTGCCGCCGGTGTGGCTGCTGAGCGTGGCTGGGGATCGGTTTGAACTCGGGGAAGCCTTGACCGCCGGGGCCGAGGCTCGGCTGGTCGAGGCGGTGGAGCGGGCGCGGCAGTGGTGCCGGGACGTGTCTGCCGGGATACTGCACGGATGAACCCCGACACCCCCATCCCATCGTCGCCCGTCCTCCTCATCACCGGCGGCAGCCGCGGCATCGGCGCCTCGGTCGCCCGACTGGCCGCGCAGCAAGGCCACGCGGTCTGCATCAGCTACCGCCACCGCGGCGACCTGGCCGAAGCGCTGGTCGCCGAGATCCGCGCCGACGGCGGCCGGGCGCTGGCGGTGCAGGCCGATGTGGCGGTCGAGGCCGACGTGCTGCGGCTGTTCGAGCGGGTGGCCGCCGAACTCGGCCCCCTCACCGGGCTGGTCAACAACGCCGGCATGCTGGAAACCCAGATGCGCGTGGCCGACATGGGCGCCGAGCGGCTGCGGCGCGTGTTCGACACCAACATCGTCGGCAGTTTTCTCTGCGCCCGGGAAGCGGTGCGGCGCATGTCCACGGCGCGTGGCGGCACCGGGGGCGCGATCGTCAACCTGTCGTCACGCGCCGCGCGACTGGGCGCACCGGGCGAGTTCGTCGATTACGCGGCGTCCAAGGGCGCCATCGACAGCTTCACCATTGGCCTGTCACGCGAAGTCGCCGACGAAGGCATCCGCGTCAACGCGGTCGCGCCGGGACTGATCGAGACCGAGATCCACGCCAGCGCGGGCGAGCCGGGGCGGGTCGAGCGGCTCAAGGCCGGTGTGCCAATGCGCCGGGGCGGGCACCCGGACGAGGTGGCGCGGGCGGTGCTGTGGCTGCTGTCGGCGGAGGCCTCGTACATCACCGGGACGGTGGTGGACGTGTCTGGCGGGCGCTGACCGCGTCGCCTCAGGCATCCACGAGCTGCCGCACGATCAGCGCCTTGACCGGCGGCAGGCGCTCGGCGAGGTGCAGCGTGGCCTGCCGCACACGCCGTGCCACGGGGCGGTCGTCGGTGAACAGGCGCACGATGGCGTTGGTGCCGTGGAAGATCCAGCGGGCGGTGTCGCGGTGCTCGCGGTCGTAGGCGGCCAGCGCGACGGGGTCGGCCGGGTCCGGGACCACGCCGCCCTGCGCCCGCGCCTGGATCTGGCGGGCGAGCGTCTCGGCGCTGTAGAGGCCGAGGTTGAAGCCGTGCGCGGTGACCGGGTGCATGCCGACCGCCGCGTCGCCGACCAGCGCCACCCGGTCGCTGACCAGCCGCGGCGCCCAGGTCGCCACCAGCGGGTAGAGGTGGCGGCGCGAGGCGTCGCCTGGCGCGGGGACGAGGTCACCGAGCTGTCCGCCGAGCCAGCCGGCCACCGTGCGGGCGTAGTCCTCGATCGGCTGCGCCATCCACTGCCGCGCGAGTTCGCTCGGCGCGGTGACGACGAACGACGACTGGTGCCGCGGCTGGCCAGTGCCGTCGTCGGGCGCATCGACCAGCGGCAGCACCGCCAGCGTGTGGCCGAGGTGGAAGGCTTCGCGGGCCACGGCGCCGTGCGGCCGGGTGTGGCGCAGGCGGCCGACGATGGCGCTGCGGCCGAAGTCGTGCAGGTCGGCCACCAGCCCGGCCATGCGGCGCGCGCCGGACAGCCGGCCATCGGCGGCCACCAGCAGCGCGGCGCGGACCTGCTGCGGACCATCGGGGCCGACAAGCTGCACGGTCACGCCGTCCGCGTCGCGGCGGAAGTCTTCCAGGCGGGTGCGGTCGCTCACCGTGATGTGCCCGGGGAACTCGGCGCAGCGCTGCCACAGCGCGCGGCGCAGCGCGTTCTGCGACACCAGCGTGCCGAGCCGCTCGGCGCTGGCCGCACCTGGCGCGCCCGGGCCGATCAGGTCGCGCAGGATCGGCGGCACGGGCAGGCGCGGGAATGGCGGCAATGGCGGCAGCGGCGGCAGCGGCGGCAGCGGGAACGGGAATGGCCGCGGGGCGCGGGCATGCGAAGCGTCGAGGTGCAGCGACGCGGCCTGCCCGCCCGTGCTGACCGCGGCGGCGAGCAGCGGCGCACGGGCCGCGTCCGGCAAGCGCTCCCAGACGCCCCAGTCGCGCAGCAGCGCCTCGGTGCGGTGGGTCAGCGCAAGTTCACGCCCGTCCGGCGGGGGATCGGCCAGCGTCGCGGCGTCCTGCGGATCGACCAGCCGCACGCGCAAGCCCAGCGGCGCCAGCGCCAGCGCGGTGGACAGGCCGGTCGGGCCGGCGCCAGCGATCAGCACGTCGACGCAGTCGGGGGCGGAGGAAGCGGCGGGGTCGGAAGGGGTAGCGGCAGACACGGAGTGGGGGTGCAGCAGCGACCGGGGTCGGACGCTCGGCGGGGATGGGTGGAGATGCGAGGATGGTGCTGCGCCCCGCTGCGCGAGGGTTTGTGCAGCGTCAACGCTCATGCTCGACTGAGGTGTCCTGTCAACAGGGGACAGTCGAAGTTGATGCGCAGGGCGCTCCCAGGCTCTTGCGCATCTTCTGCCAGAAGCTGCCCGCGTCGATGAGCTGCACGAACCCCCGGCGGTCCGGCGGCTTCTTGTTCGGCGCCCGCCGTGGCCATCGTCGTTCAGCTCCTGCCCGAACATCGTCAGCCGCGCCTGCGGGTTGTGCTCCAGCAGGTACTCGCCCGCCACCGACAACATGCCGCCGGTCCCCGCCGTCGGGTCATAGACCGTGCGCACCACGGCGTTGCCGGGCGTGAGCACGTCGTCGTCCTCGATGGTTTGTAGTCCCCTCGCAGCAGGTCGGCGACCGACCAGAGGAAGGACGACAGGGCTTGGTGGTTCAAGATCATTTCTCCCGCGCACAGGTGGCATTGTTTTCAGCATTCTCGCGGACCGGCATCGGCGCTCGGTCGCGCACAATCGCCCGCCCGGAACGCTGTCCTCGCGCATGTCCACCCCCGACCCCTCACCTTCGCCCGCCCCCTCGCCGCTCGACTTCCTCGCCCACGCCGACCTGCCCGCGCGCTGGCGAGGCCGCGAGCGCCATGTCGTGCTGGACCTTGGCCTCGGCGCCCCCGCCCGGTTCGACGCGCTGCGGGCCACCTGGCGCGGCGACGCGCAACGCAGCGAGCGCCTGATCGTGCTGGCGCTGGACGGGCCGGACAGCACCGATGCCGAAGGCGGGCGGGTGCAGTGGATGCGGCTGGACAGCCAGGGGGATGACGTGGAATCGGCGCTGCGCCCGCTGCAGGCGCAGGTGGACACCTTCGTGCTCGACGCGCGGTGTGCGCTGACGCCGGACCTGCTGCGCCGCCTGAACCGCTTGGCCGCGCCGGAGGCGAGGCTGGTCATCACCCAGGCGACCGCCACGGCGGCGGTCGTGCGGGAGGCACTCGCCCGCCACGGGTTCGTGGTGTCGGCTGACCGCGAAGGCCCCCCTCCCGACCGCCCCCCGCTGGGGGGAGGAGAGAAAACCCCGGGCCGTCTGGTCTTGCTCCCTCCCCCAGCGGGGGAGGGTTGGGGTGGGGGTTCAGCCCGCTTCGCCCCGCGTTTCACCCTGCCGCCACCCGCCGCGTTCCGCCCGCCGCACCGGGGACCACGCGAGGCGCTGGTCATCGGCGCCGGACTGGCCGGGTGCGCGGCGGCCTGGGCGCTGGCCCGGCAAGGCTGGGCGACGACCGTGCTCGACCGCCAGCCCGCCCCGGCGCAGGAAACCTCCGGCAACCCCGGCGGCCTGATGCACGGCACCTTCAACGCCCCCGACAGCCTGCACGCCCGCTGGTTCCGCGCCGCTTCAAAGCTCACGGCGCGGCTGGCGCGACCGGCGATCGCCTCGGGCGCGGTGGCGGGCGACCTGCGCGGCTTCGTGCGGCTGGAGCACCGCCTGGACGCCGCGCAGGCGGCCGAGCAACTGGCGCGGGTCGGCTTGCCCGACGACTATGTGCGCTGGCTCTCGGCCGACGGGGCGCGGGCGCGCACGGGCCTGCCCGTGGCCATGGGCGGCTGGTTCTACGCGCAAGCGGGCTGGCTGTCGCCGGGCGACTGGTCGCGCTGGCTGCTGGCGCAGGCGGTGTCGGCTGGGCTGGCTCGGTTTCAGGGTGACACCGCGGTCGCGGCGCTGCACCGCGATGAGGCGGGCGGCTGGCAGGCGCTGGACCGCGACGGGCGGGTGCTGGCCGAGGCGCCCGTCGTCGTGCTGGCCAATGCCAATGCCGCCGATCACCTGCTGAACCCGCTCGGCACGGCGACCGGGATGCAGGCCGTGCGCGGCCAGACCACGCTGCTGGCCGCCAACACGCCGGGGCTGCGTCCACCGCGCGCGGCGTTGTCGGGTCAGGGTTACGGCCTGACGCTGCCGGATGGCCGGGTGCTGACCGGGGCGACGAGCCAGCCCGGTGACCTCGACGCAGCCGTGCGTCTGTCCGACCATCGGCGCAATCTGGAGCGCGCAGCCCGGCTTGGCCTGTGCCGGACGACGCTGGCGGAGGCGGAGGGAGATGCGTTGAACGTCACCGGCCGGGTCGGCTGGCGCGCCACCACGCCGGACCGGCTGCCGCTGATCGGCCCGCCGATCGACCGCGCTGCCTGCGACGCCGCACGCCAGAGCGGACGGCGGCGACTGGACGGGCTGCGCCACCTGCCCCGCTGCCATGGCGAAGGCCACGGGCTCTACCTGTTCACCGGCCTGGGTTCACGCGGCCTCACCAGTGCCGCGCTCGGGGCACAGGTGCTGGCCGCGTGGGTCACCGGGGCGCCGTTTCCGGTGGACGCCGCGCTGCGCGATGCGCTGGACGCGGGGCGCTAAAAAAAAGGCGACCCCGGGTGAGGAGCCGCCTTGTCAAGCAATGGAGTCTTCAGGACCAACTACCCCATCGAATGGAAATCGATGCCGCGAAACCGGGCGCGTAGTTGATTGGAAGCCTAAGCACTTTGCCGCGCAGCGAACAGGGCTCACCCCCCTGCAATCGGCGGTCACACCATTCATTCAGGGGGGATGGCCGGCGGGTTTTCCGGCAGGGTTTGCGGGTTCTCGACCGACTCGACCGACCGCAGCTGCCGCGCCATCGCCCGCGTGCGCACCTCGGCGGATTCGATGGTCTGGCTGGCCTCGTGCAGCTTCTTGCGGGTCTTTTCCAGCACCTCGCCGAAACGCGCAAATTCCGTCTTGACCGCGCCGAGGATCTTCCAGACCTCCGCGCTGCGCTGCTCCAGCGCCAGCGTGCGAAAGCCCATCTGCAGGCTGTTGAGCATCGCCAGCAGCGTGGTCGGCCCGGCCAGCGTGACACGGTGTTCGCGCTGCAGCCGCTCGTTCAGGCCAGGGCGGCGCAGCAGCTCGGCGTACAGCCCCTCGGTCGGCAGGAACAGCACGGCGAAGTCGGTCGTGTGCGGCGGCGCGAGGTATTTCGCGGCGATGGTGCGGGCCTCGTCGCGCACGCGCAGCTCCAGCGCACGGCCGGCCTGCTCGGCGGCGGCCTTGTCGGCGCGGTCCTGCGCGTCAAGCAGGCGCTCGTAGTCCTCACGCGGAAACTTCGCGTCGATCGGCAGCCACACCGGCGCCTCCACCCCCGCCATGCCCCGCCCCGGCAGCCGGATGGCGAACTCCACCCGGTCGTTGCTGCCCGGCACGGTGGCCACATTGGTCGCGTACTGCCCGACCGTGAACACCTGCTCCAGCAGCGCCGCGAGCTGCACCTCGCCCAGCAGCCCGCGGGTCTTCACATTGCCCAGCACCCGCTTCAGGTCGCCCACGCCCTGCGCCAGCGTCTGCATCTCGCCGAGGCCGCGGTGGACCTGCTCCAGCCGATCGGCGACCTGCTTGAAGCTCTCGCCGAGGCGGGCCTCCAGCGTGGCGTGCAGCTTCTCGTCCACGGTGGCGCGCATCTGGTCGAGCTTGCGCTCGTTGTCGGCCTGCAGACTCGCCAGCCGCTGCTCGACGCTGAGCTGCACGGCGTCGAGCCGCTGCTCCATCGACTGCTGCAGCCCGGCCAGGCGGCGGTCGTTGGCTTCGGTGAGCTGGCGCAGGTGGTCGGATTGGGTGCGGCTGGCCTCGCCGGTCTGGGTCAGCAGCAGGCGCTGAAGCTGCGACAACGCGGCGCTCAGCTCCTGGCGCGTGCCACGCGCGCTGCCCTGCACCTCGGTGCGCAGCTCGCGCTCGATGCGTTCGCTGTGGGCGTGGCCGGCGTCGATGATGGCGTCGGCGGTGGCCTGCAGGCGTTCGGTGTCGTCGGCTGGCGTGGTGACATCCATCAGCCGGCGCCAGACCAGCCACGCCAGCCCGACCGCCTGCAGCGCCACCAGCGCCAGCAGGCCGATCAGCAAGCTGTGGTCAGTCACCCGAGACCAGCGCCCACCAGCGTCCGAATGGCGTCTGGCAGCGGCACCGATTTCTGCGCGGGAAAGTCCACCCACACCGTCTTGGCCCCGCCGGCCGCGTAGACCACGCCCGGATCGTCGGTGCGGCCGAGCGTGATGTAGGTGTCGAAGCTGCTGCGCCCCGGGTTGCACACGTAGTGGCGCGCCACCACGTCGCCCGGGAACTCCAGCTGCTTGTAGAAGTTGCAGAAGGCGTTGACGATCACCGGGCCGGTGCCCCGCGGGTCTGGCTGCGAACCCAGGCGCTCGAACCAGTCGATCCGCACGATCTCCAGGTAGCGGAAGTAGATGGTGTTGTTGACATGGCCCATCGCGTCCATGTCGCCCCAGCGGATCGGGAACACCATCTCGTGGGTGAAGCGCATGCTGGCTTCGTCGGGAATCTCGAATCGCATCGTCACAGCTCCACGCCCAGCGCCGCGGCGAGTCGGCCGAGCTGCCCGCGCAGCTCGTGGACTTCGGCGCGCAGCACGGCCACTTCTTCCGCCAAGCCCGCATCGACCGCGCCGGCCGACGCCGACTCGGTAGACGCCGCCTCCAGCCCCGCGTCACCGCAGAGCAGGTGCGCCCAGCGCGACTCGCGCGCCCCCGGCGCCCGCGGCAGCTTGCGCACCCGCGGCGGCTGCTTCTCGGCCAGCTCGTCGAGGAAGCCTTCGACCGACGAGACATCGGCAAAGCGGTGCAGCCGCTCGCAGTGCAGGCGCAGCTCGGCCGCCGTCTGCGGACCACGCAGCACCAGCATCGTCAGCAGCGCCGCCGCCGCGCCCGGCACCCCGAGCACCCGCGCGAGGTTGTGTTCGTAGCGCACGACCCGTGTGCCGCTCACCTCGTTGACGAGGCTCAGGCTTTTCAGCTCCTCGATCGCGGTCAGCACCTCGGCCTCGCCGAGCGTCATCACCGGCTCGCGCGCCGTCTTCTGGTTGCAGCCGGCACACAGCGCGTTCAGCGACAGCGGGTAGGAGTCGCGCACCGTCGCCTCCTTCTCCACCAGCACCGCCACGATGCGCGCCTCCATCGGCGTCAGGTTCCGTCTCATTGGCGCCCCCTGCCGCTCAGAGGCCGAAGCCATCGTCGGCCTGGATGATGGCGCCGTTGATGAAGCGGCTCTCGTTGGCGCACAGCATCATCAGCACCGCGTCCAGGTCCGCCGGCGTGCCCAGGCGCTTGCGCGGCAGCATGTGGATCAGCTTCTGGCCGGCGTCGGTCTGCCAGTGGTGGTGGTTGATCTCGGTGTCGATGTAGCCGGGACAGATGGCGTTGACGTTGATGTCGAACCGGCCCCACTCCAGCGCCATCGCGCGGGTCATGTGGATCACCGCCGCCTTGCTCATGGCGTAAGGGCCGATCTGGCTCAGCACACGCAGGCCGGCCATCGAGGCGATGTTGACGATGCGCCCGCCGGTGTAGGTTCCCGGTGCGGCGCCACGGGCGCGGGCCACCATGCGCTTGCCGACTTCCTGCGCGACGAAGAACGCGCCGCGCACGTTGGTGTCGAACACGAAGTCGAAATCATCCGGGGTGACATCGACCAGCTTCTGGGTCGTGCTGACGCCGGAGTTGTTGATCAGAATGTCGAGCACACCGACTTCGGTCTCGGCGTGGGCGACCGCCGACTTGATGCTGTCGATGTCGGTCACGTCCAGCTCGACCACATGGGCGTCACCATCGGCGGCTTCGATTTCCGCGCGCAGGGCCTTCAGCCGGTCAGTGCGCCGGCCGGCCAGGACAACGGCCGCCCCGGCCCGGGCCAGCACGCGCGCGAATTGCGCACCCAGGCCGCTGGACGCACCGGTGACAAGGGCCACGCGGCCGGACAGATCGATGGGGTAGCTCATGGACTTGCTCCTCTTCAGGTGGGGGACAACGTGCTGGACAACGTGGCGTCCACGTGATGCCCAACGATTTCTTCACCTGAAGATAGCACGGCCCCTGCAGGCCTTCTGTCACGCCTGCGCCGTCCTTTCGGCCCTCTTCAGCGCATCCACTGGCGCACCTGGGTCAGTGCAGACCGGGTGCGGTGAAGACGCGACGCGGCCGATCCGCGCCCATAGCGGGCCAGGTCGGCCAGCAGACCGCGGACGAGGCATTCGGCAGCCGCGCGCTCACCGAACAGCAGCTCGATTTCCTCGACATCCGCCTCGTCGATGTCGTAGGAGCGCAGCACCACATCCTCGCCACTGGCGGCGATCTGGCCGAACAGATCGGCATGGCGGGCGAACACCTCGGGATTGACCAGCCGGATGCGGCTGACGATGCGCGCGGCCAGCCGCTGCAGCAGTGCATGCGGCGACTGCTCGACCCGCCGCGACAGCACCTCGACCAGCACCTGCAACTGCGCCGCCGGGTAGCGATCGAGCCGGTCCTCGTCGCCACCAGAGGGCAGATCGGTGCCGAACAGGATGGCGTCCGCCACCTGCACACCGTGGTGCGACTCGACCATGTTCACGAATTCGGAAACCAGCAGACCCAACATCGGACACCCCACCCCAGATGAACCAGCGCTGCGGACAAACCCGTCTGCAGGCCGACACGACCAGCATACGGCGGCCAGATTTGAACAAAACGGACAAATATCCGCTTTCTCCCCCCTATCTTTTCTGTCGGGCAAAGACTGCGAACAGGGGCTTTGTTGCACAACCCACCCCGCCGGCCGATGGTCGAGCGGTGAGGTAGGCTGACAGGATGAGCAAGCCAGCAAAGCAGAAGTACGTGACGAAGCGGGCGCCACCGGGCGCGAGGGCCGGGCCCACCACCGGGACACGCGGCGCGCCGGCAGCGCAACCGGCACCGCGAAAGCGACGCGGCGGGCGCCCACGCCCCACCCCAGACGCGCCAGAGCGGCGGGGCGCGGGCCGCCCCGGACACACACACCCGCAAAGCCACACCCCCCCCCCCACCCCCCGCACGGGCGACGCCAAACACGCGGGACCCACCGACCGCCCCCACCCCGCCACAACACGGGGACCCCCCCCCCCCCCCCCAACCCCTCCATTCCAACAAACCCCAACAACACAGCCACTTGTCACGACGACAAAAAAGAACGGTCGTTCTTTTTTGCGCGCGAAGACCGCTAGAATCTCGTCCGCCCGCAAGATCTGCGCCCCGATATCCCTCGCAGACCAAACACCACGACAAGGACGCCCATGAGCCCCCAGGAGATCCTCGACCAGTTCGGCCCCCGCGACGCGATGGAATACGACATCGTCATCGTCGGTGCCGGCCCTGCCGGACTGGCCGCGGCCATCCGCCTCAAGCAGCTCGCCACGGAGAAGAACCACGAGCTGTCGGTCGTCGTGATCGAGAAGGGCTCGGAGCCGGGCGCGCACATCCTCTCGGGCGCCGTGATGGACCCGATCGCGCTGAACGAGCTGCTGCCCGACTGGAAGGCACTTGGCGCCCCGCTGAACCAGCCGGTGACCGCCGACGAGGTGCTGTTCCTGACCGAGACCGGCGCGACGAAGACGCCGCAGGCGCTGATCCCGGACTGCTTCCACAACCACGGCAACTACGTCATCAGCCTGGGCAACGTCGTGCGCTGGATGGGCGAGCAGGCCGAAGCCCTTGGCGTCGAGATCTTCCCCGGCTTCACCGCCGCCGAAGTGCTCTACCACGCGGACGGCAGCGTCAAGGGCATCGCCACCGGCAACCAGGGCGTCGGCAAGGACGGCGAGCCGGGCGACAGCTTCCAGATCGGCATGGAGCTGCACGGCAAGTACACGCTGTTCGCCGAAGGTGCCCGCGGCCACCTCGGCAAGCAGCTCATCGCCAAGTTCAAGCTCGACGAGGGCAAGGATCCGCAGAGCTACGGCATCGGCATCAAGGAACTCTGGGAAATCGACCCCGCCAAGCACCAGCCCGGCCTGGTGGTCCACACCGCCGGCTGGCCGATGAACGCCGACACCTACGGCGGCGGCTTCCTCTACCACCTCGAAGACAACAAGGTCACGCTCGGCTTCGTCACCGGGCTGGACTACAAGAACCCGTGGCTGAGCCCCTTCGAGGAGATGCAGCGCTGGAAGACCCATCCGTCGATCCGCCAATACCTAGAAGGCGGCAAGCGCCTGGGCTACGGTGCGCGGGCGATCACCGCGGGCGGCCTGCTGAGCCTGCCGAAGACGGTGTTCCCGGGCGGCGCACTGATCGGCTGTGACGCAGGTTACCTGAATGCCGCGCGCATCAAGGGCAGCCACGCCGCGATCAAGACCGGCATGCTCGCCGCCGACGCCGCGTTCGAGGCGGTCGTCGCCGGCCGCCAGCAGGACGAGCTGAAGACCTACCCGGCCGCGTTCGAGTCGAGCTGGCTGCACGCCGAACTCGACAAGTCGCGCAACTTCAAGCAGTGGTTCAAGAAGGGCGTGTACGTCGGCTCGGTGATGACCGGCATCGAGCAGTGGCTGCTGCCCAAGCTCGGCTTTGCCGCGCCGCCGTGGACCGTCCACCGCGACAAGCCCGACCACGCCTACCTGCGCCCGGCCGCCGAGTGCGAGAAGATCGAGTACCCGAAGCCCGACGGCGTCATCACCTTCGACCGCCTCAGCTCGGTGTTCATCTCCAACACCAACCACGAGGAACACCAGCCCGCGCACCTGACGCTCAAGGATGCGCGCGTGCCAGTGGAGATCAACCTCGCCAAGTACGCCGGCCCCGAGACGCGCTACTGCCCGGCCGGGGTATACGAGTTCGTCAAGACCGACAACGGCCACGACAAGCTCGTCATCAACGCGCAGAACTGCGTCCACTGCAAGACCTGCGACATCAAGGATCCGACGCAGAACATCGTCTGGGTGACGCCGGAAGGTGGCGGCGGGCCGAACTACGCGGGCATGTAAGGCAGCGTCTCGACCTCGAACGCCGCGAGGTTGCGCGCCTCGCGGCTGAACTCGACGCCGATCAGGTGGATCGGCTCGCCTCGGTCGCGGTACTTCTCGGCGTAGCCCTTGGCCTGGATCTGCGCCAGCGCCTTCCCCTCCGGCACGAGTTCGACCACCTTGAACTCGAAGATCCACACCGCGCCGCAGGTCAACACGACCATGTCAATGCGGCCCTTGTTCGTCGTGTCTTCGACGCGGATATCCAGGCCCAGTGCGGCGAAGTGGCTGTAGAAGATGCTGGCCCAGTAGCCCTCGTACTGCGCGATCGGGCTGTTGCGGTACCAGTCGTTCGGAATCGACGCGAAGAAGGCGTGGAACAGCTCCCGCAGCGCCAGCGGGTCTCCCGCTTCCAGCAGATCCCACAGCCGGCTGATCTGCGGCCCCGGGGCGGACAGGTCGCCTGAGAGCGACTGCAGCAGCACATCGTTCAGGCTCGCCTGTACCTCCTGGTTCGGGTACTTCAACTGGAAGTCGGTCCGCCCCGGTCGGGCGCGTTCCGACGCGATCGTCAGGTAACCCGCCTGGAACATCAGCGCTTCCGTCGGGATCGTGTCCACGTCGAAGGTCGACAGCAGCGTCTCCGGCGCCATCAGCCGCCCCAGATCGGGCGTGAACTGCCGGCGCTCGGTCAGCAGTTTCACGAGGAAGGTGGGAGTGCCCGTCTCGAACCAGTACGGCTTGAAGCGACGCTTGCGGAACAGCAGCAGCACGTCGAACGGGTTGTAGACCGACTCGCCGAGCCAGTTGTAGCCGTTGTACCAGCGGCGGATCTCGTCGCGATCCAGCCCCGGCAGCTCAGGCGCGAACACGGTGTCCAGATCCTCGTCGGTGTAGCCGCACAAGGCGCTGTACTCTGGATCGAGCGTGATGTCGGTGAGGTGGTTCAGGCCGGAGAACAGGCTGACCTTGCTGAACTTGGACACGCCAGTCAGGAACACGAATTTCAGGTGCGCGTCGGCGTCCTTGAGTACCGAGTACAGGTTCTTCAGCCCTTCGCGCATCTCCCGCGCCATCTCAGGCCGGTCGATGTTGTCCAGGATCGGCTTGTCGTACTCGTCGATCAGCACGACGACGCGCTCGCCCGACTGCGCGTGCAGCAGGCGGATCAGCTCCTCGAAGCGACCGCTCAGGCTCTGCCGGGTCAGCGTCACGTCGTGCTGCGCGGCACACACGGCGAGCAGGTCGTCAATGCGCGGCCCCAGTTCCTCGGTCTGGCGCACCACGCCACCGCCGAAGCTGATGCGGATCACCGGGTACCGCTGCGACCAGTCCCAGCGCATCTCGGCTGCCAGCCCGGTGAACAGCGCCTGGTTGCCCTCGAACAGTTCCTTGAGCGTGTCCACCAGCAGGCTCTTGCCGAAGCGCCTCGGGCGGCTGAGGAAGAACGCCTTGCCCGGCGACTCGATCAGGTCGATCGCCAAGCCCGTCTTGTCCACGTAGTAGCAGCCGTCTTCCCGGATGTGGCGGAAGGTCTGGATGCCGATCGGGAGGCGGCGCTTTGGGGGCGGGGGCAATGGGGTCATGGGTAGATGGTAGGGCTTTGCGCTTGGGTCAGCCGTCTACCCCCTCCCAGCCTCCCCCGCTGGGGGAGGAGCCATACAGGGGAGCGGCGAGACACGGGGACGCTCGAACCAACCGCAACCCCAGGAGGTTGCTGCGGTTGACGGGAGCACGCCCGGAGCGATAGGACGCACGGCAGTTGACGGAGGGGTAGTCCCACACCCCGCCGCGCACAACCCGCCGGGCCGAGCCCGTCGGGTCGCTGTTTTGAGGGTTGTCGTACTCGTTCAGACACCACTCCCAGACATTGCCCGTCATGTCCTGGACGCTTTCAGGAGTCGCCCCATTCGGGTACAGGCCCACCACAGTGGTACGTCCGATACAACGTTCGGCATTCACCAGATCAAGGTTCCACTCGTTCCCCCACGCGAACTCCCGCCCCGACCCACCACACGCCGCCCACTCCCATTGCGCCTCGGTCGGCAGCATCACCACGGCTCCCAGCTTGACTGACAACCAGCGGCAATACGCCATCGCCTCGTACCAGCTCACCGTTTCACGCGGTGCGGTTGGCTCGGACCACCGGGCCGATTGCGGTGTCATGCGTTCAGCCAGCCCGACCCACCAACGGCCATCGCCATAGCCCCCATCGTCGATGAACGCCTGCCACTGCCTATTCGTCACCAGGTACCTGCCGATCTCGAAATCACCGATTCGCACCCAGTCGATGTCCGGCACCCCGTCTGGTCGAAGTCCCGTCCCCGGCCGATGATCCAGATCCAGTGCCCCAAGCCATTCCCCGATCGCAGCGCGAGACTCGGGCGCCGGTTCGGCCTGAACGTCGGTCAAGCGGGGACACCACTGTGCTGCAATCTCCTGCCGCACCTCGGCGGGCAAGACGGGACGGTTCAGGTGCTTCCACACATCCAACGCCACCTTCGGCGTTGACGCGGACAGCCACGCGATCAGCCTGTGCTGCGCGGTCACATCCACCCCGCAGGCTTCCCCCGCGATCTCCGCCACCACCTCCCAGCCCGTGCGCTTCCAGCCGCGCTGCTCGGGCCAGAAATCGCTCGCCGGACGCTGCCCGCTGCGGCTGGCGTCGAGCAGCACGTCCGCTGCCAGCGACTCCTGAAGCAACTGGTGCGTGAAGCGCAGGTCGCCATCCACCATTTGCAACACGCTGGCGTCAATCGAGAACACCCGCATCGCCTCGTCCAGCGCCGCCGGCCAGTCCGCACGCGCCAGCGCCGTGCGGGCCCCATCGTCACCGGCCTGCCCATCGACCCGCTGCAACGCTTCCGCCACCTGTACCAGCGCCGCCCTCCACGCTCAGAGCGTCGGCACGCTGGCGCCGTCGCCGCGCTGATCGCGGGTCTTGCGCTCACGCACGTGCAGCACTTTCAGGAACCCCGCGAACAGTTGCGCCCGGTTCGGTGGGATCGCGGGCAACTGCATCATCACCGTGAGCAGGAACGGGTTTTCGGCCAGCCGGATCAGACTGCGGGCATTGCACTGCCACGGCCAACACGGTTCCTGCGACCACCAGTAAATCGAGCGGTTCACATCGGGTTCTTTAGGTACGTCCTTGGCTGTCCAGAACTGCTCGAATGTCGTCCCCGCCCGCTTATGCATCCGCCAAACCTCGCGCATCGCCTCGCCGCCCGCGATCTGCCAGAACTTCTCTTCAGCCCGCCGCTCGCCTTCGCCCTCCCCCGCCACCAGCACCAGCGACTGCCGCAGAAAGTCCCGCACCTGCAGCGGTCGCAGCGGCAACAACCGCAGCGTGTCGAACGCCAGCCGGGACTTCAGCTCCGCCTCGAAATCCCGCTGCCGGCAACTGAGCACCAGCGCCGCGATCCGCTCGTCGCCCGCCAGTTCGGCGATCGCCTGTGCCTTGGTGGCGCGCTGCCCCGGCGGGATCTCGTTGACCGCGTCGAGCAGCAGCATCAGCCGACCCTCGCGGCGCAGCGCCTGCACGTCGTCGGCCTGCAACGGGGGACTGCGCCGGACGATGAAGGCGTCGAGCGTCTCGTTCGGGTCGGTCCACGATCCGAGCGCGACCAGCAACGGCACCGGCTGCCGCGCCTCCTCACGGGCCTTCCTCGCCAGCTCGCACGCGATGCGCCCGAGCGAAAACGTCTTGCCCGCCCCCGGCTCGCCCAGCACCGCCAGCCGCCGCACCGCGCCCCGCATCGGCAAGGCCCGGTACGCCTCCAGCACGTCCTGGTACACCACCGATCGAGCCGCTGGCCCGTGGTGACACCCGAACGTCGATTCGTCCACCCCGAAGGCATCGAACACGAAGTCCGACGGCATCACCAGATCCTTCAGCACCCGCTCCAGCCGCTGCTCGGGCGTCTCTTCACCGGACAGCGGAACGTAGCGCGGCTCGTGCTGCGACAGGTGGCCGATCAGGTGGTCGAGGTGGGCGAGTTCGCGCTGGCGCCGGGTGTCTGACGGGGGTGGAGCGTCGCTCTTGTGCGGACCAATGAACTCCCGATGCAGCCAGCCCCGCAAGCCTGATCGCAACCTGTCCGCCAGATCGTCGAGATCCTTGAACGGATTGAAGCCCTCACGCAGCGTGCCATCGGGCAGGTTGTGGCGAGCGATATACCGCTTCACGCCAAGCCACCTTTCGATTGCGTCGATGCTGGTGTCAGACGGATGCCTCTGATCCTGGAACACCCACACCGCCCGCCGGGCGATCAGCCCCTGCTCGACTTCCCACTCGGAGCAGAACCACGGCTCATCACGCCCCTCCGGCACCGGGAAGCGATCCACCGGCAGCCGGCCGCCCATCGTGTGCGCAAAGATCCCGATGACCAGCTCGCAGTCGCCGGGCGAGCCGATCTGCCGGACGATGTCCTGCTGCGGATTGCCCGCGCGGTCACAGACCACCGGCCGCGCCGGATCATCCCAGCGCCGCAGCTCCAGCCGCACATGCGGCGCGTACTGCGGATCCGCGCCGATCTCGTCGACCACCTGCGCCACGCGGGCCCGCGCCTCCAGCGTGTCTGCGCTTGGCGATGCCAGAAAGATCCGAACCGTCACGGTCTCCGCCATTCCATGTCCCCTGCCTGCGCTTCTCCATCGCGCAAGCATAGGCGACACGGCCCGTCACCGACGCGGCGGCACCGTCCCCACCGGCAGCGCCTCGAACCCCGGCCGCCCGAACAGGTAGCCCTGGAACAGCGTCACCCCTTCATCGGCCAGCCAACTGAACTCGTCCACCGTCTCCACGCCCTCGGCGATGGCGTCGATGCCGAGGTCGGTGCAGGCGCTCAGGATGGCGCGGACGATGGCCTGGCGCGGGCCACTGTGCTCGATGCCGCGCAGCAGCGCCATGTCGAGCTTGAGGATGTCGGGCTGGAACTCCGCCAGCAGGTTCAGCCCGCAATAACCCGCACCAAAGTCGTCGATCGCCAGCTTCAGCCCCTGCGCCCGGTAGCGCTTGATGAGCCGGGCGAAGCGCGTCACGTCGTCGATCACCTCGCCCTCCGTGACCTCCAGCACCAGCCGGTCGGTCGGCAGGCCGCTGGCGCGCGCAGCCTCCAGCATCGGGGTCAGGAAATCGTGGTCGCTGAACAGGCTTTGCGGCAGGAAGTTGAGGTTGAGCTGGGTGCGCAGGCCCAGCCGACCCGCCAGCGCGATGGCCGCCTCGCGGCCCTGCGCATCGAAGCCGTGCAAGGCGCCGTGCGGCACGCGGCTCAGCACGCTGTGCGCCGACTCGCCGCCCGGCCCGCGGATCAGCGCCTCGTACGACACCACCTCGCCGGTGAGCGCCTGCACGATCGGCTGGAAGGCAAACGAGAAGCGGGGCAGCATGGCGGTGTCGCTCACGTCAGGTCGGCTCGCTGCAGGCCTGCACACGCCGGTGCCAGCGCCCGGCGCTGAACGCCTGCAGCAGCTTCTTGGCCCGACCTCCGTCGATCTGCGCCAGCGTGTGGCCCGCCCCGAAGAAATCGTTCAGCCCCGGCATCTGCGCCCGGTCCACATCGTCCAGCCGGGCAAATCCCATCGTCCAGGCCGGAAAACTGCGCCGGGCGATCGGCTCGTGGATGATCTCGACCACGCGGTGGTGGCGTGGATCGGTGGCGATGTGGGCGTACAGCCGTGCCACCGCCGCCTCCGGGCCTTCCAGCACCTGAAAGAAGTTGCCCCGGTCATGCAGCAGCATGCCGGTCACGCCGAGCGCGGCGTTGCACACCCGCGCCCGCGCCAGCAATGTCACCAGATCGTCTGCGCTCAGGTCGCGCGTGGCCGTGCTGGCATAGATGCAATGAACCAGATCAGACATCTTCGGACCCCCACCGATGGACAGATATCGACCGCGCTGCAGCGGAATTGAGCCGCTCGCCCGCTCGTCCGCTCACCAGTTGGGAGGCCGCTTGTCGATGAAGGCCTGCACGCCTTCGAGCGCGCTGTCGTCCATCATGTTGCAGGCCATCGTCTGCACCGCCGTCTGGTAGGCCGCCTCGACGCCCATCTCCAGTTGGCGGTAGAACAGCGCCTTGCCCATCGCCACCGCCGCGCGCGGCTTGGCGACGATGCTGGCCACCAGCCGCTCGACCTCGGCGTCCAGCGCCTCGGGTGCCACGACACGGTTCACCAGCCCGCGGGCGCGGGCCTCGTCCGCCGACAGGAACTCGCCCGTCACCAGCATCTCGAACGCCGTCTTGCGCCCGACGTTGCGCGACAGCGCCACACTCGGCGTGGCACAGAACAGGCCGAGGTTGACGCCGCTGACCGCGAACCGCGCCGTGTTCACCGCCACCGCCAGGTCACAGGTCGCCACGAGCTGGCAACCCGCCGCCGTCGCCACGCCATGCACCCGCGCGATCACCGGCACCGGCAGCCGCTGGATCGCCAGCATCACCTTGCCGCAGCGGGTGAACAGGTCGCGGTAGTAGCCCAGGCTCGGCTCGGCGCGCATCTCCTTCAGGTCGTGTCCAGCGCAATACGCCCGCCCCGCCGCCGCCAGCACGACGCAGCGCACCGAGGGGTCGTCCGCCAGCGTGTCCAGTTCGGTCTGCAGCGCGGCGAGCATCGCCTCGGACAGCGAGTTGAAGGCCTGCGGCCGGTTGAGGGTCAGGGTCACGACGCCGCGTTCGTCGCGGGCGCTCAGCAGCAGGGCGTCATGGGAGGTGTCGGGGGTGTCGGTCATGGTCTGTCTCCGGGGGTGTTTTCCGGCAGTGTGCCAAAGCGGCGACAATCGGACCATGCCTGTCCTTCGATTACTGCGCGGAAGTCTGCTCGCCGTGCTGCTGCAATCCCTGCTCTGCACCGCCTCGGCTGCGCCCCGCGCGCCAGCACCGCCGCCTGCCTACGTTCCGCCGCCCGGCTACGAAGCCCGGGCCGACGTCGCCACCTTCATCCGCGAGCTGGTGCAGCGCAACCCCGAACTCGACGAGGAAGTGGTCGCCACCATCCTGTCCGAGGCACGCTACCAGCCCCAGGTCGCCAAGTTCATCATGCCGGCGGCCAACCCGGCGGCGAAGAACTGGAAGGTCTACCGCTCGCGCTTCCTCGACACGCTGCGGGTGCGCGAAGGCGTGCGGTTCTGGCGCGACAACGAAGCGTGGCTGCAGCAGGCCGAGGCGCGCTGGGGCGTGCCGGCGCGGGTGATCGTGGCCATCATTGGCGTCGAGACGATCTACGGGCGCCAGACCGGCGGCTTCCGCGCGGTGGACGCGCTGGCGACGCTGACCTTCGACTTCCCGCGCGGACGCAGCGACCGCAGCGCCTTCTTCCGCGGCGAGCTGGAGGCCCTGTTCGCCCTGGCCTCGCGCGACAAGGTCAATCCGCTCAGCCTGAAGGGCTCCTACGCCGGCGCCCTGGGCATGCCGCAGTTCATGCCCAGCACTTGGCTGAAGTTCGCCCTCGACTTCGACGGCGACGGCCGCATCGACCTGCACCGCAGCACGCCGGACGTGATCGGCAGCGTCGCCCGCTACCTGGCCGAACACGGCTGGGTCAAGGACATGGCCACGCACTACGACGTGCTGCCGCCCACCACGGACGCCGACCGCGAAGTGCTGCTCGCGCCCGACATCCTGCCCAGCTTCACCGCCACCGAATTTGCCGAACGCGGCGCCACCCTCAGCCCCGCCGGCCAGCAACACACCGGCAAGCTCGCGCTGGTGGAGCTGCGCAACGGCGTCGAGGCGCCGAGCTTCGTGGCCGGCACCGACAATTTCTGGGCCATCACCCGCTACAACTGGTCCGCGTACTACGCCATGGCCGTGATCGACCTCTCCGAATCGCTGGCCGCGCTCAAGACCGTCGCCGACAACCGTTAACCGCCCACCGCTGACCCGCCCCGCGCGGTCCCCCATGCTCCAGTTCAAGTCCATCACGCTGCGCCGCGGCGTCAAGATCGTTCTCCAGAACGCCTCCTTCACGCTGCAGCCCGGTGAAAAAGCCTCGCTCGTCGGCCGCAACGGCGCGGGCAAGTCCTCGCTGTTCTCGCTGCTGACCGGGCGGCTGCAGTCCGACCAGGGCGAGGTCGAGATGCCTCCCCGCTGGGAAATCGCCGAAGTCGCGCAGGACATGCCCGAAACCGAGACCGGTGCCACCGAGTTCGTGCTCGAAGGCGACCGGCCGCTGATGGCCGCCCGCGCCGCGCTGGCCGCCGCCGAGGAAGCCGACGACGGCCTCGCCATCGGCGAAGCGCACGCGCTGCTCGGCGAGGTCGGCGCCTTCGATGCACCGGCCCGGGCGCAGTCGCTGCTGCTCGGCCTGGGCTTCCGCGTCAGCCAGCTCGACGCGCCGGTCAACAGCTTCTCCGGCGGCTGGCGGATGCGGCTGCAACTGGCACGGGCGCTGATGTGCCCGGGTGACCTGCTGCTGCTGGACGAGCCGACGAACCACCTGGACCTGGACGCGCTCGTCTGGCTGGAGGCGTGGCTGCTGCGCTTCGACGGCACGATGCTGGTCATCAGCCACGACCGCGAATTCCTCGATGCGGTCACCAAGGTCACGCTGCACCTCGACGAGGCCCAGGTCACCCGCTACGGCAGCAACTACAGCGGCTTCGAGATGATGCGCGCCGAGCGCATGTCGCAGCAGCAAGCTGCCTTCGCCAAGCAGCAGGAGAAAGTCGCTCACCTGCAGCGCTTCATCGACCGCTTCAAGGCCAAGGCGAGCAAGGCCAAGCAGGCCCAGAGCCGTGTCAAGGCGCTCGACCGCATGACCAAGCTGGCGCCGATCCTGACCAGCGCCGACTTCGAGTTCGAGTTCCGCGAGCCGCAAAGCCTGCCGAACCCGATGCTGGTGATGGACGAGGTATCGGTCGGCTACGGCGACAACACCATCGTCTCGAACATCAGCAAGTCCGTGCTGCCGGGCCAGCGCATCGGCATCCTCGGCGCCAACGGCCAGGGCAAGTCCACCGTGGTGAAGACGCTCGCCGGGGCGATCCAGCGCCTGGGCGGCCACATCCAGGAGGGCAAGGGCCTGTCGATCGGCTACTTCGCGCAGCAGGAACTCGACGTGCTGCGGCTGGAGGAAGGCCCGCTGCAGCACATGGTCCGGCTGGCGCGCGACGTCGGCCCGGCCGCGCGCGAACAGGAGCTGCGCGACTTCCTCGGCCGCTTTCGCTTCACCGGCGAGATGGTCGGCCAGGAGGTCGGCTCGCTGTCGGGGGGCGAGAAGGCGCGGCTGGTGCTGGCGATGCTGGTGTGGCAGCGCCCCAACCTGCTGCTGATGGACGAGCCGACCAACCACCTGGACCTGACCACCCGCGAGGCGCTGAGCATGGCGCTCAACGAGTACGAGGGCACGGTGATGCTGGTCAGCCACGACCGGGCGCTGCTGCGCGAGGTCTGCGACGAGTTCTGGCTGGTGACGGGCGGCGAGGTGCGACCCTTCGATGGCGACCTGGACGACTACCAGAAGTGGCTGCTGGAGCAGAGCAAGGAGATGGCCAAGCGCGCCCGTGAGGAAGACCGGGCGATGCTGGGCAAGCCAGTGGCGGCGGCTGCGGCGCCGGTGGCCGCGCCCGTCGCCGCCCCGGTGGCCGCACCGCCGGCGGCCATCCCCAGCCGCGACGACCGCAAGGCCCAGACCGCCGCCCGGTTCAAGCTCGCCGAGCTGACCAAGCCGCTGAAGAAACAGCAGCAGCAGGCCGAGCAGGCGCTGGAGGCCGCGCAGCAGGACCACGCCCGCGTGCTCGCTGGACTCGGCGACGCCAACCTGTCCCCGGCCGCCCGCGCCGAACAGGGCCGCAAGCTCAAGGAACTCGACGATCGCATCGCTGAGCTGGAGATGCGCTGGCTGGAGCTGGGCGAGCAGATCGAGGCGATGGGCGCGGGCTGAACGCAGGTCACGGGGACCGGTCCGGCGAGCCGGTGCCAGCCCCGCCCCGCCGCGGCGTCAGTGCATCAGCGCGTCCACGCCCGACACCGCCAGCTCGTGAGACGGCAGGTGCTGCTCCAGCCACGCGAGGTCAAGGCCCAGGTGCACCACGAGTTCGCCCTGCGTCGACAGCAGCCCTTCGGTGACCGAGAGCCCGGCTTCCCGGCAATCGGCGACCACGCTCGCCAGCCGCAGCACGGCGGCGAGCCGCGAGAACGGTCGGGTCTCCAGCGGCTCGGACGCTGCACGGAAGGCCTCGACCAGCACGGTCGGGAAATGCCAGTGCCGCGCCAGCTCGGCCGTGACCTCCGGGTGGGCGACACCGAACAGCACGGTCTCGAAACCGATGCGGCTGTCCAGATCCTTCGCCTGCAGACCCGCCTGCCGGGCATGGTCAGGGTCCACCATCCACATCAGCAACTGCCCCGTGCGCAGCATCAGCCCCCCCAGATAGGCCATGTCCTCGTCCAGGTCCAGCGACCGGGCGATGGGCTGCGCGTAGGCCGCCACCGCCATCGTGCCGCGCCAGAAATTCAGCCGATCGAAACCCTGGATCGACGGGAAGGCGCCGACCATGCTCGCCGAGAGCGTCAGGTCGCGCAGCGTGCGCATGCCCAGCGAGGCGGATGCGTCCTTGAGCGAAGCGACCGTGTGCGAGGGCGAATAGCGCGAGGAATTCGCCAGCCGCAGCACCTTGGCGGCCAGCGCTTGATCCCGGGCAATCAGACCAGCGACTTCCGGCAAGGGCAGATTGTCGTCATCAAACGAACGCAGGAGCTTGTGGGCAACCTCGGGCATGGCAGGCAAGCTGCAGGCGCGTTGAACGAAGGGCTCGATTGGGGACGGGATGGAATGGGGCACGTTCAGTTTCCTGGAGCAGCGTTGGAATCTGGGTCTTCGACGCCGAAATCCCCGACTTGAGCCGGGGAGACTACTTAGAATCCGGCCAAGGTTCTTGATGTGTTCAAGAGATCAGCGAGATCATCCAGTGACATGCCCCGAAGTTTCCATCGTGCTGCCGACCTTCAACCGCGTCGATGTGATCGGCCGGGCCATCGCCAGCATCGTCCTGCAAAGCCACGGCGGAGTCAAGTCTGAAGTGCAACAGTTTTGGCGGCAAGCGCCTGCCGCTGGGCGAGTTTTGTCTGGACGAGTTCGGTGTAGACCTCGCGAGGAGTACGGAAGCCGAGGATCTTGCGAGGGCGGTCATTGAGCATGGACTCGATGTAGGCGAGCTTCTGCGGGGTGACGGTGGACAGGTCAGTGCCCTTGGGCAGGAACTGGCGCACCAGGCCATTCATGTTCTCGTTGGAGCCGCGCTGCCAGGGGCTGTAGGGCTCGCAGAAGAAGACCGGCATGCCGGTGGCCTCGGTCAGCTCCAGGTGGCGGGCCATCTCCGAACCGCGGTCGTAGGTGAAGCTCCTGCGCAGCTCGGGGATGACGCCGTTGAAGCGCCGGGTGAAGCCGTCGAGGGCGTGGGTGGCGGTGCAGCCATTCATCTGGGTCAGCAGCACGAAGCGGCTGTGGCGTTCCACGGCGGTGCCGATGGCGCTGGCGTTGCGAGCCCCCTTGATGAAGTCGCCCTCCCAGTGGCCGGGCACCAGCCGGGCGTCCACCTCTGCGGGGCGCTCGCTCAGCGGCACGAGGTTGGCGATGTTGCCGCCCTTGCGGCTGGTGCCCCGCGCACGCGGCATGCGCTTGGTGTGGCTGCGCCGCAGCTCCCCGATCAACTCGGTGCGCAGCTCGCCACGCGGCACCATGTAGATCGCCTGGTAGATTGTCTCGTGCGAGACGCGCTGCGTCGTGTCTTCGGGGTTCATCAGCTTGAGCCTGCCTGCGATCTGTTCGGGTGACAAGGCCCGCTCAAGCTCGTGGCGCACCCACTTGCCCAGCGGCGTGTCGAACTGCTGGCCGAGCTTGCGCACCCCGGCCTTGGCCTGCACCCGGCGCCGGGCGGCCTGTTGCTGCGCAGTCGCCACCAGGTAGCCCCGCTTCGGGTGTCGATTTCGCGCCAGCTCCCGGCTGATCGTCGAGGCCGAACGCCCCAGTTGCACGGCGATCTGTCGCTGCGTCAGCTTCTGCGTGACCAGCAGCCCAAGCTGCGTGCGCTCTTCCAGACTCAGGCTTGAATACTCTTGTCCCATTGGCTCAACCTGTTGTTTTCATTGCCGTGTTGCACTTCAGTTTAGAGCGTGCCCACCGGGACTGGGAGTTGCTTGTCATCGACGACGGCTCCACCGACGGCACCATCGAGCGCCTGACCGGCCTCGACCCGAGGATCCGCTTCATCCGCCAGGCCAATCAGGGCGTGGCCGCCGCGCGCAATACCGGCATCCAGCAGGCCAGAGGCCGCTTCATCGCCTTCATGGACTCCGATGACGAGTGGCGGCCGGGGTTTCTGGCGCTGACCACCGCCTTTTTGCGCGCACACCCCGATCAGCACTGGGTGGCCACGGAATCCCACGAAGACCTGGGCGACGGATCCACCCCGATTCACCACAGCCGCCACGACATTCGCCATATTTACCTGGGGTTTGCGCGCTCCATCGGCTCCCGCTCGCTGGAATTACCGGCTGACAGCGACGACGATTATTTGAGAATTTTCGAAAATGCCGAATTGGTCGACGACTGGGGCCGGGACATACTGGCCAGCCTGGGGCGGCCCAAGGCGCTGGTCTACCACGGCTCGGTGCTGCAGCACATGCGCTGGGGGTATCTCAACTGGTTGCCGGCAACGGTGTGCACTCGCCATGCGGTGGAGGTGGCCGGTCCGTTTCCGGTCCAGTACCGCAACGCCAGTGACCTGCGGTTCTTCTCGGCCCTGGCCCGGGCGTTTGCGTTCAACCTGATCGGTGTGCCGCTGGCCATCAAGTACGACCGCGCCGCCGGCAACCAGCCGCTGACCCAGGCCCACCTCGCCACTGGCGCGGGTGCCTACCGCTTCGAGCGCAGCAAGCTGGCCTGGTACGACGACACCTTCGGTCCGTCCGCCGCACACGATCCGGAAATCGCCCTGCTGCGCCGGCACTACTGTCTGGAGGTCGCCCACCGCGCACTGGCCGCTGGACACCGCGAGGTGGCCCGAGAGCACCTGCGCCAGGCGGCTGCCTGGCGCACGCGGCTGTGGCGGGCCTGGCCCATGCAGGCCTTGTGCGGGCTCATCCAGGACGACCAGCGCCTCGCGTCCGTGTATTCACGCAGCATCCGCCTGCTCGACATCGCGGCGCGTCTGCTGACGGGTCGCCTGTCGCCGCGCACGCTGCCCACCAAGGTCTGGCACCGCGCGCTCGGCGTTTCCACGGCCGCGCTGATGGTCGGCAGTGGCCTGTCGCTCACCGACATCGCGCTGGCCGATCTGGCCAGCCTCCTCGGTTCGACGGCGCCGCACCACGAGGACTGAACAGGCACCGGCGGCGCCAGGGCCAGCGGAGAATGCACCGCCCGTTGCGTCTTCAGTCCAGCGGCCGCAGCGCCGCCAGCTCCGGCCCGGTCAGCACCCGCAGGTGCAGCTCGCCGTCGTGCGTGGCAAGCCCGTGCAGCTCGATCGACCGCTGCGTCTGCAGCAAACGGACCAGGTAGCCGAGGATGGCCGCGTCGATCACCTGCCCCGGCACCAGCACCGGAATCCCCGGCGGGTACGGGGCACGATCTGGTCACAGCAGACGCGCCCGACCAGCGCCGCATTCGGCTGGCCCGCGTCGTCCAGCAGCGGCAGCCGCTCGCCCGCCTCGTAGAACGCATCGCGCGGCAGGCAAGCCAGGCGCGTGAAATGCGGGATCTTCGGCAGCCGCGTGGTCGGGCGCGGCGTGCGGCGCTCCTTCTGCGCCTGCTTGGCCAGGCGGAGCATCGCGTCGAACAGCCGCGACACCTTGCTGCGCGTCGTGCCGATGGTCAGCAGCAGCGTGATCGTGCTGTGCGTGTTCTTCTCGATCTGGAGGTTGAAGCGCTCGATCAGCTCGTCGCGCAGCTCGTCCGCGCCCCAGCCGGAGGCCGAGATGTCGATCGTCAGCTTGGTCGGGTCGAGCCGGATGCCATCGCCGCGCACCTCGTCGGACAGCAGCTCGTCCAGCCCCAGCACCCGGAATGCCCCCGTCGCGTTGATCTTCTCGCGCAGCTCGGCGGCGAACTTCAGCGAGCGATCGAGCAGCGTGTAGCCCTCCATCACCGCCTGCTTGCGCGCCACGTCGAGGCTGGCGATCAGGCCGTATTGCGGACTGGTGGACGCGTGCATGTTGAAGTTCTCGCGGAACAGGTGCTCGTCGAAGTCCGGGTCGTTCACATGGATCATGCTGGCCTGCGAGAACGCGGACAGCACCTTGTGGGTGCTCTGCGTCACGTAGTCGGCGCCGGCCTCCAGCGCCGTCGGGCGCAGCGTGGGGTGGAACCGGGCGTGGCCGTACCAGGCTTCATCGACGATGACCTTGATTCCGGCCGCGTGCGCCGCGGCGATGATCGGCGCCAGGTCGTAGCGCAGGCCGTCGTAGGTGCAGCTCGTCAGGATCAGCACCTTCGCGTCCGGGTGGTCGGCGATCGCCTGCAGCACGCGCGCCCGCGGCACCGGTCCGAACAGCCCGTGACGCGCGTTCACGGACGAGTCCAGGTAGACAGGCCGCGCGCCCGACAGGATGACGCCGTGGTGCACCGACTTGTGGCAGTTGCGGTCCAGCAGCAGCGTGTCGCCGGGGGCGAGCAGCGTCTGGAAGATGACCTTGTTCGAGGTGGAGGTGCCGTTGGTGGCGAAGTAGGTCTTGCGCGCACCGAAGGCCTGCGCGGCCAGCCGCTGCGCCTGCGCGATCACGCCGGTCGGGTGCAGCAGCGAGTCCAGCATCGGCACCGACACCGACAGGTCGGCGCGCAGCATCTGCTCGCCCACGAAGGCGTGGAAGTCGCCGACCCAGGGACTGGCCTTGTAGGAGTCGCCACCCGCATGGCCGGGGGTGTGCCAGCTGTCCTTGGCCTGCGCGACGTAGCGGCGGAGCTGGTCGTAGAACGGCGTGGCGGCGGTCTCGGCCACCTCGGCCGCGAGGATGCGCCGCCAGCCGGCGTGGTCGGTCTCGCTGCGGAAGAAATAGCCGTCCACCGCGTCGCCGGCCAGCTCCTCCACCAGCAGCTTGGTGTCGTCGTCCTCCAGCATCAGGTAGAGCGACAGCTCCGGGCGCAGGTGGGCGATGGCCTTGGCGAGCTGGACCGCGCCGCGGTCGGCGTCGTCGTGGTGGTCGATCAGCACGATGTGCAAGTCCCCGTCGCGGCGCACGGCGTCCAGCGCCGCCTCGCCCGGGTCGCTGGCGAAGGCGATCAGGGACACCGGATCGTCCGGCCGGGCGACGGCGTTCAGGTCCGCGACGATCTGGTCGCGCCGGGGGAGGTCGTCGCTGACGACGAGGATGTGGCTGGTGGGCGGCATGGCGGACAGATCCTCACGCGGCGCCCAGCATCTCCAGCAACGTCCGCGCCACCACCTTCGTCGCCCGCCGCAGATCCTCCAGCACCAGATGCTCATCCGCCCGCTTGGCGTTGGACTCGCGCACCGTGCGCGGCCCGGCGCCGTAGATCACCGCCGGGATGCCGCGCTCGCAGTACAGGCGCACGTCGGTGTAGAGCGGCGTGCCCGACACGGGGATCTCCTCGCCGAAGACCGCTGCGCCGTGTGTCGACAGCGCGTCCACCAGCGGCTGGTTGCCCGGCAGCGGCTGCAGCGCGTGCGCCATCAGCAGGCGGCGGATGTCCACCGACACACCCGGCCGGATCAAAGCCGCCTCGGTGATGACGCGGCGGATGTCGGCCTCGACCTCGGCCGAGTGTTCCTCGGGGATCATGCGGCGGTCGAGCTTGAGCACCACCTTGCCGGGGATGACGTTGGTGTTGGTGCCGCCCTGGATCAGGCCGACGTTGATGTACGGGTAGTCGATGCCCGGCACCTTCGAGCGGATCGTCGCCTTGTAGCGCGCGTTCTCGGCGTACAGCGCGTTCAGGATCGCCACCGCGCCCTGCAGCGCATCGACGCCGCTCTCGGGGATCGCCGCGTGCGCCATCACGCCGTGGACGGTGACCTCCATCTGCAGGCAGCCGTTGTGCGCCGTGACGATCTGGTAGCTGAAGCCGGCGGCGATCTCGTAGTCCGGTTTCGTCAGGCCGTGTTTCAGCAGCCAGCCCGGGCCGAGTTCCCCGCCGAATTCCTCGTCGTAGGTGAAATGCAGCTCCACGCCGCCTTTCAGCGCCACCTCGCCCTGCGCGCGCAGCGCCTCGATGGCGCGGGTGGCGAAGGTGAAGGTCGCGAAGTCGCACTTGCTCACCGCCGAGGCGCGGCCATAGAGCTTGCCGTCGACGATCTCGCCGCCGTAGGGGTCGTGGGTCCAGCCTTCGCCGGGTGGGACCACGTCGCCGTGGGCGTTCAGCGCGATGACAGGGCCGCCAGCGTCGTAGGCGCGGCGCACGATCAGGTTGGTGATCGACTCCAGCCCGTAGTCGCGGACCTCCTGCGCGGGGACCGCGTGCTTCTCGGCATCGAAGCCGAAGCCAGCGAGCAGCTCGGCGGTGCGCTCGGCGTGCGGGGCGTTGTTGCCGGGCGGGGTGTCGGTGGGCACCTGCACCAATGCCTGCAGGAAACGCACCTCGTCGTCGAAATGGGCGTCGACCCAGGCGTCAAGCTGGGCGAAGCGGTTGGGGGCGGTGGTCATGCGGAGTGCTCCGTGTTGAGTTGTTCGAGCAGGTCGGCGAAGGCGCGCACGGCCAGTTCGGTGTCGTCGTTGGTGGTGGATTCGAGGGGGTTGTGGCTGATGCCGGCGTTCAGGCCGCGCACGAACAGCATCGCCTGCGGCATGACCTCGTGGAGCTTCATGGCGTCGTGGCCAGCGCCGCTCGGCAGGCGGTGCACGGGCAGGCCGGTCGCCGCCACCGCCCGCTCCCAGCGCGCCTGCCACGCCGGATCGCTCGGCGCCGCCGAGGCGCGCATCGTCTCGTCGAGCGCCACGGCCACGCCGCGCCGCTGGCAGATCGCCGCCAGCTCGGTGCGCACGTCGTGCAGGCAGGCGTCCCGCGCCGCGTCGGTCGTGGCGCGCAGGTCGAGGCTGAAGCGGCAGCGGCCGGGCACGACGTTGATCGAGCCGTTGGGCACCTCCAGGATGCCGACCGTGCCGACCACATCGGGCACCGCCGCCGCGCGCCGCTCGACGAACAGCGCCAGCTCGGCCACCGCCAGCGCGGCGTCGCGGCGGCGGTTCATCGGCGTCGTGCCGGCGTGGCTGGCCATGCCGGTGACCTCGCCGACGAAGCGCACGCTGCCGTTGATCGAGGTGACCACACCCAGCGGCAGGTCCAGCTCGTTGAGCACCGGCCCCTGTTCGATGTGGACCTCCACGAAGCCGAGGTAACGCGCCGGGTCACGCCGCAGCGCCGGAATGTCATCGAGGCACAGCCCCGCGTGCTGCATCGCGGCGCGCATCGTCACCCCGTCCGCGTCCGTCTGGTCGAGCCACGCCGGGTCGAACTGCCCGACCAGCGCCCCCGAGCCGAGGAAGGTCGCCTTGTAGCGCTGGCCCTCTTCCTCCGCGAAGCCGACCACCTCGATGCCAAACGGCAGCCGCCGCCCGGCGCGGTGCAGTTCCGCCACCACGGCCATCGGCACCAGGATGCCCAGGCGGCCGTCGTACTTGCCACCGTTGCGCACCGTGTCGTAGTGGCTGCCAGTGAGCAGGCGCGGTGCGGCGCTATCGGTGCCGTGGTAGACGCCGACGACATTGCCCACCGCGTCGATCTCCACGTCGTCGAAGCCGCAGTCGGCCTTCATCCAGTGCGACAGCCGCTGCGCACAGGCCCGGTGCGCGTCGGTCAGGTAGGTGACGGTCAGCTCGCCGCGCTCGGCGTAGCCGGGGTCGCTGTGCTGCGCGAGCTTCTCGGCCCAGTCCCACACCCGGTTGCCGAGGTCGGGCGACACGCCGAACTTGTCGTTCAGGCGGATCTCGGCGATGCGGTGGATGTTGCGCAGGCACTCGTCGCGCTCGACATCCACCGGGTTGCCCAGGCGACGGGCGAAAGTGGCGATGATCTCGTGCCGTCCCAGCCCCAGGCCACGCGGCCCGCGCACGGCCAGGATGAAGGGGAAGCCGAACTTCGCGTTGTAGTCGGCGTTGAGCTGCAGGAGCTGCGCGAACTCGGCCGGCGTGCAGTCGGTCAGGCCCGCCTTGCCCTGTTCGTTGGTGGACTCGGCGGTGAGCGTCTTCGACACCATCGCCTTGCCGGCCAGCTCCGGGTGGGCGCGGATCAGCGCGAGCTGCGGCTCGGTGCCCGCCTCGCGCACGACGCGGACCAGCGCATGTTTCAGGTGCGCGAGGCCCGTGAACGGGCGCAGCGCGGCGGCCCGTTCGGCGATCCACGGCGAGTGCTCGTAGGTGCCGTCCAGCAGCGCGACGAAGTCGGCGGGGGTGGCGGCGTTGAGTTGTTCGATCGTCAAGGACATGGCGTCATTCCCACACGAAGGCGGTGTCGGCGTTGAAGGGATGCACCTGCTGCCAGTGGCGAGCGATGTCGATGCGGCGGCAGACCCAGACGCGGTCATGCGCCTGCACATGGTCGAGGAAACGCTGCAGCGCCCGCATCCGCCCCGGCCGGCCGAGCAGCCGGCAGTGCATGCCGATGCTCATCATCGATGGCCGCTCGTCGCCTTCGGCGTAATGGACATCGAAGGCGTCGCGCAGGTACTGGAAGAACTCGTCGCCGTGGCTGTAGCCCTGCGGCAGCGCGAAGCGCATGTCGTTGCAGTCGAGCGTGTACGGCACCACCAGGTGCGGCGCCAGCGTGCCGTCGGTCTTCTTCACCTGCAGCCAGAACGGCAGGTCATCGCCGTAGTAGTCGCTGTCGTAGGCGAAGCCACCGAAGTCGGCCACCAGGCGGCGGGTGTTGGGGCTGTCGCGGCCGGTGTACCAGCCGAGCGCGCGCTCGCCGGTCAGCCGCTCGATGATCGCCATCGCCTCGTCCAGGTGGGCGCGCTCGGCGTCGGCGTCGATGTTCTGGTAGTGGATCCACTTCAGGCCGTGGCAGGCGATCTCGTGGCCCAGCTCGCGGAACGCCGCCGTCACCTCGGGCGAGCGCTGCAGCGCGCTCGACACGCCGAAGATGGTCAGCGGCAGGCCGCGCCGCTCGAACTCGCGCAGGATGCGCCAGACGCCGACGCGCGCCCCGTATTCGTAGATGCCCTCCATGCTCAGGTGACGCGCCGCGAAGGCAGGCGGGTTGAACATCTCGGAGAGGAACTGCTCGCTGCCGGCGTCGCCGTGCAGCACCGAGTTCTCGCCGCCCTCCTCGTAGTTCAGCACGAACTGCACGGCGACCCGGGCCTGGCCGGGCCACTGGGCGTGTGGCGGGTGGCGGCCATGGCCGAGCAGGTCGCGGGGATACCGGGGAAGAGGAAGCGGTGTGGTGGTCATGTCAGCGGGTTGGTTGACGTGTATGCCAAAGTGTATACACTTTGTCCGCCACTGCAAATACCCTCGCCGACTCCCTTGGCAACACCCTCGAAAGGACACGAATGGGCCACCTCAGCACCCACGTACTCGACACGATGAACGGCTGCCCTGCCGCGGGCATGGCCGTCCGCCTGGAGCGCATCCACGCTGACCGTGTCGAGATCATCAAGACTTTGCACCTGAACCACGACGGCCGCAATGATGGCGGGCCGCTGCTGAACGCACAGGAGATGGCGGTCGGGCGCTACCGGCTGGTGTTCGCGGTGGCAGCGTACTTCCGGGCGCGCGGCGTGGTGCTGCCGGAGCCGGCCTTCCTCGACGAGGTGCCGCTCGACTTTGGCATCGCCGATGCGGCGGGGCATTACCACGTGCCGCTGCTGGCGAGCCCGTGGGCGTATTCGACCTACCGAGGCTCCTGATCCAGCCTGGCGGCTCGGGCTTCCGGGCACGGGAAATCCCGCATCTTTTTGGTGCACAGAACTGTATACACTTTGAACACGTCGCCGCGGAGCCCCGCTTTCATGCGCGGTTGCGACGTCTGCTCCTCACAGAGCCCGCTGTGGTGAGGGGATGGCACGATGCCTGCACCGGCACTGTGTCGTCCGCCTGCTGAGGAAATCCATGGATACCACCTACCTGTTCGACTGGCTCAACCTGCTGCTGCGCTGGGCCCATGTCATCACCGCCATCGCCTGGATCGGCGCGTCGTTCTACTTCGTGATGCTGGACAACAGCCTCTCGCCGCCCACCCATGACGACCTGAAGAAGAAGGGGGTCGACGGCGAGATGTGGGCGGTCCACGGCGGCGGCTTCTACCACTCCAACAAATACATGGTGGCGCCGCGCTGGCTGCCGCTGCCACAGAACCTGCACTGGTCCTACTGGGAAAGCTATTCCACCTGGCTGACCGGCTTCGGGCTGTTCACCACGCTCTATCTCTACAACGCCGGCACCTTCCTGGTCGACAAGACGGTGTTCGACTGGACGCCGGGTGCGGCCATCGGCGCGGCGCTGGGTTTCCTGGCAGCGTTCTGGCTGATCTACGACGGCATCTGCCGCACGCTCGGCCAGAGGAAGAACGGCGACATCGTCGTCGGCACCTGCGTCTTCGTCTTCGTGGTGTTCGCGTCCTGGCTGGCCTGCCAGCTCTTCGCGGGCCGTGCGGCCTTCCTGCTGGTCGGCGCGATGCTGGCCACCGCGATGAGCGCCAACGTGTTCTTCTGGATCATCCCCGGCCAGCGCAAGGTGGTGGCCTCGCTGCGTGCCGGCGAGACGCCGGACCCGGTCCACGGCAAGCGCGGCAAGCAGCGCAGCGTGCACAACACCTATTTCACGCTGCCGGTGCTGATCGCGATGATCTCCAACCACTACGGCTGGCTCTACCAGGGTCCGAACAACTGGCTGGTGCTGGTGCTGCTGATGCTGGCCGGCGCGCTGATCCGCCACAGCTTCGTCGCGCGCCACAAGGCGCATGTGCTGGGCAAGCGCACGCCGTGGGAACACGCGGTCGCCGGCACGCTGGTGCTGCTGGGTCTGGCGATCTGGCTGGCGCCGCCGCCGCCGAGTGCCGCTGCACAGGCCGCTGCCGCCAAGCCGGTCTCCTTCGCCGAGGTCAAGGCGGTCATCGACCAGCGCTGCACGATGTGCCACAACGCGCAGGTGCAGAGCAAGAACGTCGCGCTGCACACGCCGGAGCTGATCCGGCAGCATGCCCAGGCGGTCTTCCAGCAGGCCTCGGTGCTCAAGCTGATGCCGATGAACAACGCCACCCAGATCACCGAGGACGAGCGTGCGCTGATCAAGCGCTGGTTCGAGGCCGGCGCCCCCACGGCACCCTGAACCGCACGAACGCCCCTTTCTCCGCTTCCCCCTGAATTTCCCTGACCTGCCGGGCCTCGGGCGCCCGGTGCGGCCGCCGCATGCCCGAACGACACGAGGAGACAAACACCATGTCAACAACCACAGTCCACCCGGTGGACGAGAAACTGCCCACCGGCCGTCTGGCCGCCCTGGGCCTGCAGCATGTGCTGGTGATGTATGCCGGCGCGGTCGCCGTGCCACTCATCATCGGGCGCGCCCTCAAGCTCACGCCCGAGCAGGTCGCGCTGCTGATCTCGGCCGACCTGTTCTGCTGCGGTCTGGTGACGCTGATCCAGTCGCTGGGCTTCGGGCGCCATTTCGGCATCAAGCTGCCGGTGATGATGGGCGTGACCTTCGCGGCCGTCGGGCCGATGGTGGCGATGGCCAATGCCGGCGGCGGGGTCGACGGGGCGCGGGCGATCTTCGGCGCCATCATCGGTGCGGGGCTGATCTCGCTGCTGATCGCGCCGCTGATGAGCCGGCTGCTGCGCTTTTTCCCGCCCGTGGTCACCGGCACCATCATCGCCATCATCGGCATCAGCCTGATGCGGGTCGGCGTGGGCTGGGCGCTGGGCGGGCCGGCCAACCTGGCGCAGAGCGTGGACGTGCCCAAGCTGGTGGCGATGGTCGATGTGGCCAAGGCCACGGCGGAGGCGGCCTCCGCCCCGATCAAGCTCGGCCCGATCCCGATGGCCGACAACCCGAAGTACGGCGCGCTCGACAACCTCGCCATCGCCGCCTTCGTGCTGGCGGTGATCCTGGCGCTGGCCAAGTTCGCCCGCGGCTTCATCGGCAACATCTCGGTCCTGCTGGGCATCGTCGCCGGCTGCGTCGTCGCGGTGGCAATGGGCAAGATGGGCTTCGACAAGGTCGCCAAGGCGAGCTGGTTCGAGTTCGTCACGCCCTTTGCCTTCGGCATGCCGACGTTTGATCTGGTGATGGTGCTGACCATGACGCTGGTGATGATCGTCGTGATGATCGAAAGCACGGGCATGTTCCTGGCGCTGGGTGACATCACCGGCAAGCGGGTCAGCCAGCAGGAACTGTCGGCCGGTCTGCGCGTCGACGGCCTGGGTACCGTCATCGGCGGCATCTTCAACACCTTCCCCTACACCAGCTTCTCGCAGAACGTCGGGCTGGTGGGCGTGACGGGCGTGAAGAGCCGCTGGGTTTGCGTGGCCGCGGGCGTGATCATGCTGGTGCTGGGGATGCTGCCGAAGATGGCCGCGCTGGTCGAGTCGGTGCCGACCTTCGTGCTCGGCGGCGCCGGGCTGGTGATGTTCGGCATGGTCGCCGCCACCGGCATCCGCATCCTCTCGAACGTCGATTTCAAGCGCAACCAGCACAACCTCTACATCGTGGCCATCTCGATCGGCTTCGGTCTGGTGCCGCTGGTCGCGCCGCGCTGGACGCAGCAGATGGCGCACGGCCTGCACCCGCTGCTGGAGTCCGGCATCCTGCTGACCTCGATCTCGGCGGTGGTGCTGAACCTGTACTTCAACGGCGGCCGGGGGGACACGACGGCGGAGTCGGTGGAGGCCTCGAAGTCGTTCTCGGGCGGGCATTGATGTCCGAACTGAAACACTGACCCACGCGATGCCACGCCACCACCCACCCAAGCGGGCATGAAGCCGATCGGCTGGACAACTCGTTACCATGCGGGGCCCATGTCCAGCCATCCCCCATCCGTCCCACCGGCCGCTCCCGACCATTACCAGACCTTGGGCCTGGCACGCCATGCCGAGCCCGTGGTCGTCAAGGCCGCCTACCGGGCGCTGGCGTCGCTGTACCACCCTGACCGCAACCCGGCCCCGGACGCCATCGAGCGGATCCAGCGCATCAACATCGCCCACGATGTGCTGTCCGACCCCGTGCGCCGGCAGGCCTACGACGCCACGCTGCTCGGGCACCACACGCCTGTCCCAGCCCCTGCCACACCAGACGACGACAGCCCCGATCCGCTGGCGGAACGCTGGAAACTCGCCGCCGGCTTCTTTCCCGAGATCCGCAGTCTCCATGCACGGCTGGAGCGGCTGTCGGGGCAGATGGGCGACGAGTTCCGGCTCCACCTGTTGCAGCACCAGCAGTTCGCGGAGGCCCCGGTCTTGGCCGAACGCCTGCGCACCGAGTTCATGGGCCGCCATTTCGGGACGGACGTGGCGCTGCTCGACTACGCTGAGCAGCTGCTGCTGGCCCGCGAGATCGACGCGGCGCGGTTTGTCAGCCAGGTCGTCTCGGTGCTGGGCAGCAGCGTCACGGTGGACAGCGTGCGCGAGAAGATCGAGCAGCGCTTTCCGCGCTCGGTCCAGAGCCTGCAGAAGCGGGCGCTCTACGCCCGGATCGCCCACACCACCCACACCACCCACAAGGCCGACGGCACCCCGCCCCTGCGGGAAGCCATCCAGCAACTGGTGGGCTTGTGCGGCGGTGTGGTGCAACGCCCCTTGCTGCGCGCCGGCGGCACGCTGCTGCTGGGCGTGCACGATCTGAAGTTCGAGGACGACGAGGAGCTGCGCCAGCTCGTGGTGCGCCGCCTCGCGGCCGAGTGCGGCTGAGCCAGACATGGTGGGCGGCGCATGCCGATGCGCCCGTTGCGCCACTCAACCCGGGAAGCGGAACCTGGACACCTGTTCAGCCAACAGCAGGGCCTGCACCTTCAAGGCATCGGCGGCCGTGCTCGTCTCCCGGACCAGACGGTGGTCCTGCTGGGTCACCCGGTCGAGTTCGATCACGGACTGACCGACATCCATGACGCTCTGCGCCTGCGCGCGGGTGCCGACGGCAATCCCTTCCAGCAGGGTGTTCACCCGCCGGGAGGCCTCGACGATGTCGCCCATCGCGCTACCGGCATGCTGCACCACACCGGCACCGGCATTGACCCGCTCCACGCTCTGGCCGACCAGCGTCTTGATTTCCCGTGCCGCACCCGCGCTGCGCTGGGCCAGCGAGCGCACCTCGGAGGCCACCACGGCAAACCCTCGGCCCGCCTCACCGGCGCGGGCAGCCTCCACCGCCGCGTTGAGCGCCAGGATGTTGGTCTGGAAGGCGATGCCGTCGATCACGCCGATGATTTCACCGATCTGTCTCGACGACGCATGGATGTCGTGCATCGTCGAGACCACCTGCTCGATCACACGCCCGCCCCGCTCGGCAGCCTCGACATTCAGACGCCCGATGTCGGTCGCCTGCAGCGCATGGTCGGCCGTTTCGCGCACGGTGCGCCCGATCTGGTCCATGGCACTGGCCGATCGCTGTAGCGATGCACCGGTCTGCTCGACATGGCCCGTCAACTCCGCTGCGCGGGTCGCGATCCGCTGACCATCGCTCACGATGCCTTCTGACGATTGGCGAACCTGCTGGACGATCGCGCGCAGGGCGCTCTGCATTTCGCTCAAGGTTCCCATCAGCGAAGCCGCTTCGTCCTTGCCCCAAGGACGCGGAACGGTGGTCAAGTCCCCGTCGGTCATGGCGCGCAGGTGCCGCCGCACCTCGCCCAGCCCGCCTTGGACCACAAAGGAAAATGCAACGAACATGTAGGCCACCAGCAGCAGGCTCACCGCCGTCACGGCCAGGATCAGCGTGCGCTCGACCACCATGCTGCGGACACGCGCCTGGATCAGCGCATCGAGTTCCGCCTGGACGGCGGTCTGCAGCGCGGCAGAGCGATCGGACACGGTCTGCCGTGCGGCCAGCAATGCCGACTGCTGGTCAGCCGTCCAACCCGCTTCGCCCGCGGCGGCCACCAGGTTCTGCAGCTTGTCCAGACTTTCCTGGACCGGGGCATAGGCCAGGCGCTGCACGAGCGGCGGATGCAGGGCGCCGATGTTGTCGAGCGCCTGCCGAACCTGGGCATCCAGCTGCACGCCGACGGCACGCTGGGGCAACACCATCGGGGTGGCGCCCGACGGACTTCCCTCGCGGACCGCCATGGCGAGGGCCAGGTCGGCCAGCGCCAGCGAGGACTCGACCATCCGCGGCAAATCGATCAGCCCCACCGCGATCAGGTAGTGCGGCACCAGTTCAGGGTCCATCGCGAGACCGCCACCATCCACGGCACGCGCCAGCAGGTTCAGCGCGGCCTCGACCGCCTGTGTCTGGCGCTTGTGGATCGCCAGCGGGTTCATGCCCGCTTTCGGTGCGGCCTTGTCGAGGTTGGCCTGCAGCACCCCCAGGGCTTCCGTGGAGCGCAACTGCTCGCCGTGCACGGCGTCCAGGGCGGCGATGCGCTCCCGCTGACGGGCAATGCCCTCGCCCACGGCCTTGACCTCCTCGCCCAGCGCATCGGAACCCGCCAGCGCAATGCGCTGTCGCCGCTGCTGTTGCATCAACGGCAGCAGCGCGAGCACCTCGCGCGCGTAGGCCAGCCCGATCCGTTCCCGCTCGGTCAAGGACATCTTGTCCGCCACCTGGCGCAGATAGACCGTGCTCAGCAGCACCAGCGGAATCAGGAACAGCACCGAAATCAGGATCGACTTGGAGCGAAAGCTCAACACCCGAAACAGCCGCACACCGGGCGCCCAGAGACCGTGGTGAGCGAAGAAACCGTCCCGACGACCTGCAGACCGTGCTGCCAGACGATCTGCCGTTGAGGCGAAATGCATGTCTTGTTTTCCGTAGGGTATTCAGAAGCAGCTGTACCTGCACCAGACCTGCGTGCGTAGCGCACTGGCCATCGCCATCGCTGACATTGCCATCGCTGATATCGACATCGCCGGGCAGGAATGTAGGCACGCACAGCACCTTGACGCCGCCATCAATTGCCTAAGAGCGGCTAACAAAACCAAACACCCGTCACGTCAGATCCGAGCGATGCTGAGGGGATGAAACAGCAAGAAATCAGTGCGGAGTTGTGGGAACACATCCGCCCGCTGCTGCCAGAGCCCAAGCCCGCCAGTCCTCGCGGAGGGCGCCCCCGTATTGCCGACGAACTCGCGCTCAACGGCATCGTGTACGTCCTGCGAACGGGCATCCCATGGGAAGAGCTGCCTCAAGCGCTGGGCTGGGGCAGCGGCATGACGTGCTGGCGACGACTCCAGCAGTGGCACGAGGCGGGTGTGTGGCACGGGCTGCACATGCTGCTGCTGGAGCATCTCAGGCGCAACGACGCGCTCGACTACAGCCGCATGTGCATCGATGGCTCCAGCGTGGCCAGCCCCCGGGGGGGCCGCACACTGGGCCGAACCCGACCGACAGGGGCAAACTCGGCTCCAAGCGCCATGTGCTGACTGACGCCAACGGCACGCCGGTGATGTTCTGCGTCACGGGCGCGAACCGGCATGACTCGGTGGTGTTCGAGGAGATGATCGATGCGCTGCCAGCGATCAAGGGCAAGCCCGGCAGGCCCCGGCGCTGGCCCGACAAGCTCCATGCGGACAAGGCCTACGACTGCAAACGCTGTCGCCAGCATCTCAGGCGGCGGGGCATCCGGGTGCGCATCGCCCGCAAGGGCATCGAGAGCAAGGAGCGTCTGGGCCGTCACCGCTGGGTGGTCGAGCGCACGCATGCGTGGCTGGCGGCCTTCGGCAAGCTCCGGGTGCGCTTCGAGCGCAGCATCACCACCCATGTGGCTCTTTTGTCCCTGGCCTGTTCCATCATCTGTCTGCGGACTCTGCGCAGGTTGTGTTAGCCGCTCTAAAGCTGGTGGCTTATTGACCGATAGGCACCTCAGTTGCGCCGATGCGCACCCTCACACCACCAGACAACGACATCCATGCTCCTGCGCCGCAAGCCCTCCACCGGACCCGTCAACTCCACACCGCTGCTGCGCATGGTCAGCCTGGTCAGTCTGGTCAGTTTCGCGGCCATTGCCAGCGACCAGACCTTGCCGGCCGCCACCGACGCCGACAAGGCATGGCTTCTGCCGCCCCTGCCCATCGTCGCCGGCAACCCCATCACCCCGGCCAAGGCCGAACTGGGCAAGATCCTGTTCTTCGACCCGCGTCTGTCGGCCAACGGCACCATCTCCTGTGCCTCGTGCCACAACCCCTCGCTGGGCTGGTCGGATGGCCTGAAGACCGGCATTGGCATCAATGGCACCGTGCTCAACCGTGCAACGCCCACCATCGTCAACATGGCCTACAACACCCAGTTCATGTGGGATGGCCGCAAGAGGTCACTGGAAGAGCAGGCCCTCGGTCCGATGAAGACCCCTGAAGAGATGAAGACCGATCTGAAGGAGATGGTCCGCATGATGGAATCGGTGCCGGGCTATCGGGAGATGTTCGACAAGGCCTTCCCTGGCGAACCCATCAGCGAGGACATCGTCGCCAAGGCGCTGGCGACATTCCAGCGGACAGTCGTCTCGACCAATTCGCGCTTCGACCGCTGGCTCGAAGGGGATCGACAGGCGCTGACGGTGCAGGAATGGCGTGGCTACCAGGTGTTCAAGGATCCGGCGCGTGGCAACTGTGCGGTCTGCCACTCTGGTGCCAACTTCACCGACAACGGCTTCCACAACATCGGCATAACCCAGGCGGAAGGCTCGCCGGACACGGGCCGCTTCAAGGTGCGTGCCCTGGCCGTCCTGAAAGGTGCGTTCAAGACGCCGACGCTGCGGGACGTGGCACTGACAGCGCCTTACTTCCATGACGGCTCGGCCCCCACGCTGATGGATGTGGTGGAGCACTACGACCGAGGGGGCGATGACAAGCGCAACCTCTCGAAGGACATCCGGCCGCTGCACCTGAGTCCGTTGGAAAAAGAGGATCTCGTGGCCTTCATGACCGCCCTGAACGGCCAGGGGCCGCATGTCACCCTGCCACGCCTGCCCCAGGCACTCCCCCTGCCGCACAAGGCAGCCCCCACCACGAAGACCCTCGCCCATGTGCGAACCGGAGACTGAGCATGCCTCGACATGATTTGACCCCCCCTCGCCACATCAGCACCCTGGGCCTCTGCCTGCTGGCCGCAGTGCTGGCCTCGGCACACGGCACCGCCCTGGCCGCCGAGCAGACCGTCTCCCAGAAAGGCAAGGCGTTCAGCGTCAAGAAGCTCAAGGTCAAGGTCGGGGATTCCGTGAAATTCCTCAACGAAGACCCCTTTTCGCACAACGTGTTCTCCCTGTCGGATGCGAAGAATTTCGACCTGGGCAGCTACCCGCAAGGCGGCGCCAAGAGTGTCACCTTCGACAAGGCGGGCACGATCGAGGTGGAATGCGCCATCCACCCTGACATGGCCATGGTGATCGAGGTTGAAAAATGAGCGGCGCACCACGCCGTGCACCGTGCTGGATCGGGTCGGTCATGGCCCTGATCGCCTGCGCGGGATGGCCCATGGCCGTCTCGGCCTCACCAGAGCCCATCACCCTCGGAGCCGCGAGTCCGAAGAACTCCCCTGACACCGCGATCTTCCGCGGCGGGCTGGTCTATGCCAACTACTGCGTCACCTGCCACGGCATCAACGCTGACGGCAACGGGCGGACGGCGCGCCTGTACAACCCCCGACCCGCCAATCTGCGCGCCACGGACAAGAACGCGGACTACGTCGAACTCATCGTGCGCAAAGGCGGCGAAGCCATCGGCCGTTCGGACAAGATGCCGCCGTGGGGCGAGGAATTGACGGACGAACAAATCCGGGACGTCGTGTTCTTCGTCAAGTCTTTTTCTGTCAAATCATGACCGTGGCGCCAAGCGGAGGCCCGGGCGGGCGACTGGGCCGGCGGTCAGTCCTGTTCGCCCTGGGGGGCAGCACGTTCTCCGGCCTCGGTCTTGGCAGTCCGACACCTGCACCACGTGGACTGGTGGTGCCACGGCAACCCCCACCGGACTGGCTGCTGACCGACCACCGTGGCCGGCGCGCCCGCCTGACAACCCGGCTCCAGGGGCAGGTCACCGCGGTGCAGCTCATGTTCACCGGCTGCTCCAGCACCTGCCCGGTCCAGGGTGCGGTGTTCGCCGATGTGGCCGGTCGGATCCGCGCCAAGGACATCAGACTGCTGTCGCTGAGCGTCGACCCGCTGGGGGATGACCCGAAAGCCCTGGACGCCTGGCTCGACCGATTCGGCCGGCCGCAGTGCTGGTCGGCCGCCGCTCCGGGGCTTGACGATGTGGAGCCGCTGGCGAGCTTCCTGCGCGGACAGGCCCGCCCGAACAGCAGCCACTCGACCCAGGTATTCCTGTTCGACCGCCAGGCGCGGCTGGCGTTCCGCACGGTGGACCTTCCGTCAGCCGAACATGTCGCGGACCTGCTGGCACAACTGGCCCGGGCTTGATCGCGGGCAAGCCGATCACGCCGTCGGTCTCGTCGCTGGACCGCGGCGACCTGGGCCGCTACCCTGCGCACTTCCACATGAACAGCGGCAGGCGGTGATGCGATGACAGACCAGCGCAACGATTTTGGCCTCATCGGCCTGGCGGTAATGGGCCAGAACCTGGTGCTCAACGTGGAGAGCCGCGGCTTCCATGTCAGCGTCTACAACCGCACCAACGCCGTCACCAACGAGTTCGTGGCGCAGCACCCGGGCAAGCGCCTGACGGCCACCCACTCCCTGGCCGAGTTCGTACAAAGCCTCGCGCGGCCGCGCAAGGTGATGGTCATGGTCAAGGCCGGCGCGGCGGTGGACGCGGTCATCGAACAACTGATCCCGCTGCTGGAGACCGACGACATCGTCATCGACGGCGGCAACAGCCTCTACACCGACACCGAGCGCCGCGATGCGTGGCTGACGCCGCTGGGGCTGCGCTTCATCGGCGCGGGGGTCTCGGGCGGCGAGGAAGGCGCGCGCAAGGGGCCGGCGATCATGCCGGGCGGGCCGGCGTCCACCTGGGCGGTGATGCAGCCGATCTTCGAGAGCATCGCCGCGGTCGCCGAAGGCCAGCCCTGCGTGCGCCACATCGGGCCGGGCGGCGCGGGCCACTACGTCAAGATGATCCACAACGGCATCGAGTACGGCGACATGCAGCTCATCTGCGAGGCCTACCACCTGATGCAGTCGGCGGGCATGGCGACGCTGGAGATCGCCGAGGTCTTCAACCGCTGGAACGAAGGCGAGCTGCAGAGCTACCTGATCCAGATCACCGGCCGGGCACTGGAGCAGATCGACCCCGACACCGGCCGTCCCATCGTCGAACGCATCCTCGACAAGGCCGGCCAGAAGGGCACAGGCCAGTGGACGATCGTCAACGGCGCCGAGCAGGCGGTCGTGATCAGCACCATCAACGCGGCGGTGGAGGCGCGTGTGCTGTCGTCGCAGAAGGCGCAGCGCGTGGCGGCCAGCCAGATCCTGCACGGCCCGACCACGGCGTGGAGCGGCGACCGGGCCGCCCGCGACGCGCTCGTGGCCAAGATCCACGACGCGCTCTACGCCGCCAAGGTCATCAGCTACGCGCAGGGCCTCGACCTCGTGCGCACGATGAGCCGGCACAAGGGCTGGGACATCGACCTCGGCGGGCTGGCGTCGATCTGGCGCGGCGGCTGCATCATCCGGGCGCGTTTCCTGAACCACATCACCGACGCCTACCGCACGCAGCCGGACCTCGCGCACCTGATGCTGGCGCCCTACTTCGCCGAGCTGCTCAACCGCACGCAGCAGGCGTGGCGCGAGGTGGTGGCGCACGCGGTGACGCAGGGCATTCCGGTGCCGGCGATGAGCGCCTCGCTCGGCTACTACGACAGCCTGCGCACGGCGCGCCTGCCCGCCAACCTGCTGCAGGCGCAGCGCGACTTCTTCGGCGCGCACACCTATGAGCGCACCGACCGGCCGGCGGGCGAGTGGTTCCACACCGTGTGGCCGGATGTGGTGGGCTGAGCAGCACTGGGCGTTGGCCGCGCTCAGGCGCCCGGCGCGGCCCACCACGCGCCGTCCAGCGCCTGCTGCAGGTACGCGATGAAGCTCGTCACCTTCGACGGCACGAACTTCGGCGACGGGAACACGGCATGCACCTCCTGCGCCGGCAGGCCGTGGTCGGTCATCACCGGCTGCACCGCGCCCGCCGCCACCGACGGGTGCGCGACATACCACGGCAGCACCGCCAGCCCCATCCCCGCCCGCGCCGCCGCCAGCACCGCCGAGAGGTTGTTCGAGCGCAGCGCGCCCTGCACCGGCACCGACACCTCGCGCCCGTCCGGTGCGGTCAGGCTCCAGCGGTCGTCGCCCTGCACGCTGCTGTAGACGAGGCAGGCGTGCGCCGGCAGGTCGGCCGTGGTCTGCGGCGTGCCCCGCTCGCGCAGGTAATCGGGTGAGGCCACCATCACCCACGGGTTCGTGCCGAGGTAACGCGCCCCGAGCGACGAGTCCGCCAGCCGGCCCATGCGGATCGCGAGGTCCACGCCCTGCGCGACCAGATCGACATAGCGGTCGTCGAAGCTCAGGTCGATCGTCACCTCCGGATGTGCCCGCATGTAGCGCAGCACCAGCGGCACCAGCACCCGCCGCCCGAACGCCACCGAGGTGCTGATGCGCAGCGTGCCGCCCACCGTGCTCTGCAGCAGCGTGGCGAGGTGGTCGGCGGCGTCCATCTCGCGGGCGATGAGCTTGCATTTTTCGTAGTACAGCGCGCCGACCTCGGTGGGCGTCACGCCGCGTGTCGAGCGGTGCAGCAGCCGCGCGCCCAGCCGCTGCTCGGTGGCGGCGACCGACTTGGTGGCGGTGGGCTGGGTGATGCCGAGGTCGGCAGCGGCCTTGCTGAAGCTGCCGGTCTCGACGATGCGGAGGAAGAGCTGCACGCCCGTGATGCGGTCCATGCACCGACTGTAGCGAGCCCGCAGGCCGGGCGGGGTATTCCGCCAGGGAATAGGCGTTATCGGCACGCTGGGATTCTCGCCAGGACAGGCCGCCACGACCATGCAGCCATCGCAACACAGTCCCCCGAGGAGTCCCCGATGCCCAAGATGAAGGCCGCCATGGCCGCCGTGCTGGTGATGGAAAAGGAAGGCGTGACGCAGGCGTTCGGCGTGCCGGGTGCGGCGATCAACCCGCTGTACGGTGCAATGCGCGAACACGGCGGCATCGGGCACATCCTGGCCCGCCATGTCGAAGGTGCTTCGCACATGGCCGAGGGCTACACCCGCGCCGTGGCCGGCAACATCGGCGTGTGCATCGGCACCAGCGGCCCGGCCGGCACCGACATGATCACCGGCCTGTATTCGGCGCAGGCGGACTCGATCCCCATTCTCTGCATCACTGGCCAGGCGCCGCGGGCGCGGCTGCACAAGGAAGACTTCCAGGCGGTGGACATCGCCTCCATCGCCAAGCCGGTGACCAAGTGGGCGACCACCGTGATGGAGCCGGCGCAGGTGCCGCGCGCCTTCCAGCAGGCCTTCCACCTGATGCGCTCGGGGCGGCCGGGCCCCGTGCTGATCGACCTGCCGTTCGACGTGCAGATGGCCGAGATCGAGTTCGACATCGACACCTACGAGCCGCTGCCGGTCTACAAGCCCGCCGCGCACCGGCACCAGATCGAGCGCGTGCTGGAGATGCTCGATGGCGCCGAGCGCCCGCTGATCGTGGCCGGCGGCGGGATCCTCAACGCGGACGCGGCCGACCTGCTGGTCGCGTTCGCCGAGCTGACCGGCATCCCCGTGATCCCGACGCTGATGGGCTGGGGCGCGATCCCCGACGACCACCCGCTGATGGCCGGCATGGTCGGCCTGCAGACCAGCCACCGCTACGGCAACGCCACGATGCTCGCCAGCGACTTCGTGCTCGGCATCGGCAACCGCTGGGCGAACCGCCACACCGGCTCGCCGGAGGTCTACTGCAAGGGTCGCCAGTTCATCCACATCGACATCGAGCCGACCCAGATCGGCCGCGTCTTCGCCCCCGACTACGGCATCGTCTCGGACGCCAAGGCTGCGCTCGCCCTGCTGGTCGAGGTGGCGCGCGACTGGCGGGACAGCGGCCGGCTGCGCGACCGCAGCGGCTGGGCGCTCGAATGCCTGGGGCGCAAGTCGGACGTGCGCTACCTGCGCAAGACCAACTTCGACAGCGTGCCGATGAAGCCGCAGCGGGTCTACCAGTGCATGACCCGCGCCTTCGGGCGGGATGTCTGCTACGTCTCGACCATCGGCCTGAGCCAGATCGCCGGGGCGCAGTTCCTGCACGTCCACCACCCACGCCACTGGATCAACTGCGGACAGGCGGGGCCGCTCGGCTGGACGGTGCCGGCCGCGCTCGGCGTGCGCGCCGCAGACCCGACGCGCCGCATCGTCGCGCTGTCCGGCGACTACGACTTCCAGTTCATGCTGGAAGAACTCGCGGTGGGCGCGCAGTTCAAGCTGCCGTATCTGCACGTCGTCGTGAACAACAGCTACCTCGGCCTGATCCGCCAGAGCCAGCGCGGCTTCTCGATGGACTACTGCGTGCAGCTCGGTTTCGACAACATCAACACGCCGACGGATGCGCCCTCGCACGGCTACGGCGTCGACCACCTGAAGGTGGTGGAAGGTCTCGGCTGCAAGGCGATCCGCGTCCACCGCCAGGAAGAACTGGCGCCCGCCATCGCGCAGGCCGAGGCCTGGATGGCCGAGTTCCGCGTGCCGGTGGTGATCGAGGTGATCCTGGAGCGGGTCACCAACATCGCCATGGGCACCGAGATCGACAACATCACCGAGTTCGAGGAACTCGCCCACGACCTGCAGGACGCACCGACCGCCATCGCGTCGATGCTCGACTGAGCCGCCCCGGAGATCCCGCCATGCCCCGCTTTTCCGCCAACCTCTCGATGCTCTTCACGGAGGTGCCCTTCCTCGACCGTTTCATCCGCGCCCGCCGCGCAGGGTTCGAGGCGGTGGAGTTCCTTTTCCCCTATGACCACCCGGCCCACCATATCCGCGAGCGGCTGGACGATGCCGGCCTGCAACTGGTGCTGCACAACCTGCCAGCCGGCGACTGGGAGGCCGGCGAGCGCGGCATCGCCTGCCACCCGGACCGGGTGGACGAGTTCCGCGCCGGGGTCGGGCGGGCGATCGAGTACGCGACCGCGCTCGGCGTGCCGCGCCTGAACTGCCTGGCGGGCAAGGCGCCGGCCGGGGTGCCGGACGCGGTGCTGCGCCAGACCTTCGTCGACAACCTGCGCTACGCCGCCGCCGAGCTGAAGGCGGCCGGGCTGACACTGCTGATCGAGCCGATCAACACCTTCGACATCCCCGGCTTCTGGCTGAGTCGCACAGCGCAGGCGCTCGGCGTGATGGACGAGGTGGACGTCGGCAACCTGCTGCTGCAGTTCGACCTTTACCACGCCCAGCGCATGGACGGCGAACTCGCCGGCACGCTGACCCGCCACCTGCACCGCATCGGCCACCTCCAACTGGCCGACAACCCCGGCCGCCACGAGCCCGGCACCGGCGAGATCCACTACCCCTTCCTGTTCCAGCACCTCGACCGCCTCGGCTGGAACGGCTGGGTCGGCTGCGAATACAAGCCCGCGACCACGACCGAGATGGGCCTGGGCTGGTTCCGTCCCTTTGCCAAGGAAACCGCATGACCTCCGACACCCTGACGACCGCCGACACCGGCTCGACCGTCCAGCCACTGCGCCTGGGCTTCATCGGCCTGGGCATCATGGGCGCACCGATGGCCGGCCACCTGGTCGCCGCTGGCCACACCGTGTTCGTCCACACCCGTGGCCGCGTGCCGCCCGCGATCGGCGACAGCCGCGCCACGCTCTGCACCACCGCCCGCGGCGTGGCCGAGCGCGCCGACATCGTCTTCACGATGGTGCCGGACACGCCGGACGTGGAGGCCGCGCTGTTCGGCCCGGACGGCGTCGCGGCAGGCCTGAGCGCGGGCAAGACCGTCGTGGACATGAGTTCCATCTCCCCGATCGCCACCAAGGCGTTCGCCGAGCGCATCGCCGCGCTCGGCTGCGACTACCTCGATGCGCCCGTGTCCGGCGGCGAGGTCGGCGCGAAGAACGCCACGCTGTCGATCATGGTCGGCGGCAGCGCAGCGGCCTTCGAGCGTGTGCGGCCGCTGTTCGCGCTGATGGGCAAGAACATCACCCACGTCGGCAGCGTCGGCGACGGCCAGACCGCCAAGGTCGCCAACCAGATCATCGTCGCGCTGAACATCGAGGCCGTCGCCGAAGCGCTGGTCTTCGCGGCCAAGGCGGGTGCCGATCCGGCGCGGGTGCGGGCGGCGCTGATGGGCGGCTTCGCGTCGTCGAAGATCCTCGAAGTCCACGGCCAGCGCATGATCGACCGGACGTTCAACCCCGGCTTCCGCATCGAGCTGCACCAGAAAGACCTGAACCTGGCGCTGTCCACCGCGCGCAGCCTCGGCGTCGCGCTGCCGAACACCGCCACGGCGCAGGAGCTGTTCAACACCTGCGTGGCCCACGGCGGCCGGGCCTGGGACCACTCGGCGATGGTGCGGGCGCTGGAGACGCTGTCCAATGTCGAGATCGGCCCGCCCGCCACCTGACCGGACCGGACCAGGCCCCGCACACCCCCCGTCATTCCCGCGCAAGCGGGAACCCACGCACACCACCATGCCCCTGCCAGACGCCCCCGCCTTCCTGCGCCGCCTCTTCGACGCCGCCATCGCCAGCGCACAGCCCGCCCTGTGCATCCCACCGCACCTGCCCGACCCGGCCACGGTGCGCGGCCGGCTGGTCGTCATCGGCGCGGGCAAGGCGTCCGCCGCGATGGCGCAGGCGGTCGAGCAGCACTGGCCCGGCCCGCTCACCGGCCTGGTCGTCACGCGCTACGGCTACGGCGCGCCCTGCGCGCGCATCGAGATCGTCGAGGCGGCGCACCCAGTCCCGGACGAGGCCGGCCTGCGCGCCGCCCAGCGCCTGCTGGCCTTCGTCGCCGGCCTGACGGCGGACGACGTGGTGCTGTGCCTGATCTCGGGCGGCGGCTCGTCGCTGCTGCCGCTGCCGCTCGACGGCATCACGCTGGCGGACAAGCAGGCGATCAACCGCGCCCTGCTCGCCTCGGGCGCCACGATCACCGAGATGAACTGCGTGCGCCGCCACCTCTCGGCGGTCAAGGGCGGGCGCCTGGCCGCCGCCTGCCACCCGGCGCGGGTGCGGACGCTGCTGATCTCGGATGTGCCGGGGGATGACCCGATCGACATTGCCTCCGGCCCAACGGTGGCGGACCCGACGACCTGTGCCGACGCGCTCGACATCGTGCGCCGCTACGGCATCGCGCTGCCGCCCGCGGCCCGCGACGTACTCGAAAGCGGCCGGGGCGAATCGGTCAAGCCGGGTGACCCGCGCCTGGCGGGCATCGAGACACGCATCGTCGCCGCGCCGCAGCAGGCACTCGAAGCCGCCGCCGCCGTGGCCCGCGAGGCCGGCGTCACGGCGCACATCCTCGGCGATGCGATCGAGGGCGAGGCGCGCGATGTGGGCAAGGTGCTCGCCGGGCTGGCGCTGCAGGTGGCCGGGCGCGGGCAGCCGTTCACGGCGCCGTGCGTGCTGCTGTCCGGCGGCGAGACGACGGTCACCGTGCGCGGCACCGGGCGCGGTGGGCGCAACGTCGAGTGCCTGCTGTCGCTGGGCATCGCGCTGGGCGGCCATCCGCGCATCCACGCGCTGGCTGGCGACACGGACGGTGTGGACGGGCAGGAGGAGATCGCCGGCGCCGTCTGGACGCCGGACACGCTGCGCCGCGCCTGGGCGCTCGGCCTGCGCCCGAAGGACCGACTCGCCGACAACGACGGCCACGGCTTCTTCGAGGCGCTGGGCGATCAGGTCATCACCGGGCCGACGCGCACGAATGTCAACGACTTCCGGGCGGTGCTGGTCGGCGGCGGTTGAACGCAGCGCGCTGGCCGGGTCGACAGGGCCAGGCATTCAAGTCGGCCCAGTGGACGTCGAAAACGACGGCAACCACCTCGTCGGAGACCCCCATGGCCAGCCCCACCCGTCCGCATCCCCTGAAACTCGCCGCACTGGCATCCGCCATGCTGCTCAGCCCATGGGCTGTCGCCGCCGATGGCCATGCAGCGCCTGCGGCGGCGGCACCCGCCAAGCCCGCAGTCATCAAGCCGGCCCCGGTTGCCGCACCCGCGGCCCACGCGGCGGCCCCTGCAGCACCGGCCAAGCCGATGGCCGAAGCGCCGACCGCCCTGCCGGCGGACGAGCTGGCGCGCCGACTGCAGGAGCGCATCGCACGGGTGCGCGCCGCCCAGGCACAGGCGCAGAAGGCCAAGCCGGCGGGCGGACACCACGGCAGCAAACCCGCGCACGCCGCCGCACCGGCCGTGAAGATGGGCATCGTCAGCACCGCAGCCCATGCGCCGGATGGACACGGTGCCTCCGATGTGGAGCCCACCGCACACGCCGCCCATGTGGCGCACTGGTCCTACGGCGGCGAAGGCGGCCCGGCCGAGTGGGGCAAGCTGCGCCCGGACTTCTCGACCTGCGCCAAGGGCCAGCGCCAGAGCCCGATCGACATCCGCGGCGGCGTCAAGGTCGATCTGGAGCCGATCAAGTTCAACTACCGCTCGACCGGCTTCAACGTGCTGGACAACGGCCACACCGTGCAGGCCAACCTGGGCTACGGCAACAGCATCGAGGTCGCCGGCCGCCGCTACGACCTGGTGCAGTTCCACTTCCACCGCCCGTCGGAAGAGCGCATCAACGGCCGGCAGTTCGACATGGTCGCGCACCTGGTCCACAAGGATCCGGAGGGCCGGCTCGCCGTGGTCGCCGTGCTGATGGACCAGGGCAAGCAGCACCCGATGGTGCAGCTGGTGTGGAACAGCCTGCCGCTGGAGAAGAACGACGAGCTGCAGTCGCCGGTGCCGCTCGACATGAACCTGATGCTGCCGGAAGACCGCCGCTACTACACCTACATGGGCTCGCTGACCACGCCGCCGTGCAGCGAGGGCGTGCTGTGGCTGGTGCTGAAGCAGCCGGCGCAGCTCTCGGCCGACCAGCTCGCGGTGTTCACCAAGCTCTACCCGATGAACGCCCGCCCGATCCAGCAGGCCAGCGGCCGGATGGTCAAGGAATCGAACTGACCCCGCGCGTGCGCTCGGCGATCTCGGTCGCCAGCGCCTGCAGCGCGGCTTCGTCCAGCGCAGCCGCCTCGACCTGCACCGCAGACCGCAGCCGCTGGTAGTGGCCGTTCTGCGAGCGCAGGTAGAGCGGGTCGTAGTGCAGCGCCATCAGCTCCGCGAACAGCGGGCGCAGTGCCCCGGCCACAGCCCAGGCCTGCCAGCGGGTGATCGTCTCGTTCGCCTGCAGGCCGTGCAGCTGGCCAAGCGTCTGCGCCAGCCGCGGGCCGTCATCCCCCAGGTAGGCATAGTCGCGCAGCAGGTAGTCCAGCCGCGCCTCGGGTGACGCGACGATCTCGATGCAGGGACTTGCGCGCAGCCGCTCCAGCAGCGGCGTGGGCAGCGAGATCTGGCCGATCTTGCGGCTCTCCGCTTCGACAAACACCGGCCGGGTCAGGTCAAAGGCCTCCAGCTGCAGCGCCAGCTGGGTCTCGAAGCGTTTCTGTGACGGCTGCGCCGCCCCAGGCACCTTGCCCAGCACGGAGCCCTTGTGCACCGCCAGCCCCTCCAGATCGAGCACCTGCGCGCCCTGCGCGGCCAGCGCCTGCAGCAGTGCGGTCTTGGCGCTGCCGGTCGGCCCGCACAGCACCTGCAGCGGCAGCTGCGGCGAGATCGCCTCGATCTGCGCGATGACATGGCCCCTGAACCGCTTGTAGCCGCCCGCCAGCTGCTGCGCATCCCAGCCGACCAGGCGCAGCCACTGCACCATCGAGCCGCTGCGCATGCCACCGCGCCAGCAGTAGACCAGCGGGCGCCAGCTCGCCGGCCGGTCATGGAAACACTCGCGCAGGTGCCGCGCCAGGTTGGCCGCGACCATCGCGCCACCCACGCGCCGGGCTTCGAAGGCGCCTTGCTGCTTGTAGAGGGTACCGACGATGCGGCGCTCCTCGTCGTCCAGCACGGGGCAGTTGATGGCGCCGGGCAGGTGGTCGAGTGCGTACTCGGATGGGGAACGGGCGTCGATGACGGTGTCGAACGCGGCGATCTGGTCGACGCCGACGGGGCGGTTGTGGCTCATGGGGGACAGGGGTCTCGGCAGTCGCAGGCAAAATCGGCGGGTTCGGCCAGATGGTCACGTCCGGCCCCCGAGTCCCCGATTGTCTCGCCTTCTCCACCGACCCTGCCCATGACCCTCCCGGCCACCTCCTCGCCCGCCCTGACCCAGCTCGCCCACGGCGGCGGCTGCGGCTGCAAGATCGCCCCGGGCGTGCTCAGCGACATCCTGGCGCGCAACACGCCGGGCCTGATCCCGCCCGAGCTGATGGTCGGCATCGAGACCAGCGACGACGCCGCCGTCTGGCGCCTGAACGACGAGCAGGCGCTGGTCGCGACCACCGACTTCTTCACGCCGATCGTCGACGACCCGTTCGACTTCGGCCGCATCGCGGCAACCAACGCGCTGTCGGATGTCTACGCCATGGGCGGCCGGCCGATCATGGCGCTGGCCATCGTCGGCATGCCGATCGGCAAGCTCTCGCCCGAGGTGATCGGGCGCATCCTCGAAGGCGGCGCCAGCGTCTGCCGCGAGGCCGGCATCCCGATCGCGGGCGGGCACTCGATCGACGTGGTCGAGCCGATCTACGGGCTGGTGGCGATAGGGCTGGTCCACCCGAAGCGCGTGCGGCGCAATGCGGATGCGCAGGCCGGAGATGTGCTGGTGCTGGGCAAACCGCTGGGGGTGGGCGTGCTGTCGGCGGCGCTGAAGAAGGGCCTGCTGGACGCCGACGGCTATGCCAAGATGCTGCGCCACACGACCCAGCTGAACCGCGTCGGCGCCGACCTGGCCGGACTGGACGCGGTGCATGCGATCACCGACGTGACCGGCTTCGGGCTGGCCGGGCACCTGCTGGAGATCTGCCGTGGCTCGAAGCTCGCGGCCGAGGTGCGCTGGGACGCGCTGCCGCTGATCGCCAGCGCGGTCGGGCATGCACAGCGCGGCGTCTGGACCGGCGCCTCGACGCGCAACTGGGCCAGCTACGGCCATGACGTGACATTGCCCGAAGGCTTCGCGGACTGGCAGCGGGCACTGGTGACCGATCCGCAGACGAGCGGCGGCTTGCTGGTCAGCGTCGCGCCGGACGGTGTGGACGCGGTGCTGGCGATGTTCCGCGAGGCGGGGTTCGGCGAGGCGGCGATCGTCGGCGCGCTGACCGCCGGCACGCCGCGTGTCACCGTGGCCTGAACCTCTTCCATTTCTGCCCAACGCATCGAATCGAGTCCCCGCATGTTCACCGGCATCGTCCAATCCATCGCCACCGTCGCGGCCATCACCGACCGCCCCGGCCTGCGCAGCTTCACGCTCGAATTCCCGCCCGGCTTCCTCGACGGCCAGGAGATCGGCGCCAGCGTCGCCTGTGACGGCACTTGCCTGACCGTCACGGCGCACCGCGACGCCTGCCACGCCGACTTCGACGTCATGCAGCAGAGCCTGAACCTGACCACGCTCGGCACGCTGCAGGTCGGCAGCCGGCTCAACGTCGAGCGCGCCGCCCGCGATGGCGTGGAGATCGGCGGCCATCCGCTGTCGGGCCACATCGACTTCCAGGCGACGATTGCCGAGATCCGCCAGCCCGAGAACAACCATGTGCTGCGCATCAGCGTGCCGGCGCCGTGGATGCGCTATGTGTTCCCGAAGGGCTACATCGCCGTCAACGGCGCCAGCCTGACCATCGCCGAAGCCGACCGGCGCGCCGGCTGGTTCGAGGTCTGGCTGATCCCGGAGACGCTGCGCCAGACGACATTCGGCGACAAGCAGGTCGGTGATGCGCTGAACATCGAGATCGAGCGGCAGACGCAGGTCATGGTCGACACCGTGCGCGACACGCTGGAAGAACGCCTCGGGCCCTTGCTGCCCGCCCTGAAAGACCTGCTGCGCGAGCGCGGCGTGGAGATCGATGCATGAACCAGAACACCAACCCCACCGCCCCGACCGACACCCAGGTGATCGCTGACACGGTGGAGTGGCTCGAAAAAGCCGTCATCGGTCTGAACCTGTGCCCCTTCGCCAAGGCGGTGCATGTGAAGCAGCAGATCCGCTACGTGGTCAGCGCAGCCACCACGCCGGAAGCCCTGCTGCAAGACCTGGTGCAGGAGCTGGAGCTGCTGGCCGAAGCCTCGCCCGAGAAGATCGAGACCACGCTGCTGATCCACCCACAGGTGCTGGGTGACTTCATGGACTACAACGATTTCCTCGATGTCGCCGACGCGGCGGTGGAGGAATTGCAGCTCGACGGCGTCCTGCAGGTGGCCAGCTTCCACCCCGACTACCAGTTCGACGAGACCCACATCGACGACATCGAGAACTTCAGCAACCGCGCGCCCTACCCCACGCTGCACCTGCTGCGCGAGGACAGCATCGACGCCGCGGTGGCCGCGTTTCCGGATGCGGGCGACATCTATGAGCGCAACATCGAGACGCTGAAGGCCCTCGGACACGCCGGCTGGAAGCGCCTGTTCACGGCCTGATCCGACCCGCGCGCGGTGCGTCCAGGCCATGCAAGTGCGCGCCGCGATTGAATAATTCGATTGGTACCCGCGCTTATCCCTGTTTCACGCTGCTTGCAGATGCCGTTAGACTGCGCTCCCAATTGCACCCCGGACGGAGATCTACATTGATTGCACGCACCGTGAAAGTCCACCTGCATGGCCTGAGCCTCGCCCTCGCGCTGACCACTTTTGTGTGCACCAGCCACGCCGCTGAGGAACAAGCCACCAGCGAGGCTCCACGGGCACCGGCCGCAGCATCCGCAGCCGCAGCGGAGCTGCCCGAGCGTGCGGCCTCCGCTGTGACGTCGTTCGAGCGCCTGGTCGAGCGACCCATCGGACGTGTCACCAGCGCTGCCGGCGCGGTGGTCACGGGCGCGGCGACCGCGGCCACGAATGTCGCCACCACCGCGGCCAGCACGGCCAGCACGGCCGCCATGGACGCCGCCACCGCGGCCACGGCAGCCGTGTTCAGCGTCGCCAACGTCGCCACCACCACGGCCGTGAGCGCCGCGACGGCCGCCGCCACGCTGTTCCAGACCGGGCGCATCTCGTTCTACGCCGACAAGTTCCACGGTCGCCCCACCGCCAGCGGCGCGCTCTACGACGCGGGCGAGATGACCATGGCGCACCGCACGCTGCCGATCGGCACCAAGGTGATGATCACCAACACGGCCAACCAGCAAAGCGTGGTCGTGACGGTCAATGACCGCGGCCCCTTCATCGGCGGACGTGTGGCCGATCTCTCGCGTGCCGCGGCGGAGAAGCTCAACATGATCCGCTCCGGCATCGTCGAGGCCACGCTGCATGTGCTGCCGAACGCCAGCCACAAGCAGGACAGCAAGGCAAAGCCCAAGACCCGCTGACACCGCAGGCGACAGCTGCTGCGGCCCCCTGCGGCGATCTTGCCCCTAGCGCCGGGCCAGCAACGCGCGCGCAGCCCGCGAACCCGAGGCCCGCCCCAGCTCCGCGCTGATCCAGGCGCCACAGTCGACCAGCGCCTCCAGGTCCACGCCCGTGCGCGCACCCAGCCCGTGCAGCAGCCACACGATGTCCTCGGTGGCGACATTGCCGGTGGCGCCCTTCGCATACGGACAGCCGCCGAGCCCGGCGATCGAGCTGTCGAACACCCGCACACCCATCGCGTAGCTCGCGTAGACATTGGCCGCACCCATGCCGTAGGTGTCGTGGAAATGCCCGGCCAGCAAGCCCATGGGTACCCGCGCGGCCACGGCATCGAGCATCCGGCCCACGCTCGCCGGGTTGCCCACACCGATCGTGTCGCCCAGCGAGACCTCGTAGCACCCCAGATCGCGCAGCCGCCACGCCACGTCGGCAACGGCCTGTGGCGCAACCGCTCCCTCGTAGGGACAGCCGACCACACAGGAGATATAGCCCCGCACGCGCACGCCTGCGGCCTGCGCCGCCGCCAGGATCGGCTCGAAGCGGGTGATGGACTCGGCAATCGAGCAGTTGATGTTCTTCTGCGAGAACGCCTCGGAGGCCGCGGCAAACACCGCCACCTCCTTCGCGCCAGCCGCCACCGCCGCCTCGAAGCCCTTCAGGTTCGGCGTGAGGACCGGGTAGTTCACGCCCGGGAACTCGGCCTCGGACGGCAACCCCGCCATCACCTCGGCATGGTCGGCCATCTGCGGCACCCATTTCGGCGAGACGAAGGAAGTCGCCTCGATGTCGCACAGGCCGGCGGCGGCCAGGCGGCGGATCAGCGCCAGCTTGGTCGCCGTCGGGATGGGCTGCTTCTCGTTCTGCAGGCCGTCACGCGGGCCGACTTCGACGATGCGAACCGTCTCGACGGGGTTCATGGCTGCACCTCGACTTCAAAGTCCACCAGCTCGACCCCGTCCGTGACCTGGTCGCCGGCCGCGAAGTGGAAGGCCTTCACCAGCCCCTTGGCGGGGGCGCTGATGGTGTGCTCCATCTTCATGGCTTCGAGCACCAGCAGCGGCGCGCCCTTCTCGACCACGCTGCCGACCGCCGCGATCAATGCGATCACCTTGCCCGGCATCGGCGCCTTCAGGCCACCGGCGTGGTCCTCGCCCCCGCCGCCCGCGCTGAGCGCCCCGACCACGGTGATCGGCCACGAGCGGCCCTCGAAGAACACCTGGCGCCGCTCGCCGCTGGTGACGACCGCCGCGCTGACGCGGCGCTCACCGAGCTGCGCATGGACCGTGCCGCTCGGGCCGAACTGGCCGCGCACGGTCAGCGACTGGCCGCCGACCGTCAGCACATGGCCCCCACCGACGCAGGCCACGCCGACCGGCTGCACCGCGTCGCCGCAGCGCAGCGTCAGCGTGCGCTGCGCGGTCGAGTTCAGGCGCCAGCCGTCGAGCACCGACCACGGCGAGTCGTCGCGCACACCGGCCACCTCGCGCTGCAACTCGGCCAGCGCCGCCAGCGCCCAGACCGCCTGCGGCACCGGCTGCGGCGCGGGGAACAGCACGGCGTGCTCGCGCTCGATCAGCGCGGTGTCCAGATCGGCCTGGGCAAAGGCCGGCGCGTTGACCAGCCGCTGCAGGAACTCGACGTTGTTCGACACGCCCACCACGCGGTACTGCGCCAGCGCCGCCCGCATGCGTGCCAGCGCCCGCGGCCGGTCGCGGTCCCAGACGATGAGCTTGGCGATCATCGGGTCGTAGTGCGGCGTGATCTCGTCGCCCTGCTCGACGCCGGTGTCGACGCGCACATGGTCGCTCTCGGCCGGCGGCACGAGGTGGACCAGCCGCCCGGTCGACGGCAGGAAACCGCGGTCCGGGTCTTCGGCGTAGATGCGGGCCTCCAGCGCGTGGCCGTCCAGCGTGAGCTGCGCCTGTGTCAGCGGCAGCGGCTCGCCGGAGGCGACACGCAGTTGCCACTCGACCAGATCGAGGCCGGTGATCATCTCGGTGACCGGGTGCTCGACCTGCAGCCGGGTGTTCATCTCCATGAAGTAGAACGAGCCGTCCTGGTTGGCGATGAACTCGACCGTGCCGGCGCCGACGTAGCCGACCGCCTTGGCCGCCTCCACCGCCGCCCGGCCCATCGCGGCGCGGCGCTCGGGCGTCATGCCGGGCGCGGGGGCCTCTTCGAGCACCTTCTGGTGGCGGCGCTGCACCGAGCAGTCGCGCTCGAACAGGTAGACGCAGTCGCCCTGCGTGTCGCCGAAGACCTGGATCTCGATGTGGCGCGGCCGGAGCACGTACTTCTCGACCAGCACATGGTCGTCGCCGAAGGCGTTGATCGCCTCGCGCTTGCACGAGGCCAGCGCGGCTTCGAACTCGGCAGGCGCATCGACGCGGCGCATGCCCTTGCCGCCACCGCCCGCGCTGGCCTTGATGAGCACGGGATAGCCGATGCGTTCGGCCTGCTCGGCGAGGAAGGCCGGAGCCTGCTCGTCGCCGTGGTAGCCGGGGGTCAGCGGCACGCCGGCTTTTTCCATCAGCGCCTTGGCGGCGGACTTGCTGCCCATCGCCCGGATCGCCGAAGCCGGCGGGCCGATGAAGACGATGCCCGCTTCGGCGCAGGCGTCGGCGAAGGCGTCGTTCTCGGACAGGAAGCCGTAGCCGGGGTGGACCGCCTGCGCGCCGGTGGCGCGGGCGACGTCGAGGATCTTGTCGGCGCGCAGGTAGCTCTCGCGCGCCGCGGCCGGGCCGATCAGCACCGCCTCGTCGGCCAGCCGGACATGGCGGGCGTTGGCGTCGGCTTCGGAATACACCGCGACGGTCGCGATGCCCATGCGCCGCGCCGTCTTGATGACGCGGCAGGCGATCTCGCCGCGGTTGGCGATCAGGATCTTGGTGAACATGTCAGTGTCCCGTCGTGGGGTTCGGTGCGGGCGCGGAAACCATCCACGCAGCCTGTCGTTTGTCGAGGAAAGCGCTCAAGCCCTCACGCGCTTCCGGCGTGGCGCGCAGCGTGGCGATGCGGCGGGCGGTGTCGTCCACCACGTCATCGGTCACCGGCTTGTTTGCCACTGCCCGGATCAGATCGGTCGCCGCCGCCTGCGCGTTCGGGCCACCGGCGAGCAAGGCCTCGACGATCGTCTCGATCTGCGGGTCCAGCCCGCCTTCGCTGTCGGTGACCTCGTGGACGAGGCCGATCTCGCGGGCGCGCGCCGCCGTGATGCGCTCGGCGGTCTGGAAGTAGCGATACGCCTGCCGCTCGCCGATGGCGCGGATCACATAGGGGCTGATGGCGGACGGGATGATCCCGAACTTGACCTCGGAGGTGGCGAACACCGCCCGGTCGCTCGCCACGCAGATGTCGCAGGCCGCCGCCAGCCCCATGCCGCCGCCAAGCGCCGCGCCGTGGACACGGGCGATCGTCGGCTTGGCCAAGGTGGACAGTGTGCGGAACAGCTCGGCGAGTCGGCGTGCGTCGGCGAGGTTCTCTTCGACGGACGCCGCGCCCTGGCGCTGCATCCACGTCAGGTCGGCGCCCGCCGAGAAGCTCTTGCCCTCGCCCGCCAGCACGATCACGCGCACGGCGGGGTCAGCATCCAGCGCCAGCAGCGTGGCGGTCAGCTCGGCGATCAGCGTTTCGTCGAAGGCGTTGTGGACGGCGGGCTTGGCCATCCAGACCCAGGCGACCGCGCGGCCGGGTTCGCCTCGGTGTTCGAGGCGCAAGGTGTGCAGGGTGTCGGTCATGGTGTCCCCCGGCTCACATGCGGAACAGGCCGAACTTCGTCGGCGCGATCGGCGCGTTCAGCGCCGCCGACAGCGACAGCCCGAGCGTGCGCCGCGTCTGCGCCGGATCGAGCACGCCGTCGTCCCACAGGCGGGCCGTCGCGTAGTAGGGATGGCCCTGATCCTCGTACTGCTGGCGGATCGGCGACTTGAACGCCGCTTCGTCGTCCGCCGACCACGCGCCGCCCTTGGCCTCGATGCCGTCGCGCTTGACAGTGGCGAGCACGCTGGCGGCCTGCTCGCCGCCCATCACGCTGATGCGCGAGTTCGGCCACATCCACAGGAAGCGCGGCGAATACGCCCGGCCGCACATGCCGTAGTTGCCGGCGCCGAACGAGCCGCCGATCAGCACCGTGAGCTTGGGCACCTGGGCGGTGGCGACGGCGGTGACCATCTTGGCGCCGTCCTTGGCGATGCCGGCGCTCTCGACCTTGCGGCCGACCATGAAGCCGGTGATGTTCTGCAGGAAGACCAGCGGGATGCCGCGCTGCGCGCACAGCTCGATGAAGTGCGCGCCCTTCTGGGCCGACTCGCCGAACAGGATGCCATTGTTGGCGATGATGCCGACCGGCATGCCGTGCAGGTAGGCGAAGCCGGTGATGAGCGTCGTGCCGTAGCGGGCCTTGAACTCGTCGAAGCGCGAGCCGTCCACCACGCGGGCGATGATCTCGCGCACGTCGTAGGGCTTGCGCGGATCGGCCGAGACGATGCCGTAGATCTCCTCGGGGTCGTAGAGCGGCGCCTCGCTCGGCGCCAGCACGACCGTGCTGGGCTTGCGGCGGTTCAGGTTGGCGACGATGCGGCGGCAGATGAACAGCGCGTGGCTGTCGTTCTCGGCCAGGTGGTCGGCCACGCCGGAGACGCGGGTGTGGACATCGCCGCCGCCGAGGTCTTCCGCGCTGACGACTTCGCCGGTGGCGGCCTTCACCAGCGGCGGGCCGCCCAGAAAGATCGTGCCCTGGTTCTTGACGATGATGGTCTCGTCGCTCATCGCCGGCACATACGCGCCGCCCGCCGTGCAGGAGCCCATGACGACGGCGATCTGCGCGATGCCCATCGCCGACATCGTGGCCTGGTTGAAGAAGATGCGGCCGAAGTGGTCACGGTCCGGGAAGACCTCGTCCTGCTTGGGCAGGAAGGCGCCGCCCGAATCGACGAGGTAGATGCACGGCAGGTGGTTCTGCATCGCGATCTCCTGCGCGCGCAGGTGCTTCTTGACCGTCATCGGGTAGTAGGTGCCGCCCTTCACCGTCGCGTCGTTGGCGACGATCATGCATTCCACGCCCTGCACCCGGCCGATGCCGGCGATCATCCCCGCCGCCGGCGCGTCGTTGTCGTACAGGCCGAGCGCGGCGAGCTGGCCGATTTCGAGGAAGGGCGTGCCGGGGTCGAGCAACTGGTCGACACGCTCACGCGGCAGCAGCTTGCCGCGCGCCGTGTGCTTGGCGCGGGCGGACTCGCCGCCGCCGAGGGCGACCCGGGCCGCCTGCACGCGCAGATCCTCGACCAGGGCTTTCATGTGGGCCGCGTTGGCGCGGAAGTCGTCCGAGCGCGGGTTGATCTTGCTTTGTAGGGCTTGCATGGTGTCGCTCGGTTCGGGCTCAGCAGGTCTCGCTGAACAGCTCGCGCCCGATCAGCATCCGGCGAATCTCGCTGGTGCCGGCGCCGATCTCGTAGAGCTTGGCGTCACGCCAGAGGCGGCCGGTGGGGTACTCGTTGGTGTAGCCGACGCCGCCGAGCGCCTGGATCGCCTCGCCCGCCATCCACGTCGCCTTCTCGGCGGTGTAGAGGATGACGCCGGCCGCGTCCTTGCGCAGCGTGCGGCTGTGGTCGCCGCGGTCGCAGGCGCCGGCCACCGCGTAGCCGTAGGCGCGGCAGGCCTGGAACGTGGAGTACATGTCGGCCAGCTTGCCCTGCATGAGCTGGAATTCGCCGATCGACTGGCCGAACTGCTTGCGCTCATGGACAAACGGCACCACCACGTCCAGACACGCCGCCATGATCCCCAGCGGCCCGCCCGACAGCACGATGCGCTCGTAGTCGAGGCCCGACATCAGCACCTTGGCGCCGTTGCCCTCGCCGCCGAGCACGTTTTCCTCGGGTACTTCGCAGTTGTCGAAGAACAGCGGCCAGGTGTTCGAGCCGCGCATGCCGAGCTTGTCGAGGTGGTGGCCGTGGGTGAAGCCGGCCATGCCCTTCTCGACGATGAAGGCCGTCATGCCGCGCGCGCCCATCTCCGGCTCGGTCTTGGCGTAGACGACCAGCGTGTCGGCGTCGCCGCCGTTGGTGATCCACATCTTCGAGCCGTTGAGCACGTAGCGGTCGCCGCGCTTCTCCGCCTTGAGCTTCATGCTCACCACGTCCGAGCCCGCGCCCGGCTCGCTCATCGCCAGCGCGCCGATGTGCTCGCCGCTGATGAGCTTGGGCAGGTATTTCTGCTTCTGGGCTTCGCTGCCGTTGCGCTTGAGCTGGTTGATGCACAGGTTCGAGTGCGCGCCGTAGCTCAAGCCCACCGAGGCGCTGGCGCGGCTGATCTCCTCCATCGCCACCATGTGGGCGACGTAGCCCATGCTCATGCCGCCGTATTCCTCTGCGACCGTCAGGCCGTGGACACCGAGGTCGCCGAGCTTCTTCCACAGCGCGTGCGGGAACAGGTTGTCGCGGTCGATGTCGGCGGCGCGCGGGGCGATCTCGTGCTGCGCGAAGTCGCGCACGGCTTCGCGCAGGGCGGCCACGTCGTCGCCGAGGGGGAACTGGAAGGTGGATTCGAACATGGGGGATTCCTGGGCTGGAAAGGGTTCAGACGGTCGGGTTCAGGCGGTCTTGTCTTCGGCACGCTGCAGGGCGTCGGCCATGGCGCGGCGCATCAGGTACTTCTGCACCTTGCCGGTGATGGTCATGGGCATCTCGGCGGCGTCCACGAAGCGGATGTGCCGGGGCACCTTGTAATGGGCGATCTGGTCGCGGCAGAACGCCTGGACCTCCTCGGCGGTGCAGGTCTCGCCCGGGCGCAGCACGATCCAGGCGCAGACCTCTTCGCCGTACTTCTTGTCCGGCACGCCGAAGACCTGCACCGACTGCACCTTCGGGTGGCGGAACAGGAACTCCTCGATCTCACGCGGGTAGACGTTCTCGCCGCCGCGGATCAGCATGTCCTTCACGCGGCCGACGATGTTGCAGTAGCCCTCGGCATCGAGCGTGGCAAGGTCGCCGGTGCGCATCCAGCCGCCGTCGACGATCGCCTCGCGGGTCTTGGCCTCGTCGCCCCAGTAGCCTTGCATCACGAGGTAGCCGCGGGTCCACAGCTCGCCGGGCGTGCCGACCGGGACGGTGTTGAACTCGGCATCGACCACCTTGGCCTCGACGTGCGGCTGGACCCGGCCGACGGTGGTCACGCGGCGGTCGAGCGGGTCATCAAAGCTGCTCTGGAACGACACCGGGCTGGTCTCGGTCATGCCGTAGGCGATGGTGATCTCGGCGAGGTGCATCTGTGCGACGACCTTCTTCATCGTCTCGATCGGGCACGGCGAGCCAGCCATGATCCCGGTACGCAGCCGGCTCAGGTCGAAGCAGGCGAACTCGGGATGGTCCAGCTCGGCGATGAACATCGTCGGCACGCCGTGCAGTGCGGTGCAGCCCTCGTCCGACACCGCCGACAGCGTCGCGCCCGCATCGAACACCTCACCCGGGAACACCATCGCCGCCCCCGTCGCCACGCAGGCCAGCACCGCCAGCACCATGCCGAAGCAGTGGTACAGCGGCACGGGGATGCAGAGCTTGTCGGCTTCGGTCAGGCGCATCGCCGCCGCGACCGCGATGGCGTTGTTGACGACGTTGTGGTGGGTGAGCGTGGCGCCCTTGGGGTGGCCGGTGGTGCCGCTGGTGAACTGGATGTTGATCGGGTCATGGCAGCCGAGCGTGGCCTCGATGGTGTCCAGCGCTGCGACATCGACCGCCTCCGGTGCGGCCAGCACGTCGGCGTAGCGCAGCATGCCCGCCGTCTCGCCCTCGCCCATGCGGAGGATGAAGTCGAGCGCCGGCAGCTTCGACGCCACCGTCTGCAGCATCGCCAGGTAGTCCGCCGTGCGCAGCCGCTCGGCGGCGATCACCGCCCGACAGCCGGCGAGCTGCAGCGCGTATTCCAGCTCCGAGAGCCGGTACGCCGGGTTGATGTTGACCAGCACGATCCCGATGCGCGCGGAGGCGAACTGCGTGACGAGCCACTCGACGCGGTTCGGTGACCAGATGCCCAAGCGGTCACCGCGGCGCAGCCCCAGCGCCAGCAGCCCCGCCGCCAGCCGATCGACCTCGACCGAGAACTGGCGCCACGTCCAGCGCACGCCCTGTTCGCGGAACACGACGGCCTCGCGGTCGCCGAAGCGTGTCACCGTCTCACGGAGCAAACCAGGAATGGTGCGCACGGACAGGGGCGGCTGCGCCGACCCACGGACATGGCTGAGGCCATGCAGCGGAAGCACTCCCAGATCTTGAGGCGTCATGTGTGTCTCCAGTCGGAACCGGTGACAATTATTGAGCTTTACTCAAAACTAGGGTTGCGGGTAAACCCTGGATGGCCTTGCATTCGTTGGTTGACCCAGCACAACCAGGAACCGTTCCAGCTACACGCTGAAGGCTATCCATCAAATTTGAGCATTACTCAATTCAATGCCGCCACAGCCCGTGCCAAGTCGTTCACCAGGTCCTCGACCGCCTCCAGACCCACAGCCAGACGCACCCACCCGCCTCGTCCCGCCAACCCAGGAAAGGTCAGCGCCCGGCTCACTGGACCGCCCCAGCCGTCATCCAGCCGGAAGGTCTTCAGCGCTGCGGCGAAGGTGTCGAGTCGGTCCGAGCCGCCGCCAGCATCGAACTGGAGCGTGACCAGACCGGCCGCCGATCCGCAGAGAGTCGCCCAGTGTGCATGGCCCAGCGAGTCCGGACTGGCCGGATGCCCCACGCTGGCAATCGCTGGCTGCGCTCGGCACCACTGCGCAATCTGCCGTGCCGCAGCGTCCTGCGCGGCATGGCGCAAGGCCAGCGAGGGCAAGGCCCGCAGCGCCGACTCGACCTCGTTCATGCCGACGCCCAGCCCCAGCCGCGTGTGGCCCCACAGCAGGCGCCGGTACAGCGCCTCATCGCGACAGGCCACCGATCCCAGACACGCCTGGCCGTCCGACACCTGCGGGCCCAGATCCTGGACCGACAGATCGACCGCCAGCCCCTCCCCGAGATCGAAGGCACAGAACGCAACTCCGGCGCCCCAGGTGTTGTCGAGCGCGACCAAGGCCCCCGGTGCCCGCTCGCGCACAGCATGCACCAATCCGCGCAGGTCCGGGAAGGCCAGCGTCATCGGATCGGGCGCGACCAGCCAGACCAGGCGCGTGGCCGGCGTCACCGCCTCGGCCAGCGAGGCGACGGACATCGGGTCATAGCCCCGGACGCCGACGCCCCAGCGAACCAGATCCTCCCGCGCAAACGCATGGCCGGCGGCGCCCAGACCCACAGAGGGAAGCACCACGGCATCCCCGGTCTGGAGCGCGACCACCTCGACCAGCGTGACCGCCGCCCGACCGCTCGGCGCGAGCAACACCCGGCGCGCACCTTCGAGCGTGGCCAGTCGCTCCTCCAGCACAAAGCTGGTCGGCGTGCCCTGCAGCCCGTAGGTGTAGCTGGTCTTGTCGATCCACCCGTCCGTGCGCGAAGCCGCCACGTTCGGGAAATACACCGTTGCCGCCTTGAATACCCCGGGCAACACACCGTCGAACCCCTCCGGTGGCCGGTAGGGGTGGTGGATCAGACGGGTGGTCAGCGCATCAGGCATGTTCAGCAGCAGCGCGCAGCAGGGCCATTTGGGTTTCTATTGCGAAATTGACCTGATCATTCAATGGTCTTCGATTTGCATGGCATGGCGTGCTGGCGCATTGTCAGCAGGTGTTCAAGTCGATTGGCTGGGAACAGCAGGCTCAGATTGGTGGATCTGACATCATGGGTACCGAACACCTTGTCCCAGAATCCCTGAATGCCATAGTTGACCCGGAAGCGGGTATGGTGGCGATCATGGAAATCAGACCCGATATAAAAAATCGACAAGGCGCTGTGCCCCTCGATGTTGTAGGCATTGCCTATCACCGACCATGCGCACAACTGCGTGATGTCGCGACCAAATACCAGGAACCAGGCCAGGTCTGTCAGAGACGTCAGCACATATTCCGACAAGCTCTTGTGCGAACTGACAAAGCTCGACGTGTCTCGAAACTCGTGGTGTTTCCTGTGGATCTTGAAAAGATTTTTTCGGTGCAGCCATCGATGCTGGACGTAAAACAGCAGGTCTGCCCTGCCGACAGGATGGCCCCCAGAAACCAGAAGAAATTGCGCCAAAAATCATTCCCATGATCAACCTGTCGGGTGACGGCGATCACCACCACGGCCGACAGAACAGCCTTGCATTCACCCAGGAGGATGCCGGAAAAGCTGAACGCAGGGTAAGGCTGATGCGGCACGGAATCCTTGCGGATACAGAACCTGTCGAACCAGTTCGGCCGGCTCTTGATGCCGCGCTCGACCAGCCACCCAAAAAGATAATGACTGGAGGATGTCAGGATCCAGTACACCAGAACCTGCTCCATGAAAGAAAGTTTTCGGCCCGCCAGCAGATATATAAAAACCTGCTGCAGCAAGGCGCAGGATAATGCGACCTTGCAGAAAAACTCAAGGTCCACCAGCAGAGACGCCAACTTCTTCAAGTTCATGCCAAGTTCTGTCTGCTATCTGGTGCGAAGGAGGTGAACGCTGAAATACTTCCGCTCATCAAGCCAGACCTTCTCGCCCGCCCAGCCAGCGTCCCAGGCGAGCTGGCGAAACTCGTCCGGCGTGTATTTGTAGGAATTCTCGGTGTGGATGGACTCGCCGGCCTGGAAGTCGAAGCTGTTGCCGTTGACGCGCACACGTTGGTCCTCGCGGCTGACCAGGTGCATCTCGATGCGGCCGAGCCGCTCGTTGTAGAAGGCGCGGTGCTCGAAGCGGTCCAGATCGATGTCGGAGGCCAGCTCCTTGCGCAGCCGCTCCAGCAGGTTCAGGTTGAAGGCGGCCGTGACGCCGGCGGGGTCGTTGTATGCGAGGTTCAGCACTTCAGCCGGCTTCTTCGTGTCGATGCCGATCAGCAGCCGACCGTCATCGCCCGCCTTGGTGCGCAGATCGCGCAGGAAGCGGATCGCCTCGCCGGGATCAAAGTTGCCCAGGCTGGAGCCCGGGTAGAAGAAGACGCGCCGCGGCATCGGGATCTCGGCCGGGAGCGTGTACGGCTGCGTGTGATCGACACAGACCGCATGCACCGTGAGCGCGGGGTACTCGCGCGCCAGCCGCTGCGCCGAGGCACGCAGGTGCTCGGCCGAGATGTCCATCGGCACATACATCGCCGGGCGTGCCCGGTCGAGCACGAAGCGCACCTTGACGCTGCTGCCGGCGCCGGGCTCGATCAGGTGGCAGCCATCTGCACCGATGCTGGCGAGGATGTCGTCCGCGTGGGTCTCGTAGATGCTGCGCTCCACTGTCGGCACGTAGTACTCGGGCTGGTCGCAGATCGCATCGAAGATCTTCGAGCCGACCTCGTCGTAGAAGAACTTCGGTGCGATCTGTTTCGGATGGGCCGACAGGCCGTCGAGGACGCTGTGGTGAAAATCAGCGAAGACGGGAGCGCAGTCGTGGAAGTGCAGAGGCATCGGAGGGATCCTTGAGCGTGGTGGATGGAAGGGCGAAGCGAAACCAGGCGAAACGAAGCGCGCAGTGCCTCAGGGCGTGCGGGCCAGGCGGATACCGGTGTAGGCCCAGCGATCCGGTGGGCAGAAGAAATTGCGGTAACTCGCACGCATGTGGTCGATGGAAGTGGCGCAGCAGCCCCCGCGCAGCACCATCTGGTTGCACATGAACTTGCCGTTGTATTCACCGGCCGAGCCTTCGAGGGGACGGAAACCCGGGTACGGCAGGTAGGCCGAGCCTGTCCAGGTCCACAGGTCACCCCACCACTGGCCATCGGGGCCTGCGGGCATCGGCTGCAGGAAACCCTGGTCGAAGAAGTTGCCCCGCAGTGGCTGGCGGGCTTGCACGACCTCGATCTCCGCCTCGGTGGGCAAACGGGCACCAGCCCAGCGGGCAAAGGCCTCGGCTTCGTAGTAGCTGACATGGCACACGGGCGCATGCACGTCCAGCTTGCGCCAGCCACCCAGCGTCATCTCCAGCCAACCGCCCTCGCCGTCGCGCACCCAATACAGCGGGTGCTGCCAGCCATGGCGGCGAATGTGCGCCCAGCCGTCGGACAACCACCAGCGGGCCTGGCTGTAACCCCCGGCCTCGATGAAGGCCAGGTACTCGCCGTTGGTCACCAGGCGATCGGCGAGCTGGTAGCCGTCCAGCCAGACGCGGTGACGCGGCGACTCGTTGTCGAAGGCGAACCCGCTGCCCGGCGCGTGGCCGATCTCGTGCAGACCCTCGCCCTGTTCGACCCAGCGCATCGGGACCGTGGCCTCGACCGTGTGCCGTGGCAGGTCCGCGCGGTAAACCGGGCGCAGCGGGTTGGCGGCGAAGTGCGCCTTGATGTCCATGCACAGCAGTTCCTGGTGCTGCTGCTCGTGGTGCAGACCGAGTTCGATGAAGCCTTCGATCGTGGTGTCGGGCTCGCGGTCGAGCCGGTCGAACAACGCCTCCATGCCCGCGTCGATGGCCCGGCGGTAACGGTAGACCTCCTCGACGGACGGACGCGCCAGCAGGCCGCGCTGGTCGCGCGGGTGGAACTGGCCGATCGACTCGTAGTAGGAGTTGAACAGCACGTCAAAGCCGGCGAAGCGGAGTTCGTGTCCCGGCAGGTGCGTGCGCAGCAGGAAGGTCTCGAAGAACCACGTCACGTGCGCGATGTGCCATTTCGGCGGACTGGCCTCCAGGCGGGACTGCGTCTGGTAGTCCTCGGTCAGCAACGGTGCACAGAGCGACTCGGTGACTGCACGGACCGCACGGTAGCGTCGGCGCAGTTCGGACGGGGTGAGGGCAAGACTGGGCATGGCTCAGGCCGGTCGAAGCCGCGACGGCGTCGGACGAATAGCCACGCGCGTGGCCGCCGGGACGTGACGCCCATCCAGCGGCAGCGCCATGCGCAGGCCCGCGCACATCAACCACTGTCTCAGCGGATTCCCAAAGTCAGTTGCATCCATGTGCCTCACCCAAAACGCCAAGAATTCCTGCTGTTCGTGACAATGATCATAGTCAAGTGTGTATTTTTAGCATTACGGGTACTATTTATTACAATCCACCCAGGTGAGTCCGCACGCTCCACCTCGAAACACTGCAGCCTGCCGGGCCACTAAGAGCGGCTAACACAACCTGCGCAGAGTCCGCAGACAGATGATGGAACAGGCCAGGGACAAAAGAGCCACATGGGTGGTGATGCTGCGCTCGAAGCGCACCCGGAGCTTGCCGAAGGCCGCCAGCCACGCATGCGTGCGCTCGACCACCCAGCGGTGACGGCCCAGACGCTCCTTGCTCTCGATGCCCTTGCGGGCGATGCGCACCCGGATGCCCCGCCGCCTGAGATGCTGGCGACAGCGTTTGCAGTCGTAGGCCTTGTCCGCATGGAGCTTGTCGGGCCAGCGCCGGGGCCTGCCGGGCTTGCCCTTGATCGCTGGCAGCGCATCGATCATCTCCTCGAACACCACCGAGTCATGCCGGTTCGCGCCCGTGACGCAGAACATCACCGGCGTGCCGTTGGCGTCAGTCAGCACATGGCGCTTGGAGCCGAGTTTGCCCCTGTCGGTCGGGTTCGGCCCAGTGTGCGGCCCCCCCGGGGGCTGGCCACGCTGGAGCCATCGATGCACATGCGGCTGTAGTCGAGCGCGTCGTTGCGCCTGAGATGCTCCAGCAGCAGCATGTGCAGCCCGTGCCACACACCCGCCTCGTGCCACTGCTGGAGTCGTCGCCAGCACGTCATGCCGCTGCCCCAGCCCAGCGCTTGAGGCAGCTCTTCCCATGGGATGCCCGTTCGCAGGACGTACACGATGCCGTTGAGCGCGAGTTCGTCGGCAATACGGGGGCGCCCTCCGCGAGGACTGGCGGGCTTGGGCTCTGGCAGCAGCGGGCGGATGTGTTCCCACAACTCCGCACTGATTTCTTGCTGTTTCATCCCCTCAGCATCGCTCGGATCTGACGTGACGGGTGTTTGGTTTTGTTAGCCGCTCTAAGATCGCCCCATGCGCAGCAGCCCCTCCCCCGACTCCAACGACTCCCGCAGCCCCCGGCGCCGCGCCCCGGCCAGCGCCAAGTCCGAGCAACGCATTCGCGACCTGCTGCGCGTGGGCCGCGAGGTGTTCGCGGAAAAAGGCTACGAGCACGCCACCACCACCGAGATCGCCCAGCGCCTGGGCATCAGCGAGGCCACCGTCTTCACCTACTTCCGCGGCAAGCGGGAGCTGTGCGTGCGGGTCATCAGCGACTGGTACGACGAGATCATCGCGACGATGGAAGCCGGCCTGCCGCGCGAGCAACCCATCCGGGCTCAGCTGCATTACCTGATCCAGACGCACCTGCGGCTGTTCCTGGTGCAGGGCACCGGGCTGTGTGCGCTGGTGCTGTCGGAGGGGCGATCGAAGGGGCAGGCGCTGGGCGAGAGCTTCCTGCCGCTGCAGCGCCGCTACACCGCGCCGCTGATGGACCTGCTGGCGCGCGGGCAGGCCTCGGGCGAGCTGCGGCGCGACGTGCCGCTGCGGCTGCTGCGCTCGATGGTGCTCGGGCCGATGGAGCACATCCTGTGGGAGGTCATCGCGCAGGACAAGCCGACCGACATCGACGCGGTCTCGGCCGATCTGGTGGCGCTGCTGTGGTCGGCGCTGCAGGCGCCGAGCGAGGAGCTGGCGGGGCTGCGCCGGCTGCGGGCGGAGGTCGCGGATGCCCTCCAGCGCACGCCAGGCTGAGCGCACGGCGCGGCGCCGGCTGCGCCGGGGGCTGGCTTATGCGTGGGTCGCGCCGGTGACGCTGGTCGGGCTGGTGCTCGCGCTGGTGGCGCTGCTGGGCGGCGCGCGGGCGCACTGGGTGGAGGCACAGCTCGAAGTCGCCGGCGCGCACCGGCTGCGGGCGGTCGGGCGCTGGCCGCACATCCGCCACTTCGGCGCGATCACGCTCGGCCACGTCATCCTCGGCCGCGACGATGCCACGCTGCGGCGCTGGCGGCGCCACGAGCAGGTGCATGTGCGGCAGTACGAGCGCTGGGGCCTGCTGTTCTGGCCGCTCTATCTGGCGGCCAGCGGCTGGTGCTGGCTGCGAGGCCGGGACGCCTACCTCGACAACCCGTTCGAGATCGAGGCCCGCCAGACGGACGGCTCCTGAACGGTGGACCGCCGCCGAGGACCACCGGGCGAGGCCAGCAGCCGCTCCAGCCCCCACCCGGTCAGCAGCGCCAGCCCCCACGCCACCAGCAAGCCGACAAGGTGCATCGCCGGCGAGGCCGGCCACAGGCGGTAGACCAGCGCGCCCACCACCAGCATCACCGGGTAGTGGAGCAGGAAGACGGTGTAGGAAATCCGGGACAGGAAGGCCAGCAGCCGCTGCAGCGGCCCCACACAGAGCCAGCGCCAGGTGCGGCCGAGATCCAGCGCCAGCACCAGCGCCACGGTGCCCGCCAGTGCCAGCCGGCTGCGCCACTCCACCAGCAGCGCCAGCCCGGTCAGCCCCACGATGAGCGCGGACCACCACACGCGGTGGGCGGTTGCCTGCGCCCACTGCGCCAGGATGCCCAGACCGTAGGCGCCGAAAAAATAGAGGGCCCAGACGTCGAGTGTCCGGTCACGGTTGAACACCAGCAGCGCACCCGCGGTCAGCAGCAGCACGGCCAGCGCCGTGGCAGCCCCCCGCCATGCCCCGCCGCCCGCCAGGACGGCCCGCCCCGCACACAGCAGCGCCAGCATCGTGTAGAGCTGCAGGTCGATCGCGACATACCAGAACCCGGCCGACAGCGCCTGCTCGCCCAGCACGTCCTGCAGCATCAGCGCGTTGGCGATGAACTGCCCGGCGGTCGGTGCTTCGGGGATGCCCGGGGACGCGCCCAGCTGCCGCGCGAACAGCGCACAGGCCACCGCCGCCAGCAAGGCCACCGCATAGGGCGGCACCAGGCGCTGCAACCGGCGCATCAGCGCGCCGGGCAAGGCCGCGGGAAAGCGACCAGCCGGGGCATCCGGGGTGGGCAGCAGGCCCCGGGCGGCGAGAAATCCGCCGATCACCAGGAAGACCTGCACGGCCAGCCGGGCCTGGTCGACCAGCCATTCCTGCAGGTCGCCCGCGCGCACGCCAACGACATCGGACATCGGCCAATAGAGCGCCAAGTGGTGCAGGACGATGAGTTGGGAGGCGACTGCCTTGCCCAGATCGACCATCGGCAGCGATGGTCCGGGACGGTTCCGAGGAGAAAACTGCATCGCCGGCATCCTAGCCGGCGACGCTTGTGCGGAGGTTATCTCAGGCGAACGAGCGGACCGGCCGCGTGTGGCGGGGCCGGCGGCGCAGACCAGCGCACAGGCTCCAGCGGGCACGACCGTGGCGGGCCCGGGTGTCGACACGTTCGGCCGTGCAGGTGATCAGCCAGGCGTTGGCCCCGATGGTCCGGACGGGGACCACGGGGCGTTCGCGGGCGGATGATGGGAATGCGGACATGCACTGACTCCTGTAGCAGAACCGAACGCGATGCAGACAACTGCTTGCGACTTCTTTCAGTTCAGGCCAGGAAGTCTGCCGGAGCCGAGCGGCGAACACCACCACGCGCGCCCCCTCGGTCACGGGCCGAGGGGACAGGTCAACGTGCAGATGACGCGCTTTGAAGCGTGTAGATGACACGATCCCCCCGGTTCCCTGGATAAGCGATTCACGCCCGCCGGTTGCGCCTCCCAGAATGAATTTCAGCAAAGAGGCCACCACACATGACCCGCAAGAACAGCACCCACCCCTTCCGCATTTGTAACTTCGCCCGCTGGATCGGCGCCACGCTGCTGCTGGGCCTGTTGAGCGCCTGCAACCTGGGTGGCGACGAGGATTCCGTCCAGGCCACCACCAGCGTGCTGCTCGCCACCAGCAGCGCCAGCCCTGCGCCGACGGCCACCTCGGTGGCAACGAGCACCCAGACACCCGCCACCACCTGCAGCATCACCGCCTTCCAGGCCGCGGTCGTGGCGGAGGTCAACCGCCGCCGCGCCAGCGCCCAGTCCTGCGGCAGCCGGGGCGGCTTCGCGGCCACGGGCAGCCTGCGCTGGAGCGACCCCCTGTTCCGCGCCGCGGCGGGCCACGCCAAGGACATGGTGGCGAACCAGTTCTTCGCGCACACCGGCAGCGACGGCAGCAGCGTCAGCGCCCGGATCAACGCGATCGGCTATGCCTGGGCCAGCGTCGGCGAGAACATCGCCGCCGGCCAGCCCACGGTGGCCCGTGTCGTCGAGGCCTGGATGGCCAGCGACGGCCACTGCGCGAACCTGATGAACCCGGCGATGGAGGAGTTCGCCGTGGCCTGCGTCTACAACACGGCCAACCGTTCGAACTACTGGGTGATGGAGCTGGCGAAGCCGCGGTGAACGGCTGCGCACGGAGGTTCGATGTTCGGATGGGCATCGAATGCCGGCACGTGGGACGCTCGGGGCGCTGCGCTGGCAACCCGTACGCACCGAACTGCATCGGTGCGCAGGATTCGTTTCCGCGACGATTGCCTCGGATCTGGTCACGCCAGTGTGCAGAATGCCCGCCTGGAAACCGCGCACTTCGCGGCGATGGGCAACGGGCGATCACGCCTCCCATGACCACCCAGGCCGCCTCGAAGCGGCCGACCACAAGGGACTTCCCACATGATCACTGGCGAACTTCGCAACCAGGTCGATTCGATCTGGAACGCTTTCTGGTCCGGCGGCATCGCCAACCCGATCGAGGTGCTCGAACAGATCACCTACCTGCTGTTCATGCGCCGACTGGACGACGCCCAAACGGCCGAGGAGAACAAGGCGATTCGCACGGGCAAGCCGATCGAGCGGCCGATCTTTCCGTTTGGCAAGGATGCGCTCGGGCGAGACAACGGCGCGCTGCGCTGGTCGCGCTTCAAGCACTTCGCCCCGGCCGAGATGTTCAGCGTGGTCGGCGAGCGGGTGTTTCCCTTCCTGCGCAACCTGGGCGGGGAAGGCTCGACGCTGGCGCACCACATGAAGGACGCGCGGTTCACGATCCCGACACCGGCGCTGCTGGCCAAGGTGGTGGACCTGCTCGACGGGGTGCCGATGGACGACCGGGACACCAAGGGCGACCTGTACGAGTACATGCTCGGCAAGATCGCCAGCGCGGGGCAGAACGGCCAGTTCCGCACGCCGCGGCACCTGATCCGGCTGATGGTGGAGATGAGCCGGCCGACGCCGAAGGACGTGGTCTGTGACCCGGCGAGCGGGAGTTGCGGGTTTCTGGTGGTGGCGGGCGAGGTGCTGCGGGAGCGGCATCCGGAGATCTTCCGAGATGCGGCGCTGCGGCGGCATTTTCACCACGGCATGTTCCACGGCTACGACTTCGACAACACGATGCTGCGGATCGGCAGCATGAACATGGCGCTGCACGGGGTGGACAACCCGGACATTCGCTACAAGGATTCGCTGGCGCAGGACCATGCGGGGGACGAGGAGGCGTATTCGCTGATCCTGGCGAATCCGCCGTTCGCGGGGTCGCTGGACTACGAGAATACGGCCAAGGATCTGCTGGACATCGTCAAGACGAAGAAGACGGAGCTGCTGTTTCTGGCGCTGTTCCTGCGGTTGCTGAAGCCGGGGGGGCGGGCGGCGGTGATCGTGCCGGATGGGGTGTTGTTCGGGTCGAGCAAGGCGCACAAGGAGTTGCGGGCGTTGCTGGTGGAGGGGCACAAGCTGGACGGGGTGGTGTCGCTGCCGTCGGGGGTGTTCAAGCCGTATGCGGGGGTGAGCACGGCGATCCTGTTCTTCACGAAGACGAATTCGGGCGGGACGGATCGGGTCTGGTTCTATGACATGCAGGCCGATGGCTGGAGCCTGGACGACAAGCGCCAGCCGCTGCTGGCCGAGGACCGGCTGGGGACGGCGCCGGTGGTGGCGCTGACCGAGGCCGAGCACGCGAAGAACAACCTGCCCGACGTGCTGACCCGCTGGGCGCAGCGCGACGGCACGGAACGCACTCGGCCACGCACGGCGCAGAGTTTCTGTGTGCCGAAGGCGGAGATTGCGGCGCAGGGTTATGACTTGTCGATCAATCGGTACAAGGAAGTGGTTCATGCGGCGGTGACGCATGACACGCCGAAGGAAATATTGGCAAGGCTATCGAATTTGGAGTCTGAAATTCAGAATGGGATGAAGGCGCTGGAGGCAATGTTTTGAATTCGCCGACCATGACTAACGTTGGTGCCGTCCTCAAGGCAATAATATCTGGCAAGAGCGTCAAAACACTTGAGCGGCCAGTTTCTGGTACAGAGTTTGGAATATTGAAAGTCAGCGCGGTCACTTGGGGGGAATTTCGTCCCAATGAAAACAAGGCAATGCCGCCCGAATACGATCCAGGTGACTGCCCGCGTGCGATGAACGGGGACATCCTGATTTCCCGAGCGAATACTCGTGAGCTGGTCGGTGCGCCTGTGATGGTCAAAGGCGATCATCCACACCTTCTTTTGTCCGACAAGTTACTAAAACTGATTCCTGACGAGTCGGTCATTTCACGTCGATACCTTGTATTGGCCCTTCGCTCACCCGCAGCCAAACAGCATTTTTCTCAATGTGCTGGCGGGTCAAGCGGCTCGATGACCAACATCACGCAGTCAGACATCCGTTCGACGCCAATTCCTCTCCCGTTGCTCACAGAACAACGCCGCATCGCCGCCATCCTCGACCAAGCCGATGCGCTCAGAGCCAAGCGCCGGGAAGCCTTGGCGGAGTTGGAGGGGCTGGCGCAGGCGATCTTTGTGGAGATGTTTGGGGATCCGCACAAAAACCCGAAGGGCTGGGACTGCCTCCCCATTGAAGAGATCGCCAATGTGGTAACAGGGAACACGCCACCACGCGATCGCCCCGAATATTATGGGTTCGATATTGATTGGATAAAGTCGGACAATATCAATAACCCATCCTATTACTTGACGAGATCCAGCGAAAAATTATCCGAACTAGGAAAAAAGGTCGGGCGGGTTGTTCCTGCCGGATCTGTCTTGGTAACCTGCATCGCAGGCAGCCCAGAATGCATTGGAAATTCCGGGATGGCGAACAGAGAAGTTGCATTCAACCAGCAAATCAATGCACTGGTACCGAAGACGATTGATCCTCATTTTCTTTACGGTTTAGTTCGCGCAAGCAAGAAGTTAATTCAAGCCGCATCAACGAACGGCATGAAGGGGATGGTCAGCAAATCAAAACTTGAAGCCGTTCGCCTAATAGTTCCGCCAATGGACTTACAGAAATCGTTTTCGATCCGTACCCAAGCCCTCGAATCCCTCAAGGCCACCCACCGCGCCGCCCTGACCGAACTCGACGCCCTGTTCGCCTCGCTCCAGCACCGCGCCTTTCGCGGCGAACTCTGACCCACGAGAAGAGACCACCGCCATGCTGCAACGCTTCTACGTCCACAACTACCGCTGCCTGGAGAACTTCGAGTTCAAGCCGGGTGAAGTCTCTTCGGCGCTGCTGATCGGCAAGAACGGGGCGGGCAAATCGACAGTGGCCCAAGCCCTGGGGGTGCTGCAGCGCATCGGACGAGGAGTCACGCGAACCGGAGAACTTGTTAAACCAGCGGACTGTACACGCGGGCGTACAGATGTGCCGGTGCGTTTCATCATCGAGGTAAGTCTGGAGGGTCAGTCCTATGCCTACGAACTGGCCTTGGAACTGCCCGAGCGATTCAAGGAATTTCGTGTTCTCAAAGAGTCACTTCAAGTTGATGGGCAGATCATTTACACCCGCGAGCAAGCTCAAGTGAACATGCCTCAGCGTGGGCAGAGAGCCGAGGCCCGGTTCAGCATCGACTGGCATGTCATTGCGCTGAACGTGATTCAAGACGGCACTGTTTCTGCTGCTTTATCTGGGTTTCGCCAATGGCTGGGACGCATGGTGATACTGGCCCCGGTTCCCTCCGTCATGAGAGGGGAGTCTCATGGTGAATCACTGGAGCCTGCCGCAGATGCGGGCAACTTCGTCGATTGGCTGGCGGGCTTGCTGGCTCAGCATCCGGCCGCATACACGGAGATCATGAAAAATCTGAACGACGTCATGCCTGATCTGCACCAGTTCCGCAATGTGCCGACAGGGCGTGAGGCCAAAGCCTTGATGGTCGATTTCCGTGCGTCACCATCAGGTCGGCTGGAGTTGCCGTTCGATGTGCTTTCTGATGGCGAGAAGTGTTTTTTCCTTGGCGCGGTCTTGCCGGCTGCAAACAAGGCCTACGGGCCTCTGCTGGCGTTCTGGGACGAGCCTGACAGCCATCTGTCGATGTCGGAAGTGCGGCAGTTCGCAATGGCATTGCGGCGGGCTTTCAGCGATGGCGGGCAGGTCATCATCACTTCGCACAACGCCGAGACGATCCGCAGTTTCTCCGACGACAACACCTGGGTGCTGGAACGCCAGAATCATCTGGAACCCACCGTGCTGCGACCGCTGGCCGATGTCCGCCCCAGGGGCGATCTGGTGCAGGCCATCCTGACCGGAGAGTTGGCGTCATGAGCAACAAGTTCACCTTGCATCTGCAGGTGCTGCCGGAAGACGATGCCAACCGCCAGTTCATCAACGGCCTGGAGCTCAACCCCAGGGTGCGTGCCCGCCAGTTGCAGGTGCTGCCACCGGCTGGTGGCTGGCTGGAGGTGCTGAACCGGTTGTCTGATCCGGGCACGGTTCAGGCTCTGGAGCGCCACGACAAGCGTCACCTGCTGTTGCTGATCGACTTCGACGAAAGCTACCCGGCACGCTGGCAGATTTACCAGGACAAGAAGGCATCGCTGCCCCCGGGCGTGGCTGACCGCATCTATCTGCTGGGCTGCCGCGACGAGCCGGAGAAGTTCAGGGCCGCCTGCCCGCCACGCCGATCCCTTGAAAGGCTGGGGCGAGATCTGTCGGACGACTGCGACCCGCCCCCGGCCACCAACCTCTGGCAACACGACCACCTGCAGCACAACGCCGGGGAACTGGCCCGGCTGGTGGCGCAGGTCAAGCCGTTCCTGTTCTCCCCCTGAAGAAAAAGCCCACGCCATGCTGAAGTCCATTCGTCTGAAAAACGTCGGCCTCGCGCCCGAGCTGCGGGTGGACTGGGCCGAGCGCATCAACCTCATCGCCGGGGACAACGGGCTGGGCAAGAGCTTCCTGCTCGACCTCGCCTGGTGGGCGCTGACCCGCACCTGGGCCGGCCCGCCCGCGCTGCCCGTCCCCGGCCGCCAGAAGGCCACCATCGAATACGCCGTTCAAGGCGTGCGCAACGAAACCAGGATCGAATCGACGTACCGCCGCAACGACAGCACCTGGCCCCTGGAGGCCAAGCGCCCACCGATGCCCGGCATCGTGGTCTACATCCGCATCGACGGCGGCTTCTCCGTCTGGGATCCCGCCCGCAACGACTGGCGCACCGACCCCGGCCGCCCCTCTGCCTACCACTTCCAGGCCGCGCAGGTCTGGGACGGCCTCGACCTCGACGGCCGCCGCGTCTGCGAAGGGCTGGAACGCGACTGGGTGAACTGGCAGGAAGGCCGCAAGCCGCAGTTCGAGGTGCTGGAAGCCGTGCTGCAAGTCCTCTCGCCGCCGGGCGAACGCCTGCGCGCCGGCCCGCCACAGCGCCTCTCCATCGGCGAAGGCCGCGACCGCCCCACCATGCTGATCGGCGCACAGACCGTCCCGGTGGCGCTCGCCTCCGCCGGCATCCGCCGCATCCTCGCGCTGGCCTACTTCCTCGTCTGGGCCTGGCACGAGCACCACGTCGCCGCCAAGCTGCTCGGCAAGAAGGCCGAGGAGCGCGTCGTGCTGCTGTTCGACGAGCCGGAAACCCACCTGCACCCGCGCTGGCAACGCACCGTGCTGCCCAGCCTGCTGCGCGCCATCGACACGCTGCGTGGCAGCACCACGGCCAAGACCACACGCAAGGCGCCGCTGCCCCAGTTGATCGTGGCCACCCACGCGCCGCTGGTGGCCGCCTCCCTGGAGCCGTACTTCGACCCCCAGACCGACGACCTGATCCACCTGAGCCTGCAAGACGGCCGCGTGCAGATCGACCAAGGCGGCTGGGCCAAACAGGGCGACGCCACCAACTGGCTGGTGTCGGAAACCTTCGGTCTGGAACAGGCCCGCTCGATCGAAGCCGAACAAGCCATCGAGGCCGCCGAAGCCTTCATGCGCGACGAGAAACCCGCCCGCCTCCCCGCAGGGCTGAAGACCAAGGCCGCCATCCACCAGCAGCTTCAGCGCCTGCTGCCCGCTGGCGACGTGTTCTGGCCGCGCTGGCTGGTCGCCACCAAAGCGATCGAGGGCGCTCGCCCTGCCGGTCGTCGGGGAGCCGATGCATGATCCCGGTGAAACGTGTTCGCAAGCCCAGCGGCTACGACACCAAGGTCAAGATACCCGGTGACGCCTGGCTGAAAGCCAACCCAGGGGCGCAACGACCACCCGCCCTGTGGTCGTCCTATACCGCCAAGCTCGCCGACGGCTTCGACAACCTGTGCGGCTACGCCGCGATGCACGACCCGACTGGCGGCACCGTCGATCATTTCCTCAGCTACAAGAACCACCCGCACCTGACCTATGAGTGGAGCAACTTCCGCTTCGCCTCGGGCACGCTGAACTCGTCCAAGAAGACCGCCGACGACACGGTGCTCGACCCGCACGAGGTCGGCGAAGGCTGGTTCGAGATCCTGCTGCCCTCGCTGCAGATGCGGCTGACCGACAAGGTGCCGCCCGCCCAGCGCGCCAAGGCCGAGTTCACGCTCACCCGGCTCAAGCTGCGCGACGGCGAGCGCATCCTGCGCTGGCGACAGTCGTGGTTCACCCTGTATGAGCAAGGGCAACTCACCTTGGACGGATTGCGCCAATTGGCACCGCTGATCGCCGCAGCCGTGGAGGCCCGCGACCGGATTTGATGCATGCCTGTCATACACTTGATCGTGCCGTATTACATCAGCGCGTACAGAAAGCAGAGGCCCCTCACATGCTGTCCGTCCGACTCCCCGAAGACTTGGAAGCCCAGTTCAGCGCCTACTGCGCAGCCCGGCACCTGCGCAAATCCCAGGTGGTGCAGACCGCCTTGCGGCGCTTGCTGAGCGAAGAAACCGCACAAGCGGAGGCAGACCCCTTCCTCGCCCTGGTCGGCAGCGGCAACGGCCGCTACAGCACCGAAGACATCATGCACATGTCCCGTGGCGAGGACTGGAACCAGCCATGATCCTCGTGGACACGAATGTCTGGATCGACCTGATCGAGCGCGATCCGGTGTGGCTGGACTGGTCGCTGGCGCAGGTGATGCGACTGCGCGCCGAACAGCAGCCCGTGGCCATCAACCCCGTCATCTACGCCGAACTCGCGCCGACCTACGACAGCCCGGAATCCCTGGCCCACTTCGTCCGGCTGAGCGGCGCACAGATGATGCCGTTGTCCGCCGCCAGCGCCTGGGCAGCGGGTCGGGCCTTCCTGAGCTACCGCCAGCGCAAGGGCGGCAAAACCGGCGTGTTGCCCGATTTCTTCATCGGTGCGCAGGCCCAGGCCGAAGGCTGGACGCTGCTGACCCGCGACGCCACCCGCTACCGCACCTACTTTCCCTCCGTCTCGCTGATCTGCCCGGACACCTCAGTCTAGACACCACGCCACCCGATGCACGACCACAGCAACTTCACCTTCCTGCAAGCCGAATGGCCCGCCGTCCACGAAGCGGCCAGCAAGGCGGAAACGCTGGTCCACACCGACGCCCGCGCCGCCTGCTTCTACACGCGGCGGGCGCTGGAGCTGGCGGTGAACTGGCTCTACCAGCACGACAGCGCCCTGAAGCGGCCGTACAAGGACCACCTGAGCGCCCTGCTCCACGAGCCAAGCCTGCGCAGCACGCTCGGCGACGCCCTGTTCGCCAAGGCGCAGGTGGTCAAGGAACTCGGCAATCTGGCCGTTCACAGCGCCCGCAAGGTGCCCACCACCGACGCGCTGGCAGCCACGCGGGAGCTGTTCCACCTCGGCTACTGGCTCGCCCGCACCTACGGCCGCACGAACCGCCCGGACCCCACCCTCGGCTTCAACGCCGCCCTGCTGCCCAAGCCCGCGCCGACCACACCCGCCCCCGCGCCCCAGACGGTCGCGCAACTCCAGAAGCTCGAACGCGACCTGGCCGAGCGTGACCAGACGCTGGCCAGCGCCCTGAGCGCCAACGCCGCGCTGGAAGCCGAACTGCAGGCCGTGCGCGCCCAGATCGCCGCCGCCAAGCAAGCCAACGCTGCCACCCCCGACACCCACGACTACAGCGAAGCCCAGACCCGCGACTTCTTCATCGACCTGCTGCTCAAGGAAGCCGGCTGGACGCTGGACCCGGCGAAGAACTTCGAGGTCGAAGTCAGCGGCATGCCCAATGCCAAAGGTGAAGACAAAGGCAAGGGCTTCGTGGACTACGTGCTGTGGGGCGACGACGGCCGCCCGCTCGCCCTGATCGAAGCCAAGCGCACCCGAAAGGACGCCCGCGTCGGCCAGCAACAGGCCAAGCTGTACGCCGACTGCCTCGAAGCCCAGTACGGCCAGCGCCCGGTCATCTTCTGCTCGAACGGCTATGAACACTGGCTCTGGGATGACACGCAGTACCCGCCGCGCGCCGTCCAAGGGTTCTACAAGAAGCCCGAGCTGGAGCTGATGGTCCAGCGGCGCAGCAGCCGCCAGCCGCTGGCCAGCGCCGAGATCGACGCCGCCATCATCGAACGCTATTACCAGACCCGCGCCGTGCGCCGCATCGGCGAAACCTTCGAGCGCGACCAGCAGCGCAGGGCCCTGGTGGTGATGGCCACCGGTGCCGGCAAGACCCGTACGGTGATCGGTCTGGTGGACCTGCTGACCCGCTGCAACTGGGCCAAGCGCGTGCTGTTCCTGGCCGACCGGGTGGCACTGGTCAAGCAGGCGGCGGACGCCTTCAAGACCTTCTTGCCCGACTCGTCTCCCGTCAACCTGCTGACAGAGAAACACACCGAAGGCCGGGTGTTCCTGTCCACCTACCCGACGATGATGGGGCTGATCGACGAGGCCGCCGACGGAACGCGCCGCTTCGGTGTCGGTCACTTCGACCTGATCGTCGTCGATGAGGCCCACCGCTCGATCTACCAGAAGTACAAGGCGATCTTCGATTACTTCGACGCCCTGCTGGTCGGCCTGACCGCCACGCCGAAGGACGAGATCGACCACAACACCTACACCCTGTTCAATCTGGAAACGGGCGTCCCGACCGACGCCTACCCGCTCGACAAGGCGATCGATGACAAGCACCTGGTCGCGCCAACGCCGATTTCCGTGCCGCTCCAGTTCCAGCGCGAGGGCATCCATTACGCCGATCTGAGCGAGGCGGAACAGGCGCAATGGGACGCCCTGGAGTGGAACGAAGACGGCGAGCCACCGCCCGACAGCGTGGAAGCCGCCGCACTGAACCAGTGGCTCTTCAACACCGACACCGTGGACAAGGTGCTCGAACACCTGATGGTCCGCGGCCAGAAGGTGGCCGGCGGCGACCGGCTCGGCAAGACGATCCTCTTCGCCAAGAACAACGACCACGCCGAGTTCATCGCCCTGCGGTTCAACGCGAACTATCCGCAATACCGGGGAGAGTTCGCGCGCGTCATCACCTACAAGACCGCTTACGCCCATCCCTTTCAAGGTGATCGCCCGGAAGCCTTGAGAAGTCGAGCGGTGGAGAAATGAGATCGGGCAGTTCGGCCATCGACCCAACCCTTGGAGGCGGCCACCTTGGGCCCGCGCTTGGCCGTGGCGAGCTTCTTGGCCGGCAGGTGCATGGCCAGCTCCAGCAGGCGCCGCGCCAGGCGTTCGGGCGAAGGCTCGGCCCGATCGGACCAGCACTGGGCCGGCACCGCCACGAGCAGGCCCTCGAAGCCCTGCTTGACGTGCTGCGCCAGATGGAAGGTGGAGACCTCCAGCTCGGGCAGGGCGGGCCGGTGCGCCTGCTCGATCACCGCCTGCAGCAGCGCCAGGACGTTGTAGGCCAGCACCGCCACGGTGAACCCGAGCAGCGCCGCGCGCGGGTGCCCCAGGGTCTTGATCTCGCTGTCGAGCACCGACTCCAGCCGCCCGAACAGGCCCTCGATGCGCCAGCGCTTGCGGTACAGCGCAGCGATCGTGGTCGCCTCCACCGTCGCGGGCAGATTGCTCCACAGCCTCAGTGTCGTGCGGCCCGACTCGGTGGGCTCGTCCAGCTCGATCTCGATGCAGCGCCACGGCGTGCAGGGCTGTGCCTGCCCGCGCACGGCCCGCAGCGTGATGGCGCACTCCCGCACACAGCCCGTGTCCATGCGCACCGCCTCGCTCCACGCCCCGCGTTCGCCCACCCTCGGGTGGCGCCCATGCTCACGCACGATGAAGCTCGCCGCCGCGTCCTGCCAGCCCTGCAGCAGTGCGCGCGTGCAGAAGTGGCTGTCGGCCACCCACAGATCCCCGGGCTCGGCCCCCGCCACCAGCGGCATCACCCCCACCCGCTCGCTCTCGTACGCGTCTTCGCACGCCACCAGATCCCGCACCAGCGCCTCGTCCGGGTCGTACACCACCAGCGCGTGCCCCGGCAGCGCCGCGCCACGCCGACCACGCAACACCCCCAGCCTCTTCTCGCTGCGCCCCAGGTGGTTGCCGTCCACCACCCTCAGCCTCCACCCCGGCAAACTCCTCGGCCTGTCCAGGCTGCCCATCACCGGCCCCAGCCGCTGCGCGCTGCCCTGCACCAGCGCCCTGAGCAACTCCGGCCTCGTCCCGCTGACCTTCCCGTACAGCGCCGCCAGCGACACCGGCAAACTTCGGCTCTGCATGGCCGCCGCGTGCAGCGACGGCCTCAGCCCCAGCGTCACCAGTGTCATCAACTCCACCACCGTCGAGAACATCAGCGTCCTGGCGTACTGCTGCCCGCGGTGCGCCTCGAACACCTCGTCGATCCACTGCGCCGGCAGCGCCTCCTCCAGAACCATGCGCGCCATCACGCTCGCCGGCGTCTGCTGCTCGAACCGCTCAATCACCGCTTCCCAGATCTCAGTCTCCTGTTGGCCTTTCCTTCCTGCAGCTTACCGACTCTGGGGGGACTCACCTTGAAAGGGATGCCGCTTACGCCGAGAGCCTGATCAACGACTTCAAGAAGAAGGAAAAGGCCCCGCACATCGCGATTTCCGTGGACATGCTGGACACCGGGATCGACGTGCCGGAGGTGGTCAACCTGGTGTTCTTCAAGATCGTCCGCTCACGAACCAAGTTCTGGCAGATGGTCGGCCGCGGCACCCGGCTGTGCCTGAACCTCTACGGGCCGGGCCAGCACAAGAAGGGCTTCTTCCTCTTCGACTACTGCCAGAACCTCGAATTCTTCGCCCAGAACCCGGACTTCAAGGACGGTGCGGCGGCCGAGTCCCTGAGCACACGGCTCTTCAAGGCGCGGCTGTCGCTGGTCCACGCACTCGACGAGCGGGCGGCGAATGCGGGCGTCACCCACGAGGAAGCCGCGAGCACCCTGGGATCGCCAACCGAGCGGCAGTTGCGCGATGCTGCGGCCCGCCACCTGAACGACACCGTGGCGGCCATGAACCTCGACAACTTCGTCGTGCGGCCCGCACGCGCCGCGGTAGAGCGCTTCGCCAAGCCGGACGCCTGGACCAAGCCGCTGGACACCGAGGCACAGGCCCTCCTGATTCAACAACTCGCCAGCCTGCCGACACAACTGGTGGACGAAGACGAAGAGGCCAAGCGCTTCGATCTGATGGTGTTCCGCACCCAGCTCGCCATCCTCGAGGCCACTCCCGATTTCAGCCGCTTGCGTGACCAGCTCCAAGCCATCGCCAGCGCGCTGGAAGGACAGGAAGCGGTGCCGGCGATCAAGACCGAGATGGTGCTGATCCAGTCCGTGGCCGGCGATGACTGGTGGGAGGACGTGACGCTGGGCATGCTGGAGAACATGCGCAAGCGCCTGCGTGCCCTGATCAAGCTGATCGAGAAGTCCAAGCGGAAGGTGGTCTACACCGACTTCATCGACGAGCTGGGCGAGGAATCCGTCATCGCCCTGCCCGAGATCGCCGACGGCGTGAACATGGCCCGCTTCCGGGACAAGGCACGCCAGTTCCTGCAAGCGCATGAGGACCATCTGGCCCTGCAGCGACTGCGCCGAGGTCAGGCCCTCACCCGTGCCGATCTGGACGAGTTGCAGCGCATGCTGATCGAGGCTGGCGGAACGGTCGAACTGGTGGAACAGGCCGCCACGCAGGAACAGGGCCTGGGTTGCTTCATCCGTTCCCTGATTGGCATGGACCGCGAGGCGGTCACGCAGGCGTTCAACGAGTTCCTGGTCGGCAGCACCGCCACCCCGGACCAGATCGAGTTCATCGACCACGTGATCGCCGAACTCACCTCGAACGGGATGATGGCCCCCGACCGGCTCTATGAATCGCCCTTCCTGGACATCAGCCCGCAAGGCCCGGAAGCCCTGTTCGAGCCCAAGCGGGTCGATCGCATCTTCCAGATCCTGAGCGAGTTCCAGCTACGCGCCGCCGCTTGAGCGCTGATCCACTCCTGGCCATCACCGCCATTTCGACAGGGCCAGATCGACCTTCACAGCACCGCCAAGCGGTTCAGAAGTCGGTGGGCCGCAGCACGAAGGTGGACTGCGCGCTGACCGCAGACCGGCGCCACACGGCGGCCCTGATCTGTCGGGCGTTGGAGGTCAGCAGATCCTGAAAACTGATGTCGTGACGGTCGGGCGTGAAACGCGCTCTGCAGACCGATTCACTCAGGTAGGCGGTCACCTTCGTCTTGGACAGTGTGACCTGTGCGAGCCCTGCGGACTTGTTGAGCTGAACGCTCATGAGGGAGGACTTCCCGTGGTGGTGCTGTTGGATGTGGTTTCCTTGTGGACGTGTTGAGGCCGGGATCGGGCCGGATGGCCGATTTCGTTGGCATAGCGCTGTTGTGGCGCTGATCTGAGCAGACCATTCTGTTCCAGCAACCGTAATTCCGTTGCCGGAAATGTTGCCGGGATCCCAGAAAGGCCAATGGGCTAGCTCCTTGTGAGAGCTAGCCCATTGAATTCATTGGTCGGGACGGTGGGATTCGAACTCACTACCCCTTGCACCCCATGCAATACGAACGGTGACCATTGACGATCTACTGTGCCCCGTAGTGTCTGGCGCTCCCCCTGTAGATCAAGCACTTAGGCGGGATTGACGTCCTGTAGTGTTTGCCGACGTACACTGACAGCCAGCGCGGAACGGTGACCAGACGGTGACCAGACGACCCGCCGTAACCGAGGGGCGATCATGGGGACGATTACTGACAAGGGGATGCAAGCCAAGGCGACGGGGAAGGACCAATGGCTAACCCAGCCCCTGAAGCGTGGCGCAGGCGTGTTTGTCGGACGCATTACGCCAGCCGGCGAGAGGCTGTTTTACTTCCGATGTCGTGGTCCAATTTAAACGGACACCTCGATAGGGGATTTTTGACCCGAAGAGGAAAACATGACAGACATGAGCAAACAACCGCGAAGAAAGTTCGACCCGGCCTTCAAGCTGCAGGTGGTGCGGATGATTCGAGAACAGAACGTGAGCCTGAGCCAGGTGTGCCGGGACATGGACCTGGTGGACAGCGCGGTGCGACGCTGGGTAGAACAGTACGACGCGGAGCAGGCGGGTGGGCCCGGGCAGGGCAAGCCGTTGACGGGCGACCAGCAGCGCATACGCGAGTTGGAGGCCGAGAACCGTCGCCTCAAGGAGGACGTCACGCTGTTAAAAAAAGCGTCTGCCTTCTTTGCCCGGGAACTGCGGTGACCTACGAGGTGATCAAGCAGGCGGCGAAGAAGGCCGAGGTGAGCAGGCTGTGCGCACTGCTGGAGGTCAGCCGCTCGGGGTTCTACGCCTGGCGGGTGCGTACCGGTCGACCCGAGGCCGTGTGCGCCACCGGTGTCCGGCTGAAGGCGGCGTTCGAGGCCAGCGGGCGCTGCTATGGCAGCCGCCGGCTCACGGCCGCGCTGCGTTCGCAGGGTGTCGAGGTCGGCCGCCACCGGGTGCGCACGCTCATGAGGCGCCACGCCCTGCAGGCCCGCTGGCGGCGCAAGTTCGTCCACACCACTGACAGTCGGCACGATCTGGCCGTGGCCGACAACGTGCTCGACCGGCAGTTCCAGCCCACCGCCCCCGACCGGGCCTGGGTGTGCGACATCACCTACATCCGCACCCGCAGCGGCTGGCTTTACCTGGCCGCCGTGCTCGACCTGTACTCGCGCAAGATCGTCGGCTGGGCCTGCGCGCCGAGCATGCCTGCCGAGTTGGTCTGCTCGGCGCTGCACATGGCCCTGAGCGTGCGCCGGCCTGCGCCCGGGCTCATCGTCCACTCTGACCGCGGCAGCCAGTACGCCAGCCTCGTCCACCGGGCCATGCTCCAGCAACACGGCATCGTCTGCAGCATGAGTCGCCGGGCCAACTGCTGGGACAACGCCGTCATGGAGCGCTTCTTCCTCAGCCTCAAGACCGAACGTGTCTGGCAGCGTGACTATGCCAACCACGCCGAGGCGGCCTCCGACATCGCCGACTACATCGTGCGCTTCTACAACCCTGTGCGCCTGCACTCCACCCTGGGCTATCTCTCCCCGGCTGACTTCGAGCGCCTGTCCGCCTGAACCCGCTTTTTACCTATCGGACTGTCCGAAAAAACTTGACCACGACAGATCGGCGGCCACGGGGCTACCTGCAAAGCCTACCGGCCAGCCGAGCAACGCCCTGCATTCGAGCCGGTGCAGCGCCTGACCAGCGAAGAGCGCCGCGCTATCACGGGGCTGTCGCCGGAAGAGTTGGAGCGCGCATCGGGCTATTACTCGCTCGGTCGCCGCAACCACCTGGAGCCGGAAATAGCCGAGCGGCTGGCGGATCGCTTGATGCTGCGGGATCGCCAGCGAGATGACCGACGCGCCTGCATCGAATGCGTCAGGCTTGCCCCGGGTGGCGCCTGTCTGGCGGCAAGAGAAGGGAAACTTCCCGGGGCGTCACGGCAATATCACCCGGTGCGGGTTGACCTGCGACGCTGTGATTCCTTCCGCGGCATCGCTGAATAGATCGCTGGCGCCGATCGGCCAGCACGACGACGACACCAGCCCGTGCTCGGACGATTACCGGCTATGTTTTCAGCCGGTAATCCAGACACAGGCAATCGCAGTACACACCCCGCACTGATACCCCGTGAACACTGTACAAAAACACAGTGTTATGCGGCATAATCAGTGCATGCACAAACCCCAAAACAACCCACCCAGCCGCACATGGTGCATTGCCTGCGCTGCTGTCGGTGCGGTTACTGGGCGGAGTCAAGTCTGAAGTGCAACAGTTTTGGCGGCAAGCGCCTGCCGCTGGGCGAGTTTTGTCTGGACGAGTTCGGTGTAGACCTCGCGAGGAGTACGGAAGCCGAGGATCTTGCGAGGGCGGTCATTGAGCATGGACTCGATGTAGGCGAGCTTCTGCGGGGTGACGGTGGACAGGTCAGTGCCCTTGGGCAGGAACTGGCGCACCAGGCCATTCATGTTCTCGTTGGAGCCGCGCTGCCAGGGGCTGTAGGGCTCGCAGAAGAAGACCGGCATGCCGGTGGCCTCGGTCAGCTCCAGGTGGCGGGCCATCTCCGAACCGCGGTCGTAGGTGAAGCTCCTGCGCAGCTCGGGGATGACGCCGTTGAAGCGCCGGGTGAAGCCGTCGAGGGCGTGGGTGGCGGTGCAGCCATTCATCTGGGTCAGCAGCACGAAGCGGCTGTGGCGTTCCACGGCGGTGCCGATGGCGCTGGCGTTGCGAGCCCCCTTGATGAAGTCGCCCTCCCAGTGGCCGGGCACCAGCCGGGCGTCCACCTCTGCGGGGCGCTCGCTCAGCGGCACGAGGTTGGCGATGTTGCCGCCCTTGCGGCTGGTGCCCCGCGCACGCGGCATGCGCTTGGTGTGGCTGCGCCGCAGCTCCCCGATCAACTCGGTGCGCAGCTCGCCACGCGGCACCATGTAGATCGCCTGGTAGATTGTCTCGTGCGAGACGCGCTGCGTCGTGTCTTCGGGGTTCATCAGCTTGAGCCTGCCTGCGATCTGTTCGGGTGACAAGGCCCGCTCAAGCTCGTGGCGCACCCACTTGCCCAGCGGCGTGTCGAACTGCTGGCCGAGCTTGCGCACCCCGGCCTTGGCCTGCACCCGGCGCCGGGCGGCCTGTTGCTGCGCAGTCGCCACCAGGTAGCCCCGCTTCGGGTGTCGATTTCGCGCCAGCTCCCGGCTGATCGTCGAGGCCGAACGCCCCAGTTGCACGGCGATCTGTCGCTGCGTCAGCTTCTGCGTGACCAGCAGCCCAAGCTGCGTGCGCTCTTCCAGACTCAGGCTTGAATACTCTTGTCCCATTGGCTCAACCTGTTGTTTTCATTGCCGTGTTGCACTTCAGTTTAGAGCGTGCCCTGCTGTGGCATGGGTGGGTTTTTACTTCGCTGGCCGATGCCTGCCGCTCTGAATATGCGCCTGTCTCGAATCCACCGACAACCACGGCCACCACGGGCCACTGTGGCGCCAGTACCGGAAACCCCGGCATTGGTCAGCCATCGGTGGGCATGGATGGTTTCCAGCCTGAGCGGCGAGCCTGTGGAGATACTGCCAAGCACTGCATTCGTTACTCGCCCTTCTGCCGGTTTGTCGAACGAGATTCTTGATGCGTTCGATTGGGTATTTGAAACGGACATGCGCGGTTCTGCCCTAGACCCTACCCCGTATCGAAGGCCGTTAATCATCCGGTGCAAGTCAGGCGGGATGAAAATCGAACCCAAACCATTCGCCCCGCGATTCCAAGTCGCACGAAAGAAACCATGATCCAACTCACCCCCGAACAACTCGCAGCCCTGCCGCTGGGTACTGCCGAAGCGCAGGCAGTGCGCCGCAATGCTGGCGACCTTGACCGATTGCTGAACGGAACGGGCATCGTCACCACCCGCACAGGCGCAGGCGTGCTCACCGTGCGTGAGGCCATCGCCCGCATGGGTCTGGAGGCGCCTGTAGCCTTCGCGGCTGGCCTGTCCATCGTCCGGCCTACTCAGACCGTCGTCAATGGCGCAGTGCGCTACACGCCGAATCCTGCGAGCCTGCCGTTCACCACGACCGCCACGTTCAACCCGGCGCAGTGGCTGACCGCTGAGTCAATCACGACGTTGTCGGCTGACCTTGCCAGCACGGCATCGGGCAAAGGCGCTGCGCTGATTGGCCTTGAGGACACTGGCAACCGGTGGAGCGCGACGAACCTAGAGGCATTTGTGAACGGCGGTCAGGAAACGCGCGTATTCGGCGGTGAAGTGCCGTTTTTGATCTGAAGCGACAGACGTGCGACAGCGCGACCGTGCGAGCAGGGCCGCCCGCGGGCGGCCCTGCTCGCACAGGCCGACGTGAACTCGGTGTCGAGTGATGCGGGGGACAGGCGGGCGGTGAGGGTGACCAGGCCGCTGCAAAGCCGAGGTCCGCAGACGGGCCCCTGGCCGAGCCGCCGCCGTTGCGCTACAACGGTCGCACCCAGGCCGAAGAGGGTGGGCGCGGCAGTGGCCCCTGAAGTTTGACGGCTTGAGCAGAACCACGCCGCACCCTGCACCGTGCTTCAACAAGTGGTGCCACGCCAGTGTGGCGCTGCAGGGCGGCGACGTCCAGCACCTTCGGCCAGACCAGGCGAAGGCGCTGGAGATGGACCCTCCCGAGGCGGCATCGGCCCGACTGTTCCTGTGCGCACGCTGCCGGGTGCAGGTGCTGCTGTGCAGCCGCTGCGACCGGGGCCAGCGCTACTGCTCGCGGGTGTGCTCGGGCCTGTCGCGGCGAGCGGCACGACACGAGGCGGCCGCCCGATACCAGCGCAGCCGGGGTGGGCGGCTCGCCCATGCGGCGCGTTCGCGGCACTGGCGCCAGCGACAGCGAAGCCAGAACGTGACGCACCAGGGTTCCCTGCAGGTGGCGGCCGATGCTCCACTGCCGACATGGAGCACGACCCCTGCGTTGCCGAGTCCTGCGCCGACCGAGGCGCTGACCGACCCACCCCGGCCACCACCCGGCTGGACGTGCCGACGCTGCCGGGCCGTGCTGTCGTCCTGGGTGCGCCTGGGCTGGCTGCGCCATGCGCCCCCACCTGGAGCCCGCCATGACCATAGCCCCTGAGGTGAGCGCGCAGATCCTGCGCCTGCACGCAGTTGAACGCTGGCGCGTGGGCACCATCGCCCGGCAGCTCGGGGTACACCGCGACACGGTGCGGCGCGTGCTCGCCCAGCACAGCGCGCAGCCGGTGGCGGCGCATGCCCTGCGCCCGAGCCGCATCGATCCGTACCGGCCCTTCATCCTGCAGACCCTGGGCAAGTTCCCCACGCTCAGCGCCGCGCGGCTGTACGCCATGGTCTGCGAGCGCGGCTACCAGGGCAGCGGCGAGCACTTCCGCCACGTCATCGCGACGCTGCGGCCGCGCCCACCGGCCGAGGCCTACCTGCGCCTGCGCACCCTCGTGGGTGAACAGGCCCAGGTCGACTGGGGCGCCTTCGGCCACCTCGACATCGGCGCCGCGCGTCGCCCGCTGATGGCCTTCGTGATGGTGCTCAGCCACTCGCGTCAGGTGTTCCTGCGCTTCTTCCTGGACGCCCGCATGGACAGCTTCCTGCGCGGACACGTCGAAGCCTTCGAGGCCTTCGGCGGCGTGGCCCGGGTGCTGCTCTACGACAACCTCAAGAGCGCCGTGCTCGAACGCCAGGGCGACGCCATCCGCTTCAACCCGACGCTGCTGGCGTTCGCCGCCCACCACCGCTACGAGCCGCGCCCGGTCGCCCCGGCGCGCGGCAACGAGAAGGGCCGGGTGGAGCGCGCGATCCGCTATGTGCGCGAGAGCTTCTTCGCCGCGCGCACCTTCACCGACCTGGCCGACCTCAACGCCCAGGCCCGGCGCTGGTGCGAGGGCCCGGCCGCCGACCGGCGCTGGCCCGAAGACCACCGGCGCAGCGTGCGCGAAGCCTTCAGGGCCGAGCGGGAGGTGCTGCTGGACCTGCCGGTGCATCCGTGGGCCCTGGGCGAGCGTCTGGCCGTCACGGTGGGCAAGACGCCCTACGTGCGCTTCGACCTCAACGACTACTCGGTGCCGCACACGCTGGTGCGACGCGCGCTGGCCGTGCTGGCCGACGAGCACACGGTGCGCATCCTCGACGGCACCACCGAGGTTGCCCGTCACCCGCGAAGCTGGAGCCGGGCCGAGCAGATCGAGCAGGACAGCCACGTCCAGGCGCTGGTCGCCCACAAGCGTCAGGCCCGTGCGCACCGCGCCGTCGATCGCCTCGCCCAGGCCGCCCCGGCCAGCCAGACCCTGCTGCAGCGCGCCGCCGAGCGCGGCGACAACCTCGGCTCGATCACGGCCGCCTTGCTGCGCCTGCTGGAGCGCCACGACGCCGCCGCGGTGCAGGCCGCCATCCTGGATGCGCTCGACCGCGGTGTCCCGCACCCCAACGCCGTGCGTCTGGCACTGGAGCGCGCCCGCGAGGCCGCCGGTCAGCCTCCTCCCGTGGCCCTGGTGTTGCCCGCGCATGTCGCGCGCCGCGATGCCCCCGTGCAGGCCCATGACCTGGCGTCCTACGATCCCCCGGAGCATCCCCATGAGTGAGCACGACCCCACCGCGCTGCGCACACAGGCCGACGAGCTGCGCCTGTACGGCCTGCTGGCCCACTGGCCCGAGGTGCTGGCCAGCCCCGAACACCTGCACTCGGTGGCCCAGTGGCTCGGCTGGGAGGCCGCCGAGCGCGCCCGCCGCAGCCTGGAGCGCCGTCTGCGCGAGGCCCGCCTGGGCCGCTTCAAGCCCCTGGCCGACTTCGACTGGTCCTGGCCCACCCTGTGCGACCGCGCCGCCCTGGAAGACCTCATGACGCTGGACTTCCTCAAGGACGCCTCCAACGTCGTGCTCGTCGGCCCCAACGGTGTGGGCAAGACCATGTGCGCCTGCAACCTCGCCTTCCAGGCCGTGCTCGCCGGCCACACCGCGCTGTTCATCACCGCCGGTGCCCTCCTGGGCGAGTTGGCCACCCTCGACAGCGACTCCGCCCTGCGTCGGCGTCTGGCCCACTACACCGCCCCCGACCTGCTCGTCATCGACGAGGTCGGCTACCTGTCCTACTCCAACCGCCACGCCGACCTGCTCTTCGAACTCATCAGCCGGCGCTACCAGCGCAACTCCACCGTCGTCACCACCAACCGCGCCTTCGCCGAATGGGGCGAGGTCTTCCCCGCCGCCGCTTGTGTCGTCTCGCTCGTCGACCGCCTCATGCACCGCGCCGAGGTCGTGCGCATCGAGGCCCGTTCCTTCCGGCAGAAGGAGGCCGAGGAGCGCGCGGCCCGCAAGTCCTCCGAGCGGGCCAGGCCTGCCGCCTCGCCTGCCCGCGCTCGCAAGGCCTCGACATGAGCGCGGCCCCTGGACAGCCCGGCCTGCCGCCCTGGCCCACCCACTGGTCGCCCGAGCAGGCCCTGGCTGTCTTCGAGTGCCTGCAGGTCTCATGAGCGAGGCCCTCTGGCAGCGGTACGGTCACCAGGTTCAGCAGGCTCGGGCGTGATCAGCTTCGCGCCGGGCCCATGCCGGACTTCGATCCCGACGAGCCGTTCTGACACCGCGCTCCTGTCTGTCTTGCGCTTGCCGGCCGCCTTCTGGCGGCCGCTCTCTTGGGCTTGATCACCGGCTCCCATCAAAAACGGCACCTCACCGCCGAATAGACGCGCTTTTAGATCGCCGGCAACAGCATTCGCTGCCGAGGTCGATACCCGAATCTCCACGCTGGCCGGTACTGTTGCAACGGGCGCAACGGCTGACGATACCCGGCTGGATGCGCTGGAAGCCACGACGGCCACGCATACCGCGCAGATTGCCAGCAATGCCGCCGCACTGGCCGGGATTGTTTCGGGTGGGGTATTTACCGCGCAGATTAACAACTGCGCTTATTCCGGTGGGCCACCGACGACACAGGCCCGATATTCCCGCGTTGGAAACATCGTGACGTTCTCCATCGTCGTGACGCCTGCGCCTGGGGGTGGGTTTTCCAGCGCGCCAGGGCTGACGACAATCTCGGGTTTGCCTGTGGCGTTGGCAATTCCCGGGAACGTTGTTGGTTCGCTGCTGGTTAATGGTGCGAGCGTGGGAACTGGCACGGTGCTGGCAAGCGGGGTGATATTCACGCCATCGTTTCCGCACCAGACGACGGCAATGGTTTTCAGTGGGACCGTGCTGGTTTAAGTAATTGGCCGGCTTGGTGCTGGCCTGAAAGGGTATTTCATGAGCGACAACGACAACACCGCCACCAATGCCGAACGGCAGACGCTGCGACCGTGGAAGCCGGGAACGTCCGGCAACCCGAAGGGACGGCCGCGCAAAGGTCTGGACGCCTGCGGGGTCGAGCGACTGGCCCGGCTGCACGTTGCACAGGCGCTGGACGTGGTGCTGACGCTGATGTGTCAGGGCGAGAGCGACCGCGTGAAGCTCGATGCTGCACGGGCTGTGCTGGCGTTGGCCGGCGGTGATGTGCCCGAACCTGACAAAACCTGACCTTTCCAAGGAGCAAACCATGCCAATCAAAGGCCCGTTTCAGTTCGTCGTCCAGACCGTGCCAGCCGCAGCAAAGCCGGCCCGTGTCGCCGCTGTGAATGCCACCAGGCGCGACGCGATGGCGTACGCGCCGCTGCTGCATCGTGTGGTGCAGGCCATCAAGACCCGCCCAATCGAAGCGGGGCAGATCCTCGGCCTGGTCGCAAATGCTGCCGCTGCTGGCGGGATCGCAATGGACCCCGCAACGCTGCGCACCCGGCTGGCCCTCGGGGACACCTACGCAATGGTTCAGGCCGTGCGCATGGCCGGCGCCGACCGACTGCACGACATCTTCGGGGAATAAAACCATGAAATTCAACGTCAAAACCAGCACCGTGGCAGATCATCCCGACGTCGTGGAGATTGACCGAGCAATCAGCAGCCTGTCCGGGAAGTTGCCTGAGATCGCCGCAGGAATTCATGCAGCCCGCCAGATGGCGCGCGCAGTGGTCCCGGAGACGATCAAAGAGCGCACCGCCCGCCTACTGGCCGGTACTACCCCAGCGCCTGACAGTGGACGCGAGAACGCCGCAGTCGCTCGCCTGGAGGCGCGTGAAGCCGAGATCCGCGCCGCGCTGGCTGATCTGACCCGTGCGAAGTCTGACGCGATCGTCAAGGCCCGTGCCGAGATCCGCGCAGCCGCAGAGGCTGACCGTGCGACGCTGATCGAAGGCGCACGCAAAGCAGCCGCCGCGCTGGCCGATGCTCAGTCGCTGATCGATGCGCACGATCTGGCTTTGATGCGGCGAGAGTCCCCGGGTTGCCTGATCGACGAACGCGAGCATGTGTTGTTTTACGGCTACAGGCTGGGCCACACCATGCCGAGTGCAGCAGCAATCCGCAACTGCATCGGGTGAACGAGATCGTGCCCGGCGTGGTGCCGATACTGCGAAGCTTTCGTAGTATCGGCGCTGCCCGATGTAGGAAACTTTGCCAGGTGCGTGCGCGCGCGAAGAATGCCGCAGAGTGCGCGCGCGCGCGAGAAGAGCGACGATGCAGGCAGATGACGACTGAAGGCGCCTTGTTATGGTTTGTCATGGCTCGGACCTTTGGAAACCTATGGTCCAGTGCTGCCGGGTTTCCTACGTCGAGGTAGCAAACCACTTTCACGGACACGTCGTGAAACCCCGTGATTCACCGAGCTGTCCCGCGTCCGTCCCGCGTCCGTCCCGTGGGACATTCAGGCCGATGATGCACAGATCCGCGCATCATCCGTGACCTGCCCGTGCGCCTGCTGGCCGTGAGGTGGCGATTCACCACCCCATGCGCTGCCGGAGAGCTGCCCGCCAGAACGGGCGATCAGGTAGGCCAGCCTGGACGCGCTGCACCTCGTGACCAGAACCCACATCTGGCTTCTGACTCAACAGACTTCAACATCCCTCAACAAACGCAACACCCAGCGCAACACCAATTGAATCAAGGACTTAGCCCCCAAAACAACGGTGAGTCACGGTTGCGCATCGGTGGAGCGCGGTTGCGCATCGGTGGATCGTGCAGGGACTGCCTGCAAAACTGCTGGCAGTGGGCGGTCCAGACTTGGACCTACCCCGGAGCGGCTGAGACTTGCCCCGGGTTCTGGCGGCGCAATTTGGGGCTGCGAGATTGCACCGACAGCCTGGAGCGTGTCCTAGTCGAGACTTGCCCGGGTTCGGTCGCCTCAATTTTGAGGCGATCTCCTACGCCGACAGCCTGACGGACTTCGAGGGCTGGAACTTTGCGATTTGAAAGCGCGAAGTCAGGCGGGCGACCGGGACCGGAAGGGTCAGATTTCAAATCGAGCCCTTTGCCACTGCTGGCGACCGGGGCCGGCTTGGTCGCGTTTCAAACGCTGGCAAGTCAGGCGGGCGAGCTGCACGGCTCGGCCCAATCAGATTTGAAATCCGAATGGGAGCCCGTGGAGGCACGGCGGTTCGACCTGCGGGACGTGCGCGAGATGCTCCAGTTTTGGACCATCGGCGTGAACATGGTGAACGTTGTGAACTTCATCCCCACCGTTCAGGCCCGTGAAAAAAAAGTCTGAGGCGGGATCGACCTTCACAGCAGCCAAGCGATTCAGAAATCTGCTGGCCGTAGCACGAAGGTGGACTGAGCACTGACCGCAGACCGGCGCCACACGGCCGCCCTGATCTGTCTCGCGTTGGAGGTCAGCAGATCCTGAAAACTGACGTCGTGACGGTCTGGCGTGAAGTGCGCCCGGCAAACCGATTCACTCAGGAAGGCGGTTGCATTGGCCTTTGCCAGTGTGACCCGTGCGAGCCCTGCGGACTTGTTGAGCTGAACGCTCATGGGGGAGGCTTTCCCGTGGTGGTGCTGTTGGATGTGGTTTCCTTGTGGGCGGGTTTGGGTGGCTGCTGCCGGTGGCTGCGGTTCATCGGCTGGCGATGTGGTGACAGCCGGCGCGAAACGGTGACCGAACGGTGACCAAAACGGAGACACCAGCCATAAAGGCCAATGGGCTACAGCCTTGTGAGCTGCAACCCATTGAATTCATTGGTCGGGACGGTGGGATTCGAACTCACGACCCCTTGCACCCCATGCAAGTGCGCTACCAGGCTGCGCTACGCCCCGACTGCTGAGAAAGAGATTGTATGCCGATTCAAACGCCGCCGTCCAGCACTTGCGGCGGTTTTTATCCGAGGATGATGTCAGGCCCGTCAGAAGACTCGACATCCAGCAGCGCCCGGATCTGCAGCAGCTCGTCGCGCAGGCTGCGTGCACCGCTGCGGACCAGCGCATCGCGGGCCACCTGGGGCGTAGGAACCTCCACGGACCGCACCCGGCCCGCGACAGACGCAGCCAGCGACAACGGCACCGAGCGGCCCTCCACCGAGGCCACAGCGACCATGGGCGTCGCCTCGATCCGGCCACCGCCCAGGATCAGGTGCGGCGTGGACAGATCTTCCCCTGCGGCATCGTCGTCTTCCAGCGCACGGGATGCCGCAGGACCGAGTTCGGCCAGCCGGTTGCGCGCGCCGCTGATGGTGAAGCCCTGCTCGTACAACAGATCGCGGATGCGCCGGATCAGCAGCACTTCGTGGTGCTGGTAATAGCGGCGGTTGCCGCGGCGCTTGACGGGCCGGAGCTGGGCGAATTCCTGCTCCCAGTAGCGCAGCACATGCGGCTTGACACCACACAGCTCGCTCACCTCACCGATGGTGAAATAGCGCTTGTCAGGGATTGCGGGAAGCTGGATTTCCATTGCAAATCAATGGGTTCGGAGAGTCGGCATGCTGCTGGCGACTTTACCCGAAGTCACCTTCCGCCGGGATGTCGCCTTGCACCACGGCCTTGAGCTTGTGGCTGGCGTGGAAGGTGACGACGTTGCGGGCGCGGATGGGAATGGACTCGCCAGTGCGCGGGTTGCGACCTGGACGCGGGGCCTTGCGGCGCACCTGGAAGTTGCCAAACCCGGAGAGCTTGACGTCGTCGCCGCGGGCCAGTGACGCATGGACAAACTCGAAGAAGGCTTCGACCATGTCCTTGGATTCGCGCTTGTTCAGGCCGAGCCGCTCGAAGAGCAGTTCGGCCAGCTCGGCCTTGGTGAGCGTGGGCGCATCGCCGTCGTCGGGCAGCAGGAAGTCGCGGTCTTCATCCATGGGCGGTGGCCGTGTGGTGGGTCAGGTCGTTCGATCGGTGCAGGTTCACGCGCCACGCAGACGTGCGCCCAGGTCGCGCTGCACCGTGTCGAGCGCACACTTGACAGCTTCATCGCTGCGGGCATCCGTGAGTGGCGCCTCGTCGTCCAGCAGCTCCAGGCGGATCGCCAGACTGCGCTCGCCGGGCGCAAAGCCCGCCGCACCCGCCGCCGGGCGGTAGACGTCGAACAGCTTCGCACTGCGCAGCAGACCCCCGGTGGGCGCAGCCAGCAGGCTGGCGATCACCGCGTCGTGGCCCACCGATTCGCCAACGATCAGCGCGATGTCGCGCGTGACCGCCTGCTGGCGCGCCACCGGCTGGTAGGCCGGCACGTCACGCGCCAGCAGCGCCGGCACGTCCAGCTCGAACAGCACCGGCGCACCCTGCCCCGCCGGCAGATCGTAGCCCTGGCGCCAGCGCGGGTGCAGCTCGCCGACGAAGCCGATCGCCACGCCGTCCAGCTCGACGCGGGCACAGCGGCCCGGGTGCATCGCCGGATGTTCGGTGGCGACGAAACGCGCCGTGCGCGGGGCAATCAGCGCCTCGACATCGGCCTTCACGTCGAAGAAATCGACCGCCCGCTCCTTCGTGCCCCACTGCACCGGCTCGGCCGGGCCCCAGGCCAGACCGGCCAGGCGCAGCGGCTGGTCGATGCCGACGACGCTCTGCTCGCTGGTCTGCACCGAGGCATCGCGCTTGAAGACGCGGCCCAGCTCGAACACACGCACCCGCGGCGCGCGGCGCGTCAGGTTGTGGCGCAGCACCTGCACGAGGCTGCCGATCAGGCTGGAGCGCATCACCGACAAGGGGGCGGCGATCGGGTTCAGCAGGCGGATCGGGTTCGGGTTGCCGGCGAGTTCGGTTTCCCAGCGCTCCTCGACGAACGAGAAGTTGATCGTTTCCTGGTAGTCCAGCGCGGCGGCGGCGCGGCGCAGCGCGTAGCTGCCGCGCTGGGCTTCGGGGCGCACGCGGGCCGTCACCGGGGCGACCGGCGCGGTCAGCGGGAGCTGGTCGAAGCCGATGACGCGGATGACTTCCTCGATCAGGTCTTCCTCGATCTCGATGTCGAAGCGCCAGCTCGGCGGCGTCACGGTCAGCACGCCGTCCGCCTCGGTGAACGACAGGCCCAGGCGCGTCAGCACCTCGGCACACTGCGCCTGCGTGACCGGCATGCCGATCACCTTGGCCGCACGCGCCACCCGCAGCGCCACCGGCTTCTTCGCCGGCAGGTTCACGATGGCGTCCGTCACCGGGCCACAGGCGGTGGCCTCGCCGCCGCAGACCTGCTGGATCAGCGCGGTGATGCGCTCGATGCGGTCGACGGTGTGGGCGGGATCGACGCCGCGCTCGTAGCGGTGGCCGGCGTCGGTGCTGAAGTTGTAGCGGCGCGAGCGGCCGGCGACTGCGTGCGGCCACCAGAAGGCGGCTTCGACGTAGACGTTGGTCGTGTCATCGCCCACCGAGGTGGCGTCGCCGCCCATGATGCCGGCGAGCGATTCGACCACCTGGCTGCCGTCCGGGCGGGTGTCGGCGATGACACCGACCTGTGCATCGACCGTGATGGTGTTGCCGTTGAGCAGCTTGAGCGACTCGCCCTGTCCCTCCACGACTCGGCCCCAGCGCACGGTCAGGCCGCCGTGGATCTTGTCGAGGTCGAAGATGTGCGTCGGCTGGCCGGTCTCGAACATGACGTAGTTCGAGATGTCCACCAGTGCGCTGACCGAGCGTTGCCCGCAGCGGGCGAGGCGATCGACCATCCACGCGGGCGTCTTGGCCTTGGTGTCGATGCCACGCACGATGCGGCCGGAGAAACGGCCGCACAGGTCGGGCGCCTCGACGGTCACGGGCAGCGTCTCGTCCAGCGTCGGCACGACCGGCGCGGTCGGCAGCGCCTGCAGCGGCGCGCCGGTCAGCGCGGCCACCTCGCGGGCCACGCCGTAGACGCTCAGCGCGTGGCCGAGGTTGGGCGTGAGCTTGAGCGTGAACAGCGTGTCGTCGAGGTTCAGGAACTGGCGGATGTCCTGGCCGACGGGCGCATCCAGCGGGAGTTCCAGCAGGCCGCCGTGGTCCTCGGACAGCTTCAGCTCCCGCGCCGAGCACAGCATGCCCTGGCTCTCGACGCCGCGCAGCTTGCCCTTGCCGATCTTGAAGGGCTTGCCGTCCTCGCCTGGGGGCAGCTCGGCGCCGACGGTGGCCAGCGGGATCTTGATGCCGGCGCGGGCGTTCGGGGCACCGCAGACGATCTGCAGCGGGCCGTCCTGGCTGTGCGGGCCGGCGTCCACGGTGCAGACGCGCAGGCGGTCGGCGTTCGGGTGCTGCTCGGCGGTGAGGATCTCGGCGACGACGATGCCGCTGAAGGGCGGCGCGACCGGCTGGAGTTCTTCCACTTCCATGCCGGACATGGTGAGCAGGTCGGCGAGCTGTTGCGTGGTCAGGTCAGGGTTGCAGTACGCGCGCAACCACGATTCGGGGAATTGCATCTCAGGTGTCCTGGTTCAGGCTTGGGCGGTGGCGGATCAGCGGAACTGGCCGAGGAAGCGCAGATCGCCCTCGAAGAACAGCCGCAGGTCATTGACGCCGTAGCGCAGCATGGTCAGGCGGTCCGGGCCCATGCCAAACGCGAAGCCGATGTAGCGCTCCGGGTCGAGCCCGTAGTTGCGCACCACGTTCGGATGCACCTGACCCGAGCCGGCCACTTCCAGCCAGCGCCCCTTGAGCGGCCCGGACGAGAAGGCGATGTCCACCTCGGCCGACGGCTCGGTGAACGGGAAGAACGACGGACGGAAGCGCAGTTGCAGGTCGTCCGTCTCGAAGAAGGTGCGGAAGAAGTCGGTGAACACCGCCTTCAAGTCCTTGAACGACACGTTCTCGCCAATCCACAGGCCTTCGCACTGGTGGAACATCGGCGAGTGCGTCGCGTCGCTGTCGACGCGGTAGGTGCGGCCCGGCGCGATGACGCGGATCTCGGGCATCGGGTCTTTCCCGGCGTGGGCGGCGGCGTGCTGGCGGGCATAGCGCACCTGCATCGGCGAGGTGTGCGGGCGCAGGCACAGCGGACGGCCCGCCTCGTCCTGCATGTCGACGTAGAACGTGTCCTGCATCGAGCGCGCCGGGTGGTTTTCCGGGTTGTTCAAGGCGGTGAAGCTGTACCAGTCGGTCTCGATCTCGGGGCCATCGGCCACGTCGAAGCCCATGGAGCCGAAGATCTGCTCGATGCGCTCCAGCGTGCGCGACACCGGGTGCAGGCCCCCGAGGCTGCGGCCACGGCCGGGCAGCGTCACATCCAGCGACTCCGCCTTGAGCTGCGCCTGCAGCTCGGCCTCGGCCAGGGCCTGGCGACGGGCGGTGAGCGCAGCTTCGATGCGCTGCTTGGTCTCGTTGATCGCGGCGCCGCGGGTCTTCTTCTCTTCGGGCGACAGTTTCGCCATGCCCTTGAGCAGCTCGGTCACCTGGCCGGACTTGCCGGTGTAGCGCGCCTTGGCGTCTTCGAGCTGGGCGGGGGTGAGCGCGGCGGCGAAATCCGCCTGCGCGGCCTGCACGAGTGAGTCGAGATCGTTCATCGAAGGACGGAATAGTCAGACAGGACAGACAAGAAAAAAGGCCGAACGCAGTGTCGGCCTTTTTCGTGTGACGCGGGAGCCGGCTTGCACCGACCCGGCGCGTCAGGCTCAAGCGAGCTGGGCCTTCACCTTCTCGACGATGCTGCCGAAGGCGACAGGATCGTGCACGGCGAGATCGGCCAGCACCTTGCGGTCCAGGTCGATCTGGGCCTTCTTCAGGCCGGCCACGAACTTGCTGTAGGTCAGGCCCAGCGCGCGCGAAGCGGCGTTGATACGGGCGATCCACAGGCGGCGGAATTCACGCTTCTTGGCACGGCGGTCACGGTAGGCGTATTGGCCTGCCTTCATCACCGCCTGTTTGGCGATGCGATAGACGTTCTTGCGGCGACCGCGGAAACCCTTGGCAAGGGCGAGGACTTTCTTGTGACGAGCGCGGGCGGTAACACCACGTTTGACGCGAGGCATGTGATGACTCCTTCGTGTTGTGGTGGATTACAGACCGGCGAACGGCAGCATCTGCGCAATGTGACCCATGTTGGTCTCATGCACAGCGGTCGTTCCACGCAGGTGGCGCTTGGTCTTGGTGGACTTCTTGGTCAGGATGTGACGCTTGAAGGCATGACCGCGCTTGACGGTGCCACCGGGACGGACGCGAAAACGCTTCTTCGCGCCACTCTTGGTCTTCATCTTGGGCATGACTGCTCCTTGGGGTTGTTCCTGCGAGGCGGCACGAAACGACTCGTGCTCTTCGGGGCCTGCGGGCACTGAGGGGCGCAGCGACCAAACCGCACCCGCTCAAATTGCTGACGTCTTGCTGCTTACTTCTTGCGCTTGGGCGCCAGCACCATGATCATCTGGCGGCCTTCGAGCTTGGGCATGTGCTCGACCAGCGACACGTCGGTCAGCTCGTCGCGCACACGCTCCAGCAGGCGCATGCCGATGTCTTGGTGCGTGATCTCGCGGCCACGGAAGCGCAGCGTGACCTTGCCCTTGTCGCCGTCTTCCAGGAAGCGGCGCAGGTTGCGCATCTTGATGTTGTAGTCACCTTCATCCGTACCAGGACGGAACTTGACTTCCTTGACATCGATGACGTGCTGCTTGGCCTTGGCCTCGGCCGCGCGCTTCTGTTCCTGGTACTTGAACTTGCCGTAGTCCATCAGGCGGCACACCGGCGGCTGTGCCGTCGGGGAGATTTCCACCAGATCGACATCGCCATCGGCCGCCAGTCGCAAGGCTTCCTGGATGCTGACGATGCCAAGCGGCTCGTTCTCGGGTCCGTTCAGGCGGACCTCCAGGGCAGTGATCTCGCGATTCAGTCGATGCTTGCGTTCGGCGTTCGGCGTACGGCGGTCAAGAAAGGTAGCGATGGTGAGATTCCTTCATGGGCACACGGCCCGACAACCCAAGATTCGCGCCCCGACAAGGGAGAAGACGCCTGACCAGCAACGCTGTCACCCGAGGGCGAGCAGATCTGCGGCGATCTTCTGGGAGAAGGCCTCCAGGGCCATCACCCCGAGGTCCTGATTGCCCCGGGCGCGCACTGCGATGGTTCCAGAGGCCTTTTCCTTGTCACCGACAACGAGCAGGTACGGAACCTTCTGCAAAGAATGCTCGCGGATTTTATACGTGATCTTTTCATTGCGCAAATCCAGTGACACCCTAAGTCCTTGTTTTTGCAGCGCTTTGACGACGTTGCGGGCGTAATCGGCCTGCGCATCGGTGATGTTGAGCACCGAGACCTGCACCGGGGCCAGCCAGGTCGGCAGCGCGCCGGCGTGTTCCTCGATCAGGATGCCGATGAAACGCTCCAGACTGCCCAGGATCGCGCGGTGCAGCATGACCGGATAGTGGCGGTCACCGGACTCGGCCACGTACTCCGCGCCCAGCCGCTCCGGCAGCGAGAAATCGACCTGGATCGTGCCGCACTGCCAGTGGCGTCCCAGCGCATCCTTCAGCGTGTATTCGATCTTCGGGCCGTAGAAGGCACCGTCGCCCGCCGCGATCTCGAACTCGCAGCCCGTGCGCCGCAGGCTGTCGATCAGGGCCGCTTCGGCCTTGTCCCAGAGGTGGTCGGCGCCGATGCGCTTCTCGGGCCGCGTCGCGACCTTGTAGAGGATGTCGGTGAAGCCGAAGTCGGCGTAGACCTTCTGCAGCAGCGCCGTGAAGTCGTCGCACTCGGCCAGGATCTGGTCCTCGGTGCAGAAGACGTGGCCGTCGTCCTGCGTGAAGCCGCGCACGCGCATGATACCGTGCAGGCCGCCGGTCGGCTCATTGCGGTGGCACTGGCCGAACTCGCCGTAGCGCAGCGGCAGGTCACGGTAGCTCTTGATGCCCTGCTTGAAGATCAGGATGTGGCCGGGACAGTTCATCGGCTTGAGCGCGTAGTCGCGCTTCTCCGACTCGGTCACGAACATGTTGTCGCGGTACTTGTCCCAGTGGCCGGTCTTCTCCCACAGGCTGCGGTCGAGGATCTGCGGACCCTTGACTTCCTGGTAGCCGTTGTCGCGGTAGACCTGGCGCATGTACTGCTCGACCTGCTGCCACACCGTCCAGCCCTTGGGGTGCCAGAAGACCGTGCCGGGCGAGTGCTCGTCGAGGTGGAACAGGTCCAGCTCGCGGCCGAGGCGGCGGTGGTCGCGCTTCTCGGCCTCTTCGAGGCGCGTCAGGTACTTCTGCAGGTCGTCCTTGGTCGCCCAGGCCGTGCCGTAGATGCGCTGCAGCATCTCGTTGCGGTGGTCGCCGCGCCAGTAGGCGCCGGCCACCTTCATCAGCTTGAAGAACTTCAGCTTGCCCGTGCTCGGCACGTGCGGGCCGCGGCACAGGTCGGTGAAGGCGCCTTCGGCGTACAGCGACACGTCCTGGTCGGCCGGGATGCTCTCGATGATCTCGGCCTTGTAGTGCTCGCCGATCGACTTGAAGTAGGCCACCGCCTCGTCACGCGCCAGCACGCTGCGCACCACCGGCTCGTCCTTGGCCGCCAGCTCGCCCATCTTCTTCTCGATGGCGACGAGATCCTCAGGCGTGAAGGGCCGCTTGTACGAGAAGTCGTAATAGAAGCCGTTCTCGATCACGGGGCCGATGGTGACCTGCGCCTCGGGGAACAGCGACTTGACGGCATAGGCCAGCAGGTGGGCGGTCGAGTGGCGGATGACCTCCAGACCGGCCTCGTCCTTGGCCGTGAGGATGGCCAGCGATGCGTCGGCATCGATGCGGTGGCTGGTGTCGACCACGCGGGCGGCGTCGCCCGTGCCGATGCGGCCGGCGAGCGCCGCCTTGGCCAGACCGGCACCAATGGAGGCGGCCACCTCGGCCACCGTGACCGGACCGGGGAACTCACGGCGCGAGCCGTCGGGAAGCTGGATCGAAATCATCGCGGGAAACCTCGAAAAAGAAAAAGCGCGGGGACGCCGCGCTTTCCTGGAGGGACTCGGTGGAAGAGCCGCGGCTGGCCTGTCAGACCTCGGTGGTCAGGGAGGTGGTAGTTCGCGGTGTCATAACCAAAGTGCCTTTCCCGGTCTTGTGCAATCAATCGATGGGGTGCGCAGTTTAACTGATCGGCCTGTCCGCGGCCTGCCCGCTTCGCCTGAAAAAAATGCCCCGGAGTTCGCACCTCGGGGCATCTGAAGCATGAAACAGAACTCAACTCGGAACTCCGTGACCGGAGCGGGCCGGGCTCACGCCCCCGGCCCCCGGCGATTCCGCTCGACAGTTCAGTGGAACTGCTCTTCTTCGGTCGAGCCGGTCAGCGCCTTGACCGAGGACGAGCCGCCCTGGATCACGGTGGTGACGTCGTCGAAGTAGCCGGCGCCGACTTCCTGCTGGTGCGACACGAAGGTGTAGCCTTGTTCGCGGGCCTGGAACTCGGGCTCCTGCACCATGTTGACGTAGTGCTTCATGCCTTCGCCCTGGGCGTAGGCGTGGGCGAACTGGAACGTGTTGTACCAGTTGATGTGGATACCGGCCAGCGTGATGAACTGGTACTTGTAGCCCAGCGCGCTCAGCTCTTCCTGGAACGCAGCGATCTGGCTGTCGTTCAGGTTCTTGCGCCAGTTGAACGACGGCGAGCAGTTGTACGACAGCAGCTTGCCCGGGCAGGCGCCGTGCACGGCTTGCGCGAATTCACGGGCGAAGCCGATGTCCGGCACGCCGGTCTCGCACCACACCAGGTCGGCGTAGGGGGCGTAGGCGATGCCGCGGCTGATGGCCTGCTCCAGACCGTTCTTGACGCGGTAGAAGCCTTCCTGCGTGCGCTCGCCGGTGACGAACGGCTGGTCGTTGGCATCGCAGTCGCTGGTCAGCAGGTTGGCGGCTTCCGCATCGGTGCGGGCCAGCACGATCGTCGGCACGCCCATCACGTCAGCGGCGAAACGCGCGGCGATCAGCTTCTCGACGGCTTCGCGGGTCGGGACCAGCACCTTGCCACCCATGTGGCCGCACTTCTTGACCGCGGCGAGCTGGTCTTCGAAGTGGACGCCAGCGGCGCCCGAAGCGATCATGTTCTTCATCAGTTCGAAGGCGTTCAGCACGCCGCCGAAACCGGCTTCCGCGTCCGCGACGATCGGCAGGAAGTAGTCGACGAAGCCTTCGTCACCGGGGTTGATGCCACGGCCCCACTGGATCTCGTCGGCGCGCTTGAACGTGTTGTTGATGCGGCGGACCATCGTCGGCACCGAGTCGTAGGCGTACAGCGACTGGTCCGGGTACATCGTTTCCGACGTATTGCCGTCAGCAGCCACCTGCCAGCCCGACAGGTACACGGCTTCTAGGCCAGCCTTGGCTTGCTGCATGGCCTGACCGGCGGTGATCGCGCCGAAGGCGTTGACGTAGCCCTTCTTGGCGCCGCCGTTGACCTTGTCCCACAGCTTTTCGGCGCCGTTCTTGGCCAGCGTGTACTCGGGCTGCATGGAGCCGCGCAGACGCACGACATCAGCGGCGCTGTAGCCGCGCTTCACCAGCTTCCAGCGGGGATTCTCGGCCCAGTCTTTTTCGAGGGCGGCGATCTGTTGTTCACGGGTCAGGTTCGTCATGAAGCGCTCCGGTCTGTGGTGATTGAAGGGGGTTCAACGGGGTCGTTGGATGGCTCCAGCTTAGTCGGACTCGGTGAAAACGAGAAGACTTATGTCTTATATAAGACATAACTTTGTTCTCAATAAAATCAATGACTTACACCGACTATCCCATGATGTGGAATTTTCTTTCTCACGATGGAAAATTTTGATGCGACGCAACACGTATAATTTCCGCATCATGAAATCAGATTCAGGGTCATGAAACCACCGGTCCGCCCACACGCAGGCCGGTGCGGCACACTGGCGGCATGACCGATTTCGCCTTCCTCAGCTCGAACAACTTCCTCAAGGTGCCGATGGGCGCACACCCCACGCACGCACGTCCCTACGGCTTGGCCGGCATCGCCTGGGACGGCTGCGTCACCAACCGCCCCGGCGCCCGCATGGCCCCGCGCGCCATCCGCGAGGCCAGCCACATGCTGTGCGACGGCACACATCCGCTGTTCGATGTGTCACCGGCCGACCTGCTGTGCGACCTGGGCGACCTGGCGCTGCCGAACACCAGCCTGGAGCGCATGCGCGCGGCGATGGCACCGCAGGTGGCCGCCCTGCTCGCGCAGCAGCGGCACATGGTCTGGCTCGGCGGGGACCACTCGATCACGCTGGCGCTGCTGCGCGCTTACCGGCAGCACGTCGGGCAGCCGCTGGGCGTGCTGCATTTCGATGCGCACTGCGACACCTGGGAAGACCACTTCGGCGAGCCGAGCGGGCATGGCACCTGGGTGTATGAGGCGATCCAGGAAGGGCTGGTGCTGCCGCAGGCCTTCGCGCAGATCGGCATCCGCAGCGCCGGGCTACGCGAAGCGCGCGAGTACGTGCGCGACCAGGGCGGGCTGATCTGGACCGCCCGCGACCTGCGCGGGCTGGAAAGCCAGGCGCAGCTCGACACGGTGATCCAGACACTGCGCCAGCGCTGGGCATCCTGCGGCCACCCGCCGCTCTACCTGAGCTTCGACATCGATGCGCTCGACCCGGCCTTCGCCCCCGGCACCGGCACGCCCGAGCCCGGCGGCCTGACGACCAACCAGGCGCTGACGCTGATCGAGGAGCTGGCGGGCGAGCGCTGGGTCGGGATGGACTGCGTCGAGGTGGCGCCGCCCTACGACCACGCCGAGCTGTCGAGCAACGCCGCGGCCACGCTGGTATGGACCTACCTGTGCGGACAGGTGGCGCAGCGCACCGGAATGGCGCCTCGGCACGCACCAGAAATGTGACTTTTCGCAGGTTTTGGCCTCGTTTGACGCGGCGCAAACAGTGGTGCTGCGGCGCATCAAGAATGGCCTGTCGCGCCCACTGCGGGCGCTCACCACAGGAGTTCGCCATGACCGTGTCCACCGTCGAAGTCAGTGCCGTCGCCGTCCCGCCCAGCCTGCTGTCCCCGCAAGCGCCACAGCCGCAGGACTTCGAGGCGCTCGACAGCTGCCACCGCGAGGTGATGGTCACCCTGAACCGGCTGGTCCAGCTGATCGACCACCTGGCCGCGCAGGGCCCGGACGCCACCGCGCAGGGCATGGCCAGCGAGATCGTCTCCTTCTTCAACCAGACCGCCCGCGCGCACCACGCCGATGAAGAGCGGCTGATCTTTCCCGACCTGCTGCGCAGCGACGACACCGTGCTGGTGCAACACGTCCAGCGCCTGCAGCAGGACCACGGCTGGCTGGAAGAGGACTGGCTCACGCTCGCGCCGCCGCTGGACGCGGTGGCGCAGGGCTACAGCTGGTACGACCTCGACATGCTGCGCCAGGCCACGGCAGTGTTCACCGAGCTGTACATGGACCACATCGACCTCGAAGAGTCGCTGATCTACCCGGAAGCCAAGCGCCTCATGCGCCAGCGCCCGGGGGCTGGCAGCGGCCGCGCACGCGCCGCCGCCCGGCACTGATCCGGCGCCCCGCGTCACGTCCGGGGCGGACCCGGCGGTGTGCAGCTGCGACACTGCGGGCCGGCATTCCCTTTCGGCCGTCGCCACCGGCCACCCGGACATCGCGCTCATGCTGCAGCACTGGATCTTGCTCATCGCCGCGGCCTTCGCCGCCGGCACCCTCAATGCCATCGCGGGCGGCGGCAGCTTCCTGACCTTCCCCGCGCTGGTCTTCACCGGCCTGCCGCCGATCGTCGCGAACGCGACCAGCGCGGTGGCGGTGAGCCCGGGCTACCTGGGCAGCGCGCTGGGGTTCCGGGCCGAGCTGTCCGCGCTGCCCCGGGAGCGGCTGGTGCGCGAAGGCCTGCTCTGTGCAGTGGGCGGCGTGGGCGGTGCGCTGCTGCTGCTGGTGACGCCGGCCAAGGTGTTCTCGGCGGTGGTGCCATGGCTGCTGCTGTTCGCCACGGTCCTGTTCGCGCTCGGGCCACGGCTGCTGGCAGCGCGCCAGCGGCGCGGGGCGGGCGAGTTCCATCCGCTGGCGCAGTCGCTCGGGCTGCTGGCGGTGGCGGTCTACGGCGGGTATTTCAACGGCGGACTCGGCATCCTGCTGATGGCGCTCTACACGCTGACGGGTGAATCCCGGGTGCACACCGCCAACGCGCTGAAGAACCTCAACTCGCTGGTGCTGTCGCTGCTGTCGGTGGCGGCCTTTGCCTGGGCGGGTGCCATCGCCTGGCCGCAGGCGCTGGTGATGATGGTCGCGGCCACGCTGGGCGGATTCGCCGGGGCGCGGCTGGCGCGCCGCCTGCCGGCCGCCGGCGTGCGGGCGGTGGTGGTGGTCACCGGGGTGGTGATGGCGGCGGCGTTTTTCGCCCGGGGCTGACCGCATCGGGTGCCATCGGCGCCCCGGACGCTCCGGCTGCCGCCGGCAGGAAGGCCGGATCGGTCAGCGTCTTCAGGAAGGCCACCAGCGCCGCCTTGTCCTCCCGCGACAGCTGCAGGCCCTGCGGCGGGTGCTTGGCCAGGTTGGGGTCCAGGTTGGGGTGGCGCTCGACACCGCGGTCGTAGTGCTCGACGACCTCCTCCAGCGTCCGGAAGCGACCGTCGTGCATGTAGGGGGCCGTGACCGCGACGTTGCGCAGGCTGGGGGTTCGGAACTTGAAGCGGTCCGCCGACTCCCCGGTCACCTGACCCCGTCCGGTGTCGGGCTGGGTCAGGCGCTGACGCAGGCCGTTGTGCATGAACTGCTGGTTCGTGAACAGTGCGCCGCCGTGGCAATGGAAACAGTCCGCGCCACGCAGGCCGAGCCGGGGGTCATGCTCGGTGAGGAACAGCTCGAAGCCGCGTTTTTCCAACGGCGTCAGCGGCTCGCCGCCCTGCATCGCACGGTCGAACGTCGAGTCCTGCGACACCAGCGTCAGCAGGTACTGCTCCAGCGCTAGCCCGATGCGCGCCGCCGTGACCGGACCGCCCAGCGCGCGCCTGAAGTGCGCGCGCAGGTCGGCGTCCGCGTTGAGCCTGGCGACGACACGCGGCAGGGTTTCCGCCATCTCGTGCGGGTGCTCGATCGGCCCGACCGCCTGCTGGCGCAGTGTCGGTGCGCGCCCGTCCCAGAGCAGCGATGGCGCCCACGCCAGGTTGAACAGCGGCATGGCGTTGCGCGTGCCCTGGCGCCCGCCGACGCCCGTGCTCACCGCCTTGCCCGGGTCGGCAAAGGCACGCGCCGGGTCATGGCAGGACGCGCAGCTCACGGAGCCATCGCGTGACAGCCGCTTGTCGTGGAACAGCCGCTGGCCGAGCGCCACACCGTCCACCGTCGGCAGGTTGTCGGCCGGCAGTGCCACCGAGGGCATGTGCGCCCCGACGGACCAGGCGTAGGGCGCCGGACCTGCGCCGGAGCGCCCGCGCGGTGCGCTGCCGGTGACGGACTGGCCGGGCGTGGCGGAGTGCGTCCGGAGCGTGAACGCCCGCCGCAGCGCCGCCTTGATCGAGCGCACCGCCGGATCCTGCTGGCGCGAGTGTGTCGAGTCGCCATCACGGGCGATGTCCACCCCGGCGAGCAGCCGGGTAGCGTCGAACTGCAGGGCCAGCACCGTATCCGGCAGCACGCGCAGCTTGCCCGGCAAGGTGACGGTGACCAGGTTCTCGTCGCCGGCCAGGTGGTACGAGTAGCCGCCGGTGCGCCCTGCTGCGGCGTGGTCATAGGGCCAGTGGCCTTCGAGCGCCAGGAAGATGTAGCCGCCGGTCCAGCCCCAGTGCAGGCCGTTGACGACTGGGTGCAGCGGGTCGTGCGGCCCCAGCCGGTTCGGGTCGGCGTGGTTGGCCTGGGGCTGCACGCCCACGGCGAAACGCGCGGCGATGTACGTCCCGGGCGCGATGCCGGACGCTGGCTCGCGCCGCAGCGGCTGCTCGGCGCGGAAGAAACCGTGCCAGCCGGCCGGGTCGGTCCAGGTGCCATCCGGTCGCTGCAGGCTCAGGCCCGACAGCAACAGGTCCAGCCGCGTCACCGTCAGTGCGCGGCCGCGCCGGTCGGCAAGCTGGCCCGGACGGTTCATCGCGAGCGGCTGACCGGACGCCGTGACCCGCAACTCGACCGCAGGCGCCGCCCACGCCACGGCAGACAACCCCGGCAATACCCACGACACCAGGGCCACCAGCCGCGCAATCCCCCAGCAAGTCCGCCTGAAACGGCCAAATCGATCAAAAACGCATAACTGATCTGCGGCGAATTTACTCATTTGATTACGTTATTAACAACAGGTAACATTTGAAGGTCAACTATAAATTGGTGAGGCTTCATGAATTTCCCGACCTCCGCATGGGCCACCCGGCTGCTGCAGATCAGCATCACCGCCCTGGCCATCGGCACCCTGTCGCCTGTCCCCGTTGCCGCCCAGACCGCTGCAGCTCCCCAGGTCCTGGGCAACGGCACCAGCGTCGGTCCCATCACCGACGCCCACCAGAGCCAGCGCTACTATTCCTTCACCCTGCCCGCCGGGGTCACCGCAGCAAGCTTCGCGATCACCGGCACTTCGGGCGATTGCGACCTGTACGTCAAGCAAGGCGCGCTGCCCACCACGACCGCCTGGGACTACCGGCCCTACCTGTCCAGCTCGAACGAGACGGTGTCGGTGACCAACCCCGCCGCGGGCACCTGGTACGTGATGCTGCGGGGCTACCGGGCCTACAGCGGCGTGACGCTCAAGGCGACGTACACCGGTGGCGCTGGCAGCGTGACCACCGTGGCGGCGAAGCCGGTGTTCAGCCCGGTTCCGGGCAGCTATTCGGGCCAGACCAGCGTGAGCCTGTCGTCGCCGACACCGGACGCCGTGATCCGCTACACCCTCAACGGCACCCCCCCCACCACCGGCTCCGAGGTCTACACCGCCCCGATCCTGGTGACCGCCACCACGCAGATCAACGCCGCCGCCTTCGCCACGGGCCTCACCACCAGTCCCGTGGCCGCTGGCGCCTACACGATCAACAACCCGCTGCAGCCGCTGACCAACAACACGCCGGTCAGCAACCTGGCCGGCGCCGCGGGCAGCACGTCCAACTTCAAGTTCGCCGTCCCCAGCGGGGTCAGCAGCGTCACCATCGCCCTGTCCGGCGGCACGGGGGATGCCGACCTTTACGTGAAATACGGCCAGCTCGCCACCACCAGCGTCTACGACCAGCGCCCCTACCTGGGCGGCAATGCCGAAACGGTCACGGTCAACACTCCCCGGGCCGGCGACTACTTCGTGATGCTGCACGGCTACCGGGCGTACACGGGCGCGACGCTCAAGGCCAGCCACGTCGGCACGGTCACGGCCGGCAAGCCGGACATCGTGGTCTCGATGGCCTCGGCCAATCCGCGCATCACCACGGAAACCTTCGCGGCGAATGCCTGCGAGATCGAGGAAGGCACCATCACCGCCGGCACCCACAAGCTGCTGCGCTTCAACACCCAGACCCGCAACATCGGCACGGCCGACCTGCTGCTGGGCAATCCCGCCAACAGCAGCATGTTCGAGTGGGGCGCCTGCCACGGCCACTACCACTTCCGCAGCTTCGCCCAGTACCGGCTGCTCGACAGCACGGGCGCCGTGGTGCGCAACGGCAAGAAGGTGGGCTTCTGCCTGATGGACATCACCCGCATCGACACCGGAGCCAATCCCTCGGCCCGCTACACCTGCAGCCACCAGGGCATCCAGGCTGGCTGGGCGGACGTGTACAGCTCCAACCTCTCGGGCCAGTGGATCGACATCACGGGGGTGCCGTCAGGCGCCTACGTGCTGGAGATCACCATGGACCCGATGAACGTGATCGACGAAGTCGACGAAACCAACAACATCGGACGCCTGAATGTCAACATCCCGTGAACCCCGCGGCGCGCCACTGCTGGCGGTCGGCATTGCCCTCGGCCTGGCGATGGCCCTGGCCGGCAGCATCTGGTTCCTGCAGGCACCCGACGCCGCCCTTCCCCGGGGCTCCGAGCAGATGCCGCTCGGCCAGCTCGCCAGCCCGGCCGCCGGTCCGGGCACCGGCAGTCTCGGCGCCACGCAGGATGTCGGCAGCACCAACGCCAACGCCAGCGGCACGGGCCATCGGCTCGGCACCACGCCGCGTGCGCCACTGTCCGCCGCCGCGCGGGAAATGGCCCACGAACTCGACCGGCTGACGGCGCTGCCCCCAGGGGACGGCGCCATCGCCGTGGGCCAGCACCTCGCCGCGACCGCCACGCCCGCCCAGGCCCCCGCCTTCCTGGACGCTCTGCTGCGGACCACGGACCCGGCGGTCGAGCGGGTGGCCATCGCCGCACTGGTCCGCACCGCCGACAGCGCCGTGGTGCAAGACCTGGCCCGCGCATATGGCAGCCTCCCCCCCGAACAGCGCGGCCGGGTGCTGCAGGTGCTCGAAGGGGTGTCGCATCCCGCGGCGCTCGACGGGCTGACCCGCGTCATCGCGACCGACACGGGCGAGCGGCGGTCACCGGTCACCATGTCCGCGCTCTACGGCCTCGCCAGCGTCGGCACGATGGACAGCGTCGACCACCTGTTGCAGCAGACCCGCACCGACAACCTCGACCTGGCGCTGATGGCGATGGAGCGCGTGCGCACCCGACAGGGCGTGGAGCTGATCCGCGCAGCGGCCGCTGGCAGCAAGGGCCACGAGCAGATCGACCCCAGCGTGCGTCCGCACCTGGGCCGGATCGCCAGCCTCGCCGAGGCGCAGCTTCGGCCCTGAGCCTGGGACTAGAATTTTCGGGATGAACTTCTCCGAAACGCTCAAGACCCTGCCCGGCATCCAGCACCTGGCCGGCCTGCAACTGCTCGACTCGGCCGGTGTCGTCGTCGCCACGCTCGACAACCGGCCGGGCCAGGCCGGCTCGGTCGCCGTCTACCACGCCCTCGCAGCCCGACACGGCATGGTCGACGCGGCGGCGGCGCAGGACGGGCTGGCCCTCTACGCCGAACACACCGCCGACGCCCGCGCCTTCCCCGGCAAGCACCCGAACATCGACCGGCTGCTGGCCATCGCCGCAGGCACGCTCGGGCCACTGCAGGTCCGCCCCCTCCCGCAGGAAAGCCCCCACCCGTGAAGAAACTCCTCCTCGTCCTGATCGGTGTCGTGGTGGCGGTGCTGACCGGCGCCCGCCTCGGCCTGCTGAACGGCCAGCGCCCAGGTGACCTGGGCGTCACGAACGGTCGGCTCAAACCCCCGTCACTGACCCGCAACAGCGTGAGCAGCCAGGCCCGGCTGTACCCCGACCATCCGCAGCGCGCCTATGCCGCAGTCGAGCCGCTGCCCTTGCACGACCGGAATGCCGAGGCCGCCCTCCAGACACTGGCGGCCGTACTGCGGGACATGCCCGGCGTCACCCTCGTCGAGCAGCGCCCGGACTACCTGTACGCCCAGGCACAGACCCGCTGGCTGCGCTTCGTGGACGATGTGGAGTTCTGGGTCGATCCGGCCGCGGGGGTGGTGGAGGTGCGCAGCGCCAGCCGCCTCGGGCGTGAAGACTTCGGCGTGAACCGGGCGCGCATCGAGGCCGTGCGCGCCGCCTACCTGGCCGCGCCCAGCCGGTTGCCGCGCTGAGGCTCAGATCACGAACGGGTTCGGGGCCGTCTCGCCGACACGGCCATGGGCACTGCCTGCCGTGCGCTGGCTGACGAAGGAGACGAAGGTATCGAAGGGCAGCGGTCGGCCATAGCCGAAGCCCTGCACCATGTCGCAGTGCATGCGGCGCAGCAGGGTCATCTCGGCCTCGGTCTCGGCCCCCTCGGCCACCACGTCCATCGACAGCGCGTGTGCCAGCCCCACCAGGCTGCGCACGATGGTCTTGCTGGCCACCTGGGTGCACATGTCGCGCACGAAGGAACGGTCGATCTTCAATGTGCTGACCGGAAACCGCGCCAGATAGGCGAACGACGAGTAGCCGGTGCCGAAGTCGTCGATGCTGATGCGCACGCCCAGCGCCGACAGCTCCGCCAGCACCCGCCCGCTGACCACCACATCGCGCATCAGCGCCCCTTCCGGGATCTCGATCTCCAGCAGCGTCGCCGGCACACCCCAGCGCAGCAGCGCCGCCGAGACGTTGCCGGCCAGCTGCACATCGGCCAGTCCCTCCACCGACAGGTTGATGCTCACCGGCAGCTGGTGGCCCAGGTTCATCAGGTTGCGCTGCAGCCGCAGGGCCTCGTCCAGCACCCAGCGGTCCAGCTCGACCATCAGGCCGCATTCCTGCGCCATGGGAAGAAAGTCGGCGGGCGACAGCGGCCCGCGTTCGGCGTGGCGCCAGCGGATCAGGGCCTCGGCGCCGACCACATGGCCGTCCTTCAGGCGGCCCTTGGGCTGCAGCGCGAGGGACAGGCCATCGCTGTCGCCGTGGCGCTGCAGGGCGGAGCGGAAATCGCCCTCCAGCGCCGCCCGCAGGCGACCCGCCAACTCCAGCCGGTCATCGAAGAGCACGACCGGCTCGGCCGAGGCCCGCTTGGCCGAGCGCAAGGCCAGTGCCGCGCGCCGCAGCAAACCCTCCGGCGCATCGCCGTGGTCGGGCGAGCTGACCACGCCGAACGCAGCGCCCAGTCGAAAGTGCTGGCCCCGCATGGACACGGTCTCGCCCAGGCGCGCAGCCAGCACGGCGATCCGCTCGTGCAGCACCGCACCGACCGCCGGCGTGAGCAGCACGAACTCGACCCCGTTGAGGCGGTAGAGGTGCTCCTGGTCGCGTGTCACGGACTGCAGGCGCGAGGCGATTTCCATCAGCGCCAGGTCACCCTGCGAATGGCCAAGCGAGTCGTTGATCGTGTTGAAGCGCCGCAGGCCGAACAGCACCAGCGAGAAGGCTGCGCTGCGCTCGGTCAGGGCACCGATGTCCTGCTCCATCGCGCGCTGGTTGCCGACGCGGGTCAGCGGATCGCGCAGGGCCTCCTGGGCGAGCTGGAACTGGCGCACCACCGACTCGGTCGCGTCATTGGCCAGCGACATCATCCCGCCCTCGTGCGGGTAGACACGCACCATCAGCCAGCGCTGCACCGCGGTGGAATAGCCGATGGCCATGCGCGGCTGGCCGTCACGGCGGCAGGCCTCGATGGTCTCGAAGAAGATCGAGCGGCGGAAGCCCGGGTGGTAGTCGAAGGGCGTCTTGCCGATCACCTGCTCGGCGCGCAGCCCCATGCCGCGCAGGTAGACGTCGTTGGCGTACTGCACCACCCACTGCGCATCGACATGGACGATCGACTCGCCCACACCCTCCAGAAGTTGGGTCAGCCGGCACCCCGTAGATACAAAATCACACAAATGCCGATTCGATTTCATCAATTGCAGCTCCTGCACAAGTCCGGCACATCCCACGCGGCGCCCCCCGGCGCCCCCTGGTGTAGAACCCGGGCGTGTTCTCAACCTGCCGAGTTGTTCACCCCATGCCGACCGATTTCCATGACCTGACCGCACGCCTGACCTCGGTCTACAGCAGGCGTCTGGCACTGCGCCCGGTGTGCCTGTCCGACACCTGGCCGTTGTTCGACGCCACCCGGCACCCGGCCTTCAACGAGCACCTGCTCTGGGACCAGCCGGGCAGTGAATGGGAGGTATATCGACGGGTGGAAGCGGTCGTTGAAGCGACCCGTACCGGCAAGATGGCCTCGGTTTCAGCCGTACTGAAGGAGACCGGCGCCTGGGTTTCCCTGTTCCGCTTCCAGCCGGCGGGTGCCGGTGAAGCGCAGGACACGCTGGAGATGGGCCTGTGGACCCACGCCCGCTACTGGCACGGGCGCATCAGCCTGGAACTGGGCCGGATGTGCGTGGACGCCGCCTTCCAGCAGCCAGGAGTGGAGCGGCTGATCGGCATCAGCTCGACCGACAACCGCGCCTCGCAGCAGCTTATGGAGCAGGTCGGCCTGCACCTGCGCGGCGAGGCCTTGCGCGACAGCGAGTCGGGTGCGGCGCGTCCGTCAATGGTGTTCGAGGTGGACCGCGCGACCTGGATGCACCAGCGGCGCGGCCAGGCCTTCGTCGCCTATGAGGACGCCGAGCCCTCGCCGGGCAGGTCGACCAGTGTCGCCAGCGGCACACCGTCCAGCGCCGCATGGTGGGCGACGATGACCACCCGGTCGCCCGCCTCGGCACAGTCGTCCAGCCTGTCGAGCACATAGTCCGCCGAGCGCAGGTCCAGCGCCGCCAGCGGATCGTCGAACAGCGTCAGCGGTGCCCCGCTGGCCAGCCCGGCCGCCAGCCGCAGCTTGCGCCGCGTGCCGGTGGACAGCGCGTAGAGCGGCTTGTCCAGGTGCGGCACAAGACCCAGCCCCTCCAGATCCTCGGCCAGCACCGCAGCATCCCAGCCCGGATGCTGCGACTGGCGCAGCGCCAGATAGTCCCGCGCCCCCAACCCGTCCAGCGCCTCGTCCGCAGGATCGCACCAGAAGACCTGCGCCCGGTAGGCCAGCGGGTGCCGCGCCAGATCGGCGCCATTCAGCACCAGCCGCCCCGCCTGTGGCGCCAGCGCCCCGGCCAGCAGCCGCAGCAGCGTCGACTTGCCGCTGCCATCGCCACCACGCACCAGGCCCAGGCCGGGGCCGAACTGCGCCGACCAGTCGGTGAACAGCGCGTGGTGCGGGAAATGGAAGCGCAGGCATTCGACCTGCAGTCCTGCATCGAGCATGGTCTTGGCCATCGTCATACCTCCAGCGCGGTGGTCTTCTTGACCGTGCGCAGCACCAGCATCGAGTTCGACCGCAGCACCCCCGGCAGCCGCGTCAGCACCTCGGCGTGGAAACGCTCCAGGTCGTCGGCGTCGTGGTAGGTGAAGCGGATCAGGTAGTCGCTGCTGCCGGCCACATAGGCGCAGTCGAGGATCGCCGGCTCCTGCCGCACGGCGTCCTCGAAGCGGCGCAGCGCTTCAGGGGTCGTGCGCTCGACGTTGACGATCGTGTACGAGGTGCCGGCCTGCCCGACCGCGCGCGGGTCGAGCAGCGCGACATAACGGGCGATGACGCCACTCTCCTCCAGCCGCCGCACCCGACGCAGGCAGGCCGACGGCGACAGATGCACCTGCTGCGCCAGCTCGATGTTCGACAGCCGGGCATCGGCCTGCAACTGGCGCAACAAGGCGCGGTCGGTGGTGTCGAGTTGCACCACAGCGGAAGAAGCAGACATGGGGTTGTCCTGAAGTCTCGATACACGCAATTCTAGAGCGCCTCCAGGCACCAAACGCCCGCAAATGGCAACCCTGTTGCGTGGCGCCCTGCCTAGACTGGAGGCCTCCCGCCACCGCCTCTTCATCCGGTTCACACCATGTCCACACCCGACCACGACCCCCGCCTCGACGCCTACTGGATGCCCTTCACGGCCAACCGCCAGTTCAAGCAGGCGCCGCGCCTGCTGATCCGCGCCGAGGGCATGCATTACTGGACCGACGACGGCCGCCAGATCCTCGACGGCGTGGCCGGACTCTGGTGCGTCAACGCGGGGCACGCGCGCCCGAAGATCGTGCAGGCCATCCAGCAGCAGGCGGCTGAGATGGACTACGCGCCGCCCTTCCAGATGGGCCACCCGAAGGCGTTCGAACTCGCCGACGAACTGGCCAGGCTCACTCCGGCCGGGCTGAACCGCGTGTTCTTCACCAACTCCGGCTCGGAGTCGGTCGAGACGGCGCTGAAGATGGCGCTGGCCTACCACCGCGCCCGCGGCGAGGGCAGCCGCACCCGGCTGATCGGCCGTGAACGCGGCTACCACGGCGTCAACTTCGGCGGCATCTCGGTCGGCGGCATCGTCACCAACCGCAAGATGTTCGGCACGCTGCTGTCCGGCGTGGACCACCTGCGCCACACCCACGACCCCGCCCGCAACGCCTTCAGCGTCGGTCAGCCGGAACACGGCGCCGACCTCGCCGACGACCTCGAACGCCTGGTCGCGCTGCACGACGCCTCGACCATCGCCGCCGTCATCGTCGAGCCGATCGCGGGCTCGACCGGCGTGCTCATCCCGCCGCAGGGCTACCTGCAGCGCCTGCGCCAGATCTGCGACCAGCACGGCATCCTGCTGATCTTCGACGAGGTCATCACCGGCTTCGGCCGCACCGGCCAGCCGTTTGCCTCGCAGACCTTCGGCGTCGTGCCGGACATGATCACCGCCGCCAAGGGCATCACCAACGGCGCCGTGCCGATGGGCGCGGTGTTCGTGCAGCAGGCGATCCACGACACCTTCATGCACGGCCCGGCGCACCTGATCGAGTTCTTCCACGGCTACACCTACTCGGCGCACCCGCTGGCCTGCGCCGCCGGGCTGGGCACGCTGGCGACCTATGCCGACGAGGGCCTGCTGACCCGTGCGGCGACGATGGCCGACACCTTCGCCGCGGCGCTGCACGGCCTGCGTGGGCTGCCGCACGTCGTCGACATCCGCAACTTCGGACTGGTCGGCGGCATCGAACTCGCGCCGCGTCCGGGCGAGCCGGGCAAGCGGGCCTTCGACGTCTTCCTCGACTGCTTCGCGCACGGCGTGATGATCCGCACCACCGGCGACACCATCGCGCTGTCGCCGCCGCTCATCATCTCGGCCGAGCAGATCGGGCAGATCGCCGAGACCGTGGCGGCGGCGATCCGGCGCGTGGCGTGAGCGGCGGCGGCGAGGGTCTGCGGTGAGGGCCGTGTGACATTCCTGGCAAGCTCGTCCACAATGGACTGACACCACTTCCTGCGGAGGCCCGCCTGAACCGCTCGCTGTTGCAGACCGATCTGGCCCTGTCCCGGCAGTCCTGGTACGCCGAAGGCGTGACACGCCCCCCGGTGCATCCGCCGCTGCAGGGCGAGGTGCGGGCCGAGGTGGCCGTGGTGGGCGGCGGGCTGGCGGGATTGTCGGCGGCGCTGGAGCTGGCGCAGCGGGGGCGCTCGGTGGTGGTGCTGGAGGGCCATCAGCTGGGCTGGGCGGCATCCGGTCGCAATGGCGGACAGGCGCTGCCCGGTCTGGCCTGCGACATGGCCGAGATCGAAGCGCAGCTGGGCCTGGGGGACGCGCGCCGTGTCTGGGCCATGACCGTCGAGGCGCTGACTCTCATCCATGCCCGCCGCGACCGGCACCGCATCGCCTGCGACTGGCAATCCGGCGCTTTGACCGTGGCCGTCAATGCCCGGAAAACCCGCGCACTGCGGGCCTGGGTCGACCGCATGGCCGAGGTCTACGACTACCGCCAGCAGTGGCTGGACAAGGCCGCGCTGCCGCTGCACATCCGCAGCCCCCGCTTCGACAGTGGCGTCTACGACCGCCGCAGCGGCCACCTGCATCCGCTGAAATACACGCTCGGGCTGGCCAACGCGGTCTGGCAGAACGGCGTGCGGATGCACGAATCCAGCCGGGTCACCGCACTGGAGCGCCACCGCAGCGTCACGCTGCTGCGCACGGCACAGGGCCAGGTGATGGCCGACCAGGTACTGCTCGCGGGCAATGTGCACCTGCCCGGCATCGCCGGACTGCCCGCGTCACCCGGTGCCCGCATCATGCCCGTGGGCACCTACGTTGCCGTGACCGAGCCGCTGCAGCCCGAGAGGATGGACGCGCTGCTGCCGACCCGGGCCGCCGTGTGCGACAACAACTTCTCGCTCGACTACTTCCGCCCCACCGCCGACCAGCGCCTCCTCTACGGCGGCAAGGTCAGCTACAGCACCGTGACGCCCCCCAACCTCGCCGCCCGGATGCGCAGCCATGTCGCGCGCACCTTCCCGAGCCTGGCGCACACCCCGATCACCCATGCCTGGGGCGGCTTCGTCGACATCACGATGAACCGGGCTCCCGAATTTTTGCGCCTGCCCGCCGACGGGGCGGCCAGCGCGCCGATCTACCTGCTGCAGGGCTTCTCCGGCCACGGGCTGGCACTGACCGGGCTGGCCGGCAAGCTCGTCGCGGAGGCGATCTGCGGTGATGCCGGACGCTTCGATGTCTTCAGCCGCTTGCGCCATCGCCCCTTCCCGGGCGGCGAGCGGCTGCGCACGCCGTCGCTGGTGCTGGGGATGCTCTGGTACCGGCTGAGAGACCTGCTGTGAGTGCACGATGAGCCGCCTCCCTCTGCGCCCCGGCCTCAGGGGGAACCCGCTGGCCAGCACCAAAGTGGTGCTGGCACACTGCATGCAATGGTTTCATTTCCAATGACCCAAGCGCTCACTCCCCTGCCGAGGCCCCCGGTGGTGCTCGTCCCGGCCTGCAACCGGATGCTCGGACAGCATCCCTTCCACATCGCCGGCAAGAAATACCTCGACGCCGTGCGGCTGGCCGGCGCCCTGCCGCTGGTCGTGCCGTCGGCCACCCCCGACGAACTCGACACGCTGCTGGACCTGGCCGATGGGGTGCTGCTGACCGGCTCGCCGTCCAACGTCCACCCGAGCCACTTCGGCGAAACCGTCCACGACACCACGCTGCCGCTCGACCCGGTGCGCGATGCGTGGACGCTGCCGCTGATCCCGAAGGTGATCGCCCGCGGCATGCCGCTGCTGGCGATCTGCCGCGGCTTCCAGGAAACCAATGTCGCACTCGGCGGCACGCTGCACCAGGCCGTGCAGGAAGTCCCCGGGCTGCACGACCACCGCGCCCGCGGCGACGACCCGGTCGAAGTGCAGTACGGGCTCGCGCACCCGGTCCATGTCCAGCCCGGCGGCGTGCTCGCCCGGGTGCTGGGCGCCGCCGACGTGCGGGTCAACAGTGTCCACGGCCAGGGCGTCCACCGCCTGGCCGACGGGCTGCGTGTCGAGGCGCTGGCGCCCGACGGTCTGGTCGAGGCGTTTTCCACAGCGGACGGCCGTGGTTTCGTGCTCGGCGTCCAATGGCATCCGGAGTGGCAGGCGGCTGACAACCCGGTCTCCATGGCGATGCTGCGCGCCTTTGGCGCAGCGTGCCAGGACTACCGCGACCTGCACCGCCCACCGAGCCCCTGAGCCGTCCCTCCCCCGGGCGCATCTGCTGACACGACGCCCGGCAACGATGACGGGCGTTGCGCTTGGCGCCGCCCGCGCTCAGTGAACTGCACGGACCCGACCATGAACAAGCGTGAACACTTCAATTTCAGCGACCTCGAACACTGGCTCAACGAACACCGCGTGACCGAGATCGAATGCCTCGTGCCCGACCTGACCGGCGTGGCCCGCGGCAAGATCCTGCCCCGCCAGAAGTTCACCGAAGACCGCGGCATGCGGCTGCCCGAAGCGGTGGTCGCGATGGGCGTGACGGGCGAATTCCCCGAGGAAGGCCCGTACTACGACGTCATCAACCCCACCGACCGCGACATGCACCTGCGCCCCGACCCGGCGACGGTGCGCATCGTGCCGTGGGCGACCGACCCGACCGCGCAGGTCATCCACGACTGCTACGACAAGGACGGCAAGATGGTGCCGTTCGCGCCACGCTCGGTGCTGCGCCGGGTGTGCGACCTGTTCGACGCCGAGGGCTGGAAACCGGTGGTCGCGCCGGAGCTGGAGTTCTACCTCGTGGCGCGCAACTCCGACCCCGACATGCCGCTGAAGCCGCCGATCGGCCGCAGCGGCCGCGCCGAGACCTCGCGCCAGGCGTACTCGATCGACGCCGTGAACGAGTTCGACCCGCTGTTCGAGGACGTGTATTCCTACTGCGAGAAGATGGAGCTGAACGTGGACACGCTGATCCACGAGATCGGCGCCGGACAGATGGAGATCAACTTCTTCCACGACCACCCGCTGCAGCTCGCCGACGAGGTCTTCTTCTTCAAGCGCACGCTGCGCGAAGCCGCGATGCGCCACAACATGTTCGCCACCTTCATGGCCAAGCCGATCGCCGGCGAGCCGGGCAGCGCGATGCACATCCACCAGAGCATCCTCGGCCCGGATGGCAAGAACCTCTTCAGCAACCCGGACGGCACGGCGAGCAAGGCGTTCTACTGGTACATCGGCGGGCTGCAGAAGTACATCCCGTCGGCGATGGCGCTGTTTGCGCCGTACGTCAACAGCTACCGCCGCCTGTCGCGCTTCACGGCCGCGCCGATCAACATCCAGTGGGGCACCGACAACCGCACGGTCGGCATCCGCTCGCCGGTGGCCGGTCCGGCGGCGCGGCGGATCGAGAACCGCGTGATCGGCGCGGATGCCAACCCGTATGTGGCGCTGGCGGCGACGCTGGCCTGCGGCTACCTGGGCATGAAGAACCAGATCGAGCCGACGCCCGAATGCAAGGGCGACGCCTACCTCGGCGACTACCAGTTGCCCCGCAGCCTGGGCGAAGCGCTGGAGAAGCTGCGCGGCGAGAAGGCGCTGGCCGAGGTGCTCGGCGAAGCGTTTGTCACCGTCTACACCGAGATCAAGGAAATCGAGTACGCCGAGTTCATGAAGGTGATCTCGCCGTGGGAGCGCGAGCACCTGCTGCTGCACGTCTGAACCGACTCGACTCCCCATTCAAGAATCAAGAAAGACCCGCCCATGACCACCCGCACCACCGCCGACTGGCAAGCCGCCGACGCCGCCCACTTCCTGCACCCCTTCACCGACTTCCAGCAGCTCGCGAAAAAAGGCTCGCGGGTCATCACCAAGGCCGACAACCTCTACCTCACCGACAGCGAGGGCCACCGGCTGTTCGACGCGATGAGCGGCCTGTGGTGCGTCAACGTCGGCTATGGGCAGCAGGCGCTGATCGACGCCGCGGCGCACCAGATGAAGGAGCTGCCCTTCTACAACAGCTTCTTCCAGACCACCACGCCGCCCGCCGTCGAACTCGCGCAACTGCTCGCCGAGGTCACGCCGCCGCAGTTCCGGCACGTTTTCTACGCCGGCTCCGGCTCGGAGGGCAACGACACCGTCGTGCGCATGGTGCGCCGTTACTGGGATCTGCAGGGCCAGCCCGAGCGCCAGGTCATCATCAGCCGCTGGAACGGTTACCACGGCTCGACGATGGCGGGCGCCTCGCTCGGCGGCATGAAGTACATGCACGCCCAGGGCGGCCTGCCCATCCCCGGCATCACCCACATCGACCAGCCGCACTGGCTCGAACACGGCGCCGGCATGACGCGCGACGCGTTCGGCCTGAAGGCAGCGGGCTGGCTGGAGCAGAAGATCCTCGAAGTCGGCCCGGACAAGGTCGCCGCCTTCATCGGCGAGCCGGTGCAAGGCGCGGGCGGCGTGATCGTGCCGCCGGCCACCTACTGGCCCGAGATCCAGCGCATCTGCGACCAGTACGGCATCCTGCTGGTGAGCGACGAGGTGATCTGCGGCTTCGGGCGCACGGGGAACTGGTTCGGCTGCGAGACGATGGGCACGAAGCCGGACCTGATGACCTTCGCCAAGGGCGTGACCTCGGGCTACATCCCGCTGGGCGGCGTGATGGTCGGTGACCGCGTCGCCAAGGCGCTGATCGAGCAAGGCGGCGAGTTCGAGCACGGCTACACCTACAGCGGCCACCCAGTCGCCTGCGCGGTGGCGATCGCCAACATCAAGCTGATCCAGTCGCTGAAGCTGGTCGAGCGGGTGCGCGACGAGACGGGGCCGTACCTGGCCGCCCAGTTCGCCAAGCTGAACGACCACCCGCTGATCGGCGAGACGCAGACCTGCGGGCTGATGGCGTCGATGCAGCTCGTGAAGGCCAAGGACCGTGGCGACGGGCACCCGGCGATGTTCGATTCCGCGCTGGAAGTCGGCATGCTCTGCCGGGGTCACTGCTTCGCGAATGGGCTGGTGATGCGCGCGGTCGGGGACCGGATGATCATTGCGCCGCCGCTGGTGATGACGGTCGCGCAGGTGGATGAGCTGATGGGGTTGATCCACAAGTGCCTGGATCTGACGCTGGGGGATGTGCGGGGGCGGGGGTGGGTGTGAATTTAGCCGTCAAGGTCCGAGTTAGACAACAAGGCCACAAGGTCTGAATTGGTTAGGCCACAAAAATATGCCCCATCGCCATCCTCTCTTCGAAGAAGTCGAATCACTCCAAAACCTTGTCGTAAGCCAAGCGACCGGGGGCACTGAAGACGAGGCCGAGTACACCCGTCTGAGGCAAGTCGTGCTGGCAGAACCTTCGATTGAAGCCATCACACCCCGGTTTATCCGAACCAGTAGGAGCCTTGGTCAATTTTGGCAATTCATCAAGAACAAGTACGGCACTTACGCGGAGCGAAGAAAGTATCTTTGGGAGGAATTCGCGCCCATGCTTGAGTTACTTGAGAAAGGCGGCACCGCGCCGTCAGACTTAGTGGTCTCCGCTTCACTGGAGAAGTTCGATTCCGCACACGTTCAAGCCACTTGGTCCAAAGCACTTGATCGCAGGGCTTCCGATCCGGAAGGCGCAATCACAATTGCAAGAACGCTTCTTGAGTCCGTCTGCAAACACATTCTAGAAGAAGCTGCCGCGCCTTACGATGACAGTCCGGACATCACGAAGTTATACAAACAGACTGCCGAGCACCTGAAGCTCGCTCCATCCCAACACACCGAAGCAGTCTTCAAACAAATCCTTGGAGGCTGTACCGCCGTGGTTGAAGGTCTCGGAGCACTGCGCAATCGTCTCAGCGACTCCCACGGAAAGGGAAAGGCAGGCGTAAAACCCGCACCAAGGCACGCCGAGCTGGCGGTCAATCTTGCGGGCGCTCTGGCGGTCTATTTACTGGCAACCAAAAATGCCCGCGACGAAACTGCGGCGTAACGGTAGACGTCGATCAGTGATTCGTAGCCGGCGGCGCAGAGACCGCTCAGGAGTACACAAATGCCCATCGAATCAACAATCGTCCAAAAGCCCGGATTCACCGTCGTCGGCCTCCATGTCACGACGAGTCCTTTGGCCAGCGACATTCCCGCACTATGGGGCACCTTCGGGCCGCGCATAGACGAAGTTGTTTCCATCGCGGAGCCGAATGTCAGCTACGGGCTCATGGAGAACTTCGATACCCAGAAGAACACGCTGGACTACATGGCGGCCGTTTCGGTCACCAGCACCGACAATATTCCGAGCGGCATGATCGCGAGATCACTGGAGCCAGCCACCTACGCTGTCTTTCAAGCCAAGCTGCGCACACTCGGCGAGGTCTTCGGGCAGATCTTCAACGAGTGGCTGCCAAGTGCTTCCTTTGAACGAGTGCAAGCGCCCTATTTCGAGCGATACGACGAATCCTTTGACCCGAGCAATGCGGAGTCGACCGTCGAGATTTACATGCCAGTCCAACCACACAGCACGAGCGCCGACGACTGATCCGACCCAATGAGCACCGATCGTTTCCAACAACGCGCCAACGACCTGCGCCGCGCCGTGGCCCGGCTGGTCGAAGCGTGCGAACAACCGTTTAACTCCTTCGTGCGCGATTCGGCCATCCAGCGTTTCGAGTTCTGCTGGGAACTGGCGTGGAAGACGCTCAAGCTGCGGCTGGAGGTGGTGGGCATCGACGCCTTGACGCCCCGCGATGTCTTTCAGGCTGCGCTCCAGAACGGCCTGATTCACGACGGAAACCTCTGGAGCGACGCACAGAAGATGCGCAACCTGACCAGCCACACCTACGACGAATTGCTGGCCCAGAAGGTCTACGAATTCCTGCTCGAATCAGGACAAGGCATCTTCAAGCAACTGGCTGTGGACGTGGCGCAATGGCAGACCGAGACCCCTTGACCTTCGGCATCGCACAGCGGCACCTCGACGCACTGCGTCAGGTGTTCGCCCGGCACGCCACGGTCGATCAGGTGCTGGTCTTCGGTTCACGTGCGCGAGGCACCGCCAGACCCGGGTCCGACATCGATCTGGCGGTCATGGCGCCCCGCATGGACGACGCTGAATTCACGACACTCTGGAACGAGATCGACGCCCTGCCGATCCTGTTCAAGATCGACCTGCTGCACTGGGACCGGATCACCAACCCGGCACTGAAGCAGAACGCCGCCCGTGAGGGCCGGCCGCTGAGCCTTCCTGCCACGGCCAAACACACGACCGCGAGTCCGACATGAGCCATCCACAGCCCTCCTGGCACGACCGTGCCGCCTCCCTCACCCTCGACGGCCGCGCCCTGATCAACGGCCAGCGCACCACCAGCGCCAGCGGCGAGACCTTCGACAAGCATTCGCCCATCGACGGCCGCCACCTCGCCCCCATCGCCCGCGGCCAGACCGCCGACATCGATGCCGCCGTGGCGTCGGCCCGCACGGCATTCGAGGACGGCCGCTGGGCGCACCAGCCACCCGCCGCGCGCAAGAAGGTGCTGCAGCGTTTTGCCGAGCTGATCCTGTCCCACCGCGACGAACTCGCGCTGCTGGAGACGCTCGACATGGGCAAGCCGATCCAGTTCTCGCGCAGCGTGGACGTGCCGGCCGCCGCGCGCACCATCGCGTGGTACGCCGAGGCGATCGACAAGGTCTACGACGAGATCGCCCCCACCGGCCGCAACGCGCTGGCGCTCATCACCCGCGAGCCGATGGGCGTGGTCGGCGTGATCGTGCCGTGGAACTACCCGATGATCATGGCCGCCTGGAAGCTCGGGCCGGCGCTGGCCACGGGCAACTCGGTGGTGATGAAGCCGAGCGAGAAATCGCCGCTGACCGCACTGCGGCTGGCCGAGATCGCGCTCGAAGCAGGATTGCCGCCAGGGGTGTTCAACGTCGTGCCGGGCTTCGGCCACGAAGCCGGCGAGGCACTCGCGCTGCACATGGACGTGGACGCGATCGGCTTCACCGGCTCGACGCGCACCGGGCGGCGCATGCTCGACTACGCCGGCCGCTCCAACCTCAAGCGCGTCTACAACGAGCTGGGCGGCAAGTCGGCCTTCCTCGTCTTCCCCGACCACGGCGACCCGGCCAAGGCCGCGCGCACCGTCGCCAGCAGCCTGTTCTTCAACCAGGGCGAGTCCTGCAACGCGCCGTCGCGGGTGCTGGTCCACGCCTCGATCGCCGACGAGTTCGTCGCGACGGTGCGCGCCGAAATGCCCGCCTGGGCGCCAGCCGATCCACTGGACGACTCCACCACGATGGGGGCCCTGGTCGACGAAGGCCAGCTGCGCACCGTGCTCGGCTACATCGACGCAGGCCGCACAGAAGGCGCCACCTGCCACGGCGGCCAGCAGGCGCGCACCGGCTCCGGCGGCTTCTATGTCGAGCCGACCGTCTTCGACCACGCGACCAACGCCATGCGCATCGCCCGCGAAGAGGTCTTCGGGCCTGTGATGGCGGTGATCCGCTTCGAGACTGAAGCCGAAGCGGTGCGGCTGGCCAACGACTCGCCCTACGGCCTGCAGGCCAGCGTCTGGAGCCACGACCTCGACCGTGCGCACCGCGTGGCACGCGCCTTGCGAGCGGGTACCGTGCATGTGAACCAGTACGACGACGACGACATCACCGTGCCGTTTGGCGGCTACAAGCAGAGCGGCAACGGCCGGGACAAGTCGCTGCATGCACTGGACAAATACACCGAACTGAAGACCACCTGGCTGCGGCTGGACGGCGCATGAAGCGCGGTCGTCGGCTGACGGAACGTGACGGATTGGCGAATCCTCAGGCCATAATCCCGCCGCATGCAAGGTCTTCCCGGCGCAGGCACCAACCGTTACCACTGTCCATTTCTCCTTCCGCACCCACATCCCTGGAGCACCCATGAACCTGCTGTCCTCCCGGCCCGCCAAGGCCCTGAATGTCCTGTTCGCCGCGGTCGCGGTGCTGTGCGCAACCGGCGCGCAGGCGCAGGAAGAGAAAGTCCTGAACATCTACAACTGGTCGGACTACATCGCCGAAGACACGATCAAGAACTTCGAGAAGGAAACGGGCATCAAGGTCCGCTATGACTTCTTCGACAGCAACGAGTCGCTGCACGCCAAGCTGATCGCCGGCAAGACGGGCTACGACATCGTGGTGCCGGGCTCGAACTGGGCCAAGTCGCAGATCGAGGCCGGCCTGCTGATGAAGCTCGACAAGAGCAAGATCCCCAACCTGGCCAACCTCGACCCCGCCATCCAGGCGCAGCTCGCCAAGATGGACCCGGGCAACGAGCACATCGTCGACTGGCTGTGGGGCTACACGACGGTCGGCATCAATGTCGACAAGGTGAAGAAGGCGCTGGGCGACAAGCCGATGCCCGAAAACGCCTGGGATCTGGTGTTCAACGCCGACTACACCAGCAAGCTCAAGAGCTGCGGCGTGGCCGTGCTCGACACGCCGTCGGAGATCATGCCGCTGGCACTGAACTACCTCGGCAAGGATCCGCACAGCAAGAACGCCGACGACTACAAGGCCGCCGGCGAGATGCTCAAGAAGATCCGCCCGTCGGTGACGCGCTTCGTGGGTTCGGGCTCGGACTACATCGACCAGATGGCCAAGGGCCAGATCTGTGCCGTGGTCGGCTGGTCGGGCGACATCATGATCGCCAAGGACAAGTCGCAGAAGGCCAAGAAGCCGCAGAACCTGGAAGTGCTGCTGCCCAAGCAGGGCGGCCTGCTGTTCTTCGACACCATGGCCATCCCGAAGGATGCCAAGCACCCGGACAACGCGCACAAGTTCATCAACTACATCCTGAAGCCGGAAGTGCACGCCTCGCTGACCAACACGGTCTTCTACGCCAACCCGAACAAGGCTTCGCTGAAGTTCGTCAAGCCGGAACTGGCCAAGAACCCGGCCGTGTTCCCGGATGAGGCGTCGATGGCCAAGATGATCCCGCCCGGCACGCCTGACCAGGCCACCCGCCGGCTGATCACCCGCACCTTCACCAACTTCAAGGCTGGTCGCTGAGCCCCACGTCGAGACACGCGCAGCAGGGAAACACGCACATGACCAAGGCACTGGACGACAAGGACCGTGCCTTCCTGCGGATCGAATCCGTGGTGAAGGAGTTCGGGGATTTCCGCGCGGTGGACCAGGTCAGCCTGGACATCGCCAAGGGGGAGATCTTCGCGTTGCTGGGCTCGTCCGGCTGCGGCAAGAGCACCTTGCTGCGCATGCTCGCCGGCTTCGAGTCGCCGACCTCCGGGCGCATCGTGCTCAACGGCAACGACCTCGCGGGCAAGCCGCCCTACGAGCGCCCGGTGAACATGATGTTCCAGTCGTATGCGCTGTTTCCCCACATGACGGTGTGGGACAACATCGCCTTCGGGCTGCGCCGGGACGGCCTGCCCTCGGCCGAGATCACGACGCGGGTCGAGGAGATGCTGCGCCTGACCCAGCTCACCAAGCTGGCCAAGCGCAAGCCGCACCAGCTCTCCGGCGGCCAGCAGCAGCGGGTCGCGCTGGCGCGCAGTCTCGCCAAGCGGCCGCAGCTGCTGCTGCTCGACGAGCCGCTGGGCGCGCTCGACAAGAAGCTGCGCGAGGCCACACAGATCGAGCTGGTCAACATCATCGAGACGGTCGGCGTGACCTGCGTGATGGTGACGCACGACCAGGAAGAGGCGATGACGATGGCCTCGCGCATCGCGGTGATGAGCGAGGGCCGCTTCCTGCAGGTCGGCAGCCCGTCCGACATCTACGAGACGCCGACCACCCGCTTCGTCGCCGACTTCATCGGCAACGTCAACCTCGCCGATGGCCACATCACCGTGGACGAGCCGGACCATGTACATGTGCGCTGCGCCGACTACACGCACTACATCGGCCATGGCATCACCGGCTACCTCGGACAGGCGGTGTCGGTGGCGGTGCGGCCGGAGAAGATCCACCTGAGCAAGGACCGCCCCGAGAACACGCCCGGCGACATGAACCGCGTCGAGGGCACGGTCAAGGAAATGTCCTACTTCGGCGACACGACGCTCTACCACCTCGAACTCGCCAGTGGCGCGCGGCTGAAGGTCAGCGTCGAGAACGATTCGCGCGACCGGCAAGGGGCACTGACCTGGGGTGACCGGGTCTGGGCGCACTGGCTGCCGTCGTCCCAGGTCGTGCTGACCCAATGACACGATGATCCGCCGCTGGAGTTGACATGGCCGCCACCCCTTCCTCCCTGCTGCAGCGCCTGCGCACCTTCCTGAGCGGGCGCAGTCTGGTCATCGGCACACCGTTCGCCTGGCTGCTGCTGTTTTTCCTGCTGCCCTTCCTGATCGTGCTGAACATCAGCTTCGGGGAGATGGATGGTGCACGGGTGACCGACCTGTTCACGTTCGCGGACAACGAGCTGTTCATGAAGCTCAAGCTCCAGAACTACCTCACCATCTTCCAGGACGACCTCTACCTGGCGACCTATGCGCAGTCGCTGCTCTACGCCGGCATCACCACGCTGGTGTGTCTGGCCATCGGCTACCCCTTCGCCTACTTCATGGCCCGCTCGCCCTCCAGCGTGCAGCCGCTGCTGCTGATGGGCGTGATGCTGCCGTTCTGGACCAGCTTCCTGCTGCGCGTCTATGCGTGGAAGGGCCTGCTCGACGCCGACACCGGCTGGGTCGGCACCTTCCTGAACACCATCGGGGCGGACAAGCTGCTGCTGCCGCTGGGGCTGATCTCGGCGGAGGGGCAGTACATGTACACCCCGTTCTCGCTGATCCTGGGCATGGTCTACACCTACCTGCCCTTCATGATCCTGCCGCTGTACGGCACGCTGTCCAAGCTCGACCTGCGGCTGCTCGAAGCCGCGCAGGATCTGGGCGCGACACCGTGGCAGGCGTTCTGGCGCATCACGGTGCCGCTGTCCAAGGGCGGCATCATCGCCGGCGCCATGCTGGTGTTCATCCCGTGTGTCGGCGAATACGTGATCCCCGAGCTGCTCGGCGGACCGGAGACGCTGATGATCGGCCGCGTGCTGTGGGACGAGTTCTTCAGCAACAACGACTGGCCGATGGCGTCGAGTGTCGCGGTGACGATGGTGCTGCTGATCCTCGTGCCGCTGGCGATCTTCAACCGCAACCAGTCGCAGGAGGCACGCAAGTGATCGTCACCCCCGCCGGACGCTGGACGAGCCGGATCTGGCTGACCGCCGGCTTCGTCTTCCTCTACCTGCCCATCATCGCGCTGGTGGTCTACAGCTTCACCGACTCGCCGGTGCCCAATGTCTGGGCGGGTTTCTCGCTGCGCTGGTACGAGAAGCTGGTCGAGGACGAAGCCATCCGCAGCGGCCTGTTCCTGTCGCTGCAGATCGCGGCTGCCACCGCCACAGGCTCGGTGATCCTCGGGACACTGGCCGCCTTCACGCTGGAGCGCTACCCGCGCTTCAAGGGCCGCACGCTGTTTTCCGGCATGGTGAACGCGCCGCTGGTAATGCCCGAGGTGATTGTCGGGCTGTCGCTGATGCTGATGCTGGTGTCGATGCAACGGCTGCTCGGCGTGCCCGAAAAAGGCCTGGTGACGATCTGGATCGGCCACATGCTGGTCGGCATGGCCTACGCGACGGTCGTGATCGCGGCGCGTCTGCGCGACCTGAACCCGCAGTTCGAGGAAGCCGCGCAAGACCTCGGCGCACGGCCGCTGCAGGTGTTCTTCCTCGTCACGCTGCCGATGATCGCGCAGTCGATGCTGGCGGCGTGGCTGCTGACCTTCACGCTGTCGCTGGACGACGTGGTGATGTCGGCCTTCCTGTCGGGGCCGGGCTCGACGACGCTGCCGCTGGTGATCTTCTCGCGGGCGCGGCTGGGGCTGGACCCGACGGTGAACGCGCTGGCCACGGTGGTGATCGTGGTGGTGGCGGTGTTCGTGGTGGTGTCGAGCTACATGATCGCGCTGCGCGAGCGGCGGCTGCAGCAGGAACAGCAGGCCGCGCTGAAGGGAGGCTGATCTGGCGGACGCCATGGCCCGTCGTCCCGGCCTGCCCTGGGCCTACGCCTGCCTGGCGGGCAGCATGGCGCTGGTGGGCAGCTATGTCGGCCTGTCGAAGCTGCTGGTGGCGGTGTTTCCGGTGTTCCTGCTGGCGTGGCTGCGCTTCGGGATTGCCGCGGTCGCCATGGCGGGCTGGCTGCGCCGCCCGGCCAGCGAAGCCCCGATGTCGCGACACGACCGGGTGCTGCTGTTCCTGGAAAGTTTCCTCGGCAACTTCCTGTTCTCGGTCTGCATGCTCTACGGCGTCGCCCTGAGCACGGCGCTGGCGGCCGGCGTCATCATGGCGGCCCTGCCGGGGGTCGTCGCATTGATGTCGCGGGTGTTCCTCGGCGAGCGGCTCACCGGCCGTGTGCTGGCCGGCATCGCCTGCGCCGTGGCGGGCATCGCGCTGGTGTCGTGGAGCAAGCAGCATGGCGGCGCAAGCCCGTCGTCCGCCGCCGAGCCACCGCAGGCCCTGCTCGGCAACCTGCTGCTGATCGGCGCGGTGTTCTGCGAGGCCAGCTATGTCGTCATCGGCAAGAAGCTGTCCGGCACGCTCGGCCCGCGCCGCATCAGCGCGCTGGTCAACCTCTGGGGGCTGGCGCTGGTCACGCCGCTGGGGCTGTGGCAGGCGCTGTCCTTCGACTTCACCGCCGTCCTGCTGCCCACCTGGACCCTGCTGCTGTTCTACGCCCTCGCGGCGAGCATGGTGACGGTCTGGCTCTGGATGACCGGGCTGCGCCATGTGCCCGCCTCGCGCGCCGGGGTGTTCACGGTGATGCTGCCGGTGTCGGCGGCGGCGGTGGGCGTGCTGCTGCTGGGCGAGCAGTTCAGCGCAGCGCAGGCCGGCGCCTTCGGGCTGGCGATGCTGGGCATCGTGCTGGCGACCTGGCCGGAGCGCCGCAGCCACCCGTGAGCCAGGGGAACAGCGCAGCGGCCGACATGCCGAATGTGAAAAATCTACCCGACACCTCCGGCATCCTGTCCAAGAATGCCGGCCATGTCCGACGCCAGCCCCGCCCCGAAGTCGCTGCGTGCAGCGCTCCACACCACCGCCCTGCGGCTCCACGGCCGCCTGAGCATCGATGCCTTCCACTGGCGGGCCCGTCTGCAGTCCGCGTGGCGACGGGCGCCGACACTGCGCATCCTCGTGGCCCCCCACCCGCATTTCGAACCCCGGCTGCGCAAGAGCCTGCACGGCCACGCCATCCGGCTGACCGTGTCGCCCCTGGCGCAGGCCGATCTGGCGGCCCATGATCTGGTCGTGCCGCTGCGGACGGCGGACGCCTTGTGGCTGGCCGAGCACCGGGACGCGCTGCCCCGCCAGCGCTTGCCGGTGTGCCGGGCCGAGGTCGTGCAGCTGTGCGACGACAAGCTGGCACTGAACCGGCGGCTGATCGCACTCGGTTTCGGGGCCTCCGTGCCCACGCTGTTGCCGTGGATGCAGTGGCCGTGCGTGCTGAAGGGCCGCTGGTCGACCGACAGCGCCGCCACGCACCTCATCCGGGACGCCGACGATGCCGCTCGCCATGCTGGCAGCTGCGACGAAGCGGCCTATTTCTGTCAGGAAGCCGTCCACGACCCGCGTGAATACGCCAGCCACCTCGTGGTGGAGAACGGCCGGATCCGCCACCACCTGACCAACGAGTACCACTGCCGGGAGCCGCTGTTCATCAACGGCGGGCGGGTCTCCTACACACGCCGCCTGGTGAGCACGCCCCACCTGCAACTGCTGGAGCGCATGCTCGCCGCCATCGGCTTCGAAGGCCTGTGCTGCGTGGACTACAAGGTCCGCGACGGCCGTCTGCAGTTGCTGGAGATCAATCCGCGACTGGGCGGCAGTCTGGCGCCGTCCTTCGGGGCGTTCATGAGCACATTCGCCGGCTGACAATAACCATACATCGCGCAATTAAATTGCACACAATTAAACTGTGTGCATCATGAAAACGCCCTCAGCTTCCGATGACTGGCTCGCGCTGGACCAGCAGCTGTGCTTCGCGCTGTATTCGGCCTCCTTGGCGATGACCAAGCGCTACCGGCCGCTGCTGGAGCCGCTCGGGCTGACCTACCCGCAATACCTCGTGATGCTGGCGCTGTGGCAGCAGGACGGCCGCAGTGTCGGCGAGCTGGGCGAGACCCTGGCGCTCGACTCCGGCACGCTCACCCCGCTGCTCAAGCGCCTCGAATCCAGCGGGCTGCTCCAGCGCCAGCGCAGCGCCGCGGACGAGCGGCGTGTCCAGGTGCAGCTCACGCCGGCTGGCATCGCCCTTCGCCAGCAGGCCCTGGACATTCCGCCGAAGCTGGCCTCGGCCGCCGGTTGCTCGCTGGCCGAAATCGGCGCCCTCACCCGCGAGCTGCACCGGCTGCGCCAGGCACTCACCCAGATCCAATCTCCCACCACCCCGACCTGAAAGGTTCTGCCATGTCCCTCGACAAAGTCCTCTACACCGCCCGCGCCACCGCCACCGGAGGCCGCGACGGCAGCGCCGTCAGCGATGACAGCCGCCTGAACGTCAAGCTGTCCGTGCCCAAGGGCCTCGGCGGCGACGATGGCGCCGGCACCAACCCCGAACAGCTCTTCGCGGCGGGTTACGCCGCCTGCTTCATGGGCGCCATGAAGTTCGTCGCCGGACAGCAGAAGCTGGCCCTGCCGGCGGACACCTCGATTGCCTCGGAAGTCGGCATCGGCCCGATCCCGACCGGCTTCGGCATCCAGGTGACGCTGAACATCCGCGTGCCCGGCGTGGCCCGTGACACGGCCGAGGCCATCGTGCAGGCCGCCCACATCGTCTGCCCCTACTCGAACGCCACCCGCGGCAACATCGACGTCACGCTGAACGTGGTCTGATCCGGTCGGTCGCCTGCTGCGGCGGCCATGCTCACGCGCGGCGTGACAGCAGCCGCAGCAGGATCTCGACGCGGGCCTGTGCCGCCGTGAGCGCACCCGCATCGGGCACCAGTTCATGTCCGGTCGGCACGATGCACCCCCCGCCGCCACGCAGCGCGCGCACCACGGCCACACCCGCCGCCTGCGCGCGCAGCAGCGCCGCCAGCAGATCCTGGTGCACGGTGCCGTTGCCCGTGGCGGCCACGACCAGCCCCTGTACCCCGGCCTCCATCAGCAGGTCCACCACCCGCCCGTCGGCACCCGCGTGGCTCACCACCACCTGCACCTCCGGCCAGATGTCCGCGGCCAGCACTTGCAGACCCAGAGCCGAACCCGTCGGCCAGTCGCGCAGCCGCCGCAGCTGCCCTTCCTCCACATGCGCCAGCGGGCCGGCATCCCCGGCATCGAATGCATCCGGTCGGTAGGGATGGACCTTGCGCACCTCGGTCCCCAGCCAGACCTTGCCCGCCAGCACCGCCACCACCCCGCGCGCATCCCCGGACCCCGCCACGGTCACGGCATCCGCCAGGTTCTGCGGCCCATCCGGCTGCGCTGCACTGGCCGGGCGCATGGCGGCCGTCAGCACCACCGGCTTGCCAGGCGCCAACACGCGCTGCAACAGGTAGGCGGTCTCTTCCAGCGTGTCCGTGCCGTGCGTGACGACGATGCCGTCCACCTCCGGGCGGTCGAGATGGACTTGCACCCGCTCGGCCAGCCGGCGCCACACCGCATGGCTCATGTCCTTGCTGTCGATCTGCGCGACCTGCTCCGACTCGATGGACCAGCCCTGCGCGCAACGCCGGCGCAAGGCCGGGACGGCATCGAGCAGTTGCGCCACAGCCACCTGACCGGCGGTATAGCCCACGTTGTCGTCGGCGTTGGCCGCCGTGCCGGCGATGGTGCCGCCCGTGCCGAGCACGACGATGCGCCTGGGGGTGTGATCGAGGGCGGTAGAGGCGGCTGCAGCGACCACCGTCACGGGCGGCGAAATCGAACCAGAGCTTGTCGAATCAGAGCTTGTCATTTGCGAATGGCTGGATAAAAATACAGGTACTGGACGTTTTCTCAGGCACCGTCCAAGCACCGTCACCGTCTAGCGAGGAACCCGTGGACGAAAGCCCCAAGCTCACCACCCGACAGCAGCAGATTCTGGAGCTGATCCAGCGCGCGATCGAACGCACGGGCGCGCCGCCGACACGGGCAGAGATCGCCGCTGAACTGGGCTACCGCTCCCCCAATGCGGCGGAAGAACACCTCAAGGCGCTGGCCCGCAAGGGGGTCATCGACCTCGTCAGCGGCACCTCCCGGGGCATCCGGGTGAAGTCTGACACATTGCGCCGGCTCAATGCCGCGCGCCGGCAGGGGGTCGACGCCATGCCCTTCGAGTCAGCTCCCGCTGGCCTGCTCTCCCTGCAGTTGCCCTTGGTAGGCCGAGTGGCCGCAGGCAGCCCGATCCTGGCGCAGGAGCACATTGAGCGCACCTTCGCAGTCGAGTCCTACCTGTTTGCCCGCAAGCCGGACTACCTGCTCAAGGTCCGCGGCATGAGCATGCGCGACGCGGGCATCCTGGACGGCGACCTGCTGGCGGTCCAGAAGGCCAGCGATGCCAAGAACGGTCAGATCGTCGTGGCCCGACTGGGCGACGAGGTCACCGTGAAACGCTTTCGACGCACCGCTGCAGGCGTCGAACTCATCCCGGAAAACCCGGACTTCAAGACCATCCAGGTCGCCACGGACAGCGCCGACTTCAGCCTCGAAGGGCTGGCGGTCGGCCTGATCCGGAACACGCTGCTGAGCTAGCCAGGCCACCCCGGCCTTTCTCCACACCAGCAGAACAAGCCGTTTCGGGTCGCCAGACCCGGGTGGCTCGGTAGCGCGCGTCAGTGCGCGGTCAAGTCGTTCCCAAGCCGGTCGATAGACCTGGACATGCGCCAGCTCTGCCGACCTCCAGGAGGTCACCCATGCACCCACTGTTTGCCCAGTTGCCCCAGCTGCTGCTGCGGCGACGCGCAGCGCGGCACGAGCCTGTCCCCGTCCACATCCTGCGCACGACGCTGCCACCCTCGCGCGAGATGGGCATCCGGCGCGCGACCGGTGTCAGCCGATCCAGCGGCGGCATGGTGCTGCCCATGAAACCGCCACCACGTCCGCCGCTGTCCACGCCCTGCCCGCCGCCGGCGACGACGACAGCAGCGGCCATCGACATCGTGCTGGATGCGCTGCAAGCGCTGACACCGATCGAGGCATGCGATGCGGGGCCTGTGCCCACCACACGCGCAGCCGAAACCGACGGCGTCCATTTGCGCATCGACCCGCAGGACCACCAGCGCGTGCGCATCAGCGGCAGCATGCGCGAGGTTTGCGCCGCACTGGATGCGCTGATCGCGGTGCAATGAAAAAACCGGGCAAGCCCGGTTTTCTGGATCGGTCGACGCGACTGGCCAGCCGCAGGGGACCGGTCAGCCCATGTGCAGACCGCCGTTGCAGCTGAAGTCTGCGCCGGTCGTGAAGCCCGAGTCCTCGCCCGCCAGCCAAGCGACGATGGAGCCGATTTCTTCGGGCGTGCCCAGACGCTTCACCGGAATGGTGGCCACGATCTTTTCGAGCACTTCCGGCTTGATCGCGCGGACCATGTCGGTGCCGATATAGCCAGGGCTGACGGTGTTGACCGTGACACCCTTGTTGGCCATTTCCTGGGCCAGGGCCATCGTGAAGCCGTGCATGCCGGCCTTGGCAGCCGAGTAGTTGGTCTGGCCCGACTGGCCCTTTTCACCGTTGACCGAGCTTATCTGGATGATCCGGCCCCAGCCCTTGGCCACCATGTCCGCCACCACTTGCTTGGTGACGTTGAACATGCTGTTCAGGTTGGTGTCGATGACGGCGTCCCAATCGTCGCGGGTCATCTTCAGGAACATGCGGTCCTTGGTGATGCCGGCGTTGTTGACCAGCACGTCGATGATGCCGTGCTCGGCCTTGGCCCGCTCGAAAGCTTCGACCGTCGAGTCCCAGCTCGCCACGTTGCCCACCGAGGCGTAGAACGAGTAGCCAGCCGCAGCTTGCTCGTCGAGCCATTTCTGGGCGTCACGGGTCGGGCCGCAGCCGGCGATGACCTTGAAGCCTTCCTTGTGCAGGCGACGGCAGATCGACGTTCCAATGCCGCCCATGCCCCCGGTGACGTACGCAACTTTCTGAGTCATTTGTCTCTCCTTCTCGTTTGAGCCAGTCCCCGATGGACCGGCTTCGGGCCTGAATGTGGCCGCGGGAACAGTTCGTCAGGGATCGCGGATCAGCGCTCGACCGTGAGCGCCACACCCATGCCACCGCCGATGCACAGCGAGGCGATGCCCTTCTTGGCGTCGCGGCGCTGCATCTCGTGCAGCAGCGTCACCAGGATGCGGCAGCCGGACGCACCGATCGGGTGGCCGATGGCGATCGCGCCGCCGTTGACGTTGACCTTGCTGGTGTCCCAGCCCATTTCCTGGTGCACAGCGCAGGCTTGCGCGGCAAAGGCTTCGTTGATTTCGAGCAGGTCGAGGTCGGCGGGCGACCAGCCCGCACGCGCCAGCGCCTTGCGAGCAGCGGGCACCGGTCCCATGCCCATGTAGGCGGGATCGAGACCGGCGCTGGCATAGCTGGCGATGCGGGCCAGCGGGGTCAGGCCGAGGGCTGCCGCCTTGGCTGCCGACATCAGCACGACACCGGCCGCACCATCGTTCAGACCAGACGCATTGCCGGCGGTGACGCTGCCCGCCTTGTCGAAGGCGGGACGCAGGCCGGCCAGCGCATCCGCGTTGGTCTTGCGGTTGATGAACTCGTCGCTGTCGAACACGACTGGGTCACCCTTGCGCTGCGGGATCGACACGGCGGCGATCTCGTCCTTGAACTTGCCGGCTTCCTGCGCCGCTGTAGCCTTCTGCTGCGACGCCAGCGCCAGCGCATCCTGCATCTCGCGGGTGATGCCGTACTTCTTAGCGATGTTCTCGGCGGTCGTGCCCATGTGGTACTGGTTGTACACATCCCACAGGCCGTCCACGATCATGGAGTCGACCATCTTCCAGTCGCCCATGCGCTGGCCGTCGCGCGAGCCGGCCAGCACGTGCGGGCTCATGCTCATGTTTTCCTGGCCGCCGGCGATGATGATTTCGCTGTCGCCGTCGCGGATGGCCTGTGCCCCCAGCATCACGGCTTTCAGGCCGGAGCCGCAGACCTTGTTGATGGTCATGGCCGGCACGCCCTGGGGCAGACCCGACTTGATGACGGTCTGGCGCGCCGGGTTCTGGCCAGAGCCAGCGGTCAGCACCTGCCCGAAGATCAGCTCACCGATCTGCTCACCCGAAAGACCCGAGCGCTGCAGCAGCGCACGCACCACGGTGGCGCCCAGTTCAGGTGCGGCAGTCTTGGCCAGGCTTCCGCCAAATTTGCCAACGGCCGTGCGCGCGGCTGCCACGATGACGATGTCGATCATGCAATTCTCCAAATACAAAAGCTGGTAGTCGATTGAAGTGTCCGGGGACGGCGACACTCTATCGCAGACTGTCGCCGAGCCGACAGTCTCGGCCAACAATCAGACCTTGGCTTTGACGTAACGACCAGGTGCTGGCTCGATCGCCTTGTACTTGCGGCTGCCGTAGGACTTGGGCGCGGCCTTTTTCTTGCCGGCGTGCTGCACCAGCCAGTCGGACCAATCGGTCCACCAGCTGCCTGGATGGCTGGTCGCCGACTCCAGCCAGGCCTCGGCCGCATCAACCTTGGCCTCGTTGGTCCAGTAGTTGCGCTTTTTCTTGGCCGGCGGGTTGACGACACCCGCGATATGGCCGGATGCGCCGAGCACGAAGCGGTACGGGCTCTTGAAGATGCGCGTGCTCATGAACGCCGAGTCCCAGGGGACGATGTGGTCTTCACGCGACGCATAGAGGTAGACCGGCGCCTTGATCGCGCCCAGGTCCACCTTTTCTCCGCACACCGTCAGCGCACCGGGCACCTTGAGCTGGTCCTGCAGGTAGGTGTGCCGCAGGTACCAGCAATACATCGCGCCGGGCAGGTTGGTGCTGTCGGAATTCCAGTACAGCAGGTCGAACGGTGGCGGCGTTTCGCCCTTCAGGTAATTGCCGACCACATAGTTCCAGACCAGATCGTTCGGGCGCAGGAAACTGAAGGTGCTCGCCAGTTCCTTGCCCTTGAGCATGCCGGGGCCCTGTGGTGCATCCGGCCCGATCGTCATCTCGCGCAGGCGCACGGACGCCTCGTCGACGAAGATGTCCAGGATGCCCGTGCTGCTGAAGTCCAGCAGCGTGGTCAACAGGGTCAGGCTGGCCGCGGGATGCTCGCCACGCGCCGCCAGCACGGCCAGCGCGGTGGAGAGGATCGTGCCGCCGACACAGAAGCCCAGCATGTCGAGCGTCTCGGCGCCGGTGAGTTCCTGCGTGACGCTGATGGCCTTGAGGACCGCGTTCTCGATGTAGTCGTCCCACGTCGTGGCCGCCATGTCATCGGTCGGATTGCGCCAGCTCACGACGAACAGGCGGTGCCCCTGCTCGACCGTGTAGCGGATGACCGAGTTGTCGGGCTGCAGGTCGAGGATGTAGAACTTGTTGATGCACGGCGGCACGAACAGCATCGGCTTGTCGTACACCTGCGCCGTCAGCGGCTTGTATTCGATCAGCTGGAACAGCTCGTTCTCGAACACCACGGCGCCTTCGGTGGTGGCCACGTTGCGGCCCACCTCGAACAGCGACTCGTCGGTCTGCGACACATGGCCTTGCTTCAGGTCGCCGAGCAGGTGGTTCATGCCCTGCGTCAGGCTCTCGCCCTTGGTGTCGACGGCCTTCTTCAGCGCTTCGGGATTGAGCGCCAGAAAGTTGGACGGTGCGGCGGCGTCCACCCACTGCTGCACGGCGAAACGGATCCGGGCACGGGTCTTCTCGTCACCCTGCACCGCTTCGGACAGCTCCATCAGCGTGCGCGCGTTGAGCAGATACGTGGCCGCGGCAAACCCTGCCATCGGATTTTCGCTCCACTCGGGTGCGGAAAAGCGCCGGTCCTTGGGCAGCGTGACCTTGCCACCGGCACTGAGGCTGCTGTTCCAGATCTCGCCGGCGCTGCGCAGGTATTCACCCTGGATGCGCGCCAGCTCTGCAGGCGGAATCTGCAACTGGGAAAGGGTCTTGAAGAGACCTGCGACGTCCTGCCCCAGATCGGGTGCATTGAACATGGGATTGCCAAACGGGTTCATTCGTCTCCTCCGGTGCATGGATACTGCATTCCGAGGCATTATGCATGCTGCATCCATACAGCCACCTTGCGATGACGCCGCCAGGGGGATGAAAGAGATAACGGGAAATCCCCATGTACTTGGTCGCAATTGCGTGGCTTTATGTCACTTTGATGATGGCGCTGGCAGAAGCCACCAGCCCCCAGGGCACGGTGCTCGGGGCCATCTTCACCTTCGCGCTGTATGGCGCCTTGCCGCTGGGACTCGTGCTGTACCTGCTGGGCACGCCCATGCGCCGCAGGAAGCGTCTGGCCGAAGAACGGGCGCTGGACGCCGAGACCCGCAGCACCGACCAGCCGCCGGCGGTCTGAGCCTGTCTGGGCCTGATCGGCGGGCTCTGCAGGCCCTTGCAGCGACGGGTCAATCCAGCCAGATCAGCGCGGCCATGCGCCCCGTGCGGCCAGCATGCGCATGCCGGTAGGAAAAATAGCGCTGCGGCTGGCTCAGCGTGCACCACACCTGTGTGCCGTCATTGCCATGGAGGTGCGCGACCCCGGTCGCATGCAGCCGCTGGCGGGCGAGTGCGGGCAGGTCGGCGAGCCATTTGCCAGGCAGATCCGCCTGGAAGCCGCTCCCGGGCGCCTCTGGCGTCGCCCCGAATGCCCGCAGCACGTCAGCCCCCACCTCGAAGCGTGCAGGCCCGATGCACGGACCCAGCCAGCATTCAATGTCGCCCGGGGGGGCATCCGCCAGACGGCAGACATGGGCCAGCGTGGCCTCCAGCACACCACCTGCCAGCCCGCGCCAGCCGGCGTGTGCGGCGCCCACCGCCCGTCCGCCAACATGGGCGAACAGCACCGGCAGGCAATCTGCCACCTGGATCTCGCAGGCGGCACAGGACGCCTCGGTGACCACCGCATCGGCCACGGGCAAGTCCTCGTCCGTGGCCGCAACCCTGTCCAGCACATGGACAGCCACCCCATGGACCTGCACGAGGAGCTGGGTCGGACGGCCGACGATGGCGTGCAGGCGTGCCCGGTTTTCCTGCACCGCGGCAGGCGCATCGCCGAGCCCGGTGCGCAAGTTGAAGCGGTCGAAGGGCGCGGCGCTGACGCCACCGGCGCGGCCGGTCATGAGCGCACGGACACGGGGATGCGAGAACTCCGGTACCCACCAGTCGGCAGGAACGCGGGCGCGCAGGGATTCAGGCGTCGGCATCGGGGCAGGCGGAGGGTTGCGCAGCCTGGAAGGCGGGCAAGGCCATGCAGGTCTCGAAGATGCGCATCACCGTGGGCACATGGTCCAGGCGGCACTCGAAGCGTTGCGCATTGAAGATCTGCGGCACGAGCAGGCAGTCGGCCATCGTCGGCGTGTCGCCATGGCAGAACCTGCCGGTCGCGGACTGGTCGCAGAGCTGCCGCTCCACCGCCTCCAGCCCCACCTCGACCCAGTGCCGGTACCAGGCGTTCTTGGCGTCTTCGCTGGCCCCGAGTTCCTTCACCAGGTAGCGCAGCACCCGCAGGTTGTCGAGCGGGTGGATCTCGCAGGCAATGTCCTGGGACAGCGAGCGCACCCGCGCACGGCCCAGCGGATCGGCGGGCATCAGCGGCGGCTCCGGGTAGACCTCGTCCAGGTACTCGATGATGGCCATCGACTGCGAGACCCTGGCCTCGCCATCCTGCAGCAGCGGCACGAGGCGCTGCGGCGACACCGCCGCATAGTCCGGCCCGCTCTGCTCGTTGCGCACCAGATGCACGGTCCTGTAGTCGTAGGCGAGCGACTTCAGCGCCAGCGCGATGCGCACCCGAAACGAGGCGGACGAACGGAAATAGCTGTAAAGCTCCATGGTGGACGGCTCCTCGGTGTTCGCGGTGTTTGTTTCAGATCATGCCATGCAGTGCAGGCGATACACTGCCACCATGCTATTGCCGCGACGTATCAAGCACTGCCGGGAGTGCGGGGCTCCGGTCCTCTACCAGGTGCCCGCCGACGACAACCGGGAGCGTGCCACCTGCACGGTCTGCGCCACGATCCACTACGAAAACCCGCTCAACGTGGTGGGAACGGTGCCCTTCTGGGAAGATCAGGTGCTGCTGTGCCGACGCAACATCGAGCCCCGACACGGCTTCTGGACCTTGCCGGCGGGCTTCATGGAACTCGGCGAGACACTGGCCGAAGGGGCGGTGCGCGAAACCGTCGAGGAAGCCGGCGCGCACATCGCGCTGGAGGGGCTGTTCTCGGTGCTGAACGTGGTGAAGGTCGGGCAGGTGCATGTCTTCTACCGCGCCGCCTTGCTGGACACCGTGTTCGACCCAGGCCCGGAAACCATCGAGACCCGGCTGTTTCGTGAGCAGGACATCCCCTGGTCCGAATTGGCATTCCGGACCGTGCGGGTGACGCTGGAACGTTACTTCGAAGACCGTGCCCGTGGTCAGTTTGGCCTGCATTGCGCCGATATCGGCTGAACCCATCAGCGCCCTTCGGCGTTCAACCCTGCCACCATGAACCCTCCCCGTCCTGTCGCCGCGGCCCGCGACGCCGCCACCGAGCGCCTGCGCGAAGACCTGCTCCACCCGGATCCGCTGCTCGACTGTCTGCTCGAAGTCTGCCGCCTGCACGGCGTGAACGCATCACGGGCCTCGCTGTCGGCCGGTCTGCCGCTGCAGGACGGCCGTCTCACGCTGAGCCTGGCCGAACGCGCCGCCCAGCGCGCCGGCATGTTCAGCAAGCTGCAGCGCATCAAGCCGAACAAGATTGACGCCGCCACGCTGCCCGCGGTGCTGGTCCTGCGCGGCAACGACGCCTGCGTGCTGCTGGGCTGGACGGCCGAGGGCGATGCCCGGGTGCTGATGCCTGAAACCGGTCAGGGCGCCGTGGTCATGGCGCGCAAGGATCTGGCGCGGCGCTACAGCGGCGTGGTGCTGTATGTGCGCCCGCATTTCCGCTTTGACGAGCGCACGCCCGAGGTCCGCGCCACCACCAAGGGCCACTGGTTCTGGAGCGCCATCGCCAGCCAGCGCGGCGTCTACCGCGATGTGCTGTGGGCGGCGTTCCTCATCAACCTGTTTGCGCTGGCGTTTCCGATCTTCACGATGAACGTCTACGACCGTGTGGTGCCGAACCATGCGGTCGAGACGCTCTGGGTGCTGGCGCTCGGGCTGATGCTGGTGCTGCTGGCGGACTTCTACATGCGCAAGCTGCGCAGCCACTTTGTCGACGAGGCCAGTGCGCGCATCGACGTGCAGCTGTCCTCGGTGCTGATGGAGCGGGTGCTGGGCATGCGGCTGGAGCACCGGCCGCAGTCGGTCGGCTCCTTTGCGTCGAACCTGCGCGGCTTCGAGTCGGTGCGCGACTTCATCGCGTCGTCCACGGTGACGGCGCTGATCGACCTGCCCTTCGCGCTGATCTTTCTGGGTGTGATGGCGTGGATCTCGCCGTGGATGGTGCTGCCGGTGCTGGTGGCCTTCGTGCTGATCCTGGGCATCGGCTATGTGCTGCAGCAGCGGCTGCACGAACTCTCCGAGTCGACTTATCAGGCCAGCGCCCAGCGCAACGCCACCCTCGTCGAAGCCCTGACCGGCATCGAGACCATCAAGACCCAGGCCGCCGAAGGCGTGATCCAGACGCGCTGGGAGCGCGCCAACCAGTTCCTGGCGCAGACCAATGTGAAGATGCGCGCGCTGTCCAGCACCGCCAGCTACGGCACCAACTGGCTGTCGCAGGTCGTCAACCTCAGCATCGTGCTGATCGGCGTCTACCTGATCTCGCAGCGCGAACTGACGATGGGCGCACTGATCGCCTGCACCACGCTGAGTTCACGCGCACTGGCCCCGGCCGGCCAGATCGTCGGCCTGCTGATGCAGTACCAGGGCGCGCGCACCGCGCTGGAGTCGCTCAACAAGGTGATGGCCAACCCGGTGGAGCGCGAAGCCGGCCAGAACTTCCTGCACCGGCGCGAACTGAAGGGCGACATCGAGTTCCGTGATGTGAAGTTTGCCTACCCCGGCCGCGACGACCCGGTGCTGGACGGCATCAGCCTGCGCATCCAGCAGGGGGAGCGCGTGGCGCTGATCGGCCGCGTGGGTTCGGGCAAGACGACGCTGCAGAAGCTGATGCTCGGCCTGTACCAGCCGACCTCGGGCGCCGTGCTGCTCGACGGCATCGACCTGCGCCAGCTCGACCCGGCCGACGTGCGCCGCAACCTGGGCTATGTCTCGCAGGACGTGACGCTGTTCTACGGCTCGCTGCGCGAGAACATCACGATGGGCCTGCCCTACGCCGACGAGACCGCCGTGCTGGCCGCCGCCGAGACGGCCTGCATGACCGAGTTCGTCAACCGCCACCCGCGTGGCTTCGACATGCCGGTGGGCGAGCGCGGCGAGCTGCTCTCGGGCGGCCAGCGCCAGAGCGTGGGACTCGCGCGCGCGGTGCTGCACAACGCGCCGCTGCTGCTGCTGGACGAGCCGACCAGCGCGATGGACTTCTCCACAGAGGCGCAGGTCACCCGCAAGGTCACCGAATTTGCCCAGGGCAAGACGGTCGTGCTTGTCACGCACCGCACCTCGATGCTGGCCCTGGTGGACCGCGTCATCGTGGTCGACCAGGGCAAGGTCGTCGCCGACGGTCCGCGTGACCGCATCCTGGAAGCCCTGCAAGCGGGCCGCATCGCGAGGGCTGCATGAGCACCAACACCCCCAACGCACGCACGCAGACCGCCACCCCGCCCAATGACCCGGAGCAGACCAGCGGCTGGTCAGGCCGGCTCGGTGCCCTGTTCGGCGGCCTGTTCGGCAAGACCGTCGCCGATGGCAGCGGCCCGCAGGGTCTGCGCGACTTCGAGCATGAAGCCGAGGAGATCATGTCGCGCCAGAAGACCGCACGGGCACAGCGCATCGTGCGCGCGGCCGTGGTGGTCGCGGTGCTGCTGATCGTCTGGGCCGGCTTCGCCGAGATCGACGAGGTGACCAAGGGCGAAGGCCGGGTGATCCCCTCGCGGCAGCTGCAGGTGGTGCAGTCGCTCGACGGCGGCGTGGTGTCCGAGATCCTGGTCAAGGAAGGCCAGGAGGTCGAGGCCGGCCAGCTGCTGCTCAAGATCGACGAGACCCGGGCCACTTCGGGTGTCAACGAAAGCGCGGCGACCGTGTTTGCGCTGAAAGTCAAGGAAGCGCGCCTGAAAGCGCTGGCCGAAGGCGGCGCCTTCAAGCCACCCGCAGGCAACGGCGGACCGGACGAGACCCGCATCATCGAGGAAGAGCGCAACCTCTACCTGTCCCGGGTGTCCGAGCTGCAGTCGATGCTGTCGGTCGTGCAGCAGCAAGGCGCGCAGCGCCAGCAGGAAGTCTCCGAAGCGCAGGCGCGGCGTTCGTCCGCCCAGCGCTCGATCGAGATCTCGCAGAACGAACTCCGCCGCACCAAGCCGCTGCTGGCCTCCGGCGCGGTGTCGGAGGTCGAGGTGCTGCGGCTGGAGCGCGAGATCAGCCGCTACCGCGGCGACATGGAACAGGCCGCGGCCAGCATGGGACGTGCACAGGCAGCGATCGGCGAGTCCCGCCGCAAGGCACAGGAGATGGAGCTGACCTTCCGCAACGAGGCACGGCGGGATCTGTCGGACGTGCTGGGCAAGCTCAACGCGCTGAACCAGGGGGCCGCGGCGCTGGTCGACAAGGTGGACAAGTCCAGCGTCAAGTCGCCCGTGCGCGGCCGGGTGCAGCGCCTGCTGGCCAACACGGTGGGGGGCGTGGTGCAGCCGGGCAAGGACATCGTCGAGATCGTGCCGGTCGACGATGCGCTGGTGCTCGAAGCCAAGGTGCTGCCCAAGGACATCGCGTTCCTCCACCCCAACCAGATCGCCACCGTCAAGTTCACCGCCTATGACTTCTCGATCTACGGCGGACTGGAAGCCAAGGTCGAGAACATCAGCCCCGACACCCAGGTCGATGAAAAGGGCAACGCTTTCTACATCGTCAAGGTCCGCACCGCGCAGCCGCGTTTCAGCGAACACCAGCCCATCATCCCGGGCATGACGGCCGAGGTCGACATCCTGACGGGCAAGAAGACCGTGCTGTCCTATCTGCTCAAGCCGGTGCTCAAGGCCAAGGCCTACGCCTTGCGCGAACGCTGACACGATTCGGTACCGACCATTCCACCCGAGCCCCTCATCCGAGGGGCTTTTTCTTGGCCGGAAGGCTGGACGGGCATTGGCTTCGTTATCCTTTGAAGACTGCTCGTTCAAGTGCATCAAATCACATTTTCCGGCGCATTCGCGGCGTTAGCGAAACGGGGTTTGGTCTATTCTGGCGAAGTCGCTCCGTCGAACTGAAAGAACTCCATGGCCACCATCACCGCCACGACCCTGAAATCCGTCCTGCTCACCGGCAAGGCCGGACTGATGCAAAGCCTGCAACGGCTGACGCTGGACCCGAACTACGTGCCGGCGCGCCTGCCCGAAGGCATGGTCGTGGGCATCTGGGGCGAGGCCGTGGTGCGCCTGCCGGATGGCACGGTGCGCGAGCTGAAGGTGGGGGAGATGGTCCGCAAGGGCTACGTGATCCTGACCGCGCAGAACGGCATCGTGCAGCTGCAGGTCGAAGGCGACCGGCTGGCACGCGTGCCCAGCGACCGTGACCTCACGGAAGCACCGGGTGCCGGTCTGGGCGGCGGTGAGGACGGATCGCTCATCAGCGGCGAGCGCGCCACTCGGGTCATCGAGATCGTCAGCCCGAACGGCTTCGACTACAGCACCGTCGCCGCCGATCCGTATGTGCCGCCCGGTCCTTCCGCCAATACCGCAGCCGTGGCACCCGGCCTGCCCGGGCTGGGCGTGAACACGCTGACGGTGGACGAAGGGGCCGGCCACGCCGTCTTCACCGTGCAGCTCAGCCGCGCCTCGGACACCCCCACCACGCTGAACCTGGCCCTCGCCGACGGCACGGCCGCCGGCGCGGGCGTCGACTACGGGGCGACCGGCCCCACCAACCTGCAGGTCTCGCTCGACAACGGCGCCACCTGGGTCGACGCCACCAGCGTGACCATTCCGGCCGGCGTCACCTCGGTGCTGGTGCGCACGCCCATCACCGACGACACCCTGCGCGAGCCGAACGAGACCTTCACCCTGACGGCCACGGTGGTCAGCGGCGACGTCAACGTCACCCAGCCGACCGGCGTGGCCACCATCGTCGACAACGGCGACCCCGCACGCGTGGCCAGCATCACCAGCCCGACGGCCGACGAAGGCAAGCCGCTCGACTTCACGGTCAAGCTGACCCACCCGTCCGACACGCCGCTGGTGCTGGACGTGCTGCCCAAGTCGGGCACGGCGACGCTGGGCGTCGACACCGAAGCGCCGCAGGTCTCCTTCGACGGTGGCAGCACCTGGGTGCCGGTCACCGGCACGACCGTCACCGTGCCACCGGGCATCGACACGGTCATCGTGCGCATCCCGACCGTGGACGATCCGCACAAGGAACCGGCGGAAACCATCACCCTCGACGTGAAGGCACCGGCCGACACGACCCCCACCACCGGCACCGGCACGATCAATCCCGATCCGGCCGACACCGCGGTCGGCGTGTCCATCGCCGGCCCTGCCGAAGTCGCAGAGACCGCGGGCAACGCCAGCTACACCGTCACCCTGAGCGACAAGAGCGACACCGCCGTCACCGTGCAGGTCAGGACCGCCGACGGCGTGGCCAAGGCCGGCAGCGACTACACCGCCGTCGACCAGACCCTGACCTTCGCCCCGGGCGAGACCACGAAGACCGTGCTGGTGCCCATCACCAACGACACGACCTTCGAGGGCAAGGAGGACTACACCATCACCCTGGGCGCACCCAGCGGCGCCACGGTCGTGGCCGCCGCGGCCAGCGTGACGACGACGATTTCCGATGAGGTCAACAAGGACACCGGCGGGAACAACGATGCGCCGACGCTGGCCGTCAGCAGCCTGAGCGTGCCGGAAAGCGCCGGCTTCGCGGTGTTCAACGTGACGCTGAGCGCGGCCTCCGACGTGGCCACCACCGTGTCGCTTGCCCTGGCAGACGGCACGGCCACGGGCGGCGGTGTCGACTACGGCACGGCGGGCGGCGGTGCTGGTCACCTGCAGGTTTCCAGCGACGGCGGCAAGACCTGGGCCGATGCGTCCACCGCCACCTTCGCACCCGGCCAGACCGGTGTGCTGGTGCGCACGCCGCTGGTGGCGGACAAGCTCGACGACTCGGGCGAGACCTTCACGCTCCAGGCCACGACGGTCACGCCCGCGGACGGCACCACCAACGCCAGCGCCACCGGCACCGCCACCATCGTCGACCTGCCAGGCCTGCTGATCGACGACATCACCGTCAACGAAGCCACTGGCACCGCCACCTTCACGGTGACCCTGACGGGCGCAGCCTCGACTCCCGTGACCGTGCGCTACGCCAGCGAAGACGGCACCGCACTGGCCGGCAGCGACTACACCGCCGTCACCGGCACCCTGACCTTTGCCCCGGGCGAGCGGACCAAGACCATCTCGGTGCCGATCAACGACGACACCGTCTTCGAAGGCCCGGAAACCTTCACGATCAACCTCAGCAGCCCGAGCGACAACGCCCTCATCGTCGACGGCCTGGGCCTGGGCACCATCAAGGACGACGGCACCGGCACCGTGCCCGACGGCGTCACGCCCACCGACGACCGCCCGAAAGCCACCATCAACGACGTCATCGTCAACGAAGCGGCGGGCACCGCCACCTTCACCGTCACGCTGGCCGGCACCGCCACCACACCCGTGACGATCGACTTCGCCACCGCCGACGGCACCGCCAAGGCCGGCCTGGACTACACCGCCGTCACCGGCACCGTGACCTTCGCCCCCGGCGAGACCAGCAAGTCGATCACCGTCCCCATCCTCAACGATGCCGTCTACGAAGGCGCGGAAACCTTCACCGTCAACCTGGGCAACCCGAGCGCCAACGCGCTGATCAGCGACCCGCTCGGCCAGGGCACCATCATGGACGACGGCAGTGGCACCGTGCCCGATGGCGTCACCCCGGACGATGACCGCCCGCTGGTCACCATCAACGACGTGCTGGTCAACGAGGCCTCGAAGTCCGCGGTCTTCACCGTGACGCTGTCGAACCCGTCGGACCTGCCGGTCACCGTCAAGTACGGCAGCGTCAACGGCACCGCCGAAGCCGGCTTCGACTACGACGCCGTGCTGGGCACGCTGACCTTCGCGCCGGGCGAGCTGACCAAGACCATCAGCGTCCCGCTGCTGAACGACACGGTCTATGAAGGCGCGGAGACGTTCCAGATCGTCCTGGCCGATCCGACCAACGCCAAGGTGAGCGCGGCCGGCACCGGTGTGGATCCCACGAAGGACGGCACGGGCGTCGGCACCATCGTCGACGATGGCACCGGCCCGGTCTCGCCCGACACGCCCACCGACACACCGCTGGACAACGACAAGCCGGCCATTTCGATCAACGATGTGGTCGTCGACGAAGGCGCCGGCACGGCCACCTTCACGCTCACGCTGAGCAATGCCGCCAAGATGGCCGTGACGGTGGCCTATGCCAGCGCGGACGGCACGGCGCTCGCCGGACTGGACTACACCGCGGTCACCGGCACCGCCACATTCGCCCCTGGCGTCATGACCCAGACGGTCACGGTGCCGATCCTCAACGACACCGTCTTCGAGGGCCCCGAGACCTTCACCCTCAACCTCTCCGCGCCGACCAACGCCACCATCGCCGACGGCCTCGGCCTGGGCACGATCAAGGACGATGGCACCGGCCCCGTCCCGCCCGGTGTGACCCCGGACGACGACACGCCGCGCCTGACGATCGACAGCCCGACGGTGGTGGAAAACCTCGCGGGCGGCCACGCGGTCTTCACGCTCACCCTGAGCAATCCGTCCACGACGGCGACCACGGTCGGACTTGCGCTGAGCGACGGCGTGGCCAAGGGCCTGGGCGTCGACTACGGCAGCACCGGCCCGGACAACCTGCAGGTGTCGGCCGACGGCGGTGCCACCTGGACGAACGCCACCAGCGCCACCTTCGCCCCGAACACCACGACGCTGCTGGTGCGCACGCCGCTGAACAACGACAAGGCGATCGAGCCGTCCGAAGCCTTCACGCTGACGGCCACGACCACGGCCGGCACCACGGCATCCCCCACCGCTTCCGGTACGGGCAGCATCGCAGACGACGACGTCGCTCCCATCGCCAACCCGGACACCGGCAGCGGCGATGAAGACACGCCGATCACCGGCTCGGTGCTGACCAACGACACCGACGCCAACGGCGATCCGCTCGTCGTCACCGGCTTCAATGTCGGCGGCACGCCCTACGCGCCCGGCACGACCGCAACCATCCCCGGCGTCGGCACCATCACCATCGCGCCCACCGGCCTCTACACCTTCACGCCGCTGCCGAACTACGACGGCCTGGTGCCCGCCATCACCTACACCGTCACCGACGGCGCCAACCCGGTGAACGGCACGCTGACACTGGCCATCAACCCGGTCAACGACGCGCCGATCGTGACGGCAGGCGCGGTGACGCCGTTGTCCGAAGAAGGCTTGACGGGCGGTCTCGTCGACACGACCGGCATGGTCGACACCACCAACCTGGTCGTCAACACCGGGCAGGTCGGTCTGCGCGACATCGAAGGCAGCGCGATGACGGTGAACTGGTCGGCCGTGACGGCCAGCTACACCCAGGCCGGCATCCCGATCACCTGGACTGGCGAAGACACCAAGACCCTGATCGGCCGTGCAGACGGAGGACCGGAAATCATCCGCGCCGTCATCGGCGACGACGGCCAGTACACCGTCACCCTGTCCGGCCCGATCGACCACCCGGCCGCCGGCGAAGATGCCCTGCAGCTGGACTTCGGCATCGTCGTCAGCGATGGCGCGCTCAGCAGCCCGGGCACGGTCAGCGTCCGCATCGAGGACGACTCGCCCACGGCGCTGGTCACCCAGACCAGCTCGGTGCGCCTGCAGGACACCAACCTGCTGATCACGCTGGACACGTCCGGCTCGATGAACACCGAAATCGAGACCGGCGCCCTGGCCGGCCAGACCCGCCTGCAAGCCGCCAAGGCGGCCATCACCAGCCTGATGGCCAGCTACAGCGAGTTCGGCACCGTGATGGTCCGGCTGGTGACCTTCGCCAATGCCGCAGCGCCAGAGGACACCACCTGGCTGACCGTCGCGCAAGCCAATGCGGCACTGAACACCATCTCAGCCGCTGGCGGCGCCACCAACTACGACGCCGCCCTCACGGCCACCACCGCTGCGTTCACCGCGACCGGACGACAGGCGTCCGGCCAGAACGTGGCCTACTTCGTCTCCGACGGCAACCCGACGGCACCGGCGGCGAGCATCGGTGTCAACACCACCGAAGAAGGCACCTGGAAGACCTTCCTGAACACCAACAGCATCAACGCCTACGCCATCGGCATCACCACCGACGTCGGCCAGAACGCGCTGAACCCCGTGGCCTGGAACGGCACCACCCAGGCCGAGAGCAGTGCCACCGTGGTCACCGACCTGAACCAGCTCAACAGCGTGCTGCAGAACACGGTGCCGATCCCCTCCGGAGAGCTGAGCACCGGTGGCAGGTTCCGCACTGGTGGTCAGGTCGGCGCCGACAAGGGCAACGTGCAGTCGGTCACCGTCGATGGCGTGACCTACACCTACCTCACCAGCGGCGCGGGCAGCGGCAGCAGCGACCCCATCGCCGTCAGCGGCGGCACCGACCGCCACACCTACGTCTCCAGCACCAAGACCCTGGTGGTGACCACCGCCGCGGGCGGACGCTTCCACATCGACCTGGACGACGGCACCTACGAGTACCGCGTGCCGGGCAGTCTGGCGACCACCACGCAGACGGAGATCCTGTCGTATGTCATCGCCGACAAGGACGGCGACACCCAGCACGCCGACATCGTGGTCACGGTCGGCACCTCGACCTCCTCGGTCCTCAACAGCGAAGTGATCCCCACCGCCACCCACGCCGGCACCAGCGGCGCCGACAGCCTCGTCGGCAGCACGGGTGCGGACTACATGGTGGGCGGCGACGGCGATGACCGGCTCACAGGACTGCTGGGCAACGACACGCTGATCGGCGGCCAAGGCAACGACCTGCTGACCGGCGGCGCGGGCGCGGATGTCTTCGCCTGGTCACTGAGCGAGCAAGGCGCCCTCGGCACCCCGACGGTCGACACCATCACCGACTTCGACACCCGGCTGCCCTCGGCCGGCGGCGACATCATCGACCTGCGCGATCTGCTGGCCGGCGAGACCTCCGGCACGCTGGAGAACTATCTGGAGTTCAGCTTCGCCGGCAGCGGCAGTGCGGCCACCACCACCATCCACGTCAGCTCGACCGGCGCCTTCGCCAGCGGCACCTACAGCGCGGCAGCCGAAGACCAGACCATCGTGCTGTCGGGCGTCGATCTGCGGGACTCGCTGGGGCTGGCCAACACCGCCACCGACAGCCAGATCATCTCCACCCTGCTGACCCAAGGCAAGCTGATCGTGGACAACTGAGCATTCGAGCGTTCCGCACACCCCGCAAGGGGTGTCCTCCAGACGCACCAAAACCGCCTTGGCATTCCACCAAGGCGGTTTTTCATGCCCCGTGCAGTCCGCTCACTTCACGGCCGGCCCCGTCACGCCATCCACCCCGCAGGCCCACAGCTCCGGCAGATCCTCGGCGTCCTGCACACCTTCCACGAACACCTTCAGCCCGACGCCGTGCAGCATCGCCACCGAACTGCGCAGCCACGCGCGCCGGGCCGCATCGTGCCGCACGCCGCTGGCCCAGCTGGACGCGATCTTCACGTAATCCAGCCCCGGCTCCAGCAACAGGCCGATGGACGACAGGCGGTCGCCCGCATGCTCCAGCCCCAGGTGGACACCGTGCGGGCGCAACTGGCGGCACAGCTCGATCAGCGCGTCCGGATGGCGCTCCAGCGCCGACTCGTCCACCTCCACCCAGAGCTGCTTGGCCGAAGCCCCCGAGGCCGCGATGCGTTCGCGCAGACGCGGCAGGAACTGCGGATGCGACAGCGACTGCGGCGACAGGTTGACCCCGCGCGGCCGGCCATCCGACGCAATCGCCGTGACCGCCAGGGCCACTGCGGCCATGTCCACATCGCAGCTCATGCCCGTCCGCAATGCAAAGGGCAACCAGCGCGCCGCCGGCTCGAACGGGCCGTTCTCCTCCAGCTGCAGGCGCATCGGACACTCCAGGTGCACCAGATCGCCCAGCCGGTCGCTCACCGGAAACTGCATCAGCTGGACCCGCGCCGCCAGCAGCGTGGCCTGCAGCGCCTTGCGCCAGGTGTCCTCGCCGCCTTGCATCGGCGCCGGCTCCAGGCCATTGGCGACGTAGGCAAAATCGCCCTTCAGCTCGGCATCGGCCAGCCCCATGTCCGCCTTGGTCAACAGCTCCGGCACCGTGCTGCCCGGACGGCAACCCACCGAGGCCACCACCACGGCCACGCCGGGGTTGTCTGCCAGCCGCAGCCGCAGCCGCTCCAGCAGCTCGACCGCAGGATCGTCGCGCTCGTTGGCATGGGGAAACACGACCGCAAAATCCGAACCGTTCAGTCGACCGTGGCACGTCGCCACCGCCCCGTTGGCGTTGGACTCGCCCAGCGCGTGGGCCAGGGCGCGCAGCAGCTGATCGGTGCGCTGGTGCCCCAGCACACGGTTGACATCGGCCAGCCGCCGCACCCGCACCAGCACCAGCTGCGTCAGGGCAGACGATTCCTCGCGCTCGATCTGCGACTCGAAACTGGCCAGGAAATGCCGCCGGTGCGAGATGCCAGTCAAGGGGTCGCAGCTCGCCTGGACGCGGAGCTGGTCGACCTGTTCCGCCTGCTCGGAGAAGATCTGATTGATGCGGGAGACCATCTGGTTCATCGCCCGGGCCACACGGCGCAGCTCCGGCGTACGCGGCTCCTTGACGCGCACGAAGCGGCGCTGGGTCAGTGCATCGGCCTGCTGCACCACCTCGTCCAGCTGTCGGCGCAGGCGCTGCACGGCAAGGTGGCCCAGCGATGCAGCCACCAGCCCGATCGCGAAGGTCCACAAGGTGATGCTCAGGCACGCCGACCAGAGTCCGGCATAGGCATAGGCGGACTGACTCACCACCTCCAGCGTCCCGATCTGCGTCCAGCCGTTGAGGACCTGGCCGACGCCCGCCGTGGGCCGGATCGGCACCATGCGGACAAACCAGGCCGGTGCCGCCAGACTGACCTCGCCGGCGACCCGGGAGAAGCGCGTCGAGCCATCCGGCGACCGCAGGATGATCGATTGGTAATGCCCGGTATCAAATTGCGCGGAAATCGATATTCCCAGCAGCGCTGCATCCTGGCCCTGGTGCGACAGCGACAGCGCCAGCGATTGGGCGTTGTCGTTGTTTTTCACCGAAAGCTGTGTTTCCAGCGAATTTTTCGCTGTCCAGACCGAAACGAGCACGCTTCCGGCGCAGGACAACAAGATCGTGCCCAGGATCAATATCCAGATCTGTCGAATCAGCGACATGCCGACTCCTTTTCTTGTGTGTTCACAGAAACCCCTGATCTCTTGCTTTGACCAGCACTTCTCGCCAGCGCGACAAGCGCGCCACGGCATCGCCAGCACCCGGACCCTGGGTTCCCTGCCACAGGCCTTCCGAGTTGAAACTGAAGACAGGGATCAGATCCGGGCGCTTGGACGCGGGGCGGATGTCGCCGATGAGGTTGTCCAGGATGAGCGGATCGGCGCCGGAACTCGGGTAGTACGCGAGCACCATGTGTGCCTGCTGGACTGCCGTCTGCCCGCCAAAGATGGCCTTGACGTACACCATGCGCAGCCTGGTCGGCGGTACACCGGAGGCAATCAGCGAGAAGTACTTGCCGATCGCGTAGTCCTCGCAGTCACCCTGACCACGGTCCAGAAACTCCAGCGGACTGGCCCAATAGTCGATCTGGCCCCAGGTCTCGATGTCCTCCCGGAACAACAGGCGCCGGTTGAAGAACTGGTTGATGGTCTGTAGCCGGCTCTCGTCGTCCTGACGGGCCATCTGGCCGATCACATCGGTGAGTGTCTGCGCCAGCGCTGCCGTCTGACCGCCCTGCCGGCCTGCGAGATGGAGCAAGCGCTCGGCTTCCCAGGCCAGCGCAGCCGGCACCACCAGCAGGCCCAGCGCCGCCATCGCCCAGCCCAGCCAGTGCGACAGCAGGCACGTACCGTGGCGACGCGGCTGGTCCGCCTCCCGATTCCGGGGGGTCGTTACAGTTCGTGACACAGGTACAACAGCACGCATGGGGACGTTGTCGGCACCGCAGGGGCAAAACCGTAGCCTTTCATCACGAATCGCGACGGCCGGCACAAGTGGGCGCGATTTAGTGCGCGGATCACTTGGACGTGTCTGGTGCGGTGTGGAATACTCAGTTCAAGGTAACCGCGGGCGGGACAGCAAAATAGCCGTCGGAAGTACACCCTCCATCCACGGGTCTCTCGGGAGCGACAATCGGACATGAACACGGTCAGTGAATGTGGCGACAGATGTGTCAACTCCGAAGTCCAGCGCAAGGATCAATGAAACAATGAATAAGGCAGCCTCTCCTCTTGTCGTCGGCCTGCTCGTCTTGGCGTGTCAGGTGGCGCTTGCGCAATCGACCGATCCGCTCAAGGACACGGTGCAGCGCGCGATTTCCACCAACCCCGAGGTCACCGCCAAACTCAACGCCTTCCGGGCAGCGGTCGATGAGGTCGATGTCGCCCGCGGCGCCTACTACCCGCGCGTCGACCTCAGCGCAGAAGCCAACCGCACGCGCGAGCGCATAGGAACGACCAGCCAGGGCATGACCAGCACCGGCATGGCGCTGTCCGCCACGCAGCTGCTCTGGGACGGCTTCGCCACGATGAACCAGGTCGATCGGCTCGGGCATGCACGTCTGGTGCGCTATTTCGAGTTCATCGACACCAGTGAACAGGTCGCCCAGGAGAGTGTGCGCGCCTACGCGGATGTGCAGCGCGCTCGCCGGCTGGTGAAGCTCGCCGAAGACAACTACGTCCAGCACCGACAGGTCACGGAGCAGAGCCAGTCCCGCGTGCGGGCGGGTGTCGGGCGAGGCGTCGATCTGGAGCAGGCGGCAGCCCGCCTCGCACTGGCGGAGTCGAATCTGTCGACCGAAACCTCCAACCTGCACGATGTCACCGAGCGCTATCGGCGCATCGTCGGCACCCTGCCCCCGGTCGAGATGCCTGCTGTCGCCAGCCTCGAAAAAGGTCTGCCTTCCACGCCGACTGCGCTGCTGGATCAGACAGCGAAGCGCAGCGCATCGATTGCTGCGGCAGTGGAAAATCTGCGCGCAGCCCAGGCACAGTCACGCGAGCGCGAAGGCAACCTGTACCAGCCGCGGGTGGAAGCGCGGGTGCGCGCCGCCGCCGGCAGCAATCTGGACGGTGTGCCGGACCAGAAACGTGACACCACAGCCGGCCTGGCCCTGAACTGGAACCTGTACAACGGCGGATCGGACAAGGCACGGGTACGTCAGGCGGCCAACCTGCTCAACCAAGCCACCGATGTGCGCGACAAGGCTTGCCGCGACGCTCGTCAGACCGCCGCCATCGCCTACCACGACATCCAGAAACTCACCGACCAACTGAGTTATTTGGACCGGCACGTGCTGTCAAGCGAGAAAGTGCGCGATGCCTACCGCCAGCAATTCGACATCGGTCAGCGCACACTGCTGGACCTGCTGAACTCCGAAAACGAGCTGTACAGCGCTCGGCGCGCCTACACCAATGCCGAACTGGATCTGGTGATCGCCAAGGCCCGCACCCATGCAGCGGCCAGCAGCCTGGTTGCTGCGCTAGGGCTGACACGGGCAGGGGCAGGCGAGAACGACCTCCCGGAAGGCCGCTACTGGCAAGCGGGCGACGATGCGGCCACCCGCTGCCCGCTGAGCGCAACCGATCTGGCCGTGACACCGAAAGCGGATCTGGACGCGCGTGCTCGCCAGCAAAGCGCAACCATGGCCCCCATCGCCGCTGCCGCCGCACCCGCCGTGAGCGCGCTCCCAGGCTCGCGCACCATGGCGCCAGCCACCGCAGCGGCCCCCACAGCGGATGCATCGATGGCGACCCCGGTGTCGCAGCGTCTGCTCGACTGGGTCGGCGCCTGGACGGCCAAGGATGTCACCCGCTACCTGAGCTTCTATGATCCCAAGTTCCAGCCAACCGGCGTTGCCCGGTCGGTGTGGTTCGCCAACCGAACCAAGCTCCTCAAGAAGGACGGCGCGGTCGACCTGAAGATTGCGAATGTGCAGCGCCGCACCATTTCGGCCGACACCGTGGAAACCAGGTTCGAGCAGCACTACGCCTCGAAGGATTTCAACGACAAGAGCCAGAAGTCGCTGATCTGGAAGCGCCGCGGCAGCGAGTGGTACATCGTCAAGGAAAGCAACCGCTGAGCCTCTTGCGCGCAGTCTTCACGGCCTCGCGCAGATCGAAGCATCGACAAAAAAGCCCTTGAGGATCAACACTCAAGGGCTTTCTGGTTTTGAACTCTGCGGAACCTGTCGCGGTCTATTCTGGAGCGGGTGATGGGAATCGAACCCACGTATGAAGCTTGGGAAGCTGCCGTTCTACCATTGAACTACACCCGCACGCTGCCAGAAACTGCAGGCCGCGATTATGCCAGACGCGCCGCCCATTCGACACAGGCATCGAGTGCAGGCGTTGCGGCTGCGACATTCTCGGCGTGGTTGGCGAGCAGACACACCCCCAGCATGCGTCCGCTGCGGGTGCGCACATAACCGGCCAGGCCACGGGTGTCGAGCAAGGTGCCGGTCTTCAGCCAGGCCTGTCCTTCCGCTGCTCCCCCGCGCAGGCGCCCCTCCAGCGTGCCATCAACCCCGGCGATCGGCAGGGACTTCAGCAGCAATTTCCCCTGCGGACCACGCGCCGCACGGCTCAGCAGGTGCACCATCGCCTGCGGCGTCGCTTTTTCCTGGCGCGACAGGCCTGAGCCGGTATCCAGTCCGGCCCATTCCTTGCGAATCCCCTTGCGGGTCAGCCAATCGCGCACACGCGCCTGGGCCGCGGTGGCCGTGGCGGGACGATTGGGGAAGTCCGGTGCCAGGCTGAGCATCAGGTGGCGCGCGACCAGATTGTCACTGCGCTTGTTCATGTCGATCAGGAGCGTAGACAAGGGGTCGGAGACATGCTCGGAAAAGGGTGCGCCGGCACCGGACTGCGGATCGGCCACCTGCCAGGGCACGGGAGAAAACGCGGTGTGCTCCACCACCCGTCCACGCAGCACACCGCCCGCCTGCAGCCACAATCCTTCGATGCCCCGCAGCCCCAGATCCCTCATGCTGACAGGCGAGAAGCGGATCTGCTGCGCCCCACACCTGGCCGACCACTGGCCATTGACCTGCAGTTGCGGCTGTGGCGTCCCCTCGACATCCCGGTAGACGGCGCTGGCCACACAGGCGCCGCCGCGACCCAATGCGTTGATCAACTTGACGTCCCGCATCGGCGGCGTCACATGGATGTTGGCCCGCCCACCGCCGTCCGACTGCACGGCAACGCTCACCACACCGGCGTCCAGTGCCAGCGCGTCCGGGCGGACATGGTGCGGCCGATCGGGCGAAGGCTCCGGGGTCGATGCCATGTCTTGCGGACGCAGACTGAAGGCTTCCCGGTTGAGGATGATGTCGCCCCAGATTTCCTGCAGCCCCTGTTCACGCAACTGCTGGAACCAGGCCAGAAGATCCTGTGAGGTCAGACTCGCGTCACCGCCACCCCGGATCACCAGATCGCCCAGCAGGCGCCCATTGCTGAGCGGACCGCTGAGGTAGGCCCGCGTACGCCACCGGTAGCCCGGACCGAGCAGGTCCAGCGCCGCCATCGACGTGATCAGCTTGGACGTCGATGCCAGCACGAATGGCCGTGTCGCCTGCCAGGACAGCACAGCCGGCGCACCGTCCAGCGCCTGGATGTGCAGCCCGAACCCGTCGACCGCGAGTCCTGTGTCGTGGAGGCGGTCCTGCAGCACAGGCGGCAGCAGGTCACCCGGCGCCGCCAACGCCGTCGCAGGCGCAGTCGGTACCGCCTTGCGGGTTCGGGCCAGAACGGGATCAACTGCCAGTCCAGCGGAGGTCGCAGCGGCCAGCGCCAGCCAATGCCGCCGGGAAGGACACATGGGAGAACCGTCGACCACGTCGCTTGATGCAAAATCACTCATGGCCTGAGCCTAGGCCTGCATCACACAAGCGCATAGGCCAAATAGCCCGGACTCGCCACCGCAATAACGCGACCACCGGTTTCAGGGATTCCATTCTGAAATATTCGTACCGACTGCACACCAGCGGTAACCCGTTGCCATCGTCCATTGTCCATGACCGCCACAGATCCGACCCCCGACCAGCCTGAACCGCTCGCGCCGACCTTGCCCGAGACTGCCACGCCCTCCGAACAGCCGGGTCTACCCGCCACCCACCACCGCTCGATCCGCAGCTTCGTGGTACGGGCCGGCCGCATGGGCACGGGGCAATTGCGTGCACTGGAGGTGCTTGGACCGCGCTTCGTGCTGCCGTGGTCTGACCGCTTGCTGGATCCACCGACTGTCTGGGGCCGCTCGGCCCCATTGGTGCTGGAAATTGGCTTCGGCATGGGTGGTGCGACCGCCGAGATTGCCGCACGGCAGCCCGAGGTGGACTTCCTCGGTGTCGAGGTGCACACGCCCGGTGTCGGCGCACTGCTCAAGCTGATCGACGAGCAGGGACTGACCAATCTGCGCATCGTCCAGCACGATGCCGTGGAGGTGCTGGAACAGATGCTCGCCCCCGCATCGCTTTCCGGTGTGCACATCTTCTTTCCGGATCCCTGGCACAAGAAGAAGCACAACAAGCGCCGCCTCATCCAGGCCGAGTTCGTGGCCCGTCTGGTCACGCGGTTGGCGCCCGGCGGCTACCTGCACTGCGCAACCGACTGGCAACCCTATGCCGAACAGATGCTGGAGGTCCTGTCAGCCGAGTCAGACCTGTGCAACACGGCAGACGGCTATGCCCCTCGCCCCGACTACCGCCCGCTGACCAAGTTCGAGAATCGCGGCCTGAAGCTGGGGCATGGCGTCTGGGATCTGGTGTTCCGACGCCGCAGCAGCGAAGCCGGACCTACTCCTGCCAGCTGACCAGCCCGGTGTAGGACGTCACCAGGATCAGCAAGCCGAAGGCGATGCGGTACCAGGCAAAAGGCACAAAATTGTGCGTCGCCACATAGCGCAACAACCAGCGCACGCACAGCCAGGCGGACAAGAAGGAGAACACCAGACCGACGATGAACATCGGCGCATCGGCCACCGACAGGTGTTCACGCTCCTTGAGCAGGCTGTAGGCGCCAGCGCCAATCAGCGTCGGGATGCCCAGAAAGAAGCTGAAATCGGTCGCGGCTTGACGCGACAGGCCCATCAGCATGCCGCCGATGATGGTGGAGCCAGAGCGGCTTGTGCCTGGAATCATCGCAAAACACTGCACAGCACCGACCTTCAGTGCATCCAGCGCCGTCATGTCATCCACCGAATGCACGCGCACGGCGCTGGCCGGCCGGCGTTCGGCCCACAGGATGATCAGGCCGCCGACGATGAACGCCGAGGCCACGATGACCGGAGTGAACAGGTGCTCCTTGACCATCTTGCCGATCAACAAGCCGAGGATGACGGCCGGGAGAAAGCCGATCAGCACATTCAACGCAAAGCGCCGCGCATCACGGCTGCTGCCCAGGTGGGTGACGGTGCTCGACAGCCGCTGCCAGTAGACCAGGATGACCGCGAAGATCGCACCGGTCTGGATCGAGATGTCGAAGACCTTGAGCGTGGCCTCGGTCATGTGTGCTTTCATGTCCAGCAGCTGCCCGGCCAGGATCAGATGCCCGGTACTCGAGATGGGCAGGAATTCGGTCAAGCCCTCGACGATGCCCATCACCGCGGCCTTCAACAAGATCACAACATCCACGACACTACCCTTCGATTCGACTCTGACAAGCTCGGACAAGAAAACGCCCCGATTGACGGGGCCTGATACTGGTGTTCAATACTGCAAAACAAGATAGCACAGGCGCAGTGGTGTTCCGTTCCGGAAGCCTTGGGCCGGTGCTCACATGACGACATGGTCACACTCACTTTGAAAAAAAAGCCCACCCCGTCCCTTGATCATGGGAGACCCGCAGGGCGAGGCCCGCTGCGAGGCCAGGGGGCACGTGGGCGTCCGACCCTTGCCGAGGCACAGGCGCAGCGCATGGAGCAACAGCAGTTCCGGGACCGGGACCGGGACGCTGCTCCTGCCCGCGAAGAGCGCCGCCCGCAGCCGCCGCGCAGAGAGGGCAACGTCCCCTTAAGCGTCAACAACCAGCGCTTCGCCCAGAATCTGGCCGACCGCAACGGCCCCCGCAGGGACGTCCCAGCACCGACCCGGCAACAGCTTCCAGAGCCCCCTCGCCAGCCCGCTGCGTCGAGGCCACTGAAAAGCGTCGTCAATCCTCAGGCCGCTCGCCAGATGGGCCTGGAGCGGGCAACTCCTCCCGCAGCACAGCCAGTGCGGGCCTCCAGCCCGGCGTCGGCCGAGGGCGACCGCCTCTCCAAGCGCATGACGGCCCTGGGACTGGCCTCGCGCCGGGAGGCCGACGAGTGGATCGAGGCTGGCTGGGTGCGCGTGAATGGCCGTCTGGCCGTGCTGGGACAGCGGGTTCGTCCGGATGACAAGATCGTCGTTGATCCCGCCGCACACCGCGAGCAGGCGCAGCGTGTCACCATCCTCCTCAACAAGCCGATCGGCTATGTCAGTGGCCAGGCAGAGGATGGCTATGAGCCAGCCTCCGTGCTGCTTCGCCCCGAGAACCAGTGGAAAGAGGACCAGTCCGGTCTGCGCTGGCATCCCGGCCACATGCGCAGCCTGGCGCCTGCCGGCCGTCTGGACATCGACTCGGTGGGGTTGCTGGTGCTGACCCAGGACGGCCGGGTCGCCCGGCAGTTGATAGGAGAAGACTCGAACGTCGAGAAGGAATACCTCGTCCGTGTCGAATACCACCATGGCCCCCGCCTGCCCGATGCCGACCTCGCCTTGCTCAACCACGGGCTCACGCTGGATGACCACGTGCTGCGACCCTGCAAGGTCAGCTGGCAGAACGAGGACCAGCTGCGTTTCGTGCTGCGCGAGGGCCGCAAGCGCCAGATCCGCCGCATGTGCGAAGCCGTCGGGCTCAAGGTGGTCGGACTGAAACGGGTGCGCATCGGCAGCGTGTCACTGGGCCATCTGCCCCCGGGTCAATGGCGATATCTGCGGCGCGATGAATATTTTGCGTGAATCGTTCACCGATTTACGGATACATGCAGTCAATAAACGGGGCAGAACCGTACCACTTTCTCGCATCCCAAACGAACGCTTTCGCTGACACTGACGCGGCTGATGTCAAGTCGATCCTCAGGTCGTCAACGCCTATCGAACTGCCGTCATTGTTAGCACAACGGTAATAAAAAGTACCCATTTTTATCACTTTTGCTGCTTTTAGGAATAAAAGCTAAAGTACGATTGGGATGTGGGGAAGCCTCATGATCGAACAAACAGCCATAATTTCTTCTTCGCTAGACCACCGCACCCGGCTTCTTGAAGGCATGGCTCGCTGCGTGGCCACCAAAGGGTATGCCGATACCACGATCGCCGACATCGCCACGGCGGCACGTGTTTCAAAGCGTACGTTCTATGAACACTTCAGAACCAAGCAAGAATGCCTGATCTCCTTGTATGAAAACGCCAGCCAGCGCGGCCTGAACAGCCTCGCAAAGGCCATCGAACCAGAACAGCAATGGCCTGCTCGCGTCGACCACGCCGTGAAGGCCTATTTCAGCCATCTGGCCGCCAACCCGCTGCTGATGCGCACGCTGTTCATCGATGTGCTCGCCGTCGGCCCCGAAGGCCTGCAGGCGCGGCGCAAGGTGCACCAGCAGCTCGCGGAGCTGATCGCCAGCACCGCCGAGCAGCCGGACAGCGAACTCAACGTCTGGCAGGCCAACGCGATCATCGGATCTCTCACCGAAATCGTGCTGCAAGCCATCGAACAGGATCGGGTCGAACAACTGCCCGAATGTGCGGACGAAGCGGCGCAGGTCATCCGCGCCGCCATGCAGTCCACGCTAGCGCACCCGATCGTGCCGCCGGCATCCGACGCCGATCCGACCTGACTCTCACCGAGTCTGTCTGAACGGCACCGATTCCGGTGCCGTTGCATTTCCAGGACCGGCAAGCGCTTTCCCCACACATGCGCTTGCCAGGAGATGCCCTCCCCCGCTTCAGCCCACCCACTTTCGTGCGTTGCCGAACATGCGCAGCCACGGGCTCTGCTCGGACACCGCGCCCGAGGTCCAGCTCATCTGCACATTGCGGAACACCCGCTCCGGGTGCGGCATCAGCACCGTGAACCGGCCATCCGCCGTCGTCACCGAGGTCAGGCCGTCCGGACTGCCGTTCGGGTTGAGCGGATAGGCTTCGGTCGGGCGACCCGCGTGGTCGACGAACCGCATGGCGCGCTGCACCTTGGCCGCGTCACCCCGCTGCGAGAAGTCGGCAAAGCCTTCGCCGTGTGCGACCGCGATCGGCAGGCGGCTGCCGGCCATGCCCTGGAAGAAGATCGACGGGCTCTCCAGCACCTCGACCAGGCTCAGCCGCGCCTCGAACTGCTCGCTCTTGTTGCGGGTGAACTTCGGCCAGTCCTGCGCGCCGGGGATGATTGGTGACAGCGCGGCCATCATCTGGCAGCCGTTGCACACGCCCAGCGCGAAGGTATCGGTGCGCCCAAAGAAAGCGGCGAACTGCTCGGCCAGCGCTGGGTTGAACAGCACCGAGCGCGCCCAGCCCTCGCCTGCGCCCAGCGTGTCGCCATAGCTGAAGCCGCCGCAGGCCACGAAACCCTGGAACTGGTCCAGCCGCGCGCGGCCGCGCTGCAGGTCGGTCATGTGGACATCGAAGGTATCGAAGCCGGCCTTGGCCATCGCGTAGGACATCTCGACGTGCGAGTTCACGCCCTGCTCGCGCAGGATCGCCACCTTCGGCCGCGCCTTGCCGATGAACGGCGCGGCCACGTCCTCCCGTGGATCGAAGCTCAGCGCGACGTGCAGCCCAGTGTCGTCGGGCGCGCCCACCGCCGCGTGTTCGCTGTCCGCGCAGACCGGGTTGTCGCGCTGCGCGGCGATGCGCCAGCTCACGTCGTCCCACGCCTGCTGCAACTTCTGCAGCGGCGCCGTGAACACCGTCTTGGCGTCGCGCCAGACCTCGACCGCCGCGCGGTCATTGGTCTTGCCGATGACGTGGCTGTGCTTGCTCAGGCCGTGGGCGCGCAGCGTCTGCATCACCTCGTTGCGCACGCTGGTCGGCACCTGGATCACGGCGCCAAGTTCCTCGTTGAACAGCGCCTTCAGCGTCAGCTCGTTGCGGCGCTCGCCGACCTGGGTGGCCCAGTTCTTCGAGTCGCCGGTGTCGGCGCGGCTGTCGGTGATGCCGTCGCCTTCGGTGACCAGCATGTCCACGTTCAGGCTCACGCCGACATGGCCGGCAAACGCCATCTCGCACGCCGCCGCCCACAGCCCGCCGTCGCTGCGGTCGTGGTAGGCCAGCAGCTTGCCCTCGGTGCGCAACTGGTTGATGACGGTGACCAGCGCCTTGAGCTGCGCCGGGTCGTCCACGTCCGGGACTTCATGGCCGAACTGGCCGATCACCTGCGCCAGCATCGAGCCGCCCATGCGGTTCTTGCCGTTGCCGAGGTCGATCAGGATCAGCGAGGTGTCGAGGCCCGCGGGCGTGTCAGTCTTCAGTTGCGGCGTCAGCGTGCCGCGCACGTCGTCCAGCGTGACGAACGCGGTGACGATCAGCGACACGGGAGCGACGACCTGCTTCTGAACCTGCCCATTCAGCCCGTCGTCACTCCACTTGGTGCGCATCGACAGCGAATCCTTGCCGACCGGAATGCCCACGCCGAGCGCAGGGCAGAGTTCCATCCCGACCGCCTTGACCGTCTCGTACAGCGCGGCGTCCTCGCCCGGCTCGCCGCACGCGGCCATCCAGTTCGCCGACAGCTTCACGCGCGACAGCTCGAATGGCGCGGCCAGCAGGTTGGTGATGGACTCGGCCACCGCCATGCGGCCCGAGGCGGGCGCGTCCAGCGCGGCCAGCGGCGTGCGCTCGCCCATCGCCATCGCCTCGCCGCGGAAGCCGCTGTAGTCGGCCAGCGTCACGGCGCAGTCCGCCACCGGCACCTGCCACGGCCCGACCATCTGGTCGCGGTGGCTCAGGCCGCCCACGGTGCGGTCGCCGATGGTGATGAGGAAACGCTTGGACGCCACCGTCGGGTGGCGCAGCACGCTGAAGGCCACCTCGTCGAGCTGCACGCCCGTCAGGTTCAGGGGCGCCTCGGTGCGCTGCAAGCGGGTCACGTCGCGGTGGACCTTCGGTGGTTTTCCGAGCAGCACGTCCATCGGCATGTCGATTGGGCGCTCGCCACCGGGGCCGTCTTCGAGCACCAGCTCGCGGTCATCGGTGGCGATGCCCACCACCGCATACGGCGCGCGCTCGCGGCGACACATCTCGTCGAACAGCGGCAGCGCCTCCGGCGTCACCGCCATCACGTAGCGCTCCTGGCTCTCGTTGCACCAGATTTCCTTGGGCGCCAGACCGGTCTCTTCCAGCGGCACCTTGCGGATGTCGAAGGTCGCGCCCTTGCCCGCGCCATCCACCAGCTCGGGGAACGCATTGCTGATGCCGCCCGCGCCCACGTCGTGGATCGCCACGATCGGGTTGCTCGCGCCGAGGGCGTAGCAGTGGCTGATGACCTCCTGCGCGCGGCGCTGGATCTCGGGGTTACCGCGCTGGACCGAGTCGAAGTCGAGCGACGCGGTGTTGGTGCCGGCCGCCATCGACGACGCGGCGCCGCCGCCCATGCCGATGCGCATGCCCGGCCCGCCGAGCTGGATCAGCAGCGTGCCGGCGCCGAACGGCAGCTTGTGCGTCTGGCTGTCGGCGATGGTGCCCAGGCCGCCGGCGATCATGATCGGCTTGTGGTAGCCGCGCCGCACGCCGGCCACGTCCTGCTCGAACACGCGGAAGTAACCCGCCAGGTTGGGCCGGCCGAACTCGTTGTTGAACGCGGCGCCGCCTAGCGGGCCGTCGGTCATGATCTGCAGCGGGCTGGCGATGTGCGCCGGCTTGCCGATGGGGTCGCTCTCCCACGGCTCGTTGGTGCCGGGCAGGTTCAGGTTCGACACGCTGAAGCCGGTCAGGCCCGCCTTGGGCTTGGAGCCCCGGCCGGTCGCGCCTTCGTCGCGGATCTCGCCGCCCGCACCAGTCGCCGCACCAGGGAACGGGGAAATCGCCGTCGGGTGGTTGTGCGTCTCGACCTTCATCAGCACATGCACCAGCTCTTCGCGGGCACCGTACTGCGGCGCGTTGGTGTAGCCCTGCGGCATCCAGCGCTCGATCACGCCGCCCTGCATCACCGAGGCGTTGTCGCTGTAGGCGACCACGGTGGACTGCGGCGACATCTTCTCGGTGTTGCGGATCATGCCGAACATGCTCATCGGCTGACGCTCGCCGTCGAGGGTGAAGTCGGCGTTGAAGATCTTGTGGCGGCAGTGCTCGGAGTTCGCCTGCGCGAACATCATCAGCTCGACATCGCTCGGGTTGCGGCCCAGGCCGGTGAAAGCGTTCACCAGGTAGTCGATCTCGTCCTCGGACAGCGCCAGCCCGAAGTCCTTGTTCGCCACGACCAGCGCCGCGCGGCCCTGCCCCAGCACATCGACGTGCGCCAGCGGCTCGGCCGGCTGCTCGTCGAACAGGTGGCGGGCAGCCTCCCGCTCGAAGGCGGCCGACTCGGTCATGCGGTCGTGCAGCACCAGCGCGCAGGCCTGCAGCTCCTCGGCCGTCAGCGGCTTGGCGCCGCCCTTGAACGTGTCCAGCAGGCCGGACTTCAGCACCAGCCGGTACTCGGTGACCCGCTCGACGCGGTGCAGCGTGGCGCCGCAGTTGCGGGCGATGTCGGTGGCCTTCGAGGCCCAGGGCGACAGCGTGCCCAGCCGGGGCATCACGACGATCAGCGCACCCTCCGGCTTCGCGGTGTACGCGTCACCGTAGGTCAGCAGCGCCGAGAGCTTGTCGAGGTTCTCGCGGTCCAGCGCCGCGTCGCTCCACACCCAATGCACATGGCGCGCCGTGACATCGACGATGCGGGCGCTGACGGCCTGCAGGCGGGGCAGCAGCGCCTGGGCGCGGAACGCGGAAAGGGCGTTGCCGCCCTCGAAATGCTGGAGGTGCTTGGAGGATGAAGACACGCGGTGAGTCCCGAAGGGCTGGAAAGCGTGCGATTTTAGGGGAGCTTGGTGTTCTCGCTCAGGACAAGGCTTGCACCACCTCGTCCGCGATCGCCAGACACGAGGTCAATCCCGGCGATTCGATGCCCAGCAACTGCACCAGCCCCGGCACGCCGTGGACCGCCGGCCCGTCGATGCGGAAGTCCGCCGCGGCCACGTCCGGCCCACCCAGCTTGGGCCGCACGCCCGAATAGCTCGGGCTCAGCGCCCCGTCCGGCAGCCCCGGCCAGTAGCGGCGGATCGCCTCGGCCATGCCCTGCACCCGCTCCGGGCGCACGGCGTAGTCGATCTGCGCCGCGTCGGTGATGTCGAGCCACTCCACGTCGGGACCGAAGCGCATCTGCCCGCCCAGGTCGAGCGTGACGTGCACACCCAGCCCCGCCGCCTCCGGGATCGGGTACACCAGCCGCGAGAACGCCGGCCGACCGCTGCAGGCGAAGTAGTTGCCCTTGCAGAAATGCGCCACCGGCTGCTGCGCCACGGCCTCCGGCGTCGCCGACCAGCCGCGCAGGCCGCGGGCGACGGCCGGCGCGCTCAGGCCCGCCGCGTTGACCACCTCGCGGGCGAGGATCTGCATCGGCTGCGCGCCGCCCACGTCGAGCACGATCCCGTCCGCCGTGATCTCGCCACCCGTCACCGGCGAACACAGCGCCAGCGACGCCCCCGCCGCCTCGGCGTCACCGAGCAGCGCCAGCATCAGCCCGTGGCTGTCGATGATGCCGGTCGAGGGCGACCACAGCGCCGCCACGCAGGCCAGCGCTGGCTCCATCGCGCGGGCCTCGTCGCCGCTCAGGCGCTGCAGATCGTGGACGCCGTTGGCGCGGGCCTGGGCGTGCAGCGCGTCGAGCTGGTCGCGCTGCGCGTCGCGGGTGGCCACGATGAGCTTGCCGCAGCGGCGGTGCGCGATGCCGCGCTCGGCGCAGTAGGCGTAGAGCCGGGCATTGCCCGCAACGCACAGCCGCGCCTTCAGCGATCCCGTGGGGTAGTAGAGGCCGGCGTGGACCACCTCGCTGTTGCGGGCGCTGGTGACCGTGCCGAAGGCATCCGCCGCTTCGAGCACGATGACGTCCCGGCCGGTCTGCGCCAGAGCCCGGGCCGCGGCCAGTCCGACCACGCCGGCGCCGATGACGATGGTGTCGATCTTGTCCATGCACAAGCTTAGCCGACCCCCGGTGCGATAATCCGCGCCCATGTCGATCACGATCAAAACCGCCGCGGACATTGCCGCCATGCGCGTGGCCTGCCGCCTCGCCTCCGAAGTCCTGGACATCCTCACGCCGCATGTCCGGGTGGGCGTGACCACCAACGAGCTGGACCGCATCGCCCACGACCACATCGTGAACGTGCAGCAGGCCATCCCCGCGCCGCTGAACTACCAGCCGCCCGGCTACACGCCCTATCCGAAGTCGATCTGCACCTCGGTCAACAACGTCATCTGCCACGGCATCCCGAGCGACAAGCCGCTGAAGAACGGCGACATCGTCAACCTCGACATCACCGTCATCAAGGACGGCTGGCACGGCGACACCAGCCGCATGTTCATCGTCGGCGAAGGCTCGATCGCGGCCAAGCGGCTGTGCAACCTGACCTACGAAGCCATGTGGAAGGGCATCCTGAAGGTCAAGCCGGGCGCGCGCCTGGGCGACATCGGCCACGCCATCCAGACCTTCGTCGAAGGCCAGGGCCTGTCGGTGGTGCGCGAGTTCTGCGGCCACGGCATCGGCCAGAAGTTCCATGAAGAGCCGCAGATCCTGCACTACGGCCGCCCCGGCACGCTCGACGTGCTGGTGCCGGGCATGGTGTTCACCATCGAGCCGATGGTCAACGCCGGCCGGCGCGAGCTGAAGGAAGCCGGCGACGGCTGGACCATCGTCACCAAGGACCGCTCGCTGTCGGCCCAGTGGGAGCACACGCTGGTCGTCACCGAGACCGGCTTCGAGGTCATGACGCTGTCGGCGGGCAGTCCGCCGCTGCCGGCGTTTGTCACGACCACCGCCTGCTGACCCTTTCCTGCCTGCCAAGACCGAGCCGATGCCGATGTCTGACACCACCGGCGCCGACGCCGACCGCCGCACCACCCTGCCTGCGCTGCCGCTGCCCGAACTGCGCCGCCAGTTGCGCGAGGGCAAACAGGCGCTGATCGCGCAGTTCCGCGTCGGCAAGGCCACCGTACCGGCTGCAGACCGGCTGGTGCGGCAGTTGACCCACCATGTGGACACGGTGCTGGCGCAGCTTTGGCACCAGTCCGATCTGCCACGCGGCGCCGCCCTGGTGGCGGTGGGCGGCTACGGACGCGGTGAGCTGTTCCCGCATTCCGACGTGGATGTCCTGCTGCTGCTGCCCGAAGAGCTGGCGCAGACCCACGAGCAAGAGGCGGCTGATCCGCGCCGCGCCGGCATCGAAGCCTTCATCACCGCCTGCTGGGACATCGGCCTGGAGATCGGCTCCAGCGTGCGCACGGTCGAGGAATGTGTCTTCGAGGCGCAGGCGGACGTCACGGTGCAGACGGCGATGCTGGAGGCACGCTACCTCTGCGGCGCACGGCGGCTGTACGACCAGTTCCGGCGCTGGACGCAGGACGTGCTCGACCCGGCCACCTTTCTGCGCGCCAAGTCGCTGGAGATGCAGCAGCGCCACGTCAAGTACGAGAACACGCCGTTCTCGCTGGAGCCGAACTGCAAGGAAAGCCCTGGCGGTCTGCGCGACCTGCAGGTGGTGCGCTGGATCGCGCTGGGCGCCGACCTCGGCCGCTCCTGGCGCGAGCTGGCCAGCAAGGGGCTCATCACCCGCTTCGAGGCGACCCAGTTGCAGCGCAACGAGGGTCTGCTCAAGCTGATCCGCGCCCGGCTGCACACCATCGCCGGCCGGCGCGAGGACCGGCTCGTGTTCGACCTGCAGACCGCCGTGGCCGAGAGCTTCGGCTACACCTCCACGCCCGAGCGCCGCGCCAGCGAAGCGCTGATGCGCCGCTACTACTGGGCGGCCAAGGCGGTGGTGCAGCTCAACCAGATCCTGATGCTCGGCATCGAGGAACACGTCTCCGGCTCGGGCCACGCGCCGATGCGGCCGATCGACGACCGCTTCTTCGACCGCGGCGGCATGCTCGAAGTCGCCAGCGACGACCTGTACCGGCGCGACCCGCACGCCATCCTGCAGACCTTCCTCGTTTTCCAGCAGACCATCGGCATCAAGGGCCTGTCGGCGCGCACGCTGCGCGCGCTCTACAACGCCCGCGAGCTGATGGACGGTGCTTTCCGCCGCGACCCCGAGAACCACCGTACCTTCATGGAGATCATGCGCGAGTCGCAGGGCCACACGCACGCCTTCCGGCTGATGAACGACACCTCGGTGCTCGGGCGCTATCTGTGGGTGTTCCGGCGCATCGTCGGACAGATGCAGCACGACCTGTTCCACGTCTACACCGTCGATCAGCACATCATGATGGTGCTGCGCAACGTGCGGCGCTTCTTCATCGTCGAGCACACGCACGAGTACCCGTTCTGCTCGCAGCTCGCGGCGCACTGGGACAAGCCGTGGCTGCTGTACGTGGCCGCGCTGTTCCACGACGTGGCCAAGGGGCGCGGCGGGGACCATTCGGACCTGGGCGCGGTCGAGGTGCGGCGTTTCTGCCGCGACCACGGCATCGACAAGGACGACGCGCGGCTGATCGAGTTCCTGGTCAAGGAACACCTGACGATGTCGCGGGTCGCGCAGAAGGAAGACCTGTCCGACCCGGACGTGATCGAGGCGTTCGCGCAGCATGTGAAGGATCCGCGCCGGCTCACGGCGCTGTACCTGCTGACGGTGGCCGACATCCGCGGCACCAGTCCGAAGGTATGGAACGCCTGGAAGGGCAAGCTGCTGGAAGACCTGTTCCGCGCGACGCTGCGGGCGCTGGGCGGGGCCAAGCCGCAACTGGACGCCGAGATCGAGCTGCGCAAGCAGGAGGCGCGGCAGATGCTGGCGCTGCACTCGATGCTACCGGGCGCGGAAGAGGCACTGTGGAAGACGCTGGACCTGAACTACTTCGCCCGCCACGACAGCGGCGAGATCGCTTGGCACGCCCGGGCGCTGAACCGCAAGGTCGAGGTTACCCGACCGCTGGTGAGCGCCCGCCTGTCACCGCTGGGCGAAGGGCTGCAGGTGCTGGTGTACTCACCCGACCGGCCAGACCTGTTCGCGCGCATCTGCGGCTATTTCGACTCAGCGCAGTTCAGCATCCTGGACGCACGGGTCCACACGACGCGCGCCGGTTATGCACTGGACACGTTCCAGGTGATCACGCCGTTCTTCGATCAGGCCTACCGCGACCTGATCGCGCTGGTGGAGAACCAGCTGGGGCTGGCGCTGCAGGCGGACGGGCCGCTGCCGCAACCCGGTCGGGGCCGGCTGTCGCGGCGGGTCAAGTCCTTCCCGGTGACGCCGCGGGTGCAGCTGCGCCCGGACGAGCGGGCACAGCGCTGGGTGCTGTCGGTGTCGGCCAGCGACCGCTCGGGGCTGCTCTATAGCGTCGCCCGGGTGCTGGCCAAGCACGACATCAACCTGCAGCTCGCCAAGATCAGCACGCTGGGCGAGCGGGTCGAGGACACATTCCTGGTCGATGGTGCGGCGTTGCAGCACAACCGGAGCCAGATCGAGTTCGAGACGGAGTTGCTGGATGCGTTGAGCTGAACTCAGCTGAGACCTGAGTTCAGCTTGAGCGAACAGGCAAGAAAAAACCCCAAGTGAATCAACGACTTGGGGTTAGATCTGGCGGAGAGGGCGGGATTCGAACCCGCGGTGGGGATTAACCCACACACGCTTTCCAGGCGTGCGACTTAAACCGCTCATCCACCTCTCCGGAAAGACAGCCACTATAGCAGCTTTCAGGAGAGATGAGAATACCTGTCAGCGCACGACGGCGATCTGCTCGCGGTTGCCACCCTTGTAGGTGAACATCGTCAGCGCGCCGTTCTTCACGTCGCCCTTCTCGTCGAAGCTGATGTTGCCCGTCACGCCCTTGTAGCCCGACGTCTTGGCCAGCACCGGCAGGTACTTCGCCGGGTCGCTCGACCCCGCCTTCTCCATCGCCGCCACCATCACGTTCAGCGCGTCGTACACATACGGCGCGTAGATCTGCACGTCCGCGTTGAACTTCGTCTTGAAGCGCGCCTTGAAGTCCTCCATGCCCTTCTTCTGCTCGCCTTCGACACCACCGGCCTCGGCGCACACCACCTGACCGTCGTCCATCGCGCCGCCCGACAGCTTGGGCAGCTCGCCCGAGCAGATGCCGTCGCCGCCCATGAACTTCGCCTTGATGCCCAGCTGCTTCATCTGCCGGATCATCGGGCCCGCCACCGCGTCCATCCCGCCGAAGAACACGATGTCCGGCTTCTTCGCCTTCAGGTTGGTCAAGATCGCCGTGAAGTCCGTCGCCTTGTCGTTCGTGAACTCGCGCGCCACCGTCTTGCCGCCCGCACCCTTCACGCCCTTCTCGAACTCGTCAGCCACGCCCTGCCCATACGCCGTGCGGTCATCGATCACCGCGATCGACTTGCCCTTCAGCTCCTTGGCGGCGTAGCGGCCCAGCGTGCCGCCCAGGTGCACGTCATCCGCCACCACGCGGAACGTCGTCTTGAAGCCCTGGCGCGTGAACTTCGGGTTCGTCGCCGACGGCGAGATCTGCGGGATCCCTGCGTCGCTGTAGATCTTCGAGGCCGGGATCGACGTGCCCGAGTTCAGGTGGCCCACCACGCCGGCGACCTTCGAGTCCACCAGCTTCTGCGCGGCGGCCGTGCCCTGCTTCGGGTCACCGCCGTCGTCTTCGGCCAGCAGCTCGAACTTCACCTTCTTGCCGCCGATCGACACGCCCTTGGCGTTGAGTTCGTCGATCGCCATGCGCGCGCCGTTCTCGTTGTCCTTGCCCAGGTGGGCAATGCCACCGCTGGTCGGGCCCACGTGACCGATCTTGACGACTTCCTGTGCGCTGACCTGCGTGGCCGCTGCAAAAGCCACTGCGGCAATGACGACGTTGAGCTTGTGATTCATGGATTGAAACTCCAGTTTCTGGAACACGGTAGATGTGGGCCGCCGATGACCGGCCTGAACGACACAGCCGGCGAACTTACCCGAATTTCTCAGGCACCTCCAGCGGCGGTACCCGAATCGGGAAAGCCCTCACTCAACGCCTGAAGCGCGAAACAGGTGCACAGCGCACCGCGAACAGCGCTCAACGGCTGCGGGAGCGCTCGATTTCCTGGGCGATGGCCTCTCGCACGGCATCGGCCAGGCCCGACGACAGCTCGGCGCGCAGCACCGGAAGCAACTGCTCCACCAGTTGCTCCAGCATCGGCGGCAGGTGGGTGCGCAAGCCGGATTCGAGCAATGCATCCGCACGGGCGCCCACATTCCAGAGGATCTGCAAGGTCAGACGCTCTTCGTCGATCGTGGCATGGCCCGCATGAACCGGCTGGGGCACCTCCAGGGAATCGACGAGTTCCGATGGCCGCACCACTTCCGTCAGGGTCGGCACATCGTCCGGTGGCGCCCGCAATGGTGCGTTCACCCCGCCACCTCGTGCCGTTCGATGGGGCAGCCCTCGGCGCTGTACTGGCGCCAGCGACCGCGGGCGCCGTCCCGATCGAGATCGTCGCGGCCGACGACCTCGATGACCCGCGTGTATTGCGTGTAGGCCTGCGGAACATCCCGCCCGAGGTTGACCAGCACGTCGTGGCCAAAGCGGGCACTGTGGCCCGCGCACAGCAGGACCGGGGTGGCCTGCAGACGCGCGGGCAATCCGTCCACGGCAGCACCACGCCAGTGCGGAATGAACTCCAGCGCCTCGAAAGTCCAGAGCAGCCGGTCGAGTTCCGCCAGCTGTGCGGACTCGCCCGTGACCACCACCCGCGCGCCAGATCGGTAGGCCTTGCGCAGCAAGCGGCAGGCGTAGGCCCGCCGGTCTGGCACATTGAAATGGAAGGCAACCGCCGTCATGCCGCTCGGTCAGCCAGCCTGACCCAGAAGGTAGTGCGTCAGCAGCGGCACCGGCCGTCCGGTGCCGCCCTTGGCCGCGCCGGAGCGGAAGGCCACTCCCGCCACGTCCAGGTGCGCCCAGCGGTAGGCGCTGGTGAAACGCTGCAGGAACTTGGCGGCCGTGATGGCCCCACCCGCCCGGGCGCCGATGTTCGGGATGTCGGCGAAATGGCTCTTCAGCCCCTCGTCGTATTCCTCGTCCAGCGGCATGCGCCAGGCCGTGTCGTGGGATGCGGTGCCCGCCTTCAGCAGGGCCTCGGCCAGCGTGTCGTCCGGACTGAACAGGCCCGCGTGCTGAAACCCCAGGCCGATGATGATCGCGCCGGTCAGCGTGGCGATGTCGATGACGGCTGCCGGCTTGAAGCGCTCGGCATAGGTCAGCGCGTCGCACAGGATCAGGCGCCCTTCCGCATCGGTGTTGAGGATCTCGATGGTCTTGCCGGACATGGAGGTCACCACATCGCCCGGCTTGATGGCGCGTCCATCGGGCATGTTCTCGCAGGTCGGGATCAGGCCGACCACGTTGATCTTCGGCTGGAGTTCGGCGATGGCGCGGAAGGTGCCCAGCACGCTGGCGGCGCCGCCCATGTCGAACTTCATCTCGTCCATCTCGGCCGACGGCTTGATCGAGATGCCGCCGGTGTCGAAGGTGATGCCCTTGCCGACCAGCACGGTCGGCGCGTCCTTCTTGCCCGCGCCCTGGTAGCGCAGCACGATGAAGCGCGGCGGCTCCTCCGAACCCTGCGCGACCGCCAGGAAGGCGCCCATGCCGAGCTTCTCGATGTCCTTGCGGTCCAGCACCTCGACCTTCAGCCCCGGCTGTTCCTTGGCCAATGTGCGGGCATGGTCGGCCAGCATCGACGGCGTGCAATGGTTGCCGGGGCGGTTGGCGACTTCACGGGCCAGTGTGCTGCCCGCCGCGATGGCGCGGCCGCGGGCCAGGCCAGCGTCGGCATCCGCCCGGGCCGCCTCGCCGCAGACGAGGTCCAGCCGCACCCACTTCGGCGCCTCGGCGGCGCTCGGCTTGGTGTGGCGGTAGACGTAGACCGCCTCCTGCGCCAGACACGCGGCCGATTCAGCCATCGCCGCGTCAGGCTCGCCCGCGCCGGCCCAGACCAGCGCGGCACGCTCGGCGCCGCTGCTCTTCAGGTGCCCGAATGCGGTGCCCAGCGCCTTGCGCCAGGCCTTGCCGCTGCCGTCCGCGGCCACGGCGACCACCAGCCGCGGGGCCTTGAGACCTGCGGGCCGGTGCAGATAGAGGCTGCGTCCGGCCTTGAGGGCCAGATCGCCCTGCGCGACCGCATCGTCGACCAGCTTGCGCACCGCAGCCGGCAGCCGCCAGCCGCCAGCCTCTGCCGGCACGATGACGACGAGTGCATCGGTCACCAGCTTCGAATAATCCTGCGTTGCTGCCGTGAGTGTTTGAACGTCCATAATTCCGCGCTGCTCCTGTTCGCACTGATGTTATTCGATTCCACCCTACGCAAAGAGTTGTCCCGCAGCTTCGGCGGCACGCTTGTGGTCATCCTGACCATCGTGCTGACGATGATGCTGATCCGCATGCTGGGCCTGGCCGCGGGGGGAAAGGTGTCGCCGCAGGATGTTGTCCTGCTGATGGGCTACACCGCGCTCGGGCATCTGCCGACGATGCTGAGCCTGTCGCTGTTCATCGCGGTCGTCTCCACGCTGACGCGGCTCTACCGGGACAGCGAGATGGTGGTCTGGTTCAGCAGCGGCCTGTCGATCGTGCGCTTCGTGCGGCCGGTGCTGCGCTTCGCGGCGCCGGTGCTGGTGGCGGTGGCGGCCCTGATGCTGGTGGTGTGGCCCTGGGCCAACCGCAACACCGTCGACCTGCGTGACCGCTACGAGCAGCGCTCCGACCTGTCCCGGGTGGCGCCGGGCCAGTTCCAGTCCTCCCGCGACGGCAGCCGCGTGTTCTTTCTGGACAAGCAGACCGCCGACAGCGCAACCGGTCAGCACATCTTCATCCTCGACCAGCGCGAGGGCCGCGAGTCCGTCACCACGGCGCAAGCCGGCCGCATCGAGCCGGGCGACGACGCCGCACGCCGGCTGGTGCTGACCCACGGCGCCCGCACCGATCTGGACCTCACCGGCGGCACCCGCACGATCGCCCGCTTCGAGCACTACACGGTCCGCATCGGCGAGAAGGCGCTGTCGGCCGAGCAGGAGCGCCCGCCCAAGGCCCTGGACACCCTCGACCTGCTCCGGTCGCCCGGTCTGCCGGCGCAGGGCGAGCTGGTCTGGCGGGCCGGCATGGTGCTGGCCGCCTTCAACCTGCTGCTCTGGGGCATCGGGCTCGCCTCGGGCGGACCACGAGGCGGCAACACCTGGGTGCTGCTGGTGGCGCTGCTGGGCTTCGTCGTCTATTTCAACCTGATCAACCTCAGCCAGGCCTGGGTCGGCACCGGCAAGGCCGGCGCGGCGGCGGCCCTCATCGCACTGCACGGTGGCCTGCTGCTGGGTGCGCTCGGCCTGCTGCGCTGGCGCATGCGCTGAACCGGGAACGCTGTCCATGCGCACCATCCGCCGCCTCCTGTACCGCGAGATCCTCGGCGCCATCGGCTTCGTGATGCTCGCCTTCCTCGGCCTGTTCCTGTTCATCGACCTGGTCGGCGAACTCGACAACGTCGGCAAGGGCGGCTACACGCTCGGTCAGGCCTTGCTGGTCTGCGCCCTGCTGGTGCCGGGCCATGTCTATGAACTGGCCCCCATCGCGGTGCTGATCGGCGCCATCTATGCGCTGGCTCGGCTGGCGCAGTCGAGCGAGTTCACCATCCTGCGCACTGGCGGACTCGGCCCGGGCCTCGCGCTGAAGCTGCTGGCCCAGCTTGGGCTGGCGCTGGCCGCCGTCACCTTCGTTGTCGGCGACTTCATCGCGCCCTGGTGCGACACACAGGCCACGCTGCTCGAATCGGCCCGCAAGGGCCAGCTCGACACCGACTATGGCGGCGTCTGGCTGCGCGACAGCCGCCAGACCCCCGAGGGCGAGCACCGCATCACCCTGAACGTCGGGCTGGCGCGTGACAATGGCTCGGTCGAGAAGGTGCGCATCTTCGAGTTCGGGCCGCGGGGTGAGCTGCGCACGCGCACCACCGCCGCCCGCGCCACCATCGACACGGACGGTGTCTGGCTGCTGGACGACGTGCGCATCTCGCAGTGGGCGGCCGACAGCACGCCGTCGCTGGCCCCGGACCAGACGCTGAAACAGCTGCGCTGGCCCTCGGCGCTCACGCGGCAGGTGGTGTCGTCGGCCGTGTTGCCGCTGAACACGATGTCCACGATGGCGCTCTACACCTACATGACCCACTTGGCCGAGAACGACCAGTCGGCCCAGCGCTACGAGATCAAGTTCTGGAAGAAGGCGCTCTACCCGCTCGCCTGCCTGGTGATGATGGCGCTGGCGCTGCCCTTCGCCTACCTGCATGCCCGCTCCGGCGGCGTCTCGCTCAAGGTCTTCGGTGGCATCCTGCTGGGCATCAGCTTCGTGCTGCTCAACAACGTCACCAGCCACCTCGGGCTGCTCCACCAATGGACGCCGTGGCTGGCGGCCAGTCTTCCCAGCGTGCTCTACCTGCTGATGTCGCTCGGCGCCTTCAGCTGGCTGGTGCGCTACCGCTGAACCAGGAACCCTCCCCCATGCACGGCATCCTTCTCTTCGCCCACGGCGCCCGCGACCCCGCCTGGGCCACACCCTTCCGCACCATCACCGACCACATGCGCCGGGAGTCCGGCGGCCGTCCCGTCACCCTCGCCTTCCTGGAGCTGATGACGCCCGGCCTGGAAACCGGCGTGGCCGATCTGGTCGAGCAGGGCTGCACCGCCGTCACGGTGGTGCCGCTGTTCCTCGGCGCAGGGGGCCATGTGCGGCGCGATCTGCCGCTGCTGCTCGACAACGCGCGGGCGCATTTCCCCGGCGTGGAGATCGCCACAACCGCCGCGATCGGCGAGCTGGAAGCCGTGACGCTGGCCATCGCGCGGGCGGCGCTGTCGCTGCTGCCGCTGCCCGCGGACCCGTCGGCATGAACCTGCACCAGTTCCGCTTCGTGCAGGAGGCGGCGCGCCGCAACCTCAACCTCACCGAGACCGCCAAGGCCCTGCACACCTCGCAGCCCGGCATCTCCAAAGCCATCCTGGAGCTGGAGGAAGAGCTTGGCGTGGACATCTTCGCCCGCCACGGCAAGCGGCTGCGCCGCGTCACCGAGCCGGGCCGGCAGGTGCTGACCTCGATCGAGATCATCATGCGCGAGGTCGCCAACCTCAAGCGCATCGGCGAGGACTACTCGCGCCAGGAGGCCGGCACGCTCTCCATCGCCGCGACCCACACCCAGGCGCGCTACGTGCTGCCCACGCCCGTGGCCGCCCTGCGCACCCGCTACCCCAAGGTCGCGGTCAGCCTGCACCAGGGCACGCCCGAGCAGGTTGCGCAGATGATCCTCGACGACTCGGCCGAGATCGGCATGGCCACCGAGCGCCTGACGCAGTACGACGATCTGGTCACGCTGCCCTGCTACGAGTGGCGCCACGTCGTCGTCGTGCCGACCGCGCACCCGCTGGCGCGCACCGAGCGGCTGACGCTGGAGCAGATCGCCGCCGAGCCGCTGATCAGCTACCACCCGTCGTTCACCGGCCGCTCCAAGATCGACGCCGCCTTCGAGCAGCGCCAGCTCAAGCCGAACTTCGTGCTGGAGGCCATCGACTCGGACGTCATCAAGACCTATGTGCGGCTCGGGCTGGGCGTGGGCATCGTGGCCGAGATGGCGGTGGCGGACGACCCGCTGTGCGCACCGGGCGGTGACCTGATCGCCCGTCCGGTCGGGCACCTGTTCGGGCCGAACGTGGCGCGCATCGCCTTCAAGCGCGGCGCCTACCTGCGCAACTTCGTCTACACCTTCGCCGAACTGCTGTCCGACCAGCTCACCCGCCCGCTGATCGAGCGCGCCATGCTCGGCCTGGCCGCCGACCGCCCCGCCAGCGACGGCCTCTGACCCCCTCCGACCCCCTCCCACCGTCATGCCCGCGCAGGCGGGCACCCACGCCAGCCACCACCATGACGCCTACCACCCGCACCCCCGCCGTCACCAGCCGCCTGCCCCATGTCGGCACCACGATTTTCACGACCATGTCGGCGCTGGCGACGCAGTGCGGCGCGGTCAACCTCGGCCAGGGCTTCCCCGACTTCGACGGCGACCCGCGCCTGATGCAGGCGGTCAAGGACGCGCTCGACGCCGGCCACAACCAGTACCCGCCGATGACCGGCATCCCCGCGCTGCGTGAGGCCATCGCCGCCAAGGTCGAAGCGCTCTACGGCCACCGCTACGACCCCGCCACCGACATCACCGTCACCGCGGGCGCCACGCAGGCCATCCTCACCGCCGTGCTGGCGCTCGTGCATCCGGGCGACGAGGTCATCGTGCTCGACCCGTGCTACGACAGCTACGCGCCGAGCATCGTGCTGGCGGGTGCGACCGCCGTGCATGTGCCGCTGACGGCCGGCACCTTCCGCCCCGACTTCGCCGCGCTCGCCGCCGCGATCACGCCGAAGACCCGCGCCCTGCTCGTCAACACGCCGCACAACCCGACCGGCACTGTCTGGACCGCCGCCGAGCAGCAGCAGCTCGCCGAGCTGCTGCGCCCGACCGACATCCTGCTGCTGTCCGACGAGGTCTACGAGCACATGGTCTACGACGGCGCCGCGCACCTCAGCGTCGCCAGCCACCCCGAACTGGCAGCCCGCAGCGTGCTCATCTCCAGCTTCGGCAAGACCTACCACGTCACCGGCTGGAAGGTCGGCTTCGTCGCCGCGCCCGCGCCGCTGATGGCCGAGTTCCGCAAGGTCCACCAGTTCAACGTCTTCACGGTCAACACGCCGATGCAGCACGCACTGGCCGCCTACATGGCCGATCCAGCGCCTTACCTGGAGCTTGGCGCCTTCTACCAGCGCAAGCGCGACCTGTTCCGCGCCGGGCTGGCCGGCACCGGGCTGCGCCTGCTGCCGTGCGAGGGCACGTATTTCCAGAGCGTGGACTACAGCGGCCTCGCCCCCGAGATCGCCGGGCTGGGCGAGGCGGCGTTCTGCGAATGGCTCACGCGCGAGGTCGGCGTGGCGGCGATCCCGCTGTCGGCCTTCTACCCGGACGGCCGCGACCAGCAGATCGCGCGGCTGTGCTTCGCCAAGCGCGACGAGACGCTGGCGCTGGCGCTGGAGCGGCTGCGCCAGCGCCTGGGCTGATCACTGCCGCGACCGAGCAACCAGCTCTACCTCGCCGGCCAGCTCAATGAGCTTGGCCTGCCACTCCCGGTCGCCCTGAAGCGCACCTAGCGCGGAACCTCGGATGCTGGCGCAGTCGTCCCCGGGATAGCCATATTGCGTCAGCAACTCGCGCGACTCCATTTCCTTCAATTCCAGCAGCTCTTCGTCATCGACCCGATCGCAACCGTTCAAGAACAGCACGACACCCCGCACACCGGCTTGCTGGCAGCGCTCAATCTGCTCGCGGGTCTGCTCGGTGGAGTCATCGACAACCGAGACCACCACAAGGGCCACCTCCATCGGCGCACCTGCACGCAGCGCCTCTGTCAAGTCGCCCGACTGGCGATAGTCGGTGTGGAGGAACTTGCAACCACCGCTGTGGTACTCGACCGTGGCTGAACCGAAGGTGATGCCATCCATCGTGGTGTCGGTCGTCATCCGCGCCAGTTGGTCAAGGTCGAGCGGATGGCCTCCATAGGTTTCCGCCATGACGTTGTTAAGGGCCACCGTCAGGGTGGACTTGCCATGGCCATCTTGACCCACGACCCCGACATGAATCGAGGGCTTTTCAGTGTTGAAACGCTGTTCGGAAAGGGATGCACTCATGAGAGTTCCTTGTTGAAATCTTGTGAACGAGAAGACTTTTCATTCTCTTGCATTCGCCCAAATTGATAAAAATTATCATCATTTCAATGTATGTGACTGTAAGAAGTCAGGGTAACCCCCACCCAAACAAACACGTTTGGAGTCAATAAAAAGAACGGTCGTTCTTTTTTTCCATGCCAGAATCTTTGGCCATGCCTACCGCACCCGTACCTGCAGCCTTTGCCGAACTGATCCTCTCCCGCCACGACCGCACGCTGGTGCTGACGCTGCGTGATCCCGCCTCGCGCAACGCGCTGTCGCCGGCGGTCTACGCCGCAGCGATCGCCGCCCTTGACGACGCAGCCCGCGACCCGACGCTGCGCGCCATCGTGCTGACGGGCGCGGACGGCCATTTCAGCGGCGGCGGCAACCTGAACCAGCTCGCCGCCGTGCGTGGCCAGCCCGACGTGCAGGCGGCCCGTGTGGACGCGCTGCACGGCTGGATCGCCGCGATGCGTGCCCATCCGCTGCCCGTGATCGCCGCCGTCGAAGGCGCGGCGGCGGGCGCGGGGTGTTCCCTGGCGCTGGCCTGCGACCTGCTGGTGGCCTCGACGACCGCCCGCTTCGGGCTGGCCTATGGCCGCATCGGCGCCTCGCCGGATGGCGGCGCGGTGCAGGCGCTGATGCAGTTGCTGCCGCGGCAGCAGGCGCTGGAGTGGCTCTGGCTGGCGCAGGTGCGCAGTGCCGCCGACCTGGAACGCGCCGGGCTGGTCAACCGGCTGACGGATCCAGGGCGCGCCCTCGACGAGGCGCTGACGCTGGCCGCCTCGCTGGCGCACTTCGCGCCGAACGTGATCGCCTCGGTCAAGCGCATGGCGCAGGAGGCCGCCACCCTGCCGCTGGCCACCCACCTCGACCGCGAGCGCGACGCCTTCATCGCCAACATCAACCACGACAACGGTGGCGAAGGCCTGGCCGCGTGGCGCGAGAAGCGCGCGCCGCAGTTCCGCTGACCGATCACGGACCTGGACCTGGACCTGGACCTGACCCCGGACCCGACATGACGCAGACCCTGCCCGCCCGCCGACGCCTCTACCTGATGCGCCACGGCTCTGTCGACTACTTCCTCGACGACGGCACCCCGGTCCCGCCCGACACCGTGCCGCTCAACGCCACCGGCCGTGCGCAGGCCGATGCTGCGGGCGCGCTGTTCGCGGCGTCGGCGGTCACGTTCGACCGCGTGCTGGTCAGCGGCCTGCCGCGCACGCTCGAGACCGCGCAGCGTGTGCTCGCCGCTGCCAGCTCGGCGACGGCCATCGAGACCGAGCCGGCGCTGCAGGAGATCCGGCCGGGCCGCCTGTCCGACCTGCCCCGCGACCAGGTGCGCACCGCCTTCCTCGGGGCCTTCGAGGGCGGCACATCGCAGGCGGACGTGGAGTCGCACCGCTTCCTGGGCGGCGAAAGCGTGGGCGAACTGCTCGACCGCAGCCTGCCCGCCTGGGCGCAGTTCCTGATGCGCGACGACTGGGACTGCGCGCTGGTGGTGCTGCACGGCGGCGTGAACCGGGCGCTGCTGTCGAGCGCGCTGGCCGGCACGCGGGCCTTCTTCGGTCGGATCGAGCAGGCGCCGGCCTGCATCAATGTGCTCGACATCGGCGCCGACCATGTGGTCGTGCGCGCGATGAACCTGTCCCCCTCGCAGTGGCTCCACCACCGCGAGCGCCAGACGACGATGGAAAAGCTGCTCGCGCAGTACCTGCGCACGTGAACACCTGAGCACCTGAGAACTGGAACCCTGCCCGCATGACGACGCCCGTCCTGACCCCCGAAGAACGCCAGAACATCGAGTCCGGCTCCTGGTACGCGAAGCTCTCGCCCGCATTGCGCCAGGACATCCTGAACCGCACCATCATCCGCCGCTACCCGGACGGCGTGCAGGTCGCCACACGCGGCGCGCCGCCGGTGGACTGGGTGGGCGTGGCCAGCGGCGCCGTGCGGGTGAGTTCGGTGTCGCTGTCGGGCAAGCAGATCACGCTGACCTATGTCGAGCCGGGCACCTGGTTCGGCGACATCGCCCTGTTCGACGGCCTGCCGCGCACCCACGACGCCACCACCCACGGCCCGACCACGCTGCTGATCGTCCGCAAGCACGACTTCTTCGACCTGCTGTCGCGCCACGCCGAACTGGCCGAGGCGCTGCTGCGGCTGAACTGCCGGCGCATGCGGCTGATGTTCGCGTCCTTCGAGGATCTGAACACCAAGCCGCTGGCGGCCCGGCTCGCCAAGCAGGTGCTGACGCTGGCCCGCGCCTACGGCGTGCCGCACGGCGAGGAGACCCGCATCGGCCTGCAGCTCGCGCAGGAAGATCTGGCCCAGCTGGTCGGCGCCTCACGCCAGCGCGTCAACCAGGAGCTGAAGGGCTTCGAGCGCGAAGGCGCCGTGCGGGTCGAGCCGACACGGCTGGTCGTGCTCTCGCGCGACAAGCTGCTGGCGATCTCGGAACGCTGAACACCGCGCGCCGCGCCACCCCTTCCCAGGAGCACGCAGACATGGACCACCACGCCGCCGCCCAGTCCGGCACCCGCCCGGTCGCCGACGGGCAAGCCTTCGACGTCGCCGCCCTGGAGCGCTGGCTGGCCGAGCGCCTGCCGGGCTTCGCCGGGCCGCTGAGCGTCCGCCAGTTCAAGGGCGGACAGTCGAACCCGACCTACCAGCTCGAAACACCCGGCGCTCTCTACGTGATGCGCGCCAAGCCGGGGCCGGCGGCGAAGCTGCTGCCGTCCGCGCACGCCATCGAGCGCGAGTTCCGCGTGATGAATGCGCTGGCCGCAACCGACGTGTCCGTGGCGCGCATGCACCTGCTGTGCGAGGACGAGGGCGTCATCGGCCGGGCCTTCTACGTGATGGAGCATGTGGCCGGCCGGGTGCTGTGGGACCAGACGCTGCCGGACATGGACCGTGCCGAGCGTGGTGCGATCTACGACGAGATGAACCGCGTGATGGCCGCCCTGCACCGGGTCGATCCGGCGGCGATCGGGCTGGGCGACTACGGCCGGCCGGGCAGCTACTTCGAGCGCCAGACCGCACGCTGGAGCAAGCAGTATCTCGCCTCGGTCACCGAGCCGATCCCCGAGATGGACCGGCTGATCGGCTGGCTGCCCGCGCACCTGCCCGCCTACGCCCGCGACGACACGCAGGTCGCGATCGCCCACGGCGACTACCGGCTCGACAACCTGATGTTCCACCCGACCGAGCCGCGGGTGCTGGCCGTGCTGGACTGGGAGCTGTCGACGCTCGGCCACCCGATCGCCGATTTCAGCTACCACTGCATGGCCTGGCACATCCCGCCGGGCGTGTTCCGCGGCATCGGCGGGGCCGATCTGGACGCGCTGGGCATCCCGTCCGAGGAGGTCTACATCCGGCGCTACCTGGCCCGGGTCAACGCGGAGCGGACCGGCGGCCTGGATTTCGAGGCGCTGGCACCCGACTGGGACTACTACCTCGCCTACAACATGTTCCGCATCGCCGCGATCCTGCAAGGCATCGCGCGGCGGGTGGTGGACGGCACCGCGTCCAGCGCGCAGGCGCGGCAGGCCGGCGCCGGGGCACGGCCCATGGCGGAACTGGCCTGGAAACACGCCCGCAAGGCCGGGGCCTGAGGCGAGCGCCGACGTGCGGCGTCCTCAGACCGGGATGTCCGTGCGCGGACCGACACGCGACGGCATGCCCAGCGCCATCATGTCCGAGTCCATGGGGATCTCCATCACCGAGGGCTCGTCCAGCCGGGAGGTGTGCACCAGCCGGCCACTGGAAACCTCGCGCGCCACGGGCGTCGTCTTCGACATGAGCAGCCGAGCCGAAGCTGCTGCGGCATTGGCGAGGTTGCAGGCACCGTCCAGCATGGCCACCTCGGTCACCAGCGCCTCCGTGCGCAGGTAGACCCGCCCGCGCAGGGTCATCAGCACCAGCGGCGCATCGTCGCCCAGCCAGTTGTGGGCAGCGCGACTGACGCGGCTGAGCAGATCACCCTCCAGCCAGCGCTGGGCATGCGGGGGCGACGAGGACAGCATCACATAGCCCGCCACGGTCGACGGCACGGGCACACGCTCCAGCATCGACAGCCAGCGCACCTCCTCGGGCAGCGTCGTGTCGATGCCGGTCTGGTGGTCCTGCACCAGGGTCTGGTAGGCCTGGGAATCGAGGCGCTGGGCCAGCGAGCGCGACATCAGCAGCATCTCCAGCTGCTGCGGCAAGCCCGCCTCGATGCACACCCGCAACTCCTGGCCCGCGATATAGGCCCGCTTGGACGGACCCCATTCGAGCCGACCGCGGCGACCTTCCCATTCGAACTCGACCACACGCCCCTCGCCTCGCCGCACCCGCTTCAGCCGGTGCCCGCGGGCCTCGGCCCACCCGTCGAGCGCTTGCGGGTCGGAGTCTGTCGTCTCAGTGCGCGACCCCAGCAGTCGCTGAAGACGTTGCAGGGTTTTCATCATGGCGTTGACGTTGTCGTTGGGGCGGCGAAGACTCACCGATGCACCCATATCGACGACAGGCCGGAAAAACTGTAGCTGTTCACGCTACCAGCGTGATCTCCACCGACACCGTGAGCTGCTCCTGGCCCCCGCCGCTGCGCACCCCCCGCACCGGGGCACACGCCGCATAGTCGGGGCCGACGGCGATCTGGATGTGGCGCTCGTCCACCACGCAGCCATGCGTCACATCCAGCCCCAGCCAGCACCGCTCGGCCGGATCGAGACAGACCTGGGCCCAAGCGTGGCTGGCCAGCTCTGGCGCACCGGGGGCATGGAAATAGCCGCTCACATAGCGGGCCGGCAGGCCCACCGCCCGGCAGGCCGCGACCAGCACATGCGCCTGGTCCTGGCACACCCCGGCGCGGCCCTGCCACGCCTCGGCAGCGGTGGTGCTGGCCGAGGTGTGCCCAGGCCGGTAGAGCACCCGCTCCGCCACCATCGCCGCCAGCGCCAGCGCTTGCGCCCGGCGGTTGTCCGCACCACGGACGACCGTCTGCGCACTGCGGTGCAAGGCCTCGTCCGCGCGGGCCAGCCCCGAGGGCATGAGGTAGAGCCGCGGATCGGGCCCCAGCGGATCGGCCTGCAAGGGCGTCCCCAGCGTCTCGACAAGGCCCGTCGCCTCGCACTGGAGCCTGCGCGCACCGGCCCCCAGGGCCAGCACATGGCTGTGGTTGCCCCAGGCATCGGTCTGCGACTGCAGCGGTGTCGGGGAATGGAGCTGCCAGTGGTGGACGTGCTGGGTGTCGGTGTGGCGCGGCGTCAGGCACAGCGTCTGCACGGCGCTGCGCAGCGGCTGGGTGTAGCGGTAATGGGTGCGGTGGCGGATCTGATACTTCACACCCGCATCTTGCAAGACGCGCGCCAAACCGTCCGGCCTTCCGGACGGAAACCCGAGCACTTCACGCTGGATCAGAGGCCTGCGCCAACGGCTCCACCGTCACCGCCACCCGCGGCTCCGCACGGCCACCGCCACGGATCACGCCCCGCAATGGTGCGACATCGGCGTAATCGCGGCCCCAGGCCAGCGTCACATGGTCGGTGCCCGCGGGCACGGCGTTGGTCGGATCCAGCGCCACCCAGCCGTGCACCGGGCACCATACCGACACCCAGGCATGCGAGGCATCCGCGCCGATCAGCCGCGGCTGCCCCGGTGGGGGCCGGGTCAGCAGATAGCCGCTGACATAGCGTGCCGCCAGCCCGATCGAGCGCATTGCCCCGATCATCACGTGCGCAAAATCCTGGCAGACCCCCTGGCGCTGTGCCAAGGCCTCCGGCGCACGGGTATTGACCGAGGTCGCCAGCGGCTTGTAGGCGAAGTGCCGGAAGATGAGGTGCATCATCGCCAGCGCCCCGGCGATCAGCGGCGTGCCCGGCCGGAACACCAGCGCCGCGAAGCGCGCCAGCGAGGCCTCGCGCGGCGCATAGGCCGAGCCCAGCGTGAACTCCACCGCCTCGTCGAAGCCGGCACCCGGCCGGTAGCGCAGCCGCTCCGCGACGGCTTCCCAGGGCGGGCTGCGCTCCGGCTGCAGCACCGGCCGCGGCGCGATCTCCACCACGAAGCTGGACATCACCACCAGCCGGTCATGGACCCGCGAATGGGAAAAGCTCGCCCGGTGGTTGCCCCAGGGGTCGACGCTCTGGTGCACGCCCTGCGTCACCATGACCCGGGGATCGAAGGCGTCGGCATCAGCCTCCGCCTCGGCGTCCGCGACATCGGGCTGCGGCGCCACGGACAGCTGCCATTCGCAGACACGCTGCAGCGGGGTGTCGCGCGGCCGGAGGTGACCCAGGTGGTGGGCCAGTTCCACCGGCGCGTCGTAGGCGTAGCTGGTTTCATGCAGCACGCGCAGCGTGACTGCAGACCGGCGTGCAGGATCTGCGGTGTCAGTGTCAGTGTCAGTGTCGGTATCGGTGTCGATGTCTATTGCCATACGGTGCGATCGCCCGGTCCCACATGGGAGAACAGGTGGCGGCTGATTTCATTGGACAGGCCGAGCACGGCCGTGGAACAGCTCTGGAGTGCGGCCAGCAGCGCGGTGTAGCGCCCGGCGGCATCGCGGGAACTCAGGACTTCCAGTGACCAGTCCTCCGGCCGCGGCAGGGCCTGCACGATCTGTTCGGCCCACACGGGGTCGTGGCGCGCCAGCTTGCGCAGCCGCTCGCGCAGCGTGCGCGCGACCCAGGCCAGCGAGCGGGGGTTGTCCGTGTCCAGCACGACCAGGTGCAGCAGCGGCGGCACCTCGCGCCGGGCCTGGAACTGCGCCCGGTAGGTGATGGTCGAGTCGAACAGCCCGAGCAGCAGGGCAAAACCGTCGTCGCTCTCCGTCAGACCCGCCTTGAACCCGGTGGCCAGACCGTTGGCGAGCATGTCGAGCCGCTCGATCTGGCGCGCCACGCTCAGCAGGCGCCAGCCATCGTCGCGGGTCATGCGGTCGGTCTGGGCGCCGGTGATGGCCGCCAGATGCAATGCCGCCTGGTTCAGCACGCCCAGCACATCACTGAGCGGCTCATGCCCTTCGCGGGCCTCGATGGCGGTGAGCTGGCGCGGAAACAGCTCGCTCAGGTGCTTGATCAAGCCCCAGTGCTCGGTGGACAGCCGCTCGCGCAAGGCCTCGGCGCAACCGCGCAGCGCCTGCAGGTTGAAGGCCACGCTGGCGCCGGCCCGCGGGTCACCCATGGCGTGGATCAGCGTGCGCTCGAAGACACGCGCCGCCTGGCCGGAGGGATGCGCCGGCAGCGGCACGGCCGCCGGAATCATGCCGTGGCGCACCAGCAGCCCGTGCATGACCTGCAGCACGGCCGTGCTGCCGGCCGGCAGGGCCTCCAACGTCAGGCGCGCCAGGCGGACGGAGTTTTCGGCCCGCTCGGTGTAGCGGCCGAGCCAGAACAGGTTCTCCGCGGCACGGCTGGTGATGACGCGCCGCCAGTCCGCCAGCTCGGCCGGCTCCAGCGGCCGGGGCAGCAAGGTGGTGGCATCGACCTTGCCCTCGGTGAGCACCCAGGTGTCGGTGCTGGCGGAGCCGGACTGCATGGACAGGTAGGCATCGGTGCCACCGGCACCGGGCCCGTCCCCGTCACGCCGCTTGGCCACACGCGTCAGGCCGCCCGGCAGCACGCACCAGCCGCCCTCGCCGTCGGACATCGCATAGACCCGCACGACGACTGGCCGTGGCTCCAGCCGCCCGGCCCGCCACACGGGCAGCTCGGAGGGCCGGGCTGGCGCCATCAGCGTGTAGGCGGCCGGATCGGCGTCGATGCGGGCTTCCCACTGGCGCAGCGCCTCGCCGTCCAGCTCACTGGCCATCACGGGCGCGAAGCTCGTCGTCACCGCGCCGGGAGAGAAGGTCGGCACGATCACGAACTCGCGCAGCTTGCGCCGGTTGGCCGCCCAGACGCTGGCCTCGCCGCACCACCAGCTGGTGTGGGCCGGCAGCAGCAGCTCCTCGTCCAGCACCCGCCGGGCTACGCCCGGCCAGAACGCGCTCAGGCCCGGGCTTTCGAGCACACCCGCCCCCGGCGCATTCGCCACGACCACCTCACCCGCGCGCACCGCCTGCACCAGCCCGGGCACGCCCAGCGCCGAGTCGCCGCGCAGCTCCAGCGGATCGAGCCACTCGTCGTCCACCCGGCGCAGCAGCACGTGCACACGCTCCAGCCCGTGCAGCGTCTTCAGGTAGACCTTCTGGTGGCGCACGGTCAGGTCCGACCCTTCCACCAGCGTCACGCCAAGGTAGCGCGCCAGGAAGACATGCTCGAAGTAGGTCTCGTTGCGCGGACCCGGTGTCAGCAAGGCCACGCGCGAACGCTCTCCACCCGGACTGACACGCAGCAGCCCGTCCATCAAGGCGCGGAAGGCCGAAGCGATCCGCTGCACCTTGAGTTCCCGGAACGCCTCGGGAAACTGCTGGCCGATGATCAGCCGGTTCTCCAGCAGATAGCCCAAACCGGACGGCGCCTGCGAACGGTGGCCGACCACGCGCCACTGTCCGTCGGGCCGGCGTGCCAGATCGAAGGCCACCATCTGCAGCCAGTGCCCGCCCGCGGGCTTGACGCCATGCATCGGCCGCAGGTATTGCGGATGGGCCAGCACCAGCGAGGGCGGCAGGAAGCCGTCGTGCAGCAGATCCTGCGCGCCGTAGATGTCCGACAGCACGGCGTCCAGCAACCGTGCGCGCTGCTTCACGCCGGCCTCGATGCGGGTCCACTCCTGCGGGGTGATCAGCAGCGGCAGCAGCTCCAGCGGCCACGACCGCGCGCTGTCGCCACCCTCGGCGTAGACGTTGTAGGTCGCCCCGTCTTCGCGCACACGGCGCTGCACACGGGCCAGACGGGCCGCCAGATCCAGCCAGCCCTCGGTGCCGTTGACATTGAAAAAGCGTTTCCAGACCGGCGCCAGGTCGAGCGGACCGGCAGCGCCCGGGGAGCCGGTCAGGAAACCGCGCAGCTCGTCACGGTGCCCAGTAGTACCGTGCAAGGCAGAAGAGGCCGCCAACACGGCGGCCTCGGGCACTTCATCGGGGAGAAGACTCGATTGCATCGGTGCATCATGCACCGATGCCGGCTTTTCTGACATGCGGGACAGCCACAGTGGCGGACCCTGACCCGGATCAGCTCCGGCGCAGGTCCAGCGTGAAGGGGAACTCCAGACTGCGCTGCGCCACGCCCGGCACGACCTTGCCCGGGGTGTGGCCCATCGCGAAGAAGCGCGCCAGACGGCGGCTCTCGGCCTCGAACGAATTCACCGGGAAGGTGTCGTGGTTGCGTCCACCCGGATGCGCCACATGGTACTGGCAGCCGCCCAGCGAGCGGTTGTTCCAGGTGTCGACCAGGTCGAAGGTCAGCGGCGCGTGGACGCCGATGGTCGGGTGCAGCGCGGCCGGCGGCTGCCAGGCGCGGTAGCGCACCCCCGCCACGTACTCGCCCACCCGGCCGGTCGGCTGCAATGCCAGTGGCTCGCCGTTGACGGTGACCACATGGCGCGGATCGACCAGCCCGGTGACCAGCACCTCGATCCGCTCCAGCGACGAATCGACATAACGCACCGTGCCGCCGATCGCGCCCTCCTCGCCCATGACGTGCCACGGCTCCAGCGCGTTGCGCAGCGTCAGGTGCACACCGCGGGCCGACATCTCGCCCACCTTCGGGAAGCGGAACTCGAAGTGCGGCGCGAACCACTGTGCGTCGAAGGCATAGCCGTCCTGCTGCAGGTCGGCCATCACGTCGTCGAGGTCCATCTTCACGAACGTCGGCAGCAGGAAGCGGTCGTGCAGCTCGGTGCCCCAGCGCACCAGCGGCGCGCGGTACGGCTCCTTCCAGAAGCGGGCGATCAGCGTGCGCAGCAGCAACTGCTGCACGATCGACATGCGCGCATGCGGCGGCATCTCGAAGGCCCGCAGCTCCAGCAAGCCCAGCCGCCCCGTGGACGAGTCCGGCGAGTACAGCTTGTCGATGCAGAACTCGCTGCGGTGCGTGTTGCCGGTGACGTCGATCAGCACATTGCGCAGCGTGCGGTCCACCAGCCACGGCGGCATGTCCGTGCCGTAGATGGCCTTGTTGCGCTCGATCTCGGCCAGCGCGATTTCCAACTCATAGATCTGGTCGTTGCGGGCCTCGTCGACACGCGGCGCCTGGCTGGTCGGGCCGATGAACATGCCCGAGAACAGGTAGCTCAGGGACGGGTGGTTGTGCCAGTAGGTCAGCAGCGAGGCCAGCAGGTCCGGCCGGCGCAGGAACGGCGAGTCCGCCGGCGTGGCGCCGCCCATGACCATGTGGTTGCCGCCGCCGGTGCCGGTGTGGCGGCCGTCGAGCATGAACTTCTCGGTCGACAGGCGGGTCTTCCAGGCTGCGTCGTAGAGGAACTCGGTCTGCGCGACCAGATCGCGCCAGCTGTGGGCCGGGTGGATGTTAACCTCAATGACCCCCGGGTCCGGCGTGACCTGTAGCACCGTCAGGCGCGGGTCACGCGGTGGCGGGTAGCCTTCGAGGACGATCTGTACGCCCAGGTCTTCGGCGGTCGCCTCGACGGCGGCGAGCAGATCCAAGTAGTCGGCCAGATGCGCCAGCGGCGGCATGAAGACATAGAGCACGCCGGTCGCCTGGCCCACACCTTCGGCCTTCGGGCCATTGGCGCGGCGCGGGTCGCGTGCCTCGACGCACAGCGCGGTGCGCGTGATCCAGTGTGCGGACTCGAAGCGCTGCGGGTGGCGGGCCAGTTCCTCCGCGCTCAGTGCGGACAGCGGCGACAGCGCAGCAGCACGCGGCGCCACACCCGGACCGGTGCCTGTGTCGGCTACGAGGCTGGTGCCAGTGCCAGCACCACCGCCAATCCCCGACCCCGACCCGGAGCCGGAGCCCGAGCCGATATCACCGCCAACCCGTGCCCCGGCTCCATCCGCCCCGAACACATCACCGAAGGCATAGTCCCCTTCCGAGGGACCACCGCGCTGCAGCGCGACCGTGCCGCCTTCGGCAAAACCACCGCCGATGACGTGCGCGGCGTACTGGCTGCGCATCTGGGACGACGCCGGCAGCGCATCGCGCTGGGCGAACGGATCGTGGTCGATCTGGTACGGATAGTCCTTCTTGGCGACCCAGGGCAGCGAGTCCAGCGGCAGCCGGTAGCCCATCGGCGAGTCGCCGGGGATCAGGTACATGCGCTCGTCGCGGAAGAACCACGGGCCGGTGACCCAGCGCGGGCCGACCAGGCCGGGCGCGGCTTCCGGCTTGAGCGGCAGCACATAGCCGATCGGCGCCTCCAGCCCCTGCGCGAAGACCCGGCGCAGACGCACCCGCTCCAGCTCGTCCTCCAGCCGGCTGTCGAACGGGTCGACGTTGACCGGCAGGCGGCGTTCGCGCCACAGGTAGTACCAGGTGTCCTCGTGACCGGTCTGCACGAACTCGTCCGTCATGCCCAGCTTGGCGCTGAGCAGGCGGATGAAGCGCTGGGCATCCTCGGCGGTGTACTGGTGCGGGTCGCGCTCGTCGGCGAACAGCTCCGGGTTGTGCCAGCAGGGCTGGCCGTCCTTGCGCCAGTAGATCGACAGTGCCCAGCGTGGCAGCTGCTCGCCCGGGTACCACTTGCCCTGACCGAAATGCAGGAAACCACCCTGCCCGTACTCGTCGCGCAGCCGGCGCACCAGTTCCTGCGCGTACAGGCGCTTGGTCGGGCCGAGCGCGTCGGTGTTCCATTCAGCGCCGTCGCGGTCATCGACCGACACGAAGGTCGGCTCGCCGCCCATCGTCAGACGCACATCACCTGCGACCAGCTCTGCATCCACCGCTTCGCCCAGCGCCAGCATCTCGCCCCACTGGTCTTCGGTGTAGGGCTTGGTGACCCGCGGCGATTCCCAGATGCGCGTGACCCGCATCTCGTGGCTGAATTCGACCTCGCACTTGTCGACGGCACCACTGATCGGGGCCGCGCTCGACGGCTGCGGCGTGCAGGCCAGCGGGATGTGGCCTTCACCGGCCATCAAACCCGAGGTCGGGTCCAGACCGATCCAGCCACCGCCGGGCAGGTAGACCTCGCACCAGGCGTGCAAGTCGGTGAAATCGACTTCGGTGCCGCTCGGGCCGTCCAGCGCCTTCACGTCCGACTTCAGCTGGATCAGGTAGCCCGAGACAAAGCGCGCCGCCAGCCCCAGGTGGCGCAGCGTCTCCACCAGCAGCCAGCCCGAGTCGCGGCACGAGCCCGACTTCAGCGTCAGCGTCTCCTCTGGCGTCTGCACACCCGGCTCCAGCCGGATGCCGTACTGGATGTCGCTCTGCAGGCGCTGGTTCAGGCCGACCAGGAAGTCGATCGTGCGCACTTCCTTGCGGTCGATCGTGTCGAGAAACGCCTGGAAGGCGGGCGTGGCGGGTTCGGCGACGAGGTACGGCGCCAGTTCCTGCTTCAGACCGTCCTCATAGACGAAGGGGTAGTTCTCCGCGCTCGGCTCCAGGAAGAAGTCGAACGGGTTGTAGACCGACATCTCGGCCACCAGGTCGACGGTGACCTTGAACTGGCGCGTCGGCTCCGGGAAGACCAGGCGGCCGAGGTAGTTCGAGAACGGATCCTGCTGCCAGTTGATGAAGTGGGTCTCGGGCTCGACCCGCAGCGAATACGACAGGATCGGCGTGCGGCAGTGCGGCGCCGGGCGCAGGCGCACGATCTGTGGCGCCATGTTGACCAGGCGGTCGTAGGTGTAGTGGGTGACGTGACTGAGCGCGACGTGGATGGACACGGGAGAGTGCTTTCTTGTGGTCTGGATCAGTGAACGGCCACGAGGAAGTCGCGGCTGATGCCGGCCCCGAGGTCGCCGACGCGGTCGAGGAACTGCGTCAGGTAGGCGTGCAGGCCGGTCGACAGGATCTCGTCGATGCGGCCGAATTCCAGATCCGCATGCAAGCGCCCCGCGCGGCGCAGCGTCTCGGACGTGGCGTCCGGCGCCACCAGCTTCAGGTTGGCGACGACTTCCTGGGTGCAGGCCGCCAGCGAGCGCGGCATGTCCTGGCGCAGGATCAGCAGCTCGGCCACCTTCTCCGGCTGGATCACGTTGCGGTAGACCTTGCGGTAGACCTCGAAGCCGGACACCGAGCGCAGGATCGCCGACCAGTGGTAGAAGTCATATTCTTGGTCGCGGGCATCGGCGGCGCCGTAGAAGTCGCTCTCCACCGCATGGAACTTCACGTCCAGCAGACGCGCGGTGTTGTCGGCGCGCTCCAGGAAGGTGCCGATGCGCACGAAATGCAGCGACTCGTCCTGCAGCATGGTGCCGACCTGCACGCCGCGCGAGAGGTGCGAGCGGAACTTGACCCACTCGAACAGCGCGCTCGGGTCGCGCTCGAAGGTGTTCTCGCGCAGCAGGCGGTTGAATTCGAGCCAGGTCTGGTTGGTGGTTTCCCAGACTTCGGTCGTCAGCGCGCCGCGCACCGCACGGGCGTTCTCGCGCGCAGCCCGCAGGCAGCAGAAGATCGACGACGGGTTGCGCTCGTCGCGGACCATGTAGTCCATGACGCTCTTGGCGGTGACCTCGCCGTAGCGGCGGGCGAAGTCGCCGCTCAGCTCGGAGATGCTCAGCAGGCCACGCCAGCCCAGCTCCGAGACCGCCGTCGACTGTGGCAGCAGCGCGGTCTGGTAGTTGACGTCCAGCATGCGGGCGGTGTTCTCGGCGCGCTCCATGTAGCGCGACATCCAGAAGAGGTGATCAGCAGTTCTTGACAGCATTTGGTTCAGTCCTCCAGCACCCAGGTGTCCTTGGTGCCCCCGCCCTGCGAGGAATTGACAACGAGAGAGCCTTCCTTGAGCGCCACGCGCGTCAGGCCGCCGGCCACCATCTGCACCGACTTGCCCGACAGCACGAAGGGTCGCAGGTCAATGTGACGCGGTGCCACGCCCGATTCGACAAAGGTGGGACAGGTGGACAGGCTCAGGGTCGGCTGCGCGATGTAGTTGCTCGGGTTGGCGACGAGCTGTTCGCGGAAAGCGGCGATCTCGGCCTTGCTGGCGGCCGGGCCGACCAGCATGCCGTAGCCACCGGCACCGTGCACCTCCTTGACCACCAGCTCGTCCAGGTGGTCGAGCACGTACTTGTAGTCGTCGGCCTCGCGGCAGAGGTAGGTCGGCACGTTGTTGAGGATCGGCTTCTCGCCCAGGTAGAACTCGATCATCTTGGGCACATAGGCGTAGATCGACTTGTCGTCGGCCACGCCGGTGCCGACCGCGTTCGACAGCGTCACGTTGCCCGCGCGGTAGACCGACAGCAGCCCCGGACAGCCCAGCGAAGAATCCGGCCGGAAGACCAGCGGATCGAGGAAGTCGTCGTCCAGCCGGCGGTAGATCACGTCCACCCGCTTCGGGCCGCGCGTGGTGCGCATGAAGACGAAGTTGTCCTTGACGAACAGATCCTGCCCCTCGACCAGCTCGACGCCCATCTGCTGCGCCAGGAAGGCGTGCTCGAAGTAGGCCGAGTTGTACATGCCAGGGGTCAGCACGACCACCGTCGGGTCGTTGACGCCGTTCGGGGCCACCTCGCGCAGCGTTTCCAGCAGCAGGTCGGGGTAATGCGCGACCGGGGCGATGCGGTGGCCGGCAAACAGGTCCGGGAACAGCCGCATCATCATCTTGCGGTTCTCGAGCATGTAGCTCACGCCGCTGGGCACGCGCAGGTTGTCTTCCAGCACGTAATACTGGCCACTGCCGTCCGGGTTGGCTGCACGCACGATGTCGATGCCGGAGATGTGCGAGTACACGCCCCCCGGGACATCGACACCGATCATCTCGGGCCGGAACTGGGCGTTGGAGAGAATCTGGTCGGCCGGCACGATGCCGGCCTTGACGATTTCCTGTCCGTGGTAGACGTCATGGATGAAGCGGTTGAGCGCGGTGACCCGCTGCTTCAGGCCCTTTTCCATCTCGCGCCATTCATGGGCGGGAATGACCCGGGGGATCAGGTCGAAGGGGATGAGCCGCTCGGTGCCTTCGCCGGAATCCTTGTCGCCGTAGACGGCAAACGTGATCCCGACCCGCCGGAAGATCATTTCGGCCTCTTCGCGCCGGGCATGCATCACCTCGCGCGGCTGCTGGGCCAGCCAGCGCTCATAGGCCCGATAGTGTTCCCGCACCGAAGTGCCGGTGGCATTCATTTCGTCGAACATCGGTCTCATGGGGGTGGTGGTTGATCGTTGAACACTGTCATGAAAGGCTTAGCAATATCAGGGCCATCGTCCGCTCGGGGGACCGCGTCATGCACGTGCCAGTAGCGAACGCGCTGATTTCGTGCGCACCAATGTGAACCATCGGCACTGCGCCAGTGCCATGCACCACATTGGGTTGTCTGGATCACCGCGATGCCCTGGGCGTCATAACGCGCCATCGCACCGGACGCCGGGTGACCGTAGCGGTTGTGGCGACCTGCCTGCACGATAGCCCAGGTCGGCCGCACGGAATTGAGAAAATGCAAACTGGACGACGATCCGCTGCCATGGTGCGGCACCAGCAGCACGTCGGCCCGCAGACGTTCGGGCTGGCGGATGACCAGCCTCAGCTCCTGGTCCAGGCCGATGTCGCCGGTCAGCAGCAGCACCCGGCCGCTGGCGGAGGCCACGCGCAACACACAGGACACCGCGTTCGGCCGCAGCACGGCCACCGCCGGCCGGTCGTGGTCTGCCGCGTCCGGGTGCAGCAGCTCGAACTGCACGCCGTCCCGGACCCAGCGTGTGCCCGCGGTGCAGCGCTGGTGGGGCGCACGCTGGCGCAGCGTATGTCCGGGCTCCAGCGAACTCTGCACCAGCCCGACCGGGAGGGCGTCCAGCACGGCCTGCGCCCCGCCGCTGTGGTCGCTGTCCCGGTGGCTGATGACCAGTGTATCGAGCCGGCGCACGCCCAGCGCCTGCAGCAGCGGCACCAGCACCCGCTCGCCCGCGTTGCCCGCTTCACCGTGGCGCCCGTAGGCGGGACCGGTGTCGTAGAGGAGATGGTGGCGGGCCGTGCGCACCAGCACCGCATTGCCTTGGCCCACATCCGCCGCCAGCAGCTCGAACTCGCCCGCAGGCGGCACCGGCAGCGCCGGCCACAGCATCGGCAGCAGCAGCGGCAGCCCCGCCAGCCGCACCCACACCGGCAGCGGCGCCACCAGCAAGGCACCGGCCGCCACGCCCATGCCCTGCGCCCACCACGGTGCGGCCGGCAGATGCACGCTCGCCCAGGGCCACGCCGCCATCGCCTCCAGCACCTGCATCAGCCCTTCGATGACGGGAATCGCCAGCGGCCAGGCCAGTGACGCCACCAGCCCGAGCAAGGCCAGCGGCGTGATCAGCAGCGTCACCACCGGGATCGCCACGGCATTGGCCAGCAGCGAGACCAGCGACACCTGCTGGAAGAAGAGCAATGTCCACGGCGCCAGGCCCACCGTGGCGATCCACTGGGTTTGCCAGAGCTGGCGCAGCTGGATCCAGGCAGCCGCCCACCAGCCGCCGCGCGGCATCTGGTCAGGCGGCGGATCCCCGCCCAGCATCAGCAGCGCCACCGCCACGAAGGACAGCCAGAACCCGGCCTGCAGCATCGCCCACGGATCCCAGAGCACCACGGCCGCCGCCGCGACCAGCAGGATGTGCCCGCCCGGCCCGCGCCGCGCACCGCTGCGCAGCAGCACGACGATGGCCAGCATCAGCACGGTGCGCTGCGCGGGCACGCCCCAGCCCGCCAGCAACGCATACCCCACGGCCACGGCCAACCCGCCCCAGCGGGCCACCACCGGCGCGGGCAACCACAGCAACCAGGCCGCGCGCAGACGCCAGCACCAACCGATCACGACACCCCCCAGCCAGCCCAGCAAGGTGACATGCAGGCCGCTGATCGACACCAGATGCGCCACACCCGTGCTGCGGAACACGGCCCAGTCCGCGCGCTCGATCGCCGCCTGGTCACCGACACTGAGGGCGGCCAGCAGTCCGGCGGCTGGCGTGTCCCCCAGCTGCTGGCGCAGACGGTCGCGCAGATCCTGGCGCAGGCGGTCCACCGGGGCACGGCCGGTGTCGTCCAGCAGCACCGCCGCCTGTCCTGCACGCGTCTGCACCGTACCGACCGCCCCCACGCCGCGCTCGAACAGCGCCAGCACCGCGTCGAAGCCGTGGGGGTTGACGGGCCCGTCCAGCCGCTTCAGGCGCACCGCCAGACGCCAGCGCTGACCCGCCCGTGGCATGGTCTCGGCCGTGAAGCCTGCGGATTCCGCAGCCGGATACCAGGCCAGACGCACATGCCGCGGCACACCGGCCGGAGCGGCCTGCGCGCCCTGGTCGACCAGGAGATCGAAGCGCACGCTGTCCGGGCGCCATTGGGGCAGGCCCGACACCACGCCGGTCACCCAGATCGTGTGCATCTCCAGCCGGAGGTCGAGCCGGTCCGCGAGTCGCTGCTGCGCCCGCCAGTCCGTGACCGCCCAGGCCAGACAGGCCGCGGACAAGGCGAAGCAGAGGCCCCCCACACGGGGCCGACGGCCGGGCCGGGCAACCCCCGTGGCGCCCGCCACACCAGCCACCACCGCCAGCACCAGCGCCACCAGACGCCATACCCCGTCGGCCAGCGTCGCCTGCTGCAACTGCAGGGCAGTGCCGAGCAGACAGCCAGCCGCCGTCCACTGCCACCACTCCCCTCGTCCGCTGCGCAGCGCCCCCACCATCGCCTCCCCTCGACCCACCGTTTCCGGCCAGTGTAGGATTCCCGACGCTACATGCCCTGTGCAGTGCGGTTTTTTTCACATCAGGATCTTCCATGCGCATCCAGCAACGACTCCAGGACCTGGGCATCACCCTGCCGCCCGTGGCCATCCCGGCCGCCGCCTATGTGCCCTTCGTGCAGACCGGCTCGCTGGTCTTCCTCTCCGGACACATCGCCAAGCGGGACGGCCAGCCCTGGGTCGGCCAGCTCGGCAAGACCATGGGCACCGAGGAAGGCCAGCAGGCCGCCCGGGCCATCGCCATCGACCTGCTCGGCACGCTGCAGGCGGCGGTCGGCGATCTGGACCGCGTGCGCCGCATCGTCAAGGTGATGAGCCTGGTCAACAGCACGGCCGACTACACCGAACAGCACCTGGTCACCAACGGTGCCTCGCAGCTCTTCGCCCAGGTCTTCGGTGACCAGATCGGCGCACATGCCCGCAGCGCCTTCGGCGTGGCGCAGATCCCGCTGGGCGCCTGTGTCGAGATCGAGCTGATCGCCGAGATCGGTGACCTCGGCGACAACAGCCCCCCCACCGCATGAGTGCAACCACCTGGCTGCAGCACCATGCCCGCACGGCGCTGGTGCTGATCGCGCTGACGTGTCTGGCCAGCGTGGGCGGGGCACTGTATGCGCAGCACGTCTGGGGGATGGAGCCCTGCCCGTGGTGCATCCTGCAGCGGGTGCTGTACCTGGCCATCGCGTGCGTGGCGCTGCTGGCCGCCGCGCTGCCGACCGGCAGCGCGGGACGGATCTCGACCGCCCTGTCAGCGGGGCTGGTCGTGGCAATCGGGCTGGCAGGCACGGCCGCCGCGCTGTACCAGTACCTGGTGGCCGCCAAGCTGCCCTCCTGTGACCTGACATTGGCCGACCGCATCGTCTCCGGCCTGGGGCTCGATGCCTGGCAGCCCGAGGTGTTCGAAGTGCGTGCTTCGTGTGCCGATGCGGCCGTGGCGCTGCTGGGTGTGCCGTTCGAGCTGTGGAGCGCGGTGCTGTTCGGCCTCGTGGCGGGGCTGGCGGCGTGGATCGTGCGTGCAGCCCTGCTCAGGCCGGACTCACGGAATGGCTGAAAATGTGTGAAATACTAGGCAATATCATCCGAAAGTGCCTGATTTTTCGCCATCCATGCCATTGTTCATGCTGATTCCACTCTCCATCCCCTGTCTGCCGGGGCTCGCCCCCGGGGGGAGCGTCACGCAGGCGCGGGGCCTTGCCGGGCCTGTGACTGGGGCCTAATGGCGCCATGAGCGAGCAGGAGCAAGTCAGGGCACTGGCCCAGGAACAGGCCGAGCGTGTCGTGCAGCGCCTGATGCGGCGCTACAGCGCCGACACCCACCGTCCCGTGCCCGCGTCCGCGCAGGACGGGGCCTTCCGTGACTGGCTGGGACTGGCCAGCGGCATGCCGCCGGCCGAGTTGAGCCGGGCCACGGTCGAACAGGTCGACACCCGCCTGATTCCCCTCGACAGCAGCCGCCAGCGCCTGTGCGTGGCGCTGCGGGCGGCCGATGGCGCGCTGGCGCTGGTGCTGGCCGACCCGTTCGACCGCGACCACCGCCTGTGGCTGGAAGCACGCCTGCGCGACGCCGGCCACCCGCGCACCCGCTGGTATGTCACGCCGGTGCAGGCCCTGCTCGGGTTCGTCGACCGCATCGAGCAGACCCGCCTGGCCGACGAGGCCCGCCACACCGGCGTGCAGCGGGCCGGGCACGACTCGCCCGCCGAATCCACTGCCCTGCGCCACATCAACGGCGTGCTGCGCCAGGCGCTGAGCGCGCGTGCGACCCACCTCCACTGGCTGCAGGCCAGTGCCCACGCCGGTGACAGGACCGAGGGACACTGGCGGATGCGTGTCGAGGGCGTGCTGCGCGGCGTTCCGGCGCAGGGGGAGATGCTGGCCCATGCCCTGCCCTTCGACACCGTGTTCGAGGCACTGCAGGCCGCTGCCACACGCGACGGCCACCTGCCCGTCGTCCACGCAGGGCGGCAGTCGACGGCCCGGATCACGGTGCTGTCGCGCGTGACCGCCCGCGGCGACACCGAACGGGCGGCCGTGCTGCACCTGCCCAGCCCACCAGCGGCAGAACACCCCCCCTCCCTCGACGACCTGGGGCATGACGCCACCACCGTCGCCCGGCTGCGCAGCGCCCTCCAGCAGGCCCACGGCGTGTCGCTGGTGGTGTCGCCGCGCGGCGCCGGCAAATCGCAGACCTTGCACGCCATCGCCCGGGAACTGGGCGACACCGGCCAGCGGGTGCTGCTGCTGACACGGCCTTCGGCAGCCGAACTCGCCACGGCACTGGCGCAAGACCCCGACCGGCTCCTCATCGAGGATGCCCGGGAGGCCGATGCCCTGGCGCTGCTGGCAGACGAGGCGCTGCAGGGGCGTCCGATCGTGCTCGGCCTCACGGCACCAGACCCCTGGTCGGCGCTGGTGCGGCTGGAACGCCTGGGCTGGCCGGTGGCGCTGGTGGCCAGCGTGCTGCGCGGTGTGCTGGTGCAGAACCTCCTGCGCCTGAACTGCCCGGCGTGCAGCCGTCCGGTGCCGCCCGCACGCGCCGGCCAGCCGCCTTCCGTGCGTGGCAGCGGTTGCCCGGAGTGCGACCACACCGGTCAGGTCGGCCGACAGGTCATCAGCCAATGGCTGGCGCTGACCCCGGTGCTGGCCGATCTGCTCGTCACACGCGCCACACCGCAGGCCTGGAACGCCGCCGCGGCCCATGAGGGCTACAGCGGCCTGCAGGACGCCGCCCGGGACTGGGTCATCGCCGGGCTCGTCTCGCGGGAGGAAGCTCGACGTGTCACTGCGATGGCGGTCTGAGCTGCTGCTGGAATTGCGCATGCGGGGCTGCCAGGCGCAGCTGCTCGGCGCTGGCTGGACGCTGCAGAGCCAGGCCTCGGCCAGCGCAGGCGGCAGTGGCGGCAGCGCACTGTCGGCCGCGCTGGCGGCCCTGCGGCTGGCCGATGTGGACACGCTGCCGTCGATTGCCCGCCTGCGGGTCGCCGACGAATATGTGCTGCACCGGCTGATCGAGGGCGATGGTCCGCGCGCGGCCATGCTCGCCCAGGCCCGTGTCCGCTTCGACCAGGCGCTCGGTCCGGGAGACCGCCACATCATGCTGCTGCCGCTGGGACGCCGACGCCACCGCTGGCTGGCCAGCGCCGTGAACGCCAGCGATCTGGCCGCCTGGACCGACGCCCTGGCCCAGGCCGGCGTGCACCTGGAGGACATGCAGCCCATGCTGTTCGACGACTGGCAGCGGCTGCGTGGCCAGATCCGCGACGAGGACGCCGTGCTGGCACTGCTGCGCGACGAGGGCGCGACGCTGATCCGGCTGATCGACGGCCTGCCGGTCGATCTGCTCTGGGAGCGCTTCGATCCGGGGGATGCGGCCACGCTGGACCGCCGGCTGCGCGCCTTTGCGCGCACGCCGCAGGGCCGAAGCCTGCGTCCGGCGTGGGCGCAGACCGACCATTCCGACGCCACACGCCCCCTCGCCGAGCCGGTGCAGGCCATCTACCTGCTGCCGGAAAGCAAGACGCTGTGCCGCTACGTATGGGACCGCGACGCGGGCCGGGGCAGCACCGACGCCGCCTGAGCCGCAGCCGCAGGCGGGCCGGACGGCGTGTCCCCGTCGGCGCCGGCCAGGTGCATCCCGACCTGCACCCGCAGCCCCCCCAGCTCCGGAGAGCGGTCCACCTCGATGGTCAGCTGCAGCGCCGAGGCAATGCGGCGCACGATGGACCAGCCCAGTCCGCTGCCCGGGCGCTCATTGCCAAGTGCCCGGAAAAAGCGCTCACCCAGCCGGGCCAGATGCTCCGGTGGCAGGCCGGGGCCGCTGTCCTCGACCACCAGCCGCACCCAGTCCGGCATCACCGGCACCACCGAGACCCGCACCGTCGCCCCGCGCGGGCTGTAGCGCAGCGCGTTGTCGATGAGATTGCGCAGCAGCACCGCCAGCAGCGTCGGCTCGGCCCGCACCTGCAGCCAGCCTTCTTCCTCGGGCGCCTCCAGCTGCAGCTCCTGGCCTTCCTCGAAGGCCCCCGAGGCGCTCTCGACCACCTCGTCGCGGGCCAGCACCACCAGATCGACCAGACCCGGGCGGGACTGCGGCTCGGCCTCCAGGCGGGCCAGCGTCAGCAGCTGCTGCACCAGGCGGGTGGCCCGGTCGCAGCCGACCAGCGTCGCCTGCAGGGCATGGCGGCGCGCAGCCGGATCGTGCACAGCCAGTGCCGCCTGCGCCTGGGCACGGATGCCGGCGATCGGGGTGCGCAGTTCATGGGCCGCGTCGGCCGTGAAACGTCGCTCGGAGGCCAGCAGCGCGGTGGTCCGCTCGAACAGCTCATTGAGCGCCCGGACCAGGGGCAGCAACTCGGTGGGGGCGTCGTGCATCTGGATGGGGTCGAGCGCGGCCGGATCACGGCCCGCCAGTTCCTTGCCCAGCCGGTCCAGCGGCACCAGACCGAGCCGCACCGCCCACCACACGCTCAGCCCCAGCAGCGGCAAGGCCACCAGCAGCGGCAGCAGCGAACTGCGCAGCACCGCCTGGAGGATCTCGGCCCGCGAATAGCTCAGCTCACCGACCAGCACGATCACATCGGACTTGGCCGGTCGCACCGCGAACACGCGCCAGTCCCGCCCTGCCAGGCGTGAGGCGTGGAAGCCGGGCTGCAGCGGAGCCAGGGGCTCGGCCGGGGCGTTCCAGGAATGCAGATCCAGCTGACCCGCCCGCCAGACCTGGAACGCCACCCGGGGCGAATACCGGTGCAGGTTGTTGGCAGGAGGCAGCAGCACCTCACCGCCGTCCTGCAGCTGCAGGGCCACCAGCAGCGCCGCGGACTGCGCCAGATGGCCGTCGAGCAGGTCGTCGAGTTCGCGGCGCGTGTCGGCCCAGGCGAGCACCGCCGCCAGCAGCCAGAGCAGCGACACACCCGCCAGCACCCGGCGCAGCAGCCGCGTGCGCAGCGAGCTGCTGGCAACGCGGGCCGTCACAGGGAGGCGAAGCTGCTGTCCGAGCCGGTGTCGGAGGGCGCTGGGCTGGACTGCGCCGCGAACGCATAGCCGACGCCCCGCACCGTGCGGATGCGGTGGGAGCCGAGCTTGCGCCGCAGGTGGTGCACATGCACCTCGATGGTGTTGCTGCCGACTTCCTCGCCCCAGCCGTAGAGGTGGTTCTCGAGCTGCTCGCGCGTCAGCACCCGCCCCGGGCGCAGCATCAGCACATGGAGCAGGCTGAACTCGCGGCTGGAGAGCTTGACGATCTCGCTGTCGACCCAGACTTCGCGGGACGCCGGCTGCAGGTCGACACCGTTGCAGCTCAGCCGGTCCTGCGCCTGCCCATGCGAGCGGCGCACCAGCGCACGCAGCCGCGCCGCCAGTTCGTGCAGGTCCACGGGCTTGACCACATAGTCGTCGGCCCCCAGGTCCAGCGCCTGGATGCGCTGGGGCACGGCGTCCCGCGCCGTCAGCACCAGCACCGGCGTGGCCACACCGCGGGTGCGCAGGTTCTGCAGCACGTCCATCCCGTCGACACGGGGCAGGCCCAGGTCCAGGATCGCTGCGGTGTAGGTCTGGTTCAGCAGTTCGCGCTCGGCGGCCACGCCGTCCCGAACCCAGTCCACCTGGAACCCCAGGGCCTTGAGCCCGGCGCGCAGACCATCGCCCAGCAAGGGGTCGTCTTCTGCCAGCAGCAATCGCATGATATGAAAATATCCCTCAGTCAATGCCCCGATCGTAACGGCTGGGGATGAAGCCCGCCTTAGACCCATCCCATTACACACAAGTCTGTCCGGTGAGGTGACGGGGAGACGTGAGGGAAACTGTCGGGATGACGAAGTGGGCGCAAGAAGAACTGAGGACGCTGTCGCTGGGCGACGCGAGGCTGGACAAGCGAGCGGTGCTGCTGGCGGAGCAGTTGGCGCAGAGCCCTGGGGCGAGCATTCCGAAGGCGTGCGGGGACTGGGGCCAGACGCAGGCGGCGTACCGGTTCCTGGGGCACGAGGACACGAGCGGGGAAGCGGTGCTGCAGGCGCACGCGCAGGCCAGCGTTCGGCGCATGCAGGCGCAGGCGGTGGTGCTGTGCTTGCAGGACACGACGGAGCTGGAGTTTGACGGGCAGAGCGCGCAGGGGCTGGGGCGGCTGAACTACGAGGCGCGGCGGGGGCTGTACGTGCATCCGACATACGCGGTGACGCCGCATCGAGAGCCGCTGGGGCTGGTGAATGCGTGGAACTGGGCCCGGCAGCCCAAGGGGCAGGACGGGCAGATCGACGAGGGAGTGCGCTGGGTGGAGAGCTACGCGCACCTGGTGGGGCTGGCAGAGGGGCTGCCCGAGACGAGGCTGGTGTGCGTGGGGGACCGGGAGTCGGACACGATGGCGCTGTTCGAGCGTGGACAGTGCAGCGGCTGGGCGGTGGACGTGCTGGTGAGGGCGCAGCATGACCGGGTGCTGCCGGGCAAGCAGGCGGGCAAGCTGTGGTCCAAGGTGATGGCAAGCGAGTCGCTGGGCACGGTGGTGTTCGAGATGCCGGCCGGGCGAGGGCGCAAGGCGCGAGTGGTGCAGCAGGAGCTGCGGGCGCAGCGCGTGGTGCTCAAGGCGGCGGGGCCGGACAAGGCCGGTGAGCCGGGGCGGCCAGCCATCGAGATGACGTGCGTGATCGCCAGCGAGGTGAATGTGCCGGTCGGGGCCAAGCCGGTGATCTGGCGGCTGCTGAGCAACCGAGCGGTCCAGACGCTGGAGCAGGCGGCCGAGATGGTGGAGTGGTACCGAGCCCGCTGGGAGATCGAGCTGCTGTTCCTGGTGCTCAAGGAGGGCTGCCGGGTCGAGCGGCTGCAGCTCGGTCACATCGATCGGCTGGAGACGGCCCTGGCGATGTACCTGATCATCGCCTGGCGCATCAACCGGCTGATGCGGCTGGGCCGGCAGTTGCCCGAGTTGCCGGCCGAGCTGTTCTTCGAGGACATCGAGTGGCAGGCGGCGTTCATCCTCAACCGCAAGAAGCCCCCGAAGGAGCGCCCGAAGCTCAACACCGTGGTGCGCCTGATCGCTCAGCTCGGCGGCTTCCTGGGGCGCAAGCATGACGGTGAACCCGGTGCGAAGACCCTCTGGCTGGGCATGCACGAGGTCAACACCTTCGTGCGGGGCGTGCGCTTCGCTAAGGAGATGGGGGCTTGTGTGTAATGGGATGCCTTAGACCCGTGCGCGCCAAAAAAGAAGGCCCGACCAATAGGGGTCGGGCCTGAAAGCCCGCGCCACCAAAGTGGCGCGGTGCGGGGGAACTGGGTGTCGGGTATCTGAGCAGCTATCGGCAGAAACGGTTCCGATCACCGGCCACTGCGCATGAAATAATTCACTACCTCACGACAGTTACGATTTGAACACAATCCAAACCATCAAACCACTGTAAGGCTACACAGTAGGCCTTAACGGAGATTAACCGGAATCATGATTTATCAATTTCAGTGCGGGTAATTTCAATTTCAAACTGAATCCTCTGGAAACTCCCGACACCCGCACGCCACAGCGCCGCGCATCACAGCGCCGAGATGCCTGACACCTTCATCGTGGTCTCGACCATGCGCCCTTTGCGGGCCCGCCGGCCGAGGTAAGCCGCCAGCGCGGCCGGCCGCAGATCCTCGTCGCGCGGCTTGGCGCCCCGGCCCACGCCGCTGACCCGCAGCCCCGTCGCCATCGGCACGGCCATGCGCAGCGGATCGGCCGCATCCACCTCCATCAGCGTCAGCCCACGTCCGCCATTCGGCTGGTGCTTGAGTTCACCGAGTCCGAACACCAGCAGTCGACCGCTCGCCGCCAGACAGGCGACCTGGGTATGCCCTGGCAGCACGGTGAGCGGCGCAAACCACTGCTCGCCCGCCTCCAGCGTCAAGTAGCCCTTGCCGCCCTTCTGCCGCGTCACGAGGTCGCCCAGTTTCGCCAGCAGCCCGGTGCCGCCGCTGTGGGCCAGCAGCAGCAGCCGGTCCGCCGGCCCGGCCAGGTAATGCAGGATCTGCGTGCCCGACTCCAGCTCGATCAGCGAGGTGATCGGCGCGCCGTCGCCGCGCGCGCCGGGCAAGGCGCTGACTGGCACCGAGTAGACCCGCCCGTTGCTGCCGCAGACGATCAGCGGATCGACCGTGCGGCACTCGAAGGTGCCGTACAGCCCGTCGCCAGCCTTGAAGGCAAAACCCGCCGCGTCGTGGCCATGGCCGGTGCGCGCGCGCACCCAGCCCTTCTGGCTCACCACCACCGTCACCGGCTCGTCGATCACCTTGACCTCGGCGACGGCCTTCTTCTCGGCCTGGATCAGCGTGCGGCGGTCGTCGCCGAACTGCTTCGTGTCGGCCTCGATCTCGCGGATCACCAGCCGGCGCAGCGAACTGGCGTTGCCGAGAATGTCCTCCAGCTTGCCCTGCTCGGTGCGCAGCTCGGCCAGCTCCTGCTCGATCTTGATCGCCTCCAGCCGGGCGAGCTGGCGCAGGCGGATCTCCAGGATGTCCTCGGCCTGCCGGTCGCTGAGGCGAAAGCGTGCGATCAGCGCCACCTTGGGCTCGTCGCTCTCGCGGATGATGCGGATCACCTCGTCGATGTTGAGCAGGACCGTCTGCCGGCCTTCGAGGATGTGGATGCGGTCGAGCACGCGGGCCAGCCGGTGCTCGGTGCGGCGACGCACGGTGGCCAGCCGGAAGCCGATCCACTCGGCAAGCATCTGGCGCAGGCTTTTCTGCGTCGGGCGGCCGTCGGCGCCGACCATGGTGAGGTTGACCGGCGCGGAGCTTTCCAGGCTGGTGTGCGCCAGCAGCGTGGTGATGAGTTCCTGCTGGTCGATGGCGCGGCTCTTCGGCTCGAAGACCAGCCGCACGGCCGCGTCCTTGCTCGACTCGTCGCGCACGCCGTCGAGCACCGACAGCACGGTCGTCTTGAGCTGCACCTGCTCGGGCGTGAGCGCCTTCTTGCCGGTCTTGACCTTCGGGTTGGTCAGCTCCTCGATCTCTTCGAGCACACGCTGGCTGCTGGCCCCGGGCGGCAGCTCGGTGACGACGAGCTGCCACTGGCCGCGTGCCAGATCCTCGATCTTCCAGCGCGCACGCACCTTGAGCGAGCCGCGGCCGGTGCGGTAGGCGTCGCGGATGTCGCTCTCGCTGCTGATGAGCTGGCCGCCGCCGGGGTAGTCGGGGCCGGGCAGCAGCGCGTGCAGCGCGTCGTCGCTCAGGTGTTCGTCGCGGATCAGCGCGACCACGGCGGCCGAGACCTCGCGCAGGTTGTGACTCGGGATCTCGGTGGCCAGGCCCACGGCGATACCGGAGGCGCCGTTGAGCAGCACGAACGGCAGGCGGGCCGGCAGCTGGCGCGGCTCCTCGGTGGAGCCGTCGTAGTTGGGGATGAACTCGACCGTGCCCTCGTCGATCTCGTCGAGCAGCAGCCGCGAGATCGGCGCCAGCCGCGCCTCGGTGTAGCGCATGGCCGCGGCGCCGTCGCCGTCGCGCGAGCCGAAGTTGCCCTGGCCGTCGATGAGCGGGTAGCGCAGCGCGAAGTCCTGCGCCATGCGCACCAGCGCGTCATAGGCGGCGGTGTCGCCGTGCGGGTGGTAGCGGCCGAGCACGTCGCCGACGACGCGGGCGCTCTTGACGGGCCGCGCGCCGCTGGTCTGGCCGCTGTTGCTGCGCGAGGTGGTCAGGCCCATGCGCTGCATCGCGTAGAGGATGCGGCGCTGCACCGGCTTCTGGCCGTCGCAGACATCGGGCAGTGCCCGGCCCTTGACGACGCTGAGCGCGTATTCCAGATAGGCACGCTCGGCGTAGTGCGCCAGCGTCAGGGCGTCATCGCCGGAGCCGGGGTTGGCGGCGGGAGCGGAAGAGAAATCGATCGTGGTCTGGTCCATCTTGCGGCTTCGGGTCACGGCATGACCCGCCGCCACAGGAAAGACCGGCTCGGGTCACGTCAGGTGCATGGGTGCACCTGCGGCGCGATTGTGCAGGACATCGGACCGCCGCCCGCCCGGGTCTGCCACCGGACGCGGAACGCGGGGTGGCTCGACCCGCGCATCCAGTGCCCAGTCCAGGGTGGCAGGGTCCACGCTGGTGTCCAGCGCGACATGGTCCGTCGGCGCCGACCAGTCGGCCAGGCTGAAGCGGGTGTCGGGGGCCCTGGCGGGGGCCGACGCCACCTGGGCCCAGTCGGCACAGGTGTCGGCAAAACAGGCCGGCAGCAGCTCCTCGGACACATGGCTGGACACCCCTTGCGGGTGCGGCGCACGCCGTCCTGCGACAGGCAGCTCGGTCAACACGGGCGCGGGCGCCGGGGGAGCGGCAGGTGCCGCCGTATGCGCGGACAGCCCTGGCGCAGCGCCCGGCGTGGTGTCGCGCTGCTCGCGGCGGATCCGCATCCGGCGCAGCCCGGTGAACACGGCCACCAGAGCGAAGATCAGCAGCAGCTGCACCAGGATGGAGATCGTGCCGAGTTCCATGTGCGGATCCTTGGATACCGGGACCGGGAAGCGGTGCGTTCTGCCTCAGTCGAACTTGACCGACACGCCCGTGGTCAGCAGCGTGTCACCCTTCTTGCGGCCGACGCCCGGGTCGGAGTTGAAGGCATAGCCCAGGCCGACATTCAGGTTCATCACGCTCGACATCGCCACCGACAGCCCCGACGCGAAGTTGGCGCGGAACTCGCCGCGGTTGCGCAGGTTCGGGTAGACGGTCAGGCGCTGCCAGACGCTGGTGGTGTCGGTCAGGCGGTGCTGCGACTCCTCACCCAGCAGCAGCGCGGTGTAGCCGTAGGACGAGCGGGACTGGCCGTCGATGACGGTGGAGGCCACGTACTTGTCGGTGTTGTAGGCCAAGCCGCCATAGACATCGAATGTCGTGGCGGGCGTGTTGATCACATGCAGGCCGGCGCCGGCGCCGAACACGCCGCGCAGCGACAGATTGGCGAGCTTGTCGCGTTCCAGATCGGCCGTGCCGAACGCGAAGGTGTCTGCGCTCAGGTTGTAGTCGTAGCGGCCACCGGCACGCAGTTGCTCGGCCGAGGTGACACCGGCTGCGCGGGCATAGAGCGCCGAGCCGTAGACGGTGGTCTTGTCCTGCGCTGTCGCACGCACGCCATGCGCGGTCAGCGAAAAATTGGACGTGCGGCTGTTGCCGGAGGAAACGCTGGCCCCCAGGCCAAGGGCCGCACGCATCTTGCCGTCCGTCTTCAGCGTGGCAGTCGGGGTGGCGGGGGCCGCTGTCTGGGCCTGGGCCACGCCGGACGCGGCGGCTGCGAGAGAGATCAGGCTGAGTGCGAGGTATTTGTTCATGGTCATGGTCCGGTTCAAGCAGTTCAAGCGGTGCGGGCAATGCAGGCGGGACATCCTGGACAGCTGCCTTTGCGGAAAAAGGCCCTCCCTGTCAGTTGTTCTTCCCTGCGGGCCATCCGCGGGGGGAGAGGATGTGCGGCCCGCCAGCGAATGGTAGGGAGCCATGTTCCGCGCAGTACCGGACCGAGGTCCTGCACCGGGCCAGACCAAGGTCGGGGTCGGCACCGTCAACGTCACCGTTACCGTCACCGTCACCACGCAGCCTGGTAGGACCGCGGATCGAAGCGCGGGTGGCGCGTGATGGCCCCGAGGTCGACGAACTCGAAGTCGTTGAGCTTCATGCGCTGGATCTGCCAGATCGTCAGCCGGCTCCAGCGCTCATCCGGATCGCCCTGCACGAAGAAGTCCGAGCCGATGTCGGCCACATAGAGCCCGTACTTCTGCATCGCCCGCGCCAGCACCTTGGCCTGGGCCGTCCACCAGAACGGGATGTCGAAATCCGCCCGCAAGCGCAGCAGTGCGCCAAACGGGATGCCGTCGGCCCGAGTCGTCCCCGCGGCATGGCTGGCCGGCCAGGTGTAGCGCCGGTCGAGCACGGCGTCGCGGAAGGTCACCCGCAGCGCGTGGGCAATGACCCCCGCCTCCACCTCGTCGATGCGCGCCAGCAAGGGCAGGATGGGCAAGCCGGCCGCGTCGGCCGAGGTCCAGCCGTCCGGGCGCATCTCCATCGACTTCAGATCCCAGGCCGCGGTGGAATAGGCGCCCCATCGTCCGTTCACCTGGTAGCTGAAATAGCTTTCCCAGAGCCGGCAGGCGCCCTGCTCCAGCACCAGCACATGCCGGTCGCCGCAGGTGGCAGGATCGTTGCAGGCACCGCGTTCGGCCTTCAGCAGTGCGTCGTTCGGATAGGGGAAACGCCGCCGCGAGGGAATCACGCCATCGCAGCCACGCCGGATGGCAGGAGTGCCCTGGTCGCCCACGGCGCAGTCGCTTTCCGAGGGAACGCCTTGGCCATTGGCGTCGCGCCCATCCTGGATGGCATGGCTCACCAGCGGCCACCGGGTGGTGGCGGGGGTGCCGTCGACCACATTGAACGGAATGCCGTAGTAGCGCTCGGTCTGGGTCGGGTCGACCGTGCGGCCCCAGTCGGCGTGGAGCTTGCGCCCCAGTCCGATGCTGTCCAGCCACGCAGCGCTGCGCGCATGCGGCGGGAAACGCTGCACATCGTCGATGCGCTGGTTGAAGATCGCTTGGGGGGGAAACAGCTGGCAGCCGGCCAGCGTGGGCGAGGCGTGCGCGGCGAACCCGATGAGGGCAGTCAGCGCGCACAGCGTGCGAGAAAGAACGGACATGGGCGTCGGGGCAGCAGCCAGGCAGAAACGTCGATCACGCAGTATCGATGCCCTGCCGTCGCACTCTGCGCCGGCCCCTCGTCACAACCCCGGGGGAATCTGGCAGATTCCTGTAGTTTGCGAAAAAAGTTCCTCCCTGCCAGTTATGTTCCCTGCGAGCCGTCCGCGGGGGGGAGGACATGGTGGCTCGCAGAAACGATGGTAGGCGGGAGCCTGTGCGGCGCGGCCAACCCAAGGGCGGGCAGGCAGCCATCCTTTGGTACGGGCCGTACCGCCCGCACCGCTCAGTTCGGCGGCACCAGCTTGTGGCGCAGCGCCAGCAGCACCGCCTCGGTGCGGTTGCTCACGCCGAGCTTGCTGAGGATGTTGGTGATGTGGAACTTCACCGTCGGCAGCGCGATGCCGAGCTGGTCCGAGATGTCCTGGTTGCTCAGGCCGCGGGCCATGTGCGCCAGCAGCTCGCGCTCGCGCTGGGTCAGGTCCGCGCCGGGTGCGGCGGTCTGGGACACGCTGATCAGCGCCTCCGTCGCCTCCGCCGACAGCACCCGCCGGCCGCCATAGGCCGCCCGGATCGTGTTGACCAGCTCGTGCGCCGAGGCGGTCTTCGTCAGATACCCCACCGCCCCGGCGGCCAGCGCACGCTGCACCTCGCCCGGCTCGGTCAGGCTGGTGAGGATGAGAAAGCGGGTCTTCGGCACCAGCGGACGCAGCTGCCGGATGGCCTCGATGCCGTCCATCTGGGGCATCAGCAGGTCCATCAGCACGACATCCGGCTGCAGGGCCGGGATCATCCGCACGGCGTCCGATCCATGTCCGGCTTCGCCGAGGCAGTGGAAATCGCTCTCCCCCCGGATCATCCCCACCAGGCCGGCCCGGATCATCGGGTGGTCGTCGACGATGAAGACGCTGATGCGCGCGGCGTGCGGGTCGTTCGTGTGGTCGTTCTTGTTCATGTCAGCTCCAGCCGGATTTCAGTGCCCTCGTCCGGTCCCGAGGTGATGTGCCAGGTCGCGCCGATCTCGGCGGCCCGCTCGGCCATGTTGCGCAGGCCGAAGTGACCCGGTGGCGAGACGCCGGGGTCGAAGCCATGGCCATCATCGGCGATGCGCAAACGCCCGCCGACACCGTGTTCGGGGACGATCCATTCGATGACGGCATGGCTGGCCCCGCTGTGGCGGCCGATGTTGGACAGCGCTTCCTGGACGATGCGGTAGAGATGGATGCGGATCGCGCTCGGCAGCCGGTCCTCGCGGGCCAGGCGGTGTGACACCTCGATGTCACCGCGTCCGGCCAGTGCGTCGATGGCGTGCTGGAGCAGCTCGGCCAGCGGCAGGTGCTGCAGCGCATCCGGGCGCAGCTCGAACATCAGCAGCCGCATCTCGGACAGCGCCCCCTTGTTGAGCCGCTCCAGGGCCTCGGCCTGCTGCTGCAGCGCGCTGGCGCTCGGATCGATCCGGACCAGCCGCTCGGCCAGCCGGCCGAGCGTGCCGGCAATCACGTTGGCAGCGAACAGGGTCTGCGACACGGCGTCGTGCAGGTCGCGCGCGATGCGGTTGCGCTCGGCCACGATCGCCTGGTCCCTCTGCTGCGACAGCAGCTGCGCGTGGCGCATCGCCAACCCGGTCTGGCTGCCGACCGCCGTGAGCAGCCGCACCCGCTCCTCGTCGAAGAAATCCGGCTCTTCGTGGTCCACCCGCAACACGCCCAGCACCGACTCGCGCGACTGCAGCGGCACCGCCATCCAGGCCTTCGTGCTCCGGTACAGGCCCGAGGTGCGGGCATCGTCCGACAGCCAGGACCACAGCCACGACAGCAGGCTCTGGCGCACATGGTTCTCGACGATCGGCGCGCAATCGCGCTCGATGTGCTCGTAATGCTGCAGATTGGCGCGGGACAGCCGCATGCCGGTGAGGTCTTCGCTTGGCACCGGCGCGTCCGAGTCCTCGTGCTGGCGGTAGCCCATCAGCACGACCTGCCCCCCTTCGTCGCGGGCCGTGCGCGACCAGACCGAGGCGCTGCTGTAGGCCATGGTCTGCTCCAGCGCGCCCAGCGCCTCGGCGATCAGCTCGTGCAGCTCCGTCTTGCTGGCCAGTCCGATCGAGAGATCCTGCAGGGTCGAGAGTTCGTGCGTGCGCAAGGCCAGGCGCTGGCCGAGCGATTCGGTCTGCGCGAGCAGGTCACGGTGCCGCCGGCGCCAGACCTCGATGAGCCGGCGCAGACCCGCGCTGGCACGCTGCAGTTCGGCACTGCCGGTCTGCAAAGGCAGGTTGGTGTCATCGACCGCGGCGCTGCGGCGCACCTGCTGGGTCGCCGCGGTGAGCTGCCGGATCGACTGGCCCACCCGGTGCGCCAGCGCTGCACTGACCGCCGCGCACAGCGCCGCCGTCACCAGGACCGCCCCGACCAGACCGCCCGACACCTGCAGCCCCCAGCGCAACCCGGCCGCGGCCAGCAGGGCCGGCAGCAGCAGCACAGCCGCGAACTGCCACGCCAGCGGACGGCTGTCGAAATGGCGGCGGCGCAGTCGGGCCCACATGCCGTGTGCAGCCGGCAATCAGTCCGGGAACTTGATGGGGGGGGTGTCGGTCTCCGGGGGCGTGGTGCGCAGCGCGTCCACGGCCTCTTCCAGCAGACGTCCGGCCACATGCCGGCCGCCGACACCCACCGCCACCGCCGCACCCACCGCGATCGCGCCCACCACCGAACCGAAGGCGATGCCCACGATGTCGCCCGGCAGACCCGCCTGGCGCAGCGCCAGCGCCGCCGTGAAGAACAGGATCGCGCCCCGCACCAGGTTCGCCAGCGCCGGCGCATTCGCCGCCGATCCGGCCCGGATGAGCCCGGCCACCCAGTTCGACAGCCACAGGCCGCCAAGCATCACGACTCCCGCCACCGCCACCCCTGCCAGCACTGCGCCGAGGTTGACGACCAGCTGGGTCAGGATGGCGAAGCCAAGCACCTCGCAGGCCTGCACCACCGCCACGCTCACGATGGCGAACATCACCACCGAGCCCGCCAGCTCGGACGGCGTGCGCGCACCGGCGCGGGTGGTCGAGCCCAGCCCCAGGTGCTGCGAAAGCCTGTCGAAACCCATGCCGCCGAGGAGGCCGGTGACGATGCCCGCCACGGCACGCCCGATCAGCGCGGCGACGGCGATGATGATGACCGATGCGGTGACCTTCGGGATCAGCGCGATCACGGTGTCGAGCAGGTTGCTCACCGGCTTGGTCACCGCGTCCAGCCCGAGCGGCTCCAGGGAGGCCGCCAGCACCGGCAGCATGATGAAGGCGAAGACCAATGCGCCGACCAGTCCGGCCAGCCCGCCCTCGCCGAGCGAGGTGGTCAGCCCCATGCGCTCGGCCATCTTCTCGGAGCCGGCGGCGCGCAGCATGCCGGTGATGATCTGGCGCACGATGCGGGCCACCAGAAAACCGATGCCGAACACCACGATGGTGCCGACCAGATTGGGCACGAACCCCATGATGCGCGACACCATGACATTGACCGGGTCGAGCAGGCCCTTGAGTTCGAGCGTCTCCAGCAGCCCCGGCAGCGTGAACAGCCAGACCATGCCGACGCCCACATTGGCCAGCATCGCCGAGAAGCCAGGGGACTGCAGCCGCTCGTCCAGCCCGCGCTTGTGGCACAGCTGCGTCACCGCCGTGCGCACCAGCCGGCTGGCGATCCAGGCGATCAGCACCATCACCAGCGCACCGATCACCTTGGGCGCGTACGGCCCCATTCCGGCCGCCAGCGGCCCGACCACACCATTGATCTGCTCCATACCCCACCCCCATCCAGGCACCAGCGTCCAGCCGGTCAGATTTCAGACTTCAGATTTCAGACATCGACATCGACTGCATCGCCGTGCAGCTCCATCAGTTCACGCCGCGAGGCGGCTTCACCCTTGCCCATCAGCCGCGTGAGCGCGGCGGTCGTGGCGGCCGCGTCCAGCACACCACAGTCCACCCGCATCAGCCGGCGCGTGTCCGGGTTCAGCGTGGTCTCCCAGAGCTGCTCGGCGTTCATCTCGCCCAGACCCTTGAAGCGGCTGATGTTCCATGACCCATCGCGCGCGCCTTCCTTGCGCAGCTTGTCAAGTATCGCCTGCAATTCGCCTTCATCAAGTGCGTAAAACTTCGCGGCCGGCTTCTTGCCGCGGGCGGCCGCATCGACGCGGTACAACGGTGGTTTGGCGATGTAGAGGTGTCCGTTCTCGACCAGCCGGGGGAAATGGCGGAAGAACAATGTCAGCAGCAGCACCTGGATGTGCGAGCCATCGACATCCGCGTCGCTGAGGATGCAGACCTTGCCGTAGCGCAGACCCGACAGATCGGGCTGGTCGTTCGCTCCGTGCGGATCGACCCCCACCGCCACGGCGATGTCGTGGATCTCGTTGTTGGCGAAGAGCCGGTCGCGCTCGACCTCCCAGGCATTGAGCACCTTGCCGCGCAGCGGCAGCACGGCCTGCGTCTCCTTGTTGCGGCCCATCTTGGCGCTGCCGCCGGCGGAGTCGCCCTCGACCAGGAAGACCTCGTTCATCGCCAGGTCGCGGCTCTCGCAGTCGGTGAGCTTGCCGGGCAGCACGGCGACGCCGGAGCCTTTCTTCTTCTCGACCTTCTGTCCGGCGCGCTGACGCGCCTGCGCCTGCTTGATGACCAGCTCGGCCAGCTTCTTGCCATGCTCGACATGCTGGCTCAGCCACAGCTCCAGCGTCGGCTTCACGAACGACGACACCAGCCGCAGCGCGTCGCGGCTGTTCAGGCGCTCCTTGGTCTGGCCCTGGAACTGCGGATCGAGCACCTTGGCCGACAGCACATAGCTGGCCCGACTGAACACATCGTCCGGCATCAGCTTCACGCCCTTGGGGCACAGTGCATGCATCTCGACGAAGCCCTTGACCGCCTGGAACAGCCCGTCCTTCAACCCGGCCTCGTGCGTGCCGCCGGCGATCGTCGGGATCAGGTTGACATAGCTCTCGCGCAGGTTGGCGCCCTCCTCGCTGAAGGAGACACACCAGGCGGCACCCTCGCCTTCCGCAAAGGTTTCGTCTGCACCGCTGCTGGCGTACTGCGCGCCCTCGAACAGCGGGATCAGCGGCTCGCCGTTCAGGTGCTGCGCCAGGTAGTCGCGCAGGCCGCCCTGGTACAGCCAGGTCTGGACCTCGCCAGTCTTCTCGTGGGTGAGCGTGACGGTCACGCCCGGCATCAGCACCGCCTTGCTGCGCAGCAGGTGCACCAGTTCCTGCTTGGGCAGCTCGGCCGATTCGAAGTACTTCGGGTCCGGCCAGACGCGCACCGTCGTGCCCTGCTTGCGGTCGCCGGACGAGGGCGGCCCGGCCGGGCGGACCACCAGCGGCTCGACCACGTCGCCGCCGGCAAAGGCCAGCGTGGCGACCTGCTTCTCGCGCCACACCGTCACCTGCAGCCGGGTCGCCAGCGCGTTCGTCACCGACACGCCCACACCGTGCAGACCGCCCGAGAAGCTGTAGGCGCCGCCCGAGCCCTTGTCGAACTTGCCGCCTGCATGCAGCCGGGTGAACACGATCTCGACCACCGGCACGCCTTCGTCCGGGTGCAGGCCGAAGGGGATGCCGCGGCCATCGTCCTCGACGCTGACCGAGCCGTCGGTGTGCAGGGTCACGCCGATGCGCTTGCCGTGGTGGGCGAGTGCCTCGTCGGCAGCGTTGTCGATCGCCTCCTGCACCATGTGCAGCGGATTCTCGGTGCGGGTGTACATGCCCGGGCGCTGCTTGACCGGCTCCAGCCCTTTCAGGACGCGGATCGAGGCTTCGCCATACGCAGCGGGGGACGAGGAGGAGGGAGAAGTCGGGGTCTTGGTGGCCATGGCGGCGGATTGTAGGTTTGCAACAGGCGGCAGCAGCGTCTGCGCGCCGTGGCGCAACTTCCCACACTTCAGCGCAGTCCGTCACACGCCCGGCACAAGTCGGAAATACCCGGGTGCTAGCCTGCCCGCTCCCTGGCTCCTGAACCCGAAGGACACCCGAATGACGCTCGCACTGCGCACCCTGCTGACGGCCTCGGCCGCCGCGACCACCCTGCTGGCCACTGGCGGCGCCCACGCGCTGGAGATCAACACCCTCAACCTGCTGACGCAGTCCGAGTTCCGCGCGCTGAGCGAAGACCTGGGCGCCGCGCTGTCGTACAAGGCGCTGGTGCCGGCCGAGTCGCTGGGGGTGATCGGCTTCGACATCGGCATCGGTGTGACGGCCACCGAACTGCAGCACCGCGACGTGCTGTCCAAGGCCGCCGCCGGTGCCGACGTGCCCAAGGCGCTGCCGGTGGCCTCCGTGCGCGTGGTCAAGGGCCTGCCGTTCAACATCGACATCGGCGCCGCGCTGGGCCGCGTGCCGACGACGGGCGCCACCACGGCGGGCGGCGAGCTGCGCTGGGCGTTCGTGCCCGGCGGCGTGCTGACCCCGGCCATCGCCGTGCGCGCCAGCTATGCGCAGCTCAGCGGCATCGACCAGCTCAAGGCCAGCAGCGCCGGGCTGGACGTGTCGATCTCCAAGGGCTTCCTGTTCGTGACGCCCTACGCCGGCATCGGCAGCGTCAGCACCCGCACGCAGGTCACCGGCACGACAGCACTCAAGGCCGAGCGCCTCAACCAGACCCGCCTCTTCGGCGGCGTCAACATCAACCTGGGCCTGGTGAACCTGGCCGCCGAGGTGGACAAGACGGGCGACGCCACCAGCTACGGACTCAAGGCCGGCTTCCGGTTCTGATGCCGGGGCCAGAGCGCACGCGGAGCGCTGGCACCTGCGCGTCAGCGGCTGCAAGTGAAGTTCGCTACAGTCCGCGTGATGCACTCCTCACGTCCGTCCGCCCCTGACGTCCCAGCCCGCCTGTCGATGACGCAGGTGCTGCTGTGCGGCGCGCTCATCGTCACGCTGTCGATGGGCATCCGCCACGGCTTCGGCCTGTGGCTGGCGCCGATCACGATGGAGCGCGGCTGGACCCGCCAGACCTTCGCCTTCGCGATGGCGGTGCAGAACCTGTCCTGGGGTCTGGCCGGGCCGATTGCCGGCATGCTAGCGGACCGCTTCGGCGCCTTCCGCGTGCTGTTGGGCGGCAGCCTGCTCTACGCGGGCGGGCTGGTGCTGATGTCGCAGGCCACGAGCGGGCCGGCCTTCATCGCCAGCACCGGGCTGATGATCGGCATGGCGCAGTCGGGCACGACCTACGCCGTGGTCTACGGCGTGATCGGGCGCCAGATCGACCCGCTCAAGCGCTCGTGGGCGATGGGCGTGGCGGCGGCGGCAGGCTCCTTCGGCCAGTTCCTGATGGTGCCGGTGGAGAACTGGCTGATCGCACACCTCGGCTGGCAGCAGGCGCTGGTGCTGCTGGGCGGCGCGGCCCTGATCATCATCCCGCTGGCCTGGGGTCTGCGCGAGCCGACACTGGCCGGTGGCCCGGTGCGCCCGCAGCAGAGCATCGGTGCCGCGCTGCGCGAAGCGATGGGCTACCGCAGCTTCCAGCTGCTGATGGCGGGCTACTTCGTCTGCGGCTTCCAGGTGGTCTTCATCGGCGTGCACATGCCGAGCTACCTGAAGGACCACGGCATGGCGCCCGAGGTGGCCACGACCGCGCTGGCGCTGATCGGCCTGTTCAATGTGATCGGCACCTATGCGGCCGGCTCGCTCGGCCAGCGCATGGCCAAGCGGCACATCCTGGCCGGCATCTACCTCGCCCGCTCGGTGGTGATCCTCGCGTTCCTCGCCGCGCCGCTGACGCCGATGAGCGTCTACCTGTTCTCGGCCGTGATGGGCGTGCTGTGGCTGTCCACCGTACCGCCCACCAATGCGGTCGTGGCGCAGATCTTCGGCGTGCAGTACCTGTCGATGCTCGGCGGCTTCGTGTTCCTCAGCCACCAGATCGGCTCCTTCCTCGGCGTCTGGCTGGGCGGACTGCTGTATGACCGCACCGGCAGCTACGACATCGTCTGGGGCATCGCCGTGGCGCTGGGCGTGTTCGCCGCGCTGGTGAACCTGCCGGTGCGCGAAAGCGCCATCGTCCGGCCGGTGGCCCAGCCGGCATGAGGCCCCCCGTGCGCCAGTGGCTGGTCGGCGCCATGGCGGCGGCAGCGCTCGCACTGGTGTTCGCGGCCTATCTCCAGCCAGCGCTCATCGTCGATCTGGGCAACCGCCTGTGGAGCTGTTTCTGAGCACACACCTGAACCCGCATCCGAACCCGTCCGACTGGATCCGACGCCACGCAGGCCTGATCCCGAACCCGGACCATGGCGCCCGCGTGCTGGACCTTGCCTGCGGCAGCGGCCGCCATGTGCGCTGGCTCACGGCGCGTGGGGCACGGGTCGTGGCAGTCGACCGGGACGCCACCGCCCTGGCCACGCTGCACGGCATCGCCGCCGAGGTCGTTCTGGCCGACATCGAACACGGTCCCTGGCCGTTGCCGGACCGCCAGTTCGACGCCGTCGTCGTCACGAACTACCTCTGGCGCCCGCTGATGCCGACGATCATCGCCAGTGTGGCCCCGGGCGGCGTGCTGCTCTACGAGACCTTCGCACACGGCAACGCCAGCGTAGGCAAGCCGTCGCGACCCGATTTCCTGCTGCAGCCGGGCGAGTTGCTGGACATGGTGCGCCCGGCGCTGCGGGTCATTGCCTACGAGGACGGTTTTCTCGACGCACCGCCGCGCTTCGTGCAACGCATCGCCGCCGTGCGCCAGCCCCTCGCCGACACGTCAGCCAAGCCGGAACGGTGGCCGTTGCACGGCAGTTAGAATCCCGAGATCACAAGGACTATTGCACATGAACCCCATCATTGGCAGCATCGTCGCACTCGTCACGCCGATGCATGAAGACGGCAGCGTGGACTACCCCAGCCTGCGCCGCCTGATCGACTGGCACATCGCCGAAGGCACGGCCTGCATCGGCGTCGTCGGCACCACCGGCGAATCGCCCACGGTGTCGGTGGAAGAGCACTGCGAGATCATCCGCGTTGCCGTCGAGCAGACCGCCGGCCGCGTGCCGGTGATGGCCGGCGCCGGGGGCAATTCGACCCGCGAAGCCATCGAACTGTCGAAGTTCGCCCGTGAAGTCGGCGCAGACTGCACGCTCAGCGTCGTGCCCTACTACAACAAGCCTTCGCAAGAAGGCATGTTCCAGCACTTCAAGGCCATCACGGAAGCCGTGGACATCCCCGTGATGCTCTACAACGTGCCCGGCCGGACCGTTGCAGACATGCTGCCCGAGACGGCACTGCGTCTGGCCAGTCTGCCCGGCGTGATCGGCATCAAGGAAGCCACCGGCAACATCGAGCGCGCCTGCTGGCTGATCAAGCACGCGCCGACAGGCTTCGGCGTCTACTCCGGTGACGACGGCACGGCCATCGCACTGATGCTGATGGGCGGCCAGGGGAACGTGAGCGTCACGGCCAACATCGCTCCGCGCGCCATGGCCGACCTGTGCCGCGCGGCAGTGGCGGGTGACGCGAAGACCGCCCGCGACATCCACTTCAAGCTGCTGTCGCTGAACAAGCTGCTGTTCGCTGAACCGAACCCCGTGCCGGTCAAGTGGGCGATGCAGCGCCTGGGCCTGTGTGGTGGCGCACTGCGTCTGCCGATGGTGCCGATGTCCGACAGCCTGGTCGCGCCGCTCGAAGGCGCGATGCGTGAAGCCGGCCTGCTCTGAGATGAAAAGCAACCCGATGATGCCCCTAGGCCATCCCATGCGCACCTCACTGGCGGTGGCCCTGATCGCTTGCGGCCTCGGTGGCTGCACGACCGTGTCAGACTCGTTCACGTCGAGCAAGATCGACTACCGCTCGGCCTCTTCCACCCCTGCGCCGACGCTGCAGGTTCCGCCCGACTTGACCCAGTTGTCCAACGACCCCCGCTACCAGCCGCCGGTCGGGGGCACGGTCAGCGCCAATGCGATGCAGACGACGGAATCCTCGCCACAGCCTGGCGCGGGCGCAGTGGCGGTGATGCCGCGTGCCAGTGCCGACATCCGTGTCGAGCGGGCGGGTGACCAGCGCTGGCTCGTCGTCCGCCAGACGCCGGACCAGCTCTGGGGCACGCTGCGCACGTTCTGGCAGGACAACGGCTTCTCGCTGGTCACGGACACGCCCCAGGTCGGCATCATGGAAACCGACTGGAGCGAGAACCGCGCCAAGCTGCCCAACGACATCATCAGCCGCACGGTTGGCAAGGTCTTTGACAAGCTGCGCGACACCAGCGAGCGCGACCGCTTCCGCACGCGGGTCGAGCGCAATGGCGAGGTCACGGAGATCTACATCAGCCATCGCGGTGTCGAGCAGGTAGGCTCGGTCGACCGCGGCGGCGAGTCTCTGCGCTGGCAGAACCGACCCACCGATTCCGGCCTGGAGGCAGAGATGCTGGCGCGGCTGATGCTTCGGCTGTCAGGGGTGGACACGGGTGGCAAGGCCGGCGACCCCAAGGCGGTCGAGGCCGCGGCACGCACCATCGGCGCGGTGGCGACTGGCCCGGCCAGAGCGCGGCTGCTGACACCGACGAGTGGAACAGCGTTGCAGATCGACGACAGTGCAGAGCGCAGCTGGCGCCGGGTCGGACTGGCGCTGGACCGCAGCGGCTTCACCGTCGAAGAACGCGACCGCACACAGAACTCCTATCTGGTGCGCTACGTCGATCCCAAACTGACGGGCATGGAAGAGCCGGGGTTTTTCTCCCGGGTATTCTCCGGTGCGCGCAAGGAAGACCTGCAAGGCACCCGCTACCGATTGAAACTGACGGCAGACAACAGCGCCTCCAGCTCGGTCGCCATACTCGACGACAAAGGTCAGCCCGCCGGGGATGACGGTGCGCGCAATATCGCCAATCTGCTCGTCAACGAGTTACGCTGAGTTTCAGCACCGCCTGGACGAAAAAAAGCCGCCCTGAGGCGGCTTTTTTATGCGCGGTCGCTAGCTTACTTGGAAGCGGCGTCGGCGGCGGCCGAAGCAGCATCGGCCACGGCAGCAGCAGCGCCGGAAGCGGCGTCCACCACAGCGGCAGCGGCACCGGAGGCAGCGTCAGCAACGCTGGCAGCAGCGTCAACAGCCGGAGCAGCCATCGAAGCGGCGGCTTCAACGGCAGGGGCTGCGACAGCAGCGACTTCTTCCTTCTTGCCACAGGCGGCCAGAGCAACAGCGGCGATCACGGCGGCCATCAGGAGCGACTTGTTCATGCTTTATTCCTCAGTCAAAGAGTCTAACAATTACCGGTAATTGACGGGCTCTCCGACGAGCTGCTTTCGAAGCATCCAGTCATCAAGCGCCTTCGCGGGCACGAAAAGCTCGAGCATTTCCATACCCAGCCTTCCATTATACATAACGAAACCAACTCGGTTTCTTACGTTCCCGGTTCGACTTCAGGTGCTCACCGCAGCCAGCCAGCAGATACTGGCTGTGCGAACGAGTCCCTTTGTGCCCACAATCGTACCTTGTCGGTGCAAACGTACTGGCTTTCTCGCTTGCGCATCGCACCAAAGTGTGTCATTGGCGCTACGACATCGGATGGATCCAGCCATCGTCACACCACTGTTCCAGCAAACCACGCACCGCCGCACTGGCTGCTGAAACGGTGTTGCCATCCAGCCGACGTGCATCCGCCAGCAACTGCAGCACCTGTGCATCCTCCCCGGCAGCGTGCCACGAATCTCCGTTCATGAAGACATGGTGCGCGTCGTAGAGCATGCAACTGCGGGCATCCAGCACCACACCACTGCCAGCGGGCAGCGGATCACCGAACTCGAAACTCACAGTCGGCTTGGGCTCGCTGAGGTACTCCCCCAGGGCACGCTCCAGCGCACCCGCCTCTTCAAGGACACGCCGAAGACCATCCGCAGCGAACTCGACCAGTTCGGCCGGGATCCGCCCGGGCGCTGTCGTCGCCGACTGCCCTGGATCCGCATACACGACAGGCCGGACGCCTTCGTCCCCCTCGTCCTCTGCAGCGTCGGCAAGCCGCAGCAAGGTCTCACGGGCCAGCTCGGAGCGCATGGGCGACCGAAACCCGACCGAGCAGGTCATGCACTCGCCACCCACCGCGTCGCCGTCATGCGCCCAGCCAGGCGGCAGGTACAGCATGTCACCAGGAGAGAGCTCCCACTCCTGTTCGGGCTGGAAGTTCTCGATGATCTTGACGGGCAGGTCCGGGCGCAGCCGGGCGTCCGGCATGCGTCCGATGCGCCAGCGGCGCTGACCCTGGACCTGGATCAGGAACACGTCATAGGAATCGAAATGTGGCCCCACACCGCCCCCTTCCGCTGCCCAGGAGACCATCAGATCGTCCAGCCTGGCCTGCGGAATGAAGCGGAACTGCGCGAGCAGTGCCTGGGCACTCGGCAGGTGCAGATCCAGCCCCTGGACCAGCACGGTCCAGTCCGGCTGCTTCAGCGCCGGCAGGCGACGGCGGGGCAGAGGACCACGCTCCAGGTGCCAGATCTCGTCCGGACCTCGACCGCGGCGGGTCACCAGGCGGGATTCCACCTCTTCGCTCTCGGCCAGCTTGAAGAGGTCCGCACGCGTGAGCGGCGGCTGGACACCAGGCAAAGCCTGGCGCACCAGCAACGGCGTGCGCTGCCAGTGTTTCTGCATGAAGTCGCAGGGACTCAGACCACCCAGCAACACGGCGGGCTGGTCGAGTGGAGGGACGGCAACATCAGGGTGCAGCCGCAGTTCAGGTCCGGTAGATGAGCTCATCCCTGCATTGTGCCGGCCCGCCGGCCAGTGCTCGCGGGCGCGCGCGCATGCGATGATGTCGCCCATGCAGATATCAGCCCCTTGCGTCGTCAGCTTGACCTGGCGACTCGAAGACACCCATGGCCAATTGATCGACGATCTTGGCGAACCCGTCGAGTTCTTTTTCGGGGGCGACGACCTGTTCGCCAAGGTCGAAGAGGTTCTCTCCGGTCAGGGCGTCGGTTACCAGAACACGCTCCATCTGGAGCCGGAACATGCGTTCGGCGACTACCACGCCGAACTGGTGTTCTTCGAGGAACGCAGCATCTTTCCGGACGAAGTCTCGCCTGGCATGCAGTTCGAGGGACCGCCTCCGGGCAGCGCGACGCCCGACATGCCGACGGACATGCTCTACACCGTCACCGAGGTGTACGACACCCATGTGGTGCTGGACGGCAACCATCCGCTGGCCGGTGTGGCGCTCGTGCTCCAGCTGGAGGTCCGCGGCGTGCGCGAGGCCACCGAAGCCGAGATCGCCCAGGGCAGCGTCGGCGATGGCGAGGGCGAAGGCGGCCTGTTCAGCGTCATGCCTCCGGGCACGACCCTGCACTGACCCACACGCCCTGCCCTCACGGCCCGTTCACCCCGGCGTGCTGCCCACGCCGGTCGAACCGAATCCACCCATACCCCGCTCGCTGCTGGCCGAGAACTCGTCCACCAGCACAAGCCGCGGCCGCAGGATCGGCACGAACAGCATCTGCGCGATCCGGTCGCCTGGCTGGATCACGATGGGCTCTCCGGTCGGGTTGCGGTTCCAGACACTGACAAAGCACTGGGCCATGTAGTCCGCATCGATGACACCGATGCTGTTGCCCAGCACCAACCCCTTCTTGTGCCCGAGCCCGGAGCGCGGCACGATCAGTGCGCAGAACCCGGCATCGTTCATGTGCAAGGCCAGCCCCGTCGGCACCAGTTGCGCCTGCGCCTGGGGGAAGACCTCCAGGGGAGCGTCCAGGCAGGCGATCAGGTCGATGCCCGCGGCCTGCTCGCTCTGGTAGCGCGGCAAACCCCATGCCTGCAGACGCGGATCCAGCACCTGGACTTCGACATCCGGCCCCGACACGCCTCAGGCTCCTGCCGCGAGCGCGGCGATGCCAGCGCGTGCGACCTGCGCGTCTTCGCTCGACTTGACGCCGCTCACACCCACAGCGCCGACGCAGACACCCTGCACCACGATGGGCACACCGCCCTCCAGCAGCCCCTCCACCACAGGCGCACTCAGGAAGGACACCCGCCCCTGGTTGATCATTTCTTCGTAGACACGTGACTCTCGGCGGCCGAGCGCCGCGGTATGGGCCTTGGCCGGTGCGATGTGGGCCGACAGCGGCGCGGCACCATCCAGTCGCTGCAGCCACAGCAGGTGGCCGCCATCGTCGACGATCGCGATCGTCACGGCCCACTGGTTGCGCAATGCTTCGGCTTCAGCGGCCTGGGCGATGCGGCGGGTGTCGTCCAGCGTCAATACGGGCTTGGTCTTCATGAAATCGATCCTGTTGTCCGGTTACGAAATGCAAGGCAAATGCAAGGCGTCGCACTTTACCGCGCCGCGCAGCCTCACCACCGAAGGTTCGGTGCGGACTGCATCACGGGCTCAATATTCGCCACCGTAACTCCCGGGCGCCAGGTTCTCGAACTTGGTCAGCGGCTTCATGAAGGCGAGCTTCACCGTGCCGACCGGGCCGTTCCGCTGCTTGCCGATGACGATCTCGGCGACACCGGGCTCTTTGGACTCTTTGTTATAATAATCATCTCGGTAGATGAACATAATTACGTCTGCATCCTGCTCGATAGCACCAGATTCGCGAAGATCGCTCATCATCGGCCGCTTGTCGGTCCGTGTCTCCACCGACCGGTTGAGCTGCGACAAGGCGATCACGGGGCATTGCAGCTCCTTGGCCAGCGCCTTCAGACCCCGCGAGATCTCGCTGATCTCAGTCGCCCGGTTTTCACCGCTGCTGGAGCCGGAGCCGCTCATGAGCTGCAGGTAGTCCACCACGATCAGGCCGAGCTGCCCGAACTGCCGCGCCTGTCGACGCGCCCGCGCCCGCACCTCACCCGGCGTCAGCGCGGGCGTCTCGTCGATGAACAGGTGCACGCCATGCAGCAGGTCCAGCACCTCGGACAGGCGCCCCCACTCGTCATCGTTCAGCGCCCCGGTGCGCAGGTGCTGCTGGTCGATGCGCCCGAGCGAGCCGACCATCCGCAGCGCCAACTGGGACGCACCCATTTCCATGGAGAACACGACGACCGGCTTGCGCTCCTTGACGGCGACATGTTCGGCGATGTTGAGCGCGAAGGCCGTGTTGTGGGTGACGATGTCCTGGTCGGTGATGTACAGCCGGTCAGGGTGGCTGACGGAGATGCATTGACAGGCAGTCTCGCGGGTCGGCTCGATCGAGGTGATGGTCAGGCGCTTCTGTCGCGTCCAGGCCGCTGGCGCACGGGCCTGCTTTTCCGAGAGGAGGAATAGGCTCTGCGGTTCCGGGTGGCTGATGTGGCAGACATGGGCCGGCAATCCTGGCACCCGCTCACCGGCCGCGTTCGTGAAATGCGGTTGCTTGGCCGTGATCGAGCACCAGCCGCCGAGCGAACGCACCAGTTCCGCCACATCGTCGGCCAGTTGCCGGCTCGACGTCGAAAAGCGAATGCTGCCCCACTGCTCCACCCAGCCATCGGTGTCGAGCAGCCCGCGCAGCACATCCAGACGAGCGTCCCGATGGGCCTCCAGATAGCTGCGAGGCACGAACTTGTGCGCACTGGACAGGCCAGATACACCAAGCGACTCCAACGCCAGGCGCAAGGGATTCGGCTGCGTACCAGTCAAGCCTGCGACATGGCCGCGGTCCTGTCGCACGATCCGGTAGTCGTAGCCTCCAGCCTCGGTCATCACCATGCCGTCGCCAACCCGCGCCGACATCAGCGCGCACATCTGGGTGGACGCCGTCGAGAATCGAATGCTGCCTGTGCCCGAGAGTCCGCCATCCCCCAGCAACGCGCCGAGTACCCAGGGATCCACGGGCAATGGATCATGGTGTCCAAAGTCGCCACTGGCTCGGTCAATCCAGAGTCGGGACTGGTGGCGCTTGGACCGAAGCAGGCCGATCAAGTCGGCTGTAGACACGACCCGCGGCGCCTTCCAGTACCGCGAAGACACGCGCCAGAGATGTTCCGCACAACACTCGGTCGATCGACCATCCGAGCACGTGATTCGGTAGACCTGACGAACGCCCTGCGGGTAGACACCAGTGACGATCGACGGCCAGCCATCCACAGAGGCCAGCGCGTCACCCACCGCCAATTCGCCCATCGCCTTCCAGCCACCGCGGGTGCGCACCCGGGCCTCCAGCGGCTGCGCCTTCCCCATCGACGGCCGTGCCGCCAGGATGATCAGATCCCCTCCCTGAAACCCCGCCGTCATCCGGTCCAGATCGATGAAGCCGCTGGGAACGCCAGTCACGTCACCGGCGCCGCTGTCGGCGAGTTCCTGCACCCGGTCGATCAGCGACACGACGAGGTTGTCGAGCGAATGGAAGCCCTGCTTGTTGCGCGAGCCCTCTTCGCCGATCTTGAAGATCTTGCTCTCCGCCTCGTCGAGGATGATGGACACGGGCGTGCCCTGCGGGTTCAGCGCCTTGGTGGCGATCTCGTCGCTGGTCTCCACCAGCTTGCGCAGGATGGCGCGCTCGCGGACGATCTCGGCGTATCGGCGCAGGTTGGCGGCGCCAGGCACGCTGTTGGCCAGCGCGTTCAGATAGCCCAGACCGCCCACGTCGTCGGACTTGCCCAGGCTCTGCAGGTGCTCGAACACCGTGATCACGTCGGCGGGCTTGTTGCCGCTGATGAGGGCCATGATGGCCGCGTAGATCAGCTTGTGTTCGTAGCGGTAGAAATCGTTGTCGGTGAGCAGGTCACCGGCGCGGTCGGAGGCGCTGTTGTCGAGCAACAGGCCGCCCAGCACGCTTTGCTCAGCTTCGACCGAGTGGGGAGGCACGCGCAGGCGCGCCACCTCGTCGTCACCGCCCCGGGAGGACGGCATCATGGATCCGGATGACAGAGAAGACATCGCTCGATGATAGGTCGGGAGGCGGGGCCGTGGACAGACCAAATGAAAAGGCCGGCATGAGCCGGCCTTCAGAAGCACCGTGGCAAGCACGGTGCGGGCGCAAGGACTGGACTCAGTCCGTCGCGCCCACCACTGCCACGGTCACATCGACCACGACGTCGTGGTGCAGGGCCACGGCCACGGTCTGCGAGCCAACGACCTTCAGCGGGCCATTGGGCATGCGGACTTGCGACTTGGCGACGACGAAACCGGAAGCCTTGAGGGCCTCCGCGACGTCGGCGTTGGTCACCGAGCCGAACAGGCGGCCGTCGACGCCGGCCTTCTGGGCGATCGTCACGGTCTTGCCAGCCAGCTTTTCGCCTTCGGCCTGAGCGGCAGCCAGCTTGTCGGCCAGCACTTTTTCGAGTTCGGCACGGCGGACTTCGAATTCCTTGATGGCCTTTTCGGTGGCACGACGTGCAGCACCGGTCGGGATCAGGAAATTGCGGGCGTAGCCGTCCTTGACCTTGACCACGTCACCCAGGGTGCCGAGGTTGGCCACTTTTTCGAGCAGGATCACTTGCATACCGGACTCCTCAGACCTTGTGCTGGTCGCTGTACGGCAGCATCGCGAGGAAGCGCGCACGCTTGATCGCGGTGGTCAGCTGACGCTGGTAGATCGCACGGGTGCCGGTCAGGCGGGCCGGGGTGATCTTGCCGTTCTCGCCGACGAAATCACGCAGGATGTCGAGATCCTTGTAATCGATCGATTCAACACCGGCGACGGTGAAGCGGCAGAAACGCTTGCGCTTGAACAGCAGGGATTGCTGGTTGCGCTTGACCTTGCGGTCCTTGGAAAACTTACCACGTGGCGGGGGCATGACAACCTCCTAAGTCAATACTGGAACGTTGGGACTGGTGTCGAGCTGACTGACATGGAACATGACGCCCTTGCCGCTGCGCTGCTTGCCCAGGAATCCGTGGAACACCGCGGATTCGCCGATCGCCAGCCTTTCGAGCTGGCGGGCCGTGTCGCCCAGGGCGGTCGCGTGGATTTCCACGCTGACCTGCCTCGGGTGTCCGGCGTGCTCGATCTGCGAGGCGTGAGCCAGTCGCACATCCAGCGCCGGCAGACCGGCCGGGGTGTAGCGCATCGCCGCACGCTCGATGACCTGGGCCGCGAGCAGCACCTGGTTGACCATCGGGACGTGACGGGCGTCTGCCATCATCAGTTGCTCGTTTCCTGCTGGGACGACGACTTGCGCGCTTCTTCCTTTTCCACGCGCTTCATCATCGACGACGGGCCGGTTTCGGCCTTGTCGCGACGAACCGTCAGGTGGCGCAGGACTGCGTCGTTGAAGCGGAAGCCGGTCTCGATTTCAGCCAGGGTTTCCTTGCTGCATTCGATGTTCAGGCACAGGTAGTGCGCCTTGGCCAGCTTGTTGATCAGGTAAGCCAACTGGAAGCGACCCCAGTCTTCGACGCGGTGGATCTGACCACCCGACGCGGCCACCAGCGTCCTGTAACGCTCCAGCATGGCTGGAACTTGTTCGCTCTGGTCGGGGTGGACCAGCAGCACGATTTCATAATGACGCATGGAGACTCCTCATGGGTTCCGGTTGCGGAAGCTGCCCTGTCGCGTCAAGAAACGGGTGCAGCAAGAGAAAAGCCTGTGATTATAGCGCGTTTGCAGGGTGCGTCTCCACGGCTCAGCGCGAGGACCACCCCGGCGTGCGCAAGCGGTCGATCACGGCCTGCTCGGCGGCCCCCGGCGGACGCGACAGCAGGCTGGCAATCACCAGGACCAGTGCCCCGGCTGGCGCGCCGAAGACCCCTGCCGCGATCGGCTCGATGCCCCACCACGCACAGTCCTGCAAGGGCCGGGTGACACCGAACAGACGGCGCAGCAGTTCGTGGTTGGTGACCATGTAGTAGCTGCACACGCCCAGCCCGGACAGCATGCCCAGTACCGCACCGGTCCGGTTGGCGCGTTGCCAGAAGATTCCCAGCACCAAGGCGGGAAAGAAGGTTGCGGCCGCGAGGGAAAAGGCCGCAGAGACGAACTGCAGGATGTCGGCGAAGCGCATCGAGGCGATGAACGCCGCCGCCAGCGCCACGACCAGCACCAGGAACTTCGACAGCATCACGCGCCGCATGGCAGGCGCGCGCGGGTTGACGAGCCGGTAGTACAGATCGTGGGACAGGGCGTTCGAGATGGTCAGCAGCAGCCCGTCCGCCGTGGACAGCGCCGCAGCCAGACCGCCGGCGGCCACCAGATAGGTCACCACCAGCGGCAAGCCGCCGATCTCCGGCGCAGCCAGCACGATCACGTCACCGCCGAGGTGCAGCTCGGCCAGCTGCAGCAGGCCATCCCCGTTGATGTCCTCGACCGACACCAGGGTCGGGTCCAGCTTGGACCAGCGGCGGATCCAGCCCGGCAGCTCGTCGAAGGGCATGCCGACCAGATTGGTGAACACCTCGTACTTGACCATCACGGCCAGCGCCGGTGCCGCCAGGTAGAGCAAGGCGATGAAGAACAGCGACCAGCCGACCGATCGGCGGGCTTCGCTGACCGACGGGGTCGTGTAGTAGCGGGTCAGGACATGGGGCATCGCCGCCGTGCCCAGCATCAGGCACAGCACCAGCGCCAGAAAGTTGCGCCGACCGACCTCGTAGGCCTCGCGGGCGGCTGCATCCCCCTGCGGATTGCCTGCGGCGATCGGCTGCGCTTGCGGCGGCATGCCTCCCAGCGGGAGGGCGCGCTGGCGGGCGTCGTCATACTCCTGCTGGTAGGCGGCACGGGCCTCGGCTTCGGTCTGCGGGCGGCTCAGCAGACGCCGCTCCGCCTGCTGCACCTGCGCGGGTGCCGCATCCCCGGCCTGCAGCGCCTTGACCTGTGCCGCCAGGGTTTCGGCATCGTCGACCATCGCCTGCCGCACGTCATCGAGCTTGCGCAGCGCGTCGTCGGCACGGACCTGCAGCTGACGGATCACGGTCAGCTCGGCCTGGTCCTTCTTCAGCACTTCCTCGCGCTGGGTCACGTGTTCGAGCTGCTGCCCGTAGGAGAAGAGCGGGAAGGGACTCCCGGTCTGGTTCAGCGACATCCAGACCACCGGCGTCAGGTACGCCAGGATCAGGATGATGTACTGCGCCACCTGCGTCCAGGTCACCGCCCGCATGCCGCCGAGGAAGGAACACACCAGCACACCGCCCAGACCGACGAAGATGCCGATGTCGAAGCTGAAGCCGGTGAGGTGCGAGGTGATGAGCCCGACGCCGTAGATCTGCACCACCACGTAGACGAAGGACACCAGCGCCACGGCCACGACGCCGACCAGCCGCGGCAACTCGCCGCCATAGCGGGCACCCAGGAACTCGGGAATCGTGAAGCAGCCCAGACGCCGCAGGTACGGCGCGAGCAGCAAGGCCACCAGACAATAGCCACCCGTCCAGCCCAGGATGTAGGCCAGCCCGGCAAACCCTTGCAGGTAGAGCACCCCCGCAGTACCGATGAAGGACGCCGCCGACATCCAGTCGGCCGCGGTGGCCATGCCGTTGAAGACCGCGGGCACACGCCGACCCGCCACGTAGTACTCGGACTCGTCGGTCGTCCGCGACATCAGGCCGATGGCGGCGTACACCACCACGGTCGCGATCAGGAAAGTGCCGCCGATCCAGCTGCGCGGCCAGCCCATCCGCTCCAGCACCCCCAGGCCCAGAATGAAGACCAGCACCCCCAGCGTGTAAAAACCGTAGCGGCGGGACAGCACCCGCGTGAACACCCGCGTTTCTTCCGACGCCCCCAGCACCGGATCAGCCATGGTGCCGGTCGGCCTCGGTCAGCACTTCGCGCTCCAGCCGGTCCATCAACCAGCCATGCACCACGATGATCAGCAGATAGACACCGATCGCGCCCTGCGTGGCCCACCAGTAGCCGGCAGGCATTCTGCCGACGCGCCAGGCGTCCATCGCGTGGGCCCACCAGGCCACACCGAAGGTGACGCCCAGCCACAGCGCCAACCCCAGTGCAGTCCACAGGCATACCCGTTGCCAGTAGCTTCTTTTCTGGCGCGCTTGCGGCTTGTGTTCGTGCATTCGGTCACCTCAGGCGTGCATTGTGCGCAGCTGCTGTCAGCCCCGCTACAGGATTGACACCGAGACGCCCCCCCGAGGCCCGGTGAAGCAGCGCACGACAAACAGCCCACCGGAACCGGTGGGCTGCAGCAGCGGAGGAGCGACGCAGCCGTGGCGGGCTGCGGCGGCGGGTCTCGGTCAGCGCTTGGCCAGGCGCTGCCAGGTCTCGACGACGGAGTCCGGGTTCAGCGAGATCGACACGATGCCCTCCTGCGCCAGCCAGTCAGCGAAGTCGGGGTGGTCGCTGGGGCCCTGACCGCAGATGCCGATGTACTTGCCGTGCGCGCGGCACGCGGCGATCGCCCGGGCGATCAGCGCCTTCACCGCCGGATCACGCTCGTCGAAGTCGGCGGCAAGGATCTCCAGACCCGAGTCGCGGTCCAGGCCCAGCGTCAACTGGGTCAGGTCGTTCGAGCCGATCGACATGCCGTCGAAGAACTCCAGGTACTGCTCGGCCAGGATCGCGTTGCTCGGGATCTCGCACATCATGATCAGGCGCAGCCCGTCCTGACCGCGCTTGAGTCCCTGGTCCGCCAGCATGCCGACCACACGCTCGGCCTGCTTCAGCGTGCGCACGAACGGGACCATGATCTCGACGTTGGTCAGGCCCATGTCACCGCGCACGCGGCGCATCGCCTCGCACTCCATCGCGAACGCCTCGCCGAACTCGGCGCTCACATAGCGCGCCGCGCCGCGGAAGCCCAGCATCGGGTTCTCTTCTTCCGGCTCGTAGCGGCTGCCGCCGATCAGCTTGCGGTACTCGTTGGACTTGAAGTCCGACAGGCGCACGATCACCGGCTTCGGCCAGAAGGCCGCGGCGATGGTCGAGATGCCTTCGACCAGCTTGTCGACGTAGAACGCCCGCGGGCTGGCGTGACCACGCGCCACCGACTCGACCGCCTTCTTCAGGTCGGAGTCGATGTTCGGGTAGTCGAGGATCGCCTTCGGGTGGACGCCGATGTTGTTGTTGATGATGAATTCGAGGCGCGCGAGGCCCACGCCCGAGTTCGGCATCTGGCAGAAGTCGAACGCGAGCTGCGGGTTGCCCACGTTCATCATGATCTTGACCGGCGAGTACGGCAGCTCGCCGCGCTGCACCTCGCTGACCTCCATGTCGAGCAGGCCGTCGTAGATGAAGCCGGTGTCGCCTTCCGAGCACGCCACGGTGACGAGCTGGCCGTCCTTCAGGTGCTCGGTCGCATCGCCGCAGCCGACCACCGCCGGGATGCCCAGTTCACGGGCGATGATGGCCGCGTGGCAGGTACGCCCGCCACGGTTGGTGACGATGGCAGCAGCGCGCTTCATCACCGGCTCCCAGTTCGGGTCGGTCATGTCGGTGACCAGCACATCGCCGGGCTGCACGCGCCCCATCTCGGCGATCGAGTGGACCAGGCGCACCGGGCCGGTGCCGATCTTCTGGCCGATGGCGCGGCCTTCGGCGAGGATGGTGCGGTCGGTGCTGCTCTTGAGCTTGTAGCGGTGCTCGACCTTGCCGGCCATCTGGCTCTTCACGGTCTCGGGACGCGCCTGCAGAATGTAGATCTGCCCGTCGCCGCCGTCCTTGCCCCACTCGATGTCCATCGGGCGGCCGTAGTGCTTCTCGATGATCAGCGCGTAGCGGGCCAGTTCGGTCACGTCGGCGTCGGTCAGCGAGTAGCGGTTGCGCATCTCGGGCGGCGTGTCCACGGTGCGCACCAGCTTGCCGGTGGCGGCCTTCTCCTCGGGCGTCGCGAACTCCATGCGGATCAGCTTGGAGCCCAGGTTGCGGCGGATCACGGCGGCCTTGCCGTTGCGCAGCGTCGGCTTGTGGACATAGAACTCGTCCGGGTTCACGGCGCCCTGCACCACCGTCTCGCCCAGGCCGTAGCTGGAGGTGATGAAGACGACATCCTGGAAGCCGGACTCGGTGTCCATCGTGAACATCACGCCCGCCGCGCCCAGGTCGGAGCGGACCATGCGCTGGATGCCGGCCGACAGGGCCACGTCGGCGTGCGCGAAGCCCTTGTGGACGCGGTAGGAGATGGCGCGGTCGTTGTAGAGCGACGCGAAGACTTCGCGGATCTTGTGCAGCACGGCGTCGATGCCGACGACGTTCAGGAAGGACTCCTGCTGGCCGGCAAACGAAGCGTCGGGCAGGTCTTCCGCGGTGGCGGAGGAGCGCACGGCAAACGACGCACCGGGGTTGCCGGCGGTCAGCTTGTCGAACTCGGCGCGGATCTGCGCCTCGAAGTCGGCCGGGAACGGCGCGGACTCGACCCAGCCGCGGATCTCGGCCCCCGCTTCGGCCAGCGCGCGCACATCGTCCGTGTCCAGCGCGTCGAGGCGGGCGTTGATCTTCTCGGTCAGGTGGCTCGCGGTCAGGAACTCGCGGAACGCATGGGCGGTCGTGGCGAAACCACCCGGCACGCGCACGCCGGAGGCCGCGAGCTGGCTGATCATTTCACCGAGGGAAGAGTTCTTGCCGCCGACCGTGTCGACGTCGGTCATGCGCAGGTGTTCGAAGGGAACTACCAGGGCGGTCGCCAGAGGGGAAGAAGACATGACAAAGCTCCATGATGTAAAAAACCTGGAGCCGATCCGGTGATCCCTGGGCGCGCATCGGGGCGCTGGCGGCGAGGGGCGCGGCTCGACACGCATCCGCTTTCTGGATGTTGTGCGTGCGTGAGGGGTGTCGAGGGGCGCATGACGGATCGGCGTGTTGGCGCAGATTCTAAGGGTGACGCGGCCTATGATGTACCTCATCTGTACCCTTACGCGCCAACACGCAGAACCCATGCCCAATCGCACAGTCTTCTTCGTCTCCGACGGCACCGGCATCACCGCAGAGACCTTCGGCAAGTCCATCCTCGCCCAGTTTCCATCCCGTCACCGCCATGTGCGCCGGCCGTTCATCGATTCGGAGGACAAGGCCGACCTGGTGGTGGAAGAGATCAACACCGTCGCCGGGCAAGAAGGCGTGCGTCCCATCGTGTTCATCACGCTGGCCAACGAAGTGGTGCGGGAGCGGCTGACGCGCTGCACCAACGCCCTGGTGCTGGACATGTTCCGCACCTTCGTCGAGCCGATCGAGGTCGAACTCGGCCTCAAGAGCAACCACCGTGTCGGCCGCTTCTCCGATGTGGCCAAGAGTCAGGAATACCACGACCGCATCGAGGCGATCAACTTCTCGCTCGCCCACGACGACGGCCAGTCGGCGCGCAACCTGGCCGAGGCAGACGTGATCCTGGTGGGCGTGAGCCGCTGCGGCAAGACGCCGACCTCGCTGTACCTGGCGATGCAGCACGGCATCAAGGCCGCCAACTGCCCGCTGATCCCCGAGGATTTCGAGCGCGACAGCCTGCCCACCATGCTCAAGCCGCACAAGCGCAAGTGCTTCGGCCTGACCATCGACGCCGACCGCCTGAGCCAGATCCGCAACGAACGCCGCCCGGGCAGCAAGTACGCCGCGCTGGAGAACTGCCGCGCCGAGATCAACGAGGCCGAGCGGATGATGAAGCGCGAGGGGATTGCCTGGCTGTCCTCGACCCACAAGTCGATCGAGGAGATCGCCACGACGATCCTGCGCGACATCCGGCCGGACCGACTGATTTACTGACGGGCAGCCCGATCCACGCGGCGGTGCGTCATGATCGTGGCCATGGACACGCTGCATGACGCCACCACTGCTTCACCCCCGCCCCGCCGCAAGCTGCCCATCGGCCTCCAGACCTTGCGCGAACTGCGCGAGGAAGGCCATTACTACGTGGACAAGACCGGGCTGGTCTGCGACCTCGTCGCCTCGGGCAAGGCGTTCTTCCTCAGCCGCCCGCGTCGCTTCGGCAAGAGCCTGCTCGTCGATACCCTCAAGGAACTCTTCGAGGGCAACCGGGCGCTGTTCACTGGTCTGGCGGCCGACTCGCGCTGGGACTGGTCTCGGCCCAATCCCGTCATCCGCATCAGCTTCGGCGGGGGCCGCATGCGCGACCGCGCCGAGCTGGAGCAGCGCATCGCCGAAATGCTCGATGAGCACCGCGAACGGCTCGGCCTGGACACCCTCGGCAGCGCCCAGACCCTCACCGGCCGCTTCGCCGCCCTCATCCGCCTGGCGCGCCAGCGGCACGGCCAGCGCGTCGTCGTGCTGATCGACGAATACGACAAGCCCATCCTCGACAACCTCGCCAGCCCCGAGATCGCCCGCGCCATCCGGGATGCGCTGCAGAGCCTGTACTCCGTGCTCAAGGACGCCGACGAGCACCTCAAGTTCGTCTTCCTCACCGGCGTGTCCAAGTTCAGCAAGGTCAGCTTGTTTTCCGGGTTGAACCACCTCCAAGACATCACCCTCACGCCCCGCTGGAGCGCCCTGTGCGGCTACACGGACGAGGACGTGGACACCGTCTTCGCCCCCGAACTGCCGGGGCTGGACCGCGAGCAGGTCCGGCGTTGGTACAACGGCTACAACTGGCGCGGCACGCGTGTCTACAACCCCTTCGACCTGCTGCTGCTGTTCCAGAACCGCGAGTTCCAGCCCTACTGGTTCCGCACCGGCACCCCCACCTTCCTCATCGACCTGCTCGCCGAGCGCCAGTGCTTCACCCCCGACCTGAGCCGCCTCTACAGCGATGACGAACTCCTTTCCACCTTCGACGTGGACCACCTCAGCACCGAAGCCCTGCTGTTCCAGACCGGCTACCTCACCATCCACGACACGCAGGAGTTGGTGCTCGGGCAGTGGCAGTACACGCTGGGCTACCCGAACCGCGAAGTCGAGGCCAGCCTGAACAACGTGCTGCTGCCCGTCTACGGGGTGCCGGCCTCCTCGTTGGCTGTGGGTCGGTCGCGCTTGGTCGAAGCCCTCAAGACCGGCAACCTGCCCGCGCTCGAAGGCGTCCTGCACGCCCTGTTCGCAAGCATCCCGCACGACTGGTACCGCAACAACCCACTGGCCGGCTTCGAAGGCCACTACGCCAGCGTCTTCTACAGCCACTTCGCCGCGCTGGGCCTGGACATCCGGCTGGAGGACTCGACCAACCACGGCCGCATCGACATGGCCCTGTTGTTCCAGCAACAGGTCTTCGTCTTCGAGTTCAAGGTCATCGACGGCCCGAACGCCACGGGCGAGGCGCTGCGCCAGATCAAGGCGATGGGCTACGCCGACAAGTACCTCGGCCGGGGCGAGCCTGTGCATCTGGTCGGGATCGAGTTCAGTCGCGCGGCGCGCAACCTTGTGGGCTTTGCGGGCGAGACGCTGGGGTGACGGCGGAGACCCCAGGATCAGGCCAGCCCCTGCCGCGCCGATTCGTAGAGACAGATGGCGGTTGCCGCCGCCACGTTGAGCGACTCCTCGCCGCCGGGCTGCGGAATGCGCACCGTCAGGCCGCAGCGCTGCATCAGCGGCTCGGCGACGCCCTGCCCTTCGTGGCCGAAGACCCAGGCGCAGGGCGCGGGCAGCGTCAGCTCATGCAGCGCCTGCGCCGCGTGTGAGCTGGTGGCGATGAGCGTGACGCCGAGCGAGTCGAGTTCGCTCACGATCACGCCCTCGACCAGATGCAAGGCGAAGTGCGCGCCCATGCCGGCGCGCAGCACCTTCGGCGACCACAGGCCGGCACTGCCCTTCATCGTCAGCACCTGCTTCACGCCGAGTGCGGCCGCGCTGCGCAGGATGGTGCCGACGTTGCCGGGATCCTGCAGCCGGTCCAGCACCACGGTGGCCACACCGGCCAGCGGCGCCTGTCCCTTGGCGGGACCGTCGATGAGGAAGCCGATCGGCGCGGGCGACTCCAGCGAGCTGACCTCGGGCAGCAGGCTGTCGTCGAGCACGCTGATCTCGGCGGCCTGCAGCGCCAGCTCGCGCGGGCCGGGCTGCAGCCAGGCGCTCGCGCCGATCACCGCCTGCCGAGGCCGCCCGCCGCGTGCCAGGAAGGCGCGGCACAGGTGATCCCCCTCCAGCCAGACGAGGCCGAGCTTGCGGTACGCGCCCGGCTCCTGGGCGAGCCGGCGCAGATCCTTGACCAGCGGGCTGCTGCGGGAGGTGATGTGGCGAGGTTCTTTCATCGGGTCGGGTGTGCGGGCGTGTGCAGCAAGGCGGCGGCACGGACCGGCGCATAGGAGCGGCGGTGCTGCTCGCAGGGGCCGTGTTCGCGCAGCAGCGACAGGTGGGCGGCGGTCGGGTAGCCCTTGTGGACATCGAAGCCGTAGTGGGGAAAGCGGGCGTGCAGCTCGGCGCAGAGGTGGTCGCGGTGGACCTTGGCGAGGATCGACGCCGCCGAGATGGCCTGCACCTTGGCGTCGCCCTTGACGATGGCCTCGGCGGGGATGCGCAGCGTCGGGATGCGGTTGCCGTCGACCAGCACCTTCACCGGCCGCAGCCGCAGCCCCTCGACGGCGCGGCGCATCGCCAGCATCGTCGCGTGCAGGATGTTGAGCTGGTCGATCTCCTCGACCGTCGCCTCGGCGATGCAACAGGCCAGCGCCTTGGCGCGGATCTCGTCGAACAGGCGCTCGCGCCGCTTCGCCGTGAGCACTTTCGAGTCGGCGAGCCCAGCGATGGGCTGCAGGTCGTCGAGGATCACGGCCGCGGCCACGACCGGCCCGGCCAGCGGCCCGCGCCCGGCCTCGTCCACGCCCGCGATCAGGCCGGGGCGGTCGAAGCTCAGCGCAAACTGCTCGCTGATGAAGGGCGGCGGCTCAGCGGCCGAGGATCTGCGCGATGGCATCGGTGGCTCGTCGCGCCATGTCCTGGCGCAGCAGGTGGTGCAGTTCGGTGAAACGCTGGCGCACGCCCTCGCAGCGCGCGGGGCTGTCCAGCCATTGCCCGGCGGCCTGGGCCAGCGCCTCGGGCGTGCAGGAGTCCTGCAGCAACTCGGGCACGACAAAGCCGCGCGACAGGATGTTCGGCAGCCCCACCCAGGGCTGGTAGGCCATGCGCTTCATGCGCAGCCACGACAGCCAGTGCATGTTGTAGGTGATGACCATCGGGCGCTTGAACAGCGCGGCTTCGAGCGTGGCCGTGCCGCTGGCGATCAGCGTCAGGTCGCAGGCGGCCAGCGCCTCGTGCGAGCGGCCGTCGGTCACCTGCAAGTCGATCTGCCCGGCGAACTTCGCCACCAGCGGATCGACCAGATCGCGCACGCCGCGCATCGCCGGCAGCACGAACTGCAGCCCCGGTCGCTCCTTGGCCAGCAGCGCCGCCGCCCCCAGCAGGCTCGGCAGGATGTAGCGGATCTCGCTGCGCCGGCTGCCGGGCAGCAGCGCGATCACAGTGGTGTCCTCGGCGAGGTTCATCGCGGCGCGGGCCGCCGCGCGGGGCACTTCCATCGGGATCGCGTCCGCCAGCGGGTGGCCGACATAGGTCGCGGCGATGCCCGCACGCTGGTACAGCTCGGGCTCGAAGGGGAACAGGCACAACACATGGTCCACGGCCGCCCGGATCTTGTGGATGCGGTTGCCGCGCCAGGCCCAGATCGACGGGCTGACGAAGTGGATCGTCTTGATCCCCGCCTTCTTCAGGCGCGTTTCGAGACCGAGGTTGAAATCCGGTGCATCGACCCCGATGAACGCGTCCGGGCGCTCCTTCAGCAGCCGGTCGCCCAGCGCGGTGCGCATCGCGAACAGCCGGCGCAGCCGCCACAGCAGCTCGACGCTGTAACCGTGCACCGCCAGCAGGTCATACGGCCACCACGCCTCGAAGCCGTGGCGCGCCATCTGCGGCCCGCCAATGCCCGCGGACTGCAGCGCGGGCCAGCGCTGCTTCAGCCCGCCCAGCAACAGGCCAGCCAGCAGATCCCCCGACGCCTCGCCGGCCACCAGCGCCAGGCGCGGATCGGTCGTGTTCATGGTGTCAAACCGCGTTCAGCGGACGATGCCGCGGGGCGCGTGCGCCAGGAAGTCCAGCATCCGCCGCACCTCGCCGTCCGCATCCGGCACGGTGCCGAGCAGCGCCTCGATCTCGGCCTTGGCCGCCTCCAGCGTCAGGCTCTTGCGGTAGAGCGCGCGGTACATCTGCTTGACGATGCCGATGCGCTCGGCGCTGAAACCACGGCGCTTCAGGCCTTCCTGGTTGAAGCCGTGCGCCTCGCAGGGGTTGCCCGCGACCATGACAAACGGCGGCACGTCCTGCGCGATGCGCGAGGCGAAGCCGGCCATCGCGTGGGCGCCGACGCGGCTGAACTGGTGGATGCCGGTCAGGCCGCCGATGATGGCCCAGTCGCCCACCTGCACATGCCCGGCCAGCGTGGTGACGTTGGCCATGATGGTGTGGCTGCCGATGCGGCAGTCGTGGGCGATGTGGACATAGGCCATCAGCCAGTTGTCGTCGCCAATGCGGGTGACGCCTTCGTCCTGCGTCGTGCCGGTCGAGACGGTGCAGGACTCGCGGAAGGTGTTGCAGTCGCCGATCTCCAGCCGGGTCGGCTCGCCCGCGTACTTCTTGTCCTGCGGATCGGAGCCGATCGCGCAGAACGGGTAGAAGCGGTTGTCGCGGCCAATCGTCGTGTGGCCGTCGATCACGCAGTGCGGGCCGACGCGGGTGCCTTCACCGAGGCTGACATGGGCGCCGATGATCGAGTAGGGGCCGACCTCGACCGAGGGGTGCAGGCGGGCCGCGGGGTCGATGATCGCGGTGGGGTGGATGCTGGTCATGCGCTGGGCCGGGGGTCGGTCAGGCGATCTTGCGCATCGTGCACATCAGCTCGGCCTCGGTGGCGAGTTCGCCGTTGACCGTGGCGCGGGCCTTGTACTTGAAGATGCCGCCCTTGGCGCGCTCCAGCGTCGATTCGAGGATGAGCTGGTCGCCCGGCTCGACCGGGCGCTTGAAGCGTGCGCCGTCGATGCCCGCGAAATACACCACCGTGTCCTCGCCCGGGTCTTCGCCCATCGTGGCAAACGACAGCAGCGCCGACGCCTGCGCCAGCGCCTCCAGGATCATCACGCCCGGCATCACCGGACGGTGCGGAAAGTGGCCCAGGAAGATCGGCTCGTTGATGGACACGTTCTTGAGCGCCTTGATGCGCTTGCCCAGCTCGATCTCCAGCACGCGGTCGACCAGCAGGATCGGGTAGCGGTGCGGCAGCTTCTTGAGGATCTGGTGGATGTCCATCTTGAGCAGGACCGGAGCGGGGGTCTCGGTCGTGTCGGCGGGCAGGATCGGCGTCGTGGTCATGGTGTCATCTTCTTTTCGAGGGCGCGCAGGCGGTCGCGCAAGGTGTGCAGTTGCCGCAGCGTGGCGGCATTCTTCTCCCACGAGGCGTTGTCGTCGAGCGGGAAGACCCCGCTGTACTGCCCCGGCTTGGCAATCGAGCGCATCACGACGCTGGCGGCGGAGATGTGCACGCCGTCCGCCAGAGCCAGATGGCCCAGCACGATCGCGCCTCCGCCCACCGTGCAGCCGCTGCCGATGCGCGCGCTGCCAGCGATGCCGACGCAGCCGGCCATCGCGCTGTGGTCGCCGATCTGCACGTTGTGGCCGATCTGGATCAGGTTGTCGAGCTTGACACCTGCGCCGATCACGGTGTCGTCCAAGGCACCGCGGTCGATGCAGGTGTTAGCACCGATCTCGACGTCGTCGCCGATGCGCACGCCGCCGAGCTGTTCGATCTTTTCCCAGCGGCCCTGGGTGGGCGCGAAGCCGAAGCCGTCGGCGCCGATGACGACACCGCTGTGCAGCAGACAGCGCGCACCGAGGCGGGTGCCCGGCATCAGCGTCACGCGGGGCGCCAGCCGGCTGGCTTCACCGATCTCGACGCCAGCACCCACAAAGGCATGGGCGCCGACCACGGCGTGGTGGCCGATCACCGCACCGGACTCCACCACCGCCAGCGGTCCGATGGAAACGCCCTGCCCCAGGACGGCATCCGGCGCCACCACGGCGCTGGAATGCACACCGACCGGCGCTGCCGCACGCGTACGAGCAGCCCACCATTGGGTCAGGCGGGCAAAGTAGAGATAGGGATCCGGGGTGACCAGCGCCACACAGCCGGCACGCACGCCGTCCTGCACCGCAGGCGCCACGATGACACAGCCGGCGCCCGTCTCCTGCAGCTGCGCACGGTAGCGAGGATTCGACAGGAAGGCGATCGTCGTGGCATCGGCGCTGTCAAGCGGTCCGATGCGGTGGACCAGCCGGTCACCGGGTGATGCGGCACCGTCGTTCGAGACCAGATCTCCCCCGAGGGCCGCCTGCACCTCGTGCAGACGCACGGAGAAGACGGGGCTCACTTGGCCGGCGCAGGCGAGGCGTTGAGCGCCTTGATCACCTTGTCGGTGATGTCCACGCGGGGGCCTGCGAACACCACCGGATCCTGCAGGATCAGGTCGTACTTTTCCGAGTCGAAGATCTGCTTGATGACGCGGTTGGCGCGCTCGACCACAGCCGACAGTTCTTCATTCTTGCGCTGGTTCAGGTCTTCCTGGAACTCGCGGCGCTTGCGCTGCAGGTCACGCTCCTGCTCGACGAGATCACGTTGCCGGCGGCTGCGCTCGGATTCGGCCAGGGTGACCTGGTCCTTCTCGAACTTGTCGGCGGCCGTCTTCAGGCGTGCCGCAGCGTCGTTGAGGTCTTTCTCACGCTTGCCGAACTCGACTTCCAGCTTGGCCTGTGCGGCCTTGGCGGGTGCCGCGTCACGCAGCATGCGGTCGCTGTTGACATAGCCAATCTTGAATTCCTGCGCCATCGCCGCCGGAGACGCCAGAAGCGTCGCCGTGGCAACCACGCTGGTGGAGAGGGCGAACAGGGCCTTGGCGGTCAGCGAACGTAGGAAGGAAGTCATCATCAGAATGCGGTACCGATCTGGAACTGGAAGCGCTGGATTCTATCCTGAGCAAACTTGCGGATGGGTTGCCCCCAGCTGAGCTTGAGGGGGCCGACCGGCGAGATCCAGGACAGGCCCAGACCGACCGAGGTGCGGAACGAGGCCAACGTCGGCGTCTCGTTGTCGCCCCAGACGTTGCCGGCATCGGCGTAACCGAAGAAGCGCAGCGTGCGGTCGTTGCCAGTGCCCGGGAAGGGGAAATACAGCTCGCTGTTCAGGTTGATGCGCTTGGTTCCGCCCAGGTAGGCGCCCGTCACGTCGACAGGCCCCATCGAGTTCTGGTCGAAGGCGCGCACGGTACCAAGACCACCGCCATAGAAATTCTTGAAGATCGGGAATGGCCGACCACCCAGTCCGACGCCGTGGCCGATCTCGGCATTCAGGCCGAGGGTGAGCTTCTTGCTGAGCGGGAAATACTGCTGGAGCTGGTAGTTGCTGCGCAGGTAGCGGGTGTCGCCGAAGGCGCCCCACTCCAGGTTGATGCGCTGGTAACGCCCGTCAGTGGGGACCAGCGCGCTGTCACGACCGTCGCGCTGCCAGCCGAGCGTGAGCGGAATCGAGGTGCTCGACTGGCCGTAGGCAGCACGGTAGCGGTAGAAATTCTCCGGCAGCGCGGTGGCCGAGCGGATGGTGGTGCGCTCGGCGCCGATGCCGAAGAAGACCGTGTCGTAGTCGGAGAATGGCACGCCGAAGCGGACCGCGGCGCCCGGCGTGACCAGCTCGTAGGCTTCGCCCTGGCTGTTCAGCGGCTTGTTGGTGCGGTAGTAGACGTCGAGCGAACGCGAAATGCCGTCACGGGTGAAATAGGGATCGACGCTCGACAGCACCAGGGTGCGCGCGGACTTGCTGGTGTTGAGTTCGATGCCCAGGTAGTTGCCTGAACCGAAGACGTTGTCCTGCTTGATCGAGCCGGTGAAGGAGAACTTGTCGGCGCTGGAGAAGTTCGCACCGAGCAGCAGACTGCCCGTGGGCTTTTCCTTGACGTTGACCGTCAGGTCGACCTGGTCGAAGGTGCCGGGAACCTCGTTGGTGTCGACATCGACCTCGCTGAAATAGCCCAGGCGATCGACGCGGTCGCGCGAGAGCTTGATGCGCTGGCCGTCGTACCAGGCCGACTCGAACTGGCGCAGCTCGCGGCGGATGACTTCGTCGCGTGTGCGGGTATTGCCCGACACATTGATGCGGCGCACATACACCCGGCGACCCGGCTCGGCGTTCAGCACGATCTGTACACGGCCAGTGTTGCGGTCGATCTGGGGCACCAGGTCCACCTTCGCGAAGGCGTAGCCGAACAGGCCGAAGCGGTCGGTGAAGGCCTTCTGGGTGGTGGCGACGTCTTCGGCACGGTAGGGCTCGCCGGGGCGGATCTTGACCAGCGCCTTGAACTCCTCTTCCTTGCCCAGGAAGTCACCGCTCAGCTTGACGCCGGTGACGGTGTAGCGCTGGCCTTCCTTGATGTTGATGGTGATCGAGATGTCCTGCTTGTCGGGCGAGATCGCCACCTGCGTGGACTCGACGTTGAATTCGAGGTAGCCACGGTTCAGGTACCAGGCCCGCAGGGTTTCCTGGTCAGCGTTGAGCTTGGTCCGCGCATAGCGGTCGCTCTTGGTGTACCAGGTCATCATGCCGCCGGTGGTCAGGTCGAGCTGACCGAGCAGCGTGCCTTCGGAGAAGGCCTCGTTGCCGGTGATGCGGATGTCCCGGATGCGTGCCACGCCGCCTTCGGTCACGGCAAAGGTCACATTGACCCGGTTGCGGTCGACCGGCGTGATGGTGGTGACCACTTCGGCACCGTACAGGCTGCGGGTCAGGTACTGGCGCTTGAGTTCCTGCTCGGCGCGGTCGGCCAGCGCCTTGTCGAAGGGTTGGCCTTCGCCGACGCCGATGTCCTTGAGCGCCTTGATCAGCGTCTCGCGGTCAAATTCCTTGGTGCCGGTGAAGTCGACGTTGGCGATGACCGAACGCTCCTCGACCACCACCACCGCCACTTGCCCCTCCACTTCGATGCGCACGTCCTTGAACAGGCCGGTGGCGAACAGGGCGCGCAGGGCAGCAGCGCCCTTCTCGTCGCTGTAGGTGTCACCGACCCGGAAGGGCAAGGCGGCGAATACGGTGCCCGCTTCCGCCCGTTGCAGACCTTCGACACGGATGTCCTTGACCACGAAGGGCTGGACCGCCAGCGCGGGCATGGCCGCGGACACCGCCAGCACCGCAATGGCACAGGCACGGGGGGAGAAGGCAAAGGGGTAGGCGGGTACGCGCATGCGGTCAGTGCAGGCCCAGGTAACGGGCCACGTCGTTGTAGAGGGCGAGCGACATCATGAGCAGGATCACCATGAAACCACCACGTTGCAGTCTGGCGGTCCAGAGGTCGGAAATCGGCCGTCCGGTGACACCCTCGATCAGATAATACAGGAGGTGTCCCCCGTCGAGCATCGGCAGCGGCAGCAGGTTCAGCACCCCCAGGCTGACGCTCACCACCGCCAGAAACCCCAGGTAGTAGGCCAGACCCAGTTCAGCCGACTGTCCGGCGTAGTCGGCGATGGTCAGGGGGCCGCTGAGATTCTTGATGGACGCCTCGCCGATCAGCATCCGGCCGAACATGCGCAGCGACAGCACGGCCATGTCCCAGGTGCGCTCCACGCCCTGCAGCAGGCCTTCAGCCCAGCCCAAGCTGACCAGATCCATCTGTGGCCGGCTGCCGACAACCGCTTCGATGCGCCCCAGGCGCTGCGCACCGTCCTCGACACGCATCGGCGTGACCACCAGCGACAGGGTCTGGCCGCCACGCTCGATCTGCCAGGACTGCGGCAGCGGATCGGCCTGCTCGCCCGACACCCGGATCAAGGCGCGCAAACTGCTTGCATCGGCCACCAGACGGCCATCGACCCGCAGCACGCGGTCACCCGCCTGCAAGCCGGCGCGCGACGCCGCCCCCCCTGGCTTGACGTCACCGATCACCGGCTCCGAATACGGCGACACCAGCCCGATGCGCCGCACCAGTTCGGCGTCCGCATCGCCAGCCTGCAGGCCCGACAGCGCCAGCACCACCTCCCGGTGGCCGCTGCCGCTGCTGCCCATGACATCCAGCCTCAGATCCCGACCGTCCAGCGCCGCCCGCGTGAGCTGCCAGCGCAGATCGGTCAGCGAGGCCACATCCTGCCAGGACTCCGATTCCGCGGGGCTCCAGCGACGCACCCACTCCCCCGCCTGCAGACCGGCGCGCTGCGCCAGGCTGTCGGCCACCGGCGAGCCGATCACCGCCCGCGGCTCCTGCGTGCCGATCCAGGACGAGGCGGCATACAACAACACCGCCAGCACCAGGTTCGCTGCAGGCCCGGCCGCCACCACCGCGGAGCGCTGCCGCAGCGACTTGCGGTTGAAGGCCCGGTGCACCTCGTCCGGCGCCACCGGCCCTTCCCGCTCGTCCAGCATGCGCACAAAACCACCGAGCGGGAGCGCACTGAGGGCCCATTCGGTTTCACCGACCTGCCGCTTCCAGAGCGTCGGGCCAAAGCCGATGGAGAACTTCAGCACCTTGACGCCGCAGGCACGGGCCACCCGGTAGTGGCCCCACTCATGCACGACGATCAGGATCCCGAGGGTGACAAGGAAAGCGAGGAGCGTGGTCATGCCGGGTCAGACGCCGAGGTGCCCGACAAGTTCAGCGGCCAGACGGCGGGCCGACTGGTCCAGGTCGAGCAAGCCCGCCACCGACGCCGTCGCATTCGCCGGAACCACGATGCGCGCCAGCGTCTCGGCGTTGATGGCATGGATCTGGTCGAAACGCAGGCGCCGCGCCAGAAAGGCCTCGACGGCGATCTCGTTGGCGGCGTTCAGCACCGCAGTGCTCCCCGGCGCGCCCTCCAGCGCCGCCCAAGCCAGCTGCAGACCGGGGAAACGCCCGGCGTCCGCCGGCTCGAAGGTCAGCGGCTTGAGCGACAGGAAGTCCAGCTGCGAGGCCCCCGACTCGATGCGCGCAGGCCACGACAGGCCATAGGCAATCGGCACGCGCATGTCGGGCGTGCCGAGCTGCGCCAGCACCGAGGCGTCGCGGCAGACCACCATCGAATGGATGATGCTCTGCGGGTGAATCACCACCTTGACCTGCCGCGGTGTCAGGTCGAACAGCCAGCGGGCCTCGATGACTTCGAGCGCCTTGTTCATCATCGTGGCCGAATCGACCGAGATCTTGCGGCCCATGACCCAGTTCGGATGGGCGCAGGCCTGGTCCGGTGTCACGTCACGCAGTGTCTTCGGGTCGCGGTCGCGGAACGGGCCACCGGACGCCGTCAGCACGATGTGGTCGATGCGCTGGGCCCAGGTCGATCGGTCTTCAGGCAGGCACTGGAAGATGGCGGAATGCTCGCTGTCGATGGGCAGCAGTTGCGCCCCGCCCTCTGCCACGGCGCGCATGAACAGCTCGCCGCCGACCACCAGCGCCTCCTTGTTCGCCAGCAGCAGGCGCTTGCCGGCGCGGGCCGCAGCCAGGCACGGCGGCAGCCCTGCAGCGCCGACAATGGCGGCCATCACGCTGTCGACCTCCGGATGGGCCGCCACCTCTTCCAGCGCGGCCGGACCGACCAGCACCTCGGTCGGCACACCGAGCGTGCGCAGGCGATCGACCAGCGCATGGCCCAGCTCCGCCGTCGGCATCACCGCGAACCGCGGGCGCCAGACGCGGCACTGTTCAGCCAGTTCCTCGACCCGGCTGTGCGCGCTGAGGGCAAACACCTCGTAGCGGTCCGGGTGGCGCGACAGCACGTCGAGCGTGCTGGTGCCGATGGAGCCGGTCGAGCCCAGCACGGTCACGCGCTGGCGCAGTGCGCCGGAGTCAGCGGAAACAGGTTCGGTCATGCAAGTACCAAGGCAAGGGCCAGCGGACACACGGGCAGGAGCGCGTCGATGCGGTCCAGCACGCCGCCGTGGCCGGGCAGCAGCGCACTGCTGTCCTTGGCTCCGGCGCTGCGCTTGACCAGCGATTCGAACAGATCCCCCACGACGCTCAGACTCGACAGGAAGAGACAGGACAACAGCAGACCCGGCCAGCCCCAGCGCTGCAGCAATGCGGTGTAGAGGCTCGGGCTGTCGACGGCCGCGCGCTGGTCGACGGCGATCCAGACCAGGGCCAGCAGCAACACGCCGACCATCCCGCCGAAGACACCTTCCCAGCTCTTGCCGGGGCTGATGGCGGGAGCGAGCTTGCGCCGGCCGAACGCACGGCCACTGAAATAGGCCGCGATGTCCGCCATCCAGACCAGACAGAACACCGACAGCAGGAAATTGAGGCCGCGCGCCTTGCCTTCGGCGATGGCCAGCCATGCCAGCCAGAGCAGCAGCACGCCCCCGACCAGCCGCAACCAGGCGGGCGTCTGCGGCCAGGCGGCGACACCACGGTGCAGCACCAGTGCGCCACCCAGCACCCAGACCAGCATCGCCAGCGCCCACAGGACGCCAGGCGTATGCCCGATCCAGCCGGCTTGCCACAGGAGCGCGGCACCGGCGGCCACCACCGATCCGGTCAGCAGTGCGGGGGTACCGGGATAGGCATTCAGCCGCGCCCATTCCCAGCCCGCCGCGGCGACCATCACCAGCGTGAGCAGCGCGAAGGGCCAGATGGCCTGCGCGAACAGCGCCGGAAGAAGCACCAGCAGCAAGAGCACTGCGGTGATGATGCGCTGTTTGAGCATGGCGACAGGAGGTTCAGGCGTCTGGCGCCAGCGTGATGCGCTGTCCGCTGGACGAGACGTCGGTCTTCACGCCGCCGTAGCGGCGGTCACGGGCAGCGTAGTCGGCCAGGGCCTTGTCGATCTCCGCGGCGTCGAAATCCGGCCACAGACAATCGGTGAAATACAGTTCGGAATACGCCACCTGCCAGAGCAGGAAGTTGGAGATGCGGACCTCGCCGCCCGTGCGGATGAACAGGTCCGGATCGGGCGCGTAGGACATGGCCATGTAGTTGGACAGCAATGCCTCGTCGATCTGCTCCGGCCGCGCACCATCCGCCACCGCACGCTGACAGGCTTGCACGATGTCCCAGCGGCCACCGTAGTTGAACGCCACCGTCAGCGTGATGCGGGTGTTGCCCGCCGTCACCCGTTCGGCGTGTTCCCAGGCGCCACGGACCTTCTCCGACACCGCGGCGCGGTCACCGATGATCTGGATGCGCACACCGATGTCCGACAGCCGCGCCAGGTACTTGGCCACGGCCGTCATCACCAGATTCATCAGTCCGGACACCTCGTCCTCGGGCCGCTTCCAGTTCTCGGACGAGAAGGCGAAGACCGTCAGGAACTCGATGCCGCGGTCGGCACAGGTGTTGATGCAGCCGATCAGCGCATCCACACCGTACTTGTGACCGACGATGCGTGGCATCAGACGCTTGTTGGCCCAGCGCCCATTGCCATCCATCACGACGGCCACATGGCGGGGAATGCGTTTCGCGTTGTCAGCCACGGCAGTCTGCCTCAGACAGCCAGAACTTCGGCTTCCTTGGCCGACACCAGACGGTCGATCTCGGAGATCACCCGGTCGGTGAGCTTCTGCACGTCGTCGATCGAGCGGCGTTCCTCGTCCTCGGAAATCAGCTTGTCCTTGAGCAGGCGCTTGGCCTGGTCGTTGGCGTCGCGGCGCAGGTTGCGCACAGCAATGCGCGCGTCCTCGCCCGCATTGCGCACGACCTTGGTCAGGTCGCGGCGGCGCTCTTCGGTGAGTGCGGGCATCGGCACGCGGATCAGTTCGCCCAGCGACGACGGGTTCAGGCCCAGGTCCGACTCGCGGATGGCCTTCTCGATCGGCTTGGCCATGCTCTTTTCCCACGGCTGCACGCTGATGGTGCGCGCGTCGATCAGCGACACGTTGGCCACCTGGCTGATCGGCAGCATCGAGCCGTAGTACTCGACCTGCACCTGGTCCAGGATGCCCGGGTGGGCACGGCCAGTGCGGATCTTCTGCAGTTCGTTCTTGAAGGACTCGATGGACTTGGCCATCTTGGCTTCGGCGTTCTTCTTGATGTCGGCAATGCTCATCGTGGTGCTCCTGCTGGATCCCGGACGCCGTCAGACGTGGACCAGCGTTCCTTCGTCTTCACCCAGGACGACGCGCTTGAGGGCGCCCGGCTTGAAGATCGAGAATACCTTGATCGGCAGGTTCTGGTCACGGCACAGCGCAAACGCCGTCGCATCCAGCACCGCCAGGTTGCGGCCAATGGCCTCGTCGAAGGTCAGGGTCGTGTAGCGGGTGGCCGTCGGATCCTTCTTGGGGTCGGCCGTGTAGACGCCGTCCACCTTGGTCGCCTTCAGCACGATCTGGGCACCGATCTCGGCGCCGCGCAGCGCAGCTGCCGTGTCGGTGGTGAAGAAGGGATTGCCCGTACCGCCCGCGAAGATGACGACCTTGCCTTCTTCGAGGTACTGGAGTGCCTTCGGACGCACGTAGGGCTCGACGACCTGGTCGATGCTCAGGGCGGACATGACCCGCGCGGTCATGCCTTCCTGGCGCATCGTGTCGGACAGGGCCAGCGCGTTCATCACGGTCGCCAGCATGCCCATGTAGTCGGCGGTGGCACGGTCCATGCCGACCGCACCGCCCGCCACCCCGCGAAAGATGTTTCCGCCGCCGATCACCACCGCCACTTCGCATCCGAGCTGGGTGACTTCCTGCACCTCGCGCACCATGCGCACGATGGTGGCGCGGTTGATGCCGTAGGCATCGTCGCCCATCAGGGCTTCACCAGACAACTTCAGAAGGATGCGTTTGTAAGCGGGCATGCGGTGACCTTGAAACGGAAATTTGGACGATCGCCAGTGTAGGCCAGCGCGCCCCGCAGGGCGACACCGGCCGGCCGATCACTGGCCCTTGGCAGCAGCGACCTGTGCGGCCACTTCGGCAGCGAAGTCGTCCTGCTTCTTCTCGATGCCTTCGCCGACGATGAACATCGTGAAGCCTGCGGCGGTGGTGCCGGTGCTCTTCAGATAGGCACCCACGGTCTGCTTGCCGTCGGCGGCCTTGACGAAGGCCTGGTCGAGCAGCGAGACCTCCTTGAGGTACTTCTGCACCGAACCCTCGACCATCTTGGCGACGATGTCGGCCGGCTTGCCCGATTCCGCAGCCTTTTCGGCGGCGACACGGCGCTCGGTCTCGATCAGCGCTGCCGGCACATCGGCCGACGACAGCGCCACCGGCTTCATGGCGGCGATGTGCATCGCGGCGTCCTTGGCGGCGACCGCATCACCGGTGTACTCGACCATCACGCCGATGCGCACGCCGTGCAGGTAATGGGCCAGCTGACCGCCGTCCGCATAGCGCTTGAAGCGGCGGATCGACATGTTCTCGCCGATCTTGCCGATCAGGCCCTTGCGCACGTCCTCGACCGTCGGGCCGAAGTCTTCCATCGCCAGCGGCAGGGCCGACAGCGCGGCCACGTCGGCCGGGTTGTGCGCGACGATCAGGTCGGCGCACGATTGCACGAAGGACAGGAAGATGTCGTTCTTCGAGACGAAGTCGGTCTCGCAGTTGACTTCGACCAGCGCGCCGGTCGAGCCCGACACGGAAGCCGCGACCACGCCCTCGGCGGTCACGCGGGAGGCGGCCTTGCCGGCCTTGCTGCCCAGCTTGACGCGCAGGATCTCTTCCGCGCGCACCATGTCGCCCTCGGCTTCGGTCAGGGCCTTCTTGCACTCCATCATCGGAGCGTCGGTCTTCGCACGCAGGTCGCCGACCATCTTGGCGGTAATTGCAGCCATTGCAGTGTCCTCAGATCAATCTGATCATCAAATCTTGAAAAAAAGGGGCTGAACTCAGCCCCTTGCGCATCGAACCGAAGGGGCTCAGGCGGCGTCGTTCACTTCGACGAATTCGTCGGCGCTGGGGGTCGCGACAGCCTGGACGACTTCGTTCAGCGACTGGGCCTTGCCTTCGAGGACGGCGTCGGCCATCACGCGGGCGTACAGCGCGACCGCCTTGGCCGAGTCGTCGTTGCCGGGGATGACGTAGTCGATGCCGACCGGGTTGTGGTTGGTGTCCACGACGCCGATGACCGGGATGCCCAGCTTCTTGGCTTCGGCGATGGCGATCTTGTGGAAGCCGACGTCGATGACGAACATGGCGTCAGGCAGCGCAGCCATGTCCTGGATGCCGCCGATGTCCTTTTCCAGCTTGGCCAGCTCGCGCTGAAACAGCAGACCTTCCTTCTTGCTCATCGACTCCAGGCCGGCTTCGACCTGGGCCTGCATGTCCTTGAGCTTCTTCAGCGAACCCTTGACCGTCTTGAAGTTGGTCAGCATGCCACCGAGCCAGCGCTGGTCGACGTAGGGCATGCCGGCGCGCTGCGCTTCTTCGGCGACGATGTCACGGGCCTGGCGCTTGGTGCCGACGAACAGCACGGTGCCACGCTTGGCGGCCAGCGAACGGGCGAACTTGGTGGCTTCCTGGAACAGCGGAACCGTCTTTTCCAGGTTGATGATGTGGATCTTGTTGCGGTGGCCGAAGATGTACGGGGCCATCTTGGGGTTCCAGAAACGGGTCTGGTGACCGAAGTGGACGCCGGCTTCCAGCATTTCACGCATCGTGAAGGACATGACTAACTCCAGAATTTCCAAAGGTTGGATCTAGAATCCGACTCGAATTGCACGCAGTGCGCAGTCAACACCGCACTCGGCGCAACACCTTCAGCCAGTCGGATTCGGGATTGATTCTTCCGTCCCGTACACCGGGCCTGTCGGGCGCACCATGCACCGGACAGCTCGCCGCTGAGGAAGCGGCATCGGAAAAACCCCGAGATTGTAGCAGCCTTGAACCACCTCGATCCAGTCCGGCCGCGTGCCGATCTCGATGTCGCGCTCGACATCGCCCGTGGCGCAGCCTCCGCCGCCTTCGTTCACCTCGACGCCCCAGGGGCGCAAGTTGCAGCCAACGAGGCCGCGCAGCGACAGCAGGAGGGTCGGCCTCTCGGCCTGCTCGACGGGCGGATCGTCAGCATCAAGGACCTGTTCGACGTGGCCGGGCAGGTCACGACGGCGGGCTCCACCGTGCTCGCCGACCGGCCCGCCGCCGCGGCCGATGCGCCGGTAGTGGCGCGCTTGCGTGCAGCTGGCGCGGTGCTGATCGGCCGCACGCAGATGACCGAATTTGCCTTCTCCGGCGTCGGCATCAACCCGCACCACGGTACACCCGTCAACCCCGTGATGGCCGCGGTCGACCCGGTGCCGCGGGCACCAGGAGGCTCCACGTCGGGCGGCGCGGTGTCGGTGGCCACGGGGGCGGCGTGGGCCGCGCTCGGCTCGGACACGGGTGGCTCCATCCGCATTCCTGCCGCGCTGCACGGCCTGGTCGGCTTCAAGAATACCCAGTCGCGCACACCGAACGCAGGCAGCGTCCCGCTCTCGCCGAGCCTGGACACGAGCTGCGCGATCACACGCACGGTGCAGGACGCGGTGGCGGTGCATGCCGTGCTGTCGGCGCGGCCCTGCCAGCCCGAACGGCGACGGCTGTCCGACTGGCATTTCGGCGTGGTCGAGCCGCTGCTGCTGGACCAGATGGACCCGGTGGTCGCGCGGGACTTCGAGCGTGCGCTGGCCCACCTGAGCTGCCTCGGCGCGCGGATCACTCGCGTGACCTTGCCCGCGCTGAGCGACCTGCCCGCGCTGCAACAGGACGGCGGCCTGCCCGCGGCCGAAAGCTGGGCGTGGCACCAGACATTGCTGGCCGAACGCGGCGACCAGTACGACCCGCGCGTGGCCGCCCGCATCCGCCGTGGCGCCACCATCACGCCAGCAGCGCTGGCGCGACTGCACGACCTGCGCGCCCGCTGGATCGCGCGCATGGTCACCGAACTGGCCGACGTGGACTTCGTGCTGAGCCCGACGGTGCCGCTGATCGCGCCGCCGCTGGCCCCGCTGGTCGCCGACGAAGTCGAGTTCTTCCGCGTCAACGCGCTGCTGCTGCGCAACCCGGCGGTCGTCAACCTGCTCGACGGCTGCGCGATCAGCCTGCCGTGCCACCGGATGGGCGAGGCGCCGGTCGGGTTGATGGCGTGGACCACGGGGGGACGGGATGACGCCTTGCTCGGCGCTGCGCTCGCCATGGAGGACGCACTGGCGCCACTGCGTGGAGTCGCCGCCCGATGAGCACTGACATCATCCTCGACACGAACGTGGTCCTCGACTGGCTGGTGTTCGAGCACCCGAGCGGCCTGGCGATCGGCCGGGCCGTCACCGAAGGCGAGGTGCGCTGGATCGTCAGCCCGGCGATGCAGGAGGAGCTGGTCGATGTGCTCGGCCGGCTGCTGCACCTGCCGACGCTGATGCGCTGGTCAGACCGGCACGCGCCCGCGATGGCGATGGTGCAGGCGTGGGCGCAACCGGTGAACGCGCCCGGCCCGCTGCCCTACGGCGAGCGACTGCGCTGCACGGACCCGGACGACCAGTGTTTCATCGACCTGGCCATTGCAAGGCGCACTCCCTGGCTGGTGACGCGGGACCACGCACTGCGGCGCCTGGCGCGGCGCGCCCGCCCGCTCGGTGTCGCCGTGCTCACCCCCGAAGCCTGGGCCTCCGCCTCCGCATGAACACGCTCCCCGACACCCTCGCCGCCCGCCACCTGCCCGGCACCCATGCGCCCGTCCGGGTGTCGTCGCTGCTGTCCACCGCGCCCGGCCCGTGGCCCACGCACGACAGCGCAGCGTCCCGCACGATCGACACGCTGGCCGCCGAGTCACTGCCGCCGCACACCTTGATGCAGCGGGCCGGCCTGAGCGTGGCCCGGCTGGCGATGGCGCTGGCGCCGAACGCGCGGCGCATCGACGTGCTGGCCGGCCATGGCAACAACGGCGGCGACGGCTTCGAGGCCGCGCTGCACCTGCACCGCGCCGGTCGCTCGGTCGTGCTGCACACATTCGGACGCGACACGGCCTGGCCGCCCGATGCCGCCGCCTCGCGTCGGCAGGCCCAGCTGGCCGGCGTCCACATCGTCGAGGGGCTGGACGCCGTCGCGCTGTCGCACTCCGACCTGGTCATCGATGCGCTGCTCGGCCGCGGCCTGACACGCCCGGCCAGTGGCGAGCTGGGCGAGGCCATCCGGATGCTGCGCGGACACGCGGCACCGGTGCTGGCGGTGGACCTGCCTTCGGGGCTGCCCGGCGATACGGGCGCGCTGCAGGTGGACGCACCGTGCGTGCAGGCGCGCTGGACACTGGCCCTGCTGACGATGGCGCCCGGCCTGTTCACCGCCAACGGCCGCGACCAGGCGGGGGAAGTCTGGTGGGACGACCTGGGCGTGGACCTGCTGCACACGCGCACGCCCTCCCCGTCGGCCTGGCTGCACTGCGCCGCCGGGATCGACCGTGTCTGGCCGATCCGGCGACATGCGCAACACAAAGGCAGTTTCGGTGATGTGCGCGTGGTCGGCGGTGCACCGTCGATGGCAGGTGCCGTGCTGCTGGCGGCGCGGACCGCCTTGAGCGTCGGCGCCGGTCGTGTGCATGCACACCTGCTCGACCCGGCCGCACCACATCTGGACCCCGTGCATCCGGAGCTGATGCTGACCGGCACGCCCGAGGCAAGCCAGCTGCGAGCCGCGACCGTGGTCGCCGGTTGTGGCGGCGGGCAGGCGATCCGGGCCGTGCTGCCGGAAATCCTGCAGCACGCAGCCAGGCTGGTGCTGGATGCGGACGCACTCAATGCCATCGCCGACGATGCCGACCTGCTCGACAGCCTGCGCCATCGCCGCGACCGGCACCAGCCCACCGTGCTCACTCCCCATCCGCTGGAGGCCGCGAGGCTGCTGGACTGCAGTGCGACCGCGATCCAGTCCGACCGCCTGCGTGCCGCCCGGACACTGGCGGACCGCACCGGCGCGGTGGTCGTGCTCAAGGGATCGGGCAGCCTGACCGCCAGCCCGGACAGCATTCCATGGATCAACACCAGCGGCAACGCCGCACTCGCCACACCCGGCAGCGGCGATGTGCTGGCGGGCTGGATCGGTGGTCTCTGGAGCGAGCTGGCCGGGGCCGCGGCCGACCACGGTCCGTCGACCGCATGGTCCGCGGCCGAGCTGGCCAGCCGCCACGCCGTGCACCAGCATGGCCTGCGGGCAGAGCGGCACAGCCCGACTGGCCGCACGCTGGTGGCCAGTCGACTGGTTCCGTCAACGGTGGACAGCTGACCGAACGGCCTCAGCGCTTGTTGCGGCGCTTGCGACCGTCCACTGCCGGCGAAGGGCTGGAGCCATCCGCCGCCGCCTCGGTGAAAGTCTGTGCTGGCACGGCCGCCGGCTTGCCGGAGGATTTGCCGGCCGCCTTGCCTGCCGCCTTTCCGGCTGGCTTCGGGGCACTCTTGCCCACCACCTTGCCTGCAGTCTTGCCAGCACGCGGCCCCGCCGAACGCCCGCTCGACTTGCGGGAAGCCCGGCGCACCGCACGGTCGGCTTCCTGGATGGCCATCAGCTCATCCTGCGCACTGGCCGGACGCTCGCGCGCCGGGCGGGCCGGCGCGGCGACAGGCGACAACGGATCGCGCACCAGGCGGAAATCGATGCGGCGTCCGTCCAGGTCGACCCGGCTGACCTGCACCCGGATGCGACCACCGACGGCATGGCGCACGCCTGTGCGCTCGCCACGCAATTCATGCCGCACGTCGTCATAGCGGAAATACTCTCCGCCCAGCTCAGTGATGTGCACCAGGCCTTCAACATAGAGCTCGTCGAGCTGCACGAAGAGGCCAAAGCTCGTGACCGAGCTGATCGTGCCGCCATATTCCTCGCCAAGCCGGTCGCGCATGAACTTGCACTTGAGCCAGGCCTCCACATCGCGCGAAGCTTCATCCGCGCGGCGTTCATTGGCGCTGCAGTGCGCACCAGCCGTCTCCCAGACCTCCAGATCGCGCGGGGCAATGCCCTCGACCCGCGGCGCGGCCCCTTGTGCCTTCGCAGGGGTACGGCGACGGTTGGGCGGCAGCGCGGCACCGGGCACGGCGGCCTTGACGACCAGCCCGTACTTGCGCCCGGCCAGCAAGCCCTTGATGACGCGGTGCACCAGCAGATCCGGATAACGCCGGATGGGGCTGGTGAAGTGCGTGTAGGCGCTGTAGGACAGCCCGAAGTGGCCGTTGTTGAAGGGCGTGTAGATGGCCTGCTGCATGGAGCGCAACAGCATCGAATGGATCTGGGTGGCATCCGGCCGGTCGCGGGTCTGCTGGGCCAGCGCCTGCAACTCGCCCGGTGTCGGCTCGTCGCTGACGGTCAGGTTCAGCCCCAGACTGCGCAGGTAGTTCTGCAAGGCCAGACGTTTCTCGGGCGTGGGCCCCTCGTGGACACGGTAGAGCGACGGATGCTTGCCGGCGTGGATGAAGTCAGCGGCACAGACATTGGCCGCCAGCATGGCCTCTTCGATCAAGCGGTGTGCCTCGGTGCGCACACGCGGAATGATCTTGTCGATGCGCCCGTTGTCGTCACAGACGATCTGCGTCTCGGTGGTCTCGAAGTCGATCGCACCGCGACTGGCCCGCTGCTTGAGCAGGAGGCGGTAGACCTCGTGCAGATGGAGCAGATGGGGCACCAGGTGCACCTGACGCTGCGCCTCGGCGCCGCGGGTGTTGGAGAGCACGGCCGCCACTTCGGTGTAGGTCAGCCGGGCATGCGAGCAGATCACGGCGGGGTAGAACTGGTAGGCCGTGACCTCACCGTCGGCATCCACCAACATGTCGCAGACCATCGACAGCCGGTTCTGGTTCGGGTTGAGTGAACACAGGCCGTTGGAGAGCTTCTCCGGCAGCATCGGAATGACACGGCGCGGAAAGTAGACCGAGGTCGCTCGCTCGTAGGCATCGTCGTCCAGCGGATCACCAGGCTTGACGTAATGGCTGACGTCCGCGATGGCCACCAGCAGCCGCCAGCCTTTCTTGCGGCCCACCTTGGCAGGCTCGCAATAGACCGCATCGTCGAAATCGCGCGCATCCTCGCCGTCGATGGTCACCAGCGGCACATCGGTCAGGTCAACGCGGTGCTTCATGTCTGCCGCGCGCACCTTGTCCGGCAGCTTGCCGGTCTGCGCCAGCGTTTCGGGAGAAAAGCGGTGCGGCACTTCGTATTTGCGCACGGCGATCTCGATCTCCATGCCCGGATCGTCGATGTCACCGAGCACCTCGGTGATCCGGCCCACTGGCTGGGAGTGCAACGATGGTGGCTCCGTCAGTTCGACCGCCACCACCTGCCCAGCCTCTGCGCTGGCTGTCGCGTTCTTGGGAATCAGGATGTCCTGTCCATACCGCTTGTCCTCCGGCGCAACCACCCAGATGCCGTTCTCGAGCAGCAACCGGCCGATGATCGGCGCCTTGCGGCGCTCCAGGATCTCCAGCACCCGCCCTTCAGGGCGGCCTTTGCGGTCTAGGCGAACGACCCGGACACGCACCCTGTCGTGGTGCAGGACAGCGCGCATTTCCTGAGGCGCCAGATAGATGTCGACATCACCTCCATCGACCACGACGAAGCCGTGCCCATCCCGATGTCCTTGCACCGTGCCAACGGCTTCATTCGCCAAAGTACTGTTGTTCAACGAAAATCCTTGCGTTCGGTTTATGTCTGATGCTACACTAGCGTTCTTCGCAGTTGGGAAAAAAATTCACGACTGCGCGAAAGCCCAGATGGCGGAATTGGTAGACGCACTAGTTTCAGGTACTAGCGGGTAACTCCGTGGAGGTTCGAGTCCTCTTCTGGGCACCAATAGAATTCAGCATACCCTGAATTCAGTCACTTGCACAGGCACATGAAATCCATGTCTGTGTTCGTAATCAGGATTTCAAAGCCCAGGTGGCGGAATTGGTAGACGCACTAGTTTCAGGTACTAGCGGGTAACTCCGTGGAGGTTCGAGTCCTCTCCTGGGCACCAACATGAAAAGCCAGCTTTCGAGCTGGCTTTTTTATTTCCCTTGAAGGTGACACATCAAAAAAACCGCTGAATTCTCATTCAGCGGTTTTTTCGACAACCCTTCAAACAGACAGCTTGCGGGACAAGGCATCCGGTCGCATCGAGTCGTATTCCTCGAACGGCTGGTGAATCCATGGACTCGTCGGCAGCGACTCGACATAGTAGTCAGGCGTGTAGCAGGAAACACCCTTCACCCAGAGCACGGCCGAGCGCAATTCGCGGATCGATGGCATGCCGCGCAGGCGGTCCACCACCGCCTGCAAGGTGACACCCGAATCTGCAAGGTCGTCCACCAGCAAGACACGGCCGGCGAGTTCGCCTTTCGGCATGGTGATGTACTTCGCCATGTCCAGTCGGCCCTGGATGGTGCCGCTTTCCGCCCGGTAGGAACTCGTGGCCATGATCGCCAGCGGCTTGTCGAACACCCGCGACATCACGTCCCCCGGGCGCAGTCCGCCACGCGCCAGACAGAGGATCTGGTCGAATTCCCAGCCCGACTGGTGCACCTTGATCGCGAGCTTTTCGGTCAGCAGGTGGTATTCGTCCCAGGACACATACAGGTGTTTGCCGTCATCGGTGAGCATGTTGAATCCTTGCGTGATCGGAGCGGACATTCAGTCCTTGTAGGGGTGACGGAGCAGGATGGTGTGGTCGCGGTCCGGACCAGTGGAGACCATGGCGATCGGCGTCGCGATGAACTCCTGGACGCGCTCAAGATAGCGCTGCGCATTGAGCGGCAGCGCCTCCCAGCGCGTGACACCAAAGGTCTGTTCGGTCCAGCCGGGGAAAACCTCGTAGACCGGCTGGCAGTTGACGATCTCGTCGGCATCCAGCGGCAGAATGTCCACACGCTCACCGTGCAGTTCGTAGCCGACACACATGCGGATCTCGTCCAGACCGTCGAGCACATCCAGCTTGGTCATGCACAGCCCGGTGATGCCGTTGATGAGCATGGCCCGCTTGAGCGCCGCACCATCCAGCCAGCCGCAGCGGCGCGGACGACCGGTGACCGTTCCACGCTCCTGCCCCACGGTCGAGAGGTGGTAGCCAACAGTCCCTGGCTCGTCCATCGGCAGTTCGGTCGGAAACGGACCCGATCCGACACGCGTGGTGTATGCCTTGGTGATGCCGAGCATGTAATGCAGCAACTGTGGCCCCACGCCAGAGCCTGCCGCTGCGTTGCCCGCCACGCAGTTGCTGGAGGTGACGTAGGGGTAGGTGCCATGGTCGATGTCGAGCAGCGTGCCCTGCGCGCCTTCGAACAGGATGCTGCCACCTGCGCGGTTGGCTGCGTCGATGCGCACACCCACGTCCGCCATCATCGGCTTGAGCTGCTCGGCCATCTCCATGGCGTGGTCGAAGATCGGCTGGAATTCGAGCGCCTCACCGTTCAGGTAGCCAGCCAGCGCCACATTGTGCAGTGCCAGCAGCTCTCGCAGCTTCCGGGCGAAGCGCTCCGGATGCTTCAGATCCTGGACACGCAGCGCCCGGCGCGCGACCTTGTCTTCATAGGCCGGACCGATGCCCTTGCCTGTCGTGCCGATCTTGCCTGCACCACTGGTTTCGCGCAGCGCTTCGCGCGCCTTGTCGACTGCGACATGGAACGGAAGGATCAGCGGACAGGATTCGCTGATGAACAGGCGCGAGCGCACGTCCAGACCTGCTGCCTCCAGTCGGCCGATTTCCAGCAGCAGGTGGGCCGGATCGACCACGACACCATTGCCGATGTAGCAGGCAACACCCTCTCGCATGATGCCGGAGGGGATCAGCTGCAGCGCAGTCTTCACACCATTGATCACCAGCGTGTGGCCCGCGTTGTGGCCCCCCTGGAACCGCACGACACCAGCGGCATGGTCGGTCAGCCAGTCCACGACCTTGCCCTTGCCCTCGTCACCCCATTGCGTCCCGACAACGACGACATTGCGCCCACGAACTTCTGCAGACGCAGCACTGCGTGTATCCATCTCAAGTATCCGATCGAAAGGAAAGGGTCCGGCCAATGGCAGTGGCGCTCAGCGCGCGCACACCACCCACTGCCCGTTGACGGCGACCAGTTCCCGGTCGCACTCGAACTCGTCTGCCTCGTGCTCATGCCCGGGCAACACACAAACCACCGCCTCGCCGGCGTCGCGCAAACGGCGCACGGCCGCCCGCAGTGCCGTGTCTTCGCTCCAGGCGGCGCGAATCACGGCATGGCGACCATCGAAGCGGACATGCCCGACAACGGACTTCAGATCGAGGCTGAATCCGACGGCTGCACGCCGACGGCCAAAAATCGCCCCCACGTCGTCATAGCGCCCACCGCGCACCAGCGCCTCCGCCCCGCCAGCACGGTAGACCGCAAAGCGGGTGCCGGTGTAGTAGGCATAGCCGGACAGATCAGCCAGGTCGAAACCAAGCTTCAGCGCCGGAAAGTCGCGGCGCAGGTGGGTGGCCAGCCACTGGAGATCGTCCAGTGCGGCGGTGATCGATGCATTGTTCGGCAGGCGAGCACGTGCCAGCGCCAAGACCTCGTCGCCACCATAGAGCGCTGGCAGCAGTCGCAGTGCGTCCCGGTTGTCAGATGGAAGCCCTGCGGTCAGGGCGTGCAGCTCCGCCTGGTCCTTGGCCGCAAGCGCCGCCTGCAGAGCTTCCCGCTGGGCCGGCGTGAGCGTCACGCCCGCCAGCGCACCCTGCACGATGCGGGCATCGGCCAGGTCCATCACCAGCGCATCGACATGGGCACGCCCCAGGCATTCGAGCGCCAGCTCATGCACCTCCAGATCGGCTTCGAGGCCAGCATGCCCATAGATTTCTGCGCCAAACTGCAGCGGCTCACGGGTACTGTCCGGACCGGCCGGCAAGGTATGCAGCACTGGGCCGCAGTAGCACAGGCGCGTCAGTCCGGCCCGGTTGAGCAGATGGGCGTCGATGCGCGCCACTTGAGGTGTGGTGTCTGCGCGCACACCCAGCGTGCGCCCACCCAGCTGGTCGACCAGCTTGAACGTGCGCAGATCCAGCGCACGCCCGGTGCCGCTCAGCAGCGACTCCAGGTGTTCGAGCAGCGGAGGCATGACCAGCTCATAGCCATAACCACGCGCCGCATCCAGCAGGATGCGCCGCAACTCCTCGATTCGCCGAGCCTCATGGGGCAACACATCGGCAATGTGCTCGGGCAAGAGCCAAGCAGAAGACATAGCAGGTCAGGAAATCAAAACGAAGATTCTACCGGGCGAATCAACCGGATCGAATGGAACGAAGCCAGCTCAGCCGATGAGCAGCAACAGCAACACCCCCGCGAGCACGCTGGTCAGCCCGATGAACCGGATTTGTCCGTCACCCAAGGCCAGCACCTGCGCAAAGAACTTGCGCCACTGCGCCGGGCCCAGCAGGGGCATGAGACCCTCGATCACCAGCACCAGCGCGAGCGCCGACAGCAGTGTCTCCACTGTCACTTACTTGCCACCGACACTGCCGTTGCGCATCACCCGAAAGAACTCGCTCGACGGATCCAGCACAAGCACGTCGCTCTTGCTGCGGAAACTCGCGCGGTACGCCTCCAGGCTGCGGTAAAACTGCGCGAACTGGGGATCCCGTCCGAAGGCTTCCGCGTACAGCGCCGAGGCCTTGGCATCGCCTTCACCCTTGATCTTCTGCGCATCGCGGTAGGCCTCCGCCAGAATCACCTCGCGCTGGCGGTCTGCATCGGCGCGGATCTTCTCGCCCTCTGCAGCGCCCTCGGACCGCAGCTCGTTGGCCACCCGCTTGCGCTCGGACTCCATGCGGCGATAGACCGACTCGGTGATGGTGGACGCAAAGTCGACGCGCTTGATGCGCACATCCACGATCTCGATGCCCATGTTCTTGGCATCGTCGGCCATGCGCTGCATCACGCCCTGCATGACCTTGTCCCGCTCCGTCGAGAGCATGGCGCGCACCGTCCGCTTGGTGACTTCCTCGTTCAGGGCGGCTTGCACGATCGGGGAGAGTCGAACCTCCGCATTGCGCAGATCGACACCGGTATTGCGGATGAACTGTCGCGGCTCGGTGATGCGCCATTTGACCAGCCAGTCAATGACCAGGCTTTGCTTCTCGGCGGTGAACACCGGACGGGTCTCGGGGCTGTCGAGCGTCTGTGTCCGGCGGTCGATGAAGATCACGTTCTGCAGCGGCGGCGGCAGCTTGAACTTCAACCCTGGCTCGGCGATGACTTCCTTGATCTCTCCAAGGGCATACACGACAGCAAAATTGCGCTGGTCGACCACAAACAGCGTCGACATGGTGACGAGCAGCGCCATCACTGCGCTGACCGCGATTAGTCCGATTCGGTTCATCTGAATTCCCCTGCTCAACGCACGTCGCGGTCGCGGCCGCGTTGCCCATCGCGTGAACGCACGTCCACACTGCTGCCCGATGCACCATCAGCACTTGATGAGCCCGGCAGCACGCCCGAAGCCGCCGCGGCAGGCGCCGTGCCAGCCTGCTGCATCAACTTGTCGAGCGGCAGATACAGCAGATTGCTGCCACTGCGGGAATCGACCATCACCTTGCTGACATTGGCGTAGAGCTGGGACATGGTGTCGATGTACATCCGATCACGGGTCACGCCTGGCGCCTTCTGGTATTCGGCCAGGACGCTGCGGAAGCGCTCACCGTCACCTTCCGCCTGCGCGATGACACGGGCCTGGTAGCCTTCAGCCTCCTCCGCAAGCCGAGCGGCGGTACCGCGGGCCTTCGGAATGATGTCGTTGGCGTAGGCCTGCCCTTCGTTCTTCAGGCGTTCCCGATCGGCCCCGGCCTTGAATGCATCGTCGAACGCCGCCTGCACCTGCTCGGGTGCCTGGACACTCTGGACATTGACGTTGACGACCAGGATGCCAGCCTTGAGACGGTCGAGCTGGGTCTGGATCGACTTGACCAGATCTACCGCAATGGCGTCGCGCTGCTCGTACAGCACGGAATCCATCGTGCTGCGACCGACGATCTCGCGCACCGCCGATTCAGCGGCCTGCAGAACCGCCTCTTCCACGTTGCGGTTCTCGAAAAGGAAATCCTTGGCCTGCTTCAGACGCCATTGCACCGTGAAGCGGATGTCGACGATGTTCTCGTCCTGCGTGAGCATCGACGAATCTCGCAGACCCGTCGCTTGCACGACTGCAGCGCGCCCTACCTCGGTCGACCGGATCTGTGTGACGTTGACGGTGTCGTGCGACTGGAACGGACCCGGCCAACGGTACTGGATGCCGGCATCCACCGTGCGACTGAATTTTCCGAACGTCAGGATGACCGCCTGCTGGCCTTCCTGCACGATGAAAAACCCGCTGCCCAGCCACAGCAGTGCAGCCACACCGAGCACCAGCCCTCCGCCCAACCCGAAGAGACGCCCGTCTGGCGTCGGATCCGGGCGTCCGCCGGCTGGCGGCTGTCCACCGCCATCACGCCCTGCAGGTGTCTTGCCACCAAACAGGCCGCCGAGTTTCTGGTTGAAATCGCGCCAGAGTTCATCCAGGTCGGGTGGACCGTCGTTGCGCCCTGAGTTGGCCATCAGGTCGACGCCAGCCAAGTGGCTCCTGGTTCCGCGCAACTGCAGGGACAGCGCCCTGACAGCACCAGAGACCAGATTCAGGGCTGATCCAGCCACGGCTCCCCACGGGGCCCGAACAGGCGTGTAAGCATCCATCGGATTCGTCTTGTTCATGTCCGAAATTACAACACGCATCACGTCGAAGACGACGTGTGCAGGGAATCGACCCACTCTGGCGTCATGTCATCCGACTCGGCATCCACCTCGACAGGCGAGACTTCACCACGGTCAGGATCGAAGCGCGGATCCGGACGCTGTGACACGCCGAGTCGCTCCTGGTTCAATGCAGCTTGCGCGATCAGGTGCCGCACGGACGCGAGTCCTTCACCCGAGCGGGCACTGACGAACCAGCGCGGCACCACCAGTCCCGGCTCCAGCTCGTAGGCATCGCCCAGGACACGGGGCCGCTGCGCAGCGTCCATGGCATCCAGCTTGTTGAACACCAGCACCTGCGGCACTTCACCGGCACCAATCTCGTGCAGGACACGCTGCACCTCCCGGATCTGCTCCAGCCAGAACGGACTGGCTGCGTCAACCACATGCAGCAGCAGATCGGCGTCGATGGCTTCCTGGAGTGTCGCCTGGAAAGCATCCACCAGCGTGTGCGGCAGCGCCCGGATGAAGCCCACCGTGTCCGACAGCGAGACACTGCGCTGCGCGTCTTCGAGGTACATCTGGCGCGTGGTGGTGTCCAGCGTGGCGAAGAGCTGATCGGCGGCATAGGTCTGCGCCTTGACCAGCGCGTTGAACAGCGTGCTCTTGCCTGCGTTGGTGTAGCCCACCAGCGAAACACGGAACGTGCCTTGACGCTCGCGGGCCTTGCGCTGCGTGCCACGCTGGCGCTTGACCTTGTCCAGCCGCTCCTTGACCGCCTTGATGCGCACCACGATCATGCGCTTGTCCAGTTCGATCTGGGTTTCACCCGGACCGCCCCGCAGGCCGACGCCGCCGCGCTGGCGCTCCAGATGCGACCACCGGCGCACGAGTCGTGTGGAGAGATACTGCAGACGTGCCAGTTCGACCTGAAGCTTGCCTTCATGGCTGCGGGCACGCGCTGCGAAAATTTCAAGGATGAGCGCTGTGCGGTCGAGCACTTCGACGCCCAGGTGTCGCTCCAGATTGCGCTGCTGCGCCGGGCCCAGTGCCTGGTCGAAGATGACACATTGCGCACCGTGTTCGGCCACGATCAGCTTGATCTCGTCAGCCTTGCCCGATCCGACAAACAGCGCGGCGTCGGGGGCACGGCGTCGGGCGATGATCCGGGCAACCGGATCATCGCCTGCTGACTGTGCCAGCAGAGCCAGTTCATCCAGCGACGCATCGAAGGCGGCGCCTGCGCCGAAATCAACCCCGACCAGAACAGCGCGTGGGAGTGGGGATGGGTCCGTTGCAGTCAAGATGCTTCGAGTCGACGTGTCTGGCTGGCCGCTGCAGGCGGTCAGTTGGCTTCCGGCGCTTCAGCAGCGTGGAAGTTCACCGGTCGGCCCGGCACGACAGTCGAGATCGCGTGCTTGTAGACCATCTGGGTGACGGTGTTGCGCAGGAGAACCACATACTGATCAAAAGACTCGATGTGGCCCTGCAGCTTGATGCCGTTGACGAGGTAAATCGACACCGGCACATGCTCCTTGCGCAGCAGGTTGAGGAAGGGGTCTTGTAGCAGTTGCCCTTTGTTGCTCACGATATTCTCCGTGTTGGAAATGGAGTTCAAGAAGGCCCGCACGTTATCACACGTGCAGGACCACGATCCGGCGGATCAGGAATCCTTTTCCGTGAAGGGATTGCGCGAGGCGCGCAACTCGATACGCAACGGAGTGCCCACGAGCTTGAAATGCTCGCGAAAACGGCTCTCCAGATAGCGTTTGTACACGTCGGTGATGTGCTCCACGGCATTGCCATGGATCACGATCAACGGCGGGTTCTGCCCACCTTGGTGGGCATAACGCAGTTTGGGACGGGAAATCCCGGCCCGCTTGGGTTGCTGGAAGTCCACCGCCTCCTGCAGCAGGCGCGTGAGCACCGGCGTGGGCAGCTTGCGCTTGGCGGAGGCCCAGGACTCGTCGATGGCATTCCACAGCGGTCCCAGCCCCTGCCGGCGCTTGGCCGAAATGTGCAGGACCGGCGCGAACTTCAGGAAGGCCAGCCGCTGCTCGATCGAGCGCTGCAGCGTCTGGCGCTGGTACTCGTCGATCGCATCCCACTTGTTGATGGCGATGACCACGGCGCGCCCGGCATCGAGGATGTAGCCGGCGATGTGCGCATCCTGGTCCGATACGCCTTCCGTCGCGTCGATCAGCAGCAGCACGACATTGGCGTCGCCGATGGCCTGCAGTGTCTTGACGACCGAAAACTTCTCGATCGACTCGAACACCTTGCCCTTGCGGCGCAGACCGGCCGTGTCGATGAGCTTGTAGCGGCGACCATTGCGCTCGAAGGGCACCTCGATGGCGTCCCGGGTCGTTCCGGGCAGGTCGAAGGCCACCAGGCGCTCCTCACCCAGCCAGGTGTTGATCAGCGTCGACTTGCCGACGTTCGGCCGGCCACAGACCGCCAGACGGGTGGGACGCTCCTCTTCGGGCAGGCGGTCGTCCTCGTCTTCGGTTTCCGGTTCTAGGCCCTCCAGCGCCAGCTCGATCAGGCTGCGCACGCCATGCCCGTGCGCAGAGGACACCGCCAGCGGCTCGCCAATCCCCAGCTCGTGGAACTCGGCCAGCTGCGGGCCGTCCTTCATGCCCTCGGCCTTGTTGGCCGCCAGCAGCACACGCTTGCCGGAGGTCCGCAGGAAACGGGCAATGTCGTGGTCCTGCGCCGACAGGCCTGCGCGCACATCCACCACGAAGATGACGGCATCCGCCTCGGCCACGGCCTGACGGGCCTGCTTGGCCATTTCCTGGAAGATGCCCGCGGTGCAGTCCGGCTCGAAGCCGCCGGTGTCGATGACGATGAATTCATGGCCAGCCAGCGCACCATCACCGTAGTGGCGGTCGCGTGTCAGTCCAGCGTAGTCGGCCACGATCGCGTCGCGGCGTCCGGTGAGGCGATTGAACAGCGTGGACTTGCCGACGTTGGGACGTCCGACGAGGGCAATCACGGGTTTCATGGGTCAGTTCCGATCTGTAGCAGTTGAGGGGAGGTCAGAGGCCGGGCTGGCGGGCACAGCAGCGGCCTCACTCCGGACGAAACGCGAATGCGTTGCCGGAGCGGGTCACGGCCAGCACGGTCAGCCCGGAGCGCACCAGCGGCGCGACGATGGCACTGCCGTCGGTGGACAGGCGCAGCAGCGGGTCGCCGCGGTCGTTCGAGAACACATGCAGCAGGCCTTCGCTGTCACCGAACACCAGCGTCGAGCCGACCGACAGCGGTGCGGTCAGGCCCCGGTAGCGCAGGCGGTCCGAGGTCCAGGCCACGTCGCCACTGGTGCGGCGCCAGACGCTGATGCGGTCGGTGGCATCCGCGCCGGCGACAAACTCGGTGTCGATCGCCAGGCCTTCGAAACCGCCTTGGGCACGGCTCCAGAGCACCGCATTGCGCTCGGCATTGAGACAGGTCACGGCCACCTGGAATGCGCGTGCGCAGACCACTTCGCCGCTGCGTGCCGCCGGTCCGACGAGATCCGCCAGCCGCTCGACCTCGTTCGTGCCGCGGGGCGAGCCGATCGTGGTGTCGGCACGCAAGGCACCGGTCAGCGGATCCAGCGCCAGCAGGCGCGGGCCCATGCCCACCAGCAGCGTGTTGCGGTAGGCCATGAGGACACCCGGCTGGGCCAGCGACAGGGCCTCGCCCGAGCGCCCGACGGTCCACAGACGCCGACCGTCGAACACGTCGAACGCCAGCACGCTGCGGTCTACCGCCTGGACGAACACACGCTCGCCCGCCACCAGCGGCGCGGTGACGATGCGCGAGTTCAGGCGGGTCCGCCAGATCTCGCGCTGGCCGTCGAGCACCACCAGTTCATTGTTCTGGGTCACGACCGCCGCATGACGGCCATCGCTGCCCACACCCGCCGACAGCGCCGCCCCGACCGAGACCTGCGACCGGACGGCGCCCGTGCCGATGTCCAGACTCGTCAGGCGGCCATCGGCACTGGCCAGCAGGAAACGGTCGCCCAGCACCGCCACGGCCATGCCGGGCATGGGCTTGCCGACGCTGGCGCGCCAGACCTGCTTGCCGGCAATGCGGCCCGACAGCGGCTCAAGCGGGGTCGGCTTGGGCTTCTCGACCGACGAGCAGGCCCCCAGCACCAGTGCCGCCGCCAGGGCCATCCAGCGCAGACCGGTCATGCGGGCGAACGCTGCCCTCGGCCGGGTCATTGCACGGCCCCCGAGGCGGCGCCTTCTGCCAGCGGCGCCGCACCCAGCGCCACCAGCTTGGCCTCGACCAGGCGGCGGTAGTCGACCTCCTTGCCCAGCGCCTTCCAGGCCTTCTGGTAGGCCGCCACCGCCTCGGCGGGCTTGGCCTGCGCCTGCAGGATGTCACCCCGCCGGTCTTCGGCCAGCGCCACCAGCGTGTCAGGCACGTCGGTGGACACCAGCTTCAGTGCCTCGTCGAAGCGCTTGGCCTCCAGATGCACACCCGCCAGCCGCAGCCGGGCCAATGCGCGGTATTCGTCTTCCTTGGCGTTGGCCGCGACCCATTCCAGCGTGCCGCGGGCGGCGTCGGCCTGGCCCTTGTCGAACTGGACACGGGCCGCCAGCAGACCGCCCTGCTCCGCGAACGCCGTCGCGGGATAGCGACTCTGCAGGTCAGCCCACACCTTGGTCACCTTGTCGGCGTCACCGGCCTGGGCGGAACGCTCCAGCTCGTCGTAGATGCCGCCGGCCTTGGCGGCCTGGTCGCGCTGCCAGTACTGCCAGCCGTTCCAGCCGGCGTAGGCCGTCAGCACGATCAGCAGCACCCAGGTGATCAGGTTGCCGAACTTGGCCCAGAAATGCTTGAGCTGGTCAAGCTGTTCCTGTTCTTCGAGGTCGAGATGGGATGCCATGCGCGTGGTGCCGTAGGTCGGAGGTGTAACCGTGGAGGAAAGGATTATGCGGGTCGCAGCCGAGCCGGACCTGATCGGCCGGATCGAATCAGTCGGCGATCTCGGCCGACCAGCCCGCCACATCGGCCAGCGGGCGCAGCGACTGGCCGCGACCGCCTTCGCGCAGCGGCTTGACGGCCACCATGCCCTGCGCCAGTTCGTCACCGCCGAACACCAGCGCGTAGCGGGCACCGCTGGCATCGGCCTTCTTGAACTGGGATTTCATGCTGCCAAGGCCGTCCTTGCCGCCCGCATGCAGCACGACCTTCAGGCCCCGCGCACGCAGCGCCTCGGCCGTGACGGTCGCCGGAGCGAGCGCAGCCGCGTCAGGCACCACGGCGTAGGCGTCGGGCACCTGCACCGGCACCTTCGCCCCACTGTCCTCCAGCAGCGCCAGCACCCGTTCGATGCCCAGCCCCCAGCCGACCGCCGGCGCCGGCTTGCCGCCGATCTGCTCGATCAGGCCGTCGTAACGCCCGCCGCCGCAGACCGTGCCCTGTGCGCCGAGGCGGTCGGTGACCCACTCGAACACGGTCAGGTTGTAGTAGTCCATGCCGCGCACGAGGCGCGGGTTGATGCGGTAGGGCTGGCCCACCGCGTCCAGCACCGCGCGCACCGCGTCGAAGTGCTTCAGCGAGGCCTCGCCGAGGAAGTCCATCAGCTTCGGCGCCGCTTCGACCACCGCCTGCATCGCCGGGTTCTTGGTGTCGAGGATGCGCAGCGGGTTGCTGTGCAGGCGGCGCTTGGCTTCCTCGTCCAGCACGTCGGCGTGGGCCTCGAAGTGGGCGACCAGCGCCGCACGGTGCGCCTTGCGCTCGTCGGGCTGGCCGAGGCTGTTGATCTCCAGCCGCACGTCGGTCAGGCCCAGATCACGCCACAGGCTGCGCGCCATCAGGATCACCTCGGCATCGACGTCCGGCCCCGCGAAGCCGAGCGCCTCGACACCGACCTGGTGGAACTGGCGGTAGCGCCCTTTCTGCGGACGCTCGTGGCGGAACATCGGGCCGATGTAGAACAGCCGCTTCGGGCCTTCGTACAGCAGGTTGTGCTGCACCACCGCACGCACGACGCCCGCGGTCCCTTCCGGGCGCAAGGTGAGCAGATCGCCGTTCATCTTGTCTTCAAAGGAATACATCTCCTTCTCGACGATGTCCGTCACCTCGCCGAGGCCGCGCACGAACAGCGGCGTCGGCTCGACGATCGGGGTGCGGATGTTGGCGTAGCCATAGCGGCGCATCAGCGCACGCACGCAGTCTTCGAACCACTCCCACCGCGCCGAGTCCGGCGGCAGCAGGTCGTTCATGCCTTTGACGGCTTGTAGCTTTTCGCTCATCAGGAAAATTCAGGAGTTCAGGAAACGGCCATCTTCTGGCCAAAGCGGCGCTCGATGTACTGCTCGACCACGGCCTGGAACTCGCTGGCGATGCCCTCGCCGCGCAGCGTCATGGCCTTCTCGCCGTCGATGTAGACCGGGGCGGCCGGCGCCTCACCCGTGCCGGGCAGGCTGATGCCGATGTCGGCGTGCTTGCTCTCGCCGGGGCCGTTGACGATGCAGCCCATCACGGCCACCTTCATCCCCTCGACGCCCGGGTATTTCGCGCGCCAGACCGGCATCTGCGCGCGCAGGAAGTGGTCGATCTGCTGCGTCAGCTCCTGGAACGTCGTGCTCGTCGTGCGGCCACAGCCCGGGCACGCCGTCACGCTCGGCACGAAGGTGCGCAGGCCCAGCGACTGCAGGATCTCCATCGCCACTGTCACCTCCTGCGTGCGCGCCTCGCCGGGCGCGGGGGTCAGGCTGACGCGGATGGTGTCACCGATGCCCTGCTGCAGCAGGATGCCCAGCGCGGTCGCCGAGGCCACCGTTCCCTTGGTGCCCATGCCGGCTTCGGTCAGGCCCAGGTGGAGCGCATGGTCACAGCGTTTCGACAGCTCGCGGTAGACGGCCACCAGATCCTGCACGCCGCTGACCTTGCAGCTGATGATGACCTGCTCGCGCCGCAGGCCAAGCTCGACCGCGTAGGCCGCCGAGTCGAGCGCCGACTGGATCAGCGCCTCGTACATCACCTGGCGGCCCTCCCACGGCTGGGCGCGGCGGGCGTTGGTGTCCATCAGGCTGGCGAGCAGTTCCTGGTCCAGGCTGCCCCAGTTCACGCCGATGCGCACGGCCTTGTCGTGGCGCACCGCCGCCTCGACCATCATCCCGAACTGGCGGTCGCGCTTGTCGCCCTTGCCGACATTGCCGGGGTTGATGCGGTACTTGGAGAGCGCCTGTGCCATGGCCGGGTACTCGGTCAGCAGGCGGTGGCCGTTGTAGTGGAAGTCGCCCACCAGCGGCACGTCGATCTGCATCCGGTCGAGCTGCTCGCGGATATGCGGCACGGCCTCGGCCGCTTCGGGCGTGTTGACGGTGATGCGCACCATCTCCGAGCCCGCCAGCGCCAGCTCCTTGACCTGGATCGCGGTGCCGATCACGTCCACCGTGTCGGTGTTCGTCATCGACTGCACGCGCACCGGCGCATTGCCGCCGACCGTCACGACACGGTCACCCCAGACCACACGGGCCTGCAGGCTGCGGCGCGCAGCGGGTTCACCCAGCGGAATCGCTTGATCGGGGGTCGACAGAGGAGCAGGCATGGTCAGACTCGCTTGATCGCTTGATCGCTGGATCACTTGATGATGGCCGTGGCGACATTGCCGCGGGTGAATGGCGCCAGGCTGAACGGCTCTCCGCGCAGGCTCACCTGCGTCACGCTGGCAATGCCGGCTTTCAGGCGCATCGGCAACGGTCCGTCCAGACCGACCACCTCGCCCGGCAGCACGGTGCGCGACAGCAGCACCGCGCCGGCCGCATCACGGACCTCGATCCACGACTCGCCCGTGGTGCGCACGACCACCACGCCGGAGACAGACGGGGGGGCACTGGCCTCGGTGGGCGCCGGCTCGGGCGGGGTCGAATGCACGGTCTCGGACACTGCCGGCACGACAGGCACCGATGGGACAGACGCCGCAGAAACGGGCACGACAGCTGTGGGCGCCGACACCAGCACACCCGGCACGCCCGCAGCACTGGCGCCAGACGGAGATGCAGCGACCGGGAGCACTTCGCTCGTCGTCGAGGTGCCAGCCAGGTCGGTGTCCGACGCGGGCCAGCCGATCGCACCGAACATGGTCTGCATCGGCGGCGCAAACCAGAACGCCAGCGCGGCCAGCAGCACCACCGCCGGCACCAGGTAGGCAGGCTTCAACCACTCCGGCAGCCCGGCTCCGCTGCGGCCGAACGGGTTGCTGCCAGCCCCTTCGCGGTAAGGGGTCTGCAGACCACGCGAGACGTTTTCCAGCTGCTGCTGCGGCGGCGGACCCGCGCTGGGCAGCATGGCCAGCACTTGCGCAGCGTCCAGGCCGACCTGCCGCGCGTAGGACTGCGCCAGACTGCGCACGAACGACAGACCCGGCAACTCGTCATGGCGATCGGCTTCCAGCGACACCAGCTTGCGCTCGGGCACCTTCAGGACCTGGGCCAGCGCATCGATCTCAAGCCCGCGTGCCTGCCGCGCAGCGCGCAGCAAGGCACCGGCAGAGGGAGAACCTGCAGGCGGCGGTGTCACATCACTCATCAAACTGTCCTTGCTCGTAGGCCGCTGCCTCACGCGATTTCGGGAATCTTGCACGCAGCGTGGACCCCAATTCTTCCACGGAGCCGGTCAGATTGCGCCGGTGCTGGATGCGAATCGCCAGCCAGAGGGTCTCCGGACTCACCAGCTCGGGGGACTGCTGGAGCCGCTGGACATACAGGAATGCGCGTTCAAGCTCTCCGCGGCGACGCATGACGTCGGCCAGATTGAACACGGTGGCCGGATTGCTGGCATCAAGGTCGAAACTGCGCTGCAGGATGATCTGGGCCGCCTGCAATTCACCCGCGCGGGCTTCGCAGATCCCGGCCGCCAGCAGCGTGCGGGCAGCGTCCCGGTACTGCGGCACCGCCATCGCGGCCTCGAACTGCTGGCGCGCCAGCGGAAAGCGGCGCTGCTGGCAGAGGAACCAGCCGAAGTTGTGCAGCGTGTCGGCATCCGCCGGCTGCACCTTCAGGGCAGAGCGAAAGCTCTCTTCAGCCAGGGGATATTCCCCCATGTTGGCGTACACCAGCCCGCGCAGGTTCAGCGCGGGCACATGGTTCGGGTCGACCGACAAGGCCCGCTTGACCTCGTCCAGCGCCGTCACGTACTGGCCCTGGCTGAAATAGGCGGCCGCCAGCTCGGTGCGGATGCGGGCACGCCTGGCCAGGTCGGATTCGTCGGACGCCGTCACCAGATCGCGTCGACCCGCGACATTCACGCCCGACGACCCGCTGGATCGCGGTCCGCCGAGACTGGTGGGACTGGACTCGCCCATGGGCACCGGCAGAGCCGGACCGGACACACAGCCGGCCAGCGCAGCAGCGGCCAGCACAGCGAGCAGCAGGGGCATCGTCATCTGGCCGGGCTCACTCTGCCGCCGCCAACGGAACCGCGCGCACCACACGGATCGGCGCGCGCACCATGCGCTCCTGCACACGGGTGCGGTCCTGCACCTCGCCCGCGAGCTGGCCGCAGGCGGCATCGATGTCGTCTCCGCGTGTCTTGCGCACCGTGGTGACCAGCCCGCCTTCGATCAGCACCTTGGCAAACGCCTGCACGCGGGCATTGTCCGAGCGCTTCAGGCCCGAAGCCGGGAAAGGATTGAACGGGATGAGGTTGAACTTGCAGGGCAGTCGCCCGACCGGACCCTTCGGCCCGACCAGCGCCAGCAGCGCCCTCGCCTGATCGTCGCTGTCGTTGACGCCGTCGAGCATGCAGTACTCGAACGTGATGAAGTCGCGCGGCGCCGTGTCCAGGTAGCGCTTGCACGCCGCCAGCAGCTCGGCCAGCGGGTACTTGCGGTTCAGCGGCACGAGTTCGTTGCGCAGCGTGTCCTCGGGCGCGTGCAGCGACACCGCCAGCGCCACCGGCAGGTCGTCGCGCAACCGGTCCATGAACGGCACGACGCCGGAGGTCGAGACCGTCACGCGCCGGCGCGACAGGCCGTAGCCGTGGTCATCGAGCATCACGCGCAGCGCCGGCACGAGCGCGCCGTAGTTCTGCAGCGGCTCGCCCATGCCCATCATCACGACGTTGGTGATCACGCGCTCGCCCGCTGGACGACTCAGGTCGCGGCGCAGCGTGTGTTCGGCATACCAGAGCTGGGCGAGGATCTCGCCGGTGCTCAGGTTGCGGGAGAAGCCCTGGTGCCCGGTCGAGCAGAAGCGGCAACCCACCGCACAGCCGGCCTGCGACGAGATGCACAGCGTGCCGCGGTCATCCTCGGGGATGAACACGCTCTCGACCGCATTGCCGGCGCCCACGTCGAACAGCCACTTGACCGTGCCGTCCGCGGAGCGGTGTTCGGAGAGGACCGGCAGCGGGCGGATCTCCGCGCAGCCGGCCAGTTTTGCGCGCAGCGACTTGGCCAGATCACTCATCTGGTCGAAGTCGCGCGCACCACGCTGGTGGATCCACCGGAACAGCTGGACGGCGCGGAAGCGCTTCTCGCCCAGGCGCTCGCAATGCGCGGCCAGCCCGTCGAGATCGAAGTCGAGCAGGTTGACGGCCTGGGGCGCAGCGTCGGTGGTCATGTCGTCAGCGTGGTTGCAATCGCCGTTCAGTCGCCGATCAGCGGCTGTAGACGTTCATGCCGGGGAAGAAGAACGCGATCTCGACGGCGGCCGTCTCGGCAGCGTCGGAGCCGTGCACGGCGTTGGCGTCGATCGAGTCGGCGAAGTCGGCGCGGATGGTGCCGGGGGCAGCGTCCTTCGGGTTCGTGGCACCCATCAGTTCGCGGTTCTTCAGGATGGCGTTTTCGCCTTCCAGGCACTGCACCATCACCGGGCCGGAGATCATGAAGCTGACCAGGTCGTTGAAGAACTTGCGTTCCTTGTGGACGCCGTAGAACGCTTCAGCGTCGGCACGCGACAGCTGCACCAGCTTGGCAGAGGCGATCTTCAGGCCAGCGCCTTCGAAGCGGGCGTAGATCTGGCCGATGACGTTCTTGGCGACGGCGTCAGGCTTGATGATGGACAGGGTGCGTTCGATGGCCATGGAAACAATTCCTTGTGGGATAGGGGTGGACAGAATCCGAGAAATCGGTGAAATCGGTCAGATATGGGCCGAAACCGGGGAAAATCCGGCATTCTAGCGTTGAAGCGTGGCGGGTTTTCAGCGCCGACGGCCACCGCGGCCCTTGTTGTTGCTGCCGCCCGGACGGGTGAAGTAGGCCTCGGCGCCAATGTAGCCCACCGAGGTCTGCATCGGATCCGGCTGGCGCGGCTCGCCCTTGCGGTTGCCGCCAGCATTGCCACCGGGCGTCGGCTCTTCGGTCGGACGACCAAAGCCGGTCGTGATGCGCTTGGAGCCGGACACGAAGCGCTTGTCGAAGGTCTGCTCCAGCGGGTTCGGGATGTGCAGCGGATCGTCTCCCTCCTGGCGCGGAGGACGGCCACCGCCCTGCGGGCCATCCGACCGCGGGCCACGCGGCGGACGGTTGTTCTGCCCGCCCTGCGGCGCGCCGGCGGAGGATCCGCCCGGGCGTGCACCCTGGCGATCTCCGCGGTCACCCCGGTCGCCCCCATGCTGTGCACCCTTGCCACGCGGCGCCTGGGCATCGCGCTCCATGCGCGGCTCGCCAGCACGCCCGCCACGGTCGGCACCACGCGGCTCGCCGCCGCGATCCGGGCGGTCCTGCTGCCCGCGGTCCTGTCCACGGTCCTGACCACGGCCCTTGGCGGGCCTGGCACCACGCGGGCTCTCGCTCGGCGCGGCACGCTGCGGCAGCTGGTCCGGACTGGCCAGCGTGCGGATGGTGCGCACGTCCTGGTCATCCAGTTCCACCCACGCCCCGCGCTTCAGGCCACGCGGCAGCACCACGGTGCCATAGCGGATCCGGATCAGCCGGCTCACCGCCAGACCGACCTTGTCGAAGAGCTTGCGCACTTCGCGGTTGCGGCCTTCGGTGATGACGACGCGGTACCAGCGGTTGACGCCCTCGCCCCCACCGTCCTCGATCGACTTGAACGCGGCTTTCTGGCCTTCGATGTCCACGCCGTCCAGCAGTCGCGCCCGCTGCTCGGTGGCGAGCGAGCCCAGCACCCGCACGGCATATTCGCGCTCCACGCCAAACCGCGGGTGCATCAGCTGGTTGGCCAGGTCACCCGAGTTGGTGAACAGCAGCAGGCCTTCGGTGTTGATGTCCAGGCGGCCCACGGACAGCCACTTGCCGGTGTGCAGGCGCGGCAGGCGGCGGAACACGGTCGGGCGGCCTTCGGGGTCGTGGTGCGTGACGACTTCGCCGACTTCCTTGTGGTAGGCCAGCACACGGGCCGGCGGCGGCGCAATGCGCACCTTGATCGGACGACCCGCGATGCGGATCTGGTCGCCCTGGGCGATGCGCATGCCGATGTGGGCCGCTTCGCCGTTGACGGACACCTGCCCGTCCTGGATCAGCTGCTCCATCTCGCGGCGCGAGCCGATGCCGGCCTGGGCCAGCACCTTGTGCAGCTTGGGCGCCTCCGGCTCGGGACGCAGCACGCGCTTGCCCGGGTCAGCCAGGACATCGTCGGCATCGGGAGCGACCTCTGCGTCGTAATCACCCGAGATCACCTCGGCGAACAGCGTGCTGGCATCCACGGGCTCATCGTCGCCCCCGCTGACCACGATGACCTCGAACTCTTCCTCGCCATCGGAGGCGGGCGCCCCAGCCGCTGCGGCCAGCACGCCAGACGGCGACGCCGCGCCTTCTTCGCGCGGACCACGGCGCTCCTTGCGGCGCTGGCGGTCGCGGTCACGGCGGCGGCCACCAGCGTCTTCACCCACCGGCGCCACAGCGCCCGCTTCCTGTGCAGCGTCCGGTGCAGCGTCCGGGACCGACTCGGCCGCCACCGGCGCCACCACCACCGCTTCAACGGCCGGTTCAGGGGCCGGCGCCACGCTCGGAGCGACCTCCGTCGAAGCGGTGTCCTGCGCGACCACCGGCTCGGCGGCCACATCCTTCTTCCGGCTGCGCGATGCCCGCGCAGGGCGCGTGGCCGGCACCGCAACATCAGCAGCATCGACCACCGCCGGCACCAGATCCTGGGCCACCACCTCGCCCACAGGCTCGACAGGCACGACGGCAGCCACCGACTTGCGGGGCGCACGTGGCTTCTTGGCGACAGGTACCGCTTCGGGCGCTGCCTCGGTCGTGCCCATGTCCACTGCCACGGCGTCCGAGGCCGCCTTGCGGGGCGCACGGCGCTTCTTCGGGGCCTCGGGAGGAGTCTCTGCAGCGGCGTCGGCGCCAGTCTGATCAGCGGATTCTTGATGTTCGTTCATGCGTTCGGCCTCAGGCCTCAGGGAGAGATGACGGTGCGCCATCGGGTCCCGAGGGCACAGGGTAGGTGTTGGCGACCAGGTCAGACCCGATCGCCTCCAGGGATGGCAGTTGATCCAGGGATTTCAATCCCAGATCGTCCAGAAATTGTCGGGTCGTCGCGTACAAAGCCGGACGCCCGGGCCCCTCGCGGTGCCCGATCACCTCGATCCAGCCACGCTCTTCGAGCTGCCGGACGATCTGCGTGCTGACCGTCACGCCACGGATGTCTTCGATGTCACCACGGGTGACGGGCTGTCGGTACGCCACGATGGACAGGGTCTCCATCGTGGCGCGTGAATAGCGGACCGGCTTGTCCGGGTACAGACGGTCCAGATGGACCTGCATCTCGGGCCGACTCTGGAACCGCCAGCCACTCGCCACGCACACCAGTTCGACCCCACGCCCCTGCCAGTCCCGCGCCAGCTCGTCGAGCAGCATGCGCACACTGTCTGCACCCACCGCGCCATCGAACAGCTGGCGCAGTTCACGCACCGGCAAGGGCTGGTGCGCACAGATGAGTGCGGTCTCGAGGACGCGTTTGGCATCCCGTGTATTCATGGATTCGTCAGGTGTCGACTACCTTGGCGCTTCATGCCAGCCGGCCGCGGCGGGCGGGCCGTCTGGAGCAGAGCGCTGTCGGGTTTGGGGAGCTTGCCGGACCAGGCAAGGTCGGGACTGGCAGAGGCCGCAGGCAGGAAGCAGGCGCGGGGCGCGTTCCATCCGGATTGGGCGCCATTGTAGCGTGTCGAATGGTCCAGCACGCGCCCGCACGCCAAACCCCACAGCATCACCCCTTCAGGACCTGCTTCCAGGCTGCCGCGAGATCTTCGGGCAAGGCCCGATCGAACGACAAGCGCTCGCCGGTGACCGGATGCGTCAGCCCGAGGTGGGTGGCGTGCAGCGCCTGCCGGGTCACACCCAGCGCCACCTTGCCGCCGTACACGCCGTCTCCCAGCAAGGGGTGTCCGCGCCGGGACAGGTGTACGCGGATCTGGTGCGTACGGCCGGTGTGCAGCCTGCAGCGCACGGCGCTCACGCGCCCGGCCTGGGGCGAGGGGCCAAAATCCCGCACCGCCAGACAACTCACATCGGTACGGGCCGGCTTGCCGCTGGTCACGACGGCCATGCGGATGCGGGAGACTGGGTCGCGTCCGATCGGCGCCTCGATGGTGAACGGCTCCGCATCGACCACGCCGTGCACCAACGCCAGATACTCGCGCTGGACTTCATGCGCCGCGATTGCCCGGGTCAGCGCCGTCTGGGCCAGCTGGGTCTTGGCGACCACCATCAGGCCCGAGGTGTCCTTGTCCAGGCGGTGGACGATGCCCGCCCTGGCCAGAGAGGCCGCGCCCGGATGGTGGGCCAGCAGGCCATTGAGCAAAGTGCCAGACCAGTTTCCTGCGGCCGGATGGACCACCAGACCTGCCGGCTTGTGGACGACGATCAGGGCGGCGTCCTCGAACACGATGTCGATCGGCACCGGCTCAGCGCGGAAGGCGCTGCTCTGCGCCGTCGGCTGCAGGGACACCTCGATGATCTGCCCGGCCCCGACCTTGCGCGAAGCACTGCTCAGCACCTGCCCCGCACTGCGGACATGGCCGGCCTCGATCAGTTGCTGCAGGTGGCTGCGCGAAAACTCGGGCGCCAGGCCGACCAGCCACTTGTCCAGGCGCGTGCCATGCGCAGCCCGGTCGACCTCCGCGCGTCGACATTCGACCTCGGCCGGCGAAGGTGTTCCGCCATCCGGACCGACTCCCCCGATGTCCTCGGCCTCGTCGATGCCATCGATGTCCTCGGCAAGTTCCGAAGCTTCATGCTGGCCCTGAGGCCCGTTCATATAATTCACGCTCTGTATCCAATCTGGCCCGACCTGCGGGTCCGGCCCATGACCACCATGTTCAAGCCCTGCCCGACACCGGCTCTGCGCCTTGCCTCCCTCGTGCTCGGGGTGGCCGTGGCCTGTCAACTGGGCGGCTGCGCGTCGGAGCCCAAGAACGTCGACGACGGCAAGAGCATTGCCAAATTGTACGAAGAGGCCCGCGAAGAGTCGGCCAACGGCGCCAACGACCGTGCCATCAAGCTCTACGAGCGCATCGAAGGCCGGGCCGCAGGCACCCTGCTGTCGCAGCAGGCCCAGCTCGAACAGGCCTATCTGCTCTACAAGCAGCAGGAAAAGGCCCGCGCACTGGCCGTGGTCGAACGCTTCCTGAAGCTGCACCCGACCAGCCCCGCTGGCGACTATGCCTTGTATCTGCAAGGCCTGATCAACTTCAACGACGACCTCGGCCTCTTCGGCAGCCTGGCCAAGCAGGATCTCTCCGAGCGAGACCAGCAGGCCTCGCGCGATGCCTACCAGAGCTTCAAGCAGCTGGTCGACCGCTACCCCGACTCGAAATACGCGCCCGATGCCCGGGTGCGCATGAAGTACATCGTCAATGCACTGGCTTCCTACGAGGTGCATGTGGCGCGCTACTACTACATGCGCGGCGCCTATCTGGCCGCCGCGAACCGCGCCCAGCAGGCCCTGCAGGACTTCCGCGGCGTGCCGGCTGCCGAGGAAGCGCTGTTCCTGATGGCCGCCAGCTACGACAAGCTCGGTCTGGTGCCGCTGCGCGACGATGCGCAGCGCGTGCTGAAGACCAACTATCCGCGCAGCCAGTGGATCGGCCGCGACTACGACGAAAAAGCCCGCTGGTGGCGGCTGTGGTGATCGACGCCCGGCGATTCGGCTGACGAACGGCCTGCCGGAACGCTACACCGGCACCGCCGCACCGCCCCCGGGCACCGGCCCATGGGCCATCGCCAGCTCCCGGAGCCAGTCCATCGCCTGCTGCTCGCTTGCCAGCGGGGTCATGGGAGGCAAGGCAGCCCGCAACCGGCGTCCATAGCCCATCTGCACCAGCCGGCTGTCGCAGACGACCAGCAGACCGCGGTCCGACTCGCTGCGGATCAGCCGGCCGGCGCCCTGCTTCAGCGCAATGGCCGTCTCGGGGATGAAGTAGTCGTTGAAGGCGTTGCCCCCTTCCGCCTCGATCTGCCGGCTGCGGGCCTCTGCCAGCGGATCGTTGGGCGGCGGGAACGGCAGCTTGTCGATCAGCACGCACTGCAGCGCATCCCCCGGCACGTCGATCCCCTCCCAGAAGCTGTGCGAGCCCACTAGCACCCCGCGCGGCGCGGCCAGGAACTGCGCCAGCATGGCCCGCTTCGGCGACTCGCCCTGCACGAAGACGGCGATGCCCTGCGGCGTCAGGCCTTCGCGCAGGGCGGCGCCGACCTGCTGCAGCGCGCGCAAGGTGGTCGTCAGCACGAAGGTGCGCCCGCCCAGCGCCTGCGCACAGCGACTGGCCAGTTCCGCCACGGCGCCAGGATGCGACGGCTCGGCCGGCTTCGGAAAGCGCGTCGGCACATACAGCCGCGCATGCGCCGCATAGTCGAACGGACTGCCGGCCTGCAGCGTGCGCGCCTCCTCCATGCCGACGCTGCGCGTGAACCAGCTCAGTGCCGGGTCATCGCCCAGCGTCGCCGACGTGAAGATCCAGGCACGGCTGCCGCCCTCGACCTGCGCACGCAAGGTGTCGCGGATGTCCAGCGGCGCCTCGGTCAGGCGGGCCTGGTGGGCGCTCAGGTCGATCCAGCGGACATGGTCATGCGCGGGCGCCTGCAGGAAGGCCTCGACGCGGGACACCAGCGCACGCGCCCGGTCTTCCAGCTTGGCCAGATCGGGACCGCCATTGGCCACGGCCGCCAGATGCTCCAGCGCCTCCGCGCCCACGGCCCGCACGCGCTCCAGTGCCTCGGTGAACTCGGGGCGGCCGGCACGCTCTTCCCAGCGCAGCCGCACCGCCCCCCGCAGCGAACCGGCACTCGCCAGCCGCAGCTCGCGCGCGGCCAGTTCGCACCGCGCCGCCAGTTCCGTCCACGGCCCGAAACCCCGCGCCTCGGTCAGCCCGACGGCCAGCAGGTCACGGCTGAAGTCGAGCAGCTGGCTGGTGCCGAGCAGCTTGCCGAGGAACTGCACGCCGGCCTCGTTGAGCTGGTGCGCCTCGTCGAAGACGACGGCGTCCACCGTCGGCAGCAGCTCGGCCATGCCGGTGTCCTTGAGCGCCATGTCGGCGAAGAACAGGTGGTGGTTGACGACGACGATGTCGGCCTGCAGCGCCTGTCGGCGCGCCTGCACGACATGGCATTGCCGGAACTTCGGGCATTCGCTGCCCAGGCAGTTCTCGCGGTTCGACGTGACCAGCGGGATCACGGGCGAGCGCTCGTCGAGGCTGTCGAGTTCGGCCAGGTCGCCGCTGCGCGTGCCCTGCGCCCAGACCTCGATGCGCGCGAGCTGGCGCATGGCATTGCGGTCGGGCCATTCGCTGGTGTGGCGGGCCTGTTCCAGCCGGTGCAGGCACAGGTAGGCACCACGGCCCTTGAGCAGCGCGATCTGCACCGGCAGGCCGAAGGTCCGCATCAGATTGGGCAGATCGCGCAGGAACAGCTGGTCCTGCAGGCTCTTCGTCGCGGTGCTGACCATGGCACGCAGCCCGGACAGCAGCAGCGGGACCAGATAAGCGAACGTCTTGCCGACGCCCGTGCCAGCTTCCGCCACCAGCACGCTGCGGGACTCCAGCGCCTCGGCGACCGCATCGGCCAGCGCCGTCTGGACCTCGCGTGCCTGGAACCGCGGGTCGACCTGCGCCAGCTCGCCATCCGCCGCAAAGGCCTGCGCGACCTCCTGCCGCAACGCAGAACGTGCGCGGATTGCCGGTATTGCTGCTGTCATTTGCACCACGTCCCGGAAAAGGGAGGTGAACCGTTTATAGTTTTCGACATGACACCGGACTCCCCTGGATATCGATTATTGGCGGCCACAGGCATCGACCGCGGTGATCGACTGTATCAACAAGATCAGGTGGAGGTCTTCACGCACCCTCGCGCCGAAGGTTGCCTGCTGGCCGTGCTGGCCGATGGCATGGGCGGCAAGAGCGGAGGCCGCAAGGCCGCCGACCAGGTGCTGCTGATCGCCCGCCAGCTCTTCGAACGCTTCGCGCCCGCCAAGGACTCCGCGTCCGAACTGCTGCGCAAGATCGTGCTCGAATCGCACCTGATGATCAAGCTGACCGCGATCACCTCCGAGCAGGAGCCGCACAGCACGATCGCCGCCTTCCTCGTGCTGCCCAACCGCGAGTGCCACATCATCCACGCAGGCGACTCGCGGGTGTACGTGTTCCGCGGCTCGAACATGCTCACACGGACCTTCGACCACTCGCTCGTGCAGCGCATGGTCGAGGACGGCGAGATCGACGAGGAAGAGGCCAACGACCACCCGCACGCCCACCTGCTGACCGGCTGCCTCGGTGCCGACGAGGATCCGCCGATCACGGTGGCACGCATGGACCACCTGGAGGTCGGCGACTCGCTGCTGGTGTGCAGCGACGGCCTGTGGCACTACTTCACCTCGCGCGAGCTGGGCACCATCGTCAACGCGCTCAAGCCGCGCGACGCCAGCAAGATGCTCATCAGCAAGGCCCGCCAGCGCGCCCGCGGCGGCGGTGACAACCTCTCGCTCGCCCTCGTGCGCCTCGACACGCTGGACTGAAGCGCTCCCCGCCGGGGGCTCAGGTCAGCGACGTGTCCACGTCGCGCCGCTCCAGCGCCAGGAACTCCTCGGACTGCATCTCGGTCAGGCGCGAGACCGTGCGCGGGAACTCGTGCGACATCGGGCCTTCGGTGTAGAGCTGCTCCGGCGGTACCGCCGCCGAGATGATCAGCTTCACGCGCCGGTCGTAGAGCACGTCGATCAGCCAGGTGAAGCGCCGCGCCTCCGACGCCAGCCGCGGCGGCATCATCGGCACGTCCGACAGCAGCAGCGTGTGGAACTGCGTGGCCAGCTCCAGGTAGTCGTTCTGCGAGCGCGGCCCGCCACAGAGCTGCTTGAAATCGAACCAGACCACCCCGCCCGCCTTGCGCCGCGCCTGGATGACGCGGTTCTCGATGCGCAGCTCGGGCGATTCATCCTTCACCTCGGCCAGCTCGTCGAAGGCCTGCGTCATCGCCGCATCGGCCTGGGCGCCCAGCGGCGTGTGGTAGAGCTGGACATGCTGCAGCGTGCGGCGCCGGTAGTCGGTGCCGTTGTCCACATTGATGACTTCGAGCTTGGCCTTGAGCAGCTCGATGGCCGGCAGAATGCGGTCGCGGTGCAGCCCGTTCGGGTACAGCTCGTCCGGGTGGAAGTTGGACGTCGTGATGATCGACACCCGGTTGGCGTACATCGCGTCCAGCAGCCGGTGCAGAATCATCGCGTCGGTCACGTCGGCGACGTGGAACTCGTCGAAGCAGATCAGCCGGAAGCGCCGCCCGATGCGTTTTCCCAACTCATCCAGCGGGTTGGCGATGCCCTTGAGTTCCTGCAGTTCGCGGTGGACTTCGCGCATGAACTCGTGGAAATGCAGCCGCGTCTTGCGCTGCAGCGGCACGGCCTGGAAGAAGCTGTCCATCAGGAAGCTCTTGCCCCGCCCCACCCCGCCGTGCATGTAGACGCCGCGCGGCAGCGGCGGCCGGATCAACGCCTTGGTCAGCACGTTGCTGCGCCGCGACTTGTAGGCGATCCACTCGTCCTGGCAGCGTTGCAGCGCGGCCACGGCGCGCAGCTGGGCCGGGTCGGCCTGGTAGCCGCGCTCGGCGAGGGTCTGGTGGTAGAGCTCGGTGACGGTGGGCATGGTCGGCAAGGCGAGAGGGTGGGACAACGGAAAAAGGGGCGACTCGCGCCGCCCCTGATGGTTGCATGCAGCGGGCAGACCCCGCGCGGGCTCAGAAGTTGAGCGTGCGCTTGTCCACGGCCAGCGCCGCTTCCTTGGTGGCTTCCGACAGCGACGGGTGCGCGTGGCAGATGCGGGCGATGTCTTCGGCCGAGGCCTTGAACTCCATCGCGACCACGGCTTCCGAGATCAGCTCGGAGGCCATCGGGCCGACGATGTGCACGCCCAGGATCTCGTCGGTCGTGGCGTCGGCCAGGAACTTGACGAAGCCGGTGGTGTCGCCCAGCGCGCGGGCGCGGCCATTCGCGAGGAACGGGAACTGGCCAGCCTTGTACGCCACGCCGTCCGCCTTGAGCTGCTGCTCGGTGCGGCCGACCCAGGCGATTTCCGGGCTGGTGTAGATCACCCAGGGGATGGTCGCGAAGTTCACGTGGCCGTGCTGACCGGCGATGCGCTCGGCGACGGCAACGCCCTCTTCCTCGGCCTTGTGCGCCAGCATCGGGCCGCGCACCACGTCACCGACCGCCCACACGCCGGACAGGTTGGTCTTGCAGTCACCGTCCACGACGATCATGCCGCGCTCGTCCAGCGCCAGACCGACCGCTTCCGGGTTCAGGCCGATGGTGTTGGCCACGCGGCCGATCGACACGATCAGCTTGTCCACCGCCAGCGTCTGCTCGGCGCCCTTGGCATCGGCGAAGGACACGACCACGCCGTCACCCGAGGCATCGACCTTGGAGATCTTGACGCCGAACTCGAACTTCAGGCCCTGCTTCTTGAACGCCTTGAGCGCTTCCTTGGCCACGCCTTCGTCGGCCGCGCCCAGGAACCCGGGCATGGCTTCGAGGATGGTGACTTCCGCACCCAGACGGCGCCAGACCGAGCCCATTTCCAGACCGATCACGCCCGAGCCGATCACGCCCAGCTTGGCCGGCACCGCGCCGATGCGCAGCGCGCCGTCGTTCGACAGGATCTTGTCCTCGTCGAACGGGGCACCCGGCAGCGCGCGGGCGTTGGAGCCGGTCGCGACGATGACGTTCTTCGCGGTCAGCACGTCGTTGGCAGCGCCCGCGACGTTGATTTCATAGCCACCTTCGACCGCCTTGGCGAACGAGCCGCGGCCGTGGAAGAAGCTGACCTTGTTCTTCTTCAGCAGGAACAGGATGCCGTCGTTGTTCTGCTTCACGACGGTGTTCTTGCGGCCGACCATCTTGGCCACGTCCATCTTCAGGTTGTCCAGGCTGATGCCGTGGTCGCCGAAGTGGTGGGCTGCGTGTTCGTAGTGCTCGGACGACTGCAGCAGGGCCTTCGACGGGATGCAGCCGACGTTGGTGCAGGTGCCGCCGGGGGCCGGGCCGCCCTTCTCGTTCTTCCATTCGTCGATGCAGGCGACCTGGAAGCCCAGTTGTGCTGCACGGATCGCGGCGATGTAGCCGCCGGGGCCGCCGCCGATGACGACGACATCAAATTGCTTGGACATGTTCAATTCCTGAGGATCTTGGCAAAACGCCCCCGAAGGGGCGCTCGTGACTCACATGGGGTCGATCAGATGTCGAACAGCAGGCGGGCCGGGTCTTCCAGCGCTTCCTTCATGGTCACCAGACCCAGGACGGCTTCGCGGCCGTCGATGATGCGGTGGTCATAGGACATCGCCAGGTAGTTGATCGGGCGCACCACGACCTGACCGTTTTCCACCACGGCACGGTCCTTGGTCGCGTGCACGCCCAGGATGGCCGACTGCGGCGGGTTGATGATCGGGGTCGACAGCATGGAGCCGAAGGTGCCGCCGTTCGAGATCGAGAACGTGCCGCCCGTCAGGTCGTCCATCGAGATCTTGCCTTCCTTGGCCTTCTTGCCAAATTCGGCGATCTTCTTCTCGATGTCGGCAAACGTCATCTGGTCGGCGTTGCGCAGGATCGGCACCACCAGACCACGCGGCGAGCCCACGGCGATGCCGATGTCGAAATAGCCGTGGTAGACGATGTCGTTGCCGTCCACCGAGGCGTTCAGCACCGGGAACTTCTTCAGCGCGGCGACCGCGGCCTTGACGAAGAACGACATGAAGCCGAGCTTGATGCCGTGTTCCTTCTCGAACTTGTCCTGGAAGCGCTTGCGCATGTCCATGACCGGGGCCATGTTCACTTCGTTGAACGTGGTCAGGATGGCGTTCTGCGACTGCGACTGCAGCAGGCGCTCGGCCACGCGGGCACGCAGGCGGCTCATCGGTACGCGCTGCTCCGAACGGTCACCCAGGCTGACCGGGGCGGCAGCGGCCACGGCCGGCAGCGGCTTGGCCGGTGCAGCAGCGGGCGCAGGCGCCGGAGCAGCCTTGGCACCTGCGGCCACGGCGCCAAGCACATCACCCTTGGTGACGCGGCCATCCTTGCCGGAGCCAGCGACGTCGCCGACGCTCAGGCCGTTGTCGGCCAGCAGCTTGGCAGCGGCCGGCATGGCGACATCGGCCTTGCTGACGGCAACCGGTGCAGGCGCAGCGGCCACAACCGCCGTGACTTGGATCGGGCTGATCGCCGTCTGGCCTTCGGTGTCGATTCTGGCGATGACCTGATCGCTGGCAACGGTGTCACCGTCGCCGGCAATGATCTGTGCGAGCACGCCAGCGGCCGGTGCCGGCACTTCGAGCACGACCTTGTCAGTCTCGATCTCGATCAGGATTTCGTCGATGGCGACGGCTTCGCCGGGCTTCTTCTTCCACTGCAGCATCGTCGCTTCGGCAACGGACTCGGACAGCTGGGGGACTTTGACTTCTACGATGGCCATGATGATTCGAATCTTGTGAGGTTAGCGGGAGTACGGCAGGGTCACTTGGTCAGCACGAAGCCCTTGAGCTTGGCGAAGGCCTGGTCGAGCAGCGCCTTCTGCTGCTCCTGGTGCAGGTGGGCGTAGCCGACCGCCGGCGACGCCGATGCCGGACGGCCGGCATAGCCGAGACGCTGCCCGTCCTGCATGTTCTCGTGGATCTGGTGTTGCACGAAGAACCAGGCGCCCTGGTTCTGCGGCTCGTCCTGGCACCAAGCGATGTCCACCAGATTCGGGTACTTCTTCAGCTCGTTGGCAAAGGCCTTGTGCGGGAAGGGATAGAGCTGCTCGACGCGGATGATGGCCACGTCGCCTGACTTCTTCTCCTCGCGCTTCTTGACCAGATCGTAGTAGACCTTGCCCGAACAGGCGATCACGCGCTTGACCTTCTCGGCCACGAGGTCCGCCTTCTGGTCGCTGATGACGGTGCGGAATTCGCCCTTGGTGAACTCGCTCACCGGCGAGGTCGCATCCTTGTTGCGCAGCAGCGACTTCGGCGTGAACAGCACCAGCGGCTTGCGCAGCGAGCGCACCATCTGACGGCGCAGCACATGGAAGATCTGGCTGGCCGTGGTCGGCTGCACGATCTGCATGTTGGTGTCGGCGGCCAGCTGCATGAAGCGCTCCAGGCGGGCCGACGAGTGCTCCGGACCCTGGCCTTCGTAGCCGTGCGGCAGCATCAGCGTCAGGCCGTTGACACGGCCCCACTTCACTTCGCCCGAGGCGATGAACTGGTCGATCACGACCTGCGCGCCGTTGGCAAAGTCGCCGAACTGGGCTTCCCAGATGGTCAGCGTGTTGGGCTCGGCGGCGGCATAGCCGTATTCGAAGCCCAGCACCGCCTCTTCCGACAGGATCGAGTCGATGACGGTGAAGGTGGCCTGGTTGTCGGCGACGTGCTGCGCCGGGATGTAGGTGCCTTCGTCCCACTTCTCGCGCTTCTGGTCATGGATCACGGCATGGCGGTGCGTGAAAGTGCCACGGCCGCAGTCCTCGCCGGACAGGCGCACCGGATAACCGGCCGCCACCAGCGAGGCGAACGCCATGTGCTCGCCCATGCCCCAGTCGACATTGACTTCACCACGGCCCATCGCGGCGCGGTCGTCATAGACCTTCTTGACCAGCGGATGCGGGTTGACGTGGGCCGGGATCGTGGTCAGGCGCGCGGCCAGCCGCTTCCACTCGGTCAGCGGGATGGCGGTATCGGCCGAGTCGGTCCACTTCTTGCCGAGGAAGGGCGACCAGTCGACCGCGTACTTGCTCTTGAAGTTGCTGATGACCGGGTCGATGGTGTGGCGGCCGGCGTCCATCGCAGCGCGGAACGCCTTGACCATCTCGTCGCCCAGCGTCTCGCCCATGCCCTGCGCAGCCAGCTTGTCGGCGTAGAGCTTGCGGGTGCCGGGGTGGGCGCCGATCTTCTTGTACATCAGCGGCTGGGTCAGGCTCGGGGTGTCCTGCTCGTTGTGGCCCAGCTTGCGGAAGCAGATGATGTCCAGCACGACGTCCTTGCGGAACGCCATGCGGTACTCCAGCGCGAGCTGCGCGGCCAGCACGACGGCTTCCGGATCGTCGCCGTTCACGTGCAGCACCGGCGCTTCGATCATCTTGACGATGTCGGTGCAGTACAGCGTCGAGCGCAGGTCGCGCGGGTCCGACGTGGTGAAGCCGATCTGGTTGTTGATGATGATGTGGACCGTGCCGCCGGTGGAATACCCACGGGTGGCCGCCAGCATCAGCGTTTCCTGGTTCACACCCTGGCCGCCGAAGGCCGAGTCACCGTGCACCAGCACCGGCAGCACCTGGGCGCCGAGCTTGTCCTCGCGACGGTCCTGGCGGGCGCGCACCGAACCTTCGACCACCGGGTTGACGATTTCCAGGTGCGACGGGTTGAACGCCAGACTCAGGTGGACCGGACCGCCGGGGGTGGAGATGTCGGAGCTGAAGCCCTGGTGGTACTTCACGTCGCCAGCCGGCAGGTCTTCCGGGGCGGTATGGTCGAACTCGGCGAACAGGTCCTTGGGCATCTTGCCCAGGGTGTTCACCAGCACGTTCAGGCGGCCGCGGTGGGCCATGCCGATGACGATTTCCTGCACACCCTTGTCACCCGCGCGCTGCACGATCTCGTCCATCGCGGCGATGAAGCTCTCGCCGCCTTCGAGTGAGAAGCGCTTCTGGCCGACGTACTTGGTGTGGAGGAAACGCTCCAGGCCTTCGGCTGCGGTCAGGCGGTCGAGGATGGACTTCTTCTTTTCCGGCGAGAACGAGGGCTTGCTGCGGATCGACTCCAGCCGCTCCTGCCACCAGCGCTTCTCGGCCGGCTCGGTGATGTGCATGATCTCGGCACCCAGGGTGCCGCAATACGTCTCACGCAGCGCCTGCACGATCTCGCGCAAGGTCATGCTGTCGGCCTTGGTGAAATACGTGTTCGTGGCCGAGAAGGTGATGTCCATGTCGGACTCGGTCAGGTCGTAGAACGCCGTCTCGAGTTCGGGAATCTTCGGGCGCTCGGTGCGCTTGAGCGGATCAAGGTCAGCCCAGCGCGAGCCCAGCGAGCGGTAGGCGGCGATCAGGGACTGGACATGGACCTGCTTGCGGGCGATGGCAAGATCGGTCTCGCTGGCGCGGTGCGCGAAGGCGTTGGCCTTGGCACGCAGGGCAAAGGACTCGATGACGGGCGCATGGGCCACGTCACGGCTGTCGGAGCCGTTGGTCGCCGGGACATGCTGGAGCGCGTCGAAGTAGTCACGCCAGTTGTCCGGCACGGAGCCCGGGTTATCGAGGTACGCCTCGTACATTTCCTCGACATAAGGGGCGTTGCCACCGAAGAGGTACGAGTTCGTCCTGTATTGCTGCATCATATTTCGCTCACCTTGCGCCCTGGTATCCGGGGCTCCGATGGGTTGGACAACCTTCCGCGACTCGGCTAAACCGATTGGCGGATCGCGACCCGCCTTAGCTGTTGCCAGAGAAGGGGACGGGAAGGACCTATAAAGTCAAGCCAATGACTGTAGCACCTGTGCTTAAGCCAAGGGCGCGGGTTTCAGACGAGCCACAGGCGTGACTGTTGTCAAAATGACGCAAAGCGACGCATGGCGCGTGCTCCAGGGTGCAGCGTCGGCTGCCGGGGTCGTGTGACACGACTGTCTCCTTTTTTATCGATTCACGCTCACTGGCGCGCGAATGGCGCCGCCAGGGGCTCCCCCACGAACACACCCTGCTGCGGCCACGCCACGCTCTTCCAGTAGGCTTCCAGCGCGGTGCTGCCTTGCAGGTAATGGAGCAGCAGAATTTGCGGATGGGGGAACTTCTGCAGATGGTTGCACGGTTCGCTGACAGTTCCATAACTAGCGGTCACGCCAGCATCCAGCCAATCGAGCACCGTGCTTTGTCCGCTGGACCGGTCCAGCTGTCCGCCAAACGAGGTCAGATGGTCCGCCAGCGCTCCCGGCACCCAGTCGATCGTGCCTGCACCCTGGAACTGTGCGACACCGGTCTGCACCAGCACCACCCGCACCGTGTCCTGCGGCAGATCGCCCTGGCCCAGGCGGTTGTCCAGCCCGATGCGCCGCTGCAAGCCGGCGGGGGGAAACAGCGGCGCCCGCACGCTGCGCACCGTGTCCGAGGCCGTCATGAAATGCGCCTGCACCGGCGCTGCGCCCAGCAGCCCCAGCGTGTGGTCGGAGGCCAGGCCACGGTCAATCAGCTTGCGGGCCCGTTCGACATCAGACGACGCCAGCAGCATGGACGGCCGCAATCCGAGATCCTTGAATGGCGACGAGGTGGCGGAATTGAACAGCGGCGACGCTGCACGTCGACCGCAGGGCTGGTTGCAGAGCTGCGGATCAAAACCAAGCGTGACCGCCGAGGTGATCGACTGGCAGTCGACCGCATAGGGCTGCGTCCAGGCCAGCGCCAGGGCCTGGACCCGGCCATCGAACTGCTCGTCAATGCGGCGACGCAAGCGCTCCAGGTCCGCGACCGCCAGCCGCGCCTGCACGGGCAGCTCGACGCGCAGCACGTGTGCCTCGGCGATCCCGCGGACACGCCGGTAATGTTCACCGACCTCGACCGAGTAGGGATCGGCCGTGTTGATCACCAGGCCCAGATCGGCGGCCTGCACCCGGCCGATGACGCGTGGCGCACGCACCAGCGGCTGTACGCGCCTGACAGGCGGCTGGGCGACATCAGAAGCCCCCGGCGCCACGGCCTCGGCCGGCTGGGCCGACACCCCCGCGGCGGCGCTCAGCAACACACTGCCGGCAAGAAACACGAGGCAGTGCAGCATCCAGTGTTTCGCCATGCAAAAATAGACCTTGAATTTCACTCGAGTCACCATGACCAAAAAGGACAGCTCCAGCCAGACACCGGCCATTCAGGTGATGGACCGCATGTTCACGCTGCTGAACGTGCTGGCGACGCACCAGGATCCCGTCTCGCTGAAGCTGATCAGCGAGCAGACTGGCCTGCACCCATCGACAGCGCACCGGATATTGAACGATCTGGCGATCGGTCGCTTCGTGGACCGCCCCGAAGCCGGCAGTTATCGCCTCGGGATGCGACTTCTTGAACTGGGCAATCTGGTCAAGGCCCGGCTCGACGTGCGGGACGCGGCACTCGTGCCGATGCGCGAACTGCACAAGCTCACCCACCAGCCCGTGAACCTGTCCGTGCGACAGGGCGACGAGATCGTCTACATCGAGCGCACCTATTCCGAGCGATCGGGCATGCAGGTGGTGCGGGCGGTCGGTGGTCGGGCTCCGCTGCACCTCACCTCGGTCGGCAAGCTCTTTCTGGCACACGACGATCCACAGCGGGTGCGCAGCTACGCCACACGGACCGGTCTGGCCGGACATACCCGCAACAGCATCACCGATCTGCCCATGCTGGAGCGGGAACTGTCCCGCGTGCGCCAGACCGAGATTGCCCGCGACAACGAAGAGCTGGAACTCGGCGTGCGCTGCATGGCAGCCGGCATCCACGATGACCAGGGCCGCCTCATCGCCGGTCTGTCGATCTCCGCGCCTGCAGACCGCCTGGAAGAAGGCTGGTGCGACAAGCTGCGGGACACGGCCGCCACGATATCTGCCGCACTCGGCCACCACCAGCCCTGACAGTGCAGGCGCCGACGCAGACCGGGCGACTCAGGAAACGGGAGTCGGGCCTGTCGCAGGATGCGCCGGCAAATGCTTGACAGGACGGACTGTGTCCGAGGATTCCAGCCAGCGCCGAATGCGTTCGGCATCGCCCAGACGCGAATGTTTGCCCGCCGAGTCCAGGAAGACCATGATGAGCGAGCGTCCGGACAGCCGTGCTTGCATCACCAGACAACGACCGGCCTCCACGATGTAGCCCGTCTTCTGCAGACCGATTTCCCATGTGGGGTTGCTGACCAGCTTGTTGGTGTTGTGGAACTGCAAGGTGCGCTGGCCGAGCGCCACCTCCAGCTCCGGCGAGGTGGACAGCTGCCGCAGCAATGGATATCCGTAGGCCGCCTTGACCAGCCGAGCCAGATCCGATGCGCTGGACTGGTTGTTGCTCGAAAGACCGGTCGGCTCCACGAAGTGGGTGCCGGTCATGCCAAGGGCATTCGCCTTTCGGTTCATGGCCATCACGAACGCCGGCAGACCACCGGGATGATGGCGTCCCAGTGCATTGGCGGCACGGTTTTCGGATGACATCAGCGCCAGGTGCAGCAGCTCCCCGCGGCTCAGCTCACTGCCAACCACCAGACGCGAGCGGCTGCCTTTCTCGGTGTCGATGTCCTCCTCCGACACCCGCAGCACCTCCTCCATCGGAGCCCGGGACTCCACCACCACCAGCGCCGTCATGAGTTTGGTCAGCGAGGCGATCGGCAGAACAGCCTGGGAGTTCTTGCTGAACAGCACTTCGGAGGTGTCCTGGTCCACCACCAGCGCGACGCTGGACTTCAGGTCGAGCGGATCGTGGACGGCGTGCAGGCCGCCCGCTTCCCCGAAGGAGAGCCGCGGCGGCGCAGCCGGAACGCTCGCCTCGCGCACCGCACGGCGAGAGGCCTTGCGCGCGACCGTTGCCCGAGGCAGCGCCTTGCGCGGAGCCACAGACGCACTGACCGCCTTGCGAGCCTTGCCCGCTTGCGCGTCGTTCTTGGTGCTGCGCGTGGCGGCGTCTGCCGCTGCGCAGGCCATCGCCATCCACATCCCCAGCAGCAAGGGCATCCACTTTGTCGCGAACCTAGACCGACTCAGGCTGTTTTGATTCACAAAATACTTTCAGACACATCATGACAGGGAGCTGAAATCAGTCTAGGTTAAGGAAACGGGGTTCCACAAGGCCCACAAGACCGGATGATTTTCAGTTTTGACCCCCTGTTCATGCGATCCTGGCGTCAACCCTGTGCAGCGACGCGCTCGGCCTTGCTGTGCAGCTTGTTCAATGCCGCCAGATAGGCCTTGGCCGAGGCAACCACGATGTCGGGGTCAGCGCCGACACCATTGACGACGCGGCCGCCATGTTGAAGCCGAACAGTGACCTCGCCCTGGGACTCCGTGCTGCCGGACGTGATGGCATTCACGGAATACAGCAGCAACTCCGCACCGGTGGCCAGCTTCGACTCGATCGCCTTGAGGCTGGCGTCCACCGGGCCGTTGCCATCGGACTCGGCGTGGTACTCGGTCGCCCCTGCCGCGAATGCAACCTTCGCATGCGGACGCTCGCCCATTTCCGACTGCTGGGACAGCGCGAGCAGGCGGTAGTGTTCCACCTCGGCGCTGACGCTCTCGTCGTTGACCAGCGCGAGGATGTCCTCGTCGAAGATCTCGCTCTTGCGGTCGGCCAGATCCTTGAACTTCATGAACGCGGTGTTCACCTCGGCCTCGGAGGCGAGCGAGATGCCCAGATCCTGCAGGCGCTGCTTGAAGGCGTTGCGGCCCGAGAGCTTGCCCAGCACGATCTTGTTGGCGGCCCAGCCCACGTCCTCGGCCCGCATGATCTCGTAGGTGTCACGCGCCTTGAGCACGCCGTCCTGGTGGATGCCGGAGGCGTGCGCGAAGGCGTTGGCGCCGACGACGGCCTTGTTGGGCTGCACGACGAAGCCGGTGGTCTGCGCGACCATGCGCGAGGCCGGCACGATCTGCGTGGCGTCGATGCGCAGGTCCAGGTTGAAGTAGTCACGCCGGGTCTTCACCGCCATGACGATCTCTTCGAGCGAGCAGTTGCCCGCGCGCTCACCCAGCCCGTTGATGGTGCATTCGACCTGGCGCGCACCGCCGATCTTCACGCCCGCCAGCGAGTTGGCCACCGCCATGCCCAGGTCGTTGTGGCAATGCACCGACCAGATCGCCTTGTCCGAGTTCGGCACGCGCTCGCGCAGGGTGCGGATGAAGTTGCCGTACAGCTCCGGGATCGCGTAACCGACGGTGTCCGGGATGTTGAGCGTGGTGGCGCCCTCGTCGATCACGGCCTCCAGCACGCGGCACAGGAAGTCCGGGTCCGAGCGGTAGCCGTCTTCCGGCGAGAACTCGATGTCGGCGCAGAGGTTGCGCGCGAACCGCACCGACAGGCGCGCCTGCTGCAGCACCTCTTCGGGCGTCATGCGCAGCTTCTTCTCCATGTGCAGGGCACTGGTGGCGATGAAGGTGTGGATGCGCGCCGAGTTGGCGCCGCGCAGCGCTTCGGCCGCGCGCGAGATGTCGCGGTCGTTGGCGCGGGCCAGCGAGCACACGGTCGAGTCCTTGATGACATCGGCGATGGCCTTGACTGCCTCGAAGTCGCCGTTGGACGAGGCGGCAAAACCAGCCTCGATCACGTCCACCTTCAGCCGCTCCAGCTGGCGGGCGATGCGCAGCTTCTCGTCGCGTGTCATCGAGGCGCCGGGCGACTGCTCGCCGTCGCGCAAGGTGGTGTCGAAAATGATCAGTTTGTCGGTCATGGTGGTTGGCTCCTCAGCACGTCGGGATTCAAGGACTCAGGGACTCAGGGACTCAGGGATTCAGGGATTCAGGAAATCGTTTCTTCGACTGCACCCGCCCGGGTGGCGGTCTGGTGGCGCTGGCTGGCACGCGTCCAGCCCGACAGCACGGCATGGACCGAGGCCGTCACGATGTTGGCATCGATGCCCACGCCGAAGCAGGTCGGCCCCTGGCCGATGCGCACCTCGACAAAGGCCGCTGCCCGCGCCCCAGCTCCGGCACCGATCGCATGCTCGTGGTAATCGAGCACCTCGATCGGCTGGCCAGTCGCCGCACCGAGTGCCGCGACAAAGGCGTCCAGCGGCCCGTTGCCCTGCCCGCTCAAGGGCTGCCAGCCGTTCGGGCCGTGCCAGTCGGCACTCACCCGGACAGAGCCCTCCGGCGCGATGTCTTGCTGGTGCAGGCCGCGCAGGTCCGCCGGGCGCTGGTCCAGCCCGTACTCGCGCGAGAAGATCGCCCAGAGATCGGCGGCAATCACCTCACGGCCCTCACCGTCGGTCACCGCTTGCACCGCCTGGCTGAACTCGATCTGCAGCCGCCGCGGCAACTCCAGCCCGTACTCGGCCTCCAGCAGGTAGGCGATGCCGCCCTTGCCGGACTGGCTGTTGACGCGAATCACCGCCTCGTAGCTGCGGCCGAGGTCTTTCGGGTCGATTGGCAGGTAGGGCATGTCCCAGAGATCGCCCTCGCGCCGGGCGGCGAAGGCCTTCTTGATCGCGTCCTGGTGCGAGCCGGAGAACGAGGTGTAGACCAGATCGCCGACATACGGGTGGCGCGGATGCACCGGCAACTGGTTGCAGTGCTCGACCGTGCGGCGAATCGCGTCGATGTCCGAGAAGTCCAGCCCCGGCGCCACGCCCTGGGTGTAGAGGTTGAGCGCGATGTTGACCAGGTCGACATTGCCGGTGCGCTCGCCGTTGCCGAACAGGCAGCCCTCGATGCGGTCCGCGCCGGCCATCAGCGCCAGCTCGCCCGCGGCCGTGCCGGTGCCGCGGTCGTTGTGGGGGTGGACCGAGAGCACGATCGCGTCACGCCGGGCGAGGTGGCGGTGCATCCACTCGACCATGTCAGCGAAGAGATTGGGCGTCGAGTGCTCCACCGTCGACGGCAGGTTGATGATGCATTTGTGTGCGGGCGTCGGTGCCCAGACAGCAGTGACGGCGTCCACCACGCGCCGCGAGAACGCGAGTTCAGTGCCGGAAAACATCTCGGGCGAATACTCGAAGGTCCAGTGTGTCTCGGGGCGCTGCGCGGCCCGGTCGCGGATCATCTGCGCGTGGGTCACCGCCAGCTCGACGATGCCGTCCTCGTCCAGCCCGAGCACCACGCGGCGCATCACCGGCGCCGTGGCGTTGTAGACATGCACGACCACGCGGGGGGCGCCTTGCACCGCCTCGAACGTCCGGTCGATCAGGTGCTCGCGCGCCTGGGTGAGCACCTGGATGGTGACGTCATCGGGGATGAGGCGCTGCTCGATCAGCCGGCGCACGAAATCGAAATCCGTCTGCGAGGCCGAAGGGAAACCGACCTCGATCTCCTTGAAGCCGATGCGCACCAGCAGCTCGAACATGCGCAGCTTGCGTTCGCTGTCCATCGGCTCGATCAGCGCCTGGTTGCCATCGCGCAGGTCAACGCTGCACCAGACCGGCGCCTGCGTCAGCACGGCATCGGGCCAGGTGCGGTCGGTCAGGCGCACCGGGGCGAACGGGCGGTATTTCTGGGCGGGGTTGTTCAGCATGCTCATGGTGTGTGACGGGAAAGGGGAACCGGGAAAGGATCCGTCAACGCAGCATCACAAATACAAACGGCCCGCTGCGTTGCGCTGAGGCGGGCCGTTGATCCACAAAAGGTACAGGTGTGACTGATCAGCGCGCCCGGAGCACTCCCAGTAGTAGCAGCGAGAAGAATCGGGCGGAGCAGATCATCGGGGCACTATAGCACCTGGCACGGACACAACGCACATCAGCGGTGCAGGCCTTCTTCGTCCGGCTCGTCCTTGGAAGTCGCGATCACGCTGACCGGACGGCCCTTGGACTTCTTGATGCCGTAGACCACGTAGCCCGACAGCCCGTAGACGATGAAGACAGCGAACAGCACCAGCGGTGGGTGGTAGGTGATGACCGCAATGCCCAGGGCAATCGCCACGATGACGATGAAGGGCACGGAGCGCTTGAAGTTCACGTCCTTGAAGCTGTAGAAGGGCACGTTCGTGACCATCGTCAGACCGGCGAACAGGGTCAGCGCAAACGCGGTCCAGGTCAGCCAGGCGATGTCGCGCACGCCCTTGTAGCCCATGTCGTCCATCACCCAGATCAGGCCGGTCACCAGCGCCGCGGCCGCCGGACTGGGCAGACCCTGGAAGAAGCGCTTGTCGACCACGCCGATGTTGGTGTTGAAGCGCGCCAGACGCAGCGCAGCGCCGGCGCAATAGACAAACGCCGCCAGCCAGCCCAGCTTGCCCAGGCCGCGCAACGCCCATTCATAGATGATGAGCGCAGGCGCCGCACCGAAGGACACCATGTCAGCGAGGCTGTCCATCTGCTCGCCGAAGGCGCTCTGGGTGTTGGTCATGCGGGCGACGCGGCCATCCAGGCTGTCGAGCACCATGGCGCAGAACACACCGATCGCCGCCTGGTCAAAGCGCCCGTTCATCGCCATCACGACAGCGTAGAAACCGCCGAACAGGCCTGCCAGCGTGAACAGGTTGGGCAGGATGTAGATGCCCTTGCGGCGGGGACGGGGCGGGGCCGGGCCATCCAGATCGTCAAGGGGGTCGGGACGGTGGGACGTTGTGGGATCGTTCATGCCGCCGATTATCGCGAAGCGCGGGCAGGCACGTGCATTCAGAGCGCCGTCAATCGCGCCTGCGGCGGCAGATCGTCGATCCTGCTGGCGTGCGACCAAAAAAAAGCAGCGCCGAAGCGCTGCTCTTTGCTGGCGTCTGGCTCGCTCAGTTGCGGCTCTTGTCGACCAGCTTGTTCGCCTTGATCCAGGGCATCATCGCGCGCAGCTTCTCGCCGACGACTTCGATCTGGTGCTCTTCGGTCAGGCGACGGCGGCTGATCAGCGTCGGAGCGCCGGCCTTGTTTTCCAGGATGAAGGACTTGGCGTATTCGCCGGTCTGGATGTCCTTCAGGCACTGGCGCATGGCTTCCTTGGTGGCAGCGGTCACGACCTTCGGGCCCGTCACGTACTCGCCGTATTCGGCGTTGTTCGAGATCGAGTAGTTCATGTTCGCGATGCCGCCTTCGTAGATCAGGTCCACGATCAGCTTCAGCTCGTGCAGGCACTCGAAGTACGCCATCTCGGGGGCGTAGCCGGCTTCCACCAGCGTCTCGAAACCGGCCTTGATCAGCTCGACGGCACCGCCGCACAGCACAGCCTGCTCGCCGAACAGGTCGGTCTCGGTCTCTTCGCGGAAGTTGGTCTCGATGATGCCGGCCTTGCCGCCGCCGTTGGCGGAGGCGTAGGACAGGGCCAGGTCACGCGCCTTGCCCGACTTGTCGGCGTAGACGGCGATCAGGTGCGGCACGCCGCCACCTTGCACATAGGTGCCGCGCACGGTGTGGCCCGGGGCCTTCGGGGCGACCATCCACACGTCGATGTCGCTGCGCGGCACGACCTGGCCGTAGTGGACATTGAAGCCGTGGGCGAAGGCGAGCGAGGCGCCTTCCTTCATGTTCGGGCCGACTTCGGCGTTGTAGACCGAGGCGATCTGCTCGTCGGGCAGCAGGATCATGACGACATCGGCGTCGCGCACGGCGTCGGCGATCTCGGCGACCTTCAGGCCAGCCTTCTCGGCCTTGGCCCAGGACGCGCCACCCTTGCGCAGACCGACCGTGACCTTGACGCCCGAGTCGTTCAGGTTCTGGGCGTGGGCGTGGCCCTGCGAGCCGTAGCCGATGATGGTGACGTTCTTGCCCTTGATCAGGGAGAGGTCGGCATCCTTGTCGTAGTAAACCTTCATGGGGAGTTCCGTTTTCTGAGTCTGTAGCTGTAGCGGGGGTCGATCAAACACGCAGGATGCGCTCACCGCGCCCGATCCCGCTGGTACCGGTGCGCACGGTTTCTAGGATGGCGGTGCGGTCCACCGCCTGGATGAAGGCATCGAGCTTGTCGGAGTCACCCGTCAGCTCGATGGTGTAGCTCTTGTCGGTCACGTCGATGATGCGGCCGCGGAAGATGTCGGCCAGCCGCATCATCTCCTCGCGTTCCTTGCCGACGGCGCGCACCTTGATGAGCATCAGCTCGCGGGCGGTGAAGCTGCCTTCGGTCAGGTCCACCACCTTCACCACCTCGATCAGGCGGTTCAGGTGCTTGGTGATCTGCTCGATGACCTCGTCGGAGCCGTTGGTCACGATGGTCATGCGCGACAGCGAGCCGTCCTCGGTCGGGGCGACCGTCAGGCTCTCGATGTTGTAGCCACGGGCCGAGAACAGGCCGACCACGCGCGACAGGGCGCCGGCTTCGTTCTCCAGCAGGAGGGCAATGATGTGTTTCATGTCAGTGTCCTCGGCAACTCACAGGTCTTCGGATCCGAGCAGCATCTCGGAGATGCCCTTGCCGGCCTGCACCATCGGCCAGACGTTTTCGGTCCGGTCGGTGCGCACATCGAGGAACACGGTGCGGTCCTTCAGGCGGATCAGCTCCTTCAGGGCCGGCTCGACCTCGGAGGGCTTCTCGATCTTGATGCCGACGTGGCCATACGCCTCGGCCAGCTTCACGAAGTCCGGCAGCGCGTCCATGTAGCTGTGCGAGTAGCGGCTGCCGTAGTCCAGCTCCTGCCACTGCCGCACCATGCCCAGGTAGCGGTTGTTCAGGCTGATGACCTTCACCGGCGTCTGGTACTGCTGGCAGGTCGACAGCTCCTGGATGCACATCTGGATCGAGCCTTCGCCGGTGATGCAGAACACATCCGACTCCGGCTTGGCCAGCTTGATGCCCATCGCGTACGGCAGGCCGACGCCCATCGTGCCCAGGCCGCCGGAGTTGATCCAGCGGCGCGGTTCGTCGAAGCCGAAGTACTGCGCCGCCCACATCTGGTGCTGACCGACGTCGGACGTGATGTAGGTGTCACGGCCGCGGGTCAGGTTCCAGAGCGTCTCGACCACGTACTGCGGCTTGATGACCTCGTCGGAGGGCTTGTACTTCAGGCACTCGCGACCACGCCACTCGTTGATCTGCGCCCACCAGGCGTTCATCGCGGCCGGGTCGGCGCGCTGCTGGTGCTCGCGGATCTGGGCGATCAGCTCCTGCAGCACATCCTTCACGTCGCCGACGATGGGGATGTCCACCTTGACGCGCTTGGAGATCGACGAGGGGTCGATGTCGATGTGGACGATCTTGCGCTCGACCGAGGCGAAGTGCTTCGGGTTGCCGATCACACGGTCATCGAAGCGCGCGCCCACCGCCAGCAGGACGTCGCAGTTCTGCATCGTCATGTTGGCTTCATACGTGCCGTGCATCCCCAGCATGCCGAGGAAGCGCGGATCGGTGGACGGCGTGGCCCCCAACCCCATCAGCGTGTTCGTGACCGGGTAGCCCAGCAGGTCGACCAGTTCGCGCAGCTCCGCCGACGCATTGCCCAGGATCACGCCGCCGCCGGTGTAGATGTAGGGACGCTTGGCCGACAGCAGCAGCGAGACGGCCTTGCGGATCTGGCCGCCGTGGCCCTTGCGCACCGGGTTGTACGAGCGCATCTCGATCGTTTCGGGGTACTGGAACGCGGCCGTCTTCAGCGACACGTCCTTCGGGATGTCCACGACCACCGGACCGGGGCGCCCCGTGCGGGCGATGTGGAAAGCCTTCTTGATCGTCACAGCCAGGTCGCGCACGTCCTTGACCAGGAAGTTGTGCTTGACGATCGGGCGCGTGATGCCGACGGTGTCGCACTCCTGGAAGGCGTCGAGGCCGATCGCGGGCGTCGGCACCTGACCGGTGATCACGACCATCGGGATCGAGTCCATGTAGGCCGTGGCGATGCCGGTCACTGCATTGGTGACGCCGGGGCCGGACGTGACCAGGGCCACGCCGACGTTGCCGGTCGCGCGGGCATAGCCGTCGGCGGCATGCACCGCCGCCTGCTCGTGGCGCACCAGGACGTGCTGGATCGTCTCTTGCTTGTAGAGCGCGTCGTAGATGTAGAGGACCGAACCACCGGGATAGCCCCAGATGAATTCGACATTTTCGGCCTGCAGACTGCGGACCAGGATTTCCGAGCCGTTCAGCTCGGGCTTAGCGTTGTCCATGTGAATGAACCTTTCGGGTTTTCTCTGACGAAAATCGATCGGTGCGCCTCCCCTCGCCCTCGTGAGGTGGGATTGGCGCCGGGGGGTCATGTACGCCGTCATCCGGGTCGGGCGAGCGGCGCAGACCATTGCACGCTTGGGTGCGAAGGCGGGATTATCGCACTCTTGCGCAACGGCCATGCTGCGGCGCGGCGCAGGGCGGGTGGGTGCCATAATCGCGGCCGCAAAAGCCCACGTACCGTGGCGCCACGCTCCCTGCTGCTCGCCGCCCGCTGCGGCCCCACATCCTTGGCCGCCGACAACGCCCTTTCCGACTTCCTGCAGAGCATCGAGAAACGCGCCTTCAAGCGCACCGTCTACATGGTGCGCGACGAAGACGCGGCTCTCGACATTGTCCAGGACGCCATGATCCGGCTGGCCCAGCGCTACGGCGACCGCCCGACCAACGAATGGCCGATGCTGTTCCAGCGCATCCTGTCGAACGCGACCATGGACTGGTTCCGCCACCAGAAGGTGCGCAATGCGGTCCTGAAGAACTTCTCGGAATTCGAGGGCAACGACGGCGACGCCGACTTCGATCTGCTGGAGCACCTGGCCACCGAAACCACGGCGGGGGACTCGGAAAGCGCCGACAACGCGTTTGCACGGGTCCAGACACTGCAACAGATCGAAGAAGCGGTTTCGCAGCTCCCGCCCCGTCAACGTGAAGCATTCCTTATGCGTTACTGGGAGGAAATGGATGTTGCCGAGACAGCCACGGCCATGGGTTGCTCGGAAGGAAGTGTCAAGACGCACTGTTCGCGCGCAGTGCATGCGTTGGCCAAAGCGCTCAAAGCCAAGGGAATCTCACTGTGAACACCGCGTCGACCACACGCACCAGACTGCCCACAGAGGCGGAGGCCATCGAGGCACGCTTTGCCCTGCGACTGACGGCCCGCCTGGAAGCAGGCGCCCAGGCTGTGCCGCATGACATCAGCGAGCGCCTGCGCGTGGCGCGCCAGCAGGCCGTTGCCCAGGCCCGCCCGACAGCCGCACGGCGCCCGCAAGCCGAGGAAGCCAGCAACCTCTCGATCGTTCTGGCCAATCCGAACAGCGGCACCGCCCTGCTTGGCCGGTCTGGCCCGTCGGGGGAAGAATCGGTCTGGTGGGGCCGACTGGGCTGGCTGGTGCCGGCGATGGTGCTCGCGCTCGGCCTGGCAGGCCTGGGGGAATGGGAAGACCGCGAGCGCATCGCGCAGGCCGCCCAGATGGACACCGAGTTGCTCGGGGACGATCTGCCGCCGGCCGCTTACCTGGACGCAGGTTTCGGCGAGTTCCTGCGTCGGCCGCCCGAGGTGGCCCCGGTGGCCCCGGTGGCAATCGAAACACTCGAAACACTGGCCGTCGAAACCCCGTCGGACCTGACTCCGCCCACCGGAAACTGAGCCCATGGTCCGACACGCTGTACCGGCAGGCCAGACCGCACTCCTGTTGATTGCCCTCGCCTTGGTCGCCCCATTGCAGGTCGGCGCCCAGACCGCGCCGACAGCACAGCTTGCCGCTGGACCGGGCTGGGCAGAACTCAGCGCCAGCCAGCGCCAGGCCCTCAAGCCACTGCAGGCCCAGTGGTCTGGCATCGACCCGCAGCGCAAGCAGAAATGGCTCGACGTGGCAGAGCGCTACCCGGGGCTGCCGACAGTGCAGCAGCAACGGCTGCACGAACGCATGCTCGACTGGGCGACGATGACCACGGCCCAGCGCAACGCGGCACGCATCAGCTTCGAGGAGATGCGCAGACTGCCCGCCACCGAACGCCAGACTCGCTGGGAGACTTACCAGAATCTGCCCGCCGAGGAACGCAAGGCACTGACCGCCCAGGCCAGCAGCCGTCCGCTGGCCGCTTCCGCGCCGAAAGCCGCTGCCGCACGCAAGACCCCCGCCATCGACAGTGTGCAGACCAAGTCGAACATCGTGAACGCGCCACGGCCGACGGCCCGCCCGCAGACGGCCGCTCCGGGAACGGTTCTCGCCAGCGTCGGCACCAGCACCCGCCCGATCAGCAAGCCGCCCACCCCACCCCGCCACCAGCAGGCCGGCCTGCCGAAAATCGCGGCGACCCCCGAATTCATCCAGAGCCACACCTTGCTGCCACAGCGCGGCCCTCAGGGCGCCGGCGCCGGTCCGATGACCCGCCCGGATGTACCCTGAGCGGCTCCGGGCACTGCCTGTCCCCGTCCCTGTTCCTGCCACACGCCCTGCCTGCCGACCCATCCATGGCCACCCGCCCCCCTTTGCCCTACACCCCGGACGACGCCGATCCGGCCACCCTGCCCACGCCCGGCCTGCGCAGGCGTCTGGCAGCCATGCTGTACGAAGGCGTGGTGCTGTTCGGCGTGCTGATGATCGCAGGGCTGCTGTTCTCGACGCTCACGGACCAGCGCCATGCCCTGCACGGCAGACTGGAGATGCAACTCTTCCTGTTCTGCATCCTCGGGCTGTACTTCGCCTGGTTCTGGGTGCATGGCGGACAGACCGTCGCCATGAAAACCTGGCACATCCGGGTGGTGCGCGCCGATGGTGGCCCGGTGACCTGGGTGAATGCAGTGGTGCGCTATGTGCTGAGCTGGCTCTGGTTCCTGCCGGCACTGGCGGTCGCCGCTGCGCTGGGCCTGCACACCTCACGTGCGTACAGCCTCGCCTTGCTCGTGGGTGTCATCGTGCATGCAGGGCTGTCGCGGCTGCTGCCGGACCGGCAATTCCTGCACGACCGGCTTGGCCGCACCCGGCTGGTGACCTGGCGGCCAGCGCCGCGCAAGCGCTAGACGCCCTCTGCGTGGCCGTGCCGGCAAAACCCGTGCGGCACAATCGACCACCATGACCAATCCCCACAAGGGCCGCACCGGCCTCGACCGCATTCGCCACGCCGCCGGCTACTCGCTCGACGGCCTCGTCAGCGCCTACCGTGGCGAAAGTGCTTTCCGTCAGGAAACCTGGCTGGCTGTCATCCTCGTGCCGCTGGCATTCTGGGTCGGCCAGAGCTGGATCGAGACCGCCTTGCTGGCGGGCAGCGTCGTGCTGGTGATGATCGTCGAGTTGCTCAACTCGGCCGTCGAAGCCACGGTCGACCGCATCTCGTTCGAGCTGCATGAACTCGCCAAACGGGCCAAGGACTTCGGCAGTGCGGCCGTCTTCCTCAGTCTGGCGGTGACCGGCGCTATCTGGGCTGCAGCCCTGTGGCACCGGTTCCTGGGCTGAGCCGGTCAGACCCGCCCAGCCCAGCGCCGTACAGCGATCAGACCGCCGCTTCGTCGGTCTCGCCGGTGCGGATGCGGATGACCTGCTCCACCGGGGTCACGAAGATCTTGCCGTCGCCGATCTTGCCCGTCTTGGCGGCCTTGACGATGGCCTCCAGGCAGCGATCGACATCCACCGTCTTCACGACGATCTCGATCTTCACCTTCGGCAGGAAGTCGACCACGTACTCGGCGCCACGGTACAGCTCCGTGTGGCCCTTCTGGCGGCCGAAGCCCTTGACTTCGGTGACGGTCAGCCCAGTGACGCCCACTTCGGCGAGGGCCTCGCGGACCTCTTCGAGCTTGAAGGGCTTGATGATGGCGGTGATCTGTTTCATGCGCGGGCTCCGGAGGCGTTGCAGGTCAAGGTTAGAATCAATTTAACACCAGTTCGCGGCCACATCACTTGAGGGCCTTGTAGCGGAAGCGCTTCGGACGCGCACCCTCCTCGCCCAGGCGGCGCTTCTTGTCGACCTCGTATTCCTGGTAGTTGCCGTCGAAGAAGACCCACTGCGAGTCGCCCTCGGCCGCCAGGATGTGGGTGCAGATGCGGTCCAGGAACCAGCGGTCGTGGGAGATCACCATCGCCGAGCCCGCGAACTCCAGCAGCGCCTCTTCCAGCGCGCGCAGGGTCTCGACGTCCAGGTCGTTCGACGGTTCGTCCAGCATCAGCACGTTGCCGCCCTGCGCCAGCGTCTTGGCCAGGTGGAGCCGACCGCGCTCACCGCCCGACAGGCTGCCGACGAGCTTCTGCTGGTCGTTGCCCTTGAAGTTGAAGCGGCCGATGTAGGCCCGCGACGGCATCACGAACTTGCCGACCACGATGTTGTCCAGCCCGCCCGACACGTCCTGCCACACCGTCTTGGTGTCGTCCAGGCTCTGGCGGCTCTGGTCCACGAAGGCCAGGCGCGCGGTCTTGCCGATCTTGACCTCGCCGGTGTCGGGCTTCTCGACACCCTGGATCAGCCGGAACAGCGTCGACTTGCCGGCGCCGTTCGGGCCGATGATGCCGACGATGGCGCCCGCCGGCACCTTGAAGCTCAGGTTGTCGATCAGCACACGGTCGCCGAAGCTCTTGGTCACGCCCTCGAACTCGATCACCTCATTGCCCAGGCGCTCGGCCACCGGGATGAAGATCTCGTTGGTCTCGTTGCGCTTCTGGTAGTCGACGTCCGACAGTTCCTCGAAGCGGGCCAGACGCGCCTTGCTCTTGGCCTGGCGGCCCTTGGCGTTCTTGCGCACCCATTCCAGTTCGATCTTCATCGCCTTGGCGCGGGCGTCTTCGGTCTTCTGCTCCTGCTCCAGGCGCTTGCCCTTGCCTTCGAGCCAGTCGGAGTAGTTGCCCTTGTACGGGAAGCCCTGGCCACGGTCGAGTTCCAGGATCCACTCGGCGGCGTTGTCGAGGAAGTAGCGATCGTGGGTGATGGCCACCACGGTGCCGGTGAAGCGCTGCAGGAAATGCTCCAGCCACTCGACCGATTCAGCGTCCAAGTGGTTGGTGGGCTCGTCCAGCAGCAGCATGTCCGGCTTGGACAGCAGCAGCCGGCACAGCGCCACCCGGCGCTTCTCGCCGCCCGACAGGTTGCCGATCATGGCGTCCCACGGCGACAGGCGCAGCGCGTCGGCAGCGATTTCCAGCTGCAGGTCGGTGTTCTCGCTGCCAGCGGCGGCGATGACCGCCTCCAGCTCGGCCTGCTCGGCCGCCAGCGCGTCGAAGTCGGCGTTCTCGTCGGCGTAGGCGGCGTAGACCTCGTCCAGGCGCTTCTTGGCGGCGATCACGCCGCCGATGCCTTCCTCGACGGCCTCGCGCACGGTCTGGTCGGGGTTGAGCTGCGGCTCCTGGGGCAGGTATCCAATCTTCAGGCCGGGCATCGGGGTGGCTTCACCCTCGATGTCCTTGTCGATGCCGGCCATGATCTTCAGCAGCGTGGACTTGCCCGAGCCGTTCAGGCCGAGCACGCCGATCTTCGCGCCGGGGAAGAAGGACAGCGAGACGCCCTTGAGGATCTGCCGCTTCGGCGGAACGATCTTGCCGACGCGGTTCATCGTGAAAACGTACTGGGCCATGGGTGTCTTGTAGGGTTGCTGTTGCCAATCTTGTATTGTCGCCCACCGCGGCCAGCCGACGAACGGCCCGCTGCAGGCGATCAACGGCAGGCTGCCCGCGTGACGCCGAGGCGACGGGCCCCTAGGATCCGCACACCCTTTCATATTTGCGCGATTCCCCGGTCGCCCGCCGACATGGCCCAGCCCGCCTCCGCTTCAGAACTTGGTTTTCCCCTCGCCGCGCGCCTCCAGCCCGTGCCCGCAGCCGCACGCGGCTTCACGCTCATCGAGGTCATGGTCGTCGTGGCCATCATCGGCATCCTGGCCGCCATCGCCCTGCCGGCCTACAGCGACTACATCCGCCGCAGCGAACTGCCCGAAGCCTTCAGCACCCTGGCCAGCCAGCGGGTCGCCATGGAGCAGTACTACCAGGACAACCGCCACTACGGCACCAGCAGCTGCGGCGAAGGCAAGATCCGCTTTGCGGCCACCCCGACGGCAGGCGGCAAGTTCGGTTACAGCTGCGCGCTCAGCGGCAACAACGGCAACCAAGCCTACACCCTGACCGCCACCGGCACCAGCGGACAGGCCAAGGGCCACACCTACACGCTCAACGAGGCCGGCGAGCAGAGCACCACCGAGTTCAAGGGCGTCGCGGTCAGTGGCAAGGCCTGCTGGCTCAAGCGCGGGACGGAGTGCTGAACATGGCGATGTCCGGGTCCGCGCGTGCCGGCGACGGCTTCTCGCTGATCGAGCTGATGGTGACGCTGGCGGTGCTGGGCACGCTGCTGCTGGCCGTCACGCCGCTGGTGCGGGACTGGATGTTCGACACCGAGATCCGCAATGCAGCCGAGTCGATCAGCACCGGACTGTCCAAGGCGCGCGCAGAGGCCGTGCGCCGCAACGAGCCGGTGCTGTTCTCCCTGGTGACGAACGACAACCCCGGCATGCTGGACAACAACTGCGCCGTGTCGTCCACCTCGGCCTCTTGGGTCGTCAGCCTGGACGATCCGGCTGGCCATTGTGCAGAGGCGCTCGGCACCACCACCGGCACGCGCCTGGTGGCCCGGCATGCCCGCGGCGACGGTGCGCCCGGGGTGACCGTGGAAGTGCGAGACGCGCGCTGCCAGAACGCCACCGGACAGGCCCAGGTGCTGTTCAATGGCTTCGGACGCGCGCAGCCGGCGCCCGCGCCCATCCGCTGCATCGTGGTCCGCCACCCGGGCAGCGCCACCACCCGGACGCTGCACGTGGTGCTGAACAGCGGTGGCACCGTGCGCACCTGCGACCCGGCCGCCACCGACCCGCGTGACACCCGCCGCTGCCTGGTGAACTGAGGAGGCCCAGTGACCCGACACCCCATCTCCAACGCCGCCACCGCCGCCAACGCCACCGCCAGCCGAGGCTTCGTGCTGCTCGAAGCCCTCATCGCGCTGCTGATCTTCGCGCTGGCGGTGCTCGGTCTGGTCGGGCTGCAGGCGTCGATGACCCGCGCCACCAGCGGCGCCAAGTACCGCGCCGATGCCGCCTACCTCGCCAGCGACCTGGTCGGCACGATGTGGACCGACAGCCGCAACCTGGCGCTCTACGACGCTGGCCGCTGCGCCGGGCACCCACCCTGCCAGCGCTGGATGGCCCGCGTCAGCGAGCGCCTGCCCACCGGTATCGGCTCGGCCGAGATCTCCCAGACGGCCCCCGGCCAGGTCACGGTGAAGGTCACCTGGAAAGCGCCCAGCGACGAGTTGCGCCAGTTCCGGACCACGACCGCCATCACCCCCAACACTGACTAACCCTGATCCGAACCCGAGCGCCATGTCCGTGCCTTACGCCACTCCAGCCGCCCAGCGCGGCGTCACGCTGATCGAGCTGATGGTCGGCATGGTGATCGGCCTGCTCGCGGTCCTGGTCATCGCGCAGGTCACCACCGTCTACGAGGGCCGCAAGCGCACCATCACCGCCGGCTCCGACGCCCAGGTCAATGGCGCACTGGCCTTGCAAGTCCTGCAGCGCGATGTGCAGACCAGCGGCTACGGCATCTCCGAAGGAGGCGCCATCGGCTGCCGCATGGTCGGCCAGCGGGCCGGCATGGCCACCCGCTTCGAACGCACGCTGGCACCGGTGGTCATCACCGACGGCGCAAACGGCGCCGCAGACAGCCTCGACGTGCTGATGAGCAACCACGCCGACTTCGCCCTGCCGACCCGCGTCGCCGCCAACCACCTGCGGGCAGGCAGCGTCTTCGTCATCAGCCGCAACACGGGGCTGGGGCATCAGAAAGGCGACCTGATGCTGGCCGTGCCCGTCCCGACACCCGATCCGACCGACGCCAACCGCCACTGCAGCCTGTTCAACCTGAGCGCCGACCCCGTCGCGGGGAGCCACCAGCTCGTCCACGACGCCGGCGCCGATGGCCCCTGGAACCAGGATCCCACCGCCACCGTCTTTCCCGGCCAGCAAACCACCGACCTGTCCTACCCCGCCGGCAGCCTTCTGCTCAACCTGGGCAGCCTCATCAGCCGACGCTTCTGCCTGACAGGACTCGCCGACGGCCAGTGCGACACGCCGGCCGCCCAGACGCCCTACCAGTTGCGCCAGTTGTCCTTCGACAGCCGCACCGGGCAGACCACGGCCGACGACCTCTATCCGCAGATCGTCCAGCTCCAGGCCGTCTACGGCCTCGACACCAGCGCCCCGGCCGACCAGGTGGCCGATGTCTGGAGTGCGGCTTCGCCGACCACGGCCCAAGGCTGGCAGCGCGTGGTGGCCGTGCGGGTGGCCGTGGTTGCCCGCAGCACGCAGAACGAGCAGCGCCCCCCGCCGCGCGGTGCAGCCCGGACGGCCAACGAATGGGTGACGCCCAGCCTGCCCGTCTGGTATCCCGATGGCGTCACCAGCGCGCCGCTGCGTGTCGATCTGGCCCCACCTGGCGCGGGCGATGACTGGCGCAATTACCGCTACAAGGTGTTCGAGACCGTGATTCCCCTGCGCAACCTGCTCTGGCAACCCGCGTGAGCCGCCCATGGACCGCCATTCGATGAAGCCGTCTCTCTTGCGTGCCGGACAGCGTGGTGTTTCGCTGCTGTTCGCGATGGTCACCGTGGTCGCGCTGTCGCTGGCCGCCGTCGCCATGATCCGGTCGGTCGACACCGGCACCACCATCCTGGGCAACCTCAGCTTCAAGCAGGACACGCTGCTGGCCACCGACGACGCCACCCGGCTCGCGATCCAGTGGCTGGACGAACGCCAGCAGACCGATCCCGACGGACTGAATGTCACGCAGCGTGACCTGGGCTACTGGGCGCACCTCGTGCCTGGGCTCGACCCGGCCTCCACCAGCCTGTCGCCCCAGCGCGTGGCGATCGACTGGAACAACGACAGCTGCCGCTCGCAGCGTGGCCCGACCCCGATCGACTGCCTGAAGGCGCGCGAGCTGACACTCGCCAACCAGATCACGGCGCGTTACCTCATCGTGCGGCTGTGTTCCGAGGCGGGCAGCTCCACCACGGGCAACAACCAGTGCCCGCGCCCGCTCAACAGCACACGCCAGCGCACCAAGGAGCAGGGCGAGATCAACAGCCAGAACGCGGTGCGCATCGGCTCCAGCAGCACGGCCGAGTATTACCGCATCGTCGTGCGTGCCCAGGGCGCGCGCAACACGGTCAGCACCACCGAGACGCTGGTGCATTTCTGAGTATCCGAGTCGACGAGATGAATCCCATGCCCCACCGTCGCCCGCCCCTTGGCCCGCTGACCCTCGCCGCTGCGCTGGCCTGCGGCGCGGTCAGCAGCCCCTTCGCCCAGACCGTCGAGATCGCCGACGGGCCGCTGAGCGCGACGCTGTCCCAGGTCAAGCCGAACATCATGTTCATCCTGGACGATTCGGGGTCGATGGGCGACGCTCACATGCCCGACGAAGCCGGCGTACGGGATGCTGATGGCAACCCCGGAGAGAATTATGGCTACCGTTCGACCCACTGCAACGGGCTGGCGTTCAATCCGGCACTGCCTTATCGCCCCCCCGTGCGCGCCGACGGCACCCTCTACCCCGACGCCAGCTTCACCGCCGCCCCGAACGACGGCTTCAACCCCGCCGCCGGCAGCACCTCGCTCGATGGCAGCGTCTACTACCACTACAAGAACGACAAGAAGCTCACGCCGATGTCCTGGGCCTACAAGGCCGACGGAACCATCGACCGCACGACGCCGTTCTACAAGGACTGCACGCAGGTCATCACGGAACCGTCCGACCAGTTCATCCCGGTCACGCTCACCACGGCCTCCGATGCGGCGCTGCGCCAGAAATACGCCAACTGGTACGCCTACTACCGCACCCGACGCCTGCTGATGCGCACCGCCACCGGCGAAGCCTTCCGCAGCATCGGCAGCGAGTTCCGCGTCGGCTTCACCGTCATCAGCGACAGCAGCGTCACCAGCACCAGCTTCCTCGGCATCGAGGACTTCACCGGCACCCAGCGCAGCAGCTTCTACAACCTGCTCTACACCGCCCAGACCAATGGCGGCTTCACCCCGCTGCGGGGCGCACTGTCCAAGACCGGACGCTACTTCGCCAACAAGTTCCCTGGTCAGAAAGACCCGATACAGTATTCCTGCCAGCGCAACTACGCACTGCTGTCGACCGATGGTTACTGGAACAGCGGCATGTCCGGCTATCCAGGCCTGGAAACCAGCAACTACGGCCCGATCAACCTCAATGGGACCCCAGTTGGCCAACAGGACGGTGCCGAAGAACGCCCCATGAAAGACAGCACCGGAACTGCCGGCGGTGGAGACAGCAATTCTCTGGCCGACGTGGCCCAGTATTTCTGGGCCACTGACCTGCGCACCGACATGCCCAACAACGTGCCAGCCACCAAGCGCGATCCGGCGACTCACCAGCATCTGAACACTTTCACGGTTGGCCTTGGTGTTCAGGGCATCCTGTCTTATGACCGAAACTACTTGACACAACTGACCGGGGATTTTGTCGATCTCAAAAATGGCACCAAGAACTGGCCCGTGCCGACACCCACGGATGTCAATCCACAAGGTGATGCAACCCACATCGACGACCTCTGGCACGCCGCCGTCAACGGCCGCGGCCAGTATTTCTCGGCCACTGACCCCAAGACCCTGTCGGACGCCATCAGCACCACGCTCAACGAGATCAGCAAGGACGCCGGCTCCAGCGCCGCCGCCTCGGCCAGCTCGCTGACGCCCGTCACCGGCGACAACTGGGTCTTCCTGCCCAGCTACAGCAACTCGCCCACCTGGCACGGCGACCTGCGCGCCTTCCAGTTCACCACCAACGCCGACACCTCCGGCCTGATCGCCCCGAACACCAGCAGCGGCACCGCCGTCTGGAGTGCCCGGGACAAGCTGCAAGCCCGCATGAACGCAGCTCAGTTTTCCACCCGGACCGTGAAGTTCGGCAGCAACACCAACCAGCTGATCGACTTCACCTACACCAACCTGCTGGCGCAGGGCAAGAACGTCGACTTCGACAACCTGTGCACCGCCAGTCCCGTGACCACCACCCTGTCGCATTGCGATCGGCTCATCGACACGGCCCGCGCCAAGGCCACCGGCGAGAATCTGGTCAATTTCCTGCGAGGTGACATGCGGCTGCAGATGAGCGCAACAGCACCCGAGAACCAGGTGTTCCGCGACCGCAAGTACGTCCTGGGCGACTTTGTCAACGCAGCACCGGTCTACGTCGCCAAGCCCCCGTTCAAGTACGCCGACGCTGGCTACACCGAGTTCGTCAAGGCCAACGAGACCCGCCGCAAGATGGTCTACGCCGCCGCCAACGACGGCATGCTGCATGCGTTTCAGGTCGGATCGAACGAGAACGACGCCACGGGCGGCGAGGAGCTGTGGGCCTTCGTGCCGAAGGGCGTGATGTCGCAACTGCGCCGACTAGCAGACGTCGGCTACGACGCCAGCCACCGGAATCTGCTCGACGCCACCCCCACCATCGGCGACATCTTCGCTGGTGGCCAGTGGCGCACGATCCTGGTCGGTGGCATGGGCGCCGGTGGCCGCAACTACTACGCACTGGACATCACCACGCCGGAGTCACCCAAGCTGCTGTGGGAATTCGACGACGTCAACCTGGGCTATACCTTCGGCAATCCCGTCATCACCAAGGACGCCACCGGCACCTGGATCGTGGCGTTCACGTCCGGCCTCAACAACGTCACGGGCAACGACGGCCGCGGACGCCTCTATCTGCTGGATGCGTTTACCGGAGAAAAGCGCAGTGCCGGCAGAGGCGAGATCGTCACCGCAGCCGGCAATGCGACGACCCCGAACAACCTCGGACGCCTCAACGCCTGGGTGCCCAGCGATACCGACAACACCGCCCTGCGCTTCTACGCAGGCGACATGCAAGGCAACCTCTGGCGCTTTGACCATGACGACCTCGTGGCACCGGCCGGCGTCGAAGCCACGCTGCTGGGACAGGCACTCGGCCCGGATCTGCGGCCTCAGCCCATCACCGCCAAACCGGTGCTGACCGAGCTGTTCGCGGACAACCAGCCCGTGACGGTCGTGTCCTTCGCCACCGGACGCCTGCTCAACAATGGCGACCTGTCCACCAAGGAGCAGCAGAGCGTCTACTCCATCCGCGACACCCTCGACAGCACGGGGCTCGGCCCCTTGCGCGATCCGGCGGCCAGGCTGGTCCGCCAGGAACTCAACGCCAATCGTCGTGTGGACGAAGCCAAGTTCGTGAACTGGAATACCCAGAACGGCTGGTATGTCGACCTCAAGGAAACCAGCGAGCGGGTGGCCCTGGACGGCATTCCGCTGGGCGCGGACCTGATCGCCTTCGCCTCGACCGTGCCGAACGGCGATCCGTGCGGCAATGGCGGCAACTCCTACCTCTACCAGTTCCAGCTCTCCTCGGGCGATGTGCGGGATCTCGGGATCTCGGACTCGCTCATCGTCGGTGTCAGCCGGGTGATGGACAGTGCCGGCCGCGTCAGCGCCTTCTTCACCAAGCGGGACCAGAGCACGGAACTCAAGGCGGCGGGGGTGAGTGAGGGGGGGCCCCCGAAGCGGGTGCGCCGTGCCGCTTGGCGCGAGCTGAACTGAAGCACGGATGGCACTGCCCTGACCATGGCAGCCCGCAGCCTAGCGCTGGCGCTGTGCACGACCGGCTCGATCGCCCTGCACCTCGGCGTGCTGACCGTCAGTCTGGTCGGCCCGGTCGGCTCGCCAGGGTCAGCCGGCATGGGGGCGGGGGCGGGGGCGGGTGTGGACCGCGCCTCCAGCGTCCAGGTGCGCACGGCGCCACCGTCTGCGACCAGCGCGCTGGTCGCACCGACCCCACCCAGCGCCACCACGCCGTTCCCGGCGTCTGACGCATCCCCCGCACCGACGTCAGCGTCAGCATCGGCGCCCGTCAGAACCTCGCCCCCCGCTGCACCCACGTCGACTGCCGTGGCCGATGGTCTTGATCCGGACCGGTTGCCTCCCACGGGCGCAGGCCCGGTGGAGCCAGCAGACCACGCCTACTGGCCCCGCAACCTGCTCACCCGGCCGCCGACGCCGCAGCAGTCCATCGACCTGCTCTACCCGGCACTGGCGCCCAGCGGCCGATTCCGGGCGGTGCTGACACTGTTCATCGACGAGCACGGTGTGGTGCAGCGCGTGCGCATCGACGAGGCCGACGACAGCGGACTGCCACCCGTGCTGGAAGATGCCGCGCGGCAAACCTTCCTGCGCAGCAGCTTCACGCCCGGCGAGATCGACGGGCGCCCGATCCGCTCGCGGCTGCGCATCGAGGTCGAGTACGCCACCGAGTCGCTGCCGGAGCGCTCCCAGGACACGCCGCGCTGAGGCGGCGTGCGGCCTCAGCGCATCAGACGTCCGCCAGCACCCGCAGATGGGCTGCGACGCTGCGCGCCAGCGAACTCAGCACATAGCCGCCTTCCAGGCACGACACGATGCGGCCCTTGCTGTAGCGGTCCGCGATGTCGACCAGCCGCTGCGTGATCCAGGCGTAGTCGGCCTCGACCAGCCCGAGCTGTCCGAGATCGTCCTCGCGGTGGGCGTCGAAGCCGGCCGAGATGAAGACCATCTCCGGCTTGAACTCCTGCAGCCGCGGCATCCAGTACATCTCGATCAGCTCGCGCACGTCCATGCCGCGCGTGTAGGCCGGCACCGGCACATTGACCATGTTGTCGCCCATCGGCACGCCGCCGCTGTAGGGGTAGAGCTGGTCCTGGAAGAAGCTGCACATCAGCACCCGCTCGTCGCCGGCGATGATGTCCTCGGTGCCGTTGCCGTGGTGGACATCGAAGTCGATGATCGCCACGCGCTGCAGGCCGCGCACGTTCAGCGCATGGCGCGCTGCGATGCAGACGTTGTTGTAGAAGCAGAACCCCATCGCCTCCGAGCGCGTGGCGTGGTGACCCGGCGGGCGAATGGCGCAGAAGGCGTTGCGGTAGGTGCCGTCGATCACCGCGTCCGTGGCCGCCACCGCGGCGCCAGCGGCCCGCAGCATCGCCTGGCGGGTGCCGGGACAGACGGTGGTGTCGGGGTCGAGCGCACGGTGTTCGCCGGTGAGCACCGCCTGCTGCATGAACTCGTCGAGTTCGAGCAGGTAACCCTCGTGGTGGGCCTGCATCAGGTCCGAGTGCTTCGCCAGCGGCACCTCGTCGGGCCGCAGCAACGCGATGTCCAGGCCGGTGGACAGCAGGTGGTCCTCGATCGCGTCGAGTCGCTGGGGACACTCGGGATGACCGGGGCCCATGTCGTGGCCGCGGCAATCGGGATGGGAATAAAAGGCAGTGCTCATGTTGTCTGGCACACCGGACGTCCGCCGTCCGCTGTGTTGTCCCTCAAGCTTCGTTTCGGTTCGGGTAAGGTATCACCGATGATGAACCGCCCACATCACATGCTCCTGACGCCGCCTGCTCCTGCGACCCCGTCGACGCCACTGACCGATGCCCTGGAACGCCTGGTCGACCAGGTCGGGTCGGTGGTGATCGGCAAGCATGCACAGATCCTGGACAGCGTGGCCTGCCTGCTCGCCGGAGGCCACCTGCTGATCGAGGATGTCCCCGGTGTCGGCAAGACCACCCTCGCCCAGGCACTGGCGGCTTCGGTCGGCCTGCAATTTTCCAGGGTGCAGTTCACCGCCGACCTGACACCCAGCGATCTGATCGGGATCAGTGTCTATGAGCGGGCACGCGAAGGTTTTGTCTTTCATCAAGGGCCGGTCTTCACGCAGGTGCTGCTGGCCGACGAGATCAACCGCGCCGGTCCGCGCACCCACAGCGCCTTGCTGGAGGCGATGGAGGAGCGCCAGGTGAGTCTGGACGGCCAGACCCACACCCTGCCCGCCCCGTTCTTCGTCATCGCCACCCAGAACCCGGCCGAGCAGCTCGGCACCTTCGCCTTGCCCGAGAGCCAGCTCGACCGCTTCCTGATGTGCCTGACGCTGGGTTATCCGTCCCCGTCGGCCGAACGTGCGCTGCTGGAAGGCCATGACCGGCGCGAAGCGGTGCGGCACCTGCGGCCGGTGATGTCGGCACAGGAACTGCTGGCCGCACAGGCCGCCGTGCAGAAGGTCCACGCGGCGCCAGCGCTGCTCGACTACCTGCAGGCGCTGATCGCCGTGACACGCAATGGCCAGTGGTTCGCCCAGGGCCTGTCGCCGCGGGCAGCGCTGGCCTGGCTGCGGGTGGCGCGGGCGCGGGCCTTCCTGGCACGGCGATCGCATGTCACGCCCGAAGACCTGCAGGCCCTCGCCGTGCCGGTATTGGCCCACCGCCTGCCGCCGTGCAGCGGCGCCGGACGCAGCCGGGTGGCCCAGGTGCGGGCCATGCTCGACGCCGTGCGGCTGGTCTGAGGCGGTCGCCCATGCCCTTTGCGTCCGCGCTGCGCCAGCGCTGGCAGGCCTGGTGGCTGCGGCGCCATCCGCCCAGCGACACCGTGCGGCTCGACCACCGCCAGCTCTACATCCTGCCGACCCCATCGGGCCTGCTCTACGGCGTGCTGCTGGCCTGCCTGCTGGTGGCGTCGATCAACTACCAGCTCAACCTCGGCCACCTGCTCACCTTCACGCTGGCCAGCGCGGCCCTGGTCACCCTGCATGCGACCCACGCCACGCTCAGCGGGCTGACGCTGCAGGTGCAGGCCAGTGCGCCGGACTTTGTCGGGCAGACGGTCGAGATCCTGGTGACCCTGCACGAGGACCGCCCGACCAGCGGCTGGCGCCACCCCGCCCGGCTCGGCCGGCACGGGCTGGTGGCACGCTGGCGCGACGAGGTCGCAGGCACGCCGGTCCCCTGGTCCGCCGGATCGGACAGCAGCACCCTGCGGCTCCAGCGCATGCTGACCGCACGCGGCCGGCAGACCCTCCCGACGCTGGAGCTGTCCAGCCGCTTTCCGCTCGGGCTGTTCCGGGTCTGGACGGTGTGGCAGATCGCGCACCAGCCCCTGGCCTGGCCTGCGCCCGAGGTCGATGCGCCACCACTGCCGCTCGACGACAGCGACGACCCGGCCGATGCGCCGATCCGCCGTCTGCACGGTCTGCCGCCCGAACCGGGAGAAGACGCTGGCGTGCGGCCCTGGCGGCGCGAGGACCGCCCGGCGCAGGTGCTCTGGCGCCGCTCGGCGCGCAGTCTGGCCGCCGGTGGCGGACTGATCGTGCGCGAACGGCCGCCGCCCCGGCAGTCCCTTGAGCTGCACCTCGACGGAGACCGGCTGGCAGGCCTGGACACCGAAGCCCGCCTGCGCCGCCTGAGCGCCTGGGTGCAGATGGCGCAGGCACAGGGCCTGCGCTACCGCGTGAGCCTGGGCCCGTTGCACACCGAGGCACACGCCGGCCCAGGGCACCAGCGCCATTGCCTCGACGCCCTGGCCCTGTGGGGTTCCGCATGAGCTGGGCGACCCTGCCGCGCGAAGCCAGGGACACGCTGTTCCTGCTGGCCGCACTGGCCTGGACGCTGCTGCCGCAGCTGGCGCAGGTACCGCCCTGGTGTGCAGCGCTGGCCTATGCCGCGCTGGGCTGGCGGGCCTGGCTGGCCTGGAGCGGCGGCACGCTGCCCTCGCGCTGGCTGCTGGTGCTGGCCTTGCTGGGTGCAGCCGCCGGCACGCTGGTGAGCCACCAGTCACTGCTCGGCCCGTCCGCCGGGGTGACCCTGCTGGTGGTGATGACGGCGCTCAAGACACTGGAGCTGCGCGCGCGGCGCGACGCCACGGTGGTCTTCTACCTGGGCTTTTTCCTGGTGCTGGTCAATTTTCTGCATTCGCAGTCGCTCGTCACCGCGCTGGCCATGGGGATCTCGGTGTGGCTGCTGGTGGCCGCCCTCGTGCTGGCCCACCTCGACCCGGGAGCCGGCCGCGCGCCCCTGCCCCACGCCCTGGTGCTCGCCGCACGCCTGCTGCTGACCGGACTGCCACTGGTGGTCGCGCTGTTCCTGCTGTTTCCGCGGGTCACGCCCTTGTGGGCCATGCCCGGAGCCGGCACCGGCAAGACCGGGCTGTCGGACCGTCTCTCGCTCGGCGACGTGGCCGAGCTGGCCCAGGACGACAGCCTGGCGCTGCGCCTGCAGTTCGACGGGCCGGTGCCGGCACCGGCGCAGCGGTATTTCCGCGGCCCGGTGCTGAGCGAGCCGGAGGGCAATGGCTGGCAGCGCCGCAGCCGCGTCGACTCCGTTGCAGACCCAGCGTCCGGCACACCTCAGGCCCGTACCGCGCCCAGCCTGCGCTACGAGATGACCGTGGAGCCGCTGGGCATCACGACCCTGCCGCTGCTGGAAAGCGCCCGCACCAGCCCCACCGTGCCGGACGCGGCGACCTCGTGGCAGTGGACTCGTCATGCGGAAGGCTACTGGTTCACCCAGAGACCGCTGTCCGAGCGGATGCGGGTGCTCACCACCGCCGTGCTGGACACCCCGGAACACACCCCGGCGCAGGCCCCCGGCACCGACGCAGCCGCCCCGGTACCGGCCGACGATCCGCGCTGGGCGCCCTACCTCGTGCTGCCCGACGGACACCACCCGCGCACGCAGGCCTGGGCGGACCGGCAGCGGCTCGCGTTCGACCCAGCCGCTGACAGCGCCCAGCTGGCCCAGTGGCTGCTCGACTACATCCGCCAGCAGCCCTATGTCTACACCCTGGCACCCGGGCTGGGCGGGCAAGACCCGGTCGACGATTTCTGGCTCGACCGCCGCGCCGGCTTCTGCGAGCACTACGCCAGTGCCGTCACCGTCGTGCTGCGGCGCTGGGGCATTCCAGCCCGCATCGTCACCGGCTACCTCGGTGGCGAGGTGAACCCGCTGAACAATGTGCTGGAAGTCCGCCAGCGCGACGCCCACGCCTGGGTCGAGTACTGGCATGCCCACCGCGGATGGGTGCGGCTCGATCCGACCGGCGCCGTCGCACCCGAGCGCATCCGGCGTGGCGAGCGCGCCATCGTGTCCAGCGGACCCGTCGGACAGCTGCTGGTGGAGCTGGATCCGGCCCTGCTGGAACAGGCTCGCGCGGTCTGGGGTGCCGCGGAGCACCAGTGGAACCAGTGGGTTCTGGGCTACTCGGCCCACCGCCAGCAAGACCTGCTGTCACGGCTCGGCTGGGAGGGGCTCGACGGCCGTGACCTCGGACGCGTGCTGGCAGGAGGCTTCGCCGCGGCGGTGGGACTGGGTGTGCTGGGGGTGTGGTGGCGGTCGCGTGCACGTCGGCCCGATCCCTGGCTGCGGGGTCAGGAGCGCCTGCGCCGGATCCTGCGCCAACGCGGCTATGACGCACCAGACCACCTCGCCCCGGCCGGCCTGTTCGACCACCTGCGGCAGCAGACGGACACGGACCTGCGCGACCTCGGCGTGGTGCTGGACCAGCTCAGCCAGTGGCGCTACGCCCCTGCAGGCCGACCGGACGCGCTGCGTCCGCTCTGGCGGGCTGCGCACCGGATGGCGGCGCAGTTGCCCCCGCGCCGACCGGGCTAGGCGCCCAGCGGGCCCATCCGCGACGGACGGGAATCGGCAGGCGGCGTCTTGGTCTTGGTCGGCGCCTGCGCCTGCGCCTGCGTCTGCGTCTGCCCCCGCTGGTCCAGCCAGTCCTTGCATGTCGCCAGACGGCGCCGGACCACCCGCACGGCACGCGCCGACAGGCTGTTGAAGCTGCGGAACTGCCGCAGCACCGCCGGGTCCGTGCGCACCTCGGTCGGCAGCCGGAACTGTGCGGGCGGATCGGTGTCCAGCCGCGTGCTCCAGCCGCGGACGTCCTGCTGGCAATGCTGTCCACCTTCGCCGTGGCCGATGTTCTCGACCAGCGAGCGCACCGGGAACACATCCACCAGGCCGTGCTGGAACTGGTGGAAGCAGAAGCGGATCGCCCAGGAGTCGATCTTGCCGGCCATCTGGCGGTCGAGCATGTGCGACAGATCGCTGCCGCCGCGGTTGAAGCGCAGGCGCTGCAGCGGACTGCGGCGGAATTGCGGATAGGCGCGAACCTCCCAGTCGATCTGCTGCCAGCGGTCACGCCAAGTGGCCCAGCCCCAGGAACTGGCACGCAGACCGAAGGTGGCGTCGTGCGCCTGCTGCGGGCCATGCTGGATCGGGAAGGCATAACCCGAGACACTCAGCACCTTCGGCTGCTCGGCATACGCCTGCAAGGACTGGTTCATGAACGCCAGGAAGCCGCTGGACAGGTGCAGGTCATCCTCCAGCACGATCACCCGGTCGTGATGGCGCAGCACTTGCGTGACCCCGGTGATGATGGACTGCGCAAGCCCCAGGTTGTGCTCGCGCTCATGCACCACCACCTCGGCAAACCCGCGGATGCTCCGGACATAGTCCCGAACGGCCCGGACCTTGGCCCGGGCGCCGGGACGCGGGCCGTCGCAGAAGACATGCAACGTGCTGGCACTGGCCAGCGGGTTGCTCAGCAGGGACTCCACGGTCTGCTGCGTCAGGTCGGCACGCGCATAGACGAACAGGCAGATCGGGGCGAGGATGGCGGACATGTTTCTGAATTTTCCTTACTGTTGCAAAGGATGAATCAGCGCTGGAATATCAGGGCTTCTTCACTGGCACCGCCAAATCCATTTTCGATGGACCGGGCGGCAGGACTGGAGAAACTCGTCTCGACAGATTGAACATCGACATTCTGACGGCGACAAAAGAAAATGGCACCCCAATGCATCACAGATCGGGGCATTGAATTGCAACCCGCTGTGCAAACCCTTCAACCAGGGGGACTCGATTCAGTGCCCAGGGAATCACCGCTTTTGTCGAGTCGATCACGAACGCCGTGGCGGCGTGAGATCTGTCAGAGGGAACGGTCGGCGGACCTCGTCTCCAGGTCCGTCGCCATCGGACCGGACGGAGACTGCACCCGACGCCACAGGGCCTGGCACCACGCACCCAGCGCCTGCAACGGCAAGCGCTGCTCGATGCGGGCCATGCGCTCGCGGCGCAGGCGGGCCAGTTCACGGTCGGTTTCCCATTGACGGCGGTGGATCTCGTCGAACACCGCCAGCGCGTCGATCTCGCGCTGGCGCCGTTGTTCGGCGGTGGCCGGCTCTGGCCTGTGCACGGCGCCCGACAGCGCAAGCAGATTGACCGCACATTTCGCGGCCATCCGCGCCTGCAATCGGTAGTCCAGTGCGCCGCTCTCGTCCCGGAGCGCGGGCAGGAGCAGCTCTGCGCACTCGGTGCGCAGCAGGGTCACGGCCAGCCGGGTGTATTCGCCCCAGCGCAGGTGGCGTGCCAGTTCCCCGCGGTACCAGGTCGCGTTCCGGGAAAGGCCCGCCTCGCCGTCCAGCACCGACGACAGCTGGCCGTGCTCCCGGTAGACCGCCGGCCGAGGCGGCACGGTCGGCCGTCCCTCAGGGGTGCGCGCTTCCATGCAGACCATGTCCTCCAGCGTGTTGCTGGTGAGGAAGGCGGTGGTCAGCGCCAGGAAGTCGCTCGCCCAGACATGCTCTGCGTCGAGGAACACCGTGAACATGCCCTGGCAGCGCACCAGACCGGCACGCAGTGCAGCGGCACGCCCGGCCACGTCCTCGGGCAGCACCTGGATGCGCCGGTCCCGCCGTGCCCAGGCCTCGGCCCAGGCGCGGGTGCCTGCCGATCCGGACAGCAGGAGCTGCCAGCGCGCCTCGGACTGCGCCAGCACGCCGCGCACGCACCGGTCCAACGCGGCCTCGCTGCCCAGCACCGGCAGCACAATCGACACCAGAATCTCTTGTTCCATATCATCCCCATGCGCGTTCAGCGCAGCCAATTGGTCTGGCCCGCTTGCAAGCAATTGTTAGCGCGAATCTGATAAAGCGAACCGGAATCCGTCACGCTCTGGCGATGGGGTTAATCGGTACCACGCAAAATCCCCGCGAACAGGTGCTCCGGCGAGATTTCAGCGGGAGAAAAAGCAGACAAAAGAATATGCCGGAGCCGCACCCCCATATTCAGGTGGTCGGTTATCTCCAATTCCTGCACAGGAGACCTGACAGGGTGCGCCCAGCGCAGCACGCCACCATCCGCTGGACCGCGGCAACCCCCGCAAACCGGGTGGAACATCGCCCCGGCCGCGGCAGAATGCAGCCCCATGAACGCCACCGCCCCCATCCCAGCCACAACCGGCACCCCCGAACATGAGGGACACGACGTCCTGCAGGCCTTGGCCCTTGGCGGCTCCTGGCGCCCCAGAACCTGGGTGCTCACGCTGGTCAGCGAACTCGGGTGGCGCAACCGGGACGGCAAGCGCTACACCGGGGAGCAGATGCGCGAAGCCATGGCATCCCTCGCCGCCGCTGGCTGGATCACGGAGCACCCCCACCGCAAGGGCCACTGGCGCGTGAACCCGGCGCACCACAGCGCAACCTACCTGGCCCTGCTACAGCGCAACGACCCGGACACCCTGCGCACGGCGCTGCTCGACGCCGAGAGCAGCCGCGGCGCGCAGCGGTTCGGCTCGGCGCACTGGTATTTCGACAACATGGAACTCGCCTGCGCCGTGACCCGGCTGGCGCTCTTCAGCGGCCAGGGCCCGGAGCAGCTGGAGCGGCTGCAGCTGGCCTGCCGCTGGGGCATGGAATGGGCGGACGTGGTGGACCGCGCCTTGCACGACGTGCTGGACGAAGCCCTCTTCGCCCGCCTGCACCCGCAGCTCCAGGTCGAATCGCTGCACGCCAATCTGACGCTGCTCAACCACCAGTGGCTCAACCCTGGTCACCTGCCCGTGCTGGCCATGACCGAGGCCCTGCGCCAGCGGGCCGAGACCGATCCCGTGCTGCAGACATTGGTACGGCGGACGGCGCTGCCCATCGTGCACGCCGAGCACCTGATGCTGACCGGGCGGCTAGACGACATGGCGCCCGCCCTGCAGGCGATGGTCGAGCCCTCGGGCCTGCCGGATGTCGACGACCACCTCCCGCTCTGGGAGACGATGCGCGACGCCTTCGAGGCGGTGCGGCTGTTCCGGCGCGGCGACTGGGCGGCCTGCCTCGCACACTTCGACAGCGTGCACGAGCGCCTGCGTCTGCTGTCCGGCAAGCGCAAGGGACTGCTGCCCTTGCCCATCGCCTGGGCCTATCCGCTGTCGCTGATGGCCCAAGGCACACCGGCGGCGCTGCAGAAGGCACTCAAGTTCTGCCTCGCCGAAGGGGGCAAGCGCCAGCCAGTGATGGATGCGTCCTGGGGCGTGTTCGCCCTGGCAATCCAGATGAAGCTGGGTGAGGCCCGGCGCGACCTGCAAGCCTTCACGCCGCACAGCAGCAGCAGCCACATCGACCAGCTCGACCTGAGCCGCTGGCTGGTGCGCGCCTGGCTGAAGGACCGCCCCGAAGCCGAGCCGCTGAATGCCCGTCACCTGGACGCCGCGCAAGCCCTGGGCGAGCACCTCAGCGGCATCGGCCTGCACGACCTGCGCGCCCTGCTGGACGGCGCGCTGGCCGTGCTCCAGGCCCGGCCGGCGCCCGCCAGCTTCTTTGTCCGGCCACCGGCGGCAGGCGAAGGCTGGCGCAGCGCCTTGTCCGCGCTGGCAGCCATCGCCGGCGGGGGCACGGGTGATGGCGCGGGCACCACCGTGGTCGCGGCCGAGACACGGCTGGTCTGGGTGCTGGCCATCAACGACTTCGGCGCACTCAACGACATCACGCCGATGGAGCAGAAGCGCGGCCTGCGCGGCTGGGGCAAGGCCAAGGAAGCCTCCCTGCTCAAGCTCAGCAAGAACGAGACGCTGCCGGTGCACGACGCTGTCGTCGCCCGCACCCTGCGGGTCAATGCACGCGACCGCAGCCTGCGCTTCGACCTGGCCGCCGCCGCGGTGGCACTGGTCGGCCATCCCCTGGTGGCCTTCGATGACACGCCGGATGTGGCCGTGGCGCTGACGGAGGCCTCCCCGGTGCTGGACGTGACCGACCTCGGCGACCGGCTGCGCGTAGCCCTGCAGCCGCCGCCGCGCTGGACCGACCCCAAAGCCGAGCGCCAGGAGCCGCAGCTCTGGATCACCAGCGCCGCCGACCAGAAGGAGGCCGACGCCCTGCGCGTGCTCACCATCCTGCGCGACGGGCCGCAGCACGCCCGGCTCATCCGGCTGAACGCCGCGCAGATGCGGGCAGCACAGCTCATCGGTGCCGGACTGGAGGTGCCGAAGGCGGCATCGGCGCAGCTGGAGGAGGTGCTGCGCAGCCTGGGCGCGCAGTTCCAGGTCCACAGCGACACCAGCGCCGCCGCCCGCGACGTGCCAGCCGAATCCCGCCTGCGCGCCGAACTCACGCCCGAGGGCGACGGCGTGGCGCTGCGGCTGGTGGTGATGCCCTTCGGAACGGACGGGCCGCGGCTCAATCCGGGCAGCGGCCGGGCGCGGATGATCGCCAAGGTGGGTGACGAGACGCTTGGCGTGCAGCGCGACCTCGCCGCCGAGCGCTCGCATCTGGAGATCACGGTGGACGCCTGCCCGATGCTGTCACCGCCGCTGACGGATGCGCCGGCCGCGTGGCTCATCGAGCAGCCAGACCAGGCGCTGGCGCTGCTGGAGCGGCTGCACACGCTCAACGCGGTGATCGCGCTCGACTGGCCCAAGGGCAAGGCGATCCGGGTCGACACCGCCGGCCTCGGGGCGCTGAAGGTCAACGTCAAGTCCGGCTCGGAATGGCTGGCCCTGCAAGGTGGCGTCCAGCTGAACGAGCAGCTCGTCGTCAGCCTGGGCCGGCTGCTGGACTGGAGCGCGAGCGAGAAGAGCCGCTTCATCCCGATGGGCGAAGGGCGTTATCTGGCGCTGACGGAGGAGCTGCGCAGCCGGCTCGACGAACTCGCCAGCGTCGCCGAAATCCACCGCACCGACGCCGCCCGCGTGACGCCGGTGGCTGCGGCCTGGCTGGACACGACGCTCAAGGGCGCCGATCTGGACAGCGACAAGGCCTTCCGCGAGCGGATCGACCGGCTGGTGGAGGCGCAGCAGTTCGAGCCGGTGCTGCCGCGCACGCTGCAGGCCACGCTGCGGCCGTACCAGGAGGAAGGCTACCAATGGGCGATGCGGCTGGCCGAGACGGGGCTGGGCGCCGTGCTCGCCGACGACATGGGGCTGGGCAAGACGCTGCAGGCGCTGGCGGTGCTGCTGGCGCGGGCGGCGGGCGGGCCGGCGCTGGTGGTCGCGCCGACCTCGCTGATCGGCAACTGGCAGGCCGAGGCGCGGCGGTTCGCGCCGTCGCTGCGGCTGCTGCCGTATGCGCAAGGCGATGCGCAGGGGGACCGGGATGCGCTGCTGGCCGAGCTGGGGGCGGGTGATGTGGTGCTCGTGTCCTACCAGTTGCAGCAGCTCAACGGCGCGGCCTTCGCGGCGCAGCAGTGGCACACGCTGGTGCTCGACGAGGCGCAGGCGATCAAGAACGCCACCGCCAAGCGCAGCCAGGCGGTGCATGAGCTGGGCGCGGATTTCCGGCTCGCGCTGTCGGGCACGCCGATCGAGAACCGGCTGTCGGAGCTGTGGTCGATCATGCGGGTGTGCAACCCGGGGCTGCTCGGCACGATGGGCACGTTCAACCTGCGCTTCGCGGTGCCGATCGAGCGCGACCGGCATCGGGGGGCGCAGCGCACGCTGCGCAAGCTGATCGCGCCGTTCATCCTGCGCCGCACCAAGGCGCAGGTGCTCGACGACCTGCCGCCGCGCACCGAGCTGACGATGCTGGTGGACACCGACGCGACCGAACACGCGCATTACGAGGCGCTGCGCCGGCAGGCCCTGCGCGACGCCGAGAAGGCGATGGAAGACGACAAGCCAGGGCAGTCGCACCTGAACATCCTTGCGCAGCTCACCAAGCTGCGGCGGGCGGCGTGTGACCCGCGGCTGGTGACGCCGGAGATCAAGCTGGTCGGCGCCAAGGTGAAGGCGTTCGGCGAGCTGGCAGCCGAACTCGCCGCCAACGGCCACAAGGCGCTGGTGTTCAGCCAGTTCGTCGATTTCCTGGGGCTGCTGAAGGAGCCGCTGGACGCCGCCGGGCTGCGCTACCAGTACCTCGATGGTTCCACGCCGTCACTGGAGCGCACGAAGCGGGTCGCTGCGTTCCAGGGTGGCGAGGGCGACTTCTTCCTGATCAGTCTGAAGGCCGGCGGCTTCGGGCTGAACCTGACGGTGGCGGACTATGTGGTGATCGCCGACCCGTGGTGGAACCCGGCGGCCGAAGACCAGGCGTCCGGCCGCGCCCACCGCATCGGGCAGCAGCGGCCGGTGACCGTCTACCGGCTGGTGCGGGCGGGGACGCTGGAGGAGAAGATCGTGGCGCTGCACCAGGACAAACGGGAGCTGGCGGACAGCGTTCTTGAAGGCAGTGAAGTCGCGGGGGTGTTGCGGGCGGAGGAGCTGATGGCGTTGATGCAGGGCGATCAGTAGAAGCGGAGGCTCGGCATGGGAACACTTGACGAACAGGACATTGCGGCTTGGGCGCTGGAGCGATGCCACGCGGTGATCGAGCAGATGGGGCAGGAACTGGCGAAGCTGCACGAGCAGGTCAGTGCGCTGCTGGACAAGAAGCTGAACTCACGCAACTCGCCGAAGCCACCGTCGTCGGACGGACCGGGGTCCGGCGGCAACCGGGCACGGCGCCGGGCCAGTGGTCGGGCACCAGGTGTTCGACGTGCCGGCGCAGGTGCAAGCCGAGGTGCAGGAGTACCGGAAGGCTTTGGGCGCCTCTACAGAGGTGGGAACGGCCACGGCCGGTCGACGTGACAGGCCTTGAGCAGGCTCAGCGCGCCTTCCCGGCGCGCACGCCGTCTCGCCAGCCCCGCCGCCCCGCAAGAGACGGTCGATCGATATTATCGATATTGAATAACTTGCCTAAATTACCTACACTTGGCGCATGGACGCCGTCAAGAACCCCTTTGCCCCTGGCGCCGGATCTCCGCCGCCGGAACTCGCTGGTCGCGATGACCTGCGAGAAACCGTTCGCGTCGCTGTAGAGCGCACGCGGGCGGGCAAGTCCGCGCGCAGCGTGCTGATGGTCGGCTTGCGCGGCGTAGGCAAGACGGTGCTGCTTGACCGCATGCGTGACGACGCGGAGGCCTCGGGCGTGCATACCATCCGCATTGAAGCCCCCGAGGATCGCTCGCTGCCCGCCTTGCTGGCGCCGCAGTTGCGCGTGGCGTTGCTGCGGCTGAGCAAGCTGGCGCATGCCAAGGACTTGGCCGTGCGAAGCCTGCGCGCCCTGGCGGGTTTTGCCAAGGCCCTGAAGGTCACCTACGGCGACATCGAGGTCGGTCTGGACTACGAAGGCGAGCCCGGTCTGGCCGACAACGGCGACCTGGAGCACGACCTGCAGGAACTGCTGGAAAGCGCCGGCGCGGCGGCCAAGGCGGCCGGCACGGCCCTGGTGATCTTCGTCGACGAACTTCAGTACGTGCCCGAACCCCAGTTGGCGGCCCTCATCACCGCGATGCACCGCTGCGCCCAGCGACAGGTTCCCGTGCTCCTCGTGGGTGCCGGTCTGCCTCAATTGCGCGGGCGCATGGGCAATGCCAAGTCCTACGCCGAACGCCTGTTCACGTTTCCCGAGATTGGCCCGCTCAGCGCGGACGCAGCGGTGCGTGCCATCACCAGGCCCATCGAAGCGGAGGGCGCTGAAATCACCGTCGGCGCCGTCGAGCGGATCTTGGCCGACACCCGCTGCTATCCCTACTTCCTCCAGGAATGGGGCCAACGGAGTTGGGAAGTCGCTGTCGAGTCGCCCATCAAGGCCGATGACGTCGAGCAGGCGACGACGACGGCCGTGGCGGCGCTCGACGAGAGCTTCTTCCGAGTTCGCTTCGATCGGCTGACGCCCCAGGAGAAGCGCTACCTGCGCGCCATGGCCGAACTGGGTCCCGGTCCCCATCGATCCGGGGCCATCGCCGAGTGTCTCAAGCGTGAAGTCAGTTCGCTGGGCCCCGTTCGCAGCGCGCTGATTGGCAAAGGCATGATCTGGAGCCCCAGCCACGGTGACACCGCGTTCACGGTACCGTTGTTCGATGAGTTCATGCGGCGGATCATGCCCGGCGAAGATTGGCGAACCTGAGTGCAGGTGGCCGCTCGGTGGCCACATGCCCGACGGGAGAACGCAACGGCCTGCGTGCCGGCTCGTTCCTGTCGCTGACGTAGCACAGCGAGATCGCCCGGAGATCAGCCGCTCACCCCCTACTACACTTGCCCCATGAGCCCCGCCGCCCCCGCGCTGCCCCGCAAGAAGCTGCCCGTCGGCATCCAGACCCTGGCCAAGTTGCGCGACCAGGACTGCTACTACGTGGACAAGTCGGGTTTGGCGATCGACCTGATCGAGTCGGGTTCGTACTTCTTCCTGAGCCGTCCCCGGCGCTTCGGCAAGAGCCTGCTGGTGGACACGTTCAAGGAACTCTTCGAGGGCAACCGCGCGCTGTTCGAGGGTCTGGCCGCCGAAACGCGCTGGGACTGGTCGCATCGCCATCCGGTCGTCCGCATCAGTTTTGCTGGCGGCGGGCTGGGGAGCGCGGAGCGCCTGGAGCAGCGCATCTTCGAGATCCTGGACGAGAACGAAAAGCGCCTGGGGGTGCAGTGCCAGCACCAGAGCGTTTCTGGCCGGTTCAGTGAGCTGATCCAGCGCACGCGCGAGCGCCATGGCGCCACCGTGGTCGTGCTGGTGGACGAATATGACAAGCCCATCCTCGACCACCTCCATGACCGCCCCCTGGCTGCCCAGATGCGCGAGGGCGTCAAGGCGCTGTACGAGAGCCTGAAGTACGTCGACGAGCACCTGAAGTTCGTGTTCCTGACGGGCGTGTCCAAGTTCAGCAAGGTCAGCATCTTCTCGGGCCTGAACCAGCTGGTCGATATCACGCTGGACCCGCGCTGGAGCGCGCTGTGCGGCTACACCGACGCGGACATCGACACCGTCTTCGCCCCGGAGCTGCCGGGGCTGGACCGCGATGAGGTTCGCCGCTGGTACAACGGCTACAACTGGCGCGGCACCAGTGTCTACAACCCCTTCGACGTGCTGCGGCTGTTCGACCGGCGCGAGTTCCACCCCTACTGGTTCGAGACGGGCACGCCCACCTTCCTGGTCAACCTGCTGGCCGAGCGTCGGATCTTCACCCCGGACCTGGGCCGCATCGTGGCCAGCGAGGCGCTGCTGTCCACCTTCGACGTGGACACCATGCAACCTGAGGCGCTGCTGTTCCAGGCCGGCTACCTGACCATCGACCAGGTGCATGCGATCCCGGGGCGCATGGAGTTCACGCTCAAGTACCCGAACCTGGAGGTGGAGGCCAGCCTCAACGACAGCCTGCTCAAGCGCTACATGGGGGATGCGGCCGCCTCCGAGGCGCAGATCAGCCGGCTGTGGCGGGTGCTGCAGGCCGGCGATGTGGCGGCCTTGCGGGAGCTGTTCCACGCCTTCTTCGCCAGCATCCCGAGCGACTGGTACCGCAACAACCCGATCGCGCAGTTCGAGGGCTACTGGGCCAGCGTGTTCTACAGCCACTTCGCCGCGCTGGGGCTGGACATCCGGGTGGAGGACACGACGAACAAGGGCCGGATCGACATGACGGTGCTGGCGGGCGGGGCGGTGTGGGTGTTCGAGTTCAAGGTGGTGGAGCTGGTCCCGCAGGGGAGAGCCTTGGCGCAGATCCGGGAGCGGGGCTATGCCGAGAAGTACCGCGGCCGGGGCGAGCCGGTCCACCTGATCGGCGTGGAGTTCAGCCGGGTGGATCGCAACATCGTGGGGTTCGAGGTCGAGACCCTCGCGGGGTGACCGTGACGCCCAACCGCCCACGCGGCCGTCCACGCGGCACGCAGAACCGGCTGCTGCACGAACACGCGGGGACGCGGCCGACCGGCACGGTCGAGCTGGCGACCAAACTGGCGGTGGTGCTGCCGGCGCTGCGCGCGCTGCCGGACTTCGTGCCGGCCCAGGGGGCACGGCGGGACACCTTGGCGCCGACCGCCGCCGCCACCACCACCGCCCCGTCCCTGGAGGACTGGCGCTCCGCGCAGTGCGGCGCCGCTGGCATCGAGGAAGATTTTTATGCGCAGGCCGAGTGGATCGACCTGTATGTGGAAGCGTTCGGCCATGCACCGCCAGCGCGGGCAGAGACCCTGCTGTCGCAGACACCCCTCGCCCTCTCGGCCACGGCACACACCCGCCTGAGCGAGTCCGCTCACCCCGAGGTGTCGTGGTCAAGTTTTTTCGGACAGTCCGATAGGTAAAAAGCGGGTTCAGGCGGACTGGCGCTCGAAGTCAGCCGGGGAGAGATAGCCCAGGGTGGAGTGCAGGCGCACAGGGTTAGCGCTGTGCGCGGTGGCCGCTGGCGCCGAGCAGGCCCAGCCGAGTTGGCGCTACTACATCAGCTCCGAGGTGCTCGACGCCAATTTGTGCAGACCTTCCCTAAAGCGGCTCACAGGGATTCAGCATTCCCACTTTGTAGCGACCGGGTCATGGCTTGGCCGATTCGAGTGGCTTCGGTAGCATCGTTCAACGTAAGTGGTGAAGGGCGCTCACCTCGGCAAGCCGCGACGAAGGCGTCCATTTCCAGCCGGAAGGCATCGCCAAAGCGCGCGAAGAAGTCGGGCAGCGCGCGGTGGCCCACACCGTAGGCGTTGCGGTACTGCACACGGCTGAGGTGCGCGCCCACGCCCACCTGCAGCGTGCCAGTGGTACCGATCACCTCTGTGGTGGTTTCGTGGCCGTGCGGCATGGTGCGGCTGGCGTAAAACACCGCGCGTTGCCCGCCCTCGAACTCGACAATGGCCATGCCGTTGTCCACGTCGCCACATGCGGCCAGGCCGGGGTGCAGTGCGATGGTGCCGCTGGCGAACACGCGCGTGGCCTTGGGGTTGCCCAGCATCCAGCGCGCCAGATCAATGTCATGCACGCTGCAGTCCATGAAGATGCCGCCCGACGACTCGGCAAAGCGAACAAAGAAGCCCGATTCGTCGTTCTGGTCGCAGGTCTGCGAGCGCACCAGGAAAGGTTTGCCCAGGTCACCGCGGTCGATGGCGGCCTTGGCCTCTGCGTAGCTGGGGTCAAAGCGGCGCACGAAGCCAACCATGGCGACCAAGCCGTGGTGCTCCTTCGCGACGGCCTCGACCGCTTCACAGGTGGCCACATCCAGCGACAGCGGCTTTTCGACGAACACGTGTTTGCCGGCGCGCAGGCAGGCGGTTGTCTGGTCGGCATGCAGCGTGGTGGGCGTCACCAGCACAATGGCGTGAATGTCCGGGTCGGCCAGCATGGCGTCCAGCGTGTCGTGGCAGCGGGTCACGCCCAGTTCGCTGCGGGCCCAGTCGAGTTCGGCGGCCACGGGGCTGCAGGCGGCGAGGAGGCGGGCGCCGGGGGTGTTGCGGGCGAGTTGTTCGGCGTGGCGTTTGCCCAGCCGGCCGAGGCCGGCGATGCCGACGTTGAGGAGGTGGGAAGCCATGTGTATTGCGCAGAAAAGAGGGGAAGGAAAAGGCGTTGGCCTCACAGGCTGGAGACGTTGACCAGCCCGGAAGAGGCCTTGCGCCAGGCCCATGGTGGAGGTGAGGACGCGGAAGCCGAAGGTGGCGTTGTCTTTGACGACCAGGGCGATGTCGGCCTTGCGGGCCTGCCGGTTTCGGCGGGGGCTCAGAGCGCCACGGTCTGGCCGGTCTTGGCCGACTGGGTGGCGGCTTCGGCCACGGCCAGGGCGTTCACGCCGTCGTCCAGCGTGACCGGCAGCGCGGTCTGGTTCTGGATCGCGTTGACGAAGGCGTTCCACTCGGCTTCGTAGGCGCGCATGTAGCGCTCCAGGAAGAAGAACTCCGGCTTGGCGCTGGTGGCGCCGTCGGTGGTGATCTTGGTGAGCGTGTTTTCCAGTACGTTGCCCGCTTGCAGCAGGCCGGTGGCGCCCAGCAGCTCGATGCGCTGGTCGTAGCCGTAGACGGCGCGGCGGCTGTTCTTGATGACGGCCAGGCGGCCGTCGGCGAAGTGCAGCGTGATGACGGCGGTGTCCACATCACCGGCGGCGCCAATGGCCGGATCCACGATGCTGGTGCCCACGGCGGTGACGGCCTGGGGCGTGGCGCCGTAGAGCCAGCAGGCCATGTCGAAGTCGTGGATCGCCATGTCGCGGAACAGACCGCCGGACACCTTGACGTAGGCCACGGGCGGTGGCGACGGGTCGAACGAGGTGATGGACAGCAGCTCGCCCTTGCCGATGGCGCCAGCATCGAACTGCGCCTTGAGGGCGGCGAAGTTGGGGTCGAAGCGGCGGTTGAAGCCGATCATGACCGGGCGGCCGTTCTTGGCGGCGGCGACTTGGCAGGCGCGGGCGCGGGCCAGGCTCAGGTCCACCGGCTTCTCGCACAGCACCGCCTTGCCGGCCGCGGTGGCGGCTTCGATCAGGTCGGAGTGGGTGTCGGTCGAGGTTGCGATCAGCACCGCGTCGATGGACGGGTCGGCAATGATGTCCTGCGAGCTGCGGGCCTGGGCGCCGTAGACCTGGGCCAGCGTCTGGGCGGCGGGCTCGTTCACGTCCGACACGGCCACCAGGCGGCTGTGTGCGTTGGCCGTGATGCTCTTGGCGTGGACGTTACCGATGCGACCTGCGCCGAGCAATCCGATGTTCAACATGTGTGTGTCTCCAGTGAGGGACATAAAAAAACGGGTTGCAATAAATTCAAACGGTGAAAGCACTTCGGAACGCGGCCAGGGCAGCCTCGGCGTCGCCGGACGCAAAAGCCTCCATGCCCACCGGGCCGCGATAGCCCATGGCCTGCAAGGCGCGCGCGATATTGCCGTAGTGCATTTCGCCAGTGCCGGGCTCGCACCGTCCAGGGTTGTCGGCCACCTGCACCTCGCCGATCCAGGGCAGGCAGGCCTGGGTCCAGCGGATCACGTCGCCTTCGCCGATCTGTGTGTGGTACAGGTCGAGGTTGATGCGCAGCTGCGGACGGTTCACCGCCGACACCAGCGACAACACGGCGGCAGTCGAGCCGAAGGGGCAACCGGGGTGGTCGAGCGGGTTGAGGTTTTCCAGCGTGAAGGTCACGCCTTCTTTTTCCGCCATGTCGCAGAGGCGGTGCAAGGTGTCGCGCGCCCGCTGTTCCATGCCCGGCGAGAACGCGGCCAGTTGCTGGATCGGCAGGCCGAAGTCGCCCAGGCCAGTGCCGTGCAGGTTCAGGCGGGCCACGCCCAGGCGCTTGCCCACCTGGGCCGTCTCATGCGCCGACTTCAGCAGCATGTCGGCGCCTTCCGGGTCGGCCAGTCGGCCCTGCAGGTAGCCGTTCATGATGGTGAAGCTGGCGCCCGAACGCTCCAGGTCGTTCAGATCGTGGTCGGGCCAGTTCCACAGCCCGACGCCGAAGCCGAGTTCGGTCAGGCGCCGGACACGCCAGCCCATGGGTTGGTCGCGCCACAGCATTTCGGCACAGGCCGCGAGTTGGAAGGGTTGGGTCATGGGTTCAGCAGCTTCGGATGATTTGGAAAAAATATTCTGGATTTGGCGAAATGTGATCCCGCTGCACCCGTCTGGCGCTGCCTGCGCTGGCCCATCAAGTCGCTGTCACCCTCAAAAAATCAGCGCCAAAGAAGGCAGAGCCACGGAACACGGTCGCTACTGTGCCGTTTGTAGAAATTATTTTGCACTGGTGTAAACCACAAGAAAATAATTTCCAAATCGAACCTAAGATTTGGCACCGATCCAGTCCGTCAGTGGGCAGACAACGCTGGCGACGCTCGGTCCTGGGTAGGCGATCTGCCTTTTGTCGGTTTGCATCATTTCTTCCATCCAAGAGGAGCATTCATGAAAGTTTGCAACAGCACCCTGAAGGCCGTTGTGGCGGCCGTCGCACTCGTTGGCGCTGCGGCGCAGGCCCAGACCATCGCGGTGGTGACCCACGGTCAGGCCAACGATGCATTCTGGTCGGTGGTCAAAAATGGCGTGGAGGCCGCAGCCAAGGACTCTGGCGTCAAGGTCAACTACCGCGCACCCGAAACCTTCGACATGGTGGCCATGAGCCGCCTGATCGATGCCGCCGTGAACCAGAAGCCGGCCGGCCTGGTGGTCTCGGTGCCCGATGCCACGGCGCTGGGTGCCGCCATCGAGCGCGCCGTCAAGGCCGGTGTGCCGGTCATCACCATCAACTCGGGCCAGGAAGCGTCCAAGAAGCTGGGCGCCCTGCTGCACGTGGGCCAGTCCGAATACGACGCGGGCAAATCTGCCGGCGAAAAGCTCAAGGGCATGGGCGGCAAGAACGGCATCTGCGTGAACCAGGAAGTGGGCAACGTGTCGCTGGACCTGCGCTGCAAGGGCTTTGCCGACGGCTTCGGCGGCAAGTCCAAGGTGGTGCCGACGGGCAACGAACCGGCGGAAGTGCGCGCCAAGGTCAAGGCCGCGCTGGATTCGGACACCTCAGTGGACACCATCATGGCGCTGGGTGCTGCCACGGCAGGTGAACCCGCTCTGGCCGCCGCCAAGGCGACCGGTCGTCTGGCCAGCATTCGTGTCGCGACGTTCGATATGTCGCCGGGTTTCCTGAAGGCTCTGGTGGCCAAGGAAGCCGCCTTCGCGATCGACCAGCAGCAGTTCTTGCAGGGCTACCTGTCGGTGAACTTCCTGGCGCTGCACGCCAAGTTCGGTCTGATGCCCGGCGGCAACGTGCCCTCGGGCCCGAACCTGATCACGGCCGACAAGGCGGCCCAGGTGATCGACCTCTCCGCCAAGGGCATCCGGTAATCAGACCTGGTGAGGAAGGCGGGCCCATCACCGGATGGCCCGCCCGTTCACGTCAAGGTCGTTGTTTGGCACTTCGCCTGCACCGCGCAGGGCACCTCGGACTGGATCGACGATGACATCAAATACCGCGGCGCTAGCTGACGACCGCCTCAAACCCGTTTCTGCCTTCACCCGCCTCATGCGCCGCCCCGAGCTGGGCGCTCTGGCCGGACTGATCGTCGTGTGCCTGTTCTTCGCGTTCACGGCCGATCCCGTCATGTTCAGCCTGGCGGGCTTCATCAACTTCATGACACCCGCCGCGCAGCTGGGCATCCTGGCGCTGGGCGCCGCGCTGCTCATGATCGGCGGCGAGTTCGACCTGTCCATCGGCTCCATGGTGGCCTTCGCCGGTCTGGTGTTCGGCGCGGCACTCACGGTGCTGCAACTGCCGCTGGGGCTGGCGGTGCTGCTGACCATCGGCGTCGGCGTGGCGCTGGGCTGGGTCAATGCGCAGATCGTGCTGCGCACCGGACTGCCCAGTTTCATCGTGACGCTGGCCTTCCTGTTCATCCTGCGCGGCCTGAGCCTGGTCGGTCTGAAGTGGGCCACCGGCGGTTCGACCCAGATGCGCGGCATCGACGAAGTGGTCGCGGGCCACACCTTTGTCAGCCTGTTCAGCGGCAACACGCTGGAAGGCCTGTTCGCCTGGATGGCCAAAGCCGGCTGGATCGCTTCGTTCGACAACGGCCTGCCCACGGTGTCGGGGCTGCCGGTGGAAATCGTCTGGTTTGTCGTGCTCACCCTGATCGCCACCTGGGTGCTGCTGCGCACGCCGGTGGGCAACTGGATCTTTGCCGCCGGGGGCGACCCCAAGGCCGCCATCAACTCGGGCGTGCCGGTGAAGAAGGTCAAGATCAGCCTGTTCATGCTGGCTGCTGGCTGCGCGGCGCTGGTGGCCATCATCACGGTGCTCAGCAGCGGCTCCACCGACGCGCGCCGCGGTTTCCAGAAGGAGTTCGAGGCCATCATCGCGGCCGTCATCGGCGGCTGCCTGCTCACGGGCGGTTACGGCTCGGCCATCGGCGCGTTTCTCGGCTCCATCATCTTCGGCATCGTGATGATCGGCCTGACCTACACCAACATCGACCAGGACTGGTACCTGGTGTTCCTGGGCGGCATGCTGCTCGTGGCCGTTCTGTTCAACAACGTCATTCGCAAGCGCGTGACGGGGGAGCGTTGAGATGACCCAACACACCGACAACCTGCTCGAAATGCGTGGCATCGAAAAGCACTTCGGCAACGTCATCGCCCTCTCGGGTGTGTCGTTCGACGTGCGGGCCGGTGAATGCCACTGCCTGCTGGGCGACAACGGCGCCGGCAAATCCACCTTCATCAAGACCATGTCCGGCGTGCACCTGCCCAGCGTCGGCGAGATGCGGGTCCAGGGCAAGCCGGTGAAGTTCACCAGCCCGCGCGAAGCCATGGCGGCGGGCATCGCCACCGTGTTCCAGGACCTGGCCATGATCCCGCTGATGTCGGTGACCCGCAACTTCTGGATGGGCCGCGAACCCACCCTGGGCTGGGGTCCGTTCAAGCGCTTCGACATCGACAAGGCCAACGCCGTGACCATGGAGCAGATGCACAAGATGGGCATCCGCCTGCGCGAGCCGGACCAGGCCGTGGGCACCCTCTCAGGTGGCGAACGCCAGACGGTGGCCATCGCCCGCGCGGTGTATTTCGGCGCCAAGGTGCTGATCCTGGACGAGCCCACCTCGGCCCTGGGTGTGCGCCAGACCGCCAACGTGCTCGCCACCATCGACCGCGTGCGCAAGCAGGGCATCGGCGTGGTGTTCATCACCCACAACGTGCGCCACGCCCTGGCCGTGGGCGACCGCTTCACGGTGCTCAACCGTGGCAAGACCCTGGGCACCGCCGAGCGCGGTGCGATCAAGGCCGAAGAGCTGCAGGACCTGATGGCCGGCGGGCAGGAAATGGCGAGCCTGGAAGGTTCGCTCGGAGGGACGGTATGAATGTCCATCAAGCGCTGAAAGCGGCGGGAGACCGCCCGCACGACCTGGCCTGCCTGGGCCGGCTGGCGGTCGATCTCTACGCCCAGCAGTTCGGCAGCCGCCTCGAAGACGCGCGCAGCTTTTCCATGTACCTGGGCGGCAGCTCGGCCAACCTGGCCTTCGGCGTGGCGCGCCTGGGCTGCAAGAGCGCCATGATCTCCCGTGTCGGCGACGAGCAGATGGGCCGCTTCCTGCTGGAGCGTCTGCAGGCCGAGGGCTGCGACACCAGCCAGGTGCAGATCGACAAGGACCGCCTCACGGCCCAGGTGCTGCTGGGCCTGAAGGACCGCGACACCTTCCCGCTGCTGTTCATGCGCGAGAACTGTGCTGACATGGCACTGGACGCCGCCGCCATCGACGAAGGCTTCATCGCCCAGTGCCGCGCGCTGGCCATCACCGGCACCCACCTCTCGACCGACGGCACCCGCGCCGCCGCGCACAAGGCGCTGCAAGCCGCGCGCCGCCATGGCACCGTGACCGTGCTGGACATCGACTACCGCCCGGTGCTGTGGGGCCTGACCGGCCGCGGCGCCGGTGAAAACCGTTTTGTGGACGACGCAGGCGTGACGCGCCAGCTGCAGCAGAGCCTGCCGCTGTTCGATCTGCTGGTGGGCACGGAAGAAGAGTTCTTCATCGCCGGTGGCGTGGCCGGTGACCTCATCGCCAGCCTGTGTGCGGTGCGCGCGCTCTGCCCGAAGGCCACGCTGGTGGTCAAGCGCGGCGCGCTGGGCTGCTGCGTAATCGAGGGCGCCGTGCCGGACGACATCGACACCGCGCCGACCTACCGTGGCGAGCGTGTGGAAGTGCTCAACGTGCTGGGCGCGGGCGACGCCTTCCTCTCCGGTCTGATGGCCAGCCTGCTACAGGGCAAGGACTGGGCCGAGGCCACCAAGGTGGCCAATGCCTGCGGCGCCATCGTGGTCTCGCGCCACGCCTGTTCCGCCGCCATGCCCACGCCGGCCGAACTGGCCCACTGGTTCGGCGGCAACCGCAATCCGAAAGTAGACGCCAACGAACAGCTGGCCCACCTGCACCGTGTGACGGCCGCGCGCCCGGGCTGGGAAGACCTGTGCGTGATGGCCTTTGACCACCGCAGCCAGTTCTACGACATCGCCCGCGCCGCCGGCGCCAGCGATGCGAAAGTGCCTGCGCTCAAGCAACTGCTGGTCAAGGCCGCGGAGCAGGTCGAGCGCAGCCGCCGCTTGCAGGGCCACATGGGCGTGCTGATCGACGGCGGCGATTACGGCCGCGACGCACTGGCCAGCGCCACCGGCCGCGGCTGGTGGGTGGGCCGCCCGGTGGAGCTGCCCGGCTCACGCCCGCTGCGCTTCGACGGCACACGCTCCATCGGTAGCGCGCTGATCCACTGGCCAACCGAGCAGGTCGTCAAGTGTCTCGTGCATTACCACCCGGACGATCATTTCGAGCTGCGCCTGGAACAGGAACAGACCGTGCTGGAGCTGTGGGAAGCCACGCGCACATCCGGCAACGAGTTGCTGCTGGAAATCATCCCGCCCAAACACATGACGCCCGAGGGCACCGCCGACGCCGCCGTGCTGCGCGCGGTCAAGCGCTTCTACAACCTGGGCGTCAAGCCCGAGTGGTGGAAACTGGCGCCCATGCAGCAGCAGGGTTGGCGCGACCTCGCAGCACTGGTCAGCGAGCGGGATCGTCACTGCCGCGGCGCCGTGATCCTGGGCCTGAACCAGCCGCTGGACTTCCTTGCGGCCAGCTTCGCCAACGCCACCAACCCCATCGTCAAAGGCTTCATGGTCGGGCGTACCCTCTGGGCCGATGCGTCCCTGAAATGGTTCAAGGGCGAGATCGACGACGCGGCGTTCGTCGACGAAGTGGCCCGCAACTTCGCGGTGCTGGTGGATGCCTGGAGAAACCGCCACTCCGCCCAACGCGCCGCTGCCTAAACGTTTTGACAGACCCATGAAAACCCAACGACTCACGATGGCGCAGGCCCTGGTCCAGCACCTGGCCGCCCTGCGCGTGGAAGTGGCGCACCTCGACGGCCACACCACCGTCGAGCCCTATTGCGGCGGTGTGTTCACCATATTCGGTCACGGCAACGTGGCCGGCATGGGCGAGGCGCTGGCCCAGGAGCGCCACCGCCTGCCCACGCTGCGCGCCCACAACGAACAGACCATGGCGCACGCCGCCATCGCCTACAGCAAGGCGCAGTTCCGCCAGCGCATCATGGCCGTGTCCACCAGCATCGGCCCGGGCGCGACCAACATGGTCACGGCCGCCGCGGTGGCGCACGTCAACCGCCTGCCAGTGCTGCTGCTGCCCGGTGACGTCTTCGCCAACCGCCGCCCCGACCCGGTGCTGCAGCAGATCGAAAGCTTCGGCCAGGGCGACGTCAGCGCCAGCGACTGCTTCCGCCCGGTCACGCGCTACTTCGACCGCCTCACCCGCCCCGAGCACATCCTGACCGCGCTGCCGCGTGCGATCCAGACGATGACGGACCCGGCGAACTGCGGCCCGGCCTGCCTCTCGCTGCCGCAGGATGTGCAGGCCATGGCCTTTGACTGCCCCGAAGATTTTCTGAACCCTGGCGTGCTGCGCTTTCGCCGCCCACCTGCCGACGAACGCGAATTGGCCAACGCCGTCGCGCTGCTGCGTACCGCCAAGCGCCCGCTCATCGTGGCCGGTGGCGGTGTGCTCTACAGCCAGGCCTGGGCCGCGCTGCGCGCCTTCGTCGAGGCACACGGCGTGCCCGTGGTCGAGTCGCACGGCGGCAAGAGCAGCCTGCCCTGGGAGCACCCGCTCAACCTCGGCGCCATTGGCGTCGACGGCGTGTCCTGGGCCAACGAGATGGCGCGCGAGGCCGACGTGGTGTTCGCTGTCGGCACGCGCCTGCAGGACTTCACCACGGGTTCGCACGCCCTGTTCCCGCAGGCGAAATTGCTGAGCCTGAACGTGCAGCCCTACGATGCCGGCAAGTGGAGCGGCGCGGCCCTGGTGGCCGACGCCCGCGTGGGCCTGGGTCAGCTCGACAGTGGTCTGATCGGCTGGGCCGCCGACACCGCGTGGACGGCGCGTGCCAAGCAGCAGGCCACCGCCGCCAACGCCCGCATCACCGAGCTGACGACCAACGTGCCCAGGGACATGCTGCCCTACGACGCCGAAGTCATCGGCGCGGTGCGCGACTCGGCGCTGGAGCTGGGCCTGGACAGTGGCACCAAGGATGTGGCGCTGTGTGCCGCCGGCACACTGCCGGCCGAGTTGCACAAGCTCTGGCGCGCCAGCCTGCCGGGCAACTACCACATGGAGTACGGCTACTCCTGCATGGGCTACGAGGTGGCTGGCGGCCTGGGCGTGAAGATGGCCCGCCCCGAGCAGGAGTCCATCGTGCTGGTGGGCGACGGCTCCTACATGATGGCCAACTCCGAGCTGGCGACCTCGGTCCTGCTGGGCCAGAAGATCATCGTGGTGATCCTGGACAACCGCGGCTTCGGCTGCATCCAGCGCCTGCAGACGGCGGTGGGCAGCCCCGCGTTCAACAACCTGCTGGACGACTGTGTGCCCGACGGTGGCGAGCGCAGCACCATCGACTTCGCCATGCACGCCCGCGCCATGGGTGCCGACGCGGTGCATGTGAAAGACATCGCCGAACTCAAGGTCGCCATGGTCAAGGCCCGGCAGGCGAAACGCACGCAGGTCATCGTGATCGACACCACCCACACCCGCACCACCGACGGCGGCTGCTGGTGGGAAGTCGCGATCCCCGAGGTGTCGCTGCGCGCAGAGGTGCGCGAGGCGCACGCGAACTACATCCAGGGCCAGGCGCAACAGCGCGTCTGAGCCAACGCTTTTTGACATCACCTTTCTCTGAGAGACACCCCATGAGCTGGAACGTCCGCATTGGCATCAACCCCCTGTCGTGGATGAACGACGACCTGCCGTCCCTGGGCGGCGAAACCCCGCTGGAAACCGCGCTGAAGGAAGGCAAGGAAATCGGCTACGAAGGCTTCGAGCTGGGCAACAAGTTCCCCAAGGACGGCCCGGGCCTGAAGGCCAAGCTCGACGAGTTCGGCCTGGCCTGCGTGTCGGGCTGGTATTCCGGTTTCCTGGCCGAGCTGGAGCCGGGCCAGACCAATGAAACCGCCGTGGCCGCCGAAATCGAGCGCTGCAAGGCCCACATGAGCAAGCTGCAGTTCAACGGCGCGCGCGTCGTGGTCTACGGTGAATGCGCCGGCACCGTGCAGGGCCAGATGGACACACCTGTCTCCAAGCGCCCGCAGTTCGCCAACGAGGCACTGTGGCACGCCTACGCCGAGCGCCTGAACGCCTTCGGCGAGCACCTGCTCAAGACCTACGGCCTCCAGCTGGCCTACCACCACCACATGGGCGCCTATGTCGAATCGCCAGCCGATGTGGACAAGCTCATGGCCCTGACCGACCCGGCCAAGGTCTTCCTGCTGTTCGACACCGGCCATGCCTACTTCGGTGGCGCGGTCACGCCGGTCGATCTGCTGAAGAAACACGTCCAGCGCGTGGTGCATGTGCACTGCAAGGACGTGCGCACCCCCGTGATCGCCCAGGCCCGCAACGACGGCTGGAGCTTCCTGCACGGCGTGATCAACGGCACCTTCACCGTACCTGGCGACGGCAGCATTGACTACGCCTCCGTGCTCAAGACACTGAAGGACAACGGCTACGAAGGCTGGCTGGTGGTCGAAGCCGAGCAGGATCCGGCCGTGGCACCGAGCTACCAGTACGCCCAGAAAGGTTACAAGACCCTGCGTGGTCTGGTCGATGCGCTGAGCTGAACGCAAGGAGTCCGAAATGGTCAGTCCATTGCTTGCCAAAGCCGCGCCCACCGGGCGCGAGATCGTCAACGTCACACCCGAACGCGCGGGCTGGACGCATGTGGGCTTTCGTGCCCTGCGCCTGGCGGCTGGTGAGTCGGACGCCGTGGAAACTGGCGATCGCGAACTGTGCCTGGTGGTGCTCACCGGCACGGTGGACATCACCATCGACGGTGAAACCCACGCCAGTCTGGGCACGCGCAACAGCGTGTTCGACGAGGTGTCGCCGGCCGCGGTGTATGTGCCGTCGGGCAAGGTGGTGCACATCCGCGCGGTGCGCGCCGCCGAGGTGGCGCTGTGCAGCGCACCAGCCGATGGACGCAACCGCAAGGTCAGTGTGCTGGAGTCTTCGAAGATGAAGCGCAGCGTGCGCGGCAAGGGCACGAACACGCGCTATGTCTGCGACATCCTGCCGCACGACGACCCGACCGCCGCGCATTTGCTGGTGGTGGAGGTGATGACGCCGGCCAGCCATTCGAGCAGCTACCCGCCGCACAAACACGACCAGGAAGCGCCGCCCGGCGAAACCCTGCTGGAAGAAACCTACTACCACCGCATCAACCCGCCGCAGGGCTTTGCCTTTCAGCGCGTCTACACCGACGACCGCAGCCTCGACGAGGCCTGCGCGGTAGAAGACCATGACGTGGTGATGGTGCCGCGCGGCTACCATCCGGTGGTGGCGCTGCATGGCTACGACCTGTATTACTTGAATGTGATGGCGGGGCCGAACCGGTTTTGGGTCTTCAAGAACGACCCGGTACACGAGTGGATGTTGAAGTGAGCGGCTAGTGTCGTGTCACAGCTGACTTGACGGTGATTACTGTTGGCGAAGCTGCACTGCCAGGGCCCTGGAAGCGACAAGAATGGAGGGATGGAAAAGTACAGCGTGACACTGAGTGCCGAAGAGGCCGAACAACTGCAGGCGCTGGTCGCCAAGGGCACACACGCGGCGGCCAAGGTGGTCAACGCGCTGATCCTGCTGAACTGCGACGAGTCGCAGGCCCGGGGCCGGCGACGCAGCAGCCAGGAGATCGCCGAGGTGCTGCAGGTCAGCCCGCGCAAGATCGACCGGATCAAGCGGTGTTTTGTGGAGGACGGGCTGGACGCCGCGCTCAATGGTCGGCCAGTGCAACGCGAGTACGCGCACAAGATCGACGGCGAGGTGGAGGCGCACCTGGTCGCGCTGAGCTGCTCGGCACCGCCGAGCGGGCACGCGCGCTGGTCGCTGCGGTTGCTGGCCGATCAGGCGGTGGAGCTGGAACTGGTGGAAGCCGTCTCGCACGAGACGGTGCGGCGGGTGCTGAAAAAAACGAACTCAAGCCGTGGCGCAAGGTGGGCTGGGTGATCGCGCCGGAAGCCAGCGCGGAGTTCGTGGCCAGCATGGAGCGGGTGCTGGATGTGTACAAGCGGCCCCTGGACGCTCGGCGTCCGGTGGTGTGCATGGACGAGACGCCGCGGCAACTCATCGGCCAGACCCGCGAGCCGATACCGGCCGCGCCTGGTCAGCCCGAACGCGAGGACTACGAGTACCGGCGTCTGGGCACCTGCAACGTCTTCATGGCCTGCGAGCCGCTGGCAGGCACGCGCATGACGCAGGTCACCGAGCGCAGGACCAAGCGCGACTGGGCGTTGTTCGTCGAGTCCATCGCCGCTCGCTATTGCGAGGCCGAGCGCATCACGCTGGTCATGGACAACCTCAACACCCACACCCCGGCGGCGCTGTACGAGACGTTCCCGCCGGCCAAGGCCAAGGCGCTGTGGGACCGCTTCGAGTTCGTCCACACACCCAAGCACGGGAGCTGGCTCAACATGGCCGAGATCGAGATCAACGTGATGGTGCGGCAGTGCCTGAGGCGGCGCATCGCCGACATCGAGACCGTGCGCCGCGAGGTCGCTGCCTGGCAGGCCCATCGCGATCAGCTCAAGGCCACGATCGACTGGCAGTTCACCACTGACACCGCTCGGGTCAAGCTCAAGCGGCTCTATCCGTCAATCGAGGTGTGACACGACACTAGTGTTGCGTCAACGATCCACTGTCGCACCCCAAGTGCCGTCATCCTCGCGAATGCGAGGATCTACGCCCGCCAAAGACGGTCATGTCCCTGCGTGGGTGCCCGCTTTCGCGGGCATGACGGTGATGTGTTCGCGCAGGCTGTCCGTCAAGTCAGCTGTGACACGACACTAGTGTTGCGTCAAGGGTCGGTTGCCGGTGCGCGGATCGTGATGTCTGCTGACCCCGAAGGCCCCCCTCCCGACCTCCCTACGTGACGGCTCGACGCTGGGCGTTGAAATTCGGCACTGCCATTGCCCGGCGCATTCGCTCGAACGCGCCAGCGTGCGGCGACAAGTGGCATCTCGACGAGTCAGCGGCGGCCTAGCACCGAGGCCCGGTCGTCGCATCCCGACCAAGTCCTCGACTTCGGCGCTTGCGATCGGCACCAATAATTCGTATGATAAACGTCATGCGAAAGACACCAGCCAACACCCGTGCCGCTGCCAAAGAGGAGTCCCACGAACGCATCGTGCGGGCCGCAGCACGCGCCATCCGGCGCAGCGGCTACGACGGCACCGGTGTCGCCGACATCATGAAGGAGGCGGGCCTGACGCATGGCGCCTTCTACGCGCACTTCAAATCCCGCGAGGCCATGCTCGCCGAAGCGGCAGACCGCGCAGGTGCTGAATCCAACGCCTTCGCGGCTAGTGTCCTTGCAGCGGCGCCGCCGGAGCAATCGTTGCGCGCGTTGATGCATGCCTACCTGTCAGAGGAGCATCTCGTGAGCATCGAGACGGGCTGCCCGGTGTCTGCGCTGGGCTCCGAGATGCCACGGCAAGCACCGGAGGTCCGCCGCGCGGCCACGAACCGCATCAAGGAAATGATTGATCTGGTGGCCCGCCAATCGCCAGACTGGGGACAGCCCGCCGCACATGAGCGCGCGCTGGTGACCGTCGCCGCCATGGTGGGCACCTTGATGATGGCCCGCGCCGTCGACGACCCGGCGTTGTCGCAGTCTTTGCGCCACGCCGTGCTGAACCACTTCGCCCCGGCCGACAAGTAACGTCGCTCGGCCCTTTTTTTTTGACTTTTCATATGACGAACATCATGTCAACCAAGGAAATGAAATGAAAGCCTTCATCGTGGACAAGTACGGCAAGGGCAAGCCCCTGCGCGCTGGCGACGTGCCTGAACCGGAACTGCATGCTGACGAGGTGTTGATCGAGGTCCACGCGGCGGCCGTCAACCTTCTCGACTCCAAAGTACGCGACGGCGAGTTCAAGTTGTTCCTACCGTACCGCACGCCATTCGTGCTCGGTCACGACGTGGCCGGCGTCGTCGTGCGTGTCGGCCCGCGCGTCCGCCAGTTCAAGGCGGGCGATGAGGTCTATGCGCGGCCCGCTGACATGCGCATCGGCACCTTCGCCGAGTACGTGGCCGTGAGTGAAGACGCGGTGGCGCTGAAGCCGAAGAACATCACGATGGAAGAGGCGGCCTCGATTCCGCTGGTGGGCCTGACGGCCTGGCAGGCGCTGGTCGAGATGGCCCATCTCCGGAAGGGCCAGAAGGTCTTCATCCAGGCCGGCTCGGGTGGCGTGGGCACGTTCGCGATCCAGTTGGCCAAGCACCTCGGGGCGACGGTCGCGACCACCACCAGCGCCGGCAACGCCGCACTGGTGAAAAGCCTGGGCGCGGATGTCGTCGTCGACTACAAGAAGGAGGCTTTCGAAGAACGCCTTCAAGGCTACGACGTGGTCCTGAACAGCCAGGACGGCCAGACCCTGAAGAAGTCGCTCGGTGTGCTCAAGCCTGGCGGCCACCTGATCTCGATTTCCGGGCCAGCGGACATGCAATTCGCCGAGGACATCAAGGCTTCCTGGCCGCTGAAGCAGGTCATGCGTGCGCTGGGCTTCAGCGTTCGCCGCCAGGCCAAACGACTGCAACTGCACTACGCCTTCCTGTTCATGAAGGCCAGCGGCAGCCAGCTCAAGCAGATTGCTGCGTTGATCGAAGACGGCGCCATCCGCCCGGTGGTCGACAAGGTCTTCCCGTTCGAAGCCACCAACGACGCCCTGGCCTACGTCGAAAGCGGCCGCGCCAAAGGCAAGGTGGTCATCAAAGTTCGATGAACCGTGCCGCGTGATCCCGCGCCCGCCGTTCGAGCGGTTCGCGGCGCGGATGAAGTCGGTCTGCCCGCCGGTGCCCGAGTACGGATTCGGCCCGAGGTTTTCCGAGCCGCACTGGCCGAACAGGTTCACCTGCAGCGATCGCGTTGATCGCCACGAGGTTGTCGTTCTGGCTGAATCGGTTCCCTGACTTCCACGGGATTGAGACGCTGCAGCGGGAGCAGCGAGATGGCGGGGGCGCGCCGCCAGGCTCAGGCCGCAGCAGTGCCCGCCAGCCGGAACTGGCTGACCAGCGCCGCCAGCGCCCGCGCGTCGGATTCCAGATCGGTCGCCAGACTCGTCCCCTGGGTGACCAGCGCGGCGTTCGAGCTGGCGTCGCGGGACAGGGATTCGACCACCGAACCCAGCTGGTCGATGCTGGCGCTCTGTGCCGCGGTGGAGGCCGAGATGCCCTTGACCAGCTGGTTCGTCTGGTTGACCTGCTCCATCATCTGATGGATCGCGGCACTGACATCCTCGGCCAGGTGATGCCCGGTGGTGACCTGATCGCCACTGGTGCGCGCCAGTGTGCGGATCTCGCGGGCCGCATGGGAGGAGCGCTGGGCCAACTACCTCACTTCGGACGCCACCACCGCAAACCCCCGCCCCTGTTCGCCTGCCCGCGCCGCCTCGACTGCGGCGTTCAGCGCCAGCAGGTTGGTCTGGAAGGCGATCGACTCGATGACACCGACGATGTCGGCCACCCGATTCGACGAGGTGGAGATCGCGTCCATCGTCGTGATCATCCGGTCCATCGACGCCACGCCCTGCGCCGCGGCCACCACCACCCGGTCCACCAGCCCAGTGGCCGAATGGGCCGCTTCGGCATTCTTGGCGACGATGGCGGTGACCGACCTGAGGCTGGCTTCCGCCGCCTGCATCTCGCCCTGGTGGGCGTCCGTGCGGGACTTCAGGTGCGCGTTGCCGGCCGCAATCTGGCCGCTGGCCTCATCGACCCGCTGGCAACTGCCGCGCACCTCGCCCACCATCGCGCTCAGGCTGGTCATCATGCGGTTGAGTGCCCGCAGCAACTGCGCGAGTTCATCCGATCCCGCCACCGGGGTCCGGACGGTCAGATCCCCCTCGGCCACGGCTTCGGCCATGCGCACCGCATGGCTCAGCGGCACGGTGGTGACCCTCGAAATCAGCCAGCCGAACAGGCTCACGCTCACCAGCCCGATGACCAGCGCCACCACCAGCACCTGGTGCGCACGGTCATGGGTGTGCATGAACGCCGCCATGGCCTGACCCGCCAGGTCATTGCCGGACACCACCGTCACGTCCACCGCCGCCCGGTGCGCCTGGTAGAGCGCATGCACCGGCGCCAGCTGCGCCTGCGCCTGGAGCCGGTCTGCGCCGGCCAGCGTGCCCAGCAGCGCCTTGCTGGCGGCGATGAACGCTTCCCCGTGGGTGTGCTGGGCGCCGAGCAGATCCCGCTCCAGCCCTTTCGGCGGGTGCGCACGCCAGTGGGCCACGCGGGCCTGGTATTCGCTTTCGAGCCGATTGACCTCCTGGAGCGCCTTCGGGGCGTCAAGGCTGCCTTCGAGTGCCTGCGACACCACCAGCCGCATCTCGATCAGGTACATCGGCGGTGGCAGGATGTCGGCCACCACGTCCTTGGCGACAAAGGCGGTCTCGCTGTTGTCTGCCAGCCGATTGGCCACCATCAGCGCCACGCCGACGCAAGCACAGACGGCCAGCCCGCTGAGGCCCGCCATCAGCCACTGACGGGGGCTTTGTTGCACAACCCACCCCGCCGGCCGATGGTCGAGCGGTGAGGTAGGCTGACAGGATGAGCAAGCCAGCAAAGCAGAAGTACGTGACGAAGAACTGGGCGCCGTACACGAAGGCGCTGAGGGCGCGGGGCTCGCTGACGATGTGGCTGGACCGGGACATGGCGTGGCAGGCTGCGCCGGTCAGCGGCAAGCCGGGGCGACCGGCGACGTACAGCGACGCGGCGGTGCAGTGCTGCCTGACGATGAAGGTGCTGTTCGGACTGGCGCTGCGCCAGACGCAGGGGTTCGTGCAGAGCGTGCTGGGGCTGTCGGGGCTGGACTGGCAGGCACCGGACTACAGCACGATGAGCCGGCGCGAGAAGCGGCTGACGGTGGAGATCACGGCGCGGCCGAGCCGGGGCGGGCTGCACCTGCTGGTGGATTCCACGGGGATCAAGATGCTGGGCGAGGGCGAGTGGAAGACCAAGAAGCACGGGGCGGAGTACCGCAGGCAGTGGCGCAAGGTTCACCTGGGGATCGACGCCGAGACGCTGGAGATCCGGGCGATCGAGGTGACGGACAACAGCGTGGGTGACGCGCCGATGCTGCCGGAGCTGCTCGGGCAGATTCCGGCAGAGGAGGTGGTGCTGTCGGTGAGCGGGGACGGGGCGTATGACACGCAGGGCTGCCACGACGCGATCGCCGAACGAGGGGCCGAGGCGGTGATACCGACGCGCAAGAACGCCCAGCCGTGGAAGGCCAAGCGGCCGGGGGCGGCGGCGCGCAACGAGATACTGCGGGCGACGAACCGGCTGGGCCGGGGGATCTGGAAGAAGTGGAGCGGCTACCACCGGCGCTCGCTGGTGGAGACGAAGATACGCTGCTTCAAGCTGCTGGGCGAGCGGGTGATGGCGCGCACCTTCGAGCGTCAGGTGGTGGAGCTGCAGGTGCGGGCTGCGGTGCTCAACCGCTTCACCCACCTGGGCACCCCGGTGACGCAGGCTGTGGCGTAACTCCGTCTGGGGTCAGGGGAAACTCGGCTTCGGCGGAGTTGTGCAACAAAGCCGTCGTCTGAATCGGTTCCCTGACTTCAAAGGGATTGAGACGCGGCGCGGATTTCGGTGATGTGGTCTTGTGGTCTGAATCGGTTCCCTGACTTCAAAGGGATTGAGACGCGCAGAGTGCCCGGCGTGCCCGGCGCCGCTCGGTCTGAATCGGTTCCCTGACTTCAAAGGGATTGAGACGCGCAGAGTGCCCGGCGTGCCCGGCGCCGCTCGGTCTGAATCGGTTCCCTGACTTCAAAGGGATTGAAGTCAAGCGCACGACCACACGTCAGCGCGCACCCGCACCCCCCAGGGCAATTGCACCACCGTATCAGTTCGTAACGGCGACGTGGTGAGCCACTGAAAACGTCTGCTGAGCGAGCGGTGTGGTGCTACAACGGCCACCCGAAAACGCAGCAGGTCAGAGTCAGCAGGATGGAAGCGAGTACGCCAGAAGACCCACTGGGCAATTTGACGGCGTTCGCCGATCTGGCCGACCCGAGAGACAGCGCGCGCTGCTGCTACCCGCTGCAGGAGTTGCTGCTGGTGGCACTGGCCGGGGTGGCCAGCGGGGCCGAGGACTGGGTGGACGTGGCGTACTGGGGCCGCATGAAGCTGGAGTGGCTGCGGCGCTGGCTGCCGTTCGAGCGTGGCATTGCCTCGCACGACACCTTCAACCGGGTGTTTGCGCTGCTCGACGCCCAGCAGTTCGAGGCGTGCTTCGTGCGGTGGATGCAGCCCCTGTGCCCGACGCTGGAGGGGGCGGCGCTGGCGATCGACGGCAAGAGCGTGCGGGGCTCGCGCAGCGGTGAACAGGCAATGGTGCATCTGGTGTCGTTGTGCGAGACGGCCAGCGGGCTGACGCTGGCGCAGTGCCGCACGCCAGACAAGAGCAACGAGATCACGGCCGTGCCACTGCTGCTGGACATGCTGGATGTACGCGGGGCGACGATCAGCATCGACGCCATCGGCTGCCAGCGCGAGATCGCCGACAAGATCGTCGAGCGTGGAGCCGACTTCATCCTGTCGGCCAAGAACAACCAGCCCAATCTGGCGCAGGCCGTGCAGACGCCGTTCGACCACTCGGTGCGCGATGTGGCCCTCGGGCACTTGCAGGAGCACACCACCATCGACCAGGGCCACGCCCGGCGCGACACCCGCCGATGCGTGGTGACCCATGACCTGAGCGCTCTGGGCGAGGTGGTGCGCGAACTCTGGCCCGGTGTGCGATCGGCCATCATGATCGAGTCCACCCGCGAGTTCATCAGCGGCAAGCGCAAGGGCCAGACCAGCACCGAGCGGCGCTACTACATCAGCTCGGCCACGCTCGACGCCCAGGAGTTCAACCGCCGCATCCGGGCGCACTGGCAGATCGAGAACCAGTGCCACTGGCTGCTGGATGTCGTCTTCCACGAGGATGATGCCCGGCTGCACGTCGGCCACGGTGCGCACAACTTCGCCATCCTGCGCCGCATCGTGCTCAACCTGATCAAGAAGGAGAAATCGACCAAGGCCAGCGTCAAGCTCAAGCACAAGCGGGCCTCCTGGAGCCCTGACTACCTGGAGATGCTCTTTGGCCTGACGTCCGCGTGACCGTGAGTGCCTGAATCAGCCAGCGAATGGGCTTGTTACTGATAGACACGATGATGCAATTGCCCTGCCGCACCCCCTCCCAACCTCCCCCGCTGGGGGAGGAGCCATTCAGGTGCAGGCAATGCCGGGAGTCTCCTCGGCATGAAGCCCTCCCCCAGCGGGGGAGGGTTGGGTGGGGGTCAGCGAAGCCGCCGACCCGCCTTCAGACCAGCCCCATCCCCCGCGCCGCATGCATCAGCTCCTCCCGGAACGCCGGATGCGCCACCCCGATCAGCTCCCGCGCCCGCTCGCGCAGGCTCTTGCCCCGCAACTGCGCCACGCCGTATTCGCTGACGACGTAGTTCACGTCGTTCTTGCTGGTCGAGACGAGGGTGCCCGCCGTCAGCGTCGGCACGATGCGCGAGATGGTGTCGCCCTTGGCGGTGGACGGCAGCACGATGATCCCCCGCCCGCCGTTCGAGCGGTTGGCGGCGCGGATGAAGTCGGTCTGGCCGCCGGTGCCTGAGTAGGGATTCGGGCCGAGGCTTTCCGAGCCGCACTGGCCGAACAGGTCCACCTGCAAGGTCGCGTTGATCGCCACGAGGTTGTCGTTCTGGCCTGCGATCGCGGGGTCGTTGGTGAAATCGACCGGGTGCATCTCCAGCATCGGGTTGCGGTCCATCGCCTGGTAGAGCCGCTTCGTGCCCATGCCGAAGGTGGCGACGATCTTGCCGGGCAGGAAGTTCTTGCGCCGCCCGGTGACCGCACCCGACTCCAGCAGCGAGATCAGCCCGTCGCCGATCATCTCGGTGTGGATGCCCAGATCCTTCTTGCCACCGAGCTGCATCACCACCGCGTCCGGAATGCTGCCGTAGCCGAGCTGCAGCGTGTCGCCATCCCGCACCAGCTCGGCGACGTGCAGGCCGATGGTGCGCTGGGTGTCGTTGATATGCGGCAGGCCGACCTCGCGCAGCGGCGCCTGCGACTCGATCAGCGCGCTGACCTGCGAGATGTGGACATGGCAGTTCCCGAAGGCGAAGGGCACGTTCGGGTTCACCTCCAGCACGAGGTCGCGTGTGCGCTCGATCGCCGCCATCGTGAAGTCGGGGCTGAGGCTGATGGAGAAATAGCCATGCGCGTCCATCGGCGAGGCCATCGTCATCACCACCTCGCAGCGCTGCTCGCCGCGCCGCACCAGCCGCGGGATCTCCGAAAAATGGCAGGGCACCAGATCCGCCCAGCCCGCCTTGAAACCGGCCCGCACCGCCGCACTCAGGAACAGCGAGCGGTGGCGGATGTGCGGCGCGCTGTCGGGGGCCATGTAGGCCTGGGGCGACAGCGGCAGCAGCTGGCTGAGCGTCACGTCATGCAACTCGGCGCGGCGGCTGGCCAGTGCCTGCAGCAGCGTCGGCGGCTCGCCCACGGCGGAGGCGACGAGGACCGTGTCCCCGTCGCGCACGCGGGTGGCGGCTTCGGCGGCGGTGACGAGTTTGCTGCGGTAGAGGGACTGGACGGCGGACATGGGGACTCCGGTGGGTGGAATGTCACATTCTAGGAAGCCATGCCCGCCAGCGGCGACAATCCCGCCATGCTCGCCTACCGACACGCCTTCCATGCCGGCAACCATGCCGATGTCCTCAAGCACCTCGTCTTCACGCAGGTGCTGCGCTACATGGCGGAAAAGGACAAACCCTTCACCCTGGTCGACACCCACGCCGGCGCCGGCGGCTACGGCCTCGACAGCAACCACGCCCGCAAGCACGCCGAGTACGACGACGGCGTCGGCCGGCTCTTCGGCCGCAAGGATCTGCCTGCCGCGCTGAACGACTACCTCGCGCTGGTGCGCCGCTTCAACCCGCAGCCCGACCGCCTGACGCGCTACCCCGGCTCGCCCGCACTCGCCCAGATGCTGCTGCGCGCCGACGACCGGATGCGGCTGTACGAGCTGCATTCCACGGACTTCCCGCTGCTGCAGACGGCGGTGGAAGGCCGGCGCGAGACGGCGGTGATGAACTCGGACGGCTTCGCGGGCCTGAAGGCAGAGATGCCGCCGCCCTCGCGCCGGGGCGTGGTGCTGATCGACCCGAGCTACGAGATCAAGACCGACTACGCCAAGGTGGTCGCCACGGTCCGCGACGCGCTGACGCGCTTCCCCGAGGCGGTGATCCTGGTCTGGTACCCGCAGCTGCAGCGGCTCGAACCCAAGGAGATGACCGACCGCCTGAAGGCTGCCGCCGACGCGCAGTCCAAGCGCGGCTGGGTGCATGTGCGCATGTCGGTGGCCGAGCCGGACCAGAGCGGTTTCGGCATGCTGGGCAGCGGGATGCTGGTCATCAACCCGCCCTTCGTGCTGCACACGGTGCTGCAGGAGGTCATGCCGGTGCTGACCGAGACGCTGGGGCAGTACGCTGGCGCCAGCTTCGTGCTGGAAAAGCGCAGCCGCTGAGCCGCCGCCCTCAGGCTGCCCTCAGGCCGCGCTGCGGCCTGCTGCGCCGGCCGGCAACCACAGTTCGGCCTGCAGACCGCCTGGCACGCCGTGCCCGAGCCGCAACCGCCCGCCGTGGGCACGGGCCACCAGATCAGACAGGATCAGGCCCAGCCCGGTGAAGCCGGCGTAGTCCTCGCGGTCGAGCGCCGTCTGGAGCTGAGCCAGCCGGTCGATGGCGAGGCCGGGACCGTCGTCACGGAGCACGATCCGGTCCTGCTCGACGCCGACATGGACACGGCGTGCGCCGTGGCGCACCGCGTTGTCCAGCAGGTTGGCCAGCGCGGCGGCCAGCAGATCGGGGTCGACCTGCAGCCGGGGCGTCGTGCCGGCCAGCGGCATGTCCACCTCCAGCCCGGCCACCGGCATGCGCGCCAGCAGCGCGGGCACGTCGACCGACTGGCGCTGCAGCTCCGCCCCGCTGCGGAACAGCGTCAGCAAGGCGCTCACCACCCGCGCGAAGCGGCTGGCCGCGTCGCGCACCCGCTGCAGGCGCGGCTGCTGTTCCGGCGCGCATTCCCGCAAGGCCACCGCCAGTTGCGCGTCCATGCCGGCCAGCGGCGTGCGCAGGGCATGGGCGGCGTGGGCCGTGAAGGCACGTTCATTGCGCACCCGCACCGCCAACCGGGCGCCGAGGTCGGCGATGGCGTCCCGGATCGGCTGCAGCTCCACCCGGGTCACCGGCTGGAGCGGATGGCCGGGGTCGAGCGGATCATGGCGCTGCACATCCGCGACCAGCCGCGAGACCTGCGCCAGCTCGGCCCGCATGCGGCGCGACAGCGCCACCACACACACCGCCCACACCCCCAGCGAGGCCAGCATCGTGTTGAGCGCGGCCTCGGTGATGGCCTCGGTGCGCTCCTCCAGGGTCTGGGCCACATACAGCGTCTGCCCCTGGTCGCCGACCGCCACGCCCAGCACGCGCCAGCCCGAGTCGGCTTCCGTGAACCCGAGCGTGCGCTGGTCCACGAGCGGGGCAGCGGGCGCATGGGGCGAATGCAGCAGCACCCCGCCGGCCGCGTCGAGCAGCTGCCAGGCGAAACGTCCGCGGACATAGTCGCCGGTCGGGTTCACCGTCACGCCCCCCGGCGGCAGGACAGCGCCATCCCCGCGCGGAATGCGGGCCTCGGCCATCGTCTGCACGACGCCGGAGAGCGCCTGCGCCGAGGCGCGCAGGGTGTCGTCGAGCAGTTCGTTGATCTCGTGGCGGATGGTCAGCACCACCATCAGCGGCGCAAAGACCCCCAGCAGCACGGAACACCAGAGCAGCGCAGCCGCCATGCGGCGGCGGATCGACAGCGGTGTGGCCGCAGCCGCGTCCATGGGCGTCAGGTGCCCGGCGTCGCCATGCGGTAGCCCAGTCCGCGCACGGTCTCGATGACACCGCGCCCGAGCTTGCGCCGCAGGTTGGAGATGTGGACCTCCAGCACATTGCTGTTGACGTCGGCGTCCTGGCCGATGACCAGCGCGTCGAGGTTGCTGCGCGAGACGATGCGCCCGACCCGCAGCACCAGCGCCTCCAGCAAGGCCCACTCGCGCGCCGTCAGCTCGACCCGTGTCGGTCCCTGCCAGACGGTCTTGGCGGTGAGGTCGACCTGGAACGTGCCGAAGTCGATGCGCTCACCACCCGTGCCAGCCGAGCGGCGGCTGACCGCCCGCAGCCGGGCCGCCAGCTCTTCCGGCGCGAACGGCTTGACGAGGTAGTCGTCGGCACCCGCGTCCAGCCCCTGCACGCGGTCGCTGAGCAGGTCGCGGGCCGTGAGCATCAGCGCCGACGTGGTCACGCCGCGCTGGCGCAGGCGGCGCAGCCAGTCCAGGCCACTGCCATCGGGCAACTGCCAGTCGATCAGCAGCGCGTCATAGGGTTCGTTCAGCAGCAGGCTGGCGTCACCCACCCGCAGGCACCAGTCCACGACATGGCCTTCGGTGCGCAGGTAGTCGCGCAGGCCTTCGCCCAGCACCGGGTCGTCTTCCAGCAGCAGCAGTCGCATGGTCGGAGCCGGCGTCAGTTCAGTAGCGGCGCTTGGTGCCGGTGACCATTGCCGTGAGCAGCGCGGTGCGTTCGATCCGACCCATGACGATGGCGGCTGCCGCGTGCAGTCCGGCCAGCGCAATGAGCCCCGAGCCGAGCCAGTCATGCAGATCCTGCAGCCATTCCTCACCCCAGAAGGCATCCGTGGTCTGCAGGAAACCGGTCACGCCCAGCCCCAGCACCAGCGCCATCAGCGCCAGCATCATCAGCGCCCCGAGGGGGTTGTGGCCGGGGTGGAACTCCGCGGACCCCGACCGCATCGCTGCCAGATGGGCTCGCAGACGGGTCGGGGTCGGAAAGAAGTCGGCGAAGCGCGCATGGCGCGTGCCGATGAACCCCCACACGATCCGCAACGTCACCAGGGCACTGGCGGCGTAGCCGATCCACTGGTGCCAGTCTTCGCCGTCGTCGATGACGAAGTAGTTCGTCAGGACGCAGGCCACCAGGCTCCAGTGGAAGATCCGCACGAAGGGATCCCAGACCTTGACGCCATCGGGTGTGGGGGAAGAGGTGCGCATGGTCGCAGTCTGTCAGGTTCTGGCCGGGAGCCGCAGGATCACTTCGATTCGAGCGGGGCTGCGGTGACCGGGTCGAAGTAGATCTCGACCTTCTTGCCGGCCTTGTCGAAGCCGTAGATCTCGTAGCACTTGCCCTTGCTGACCTTGAAGGTCTTGATGGTGTAGCCCTGGCCTTCGATCTTGGTCTTGAAGTCGGCTTCCTTCATCCACTGGCTTTCAGCGGCCGTGCAGGCGGGGCCGGCCATGGCGCCTGTGGCGGTCAGCAGGGCGGCGATGAGGGCGAGGATCTTGTTCATGAGAGGTTTCCTGAGGGAGTGGTGATCGAGCGAGCGATCGGGTTTTGAGGTCCATCGATCCCCTGGCCGGGAGTCGATGAACGCATTGAACCCATCCGACATGAAGCCAAAGTGAAGCCGAATTGATCAATCGTGACACCTCATCGGGCTTGGTAACATCCGGCACCGGCAAAAGTGCACAACCAGGCAGGAGACCCATGAGATGGCGGTGAAGAAACTTTCCGAGTGGTTCCTGACCATCTTCGGCGACATCAAGGTCTTCCGCTTCCCGTTCTTTCTCGTCTACGACCCGGGCTCCTACCAGGTCAAGGGCGACGATGTGCGGGCGCTGCTGCGGGTGCTGCAGCCGGGCGACATCCTGCTGCGCGCCTACACAAACTACCTCGACGGCAAGTTCATCCCCGGCAAGTTCTCGCATGCGGGGCTCTACTGCGGCGCGGTGGGCGAAGACGACCGCGCCCTGGCCGGCACCCGCCAGCGCAGCCGCGGCGCCCGCGACGAGGCGCAGTCCGCGCTGTTCCACACCGGCGAGCAGATGGTCATCCACGCGATGGCGGAAGGCGTGTTCATCGAGGACATCCTGACCTTCAGCCGCTGCGACCAGCTCGTGGTGCTGCGGCTGCCCGAGCACATCACGCTGCCGGCCGGCGCCCCGCCCTCGCCCGTCGACGCGGCCCTGCTGTCGCCCGAGGAGCACAGCCTGCGCGAGCGGCTGGCGTCTGGCGAGGCGATCCCGCGCGCGGAGTTCGCCGCGCTGGCCATCGCCGAGGCGCTGCGCAACGTCGGACGCGGCTACGACTTCGGCTTCGACTTCACCGACTTCAAGCGGCTGAGCTGCTCCGAGCTGGTCTACTGGTGCTACAAGGCCGTCGCCGAACTGATCGACGTGCGCCCGAGGACGGTGAAGGTGCTGTTCCTGAAGCGCCTGGCCATCCCGCCAGACGATTTCCTCAACCACCAGCTGCAGCGCATCTGGGCCAGCGCGTCGGTGCACATGCGCTACCCGGCGCTGGGCTTCCCGCCGATCCGCCGCCGCTGATCAGCCGCGGACCGCCGTCGGGTGGTCCAGATCCGGGCGGTGCCACGGATCGACATGGGTCATCAGGTTGAGCACCCGGTGGCGTTGCATCACGCGGTGGCGCGCCTCGACGGCGATGTCGTGGCCCTGCTCGACGGTGAGCGTGGCGTCCACCTCGATGTGGGCATCGACGACGATCATGTCGCCCATCTTGCGCGTGCGCACATCGTGCACGCCGCTGACACCGGGTGTCTCGGCCAGCGTCAGGCGGATGGCGGCGACTTCCTCGTCGTCGATGGCGCGGTCCATCAGGTCGTGCATCGCCTCCCAGCCGAAGCTCCAGCCCATGCGGCCGACCATGAAGCCGACGATCAGCGCGGCGATCGGATCGAGGATCGGGTAGCCGAGCAGGTTGCCGGCGATGCCGATGCCCACCACCAGCGACGAGGCGGCGTCCGAGCGCGCATGCCAGGCATTGGCCACCAGCATGCTCGACTTGACCCGCTTGGCCACCGCCAGCATGTAGCGGAACAGCAGTTCCTTGCCCACCAGCGCCGCGCCCGCCACCCACAGCGCGAGCACACCGACGGGCGCCACGGTGTCGGGTGACTGCAATTTCTGGAACGCCGACCAGACCATGCCGACCCCGACCACCAGCAGCAGCACGCCCAGCACCAGCGAGGCCGCGTTCTCGACCCGCTGGTGGCCATAGGGATGGCTCTCGTCGGCGTCGCGCTGGCTCTGGCGGTTGGCGGCGAGCACGACGAAGTCGGCCACCAGATCGGACAGCGAATGCAGGCCGTCGGCGATCAGCGCCTGCGACTTGGCCGCGATGCCGACCGTGATCTGCAGTGCCGTCAGCAACAGGTTGACGACCACGCTGACCCAGGTGCTGCGCGCAGCGGCGGCGGCGCGCTCTTCGGCCGAATATTCGGTGTCTTCGGGGTCGTCGGTGTGGTCGGCAAATTGCATGGTGCGGGGCGCCGGGGCGCTCAGGTAGCGGTCAGTCCGGCATCGTAACGGTCGAATCTGAACCCACCCATGCCCCTGCGCTATGACCATTGATGTCCTGATCAGTGAAGTCGGCCCGCGCGACAGCCTGCAGAGTGTCTGGGCGACGATGCCTACCGCCGACTGAGGTAGACCGCCGTCCACAGCGGAAAAGCATTGGGGAGCAGTCGCCAACGTCAACCAGTGCGGGCCAACCACAGGGCAATTGCATCACCATCTCAAAACGTAACACCCGGCGCAGGAACCCGTGAAAACGGGCGCTGAACGTACCGCAAAGCTACAGCAGCAAGCTAAAAATGGCTGGGTCTACGTGAAAGACACCATGTCAGACGACCGATGAGTGACCTGACGGACCGTTCCGACCAGACTTCAGGAGACTCAGACAGCATTCGTTACTGTTTGATACGGTGATGCAATTGCCCTGGGGCCAACCAGCACAGCGCGTTGAACACCTCGCGCAGCGGGTAGCGCCGCTGCGTGACCTCTTCGTCGATCAACGTCAGTTAAAGCGCCACGAAGTTTCACTCTTCGGTGCTGATTTAGCTCGAGTGCGGTTTTTTATCGGGATATTCTGGAACCTGGCTCGTGTGCCTAGGCGGTCGCAGGTCAGCAAACAACATGCTCCATACATAATTTCCAAAAAATTTCAAGTTACTTTGGAAGCATGTCTTTTTTCATTAACAAACATGGTGTGGCACAGGACAAGTGATTAAATACCCATCGACGATTCTTCCCCCATGTGTATCGGGATGACAGTCGACATGACAGCGCTTCTGCTTCCGTAGGGAATCCTACGCTTGCCGCGCGTCGAAAGGGAGATTGAGAACATGACGGGATATCTTGCTCGGATGTGGTCTTTCGAGTTTTGGCCAGCGCGTTCGCGAATCCCATCGGAACACTCCACTGTCGCCGCCTCGAAACCCTGGTCATACCGTGCGCGTTTTTCCTTCTGGCCGTTGATCGCACTGCTGCTGTCTGGCTTCGTCGCATCTTGCGGCCAAGGTAGCGGAGAGACAGGCAACAGCGCACCGGTGGCAAACGCCGGCACTGTGACAGACGTGCTCCCGGGCGCAGTGGTCACGCTGGACGGCACCGCCAGCACCGATCCCAACGGCGACACTCTCGTTTACCTCTGGATATTGACCTCACGGCCAACAGACAGTGCAGCGACGTTGACAGGCGCTGACACTGCGCGTCCGAGTTTCACCGCCGATTTGGAAGGCACCTACGAGGCAACGTTGACCGTCAACGACGGTAAAGTCGACAGCGCACCGGTAGTCGTCACCGTGAAAGCCGCTTTGCCCAATGCCGTTCCGATGGCCAATGCCGGGCTGGTTCAGCATGTGCCGACCGGGGTTCAGGTCATTCTGGACGGGAGCGCCAGCTCCGACGCCGACGGCGACACCCTGAGCTACAACTGGACATTGGCTTCGACGCCGACCGGCAGTGCTGCGGCACTCATTCGCGCAGATACAGCTCGCCCCACCTTTACCGCGGACGTTGCGGGCACCTACGTTGCCAAGCTCACGGTCAGCGATGGAAAGACCAGCAGCGTGCCCGTCGAAACAACCGTCACAGCCACCACACCCAGTGCAGCGGACTTCACCTACACCCCAAACGGTGGCAATGCGCCCACGACCATACGTTTCACGCCTACGCCGGCAGCGAACTTGGTCGTGGAGCGATACGAATGGGACTTTGACGGCAATGGCACGATCGACGTCACCGACACCGTCGGCAGAAACCAGAGCCGCACATTCAGCACGCCGGGTACCTATGCAGCCTCGCTGAAAACCACGGATTCATCGGGACACACCGAGACGCAGGTGAGGAACATCGTGATCGGCAATGCGCCGCCTGTGGTCACCGTGTCCGCGATTCCGACCAACGGGTCGGCGCCACTGTCAGTGGATTTCAAAGCGACTGCGACTGACGGTAACGGTGTGGCGAGTTTCGAGTGGGATTTCAACGGTGACGGCACCTACGATCGCACCATCAACGGCACCTCTGGCAACACGACCTTCGTCTACACGACCATCGGCACCTTCCAGCCCAGGCTGCGTGTCACCGACACATTGGGGGCTGCCACCGAGATCTCGCCTCCAAACATGGAGGTCAGGTCGGCCTCGCCCAATAGCGCACAGGCCGCGCTTAGCCTGTCGCGCAGCAATGGAACTGCGCCATTGGCCGTCACATTGTCGGCAGAAGCTGCCAATTTGATGGGGAGAACGATCCAGACCTACCAGTGGGATCCAGAAGGGGACGGCACCTTCAATGCCGCCACGACGGCCAGCAACTACGCCTTCAGCTACGCCAGCGGCGGGATCTACTACCCCCGGGTTCGCATGACACTGTCAGATGGCAGCCAAGTGGAGGACGTCAAGGTGTTGACGGTCACATCCTCGGTGTCGCTGACGCTGGACACCGACACGCTTGACATCCAGTTGGCTCAGACCATTGCCGTTAACACAGTTCTGTCGGCGGCCACCAAAGTGTCGCTGGTGATCGAATCCCGCAGCGGCACCATCATCCGAACTCTGTTGCCGCTGACTAGCCGAAGCGCCGGCACCTACAGTGAGAGTTGGGATGGCAAGAACGACGCTGGAAAGTACGTGCCGGAGGACATCTACAAAGTGGTCCTTCTGCATGAACTCAATGGTGCGATGCAGCGGCTGGACCTGTCTACGACCACGGGTGGACAGGAGTACAACCCGCCGCGCACCGACATCCCGGCGACTTTCGAGCCCTACAACGGTCGGCCGTTGACGATCGACTTCACGCTGACCAAGGCTTCAGAGGTCACCGCGTTCATGGGGAGTTTCGATGTGAACACCCGTTACGTCACTTTCTACACCAGGCGACCGCTTGGGCGGGGTACCCACCGGATCACCTGGAGCGGCGACAACGCCGACGGTCAGATCATCAAACCCGGCCCCGGGGACTCCTTCCTGTTCGGCATCTTCGGCTACACACTGCCGAACAACGGTGTGTTCGTACGCAATGGCGTCCAGCTCAGCGCCATGAACTCAAGTCCGCCGATATTCGACCCCACGGCACTGACCTCGTCGGCTGGGCCGAGCCTGTGCAGTGTGCAGTTCTCGATCAGCCTGCCCGCCACCATGGAACTGGTGGTACGTGATGCCATCACGGGGGCGCTGATCAACCGGCTCGAATATCCGAACCTACCCGCCGGAGCAAACACCGTTCGATGGAACGGCAAAGCCAGTGACGGCCGATACGTCGCACCGGGCACCTACCGACTGGGCCTGACGGCAGTACAGGCCAACGGTTTCCGCTCGCTGTCTTCCTTTGTGCTGCAGCGTGTTTTCTACTGACCTGCCGGAGGCCTTGCACATGAACGGAATCATCCAAGCCTGTGCCTTGGCGGCACTCTCGCCCACGCTGGCATTGGCTGCCTCGAACATTCAGGAAGTGCTGACCCCCGCACAGTACTTCGAGTGCCAGATCGCTGCGCGTCAAGCCACCATCGTGGGGCTGCACGAGCGCGCGTCGCAACTGGGTCAGACGGACCTGACGGACGCGCAGAAGAGTTCCAGTGCCGAGGTCGCTCGAGCGCGGGTGACGCTGGCCATGTACAGCTGCGGCCGGCAGAACGCGAGCACCCTCGGCGCCTACGCCCACCGCAATTCCGACGCATTGCAGACTTGGCTGAACGCCAATCCGCAGATGAAGGCGCGATTGGATGCACTGAGCCAGCAGATCGCGAGCCTGTCGTCGCAGATGCCTGCAGTCTCACCTTCGGCCAAGCGCTGAGGCGCGCGCAACGAGTCCAGGGAGGTCAATCCATGTTCAAGTTCGAAAGGAAGCGGGACAACGCATCTCATGCGGTGAACCTGTTTCGTGCATTGCTCGCGGCGTTCCTATTGGCGCTTGCGGTGCCGGCACTGGCCTACCACTTTCCGTGGGACCAGGGGCATGACACCACCAAATCCAACGATCCGGCCAAGCCAGGACCGGACGAGCGGCCTACAGCAAATCCCGCTGAGAATCCAAACGCATGCGGCTCACCCATATATGTAGGCACGGGCCACTGCTTCTGGTCCGACGTTGACGTCGTTCTGCGAGGGCGGCCCTTTGTCGGTGTCAAGCGCACCTACAACTCCAACGACCCAGTAGTGGGCCTGTTCGGCAACGGTTGGACCGTGGACTTCGACATCGCGCTTTATCCGGCCACCAGCAGCGGCCAGCAGCAGCGCGTCTTCAAGGCAGCGAACGGCAAGCGCTTCATCTACGTCAAGCAGGCCAACGGCACCTTCCTGGCGCCGGCATCGCGCTTCGAGACCATCACGGAAGGCGCCAATTCGGTCACGATGACGCTGCTGGACGGCCGGCGCAATGTCTTCGCGCTGGACGGCCGGCTGCTGGAGCGTTGGGACACCAACGGCAACCGCGTCAGTTTCAGCTACGACTCCTCTTTGCGGCCTGTGCGCATCGACGACGGAAACGGCCGTTCACTGACGATGGCCTACAACGCTGCCAGCCTTGTGGCCAGCGTCACCGACCACACGGGGCGCGTCTGGCGGTACAGCTACGACACCAACGCCAACCTCACCTCGATTACTGACCCTGCGAACGGCGTGATGGGCTACACATGGCAGGCCTACCGCCCACCAGCCGACGCCAACACCTACTACCAGTTGCTGTCGGTCACCGACCCGAGCAACGTGGTGCGGGTCACCTTCACCTACACGGGCAACCAGGTGGCCTCGTACACCGAAGGCGCCGACCGCATCACCTACACGAGGCCGACCACCAATACTCCGCTCGCCGGGACCGTCACGCGGCGCGATTCGCTCAACGTCGCCACCAGCTTCACCTATGGCGCCTTGGGCCTGATCACCCGTGAGGTGAACGGCATCGGCGGGGCCACGTCCTACACCTTCGACGACAACGGCCGCATCACCGCCACGGTCGACGCGCTGAACCGCACCTGGTCCAGCACCTACGACAGCCTCGGCCGCCTGACGGCCAGCCGCAACCCGCTGGCACAGAACAGCACCATTCAGTACACGGGCAATGACCCCCGTCCGGTACGAATGACCTCGCCCAGCGGCCGTGTGGTGACGCTGGCCTATGACAGCCGCGGCAACCTGACGTCCACCACCGATCCGGCTGGCGCCAACACGGCCATCGCCTACAACGCCCGTGGTGACGTCACCGCCATCCGCAACGCGCTGGGACAGCAGACTTCGATCGCCTACACCGCCAGCGGCCTTCCCACCCAGGTCACTGACCCGCTGGGCCGCAGCAGCACGATGACCTACGACGCGCTGGGCCGTGTCGCCACCGCCACCAACGCGGCGGGCGAGACCACTCGCTATGCCTACGACGCACTGGATCGGGTAACCCGAGTCACCGATCCCATGAGCCAGGTGACGGCCTTCACCTACGATGCGGCGGGCCGGCTGACCAGCGTGACCGATGCCAAAGGTTCGGTCACCCAGTACGAGTACGACGCTTTCGGCCGCCGCAGCGCCGAGATCGCCCCCGACAGCCGGCGCACCAGCTATGCCTACCGCACTGACAACTTGTTGAGCAGCATCACCTGGCCCGACAACACCAGCATCAGCTACCAGTACGACAACAACAAGCGCGTCACGCGCGAGACCGCGGGCAGCGAGGTCATCAACTTCAGCTACAACGCTGTCAACCAGTTGCTCAGCGCCAGTGGCCCCGGTGGCACGGTGAGCTACACCTATGACAACGCCGGTCGGGTCGTCACCGAGACCAGCGGAGGCAAGACCAACACCATCACCCGCAATGCCGAGGGTGAACGCATCGGCCTGGCCTACCTGGGTCAGACCCAGACCTACACCCGCGACGCCCGCGGCCTGGTGACGCAGATCGCCTCGCCCGCCGGGAATTTCGGCTTCGACTTCGACGAGTTGGGGCGCAGAACTAAGCTGTCCTACCCCAACGGCTCCACCGCCAGCTACAGCTTCGACGCCGCGGGGCAGTTGACCAACCTGACGCATGCTGGCGTCTTCAATGCGCCCTATGCGCACAGCTTCGACACGGCCGGGCGCATCACCAATATCACTGGCGACGGGCCGGACTGGAATTACAGCTATGACGCGCTGGGCCGCCTGACCCGGGCCACACAGGGCAACGACACCTACACCTACACGCTGGATGCGGTGGGCAACATCTTGGACGGCAGCCGGACGCATGACGTCAACCACCGACTGACGGCCGATGCCAGCAAGACCTACAGCTACGACCAGCGCGGCAACCTCACGTTGGAGCAGGATCGGACCACCGGCGCTAGGACGGTCTACACCTGGAACTTGAAGAACCAGCTCATGCAGGTGCAATTCTTCAGTAATGCAACGGCGGGCAGCCTGACGCGAACGCTGGCCTATACCTACGATCCGATGGGGCGTCGGGCATCCAAGACCGACAACGGGAGCGTGCAGCGGTTTGTTTCTGACGAAGACGACTTGGTCGGCTCACTCGACGCAGGCGCCAATGTATTGGCTTCAGTCACCTTTGGTGGCATGGTGGACGAGCCCCTCGCTAGTATTGGTAGCGGCTCCTCAAAATTGATCTTCTCCAATCACCAAGGAAGTGTGACTGCTATCGCCGACAACACGTCGGTAACTTACAAATACCGCTATGGACCTTATGGAGAAGTGGTCCCGCCGAGCAGCGCAGATTCGAGTCCATTCCGGTTTACTGGTCGAGAGAAAGATACAGATTCGCTGTATTTTTACCGCTCTCGCTACTACAGCACGGCAATCCAAAGATTTATATCCAGTGATGCCATCGGTCTGTCAGGCGGCGTCAATACCTATGCCTACGTTGATGGAAATCCGGTTTCGTATACGGACCCTACGGGCGAAATCATACCCATCTTGGCGTGCATCGCCAATCCATGGTGCAGAGGCGCTGCGATGGGTGCCCTCGCGTTCACCGGCAATATCATCTATCAATCGATCGCAAAATCGGATTGTCCCATTGACTGGGGGGAAGCTGCGAGCTGGGGAGTGTCCGGCGCGGGTGTTAGCATGGGTATTGGCGCCGGGTTAAGCGGCGGCACAAATTCGGTGTTTTGGTCTGGCGCAGGAAACCTGCAGCGGGCGGCCAGTCTCGGACGGTCGTTGGAGTCAACTCCGATCGGGTCACTGATGAACGGCCGCATTCAGGCTAAGTGGGCATGGGACGCTGCGTCCGCCATCTATGCTGGAAACGCCCGAGGAACTGCAATTAAGGTTGGGACCCAAGCAGGCAGAACTTGGACTAACGTTGAACTACCGATTTTAACTCAACGCGGCATCCCAATCACAATCGTCCCATAATATAATGCCACCATGCAAAAACGGAAGCAATTCGCAAATGGAACAATTGTAACTTGGCTTGATAGGCAAACTATTAAGTATGATAGCAATGGCTATTGCGTATTAGCGTGGGTTGATTTCGACGCGGGGCTGTCAATCGGCAAGCGCGTAATAAAAATGGAATCACTAGCGCAGTGGCATTCGACCCCTTCAGGGCATTCAAATGCAAGCATATCACCGGACCAGCGAGAGAGAATTATCCATGACATTTCGAGTTTCTTTCTGGGCAACAATATTAGGTGCCGCGTTGAATAAATTGGTACAACCGAAATTGTTCGCTGCTGCAGCGCTTGGTATTTTTCTTGGCGCCAGCGCACAGGAAACAAGGCCACTGATCGTCTACACCTCCACCGACCAAGAATATGCCGAAGTCGTCCTGAAGGAAGCCGAAGCGGCCATCGGCCAAAAGGTCACGGCGGTCTTCGACGCCGAAGCCTCCAAGACCGTGGGACTTGAACGCCGCCTGGCTGCCGAGAAGTCCAAGCCCAAGGCCGACATCTTCTGGAACTCCGAGTTCCTGCGCACCCACCGACTCGACAAACAGGGCCTGCTGGCCGCCACGACCCTCGACAAGGGCTTCAACCTGCCCGCCAGCGTGGTCACGCCGCACAGCGTGGGCTTCGGCATCCGGGGGCGCGTGCTCGCGGTGCATACGCCATCGGTGCCGGAAACTGACCGCCCCAAGCGCATTGAAGACCTGACTGACCCGCGCTGGAAAGGCAAGGTGGCCATCGGCCAGCCGCTGTTCGGCACCACATCCACGCACTTCGCCGCACTGCACGCCCAGTGGGGCGAGGCGAAGTTCACCACCTTCCTGAAAGCACTCAAAGCCAATGGCGTGATGATCCTGCCCGGCAACGGTGATGTGCGCGACGCCGTGGTCGCCGGCCGCGCGTGGGTGGGGCTGACCGACACCGACGACGCCATCGGTGCGCTGCGGCGCCAGCAGCCGCTGGCGATGATCTTTCCGGATCAGCAGGGCGAAGGGGCCTTCGGCGTCTACATGACGGTGGCCAGAGTCGCCGGCGGCCCGAACCCGGCAGGGGCGCAGAAGCTGGTGGAGTACCTGGCCAGCGAAAAGACCGAAACCCGCCTGATCGAACTGGGTGCGGTGCAGATCCCCGTGCGGGCGAACCTGCCGATGGCCAAGGAGATCGGCTCGGTACGGCCGAAGATCTGGTTCATGGATGCAGCCAAGATCGAAGCCAGCCTGGGGCCTTCCGTCGAACTGATCCGCAAGCACCTGCTCTAGTCGCATACCGACCTTTGGCGAACCGCAGCAACCCGTAGCCATCCGCATTGCGCCTTCGCGAACAGCCCATGCCGACAGCCCCTGCGCAAGCAGTTCCCAACCCGATGCGGCTTGCCGCCCTTGCCGCAGCCGTTGCAGTGGCGGCGTTGGCATTGCCGCTGGTGCTGCCTGCGCTGCACGGTGTCGCCAGCGCGCTCCTGGCGGTGTGGGGTGATCAGGCCCTGGCTGGCGGCGGCACCTTGTGGCCGGGCAGCCGGGTGCAAGGCCTGCTGGGGCAGAGTCTGCTGCTTTCGCTGCTGTCTGGGCTGCTCGCCACGGCCATCGCCGCGCTGTGGGCGCTGGCCCTGCTAATGCCGCAGGGCCGCGCGTGGCGCATGGCCTTGTCCGCGCTGCTGGTGGCCTCGTTCTGCTTCGGCACAGTGGTCCACCTGCTGGCCTGGCGAGCCGTGTTTCCGGTCGTCAGCGGCGGGTTGGCGGGTTGGGGGCTGGCGGTAGTGACGCTCGCTCTGCGCTATGCACCCCTGGCAGCCGCATTGCTTGCCACCGGTCTGGCCAGTCTAGAGCGTGCCGAGCTGGACACCGCGCTGTGCACCGGCGGTGCGCGGGCGCTGTGGGCGGTGGCGCGGCGCCGTCTGCTGCGGCTGGCCGGCATGGCACTGGCCGCAGTCGGCGCACTGGTGTTTTGTGAGTCCGAACTGCCGCCTTTGCTGGGTGTGCATGTCTACGCCGAGGAGTTCCTGAGCCAGGTGGCGCTGGAGCCATCCACCAGCGTGGCCGCAGCCTTGGGGTGGCCTTTGATGGCGGTGGCATTGCTGTGCGCCGTGCTGCTGGCGGGGCTGCCGCGGCTGCGTGCGACGGCGGCGGGAGCGGTCTCGCTGGGCTGGATCGGCCACTGGGCACAGCCGCCAGTCTGGCTGCGTTCATGTTTGCCTGCTACCGCATTGGCGCTCGCCGCCTTGCCTTTGCTGTTGTTGGCCTGGGGCAGCCTCCAGTCCACCGGCCGCTGGCCGGCGCATGCCAGTGCCGCGTTGTTTTCGAGCCTCTGGGTGGCCGGACTGTCGGCCTTGCTGGCCTGTGCATGGGCCTGGGCCCTGGCCAGTGCGGCTGTGCGGGCCGGCGGCGGCGTAGTGCCGATATTGAACGTGTTGCTCTGGGTGATGATGCTGTGGCCGTCGGCACTCACCGGCATCGCGCTGGCCGGCTGGTCCGCACCCGACTGGGCAGACCCAGCCGCACCGCTGGTGCTGGCCCATGCGTTGCGTGTACTGCCCTTTGCGGCCTGGGTGCTGCTGGCTTTTCGTGAGGTGCAACCGCGTGCGCCGGTGGAACAGTTGCGGGCCTTGGGTGCCCGGGGCTGGCCCGCGCTGCGGCATGTACACCTGCCTGCAGCACTGCCCGGTCTGACCGCGGCGTTCCTGCTCTGCGGCGGCCTGTCGTTGGCGGAATTGACCGCCACTGTGCTGACCGTGCCGCCGGGCATGGAAACCGTGATCCTGCGCTTGTACAACCTGCTGCACTATGGCGACCAACGTGGCGTGATGTTGCTGGCCCTGGTCCAGGGTTTGACGGTGGCACTGGGCATCATGCTGGCCTTGGTTTTCTGGGGGAGGCGCGATGCTGGAAATCGATGAATTGCAGGTGCAGCGCAAGGGTTTTGCTGTGCAGGTGGCCGGGCTGAAAGTGGCGGCGGCGCAGCGGCTCACCATCATTGGCCCCTCAGGCGGGGGCAAGTCGACGCTGCTGCGCGCCGTCATGGGACTGGAGCCGCAGGCCCGGGTACGGGGCTTGCGATGGAAAGGGGCGGACATCAGTTTCGCACCGCCCGACAAAAGACCCTTCGGATGGCTGCCGCAGGAGCTGGGGCTGTGGCCCAGCCTGCGTGCAAGTGAACATGTCGCTTTCGCACGCACCCGTGGACGCAGTGCGAAGCCCAGTGACAACGACTTCAAGGTGCTTGACATGGTCGCCTTGGGTCATCGTCGAAACGCCTACCCGGCGACCCTGTCGGGCGGCGAGCGGCAGCGGCTGGCCTTTGCACGGGTCATTGCCGCACGTTCACCCTGGGCCGTGCTGGATGAGCCGTTCTCGAACCTCGATCCGGTGATCGCCCACGATCTGGCCCTGGTCTTTGGCGACCTGGCCCTGCGTGAGGGCATGGGCATGATCCAGGTCAGCCACCAGGTGCGACGGCCACAGGCAGAGGATCTGTTCTGGGTGATCGAGGACGGCAGACTGACACAGGCCGGTCCTTGGCAGGCGCTGCAACACATGCCAGCCACGCCGTGGATCGAACGTTTCGTCAGCCTGCAATGAAGTGGCCATTTCTGCTTCGATGGGGGGTGGCGCTGGCGCTGGGTGGCGCGGTTCAGCACGCACTTGCCGCCGAACGTCTGATGCAGACCTGGCACCCCTGGCAAATGGACTCATTGCTCGTCGTGTGGGCGTTGACACAAGTGCCACGGGCTCAACCGCTGGTGGTCGAGTCGGTCGTCCGCGGCACGCCCATCCCGCCTGAACAGGCCATCGATACGCCCGAATCCCCGTACCGCCGCAATGGCCGACGCACGGCGTTCGAAGAAGCGGTACGGCAGACAGGCGTGTCACACCCCTGCATTCCCCGCCTGCACGAGGCAGTAAGGGTGGTTGAGCTGGCGTCGTGGCGAAAGCCCGAATACCCGGCGGTGGAAGCGTTCGAAGCCCGCCTGCGGAGGCTCATACCATCCCAGCCCATGCGCGGGGGCGTGGATGCCGCGTTGGAAGAGGTGGAAAAGTACTGCAGGGAGGGCAAGTGAAGAACATCTCGTTGACCAAGGGCACACGGCATCTGCGGGCGGCCTGCCTTGCGCTGGCGTTGCTGGTGACCGCGACGGCGGCACTGTCGCAGCCCGAATCCGACCCGCCGAGCTCGCCTGGCCTGCCAATCGGCATGAGCTTCGTGGCCCAGGACGCCGCCGGCATCTGGGGCCTGTATCACATCGATGAGCGCCGAGTTGCAGTGCGCCTGCCCACCCAGTTGGAGCCCCGCCTGGCCTGCGTGGTTCCGAACGGTAGCAAGTTCGTCTATTCGGCTGCCGACGGCAGCATTCGCCTGGGCACTGCGCGCCCAGGCGAAGAATCAGTCTTGGCGCGCGCCGATACCAGGCGCAGCTTCATCCAGCCCTGCTTGTCCGCCGACGGCCGTGAGGTTTACGTCGTGGAGATGGCCGAAGGCAAGAGCATCGAGACCGAGATCATTCGCTACACCAGCGGCGCCGATCAACCCGAGCGCATTGCCAGCCAACCTGGCGCGCAACACGACCCCTTCGTGCATCAGAAACGTTGGCTGGTCTACGCCAGCGTAGGCTGCTCGGCCGGTTGCGAGGAACTGCTGGTGGAGATCTGGACACGCGACCTGCTGACGGGCAAGGCCCGACAGTTGACCCTGCTCAACGCACTGTCGCAAGGGCCGGTGACGGACGGACGCCGAGTCGTCTTCAGCAGCAACACCAGCGGCACCCACCAGTTATGGCAAGTGGGCTTGGATGGCAGCAGTGTGCAGCAACTGACCCGCTCCCCCTTAAGCCAGGCTGTTTCGCCGGCCTTGTGTGGCGGAAACCTGCACTTCGTGAAGTCGACCCCGGGCAGCGCAGCCATTGTCAGTTTGACGCAAGACGGTCAAGAAGTGGAACTGTCCTTACCTGGCTTGAAGTCCTTTCGTGCCTTGAGGTGCCTGTAATGAGTCGATTTCGTGTTGCCATCGCCTGCTCGTTGCTGACTTTCCCGCTGATGGTGCTTGGGCAAGTGAAGCTGTTGAGTGTGAGTGCGACCGAACTGAACAGCACAGACAACGCCAACGTGGTGTACACCGTGCGCACCACCGACGACGGTGCTTTATCACTCGATGTACTGACGGGAGATGGGGATGTGGTGCGCCACCTAGTGAAACCGGACGCCAAGGCCGGCGAGCACGAATTGACCTGGGACGGGCGGGACTCGCGCGGCCGGCCCGTCCCCGACGAAGCCTACTGCCCCCGAGTGACGCTTCAGACGGCCAACGTTCGAACTGAGGACAACCCCTGCCGGCGAACTGGCGGCGAAGTGCTCAGTGATCTGAAGCCCAGCATCACCTCGAACGGCGACATTGCCTATACCGTCGAAAGTGCCGCTCGCGTGCTGATTCGGGTGGGCGTGAAACACGGCGCGATGATACGGTCCCTGTCCGTTTGGCGGCCACGCCCGGCGGGGCGCAACCTGCTCCGCTGGAATGGCTTTGACGAGAGTGGTCAGATCGACCTGCGTACCGACCGGCTTGCGCTGCTGGCTACTGCGTTCAAGCTGCCGGATTTCAGCGTCATCACCACCGGCCAAGCTGGATTGGATTATCGAACGTGGCGCACCGCCCAGGGTTGGCCCGAGAAGCCAGACACACCCGTGGATGGCGGCGCGGCAACGCCCCTGGAACGCGGTGGCATTCGCATTGCACGCCAGCACTACATGGCGCGCTACAAGGATCGGGAGCCTCGAATCACGGTGCGCTTCCTGGACAAGACCGGCAAGCCCTTGAATCCGGCCCGGAAGACACCTGACGAGGTTCGCGTCATGGTTGATCTCCATCCCGAGGACCGGTGGCTGATGCAGGAGCAACTATACGAAGTGGCCTTTTTCGTGAATGGCGACTTCGTCTCGGAAGAAGAGAACGGGTATGTACCTATCGGCTGGCTATGGAACACCGCAGGCTTGTCACGCGGCCGCCACCTGCTGACTGTGAACCTCACCGGGTTCACAGGCAGGGTTGGGACCAAAACCATCGCAGTACAGAAGTGACAGTGCTGCGCGGAAGGGCAGCCTAGATGGATGCCGCATCCGGACAGACTTTGCGGCGCTTACCCCCTCAACCCCTGCGCCTCGGCCGCCAGCCGGGTGATGCGCGCCCAGTCGCCCGACTTGACCGCGTCGGCCGGCGTCAGCCAGGAGCCGCCGCAGACCTTGACGTTCGGCAGCGCGAGGAACTGCGGCGCCGTCTCCAGCGTGATGCCGCCGGTCGGACAGAACACGACGTCGTGGAAGGGGCTGGCAAAGGCCTTCAACAGGTTGATGCCGCCCACCGCCGTCGCCGGGAACAGCTTCAGGAAGCGGTAGCCGTCGGCATTGGCCATCATCACTTCGCTGGCCGTGGACACACCCGGCAGCAGCGGCAGGCCGATGTCCAGGCAGGTGCGGCCGATCTCGGGCGTGTAGCCGGGGCTCACGGCGAACTGGCAGCCGGCGTCCTTGGCGGCCTGCGCATCGGCGATGGAGCGCACGGTGCCGGCGCCGACGATCGCCTCGGGCACGGCGGCGACCATGGCGCGGATGCAGTCGAGCGCGGCCGGGGTGCGCAGCGTCACCTCCAGCACCCGCACGCCGCCGGCGACCAGCGCACGGGCCAGCGGCACGGCGTCTTCGACGCGGTCGATGACGATGACGGGGATGACGGGGCCGCAGGCGGCGAGTTCGAGGGTGTTCATGGGCGTGGTCAGGTTGACGGGTTCAAAGGAGGTTCGAGGGGCGCGTGACCGGTCCGGGCTCAGAGCCAGGTCACGGCGCCTTCTTCGGCGGTCAGCACGTTGCGGCGCATCCCGCCGAACAGCTCGCGGCCCATGCCGTGGCCCGCGTCCTCGGCCAGCGCGTCGGAGCGGCCTTCGATGGCGCGCGCCGCCCATTCGTCGGCCGGCACCAGCGCGTCCAGCGTGCCGGTGACCGCGTCGACGCGCACCAGATCGCCCGTGCGCACCTTGCCCAGCGGGCCGCCGGCCAGCACCTCGGGGCTGACGTGGATGGCGGCCGGCACCTTGCCCGACGCGCCGCTCATGCGACCATCGGTGACCAGCGCGACACGGAAGCCCTTGTCCTGCTGCACGGCCAGCGGCGGCGTGAGCTTGTGGAGTTCGGGCATGCCGTTGGCCTTCGGGCCCTGGAAGCGCACGACGGCGACGAAGTCACGCTCCAGCTCGCCGGCCTTGAAGGCGACGTGCAGCGCTTCCTGGCTGTCGAAGACGATGGCCGGGGCCTCGATGATGTGGCGGTCTTCCGGCACCGCGCTGACCTTCATCACGCCGCGGCCGAGGTTGCCGGCCAGCAGCTTCAGGCCGCCCGACGCGCTGAACGGCGCCGCCGCGGTGCGCACGATGGTGTCGTCGATCGGCGTGCTCGGCAGGTCGTGCCACACCAGCGCGCCGTCCGCACCCAGCGTCGGCACGCGGCCATAGGCCGCCATGCCGCCCTCGGCCACCGTCAGCACGTCGCCGTGCAGGCAGCCGCTGTCGAGCAGCTCGCGCAGCACGAAGCCCGGCCCGCCGGCGGCCTGGAACTGGTTCACGTCCGCCTTGCCGTTCGGGTAGACCCGCGACAGCAGCGGCGTGCAGCCCGACAGCTCGGAAAAATCGGTCCAGTCGATCACGATGCCCGCCGAGCGCGCGACCGCGACCCAGTGGATCAGGTGGTTGGTGGAGCCGCCGGTGGCCAGCAGCGCGACCATCGCGTTGACGATGCAGCGTTCGTCCACCAGTTCGCCGATCGGCGTGAAGCGCTGGCCCTTGCGGATCGACAGCACGGTGCGCACGGCTTCGCGGGTGAGCGCCTCGCGCAGGCCGGCGTGCGGATGGATGAAGGCGGTGCCGGGCACATGCAGGCCCATCGACTCCAGCAGCATCTGGTTGGAGTTGGCGGTGCCGTAGAAGGTGCAGGTGCCGGCGCCGTGGTAGGCGGCGGATTCGGCTTCGAGCAGCTTGTCGCGGCCGACCAGCCCCTGGGCGAACTGCTCCCGGACCTTGGACTTCTCGCTGTTGGACAGCCCCGTGCTCATCGGCCCGGCCGGCACGAACACACACGGCAGGTGCCCGAACTGCAATGCCCCGATCAGCAGTCCGGGGACGATCTTGTCGCACACGCCCAGCAGCAGCGCGGCGTCGAACACGTCATGCGCCAGCCCGACTGCCGCCGCCATCGCGATCGTGTCGCGCGAGAACAGGCTCAGCTCCATGCCGGCGAAGCCCTGCGTCACGCCGTCGCACATCGCCGGCACGCCGCCGGCCACCTGCGCGGTGGCCCCCTGGCGGTGGGCCTCGTCGCGGATCAGCGCCGGGTAGCCCTCGTAGGGCTGGTGTGCCGACAGCAGGTCGTTGTAGGCGGTGATGATGCCGATGTTGGGCGCCTTCTCGGCCACCACGCGGAACTTGTCGGCGCCCGGCAGCGCGGCGAAGGCGTGGGCCACGTTGGCGCAGCCCATGCGGTCAGCGCCCCGCGGCTGGGCCGCCGCGGCCCGGGTCCGGCGAAGGTAGGCCTCGCGCTGCGGGCGGCTGCGTTCACGGATGCGGGCGGTGATGTCGGCAATCTGGGTTTTCATGGCGTTGGCGGTCGTGAAACTTGATTGTCGATTAAAGCGTAACTAAGTTACATCGTCAAATCTTTCCGTCCCTGCGACCAGGGCTACCCGCCAGCGCACGCACCGTCCGTGCCAGACCACAGCATGTGCGCCAGCCCCTGCAGAAATGGCTGCAGCCCGCCAGGACAGAGGTCTTCTGTCCTGGCGGGCTGCACAGTGGGGACACCGGGTGGGATCAGGCCGTAACCGGCCCGTAACCCAACCCGTGACCCGGCGCAGTTCGCGTGCGCTTACTGGGCGTCGACGAGGCGGATCTCGACGCGACGGGCTTCACGCTCGGTGCCCGTGCCGGTGGTGCTTTCCGGCTTGCGCAGCAGCACCTGCTCCAGCGGAATGCCCCCGACCAGCAGGGCCGCGCGCACGGCCTTGGCACGCTGCTTGGCCAGCTCGGCGTTCATGACCGGGTCACCCGTCGAGTCGTGGTAGCCCGACAGCAGGACGCGCTTGCCCGGATCGGCGGCGAGCGCCTTGACGGTGTCGGCCATGGCGGGTTCCGCGTCCGGCAGCAGTGCGGCCGAGCCCGATTCGAAATACACGGTCGCCAGTGCAGCGGTCGTGGTCGTGTACTCCACCAGCACATCGGCCGGATCCGTCGCGCTGGTCGCCGCAGCGGCGGTCTGGGCGACGGGTGCCGCCGGACCCTTCATCGTGCGCACCACGGCAAAGCCGAGCACGCCCAGCAGCAGCACCGCCACGCTGGAAAACACCACCCACAGACCCACCTTGCGGCTTTCGTCGCGATCGTCGTCACTCATGGAGAATCCTCCTCATCGTTAAAAGGTGCGCAAGTTTAAAGGCCTGCACGTTGTCAGGGCGTGATGCATCCGGTCACAGCACCCGCTTGTCGCACCTGCACCACTGCCGTCACACTGCCAGACCATGCACGGTCCATTGCCCCCTCCCGCCCGTTCCACGGTCTGCTCGGCGCACGCACTGCGCCTGCTGCAGACCACCCGACAACAGCTGGCCGAGCGACTGGACCGGGGCGAGGCCTTCTGGCTCTACGCCTACGGCTCGCTGCTCTGGAAGCCGCAATTCACGCCGGCGGAAATCCGGCCGGCCCGGCTCTGGGGTTTCCACCGGGCCTTGCGGATGCGCTCGCGGGTCAACCGCGGCTCGGCGGAATGCCCCGGGCTGGTGTTTGCGCTGCTGCCGGGGGGCTCCTGTGTCGGGCAGGTGCACCGAGCGGGCAGCGGGGACGGTGCGGACGCACTGTCCCAGCTCGACACACTCTGGGAACGCGAGATGCCCAATGGGGTCTACACGCCGCGCTGGCTGCGCTGCCACACGTCGCAAGGCCCTGTCACCGCGCTGGCGTTCACGCTCGACCCGGACCATCCCTCCCACACCGGCCGCCTCGACGACGCAGCGCACCTGGCCATCTTCCGCAATGCGGCAGGCCGCTATGGCCGCACCGTGGACTACCTGCACCGCACGGCGCAGTGCCTGCAGGCGCTGTCGATCCACGATGCCGAGGTCTCACGCCTCGTTCGGCTGGCGCGCGACCACGGACTGCTGCCAGGCCAGGACGGTGCTTGACGCACGCACCTGTGCCAGATCGGCCTGCGTGTTGATGTCCTGGAGCACCCCCGCATCGTCGGTCTCGACGGCCGCCGACGGGTAGCGCACCAGCAAACGCCGCAGCCCCTCTTCTCCGCTGAGCTGCACCAGCTCGGAGTACAGCTCCGCTGACAGCCCGACCGGAAACCCCTGGCGGCCACGGTACTGGGCGTAGGCCACCGGCGCCTGGCCCAGTGCACGCGCCACCGCGCGCAGGGTCTGCGGCTGCACCAGCGGCATGTCACCCGGCAGGATCAGCCAGCCCGGTGCATGCGGACGGGCGCTGACCCCCGAGGCGATCGAGAAGCCGACACCCAGGGGCTCGCGGCTGGCGGATCCGACCGGGGGCAGCAGCACGATGTCGCGGGACGCCACCACACCGCGCGCCACCTCCACCAGCGCAGCCACCGTGACCACCACCAGTGGCAGCCCCGCGGAGACAACCGCGTCCAGGGTGTGCGCCAGCACGCTGGCCGGTCCGAGCGACTGCCCGAGCTTGGGGCCGGCGCCCTCGAAGCGCGCGCCGCCACCCGCGGCCAGCACCACCACGGTCGGCAGACTCCGGGTGGGACTCATGGGAAGCTCCTCATCAAGGCATCAGCGTGGTCCATCGTTGTTCTCCCTTGCATGCCGACATGGGAACCCACATCGCACGCCAAGAAAACTGGTGCCTTCACTTAAGGAGAACTGCTAGCCACGCGGCCTCGGCTGGATCAGTCCGACGTCAGGGAGGTGTGTTGCGCTGGAGCAGTGCACCGGCCAGCAGAGATTTCTATAATCCAGGCATGAACAACATCGCCGATCTGCGCAAGAGTTACGAAGCCGGGGAACTCGACGAACACAGCGCTGCCGGCATGCCGCTGCAGCAGTTCGACCTCTGGCTGCAGCAAGCCCTCAAGGCCGGTGTGCCGGAACCGAACGCGATGACGGTGGCCACCGTCGGCGCCGATGCCCGGCCATCGACCCGCATCGTCCTGATCAAGGGCTATGACGCCCGCGGCCTCGTCTGGTACACCAACTACGACAGCCGCAAGGGGCAGGAGCTGGCGCTGCATCCGTGGGCCGCGCTGCAGTTCCACTGGGTCGAGCTGGAGCGGGTCGTCCGCATCGAAGGCCCGGTCGAGAAGGTGTCGGCCGAGGAATCCGACGCCTACTACGCCTCGCGTCCGCTGGACTCTCGGCTGGGGGCCTGGGCCTCGCCGCAGAGCCAGCCGATCACCTCGCGCGCGGTGCTCGTCAGCAATGCCGCCCGCGCCGCGGCGCAGCACGGCCTGCACCCGCCCCGTCCGCCGCACTGGGGCGGCTACCGGCTCGCGCCGCAGCGCTGGGAGTTCTGGCAGGGCCGCAAGTCGCGCCTGCACGACCGGCTCGTGTACCGGCAGGACACCGACGGCCAGTGGCTGCGCGAACGCCTGGCGCCCTGAGTCAGCCCGATTCGGCGCAGAGTCCCCCCTCGGTGGGGCAGAATGCGCCGACCTGACCACCCGGCACTCTGCCTGATCCCCCGTGCTGTTCGACCCTTCCTGGAAACCCCTGCTGTCGGCACTGCTGCAGCCACCGGCCAGCCTGCTGCTGCTGATCCTGCTCGGCCTGTGGCTGGTGCGCCGCAGGCCCGGCCTGGGCACGGCGCTGATCGCGCTGAGCACGGGCGGGCTCTGGCTGATGTGCTGTGTCGGCACCGCCCGCTGGCTGCAGGACAGCGTGCTGCGCCCCCCCGCAGCCCTGACCCCGGTGCAGGTCCGCGCACTGGTGCGCAGCCCGAACCAGCCCCCGACGGCCATCGTCGTGCTCGGCGCGGGACGCCACCGTCTCGCCGCGGAATACGGCGCCTCCAACCTCACCCAGCAGGCCATGGTGCGGCTGCGCTACGGCGTCTGGCTGGCACGGCAGACGGGACTGCCGCTCGGCTATGCCGGTGGAGTCGGCTGGGCGCAGATCGGCGAACAGTCGGAGGCCGAGACGGCCGCCCGCATCGTGCAGGACGAACATGGCACCAGCCTGCGCTGGACCGAATCGCGCTCGCGCGACACGCGCGAGAACGCCGACCTGATGGTGCCGATGCTGGACGGTGCCGGCGTGAAGCGCATCGTGCTCGTCACGCACGCCTCGCACATGCCGCGGGCCATGCGTGCGTTCCGGGAAGCGGCCGGCAAGCGGCTGGTCGTCATCCCCGCGCCGGTCGCCGCGGTGACACGCGACGACCAGACGATCCTGGACTGGATGCCCTCGCACCAGGGCTTCACGCTGGTCCACAACGCCCTCCACGAAGTGCTGGGGCTGGTCACGGGCTCATGACTGGCCCGTGAACAGGCGTCCCCACAGGGCGTCCATGCGCTGGGTCACGGCCCGGTCCATCTCGATGGTGCGGCCCCACTCGCGGCTGGTTTCACCGGGCCACTTGTTGGTGGCGTCCAGCCCCATCTTGCCGCCCAGCCCCGACACCGGCGACGCAAAGTCGAGGTAGTCGATCGGCGTGTTCTCGACCAGCGTCGTGTCGCGCACCGGGTCCATGCGGGTCGTGATGGCCCAGATCACCTCCTGCCAGTTGCGGATGTCCACGTCGTCGTCCACCACCACGATGAACTTGGTGTACATGAACTGGCGCAGGAAGCTCCAGATGCCGAACATCAGCCGCTTGGCGTGTCCGGGGTAGCTCTTCTTGATGCTGACGATCGCCATCCGGTAGCTGCAGCCTTCGGGCGGCAGGTAAAAGTCGGTGATCTCCGGAAACTGCTTGCGCAGGATCGGCACGAACACCTCGTTCAGCGCCACGCCCAGGATGGCCGGCTCGTCCGGCGGTTTGCCGGTGTAGGTCGAGTGGTAGAGCGCATCCTTGCGCATCGTCATGCGGCTGATCTCGAACACCGGGAACCAGTCCTGCTCGTTGTAGTAGCCGGTGTGGTCGCCATACGGCCCTTCCAGGGCGTGGAGGTAACCATCCTTTTCCTTAAGCGGAATGCCTTGTTCGCTCACGCCCTCGAATCCGGGCGCAGCGGGCGGGATGTGGCCCTCCAGCACGATCTCGGCAAACGCGGGCACCTGCAGCTTCAGATCACCCTCGCCGACACCGCTTTCCGCCAGCTCGGTGCGCCCTCCGCGCAGCAATCCCGCGAACTGGTATTCGGACAAGGTGTCTGGCACCGGCGTGACCGCGCCCAGGATCGTGGCCGGATCCGCACCCAATACCACTGCGATCGGAAAGGGCATTCCAGGATTTGCGTGTCCGAATTCACGAAAATCCAACGCACCTCCACGGTGGGCCAGCCACCGCATGATGGTCTGACGCGGCCCGATCACCTGCTGCCGGTAGATCCCCAGGTTTTGCCGTTTCCGGGCATTCGGGACCGACTGCGGACCCCGGGTTACCACCAATCCCCAGGTGATCAAGGGGGCCACATCCCCCGGCCAGCAGTGTTGAATGGGCAAAGTTCCCAGGTCAATTTCACTACCCGAAATGATCAATTCATGGCATGCCGCACGCCGGACCACGGCGGGCTTCATGTCCCACACCGTCTTGGCCATTCGTAACAGACGACCGGTGTCCTGCAGGCCTCTGGGGGGCTCCGGCTCCTTGAGACGCGCCAGAAGCTCACCTATTTCACGTAACGAAGAGACGTGCTCCGCCCCCATGCCGAGCGCCACACGCTCCGGCGTACCGAAAAGATTGGTAACAACCTGGGTTGACGAACGCCCCCCGCGCACCGTCGGGTGCTCGAACTGCAGGGCCGGACCGCCGGCGCGCAAGGTCCGGTCGGACAGCCAGGTCATCTCCAGTTCGACTGCAACCGATTCTTTCACTTTGAGCAGGGCCTTACGTTGCTCCAACAAGGCCAGGAAGTCTCTCAGATCGCGGTATTTCATGAATTTACAATCTCATTACGGTGTTTCTTATTGTTGACTGGTTATTTGGACGACTTCTAGAATTCATCCGTTTTCGAACACAGGGGGCTCGTGGCCTGCCGCTGATGCGTAGCTGCCCCCTTCGATCCCGTTGCCTGTAGAGGGGTTGACCACCCGACAAGAACCACTCGAACGAGGGCTGTCGGCTGTTGCGCAACGGGGATTATCTGGGCGCCCGCCAATGGCCACACGGCGCCCGCAGTGATCGAACGAGGAGTTGCATGACTGCACCCCGATCCTGGACGCGGATTCAGACCGCCACCGCCGAGTCGGTGCGTGTCTTCATCGCGGATCTCGGCAACGGCCTGCTGGCCGTCAGCCACAACAGTCTGGCCGTCATCGGACTGGCTGTCCTGAGTGTCACCTTCGTCATTGGCGGTCGCGCCGATGTGCGGGGTCTGCTGGAAGAACGTGCGCTCGACTGGCTGGTCGAACGCCAGGAAGCCCGCTCTGCGGAAACCAGCCAGATGGAAGAGCCCAGCCTGCTGGCACAGGGCGACTTCTCGGCGGTGGACCGCGCGACGGCCATCGACCCGAGCGAGCTGAACCGCCAGCAGGCAGCAGTGGCCCAATGGCTGGCGCGGCGCTACAAGGTCGCCCCCGAGCCGGTCGGCCGCCTGGTCCAGGAGTCCTGGTCGCTGGGCAAGCGTGTCGGTCTGGAGCCGACGCTGATCCTGGCCATCGTCGCCATCGAGTCGTCGTTCAACCCGTTCGCCCAGAGTTCGGTCGGCGCACAGGGGCTGATGCAGGTGCTCACCCGCGTGCACGACGACAAGTACGTCGCGTTCGGCGGCAACCATGCCGCGTTCGATCCGCTGACGAACCTGCGTGTGGGCGTGCAGGTGCTCAAGGACTGCATCGCCAAGGCGGGCTCGGTCGAAGGCGGTCTGCGCCACTACGTCGGTGCAGCCAACCTCGCCAGCGACGGTGGCTATGCCTTCAAGGTGCTGGCCGAGCAGGAGTTCCTGCTGCAGCTGATCAAGGGCCGCTCGGTGCCCGTGACGGCCCGCCTGCCCGTGCCGCCGGTGTCCGCACCCGCCGAACAGCCGAGCACTGCGCCTGCACTGACGCCGCAGGCCAACCCGGCCACCAGCCCCTCTGCCACCGTCAACCCGGTGCTGCAGAGCAAGCCGGACCGTGTCGCAGCACTGAGCTACTGACCGGCCACTGACCGACAGCGCTGCTGATAAACTCCGCGCACCACGCAACTGGCGTTCACGGACCCCGCCCGGGGTCCAAGGTGGGTCAACCACCGGGGAGCGTGGTCGCGGCAGGCCCGGACCGGGGTCTGTGCAGCGGATTCATTGCCGTGCGCCTGGGCAGCCCACCGCCTCCGCCTGCAACCAGGCGAGGTCGGCGGGGCCGGACTTCACCGACAGGACTGCCTCCCCATGTTTGACCGCGCTACCCAGACCCTCGCCGCCATCGATCCCGAGATCACGGCCGCCATCGACGCCGAAGTGCGTCGCCAGGAAGAGCACATCGAGCTGATCGCCAGCGAGAACTACACCTCGCCCGCCGTCATGGCCGCACAGGGCTCGCAGCTCACCAACAAGTACGCCGAAGGCTACCCTGGCAAGCGCTACTACGGCGGCTGCGAACACGTCGACGTCGTCGAGCAGCTCGCCATCGACCGCGCGAAGAAGCTCTTCGGCGCCGACCACGCCAACGTCCAGCCGAACTCCGGCTCACAGGCCAACCAGGCCGTCTTCTTCGGCCTGCTGCAGCCCGGCGACACCATCATGGGTCTGAGCCTGGCCGAAGGCGGCCACCTCACCCACGGCATGCCGCTGAACATGTCCGGCAAGTGGTTCAAGGTCGTCTCCTACGGCCTGGACGCCAAGGAAGACATCGACTACGAGCAGATGGAACGTCTGGCCCACGAGCACAAGCCGAAGCTGATCATCGCGGGCGCGTCGGCGTTTGCGCTGCGCATCGACTTCGAGCGCTTCGCCCGGGTCGCCAAGGCGGTCGGCGCCTACTTCATGGTGGACATGGCCCACTACGCCGGCCTGATCGCCGCGGGCGTCTACCCGAACCCGGTGCCGCACGCCGACGTGGTCACCACCACCACGCACAAGACCCTGCGCGGCCCGCGCGGCGGCCTGATCCTGATGCGCGGCGACGACATCGCCAAGAAGATCAACTCGGCCATCTTCCCCGGCATCCAGGGCGGCCCGCTGATGCACGTCATCGCCGGCAAGGCGGTCGCGTTCCAGGAAGCGCTGCAGCCTGAGTTCAAGGCCTACCAGGAACAGGTCGTCAAGAACGCCGCCGCGATGGCCGAGACGCTGACCAAGCGCGGCCTGCGCATCGTGTCCGGCCGGACCGAGAGCCACGTCATGCTGGTCGACCTGCGCCCGATGGGCCTGACCGGCAAGGAAGCCGAAGCGCTGCTGGGCCGTGCCCACATGACCTGCAACAAGAACGGCATCCCCAACGACCCGCAGAAGCCCATGGTCACCAGCGGCATCCGCCTGGGCTCGCCGGCGATGACCACGCGCGGCTTCAAGGAAGAACAGGCCGTGCTGACCGCCAACCTGATCGCTGACGTGCTGGAAGCCCCGACCGACGAGGCCGTGCTGGCCCGTGTGCGCGAGCAGGTCGCGGTACTGACGCGCGACTTCCCGGTCTACCGCGGCTGATCCGTTCGAGCGATCAGGTGTCCTGACGATGCGCTGCCCTTACTGCGGTCACCAGGACACCACCGTTGTCGAGACACGCGCGTCGGACGAGGGTGACGCGATGCGCAGACGCCGCCGCTGCAGCGCCTGCGACAAGCGCTTCACCACCTACGAGCGGGTCGAGCTGGCCATGCCCGCCGTGGTGAAGAAGAACGGCAACCGCATCGAGTTCGACCGCGCCAAGCTGCGCGCGTCGATGATGCTGGCCCTGCGCAAGCGCAATGTGAGCGTGGACCTGATCGACGCCGCCATCGCCCGCATCGAGAGCACGCTGTTCACCAGCGGCGAGAGCGAGGTCACCACCTCGCACATCGGCGAGCTGGTGATGCGCGAACTCAAGCGCCTCGACAAGGTCGCCTATGTCCGCTTCGCGTCGGTCTACCGCCGCTTCGAGGACGTGGACGCCTTCAACCAGCTCATCCGGGAAATCTGAGCGCTGCGCATCGAGCGCGCGGTATCCCCCCGCTCTCCCCCGAAATACCCGAACGACTCCCCCTTCGGAGCGAGGCGCCCACCGGGGCGGCTTTCCTAGACTGAACCCTGCACTTCACCCCGCAGGACAGGAAGGAAGGCCGATGACACAAATGCCGTCCCGGACGACGAAACCGCCACTCCGGCGCGCACACGGCGCACACGGGCTCACGCTGGTGGAGCTGCTGGTCGTCCTGGCGCTGGCCGCCCTCATCCTGCACAGCGCGACCCTGTCGTTCTCCGGCTGGCTGCAGCGCCAGCACCTGCTCGGCGTGTCGGCCCAGTTCAATGCCGACCTGCAGTGGCTGCGCAGCGCCGCCGTGCTGCGCCACCGCATCCTGCGCCTGAGCTTCCAGGACACCGGCGCCGGCATGTGCTACCTGATCCACAGCGGAGAGGCAGACACCTGCCGCTGCAGCGCCGATCCACGCGCCGAGCCGCTGGTCGCGTGTGACGACGGGACCGAGCTGCTGCGGGCGGCGCTGGTGCCAGCATCGCGGCGCATCCGACTGCGCTCGAACGTGGCCAGCCTGCGCATCGACCCGCGCCACGGCACCTTCACGCCCACCGGCAGCATCGAGGTCTCCACCACCGACGGCAGCAGCGCCCTGCGCCACGTCGTCAACATCCTCGGCCGGGTGCGGACCTGCACCCCGGGGCCACGTTTCCCGGGGTACAGCCCATGCTGAACACCACGCCACACCCGACCGCGAGCCGGGGCATGACCCTGGTCGAGCTGGCCATCGCGCTGGTCCTGGTCGCGATCCTGGCCTCGCTGGCGGTACCCGGCTGGCAGGCCCAGGTCCAGCGCACACGCCGCAGCGACGCCATCGTCGCCCTGGCACAGCTCCAGCAGGCGCAGGAACGCTGGCGCTCGCAGCGACCGACCTACGCCGCCGGACTCGGCCCGGACGGTCTGGCCCTGCCCGCCATCAGCCCGGCCGGCCACTACGACCTGAGCACATCGGTCGCCCCCGACACCGCCCACCACCGCTACCGCGTCACCGCCGTGGCCCGCGGCCCCCAGACGGACGACCGGCTGTGCCGGTGGCTCGTGCTGGACATCGGCGCCGGGCAACTGCACCACCGCTCCGGCCCGGACGGACAGACCGGCAACCTCGACGCGCAGAACCGCCTGTGCTGGAAATCATGACCCCGGCACCCGCCCTGCGGGGCTGGAGCCTGGTCGAGCTGATGCTGGCGATCGGGCTCGGATTGCTGCTGCTGACGGTGGTGCTGCACCTGGTGTCGGGGCATGTCGAGGAGCAGCGCCGCCTGCTGCTGGAGAGCCGGCTGACGCAGGATCTGCGGACCGCGGTCGAGATGATCGCGCGGGACGTGCGCCGGTCCGGGTACTGGGCCGACGTGTCGGGCGGGGTCTGGGACAGCAGCCGTCCAACGGCCACCTTGACCGCCAACCCCTACCGAGGAGCCGTGCTAAACGGCCCGGCCGCCGCCCCCTGGCTCGGCTACGGCTACAGCCGCGACCTGACCGAGAACCACATCAGCAGCAACCAGGAAAAATTCGGTCTGCGCCTGAACACCAGCGCCCAGGTCATCGAGTGGCGCCTGTCCGGCAGCGCCGTCGCCCCGGACGAGCGCGACCACTGGCAGGCGCTGACCGACCCGGCGCTGATGCGCGTCACGCGGCTGTCGATCCGGCTCGACGAAGTGCGGCACAGCCTGCTCGCCCACTGCCCGAACACGGCCTGTGGCGCCCGGACGGACTGCCCGCCCGAATGGATCCAGCGCCGGGTGCGGATCGAGGTCGATGCGCAGGACGCCCGGGATGCCCGGGTGCAGCGCCAGCAGTCCACCGAGACCCGGCTGCGCAACGACGAGGTGGTCGGTGCCTGCCCGCCGTGAACAGGCGGGCACGGGCACGCTCGCGATGGTGATGACCCTGCTGCTGATCGCGCACCTGGGCCTGCTCTACAGCCACCGCGCGCTGCTGTTCGAGCAGCGCGCCAGCGCCAGCCAGGTCCGCGCCGTCCGCGCCCAGGAAGCCGCGCAGGCGGGGATCGACTGGGCCGTGGCGCGCCTGAACGACCGGCGCGCCACGGACATGCGGTGCCTGCCCGCACCGCCCTCCGCAGCAGACACGCCGGCCACGCTGCGCACCCGGTGGGAGCGCAGCTTCGCCACCGCCACCCCGCTGCAGCCCGCCTGCCGACAAAGCGACCCGGACCCGGTCTGGCAGTGCCACTGCCCCGACAGCGGCCCAGGCCGGGTCGCCGCCCCGGACGACAGCGCCGACCACCCGGCCTTCGCCCTGACGCTGGGCAGCGGCCCGCGAGCGGGACTGTGGACGCTGACCGCCGAAGGCTGCTCGATGCCAGGCCCGGATTGCGGCGCGGCGTCGGGCAGCCCCGAGCCCGACGGGCGTTACCGCGTCACCACCGTGCTCGCCCCCCTCGGCCAGCTGGTGTCGCCACCGCTGGCCGCGCTGACCAGCGTGGGCGCCGTCACGCTGTCCGGCAGCGCCCGCGTGGTCAACACCGACCTCGCCAGCGGGGGCACCGCCATCCACAGCGGTGGGGACATCACGCTGCAGGCCCCGGCGACGGTGATCGGCCCGTCCGGCCAGCCGGTGAATGCCGGGCTGGTGGGCAACGACCCGCCACTGACGGGGCGCGCCCCCACCGGCACGGACACGCTCTGGCCACGCCTGTTCGGGCTGGACGCACGCGCGCTGCAGGCCCTGCCCGCCTGGGAGCCGCTGGCCTGCACAGGGGGCTGCACCGGCGCAGACCTCGACAACGCCGTGCAGCGGGGGGCACAGGCGCTGTGGCTGGACGGCGACCTGCGCCTGGCCGCCGGGGCCTGGGGGAAGACCGAGGCGCCGCTGCTGATCGTCGTGCGCGGCACGCTGCAGCTCGGCGCCGACGTGTCGCTGCAGGGCTTGGTCGTGGCCGACCATGTGCAGGCGCTGGCCACCGCGGCGCCTCGAAGCCAGCTCCGCGGCGCGCTCGTCAGCCTGGGGACCACCATGCTGGACGGCGCGATCGACGTGGTGCGCGACCCGGCCGTGCTGCAGCAGGCCGCGGCGCTGGGCAGCGTGCTCGCCCCGGTGCCGGGCAGCTGGTTCGATCCGCACACCCGATGAAGCGCGCCTGCACCGGCTTCGCGCTGATCGAGCTGCTCGTGGCGGTGGCGCTGCTCGGGCTGGGCACGGCGTCGCTGCTGCGGCTGCACCTGGAACTGCGGCGCACCACGGACCTGTCGCGCCAGCGCAGCGAAGCCGTCCGGCATGCCGCGCAGCACCTGGAGCAACTGCGCGGGCGCACGCCAGCCGACCTCGGCGGGCTCGCGGACACCGGCCCGCAGGTGCTCGACACGCCCACCTCGCCGACCCGCTACACGCTGGAGCGCCGCGTCAGCACGGACACGGCGGGCCGGCTCATGCAGGTGGCCGGCACCGTGCGCTGGCAGGACCGGCAGGCGCTCGACCACACACTGACGCTGGCGACCGCCCTGAAGATGCTGGACCCCGCGTTTGGCGCGGCCACGCTGCTGAACCGCGCCGCCGCCCCGGGCAGCGCGAGCCCGACCGCCCCGGGCATGTCGGAGCGCTCGCTGCGCATCCCCGCGTCCGCCCGCGACCTGGGCGATGGCCGCCACGCCTTCAAGCCGCGCACCGACGAGGCCCTGGTCTGGCTGTTCGACAGCCGCAGCGGCGAGGTGATCGGCCGCTGCGACAGCACCGTGGGGCTGCCGGCCGAGGCCCTTGACGCCAGCAGCCTCGGCACCTGCAAGGTGTTCAGCGGCCTGCTGCTCAGCGGCCACGTCCGGTTCGCCACCGACCGCGACACCCTCACCGCCGCCGACGCCGAACAGCCCGCCAGCCCCGCGATGGGCCTCACCCTGCGCCTGACGCTGACCACCACCGGCCACCCGAGCCCGGCCTGGGAGTGTGTGCAGGACGGACCGACCGGCGTGCCGCCCGGCACCACGCTGAACACCTCGATCGCCTACCACTGCGTCATCCAGCCCGTTGCGCCCGCCTCGGGCGGCACGCCACGCTGGTCCGGCCGGCTGGACCTTGTTCCACAAGGCTGGCTGCTGGTGAGCGCCTCCGGCAGCACCGGGCGGTTCCGCATCTGCCGCTACAGCGCCGACCACGACGGCAACGGCCGCATCGACAACCCCGAGCACCCGGCCAGCCACAGCGTGGTGACGACCGCGCTGGGCAACCAGAATTTCCTGGTGATCCGGGCCGCGGCGCGCTGCCCGGTCGATGTCGGCCCGTTCGGCACCTCGGGCCTGACCGGCACGGGCAACGCCGTGGACGACAGCACCGTCGCCCACCAGCCCTGAAGAAGCCACCCGCCAGCCCGCCAGCGCACAATCACGCGATGCGCACCGCCCCCACCCCCACCTTCTCGGCCCACGACCAGGTCGCCATGGCCCAGGCGCTGACCTGGGCCGAACAGGCCATCGGGCTGACCGACCCGAACCCGCGGGTCGGCTGCGTCATCAGCGACGGCCAAGGGCGCGTGCTCGGCGCCGGCCACACGCAGCAGGCCGGCGGCCCGCACGCCGAAGTCATGGCGATCCGCGCCGCACTGGCCGACGGACATGACCTGCGCGGCGCGACCGTGCACGTCACGCTGGAGCCCTGTGCCCACCACGGCCGCACACCGCCCTGCGCCGACGCGCTGGTGGCCGCTGGCGTGGGCCGGGTGGTGGCCGCCGTGCTGGACCCGAATCCGCTGGTCGCCGGTCAGGGACTGGCGCGGCTGCAGGCCGCCGGCATCGCCGTTGCCCACGGGCTGATGGCGGATGCCGCCCGTGAGCTGAACATCGGCTTCTTCTCGCGCATGCTGCGCGGGCGGCCCTGGGTCCGGCTGAAGGTGGCTGCCAGCCTGGACGGTCGCACCGCCCTGCCGGACGGCACCAGCCAGTGGATCACCGGCCCGCAGGCCCGCGCCGACGGCCATGCCTGGCGCCGACGGGCCGGTGCGGTGCTGACGGGCATCGGCACCGTGCGCGAGGACAACCCGCGGCTGGATGTGCGGCTGGTGCCGACGGCGCGGCAACCGCTGCGCATCGTGCTCGATGCCCGGCTGGACACGCCCCCGACCGCCCGGCTGCTGGAGGCGCCTGGCGAGGTCGTGCTGGTCTGCGCCGCCTCCGCGCTGCACAACCCGCGGGCGTCCGCGCTGGCCCGCGCCAACGTCACCCTGGAGCCCGTGGCCACCGACCCGAACGGCTGGATCGACCTGCCCGCGGTGCTCGACGCGCTCGGGCGGCGCGGCGTGAACGAGCTGCACATCGAGGCCGGCCAGCACCTCAACGGCAGTTTCGTGCGCGCCGGGCTGGTCGACGAGTACCTGGTCTATCTGGCGCCCCGGCTGCTGGGCGCCGGACGTGACATGGCCGCCTTCGGGCCGCTGGCGCAGATCGCCGACGCCGCACCCCTGGTCTTCACCGACATCACCCGCGTCGGCGCCGATGTGCGACTGATGGCACGGTCTGCAACGGCATTCGGCTCGCCAGCCTGAGCCGCCTACAATCGCGGGATGCCGATTTCACCCATTCCCGAGCTGGTCGCCGAGCTGGCGGCCGGACGCATGATCATCCTGGTCGACGAAGAAGACCGGGAAAACGAAGGCGATCTGGTCTTTGCCTCCGATCTGGTCACCCCCGAAGCGATCAACTTCATGGCCCGGTACGGCCGCGGACTGATCTGTCTGACCCTCACCCGCGAGCGTTGCGAGTACCTGCAGCTGCCCCCCATGGCTGCACGCAATGGCACCAAGCACAGCACCGCGTTCACCGTCTCGATCGAGGCGGCCACCGGCGTGACCACCGGCATCTCCGCTGCGGACCGTGCCCGCACCGTGCAGGTGGCGGTCGCGCGGGACTCCGTGGCGCGTGATCTGGTGCAGCCGGGCCATATCTTCCCGCTGCAGGCGCAGGACGGCGGCGTGCTCATGCGCGCTGGCCACACCGAAGCCGGCTGCGACCTGGCCCGCATGGCCGGCCTGTCGCCGTCCGCCGTGATCTGCGAGATCATGAAGGACGACGGCACGATGGCGCGCCTGCCCGACCTGCAGGAATTCGCCCGCGAGCACAACCTCAAGATCGGCACCATCGCCGACCTCATCACCTACCGCAGCGGCAACGAGTCGCTGATCGAGTGCCTGCACCAGGACCGGCTGACGACGCCCTGGGGCGCCTTCGACAGCCGCGTCTACCGCGACCGCACCGGCCAGGTCCACCTTGCCCTGAGCGCGGGCAGCTGGGCGGACGAGGACGAGGTGCTGGTGCGCGTGCACGAGCCGCTGTCGGTGATGGACCTGCTGGACATCGGCCGGGCGCGCCATTCCTGGTCGCTGCCACAGGCGCTGACCACATTGCAGGAGTCCGGCCGCGGTGTGGCCGTGCTGCTCAATGTGGCGCAGGACGCGCAGGCCCTGCTCGGCGTGGCCCTGCCGCCCACTGGCGAGCCGCCCCGCACCTCGATGGACCTGCGCACCTACGGCGTCGGCGCCCAGATCCTGCGTGACCTCGGCATCCGCCGCATGAAGCTGCTGAGCAACCAGCGCCGCATGCCCAGCATGGTCGGCTACGGCCTCGAAGTCACCGGGTTCATGCCCGTGGCCGCTGCCGCGGCCGTGGCGCCCTGATCCTCCACAAGCCAAGGAACACACCATGCAAGGCGCAGACAAGGGCACGGCCCCCCGCCTCGACGGCAGCGACCTCCGGGTGGCGATCGTCCAGGCCCGCTTCAACGCCGCCATCACCGACGCCCTGGCCGAGCACTGCACGAACGAGCTGGTGCTGCTGGGCGTCGAACGCAAGCACATCCGCCATGTCCGCGTGCCGGGCGCGCTCGAAGTCGCGCTCGCGCTGCAGGCGCTGGCCGAATCGGACGAACACGACGCCCTGATCGCGCTGGGCTGCATCATCCGCGGCGAGACCTACCACTTCGAGCTGGTCGCCAACGAGAGCGGCTCGGCCGTGACGCGGGTATCGCTGGACCAGAGCGTCCCAATCGCCAACGCCATCCTCACGGTCGAGAACGAAGCCCAGGCCTGGGCCCGCACCGAAGAAAAAGGCCGCGACGCAGCCCGTGTCGCGGTCGAGATGGCCAATCTCCTGGAAGACCTGACTTGAACCCGAACCCGAAATCCCGCCCAGGCGCTTCCAGTCCGTCCAGCGCTGCCGGTCCGGCTGCGCCCCGCCCCAAGTCCGCACGCCGCCGCTCCCGCGAGCTGGCGCTGCAAGGGCTGTATGAGTGGCAGATCAGCCGCGCCGAGTTCAGCGTCGTGCGTTCGCACATGCGCGAGCAGGAGGACTTCGGCAAGTGCGACAACGCGCGCTTCGACGCCCTGCTGCAGGGCTGCATCGAGCAGGCCCCGGCGCTCGACAGCCTGCTGGCCCCCCACCTCGACCGCCCGATCGCCGAGCTGTCGCCGATCGAGCACGGCGTGCTGCTGATCGGCCTGTACGAGCTGCAGCACTGTCTGGACGTGCCCTACCGCGTCGCCATCAACGAAGCCGTCGAGCTGGCCAAGGCCTTCGGCGGCACGGATGGCCACAAGTACGTCAACGGTGTGCTCGACAAGGCAGCGGTCGACCTGCGTCCCGCCGAAGTCGCCGCCCAGCGCCTCGCGCGCTCGGCGCCCCGGGCCGAATGAACGGGCCAGCCGCACCGACCGGGCCGGATCCGCTGCGGCTGGCGCAGCGCGTGGCCGGCATCGAGCCGTTCTGGGTGATGGAGTGCGCCAAGGCGGCCGACGCCATCGCCCGCACCGCCGCCTGCGACCCGGCGCAGGGTGGCGAGCGGATGGTCTACCTGAACATCGGCGAGCCGGACGAGACCGCCGCCCCGGCCGTGGTCGCGGCAGCCAAGGCCTGCCTGGACGCCGGCCGCACGCAGTACACCCACGCCGTCGGCCTGCCCGCGCTGCGGCGGGCGCTGTCGGGCTGGTACGCCAGCCGCTGGGGTGTCGAGGTCGACCCGCGGCGCATCGTGGTGACCGCGGGCGCATCCGCGGCGCTGCAATTGCTGTGCACCGCGCTGGTCGAGCCGGGCGACGAGATCCTGATGCCCGACCCGTGCTACCCCTGCAACCGCCATTTCGTGACCGCCTCGGGCGGCACGGCCCGGCTGCTGCCCACCACACCGGCCCAGCGCTTCCAGTTAGACGCCGCCTCCGTGGCCGAGGCCTGGGGACCGGCCACACGCGGCGTGATGCTGGCCTCCCCGTCCAACCCGACCGGCACCTCGGTGCCGGCCGAGACACTGGCCGGCATCGTCGAGGTCGTGCGGGCGCGTGGTGGCATCACCATCGTCGACGAGATCTACCTCGGCCTCAGTTTCGACGCCGATGCCCGCACCGCGCTGGCCCTCGGCGACGATGTGCTCGTGGTCAACAGCTTCTCGAAATACTTCGGCATGACCGGCTGGCGGCTGGGGTGGCTGGTGCTGCCGGAGGCCCTGGTGGCACCGGTCGAGAAGCTCGCCCAGAACCTCTACATCTGTGCGTCCACCATCGCGCAGCAGGCCGCGCTGGCCTGCTTCACGCCCGAGACGCAGGCGCTCTGCGAGGAACGCCGCGCCACGCTGAAGGCGCGCCGCGATTTCATCGTGCCCGCGCTGGAAGCACTCGGCCTGCACGTGCCGGTGCAGCCGGATGGCGCCTTCTACGTCTGGTTCGATGTCACCGCCCATGCACCGGACAGCTGGCAGTTCTGCTTCGACATGATGGAGCGCGCCCACATCGCGCTGACCCCGGGCCGCGACTTCGGCCATGCCGAGACCGGCCGGTACGCACGCCTGTCCTTCGCCAGTTCGATGGACGATCTGCAGGAGGCCGTGCAGCGCCTGCAGCGCGTGCTGGGACGCTGACCATGGCCGGGCCAGCCCAGCCTCAACGCCGATGCCGATGTCGCTGCCCATGACCGACCTGCAGCCCGTGTCGCAACGCCCTCCCTCCGAAGCGCCCCGGCCCGACTCCGGCGCCGACACAGGCACCCTCGGGCTGTGGTTGCCCACCAGTCCGGGTGACCTGCCCGACGGCAGCCACGAGACGCTGCCCCCGGACAGCCTGCCCTTCGAGCAACAGATCGACGAGGCACTCCAGATCCACGGCCCGGGCCGCACCTCCGCCACACCCGTCATCGACGGCCGCCGGCTGCAGGGCGACACCGGCGCAGCGGCCGACAGCGGAGAACTGGGCCGCTATGTGCTGGAGCGCCCGCTCGGCGCCGGGGGCCTCGGCACCGTCTGGTCGGCCTACGACACGGTGCTGGCCCGGCAGGTGGCCGTCAAGACGCTGCCGCTCACGGCACCCGCGCCCGAACGCGCACGCCTGACCGAGCGTGTGCTCGACGAAGCACGCGCCGCGGCGCGCCTCAGCCATGCCCACATCGTCACCGTGCACGACGCGGGCGTCAGCCCGGAAGGGGCCTACATCGCGATGGAGCTGCTGCGCGGCAAGGATCTCTCGCAGATGCTGCGCTCCGGCTGGCGCCCCACCGCCGAACAGGCCGCGCTGATCGTGCGTCGGGTCGCCGATGCCCTGAGCTATGCCCACGGCAAGGGCGTCGTCCACCGCGACATCAAGCCGGCCAACATCTTCATGGTCGGGCGGACGCGGCCGGTGGTGCTCGACTTCGGCATCGCCCAGTTGCTGCACGAGACCGATGCCGTGGGCGGACCGGCGATGGGCTCTCCGTTCTACGCGGCCCCCGAGCAGTTCGAAGGGCGTGAGTGCGGGCCGCGCACCGACGTGTATTCGCTGGGTGTCGTGCTCTACGAGCTGCTGACGGGGCACCGGCCCTACAGCGGCACCTCGCTGGCCGAGATCCGCGCTGCCGTGCGCGCGGCGCGGCCCCGCCCGCCACGTGAGCACGATCCGCGCATCCCCGCCGCCCTGGCCGCCATCGCGCTGCAGGCCATCAGCATCGACCCCGAGCAGCGCCAGCGCACCGCCGGCACGGTGGCCCGCGAGCTGCGCGCCTGGCTGGCCACCGTGCCGGCGGGCAGCGGACGGGATGGCGGCGCCGAGCCCGTCCACCATCTCCCGCCCCCGCAGCTGCTGAACGCCGGCACGGGCCCTCTGGAGGCCACGGTGCCCGCCCTGGCCACCACGCCCCGCGTCTCTCCCGCCGACACGCCCCAGGAGCGGCCGAGCTGGATGCTCAGCGCCCTGCTCGCCGGCGTGCTCGTGCTGCTGCTGCTCGTGGTGGCGATGCTGTGGACATCCACCTGATGCATGAAACCTCTCCACGCAGCTTGAACGTCGAGTTCAAGGTTCGAGACTACGAGTGCGACATGGGGCATGTCGTCAACCACGCGGTCTATCTCCACTACCTGGAACACGCCCGCCACGAGTTGCTTGGCAGCATGGGCATCCGGTTTGGCGACCTGGCCCAGCGCGGCATCTTCCTGGTGGTCACGCGCGTTGAGGCTGACTTCAAGGCCTCGCTCGTCAGCGGTGACACCTTCACCGTTCGCACCGAACTTCAGCGCCATGGGCGCCTGCGGCTGCAGTTCCACCAGCAGATTCAGCGCTCGCCTGACGGCAAGGTGATGCTGAGCGCCGTCGTCACCGGCACCGCTCTCAATGCGCGTGGACGTCCCGAGATCCCGGCTGAGCTGGATGGCCTTTTTGGGCCTTCCATTTCATGAACTGAACTGCCCCGGGTTGCGTGGAGCCCAGTGGCTTTGCGTCAGGTGGGCCTATTGAATGTCGCTCATGGCGTGGTGTCGGCGGTGGCGCTGCGTCGGCCTCGCTTGGCCTTGGGCGCGGCGTCGCGGCTGGCGGCCAGGCGCTTGAGCAACTCGGCCGCCGGTTCGTCGTTCGGATCCTGCGGCACCAGCTCGCCCCGGAACGCCTTGGCCAGCAGCGCGGGGGTCAGGCGGTCGGCGGCGGTCTGAGCGGTTTTCAGGCGAGCTTCGAGGCGGTCGGCGAAGGCGAACAGGGTTTCGACGCGGCGGATGATTTCGGTTTGCTCAGCAATGCCAGGCATGTTCAACGGGAACTCCTTAACCTTGGAGAGATTTAAGTTCGGTTGATTCCCACCTTCGGCCAAAACCCGCATTTCAAGATAGTTCGCTTGCAATGCCAACTTGACATATTTGACCAAGGCTTTCTTTGGATCAACAATAACCGCTGCACATGCTTGGTTAATCGTCGCAGGCATCCCGAGTTCACTCACCTGCCCGCGCGTTTTGCCCTCTCCATACATCGCGACAAGAAGCGTTCCAGCCGGATAGATTTTTAAGCGATGCGCTGTAATGGCTTGCTGAGTAACGTACTCATCGGACGAGAGGATCAACTCTTGGCTAGTTGCACCACTGGTAATCCACGGCACACCTGTGAGAGAAAAGTAATCCGGGTTGGATCGAAGTGGTGTTGAACCCGTCCCAACATGGGAAACTGACTCTACGTTGGTCGCTATCCAATCCACTCGGCCATTTTCATCTCTCCAATCCTCCGTCAACCGCCCCGAAGTCGCCGCCGCCAGCACCGATTGCCGGAAGCGCTTGAGCAAGGGCGCCACGCGGGCGAGGCGGTCGCGGCAGGCGTCCACGCGGGTGAGGACGGTGTCGAGTTTGTCGGCGATGCGGGTTTGTTCGGCGAGAGGCGCCAAAGGCGCAGGCCATGCTTTAACTACCGCCTGCGATATATTCGGCTGCGCGCCGCCTTGGCCGGCAAAAATAAAGGCTTCCTTTTGTGAGCCCAAATAGTGGTACAGGTACTCGCCAGTAACAATACCCTTGTAAGGAATTCCAACGGCACATGCTTGATTCGTGGCCGCGGGAATCCCAATAATACTCGTCTTGCCGATTGTTGCACCGTACATGGCCAGCGCAATACTTCCTGCAGGAAACAGTTTTGCGCTAGATTGAGCCAAAGCATCCTCGGTGATGTGCTCTTCCGTGCTCATTAAGACACGTGGCCCAAGTTCACCCGTCTTGATCCAAGGTATACCACCGCCAAAAAAGGCTGGATTGGATCGGCTTGGAGTTCCGCCAGAACCCCACAATGCAAGGTCGCCCAGCTTCGCGTGGGTCCAACCGATTGGAAGCGATTTCAATTTTCCACCTCTTCGCCGAGTTCCGCCAAGATCGCTTCGAGTTCTTCCAGCGCGCCGTTCAGCTCATCCATCGCCTCCCGCGCCAGCACGGCCGGCTCCGGCAGGTCGGCGGCGTCCTCGGCGTTGTCGTCCTTCAGCCAACTGATGTCCAGGCTGTCGCCCCGCGCCCGCACCTCGTCGCGGCTGAACCGACGCCAGCGCCCCGCCTCGCCCTGATCCGTGCGCGGACTGCAGCCATTACAGTCCTCACCGAACACCGCTTCGAACTCGGCAAAGTGCGCCCGCGTCAGCGGCGTGCGCTTGCCGAACTTGGGCGCGTTCGCCCTCATGTCGTAGACCCAGACCTCGTCCGTGCTGCCCGTGGCCGCCTGCCCGATCTTGTGGAAGAACAGCACGTTGGTCTTCACGCCCTGCGCGTAGAAGATCCCCGTCGGCAGCCGCAGGATCGTGTGCAGCCGGCACTTGTCCATCAGGTCGCGCCGAATCTCCGCCCCCACCCCCGCCTCGAAGAGCACGTTGTCCGGCAGCACCACCGCCGCCCGCCCGTCGTCCTTCAGGTGCCGCACGATGTGCTGCACGAACGCCAACTGCTTGTTGCTGGTCTGGTAGGTCAGGTCATCGCGCGTCGGCCCGCCACCGCCCTTGGCCGTGCCGAACGGCGGGTTGCTCAGCATGATGTCGCTCTTCGGCAAACCCGCTCCCGCACTGCCCAGCGTGTTGCCCAGGTGAACCACCCCGGCGTCATCACCCTCCATGCCGTGCAGCAGGCAGTTCATCAACGCCAGCCGCCGCGTGCCCGACACCAGCTCCATGCCGAGGAAGGCCCGGTTGCGCTGGAACGCCCGCTCGCGCTCGTTCAGGTCGTAGTAGTCGTCGGTGTGCTCGCGCATGTAGCGGTCGGCCGCGATCAGGAACCCGGCCGTGCCCGCCGCCGGATCCTGGATCGTCTCGCCCGGCTGCGGCTGCATCAGGTGGACGATGCTGTCGATCAGCGGCCGGGGGGTGAAATACTGGCCCGCCCCGCTCTTGGTCTCGCTGGCGTTCTTCTCCAGCAGCCCTTCATACAGATCACCCAGCCCGTCCTTGGCCGCGCTGAACCAGTCGATGCCCTCCAAGCTCTTGATGAGCTGCTCCAGGTGCCGCGCCTCCTTCAGCCGGGTCTGCGCGTCGGCGTAGATCGCGGCGATCAGCGGGTCGGTGCTCTGGCTCAACTGCAGCAGCGCGCTGCGGTAGTGGTTCAGCAGGTTCAGCCCGCTCAGACCCAGCAGCGTCTTCCAGCGCGCGAACTCCGGCAGCTTGTGCGCCTGCAGCACGCCGTTGTCCGCGTTCTCCTGCTCCATCTTGATGAACAGCAGCAGCACCAGCTCGGTCACGTAGTCGCTGTAGTTGATGCCGTCGTCGCGCAGCACGTCGCAGAGGTTCCAGAGTTTCTGGACGATGTCGTTCTGGGTCATGGGTGGAGTGAAAAGACGGCCCGGGACGCGGCAAACCGCACCCAGGCTCAGGATGAAGAACCGCTGTCTGGTCTCAGGCGCAGCGAGCAGGCCAATGGAACGTCACACGCCCAGCGGCAACTGCCGTGCGTCGAAGCCCGTGGACTGCAACTCGCGCCGGAAGTGGCTCATGGCCAGCGGGAATGCCTGTGCGACCAGAAGATACTGGTGCGGCTCCTGGTCCAGCAAAGGTGCCACCACCGTCTCGGCGAGGCCCGGCGGGTAGTGGAACTTGGCCGTGTACTCGCCCTTGAAAGAAGCGGTCTGGCTGGCGGCTTGCTGACTGTGCGCCTGCGCGCCGAGGGTGATCTTGACGATGGCTTGCAGCGGCCCGCTGGAATCCGCGGGAACAGCCAGGCCGACCTGGATCTCCTGCTGGAGTTCCAGCGACCAGGGTGATCCGCTGTCTTCCACCCGGTTGTCGGACTGGAAAGCCTCCACACGGAACGTGATCAGCCTGGGACGCCATTCGGCTACTTGCATGACTGCACTCCTGCTGCCGTGAAGGTTCTGAACTCCCTGGGGACGTAGTGAGGAGAAGGATCCTCTTGCCGGCGGTTGATGGAAATCACCGTGGCCGACCGTGTCACATGGCGGACCGGGCGCGTCAGCACCAGTTCGTCGGTCATGCCCTTCTCTTCCGCCAGCGCCCGAAAGGCTTCCGGGCTGCGGCGCACCAGACGCAGCAGCGTGTCCATGGATTCGGACTGGACGACGTCATCGTTCTCGTACTTGCTGAACGCCACCGGACCGCCACCAAAGAGGCGCGCAGCCAGTGCTTGCGTCAGGTGGTACTGATCGCGCAGGGCGGCGACCTCGGCGCCCGTCAGCAGACCATCCACCTGTTTGCGCCAGGCCATCAGGGCACGCTTGTTCAGCTTGGCCTGAGCCGCGCCTGCAAAGTCGGAGCCGCAGTGGTCGCACAGCAGGAAATGCTGGGGCAGCAGCGTCTGGTGGCCCTTGTAGTCGGTCTCGACTTGCTCGACCTGTTGGGTCACATGGCCTTCGCCACACAGCGGGCAGAGTTCTTGTGTATCCATCAGGACACCTCCTCAAACATGGCAGGACACCATCAGCACCAGCCGACCTGTCTTGCCAATGGCGAATTTCACAAAGTACGACACCGTCATGGACCTGCCGGTCGCCGGTATCGTTTCCTGGCGACGGATCCGATAGGCATCGCACGCCGCCAGCGCCCCTTGGCCGTTCTCGCACCACTCGGAGTCGATGTAGTCGGCCGTGGTCAGCGCCTGAATCAGTTCGGCCACCTGCACCAGATCGCTCTCGAACAGGTTGAGCACATCCTTCCGGCATTTGGCGGTCCACAGGAGGATCTGGTCTTCGTTTGCCGCCAGGGCCTTGACGCGGGCCAGGTCATACAGCGGCCCATCTGTATCCACCTTCATCCGGCCGGGCTGATCGGGTGGAGTGGAACTGTACTCCGAAAGAACATTTCTTATTACCATGATGGTAACTTACCCCGAGTAGACGCTGACCATGCCACCGCAAAAGCTGGACATTGTCACGCTGCGTTCTGCCAGAGCGCCTCTGCCAAGGTGGCGAGCACCGGTGTCAGCGCACCGCCAAGCTGGCGGTCCAGCCCACGCTGCCCGCCCTGCTCGGCAAAGGCGCGGTTGACGAAGGCCGCGTCGATCACGACCTCGTGCGTGAGCTGCTTGGCCAGCCGCTCCAGCCACCGGCGCTGCACCGGTGTCCAGGTGCGCAGGCCGTAGACCCGCTGCATGGCCTGTGCGACCCGCTGCTCGAAAGGCAGCAGCGCCTCCCCCAGCGCGGCCTGCCGGATGTAGCCGACGATGCTGGCGGCAATCTCGACCTGGCTGCGGTGGCGCCACGCCGACTTCAGTTGCGCCTCGCTGTAGCCATTGGCGTCCAGCAGCAGCCGCACCTCGCGCAGTTGCTCGCGGGTCAAATCCTTCGGCCGGTTGACCACCACCGCCAGCGCCACCGACTGGTTGACCTGCTCGCGCACGAAGCGGCTGAAGCTGTCCAGATAGTCCTCCGGCTTGGCGTAGGCGCCCCAGCTCTGCTCCCGCGCGACCAGCTCGTCGGCGTGGCTGGACAGGATGGGACCGAAGGCCGAGCCCATCAGCACACGCACCTCGGTGAGCTGGTTCAGCAGACCGGCGTGCTGGCCCAGGAACTCGGCCGCGGGCTGTGGCCCGAGGCTGTGCAGATGCTGGTGCAGCTTCTCCGGTGGCACACCCCATTGCTGCTCCAGCGCATCCAGCCGGGCCTTGAGCTTGGCGCCCTTCTCGGTCGGCTGCTCGGCCTGGTGGCGGGCGGTGCGCAGCACGCGCATGAGCTTCTGGCCGAGCTGGTCGAGCACGTCATGCGCATGGCTGCGCTCAGGCTGGCTGCCGGGCAGCGCCAGGCTGGCCGGGTTGCGCAGCTCATCGACCAGTTGCGCCAGCGTGACGTTCGGATCCTTCACCAGCGGCTGCATGGTGTTGACCGGGTCCAGCGCGGCATAGAGATCGACCGGGTCGTAGATGCGGAACACGGTCTTGCCGATGTCGTCACAGCGCCGCGTGGCCCGGCCGATCATCTGCTCGTACAGGATGCGGCTCTTCACCCGCCGCATGAACACCAGGTGGCAGATGGCCGGCACGTCGATGCCGGTGGTCAGCAGGTCGACGGTGATGGCGATGCTGGGCAGCGCGTCGTTCTTGTAGCGGCGGATGAGCTGCTCGACCTTGTCACTGGCACCCGTGATCTTGCGCACCGCCGCCTCGTTGTAGTCGTCCTGATAGACCGCCCGGAACGCCTCGTCGAGCAACCGCTTGACCATGTCGGCGTGCGCATCGGTGGCGCAGAAAATCAGCGCCTTCTCGGCGCTGAAGGGCATCCCTTTCAAGGTGATCGCCCGGAAGCCTTGAGAAGTCGAGCGGTGGAGAAATGAGATCGGGCAGTTCGGCCATCGACCCAACCCTTGGAGGCGGCCACCTTGGGCCCGCGCTTGGCCGTGGCGAGCTTCTTGGCCGGCAGGTGCATGGCCAGCTCCAGCAGGCGCCGCGCCAGGCGTTCGGGCGAAGGCTCGGCCCGATCGGACCAGCACTGGGCCGGCACCGCCACGAGCAGGCCCTCGAAGCCCTGCTTGACGTGCTGCGCCAGATGGAAGGTGGAGACCTCCAGCTCGGGCAGGGCGGGCCGGTGCGCCTGCTCGATCACCGCCTGCAGCAGCGCCAGGACGTTGTAGGCCAGCACCGCCACGGTGAACCCGAGCAGCGCCGCGCGCGGGTGCCCCAGGGTCTTGATCTCGCTGTCGAGCACCGACTCCAGCCGCCCGAACAGGCCCTCGATGCGCCAGCGCTTGCGGTACAGCGCAGCGATCGTGGTCGCCTCCACCGTCGCGGGCAGATTGCTCCACAGCCTCAGTGTCGTGCGGCCCGACTCGGTGGGCTCGTCCAGCTCGATCTCGATGCAGCGCCACGGCGTGCAGGGCTGTGCCTGCCCGCGCACGGCCCGCAGCGTGATGGCGCACTCCCGCACACAGCCCGTGTCCATGCGCACCGCCTCGCTCCACGCCCCGCGTTCGCCCACCCTCGGGTGGCGCCCATGCTCACGCACGATGAAGCTCGCCGCCGCGTCCTGCCAGCCCTGCAGCAGTGCGCGCGTGCAGAAGTGGCTGTCGGCCACCCACAGATCCCCGGGCTCGGCCCCCGCCACCAGCGGCATCACCCCCACCCGCTCGCTCTCGTACGCGTCTTCGCACGCCACCAGATCCCGCACCAGCGCCTCGTCCGGGTCGTACACCACCAGCGCGTGCCCCGGCAGCGCCGCGCCACGCCGACCACGCAACACCCCCAGCCTCTTCTCGCTGCGCCCCAGGTGGTTGCCGTCCACCACCCTCAGCCTCCACCCCGGCAAACTCCTCGGCCTGTCCAGGCTGCCCATCACCGGCCCCAGCCGCTGCGCGCTGCCCTGCACCAGCGCCCTGAGCAACTCCGGCCTCGTCCCGCTGACCTTCCCGTACAGCGCCGCCAGCGACACCGGCAAACTTCGGCTCTGCATGGCCGCCGCGTGCAGCGACGGCCTCAGCCCCAGCGTCACCAGTGTCATCAACTCCACCACCGTCGAGAACATCAGCGTCCTGGCGTACTGCTGCCCGCGGTGCGCCTCGAACACCTCGTCGATCCACTGCGCCGGCAGCGCCTCCTCCAGAACCATGCGCGCCATCACGCTCGCCGGCGTCTGCTGCTCGAACCGCTCAATCACCGCTTCCCAGATCTCAGTCTCCTGTTGGCCTTTCCTTCCTGCAGCTTACCGACTCTGGGGGGACTCACCTTGAAAGGGATGGCGCTGAAGGGGTCGATCTCCTGGGCGAGTTGTTCGCAGATGACGCGGTTGAAGTGTTCGTTGATGACATTGCGGTTGAAGCTCTCGATCTGGAAGTCGAGTTCATCGTCGAGTTCGGCGGCCTCGATCTCGCCCGTGTCCAGGTGCAGCACCTCGACCTGCTCGCCCTTGTCGAAGTGGATGCCCTTCTGGCTCAGCAGGGTCTGGTAGCGGATCGGCGGCTCGTGGTCGATCAGCCAGTCTTCGGCCACGGCCTCGCGGTAGGAGTAGGTGAAGATCGGCTTGCCGAAGATCTCGGTGGTGTGGCGCGCCGGGGTGGCGGTCAGGCCGATGCGCACGGCGTCGAAGTAGTCGAGCACGCGCCGGTAGCTCGACAGGTACTGGGCGTGGTCGCGCAGGGCCAGCTCACCCTCGGTCATCTCCTGGTCAAGCGTGTAGCCGCGGTGGGCCTCGTCCACGATCAGGCAGTCGTAGGTGTCCACCGGGGGCGGGTTGTCGCTGCCGAACAGCCGCTTGACCATCGCCTGCACGGTGGCAACCTGGACACGGGTTTCCGCCTCGGCGGCCATGTCGCCCAGTTCGGCGATGTTGTAGATCTTGCTGAGCGGCTGATTCGATTCCAGCGGGGCTTCGTTGAAGGCGTCCTGGGCCTGCTGCCCCAGCGCCGTGCGGTCCACGAGGAAGAGGATGCGCTTGAAGCGCTCGGCCTTGAGCAGCCGGTAGACCAGCCCGATGATCGTGCGCGTCTTGCCGGTGCCGGTGGCCATCGCCAGCAGGCAGTTGCGGCGGTGGTCGGCCAGCGCCGCTTCGACGGCGCCGATGGCGCGCACCTGGTAGTCGCGCAGTTGCAGGTAGCCGTAGGGTTCGGCCTGCAGGCGCGCTTCCGCCGCCTCCCGGCTGCGCTGCAGCAGATCGAGCAGCCCTTGAGGCGAATGGAAACCGGGGAGCGAGCGGGCCGTGTTCGACGGCGCACGCACGTCGCGGAACCAGGTGCCGCTGACCTCGGCCAACTGCTTGACCTGGGGCCGGCCGTTGCTCGAATAGACGAAGGGGATGTGGAAGTGCGCGCCCTGACCGTCCGGCCAAGGCTCGGTGCGGCCTTCCTGCTGCCAGGCAGTCGGCAGATGGGCCTCGGGCGTGTGGCTGCGGGCGTAGCGTTCGGCCTGCCCGATCTTGCCGGCGACCTGGATGTTCTGGCGCTTGGCCTCGACCACGGCGATCGGCGTCAGGCCGGCAAACAGGAGGTAGTCGGCCGATTGCCGGCCTCCCATGGGCCATTCCGCAATCGCCTTGTACCGGCCGCGCTCGGGTCGGGCGCCGCTGGCGTGGGTGAGTCGGGTGGTGTCGGCGTCCCAGCCAGCTTCGATCAACTGCAGGTCAATGACGAGCCGGGTGGTGGCCTCGTCCATCTGCAGATGGGTGGCGGCTTCGGCGGCACGGCGGGAATAGCCGGCCAGGGTCTCGCTGCCGACGGACTGGGTGGTGCGCTGCGCCTGGGCGTTCAGGCGGGACTCGAACTCCGCTTGCAGGGCGGCATAGCGCTGGTTCTCTGCTTCGGCCAGCGCCAAGCGCTGCTGCAGCGTGGCCAGCTTCTGGCTCGGGTCGTCCGGCAGTCGGAAGGGGCCGGGCTGGAACGACGGATTCGAGCCGAAGGTGCGGTGGAACCAGACCGCCAGCTCCCGCGCCACACGCAGGGCTTCCAGTCCTTCGCGGTAGCCGATGCCGTGCTGCACCTCGTGTGCGGCGGCGTTGCCGGTGCGGCGCAGCAGGTGGAAGAGCTGGCGCACCTGGGCGTCCATGCCCAGCCGCGCATCCACGGCGCGCAGCAGTTCGGCCTGGGTCGGCTGCACGAGGGCCACGCCGACACGGGCGGCGATGTCACGGGTGATGGCCTCAGCCAGCAGGCGCAGCTTGAGCACGCAACTCGACGGGTCGAACGGGTAGAGCCGCTCGGCCGTGGCGCCGAGATCGGCCAGCAGCGTCGAGTGCTCGACCAGGAATGCGAAGTTGCTCGGACCCGTCATGTGTTCCCCCTCCCTCTCTATGGGATCAGCCTCCGGCGCCACTGGTGTCGTGTGCTCGGAGGCGTCTTGGCAAAGTAGGCGACAATCGCGCCCGATGTGTGGACAGTGCTTCGCCCGCAAAAAGCGCCTATTTTCAAGACATTCTGGTGATGTCCATGGGTGTTTAACACGCCGGCCCACCAACGCGGGCAAGGCCAGCCTGACGCTCGACCAGCAAGCGCTGCGCGGCGACGAGGTGCTCGCCGAAGGCCGCATCCGCGTCGGCTGTGTGGACGCGCACACGCTGCGTCCGCGCCGCATTCCCCCCCACCTCCTCGACACGATCGGAACCCCATGAACCAGGACCTCGACATCCTGCAACTGATCCTCCACGCCAGCGTGGTGGTGCAACTCGTGATGGCCGTCCTGCTGGCGGTCTCGCTGGCCAGCTGGGCGGTGATCTTCAGCAAGATCGTCGGGCTGAAGAAGGTGCGCCAGGGCAACGACCAGTTCGAGCGCGACTTCTGGTCCGGCCGCCATGTCAACGACCTCTACCAGCAGAGCGAGCGCAACGCGCAGCACGCCGCCCCGATGGAGCGCATCTTCACCGCCGGCATGCGCGAGTTCCTGAAGCTGCGCGAACGCCGGGTGAGCGACGGCGGCGCGCTGCTGGACGCCGCCCGCCGCGCGATGCGCGCGAGCTGCCAGCGTGAGCTGGATGTCGTCGAGTCGAACCTGTCGTTTCTCGCCACCGTCGGCTCGGTATCGCCCTACGTCGGCCTGTTCGGCACGGTCTGGGGGATCATGCACGCCTTCACCGGGCTGGCGAACGTGCAGCAGGTGTCGCTGTCCACCGTGGCCCCGGGCATCGCCGAGGCGCTGGTGGCCACCGCGATCGGCCTGTTCGCCGCCATTCCGGCGGTGATCGCCTACAACCGCTTCGCGCGCGACATCGACCGCATCGCGATGCAGCAGGACAACTTCATGGAAGAGTTCTCCAACATCCTGGCCCGCAACGCCAACCAGTCGGTCGGCGCTGCCGCCTCTGCCCCGGTCTCCGCACCGGGCCGGCTCTGACATGCCGGCCGTGAGCAGCCGCGGCGGGGGCCGCCGCCGCACCATCAACGAGATCAACATGGTGCCGTTCATCGACGTGATGCTGGTGCTGCTGATCATCTTCATGGTGAGCGCGCCGCTGATGACGCCGGGCGTGATCGACCTGCCCACCGTCGGCAAGGCCCAGCGCCAGCCGGACCGCATCGTCGAGGTGCAGCTCGACGCGGGCGAGCTGCTGCGCATCAAGGTCGACGGCAAGGCGGACACCGAGGGCGAACGCATCGCCCTGCCGCAGCTCGCCCGGCGCATCAAGGCGCTGCAAGGCAGCGGAGCCGATGCGGCGCAGACGCCAGTCATCATTTCTGCGGACAAGGGCGTGCAGTACGAAGCCGTCGTGAAGGTCATGGACACGCTGCAGAAGGCGGGCATCGCACGGGTCGGTCTGGCTGTGCGCACCACCGGGGCCTGAGCGACGATGGCCCGACCGCCGATCCCGAACGACCCGGTGCGCAACCCGCCCTCGGCCGACAGCCTGCGACTGGGCACGACCGTGGCGGTGATCGTGCATGTGGGACTGATCGCGGCGCTGGCCTCTGGGGTGGCGTGGAAACGCGAGGAAATCGCCACGGTGACTGCGGAGCTGTGGTCAGCCGTGCCGCAGCAGGCCGCACCCGCCGCCCCGCCGCCAGCCCCCACGCCGCAGGCCCAGGCAGTGCCGGTCACGCCGCCTCCGGTGCCCGAGCCTCCTGCACCGGTCGTCAAACCGCCGCCTGCGCCGCCGCCCGCCCCCAAGGTGACCCAGCCCCCGCCCCCACCCGAGCCGAGCGAAGCCGACATCGCACGCGAAAAGGCGGACAAGCGCCGCCGCGAGGCCGAGGAGGCGGAACAGGCCAGGCGTGAAAAGGCCGAGAAAGCCGCCAAGGAACGCGAACAGGAAAAGGCCGCCCAGAAAGCAGCCCAGAAAGCAGCCGAGAAGGCCGCTCAGAAAGAGGCCGAGAAGCAGGCTGCGCTCCAGAAGGAAGCCGAGCGCAAGGCCGCTGCCGCCCAGAAAGCCAAGGAAGCCGCCCAGCAGGAGAAAGCCGCCAAGGCCCGCGAGGACAACCTCAAGCGCCTGCAGCAGCAGCTCGGCGAAGGCAGCGACGCCGCCGCGCCGCCCACACCCGCCCGCGCCACGACCGGCACCGGCAGCAGCAGCGGTGGCGGCACGGCCGCGCAGTCCTCCGGCCCGTCCGCCGGCTACGCCGGCCGCCTGCGCGCCTACCTCAAGCCCAAGCTGGTCTACACCGGCCGCAACATCGGCTCGACCCCGGCCGTGGTGCGCCTGCGGGTCGCTCCGGACGGCACCATCCTCTCGCGCGAACTCATCAAGTCCAGCGGCCAGGCCGATTGGGACCAGGCGGTGCTGGACGCCATCGACCGCGCAGGCGTCGTGCCGCGCGACATCGACAGCCGGGTTCCACCGGTGATCGACATTCCCTGGACCGCCTCCGAGCGCTGAACCGACGAGCCCCGACCGCCATGCACTATCCCGTGACCCACAACGAAGCCGCGTCCCGTTTCGAGACGACGGTGGACGGCCTGCTCTGCGTGGCTGCCTACCGCCGCAGCCCGGGCCTGGTGGACTTCCACCACACGGGCGTGCCCCGGGCGCTCGAAGGCCGGGGCATCGCGGCGGCGCTGGTGCAGGCCGCGCTCGAATGGGCCACCGCCGAGGGGCTGGCGGTGCGGCCGAGCTGTTCGTATGTGCGGGTGTACCTGCGCCGCCATCCTGAGCTGTCGGTGCGTCAGAGCGACTGACGCCCGGACACTCGACCCGCTCACGCCCGCAGGTCGATCACCTTCACCCGCACCTTGCGCTCCTTGTCGCCGCGCCGCACGCTCAGCTCCACCGTCGCGTCGATCCCCGCCCGCTCCAGCTCGCCGACAAATGTGGACAGCGTCTGCACCGGCTTGCCGTTGACGCCGACGATCACGTCGCCGAGATCGCCGTTCTGCGGGTTGTAGGGCACCAGCCCGGCCGAGGCGGCCGGCGATCCGCGCCCGACCGCACCGAGCACCACACCAGAAATCCCCGCCCGCGCCACCTGGTCCGGCGAGATCGGCGTGACGCCGATGCCTGGCAGCGGCGCGTGGCCCCGGTTGATGAGCGACGGCACGACCCGGTTCACCAGATCGACCGGGATCGCGAAGCCGATGCCCGACGAACTCCCGCTGGCCGAGCGGATCGCCGTGTTCACCCCGATCAGCCGCCCCGCGCTGTCGAGCAGCGGCCCGCCGGAATTGCCCGGGTTGATCGCGGCATCGGTCTGGATCACGCCCGCGACTTCGCGGAAATTCGCCGTCGGCAGCTCCCGGTCCAATGCGCTCACCAGCCCCTTGGTCAGCGTGCGCTGCAGGCCGAAGGGGTTGCCGATGGCGTAGACGGTCTGCCCGATGCGCAGATCCCGCGAGGTGCCCACCGGCACCGGCCGCAGGTTCTTCGGCACTGTCTTCAGCCGCAGCACCGCGAGGTCGTACTCGGCCGCACCGCCCACCGGCTCGGCCTCGATCGGCTTGCCGGCGTCCAGCCGCACGAAGACCTTGCGCGCACCCTTGACGACGTGGAAATTGGTCACCACATGCCCGCTGGCGTCCCAGACGAAGCCGGAGCCGGCGCCCTGGCTGACCTCCGCACCGCCGAAGGTGCCGCGCTGCACGGTCTCGGTGGTGATGTAGGCCACCGACGGCGCGGACTGCTCGAACAGGGTCACGACGGCCTGCTCTTCCGCTTGCAGCGCGCCACGCGCCGCCACCGGGCGGGGCGCCGCCGACGTGTCTTCCCGGCCGCATGCCGCCAGCGGCCAGACCAGCGCCAAGGCCATCACCGCACACATGCTGCGGGCCTGCGCGCGGCTGTGGTCGGGATCCTTGTTCACATTGATCGTCATGGTGCGTCCAATCCTGGGCAATTCAGGGTAATTCCATTGCATTCTGTCACCACTCCAAGAATCCCGGCCGTGACAGACGGACACCCGCACGGCGGGTATCCTCGGCCCATGTCCAAACCTGTCCGGGCCGCGCTGCCCCACCCCGCCTAATGCGCCGCGGCGTCCTGCAGGCGTCCCTTGCCTATGTGATCTGGGGACTGTTTCCGCTGTATTTCAGGCTGCTGCACGGCGTGGTCGCACTCGAAGTGCTGGCGCACCGGGTCGTGTGGTCGCTGGCCTTCCTGGTCGGGGTGCTGACGCTGCGGCGGCAGTGGGCCTGGCTCGGACCGGCGCTGCGCCAGCCGCGGGTGCTCGGGCTGTTCCTGGCCTCGTCGGCGCTGATCGGCACGAACTGGTACGTCTACATCTGGGCCGTCACCCAGGGCCGCGTGGTCGACGCCAGCCTGGGCTACTTCATCACGCCGCTGGTCAATGTGCTGACGGGCTGGCTGGTGCTCAAGGAGAGGCTGCGGCCGGTGCAGTGGGCGGCGGTGGCGACGGCGGCGGCCGGCGTGGCCTGGCTGACCTGGGCGCAGGGCACGCCGCCGTGGATCGCGCTGATCCTGGCCGCGAGCTTCTCCACCTACGGCCTGCTGCGCAAGACGGCCACACTCGGCGCGCTCGAAGGGCTGACGCTGGAGACACTGCTGCTCGGACCGCTGGCGCTCGCGGGCCTGGGCTGGGCGCTCACGCAAGGACAATCGGCTTTCCCGGGTGCGACACTTGACCAGCAGCTGCTGCTGATGGCGGCCGGGCCGCTGACCGCCGTGCCGCTGCTGCTGTTCGCGGGCGGGGCGCGGCGGATTCCGCTGAGCCTGCTGGGCATGCTGCAGTACATCGGGCCGACGATCCAGCTCGCGCTGGGTGTGTGGCTGTTCCATGAACCCTTTGCCGGTGCGCGGGCACAGGGCTTTGTCATCATCTGGGTCGCCTGCGCCCTCTTCAGCGCCGAACTCTGGTGGCGCAGCCGTCAAACCCCTTCGCCCTTGCCAACCCCATCACCACCGTGACCACCGTGACCCGCCCTCTGAATCGACACACCAACGCGGCCTTGCTGCGGGTGCGCTCGGCGCTGATCTCGCTGAAGGAAATGCTGATCACCGGCGGCCCGGTGCTGCTGCTGGCGGTCGGGCTGGTGTGGATGGCCTATGTGATGCTGGACCCGAACCCGCCGCGGCGCATGGTGCTGGCCACCGGCACGGCGCAGGGGGCGTATGCCGAGTTCGGGCAGCGTTACCGGCAGGCGCTCGAAAAGCACGGCATCGAGGTCGTGCTGAAGCCGACGCAGGGCTCGCTGGAGAACCTGCAGCTGCTCAAGCGCGGCGAGGTGGACGCCGCCTTCGTGCAGGGCGGCTCCGACGAGGTGCAGCTCGGCGACGAGGCGCCCGACGACACGCTGCTGAGCCTGGGCAGCCTGTTCCGCGAGCCGGTCTGGGTGTTCTACCGCGACGACACGGCCAAGGCCAGGCTCGGCCGCGAGACGCTCGACAGCCTGTCGCAGATGGCCGGCTGGCGGCTCAACGTCGGGCAGGACGGCAGCGGCGTGACCAACCTGATGCGCCGCCTGCTCGACGCCAACGGGCTCGACACTGCCTCGATGCCGCTGACCCGGCTGGCGACCACGCCGGCGGTGGTCGCGCTGCTGGCGGGCGAGATCGACGCGATGGCAATGGTCTCGGCGCCTGAATCGCCGATCGTGCGCATGCTGCTCATCACGCCCGGCATCCGCCTGCTCGACTTCGCGCAGGCCGAGGCCTATGCGCGCCGCGTCCCGCAGGTATCGCCAGTCGGGCTGCCGCGCGGGGTGGTCGATCTGGCGCAGGATCTGCCGGCGCAGGACGTGCGGCTGGTGGCGGCCACTGCGATGCTGGTCGTGCGCGACGACACGCACCCGGCGCTGCAGCAGTTGCTGGTGCAGGCCGCGCGCAAGGTCCACGGCGAGCCGAACTGGTTCCAGACCAAGGGCGAGTTCCCCAAAGGTGTCGGTGGCGACTACCCGCTCGCGCCGGAAGCCCAGCGCTTCTACGCCACCGGCGAGCCGACGCTGCAGCGCCATGTCAGCTTCTGGATGGCGAACCTGGTGGACCGGATGTGGGTGGTGCTGGTGTCGATCATCGCGGTGCTGATTCCGCTGTCACGGGTCGTGCCGCCGCTCTACAACTTCCGCATCCGCTCGCGCATCTTCCGCTGGTACGGCAGCCTGCGCGAGATCGAGCAGCACATCACCGACCGCACCCGCAGCCGCGACCTGCTCCACAGCGACCTGGACCGCATCGAGGAGCTGGTGGAGCGCCTGCCGGTGCCGCTGTCCTATGCGGACGAGCTGTACTCGCTGCGCAGCCACATCACGCTGGTGCGCCAGCGGCTCGATGGCCAGCCCGCCACCCCTCCGACCTGAACCCGCCCACGCCACCATGACGACCACGCCCGCGCCGACCTCCCCGGTTCCCGAACGCCTCGCCCTGCTGCGCGCCCGGCTGCAGCACCACGGACTCGCCGCCGTGCTGGTGCCGTCCGCCGACCCGCACCTCTCGGAATACCTGCCCGAGCGCTGGCAGGGCCGCGTGCGCTTCTCGGGCTTCACCGGCTCGATGGGCACGCTGGTGGTGACACCGACCCGCGCTGCGGTCTTCGCCGACAGCCGCTACTGGACACAGGCCGAGGCCGAACTCGCCGGCACCACGGTCGAGCTGGTGAAGATCCCGACGGGTGCTGCGACCCACCACCTCGACTGGATCGCGCAGACGCTGGCCCAGGGCGACGTGCTGGCGGTGGACGCCGCCGTGCTCGGTCTCGCAGCGGCCAAGCAACTGGGCGATGCGCTCGCCGCGCGGGGCATCGTGCTGCGCACAGATCTGGACGTGCTCGATGAAGCATGGCCGGAACGCCCGGACTTGCCCGCCGCACCGGTCTACGAGCACCTCGCCCCGCACGCCGCCGTCGCGCGCGCCGACAAGCTCGCCGCCGTGCGCGCCGGCATGGCCAAGGCCGGCGCGCAGCACCACCTCGTCTCCACCGTGGACGACATCGCCTGGCTCACCAACCTGCGCGGCGCGGACGTGGACTACAACCCTGTCTTCCTCGCCCACCTGCTGGTCGGCGAACAGTCGGCGACGCTCTTCGTCGGCGCCGGCAAGATCGACGCCGCACTGCAGGCGCGGCTGGCGGCAGACGGCATCGCGCTGGCCGACTACGCCGATGCCCGTCCGGCGCTGGCGCGGCTGCCGGACGGCGCCACGCTGCTGGTCGATCCGAAGCGGATCACGCTCGGGCTGCGGCAGGCGGTGCCGGCCGGCGTGCGCGTCGTCGAGGCGATCAACCCGAGCACACTCGCCAAGAGCCGCAAGACTGCCGCCGAGGCTGCGTTCGTGCGCGAGGCGATGGAGCTGGACGGCGCGGCGATGTGCGCGTTCTACGCCTGGTTCGAGTCGGCGTTGGGCCGCGAGGCGATCAGCGAGCTGACCATCGACGAGCGCCTGAGCGCCGAGCGGGCGCGCCAGCCGGGCTTCGTGTCGCTGAGCTTCCCGACGATCGCCGGCTTCAACGCCAACGGTGCGATGCCGCATTACCGCGCCACGCCAGAATCCTTCGCCTGGATCTCGACGCCGGACGGCCTCGTCGCCGAGGGGCTGCTGCTGATCGACTCGGGTGCGCAGTACCTGGGCGGCACCACCGACATCACCCGCGTCTGGCCGATCGGCACGCCGAGCGCGGCGCAGAAGGCCGACTACACCCGCGTGCTCAAGGGCACGATCAACCTGTCGCGCGCCCGCTTCCCGGCCGGCACGCTGTCACCGCACCTGGACACGCTGGCCCGCGCGCCGCTGTGGGAGGCGGGGCTGGACTTCGGCCACGGCACGGGACACGGCGTGGGCTATTTCCTGAACGTGCATGAAGGCCCGCAGAGCATCTCGCGCGCCGTGCCGGACGCCTCGATGGCGATGTGGCCGGGCATGATCACCTCGATCGAGCCGGGGCTGTACCGCGACGGCCGCTGGGGCATCCGCATCGAGAACCTGGGGCTGAACGTCTCGGTCGGCGAGCCCGACGAGTTCGGTGAGTACCTGGCGTTCGAGACGCTGACGCTGTGTCCGATCGACACGCGCTGCCTCGACTTCACCCTGCTCCGCGAGGACGAGCGGCGCTGGCTGAATGCCTACCACGCCGCGGTCTACCGGCGCCTGGCGCCGCGGGTGTCGGGGGCTGCGCTGCAGTGGCTGGTGGCGCGTACCGCGCCGATCTGAGCCGCGCAGGACACGCTCAGTACGTCGTCGAGTCACCGCCGTTGCCACCGCCGTCGCCCCGGTCATCGGTGCGGCGGCGCAGACGGGCCGCGGCCTGCCGGTTCTCGTCCAGCGTTCCCCAGTCGGAGGCCGGGAACGGCGGCATCGGCGACACCGGCTCGCCCTTGGCACGCTGGCGGGCGCTGGTGATGGCGTGGTGGGCATTCCAGGCGGCTTCCTGGGTCTGCTGCAGCATCTGGAAGGCGCTGACCACCTTCTGCAGCCGCTCGGCCTGCAGGCGCAATGCCTCGGCGGTCGACGCACTCTCGGCCGCCATGCTCGCGTTCTGCTGGTTCAGGCGGTCCAGCAGCACCACATCCTGCTCCGGCAGCGACGCCTGCGGACCGTTGAGCTGCGGCGGCTGACGGCGCAGCTCGACCAGATCGGTCATGCGCTGCACCGACACCACGATCGCGTCCATCGTCAGGTCGGCGTCCCGGGCGAGCTGACCGCCGAACTCGACCTTTTCCGCCGAGGCATGGACCAGCGCCTTGATCTCCTTGGCTGCGTTGGCCGCCCGCACCGCCAGCGCACGCACCTCGCCAGCCACCGTCGCGAAGCCCTTGCCCTTCTCGCCCGCCTGGGCCGCCTCGACCGCGGCATGCAGCGCCAGCAGGTTGGTCTGGAAGGCAATGTTGTCGATCTTGCCGATGATCTCGAAGATCTCGCGGCTGGTGGTGCGGATGTCCTCCATGTTGGCCACGACCTGCGAGACGACCTCGCCGCCGCGCTGCGCCGCCGTCACCGCCACGCTCAGCATCTCCTGCGCGGTGCGCACGGACACCTGCAGCGGCTGGTCGCCGTCGGCCAACGCGACCGTCGTGCCCGCCTGGACCGCCCCGGGCATGGCCGTCTCGGTGGAGGGCGCGGCCGCCTGCGCGGTGGCCACGGCGGCATCGTGCGCGGCGACCTGCAGACGGCGCCGGATGTCGGTCATGGCGCGCAGCAGGTGGCCGAACTCGTCTTGCTGGTGGGCCTCGGCCAGCGTGTGGTCTTCGCCGTCGGCCAGCCGCTCGGCAATGTCCACGGCCTGGTCCAGCGGCCACTTGATGCTGTCGATCAGCGTCCAGGCAATCAGCGAGCCGCCCAGCAAGGCCAGCGCACCGAGCGCGCCCAGCAGCAAGGTCCACTGCTGCTGCTGCGCCTGCCACTGCGCCAGCTGCTCTGCCGGCATGTGTGCAAACTGCATCAGTTGTGTGTTGTTGTCTTGCAGTGCATAGACGCCGAACAGGGTCAGCACCAGCATCAGTGCGATCAGGGCGCCAAAGCCCAGTCCCAGGCGGGTGGCCACCGTCAGGTCGGCAAGCAGGCGGCGGGTGTGGCGAAAGGCAAACATCGGGGACGGACTCCGGGTCTCTGGTCGATGCCCCGATTCTGTTCAAGGTCTACGTTTTGCGAAATACATCACGTCTCGTCACACCAGCGTCGAAATGCAAGAGCCTGCATGACGTGCCTGCGAGCAGGGGAGCCGGATCCCGCAATCCGTTCCTGAACGTGCCCTGTGGCGCCGAAAGTTGCAAATCCGACCCTCCATCCAGAGGTTTCGGGGGCCCGTGATCCAAGGTTTTGATGCCCCGCTCGGAGCGACTCGATCCCGTCAGCCTTCACACATTCGGTCGTACCACCTTGGCCTGCAGCGCTTCCTGCAGCATCTGGATGCTGTCCTGCAGATGCGAAGCGGTTTCTGCCGACCAGCCGGAACGATAACGTACCAGGCGCAGGCGTGCCAGCAGATCCTCTGCACGCTGGCGGATGAGCGTGCGCAATTCCACGCGGCCGAGCGGTGCGGGCTGCAGCAGCGTGCCGATCAGGCGGGTCGTGTGGTCGCGCTGCAGCGCGCGGCGCAGGGCGGGAATGTCGCCCCGCCCTGGCGCCAGATCGGCCCAGACCTCGGCGTCGATGCGCCGGTACAGCTCGGCCAGCGCCAGACTCTGCGCGGGCTCGCTCGCCTTGGCGGCGCCGTCGAGCAGGCGCACGGCCACCCCCTCGCTCATCAGCTGGGCCAGCACGCCGCGCTGCAGGTCCGACAGCTGGGTCTGCGGCAGGAAGTCCGTCGCCACGGCAGTGCCGCCGGCGAACAGGGCATCGGCACGCTCCAGATAGTCCGGCGCCAGCCGGCGTTGCAGGCCCGGCGAGACGCCCAGGCTGTCCGGCGAGAGCACCTCGCGGGCGAGCGTGTCGAGGGCCGCCCGCTGCTGGGCGGCGGGCACGGGCGTGAGCGGATCACGGCCGGTGCCGGGACCGTCTCGCAGGGTGCGCAGCCCGCCGATCTGGCGCAGCAGCGTGCCGCTGACCCGCGCCACGTCGCGCAGCGCATAGCCCACACCGCGCCGCAGCGTCGCATGGTCCGCCTGCGCCACCGGCCGGGCCTCCAGCCGGCGCAGCAGGTCACGCGCGATGGCGATGCGCTTGCGCGCGAACACCACCGGATCGCTGCCCAGGTCGCCCTGCAGCGACTCCGGGTCGAGCCCGAACAGGTTGTCCTCATCGGTGCCGTAGGCCAGCGCCGGCTCACTGCTGCGGCCGGCGATGCGCGCCAGCTCGGCGGTCTCCTGCTCGGCGGGCAGCGGGCGGTAGGCGTACTCGATCGCCCAGAGGTCGTAGGGGCCGAGCGTGGTCAGGAACGGTGCCACGGCGGGCTGACCGCGCCCCGGCAGGTTCACCGCCGAGTAGTCCATCACCGAGCCGGACAGCGCCTGGGTGCGCGTGAACTCGGGGTCGGAGAGCTGCGCTTCGCTGTAGACATGCGAGGCGCGGAAGTTGTGGCGCAGGCCGAGCGTGTGGCCGACCTCGTGCATCGTCACATCCTTGAGGTAGGCCTCGACGAAGGCCGTCGCTTCAGGCCCGGCCGGATCGGCGCCGTCGCGCAGGGCCAGCACGTCCAGCGCATAGCCCAGCTGCTCGCCCGCCAGATCCCCGTGTTCGCAGGCGGCATGCAGATCGAACGGACGGGCAAAACCGGCCGATGCCGCAGCGCCAGGACGCTCGCGCAAGGCGTCGCGGGCCTGCATCAGCGCCAGCCAGTCGTCTACGCCGGGGTGGGCCAGGATCTGTGACTGCAAGGTGCGGATGGCGCGTGAACTCAGGCTCTCGATGGCGATGTCGGCGTCCAGGATCTCGCCGCTGCGCGGGTCGACGTGCACCGGGCCGACCGCGCCGAACATCGCGCTGGCGTTGGTCATCCAGCGGACCGAGGCCACACCGGTGTCGAGCGTGTCGAAGGTCGCGTCGTCGGGCTGGACCTTGACGACGATGGCGTCCTTGAAACCGAGCGGCTCGAAGGCCTTGTTCCATTCCAGGATGCCGGCCGTGATCGGCGCCCGGTAGCGCTCGGGCACGCTGCGGTCGATCCAGTAGGTGATCGGCTTGACCGGCGGCGACAGCGCAGCGGCCGGATCCTGTTTCTCCAGGCGCCAGCGGTGGATGTGGCGCAGGCGCGGGGTGCGGGCGATGTCGTCGCTGTAATCGTCGACAGTGGTGAGGAAATGGCCGATGCGGGCATCGGCGGCGCGCGGCGCCATCGGCTTGTCGGGCAGGCGCGACAGCGAGTAGTGCAACTGCACGAAGAGGCTGCGCGCGTCCGGCAGCGTCTTCGGCACGCTCGGGACGACGGGCGCGCCGGGCTGGCCGACGCTCAGCGCGGCGGTGGCGAAATGGCTCTGCACCTGCACGACCAGCAAGTCGGGCTGGGCGCGCACCGCGGTGATGGCCGAGTTGCGCGGGTCGAGGCTGTAGCCTTGGCGGTACGTGCGCTGCAGCTGGGCGCCGATGCCGAGCATGTCGCCCAGGAACAGCGCGCTGGCATCGACCAGCACGGTCTTGCGGTCCGGGTGCGGCTGGCTGGCGACCACCGTGCTGGCCAGCAGACTGGGCGAGAACGCGGCGGCCACGGCGCGGGCCTCGGGCGTGCCGGCCTTGGCGACGTACTGCGCATTGCGGGCGATGAGCTGCACCTGGTTGTGGATGCGGCGGAACTCGACCCACTGCGCCTTGCCTGCGCCGGTGCGCCCGCCCATCAGGCCGCCGAGCACCCCGCCCTCGCCGATGCCGCCGGCGAGCTTGGGCGACAGGAACAGCGGCACATTGAAATCATGCGGCGACAGCTCCAGCCAGACCTTCTCGTCCTTCTGCCACGCGGTGATCATCCCACCGAAGCGGCGGGCGTCGCGGGTCACCAGCGCGAACGGCGGCAGCGGATTCGGGACGACGGGCGGGGTCGCAGCGGCCGGTGCACCGGCAGCGGGTGCGGTACCGGATGCGGCGCCTGCGGGTGCGCTGGCAGCACTGGACGGGCGGCTGGCAGCGGAAGCGGTGGGAGCCGCGCCCGGCGCCGACGCCGTCACAGCCGGCCCGTGGGCACAGCCGGTCAACGCCACCAGTGCGGCAGCCAGGGAGGTGAGAGAGCGCGGCGACATGCGGGTCCAGTGCAACGAAGGGCAACGAAGGGAGCCGCCGATTGTGGCCGCGCATGGCGAATCAGTCGGGCACGCGGTCCAGATCGCCCAGCCAGACCGTGGCTTCTGCATCGCTTGGCGCGCGCCAGTCGCCGCGCGGCGAAAGCGAGCCGCCCGAGCCGACCTTGGGCGCATTCGGTACACACGAGCGCTTGAACTGGCTCGTCTTGAAGAAGCGCCACAGGAAGGTGCGCAGATGGCGCTTGACCTCGGACAGCGGGTAGGCGTTGTGCGCGCCGATGCCCTCGGGCCAGCGGCCGGTCTGCGCGTCGCCCCAGGTGTGCAGCGCCAGGAAGGCCACCTTCGATGGGGCGAAGCCGAAACGCAGCGTGTAGTAGAGGTGGAAGTCCTGCAGCTCGTAGGGGCCGACGCTCGACTCGCTCGACTGCTGCGGCTGGCCGTCGGCGTTGCCAGGCACCAGTTCCGGGCTGATCTCGGTGTTCACCACATCGATCAGCGCCTGGCTGCAGTCCGCTCCGAACGCGCCCTGGCCCGCCACCCAGCGCACCAGGTGCTTGATGAGCGTCTTGGGCACGCTGGCGTTGACGTTGTAGTGCGACATGTGGTCGCCCACGCCGTAGGTGCACCAGCCCAGCGCCATCTCGCTCAGGTCGCCCGTGCCCACCACCATCGCGCCGTGGTGGTTGGCCAGGCGGAACAGGTGGCTGGTGCGCTCGCCGGCCTGGACGTTCTCGAAGGTGATGTCGTACTGCGGGTGGCCGTCGGCGAAGGGGTGGCCGATGTCCTGCAGCATCTGCTGGCAGCTCGGGCGGATGTCGATCGTTTCGGCCGTGCAGCCGATCGACGCCATCAGCCGCAGCGCCTGGTCCAGCGTGCGCCCGCTCGTCGCGTAGCCGGGCATCGTGTAGGCGAGGATGTTGGTGCGCGGCAGGCCGAGCCGATCCATCGTCCGCGCGCACACCAGCAGCGCGTGCGTCGAGTCCAGCCCGCCCGACACACCGATCACCAGCTTCTTCACGCCCGAAGACTGCAGCCGCTTGGCGAGACCTTGCACCTGGATCTGGAACACCTCCTCGCAGCGGGCGTCCCGGATGCGAGGATCGGACGGCACGTAGGGGAAGCGGTCCACCCAGCGCTGCAGCGGCAGCCGCTCGGCACCGGGCCGCTGCAGGGCCACGGCCACCGTGCGGAACGCCGCCACCTCGGCGCGGTGGCGGGCGGCGCTGGCGGCGAAGCTGGTCTGGCGCATGCGCTCGCGCGAGAGGCGCTCGGTGTCCACGTCGGCCGTGACGAGCTGGGCGTCGGCGCGGAAGCGCTCGGACTCGGCCAGCAGCGCGCCGTTCTCGCAGACCAGCGCGTGGCCATCCCAGGCCAGATCGGTCGTGGACTCGCCGTAGCCGGCCGAGCTGTAGAGATAGGCCGCCACACAGCGCGCCGACTGCTGCGCCACCAGCGCATGGCGGTACTCGGCCTTGCCGATGGTGACGTTCGACGCCGACAGGTTCACCAGCACCGTCGCCCCCGCCAGCGCTGCGAACGACGACGGCGGGATCGGCACCCACACGTCCTCGCAGATCTCGACGTGGAAGGTGAACAGCGGCGTGCGGAACAGCACCTGCGCGCCGAACGGCACCGTCTGGCCGCACACGGTCACCTCGGTGGAGACGGCGTGCTCGGCCGGGCTGAACTGGCGGGCCTCGTAGAACTCGCCGTAGTTGGGCAGGAAGGTCTTGGGCACGACACCCAGCAGCCGGCCGTCATGGACCACCGCCGCGACGTTGTAGAGCGCGTGGTCCACCCGCAGCGGCAGGCCCACGACCGCCACCGCATTCACCCCCGCCGACGCCGCGACCACCTCGGCCAGCGCCGCCTCGCAGCCGTCGAGCAGCGCCCGCTGGTGGAACAGGTCGTCGCAGGTGTAGGCCGACAAGCCCAGCTCGGGGAAGGCCACCAGCACAACGCCCTGCTCGGCGGCCTGGCGGTGCAGGGTGATGGTCTGCTGGGCGTTGTGCGCCGGGTCGGCGACGCGGCACACGGGGACGGCGACGGCGACGCGGGCGAAGCCGTGGGTGTAGAGGTTGAAGAAGGGCAACGGTAACGGCGATGGCGTTTGCGAATCCCGAAGGGTCACGGTGGAGGCTCCTGAATGCGTCATGGCAAGGGCATTGAATGGCGGCGTGAATAGAAGACGAATAGAAGATGAATAGAAAAGCTACCCCTCTGCCCTCACCCAGTTCTCGACGCGCAATCCGGCGATGCGCCGGAATTCCCGCTCAGTGTTCGTCACCAGCGTGGCGCCAAGGCTCAGTGCATGGACGGCGATCAGCAGGTCCATCGGGCCAATCCGCTCGCCTCGGCGCTGCAGATCCACCTTGGTTCGTGAATAGAAATCGACGACCTCTGCGCCCAGGGGCTGCACGGACAACTGACCCAGCAGCGCATCGACCCGGCCGGCGTAGTGGGTGCCGCTGGCGCGCAGGGCGCCAACACGCAATTCCATCGCGGTGACCACGCTGACCGCCAGATCCTGCGGCTCGAAATCGTTGAAGCGGGCCAGCACCTCGGGCGGGCGCGTCTTGATGACGTAGACGCAGAGGTTGGTGTCGAGCAGGATCATCGCGGAGTGCCGTGGTCGGTGCCGAACAGGTCGCTGCTGCGCTCGAACTCACCTTGGTCGGGGCGGGTGAAGCTGCCGTCGTCGTCCACCGGCAGGCGGTCGAACGCCTCGGCCAGCAGGTCGCCCAGCCGCTGACCGCGCTTGGGGGTCAGCAGCAGACCTTCGGGCGTGCGGCGGATGTAGACCTCGTCGGTGTCGAAGCGCAGATCCTTGGGGATGCGCACGGCCTGGCTGCGGCCGGACATGAAGACTCTGGCGGTGGTCATGGGTGGACTCCTTAGTCCCGAGATATACCGGGTGCATGATATCTTTTTCAATAGATTTGTTACAGATGGTCGCCGCCGATTCGGCACACTGACCGGCCGTTCAAACAAGACAGTCATGGGGAAATCATGAGCACGACGAAACTGATCACGATCGATGGCGTTCAGGTCTATGTGGAGGTCGAGGCGCTGGACCTGCCAGTGCCGGCCGATGCGACCGCACCGGGCACCCGCGGCATCGGCCAGCGCCGTAACGTGGAGCCTACCGGGGTGGCCGAGAAGCTTGGTGATGTCGGCGACCAATTGCGTGCTGCGATCAAATCGATCACCGGGCCGATGCACTCTGCATTGAAGGAGTTGCCGCCGGATGAATGGACGATCGAGCTGAACATCGGTTTCAAGGGCCAGGCGGGCATTCCGTGCATCACCAAGGGGGAAGCCAATGCCTCGGTGAAGGTCACGGCGAAGTGGAAGAAGTCGGGCGCGTGAGCCCATGCCACTACCGCCCAAGATCCTGTCGGTCTGGGGCAGCCCGGACGGGGATGACTTTCTAGGGTCGGCGAGCCTGCTGGATCGGGAGCATGTGCTGACGGTCAAGCACTTGTTCGTGGACTGCTGGGGGACTGGCCAGGATCTGAGACAGCGGATCTACGTGGGGGACGCTTCCTGCAAGAACGCCCACCGGCTCCGCGCTGATCTGCATGGCACCCATCCGCACCACGACGCGGCCATCGCCCGGCTGTCGGTGACTTGGCCCGATCCATTGCCGCCGGTTTGGTTGATGTCAGCACATCGCTCGCTGACACGGGCGCGGGTGTGTTTGCATGTGGTCAGCCCTGAGCTGCGCGAGTTCTACAGCGTTGGCAACTACGAGATTGGTGGACATGACACCACCCACCAAGAGTGGGAGCTGTCTCCGGAAACGGCGCAGGGTCACTCTGGCGGAATCATTGCGATTGATGGTGAGGTTGTCGGTTTGCTGTTCGGACGCATGCCGGGCCAGCCGCTGGCGCGGGCGGTGTGTGTTCATGATCTACACGACTGGCTACGGCGCCTCATTCCAGGCTGGGTCTGTGGCTCGTCGCATCTGGAGCAGCAATTCGCCGAAGGACTGGCGCGGATAGAGGTCTTGATCCGGGAGCGGCCTTCCCTGGGTGCGCTGTCCTGGGGACGTGACAACCTGAGGCCAGCAATGCTGCACAAGGCACTGGGCGATCTCAAACGGGCGATGGATTCGCTGATCGACAGCGCAGGAAAGGGGCAGCAGCAGTACCCGGAAAGGCTTCGAGAGGATTGCCTGACCTTGATCGGTGAGGTGGTCGAGCTGGCCTTCGACCGCGAGGCGTTGATGGCGTGGGCCAGGACGCAGGAAATCGCCCCGTTCAAGTCGGCAGGTCTGGCGGCCATCTGCCTGGTGCTGGCCAAGGGCCGCAAGGTCGGCCTCACCGTGGATGGTCTGAGCAATCACGAATTTCGGACCCGACGCACGGCATACGTCGAACAGGCGCTGACGCCGGGCTGTGGGCCGGATCGGCGGCAGGATATCGGCCGACAGTTCTATGCTCAGGTTTTCGCGCTGCCCCAAGGTGAGGCGCCATTGGATGAAGACGCACTGGACGATCTGAAGTACCGCATCGAAGAGGCGACCGAGGACGGGATGCCGTTCATCGTTGCCGGCAAGGCAGAGCGTCTGGACCAGGTGGGTGAGTTGCAGCGGCTTGCAGGGCTTTTCAGTGCCCAAGCAGTGGCGCGAACCGGCCAGCGCTCCTCCGATCTACCGCCGATGCTGCTGATCCCCGAGGGCAAGCTGCTGCAATCGTTGCTGCTGTGCCTGGAAGCCATACAGAGGATTCGATGACTGTTTCCCACCCCGACATTCCGGTCTACCCGACCGACACCGACATCCTCATCCCTGCCCAGGAAACCTGGCCCGAGACCATCCACCGCTTCGCCCCCGACGGCTTGGCGGCCACGGCCTTGTGTGCGGCCGAAGCATGTGGCCGGCCGCTGCTGATCCGTGGTGCGCCTGGTGTCGGCAAGAGCCAGGCCGCCCGCGCTGCTGCTGCTGCGGGCGCACGGCCCTTCGTCTCGGCCGTGATCGACAGCCGCACCCAGGCGCATGACCTGATGTGGCGGCTGGATGCGGTACGGCGGCTGGGCGATGCGCAGGTGCTCCAGTCCGGTCAGAAACTCAGACCCGAATCGGCGTACATCGAGCCGCAGGCGCTGTGGTGGGCGATCGACTGGGCAAGCGCGTGCCGGCAGATGGAGGCGTACTGCGTGGCGGCCGACATCGACCAGGCCCGGCAACCCAGCACACCCAAGGGCTGGACCCCAGACACCGGCCGCGCCCCGGTGCTGCTGCTCGACGAGATCGACAAGGCCGACCCGGACCTGCCGAACGCGCTGCTGGAGGTGTTGGCGAACGGGGGCTTTCGCCTGCCGTTCGCCGCGGCCGAGGTGACGGCCTCGCCGGGCCGGCATCCGCTCGTGGTCATCACGACGAACGAGGAGCGCGATCTGCCGCAGGCGTTCCTGCGCCGCTGTCTGATCCTGAAGCTGGAGTTGCCTGAGACCGAAGCGGCGTTCCTGACGTACATGCGGGAGATGGGCGAGCGGCACCAGCGATTCTGGGCGGGTCGCTGCGAGGTGCTCGACCGGGCAGCGCAGCGGCTGTGGTCGCAGCGCGAGGAGGGGCGGCGGCGCCACGAGTACCGGCCCGGCACCGCCGAGTTCCTCGATCTGGCGGGGGCGCTGGCCAATCTGTGGCCGGGGGACGCTGCCATGCAGAAACAGCAGCTCGACCTGCTGGAGCAGTTCACCTTCCACAAGACGCTGGCTGCGCCGCGCTGACGGGCTGACGCCATGGCCCGACGTCCGCGCTTGAACGACGGCGATCTGCTGCGCGCCTGGCACGCGCTGGCAGCGCATGAGCGGGATTCGGTGGCGCTGGCCTTGCAGTATTTCGGACGTGCCGCGCCAGAGGTGCCGCCGGCCGACGAGGAAATCGCGGCCGACACTGATCAGCCGTTGGTGGCGCCCCGACTGGAACCGCCTGAGCCGCCACTGCCGGCGGTAGCCGTCGAGCAGCAGGTATTCTGGCGCATCACCGAGATCCAGCACGAACCCTCGGAGGAGGATCCCCACCCGGTCGAATCGGTGGACGATGCCGTGTTCTGTTCGCCGCCGGATGCCGCCCCGCCGCCCCGCGAAGTCCCGTTGATGGCGTCGAGGGCGGTGATGGCTCGGCTGCGGCGCCACCTGGTGCGCGGGGTCGAGACGGATCGGCTGGATGTACTGGCGGCGGTACGCTGGATCGCGGATGGCCGGCCGCTGCACCGGCTGCCGCCGACCCGGCAGGCGCGGCTGCCCGGTGCGGTGCAGGTGGTGATCGAGGCGTCGGCCACGCTCGGGCCGCTGCGCCATGACTTCATTCCGGTGCTCGACCGGCTCGGACGCTGGCTCGGACCGCGGCGGCGGCTGTTGCGCGCCGACGGGTCGCCGCACTGGATTCGGGATGTGCGGGGGCGGCCCGCGGAGATCCGGACCGATGGCAGCCCGGTTGTGCTGTTGGGCGATGCGGGTTTGCTGGCGCAAGCGGGTGAGGCGGCGATGGAGCGCTGGGTGCAGCGAGGGCAGGCGCTGATGCAGGCGGGGCAGCGGCCCCTGCTGTTGCTGCCGGCCTCGGTGCAGCGAGTCGCGCCGGAGGTGGCGCGGGTGTTCGACGTGGTGGCGATGGAGGGCGACACGGCCGCGGCGCCTGTCGCCATGCCGGCGGAGGCGCTGGAAGACCCCGTGCGTGGGCTGCGGGCGGCGATCTTTGGCAACACCTACGTGCGGCCGGGGTTGCTACGGCGCTTGCGGCAGGCCGTGCGGCCGTGGTATCCGTGGCTGGATGCTGCGGCCGAGGCGCAGCTCTGGAATGACGCCGGGGTGGTGTCGAACATCAACGCCTGTGCGCTTTCAACCGAGCAGCGCCCGGCCGCGGAGGCCGATTTCGCTGCGTGGCCGGCTGCGCTGCGCGAGGCGGTGATCGAGGTGCATCTGGCGGAGCTGGCGTCGATGTCGCCGCTGGTGCGGGCCGAGTACGTGTTGTGGGTGTCGCGCCATGTACCGGCGGGGACGCGGCTGCGGCCGGTGCTGGACGAAGCGGTTCTGGCCACGGAGTGGCTGATGGCGCAGGCCGGGGCGCGGCTGCAAGCCGGCGACGACAGGATGGCGCGGGAGCTGGAGGCGCATCTGCTCGACTTTGGCGAGCGCAGTGCGCCATTGCTGGCGCAGGGCAGCGAGGCGGTGCAGCGGGCGTGGGTGATGGCGTGGCGGCGAAGCGCGCAGCCGAGGGACGAGGCCCATCTGCCGGCGGGGCTGCGGCTGGAACGGCTCGGCGGGTTGATGCGGCCGATGCTGGGGACACAGGCGCTGGAACTGCGGGTCCAGCAGTGCGGCCAGGGCGTCGAGGTGCGTGTGGACTTGGCTGAGGCCGGTGGTGTCACAGGGGCAGCGCTGCATCGCACGGAAGGGGTGCCGCTGTGGCAGGTGGACGGCGCAGAGGTCCGGCGGGTCGGGGATCGGGTGGAGCGGTCGAGTCGCGCGGGGTTTGAGGTTCGCTTGGGGACGGATCGTGTGCGGGTGGAATCGTTTGTTCGGCCGGAGTGGGCTGAGTCGATCGAGTTCGATCAAGATCGATGGGCTGGCCGAACTGTCGAAGGTCGCGAATTGATCTGGGTGCCAAGGCAGCGTGTCGAAGTAGTCGGTGGTGTCGGCGCGAGTGGCTTTGTCATTCCGAATGGGGCTTGGCGATCTGTGCGTGGTTCGCACCAAATTGTCAAACCTCCATGGGCAATCCGTTTCGGGGCTGACGAGTTCGGTGAATGGGACGAGTTTGAGGTTCGTGGTGTCACGCAGCGTATGCGCTGGATCGCCCCCGGCGAGTTCCTGATGGGTTCTCCCGAAGAAGAAATCGATCGCTTCAACGACGAACGCCAGCACCCTGTCCTGATCACCAAAGGCTACTGGCTCGCCGACACCGCCTGTACGCAGGAACTCTGGGAAGTAGTGATGGGCGAGAACCCGAGCAACTTCAAAGACAACCTGCAAAACCCGGTGGAGCGGGTGAGCTGGAACGACATCACGCAGAAGTTCCTGCCGCGCCTGAACAAGCTGGTGCCGGGGCTGAACCTGACGTTGCCGACGGAAGCTCAATGGGAATACGCCTGTCGGGCCGGCACCCAGACAAGGTATTCATTCGGGGACGAGATCAATCAGGAGCAGGTGAATTTCGATGGGAAGCGCGGAAAGACGGTGCCGGTAAGGGAGCTTCCCGCCAACCCGTGGGGGCTGCACCAGATGCAAGGCAATGTGTGGGAGTGGTGCCTGGACGAATTGGCTGCGTATCCCGAAGGAACCTCGATAGACCCAGTTTTCCATCAGGACAAAAAAGAAGAAGGTAGCCGGCGGGTGCTTCGCGGCGGGTGCTGGCTCAGCGACGGCGGACTATGCCGCTCCGCCCGCCGCCTCGCGTTCGTACCGGGTCTTCGCGACCGCTTCATCGGCCTCCGTCTGGCCCGAGTGGCTGAACAGCCGGGGGCTGGATGGACGGAGCAGCCGAACGAATCCCGGAGTTGGACAAAGACGGCATCGACGCTGTGGTCGAACCTGAGCATGGGCTTTGGCCTGCGCAACAAGAAGGACAAGAAGTGACGCCGCCATGGTTTTGCCCCCCTCGCCCGCTGGCGGGAGAGGGGAGAAAGACACTGCAGCGATGCCTGCATTGAATCAGCTCCCACCCGTCATCCCCTTCCGCTGGGCCTGCACCTACGGCGAAGACCGCACCGGGCTGTGGCAGGCGTTCGAGGTCGCGGGGGTGCGGCAGGTGATGCGCTGGATTCCGCCGGGGGAGTTCCTGATGGGATCGCCCGAGAGCGAGGCAGAGCGATCCGACGATGAACGTCAGCACCGTGTCGTGCTGACCGAAGGGTTCTGGCTCGCGGATACCGCCTGCACACAAGCGCTGTGGCAAGCGGTGATGGGTGACAACCCCAGCGGGTTCAAGGACGATCCGCAAAACCCGGTCGAGCAAGTGAGCTGGCTGGACATCACCGAAAAGTTTCTCCCGAAGCTCAACGCGCTGGCACCGGGTCTGGATCTCGTGCTGCCCACCGAAGCGCAGTGGGAATACGCCTGCCGAGCGGGGACGACGACACCGTTTTCGTTTGGCGAGCAGATCACCACAGATCAGGTGAACTACAACGGGAACTATCCGTATGCAGGCGGCAAGAAGGGTGAGTACCGCAACAAGACAGTTCCAGTGAAGGCGCTGCCGGCCAACCCATGGGGGCTGTACCAGATGCACGGCAACGTGTGGGAGTGGTGTGTGGACGAGTACGCTGAATATCCTGAAGGGACGGTGGAAAATCCAGTTGTCCATCAAGACAAACAAGAAAGTCGCCGGCGGGTGCTTCGCGGCGGGGGCTGGATTTCCGGCGGCGGGCGCTGCCGCTCCGCCGACCGCGACGCGAGCGGGCCGCTTGTTCGGGGCAGCCGCATCGGCTTCCGTCTGGCTCGACGGGCTTGCTGACCAGCCAGACCAGCACAGGAATTTTTGTATTGCCAGCCGGAGGCTGGCGGGGCGGAGGCCCGCAGAGTTCCTCAAGGACATGCGGGAACGGTTCCGCAAAGACAAGCCATGATCGTCGCTGCTTGGCTCCACACCGCACTACCGCAGCATCATGACCTGTTCCAGACCCTAGAATCAGCCCCATCCAACACCCTCGGAACCGATCATGGCCCACACCATCCTAGCCTCGACCACGGCCAGCATCTCCGAACTGAAGCGCAACCCGATGGCCACCGTGGCGGCAGGTGAAGGCGCTCCCGTGGTCATCCTCAACCGCAACGAGCCGACGTTCTACTGCGTGCCGGCCCTGGCCTACGAGGCATTGCTGGAGCGTCTGGAAGACCTGGAACTCAACGCGCTGGTCTCCGCCCGTCTGGCCGCCGGCGAAGCACCGATCCCGGTGTCGCTCGATGACCTATGAGCTGGCCTTCCTGCCGGTCGCGCTGGCCGAGTGGAAGCAGCTTGATGGGTCGGTGCGCGAGGTCTTGAAGAAGAAGCTGGCCGAGCGGCTGGAGAACCCGCATGTGCCCGCCGCACGCCTGCATGGGCAGCGAGACCGCTACAAGATCAAGCTGCGCGATGCCGGATACCGACTGGTGTACGAGGTGCGCGACAACGTGATGGTGCTGCTGGTGATCGCGGTGGGCAAGCGAGAACGGGACGCGGTGTACAAGGCGGCGGCGAAGCGGTCAGGGCGCGGTTGAAGGCCGAGTCTGTCTCTCCTGCCCACTACACTGCCCCGATGCACACCCCACCCTCCCGCCGTCGCCTCCCGATCGGCATCCAGACCTTCCGCGAGATCCGGGAAGACGGCTGCTACTACGTGGACAAGACGGGCTTGGCGATCGACCTGATCGAGTCGCCGGGCACGGCGTTTTTGCTGAGCCGGCCGAGGCGCTTCGGCAAGAGCCTGCTGGTGGACACGCTCAAGGAGCTGTTCGAGGGCAACCGGGCGCTGTTCACCGGGCTGGCGGCCGAGGCGCGCTGGGACTGGTCGCGGCGGTACCCGGTGATCCGCATCAGCTTCGGCGGCGGCGTGGCCCACACGGCGAGCCAGTTCGGCTACCGCGTCCAGTCCAACCTGCAGGCCAACCGCACCGCGCTGGGTCTGCCCCGCCCGCCGAGACTGCCGCCGGATGACGTGGCCGGCGACCTGATGGACATGATCGTGCAGGCCCATGCAGCGCATGGCGAGCGTGTCGTCGTGCTGATCGACGAATATGACAAGCCGATCCTGGACAACATCCAAGACCCCGAACGCGCCCGCGAGATGCGCGAAGGCCTGAAGAACCTGTACTCGGTGCTCAAGGACGCCGACGCACACCTGAAATTCGTCTTCCTGACCGGCGTGTCCAAGTTCAGCAAGGTCAGCCTGTTCTCCGGCCTGAACCACCTGACGGACCTCACGCTGCAGCCGCGCTGGAGCGCCCTGTGCGGCTACACCGACCACGACCTGGACACCGTGTTCGCGCCTGAGCTGCCGGGACTGGACCGCGACGAGATCCGCCGCTGGTACAACGGCTACAACTGGCGCGGCGAGTCGGTCTACAACCCCTTCGACGTGCTGCTGCTGTTCCGCAAGCGGCAGTTCATGCCGTACTGGTTCGAGACGGGCACGCCGACCTTCCTGGTGAAACTGCTGACCGAGCGCCGGGAGTTCACGCCGAACCTGGGCCGGATGATGGCGTCGGGCACGCTGCTGTCCACCTTCGACGTGGACACGATCCCGACCGAATCGCTGATGTTCCAGGCGGGTTACCTGACGATCGCCTCGGAACGCATCCGGCCGGGGCAGATCGACTTCCAGCTCAAATACCCGAACCAGGAGGTGCAGGCGAGTCTGAACGACGTGCTGCTGCAGTCGCTCTCAGGCGATGTGTCGGTGCCGGGGCGGCAGATCAGCCGGCTGTGGGATCTGCTGGAAGCGGGTGACCCACTGGCGCTGCGGGATCTGTTCCATGCCTTCTTCGCCAGCATCCCGAACGACTGGTACCGCAACAGCCCGATTGCGCAGTTCGAGGGCTACTGGGCCAGCATCTTCTACAGCCACTTCGCCGCGCTGGGGCTCGACATCCGGGTCGAGGACACGACGAACAAGGGCCGCATCGACATGGTCGTGCTGGCGTGCGGCGCGGTGTGGATCTTCGAGTTCAAGGTGGTGGAACTGGTGCCGGAAGGCCGCGCCATCGAGCAGATCCGCGCGAAGGGCTACGCCGAGAAGTACCGCGACCGAGGCGAGCCGATCCACCTGATCGGCGTCGAGTTCAGCCGCGTGGAGCGCAATCTGGTGGCGTTCGATGTGGAAACGCTGAGCACATGAGCACGAACAGGACCATGACCACCAGACGCCGCCTCCCCATCGGCATCCAGACCTTCCGCGAGATCCGGGAAGACGGTTGCTACTACGTGGACAAGACCGGCCTGGCGATCGACCTGATCGAGTCGGGCAAGGCGTTCTTCCTGAGCCGGCCGAGGCGCTTCGGCAAGAGCCTGCTGGTGGACACGCTCAAGGAGCTGTTCGAGGGCAACCGGGTGCTGTTCACCGGGCTGGCGGCCGAGACGCGCTGGGACTGGTCGCGGCGGCTCCCGGTGATCCGGATCGACTTCGGCGACGGCGTGCTGCACGGCCGCGCGGAACTCGATCGACGCATCCTCGACCAGTTGCGCGTCAACCGCGAGGCGCTGGGCGTGCCCGTGCTGACGGGGCCGCAAGCGGATGACGTGGCCGGTCAGTTCGGTGAGCTCATCCGGCAGGCGCACGCGAGCACGAGCGAGCGCGTGGTGGTGCTGATCGATGAATACGACAAGCCCATCCTCGACAACATCGACCGGCCTGAGACAGCGCGGGAGATGCGCGAGGGGCTGAAGAACCTCTATTCGGTCTTGAAGGGCGCCGACGCGCACCTGAAGTTCGTCTTCCTGACCGGCGTGTCCAAGTTCAGCAAGGTCAGCCTGTTCTCGGGCCTGAACCACCTCACCGACATCACGCTCGATCCCGAGTACAGCGCCCTGTGCGGCTACACCGACGAGGATCTGGACACCGTGTTCGCGCCCGAGCTGCCGGGGCTCGATCGGGACGAGATCCGCCGCTGGTACAACGGCTACAACTGGCGCGGCGAGTCGGTCTACAACCCCTTCGACGTGCTGCTGCTGTTCCGCAAGCGGCAGTTCATGCCGTACTGGTTCGAGACGGGCACGCCGACCTTCCTGGTGAAACTGCTGACCGAGCGCCGCGAGTTCACGCCGAACCTGGGGCGGATGATGGCGTCGGGCACGCTGCTGTCCACCTTCGACGTGGACACGATCCCGACCGAATCGCTGATGTTCCAGGCGGGTTACCTGACGATCGCGTCGGAACGCATCCGGCCGGGGCAGATCGACTTCCAGCTCAAGTACCCGAACCAGGAAGTGCAGGCCAGCCTGAACGACGTGCTGCTGCAGTCGCTCTCAGGCGATGTGTCGGTGCCGGGGCGGCAGATCAGCCGGCTGTGGGATCTGCTGGAGGCGGGTGACCCGCTGGCGCTGCGCGACCTGTTCCACGCCTTCTTCGCCAGCATCCCGAACGACTGGTACCGCAACAGCTCGATTGCGCAGTTCGAGGGCTACTGGGCCAGCATCTTCTACAGCCACTTCGCCGCGCTGGGCCTGGACATCCGCGTCGAAGACACGACGAACAAGGGTCGCATCGACATGGTCGTGCTGGCGTGCGGCGCGGTGTGGATCTTCGAGTTCAAGGTGGTGGAACTGGTGCCGGAAGGCCGCGCCATCGAGCAGATCCGCGCGAAGGGCTACGCCGAGAAATACCGCGACCGGGGCGAGCCGGTCCACCTGATCGGCGTCGAGTTCAGCCGCGTGGAGCGCAACCTTGTCGCGTTCGATGTGGAGACCCTGCCCCGATGACCGCCACGCTCACCCTGCACGAAGACCCCACCACGCTCGACGCCGACGCCTGGAACGCCCTGCTCGCCGCCTGCCCCGCGCCGACGCCCTTCCTGCGCCACGAATTCCTCGCCGCGCTGCACACCAGCGGCAGCGCCGTGACCCGCACCGGCTGGCAGCCCGTCTTCCTGACGCTGGCCGACCCCGACGGCACGCTGCAGGCAGCCGCCGCGCTCTACCTGAAAAGCCATTCCTACGGCGAATACGTCTTCGACTGGGCCTGGGCGGATGCGTGGCAGCGGGCCGGGCAGCGGTATTACCCCAAGCTGCTCGGCGCGGTGCCGTTCACGCCGGTGCCCGGCTCCCGGCTGCTGGCGCGCTCGGACGCGGCGCGGGCCACGCTGCTGCAGGCCATCGAGACCTTTGCCCGCGACCAGGGGCTGTCGTCGGCGCACCTGCTGTTCCTCGACGAGGCCGACCGCGCGGCGGCGCAGGCGCAGGGCTGGCTGCTGCGCGAGGGTGTGCAGTTCCACTGGTCGAACCGCACGCCCGAGCCGTATGCCGACTTCGCCGATTTCCTCGCCAGCCTGACCCGCGACAAGCGCAAGAAGATGCAGCAGGAGCGGCGCTACGTGCGCGAGGCGGGCGTGACGTTCGAGGCGCTGCACGGGGCGGCGATCGGCGAGGACGACTGGGACTACTTCTACCGCTGCTACGACACCACCTACCGCGAACACCACTCGACGCCCTACCTGACGCGGGCGTTCTGGGCCGAGGTGGCGCGCACGATGCCCGCGCACTGGCTGCTGTTCATCGCCCGGCGCGGCGGGGAGCGGATCGCGGCGTCGCTGGTGGCGCTCGATCCGGCGCAGCGCGTGGCCTACGGGCGTTACTGGGGCTGCACTGAGTCGGTCCCGCACCTGCACTTCGCCGCCTGTTACCACGAGCCGCTGGACTGGTGCGTGCGCGAGGGCTTCGCCCGGTTCGAGGGCGGCGCACAGGGCGAGCACAAGATGGCGCGCGGGCTGCTGCCGGTGAAGACCACCTCGGCCCACTGGCTGCGGCACCCCGGCTTCGCGGACGCGGTGGCGCGCTTTCTGGACGAGGAGACCGCCGGGATCGGGGCGTATGTGGACGAGCTGCGGGGGCGCAATCCGTTCAAGGGCGAACCCTGAATCCGCGTGGCCTTGCGGGGAACACCCCGGATAATCGCCGCCCATGACACGCCCTCTGCGCCTCGCCGCCCTCGCCCCCGTGATGGCCACCCTGGCCGCCTGCACGACGCTGCCCAGCGACCGCCTGCCGCCGGCCCCCGCGCCCGCGCCGGTGATCACGCTGCCGTCCACGCCGGTGCCGTCACCTGCGCCGTCCACGACGCCGGCCCCTGCCCCGCTGCCGCTGCCCGCCCCCGTGCCGCCGCCACCGCCTGCCCTGCCGCCACTGCCCCCGGCGCCCCCTCCGCCGCCCGCGCCTCCGCCGGTCAGCGCCGCTGAGGTGCGGGCCGTCGCGCTGCGCGTGCTGCCGCCGAACATCCCCGACCGCAGCGCCTGGGCTGACGACATCGCCACCGCCTTCGCCGCGCTGTCCATTCCGGCGCAGGCGCACAAGGTCTGCGCGCTGGCCGCCGTGATCGAGCAGGAATCGACCTGGCAGGCCGATCCACCGGTGACCAACCTGTCGACAATCGCCAAAGCCGAACTCGACAAGAAACGGGCACGCTTCGGCATCCCGAAAGCCGTGATGGACCTGGCGCTGTCGAAGACCTCGCCGGATGGCCGCACCTACCAGCAGCGGCTCGACCGCCTGCGCACGGAGCGCGAGCTGTCGATGCTCTACGAGGACATGATCCGCGAGATCCCGATGGGCGCACAGCTCGTCGGTGGCCAGAACCCGGTGCGCACGGGCGGCTCCACCCAGGTCAGCGTCGCCTTCGCCACCGAGCTGATGCGCGACCGGCCCTACCCGTGGCGGCCGGCCGGCACGCCACGCGAAGAGGTCTTCAAGCGCCGCGGCGGGCTGTATTTCGGCGCGGCGATGCTGCTGGACTACCCCGTGTCGTACAACCGCATGCTCTACCGCTTCGCCGACTACAACGCCGGCCGCTACAGCAGCCGCAACGCCGCCGTGCAGTCGCTGCTGACCCAGTTGACTGGCCAGAAGCTCGACCCGGACGGCGACCTGCTGCGCTACAAGGGCGGCGAGCCGGTGTCACCACGCACCGAGCCGAGCCAGGCGTGGCGCGCACTGCTGGCGCTGCAGGCCGAGCTGGGCGTGAACGCCGCGCAGATCGAGCGGGATCTGCGGCTGGAGAAACGCTTCGAGTTCGAGCAGTCGCCGACCTACCGGCGCCTCTACCAGCTCGCCGACAGGCGCGGCTTGAAACCCGCCCGTGAGCAGTTGCCCGACATCGACCTGAACAGCCCGAAGATCACGCGCAAGCTGACGACCGCGTGGTTCGCGGACCGCTGCGAGGCACGGTATCGCACCTGTCTGGCGCGGGACGCGGCGCTGTCGGCGATGTCGCCAGCCAGCGATCCGCGGCCCTGACAAGGGCGTGCAAGGACTATCCCGGATAGCCCTTGCCGACCCTGCCCCCGGGCGCGCATGCTGACGGCATGGAGCACTCCGACCCCCCACCCTCCGCAGCCGACACCGGCGACATCACCCGCTCTCCGATCGCGCAGCGCATCGACTGGCTCTTCGAGCTTGCGCGCCGCCATGCACGCGACTACGCATCGTCGGGTTCATGGCTGGCACGCCAGTGTCATCTGGCCCGGCACCCGACCGCCATCACGGTGCTCAAGTGCATGGACGGACGGATCAACATCTCGGTGGCCACCCAGTCTCCGCCGGGCATCATCCAGCCCTTTCGCAACCTCGGTGGCATGTTCGATCTGGGCTGGCCTCACCTGGGCGAAACCCTGGTCGGCCACGTCAGCAAGGTGGTCGCCACGGGTCGGCAGATGCTGATGATGATCACCTACCACTACTCCAAGGGCGACCCCGGGCGGGGCTGCGCCGGCTTCCACTACCGCACGCAGGACGCCCGCGCCCACACCTTCCGCATCCGCGACCAGGTGCAGATCCTGTTCGGTGGTGCGGGATCGGCCGGCATCACGGTCTATCCGCTGGTCTGCGGTTTCGAGACCGATGAGGATGCGCTGATGCTGCACGCCCCGGACGGACGCACCTTGTCCATGGCCGACCTGCACCCCGACGAGACCGAGCACCTGCCCCGCCACCTCGCGGCACTGCTGCCCGACATGCCGACGCGGATGCGCGACGACTTGCTGCCGCTGCTGCGCGGCAACCTGGCCCACATCCACACGCTGCGTGGCCGGGTCCGCACCCTCGACATCGAGCACCGGGAGTGGGTGATCTGCCTCGGCCGCGGCTTCGACTGGCTGCACACCCCGAACCTGGCCCTGATCATCGGCCCCTACAGCCCCAACCTCGAAGGTCCGATCCTGCAGGCCGCCGGCATCATCCGCGCCAACATGCGTGCCGGCCGCATCCCGGACGATGGCTTTCTGCTGCTCACCTCGGTGCCGTACGAAGAGGTCGGCGTCGACAGGGCCCGGGCGGTGCTCAAGTCCAGCTTCATGTCCCGGTTCGCGGCCGAGGCCATCGCCCACCACCAGCCCGAGCAGGTCCGCAAGATGACGGTGCGAAGCTCGGTGTTGAACTGGGGGTCACGCAGCCTGGAGTTGCTCGGGCCGGACGACGTACTGATCGAGCAGGACATGTACGCCGAGGACGCCGCGCGCCGCATCGCCGACGCCGCGGTGGCCGGGCTCGGCCGCGTGGACATCCTCGTCAACAACGCCGGTGGCTCGCGCAGCTTCAAGGAGCTGCGCGTCAGCGAGGAGCAGTGGCAGGAGGCGATCACGCTGAACTTCCACCGCCCGCGCCAGCTCGGCGACGCGCTGATCGACCAGATGATCGCCGGCCGCTGGGGCCGGATCATCAACATCACGGGCAAGAGCGAGCCGGAGCACATCAACGGCGCCTTCTGCGCAAAAGCCGGGATGCACAGCTGGGCAAAGGGCCTGAGCCGCATGGTCGGCCCGCACGGCATCACGGTGAACTGCATCCCGCCAGGGCGCATCCATTCCGAACAGATCTTCCGCAATTACACGCCCGAGTACCGGCAGTGGCAGTGCGAGAACGAAATTCCCGCGGGCCGCTACGGCGAGCCGGAAGACCTGGCGAACCTGGTGTGCTTCCTGAGCAGCCCGCTGGCGAGCTACATCACCGGCACGGTGATCCCGGTCGACGGGGGCCTGCGCCGCTACCAGTTCTGAACCGAGCCGGGCCCCAGACACTGGACCGCCCCACGACAACGAGGAGACAAGCCATGACCATCGACCGCCGCCACTTCCTGTCCGCCACCGCGGCACTCGCCCTGCCCGGGCTCGCCACGGCGCAGGCCACCGCCTCGGGCTGGCCGAAGCAATCGGTCCGCTTCGTCGTGCCGTTCGCACCCGGTGGCACCTCGGAGATCGTCGCGCGCACCGTCGCCCACGAACTGACGAAGCAGCTCGGCCAGACCGTGTTCGTGGACAACAAGGGCGGCGGCGCCGGCATCCCGGCGATGCAGGAGGTCGCCAAGGCCACGCCGGACGGCCACACGATCATCCTCGGCCACGTCGGCTCGCTGGCGGTGAACCCGTACATCTTCCCGAACCAGCCCTATGACGTGAACAAGGATTTCATCCCGGTCACGCTGCTGGCCAAGGTGCCCAATCTGTTCGTGGTCCACCCGGACGTGCCGGCCAAGGACTTCAAGGAGTTCGTCGCCTACGTGAAGAAGAACCCCGGCCAGCTCAACTACGGCTCGGCCGGCAACGCCAGCGCGGGGCACCTGGCGATGGAGTACCTGAAGCTGGTCACGGGCATGTTCATCACCCACATCCCCTACCGCGGCACCGGCCAGCAGCTCACCGATCTGCTCGCCGGGCGCACGCAGGCCAGTTCGGCCGGGCTGCCCGCGATGCTGCCGCACATCAAGTCGGGCAAGCTGCGCGCCATCGCCGTCGGCACGCCGCAGCGGCTGGCGGCATTGCCAGACGTGCCGACCGTGGCCGAAATGGGCTTCAAGGACTTCGAGACTTCGCAGTGGTACGGCATCCTGGCGCCCGCCGGCACCCCTGCCGACGTCGTGAAGAAGCTCCAGGAGGAATCGCTGAAGGCGCTGAAGTCGAACTCGGTGACCGAGCGGTTCACCGCCGATGGTGCGACGGGTGGCGGCGGACCCTCCAGCGAATTCGCGGCCTACATCGCGCAGCAGCAGAAGATCTGGAAAGAGATCGTCAAGCGCGCCAGCATCAAGGCCGACTGAAACGCAACGGATGCCCACGATGGTCGATGTGCTCGTGATCGGCGGCGGCAACGCCGCGCTGTGTGCCGCGCTGATGGCACGCGAAGCCGGGGCGTCGGTGCTGCTGCTCGAAGCCGCTCCACGCGCGCTGCGTGGCGGCAACTCCAGCCACACCCGCAACCTGCGCTGCATGCACGACGCGCCGCAGGACGTGCTGGTCGAGGCCTACCCGGAAGAGGAGTTCTGGCAAGACCTGCTGAAGGTCACCGCCGGCAAGACCGACGAACACCTCGCCCGGCTGGTGATCCGCGCCTCGTCGAACTGCCGCGACTGGATGCGCTCGCACGGGGTGCATTTCCAGCCCTCGCTGTCGGGGGCGCTGCACACGGCGCGCACCAACGCCTTCTTCATGGGTGGCGGCAAGGCGCTGGTGAATGCCTACTACCGCAGCGCCGAGCGGCTGGGCGTACAGATCCGCTACGAGGCGCCGGTGGACCGGATCGAGCTGGACGGTGACCGCTTCGCTGCGGCCTGGGTCGGCGACGAGCGCATCACGGCGCGGTCGTGCGTGCTGGCGTGCGGCGGCTTCGAGTCGGACCGGGGCTGGCTGCGCGAGGCGTGGGGCCAGAACGCGCGCGGCGAATGGCCGGCAGACAACTTCCTGATCCGCGGCACCCGCTTCAACCAGGGCACGCTGCTGCGCGAGATGCTCGCCCACGGCGCGGACCCGATCGGCGACGCCACGCAGGCGCACATGGTCGCCATCGACGCCCGCGCCCCGCTCTACGACGGCGGCATCTGCACGCGCATCGACTGCGTGTCGCTGGGCGTGGTCGTCAACCGCGAGGCGCGGCGCTTCTACGACGAGGGCGAGGACTTCTGGCCCAAGCGCTACGCGATCTGGGGCCGCCTCGTCGCCCAGCAGCCGGGCCAGGTCGGCCACTGCGTGATCGACGCCAAGGCGCTCGGGCGGTTCATGCCCCCAGTGTTCCCCGGCAAGAAAGCCGACACCCTGCCCGACCTCGCCCGCCAGCTCGGCCTGGACGAAGCCACCTTCATGCAGACCCTCGACGACTACAACCGCGCCTGCCGCGTCGGCACCTTCGACCACACCCGGCTCGACGACTGCCACACCGACGGCGTCGCCCCCGCCAAGACCCACTGGGCGCGGCCGATCGACACGCCGCCGTTCTACGGCTACACGCTGCGCCCCGGCGTCACCTTCACCTACCTCGGGCTGAAGACCGACGACCAGGCCGCGGTGCATTTTGGTGGTCGGCCGAGCGACAACCTGTTCGTGGCCGGCGAGATGATGGCCGGCAACGTGCTCGGCCAGGGCTACACGGCCGGCGTGGGCATGTCGATCGGCACGGCCTTCGGTCGCATCGCCGGCACCTCCGCGGCCCGCAGCGCGCTGGCCGGACTGGGGCAGCGCAAAGGAGCCGTCCATGCAGACGCTTGAAGCGCTGACCCGCGACGCGCTGGCGCTCGGGCGCGGCGAGTTCGTCCCCGCCACGCCGCAGACCGACGAGGTGGCGCGCGTGATGGGCATCTGCAACGCCTGCCGCTACTGCGAGGGCTTCTGCGCGGTGTTCCCGGCGATGACGCGGCGGCTCGACTTCACGCCGACAGACGCGCACTACCTCGCCAACCTCTGCCACAACTGCGGCGCCTGCCTGCACGCCTGCCAGTACGCGCCGCCGCACGAATTCGCGCTGAACGTGCCGAAGGCGATGGCCGAGCTGCGCGTGCAGACCTACGCCGACCACGCCTGGCCACCTGCGCTGGGCGCGCTCTACCAGCGCAGCGGGCTGACGGTGGCACTGGCGCTGGCGGGCGGGCTCGCGCTGTTCCTGGTGATGGTGCTGGCGATGACCGGCGGCCTCTGGCATGCGCCGATGGCGGGCAACTTCTACGCCGTGTTCCCGCACAACCTGCTGGTGGGCATGTTCGCGCCGGTGTTCGGCTGGGCGGTGCTGACGCTGGCGATGGGGGTGCGGCGCTTCTGGCGCGGCGTGTCACCGGGGGCAGCGAGTGGCGCGGCGGTGGCCGAGGCCACACACGATGCGCTGCGGCTGAAATACCTGGACGGCGGGCACGGCCAAGGCTGCAACAACGACGACGACCGCTTCACGCTGTGGCGCCGCCGCTGGCACCACGCCACGTTCTACGGTTTCCTGCTGTGTTTTGCCTCGACCAGCGTGGCGACGCTCTACCACTACCTGCTCGGGCTGCAGGCGCCCTACCCGCTCACCAGCCTGCCGGTGCTGCTGGGCACGCTGGGCGGGATCGGGCTGCTGGTCGGGCCGGCGGGGCTGCTGTGGCTGAACCTGCGGCGCGACCCGCTGCACGGCGACCCGGCGCAGCGGCCGATGGACCGGGGTTTCCTCGTGCTGCTGTTCCTCGTCAGCCTGACGGGGCTGGCGCTGCTGGTCGGGCGCGACACAGGGGCGATGGCCGCGCTGCTGGCGGTCCACCTCGGGGTGGTGATGGCGTTCTTTGCGACGATGCCGTATGGCAAGTTCGCGCATGGGGTGTACCGGACTGCCGCGCTGCTCAAATACGCCATCGAGAAGCGGCAGCCGAACACGCTCGGGCTGGGCGAGGACTGACCCGCCCCGGGTTCAGCCCACCGGCTCCAACACCCAGCGCCCCTCGCCCGTGAAGGTGAGCGCCTGGTCATGGAACCCGGCCAGCGTCTGCCGATGGCCGATGCTCACGAGGATGGCCGCCGGCAGGTGGGTGCGCAACAGGCCGTAGAGGGCGTGCTCCAGTCCGGCGTCGGTGGCCGAGGTGGCCTCGTCGAGGAAGATGATCGCCGGCCGGTTCGCCAGCGCCCGCCCGAAGGCCAGCCGCTGCTGCTCGCCCGGCGAGAGCACCTGGGACCAGTCCTGCACGACGTCGAGCTGGTCGATGAGCTGGCCGAGCTGCACCTGGGTCAGCACCTGCCGCGCCACGTCATCCGCCACCGTGTCCGCCGGATAGGCCAGCGCCGCCCGCAGGCTGCCCACCGGCAGGTACGGCCGCTGCGACAGGAACAGGCTGGCCGCGCCGGTCGGGCGCTCCGATTCGCCGGTCGAGAACGGCCACAGCCCGGCCAGCGTGCGCAGCAGCGTCGTCTTGCCCGAGCCGGACGGGCCGCGGATCAGCAGCGCCTGCCCGGCCGCCAGCGTCAGGTTCAGGTCAGTCAGCAGCGCTCGGCCATCCGGGCGATTCACCGTCAGGTCACGGGTCACCAGGGCCGAGGCGTTCTCCTTGACCACCGGCAGCGACAGCTTCGCCGACGCCGCCACGTTCTGCTCGAAGCCGCTCAGCCGGTCCAGTACCGCGCGGTAGCCCGCGAAGCTGTCATAGGAGCTGCGGAAGAAGGACAGCGCATCCTCCACCTGCCCGAAGGCCTGGCTGGTCTGCATCACGTCGCCGAGCTTGATGGTGCCGGCGAACAGCCGCGGCGCCTGGATGATGAAGGGGAAGATCACCGCGATCTGGCTGATGACGAGGTTGTAGCCGTCGAGCTTGAGCGAGCGCCACAGGGTGTCCCAGGCATTGCCGATCACCGCCGTGAAGCTCTTCAGCAGGCCCCGGCGCTCCACCGCCTCGCCGCGGTACAGGGCGATGCTCTCGCCGTATTCGCGCATGCGCACCAGCAGGTAGCGGTAGTTGGCGGTGAACTTCTCGTTGAGGAAGTTCAGCTCGATCAGCGGCCGGCCGATCCGGAAGGCGAACACCGACGCCGCAATCACGTAGACATAGACGAGGAATACCATCGCACGCGGCACCTCGGTGCCGAACACCGTCATCGACGCCGACAGGTTCCACAGGATGCCGGTGAACTCGTACATCGACACCACGGCGCTGACCAGCCCGAGCGCCAGCGTCAGCGTGGTGGTGATGAGCGAGGTCACGTCCTGCTGGATGCGCTGGTCGGGGTTGTCCACCGACGGCTCGGCGAAGCGACCGAGGTAATAGGACTGCCCGCCGAGCCACTCGGACACCGTGCGGTCGTTGAGCCACTGGCGCCAGTGGATGGTGAAGGCGCTGCGGAGGTAGGACGTCACCAGCGCGCGGACCACGTGGATCGCCGCCAGGATGCCGAACAGGTTGAGGCTGAACCAGAACTTGGGCTGGTCGAGCGCCTGCAGCGCGCTGTAGAAATCGTTGTACCAGTACGAGAACAGCACGTTCATGCGCACCGAGAACAGCGTGAACAGCAGCAGCAGCGCCACCCCCAGCAGCGGCCGCCAGCTCCGTTTCGGCGAGAAGTAGGCGCCGCTGAGCGACCAGAACTGCCGCCCCCAGACTGTCCAGCGCGCCAGCGCCGCCATCACGAGCACAAAGACCACCAGCGTGATGGCAAAGGTCTTGCCGAGCCAGATGGCGCTGTTGAGAAGCTCTTGGTTCCAGTTCATCCCGATAGTCTACGGGCGATCCGTGGACGAAAAAAAAGGAGCCGTACCCGGCTCCTTCCTGTCTCGCGGGGCTTCCCGGATCAGGCGGCGTTGGCCTTCTCGTAGGCGGCCATGCCGTTGACGATCTCGGCCTTGGCTGCGTCCGGGCCTTCCCAGCCCTTGACCTTGACCCACTTGTTCGGCTCCAGGTCCTTGTAGTGCTCGAAGAAGTGCTGGATGGCCTTCAGGCGCATCTGGTTGATGTCTTCCGGCTTCTGCCAGTGGGTGTAGATCGGCAGGATCTTGTCGATCGGCACGGCCAGCAGCTTGGCGTCGCCGCCCGCTTCGTCGTCCATCTGCAGCACGCCGATGGCGCGACAGGTCACGACCACGCCCGGGGTCAGGGCGAACGGCGTGATCACCAGCACATCCACCGGATCGCCGTCATCGGCCAGCGTGCGCGGGATGTAGCCGTAGTTGCACGGATAGTGCATCGCGGTCGTCATGAAGCGGTCGACGAACAGCGCGCCGCTCTCCTTGTCCACTTCGTACTTGATCGGATCGGCGTTCATCGGGATCTCGATGACGACGTTGAATTGCTCGGGGGCTTTCGCGCCGGGGGTGACGTTGTGCAGGCTCATGTGGGAGTTTTTCCGAGTGGGGACGAACAATGCCCGGGATTCTACGGGGCGCGCTTGCACCGACCTTGCGCGGCGAGCGATCTGCGGTGACCGTTGACCAACACACCGCCCCGAAATCGTGCGGGCCGTGCTGGAAAACACCATGCTGGCGTGATTGTTTTAACGATTTACTTCTTCTACGATGCCCGCAGGCGCCGGCCCTCGGCGAATGACATCCCGTGCAGAGATTGCAGAGTTCGACGACCCACCCCACGAGGAAGGAGACTCCGATGTCCATGACCACCGCGCTCATTGCAGCGCTGTTGTGCGGCCTGGCGGCTGTGCTGTACGGCTTCCTCACCCGAAGCTGGATCCTCAAACAGGACGCGGGCAACGCCCGCATGCAGGAGATCGCCGCCGCGATCCAGCAAGGTGCCGCCGCCTACCTCGCCCGCCAGTACCGCACCATCGCCATCGTCGGGGTGGTGCTGGCGGTGCTGATCGGGCTGTTCATCGGCCTGCCGACGGCCGTGGCGTTTGTCATCGGCGCGCTGCTGTCGGGGGCCTGCGGGTTCATCGGCATGAACGTGTCGGTGCGGGCCAACGTCCGCACCGCGCAGGCCGCCACCAAGGGCATGAACGAGGCGCTGAACGTCGCGTTCAAGGGCGGTGCGATCACCGGGATGCTGGTGGTCGGGCTCGGGCTGCTGGGCGTGGGCATCGTGTTCTGGGTGCTGACCGCCGGGGCCACGTCCGACGCAGCCGGGCTGTCCACGGCGCTGAAGCCGCTGATGGGGCTGGCCTTCGGCGCGTCGCTGATCTCGATCTTCGCCCGGCTCGGCGGCGGCATCTTCACCAAGGGCGCCGACGTCGGCGCCGATCTGGTGGGCAAGGTCGAGGCCGGCATCCCCGAGGACGACCCGCGCAACCCGGCGGTCATCGCCGACAACGTGGGCGACAACGTCGGCGACTGCGCCGGCATGGCCGCCGACCTGTTCGAGACCTATGCGGTGACGCTGATCGCCACGATGGTGCTGGGCGCGCTGCTGGTGACGGCCGCACCGATGGCGGCGGTGGTGTATCCGCTGCTGCTGGGCGGCGTGTCGATCATCGCGTCGATCATCGGCTGCAGCGTCGTCAAGGCCAGTCCGGGCATGAAGAACGTGATGCCCGCGCTCTACAAGGGACTGATCGTCGCGGGCGTGCTGTCGCTGGTGGCGTTCTACTTCGTCACCGTCGCGGTTGTCCCCGACAACGCGCTGGGCGGCACGGGCGCGCAGATGCGGCTGTTCGGCGCCTGCGTCGTCGGCCTGCTGCTGACCGCGGCGATGGTCTGGATCACCGAGTACTACACCGGCACGCAATACCCCCCGGTGCAGCACGTCGCCCAGGCCTCCACCACCGGCCACGGCACCAACGTCATCGCCGGCCTCGGCGTGTCGATGCGCTCGACGGCGTGGCCGGTGCTGTTCGTGTGCCTGGCGATCCTGGCGGCGTTTCAACTGGGCGGCCTGTACGGCATCGCCATCGCCGCGACCTCGATGCTGAGCATGGCCGGCATCGTCGTGGCCCTGGACGCCTACGGCCCGATCACCGACAACGCCGGCGGCATCGCCGAAATGGCCGAGATGCCCAAGTCGGTGCGCGACATCACCGACCCGCTCGACGCCGTCGGCAACACGACCAAGGCGGTCACCAAGGGCTATGCGATCGGCTCGGCCGGTCTGGCGGCGCTGGTGCTGTTCGCCGACTACACGCACGCGCTCGAAGCGCGCGGGCTGCACATCAGCTTCGACCTGTCCAACCACATGGTGATCGTGGGGCTGTTCATCGGCGGCCTGATCCCCTACCTGTTCGGCGCGATGGCGATGGAAGCGGTCGGCCGTGCCGCGGGCAGCGTGGTCGAGGAGGTGCGCCGGCAGTTCCGCGACATCCCCGGGATCATGCAGGGCACTGCCAAGCCGGAGTACGGCCGCGCGGTGGACATGCTGACGAGCGCGGCGATCAAGGAAATGATCGTGCCGAGTCTGCTGCCGGTGGTCGTGCCGGTGGTGGTGGGGCTGCTGCTCGGGCCGGCGGCGCTGGGCGGGCTGCTGATGGGCACGATCGTGACGGGGCTGTTCGTGGCAATCTCGATGTGCACCGGCGGCGGCGCCTGGGACAACGCCAAGAAGTACATCGAGGACGGCCACCACGGCGGCAAGGGCAGCGATGCGCACAAGGCCGCCGTCACCGGCGACACCGTGGGCGACCCGTACAAGGACACCGCCGGCCCCGCCATCAACCCGCTGATCAAGATCATCAACATCGTGGCGCTGCTGATCGTGCCGCTGCTGTCGGGGGGCTCGGCGCCGGTCGCCAAGGTGGAGGCAGCGCCCGCGGTCGCCGCGGCACCGGTGGCGGCCGAGGCCGATGCGGCTTCGATCAAGGTCGAGAACGGCATCGTGAAGTTCTACTTTGCTTCGGGTGCTGCAGCACTGGCGGACGGCGCCCCGGCCGCACTGACCGATGTGGTCAAGGCGGTCGGTGACGGCAAGACCGCCGTGGTCAGCGGCTACCACGACGCCAGCGGCGATCCGGCACAGAACGCCGAACTGGCCAAGCAGCGCGCCTTCGCGGTACGCGATGCCCTCAAGGCACTGGGTGTGGCCGAGGAGAAGGTGGAGCTGAGCAAGCCGGCCGAATCCACCGGCAGCGGCTCGGCGGCCGAGGCGCGCCGGGTCGAGGTGACACTGAAATGAGATCCAGCGCCTGAACTGCGCTGAACTGTGTAGTACCGAGCCAACAGATTCGCCGCACCGCCGGGCCTGTTGGCCTGCGGTTGCTTCATTCTGGGACACCTCGTTCACGCTTCCTGACGCCGAGATTTCAGATCCGCGCACAGCAAGTCTCAGGCAGCACCGACCTTGGGGATTTGCCGGCTTGATTCACGACAACTTGCGATTCATCCTTCCGAAAAAGCAGCGCAGGCATACAATGCTGCACTGCAACATAACCGCCCGCCACCCTCTCGGTGACGAAGCCCCCCGGTAGTCAGAGGAATCGCAATGCTTTACCAACTCTACGAAACCCAACGCGCGTTGCTCAGTCCGTTTGCCGAATTCGCCAGCGCCACCGGCAAGCTGTACAGCCACCCGCTGTCGCCTTTCGCCCAGGCCCCCGGTTCGCAACGGATGGCTGCCGGCTTTGACCTGATGCACCGCCTGACCAAGGAATACGAGAAGCCCGCCTTCGGCATCAACTCGGTCCAGGTCGACGGCATCGACGTCGCGGTGCAGGAACAGGTGATCCAGTCCAAGCCGTTCTGCCGCCTGCTGCGCTTCAAGCGCTACACCGACAACGCGCAGATGCTGGAGCGCATGCGTGCGCAGCCGATCGTGCTGGTCGTGGCCCCCCTGTCCGGCCACCACTCGACATTGCTGCGCGACACCGTGCGCACGCTGCTGCAAGACCACAAGGTCTACATCACCGACTGGGTCGACGCCCGCATGGTGCCGCTGTCGGACGGTGAATTCCACCTGGCCGACTACATCGGCTATGTGCAGGACTTCATCCGCCTGCTCGGCACGGAAGTGAACGTGATCTCGGTGTGCCAGCCGACGGTGCCGGTGCTGGCCGCGATCTCGCTGCTGGCCTCGCGTGGCGAGTTCACGCCACGCACGATGACGATGATGGGCGGCCCGATCGACGCCCGCAAGAGCCCGACCGCGGTGAACAACCTGGCGATGAACCGCAGCCACGACTGGTTCGAGCAGAACGTGATCTACCGCGTCCCACAGAATTTCCCGGGCGCCGGCCGCCGCGTCTACCCCGGCTTCATGCAGCACACGGGTTTCGTCGCGATGAACCCGGATCGCCACGCCAATTCGCACTGGGATTACTTTCTCGACCTGGTGCGCGGCGCTGACGACAGCGCCGAGTCGCACCGCCAGTTCTACGACGAGTACAACGCCGTCCTTGACATGGACGCCAACTATTACCTGCAGACCATCCGCACCGTGTTCCAGGACTTCTCGCTGGTGTACGGCACCTGGAACGTCAACGGTGAACTGGTGCGTCCGCAGGACATCAAGACCACCGCACTGCTGACGGTCGAAGGCGAGCTGGACGACATCTCCGGCGCCGGCCAGACCGAAGCGGCACACGGGCTGTGCAGCGGCATCCCCGAGGACCGCCGCCAGCACTATCTGGTGCAGGGCGCTGGTCACTACGGCATCTTCTCCGGCCGCCGCTGGCGCGAGAAGGCGTACCCGGAGGTGCGCAAGTTCATCCTGCAGCATCAGCAGCCCGTCGTGGTGGCAGAGCCTGAGCCCATGGCCGCCGCCCCAGCCGCATCGGCGCCAGCAGCGCCAGCGAAGGGCAAGAAGTCCACCGCGACCAGCTGATCCGACCACGAAGACAATTCGCTCTGCGACACAATGCGGGGCCGGGAATTCCCGGCCCCGCTTTTTTCATGCCGCAGCGATGACTGCGCGGCACTGCCCCATGCATCCCAGCCTAGCCGACCAGATTGACGCCCTGCTGCCGCAAACCCAGTGCACCCGCTGCGGCTACCCGGACTGCCGTGCGTACGCCCAGGCCATCGCGGAGGGACAGACCGACATCAACCGCTGCCCGCCAGGCGGCACGGAAGGCGTGGTCCGGCTGGCTGCGCTGACCGGACGTGCTGCGCTGCCGCTGGACGAGACCTGCGGCACCGAGGGGCCCTTGACGGTCGCCGTCATCGACGAGCAATGGTGCATCGGCTGCACGCTGTGTGTCAGCGCCTGTCCGGTCGACTGCATCATCGGCGCACACAAGCAGATGCACACGGTGCTCGAATCGGTCTGCACGGGATGCGAGCTGTGCCTGCCCGCGTGCCCGGTGGACTGCATTTCGCTGGAAGTCGTCACGCCCGGACGCACAGGCTGGCAGGCCTGGACAGCGCAGCAAGCCTCGCAAGCCCGCACACGCTATCTCGATCGACTCCAGCGGCGCAGCAGTGCCGGTGTTCGGCATGCCGAGCAAATGGAACACAAGGCGCGCCACAAGCTGGAACACCTGGACGCACTCACACGCCACACCGAGGTTCCCGGAGAAGTCGAGCGCAAGCGATCCGTCATCGAAGCGGCACTGGCACGTGCCCGGGAACAGAGGCTGCCAAAAACCGTGCTATAGTTTTGGCTGTTGTGTCGGGGGGGTAGCTCAGCTGGGAGAGCGTCGCGTTCGCAATGCGAAGGTCGGGAGTTCGATCCTCCTCCTCTCCACCATCACAACGTTCAACGCAAGCCAATACAAAATACAAAAAAGCCCTTGAGCAGCAACTCAAGGGCTTTTTGCGTTGTGGTGGACCGATGTATCAGGCGGCGCGCGTGGTGTCGCGAACCTCGCGGCGACGGCGCCAGGCCAGCAGGCCAGCACCCGCGGTGAGCATCAACAGGGACGTCGGCTCTGGAACAGGGGCCGCGATCGCCTCGAACGCGATGCTATCGAAATAGGCCCGGGTCGGCGCGCCGGTATAGGACCCAAACAGGGAGGCGGTGCTCGGTGTGGCCGCCCAGACGTCACTCACGATGTAGCCTTCCGCCGTCGGCAGCGTGCCGCCGAACACACTGAACACTTCCGCATTGTCGACGTACCAGCGCAGAGACCCTGCATTCCAGTCGAATGCGTAGGTATGCAGGCCTGCCGAAGCATTGAAACCGAGGTCCACGGTGTGGTACTGGGCGCCTGTGCCGGACAGGAAATAGCTCACCTGCAGGCGGGTCGGATCCTCCCCCTGGATGTGCATGCCGACCAGATCGGTTGGTGTACCGACGCCTGTCCCGGTGTACTTCATGAAGTCCGTGACCACGCCATTGCCGGATGCAGCCTTCAGCACAGCGGTGTAGCGCCCGAAGCCGTAGGTGTCATTGCTGACAAGCTGCCCCGAAGCCGATGGGCGACCGGCACACTGTTCAGGCGCCGTCGCACAGGGCTGGGTGTTCAGGCGCAGTTCCAGCTGACCGGCCGCAAAGGCGATGTGGTCCGCGCGCCAGACGTTGTTCACGGGCTCGCCCGCATACACGCCGTTGGTCCGGGACCAGCGGACCGTGTCCTCGCTGGAGAAGCCGTCAAAGAAGGACGCGCCCCCCGCATGGACCAGTCCCGACACCGGGAGCAGGGCCAGAGCGAGCAACTTGAACGAGCGGTGATAAATGGACATGAGTGGGTGCGATCTGGGTTACTTTGACCGATCTGAAAAAATCAGACCGTGCTGATACCCCCAAGACTAGGCATTGCCTGCCTGCTCCACACCCCCCCGAACGGGGACTTTCACGCCCATTCAGGCCGGCAATCTTGACTGATGTGAAAAATTCACACCGCAAATGTTCCAGATTTCCCGCGAGCACCCTGGTGCCCGGGCCTGTACAAGGCCCGCTGACGTCAGCGGCGTGCGCCGCCTTGCGACGGCATGGGTCCACGACGCTCGATGTGCCGGAAGGTTATGCGGCCCTTCGACATGTCGTAGGGCGACAGTTCCAGCGACACGGCATCCCCGGCAAGGATGCGGATGTGGTGCTTGCGCATCTTGCCGGAGGTGTAGGCGATCAGTTGGTGACCGTTCTCCAGGGTCACGCGAAAACGCGAATCGGGGAGCACCTCGGTGACGCTGCCATTCATGGCGATCAGTTCTTCTTTGGCCAAACGGGGCCTCCTGTGAAATGGATGAAATTCAGGATCAAGACACGAGCCCGACAGGCGAGCCCGTTGCCGAAGCGATCCGGCGGTAGTGCAGCAGTCGGCCGCTGTACGCACTCTCCGTCGCCGACAAGCGGCGGCAGATCGGTGTTTCGTGCAGCGCATAACCCATCGCCGCCATGCGGCGGTGAAACGGCGATCGGTTGCCACGGTTGGGATCAATGATCATCACCTCGCACACGGGAGCCCCGTGGCGACCGATGAAGGACGACAGCACCCCTGCATCGTCCCGCTCGTAGAGCACGTCGCTGCCGATGATCAGGTCGAACAGTCCCTCGACGCTCGGCCCGAACTCGGTTGACGCCTCCTGCGCCCCCCAATGCCCGTGGCAATACGGCATTGGTGGCAGTTCGTTCAACTTCAGATTCTCGCGCAGAAAACCACCCGCCAGAGGGTGACAGTCGCTTGCGGTGACATCGCTGCCACGCCGGTGCATCACCAGACTGGCCAATCCCAGGCCACACCCGATTTCGAGGATGCGCTCGGACGCCAGCAGCGGCCGGATGGCCATGGCCGCCGCCAGTTGCAGCCCCGACGGCCACACCAGCCCGAACAGCGGCCAGGCAGCGGACGAGATGCCCAGCCTTTCGGCTGCGCCCACCGGGTCGGAGAACTGCTGACGGTCCAGCAACGAACGGATGTTGAGTGCCGCCGCACCGACCACCGCGATGGTCTCGTGCTTGAGCAGGTATCCCGGCATGCGGGGCGTGTCCTCTTGGGCCGCCGAGACCCGACAGACAGGGACACGGCCAGTGAATGGGCACCCACGCCAGTGGCGAGTGCGACGCAAAAACAAAACCGCTGCAGAGTCGAAACGACTTTGCAGCGCCAGCGTGCAGTTTACTCTTGCAATGTCATCTTGACAAATTGGCAGACCCGACCGTCATTTCGAGCGGACAGTCAGTTGCGCGCAGATGTTGCGCCCGGTGACCGTGAGCCGCAGGCTGCCGCCATGCCATTCCATCCAGTTCAGCGCCACATAGGACTCGATGAGCGCGCTGTCGATCAAGTCGGCCCGTCGTCGCCGGAGGAATTCGACGGTGGGCAGCAACGCTGCCCGCAGCAGATCTTCGTGCGTTCGCTGCACATGCACGTCCCGTCCCTTCTGGGCGGAGGGGGCCCGTGAACCGGTCATGGTGCTCTCCAGTCGTTGGGGGACCATAGCACCATTCATGCCCGGCGGGCCTCGGCACGCGCCCTAAGGTGCGTCCAGGTACCGCTCGATCAGGCTGAAGAAACGGTCGTAGAACGCCCCGGCTGGGATGGTCTCGCTGGCCACCTTGACCAGCGAGTCGTCGCTGGAGGACACCGGCAGCGACAGCGAACCGATCGCGCTGACGCCCAGGCTGGCCGAGTTGGGGTTCTTCTTCAGCGAATAGCGGTCCTGCACCGCGTTGACGAAGGCGATCGTCGAGGGCGGATCGCTGGCGGCCGAGGCCGCCGGAGTCACCTCCGGCACGCAGACGATGTGGAACTCGATCTGCACATGCACCTCGGCCTCCGGCTGGAAGCTCTTGCGGCCGTTGACTGCATCCGACCGGGCCGAGGTGATGACATAGCCCTGGCTCAGCAGCGCGCGGCGCGCAGCCTCGCAGGTGCCGGTCACCGGGCTGGTGAACACCCGCGAAAAGGTCTCGGTCGAGGCGAAGGCCTCGTTCAGGTAGACGCGGTTCGCGGACTTGCTGGCCGTGCTCGGCGCGCCCACACACCCGCCCAGCGCGACCGCCGCCAGCAGCAGCGCCCCTGGCAGACAGCGGCGTGCGGACAGCAGCATGGCGGGCGGTCTGCCTGCGTCAGCGGGCCGGGCGACGCCCGCCCGCACGGGGCTTGGCGGCCGGCTTTTCCGGGGTGGCAGATTCCGGCGCGGCGGTGAACAGCTTGGCGGCGCGGCTCTTGATCTCCAGCAGCTCGCTCGGCGTGACCGCGTAGCGCGCGGCCATCACGTCCACCGTGATGCTGAACTCGACATCCTTCTTGCCGTTGGTCAGCAGGCCGGAGGTGAACTCGTAGTCCTCGTCGTGGGCGGGGAAACCGTCGGCCTCCAGGTCATGGTCCTCATAGCGGACATTGCCGATCTCGCCGCTGGCCATGTCCAGCAGCCCAGTGGACTTGATGATCGAGTCGGACAGCTCGTCGATGATGACGATGGGCAGTTTCAGGTCCATGTGCGAGAGGTTCAATTGAAGGCGCCGGATGATGCCACATCGCACAATGCGCCCCATGACCCGCGCGCCCCGCCTCCGCCCATGACCCGATTGATCGTCGGCCCCTTCAACCGCGTCGAGGGCGACCTCGAAGTCCGGCTCGACCTCGCCGACGGCCGGGTACGCTCGGCCGAGGTCTCGGCGCCGATGTACCGCGGCTTCGAGCAGATCCTGGTCGGCCGCCCGGCGCACGACGCGCTGGTGATCGTGCCGCGGATCTGCGGCATCTGCTCGGTGTCGCAGTCGGTGGCGGCGGCGCAGGCGCTGGCTGATCTTGCCGGAACCACGCCGCCACCGAACGGGCTGCTGGCCACCAACCTGATGCTGGCCTGCGAGAACCTGGCCGACCACCTGACGCACTTCTACCTGTTCTTCCTGCCGGACTTCACCCGCGAGGTCTACGCCACGCGGCCCTGGTACGCCGAGGCACGCCGCCGCTTCGCCGCGCTGTCGCCGGACGGCGCCGGCGATCACCACCGCCTGGCCACCGCCGCCCGCCAGCGCTGGTTCACGCTGCTGGGCACACTCGGCGGCAAGTGGCCGCACACCGGCAGCATCGAGCCCGGCGGCTCGGCACGGGCGATCGACGCGGCCGAGCGGCTGCGGTTGCTGGCCAAGGTGCGCGAGTTCCGCGGCTTCCTGGAGCGCACGCTGTTCGGCGCGCCGCTGGAGGCCATCGGCGCGGTGGCGAGCGAGGCCGAACTGCAGCAGTGGCACGCCCAGGCGCCGATGGGCGGCGACCTGCGCGCGTTCCTGACGATCTCGGCGGACCTGGGGCTGGACACGCTCGGCGTCGGGCCGGGGCGCTACCTGAGCCACGGTGCCTACCGGCAACCGGACGGCGCGCTGGCCTTCCCGCGCGGGCTGTGGCGCGCCGACACGGGCCGGCTGGCGCCGCTCGACCTGTCGGCGATCACCGAGGACGTGACCCACGCCTGGCTGGAGGACGGCGGCGCGCCGGCGCGCCACCCGGCCCGCGGCCTGACGCTGCCCGACGCCGACAAGCCCGACGCCTACACCTGGAACAAGGCGCCGCGGCTGGCCGGCGAGGTGGTCGAGACCGGCGCCCTCGCCCGCCAGCTCGCCGACGGGCAGCCGCTGGTGCGCGACGCCGTGGCGCGGGTCGGCGGCACGGTTCACACGCGGGTGCTGGCGCGGCTGGTGGAGCTGGCGCGGGTGGTGCCGATGATGGAGCGCTGGCTGATGGCGATCGTGCCGCGCGAGCCGTTCTGCCACGCCGCCCCGCTGCCGGACGAGGGCGAAGGGGTCGGCCTGACCGAAGCGGCGCGCGGCGCGCTCGGCCACTGGGTCAGCGTGCGCGGCGGGCGCCTGGCCCACTACCAGATCATCGCGCCGACGAGCTGGAACTTCTCGCCCCGCGACGCCAGCGGCACGCCCGGCGCGCTGGAGGCCGCGCTCGAAGGCGCGCCGGTCCGGCCGGGCGAGACCTCGCCGGTGTCGGTGCAGCACATCGTGCGCTCCTTCGATCCGTGCATGGTCTGCACGGTGCATTGACAACCCCGCCCGGCCTCACGCCATGCCCGATCGCGAACGTCCGCCCTCTTCCCTCTCCCGCCTGCCGGACCCGGCGCTGCCCGGCGCGGATGGCCCGGACGGTGTGGACGACAGCGCCTGGATGGACGTGATCCACAAGATGGACGAGGTCTACTCGCAGCTCGTCGCCGACGAGATCGCGCTGGAGGAGAAAAACGCGCAGCTGGAGCAGTCGCAGCAGTTCATCTTCAGCCTGCTGACCGCGATGAGCGACGTGCTGGTGGCCTGCAACAGCGCGGGCGAGATCGAGGAGACCAACGCCGCGCTGTGCGAGTTGACCGGGCGCGGCGACGACGCGCTGCGCGGCGCACCGGTCACGTCGCTGATGGCGGACGAGGTCGGCGCGGCCCGCATCCGCCACGCCATGAGCACGCCCGCTCTGCAGCGCGGCGGCACGGTGATCGAGGTCGAGCTGCGCGACGCAGCCGGGCAGCCGGTGCCGGTGGACTTCAACTGCACGCCGCGGCTCGACGCCAGCGGGCGGCGCGTCGGGCTGGTCTTCGTCGGGCGGCCGATGGGCGAACTCAAGCGCGCCTACCACCAGTTGCGCGAGGCGCACGAGGCGCTCAAGCGCACGCAGCAGCAGCTCCTGCACTCCGAGAAGATGGCCTCGCTCGGCCGGCTGGTGGCGGGCGTGGCGCACGAGCTGAACAACCCGATCAGCTTCGTGCTCGGCAACGTGCATGCGCTGCAGCGCTACACCGAGCGGCTGCGGCGCTACCTCGGCGAGATCCATGCCGGCACGCCCGTGGACCACCTCGCGCCGATGCGCCGGCAACTGCGCATCGACCATGTGCTGGCCGACTTGCCCTCGCTGATGGAGGGCACGCTCGAAGGCGCGCAGCGCACCGCCGACATCGTGCAGGGCCTCAAGCGCTTCTCGGCGGCGGACCGGGGCGAGCGCGGCGCGGTGGCGCTCAACGAGGTGGTCGAGCAGGCGATCCACTGGGTACGCAAGGGCACGGCGCCGGGCTTCGACGTGCGCTGGTCACCGGGGCCGGACGCGACGGTCCAGGGCAGCGCGGGCCAGTTGCTGCAGGTGATGCTCAACCTGATCCAGAACGCCTGGGACGCCGCCAGCGGCGCCGGAGCCGCGCCGCCGACGCTGTGGATCACCAGCACGCTCGACGGCGCAACCGCCCGGCTGACCTTCCGCGACAACGGCCCCGGCATCGCGGACGAGCACCTGGGGCGGCTGTTCGACCCCTTCTTCACGACCAAGCCGGTCGGCAAGGGGACGGGGCTGGGGCTGTCGATCAGCTATGGGATCGTCGAGCAACATGGGGGGCGCCTACTCGCGGGGAATGGGCTGGATGGCGGGGCGGAGTTCGTGGTGGAACTGCCGGCGACATGACCGGCGAATAACCAGAACCGCCCCTCAACGCCCCCCCGCCGCGGTGGGCTCGGGTTCAGCCGGCGTCGGTTCCTTTTCGAAGTCCAGCGACATGAAGGCCGAGGACGGCGGCTCGCCGCGGTGGCTCTTGAGCTTGATCTGCAGGCGCAGCTCGTTGGCGGAATCGGCATTGCGCAGCGCGTCGTCGAAGCTGATCAAGCCCTCGTTGTACAGCTCGTACAAGGCCGCGTCGAAGGTACACATGCCCAGCTCGCGCGAGCGGGCCATGACCGATTTGATCTCGTTGAACTCGCCTTTGAAGATGCGGTCGGCGATGGTCGGCGTGTTGAGCAGGATCTCGATCGCCGCCGCCCGACCGTGGCCGTCCTCGCGGCGGATCAGGCGCTGGGAGACGATGGCGCGCAGGTTGGCGGACAGGTCCATCAGCAGTTGCGCGCGCCGCTCCTCGGAGAAGAAGTTGATGATGCGCTCGATGGTCTGGCTGGCGCTGTTGGCGTGCAGCGTGCCCAGGCACAGGTGGCCCGTCTCGGCGAAGGCGATCGCGTGCTCCATCGTCTCGGCGTCGCGGATCTCGCCGATCAGGATCACGTCGGGCGCCTGGCGCAGCGTGTTCTTCAGCGCGTGGTGCCACGACTTGGTGTCCACGCCCACCTCGCGGTGGGTGACCAGCGACTTGCGCGAGGCGTGGACATACTCGACCGGGTCTTCGACGGTGATGATGTGGCCGGCGGACTCGCGGTTGCGGTGGTCGATCATCGCGGCCAGCGTGGTCGACTTGCCCGACCCGGTGGCACCCACGACCAGCACCAGACCGCGCTTGTCCATCACCACGTCCTTGAGCTTGGGCGGCAGCTTGAGCTTGTCGATGTTCGGGATTTCCGACGCGATGGTGCGGATCACCATGCTGACGCTCTGCTGCTGGATGTAGACATTGACCCGGAACCGCGACACGCCGGGGACCGAGATGGCGAAGTTGCACTCCATCTCCGCCGCGAACTCGGCGCGCTGGGTGTCGTTCATCAGCGCCTGGGCGAGCCGGTGCGTGGTGTCCGCGTTGAGCTTCTGGGAGGTCAGCGGCTGCATGCTGCCGTGCGACTTGATGCTCGGCGGGAAGTCGGTGGCGATGAACAGGTCCGATCCCCCGGCGCGCACCATCGCGGCCAGCAGCTTGTGCATGTACGTGCGGGCTTGTTCTTCAGTCAGGGCGGACATGGTGCTCCATCACATGAGGGGCTGGGGCACACCGCCGCAGCGCAGCCGGGAGGTTGCCAGCGGGGTCAGGGATGGGATCGGCGGATAAGGCGGTGGAGAGCGGCGCGATCCATAATGGAACCATATTGGAACCACCCATGGAGCTTCACATGCCGGCGACCTTGACCCTGAAGAACATCCCCGACGCCATCTATGACCGCCTGCGTGCCGCCGCCGAGGCGCACCGGCGCAGCATGAACAGCGAGGCGATCGTGTGCCTGGAGACGGTACTGTTGCCACGGCGGGTGAGCCCGGACGAACAACTGAGTCGCATCCGGGAACTGCGCGCCAGCCTGAATTTCACGGTGACGGCCGAAGACGTGGACACGCTCAAGCGCGAGGGGCGGCCGTGATCGTCGTCGATACCAACATCCTGGCCTATTTCTTCCTGCCCAGCGAATTCACGCCGGCCGCCGAGGCGCTGTATGCGCGGGACAGCGACTGGGCCGCGCCGGTGTTGTGGCGCAGCGAGTTCAGGAACCTGCTCGCCGGCTATCTGCGGCGCGGCAACCTGACGTTCGATCAGGCGCTGTCGCTGCAGACCGCCGCTGAGCGCTTGCTGAATGGCCGTGAATACGAAATCGACTCGGAATCCGTGCTCCGGCTGGTCAGCGAGAGCCAGTGCAGCGCGTATGACTGCGAGTTCGTGGTGCTGGCGCAGCGGCTGGGGGTGCCGCTGGTGACGATGGATGGGAAGGTGCTGCGGGCGTTCCCGATGATTGCAGTCGGAATATCAAGATGAGCACGGATCGAGGAAAACGATGTCGTATTTTGCACCTCACCGGCATACGCTCTCTGAGCGTACCCATGGAAGCTCTTCACCTTAAAATTTCGCTAAATCATTGATTTCATTGTAGGACTTACGCAAAAGAAACTTTCAAACTCAACTGAGTTTTGAGTGCCATATTCTGATCCATGGATTGATCCGGCACCCGATGTGCACTGAAATATCTTGTTTCAACTGGCTGTTCGGATTCATTAAATATGCCTACAATTGGCTTGCCTGGCACGCTCTAAACTGAAGTGCAACACGGCAATGAAAACAACAGGTTGAGCCAATGGGACAAGAGTATTCAAGCCTGAGTCTGGAAGAGCGCACGCAGCTTGGGCTGCTGGTCACGCAGAAGCTGACGCAGCGACAGATCGCCGTGCAACTGGGGCGTTCGGCCTCGACGATCAGCCGGGAGCTGGCGCGAAATCGACACCCGAAGCGGGGCTACCTGGTGGCGACTGCGCAGCAACAGGCCGCCCGGCGCCGGGTGCAGGCCAAGGCCGGGGTGCGCAAGCTCGGCCAGCAGTTCGACACGCCGCTGGGCAAGTGGGTGCGCCACGAGCTTGAGCGGGCCTTGTCACCCGAACAGATCGCAGGCAGGCTCAAGCTGATGAACCCCGAAGACACGACGCAGCGCGTCTCGCACGAGACAATCTACCAGGCGATCTACATGGTGCCGCGTGGCGAGCTGCGCACCGAGTTGATCGGGGAGCTGCGGCGCAGCCACACCAAGCGCATGCCGCGTGCGCGGGGCACCAGCCGCAAGGGCGGCAACATCGCCAACCTCGTGCCGCTGAGCGAGCGCCCCGCAGAGGTGGACGCCCGGCTGGTGCCCGGCCACTGGGAGGGCGACTTCATCAAGGGGGCTCGCAACGCCAGCGCCATCGGCACCGCCGTGGAACGCCACAGCCGCTTCGTGCTGCTGACCCAGATGAATGGCTGCACCGCCACCCACGCCCTCGACGGCTTCACCCGGCGCTTCAACGGCGTCATCCCCGAGCTGCGCAGGAGCTTCACCTACGACCGCGGTTCGGAGATGGCCCGCCACCTGGAGCTGACCGAGGCCACCGGCATGCCGGTCTTCTTCTGCGAGCCCTACAGCCCCTGGCAGCGCGGCTCCAACGAGAACATGAATGGCCTGGTGCGCCAGTTCCTGCCCAAGGGCACTGACCTGTCCACCGTCACCCCGCAGAAGCTCGCCTACATCGAGTCCATGCTCAATGACCGCCCTCGCAAGATCCTCGGCTTCCGTACTCCTCGCGAGGTCTACACCGAACTCGTCCAGACAAAACTCGCCCAGCGGCAGGCGCTTGCCGCCAAAACTGTTGCACTTCAGACTTGACTCCGCCGAGTGCTGGGATGGACCAACCCGAAGCCCCTGGCCGTGAGGCCACCGCAGTGCCGAACAAGCCCGAGACGCTGGAGCAATGCCACGCGGTGATCGAGCAGATGGGGCAGGAGCTGGCGAAGCTGCGCGAGCAGGTCAGTGCGCTGCTGGACAAGAAGCTGAACTCACGCAACTCGTCGAAGCCGCCATCGTCGGACGGGCCGGGGGACAGCGGCAACCGGGCACAACGCCGGACCAGCGGCCGGGTGCGGGGCGCGCAGCCTGGGCACAAGGGCACGTACCGGGCGCTGCTGGCGGAGTCCGAGGTGGACGTGATCCACGACTGCCCGCCGCCTGCGGCATGCGAGTGTGGCGGTCCGGTGGCGGCGGGGCGGCCGATACGGCACCAGGTGTTCGACGTGCCGGCACAGGTGAAGGCCGAGGTGCAGGAGTACCGGCTGTACCACGGGGTGTGCGGGCACTGCCGCAAGACACACGCATCGGTGTTGCCGGCGGGGGTGCCGCGCGGACAGATCGGGCCGAGGGCGCTGGCCCTGGTGGGGCTGCTGGGCACGGCGTACCACCTGACGCAGCCCAAGATCCGGGATCTGCTGGCGCAGGTGCTGGGGGTGCGGTTCAGCGTGGGGGCGATCTCGCAGGCGCACGGGCTGGTGGCGCAGGCGTTGAAGGAGCCGGTGCAGGCGGCGGTGAAGACGCTGGCCGCAGCGCCGGTGGTGCATGTGGACGAGACCAGCTACGCGCGAGAAGGCGCGGGGCGGCACTGGGTGTGGACGGTGACGCAGCCCAAGCTGGTGGTGTACCAGCTCTGGTCTTCGCGGGCGCGCTACGTGGCCAAGGAGATGCTGGGCGAGAGCCCGAAGGCCAAGCTGGTCACGGACCGCTATGCGGTGTACGACTGGGTGGACGCCGCGCAGCGGCAGGTGTGCTGGGCGCACCTGCTGCGGGACTTCACGCGCATCAGTCAACGTGCGGGGCAGGCCGGACGGATCGGGCGCCGACTGCTGGGGCTGGGCTATGTGCTGTTCCGGCGCTGGCACCGCAAGGACCAGCAGGTCGCCGCGCAGATGGCGCAGGTGCAGCACCACGTGCGCCGGGCGCTGGAGCGCGGCATCGCCGGCGCCTGCCAGCGCACCGCACTGACCTGCGCCAACGTGCTCAAGCTCTGGCCGGCGCTGTGGACGTTCGTGAGCGACGCGGCCGTGCCGCCGACCAACAACGCCGCCGAGCAGGCGCTGCGCACCATCGTGCTCAAGCGCAAGATCTCGGGGCTGACGCGATCACGCCGGGGCGAGGAGTTCATCGCCCGGGGCTACACGGTGGTGGAGAGCTGCAAGCGCCAGGGCCGTGATGCGCTGGCGTATCTGCGTCAGGCGATGCAGGCGCACTTCACCGGTGGTCTGGCGCCCTCGCTGGTGCCCTCGGGCTGAGTGCGTGGCCGCAGGCTCGGTCCTGCGGTCCTTCAGGTCATCTTCGAACTCGCGCTGCGTCCTTCTCGACGCGGCGTGCCCAGGGCTTTGCGGGTGTCAATACCGGGGGGCTGAATACGTACGGTGGAGAAATCCATCGAACCTGATCCGAACGCTTTCTTGCTGTTCGACGACAGCGTCTCGGACAAGAACCACTCCCATGCGATCGAGCTGGTGCGGCGGCAGTACAGCGGCAATGCCCATGGCCTGATCAAGGGCATCGGTGTGGTCAACTGCTTGTACGTCAACCCCCGCAGCGGTCGCTACTGGATCATCGACTGGCGAGTGTTCGCCCCGCAGGTGGACCACAAGACCAAGCTCCAGCACGTCCAGGAGATGTTCGACGAGGCCATGACGGGCAAGAAGCTGCCATTCCGCGTGGTGCTGATGGACTCCTGGTACGCCACCAAGGAGCTGATGGTGCACATCCATCGTGCGGGCAAGATCTTCTACTGCCCGCTCAAGAGCAATCGCCTGGTCGATGACAGTCAGGCGCAGGCGCCCTATCAGGCCGTCAGTGAGTTGCAGTGGAGCGACCAAGGCGCCGCGCACGGCAAGCTCGTCAAGGTGAACAAGTTTCCAGGCAGCCTCAAGGTCAAGCTGTTTCGGGTGGCGACGGGAAACGGTCGCACGGAATGGGTGGTGACCAATGATCTGGAACAGACTTCGGTGGACGACACGCGAGAGATCTGCGCGATCAGGTGGAAGATCGAGCAGTATCACCGGGAGGTCAAGCAGGTGCTGGGCATGGAGAAATGCCAGTGTCGATCTGCCAGGGCGCAGAGGAATCACATTGCCTGTGTCATCTTGGCGTGGAACCATCTGTCCGCGCTGGCCAGAGACATGAGGACGAATATCTACAGCATCAAGAAGGCGATGATGTCGAATTACATGCGGCAGGAAATAGCTCGACCGTCAGTGCCGATGGCGTACATTTGAGATGGCTACAAAAGTCCAAGCTCTGTGCTAACTGAGTTCAACTTGCGTAAGTCCTACATTGATGTTAATCAGTCAAGATAGATCAAGAACTTCTGTGAACCCGCTTATTAAAAATTTAATTGCGCACCCCCTAAATATCAACACCCATAAGATCATGAATTTCACAATGACAGTTCGGGCATACAGCTTTAGTATTTTCAACAGTATCCAACCCATTCCTGGAAAGCGGCTTTATGTGATGGACCTCCAAGTATGGGGAACCATCTTTCTTCCTTTTGAATGGAGCTTTCTTTCCACACTCCTCACATTTTCCATTCGCCAGAAAAAGTCTTTCCGCAACAACCAAAGAACTTCTCACATACCTATAAACCTGTGTCAAAGTTTTTTGCGGTGGACCTCCATGGTTTTTTGCAATTAATTTCAAACGCTCTTGCGAACTCAACCTCATATTTAAACAAACTTCATCATAAAACTTCTCAGAAGATCTTTTTTCAACAATCAAAAACCCCAAATCCTTGAGTCGGCGATGAAAAGTACCTTCCTTTGCACCGCCATAATCTTCAGTCGCAATCAATATTCCCGTCGACAACTCATACGCACAACTACAAATGGCTTTCGGAGGATACGGCTTACCATCAATGATCACATCATAGAACTTTGAATTCCTAAAATTCCTATATCCCGCCTCATCCCAGATCAATGCGGCACGAAAGATACTATCTTTTGATACTTTCTCTGGATCCCATTTCGTCATACAAAACTCCCACTACATTAATTGCGCACAAATAAATCAACCCTTATATTGTTAGGACTTACGCAAGTTGAACTCAGTTAGCACAGAGCTTGGACTTTTGTAGCCATCTCAAATGTACGCCATCGGCACGGCGGAGTCAAGTCTGAAGTGCAACAGTTTTGGCGGCAAGCGCCTGCCGCTGGGCGAGTTTTGTCTGGACGAGTTCGGTGTAGACCTCGCGAGGAGTACGGAAGCCGAGGATCTTGCGAGGGCGGTCATTGAGCATGGACTCGATGTAGGCGAGCTTCTGCGGGGTGACGGTGGACAGGTCAGTGCCCTTGGGCAGGAACTGGCGCACCAGGCCATTCATGTTCTCGTTGGAGCCGCGCTGCCAGGGGCTGTAGGGCTCGCAGAAGAAGACCGGCATGCCGGTGGCCTCGGTCAGCTCCAGGTGGCGGGCCATCTCCGAACCGCGGTCGTAGGTGAAGCTCCTGCGCAGCTCGGGGATGACGCCGTTGAAGCGCCGGGTGAAGCCGTCGAGGGCGTGGGTGGCGGTGCAGCCATTCATCTGGGTCAGCAGCACGAAGCGGCTGTGGCGTTCCACGGCGGTGCCGATGGCGCTGGCGTTGCGAGCCCCCTTGATGAAGTCGCCCTCCCAGTGGCCGGGCACCAGCCGGGCGTCCACCTCTGCGGGGCGCTCGCTCAGCGGCACGAGGTTGGCGATGTTGCCGCCCTTGCGGCTGGTGCCCCGCGCACGCGGCATGCGCTTGGTGTGGCTGCGCCGCAGCTCCCCGATCAACTCGGTGCGCAGCTCGCCACGCGGCACCATGTAGATCGCCTGGTAGATTGTCTCGTGCGAGACGCGCTGCGTCGTGTCTTCGGGGTTCATCAGCTTGAGCCTGCCTGCGATCTGTTCGGGTGACAAGGCCCGCTCAAGCTCGTGGCGCACCCACTTGCCCAGCGGCGTGTCGAACTGCTGGCCGAGCTTGCGCACCCCGGCCTTGGCCTGCACCCGGCGCCGGGCGGCCTGTTGCTGCGCAGTCGCCACCAGGTAGCCCCGCTTCGGGTGTCGATTTCGCGCCAGCTCCCGGCTGATCGTCGAGGCCGAACGCCCCAGTTGCACGGCGATCTGTCGCTGCGTCAGCTTCTGCGTGACCAGCAGCCCAAGCTGCGTGCGCTCTTCCAGACTCAGGCTTGAATACTCTTGTCCCATTGGCTCAACCTGTTGTTTTCATTGCCGTGTTGCACTTCAGTTTAGAGCGTGCCCACTGACGGTCGAGCTATTTCCTGCCGCATGTAATTCGACATCATCGCCTTCTTGATGCTGTAGATATTCGTCCTCATGTCTCTGGGGCTTTGTTGCACAACCCACCCCGCCGGCCGATGGTCGAGCGGTGAGGTAGGCTGACAGGATGAGCAAGCCAGCAAAGCAGAAGTACGTGACGAAGAACTGGGCGCCGTACACGAAGGCGCTGAGGGCGCGGGGCTCGCTGACGATGTGGCTGGACCGGGACATGGCGTGGCAGGCTGCGCCGGTCAGCGGCAAGCCGGGGCGACCGGCGACGTACAGCGACGCGGCGGTGCAGTGCTGCCTGACGATGAAGGTGCTGTTCGGACTGGCGCTGCGCCAGACGCAGGGGTTCGTGCAGAGCGTGCTGGGGCTGTCGGGGCTGGACTGGCAGGCACCGGACTACAGCACGATGAGCCGGCGCGAGAAGCGGCTGACGGTGGAGATCACGGCGCGGCCGAGCCGGGGCGGGCTGCACCTGCTGGTGGATTCCACGGGGATCAAGATGCTGGGCGAGGGCGAGTGGAAGACCAAGAAACACGGGGCGGAGTACCGCAGGCAGTGGCGCAAGGTTCACCTGGGGATCGACGCCCAGACGCTGGAGATCCGGGCGATCGAGGTGACGGACAACAGCGTGGGGGATGCGCCGATGCTGCCGGAGCTGCTCAGCCAGATTCCGGACGAGGAGGCGGTGCTGTCGGTGAGCGGGGACGGGGCGTATGACACGCAGGACTGCCACGACGCGATCGCCGAGCGGGGAGCCGAGGCGGTGATTCCGACGCGCAAGAACGCGCAGCCGTGGAAGGCCAAGCGGCCGGGGGCGGCGGCGCGCAACGAGATACTGCGGGCGACGAACCGGCTGGGCCGGGGGATCTGGAAGAAGTGGAGCGGCTACCACCGGCGCTCGCTGGTGGAGACGAAGATGCGCTGCTTCAAGCTGCTGGGCGAGCGGGTGATGGCGCGCACCTTCGAGCGTCAGGTGGTGGAGCTGCAGGTGCGGGCTGCGGTGCTCAACCGCTTCACCCACCTGGGCACCCCGGTGACGCAGGCTGTGGCGTAACTCCGTCTGGGGTCAGGGGAAACTCGGCTTCGGCGGAGTTGTGCAACAAAGCCGCGTCATGCGAGAAATGCGGGTGATGGTCGGCGAAGTAGGTTTGGGTATAGTTGGTCTGGGTGGAGATCAGAAACTGACAGTAGTCGCGTCTTGTCGGCTTCATCATGGCTCCTGTTGAGTTGAGGCAAGCCAATTGTAGGCATATTTAATGAATCCGAACAGCCAGTTGAAACAAGATATTTCAGTGCACATCGGGTGCCGGATCAATCCATGGATCAGAATATGGCACTCAAAACTCAGTTGAGTTTGAAAGTTTCTTTTGCGTAAGTCCTAATTGTGCAACCTATCATCTACAAGCACCAGACAAAATACCGTGCATCTTTAACGCTCTAAGCCTAGTTTATATTGATGCAAAACAAAGTGGAATTCAAGCTTCCACTAGAGCATTCAAAGTGGGCGAACATCTTCCGCATCCTGATCATCTGTTCCATGACCTCAGTCAATCCATCACGAAAACCTCAACGCTGACAAGCACTTGCACGCGCCGCCCGGACTTTCCCGGATAGGCCGCCGCGCAGGCACGCGACTTGTGTCTGGTCTCCCACATCGATCCGAGGAGACCCCCACATGGAAACGTTCTACGAGGTGATGCGGCGCCAAGGCATCTCGCGCCGCAGCCTGCTGAAATACTGCTCGCTCACCGCCACATCGCTCGGCCTCGGCCCCGCGTTCGTGCCGCAGATCGCGCAGGCGATGGAAACCAAGCCGCGCACGCCCGTGCTGTGGCTGCACGGGCTGGAATGCACCTGCTGCTCGGAGTCGTTCATCCGCTCGGCGCATCCGCTGGCCAAGGATGTCGTGCTGTCGATGATCTCGCTCGACTACGACGACACGCTGATGGCCGCCGCCGGCCACCAGGCCGAGGCCATCCTCGACGAGATCATCGAGAAATACAAAGGCAACTACATCCTGGCCGTCGAGGGCAACCCGCCGCTCAATGAGGACGGGATGTTCTGCATCCAGTCCGGCAAACCCTTCATCGAGAAACTCAAGCGCGTCGCCAAGGACTGCAAGGCCATCATCGCCTGGGGTTCGTGCGCATCGTGGGGCTGCGTCCAGGCCGCCAAGCCGAACCCGACGCAGGCCACCCCGATCCACAAGGTCATCACCGACAAGCCCATCATCAAGGTGCCCGGCTGCCCGCCGATCGCCGAGGTGATGACCGGCGTGATCACCTACATGCTGACCTTCGACAAGATCCCCGAACTGGATCGCCAGGGTCGGCCGAAGATGTTCTACAGCCAGCGCATCCACGACAAGTGCTACCGCCGTCCGCACTTCGACGCCGGCCAGTTTGTCGAGAGTTTCGACGACGAGTACGCCCGCAAGGGGTATTGCCTCTACAAGGTCGGCTGCAAGGGCCCGACCACCTACAACGCCTGTTCCACCGTGCAGTGGAACGAGGGCACCAGCTTCCCGATCAAGGCCGGCCACGGCTGCATCGGCTGCAGTGAGGACGGTTTCTGGGACAAGGGCTCGTTCTACGACCGCCTGACCACGATCCACCAGTTCGGCGTCGAAGGCACCGCCGACCAGATCGGCGGCACGGCGGCCGGCGTCGTCGGCGCCGCGGTCGCGGCGCACGCCGCCGTCTCGGTGCTCAAGCGCGTGGCCAGCAAGCCCGACGACGCGGCACCCCGGGCCTGAACACACGCCCCACCCTCACACACGAAGAGAGACACATCATGGGCGTCATCGAAACCCAAGGCTTCCAGCTCGACAACACCGGCCGGCGCATCGTCGTCGACCCGGTCACCCGCATCGAAGGCCACATGCGCTGCGAGGTGAACGTCGACAGCAACAACGTCATCCGCAACGCGGTGTCCACCGGCACGATGTGGCGCGGCCTCGAAGTCATCCTCAAGGGCCGCGACCCGCGCGACGCCTGGGCGTTCGTGGAGCGGATCTGCGGCGTCTGCACCGGCTGCCACGCGCTGACCAGCGTGCGCGCCGTGGAGGACGCGCTCGGCATCAGGATCCCGCTGAACGCGCACCTGATCCGCGAGATGATGGCCAAGACGCTGCAGGTCCACGACCACGCGGTCCACTTCTACCACCTGCACGCGCTCGACTGGGTGGACATCCTCTCCGCGCTCAAGGCCGACCCGAAGCAGACCAGCGCGCTGCAGCAGATGGTCTCGCCATCGCACCCGATGTCCTCGCCGGGCTATTTCCGCGACATCCAGACCCGGCTGAAGAAGTTCGTCGAGTCCGGCCAGCTCGGCCCGTTCATGAACGGCTACTGGGGCTCGAAGGCGTATGTGCTGCCGCCCGAGGCGAACCTGATGGCGGTGACGCACTACCTGGAAGCGCTCGACCTGCAGAAGGAATGGGTCAAGGTCCACGCCATCTTCGGCGGCAAGAACCCGCACCCGAACTACCTCGTCGGCGGCGTGCCGTGCGCGATCAACCTCGACGGCAACGGCGCGGCCGGGGCGCCCATCAACATGGAGCGGCTGAACTTCGTCGAGGCGCGCATCAAGGAGATGATCGAGTTCAACAACAACGTCTACATCCCGGACGTGCTCGCCATCGGCACGCTCTACAAGCAGGCCGGCTGGCTGCACGGCGGTGGTCTGAGCGCCACGAACGTGGCCGACTACGGCACCTATGACAAGGTGCCCTACGACCACAGCACGCACCAGCTCCCCGGCGGCGTGATCCTGAACGGCAACTGGGACGAGATCCACCCGATCGACCCGCGCGACCCGGAGCAGGTGCAGGAGTTCGTCACCCACAGTTGGTACAAATACGGCGACGAGACCAAGGGCCTGCACCCCTGGGACGGCGTGACCGAGCCGAACTACCAGCTCGGCGCCAACACCAAGGGCACCCGCACCAACATCGAGAACATCGACGAAGGCGCGAAATACTCGTGGATCAAGGCCCCGCGCTGGCGCGGCCACGCGGTGGAGGTCGGGCCGCTGTCGCGCTACATCCTCGGCTACGCCCACGCCAGCAAGGGCAACAAGCATTGCCAGCGCGTCAAGGAGCAGGTGGACAGCGCCGCCGTGGCGATCAACAGCGCGATCCCGAAGGCGCTGGGCCTGCCGGAGACGCACTACACGCTCAAGCAACTGCTGCCCACCACCATCGGCCGCACGCTGGCCCGCGCGCTGGAAAGCCAGTACGCCGCCGAGATGATGTACGACGACTTCAAGCAGCTCATCGGCAACCTGAAGGCCGGCGACACCGCCACAGCCAACGTCGAGAAATGGGATCCCGCCACGTGGCCGAAGGAGGCCAAGGGCGTGGGCACGGTTGCCGCGCCGCGCGGCATGCTGGGCCACTGGATCAAGATCAAGGACGGCAAGATCGAGAACTACCAGTGCGTCGTGCCGACCACCTGGAACGGCTCGCCGCGCGACGCCAAGGGCCAGATCGGCGCCTTCGAGGCCAGCCTGCTGAACACGCCGATGGTCAACCCGGAGCAGCCGGTCGAGATCCTGCGCACGCTGCATTCGTTCGACCCCTGCCTGGCCTGCTCGACCCACGTCATGAGCCCCGACGGCCAGGAACTCACCACCGTCAAGGTGCGCTGAACCACCCGATGCACACGAGGAGACCTCCCATGAAAACCACCCTCCGCACCCTGGGCGCCCTCGCGGCACTCACCGCCGCCACCAGCGCCAGCGCCCACACCGGCCACGGCACCGAGACGCTGTTCTCCGGACTGGCGCACCCGTTCGGCCTGGACCACCTGCTGGCGATGGTCGCCGTGGGCGTCTGGTCGGCGGCGGCACTGCCGATCGGCCAACGGATCACGGGGCCCGCTACTTTCATGGCCGCGCTGCTGGCCGGCGCGCTGGCGGGCGCCGCCGGGCTGGTGCTGCCGGGCACCGAGGCGCTGATCGCGCTGAGCGTGGTCGTCTTCGGCGCGATGCTGGCGTTCGTCCAGCGGATTCCGGCCCGCGGCGGCCTGGTGCTGGTGGGACTGGCCGCGCTGATGCACGGGCTGGCCCACGGCGCCGAACTGCCTGCCGGTGGAGGCTTCGTCGGCTATGCGCTCGGCTTCCTGGCCACGACCGCGCTGCTGCACAGCGCGGGCCTGGGCCTGGGGCACGCGATGCTGCGCCTGCAAAGCGTGGCCTGGCGGCTGCTTGGCGCGGGGGTCGGCGTGACCGGCCTGGTTCTGCTGACCCGCGTGTGAAGGGGCTCGCCATGAGCAACCACCACTCCGCCGTGACGGCCACCGCCGCGGCCACCGGCATCGACACCGACGCCGTCGCCCACGGCCAGTCGATCAAGTCGGTCTATGTCTACGAGGCGCCCGTGCGCCTGTGGCACTGGGTCAACGCGCTGGCCATCACCGTGCTGGCCATCACCGGCTACTTCATCGGCGCGCCGCTGCCGACGATGCCCGGCGAGGCCAGCGACCATTTCCTGATGGGCTACATCCGCTTCGCGCACTTCGCCGCGGGCTACGTGTTCGCGGTCGGGCTGCTCGGGCGGATCTACTGGGCGTTCGTCGGCAACCACCACGCCCGCGAGCTGTTCACGCTGCCGGTGTTCACGCCGGCGTACTGGCGCGAAGTGGTCAGCATGCTCAAGTGGTACGCCTTCCTCTCGCCGCGCCCGAACCAGTACGTCGGCCACAACCCGATGGCGCGGCTGGCGATGTTCTGCGGCTTCTTCCTGTTCTCCCTCTTCATGGTCTGCACCGGCTTCGCCCTCTACGGCGAAGGCGCGCAGATGGGGTCGTGGCAGGAGCGGATGTTCGGCTGGGTCATCCCGCTGATGGGCCAGTCGCAGGACGTGCACACCTGGCACCGCATGGGCATGTGGGGCATGGTGATCTTCGTGACGCTGCATGTGTACGCCGCGATCCGCGAGGACATCATGGGCCGCCAGAGCATCGTCAGCACGATGATCTCCGGCTACCGGACCTTCAAGGACTGACATGGACACGCTCCTGAACCCGGTCGCCGGCCCCATCGTCGTGCTCGGCATCGGCAACGTGCTGTGGGCCGACGAAGGCTTCGGCGTGCGCTGCGTCGAGGCGCTGCAGCAGCAGTGGGACTTCCCGGACGGCGCAGACGGCACGGACGCCCCCGAGGTGTCGCTGATCGACGGCGGCACCCAAGGCCTCTACCTGATCCAGCACGTCCAGGGCGCCGCCCGGCTGCTGATCTTCGACGCCATCGACTACGGGCTGGCCCCCGGCACGATGCGGCTGATCGAGAACGAGGAGGTACCGCGCTTCCTGGGCGCCAAGAAGATGAGCCTGCACCAGACCGGATTCCAGGAGGTGCTGATGCTGTCGATGCTGACCGGGCGCTATCCCGAACAGGTGATGCTGATCGGCTGCCAGCCCGAGGAGCTGGAGGACTACGGCGGCAGCCTGCGCCCGCGCATCCGGCTGGCGGTGGACGACGCGGTGGCGCTGGCGGTCGAGCGGCTGCGCCAGTGGGGCGCACGGCCCGTGCCACGCGCCGCGCCGCTGGCGGGGGACGAGGCGGTGACGGTGCCGACGCTGGCGCTCGGCGCCTACGAGGCGGGGCGGCCGGCGGCGGAGCAGGCCTGCCGCATCGGCGACGAGCGCTTCATGCCCCGGAGCGCCTGACCATGTGCATGGGACTGCCGATGTGCATCACCGAACGCCGGGGCGCCCCCGCCGGCCACGCCTGGGCATATGGCCGTGGCGAGGACCGCCTGGTCAACACCGCGCTGGTGGGCGACTGCGCGCCGGGCGAGTGGGTGCTGGTCTTCCTCGACAGCGCACAGGAGCGCCTCAGCCCCGAGCGCGCCGCCGAGATCGACGCCACGCTGGACCTGGTCGCCGCGGCGATGCAGGGCCATGCACTGACGAACACCGAGGCGGCCTTCGTGCTGCCGTCGGCCATGAATGCGGCCCAACTGGCCGCGCTGACGGGACAGACCCCATGAACACGAACACCCCCGACCTGCACCCGCTGATGGCCCGCCTCGTGCGCGACTTCGGCGCCCGCGTGGTCACGCCCGACAGCGTCGAGGCCTGGGCGGCCGAGGGCGGCGACCGGGTGCTGCTGCTCGGCGGCGACCCGGTGCGGTTTCCCGAGGCGCTGGACGCGGCGGTCGTGCTGCCGGAGCTGCAGCGCGCCCACGCCGGCCGCTTCCAGATCGCCCTCGGCGCCCGCGAGGACGAGGAAGGTCTGGCCCGCCGCTACGGCTCTCGGCACTGGCCCGCATTGGTCTTCCTGCGCGACGGCCGCTACGTGACGGCGGTGTCGGGCATGCACGACTGGACCGACTACGTCGCCCGCGTCGGCGAGGCGCTGGCGATGGCGCCGTCGCGGGTGCCGGGTGTCGGCATCCCGGTGGTCAGCGCCAGCGCCAGCACCAGCACTTGCCACTGAATCGGAGCCCACGCCATGAACCTGCCCTTCGACATCAAGCCCTTCCCGATCCCCGTCGTCGCCCTCGGCCCCGGCACCCAGAGCGGTGACGAGGACGAATCGCTGAACTACCTCTCCATGCCGCAGGGCATGAGCACCTTCCGCGCCCCGCCGCTGCCCGAGCCGGAGGAACTCGCCGGCCACGCCGACGCGGTGGCGGCGCTGGCCGAGGTGCTGGCGCGGCTGCAGGCGCTGCTGCGCGGCGAGGCGGTCGAGCCGGTGCGGCTGGACGGGCTGGCGGCGGCCGATCTGACGCTGATCAACCAGGTGCTCGGCGAGGGCGAGGTCAGCGCACAGGTGCTGTCCGAGCCGGGCCGTGTGCCCAGCGCACCGCGGGCGCAGATCCAGGAGTCGGTCTTCGCCGGGGTCTGGCGGGTGATCGAGCGCTGTGACGACGGGCGGGTGATCGACACGGTGGAGGTGGGTGCGGTGCCGGCCCTGCTGCGCCGCATCGCCCGTGAAGACACGCGGCAGGTGCCCTCCGCGCCGCCCGTGCTGCCGCCGAACGTGCTCAACGCACCGTCGATCCTGGTCGAGCTGGCCGAACACCGCCAGCGGTGGCGCGAGGGCGACGCGCCGCAGGTCGTCAACCTGACGCTGCTGCCGGTGACGCTGGAGGACATCGCCTGGATCGACCACCAGCTCGGCACCGGCCGCATCGTCATCCTCTCGCGCGGCTACGGCAACTGCCGCATCACCAACGCCTGCGCCGCCCACACCTGGCGCGTCGTCTACTACAACTCGCAGGACACGGTGATCCTGAACTCGGTCGAGGTCTGCGGGCTGCCGGAGGTGGCGTGCGCCGCGCCGGAGGATCTGGCGGACTCGGCCGAGCGGCTGGTCGAGGTGCTGCAATGGGTGTCGCAGGCATGAGCACGGACACCAGCACCGGCGGGTTCCGGGGTTTCGAGGGCAGCTACCTGGGCGACGCGGCGCGGCTGCCCGCCGACGCACGGCTCGAATGCAAGATCTGCTGGTGGGTGTATGACCCAGCGGTGGGCGACGAGGTCTGGCAGGTCGCGCCCGGCACGGCCTTCACCGCACTGCCCGCGCACTGGCGTTGCCCGCAATGCGATGGCGACGCCACGCAGTTCATGGTGCTGGGAACGGAGTGACGGCCGATGTCTGCTGAGCGACTGGACACGCTGGAGGCGACCTTCCGCCGCATCGCCACGACGCGGATGCGCGGCGTGCCGGTGCTGCACGCCGCGCTGTCGGTGCAGGCGGTCGGGTTCGTGCGGGAGCCGGCTGCCGCTGCAGCTTCCGCTTCCGCAAAGCCGGCGCCCACGCCGATGCTGATGGGCGTGCTGGTGACGCCGTGGTTCATGAACGTGCTGCGGCTGCCGATCAGCGCCGTGGCCGATGGGGCGGCGGCCGGGCTGCTGCCCGTGGGCGCCACCGCCGCGCGCGGCTACGGCGAGCACCGCCTCGACTTCGTCGGCGCCCATGAGCCGACGATCGGCGCGTTCGAGCAGGCGTCGCTGTTCTCGCCGATGTTCAGCTTCGCCGACCAGCCGGCGGCGGTGGCGACGGCGCGCGAGGTGCTGCGGCTGTTGCGCCAGCCTGTGGCAGCGTCCAGGGTGGCCGCATGACGATGACACCGAACACACTGGCCGGGCGCGTCCAACTGCGCCCCGGCGTGGCCCCGCCCGCAACGATCCGCAGCAGCCGGCCGGACCTGCTGTCGCGCCTAGCACCCGGCCGCCGCGCGGACGAGATGCCGGGGCTGCTCGGCGCGGTGTTCACGCTCTGCGCCGCTGCGCACCGGCTGACCGCGACGGCCGCCCTGCGCGCCGCGCGGGGCGAGCCGGCGGCGGACCCGAGCACCGCCGCACAGACGCTGCGCCTGACCACCGCCCGCGAGCAGATCCTGCGCATCAGCCACGACTGGCCGCGCCTGCTGCGCGAGGACGGGCGCGGCGACGAGGGCGCGCTGCTGCTGCGCACCTGTCCGCTGTGGCGCGACGACCTGGTGCCGGACGACCGGCTGGACGCCCTGCCCGGCTGGATCGCGCACAAGTGGCTCGGCCACGCCCCAGCCGACTGGCTGCAGCGCCACGACGCCGACCCGACCGGCTGGGCGGCGCGCTGGGTCGAACAGACCGAGCGCTTCGGCACACCGGGCGCGCTGGTCCACCTGCTGCACCGCGTCGGCCCGCTGGCCCGCGCGCTGGCCACGCCGGGCCGGTCGCTGCTCCCCGCGGCCACCGACTGGGCCACGCTCGGGCAGGCGATGGCGGACAAGCCAGCGTTCTGCGCCCGTCCACACTGGCACGGCCACGCCGCTGACACCGGCCCGTGGAGCCGCCGCGCCAACGCCGCCGCCGAGCCCGAGGCAGGCACTGCGCCGCTCAGCGCCAGCGTGTGGCAGCGGCTGATCGCCCGGCTGGTCGAGGTGCTGCGCCTGAGCCTGCCGCCGCACGCGGACGGCGCGCTTCGGCTGGACCACGGGGCGCTGGACCTGGGCGGCGGCGCGGGGCTGGCGTGGTGCGAGATGGCGCGCGGGCTGCTGGTCCACCGCGCGCAGCTCGACGCGGACGGCCAGCGGGTGCAGGACTGGCAGGTGCTCGCGCCGACCGAATGGAACTTCCATCCCGAGGGCACACTGGCGCACGCGCTCGCCACACTGCGGGAGGATGATCCCGGACGGCGAGACGCGGCCGCGCGGTTGCTCGCGGTCGCGTTTGATCCCTGTGTCGAATTCGAGGTGCTGCATGCATGAACTCAGTCTGGCGGGCGGCGTCGTGCGGCTGGTCGAGGACGCTGCCGAACGCGAAGGTTTTCGCCGCGTGGCGCAGTTGCGGCTGGAGGCGGGCGCGCTCAGCGGCGTCGAGGTGCGCGCGCTGCGCTTCGCGCTGGACGCCAGCACCCTGGGCACCTGCCTGGAAGGCGCCGAGATCCTGATCGACGAGCCGCCGGGCGCGGCGTGGTGCCTGCGCTGCTGTGCGTCGGTCGAGATCGCCTCGCGCGCCGACGCCTGCCCGCGCTGCGGCGGCTTTCAACTGCAGCCGACCGGCGGCACCGAACTCCGTGTCGTGGACCTGATGGTGCACGACGACTGAACCAGAACGATCGAACGATCCCGCGAAAGGAATTCCCCATGTGCGTCATCTGCGGCTGCTCCACCGGCACCCCCGGCGCGGTGCATGAACACCCGACCGCCCCGGTGGTCATGGCCACGACGGGCCACGACCTGCACTTCGGCGCCGGCCCCGCCCGCGTCTCGGTGCCCGGCATGAGCCAGGCGCGGGCCATCAAGCTCGAAGCCGACGTGCTCGGCGCCAACCAGCGCATCGCCGACGCCAACCGCGCCCACTTCGCCGGCCACGGCGTCGTCGCCTACAACCTCGTCTCCAGCCCCGGCTCGGGCAAGACGACGCTGCTGTGCGCGACGATCGAGGCGCTGAAGGCCCGCGCGCCGGACCTGCCGGTGGGCGTCATCGAAGGCGACCAGCAGACCTCGAACGACGCCGACCGCATCCGCGCGACCGGCGCCCCCGCGATCCAGGTGAACACCGGCAAGGGCTGCCACCTCGACGCACCGATGGTCGCCGAGGCGTTCGCGCGGCTGCCGCTGCACCACCACCATGAACATGACCATGACCATGCGCACGGTCACTCGCACGACCACCACCATCCCCACGCCCCCACCTCGCTGCTGATGATCGAGAACGTCGGCAACCTCGTCTGCCCGGCGATGTGGGATCTCGGCGAGCGCGCCAAGATCGCCATCCTCTCGGTCACCGAGGGCGAGGACAAGCCGATCAAGTACCCGGACATGTTCGCGGCGGCGAAGCTGATGGTGCTGACCAAGACCGACCTGCTGCCCTACCTCGACTTCGACGTGGCGCAGTGCATCGCCTACGCGCAGCGGGTGAACCCGGGCATCGAGGTGCTGCTGCTGTCGGCGCGCACGGGCGTCGGCATGGACGCGTGGCTGGACTGGCTGCTGGACGCGCAGGAAACGCAGGCCGCGTGAGCATGACCGCGACCGTCACCCTGCCGCCCCCGCTGCACCTGCCGCGCGCCGCGCCGAAGCGGGTGCTGGCCGTCGGCGCGTGGCTGAAGAACACGGCGGGGCTGCTCGACGGAGACCGCTACACCGCGTCGGCGCTGCACGGCGACCTCGGCACGCCGGACGCTTGCGCGGCGCTGGAGGCGTCGGTCGAGGCGCTGGTGCGGGACGCGCGCGGGCCGATCGACGCCGTCGCGCACGACCTGCACCCGGACTTCCACAGCACGCGGCTGGCGCTGCACTGGGCCGATCGGCTCGGCGTGCCGGCCATCGGCGTGCAGCACCACCACGCCCACCTCTCCGTGGTGCAGGCCGAGCGTGGGCTGGACGGGCCGCTGCTCGGGCTGGCGCTGGACGGGGTCGGGCTCGGCACGGACGGGACGGCGTGGGGCGGCGAGCTGCTGCGGCTGGACCCGGACGGCGGCGTCGAGCGGCTCGCGCACCTGCCGCCGCTGGCGCTGCCCGGCGGCGATGTGGCGGCGCGGGAGCCGTGGCGGCTGGTCGCGGCGGTGCTGCACGGGCTCGGGCGCGGCGACGAGATCGAGGCGCGGCTGGCGCCGGTGGTCGGTGCGGCGGCGGCGCAGGGGGTGCGGGGGATGCTGGCACGCGGCCTGAACTGCCCGGTCAGCACCGGCGCGGGGCGCTGGTTTGACGCGGCGGCGGGGGTGCTCGGGCTGTCGGTGCGGCAGCGGGAGGAGGCCGAGGCGGCGGTCGCGCTGGAGCGGTGTGCGGCGGCGTGGCTGGCGCGGCATCCGGAGGGCGTGGTGGGGGTGGGCCCTCGCGTTCGCGAGGGTGACGGGGGTGGGTTGACGGGCGGGCTGGGGATGTGGGCGCTGATGGAGGCGCTGCTGGCCCTGGATGTCCACGACGCCGACGCCCGCGGGCGGGGGGCGGCGCTGTTTCATTGGGCGCTCGCCGATGCACTGGCGGACGCCACCCTCGCAGCGGCCACCCGCGACGGTCTGCACGAGGTCGCCCTTGGGGGCGGCTGTTTTTTCAACCGGCTGCTGAGCCAGCGGCTGACTGCGCGGCTGACTGCGGCCGACCTGCGGGTGCATCGCCCGCTGGCGGTGTCCTGCGGCGACGCCGGGCTGGCGCTCGGGCAAGCCTGGGTCGCGGCGGCGATGACCGCGACGGCGAGCCGGAACCACCTTTCGACGGAGACCTGAACCATGTGCCTCGCCCTGCCTGCCCGTGTGGCGGCCCTGTTGCCCGACGAGATGGCCACGGTCGATCTCGGCGGCGTCCGCAAGGACATCTCGATCGCGCTGACCCCGGAGGCGCGGGTCGGCGACTACGTCATCGTCCACGTCGGCCACGCCATCGGCCTGCTCGACACCGAGGAGGCCGAGCGCACGCTGGCCCTGTTCGCCGAGCTGAACGCGCACCCGAGCGCCCACGAGGAGGCCGCGCCATGAAGTACATCGACGAATTCCGCGACGGCGAGATCGCCCAGGCGCTGGCCGCGAAGATCCGTGCCGAGGCGCAGCCCGGGCGCCGCTACCACTTCATGGAGTTCTGCGGTGGCCACACGCACGCGCTGTCGCGCTACGGCGTGCCGGCGCTGCTGCCGGACAACGTGCAGATGGTCCACGGCCCCGGCTGCCCGGTGTGCGTGCTGCCGATCGGGCGCATCGACCAGGCGATCGGCCTGGCGCTCGACCACGGCGCCATTGTCTGCACCTACGGCGACACGATGCGCGTGCCGGCGTCGGGCAGCCTGTCGATGCAGCGCGCCAAGGCGCGCGGCGCCGACATCCGCATGGTGTATTCACCCGCAGACGCGCTGAAGATCGCCCGCGCGAACCCGACCCGCGAGGTGGTGTTCTTCGCCATCGGCTTCGAGACGACCACGCCGCCGACCGCGCTGGTGCTCAAGCAGGCCGCCAAGGAACACCTGCCCAACTTCAGCGTGCTGTGCTGCCATGTGCTGACGCCGAGCGCGATCACGCACATCCTCGAATCACCCGAGGTGAAGCAGTGGGGCACGGTGCCGCTGGACGGCTTCGTCGGCCCGGCGCATGTCAGCATCCTGATCGGCTCGGCGCCCTACGAGGGCTTTGCCCGCGACTACCGCCAGCCGGTGGTGATCGCCGGCTTCGAGCCGCTGGACGTGATGCAGGCGATCCTGATGCTGATCCGCCAGGTCAACGAGGGCCGCCACGAGGTCGAGAACGAGTTCACCCGCGCCGTGAACCGCCAGGGCAATCTGGCGGCCCAGCAGGTGGTGGCCGAGGTGTTCGAGCTGCGCGAGTCCTTCGAGTGGCGCGGCCTGGGCGAGGTGGCGCACAGCGCGCTGCGCATCCGGCCCGCGTTCGCGCAGTGGGATGCCGAGCGGCGTTTCGACCTCGCCTACCGCCCGGTGCCGGACCACAAGCAGTGCGACTGCGGCGCCATCCTGCGCGGCGTGAAGCGCCCGACCGACTGCAAGCTCTTCGCCACGGTCTGCACGCCGGAAAACCCGATGGGCTCATGCATGGTGTCGAGCGAAGGCGCCTGCGCGGCGCACTACAGCTACGGCCGCTGGAAAGACATCGCCATCGTCCCCGCCTGAGCCCCCGTCCCCGTCATTCCCGCGCAAGCGGGAACCCACCCCCGCGCAGCCCACCAGGTCCACGATGTCCACCAAGAAAGACTACCTCCGCCCGATCGACTTCAAGACCGGCCGCATCGACATGAACCACGGCGCCGGCGGTCGCGCCGCGGCGCAGCTGATCGAGGAGCTGTTCGCCCGCGCCTTCGAGAACCCCGCGCTGCGCGAGGGCAACGACGGCGCCGTGCTGCCCGCGCCGCCGCCCGGCCACCGGCTGGTGATGGCGACCGACGCGCATGTGATCTCGCCGCTGTTCTTCCCCGGCGGCGACATCGGCGCCCTGAGCGTCCACGGCACGGTCAACGACGTGGCGATGATGGGCGCGCAGCCGCTCTACCTCGCCGCCAGCTTCATCCTGGAGGAAGGCTACCCGCTGGCCGACCTGAAGCGCCTGGTCGACTCGATGGCCGCCGCGGCCCGCGAGGCCGGTGTGGCCATCGTCACCGGCGACACCAAGGTCGTCGAACAGGGCAAGGGCGACGGGGTGTTCATCAGCACCACCGGCGTCGGCTGGCTGCCGCCCGGGCGCCGCCTCGCGGGCGACCAGGCCCGCCCGGGCGACGTGGTGTTGGTGTCCGGCACGGTCGGCGAGCACGGGGTGGCGGTGCTGTCGCTGCGCGAATCGCTCGAATTCGAGACCGCGATCACCTCCGACACCGCCGCGCTGAACGGCCTGACCGCCGCGATGCTGGCCACCGTGCCGGAAGGCAGCGTGCGCGTGCTGCGCGACCCCACGCGCGGCGGGCTGGCGACCACGCTCAACGAGATCACGCGCCAGTCCGGCGTCGGCATCACGCTGGACGAGGCGGCGATCCCGGTGCTGCCGCAGGTCGAGGCGGCCTGCGAGCTGCTCGGGCTTGACCCGCTGTACGTCGCCAACGAGGGCAAGCTGGTGGCGGTCTGCGCGCCGGAGGTGGCCGAGGCACTGCTGGCCGCGATGCGCCACCACCCGAGGGGACATGGCGCAGCGCGCATCGGCGTCGTCACCGAAGACCCGCACCGCTTCGTGCAGATGACGACCCGCTTCGGCGGGCGGCGCGTGGTGGACTGGCTGAGCGGGGAGCAGTTGCCGCGGATCTGCTGAGCGGCCGCCACACATCTGCTCACAGATACAGCCCCCAGCGCGAAACCTGTTCGTACCGATGCCCCGTACCACGCCCTACCATCGGCGCCATCGTCGGACTTCTGCCCTGGCCCATGCCCACTTCGTTGATCCCGCTGACCCCGCTGCCCCAGCCGCTGGCCCTGCTGACCGCACTGGTCTGCGCCACGGCCCCCCTGTCACCCGCTGCAGCGCAGGCCGACAGCGCGCCGACCACCTCGTCGAATCCGCCCAGCGAACTCTCGCGCTACTGGGAACTCGACGCCGAGGACCGGCGCGGCGAGCTGCGCTTCGTCGCCTACCGACCGAACTACATCCTGCCGCTGCACGTCACCAGCCGCATCAACCGCGCGCCGCAGTCGCCGACGCAGGCGGCCGTGGCGATGCCCGACTACCAGCGCGTCGAGGCCAAGTTCCAGCTCTCGCTGCGGACCAAGCTGATGCAGGACGCCTTCGACTCGGGCGCCGACCTCTGGGCGGGTTTCACGCAGCAGGCGCTGTGGCAGGTCTTCAACGGCCAGGACTCGGCGCCGTTCCGCAACACCGACTACGAGCCGGAGCTGATGCTGGTGATGCCGACCCAGCCGGCGTGGCGAAACCTGCCGGGCGGCTGGCAGTGGCGCTACACGATGTTCGGGGTGGCACACCAGTCCAACGGCCAGTCCGATCCGCTGTCGCGGAGCTGGAACCGGGTCTACCTCGCCACCGGGGTCGAGCAGGGGCCATGGTCGCTGACCGCCAAGCTGACGCAGCGCCTGAACGAACCGCTGGAAACGGACAACAATCCGGACCTGACGCACTACCGCGGCCGGACGGAGCTGCGGCTGCGCTGGGTGTCGGGGCCCTCAGTCGCAGCATTGCAGTACAACGGCTCGCCGCGGCGGCTGAGCCGCGGCGCACTGACTGCCGAGTGGAGCCGGCCGATCCGTCTCGACCAGCCAGAGGGGCTGCGCTGGTACGTGCAGGCATTCAGCGGCCACGGCGAGACACTGACCGACTACAACTTCCGGCAGACCAGCGTCGGCGCGGGCGTGATGTTCTCGCCGTTCTGACATCATCGGCGGATGCCCGTCACCGCCCACGCCCAGCCCGCATCCCGCATCGCCGTCATCGACTTCGAGACCACCGGCATCTCGCCCCAGATGGGCGACCGCGCAACCGAGGTGGCCATCGTGCTGCTGGAGGCCGGCCGGGTGGTCGACCGCTTCCAGAGCCTGATGTTCACCGGCGCCCACATCCCGGCCTTCGTCAGCCAGCTCACCGGCATCACCAACGCCATGGTGCGCAGCGCCCCGCCCGCCACGCAGGTCATGTCGGAGGCCGCGCGGTTTGTCGGCCACGCGCCGATGGTGGCGCACAACGCCGCCTTCGACCGCAAGTTCTGGCAGGCCGAGCTGGCACAGGCCGGGCTGGCCGCGCCGCACCCCTTCGCCTGCACCGTGATGCTGTCGCGCCGGCTCTATCCGCAGGCGCCCAACCACCAGCTCGGCACGCTGGTCGATTTCCACCGCCTGCCCCGCGCCGGCCAGGCGCACCGGGCGCTGGCGGATGCCGAGATGGCCGCGGCGCTGCTGTGCCGCATCCAGCAGGATCTGCGCGGTCCGTCGGGCACGGGGCGCGCCGACCACGACTGGTTGATGCAGGTGCAGGCCTGTCCCAAGGCGAAGCTCGGGCGGCTGCTGGCAAGCGCCTGACCCAGCCCGCAGCACACCACACCGACGCTCCATGACCGACGACGACCTGCTCCATCCGGACGACCTGCCGCTGGTGCTGCTCGTCGATGACGAGGTGCGCTCGCAGGACGCGATGCGCCGCACGCTGGACGAGGATTTCCGCATCCTCTGCGCCAGCTCCGCCGACGAGGCCCGCACGCTGCTGGAGCGGCACGAGGCGGCGGTGATCCTGTGCGACCAGCGCATGCCAGGGCTGACCGGCGTGGCCTTCCTGCGCGAGGTGCGCGAGCGCTGGCCGGAGACGGTGCGCATCGTGATCTCGGGCTACACCGACAGCGAGGACATCATCGCCGGCATCAACGAGGCGGGGATCTACCAGTACATCCTCAAGCCCTGGGTGCCGGACCACCTGCTGCAGACCGTGCGCCAGGCGGTGGAAGCGCGCACGCTGCAGCGCGGGGTGCACCGGCTGGAGCTGGACCTGCGCGCCGGCACGACCGCGCTGCGTGCCCGGCGCGGTGACCGGCTGGCGCAGGCGCGTGCGGCCTTCGGCTTCGACCGCATCGAGCGCGCGCCGGGCAGCCCGCTGGACGGCGTGTGCGAGATGGCGGCGCGGGTGGCGCGCTACGACCTGTCGGTGCTGGTGCTGGGCGAGTCGGGCACCGGCAAGGAGCTGCTCGGCCGCGCGATCCACTACGCCAGCCCGCGCGCCGAGGGGCCGTTCGTGCTGGAGAACTGCGCCGCCATCCCCGACACGCTGCTCGAATCCGAGCTGTTCGGCCACAAGCGCGGCGCCTTCACCGGCGCGTTCGAGGACCACGTCGGCCTGTTCCAGCGCGCCCATGGCGGCACCGTCTTCCTCGACGAGATCGGCGAGACCTCGCCCGCGTTCCAGGTCAAGCTGCTGCGCGTGCTGCAGGAAGGCGAACTGCGGCCGGTGGGGTCGCCGCGCCCGGTCCCGGTCGATGTGCGCGTGATCGCGGCCACCCACCGCCAGCTCGAAGACGAGGTGCGCGCTGGCCGCTTCCGCGAAGACCTGTACTACCGGCTGACCGGCATCACGCTGCACATGCCACCGCTGCGCGAGCGGGTCGGAGACATCGCGCCGCTGGCGCGGCGGCTGCTGCGCGAGGTGGGCGCCGAGCTGGGACGGCCGGGTGTCGTGTGGGCGGACGACGCGATGGGCGTGCTGATGGGCTATCCGTGGCCGGGCAACATCCGCGAGCTGCGCAACGAGATCGCCCGTGCCATCGCCCTCAGCGACGGCGAGCGCATCGAGGCCCGCGCCTTCTCGACCCGCGTGCTGCACGGCCAGGCCGGCCGCCACGCCGCCGCCCAGGGGCCGGGCAGCTTCGCCACGCTGCCGCAGACCGGCACGCTGCAGGAGCGGCTCGACGCGATCGAGGCGGTGGTGCTGCGTGAGGTGATGCTGCGCCAGCGCTGGAACAAGACCCGCGCGGCGGCCGAACTCGGGCTGTCGCGGGTCGGGCTGCGGGCCAAGCTGCAGCGATTCGGACTGGAGGACCGCCCATGAACAGGCCCATGAACGTGCTCTGGCTGCAGTCGGGTGGCTGCGGCGGCTGCTCGATGTCGCTGCTGTGCGCCGACACGCCGGATTTTCCGGGCCAGCTCGAACAGGCGGGCCTGCGGCTGCTGTGGCACCCGTCGCTGTCGCTGGCCGGCGGCGCCGAGCTGGTGGCGCTGCTGGAGGACTGTCTGGCGGGCCGGGTCGCGCTGGACGCGCTGTGCATCGAGGGCGCGCTGCTGCGCGGGCCGAACGGCACCGGGCGCTTCCATGTGCTGGCCGGCACCGGGGTGCCGATGATCGACTGGGTGCGCCGGCTGTCGGCGGTGGCGCGCCACGTCGTGGCGGTGGGCAGTTGCGCGGCCTGGGGCGGCATCACGGCGGCGGGCGCGAACCCGACCGACGCCTGCGGCCTGCAATACGACGACGACCGGCCCGGCGGCCTGCTCGGCGCCGACTTCCGCAGCGCCAGCGGACTGCCGGTGGTCAACGTGGCCGGCTGCCCGACACACCCGGGCTGGGTGCTCGACACGCTGATGGCGCTGGCGGCCGACCAGTTCGGCGCCGACGACCTCGACCCGCTCGGCCGCCCGCGCTTCTATGCCGACCAGCTCGTCCACCACGGCTGCACGCGCAACGAGTTCTACGAGTTCAAGGCCAGCGCCGAGAAGCCCTCGGACCTCGGCTGCATGATGGAGCACCTGGGCTGCAAGGGCACGCAGGCCCACGCCGACTGCAACACCCGGCTGTGGAACGGCGACGGCAGTTGCACACGCGGCGGCTACGCCTGCATCAGTTGCACCGAACCGGGGTTTCAGGATCCAGGCCACGCCTTCCACGCCACGCCCAAGATCGCCGGCATCCCGATCGGCCTGCCGACCGACATGCCCAAGGCGTGGTTCGTGGCGCTGGCCTCGCTGTCCAAGAGCGCGACGCCGAAGCGCGTGCGCCAGAACGCCACCGCCGACCACCTCGTCGTGGCGCCGCAGGTCAAGCGCACGCGGCTCAAGTGAGCGGCGGGCGGTCCGCGGTGTCCGCCGGGGTGTCGAGCAGCGCCAGCACCTCCTCGCACCAGCGCAGGCTGCCCTCCTCGTAGCGCAGGCCTTTCTGCAGGATCATGTGCTGCAGCGCCGCCGCCCGACCGAGCGGGCGGCCCGGCGGAAAGTCGCGCTGCGCCAGCATGCGGTAGAGGTCGAGCCGCTCGGCATGGCTGGCGATGCGCTGGCGCAGTTCGGCGCGCAGGTCGATCTCGCCGAGTGCGGCCTCCGCTCGCAGCTTGACCGAGAAGTCGTCGCGCAGGTCCGGCGGCGGTGTCGACTCGGCCGCCCAGCGCGCCAGCTCGGCACGCCCCGCCGGCAACACCTCGTACAGCCGCTTGCGCGTCAGGCCCGCGTCGGGCGCGGGCTGCGACACGATCCAGCCGGCCGCCTCCATGCGCGCGAGTTCGCGGTAGATCTGCTGGTGCGTGGCGTGCCAGAAGTAGCCGATGGACTTGTCGAAGCGCCGGGCAAGGTCGTAGCCGGACGAGGCCTTCTCGATCAGCGAAGTGAGCACGGCGTGGGACAGGGACATGCGGCGCAGTCTACGGGCCCCGGGAAAACCATGCAACCCGTTGCATAGTCACGGCGGCCTGCCTACACTGCGCCATCCATGCAACTGGTTGCATAGCAAGGACACGCCATGACGACGACCACCGCCTATCCCCACCTGCTCGCCCCACTCGACCTCGGATTCACCGCGCTGAAGAACCGCGTGCTCATGGGTTCCATGCACATCGGGCTGGAGGAGGCCAAGGACGGCTTCGCCCGCATGGCGGCGTTCTACGCCGAGCGCGCCCGTGGTGGCGTCGGCCTGATCGTCACCGGCGGCATCGCGCCGAACGACGCTGGCCGGCCGATGCCCGGCGGCGCCTGCATGACGACGCAGGCCGAGGCCGACAAGCACAAGGTCGTGACCCAGGCCGTGCACGACGCGGGCGGCAAGATCGCGATGCAGATCCTGCACTTCGGCCGCTACGCCTACCACCCCGAGCTGGTCGCGCCCAGCGCGCTGAAGGCGCCGATCAGCCCCTTCCGTCCGCGCGCCCTGACCGGCGAGGAGATCGAGCAGACCATCGAGGACTATGTCCGCGCCGCAGCGCTGGCCCAGAGCGCCGGCTACGACGGCGTGGAGATCATGGGCTCCGAGGGCTACCTCATCAACGAGTTCATCGCCGCGCAGACCAACCAGCGCGACGACGAATGGGGCGGCGCCTATGAAAACCGCATCCGCTTCGCGCTGGAGATCGTGCGCCGCACGCGGGCGCGGGTGGGTGCCGCGTTCATCCTGATCTTCCGGCTGTCGATGCTGGACCTGGTCGAAGGCGGCTCGACGCAGGACGAGGTCGTGCAGCTCGCGCAGGCGCTGGAAGCGGCCGGCGCCACCCTCCTCAACACCGGCATCGGCTGGCACGAGGCGCGCATCCCGACCATCGCCACCAAGGTGCCGCGCGCTGCCTTCGCCTGGGTGACCCAGGGGCTCAAGGGCAAGGTCGGCATCCCGCTGATCACCACCAACCGCATCAACACGCCCGAGGTCGCCGAGCGGGTGCTGGCCGATGGCATGGCGGACATGGTGTCGATGGCGCGGCCCTTCCTCGCCGACGCCGACTTCGTGCGCAAGGCCGCCGAGGGCCGCGCCGACGAGATCAACACCTGCATCGGCTGCAACCAGGCCTGCCTCGACCACACCTTCGGCGGCAAGATCACCTCCTGTCTGGTGAACCCGCGGGCCTGCCACGAGACGCTCCTGATCGAGCGCCCGGCCACGGCGAAGGCGCGGGTGGCGGTGGTCGGCGCGGGGCCGGCGGGGCTGGCGTTCGCGACGACGGCGGCGCGGCGCGGCTTCGACGTGACGCTGTTCGACGCGGGCCGCGAGATCGGCGGGCAGTTCAACATCGCCAAGCAGGTGCCGGGCAAGGAAGAGTTCTACGAAACCTTGCGCTACTTCGGCAAGCAGATCGCGCTGACCGGCGTGACGCTGAAGCTGAACCAGCGCGTCGCGGCGCAGGATCTGGTGGACGCTGGCTTCCAGCATGTCGTGCTCGCCACCGGCGTCACGCCGCGCACGCCCGACATCCCCGGCATCGACCACCCGAAGGTCGTCGGCTACCTCGACGTGCTGCGCGACCACTGCGCCGTGGGGCAGCGTGTGGCGATCATCGGCGCGGGCGGCATCGGCTTCGACGTGGCCGAATACCTGCTGCACGCGGGCACCAGCCCGAGCCTCGACAAGGCCAAGTTCTTCGCCGAATGGGGCGTGGACACGGCCTACGCCCAGCGCGGCGGCCTGACCCCGGCGCAGATCGAGCCGAGCCCGCGCCAGGTGACGCTGCTGCAGCGCAAGGCGAGCAAGGTCGGCGACGGCCTGGGCAAGACGACCGGCTGGATCCACCGCACCTCGCTGAAGAACCGGCAGGTCGAGATGGTGCCCGGCGTGACCTACCGGCGCATCGACGACGAGGGCCTGCACCTCACGGTCGGCGACCGTGAGATGACACTGCCGGTGGACACCGTCGTGGTGTGCGCGGGGCAGGATCCGCAGCGCGAACTGCAGGCCGCGCTGCAGGCGGCGGGCTGCAGCGTCCACCTGATCGGCGGCGCCGACGTGGCCGCCGAGCTGGACGCCAAGCGCGCCATCAAGCAGGGCACCGAGCTGGCGCTGGGCTTCGATCCCGCCGCCGCCGAGGCCCGCGTGCAGGCGGCGCCGGTCGCCACGCTGACCGAGCGCCTGCCGGCCGCCGTGGCGAAGAGCCTCGCGCACTGGCACACGATGGTGGCCCAGGGCGACCTGAGCGAACTCGGCGCGATCCTGCACCGCAAGGCGGTGTTCCGCTCGCCGATGGCGCACACGCCCTACCCCGGCGCGCAGGTGGTGCAACTGATCCTGTCCACCGTGGCCAAGGTGTTCGAGGACTTCACCTACCACCGCGAGATGGCCAGCGCCGACGGCCTGAGCGTGATGCTGGAGTTCAGCGCCAGCGTCAACGGCAAGTCGCTCAAGGGCGTGGACGTGATCCAGTTCGACGCCGAGGGCCGGATCACCGAGTTCGAGGTGATGGTGCGGCCGATGAGCGGGCTGCAGGCGCTGGGCGACGAGATGGGGCAGCGGCTGGCGCCGTACCTGGCCGCTTACAAAGCCGCAAAACCCGCGCCCTGAAACCGCGCAAGTGCGGTTAAACTGCACGCCGCCAGGAGAGAGCCGCGCCCCCGAGCCGGCCGCCGAAGGCGCAGAGGCCCCGTGAAACCGGGTTTCGAACGCTCAGGCAAAAGGACTGGCAAACGCCCCCGCAAGGGGCGTCACCTCACTGGAGAGAGGCCGCGCGGCGCTGGAGTCCATCCACACCGATCGTGGTCCACCGAAGGGGCAAGCGCGCCACCGGCACCACCGGGTTCGCGTCAATCTCTCAGGTAAAGCGGACAGCGAGGGCACCACCACCGTCATCGGTGGACCGATCCGTTCAAGATCCGTTGCCTTCGAGAGCCTGCCCATGTCCGCTGACACCCTGTCCACCACGCCGTCCCCGCTGCTGCAGACGCCGCTGCACGAACTCCATCTGGAACTGGGCGCCCGCATGGTGCCGTTCGCTGGCTACGCGATGCCGGTGCAGTACCCCGCCGGGATCATCGCCGAGCACCGCCAGTGCCGCGGGTCGGCCGCGCTGTTCGACGTGTCGCACATGGGACAGTTGCGCCTGGTCGGCCCGGACGCCGCCGCCGCGCTGGAAACGCTGGTGCCGCAGGACATGGTCGATCTGGGCCTGCTGAAGCAGCGCTACGCCTTCTTCACGAACGACCAGGGCGGCCTGCTCGACGACCTGATGGTCACGCGCCGCCCGGACGACCTGTTCGTCGTCGTCAACGCCGGCTGCAAGGACGCCGACACCCGCCACCTGATCGAGCGCATCGGCGCGCGCTGCGAGGTGATCCCGATGCCGGACCACGCGCTGCTGGCGCTGCAAGGCCCGAAGGCGGTCTTCGCACTGGAACGGCTGAACAAGGGCGTAGCGGCGCTGACCTTCATGAGCGGCGGCGCCTTCACGCTGGCCGGCGCCGACTGCTTCGTCACCCGCTCGGGCTACACCGGCGAGGACGGTTTCGAGATTTCCGTGCCGGCCGCGCAGGCCATCGCACTGGCGCGCGCGCTGCTGGCCGAACCGGAAGTCGCGCCCGCCGGTCTGGGCGCGCGCGACACGCTGCGCCTGGAAGCCGGGCTGTGCCTCTACAGCCACGACATCCACGAGCTGACCACGCCGGTCGAGGCCGGCCTGACCTGGGCGATCCAGAAGGTGCGCCGCCCCGGAGGCGCCCGCGCGGACGGCTACCCCGGCGCGGCGGTGATCGGCGCGCAGCTCGGCCAGGGCGCAGCGACGAAGCGCGTCGGCCTGACCGGGCGCGAGCGCACGCCGGTGCGCGAAGGCGCGGTGCTGGTCGATGGCCAGGGGCAGCCCGTCGGCCGCGTCACCAGCGGCACGGTCGGCCCCACCGTCGGCCAGCCCATCGCCATGGGCTACGTCGCGGCGACACTGGCCGTCACCGGCACTGAACTCTTTGCCGAAGTGCGCGGCAAGCGCGTGCCGATGCAGGTCGCGCCGATGCCCTTCGCACCTCACCGATACTTCCGCGGCTGAGGCGCTTGCGCTGCAACCGCCCCGCCTTTGATTTCAATCTTGATTGCCTTTCCCCAGGAGCCCTGACCATGTCCCTCAAGTTCACCGCCGACCACGAATGGATCAACGCCGACGACACCGCTGCGGCCGTGGTCGGCATCACGGTCCACGCCCAGGACGCCCTCGGTGACGTGGTGTTCGTCGACCTGCCCGCCGTCGGCGTCAGCTTCGCCCAGGGCGATGTCGCCGGCGTGGTCGAGTCGGTCAAGGCCGCCGCCGATGTCTACGCCCCGCTGTCGGGCGAAGTCGTCGAGGTCAACGAAGCGCTGCGCGACGATCCGTCGCTGGCCAACACCGACCCATTGGGCGCCGGCTGGTTCTTCAAGATGAAGCTCTCGGACGTGTCGCAGCTCGACGCGCTGATGGACACCACCGCCTACGACGCCCTCACCCAGGGCTGATCCACCACCGGTCTCACCCGGTCCCACCCCGATGCCCACGCCTGTGGCCGCGCGAAACCCGCCCGGCCCAGGCTGCGCCTTTGCCTGAACCGCCGCTCCGACACACCGCCGCCATGCCCCACACCGCCCTGCCCCGCCTCGCCGAGCTGGAGAACGCCAGCGAATTCACCGCCCGCCACATCGGTCCGGACGCGGCCGACGAGGCGCGCATGCTGGCGGCCATCGGCCCGGCCAGCCGCCGCGCGCTGATCGACGCCATCATCCCGCGCTCGATCGCCCGCCCCGCGCCGATGGACCTGCCCGCCCCGCTGACCGAGGCGCAGGCGCTGGCGGAGCTGAAGGCGCTCGCGGCGCAGAACCGCGTGCTGACCAGCCACCTCGGCTGCGGCTACTTCGGCACGCTGACCCCCGGCGTCATCCTGCGCAACGTGCTCGAAAACCCCGCCTGGTACACCGCCTACACGCCCTACCAGGCCGAGATCAGCCAGGGCCGCATGGAGGCGCTGGTCAACTTCCAGACGATGGTGACCGACCTGACGGGTATGGCGATCGCCAACGCCTCGATGCTGGACGAAGCCACCGCCGCCGCCGAGGCGATGACGCTGGCCGCCCGCGTGGGCAAGTCCAAGGCCACCCGCTTCGTCGTCGCGCACGACGTGCTGCCGCAGTCGCTTGAAGTCATCCGCACCCGCGCCAAGCCGCTGGGCATCACGGTCGATCAGGTGCATGCCACCGAGATCGCCGCCTCGCTGGCCGCCGCACCCGCGTTTGCGGTGCTGCTGCAATACCCGGGCGTCAACGGCCAGATCCGTGATCTGAAGCCGATCATCGACGCCGCGCACGCCGCCGGCGCCCTGGCCATCGTCGGCGCGGACCTGCTGGCGCTGACGCTGCTGGTCTCGCCGGGCGAGCTGGGCGCCGACATCGCCTTCGGTTCGACGCAGCGCTTCGGCATGCCGGTGGGCGCCGGCGGCCCGCACGCCGCGTATCTGGCGACGCAGGATGCGTTCAAGCGCTCGCTGCCCGGCCGGCTGGTCGGCGTCAGCGTGGACAGCCACGGCGCGCCCGCCTACCGCCTCGCGCTGCAGACGCGCGAGCAGCACATCCGCCGCGAGAAGGCCACCTCGAACATCTGCACCGCGCAGGTGCTGCCCGCCGTCGTCGCCAGCCTGTACGCCGTCTACCACGGCCCCATCGGCCTGAAGCGGATCGCGCAGCGCGTGGCCGTGCTGACCGCCATCCTCGCGGAGGGGCTGAAGGCGCTGGGCTGGACGCTGCTGCACGACACGGCGTTCGACACGCTGCACGTGGCCGTCGGCGACCAGCGTGACGCGCTGATGGCCGCCGCCGTCGCGGCCGGCCGCAACCTGCGCGCCGCCAGCGCCGACACGCTCGGCATCAGCCTGGACGAGACCAGCACGCGCGCCGATGTCGAGGCGCTGTGGGCCGTCTTCGCACAGGGCAAGGCCACGCCGACCATCGACCAGTTCGCCGACACGATGACACCGATGATCCCGGCCACGCTGCAGCGCAGCAGCGATTACCTGACACACCCGGTCTTCAACGCCCACCACAGCGAGACCGAGATGCTGCGCTACATCCGCATGCTCTCGGACAAGGATCTGGCGCTCGATCGCAGCATGATCCCGCTGGGTTCCTGCACGATGAAGCTCAATGCGACCTCGGAGATGATCCCGATCACCTGGCCCGAGTTCGCGAACGTCCACCCCTTCGCGCCCGCCGAGCAGCTTGCTGGCTACGCCGCGCTGAACACGCAGCTCACCGGCTGGCTCGCCCAAGCCACCGGCTACAGCGGCATCAGCCTGCAGCCGAACGCCGGCTCACAGGGCGAATACGCCGGCCTGCTCGCCATCATGGGCTGGCACGCCTCGCGCGGCGACGCCCACCGCAGAATCTGCCTGATCCCCGAAAGCGCCCACGGCACCAACCCGGCCTCGGCGCAGATGGCCGGGATGCAGGTGGTCGTCGTCAAGTGCGAGGCGGGCGGCAACGTCGATCTGGACGACCTGCGCGCCAAGTGCGCCAAGCACGCCGCCGACCTGGCCGCGATCATGATCACCTACCCGTCCACCTACGGCGTGTTCGAGCCGCGGGTGCGCGAGCTGTGCGAGATCGTGCATGCGCACGGCGGGCGGGTCTACGTGGACGGCGCGAACATGAACGCGCTGGTGGGGCTGGCCGCACCGGGCGAGTTCGGCGGCGACGTGTCGCACCTGAACCTGCACAAGACCTTCTGCATCCCGCACGGTGGTGGCGGGCCGGGCGTCGGGCCGGTCTGCGTGGTCGAAGACCTGGTGCCGTTCCTGCCGGGTCATGCGACGGCCGGTGAAACCCGCCCCGGGGGTGTTGGCGCCGTGTCGGCCGCGCCGCTGGGCAACGCGGCGGTGCTGCCGATCTCGTGGATGTACATCCGCATGATGGGCGCGGACGGCCTGAAGTCGGCCACTGAAATCGCGATCCTGAGCGCCAACTACATCGCCGCCCGGCTGGCCGACCACTACGACATCCACTTCAGCGGCGGCATCGACGGCGTGAAGGGCGGCGGCGTGGCGCACGAGTGCATCCTCGACCTGCGCCCGCTGAAGGACTCGTCCGGCGTCAGCGCCGAGGACGTGGCCAAGCGCCTGATCGACTACGGCTTCCATGCCCCGACGCTGAGCTTCCCTGTGGCCGGCACGCTGATGGTGGAGCCGACCGAGAGCGAGCCGCTGGCCGAACTGGACCGCTTCTGCGACGCGATGATCGCCATCCGCGGCGAGATCGCGCAGGTCGAATCCGGCGCCTGGCCGCGCGAGGACAACCCGCTGAAGAACGCCCCGCACACGGCGGCCAGCCTGCTCGCCAACGACTGGGGCCACGCCTACGCCCGCGAGACCGCCGCCTACCCGCTGGCGAGCCTGCGGCGCGGCAAGTACTGGGCGCCGGTAGGCCGCGTGGACAACGTCTATGGCGATCGGAACCTGTTCTGCTCGTGCTTGCCGGTGGGGGAATACGCAGGCGAGTGAGCCGGGGGCGTGGTGGCGGTGAGCTGGTGGTAGACCCCCTCGGCCACCGCCTGCAGTTGCCGCCGCCCGACCCGACCGGACAGCGCGTAGCCAAAGCCGTCCTCGACCCAGTAGAAGACCTCGACATCGCCTTCCCGGGCGACCTGGAAGGCGGTCAGCGTCTCGGCCGGTTTCGCACTGGCGGGCGCATCGCGGCGCACGTAGAGCGTCAGCCGCACGCCGGCCGCGTCCTGGTACATGAACTGCGCGACCGGCCCTTCCCCGGCGGCGAGCAGGCGACCGCCGAGCAGCTCGTAGCCGAACGCGGCGAGCTGCGGTGCGTGCAGCGGCGTGCCGAGCCGCTTCGACAGCCAAGCGACGAGGTGGTCGGCCTGCCGGGCGTCCACCTCGACCGGGTGGCGCTGCTCGGGCGTGTAGACCGCGTGGGCCAGCGCCGCGTCACGCGCCAGCCTCGGCCCGGAGGGCGCAGCAGCGGCGGCGAGCCGCGCGGTCTGCTGCCCGTCCTGCTGCCCCAGCCGATACCCCGCGCCACCCGCCAGCAGCCCCACCACGCTGCACACCAGCGCCGCCGTGGCCCAGCCGGGCACGCCACGCCGCCGGACCGGCGGCACGGGCGGCGCAGCCGGCGTCGGGCGCACCGGCCCGCGCGCCGCCGCGACCAGATGCAGCGGCAGCGGCTCGTTGAGCACATCGTCGAACCCCAGGTGCAGCGCGCGGTTCAGCGCCTGCCAGTCGCCCACCTGCGCCGCCGCGTCCGGGTGTGCGGCCAGCCACGCCTGCACCGCCAGCCGGCGCTCGGCCGGCAGCCGGCCGTCGGCGTAGGCCTGCAGTTCGTCGGGATCAATCTCGGCGTCCATCGTCACTTCACCACCCTCAGGGCACTCACGGTTCCAGCGCGTGCAGCCGGGTTTGCCAGCGCATCGCGCATCGCCGCCCGGGCGCGCGACAGCCGGGACATCACGGTCCCCACCGGCACGTCCAGCACCGCCGCGGCCTCCGCATAGCTGAATTCTTCCAGGCCGACCAGCAGCAGCACCTCGCGCTGCGCGAACGGCAGCCGCGCCAGCGCCGCCTCCAGGTCGCGCAGGCCGAGCGACTCCAGTTGCCCGCCGCTGACGGGCTGCGCGGCGAGCCGGGCGCCGGGGCCGTCCTCGTCGTCCAGCGAGTCGATGGGCGGCAACTGCCGGCGGACATGGTTCAGGTGAACGTTGTGCATCAGCGTGAACAGCCAGGCCCGCAGCCGCTCGGACGGGTCCGCCGGATCGCCCTCGGCCGGGGCACGCCACTGGTGCAGCCGCGCCCAGGCGCGCTCCAGCGTGTCCTGCACCAGGTCGTCGGCGCTGGCTGGATCGCCCGTCAGCGCCCGCGCATACCGCCGCAGGCGCGGCAGGTGGGCGATCAGGTCCGGCGGGTCGGCGGGCACGGGCATCGCGGCTCAGGGCCGTTCAGCTCACGGGCGGGCGACGCGCCAGACGTTGTTGAAACCGTCGCCGGTGGTGTCACCCGCCTTCATGTCCTTGACCCAGGTGTAGAGCGGCTTGCCCTTGTAGGCCCACTGGCGGCTGCCGTCATCACGGGTCACGACGCTGTAGTCGGCGGGCGCCTTGGCGTCGGCGGCGGCCATGAGCGGCGGCCAGTTCTGGGCGCAGGGACCGTTGCAGGCGCTGCGGCCGGCGGCGTCCTTGTCGAAGGTGTAGAGCGTCATGCCGGCGGCGTTGGTCAGCACGCCGCCTGCAGTCATGGCCGGCGCCGGCGGCGCCATCATCGCGCAGGCGCCCAGCGCCAGCGTCGCCACGACAGTGGCGGCCAGGCCGGCACGGCGGAAGGACAGAGGGGAAACGGACATCGAGGTCATGGCACGGACTCCAGGGTCAAGGTCAGGGGTCAGGTTGAGCGGGCTTGCCTCAGGGTGAACACAGCATGGCCGGGTTTCATTCCCTGCAACGCCAAAAAAAGCGCGCGACAATCCCCAGCCGACTGCTCCAGCCGACCGCCCCAGGTGCCCACGCCCATGATCCCGACCCCCACCCCCTCGCCCACCCGACAGCACTTCGCCAGCGACAACTACGCCGGCATGTGCCCGAACGCCGCGCGCTGGTTCATGGAGGCGCAGACCAGCGGCCACGAGCCCGCCTACGGCGACGACCGCTGGACCCTGCAGGTCTCCGAGGCGCTGCGGGATCTGTTCCAGACCGACTGCGACGTCTACTTCGTCTTCAACGGCACGGCGGCCAACTCGCTGGCGCTGGCCTCGCTGTGCCAGAGCTACCACTCGGTGATCTGCACGCCGGTCGCGCACATCGAGACGGACGAATGCGGCGGGCCGGAGTTCTTCTCGAACGGCTCGAAGCTGCTGGTGGCCGAGAGCGACAGTGCGGCCGCCCGGCTCGGCAAGCTCACGCCGGACGCCGTCGAGACGCTGGTCACCAAGCGCAACGACCTGCACTACCCCAAGCCCAAGGTCGTCAGCCTCACCCAGGCCACCGAACTCGGCACCGTCTACAGCGTCGAGGAGGTGCGCGCCATCGCCGCCATCGCCAAGCGCCGCCACCTGAAGGTGCACATGGACGGCGCCCGTTTCGCCAACGCGGTCGCCACGCTGGGCTGCCACCCGAGCGACATCACCTGGCGCGCCGGGGTGGATGTACTGTGCTTCGGCGGCACGAAGAACGGGCTGCCGATCGGCGAAGCGGTCGTGTTCTTCGACCGCGCGCTGTCCGAGGACTTCGCCTACCGCGTCAAGCAGGCGGGGCAGCTCGCCTCGAAGATGCGCTTCATCTCGGCGCCGTGGCTCGGCCTGCTCGAACACGACACCTGGCTGGCCAACGCGCGCCACGCCAACGCGATGGCGCTGCGGCTGTACCGGGCGCTGGACGGCGTGCCCGGTGTCCAGCGGCTGCACGAGCCGCAGGCCAACGCCGTGTTCGCCCGACTGTCGCCCGCGGTCATCGCCCGGGTCCAGGCGCAGGGCTGGCGCTTCTACCAGTTCATCGCGGGCGGTGGCTGCCGCTTCATGTGCTCGTGGGACACGACGCCGGAGTCGGTCGATGCCTTTGCCGCCGACATCGCCCGGGCCAGCGTCGGCGCCTGAATCCCCGCCACCCCATCCTTCCCACATTCCGAGAACTGCCATGACCGCTCGACTGCTGCAGAGCCTGCCCGACGCGGGCGCCCCCGCTCAACTCTTCATCCTGCTGCACGGCGTGGGTGCCTCGGCCGATGATCTGGTGCCGCTGGCCAAGGTGCTGCGGCAGTCGTTCCCGCAGGCGGCGCTGCTGCTGCCGGACGGCTTCGAGCCTTTCGACGCGGCGCCCACTGCGGCGGGCCGGCAGTGGTTTTCCATCGCCGGGGTGACCGAGGAGAACCGCGCCGCGCGGGTGCAGGCGGTCGTGCCGGGGCTGATCGACTGGGTGCGCGGCCACCAGGCGCGGCTCGGTGTCGGCGCCGCCGCCACCGCGCTGGTCGGCTTCTCGCAGGGCAGCATCGTCTCGCTCGAAGCGGCGACGGCCGCGCCGGACCTGGTCGGGCGGGTGCTCGCCTTCTCCGGCCGCTTCGCGCAACTGCCCGCGTCCGCGCCCGAGCGCACCACCTTCCATTTCTTCCACGGCGGTCAGGATCCAGTCATCCCGGCGCAACTATCGACGGCTGCATTCGAGCATGTGGCGGGGCTGGACGGCGGTGACGCCACACTCGACATCGCCGACGAGGTGGGCCACGAACTGCATCCGGCGCTGCTGGAGCGGGCCATCTTCCGCCTGACCCACCATGTGCCGCCCCGGCTCTGGCGCGAGGCGCTGAGCCAGGCTGGCGCGCCCACCGGATCTGCGTGAGCGTGTCGACCCGGGACGAACTGCGCGTCAATCCGCACTGAATTTCGGAGATTGCGCAAGCGGGACAAACGCGACAGTGCGGGCTCTGCCCTCCACTTTTTCCGCCCGCCCATGCCGCTGCCCCCCCAGTCCGACCGCGATGGCACGCCCCAGCAAGGCCACGCCCTGCTGGCCGAAGGCCCGCGCATGATGGTCACCGAGGTGGTGCCCGTATGGCAGCGCCATGTCGAGGCGTCCCGGATCGCGGTGGAAAGTGGCGTCGGCGATCTGCTCGAATCGTTTGCACGCCTGTGCGATGGCGTGATGGCGGCCAGCCGGCGCGGCCCCGTCGTGTCGGGCCAGGGCCAGGGCCAGCTCCCCGAGCGTTCTGCTGCAAGCGAAGCCCACCGGGAGCAGGTGCTGGCGCAGCTGCTGGCGGCCGTCGACATCACCCACCAGCGCCGCGAACAGCTGCTGGCCCAGCTCGCCGAATCGCTGGTGCAGCTCGACGCGATCGAGGCCGATCTGCGTGGTGCCCTGCCGGAACACGCCCCGCCCCTGCAACGCCTGGACGACACCCGCTCGGCATTGGCCCTGCTGTCGCAGCAGGTGGCCGCGGACACGCGCAGCGACCATGCCCGGCAGGACCGGGCCCTCGCCCAGGCACGCCAGTCACTGGCCGAGCTGGGCGTGGAGCAGGTCGACCCTGACATCGCGGCCTGTGCGCTGCAGTCGCTGAGCGTGCGCATCGAGAAGGATCTGGAGCGGGTGCTGCTGGGCATGCAGTTCCAGGACCGGCTCGACCAGACCCTCACCAATGTCGCCCGCGACATGCAGCGTTTCACCGAGTGGATGCGCCGCAACGAACACGCCAGCCACGCCGACGCCATGCGCTGGCTGGCCGAACTCGAACGCTCCTACACGATGCAGGAGCAGCACACGCGCCACTGCGGTCTGCCTGAAGGACCGACCCAGGCTGGCAGCGTCGAGTTTTTCTGAACACGACCGAGGCCTTGCCCATGACCACGCCCCACACCCTGCCGCCTGGCAAGACCATCCTGGTGATCGACGATTCGAGCAGTTTCCGCACGGTCGTCAAGCTGGCGCTGCAGAAGGCCGGCTACTCGGTGGTGGAAGCCGTGGACGGCGAAGACGCCGTCGCCAGGCTGGACACCCACCCGCCGGCGCTGATCGTCTGTGACGTCAACATGCCGCGCATGGACGGATTGAGCTTTGCCCGCCACGTCAAGACCACCGCCCACCACCGCTTCACCCCCATCATCATGCTGACCACCGAGTCGCAGGAGGCGAAGAAGGCCGAAGGACGCGCGGCCGGCGTGCGGGCCTGGATCACCAAGCCGTTCCAGCCCTCGCAGCTGGTGGACGCGGTGGCGCGGCTGTGCCCGTGATCGACGGCGACCTGACCATTCGCCACGCCGCCAGGCGTCAGGCGCAGCTGCTCGACTGGCTGGCACTCGCCGGCCCGGACGACACGCTGGATGTGTCGCAGGTCGGCGCCTGCGACACCTCGGGGCTGCAGCTGCTGCTGGCACTGCGCCGCAGCCGCATCGAGCAGGGCCGCGGCCTGCGGTTGCGTCAACCTTCAGCGGCGATGTCCGAGGTGCTGCAGCGCAGCGGTCTGGGCGATCTGCTGCGCTAGACGCCCCCCTGACGACCCGAACGGTTTCAGTCTGCCGCAGGCGTGCTGCCTGGCAGTGGCCCGATCGGCAGCACCACATCGCCGCACTGCGCCCGGTGCCGCAGCACATGGTCCATCACCACCAGCGCCAGCATCGCCTCGGCGATCGGCGTGGCCCGGATGCCGACGCAGGGGTCGTGGCGGCCGAAGGTCTCCACCGTGGTCGGCTCGCCAGCCCGGTTGACCGAGTCGCGCGGGGTGCGGATCGAGCTGGTCGGCTTGATGGCGATCGACACCACGAGATCCTGCCCGGTCGACAGGCCACCGAGCACGCCGCCGGCGTTGTTGCTGCGAAAACCCGCGGGGGTCATCTCGTCACCGTGCTCGGTGCCACGCTGGGCCACCGACGCGAAACCGGCACCGATCTCGACGCCCTTGACCGCATTGATGCCCATCATGGCGTAGGCCACGTCCGCATCAAGCTTGTCGAACAGCGGATCGCCCAGCCCGACCGGCATGCCGCGTGCGACGACCTGGATGCGCGCGCCGCAGGAGTCGCCCGCACGGCGCAGCTCGTCCATGTAGGTCTCCAGCGCCTCGATCTGCGAGATGCCGGGGGCGAAGAAGGGGTTCTGCGGGATCTGCGCCTCGTCCTCGAAGGGGATCTCGATCGGGCCGAGCTGGCTCATCCAGCCGAGGAAGGTCGTGCCGTGCTGCGCCTGCAGCCATTTCTTGGCCACCGCACCGGCCGCCACCATCGGCGCCGTCAGCCGTGCCGACGACCGCCCGCCGCCACGCGGATCACGCAGGCCGTACTTGCGCCAGTAGGTGTAGTCGGCGTGGCCCGGACGGAAGGTGTCGAGGATGTTGCCGTAGTCCTTGCTGCGCTGGTCGGTGTTGCGGATCAGCAGGGCGATCGGCGTGCCGGTGGTCAGCCCCTCGTAGACGCCGGAGAGGATCTCGACCTGGTCGGGCTCGTTGCGCTGGGTGACGTGGCGGCTAGTGCCGGGACGGCGGCGGTCCAGGTCGGGCTGGATGTCGGCCTCGGACAGCGCCAGTCCAGGCGGGCAGCCGTCGATGACGCAGCCGATGGCCGGGCCGTGGCTTTCGCCGAAATTGGTGACGCGAAACAGGAGGCCGAAGGTGCTGCCGGACATGGTGCGAGGGGGTGCGATGGGGGGATGACAGCTCCCGCGAGGGGAACGAAGCGAACGAGACGAACGGCTGGATTGTAGGCGGCGGTCTGCGCTGCGAACTACGCCCCCTATCCCCCGCTGCTTCAGCCATTGCACGCGCTGCAGCCCGTGAGAATTCAAGCAAATCGCACATCAAGGACCAAGATGAGCACGACCCTTCAGCACCAGACCCCCTCCCGCACCGCGGCCAGCGCCAGCAATGCCCCCACGCAACGCCCCGGAGCGGCTGGCCAGATGGCCGCCGACACCAGCCACCTGCGAGGCGAGTACCTGACATTCCGCCTGGGACAGGAGGAATACGGCATCGACATCCTCAAGGTCCAGGAAATCCGCTCCTACGAGGCGCCGACCCGCATCGCCAACGCAGCGTCCTGCTTCAAGGGCGTGGTGAACCTGCGCGGCGTGATCGTGCCGATCGTCGACCTGCGCATCAAGTTCGGCTGCGAGAGCGCCGAGTACAACGGCTTCACGGTGGTGATCGTGCTGAACATCCGCGGGCGGGTGGTCGGTGCCGTGGTGGACTCGGTGTCCGATGTGCTGGAGCTGCCCGGCGAAGCCGTGCGCCCCGCTCCGGACATGGACACCCGGCAGGACACCAGCTTCATCACCGGCATCGCCAGTCTGCAGGACCGGATGCTGATCCTGCTCGACATCGAACGCCTCATGGGCAGCGCCGACCTGGGCCTGAGTTCCTCGGTGTCCGACATGTGAGCCTGCCCCACCGATTCCAGCCGCGGGTCCGCCAGTGACCCGTTTCAGGCACGCGCCCTTAAGGGTTGCGTGCCTTTTTTGTGGCATGGTGCAAATCAAACATTTTGTTACTTCGCACCCTACGGGAGGCGCAAGGAACCAACGGAGGAATCGCACCATGGAACACCACTTTCGGCAGATGTCCATCCGCGCTCGGCTTGCCTTCGGCACCATGCTACCGCTGGCGCTGGCCACTGGGGCGCTGATGCTGGCCTGGGCGGCAATCGGTGAGGGCCCTGCGGCGAGCAAGAGCTTCGCGCTGCTGTCAGGCGCCTTGATGTGCCTGGCGATCGGCAGCGGATGCGTCTTGCACCACATCAATGCCCGCAGCGTGCTCCGGCCACTGGACAAGGCACGCCAGCTGACACAGGCACTGGTCCGCGGTCAGTACGGCGAACGTGTGCGCATCGACCGGCTGGACGAGGCAGGGCGCCTGCTGGTGGCGCTGGAGGAGCTGGGCGACTATCTGGCCGTGGTGCTGCCGGAAGAGTCGACCCGCAGCGCCAGCCCGTCCCAGCCTTCGCGCAACGTCCCCCGGGACTCGCTGGAGCGCATCGCCGAGCAACTTCGCCAGAGCGGCGAAGCCTTCGCTGCCCATGCCGAACTGCAGACCACGGGCAGCGCACCAGCACAGCCCCGTGCCGGCACGCACCTGCGTCTGGTGGTCCGTCAGGCCTGATCGCGCACCGGGTCGGTGGCCGTCGGCTCGGTCGCATCGGCTGGCCAGTCGCGGATGTAGGCCTTGAGCATGCGGTTCTCGAAGTCCTGGCTGTCGACCACGGCCTTGGCCACGTCGTAGAACGAGATCACGCCCATCAGCATGCGCGCGCTCATCACGGGCATGTAGCGCGCATGCCGCTCCAGCATCATGCGGCGCACTTCGTCGATCTCGGTCCCGGGGGTGCAGGTCAGCGGATGGTCGTCCATCACGCCACGCACCAGCATCTTGCCCACCACGCCGCCATTGCGCACGATGGCCTGGATCACTTCGCGGAAGGTCAGCATCCCGGCCAGATCGCCATGCTCCATCACGACCAGCGAACCGATGTCGTTCTCGGCCATCGCCGTGATCGCTTCGGCCAGCGGGTGGTCCGGGGTGACGGTGAAGAGCGTGTTGCCCTTCACGCGCAGGATGTCGCTGACTTTCATGGTGACCTCTTGATCTTGAATCTGGATGCTGCAGGGAAAACTGGAACCTGGAATGCCGCAACGGATGCAGGCATGACAGGAGTTGTTGCGTCAATATAGCCCACAATGCGCGCAAAAATCACCCTGAGGAGCCCCTGATGGCCGGATACGCCGCCCCCGGATTCGACACGCTTGCCCTGCATGCCGGCAGTGCCCCCGACCCGGCCACCGGTGCGCGGGCGGTCCCGCTGCACCTGAGCACCTCCTTCGTCTTCGAATCGGCCGAACACGCCGCCTCGCTGTTCAACCTGGAGCGACCGGGCCACGTCTACAGCCGCCTCTCCAACCCGACCACGGCGGTGCTGGAGGAGCGCATCGCCGCGCTGGACGGTGGTGTCGGCGCGCTGGCCACCGCCAGCGGGCAGGCGGCGCTGGTGCTGGCCATTACCACCTTGGCTGGCGCGGGGGACCACATCGTCGCCAGCAGCGCGCTCTATGGCGGCTCGCACAACCTGCTGCACTACACCCTGCCGCGGCTGGGCATCCAGACCACCTTCGTGCGGCCGGGTGACCACGACGCCTGGCGCGCAGCGATCCGGCCCGAGACGAAGCTGCTCTTCGGCGAAACGCTGGGCAACCCGGGGCTGGATGTGCTGGACATTCCCACGCTGGCCCAGCTCGGCCGCGACCACGGCCTGCCGCTGCTGGTGGACGCCACGCTGGCCACGCCCTGGCTGCAGCGCCCGATCGCGCTGGGCGCGGCGCTGGTGCTGCATTCGGCGACCAAGTTTCTCTGCGGCCACGGCACGGTCGTCGGCGGGCTGCTGGTCGATGGCGGCAACGTTGACTGGGACGCCGCGCATGCTCAGCACGGCCGCGCCGCGACGCTGTGCACCCCCTACGACGGCTTCCACGGCATGGTGTTCACCGAGGAAAGCTCCGTCGGCGCCTTCGGGCTGCGCGCCCGGCGCGAGGGGCTGCGCGATCTGGGTGCTTGCATGAGCCCGCACACCGCCTGGCTGATCCTGCAGGGCATCGAGACACTGCCGCTGCGCATGGCGCGCCATGTCGAGAACACCCGGCAGATCGTCGAGTTCCTGGCCACCCAGCCGATGGTGGGCACCATCCGCCACCCCTCGCGCCCCGACCATCCCGACCACGCCCTGGCCAGTCGCTTGCTGCCGCGTGGCTGCGGCGCGGTGTTCAGCTTCGATCTGCAAGGCTCGCGCCGACAGGGGCAGGCCTTCATCGAGGCGCTGGAGCTGTTCTCGCATCTGGCCAATGTGGGCGATGCCCGCTCGCTGGTGATCCACCCGGCCTCGACCACCCATTTCCGCATGGACGACGCGGCGCTTGCGGCCGCTGGCATCGGCCCAGGCACGGTGCGGCTATCGATCGGCCTGGAAGATCCCGCCGACCTCATCGACGACCTCCAGCGTGCGCTCAAGGCCGCACAGAAAGCCGCGTGACGCCATGACCACGCCACTGACCATGACCCCGCACGCGCCGCTGTACGCCTACACCGGCGGTCGGCCCTTCGACCCTGCCCTGCCCTGCATCGTCTTCGTGCATGGCGCCCTGAACGACCACAGCGTCTGGACCCTGGCCGCACGCTGGTTCGCGCACCACGGCCACGGCGTGCTGGCCATCGACTTGCCCGGACACGGCCGCAGCGCCGGCCCGGTGCTGCCGGACGTCGAGTCGATGGCCGACGCCGTGCTGGCGCTGCTGGCCAAACACCAGGTGCAGCGCGCCGCACTGGTCGGCCACAGCATGGGTTCGCTGATCGCGCTGGAAGCCGCCAGCCGCGCCACACCCGGCGCCATCAGCCACCTCGTCATGGTGGGCACGGCCTACCCGATGCGCGTCTCCCCGGCCCTGCTGGAGCTGGCGGCCCGGACACCGCTGGCGGCCATCGACCAGGTGGTGACCTTCTCGCACGCCTCGATGGGGGCCAAGCCCTCGTACCCCGGTCCGGGCGCCTGGCTGCATGGCGCCAGTCAGGCGCTGATGCGCCAGGTGCTGGCGCGCGGCGAGGGGATCGCCGGCATCGAGCACAACCTGTTCCACCACGATTTCAGCGCCTGTGACCGCTACGCCCATGGTCTGGGGGCGGCGGCGCAGCTGCGTGCCGCCTCCAGCACACGCTGCAGCCTGGTGCTGGGTGGCCGGGACCGCATGACCGTGCCGCGGCAGGCCCTAGCCATGGCGCAGGCGCTGCAAGCCGAGGTGCACACGCTGCCGAAGGCCGGCCATGCGCTGATGCAGGAAGACCCGGACGGGCTGCTCGCCGCCCTGCGCCGCGCGCTGGCCTGATCAGTGCGCCGGGGCCGACTGCGCCTGCTTCATCCGGCGGCGCAAGGCAACGGCAGAGGTGTCCGCCGCATGCGCATGCGCATGTGCGTCGAGGCGGAAGATGCGCACGGCCTCGGACACCATCTCCGCCTGCGTGCCGACCGAGTGGGCCGCGCCCGTCAGCTCCTGCACCAGCGTGGCGTTCTGCTGGGTCAGTGTTTCCATGTTGGCCACAGCCTCGTTGATCTGCGAGATGCCCACCAGCTGCTCGGCGGCGCCTGAGCCGATGCCGCCCACCAGCTGGCTCATCTGGCGCACGGCGGCGAGGGTCTCGTCCATCGTGGTGCAGGCCAGATCGGTCTGGGCCGTACCGGTCTCGACCTTGGCGGCGGCTTCCTCGATCAGCTGCTTGATCTCCTGCGCGGCGACCGAGGTGCGCTTGGCCAGCTGGCGCACTTCGCCCGCGACCACGGCGAATCCGCGCCCTTGCTCTCCGGCACGCGCCGCTTCCACCGCCGCGTTCAAGGCCAGCAGATTGGTCTGCAGGGCGATGCCGTCGATGACCTGCACGATCTCCTGGATGCGCTGCGAGGACTGGCGGATCGTCTGCATCGTGTCGGTGACACGGTGGACGGCCGCCGTGCTGCGCGAGGTGATCTCGGCTGCCTGCAGGGCCATACCGGCCACACCGTGCGCACTGTCGGCACTCTGGCGGACGGTGCCGGTGATCTGGGTCATGGAAGCGGAGGTCTCGACCAGGCTGGACGCCTGGGATTCCGTGCGCCCGGCGAGGTCCAGATTGCCGCGGGCCAGTTCGCTCGCCGTGCCGCGCAAGGCCTCCACACCCGCCCGCGTGTCGCCGACGATGGCCAGCAGATTGACGGACAGCTGGTTCAGCGCGCGCTCCAGCTGTCCGGCCAGCCCGGCCTGGTCGGCGGGCAGGCGGTGGCGCAGATCTCCCGCGGCCATGCGGTTGGCGAACTGCAGCAGCCGCGCCATCGGCTCCAGGCTGCTGCTGCGGATGCGCCAGGTGGCCCAGGCGGCCGACCCGGCGAGCAAGGTGGCAGCGGCCAGTCCGCCCGCCAGCCCGGAGTCGCCCGACAGCCCCTGTCCGGCACCAGCCCCGACCACCGCACAGCCCAGGCAGAGCAGGAACAGCCGCTTCGACGGCGACACCGCCAGCCGGCGCTGGACACGCGCCCAGGCGGTGTTGCGCTCGACGCGGCCGCTCTGCAGGCGGTGCAACAGCGCGCCGCCGGCTTCCTGTTCAGCGCGCATGGTCGCGTAGAGCTGCTCGGCAGCCTCGATCTGCGCGCGGCTGGCCTCGGTGCGGACCGACATGTAGCCGATGGGCTGATCCCCGTCGAGCAGCGGCGTGACATTGGCCATGACCCAGTAATGGTCGCCATTCTTGCGGCGGTTCTTCACCAGCCCGGACCACGGCGCCCCTGCGGCGATCGTCTCCCACATGTCCCGGAAGGCTTCCTCGGGCATGTCGGGGTGCCGGATCAGGTTGTGGGGCTGCCCCAGCAGTTCCTCGCGCACGAACCCGCTGACTTCGATGAATGCGGGATTGCAGTAAAGCAGACGGCCCTGCAGATCCGTGGTCGAGACCAGCGCCCGTCCGCTCGGGAACGGATATTCGGACTGGGTGACAGGCAAGTTGACGCGCATTCGATACCCCCCGGTACTGCACTTCGGTGAATTCCGCCAGACGACGGACAAGCGAGAGGGTAGAGGGCCACGGGCGCGCCGAACTGCGCAATACCGCCGGGGATACGCCGCTGTTCGGAAGCAGTTCCAGCGGTTTCAGGCGCCAGGGGCGGCGCGAAGGTCGAGCGCATCGGCCAGCCGCATCTGCGAAAGACCGGTGTTCTGCCAGAAAGGCTCGTCCTCGCTCCGCACCGACAACAGCAGCGCCTGCACCAGCGGCGCCACAGGTGTATGCGCCGGGTCGACCAGCAGCACATGGCGCGCCAGTCCCGGCTCCTGCAGCACGCCAACCCAGTCCAGCCGCTGCAGCTGCGCCAGCACCGGCTCGACCTGCAGGGGATCGAGCCGCAGCCGCTCGCACAGCTCGACCACCGCGACGCCCCGTGCCGGCCCCTGTCGGGCTTGCGCCAGCTCGCGCAGCAGCGTGAGGGCGAACAGGAAACGCCAGCCCGGCGTGACCGCCTGGCGCACCACGCGCATCTGCAGGCTGGGTGCGTAGGCCGCGATCACGGCCCCCAGCAGCACGATCACCCAGCCCAGATAGATCCAGCTCAGCAGGATCGGCACCGTGGCAAAGGCGCCATAGATCGTCGTGTAGGTCGGCGCCAGCCCGAGGTACCAGGCCAGACCCCGCTTGGCCATCTCGAACCCGATCGCCACGAACACCCCGCCCAGCGCGGCATGGCTCCAGCGCACCTGAGTGTTGGGCACGAACTTGAACAGCGCGGACACGCCAAACGCCATCAGCCCCAGCTCGACCAGCCCGAGCAGCAGCGACACGCCCCCCGGCAAGGCCTCGTTCAGATCGCTGGAGACCGACACCGCGTACGAGGTGGTCAGCGACAGGCTCACGCCGAGCACCAAGGGCGCCAGCGTCGCCGTGGCCCAGTACACCAGCACCCGCTGGGCAAGCGACCGGGTCTGGCGGACACGCCAGATGGCGTTCAGCGAGCGGTCGATGGTCAGCAGCAGCGCGATCGCGGTGAGCACCAGCACGACCAGCCCCACGGCGCCCACCTGGCTGGCCTTGCTGGCAAAGAGCGTGAGCTGCTTGAACACGGGCCGGGCGATGGCGTCGGGCACCAGGTTCTGCAGGAAATACACCTCCAGCGCCTTGCGGAAACTCGCGAACATCGGAAACGCCGTGAACAGTGCGAAGGTGACCGTCAACAGCGGCACCAGGGAGACCATGGTGGTGAAGGTGAGGCTGCCAGCCGTGACGCCGAGCCGGTCTTCCCGGAAGCGCTGGCGCAGGGTGCGCAGGGTGTCGAGCCAGGGCCAGGCCTGAAAGGCCGCCCATCGACTGCTGAATAGGTGCATGTGGCTATCATGCCAAAGCTGAAACGATTGCCCCGAGATGACCGAAGCCCACGCCACCACCGTCCCCACCCCCGCCGTGCAACGCAGCCGCTGGCTCGCCTTCGGCTCCTGTCTGGCGCTGGCGGTGCTGGGCCTGCTCTGGGAGCTGCACCTGGCGCCGACGGGCTCCGGTTCGCTGGCGATCAAGGTCATCCCCCTGCTGCTGGCGCTGCCGGGCCTGTGGCGCATGAAGCTCTACACCTACCGCTGGATGAGTCTGGCCGTGTGGCTCTACGCCGCCGAAGGTGCTGTGCGCGTCAACAGCGCGCCCGGACCGGAGGTGACGCTGGCCGCCATCGAGCTGGTGCTGTCGGTGCTGTTGTTCTCGGCGTGCGCCTGGCATGTCCGGGCTCGGCTGGCTGCAGGCCGGCAGGCGACGGCCATCACCAGCGCGGCTTGAGCGCATCCGCTGTCCTGGCCCAGGTTTCCCATCCCATTCCAATCCCGTCTAGATCACCATGAACCCTGTCGCCGACCACGCCCCAGTGCTGGCAGACCTGCGCGCCGCCATCGGCGCCAGCCACGTGCTGCAGGACGGTGACCTCAGCGCCTACGAGCGCGACTGGCGCAAGCGCTGGCACGGCAAGGCCCTGGCCGTGGTGCGCCCCGGCAGCACGGCCGAAGTCGCCGCGGTGATGCGCGTGTGTGCCCGCCACGGGGTCGCCGTGGTGCCACAAGGCGGCAACACCAGTCTGGTGGGAGGCTCGGTGCCGGACGGCTCCGGCACACAAGTGCTGCTCAGTCTGGGCCGGCTGAACCGGGTGCGGGCCATTGACGTGGCCAACCTGACGATGACGGCGGAGGCCGGTTGCGTGCTGCAGGCGGCGCAGCACGCCGCCGAGGAAGCCGGTCTGCTGCTGCCCTTGAGCCTGGCGGCGGAAGGCAGCTGCACCCTCGGCGGCAACCTGGCGACCAATGCAGGTGGCACGCAGGTGCTGCGCTTCGGCAATGCGCGCGAACTCTGCCTCGGGCTGGAGGTGGTGACGCCGGACGGCGAGATCTGGGAAGGCCTGAGCGGGCTGCGCAAGGACAACACCGGCTATGACCTGCGCCACCTCTACATCGGCAGCGAAGGCACGCTCGGCGTCATCACCGCCGCCGTGATGCGCCTGTATCCGCAGCCCGCGGCGTCGATGACCGCGCTGGCCGCCTGCGCATCGGTCACGCAGTGCGTGGCGCTGCTGCAACTGGCGCAGACCCGCGCCGCGGCGTCGCTGACCGGTTTCGAAGTGATGGGGGCATGCGCACTGTCGCTGGTGCGCAAGCATTTTCCGCAGATCCCCCAGCCCTTGCCGCCGTCACCGTGGACCGTGCTGCTGGAAGTGTCTGACGCGGAAAGCACGGAGCACGCCCGCACGGTCTTCGAAGGTCTGCTGGAAGCCGCACTGGAGGCTGGCCTCCTCACGGACGCGGTGGTCGCGAACTCGGTGGCCCAGTCTCGTGCGATGTGGCACCTGCGCGAATCGATCTCGATGGCCCAGGCCGAAGAAGGCCTGAACATCAAGCACGACATCGCCCTGCCCGTCTCCCGGATTCCCGCCTTCGTGGCCAGCACCGATGCCGCGCTGGAGCGGGCATTCCCGGGTGCTCGGCTGGTGAACTTCGGTCACCTGGGGGACGGGAATCTGCACTACAACGTGCAGGTGCCGCCGGGCGGCTCGGCCGCCGACTTCCTCAGGGAACACGAACACGCGGTCAACACACTGGTCTACGACGCGGTGCAGGCCCATGGCGGGTCGATCTCCGCCGAGCATGGCATCGGTGCGCTGAAGCGGGAGGAGCTGGCACAGCGCAAGTCACCCGTGGCACTGGGACTGATGCGCGCCATCAAGCAAGCACTCGATCCGGCACGGCGCATGAACCCTGGCCGCCTGCTCGATGCCGACGCGCCGGCACGGCCTACTGCAGCGGCCCCTTGAGTGCGTCGGGAATCGGCAGCCGCAACACCTCGATCCCCTCGTCGCGCAAGGACTCGGCCTCGGCCGGGCTGGCCTCGTCGCGGATGTTGCGCGGCTCGGCCTCGCCGTAGTGCATGCGCCGGACCTCCTCCACGAATGCCGGACCGACATCCTCCGTGCTGGCGAGGACATGGCGCATGGCCTGCAGCAGGACGGCCTCGGCTTGCGCGCGCTCCGGCGTCAGCCGGACGGGTGGCCGGGCAGACGGCGGCCGCTGCGCACCGGCCGGTGCTGCCGTCGGTGCAGTGGAAACGGGGGATGGTCCTGCAGGGGCTTTGGCGCCCGACAGGTTCAGGCGCGGCGCGGACGGCAAGCGTGCCACCTCGGCATGGCCACACAGCGGGCAGACCAGCAGCCCGCGGGCCTGCTGCGACAGGTAATCGTCTTCAGAGCCGAACCACCCTTCGAAGGCATGGCCGACCGCACACTGCAGGTTGAGTACTTTCATGGCCGACCGATTATCGGTCGCAGCCCCAGGCTTCCGCAGGTTTCCAGGTCAAAGCCCAACGGCCTGCACGCCATTGCTGCAGCCAGAGCAAGGCGATCATGGTCTTGGCATCGGTGACGGAACCGTCGGCCACCCAGCCCGCCAGCTCGTCCTCGGAAGCCGCGAACACATCGAGGAACTCGCCAGCGTCCAGCTGGCGTGTACCCGCCACCAGACCACGCGCGAACCAGACCTCGATGCGCTCGCTGGAGTAGGCAATCGCGTTGTGCAGCTCGCCGGCGTAGGCCCACTCCACCGCACGGAACCCGGTCTCTTCGAACAGCTCCCGCACACCGCAGACGATGCCCGGCTCGCCAGACTCAAGCTTTCCAGCAGGAAACTCCAGATAGGCGCGGTGTGTCGGATAGCGGTATTGCCGCTCCATCACCAACCGGCCGTCGTCCAGCACAGGCACCACCATCACCGCACCGGGATGGACGATGTACTCGCGGTACGAGACGCTGCCATCGGGCAGGGACACATCGTCCTGGCGAACCTGAAGGAAACGGCCCCGGTAGGCCTCGCGCGACTGCACACACACCTCGCGCAGATGCGCATCGTCGGAGGGCAACTGGTGGAGTTCGGGCAGGGCCATGGCGGCGGGATGGCTGGACGGCTGAAACGGGTGGGAACGGGGCTGGATGCGCTCAGTGCCGGCGGCGCAGATAGCGCCACACGAACCCCGGAAAAGCCAGCGTCAGCATGACACAGCCCACCACCGCATAGAACTGCCAGCCCTGGTCCGCGATCTGGCTGTTGCGGCCTTCCAGCCAGCGCCCGACACCGATGGTCAGCGCGGTGTACAGCAGCAACTCCAGCAGGCGCACGGCAAAGCCCTTGTGCGCCCGGGCCGGACCGACGGCGAAGACCCGTTCATTGAAGAAGGGCAGATTGGCCAGTACCACTGCGCACAGCAGCACCAGCCAGACCGATGCAGACGAGGACATCAGGTACCCAGCGCCTTGACGATGGCCTGCGCGCACATGGCCATCAGACCGCCGGGCAGGATACCCAGCACCAGCACCGCTGCACCATTGAGCGACAGCACCGTGCGGGCGCCGGTCGGGGTGACGATCGGCGAGGTGTCGGTCGGCTCGTCGAAGTACATCACCTTGACGATGCGCAGGTAATAGAAGGCGCCGATCAGCGACATCACCACGGCGAAGATCGCCAGGTACAGATGCAGCGAGTCATTGGTCGAGATCAGCGCCTGCAACACCGCCAGCTTGGCGTAGAAACCCACCATCGGCGGCACACCGGCCAGCGAGAACATGAAGATGCCCATCACGGCGGCCAGCACCGGGCTGCGGCGGTGCAGACCCGCCAGGTCGGTGATGTTCTCCGCTTCATGTCCGGCACGGGCCATCAGCATGATCAGACCGAAGGTGCCCAGCGTCGTCACCACATAGGTGATGACGTAGAACATCGCCGAACTGTAGGCGTTGGCAGCCGACAGCGTGTTGCCGTTGACCACGCCCGCCAGCAGGCCGAGCAGCAGGAAGCCCATCTGCGCGATGGTCGAGTACGCCAGCATGCGCTTGAGGTTGGTCTGCGCGATGGCGGCCAGGTTGCCGACCAGCAGCGAACACACCGCCAGCACGATGAACATCTGCTGCCAGTCCACGGCCAGACCGAGCATGCCATCGACGAGCAAGCGGATGGTCATGCCGAAGGCAGCGATCTTCGGAGCGCCCGCGATCAGCAAGGTGGCCGCGGTGGGCGCACCCTGGTACACGTCCGGCAGCCACATGTGGAAGGGCACGGCCCCCAGCTTGAACGCCAGTCCCGAGACGATGAACACCAGACCGAACACCAGCACCTGGCGGTTGACTTCACCCTTGCCGATGGCTTCGAAGATCCGTCCCAGGTCGAGCGAGCCGGTCGCGCCGTACATCATGGACATGCCGTAGAGCAGGAAACCCGAGGCCAGCGCACCCAGCACGAAGTACTTCATCGCGGCTTCGGTCGACTGCGCATGGTCCCGGCGCAGCGCCACCAGCGAGTACAGCGACAGGCTCATCACCTCCAGGCCGAGGTACAGCGTCAGCAGGTTGTTGCCCGACACCATGATCGAGATGCCGAGCAGCGAGAACAGGCTGAGCGAATACAGCTCGCCCTTGAGCATCTCGCGGCTCTCGGCGTAGGGGCGGGCATAGACCAGCGTCACAGCCACCGCGATGGTCGCGAACAGGGCCAGCAGATGCCCCATCGGGTCGGTGACCACCATGCGGTTCATCGCATAGTAGGTCTGGCCCTCGTGGAAGGACACCCAGTGCATGCCCGCCAGCGCAACCAGCGTCAGCAGGGTGAGCACATGCGTGGGCGTGCGCTTCGGGTCGGTCACGAACAGGTCGGCCAGCGCAACGACGCAGGCCATCACCAGCAGGAAGATCTCGGGATACACCGCGAGCCAATTCATTGCAGTCATGGGGTGCAGCGCTCCAGGATCACAGTTTCGACACGCCGACGTGGCGGATCAGCTCCGTCACCGACACGTGCATCACATCGGTGAAGGGCTTCGGATAGAGGCCCATCGCCAGCGTGCAGACCGCCAGCACAGCCAGCAGCATGAACTCGCGGGGATTGATGTCGCTCAATTCGCGCACATGCTCATTGGCGACTTCGCCGAAGTAGACGCGCTTGACCATCCAGAGCGTGTAGGCCGCACCGAAGATCAGCGCCGTCGCGGCCAGCAGACCGATCCAGAAGTTGTACTGGACAGCCCCCAGGATCACCATCCACTCGCCGATGAAGCCAGCCGTGCCGGGCAAGCCCGCATTGGCCATGCCGAAGAACACGGCGAAGGCGGCGAACTTGGGCATGGTGTTGGCCACGCCACCGTAGGAGGCGATTTCACGCGAGTGCACACGGTCGTAGAGGACACCGATCGACAGGAACATCGCGCCCGAGACAAAACCGTGCGAGATCATCTGCACCAGACCGCCCGAGATGCCCAGTTCGCTGAAGAAGAAGAAGCCCAGCGTGACGAAGCCCATGTGCGCGATGGACGAATACGCCACCAGCTTCTTCATGTCGGTCTGCACCATCGCGACCAGACCGATGTAGATCACCGCGACCAGCGACAGCGTGATCAGCAGGCCCGACCACTCATGCGAGGCGTCCGGCGCGATCGGCAGCGAGAAGCGCAGGAAGCCATAGGCACCAAGCTTCAGCATGATCGCCGCCAGCACGATGGAGCCCCCCGTGGGCGCCTCGACGTGGGCATCCGGCAGCCAGGTGTGGACCGGCCACATCGGCACCTTCACCGCAAACGCAGCGAGGAAGGCGAAGAACAGCATCGTCTGCGCACCGATCGGCAGCGGCAGCTTGTGCCAGGTCTGGATGTCGAAACTGCCACCCGACTTGTAGTACAGAAAGATGAGCGCGAGCAGCAGCAGCAGCGAGCCGGCCAGCGTGTACAGGAAGAACTTGATCGCGGCGTAGACGCGGCGCGGTCCGCCCCAGATGCCGATGATGATGTACATCGGGATCAGGGTCGCTTCGAAGAACACGTAGAACAGCATGCCGTCGGCGGCCGAGAACACGCCGACCGTCAGGCCGGACATGATCAGGAAGGCACCGATGTACTGGTGGGCACGGTCGGTGATGACTTCCCAGCCGGCCAGCACGACGATGATCGAGATGAAGGCCGTCAGCAGGACGAACCACACCGAGATGCCATCGACGCCCAGGTGGTAGCGGATGTTGAACCGCGGAATCCAGGCGAAGTTTTCCTGGAACTGCAGCGCAGCGGTGGTGGTGTCGAAGCCGGTGATCAGCGGCAGCGTCACCGCGAAGCCGATCAGCGCACCGATCAGCCCGATCCATCGGGCTGCCTGGGGCTGGTCATCCCGTCCGATGGCCAGCAGCAGCACGCCGAAGGCAATCGGAATCCAGATCGCAAGAGAGAGGTAAGCCATGTTGTCGTCCCTCCGCTCAGCGGTACTGCCACACGAACCACGACATCAGCGCGAAGACGCCGACGAGCATGACCAGTGCGTAGTGGTAGATGTAGCCGGTCTGGAACAGCCGCACGAGCGACCCGATCCAGCCCACCAGACGTGCAGAGCCATTGACAGCCAGACCGTCAATGATCGTCACGTCGCCGATCTTCCACAGACCGCGGCCCAGCAGGCGAGCGCCTGCCGCGAAGATGTTCTCGTTGATCCAGTCCATGTAGTACTTGTTTTCCATCACGGTCACCAGCGGTGCCAGCGCACGGCCGAAGAAGGCCGGGACCGCCGGAACCAGCATGTAGAACACGTAGGCGGTGACCACGCCTGCGACCGCCAGCCACAGCGGCAGCGTCTGCAGCGAGTGCATGGCCATGGCGGCAGCACCGTGGAAGTGCTCGCCAAGCTGGGCCATCGCCGGATGGCGCGCGGCATCGACGAAGATCGCGTCTTTCAGGAAATCACCGAACAGCAGCGGCTGGATCGTCAGGTAGCCGATCACGACCGAGGGAATCGCCAGCAGCAGCAGCGGCACGGTCACGACCCAGGGAGACTCGTGCGGCGTGTGCGCATGGGCATGGCCGTGGTCGTCTTCGTCGTGGTGGTCATGCTCGCCCGGGAAGGGCTTGTGGTGGAAATGCTCCTTGCCGTGGAAGACCAGGAAATACATCCGGAACGAGTAGAAGGCGGTCACGAAGACACCCACCACCGCCGCCGTCAGGGCGATCGGTGCAGCCGACAGGTTGCTGGCGCCCAGGGCCAGGATGATCGAGTCCTTCGAGTAGAAACCCGAGAAGAACGGCGTGCCGATCAGCGCGAGCGAGCCCAGCAGCGACGTGATCCAGGTGATCGGCATGTACTTGCGCAGGCCGCCCATGTTGCGGATGTCCTGGTCATGGTGCATGCCCATGATGACCGAGCCGGCACCCAGGAACAGCAGCGCCTTGAAGAACGCGTGCGTCATCAGGTGGAACACCGCGACCGAGTAGGCCGACGCACCGAGCGCGATCGTCATGTAACCCAGCTGCGACAGCGTCGAGTAGGCGACCACCCGCTTGATGTCGTTCTGGATGATGCCCAGGAAGCCCATGAACAGCGCCGTGATGGAGCCGATGATCAGGATGAAGTTCAGCGCGGTGTCCGACAGCTCGAACAGCGGCGACATGCGCGCCACCATGAAGATGCCCGCGGTCACCATCGTCGCCGCGTGGATCAGCGCCGAGATCGGGGTCGGGCCTTCCATCGAGTCCGGCAGCCAGACGTGCAGCGGGAACTGCGCCGACTTGCCCATCGCGCCGATGAACAGACAGATGCAGATCACGGTGATCAGCATCCAGTCGCCGCCCCAGGTGTCATACGGGAAGACGATCTTCGAGAGTTCGTCCGCCTTGGCGAAGGTTTCGGTGTAGCTCAGCGTGCCAGCGTAGGCGGCGATCAGGCCAATGCCCAGGATGAAGCCGAAGTCACCGACCCGGTTGACCAGGAACGCCTTCATGTTGGCGAACACCGCCGTCGGCTTCTTGAACCAGAAACCGATCAGCAGGTAGGACACCAGACCCACCGCTTCCCAGCCGAAGAACAGTTGCAGGAAGTTGTTGCTCATGACGAGCATCAGCATCGAGAACGTGAACAGCGAGATGTAGGAGAAGAAGCGGTTGTAGCCGGGATCCTCTTCCATGTAGCCGATGGTGTAGAGGTGGACCATCAGCGACACGAAGGTGACGACGCACATCATCATCGCGGTCAGGCCGTCGACCATGAAGCCGACTTCCATCTTCAGTCCGCCGAGCACCATCCATTCATAGAGGGTCTCGTTGAAGCGGGCGCCGTCCAGGGCAACCGCCTTGAGCGTGATGACCGACAGGATGAAGGCGATCAGCACGCCCAGGATGGTGGCGACATGCGAACCTGTCCGTCCGATGGACTTGCCGAAGAAACCCGCCAGCACGGCGCCTGCGAGGGGCGCGAGCGGCACGGCCAACAGCATCGATTGCGAGAGCTGAGACATTTTCTGTTGTTCCCCTTGGCGTCAGCCCTTCAGCGAGTCCAGCTCATCGACATTGATCGTGGCACGGTTGCGGAACAGCACGACCAGGATGGCCAGACCGATCGCAGACTCGGCCGCCGCCACTGTCAGGATGAAGAACACGAACACCTGGCCGGCCATGTCCCCCAGGTAATGGGAGAAGGCCACGAAATTCAGATTGACCGCCAGCAGCATCAACTCGATGGCCATCAGCAGCACGATCAGATTCTTGCGGTTCAGGAAGATACCCACCACGGAAATCGCGAACAGGATCGCGCCCAGCGTCAGATAGTGTCCGAGCGAGATCATGCTTTTCCTTTCGGGGCGGTGTCGGCTGCAGCAGCCGGGGCCACGGGCTGGGATGGCTGCTCGCGCACGGCGTCCATCTTCACGATGCGCAGGCGATCAGCCTTCTTGGCCTTGACCTGCTCTGCCGGATTCTGGCCACGCACGTCCTTGCGGCGACGCAGCGTCAGGGCGATCGCGGAGATGATCGCCACCAGCAGCAGGACGGCAGCCACTTCCAGCGGGTACAGATAGTCGGTGTAGATCTCGATGCCCAGCAGCTTCGTGTTGGGCATGCCAGCGGTGCCTTCCATCGGCTTGGCCACGGTGGTGTTGAAGCCACGCTGCAGCACCCAGGCCATCTCCAGCGCGATGACCACACCCACCAGCGCAGCCACAGGGAAGTGTTTCCAGAAACCCTGTTTCAACTGTGCGATGTTGATGTCGAGCATCATCACGACAAACAAGAACAGCACCATGACAGCGCCGACATACACCAGTACCAGCGAAATCGCCAGGAACTCGGCATGCAGCATCATCCAGATGCACGAAGCGCTGAAAAAGGCCAGCACCAGGAACAGCGCGGAGTGAACCGGGCTGTTGGCCGTGATGACTCGGAACGCCGAGAGCAGCAGCACGGCGGAAAAGACGTAGAAGAGCGCGGTGGTCGTGTCCATGTCGTAGTCGGGTACGCGGTTGTTGCAAGCCCGAACCCGCAGAACAGTCAGGAAGACTGCGGCCGCGAGTGTGAGCGCCTTGCCTTACCGGTACTTGGCGTCCGCCTCCTTGTTGGCTGCAATCTCTTTTTCGTAGCGATCGCCGACGGCCAGCAACATGTCCTTCGTGAAGTACAGGTCACCGCGTTTTTCGCCGTGGTATTCGAAAATGTGCGTCTCGACGATCGAATCGACCGGGCAGCTTTCTTCGCAAAAGCCGCAGAAGATGCACTTGGTGAGGTCGATGTCGTAGCGCGTCGTGCGGCGGCTGCCGTCGGCGCGCACATCCGATTCGATGGTGATCGCCATCGCCGGACACACTGCCTCGCACAGCTTGCAGGCGATGCAGCGCTCTTCACCGTTCTCGTAACGGCGCAGGGCATGCAGACCGCGGAAACGCGGCGACAACGGCGTCTTCTCTTCCGGGAACTGCACAGTCACGCTGCGCTGGAAGAAGTGACGCCCCGTCAGCTTCATGCCCTTGAGCAACTCAAGCAGCATGAAACTGGAGACAAAATCCTTGACACTGGCCACGGCGGACATGGTTTCTTTCCTCGCTCGCTCGGGTTATTTCCAGATGTTCCAGGGCGACTGGATCCACAGACCCACCACCACCAGCCACACCAGCGTGATCGGGATGAAGATCTTCCAGCCCAGGCGCATGATCTGGTCATAGCGGTAGCGCGGGAAGGTGGCGCGCACCCACAGGAACATCGTCGCGACACAGAAGGTCTTCAGGCCCAGCCAGATCCAGCCCGGCAGGAAGGACAGCGCGGCAATCGGCGCATCCCAGCCACCAAGGAACAGCAGCACCGCCAGCATCGACACCAGGATCATGTTGGCGTATTCGGCCAGGAAGAACATGGCGAACGACATGCCCGAATACTCGATCATGTGCCCGGCCACGATTTCCGCTTCGCCTTCCACCACGTCGAACGGGTGGCGGTTGGTCTCGGCCAGACCGGAGATGAAATAGACGATGAAGATCGGAAACAGCGGCAACCAGTTCCACGACAGGAAATTCAGCCCCATGTCGGCGAACTGCCCCTTGGTCTGGCTGACCACGATGTCCGTCATGTTCAGGCTGCCGGCCACCATCAGCACGACGACGAAGCAGAAGCCCATCGCGATTTCGTAGCTGACCATCTGAGCCGACGCGCGCATGGCGCCGAGGAAGGCGTACTTCGAGTTGGAGGCCCAGCCGGCGATGATCACGCCGTAGACTTCCATCGAGGTGATCGCCATCAGGAACAGCAGGCCGGCGTTGACGTTGGCCAGCGCGACTTCCGGTCCGAACGGCACGACCGCCCAGGCGGCCAGCGCCGGCATGATCGTCATGATCGGACCCAGGAAGAACAGGCCCTTGTTCGCGGCGGTCGGGGCGATGATCTCCTTGAAGATCAGCTTGACGGCGTCGGCGATCGGGGTCAGCAGGCCCCACGGACCCACCCGGTTCGGGCCGGGTCGGATCTGGGTCCAGCCGATGGCCTTGCGTTCCCAGAGCGTCAGGTAGGCGACGCAGCCAAGCAGCGGCAGCAGCACGACCACGATCTTGAGCAGCGTCCAGACCACGGTCCAGGCGGTCGGGCCCAGCGTGGAAGCGCCGACGGTTTGCAGGGTGTCCAGCATCATCAGGTCCTTCTGCGGCTCAGGCGCGTTCGATGCTCAGGGCACCGAACACGGCGCCCAGTGCAGCGGTGGAGGGGTGCCCGGCGCTCACGCGCACGGTGTTGGCCGCCAGCGAAGCATCCAGCGCAGCGGGCAACACGACGCTGCCTTCGCTCTGCTTGACGCGCACCTTGGCGCCGTCCTGCAAGCCCAGCTGGGCCCAGAGCGCGGCGTTCAGCGCCACCAGCGGCGCGTTGGCGTCGGCCGTCTGCTGCAGCGACGGGGCACGGCGCACGACCGAATCCGTGGCGTAGACCGGCACGTTGGCAATGCGCTGCAGCCCGGCCGGCGCGGCCACGATCTGCGGCGCGGCGCTGCTGCGGTTGGACAGGCGCGCATTCACCTTGGCGGCATCGTTCAGGCCAGCCGCCGCGCGAACGTCCTCGACCGATTCCTGCGCGAAACCATTCAAGCCCAGCAGGTTGCCCAGCACGCGCAGCACCTTCCAGCCCGGACGGGTGTCGCCCAGCGGACGCACGACACCGTGGAACGACTGCACGCGGCCGTCGGCGTTGACGAAGCTGCCACCGGTTTCGGTGAACGGCGCGATCGGCAGCATCACGTCGGCGAACTCGACATTCGCCTGGAACGGACTGAAGGCGATGACCATCTCGGCCGCTGCCAGCGACTTGGCTGCTTGAGCAGCGTTGGCCGCGTCCAGCACCGGCTCGGTGTTGAACAGCAGGTAGGCCTTGAGCGGCTTGGCCAGCATCTGGGCGGCATCGAGACCGCCCTGCCCTGGCTGCGCGCCGACGAGCTGTGCGCCGACGCCGTTGCCCGAGTCACCCAGGTAACCGCAGCGGGCACCAGCCTGCTCGGCAATCCAGTTGGCGATGGCCAGCAGCTCGGCCGCCTGCGGGTGTGCTGCTGCGGCATTGCCCAGCAGCACCGCCTTGCGCTCACCCGAAAGCAGCGCGTTGGCGATGGCCTGCGCCTGCTCGCCCGGCGTCACCGACAGCGGCGCGGTCACGCCCTTGGCGGTGGCCACGGCAGCAGCGACTTCGATCAGCACCGACAGCCAGTCCGACGGTGCGGCGACGATCTCGCCCGCGACGTTCATCGCCCAGTCGTCCGACTGCGCGCCAATGCGCATCACCTTGGCACCACGGCGGCTCGCCTGACGCAGGCGCTGCGCGAACAGAGGATGGTCCTTGCGCAGGAAGGAGCCGATCACCAGCGCGCGGTCCAGCGTGGACAGCTCGGCGATCGGCAGGCCCAGCCAGCGCACGGCACCGGCTTCGGTGCGGAAATCGCTGTGGCGCAGGCGGTGATCGACGTTCTGGCTGCCGAGGCCGCGCATGAACTCGCCCAGCAGGAACAGCTCTTCGCTGGTGCTCATGGCCGAGGCCAGCGCACCGATCGAGGCCGCGCCGTGCTGCGTCTTGATCTGCTTCAGGCCGTTGGCGACGTATTCGAGCGCCGTGGTCCAGTCCACCGGCTTCCACTGGCCGCCCTGCTTGAGCATCGGCTGCGTCAGGCGGGCGTCGCTGTTGAGTGCTTCGTAGCTGAAGCGGTCGCGGTCGGCGATCCAGCATTCATTGACGGCGTCGTTTTCCAGCGGCACCGCGCGCAGCACCTTGTGGTTCTTGACCTGCACGATCAGGTTGGCACCGGTCGAGTCGTGCGGGCTGACGCTCTTGCGGCGCGACAGCTCCCAGGTGCGGGCGCTGTAGCGGAAGGGCTTGCTGGTGAGCGCACCGACCGGGCAGATGTCGATCATGTTGCCCGACAGCTCCGAGTCGATCGTGCGGCCGACAAAGGTCGTGATCTCGGAATGCTCGCCGCGCTGGAGCATGCCCAGCTCCATCTGGCCGGCGATTTCCTGGCCGAAACGGACACAGCGCGTGCAGTGGATGCAGCGGCTCATTTCTTCCATGGAGATCAGCGGGCCGACCTCCTTGTGGAAGACAACGCGCTTTTCTTCCTCGTAGCGCGAGGCCGACTTGCCGTAGCCCACGGCCAGATCCTGCAACTGGCACTCGCCGCCCTGGTCGCAGATCGGGCAGTCCAGCGGGTGGTTGATCAGGAGGAACTCCATCACCGACTGCTGGGCCTTCAGCGCCTTGTCGCTCTTGGTGCGCACGATCATGCCTTGCGTCACCGGCGTCGCGCAGGCGGGCATCGGCTTGGGCGCCTTTTCCACGTCCACGAGGCACATGCGGCAGTTCGCCGCAATGGAGAGCTTCTTGTGGTAGCAGAAGTGCGGAATGTAGGTCCCCGCTGCTTCGGCCGCATGCATCACCATGCTGCCTTCAAGCACGGACACCTTCTTGCCGTCGAGTTCGATTTCAACCATGTTGGTTCGTCCCGGCCATGCAGGTCTTGTGTTCGATGTGGTGGACGAATTCGTGGCGGAAATGCTTGAGCATGCCGCGCACCGGCATCGCTGCCGCGTCCCCCAGCGCACAGATGGTGCGGCCCATGATGTTCTCGGCCACGTTGTCGAGCAGCGCCAGATCGTCCGGACGACCGTGACCGGTCTCGATGCGATCGACCATCTTCGACAGCCAACCGGTGCCTTCACGGCACGGCGTGCACTGGCCGCACGATTCGTGGGCATAGAAGTAGGACAGGCGCTGCAGGCTCTTGACCATGCAGCGGGTCTCGTCCATCACGATGACGGCGCCCGAGCCGAGCATGGAGCCCGCCTTGCTGATGGAGTCATAGTCCATCGTGCAGGCCATCATCACGTCCGCCGGCAGCACCGGCGACGACGATCCGCCCGGGATCACCGCCTTGAGCTTCTTGCCACCCTTGACGCCGCCAGCCAGTTCCAGCAGCTTGGAGAACGGCGTGCCCATCGGGATCTCGTAGTTGCCGGGACGCTCCACGTCGCCGACCATCGAGAAGATCTTGGTGCCGCCGTTGTTCGGCTTGCCACATTCGAGGTAGGCCTGACCACCGTTGCGGATGATCCAGGGCACGGCCGCGAAGGTTTCGGTGTTGTTGATCGTCGTCGGGCGACCGTACAGACCGAAGCTGGCAGGGAACGGTGGCTTGAAGCGCGGCTGGCCCTTCTTGCCTTCGAGCGACTCCAGAAGCGCGGTCTCTTCACCGCAGATGTAGGCGCCGAAGCCGTGGAAGGCATGGAGCTGGAAGCTGTGTTTGCTGCCCAGGATGTTGGCCCCGAGGTAGCCAGCAGCACGGGCTTCTTCCAAGGCCTCCTCGAAGCGCTCGTAGGCTTCGAAGATTTCACCGTGGATGTAGTTGTAGCCGACCGAGATGCCCATCGCGTAGGCGGCGATGATCATGCCCTCGATGACGATGTGCGGGTTGAAGCGCAGGATCTCGCGGTCCTTGCACGTCCCCGGCTCGCCCTCGTCCGAGTTGCACACCAGGTACTTCTGCACCGGCAGCGCACGCGGCATGAAGCTCCACTTCAGGCCCGTCGGGAAACCCGCACCGCCTCGTCCGCGCAGACCCGAGGCCTTGACGTCGGCGACCACCTGGTCGGGCGTCATGCCTTCGCCCTCGACCTGGGACAGGATCTTGCGCAGCGCCTGGTAACCACCACGGGCTTCGTAGTCCTTCAGACGCCAGTTGCTGCCATTCAGGCCGGCCAGAATCTGCGGACCGATGTGGCGGTCATGGAAACAGGTTTCAAAACCCGTCGCCTGGAATTTGGAGAGATCAAGAGTCATGTGCTTGTCCGCCCCTGGGGTCAGTTGGCCGCGGCCTTGGCCTGCGACTTGAGCATGGTGACCAGCTCATCGAGGCGGTCGTTGCTCATGTAGCTGATCATCTGGCGGTCATTGACCAGCATCACCGGCGCATCGGCGCAGGCCCCCAGGCACTCGCACTTCTGCACGGTGAACAGCCCGTCGGCCGTGGTGCCACCGTCCTCGACGCCCAGCTTCTTGCACAGGTAGTCCATCGCCTGCTGACCGTTGCGCAACTGGCACGGCAGGTTGGTGCAGACGTTCAGCTTGAACCGGGCAACCGGACGCTGGTTGTACATGTTGTAGAAGGTCGTGACCTCGCGCACCGCAACCGGCGCCATGCCGAGCACGCCCGCAATGGCTTCTTCAGCCTCGGGCGAAACCCAGCCCAGCTCCTGCTGGGCAATCGACAGACAGGCCATCACGGCCGACTGCTTCTGGTCGGCCGGGTACTTGGCAACTTCGCGCGCAAAACGCGCCAGGGTGGCTTCACTGAACATGGGGTTCGTCGCTTCCGGATAGCAGCGGTCGGTCAGCGGTCGATCTCGCCGAACACGACGTCCATCGTGCCGATGATGGCCACGGCGTCCGCGATCATGTGGCCGCGCGACATCTCGTCGAGACCGGCCAGATGCACGTAGCCGGGCGGGCGGATCTTCATGCGGTAAGGCTTGTTGGCACCGTCGCTGATCAGGTAGATGCCAAATTCGCCCTTTGGATGCTCGACGGCGGCGTAGGCCTCGCCTTCGGGCACGTGGAAACCTTCGGTGAAGAGCTTGAAGTGGTGGATCAGCTCTTCCATCGAGGTCTTCATCTCGACGCGCGACGGCGGCGCCACCTTGTGGTTGTCGGTGATGACCGGGCCGGGGTTCTTGCGCAGCCAATCCACACACTGCTGGATGATGCGGTTGGACTGGCGCATTTCCTCGACACGCACCAGGTAGCGGTCGTAGGTGTCGCCGTTCACGCCCACCGGGATGTCGAAGTCCATGCGGTCATAGACTTCATACGGCTGGTTCTTGCGCAAATCCCAGGCAATGCCCGAGCCGCGCAGCATCGCGCCGGTGAAGCCCAGGTTCAGCGCACGCTCCGGTGTGACCACGCCGATGCCGACGGTGCGCTGCTTCCAGATGCGGTTGTCGGTGAGCAGCGTCTCGTACTCGTCGATCAGCGTCGGGAAGCGGGTCGCGAAGTCTTCGATGAAGTCCAGCAGCGAGCCCTGGCGGTTCTCGTTCAGACGCGCCATCGCCTTGGCGTTGCGGATCTTGCTGTGCTTGTACTGCGGCATCGTGTCTGGCAGGTCGCGGTAGACGCCGCCCGGACGGAAATAGGCCGCGTGCATGCGCGCACCCGACACCGCTTCGTACATGTCGAACAGGTCTTCCCGCTCGCGGAAGCAATAGATCAGCATGTTCATCGCGCCGCAGTCCATGCCGTGGCAACCCAGCCACAGCAGGTGGTTCAGCAGGCGGGTGATCTCGCTGAACAGCACGCGGATGTACTGCGCCCGGATCGGCACGTCGACACCGAGCAGCTTCTCGATCGCCAGGCAGTAGGCATGCTCGTTGGCCATCATCGACACATAGTCGAGACGGTCCATGTAGGGCAGCGACTGGATGAAGGTCTTGCTTTCGGCCAGCTTCTCGGTGGCGCGGTGCAGCAGGCCGATGTGCGGATCGGCGCGCTGGATGACTTCGCCGTCCAGCTCCAGCACCAGGCGCAGCACGCCGTGCGCGGCCGGGTGCTGCGGACCGAAGTTCAGGGTGTAGTTCTTGATTTCAGCCATGGATCAACCTCAGGTTGGGCGCTGCGCCAGCTCAGTGCAGGCCGCCGTAGTTGTCTTCGCGGATGATGCGCGGCGTGATCTCGCGCGGCTCGATCGTGACCGGCTGGTAGATGACGCGCTTCTGCTCGGGGTCGTAGCGCATCTCGACGTGGCCGGTGACGGGGAAGTCCTTGCGCATCGGGTGGCCGATGAAGCCGTAGTCGGTCAGGATGCGACGCAGGTCGTCGTGGCCATCGAAGACGATGCCATACAGGTCGAAGGCTTCGCGCTCGAACCAGTTGGCAGCCGACCACAGCGGAGTCAATGCCGGCACCACCGGGAAATCGTCGTCGGCCGCGAACACCTTCAGCCGCAGGCGCCAGTTCAGGCGCACCGACAGCAGGTGCGTGACCACCGCGTAGCGCAGACCCTCGTACTGGCCGTCCTTGTAGTCGCTGTAATCGACGCCACACAGGTCGATCAGCTGCTCGAAGCCCAGGTCGGGGTGATCACGCAGCGTCTTGGCAACGGACAGGGAGTCAGCGGCCTTGACGGTGATCGTGATCTCGCCACGGGCACGCACCAAGCTCACCAGCCGGTCAGCAAACACCCGCTCCAGCGCGGACTGCAAGGTATCGAGTTTCTGGGTCATGCGGTCTACCTGCTCAGCGGGCGATGGTGTTTTCGCGACGGATCTTGGCCTGCAGTTGCAGGATGCCGTAGAGCAGCGCCTCGGCCGTGGGCGGGCAGCCCGGCACATAGACGTCCACCGGCACGACACGGTCACAACCGCGAACAACCGAATAGCTGTAGTGGTAGTAGCCACCACCGTTGGCACAGGACCCCATGCTCAGCACCCAGCGCGGCTCGGCCATCTGGTCATAGACCTTGCGCAGTGCGGGCGCCATCTTGTTGCACAGCGTGCCGGCCACGATCATCAGATCGGACTGCCGCGGACTCGGCCGGAACAGCATGCCGAACCGGTCGATGTCATACCGGGACGCCCCGGCATGCATCATCTCGACCGCGCAGCACGCCAGACCGAAGGTCATCGGCCACAGCGACCCGGTCTTCGACCAGTTGATCAGGGTATCGACACTGGTCGTGACGAAACCTTCCTTCAATACGCCTTCAATGCCCATGGTGTGCTTCCGTGGCTCTCGTGGTTTGGATCGAATTCATTCCCAATCGAGGGCGCCCTTTTTCCATTCGTAGACAAATCCGACCACCAGGATGCCCAGGAAGATCATCATCGCCCAGAAACCTGTCGCCCCGATTTCACGCAGCGACACCGCCCACGGAAACAGGAATGCAATTTCCAGATCGAACAGAATGAAGAGAATCGCCACCAGGTAGTAGCGCACATCGAACTTCATGCGCGCATCCTCGAATGCCTCGAAGCCGCACTCGTAAGGGGAATTCTTGGCCGGATCCGGACGATGAGGCCCCAGCAACGCGCCCAGCAACTGGGGAGCCACGCCGACTCCGATGCCAACCAGAATGAACAGAATGACGGGGAGGTAGGATTCCAGATTCATGTCAATCGCCTCATCAGCCGATCATGCGGCAAAAATAAAGCGCGCCGCGCGCGGAAGCACCAAAATGCCCAACCGCGTGCCTAGCGCGCCCACCTGTCCCTGCGCCTAAGTATTTGCCAGGGCGCCAGACCAGTCACTTGAAAGCTTCCGATCTGCATGTCATTTTGCATGGTGCCGACGGCGAGACTCGAACTCGCACAGCTTTCGCCACTACCCCCTCAAGATAGCGTGTCTACCAATTTCACCACGTCGGCACGTGAAAACCTATTTTACGACCAGAACAAACGCCGCATCCCTGCAGATGACCACACATGACGCAATGTTTGCACTGATCTGCTACAGGTATTACCTTGCAGCACAGCCTTGAATTCTAAGGCCAATGAGGGTTTGCCTCAAGTACCAAGCCAGCTTTTTCGCGCAAATCAGCGCGATGCAGGCACCGAAGCAGCGACCGCAGCGCCAGACGCAGCGGGGGCCTGAACCAGCCCCGGGATCTGCGCAGCCACCGGTCCGCTGGAGGCCGCAGGGGCAGCAGGCGTTGCGGCACGGTCCAGAATGCTGCCGCCAGCAGCATCAGCACTCGGGAGATTGCCGAAGTAGGCCAAGGCCAGAGTGCAGACAAAAAACAACGTTGCAGCAACTGCGGTCGACCGAGACAGGAAGTTCGCACTTCCTGTTGCGCCAAACAGACTACCGGACGAGCCACCACCAAAGGCAGCCCCCATGTCGGCACCCTTGCCCTGCTGCATCAGCACCAGCCCGATCATGGCGACGGCCGCCGCCAGCTGCAGCAGCAGCACCAGGTTCATCATCACTTGCATGGAAAACTCCGTAGATTCAACCCGCCGCGCGGGCCACGGCGACAAAATCTGCCGCTTTGAGGGCCGCACCGCCGATCAGGCCACCGTCAATGTCGGCCTGTGAAAAAAGAACAGCCGCATTGTCCGGCTTGACGCTGCCGCCATACAGCAGCTTCATGTCGGCCGCACGGGGCGTGGCCGCTGCCAGCTGGGCGCGCAGCACAGCATGCACCGCCTGCGCCTGCTCCGGCGAAGCCGTCCGGCCAGTGCCGATCGCCCACACCGGCTCATACGCCACGACCACTTCGCCAATGCACTGACCGAGGGTGTGGATCACCGCCGAAAGCTGGCGTTTGACGACCGCTTCGGTTTCGCCTGCTTCACGCTGCTCCAGCGTCTCGCCGACACAGACGATCGGCGTGATGCCCTTGGCCAGCGCGGCCTTGGCCTTGTCGGCGACCAGCTGATCCGACTCGCCGTGGTAGGCGCGGCGCTCCGAGTGGCCGACGATCGCGAACCGGCAGCCGAACTCGGCCAGCATTGCCGCCGACACTTCGCCGGTGTAAGCGCCATGCGCGTGCGCCGAGACGTCCTGCGAGCCCCAGGCCACGCTGCTGTTGGCCAGCGTCACCGCCACTTCCGACAGGTAAGGAAACGGCACGCACACCGCCACCTCGCCCACGAAGGGACGCGCGGCCAGCACACCCTGCAGCAACTCGGCGTTGGCCGCGTGGCTGCCATGCATCTTCCAGTTACCCACCACCAGCTTGCGACGTGTCGTCATGATGAAAACTCTCTGATCAAGTTGAACAAATACTGTCAGGTACAAGGCGGGCGTCGGACGGCACCCTCACCAGGTCAGCACGATCTTGCCGACGTGCTGGTTGGACTCCATCAGCGCATGGGCCTGCGCGGCCTGCGTTGCCGGCAGCACGCTGTGCAGCACCGGGCGGATGCGCCCTGCGGCGATCAGCGGCCAGACCCGCTCGCGCAGGGCGGCAGCGACAGCCCCCTTGAACGCCACCGGGCGCGGGCGCAGCGTCGAGCCGGTCACGGTCAGGCGGCGACGCAGCACGAGGCCGGCGTCGAACTGCGCCTTCACGCCGCCCTGCACCGCGATGATGACCAGCCGGCCATCCTCCGCCAGCGCCGCCACCTCGCGGGCCACATAGTCACCGGCGACCATGTCGAGGATCACGTCCACGCCCCGCCCGCCCGTGAGCCGACGCGCCTCCTCGGCGAAATCGGCCGTGCGGTAGTGGATGGCATGGTCGGCACCAAGGTCGAGGCACGCCTGGCACTTGGCATCGCTACCGGCCGTGGCGATCACGGTCGCGCCCAGCGCCTTGGCCATCTGGATCGCGGTGACCCCGATGCCGCTGGTGCCGCCCTGGATCAGCAGCGTCTCGCCCGGCTGCAGCCCGGCGCGCATGAACACGTTGGACCACACCGTGAAGCAGGTCTCGGGCAGGCTCGCCGCCTCGATGTCGCTCAGACCGTCCGGCACCGGCAGGCACTGCACGGCCGGCGTCACACACAGCTCGGCATACCCGCCCCCCGGCGTCAGTGCGCAGACACGCTGTCCGATCGACAGCCCGGCCGTCGCCATCGCTTCGGCATCGCCCGCCACGATGACACCAGCCACTTCCAGCCCGGGCAGGTCGGAAGCGCCCGGCGGCGGCGGATAGGCGCCCATGCGCTGCAGCACATCCGGGCGGTTGATGCCGCTGGCGGTGACACGGATCAGCACCTCACCAGCGCCGTGCACCGGATCCGCGCGGTCGACCAGCGTCAGCACGTCCGGGGCACCCGGGCGAGAGATTTCAATGGCTTTCATGCACGGACTCCTACGGATGCACAGGGATCAGGACTGCGACGGCTCCGAACCGGCTTCCGGTGCAGCCACCGGAGCGGCCGATTCCGGCGCAGCAGCAGGCTGCTCGCTGCGCGGCGGGCGCTCGCTGCGCTCACGGCGCGGACCGCGGTCGCCGCGGTCATTGCGGTCCCCGAACTCGCGGCGCGGCGCGCGCTCGAAGCGCTCTTCTTCCATGCCCTCCGGACGATCCAGCAGCGCCTTCATCGACAGCTTGATGCGACCCTTCTCGTCCGTCTCCAGCACCTTGACCTTGACGATTTGGCCTTCGGTCAGGAAGTCGGTGACCTTCTCGACACGCTGGTGGGCGATCTGGCTGATGTGCAGCAGGCCATCCTTGCCCGGCAGCACGTTGACCAGCGCACCGAAGTCCAGGATCTTGACGACCGGGCCTTCGTAGACCTTGCCGATCTCGGCTTCGGCGGTGATGTCGGCGATGCGCTTCTTGGCGACATCGGCCTTGGCGCTGTCGGTCGAGGCGATCGTGATGGTGCCGTCTTCGTCGATGTTGATCTGGCAGCCGGTCTCTTCGGTCAGTGCACGGATGACCGAGCCACCCTTGCCGATGACGTCACGGATCTTTTCCGGGTTGATCTTCATCGTGTACAGGCGCGGTGCGAAGTCGGAGACCTCGGTGTTGGCCGTGCCCATCGCGTCCACCATCTTGCCCAGGATGTGCAGACGCGCTTCCTTGGCCTGCGCCAGCGCGACCTGCATGATTTCCTTGGTGATGCCCTGGATCTTGATGTCCATCTGCAGAGCGGTCACGCCGGTGGTCGTGCCGGCCACCTTGAAGTCCATGTCGCCGAGGTGATCCTCGTCACCCAGGATGTCGGTCAGCACGGCGAATCGGTTGCCGTCCTTGATCAGGCCCATGGCGATGCCAGCGACATGCGCCTTCATCGGCACGCCGGCGTCCATCATGGCCAGGCAGCCGCCGCAGACGGAGGCCATCGACGACGAACCGTTGGACTCGGTGATCTCGGAGACGACACGGATCGTGTAGGCGAAGTCCTCGCGGTTCGGCAGCAGCGGCACGAGCGCGCGCTTGGCCAGGCGGCCGTGGCCGGTCTCGCGACGCTTGGGCGTGCCCATGCGGCCGGCTTCGCCAGTGGCGAAGGGAGGCATGTTGTAGTGGAACAGGAAGGTGTCGCGGAAATCGCCGGCCAGCGCGTCGATGCGCTGGGCGTCCTGGTCGGTGCCAAGGGTGGCGACGACCAGAGCCTGCGTTTCACCACGGGTGAACAGCGCCGAGCCGTGGGTGCGCGGCAGCACGCCAGTGCGGATCTCGATCGGGCGCACGGTGCGGGTGTCGCGGCCGTCGATGCGCGGCTCGCCGGCGAGGATCTGGCCACGCACGGTCTTGGCTTCGATCTCGAACAGCAGGTTGTCGACTTCCACGCCGTCGAACTCGACGCCATCGGCCTTCAGCGCGGCCTTGACTTCAGCGTAGGCGGTACGGCAGGCGTCGGTGCGGGCCTGCTTGGAGCGGATCTGGTAGGCCGCTTCGATCTTGGCCAGGCCGAACTCGGCGACCTTGGCGATCAGCGGCTCGTTCTTGGCCGGTGCCTGCCAGTCCCATTCCGGCTTGCCGGCGTCGCGCACGAGGTCGTTGATCGCGGCAATGGCGGCCTTGGCCTGCTCGTGGCCGTAGACCACAGCACCCAGCATGACCTCTTCGGTCAACTGGTCGGCTTCGGACTCGACCATCAGCACGGCGGCTTCGGTACCGGCGACGACGAGGTCCATCTGCGACGACTTGAGCTGCGTCGGGCCGGGGTTGAGCACGTACTCGCCGTTGACATAGCCCACGCGGGCCGCACCCACCGGGCCGTTGAACGGGATGCCGGAAATGGCCAGCGCGGCGCTGGAGCCGATCAGCGCGGCGATGTCGGCCGAGGCTTCCGGGTTCAGCGACAGGACGTGGATCACGACCTGGACTTCGTTGTAGAAGCCTTCCGGGAACAGCGGACGCAGCGGGCGGTCGATCAGGCGGCTGGTCAGCACCTCCGACTCGCTCGGCTTGGCTTCACGCTTGAAGAAGCTGCCCGGGATCTTGCCAGCGGCGTAGGTCTTCTCGATGTAGTCGACCGTCAGCGGGAAGAAGTCCTGGCCGGGCTTGGCTTCCTTGCGGGCCACCACGGTGGCGAGCACCACGGTGTCATCCATGTTGACGATCACCGCACCACTGGCTTGCCGGGCGACTTCACCGGTTTCGAGCGTGACGGTGTGCTGACCCCATTGGAAGGTCTTGGTGACTTTGTTGAACAGACTCATGGTTTTTCTTTCTTCGAGGTGGCCGGTCACCGCGGCGGGATGCCATTCCATCCGGACCCGCGACACGGGGACCGGCCCAGGAAATCAGGATGGAATGACACAGCAGCGCCCACGCGTGGCCGTCAAGACAAAGAGCCTGTGCTGGAGGGTCCAGACAGGCTCTTCACAGGCATGCCGAGATGGCGTGCGAATTACTTGCGCAGACCCAGCTTCTGGATCAGCGAGGTGTAGCGGTCGGCGTCCTTGGCCTTCAGGTAGTCGAGCAGCTTGCGACGGCGGCTGACCATGCGCAGCAGACCGCGACGACCATGGTGGTCCTTCTTGTGGGTCTTGAAGTGCGGGGTCAGGTGGTTGATGCGGGCGGTCAGCAGGGCGACCTGCACTTCCGGCGAGCCGGTGTCGCCAGCGGAGCGGGCATTCGAGGCGACGACGTCGGCCTTGTTGATTTCGGACATGACAATTTCCTTGGGGTTTCGGGGTTCACTTGCGGTCGTGGGGGAAACCGCCCCGCGCCGTGTACGCGCCCATGCGCGTGTCATCGCCACCAGAAACAGCGGCGAAGCCCGCGATTATAGCGCCAAGGCGTGCGCCAGCCGCTCCGCCCCCTGGAGGAGCCGCTGCGGCTGGCGTGACGCAAAGCACCAGCGCAGCCAGCCCTCGGCCTCATCACCGAAGGCGGCCCCCGGCGCAAGACCGAGTCCGTGGTCGGTCACCAGCCGCTTGGCCAGCGCCAGCGAGTCGCCTTCGCCCTCGATGCGCAGGAACGCATACATCGCCCCGGGTGGCATCGCCAGCTCGACCCGTGGCAGCGCCTGCAGCGCGCCGACCAGCGTGTCCCGACACACCCGCAGCCGCGCCTGCAGCGCGGGCACCGACACCGGCGCATCGGACAGCGCCGCCAGCCCCGCCCGCTGCACGAACACGGGCGCGCACGAGGTGTTGAACTCGATCAGCTTGCCGAGCTGCTCGGTGAGCGCAGCGGGTGCCACCAGATTGCCCAGGCGCCAGCCCGTCATCAGGAAGGACTTCGAGAAGCTGTGGACCACCGCTACCCGATCGTCCGGATCGGCCAGATCGAGGAAGCTGGGCGCACACACGCCCTGCCCCGGCAGCGGCGCGGGATCGGGGTAGTACAGCCGCTCGTAGACCTCATCGGACACGATCCAGGTGCCGGTGCGGCGGCAGTGGTCGAGGATCACCTGCTGCTCGGCGCAGGTCAGCGTCCAGCCGGTCGGGTTGTTCGGCGAGTTGAGCACCAGCACCCGCGTGGCCGATGTCACCGCTGCCAGCAGCTCGTCCATGTCCAGCCGCCAAGCGCCCGCGCCAGCCCGCAGGCTCACGCGGCGCACCCGCGCGCCCATGATCGCCGGCTGCGCCGTCAGGTTCGGCCAGACCGGCACGACCACCACCACCTCGTCGCCCGCGTCCACCAGCGCCTGCTGCGCCAGCATCAGCGCATTCACGCCGGATGAGGTGACCGCGATCCGCTCCACGCCCACCGGGCGGTGCAGCGACGAGATGTAGCCCGACATGGCCTCGCGCAGGACCGGCAGGCCGAGGTTGTGGGCATAGAAGGTCTCCCCCGCCTCGATCGACGTCACCGCCGCATCGCGCACCGGCACCGGCGTGATCTCGTCGCTCTCGCCGAACCAGAAGGCCAGCACGTCGCTGCGCCCCAGGCCGGCGTTGGCCACTTCACGAATGCGAGACGCCGACAGATCGGCAATCACCTGACGCATGAACACCCCACTCAGAACAGATCCGCAAGGATCAGAGGGGGGCCATCTTGCACGAATGTGGCTGCGTCGTCTGCTCGGCGGTCAGATAACGGACGGTGCGGAACCCGTAGCCCGAGCCCTCGACATCGAAGCGCACGCCGTCCGTGCCGGCCTTCTGCATCGTGCTGACGTAGAGCGGCTGGATGAACTGGTGGTCCCCCGCGCGCATCAGGCCGGCGCCGAGCCCGCCCAGCGCCCGGCCGTCGTAGCGTGCGCCCGACAGCGCCTTGGCCACCGCCGTGGCCTCGGTGCTGCGGGCGCGCTCCATCGCCTGCGCCAGCATCTCGACCATCACCTGCATGCGCACATGGAGATAGTCATCCTCGGGGCGGGGAAAACGCTGGCGGAAGCTGGACACGAATGCCTCGGTCGCCTTGCCGCCTGCATTGGGATGCCACTCGGCCACCGCCACGACACGCCCCACGCCGGCATCGCCCAGCGCGCCCGGCACGCCCAGCGCATTGCCATAGAAGGTGTAGAACTTGCCCTCGAAGCCGACATCCCGCGCCGCCTTGACCAGCAGCGTCAGGTCATTGCCCCAGTTGCCGGTGACCACCGCCTGCGCGCCACTGGCCTTGATCTTGGTCGCGTAGGGCAGGAAGTCCTTGACGCGGCCGACCGGGTGCAGCTCCTCGCCGACGAACTGGATGTCCGGGCGCTTGGCCGCGATCATCGCCCTGCCCTGGCGCACGACGTGCTGGCCGAAGCTGTAGTCCTGGCCGATCAGGTAGACACGCTTGATCGCGCTGTCCTGCTGCAGCACATCGGTGAGGGCCGCCAGACGCATGTCGGCGTGGGCGTCGAAGCGGAAATGCCATGGGCTGCACTTCTCGTTGGTCAACGAGGGCTCGACCGCGGAGTAGTTGAGGAACAGGGCGCGGCGCTTCGGCTCGCGGTCGTTGTGCTTGTTGAGGGCGTCGATCAGTGCGGAGGCAGTGGCCGAGCTGTTGCCCTGCAGCACGACCGGAATCGACTGGTCGGTAGCGCTTTTCAGCACAGACAGGGCTTCTTCGGTGTTGCCCTTGCTGTCCATGCGGACCAGTTCGAGCGGCCGGTTGCCACCAGGCAGCTTCACGCCGCCGCGGGCATTCACGCGCTCGATCGCCCAGGTGATGTTGCGGGCCACCGCTTCGCCTGCATTGGCGAAGGGGCCGGACAGACCCTCGATCAGCGCGATGCGGATGGGCTCGGCCGCCTGGGCTGCAGATGCACCGAACGCAAAAGCGCCCGCCAAGGCGAGCGCAGGAAAGGAAGTGGGATGTGTTTTCATGGATTTTGAATTATGCATTGCGCACCACAAAGATCCCACCTCGGCCGGACATCAAAGGCATAGTCCCGGCTCGGCTCGGCCTGACCGCTCTGCAGCCGCATCGCGCCGGCCAGCGCGATCATGGCGCCGTTGTCGGTGCACAGGTGCAGCTCCGGATAGTGGACCCGCACACCACGCCGGCGGCACTGCGCGTCCAGCTGCGCCCGCAGCCGCCGGTTCGCCCCGACGCCGCCCGCCACGACCAGCCGCTGCAGACCCGTCTGCTTCAGTGCCAGCAGCGACTTCGCCACCAGCACATCCACGATCGCCGCCTGGGTCGAGGCGGCGAGATCCGCCCGCGCCTGCGCGGCGTTCGGCGCAGCGGCGTCGAGCTTGTTCAGCTGCGTCCAGACGGCCGTCTTCAGCCCGGCGAAGGAGAAATCCAGCAACTCGCCGCGCAGCAGCGGTCGGGGCAGCTTGAACGCCGTGTCATCGCCCTGCTCCGCCAGACCCGCCAGCGCCGGGCCGCCCGGATAGCCCAGGCCGAGCATCTTGGCGGTCTTGTCGAAGGCTTCGCCGGCCGCATCGTCGATGGTCTCGCCGAGCATCGTGTAACGCCCGACCCCATCGACCCGCATGAGCTGCGTATGCCCGCCCGACACCAGCAGCGCGACGAAGGGGAACTCCGGCGGATCGGCCGACAGGAACGGCGACAGCAGATGCCCCTCCAGGTGGTGCACGCCCAGCACCGGCCGGTCCAGCGCCATGCCCAGCGCGCAGGCCATGCCGGTGCCGACCAGCAGCGCGCCCGCCAGCCCCGGCCCGCGCGTGTAGGCGACGACATCCACTGCGTCCAGCGCCAGCCCCGCACCCGCCAGCGTCTCGCGCAGCAGCGGCACGGCGCGGCGGATGTGGTCCCGCGAGGCCAGCTCGGGCACCACGCCGCCATAGGCTTGGTGCATGTCGATCTGGCTGTGCAGCGTCTGCGCCAGCAGCCGCGGCGGCGCAGACCCACCCACGCCTTCGGGCAGCTCGACCAGCGCGACGCCGGTCTCGTCGCACGAGGACTCAATGCCCAGCACCCGCAGCGGCCCGCTCATGCGCGTCTCCCCGCCCAGGCCCAGAGGCCCATGCCCGCGAGCACCATCGGCACGCACAGCCACTGCCCCATGCTCAGGTTCAGCGCCAGCAGGCCCAGGAAGCTGTCCGGCTCGCGGAAATACTCGGCGATGAAGCGGAACGCCCCATAGCCGATCAGGAACATGCCCGACACACGGCCCCAGACCGGCGTGCCGTCCGCCCGGTGGTGGGCCGAGCGGGACTTGCCGTAGAACCACAGCAGCACGAACAGCAGCAGCCCCTCCAGCAGGAACTGGTAGAGCTGCGACGGATGGCGCGCGATCTCGGTCCCCGACTGCGGGAACAGCATCGCCCACGGCACGCTGGCATCCGCGGCGCGGCCCCAAAGTTCGCCGTTGATGAAGTTGCCGAGCCGCCCGCAGGCCAGTCCGGTCGGCACACACGGCGCCACCAGGTCGGTGACTTCGAAGAAGCGCTTGTTGCGCATCCGGGCGAACACCGCCATCGCCACGATCACGCCCAGCAAGCCGCCGTGGAAGGCCATGCCCCCTTGCCATACGGCCAGGATCTCGGCCGGATTCTGCAGGTAATAGGCGGGCTTGTAGAACAGCACATAGCCGAGCCGGCCGCCCAGGATCACGCCCACGACGCCGTAGAACAGCAGGTCTTCGACTTCGCGCGGGGTCCAGCCACCGCCGGCATACGGCGCCTGCTGGATCCGGCGGGTGGCGAGCCAGTAGAACAGGCCGAAGGCGGCCAGATAGGTCAGGCCATACCAATGGATCTGGATGAAACCCAGGTTGAGTGCAACCGGGTCGAATTGGGGATGCACGAGCATCGGCAGCACTCCGTGGGAGAGGGGAACAGGGGAAGAGGGGCTGGATTGTCGCCGTTGCGGCGAACAGCCCTGCCGCATCAGCGGCGTCTGGGCAGCGGCGTCTTGCGGCCGAGCGACTCGACGGTATTGCGCCGGCGCTGTTCGCGACGCACATCCTCGCGTTTCTGGCGGGCCCGGGCCGTGAACCCCATGGCGTCAGAAAAGGCCCACCACACCACCGCCACCAGAAACGGCGACAGCACCGCCCACCACGACCACTGGGCGACCGGGCCGATCTCCAGCCCTTTCAGCACCAGGGCGAGCACACCCAACCAGACGAATGCCATGCGAACTCCTCCATGCAGCAGCTGTGCAGCATACCGCCAGGAAGGCGACATTCCGCACGCCAGCAGACCGCCACGGAGTCAACGGCAGCGCTTCTACAATCGTTGCGCGTTGCGGACATGCGCGCGGCGACCTCGCCGCCAGGTGCCCCGATGCCCAACCGACCCAACGGAAACCACTCCATGAAAACCCTGTTCGCGCTGGCCGCCCTGGCCATCACCACCCTCTCCAGCCCCGTGTTCGCCAATGCCGAACTGGCCCAGAAGAAGAACTGCATGGCCTGCCACGCCGTGGACAAGAAGCTGGTCGGCCCGGCTTACAAGGACATCGCCGCCAAGTACGCCGGCCAGAAGGACGCGGTCGCCAAGCTGTCCGAGAAGGTCATCAAGGGGGGTGTCGGCGCCTGGGGACAGATCCCGATGCCGGCCAATGCCGTGACGCCGGATGAGGCGAAGACGCTGGTGACGTGGGTGCTGGCGCAGAAGTGAGCCAGCGGATCAGTACGAACCGCCTCCCGCCGTCCCCTCGCGCGGCCCCTTGAACCGCCCCGCCAGCTCCCGGGTCACCCGCGCCAGCATCGTCGCCTCAACCCCCACCGCCACGAACCGCGCCCCCAAAGCGATGTAGTGGCGGGCCAGGGTCTCGTCGACCGACAGGATGCCCGGCGCCTTGCCGGCGGCCAGGATGCGCGCAATGCCGCTGTCGATCGCGGCCTGCACATCCGGGTGACCCGGATTGCCGAGGTGGCCCATCGACGCCGACAGGTCGGCCGGCCCGATGAACACGCCGTCCACCCCGTCCACGGCGGCGATCTCGTCGAGCTGCGCCAGCGCCGAGGCGGTCTCCACCTGCACCAGCAGGCAGATGCCGTCATCGGCTTCGTGCAGATAGCGCGGGTAATCGCTCCAGCGCGATGACCTCGCCAGACCGCTGCCCACCCCTCGGACACCCCGCGGCGGGTAGCGCGTCGCGGCCACCAGCGCCCGCGCCTGCTCCGCCGTCTCCACCATCGGCACCAGCAGCGTCGTGGCGCCGATCTCCAGCACCTGCTTGATCAGCGCGGCGTCACCCTGCGGAATGCGCAGCACCGGGTGGGCGGGGTACGGCGCGACCGCCTGCAGACTGCCGAGCATGGAGCGCAGGTCGTTCGGGCCGTGCTCGCCGTCGATCAGCAGCCAGTCGAAGCCTGCGGTCGCACAGAGTTCTGCCGCGTACGGATCGGCCAGACCGAGCCACAGACCAATCTGGGCGCCCGGCGACGCGATGGCTTGCTTGAAGGCATTGGCGGGTGTCTTCATCAGATGAACCTCAAGGAAATCGAACCGAGCGGGCCGTAGTCTGCGTGGAAAGTATCGCCCGCGGCGCAGGCCACCGGACGGGTGAAACTCCCCCCCAGCACGATCTCGCCCGCGGCCAGGCTTTCTCCGTAAGGAGCGAGCTTGTTGGCCAGCCACGCCACGCCGTTGCCAGGGTGGTTCAGCACCGCCGCCCCCAGCCCCGACTCCTCGATCACGCCGTTCTTGAACAGCAGCGCGCCCGCCCAGCGCCAGTCCACCGCGTCGGGGCGCATCGGCCGGCCGCCCAGCACGATGCCGGCGTTGGCCGCGTTGTCGGCGATGGTGTCGAGCACCTTGCGCGGCGCCTTGGTGTGGCGGTCGAACTGCTCGATGCGGGCGTCGATGAGTTCGAGCGCGGGCACGACGTAGTCGGTGGCATTGAGCACATCGAACAAGGTGACGCCCGGACCAGACAGGGGACGCGCCAGGATGAACGCGAACTCCACCTCCAGCCGCGGCAGGATGAAGCGCGCCGCCTCCACCTCGCTGCCGTCGCGCAGCACCATGCTGTCGAGCAGCGTGCCGTAGTCGGGTTCGGTGATCTGCGACGAGATCTGCATCGCGCGCGAGGTCAGGCCGATCTTGTGGCCCACCACCTGCCGGCCGGCTTCCCGCTGCAAGCGCACCCATTCACGCTGGATCGCGTAGCTGTCGGCGATCGTCATCTCGGGGAAGCGGCGCGAGAACTGTTCGACCTGCACGCGGGTGCGCTCGGATGTATCCAGCTCGTGTGCGAGCGCCGTGTGTTGGCTTGTCTCCAGCATGGTGTTTCGATCCTCGGGTGGCAAAACAAGGCGCCGAGTCTGGTCGCGGCGATTGGTGGCGACAAGCAATGGATTCGGCACCACCATCAAGCCAGGCTTGACAACGAACCCCGCAGCGACGCCGTCATTGCAGGCCGTTGGCCGCCTTGTTGACCAGCGCCGCCGCCACCAGCTGCTCGGTGTGCAGGATGTGCCGCCGCAGCAGCTCGGCCGCACGCTCCGCGTCGCGCGAGAGGGCGGCATCGAGCAGTTGCTGGTGCTCATCGTGCTTGCGCCGTGGTGTCTGGCGCCAGCGGGCAGCCCAGCGGCGGTAGCGCTCGGCGTTGTCGAACAACACATCCGCCATGTCCAGCAGCAGCGGCGACGTGCACCCGGCGTACAGGCCCAGGTGGAAGGCGCGGTGGCGGGCGGACCAGTCGTCGTCCAGTGTCTGGGGCTTGTCACCCAGGCGGCGCTCGGCCAGCCCCAGCGCATGCCCCGCCGCCACGGCCTGCGACTCCCAGGCATCCGAGCCATGGACGATCGCGTCCCGCAAGGCTTCGCATTCGACCAGCGTGCGCACACGGGCCAGATCGCTGACCCCCGCCGCCGTCAGCGGTGCCACGCGGAAGCCGCGGTTCTCCAGCGCACGCACAAGGCCCTGCTCGGACAGACGGTTCAGCGCCTCGCGCACGGGGCTGCTGCTCACCGAAAAACGCCGGCTGATGTCCTCGACGCGCAGCCGCTCGCCGGGCTCGAACTCGCAGCGCACGATGGCCTGCCGCAAGGCGCGATAGGCGCGCTCGGCCACCGGGGTCTCTGGGCTGTCATCAAGGTCTGGGGTCACGCGGAAATTATGCCTCCACGCCAGACCACCCTTTTCCGGGTTTGTGCCCATATCCTGTTTTATGCATAAAAGACAGTATTGTGCCCATCACTGACCTCGACACGGGCACCCACCCCGCCACTGCACGGAGATCCACATGAAACTCTTGTCCTACCTTCAAGACGGCCGCGAAACCTGGGGCACCGTCGTCGGCGATGGCGTCGTGTCGCTGGCCGCACGGACCGGCCACGCGACGCTGGCCGACTTCCTGGGCAGCCCCGATTTCGATCGGCGCGATGCGCTGGTGCAAGGCCTGACCGCCGAATTGCCGCTGGAGGGGCTGCACTTTCTGCCGGTCATCCCGCGGGCCGAGAAGATCGTCTGCGCCGTGCGCAACTACATGGACCACCACCAGGAGGTGATCGCCGCCGGCATGCAGCGCGAGCTGTCGGACGAGCCACCGATCTTCCTGCGCGTGTGGCGCTCCCAGGTCGGCCACGGACAGCCGGTGGTCTTTCCGCGTGTGTCCGACACGCTGGACTGGGAGGGCGAACTGGCGGTGATCATCGGCAAGCCCGGCCGCGACATCCCCGCCGAGCAGGCCTACGAACACGTCGCCGGCTACTCGGTCTACAACGACGTGAGCGTGCGCGAGTGGCAGTTCCACGCCAAGCAGATCGCCTCCGGCAAGAACTTCGAGGGCACTGGCCCCTTCGGCCCGTGGATGGTCACCGCCGACGAGATCGCACCGGGCCGCAACCTGAAGCTGGTCACCCGGCTGAACGGCGAGACGGTCCAGGACAGCCACACCGGCCACATGATCTTCTCGATCCCGCGCCTGATCGCCTACGCCTCGACCATCTTCACGCTGGTGCCTGGCGACGTGATCGCCACCGGCACGCCGGCCGGGGTGGGCTGGAGCCGCCGGCCGCAGCGCTTCATGAAACCGGGCGATGTGGTCGAGGTCGAGATCGAAGGCATCGGCCTGCTGCGCAATCCGGTGGTGGCCCAGGTCTGACGCGACACGACATGACGTGACCTGAACCGCCCGACCTTCCCCACCCGAAGTACGAAGGAGACAACCCCATGCAACGTCGCCACTTCACGCTCGCCGCGCTCGGCGCGGTCTGCCTGCCGCATGCGCAGGCCCAATCCTGGCCGCAGCGGCCCGTCAAGGTGCTGCAGGGCTTCGCGGCCGGCGGCAACGCGGACGCCATCGCCCGGCTCGTGGGCACCGAGATGAGCAAGGGCCTGGGCCAGCCCTTCGTGGTCGAGGCGCTGGCGGGGGCTGGCGGCACGCTGGCGTCCGGGGCCGTCGCGCGGGCCGCCTCCGACGGCTACACGATGCTGCTGGCCACCGGCGGCCACGCGGTCGCGGGCGCCTTGTACGAGAAGCTGCCCTACCAGACGGTCACCAGCTTCCAGATGGTGTCCACCATCACCTTCTTCCCCTTCCTCCTCGTCACCCAGGCCGACAGCAAGTACCGCACCCTGCGCGATGTGCTGACCGCCGCCAAGGCCACCAAGGGCGGCATCGCTTACGGCAGCGCCGGCGTCGGCTCGACCCACCACCTGGTGGGCGAGCTGCTGGCGAAGATGGCCGGGGTCGAGTTCCTGCATGTGCCTTTCCGTGGCGATTCGGCCTCCATCACCGCTCTGCTGGGCGGCGAGATCCCGTTCATCGTCGCGCCCCCGACGGCCGTGCTGGGCCAGTTGAAGGCCGGCAAGCTGCGGGCGCTGGCGGTCACGGGCGCGCAGCGCTGGACCGGCATGCCCGAGGTGCCCACCGTCGCCGAGCAGAGTGTCGCCGGCTTTGATGTGCGGTCCTGGGCCGGCTGGATGCTGCCCGCAGGCACGCCGCGCACCATCGTCGAGCACCTGCACGCCGAGACGCAGAAGGCGCTGCAGGTGCCCGCCGTCAAGGCCCGGCTGGAAGAGATGGGCGGCGAGGTGCGCGGCAGCACGCCGCAGGAAATGACCGCCATGGTCGCCGCAGAACTGCAGAAGTGGACCCAGGTGGTCGCCGACGCCAAGATCCCGCGCCTTTGAACATCGCCAAGCACCTTCAAGGCACCTCCAGGAGTTTCCCCATGTCCACATCGATGATCCAGGTCCGCAAGCGACAGCTCACGGTCGAAACCATCCACCACGAGGGCGGGCCCGTCGCGGCCGTGCCGCTGCGCATGGCCGCCGCGCTGGCCGTCGTCCGCAACCCGTTCGCTGGTCGCTATGAAGCCGACCTGCTGCCCTTCATGGCCGAGCTGCGCACGCTCGGCACCGAGCTGGCCGAAGAGCTGGTCGGCGTGCTCGGCAAGGACCGCGTCGAAGCCTATGGCAAGGCGGCCATCGTCGGCGTCAACGGCGAGCTGGAGCACGGCGCCGTGTGGCACGAGGCCGGTGGCTGGGCGATGCGCGCCGCGCTCGGCGAGCCCAAGGCCATCGTGCCGGCGGGCAAGGCGGTCGCGAACGCGGGCTACCGACTGATGGTGCCGCTGCACTACATCCACGCGGCCTATGTGCGCAGCCATTTCAACAGCATGGAAGTGGGCGTGCAGGACGGCCCGCGCCCGGACGAGATCGTCTTCGCCCTGGTGATGGCGGACGGCGGCCGTGTCCATGCGCGCCTGGGCGGCCTGCGCAAGGACCAGGTCCAGGTCGGCGACGGTCAGCGATGAGAGCCGTCCTGGTCCGAACGCCCGGCGGCGTTGACGCGCTGGAAGTCGCCGAGGTCGCCCATCCTGTCCCCGGTCCGGGCGAGGCCCGTGTGCGCGCCGTGGCCATCGGCGTCGGCCGGCCCGATGTGCTGATCCGCCAGGGCAGCTACAAGTGGATGCCGCCGCTGCCCGCCATCCCGGGCAACGAGGTGGCCGGTGTCGTCGATGCGGTCGGCCCGGGGGTGAGCGCGGTGCAGGTCGGCGACCGTGTGCTGCTGAGCGCACGCGAGCTGCCGCAGCGCGGTGGCGGGTACGCGGAGTTCGCCTGCGCGCCGGCCGAGGCGCTGTACGCGCTGCCCGACAGCCTCGACTTCGACGCCGCCGTGAGCCTGCCCAACTTCCAGCTCGCGCAGGCGCTGCTGTTCGGTGGCGGCAGCGCGGTGCCGCTGCAGTCGGTGTTGGTCACCGCGGCGGCCGGAGGCGTCGCGTCTGCCGTGGTGCAGACGGCACGGGCCCACGGGCTGAACGTCATCGCCACCGCCAGCACCGAAGACAAGCGCCGCTTCGTGCTGGACAACGGCGCCCGCGCGGCCCTCGATCCGCGTGACCCCACGCTGGTCGAGCAGGTGAAGGCCCTGACCGACGGCCGCGGCGTGGAGCTGGCGCTCGACCCCACGGGCGGGGCGCTGTTCATCGCCTGCCTGCACGCGCTGGCCCCGCTGGGCATGGCGATGTCCTACAACATCCTGGGTGGCCCGCCGAGCGCGGACGTCTTCACCGAACTGCGCAAGCTGCTCGGGCGCAGCCTGGCCGTGCGCACCTTCTCGATGCACAGCTTCGATGCCGACACGACCCGGCGCCGCGCGCTGATGCAGGCTGCGATCGACCTGATGGCCCGCGGCGCGGTGCAGGCGCCCACCGCCACCGTGCTGCCGTTGTCAGAGGCGCGCCGTGCCCACGAGCTGCTCGACGCCCCGTCCTTCATGGGCAAACTTGTCCTTCACCCTTGACCGGGAAACTGACCATGTCTCTTGCTTCCCAGACTTCCCAGACCACGCCGCAGTTGTCGCACTTCGGCATCTTCGTGCAGGACGTCGAAGCCATGACGCGCTTCTACACCCGCGTCTTCAGCCTGCGCCTCACCGACCGCGGCGTCGGACGCAACTTCAAGGTGCCGCTGCATTTCCTGAGCGGCTCGGCGGACCAGCACCACCAGCTGGTGCTGGCCGGCGGGCGCGCGCCCGACTCGCCGAGCACGGTGATGCAGCTGTCGTTCAAGGTGCCCACGATCGACGACCTGCGCCGCGTCCGAGCACTGGCGCTGGCCGAAGGCGCCAGCCAGATGCGCGGCATGAACCACGGCAATGCGCTGTCGATCTATTTCTCGGACATCGAGGGCAACACGGTCGAGGTCTATCTGGACACGCCGTGGTACGTGCCGCAGCCGCATGGCGATCCGCTGGATCTGGACCGCCCGGACGAGGAGATCTGGGCTGAGACGGAGGCGATCTGCCGAGCCGACCCGGGCTTCGTGCCCTTGGCCGACTGGCAGGCCCGGTTCACTTCAGCCCATTGAACCCAGCGCCTCGACCAGCTCAGGCACGGCCTCGAACAGATCCGCTTCGAGGCCGTAGTCCGCAACGCTGAAGATCGGGGCTTCGGGATCCTTGTTGATCGCGACGATCACCTTGGAATCCTTCATGCCCGCCAGGTGCTGGATCGCACCCGAGATGCCGCAGGCCACATACAGCTGCGGCGCGACGATCTTGCCGGTCTGCCCGACCTGCCAGTCGTTGGGCGCGTAGCCCGCGTCCACCGCCGCGCGGCTGGCGCCCAGTGCCGCGCCCAGCTTGTCCGCCAGCGGGATCAGCACTTCATTGAACTTGTCGCTGGAGCCCAGCGCGCGGCCACCGGAGACGATGATCTTCGCGGCGGTGAGTTCCGGGCGGTCGCTCTTCGTCACCTCGCGGCCCACAAAAGCGCTCTTGCCGGAGTCGGCTGCAGCCGCGACCGTCTCCACCACGGCGCTGCCGCCGGTGGCCGCCGCAGCGCCGAAGCCGGTGGCGCGCACGGTGATGACCTTGACCGCGTCCAGGCTCTGCACGGTGGCGACCGCGTTGCCGGCGTAGATCGGGCGCTCGAAGGTGTCGGCGCTGATGACCTTGGTGATGTCGGTCACCTGGGCCACGTCGAGCTTGGCAGCGACGCGCGGCGCGACATTCTTGCCGCTGGCGGTCGCCGGGAACAGCAGGTGGCTGTAGCCACCGGCCACGGCCAGCACCTGCGCCGCGAGGTTCTCGGCCAGACCGTCGGCGAGGCTCGCACCGTCGGCGTGCAGCACCTTGGTGACGCCGGCGATCTGCGCAGCCGCAGCCGCAGCCGCACCGGCGTTCGCGCCCGCGACCAGCACATGCACGTCGCCGATCTGCGCCGCAGCGGTCACGGTGTTGAGCGTGGCACCCTTGATGGAGGCGCAGTCGTGTTCAGCAATGACAAGTACGGATGTAGCCATCTCAGATCACCTTCGCTTCGTTCTTCAGCTTGGCGACCAGCGCCGCCACATCCGCCACCTTGATGCCCGCGCTGCGCTTGGCCGGCTCGGCCACCTGCAGCGTCTTGATGCGCGGCGCCACGTCCACGCCCAGCGCCTCCGGCTTGACCGTCTCCAGCGGCTTCTTCTTCGCCTTCATGATGTTCGGCAGCGTCACGTACCGCGGCTCGTTCAGGCGCAGGTCGATCGTCACGATCGCCGGCAGCGACACCGACACCGTCTCCAGGCCACCGTCCACCTCGCGGGTCACCACGGCGCGGCCGTCGGCGACCTCGACCTTCGAGGCGAACGTCGCTTGCGGCAGGTCCGCCAGCGCGGCCAGCATCTGGCCGGTCTGGTTGCAGTCATCGTCGATCGCCTGCTTGCCCAGGATCACCAGGCCCGGCTGTTCGCGGTCCACCAGCGCCTTCAGCAGCTTGGCCACCGCCAGCGGCTGCAGCTCCGCATCCGTCTCGACCAGGATGCCGCGATCGGCACCGATCGCCATCGCCGTGCGCAGCGTGTCCTGGCACTGGCTCACGCCGCACGACACCGCCACGATCTCCGTGACGATGCCCTTCTCCTTCAGCCGCACCGCTTCCTCGACGGCAATCTCGTCGAAGGGGTTCATGCTCATCTTCACGTTGGCGATGTCCACCCCGATGCCATCAGACTTGACGCGGACCTTGACGTTGTAGTCGACCACCCGCTTCACACAGACAAGAGCTTTCATATTTCCTTCTTCCTTCAGGGCGCCACGTAGGTCGTCTTGACGGTCGTGTAGAACTCGGCGGCGTGGCGGCCCTGCTCCCGCGGCCCGTGGCTGGAGCCCTTGCGCCCGCCGAAGGGCACATGCGGATCGACGCCCGCCGTCGGCGCGTTGACCATCACCATGCCGGCCTGCAGGTGGCGCTTGAAATGCGCGGCGAGTTTCAAGGAGGTCGTGCAGACGCCGGAGGACAGGCCGAACTCGGTGTCGTTCGCCGTCGCCAGCGCCTCCTCGGCGTCGCGCACCCGGATCACCGACGCCACCGGGCCGAAGATCTCCTCGCGGTTGATGCGCATGCCGTTGTGCGTGTCCACGAACAGCGCCGGCTGCAGGTAGAAGCCGGGCTTGCCGTGCATCGTCTCGCGCACGTCGCCACCGAAGGCCAGCCGAGCGCCTTCACGCCGGCCGATGTCGATGTAGTCGGTGTCCTGCTGCAGCTGCACCGCGTCGACCACCGGGCCGATCGAAGTGCGGGCGTCACGGGCGTCACCGACCACCAGCGTCTTCATCCGTTCCACCACCGCCGCGACGAACCGGTCGTGGATGCCCTCCGTGACGATGAGCCGGGACGAGGCCGTGCAGCGCTGGCCGGTGGAGAAGAACGCCCCGTTGATGGCGCAATTCACCGCCACCTCTAGGTCCGCATCGTCGAGCACCACCAGCGGATTCTTGCCGCCCATCTCCAGCTGGAACTTGGCCATCGGACCGGGGCGGCCGATGCAGGCCTGCGCCACCTTGCGGCCGGTGGCTTCCGAGCCGGTGAAGGTCACCGCGGACACCCGGGCATCGTTCAGCAGCGCCTCGCCCACGTCACGCCCGCGCCCCATCACGAGGTTGAACGTGCCCGCGGGCAGGCGGGCGCGGCTGAGGATCTCCGCCAGCGCCCAGGCGCTGGCGGGCACGTTCTCGGCGGGCTTGAAGACCACCGCGTTGCCGTGGGCCAGCGCGGGCGCGATCTTCCAGGCGGGAATCGCGATCGGGAAGTTCCACGGCGTGATGATGCCGACCACGCCCACCGGCTCGCGGGTGATTTCCACGGACATGCCCGGCCGTGTCGACGGGAGCAGCTCGCCGCCAGTCCGCAGCGTCTCGCCCGCGAAGAACTTGAAGATCTGTCCCGCGCGCACGACCTCGCCGACCGCCTCGGCGAGCGTCTTGCCTTCCTCGCGCGCCAGCAGGTCGCCCAGCTCGTCACGGCGCGCCAGGATCTCGCTGCCGACGGCATCGAGCGCATCGAAGCGCTGCTGCGGGGTGGACGCGGCCCAGAGGGGCTGGGCGGCATGGGCCGCCGCGATCGCCTCGGCGGCCTGTCCGGCGTCGGCGCGGGCGTACAGCCCGACGACGTCGCGCGTGTCCGAGGGATTGATGTTGTCGGCGGCCGTGGCGCCGTCCACCCATGCACCGGCGATGTGGTTGCGCTTCATGTCGGGGCCGTGGTCGAGGTCGGGAGCGAAGGCTGGCGGGCCTGGCGCAGGTTCTCCTTGAACCGCTCGGGCACCCGCTCGTCGAAGCCCAGCGCCACGCGCCGCACCTCCGGCGTGTCGGTCGGCGCGTGGCCCACGCCAAGCGCCGCCGCGCGCGGCGCGTCGATGGCCACCACCGTGCCGCCCACCCGGCCGATGCCGGTGATCTCGCACTCGACGAAGTGGCCGGGATCGACGCTGCGCGAATGGCAGGGCGTGCCCATCAGGATCACGTCGCCGGGCACCAGCGTGATGTGGCGCGCGATGTCGGCGATCACGTAGTGCGGGCCCCAGATCGTCTCCTCGCCGATGTGCGCTTCCTGCACGACCCGCCCGTCCACGAAGGTGCGCAGCGTCTGCTCGAACAGGTTCACGCCGCGCACGATGCCGGGACCGATGGGCAGCAGCGTGTCGGCGCCCTTGACGCGCAGCATCGAGCCCTGGTCGGTGTCGCGGAAGTCCTGCAGCCCCATGTCCAGCGCCGGACAGAAGCCTTCGATGCAGTCCCAGGCCTCGTCGGGCGTGACGTTGCGGCAGGTCTTGCCGATGACGACCGCGTACTCGCCCTCGTAGTTGAGGTACTTGCAGTCGGCGGGCTTCAGGATCTGCCCGCCGTGGCCGTTCAGCGAGGTCGGCGGCTTGGTGAAGTAGGTCGGCGTCTCGGTCGGCTTGGGGCGGTTGCGGGTCTCGACGCTGCGCGAGCTGTACGAGATGTGGACCGCGATGATCTTGCTCGGGTTCACCGGCGGCAGGTAGCTGGCCCCCGCCGCCTCGACGGTGCGGCCATCGTCCAGCACCAGCGTGGTGTCGTCCCGCATCGTGCCCCAGAACGCGCTGCCACCGATCAGCACGCGGCGCCGCTCGACGCGCGGGCCGCGCATCACGGCCGGGAGTTCGGTGAAGGGAAACTCGAAGTTCATGCCTGCGCTCCCTGGGTGTCAATCGCTTCGAGCGCGCCGAGCACGTCGAACCAGATGTGGATGTTGCCGGTGCCCCGGGCGTTTTCGTAGGCCGACAGCGGCTCGCCCCGCGCCTGGCAGTCCCGCCCGCCCATGGCGCCGACCATCTGCAGGTAGTGCGCGCCGAACGCCTCCCAGGGCATCCGCCGGTACTCGTCGTCCCAGCGGTCGATCACCTCGCCGTGGCGCCCCTGGCGGAACAGCGCGATGGCGCCCTTGTCGCTCTCGATGTTCTCGGGGCGGGACACGTTGGTCTCGTGGAAGATGCGCGGGTGGTTCGGCTTCCAGTCGATCGCGTTGAACTTGTGGCTGAGCGCCCCGGAGGCCAGCAGCACGACGCGCAATCCACTGCGGCGGATCGCCTCGCCAATGGCCTCACCAGAGTTCAGGAAATGCGGCCAGTCACAGTTCTGGCACGAGCTGACCGTGACCACCGGCAGGTCTGCGTCCTCCAGGCGCAGCTGCTTGACGAGGTTGATGGTGGCGTACTGGCGGCCCAGATCGGGGTGGGCGATGACCCGGTTGTAGCCACCACGCTCGCGGGACACCGCCTCGATCTGCCGCGCCAGCGCAGGGTGTCCGCGGTAGTCATAGGGCACGCCATGCAGGTACCACGGCATCTCGTCGGAGATGTAGCGGCCGCTGTAGCGCCGGCCGCCATCCACCAGGTGATAGCCGGTGGTGAACCAGTGCGAGTCGAAGATCATCACCACATCGGGTGCGGCTTGCGCGATCTTTTCGCGCAAGCGGGCGTAGCCGGAGATGAGGTCGGAGTCGGCACCCGCGCCCTGCAGCACGCGGAACTCCTCGCACTGCATCAGCCCGGGGTGGTGGGACACGACGGCCGCGCCGACGATCTGTCCGTGCTGGGTGTCGTTCTTGGTGTCATGCATGGAACACGCTCTTTCTCAACGTCTCAACGGTGACTGAAGCTCGGACGGAAGGGCTTCTTCGGCACCACCACATCCTTCACGTCACAGAAAAACTCGAAGCTCCAGTCCCCGCCCTCGCGGCCGATGCCGCTGCGCTTGATGCCGCCGAACGGAGCCTGGAGGTCGCGGATGCCGAAGCTGTTGACCCAGATGAAGCCGGTGCGCACCCGGTCGGCGATGGCGATGGCGTGCGCCGTGTCGCCGTAGCACACCCCCCCCAGCCCGTAGTCGGTGCCATTGGCCATCGCCACCGCCTCGTCGTCGCTGGCGAAGCTCTGCAGCGTCAGCACCGGGCCGAAGACCTCGTTCTGCACGATCTCGTCGTCCTGCGAGAGGCCGGTGAGCATCGTCGGCTGCACGTACTGCGCCCCGAAGGGATGCGGCTGGCCGCCCCACAGCACCTGCGCGCCGCCCGCGACCGCCCGGTCGATGAAGCCGAGCACACGCTCGACCTGACGCGGGTGGATGATCGGGCCGACCTCGGTGGCCTCGTCGCGCGGATCGCCGACGCACAAGCCGTCGACCGTGGTCCGCATGGCGGCGATGAAGCGCTCGGCCACCCGCTCATGCACCAGGAAGCGGGTGCCCGCCAGACAGACCTGCCCCGCGTTGCGGTACATCAGCGCACCGGTCGCGGCGGCGGCGTCGATGTCGGCGTCTTCCAGCACGATGAACGGGCTCTTGCCACCGAGTTCCAGGCTGCACGGCACCAGGTTGGCACCGGCCGCCTGGGCGATGCGCTTGGCTGTCGGCACACTGCCGGTGAACGAGACGCGGGCAATGCGCGGATCGGCCACCAACTGCGCGCCGGTCGTGGCGCCGATGCCCTGCACCACGTTGAACACGCCGGGCGGCAGACCCACGGCATGGGCCGCGTCCGCCAGCAGCGAGCAGGTCAGCGGCGCCCACTCCGGCGGTTTCAGGATGCAGGTGTTGCCCGCCGCCAGCGCAGGGCCGAGCTTCCAGGTCGACAGCATCAGCGGCGCGTTCCACGGCGTGATGATGACCACCACGCCGGCTGGGTCGTGGCGCACGCGGTGGTGCGCCTGCTCGGTATCGATCGGCCGCTCCTGCAGGCCGAGCGCGTGCTCGGCGAACCAGCGGAGGTTGAGCATCGCGCGCGGCACGACGCCGTGCCGCATGCGCGACAGCAGCACCCCCGCGTCGTTGCTTTCGAGGGTGCAGAAGGCGTCGGCACGCCGACCGATCTCCTCGGCGAAGCGGTCGAGGTAGGGCAGGCGCTCGGCCGCGGTCATCGCCGACCAGGCGGGGAAGGCACGTTGCGCAGCGGCAATCGCCTGCTCCACGTGCACCGGCTGGCCAGCCGCCACCTGCCCCAGCAAACGCTGGTCGATGGGACTGAACAGCTCGAAACGTTCCTCGGACGGGACGCGCTCGCCGTCGATGTAGTGATCCGGCGAGACGAGGACGCCCGCCACTTCCAGCATGGAGGTGCTCATGGAGGTGCGCATGTCAGGAATCCGCCGTGAACCCGATGGTCTTGATCAGCGGCGCCCAGCGCTCGCTGTCCTTCTTCAGCAGCGCGGCCAGCTCCGCCGGGGACGACGGGCGCGCTTCCAGGCCCATCTGCGCCAGCGCTTCGACCATGTCCGGCGCATTCAGCGCATTGCGGATGGCGGTGGCAGCCCGGTTGAGCGCGTCGGCGGGCACCTTGGCCGGCATGTAGAAGCCGAACCACTCGTCGAACACGATGTCCTTGAAGCCCTGTTCGGCATAGGTGGCCACGCCGGGGGCGAACTTGCTGCGCGCCGCACCCGAGGTGGCGAGCAGGCGGACCTTGCCGGCCGGGAGGTGCTGCAGGAACTCGCCCACCGGGCCGGACACCGACGCCACCTGCCCCCCGATCAGGTCGGCAATCGCGGGCTGGGTGCCCCGATACGGCACGTGCTTCAGGTCCACGCCCGCGGCGCGTCCGAACAGCTCGGCGACGAAATGCGGGACCGAGCCGGCCGCCGGGCTGCCGAAGTTCGCGTCCTTCGGGTTCGCCTTGCACCAGCCCACGAAGTCGGCCAGCGTCTTCACGCTGGCGGGCACCATCGGCCCGACCGCGAAGCCGAAGTCGAAGCGCACGGCCTGCGACACCGGCTGGAAATCGGCCACGGGGTCGTAGGGCAGCTTCTTGTAGGTGTGCGGATAGATGCCGAGCATCGACATCGGCGTCACCAGCAAGGTCAGGCCATCGGCGGGGGCGATCTTCAGCGCCGACAGCGCGATCTGGCCGCCGGCACCGGTGCGGTTTTCCACCACGACCGACTTGGCCAGCACCTCGCGCAGCTTGTCAGCGACCCGGCGCCCCGTGACATCGACCGTGCCGCCAGGGGCGAAGCCGGCGAAGATGCGAGCGCTGTCGGGAAGACCTTGTGCATGACCCAGCGGGTGGGCCAGCGCGAGGCCGGTGGCGGCGGCGGTCAGGATGAAATGTCGACGTTGGCTGTTCATGTTCGTGTCTCCGAGGCGTTGTGGGGGATCGTGTCCGGCGTGCCGAGCAATTTGCCCGGGTTCATCAGGTTCAAGGGGTCCAGCGCCTGCTTGATGGCCCGCATCAGGCGCTGCTCGACGGCGGGCTTGTACCGGGCGGCCTCGTCACGGCGCAGCACGCCCAGCCCATGCTCGGCCGAGATCGAGCCGCCCGCGGCGTCGACCGCGTCATGCACCAGTCGGTTGATCGGCGCCTCCAGCGCGAGGAAGTCGGCCTTGGCCATCCCGCCCGCGGGGGGCGAGACGTTGTAGTGCAGGTTGCCGTCCCCGAGGTGGCCGAACACCACGAGCCGCAGGCCGGGGAAGTACCTCGCCAGGGCCGCGTCGGTGTGCGCGATGAAGTCCGGGATGCGCGTGATGGGCAGCGCGATGTCGTGCTTGATGGTCGGCCCTTCGGCGCTCTGCGACTCCGAAATGTCCTCCCGCAGCGCCCAGAGGCTGCGGAACTGCGCGACGCTGGCCGAGAGCGCGGCGTCGCTGGCATGGCCGGCCTCCAGCGCGACTTCGAGCAGGGCCTCGATGGCCTCCGCCGCCGCGGACTCCCCGATGGCACTGCTCACCTCCAGCAGCACGTACCACGGCGACGGCTCGGCCAGCGGGCGGCGCGCGGCGTCCACATGCTTCTCGACCAATTGCAGGCAGGTCTCGCTGACGAGTTCGAAGGCGGTGAGGTCGGCCGCCAGCCGCTGCTGCGCCAGCGACATCAACGCCAGCGCAGCCGAAGGCGACGGCACCGCGACGAAGGCGACGACCTGGGCGGCGGGCAGCGGGAACAGCTTCAGCACGGCCGCGGTGATGACGCCCAGCGTGCCCTCGCTGCCGATGTAGAGATCGCGCAGCGCATAGCCCGTGTTGTCCTTGCGCAGCGGCCGCAAGCCGTTCCACAGCTCGCCCTCGGCGGTCACGACCTCCAGGCCCAGGCACAGCTCGCGGGCGTTGCCATAGCGCAGCACCTGCACCCCGCCCGCGTTGGTGGCGAGGTTGCCGCCGATGGTGCAGGTGCCTTGTGCCGCCAGGCTGAGCGGGAAGAGGCGCCCGGCGTCCCGCGCTGCGTCCTGCACCTGCTGCAGCGTGACACCCGCCTCGACGGTGATGGTCTGTCCCACCGGGTCGAGCGCGCGGATGCGTTGCAGACGGGCCGTGGACAACACCAGGCTGCGGCCTTCGGAACGGGGCGTGGCACCGCCGGACAGGCCGGTGTTGCCCCCTTGCGGCACCACGGCAACCCCGTGCGCCCGGCACCAGCGCAGCACCGCAGCCACGCCTTCGGCGGTGTCGGGCTGCGCCACGGCGAGGGCGCGGCCGGTCCACTTGCGGCGCCAGTCGGTCAGGAACGGCGCCACGGCGTCGGGGTCTTCCAGCAGGCGCCCGGCAAAAGCAGCGCGCAGGTCAGAGAGGTCGGTGCTCAATTTCAATTCGCCTTCTTGTCACGTTCAGCCACCAGACGCCGCTCGGCGCCCGACTGAAGTTCATCGAGTTGCGCGCGAAAGCCGGTCGGATCCACCAGCGGATGTGGATCACCGGGCCGGCGCCCCTTGAGCAGTTCCTTGCTCTCGGTCAGCCCGTTCGAGAAGGCATGGGTGGTCAGGTGGGTGGTGACCGGATCGCTGGACGCCTCGGTCAGCGCCCGGATGCGCCGGAGGCTGGCGATGAAGGCCTCGACTTGCTCCGGACCCTTGATGGCGTTGAGCCCCAGGCCGCCCACGGTGAACGCCCGGTGCCGCCGACCGCCGTCGAATGCATCGAAGGCGAAGGACGCCGTGCCCATCGTGTGGCCCGGTGTCTCGAACGCCTGCAGGCGGATGTCACCGACCTGGAGCACCTGTCCGTCGGTGAGCACCATGTCCGGGTCGATCATGGTCCAGGCGTTGGGCCGGCCGGTTGACTCGGCCGCCGACTGCGCCGCCTCGCGCCAGCCCTCGGCGGTCATCGCGAAGCGCGCTGCGGGCAACGCAGCCTTCAGCGTCGCCGCGCCACCGGCGTGGTCGAAATGGCCGTGGGTGAGCACGACTTGCCGGATGTCCTTCGGGTCGAACCCGAGCTTGTGGATGTTGTCCAGCATCGGCTGGGTGTACGGGCCATACAGCGCATCGACCAGCACATGGCCTTTGGGCGACGTGATCAGCCAGGCCGACACCCAGCAGATGCCCACGTAATGCACGTTGTCGAACGCCTGGTAGGGCTCGACCTTCTGCAGTGCGGCGCTCTGCAGGAAGCGGCCCAGGTCGGGCGGCATGCGGCCGGTGTCCCCAAAGACCTTGAACAGCGCCGCGATCGGCGCCGACTCGCAGCGTGTCGTGAGCGAGTCCTGTGCCGCCACATGCGCCGCACCGGATGCGAAGGCACACATCAGCAGAGCGCTTCGGAACAATCGGGCCGGAAAAGTCATGGTGCGGACTCCTGAGATCAGGGCCGGAGTGTCGGTGCGCAGGCCACCCGATCACAACCAATGCTTCTTGGTCAATTGTCAATCATGGGTTGATAATCCCGCGATGCCATTGACCCGCTTCACCCTGCGCCAGATCGAGGCCTTCATCGCCGTCGCCGAGGCCCACAGCTTCACGGTCGCCGCCTCGCGCCTGGGCCTCACCGCCCAGGCGGTCAGCCAGCTGATCGCCGAACTGGAGACCCTGCTCGGCTTTCGCCTGTTCGACCGCACGACACGCAAGGTCGCCTTGTCGAGTGCCGGGCGGGATTTCCTGGGCTCCGCTGCGACGCTGCTTCGCCATGTGCGGGCGGCCGACAGCGCCGCCGATGATGTGCGCAACCGGGCCAGCGGCGTGGTGCGGGTGGGCGCGCCGCTGGTGCTGGCCTCCACGGCGCTGCCGATGGCGATGCGTGACTACCAGAAGCTCAAGCCCAAGGTGGTGGTGCGTGTGCGCGATGTCCCGGTCGATCACCTCGTCGACCGTGTGGCCGAGGGCGATGTGGACCTGGCGATCGGCCCTGACCGCCACACCGGCGAGGCGGTGGCGTCGACCCCGCTGTTCGACAGCGCATGGGTGCTGTGGTGCGCAGCCGACCACCCGCTGACGCAGCACCAGCGCGCGGTGCGCTGGTCGGAACTCGCCGGCGTGGCCATCGTCTCCGCCGGACGCGACCATGAGCACAACGTCGCGCAGATGCACCAGGACGTTCCCGCCGGCACGCGGGTGACGCCGGTGGACGTCGTGGACAACATCTCGACAGCGCTCGGCATCGCCGCCCAGGGTCTCGCGGTCACGCTGGCGCCGGCCTATGTCGGCGTGCTGGCCAGACCATTCGGGCTGGTCATGCGGCGCGTCGTGGAGCCAGAGTCGGTGCGCAAGGTCTGCCTGTACACCCCGGCCGCCCGCGCCCTGTCACCCGCAGCGGAAGGGTTCGCCGAGTTCCTGGGCGATTGGGTCCGGCGCTGGTCGGTCGATCAATGAAAAGCGCATGAAAAAGCCGCCTGGGGCAGACCCCGAGGCGGCTTTCGGTGCTCACTTCATGCGCACCCTGCGGTGCGCTTCGGTGCAAGCGGTGTGGCTCAGTAGGCCTGGCCGAGCTGGCTCAGGATGGCCGGGTTCTCCAGCGTGCTGGTGTCCTGGGTGATGGCTTCACCCTTGGCCAGCGAGCGCAGCAGGCGGCGCATGATCTTGCCCGAGCGGGTCTTCGGCAGGTTCTCGCCGAAACGGATGTCCTTGGGCTTGGCGATCGGGCCGATTTCCTTGCCGACGTGGTCGCGCAGCTGCTTGGCGATCGCCTTGGCTTCGTCACCCACCGGCAGCGGGCGCTTGAGCACGACGAACGCGCACACGGCTTCACCCGTCGTGTCGTCCGGACGACCGACCACGGCAGCTTCGGCCACCAGCTCGGTGCAGCTCACCAGCGCGGACTCGATTTCCATCGTGCCCATGCGGTGGCCCGAGACGTTCAGCACGTCGTCGATGCGGCCGGTGATGGTGAAGTAGCCGGTCTTGGCGTCGCGGATCGCACCGTCGCCCGCCAGGTAGAGCTGGCCCTTGAAGTCTTCCGGGTAGTAGGACTTCTTGAAGCGCTCCGGGTCACCCCAGATGTTGCGGATCATCGACGGCCACGGCTTCTTGCAGACCAGGATGCCGCCCTTGCCCCACGGCATGTCGTTGCCGACTTCGTCCACCACGGCGAACTGGATGCCGGGGAACGGCAGCGTGCAGGAGCCCGGCACCATCGGCGTGGCACCCGGCAGCGGGGTGATCATGTGGCCGCCGGTTTCGGTCTGCCAGAAGGTGTCCACGATCGGGCAGCGGCTGCCACCGACGTGCTTGTAGTACCACTCCCAGGCAGCCGGGTTGATCGGCTCGCCGACGGAGCCCAGCAGACGCAGGCTCGACAGGTCGTAGCTCTTCGGATGCACGGCGTCGTTGGCTTCGGCGGCCTTGATCAGCGAGCGGATCGCGGTCGGCGCGGTGTAGAAGATCGAGACCTTGTGGTCCTGGATCATCTTCCAGAAGCGGCCGGCGTCCGGGTAGGTCGGCACGCCTTCGAACACGATCTCGGTGCCGCCGAGGGCGAGCGGGCCGTAGGTGATGTAGGTGTGGCCCGTGACCCAGCCGATGTCGGCGGTGCACCAGAACACGTCGTCGGCCTTCAGGTCGAAGGTCCACTTGGTGGTCAGCGCGGCGTGCAGCAGGTAGCCGCCGGTGGAGTGCTGGACGCCCTTGGGCTTGCCGGTGGAGCCCGACGTGTACAGCAGGAACAGCGGGTGTTCGGCGCTGACCCATTCCGGCTCGCAGGTGGTGGCCTGGCCAGCGGTGAGGTCGTGCATCCACACGTCGCGGCCTTCGACCATCGTGACCGGCGCATCGGCGCGGTTGACGACCAGCACCTTCTCGATCTTCTCGCAGCCGGGCATGGCCAGCGCTTCATCGACGATGCCCTTCAGTGCCAGCTTCTTGCCACCGCGGACCTGGCAGTCGGCGGTGATGACGGCCTTGGCGCCGGTGTCCTCGATGCGGTCGCGCAGCGACTGGGCCGAGAAGCCGCCGAACACCACCGAGTGCGTCGCGCCGATGCGGGCGCAGGCCTGCATCGCGGCCACGCCGTCGATGGACATGGAGATGTAGATGATGACGCGGTCACCCTTGCCGATGCCGACCGAGCGCAGGCCGTTGGCGATCTGGCAGGTCTTGGCCAGCAGTTCGCTGTAGGTGATCTTGGTGACTTCGCCGCCGTCGGCCTCGAAGATGATGGCGGTCTTGTCGCCCAGACCGCGCTCGACGTTGCGGTCCAGGCAGTTGTAGGAAGCGTTCAGCGTGCCGTCGGCGAACCACTTGAAGAACGGCGCGTCGCTGGCGTCGAGCGTCTGGGTGAACGGCGTCTTCCAGGTGATCAGCTCACGGGCGAGGTCCGCCCAGTAACCTTCGTAGTCGGTGTCGGCCTTGGCGCACAGGGCCTCGTAGGCGGCCATGCCAGAAACGGCAGCGTTCGCGACGAAGTCGTCGGAAGGCAGATAGGTTTTCAGTTCTTGGGGGGTGGTTTCGGCTTGGGTCACACTTGTCTCCTGCGATGGATTGCTGTCAAAAACTGCTGCCCCCCACATTAGGGAGAGGCTCTTACGAACCCCTTACTTCGCAAATTTCATTCCAGTGGGGGTATCAGCTGGATCAAGGAAACGCGCGTCATCCTGACACGATCGTCCCACTAGAATCCGCTGGTTTTCCCTGTCTGCTTCCTGGCAGATGTTCCGAATCTGCTCGCTGAGCTGCTCGTCGACTCGCCCATGCCCCATACCCCGAACACTTCCTCCTCACACCTTTCCGCCTCCCCTCTTTCGCCGCTGTCGAAGATCATCTTCGCCAGCCGCTGGCTGCAATTGCCGCTCTATCTGGGTCTGATCCTGGCCCAGGGCGTCTACGTGCTGCAGTTCTGGAAAGAGCTGGTCCACCTCATCGAAGCCGCCATGGGAGATCAGAACGCGCTGCAGCTCCTGGTGTCCAGCATCGGCTACAAGAGCGCCACCCCGATCGCCGCACTCAACGAGACGGTGATCATGCTGGTGGTGCTGGGGCTCATCGACGTGGTGATGATCTCCAACCTGCTGATCATGGTGATCGTGGGGGGTTACGAAACCTTCGTGTCACGCCTGAACCTGGACGGCCACCCGGACCAGCCGGAATGGCTGAGCCACGTCAACGCCTCGGTGCTGAAGGTCAAGCTGGGCACGGCCATCATCGGCATCAGCTCGATCCACCTGCTCAAGACCTTCATCAACGCGGACAACTACACCGAGAAGACGCTGCTGTGGCAGACCCTGATCCACATGGCCTTCCTTGCCTCGGCCATCGCCATCGCCTGGGCGGACCGGATCATGCACCCGATGCCCGCCGTCCACTACCCCCCCAGCGCCAAGCATTGAGATGGAGGCAGCGGGCGCCCGGAACCGTCGCTCAGGACGCCGGACAGGCCGACGCCGACACCCCGGACAGCGTCGGCTTGAGCAAGGGGGCCATGTGCTTCAGGATCTGCGTGGACAGCGCACTGGTGAACTTGTAGCCCCCCGCTTCCGGACCCAGAACGAAGGCGGTCAGGGTGCCGAAATGGCGCGGCCCCAGGTAGAACACGAAGGTCGCGGTGCGGCTGGTGACCTTGGAGGCCAGCAGACCGCCGCCGCGGGTGTAGGTGTTGAGCCGGTTGTCGCCGGTACCGGTCTTGCCACCGATGACCAGCGCGGGCTGGCCGGGCTCGTCCAGCGTGCCCCGCAGCCGGCGCGCCGTGCCATCGCTCACCACCAGCGCCAGCGCCTTGCGTGCGGTGGCCGCCACCTCGGGGGCCAGCACCTGCTCGCCCGCCGCAGCCTGCTTCTTCAGCGTCACCTCATAGGGTGAACCGGCTGCGAACTGCAGCGTGTCCACCATCGTCACCGGCAGACGTCGCCCGTCGTTGACCAGAATCCCCATCAGCTCGGCCAGCGCTGCCGGCCGGTCACCGGAGCTGCCGATGGATGTGGCATAGGACGGTACCAGCGTGTCGAAGGGAAACCCCACGCGCTTCCACTGTGCATGGATCTTGGCAAAGGCCTCGATCTCCAGCAGCTGCAGGATGCGGCTGTTCTGCCCGCGCCGCGCCTTGTTGCGCAGCAGCCATTGATAGGACTCTTCGCGCTCGACGGCCCCCGCATCCAGCACCTGCTCCAGCGGGGCGGTGGGGTGCTGGAGCAGGTAGTGCGCCACCCAGAGTTCCAGCGGATGCAGCCGCGCCAGATAGCCCCGGTCGGCCAGCGAGTAATTGCCCGGCGCGTGCCGGTCGTAGAGTTTCTGCAGGTAGGCCGAGGGCAAGGCCACGCCCGGCAACTGGCGGACGATGTAGGCACTGAAGTCCTCGAACGCGCCCTGCGGGTGCACGGACCGGTAGATCACCGCCAGCCGCGGTGCCGTCTTGTAGACGCTCCCCGCCATGCGCTCCAGCACGGCCTCGACCGGCTTGTCGCGGTGGCGCTGGTAGAACTTGCGCATGAACTGCCGCCCCTCCTTGTTGATGAAGAGCTTGAGCAGTTCCATGCGGCGCGGATGGTCCTCGTCCTCCAGGATGTCGGCGGCCGGGTTGTCGGCGTTGTAGAGGTGGTGGTAGACGATCTCGCGCATCAGCCGGATGAAGGGCAGGTTCAGCGAATCGCGCAAGGACTCGTAGAGCGTGGCCATGCGCCCGTTGTCGGCGGCATTGAAGTTGGAGAACACATGCGCACCGCCGCCGGTGAAGAAGCTCTCGCCAGGGCTGGCGGAGAACTTGCGCAGCATCGCCGCCTCCAGCATGGCCGACAAGGTCCGGTCCTTGGACGTCATCAGCCAGTCGACTGCCCAGCGGCTCAGGCGGTCCTTGGGGCCGACCTCCCGCGCAGCGAGTGCCTTCGGGTCCAGCGCCGAGAGTTCCTGGTGCAGCGTGGCGACCAGCTCCAGATAGGTCACCAGCGTGCGCAGCTTGGCGGTGGAACCAAGTTCGAGCTTGGCGCTGCCGTTGATGTCGAAGGGCTGGTCGAGGTTGTCGGTCTGCACGCGCACGCGGTTGACGCCCTCGCCGCGCTCATAGAGGGTGAAGCTGTAGAGCAGCTTGGCCGGGTCACCCTTCTCCAGCAGCTGGAAGCCGAGCAGGCCGGCCTCCTTGGCGACCTGCGGGTCGCGCAGGCGGTTGAGCAGGTCCGTGATCTCGGTCTGCAGGCGTCCGTCCAGGTGGCTGCGGGCGCTGAGGTCGAAACGGTCCAGCTCGTACAGGCGCGGCGTGTTCAGCATCGACGAGAGCTGCACCCGCAGCAGCGTCGACGCATTGCGTTCCCCGAACTCCATGCCCGCGGCCGGGCCGGTGTAGCCGTGGCGCACCTGCAGCGGTGCGGCCAGCGCGGCGTCCCGCAGGGCCGGGCCGATGATGCCTTCCTGGGCCAGCAGGCGGATGTAGCTGGCCGTCATGTTCACGAGCTGCGGATGGCCCGACCCGAAGTAATGGCCGGGCCGCCGCTGGGCGATCATCAGGCTGAGCATCTGGCGAAAGGCCAGCCCGCGCTCGGCCAGACCCTCGGCCTGCTCCCCCGGTTCGCGCAGGCGCTGGTTCGCCGCTGCCACATCGACGCCATACCAGGCCGCCAGCCCGTCATTGACTCCATGCACTTCGCCCCAGCCCCGCTGGGCTCCGAGCGGCAGGCTGTTGAGGTAGTCCTGCAGGATGCGGCGTCGTGCGGCGACGGTGTTCTCGCCGTCGCGGTAGGCGCGCACGGAGGCCGAGACCATCTGCAGGTACTTGTCCTTGGCCGATGCGGTGCGACCGTCGGGGGAATGGCGGAACTTCTCGGTCTGGGTGGCGAGCGTGCTGCCACCCGCCGCCGCGTGGTCCTCGTCAGCCACGGCCACGGCCTGGTCCACCACGGCCTTGCCAAGGCGGGTCCACTCGATGGCCGGGTTGTGCTTCGGCTCGCGCAGGTCGAGCACTTCACGGTTCTCGATGAAGCCCAGCGTCTGCGCCACCAGCGTGGGCAGTTCCTGCGCGCCCTCGTAGATGTGGATCGGGAAACGCGAGCGGAACAGCGGCTCGCCGCGACAGTCCTGCAGCGTCAGCCCGCTCTGGACCTTTTCCGGATAGGGCGGAAAGAAGCCGCGGTCCATGAAGTCCTGCAGCGCCGCGGACTGCTGGGCCTGCGAGACCACCCGGTAACCGCGGCCGGTCAGGCTGGTCAGGAAATCGGGCAGGCGCGTGTAGCCCATGCGCTCGTCGCTGGGGCCGGCCTTGGGATAGCGGCTGCCAGCGGCGGGCTGCGGCTGGACGGTGTGGACCAGTCCGGCGGCCCAGTCGGAGAAAAAGCGCGCCTGCAGGGCCGAGCCTTGCATCTCGACATGCGCCAGATACGCCCCCCCCGCCACGACGGCCAGCCCGGTGGACCATTTCGCCAGCGTGAGCGGCCAGCGCCGGCGAGGCGACGGAGCACCGGCTTGCGGCGTGTCGGGCGTGGGCGCAGAGGTGGGCTCGGGTTCCGGCACTTCGGCACCCGGATCGGACGCAGCGGGAGCGGAGTTCGCGTCGAGGGCGCTTGCAGCCGGCGGACGGTTTCCGGTGTCACCTGGAGTCATGGAGGGCACGTACCTGGACGTTTTCTTCTGGATTCCCGGGGCAAGCACCCGGACTGCAATGGTCCTGCCGTCTGACATGGACCTTGGTGAAGCTTATCGTACGGATCCGCCGCGACTGAAACTGAAAAGCTGGTGAATGGCCCTGCATGAACCGATTGCGCCACGCGGCTTGCGGCCGACACGCGCCTGTGGCAGGAAGGAACACCCCCTTGAGTAAACTCGGAGCAAGTCGATGCGCGCAGCATTGCGGATTCGCCTCCGCATGAGCCGTTCACGGACCCATCACGTACCCGTTCAATCCGCCCGCCGGGCGATCCGTCGAGAGACCCGTCATGACCACCATTCGCCAAGCCGATCTGGTTGAAAGCGTCGCCGCTGCGCTGCAGTACATCAGCTACTACCACCCGGCCGACTACATCGCCCACCTCGCCCGCGCCTACGAGCGCGAGGAGTCGCCCGCCGCCAAGGACGCGATCGCCCAGATCCTGACCAACAGCCGCATGTGCGCCGAAGGCCGTCGCCCGATCTGCCAGGACACCGGCATCGTCAACGTGTTCCTGAAGATCGGGATGGACGTGAAGTGGGAAGGCTTCACCGGCTCGATCGCCGACGCCGTGAACATGGGCGTGCGCCAGGGCTACCTGAACCCGGACAATGTGCTGCGCGCCTCGGTGCTGGACGACCCGATCTTCGCCCGCAAGAACACCAAGGACAACACGCCGGCCGTGGTCCACATGGAAGTCGTGCCAGGCAACACCGTGGACGTGATCGTCGCGGCCAAGGGCGGCGGCAGCGAGAACAAGTCCAAGATGTACATGCTCAACCCGGGCGACAACATCGTGGACTGGGTGCTCAAGACGGTGCCGACGATGGGCGCGGGCTGGTGCCCGCCGGGCATGCTGGGCATCGGCGTCGGCGGCACCGCCGAGAAGGCCGTGATGATGGCCAAGGAAGCGCTGATGGAGGACATCGACATGTATGAACTCCTGGAGCGCGGCCCGCAGAACAAGCTCGAAGAGATGCGCATCGAGCTGTACGAGAAGGTCAACGCGCTGGGCATCGGCGCGCAGGGCCTGGGTGGCCTGACCACCGTGCTGGACGTGAAGATCAAGACCTTCCCGACCCACGCCGCCTCCAAGCCGATCGCGATGATCCCGAACTGCGCCGCCACCCGCCACGGCCACTTCGTGCTGGACGGCTCCGGCCCGGCCTACATGGAGCCGCCGAGCCTGGACCTGTGGCCGGACGTGCACTGGGCGCCCGACTACAACAAGAGCAAGCGCGTCGACCTGAACACGCTGACCAAGGCCGAGGTGGCGAGCTGGAAGCCGGGCGACACGCTGCTGCTGAACGGCAAGATGCTCACCGGCCGCGACGCCGCGCACAAGCGCATCAGCGACATGCTGGCCAAGGGCGAGCCGCTGCCGGTGGACTTCACCAACCGCGTCATCTACTACGTCGGCCCGGTCGATCCGGTGCGCGACGAAGTCGTCGGCCCGGCCGGCCCGACCACGGCGACTCGCATGGACGGCTTCACCCGCATGATGCTGGAGAAGACCGGCCTGATCTCGATGGTCGGCAAGGCCGAGCGCGGCCCGGTCGCCATCCAGGCGATCAAGGACAACCAGTCGGCCTACCTGATGGCGGTCGGCGGCTCGGCCTACCTCGTCTCCAAGGCGATCAAGGCGGCCAAGGTCGTCGGTTTCGCGGACCTCGGGATGGAGGCGATCTACGAGTTCGACGTGGTCGACATGCCCGTGACGGTCGCCGTGGACGCGGGCGGCACCAGCGCCCACATCACCGGCCCGAAGCTCTGGCAGGCGAAGATCGGCAAGATTCCCGTGGTCGAAGCTTGACCATGGGCTGATCGGGTCCGCGGGGGCTCGGGGCGGGAACCAGCCAGCACGCACCCGCAACATCGTCTGCCGCACCAGCGCCTGACCCATGCCTCAGACCGACCCGGATCACGGGTCGGCTCAGGCACGGCAAGCCGCAGAACCGCTGGCCAGGCGCCGACGCCGCTTGGCATAGACCCGCCACTGCCAGACCCAGCCGACGACCAGGTACACCAGCAGGCCGAAACCGCAAGCAAAAATCGACAGCCCCAGCAGCAGCGGTTTGCCGACGCCGGTGATGCGGTCCCAGGTACCCGCCAGGCCATCCCGCTGGGGAGTTGCCTCCGGGGCCGCCGAGGGGGCTCCCTTCTGCGCAGGATCTTCCGACAACAGCCAGCCGCCGACCTGCCAGGCCGCGTAGTACACCGGCGGAAAGGTGATCGGGTTGGTCACCAGCGTGCTGGCCATCGCGCTGGGCACATTGGCCCGCAGCGCCACCGCCACCGCAGCCGACACCGGGATCTGCGCGATCGGGATCAGGAACCCGAAGAACACCCCGATCGCCGCGCCGAGCGCCACCCCGCGCCGGCTCATCCGCCACAGAAAGGGATGGTGCAGAGCCGGGCCCAGCCAGCGCAGCCAGCGGTTGGAGGCCACAGCATCGGCAGTGGGAAGCAGACGGCGCAGACGATCGATCATGGGCGGAGGGCGGGCGTTGGATGAATCAGTGCACGGGGCGGGAACACGGCGCTAAGCTGCCGTCAGAATGTCTGACCACAGGAAAGTTCACATGGCACATGATTGTCCTCTGCCGGCATGCCACTGTCCGCTGTGCGGAGGGCCGAACGGCTGCGCGCCCGCGCTGTCCGGCACGTTCGACAGTCCCTGCTGGTGCACCACCGTCGAAATGCCGGCCAAGGTGCTGGCGCGGCTGCCGGCGGCGCAGCGCGGGCAGGCCTGCATCTGCCGCGCCTGCGCCGAAGCAGGTGCGGGCCAGGCCCTGACTCAGGCGGACAGCGCCACCGGCGGCTGAACCGAGAAGCGGCACAGCGCCGCGAATTCAGCCGCAGGCACCGCCGGACTGAACAGGAAGCCCTGGAACTCGTCGCAGCCGAGCTGGCGCAGGAGATCGGCCTGGGCCTGGGTCTCGATGCCCTCGGCCACGGTGTGCTTGCCCAGGGACTGCGCCAGCGTGAGGATGGCCCGTGTCACGGCCAGCGCGGACGGATCCTCGCTCAGATCCTGCACGAAAGCGCGGTCCACCTTCATCACGTCGATCGGCAGGTTGCGCAGCGTCGCCATCGACGAGTAGCCGGTGCCGAAATCGTCCAGCGCGATCAGCACGCCCCGCTCCCGCAGCCGGTGCAGCTGTTCGCTGGCCGAGCGGGCATCCCCCACCAGCAGGCTTTCGGTCACCTCCAGCTCCAGCATGTTCCACGGCACACCGTGCTGGACGAGCGCGGCCTCGACCTCCTCCATCAGCCGGCCGGACTGCAGCTGGCGCGGCGACACATTGACGGACAGGCGCCGCAGCGGCACGCCATCGCGCCGCCAGCGCGCCAGCTGCGCGCACGCCGCCTGGATCACCCACAAGCCGATGGCCTCGATCAGCTCCGATTCCTCGGCCAACGGGATGAACACGCCCGGTGCCACCAGGCCACGGGTCGGATGGCGCCAGCGGATCAGCGCCTCGGCGGACACGATGCTGCCGTCGGCCACGCAGACCCGCGGCTGGTAATGCAGGACCAGCTCCTTGCGCGCCACGGCCTGCCGCAGATCGGCCAGCAGCGCACTGCGCTCCAGCAGGCGGGCGTCGAGCGGCTCCTCGAACATGGCGTGTCGGCCACGGCCGGCGTCCTTGGCGGTGTACATCGCCATGTCGGCGTGGCGCAGCAGATCGGTGCGGTTGTCCCCGTGGACCGGCGCCAGCGCGATGCCGATGCTGGCGCCCAGGAAATGCTCCTTGCCCCCCAGGGAAAACGGCACGGCCATGCGCCGGCACACCGCGCGCGCCACCGTGATGGCCGCCACATCGTCCGCCTCGGGCAACACCAGCACGAACTCGTCCCCCCCGGGCCGCGCCACCACCGCACGGGTCGGCGCGCAGGCTTCGAGGCGTTCGGCCGCCTGGCGCAGCAGTTCGTCACCCAGGCCGTGGCCCAGGTTGTCGTTGACAGTCTTGAAGTGGTCCAGGTCGATGAACAGCACGGCCAGGGCCGTGCCCCCCGGGCGCGATTCCGTCCGCACGGCGCAATCCTGTGCCGCGGCGGGCGCCAGCAAGGCATCCAGCTCCTGGTGCAGACCGTTGCGGTTCAGCAGCCCCGTCAGGTCGTCATGGCGGGCTTGCCAGGTCAGCTCCAGCTCGCGCTGGTGGGCCGCCAGCGCCACCGACAGCCGGTCGCGCAGCTCGGCGGCCTCGCGCAGGCGCTGCAGGGGCGGCTCCGCAGTCCAGCCCAGCAGCAGCAGGCCGTGGGTGCGGTCCTGCCAGCGCAGCGGCAAGGCCTGCAAGGCGCTGTCCTTGTCCTGGCGCATCGGGGCACACCAGGGCGCCGACAGGTTGCCCTCGCCGGGCAGCCACACGCCATCGCCCGTCACGCCCAGCAGCGCCTGGGCTTCCTGCGGCGTCATCGCCCGCACGCTGCGCCGCACCTTGTGGACAAACGCCTTGTCGTTCCATTGCAGATGCAGACGCGGCACCCGCGCCGACTCCACCCGCGCCAGGCCCATCACGCTCGCCCCCAGACCCGGCAGCGCCTGCACCAGCACCCTGCGGAACACCTCGTCCACCGCGCGGTGGGCAACGATGTCCCGGTCGATGGAAGCCAGCAGCTCCAGCGACTGGAACTGGGTGTCGACGGCCGTGGCCATCTGGTTGAAGGCGCGCGCCAGGGCACCGAACTCGTCGTCGGACGCGATCTCGACCCGCACACCCGGCGCGCGCTGTTCCAGCTGGCGGGTGCCGCGCTCCAGGTTCTGCAGCGGGCCCAGCGTGCGGCGGATCAGCACACCGCTGGCCAGCAGCACACCGAACAGCGCGCACAGCAGCCCGCCCACCAGCGGCCCGGTCAGGGCCGGCCCCAGCACCGCGGACGGGCCGCGTACCTGCACCATGTCGAACTGCCAGTCGCCGGCCCCGAACTCGGCCTCCAGGGGCAGTGTCCAGCCCACGTGCACACGGTCCGCGATGGCCGTGCCCACCAGGCCTGGCGGGTCGCCTGCGGTGGCGGGTGCCGGACAGTGCAGACGCACGCCCTGGGCGTTCTGCACGCACCAGTAGGTCGACACATCCCCCGACGCCACCGACTGCCACAAGGCCTGCGGCGACAGCTCGACCAGCCAGCGCGCACCATCGGCCCGCTGCGCCTGGGCGAGCACCAGCTGGGGCTGGCCGTTGCGCTCCTGCGCCAGCAGCTGGCTGCGGCCGAGGCCCGACGTGGGCAAGGCGGTCGCCGCTTCGGCCAGCGGCCCGGGCCAGCCACCGGTGGACCAGCGCAGGCGCCCATCCGCGCCGAGCAGCGCCGCCTGCAGGAACTGCTGCCCCAGACCGGGCAGCCGCAGACGCACGTCGGGATCCTGCGGCGCCACCCCGGGCTCAGCGGCCGGTGGCTCGACAGGCCAGGCGGCCAGCAGTGCACGGGCATCGCCCAGACGGATGCCGACCTGCTGCGCCACGGTCTTCACCTGCACCAGACGCTCGCGCGAGGCGAAGCGCCGGTCCAGCGACTCCAGCACCTGCCCGCCCAGCACCGCCAGCACCGCCAGCGGCAAGGCCACCGCCAGCAGCACGCTCAAGGCGATGCGACGGGCCAGCCGGCTGTGCAGGACCCGGCGGAGCGTCAGGCCACGCGTGGAGGAGGAATCGACCGACATGGAAAACCAGGAAACCAGTTGTTTCCCATATCGGCGGCGTCGCATCAGCCTTGAGTAATTGCCAAGTCCGCACGCCTGAGACAGACTCCACGCGGGAGGGGCACACGGCCCTGCCTGCGCTGCCAGACCAGCGGCCTTGCCCGGAGTCGCACTTGACATTGACGTTTCCTGTTTCCCCGCCCGATTCGACCTTGCCTCGGCCGGCCGCTGCGGTAGAGGATGACGGACTGAAAGTGCTGACCGTGGACGACGACGCCGTCTTCCGGCGCTCCATGGCCTTCGCGCTGGAGGGCTACCGCTTCCAGGGACGCGACATCACGCTGCTGCAGGCCGGCAGTGCCGCGCAGGCCCGCGCGCTGCTGGTGGCACACCCGGACATCGCGCTGCTGCTGCTGGATGTGGTCATGGAGCACGACGACGACGGTCTGCTGCTGGTGCGGCATGTGCGCGAGGTCATGGGACGGCGCGACATCCGCATCGTGCTGCTGACCGGCCAGCCCGGCCTGGCGCCGATGCGCGACGTGATGCGCAACCTCGACATCAACGAGTACTGGCACAAGCCCGACCTGGGCAGTGACCGGCTGGAGGCCATCCTCAACGCCAACCTGCGCAGCCACCAGTTCATCCGCGAGGCACTGCACACCCGGCGCCAGCTCGAACACCTGCTCGCCGCGGTCGACAGTGCCAGCCATGTGCCGGACCTGACCCGCCTGAGCCAGACCCTGCTGGAGGACGTGGCCCGCCTGCTCGGCCTGCCGGGCGCAGGTCTGGTGGCGATGTGGCCTGCCCACACGACGGCACCGCTGGTCATCGGGGCCACCGGCCGTTTCGCCGAACTGCAGGGGCGTCCGCTCGATGCGCTGAACGATCCGGCGCAGGTCCAGCGCATCGAGCTGGCGCTCACCCACCAGCTCGGCGCCCCCGTGCCAGCCGAGCATGCGCTGGACCTGCTCGTGCCGCTGCACCCGTCCACGGCCTTGCGCCCGGTGGTCAGCGCGGTGCAGGGCCATGGGGTGGATCTGGCCACGGCGTTTGCGCTGTGGATGCCCCGGCGCCAGCCACCCGCCCCCAACGAGACCGAGATGGTGCAGCTGCTGGTGGCCAACGTCGGGGCCCAGATGCACCGGCTGGAGCTGATCGCCAAGCTGGACCGGCTGGCCTACGAAGATCCGCTGACCGAGCTGCCCAACCGCAACGGCCTGCTGCGCATGATGCACGCCGCGGGCGAGCGGCTGTCGACCATGGTGCTGCAGTTCGAGGACGTGGACCAGTTCTCCAACCTCAACCTGATGCTCGGCTTCGAGACCACCAACCGGCTGCTGCAGGCACTCGCGCAGCGGCTGCGGGACCAGGCGGGGCCCGAGGTGCTGGTCGCACGGGTCGACAACGACACCTTCGCGCTGCTGGGGCCGCCCGACAAGCTCGACACGCCGCTGCACCGCCACCGCAGCGAGGGCATCACCGTCAGCGACGGGCATTTCTCGGCCGTGCTGCACCTGAGCGGGGCGCGGGTCGATCTGGCGCTGTTCCAGGGCTCGCCCGAAGAGATCCTGTCCACGGCGCGCTACCTGCTCAACGATGCCAAGCGGCGCGGCTGGGGCCAGGAAGTCGCCTACCGCCCCGGCATGGAGGCCGCCGCGCGTGACAACTACCGGCTCGGCCAGGCACTGCATGAAGCCTTGCGGGCCGGCGAGATCCGCATTGCGCTGCAGCCCCAGGTCTGGCTGCGCGACGGCAGCCTGAAAGGCTTCGAAGCGCTGGCCCGCTGGACGGACCGCAGGGGGCAGGAGGTCTCCCCCGTCACCTTCATCGCGCTGGCGGAGGCCTCCGGCCACATCACGGCGCTGTTCACGCAGGTGCTGCGCCAGTCCTGCCATGCCTGGCGGGTGCTGGAGGCGCTCGGGCTGGGCCACCTGCGCATCGCGGTCAACCTGTCGGCGCTGCAGCTGGCCACGCCGAACCTGGCGCAGGACATCGCCAGCCAGTGCGCCGAACAGGGCGTGCCACCCGACGCCATCGAGCTGGAGGTGACCGAAAGCGCCGTGATGCTCGACCCGGACGGCGCTGCCGCACAGCTCACCGGGCTGCGGCGGTTCGGATTCGAAGTGGCGCTGGACGATTTCGGGACCGGTTTTTCCTCGCTGGCACGGCTGCGCAGCTTCGATCTGGACTGGGTCAAGATCGACCGGGCCTTCCTCGGCGAGATCGGCCAGCGCCCGGACCATGAAACCCTGCCCGACATGATCGTCACGCTGTCGCGCCAGCTCGGCCTGAAGTCGCTGGCCGAAGGCGTCGAGACCGAAGCCCAGCGCCTGTGGCTGGCACGCAGCGGCTGTCTGGCGGCCCAGGGGCGGCACATCGGCGAGCCGATGCCGGTGGCTGCGCTGCCGGACTGGCTGCGCCGCCACGGCCACCTGCCCCTCCAGCCGACTGCGGCCGATTGAACGCCGCGCCCCTGCCTGCGGCTGCGCCCGTGACAGCGCCAGCGCCGAGCGCCCTGTGGAGGCGCGAAGTCCGGGTGCTCGGCCTGCGCCTGCTGCCCTGGGTGATCGTCGTGTGCCTGGCCGGCGCGCTGGGCTATCTGCGTCTGCTGGATCTGCGCCTGACGCCGCTGCGCAATGCCGCGCGCCTGCTGATCGAGCAGAGCATCGCGCTCACCGGCAGCGAGCTGTCCAACCTCTCGCGCGATGCGCTGGTGCTCGGCCAGAACCCGGCGCTGACCTCGGCCATCAGCGCCGACAACCTGGGCGCGGCCGGCACGGCGCTGCTCACCTTCGCCCGCGCCTCCCGCCCGTATGCCCGCATCGCCTGGGTCGACGAAACCGGTCGCGAACGCAGCCGTGTCGACAACACCGATGGCATCGCCACGCTGGTGGAGGCTGCGCGGCTGCGCCGCAGCGGCGTCGAGCCCTGGGCGCAGACCTTGTCCGATCTGCTCCCCACGGAAGCGCGCTTCACGCCGCTGGACTTCCGCGATGGCACGGTGCGCCTGCGTGCGGCCTCTCCGGTCTACGACGGCCGCGGGCGCCAGCGCGGCATGGTGGTCGTCACGCTCGACCTGCGCCGGCTGCTGACACAGATCCAGGCGCTGGAGGCCGCCGGCATCGAGGCGATCCGGCTGTTCGGGCCGGACGGGCGGCTGGTCGAAGCCGGCTCCGTCACCCCCGGACTGCCCCACACCGATCCGGCGCTCTGGCAGCTGATGCAGGAACAGGGCCGCGGCCGACGCGAAGGCGCCGAGGGCATGTGGCATTTCCAGGACTTCCTGCCCACCGAACCCGGACCGGGCCGGCTGGCCGCCGCCACCTGGTACTTCATGGCCCAGGTACCGGCCGACACCGTCGGCCATCTGCGCAGCACCAGCGCCTGGCAGAGCGGCGGGACCAGCGCGCTGCTGCTGCTGCTGGCGGCCTGGGCCACCTGGCGCCGGCGCCAGATCGAGTGCGAACGCGAGCGTCTGCTGGCCGATCTGCAGACCAACCACCAGGCACTGGCGGCGGCCAAGGCCGAGTCGGAAGCCTCGCTGGAGCGCCTGCAGCACCTCCAGGCCGAGCTGGTGCAGGCGGAAAAGCTGGCCTCGCTGGGTCTGTTGGTGGCCGGTGTGGCGCATGAGCTGAACACGCCGCTGGGCAGTGCCAAGGTCACCGCCTCGACGATGACCCGACGGCTGGACGACGCCCTGCAGAGCGCGAACAACGGCACCCTCAGCGCGGCACAGGTGCGCGCCGTGCTCGACAACCAGCGCGCCGGGCTGGACATCGTCGACCACAGCCTGGGCCGGGCCGGTCAGGTGATCCGCCTGTTCAAGCAGCTGGCCGTGGACCGGGGCACGGTGGAGCGCCGGGTGTTCGCGCTCGACGACGTGCTGAGCGATGTGCAGCGCCTGCTCGCGGCGCGCCAGCTGGCACCCCAGATCCCGCTGCACATCGACTCGGCGGCCGGCCTGTTCCTCGACAGCTACCCCGGACCACTGGGGCAGGTGGTCGAGAACCTGGTCGGCAATGCACAGCTGCACGCCTTCGACCCGGATGGTGCATCGCCAGAGCGCACCGTGCCCGCCGAAATTCGTGTCAGCAGCCAGCTGGACCCCCACAGCGGCCTGCTCCACATTGTCGTCAGCGACAACGGCTGCGGCATCGATGCGGCCGTGCTGCCCCGCATCTTCGACCCCTTCTTCACCACCCGGCGCGGCCGTGGCGGCACCGGCATCGGGCTGCACCTGTGCCACCACTTCTGCACCCAGGTGCTGGGCGGACGGGTCACCGTGAGCACCAGCCCGGGTCAGGGGAGCCAGTTCACCGTGCAGATCCCGCTGAAAGCCCCGTAGTCGCCGCCGCCGGAACGGCCTGCGCATCGCGCCCCTCCGGCCAGTGGACCACCCTCTGCGGATACGGAATGCAGATCCCTTCGCGCCGCAACAGGTCGAGCACGGCCAGGTTGACAGCCGAGCGCACATTGCCCTGGCCATTCTCCGGGTCCGAGATCCAGAACAGCAGGGTCAGCTCCAGCCCGTCTGCGCCGAACGCCGAGAGCTGCACCGCAGGCCCGGGCATCTCCAGCACGCGGGGGATGGCTGCGATGGTCGCCACCAGGCGCGGACTGAGCACGGCAATGTCGGTGGTGTAGTCGACGCCGACCACGGTGCTCAGGAGCACATTCCGGTCGGTCATCGACAGGGTCTGCACCGTCGTGGTGATGAGGGTCTCGTTGGGCACGATGGCCTCGCGGCCGGACGGCGCACGGATCACGGTGTAGCGGGTCGTGATGTCGGTGATGACGCCCTCGAAATCGGCCACCCGGACCATGTCCCCGATCCGCAGCGCCCGCTCGGCGAGGATCACGAAGCCGCTGACGTAGTTGGCGGCGAGCTTCTGCAGGCCCAGGCCGATGCCCACGCCCAGCGCACCGCCGAGCACCGACAGGGCCGTCAGGTCGATCCCCACCGCCGACATCGCCAGCAGCAGCCCGATGGTCAGCAGTGCAGCCCGCAGTGCATTGGCCGCCACCTTGCGCAGCGAGAGCTGGGCACCGACCGCGCCAGCCAGCAGTCGGGCCTCCAGCGCCGCAGAGATCCACAGCGCCACCATCAGCACGAAGCCGGCCGACAGCGCGCCCTCCAGAAGCGTGCGCAGGGTGATCGGGTGCGCACCGACCTTCCACTGGATCTGGTCGAGTTCGTCCAGCACGGCGGGCAACACGCCCGTCACCCATGCCGCCACGCCCAGCCACGCGAACCACGAGATGGTGCGCTCGGCCGCTTTCACCAGCGCAGACCCCGGAAACGCCAGACGCAGCACCCGCACGCTCAGCCGGATCAGCGCCAGCGACAGCAAGACCGGAATGGCCACCCGGAAGACGGCCAGCGGGTGCCCCAGGTCCAGCAGCACCCGCCGGCTGGCATAGGCCAGCGCCAGGGCCAGCACCGGAAACAGCACGCCATCGACCACATGGGCACCGAACCAGATCGAGCGCGGGTCTGGCTCTTCCTGGACACCGCGCCGCAGCCCCCACACGATCAGCCAGGTCACCAGCAGCACGGAGGCCAGCACCCCCAGCTCGACCAGCGACGACGGCCGCGCCAGGGACGCCAGCAGGGTGGACAGATCGGCGACAGGAAACATCGGCATGGCGAGCGGTCGGGCAGTGGCAACAGGACAGGGATTCTGACGCCTGGCCCATGAACCTGCCGTGTCGGGGTGTACGCGACAATCCCGCCATGCATGTTCCGTCCGACGATCCAGGTGCCGCAGGCGACATCGACCTTCTCCACGTCGACGAGGCGCTGATCGTGGTGCGCAAGCCGCCGGGGTTGCTGTCCGTGCCGGGCCGCGGCCCGGAGCGGGCCGACTGCGTCTCGGCGCGGGTCCAGCAGCGACTGCCGGAGGCACGGGTGGTGCACCGGCTGGACATGGCCACCTCGGGACTGCTGCTGATGGCCCGCGGCGCCGAGGCCCAGCGCAGGCTCAGCGCCGCGTTCGCCGAGCGGCGGGTCGCCAAGCGCTACACGGCCGTGGTGGCCGGATGGATCGAGGCAGACCGCGGGGAAGTGAACCTGCCGCTGGTCTGCGACTGGCCGAACCGGCCGCGCCAGATGGTGGACCATGTACTGGGCAAGCCAGCCCTCACCCGCTGGCAGGTCGTGTCACGGCACGAGACCATGACCACGCGGGTCGAGCTGGAGCCTGTCACCGGACGCTCGCACCAGCTGCGGGTCCACCTGCAGTCGATCGGCCACCCGATCGTCGGTGACGAACTCTATGCCCCGGCGGTGTGGCAGCAAGGCTCCACCCGCCTGCTGCTGCACGCCTGCGCACTGCAGCTGGAGCACCCGACCAGCGGGCAGTGGCTGACGTTCAGCGATCCGGCGGCCTTCTGACCGGCCTTCTGAGCGGCCGGCCGTCCGATCAGACGGGCCGCCCCTCGCGCGCCGCGCGCTCTGCGGCCGCAGCGTCTTCACGGATGTTGCGCATGAAGAACCGGTAGAAAAAGACGCCCATGCCGATGGTGATGGCTAGGCCGATGGCGCTCATGAGGCCATAGTCGGTCGAGAAAAAGTCTTGAAGGGCATGCATGGTCGGCTCCTTTTGTCTGGACCAGGCCACCATCACAACGCCGGCACGGCCGATGCACGTTGCGGTGAATCAAACGGCAGGGGGCACCGGCCCGGAGTCGGCAAAAAAAATGCCCCCGGGTTGATCCAACCAGGGGGCAAATGCTCTGATGCGCCGACCAGCAAGGCCGTGAAACCATCGATCGACAGGGCAAGACTATCGCGGCAGCGGCCGGTACGCACTAGGGAATGCGTTGATGCAGATCCGGGGGGTCTGTGGATGCGTGCAATCCTGACGCAATCGCCCACCGATCGGCCGACTAGCGCGGCGGCCGGTTGCGCGCCGGGATGCCCAAGGCCGTGTGACCGGCCGGAACGTCCTTCAGCACGACGGCATTGGCCCCCACGCGCACGCCATCGCCCACCTGCACGCCACCGATGATCTTCGCGCCCGAGCCGACGAAGATGTCGTCGCCCAGCCGGGGAAAGGCGCCCCGGTTCTCGCCGATGACCACGCCGCTCTCCAGCCACACATTGCGCCCGCCGCGCACGCTGGAGTTGATGACCACGCCCACCGGATGGATCAGCACGAAGCCCGGTCCGAACTGCGCCTTCACCCCGATCACGCAGCCGTTGAGCCACTTGTTGACGATGTGCGGCAGCAATGCCAGCGGCGCCAGGCCGAGGCGCGCCAGCCAGGCCTGCAGCCGGTAGAGCGCGTTGGCCAGCGTGCCGTCGGCCAGCACCACCTTGAGCAGCGAGACGGGCGGGCCGCCCTCGCCATAGAGCACCTGCTTGGCCCGCAGGTCGGACAGCAGCAGTTTCATCGCCGGCGCACCTCAGTTGTCCTTGACCTGGGTGCGGAAGTCGACCAGCGCCAGGATGTTGTGGCGCCACTGGCGCTCGCGGGCGATGTAGGCGCGCGCGGCCTGGCCGACCCGCTGCAGCGCGGGCAGGTCGCGGCTGCGCTGCAGCACCATGCCGACCGCGCTTTCCAGATCGCCCGCCTTGAACAGCCAGCCGGTCTCGTTTTCCTTGACCACTTCCTTGATGGGAATGAAGTCCGGCGCGATCGGCGCGATGCCGCAGGCCATGAACTCGAACAGCTTGACCGGCGAGGTGTAGTCGCCCGCACTCGGCAGCACGGCCATGTCCATCGCCGCCAGCAGACCCGGCACCTCGTCGTGCGAGACGCGGCCGGTCAGGATCACCTGCTGCTCCAGGCCGTTCTTCGTCACGAAGTCCTGCACGGTCGGGAAGGTCGCGCCGTCGCCGACCAGCAGCAGCTTCAGGTGCGGATTGGCCTTCAGGCGGTCGGCGATCTTGTAGACGAACTGGTCGATCGCATGCCACGGCACGAAGGCGCCCAGGTAGCCGCACACCACTTCGCCGTCCTTCAGCCCCCATTTGGCGCGGGTCTCGGCGCGCTGCGCGGGTGTGAAGCTGAACTTGTCGATGTTGGCTGCGTTGTGCGAGACCAGCGAGGGCGCGATGTGGCCGTGCGCCTTGGTCACCCGGTCACGGAAGGCACCGGACACGAACACCAGCCCGTTGGCCCGGCGGAACACCCAGCGCTCGATCATCGTCGCCAGCTTCAGGAAGAACAGCGGGCGCACGCGGTAGACGGTGGCCGAGTCGTTGACCTCCAGGATCACCGGAATCTTGCGCGCCCGGCCGATCATCACGGCCACGAACATGTAGAGCGAGTAGCGCTCGTAGATCAGGTCCACGTCCTTGTAGGCGTTCAGGTACTCGCGGATGCGGAAACCCGCCATCAGGTTGTAGCCCAGCTCGACCAGCTCGAACAGGGGTTCCGGCAGGCTCGTCACCCACTTCATCCAGGGGCGCGCCTGCTTGGTCGGGCTGAGTGCCTTGGGGCTGGCGTAGGGGTCGGCGCCCGGCAGCGAAATGATGTCGACGGTCACGCCCTCGGCGCGCAGTGCGTCGGTGATGCCACGGATGTGGACGCCTTCGACGGCCTTGCCCTGGGTGCGGTGGTGGTAGAGCACGCGGCGCAAGGGAGGAAGGACTGCAGGCTTGTTCATGGAAGGAAGTGGGTTTGCATGGTCACGCGTGTACGCTCATCGGCACGCGGCCCGTGATGGTAAGCGCGTAACTCGCTGTCACCATCCGCCGAACAGCGGTGCTGCGATGTTTGTGCAACAGCACGCGGTACCCACTAATTCCAATTTAAGACCTCCAGTGCCGCCGACCCGCGGGTCCGTGCCGGGGCGTCACATGCCGGACCGGCAGAAGCCGGTACGATCGAGCCTTTGCGCAAGAACAACGGTCTTCGACAATGAGCTTCGCGGTTTTCCTGCTGTATGTGTTCCTGAGCTTTTTCAGGCCGATCGAGCTGTTCGCCCCTGATCTGGCCGAACTGCGCCCGATGCTGGTGCTCTGGACCATCGCATTCGTGCTGGCAGCGGGCCGAGCGATGGCGCGCAAGGAAATCGCGGCCCGCGGCACGGACTTCAAGCTCCTGTTCGCATTCATGCTGTTCCTGGGCGTGACGGTGGCGCTGAATGGCTGGGCCGGCGGGGCGTTCACGGCCATCAACCAGTTCTCCACTTCGTCGATGCTGTTCGTGCTGGTGGCGCTGAACGTGACGACACTGAAGCGGCTCAAGTTGACCTGCGCGGCCGTCGTGCTGTCGATGCTGGTGGCGGCACTGTTCGGCATCCAGGCCTTCCACACGGGCAGCTACGCGGAACAGCTGGTTCTGCGCCAGAACGCTCCGCTGGCGGATGACATCGACCCGACACGCATCTCCGCTGCAGTCGCGGCGCAAGCCATCCCCGCCCAGGACAAGACCGGCTGGTTCCTGTGGCGGGTGCGTGGCCAGGGCTTCCTGAGCGATCCGAACGACTTCTCGCAGGTGCTGGTGATGTGCCTGCCCCTGCTGTGGGCGCTCTGGCACAAGGGCAGATGGCTGCGCAATCTGCTCTACGTGTTGGCGCCGGCGTCGGTGATGGGCTATGCGATCTACCTGAGCCAGTCGCGCGGGGCCTTGCTGGGGGCAGCGTCGCTGCTGTTCTTCGTGGTGCGCGACTGGCTGGGCACGACCAGGACGACGGTGCTGGGCGCACTGGGCGGAACGGCGTTCCTCGCGGTCAGCGCCGTCGGCGGGCGCGGATTTTCCTCACAGGAACAATCCGCGGGTGAACGCATCGAGGCCTGGTCCGTGGGCCTGGAGCTGCTGAAATGGCGCCCGATATTCGGTGCGGGATATGGCAATTTCACCGACCACCACCACCTGACGGCACACAATTCCTTCGTGCTGTGTTTCGCCGAACTGGGCTTGATCGGCTATTTCCTGTGGATCGGCATGATTGTGCTGACCTACAAGAGCCTGTCCGTCGTCATCGACTGCATGCCAACCCGCAATCCCAACCGGCAGATGGCGGAGCTTCTGCGCAATTCGCTGGTCGGTTTTCTGGTGTGCGCCTGGTTCCTGTCGCGTACCTACCAGCCCGTGCTGTATTTCCTGCTGGCGCTGTGCGTGTCCGCCTGGTACTGCGCCACACAGTCTCCCGGCATGACCGACCGCGATTCACCCAGCTACGCCCGGACACACGACATCAAGTGGGTCAAGAGCACCCTGCTGATGATGGTTTTCACAATATTCGCAGTTAAGGCCTTTGTGGTTTCTCACAGCTTCGGCCGCGGCGGATGAGCTTCAGCAAATGGGGGTCTTCCCGGACCCGCAGGCGATGCTAGAGTTCGGCCGGTCTGGTTTTCCCGGACATTCGCCATCCGTTCGTGCGTTGGGCACCGGCGCGGATTCTCACCCAATCAAAAGGCTCCGATGAGTGTCCTGCTTGTCCTTCTAATGCTGCTGGCGGCCATCGCCGGCATCGTGGCGATGTTCATCCGCCAGCGCAACATCCAGACCTGGCTGGCCAGTTACCTGAAGCAGGATTGGCGGGCTCCGGCCCCTGCCGGCGTGACGAAGCACGTGATGTTCTGCTTCGTCGACCACTACGAGCCGATGTGGAAGCAGCCCGACTACGCCACCGAATGCAAGCGCGTGGCCCGCTGGCGCCAGGAGTATCCCGCCCTGTGCGCGCCGTTCAAGGACGCCGATGGCCGTGGCCCGATCCACAGCTTCTTCTATCCTGAAGAAGAATACCGCCCCGAGCACCTCGACCAGCTGGTGGAGATCTGCCGCATGGGCCTGGGCGAGATCGAGATCCACCTGCACCACGACAAGGACACGGAAGCCGGCCTGCGCGAGAAGCTGCGCCGCTTCACGCAGCTGCTGGTCGATCGCCACGATGCGCTGCCGGTCGATCCGGTGACGAAACAGCCGCGCTGGGCCTTCATCCACGGCAACTGGGCGCTCGACAACTCGCACCCGCACGGCTTCGGCTGCGGCGTCGACAACGAGCTGATCGTGCTGCGGGAGGAAGGCTGCTACGTCGACTACACCTTCCCCGCTTCGCCGGACCCCTGCCAGACCTCGACCATCAACAAGATCTACTACGCCAAGGACGACCCGCACGCCTGCAAGTCGCACGACACCGGCGTGCGCGTGAAGGTGGGCGGCCAGCCCTCGGGCGACCTGATGCTGATCCAGGGGCCGCTGGGCTTCAAGTGGAGCGACCGCAAGTTCGGCATCATCCCGCGCATCGAGAACTCCGACATCCGCACAAGCTGCCCCCCGACACCCGACCGCGTGGACACCTGGATCGAGACCGGCATCCACGTCGAAGGCAAGCCGGAATGGGTCTTCGTCAAGATCCACACCCACGGCACGCAGGAGCGCGACATGGACACGCTGCTGGGCGAGCCGATGCGCCGTTGCTACGAACACCTGCACGCGCACTACAACGATGGCAAGGACTGGAAGCTGCATTACGTCAGCGCCCGCGAGATGTACAACATCGTCAAGGCCGCCGAGCAGAACCTGCCAGGCGAGCCGGGCCAGTACCGCGATCTGGTGATCCCGCGGCCCGGCTACCGCGACACGACCCCCACCCCCACGAAGGCCTGACCCGGTGCTGCACACGCTGCTGGCCGCCGTCGCCATCGGGGGCGTCATCGCGGTCCTCTACTCCTATGCGCTCTACCCGGTGGTGCTGTTTGTCATCGGGTCGATCAACCAGGGTCTGCGCGATGTGGGCTTCGTGTTCCGCAAGGGCGACCGCCGCATCGACGCCGGCCACGCCGAGACGGATCCCGACTGGCCGCCGGTGGCCGTGGTGATCTCGGCGTACAACGAAGAGACGCACATCGTCGCGCGCATCGAGAACCTGCTGGCGCTCGATTACCCGGCCGACCGCCTGCGCGCCTACATCGGCTCCGACGGCAGCCGCGACCGCACGGCCGCGCTGATGGCGCAGTTCCAGGACGAGCCACGTGTCGTCGCCTTGCCCTTCGAGGTCAACCGCGGCAAGGCCAGCGTGCTCAACGACCTGGTGTCGCGCACGGTCGAGCCGATCGTCGTCTTCTCGGACGCCAACACCTATTTCGAGCGCAGTGCGCTGAAGCGGCTGGTGACGCGCTTCCAGGATCCGAAGGTGGGCGGGGTCACGGGCGAGCTGCGCCTGATGGGCAACGATGGTGACAACCAGGACAGCCTGTACTGGCGCATCGAGCAGTTCCTGAAGTTCTTCGAGGCCCGCATCGGCGCGCTGCTCGGGGCCAACGGCGCGATCTACGCCATCCGCCGCGAACTCTGGCAGCCGCTGCGGCCAGACACGATCTGCGACGACTTCTGTGTGGCGATGAACGTCTCGGCCGCTGGGCACCGCCTCGTCTACGAGCCGAAGGCCTGGGCCGAGGAAGACACACCCGAGCAGATCGGCGAAGAGGTCAAGCGCCGCATCCGCATCGGCATCGGCAACTTCCAGGCGCTCGCCCGCCACCCGCAGTACCTGACACGCACGTCGCTGGCCACCGCCTTCGCCTATGTCTCGCACAAGGTGCTGCGCTGGACCGCGCCGCACCTGCTGCTGCTGGCACTGGCGGCGTCCGTGGCGCTGGCGGCGCTGCAGGGCTCGGCGGGCTGGGCGCTCTACGCGGCAGCGCAAGCGCTGGCCTACAGCGCGGCGTGGGCCGGCTGGCGGCTGACGAGCCGGGGGGTGAAGCTGCCGACGCTGGTCAAGCTTGCGGCCTTCCTGTTCGCGCTGAACTGGGCCTTCCTCGTGGCGTCGTGGCGCTTCGCGACCGGCCGCTACGCCGGCAGTTGGGGTCGCACCCAGCGCTGACCCGCCCGCTTCTGCGCTTCTGCGCTTCTGCCTTGGCAGGATTGTTTTTCCAGGTTTGCATTTCCAGGAGTCCATACCGTGCTACGGGTAGGCATCATCGGCTGCGGCAAGATTGCTGACGGCCACGTTGAACAGATCCGCGCCATCGGGCGCGGCGAGGTGGTCGCCGTGTGCGACCGCGAACCACTGATGGCGGAACAACTGGCCGTGCGCCTGAAGATCCCCGGCCGCTACGACGACGCGGCCGAGATGTTCGCCAAGGAGCGGCTCGACGTCGTCCACATCGCCACGCCGCCGGACTCGCACCTCTTCCTGGCGAAGATGGCCTTCGCCGCCGGCTGCCATGTGTTCATGGAAAAGCCGTTTGCGCTGACCGCCGCGCAGACGCGCGAGATCCTGGCGCTGGCCGCGCAGGCCGGGCGCAAGGCGGGGGTGAACTACCTCTACAACTACGAGACGCCGGGGCTGGAGCTGGAGGAACTCGTCCAGCAGGGCTCGCTCGGCGAGATCGTCCACCTCGACACCAGCTACGGCTACAACCTCGCCGGCGACTACGGCCTGGCCGTGATGACCGACCCGGGCCACTGGGTGCATCGCCTGCCGGGCAAGCTGTTCCACAACGTGCTCGACCACGTGCTGGCCAAGGTCATCCCCTTCCTCGGCGACGAGATCGACACCCGCGTGCTGGCCTTCCGCCGCCGCGGTCCGACCGGCTCGGCCATCGTGGACGCGATGCCGGACGAGCTGCGCTTCCTGCTGCGCAGCGGTGGCGTCACCGTCAGCGGCAACGTCAGCGCCCACGGCCGCCCGGTGCCGCACACGCTGAAGGTGGTCGGCACGAACGACTCGGTCGAACTCGACTACACCGCGCGCACGCTGATCCAGGCCTCGCGCTGGTCGGCGCCGAGCGCGCTGGGCCGCCAGTTCATGGCGTGGACGCAGGCCAGGCAGCTCGCCGCCAACGGTCGCCGCAACCTCACGCGCTTCCGCAAGTACGAGTTCCACTACTTCCAGTGCATGCGCGTGCTGCTGGACCGCTTCTACGACGCTGTCGAAGGCAAGGGCCCGGACCCGATCCCGCCCGAGCAGATCCTGCGCGTGTGCCGCGTGATCGACCAGATCGTCGTGGGTGTGGATGCCTGCATGGCCGAGCAGAACGCGAAGGAGGTCGCATGAAGATCCTCGTCACCGGCGCCGGCGGTTTCCTCGGCAAGCAGATCGCCCGCAGCCTGCTGATGCAGGGCCAGAACAACTTGCGGCTGCATTTCCGCAACAAGGCGCCAGCCGGCTTCATCGAATCGCTGCTGAAGGAGTTTCCGCAGGCGCAGATCGAGACGGCAGCCGCCAACCTGCTCGCCCGCGGCTCGTTCGACGCGATGCTGCAGGGCGTGGACGGCGTGATCCACGCGGCGGCCGGCATGAAGGGCGCAGCGGCCGACATGTTCGCCAACACCGTCATGGGCAGCCGCAACGTCTTCGAGGCGTGTGGCAAGACCGGCATCCAGCGCATCACGCTGATCAGCTCGTTTGCGGTCTACAAGACCGACGGGATGAAGCCGGGCGACACGCTGGGCGAGGACACCCCGATCGAGCCGGTCGGCGTGGACAAGGGCCCCTACGGCTACGCCAAGACGCGCCAGGAACACATGTTCATGGAGTTCGCGGCGCAGTACGGCTTCGAGACCGTGATCCTGCGCCCCGGCGTGATCTACGGCCCCGGCGGCGGGGCGCTGTCGCCGCGGGTCGGGCTGAAGGCGATGGGGCTGTTCGCGAGCCTGGGCAATGGCGCGCTGCTGCCGCTGACCTATGTCGAGAACTGCGCGGACGCGGTGGCGCGGGCGGCGGTGCATGCGCCGAGTGGCAGCGCGTTTGCCGTCACCGACGACAACATCCCGACCTGCCGCCAGTACCTCGACGGCTACCTGAAGCACGTGCAGAAGATGCGCGTCATTCCGCTGTCGTTCGGCGTGTTCATGTGGCTGTCGAAGAAGCTGGTCGCGTACAACCAGAAGTCCAAGGGCCAGATGCCCGCGGTCTTCACGCCTTACGTCGTCAAGTCGATGTACACGCCGATCCGCTACAGCAACGACGGGCTGAAGAAGATCGGCTGGACGCAGCGCGTGCCGACCGCCGAAGGACTCAGCCGGACGTACGCCTGGTTGAAGGCGCAGCCACCACGCTGAGCCAGCCCCGGCCTGTCAGCGCTTCCAGGCTTTGCCCAGCAAAAGGGCTGACAGAAATACCTTGGCGTTGTGGGTGCCGGCCACACGCTCCCAGGCTTGAAATGCGTCCTCGACCTTGGTGATCAACATGTCCACACCAATGCGGGTGAAACCGGCGGAAAGATCGTAGTCCGCGCGGTGCCGCTGGTCCTGCAATTCAACGAATGCTGTCGCGATCAGGCGCAAATCCGCTTCTACAGGCGTCGCGAGCAAAGCCGACAGGTGTGGGGGCGGTGTCCCCAGTGCCAAGTGCTTGCAAGCGGCCAGCATGTCGCCATGCGAGTAGGCCCGTGCCATCAGCCTGCGCAACGCCATCGGACTGCGGCTGCCGAAATGCGCAACGGAGGCCTCGATCAACAAGTGGAAGAGTGCGTAGTAGGCGGACGACACCGCTCGCCGCAGGCTCGCCTGTTTGGGACGTTTGCGCTCACGCCCACACAGAAAGGACGCCTGCTCCAGCAGATCCCGGGCCAACCCGGTCATGCAGCATCCACCACCGACAGATAGGGCCAGGCATGAATGTGTCGGCTCAGCAGACGCTGGCGAATCCGGTCGCTGAAATCGACCAGATGCCGGACCTCGTGCCGGGAAGGTTTGAGCTGATCCGCGACGTTCAGCACAATGAACACGGCGTCTTCCCCCGCTGCATCGGTATCAAAGCGATGTGACAACGAGCGGACCGAATCGGGCATTTCACGCCGGAACTCCGTCAGTACCGATTCGACAAGGGCTTCGTCAGTGTGGGTCATGGAGGCGTCCGGGCTTTGGAAGCGGTGCGTGAAATTCTAGCGTCGAACGGGGTGTGGCACAGGCAGCAGCCGGGCCACCGGCACCAGCACTGCATCCGCCACAGCCGCCCCCGCATCCGCCTGCAGCCGAGGCCGCCGCCCCCGCGCGGCGCCCGAGTTTCAGCTTGAGCACCCGCGTGGCGGTGTGCCACAGCGTCCAGCCGCAGGCCGCGGCGATCACGGTGGCTTCGAAGGCAGCGTAGATCGTCGTCGTCATGTCAGGGCCTTGGCGATGTGGAAGGTCAGGAACGCCGCGCCATAGGCCAGCGCGGTCAGGTAGGCGGCCGACAGCCACATCGTGCGCGCCGAGTTGGTCTCGCGGCGGATGACGGCCAGCGTCGAGATGCACTGCGGCGCGAACACGAACCACGCCAGCAGCGACAGCGCCGTCGGCAGCCCCCACTGCGCGCCGATCAGGCCGGCAAGCTGCTGCGTGGCGGCCTCGCTGGTGTCCGACAGCGCATAGACGGTGGCCAGCGCACCGACGACCACCTCGCGCGCCGCCATGCCCGGCACCAGCGCGATGCAGATCTGCCAGTTGAAGCCGAGCGGCGCGAACACCAGCTCCAGCGCGTGGCCGATCATGCCGGCGAAGCTGTAGGAGATCGCCGCCCCCGTGGCGCCCTCCGGCGGCGCGGGAAAGCTGCCCAGCCCCCACAGCAGCACGGTCAGCGACAGGATGATCGTGCCGACGCGGCGGATGAAGATGCGCGCCCGCTCCAGCAGGCCGATCGCCAGATCACGCGGGTTCGGCAGGCGGTAGGCCGGCAGCTCCAGCAGCAGCGGCTGCTCGGTGTCCTGCTGCGCGGAGAACCACCGCTTGAGCACCATCGACACCGCCACCGCGCTGGCGATGCCCGCGACGTACAGCGCGAACAGCACCAGCCCCTGCAGGTTGAACACCCCGCCGACGGTCGTGTCGGGGATGAAGGCGCCGATCAGCAGCGCGTACACCGGCAGCCGCGCCGAGCAAGTCATCAGCGGCGCCACCAGAATGGTGATGAGGCGGTCGCGCAGGTGCTGGATGCTGCGCGTGGCCATGATGCCCGGCACTGCGCAGGCAAAGCTCGACAGCAGCGGAATGAACGAGCGCCCCGACAGCCCCGCGCCGACCATCACCCGGTCGAGCAGGAAGGCCGCGCGCGGCAGGTAGCCCGACTCTTCGAGCGCCAGGATGAACAGGAACAGGATCAGGATCTGCGGCAGGAACACCAGCACGCCACCCGCGCCGGCGATCACGCCATCGGTCAGCAGGCCGCGCAGCGGCCCCTCCGGCAGCACGCCGTTCACCAGCCCCGTGAGCCAATCCATGCCCGCCTTGATGCCCTCCATCAGCGGCCCCGCCCACGAGAACACCGCCTGGAACATCAGGAACAGCACCGCTGCCAGCACCAGCGGCCCCCAGACCGGGTGCAGCAGCACGGCGTCCAGCCGCTCGTCGCGCAGGCTGACCGTGTCGTTGAAGGTGACAGCCCGGGCGAGCAGGCGCGAAGTCTCGGCGTGCAGGTCGCCGGGCGTGGCGACCGTCGGCCGCACCGGCACGCCGCGGTCCAGCAGGTCGACCAGCGCCTGCGCGCCGTCGTGCTGCACGGCGATCGCCTCGACCACCGGCACTCCCAGCTCGCGGGCCAGCGCCTCGCGGTCGATCTGCATGCCCAGGCGGCGCGCCTCATCCATCATGTTGAGCACCAGCACCATCGGCCGCCCCAGCGCCTGCACCTCCAGCGCGAAGCGCAGGTGCAGCCGCAGGTTGGTGGCGGACACCACGGCGATCAGCACGTCCGGCAGCGGCTCGCTGGCCAGTTCGCCCAGGCAGACGGCGCGGGTCACCGCCTCGTCCGGGCTCTTGGGCTGCAGGCTGTAGGCGCCGGGCAGGTCGAGCAGGCGGAACCGGCGCCCGGACGGCCCGGCGAAGCGCCCTTCCTTGCGCTCGACCGTGACGCCGGTGTAGTTGGCGACCTTCTGGCGGCTGCCGGTCAAGCGGTTGAACAGCGCGGTCTTGCCGCAGTTCGGGTTGCCCACCAGCGCCAGGTGGGTCACGGCGAGCGCGGTGTTCATGCCCGGACACCCGGTGCGACCGAGGCGACCTCCAGCATCACGCGCTCCGCCTCTGCCCGCCGCAGCGCGAACCGGGTGAAGCCGAGCTGCACGGCGATCGGCTCGGCGCCCAGCGGGCCGTGGGCGATCACCCGCACCCGCTCACCCGGCACGAACCCCAGTTCTTCGAGTCGCTGCGCCACCCGGTCATCGCCCGAGCGGGGCACCACGGCGGCGATGCGGGCGCTGGACTGGCGGGGCAGGTCGCGCAAGGACAGGAGGAGGGGAGCGGAGGTCATGCACCCATCCTAAACGAGAATCGTTTGCAACAAGACACGGGCCGCCCAGGCTCACCAGCAAAATCGCAGGCAAATCGCCCGGACTTGATCCAGATCAGCGGCTTCGGGCGGTGTCGTAGAACTGCTGGCAGGTGCGGCCGAGGTGGTCGATCGACCCGTGGGCGCGCACCCAGTCGCACGCCGCCTGCCCCATGCGCTCGCGCAGCGCCGTGTCCCCGAGCAGCGTGTCCAGCGCCTGCAGCAGCGGCCCGCCCTCGCCCGGCGGCACCAGCAGCCCGCTCTCGCCGTGGCGCACGATCTCCGGATTGCCGCCCACCGCCGTGGCGACGATCGCCAGCCGGGTCGCTGCCGCCTCCAGCAGCGCGATCGACAGGCCCTCGGTCAGCGACGGCATGGCGAAGATGTCGAAGCCGGGCGTCAGGTCGGACACGTCCTTGCGCTGCCCGGTGAACAGGATCCGGTCGCCGACCCCGCTGGCCTGCGCCTTCGCCCGCAGATCCGCTTCGAGCGGCCCGCTGCCGACCAGCGCCAGCCGCAGCGACGGGTGGTGCTGCAGCAACGCTGGCATCAGCGCGATCAGCAGCGCGTGGTTCTTCAGCCCGACCTGTCGCCCGACCGCGCCGACCAGCAGCGCGTCCTGCGGCACCCCCAGCCGCTCGCGCGCCACACGCCGCCGCTCGGGCGTCCAGCGAAAACGGTCGACCGGGATGCCGTTCAGCACCGTCGTCGCCAGCGCCGCCGGCACCATGCCGCTGCCCACGTAGCGGCCGTGGACCTGCGAGCCGACCATCGCAAAACCCTGCGTGCGGCCGATCGACCAGGTGAAGAAGCGGCGCAGGCGCGGCTCGCGGTCCAGTCGCAGGCCCATGTCGTGCAGGCTGCACACCAGCGTCGGCCGGCGCCACTGGCCCCAGGTGGCCGCGGCGGCGTGGTAGTTGGGCACGAAGTTGTGCGCGTGGATCACCTCGATGCGGCGCGCGGCGATGGCGCGGCGCAGCCGGCCGATCAGCGCCAGATCGAGCCCGTCGCGCTTGCCGCCGACGATGACCTCGATGCCGGCGGCTTCGAGTTCGGGTTTCAGCCCTTCCGTGTGGAGCAGGCTGAACACGCAGACCTGGTCGCCGCGGCGCTTCTGTTCGATGGCGAGGTCGGTGACCACCCGTTCGAGGCCTCCGAATTCGAGCGAATCGACAATGTGCATCAGGCGCATGGACATGGAGAGAATCGGGCAGTCGAGAATGGCGGGCATGCTAGCGCAGCCGCCCGCTCGCCCATCGGAGAACCCGCCATGCCCCATCCCAGACCCCCTCGCCCAGCCGCCTTCGCCTTGCAGATCGCCTCGCTGGTCGGCCTGTGCCTGCCCGCCACGCCCGTGCAGGCGCAACGGGTCGTCGTGCCGACATCGAACAGCGGCGTGCAGACCTCGGGAGGCCCGAGCGCAGAGTCGGGCCAGTTCCTCGGAGAACTCGGTGTGCCCGCAGCCGAGGCGCCAGCCAGCCCAGGCAAGCCGGGTGACTCCCCCGCTTCGGTGCCGGCGGCAAGCCCTGCGCCCTGGCCTCCGGCGCCCGTCGAGCCCGCCAGCGCAGATGGCTGCTCCAGACCGCTGACCGGCTCGGGCACGACCTACCATGTCGGCCCTGGCCAGCCGATCACGGAGCTGACGGATGTGCCCTGGCTGTCGCTGCGCGCCGGGGATGTGGTCAACATCTACCACCGCGCCGAGCCCTACCGCACCAAGATCGGCCTGCGCGCCCAGGGCACGGCCGACGCGCCGGTGGTCCTCCACGGCGTGACCGACGCGAAGTGCAACCGCCCGGTCATCAGCGGCCAGAACGCCGTCACCGCCCGGGATGCCGTGGCGGCGGGTTTCTTCAACAAGCAGTACACCGAGCCCTACGGGCTGATCTTCCTCTACAAGTCGCGCGAGCAGGCCTGGGGCAGCCGCCCGAAGCACATCCGCATCGCCAACCTCAAGCTCACCGGCGCCCACAAGGACAACCGCTACACCGCCCAGGACGGCAGCACCGGCACCTACGTCGGCGGCGCGGCCGCCATCTACGCCGTCGTCGTCGAAGACCTGACGATCGAGAACTGCGAGATCACCCGCAACGGCAACGGCGTCTTCGTCAACAGCAAGTCCGAGGACGAGGCCAGCCGCGGTGTCTTCATCCGCCACAACCGGATCTGGGACAACGGCAATGTCGGCAGCTGGTTCGAGCACAACCTCTACATCCAGACCGCCCGCGCGCTCTACGAGGGCAACCACATCGGCCAGCTCATCCCGGGCGCCCGCGGCTCGTCGATGAAGGACCGCTCCAGCGCCACCGTCGTGCGCTACAACCACATCGTCGCCTCGGCCCGTGCCATCGACCTGGTCGAGATCGAAGGCGGGGTGCGGCAGGTGCTCAAGGATCCGCTCTACCCGGATGCCTGGGTCTACGGCAACCTGATCGTCAACGACTTCCGCAACCTGGGCCAGTCGTCGGTGAAGCTGATCCACTGGGGTGGCGACAACGACGAGCGCTATTTCCGCCAGGGCACGCTGCACTTCTACAACAACACCGTGCTGCACACGAGCACGCAGGCGCAGGCCTGGTACATGGCGCTGTTCGACATGCCGACCGGGCAGCACAAGGTCGATGCCCGCGCCAATGTCTTCGTCAACCAGGGCACGACGCAGATGCGCGTCGGCCATGAAGCCGGGACCATCGAGTTCAACGGCACCAACTGGATCAGCCGCGACTGGGCCGAAGCCGGGCCGACCTCGCTGGTCAGGATCGCCATCAAGGGCAAGCTGCTGAGCCAGCCCGCGGCGGGTCTCGGCCCCGACGGCCGGCCGCGCGCCGGGGCTGCCGGCACCGACCTGGCCGAGAGCGTAGACGACCTGCCCGCAGTGGGCCACCAGTTCGCCGAACCGGCGGGCATCGTGCGCCGGACCCGCACCGGTCGGGCGATGGACCTGGGTGCCTTCGAACTGAAATAAGAAACTGAAACAAGAAATAGCCGGCGAACCCCCTCCAGTTCCCGCGGGCACCGCCGATAGCCCCTGAGCCGAGGTCCGGACGACAGCACATCAAGTTCCGATGTGCGCCCGGACCGTGTGGACTCCACACCAGGCCCAGGAGGTTGTCTCATGTCCTGCCACCATCCCGTCCGGTCTGTTTTCCTCGCCCACGGCGCGGCCTTGCTCGGTGCCACGCTCCTGGTGGGCACCGGCCAGGCACAAGGGGTGCGCGCCACCACGGGCGCCGTGCGCCCGACCACCACGACCGCCCCCGCGCCGCGGATCGTGACCGTGCGTCCGCCAGTGCCCAGCCAGGCAGCGACACTGCCCACCCCGAGCGCCCTCGGCCTCAGCCCCTGCGTGGCCTCGGGCCGCGGCACCGACTATGCGGTCGGCCCGGGTCTGCCCTATGCCAGCCTGGACGCGGTCCCGTGGGAGTCGCTGCGCGCAGGCGACACCGTGCGCATCCACCACCGCGACACCCCCTACCGGAGCAAGTTCCTGCTGGCCGGGCAGGGCACGGCCGAAGCGCCGATCCGTGTCTGCGGCGTGCGCGGGCCGAACGGCGAGCGCCCGGTCATCGACGGCAGCGGCGCCACCACCCGCGCGACGCTCGGCCCGCTCTACAGCCACACCCCCTACTACAGCCATGTCCACCAGGACCGCACCGTCATCGCCATCAAGACGCTGGCCACCGACGCCTGGACCGCCTACCCGCGCCACCTGCAGATCGACGGGCTGAAGATCACCCGCGGGCATCCGAGCTACCGCTACCGGACGGCCGCCGGGGTCGAGCGCGCCTACGCCCCCTTCGGCGCCTGCATCTGGATCGACCGCGGCCAGCACATCACCATCGCCGACAACGAGATCACCGACTGCCAGATGGGCATCTTCAGCAAGTCGACCGAGGATGGCGAGTTCGCCGTGACGCGCCACCTGCGCATCGCCGGCAACCGCTTCGCCGGCCACGGCATCGCGGGCGACTGGCATGAACACAGCGTCTATCTGCAGAGCGTCGGCACGGTGGTCGAGTTCAACGACTTCGCGCCCTTGCGCCCTGGCGCACCGGGCAACGCCATCAAGGACCGCTCGGTCGGCACCGTCATCCGCTACAACCGCATCGAGGAAGGCGCCCACGCGATCGACCTGGTCGAGGCGGAAGACTTCCCCGGCGTGGCACTGAAACTGCCGGCCTACCGGGAAACCCATGTCTACGGCAACCAGATCGTCAAGACGGGCGACACCGGCAGCGTCATCCACTACGGCGGCGACCACTTCGGCAGCGCACCGGGAGCCAACTGGGGCGAGCCGCTGTTCCGCAAGGGCACCCTCTATTTCTGGAACAACACCCTGCTGCTCAAGGGCACGCAGGCCTGGGTGTTCCAGATCTCGACCACCGAAGAGCGGGTCGAGGCTTGGAACAACGTCATCCACTTCGCGCCGTCCGTGGTCCAGCGCAACCTGCGCATGAACCAGGAAGTGGCGCCGCCGTGGGAGGGCGGGGGCGTGCTGAACCTGGGCGTCAACTGGATCAGTTCGGGCTGGCAGGACATCGACATCTGGCACCGCGTCGGTGGCTCGGTCAGCGGCACCCACCAGTTCATCACCGGCGGCGACCTGCCAGTCGACGCCACGACGCTGCAACCGCTGGCGGGCTCGACCCTGATCGACCGGGCCGCCACTGCGCTGCCAGCGGTCTCGGCACACCCGCTGCTGTGGCAGCTCGATGCCCACCGACGCCCCATGACACGCCCCGTCCACGGCGTCGGACGTGATCTCGGCGCGGTCGAGCGCTGAAACCCGCTGCGCAGCGGCGAATGCACCGTCCGTGCCGGTGCCGCAGACGATGCAAACCGACATCGTCTGCAACGGGAGGTGTGGAGTTGCGGCAATCCAGGGCAACGCCGGTCAGACGGGCCGACTACGCCCTGTGACCGCTGGTTGCAGCCTGCGCCACATCCAAGCCGATGCGCGTGACACAGCACACGATCCGGGGGCGAAATCTGATTTTCCTGCCCCCGCGAATAAGTGGAAAATTTACAAAACACAGGCAAATCACGAACATTTGTTGCGCAATTGACCTGGTTACAGTAAAGAAAATTGCTTACTGGCGCATCCAGGGTGCCCACCTATCTTCGCTGCCATCCCTGCAGCAACCCCGAAGAAGGACCCGATGGACCAGACCAGAACAGCACATGTGCGCACCCTGTGGATCGCAGCCGGCTTGGCGCTGACCGGCGGACTCACCGCCTGTGGCGGCGGGGAATCGGGCACCGTGCTCGACGTCAGCGGCGCACCGGCACCCGTGGCAGCACCCAGTCCGAAGCCCATCGCTTCACCTGCACCTTCGCCGGTCGCCGCTCCCATTCCGAAACCCGTGGCCACGCCGGCACCGACGCCAGCGCCGGCGCCAACCCCCGTTGCGTCTCCCAGTCCGACGCCCGTTGCTGCGCCGACCCCTGCGCCGACCCCGGCACCGCCGGTGGACGGCCTCGCGCTGACCGCCTGTGTGGCCTCCGGCAAGGGCGTCGATTACCAGGTCGGTCCGGGCAAGCCCTACACCACGCTGGATGCCGTGCCGTGGGAAAGCCTCAAGGCCGGCGACACGGTGCGCATCTTCTATACGGCCACGCCCTACAAGGGCAAGTTCATGGTCGCGGCGAAGGGCACGCAAGCCGCCCCGGTCCGCATCTGCGGCGTGCGCGGCCCGAACAACGAACGCCCGATCATCGACGGCAACGGCGCCACCACCCGCACCGCACTGGGCACCGCCTACGGCAACACGACGGAAACCCGCGACATCCACCAGGGCCGCACCATCATCGCCATCAAGGCCCATGCCAGCGGCACCTACGCCGACTATCCGACCTGGATCACGATCGACGGCCTGAACATCCGCGCCGGCCATCCCAACTACAGCTTCAAGAACGCCGCTGGCGCCACCAAGACCTACGATCCCTTCGGCGCCTGCATCTGGGTCGACCGTGGCCACAACATCCTGATCGCCGACAACGAGATCAGCGACTGCCAGATGGGCATCTTCACCAAGTCCAATGACGAAGGCGCCTTCGCCCAGACCCGCGACATCCGCATCGCCGGCAACTACCTGTGGGGCCACGGCATCGTCGGCGACGACCACATGCACTCCACCTACACCCAGAGCCTGGGCATGGTGATCGAGTTCAACCGCTACGGCCCGCTGCGTGCCGGCTCGCTGGGCAACTCGGCCAAGGACCGCTCGGCGGGTCTGGTCGTGCGCTACAACCGCATCGAGGGCGGCGCCCGGGCCATCGACATGGTCGAGGCGGAAGACTTCCCCGTCACCGCGCTGGCCACGCCCGCCTACCGGACCACCTTCGTCTACGGCAACCAGATCAAGAAGAACGGCGACGAGGGCAGCTTCTTCCACTACGGCGGCGACCATTTCGGCGCACCGGCCGGGGCGAACTGGGGCGAATCGCTGTTCCGCAAGGGCACGCTGTATTTCTTCAACAACACGGTCCACGGCACCGGCAAGGGCGCGCGCATCTTCCAGATCTCGACCACTGAAGAGACGGTGGAGGCCTGGAACAACGTGTTCTGGTTCGATGGCACGGTGACGGAGCTGAACCTGCGCCAGGCCGAGAACGACTCGCTGGCCAAGACCTACACGCCGGACGGCATCCTGAACCTCGGCGTCAACTGGATCCGCACCGGCTGGACCGACACCACACAGTGGAAGACGCTCAAGGGCCAGGTCAAGGGCACCGCCAACCTGATCGCTGGCAGCACCCTGCCGTTTGATGCGGCGACCTTCATGCCGCTGGCGGGCACGGCACTCCTCGACGCCGGTCAGGCAGCCCCGGCGGGCGCCGCCGCCCACCCGCTGACCTACCAGCTCGGCAGCAACTTCCTGCCGCAGGCCCGGACCGTCAAGGGCAGCAAGGTCGACCTCGGGGCGGTCGAACGCTGATGCGCCAGCGCATCAGACCAGACTCCGCAGCAGCCCCACCCCGGCGCAGACCGCGAGCACCGTCATGACGTCCTGCCGGTAGCGCCACAGCGCCACGAAGGCGCCTACCGCCAAGGCGGCCGAGAACACCGCGATGCCCCCCGAGAACGGTGCCTCGGCCGTCGCCCTCGGCCAGACGACATGCCAGCCGAAAAACACCGCGAGGTTCAGGATCACGCCGACCACCGCCGCCGTGATGCCGGTCAGCGGTGCGGTGAACTTCAGGTTGCCGCGGGTCGATTCGACCAGCGGCGCTCCCGCCAGGATGAAGACGAAGCTCGGCAGGAAGGTGAAGAAAGTCGCGACCGCAGCCCCCGCCAGCCCGGCCACCGCCAGCGCTTCCGGACCGAAGACCTCCTTGGTCCAGGCGCCGACAAAGCCGACGAAGGCCACCACCATGATCAGCGGCCCCGGCGTGCTCTCGCCCAGCGCCAGCCCGTCCATCATCTGCGGGCCGGTCAGCCAGCCGTGGGTCTCGACGCCGCCCTGGTAGACATAGGGCAGTACCGCATAGGCGCCGCCGAAGGTCAGCAAGGCCGCCTTGGTGAAGAAGATCCCCATGTCGTGCAGCACCGGCTGGCCGAGCAGCAAGGCCACCATCCCGACCCACAGCCCGAGCGCCACGCCCAGCAGCAGCAGCAGATAGCCCCAGCGGAACCGCGCGTGTGGTGGGGCAGGCGTGTCGTCGTCGATCAGTGCAGGACCGTGGCGCGGCTTCGCGGCGCCCTGCCCGCCGCCGCCGGTCTGGAAATACTGCGGCGCGATCCGTCCGCCGACCCAACCGATCAGCCCCGCCGCCAGCACGATGGCGGGAAACGGCACGCCGAAGCCGAACAGCGCGACGAAGGACAGCACCGCCATCGCCTGCAGCACCCGGTTCTTCAAGGCCCGCGCGCCGATCCGCCACGCCGCGAAGACCACGATGGCGACCACGGCCGGCTTGATGCCCTCGAAGATCCCCTTCACGGCCGGGACATCGCCGAACACCAGATAGACCCAGGTCAGCGCCGCCAGGAGGAACAGCGACGGCAGCACGAACAGCGTGCCCGCGACGATGCCGCCCCAGGTGCGGTGCAGCAGCCAGCCGAGGTAGATGGCGAGCTGCTGCGCCTCGGGGCCGGGCAGGACCATGCAGTAGTTCAGCGCGTGCAGGAAGCGCTGTTCGCTGATCCAGCGGCGCTTGTCCACCAGCTCGGCGTGCATCAACGCGATCTGTCCGGCGGGGCCGCCAAAACTGATGCAGCCGAGCTGCAGCCAATAGAAGAAGGCTTCCCGAAAGGTCGGGGGGGCAGGACGATCAGGAGACGGTGGCATGACAGTCTCGTTGCAAATGGGCGAGCAAGGCGCGGAACTCGATCGCATCCGGCCAGCTCCCCTGGTCATGCAGCACGGTGCCCGGGCCCTGGGGCTCCCCCTGTCCGGCCACCTGGCGCAATCCGACCACACGGTACAGCTCCGGCCCCTCTTCCAGCGCCTCTTCCAGCCCCTCGATCCGGATCTCGGTCCCGGACAGCGGAACCCGCACCACCTGGCTGCGGGCAAACCAGCGCCGCTCCTGGTATTCCATCTGCAGCCGGCATCCGGCGTCCAGCGTGTAATGCCAGCGCAGATGCGGACTGGTGTCCATGCCCATCTCATTGAGGCGCTGCATGCGCTGCGCCTGAGTCATGTCGACGGAACTTGGGGGAAAGTCAGCGTCATCGGGGCTGTTGGTCGGATACCCATCCAGGCAACCGACCAGCAAACAGACCAGCCCGAGCAGCCCGGGCGTGTGCCAGCGCATCCAGTTCATGGAGCGGCCCTCCCGCTTGCGGCGTCCAGTCCAGGGACATTGGGGTGCCGGAGCAATCCGGAAAATATGGAAATTTCCATGGCAAGACGTGGTAACCCCGAAAACAGCGATCCATGTTGGCCGCATGGTGGCGCGCAGTGTAAAGGTCATGGGGTGATGCCGTTACAAGCCCTCCGCGGCCAGCATCTCGCGCACCGCGACCAGCTGCCGACGCGACACCGCCAGCCACTCGTCGGTCAGCGCGATGCGCACGGCCCAGCCTTCGGCTCCCTCGCCGTCGTCGCGCCGCTCCAATGCCACCACGGCGTTGCGCGCCACCAGCGCGTTGCGGTGGATGCGCAGGAAACGCTCGCCGACCCGCTCCTCCAGCTCCGCCAGCGACTCGTCCAGCAGCAGCGCCCGCCGCGCGGTGCGCAGGGTGACGTATTTCAGTTCGGCCTTCAGGTAGAGCACCTCGGCCAGCGGCACCCGCAGCAGCTCGCCCCGCTCGTGCACGACGATCACCGGCGTGTGCACCGCAGGGTCCAGCGGCGCCGGCGCACTGGCCACAAAACCCTGCTGCCGCTGGGCCACCCGCAGCAGCGCCGCCTGCAGACGCTGGCGCCGCACGGGCTTGGTCAGGTAGTCGACGGCCTCGACCTCGAAGGCCGCCAGCGCGTGTTCGGAATGGGCCGTGACGAAGATGACCGCCGGCGCACGCGGCAGATCCTGCAGGCGAGCCGCGAGCTGCAGGCCGTCCATGCCGGGCATGTGGATGTCGAGCAGCACGACATCCGCCTGGTGCAGGGTCAGCCAGTGCAGTGCGGCCGGCGCAGAGCTGGCCTCGCCGGCCACCACGCAGGCCGGGTCCACGCAGTCGCCCAGCAGCGTGCGCAGGCGCAGGCGCGACAGGGCCTCATCGTCGACCAGCAACACACGCAGCACACTCATCGTCCAGTCCTCATGTCGCCGGCCTCATGGCGCTGTCCCGCGGCCCAGCGGAATCATCAGCCGCACCCGGAAACGCCCGCCCTCGATCGGTCCGGCCTCGAAGCGCATGTCCAGGTCGTGCAGCAGCGCCAGGCGCTCCCGCACGTTGTGCAGCGCCATGCCGTGGCCCTTGCGCGGCTTGCCTTCGGGCACGGTGTTGGTGATGGTGACCAGCGCCCGGCCGTGGTGGGCCTGGGCGCGGATACGGATGTCGCCGCCCGTGGGCGAAGGCTCGACGCCATGCTTGACCGCGTTCTCCACCAGCGGCTGCAGCAGCAGGGACGGCACCCGGGCACTGGCCACCAGCGGGTCGATCTTCCAGCGCACCTGGAGCCGCTCGCCGAAACGCACCTGCTCGATGGCCAGATAGCGCTGCGCCAGCTCGACCTCCTCGCCCAGCGTCACCCGCTCGCCCGAGCCGACCAGCGCCGCACGGAACAGCTCCGACAGGTCTTCCAGCACCGCCTCGGCCTGCGCCGGATCGACCCGCACCAGCGCGATCGCGCTGTTGAGCGCGTTGAAGAGGAAATGCGGCCGGATGCGCGACTGCAGCTCGGCCAGCCGCGCCTGCGTGCCGGCGGGCAGGCGCAGCCGGGTGCGCTGGCGCAGCCAGTGGAACACCGCAGCGGACAGCGCCGCGCCGCTGCCCAGCGTGGCGATGGCGCCGGGCCAGTCCTCGCCCATCTGGTCGAGCACGACCAGCAGCACCCAGGCCATCGCCCCACAGGCCAGCCCCAGCCCGCACACCGCCAGCCACTGCACCCCCAGCGCCACGCCCCCCCGCGCCACCCGGCCCAGCGCACACACGGCCAGCAACCACACCAGCGTCGCCGGCAGCACCGCCGCGACGACCACCGACACATCCACCAGCCACTGGCGCAGCGAATCCGCCCGGAACCCCAGCCCCAGCGCCGCCACGCCATGCACGAACAGCAGCGTGCGCAGCACCACCCCGGCCTGGCAGACATCGTCGGGCAGCACGGAGGCGTCGGAAGGAACAGGTTCAGCGGGCACGGTCAGGGTCGGTCTCTACAATCCGGGCAGATTCCGCGATTGTCCCCTCCCCGAGCCTCTGCCGAACCCTCCCGATGAGCACCCACCAACTCGACAAGAAGTCGCAAGCCTGGTCCGCCCTGTTCTCCGAACCGATGAGCGAGCTGGTCAAGCGCTACACCTCCAGCGTCACCTTCGACAAGCGCCTCTGGCGCGCTGACATTGAGGGCAGCCTGGCCCACGCCGAGATGCTGGCCGCCCAGGGCATCATCGCCCCGCAGGATCTGGAGGACATCCAGCGCGGCATGGCGCAGATCCACGCCGAGATCAAGGCCGGCACCTTCGAGTGGAAGCTCGACCTCGAAGACGTCCACCTCAACATCGAGGCCCGCCTGACCACGCTGGTGGGCGACGCCGGCAAGCGGCTGCACACCGGCCGCAGCCGCAACGACCAGGTCGCCACCGACGTGCGCCTGTGGCTGCGCGACGAGATCGACGCCACCGCCGCGCTGCTCGACGACATGCAGCGCGCGCTCGTCCATGTCGCAGCGCAGAACGTCGAGGTGATCCTGCCCGGCTTCACGCACCTGCAGGTCGCGCAGCCCGTGAGCTTCGCGCACCATCTGCTGGCCTATGTCGAGATGTTCTCGCGCGACGCCGAGCGGCTCGCCGACCTTCGACGCCGCGTCAACCGCCTGCCGCTGGGCGCCGCCGCACTCGCCGGCACCAGCTACCCGCTCGACCGCGAGCGCGTGGCGCGCACGCTGGGCTTCGACGGCGTCTGCCAGAACAGCCTGGACGCCGTGAGCGACCGCGACTTCGCCATCGAGTTCACGTCGTTCGCGACGCTGGTGATGGTGCATGTGTCGCGGCTGGCCGAGGAGATCGTGGTCTGGATGAGCCAGAACTTCGGCTTCATCAACCTGTCGGACCGCTACTGCACCGGCTCGTCGATCATGCCGCAGAAGCGCAACCCGGATGTCGCCGAGCTGGCACGCGGCAAGTCCGGCCGGGTCGTCGGGCACCTGATGGGCCTCATCACGCTGATGAAGGGCCAGCCGCTGGCCTACAACAAGGACAACCAGGAAGACAAGGAGCCGCTGTTCGACACCGTGGACACGGTCAAGGACACGCTGCGCATCATGGCCGAGATGATCGGTGGCGAGGTCGCAGCGGACGGCGTGCGGGCGGGCGGCCTGTCGGTGAAGAAGGACGCGATGGAACGTGCCGCGCTGCGCGGCTACGCCACCGCCACCGACCTGGCCGATTACCTGGTGAAGAAGGGCCTGCCGTTCCGCGACGCGCACGAGGTCGTCGCCCACGCGGTGAAGACCGCGATCGCACTGGGCCAGGACCTGTCGGAGCTGCCGCTGGCGACGCTGCAGGGCTTTGACGTCCGCATCGGCGAGGACGTGTTCGAGGTGCTCAGCCTCACCGGCTCGCTCAACGCCCGCAATGTGCTGGGCGGCACGGCGCCGGTGCAGGTCCGCGCGCAGATCGAACGGCACCGCGCACGCCTGGGCTGACCCCTCCGAGCCCCTGAAGACGCGGCCCCTTGTGGCCGCGTTTTGCATCGCTTTTCCGGCTCTGGCACGGACTACGGCGCAGGCAGCATCGCCCCATCCTTTCTGATGGAGCGAAATTCCGTGTTCTCCTGGCTGCAACGACCCCGGCTGGACGGCTGGGTGACCGTGGTTCCCCACGGCACCACGGCCCAGGCGCTCTACCTGCAGTGGCCGGTGGACGGCCGGCCGCAAGTGCGCTGGGCCTGCCGTCTGGACTGGGCCAAGCCCCTGGACAGCCTGAGAACGCTCCGTCGCCAGCGCACGCTGCAGCGCCACCATCGGCTGCTGGTGCTGCAGCGCCACCAGTACCAGCTCCTGCCGACCGAAGCGCCCGAAGTGCCGCGCGAACACTGGCCGGACGCCGTGCGCTGGCAGCTGCGCGACCTGGTGAGCTTCCCCGTGGCCGATGCGCAGATCGACCTGCTGGAGATTCCCGCCGAGACCAACCAGCGCGGGCGCCCTTCGGTGCTGGCCGCACTGGCGCCGCGGCAGGAGATCGCGCCCATCGCCGAGACCGCCTTGCGCGCCCGGGCCCCCTGGAAGGTGATGGATCTGCCGGAAACCGCGCTGCGCAACCTCGCCGCGCTGCTGGAGGAGCCGGGCCGCGGCGTCGCGCTGCTGCTGATCGACGACGACCATTGCACGCTGGTGATCACCGCCAGCGGCGAGCTGCTGCAGTCGCGCCACATCGACGTGACCGCAGCGCAGATCGCCGACGCGGATGACACGCTGCGCCAGCAGGCCTTCGACCGCGCAGGCCTGGAGCTGCAGCGCACGCTCGACAGCTTCGAGCGCCTGTTCAGCCGTGTCACGCTGTCGCGGCTGGTGGTGGCCAACGACCGCTCGGACGCCTTCGCCGACTATGTGCGCGATCTGCTCTATGTGCCCGTCGTGCGCCTGCGCATCGAGGACTGCATCGACTTCGGTGGCGCCGATCTCGACAGCGGACTGACCCCGGACACCGTGTCGCCCATCGCCATCGGCGCGGCGCTGCGCCGCCTCTGATCCGCCGGCCCTCCGCCATGCCGCAGCAACTCAACCTCTACGCCCGCAGCCTCTGCCAGAGCCAGCAGCCCAATGCGCTCGGGACGCTGCTGCTCTGGCAGGGTGCGCTGATCGCCGTGGCGTTGGCCGCCGGCGCCGCACTGCAGTGGAACACCCGCCAGATCCACGGTGACACGCTCCAGCTCGTGGCGCAGACGGACGCCAGACGGGCCAGCCTGCTGCCGGGTGCCGCCAGCAGCACCGAGCAGGAGGCACAGGCACGACTTCAGCGCCTGCGCGACCGCGAGTCGGCGGTCCAGCGCCTGCAGGGGCTGCTGGCCAATGGCAGCGCCGGGCGGCGCGAGGGCTATGCGGACCATCTGGAAGCCCTGGCCCGCCAGGCCCACCCGGCGGTCTGGATCACCGGCTTGACGCTGCAGGGCAGCGACGACGCCATCGAGATCCGCGGTCGCATGACCGACCCCGCGGCATTGCCCGACTACCTGCGCGGCCTGCAGGCCGAGCCGCAGTTCAAGGGACGCCCGTTCGCCACGCTACAGATCCGCCGCGGCGACATCCCGGCCCCCGAGTTCAGTGAATTCACACTGTCCAGCCAGCCCCCCCGTGGCGGCGATACCCCCTCCGCCAACAAGCCATGACACCCACCCTCCCCCCCTCCGGCGCCGCCGCCCGATGGCAGTCGCTGGACCGGCGCTACCAGGCGCTCAACAAGCGTGAACGCGCGCTGGTGGCCTTGTGCTGCACCGTGGTGCTGGGCATGGCGGTCGACAGCCTGTGGGTCACCCCGGCCTGGAAGGCCTGGCAGCAGGCGCGTCAGCTGCGCCAGCAGTCCGCACAGACGCTGCAGGCCCTGGACACCAGCATCGCCACCCTGCAGCAGCGCAAGGAACTCGACAGCCGCCAGATCCAGGCCGAACTCGCCGCCCTGCAGGCCCGCAATGCCCAGGCCGACGCCGAGGGCCGCACCAGCGACCTGGTGGGTCCGGCCGAGATGCTGCCGCTGCTGGAGCAGCTGCTCGGCCGCCACGCGGGTCTGCAGCTGCGCAGCCTGCAGTCGCTGGGCCGCGTCCCGCTCGGCCAGGGCACACCGGCGCTGTACCGCCACGGCGTGGAGCTGACGGTGGAAGGCCGCTACGCCGATCTGCTGGCCTACCTCCGGACGCTGGAAGCCTCGCCGCAGCGCCTGCTGTGGGGCAGCCTGCAGCTGAAGGTGCTCCAGCATCCCCAGGTGCTGCTCACGCTGCGCCTGCACACGCTGAGCACCGACGCCCACTGGGTGGAGATCTGATGACCATGACGGCCCAGGCTCGCCTGCTGATGTTCGCCCCGCTGCTGTCCGCCCTGCTGTCGGCGGTGCTGTGGGTCTTGCTGTCGGGCGGCGCGGCGCAGGCGGCCCTGCCCGATCCGACCCGCCCGCCCGCCGGACTGGCCAGCGCCCTGCCCGACGCGGCGCCACCGCCCGTGCGCATGGGCATCGTGGCGCCCGTCGAGGGCTCGGCTGCGGCGGCACGTCCACAGCGGCCGGCGCCGGCCGTGGCCGTTGCGGTGCCGCGGGTCCAGGCCCTGCAGTTCCCCAGCGACACACGCTCCGGCAGCCCGAGCGCCTTGATCGACGGGCGGCTGGTGCGCACCGGCGACCGCCTCGGCGACGCCACCGTGCAGGAAATCCGCCCCGACGGCGTCTGGCTGCGTCTGTCGCGCGGCGGCACGCAGTGGCTGGGGCTGTTCACCCTGGTCGAAGCGCCGGCCGCCGACCCGCTGACGGCGAACGCGCACGGGAACACGACGGCGCCTGGGCAGAACGCCCCACGCAAGGAACCTTGATGGCCACGACTGCACCTCTCCGCCTGAGCGGCTTGATCCGCCCGATCCGACCAGCACTCGCCGCCACCGTGGTCCTGGGCGGCCTGTTCGGGCTGGCCGGTCCGGCACGCTCGGCTCCGGCCACCCCTCCGGCCATCACCGTCGCCACCACCCCGGCGACCGTGCCCCCCCCGGCCTCGGCCGAAAACCGCTTCGACCTGTCCGTCAACCAGGCCCCCGCAGGCCAGGTGTTCCTGCAGATCGCAGCGGGTTCTGCCTGGCAAGTCCTGCTGTCGCCGGAGGTGACGGGCTCGGTCTCGCTCAGCCTGCGCGACACCACGGTGATGGAGGCGCTGGACGCCATGCGCGAGCTGTACGGTTTCCATTACCGCATCAGCGGGCGGCGCATCTTCGTGCAGCCCAATACCGTGCAGACCCGGGTCTTCCGCGTCAACTACCTGCCCGGCCGGCGCCAGGGCACCAGCGACATCCGCGTCACCTCCAGCTCGATCGGGCAGGTGGGCGGCGGCGGCGCAGGACAGGTGGCCAACGCCAATGGCGGCAACAACGGCAATGGCAACGGCAGCAGCGGTGGCGGGAACAACGGCCCCGTGCCGGGCAGCCGCCAGGACGACACCGCCCATGTCCGCACCAGCTCGGACACCGACTTCTGGCGCGACGTACAGAACTCGCTCACCGCCCTGCTGCCCACCGAGGTGAGCGGCAGCCAGCGGCGCCAGGTCATCGTCAATGCCGCGGCTGGCGTCGTCGTGGTGCGGGCCACGCCGCTGGAGCTGCGCCAGATCACGCAGTACCTGGACGCGGTGCAGCTCAGTGTCGACCGCCAGGTGATGCTCGAAGCCAAGATCCTCGAAGTCGAGCTGAGCAAGGACGCGCAGACCGGCGTGAACTGGAGCGCCTTCGGCAATTTCCTCAACGGCGCCCTCAACCTGACCGCGCTGGCCCCCGGCATCACCTTGTCCGGCACGGGCCAGATCGACGTGTCGGCTGCCACGACCTCGGCCGCCACCGCCGGCAAAGCCTTCTACGGCGTGGCCTTCCAGCGCGCGAACTTTTCCACCCTGCTGACCTTCCTGGAGACGCAGGGCAAGGTGCAGGTGCTCTCCAGCCCGCGCATCGCCACCATCAACAACCAGAAGGCCGTGCTCAAGGTCGGCTCGGACGAGCTGTATGTCACCGGCGTGTCCTCGACGATCAGCTCCACAGGATCCTCCACCACCTCGGTGCCGTCGGTGACGCTGCAGCCCTTCTTCTCGGGCATCGCGCTCGACGTGACGCCGCAGATCGACAAGGACGGCATGGTGATGCTGCATGTCCATCCCTCGATCAGCACCGTCACCGAGAAGCAGAAGTCGATCAACCTCGGCTCGCTGGGCTCCTACAAGCTGCCGCTGGCGGCCAGCACGATCAGCGAGACGGACTCCATCGTGCGGGTCCGGGACGGCCAGATCGTCGCCATCGGCGGCCTGATGCAGCAGGAGCAGCGCGAGGAGAGCAGCCAGGTGCCGGGCCTGGGCGACACGCCCGTCGTCGGCGGCCTGTTCCGCCAGAAGTCGACCGTGATGCGCAAGCGCGAGCTGGTCATCCTGATGAAGACCACCGTGATCCAGGAAGACAGTGCCTGGCCGGAGGCGGATGCCCGCGTCCCGAACGCCAGCATCACACCCTTCCCTGCCCCCGCACGCTGACAGGACGGCCCCCGCATGGCACGACCGGAACGCATTCGACTCGGTGACCTGCTGGTCCAGCAGGGCCTGATCACCGCCGAGCAGCTCACCGAGGCGCTGACCTCGCAGCGCAGCTCGGGGCGCAAGCTCGGCCGCGTCTTCATCGACAGCGGCTGGGTCAACGAAGTGCAGATCGCGCAGGCGCTGGCACGGCAGCTGCGCGCGCCTTACCTCGATCTGGCCAAACGCTCGGTGCGCCCGGAAGTCGCCCGGCTGCTGCCCGAAGTGCAGGCACGCCGGCTGCGCGCCATGGTGCTGGACGAAACCACCACGGGCGTGCGCATCGGCATGGCCGACCCGACCGACCTGACCGCCTACGACGAGATCAGCCGCATCGTCCGGCGTGACATCGAGCTGATCGTCGTCGCCGAAAGCCAGCTGCTGGGGGCCATCGACCGCTCTTACCGCAACACCGAGGCCATCGCCGGCCTGGCGCAGGAGCTGACCACCGAGCTGCGCAGCGTCGAGGACAGCCTGGGCGACCTGCTCGGCCTGAACACCGCCAGCGCCGAGGACGCGCCGGTCGTGCGGCTGCTGTATTCGGTGTTCGAGGAGGCGCTGCGTGTGCGGGCTTCGGACATCCACATCGAGCCGCAGCAAGGCTCGCTGCGCATCCGCTTCCGCATCGACGGCGTGCTGCATGTGCAGACCGAGGCCGATGCCAAGATCGCCGCCGCGGTGGCGCTGCGGCTGAAGCTGATGTCGGGGCTGGACATCTCCGAGCGCCGGCTGCCGCAGGACGGCCGCTTCGCGGTGACGCTGCGCAGCGGCGCGATCGACGTGCGCATCTCGACCATGCCGACGCAGCACGGCGAGTCGATCGTGATGCGGCTGCTGAACCAGAGTTCGGGCCTGCTGTCGATCGACCACCTGAACCTGCCGCCGCGGGTGGCCGAGGCGCTGCGCCGCGCCATCGCCAAGCCCAACGGCATGGTGCTCGTCACCGGCCCGACCGGCAGCGGCAAGACCACCACGCTCTACGCCGCCCTGAACGCACTCAACAACAGCGAGCGCAAGATCATCACCGTGGAAGATCCGGTCGAGTACCGCCTGCCGGGTCTGAACCAGGTGCAGGTCCACGACAAGATCGACCTCGACTTCGCCCGCGTGCTGCGCGCCGCGCTGCGGCAGGATCCGGACGTGATCCTCGTCGGCGAGATGCGCGACCAGGCCACCGCCGAGATCGGCCTGCGCGCCGCCCTCACCGGCCACCTGGTGCTCTCGACGCTGCACACCAACGACGCCATGTCCACGCCCACCCGGCTGATCGACATGGGCGTGCCGCGCTACATGGTGGCGATGTCGCTGCAGATGGTGCTGGCGCAGCGGCTGGTGCGGGTGATCTGTCCGCACTGCGCCGAGGTCCACAGGCCCGACGCCCATGAGCTGGCGTGGCTGGAGACGCAGTGCGGCCGCGCCGTCGATGCCGCGCCGCTGCGCCGTGGCGCCGGTTGCAATGAATGCAGCCACACCGGCTTCAGCGGGCGCACCGGCGTCTACGAGATCCTGGAGATGACCCGCGAGCTGGTCGAGGCCATGAACCATGGCGATCCGCTGACCTTCGCGCAGGTCGCGAGGCGACAGATGGCGGGCCACACCCTCGGCCACGATGCGGCACGGCTGGTGCTAGCCGGCAAGACCACGGTCGCGGAAGCCATGCGCGTGAGCCACCAGATGGCGGAAGGACCGGCGGGGTGAGGCCGTGATGCAGCGTTTCGCCTGGACCGGGCACTCCTCGCAGGGTACGACCAGCGGCACGATCGAGGCCAGCCATGCCTCGGCCGCCGCGGAAGCCCTGATCGGCCGCGGCATCACGCCGCTGACCATCCGCGCCGCCAGCCCGTCCGGCGACGCGGGTGGCGGTGGCGCGGGCAGCGGCAGTGGTGGCGGCGACGCCATGACCACCCTGCGCAGCTGGCTGCCGGCCGACCTGTTCGACAAGAAGGTGGACCCGGTCGATCTGCTGGTCTTCAGCCGCCAGCTGAACACCCTGCTGCGCGCGGGCGTGCCGATCCTGCGGGCGCTGATGGGTCTGCAGGAGACGGCCACCAGCGACAAGATGAAGACGACGCTGGCGGAGGTGCGCCGCAGCCTGGAGTCCGGCATCGCGCTGTCGATGTCGCTGGCGCAGCACCCGCGGGTGTTCGACAACTTCTACATCGCGCTGGTCCGCGTCGGCGAGATGACCGGCCGGCTCGACGAGATCTTCCTACGCCTGTTCCACCACCAGGAGTTCGAGCTGTTCATGCGCCAGCAGGTCAAGTCGGCGCTGCGCTACCCGAGCTTCGTGGTCAGCGCCATGGTGGCGGCCATCGTGGTGATCAACGTGATGGTGATCCCGGCATTCGCCACCGTGTTCCAGAACGCGGGCGTCACCCTGCCGCTGGCCACCCGCATCCTGCTGGCCACCTCGCGGTTCACGCTGGACTACGGCGCCTTCCTGCTGCTCGGGGCTGGCGCCGCCGTCGTGGTCCTGCGGGCGTGGATCGCCACCCCCGAGGGCCGCCTGCGCTGGGACGGCTGGATGCTGCGCATTCCCGTGGCCGGCAAGATCGTGCGCAAGGCGATGCTGGCGCGTTTCGCCCGCAGCTTCTCGCTGTCGCTGAAGAGCGGCGTGCCGATCTCGCAGGCGCTGACCGTCGTCGCCCAGACCGTGGACAACCAGCACATCGCCCGCCGCATCGACGGCATGCGCGAGAGCGTGGAGCGCGGCGAGTCCGTGCTGCGCGCCGCCGCCGTCACCGGCATCTTCACGCCGGTGGTGCTGCAGATGCTGGCCGTCGGCGAGGAGACCGGCGCCATCGACGAGCTGCTCGAAGAGGTCTGCGATCTCTACAACAACGAGGTCCAGTACGAGCTGAAGACGCTCAGCGCGCAGCTGGAGCCGATCCTGATCGTCTTCCTCGGCGTGCTGGTGCTGATCCTGGCGCTCGGCGTGTTCCTGCCGGTCTGGGATCTGGGCCGCACGGCATTTGCCAAATGAAGCGAACAGGTGCCAGTTCAAGCACGCCTCGGCCCTCAAGTCAAGGCCCACCTTTGCCGAAATGGGCAGGCATGGGCACCCCAAGGCCTGCACAGCGCACCACATCCGACCACGACCCGAACATACCCAGGAGCACCTCCATGAAATCACGTCAAGCCGGCTTCACGATGATCGAGTTGATCGTCGTCATCGTCATCCTCGGTGTGCTCGCGGCCACTGCACTGCCGAAGTTCATCGACATGAAGTCCGACGCCCAGGCGGCCAGCACGGCAGGGGTCGCCGGCGCTGCGGCGTCGGCGATGAACCTGAACTACGCCGGCTGCATGCTCATGAACAATGTCGTCACGGCCAACAAGTGCGTCGCGGTCAGCACCTGCGCCCATGCCTCCAGCCTGCTGCAAGGCGGCCTGCCGACAGGCTACACCCTGGGCGGCACCGACCCGGGCACCACCAACGGCAGCACCTCGACCTGCACGGTGACGGCCGGCGGACAGACGGCCAACTTCACCGCGATCGCCGCGGGCAACTGAGCCTGACGGACCGAGCGGGCCGGCGGCAGCACACCGTGGCGGGACTTCTGTGGCGCCTGCTGAGGCAGCGGTCATGGCCGCTGTGGTGGCTGTGCCTGCTGCCGGGCCTGGTCCACGCCGGCACCTATGCCCCCCGCAGCGACACCTACGCCTGGGAATCGACCGCCAACGCGGTGACCTGGTCCCGTGCCTGCACCGACTACCCGGTAGACGATGACCAGATGACCATCAGCTTCACGGGTGGATTCCGGTTCAGGCTGGCGGGCACCAACTACACCAGCGTGCGCATCCTCTCGAATGGCATGCTGCAGTTCGGCACCGACAACGGTCTGTTCCGCATCTTCACGAACACCACGCTGCCAGCGGGTGCCGTGGCGGCCCGCACCGGCTGCACCTCGGGCGCCACCGCCAACACCCTGATGGCGTACTGGACGGACCTGAATCCGGCGGAAGGCGGAACCGTCACCTGGGAGCAAAAGGGAACAGCACCGAACCGGTATTTCGTGGTGTCCTGGAACGACGTGTTCCAGTACAACACCAGCACGCCGTACACCTTCCAGATCATCCTGTACGAAAACGGCGAGTTCAAATACCAGTACGCCAACGACAACGCCACGGGCTCGAACGCCACCATCGGCGTGCAGATCAGCAGCACCGACTACACGCTCTACGCCTACAACACCGGCTACAACAGCAGCGGCAGCGCCATCCGCTGGTACATCCCGAGCACCCTGCCCTACCTGGTCGCGGACTTCCGCTTCGATGAATCGAGCTGGGCGGGTCTGGTCGGCGAGGTGAAGGACAGCACCGGCAACAGCAACCATGGCGTGCGTGTCGGTGCGGCCAGCAACACCGCCAGCGGCAAGATCTGCCGGGCCCTCTCGGTGCCGGCCAACACCGGGGCGACGATCGATGGGGTGGACTCCTCGGTGCAGGTCAGCTCCGTGCTCGGCTCCAAGGGCACGCTGTCGTTCTGGTACGCCGGCAACACCACCTGGGCGGGCACCACCGGTGTGCTGATGGATGCCACCACCCGCGCCAACCGGCCCTTCCACCTGTCGGTCCAGGCCGGTGTGCTGAAGTTCATGGTGTCCGACAGCGCTGGCAACATCCTCACCGCCAGCAGCCCGGCCCAGACGGTCGCCGCCAACACCTGGACCCACATCACCGCGATCTGGTCGCTCACAGGGGTGGCCGCCCAGAGCACGCTGACACTGCTGGTCAACGGCAGCCAGGTCGCCACCGTGTCCGGCACCACCAACGGCCTGATCGACGCATCGATCGGCACGCTGATGCTGGGCGACAACCGCAGCGCGGTGACTTCCACCGGCGGCACGCTGAACTCCGCCAACGGCCGGCTCGACGAGGTCCGGCTCTACAACTACGCCCTCACGCCGGTCCAGGCGCTGGCCGATGTCAACCAGACCCATGCCTGCCCGACCTCGCTCGACCACCTCGAACTCCGCCACGCCAGCGGCACCGGCGTGACCTGTGCTCCGTCGACGCTGACGGTGGTGGCCTGCCAGGACGCCAGCTGCAGCACGCCCTACACCGGCGGCGTCTCGGCCACGCTGTCCGCCAGTGCCAGTGCCGGTGTCGTCTGGCCCGACGGCATGGTCGTCAACATCGCCAGCGGCAGCAGCGCGGCCGATGTCCGGGTCCAGTACACCACGGCGGGCAGCACCGTCCTGTCCGCCACCGCCAGCGCCCCCACGGCCAGCCGCGCCACCAGCTGCAACTTCGGCAGCCCCGCCTGCACCTACACCGCCAGCGCCAGCGGCCTGCTGCTCAGTGCCCCGAACCACCTCGCCGAGAGCAGCGGCAACCTGCTGACCGTGCGGGCCGTGCGCGCGTCGGACAACAGCAACCAGTGCGTGCCAGCGTTCACTGGCACCAAGTCGATCCGGCTGCAGTACGCCTACCAGAATCCGGCCACCGGGACCGCGCCCGTGCGCATCGGCGGCACGGCCCTGAGCCCGGGCGGCAGCGACACGGCACTGACCTTCGACGCCACCGGAACCGCCACCGCGGCCCTGGCCTACGCCGACGTCGGCCAGGTTCAGCTTACCGGCACCTACACCGGCAGCGCCGCCAGCAACGACACGGGCCTGTCGATGACCGGCAGCACCAGCTTCATCGCCGCGCCGGCCTCGTTCGAGTTCACCAGCGTGCCGACCGGCACCACCAAGGCCGGCAACGCCTTCTCGGCCACGCTGCGCGCCCGCAACAGCGCCGGCAACACGACGCCCAACTTCGGCCGCGAGTCCCCCGCGCAGACCCCGACCCTCAGCCACATCAAGGCCGCGCCCACCGGCACGGGCAGCAGCAGCGGCACCTTCACCGGCAGCCTCGGCGCCTTCAGCAGCGGCAGCGCCACCGCCAGCAGCCTCGTCTGGAGCGAAGTCGGTCGCCTCGACCTGAAGGCCGACCTCGCCAGCTACCTCGGCACCGGCACCGCCGTCACCGGCACGACCGGCAGCGCCGGCACCGCCCTCGGCCGCTTCATCCCGCACCACTTTGACGTCAGCGCCACGCCCGCCTGCGGCAGCTTCAGCTACGCCGGCCAGCCCTTCACCATCTCCGTCATCGCCATGAACGGCCTGAGCACGCCCACCCGCACCGTCAACTACGACGGCAGCGGTGCACTCAGCCCCGCATTCGCCCAGAGCGTGACCCTCTCGGACGCGGCCGGTCTGGCCCTCGGCAGCTTCGGCAGCACAGCCACGCTCGCCGCCAGCCGGTTCAGCGCCGGTGTCGGCTCGACGACCAGCCTCGCCTACACCTACACCGACAAGCTCGGCGCACCCGGCAGCCTCACGCTGCGCGCGACCGATGCCGACAGCGTGTCCTCCAGCGGCTACCTGGAGCCGGCCATGCCGCTGCGCAGCGGGCGGCTGTGGCTGTCGAACGTCTTCGGCTCGGAAAAGGCCGCGCTGCAACTGCCCGTGCAGGCGCAGTACTGGACCGGCCGCGCCTGGGTACTCAACAGCGCCGACAGTTGCACCAGCGTGCTCGCCACGGCGGTCGTGCCCAGCGGCTACCTGAACTACAAGGGCAGCGCCACGGCATCCTGGACCACCACCCCCGGCGCCCTGACCATCCTCGGCGGCAACGGCACGATCAGCCTGTCCGCCCCCAGCCCGGCCGGCAGCACCGGCAGCGTGGACCTCGCCCTGAACCTCGGCAGCACGACGACCGACGCGAGTTGCCTGGCCAGCCACCCGGCCAGCACCGGCGCCGGCCTGCCCTGGCTGCGCGGACGCAACGGCAGCTGCGCGAGCACCTGGGACCGCGACCCCTCCGCCCGCGCCAGCTTCGGCATCGCCACGCCCGAGACACGCAAGACCGTGCATGTGCGCGAGCTGTACTGAGCCGCACCACCCCGTGCCGACCCGATGAGACCCCTCCGCCGCACAGCGCACCCACCGGCCGCCGGCTTCACGCTGCCCGAACTGCTCGGCGTGATCGTGCTCACCTCCGTGCTGGCGGTGTTCGCGATGCCGAGCCTGGACGGCGTGCTCGGCTTTCGTGACGAGGCGTGGCGCGGCGAGCTGATCGCGGCATTGCGCAACGGACGCCAGACCGCCGTCGCCCACCGCCGGCTCGTCTGCGTGACCATCGGCACCGGCGGGGTCAGCCTGCGCATCGCCGCGACCAACCCGGCCACTGCCTGCACCCACGCCCTCGTCGGTCCGGACGGACAGAGCGTCTACGCCGCCGGCAGTGGCACCACCACCACCCTCTCCCCCGCCGGCACCGTCTACTTCCAGCCCAGCGGCCGCGCCACCACCGACGCCGCCGGCACCACCACCGCCACCTGGCAGATCGGCATCACCGGCCAGACCGCCATCACGCTGCTCGGGGAGACCGGCCATGTCGAGTAGGCGGCACGGCATGCGTGACATGCGCGGCATGACGCTGATCGAGCTGGTGATCGCCATCCTGGTCCTCGGGGTCGGGCTGGCGGGCGTGATGCTCGCGTACTCGACCGTCACGCGCGGCGCGTCCGACCCGGTGGTCCACAAGCAGTTGCTGTCGATCGCCGAGGAAATGCTCGAAGAGATCCAGCTCAAGCCCTACGCCGCCGCCGCCAACGCCGCACCCGGCGGCTGCGCGCGCACCACCTGGAACGACCTGCAGGACTACCACGGCTACAGCACCACCAACCAGATCTGCACGATCGACGGCACCCCGATCAGCGCGCTGGCCGGCTACTCGGTCAGCGTCACCGTGCAGGCGGCCACGCTCGGCGGCATCTCGGCGGCACGGCGCATCGACGTGACCGTCCGCCGAGGCAACGACCGGCTGACCCTCACCGGCTGGCGGCTGGACTATGCGAGCTGAGGCACGCGCCGGCCGCGGTCCGCGTGGCTTCACGCTGCTGGAGCTGGTGCTGGTGATCGTCATCGGCGGCGTGATGGCGGCGTCGCTCACGGTGTTCTTCCGCCCGGCCTTCGACAGCTACCTGGCGACCCGCAACCGCGCCGATCTCTCCGCACAAGCCGATGCCGCGCTGCGCCGGCTGGTCGGCGAGGTGCGGCTGGCGGTGCCGAACTCGCTGCGCAGTCCGGACAGCCAGTGTGTCGAGCTGGTGCCGACGGTGGCCGGCGGCCGGCTGCGCATGGCCGCCGACACGGTCAACGACAGCGGCCCGGGCTGCGCGCCGTCGGCCACCTGCTCTGCGCCGCTGGACACCACGGCGCTGACCAGCACGCTCGATGTGCTCACGCCGCTGTCCACACTGCCGGCCGTCGGCGACTGGCTGGTCGTCGGCAACCAGTCGCCCAACGATGTCTACAGCGGCAGCACCCGCGCCGCCATCACCTCGCTCACCACCCCGACCGCCGCCTTCGGCCAGCACCGCATCGGCATCACGCCCACCCAGTTCCCGCTCGGCTACGACGGTGGCCGCTTCAGCGTGGTCAGCGCCAGCCAGCAGGCGGTGTTCTACGTCTGCAGCGGTGCCGACGGCTCGCTCGACGCCAGCGGCACCGCCCGCGGCACGCTGGTGCGCCTGTCCGGCTACGGCTTCAACACCGGCTACCCGGCCGCTTGCCCATCGGTCGCGGGCGGCCAGACCGTGCTCACCGGCCTGAGCCGCTGCACCATCACCTACGACCCCAACCAGGGCGCGACGCAGCAGAACGGCTTCGTCTACCTCCAGCTCGAACTGACCCGTCGCAATGAAAGCGTGACGCTGGTCGTCGGGGCCCATGTATCGAACGTGCCATGAAACAGTCGAATCGCCGTCCATCTGCAGGCTTCGGCGCGATCGCGGCCATCTTCGTGCTGGTGGTGCTGGCGAGCCTGGCGGCGGCCATCGTACGGCTCGGACAATCGACCCAGACCGGCTCGGCGCAGGACATCCTCGGCGCACGCGCCTGGACGGCTGCACGCGCCGGAACCGAGTGGGGCCTGTACCAGGCACTCAAGGGCAGCTGGAGCACCTGCAGCGGCGTCAGCCAGACGCTCGACCTGCGCGCCGACACCGGGGTGCGCGTCACGGTGCGCTGCTCGTCCAGCATCTACCAAGAGGGCCAGGACAGCACGGGGGCGGCCCAGACCGTGCGCCTCTACACGATCGACGCCGTCGCCTGCAACAGCACCAGCGCCTGCCCGGACAACGCCCGCGCTGTGCAGCCCGGCTACATCGAGCGCCGCCGGCAGGTGCAGGCGACGCAGTGAGCGCAGCGCGCGATCCGCTATCGTCACGCCCACGATGAGCGATGCCCCCAATCCCTGCCTGCGCTGCGGCGCCTGCTGCGCCAGTTTCCGCGTGGATTTCTCGACCCAGGAGCTGCAGTCCTGCGGCGGCTGCGTGCCCGACGGCCTCACCGTCGAAGTGAACGACGGCACCGCCCGCATGCGCGGCACCGACCATGCCCAGCCGCGCTGTGCCGCGCTGGTCGGCACCGTGGGCGTGCAGGCCGGCTGCGGGATCTACGAGTGGCGGCCGGGGCCGTGCCGCGAGTTCGGGATGCTGGCGCCGCTGGGGCGCGGGGACGATGCCTGCGCGCGGGCACGGCGGCGGCACGGGATGGCGCCGCTGGACTGATACCGACGCCGGCGCAGGCAGCCTCCGCGCTCAGCCACCGGCGCGCTTGACCTTCCAGCCCTTGGCTGCGAGCCAGGCGATGACCTTGTCGCAGTGGTCGCCCTGCACCTCGACCACACCATCCTTGACCGTGCCACCACTGCCGCAGGTCGCCTTGAGCGCCTTGGCCAGCGCGGTCAGCGCATCGCCCTCCAGCCCCAGCCCCTTCACCAGCGTCACGCCCTTGCCGGCGCGGCCCTTGGTCTCGCGCGACACGCGCACGATGCCGTCCGTGGACACCGACACCGCGGCCGGGCGGGAACACAGACACTGCAGCACCGGCTGGCGGCAATCGGGGCAGATGCGGCCAGCCTCGGTGGAGTAGACCAGTCGGGTGGAGGTCGGCATGGCGGTCAGAGTCCCAGGAACAGCGCCGGATCCACCATCACCCGGTTCAGGCTGACCGACCAATGCAGGTGCGGTCCGGTGACGCGGCCGGTGGCGCCGACGTCGGCGATGCGGTCCCCGGCGCGCACGAGGTCGCCGACCTTCACATGCACGGCCGAGAGGTGGCAGTACATCGTCAGGAAGCCGCCGCCGTGGTCGAGCCAGACCGTGCCGCCGTTGAAGAAGTAGTCGCCGACATCGGCCACCCGGCCCGCCGCGGGCGCCACCACGGGCGTGCCGGTCGGGGCGGCGATGTCCATGCCGCTGTGCGGGTTGCGCGACTGGCCATTGAAGACGCGGCGCAGCCCGAAGGAGCTGGAGCGCGCGCCCGGCACCGGCTGGCGCAGGCGCAGCGTGGCCGGCAGCGGCTCGCTGAAGGTGGCGATGACCTCGGCCTGGTGGGCGCGCTCGCGCTCGTGGCGGGCGAGGTTCTCGGCGCTGAGTTCGACGTGCTTCGGCGCCACGCTCAGGCGCTGCTCGGCATAGCGCATCGGTGCGATCGCGAAGGACTGGCGCCTGGCCGGCGCGCCCTCGCGCTGCACGGTGACCTCGTCCGCCCCCGCCTTGGCGCCCAGCGGCAGGCCGAGCACCGCGGTCCACTCGATCGGATCGCCCACCACCAGCACCGGCACGCCGGCGTGGCGCACCTGCGGCGGCTGGCTCGACGGCCCGAGCGACAAGGTGACCACACCGCCGGGCACGGCACGCGAGGTCGGCAGATCGGGCCCGGCCTCGGCCAGCCACGGCGCCAGGAGCGCGGCGGCCAGCACGGCCGCAGACAAGGAGGAGTTCATGTCGGCATCATGCCGCAGCGTCCGGGGCGGCGGCGGGCTGCCATCTCGGCGCCCATCGCCGCCAGCGTCGCGGTGTCCAGCACGGCCAGGACGAGCGGGTAGGCGCGCCCCTCCTCGCGGGCGATGTGGTCGGCGTAGAGCGCCGTGAACTCGGCCAGCGCCTGGGGTTGCGCAAACGCGGTCGCGGTCGCGGTCGGCTGCGCCTCGGCCCACTGCTGCAGCGGACCGCGCACCACGGCCCAGAGCATCTCCATCCGGCGGTGGTCGGCGATGAGCTGCTCGGCCAGCGCGCGCTGGGCAGCGTCCTTGCTGGCCAGCAGCGGCGGCAGGACATGCCGCTCCTCGTCCTGGTGGTGGTGTGGCGCGGCGAGGTCGAAGTAGCGCAGCACGTCGCGCGCCGCGCTGCGGGAGTCCTCGCAGTGGCCGTGGTCGCGCACATGCGCCACCAGCCGCGCCAGCAGCGACAGCGTGCGCTCGACGCGGTCGTGGCAGGCGTGCAGCATCTCGAACGGCTGGTCGAAGCCGACCGCGGGCGAGGCAAAACCGGGGAGCGCCGCGGTGCTCACGCCCACCTGCCTGGACGGTGGTCGCGGTCCAGTGCCATGGCCTGGTGCGCATTCAGTTCGGCCACCCACTGGTCGAACTGGTACGCATCCACCACCCTGCCCTCGCGCGGATCCTCGCGCCCGCAGTCGAGCACCACCTCGTCCGGCGCCCAGTGCAGCAGCTGCCGCAGGTGGGCGCGGCGCGGCGCGGCCATCAGCCCGACCTGCACGCCCATGCGCCGCAGACCGTCGAAGGCCCCCAGCAGGCGCCCCGGGGAGACGCGCTGCTGCCAGAGGTCGGCGCCCTGCGCGTCCGTGCCACGGGCGTCCAGCAGCACGCTGGCAAAGCCCAGCTGCGTCACCAGGCTCAGGCGCTGCACCCAGGCCGCGCCATCACCACGGTCGAGCGGCACCCGCAACATCGGTGTCACCGGCACACCTTCGCGGGCGAGTTGCCCAAGCTGGGTCAGCAGCAGCACGGAGGAAGGCCGCGCCGGCGCCGGCACCGGCACCCGCACCCGGTCCACACCGCAATCGGCCACCAGCCGCACGCGCAAGCGCACGGCGGACGGCGTCAGCGCCGCCAGCGGGCCGATGCCGGCGCCGACCACCACCCCATCACGCAGCAGCCGCAGCCGCGTCACCACCGCCCGGATCACCTCCGGCGCAGGCGACATCACTTCGACGCCCGCTGCCCCGGCCCGGACAGCCCGGGCCGCTTCGGCGGGATCGCGCACGCACAGTTGAAGGTTCATGGTCTTGTTACCCCGGATTCCCTGATTTCTCGGCCCGGATTGTCCACGACCCCAGGGCGGCTCGTCACCACACGCGCCGATATACTGATTCCGTAGAACCCGCCCTCCCGCCCCCGCCCACGCAGCACGGCTTCCAGACCCGAGACCCGCATGAAATTCACCGGCTCCTCCCAGTACGTCGCCACCCAGGACCTGATGCTCGCGGTCAACGCCGCCATCACGCTGCAGCGCCCGCTGCTGGTCAAGGGAGAACCCGGCACCGGCAAGACCATGCTGGCCGAAGAGGTGGCCGCCGCGCTCGGCATGCCGCTGATGCAGTGGCACATCAAGAGCACCACCAAGGCGCAGCAAGGCCTCTACGAGTACGACGCCGTCAGCCGCCTGCGCGACAGCCAGCTCTCCGACCCCGAGAGCGCCGAGAAGGTGCGCGACATCCGCAACTACATCGTCAAGGGCACGCTGTGGCAGGCGTTCACGGCCGATCAGCCGGTGGCGCTGCTGATCGACGAGATCGACAAGGCCGACATCGAGTTCCCGAACGACCTGCTGCGCGAGATCGACCGGATGGAGTTCTACGTCTACGAGACACGCGAGCTGATCCGGGCGAAGCACCGGCCGCTGGTCTTCATCACGTCGAACAACGAGAAGGAACTGCCCGACGCCTTCCTGCGCCGCTGCTTCTTCCACTACATCAAGTTCCCCGAGGCCGAGACGATGCGCCAGATCGTCGAGGTGCATTTCCCGGGGCTGAAGAAGGAGCTGCTGGCCGCGGCGATGAAGAACTTCTACGACGTGCGCAACCTGCCGGGGCTGAAGAAGAAGCCGTCCACGTCCGAGCTGCTCGACTGGCTGAAGCTGCTGGTCGCGGAAGACATCTCGGCCGAAGCGCTGCACAGCGCCGACCAGAAGGTGGCGATCCCGCCGCTGGTGGGCGCGCTGCTGAAGAACGAGCAGGATCTGACGCTGTTCGAGAAGCTGGTGTTCATGCAGAGCCGCAACCGCTGACGCCGAGGGCATGGCGATGACCCCGTGGCCCGCACCCGTCACGCTCCAGGGCAGCCATGTCCGGCTGGAGCCGCTGCACCCTGACCACGCCCCGGCGCTGGCCGAGGCCGTGCGCGAGGGTGAACTCTGGAACACCTGGACCACCGTGGTGCCGACGCCGGATGGCATGGCCACTGAAATCGACCGCCGACTCGGACTGCAGTCCGCCGGATCCATGCTGCCGTTCGCGGTGCTGGACGCCAACGGCGTGCCCGTCGGCATGACGACCTACATGCACATCGACGCGCGTTTCCGGCGGGTGGAGATCGGCTCGACCTGGCTGGCGCGGCGGGTGCAGCGCACGGCCTTGAACACCGAGGCGAAATGGCTGCTGCTGCGCCATGCCTTCGAGACGCTGGACTGCATCGCGGTCGAGTTCCGCACCCACCGCTTCAACCAGCAGAGCCGCCGCGCCATCGAGCGCCTCGGCGCGCAGCTCGACGGCATCCTGCGCCACCACCAGCGCACGGCCGACGGCAGCCTGCGCGACACCTGCGTCTACAGCATCACCGCGCCGGAGTGGCCGACGGTGGCCATGCACTTGCGCGCCCGGCTCGACCAGCCGCAGCGCTGAACATCACCCGCCATTACCAGCACTTCGCGACGGTGTAGCCCGTGGAAGCCGAGGCCACACCCTTCGCACCGGCCTGGTTGTAGGTGTAGTTGCCACATTTGTCGCCGACCTGTGCGCCACTGCGCGTGGCCAGCAGGCTGAAGCCGTCGGCATCCTGGCTGACGATCGTCAGCGCGTAGTAGCCCTGGGGTGAACTGCTCGGGTAGAGGCCCGTCGCGCCCAGCGTGGCCCCCACATAGGTACCGCGCTCGGTGTAGTGGCGCTCCATGGCCTGGGCTGCGGCGAGCAAGGCGGTCTTGGCATCGGTACGTCGGGACGAGGCCACATGCTCACGGTAGGACGGCACAGCCACACTGGCCAGGATGGCCACCACCGCCACCGCGATGACCAGTTCCACCAGCGTGAAGCCACGGACAGAGCGGTGTGTCATGGCTGCCCCTGCACATCCTGCACATACAGGGTCACGATGCGCAGCACCGCCCCGGCCCGTTTTCCCATCGGCTCCAGCGCATAGCGCACCCGCATGCCACTGCGCAGCCGCGCCAGGGGTACCGGCTTGCCGGTCAGCTCGTGCAGCACCTGCAGACGCTCGGGATCCCATTGCAGGGTCTGCCCATGGATCTGCAGGCTCTGGCGGGAAGGATCGATCGCACCGATCACGCCGCTGTGCTGGTCGATGTCCAGTCCGCGCGGTGGCACAGCCTGGGCCCAGGCGGCGCCACCGGCAGCCGCCAGGCACGCAGCCAGGGACGCAGCCAGCAGCCCCGGCCGCAGCCGGTCGAGGAAAGTGGGCATTGCATTCATTGGATCTGCTCCCAGCCGGCACGGCCCGAGGCACGGGTGCCACCGGCCTCCCGAACCCGCACCATCGTGCCGTCCGAGGTGTTGACGAGCTTGTCATCGAGCTTGCGGTCCTTGGCCCGGATGAAGCTCGGTGCCGAGGGAATCGCGCCCAGCCGCACGCCGGACACCGAGGTCTTGGCGGCCACCCAGGTCAGCAGGTCCGCCGCATCGACCTGGTTGTCGGCGTTGGTGTCGAGGGCGGGCAGGTCCGAGCGGTTGCCGGTCACCGCGTCCACTTCCATGATCCAGCCATCTCCGCCGCCCTGGCAGTTCACGGTCCCCGGCACCATGGTCGAGAAGATCGCCTTGCCGTAGCGCACGGTGGCGTGCGACACGACCCGCTCGCCCGCCGTCGGCAGCTCCAGCTTCCAGCCGCGCTTCTCGGTGATGTAGAGGCTGGATGTGATGCTCTTGTCGCCCGTGTACACGGTGGCTGGCGTGCCGACTGCGTAGGTCGTGAAACGGTAATCACGGCTGTCCGGCCCCTTCGTGGTGCCGAGCACGCTCTGGGTGACCAGCTGGCTGGCCGTCACCGGCGCGCCCTTGTCCCAGATGCCGTAGAGCGCCTGCGTGGCCGTGCTCGACGTGTCCGCGCTGGCCAGGTACATGCCGGTGCCGAAGGTGACAAGGTAGCCGCCTTCTGGATGCAGGGTCACATCCGGGCGCGCGGTGATGGGCTGGCCGCTGGCGGTGGTGAACAGCGGTGCCGGAGCCGCTGCAGTGCCGTAGGCGACCTTCCAGCTGGTCGGGTCGGTGGCCGACAGGTCGAACTTCCAGAGATTGCCCTGCTGGTCGGTGCCGTAGACCAGATCGACCACGCCGTTGTTGCCGCTGCTCAGCCCGACCAGGCCGGTCAGGCCGTTGGGCGTGGTGGCGCTGCCGGCGCCGGTGCTGAGGTTGACGGACTGTCCCGTCTCCACATCGATGGCCATCAGAACCGCCACGCCGTTGCTGCTGTTGTAGCCATTGCCGACCAGCGCACGCCATTTGCCGTCGCGGGTGCGGGTCAGCAGGGGGGCTTGCAGGATGTGGCCGACCGTGGCGTTCGAGCCATCCAGCTCCCAGCGGGCGACCTTGTTGGCCTGGGACTCGGTGAAATTGGCGGGGTTGCTCACGTCCAGCGCATAGAGTCCCTTGCCCCCTGCGCCGAGGCTGCCGATCAGCACCGTCTTCCAGCCCCCGCCGTAGTAGACATCGCCGCCGACCAGCGGACCGTCCACGCTGTAGTGGTGTCCATAGCCCTGCTCCGGCAGGGCGGCCAGACGGTCTGCGGCAATGGCCGGCACGTAGGCAAAGACTTCGTCGCCCGTGCTGGCGTTGAATCCGTGCAGCATGCCGTCGTTGGCACCGACGTAGACCATCGGGGGCATCGCGGCGCGTGCCGTGCGGTAGGTGGCATAGGCGGTGGCTTCGGCACCATCGCGGACGTAGCGGCCGCCGCTGGCGAGGTAGAGCGGCGTCGAGTTGATGATGTCGCCCAGCACCGTGGTCGGGCGGTTGCGGAAGGGCGCCGGGCCGGTGCAGGTCGCGCAGTTGCGCAGCTCGCGGCTGGTGTCGCCCCGCAGGTACTGCAGGCGGGCCGCGCCGGCCGTGTCCGCCGTGCCCGCACCATTGCGGTTGAGCGCCGTGACCATGGCGGCGGGGATTTCGGTGGCCGTCGTGCTCGCGGGATTGGCGGGCCAGCGGAAGGCGACACCGCGGCTGCCGAGGGCGGACGACGGGCGGTAGCTGAGGATCTGGCGGCCGGTGCTCCAGTGCTGCAGCTTGAGGCGCTGGGCGGCGTCCCAGAGCGGAGTTGTCGCGGTGGCCCCGGAGGCCAGCAGCGAGTACGCCTGAAGCTGCCCCGACCAGTCACCCGAGTTGAATCGCGCCAGGTACGCCACCGAGCCATTGCTCCAGGCCCCCGCGTTCAACGCCACGCTCGCCGAGGACGCCGTGCGGGCCGTGATGTCGGCATTGATGGCGGCGAACGCCGCCGTCAGCGAAGCGCGGTCATTGGCGAGATAGGCCGCGCCGGTGCCCCCGACTGCAGCCATGCGGTTCATGCCGGCCACCGAGCTTTCGTTCTCGAAGGCCGATCCCATGCCAACGATGTAGGTCTGCACGTCATAGGTGCCGTTCACCGCAGCCAGATTGTTCACCGTGGTGGCCCGCAACTTCTGGATCTCGTCGATCACTTCGACCGTGGCGGGGCTGTAGGTCCAGGTGCCATCGGCCTTCTTGGTGTTGCGCAGCTCGGCGTCCGTGCTGTAGCGGTAGGCACCCTTGCTGTAATTGGGATCGCCGTCGGTGGCGAGCACCACGAACTGGCGCTGGCAGCTCTTGTCGGTGATCGGGGTCGGCGTGGCATTGAGCTTGTTGCCGAAATACTTGCCGGCCGTCTCGATCGCACCGGCCAGCGGTGTTGCCCAGGTCGAGTTCTTGACCTCGGTGGTCGCGGCATTGGCCGTGTGGTTCGCCAGCAGGCTGTTCAGGGTGGCCAGGTGTGCCGCCGAGGTGGTCTGCACCGGCTGGCGGATGCTGCCCAGACCGGTCACCTTGTCCGAGTAGTACAGGATCATCGGCGGCGGGTAGCCGTACTGGCTGTAGTCCAGGACGTAGGGCGTGGTCGCGTCGAAGGTGGCCAGGCCCCAGCGGAAGCTGTTCTGGTAGGCCGCGATGCTGTCGCGCAGCACCTGCCGGGCGATGTTGCCCCGGGTGTTGACATCGACGAAGGTCGTGCGGTTGCCGCCGGGCATCACCGCCTCCATCGACTGCGAGTTGTCGTAGATGACCAGCAGGTTCGGCTGCACGCCGGTGGAGAGGTAGGGCGGCTTCTGCGCGAAGCTGATGGTCTGGGCCGGCGCGGTGAGGGGCACGCACCCGAGCAGCAGCAGGCACCATGCGCGCCGACCGGCGTGCGTCAGCACCCTCGGATCGCCTGGGTTGACAGCCAATGCAGTGGGGTTCATGGACAGCTCATTGCTTGATGTAGGTGGACTGGAGCACGACGACCGTCGAGGCCCGCACGCCGACCCCCCGTGCCGTGATGCGGAAGGCCTGCGGCGCGTCATCGACCGACTGCGCCAGGCTGGCGGACTGACCCGCCGGGGGGGGCAGCGGTGGCAGCTGTTCGATGAAGTAGCGCGGCTGGCTGGCCACGCCGGGCAAGGCCGTGGCCCCGGTGACGCTGCCGTAGGCGCGGGTCTTGCCCGCCGAGGCCCCCCAGTCGATGGTCTGCCAGAGCGGGCGGGACGTGGGAGAAGCCGAAGTCATCGACGGCGGACGACACAGCCCGCCGGTGCAGCTGGCCACAAAGGCCGAATCCATGCCGAGGTTCGCCTCGACATCGGCCTCGGCATCGCGCAGCGCCGCCTCGGCGGCCTGCAGCGCGATGTTGCGGTCGCGGGCATTGCCGGCCATGCGCTCCTGCACCAGGCTGGAGTTCATGCCGGCCAGCGCCAGCGATGCCAGCACCACCAGCATCATCAGGATGGTGAGGAGCGAGAAGCCGCCTTCGCGGTCAGCGCAGCGCATTGCGTACCTGCACGGTTGTCGACACCACCGTGCGCAGGCGCCGGTCGGTCGGGGTGACGGTCGTTCCATCGAAGGTGTAGGGCTGGGGGGCACTGCTGATGTTGTCCTCGGTGCTGGCCAGCAGCAGCTCGGTCTGCGCGGTCACCACCTGGCGCCAGTCGGTGACCTCGGCCGGCCGCACATAGGCATCGGCAGCCCCATCGTCATTGCTGTCCAGCCCCAGCGTCACCCGCAGGGCCTCGACCCCGGTCACCAGCTCCTGCGGCTGCACCGTGCCGTCGTAGGCCGGCGTGGTGTAGGACCACAGGGCACGCTGTCCGGTCTTGCCGGGACGGGCGCTGGCGGCGAGGTAGTAGGTGACCGTGGTCAGGCGATAGACCATCGCATCCTGCAGGAACACCCGGCCCAGGCTGCCAGTGCTCACGCCCGGCGTGGCGGTGACGCTGGCGCTGTGCTCGATCGAGCCGTCCAGTCCGGGGCTGTTGTTGGTGGCCTGGAAGACGACCGCCCCGGCACAGTCGGACACGAGCAGCAGGTCACGGCCCGTGATGGCGCCGGTCGGGGTCACGCTCAGCGCGGCGGTGGGGCTGGCCATCTCGGCGGTCAGCGCCCAGCCGGGGCCGGTGGTGCGCCGCACGGTCAGCACATCGCCGGCACTGTCCGGCGCCGGCACCAGCGCCGGGCTGCGGATCGCCGCATCCAGCGCGGGCACCCAGGCAGATCCGCTGTGGCGAGAAGCCCAGAGACCCGCCCCGAAGTTGTAGAGGAAGTCGGTCGGCGTGTTGAGCACATTGCCCACCGGCGTGGCCGCGCCTGTGCCGCGACAGCCACGGAAGCCCGACATGCGCAGGTCGGTCGCCAGCGTGTCCACCGTGAAACGCGCGCTCTCCTGCAGGCGCGAGACATGGTTCTGCGCCTGGAAGGTGCCCTTGCTGCCCAGAAAGACCATGCCCATCACGCCGACGAGGAACAGCCCCAGCACCATCGCCACCATCAGCTCGACCAGCGTCACGCCACGCGGGCGGCGCACCAGACTCCTGCGGGGTAGGCGTCGCGTCATGGCCGCACCACGTTGACGAAGCGGGAGGCCACGCCACGCTCGCTCCAGAACACCTTGATCGCGATCTGGCCGCCGCTGCCGTCGCAGGCGGGGGAGGCCGTCGTGCCGTCGTCGGGCGAGCTGTCGAGGCAGATCACGCCGGAGCCGCCCGGCAGGGCCGAGCCCACCGCAGTGCGCCACTGGGCAAAGTCGCGCGCCGCCATCTGGGCCGCGCTGCAGACATTGGTCAGCGTGCAGGCGGAGGTCGTGGCCGGGTTGAGCAGGTTGTTGTACTGACCGGCCGCAGCACCGGGTGCGTTGGCGCGCACGCGGTCGGCCGCCTCATAGGCCAGCACGGTCGCCTTGCTGCGCCACATGGCGCTGGAATTGGTCGACAGGCCCCGCAACTGCAGCGCCGCATAGCCCAGCGCCGCCACCGCCAGCACCACGACCGTCACCAGCACCTCGACCAGCGCAAAGCCAGAACGGCGCCGTGCTGGCGAACGCACACGCATGCTCAGGTTCACGCTCAGGTTCACGCTCAGGTGCATGTGGTGATCCTCGCCACATCGGCCAGACCGTTCGGCGGCACGGTGATCTGCACGCCATCGGGCAGACCCGCACTCGGACAGAGCTTGAACTCCACCGCGGCCGCCGGTGTCAGGTAGCCGAGCGCGGTGAAGCGGATCGCCGACGTGCCCTGCAGCTTCAGCGCGGCGGGCAGCGCAGGATAGGTGCGCAGCAGGGTGTCGCCGGTGTCGGCGGTGCCGTTGCCGTTGCGGTCCAGGTACAGGTTCCAGCCCTGGGCAAATTCATTGCCGGTCACTCCGCCATCGGCCGGCAGCACCAACACGGACAGGCCCGCCCGCGCCGCCTCGGTGCGCGCCAGTGCCAGCGAGGACACGAAATCGGACGACAGCGCCGAGACCCGGTTGCGCGCCGAGAACGCGCTCAGAGATGGCAGTGCGACCATGCCCAGGATGCTCAACACGGCCACCGTCACCAGCATTTCGACCAAGGTGAAGCCCCGCGGGAAGGCCGCGGGCGGAGTGTTCGACATGGACAGATTCGGCAGAAGGGGATGATGCTGCTGACTGTAGGCAGCTCTGCAGGCGGTGCAGGCGGCGATGAGCCTGACAAAGGCTGCGCATTTCGACCTGAATCGGTCCCGAACGGCGCGGCTGTCCTAGACTTGCCAGTCGGGCACGCCTGCGGTGCCTGCAGTGCCTGCGGAGACTCCACCATGCTGATCGACTTCTTCTACACCCTGCGGGCCGCCAAGCTGCCGGTCTCGATCCGCGAGTACCTGACCCTGCTCGAAGCGCTGCAGGCCGGCGTGATCGACGACGACGGTGGCCCGTCGGTGGACAAGTTCTACTACCTGGCGCGCACCACGCTGGTCAAGGACGAGGTCCAGTTCGACAAGTTCGACCGCGCCTTCTCGGCCTACTTCAAGGGCGTGGAGATGCTGACCGACTTCACGCAGGAGGTGCCGCTGGACTGGCTGCGCAAGACGCTGGAGGTGGAGCTGAGCCCCGAGGAGAAGGCCAAGATCGAGAAGATGGGCTGGGACGAGCTGATGGAGACGCTCAAGAAGCGCTTCGAGGAGCAGAAGGAGCGCCACGCCGGCGGCTCGAAGTGGATCGGCACCGGCGGCACCAGCCCCTTCGGTCATGGCGGCACCAACCCGCAGGGCATCCGCATCGGCGGCGCCGGCAAGAACAAGAACGCCGTCAAGGTCTGGGACCAGCGCGCCTTCCGCGACTACGACGACAACCTCGAACTCGGCACCCGCAACATCAAGGTGGCCCTTCGACGCCTGCGCCGCTTCGCCCGCGAAGGCGCGGCCGAAGAGCTTGATCTCGACGACACCATCCACTGCACCGCCGCCAACGCCGGCCTGCTCGACATCAAGCTCGTGCCCGAGCGCCACAACAAGGTCAAGGTGCTGCTGCTGATGGACGTGGGCGGCACGATGGACGAGCACATCCACCGCGTGGAGGAACTCTTCAGCGCCGCCAAGACCGAGTTCAAGCACCTGGAGTTCTATTACTTCCACAACTGCGTCTACGACTTCGTCTGGAAGAACAACCGCCGCCGCTACACCGAGAAGTTCCCGACCTGGGACATCATTCGCAAGTACAACAAGGACTACAAGCTGATCTTCATCGGCGACGCGACGATGAGCCCCTACGAGATCGTGCAGCGCGGCGGCAGCGTCGAGTACAACAACGAGGAGCCGGGCGCCGAATGGCTGCAGCGCCTGACCCACGCCTTCCCGAAGTTCGCCTGGATCAACCCGGAGCCGCCCGGCGTCTGGGAATACCGCCAGAGCATCGCGATGATCCAGCAGCTGATGAGCCAGCGCATGTTCCCGCTGTCGCTGGCGGGGCTGGAACAGGCCATGCGGCTGCTGTCGAAATGAATGCAGGACCGGGATGGCGCGGGCCCCTGCTGCTGGCGACACTGCTCGCCACCGGCGCTCCAGCCCTGGCCCAGGATGCCGCATCGCCCGGGGCCACCACCGCCGACCCGGCACCCGTCGCCGCCGCGGAAGACGAGGTCGACACGCGCGACGTCACCTGGACACTCGACATCGCCGCCCCCGCGGAGCTGCGCGCGCTGCTGTCGCGCTACCTCGACCTCTCGCGCTACCTCGCCACACCCGACACCGCCCGTGTGCCCCGCGGCGAGCTGATGCGGCTGCGCCAGGCCGCCCCTGCCCAGGCCCGCGCCCTGCTCGAAACCGTCGGCCACTTCAACGCCAAGGTCAGCACCCAGGCCCGTGACGATGGCCAGGTGATCGCGCTGCGGCTGCTGGTCGAGCCGGGACCGCTGACACGGGTGGCGCAGGCGCGGCTGGAATTCGAAGGGCCGCTGTCGGTCAGCGCCGAGGCCGGTGATGCCGACGCGGCGCAGCTCGTGGCCCGCGCCCGCCTGCGCTGGTCGCTGCCCGCGGACGAGGTCTACACACAGGACCGCTGGGGCAGCGCCAAGAGCCAAGTGCTCGCGCTGCTGCGCGCCGAAGGCTATGCCACCTCCGCCTGGAGCGGCACGGTGGCCCAGGTGCGCACCGCCGACGACCGTGCCACGCTGTTCCTCGTGGCCGACAGCGGACCGCTCTACCGCTTCGGCGCGGTGGAGGTCAGCGGGCTGGACCATGTGGACGCCGACACGGTGCGTGCGCTGCAGACCTTCACCGCCGGCGAGCCGCTGCGCGAGCAGGCATTGCTCGACTACCAGGACCGGCTGGTCAAGTCGGCGCTGTTCGACAGCGTGGCCATCGAGATGGAGCCGGACCCGGCCCAGGCGGGTGCGATGCCGGTGGTGGTCCGGGTGCGCGAGCGTTCGCTGCAGCAGGCCACGCTGGGGCTGGGTGTGTCCGACAACACGGGGCCGCGGGTCACGCTCGAACACCTGCACCAGCGTTTCCTCGGCTTTGCCTGGCAGGCCAAGAGCAAGTTCCAGCTCGGCCGCACCGATCAGCAGGCCGCGATCGACCTCACCTCCCACCCGCTGCCCGGCCCCTACCGCAACCTGCTGTCGGCATCGGTCAGCCGGACCGAGGCCAGCGGGCTCGATGTCACCAGCCAGCGTGCCCGCCTCGGCCGCAGCAAGGACGACCAGCGGCTGGAGCGCCTGTATTACCTGGAGTGGCAGCGCTCGCTCACCCGCAGCCTGGCCACCGGCCTGCGGGTGGACGACACCTCGGCCGTCAGCGGCAACTACCAGTGGATCTGGCGCCAGCTCGACCACCCGCTGCTGCCGACCCAGGGCCTGAGCCTGTCGCTCGACACGGCGCTCGGCCGCTCCTTCGCCACGGTGCAGCGCGGCGGCGTGTTCGGCCGGGTCAACGGACGCCTGACGCACTACACCACGCTCAGTCAGAACTGGTACAGCACCAGCCGGCTGCAGATCGGCCAGATCTTCTCTGCCGCCGACGTGGCGGTGCCCTACTCCTTGCTGTTCCGCACCGGCGGGGACGACGCGGTGCGCGGCTATGCCTACCAGAGCCTCGGCCCGCTGGACGCCACGGGGGCGGCGGTGGGCGGCCGGGTGGCGGTGGTCGGCAGCGTGGAGCTGGCGCGGCCGTTCCTGCGCAGCATGCCGGCGCTGTGGGGCGCCACCTTCGTGGACGTCGGCAATGCCGCAGCCAGCTGGAACACGCTCAACGCCGCGCTGGGCTACGGCGTCGGCCTGCGCTGGCGCAGCCCCGTCGGCGCCCTGCGCATGGACCTGGCGTACGGGCAGCAGGTGCGCAAGGTGCGGCTGCATTTCAGTGTCGGCATCACGTTCTGACGATGGATCCGGTCCGCCCTCCCCCGCCTCCCCCGCCTGCTCCCCCGGCCGGTGCTGTGCGCTGGTCCCGCTGGTTCTGGTCGCCGCTGGTGCTGCTGGTGCTGCTCGTCTGTGGACTGGCGGCAGGGCTGTACGCCGCGCTGGGCTCTGAAGCCGGAAGCCGCTGGCTGCTCGGCCTGGTGCCGGGGCTGGAGAGCCGCGGCGTGCGCGGCTGCCTGCTCGACGATTTCGATGCCGATCAGCTCCGCTACCGGCTGAACGACCGGCAGGTGCTGCAGATCGACCAGCTCCGCTGGCGCGGCGTGCAGCTGCGCTGGCCGGACGGCAAGGCGCCGCTGCTGGGCCTGGCGCAGCTCTCCATCGGCCACCTCGACCTGCAGGGCAGCGCCGGCAGCGACGCCCCGCCCGTGCTGCCCACGGCACTGAACCTGCCGATCGCCGTGCAGATCGGCAAGGTCCGCATCGACCGGCTGAGTGTGGATGCCCTGCGGGACCGCCCGGTGCGCGGACTGAGCGCCGCGCTGAGCCTGCAGGCCGGCCGTGGCGGGGTCCACCGGGTGGATGCGCTGCAGCTGCGCTGGGACCGCCTGGCGCTGCACGGACTGGCCAGCGTGGGCGCCGATGCGCCGATGCCGCTGGAGATGCGGCTGGTGCTGACGCCGGACGCGGCGGCCCAGGCCGCGGCGACACCGACCCCGCTGGCGCAGGACTGGCGCGTCGACCTGCGCGCCCACGGCCCGCTGCGGCAGATCGCCGTCGACACCCGGCTCGTCGGACGCGGCCAGTCGCTCGACCTGCAAGCCGAGATCCGCCTCGAACAACCGCAGCCCCTGAGCCACCTGCAGGCCCGGCTGCAGGCGCTCGACCTGGCGCCCTTCGCCAGTGGTCTGCCCAGGACCGCACTGACCGGCCAGATCGACGCCCACCTCGACCAGCGCCCCCGCACCGGCACGGTCCAGCAGCGCCTGCAGCTGCAGGTCGATCTGCAGAACCTGCGTCCCGGCCCCTGGACACAGCGTCTGGTGCCGCTCGACACCGTCAAGCTCACCGCCAGCGGTGAGCTGCGCAACCCGGACACCGGCACGCTCGACGCACTGCTCGTCAGCCTGCACGACGGCAGCGCACCCGCGGGCACCGTGCTGGGCAGCGGCCGCTGGACCCTGAGCGGCGCAGGCGGCCAGCGCCGCCTCGACGCCGCCCTGAGCAGCACCTGGCAGGATCTGCAGCCCGCGCGGCTCGACACCCGCGCCCCTGCGGTGCAGGTGAGCGGCCCCCTCACGCTGACCTATGGCCAGTCGCTCGGTGACAACCCCGACGCAGGCCGCCGGCTCACGCTGGACACCGACCTGCGCGGGCAGCTGGTCGGCGCCGGACTGCCCGAGGTGCGGCTGCTGCTACAGGCCCAGGCCACGCCCCAGCGCATCGACCTGGCGCAGCTGCAGGCCCGCAGCGGCGCGGCCCGACTCGACGCCAGCGGCCATGCCGAGCAGGTCGATGCCCACTGGCTGGTCCAGCTCAAGAGCGAGCTGGAGGCCTTCGATCCCGGCCTGTGGTGGCCGGGCGAGACCCCGTCGCTCGGGCCACGCGGCAGCCACCGGCTGGGCGGTCGACTCGACGCCGACCTGCGCCTGCCCACCCTCCCCGCAGCGGGCGTGGCCGGACTGGCCCAGATCACCGGCCGAGCCGATCTGCAGCTCGCGCCAAGTCTGGTCGCAGGGGTTCCGCTGGCAGGTCAGTTCAAGCTTCAGACCCGCACCAGCACGGGCAATGCCCCGCAGTCCCCGCAATGGAGCCTCGATCTCAAGGCCACCGCCGGCGCCGCCGCTGGCGCACCCGACGCCACCGAACTGCACCTGGCAGGCGATCTCACCCAGAACCCGGCCGAAGACCACTGGACCCTGCAGTGGAACAGCACGGCCCCCGAGCGCCTCGACCCGTGGTGGAAACTCGCCGGCTCGACCACCCAGCTTAGCGGCGACAGCCAGGGCACGCTGGAGCTGCGCGGGCGCTGGCCGCAGGTGCGCAGCACCGGCCAGCTGCGCAGCACCCGCCTGCGCCTGCCGCAAGCCGAGCTGCAGGGGCTGGACGCACGCTGGAAGCTCGGCACCCTGCCCGGGGATGCGGTCGATCTCGTGGCCGATGTCGGCACGCTGCAGGCGGGCGGCCAGACGCTGACCGCGCTCGCCCTGCGCACCCAGGGCACTGCGGCCAGCCACCAGCTCCAGCTGCGCAGCCAGCTGGAGGCACGTCCCCGCGCCGACCAGCCCGTCCGCCGCCTGCAGGCGCTGCTCGCACTCGACGGCGGTCTGGGCGATGACCTCGGCGCGGCGCTGGCCAGACGCGTGGACGGCCTGCGCTGGAGTGGCAAGCTCGCGCAGATGGACGTGCGTGAACTGCCAGCGTCCACGGGCTCTGTGCCCTCCGTGCCCGCCGCTCCGCTGCTGCAGCTGGAATCGGCACCGCTCAGCCTCGTGCAGGACAGCAGCGGCCTGGCCGTCCAGCTCGGAGCCAGCCGGCTGACGCTGCTGGATGCCCAGTTCCTGCTCGACGGCGCCGACTGGCGCGGCGGCAGCGCGCCGCAGATGGGCCTGCGCGGCCGGCTCGTGCCGCTGCGGGTGGCGCCGCTGCTGGCGCGGGCACAGCCCGAGTTCGGCTGGGGCGGCGACCTGACACTGGGCGGGCGCATCGCGCTGCAGTCCACGCCGGAGCAGTTCACCGCCGACATCGCCCTGCAGCGCGACAGTGGCGACCTCAGCGTCGAAGACCCCGACCTCAACACCGGCCCGCGCCGTCTCGGCCTGGCCGACCTGCAGCTGCGCCTGAACGCCGCCGACGGCGTCTGGCAGCTCACCCAGCGCGTGTCCGGCGGCAACCTCGGCAGCCTGAACGGCCAGCAGACCGTGCGCACGGAGCGCAACGCGCTCTGGCCTGCAGCCGACGCCCCGGTCGCCGGCCAGATCGACCTGCAGATCGCCCAGCTGGGCAACTGGGGCCGCTGGCTGCCCCCGGGCTGGCGCCTGTCCGGGCAACTCGCCACGCAGGCACGGGTCGGCGGCCGCTTCGGCTCCCCCGCCTTCAGCGGCGAGCTGAACGGCAGCCAGATCGCCGTGCGCAACACGCTCCAGGGGGTCGACTGGGCCGACGCCCGGCTGAAGGTGCGGCTGGACGGCGACGCAGCGCGCATCGACGAGTTCAGCGTGCGCGCCGGCGCCGGCACGCTGGCGGCCCGCGGCGAAGCCACGCTCGGCACAGCGCCGCGCCTGGCGCTGAAGGTCACCGCCGAGCGTTTCGCGGCCCTGCAGCGGGTGGACCGCAAGCTCGTCGTCAGCGGCGAGGCCGACCTCGTGCTCGACGCCCAGCGCACGCAGCTGAAGGGGCGTGTGCGGGCCGACGAAGGCCGCTTCGATTTCACGCAGAGCGACGCGCCGGCCCTGGCCGACGATGTCGACGTGGACCGCGGCCGCGGCGACCCGCGCAGTCGTGAGACCGCCAGCGCCAGCCGCCGCACCACCACGCTCGACCTGCGCGCCGACCTGGGCGAGGCTTTCATGCTGCGCGGACGTGGCCTGAGCACCCGCCTGGCCGGCGAGCTGCGGCTGACCAGCCCCGCCAACCGGCTGGCCATCCACGGCAACATCCGCGCCGTCGACGGCACCTACGCCGCCTACGGCCAGAAGCTGCGCATCGAGCGCTCGGTGATCGCCTTCACCGGCGTCGCGGAAAACCCGCGGCTCGACATCGAGGCGATCCGGCCCGACCTGGAGGACATGCGCGTCGGGGTCACCGTCACCGGCACGGCGCAGAACCCGCGCATCCGCCTGTTCAGCGAACCGGCCATGACCGACACCGACCGGCTGTCCTGGCTGATCCTCGGCCGCGCCTCCGACGGCCTCGGCCGCACCGACCTGGCCCTGCTGCAGCGCGCCGCCTATGCGCTGATCGCGGGGGAAAGCGACAGCCCGGGCCTGGTGGAGCGCATCGGACTGGACCAGCTCTCGGTGCGCCAGGACGGCGAAGGCGACACGCGCGAAACCGTGGTCACGCTGGGCAAGCAGATCAGCCGGCGCTGGTACGTCGGCTACGAGCGCAGCCTGAACGCCGCCAGCGGCACCTGGCAGCTCATCTACCGCGCGGCGCAGCGCTTCACGCTGCGGGCACAGTCCGGCGCGGAAAACGCGCTCGACCTGATCTGGACGTGGAAGTGGGGGTCGCAGGCTACAATGCCCGGCTCCGAGACGCGCCCCGCCGTCGCGCCTTCCCCCGCCTCCCCGTAGTTCAATGGATAGAACGGGCGCCTCCTAAGCGCCAGATACAGGTTCGATTCCTGTCGGGGGGACCAAACCAGCGACGCACGACCGATCACGACGACGCTTCACAGCGCATGGCAAGCGGGGGAACATCCGGGGGAACAAAGGTACCGTTCCCCATGCTGACCGATCCCGCCTGCCGCAATGCCACCTGCCCGACCGACAAGCTTCGGACCCGTCTGGCGGACGCCGGGGGGCTGTACTTGGACGTGAGCCTGAAAGCTGCGCGCGATGGCCGGGACCGGGCGCGCAAGACCCGCGATGCCGGCACGGATCCGGTGCAGGCGCGCAGGGTCGAGAAGGCCATCAGCAGCGCCAGCACGGCCACCACCTTCGAGCTGGTGGCGCGAGAGTTCCACGCCACCAAGGTGGACGGGTGGAGCGAGAACCACGCCGCGCAGTGGCTGCGCTGCAGCGAGAAGGATCTGTTCCCCTGGATCGGCGCCCTACCGCTGGCGGATGTGTCGGCACCGCTGCTGCTGGACACGCTGCGCAAGGTCGAGGCACGGGGGGCGCTGCTGCGCGATATCGACGGGTACGCCGGCCAGCCACTGACCCGGGCCGCGCTGCGCCGCATGGGCTACGGCAACGAGGACATGACCGCCCACGGCTTCCGAGCGATGGCGCGCACGCTGATCATCGAGCGCCTGCCGGGCATCAGCCCCGACGTGATCGAGGCGCAGCTGGCGCACGGCAAGTCCGTGCCGCTGGGCATGGCCCATGACCGGGCCGAGTTCATGGAGCAGCGTCGGCAGATGATGCAGACGTGGGCGGACTAGCTGGACCGGCTGCGGGACGGGGCGCAGGTGATCCCGATCCGGGCCGCGTGACGCCTGCGCACATCGGCTGAAACAGGGGTCGCCACCCAGGCCGAAACGACAGCACTGAGAGCACTCACAGCACTTCATCGTGTGTATCGTTGTGTATGATGAGGCATGAAAAGCGCCGACATCATCAAGCGACTGAAGGCCGATGGCTGGTTCTTGGTGCATGTCGTCGGCTCGCATCACCAGTTCAAGCACCCCAGCAAGCCCGGAAAGGTGACGGTGCCACATCCGAAGAAGGATCTTCCGATGCCCACCGTGCGCAGCATCCTGGCACAGGCCGGGCTGTGAACCCCTTCTCAAGGAGCCTCCATGCTGTACCCCGTCTACGTCCACATGGGTGACGCCGAACACGCCCACGGCGTCACCTTCCCCGACTTCCCCGGCTGCTTCGCGGCGGCCGACGAGTGGGAAGGGTTGCCCGCTGCGGTGCAGGAGGCGGTGCAGGCGCATTTTCACGGCGAGCCTGACGCTGTACCGGCGCCGACCCCGATGGAGCGGCTGGCGCAAGACCCGCAGTACCGGGACGGCGTCTGGTTGCTGGTGGACCTCGACCTGAGCCGCATCGAGGGCCGTGCCGTGCGGCTGAACGTGAGCCTGCCCGCCAACCTGGTGAAGCGGATCGACGCATGGGTAGCGGCGCACCACATGACCCGTTCTGGCTTCCTGGCGCGTGCGGCGCAGCAGGCGATGCAGCAGCAGGCGTGACGGACGCAGAACTGACCTTGCCCCGGGATTCCGTATCCCATAGCTGGACTACGCACTGGCTTGCCGGGGTTGGCCGGCGAGCCAGTTTTCTTCGAACTGCATCGGGCTGACATAGGCCAGCGTCGAGTGCAATCGCACCCGGTTGTACCAGAGCATCCAGGCCATGATTTCATCCTTGGCCTGGCGCCCGCTTTCGTCCAGGTCCGCGGCCAGCCGTAGCCACCGCGCGTCTGGGCGTGCATCGGCTTGGCCTTGACCCAGTTGAACAAGGTCTGATCGACCACGCCCAGCGTACGGGCCGCCGCCACGATGCTCTGCCCGCCCTCGACCAGGCGCACCGCTTCCTGCTTGAACTCCAACGTGTAGCGCGCCCTTGGCGCAGTCTTCGGCTTCGTCATTTCCGTTCTCCTTGCTGACATTGCATCACTCAGCATGGGAGACGGTTTCCGAGGGCAAGGTCAGAGCGTCTCACACGGCATCAGGCCCTGTGCAAATCAACGACTTGGGATCCTCTTCTTGGCTTTGTCAGTCGCTCTCATCAACGGTGTTCGACGAATTCTTGGTCACATCGGCAAAGGCAGTCACGGCGAGGTCTATGAAGGCTCTGACCTTGGGGGTCAGGTAGCGGGCGCTGGCGAACACCCCATGCACTGGCGCTGAAGGCCATCCCTTTCAAGGTGATCGCCCGGAAGCCTTGAGAAGTCGAGCGGTGGAGAAATGAGATCGGGCAGTTCGGCCATCGACCCAACCCTTGGAGGCGGCCACCTTGGGCCCGCGCTTGGCCGTGGCGAGCTTCTTGGCCGGCAGGTGCATGGCCAGCTCCAGCAGGCGCCGCGCCAGGCGTTCGGGCGAAGGCTCGGCCCGATCGGACCAGCACTGGGCCGGCACCGCCACGAGCAGGCCCTCGAAGCCCTGCTTGACGTGCTGCGCCAGATGGAAGGTGGAGACCTCCAGCTCGGGCAGGGCGGGCCGGTGCGCCTGCTCGATCACCGCCTGCAGCAGCGCCAGGACGTTGTAGGCCAGCACCGCCACGGTGAACCCGAGCAGCGCCGCGCGCGGGTGCCCCAGGGTCTTGATCTCGCTGTCGAGCACCGACTCCAGCCGCCCGAACAGGCCCTCGATGCGCCAGCGCTTGCGGTACAGCGCAGCGATCGTGGTCGCCTCCACCGTCGCGGGCAGATTGCTCCACAGCCTCAGTGTCGTGCGGCCCGACTCGGTGGGCTCGTCCAGCTCGATCTCGATGCAGCGCCACGGCGTGCAGGGCTGTGCCTGCCCGCGCACGGCCCGCAGCGTGATGGCGCACTCCCGCACACAGCCCGTGTCCATGCGCACCGCCTCGCTCCACGCCCCGCGTTCGCCCACCCTCGGGTGGCGCCCATGCTCACGCACGATGAAGCTCGCCGCCGCGTCCTGCCAGCCCTGCAGCAGTGCGCGCGTGCAGAAGTGGCTGTCGGCCACCCACAGATCCCCGGGCTCGGCCCCCGCCACCAGCGGCATCACCCCCACCCGCTCGCTCTCGTACGCGTCTTCGCACGCCACCAGATCCCGCACCAGCGCCTCGTCCGGGTCGTACACCACCAGCGCGTGCCCCGGCAGCGCCGCGCCACGCCGACCACGCAACACCCCCAGCCTCTTCTCGCTGCGCCCCAGGTGGTTGCCGTCCACCACCCTCAGCCTCCACCCCGGCAAACTCCTCGGCCTGTCCAGGCTGCCCATCACCGGCCCCAGCCGCTGCGCGCTGCCCTGCACCAGCGCCCTGAGCAACTCCGGCCTCGTCCCGCTGACCTTCCCGTACAGCGCCGCCAGCGACACCGGCAAACTTCGGCTCTGCATGGCCGCCGCGTGCAGCGACGGCCTCAGCCCCAGCGTCACCAGTGTCATCAACTCCACCACCGTCGAGAACATCAGCGTCCTGGCGTACTGCTGCCCGCGGTGCGCCTCGAACACCTCGTCGATCCACTGCGCCGGCAGCGCCTCCTCCAGAACCATGCGCGCCATCACGCTCGCCGGCGTCTGCTGCTCGAACCGCTCAATCACCGCTTCCCAGATCTCAGTCTCCTGTTGGCCTTTCCTTCCTGCAGCTTACCGACTCTGGGGGGACTCACCTTGAAAGGGATGGCGCTGAAGGCAGTTGCCAACTGGCCAAGACCGGATGCAACAGGCCTGCTGCCACCGAGGGAGCAGCCAATAACCATGGCAGTTGGCCGATGCCCAGACCATCGATGGCGGCGTCTCGGACCGCGAAGCTGTTGTTGGCGTTTAAGCGGGCAGCAGGTTCGATTCGCCGTACCTCGGTTCCCCGGGTGAAGACCCAGACCAGGCGCTGGCGGGAGCCCGAAAAGCGTATCAGCGCGTGCTGCGCCAGGTCTTGCGGGACTACGGGCCGAGGCTGTCGCCGCAAATAACCGGGAGCGGCGAACAGCCCATACTTCAGGTCGCCCAGCTTGCGCACAGCGAGGGAAGAGTCGGTCAGCGGGCCCACCCGAATCGCGAGATCGAAGCCCTCGTGCACGATGTCCACAACCCGCCCGGTCATCTCCATGTCCACGTTCACGCTGGGGTGCTTCCGCAGGTAGTCGCGTACCCAGCCATTGACCGCGAGCATCCCGAATTCGACGCCACAAGTCAGGCGCAGCGTGCCGCGCGGTTCGCCCTGCGCCTGCTGCACCGCGCGCCGTGCGTCCTCGGCCGCCCCCAGAATGCCTACCGCGCGTTCGAAGAACTCACGCCCAACCTCGGTCAGCGAGAGCGAGCGTGTGGTGCGCTCCAGCAGGCGCACGCCCAAGTCGGCCTCAAGTTGGCTGACCACACGCGATACATGGGCCTTCTGGCTGTGCAGCTGTTCAGCCGCACGGGTGAAGCTGCCGGTCTGAACAACCTTCACGAAGATGTCGAGGTGGCCAAGTTCCATTGTTGTCATTGCAGGCAACAGAAAGTCATATTCTGCTGGATTTATCCAGTCGGCGAAACGTCGGAGACTCCATCCCGATCACTCCCTTTCATCCTTTCCCGGAGATCGCCATGAGCCTCAGAGACCCCAACACGCTGAACCCGAACGCCCGCAAGCGTGTCGCCATCGTCATCGCCAACCCCGCCGTCTCTACCACCACCGGCTGGCCGGTGGGCTTCTGGTGGAGCGAGCTGACCCACCCGTACCACGTGTTCACCGAAGCCGGCTACGCAGTCGAGGTGTTCAGCCCCACCGGCGGCAAGTGCCAGGCAGACGGCATGAGCGACCCCAGCGACGCCAGCGGCTACTCCAGGACCGACCTGATCAGCCAGGGCTTCATTCACACACCCGAATTGAAGGCTCTGGTGGACAACACGAAGAAGGCGGCCGACATTGACATCGCGGCCTTCGACGCCATCGTGGTGGCCGGTGGCCAGGCGCCGATGTTCAACTTCGAGCAGGCGACCGACCTGCATGCCAAGTTCTCTGCCTTCCACAGCGCGGGCAAGGTTGCAGCCGCGCTGTGCCATGGCGTGGCCGTGTTGGCCTACGCCAAGGGCCCGGACGGCGAGCTGATCGCCAAGGGCAAGACCGTGACCGGCTTTGCCAATTGCGAGGAGGACTTCGCTGACAACGCAGTGTGGAGCTACAACATGCTCCCGCACGGCACCCACATCATGCCCTGGCGCATTGAAGATCGACTCAAGCAACTGGGTGCGAATTACGTGCAAGGCGGCCTGTGGCGCGGGTTCGCGGTGCGCGATGGCAACCTCATTACCGGCCAGCAGAACTTTTCGGGCGAGGAGACCGCACGACTGGTGGTTGAGGCGCTGGGGCGTTGAAGCGCTCCACCAGGCCGCTGCTCACGTGGCGGCTGGCGCTCTGGATCTAACCACAGCGACACACGACATGCCGTTCACATCCGGGAGAAAGACATGAGCATTTCCATCATTGGCGCGGGCAACGTCGGCGTGGCGCTAGGCCAGGCCTTGACCCGTCGCGGCGAAACCGTCGTATTCGGCGTACCGGAACCGCAGAAGTACGCTGCGGCCGTCGCGGCATTGGGCGACAAGGCGCACCTGACCAGTACGGCAGAGGCCATCGCGGCCAGCGACCTGCTCATCCTGGCCGTTCCCCACACGGCCACGGCGGGCATCGCGCAGAGCGTGCCCGACTGGCAGGGCAAGGTGCTGGTGGACGCGACCAACCCGCTGGCGCCGGGCCTGACCGGGCTGACACTGGGCACCAGCACCTCGGGTGCCGAGGTGCTGGCGCAGCAGGCCAGGGGCGCGCGGGTGGTCAAGGCCTTCAACAGCACCGGTGCCGACAACATGGCCGACGCGGCCTACGCGGGCGGGCTGCCCATGATGCCCATCTGTGGGGACGACGCCGACGCACGCCATCGCGTGATGGCATTGGCCACGTTGATCGGCTTCGAGGCAGTGGACATGGGCCCGCTCATGGCCGCCCGCTACCTGGAGCCGTTCGCCATGACCTGGATCCACATGGCGCTCCGCCAGGGGATGGGCCGGCGCTTTGCCTTCGGACTGCTGCGCCGGAGCTGAGGGGCTACCGATGACGAACTACGACGATCTGCCCCGGCACGCCGAAGGCCGCAAGGCCACCTGGTTCGAGCTCTTCTTTGATCTGGTGTTCGTGGTCGCGGTGGCACAACTCTCAAGCGCCTACGCGCACCACTACGACCTGGGCGGAGCGCTGGTGTTCGCGCTGGCCTTCCTGGCAATGTGGTGGTGCTGGCTCGGCCACACCTTCCACGCCACGCGCTTCGACAACGACAGCGGGCGGCAGCGCGGGCTGGGCTTCCTGCAGATCGTGGCCGTGGCACTGATCGGCTACGGTGTGTCGGATCCGCTGGGCAACCGTGCCTGGGCCTTCGGCGGCGGTATCGGTGCATTCAAGGTGCTGCTCATGCTGGCCTACCTGGGCGAGCTGCGTTGGCGCGGGGCCGCTGGGCTGATCAGGGTGTACGCCGTGCTGTACGCGGTGCAGGCGCTGCTGTGGCTGACAGGTGCCGCAGCCGAGGCGCTGCGCTGGGCGGCTTGGGGTCTGGCGCTGGGGATGGACCTGGCGTCGCCATGGCTGGTTGCGCGGCAGACCGCGGCGGTGCCACCGCATCCGGAGCACCTGCCAGAGCGATTCGGCTTGTTCACAATCATCTTGTTGGGCGAGGGGATGGCCGCGGTGGTGCATGCACTGGACCACGGCGAGCATCTGCACCTGTCGTCGGCGGTGGCCGCGCTGGTGGGGGCGGCGCTGAGCTTCGGACTGTGGTTGCTGTACTTTCACCGTGTCAAGGGCCAGGGCGAACGCCACATCTCCGACGCGGTAGGTGGGCGGCGCCTGCGGCTCTGGGCCTACGGCCATGTGCCGCTGTACATGGGCACCGCCAGCCTGGCCGCCGGCACCGTGGCGCTATCGGCACCCGGCGCACTCACCGCCAACTCAGGCGCCATCTACCTTGGCGGACTGACGCTGGCAGTCGTCGGACTCAGCCTGTTGAACTGGGCCAGACAGCCTAGCGAGCACGCGTAAGACCCGTCACAAAGAATCGATTCTTGTCGGAGAACCAGACCCCACCCTCACCGCGCCCGACACACCCGGTTGCGCCCCGTCAGCTTGGCCTCGTAGAGCGCCGCATCGGCGCGGCGCAGCAGCTGCACCTCGTCGTCCCCCGCATGGCCCTGGAAGGCCGCGACGCCGAAACTGGCGGTGACGACCTCGGCCACCGGCGAGGCCGCATGGGGCAGTGCCTCGCGCGCCAGCCGCAGCAGCAGCCGCTCCGTGAGGTTCAGCGCCCCCTCGACACCCGTGCCCGGCAGCAGCATGGCGAACTCCTCGCCACCGTAGCGGGCGACGACATCCAGCTCGCGGGCGAAGATCGACTTCAGGATGAGCGCGAACTGGCGCAGGCAGTCGTCGCCGGCAGCGTGTCCGTAGTGGTCGTTGTAGGGCTTGAAGGCATCGATGTCGGCCATCACCAGCGTCAGCGGCTCGCCCGAGCGGCGCGCACGCTGCACCTCCAGCCGGAACTGCTCGTCGAACTCGCGGCGGTTGTCCAGCCCGGTCAGTGCGTCGGTGGAGGCCAGGTGGCGCAGGCGCTTCTGGGCTTCGTGCAAGTCGGTGGCGTCGGTCAGGCTGATGACGACACCGTCCTTCAGCGGCCGCAGCTGGATGTCCAGGTAACGCAGCTCGTTCTGGCTCGTCAGCAGCACCCGGGTCACCGAGCGGTGGCCGCGCGAGTGCATGGTCAGCAGGCACTCGGCCTCGATGTTGAGCGCGGCCCAGTCCGCCAGTGCCTCGTGCACCAGAAAGCCGACCAGCGCCGCACGCGAAACACCGAACATGTCCATGAACGGTGGATTGCACACCAGCACCATCCAGCCCAGGTCGGTGCCGTCCGCTCCGCCCACGCGGCGCAGCGCCAGCAGCGCATCGCTGGTGGCATCGAGCACGGATTCGAGCAGCTGGTGGCGCGTCTGCAGCGGGTGGCCGTAGACCAGCAGCCAGTCCTCGCCATCCGGGCTGTGCAGCGGCAGGACCAGGCGCTCCCAGGTGAAGACGGTCAGCGAGCGGTCCGAGACATGGACCGTGTAGAGCGGCTGGTGCGAGTCCAGCGCCTCGACATAGCAGGCATGGAAGAAGCTGGTCAGCCGTCCACCGAAGTCGGACACCCGCCGGCCGGTCATGTCGCCCTGCGAGTACCGGGCGATCTCGGCGCCGTAATGGCCGTAGACGAACTCGTCGCCTTCGCGCCGCAGCAGCATCATCTTCGGATACAGCTCCGACCAGCGTCCGGCGTGGAACATCGCCATCGACGCCCGCGGACGGTCCTGGCGGGAGGCCACCCAGTGGCGCAGCAATTCGAGGACATGCGGGTTTTCCGTCGCGCCCTCAATGCCTTGCCGGACCACCTGGTGCCAGATCTGGGTTGTCATCCTTGAACCGCCATGTCAGAACGTCGCAGTACGTCGAAAATGGTACTCGATCGTTCTGAAGCATAACGGCTTTCCCGGAGGATTCAGCGCGGCACACCCGTGATGCTGATCTCCACCCGCCGGTTCGGCTGGAGGCATTTCGCCAGCAGGGCCAGGCTGCGCTGTGTGCAGGTGACATGCGGCAGCGGTTCGGCGGCCCCGCGGCCCTGCGCCACGATGTCCACCTTCACGCCCTGCTGCTGCAGATAGGCCTTGACCGTCTCGGCGCGGTCCGTGGACAGCCGGGCGTTGTAGGCCTCGGTGCCGAGCCGGTCGGTGTGGCCCACCAGCTCCAGCCGGTCGACCCGGGCGTAGACGCTGTTCAGGCGGGCGACCAGCTGGTCGAGCTGGCCGCGGCCCTCGGGCAGCAGGTCGGCCAGACCACGCCGGTCGAAGGCGAACAGCACATTGGCGCTCAGGACGATCCGTTCCTGCACCACCACGGCGGGCGGCGGCACCGGCACCACGGGCGGAGCCGGCGGCGGATCCACCGGCTTGGACACGACCGGCGGCACCGGAACAGGCAGCGGCGGACAGGCCTCGGCGGCCAGGCGGGCGTCACCGATCAGGTCTTCGGCGATCTGGACATAGGGCTTGGCGTGGCGCCAGCCTTGCTGGCGGTGCTCGTTGCCGGCGTGCACGAGTTCGACCTCGCCGCAGGCCACCAGCCGCTCGGCGCAGCGCCAGCCGGCGTGGGTCTTGAGTGTGCCGGCCTGGGCCCAGAGGTCTTCGCGCAGGCGCAGCGCGTCGTTGACCAGCGGCGTCTGCTGCGCGGGATTCTCGGCTGCGCCGGGCGCACCGCCGCGGGCGAGGAAGTCGGTGATCGCGCGCGAGGCGTCGAATGCGCCTTGCGGGAAGGCCGAGCGGTCGTTGCGCGTGTATTCGTGGAAGCTCACATCCAGCCAGCACTGCGCCTTGGCCAGCGGGTAGCTGGCCAGGCGGTGGCGGCCGGTGTCGTTGAGGGCCTGGATCGCGTCCTGCTGGGCCTTGTAGCCCTGGTGGTCGGCCATCAGCGCGCCATCGGTGGCGGCATCGGCCTGCACAAGCGGTGCTGCCGCCAGCAGGCCGAGGGCCAGCACCAGGGGACGCAGCGCCATGCGGGGGAAGACGGTGGAGGTGTTGTTCTTCATGTGCGTCAACTTCATCGCGTTCACCGCGGCAGGCTGCGGTTGATGTCGGGGTTGTTGCCGGCCCAGAGATCGGCATCGAACTTGTAGCGCAGGCGCAGGTAGACGCCCCGGGCGGTGTAGTCGCTCGACAGGTCGCGGTCGCTGAAACCCGCCCAGTTGTAGCCGGCCGACAGCCACAGGTTGGTGCTGACGAGGTAGCCGGCCTCGACGCCGAGCGACTTCTGCAGCGACACGCCGTTCTGCCCGTCGGCCTTGCCGCGCATCACCGTCGCCTGCACGCCCAGATCCCAGTGTTCGGTCACGTCATAGACCAGGCGCCCGCCGAGCAGCCACGCCTGGTAGCGGTCGTCGCCACCGCCCTGCGTGCTCGGAAAGCGCTCGCGCACGTCCTTGGCCGCCACCCGGCCCGAGGCCCACCAGACGCGGCTCGGGTGCAGATTGGCCTGCAGCGCGCCGACGTGGACGCGGCGCGCCTCGTCGGTGGCGTTGATGTTGTCCTCGGTCTTGTATTCATACTTGCCGAGCACATCGAGCCGGTTGTGGTCCACCGGCCGGTAGGCGAAGCCGATCTGGAAGCGGTCCTGCCAGCCATCCGGGCGGGCGCCATGGTTGTCGGTGGCGAGGTAGTAGTTGCGGGCCAGCGCGGTCCAGTCGCGGTCGAGCTTGCGCACCAGCGTCAGCGTGGACAGCCACGAATCCTGCGTCACGTTCGTGGACACGGCGTCCAGCCGACGCCACTCCAGCCGCCCCGACGCCTTCCACCATTCGCTGGCGGTGTAGTCGGCCCCCAGGGCTGCGGCGGTGGCGTTCTGGCCGGTGCCGTCGAGGATCTTCAGCCGCTCCAGCCCGGTGGTCAGCGCCAGGCCTTCACGGACATGCCAGACATTGCGCACGCCGGTCGCCACCTGCGAGGCACGGCCGTCGCTGGCGTCGCGCAGCCGGTATTCGCTGAAGACGTTGCCGCCTTCCATGTAGCTGCCGTCGATGCCGAATGCGATGGCGTTGCTGTGCGCCGCGCTGTCGAGCGCGTACTGCGAGGACAGCCCGGTCTGCGACTCGCCGCGCAGGTACAGCCGCGTCCGCTCGGCCAGCTGGTAACTGGCGCCGAGTTCGACGCGGTGGCGCTCGTCGCCGGTCACGTCGGCCTCGGCCAGCGCGCGCAGCGTGAGCCGGTCGGTGGCCTTGAACGACGCGGTGACGAAGGCGGTGGTCGCCTCCAGATCCGGCACCGTGCCCGGCGCGGCGCCGGTGGTGGCCAGCGCATTGTTGAGGTTGAACAGCGTGCTGCTGCCCGCGCCGCTGAAGCCGCCTTCCGAGCCGGGGGTGAAGTAGCTGCCCGCACTCGGGTTGGCGCCGAGCGTGGCGAGCGCGCCGCTGATGCGGCCACGTTCCTCGATCCGGCGCAGGCCGCCGCCGAGCGTCAGCGCCGGGGTCACCGCGACCTCGGCGCCGACGGTCAGGCCGGTGCGGCGGGCGTCGTTGCCGGTGTCGTCGGTGCGCTGGGCATCGGCCTTCAGGGTCACGGTGTCGGTGGCCTTGAGGGCCGCCGATGCGCCGACCTGCTGGCTGCCGGGCTGCACGCCGGCCGCCGTGTTGGCAAAACCGGCGCCAGTGCGGCTGGCGTAGACCTTGGCGGTGAGCGTGTCGCTGCGGTGGGCCAGTTCGATGCGGCCGGCGCGGCCGATCGTCGTCTCGCCACCGGGCAGCGGTGTCTCGCCCGCCGCGCTCAGCGTCGGGCGCAGCGCCGCGAGGTCCGCGTCCGTGAACGCCAGCTCGGCGATCAGGCTGGTCTGCGCGCTCAACTTGACGCCGGCGTTGACGCTGGCGAGCCGGAAGCGGGCGTTGGGGTTGCGGTCCTCGACGGCGCTGCCGCCGACGGTGAGCCGATCGCCGAGGTTGACCTGCGCGTCGGCGCCGGCCAGCCAGAAGGCCGCCCCGCCCTGGTCGATCTCGTAGTGGATGCGCAGCGAGACCGGGTTGCCGTCGGCGTCCAGGCTCGGTACCGGGCGGGTCAGCAGGATCCGGCCGCTGAACGGCTCGAAGCTGTAGTCGTTGAGCCGCACCAGCGTCGTCACCGACAGCACGCTGTCGCGGTTGTTGCGGTCGCGCACGACGAGCTGCACCTGCTCGCTGTTCTCCAGCGCCTGCGTGCCGCTGACGGCGAAGGGGCCGCTGGTGCCGTTGGCCTGGACCTCCTCGACGACGTGGCGCAATGTGTCACGGCTGGCGTAGGCGTTGGCCACGCCGGTCGGCGTTTCCCAGTGGCCGCGCACGCCGGTCATCACCCGGTTGTAGGCGCCGAGCTGGCGCATCCGGTTGCCGGCCACGACGCCGCCGCCAGCCGACGCGGTGTAGGCGTCGCCAGTCGAGAAGTCGCCGTACAACAGGAAATGGCGGTCCTTGTCGAGGCGCACGAACAGCTTGGACGAACTCTTCGCCTCGAAGCCCTTGACGCTCGCATCGCCGTAGATGGGGTAGAACTCCTCCGGCTTGATGTCGTTGAGCAGCCGCGCGCGGGTGTCCTTGTCGCTGTCGTAGGCCATCGTCAGCAGCATGTCGCCGCAGACCTTGCCCTTCAGGAACAGCGCTGCCCGTGCCGCCACCTGGCCGCGGCCGTTATCGAACCCACGGCTCCACTGGCGCAACTCGGCCTCGAAACCGTCGTCGACGCGGGCTGGGGCGATGGCGTTGTCGTAGCGGCGGCGGGTGCTGCCGATCACGCCCTCGACCAGGCCGGCGGCGATCATCTCGCGCAGGTCGGGCGAGAAGCCGATCAGGCCGGACACCTCCGCCTCGCCCGCGGTCAGGCGCAGCAGCACGTCCTCGGGCTGGCTGGGCGCGATCAGCTCGAAGCTCGCCGTGCCGCCGACCACCTTCAACTGGGTACCGGGCACGCGGCGGTCGGCGTCCTTGCGGCTCGGGCCGAACTCGTCGGTGGCCGTGCCCTGCATCTGCAGGCGGGCGGTGCCGCTGTGCTCGATGGTGACGAGCACGGGCTCCTGGAGCAATGCGCCGTCGCGGTCGTGCACCGTCACGGTGATGCTGACCGGCGTGACGCCATCGGCCGTGGCACCGGCCCCGCGCACCTCGACCTTGAGCTGCCCGACACGGGCATTGGCGGCGTACTGGCCATCGAGCACGATGGCCGGGGCGGTGGTGCTGGCAACCGGGGCGAACAGCGGCTGGTAGCGGGTCGTGGCAGCGGCCGGGTCCGCGCGCTGCGCCAAGGCCGAACCGGCCCCGACCAGCAGCACCGCCGCAGCGACCGCGCGCAGGGCCAGGGGCCGCGGGAGAGTCTGAACTTGCATCGTCTTGGGGCTCTGGTGCGGACTCGGGATCCAGGAAAGGGACAGCGGAGGGCGGCTCATGGCGCACCTGCCTCGGTCTGGCGCGGCTTGACCGTGCCGCCGCGCTGGCGGGCGCTGTCGGTGGCCTGGGCCGGCGCGGCGACCGGCTTGCCGTCGAAGCGCAGCACCTGACCGCGTTTTTCGGTGTCCACGCCCTGCGTCTCGCCACGGGCGCGGCGGGCCTTGACCTGCTCCAGCACACGGTTCGAGCAGCTGCCCTCGACCACATCGGCCCGGTGCAGTTCGCCGTTCTTCAGGTCGAGGAACAGGCTGCCCGCATCACCGGCATTGCGGCTGGACGTCGTGGTCAGGCGGCTGCCGCGCGGCAGCGTGGTCTGGTCGACCACCAGCACCTGCGTGCGCGGTGCCAGACCGCAGACGCTGTACTTGCCTTCCACGTCGCTGACCAAGCTGGTGCCGTCGGTGAGGTACATGCGCACCCCGGGGATGCCCAGCTCTTCGCCGTCCTGCACATGGTTGTTGTTGCAGTCGACGAAGACCTTGCCGGTCACGCAGGCCTCGGCCGCGAACACGCCCCCGGTGACCCGGACGCGGAACTGGCTGACGTTGGAGCACAGCGCGTCCGGCGTCGTGCCGCAGGTGGCGCCGGGGGTGCCGGTGGCCTGCGCGCTGTTGATGCCGGTGCCCTGCAGCGCGCCGACGCCGAGCCGGACACGGTAGGTCAGCGTCACCGTGCTGCCCGAGGCCATCGCGCCGAGCGAGAAGCGCAGCGCCGGGCCGGGCTTGCCGACCGGATCGGCGGTGCTGACACCGTTGACCTGCGCCGTGCCGTCGATGTAGCGGAAACCGGCGGGCAGCGTGTCCACCACTTCCAGCGCCGGCAGCAGCGCGCGTCCGCTGTCCGAGCGCTTGATGACCACGGTGTAGCGCACCGAGTCACCGAGTTCCGCCTGGACGCGGTCGCCGGTCTTGATGACCAGCAGCGCCGGCACCACGGACGGATCGAGCGGGATGTGGTTGTTCACCACGTCCGGGCCGGCGGCCGGATCCAGGCGCAGCGCGGCATACCAGGTGGTGGGCTCGGTGCCGGTCGGCGCTGCGTTCTGCGCCTGCACGGTGCAGATGCCGCCGGCCGCGCCGTTGCTGCAGCCCACCGGCGGCGTCAGCGTGCCCGCTTCGGCCGGCAGCGTGCGGCTGACGACGTAGTCGCTCGTCGGCGTGATGCGCAGCTGGTAGGCCGCCGCACCCGGGCAGCCGGCGGGCACCGGATTGTTCAGCAGGAAGCTGTAGCCCCCCGCCAAGGCGCCCGCGCCGGAGGTGACCACGCTGTTCGCCCCGCCGACCACGCACGCCGCCGACACGGCGGTGCCGGTGGCGTCCAGCAGGTCGACGCGGACACCGCCCACGGGGGTGCGGGTATCGGTGCCGTAGACGATGCCGCTCGGATCCAGCGGCAGGCTCTGGTTGATGCGGGCGCGCTGGCCGGACGGCACGCTGAGGTTGCGGATCGTGCCGCTGCTCACCACGCCGGTGCCGCTGGCGGCGGTCGGATCGTTGCCGCCGGCCGGGTCGTTGGAGACCGGGCGGCCGTAGTAGGCGCCGCTGACCGGATCGCGGAAGCGCACGGCGAAGCCGGTGCCCGGGACCAGTCCGTCGATGCGGTAGTCGCCCAGCGCATCGGTCGTGGCGGTGCCGACGACCGTGCCGTCAGCGTCCAGCACCTCGACCGCCATGCTCGCCACCCCCGACTCGCTGCCAGACTGCACGCGGTCGTGGTTGGTGTCGCCCCAGACACGGCCGCTGATGGCGCCGGCCTGCTGCACCGGGGTCGGGTCGGTGCCGGTGTTGTTGTCGGCCGTGCCACCGGCGCCGGACTCGCCGCCGCCGCTGATGCGGACGTGGTTCACCAGCGCCGTGCCAGCCGCCACCGAGCACAGCCCGTTGGCATCCGGCGTGGCGCAGGCGCCTGCGGCCACGTTCACGACCAGCGTGATGGGCGCCGCCACCGCGCCGGCCGCGATCGGCGTCGACGCGGCGCAGGTGGCGCTGGAGGCGCCGATGACGGTGGTGCTGCAGTCCCAGCCGCTGCCGGTGGGCACCGCAGCGACGGTCATGCCGGCCGGCAGCGTGTCCACCACCGTGTACGGCAGGCTGGTCGCGAAGCCGCCGGTGTTGCGCGCCACGATGGTGTAGGTGCCGGTGTGGCGTTCGGTGAAGACCGCCGGGCTGTGGGTCTTGCTGATCTGCAGGTCCGGCTGGCCGAGCACGTTGACGGTGGCGGTCGCCGTGTCGCAGGCGGCCGGGGTGCTGGCCGGGTTGACGCAGATCTGGTAGGTCAGCGTGTAGGCGCCGGGGGTCGTGTTGGCCGGCACCGTGAGGCGGCCTTGCGGGTCGAGGGTCGCGCCGGTCAGGCCGCCCGGGCTGGTCAGCGTCACCGTCAGCTGCGCCGGCGTGACCGGGGAGCCGCCGAGGGTGTCGTTCACCAGCAGGTCGACCGTGCTGCCCGTCGCCGGCACGGTGGCCGGGCCGTCGTTGACCGCGTCGATCACGGGCAGCGAGGCGCTGGTGCTGTTGTTGCCACCGGGGCCGGTGCCACCTTGGGTGTCGTTGGTGGCGCCAGTCAGACCGGTCAGGGTGACGAGGCCATTGGCGGGTGCCGTGGCGGTGATGGCGCAGACGATGGCGCTGCCCACAGGCAGACTCGCCACCGGCAGCGTGACCGCGACGCCGCCGACCGTGCAGGCGCCGACCGTGGCGCCCGTGGCCGAGCAGGTCGCCTGGACCGCGGCGCCGGGGCCGCTGTTGGCGCAGGTCAGCGTGCCGGTGACGGTGATGCCCGGCGAGGCGGCCGTGGGCAGGCCGCTGAAGCTCGGCACCATGTCGGCCCCTTGCACGGTGACCTGCACCGTCGCCTGGTCACAGACCGTGGCCGAGCCGGCCGCGCAGAGCTGGTACGTCAGGGTGTAGGTGCCGGGGATGGCACCAGCCGGCACGACGAGTTCGCCGGTCGCGGGGTCCACGCTGGCACCGATCAGGCTGCTGGTGTCGACCAGCGTCGGCACGACCTGGGCCGCACCAACGGGACTGCCGCCCAGGGTGTCGTTGCTGTAGAGCGGCACACGGGCACCGACGCTTGGCACCGTGGCCGGGCCGTCGTTGACGGCGTCGATCACGGCGGCCGTGCTGCTGACGCTGTTGTTGCCGCCGGTGGTCAAGCCGCCGTTGCCGTCGTTGCTGGCGCCCGTCGTGCCGGTGAAGACCACCGACACCGCCGGTTCACGCGCCCCGCCAGGAGTGCCGGGTGCCGTGTAGCCGAAGGAGCAGACGATGGCCGCGCCATCGGCGACGGTACCGCCGGTGGGGGGTGTGCACTGCAGGTCGGTGATGACACCGACCGACACGCTCGGCTGGCACAGCGCGCCCGTGGCAGCGGCGAGACCCGCCGTGTTGCGGCAGGTCAGGCTCAGCCCGTTCAGCGTCTGGCCCGGGCGAACCGCGGTCGGCAGGCCCGAGAAGGTCGGGACCATGTCGGAGGAGTTGACCGTGACGGTGAGGGTCGCAGTGTCGCAGGACGCGGCGTCCGGCGCAGGCGCGCAGACCTGGTACAGCACCGTGCAGGCGCCGCTGGCCGGCATGTCGTAGGTGGCCAGTCCGGTCGGGCCCATGCTGGCGAAGGCGCAGGTGCCGCCGGTGCGGGTGAAGACGCTGCCGGCGGGGTACTGGTCGTTCTCGGCGACGTTCGTGGTCTGGCCGGTCAGGCCGGCCGGTCGGGCGTCGGTGTCGTCCAGCGCGTCGACCAGCGCAGCCGAGGCGAGCGTCAGGTTGTTGCCGTTGGCGCTGGTGCCGCCGTTGCTGTCGTTGAGCGCGCCGGTCTGGCCGCGGAACACGACATCGGTCACCGGCTCGTCGGCGCCGCCGCGCACGCCAGGTGCCGTGTAGGAGAAGGCACAGGCGATCGCCGAGCCCGCCGGCAGTTCGGCGCCAGGCGCGGGCGTGCAGAGCAGATCACCGACCGTGCCAGCCGAGACCGTGGGCACGCAGCTCGGCGATGTGGCCGCCGCGCCGCCAGCGGTGTTGGTGCAGGTCAGCGCGAGGCCGGTGTAGCGCTGACCCGGGCCGACGACCCGCGGCAGGCCGCTGAAGACCGGCGACAGATCGGCGGCGCCGGCCGTGACGGTCAGCGTCGCGAGGTCGCAGGTCGTCTGCTCAGGCGCCGGGGCGCAGAGCTGGTAGGTCACCGTGCAGCTGCCGCTGGCGGGCACGTCGTAGGTCGCCACGCCGGCAGCGCTGACGCTGGCGTTGGCGCAGCTGCCGCCGGTGCCGGTGAAGGTGCTGCCGGTGGGGAACTGGTCGTTCGGGTTCAGCGGCGTCGTGCGGCCGGTGGTGCCGCCGGGCTGGCCGACGCTGTCGTCGACCGCATCGACCACCACCGCGGTGGCCTGCACGACGTTGTTGGCCGGATTGCTGTCGTTGGTGGCGCCGGTCGTGCCGGTGAAGACCACCGACAGCGTGGGCTCGTCCGCCCCGCCCTGCACACCCGGCGCGGTGTAGCTGAAGCTGCAGGCAATGGCCGCCCCCGCCGCTACCGCGCCACCCGCGGCCGGACTGCAGACCACGGCCGACACCGTGCCCGCACTGACCGTCGGCACACAGGTGGCGGCTGTGGCCGCGCCCGTGGCGGCGATGTTGGTGCAGCTCAGGCCCAGGCCGGTGAGCGTCTGGCCGGGGCGCAGCGTCGTCGGCAGGCCGCTGAAGCTCGCGGCCATGTCCGCGCTGCTGGCGGTGACGGTGAGGGTCGCGGTGTCGCAGGCGCTCGTGTCCGGCGCGGGGGCGCAGACCTGGTAGGCCACGGTGCAGCTGCCGCTGGCGGGCACGTCGTAGGTCGCCAGTCCGGTGCTGCCGACCGTGCTGTTGGCGCAGGTGCCGCTGGGACGCGCGCTGAAGACGCTGCCGACCGGGAACTGGTCATTGGCATCGAGCGGGCTGGTCTGGCCGCTCAGGCCTCCGGGCAGGGTGGCGGTGTCGTCGAGCGCGTCGATGACGACAGCAGCGCTGGTGGTCTGGTTGTTGCCGCCCGTGGTCACGCCGCCATTGAGGTCATTGGCCGCGCCCGTGGTGCCGGTGAAGGTGACGGCGGTGGTCGGCTCGTCGGTGCCGCCCTGGATGCCGGGGGCCTGGTAGGTGAAGGTGCAGGACAGGACCGCGCCGCTGGCGACATCGGTGCCGACCAGCGGCGTGCAGACGGTGTCGCTGACCGTGCCGACGCTGGCTTGCGGCTGGCAGAGCGTGCCGCGGGCCGTCGCCGCGCTGGTGCCGCCGGCGACGTTGCTGCAGTTCAGGGTCAGCCCGGTGTAGCGCTGGCCCGGATGGACCACCCGGGGCAGTGCGCCGAAGGTCGGCACCATGTCGGCACCGGGGCCGACCACGATGGTGGCAGTGGCGGTGTCGCAGACAGCCGGCGTCAGCGCCGGGTTGGCGCAGAGCTGGTAGCCCACCGTGTAGATGCCCGGCGGGGTCGTGGCGCTGGTGCTGAACACGCCGCTCGACACGTCGAAGATCGCGCCCGGCGTGGCCGGCGTGAGGACGGTCAGCGTCACGGTGCTGAAGGTGCCGGCGGCCGTGCCACGGGTGTCATTGCTCAGCACGGCCAGGGAGGCGGCTGTCCCGTACGGCGTCGTGGTGGATTCGTCGAGGGCGTCGATCAGTGCGACCGCCGCCGTGGTCGTGTTGTTGGCGGCATTGCTTTCGTTGGTGGCGCTGGTCGTGCCGGTGAAGGTGACGGTGGTGTCCGGCGTGTCGCTGCCGCCGGCGGTGCCGGGTGCGGTGAAGTCGAAGGTGCAGGCGATGCTGGCACCGGCGGCCACGGTCGCGGGCGTGGTCGGCACACAGTTCACCGCGCTGACCACCCCGGCGGACGCCGTGGGCACGCAGCTGGCGGCCAGCGCATCAGCGCCCCCGGCCGCGTTGGCGCAGCGCAGTGTCAGGCCGGTGTAGCGCACACCCGGGCTGAGCAGGGCCGGCAGATTGCCCAGCACGGGCGTCATGTCCGAGGTGGTCGGCGCCGTCACGGCCAGGCTGCCCGTGCTCGGGTTGTTGCCGGCCGTTGGCAGCGCGCCGCCGTTGGTGTCGTTGACAGCCCCCGTGCCGCCGGTCAGGGCGAGCGTGCCCGCCGTGGTGGGCGTGAAGCTGATGCTGCAGGCGCGGCTGCTGCCGCTGGTGAGCAGGCCGGTGAACGGGCCGCAGCCGGCGCTGCGCACCGCGCCGGCCGGCACTGCGCCGGTGAAGTCGCAGGACGGGTCGATGGCGACATCGGGGCCGTTGTTGGTGCAGGTCAGCGAGCAGGTGGCCGGCGTGCCGGCACCGACCGAGGCGGGGGTGCAGGTGATGGGCGTGGGCACCATGTCCGCATCCGGCACGCCCCCGGCGATGCCGTACTGGCGGAAGACTTCGCGCACCGAGCCCGGGCCGACCGGCGCGACCTCCAGTCCGAAGGCGAAGTCGATGTTGCCGATCAGGCCGGAATAGACCGCGATGGCCGCGACATTGGGGGTCGTGTTCAGCAGGGAATAGAAGACATAGTTGCCGACGCCGCCGTAGTTGCTGTCGTTGCAGCCCACATCCGTGCCATTGGCACAGACCACCGGCGAATAGGCCACGCCACCTTCCAGCGGAGCGGTCGGCTCCAGCTGCGGCCCGGTGACGACGCTGGCGCCGGGCGTGATGACCTCGAAGCGCTCGCGGTAGCCGCCGGAGACGGCGTTCTGCATGCCATCGGTGTCCAGGCTGGTGAAGTAGACGGGGCCGGGCAGCGGGTTGTCGGTGGTGGTGCCGGGATTGACGAAACGCAGCCGGAACCGCACCTGCGAGACCGCGCCCGCGGTCAGGTTGGTGCCGACCTTGCCATCGATGTACGAGGTGCCGCCCGAGGCGGAGCCGGTGGCGGCCTCGTAGACGCTGGCGCCGTTGGTGGTGGAGATGACCTCCAGCAGGATGTCGCGCGGGTTGGCCCCGGTCACCGCGCCGGAAAAGCGGGTGATGCCGCCGACCTGGGTGCACGGCGTGGCGCTGATGCAGGACGAGGACGACCAGTTGAACGAGGCCGCCGATGCGGCCGGTGCCCACAGACTGCCCGACAGCAGCAAGGCCAGAAACGCAAGCATCGGTGCCCGCTGGGCGAGTCGGTGCAGGCGAGCCAGGAAACAGCGGTCACCAGCGGTGTACGAGGACATATCCAGCCTTGATTTTCTTGTTGGGCGAGCGTGCATGCGGTTCTTGCCGCGGCGCAACAGCGCCAGCACTGTTCCACCCTGGAGAACCCCGAAATTCAGTCGTCAGACTCAGTGCGCGAGCCACCGGACCGCCATTTCGGCTCCGAGAAGGCTACCTGCAAGTGGTAACACGGCGCACCTGCTTGGCAAACTTTAGCCAAGAATTCATATAAAAATTCACAGGACGTTGACCATTATTTGGAACTAAATGTGACGATAAATACGTTTTATCATTTGTATGCCTTGAATGGTTACTGAAATTTTTCCCGAATTGAAGTAAGCGAAACTAACTCCGCGACGGACCACGGATCTGGCGCAGCACCTGAGCCACTGCCGTGGCCGAAGCCAGCTCGGCACAGCGGTAGACCAGCCGCCCGGCGCCGTCCACGATGAAGACCTGGGCGCTGTGGCGGTCCACCCCGGTGGAGCGGCCACGCAGCGTGTCCAGCAGCCGGTCGACCTCCGCCAGATCCGGCACTCCGGCCCGCCAGTCGGCGTCTGCCCCAAACTGCGCGCGCCAGCGGGCCAGCGCTGGCGCGTCGTCGCCGAGCGCGTCGATGCTGATCGACAGCAATTGCGGCATCGGTGCGCGGCCGGCCGCCTCCCGGCGCAGCAGCCCCTGCAGTTCGGCGAACACGGCGCCCTGCACCGGACAGACCGAGCTGCACCCGGTGAACATCAGCTGCAGCGCCGTCAGCCGCCCCCGCAGCACGGCGGCCAGTGGCAGACGCCGGCCATCGTGCAGCGTCACCGCCAGCGCGGGCAGCGGCAGCGCTGGCGTGACCGGGCCGAGCAGGCCGTGTGCGGACACGCCGCCAGCCGTGCGCAGCAGCGCCAGCGCGGCCACGCCTTTCAGCACATCGCGTCTCGACGCGGAGCAGGTCAGGGATTGCATGGGATTACCTCGACGCGGACACCAGGTGACGCCACAGCGCAGCGCAGTCCGCATCGCCGATCTCGTAGCGCGGCATGTGGCGCGGCAGCAGCACCGCGGCCGGGTCCAGCCCGGTGCGCAGCAAGGTGCAGAAGCTGGTCTCGTCGAAACGCGATGGCGGCCCCCCGCGCCGGGACACCGCCTCGCGCAAGTGGCCCGCAGTCAGCAAGGGGGCGGCCTGGGTGGTGTCACGCGGCGGGGTCGCGGCGCCGTGGCAGTTGATGCAGCGTGCCGCCTCGGATGGCAGCGCGCGGTCGTGGCCCGCGATGCGGCCGACCAGCGGCTGCTCGCCCCGCCACAGCGCCGCCCCCCGTGCGTCCGCGACCGGCGGCTCGACCGGCGGCACCAGCCAGAACCGCAGCTCCGCGAGCACCAGCGTCAGGACCGCCAGCGCGGCCAGCAAGCCGCCTTTGCGCTTCATGGCAGATACAGCCGGTTGGCCGGGATGGGCGTGAACACGGTCGTCCCGGGCAAGCGCCAGCGCAGCGCCATCACCGCCCGGCCGCCGCGTTCGTAGTATTCGACGACGATGCGCAGTCGCTGCCCGGCGGTCATGGAGATGGCCACGCTGGTGTCATCGGTCGCGCCGTGGTCGGACCAGTTGTTGATGACCTGGACCCCGTTCACCCACACGCGCACGCCGTCATCCGAGCGGGTCTGGAACACGATGCCTCCCGTCGCTGGCGCCTCGACCCAGCCGCTCCAGCGCACCGAGAAGTTGTCGACCGGTACGCCCGCCGCCGGTGAGCCACGGTCCCAGTTGAAGTCGACCGCTTCGGTCGTCGAGCGCAGCGGCGTGCCGGCCAGCGCGGTGCCGGCGAAGTATTCGCCGCGCAAGCCCGATCCGGCCCCCGTCACGGCGGGTGCGGCCGTTTCCTCTCGGCCGATCTGGCGCACGTAGGCGCTCACCTGCGCCACCTCGGCTGCGGTCAGCGCGGGCGACAGCGTGGTGTGGGCCTGCACGGCAGCCTCGACAGTGGCGGCCGAGCCGTCGTGCAGATACGGCGCCGTGGCCCAGGCGTCGCGCAGCGTCGGCGTGTCCAGCCCGGGCAGTGTGGCGCCGAGGCGCTGGCCGCTGGCGGGCTTGAGCGTGCCGACATTGCGCAGCACGCCCAGCGCGCTGTCGGTGAAGTCCGCCCCGCTGTGGCAGCTAGCGCACTGGCCGGCGAACACGGCACGACCCGCGATCGCGTCGACCGTGAGCGCACCATCGGCCTGGCGGTACGGCGTCGGCGCATGGCTGGACAGCGAGGCGACGTAGGCCGCCAGCGCGTCCAGGTCCGCGCTCGCGCCAGCCTTGGCGTCGCCCAGCGGCTGGCTGCGTGTGCCGGTGGCGAACTGGGCGTCGGTCATCAGGCCGGTGCCTTGCTGCAGGTTGCGGATCTGGCCCTCGAAGTCCTGCACCTCGTCGAAGTTGGCGCTCCAGTGCAGCCGCCCCTGCCCGCCGGCCCGGCCGCGCAGGCTGAGGGTGTTGCGCAGGCCTTCGCCCTGGCCGGTGAAGTCCCAGGTGCGGCCATCGTGCCCGCCGTCGTGGTGGCAGGCGGCGCAGCTCATGTAGCCGTCGCGCGCCAGCCGCGGGTCGCGGGCGTCGTAGAACAGCTGCTTGCCGCGCAGCACCGCCGCCGGCAGCACCTCGCTGGCCGTGGCCGCCAGCGTCGCCTGCACCGGCGCCGACGCCTCGCCACGCTGCAGCAGCGGGCGCAGGTCGTGCACGCCGATGCTGCGGTCCATGAAGTGGTGGACATAGAGCGTGAAGCCATCGGCCGACACCGCCACCCCTTGCGGCGCGCGGCCCACGTCCAGGCGGAACAGCTCACGCCGCCCGACCGGATCGACCACCGCGACGTGCCGGCTGGCCTCCAGCGCGACGAACAGGAACGCGCCCGTCGGGTGGAAGGCCGCCGCGCTGGCCACGCCGGCGTTGTCGTGGTCGACACGCGCGGCGGTGGCTTCGGTCAGCGTGCCAAGGTCGACCACCGAGCTGACGGCGCGCACCGTGGTCTCGAAGGTCAGCCCCTGCCCGTTGCGCAGCGCGCCGCGCTGCACGTTGTCCTGCTTGGACGGCACCCAGGCGCTGCGGCCATCGGGTGCGATCACCGGCGCGCCGAGGTAGTTCGGGATGCCACGTCCGCCGATGGTCGTGTCCGGCCGCTCGCTGTGCTGCAGCACCACGGTGGACTGGCGCGCCAGCGTCACCGGATCGAGCACCAGCAGCTCGCCGCCCTTCGGCGCTCCACCTGCGCTGGTCTGCACCACGGCCGTGCCTTCACCGGGCAGCGGCGGCGTGATGAAGCGGGTCGCCAGCAGGCGGTTGCCCGCGGCGTTCAGCGCCAGATGGCGCACGCTCGGCCCGACATCGACACTGTTGCCGACCACACCAGCCGCCGACACCCGGGCGATCCGTCCGCTGGCCTCCAGCGAGACCAGCGCCGTGCCATCGGCCGCGACCAGCACGCCGTAGGGCTGCGAGGCCCGCGGCAGCAGCACGGTCTGCACGACAGTCAGCGTGCTCGGCGAGACGATGCTCAGCGAAGCGCTTTCCTGGTTGGCCACCCAGATGCGGCCGTCCGGCGCCAGCGCCAGCGTGCGCGGCTGGGCACCGACCGGGATGAGCGCCACGCGGGTGTTCATCGCCAGGTCAAAGACGCTGACGCTGCCGTGGTCGGGGTTGACATTCCACAGGCGCGGCGTGGCGCCGGCGCGGTTCTCGACCAGCACCGCGGCGGTCGCCCGACCGCCCTGCCCTGTGGCGCCCTGCACCACCTGCCAGAACGAGCGGGTCGTCGTGCGGCCATCGGTGGTGCGCAGCGTGACGGTGACGGTGTAGACACCGGCGGCGGCGTAGGCGCGGCTCGCGCTGGGCGAAGCGGACCAGGCGGTCGCGGGCGAGCCGTCCCCGAAATCCCACTGGTAGGTGTAGCTGCCCGCGACCGAGGGCGCGGCGGTCCACGGCACCGTGCCGCCTACCGCCACCGGCGCCACCGTCATCGGCTGCAGGCTCGGCAGCGTCACGGGCGGCGGCGTGTCGGCGGCCGGGCGGCCATGGACCTCGACCTCGGCGAGCTGCAGGAAGTTCGTGCCCGCCAGCTGCACCCGCACGTAGCGGCCACGCGCACCCAGTGCGTCCAGCCGCAGCGCCCGCGGCGCGGTGGTGGCCACGCTGCGGCGCCAGACGGTGGTGTCGGCCAGCAGCGCGGCCAGCGTGCGCCCGGCCATCGGCGTGTCCGAGGCGAAGACGTGGAAGTTCGTCAGGCGGTCGGCGCAGCAGTCGGTGCGGTTCCACAGCCGCACGGCGTGCAGGTCGTGGGCGCGGCCGAGGTCGACCTCCCACCAGGCGCCGGCTTCGGACTGCGTGTGGGTGACCGAGTTGCCGGCCCAGGCGCCATCGGTGTTGCCGTCGACCGCACGCGCGGCGACGGCGGCCTCGAACTGCGAGGACTGGCTGGCGGTCCGTCCGCGGGCGACGTTGTCGAAATGGATGACCTTCTCGGCCGTGGCATTCGGGTCGAGCTGCGTGAAGTCGCCGCTGGCCACCGGCGCGCCCCAGTTGACGCCGTCGGCGCTGAGGAAGACGCGGTACTGGCGGACCGTGCCGTTGGGCATGTTGCTGCGCGGCAGGTAGCGCAGGCCGGTGACCTCGGCGGCGCGCTGCATGTCGAGCACGATCCAGTGCGGCATCGGCGCGGTGGAGGCACTCCAGGTGGTGTGCCAGAGCGTCGCCGGGTTGCCGTCGAGCACGTTGGCGGCACTGCCGTTTTCGCCCGCGGTCTCGGCGCTGTCGGCGGTGGCGGTCCAGCCGGTGCGGGGCAGCGGGCGGCCATCGGTGCCGAGCAGCTCGATCTCGGCGGCCGAGGACCACGGATTGCCGTTGACCTCGGACAGCGCCTCCAGCCGCACATAGCGGGTGGCGCCCGGGTTGCTGATGTTCCAGACGAAGTCGGTCGAGACGGTGCGCCCGCCAGCGCTGACGAAGACCGTGATGCGGAAGGTGCCGGCCGCCGTGGGCGTGCCGCTGATGCGGCCGGTGACCGGGTCGATGGTGGTGCCCGCGGGCAGGCCGGTGGCGCGCCAGGTGGCGACCGTGCCCGCCGGCAGGGTGACTTGCGGCGTGAAGCCGACCGGGCCGGCGACGGTGGAGGCCTGGTCGGCGACCGGCGCGAGCTGCGGACTGCCGTCGAGCGTCAGGCGCAGCAGCGTGGAGACCGAGGGCGTGCCGGCCGCGTTCAGCGCGAACAGCATCCACTGCCCCGGCAGCGCCAGCCCGCCGTTGGTCGGCAGGTCCACGGCGTAGCGGTTGCCGCCCAGCGCCCGGAAGGCCAGCGGCAGGCGGCGCTGGTCGTTGTTGACGGTGTGCGTGGTCGACGACTGGCGCACGACCGCGAAGGCCGTCACCGCGCTGTCGGTCGTCACCTCGATGGTCTGGCCATGGCCGGCGACGGTCGGGGCGGCGGTGATGACCGGGCGGACGGCGGGCGTGCCGTCGGCGTTGGAGAGGTACGGCGGACTCAGGATCTGCAGATCCGGGTGGTTGGCGGCACATCCGGCGCCGCACAGCCCGCCGCCGGCCGACAGCACCCGGCCATCCGGCAGCAGCAGCGCGATGCTGTGGTAGTTGCGCGGCACGGACATCGCCGGGAGCGTCGTGAACGTCTCCGTCTCCGGATCCCAGAGTTCCGGCGCGAGCACCGCGTTGGCGTCCGAGAAGCCGACCGCGAAGGTCTGCCCGCCGATGATCACCACCTGTCCGTTCGGCAGCACGACGCTGTTGTGGAAGGCGCGCCGGTAGGCCATCGGCTGCAGCTTGCGCACCGCGACGCCGCCGTTCAGGTCGATGACGTAGCTGTTGGCATTGGCCTGTGCGCTGTCGTAGGCCGGCGCGCCGCCGGTCTTGAGCACCTTGCCGGCGTCGTACATCACCGTGTTGCCGCTGACGCTGAACTCGTCGTCGCCACGCCGGCCGGCGGGCGTGACCGCGCCGGTGCCGCGGGCGTCGATCCAGTGCATGTTGACGCCCGGGCCGGCGTGGAAGACGCGGCCGTTGCCGGCAGGGATCAGCCAGAAATGCGAGTCGCCGCCGAAGTTGCGCGACGGATCGGGCGACAGGAAGGAGTCGATCGGCACACCACTCAGGCGCCGCCAGCCCCCTGCTTCGGTCCAGACTTCCCCGTGCTTGTTGCCGACCCCGCCGCTCCACGAGCCGCCCAGCGTCAGCACGCCGCCGTCCGGCAGCAGCGTGTTGGCCTGGTAGCCACGCGGGATGTTCATCAGCGCGCCTGTGGTCCAGACGCCGGTGGCCGGGTTGTAGAGCGAGGTCTTGGCGGAATCGAGCCCGCCATTGACCAGGATGCGCCCATCGGCGAGGTTGGTCGTGCCCGGGCAGAACATGTCGTGGCCGGTCTCGTTGACCAGCCGCTCGGACACCGCCTGGGTGATCGGGTCGAAGGTCAGGCTGTAGGTGCGACCTGAGCCGCCGAAGCTGAATTTTTCCTCCGCCGACCACATCAGGATGCGCCCGTCCGGCAGGTTCGCCGCCGACACCGGCACCAGCGGCAGCGTCTTCACCGGCGACCAGCGCGCCAGGTTCGGCTGCACCACGGCCAGCGCGCGGCGACGGTCAGTGCTGGCCGTGTCGACTGCCTGGGTTGTGGCGGTCGAGGCGCCAGCTTCTTCGTCGCTGCCACAACCCGCCAAGCCACCCAGCAGGCCAGCCAGACCCGCCATCCCTGCGAAGGACCACACACGCCGAGCAAGAACACGATTCATGTCATCCAGACCGTTCAGGTTGTTTCTATTTGTTTCCAATGATACTTAAGGATTCATTCGCCAACTTCCACACAGTCCCCCATATCCAGAGGACAACCGTCCGCCCCGTTCGCACAAAATCCCGCGCCCGGACGCCCCACGTAGAATTTCCCGATGCACGAATCCCCGGAACGTCCGATGCCCCACGACCCCACCGCGCCGGTGTCGTCCCGCCTGCTCGCCAACCTCAACCCCGAACAGCTCGCCGCCGTCACGCTGCCGCCCGAGCCGGGGCTGATCCTTGCGGGCGCTGGTTCGGGCAAGACCCGCGTGCTGACCACCCGCATCGCCTGGCTGCTGCAGACCGGGCAGGTCTCGCCGGGCGGGCTGATGGCGGTGACCTTCACGAACAAGGCTGCCAAGGAGATGCTCACGCGGCTCGGCGCGATGCTGCCGTTCAATGTGCGCGGCATGTGGATCGGCACCTTCCACGGCCTGTGCAACCGCTTCCTGCGCGCGCACTGGAAACAGGCCGGGCTGCCACAGAGCTTCCAGATCCTCGACAGCGGCGACTCGCTCAGCGCCGTCAAGCGTGTCATCAAGGCGATGAAACTCGACGAGGAACGCTTCGTGCCCAAGCAGGTCGCCTGGTTCATCGCCGGCGCCAAGGAAGAAGGCAAGCGCCCGAAGGACGTGGACGTCCACGACCCGCACAGCCAGAAGCTCGCCGAGGTCTACCAAGCCTATGAAGACCAGTGCCAGCGCGAGGGCGTGGTCGATTTTGCGGAGCTGATGCTGCGCAGTTACGAGCTGATGCGCGACGATGCCGCGCTGCGCCAGCACTACCGCCACCGCTTCCAGCACATCCTGGTCGACGAGTTCCAGGACACCAACCGGCTGCAGTACGCCTGGCTGAAGATGTTCGCGGGCGATCCGGCGCAGGGTGACGTGCCGAGCGCGGTGTTCGCGGTGGGCGACGACGACCAGAGCATCTACGCCTTCCGCGGCGCCCGCGTGGGCAACATGGCCGACTTCGAGCGCGAGTTCCGGGTCGCCCGGCTCATCAAGCTGGAGCGCAACTACCGCAGCTTCGGCAACATCCTCGACTCGGCCAACGCGCTGATCTCGCGCAACACGGGGCGCCTGGGCAAGAACCTGCGCACCGAGGCCGGGCCGGGCGAGCCGGTGCGCGTCTACGAGGCCACCAGCGATTTCGCGGAAGCCGCGTGGCTGCTGGAGGAGCTGCAGCAACTGCACCGCGGCGGCCTGGCGCGCTCGGAATGCGCCATCCTGTACCGCAGCAATGCGCAGTCGCGGGTGATCGAGTCGGCGCTGTTCAATGCGGGCGTGCCGTACCGGGTGTACGGGGGCCTGCGCTTCTTCGAGCGGGCCGAGGTGAAACACGCGCTGGCCTACCTGCGGCTGATCGAGAACCCGAACGACGACACCAGCTTCCTGCGCGTCGTCAACTTCCCCGCCCGCGGCATCGGCACGCGCTCGGTCGAGCAGTTGCAGGAGGTCGCCCGCGCCAGCGGCCGCAGCCTGTACCAGGCGGTGAGCGGCCTGAGCGGCGCGGCCGGCGTCAAGCTCGCTGGTTTCAGCCGCCTGATCGACGGGCTGCGCGACGGCACCCAGGGCCGCACGCTGCGGGTCATCATCGAGCAGATGCTGGCCACCAGCGGCCTGATCGACTTCTACCGCACCGAGAAGGAAGGCCAGGACCGCATCGAGAACCTGGAGGAACTCGTCAACGCGGCCGAAGCGTTTGTCACCATCGAAGGCTTCGGCAAGGACGCGGTGGCGCTGCCGGTGGACGAGATGGGGGCGTCCGGGCCGACGGCGGCGGCGGCCGAGCTGCTGCCGGATGCGGAGACGGGCGAGATCCTGTCGCCGCTGGCCGCCTTCCTGACCCACGCCGCGCTCGAAGCCGGCGACAACCAGGCGCAGGCCGGGCAGGACGCCGTGCAGATGATGACCGTCCACGCCGCCAAGGGGCTGGAGTTCGACGCCGTCTTCATCACCGGGCTGGAGGAAGGCCTGTTCCCGCACGAGAACGCCGCCACCGAGGCGGACGGGCTGGAGGAGGAGCGGCGCCTGATGTACGTGGCGATCACCCGGGCGCGCCAGCGGCTCTACATCAGCCACAGCCAGACGCGGATGCTGCACGGGCAGACGCGCTACAACGTGAAGAGCCGTTTCCTGGACGAACTGCCCGAGGAGGCGCTGAAGTGGCTCACACCGAAGCGGCAGAGCTTCGGGGCCGGGTCGGGCAGCGGGTTCGGTGGTGGGTTTGGCGGCGGCGGCTACGGCGCGCCGTCACGGCCCGCGTGGACGCCAGCCCCCGCGCCTCCGCCGTCCTGGGCCGCCCCGGTGCCCGCCGCGATGGCGCGCAGCGCGGCGGACTCGGCCGGACACGGACTGCGGCCGAAGCAGGCGGTGTTCCACAACAAGTTCGGCGAGGGCGTGATCCTGACGCTCGAAGGCAAGGGGCCGGATGCCCGCGCGCAGGTCAGCTTCGGCCGCCACGGCACGAAGTGGCTGGCGCTCAGCGTTGCCAAGCTGACGCCGATCGACTGACCGACTGACCAACGGCGCTCAGGCTGGCTGGGCCTCGCGCAGGCGGAACACCGCCAGCGTCTGCATCAGGTCTTCGGCTTGCTGCTGCAGCGACTGCGTGGCCGCCACGCTCTGCTCCACCATCGCCGCGTTCTGCTGGGTGGCATCGTCCATGTCGGCCACCACGCCGTTGACTTCCGACACGCCGAGGGCCTGCATGGTGCTGGCCTGGGCCATTTCGGAGACGAGGCGCAGGATCTCGTGGACCGCCGTGACCACGTCTGTCACCGTCTCGCTGGCCGCCTGCACCTTGGTGCTGCCGTCTTTCGCGCTGGCGACCGACGTGCCGATCAGGGTGCGGATTTCCTTGGAGGCCGCCGCGCTGCGCCCCGCCAGGGCGCGCACTTCCTGCGCCACCACGGCAAAGCCCCGCCCCTGTTCACCGGCCCGTGCCGCTTCCACCGCCGCGTTCAGCGCGAGGATGTTGGTCTGGAAGGCGATGCCGTCGATCACGCTGATGATGTCGCCAATGCGCAGCGCCTGGGCATTGATGTGCTGCATGGCATGCACCAGCTCGGCCACCTGGTCTCCCCCGCGGCGGGCGACATCGGCCGCTCCGCTGGCCAGCCGGCAGGCCGCCGCGGCATTGCGGCTGTTCTCGTCGGTCTGTCCCGCCAGCGCCTGCACCGTGCCGGACGTCTGCTGCAGCGAACCGGCGGCCTGCTCGGTGCGGCGCGACAGGTCGTTGTTGGCCGAGGCGATCTCGCTGGAGGCGGCCTCGATCTGCTCTGCCGCCCGCTGCACCTGTCCCATCATGCCGCTCAGCCGCTCGCTCACGCGCGCCATGGCCTGCAGCACCTGGCCGGTCTCGTCGCGGCGGTCAGAGTCCACCACTGCGGTCAGGTCACCGTCGGCCATCCGCTGGGCTATGTGGACGGCCTCGCGCAGCGGCTGGGTGATCAGGCGCACGCAGACCCAGATCACCAGCACCGACAGCGCCACCGCGAGCCCCACGGTGACCGCGGAGAGCGTGTCCCCGCGGGCGAGGGCGGCGAGGGAGGTCGCCGCCGCGGCCTGGCCACGCTGCTGCACGGCCGCCACCTGCTCGTCGACCCGCGTCGAGAGCAGCGCGTATTCCTTCTCGGCCGAGTTCATCAGCATGGCCGCCGCCGACAGGCCGCCCGACTTGAGGTCCAGCGTCTCCAGCGACCGGCTGCGGAACCGGGCCAGCGACTGCTCGATCTCGCCCAGGCGTGCCGCGTCGTCCGGGTGGGCAGCCGCCTTGAGGCGAGCCACGTCGGCCACCACCTCGCCGAAGCGCCGGACGACATCCTTGTCCACCTGCTCGATGCGCGTGGCCTTCATGCCCGCGCCTTCGTAGGCGAGGCTGCGCATGACCAGCGTCTCCAGCTCGGCGGTGTGCTGCTTCAGGCGCTGCGCATCGACCACGGCCGGCAGGGCCTCCTGGCCAATGGCCTGCAGCGCCTGGGCGCTGCTGTGCGAGGCCATCCGCGCCACACCAGCCAGCAGCAGCAGGCACAACAGCACCACCACTGGCGCCAGCGCCACCTTCACCGCGATCGACTGGTGGCTCAACAGCTTGCTCATGTTCATGTCGGCTCTGCTCATGCGCCACCCGAGGGGCGGCAGTCAAGGGTTCAGCGGTAGATGCCAACACCCACGAACAGCTCGGCGCCGGGCACACGCTGGATGTAGGCCGTCTTGTCCTCGATCTTCTTGGTCACCGGGTGGTTCCACTCATAGTCCACCCAGCCCGCCGCCTTGGCAGACTTGGCCACCGACAGCATTTCCTTGGCGAACTCCTTGCCCGAGGCATCCTTCACATCCATGAAGTTCTTGCCAATCATCTTGTCGTTGAGATGGAAGCGCATGACGCCGCTGAACTCCTGCACGAACGGGTACAGGTCCTTGGGCATCCACCGGGCCTTGTCCGTAGCGAAGTCTTTTGCGGCCTGGTCTGGCCCCACCTTCTTGATGTGGGCGACCGCGGCCTCGTTGAGCACCTTGGCTTCGTCCCGGGAGGCACGCTCCTGGGCGAGCACGGGCAAGGCCATCATGGCAGACAGCGCGAGAACTGCGGCAAAGCGGCGGCGAATGAGCGGCATGGGCGATCTCCGGTGGGGTGTGACGACAGGTCGGATCCATTCGGATATCGGTGCCGCCTCGGAGAACTGAACCGGGTCAGAACATCACTGCGCCGGGTCGGAAGTCGGGCTGGACGGCGTCACCCCGTCGATCGTCTTCTCGATGACCTTGCCAGCGCCTCAGGCCAGTGTCGCGTCAACGACCGACTGTCGCCCCCCAAGCGCCGTCATCCTCGCGAATGCGAGGATCTACACCCGCCAAATACGGTCATTTCCATGCGTGGGTGCCCGCTTTCGCGGGCATGACGGGAGGTGTTCGCGCGAGCTGTCCGTCAAGTCAGCTGTGACACGACACCAGCCGTCTGGACAGACGGTGGCTGACTCTCAGCCTGGCGAAGCTGCCGCCGATCCACTGAACTAAACTGAACTAATCGGCCCGATCGGCCAGCGAAAGCGCCACGGCATCGCGTTCAAACACACAAGAAAGAGCAGGGGAAGACAGTGGCAAAGGGATGGAGTCGAGAAGAGTTGCAGGCCTCGGTCGTGGCGTACTTGGAGATGTTGGACATGACCCGCCACGGGCGGCCGTTCAGCAAAAAGGACTACTACACCACCCTGTCGGCGCAATTCGACCGCAGTACAAAGGCGTTCGAGTACCGCATGCAGAACATTTCCCATGTCATGGCACTGACCGGCCGCGACTGGGTACCGGGGCTGAAGCCGGCCAAAAATGTGGGTGCGAATGTCATCGCCGAGATTCAGGCTATCTTGGCTGAACTGGAGTCCAAGCACGCACTGAAAGAGGAGCCGCTGCAGCCGTATGAGGTGAAGCCCTTGGCCCCCGCTGAAGGGCCAGCGCAAGAGGCGCGTTGGACAGAAGTCCAGCGATTCGCCCGTAGCCAATGGGTGCGTGAGCAAGTGCTAACGATGGCAAACGGGCGTTGTGAAGCGTGCGGCAGCCCCGCCCCATTTCTCGGGGCCAACAACCAACCGTTCCTGGAAGTTCACCATGTCAAACCGATGGCACAACAAGGCTCAGATTCGGTCGGCAATACGGTAGCGCTGTGTCCGAACTGCCACCGCGAGGTGCACCACAGCAAACATGCGCAGGCGTTGATCGAATGCCTGTACCAGCGGATCGGGCGTTTGGTCCGCGAGTGAATCTCAGGCTTTACTGCGACGGATCCGGCGCCGACGGCGTCACCACATCAATCGTCTTCTCGATGACCTTGCCGGTGACCTTGACCCCCGTGGAGACGACCGCACCGGCCACCGAGATCGCCGCGCCGGCCGTGGCACCCGCCACCGCCATCACGCCGCAGCCGCTCAGGCTGGCCGCCAGCCCCGCACACACAACAAACCGGAACACTGCATTCATGGTCAAGGCCCTGGACAGGTAGAAGAAGAAAGATAGCGGCATTGTCAATCGGCCCGGGTGTCACCGATCCGACTTGATGCTGTCACGGTGGTTTCACAGTCGGCGTGGACGATGCGAAAAGTCACGATTTCTGCCACCCGCCAAGGACGCCGCCCGATGAACAAGCCCACCGACCTCAGCCACCTGGCCGCCCGCGCCGAGGAAGACAGCAACACCAGCGCCAACCCGCATTTCGACACGGTGCTCAGCGCGCGGCTGAGCCGCCGTGGCCTGCTGCGTGGCAGCGTCGGCACCGCCGCCACCGCCGTGTTCGGCAGCCTCGGTCTGGCCGCCTGCGGAGGCGGGGACGACGCCGTGGCCACGCCGGTGGCCGACACCGGATCCCTCTCGAAGCTGGGCTTCAATGCCGTGGCCAAGAGCATTGCCGACCAGGTCGCGCTAGCCACCGGCTACACCGCGGCAGTCGTCTACGCGCTCGGCGATCCGCTGACCGCCACGACCCCCGCCTACAAGAACGACGGCACCGACACCGACTACGGCAACCGCGCGGGTGACCACCACGACGGCATGGAATGGTTCGGCCTGGGCAGCGACGGCTCGGCCTCGACCAGCAGCAACGACCGTGGCCTGATCGCCATCAACCACGAAGCCACGACCGATGAAACCCGGTCGTCGTTCTTCCTCCACGCCGACGGCGGCACCGCCATCCTGCCCCGCCCCGCCACCGAAGTGGACAAGGAAACCGCGATCCACGGCGTCTCGGTCGTCGAGATGAAGAAGACCGGCAGCACCTGGGCCTATGTGCAGAACTCGGCCTTCAACCGCCGCATCACCGCGCTGACCGAAGTCGACATCTCCGGCCCGGCCAAGGGCCATGCGCTGATGAAGACCAAGTACTCGATCGACGGCACCCGCACCCGCGGCACGCTGAACAACTGCGGCACCGGCAAGACGCCGTGGGGCAGCTTCCTGAGCGGCGAAGAGAACTGGTTCGGCTACTTCACACGCCCGGTCGGCGATAACCTGGCCCGCGCCAACGACAAGTCGGTCGCCGCGCTGAACCGCTACGGCCGCGCCGAAGGCGCCGCGTCGCGCCACGGCTGGGAATCCGCCGGCACCGCCGACATCTATGCCCGCTGGATCAACGCCAAGACCGGCACCTCGACCGATGGCACCGACGACTACCGCAACGAGATGAACGGCATGGGCTACATCGTCGAGATGGACCCCTACAAGGCCACGAGCCGCATGGTCAAGCGCACCGGCCTGGGCCGCTTCGCGCACGAAAGCGCCGCGTTCTCGCTGCCGAAGGCGGGCGAGAAGCTGGCCGTCTACATGGGCGACGACGCGCGCAACGAGTACATCTACAAGTTCGTCTCCGACACCGCCTGGGTGGCCGCCGACGCCAACCCGAGCGACCGACTGGCCACCGGCGCCAAGTACCTCGACAACGGCAAGCTCTACGTCGCCAAGTTCGCCGCCGACGGCACCGGCCAGTGGATCGAGCTGAACAAGGCCGCGATCCCGACCACCTACACCGCCTACGCCTTCGCCGACGAGGCCGATATCCGCGTGCACTGCCGTCTGGCCGCCGACGCCGTGGGCGCGACGAAGATGGACCGCCCGGAGTGGTGCGCGACGCACCCGACGACCGGCGAGGTCTACTTCACGCTGACCAACAACAGCAACCGCCGTGTCGCCCCGACCGCCGGCAGCGCCACGCAGCTCCCCCCGGACAGCGCCAACCCGCGCGTCTACACCGACATGAAGGGCACGACCGCCCAGCAAGGCAACCCGAACGGCCACATCCTGCGCCTCAAGGAGGCCGCCGGCAGCGCTGCCGCCGCCACCTTCACCTGGGACGTGTATGTGTTCGGCGCCCAGTCGGACGCGGACACCGGCCTGGTGAACCTGTCGAACCTGACCGCCGACCAGGACTTCTCCAGCCCGGACGGCCTCGTGTTCAGCCAGTCCACCGGCATCTGCTGGATCCAGACCGACGACGGCGCCTACACCGACGTGACCAACTGCATGATGCTGGCCGGCATCCCGGGCAAGGTCGGCGACGGTGCGAAGAAGACGCTCCCGCTCAGCGCAACCGTGAGCGTGGACACCTTCATCGGCAAGGCCCCGACCGCCGACACGCTCAAGCGTTTCCTGGTCGGCCCGAGGGACTGCGAGATCACCGGCCTGGTCGAGACGCCGGACGGCAAGACGATGTTCATCAACATCCAGCACCCGGGCGAGAACACCAAGATGGCCGACATCGCCGACCCGACGAAGTACACCAGCCAGTGGCCGTCGAACGCCGGCTACGGTGCGGGCAAGCGGCCGCGCTCGGCCACCATCGTCATCACCAAGAACGACGGCGGTCGCATCGGCACCTGAGCGCGGAGATCGGGCGAGCGCCTGGCGAAGCGGTTCGAACCGGTTTCGCAAGGCAACGCAAAGGTTGTGACGGATTTCACAGCTTTACAATGGGCTCGCCCGATTTTTCGCACTTTTCAACCGCCGGGCACCGACCCGGCGGTTTGCCATGACGAGTTCCCTGCCCGACTTCAGAACGACAACGGCACACGAATCCGCGAAATCCGACAGCCCGCCCGCACTGGCCCAGCTGGTCAGCTGGCAGGCTGCGCTGATGTCGCAGGACAGCTTCGGCCCTGCGGCACGGCAGCTGGTCTCCGATCTGGCCACCGGCCTCGGCTGCGCCCAGGCCGCGATCGGCTGGCACCGGCAAGACCGCTGCCAGCTGCTGGCCACCGCCTTCCCGATGACAGCGGGCGAAGACCCGGACGCGGTGCGCACCACCCGGGCCTTCGAGGCCGCGATGGACGAATGCCTGGACCAGGACCATCCGGTGCGCTTCCCCGAGCCGGTCGGCGCACGTCCGCGCATCACCCTGGCCCACGCCGCGCTGGTGCAGCCACCCGGTGGCGATGCGCTGGCGGTGGTCAGTCTGCCGCTGCGTGCACGCGGCAGCGCCGTGGGCGCGCTGACGCTGTGCTGGCGTGACCCGGCGGCACTGGCCCGCTTCGACCCCGACCGGCTCGGCCACCAGCTGGCCCTGATGACCCCCTGGCTGGACCTGCTGCACCGCCATGCGCAGCCGCTCTGGCGGCGGGCGGGCGCGGACCTGGCGCAGCGCTGGCGCCAGTCGGGTGCGCTGCGCCGCGGGCTGGTCGCGGGACTGTCGCTGCTGGCGGCGGGCTGGCTGCTGTGGCCGGTCGCGCAGGAAGTGGGCGGGCGCTCGCGTCTGGAGGGCCGCCAGGAGCGCAGCCTCACCGCCCCGACCGACGGCTTCCTGCAGGCGGTGCACGCCCGGCCGGGCGACCGGGTCCGCGCCGGCCAGGCCCTGCTGGAGCTGGCACCGCAGGATCTGGAGCTGGACGCCCGCCGCCTGGAGAGCGAACGCGCGCAGCACCAGAACGCCTACATGGCCGCCCTGGCCCGCTCGGACCGGGCGCAGATGGGCCTGCACCTGGCACGCAGCGACGAGGTGGCAGCGCGCCTGCAGCTGGTGCAGCGCGAACTCGGCCGCACCCGCATCAGCGCTCCGATGGACGCGCTGGTGCTCGACGGCGACCTGAGCCGCTCGGTGGGCATGCCGGTGCGGCGCGGCGACACGCTGATGCGCCTGACGCCGGACCAGGCGCCGCGCGTGGTGATCGAGGTCGACGAGCGCGACATCGACGCCGTGCGGCCGGGACAGTCGGCGCGCCTGGCGCTGTCGGCCTTGCCCTGGGACACGCTGGCGCTGCAGGTCGAGCGGGTGCAGCCCGCAGCGCGCTCGGTGGACGGGGCCAATGTGTTCGAGGTCGAGGCGCGGCTGCAGGACGACACGTCCGCCGGCACACCGACGACCGCCACCGCCCTGCGTCCCGGGCTGACGGGGGTGGCCCGCATCGAGGTCGGTCGGCAGAGCCGGCTGGTGACGCTGGCCAGCCGGACGGTCGACTGGCTGCGCCTGCAGTGGTGGCGCTGGACGGGTTGACCGGAGCCCATGCCATGACCGCCACCGCCCTGCCTGCCGACACGCTGCTGCATCCGCACTGGTACCGGGTCGCAGCCCTGCAACCCCGCCTGCGCGGCCACCTGCGCGTGCAACGCCAGATCACCCGCGGCGAACGCTGGATGCTGCTCACCGACGGTCTGACCCAGCGCACCCACCGCCTGGACGCCGCCGCCTGGGCGCTGATCGGGCGCTGCAACGGGGAGCGCACGGTGCAGCAGCTCTGGGAGACGCTGCTCGACGAACAGGGCGAGGACGCGCCGACCCAGGGCGAGGTGATCGACCTGCTCGCGCATCTGCAGCAGGCCGGGCTGCTGCAGGCCCCCATCAACGCCGCCACCGGCCAGCCCGCCCGCCCCGACCACGACTGGCCGGCGCAGCGGCCGCGTGCGCTGGTCCATGCCGCCAATCCGCTGTATTTCCAGGTGACGCTCGGCGATCCGTCCGCGCTGGTGCGGTGGCTGGAGCGGGGCCTGCGCCCGCTGCTGCAGCCGGCCCTGCTGGTGCTGTGGGCGCTGGCGGTCGGTGCCGCCGGGCTGGCGGCGCTGGCGGACTGGCCCGCCCTGTCCGCCCACGCCCGCCACTGGCTCGGCCACCCGCACCACCTCGGCCTGCTGTGGGCGGTCTACCCGGTGATGAAGCTGCTGCATGAGCTGGCCCATGCGGTGGCCATCCACCGCTTCGGCGGCGAGGTGCGCGCCTTCGGGCTGACGATGCTGCTGTTCACGCCGGTGCCGCATGTGGACGCCCGCGCCGCCAGCGCGATGGTCGGGCGCGGACAGCGGCTCATCGTCAGCCTGGCGGGGATCATGGCGGAGCTGGCCATGGCCGCCGGCGCACTGCTGGTCTGGCAGCACACCCAGAACGGCCTGCTGCACGACCTGGCCTTTGTCGTGATGTTCCTGGGCGCGGCCTCCAGCCTGCTGGTCAACGGCAACCCGCTGCTGCGCATGGACGGCTACCACGCGCTGTGCGATGCACTCGACCTGCCGAACCTGGCCTCGCGTTCGCGGCGCTGGTGGCTGCGGGTGGGCAGCCGGCTGGTCAATGGCGCCGGCCATGTCGCGCCCGCACCCGCCTGTGCCCCGGGCGAACGCGGCTGGCTGATCGCCTACGCGCCGCTGTCGTGGGCCTACCGGGCGCTGCTGTGCCTGGTGATCGTGCGCTGGCTGGGCGGCGTGCATGCGGGGCTGGGGCTGGTGGCCGCGGTGGTGCTCGGCGGCTTGGTGCTGGGCCAGCCGCTGCTGGGGCTGTGGCGGCAGCTGCAGGCGCCGATGCTGGCCGCTGCGGTGCGCCGGGCGGCGTGGCTGCGGGTGGGGCTGGTCGCGGTGGTCGTGGTCGGGCTGTGCGGCTTCTGGCCGTTGCCACATGCCACCACGGTGCAGGGCGTGGTCTGGCTGCCCGAATCGGCCTGGCTGCGGCCACAGACCGACGGGCTGGTCGGCACGCTCGTGCGCCCGGCAGGCGCCACGGTCGCGGCCGGCGAGGCCGTGCTGACCCTGGACAACGAGCGCCTGCAGGCCCGCCGCGCCGCGCTGGACGAACAGCTGGCGGGGCTGGAGGCCCGCCGCTTCGAGGCCCTCGCCCGCGACGCTGGTCAAGCCGCGGCGCTGCAGCAGCAGGCCGCCGCCCTGCGCGCCCAGCGGCAGCAGCTCGACACGGAACTCGCCGGGCTCACGGTGCGCGCCCCGCTGGCCGGCACGCTGGTGCTGGACGCACCCGGTCGCCTCGGCGGGCGCTGGCTGCAGCGTGGTGACACGCTCGGCCATGTGCGCCCGCACGACAACCGCACCGTGCAGGTGGTGCTGCCCCACGGCGATGCACTGCTGGTGCAGCAGGCGCTGCAGGGCATCACGCTGCGGCTGCAGGAACGCCCGGATGTGGTGATGGACGCGCACCTGCGCACCGGCACGCTCCCATCGGCCACGCGGCAACTGCCGGCGCGCAGCCTGGGCGACACCGGCGGCGGCGCGGTCATCACCGACCCGGCCGATCCGCAGGGCCTCACCGCCCGCGACCCGGTGACGGTGCTCGAACTGGTCAGCGCCCAGCCGCTGGGCGAGCGGATCGGCGGCCGGGTCTGGGTGCGCTTCGCCTTCGCATCGCAGCCGCTGGCCTGGCAGGTCGGGCGCTGGCTGCGGCAGACCTTCCTCGGCCAGTTCCGGGCCGACACCTGAGGCAACGTCTGCATGCCCATGCCCACGCCCATGCCCACGCTGACCGACCGCCTGGAGGCCGCCTGCCGCGACGCGCTGGGCCTGCAGCCGCGGGCCAACCAGTGGCAGGCAGCCCGGGCGATGGTCGACGGCCGTCTGGCCGAACTCGCCACCGGCGAAGGCAAGACGCTGGCGCTGGCGCTGGCCGCCGCCCAGCTCGCGCTGCGTGGCCGCAGCGTGCACCTGCTCACCGCCAACGACTACCTCGCCGCGCGCGACGCCGAGCAGCTGCGCGGCTGGTACGCACAGCTCGGGCTGCGCGTGGCCGCCATCGGCGCTGACCAAGACAGTGCCCAGCGCGCCGCGGCCTACCGGGCCGACGTGGTCTACGTCAGCGCGCGGGAGCTGGTCTTCGACAGCCTGCGCGACGAGGTCGCCGGCCGCTCCGCCTGGTCGGGCAGCCGGCGCGATGCCCACTTGAGCGAACACGCCCGCGCACTGACCCAGACCCCGGCCGACGACGACCGCGCGACAGTGCCGGCCTTCGACGTCGCCCTGGTCGACGAGGCCGACAGCATCCTGCTCGACGAGGCGCTGCTGCCGCTGGTGCTGGCCCGGCCCGGTGCGCCCGGCGAGCGTCTGGCGCAGCTCGGCCTGGCGCTCGACCTGGCCGCCCGGCTGCAGCCCGGACGGGATTTCGAACTGCAGCCGGTCGCCCGCGACAGCCTGCTCACCCCCGAAGGGGCGCAGCGGCTGGAGGGACTCTGCAAGGGCCTGCCGCGCCTGTGGCAGCACCGGCTGCACCGGGAGGAGCTGGTCCGGCTGGCGCTGGTCGCGCTGCACCTGCTGCAGCCGCAGCGCGACTACCTTGTCCGCCAGGCGCAGGTGCAGCTGATCGACCCGGTGACCGGCCGCATCGCGCACGGGCGCATGTGGTCGAACGGGCTGCAGGCGCTGGTCTGCCTGAAGGAAGCCTGCCCGCCCCCGCCCCCCACCGAAACCGTGGCGCGCACCACCTACAGCCATTTCCTGCGCCGCTACCGCCTGCTCGGTGGCACCAGCGCCACGCTGCACGACCCGCGACAGGAATTGCGCCGGCTCTACGGACTGGCCGTGACCCGCGTGCCGCCGCATGCCCCGTCGCGCCGCGAACGGGGACCGAACCGCTGGTTCGCCGACGAGACGGCGCGCGACCAGGCCGTGGTCGCACGCGCGCTGGCGCTGGCGGCGGCGGGGCGGCCGGTGCTGATCGGCACGGATGGGGTGCCGCAGTCGCTGCGGCTGGTCGCGGCCTTCGAATCGGCCTGCGCGGCGGGGGCCGTGGCGCCGCGCCTGCAATGCCTCGACGCCCGCCAGGATGCGCAGGAAGCCGCCCGCATCGCCGAGGCCGGCCAGCCCGGCTGCATCACGGTGGCCACCCGCATGGCCGGCCGCGGCGTGGACATCCGCCTGCACCCGGCGGCAGCCCGCGCCGGCGGCCTGCATGTGCTGAACTGCCAGGACAACCCGGCGCGGCGCCTGGACGAGCAGCTCTTCGGCCGCAGCGGCCGGCAGGGTGATCCGGGCAGCGTCGAGCACTGGCGCATCGGCCCGGCGCGCACGCTCTGTGCCATCCGCGTGCCGGGGGCCTGGCGCGACCTGGCCTGGCGGCTGCGCCAGCGCGCCAGCGAAGCCCGCGCCGCCGACGAACGGCATCGGCTGCTCCTGGGCGACACCTTGCTGCACCAGCACCTCGACCGCCTCGACCCCCTCGCCCCCCACTGCCCCACCGCCCCATGACGCCCCTGCACCACCTCCTGTTCCGATGCCGACTGTCCGCGGGCCTGCTGCTCGGGCTGTGCGGGCTGATGCCGGGCACACCGGCGTCCGCGCTGACGCTGGGTTGCCTCATCACGCCAGCGCGGGTGGCCGAGATCGGCACGCCGCAGGCCGGCGTGGTCGAGCGCATGCTGGTCGACCGCGGCGACACGGTGCGCCGGGGCCAGCCGCTGGCGCTGCTGCAGTCGGCGGGCGAGCGGGCCTCGCTGCGCACCGCCGAGGCCCGCGCCCAGGCCCAGGCCGCCGTCAGTGCCGCACAGGCCACCCTGTCGCTGGCCCAGCAGAAACTGCGGCGGGCTGAATCGCTGCACACCGAGCAGTTCATCTCCGACATCGCCCTCGACCAGGCCCGCACCGAACTCAGCGTGGCCACGCAGGCGCTGAAACAGGCCGAAGACCAGCGCGCGGTCTACCGGGCGGAGTCGGCCCAGGCCCAGGCGCAGCTGCACCAGCGGTCCCTGCGCAGCCCCTTCGACGGCGTCGTCACCGACCGGATGGCCCACCCCGGCGAGCGGGTGGAGCTGCAGCCGCTGCTGCGCGTGGCGGACGTGGCGCAGCTGCGGGTGGAGGTGGTGGTGCCAGCGAGCCAGTTCGGGCAGGTGCGCAGCGGCGCCCGCCACGCCGTGCAGGCCGAGGTGCCGGGCGTGCCGGCCCGCGAGGCGACGGTCACGCAGGTCGACCAGGTGATCGACGCGGCCAGCAACACCTTCCGCGTCCGGCTGGCGCTGGACAACGCCGACCGGGCGGTGCCGGCCGGTGCGCGTTGCCAGATCGACCTCGGGCTGAAGTCGCCATGAGCCGCCCGCCCCGCCGCCGCTGGCAGTGCGAGGAGCTGGAGCCGCGCATCCTCTACGCCGCCGACACCGCCGCCCTCACCGGCCTGGCCAGCCTGGGCGACATCGGCAGCACCTTCCTCGTCAGCACCACGGCCGACAGCGGCCCGGGTTCGCTGCGCGAAGCGATCACGCAGGCCAACCAGAACCCCGGCGCCGACACGATCCGCTTCGACATCCGTGACCCGCTGGTCAACGGCGCCCACACCCTCACGCCCCGCAGCGCCCTGCCCGTCATCACCGACACCGTCTGGCTCGACGCCAGCCGCGAGCCGGATGCGCTGGCGCTCGGGCGGCCGGTGGTCGAGCTGGTCGGCTCCGACGCGGGGGGCAGCAGCTCGGCGCTGGTGCTGGCCGATGGCAGCGACGGCAGCCTGGTGCGCGGGCTGGCCATCCACCAGTTCGGCGGCGCGGCCATCCGGGTGCTGGCGGGGGCGGATGGCGTGGCGCTGGCCGGCCTGCGCATCGGCACCGATGTCACCGGAATGTTCGCCCCGGGCAACGGCGGCAACGCGGTCGAGACCAGCGCGGCGGGTACCCTGGTCGGCGGCACCCAGGCGGCCGACCGCAACCTGCTGTCCGGCAACAACGCGGGCGTGCAGGTGATCGGCACCGCGGCCACCGGCGCCCGCATCGAAGGCAACTTCATCGGCACCGATACCCGCGGCGAGTCGGCACTGGGCAACCGGACGGTCGGGGTCTACCTGGCCGCGCCCGGCGCCACCGTGGTCGGCAATCTGGTCAGCGGCAACGGCTACGAGGGGGTGTACCTGCTGGCAGGCGCCACCGGGGCGACCCTCCAGGGCAACCTGATCGGCACCGACCTCAGCGGCACACGCGCCCTCGGCAACGGCAGCTTCGGCGTCTATGTGGAGAACACCCGCGACGTGCTGATCGGCGGCACCGCAGCCGGCGACGGCAACCGGATCGCCTGGCAGAAGTCGGGCGCCGGCGTGTCCATCGTCGGGACAGCCGGGGCGGTGTCGGTGCTCGGCAACGCCATCCACGACAACACGGGGCTGGGCATCGACCTCGGCGCCGCCGGGGTCAACGGCAACCGCGACGCCGACACCGACGGCGGCCCGAACAACCTGCTGAACTACCCCGTGCTCGGCAGCGTCACGGCGGCGGGCGACAGCACCCGTGTCCTGGGCGATCTGCGGACCACAGCCGGCACGGCACTGCGCATCGAGTTCTTCGCCAGCCCGGACGCCGATCCGCTGGGGTATGGCGAAGGGCAGACCTTCCTGGGCAGCACGCTGGTGACGGCCGACGCCAACGGCCTGGCGCAGATCGACACCACGCTGGCTGGCGTGCGGCTGGAGGCGGGCCAGCGGGTGTCGGCGACCGCCACGGTGCAGCTCGCGGGCGCCGCGGCCGCAGCCTCCGCGAAACCCTGGGGCGACAGCTCCGAATTTGGCAACGCGGTGGCGGTCCAGGTCCGGCCAAGCGCACCGGTGGTCGAGGCGGGCCAGACGCTGCGGATCGCCGAACACAGCCCCGCCGGCACCGCCATCGGCACGCTGCGCGCCAGCGACGCCGACCCCGGCAGCACCCTGTCCGGCTGGACGCTGACCGGCAGCACCGCGCTGGCCGTCGACGCCAGCACCGGCACCCTGCGGGTGGTCGACCCCGACGCGCTCGACCATGAGCGCAGCAGCGCCATCACCTTCACGGTCACGGTCAGCGACGGCGGACTGACCAGTGCGCCGCAGACGGTCACCGTGCAGATCGACGACGTGAACGAAGCCCCGGTGCTGACCCTGGCGCCCTGGACGATCCAGACCGGCACGCCCCTGACGCTCGGCCCCGGCGTGCTGACGGCGCAGGATCCGGATGCCACGCCGGTGGTGCTGCAGGTCGAGGTCGGTGTCGTCACGGGCGGGCGGTTCGAGGCGGTGGACGCGCCCGGCGTGGCGATCGAGCGCTTCAGCGTGGCCGCGCTGCAGGCCGGCCAGATCCGCTTCGTGGCGACGGCCGTGGACCAGGCGCCGAGCGTCAGCCTGCGCGTCAGCGACGGCAGCATCCGCAGCGACTGGACCACGGTCGGCGTGGACTGGTCTCCCGCCGCGCCTGCTCCCAGCCCGCCGCCGGCACCCGAGCCCGCGCTGCAGCCGCCCCCCACCCTGTCGGTGGCCTCGCCGACGCGCGACGAGCCCCGCGCGGCCGACCGTGCGGCGCTGAACACCCCCGCGTTGTCCGGTGACCGCGTGCCCTTGTCGCGCGAGGTGCGTGCCGTGGCGGCGGAGCAGTGGCTGTCGCAGGTACAGGCCACCAGTTCCGCCGAGATCGCGGCCCTGAGCGCACAGGCCGGCCAGCGACCGGCAGGACAGACCGCGCCACCGCACGCCGACGGGGTGGTGGCGCCGCCGGATCTGCTGGCGCTGGTGCTGCCGGACACCCCGCTGGCCGCCTTGCAGGCCGGCTACGACCTCCCCGCGGCCCTGGCGCCCGGCAGTGGGCTGCCCACGCTCGGCGACGACGGCCTGGGCCTGCTGCGCACCGAGCTGGCCGAGGAAGCCAGCCGCCTGCAGTCGGCCATCGACCCGATCGAGGCCTCCGGGCTGGCGCTGACGGTCGGGCTGGTGTGGTGGACCGTGCGGCTGGGCGGGGTGGCCGGCTCGCTGCTGGTGTCGGTGCCGACCTGGCAGTTCTTTGATCCGCTGCCGGTGCTGACCCGGCCGCCCGTCCCCTTGCGGCCCTCCACCGAAGATCCGGACCCGGCCGCCACCGAGCTGCAGAACGAGGAAGCCTCCGCGGCCGAAGTGCTGGGACGCGACCGCAGCACCGCCGTCGGCGAAGCCACCGAAGCCGATGACCGGGTCGACACCCCGGCCGCCACCGGCAAGGCAGGCCGCCGATGAGCCGCCGCACCCTGCCTGCCTGGTGGCCGCGTCCGGGGGTCGAGCTGCGCCTGTCGCTGGGACTGGTGGCGATCTTCCTGGCCGTGATCTTCCTGCTCGACGTGCTGTTCGGTCTGGTGCCCGACCGCGCCCGCACCGAGCTGGTGGCCCGCCAGACCACCAGCACGGCCCTCGCGCTGCTGGTCACGCAGGGCGTGGAGCAAGGCGGCCGTCTGCCCCACGGCGCCGTGCGCCAGCTGGTGGCGCAGGATCCGGAGGTGCTGTCGGTGGCCCTGCAGCAGCGGGGCCGTGCGCGGACCACGCTGGTCGGTGACCACGCCGCGCACTGGACATTGCCCCCCGGCGAGCGCTCGACGCTGACGCAGGTGCGCGTGGCGATCCAGGACGCACAGCGCCAGCCCTGGGGAACATTGGAAATCGCCTTCCGCCCGATCTATCCGACGACGCTGGCGGGCGTGCTCGCCTCGCCGGTCGTGCGGGCCTTGCTGGCGATCGCGCTGCTGAGCGGGTTGGCGATCTGGCTCTACCTGCGCCGGGTACTGCAGCACCTGGACCCGGGTCAGGTGATCCCGGAGCGGGTGCGCGATGCCTTCGACGTGCTCGACGAGGGCATCGTGATCCTCGATCCGCAGGCCCGCGTGATGATGGCCAACGAGGCCTTCCGCCGGCTCGCCCCGCTGCGGGCGGCCGGCCAGCCGCCACCCGGGGTGACCATCGGCCAGCCGGTCACGCAGCTGGACTGGCTGTGCGACGCCCTGACGCACCTGCAGCAGGACGGCAGCCCCGAGACCGCACAGCCCTGGACCACGGCCACCCGCACGGCCGCCCCGTCAGAGGAACGCGAGATCCGCATCACGCAGGCGTCCGATGCGGCGCAGGCCCGCGAGGTGCTGGTCAAGTGCACACCGATCCTCGACCCGGGCGGACAGGTGCGCGGCAGCATGCTGCGGCTGCGCGATGTCAGCGCGCTGCACCAGCTCAACCGTGCGCTGCAGGCCTCGCAGCAGACGCTGCGCGAGCGCAACGACGAACTCAGCCGCCTGGCCACCCGCGACCCGATGACCGGCTGCCTGAACCGGCGCGCCTTCTTCGAGCAGGCGACACGGCTGTTCGAGCTGGCGCGCCAGCGCGGCGAGGGCCTCGTCTGCGTGATGGCCGACATCGACCACTTCAAGCAGTTCAACGACCACCATGGCCACGCCACCGGCGACCAGGTCATCCAGGCGGTGGCGGCCATCCTGTCGGGTGGCGTGCGGGGCACGGACCTGGTGTGCCGCTACGGCGGCGAGGAGTTCTGCCTGCTGCTGCCGCAGCGCGAGGCGGCGGATGTGCAGTCGCTGGCGGAGCGCCTGCGCCGCGAGATCGAGGACACGGCCGGCCAGCAGGTCGACTCGGTGGCAGGCCTGCGGATCACGTCCAGCTTCGGGATGGCGCTGTTCGAGCCGGGCCTCGCCAGCCTGGTCGAACTGGTGGACCGGGCCGACCAGGCGCTCTACCAGTCCAAGCGCAGCGGCCGCAACCGTGTCAGCCGCTGGCCGGTCGTCGCCGAGACAGAAGCGACGTCAGCAGCGACATCAGAAACGAAAACTGCCTGACGCAGCAGGCAGCACCGGCAAGACGGCAGGAGCGACTGAACCGGCAGAACCGGGCCTCAGCCCGTCGGCGCTGCGCGGAGTCGGCTCGGCCTCGACCGGCACGAGGGGCTGCGCCGGCTCGGCACGCCAGTTCGGGGGCAGCTGGGACGTGCGGGGATAGCCGGCGGCATCGAGCGTCGCCTGCCAGTCGCCCGGCTCGAATCCCTGCAGCTGCTGGGCGCCGAGGCGCAGGATCGGCAGCTCCAGCCGCCCCTCGCGGCGCTGCAGCTCGGCAAGGTCTTCGGCGCGGTCGATGGTGCGTTCACGCACCGGAATGCCGCGCTGGCGCAGCAGCGTGCGCGCGCTGTCGCAGGGCGCGCAGTCCGGGGCGGTGTAGAGCGTGGCCGGGTAACGGGCAGCGGCCTGGCGCACGGCGTAGGGCAGCTCTGCGATGGGGGTCGGACGCTGCGATGCACCAGGCAGCGGGGCCACCGCACCGACCGGAGGTCGGTCGGTGTAGGTGACGCGGCCGTCCGGGCCGACCACCTTGTATTGCGCCGACGCGGCACCCGCCACCACCATCAGCGTTGCCAGCAGCCACGCCCGTTGTCCGCCTCCCGGTGATGCCAAGCCTGTCATGGTCGCGCTCCTGCTGTGCTGCACCCTGGCGATGGTATCGGTTCAGGGCGTCAGCGAGAGCCGACCCTGTTCCCACTGCAGACGGAAGCCGCGCAGGAAGCTGTTGCCGTACAGCACGAAGGGCATGTCGCTGTCGATCACCACGGCCTCGACATCGCGCGCCTGCAGAGGTCCGAGGCTGACCTGTGCCAGGCGCACCCGGCGCCCGACGCTGCGGCCGGACGCCGTCTGCACCTGCACCTGCGCCGTGGTGCCCGCCTGCCAGTCCACGCCCAGCCGGCGCGCGGCCTGCGTGGACAGCACGACGACCGACGCACCGGTGTCCACGACACCCTGCACCGCCTGGCCATTGATCTCGCCGTCGGCATGGAACAGCTGGTCACGGCCCGCCTGCAGCACGAGCTTGCGCGCCACGCCACGGCCACCAGCCGCCGGACCGACCGCCACCGGCGCCGCGCCAACCACCAGCTCCTGTCGCCCGCCACCGGAGTCCAGCACCACGGACTGCGCACCCGAACCCCGCTGGACCCGCAGACCGTCCACCGTCTCGCCGACCGTCATCACGCGGGTGCGGCCATCGATCACCAGCACCACCTTGTCCCCCATGGTGCCGGCCAGCACCACTGTCGAGGCGTTGGCCGCCAGCACGCGGCCCGGCGCACTGCACGACAGCGCCAGCAGCAGCAGCGACACCGGCGCCAGCCCCGGCAACCACCCACGGCAGGGCCTGCGGTCCGACATGACAACACTCCGTTACAAAACGGTCTCCAGACTACGGCCCACCTCCCCTGCGCAGACGCGGAAAAAGACAGGCGTTTCGGCGGGCTGGCCGAAAGTCGGGGAGCTGAAGTGCCAAGAAGTGGCCAAATCATCCCCATGTTTCTGGCATGTTTCTGGCGCGTTTCCAACGGTCGTGCATTGCGCCCTTGAAGTACGGGATAGTACCTATCAGCATACCTGCCATGCCTACCCTCCACACCCCTTCCCTGCGCCACGGCTTCAGCGTGCTCCTGCTGGCCTGCCTGCCGATGACCGCCGCCTGGGCCGGCTATGACGACGGCGTCGCGGCCTACCAGCGCGGCCAGCATGGCGTGGCTCTGAAGGAGTTTTCGGACGCCGCCGCCCGGGGCGATGCCCGCGCCCAGCGCAGCCTCGGCCTGATGCACGAGCGTGGTGACGGCGTGCCGCGCGACCCCGCGCTGGCCGCCGAGTGGTACCGCAAGGCCATCGCCCAAGGCCTGCCGGGTGCGCAGTACAACCTGGCGTTTGTCACCCAGGCGCCCACTGCTGGTGCACCCGCACCGGTCCAGGTCGCGACCTCGCACCCCTGAACCCGCCCGGGTTCAGAGCTTCACCGGCCCGCCGGTGGCCACCACCGCCGAGGCCGCCTCACGGGCCTGCTGCTGGCGGGTCCGGTCCACATACCCATCCGCCCTGGCCAGCTGATCGCGGATCATCGCGTTGTTCTGGCCCATCACCTCAATGGCCTTGGTGCGGAAGTTGTCCATCGTGTCCATGGCCTGGAAGGTCTGGTCGAACATCTCCTTCATCTTCTCGATGCCGAGCATCGGGTTCTGCGCGAACTGGGTGGTCTGGTCGACATGCTGGTTGAGCTGGCGGCCGGTCTCACTGATGAGATTGCCGATCGTGGCATTGACCCCCTGCAGCATCTCCATCACCCGGATCTGGTTGCCCGTCGCGCGCGCCACCGTCTGCGCCACCGCCAGCGCGCTCATGCCGGTGGTCGCCACGCGGGTGCAGCCGTTGATCATCTCGCGGCCGGTCTTCTTCAGCACATCGAGCGCCAGGTAGCCGTTGACGCACACCGCCTGCTGGGTCTGGATGTCCTGCAGGTTCTGGCGGGCGTAGAACAGCACCTCCTGCCGCAGCGCCTGTGCCCGCTGCGGATCGGTCGGCTCCAGCGCGCGCACGCGCTCGTCGAGTTGGGTGTCGAGCTGCGTGGCAAAACGCGCCGCCGCCGCCAGCTTGGTCATCGCCTCCCACAGCTTGGCCCGAGTGGACTCGATGGCGATCACGTCCTTCTGCATGTCGTCGCGGGCGGCATAGAGCTGGCCCATCGAGGTCTTGAGCTGCTCGGCTGCGCTCTGGTACTTGCGGAAATAGGCCTCCAGCTTGTTGCCGAACGGAATCAGGCCGAGCAATTTGCGCGGCTGCATCAGGTCGCCGTCGTTGCCTGGATTCAGGTCGTCGAGCTGGGCGCGGATGTCCTGCAGCGCCTTGAAGGCGGGGCTGCTTTCCACGCCGACGAAGTTGGCCTGCATGAAGCGGCCTTGCATCAGGCTGGAGGCGTTGGAAATCTCTTCCTTGCCCAAGGCGAACGCGCTGTCGAGCCGTGCCTTGAAGGTGTCGGAGTGGATGTCCTCGGTGGCCAGCGCGTCGATGAAGCGCAGCACCTGGTCATCGACCTGCTGGCGCAGCGCCGGCTGCAGCGGCACCGCCTCGCGGGCGGCTTCGACCGGCACCGGGGCCAGCACTTCGGGTGGCGTCAGCGTGAAAGCCGGGGTAGCGGGTTGGTTCATGTCGAAGCGTCCTTCCGTGGGTTCGGGGAAATCGAGGGATTCGGCGGGAGGTTGAGCGCGGGCGCGTCCAGTCCTTGCGGCGCGAACTTCTGGTTTAGGAAACGGGAGTGTTCGAGGAAGGCCTGCGCATCCTGACCGGCCAGGTCGGCGCGCAACTGGCGGACCTTGGTCTCCAGTTCGGCCAGCGTCGCCTGGAAGGTCTCGACCGCCGTCTGGCCGTTGTCGAGCCGCTGCGTGGCGGCGAACTCGGCCGGGATCGACAGGTAGGTGTTGAGCATCTCGGGCAGGTAGCGGATGGCGATGTGGCGGGCATGGAAGCTGTCCTGCAGCGACAGCGTGCCCTTCGAGCCCTCCCACTGCGCCAGCAGCGCGTCGAGCGACTGGCACAGCGCCAGCACCCGCGTCTTCAGCGCCGCCGGGATGCGCTGGCCCGGGTTCTGATCGACGAGCCGCCGCACGCCGGTCAGCGCCCGCTCCATCGCCTCGCGCGTGTTGCCCTCGTCGCTGAATTCGAGCGCTTCCCACGCTGGCTCCCGGTTCGACGGAAACCCGAACCACAGCCCGCCGACCACGAAGCCCGCGCCATAGCCGAGCACCGCCATGCCCAGCCCGAGCGAGCCAAGCAGCCCCGCGCCCTTCAGCCCGAGCACGACACTCGCCAGCCCCAGCCCGCACCAGTTCGCTGGTGAGGCCAACCACCGCATCACGCCCTTCATTGGTAGGCCCGGATGTCCTTGAACACGCTGTACAGCGGCGTCTTGCGGGCGTCGAACACACGCCCGCCGGTGAGCTGCGCGAGTTCCTTCAGCGCCGCCTCGTTGGCCTCGCCGAACAGCACCCAGAACACCGGGATGCCGCGCACGTCCTCGGGCAATGCGGCGTAGTCGCGCTTGAAGTCCTCCAGCGTGCGGCCCTTGTTGTTCTCGCCGTCGGTGAGGGCGACGACCGAATACTGGAACTTCGGATTCTTCTGGCGCTCGGCGAGCATGTGGGTGAGCGCCTCGAACACGGCGTCGTACACCGCGGTGCCGCCCTGCATCTGCAACTGGTCCGCCGCGCCGCGCACGTCGGCCAGCACCTGCCGCTTGGCGTCGCTGTCCGCCTGTTCCGCGACTCCCTTGGCCGTCGCCGCCCCGGCCGGCACCTCGAACGCCTTCCGCCCGTAAGGCGTCTCCGAGAACGGCTGCAGCCAGATCCGCTCGCGGTTGGTCAGCTTGGCGATGCGGCCGGTGAGCGAGGTGTCGGCGCCCGCGATGTAGTCGATGGCCTGGATGAGCTGGCGGCGGCGCTCGCCCTGCATGCTGCCGCTGGTGTCGAGCACGAAGGTGCTGGCGATCGGCGTGCGGAACTCGTTCAGGTAGGCGGCGATCAGGCCGTCCGCCAGCGCCCGGTCCGGTGAGAACGGCAGCTCCACCTGCAGGCCCTGCTTCGGCAACAGGTCTTCGACACGCGCTGCCACGTCCTGCTTGATCGGCCGGCGCAGCGTCTGGCGCGCCAGCCAGGTCTGCGCCTCGTCGCCCTTCAGGTACTCGACCACCTTCAGGTAGTCGGCGCGCTTGCCCTCGTCGAGCAGCATGAACGGGTAGTCCGCCGTGCTCACGCCCTCAAAGGGGTAGATCAGCCGCAGCTTCTCGCGCAGCTTGCCGCTGGCGTTCAGGCTCAGCAGCCAGCTCTCGTAGTTGATGAAGGCGTTGACGCGTGTGCCCTGCTGCAGGATGAACTGCTCGGAGAGGTAGGTCGAGTTGTCGCCCGGCAGCTTGTAGCCCTTGAGGAAATCGGCGATCGCCCCACGGTCCACGTCCGCTGCCGACAAGGCTTCCGCCTTGCCGCTGGCGGCGGCCACCACGCCCATCAGCGCCATGAAACCCTGGTTCGACGTGGCCGGGTTGGACAGCGCGTAGGTCAGCTTGCCGGCCTTGGCGGCGGCGGCGATGTCCTTCCAGGTCAGCTTCAGGTCGGGCTTGTCCCAGCCGTATCGCTGGGCGTCCGACTCGCTCACGCCGACCGCGATCGGCGACAGCATGATCTTCTCCTGCAGCTTCACCCGCGCCTGCCCCTGCGGGTTCGACAGCAGGTAGCGCGCATTGGCGAACCACGCCGCGTCCGCCTTCGCCTCGCCGGTCAGCACCGCCTCCGTGCTCTCCATCGTGCCGCCGAAGCGGAACTTCAGCTTCACGCCGGTGGCCTTGTCCACCATCTGCTCCAGCGGCTGGATGTCGCGCAGGTCGCTGGTGGCCAGCACGGTGAACTCGGGCGTCGGCGTGGCGGCGGCGATCGGGACGGGTTCGTCCGCCTTCTTCCCACAGGCGGCCACCAGCAGCACCAGCGCCGTGGCCGCCAGGCGGCGAAACATCCTCATCGTGCGGTTCATTGCGTCATCTCCCTGGCAACGGTGTCGATCATCTCGGTCATGACCTCGGGGGACGGTGGATCGACGAGCTGCGTCACCCGCGGCTCCACCGCCAGTCCGGTCGGCTTCACGGCGGCCACGAAGCGCTCGGTGTCGGCAATGCGGAAACCGTATTCGACCGCAATGCCCTGCAGTTCGGCATCGCTGGCCAGCAGCTCGCCCAGCGCCTTCGCCCGCTCGTTCAGCGAGACAAAGACTTCCTTGTTGACGATGGTCGGCTGCGGGTACATCAGCACCATGTCGGCGCCGATGCCCTTCTTCTGCAGCGCGTGGCGCACGATCTGGAATTCATAGAGGAAGGCCATCGGCGTCTTGCCGATGCCGATCGAGACGTAGTCGTCGAAGTTGCCATCGACATAGTTTTCCTGGTAGCCCTGGCGCTTGAACAGTTCGGTGAGCTGCAGCGCGAGCTTCTGGCCGGTGGCGCGGTCGGTGACCACGTCGCCGTTCAGCGCCGCGCTGGTCAGCGCGAGGTAGAGCGCGCCGGAGTTGCTGCGCCGCAGGTCGGTGGTCGAGACCAGCACGCTGCGCGAGACGTCGTAGCCGCCGCTGTCCTTCAGGTCTTTCCAGCGCTTGCGGGCGAGCATCAGCTTGGTGAGCTGCTCGGTGTCCACGCTGTAGACCTTGGGCGAGACCGCCTTGGCCAGCCCGTTGGCGACCAGGATCTTGGCGATCGGCTCCCACGAGGCGATGACCAGCGGCGAGTGGAACGGCGCCACCTGCACGGCGGGCAGGTTCGCCTTGCGCGCCGCCTCGACGATCTGGTTGGCGGAGACGACGCCCGCGGTGAAGAAAAAATCCGGTGCCGATCCGGCCACCACCCGGGAGGCCATCTCGCGGCTGCCCACGCGCACCACCTCGACCGGCAGCCGCTGCGCCGCCAGCCGCTTCTGCACCCGGGGATCCTTGAAATAGCCCTCGACATCGAGCGAGATCACGCCGCGCAGCACGGTGGCCGAGGCGACCTCCTGCTGCTCAATCTGCGCGGCTTGCTCCTGCTGCTGGCCGCGCAAGGCGAAATACAGCGCGCCGCCGAACGCGGCGGTGACCAGCACGGTGATCGCGGCGCGCCTGCCGGGTGAAAGGGCCATCAAGGTGCTCCTGGTTGAATCGACCATCGACTGCGGGGAGTGTGCCGCCACAAGATAGCGCCGATCGCTTGAATTCTCTACCGAGGGTGACCCATAGACGTTGCGCCTGCTCAGCCGCTCAGGCGCTCAATGGCGCAAGCCGCGCCAGTTGCGGCAGCGGCACCACCGCGAACCCGGCGCCCGCCAGCCCGCTGCGGATCGCCCGCGCCGTCGCCACTGCGTCGGCGCCGTCGCCATGCACGCAGACGCTGTCGATCGCGGTCGGCAGACGCCGGCCGGTGACGCTCACCAGCGCGCGGGCGTCCAGCAGGCGCTGCACATGCTGCCAGCACGCCTCGGCGCCGTGCAGCACCGCGCCGGGCTGGGCGCGCGGCACGAGCTGGCCGTCGTCCTGGTACGCCCGGTCGGCGAACACCTCCAGCGCGACACGCAGGCCCGCCCGCTCACCCGCCTGCGCCAATGCCGAATGCGCCGGGGCGAGCAGGATCAGCGCCCGGTCCACGGCCCGCACCGCCCGCGCCACCGTTTCCGCCAGCGCCGCGTCGGCGCACGCCATGTTGCTCAGCGCGCCATGTGGCTTCACATGCGTCACCCACCCGCCTTCCGCCGCGGCCATGCCCTGCAGCGCACCGATCTGGTAGACCAGCACCGCCTCCAGCTCCGCCGGCGACAGGTCCATGCGGCGCCGGCCGAAGCCCTGCAGGTCGGGGAACGACGGGTGCGCGCCGAGACTGACCCCGCGCGCCAGGGCCGAGCGTACGGTCTGGCGCATCACCAGCGGATCGCCAGCGTGGAAGCCGCAGGCGATGTTGGCGCTCGTCACCACGTCGAGCAGGGCCGGGTCATCGCCCATCGACCAGGCGCCGAAGCTTTCGCCGAGGTCGGCGTTGAGGTTGATCGTGTCAAGGCTGGACAAGGCGGACTCCGGCAGGTTCAAGGTTCGGCCCGCAGCATGCCACTGACGAGGTTGCTGCTGTAGAGCGCTGCTTCATCGAGCCAGCCCTCGGGGGCACAGGGCACCAGCGCCGCCGCCCATGCCTGACCTTCGGCCACCACCTGCCGCAAAGCTTGCCGCGCAGCGGACGCCTCCACCGCCACAAAGCGCACCGTGCAGCCCGGGGGCACCAGCGCCAGCCGCGGCAGGTCGGCCCGGATCACCGTGACGATCTTCGGATACCCGCCCACCGTCTGCCCGTCCGCCAGCAGCACGATCGGCAGGCCGTTGGCCGGCACCTGGATGGCCCCGGGCACGACGCCGTCCGAGACGATGTCGGCCGCCGCGGCGCTGAGGTGCGCCAGCGGCGGTCCGGCCAGGCGCATGCCCATGCGGTCCTGCTCGGGTGTGACGCGCCAGTCGGTGTCGAGGAACTGCGCGCGGGCCGCGGGCGTGAAATGGTCGTCCTGCGGCCCCCAGAGCACGCGGATCGGACCGTCGGCGAACGGGTACGGCGCACGGGCCATGCGCTCGCCCGCGCCACCCTCCGCCCGGCGGTCACACGGCAGCCGATCACCGGGCCGCAACATTCGCCCCTCGACGCCACCCAGGCGCGTGCGGACATGCGTGGACCGGCTGCCCAGCACCAGCGGCACCTGCACCCCGCCGCCCAGCGCGAGGTAAGCGCAGCCACCGGCGACCGCCCCGAGCTGCAGCCGATCGCCCTCGCACAGCGTCGCGCTGCACCATTCGGGCAGCAGGCGCCATGGCCCGTCGCCCCGCGACACTTCCGCGCGCACCCGCCCCGCCACCGCCACCCGCACGGGTCCGCGCACCACCCGCACCACGAACCCAAGGCCACGCCACTCCAGACACGCCGACCCGGCCGGATTCCCGACGAGCGCATTCGCTGCGTCCGCCAGCGGCGGCACGAGGAAACCGGCCAGCGCAATGCCGCCGTGGCGCTGGCCGAAGCGCCCGGCGTCCTGCACCGTGCAGCCCACCCCGCCAGACACCACCTCGATCAGACCGCCGGACATGGCCCGCCCTCGGTGTCGAGAAAGTCCTGCCGCGTCAGCACACCCCGCGCCCAGTCGGCCGCCAGCCGGTCATGCCCGGCCCGGTCCACCGCCGTCCAGCGCACCGCGTCACCTGCGGCCAGCCAGGCCGGCGCCTCCGTCTGCGCCAGCTCGAACAGCGGCAGCGGCATGTGCCCGAGCAGCCGCCACCCGCCAGGGCTTTCCCACGGGTACACGCAGCACATCGCCCCCGCCACCGCCAGCGACCCGGCCGGCACCGCCGAGCGCGGCGTGGCTAGTCGGGGCATCGACAGCTCGGGCGGCAGCCCGGTCAGGTAGGGAAATCCGGGCATGAAACCGATCATGCCGACCCGGAACCGCGCCCGCGTCAGGCACCGCACCACCGCCTCGGCCGACAGCCCCGTCGCGGCGCACACCAGCGCGAGGTCGGGCGCCATCACCGGCTCAAAGCACACTGGCAGTCGCCAATGGCGCACCGGCTGCATGCCGGTGTCGTCAGGGGTGGTGCTCAGCCGCAGCAAGTGCGCGCCGAGTGCCTCGGGCTCGGTGCGCAGCGGATCGAACAGCACGGTGAGCGAGCGAAACGTCGGCACCACGTCCAGCACCCCGTGCAGCGCGGGATCACGGCGCAGCCCGGCCTGCACCAGACGCGCCAGCCGCAGCACCCGCGCGTTGGCCGACGGCGCCAGCGTGCGGCCGAACTCCACCGTCCAGGCTCCGTCGCCCAGCGGCAACAGCCTAGGCAACCGCTCGGGCTCGCCGCAGTCACCCGGGTCATCCACGCCCACCCCGTCACCTTGCATCACCCCACCTCTGTCCGCCGATGCCACCGCTGCCATGATGCCAGTGCCTGTCTTCGCCCGACGAGCCGACCGTTGACCACCACCGCCCACCGCCACACCCCACGACACCGGACGCTGCCCTGGCTGGCGCTGGTCCTGTCCAGCCTGCTGAGCATCGGCTGCGCCAACAGCAGCAGCCCGACGGCCGCGGGTCAAGACCGCCCGCCCCACCACACCGCCGACGGCTTCCGCAATCGGGACGGCAGCACGATGGACAAGTCGCTGTGGGAAGTCTGGCGATGGCAACTCACGCGCAAGGATCCCCCGCGCCCCGACCCACCCCTTCCGGCGGCCAGCCCGGACCTCGCCGCGCCGGAACCCAACGTGACCTGGCTCGGCCACTCGACCGTGCTGGCCCGGCTGGGTGGCCTTTCGGTGATCACGGATCCGCATTTTTCGCCCCGCGCTTCGCCGGTGTCCTGGGCGGGGCCACGGCGCGTCTACCCACCGCCGCTGACGCCGGCGCAACTGCCGCGCATCGACGTGGTGCTGGTCTCGCACAACCACTACGACCACCTGGACGAGGCATCGGTCCTCGCGCTCCAGGCCCAGACCGGTGGCCCGCCGCTGTTCATCGTGCCGCTGAAGCTCAAGACCTGGTTCACCGACCGGGGCATCATGCGTGTCGTCGAGCTGGACTGGTGGCAGTCGCACACCGAGCAGGGCGTCGAGTTCGTGTTCACCCCGGCGAAACACTGGTCCAGCCGCACGCCCTTCGACCGGCTGCAGACCCTGTGGGGCGGCTTCGCGGTGTTCGCGCCGAACGTCCACCTGATCTACACCGGCGACACCGGCTACAGCCGCGACTTCGCCGACATCCGCCAGCACTTTGCCGCGCGTGGGGCGGGCCGCGACGGGTTCGATCTGGCGCTGATCCCGGTGGGCTGCTACGAGCCACGCGACTTCATGCGCACGCAGCACGTCAACCCGCTCGACGCCGCCCAGATTCACCTTGACCTCGGTGCCAAGCGCTCGATCGGCGTGCATTGGGGGACGTTCGAGGGGCTGTGCGACGAGCCGCTGGACCGGGCGCCGCGCGATCTGGCAGCGGCGCGGCAGCGGCTCGGCCTCGCCGACACGGCCTTCATGGTGCTGAGGCGCGGAGAAACGCAGCCTGTTGCACCTCGCTGACCACGGCGACCCGCAAAAAAGCCCGCCAAGGTTGCGCTTGGCGGGCTTTTTCATGGAACTCCGGCAACCCAGGGGCTTGGTGCCACCCAGGTCACCAGTTCAAGGCATTTCAGGCGGTCACGCCCTTGGCCACGTCCGCATACTCCTCGATCTTGTCGAAGTTCAGGTACGTGTAGATCTTGCTGCTGTCCTTGTTGATGACACCCATGTCAGCGGCGTATTCGGCCACCGTCGGGATGCGGCCCAGCTTGGACGCGATGGCCGCCAGTTCGGCCGAGGCGAGGTACACGAAGGTGTTCTTGCCCAGGCGGTTCGGGAAGTTGCGGGTCGAGGTCGAGACCACGGTCGCGCCTTCACGCACCTGCGCCTGGTTGCCCATGCACAGCGAGCAGCCCGGCATTTCGGTGCGCGCACCGGCCGCGCCGAACACGCCGTAGTGGCCTTCCTTGGTCAGCTCGCTGGCGTCCATCTTGGTCGGCGGGGCCACCCACAGCTTCACCGGGATGTCGCGCTTGCCTTCGAGCAGCTTGGAAGCAGCACGGAAGTGACCGATGTTGGTCATGCAGGAGCCGATGAACACTTCGTCGATCTTGGCGCCAGCGACTTCGCTCAGCAGCTTGGCGTCGTCCGGGTCGTTCGGGCAGCACAGCACCGGCTCGGTCAGCTCGTTCAGGTCGATCTCGATCACGGCCGCGTATTCGGCGTCCTTGTCGGCTTCGAGCAGGTTCGGGTTGGCCAGCCAGGCTTCGACCTTCTCGATGCGGCGGGCCAGCGTGCGGGCGTCGGCATAACCGTCGGCGATCATGTTCTTCATCAGCACGACGTTGCTGGTGAGGTATTCCTTGATCGGCTCGGGGTTCAGCTTGACCGTGCAGCCGGCGGCCGAGCGCTCAGCCGACGCGTCGCTCAGCTCGAATGCCTGTTCGACCTTCAGATCCGGCAGACCTTCGATTTCGAGGATGCGGCCCGAGAACACGTTCTTCTTGCCAGCCTTGGCGACCGTCAGCAGACCGGCGCGGATGGCGTACAGCGGGATCGCATGCACGAGGTCGCGCAGCGTGATGCCCGGCTGCATCTGGCCCTTGAAGCGCACCAGCACCGATTCCGGCATGTCCAGCGGCATCACGCCGGTGGCGGCGCCGAAGGCGACCAGACCGGAGCCCGCGGGGAAGCTGATGCCGATCGGGAAACGGGTGTGCGAGTCGCCACCGGTGCCGACGGTGTCGGGCAGCAGCAGGCGGTTCAGCCATGAGTGGATCACGCCGTCACCCGGGCGCAGCGAGACACCGCCGCGGCTGGAGATGAACTTGGGCAGCTCGCGGTGGGTCTTGACATCGACCGGCTTCGGATAGGCGGCGGTGTGGCAGAACGACTGCATCACCAGATCCGCCGAGAAGCCCAGGCAGGCCAGATCCTTCAGCTCGTCGCGGGTCATCGGGCCGGTGGTGTCCTGCGACCCCACGGTGGTCATCTTCGGCTCGCAGTAGGTGCCGGGGCGCACGCCCTGGCCTTCCGGCAGACCGACGGCGCGGCCGACCATCTTCTGCGCCAGCGTGAAGCCGGCGTTGGTGGCGGTCGGGACCGAGGGCAGGCGGAACAGCGTGGACGCGGGCAGGCCCAGGAACTCGCGCGCCTTGGCGGTCAGCGAACGGCCGATGATCAGGTTGATGCGGCCGCCGGCGCGCACTTCGTCGAACAGCACGTCGCTCTTGAGCTTGAACTCGACGACGGTCTCGCCGTTGCGCACGATCTTGCCGTCATACGGGCGCACATCGACCACGTCGCCCATTTCGAGCTTCGTGACATCGACTTCGATCGGCAGCGAGCCGGAGTCTTCCTGCGTGTTGAAGAAGATCGGGGCGATCTTGCCGCCGAGGGTCACGCCGCCGAAGCGCTTGTTCGGCACGAACGGGATGTCCTGGCCCGTGGCCCAGATCACCGAGTTGGTGGCCGACTTGCGGCTGGAACCCGTGCCGACCACGTCGCCGACGTAGGCGACGAGGTTGCCCTTCTTCTTCAGGTCCTCGATGAACTGCATCGGGCCGCGCTTGCCGTCTTCCTCGGGCTTGAACGCCGCGCCTTCGCGGGTGTTCTTCAGCATCGCGAGGTAGTGCAGCGGGATGTCCGGACGGCTCCAGGCGTCGGGCGCGGGCGACAGGTCGTCGGTGTTGGTTTCGCCGGGCACCTTGAACACGGTCACGGTGATCGACTGCGGCACTTCCGGACGGGTGGTGAACCACTCGGCGTCGGCCCACGACTGCATGACTTCCTGCGCCTTGGCGTTGCCGGCCTTGGCCTTCTCGGCGACGTCATTGAAGAAGTCGAACATCAGCAGGGTCTTCTTCAGACCTTCGGCTGCCACGGCGGCGACATCGGCGTCGGCGTCCAGCAGCTCGATCAGCGGGTGCACGTTGTAGCCGCCCACCATGGTGCCGAGCAGTTCGGTGGCCTTGGCCTTGGAGATCAGCGCGACCGCCAGATCACCGTGTGCCACCGCCGCCAGGAACGACGCCTTGACCTTGGCCGCATCGTCCACGCCCGGGGGCACGCGGTGCGTCAGCAGGTCCAGCAGGAACGCTTCCTCGCCAGCCGGCGGGTTCTTGATCAGCTCGATCAGGTCGGCGACCTGCTTGGCGTCCAGCGGCAGCGGCGGGATGCCGAGGGCAGCGCGTTCGGCGGCGTGTTCACGATAGGCTTGCAGCATGAGAGGGCTCCGTGCGGGTGACTGGGGTTAGTCCCGTATTTTATGTCTTATATAAGACTTGCCAAGGGAAAGTACGCACTGGCCGTGGTGATCTCGCCATGCAGACCTGTCACAGCCCCCGTGCGCCTGTCCCACATCAGCGCGGTGTCAGATCAGTCTCAGATCTATTTCAGTCCTATTTCAGATCTGTTGTGTCGGATGGATGCACTCATCGACCATGCGCTGTCCGATCTTGGCATTCATCAACATCGACTTGTTGGCGATCTGCAGCCAGACCACGCCGGCCTTCTTGTCTTCCAGACGGACCGCACCGGTGGTGGTCGGCTCCGGCACCAGCAGGTATTTCTTGCCCTTGTGCTGGATGCGGAAGTACCCCGCCTTCTCGGGCACGCTCTCGACCTTGATCGTCTGCTTGAACTCGCATTGCTGAGGCCCCGTGAGCACACGCTCGGCGTTGGCGATCTGCTCCTCGCTCAGGTCGGCCAGCGGTGCGGGCGGCGGCGCCTTCCGGGCAGCGAGGGCTGAGCCGGCGCTCAGCGCGCAGGAGGCACCGATCAGGGCGGCGATCAGCGCGCGCGCGGCGGTGGCAGTGGTGGCGATGTGGGACATCATGGACTCCAGGGAAATACGGACGGATGCGAACCATACGGGCACACCCGAGGGACGCGCGGAACACCAGGGGCGCCGCGGCCATCGCGGTTCGCAAGGCCGTGCAGTCTGACGCAGCTTCCTTCGGCCACTGTTGCCGGGCGTAGCAGACAGTGTCTCAATGCGCGGAGAAAAACGCCATGCGGACTTCACCCGGCAGTTGCTCCGCCCCGGCCACCGAGGTGCGGTGTGCCCGCTCCAGCACATGCCAGAAATAGCGGTAGCTGGCGCGGTCGTGCAGCGTGTCCTGCCCATGGTGGCGGTGGCGGATCGGCCCCCAGCCTGCAGCCTGCGCAGCCACGAGGATCTCGGCCGCCTGGTCGACTTCGGCCGTGGTCGGGGAGAAGGCGTCCACGATGGGGCGGATCTGGTCCGGGTGGATGCTCCACATGCGGGTGTAGCCGAGCTGGCGGCAGGCCCGGGTTGCGGCCTCTTGCAATGCTGACATGTGCTTGAACTCGGTCACCACACAATGCGAGGGCACCTTGCCCCAGCCGTGGCAGGCCGCGGCGATCTCCAGCTTGGCGCGCATCACCAGCGGGTGCTCGAACTGGCCCTTGGCGCTCATGCCACTCTGGGGAATGGCGCCCCGGTGGTCGGACACGAAGTCCATCAACCCGAACGACAGCGACTCGATGCGCGGGTGGGCGGCCAGCACCTGCACCTCGCGCAGCGCGCCGTGCGTCTCGACCAGCGCATGCACGGGGATCTGGCGCGACACGCCGTGGCGGGAGATCGCCTCGTCGATGACCCCGACCGCACGCTCCAGATCGGCCAGACCCCGCGGCTTGGGCACCATGAGGTAGGCAACCCGCTCACCCGCCTGGCCCACGACGACATCGACCATGCGCTCGAACGCCGGGTGATCGACGGTCTGCACCCGGGCGCCGACACGGCCGAAGCGGTTCTGCGGCGAATTGACGAGTTCAGCGATCAGGTGGGCGTGTTCGACCTCGCCGCCCACCGGGGAACCATCTTCGCCGTCGAGCGTGATGTCGAAGACGGGGCCAAGCTCGCCCTGCATCTCCAGGCTCTTGCGCATGCGGACTTCGACGCCAGCGTAGTGGTCGCACACCGGGAGTTCAGGCACCGGCGCGTCGGCGGCGTCGAACAGGGCGTCGCGGGGATGGACTTTGTCTTTGTGCATGGAATCAGCCCTCGAAAAAACCAGGAGCCAAGCAGGAGCCAAGAAAAAAGGCCGGCGCTTGTGGCGACCGGCCTTCCATTGTGGACCTGCTGGATCAGCAGGACCGCGCTGTCATCTCAATGGGAGACCACAGCAGAACACGTCGGATCACAGCAGGTGCTTGACGCCGTCCTTTTCGCCTTCCAGCTCGGCCAGCGTCTTGTTGATGCACTCTTGCGAGAACGCATCGATCGGCAGGCCTTCGACGATCTTGTACTCGCCACCTTCGCAGGTGACCGGGTAGCCGAACATCGTTTCCGCCGGGATGCCGTATTCGCCATTCGACGGCACACCCATCGTGACCCAGGCGCCGTTGGTGCCCAGAGCCCAGTCGCGCATGTGGTCGATCGCGGCGTTGGCAGCCGAGGCGGCCGACGACACGCCACGGGCGGCGATGATCGCGGCACCGCGCTTGCCGACGGTCGGCAGGAACACGTCCTTGTTCCAGACGGCGTCGTTGATCATGTCCTTGACCGACTCGCCGCCGATGGTGGCGAAACGGTAGTCGGCGTACATGGTGGGCGAGTGGTTGCCCCACACGGCCAGCTTCTGGATGTCGGCCACGGCCTTGCCGGTCTTGGCAGCGATCTGCGAAGCGGCGCGGTTGTGGTCCAGGCGCAGCATGGCGGTGAAGTTCTTGGCCGGCAGGTCCGGGGCCGACTTCATGGCGATGTAGGCGTTGGTGTTGGCGGGGTTGCCGACGACCAGCACGCGCACGTCACGGGAAGCGACGGCGTTCAGTGCCTTGCCTTGGGCCGTGAAGATCTGGGCGTTGGCGGCCAGCAGGTCGGCACGCTCCATGCCCGGGCCACGCGGACGGGCGCCGACCAGCAGCGCGTAGTCGGTGTCCTTGAAGGCGGTCATCGGGTCGCTGTGGGCTTCGATGCCGGCCAGCAGCGGGAACGCGCAGTCTTCCAGCTCCATGATCACGCCCTTGAGCGCTTCCTGGGCCTTTTCCATCGGCACTTCGAGCAGTTGCAGGATGACCGGCTGGTCCTTGCCGAGCATTTCGCCCGAGGCAATGCGGAACAGCAGGGCGTAACCGATCTGACCAGCAGCGCCGGTAACGGCAACACGGACGGGCTTCTTGCTCATGGGCGAGGCTCCTGAAATGGAAGAGTGCAGCGAGGTGGGGTCGACGAAAACTCGGAAAACGGCGGCCAGTCTAGGGAGCGACCCCAATGCTGTCAATCATCTTATGTCTTATATAAGACATCTTGTAGAACAGCGTTGCCGGCCGACACACCGTTGTGCTGCAATCTCGACCATGCCGCCTTCCGCGTCCACGCCAGCGCAGTCCCTGCCAGCCGAACCGGCCGGAGAAAACACGCCTGCCTTCAGCCCGCTCTACCAGCAGATCAAGACATTGATCATGCGCGGCCTGCAGTCGGGCGAGTGGAAGCCGGGCGAAGCGATCCCGAGCGAGCTGGAGCTGGCGGCCCGCTTTCGGGTCAGCCAAGGCACCGTGCGTAAGGCTATCGACGAGTTGGCAGCCGAGAATCTGCTGGTTCGACGCCAAGGCAAAGGCACCTTCGTGGCCACCCACAGCGAAGAGAAAATCCAGTATCGGTTTCTGAGGCTGCAGCCCGAAGGTGGCGCCGACGCCGTGCCGATGCAGCGCCAGTTCCTGGACTGCAGACGCATCCCGGCGCCAGTGGACGTGGCGAAAGCCCTGTCGCTGCGACCTGGCGAGATGGCGGTGGAAATCCGCCGCACGCTCTCGCAGAGCGGCACCCCCATCGTGCTGGACGATATCTGGCTGCCGGCCCAGCTCTTCACCGGGCTGACCGCACAGCGCATGGGCGACTACAAGGGGCCGCTGTACGGCCTGTTCGAATCCGAGTTCGGGGTCCGCATGATCCGGGCCGAGGAGAAGATCAGGGCCATGGCAGCGGACGCGGAAGTTGCCACTGTGCTGGGGGTCGATGCCGGCAGTCCGCTGCTGAGCGTCGAGCGTCTGTCGTTCACTTACGGCGACAAGCCGGTGGAGTTGCGCCGAGGCTTCTACAACACCTCGACACACCACTACCGCAATGAGCTGAGTTGAAAAGAAGTGGGCCCAGACCCCCAGCCCGGGTGTGCGGCCTGTTGCATTGCAATAAAATTCGTCGGTTTCTTCGTCATTACAAAAGGCATCTCATGGCAGACACCCTCAAGCAGCGACCAGGCCCGATGCGCCTGATCGACGCCACCCAGTACCGGCTTCCCGTCGCGGCCCAGCTGTCCATCCTCCACCGGGCCAGCGGCATCGTGATGTTCCTGCTGCTGCCGTTCATCGTCTGGATGTTCGACACCAGCATCAGCTCGGAAGTCTCCTACGACACCTTCACTTCGGTGTTCACGGCGGGCTGGGGTGTGCTGCCGGGCTGGTTCGTCAAGCTGGTGGTGCTGGCCCTGATCTGGTCCTACCTGCACCACTTCACCGCTGGCGTGCGCCACCTGTGGATGGACGCCACCCACAGCGTCTCCAAGGAACAAGGCCGCTCGTCCGCCATCGTCTGCTTCGTGCTGAGCCTGCTGCTGACGGCCGCTCTGGGCGCCAAGCTGTTCGGGCTGTTCTGAGCGGCCAAGACTGAAAAGACCAGACAAGCCCTGACAAGAGACCCAAGAGGCAACCCCCACCATGTCCACGAATTACGGTTCAAAGCGCATCGTCACCGGTGCGCACTACGGCCTGCGCGACTGGCTCGCGCAGCGCATCACCGCGGTGCTGATGGCGCTGTTCACCATCGCCCTGCTCGCGCAGGTGCTCTTCGGCGGCCCGCTGGGCTATGACCGCTGGTCGGCGATCTTCTCGTCGCAGTGGATGAAGACGCTGACCTTCGTGCTGATCGTCTCGCTGGCGTGGCACGCCTGGGTCGGCATGCGCGACATCTTCATGGACTACGTGACCCGCTCGCTCGGGCTGCGGCTCGCGCTGCAGGTGTTCACGCTGGTCTGGCTCGTCGGCTGTGCCGGCTGGGCGGTGCAAGTTCTCTGGAGACTCTGATGGCGTCCATCGCTACTGCTGCCAGCTACGCTGGCTCCCTGCCGCGTCGCAAGTTTGATGTGGTCATCGTCGGCGCCGGCGGCTCGGGCATGCGTGCCTCGCTGCAACTGGCGCGCGCCGGCCTGAACGTGGCCGTGCTGTCCAAGGTCTTCCCGACCCGCTCGCACACCGTCGCCGCCCAGGGTGGCGTCGGTGCCAGCTTGGGCAACATGTCGGAAGACAACTGGCACTACCACTTCTACGACACCGTCAAGGGCTCCGACTGGCTGGGTGACCAGGACGCCATCGAGTTCATGTGCCGCGAGGCACCGAAGGTGGTCTACGAGCTGGAACACTTCGGCATGCCGTTCGACCGCAACGCCGACGGCACCATCTACCAGCGCCCCTTCGGCGGCCACACCGCCAACTATGGCGAGAAGCCCGTCCAGCGTGCCTGCGCCGCCGCCGACCGCACCGGTCACGCGATGCTCCACACGCTCTACCAGCAGAACGTCAAGTCGCGCACCCAGTTCTTCGTCGAGTGGATGGCCCTCGACCTGATCCGCGACGCCGAAGGCGATGTGGTGGGCGTGACCGCGCTGGAGATGGAGACGGGCGACGTCTACATCATGGAAGCCAAGAGCGTGCTGCTGGCCACCGGGGGTGCCGGCCGCATCTTCGCCGCCTCGACGAACGCCTTCATCAACACCGGCGACGGTCTGGGCATGGCGGCACGCGCCGGCATTCCGCTGCAGGACATGGAGTTCTGGCAGTTCCACCCGACCGGCGTGTCCGGCGCGGGCGTGCTGCTGACCGAAGGCTGCCGCGGCGAAGGCGCGATCCTGCGCAACGTCAATGGCGAGCGTTTCATGGAACGCTATGCCCCGACGCTGAAGGATCTGGCCCCGCGCGACTTCGTGTCGCGTTGCATGGACCAGGAGATCAAGGAAGGTCGCGGCTGTGGTCCGAACAAGGACTACATCAACCTCGACATGACCCACCTGGGTGGTGACACCATCCTGAAGCGTCTGCCGTCGGTGTTCGAGATCGGCCACAACTTCGCCAACGTCGACATCACGAAGGAGCCGATCCCCGTGGTGCCGACCATCCACTACCAGATGGGCGGCATCCCGACCGGCATCACCGGTCAGGTCGTGACGACGAAGAACAATGTCAACACGATCGTCAACGGCCTGTACGCCGTGGGCGAGTGCTCCTGCGTGTCGGTGCACGGCGCCAACCGCCTGGGCACCAACTCGCTGCTCGACCTGCTGGTGTTCGGCAAGGCCGCCGGCAACCACATCATCGAGTCGTTCAAGGCTGCGCCGAAGTCGCACAAGGATCTGCCGAAGGACGCCGCCGACCGCTCGCTGGCCCGCCTGGCCCGCCTGGACAGCAGCAGCTCCGGCGAATACGCGCAGGACGTCGCCAACGACATGCGCGCCGCGATGCAGCAGCACGCCAGCGTCTTCCGCACGCAGAAGATCATGGACGAGGGTGTCGTCAAGATCAACGCGCTGCGCGAGCGTGTGGCCAGCATCGTGCTGAAGGACAAGTCCAAGGTCTTCAACACCGCCCGCATCGAAGCGCTGGAGGTCGACAACCTGATGGAAGCCGCCCAGGCCACGATGACCTCGGCTGCAGCCCGCCACGAATGCCGTGGCGCGCACACGGTCAAGGACTACGAGCGCAGCGCCGATGACGCGCAGTTCCCGCTGGGCCGCAACGACAAGGAATGGATGAAGCACACCCTCTGGGACAGCGCCACCAACTCCCTGACGTACAAGCCCGTCAACCTCAAGCCGCTGACGGTGGATTCGGTTCCGCCCAAGGTCCGCACCTTCTAAGACGCCCAGCGAAGTCAGCCGACAAGAGAACACACCATGGCCAAGCGCACATTCCAGATCTACCGCTACGACCCCGACAAGGACGCCAAGCCCTACATGCAGTCGATCGACGTCGAACTCGACGGCAACGAGCGCATGCTGCTGGACGCCCTGAACAAGCTCAAGGCGGTCGATCCCTCGCTGAGCTTCCGCCGTTCGTGCCGCGAAGGCGTGTGCGGCTCGGACGCGATGAACATCAACGGCAAGAACGGTCTGGCATGCCTCACCAACATGCGTGACCTGCCGGGCGTCGTCGTCCTGAAGCCGCTGCCGGGGCTGCCGGTCATCCGCGACCTGATCGTGGACATGACGCAGTTCTTCAAGCAGTACAACTCGATCAAGCCCTACCTCGTCAACGACAACCCGCCGCCCGACAAGGAGCGTCTGCAGTCGCCCGAGGAACGTGACGAGCTGAACGGCCTGTACGAGTGCATCCTGTGCGCGAGCTGCTCGACGAGCTGCCCGAGCTTCTGGTGGAACCCGGACAAGTTCGTCGGCCCGGCCGGTCTGCTGCAGGCCTACCGCTTCATCGCCGACAGCCGCGACCAGGACACCAGCGCCCGCCTGGACAACCTGGAAGACCCGTACCGCCTGTTCCGCTGCCACACGATCATGAACTGTGTGGATGTGTGTCCGAAGGGCCTGAACCCGACCAAGGCCATCGGCAAGATCAAGGAATTGATGATTCGCCGGGCTGTCTGACCCCCTGGTGCGCCATGCCGGTGCACCACGGTCAGACCACTGAAAGTTGCGCAATGGACACTTTGCTCGATGAGCGAGCCCTCAGCAAACTGCACTGGCGCTGCCGGCGCGGCCTGCTGGAAAACGATCTGTTCATTGAACGGTTCTTCGGGCGTTACGAATCCAGCCTGACTGTCCGACAGGCCCGCGGACTGGAAGCTTTGATGGATCTTGCCGATAACGATCTGCTGGATCTGCTGTTGTGCCGACGCGAGCCCGAAGGCGATCTGGCCCAGCCAGACGTCAAGGCAGTGCTGGAAATGCTGCGACAACGTCCGTGAGAGCGGTCGGGATCGCTGCGAGTCAGACCCGATACAGACCCTATTGACCTACCGAGGAAACAGCCATGATGACCCCCTCCGACGTGAAGGCCACCCTATCGTTCTCCGATGGCAGCGCCGCGATGGACCTGCCGATCTACAAGGGCACGATCGGCCCGGATGTCATCGACATCCGCAAGCTGTATGCGCAGACCGGCAAGTTCACCTACGACCCCGGCTTCCTGTCGACCGCTTCGTGCAACTCGACCATCACCTACATCGACGGTGACAAGGGTGAGCTGCTGTACCGCGGCTACCCGATCGAGCAGCTCGCCGTCAACTGCGACTTCCTCGACACCTGCCACCTGCTGCTGTACGGAGATCTGCCGGACGCCGCCCAGCGCAGCGATTTCCATGGCCGTGTGACCAACCACACGATGGTCAACGAGCAGATGCAGTTCTTCCTGCGCGGTTTCCGCCGGGACGCGCATCCGATGGCCATCCTGACCGGCCTGGTCGGCGCCCTGTCGGCCTTCTACCACGACAGCACGGACATCAACAATCCGCAGCACCGTGACATCGCCGCGATCCGCCTGATCGCCAAGATGCCGACGCTGGTGGCGATGGCGTACAAGTACACCGTGGGCCAGCCCTACATGTACCCGCAGAACAATCTGTCGTACGCCGGCAACTTCATGCGCATGATGTTCGCCACGCCGTGCGAGGACTACAAGGTGAACCCGGTCATCGAGCGCGCGCTCGACCGCATCTTCATCCTGCACGCGGACCACGAGCAGAACGCTTCGACCTCCACGGTGCGCCTGTGCGGCTCGTCGGGCACCAACCCGTTCGCCGCCATCGCGGCCGGTGTCGCCTGCCTGTGGGGTCCGTCGCATGGTGGTGCCAACGAGGCCTGCCTGAACATGCTCGGCGACATCCAGAAGATGGGCGGCGTGGCCAAGGTCGGCGAGTTCATGAACCAGGTGAAGGACAAGAACTCCGGCGTCAAGCTGATGGGCTTCGGTCACCGTGTCTACAAGAACTACGACCCGCGCGCCAAGCTGATGCGCGAGACCTGCCACGAAGTGCTGGGCGAACTCGGTCTGCAGAACGACCCGCTGTTCAAGCTGGCGATGGAACTCGAGAAGATCGCGCTGGAAGACGACTACTTCGTCGCCCGCAAGCTCTACCCGAACGTCGACTTCTACTCAGGCATCGTGCAGCGCGCCATCGGCATCCCGGTGCCGCTGTTCACCGCGATCTTCGCGCTGGCCCGCACCGTCGGCTGGATCGCGCAGCTCAACGAGATGATCGGCGACCCGGAGTACAAGATCGGCCGTCCGCGCCAGCTCTTCGTCGGCGCCGCCCGCCGCGACGTGCCGCCGCTGTCGGCACGCTGATCCGGATCCGGCACCTTCAGGGTGCCGTTTCAGGGCCACAGCCCAACAAAGCCCCTTCATGGGAAAAGCCAGTCAGCCGAGCGCTGACTGGCTTTTTTTTGATGGGTACGGGACATGGCCCGCGGCAAAGTTGACGTTTACGTCAACGTCAATCATCATTCCTCGATTTTTCGAATCGACTGCATCAGGAGACACCCATGGACATCGCAGGCAAGGTTTTCATCGTCACCGGCGCCGCCTCCGGGCTGGGAGAAGGCGCGGCGCGCATGCTGGCGCGCGAGGGCGCCAAGGTCGTCATCGCCGACCTGCAGGAAGAACGCGGCACGGCGGTCGCTGCAGAACTGGGCGGCGCCTACGTCAAGTGCGACGTCTCGAACGAGGACGACGGCCGCGCCGTGGTGGCACAGGCGGTGTCGATGGGCAAGCTGGTGGGTCTGGTGAGCTGCGCCGGCATCGCCCCGGCCAGCCGCACCGTCGGCCGCGACGGCGCCCACCCGCTCGGCCTGTTCAGCAAGGTCATCTCGGTCAACCTGGTCGGCACCTTCAACATGATCCGCCTGGCCGCCGAGGCCATGTGCAAGAACGAGCCCGAGCCCACCGGCGAGCGCGGCGTGCTCATCAACACCGCCAGCGTCGCCGCCTTTGACGGCCAGATCGGCCAGGCGGCCTACGCCGCGAGCAAGGGCGGCGTGGTCGGCATGACGCTGCCGATCGCGCGCGACCTGTCGAAGAACGGCATCCGCTGCATGACCATCGCGCCGGGCATCTTCGGCACGCCGATGCTGTTCGGCATGCCGCAGGAGGTGCAGGACGCGCTGGCCGCGGGCGTCCCGTTCCCGAGCCGGCTGGGTACACCCGCCGACTACGCCAAGCTGGTCCACCAGATCGTCACCAACGAGATGCTCAACGGCGAAGTCATCCGCCTGGACGGCGCAATCCGGCTGGCGCCGCGCTGAATCCGTGCCACGATGGCGGGCATGGAACACCCTGCCCGCCTGCTGTCCGTCGTCGCCGCAGCCTTGCTCGCGGCCTGCCAGTCCACCCCGCCGCCAGCCGAGCCACAGGCCCCGGAAGCCGGCTCTGGCCTGAAGGCCAAACCGGGCTGGACCTTCTCCCGCCACGCGGTCGCCGCCGCCAATCCGCTGGCGACCGAGGCCGGCCAGCAGATGCTCGACGCCGGCGGCAGTGCCCTCGACGCGGCCATTGCCGTGCAGATGGTGCTGACGCTGGTCGAGCCGCAGTCCAGCGGCCTCGGAGGCGGTGCCTTCCTGATGCACTGGGACGGCCAGCGCGTGCGCGCCTACGACGGCCGCGAGACGGCACCGGCCGCAGCGGATGGGCGGCTGTTCCTTGATCCCGACGGCAAGCCCCCGGCGGCGTTCCACGACGCGGTGGTCGGCGGGCGCTCGGTTGGCGTGCCGGGCACCGTGCGGATGCTGGAGATGGCGCACGCCCGGCACGGCCGGCTGCCGTGGTCGGCCCTGTTCGAGCCGGCGATCCGGCTGGCGCAGGACGGCTTCCCCGTCAGCGCGCGCCTGCACACGCTGCTGAAGGCCGAGGTCCACCTGCAGAAAGACCCGACCGCCGCCGCCTATTTCTACCAGCCGGACGGTTCCCCCTGGCCAGTCGGGCATGTGCTGAAGAACCCGGCGCTGGCCGACACGCTGCGCCGCCTCGCCCGCGACGGCGCCCGCGCGCTGCACGAAGGGGACATCGCCGAGGCGATCGTCGCCAAGGTCCGCCAGCACCCGGTCCACCCCGGTCGCCTGAGCCTGCCGGACCTGGCGGGCTACCAGCCGAAGGAACGCACGCCGCTGTGCCACGACCACGCGGCCGGCGGGCGGACATGGCGGCTGTGCGGCTTCCCGCCGCCAAGTTCCGGCGCGATCGCGGTCGGCCAGATCCTCGGGATGCTCGGGGCGACCGAGGCGGGGCGGTGGCCGCTGACGGAGACGGGGCTGCCGTCGGCCGCGTGGCTGCACACCTACGCCGAAGCGTCGCGGCTGGCGTTTGCCGACCGGGCGCAGTACGTCGCCGATCCCGACTTCGTGGCCGCGCCGGGCGGCGACTGGCGCACCCTGCTCGACCCCGCCTACCTGCAGGCCCGCGCCGCACTGATCGGCCCGACCCGCAGGCCGAGCGCCCCGGCCGGCACGCCCGGCGGCGTGCGCACCAGCCTCGCGCCCATGCCCGAACAGACCGAATACGGCACCAGCCACATCAGCATCGTCGATGCCGCCGGCCACGCCGTCTCGATGACCACGACCATCGAGGACGCCTTCGGTGCGCGCCAGATGGTGCGAGGCTTTCTGCTGAACAACGAGCTGACCGACTTCAGCTTCCTGCCCGCCGACGCCGCCGGCCGCCCCATCGCCAACCGCGTCGAGCCGGGCAAGCGGCCGCGCTCGTCGATGTCACCGACACTGGTGTTCGACGACCAGGGCGCGCTGGCGATGACCGGCGGCAGCCCGGGCGGTGCGCTCATCATCCACTACACGGCGAAGACGCTGCACGGTGTGCTGCAGTGGGGTCTGACGCCGCAGCGGGCGATCGACCTGCCGAACTTCGGGACGACCGGCGGGCCGGTGCTGCTGGAGCAGGGGCGGTTTCCAGCGGTGGTGGTCGAGGCGCTGAAGGGGCGCGGACACGAGGTGCGGGAGGTGGAGATGACGAGCGGGCTGCAGGCGATCAGCCGCGGGCGCGACGCGGGGCGGGAGGTCTGGCGGGGTGGCGCGGATCCGCGACGCGAAGGCATCGTGCTGGGTGAATGAGCATTCGTTGTCAGCGCATCATCACGCCGGCATTGGCCGCGATCTTTCTCGCCAACGCCTCGAAATCCTGGTAACAGGCGCGCACGGCATCGATGTGAGAACCGATCGCACCGTCGGCCGGCTTGAGGAAGAACATCGGCTTGTGCGCGTCCATCGCCATCGGCATCAGGCTGCGGTAGTGGCGCAGCAGCGCCAGCATGTAAGGGTCATTCGCAGGATCGGGAATGGGCAAGCCTGATGCATCCAATCCTTCCCTGTCACCCGTACGGGTGACAGCCTCGCCCAGCACCGACTCTCGGTAGACCACTGGCACACGATCCACCCATGCCTGATACGCCTTCACCGGCCGGCTCTCGCGCACGCTGTGCTGCATCACGACATAGCCCGCGGGTTGCATGGCACCGGACGGCATCTCGATGGCAGCGCCCTGCGGCAACTCGTCGGCGCGCTTGTGCCAACCCTTGCGCCATTCGCGTAGCGTCGGACCAAGGTTGCGCATCCCCTGCAAGGAAAACAGGTCTGGCGCCAGAGGCAGGACCACCTGCTCAGCGGCGATCAATGCCGCGCGATTGATGGCACCAAGGTTGGGCCCGACGTCGATCAGCACCAGATCGGCGTCCATCTGGCGTGCGCCCGACAGGATGATCCGATGAAACGCCGTCATGACCCGAAAGGCGGCTTCCTGACCATCCAGACATTTGGGCCAGTTCTCGGACAGCAGATCCTCGAACCGGGACAAGCCCAGATGCCCCGGAATCAAGCCCAGTGTCGGCTGCAGTCGCTCGACGACAGGCGCCAGGATGTCGCCCTGGCGGGACATCAGGGGGCGCAGACAGTCGCGGATGGTACGCGGCTCACCGTCGTCGCTCCACAGTGACACCAGCCGGTCTTCGTCCAGGAACATCGAGGTCAGGTTGGCCTGCGGGTCCAGATCGGCCACCAGCACCTTCAGGCCATGGTCGGCATACATCCACGCCAGGTGATAGACCAGCGAAGTCTTGCCAACACCGCCCTTGTTGTTGAAGAACGCAATGGATTTCATCGTCGCCGTCGTGGAGGGGGCGGTCATGGCAGGTGCCCCCTCACCGTCACGGCGAACACCCGGTCGTCGATCTCGAACTCCAGCGGCGGATGGCCCCCGTCCTGCATCAGTTGCTCGGCACGCTGCAGCCCATAGCCGAACTTGTTGACGTAATCCATGGCCTTGAGTGCCTCGGCGAGCACAGGGTTGCGGTAGGCGTTGCGGCGGGTCAGCGTGTCGCGGGTGACGGTGCCGTACAGACCGCCGGGATTCTGGACCTCGATGCGGTCGCTGAACCAGTAGAACCGGATCGGGCTGGTGGAGGCGTAGTCCCGGTGCATCACCGCGTTCAGCAGCAGCTCCCGCAGCGCCCACTCCGGATAGGCCGACCGAGGACGGTCGCGGAAGCCCGCGCCCTCCCCGAGCGCCACGGCGTTGTGCGCGTCGATGCGTCCGCGCAGGGCTTCGACGACGGTGCGCAGGTCGCCGTCGATCTCCTTCTGGTCGATCGGCCGCTCGGTCATCGCCGTGCCCGGAAACCGGATGAACTGGACGTAGGCCCCGGGCAGGAAGTAACGCGGGTTCTTGCCGAACAGCAGGATGCCCGCGACGGTCGGACAGCGGGCGATCAGGTCAAAACAGCGCAGCGAGGCGTATTTCTCTTCGGTGCTGCGGTGGTTGGCTGCGATGACATCGGGGTTGACGGTGCTGGCGCGGTAGTCGTCGAACAGGCGCTGGCTGAGGTCGTCGGCCACGGCCTCACGCACCGGGTGGATGTCGAAGGTGCTGACCAAGGCGGAACGGCGCTCGGACAGGACGCGCTCTTCCTGCTCGTTGGCCACCGCCTTGCGCGGCCCCACCCGGATGTGGACCTTGCCCTTGTAGCGCACCGGCGGGACGCTGGACGGCATCACCTCGACCACGGCCACATCACCACCGGGCAGGCTGAACTTGGCGACGCTCATCGCGGGCGGCGGCAGGACATTGCCGTCCGCGCGGATGCCGGCGAGGTTGCGCAGCAGCAGATCCGTCACCTGCAGGCCATCGAGCGCGCCGTCGTCCCGCACGCCGATCAGCAGGTAACCCGGCTGGCGGTGGTTCGGGTAGTCGTTGGCGAAGGCGCAGATGGCTTCGGCGAACTTGTCGGTGTTGCTGGTGGATGTGGTGCGCTCGACCCGGTCGGATTCGAGGTCGGTCAGCAGCACTTGAATCTCATCGGCGTTCAGCATGTCTTGGGGGCTCCGTGAGCAGAGTCTATGTCCAACAGCATCACTTCAGCCGTGTCGGACGGCCAGCCACCCCGCCACGATCCCCAGCGTCACCACCGCCACCGGCGCCCCCGTGCGCGCATGCCGCCGCCAGTCGATCACGATGCCGCAGCGCCGCGCTGCGTCCACCACGATGAGGTTGGCGATCGAGCCGACGATCAGCAGGTTGCCCGCCATCGTGCTGACCAGCGCCAGCGTCACGCCGACGTGGTCGCCTGAGCCAGTATTCGCCAGCGGCATCAGCACCATCACCGCCGGCACGTTCGACACCAGGTTGCTCAACCCCAGGGTCGTGAAGAACAGCGTCACCGGCTGCGCGAGATCGATGCCCTGCGCGGTGAGCCAGGCGACGAGGCGGGGCGTCAGGCCGGTGAGTTCGAGCGCATGGTTGACGACGAACAGCCCCATGAACAGGATCAGCAGCTCCCAGTCGATCAGGCCCATGACCTTCGACGAGTGAAACCGCTGGCTCAGCAGCAGCACCCCGGCCCCGACCAGCGCCGCCACGTCGCGCGGCCAGTCGGTGAACAGGAACATCCCCACCAGCGCCAGCGCGACCAGCAGACCCTTGGCGGTCTGCCAGCGGTCGAACGGCGGCACCTCGGCTGCGATCGCGGCGAGCTGCGCCGGGTCCGGCTCGGCCACCGGCGGCGTGCGGCGCATCTGCCACGCCAGCAGCGCCCACAGCGCCACCAGCCCCGCGCCGACCGGCCCGATCGCCTCGGCCGTGTACGCCGCAAACGGCAGCCGCAGCACCTCGCCGATCAGCATGTTCTGCGGATTGCCGATCAGCGTGGCCGCCGAGCCGATATTGCTCGCGCAGGCCAGCCCGAGCAGGAACGGCACCGGGTCCAGCCGCCGCCGCAGGCACGCCTCGGCCAGCACCGGCGCCACCGCCAGGCACACGATGTCGTTCGAGAACACCGCCGACAGCGCCGCCGCCACCGCGATGACCACGCCCATCAGCGCCGCCGGCCCGACCTGCAGCGCCACGATGCGCCGGGTGATCGCGCTGTAGAAACCGCCGAGCCGCATCTGCGCCGAGATCACCATGAAGGAGAACAGCAGCAGGATGGTCGGGAGATGAATGGACTTGGCCGCATCTTCGGGTGACATGACCCCACCCCCGACGACGGCGAAGACCGTCAGGACATAGGCGTCGTGCAGGCCGTCGGGAGCAACGAATGTCGAAAGCGTCATGGGTCGCAGTGTCTCCTCGATTTCGGCCGACCCGCCATTGATGCCGGACAGCTTGTCAACACCCTCCCTCGCAAGGTCACAAGGATTTCGCGAATCCAGCGCCCAGCGGACCACATCAGGAACATCTCATGGACTGCGTCGCAACACGCCCACCACGCCTACACTGACCCCATGGACACCGCCTTTCTGCCCCGCCGCAAGCTGCCCATCGGCCTCCAGACCCTGCGCGAGCTGCGCGAGGACGGCTACTACTACGTGGACAAGACGGGCATGGCCTGTGACCTCGTCGCCTCCGGCAAAGCCTTCTTCCTCAGCCGCCCACGCCGCTTCGGCAAGAGCGTGTTCGTCGATACCCTCAAGGAACTCTTCGAGGCCAACCGGGCGCTCTTCGCCGGCTTGGCCGCCGAGGCGCGCTGGAACTGGTCGCAGCGCCACCCCGTCATCCGCATCGACTTCGGCCAGGGCGAGGTCCACAGCCGCGCCGAACTCGACCAGCGCCTGCACGAACTGCTCGATGCCCACGCACGTCGCCTGGGCATCACCTTCCACGCTCAATCGATCAGCGGTCGCTTCGCCGAGCTGATCAGCGAAGCCACCCGACTCGCCGGCCAGCGCACCGTCGTGCTCATCGACGAGTACGACAAGCCCATCCTCGACAACCTCGCTGACCGCGAGGTCGCCACCGCCATGCGCGACGGCCTGCGCAGCTTCTATTCAGTCCTCAAGAGCGCCGACGCCGACTTGAAGTTCGTCTTCCTCACAGGCGTGTCCAAGTTCAGCAAGGTCAGCCTGTTCTCGGGCTTGAACCACTTGCAGGACATCACCGTCGATCCCGCGTGGAGCGCCTTGTGCGGCTACACCGACGAGGACGTGGACACCGTGTTCGCGCCCGAGTTGCCGGGACTGGACCGCGAACAGATCCGCCGCTGGTACAACGGCTACAACTGGCGCGGCACCAGCGTCTACAACCCCTTCGACTTGCTGCTGCTGTTCAAGAAGCGCGAATTCCAGCCCTACTGGTTCCAGACCGGCACGCCGACCTTCCTCGTCGCGCTGCTGGCCGAGCGCCAGCTCTTCACCCCGGACCTCAGCCGCCTGCACAGCAGCGAGTCCCTGCTGTCGAGCTTCGATGTCGGCCAGATCTCGCCCGAGGCGCTGCTGTTCCAGACCGGCTACCTGACCATCCACGGGGTCAGCGAGCCGGTGCCCGGCAAATGGCTGTACCGGCTGGGTTATCCGAACCGCGAGGTCGAGACCAGTCTCAACGAGGCGTTGCTGCCGGCCCTCGGGGTGCCGGCCGAGGTGGTGGTGCCATCGCAGATGCGTCTCATCGATCTGCTCAAGCGCGGCGACCTGCCCGCGCTCGAAGGTGTCCTGCACACCCTGTTCGCCAGCATCCCGCACGACTGGTACCGCAACAACCCGCTCGCCCGCTTCGAGGGCCATTACGCCAGCGTCTTCTACAGCCACTTCGCCGCCCTCGGCCTGGACCTCCGGCTAGAGGACTCGACCAACCATGGCCGCATCGACATGGCCTTGCTGTTCCACGGGCAGGTCTTCGTCTTCGAGTTCAAGGTCATCGACGGCCTGAACGCCACCGGCGAGGCGCTGCGCCAGATCGAGGCCACGGGCTACGCCGACAAGTACCTCAGCCGGGGCGAGCCGGTGCACCTGGTCGGCATCGAGTTCAGCCGGGCTGCGCGCAATGTCGTCGGTTTTTCCGCTCGCACGATCCCGCTGCACTCCCGCGCATGATCCCCCAAGGCTTCATCCAGGACCTGCTCGCCCGCGCCGACATCGTCGACGTGGTGGGCCGCGCCGTGCAGCTCAAGAAAGCCGGCATCAACTACAAGGGCCTGTGCCCCTTCCACGGCGAGAAGTCGCCGAGCTTCATCGTCAGCCCGTCGCGCCAGACCTACCACTGCTTCGGCTGCGGCGTCCACGGCAACGCGGTCGGCTTCCTGATGGAGCACAGCGGGCTGGGCTTCGTCGAGGCGGTGAAGGACCTGGCGCAGGACGTGGGCATGACCGTGCCCGACGACGACAACAGCCCGGAGGAGCGCGCCCGCGCCGCCAAGGTCCGCGAACACCAGATCACGCTCGGCGACGTTCTGTTGAAAGCCAGTGACCACTACCGCGCCCAGCTCAAGGACAGCCAGCGGGCGGTGGCCTACCTGAAGGGCCGCGGCCTGACGGGCGAGATCGCCAGGCATTTCGCCCTCGGCTATGCACCGGGCGGCTGGCACGGGCTGTCGAGCGCGTTTGGCAAGTACGACGACCCGCTGCTGGTCGAGTCCGGCCTCGTGATCCTGCAGGGCGACGACGCGGCCGAGCAGCGCCGCTACGACCGCTTCCGCGACCGGATCATGTTCCCGATCCGCAACCCCAAGGGGGAGGTGATCGGCTTCGGCGGACGGGTGCTGGACCAGGGCGAGCCGAAGTACCTGAACTCGCCCGAGACGCCGGTGTTCAGCAAGGGCCGCGAGCTGTACGGCCTGTTCGAAGCCCGCGCCGCGATCCGCCAGAAGGGCTACATCCTCGTCACCGAGGGCTACATGGATGTCGTGGCGCTGGCACAGCTCGGCTTCGGCAACGCGGTGGCCACGCTGGGGACGGCCTGCACCGGCGACCACATCACCAAGCTGCTGCGGTTTTCCGAGCAGATCGTCTTCAGCTTCGATGGCGACGCGGCCGGGCGGCGGGCGGCGGCGCGGGCGCTGGAGGCCGTGCTGCCGCATGCGAGCGACACGCGCAGCTTCCGCTTCCTGTTCCTGCCGGCCGAGCACGACCCGGATTCCTTCATCCGAGAGCGCGGGCCGGAGGCGTTCGAGGCCTGCATCCACGAGGCGTTCACGCTGTCGCGGCAGTTGCTGGCGGTGGCCGGGGACGGCTGCGACATGGCAACGCCCGAGGGCCGCGCGCGCATGCTGGCGCAGGCGCGGCCGCTGTACGAACTGCTGCCGGAAGGCTTGCTGAAGGCGCAGTTGTTGGCGGAGCTGGCACGCGACGGCGGCTTGACGGCTGACGTGCTGCTGCACCACTGGGCGGCTGCGGGCGCACGCCGAGGCGATCGCCGACGCACCGAGCCCGACCACGCGGAACGCCCGCAGCCCGTCCACCCGCGCCACCACGACGAGCCGGACTGGGACCACGCGCCGCCGCCCGACGAGGCGCCGCCGGAAGCCGATCCGAACGACCTCGGCTACGACCCGATGGACGACGGCACGCCCGAACACGCCAAGGACTGGCGCAGCCGGCGGGGCAAGGATTTCGGTGGGCGCGGGGGAAAGCGCCGTGATGGCAACGCGCCCCCGCCCTGGGCGCGCCGTGGTGGCAGCGTGGCCATGGCGTCGCCAAGGCGACCACCGCCACGCACCGTTTCACTGCTCGATCAAGCCGCCTGGCTCCTGACACACGATGCCCAGCTCTGGCTGGACCAGCCTGGGGAAACACACGATCTGCTGGTGCGCCAGCCAGCACCGCACGGGCTGTACTTCTCCGCACTGGAGCGACTGCTGAACGACCAGGGTCCGCTGCCCATGGCCACGATCCTGCTGGACATCGCGACCGACGCCGACGAGGCCGGCCTCGGCCCGCTGATCGGGCGCATTCGCCGTCTCCAGGAACTCGGCGGAGATTCCCCGCTCACCAGCGAACTGCCAAGGCTGCTGGACCGGCTGCGGCTGGAGCAGGTCATGGATGAATCCAATCTCCTGTACGAATCAGGCGATCTGTCCGAAGAGGCCAGGCAGCGCGGGTACGCCCTGTCCGCCCTTCGCTCCGAACTCAAAGCCCGTCTGACGAACAGCCGCGTATAATCTAAGGTTGGTTTCGATGCGGCAAGAGTGACAGCAGCGCCTGCCGGCCCCGGCCACCCGCGACACGGGTCATTTCAGGCCACCTCCCCCGCCAGCGCTGCACCTTCAGGGATGTTCACGCCAGCTTGCCCGCCTGAGGAACGGTTCGTCCGCGAGCGCCTGCCGTGCGCCGCCCGAACCTTGTGATCCAGGCTCAAAGCCCCACCGTATCCGAGCACCCCAGCCGAGGAATCGCATGCCCGCGAAAAAGAGCGCCCCTGAGCAATCCCCTGAAACCAGCACCACTGCCGCACCGGTCGCCCCTGTCGCAGGCAAGACCGTGCGTGTCGTGAAGGCCGTGAAGGCGGTCAAGGCCGAAGTCCCGGCCGCCACCGAGGCGGTCGCCGCGGTGCCGGTGGCACCAGCAGAAGGCGCCGTGCCCGTTGTGGTCAAGCGCGGTCGCAAGGCCAAGGCACCTGCGGCCGACACCGAGACAGCGGTCACGGCAGAAAAGACAGAAAAGGCCGAGAAGAAGATCGAGAAGAAGGCCGAGAAGCCCACGCTGGACGCTGACGAGGACTTTGCCGATCTGGACGCCGAAATCGACGTCGAAGCCGAAGTGGACGCCGAAACCGAGGTGACGACCGAAGGGGAAGTCGAGGTCGAAGCCGACAAGCCCAAGGCCAAGCCGCTGCGCATGAAGGTCAGCCGGGCCAAGGAGCGCGCGCTGATGCGCGAGTTCGGTCTGGACGAGACCACGCTCACCGAAGAGGAAGTCGCCAAGCGCCGTCAGGAGCTGAAGACCCTCATCAAGATGGGCAAGACGCGTGGCTACCTCACGCACCAGGAAATCAACGACCACTTGCCCGAGAAGCTGGTCGAGAACGAGATCCTGGAAGCCATCATCTCGATGCTCAACGACATGGGCATCGCGGTCTACGAGCAGGCGCCTGACGCCGCCACGCTGCTGATCGCCGGCGGTGGCACGACCACCTCGACCGAAGAAGAGGCCGAGGAAGCCGCCGAGGCCGCGCTGTCCACGGTGGACTCCGAGTTCGGCCGCACCACCGACCCAGTGCGCATGTACATGCGCGAGATGGGCACGGTCGAGCTGCTGACGCGCGAAGGCGAGATCGAGATCGCCAAGCGCATCGAAGGCGGCCTGCAGGCCATGATGCTGGCCATCTCGGCCTCGCCCGCCACGATCGAGGAAATCCTCGCCATGGCGGACAAGATCCGCGCCGGCGAGTCGCAGATCTCGGAAGTGGTCGACGGTTTCGTCTCTTCCGAAGAAGCCGATGACTACGTCGCCGAAGAAGACTTCGACGAGTTCGACGAGGACGAGGAAGAAGGCGGCACCTCCAAGGCGCTGACCAAGAAGCTCGAAGAGCTGAAGAACCAGGCCCTATCGCGCTTCGACTCGATGCGCGCCGAGTTCGTCAAGATGCGCGCGGCCTACGCCAGCCACGGCTACAAGTCGGCCCCCTACAACGCCGCCCAGACGGCCATCAGCAACCAGCTGATGACGATCCGCTTCACGGTCAAGACGATCGAGAAGCTGTGCGACCTGCTGCGCTCGCAGGTGGACGACGTACGCCGCTACGAGCGCGAGCTGCGCAAGATCGTGGTCGACCGCTGCGGCATGCCGCAGGAGCAGTTCATCAAGGTCTTCCCGCCGAACATCCTGAACCTGGCCTGGGCCGAGGGCGAGATCGCCGCCGGCAAGCCCTACAGCGCCGTCATGGGCCGCAACCTGCCTCCGATCCAGGAGCTGCAGCAGAAACTGATCGACCTGCAGACCAAGGCCGTCGTGCCGATCGACGATCTGAAGGCGATCAACAAGCGCATGAACGAGGGCGAGGCCAACTCGCGTGAAGCCAAGCGCGAGATGATCGAGGCCAACCTGCGCCTGGTGATCTCGATCGCCAAGAAGTACACCAACCGCGGCCTGCAGTTCCTCGACCTGATCCAGGAAGGCAACATCGGCCTGATGAAGGCGGTGGACAAGTTCGAATACCGGCGCGGCTACAAGTTCTCGACCTACGCCACGTGGTGGATCCGCCAAGCCATCACCCGCTCGATCGCCGACCAGGCCCGCACCATCCGCATCCCGGTTCACATGATCGAGACGATCAACAAGATGAACCGGATCTCGCGCCAGCACCTGCAGGAATTCGGCTTCGAGCCGGACGCCCCGTCGCTGGCCGAGAAGATGGAGATGCCCGAGGACAAGATCCGCAAGATCATGAAGATCGCGAAAGAACCGATCTCCATGGAAACGCCGATCGGGGACGACGACGACAGCCACCTGGGCGACTTCATCGAGGACACCAACAACACCGCGCCGATCGAGGCCGCGATGCAGTCGGGTCTGCGCGATGTCGTGCGCGACATCCTCGACAGCCTGACGCCGCGCGAGGCCAAGGTGCTGCGCATGCGCTTCGGCATCGAGATGTCCACCGACCACACGCTGGAAGAAGTCGGCAAGCAGTTCGACGTGACCCGCGAGCGCATCCGCCAGATCGAGGCCAAGGCGATCCGCAAGCTCAAGCACCCGAGCCGCTCGGACAAGCTGCGGACCTACCTCGACAATCTGTAAGAATCGCGCAGAATCCAGCTTGACAAAGGGGGATTGAATCCCCTCTTGAACGTGGCCCCGCATCTGTGGGGCCATTTCACTTCTGCGATCTCTGGCTGCGCACTGCTTCACGAAACGACAAGGTAAACTGCGCGCATGCCGCAGACTGTCACTTGCACCGTTCTTTTTGCCGATCTGCGCGGCAGCACGTCCCTTTACGAAAGCTTGGGTAATGCTGAAGCCGCGTCCGTCGTCACGCACAGCGTGGCGGTGGTCGCCCGCATCATGGAAGGCCAGGGCGGACGGGTCATCAAGACCCTGGGCGACGGGCTGATGGCGGTGTTCCCGCACCCCGTCGGTGCGGTCCGCGCGGCCGAGGAAGTGCACGATTCGCTGGAGCGGGTCATGGGCGCGGCACGCCCTTCGCGCAGCCCGGTCATGCGGGTACAGATCGCGATGGCCCATGGGGAAGTGATCGAGGTCGCGGGGGACTGCTTCGGCGATGCCGTGAACGTGTCGGCCCGTCTGCTCGACCATGCCGGCGACAACGAGACCCTGGTGACCTCGCAGACCCTGGGCGTGCTGCCACCGGATGTCCGCGAGCGCTTCCGCCGGCTGGAGCGGTTGCACCTGCGCGGCCGGGTCGAGCCCGTGGAGGTCTGGCGCTTCGAGGCGCGGCGCTCCGGACCGGACCCGCTGTCCACGATGTTCGGTGATGCGGCGCCCACGACCGTGCCAGAAGGCATCCGCCTGGTCAGCGAAGGGGTGTCGCGCATCCACACGGTGCGCAACCTGCCCGCCATCCTGGGCCGCAGCCATGAGGCGGCGTATTGTCTGGACGACAGCCGCGTCTCGCGCATGCACGCCCGCATCGAGTGGCACAGCGGCAACTTCCAGCTCACCGACCTCAGCTCCAACGGCACCTATGTGCGTTTCGGCCGCCAGTCCGAGGTGGTCACGCTGCGCCGCGGGGCCTGCACGCTGCATGGCCGCGGCGTGATCTGCCTGGGCGTCAGCCCCAACATCATCAACGCTCCGACCGTCAGCTTCGAAGTCCTGCGCTTCGACGACACCGACCCGCTACCACTCTGACAGCAGGTCACGTCGTCATGCCGTCGCGTCGGCGATGGCGATGGCGGCATCCGCTGGCGTAGGGTCGAACAAGGTGCAGCGGTTGCGCCCCGCCCGCTTGGACTGGTAGAGCGCCTGGTCGGCCTGGTCGATGAGCTGCTCCAGCGGCAGCCTTGGCGAGCGGGTCACGGCCACCCCGAAACTGGACGTGATGCTGAGCCGAGGCTCGTAGTCGATGCCATCGCCAGCGGTGTCCTGGACCTGCTTGCGCAGCATCTCGGCGAACACCCCCGCCTGCACTTCGTCGTAGCCAGGCAACATCACGCAGAACTCTTCCCCGCCGTAACGGCAAGCCAGTCCGACCGCGTCCGCCGCACCGTTGTAGATGCCGGCGACGGCCTTGATCACCTCGTCGCCGATGGCATGGCCATAGCGGTCATTGAACGACTTGAAGTGGTCGATGTCGCACATGATGACCGCCACCGGCTGTCCCGCGAGGTTGCACTGGTCCTTCTGGGCACCGCCGGCTTCGAAGAAAGCCCGTCGGTTGAGGCAGTTGGTCATGGGGTCGCGGGTGGCCAGGCGGAACAGCTCGGCGTTCTTTTTCTTGATCTCGTCGTTGGCGGACTGGAGCTGGCTGGTCGTCAGGCGCAGGCTTTCGTTGTTGCGCTCGATGTGGGTCTGGTCTGTGATGACCACCAAACACCCAAGTGTTTTTTTCGAGAAACCGATGATCGGAATGCAGGTCACTAGCGTGACCCGTACCTCATTGCCCAAAAACAGCTTCATCGGTGAACGGCCGGATGTAATCGCATCCTCCAGAGTCAGTGCCCACGGATAACCGCGGCTTCCGTCGAACTGCGCAGCTTCACGCAACCACGACTGCTCCTCCAGACGCTGTCCGAGAACGACACTGCGCTGCCCGATCAGGGTGCGGCAGGCATCGTTGACCAGAACGACTCGTCCGATCGCATCGAGTATCACGATCGAATCCGACATGGCGTTGTAGGCACTGATCACACGATCGGGAACCACCGTGCTCGGATCAAGCTGGCACAGCACCTTGCCCAGGTAGAGCCGCAGCAACACCATCAGCCCCAGGAAGCTCATCATCGGCCACAGCGCCTGCGGCGTCAGCAGCAGACCCGGAAACGACTCCGCCGCGATCGGTGACCAGTTCAGCTCCAGGGCGCCCCAGGGCTGGCCTTGCAGCATCACCGGCACGCGCACGTGGGTGGACGTGCTGTGGAAATCCCCCCCGGTCACGCGCGGGGGAGCGATGCCCGTCACCGACACCACCTCGCCGGCCGACGAGCGCAAGGCCATGCCGAGCAGCTTCGGCTCGTTGCGGCGCGAGCCGTAGAGGATCTGATGCACATCCTGCGCCCCCAGTCGGGTCGCCACCAGCGCGATCTGGTCCGCCATCAACTGGCTCGCCGCCTGGCGCCGGTCGATCTCCACCCGGACCGGGTTCGGCACCAGCCCGAACGCATAGTCGAGCCCCATCAGGCACAGCACCACCAAGGCCGCGATGCCCACGGCGATGCGTGAAATCGTGTCTGGTGGCCAGGGTAGACGCATGAGCAATGGGGTCTATCGCGTTCAGCGGTCAGTGTTCAGGTTCGGTGGTCCAGCATGTCTTCCGCCAGATCGGCCAGCGATCCCGGGATATCGGTGTCCAGCCACTCAACTTCAGTCCCTTCGGGTTGACGCGGCGCATGGACGCTCAGGACTGGCAGCGGATCGAACTGGCGCCACGGCGGCGCCACGGCGGCCAGACTCGCGATCAACCCGCTGGCCCGCGTCGCCCAGAACACCAGCCCGACCGACAACGCCATGCCACCGGCCTGCACGGTGTCGCCGCTGTCCCAGCGCAAGGCAGGGGTCTGGTCACGGCCCTGCTGCTGCTGGGCCGATTCGACAGCCGCCCGCGAACGCTCCTCCAGCGAGGCCCACTGCAGCAGTGCCATGCGCTCCTGCAGGAAACCGCTCAGGTCGATCGGCACGTCCAGCATCACCAGCAGGTCACTGGCCGGCAACCGTGAGAGGTCCGGGACCACCGAAGAGGACTCGGCGTCGGCATACGGCGTGGCGCGCGCGCCCGGCAGCAGGTCGGGCATCGGGCCGATGCGGCGCGCCGGGCCGGCAGTGGTGGAGGTCACCGGCGTGGTGGTGGGCGTGGACTGCGTGGCGGCGATCACCGGGCTGTCGCTGCTCGCCACGTCCTCGCTGACCGCAGGGGCCAAGCGCCCATTGCCTGCGATCTCGATCATGATCTGGTCCAGCCGCACCCGGCTGTCCGCCGCCCCGGTCAGCGGCTCGTCGATGCGGTTGCTGTCCTGCACGGGCACGATGAATGCAGCCTCCAGCACGGGAGGCAACTCGGTGACCGGTGTCGGCACGGGAGCCGCCGGCTGCACCTGGACGGACACCCGCCGGGGACCGACCGTCCAGCCACCATCCGACACCGTCAGGTCAAAGCGGGTGGCATCGGGGCCTGCGCCCGACTGGACAAACACCACCTTGCCGGCCAGCACCTCGGCCTGGGTGAAACGGTCGATGGCCTGATCCGGCGCGGCGACACGGACAAACGCGCCAGACTGGACGTCGCTCACGGTGTAGACCAGTGCAGTGGCGTCAGTGTCAGGGTCAGTGCTGGTCAGCATGCTGGCGTCCAGCGTCACCCGTCCGCCCTGCCCCACCGACACCTGACTGGCCAGCAGCACCGGGGCTTCGTTGACGTTGGCGATCAACAGCGTGAGGGTGCGGCGCACGGTGAACTCGCCATCGCCCACGGTGATCTCCACTTCGTAGGCGTTGTCCTGGTCAGCATCCTGCGGCGACTCGGCATCGGCGATCGGCCGGAATCCGAGCAGTCCAGTGACCGGATCAAGCTCGAACAGTGCGGCATCCGCACCACCGCTGATGTCAAAGCGCAGCCCCTGCGCCGGCAGATCGGCATCGGCCACGGACACGGCGGCCGACCAGCGCTCACCCTCGGGCGTCATGATCGACACATCGGGCGTCGCCCAGTCGGACGTGAACCGCGGCGCGTTGTCGTTGACTGCAGTGACTGTCACGGCGATCGCCTGCGAACTCGTCAGGCTGCCGTCGCTGACCTGCACGGTCACGTCATAGATGTTGTCGGCGTTGGCGTCGCTCGGCACTTCGTGGTCCGGTGCGGCCAGGAAGCTCAGCACGCCCGTGGCTGCGTCGATCGTGAACCGGTCGCCATCAGCGCCCCCGGTGATGCTGAACATCAGCGTCTGCGCGGGTAGATCCGAATCTGTGGCCGTCACCGTCGTCACGGCCGTCGTGTTCTCGGACACGCTGACTGCGCTGCCCGAGGTGATCGCCGGCGTGTTGTCGTTGACCGCGGTGACCATCACGGCGATCGCCTGCGAGCTCGTCAGGCCGCCGTCGCTGACCTGCACCGTCACGTCATAGACGTTGTCGGCATTGGCGTCGCCCGACGCTTCGTAGTCCGGCGCGACGAGGAAGCTCAGCGCGCCTGTGGCTGCATCGATCGTGAACCGAGCAGCGTCCGCGCCGCCGGTGATGCTGAACATCAGCGTCTGCGCGGGTAGATCCGAATCTGTGGCCGTCACCGTCGTCACGGCGGTCGTGTTCTCGGCCACGCTGACTACGCTGCCTGATGTGATGGCTGGCGTGTTGTCGTTGACTGCAGTGACCGTCACGGCGATCGCCTGCGAGGTCGTCAGGCTGCCATCGCTGACCTGCACCGTCACGTCATAGACGTTGTCGGCGTTGGCATCGCTCGGTGCTTCATGGTCCGGTGCGGCGAGGAAGCTCAGTACACCCGTAGCCGCATCGATCGTGAACCGGGCAGCGTCGGCACCGCCAATGATGCTGAACGTCAGCGTCTGCGCCGACAGATCGGCATCCGTCGCCGTCACCGTCGTCACGGCCGTCGTGTTCTCGGCCACGCTGACCGCGCTGCCCGAGGTGATCGCCGGCGTGTTGTCGTTGACCGCAGTGACCGTCACCGCGATCGCATGCAAAGCGGTCAGGCTGCCATCGCTGACCTGCACCGTCACGTCGTAGACGTTGTCCGCGTTGGCATCGCTCGGCGCTTCGTGGTCCGGTGCGGCGAGGAAGCTCAGCACGCCCGTGGCTGCGTCGATCGTGAACCGGGCAGCGTCGGCACCGCCAATGATGCTGAACGTCAGCGTCTGCGCCGGCAGATCGGCATCCGTCGCCGTCACTGTCGTCACGGCCGTCGTGTTCTCGGCCACGCTGACTACGCTGCCCGAGGTGATCGCCGGCGTGTTGTCGTTGAGCGCAGTGACCCTCACCGCGATTGCCTGTGAGGTCGTCAAGCTGCCATCGCTCACCTGCACGGTCACGTCATAGACGTTGTCGGCGTTGGCGTCACTCGGGGCTTCGTGGTCCGGCGCAGCCAAGAAGCTCAGGACACCCGTGGCTGCATCGATCGTGAACCGGTCGCCATCAGCGCCCCCGGTGATGCTGAACGTCAGCGTCTGCGCCGGCAGATCCGAATCTGTGGCCGTCACCGTCGTCACGGCTGTCGTGTTCTCGGACACGCTGACCGCGCTGCCCGAGGTGATGGTCGGCGTGTTGTCGTTGGTCGCAGTGATGGTCACCGCGATCGACTGCGAGGTCGTCAGGCTGCCATCGCTGACCTGCACCGTCACGTCGTAGACGTTGTCCGCGTTGGCATCGCTCGGCGCTTCGTGGTCCGGTGCGGCGAGGAAGCTCAGCGCGCCGGTGGCTGCATCAATGGTGAACCGGGCAGCGTCCCCGCCACCGGTGATGCTGAACGTCAATGTCTGCCCTGGCAGATCGGCATCCGTCGCCGTCACCGTCGTCACGGCCGTCGTGTTCTCGGCCACGCTGACCGCGCTGCCCGAGGTGATGGCCGGCGTGTTGTCGTTGACTGCAGTGACCGTCACCGCGATCACCTGCGAACTCGTCAGGCTGCCGTCGCTGACCTGCACCGTCACGTCATAGACGTTGTCGGCGTTGGCATCGCTCGGGGCTTCATGGTCCGGTGCGGCGAGGAAGCTCAGGACACCCGTGGCTGCATCGATCGTGAATCGGTCGCCATCAGCGCCCCCGGTGATGCTGAACATCAGCGTCTGCGCCGGCAGATCCGAATCTGTTGCCGTCACCGTCGTCACAGCCGTCGTGTTCTCGGCCACGCTGACCGCGCTGCCCGAGGTGATGGTCGGCGTGTTGTCGTTGACCGCGGTGACCGTCACGGCGATCGTCTGCGAACTCGTCAGGCTGCCATCGCTGACCTGCACCGTCACGTCGTAGACGTTGTCCGCGTTGGCATCGCTCGGCGCTTCGTAGTCCGGCGCGGCGAGGAAGCTCAGCGCGCCTGTGGCTGCGTCGATGGTGAACCGGGCAGCGTCCGCGCCGCCCGTGATGCTGAACGTCAACGTCTGTGCCGGCAGATCGGCATCGGCCACCATCACAGTGGTCACGGCCGTCGTGTTCTCGGCCACGCTGACTGCATTGCCGGAGGTGATGGCTGGCGTGTTGTCGTTGACCGCAGTGACCGTCACCGCGATCGCCTGCGTGTCGATCAGGCTACCGTCGCTGACCTGCACGGTCACGTCGTAGACGTTGTCCGCGTTGGCATCGCTCGGCGCTTCGTGGTCCGGTGCGGCGAGGAAGCTCAGCACGCCCGTGGCTGCGTCGATCGTGAACCGGGCAGCGTCGGCACCGCCAATGATGCTGAACGTCAGCGTCTGCGCCGGCAGATCGGCATCCGTCGCCGTCACCGTGGTCACGGCCGTCGTGTTCTCGGCCACGCTGACCGCGCTGCCCGAGGTGATGGTCGGCGTGTTGTCGTTGAGCGCAGTGACCGTCACCGCGATTGCCTGTGAGGTCGTCAAGCTGCCATCGCTCACCTGCACGGTCACGTCATAGACGTTGTCGGCGTTGGCGTCGCTCGGGGCTTCATGGTCCGGCGCGGCGAGGAAGCTCAGCGCGCCTGTGGCTGCATCAATGGTGAACCGGGCAGCGTCGGCACCGCCAATGATGCTGAACGTCAGCGTCTGCGCCGGCAGATCCGAATCTGTGGCCGTCACCGTCGTCACGGCCGTCGTGTTCTCGGCCACGCTGACTACGCTGCCCGAGGTGATCGCCGGCGTGTTGTCGTTGAGCGCAGTGACCGTCACCGCGATTGCCTGTGAGGTCGTCAAGCTGCCATCGCTCACCTGCACGGTCACGTCATAGACGTTGTCGGCGTTGGCATCGCTCGGGGCTTCATGGTCCGGTGCGGCGAGGAAGCTCAGTACACCCGTAGCCGCATCGATCGTGAACCGGGCAGCGTCCGCGCCGCCCGTGATGCTGAACGTCAACGTCTGTACCGGCAGATCGGCATCGGTCGCCATCACCGTCATCACGGCGGTCGTGTTCTCGGCCACGCTGGCCGTGCTGCCCGAGGTAATCGACGGAGCGTTGTCGTTGACCGCGGTGACCATCACGGCGATCGCCTGCGAGCTCGTCAGGCCGCCGTCGCTGACTTGCACCGTCACGTCATAGACGTTGTCGGTGTCGGCATCGCCCGGTGCTTCGTGGTCCGGTGCGGGGAGGAAGCTCAGTACGCCCGTGGCCGCGTCGATCGTGAACCGGGCCGCGTCCGCGCCGCCGGTGATGCTGAACGTCAGCGTCTGGGCGGGGACATCGACGTCCGTTGCCGTCACGGTCATCACGGCGGTCGTGTTCTCGACAATGCTGGCCGTGCTGCCCGAAGTGATGGCGGGCGCGTTGTCGTTGACCGGGGTGATCGTCACGGCGATCGCCTGCGAGGTCGTCAGGCTGCCGTCGCTGACCTGCACTGTCACGTCGTAGACGTTGTCGGTGTCGGCATCGCTCGGCGCTTCGTGGTCCGGCGCGGCCAGGAAGCTCAGTGCGCCTGTGGCAGCGTCGATGGTGAAGCGAGTCGCGTCCGCGCCGCCGGCGATGCTGAACGTCAGGGTCTGCGCCGGCAGATCGGCGTCGGTTCCCGTCACCGTCATCACGGCGGTCGTGTTCTCGGCCACGCTGACCGCGCTGCCCGAAGTGATGGCCGGCGTGTTGTCGTTGACCGCAGTGACCGTCACCGCGATCACCTGCGTGTCGGTCAGGCTGCCATCGCTGACCTGCACCGTCACGTCGTAGACGTTGTCGGTGTTGGCGTCGCCGGGGGCTTCGTGGTCCGGTGCGGCGAGGAAGCTCAGCACACCCGTGGCCGCATCGATCGTGAACCGGGCAGCGTCCGCGCCGCCGGTGATGCTGTAGCTGAACGAGGCTGCACCCAGGTCCACGTCGCTGGCCGTCACGGTGACCACCGCTGTGGTGTTCTCAGCCAGGCTCAGCGCCGCCGTGGCGCCGCCACCCAGGCTGGTGATCACCGGTGCGTCGTTGACCGGCGTGAGGGCAATGGTGCCCACGATCGGGGTGATGCTGGCACCGTCGCCGTCGCTCAGGTCGATCTGTACCGTGCGGGTGGCGCTGCCCGGGTCGTCACTGCTGTTGCGGTACGTCAGGTTGCGCAGCAGGGCCTGCACGGCCGTGACGCTGGCGTTGCTGTTGAAGGTCACGACCAGCGGTGTGCTGCCGTTGCCGAAGCCGGCGTGGGTGCCGATGACCACGCCGCCGTAGGTCACGTCATTGCCCGACAGGCCGATCTGCCCGGCGCCGGTGCCCTCGTCGCGGATGGCCAGTTCATCGCTGGCCGATCCGTTGGCCGTGACCATGTAGGCGAGGACACCGCCGTCGAAATCGGCCGAGTCCACATCCGTGACGGTGGCCACCGCGTCGAAGAGCGCTGGAGCGTTCTCGACATAGGTGCCGCTGGATCCCGACACCGTGACCACTGGAGCATCGCTGACCGCCGCAATCACGACCACCGTGTGCCCGGTGCCTGTCAGCGAGCCGCCAGTGCCCTGCGCGCCGGTGTTGCCGTCGCGGAAGGTCCAGTCGATCCGCACACTGGCGGGCGGGGTGTCCGAGCTGTTCCAGTAGACGATGTGGCGCAGCAGCGTGTCCACCCGCGCCTGGGTCGCACCGCTGCTCAGGGTGACATCGAGCTGCCCGCCGGTGAAGACATAGGTGCCAACCTGGGTACCACCGACAAACAGGTTGGCGCCGCTGACGGTGACCACCGTGCCGTCGAAGGCGAGCTGGTCCTCGGCATTGGCGCCGCCCTGGCGGGCCAGCGTCAGCGTGGCGCCGGTGAAGTCATCGGCCGCGCCCAGTTCGGCATCGGCCAGCGAGGCGGTCGGCGCGAGCGCCACGCCGGCCGCGCCTTCCGTGTAGCCGACGCTGCCGCCGAGTCCGCTGAACACGGGTGCCTCATTCACCGCCCGAAGGTGGATGCTCAGCACCACGTCGAGCGAAGCCCCAACGCTGTCGGTGAAGCGCACGGTCACGTCGTGGCGGGCAGCGGCCTCGAAGTCCAGCCGGCTGCCATCGGCCACAGTGAGGGTGCCCGTGCTGGCGTCGATGGCGAAGCGACCGCCTGCGTCGTCGATCAGGCTGTAGCTGCCCGGTGCCGCGGCGTCCGGATCGCTGCCAGCCACGGTTCCCAACACGGTGCCTGTGGTGGCGAGTTCGTCCACGTGCAGACCCTGGGACTGCTGGTAGAGCGTGGCCACGTCCTGGGCGCTGAAGACGCCCTGGGCGATGACGAAGTGGTCGATCGCGCCCTCGAAGGCGGCGTCGCCGCTCCAGTTCGACTTGCCCACGTACTGGACGGGCCGCACGCCCGTTTCGGGCACCACGCCGGTCCCGGTGCCGGTCAGGGTGCCGTTGATGTAGAGCTTCATCTCGCCACTGCCATCGACGGTGGCGACAAAGTGCATCCACACGCCGTCGGTGATGACATTGACGGCGGTAGCTCGGTAGTCGTAGCTGCCGCTCTTCTCGATCGTGAAGGTCAGGTCGTTGCTGATCCCCATGCGGCCGACATAGATCGCACCGATCCCGCCGCTGTCGGCTTCTCCGAAATCGAACACCCGCTGCCAGTCGCCCGTGGTGTCGAAACGCACCTCGGCGGCGAAGCTCATGCTCCCGCCGCTGACAAAGCCCGGCACGGTCCCGTATTGCCCCCCCGACAGCTGCAAGGCCTGGGAGCCATCGACCGCGGTGGTGCTGCCCGGGTTGCCGGACAGCGCCATGTCAAGGTGGCCGGAGCCATCGTCACGCCCCGGCTGGGCGGTGGTGTCGAAGCCGTACACCGCCACCAGATTGGCCCCCGTCACGCCGGGCACGACGTAGAGGCCCACGGGGGCATCGTTGAAGGCCGTGACGGTGACGTCCACGGTGTCGGTGGCGCTGGAAAACGCGGTCGTGCCGCCGTTGCTGGCCGTGGACACCTTGGTGCCCGCGCTACCGCTGGTGGTGTCCCAGGCGCGCAGCGTCAGGGCGGCGAGGCTGCTGCCACTGAAGTTGGCGGTCGGAGCGAAGTACAGCCGCGTCGCCCCGTTGTCGGCCAGCAGCAGCGCCGCGCTGTCGCTCACCGCGCCGACGCCTGTCCAGCTGGCGCCCGCATTGGTGCTGTAGTACCAGGCGCCGTGGGTCTCGTCCGTGGCCGTGAGGGCGATGCCCCGGACCGCGCCAGTGTCGACATCGCCGGTGCCACCAGTGAATGCGCCCACCAGCGCACCGACCACGCCGGACGGCAGCCCGGCGTCCTCGGCCACACTCAGCGTGAGCGGCGTGTCGGACAGGACGGGGGCGTCATTGACCGACGTGATGGTCACGGTGGCGCGTTCGCTGGCCGCGCTGAAGGCGGTGGCCCCCCCCACGGTGGTGGCGTCGGCCAGCGTGCCGGCCGTGCCGCTGGTCTGGTCCCAGCCCCGGTAGTCCAGCAGGACCGTGCCGCCATTCGTGGTGGAAGGCAGGATGCGGATCTGGTCCGTCGCGCGCAGTAGCAAGGCCGAGCCAGGGGCGACCGCCGGTACGCTGTTCCAGCTGGTGCCGCCGTCCAGGCTGTAGGAAAAGTCCCCCCCGCTGCCCGCCAGCGCGTACAGCGCCAGCCCGCCTGCTGCGCCCGCATCGGCATCGCTCAAGTGGCCGTTCAGTACGGTCGCCACGGACACCACGAACGGAACCGCGTTCTCCGTGGTGGCATAGGACGGGGCGTACAGCGTCAGCACCGGTGCATCGTTGACGGCGGTGACCATCACTGTCGTGCTGCCCGTGGCCGCGAGCGCGCCACCACTCCCCTGCCCACCTGTGTTGCCGTCGCTGAAGGTCCAGTCGATCTGCACGCTGGCGGGCGGCGCATCGCTGCTGTTGGCGTAGGCGATCTGCTGCAGCGCCGAGTTCACCCTCGCATTCGTGGCGCTGGCGTTGAAGGTGAAGACCAGCGTGCCAGCCGAATTCGTATAGGTGCCGATGGTGACACCGCCCGACACCAGGTTGCCGCTGGCAGCGCTGATCGAGCCCAGCGTGCCGGTCGCGCTGAACACGTCCTGGCTGTTGGCGCCGCCATTGCGCGCCAGGGTGAGGGTGGCGCCGTTGAAGTTGTTGGCTGCCGTCAGCTCGGCATCGAAAACCTGGGCTACCGGCTGCAGCACCACGGCAGCGCCGTTTTCTGCATAGTTCGCGGCGCTCAAGGTACCAGACACTTGGCGCACGGCAATGTTGTCGAGATGACCGTCGACATAAAGCGAGCCGTCGGCCACGCCCGCAGTGTCGGATGTGTCGGTGAACGTGATCGTGGTGGCCGCCGAATTAGCCGTAAAGGTGTAGGTATAACGAACGGCATCCGAGCTCGGTACGCTGGTGACGATCTGGCCTGTCGTCAGCAGATTGCCTGCGCCATCGACCGCCACCTGCAACGACTGGTTCCGCGTGTTGTTGCCGTCGCGGTAGTCGAACGACAGCGCATAGGTGACCCCCGCCTGCGTGGCCAGCACTTGCGATGCCGTGTGCGGGCCGACTTGGTCGGAAGCACCAAAGGTCAGCTCGCCTGTGGACAGGCGGGTCACACTGGCGGATACGGTCCAGGCACCGAGATCGGTGTCGAAGCTGCCGTTGGTGATCAGGTTAGGACCGAATGTCGGCGCATCGTTGATGGCATTGAAGCTCACGGTCGTGCTGCCAAGCGTGGTCAGCGCCCCGCCACTGCCCTGGGGGCCGCTGTTGCCGTCGCTGAAGAGCCAATCGATCTGCGCGCTGGCTGGCGGCGTGTCACTGTTGTTGCCATAGCCGATTTGCTGCATCACGGCATTGACGTTGGCCCCCGTAGCGGTGCTATTGAAGATCAGCGCCAGCGTGCCATTCGAATTGGTCGTGATACTTCCGACGACAGTACCGTTGAGGTTCAGGGCGGCGCCCTCGTAGAGCGCCCGAAGGGTGCCTGTCGCATAGAACACATCCGAGACGTTGGCCCCTCCGTTGCGGACCAAGGTCAGCGTGGCGCCGTTGAAGTTGTCGGCTGCGCCCAGTTCGGCATCGGCAATGGTGACGTTGGCGTCCAGCACCACGGCCGCTGCGTTTTCGGTGGAACTCGGCGTGCCGTCCAGACCGGTGAAAGCGGGCGCGTCGTTCACCGCCGTCACCGTCAGCGTGCGCGTAGCAGCCGCGCTGGTCAGGGTGGAATAAGCGTCGGTGGCGGTGAATTCCAGCGTGCGCGTGGCCGTGCTGGGCGCTTCGCTGTTGTTGACGTAGGTCACGCTGCGCAGCGCCGCCTGGTATTGCGCCAGCGTGGCCTGGCCGCTCAGCGTCAGCAGGCCTGTGGTGCCGTTCCAGTTGCCGGAAATGCCGTTTTGGCTGATGAAGCCCAGCAGGTCCTGGCTCGCCACATAGCCGGTGGTGATCTGCACACTGGCCCCTGTCAGCAGCGTGCTGTCGGCGTCGGTCAGCAGCAGGCCAGCATCCACCGCCACCGCTGCTGCGTTCTCCGTGTAGGCGGCGCTGCCACCCGTGGGGCTGACCACGGGTGCGGTGGGCGTGGTGTAGCTCACCGTCAGGTAGGGCCTTAGCGCGGCACTGGCGTTTTCTGACGAGTGGTAGCGCCAGTCGCTGCCGGCTTTGTTGATCACCCAGCCCTGGTTGGTGGTGCCGTCGGCCCAGCTCTGCAGACTGGTCTCCAGGCCAGTAAAGGTGTTGAAGCCGTTGCTGTTGCTGGCCAGAGTGCTGACGGGCGTAGCCGCTGCTTCCACGCCGTCCAGTTGCACGCCGTTGCCAGTGCTGTTCCAGGTGGCGGTGGCCTGGTTCCATGTCAGACCCAGCAACTGGTGCATGGTGGCGCTGCCAGTGCCAATGTTGTCCAGGTACAGCGTCAGCGATGCCGAGGTGATGGTGGCGCCCGCCGGAATCTGTCCTGGCCCGCTGCCAAACAGGCTGTCGAATCGAATCAGCACCTGTTCGCCAGCGTTTTGGTAGATCGCGGTTTCGTTGCCGTAGTTGGTGCTGGGCGTTCCGCTGACGATGCGCACGTCTTGCGCGCCGCTGTAGCTGTTCGCACCCTGTTGAAACTGCAGCGCACCCACTTGCATCAGCACGCTGCCGCTGGCCTGCAGCGCACCGCCGCTGCCAGTGTTGCCCTGGTCGTTCACGGTCAGGCTCAGGTTGGCGCTGCCGTTGTAGTTGGCCGGTGGCTGGTAGCTGGCGCCATTCAGTGCAGCGTTGATGTTGGTCTGGCTGCCGGTGAACACCATGCTGGCATCGGCGGTGCCGTCACCCGTGCTGAACACCAACCCGCTGATGCTGGCCAAGGTGAAGCTGCCGGTGGATACCGACAGCGTCAGCTGCAGCAGGCCGGCACCGTTATCCACATCGCTCACGGTCAGCGCGTTGCCGTTGCCCGCGCTGAACACCCGGCTGCCGTTGGTGGGCAGGCTTTGGGCACCGGACAGGTCCAGCGCCGGGGCGTCGTTGACGCCCGTGATGTTCACTGTGCTGCTGCCCACCACGGCCAATGCGCCGCCGGTACCTTGCGCGCCAGTGTTGCCGTCGTTCAAGGTCCAGTTGATCTGCACGGTGGCGGGCGGCGCATCGCTGCTGTTGGCGTAGGCGATCTGCTGCATCGCCGAGTTCACCCTCGCATTCGTGGCGCTGGCGTTGAAGGTGAAGACCAGCGTGCCAGCCGAATTCGTATAGGTGCCGATGGTTGTGCCACTCAGGACCACGTTGCCACTGGCAGCCGAGATAGCGCTCAGCGTGCCCGTGGCGCTGAACACATCTTGCGCATTGGCGCCGCCATTGCGCGCCAGGGTCAGCGTGGCGCCGCTGAAGCTGTCGGTTGCGAACAGCTCCCGGTCCACCACTGTGGCGTTGCTGTCGATCACCACCGCAGCGCTGTTTTCCGCGTAGGCGATGGTGTTACCCAGCGTGTAGGCCGCGTTGCCGGCGTCAAAGCCCCGGTCCAGTGCGCCCGCGCTGTTGTAGCGGGCGATGGCCAGGTTGTAGCTGCCGCCCAGGTTGCTGGTGCCGGCCAGCACGATCTGCCCGTCGGCCAGCAGTTGCAGGGCGGCACCGCGGTCGTCACTGCTGCTGCCGAAGTCGGTGTTCACCCGGCCCGTACCGTTGAACGTGGTGTCCAGCGCGCCGGCGCTGGTGTAGCGCACCAGCGCAAAGTCGTTGCCGTTGCTGCCGGCCTGGCCGGCAATCACGATCTTGCCGTCGGCCTGCACGGCCACGGTCACGCCCAGTTCGCTGCCGGCGCCGATGTCCGTGGTCACCGTACCGGTGCCGTTGAAGCTGGTGTCCAGCGCGCCGGCGCTGGTCAGGCGCACGGTGGCAAAGGTGGTGCTGCCGCTGGCGTCGCTCCAGCCGGTCAGCACGATGGCGCCGTTGCTTTGCAGCGCCATCGCGTAGGCCATGTCGCTGCTGTTGGTGCCGATGTCGAGCAGCCGCATGCCAGTGCCGTTGAAGCTGGTGTCCAGACTGCCATTGGCCAGCAGCCGCACCACGGCAAAGTCGAACTGGCCGCCGTTCAGCGCCGTGCCGCCCACCACCAGACGGCCATCGGTCTGCACCTCGATGCTGCGTGCCAAGTCGGTGCTGCCGGCCAGGTCGATGGCGGCCACGCCGCTGGTGCCAAAGCTGGCGTCCACGCTGCCGTTGACGTTGAAGCGCTGCACCACAAAGTCGCTGTTGCCCGCAGCCAGCAAGATCTTGCCGTCGGTCTGGATGGCCAGTGAACCCGACTGGTTGGACACAGAGTTGCTGCCGGTGGCTACGCCGTCGCCGCCGCCAAAGCTGGTATCCAGCGTTCCGTCGGCATTGAGCTTCACCAGCGCCGAGACAAAAATGCTGCCGTTGAAGGTTTGGCCGGCCACCACCAGCTTGCCGTCGTCCAGCACCTTCACGGCGGTGGCGAAATCGTTCGACAGCCCGATGGCCAGCGTGAACTGCCCGCCGGTGCCAAAGCTGGTGTCCAGCGTGCCGTCCACGTTCCAGCGCTGCACCGCCAACTCCTGGTTGGCGGCCTGCGTGTAGCCCACGGTCACCAGCTTGCCGTCGGCTTGCTTGGCCATGCCGAGGGTGAAGTCAGACGTGCCGCCGCCCAGGTCTTGCACCACCTTGCCATCGCTGTTGCTGAAGCTGGGCGCGGTGTTGGGCCCACTGGCGATCACGTTGGCAGCGAATTCTGAGGTGTCGCCGGTGCTGAGGTTGGTGGCGGTGGCGCTGATGGCCTGGCCTGCGGCCACGGCCTGGTCGAGGACGACAGAAAAACCGGCGCTGCCAGCACCATCGGTCTTCACCACGCTGTAGCCCAGGTAAGTCTGCCCCTCGCCGCTGCCGCTGGCGTCGCCCGTGGCGTTGGCGAAAAACTCCAGGCGGTACAGCGTGTTCAGGCCTGAACTCAGGCTGCCGTTGAGGGTGATTTGCGTGGCCGTGAGGGTGGCAGAGGTCAGCGTGGGCCGGTTCTGCAGGCTGTTCGCGCCGGTGTCACCGTCGCCAGTGTCGTTGGCCGTCACGCCGTCCATGCCGAGGTCGATCCCCAACCCGGCGTTGCCGACGATCGAGTTGCCCAGCACCGCGATGCCACTGACGTCAGCCTCGACGCTGATGGCACCGTCGTTGCCCCAGGAAAGGTTGTTGGCGATCAGGTTGCCGGAGCCGGTGGCGGTACCCCCCACCGTGTGCTGGCTGGTGCCCATGCCGAACCAGAAAGCGCCCGCCCAATTGCCCAGCGCCTGTGTGCCGGTCACGTCCGTGCCGATGTAGTTGCCTTGCACCAGCGTGCCGGAGGTGCCGGCGCCGAAGATCTCGAATCCGTGTCGCGTGTTGGCGGAGATGATGTTGCGTTCGGCGGCCGAGGTGCCACCGATGCGGTTGTTGGCGCCAGAGGGGATGAACAGGCCGTCCTGGGCGTTGCCACGGGCGAGCGTGCCGGTGGCATCGGTGCCGATGTAGTTGCCGATCACCACGTTGTTGGAGCCCGCCAGCCACACGCCCGCGTTCACGTTGCTGGACAGCACGTTGCGGGCCAGTGTCGTCGTGCCGCCGATCGTGTTGTTCGAGGACTGGACCGCCAGCCCGCCCAGGTTGTTGGCGGCGGCGGTGCTGCCGTCCGCCAGCAGGCCGATGACATTGCCTTCGACCGTGTTGCCATCCGAGCCCGCATCGATGTTCAAGCCGTACAGGCCGAAGTCCACCAGGCTGAAGCCCCGGACAGTGCTGCCACCGGACCCGGCCGCCAGTGTCAGACCTGACGCACTGATCCCGTTGCCGTCGAGCACGATGGCGGCACGCTGGCCGTTGGCGGCGAAGCTGTCGTCCGTGGAGGCGTCCAGCACCACAGCCCCAGTGACCGACGGCAGCGCCGTGGCCACCGTGATCGTGTGGACACCCGTGCCGGCGATGGCGAAGGTGATCCTGTCGGCGCTGCTGCCATTGGCGGTGTTGTTGGCCGCCGTGATCGCCTCGCGCAGACTGATGAAGCCGTCTGCGCCCTTGTTCGCCAGCAGCGTGCTCAGGCTGCTCGTGTCGCCATCGCTGGTGTCGGCGGCAGTATCCACCGTGATGACCGCCTGCGCGCTGGACACGGCGGCGATGCTGCGCGCGAACTCGGAGGTGTCGGTGAAGGTCGTGTAGGTCGCGTCGCTCTTCGTCGCCGTCGCGCTGATGGACTCGCCCACCGCCACGCTGGCGCTCAGGGTCGTGCTGATCGTGGCGTTGCCCGAGGCGTTGGTGGCCACGTTGGCGTAGCCGAGGTAGCGCTGGCCTTCGCCGTAGCCGGTGGCGTCCTGGCTGGTGTTGGCAAAGAACTCGATGCGGTAGTAGCTGCTGGCGCTGCTGTTGAGCGTGCCGGTCAGCAGGAGCTGTGTGCTGCCGTCGGTGCGTGCCGTGTTCAGCACCGGGAAGTTCTGCAGATTGTTCGGTCCGAAGTCGGCATCACCGGTGTCGTTGGCCCGCACACCGGCGCTCCCCAGGTCGAGGCCCAGGCCGACATTGCTGTAGACCGTGTTACCCAGCACCGCGTTGCCGGTCGTGCTGTTGCCACTGATGCTGACGCCCGAGGTCCAGGTGCCGCCTTGGCCGCTGAACGCGATGACGTTGCCGGCCCCGGCAGCGGTACCGCCAATCTGGCTGCTAGTCGCCCCGTTTTCCACCAGGATGCCGTTCTGCTGTGTGCCCCAGTTGGCCGTGCCGGCCAGATCGGTGCCGATGCGGTTGCCGTGGACCAGGGTGCCAGACGAAGCGCCGTCGATTTCGATGCCGACCAGACCGGCACCCGCAATCCAGTTGCCGCTGTTCGCCCCCGTGCCGCCGATCACGCTGTTGTCGGCACCGCCGCTGATGAAGATGCCGTCGCCACTGTTGCCCAGCACGCCGGTGCCGGCAGCGTTCAGCCCGAGCCAGTTGCCGATGACGGTGTTGCCGTCGGACGCCTCGCTGGCGATCTTGACCGCGTTGTCTCCGTTGCCCGAGATGACGTTGCGCTGCGCGACCAGCGTGCCGCCGACCGTGTTGGCATTGGCTCCGCCCGTGATCTGGACACCGTCGAAGGTATTGCCCCGGTCCAGCAGGCCGGTGGCATCGGTGCCGATGTAGTTGCCCGCCACGGTGTTGCCGCTGATTTCGGCATCCGCCAGCGCAACCCCGTTGTAGTTGGCCGAGATGACGTTGCGCTCGGCGGCGTCGGTGCTGCCGTCGGCATTGGTGCCGATCAGGTTGCCGGTGACCGCGAGCGCAAACCCGCCGTTGTAGAGGTACACCCCGGCGCCGGTGTTGCCGACGGCGGTGCTGCCGTCGGTACCCAGGCCGATGAGATTGCCCTGCACCCGGTTGTTGGTGCTGCCGTTGGCGACCAGCACGCCGGTCTCGTTGCCCGAGATGACGTTGCCCGCCCCGGTCAGGCCAGAGCCGACCTGGTTGCCTGTGGCGCCGCCCCAGAACGCGACCCCGCCCTGTGCATTGCCCAGCGCGACCAGACCGGTCACATCCGTGCCGATGTAGTTGCCCTGCACGACGTTGCTGGCGGTGCCGGTGCCGACCATCTCGACGCCGTACCAGTTGTTGCCGGAGATGAGATTGCGCTCGGCGGTGTCGTTCGTGCCGTCCGCATTGGTGCCGATGCGGTTGCTGCTGGCACCGCCCATGATCACCACGCCGCTGACGCCATTGGTCTGGGCGGCCCCGTTGAGGTCGGTGGTGCCGGTCAGGTCGGTGCCAATGTAGTTGCCGATCACGACGTTGCCGGTGGCGGAGGCCGTGCCGAGCTTGACGCCGGCGCTGCCGTTGGCGGCGATGACGTTGCGCTGGCCGGCGGTGGTGCCGCCCACCGTGTTGCCGGCGGACTCGATCAGGACGCCGTTGACGGCATTGCCCAGCGCCGCATCACCGCCTTCGGTGGTGCCGATGTAGTTGCCTCGGATCTGGTTGCCCGTGGCGCCCCCGCCGATCCACACCCCGGTGCCCGTGTTGGCGGAGATGAGGTTGCGGTCGGCCGCAGTGTCACCGCCGATCACGTTGTTGTTCGAATTCCAGATGTTCACGCCCTGCTGGTTGCCGCGGGCGGTGACGCCGTCCGTGCCGACGCCGAACCAGTTGCCGGCCACGGTGTGGCCGCCGCTGTCGGAAATGTCGAGGCCGTCCTGGGTGAAGCGCTGCACGATCAGGCCGCGCACGGTGCTGCCATCGGCGCCGGTGTACAGGCGCAGGCCGTCCTGCACCACATTGGCGCCGTCGAGCACGATGGCCGGCCGGTTGCCGCTGGCGGCGAATCTGTTGTCGGTGGTGGCGTCGATCACCACGGCCTGCGTCATCGTGGTCAAAGCCGAGCCCAGGGTGATGCTGGGCGTCAGCAAGGCGGTGTTGATGTTGGCCGACTCGATGTTGGTCGGAATCGCAAACACGATGCGGTCGGGCGATGCCCCGTTGGTCGTGTTGTTGACCGCCGCCATGGCTTCGCGCAGGCTGACGCGCCCGTCGCCACCGCGCGCATTGCCCAGACCCGTGATGCTGGTGGTGGTGCCGTCGCTGGTGTCGCTGGTGGTGTCCACCACCACCACGCCGCTGGTGTTGGCGGTGACGTTGGCCGCGAATTCAGACGTGCCACCGTAGTTGCCCCCCCCCAGGTCACGCGTGGCCGTAGCGGTGACGCGGTCGCCGTGGTTGACGTAGACGCCGGCCAGCGAGGCGTTGATGCTGGCGTTGCCGCTGCCATTGGTGGTGACGGTGGTGAAGCCCAGCCAGCGCGCGCCTTCGCCGTTGGTGCCGTCGGTGTTGCCGGGGCGGTTTGAATAGAAGTCGATGCGGAAGGTGTGGCCGGCGGTCGAATTCAGGCTGCCATTCACCGTGGTTCCCGACGTGTCGCCAGAGACGCTGCTGAGCACAGGGAAGTTCTGGTACCCATTGGGCCCCGTGTCCGGGTCCAGGTTGTCGTTGCTGTCGTAACCGTTGTCGCCCAGATCGATGCCGCGCTGGACGTTGCTGTAGATGTTGTTGGCCAGGATGCTGGCGGTGTTACTGCCATTGGCGGTGACCAGAATGCCGTCATTGCTGTTGCCGACGATCAAGTTGGCACTGGCTTGCGTGTCGCCGCCAATCACCGCGCCACTGGAGTTGTTGTCCACGGTGATACCGCTCAGCCCATTGCTGATCACCCAGTTGCCCCGGATGCCGGTGTTGACGGCAGCATCCACGTAGATGCCGCGGCCCGTGTTGTAGGTCACCACATTCCGGCCGGCGGCCGTGCTGTTGCCAATGAGCGTTCCCGTGGCACCGGCGACATGAATGCCGCTTTGGCTGTTGGCGACTGCCGTGCTGCCGTTGCTGCCTACGCCGATCCAGTTGCCCAAGATCTGGTTGCCGGTGCTGGCAGCGTTTTCGACCGCGATGCCGCTTTGGTTGTTGCCGGCAATGATGTTGCCCGCGCCGGCAACTGTTCCGCCAATGGTGTTGTTGCTGGCGCCGGTGTCGATCTGGATGCCGTCCTGCCCGTTGCCCTGTGCCACGTTGCCACTGGTCGACGTGCCGATGTAGTTGCCGAGCACAGTGTTGCCCATGGCGCTGGCACCCGACAGGTTGATGCCGAACGTGGTGTTGCCCGAGACAACATTGCGGGCCGCAGTGGTCGTGCCGCCGATGGTGTTGAACGAGCCGAGCACGCGGATGCCGGCGTCGGCATTGGCCAGGCTGCCGGTGCCAGCGGCGTTCAGGCCAACGGTGTTGCCGGCCACCACATTGCCCGTGGCGCTGCTTTCCAGCGTGATGCCAGTGCCATTGCCGCTCACCACGTTGCCGGCCCCCGCCACGCTGCCGCCAATCGTCACCCCGCTGACAGCGTTGACGAAGACACCGTGCCAGGTGTTGCCCACATCCGCCGAGCCGGCCGCATTGGTGCCGATGTAGTTGCCCTGCACCACCGTGCCGACAGAGCCAGCACCGACGATGTTGACGCCGATGTTGCCGTTGCCAGAGATCACGTTCCGGTCGGCGGCCACGGTGCCGCCAATCCGGGTGTTGGCCGCGTTGAACAGGTTCACCCCGATGCCGTTGACCAGCGAGAAATTGCCGTTCACATCCGTGCCGATGTAGTTGCCTGCGACCGTGACGCCGCTGCTGTCGGAGATGGCGATGCCCGCGCCGGTGAACGAGTGCAGCACCAGGCCACGGAGGACGCTGGAGTCGCTCCCCGCCTGGAAATCCAGCCCAGTGGTCACGCTGTGCCCACCGTGCAGCACGATGCCCGGCACGCCTCCATTGGTGCCGTTGATCGTCACCCGCCCGGTGATCTGTGGCAGCGCGCTGGCCAGGTTGATGGTGCCGAAGGTGCTGAAGGCGATGGTGTCCGCACCGCCATTGGCGTTGGCATTGGTGATGGCCTGCCGCAGGGAACCCGCGCCGGAGTCGTTCAGATTGGTGACGGTGTAGGTCGCCAGCGTGCCCTGCCACAGCGCCTGCGCGGTGGGCTCGAAACGGGCGGAATCATCGATCCGGCCGGTCTGCAGCTCCAGTTCCCAGTCGCCGCCGGCCTCGGCCGAGCCGGTCAGGTCGGTGCTGGCGGCCACGTCGGCGCCGGTCAGGTTACCGAGCTGGTGGACAAAAGCCGCCCCGTCCAGCCCCTGCCCCACATCGCAGCCGTAGAGCAGCAGGTCAGCGTCGTCGGTGAGCGCCTGGCGCCAGCCGGCCACTTCCTCGGCCCGCGCCGCGAGCAGCGCCGCATCCACTGCGGTGCGCCCCAGCTGCAGCAATGCCGTGTCGCCGTGGCTGACCAGGTGCACCGCCGACAGGTTCTGCCGGCTCGCCAGCAAGGCGGAGACCTGCGCCAGGCCGTCGGCGAGCGGATCGGTCACCACGACCTCGATCTGGCAGGCCGACGTCGCCCGGGACCACCACATCATCGCCAGCTGCGAAGCGCCGTCGATGCCACCGTCGATGACCACCAGTTCGTGCCGGACCTCGGCCTGCCAGTCCTCCGACACGGCGGACACGGTGGACACGGCCGTCGCCACAGCCTCCGGCTGACTCTCGGGCAGGACATCGGGCAGGACATCGTCCAGCGCTGCAGCGCCCAGCCAGCGCCGACCATCCGCGTCGAACCAGGGCAGCACCTCGGCGTCCGGCGGCAGCTCGGCCAGCCGGGCCAGCCCGTCCACGCCGCCGTCGATCAGCAGCACGGACGGCGCCGGCGCATCGGCCGTGGCCTGCGCCTGCCGGTCCGCCAGCACCAGATCCCAGTCCTCGACCCGGCGATCGACCACCAGCCAGCGGGCCTGCTGCACGGCGGCAGCGGCCTCGGCTCCATCGCTGCGGGCCGTGTCCACGCTGCGCACATCGGCCATCGGCACGCCGCCCAACAGCAGCGCCGCATCGGCGGAATACAGGATGCGGGCTTCGAGTTCCTCGATGCCGGTGCGGTGGGTGGCCGTCATGGAGCAGACCGGCTCAGCGCACACCCAGGGCAGGCACCACGGCAGGCGCAGCCGGTGTCGCCGGTACGGCGGTGGGTGTGGCCCCGGCCCACTCGGGCAGGCACCGCACGCCGGCCAGGATCGCGTGGTCCGGATTTGGCAGTGTCAGCCGCGCACGGAAGGTGCGGCTGGCGGCATCGACGATCTTGTCCACCCGCTCGACCGTGGCGGTCTTGCGGGTGGCGCCCGGGTAATCGGGCTTGAGCTGCAGCGCATCGCCCGCCTTCAGGCGGCCCAGGTCGGACAGCGGCAGCACCAGCTCGACCCGCAGCGGATCGAGCCGCGCGATGCGCAGGATCGGCTTGTCGTCGACCCGCTCGCCGGGGTGCAGGAAGCGGTCGACGACCACACCGTCGATGGTGGCGACCAGTTCGCGCTGGGCGAATTGGGAGCGGGCGGTCTCGGTGTCGCTGGCGGCGGCGCGCTGCTGTTCGCGCACGGCGTCGACACGGCGGTAGGCCACCTCGGCTTCGGAGCGGGCCTGCTCGACGGCCACTTCGGAAATGAAATTCTGCCGGCGCAGATCCTCGGCCCGGACCAACTTGCTGCGCGCGAGTTCGGCCGCGGCCCGCGCGGCCCGCAGCTCGGCCTGGACATCCGAGCGTTGGCTGGCAGCGCTCAGGTTGGCGCGCTCGACCTCGCGGCGCAGCGTGGCGACCACCATGCCGCGGCGCACCGCGTCCCCACGCTCGACCGCCACCGTGGCGATCACGCCGACCACCGGGCTGCCGATGTCCACCACCTGCGAGGGCTCGATCAGACAGGCCAGTGGCGCCGCCCGTGCGGCCACGGCCAGCAGCAGCCCTGCCGCGGCAACACATGCTCGACCGTGTACGTTCACCACAGACTCCAAGCTCGTCATTCTTCCCATCCGCTGTACGCCAGCCGTCCAGCACCGGCGCGGTCCTGGCGCAGCAGGGTGCGGCGCTCGCGGATCTGCGTCCATTCATCGAACAGCATCGCCGCACGCCACACACCCGCCGTCCAGTGCGACGCCGCGGACCCAGGCACAAGCGTAGCGAGCAGCCAGCCCGGCATGCGCCGGAACAGCGGACCTTCTCCGACGCACACCAGCGTTTCGACCGACCCCGGATCGCCCTGGCGTGCCGACCGGCCCACCAGCTGGCGCCACTGGCGCGACGGCAGGGCATCGGCACACACCAGCACATGCAGGCCACCGGCCGCCCGCACGGCGGGGCTGAGCCGGATGTCCGTGCCACGGCCGGCCATCTGGGTCGACACCGTGATCCGCCCGGCCTGTCCGGCACGGGCGATGACCTCGTTTTCCAGCCGGCTCTGCACGGCGTTGAGCACCATCGGCCGCAGGCCGCGTGCGCGCAGCTGCTGGGCGAGCCGCTCCGATTCGGCCACCGACGCCGTGCCGATCAGCACAGCCCGCCCCTGCGCCACCAGCGTGTCAGCCCGGTCGGCCACCGCCTGCCAGCGCAGCGCGGCGTCGGTGAACACCCGCACGCCCAGGTCCTGGCGCTGCAGCGCGTGGTGGCGCGGGATGCGGAGGACCGGCGTGCCGTAGCTCAGCACCATCTCGGGCAGTACCTCGGCCAGCGTGCCGCTCATGCCGCCGATCTGGTGGTAGCGGCTGAACAGGCGCTGGTAGGTGAGCTGCGCCAGGGTCTGCTGGGGCGCCGGCATGGGCAAGGCCTCCTTCAGCGCCAGCAGCTGGTGCAGGCCGCGCGACCACTGGCGCTCCGGCGCGGCGCGGCCGGTGATGGGGTCGATGAAGACGATGCGCTGGTCCTGCACCGCGTAATCGCGGTCACGCTGCAGAGCGTGCAGCACGGTCAGTGCCCGCAAGACCCAGTCTTCGCGCCAGCGCAGGTCGGACCAGGGCCGCTCGGCCGCCCAGGGCTGAGCACCCAGCCAGTCGCGCCCGGCACGGGTCAGCCGCACCGTGGCAGCGCCGCTGCCGGTTGCGGCCGTGACCGTGGCATGCCGACCGATGTCGAGCGCGCGGACCCACGCCAGCAGCGCGCCCAGCTCTGCCTCCGACAGCGCCTGCCGACCATGGCCGGACAGGATCAGCGGCACGCGCGCCTCGTCGCACAGCACGCTGTCGGCTTCATCGACCAGCGCCAGACACAGCCCGCGCATCAAGGGACCGGCCTCTGGCGCACCGGCGTCGGTCCAGGCCAGCTGTCCCCCGGCACGGCCATGGGCAACCCGGTCGCGCAGGTGGTCGAACGCCACCTCGCGCGCCGCGGCATAGGTCACGTCGGCCGCATAGGCCTCGCGGCGCTGCGCGGGCGTCGAGGCCGCGGTGACGCAGGCCACCCGCAGCCCGAGTGCCGCATAGAGCGGCTGCAGCTCGGCCGCATCGCGCTCGGCCAGGTAGTCATTGGCGGTCAGCACATGCGTGGGCACACCGGCCAGACCGGCGCACGCCGCGGCGAGGAACATCGCCACCGTCTTGCCCTCCCCGGTGGCCATCTCGACCAGGCACCCCTGGAGCATGGTCCAGGCCGCCAGGTGCTGCGTCTCGTGCGGCGCGAAGCCGAGGTGGGTCCGGACCAGCTCGGTCAGCCGCTGGAAGACGGCCGCGCAGGCCGCGGGGGTGTAGCCGTCGCGCCGCAGCCGGGCGAGCGTCTGCGGCCACGGTACGGCGTCGGGCGCACGCAACAGCGCCAGAAACCGCCCCCGTTCGCACCGCACCCGCCAGGCAGTGCGCAGCGCCAGAGCCAGCGGGCGGGGCTGTGTCCGCTGGGGATAGTGGCCCCAGACCGGCCCGGGCCGCACCAGCGCCATCGCCGACAGGGTCGCGGCCATGTCAGCGGCCTCCGGGCACGTCGGTGGCTTCGCCGAGGTGGCGCAAGGTGAGCTGCTGCAGCCGCCGCAGCAGGCGGGCCCCCAGCGGCTGCGCACCATGGTCGAAGCGCACCAGCAGCCGTGCGCCCAGCCGCTGCACCGCCAGCGCCGGCACCTGTACATCGACCACGGCCACCGGCCGCAGCGTGCGCAGCCCGTCGGGATCGGCCGGATCGGTCTCGGTGTATCCGCCGGCCAGCACGCCCAGCGCCGCGGCCGGCAGGACCGAACCGGTCTCCGGCACCACCCCGTCCCAGCGCCCCGCGTAGACCCGTCCAGCCTCTTCCGGCCGCATCACCGACACCGAGCGCACCCCCGCCAGCAGCCAGGCGATGTCTTCGTCCGGCACGACCGTGCGCGCCACCAGCCGGTCATCCGCCAGCACATAGCCCAGCAGCTCGCCACGCCGCACAAAGCGGCCGACCAGCGTCTGCGGCTCGATCCAGCTCACGCGCCCGGCCCGGACGCTGCGCACGGCCATCTGCGCGATGCGCTGCGCCAGTTCCTCCTCCCGGGCCTGCAGCATCGCCACTTCGGCCTCGGCACGCTGGGCGGCCGCCGCATCCTGGACCTGCAGGCGGTTGACCTGCACCTCCAGCGCCAGCCGCCGGGCGTGCAATGTGGCCAGCTCCACGGGCTGCTCGTCGCTGTGCAGCGTGACGAGTGGCGACGACACCTGCACCACGCTGTCCGCGGCGGCGTCGATCGCCACCACGAATCCGTCGGCCGGTGCGCGCACGAGCGCATCCTCCGGCATCCAGGCCTGCGCCTGCGCGATGGTGGCCTGGGGAATCGGCACCAGCAGCACCCCCGCCAGCAATGCCCCGGCCAGTGCCAGTCCGAGTGCCGTGGCGCGCAGACGCCGTCCCCGCAGCGCAGGCGCCCGGACGAGCCAGCGCAGGCTGTCCAGCAGCGGCTTGCCCACCAGCATCCAGAGCGCGATGGCACCCGCCATCAGCGCCAGCATGGCCGCGGTCTGCGCCAGCCACAGACAGGCCGATGTCGCCACCAGCATGCCGAACAGCCAGGCAGCCGGCGCATACACCAGCGTCACGCCCCGCTGCAGCCGGCTGCGGGCCGGGAGCGCCGAGGCCATGACCCGCCCGCCCAGCCAGCCCTGGAGCCGGTCGAACCACCAGCGCCGGCTGCGCTGGGCCAGGTTCGGAAGATCCAGCGCATCGGTCAGCACGTGGTAGCCGTCCATGCGCACCAGCGGATTGGCATTGGCCAGCACGGTCGACACCCCGCCCACCAGCGCCACCGACAGCGCCAGGTCACGTACCCGGCCGGGTTCCACCGCCGACCAGACCAGCACACCGACCGCCGCCAGCACGCTTTCCACCAGCACGCCGGCCGCGCTGATCAGGATGCGTTCGCGCCGCCGCGACAGGCCGGTCGCGGCCGACGCATCGACATACGGCGCGGGCACCAGATACAGGAAACCGATGCCGACGTGGCGCACCTCGGCGCCAAAGCGCCGCACCGCCAGCGCATGCCCCAGCTCATGCAGAGCCTTGATCAGCGGATAGACCCCCCAGCTCAGCGCCAGAAAGGTCGGGCTGCCGAGGCGCTCCCGCAGATCGGCCTGCAGCGACGGCCAGACCAGCGCGGCCTGCATCAGCCCGGCCCCGACGATGGCCAGCGCCAGCAGCAGCGTCAGCGGATGGGCCAGCACGCGGGCCAGCGGATCGAGCCGGGTCAGCCAGCGGGTCGGGTCACCCAGCGGCACCCGCCAGGACAAGGGATTGAGCGAGGCACGGCGGCGGCGCCGATCGACCTGTTCCTCGCCGCGCATCAGCGCCTGCAGGTCGGGCAGGCGATCGGACTGCAGCAGCCCGGCCGAATCCAGATGGGCCAGCCATTCCAGCACCTCGTGCTGCGTCGGCGGCTGCGCGCGGTGGGTGCTGAGCCAGGTCCAGATCTCGCCGATGGTGCGCCGCCCGTCAAAGCGGCCGACGAAGGACCAGGCGGCCTCGTCCAGCAGGTGGTGGCGGCCGGTGAGCAGATCGGCGAGCACATGGCGGGCCTGCCCCTGGCTGCCACGGTGGCGCACCCGCACCGTCGGCCGCAGCCGGGGCACGATGTTCGCCACCCGGTACCAGAGCGGGCTGTCGAGCGGCACCGGGTCGAGCACCTCGCTTGCGCTGGCGCTGGCGGCTGCGCCCGGGGTCGCCAGGGTCGACGCCGGCGTCATCCGAGCAACGTCCACCAGCCCATGCGCAGCCAGTCGAACAGCCGGCCGAACAGGTCCACCGCCAGCGGGTGGCGCCCGGTGTCCAGGCGGGTGACGCCCTCGAAACCGGGCCGCAGCGTCGCGGCATTCGACACCAGCGCGCCCTCCACTTCGAAGCCGTTGCGCCCGTCGCGGATCCGCGCCACCGGGGTGATGCGCGTGACGGTCATCGGCAGGGCCTGGCCCGGTCGGGCGGCGACACGCAGTGCGCCGATCGTGCCGACCTGCACGCCGGCCACATCGCGCTCATCCACCCAGAGCACCAGCCGGAAGCCGTCGACTGGCGCCACCGTCATCATGACTTCGCCGCGCTTGACCGGTGCCCCCACCGAGCGGCTGAGGTCGCCCGAGACGACCACGCCGGTGAGCGGCGCCAGCAGCCGGCCGCGCTCCAGATCGCGCCGGGCGAGATCGGCGCGGGCGCGGGCCTCGTCGACCTTGGCCATCTGCACGACGATCTGCGCCTGGTCATGGCGGGCGAGCGCCTCGTTGACGGCGCTCTCGGCCTGGGCGAGCGTGGCCTCGGCTGTGCGCAATTCGTTGGAGGCCTGCTCGCCATCGAGGTCGATGAGCGACTGGCCGCTCTGGATCTGCGCCCCCGGACGGGCATAGACCACGGAAATGAAGCCATCGCGCGGGGCCACCATCTGGCGTTCGTGCAGCCCCTGCACCCGTGTCGGCGCCACGACTTCGCGCTGCACCGGCAACAGGCCGACCACCAGCAGCCCGCCCAGCGCGACCGGCCAGAGGTGGCGGCGCAGCGGCTCCAGCCAGCCCGGCCAGGCGACCAGCGCGGTCGGACCACGGCGCGGGGAGCGGGTGAGGTACAGGCGTAGCAGCGGGGTCAGGTAGGTAGCGGCCTGTTCCAGCCGGAGGATTTCCTCGGTGCGGAACGGCGCGCCCAGATCACGTTGCAGCGTCAGCGCGCCCAGCACCAGCCCGTCGCCCCCCAGCGGCACGGTGCAGACCGCGCAGGCGCCCATGGCGCGGCTGAGCTGCACATGGGCCAGCCCGGCCTGCATCGGTCCATGGCGGCGGGCAGGATGGGTGAGCGTGCAGGCGCTGGCAGCGGCCTCCTGCATCGCGGCATGCAGATCGCGCACGAGTTCGGCCGCATCCGACAGGCGCGGCAGGTCGGACACCGCCAGCACCTCCAGGTCCGAACGGGTCTGCCGACGCAGGCCCAGCGCGACGCGGTCACACTGCAGACCGCTGGCCAGATGCAGCACCAGCGCCCGCAGGGCGTCCGCTCCGCGGGGCGCGTGCAGCAGGACACCGACGGTGTCCATCAGCCACTCCGCAGCCGGCACGGCACGCACCGCCGCTGGTGCGGCGGACAGGTCGCGGATCGCCGCACTCAGCCGGGCCTCGGCCTGCACCGACGGACTGGCGGGTGCGGCGACGTCGCGGGCGGGGCTGCGGGGAACGGAAGTGGTGCTCACTGGTGGACGGACCCATGAATGCCCGCCAGTGTCGCGCCCGCCTCCGACCGATCAAGGCCTGAAGAAACCGCGAATCACCGCACAGATCAGACCCCGAGCGCCTCCGCAAGCGCCAGCAGATCGTCCACATGCAGGTGCTGTCCGGCGGGTGGCGCATCCAGGTCCGGACTGGCGGGACCGTGGTGCAGCGCCGCTTCCGGACGCCGGATCCAGGCGGTGTGCAGGCCCGCCTGGCGGGCACCGACGATGTCAAGCCGCCAGTCGTCGCCGATGTGCATCACCTGTCCGGCCGCACAGCGCAGCTCGGCGCACGCCGCCGCGAAGATGCGCGCCGACGGCTTGGCCACGCCACAGCCACGCGCGCTCACGGCCCCGACAAAATAGGCCGACAGCCCGGTCGCGGCCAGCTCGGCATTGCCGTTGGACAGCGCCAGCAGCGGAAAACGCGCGGCCAGCCGCTCCAGCGCCGGCCGGACATCGGCATACCACTGCACCCGCTGGCGCTCGGCAAAGAACACGTCGAACGCCTCCTCGGCCAGCGCCGGATCGTCCCCCGCCGAGATCAGCGCCTCGCGCAGCGTGATCAGGCGCAGTGCGGTCAGGTCGTGGGCCAGTTCGGGGTGGCGGTGCGCGACCTCGCCGCGCAGGCGCTGCAGCGTCGGCACATCGAAGGCCGCGGCGGTGGCCGGCGCATGGGTGCGCAGCCAGTCCTGCAGCACGGCTTCGGCGCGCAGCAAGGTCGGCATCACAGGCCAGAGGGTGTCGTCCAGATCGAGGGTGAGGGCAGCAATCATCCCTGCAGTGTCCCCGAAGCACGGGAATCTGCCGGCTCGGCGAGAATGCACCCGCCATGAAAACCCAACCCGAACCCGAATACCGCCACGGCAGCCCGACCCGCGTCGGCGTGCTGCTCGTCAACCTCGGCACGCCGGACGCGCCGACGGCGCCTGCCGTGCGGCGCTATCTGGCGCAGTTCCTCAGCGACCAGCGGGTGGTGGAGATCCCGCCCGCGGTGTGGAAGCCGATCCTGCACGGCATCATCCTGCGCACCCGCCCGGCCAAGTCCGCCGCCAAGTACGCCAGCATCTGGACCCCCGAAGGCTCGCCGCTGGCCGTCTGGACCCGCAAGCAGGCCGAGCTGCTGCAGGCCAGCGTGACCGCCCGCGGCCGGACGCTCACGGTGCGCCACGCGATGCGCTACGGCAGCCCGTCCATCGCCAGCGAACTCGATGCACTGAAGGCCGCGGGCTGCGACCGCATCCTGGTCGTGCCGATGTACCCGCAGTATTCGGGCACGACCACCGCCAGCGTGATGGACGACGTGCACCACTGGCAGCTGCGCCAGCGCTCCCTGCCCGAGATCCGCTGGATCCGCCAGCACCACGACGACGAGGGCTACCTCGACGCCCTCGCCCAGCGCGTGCAGGACCACTGGGCGCGCGAGGGCCGCGGCGACCACCTGCTGCTGAGCTTCCACGGCGTGCCGGAGCGCACGCTGACGCTGGGCGACCCATACCACTGCCACTGCTACAAGACCGCGCGGCTGCTCGGCGAGCGGCTTGGGCTGGGGCCGGAAGCCATGTCGCTGAGCTTCCAGAGCCGTTTCGGCAAGGCCAAATGGCTGGAGCCGTACACCGAACCGACGCTGCAGGCGCTGGCGAAGAAGGGCGTGAAGCATCTGCAGATCTTCTGCCCGGGCTTCTCGGCCGACTGCCTGGAGACGCTGGAGGAGATCGCCATCGAGGGCAAGCAGGTCTTTCTCCAGGCCGGTGGACAGCGCTATGACCACATTCCCTGCCTGAACGACCACCCGACGTGGATCGACGCGCTGCGCGGGCTGGTCGAGCGCCACACCGCCGGCTGGCCGGTGCGGGCCGACGAGCAGCCGCGGGCGTCCGACCTGGAAGGTCAGCGCCAGCGCGCGCTGGCACTCGGCGCCAAGGTCTGAGCCCCTGCGGCCGGACCGTCAGTCCCCGGGGGCAGCGACCGCAGCACCGCCCGCACCGGCGACGCCTCCGCCGTCATCAACCGCAGCGGCAGCGCGATCAGCTCGTAGTCGCCCTCGGGCACCTCATCCAGCACGAGGTTCTCCAGCACCCGCAGGTCCAGCCGGAGCAGGCGCTGGTGGCTGTCGAGCGCCACGCTGTCGGCCGGGTCGACCGAAGGCGTGTCGAGGCCGACCAGCCGCACGCCCTGCCCCGCCAGCCAGTCGATCGTCTCGGGCGCGAAGGCACTGAAATCGTCGCGCCAGGTGGTGGCCGCCCGCACGCAGGTCCGCACCAGCACCCGCGGCGGCAGCCCCTCGACCGCATGGGCCAGGTGCACGGGTCGGATCAACGGGCCGCAGCCGACGGCGTGGATCACCCGGCAGGGGCCGAGAAACGGGTCCAGGTCCAGCACTCCGATCGCCGGGGCGCCCTCGGCGAAATGCAGCGGGGCATCGGCGTGGGCGCCGACGTGGGGCGACAGCGTCACCGCGCTGACGTTGGCGGCCGAGTCAGGGCCGAGCGTGGCGGTCCAGCGCTGGGTGTAGGGCTGGTCGCCCGGGTAGACGGGGGTGTCGGGTCCGACCGGAGGCGACAGATCCCAGATCACGTCGGCGGAGCCTCGTCGGTTCCGGCCAGGGTCAGCGCATCGAACGACGTGAACGCCTGCGCCAGTTCGCGAAAGACGCTGCTGTCCAGTGGCGACAGCGGTGCGCACGACACCTCGGCTGGCGCCGGCACGTCCAGCGGCAGGACCAGTTGCGGGGGCGAGCCCAGCGCCGCGATGTCGCCCATCGAGATGAAGGCCACACCGGCCATCGCCGCCGCCGCATCCAGGCGTGGTGCCTCGCCCGCCAGCGACGCCTGCCGCACGACAGCCAGCGCGACCAGCTGTCGCTGCTCGCGGCTGGCGCGGCTCCAGCGGTCGTCGTCGGTGGTGCCGGCGAAGGCGTGCAGGCGGGCGAGTTCGCGGGCTGCGCGTTCATCGAAGGCCACGACCTCGACCGCACGCGCCGTGCGCAATGCCTTGAGCGCCGCGTCGCCCGCCGGGCCGGCCTCCACCAGCCAGTCGGCCAGCACCAAGGCGGGAATCAGCAGCGTGGCGCGCTGCCGCTGGGCTTCGGCGAGCCAGGCCAGGCGGTGCTCGTCGTGCGCGGGGTCACTGTCCAGGCGCAGCAGCCAGGCCAGCGCATCCGCATCGAGAAGACACCGCATGGTTCAACCTCTCTTCCTCAGCTTCATCAGGCGCGGCAGGATCAGCACCGCCAGCACCACCACGATCAGTGTCGCCGACATGGGCCGCTCCAGGAACACGCTCCACTTGCCTTCACCGATGGACAGCGCATTGCGCATCTGCGCCTCCGCCAGCGGGCCGAGGATCATGCCGACCACCACGGGTGCCGTCGGGAAGCTGAAGCGCCGCATCACCACGCCGAGAAGGCCGATGGCATACATCAGGAACAGGTCGAACGCGCTCTGGCGCATGCCGTAGACACCGACCGTCGCGAAGATCAGGATGCCGGCGTACAGGTAGCTCTTCGGGATCTTCAGCAGCTTGACCCACAGCCCCACCAGCGGCAGGTTCAGGATCAGCAGCATCACGTTGCCGATGTAGAGCGAGGCGATCAGCGCCCAGACCAGCGTGGCGTTGGTGTCGAAGAGCTGCGGCCCCGGCTGGATGCCGTAGTTCTGGAAGGCGCCGAGCAGGATGGCCGTCGTGTTCGAGGTCGGGATGCCCAGCGTCAGCAGCGGGATCAATGTCGCGGTGATCGCGGCGTTGTTGGCCGCTTCCGGGCCGGCCACGCCTTCGATGGCGCCGGTGGTGCCGAACTCTTCCTTGTGCTTGGACAGCTTCTTTTCCGTCGCATAGCTCAGGAAGGTCGGGATCTCGCTGCCGCCCGCCGGAATCGTGCCGAACGGGAAGCCGATGAAGGTCGCCCGCAGCCACGCTGGCCATGAGCGGCGCCACTCCAGCTTGGTCATGTGGACCGAGGTCAGCTTGTTCTGCGTCTCGACCACGCGGCCCTGGAACAGCACCGCATACAGCGCCTCGGCCACCGCGAACAGGCCGACCGCGACCAGCACGACCTCCATGCCGTCCATGAACTCGGGCACGCCGCCGGTGTAGCGGGCCTGACCGGAGATCTGGTCGATGCCGATCAGGCCCATCCCCAGGCCGATGCCCAGCGCGGTCAGGCCACGCAGCGTGCTTTGCCCCAGCACGGCACTGACGGTGCAGAAGGCCAGCACCATCAGCATGAAGTATTCGGGCGGGCCGAGGCGGATGGCGTAGGTCGCCACGATCGGTGCGAACAGCGTCACCAGTACCGTGGCGATGGTGCCAGCCACGAACGAGCCGATCGCCGCCGTCGCCAATGCCGCACCCGCCCGGCCGTTCTTGGCCATCTTGTTGCCTTCGAGCGCGGTCACCATCGACCCCGCCTCACCCGGCGTGTTGAGCAGGATCGAGGTGGTCGAGCCGCCGTACATCGCGCCGTAGTAGATGCCGGCGAAGAAGATCATCGACGCCGTCGGTTCCACCTTCAGCGTGATCGGCAGCAGCATCGCCACCGCCGTGGCCGGACCGATGCCGGGCAGCACGCCCACCGCCGTGCCCAGCGTGCAGCCGACCAGCGCCCACAACAGGTTGATGGGCGTGCCCGCCGTCAGGAAGCCCTGCAGCAGGTTGTTCCAGATGTCCATTCCACCCATCACAGCCACCCCGTCTGCGTCAGGCCCGGCAGGCTGATCGCCAGCGCCTTGGTGAACATCCAGTAGACCGGCGCGGCGATCGCCATGCCGATCAGCGTGTCGGTGATCCAGGCGCGCGGACTCAGGTCCAGCCGCCCTTCCGACGTCTTGAAGCCGCGCACCGCCAGCACGAAACACAGCGAGCAGCTCAGGATGAAGCCGATCTTCGTCAGCAGCAGTGCGTTGAGCAGGATGCCGGCCGTCACCCAGGCAAAGGCCGGCCAGTCGCCACGGTCGGCGCCATCCAGCTCGTCCTGGTCGCGGAAGCCGCCGGAGCGGGCCTCCCAGACCAGCCACAGCCCGCACAGGCCCAGCAAGCCCGAGACCACCCAGGGCAGGAAATTGGGACCGACACCAGCGTAACCCGCATCGGAGGAAATGGAGGTCGCCCCCCATGCCAGCGCCGCCGCCAGCACCACCACACCCAGCCCGAGCCAGGTCTGGTGGCGCACGGCGGCCGCCGACAGAGCGTCACGCGCAGTGTCGGCCATGGCTCAGATCATCCCGGCCTTGACCATCGTGACCCGCAGCGCCGCGAACTCGCGCTCGACGAACTCGTCGAAGGCGGGGCCTGCCAGCCAGGCATCGGTCCAGCCGTTCTTCTCCATCGCCTCCATCCAGCCCTTGGACTTGACGGTCTTCTGCAGCATGTCGGTCAGGGCCTTGCGCTGGGCCGGGGTGATGCCGGGGGCGCCGTAGACACCGCGCCAGTTGCCGATCTCGACGTTGAAGCCCTGCTCCTTCATCGTGGGCACCTTGGGCGCGTTCTTCAGACGGGTGGCCGAGGTGACACCGATCGGGCGCATCTTGCCGGACTCGATGTACTGCTGGAACTCGCTGTAGCCGCTGCCACCGACCGAGACGTTGCCGCCCAGGATGGCCGCGATGGCCTCGCCGCCGCCACGGAAGGGCACGTAGTTGATCTTGGTCGCGTCGACACCGATCTCGCGGGCGAGCATGGCCGCGGCGATGTGCTCGGTGGAGCCGCGCGAACCGCCGCCCCACTTCACGCTGCCCGGATCCTTCTTCACCGCCTCGACGACATCCTTCATCGACTGGAAGGGCGATGCGGCCGGCACGACGAAGACGTTGTATTCGCTGGTCAGGCGGGCGATCGGTGTCGCGGCGGTCAGCGAGACCGGCGGCTTGCCGGTGATGATGCCGCCGATCATCACGGCGCCCATGACCATCAGCGCGTTCGGATCGCCCTTGCTGCCGTTGGCGAACTGCGCCAGGCCGATGGCACCGGCGGCGCCACCCTTGTTCTCGTACTGCACGGTGCTGATCGCGCCGGCGTCCTGCATGGCCTTGCCGAGGGCCCGGCCGGTGCCGTCCCAGCCGCCGCCCGGATTGGCGGGGATCATCATCTTCAGGCTGACATCGGCGGCCTGTGCAGGCAGCACGCCCGCAGCGGCCATGGCGGCCAGGGACTTGAGGAAGGTGTCACGACGCATGGGGAACTCCTGGACGAATCGAAGGTGGTGAAGGGGACCAGGCGATGGTGGCCGCGCTGGCTGTCAAACCGCTGTCCGCAGACCTAGGGGAAATGCGGGGGACCACGGATCCGGCGAGCCCCGGTGACGCGCTAGGCTTGTCGACATGAAACTGCTGCTGATCGAAGACAACGCCACGATGCAGACCACGCTGCGCCGCGCCTTCGAGCGGCGCGGCATCCAGGTCGTCGGCTGCGACGACGGTGCCCGCGCGCTCGACCGCTGGGAGTCGAGCCAGCCCGATGTCGTGCTGCTCGACCTGAGCCTGCCGGGCATGGACGGGCTCGACGTGCTCGGCCGCGCCCGCAGCGCCGGCTGGACCACGCCGGTGATGATCGTCACGGCGCGTGGCACCGTGGGCGACCGCATCCTGGGGCTGAACACCGGGGCGGACGACTACCTGGCCAAGCCCTTCGACCTGGACGAGCTGGAGGCGCGTGTGCGCGCCCTCGTGCGCCGCTCGGGGTCCAGTCCGAACACCACGGGCCGCGCCCCCGACACCTTCTGTGGCCTGCATGTCGACGCCGACAGCGGTGCCGTCTACCTGCACGGCGCCCCGATGGAGCTGACCTCGCGCGAACTGGCGCTGCTGCGCGCCCTGCTCGCCCGCCCCGGCCATGCGGTGGCCCGCGAGCGGCTGTTCGAGCTGGTCTTTCCTGGCGAGGCCGACGTGCAGGCCGAGGCGATCGAGGTCGTCGTCTACCGCCTGCGCAAGAAGCTGGCGCAGACCGGCGCCCAGCTCGTCACGCTGCGTGGCCTGGGCTATCTGCTCAAGGCAGCCGCCTGAGCCCATGCCTGTCCATCCTGCACAGCTCCTGGCCCGCTGGCACCGGCTGCTCGAACACCTCTCGCTGCGCGCCTACCTGCTGCTGGGCATCCTGGGGCCGGTGGTGCTGCTGGTGCTGCTCAACACCGTCAGCGTCTACCGCGAGGCACTGGAGTCGGCCGACATCGCCTATGACCGCACGCTGCTGGCCTCGGCCAAGGCCATCGGCGAGCACCTGCAGATCGAGCGTGACCCCGGCGATCCCGACGGCCAAGGCACCCTGGTCACCGCCACGGTGCCCTACTCCGCGCTCGAAGCCTTCGAGGCCGACAACCGCAGCCGCATGTATTTCCGCGTCAGCGACACCCAGGGCCGGATGATCTCGGGCTTCGAGGATCTGCCGGTCTGGCGCGGCCAGCTGCCCGAGCGCAGCGTGTACGCGGCGCTGGTCGATTTCTACGACGCCGAGTTCCGTGGCCAGCCGGTGCGCATGGCGGTATTGCTGCAGCCGGTGGCCGGCAGCGCCGGCATCGGCATGGCCACCATCCAGGTCGCCGAGACGCTGGAGCTGCGCCACACGCTGGCGCGGGCCTTGCTGCTGGGCACGCTGTGGCGGCAGGCGGCACTGATCGCGGTGATCGCGGGGGTGGTGGTGTGGGTGGTGCAGCGGGCCACGCGCCCGGTGCGGCTGCTCAGCGGCCAGCTGCAGGCGCGGGGCGACGGTGACCTGACCCCGCTCGTGGCCGACGAGGCGCCCCGTGAACTGCAACCGCTCATCGAAGCCACCAACACCATGATGGCGCGGCTGGCGCAGCTGCTCGACCACCAGAAGCGTTTCGTGCGCGACGCCTCGCACCAGCTGCGCACGCCGCTGGCCGTGCTGAAGACCCAGGTCCAGTCCGCACGCCGAGGCGACATCGACCCCGGCCAGGCGCTGGCCGAACTCGAACACACCGTGGACCGCGCCACCGAGCTGGCCAACCAGATGCTCGCGCTGGCCAAGGTCGAGCAGTTGCGCCAGCAGGGCCAGGCGCCGGTGCTGGACTGGGAACCGCTGGTGCGGGACGTGGCGCTCGACCTGTCGGCGCTGATCGCCGATCATGGGCTGGAGTTCTCGATCGAGACCGACACCGCCCTGGTGCATGCCCATGAATGGGCCTTGCGCGAACTCATGCGCAACCTGCTGCACAACGCCATCAAGGCGACACCGGACGGCTCGGCGCTGGCGGTGCGGCTGCGCTGCGATGCGCGCCAGGCCACCTTGACCATCGCCGACAGCGGGCCCGGCATCCCGGAGGCCCAGCGCGAGCACCTGTTCCGCCCCTTCGCCGCCGGTCGCAGCGCCGACAAGCTGCGCTCCGGGGCGGGCCTGGGGCTGGCGATCTGCCACGACATCGTGCAGTCGCTGGGCGGTGCGCTGGTGCTGGACAATCGCCTCGATCCCGACGGACACCCCAGCGGCCTGGACGCCACCGTGCGCCTGCCTCTGGCCAACCCCCTCACGCCCGACCCCGACACCCGCCGATGAGCAGCAAGTCCCGCCACGCCGCCCCCCCACCGCCGGCCCCGACGCCCGGCCAGCGCCTGGACAAATGGCTCTGGGCCGCGCGCTTCTTCAAGACCCGCACGCTGGCGGGCGACGAGATCGAACGCGGGCGCGTGCTGGTCAACGCGCAGCACGCCAAGCCCTCGCGCGAGGTGCGCCCCGGCGACCGGCTGAGCCTGCGCCAGGGCAACAGCCCGGTGGCGCGCGAGGTGCAGGTGCTGGGGCTGTCCGAAGCCCGCGGGCCGGCGCCACAGGCGCAGCAGCTCTACGCCGAGACGCCGGAAAGCCTGGCCGCCCAGGCCGAGTGGCTGGCCCGCAAGCCCTACGCCGTCGACCCGGCCGTGGCGATCGAACAGGGCCGTCCGACCAAGTCCGACCGGCGCCAGCTGGTCGAGTGGCAGCGCTGGAGCGCCTCGCTGGACGACGACACCTGAGCGCTGCGGACCGCAGACGCGCTCAGGAACGCATCTCGCGCAGCTTGATCTTGCGCGCTGCCATCTGCAGGCCATCCGCCGACAGCGTGCCTTCCACCTCGATCTCGCGCGACGTGCCGACCAGCGCCGCCAGTCCTGCCGCGTTCAGGCTGCTGCCCAGATAGGTCTGGTCGGTCCAGGTGACGGTCAGCACCGGGTCACCCGGCTGGCGGCGCAGGGTCAGCCGGCGCGCACCGGTGTCCACGCTCAGCACGACCCCGCGCCGCTCCAGCCGGCTCTTGCTGCCCTTGGGCTCCTGTTCGCAGGCGACGGACAGCGCGCGCAGTCCCTGCGCCGTGGCGGTGCCCTTGACCTCGACATACAGCCCGTCTGCCAGCGCGGTCGCACGGCATTCGCCCAGGTCGGTCCGGGTCGCCTCGGTCAAGGACACCTGCGTGTCACGCACGCGGAAGCTGCGCGTGGCGGCCGACCAGTCGACCAGCGTCCCGCGCAGCTCGGCGCTGACACTGACGCTGTCCCCCGACAGGTGTTCGATGCGGGTGGCGCGCCAGCGGCCACTGCCGTTCTGCGTGGCCGTCACCTGGACATAGGCGCCGTCCGTGACGGTGCGCCCGGCCGGCACGGTCTGCGTCTCGGCATCGACCAGCAGCGCCACGCCATCCACCTCGAATGCCGTGCCAGACCAGGCGCCGACCAGCCCGGCGCGGTGCAGGGTCGCCCCGGGATCCCCGGCAGCCATCACCCGGACCTGGCTGGCCGCCATGCCCAGCGTTGCCGGGTCGAAGGCCGACTCGGCGGCGAAGACGGTGACGGCATGGCCGTTCGCCAGCGCCAGGCCCTGGGGCAGCACCGCGGCGGCGGCGGGCAGCGCCACCGTCAAGGCACCCAACCGGAAACTGCGGGCTCCGCCGGTGCCAGCGGTCGACAGCTCGGCCACGGTGCCGCTGACCCGCACACCCGACAAGCTGCTGCGCGGGGCGATGCGCGAGGCCACGAGGCGCACGTCACGGGCAGCGGCACCCGTGCGCTGGGTCAGCGCGTGGACCTCGACCGCGTCGCCGAGGCGCACATCCGCCAGGCTGCCCAGCGGCGCCTCGAACACCGTGACCGGACCGCGTGCGGGATCGCTGTTGACAGTGACCGTCTGGCCGAGCACGCCCAGCGTGTCCGCGGTACGCTCGTGCACCCGGCCGACCAGCGCCGGCAGCAGCTCCACACGCTGCAGCACCTGCACACCGCCGGCATCGGGGCCGAACTCCAGGGACACCCGGTGCCCCAGCCGCGCGTCGCCGACATCGGATTCGGTGCCGTTGCGGCGAACTTCGACCGAAGCAACACTGTCGTCGTGCCGCGTGCCATCGACGATCACGCTGCCGAGCCCGGACACCGTGCCCACGCTGAGACCGATCGTGACCGGACTGCCGGTGCCATTGGAGCCCACGCCCCCCCCGCCACACGCCACCAGTGCGACCAGCACCGCCAGCACTGTCGAGGCCGCCAGACCGGCCCGCCGCATCGCCGTGTGCATCATTCGTCTTCCTCCCGGGAGTTCTTGGGATTGGGGGCATCGGGCGCCGCAGGGAGCGCCGATTTGTTCACTTCGAGATGGTAATAAATCCCGAAGCGCATGCGGGTGTCATGCGCGACATCCTGCGCGACGTCCTGCGAGGCGTCCGGCGTGATGCGGGCACGGGCCTCGCGCACCATCCCTTGCAAGGCCGTGTCCCACAGCGCGCGGGCCACTTCGCCCAGGTGGGCGGCCGACTCGGCACTCAGTCCGTCGGCAAAGACGCTCTGCTCCAGTCGCCGCTGCACCGGGCTGTCGGCGCGCAGGTTGTGCACGGCCGTGGCCAGATGGTCCGCCACGTTCACCGCCATGGTCCGGATGGCGGCCGGATCGTGCACCGGCGACACGAAGCGGTCGGACAGCAGACAGACCTGGTCCGGCTGCACCGCGACCAGCGCCAGCCGCTCCAGCTCTTCGAGCAGGGTCCGGGGATGCACATCCCGGGACGCCTCGCGGGCGAGGGCCTCGAAACTCGGCGTCGGGCCATGGCGCGGCAGCGTGCGCTGGATGGCACCGTCAGGCGTGCGGTAGGCGGGATCGGTGATCCACTGGGTGAACAGCGCCGCCGCGGGCGTCGGCGCCAGGCGCACCGGGACGGGGGGCGAGCCGCTCGGCTCGTGGTGGGCTTCCATGTAGGCGCGCACCTCCTTGCGGTGGATGCCGGTCAGCACGCTGAGGGCGGAATCGGTCACCCGCCGGTCTCGCTGGCTCAGATCCCGGTACGCCTCGTCGAGGTAGACCCCGCGCAGGGTGCGGACCAGCGCGCCCAGCGGTATGCCCTGCACCAGCAGCCAGCGCACCAGGGGCGCCAGCATCAAGGCAACATCGTCGAGTACCTGCTCGGCAGGGGAAGGCGGGATCGGATCGGTCATCTTCGGAACATGCGGCCGCCCACCCACGGGGCGATCCGGCCGCAAGTGTGACAGTTCTCACACCGCTACCTTGTGGCGAATCGTCAACTTGTGTCGTGTGACCCCTTGAAGTCTGGAGGGGCATCCTCATTTCGCATCTCAGTTGCCGCAATCACAGGCCAGGAACCGCCACCCATGTCCGATACACAGAACTCCGCTCCGTACCAAGACACCGAGCCTGCAGCGCTGAACACGGCCTCGTCCGACGCCGCCGACGCTGCCCATGAAGCCGCCGCCCGCATCGCCGAACTCGAAGCCAAGAATGTCGAGCTGGCCGATGCCTACCTGCGCTCCAAGGCTGAGGCCGACAACACCCGCCGCCGTGCCGATGAGGAAATTGCCAAGTCGCGCAAGTTCGCGGTCGAAGGCTTCGCCGAGAGCCTGCTGCCGGTGAAGGACAGCCTCGAAGCCGCATTGGCCACCCACGCCAGCGGCCAGGGCTCGCCCGAGCAGGTGCTCGAAGGCGTGAACATCACGCTGCGCCAGCTGGTCCAGGCGCTGGAGCGCAACAAGGTGCTCGAGATCAGCCCACCGGTCGGCACCAAGTTCGACCCGCACCAGCACCAGGCCATCAGCATGGTGCCCGCCGACCAGGACGCCAACACCGTCGTGATGGTGCTGCAGAAGGGTTACCTCATCGCCGAGCGGGTGCTGCGCCCGGCGCTTGTCACCGTGGCCGCGCCGAAATGAGGCCCTGATCCAGCACAAGAAACAGGCCAGTCCGGCTGACAGGGCGCTCGATACCCCTTGAAACCGGCCGGACAAGCCGCAGATCACAGACAACCAACCAATTTCCGGAGCTTCAACACCATGGGCAAGATCATCGGCATCGACCTCGGCACCACCAACTCGTGCGTCTCCATCATGGAAGGCAACACCACGAAGGTGATCGAGAACAGCGAAGGCGCGCGCACGACGCCGTCCATCATCGCCTACCAGGAAGACGGCGAGATCCTCGTCGGCGCCTCGGCCAAGCGCCAGTCGGTCACCAACCCCAAGAACACGATCTACGCGGTCAAGCGCCTGATCGGCCGCAAGTTCACCGAGAAGGAAGTGCAGAAGGACATCGACCTGATGCCCTATGCCATCGCTGCCGCCGACAACGGCGACGCCTGGGTGGAAGTGCGCGGCAAGAAGCTCGCGCCCCAGCAGGTCTCGGCCGAGATCCTTCGCAAGATGAAGAAGACCGCCGAGGACTATCTCGGTGAGGAAGTGACCGAGGCCGTCATCACGGTGCCGGCCTACTTCAACGACGCGCAGCGCCAGGCGACCAAGGACGCCGGCCGCATCGCCGGTCTGGACGTCAAGCGCATCATCAACGAGCCGACCGCCGCGGCCCTGGCCTTCGGTCTGGACAAGCACGGCAAGGGCGACCGCAAGATCGCGGTGTATGACCTGGGCGGCGGCACCTTCGACGTGTCGATCATCGAGATCGCCGACGTCGACGGCGAGATGCAGTTCGAGGTGCTGTCCACCAACGGCGACACCTTCCTGGGCGGCGAGGATTTCGACCAGCGCATCATCGATTTCATCGTCACCGAGTTCCGCAAGGAGCAAGGCGTCGACCTGACCAAGGACGTGCTGGCCCTGCAGCGCCTGAAGGAGGCCGCCGAGAAGGCCAAGATCGAGCTGTCGAACTCGTCGCAGACCGACGTGAACCTGCCGTACATCACGGCGGACGCCTCGGGTCCGAAGCACCTGAACATCAAGCTGACCCGCGCCAAGCTGGAGTCGCTGGTGGATGAGCTGATCGAGCGCACGATCGCCCCCTGCCGCACCGCGATGAAGGACGCCGGCGTCTCGGCCAGCGCCATCGACGACGTGATCCTGGTCGGTGGCATGACCCGCATGCCCAAGGTGCAGGAAAAGGTCAAGGAGTTCTTCGGCAAGGAGCCGCGCAAGGACGTGAACCCGGATGAGGCCGTGGCCGTCGGCGCGGCCATTCAGGGCCAGGTGCTGGGCGGCGGCCGCTCCGACGTGCTGCTGCTGGACGTCACCCCGCTGAGCCTGGGCATCGAGACCCTGGGCGGCGTGATGACCAAGATGATCACCAAGAACACGACCATCCCGACCAAGTTCGCGCAGACCTTCTCGACCGCCGACGACAACCAGCCGGCGGTGACGATCAAGGTGTTCCAGGGCGAGCGCGAGCTGGCCTCGGGCAACAAGCTGCTGGGCGAGTTCAACCTGGAAGGCATCCCGCCGGCCATGCGCGGCACGCCGCAGATCGAGGTGAGCTTCGACATCGACGCCAACGGCATCCTGCACGTCGGCGCCAAGGACAAGGGCACCGGCAAGGAAAACAAGATCACCATCAAGGCGAACTCGGGCCTGTCGGAAGACGAGATCCAGAAGATGGTGCGCGACGCCGAGGTGAACGCCGCCGAGGACAAGAAGAAGGTCGAGATCGTGCAGTCGAAGAACCAGGGCGACGCCATGGTCCACTCGGTGCGCAAGTCGCTGACCGACTACGGCGACAAGCTCGAAGCCGGCGAGAAGGAAAAGATCGAAGCCGCGATCAAGGCCGTCGAGGAAGCCATCAAGGGCGACGACAAGGAACTGATCGAAGCCAAGACCAATGAGCTGATGACCGCCAGCCAGAAGCTCGGCGAGAAGATGTACGCCGACATGCAGGCGCAGCAGGGTGCGGCCGGTGCGGCAGGCGCCGCCGGTGCCGGGGCGGCGGGTGGCGAAGCGCCCAAGTCGGACGCCAAGGATCCGGACGTCGTGGACGCCGAGTTCAAGGAAGTCAAGAAGTGATCGGCTGACCCGCGACCCCACCTGCGGTGGCGCGGGTGGTCCTCGCCGCGTTCGAGACGGGTGCTCCCTCGGCACTTTTTCCTCGGCGCGGCGTTCCCGTTTGAACAGCCTGCGCCTCATCGGCACACGGCTTGCTGCTGTCGGAACTGTCCATGGCAAAGCGTGACTACTACGAAGTCCTCGGCGTCGCCAAGAACGCGAGCGAAGACGACATCAAGAAGGCCTATCGCAAGATGGCCATGAAGCACCACCCGGACCGCAACCAGGGGGATGGCGCGAAGGCGGCCGAAGAGAAGTTCAAGGAGGCCAAGGAGGCCTACGAGATGCTCTCGGACGCGCAGAAGCGCCAGGCCTACGACCAGTTCGGCCACGCCGGCGTCGACCCGAACGCGGGCGGTTTCCGTGGCGGGCCGGAAGGCTTCGGCGGCGGCGGTTTCGCCGAGGCCTTCGGCGACATCTTCGGCGACATCTTCAGCCAGGGTGGCGGCGGCCAGCGGCGCGGCGGCCAGCAGGTCTACCGCGGCGCGGACCTGTCCTACGCGATGGAGATCACGCTGGAGGAGGCCGCCCTCGGCAAGGAAGCGCAGATCCGCATCCCCACCTGGGAAGAGTGCGACACCTGCCACGGCAGCGGCGCCAAGCCCGGCACCAGCGCCAAGACCTGCACGACCTGCCACGGCTCCGGCACGGTGCACCTGCGCCAGGGCTTCTTCAGCATCCAGCAGACCTGCCCGCACTGCCACGGCACCGGCAAGATCATTCCCGAGCCCTGCACCACCTGCAACGGCCAGGGCAAGGTCAAGAAGCAGAAGACGCTGGAAGTCAAGATCCCGGCCGGCATCAACGAAGGCCAGCGCATCGCCCTGCGCGGCCACGGCGAGCCCGGTCAGCAAGGCGGCCCGGCCGGCGACCTGTACGTCGAGATCCGCATCAAGCAGCACGACATCTTCGAGCGCGACGGCGACGATCTGCACTGCACCGTGCCGGTCAGCGTCATCACGGCGGCGCTTGGCGGTTCGGTGTCGGTGCCGACGCTGGGTGGCGAGGCCGAGATCGAGCTGCCCGAAGGCACGCAGCACGGCAAGACCTTCCGCCTGCGCGGCAAGGGCATCAAGGGCATCCGCTCGAACTACCCCGGTGACCTGTACTGCCACATCCAGATCGAGATCCCGATCAAGCTCAGCGAGCACCAGCGCAAGCTGCTCAAGGAGCTGGACGAGTCGCTCAAGAAGGGCGGCGACAAACATTCGCCGACCGCCAAGAGCTGGACCGACCGGATGAAGGATCTCTTCAAGTAAGCCAGCACGCTGCCACCCGAAGCCCCCTCATGTCCGATCGATTCCTGAACACCGACAAGGTCGATGACCTGCTCGACACCCTCTTCCTGCAGGAGGACGTGCGCGTCGATCTTGTCTCCCGGCTGCGGGGGCTGGTGCTGGCGGCCGATCCCGCCATCTGCGAGGAGGTGAAGTACGGCGGGATCCTGTTCTCCGCCGGTTCGCCCTTCTGCGGCATCTTCTCGCACCCGCGGCATGTGATGCTGGAGTTCAGCCGCGGCGCCGACCTGGCGGACCCGGACCACCTGCTGGAAGGCGACGGCAAGAAGCGCCGGCACCTCAAGCTCACGGTGCCGACCGACCTCAAGCGCAAGCGGGTGCGCGAGTTCGTGCTGCAGGCGCTGGCGGCCACCGTCGCCGTGCCGCGTCAGCGCAAACCCCGGCGCACCGGCTGAATCAGCACACCGGCATGGCGCCGTACAGGCAGGCCTGGTCCCGGCCGTCGCGCTTGGCACGGTACATCGCCATGTCGGCGTGCTTGAGCAGTGTCACGGCCTCCAGGGCGTCGTCCGGAAACAGCGCGATGCCGATGCTGGTCGACAGTTGCACGGCGCCCGTCTCCAGCAGGAACGGCTGGCGCATCACCTGACCGATCCGGCGGGCCACGACCAGCGCATCGTCCGCGCCGGCGATGTCCAGGATCAGGGCCGTGAACTCGTCGCCCCCGAGCCGGGCGAACTCGATCTCCAGCCCGCCGGGGCTGGCCCGCGAGACCATGTCGGCCGGGCGCAGTTCCAGGCGGAAACGGTCCGCGGCTGTCTGCAGGATGGTGTCGCCCGCGGCATGCCCGAGGGAGTCGTTGACCGTCTTGAAGCCGTCAAGGTCCATGAACAGCACCGCCAGTTTCTGGCGCGTGTGGCTGGCACGGCCGATCTCGCGTCCCACCCGCTCCATGAACGACGACCGGTTCGGCAAGCCGGTGAGGCTGTCGAAGTAGGCCGCCCGCGCGATGCGCTGTTCGGCCTCCTTGCGCGCCGTGATGTCGCGGGCCAGCGCGATGACCCGCGGCGACTCCCCGACGACCGCTGCCTTGCGTGCCACGGACAGCTCGAACCAGCGCCGCCCCTGCGGCATCACCAGTTCGTACTGCTTGCCGAAGGACGTCCCCTGCTCCAGCGCCGTCTGCAAGGCCGAGCCGGCCACGGTGGCGGCGTCCCCGGGCATCACGTCCGCCAGCAAGCGTCCGACGAAGTGCTCCGGCGGCTGCATCAGCAGCGCCGATGGCGGCGAATGGCATTCGATGAAGCGCCCCTCGTGGTCCAGCTCGAACAGCAGGTCCGGGATCGCGGCCAGCACGGCCGCGTGGTCCGCCTGCGCCCGTCGCAGCGCGCGCAGGGTCTGGCTGCCCCGCAGCAGGTAGCGCACGCGGTGCCCGACCAGTGCCCAGTTCAGCGGCTTGGAGATGAAATCGGTGGCACCGGCCTCGTAGGCATGGTCGACCGACCGGAGATCGTCCATGCCGGTGACCATGACGATGGGCAGCACATCGCCCGCCTGCGCACGCAGCCGGGCACAGACCTCATAGCCGCTGAGGCCGGGCATCTCGACATCGAGCATCACGAGGTCCACCGGGGTGGTCTCGAACTGGCGCAGGGCATCCTGGCCATCCACCGCCAGCACGACCTCGTGGCCCGCCTTGCGCAGGGCGGCGCGCATCAGCAGGCGAGCCGTCAGGTCGTCGTCCACGACCAGGATCCGTGCGGAAACGAACATCAGGCAAGGTCCTTCATCATCAGTTCGCGCAAGGCCGCCACCGCACGGGCATGTTCGTGGCGCACCGGGGCGAGCAGGCGCTGGGCGTCGCTCAGCCGTGCTTCGCGGGCACAGCGCTCCAGCTCCCGATGGCCCGCGGACAAGGCCAGCGCGCCCACATTGGCCGCGCTCGACTTCATCGCGTGCGCCGCCTGGCCCAGCACGCCCAGGTCACCGTCGGCCAGCGCGGCCTCGATGCGCACCATCGCGGGCTCGGCACTCTCCAGGAAGGCCTCGAAGATCTCGCGCGCCAGGTCCATGCCGCCAGACTCGTCCAGCTCGCACAGCGACTCGATCACCTTGCGGTCGATGGCCGGCATCTCCCGTGCAGCGGCGGGCAACCAGCGCACCAGCACCGCCCTCAGACCCGCCAGGGTGTAAGGCTTGGCCAGGAAGGCGTCCATGCCGACACGCAGGCAGCGCTGCTCGTCGCCCTGCATGGCGTTGGCCGTGAGCGCGATGATCGGCAAGCCCTCGCCACGGCCGCCGGGCAACCCGCGGATCGCGGCCGTGGCCTCATAGCCATCCATCACGGGCATCTGGCAGTCCATCAGCACCAGGTCGAAGGCCTCGTCGCGCACCAGCGCCAGCGCCTCCCCACCATGGTTGGCCAGCATCATCGACAGGCCGAGCTTGCGCAGCATGGCCCTGGCCACGCTCTGGTTGACCGGGTTGTCCTCGACCAGCAGCACCCGCCCGCTCAACAACTCCGGCGCATCGGCCCGCGCAGGCCCTGCCACCTGCCGCGCCGGGACCGCCCCCGCCAAGGCCTCCGGGGGCTCGGACTCCAGCAGGGCCGTGACGACCCGCAGCAGGTCGTTGCGCCGTACCGGCTTGTTCAGATAGCGCAGCACGCCGCAGGCCTGGCGCGCCGCCTGGTCGGCATTGGCATACGTGGAGCTGAGCATCATCAGCCGCGTCACGGCCAGCGCAGGATGCTGCTGGATCGCAGTCGCCAGCGCCAGGCCATCCATGTGCGGCATGTGCAGGTCGAGGATGCCGAGCTGGAACGGCGCCCCCTCCTGCGCAGCCTCCGCCATTGCGACCAGCGCCTGCGCGCCACCATCGACACAGCGCACCTGCATCCCCCAGCCCTGGAGCTGCTGCTGCAGGATGTGGCGGTTGGTCTCGTTGTCGTCCACCACCAGCGTGCGCACACCGTCGAGCGCGCGGGGCACAGGAGCAGGGGTGAACGGCACCACGGCCACGGGCAGGCACAGCTCGATGGTGAAGGTCGCCCCCTGCCCCGGCGTGCTGTCCACGCGGACCGTGCCGCCCATCCGTGTCAGCAGCCGACGGCAGATCGCCAGCCCCAGCCCCGTGCCACCAAAGCGGCGGGTGGTGGAGCCGTCGGCCTGCGAGAAATGGTCGAAGATCTTGGCCTGTGCCTGCGGCGCGATGCCGATGCCGGTGTCCTCGACGCACACGCGCAGCGCGACCTCCAGCGCATCGCGCGCCACCACCCGCACCCGCACCACCACCTCCCCCTCGTCGGTGAACTTCACCGCGTTGCCGATCAGATTGGAGATGACCTGGCGCAGGCGAAAGGGATCCCCGCGCACCCCCAGCCCCAGCCGCAGGTCGTCCGGCAGGACATCGACCGCGAGTTCCAGACCCTTGGATTCCGCCGGCTGGACGAACATGGCCAGCGCATCCTCCACCACGTCGACCAGATTGAAGTCAACCGCCTCCAGCTCCAGGAAGCCAGATTCGATCTTCGAGAAGTCGAGGATGTCGTTGATGACCCCGAGCAGATGGCGCCCGGACGACTCCACCGCCTCGGCCCAGGCGCGCTGGCGCGGATCCAGCACGCTGTCGAGCAGCAGCTCGTTCATGCCGAGCACACCATTCATCGGTGTGCGGATCTCGTGGCTCATCGTCGCCAGAAACTCGCTCTTGGCCTGGCTGGCCGCCTCGGCGGCGTCCTTGGCCCGCAGCAGCTCGCCCGTGCGCTGCTGCACCTGGGCCTCCAGATCGTCCCGGTGGGCGGCCAGACTGGCATCGCGTTGCCGGATCTGGGCCAGCATGTCGTTGAAGCCCTGGGCGAGCCGGTCCAGCTCCGTGATGTCGCTGGCGGGCGCGCGCACGGAGCAGCCCACATCCTCCGACACCTGCACCATCAGCCGGTTCAGCCCCGTCAGGGGCGTCAGGATCGATGCGTTCAGCCGCCGGAGCAGTCGCTCGCTGGCGAACATGGCAAGCGCGCCGGCCAGCAGCATGATGAACAGGTGGGCCGCGGTGCGTCGGTACAGCTCGGTGAGGTCGGTCTCCAGCGCCAGGAGGCCGGACAGCTTGTCCTCGAACATCACCGGCTGGATCGTCAGCAGGTGCGCCGGAAGCAGGCCGGCGATCTTGTCATCCACGTCATCCGTGCCGCGGAGATACCGGGCCATGACCTGCCCGTCCGGTGTGCGCAGATGGGCACTCAGGACATGGGGCGAGCTGCGCAAGGTCTGCAGGATGGCGCTCGCGGCCTTGGCATCCTGGAACACCACGGCGGCGATCACGTTGCCCGCCACGATCCGGGACTGGACCCGGCTGATGTCGCGCACCTCCATCAGTTCGAGCACGAAGGTGCTGAACGCGATGATGGCGCCGAAGACGAGGACCGCCACGGCCAGCGTCAGCCGGTTGATGCGCTGCAGGCGCTGGGACAGGGTGGTCATGGAAGATCCTGCCCAGCCCTGCCACTGGCACTGGCAGCGGGTGCGTTCATGGTGTCTGCATGGGTTTCTTGAAGTCACCCGATGCTAGACAGCCCCGCCCGCCGGTGGCTGCCGGAATAGGCGGGCAGGAGCGCCGCTGTTTCAGCGGCGCGGCAGGTCGGCGTCGACGCCCAGCCAGTCCGCCAGCACCTCGCCCGTGTGCGCGCCCAGCACCGGCGGCGCCGACCGGTACACCACCGGCGTCGCCGACAGGCGGATCGGGTTGGCCACCCCCGGGACTGTGCCCGCCACCGGGTGCGGCAACGCAACCCGCAGCCCGCGCGCCACCACCTGCGGATCGGCAAACACCTCGTCGATCCGGTTGATCGGCCCGCAGGGCACGGCGCGCGACTCCAGCGCGGCAACCCATTCGCGGGTCGTGCGCACCACGGTGGCTTGCCGGAGCAGCGGGATCAGCACCGTCCGGTTCGCCACCCGCGCCGCGTTGGTGGAAAACCGCATGTCCGTCGCCCATTCGGCGTGGCCCGCCACCTCGCAGAAGCGCGCGAACTGTCCGTCATTGCCGATGGCCAGGATCATGTCGCCGTCCGCGGTCGGGAAGTCCTGGTACGGCACGATGTTCGGGTGCGCGTTGCCCATGCGGCCGGGCACCCGGCCGGAGATCAGGTGGTTGCCCGCCTGGTTCGCCAGCGCGGCCACCTGCACATCGAGCAGCGCCAGGTCGATGTGCTGGCCCTCGCCGGTGCGCTCGCGGTGCTGCAGCGCGGCGAGGATGCCGATGGTGGCGTGCAGCCCGGTCATCACGTCGGTCAGCGCGACCCCCACCTTCTGCGGCCCGGCGCCCTCCTCCGCGTCGCTGCGGCCGGTGATGCTCATCAGGCCGCCCATGCCCTGGATCAGGAAGTCGTAGCCCGCACGCGGCGCGTACGGCCCGGTCTGGCCAAAGCCGGTGATCGAGCAGTAGATCAGCCGCGGGTGACGGGCGCACAGGGTGATGTGGTCCAGCCCGTACTGCCGCAGCCCGCCGACCTTGAAGTTCTCCAGCACCACGTCGGCTTCGGCCGCCAGCCGCTGCAGCAGCGCCTGCCCGTCCGGCGTGGCCATGTCGATGGCGACCGAGCGCTTGTTGCGGTTGGCGCAAAAGAAGTACGCAGCGTCCGAGGTGTCGCGCCCATCCGCGTCCTTCAGCCACGGCGGCCCCCAGGCGCGGGTATCGTCGCCCGCCCCGGGACGCTCGACCTTGACCACATCGGCCCCCAGGTCGGCCAGCATCTGCCCCGCCCACGGCCCGGCGAGCACGCGGGACAGGTCGAGCACCTTCAGGCCGTTCAGCGCGGTCGGGGTCATCGGCGCGCCCCGCTCAGAACGCCGGGATGCCGGTGATCGCGCGGCCGAGGATCAGCGCGTGGATGTCGTGCGTGCCCTCGTAGGTGTTGACGACTTCGAGGTTGACGAGGTGGCGCGCCACGCCGAACTCGTCCGAGATGCCGTTGCCGCCGAGCATGTCGCGCGCGGTGCGGGCGATGTCGAGCGACTTGCCGCAGGAGTTGCGCTTCATGATCGAGGTCAGGTCGATCGCCGCCGAGCCCTCGTCCTTCATCCGGCCCAGGCGCAGGCAGCCCTGCAGCCCCAGCGCGATCTCGGTCAGCATGTCGGCCAGCTTCTTCTGGATGAGCTGGTTGGCGGCCAGCGGCTTGCCGAACTGCTTGCGGTCCATCGTGTACTGGCGCGCCGTCTCGAAGCAGAACTCGGCCGCGCCCAGCGCGCCCCAGGCGATGCCGTAGCGGGCGCTGTTCAGGCAGGTGAACGGCCCCTTCAGGCCGCGCACCTCGGGGAAGGCGTTTTCCTCGGGGCAGAACACGTTGTCCATCACGATCTCGCCGGTGATCGACGCCCGCAGCCCCACCTTGCTGTGGATGGCCGGCGCGCTCAGACCCTTCCAGCCCTTCTCCAGCACGAAGCCGCGGATCTGGCCCTCGTCGTCCTTGGCCCAGACCACGAACACGTCGGCGATCGGCGAGTTGGTGATCCACATCTTCGAGCCGGTCAGCGCGTAGCCGCCGTCGACCTTGCGGGCGCGGGTGACCATGCTGCCGGGGTCGGAGCCGTGGTCGGGCTCGGTCAGGCCGAAGCAGCCGATCCACTCGCCGGTGGCCAGCTTCGGCAGGTATTTCTGCTTCGTCGCCTCGTTGCCGAATGCGTTGATCGGCACCATCACCAGCGACGACTGCACGCTCATCATCGAGCGGTAGCCCGAATCGACCCGCTCCACCTCGCGCGCCACCAGGCCGTAGCAGACATAGTTCAGGCCCGCGCCGCCGTACTGCTCGGGGATCGTGGAACCCAGCAGGCCCAGCTCGCCCATTTCGCGGAAGATCGCCACGTCGGTGGTCTGGTTCCGGAAGGCGTCGGTCACCCGCGGCATCAGCTTGTCCTGGCAGTAGGCGCGGGCCGCGTCGCGCACGGCCCGCTCGTCGTCGGTGAGCTGTGCGTCGAGCAGCAGCGGGTCTTGCCATTGGAAGGAAGCGCGGGCGGGGTGGGCCATGTGGAGATCTCCAAGTTCTGTGCGTGCATATCCTAGAGGTCGATCGCCCCGGATTCAAACGAGAATATTGCACCTAGCCCTTCGATAACCGCACTCCGTGATCCGGACACCGTGAAACGCCGCATCCCCAGCACCGCCGCGCTTGTCGCGTTCGACGCCTCGGCACGCCACGAGAGCTTCACCCGCGCGGCCGAAGAGCTAGCGCTGACACAGAGCGCCGTGTGCCGGCAGGTCGCCGGCCTGGAGGGCATGCTCGGCGTGAAGCTGTTTCGCCGCACACGCCGTGGCGTGAAACTCACCGACGAGGGCCGCAGCTACGCAGGCCGCATCGGCGAACGGCTCGACGCCCTGGAACGCGACACGCTGGAGCTGATGGCGGGCGCGAGCGGGCTGCCCGTGATCGATCTGGCGGTGGTGCCGACCTTCGGAACCCGCTGGCTGCTGCCGCGGCTGCCGCAGTTCATGCCCGGCGCGGTGCAGATCAACCTGCACACCCGCACCCGCCCCTTCCTCTTCGACGACACCCATTTCGACGCCGCCATCTACGCCGGCGACGGCCATTGGCCGGGCTGCATCACGCGCAAGGTGCTGGCCGAGCGCCTGATCGCCGTCTGCAGCCCGGCCCTGCTCTTTCCCCAGGACACCCCCATCACACTGGACCGGCTGTCGCACCTGCCGCTGCTGCAGCAGACCACGCGGCCACATGCCTGGCGCCGCTGGTTCGAGGCCGCCGGGCTGGCGTGTGAAGGCGATCTGCGCGGCCCGCGCTACGAGCAGTTCTCGATGAGCGTGCAAGCGGCCGTGCTGGGGCTGGGCGTGGCGCTGGTGCCCGATTTCCTGGTGGCCGACGAGCTGGCCCAAGGGCGCCTGTGCCAGGCGGTCCCGCAGGCCCACGACAGCGACCGCGCCTACTACTTCGTGGTGCCCGAGGGCCGCGAGCACGAGCCGCTGCTGGTCCGTTTCGGCCGCTGGCTGGCCGATTCGGCCGCGGACCCCACCCTGTGACGCGGACCCGCACCCCGCAGAGCCCGCACCGCCTGGCTGTGTTCGGCAGCGTGTGGCTGGCCTGCGCCGGCCAGTGGCCGCTGTGGCAGACACTGGCCGCCCTGCCGGAGCTGGCGGACGGCCGCGCCACGGTGTTCATTGGCTCGACCATGGTGCTGCTGGCGGCCGTGCTCACGCTGGTGTTCAGTCTGCTGGCCTGGCCGCGGGTGATCCGGCCGGCGCTGAGCATGGCGCTGCTGGGCAGCGCCTGGGCCACGCACGGGACGGCACACCCGCTGGGCCTGCCGGCACCCATGCTGTTGCTGCTGCTGGCCGGCCTACCGCTGGTCTGGCTGTGGAGCCGACCGGTGGCGCGGGCCAGCGACACCTGGACGCAGCTGCTGCACAACCTCGGCGTGGCCATGGCAGCAGCCGGCGTGGCGACCGCCGTGCTGATTCTCAGCGTCGCCGACTTCTCGTGGATGTGGCTGCAACATGCCGAACTCATCGAATTGCTGGGCCCGGTGCGGCTCTGGCGGAAGCTGCTGCCAGTAGAAAATGTCTTGTTTTGAGACAAGCGGGGACCGGCCGGCCATGCAGTCCGGCCACCATGGTCACGCCGATTTGATTAAATGCGCAGATGTTCCGATAAGCCGGCACAAGCGTACCCACCCGTCCTTGTCGCCTCTCTCCTCCAGCAGCAGCAGCAACGATCGAATGAACAAGGGACCCCACCGATGCGTCGGCGCCTGATGGCCTGGAGTGCGCTGGTCGTGGTCGTGGCAGCCGCGGCCATGGCACTGATCTTCCAGACCCTGTCGGACCGCCGCAGCAGCGACAGCGGCTCGCCGCTGCGCGCGGGCTATGCCCTGGAGGCCCCCTATGCCTACCGCGATGCCAGCGGCGATCTGCGGGGCGAAGCGGTCGACACGCTGCGCGCGGCGTTGCAGCGCGCCGGTCTGCCAGAGCCGGTGTGGGTGCACGTCGAGTTCCCCCGCCTGCTGCACGAACTGCGCAGCGGCCGCATCGACGTCATCGCCGCGGGCATGTTCATCACGCCGGAGCGCGCCGCCCAGGCCGAATTCACCCGGCCGACCACGTCGGTGCGCATGGGCCTGCTCGTGCCCAGCGGCAACCCGCTAGGTCTGCATGCGCTGGGTGACCTGCGCCGGGTGGATGGCGCCACCAGACTGGCGGTGCTGGATCGCTCGGTGGAGCTGGACCGGGCACGCGAGGCTGGCCTGACCGAGGCGCAGCTGCTGCGCCTGCCCGACGCCGGCAGCGCCCTGGCCGCCGTGCGCTCGGGTCAGGCCGCGGCTTTCGCGCTCTCGGCGCCATCGCTGCGCTGGGCCCTGCGCGAGTGGCCGGCACTGGAGATGGCAGAGCCCTTCACGACTCCGCTGCACGAGGGAAAGCCGGACATCGGTTTCCCGGCCTTCGTGTTCCGGACTGGCGACCCGCGCCGCGCCCGTCTCGACCAGGCCCTGGCGGGCTACCTCGGCAGCGCCGACCACTTGCGCGCGGTGGCCGACTATGGCTTCGCCGCGAACGACATCGCCGCAGCCCATGGCCTGGATCCCACCCGGCTCGGCAAGGGAGCCGCACCGTGACCGCGCCGCGCCGTCCACCCGCCGGCCGCATGCTCGGCGTGACCGCAGTGTTCGGGGTGCTCTGCCTGTGCCTGATCGCCTGGGCGGATCTGCGCTGGCGGGCCACGCTGGTCGACACCAGCCGCCCGGCCCAGCTGATCCACCAGGTCCGTCTGCACCTGCGCACCGCCGAACTGCAGGCCGAGCGGCTGCTCCACGACGACAGCAGTGCCAGTGCATCGCGTGTCGACGCCGAACTGGACAATGCCCATGCACTGGCGACCACGCTCCAGACGCAGATCCGGGCCATGGACCACGGCAGCAGCGCGACATCGGACGCGCTGATCGCGGCCGCAGACCGGTTCGTCCGTCTGGTCGACCAGACCCGACAGGCGCTGCGGATCCGCATCACCGATCCCCCGGGACAACCCGCCACCGCCCTGCGCGCACTGCACCTGGACGTCGACAGCGCCGTGATGGACATGGAGCGCCTGGCCGATGTGCTGCAGCAGGACCGGCTGCGCCAGCAAGGCATGCTGAGCCTGGCCACGCTGGTGCTGATCGCACTCGGCACGCTCACGCTGCTGCTGCTGCAGTGGCGCCACGCCCGCCAGCGCGACCACATGCTCGACGAGCTGGCACGCAGCGAGGCCCACCTGCGCGCGCTGGCCGGAGCGATGCCGGACGTCTCCTTCGTGCTGGATGCCCAGGGAACCTATCTGGAGGTGTATGGCCAGTCGGACAAGCTGATGGCCCCCCCGGAGACCCTGATCGGACGGCGCTACCACGAGTTCCTGCCAGCCGAAGCCGCCCAGCGCATCGACGCCATCCTGCGGCGCACCCTGGCCACGCGCGAAGTCACCCACACCGAGTACAGCCTCGAACTCGACGGCCAGACCCACTGGTTCGAAGCCCGTGCACACGCCCTGCCCAGCGGGGATGACCGTGTCGTCGCGATCAGCTGGGACATCAGCGAGCGCAAGCACAGCGAGGAGCGCATCCAGACGCTGAGCCGCCTCTACAGTTTCCTGAGCCAGGTCAACCAGTCGATCGTCTGGACCCGATCGCCCGCCGAGCTGTTCGAGCGCATCTGCACGGTCGCCCTGAGCCATGGCCATTTCACCATGGCCTGGGTGCTGGAGCCCGATGCACGGTCGGAGGCGCTATTGCCCGTGCACCAGGCCGGCGATCCGCAGAAGACGGCCCCCGCCCACCGCCCTTGCCGTCTGCGCCTGGACACGCCGAACACCGACACCGTCCACCCGGCACTGCGCACCTGGCTGAGCGGCCACCCGCGCTGGGACGTCCCTGCCGGCTCGCTGACCCAGGCCGTCACGCTCCCGGTGACGTGCAACGCCAGCATCGCCGCCGTGCTGGTGCTGGTGCGGGCACATTTCGATCCGCAGGACACCGAGGAGCAGACGCTGTTCCGTGAAGTCGCCACCGACATGTCCTACGCGCTGACGCAGTTCCACCAGCGCGAACAGTGGCGTGAAGGCGAGGACCGCAACCGGCTCCACGCCGCTGCGCTCGAAAGCACGCAGGACGGCGTCATCGTCTCTGACATGCGCCGCACCATCGTCTCGGTCAACCGGGCCTTCACCGAGATCACCGGCTACAGCCAGACGGACGCCGTCGGCCAGACCACCGACTTCCTGGGCGCGGACAGCCAGGACGACGGCACCCATGCGCAGCTGCGCGAGGGCATCCTGCAGCACGGCCGCTGGCAAGGCGAACTCCGCAGTCGGCGCAAGGACGGCACCCGCCAGGTGCTCTGGAGTTCGGTGGCCACCGTCTCGGATGCCAGCGGCCTGCCGACGCACCTGGTCACGGTCTTCACCGACATCACGAAACAGAAGGACGTCGAATCCCGGCTGAAGCAACTGGCCCATGTCGACAGCTTGACCGGGCTGCCCAACCGGCTGATGGTGCTCTCGCGCATGCAGCATGCGCTGGCGGCGGCGCAGCGCCAGCACCACAAGGTGGCGGTGCTCTACATCGACCTGGACAACTTCAAGCACGTCAACGACAGCCTCGGCCACAACGCCGGCGATCAGCTGCTGCTCGGCGTCGCCCAGCGCCTGGCGCAGCGCACGCGGCGCGACGACACGCTGGGCCGGCTCGGCGGCGACGAGTTCATCCTGTTGCTGGAGACACTCCGCGAAGGCGAGGACGCCGCGGCGGTGGCGCAGGAGCTGCTGCAGCTGCTGGCGCGCCCCTTCGATGTCGGCCCGAGCGAGGTCTATGTGCAGGCCTCGATCGGCATCAGCCTCTATCCGGACGATGGCACCGAGGTCGACGACCTGCTGCGCGATGCCGACAGCGCCATGTACCAGGCCAAACGGGCCGGGCGCGGCACGTACCGCTATTACACCGAAGCGCTGACCCAGGCCGCGCAGGTGCGCCTGCAGCTCGACACCCGGCTGCGCCGCGCGCTGGAGCGTGGCGAGTTCGAACTCTGGTACCAGCCGCTGTACCGGCTTGGCGATCGGCGCCTGATCGGCCTGGAAGCCTTGGTCCGGCTCCACCAGCCGGGCTTGCCCCCGGTCGGACCAGCCGAATTCATCCCCGTGCTGGAAGACACCGGGCACATCGTCGCGCTGGGCGAGTGGGTCACGAACGAGGCCTGCCGGCAGGGACGCGCCTGGCTGGACGAGGGCCTGTCCTTCGGGCGCATCGCGGTCAACATCTCCGCGGTCGAGATGCAGCGGGGCGGCACGGTCGCCCGGGTGCAGAGGGCCCTGGACGCCCACAGCCTGCCGGCCGAGTGCCTGGAGCTGGAAATCACCGAATCGGGGCTGATGCAGCAGGGCGAGCACAGCGAAGCCTTCCTGCACAGCCTGCGCGCCATGGGAGTCCAGCTCGCCATCGACGATTTCGGCACGGGCTATTCCTCGCTCTCGCACCTGAAGCGTTTCCCCGTGGGAAAGCTCAAGATCGACCGCAGCTTCATCCGCGACCTGATGACCGACAGCGCCGATGCGCAGCTCGTCAACGCCATGGTCGCGATGGGCCGCAGCCTGGGCATCTCGGTGCTGGCCGAAGGCGTCGAGACCGAGGCCCAGATGCAGCAGCTGCAGCACATCGGCTGCGAGGCGGCGCAGGGTTACTTCTTCGGGCGGCCAGAGCCGGCTGCCACGGCCCGCCGCTGGCTGATCGACGCCCGCGAGGCACAGCCGGGCGCTGCGCCAGCCGCTGCGGCAGGCAGCGAAGTCTGGCCCGTGATCTGATGGCCGCGTCAGCGCAACGCGGCAGACAGCCTCCTACAATGTGCCGGTGAACATCTTCAATGCCGACCTGCACTGCCACTCGACCGTCTCCGACGGCACACTGAGTCCCGAGGCCCTGGCCGAGCGCGCCAGCGCCAACGGCGTCGAGCTGTGGGCGCTGACCGACCACGACGAGATCGGCGGTCAGCAGCGCGCCCTGGATGCGGCGCGGGCCCTGGGACTGCCGCACCTGACCGGGGTCGAGGTCTCGGTGACCTTCGCGGGCGAGACAGTGCACATCGTCGGCCTGGGCTTCGACCACCACGACGCGGACCTCTGCCAAGGGCTGGCCGCCACCCGCGGCGGCCGCGAGGAACGGGCCCGCGAGATGGCGGCCGAGCTGCGCAAGGTCGGCATCCCCGGCGCCTTCGAGGGCGCGCTGAAATATGTCGGCAACCCGGACCTGATCTCGCGCACCCATTTCGCGCGCTACCTGGTCGAGACCGGGCGCTGCAGCGACACCAACGACGTCTTCCGCAAGTACCTGGCCGACGGCAAGCCCGGCTATGTCCCCCACCGCTGGGCGGGTCTGGGCGACGCCGTGCGCTGGATCACCCAGGCCGGCGGCGTGGCCGTCATCGCCCACCCCGGGCGCTACCACCGCTTCTCGCCGACCACCGAATTTGCGCTCTTCTCCGAATTCAAGGAGCACGGCGGCCAGGGCGTGGAAGTCGTCACCGGCAGCCACACCACGGCCGAATATGGCAAATACGCGGCGATGGCCATCGAGTTCGGTCTGGCGGCCTCGCGCGGCAGCGACTTCCACTCGCCCGCCGAAAGCCGCACCGACCTCGGCAAGCTGCCCCACCTGCCCGCCCAGCTGACCCCGGTGTGGGAGCTGCTTGCCGAACGCATCTCGCACCCGGCCTGATCCACCTGCCCGCCCTGCCATGGCCGCCCAGTACTTCGAAGTCCACCCCGACAACCCGCAGCCGCGCCTGCTGCGCCAGGCCGTCGCGATCCTCGCCGCAGGCGGCGTCGCGGCGATCCCGACCGATTCCAGCTACGCCCTCGTCTGCCACCTTGACGACAAGGCGGCCGTCGATGCGCTGCGCCGGGCCCGCGGCGTGGACGACAAGCACCACCTGACGCTGCTGTGCCGCGACCTGTCGGAGCTGGCGAGCTACGCCAAGGTCGACAACAAGCAGTACCGTCTGCTCAAGAGCGCCACCCCCGGCCCCTACACCTTCGTGCTGGAAGCCACCAAGGAAGTGCCGCGCCGCGTCTCGCACCCTTCGCGGCGCACCATCGGTCTGCGGGTGCCGGACCATGTCATCGCCCAGGAACTGCTCGGCCTGCTGGGCCAGCCGCTGCTGTGCACCACGCTGATCCCGCGCGGCGAAACCGAGCCGCTCAACGACGCCGAGGAGATCCGCGAGCGCTACGACCACCTGATCCAGGCCGTGGTCGACTCCGGCGCCTGCCCGGCCGAGCCGACCTCGGTGATCGACCTGAGCGGCGGTGATCCGGTGGTGATCCGTGTCGGACGGGGTGATCTGGCAGCACTCGGGCTGGCCTGAAACACCGAAGGCGACATGGCGAAGAAGAGCGCCCACGTCAGCGAGACCCCGGCCACGCAGTGGCTCAAGGCCCATGCTGTGCGCTACACCGAACACCCGTATGACTATGTCGACCATGGCGGCACGGCCGAATCCGCCCGCCAGCTCGGCGTGGACGAACACGCGGTGGTCAAGACACTGGTGATGCAGGACCAGGATGCCAAACCGCTGGTCATCCTGATGCACGGCGACCGGCAGGTCAGCACCAAGAACCTGGCACGCCAGATCGGTGCCAAGAAGGTCGAGCCCTGCAAGCCCGAGGTGGCGCAGCGCCACAGCGGCTTCCTGGTTGGCGGCACGTCGCCGTTCGGGTTTCGCAAGGCGGTGCCGGTGTACGTGGAGGCGACCGTGCTGGATGCCGAGCGGATCTACATCAACGGTGGCCGGCGTGGCTACCTCGTCGGCATCGACCCGGCGGTGCTGACCGGAACGCTGGGCGCCATCGCGGTGCAGGCCGCCGAGCCGGTCAAGGTCTGATCAGGTCGTACGGGGCGCACCGGTGTCCGTGTCCTCGTAGAACGCCTCGATCGGCAGGCTCAGGTCCACGCTGGCGAGCGTGACCGTGTCGCCGGGGCCAGCCGGGTGCAGCACCCACAAGCCTTCCGCATTGCGCCGGAACAGATCGACGTGGACACGGTCCTGCTCGATCAACAGATATTCCTGCAGACTCGGCAGGCGCTGGTACTGCTCGAATTTGAGGCCGCGGTCGTAGGCCGCAGTGCTGTCTGACAGCACTTCGGCCACCAGGCGCGGCGCTGTCTTGTGGGTTTCGCGCTCGGGACTCAGATCCACCGGGTCACAGGTGACGAACACGTCCGGGTAGAACGCGGCGTCCGCGGCTTCGACGCGGACTTTCACGCCTTCGATGTGGGTACGGCATGGCGTGCCGCGCAGCGCGCCTTTGAGAAAGAACGCAAAGTTGAGCGCAATCGTGTTGTGCGTGCTGCGCGCCCCGGTCATCGCGAAGACTTCTCCGGCGACGAACTCGTGGCGCTCAGGCTGTTCGGCCTCCCAGTCGAGGTAGGCATCAAAATCGAAGGCTGGCTTCGCTAGCGGCATGGCAGACATGGTGGCAGGCTCCCGGACGACGCTGTGATCTTACCGCCGCACCAGCCACCGCCTTACACTGGCAGACTGTCCCCCAGCTCCCTCCCGCTCATCCCATGACCACGCTCTGGATCGTGGTGGCCGTCGTGGCTGCCTACCTCATCGGCTCGCTTTCGTTCGCCGTCATCATCAGCAAGTCGATGGGCCTGGATGACCCGCGCAGCTACGGCTCGGGCAACCCCGGCGCCACCAATGTGCTGCGCTCGGGCAACAAGAAGGCCGCCGTGCTGACGCTGGTGTTCGACGCGCTCAAGGGGCTGATCCCCGTGCTGCTGGTGCAGCTGTTCGGTGCCCGGGCCGGTTTCGGCGATGGCACGGCGGCACTGGTCGGACTGGCAGCATTCCTGGGGCACCTGTGGCCGGTGTTCTTCCGTTTCGAGGGCGGCAAGGGCGTGGCCACTGCGGCCGGCGTGCTGCTGGGCTTCAACGTCTGGCTGGGGCTGGCGACGCTGGCGGTGTGGGGGCTGGTGGCCTATGGGTCGCGCTATTCCTCGCTGGCGGCGCTGGTCGCGGCGGTGGCGGCGCCGGTGATCCAGACCCTCGTCTGGGGTCCGTCCACGGCGACGCTGGCGATCGTGGTGATGTGCCTGCTGCTGATCTGGCGGCACAGCGCCAACATCAGCAAGCTGATGCAGGGGACCGAAAGCCGCATCGGCCAGAAGGCAGCCGCCCCCGCCACAGAAGCGGGCAAGTCCGCCACGCCTCGCCCGGCCAGGTCGGCCAGCAAGCCCCCGCGTGGCGCACGGCAGCACCGCAAGCAGACCCACTGACCCACAACCGCCCCCACCATGACCACCCTGCAACGCTTCGACGTCGGCGCCCGCCTCTCCGAGATGGCGGTCCACAACGGCACGGTCTACCTGGCCGGACAAGTCCCCGACGACGCCACCCAGGACATCCGCGGCCAGACCGCGCAGGTGCTGACGATGATCGACCGGCTGCTGGCGCGTGCCGGCAGCGACAGGACACGGCTGTTGATGGTGCAGATCTACCTGGCCGACCTCGCCGACTTCGACGGCATGAACGCGGTCTGGGACGCCTGGGTGCCCGCCGGCCACACCCCACCACGTGCCACCGTGCAAGCCCGGCTTGCCAGACCAGAATGGAAGATCGAGGTCGTCGCCACCGCCGCGACAGGGGTTGCTGAATGAGCGGCCCGACCCGACCCTCCTGGTGGCAGCGGCTGCGCCAGAGCGGCATCCTGGCGGTACTCGTGGTCGGCGTGGTCGCCTGGGGTCTGGGCCGGGTCGTCCAGACACAGGTGCAGGGCGATCAGGCCGAGGCCCTGCGCGCCGTGGCCCGGCCGGGCGACATCCGCATGATCTCGTCGGTGACCTGCATCTTCTGCACGAAGGCACGCCAGTACATGACGGAGCACCGGATTCCGTTCGAGGAATGCCTGATCGAGCGGGATCCGGTGTGCCTGGCCGACTACAAGCGCCTGGGGGCGTCCGGTACCCCGACGCTGCTGGTGCGCGGCCAGCGCCACCTCGGTTTCGACCCGCAACGGGTCGCGGCAGCGCTGGGCAACTGAACGAGCCTTCGGCGCCTCAGATCGCCGGATCGCCGAAGCGGCGGCGCAGCGCGTCGATCTGCGCCAGCAGCTCGGGACTGAGCTGCACATCCCACGCCGCCACATCCTCTTCGAGCTGCGCCACGCTGGTCACGCCGATGATGGTGCTGGCCACCGACCAGCGCCGGTAGCAGAAGGCCAGCGCGAGCTGCGTCGGTGTCAGGCCGTGCTCGCGGGCCAGCGTGTTGTAGGCGCGGGCGGCTTCGAGCGCTTCGGGACGGGCCCAGCGCTGCTTCTTCATGCTGGCGAACAGGGCGAGCCGACCCGGCTGGTGCTGCGCGTCATGGAGACCCACCGCGTCATATTTGCCCGTCAGCAGCCCGAAGCCCAGCGGCGAGTAGGCCAGCAGCGACACGTCATGCCGGTGCATCGCCTCGTCCAGCCCGTTGTCGGGCACGCGGTTGACGAGGCAGTAGGCGTTCTGCACCGTGGCGATGCGCGGCAGGCCGGCGCGCTCGGCCACGTGGATGAACTCGCACACGCCGTAGGACGTCTCGTTGGACACGCCGACCGCGCGCACCTTCCCGTCGCGCACCAGGCGCTGCAGGGCTTCGAGCTGCGCCTCGATGCTGCTGCCGGGCTGGTCGCGGCGGGCCGGGTCGTAATACGTCGCGCCGAACGCCGGCACGGCGCGCACCGGCCAGTGGATCTGGTAGAGGTCGATCACGTCCGTCTGCAGGCGGCGCAGGCTGCCCTCGCAGGCCGCCACGATGTCCTCGGGCGTGAGGTCGGCACTGCCGTTGCGGATCCACGGCATGCCACGCGACGGGCCGGCCACCTTGGTCGCCAGCGTCACCTTGCGGCGCGCCTCCGGACGGCTGGCGAACCAGTTGCCGAGGATGGTCTCGGTCTTGTTGTAGGTCTCCGGGCGCGGCGGCACGGCGTACATCTCGGCCGTATCGATGAAATCGATGCCGAGTTCGAGCGCGCGGTCGAGGATGGCGAAGGCGGTCGGCTCGTCGACCTGTTCGCCGAAGGTCATCGTGCCGAGGCAGATCGGGCTGACGCGCAGGTCGCTGCGGCCGAGGGTGACGGGTTGCATGCGGGAGGTCTCCTGGACAGGGTCGGCTGAGGTGATCGGCTATCTTAGGGGGATGAACCGATCCGCGCTGCGCACCGACCTCCTCATGCTCCTCACCGCCGCCATCTGGGGCTCGACCTTCGTCGCGCAGCAGATGGGCATGGACACGGTGGGCCCGTTCACCTACACCGGCGCGCGGATGCTGCTGGGCGCGGCGCTGGTGGCGCCCTTGTGGTGGTGGCGCGGCGGGCCGTTCGCGTCGGTGCCGCTGGTGCCGAGCCAGGGCGTGCTGGGGGCCGGTGCGCTGCTGGGCCTCGTGCTGTTCATCGCGATCAACCTGCAGCAGGTCGGCCTGCTCGGCACCTCGGTCAGCAACGCCGGCTTCATCACCGGGCTCTACGTCGTGCTGGTGCCGGTGCTGATGCGGCTGGGCGGGGCCGCGGTGTCGCGCCAGGTCTGGATCGCCGTCACGGTGGCCACGCTGGGCATGTACCTGCTGAGCGTGAAGGCCGACGCCACCATCGCCCCCGGCGACTGGCTGCAGCTCGGTGGCGCACTGATGTGGGCAGTGCACATGCTGCTGGTCGGTCATCTGGCACGCAGGCACGACCCGCTCAGGCTGTCGGTGCTGCAGTACCTCGTCGCAGGGGTACTGTCGATGCTGGTGGCGCTCGGCCGGGAGACGATCACGCTCGACGGTGTGCTGCAGGCCGGCGGCGCCATCGCCTGGGGCGGTGTGCTGTCGATCGGCGTGGCCTACACGCTGCAGGTCATCGCGCAGCGCGACGCCCTCGCCTCGCACGCCGCCGTGATCTACAGCAGCGAGGGACTGTTTTCGGCCATCGGCGGCTGGGTGATGCTCAACGAGCAGCTCGCGCTGCGCGGCTGGCTGGGGGCGCTGCTGATCTGTGCGGCCATGGTGCTGGCGCAATGGCAGCCCGCAGAGGCCAAGGCAGAATGACCGGATGCTCCCCACCTTCTCCCACCCCGACGCGCTGACCGGCCCCGAGAGCGCCCAGGCCGCCGACCACCTGCGCACCCAGGGTTTCGCGCGCCTGTCGCCCGACGCACTGGCCGTGGCGACCGGCGTCCCGCTCGACGCGCTGCACGGCCTCGACCCGTTCTGGCACGACCTGCCGCCCGACCAGCACCTCAAGGACGGCGGCCGCTACCGCCGCCGTCGCCATGGCAGCTTCGTGCAGGACACGCGCGCCGGCACGCTGACAGCGGTGCCGCACCGCCCGCACTGGCAGCCGACCACCTACAACGCCCTGCATGGCGGCATGCTGCGCGACTTCGCGCCGCTCGCCCCGGCCATGGCCGCCTCGCCCGCCTTCCTCGCCGTCGTGCAGCACCTGGGCGACGTCTTCGCCGCCGCCGCGCACGACACGCCCAGCGAGCCACCCTTCGACGGCCGCTGGTGCATCGAAGCCCACCCCTTCCGCATCGACACGACCGGCGGCGTCGGCCGCCCCACCCCGGAAGGCGCGCACCGCGACGGCGTCAACTTCGTCGCCGTGCTGCTGGTGGCGCGCGAGGGCGTGCTGGGCGGCGAGACACGCGTGTTCCAGGCGGACGGCCCGCTCGGCGTGCGCTTCACGCTGGACCAGCCGTGGAGTGCGCTGCTGCTCGACGATCCGCGCGTGGTCCATGAAAGCACGCCCATCCAGCCCGACGGCGCTGCGGGCTGGCGCGACACGCTGGTGCTGACCTATCGCGCCGGTGACTTCCAGGATCCGCCCCGCCCCGTAGAGTGAGGGCATGACCACGCCCTCTCCTTTGCCCTATGCCGCGCGCCGCGCGGCGCGCTCGCTGTTCGTGCCGATCCGCGGCCTGCGCTACCACGTGATGGCCTGGGGCGACCCGTCGATGGTCACGCCCGAGGCGCCGCCCCTGGTACTGGTACATGGCTGGATGGACGTGGGCGCATCGTTCCAGTTCGTGGTCGATGCACTGGATGCGCTGGGCGCCGCAGGCGGCCCGCCGCGCTACATCATCGCACCGGACTGGCGCGGCTTCGGCCTGAGCGAAAGCGCTCCGTCGGGCGGCGGGACGGACACGTTCTGGTTCCCGGACTACCTCGGTGATCTGGACGCCTTGCTGCGCTCACCCGGACTGGGTCTGCAGCACGAACCGACGGTCGATCTGGTCGGCCACAGCATGGGCGGCAACGTCGTGATGCTCTACGCCGGCATCCGCCCGGAGCGCATCCGCCGGCTGGTCAACCTCGAAGGTTTCGGCCTGCCGCAGAGCCACCCCGCCCAGGCACCGCGCCGCTACGCCCAGTGGCTCGACCAGCTGCGCACACCGGCCGAGCTGCGCGACTACGACAGCCTGGACGCCGTGGCCAGCCGTCTGCGCAAGAACAACCCGCGCCTGCGCAGCGACTTCGCGGACTGGCTGGCGCCGCACTGGTCGCGCCGCAACGCCGCCGGTCGCTGGGAAATCCTCGGCGATCCGGCGCACAAGCAGGTCAACCCGCAGCTCTACCGCAAGGAGGAGGTGCTGGCCTGCTGGGCGAAGATCACAGCACCAGTCCTGTGGGTCGAAGGTGACGAGACGGACGTGACGAAATGGTGGGGCGACCGCTTCCCGCGGGCGGACTTCGAGTCGCGGCTGGAGGCTGTGCCCGTGCTGACGCGGCACCTGCTCAGCCCCTGCGGCCACATGCTGCACCACGACCAGCCCGAAGCACTGGCCGTCCGTCTGGCCGAGCACCTCGGTTACACCGGCTGAACAGCCACCACCCTGCGTTTTCGCGGGGGCGTCCATGCCAAAATCGCGCCTTTCGCGTGCCGACGCCTTCGGCACGCCGCAGACAGCATCGAGCGACCCATGGACATCGAACGCATCAACGCCATTGGCAACACCCTGGCCGACCTCAGCGAGCGCACGAACGCGCTAAGGGGGTATCTTTGACTACGAACGCAAAGGCCTGAGACTGGAAGAAGTCAACGCCGCGCTGGAAAACCCCGCGGTGTGGAACGACCCGAAGCGTGCCCAGGAACTGGGCAAGGAAAAGCGCTCGCTGGAGACCGTCGTCGGCACGATCGACCACCTCACGGGCCAGATCTCCGACAACACCGAACTCTTCGAGATGACGAAGGACGAGGAGGATTTCGACTCGCTGACGACCATCGAGACCGAAGCCGCCGCACTGCGCGACATCGTCGAGAAGCTCGAATTCCGCCGCATGTTCTCGAACCCGGCCGATCCGATGAACTGCTTCGTCGACATCCAGGCGGGTGCGGGTGGCACGGAGGCGTGCGACTGGGCGTCGATGCTGCTGCGCCAGTACCTGAAGTACTGCGAGCGCAAGGGCTTCACCGCCACGGTCGAGGACATCACCGAGGGCGACACCGCCGGCATCAAGAGCGCGACCATCAAGGTGGAAGGCGACTACGCCTTCGGTCACCTGCGCACCGAGACCGGCGTGCACCGCCTGGTGCGCAAGTCGCCGTTCGACTCCTCGGGCGGGCGCCACACCTCGTTCGCGTCGCTGTTCGTCTACCCGGAGATCGACGACTCGATCGAGATCGACATCAACCCCTCGGACGTGCGCACCGACACCTTCCGGGCCTCGGGCGCGGGCGGTCAGCACATCAACAAGACCGACTCGGCGGTGCGGCTGACGCACATCCCGACCGGCATCGTCGTGCAGTGCCAGGACGGCCGCAGCCAGCACAGCAACCGTGACGTGGCGTGGAAGCGCCTGCGCTCGCGGCTGTACGACCACGAGATGCGCAAGCGCATGGAAGAGCAGCAGAAGCTGGAAGACACCAAGACCGACGTGGGCTGGGGCCACCAGATCCGCAGTTACGTGCTGGACAACAGCCGCATCAAGGATCTGCGCACCAACGTGGAAATCTCGGCGACGCAGAAGGTGCTGGATGGCGATCTGGATGCGTTCATCGAGGCGAGTCTGAAACAGGGGCTGTGATCACCCGTCGGTGATCCGGTCCACGCAGGGGAATTTCGATGACATTGGCCGCACTGCTGTTCGACATGGACGGCACCCTGATCGACAGCATGCCGCTGCACGAACGCTCCTGGGCACTCTGGCACGCCGAGACCGGCCTGCCCTACGACGAGGCCGGCTTTTTCGCCGCCACGGCGGGGCGGACCAACCTCGAAATCCTGCGCGACCTGTTTCCAGCGCAGGGCGAGGAGGCGTTGCAGGCGATGGCCGCCCGCAAGGAAGCCCTCTACCGCGAGATCGCCGAGCGCGAGCTGACGCTGATCGCCGGCGCGCGCGAGGTGATCGCCCAGGGACGCGCCCGCGGGCTGAAGATCGCCATCTGCACCGCCGCGCCGCCCGAGAACATCGCCATCGCCTTCGCCCGCTTCGGGCTGGGCGCGCTGGTCGACACCGTCACCAGCCCCGCCGACGGCCTGCGCGGCAAGCCGCACCCGGACATCTTCCTGGAAGCCGCGCGCCGCATCGGGGTGGCGCCGGCGCAGTGCCTCGTCTTCGAGGACGCCCCGCTGGGCATCGAGGCGGCGCGCAACGGCGGCATGGCGGCGGTCGTGCTGACCACCACGCTGCCGGCGCAAGCCTTCGCGGGTTACGACAACGTGCTCCAGTCGATCGCCGATTTCACCGATTACACCCTGCCGCCCAGCCTGGGCTGACAACAAGAGACAAGCCATGCGTGAAGGTACCGTCACCCTGACCCGGCGCGAGGACTACGTCGCGCCGAGCCACTGGATCCGCTCGGTCGATCTGACCTTCGAGCTGGAGCCGGCCAAGACGCTGGTCATCAGCCGGATGCAGGTCGAGCCCAACCCGGAACGCCCTGGTCAGCCCCTGCGCCTGGACGGCGAGGACATCACGCTGACCCGCGTGCAGGTGAACGGCGAGAGCGTGTCGTTCCACTTCGACGATGGCCAGCTCGTGCTCGACAAGCTGCCCGCCGAGCCGTTCGCGCTGGAGATCCGCAACACCTGCGCGCCCGAAAAGAACACGCAGCTCTCGGGGCTCTACACCTCGGGCGGCGGTTTCTTCACCCAGTGCGAGGCCCAGGGCTTCCGCCGCATCACCTATTTCGCCGACCGGCCGGACGTGATGGCGGTCTTCAAGGTCACGCTGCGGGCGGATGCGAAGAAATACCCGATGCTGCTGTCCAACGGCAATCTGGTGGAGTCCGGCGAATTGCCCAAGGGCCGCCACTACGCCGTCTGGAGCGACCCGCACCCGAAGCCGAGCTACCTGTTCGCGCTGGTGGCCGCCGACCTCGTCTGCCGCGAGCAGAAGATCCGCACGCGCTCAGGATCCGACCACACGCTGCAGGTCTACGTCCGCGCCGGTGACCTCGACAAGACCGAACACGCGATGAATTCGCTGATCGCGTCGATTGCCTGGGACGAGGCGCGCTTCGGGCTGAAGCTCGACCTGGAGCGCTTCATGATCGTCGCCGTCAGCGACTTCAACATGGGCGCGATGGAGAACAAGGGCCTGAACATCTTCAACACGAAGTTCGTGCTGGCCAGCCCCGCGACCGCCACCGACATCGACTTCGGCAACGTCGAGAGCGTCGTCGGCCACGAGTACTTCCACAACTGGACCGGCAACCGCATCACCTGCCGCGACTGGTTCCAGCTCAGCCTGAAGGAAGGCCTGACCGTCTACCGCGACCAGGAGTTCAGCCAGGACATGGCGGGCGAGGCCTCGGCGCGCGCGGTCAAGCGCATCGAGGACGTGCGCCAGCTGCGCCAGAGCCAGTACCCGGAAGACGCCGGCCCGATGGCGCACCCGGTGCGGCCCGACCAGTACCAGGCCATCGACAACTTCTACACCGCCACCGTCTACGACAAGGGCGCCGAGGTCGTGCGCATGATGGCCACGCTCGTCGGCCGCGCCGGGTTCCGCCAGGGCATGGACCTGTACTTCGCGCGCCACGACGGCCAGGCCGTGACCTGCGACGACTTCGCGCAGGCCATCGCCGACGCCAACCCGGACAGCGCGCTGGCCGGACGGCTGGACACCTTCAAGCACTGGTACGCCCAGGCCGGCACGCCGCGCCTGAAGGCGCAAGGCTCGTTCGACGCCGAATCCGGCCGCTACACGCTGACGCTGAGCCAGCACACCCCCGCCACGCCCGGCCAGCCGCTCAAGCAGCCGTTCGTGATCCCGGTGGCGATGGGCCTGCTGGACGCCGCCGGCCAGCCGATCGCCGGCACCGACCGCGTGCTCGTGCTGGACAGCGCGTCGCAGTCGTGGACCTTCGACGGCCTGAGCGCCGCGCCGGTGCCGTCGCTGCTGCGCGGCTTCTCGGCACCGGTGATCCTGGAATGGGACGCGAGCGAGGCCGAGCTGTTCACGCTGCTCGGCCACGACACCGACGCCTTCAACCGCTGGGAGGCCGGCCAGCGGCTGGCGGTGCAGCGGCTGCTGGCGGCGGTGCGCCAGGGCGGCGCGCTGGTGCTCGATGACGCCTACCGCTCGGCGATGCAGACCGTGCTGAACGACACGGCGCTGGACGCGGCGTTCAAGGAGCTGGTGCTGACGCTGCCCAGCGAAGGCTATCTGGCCGAGCGCATGGCCGAGGCCGGCGAGCCGATCGACCCACAGAAGATCCACGCCGCCCGCGAGTCGATGCGCGCGCAGCTCGCACGCGGCCTGCACGCCGACTGGGTCGCCGCCTGGGGGCAGCACAGCCAGACCGGCGGCTACCGGCCGGACCCGGTGTCGTGCGGCCGGCGGGCGCTGGCCAATCTGGCGCTGAACATGCTCGTGCTCGACGGCGTGGCCCAAGGCGAGCCGCTGTGGCAAGGCAAGGCGCTGCAGCGCTTCAAGGACGCCGGCAACATGACCGACCGCCTCGGCGCGCTGACTGCGCTGGTCCACGGCCGCTCGGCGCTGGCAGGCGCGGCGCTGGAGCGGTTTCACGCTGGTTTCAGCAACGAGGCGCTGGTCATCGACAAATGGTTCGCGCTGCAGGCGGCGGCCCCCGAGCACGACGGCCAGGTCTTCGAGCAGATCAAGGCCCTGTCCCGCCACCCCGACTACTCGCTGCGCAACCCCAACCGCGCCCGCAGCCTGCTGCTGACGCTGACGCAGCTCAACCCGGGGGCCTTCCACCGCACCGACGCCGCTGGCTACGCCTTCTGGGCCGACAAGGTGCAGGAAGTGGACGGATTCAACCCGCAGCTCGCCTCGCGCATGGCCCGCGCCCTGGACCGCTGGCGTGCGCTGGCCGAGCCGTATCGCGGCCACGCGCGGGCCGCGATCGAGCGCATTGCCGGCAAGGCGGACTTGTCGGCCGATACGCGCGAAATCGTCACGCGGGCGTTGGCAGACTGAAATCTGGAGGCGGTAGGATCGGGGAATCCCCTGAAACGCCTCTGTAACTCCTGATCCGGCACTGCCCATGACCAAACGCATCAGCCTCACCCAGTACCTCGTCGAACAGCAGCGCGAGCACGGCCACATCCCCGGCCAGCTCCGCCTGCTGATCGAAGTCGTCGCCCGCGCCTGCAAGCGCATCGCCATTGCCGTCAACAAGGGCGCGCTCGGCGAAGTCCTTGGCTCGGCCGGCAGCGAGAACGTGCAGGGCGAAGTCCAGAAGAAGCTCGACATCATCTCCAACGAGGTGCTGATCGAGGCCAACGAGTGGGGCGGCCACCTCGCGGCGATGGCATCCGAGGAAATGGACGACATCCACGTCGTGCCCAACCGCTACCCGCAGGGCGAGTACATGCTGCTGTTCGACCCGCTCGACGGCTCCAGCAACATCGACGTGAACGTCTCGATCGGCACCATCTTCTCGGTGCTGCGCAAGGTCGGCCACAACCGGGGCGTGAGCGAAGAGGACTTCCTCCAGCCGGGCAAGTTCCAGGCGGCGGCCGGCTACTGCGTCTACGGCCCGCAGACGACGCTGGTGCTGACGGTGGGCGACGGCGTCGCGATGTTCACGCTCGACCGCGAGACGGGCTCGTGGGTGCTGACCAGCGAGCATGTGCAGATCCCGGCCGACACCAAGGAATTCGCGATCAACATGTCGAACATGCGCCACTGGGCCCCGCCGGTGAAGCGCTACATCGACGAATGCCTGGCCGGCAAGGAAGGCCCGCGCGGCAAGGACTTCAACATGCGCTGGGTGGCCTCGATGGTCGCCGACGTGCACCGCATCCTGACCCGCGGCGGCGTGTTCCTCTACCCGTGGGACCAGCGCGAGCCGAACAAGCCCGGCAAGCTGCGCCTGATGTACGAAGCCAATCCGATGGCCTTCCTCGTCGAGCAGGCCGGCGGCATGGCCACCAACGGCCACCAGCGCATCATGGACCTGACGCCGACCAAGCTGCACGAGCGGGTCAGCGTCATCCTCGGCTCGAAGAATGAAGTGCAGCGCGCCACCGAGTACCACCTGGCCGAGAATTCGCCTGTGAATTCCAGCGAAGGGGCTTCACAAGCCTGATTTTCATGGGCTACAATATCGTTCTTTCGCCGGTGTAGCTCAGTTGGTAGAGCAGCTCATTCGTAATGAGAAGGTCGAGGGTTCGACTCCTTTCTCCGGCACCAATGAAATCAACGGGTTAGCGTTCACAAGGCGCTGACCCGTTGTGCTTTCAGGGGTGCTGCAATGCTCACCCGTTCCCCGGCCACCAAGTCTCCGACAGCACCTCATCGCGCACCGCCCACGGGCACACCTCGGGGAAAGCGTCCAGCCCGGTTTCGTTGACTGCCTGCGCGACGGCGCGTGTCCAGACCACATCCAGCCACGCCGGTTCCTGCAGCTTCGGCTCCAGGCTAGGCGACTCGCCCAGGGCGTAGCGGATGTCCTTGCGCTGCGCCTTGATGGTTTTCTCCCAGCTCGCGCCGCGCCGCTCGGGCTGGTATTGCCATTTCAGCAGGTGCGCCAGCAGGACCGCCATCCGGCTGGCCAGCGCGCGCTGTTCACTCTTGCCCACGTCTTCGATCTCCCCGGCGAGGTGTTCGATGTCGAGCAGGTCGAAGCGACCCGCACGCAGCAGCCGGGCCTGTTCGTTGGCCCATGCGTTCAGGTCGGTTTCGTAGGTCTGCATGGTGGACGTCCTTGTGCATCCGGCCGCCAGTTCAGCCGGCGGCCTCACTTTGCCTTGCCGCTTGCCTCGCTGTCCACCAGTTGCTGGTACCGCCCGAAGAGAAAGGCCACGCGCTCGGTGTCGTCGGGTTTGCCGGTGTAGCCATAGGCGGCATCGACGGCCTTGTCGAGTTTCTGGTGGGCCTTGAGCAGCGCGGGGGGCATGGTCAGCGGGTCGTAGAGATCGGCCAGGGACGAATCCTGAAACGCTGCCCGCGCAGCCAGCACCGCCTGTGCAGCCGCCTCGATGGCAACACGCTGCTTGTCGATCAAGGACTCGCCGGGCCACGGGTAGTTGTTGTAAACGATGGCCGCCGAGTAGCGGTAGTCACTTTTCATGCGCCCACACGTCGCACGGACCCAGGCGTTGTGCATGGTGCTGGACAACACCCCTAAGTGATAAAACGAAGCATCCTGAGCGATCTTCACCAGATTGCTGCAAAAGGTTTCTGGCTTCTCAAACCCAAAAGGAATGAAAAACCGGCGCTCAGACGACACCTCAGGTAGCACCAAGTAGGGCTTGTCAGGCATGTTCTCAACGTGGAACCGCGTCGGCGTGTCAGCCAGCTTGCGCGTCGGCGCACTCTTGCTGGCCAACCGAACGTCTCGCACCGCCTGAATGCGCTTGCGGCATTCGGGCAAGGCGCGCAGCTCCGCCGGGCTGGCTTGGCCCAGCCACAGACACCAGCGTTCGTAGCCGTTGAGAAATTCGTCAGCACCGATCCAGCGGCGAAAGAACCAAGCAGCGTCTGGCTCGATGCGAAGGAACTCGTCGCGCTCCTCGGTCGTGAACAGGTAATGCCCGCCGTCAATCGGCTTGTTGCCAATACCGACTTCGGGCACCGCACACAGCGGCGTGCTGCGGCGTGGCAGCACCACGTCTGGCGCATCGACCAGATAGGGATTGATGTTGCGAGCGGCGACCTCTACAGGCTCGCCTTTGATGTCCGGGTATTCAAAGAGCCGCTTGCCCGCCCGGTCCTGTCCACCAAAGCCCACGATCACGCAATGGACCGCTGCCACGCCCTTGGCGTCGTTGCTCCACTGGAACGTGCGGTGTGCAAACTGGATCTTCATGCCCTGCGCCAGCATCCAGCCCCACAGGACGCCGACCTGCTCGCCCTGCGTGATGCTGTTGGTGGAGACAAAAGCTGCCCGCATGGCCGGCGCTGCCTGGAGGTAGCGCGCAGCCTTGACGTACCAAGCAGCCACAAGATCCAGCAGCCCCGCATTCTTCAAGTCGCCAAAGGCCAAGGCCACGTCTTCACGCTGTCCATCGCTCAGGAACTTGGCGCCCACGAACGGCGGATTGCCCACCACATAGCTGCACTGCCCCGGCGGCAGCACAGCCGCCCAATCCAGCCGCAGCGCATTGCCTTCGGCGATGGTCGCGCTGTGCGTCAGCGGCACGCTGGGCCGCGCCTGACCCAGACGCTGGGCGGCCACGAGGTTCATCTGGTGGTCGGTGATCCACAGCGCCACGCGGGCAATGTGCGCAGCGGAGGGGTCGATCTCGATGCCGTAGAACTGGTCCACCTGCACCCGCAGCAGATCGCGCATGTCCAGCAGGCCACGGCTCTTGGTCGCGTCGCCGTGCAGGCGATGCACCAGCTCGATCTCCAGCAGGCGCAGTTGCTGGAACGCCACGACCAGGAAATTGCCGCAACCACAGGCCGGGTCCAGCAAACGGAGTCCCGCCAGCCGCTCGTGCAGCGCCTGCAGCTTGCCCTTGTTGCGCTTGGCCGCCTCCAGCTCCGCCTTCAGCTCGTCCAGAAACAGCGGCCCCAGCGCCCGCAGGATGTTGCGCTCGCTGGTGTAGTGCGCCCCCAACTCACGGCGTGCAGCCGCCAGTTTCTTGACATCCTCGCGGCCCTTCTCCAGCACCGCCTGGAACATGCTGCCAAAGATGGCCGGGCTGATGCTGCCCCAGTTCAGCGCCGAGCACTGCAGGATGACCGCACGCTGTGCGGCGTCGAAATCCGGCAGCCGGCAGGACTCGGAAAAGAGCCGGCCGTTGACATAGGCGAAGTCGGCGAACTTGGTCGGCAGCTTGGCCGAACGCCTGGCAACCGGCGTGTCCAGCACCTCGAACAGCTTCGACAGCGTGGAGCCGAGATCGCCGCCATCGTCGGCCGAGTTCAGCAGCAAGCGATGAATCTGGGTGTTTTCACCGAAGATCCCGGTGTCATCGCCGAAGAAACAGAAAATCAGCCGGGTCAGCAAGATCTCCAGATCCCGCCCACCGTACCCATCGGCCGTCAGCGCAGCGTGCAGATCAGCCACTGCACGGGCCGCCTTGATATCGACACCCGGTTGTTCGAGGAAGCCGACACTGTCCTCCTGCGGCAGCAGGAACTTGAACAGCTCCGCCTTCTCGGGCAGCTCGTCGATGCCGCATTCATGCACCACCGTGCGCGCCAGATTGCTGAAGTCGTACAGCCGCAAGTGCTGGAAATTGCACAGCACGGCGTAACGCGGCTGCTCGCTGGGCGGCAGCAGGCCGTAGTAGCCCTGCAGTTGCTCGACGGCCGAACCCAAATCGACGTGGCTGCCCTTGTGCTCGACGATCAGCTTGCCTGGGATGAAGGCATCGACGTAGTTGTTCTTCTTGCCGAGCTTCAGGCGGTGCTCGAACGCCTTCTTCAGCACCGGCTCGCCCACGTCGAAGCAGCGCAACAAGGCGTTCCAGTACGGCTGGGCCTGACCGCGCTCGTAGTTGGCGTCGCGGTAGACATGGACAAAATCCTGTAGCTTCTGGCGGATGGCCGACCAGTCGGCGCGTCCAGGTGCAGAGGAAGTCTTGACGCCGGACTCGGCCGGGTGGTGTCCCGCTGGGGTGCGGGTACTGGCTTTGCGTGGATTCATCCCTGTCGCGTCGGGTGGCAGCCCGGCTGTGTTGGTGGCGGCCAGCAGCTTAGCCGGAATTGAAACCAGAACTGGCTGGGCGACCCGATCAGACGAGCGACAGCGGATTCCCAAGTTTGGCACCGTGATCGGCCAGCAAGGTCAGGATGGGTGGCACACCCTCCAGATTGGAATCCACTTCGTCGCGGAAGAAGTTCAGCACGCCGGCCACGCTGTCGGTCGGAAGCTGCTTTTCGGCCTGGCGTCCACCCAGCCATAGAGACTGCTTGCAGGTCTGCGCAGCAACATCGAAGACTTCCTGTTGTCTAAGTGAATACCGAGTTGCGTCGGCTTTGTTGCACAACCCCACTGAGGCTGAGTTTCCCCTGGCCCCAGACGGCGTTACGCTACGGCCCGCTTCACTGGCCTGGCCGTGGCGAAAACTCAGGCGGCAGGCACGACAGCCAGGCGCAGACCCGCGGCGCGCAGCACCGCCTGAACGTCCGACAGCTCCAGGTCATCGCCAGTCGGCAGCGCCAGCCGATGCGCCTCAGCGACATGACGCAGTGCCCGGCAGAGTGCGCCGGGGCTTTCGCTCAGGGCATCGTTCAGGTAGGCGCTGCAGGTCACCGGGTCGGCCAGCAGTTCGGCGCGGAAGGTGTTCAGCGTCTTCATGGCGCTCACGCGGCCAGTTCAGCCGGTGCCCGCTGCACGTTCAGCGGGGTGACCTTCAGCCGCTGCTCGGCCTGCCACGTGTCATAGGCGAGCTGCTCCGCCAGCCACAGCCGGGCGTCTCCACCGCGCTCCTTGCCAAGCCACGCCTCGATGCGGAACGCCATCTCGGGCGAAATCGCTGCGTGGCCGTTCAGCACCCGCGACAGGGTGACGCGGTTCACGCCGAGCTGTTGCGCCGCCTGGGTGACGTTCAGACCCAGCGCAGGCAACACGTCGTCGCGCAGCGTCAGGCCAGGGTGCGGGGGGTTGAACATGCGTGCCATGTGAGGCTCCTTGCGTCAGTGGTAGTCCTGGTAATCGACCAGTTCGGCGTCCTCGCCCACGAAGGTGAAGGTCAGACGCCAGTTCCCCGACACCCACACGGACCAGTGGCCCGACAGCGCCCCCTTCAGCGGGTGCAGCTTCCAGCCGGGGAGGTTCATGCCTTGCGCATCGGTCGCCACGTTCAGGCGGCGCAGCATGGCCCCCAGCTTCGCGGCGTGCTCGGCTCGAATCCCGGCAGTGCTGCCCGTCTCGAAGAACAGCTTCAGCCCCTTGTGTCGGAAGTTCTGAATCATGGTTGATTGTAGTCCGTAGCGTTACACACATCAACGCGCATCAACGGGAATGCACCACACGCAACGCGCCCGGTTCCTCGTTGGCGCTGGGCTGCTCGATGCCGGCCTGTTCCAGCATCCACGCCTCGGCACGGGTGTGCCACATGCGCAGCAGGTCCAGCGGGCGGCGGCGGTAGTGCTTCTCTGCCGTGGCGCTCGGCTTGTGCCCCTGAATCTGCGCCACGACACCGGCAGGCATCTCGACCCACTCCGCCAGCGTCCCGAATGAGCGGCGCAGGCCGTGGATGCTCAGGTGCGGCAGGCCAGCAGCGGCCAGGGCGCGCTCATGCCCGGTGCGCGGCTCCTTCAGCCGGCCATCGGCGGCGGTCGGGCTGCTGAACACCCACTCGTTCCGCCTGGGCAGCGCGGCCAGCAGGCGCGACACGTAGGGCGTGAGCGGGATGACGCGGGCGCCCTCCACCTTGTCGGCGATGGCGATGCTGCCCCAGCGGAAATCCACGTCCTCCCAGCGCATCCCGGCCAGCTCTTCGCGGCGGGCGCCGGTCAGGATGGCGGTCTGCAGGTAGGCGGCGTGAACCGGGTTCGCCAGCTCGCGCACCGCCTTGAACCACAGGGGCAACTGTTCGCGCTGCAGGCAGTCGCCCTCCTTCGCCTTCGACGGCGGCACGGCCTCGCTGACGGCCTTGGAGCGGTAGGCGTCCGGGGCAATCAGGGCGCGGTACTCGGGATGTTCGCCCGCCCAGCGGATGAAACCCCGCACCAGCCGGAAGGCGGACGCAGCGGCGGTGGGACGCTCGGCAGCCTCCCGATCCAGCCACGCGGCCAGCACGTCGGCGTTCAGCTCGGACAGGCGCAGGGGCAGCAGCGCGGCCAGCGGGGCGGCCACGGTCTTCCCTGCCCCTCGCTGGCGCTGCTCGCCACCGGGCGCGGCCATGCGGGTGTGGTTCAGGTAGGACCGGGGGGACCACTTCGGGCGCCGCGCTTCCAGGTAGACCGCCCACGCCTCGCCCACCGTCACGGACTCGCGGGCGCGCACCACGGCGGCGGCTTCGCGGTCGGCTTGCGCCTGGGCGATGGTGGCGGCTTTCTCGGCCCGTGGGTCGGCGCCCTTGTCCACCAGCGTCTGCAGGCGGCGTGCCTCGGCGCGGGCCTCGGGGATGCTCCACGACTCCGGGGCGCCGATGGTCAGGCGCAGGGTCTTCCCGGCGTACTCGGTCTGGAAGATGAACGCCTTCGACCCCGAAGCCGTCACCCGCAGCGCCAGATTGGGCGCGGCGTCATCCCACAGGAACGCCTGCCCCTTCCCGTGCGACGTGAACGCGGTGACTCGGCCGACGGTGAGCTTGGTTCGTGCCATCTGGTGCCTCTGGTCTTACATGGGCCAGCCGTGTAAGTGCTGGTGTAAGACGAATCACGGCATGCAGATGAACACGCATCAACACAACGAACAGCGCAAGTGCTTGATTTACAAGGAATCAGCCTCTCACATCAACACGCATCAACGCCCCAAAATACGCACTTTTGCTCATTCGTAATGAGAAGGTCGGGGGTTCGACTCCTCTCTCCGGCACCAATAAAATCAACGGGTTAGCGCTCACAAGGTGCTGACCCGTTGTGCTTTGTGGCTGTGCTGTAGACCCCTGGCCGTGGTGTAAGCACTGTTCGACGATATATGGCTGGCCAGTTCGCGCTGTTCGATCTTGCCCACGGCAGGGCCACAAGCGCTGACAATGCCTCTGTCAAAGACCACGCGAGTCCCATGTCCTCCAAGCGCACGGAACCGAACAGCCCCGAGCCCGCCCCGCCCGCGGCCCCACCCGCCCCCCGCACCAAGGTCACCGCGAGCGACGTCGCCAAGGCGCTCGGCGTCAGCCCCGCCACCATCTCGAACGCCTTCAACCGCCCGGACCAGCTCTCGGTGACGTTGCGCACCGAGATCATCAGCCGCTCACGCGAGCTGGGCTACTTCGGCCCGGATCCCGCCGCCCGCGCGCTGCGGCGACGCGACGAGGTGCGCGAGGTGGCGGTGGTCTACCACCACGGACTGGAGTTCGCCCTCACCGACCCGATCAGCCTGGACTTCCTGCGCGGCGTCAGCCACGAACTCGACCAGCGCGCGCTGTCGCTGCAACTCATCCCCAAGCTCGGCCGCGACCTGCAGCTCGCCGCCGCGTTCCAGACCACCGCCGACGCGCTCATCGTCCACGCCGAGATCGGCGCCAACCTGGTCCCGGAAGTGGTGGCCGCACGCAAGCCGCTGGTGCTGGTGGACACGGTCGTGGAAGGGGTGCCGAGCATCGGCATCGAGGACCGCGACGGCGCCGACCAGGCGATGACCTACGCGCTGTCGAAGCAGCCCGACCGCGTGCTCGCCGTGTGCTTCACACTGAACGGGCAGCAGCGTCGGCACGCGATGGCCGCCGGGCGCAAGGTGCAGCCGCGCAGCGCGTCCGTGGCCATCGAGCGGCGCATCGGCTTCGTGCGCGCCGCCCGGCGGCTGGGCCGGGCGCTCGACACGGTCGACTGGATAGAGGTCGATGACATCCACCCCGAGACGTCGGCGCAGGTGCTGGCCGCCCTCCGCGTGTCGTTGCCAGCGGGCAGCCGGATCGCGGTCGTGGGCATGACGGACCGCATGGCCCTGGCCGCGCTGGCCGAGGTGCGCACCTGGCCCGGGGTGACGCTGGCGGCGGCTGTCGGCTTCGACAACATCCCTGACGCCGCCACCGCGGGGCTGACCACGATGCGCCAGGACGCACACCGCAAGGGTGTGCTCGCCGTCCAGGCGCTGCTCGACGGGCTGCGACCGCCCGCACTCGGTGTCGAGCTGGTCGTCCGCGACACCTGAACTGCCCAGAACTGACGCCTCAGGATTTCCCTTGGCCTAGGGAAATCCCCGACTTCACAGAACTTGACGGTTTTCTGAACCGATTCAGAATCGCGCCCTGTCGTCTCTGAATCGATTCAGAGCGCTCATTCAACGAGGAGCATCGAGATGCAAAAGAACCTGCAGAAGACATCGGGGCTGGTGGGGCTGATGCCCCTGGCGCTGGCCATGAGCGGTCTGTTCGTCGCGGCGGCGGCGCAGGCGGAAGGCGTGGAGCTGCACGGCTACGTGCGCACCCAGGTCGGCGGCACCAGCGAAGGCGGCAACCTGCAGTGCTTCGGCGGCGACGGCACCTGGCCGATCCGCTCCAAGTACCGGCTGGGCAACGAGTGCGACAACTTCGCCAGCACCACCGCCATCATCCCCTTCGGCAAGTCCGACGGCGCCTGGGCCAAGTACCACCAGACCCTGTCGTTCAAGGAAAAGGGCAAGCAGGCCTGGGAAAGCACCGACGACAAGACGCTCAACATCGCCAGCGAACAGGCGTTCATCGAAGCGGGCGGCTTCTTCGACGGCGGCGCGCTCGACGCGGCCAAGGTCTGGGTGGGCAAGCGGTTCTACAACCGCCATGACATCCACATGAGCGACTACTACTACTGGGGCAACAACGGCATGGGCGCCGGCATCGAGGAGATCAACGCCGGCCCGGCCAAGGTGTCACTCGCCTACTTCCAGAATGGTGGCAACGCCAACGGCGTCGACGACATCGTCGGCAAGCGCTACTCGGCCCGCTTCTACGACATCGACGTCAACCCGAACGGCAAGCTCGAAGCCGAGCTGGTCCTGCTGAACGGCAGTACCGCATCCGCCGACGTCACCAAGGAAACCGGCAATGGCACCATGCTGTTCCTGCAGCACACCCAGAGCGGTGTGCTCGGTGGCTGGAACAAGTTCGGCATCGTCTACGGCAGCAAGCTGGGCAGCGGCTTCGAGTGGCTGCCGACCTACCAGGGCGGCGGTGTCGCCAAGGGCCATTCGTGGCGCATCCATGACCACCTGTACTTCGCGCCAGCTGGCACGAAGATCACCGGCGTGGTGACCGCCAGCTACGGCAAGGCCAACTTCGGCGGCCCCAACAGCAACACCTTCATGAGCGTCGGCATCCGGCCGCAGTACAACTACAACGACCTGCACAGCACGGTGCTCGAAGTCGGCTACGACGCAGGCGAGACCGACGGCGGCAGCAAGCCCAAGGTCGCCAAGGTCACCCTCGCCCAGCAGCTCACGCTGAGCACCGGCTTCTGGGCCCGCCCGGTCTTCCGCGCCTTCGTGACCCACGCCAAGTGGAACGACGCCGCCGGCACGCAGGCCAACGGGGTCTTCGGCACCAAGAAGACGGGCACGACCTTCGGCGCCCAGGCCGAGGTGTGGTGGTAAGCCAGTCATGACGTCATCACCCTTCAGGGACACCCGGGAAAAGCCGGTCGGCACCGACTGGTGGCGCGGCGCGGTGCTGTACCAGGTGTACCCGCGCAGCTTCGCCGACCACAATGGCGACGGGGTGGGCGACCTCCCCGGCATCATCGAGCGGCTGTCCTACATCGCCGGGCTCGGCGTGGACGCGGTCTGGATCTCGCCGTTCTTCAAGTCGCCGATGAAGGACTTCGGCTACGACGTCGAGGACTACCGCGATGTCGATCCGCTATTCGGCACGCTGGCCGACTTCGACCGGCTGATCGAGCGGGCGCACGCGCTGAACCTGAAGGTGATGATCGACCAGGTGGTGTCCCACACCGCGGACACCCACGCCTGGTTCCAGGAAAGCCGCGCCAGCCGCGACAACCCGCGCGCCGACTGGTACGTCTGGGCCGACGCGCAGCCGGACGGCTCACCACCGAACAACTGGCTGAGCGTGTTCGGCGGCTCGTCCTGGCAGTGGGACACGCGCCGCCGCCAGTACTACCTGCACAACTTCCTGACCGCGCAGCCGGACCTGAACTTCCACAACCCGGCCGTGCGCGCGGCCGTGCTGAGCGACATCCGCTTCTGGCTCGACCGCGGCGTGGACGGGTTCCGCCTCGACACGACCAACTACTACTTCCACGACCAGGCGCTGCGCTCGAACGACCCGCTGCCGCCGGACATCAACCGCGCTCCAGCGCACAACCCTTACGACCTGCAGGCGCACGTCCACGACAAGAACCGCCCGGAAAACGTGCTGTTCCTCGAAGAAGTGCGCACCTTGCTGGATGAATACGGTGCGGCCAGCGTGGGCGAGGTGGGCGACGCGGACGCGCTGGCCACGATGCTCGCCTACACCGCGGGCGACCGGCGCCTGCACATGACCTACAGCTTCTCGATGCTGTCGCCGGACGCGAGCGCCGCGCACCTGCGCCGACAGGTCGAGCAGTTCGAAGCCGCGGCGGCCGAACCCGGCCAGGGCGGCTGGGCCTGCTGGACCATCGGCAACCACGACGCCGAGCGCGTGCTCACCCGCTGGAAGGGCACGGGCGCACCGGAGTCCTTCGTGCGCGTGATGCTGACGATGCTGGTGAGCCTGCGTGGCAGCGTGTGCTGGTACCAGGGGGACGAACTCGCGCTGGAACAAGCCGACCTGCCCTTCGAGGCGCTGGTCGATCCGCCGGGCATCGCCTTCTGGCCCGAGTACAAGGGCCGCGACGGTTGCCGCACGCCGATCCCGTGGCAGGCCGACGCGCCGCACGCCGGCTTCAGCGGCGGGCTGGACGTGAAGCCGTGGCTGCCGGTGGTGGACGCGCACCGCCCGCGTGCCGTCGATGTCAGCGAGGCCGATCCGCACGCGCCACTGCACTACATGCGCGCGCTGCTGCCGTGGCGGCGTTCGTTCCCGGCGCTGGTCAAGGGCGGCATCCGCTTCCTCGACGCGCCCGAGCCGGTGATGGCGCTGGTGCGCGAGGCGCCGCTGCGCAAGCTCGGCCCGTCCCTGCTGATCGTGCTCAACCTGGGCACCGAACCACTGCAGATCACGCTCGACGACGCGCCGGCGAGTGTCCCCATGAACGTGCCCGGCCTGCCCGACGCACAACGAGCCCGCCGCACGGGCACCCACTTCTCGCTGCCGCCGCACGGGATCTACTTCGGCGCCCTGGAGGCTTGAGAGGAACGTCATGGCTGATCTGAAATTCAAGGCGCTGCGTAAGTCCTTCGACCAGACGGAGATCCTGCACGGCATCGACCTCGACGTGGCCGATGGCGAGTTCATGGTCTTCGTCGGGCCGTCCGGCTGCGGCAAGTCGACCATGCTGCGCTGCATCGCCGGGCTGGAGGAGATCACCTCGGGCGAGCTGCACATCGGCGGCCAGCTCGTCAACGACATCCCGCCCTCCAAGCGCTCCATCGCGATGGTGTTCCAGAGCTACGCGCTCTACCCGCACATGTCGGTGGCCCAGAACATGGCGTTCGGGCTGAAGCTGGCGGGGATGTCGCAGCCGGAGATCGACACCGCCGTGCAGCGCGCCGCGCAGATCCTCAAGATCGAGCCGCTGCTGGCGCGCAAACCCAAAGACCTCTCCGGCGGCCAGCGCCAGCGCGTCGCCATCGGCCGCGCCATCGTGCGCAAGCCGGGCGTGTTCCTGTTCGACGAGCCGCTGTCGAATCTGGACGCGGCGCTGCGCGTGCAGATGCGCGTCGAGCTGGCGCGGCTGCACCGCGAACTCCAGACCACGATGGTCTACGTCACCCACGACCAGGTCGAGGCGATGACGCTGGCCAGCCGGATCGCCGTGTTCCATGCCGGCGTGATCGAGCAGGTCGGCACGCCGATGCAGCTCTACCACCACCCCGCCAACCTGTTCGTCGCGGGCTTCATCGGCTCGCCGACGATGAATTTCATGCCCGGCAAGCTGGAGTGGGCCGGCAACGACCGGGCCGAGGTCCGCCTGGACAGCGGCCACTTCGTCACGGCGAACGTCGATGCCAGCCGGCTGCCGCACGGCTCGACCGTGACGCTGGGCGTGCGGCCGGAGCACCTGCAGGCGAGCGCCCAGCCCGGCAGCAACGAGGTGCGCGGTACGGTGCAGGCCGCCGAGCACCTGGGTGACGTGACCTACCTGTACCTGCAGGTGGCCGGCGTGCCGCAGACCGTCGTCGCCCGCACCGACCCCGAGAACCCGCTCGCCAGCGGCGACGCGGCGCACCTCGTGCTGCCGCCGCACCGCTGCCACCTCTTCGACGCCCAGGGGCTCGCCCTGCCGCGCCGGACCTGACCTGACCAGACACGCCCTCCCGCATCCCCGAGGAACCGCCATGACCGCCACCCGCTCCACCTTCGCCCTTTCCGCCCTCGGCGCCGCCCTGCTCGCCGCGGGCGCGTTCACCGCCCCGGCCGCGCTCGCCGCCGAACCCGGCAAGCTGCTGATCTGGTACAGCACCGACGGCGCCAAGGGCATGCAGAAGATCGGCGCCGAGTTCACTGCCAAGACCGGCATCCCCGTCACCGTCGAGGCGCCGGAAGACGGCCCTGGCAAGTTCCAGCAGGCCGCGGCCGGCGGCAAAGGTCCGGACATCTGGATCTGGGCGCACGACCGGGCGGGCGAGTGGATCGCGGGCGGCCTGATCGTGCCGGTGACGCCGAGCAAGAAGGTGCAGGCCGACATCGACCCGCTGGCGTGGAAGGCGTTCAGCATCGGCGGCAAGACCTGGGCCTATCCGTACTCGATCGAGGCGATCTCGCTGGTCTACAACAAGGCGCTGGTCAAGGCGCCGCCGAAGACCTTCGAGGAGGTGCTGGCCCTCGACAAGCAGCTCCAGCCGCAGGGCAAGCGCGCCATCCTCTGGGACTACACCAACACCTACTTCACCTGGCCGCTGCTGGCCGCGGGGGGCGGGTATGCGTTCAAGCAGAAGGCGGATGGCACGTATGACGGCAGCGATGTGGGCGTGAACAACCCGGGCGCGGTGGCCGGTGTCGAGCTGCTGAACAAGCTGCTGCGCGAGAAATACATGCCGCTCGAATCCGGCTACGCCGAGATGGAAGGCGCGATGGCCCAAGGCAAGGTCGCGATGATGATCAACGGCCCGTGGTCGTGGGACAACCTGAAGAAGGCCAACATCGACTACGGCGTGGCCAAGATCCCGATGGTCAACGGCAAGAAGGCCGCCCCGTTCGTCGGCGTCAAGGGCGCGATGATCAACAAGGCGTCGCCGAACAAGGATCTCGCGGTTGAGTTCATCGAGAACTACATGCTCACGCCGAAGGGGCTGAAAACGCTCAACGACGCCGAGTCGATCGCGGTGCCGGCCAGCAAGGCGTATTTCGACGAGGTCAAGTCCAACCCGAACATCGCCGCGACGATGGCCTCGGCCCAGGACGGCGCCCCGATGCCCAACAACCCCGAGATGGGCCGCTTCTGGTCGGCGATGGTCTCGGCGCTGGGCAACGTGATGGACGGTCGGCAGTCGCCCAAGGAGGCGATGGACGCCGCTGCCAAGCGCATGCTGACCAAGTGAGCCCGCGAGCACTGGCCGACACACCATGAGACTCGATCACCCCGTTCGCCGCTTTGCCGGTCCCGTGCTGCTGGTGCTGCTCGCGCTGGCGGCGCTCTACCTCGTCACGCTGATGTACGCCGTGGGCGAGACGCTGCTGGCGGGGATGCTGCTGGTGCTGGTGGCGCTGGCCGCGTGGACCTATTCGTCGGCGAAGACGATGGCGCTGCGCTACCTATTCCCCGGCATCGCGGCGGCGGCGGTGTTCGTGGTGTTCCCGATGCTCTACACGGTGTCGATCGGCTTCACCAACTACAGCTCGCGCAACCTGCTCGACTTCGAGCGCGCGCGGCAATACCTGGTGGATGAGACGTACCAGGCCGAGGGCGGCGTGTTCTCGTTCGCACTGGTGGGTGCCGGCGCGGAGGGCCAGTTCCGCCTGCGCCTGCAGGACCAGGACGACGAGAACAAGGTCTTCACCTCGCCACCGCTGGCCCTTGATGGCGCTGCCGCAGAGATCCGCCTGAGCGCGGCCGACGCGGCCACGGCCAGCGCCGACGCCGCGCCACTGACCGAGGTGATCGCACGCCAGAAGCTGCTCAAGCCGCTGACGCTGGTCACGCCCGACGGCGTCAAGGTGCGCATGGCTTCGCTGCGCCAGTTCAGCCCGGTGCAGCCGCTCTACGCCGCACAGCCCGACGGCACGCTGAAGAACCTGCGCGACAACGTCGTGCTGACGCCGAACTTCAAGACCGGCTTCTTCGAGACCGCCGCGGGCGAGCCGGTGACGCCGGGGTTCAAGGTCGGGGTCGGGCTGGCCCACTACGCCCGCATCTTCACGGACAGCAAGTTCCGCGAACCGTTCGGGCGCATCTTCCTGTGGACGGTGGCGTTTTCGGGGCTGACAGTCCTGTTCGCGGCATCGCTGGGCATGCTGCTGGCGGTGCTGCTGAACTGGGACAGCCTGCGCTTCAAGGGCGTGTACCGGTTGGCGCTGTTCCTGCCCTACGCGGTGCCGGGCTTCATCTCGATCCTGATCTTCAAGGGCATGTTCAACCAGAGCATGGGCGAGGTGAACCTGGTGCTGAACGCGCTGTTCGGGGTCAAGCCGGCATGGTTCTCGGACCCGTTCCTGGCCAAGACGATGATCCTGATCGTCAACACCTGGCTGGGCTTCCCGTACATGATGATTGTCTGCATGGGGCTGATCAAGTCGATCCCGGCCGACCTGTACGAAGCGTCCGCGGTCGCTGGCGCCGGCCCGATCACCAACTTCACCCAGATCACGCTGCCGCTGATCCTCAAGCCGCTGACGCCGCTGTTGATCTCGTCGTTTGCGTTCAACTTCAACAACTTCGTGCTGATCACGCTGCTGACCGGCGGGCGGCCCGACTTCCTCGACATCAGCGTGCCCGCAGGCTCGACCGACCTGCTGGTGTCCTACACCTTTCGCATGGCCTTCCAGGACTCGGGGCAGCAGTTCGGCCTCGCCTCGGCCATCTCGACGGTGATCTTCTTCATCGTCGCCGCCATCACGCTGGTGCAGATGCGGTTCACCAAGCTGGCTGAGCAATCGAGCCGCTGAACCGGAACGGAACAGGAGCCTTTCCCCATGGCCATCGTCCTCGACAAGTCCCAGCGCTGGCGCGTCGCCGCCGCGCACGCCTTCCTGATCGTGCTGTGCATCCTCGTGGTGTCGCCGTTCCTGATCGTGCTGTCGGTGTCGCTGCGGCCCGGCAACTTCGCCACCGGCAGCCTGATCCCCGACACCATCAGCCTCGAACACTGGAAGTTCGCCTTCGGCCTGCCCTACCCCGGCCCGGACGGCACGCTGATCGAGCCGGAACTGCCGGTGCTGAAGTGGCTGTGGAACTCGGTGAAGATCGCCACGCTGTCGGCCTGCGTCACGCTGCTGTTCTCGACCACCGGCGCCTACGCTGTGGCGCGCATGAAGTTCCGCGGGCGCCAGCAGGTGCTGACCGGGATGATGCTGATGCAGATGTTTCCCTCGGTGCTGGCCCTCGTGGCGATCTACGCCATCTTCGACCGCATCGGGGCCGCCTTCCCCGCCTTCGGGCTGGACACGCACTGGGCGCTGCTGCTGGCGTATTCGGGCGGCATCGCGATGCACATCTGGACCATCAAGGGCTACTACGAAACCATCCCGATGGAGGTCGAGGAAGCCGCCAAGGTCGATGGCGCGACACCGTGGCAGTCGTTCCGGCTGGTGCTGCTGCCGATGGCACTGCCGATCCTGGTGGTGGTGTTCCTGCTGGCCTTCATCGGCACGATCATCGAATACCCGGTCGCCTCCGTGCTGCTGCACCGCGAGGAGATGCTGACGCTGGCGGTGGGCACCAAGATGCTCGCCCACGAGCACAACTTCCGCTGGGGCGACTTCGCCGCGATCGCGATCCTGTCGGGTCTGCCGATCACGGTCGTCTTCATGCTGGCCCAGAAATGGATGATCGCCGGGCTCACCGCCGGCGGCATCAAGGGTTGATTTTCACCACGTCAAAAGGAGACGCTCATGCACCACCACACTGCGACCCGACTGCTCGCCGGCCTGACGCTGGCCCTCGCCACAGTGCTGCCCGCCCACGCCACGTCCAGCCCAGGCGAAGGCCAGGTGGCGATCAACTACAACCGCTGCGACAACAACTACGACGGCTGGGGCCTGCACGTCTGGAAGAACCCCGGCATCCCGCTGCCTGGCGTGGAGTGGTCCAACCCGATGAAGCCCAAGGGCAAGACCGACTTCGGCATCTTCTGGCACGCCGACCTCTCCGAATTCGGCAGCACCGGCACCGTCAACTACATCGTCCACAAGGGCGACTCCAAGGAACAAGGCGGCCGCGACATGAAGTTCGAGGGCAAGACCACCAAGGAGATCTGGGTCAACAGCGGCGACCGCCGGATCTACACCTCGCTGGAGGACGCCCGGAAGGCCCGCGAAGAAAAGCCCTGCCAGTAAGTCCACACGCACCGACCAGCCCGCCATGACCTTGCGCCGCCTCTCGACCCGCCTGCTCATCAGCACCAGCCTGGCCCTCCACGCGGTCAGCGCCGTCGAGGCAGCGCCCCCGCTGCCGACCGACACCGCCCCCATCGCCGCAGCCGACCCGGGCAGCACGCTCTCGCCGGACTGGCGGCACGGCCCCTTCATGGAGATCTACGTCCGCGGCTACCAGGACAGCAACGGCGACGGCGTCGGCGACCTGCGTGGCCTGATCGCGCGGCTGGACCACCTGCAGTCGCTGGGCATCCGCGGGATCTGGCTGATGCCGGTGATGCGCAGCCAAGACCACGACCACGGCTACTCCGTCAGCGACTACCGCGACATCGAACAGGACTACGGCACACTGGCCGACTTCGACGAGCTGCTGAAACAGGCCCATGCGCGCGGCATCGGCGTGATCATCGACTACGTCATCAACCACAGCGCCGCCGACCACCCGCTGTTCCGCCACGCCGAGTCGTCGCCGAAGAGCCCGTGGCGCGACTGGTACGTGTGGGAGAAGGACAAGCCGGAAGGCTGGCACATCTACGGCAACACGCCCTGGTACGAGAGCGACCACGGCTGGTACTTCGCCGGCTTCTACAGCGAGATGCCGGACTTCAACCTGAAGAACCCGAAGGTGCTCGACTGGCACCACGACAACCTGCGCTTCTGGCTCAACCGCGGCGTGGACGGCTTCCGCTTCGACGCGGTCGGCAACCTCGTTGAACACGGCCCGCTCGCCTGGGAAGGCCAGCCCGAGAACCACGTCATCATGAATGGCGTGCGCCAACTGGTGGGCCGCTATGCCAACCGCTACATGGTCTGCGAGGCGCCGGGCGATCCGCTGGCCTTCGGCAAGGAGGATTCCTGCGGCTGCTCCTTCGCCTTCGGGCACCAGCACAAGCTCGTCGGCGGAGCGCTCGGCAGCCCGGCGATGCTGGAGCAGGTCGCCAGCTACTTCGAGACCGCCCCGGCGACGATGGCCACCTTCGCCTCGAACCACGACGGCTTCGCCGGCGCCCGGCTGTGGGACCGCATGCGTGGCGACGACAAGGCCTACCGCCTCGTGGCCGCGACCTACCTGCTGCAGCACGGCACGCCCTTCCTCTACTACGGCGAGGAGATCGGCCTGGCCGGCGGCAAGGGCCTGAGCGGCGACCACAAGCTGCGCACGCCGATGAGCTGGACCGCCGACCCGCAGACCGGCGGCTTCACGACCGCTGAGCCCTTCCGCGCACTGTCGGCGAACGTGGCGACGCACAACGTCGCGGCCCAGGTCGGCGACCCGAACTCGATCCTGTCGTTCTACAAGTCGCTGATCGCGCTGCGCAACAGCCGGCCGTCGCTGCAGAAAGGCCGCTACGAAGCGCCGAAATCGACCGGCTGGGTCATCAGTTTCCAGCGTGTCCACGAGGGCGAACGCACGGTCGTCGTGCTGAACTACGGCGTGCAGCCCGCTGCCACGACCGTCGCTGGCCTGCCCGCGAAGCAGGCGCTGCGCCCGCTGTGGCCGGCAGCCGGTCGCGCCACGCGCAGCAATGCGCAGGGCCAGGCGCGCGTGAAGCTCGCGCCGCAATCGTTCGCCGTGTATGCCGTCAATGCCGCGAAATAAGGGGCACAACGCCCGCGCTGCGCTGCTGTCGCTGACCCTCGCGCTGCTCGCTGGCTGCGGCGGCGGTGGTGGCAGCGACACGCCTGCCGCCCCGCCGACTCTCGATGCCACCAGCGTCAGCGCCGTCGCCGCATCCGATCCCGGCAGCGCACTGCCCGCGAACTGGCAGCGCGGCGTCTTCATGGAAATCTTCGTCCGCGCCTACCAGGACAGCGATGGCGACGGGATCGGCGACCTGAAGGGCCTGACCTCGCGGCTCGATGACCTGAAGGAACTCGGCATCACGGGCCTGTGGCTGATGCCGATCCACCCGAGCCAGGACCGCGACCACGGTTACGCCGTCACCGATTACCGCGCCATTGCCCCCGAATACGGCACGCTCGCCGACCTCGACGAACTGCTGCGCAAAGCCCACGCCCGCGGCATCGGCGTGGTCCTCGACTACGTGATGAACCACAGCGCCGCCGCCCACCCGCTGTTCGCCAACGCACGCAGCGCGGCGGACAACCCGTGGCGCGACTGGTATGTCTGGCAGAACTCGACCCCCTCGGGCTGGAACATCTACGGCAACAACCCGTGGCACGGCGCCGGCAGCAACGGTAGCAGCGGCGTCGGCCACTACTTCGGCGGCTTCTGGAGCCAGATGCCGGACTTCAACCTGAAGAACGCCCGCGTCGCCGAGTGGCACCGCGACAACCTGCGCTTCTGGCTCAACCGCGGCGTGGACGGCTTCCGCTTCGATGCGGTCGGCAACCTCGTCGAAAACGGCCCCGCCGCCTGGGAAAACCAGCCGGAGAACCATGCGCTGATGGCCGCAGTCCAGGGCGTGCTCACCGGCTATGCACGGCGTTACCTCGTCTGCGAAGCGCCGGGCCAGCCGCACCGCTACGCCGAGGACGACTCCTGTGGCAGCGCGTTTGCGTTCGGGCAGCAATACGACATCGTGTCGGCCGCCAAAGGCGACACGGCCGCCATCGCCCGCGTCGCGGCCTACCGCAGCACCGCCTCCGACACGCTGGCCGGCTTCGCGTCCAACCACGACGGCTTCGCAGGCGAGCGGCTGTGGGACCAGCTCGGCGGCGACGGCACCCGGCTGCGGCTCGCAGCGGCGACCTACCTGCTGTCGTCGCCCACCGCGTTTGTCTACTACGGCGAGGAGATCGGCATGGCCGGCGCCAGCGGCCTGAGTGGCGACCCCCGAATGCGCACGCCGATGAGCTGGACCGGCAGCACCGCCAACGCTGGCTTCACCACCGGGCGCCCTTTCCGCGCACTGTCGGCCAACGTCGCCAGCGCGAACATGGCGGCGCAGCGCAACGACCCGGCCTCGCTGCGCTCGTTCTACCGCGACGTGATCGCGCTGCGCCAGTCGCTGCCCGCGCTGACGCTGGGCCAGTACGGCGGCGCGCTGGCGCAGGACACGCGGATGCAGTTCCGCCGCGTGCTGACCACCGCGGCTGGCACCGACACGGTCTGGGTCGGCTTCAACTACGGCGACCGGGCTGCGACACTCGACATCGCCGACCTGCCGGCCGGGATGGTGCTGCGCCGACACTGGCCCGCGGGCGCCGAGGACGTGACGCTCGACACGCAAGGCCGGGCCTCGGTGACGCTGCGAGCACGCTCGTTCGCCGTGTTGCAGGCGGTGCAGACGCCATGAACCGCCGCCGCTGGCTGGCATCGGCATCCGGTGTGGCGCTGCTGGGCGCGGGCGCCGGCTGTGGCCATGCACCCGGCCTGCCAGACGACACCCGCCCACCCCGTGACCCGGCGCTGTGGCCGTTCGCCTCGGATAGTCTGTGGAATACACCGCTTGGCGATGGCGCCCGCTACGCAGCGATCCGCAGCCCCGGCTTCGACCCGACCGCCGGCGCCCGGATCAACACGCGGCAGTGGAGCCACCCGGTCTTCATCGCCCAGGCCGATGATCCAACCGTGGCGCTGCACCTGCTCGGCCAGAGCCGTCCTGTACGGGTGCAGCGTGTGCCGCCTCAGGCCTGGCCAGGCCCGATGGCCGATGGCTCGCTGCTGCTGATCGACGTGCCTCGGCGCAGCGTGGTCGAGCTGTGGCGGGCCGAGCGGGTGGGACCGGACCGGATCGTGGCAGAGGCAATCGCCGTCAATGCGCTGACCGGCCCCGGCATGGGAAGCACCTGGCAGGGGATTCGGGCCAGCGGTGGCTCGGCGCTGGGCGGCCTGATCCGCCAGGGCGAGCTGGAGCATGGTTTCGCCCATGTACTCGCGCTGGCGGTGCCGCCGCAGGCGCTCAACCGGCTCGGACCGGAGGGAAAAGCCTGGATCTGGCCTGCCGTCTCTGCCGACGATGGCGGCGGGTGGCGCTACGGCATGACCGGGAATCTGTACCTCGGGCGCCTGCTGGCGCTACCGCCCGAGGTGGCACTGGACTCGCTCGGGCTGCAACCCGGGCCGGAAACCGTGCTCGCCCGGGCGCTGCAGGACTTCGGCGCCTGCATCACCGACACGGTGCAGCAAGGTGGCCCGGTCGCCTTGCAGGGTGAGCCGGCTGTCCACGACAGTGCGGCGCGTATCCGCCCCGAAGCGCTGCGTGTGCTGGTCCAGCAGCTGCGGGTGGTCGTCAACCACACGGCACGCAGTGTCGGCGGCGGTGGTCGGCGGCGGGCCCCGATGGCTCCGGAGTTCGTCCGCGGCTAACTGGTCCTGCACCAGCCGAACGGAGACCCTCGCGGTCAGTCCGCCACGCCGCCACGGTCGAACCGCGCAATCGCCGCAGCCACCTGCGACAGCGGCAGCACCTCGTCGACACCGTTCAACCGGATGGCCTCCATCGGCATGCCGAAGACGGCGCAGCTCGGCTCGTCCTGCGCCACCGTGCGGATGCCCTGGTCATGCAGCTGCTTCATGCCCCGCGCACCGTCATTGCCCATTCCGGTGAGGAGGATGGCCAGTGCCTGCGCCCCGGCACAGTCGGCCACAGACTGGAACAGCACATCGACCGATGGCTTGTGGCGGTTCACTGGCGGTCCGTCGCTCACCACAGCGAAGTACTGTCCGCCCGATCTGCGCAGCTGCAGGTGCCGTCCACCGGGCGCGATCAGGGCGAGTCCTCGCTCCACCCGGTCACCGTTGCGGGCTTCGCGCACACGCACGGCACAGGCGCTGTCAAGGCGCTGCGCATACATGGCCGTGAACTTCTCCGGCATGTGCTGCACGATGACGATGCCCGGACTGTCCTCTGGCAAGCTCCGCAGCACCGCCTCGATCGCCTGCGTCCCCCCGGTGGAGGCACCGATCAGGACGGGCCGGTCTGCGCCCGCCGGCCCGGTCACGCGCTCCACCGGGCGCGGGCGCAAACGGGCAGCCTGTTTCAGGGTCTGCACGAGCGTGTGGGTGGACAACAGCAGAAACTGCTGCAGGCCCTGGCGCGGTCGCCCCAGCACCGCAACGCCGCCCGCGGCCAGCGCCGCCAGCGCCGCCGGGCTGCGCTCCTCCCCCAGACCCGTCCACAGGACCGTCGGGATCGGCATCTCGCCCCGCAGCAAGCGCAGGAAAGCGGGCACATCCACCGCAGGAATGTCGAGGTCGAGCAGCAGCACATCCGGCGGGTTCCTGCGCACCGCAGGCAGCGCGGTCTGCGGCGTGGGCGCGCTGCCCACCAGCGCGATGTCGGGGTTGTCGCGCAGCATCTGCTGCAGGGACTGGCGCACGACGGCCGAGTGGTCGACCACGAACAGCCGGATGGCGGAGGATGGACTCACAGCGGCACCGCCTCGATCTGCGGCGCCTGCGGACCGACGGTCCAGCGCAAGCGGCGGTACACGGTTCCACCGAGATCAGCCGACACCACCCGCACGCCCTGCGCAGCCAGTGTGCCGAGCGCCCAACGTGCGTTGTGATCACCGACGCTGAGGCCGGACACGATCCCTGGGAACATGTTCCCGCCACCCACCACAAAGGCTTCGCACTGCAGCATCCGAATGCCCCGGTCCTGCAGCAGCCGCGCCATGGACTGCAGCGCCTGGTCCGCCTGCGCAGTCGGGACAGCCGAGCGCTGGGTGGAGGTCCGCGTGTAGACAAAGTGGCACATGGCGCCGACCGTACGGCGCGGATCGGTGAGCACGATGGCCACGCAGGAGCCCAGCAGCGTCTCCAGACGGTCGCCGCGCAACCCCAGCGCGACATCGCCCGGGTGGAGTGTCACCACACGCGGCACCTTCACCTCGATGAGGAAACGGGCTTGCGGAACACGCCGGGGGCCAGCGGCTGCAGCTCGGTCCCGGACGGCACCCGGCATTCGGCGGTCCCGATGAAGAACAAGCCGCCCGGGCGCAAGCGCGCCAGCACACGCTCCACCACGGCACGCTTGGTGTCCTGATCGAAATAGATCAGCACATTGCGCAGGAACACGACATCGAACGGCCCCAGCGGCTCGATGGGCCGGCACAGATTGAGCTGGCCGAACTGCACCCGCTCGGTCAGCCGCTCCTGGATCTGCACCAGCCCCTCGGCCTCGCCCTCGCCGCGCAGGCAGTAGCGCCTGAGGCGCTGCGGCGACACGCAGCGCAGCCGCGCCTGCGGGTAGACCGCCTGCCGGGCGCTGCGCAGCACGCGGTCGCTGATGTCGGTGCCCAGGACCGACCAGCCACCGCCCAGCAGCCCCTGCTGCTGCAGATCCGACAACAGCATGGCGATGCTGTAGGCCTCGTCTCCAAAGGACGAAGCCGCGCTCCAGACCGCCAGCGACGCTGGCCGCTGTCGGCTCAGCGTCTGCTCCAGCAGATCGAAATGCTGCGGTTCGCGGAAGAAATAGGTTTCATTGGTGGTGAGCAGGTCCACGGCGACCTGGAACTCGCCCACATCCGCCTCTGCGGTGATGCGCTGCAGGTAGGCCTCGAAACTGTCCAGCGCGAGGTGGTGCATGCGGGGCGACAGGCGGGCGCTGACCAGGGCCTTCTTGCTGTCGTTCAGCGACAGGCCGATGCTCGCCTGCATCAGGGCAGCGATCTGGCGGTAGGTGGTGTCGCTCAGTTCCTGGATGGGGGTCGGCATGAGGCTCGAACTCTCTGTCGCACGGTTCACCAGGCCGGCGCGGCCACCCCGACCTCCTGGGCAGCCTCGCACAGGCTGGCCATTTCCTGCACATCCAGCGCACGGTCGGGATCGAGCAGGAAGACAAAGCGCGGCCCCAGCTTGGCGATGCCGCAGATGAAATCCCGGCGCACTGTGGTGCCGAAGTCCGGTGGCGGTTCGATGTGCTCGGCGCTGATCTTCAGGACTTCGCTCACCGCGTCGACGAGCAGCCCCAGCTCCGCGCGCTCCCCCGAGCGCACCGCATCGAAGATGACGATGCAGCTCTTCTTGCCGATCCGGGTGACCGGCCGGCCGAAGCGGGCATTGAGGTCGATCACCGGCAGCACCGCGCCGCGCAGGTTGATGACCCCGCGCAGGAATTTCGGCATCAGCGGCACGGTGGCCATCGGACCGCACTGGATGATCTCGCGCACTGTCCGGATGTCCATGCCCAGCACCTCCTCGCCCAGCCAGAAGGTGAGGTACTGGGCGGATGCCGGGGTGACGCTGCTGGCCGTGGTCTGTGGGTTCATCTGCAGCTCCTCGGATCAGTAGGGGCGGAAATTGCCACGGGTGCCTCCGCCCATCGCCGCGGGCAAGGGCGATGCGGCGGCCGATCCCGACGAACGGACGGGCGTGCGCATCGGCGAGCCAGGGGCCCGGCGGTCTGGCATGGCGGGCGGCAACCCGACGCGCCCGCGCACCGGCGCCGGCGCCGCGTAGCCCGTGTCCAGGCTGAAGAACGCCACCGACTCCAGCAGCTGCTCGGCCTGGCCGGACAGCTCCTCCGAGGTGGCAGCCAGTTCCTCGGACGCCGAGGCGTTCAGCTGCGTGGCGTTGCTGAGCTGCCCCATGGCACTGCTGATCTGGTTGACCGACTGGCTCTGCTCCTGCGAGGCGGCGGCGATCTCCTGCACGAGATCGGAGGTCTTGCGGATGGACGGCACGATCTCGTCCAGCAGCCGTCCTGCGCGCTCGGCCGTGGAGACGCTGTCGCTGGCGAGGTTGCCGATTTCCTTGGCCGCCTCCTGGCTGCGCTCGGCCAGCTTGCGCACCTCATCGGCCACCACCGCGAAGCCCTTGCCATGCTCGCCGGCCCGGGCCGCCTCGATGGCGGCATTGAGCGCCAGCAGATTGGTCTGGTAGGCGATGTCGTCGATGATGCCGATCTTCTGGGCGATCTGTTTCATGGCCATCACGGTCTGCGTCACGGCCGCGCCGCCTTCGCTGGCCTCCTTGCTGGCCTTGGAGGCCATGACATCGGTCACCCGGGCGTTGTCGCTGTTCTGGCCGATGGAGACCGACATCACGTCGATGGAGGCGGTCGTCTGCGTCACCGAGCTGGCCTGTTCGCTGGCCGACTGCGACAGCGACTGCGCCGTGGCGCTCACCTGCCCTGCCGCGCCGGTCAGGGCATTGGCGGCGGCCCGCACCTCCTCGATCACCATGGCCAGCTTCTCGGCACTGGTGTTGGCGTCCTGCTTGACCTGGTTGAAGACGCCGTCGGCCTCACGCGTGATGCGCTGGGTGAGATCCCCTTCGGCCAGACCGGAAAAGACCCGTCCGACATCCTCGATGAGGCTGGCCAGCTTGTCGCTGGCGGAGTTGGCATCGTTGCGGACCTGGGCGAACGTGCCTTCGTAGGGGCGCTCGATGCGCTGCGACAGGTCACCGCTGGACAACGCCGCCATCAACCGACCGATGTCGCCGAAGATCGTCGCGGTCGTCTCCACCAGGGCATTGACCCCTTCGCACAGCACCTTGACCGAGCCGCTCTTGCCCTCCAGCGGAACGCGCTGCGACAAGTCCCCCCGCATGGCGGCCACCGTCACCGCCTGCGCCTGGTCGACCGACTGGCTGAGCATGCGGGTCATGCTCACCTCCGCCGTGACGTCGGAGGCGATCTTGACCACCTTGGTGACACGGCCGGTCTCGTCGCGGATCGGGGCGTAGATGCCGCGGATCCACACGGGCTGCCCACTCCGGTTGACCCGCATGAACACATCGTTCTGCGGGCGCCCCTGGCCGAGGTCACGCCAGAAGTCGGCGTAGGCCGGCAGGCAGGCCTGCGCCGGATCCATGAACATACGGTGGTGCTTGCCGACGATCTCCTCGATGCGGTAGCCCATCAGGCCGAGGAAGATCTGGTTGGCCGAGGTCACATGGCCCTGCGGATCGAATTCGATGTAGGCCGACACGGCGTCGATCGCCGCCAGCGTGCCCAGGTAGTGCTGCCGGACCGTCTCGGCCTCGGTCAGGCGCCGTGTGAGGTCGGCTGCGGCCTGTTCGGCCTCGGCCCGCGCGCGGACCTGCACCTCGACCTCGGCCTCCAGACAGGACAGCTCGTCGCCGGCGAAGGTGCGGGCAAGCCAGGAAATTTGGGACTGGGTCATGGAGGTCTCCGCCGGTGGCTACATGGCCCTATCGGCAAAAGGCGGGCATGCTTGAGCGCAAGGTCGCCGCCGGACCGGCTCGGCGCTCCGTGGAAACATTGACACAAACTTAACGTTGCGGTGCTAGATTGCAGACCGCTCCCAGGCTGGATCCGCACACATGAAGACAAGTACCCTCGCTGCTCTCCTGATCGTTGCTGGCGCAGCCGGTACCAGCTATTGGTGGTTGCAGCGCACACCCGCTGCGGACACCGCCGCTGGCAGCACTCCGTCCCCCGCAGGCTCGGCAGCCAGCGGCGCACCAGGAACCGCCAGCGGCACGCGGGCGGGACCACAGACCGTCGGCATCGCCCTCGCGCAGCAGCGGGATGTGCCCGTCTCGGTCGAGGCGGCCGGCAGCGTCATCGCCCTCGACAGCGTCGAGATCCGCCCCCAGACCGCCGGCATCGTGACCGAGGTGGCCGTCACCGAAGGCCAGCCGGTCCGGCGCGGCGACCTGCTGTTCAAGCTCGATGACCGGGCCGAGCGCGCCAACCTGGAAAAAGCCCGTGCCCAGCTCGCCCGGGACAAGGCGACCCAGGCCGACATCGAACGCCAGCTCGCCCGCGCGCGCGAGCTGTTCGAGCAGAACTTCATCGCCCGCAACGCCGTGGACAGCCTGCAGACGCAGCTCGACGCCCAGCTCGCCGCCGTGCGCGCCAGCGTGGCGGCGGTGCAGTCCACCGAGGTCGCGCTCAGCAACGGCGTGCTCAAGGCGCCGATGAGCGGCCGGGCGGGCGCGATCAATGTCGTCAAGGGCAGCCTGGTGCAGCCCGGCGGCGCCGCACTGGTGACGCTGACGCAGATGGACCCGATCGGCGTGAGCTTCACGCTGCCGGAGGCACAGCTCGGGCCCCTGCGCAAGGCGGACAAGGAGCTGGCGAAGGAGGGTGGCGTGCCGCTGGTGGTGCAGCTGCCCGGCGAGCGGCGGGGTCAGCCCGCGGTGGCGCTGCCGGGCCATGTCAGCTTCATCGACAGCGGCGTGGACCCGACCACCGGAACGATCCGCATCAAGGGCAAGCTGCCGAACACGGACCGCCAGCTCTGGCCCGGCCAGTACGTGACGACCCGGCTGACACTGCGCACGGTCAAGGACGCCATCGTCATCCCGCAGGCCGCCCTCATCGTGCGGGGCAACGAGCGCACGGTCTATGTCGTCGATGCGCAGGGCATGGCACAGATGAAACCCGTGCAGACCCGCCAGCCGCTGGGTGAGCTGGTGGTGGTCGAGGGCATCGCGGCGGGCGAGAAGGTCATCGTCGAAGGCAAGCAGAACCTGCGCCCCGGCACCCCCGTGCGCGAGGCCGCCGCCCGCGCCGGCAAGGGCGGTGACCGGGCTTCCGGTGCCGCCGGCGCGGCCAGTGCGGCTGGCGCCGCCAGCGGAGCGTCGCGATGAGCTTCACCGACCTGTTCATCCGCCGTCCGGTGATGACGGTGCTGCTGAACTTGGCGATCGTGCTGGCCGGGCTGGTGGCGCTGGACAAGATCCCGGTCGCCGCGCTGCCCAGCTACAACACGCCGGTGATCCAGGTCTCGGCCGATCTGCCCGGCGCGAGTCCCGACACGATGGCCAGCTCCGTCGCGCTGCCGCTGGAAAAGCAGTTCTCGACCATCGCGGGGCTGGCCACGATCAGCTCGACCAACACGCTCGGGCGCTCCTCGCTGACGCTGGAGTTCGAGCCGGCGCGCAACATCGACGCGGCCGCGGTGGACGTGCAGGCCGCGCTGTTCCGCGCCCAGCGCACGCTGCCGGCCGAGATGACCGCGCCGCCGTCGTACCGCAAGGTCAACCCGGCCGACGCTCCGGTGCTGCTGCTGGCGATGACCTCGCCGTCGATGTCGATGTCGGAGCTGAACGAGTTCGCCGAGAACCTGATCGCGCCGAGCCTGTCGACGATCAACGGCGTCGCGCAGGTGTCGATCTTCGGCCAGAAGCGCTATGCGGTGCGCATCCGCGTCCGGCCCGATGCGCTGGCGGCCCGCGGGCTGACGATGGACGAGCTGCGCGCCGCCGTCGGCAGCGCCAACGCCAACACGCCCGTCGGCACGCTGGACGGCCCGCGCCAGACCCTCACCATCGTCGCCAACCGCCAGCTCGCCAGCGCACGCGAGTTCGGCAACCTGATCGTGACCACCCGCGGCGGCGCCCCGATCCGTCTGCGCGACGTGGCCGACGTGCAGGACAGCGTCGAGACGGCCCGCACCTTTGCCAGCTTCAACGGCGAGCCCTCGATCACGCTGGCCGTGCAACGCCAGCCGGACGCCAACACGGTCGAGGTGGTGGACCGCGTGAAGGCGATGCTGCCGCGCTTCGAGGCGCAACTGCCCGCCTCGATCCGCATGAGTCCAGCCAATGACCGCTCGGTGTCGATCCGCGAGGCGCTGCACGACGTGAACCTGACGCTGGCCGGCACCGTCGTGCTGGTCGTGCTGGTGATCTTCATGTTCCTGCGCCGGCTGTCGGCCACCCTTATCCCGGCGCTGTCGCTGCCGGTGTCGCTGATCGGGGCGCTGTCCCTGCTGTACGCGGGGGGCTACAGCCTGAACAACGTCTCGCTGCTCGGCATCACGCTGGCGGTCGGCCTGGTCGTGGACGACGCGATCGTGATGATGGAAAACATCGTGCGCCACGTCGAGGACGGCATGGCTCCGTTCGAGGCCGCCCTGAAGGGCGCGCGCGAGATGGCGTTCACGATCCTGTCGATCTCGGTCTCGCTGGTGGCGGTGCTGATCCCGATCTTCTTCATGCCGGGCGTGATCGGGCTGCTGTTCCACGAGTTCGCGATCGTCGTCGGCCTGGCGATCCTGGTGTCGGCGGTGGTGTCGCTGACGCTGGTGCCGATGCTGTGCAGCCGCTTCCTGCGCCACCACACGCCGCAGGAGGAAACCGCGCTGGGCCGCGGGTTCGAGCGTGGATTCAACGCATTGCTGCGGGGCTACACCCGCACGCTCGACTGGGCGCTCGCCCATCGCTGGGTCATCGGGCTGGTGGCGATCGGCAGCTTCGTGCTGACCGCGTGGCTGTTCGTGCAGATCCCGAAAGGCTTTTTCCCCGAGGAGGACATCGGCCAGATCCAGGTCACGGTCGAAGCCGCAGAGGACATCTCCTTCGAGGCAATGCTCCAGTTGCAGACCCAGGTGGCCACCATCCTCCAGAAGGATCCGGCCGTCCGCACGGTCAGCTCGTTCACCGGCGGCGGTGGGCCGACCGGCACGCAGAACACCGGCCGGATGTTCCTCAACCTGCATCCGCGCAGCGAGCGTCCGCCGATGAAGGAGGTGGTCGAGACCCTGCGCAAGAAGACACGGGGCGTGCCCGGCGTGCAGGTGTTCATGCGCCCGGTGCAGAACCTGCAGCTCGGTGGCCGGGCCAGCAAGAGCCGCTACCAGTACACGCTGCAGAGCGTCAGCGCCGATGCGCTCAACGAATGGGCCGGCAAGCTGCAGGGCCGGCTGCGCGAGGACGCCGAGCTGTTCCGCGACGTGACCAGCGACTCGCAGTTGCGCGGCCTGCAGGCCAGCCTGAGCATCGACCGCGACAAGGCCGCCCTGCTCGGCGTGTCGATGACCGATCTGCGCAGCGCGCTCTACTCGACCTTCGGGGAGCGGCAGGTCTCGACCATCTACAACCCGAGCAACACCTACGCGGTGCTGATGGAGGCGGCCGAGTCGGACAAGCAGTTCGAAGAGGCCTTCGGCAAGGTCTGGCTGCGGTCGAAATCCGGCGCACTGGTGCCGCTGAGCGCGTTCGCGACCGTCCAGCGCACCCTTGGCCCCACGGCGGTCAACCACCAGGGCCAGCTGCAGGCCATCACGCTGAGCTTCAACCTCGCCCCCGACGTGTCGCTCGGCACGGCCACCGCCAAGCTCGAAGCCCACGCCCGCGAACTCGGCCTGCCCCCGACGCTCATCGGCACCTGGGGGGGAGACGCAGCGGTGTTCCAGGACTCCCAGTCCGGCCAGCTCGTGCTGCTCGGCCTGGCGATCCTGGTGATCTACCTGCTGCTGGGGGTGCTGTACGAGAGCTACATCCACCCGCTGACCATCCTGGCCGGCCTGCCGTCGGCCGCTGTCGGGGCGCTGGCGACGCTGACCTGGTTCGGCATGGACCTGACGCTGATCGCCACCATCGGCATCCTGATGCTGATCGGCATCGTCAAGAAGAACGCGATCATGATGATCGACTTCGCCCTCGACGCGCAGCGCCACCAGGGCATGGCGCCGCATGAGGCGATCCGCACGGCCTGCCTGCTGCGGCTGCGGCCGATCATGATGACGACGCTGGCGGCGCTGATGGGTGCACTGCCGATCGCGCTCGGCCTGGGCGCGGGGGCCGAGCTGCGGCAGCCGCTCGGCCTGGCCGTCGTCGGCGGGCTGGTGCTGTCGCAGGCGGTGACGCTCTACATCACGCCGGTGATCTACCTGGCGCTGGACCGCTGGAGCGGGCGCGGGCCGATCGTCGATCCATCGCTGGAGCCACCGGCGCACTGACGCTGCAAAACTCCCCTCTCGCCCCGCAACGGCCACCCATTCGGTGGCCGTTTTCGCATCCGGATGCGGGGGGCCTTGTTCAGTCCGGGTTCATTCTTATGTGTACATTTTTGTATCTAAATTTACGTTTAGATACTTTGTCACCTGAGGAGACTCCCGTTGACCACTGGCCACCCCCCACATCCACACCGCCCACTCCCCCGCCCGGGGACATCCCATGCGAAGCCCTCTCGGCGACTGCGCGTGCTCCAGTTCAGCCTTGGCGCCACCGCCTTCGGCAGCATCCTGGCCATCGGCAGCATCGCCGAGGCGCAGGTCACGGCCGAGCCCATCGAGACGCCTCGGTCGCTCAAGACCGTGCCGCGGCCCGAACCGTCCAATCTCGGCACGTTCGTGCAGAACAAGACCGAGGCCATCGCACTGGGCAAGGCACTGTTCTGGGACATGCAGCTTGGCAGCGACGGCAAGACCGCCTGCGCCTCCTGCCACTTCCAGGCCGGCGCCGACAGCCGCAGCAAGAACCAGCTCTCGCCTGGCCTGAACCGCATGGCGTCGCTGACGTCGCCGAATCCGGACACCACCTTCCAGCTCGGCGGCGTGAACTACCAGTTCAAGCTGCACGACTTCCCGCTGCACCGGCTCAGTGACCCGAACAACCGCAACTCGTCCTTGGTGCGCTCGGTGAACGATGTCGCGGCCTCGCAAGGTGTGTTCCTGGAGCGCTTCTCCGGCATCAGCACGACACTGAAGCCCCTGCCGACGATGGCGCTTCCGCTCTTCGGCCTCGTCCTGCATGACCCGTATGCGAACTGGTACAGCAGCACGACCGAGCAGCGCACGCTGGTCCCCGATCCGCTCTACACCGCCTCGGGCGTCAACACCCGCCGTGTCGAGCCGCGCAACACCCCGACCGTCATCAACGCGGTCTTCAACTTCCGCAACTTCTGGGATGGCCGGGCCGAGCACGTCTTCAACGGCGTCAACCCCTTTGGCCTGCGCGATCCGAATGCCCGCGTCTACCGCAACGTGCAGGCCGGTCTCCAGTGGTCGATGCAGCCCACGCAGGTGCGCATGAACAACGCGAGCCTGGCCTCGCAAGCCTCCGGCCCGCCGCTCAGCCATTTCGAGATGAGCGCAGAAGGCCGCGACTTCGCGGACATCGGCCGCAAGATGCTCTATCTGCGCCCGCTGCAGCACCAGCAGGTCAATCTGACCGACAGCGTGCTGGGGTGGCGCCGCCACCTCAGTGGCAAGGGTCTGAGCGAACCCAACTACGCCTCGATGGTCCAGAAGGCCTTCAGGCCGGAATGGTGGAACGGCAGCAGCCTCGTGCAGGTCAACGCCGATGGCTCGAAGACGCTGGTGCCGATGAGCGCCTCGCCGGCCGCCAACCAGTACACCCACATGCAGCAGAACTTCAGCCTGTTCTTCGGGCTGGCGCTGCAGCTCTACCAGGCCACGCTCGTCTCGGACGATGCGCCCTTCGACCGCTGGGCGGCAGGCGCCACCACCGCCATGTCCACCTCGGCGCAGCAAGGCTTCGGGCTGTTCATGGGCAAGGGCCGCTGCGTCAACTGCCACGGCGGTGCGGAGTTCACCAACGCCAGCGTGCGCAAGGTGCTCGCCACGCCGATGGCCCGCATGGTCATGGGCAATGGCGCCACGGCGGTCTATGACGAGGGCTTCTACAACATCGGCGTGCGGCCTACGCTGGACGACCTCGGCGCTGGCGCCAAGGATCCGTTCGGCAACCCGCTGGCGATGTCGGCCCTGGCCCAGATCAGCAACACCCGCGTGAAGGAGCTGGTCGGCATCCACCCGAACCTGACCGTCTCGCCGACCGAGCGCATCGCGGTCAACGGCCAGTTCAAGACCCCGACGCTGCGCAATGTGGAGCTGACCGGGCCGTATTTCCACAACGGCGATTCGGCCACGCTGCACCAGGTGGTGGAGTTCTATAACCGCGGCGGCAATTTCCATGACCAGAACCTGCCGGACCTGGACGCCGACATCACCCCGCTCGGGTTGACCGAAACCGAGAAGACGGCGCTGGTCGACTTCATGCTCGCGTTGACCGACCACCGCGTGCGTCACGCCAAGGCGCCGTTCGACCACCCGCAGCTGTTCATCCCGAATGGCCACGACGTGGCCTCGAACGGCGTGGTGATCGAAGCCGGACGGGCCAAGGACTCGATGGTCGAGATTCCCGCCGTCGGCGCAGCCGGCCGTGCCACCCCGCTGCCGAACTTCCTGCACACCACCAACACCGGCTTCCAGCTGGTGGCCGCCCACTCGGGCAAGTGCGTGGACGTTTCCGGTCGTGGCACCAGCGATGGCACCCCGATCATCCAGTGGTCGTGCAACGGTCAGGCCAACCAGAAATGGGAGCAGGTGCCCGCCAACGGCGGCTTCCTGGTGCGCAGCGTCGACTCGGGCAAGTGCCTGGATGTCTCCGAAATCAGCTATGCCCAAGGTGCGCGGATGTGGCTGTGGAACTGCCACGGCGGCGACAACCAGGTCTTCAACTGGGTGGGCAATGAGCTGAAGGTCAAGCACAGCGGCCAGTGCCTGAACGTCAGCGGCGCGTCCCAGTCCGACGGGACCACGATGATCCAGTGGCCTTGCACTCCGCTGGCCGCCAACGACAACTTCAGCAAGCGCTGAACGTCCCCCAACGGATCCCGGATCCCGGATGCGGGATGCGGGATGCGGGATCCGCCTGCACAACGGCCACCCATTCGGTGGCCGTTGTGCCGTTCAAACACGGGAGGCGGTTCGGCGCAGTCTCTGGTCAACTTCCTTGGATACATTTTTAGCGCCAAATTACACTTGGTAACTATTAGTTTATTTTCAGGAGACCGCCTTTGACTCCCGCCACGCCCCCCAGACCGCCAGCCCGGCGAACCCGCCTGCTCCAGATCGGCCTTGGCGCCAGCGCCCTCGGCAGCATCCTCGCCTTCGGTGACATCGCGCAGGCACAGATCACCGTCGAGCCGCCCGCCACGCCCCAGTCGCTCAAGGGCGTGCCGCGGCCCGAGCCGTCCAATCTCGGCGAATTCGTGCTCAACAAGAGCGAGGCGATCGCGCTGGGCAAAGCGCTGTTCTGGGACATGCAGATCGGCAGCGACGGCAAGACCGCCTGCGCCTCGTGCCACTTCCAGGCCGGCGCCGACAGCCGCAGCAAGAACCAGCTCTCGCCCGGCCTGAACCGGATGGCGTCGCTGACTTCACCGAATCCGGACACCACCTTCCAGCTCGGTGGCGTGAACTACCAGTTCAAGCTCGACGATTTCCCCTTCCACAAGCTGGCGGATCCGAACAACCGCAACTCCTCGGTGCTGCGCTCGGTCAACGACGTGGCCTCGTCGCAGGGCGTGTTCAACGAGCAGTTCCTCGGCGTGATCGGCACGCTGCTGCCGGGCGCCTACATGCTGCCGTTCACCAATGGCACCTACACCCAGGACGCCTTCGCCACCTGGTACGGCTCCACCACCGAGCAGCGCCAGCTGCTGGCCGACCCGGTCTTCCGCGCCAGTGGTGCCAACACGCGCCGCGTCGAGCCGCGCAACTCGCCGACGGTCATCAATGCCGTCTTCAATTTCCGCAATTTCTGGGACGGTCGGGCTGAGTTCGTCTTCAACGGGGTCAACCCCTTCGGCCTGCGCGACCCGAATGCGCGGGTCTACAAGAACATCCTGAACGGCGCCACCTGGTCGATGCAGCCGACCCAGGTCCGCATCGACAACGCCAGCCTGGCCTCGCAGGCCTCCGGCCCGCCGCTCAGCGATTTCGAGATGAGCGCCCACGGCCGCGCCTTCCCCGATGTCGGCAAGAAGATGCTCTACCTGCGCCCGCTGCAGGGCCAGCAGGTCAGCTCCACCGACAGCGTGCTGGCCGGGCGCCGCCACAGCTCCGGCCTGGGCTTGAGCGAAGCCAACTACGCCGCGATGGTGAAGAAGGCCTTCCGCCCCGAATGGTGGAACAGCGACCAGCTGATCCAGGTGAACCCGGACGGCAGCAAGTCGCTGGTGACGATGACGTCCACGCCGACCGCTGCGCAGTACACCCAGATGCAGCAGAACTTCAGCCTGTTCTTCGGGCTGGCGCTGCAGCTCTACCAGGCCACGCTGGTCTCGGATGACGCGCCCTTCGACCGCTTCCTTGGCGGCAATTCCAATGCAATGTCCACCCGCGCGCAGCAGGGCATGGGCGTGTTCTTCGGCAAGGGCCAGTGTGCGAGCTGCCACGGAGGTGCGGAATTCACCAACGCCAGCGTCCGCAAGATGCTCGCCACCCCGATGGCGCGCATGCCGATGGGCAATGGCGCAGTGGCGGTCTACGACGAAGGCTTCTACAACATCGGCGTGCGGCCCACGCTGGACGACCTCGGTGCCGGCGGCAAGGATCCCTTCGGCAACCCGCTGGCGATCTCGGCCCTGGCGCAGATCAGCAACACCCGCGTGCGGGAGCTGGTCGGCATCAACCCCAACCTGACCGTCTCGCCCACCGAGCGCATCGCTGTCAATGGCCAGTTCAAGACCCCGACGCTGCGCAATGTCGAATTGACCGGGCCGTATTTCCACAACGGCGAATCGGCCACGCTGCACCAGGTGGTGGAGTTCTACAACCGTGGCGGCAACTTCCACGAACAGAACCTCGCCGACCTGGACGCCGACATCAAGACCCTGGGCCTGAGCACGGATGAAAAGACCGCGCTGGTCGAGTTCATGAAGGCGCTGACCGACGACCGCGTGCGCTTCCACGCCGCGCCGTTCGACCACCCGCAGCTCCTGGTGCCCAACGGCCACGCCGGCTCGACCAACGCCGTCACCAACGACGGCACCGGCCGGGCCGTGGACAGCATGCTGACCATCCCCGCGGTGGGCGCCTCGGGCTACAGCAAGTCGGCCACGCCGGCGAACTTCCTGAACACGCACCACTCCGGTCAGCCGGTCGTGCAGCTCAAGACCCCGGGCGGCAAATGCCTGGCGCCGAACACCTCGCTGCTGACGCTGCTGACGGCCGACCTGCAGGGCAAGGGCTGCACGACCGCGAGCAACCAGCGCTTCCAGATCCTTCCGGAAGCCGATGGCAGCATGCGTCTGGTGATGCAGCACAACGCCTCGCTGCTGCAGGGCTCGGCCCTCCAGCTGATCGGCCTGAAGATCACCAGCGGCAGGCACAACGGCCTGACGCTGCAGCACTGGCGTCTGGAAGACCTGGGCAACGGCTTCACGCTGCTGCGCAACCGCTCCAGCAACCTGTGCATCGAGCTGACGCCGGACCTGCTGCTGGGCAACAAGGCCACCCAGCAGAGCTGCTCCAGCGCGAAGACGAACCAGCTCTTCCGCGTGACGCCGGTCTGATCCACCGCGCCGCCGACGTCAGCGCAGCCCGGACGTCAACAGTCCGGGCAGGCCGCTGGCCCGCCGCGTTCGCCGCTGCAGCGCCTGGGCCCACACCGCGGGGTCCGGCGCCACCAGCGTGAACGCGGCTTTTGCGCGCGTGATGCCGGTGTAGACCAGCTCGCGCGTGAGCACCGGGTTCAGGTGCGGCGGCAGCACCAGCGCGACATGCTCGAACTCCGAGCCCTGCGACTTGTGCACCGTCATCGCAAACGCCGTCTCGGTGGCCGCCAGCCGGCTGGCCATCACCGAGCGCGGCGGCTGGCTCTCCCCTTCCAGCCGCCAGACCCGCAGGCTCGCGCCGCCGTCCACCCCCGGCAAGGCCACGCCCACGTCGCCGTTGTAGACCCCGAGCGCGGCGTCGTTGCGCGTGATCATCACCGGCCGGCCGGCGTACCACTCGCCGTGGCGCGCGACCACACCGCGCCCGCGCAGGTGGGCCTCGATGCGGGCATTCAGGCCCGTCACGCCCCAGTCGCCCTCGCGCAGCGCACACAGCAACCGCACCCGCTCGAACGCCCGCAGCACCCGCACGACCCAGGCCTCGTGGGCCGCCACGTCGCCCGCCGGGGGCTTCTGGGCGAGTTCGGACAGGTAGAGCCCATAGCCGACCGGCGCCCCCGGGCGCCCCCGCAGGGCCAGCTCCAGCACGGCGGGCAAGGCCTGCGCCTCGGTCAGCACCAGCCGCTGCACGGCCGGCTCGCGGTGCCGGAACACCGCCTCGGCCGCCCGCACGTCGCCCGCGTTCACCGCCTGGGCCAGCGCGCCGATGGCGCCCTGGAAACGCCGGCTTTCGCGCAGCATCACCGTCTGCTGCGCCAGCGCCGGCAGTGGCTGGTGCGCCTGGTGCTGCAGCGCGGGCGGCAGGGTACTGCCGGTGCAGGCGGCGATCCAGGCGACGCTGTCGGCGTCGTAGTGCCCATGCTCGGCCGGTCCGCACAGATCGCCGAGCACGGCGCCCGCTTCCACCGACGCGAGCTGGTCCTTGTCGCCCAGCAGCACCAGCCGCGCCCGCTCCGGCAGCGCCGCCAGCAGCGCGGCCATCATCTCCAGGTGGACCATCGACGCCTCGTCCACCACCAGCAGGTCGACGTCAAGCGGGTGGCGGGCATCGTGGCGCAGCGCGCGGGTGTCGGGCCGCGCGCCGAGCAGGCGGTGCAGCGTCAGCGCCTCCTTCAGCCGGTTGGCCAGCAGCGCCCAGTCCAGCACGCCGGGCAGAGCCGCGCCGAGCTGGCCGAGCGCCTGGTCAATCGACTGCTTGAGCCGCGCCGCCGCCTTGCCGGTGGGCGCGGCCAGCGCGATGCGCAGCGTGTCGGGCGCTGGGTGCAGCGCGAACAGCAGCGCCAGCAGGCGGGCGACGGTGTAGGTCTTGCCGGTGCCGGGGCCGCCGGTGATGAGGGCGATGCGGCCCCGCAGGGCCATGGCGCAGGCGATGCGCTGCCAGTCGGGGGCGGCGGGAGCCCCCGGATCGCCCGGCGCTGCCCCCGGCTCGGTCGGACCAAAGAGCCGGTCCAGCCAGTGGCGCACCGTGGCCGGCGCGGGCAGCGGCTCCGGCGGGTGTCCGGTCGCCCCGGCCGTGTCCGCGCTGGCGTGCCCGAGCGCTGCAGCCGCATGGGTGCGGGCCAGCACGGCCCGGGCCACGGACTGCTCGTCGCGCCAGTGGCGGCGCAGGTAGAGGCGGGTGCCGTCCGGGGCGGCGTCCAGCACGAACGGCGACGCCCCCTGCCCTGCGGCCGTGCCGTCGTCCACGGCCGCGCTGCTGCGCAGGTGGTGGTGCCAGTCGGCCAGGTCGGGCGACAGCCGCGCCAGAGCGCCCGCCAGCGCGGCGCGGGCGGCGGCCGGGCCGTCCAGCCAGGCGTCGTCGTCCGGACGGGCGATGGCCTCGGCGCGGCGCTGGTGCAGCAGCGCCTCCAGCGTGATGCAGGTATGGCCACGGCTTTCGCGCTGCGCCAGCAAGGCCGCGCAGAGCAGCAGCTCCGGCGCCGCCGGTGTCGGCTCGGCGTCCAGCTCGTCCTTCAGCCAGCGCGCCAGCGCCACATCCAGCCGGCGCAGCCAGCCCGCGTCGCACCAGCGGTCGAGTTCGGCCAGCAGCGCGGTCGGGGTCAGCGGGCCGAGGGGCGCCGGATCGTCCGGGATCGGGTCGGGCGGGAGGAGCGGCGGCATCAGGCGTTCACCATCGAATCATCCAGACCACCGGCGGAGCGGGCCGGGTCGGTTAGGGCAGCGGGCGCCTCGTCCAGGCAGCGGTCCAGCGCCTCCAGCAGCGCCAGCGGCGCCGGCACCACGACACACCCCGCCTGCGGCCCGCGCACCCCGCGCAGGAACAGGTAGACCGCACCGCCCAGGTGCTGCCCCGGGTCGTAGTGCTCGCCCAGGCGCTGGCGCAGCAGCCGGTGCAGGGCGAGCAGGTAGAGCGCTGCCTGCAGGTCATAGCGGTGGATGAGCATGGCCGCGTCCAGCGCAGCGGCGTGGTAGTCGGCATCGCCGTCGCCGAGGTGGTTGGACTTGTAGTCCAGCACCCACCAGCGCCCGCCCTGCTCGAACACGAGATCGGCAAAGCCCATCAGCAGGCCCTGCAGCGTGCGGGGCACCAGCGCCGGCCGGGGCTGGCCGGGCAGCAGGTGGGTGCGGCAGACGCGGTCAAGCGCGGGGCTGTGCAGCGCGACACTCGGCATCCAGAACTCCATCTCCGGCAGCACCGCCCCGGTCTGCGCCAGCGGCACGCCGCCCAGCGCCGGCAGCGGCGTGTGCAGCACCGCCGCCATCCAGGCCAGCACCTCGTCGGCCCGGTCGCCATGGCCGTGGCGTTCGCAGCGGCGGCGCACGAAGGTCTGCACCAGCGGCGTCTCCCAGCGGTCGAAGCCTTCCTCGGCCAGCCACTGCAGCAGCTCGTGCAGGAAGTTGCCAGCCAGCGCGCCCTTGGGGAAGCGGTGCCAGGCGGCATCGGCCTGCGCCTGCGGCTGGGGCAATGACGACCGGGACGCGGCCTCGGCGGTCGGGTCGCTGGTCGGGTCGCTGCTGGCGCCCTGCCCGGCCAGCCATTCCTCGCGGAGCTGCTCGTCCCGCGCCGGGTCCGTGGCCCAGGACGAGGCGGGCACGAAGCGGCGGTCCTCCTCCTCGACGCGGACACTGTCCGGGGTGTTCGGGGCCGGCGAATTCGCGAGATCCCCGGCATCCCGCAGATCGCGCACCAGGCCGGAGAAGCTGCCCACGCTCCAGCGCCGGTCGAACTGGGCGGTGTAGTGCGGGGCGTCGGCCAGCGCCACCGGCGCCTCGGCGCGCTGCAGGCGGGTGTAGCCGGCGCGTGCGGGCAGGGTCTCCACCGAGACGCTGCCGGCAGGTACGGCCGTCTCGCCGTCGTCGGCCGCCGCGCTGGCCCAGTCCTGCAGCCGCTGCAGCGCCAGCGCCGCCGACAGCGCACCCTGTCCGCCGCCGAGCAGATAGCCCAGCGCGCTGCGGTCCAGCTTGTTGCCGCCTGAGCGCCCCGCCTTGAGCAGGCCCACCCCCAGCCACAGCGCATGGCGCGCCCGCGTCAGTGCGACATACAGCAGGCGCAGATCCTCGCGCAGCCGCTCGCGCTCGGCCGAGGCCATGGCGTCGTCGCCGAGCGTGAAGTCGAGGGCGCGGGTGCCGTCCTGGTCGACCCAGGTGATGAAGCGGCGGCCGCGCCGGTCCACCTCGCGGCAGGAGGCGGCAAAGGGCAGCAACACCACCGGGTACTCCAGCCCCTTGGACTTGTGCACCGTCACCACCTGCACCAGCTCGGCGTCGCTTTCGAGCCGCACCACCCGCTCCTCGCCCGTCCCGCCCACGCCGAGGATCTGCTCGGCCAGCCAGCGGATCTGGGCCTGCTCGCCGTCGAGCTGGGCGGCGGCGGCCTGCAGCAGCTCGCCCAGGTGCAGCAGGTTGGTGAGCCGGCGCTCGCCGCCGTCGGCGTCCTCGGTGTCGCCGAGCCAGCGCGCCGGCAGGTCCAGGGCGTGCAGCGTCTGGCGCACCAGCGTCAGCACCCCCTGGCGCTGCCAGACCCCGCGCAGGCGCTGCAGCTGCGCCAGCCGCGCGTCCCAGGCCAGCTCATCGGTCACCAGCTGCGCCAGGGCGTGCATCGGCAGCACGACCATGGCCGTGGCGTAGGCGGCCCGGGCGAGTGGCGCGTTCAGCGGCTCGGCCACCGCCTGCAGCCAGCGCAGCAGGTCACGGGCCTCGTCCGACTGGAACACCGAGTCCTGGTCCGACAGGTACACCGACGCCACGCCGCGCCGCAGCAGCGCCCGCCGCATGGCGTCCGCCTCGCGCCGGCTGCGCACCAGCACCGCCACATGCCCCGGCGCCAGCCGCTGCCAGCCGCCCGCCGCGTCCCGGAAGCCCACGGTCGCATCGTTCAGCCAGTCGACGAGCTGCTCGGCCGCGTGCTGGGCCAGCGCATCGGTGAGCGACGTCTGGGGCAGCACGGTGTCGAGCAGCCGCACCGTCAGCGCGGGCAGCGCCCGCTCGCCGCGCACGAACACCTCGCTGCGGCCCTGGGCCGCCACCGGCTCGAAGGGCAGCGCCAGCGGCCCGCCCCGGTCAAAGGCAAAGGCGCCGCCCGACCAGCGCCGCTCGGCCTGCGAGAAGATGGTGTTGACCGCCTCGACCAGCGCCCGGGTCGAGCGGTAGTTGGTGCCCAGCACATGGTGGCGGCCCTCGGTGGCCTGGCGCACCTGCAGGTAGCTGTAGATGTCGGCGCCCCGGAAGCCGTAGATCGACTGCTTGGGATCGCCGATCAGCAGCAGCGCGGTGTGCGGGTCGTGCGCGGCCACCCGGTAGAGGCGGTCGAAGAGGCGGTACTGCAGCGGCGAGGTGTCCTGGAACTCGTCGATCAGCGCCACCGGGTACTGCGCCAGGATGCGCTGGCGCAGCCGCTCGCCGGCCTCGCCCGCCTCGGGCGAGAGCGCATGGTCGAGCCGCGCCTGCAGGTCCGCGAAGCCGAAGCGGGCGCTGCGGCGCTTGAGCTGGTCGAGCCGGTGGGCGACGCGGTAGGTGACATGGAGCAGCAGGCGCGGGGCGAGCGGCTCCAGCGTGTCGAGTGCCTGCTGCAGGGCCTCGAACTCGGCGAACTCGGGCGGCAGCGGCGGCAGCCGGGCGCCCTTCTTGCACGCCTTGGTGATGCCGTCCGGCGTCAGGCGGGTGCGGCCGGTCTCGGGGGAGAGCTGCAGCAGCGTGGCCGCCGGATCGTCGGCCCAGGCGACGATCTGCCCGATCCAGGCCTCCAGCGAGCTGGCGCGCAGCAGATTGCCGTTGAAGGGATTCGCCCCGCCCTGCTGCACGGCGTGGATCCAGCCGGCGAGTCGGCGCGCCTTGTCCGCCCAGCCCGTCTTGAGGCGTGCCAGCGTCGCCCGGCGTTCGTCGACCAGCGCCGGCAGCCAGTCGCGCAGCCGGGCCTGGGGCTGCGGGTCGGGGCCGAGCAGCTCGGTCTGGTGCAGCAGGGCCTGCACCTGCTGCTGCATCACCGCCACCGACGGCCACACCGCCAGCAGCGCCTCCAGCGGCGCACTGTCCAGCGGGTAGACCTCGCGGCGCCAGACATCGTGCATCGCCTGCGCCAGCAGCTCGGCCTCGTCGGCGACCAGCTCCTCATTGAACAGGTTGCCGCTGTCGAAGGCGTGTTCGCGCAGCATGCGCTGGCACCAGGCGTCGATGGTGTGGACCGCCGCCTCGTCCATCGCCTCGGCCGCCAGCGCCAGCCGGTAGGCGGCCTGCGAGCGCGCCGGGGCCGCCGGGTCGTCGCCGTGGGCGGCGATCAGGTCGTGCAGGAAGGTGTCGTGCAAGGCGGGTGCGGCCGTGCCACGGAAACACTGCGCCGCCTCGATCAGGCGGGCGCGGATGCGGTCCGACAGCTCGCGGGTGGCCGCGCGGGTGAAGGTCATCACCAGGATCTGCGACGGCCCGAGCGGCTGCGCCTGGCGCCCGCCGTGGTCGCCATGGCCGAGCACGAGGCGCAGGTACAGCGCCGCGATGGTCCAGGTCTTGCCCGTGCCGGCGCTGGCCTCGATCAGGCGGCTGCCGGACAGCGGCAGGGTGAACGGGTCCAGCAGGGACATCGGGCGGGCGGCGTCAGTCATCGTGGGGTTCCTCGTCGTCCTGCTCGGCACCGGGCTCGGCATCGGGCAGCGGCTGCACGGCGACGCAGTCGGGATCGGCCACCCAGGCGCGCAGCGGCTCGTACAGCCGCTCGGCCCAGGTGTCGAAGCCCGTCCCCTCGCGCAGCCGGTCCCAGTCCGGAAAGCTCCGTGCCAGGGCGGCGTCCTGCCCCTCGCCGCTGCGCTGGTGGCCGCCTTCGTAGCAGCTGCGGGCGGCGTCTTCCGCCTTGTCGGGCTGGTCGGGGTGCTGCAGCCAGGCCAGCGCCGTGCGACAGGCCACCGGCAGCGGCTGCAGCATGCCCTGCTGCCAGACATCGAGCAGGTCGTCCAGCACCCCCTGCGCCACCGGCCGGCGCGGCGGCGTGAGCACCAGCACGGCATCCCGCGCCACGATGCGCCCCTCTAGCGCCACCCCGCAGGCGCCCGCCACCAGCATCCGCAGCCACGGCCGCACCAGCTTGTACGCCAGCGGCTGCAGCGCGCCGGTCTTCTGGTCGAGCCGGCACAGCCGCCGCGCGTCCAGCGTCAGCCAGACCGGGCGGTCGTGGCCGGGCGCTTGGCGCAGGTCGTCCAGCCAGTCGTCGAGCGTGAGGCCTTCAAGCTCGGCGCGGACCTGCCGGGGCTGGGCGGGCGCGGCACATTCGCGGCGCCAGGCATTCCACTGCAGCGCCATCGGCGCACTCTGCTGCACGAACTGCGTGCGCCAGCGCTGGCCCAGCCCGCCCACCGGCAGGTCACCCCGGCGCACCAGCCGCTCGGTGCGCGCCAGCAGATCGGCGCGGCAGTCGGCCAGCGCGGTCAGTGTCTCGGCGCCGGGCGACTCCAGCAGCTCGCGCAGCAGCAGGGTCTCGTCCAGCGCGTTCAGGTCGAACGGCTCGTCGTCCGCCACCGCCAGCTCCAGCGGCTGGAAGACGACGCCCAGGCGCTCGCGGAAGTGGTCCTTCACGGGATTGAGCAGGAAGTTCTCCAGCCGGCGCAGCGTCAGTGGCAGCATGGCCTTGCGCTCGGCCTCCCCGAGCTGGCGCGGGGCGGCGGGCGGCAACGCCGCCGTCTCGGTCGGCGCCTCGACATGCGCCTGGCGCCACTCGCGGGCGTAGGTGAACAGCGCGGATCGCCCCTCGGCGCCCTCCGCGCCCTTCGCCTGTTCGGCACGTTCGGCCTGCTCGAAGTAGCGCCGGCTGAACGGCTGCAGCGGGTGCTCGGTCGTCAGCCGTGCCACCACCGCCTCGCCCCAGCCCGCTGCGAGGTGGTCGCGCAGCTGCGAGACCAGCACCGACGGCGGCTGCGGCGTGTTGTCGCGCACGCTGCGGCCGGCCCAGCTGATCGACAGCACCCGCCGCGCCGCCAGCAGCGCCTCCAGCATCAGCATCCGGTCGTCGTCGCGGCGGGCGCGGTCGCCGGGGCGGTGCTGGCCGGGCTGCGCCATCAGGTCGAAGTCGCTGCGCGGCGCGCGGCGCGGGTAGTCGCCGTCGTTCATGCCCAGCAGGCAGACCACCTCGAACGGGATCGCCCGCATCGGCATCAGCGTGCAGAACACCACCCCGCCGCCGAGGAATCGGCTGTTCAGGCTCGGCTCATCGACCCCCGCGAGCCAGCCCTCGCGCAGCACGGGCAGCGTCACCGGCGCGTCGAATCCGGCCTCCTCGCAGTCGTCGAGCCAGCGGCCCAGCGCCTCGTGCAGCGAGGCGAGCATGAGGCGGTCGTCCTCGTCGGCCGGGTCCAGAAAGGTCTGCAGCAGCGCCTGGGCGTGCTGGAACCACTGCGCCGGCGAGGCCGGCGTGCAGGCCACGGCCCACCAGCGCCGCAGCGCGTCGATCAGCCCGGCCAGCGCGCCGGCGATCTCCGACTCCAGGCCACCGATCTCGTCGTAGGGCTCGATCGCGTGCCAGGGCGGCGCCGCGCCGCCGCTGTCCGAGCGCCCGCAGGCATAACCCAGCAACATGCGCCGCAGGCCGAACAGCCCCGTGTTCTGCTCGCCGCAGGCGCCCAGCCCGAGGCCCTGGCGCTGGGTGGCGTCCAGCCCCCAGCGCACGCCGGCGCCGGCCAGCCAGCGGGCGGCCGTCGCGCGGTCCTGGTCCTGCAAGCCGAAGCGCCGGGCCAGCGCCGGCACTTCCAGCAGGTCGCGCAGCTCGCTGGCCGTGCAGCGCTGCGCGGTCACACGCAGCAGCCACTCCACCGCCATCAGCAGCGGCTGGCGCCCGCGCTGGCGCAGGTCGGCGATCTCGTAGGGGATGTGGCGGGGATCGTGCTGGCCGTGCTGGCCGAAGACGGCGTGGATGATCGGCGCATACGGCTCGATGTCCGGCAGCATGACGACGATGTCCCGGGGCGCCAGCGGCGTGGCACCGGGGTGCGCCAGCAGGTGCAGGAGCTGGTCGTGCAGCACCTCGACCTCGCGCATCGCGCTGTGGGCCATGTGGAAGACGATCGAGCGGTCGCGGTCGCCTTCGGGCCGCGGCGGGCCGCCCCGCACCCGCTCGACGAGTTCGTCCAGGGGCAGGCCGTCGCGGACCGCGCTCTGCACCTGGGCCAGCAGCGTGTCGCCGTCGCCCTCATCGAAGAGGTCGATGCGCGGGATCTGGAACTGCTGGCGTGCGGTCTCGGCGTCGTCGAACGCATCAAGCAGGCGCAGGAAATCGCGGCCCTGCCGGCCCCAGGCCGCCAGCAGCGGATGGGCCTGGCCATGCGCCTGGTCGAGCGGGAGGGCGCCCAGGTCGACCCCACGGCGGTGGCCGTGGCGCTGGCGCGGTGCGCGCAGCAGCTCGCGGCCGTCGATGATGTCGGCCCAGTGGAACTGGCAGGGATTGGGCACCGCCAGCAGCACCTGCGCCCGCTGCGACAGCGCGGCCAGCGCCTGCAGCGTCTGCCACGGCAGGTGGCTGTGGCCGAACAGCACGACGCGGCGCGGCAGCGGCTGGCGCGGTGCGTCGCCCGCCTCCACCGCCGCGACAAACCGCCGGTGCACGTCGCTGCGCACCGCGCGGCGCCCGGCCGGGTCCAGCCGGTCGACCAGGCGGCACCAGAGCCGGGCCTGCCAGCGCTGGTCGTCGGGCAGCGGCTCGGCCACCCCGTTGGCGCGGATGAGCACCTCGCGGCCACGGGCCCAGGCGTCGAGCCAGTCGGCGCGGTAGAGCTGGTACTGGTCGTAGAGGTCGGACAGCCGCTCGGCGAGCTGCAGCCGGCGGCCGAGGTCGTGCGTGCCATCGGCGGCCGGCGAAGCCGCCAGGAACTGCGCCAGCGGCTCGAAGCCCGCGTCGCCGATCCACTCCGGCAGCGCCTGCATCAGCCGCCAGGTCATCGGCGCCTTGTCGAGCGGCGAGCGGGCCGGCGCCCCATCGCGGCCGAGCATCGCCCGGTACAGGCGCCAGAGAAAACGCGCCGGCAGCTCCACGCGGGTCGCCGCGCACACGCCGCTGCGCCGGGCCAGCGACATCTTCATCCACTCGGCGATGCCGTTGCTCTGCACCAGCAGCACGTCCTGCTCCAGCGGATCGAGCGGATGGCGCTCCAGCCAGGCGAAGACCGCCTCCTGCAGCAGCTCCAGCCGGTTGCCGTGCAGCACCAGCAAGCCAGGCGTGATCGGGCTGCGGTGGGAGGCGCCGGGCGCCGGGTGGCTTCTTTCAATCTCGGGCATGGGCGGCAGTATCGCCCACCCTCCCTGAGCCGGCCGGCTCAGCTGCGGTGCAGGACGCTGTCGAGTTCGGCCTCGATGGCGCGCATCGAGACTTCCTTGGCGCGCAGGTCCAGCCGCTCCACGCTGCGCACGCTGGGCAGCGGGATGCGGCACAGCCCCTCGTGGTCATGGTCCCAGCTGTCGAGGAACCAGACGCCCTCTTCATGCACCAGCCGCATCGGCGAGACGACCCGGTCCCGCTCGCGTCCGCCGTCGTCGCCATCGACCGTGAGCCGCAGCCGGCGGCGCTCCAGCACGGCGCTGGCCAGCCGCTCGAAATGCCGACCGCGCACCGGCCGGTGCACCGGCGGCACCACGCGCACACGGCGGGTGAGTTCGCGGGCCTCGGTCTCGCTGGTGCCGAGCATGCCGTTGAGCTTGTCGAGCAGCGGCTGCAGATGGCGGCCCATGCTGCCGTTGACGCCCAGCCCATCCAGCAGCTGGTGCATGCTCAGCAGCGCGTGGATCTCGCGCTCGTTGAACCACACACCCGGCGCCTCGGTGGCGAGGTTGCGCCGGCCATTGCGCCCCACGGCCTCGAAGCGGTAGCCGTTGCGGTCGCGGTCATAGACGATGGCCGCGTCCATGCGCGTGCGCAGGTGGTCCAGATCGCGCTTGAGCGTGGCGCGCGAGACAGCCAGCTCAGTCATCAGATCGGCGAAGCTCACACAGCCGCGGCTGCGGATGAGCATCTCGATCTTGCAGAAACGTTCCGTGCGTTCCATGGTTTGTATTCCCCTAGTCGACGCGGTGCAGCACCCGCCAGAAAACGCCAGATTCATGCGCCATACCAAAGGATGGCTCACGAATCGAGCCTCATGGTAGCGGGGTGTCCACGTGTAACCAACGTTACCGACCCCGTGTTCGGGGGACCAATCGACATCCCCGGGCCGTCCTTGCGCACTACGCACTCCCGGTGAGCAGGGGATCGGAGCGGTCCCCCCTGAAACCGGGCACCGGAGGATTCAGATGGGGGCAACACAGCCGACAAAAGGGAGGCCTACACTCATCCACGCCACGTCCACGTCCACGAGCGCCTGCCCATGCCAAGACCGAACCCGACTGTCTCGCCGATCTCCCGCCTGCGTGCGCTGCTCACTGCGCTGGCACTGGCTGGCACGGTCGGCTCGCCGGGCGCTGCCGGCACGGAAGCCAGTCCGCCCGCACGCCCCGACCTGCGCGGCACACCAGCGGGCGAGGCACGCGTGATCGTCAAGTTCCGCTCGACACGGTCGGTGAATGCGCTGTCCGCCGCCGCGGCCGCCACGGCCAGCGCCGACATCGCACCCCGCCGCGCCCAGGCCCTCGGCCAGCGCACCGGGCTGCGGCTCAGTGACGGCCCTGCCGTGTCCGCCGACACCCAGGTGATCCGCGCCACTGGCCTGAGCAGCGCCAGCCTGATGCGGGCGCTGGCGGCGGATCCGCAGGTCGAGTACGTGGTCGAGGACCGCCGACGCCGTGCCCATGCGGCTGCGGTCAGTGACCCGCTGTTCACGGGCGGTGCCAGTGTCAGCCCCGCCGCGGGTCAGTGGTACCTGCAGGCCCCGAACGCCGTGCTGGTCTCGTCCGTGAACGCCGAATCGGCCTGGGCGCTCACGACCGGCCGCGCCGACGTCGTCGTCGCCGTGCTCGACAGCGGCGTGCGCTTCAACCACCCGGATCTGGACGGCAAGCTGCTCGCCGGCTACGACTTCGTCAGCGAAGCGGTCACCTCCAACGATGGGGACGGCCGCGACGCCAACCCGACCGACCCGGGTGACTGGATCACCGCGTCCGAAGACGCCAGCTCCCCGACCTTCGCCGGTTGCGGCGTCCAGGACAGCGCCTGGCATGGCACCCAGGTGGCCGGCCTCGTCGGCGCGGCCACCAACAATGCCAGCGGCATGGCGGGCATCGGCCGCCATGTGCGCGTGCTGCCGGTGCGCGTGCTGGGCAAATGTGGCGGGTACGACGCCGACATCGTCGCCGGCATGCGCTGGGCGGGCGGGCTGCGGGTGTCCGGCGTGCCCGACAACCCGACACCCGCGCGGGTCATCAACCTGAGTCTGGGCGAGGTGGGCTCCTGTGTCCCGGGAACCGACCCCACCCGCCCGGGCATCGCCCGGCTCTATCTGGACGCCATCAACGAACTGCGGCAGGCCGGCGTCGTCATCGTCGCGTCGGCAGGCAATGACAACGGCGAGGTCAACCTGCCGGGCAACTGCGCCGGTGTGATCGCGGTGGGCGGACTGCGCCACGCGGGCGACAAGAGCGGATTCTCCAGCCTGGGGGCCGAAGTGTCGATCGCCGCCCCCGCCGGCAACTGCGTCAACGAAACGGGCGAGTGTCTCTATCCGGTGCTCAGCACGACCAACACCGGCACGACCGGACCGGCCTGTCCGAGTTACACCACGGGCAGTGGCACGGCGGGTCTAGGCACCAGTTTCTCCGCACCGCTGGTGTCGGGCACGGTCGCATTGATGCTGTCGGCACAACCGACGCTCACCCCCAGCCGCGCACTCGAACTGCTGCAGTCCACCGCGCGGGCCTTTCCGGCACGCCCCGCAGGCGCCACCGCACCAGCCTGCAGCACCGACACCCGCGTCTCGCAGATCGAATGCCACTGCACCACCAGCACCTGCGGCGCCGGCATGCTGGATGCGGGCGCCGCCGTGCGCGCGGCGGTCGGCACCTCGCTGGTGGCCCGGCTGGGGGACGGCAGCACGCGCATTGCGCTGAACGGCAACACCACACTGGATGCCAGCGGCTCCCGACCCGGCACGGGCCGCACCCTCACCGGCTACCAGTGGCGCATCACGGACGGTGCCGCCCTGGCCGGCTTCAGCGGCAGCACCACGGGCAGCGTGGCCTTGCTGGGTGCGCTCGGCAGCGGGCTGGCGACGGTGGAGCTGACCGTCACCGACAGCAGCGGCGCCACCAGCCGCAGTGCAGCCGTGTTGCGCACCGGCCCGGCGCCGGCCGCGGTCTGCGGGCCGGATGCCAACGACGCCGTGGCCTCGGACGGCGGCGGCGGTGCGATGAACGGCGGCTGGCTGGCGGGGCTGGCGGCCGTGGTGGCCCTGCTCGCTTGGAGTCGCCGCCGCGCGGGTTCAGCCGTTCACTGAACGCCCAGGCGGCGCGCCAGCGTCTGCACGTGGCCCATCGACACCCGGTGGGCGTGGAGAAGTCCCAGCAGGCCCAGGCGGTGCAGCTCGATCACCGCCTCGTCCGGTAGCGTGGCCAGCCGGGCTTCGTCGACCATGTAGAAGCCACCCGCGTTGAGCGGCTGGCCATCCGGCAAGGTGCCCTGGATCTCGCCGCCGCGCAGCAGGTCCAGCGCCACCAGCCGGTCGCAGAACACACGGGTGCGCACCGTCTCGCGCTCGAAGTTGTCGAGCAGCTGGCGCACAGCCTGCAGCACTGGCGTCGGTTCGCCCGCCGCGTCCAGCACCACCTCGCCCGCGTCACCGCCGAAGCCCGGCCAGGCGGCATCGACCACGAGATCCAGCGCCCCGGCCCCGTTGTCCGTGTAGGCAAAGGGAAAGCGGCGCAGGAAGGCGGGCAGGTAGGTGGCCAGCCATTCGCCGGACGGGCCGACAAACAGGTTCTCGCCTTCGCGCAGCCCCAGCAAGGCCACCGGCGACACCCGCACCCGGCCCTGCGCGTCCTGGCCGGCCGGCACGAAGGCGATCGGGAACTCGCGGGCTGCTTCAGTGCACTCGATGGCGGTCAGGGGCACCGCGTTCAGGCCCCGGGCAATGCCCCAGTCGCACACGGGCGCGACACGACAACCCGCATGCGCATCACGGGTCAGCTGTACCGGCTGCCGGTACAGCGTGGCAGAGGAAGCGGTCATTCGATCAGTCCTTCATCGTCACCGGTGCGGCTGGCCAGCACCTTGTCCACACGCTTGCCATCGAGGTCCACCACCTCGAAGCGCCAGCCGGCCCATTCCACCGAATCCGTGGTCTGCGGCAGGCGCCCGAGCAGCAGCATCACCATGCCGGCCAGCGTGTTGTAGCGGCCGCGGTCCTCGTCGGGCAGCTGCTTCAGGCCCAGGCGGTCCTTGAGTTCCGGCACCGGGATCATCCCGTCCACCAGCCAAGAGCCGTCCTCGCGCTGCACAGCCCAGGCGTCCTCGGCCAGGTGCGGCGTGAACTCGCCGGTGATGGCCTCCAGCACATCGCGCAGCGTGATCACGCCCTGCACCTCGCCGTATTCATCCACGACGAACACCATCTGCACCGGCGAGCCGCGGAAATGCTCCAGCAGCTCCATCCCCGAGAGCGTTTCCGGCACGAACACGGGCGGCTGCATCGAGTCGATCAGCGAAATCTCGCGGCTGGCGGCGAGTTGCATCAGCAGCTGGTGCGCGGTCACCACCCCCAGCACCTCGTCCAGCCCCCCGCGGCAGATCGGGTAGCGCGAATGGCCGTGCTCGGTCAGCCCGGACAGGATCTCCTCGCGGCTGGCCGACACCTCCAGCCAGGCGATGTCGCCACGCGGGATCATCATCGAGCCGATCTGGCGGTCGTCGAGACGGAAGACATTGCGCACCATCTGGTGCTCATGCGCCTCGATCACGCCAGCGTCCAGGCCCTCTTCGAGGCTGGCGGCGATCTCCTCTTCGGTCACGCCGCGGTTGGTGCTTTCGCGCACCCCCATCAGACCGAGCACGGCCTGGGTCGAGCCGGCCAGCAGCTTGACGAAGGGACTGGCGGCCACCGAGAGGCCCCGCATCGGACGCGCCACCAGCCGGGCCACCGTTTCGGGGTACATCTGGCCAACCCGTTTGGGCACCAGTTCACCGAAGATGATGGTCATGAAGGTGATGATCGCCACCACCAGGCCGGTGCCGATCACATCGGCCACCGCCTCCTGGAGCCGCAGGGTGGCCTGCAGCCAGTCGGCCACAGGACCGGCGAAGGCCGCCTCGCCCACGATCCCGTTGAGCACACCGATCGAGGTGATGCCGATCTGGACCGTCGAGAGGAACTGGGTGGGGCTGTCGTGCAGGTCAAGCGCGGTGCGGGCACCGGCGTCGCCGGTCTCGGCCATCACCTGCAGACGGGCCTTGCGGCTGGCCGTGAGGGACATCTCCGACATGGCGAAGACGCCATTGATCAGGATCAGAACAAAAAGCAGAGCTAGGTCCATGGGAGGCACGAAAATCCTTCGCGCCCGAAGTTGAGGCGCGAAGAGCGTAGCAGAATCCGCGCCATGGACTACCTGATTGGCGATCTGCAAGGCTGCTGTGACGCTTTTGAGCGACTGCTGGCCACCCTCGACTTCTCGCCTTCGCGCGATCGGCTCTACCTGCTGGGCGATCTCGTCAACCGAGGGCCGTGCTCTCTGCAGGTACTGGAGCGGCTGGCCGGCTTCGGTGAGGCGGCCACCTGCCTGCTCGGCAACCACGACCTGCACCTGCTGGCCGTGGCCCACGGCGTGCGGCGCGCGCACCGCAGCGACACGCTTGGCGAGATTCTGGACAGCCCGCGGCGCGCGCATTGGCTGGACTGGCTGCGCCACCAGCGTCTGGCCGTGCAGGACCACGGCTGGCTGATGGTGCATGCCGGCGTGGCGCCGCAGTGGAATGCCGCGCAGACCCTCGCGCTGGCGGCCGAGGTGGAAGCCCTGCTGCAGAGCGCCGAGCTGCCTGCGTTCCTGCAGGTGATGTATGGCAACGAGCCTGCGCGCTGGGACGACACGCTGCAGGGTGCGGACCGCTGGCGCTTCGTGGTCAACGTGCTGACGCGGATCCGCTTCTGCGCGGCCGATGGCACGCTCGATTTCCAGCTGAAGGAAGGCGCCGATGCCGCTCCGTCACACCTGATGCCCTGGTTCGACGTGCCTGGCCGTGCCACCGCCAGCACGCCGATCGCCTTCGGCCACTGGTCCACGCTCGGCCCGATGGAACGCCCGGACCTGCTGGCACTCGACACCGGCTGCGTCTGGGGCGGCCGCCTCACGGCCGCGCGCGTGGATGGCGGGCGGCGTGAACAGGTCTGGGTCGACTGCCCGCAGGCGCAGGCCCCGCACTGAAGTTCTGCCACAATGGCGGCCCTGCAGCAGGTCCAGGAAGCTTGGCAGAGTGGTCGATTGCACCGGTCTTGAAAACCGGCAACCCGCAAGGGTTCCAGGGTTCGAATCCCTGAGCTTCCGCCAGGACGAGAACCCACGTTCACCGGCCCGGTCCGGCCCGTCCCGACTCAGGTCGTCCAGCGCATCAGCGTCACGAGCAGCACGACAAATCCCAGCCCGAGATTGACCGAAACCCAGGTGCGGATCTGCGCCAGGGCCACTCCACCGGCCACCCCGTCGGACGCCGCCACGGCCTGGCCGAGCTTCTTGTAGAGCGTAAAGCGGATGTGCATGAAGATCGCCACCATGGCGACGCCAAGCACCGCCATGACGGTCCAGGCCAGCGGCATCTCGAAGCTGCCACCCGACTGCACCACTTGCTTGGCGACACGTCCCAGCATCCAGACCCCGCTGGCCAGCGTCAGCAGCGACGCCACCAGCACCGCCTGGAAGAAGCGGCCGAGCACATCGTGCATCAGGCGCAGCCGCACCAGCGGGTCGAGCCGAGCGACTGCTGGCTGCAGGAAGAGCGTGGCAAACACCATGCCACCGATCCACACGAGGATGGCCAGCACATGAACGGCCTTGAGGGCTGCATAGATCATCGAATGCTCCGGTTGAAATCGGTGTCGGTCAGGACGCGCGGCGGCGGGCCGCTTTCGTGTCGCTCGGCTCCTCGCCGTCGACGAGATGCCAGTGGCGCCGTGCGGCGTCCACGACCAGGACTTCGCCGTCGGCCAGGCGGCCATCGGCCTGCGCGGCGGCCAGGGACAGACGCAGCACCGTCCTTTGCAGCACCGGGTCCGAGATCTCGGCCATCAATGCGGCCAGGGTGCTGTCGTCGATCTTCCCCATGTACGAACCTGTGCCATCCCCGCCCGCCAGCAGTTCTTCGCACAGCGTGTAGACGATGTGCGGCAGCAGTTGCGGCTCCAGGCCGAGTGCACGCTCGGCGCCCAGTCGCGTGAGGACGTCAAACTCGGAGCGGCACACCTGACCGTCGGAGATGAGGACCAGCGCGACGATGCGTGCGGCGGCTTCGGGGCTGTTGTGGGGGTAGCGGCGCATGGAGCGACTCCTGTTCTGAAACTCATGTTCATGTCCTGGCGGGCCGGACCTCGCTGACCTTGGCCCGCAAGAAGGCTTGGTCGCCGGCCGAGTAGTCCCACTGCTCGATCTGGCAGCACCCGGGCGCGGCATCCTCGCCCCAGCGCAGCAGGTTCACCGAGTTGGGCACCCCATCGCGAACCCGTGAAGAGACCGCTGTGCCGGCCTGCACGACCCACAGCGGACGCGCCAGTCCGTGCAGCGGCAGCACGAAGGGGAGGTGGATATGCCCGCCCATGACCAGGTCGGCGCCGGCCTCGGCCCAGCGCTGCACAGCGACCGCATGGCCGTGCAACCGGTCGGGCATGTCTTCGGCGCGGGTCACCGCCACAGGCTGGTGCACCACCACCACGCGCAGCTGCGCGGACTCGGCCCGCTCCAGAAGCCGGGCCACACGGTCGACCTGCAGTGCGGAGACCTCGCCATGCTGGTGTCGCCGGGGCCGCGTGGTGTTGACACACACCACCAGCAGATCCGGCGAGCGGTGCACGGGCTCGAGATCTGTGCCGAACGCGGCGGTGTAGCGCCCATAGGGATGGCGCAGGCGGGTCCACAGGTCGAACAGGGGAATGTCGTGGTTGCCGGGAATGGCCAGCATGGGCACACCAAGGCTGTCCACGAACGCGCGTGCCGCCCGGAACTGGTCCGGGCGGGCGCGCTGCGTGATGTCCCCCGACAGCACGAGCATGTCGGGCCTCTGCTGGCGCACGATCCGGGTCAGTGCGTCGACGACTGGAGCCTGCTCGGTGCCGAAGTGCGTGTCGGAAATCTGCAGCAAGATGCTCATGCGCCAGCGTCCTCGGCCCGGGAGACCGCCTCGGCCGTGGCCGTGCTGCGCTGCGGCCCCAGCAGGTACAGGGGCTTGGCGAGCACACGGAAATCGAGCGGCGCACGCATCGTCGTCACCTCGCCGTCGAAGGCCACCTTCACCCCGCGGCGGCCCTGCGGGAGCGTGGGCCTGACCACCAGGTGGTCGAACTCGAAGCGCTCCACGCCAGCGGCTTCCCCCAGCCGGCCCATTGCGCCATGCAGCATCAGCCCGATCATCGACAGCGTTCCGATGGGCCGCAGCACCAGCGCAGCCATGCTGCCGTCCCCGGGCGTGCCCGCGATGGTGTCTTCCGGCTCCGCGCCCAGCTGCTGCAACTGCAGGCGGTTGTTGCCGACGAACAGCGTCAAGGTGTGCACGTCGCGCACCGTGCCACCCGTCTCGATGCGCAGACGCCACTGGCGCTGTGCCCGCAGCAGCGTCGTGCAGGCCGCCACGAACGCCACCCAGCGGCTGCGACCGAAGCGGGCCTTGTAGGCCTCTCGGTCTTCCAGCAGGTCAGGATAGAGCCCGAGGCTGGCGTTCACCAGGAACAGACGGTCGTTGATGCCAGCCACCTGGACCGGGGCTGGCACCGAATGCAGCAGCAGGCGGACCGCCTGGGCGGGGTCTGCAGGGATGCCGTGTGTGCGGGCAAAGTAGTTGAACGTGCCCTGTGGCACCACGCCCATGGCGCAGCCTGCCGCGTGTGCGGCCTGCGCCACGGTATTGAGCGTGCCGTCGCCGCCGACGGCGACCACGGCGGTGCGGGTCGACAAGGCCTTTTGTGCCGACACGCGCGCCACCCGCGCCAGATCGGCAGGCGTGCAGAACGCCAGCTCTCCACGCCGCCCCTGCGCCTGCAGCACCGATTCGATGATCTCGCGCTTCGAGGCCGCGGCATTGCTGCCTGCGGCGGCGTTGACCACGAACTGCAGCGGTGCCGCCGGATCGAACTGCGGTGCAGGCATTCAGTCGCGGCGCAGCAAGTCACTGAAGCGTCTGGTCATGCGGTCACCTGCGAGCGCTGCGGTACCGCTGCACTGCCGCCGCGGCTGCGCCACAGCGCGATGAGCAGATGCAGTCCGACCCCCAGCAGGACCAGCAGCATGCCGCCAAGACCCCAGATCACCCAGGACACGATGGTCAGACCATCCGCCAGCAGCGGCATGGCCTGCAGAACGCTGTCGATGGTGGGGGCGAGACCCGCGAACAGGGCCGTGATCGCCTGCACGGTCTCCGGCGGAATCCAGGGCACCAGCCACTCTGGGAGGCGAAGTGTCTCGACGCCCGATGCAGCCCCGGTCAGCACACCCGCATTCGAAATCGTCCACACGGCAATGCCATGCAAGGCCCAGGCGGCAAGTGACCACAGTGCGAGAAGGCTGAACACCACCGCCCAGCTGAGTGCGTAGAACATGATCGATCCATTTTGGTTGCGTCACGACAGGCCGCAGTCTTTGTCAGTTCGGCGGTAGATGAAACCAGCACCAATCAGAAATAGACTTCTGTTTTTCCGATGTGAACCGCACATGCTCAACTACCGTCATCTGTACTACTTCTGGGTCGTCACCAAGGAGGGCGGCTTCTCCCGGGCAGCCGAGCGACTGGACATGGCGGTGCAGACCATCAGCGCGCAGGTGCGCGAACTCGAAAAGGCGCTGGGCCACCAGCTGCTCAAGCCTGCCGGGCGAGGCGTCACGATGACCGAGGCGGGCCAGGCCGCCTTCGCCCGCGCCGAAGAGATCTTCCAGCTGGGTCAGCTGATTCCCGAGGAGGTCCGTGCCGCGGCGAATGGACAGATCGCCCGTCTGGCCGTCGGGCTGTCGGACGGGATTTCCAAGCTGGCGGCGCATGCGCTGCTGGAGTCCGTGCTGGACACCCCCGCGCTGCGGCTGGTCTGTCACGAAGGCGAGTTCGAGCAGCTGCTGGCTGAACTGGCGCTCCACCACCTGGATCTGGTGCTGGCCGGGCAACCGGCGCCCCGCAACCCGAATCTCCGCCTGACAAGCGAACGGCTCGTCGAGTCCCCGGTGGAGTGGTACGGCCCGGCCGTGCATGTGCACCCGGAGACCGTGGCGCAGTTTCCCCAATCGCTGAACCGCTTGCCCGTGCTGCTGCCGACAGGACATTCAGCCCTGCGCCCGAGCCTGGACCGCTGGTTCGAGTCCAAGGGCCTGCGGCCACAGATCGTCGGCGAATTCGAGGACAGCGCGCTGCTGGCCGTGTTCGCTGCACGCGGGCTGGGGGTGTTCCCGGTCAGCAGCCTGGGCGCGGACGATGTGGGCCTGATGCCGGGGCTGTGCCTGCTCGGGCGCTGCGATGGGGTGAAGGAGGAGATCCACGCCATCCGCTCGCGCCGTGGGCAGCACCACCCGCTGGTGCTGCAGGTCATCGCCGCGGCACACGCCAGTGCCGCCAGACCCGCGTCCCGTTGAGGCGCACCGCCCGGCACCAGGGCTGGACGTCTGAGCATCTGGGCGTCTTGTTCAGGTTTATCCGATGCCCCGCTTCCTGAAAGGCTGCTTTTCCGGGTCACCGAGGCAGGCCACAGTCCCCCTGTCTTTCACCCGATAACCGATGGAGATCCCGCGATGCAAGTGCTCTTCAAGTCCCGTGATCCACACGCCACCGCACTGCGCGATCTGACCGAGCGCCGTGTGCGCTTCGCGTTCCGGCGCATGGGCGGGCTGGTGCCGCGTGCCGAAGTGCAGTTCTCGGACGAGAACGGTCCGCGCGGCGGCATCGACAAGCGCTGCCAGCTGGAACTCAGAACCCACGGCGCCGGATCGGTGGTCATCTCCAGTGTGTCCAGCGACTGGCGCACGGCACTGGACCATGTGCTGGCGCGCGCTGCACGGCTCCTCATGCGCCTGTGGCACAAGGGGCACGACGCCCGTCGACTGCGCCAACGGCCCGCCGGCCCCGACTTCTGAACCGGCACGCCCCCGCGCGACCAGCCACCCCCACCCAGCCACCCCCACCCAGCCGCTCAGCGCCCGCCGACGGGGGCCAGCTCCGGCGCCAGCCACGGCAGCAACCCGGCGCCCGCGCTGCGCATCTGCGCCACCGCAGCCCAGGCGTCGTGCTGTGCATTGACCTCCGCCAGCCGCAGCTGCATGTGCTCGGCCTCGGCCGAGATCAGGTCGAACAGCGAGCGCCGGCCCAGGCGTGCCCACTGCGCGTAGGTGGCCGAGCGGACCTGCTCGCTGTCCTTGAGCACCTCGGTGATCTGGGCTGTGCGTGTGCGGGCGCTGACGGCGGCGTCGTGCAAGGCGGTGGCCGTCCGGATGCGCTCCTCGATCAGCGCCTCTTCCTGCCGCCGGGCGGCAAGCGCCCGCTCGGCCGCTGCGTTACTGCCCGCCATCGCGGCACCGCCATCGGCCAGCGTCAGGTTCAGGGTCAGTCCGGCATTCCAGCTGGTGGCGTCGGCATGCACCGCACGGGACTGGCTCGTCCCGGCCTGCCAGCGCAGCTGTGGCGCCGTTTCCGCACGGCTGGCGCGGGCATAGGCGAGCATGGCCTCGGCCTGCAGACGCAGCTGCTGCACGTCCGGACTGGCACCCATCTCATCGACCACCTGCGCCAGCGCAGGCACGTCCTGCAGCGGTCGCCCCGCATCCGACCACGGCAGGATGGCCGGGCCGCCCACCAGCTGCTGCAGCCGGGTCTGCGCCTGGCGCCGGGCGGTGAGCGCATCTTCGCGGACCAGCTGCGCCTGGCGCAGTCCCACGCGCGCCTGGGTGAGTTCGCTGCTGCGGCCCCGGTCCAGCTCGACCACCTGCTCCATCATCCGGACCAGGCAGGCCATCTTGGCGACATGCCGGTCGTGGACTGCGACCTGCGCGGTGTAGCGGTTGCGCTCCAGCACCGTCACCACGGCCTCGCGCACCACCCGCTCGCGGACCGAGCCGATGTTGACCTCGCCCGCCTCTGCCATGCGCTGCCGGTACTGCACCAGCGCGTCCAGCCGTCCGCCGTCGTAGAGCGGCGCCGTCACGCTCAGCGCGAGGCTGCTGGTGCGGCCTTCGCGGCGGGTGGCGCCGTCCTGGGCAGACTGGGCCAATCCCAGTCCGCTGCTCAGGCCGATGGCCGGTCGGGCGGCGGCGGCGGTCTGGTCCAGGTCGAAACGGGCGGCGCGGCTCCCGTGCTGCGCCCCGCGCACCTCGGCACTCTGGGCCAGGGCGTCACGCGCCAGAGACGCCAGCGAGGGCAGCACATCCTCGCCCTCGCCTGCACCCGCCATGGCGGATGTCGACTCGGCGGCAGGCACTTCAGCGCAATCCGGTGCGGCGGCGCGGACACCGATGCTGGCCAGTGCACTGGCCAAGCACAGCAGCCAAGGCATCAGCCGTGCCGCAACGGATGTGGGCCGAAGGCGGGTCGGCAGGACCGTCTCACCGCTCACGGAACGCCTCCCGCCCCTTGAGCATCGGCGACACCAGGAACTCCAGCACGCTGCGCTCCCCGGTGCGGATCTCGACCGAGGCAGTCATGCCAGGCAGCACGGTCAGCGGCCGACCGGTGGCGGTGCGCAGCCGCGAGGCGTCGGCGCGGATGCGGGCCTTGTAGTACGTGCTGTCCTGCGACGCGCCGGGACGGTCCTCGCCGAGCGCATCGGGGCTGATGACCTCGATCGTGCCCTCCAGCCCGCCGTAGGTGTAGTAGTCGTAGGTGCTCAGCTTGACCGTGACCGGCAGGCCGGCGTGCACGAAGCCGATGTCCGCGGGCGCGATCCGGGCCTCGACCAGCACCCGGTCGCCCTGGGGCACGATCTCCATGATCGGCGCCCCCGCGCCGACCACACCGCCCACCGTCGTCATCCGCACGTTCTTGACGATGCCGCGCACGGGTGACTTCAGCGTCGTGCGCTGCACCGCATCGACCTTGGCGAGCTGCTGCGGCGCGAGCTGGGCCAGTTCACCGTTCACGCGCACCAGCTCGGTGGCCGCGTCCTGGCGGAAGCGGTTCAGCCGCTCCTGCACCTGCATCAGCAGGTCGTTGCGCTGCCGGTCCAGCCGCATGACCTCGACCTCGGACATCAGGCCGCGCTCGGCCATCTGGCGCGCGGTGGCCAGCTCCTGCTCCAGCAGCGCGATGTTGCCGCGGCTGGCCGAGACGGAGTCCTCCAGCACGCGCCGCCGGGCCTGCAGCGCGTCCGTCTCGGCGGCGAGGATGGCCGACCCCGCTGCGCCGGCGGCACGCAGCTCGGCCGGCGGGTTCAGTGCCGTGCGGCCATTCGCCTCGGCGGACAGCCGCGCCGCCGTGCCCAGCAGCGACCACTGGCGCGCGCGGCCTTCGTTCTGCTGGGCCGCGACGCGGGTCGGGTCGAGCTGGACCAGATCGGCACCGACCTCGACCAGATCGCCCTCGCGCACCAGCACCGCGCGCAGCAACCCGCCCTCCAGGCTGGCGATGACCTGCTCCTGGCCGTCGGGTACCACCTTGCCCTGCGCGCGCGTGATCACGTCCACCGGCGACAGCGCGGCCCAGGCTCCCGCGGCCACCACGATCAGGCACAGCAAGTAGATGGCCCACAGCGCGTGGGGCGTGGGCTCGACCAGACTGGCCTGGCGCGTGCCCGTGAGGAAGTGTTCGTCGCCGGGCACAAACCGTCCGGTGGACGCTGCCGCGGCTGTGCCGGTTTTCATCGGGATCTCCGCATGTGGTGCATCTCGGTCCTCCTCAGACCGCGGCCACGGCCGGCGGACTCGGTGCGGCAGCGGTCGGCGCCGCCTGCACAGCCGACAGGTTGGCCGGGCCAGTGGCCGGGCGCTGGCCGGACAGCGCCTGCAGCACGGCCGCCTTCGGACCATCCGCCAGCAGGCGCCCCCCATCGAGCACGACGATGCGGTCGACCAGCTCCAGCATCGCCGGCCGGTGTGTCACCACCACCAGCGTGCGCGGCCCGAGCAGGCGCTTGAGGTGCTGCACGAACTGCTGTTCGGTCTGCGCATCCATCGAGCTGGTCGGCTCGTCCATCAGCAGGATCGACGGCCGGGTCACCAGACAGCGCGCCAGCGCGACGAGCTGCCGCTGACCACCCGAGAGCATCGCCCCGCCCTCGCCCACCGGCATGTCCAGCCCCTGCGGATGCGCGGCCGCGATACGGTCCAGGCCGGTCAGGTGCAGCACGTCGGACAGGGCTTCGGGGCTGGCGCTGTCGCGGCCGAGCAGGATGTTGTCGCGCAGACTGCCGCGGAACAGGCGTGGCTCCTGCTCGACGAAGCCGACGCGGGCGCGGTAGTCCGCGGGGTCGATCTGGCGCAGGTCGATGCCGTCGACTTCCGCGGCCCCCTGCGTCGGCTGGTAGAGCCCGGCCAGCAGGCGCAGCGCCGTGGACTTGCCACTGCCGATCTTGCCGAGAATGGCCACCCGCTCGCCCGCCCGGATGCGCAGGTCCACGCCCTTGAGCACCGGATGGGTGGAGGCCTGGCCATAGGCGAAGCTCGCCTCGCGCAGGCCGAGCGCGCCCTGGATCTGCGGCGAGGCCAGATAGCGCCGGCCCGGTTCGCGGTCGACGGGCAGCGCCATCATCTGGTCGATCATCTGCAGGGCCGCCCGCGCGCCCTGGTAACGCGAGGCCAGCGCGACCACGCTGCCCAGCGGCGCCACGGTCCGGCCGGCGAACATCACCGCCGAGATCAGCGCACCGCCGGTGAGCTGGCCGTCGCGGATCAGGTGCACGCCCCAGACCAGCATCACCACCGTGACCAGCTGCTGCGACACCATCGTCACGTTGCTGACCCAGCTCGACAGCGTGCGTGCCCGCAGCGAGGCCTGCGCCGCGGCGGCATTGGCCTCTTCATACTGGCGCTGGAAATAGCCCTGGGCACCGCAGGCGCGGATGGTCTCGATGCCCTCGACCGACTCGACCAGCAGGCCCTGCATGTCGGCCATCTGCCGCTGCTGCGCCGTCATCGAGCGGCGCAGCCAGTGCTGCACCCCGACCGTCAGCAGCAGGATCAGCGGCACCGCCACCACCAGCACCAGCGCCAGCGGCCCCGCCATCAGCCAGGTCACGCCGATGAACAGCAGCACGAAGGGCAGATCGCTCAGCGCCGACATCGTCGCCGAGGTGGAGAACTCGCGCACCACTTCGAGCTGCGCCATGTGGTGGGCAAACGAGCCGGACGAGTCCGGGCGGTGCTCCAGCCGGATCGACAGCGACTGGCGGTACAGCTTCGCGCCCAGCGCCAGATCGGCCTTGCGGCCGGCGTGGTCGATGAGATGGCTGCGCAGCTGGCGCGCGGCGAGGTCGAAGGCCACGGCCAGCCCCGCCCCGGTCGCCAGCGCCCACAGCGTCGTCATCGCCTGGTGCGGGATCACGCGGTCGTAGACCACCGAGGTGAACAAGCCGGTGAACAGCATCAGCACATTGCTGAGCATCGCGGCCAGCATCGCCCCGCGGTAATAAGGAACGTAGCGGCGCAGCGTCTGCCAGAGCCAGTGGCCGGTGTCGCCGGTCTGGCCCGCCGGTCCGGGGGCGCCTTCGCCGTCGGGCCCGGCGGCCAGCGCGGGCATGGCGATCAGCACCTGTCCACTGGACTGCGCCTGCATCTCCGCCACGTCCAGCCAGCGCTCGACGGACTGCGTTCCCTCCGCCCCGGGCAGCAAGACGCGGAACTGCAGTCCGCCGGCATGTTCCTCGCGGGCGACCAGCACACAGGCCTGCCCGTCCTGCAGCAGCAGGATCACCGGCAGCAGCAGCCCGAGCACCTGCGCCGGATCACGCTGCACCAGCGCCGTCTGGAACCCCGCCTCGCGCAGCACCTGCTGCACCGTCGCGGCGTTCAGCGGCGGCACCAGCCCGAGCGGGGACAGCAGCGAGGTGCGGCTGCGCTCGATGCCGTGGTGGTGGCACAGCCACAGGGCGGCGGACAGCAGCGTGTCGTCTGCCGCAGCGGTGTCCGTCATGCCAGGAATCCGAACTGGCGGCGCACCACATCGAGCATCTGGTCGATCTTCTGGTCACCGTGGTGGTGGTCGAGCGCGTGGCGGTGGCGGGCGACGAGCTGGTCGGCGCCGCCGTCGTCGAACAGGGCGTTGGCCTGCGCGACCACGGCCTGCGGCGCGATGACATCGTGCGGGCCGTAGAAGACGATGTGGCGCGGGTCGAGGTCGCGCACCGGCGCGAGGTGGCGCAGCGCGTCCGGCACGATCGGGATGCCGCCGGAGATCAGCGCGTCGAAGATGCGGATCGGCACGTCGTTGAGCACCGGCACGATCCAGTGCGCCTTGTGCGCGGTCCACTCGGCCAGGCGCTCGGCGGGGGTGCGGACGTGGAAGCTGCGGTCGCTGAAGCCGACCGAGGGGAAATGCTGGCCCAGCGTCGTCACCACGCGGTTGCGGAAGGCAAACGGCGCATAGGGGATGTGCATGCCCAGCGGCAGATCCGAGCGTTCGGCCTGCAGCATCTGCGGCAGCTGCTGCGCCAGGAAGGAGCGCGGCCACTGCACCGAGCCGCAATAGACCGGCCCGGCGATGTTGGCGTTGTAGCGGCTCAGCAGATAGAGGTGTTCGTGGTGCGCAGGTGCGTAGACGTCGCTGTGCGCCGCCAGCAACGTGCTCAGGTCGAGCCAATGGTGGTTGTCCCAGTCCCAGGCGGCGAAGACGGTGTGCTCGCAGCGGCTGAACAGGTCCGCAAACGCGGGGCCGCCGTTGTCCAGCCCGACGTCGTTGTTGTTGACGATCACCACCGCATCGCGCAGGTGGGCCACCCGGGCATCGCGGGTGGTGGCATCGGCGGGCTGGAAAAACCCCTTGGGAAGGAACTCGACAGTGCAGCCCGGGCGCTGGTAGGTGAAGCCGCTCAGGTTGGCCGAGATCAACACCCGCTCGATGCGCCGGCCCCCGAAATGCATCTGCAGCTGGCGGGTGCGCAGCTGCTTGGCGGCGGCGAGGTGGAACAGCGCATCGCTCTGGGCGTGGGCCATCAGCTCGGTGCTGTGGCGCGCGGGCAGGCCGCGGTCGGGCAGGCCGAGAAAGCGCTCGCTGATCTGGACGGAAGCCGAAAGGACGGACTGGGTCATGAACGCACCTGCGGATCGGTTCGGGAATGTCTCAGGCCGCAAGGGCCGGGGTCTGGATCGCTGCGGCCACGGGGGTGGCGGACGGCTGCAGCCCGTGCGGCAGCGGGCCGGTGCTGCTGCTCAGCAGGCGCTCGAAGTAGTCGATGGTGCGTGCAAGGCCTTGCTCCAGCTGCACCCGGGGCGCCCAGCCCAGCGTCTCGCGGGCCTTGGTGATGTCAGGGCAACGCTGCATCGGGTCGTCCTGCGGCAGCGGACGGAACACCAGCGGCGAGGCCGAGCCCGTCAGGCGCAGGATGGTCTCGGCCAGTTCGCGGATCGTCACCTCGACCGGGTTGCCGACGTTGATCGGGCCGGTCACCTGGTCGGGCGTGCCCATGAGCCGCAGCGCGCCGTCGATCAGGTCGTCCACATAGCAGAAGGAGCGCGTCTGCAACCCCTCGCCGTAGAGCGTGATCGGCTGGCCCTGCAATGCCTGGACGATGAAGTTGGACACCACGCGGCCATCGTTGGGGTGCATGCGCGGGCCGTAGGTGTTGAAGATGCGCAGCACCTTGATGCGCAGCTGGTGCTGACGGTGGTAGTCGAAGAACAGCGTTTCGGCGCAGCGCTTGCCTTCGTCGTAGCAGGAGCGGATGCCGTTGGGGTTGACGTGGCCCCAGTAGTCCTCGCGCTGCGGGTGGACCTGCGGGTCGCCGTAGACCTCGCTGGTGGAGGCCTGCAGGATCTTGGCCTTCACCCGCTTGGCCAGGCCGAGCATGTTGATGGCGCCGTGCACGCTGGTCTTGGTCGTCTGGACCGGGTCGTGCTGGTAATGCACGGGCGACGCGGGGCAGGCGAAGTTGTAGATCTCGTCCACCTCGGCGAACAGCGGAAACGTCACGTCGTGGCGCATCAGCTCGAAGCGCGGGTGACCGATCAGGTGCTCGACGTTGCGGCGCGTGCCGGTGAAGAAATTGTCGGCACAGATCACCTCGTGCCCGCGGGCCAGCAATTGCTCGCACAGGTGCGAGCCGAGAAAGCCGGCGCCACCGGTGACCAGGCTGACGGTTCGATCGTGGATGCTCATGGGACGGGTCCGTTCGTGTCCGTCGATGGTGCCGCAGCCCCTGCGCCCGCGCCGGTCCAAGCAGCACGGGTTTTGCCGGTCAAATCTCCGGGGTGCGATGGGCGCGGCCCATGGCCTGGAAACAGGAAATCCCCACCGAGGAGTGGTGGCGCGACGGCACCGACGTGCGCCGCAATAGCGCCGGATCCCGGAAAAACACCGAGGTGCAGTTCTTGTAGATAGGACTTACGCAAGTTGAACTCAGTTAGCACAGAGCTTGGACTTTTGTAGCCATCTCAAATGTACGCCATCGGCACTGACGGTCGAGCTATTTCCTGCCGCATGTAATTCGACATCATCGCCTTCTTGATGCTGTAGATATTCGTCCTCATGTCTCTGGCCAGCGCGGACAGATGGTTCCACGCCAAGATGACACAGGCAATGTGATTCCTCTGCGCCCTGGCAGATCGACACTGGCATTTCTCCATGCCCAGCACCTGCTTGACCTCCCGGTGATACTGCTCGATCTTCCACCTGATCGCGCAGATCTCTCGCGTGTCGTCCACCGAAGTCTGTTCCAGATCATTGGTCACCACCCATTCCGTGCGACCGTTTCCCGTCGCCACCCGAAACAGCTTGACCTTGAGGCTGCCTGGAAACTTGTTCACCTTGACGAGCTTGCCGTGCGCGGCGCCTTGGTCGCTCCACTGCAACTCACTGACGGCCTGATAGGGCGCCTGCGCCTGACTGTCATCGACCAGGCGATTGCTCTTGAGCGGGCAGTAGAAGATCTTGCCCGCACGATGGATGTGCACCATCAGCTCCTTGGTGGCGTACCAGGAGTCCATCAGCACCACGCGGAATGGCAGCTTCTTGCCCGTCATGGCCTCGTCGAACATCTCCTGGACGTGCTGGAGCTTGGTCTTGTGGTCCACCTGCGGGGCGAACACTCGCCAGTCGATGATCCAGTAGCGACCGCTGCGGGGGTTGACGTACAAGCAGTTGACCACACCGATGCCCTTGATCAGGCCATGGGCATTGCCGCTGTACTGCCGCCGCACCAGCTCGATCGCATGGGAGTGGTTCTTGTCCGAGACGCTGTCGTCGAACAGCAAGAAAGCGTTCGGATCAGGTTCGATGGATTTCTCCACCTGCTCCCAGACGATGGCAGGCGTTATGTTTTCGTCTTGCAGGTAACGGTTGATGGCGTCATGCGAGAAATGCGGGTGATGGTCGGCGAAGTAGGTTTGGGTATAGTTGGTCTGGGTGGAGATCAGAAACTGACAGTAGTCGCGTCTTGTCGGCTTCATCATGGCTCCTGTTGAGTTGAGGCAAGCCAATTGTAGGCATATTTAATGAATCCGAACAGCCAGTTGAAACAAGATATTTCAGTGCACATCGGGTGCCGGATCAATCCATGGATCAGAATATGGCACTCAAAACTCAGTTGAGTTTGAAAGTTTCTTTTGCGTAAGTCCTAGTAGAGATACGACGGAATCAGGCCCCAGAAATCGATGCGGTAATACCCCTGGTCAATCAGGAACTGCTGGCCAGCGTCAAATTCCGGGCCATCGGCGTTGTCGAAGACGATGAGGCCGCCGGGGGCGAGCTTGTCGGGGGCCACCCGGGCGCAGTCGTTGCGGCTGGAGCCGTCGATCACGATCACGTCGAAGGACGCATCCGGATAGGCGCGGATGGCATCGAAATAGTCGCTGCCTTGCCGGAACAGCGAGGCGCTGTTCGGCCGGATCTGCTTGACCACCTCGGCATGCCAGGCCGCGTCGTCCTCCACGGACACCACATGCGCCGTGCGCGCAGACCACCACAGCGTCGAGTTGCCGGAGCCCCACTCGAACACCGTCCATTCGGGTCGCACCACGCTGTCCAGGAAGTCGATCGCCGGGTAGGTGAACCAGGGGATCGGCTCGTCCTGCGCGTTCAGCGGCCGGCCCTTGCGCACCGAGTTCAGCAGGCCCGAAGTGACAACGCCGTTGGTGTCCGGCGGCAGCAGCGCGGAGATCTCGTCCCACGGCGTGGCCTGGAACAGCAAGTGAGCGCTCAGCACGCGGATGTCGCGCAACTCGGCGCCCCCTCGGGCCAGGCTTTCGCGCACAAGGCGCGCCGCACCGGCGATGTCTCCTCTGGCGGCCAGCGCCAGGATGTCGTTCTTCATGGGGAATGTTCCTGTTCAGACCTTGCGCAGCAGGCTCAGCAGATGCGGCCCGCGCCATTCCTGACTGAGTATCTCGAAACTTCCCTTGAAACCATAGACCGACGCCCAGCGCAACTGGTTGTCGAAATACAGCGGAAAGGTTTCTTCGGTGATGAAATTGATGTGCGTGGGATCTCGAAATACTGCTGCATGGGGGTATGCGGGCGTGAAGGACATCAACACGCCACCGGGCTTGAGCACACGGTGAATCTCGTTCATGACCTCGACAAAGGCATTGCGGCGCTGCGGCACGTAAATCAGGCGCGGAATATGTTCGAGAAAATCGTGCGCCGTCACATACTCGAATGAGCTGTCCGGAAACGGAATCGGCTCGACCACCAGATCGGCCTTGACGATGTGCGCCTCGGCGTCGTCGCGCACGTCGACACCGTAGACCTCCTGCGCGTTGAACGGGTTCTTGGGTTGCAGGCCGCAGCCCAGGTCCAGGGATTTGCTCATCGGATGTCCTCAAGGGGAGACGGGATCGGTCGCACAGGCCGCGCGGGCCGCAGGGATCTCGGGCAGCGGAGGCGGCATGCAGAAGAAGCCAGCCCAGAACGCGGGGTTGTATTTCCACCAGGCATGTCCGCCCATGGGCGGCACGCCGTTGATCGCGTGGTAGTGCTCCGGCGACAGCTCCCACGCGAACAGCGAGGCCACCCGCTCATTGGGCAGCACGAAGGCGGTGGACAGCAGGCCCATCACCGCAAAGTAGAGGTCTTCGCTGGAGCCGCTCTGGCGGAAATGCTCGGCCGCCTGCGGAAACTCGCGCAGCAGCGCCTGGCAGGCCCGCACCCGGCGCAGGCTCAGGCCACCATTGCCGACCAGCGCGCGCACGGTCTTGGCGTTGCCCCCCTCGAAGCGGTCCAGGTGGACCTTCACCGGCAGGCCTTGCGGCCATGGCGCACCAACATAGTCGTACGGCAAACCGGCCCAGTGGTCGAGATCGTCCCGCAGCAGCACCGCGTCGGTCTGCAGGATCAGCAGGAACTCGTGTGCGGCGTACCGCTCGTAGAAGCCGGGGTCCAGCAACAGCAGGTTGTAGCCGCGGATAGAGCCGAAATAGACCGGGTCGTAGCCGTGAAAACCGATGCCGGGATAGCGCTGGGCGTAATAGGCCAGGTCCAGCCCCTTCGGCCCGATGAACAGCACCTCGCGCCCTTTCTCGGCCAGCAGCGGCAGCGAATGGTCGAGCGAGAACTGCTCCAGCGCCGACAGCACAGGCTGGTAGATGGGCACCAGGACAACGGTGTGCGACATGACCGGGCCTCAGGCGGATGCGGCTGCGGCTGCGGCCGGTGCGCTCAACGCATCGCGGGCACCCCCGAGCTGCGACTGACGCCACATTGCAAGGTAGGCCGCCTCCAGGTGCCGCGTGAAGGCATCGACGTCGAACAGCGCGCTGTCACGGTGCCGCTCGGCGAGGCGGGCCTTCAGGGCAGCGAGCCGGGCCGGATCACGGGCCAGCGCCAGGGCGAGCTGCTCGTAGTCGGCCACCGTGTGCGTGACCAGCTCGGGCAGCCCGGCCGCCTGCAGCAGGCTCCCGGCCACCCGCGACGGGAAGGACTGCCCCGAACACGTCAGCACCGGCAGGCCCGCCAGCAGCGCGTCGGCGGCGGTGCTGTGGGCGTTGTAGGGGTGGGTGTCGAGGAACAGGTCGGCCACCCGGTAGCGCGCCAGGTGGTCCTCGACCCGCGGCACACGCTGCGCGAACACCAGCCGGTCAGGGTCGATGCCAGCGGCCTGCGCACTCGCCCGCAGGTTGCGCTGCGAGCGCTCGCTGCGCGACATCAGCCACAGCACGCTGCCGGGCACCTGCTGCAGCAGCCGCATCCAGACGGCGAACACGGCTGGCAGGATCTTGTAGTCGTGGTTGAAGGAGCAGAACACCATCCCTGTCGGCGGCAGGCCGCAGTCGGCACGGCTGGGCGCGTGGTCGGCGATCTGCAGATTGGACGCGGGTGGCAGATAGGCGTCCGGCAGGTAGACCACCTGCTCGTCGTAGAAACGCCAGTGTTCGGGCGGAATCACGTGGCGATCCGCCAGGATGTAGTCCATGCAGGACAGGCCCATCGTGCCGGGATAGCCAAGGAAATTGACCTGCACCGGCGCCGGACGCCGCGTGAAGATGTCGGCCCGTGAATCCGCGGTGTAGCCCGCCAGGTCGATGACGATGTCGACCTCGCGTTCGCGCAGCCAGGCGGCGATCTGCGCGGAGGTCATCTGCCGTGCATCGAGGAACTGGTCGAAGGCGCGGGTCATGCGCTCGCGCAGACGGCTGCCGTCGTCGACCCCGAGCGAGACGCCAATGGTCTCGAAACGGCCCCGGTCGTGGCGCTCGAAGATGCCGGCCATCAGATGCCCGACCGGGTGCTCGCGCAGGTCTGGCGAGACATAGGCCACCCGGATACGGTCGTGGCGGTAGCGCTGGCCCGTCCACAGTGGTGCCGGGTGGATCGGGTAGCGCTGCTGGGCGAACAGGCGTGCGCAGCGCTGGTGCGCTTCGGCCGAGTCCGAGATGGCCATCAGACCGAGGGACTTGCTGCTGCGCCAGCCAGCGTGCACGCCGTCGATCACCTGCCGGGACAAGGCATCGAAGCCACGCCAGTCGCAACTCTGCAGTTTTTCATGGCAGAGCATGCCGAGCGCGTAGTCGTGTTGCGGTGCCAGCTGCACCAGACGCTCCAGCAAGGCGATGGCGTCTTCGCCACGCTTGAACTCCGCCATCAGCGTGGCCGCATTGGACAAGGCCACCACGTTGTCGGGCTGCAGCGCCAGGACTTGCTGGAAGCGGGTCAGCGCCGCCACATGCTGCTGCAGATCGCGCAGCAGCACGCCACTGTTGATCCAGGCATCGGCGAAGGTCGGCTGGAGATCGATGGCCCGCTGGTAGCTCTGCAAGGCCTCCTCGCGGCGGCCGGCATTGACCAGCGCAGTGGCATGGGCAAACCAGAGCGGCGCGAACGGCACGGCGCTCTGGACGACGCGCTCCAGCAGGTCCAGGGCGGCGGCATTGTCCTGCCGCCGCAGCCAGATCACGGCGATCGAATACAGCGCGACCGGATCGGCCGGGCACTGGTTCAGGAAATGCAGCAGCAACTGTTCTGCTGCGGCGTCATGCCCCTGGTTCTGGAGTTCGATGGCGCGGATCAGCACCGAGCGGTCCACAGACAGCGGAGCGGTCGGTGCGGTGACGGAGGCACGGGGCGTGGCGGTGGGCACCAGGGTCATGGCAGCTCGGGCAGGCGCCGTGCCCACGCTGGAACCTGAGGGCACGACTGGGAATCGGTGCCAGGATGGTTGCAGCAATGTGCCGCCCGAAATGGCGAAAAGCGCCGGACTTGGCCGGCGCTTTTCCGCGCATCCTGTCCGGCTGGACCTGATGCGCTGCCCTTGCGGGCCTGGGGCGATCAGCCCCGGATCAGAGGATCGGCTGCTGGCGCAGCAGCTCCTCCAGTGCCTGGGCCGAGGCCTGCGCGGTCAGGAGCCCGGCATCCGGCGTCGGCACGCAGGCGACCGAACCCGAGGCCGCCGTCTCCGCCAAGGGAGCTTGCGGCGCAGCGACCAGCAGATCCGACGCCATGAGCGGCCCCTGGCAATCCGTCACCGGGGCCACGTCCGCCTTGGCGAACCAGACATCGGCCATCTGGTGGGTCTGTCCATCGACCGTTTCGTAATGCGAGGACAGCGCGATGAGGTTGCCGTTGTCCGAGGCACTGCCAGCCTGCGCGGTGAGGTCCAGCGACACGATGCCCAGATCCGCCAGTGTCTTCAGCTCACCTGCGTCGGTGCTGCCGTCCGAGTCGGCGTCGATCCAGAGCTTCAGCTCGCTGAAATGCGCATCCGCAGCGGTCAGCCGGCCATCCAGGTCGGAGTCCAGCGCCCGCAGCGCGACATAGCCGTCACCCGCCCGCTCGCCAGAGGGCAGCAGGGTCGCCAGACCAAACAGTTCTCGACCGTCATTGATCTGCCCGTCGCCGTTGAGATCGCGCACCAGCAGGCCATCTCCTGCAGACACCCAGCCCACCTGGTGCGCGACACCTGTCGCGCCAAGGTCGAACTGGACACCATGGGCGGCTGCCAGCGTGCGGATGCCATTGCCGTCCAGATCCAGCACGATCGGAGTCACCAGCGGCATGGCGTCGATCTGGGCGACGGACATGACCGCGACGTCAGCCGCCTCGAAGGCAGAGGCCTGTGCGGTGCTCAGCGCCTGGATGTCAGCGGTTTCCAAGGCCACGACCTGGGCGGTGGTGAGCGCCACGATTTGCGCTGTGGTGAAGGCCGCCACATGCGCTGTATTGAACGCCACGATGTCAGCAGTGGAAAGCGCCTGGATGTGCGCGGTGCTGAGCACAGCGACCTGCGCCGTTGTCAGCGCATTGATCTGGGCAGTGGTGAAAGCCTGGATGTCAGCAGTGTCCAGAACACGGATCTGCGCGGCCGTCAGAGCACGAACATCCGAGGTTTCCAAGGCCAGCACTTGCGCCGTGGTCAGGGCGTTGATTTGCGTCGTGGTCAGCGCCGCGACCTGTACGGTCGTCAGGGCCACGATGTCGGCCGTGCCCAGCGCCACCAGATCGCGCGTCTCCAGCGCCACGACCTGCGCCGTCGTCAGCGCGGCGATCTGCGTCGTCGTGAACGCCGCCACCTGCGTGCTGCTCAGCGCGGCGATGTCGGCCGTCTCCAGTGCGCGGACCGCTGCGGTGCCAAGCGCCACCAGATCCCGCGTCTCCAGCGCCACGACCTGCGCCGTCGTCAGCGCCGCGATCTGCGTCGTCGTGAACGCCGCCACCTGCGCGCTGCTCAGCGCAGCGATGTCGGCCGTCTCCAGTGCGCGGACCGCTGCGGTGCCGAGCGCCACCAGATCCCGCGTCTCCAGCGCCCCGACCTGCGCCGTCGTCAGCGCCGCGATCTGCGCCGTCGTGAACGCCGCCACCTGCGCGCTGCTCAGCGCGGCGATGTCGGCCGTCTCCAGTGCCCGGACCGCTGCGGTGCCAAGGGCCACCAGATCCCGCGTCTCCAGCGCCACGACCTGCGCCGTCGTCAGCGCGGCGATCTGCGCCGTCGTGAACGCCGCCACCTGCGCGCTGCTCAGCGCGGCGATGTCGGCCGTCTGCAGTGCAGCGATCTGGCCGCTCGTCAGCGCGGCGACCTGCGTCGTCGTCAGCGCGCCGACCTGTGCGGTCGTCAGCGCCACGATGTCGGCGGTGTTCAGCGCACGGATCGCCGCCGTGCCCAGCGCCACCAGATCGCGCGTCTCCAGCGCCCCGACCTGCGCCGTCGTCAGCGCAGCGATCTGCGCCGTCGTGAATGCCGCCACCTGCGCGCTGCTCAGAGCAGCGATGTCGGCGGTCTCCAGTGCGCGGACCGCTGCGGTGCCGAGCGCCACCAGATCGCGCGTCTCCAGCGCCACGACCTGCGCCGTCGTCAGCGCCGCGATCTGCGCCGTCGTGAACGCCGCCACCTGCGCGCTGCTCAGCGCGGCGATGTCGGCCGTCTGCAGTGCAGCGATCTGGCCGCTCGTCAGCGCGGCGACCTGCGTCGTCGTCAGCGCGCCGACCTGTGCGGTCGTCAGCGCCACGATGTCGGCGGTGTTCAGCGCACGGATCGCCGCCGTGCCCAGCGCCACCAGATCCCGCGTCTCCAGCGCCCCGACCTGCGCCGTCGTCAGCGCAGCGATCTGCGCCGTCGTGAATGCCGCCACCTGCGCGCTGCTCAGCGCAGCGATGTCGGCGGTCTCCAGTGCGCGGACCGCTGCGGTGCCGAGCGCCACCAGATCGCGCGTCTCCAGCGCCACGACCTGCGCCGTCGTCAGCGCCGCGATCTGCGCCGTCGTGAACGCCGCCACCTGCGCGCTGCTCAGCGCGGCGATGTCGGCCGTCTGCAGTGCAGCGATCTGGCCGCTCGTCAGCGCGGCGACCTGCGTCGTCGTCAGCGCGCCGACCTGTGCGGTCGTCAGCGCCACGATGTTGGCGGTGTTCAGCGCACGGATCGCCGCCGTGCCCAGCGCCACCAGATCGCGCGTCTCCAGCGCCCCGACCTGCGCCGTCGTCAGCGCCGCGATCTGCGCCGTCGTGAATGCCGCCACCTGCGCGCTGCTCAGCGCGGCGATGTCGGCGGTCTCCAGTGCGCGGACCGCTGCGGTGCCGAGCGCCACCAGATCCCGCGTCTCCAGCGCCACCACCTGCGCCGTGGTCAGTGCGGCAATCTGCGTCGTCGTGAACGCCGCCACCTGCGCGCTGCTCAGCGCGGCGATGTCGGCCGTCTCCAGTGCCCGGACCGCTGCGGTGCCAAGGGCCACCAGGTCACGGGTTTCCAGCGCCACGACCTGCGCCGTCGTCAGCGCCGCGATCTGCGCCGTCGTGAACGCCGCCACCTGCGCGCTGCTCAGCGCGGCGATGTCGGCCGTCTGCAGTGCAGCGATCTGGCCGCTCGTCAGCGCGGCGACCTGCGTCGTCGTCAGCGCGCCGACCTGTGCGGTCGTCAGCGCCACGATGTTGGCGGTGTTCAGCGCACGGATCGCCGCCGTGCCCAGCGCCACCAGATCCCGCGTCTCCAGCGCCCCGACCTGCGCCGTCGTCAGCGCCGCGATCTGCGCCGTCGTGAATGCCGCCACCTGCGCGCTGCTCAGCGCGGCGATGTCGGCGGTCTCCAGTGCGCGGACCGCTGCGGTGCCAAGGGCCACCAGATCCCGCGTCTCCAGCGCCACGACCTGCGCCGTCGTCAGCGCGGCGATCTGCGTCGTCGTGAACGCCGCCACCTGCGTGCTGCTCAGCGCGGCGATGTCGGCCGTCTCCAGTGCGCGGACCGCTGCGGTGCCAAGCGCCACCAGATCCCGCGTCTCCAGCGCCACCACCTGCGCCGTCGTCAGCGCCGCGATCTGCGCCGTCGTGAACGCCGCCACCTGCGCGCTGCTCAGCGCAGCGATGTCGGCCGTCTCCAGTGCGCGGACCGCTGCGGTGCCGAGCGCCACCAGATCCCGCGTCTCCAGCGCCCCGACCTGCGCCGTCGTCAGCGCCGCGATCTGCGCCGTCGTGAACGCCGCCACCTGCGCGCTGCTCAGCGCGGCGATGTCGGCCGTCTGCAGTGCAGCGATCTGGCCGCTCGTCAGCGCGGCGACCTGCGTCGTCGTCAGCGCGCCGACCTGTGCGGTCGTCAGCGCCACGATGTCGGCGGTGTTCAGCGCACGGATCGCCGCCGTGCCCAGCGCCACCAGATCCCGCGTCTCCAGCGCCACGACCTGCGCCGTCGTCAGCGCCGCGATCTGCGCCGTCGTGAATGCCGCCACCTGCGCGCTGCTCAGCGCAGCGATGTCGGCGGTCTCCAGTGCGCGGACCGCTGCGGTGCCGAGCGCCACCAGATCGCGCGTCTCCAGCGCCACGACCTGCGCCGTCGTCAGCGCCGCGATCTGCGCCGTCGTGAACGCCGCCACCTGCGCGCTGCTCAGCGCGGCGATGTCGGCCGTCTGCAGTGCAGCGATCTGGCCGCTCGTCAGCGCGGCGACCTGCGTCGTCGTCAGCGCGCCGACCTGTGCGGTCGTCAGCGCCACGATGTTGGCGGTGTTCAGCGCACGGATCGCCGCCGTGCCCAGCGCCACCAGATCGCGCGTCTCCAGCGCCCCGACCTGCGCCGTCGTCAGCGCCGCGATCTGCGCCGTCGTGAATGCCGCCACCTGCGCGCTGCTCAGCGCGGCGATGTCGGCGGTCTCCAGTGCGCGGACCGCTGCGGTGCCGAGCGCCACCAGATCCCGCGTCTCCAGCGCCACCACCTGCGCCGTGGTCAGTGCGGCAATCTGCGTCGTCGTGAACGCCGCCACCTGCGCGCTGCTCAGCGCGGCGATGTCGGCCGTCTCCAGTGCCCGGACCGCTGCGGTGCCAAGGGCCACCAGGTCACGGGTTTCCAGCGCCACGACCTGCGCCGTCGTCAGCGCCGCGATCTGCGCCGTCGTGAACGCCGCCACCTGCGCGCTGCTCAGCGCGGCGATGTCGGCCGTCTGCAGTGCAGCGATCTGGCCGCTCGTCAGCGCGGCGACCTGCGTCGTCGTCAGCGCGCCGACCTGTGCGGTCGTCAGCGCCACGATGTCGGCGGTGTTCAGCGCACGGATCGCCGCCGTGCCCAGCGCCACCAGATCCCGCGTCTCCAGCGCCACGACCTGCGCCGTCGTCAGCGCGGCGATCTGCGTCGTCGTGAACGCCGCCACCTGCGTGCTGCTCAGCGCGGCGATGTCGGCCGTCTCCAGTGCGCGGACCGCTGCGGTGCCAAGGGCCACCAGATCCCGCGTCTCCAGCGCCACGACCTGCGCCGTCGTCAGCGCCGCGATCTGCGCCGTCGTGAACGCCGCCACCTGCGCGCTGCTCAGCGCGGCGATGTCGGCCGTCTCCAGTGCGCGGACCGCTGCGGTGCCAAGCGCCACCAGATCCCGCGTCTCCAGCGCCACCACCTGCGCCGTCGTCAGCGCCGCGATCTGCGCCGTCGTGAACGCCGCCACCTGCGCGCTGCTCAGCGCGGCGATGTCGGCGGTCTCCAGTGCGCGGACCGCTGCGGTGCCGAGCGCCACCAGATCCCGCGTCTCCAGCGCCACCACCTGCGCCGTGGTCAGTGCGGCAATCTGCGTCGTCGTGAACGCCGCCACCTGCGCGCTGCTCAGCGCGGCGATGTCGGCCGTCTCCAGTGCCCGGACCGCTGCGGTGCCAAGGGCCACCAGGTCACGGGTTTCCAGCGCCACGACCTGCGCCGTCGTCAGCGCCGCGATCTGCGCCGTCGTGAACGCCGCCACCTGCGCGCTGCTCAGCGCGGCGATGTCGGCCGTCTGCAGTGCAGCGATCTGGCCGCTCGTCAGCGCGGCGACCTGCGTCGTCGTCAGCGCGCCGACCTGTGCGGTCGTCAGCGCCACGATGTCGGCGGTGTTCAGCGCACGGATCGCCGCCGTGCCCAGCGCCACCAGATCGCGCGTCTCCAGCGCCACGACCTGCGCCGTCGTCAGCGCGGCGATCTGCGTCGTCGTGAACGCCGCCACCTGCGCGCTGCTCAGCGCGGCGATGTCGGCCGTCTCCAGTGCCCGGACCGCTGCGGTGCCAAGGGCCACCAGGTCACGGGTTTCCAGCGCCACGACCTGCGCCGTCGTCAGCGCCGCGATCTGCGCCGTCGTGAACGCCGCCACCTGCGCGCTGCTCAGCGCGGCGATGTCGGCCGTCTGCAGTGCAGCGATCTGGCCGCTCGTCAGCGCGGCGACCTGCGTCGTCGTCAGCGCGCCGACCTGTGCGGTCGTCAGCGCCACGATGTCGGCGGTGTTCAGCGCACGGATCGCCGCCGTGCCCAGCGCCACCAGATCCCGCGTCTCCAGCGCCCCGACCTGCGCCGTCGTCAGCGCCGCGATCTGCGCCGTCGTGAACGCCGCCACCTGCGCGCTGCTCAGCGCGGCGATGTCGGCGGTCTCCAGTGCGCGGACCGCTGCGGTGCCAAGGGCCACCAGATCCCGCGTCTCCAGCGCCACGACCTGCGCCGTCGTCAGCGCGGCGATCTGCGTCGTCGTGAACGCCGCCACCTGCGTGCTGCTCAGCGCAGCGATGTCGGCCGTCTCCAGTGCGCGGACCGCTGCGGTGCCGAGCGCCACCAGATCCCGCGTCTCCAGCGCCCCGACCTGCGCCGTCGTCAGCGCCGCGATCTGCGCCGTCGTGAACGCCGCCACCTGCGCGCTGCTCAGCGCGGCGATGTCGGCCGTCTCCAGTGCCCGGACCGCTGCGGTGCCAAGGGCCACCAGATCCCGCGTCTCCAGCGCCACGACCTGCGCCGTCGTCAGCGCGGCGATCTGCGCCGTCGTGAACGCCGCCACCTGCGCGCTGCTCAGCGCGGCGATGTCGGCCGTCTGCAGTGCAGCGATCTGGCCGCTCGTCAGCGCGGCGACCTGCGTCGTCGTCAGCGCGCCGACCTGTGCGGTCGTCAGCGCCACGATGTCGGCGGTGTTCAGCGCACGGATCGCCGCCGTGCCCAGCGCCACCAGATCGCGCGTCTCCAGCGCCCCGACCTGCGCCGTCGTCAGCGCAGCGATCTGCGCCGTCGTGAATGCCGCCACCTGCGCGCTGCTCAGCGCAGCGATGTCGGCGGTCTGCAGTGCAGCGATCTGGCCGCTCGTCAGGGCGGCGACCTGCGTCGTGGTCAGCGCGGCGACCTGTGCGGTAGACAAAGCCTGCACCTGAACTGTAGAGAAGGCGCGCAGTCCGGACGTGGTGAACGCCATGATGTTGACAGTGGAGAGAACCGCCAGATCCGCAGTCGAAAGTGCCGCGATCTGGCTGGTGGTCAGAGCCGCGATCTGGGCAGTGGTAGCACTTGCCCACTCAGCTGTCGAGGTAGCAGCAAATGTGGGGGAAGAGACAGTCGACATGGTGCGGGACCTTGGTAGGAGAGCCGAGGTGGAAGCTGACGTCGAAGACCACATCACCACTTCCTCTAGTGGCGGTATCGACACCGACCCATTGAACTGAAATCAGCTCCTCAGCACGTCGCGCGCTCCGTCAGTCCGATTCGCGCCTCCTGGCCGGCAGGACGACGACCCGCCGAAAAGTGCAGGGCACACACCAGTCTTTTCGAAATTTTCATTTGCGGATCAGCCCGCAGATGTCAAATTCCTCCGAATCGATTACCGCAATCGTTCCGGAGTCCCCTCCGGAATCCCCCGCCAACTGTGAAATGCGTTGCACTTTCTTTTTGCGCGCCAGATATCGAGCACTGGCTCACGTGCTGAAACTCAGTCGTGAAAGCCTGCCGTGCAGACTTAACGTGCCCGGCAGGAATGCGATGCGCCCCTGCAATCCGGGGAAGCAATCGGCCACCAGCAACCGCTAAACTGCGGCCGGTTTTACCCGTTTATCACCTCTTTCATTGCGAGTGCCGCATTTCCGAGCAAATCGGGTGCGGCAATCCTCTCGCCCTCGGAGTATGCAAGTCATGAAGTTGCCCGTGTTCAGTTCCTCCGCCTGCCTGCGGACCTCGCTCACCGTAGGGGTTCTCGCCGCCGCGGCCCTCCTTGCCGCTTGCGGTGGAGGTGAAGGCGACAAGAAGGTCGCCACCCAGGTCGCCGCCAAGGTGAACTCCGGCGAAATCTCGGTGCACCAGGTGAACTTCGTGCTGCAGCGCCAGCAAGGCCTGAAGCCCGAGCAGGCACAGGCGGTGAGCCGGCGCGTGCTGGAAGGTCTCGTGGACCAGGAACTGGCCGTCCAGCAGGCCGTGGATCAGAAGCTTGATCGCGACCCGCGGATCGTCTCGGCCATCGAAGCCGCACGCAGAGACATCCTCGCCCGCGCTTACGCCGACCGCCTCGCGGAAGCCGCGACCGCGCCAACAGCCGAAGACATCAAGGCCTACTACGACAGCAAGCCGGCCCTGTTCTCCAAGCGTCGCATCTACGGCCTTCAAGAGTTCAACATCGAAGCCAACGCCGAACAGAAGGCCGCACTGCAGGCGAAGATCCCGACCCTGCGCAGCGCCGATGAACTGGCGGGTGCGCTCAAGGCAGCCGGCATCCGGTTCGCCGGGCGCAACGTGTCGCAGGCACCGGAGAACATCCCGATGGGCTTCCTGGACCAGCTCGCCAAGCTGAACGAGGGACAGTGGGTCGTGGTCGCCACGCCGACGGGTCTGAACGCCGCGCTGCTCGCCTCGGCCAAGCCCGCGCCGGTGACCGAAGAAGCCGCCAAGAAAGCGATCGAACAGTTCCTCCTGACCGATCGCAAGCGCAAACTCGTCGCAGACGGCATCAAGGCGCTGCGTGGATCTGCCAAGATCGAGTATGTCGGCCAGTTCGCTGCAGCCGCTTCGGGCCCAGCGGACGCTGGCAATGCTGTCGAGGCTCCCGCAGTGACCCCGACGCCGCCGGCTGGCGCTTCTGATGCGCTGGACGCTTCCGCCCTCCAGAAGGGCCTTTCGGGTCTGAAGTAATCCATGATGCTCACGCTAAACACCACCTCGCCCCTTTCCATGCGTCTCTTCGGGCGCGTGCTGCTCGCCTTTCTGACGCTGCTGGCGCCAATGCTGTCCTGGGCTCAGGTCTCCGACGCACAACGCGACTATGTGCTGGGAGCGGGCGACGTGATCCGCGTGAGCGTCTACCAGAACGCCGACCTCACGCTGGAAACCCGTCTCGCCGAAAGCGGCACCATCAGCTTCCCGCTGATCGGACAAGTCAAGCTCGGCGGCCTGTCAGTACCCAGGGCCGAAAAGTTGATCGCGGACGGACTGCGCAACGGCAACTTCGTGCGCCAACCGCAGGTGAGCATCCTGGTCACGCAGGTGCGGGGCAACCAGGCGTCGGTGCTGGGCATGGTCAACCGTCCTGGTCGCTATCCGCTCGAACAGACGGGCATGCGCCTGAGCGAACTGCTGGCAACGGCTGGTGGCATTTCCCAAGGCGGCAGCGACCTCGTGACGCTCAGCGGGATGCGCGACAACCGTTCCTTTCGCGTCGTCATCGACCTGCCGAACCTGTTTGCAGCCTCCACCAGGTCCAACGATCCGGTGATCGTCAATGGCGACACGGTCTACGTCGACCGCATGCCGATGGTCTACATCTATGGCGAAGTCCAGCGCCCTGGCGCCATGCGCCTCGAACGGGACATGACGGTCATCCAGGCGCTGGCCACCGGCGGTGGCCTGACGCAGCGCGGCACGGAGAAGGGACTGCGTGTCCACCGCCGCAATGCCGATGGCAAGGTCGAAATCCTGCAGCCCAGCATGAACGATGCCATGAAGGACGGCGACGTGATCTACGTGCGCGAGAGCCTGTTCTGACCAAACAGGCAAGCCGAGGGGACGGTCGTGTGACTTGCACAGCGTCCCCGCAGTGCCAACAACATTCCGGGTGCGATTCCACATGACCTTTGCGCAACTCCTGTCGATACTGAAAGCGCGCTGGATTTCAGCCATCGTGGTCGCGCTGCTGACGATCGGGGCCACCGTTGCCGCCAGCCTGTTGATGCCCAAAAGCTATACGGCAACAGCGACGGTGCTGCTGGACATCCGCTCCCCGGACCCGATCGTGGGCATGCCGATGGGTGGCATGTCGACTCCGTCCTACATGGCAACACAGGTCGACATCCTGACGAGTGACCGGGTCGCCCAGCGCGTGGTCCAAAAACTTCGCCTGAACGAGAATCAGGAAATGCGTCAGCGCTGGAACGCGGAAACCGGCGGCAAGGGAAATTTCGAAGCCTGGATTGCCAACATTTTCCAGAAGAAGCTGGAAGTCAAACCTTCGCGCGAAAGCAACGTCATCAACGTCAGCTACACCAACGCAGACCCGCGCTTTGCCAGCGCCTTGGCCAATACATTTGTACAGGCCTATATCGACATCAGTGTCGGTCTGCGCGCGTCGCCAGCAAAACAGTACAACGAATTCTTTGATGCCCGCAGCAAGGAAATGCGGGAAGCCGTAGAGCGCGCGCAGGAAAAGCTGTCAACCTTCCAGAAGGCCAATGGACTGACAGGGGCAGACGAACGTTTTGACATCGAGACCCAGCGCCTCAACGAACTGAACACTCAGTTGGTCACCCTGCAAGCCATTTCCGCGGAATCGTCGAGCAGATCCGCTCAGGTGCGCACTTCAGGTGACCAGATGCAGGAAGTGATCAACAACAGCCTCGTGTCATCACTGCGCTCCGACCTGTCCCGCCAAGAAGCAAAACTGACCGAAATGAACGCAAAGTTCGGCGATGCACATCCCCTGGTGCTGGAACTGCGCGCCAACATCGGAGAATTGCGCCAACGCATCGAAACTGAAACCCGGCGTGTCACAGGTGGGGTCGGGGTGACGGGATCGATCAACCGACAACGCGAAGCCGAAACCCGCGCTGCCCTTGATGCACAGCGCAACAAGGTGCTCAGGCTCAAGGCATTGCGCGATGAAGCAGTCGTGATGCAGCGCGAGGTGGAAACCGCCCAGCGGGTCTATGAACAGGTCACCCAGCGGCTCAATCAGACCAGCCTGGAGAGCCAGCTCAACCAGACCAATATCTCCGTGCTGTCACCCGCCACTGAACCCACGGACCATTCTTCGCCCAAGATCATCCTGAACATTCTCGTCAGTGTATTTGTAGGCACATTGCTCGGCGTCAGCTTCTCCATCCTCAGAGAATTGACGGATCGTCGTGTGCGCACGCTGGACGATCTCACCACCGGGCTGGATATCGCCGTGCTCGGCATGATTCCGCGCCCATTGCGGTCAGGTCTGTCTGGACGCAACTCGCCAATGGTATTGCCCAGCAATATCCTGAAGCATCTGCCGAAGCCGGGCAACTGAACGACCGAGACACCAACATGACCATTGCCGCACAGACGACACCCAAGGGTGTTCATCACGATCGCAACAGTTCGATGAACGCAGACGATGTGCACAGCACCCTGGACCAGGACCGCAGCATTGGCGAAATCATCCGGGAGACAAAAAGTCTCACGCAGGAACAGGTCAATCAGATCCTGGAGTACCAGCGGGCCAATAACCTGAGGTTTGGCGAATCAGCCGTCAAGTTGGGTTTTGTGTCAGACTCGGACATCGTTTTCGCTCTGAGCCAGCAATTCAACTATCCGTATGCCCCGGAAAGTCGGCGGGCCAGTCACCGCGAACTCGTTGCAGCAGCCCAGCCTTTTGGAAAACAGGCAGAAGCCTTCCGCGCCATTCGCAGCCAGCTGATGATGCGCATTTTCAGTCCACAGGAACCGAAGCGTGCACTTGCCGTGACCAGTCCCGAAGGGGGTGACGGAAAGACATTTCTCGTGGCCAATCTGGGTGTTGTGCTGGCCCAACTGGGCGGACGCACGTTGATCGTCGATGCCAACTTGCGCAATCCCCGACTGCATGAACTGTTTGACCTCCCCAATACCTCCGGCCTCACCGGCATTCTCAGCGGAAGGCAGGAGGAAAACGTCATCTACCAAGCACCGGATATTCCAAGCCTGTTTGTCATGCCAGTCGGCGTCATTCCCCCGAATCCACTGGAGTTGCTGGAGCGTCCGGCGTTTCGCCTGCTGATGAGCGAACTGCTCAGAAAGTTCGATCATGTGGTCGTGGATACCCCCGCCAGCGCGCTCGGCAGTGATGCGCTGGTCATTGCGGCACGCAGCGGAGCCGCGATGACGCTGGCAAGAAAAAACAAGACCCGAGTCAAGCAACTGCATGACCTTGTTGGTCAACTGAGCGAAACCACCGCAAAACTGACGGGCGTCATCGTCAACGAATTCTGAGTCTTGGACATGGACTTGACCTACACACAAAAACCAGCGGGAAGCCTCCACCCTGAGGACACCTTGGCCAACAACGTGCCGTGGCTAGTTGCCATCGCAGGATTGCTGGCCATGTACGGCCTGACCTTCTGGGACCTTTTCCATGGATTATGGGCGGGTGATCAGCAAGGTCACGGGCCCATCGTGCTGGCCATTTCCATCTGGCTACTGTGGAAGAACCGTGTTGCCCTGAACGCCCTCTCCATCCAGCCCCAACCACTGGCAGGGTGGAGCAGTCTGGTTTTTGGACTTCTGCTCTATCTTGTCGGCAGGTCGCAGGACATCCTGATATTTGAAGTCGGCTCCATTGTCTTCGTCATCGCCGGCATGCTGATGCTGTTGAGCGGTTTCCAGGCAGTGCGTCTGATGTGGTTCTCCCTGTTTTTCATGGTCTTCATGATTCCGTTGCCAGGCGTGTTTGTCGACGCACTCACGCAACCCATGAAGATGGCAGTTTCCTATGTCGCTGAATTTACTCTCTACCACGTAGGCTACCCTATCAGCCGAAGTGGCGTGATCTTGCAGATTGGTCAATACCAGTTGCTCGTGGCAGATGCTTGTGCAGGACTCAACACATTGTTCACGCTCGAAGCACTCGGGCTGCTTTATCTCAATCTCATTCGCCACCAATCGGCCATCCGCAATATCGCGCTGGCCATTCTCATCGTACCCATCAGCTTCATCGCCAACGTGATTCGCGTGATAGTACTCACCTTGATCACTTACCATTTTGGTGATGAAGCTGGCCAAGGCTTTTTGCACGGATTTGCGGGCATGGTGCTGTTCATGGCTGCGCTGATGCTGATCATCGCTTGTGATGGTTTGCTGCGGATGATTCTGCCTCATCGCACGGACGACAACTGAACCCGCATACGAACCCGCATACAGGTCAGGCCAACACCATGAACAAACGCTCCCTCACCGCCATCGTCGCCGCAGTGCTGATGTCTCTCACGGCAGCTTCTGCCAACCATCTGAAACCGACACAACACTTTTCCGATACACGAGGCGGGAAAACACTAAACCAGATCATTCCCGGTCAATTTGGCCGCTGGCAGCAGCAGGAAATTTCCAGCGGCATCGTCAATCCGCAACAACAACAGCTGCTGGACGAACTGTATTCCGAGCAGGTCAGTCGCACCTATATCTCTGATCAAGGCTATCGCATCATGCTGTCGATTGCCTACGGAAAGAACCAGAACGATTCTTTTCAGGTACATCTTCCGGAGATATGCTATCCCGCACAAGGGTTTCAAGTCGTATCCAGTGCGCCCACAACAATCGACACGCCGTTTGGCACCATACCAGCCAAGCAACTCAAGACCACATACCAGTCCCAACGCATCGAACCTGTCACCTACTGGACAACCATCGGCAACCACGCCGTGCGGTCAGGCACGGACAAAAAACTGAAAGAGATTCAGTATGCGATGGAGGGGCAGATTGCCGACGGTCTTCTGTTTCGCGTGTCGAGCGTAGATCCCAATCTACCCAGAGCATTTGATGCTCAATTGAATTTCGTTTCAGAGATGATGTCATCACTCTCACCCGGGGATCGGCTTCGTCTGGCAGGTCTGACCAGGTAAGCTGCATGGCAATCCATTGGCAGAAAATTGCCAAGATTGGGGTATCGATATTTGATCAGGCATGGCTGAGCGGCATCAGTCTCCTGATTTCGCTCATCTTCGTCAAGGAACTGGAAAAAAGCGAGTTCGGACTCTACGTTCTGCTGTTCAACACGTGCCTGTTCTTTCAAGGGATCGGCGGCGCACTTCTGGCGGCCCCGTACACCACCTTGCACACGCGCAAACAAGGGCTTCACCAGATCGGCGTTGTCGAGATATTCACCAAAGGGACTCTGGTCTTCGCCGCAGGAGCCGCAATCCTTGCTGGGTTGGCTTACGCAGCTTATGAAGCATGGTCAGATGATCCACTGTTGACGACTGCTGCAGGCATCGGCTTCGCCGTCTGCATCACGGGCTCGGTCGCAAAAGACAACACACGGGTCTACCACTACTCTCGGCATGATCCAACCGCAGCGCTGAACAGCAACCTGGTATATGGTTGCTTGCTGCTTGGCATCATTTTTCTGATGGTTCAGACGGACACAGTCTCCGCTGCGGGCGTGTTGCTGGCCATTGGGGCCTGCAGCGCCCTCGTCAGCGTACCGCGTCTGTTGAATCCCATGTCGAAAGACATTCCAGTCGCCAATTCAGACCCTGCTCCGATCGACACGGCCTCGAAGCCCGACACTCGACAACTGTTGGGTGAATACTGGGCATGTGGCCGCTGGGCCGCACTCGGTTCGCTTGTGACATTCCTGACCAGCAACACCTACCCCTATCTTGCGGCGATCAGCTTCAGCAAGGCAGAAGTGGCGGATATTTCCGTGGCACGCCTGCTGTCAATGCCCATCGCACTGCTCGGAGCGGCGTGGTTCAATCTGATGCGATCACGCCTGTCCCAATGGGCCGCCGAGAACAGACACGACGTGCTGGACTCGACGGTGAGAAAGTCTGTCATCGGCGCAGCAGCGCTGTCGGCAAGTGTCGCTGTCATGATCGGCGTCTCTGGTGATCTGGTGCATCATTTTTTTGGTGAAAAATACGCCAATCTTCGTGTCCTGAATTTGCTGTGGACTGCACAGACAGGTTTAGCCTTCATCAAGGGCATCTATGCGGCCACACTCATGACCGGGGACAACGGGTTCAAGGATCTGAGTCGGATCGGTGTTGTCACACTGGCTGCCACGGTGGTGGCGATGCTGCTTGCCAGCATGACCCATCATTCCGAATCCATCGTGTTGGCACTCATCTTTCTGGAAATTTTCCAGATCGCCCTGATCCAGCGCAGCCGACACCACATGCGGACACTGAGATGCCAAGTTTCCAGCTAGTTTTCCAGATCATTGCCGGCCTGGGGCCCTATTTTTCCGTGGCCATTCTGCTGGCCATGTTCCTGGGCCTGTTTTTGCCCTGGGGTGTCATGAACCCCCAGAAATGGCTGTTTCTGTATATTTTTGGAATTGCGCTGCTGCCTTTTGGTGGAAACGATCCAGACGGCGGGGGCAGTCTGTACAAACAACTGACGTGGGGACTTCTCTACGTTTTGTGTTTCATCATCCTTCTCCGCTCGCGCAAGGATCCGGATTCGCCCAAGCTGAATATCCCACCAGAACTGCTGCTGCTGTACACGTTCCTGTTCATCACGATTGCCTGGTCCGACTACCGTTTGAGTTCTTTCAAGCGATACATGCTGCTCGTCGGTCTATTGTTGATCGCACTCATTTCAGCCAAACTTTCCTTGCAAGGCAGATCCTTTGCCAGCCTGCTGGACAAGCCTATCGCATTCTTTATGCTGTGCGGAGTGGCGATGGCACTGGCGCTCCCAGAGATGGCATTCGACTCGGACGGCGCACTGCGAGCCTATACCTCTCACAAGAATACCTGGGGGCAATTCATGCTCCTCTGCTCGGTTGTCTTCCTCAACAACACATTGAATCGAAACAATCTAAAACTGAATGTACCGCTATTGTTCATCGCTCTCGCGCTGCTATACCTTTCAAAAAGTGCCACCAGCTTGCTGGCATTCATTTTCTCCACATTCTTCGTCCTGATCGTTTATGGATTCTTCAGCAAGAACATCGCAGCCAGACTGATATTGCTTGCAGGCACATTGGCAGCTGCAGTGGCTTTGCTGGTCTATTCTGTTCTTCATGGAAAACTTCCGTTCGATGCCATGATCGAACTGGTCTTCACCAGCATGGACAAGTCTTCCACCTTGACAGGCCGTATCCAGCTCTGGCAGCTGATGGGTGCAGAAATCGTCCATCACCCCTGGTTTGGAACGGGTTTCGGCGGCTTCTGGGTGGGGCTGGATGGCGCAGCCGGTGCACTGGGTCGGCGACTGGACTGGGGCCCACCGACGCAAGCACACAGTGGCTACATTGACGCCATGAATGAAATCGGCGCCGTCGGCATGCTGCTCTTCGCCGTCGTGATGGTGTTTCATGTCTACCGCTGTGCAGGGCTCTACTCGGCGGGGCTGAAGAGCCATTTCCTGCTTCACATCGCAATCATGATCAGCTTTCTGGTCAACAACTATGCTGAATCTTCCCTGATTCAAGGCACCAACATGTGGTGGATCATCATGACCTGCTCCATCATCGAGGTCAGCAATCGCCTGCGTCTGCACAGGCCACCACTGAAACAATTCCAACAAGCAAAACTCCGCCCGCAGTTCTAGCAGGCTGACAGCGGTCTCGAATTTCATGCCCATGGCACCTCATACTCGCCTGATCTCCGTTTGCATCTGTACTTTCAGACGACCGGACGGACTGCGACGTGCACTGGAATCCGCGTTTGCGTTGCAGATTCCGTCCGGCTGCACCCTTGAACTGCTGGTCGTCGACAATGACGCATCCGGCTCTGCCTCGACCGTGGTGGATTCATTCCGCGCGTTCACCACCGAAATACGGTCTCTTCGCTATGTCAACGAACCGACACCCGGCGTGAGTCACGCCCGCAACAGATGTCTGGAGAGTGCGGCGGGAGAGATGCTGGCTTTCTTCGACGACGACGAGTTTGTCAAGCCGGACTGGCTTGTCGAACTGCTGGCGTGCACGGACCGGACACAGGCGGATGCCGTGTTTGGTCCGGTTCTGCCTTCGTTCGAGATCCCCCCGACACCCTGGGCGCTCGCGTCTGGTGTCCATGACCGGCAGCGATTTCCATCGGGCACGGTCTTGCCATGGCGCGAAGCACGCACCGGCAACGTGGCGCTACGCCGCAGCATGCTGGCAGGAGGGCATCGCTTTTCCACCGAGTTCGCGCGCACAGGCGGAGAGGACAGCCTGTTTTTCGCCACAGCGCAGTCTCAAGGCAGGAAACTGGTCTGGTGTGACGAGGCCATCGTCCATGAGTCGGTTCCTGCCCAGCGCATGGAACCGACCTGGATCCTGCACAGGGCGTTCATGGGCGGACGCACTTACGTTCGACTGGAGGCCCGTCTCGGCCACCGATTGCCCTACACCACATTTGCTCTGCGCGGATTGGTGGCATCGGTGGTGTCACTGGCCACCGTCGCCGCACTGTATCTGCGGGGAGATGCACGGCATGTGCGGCATCTGTGCCGACTTTACGGCCATCTCGGGAAAATCATGGCGCGCTTTTACTCGTACGGCCCGTACGCCGGTGACGCCTGATGTCCAGTCAACATGGCGCCGGAACGTGCTCGGCAGAGCAAGCCGAGTTCACTGCAAGGTGAGACTGCCACCGAAACGCGGCCACACTGGTGCTGGCCGACTGAACCCGGCGGTGCGCTCGATCGCCGCCCTCGCCTCCCGGCCTTGGGCCAGCACTTCATGGATCCAGCGCATCGTGCGCACCTCCGCCGACTCGCCCAGGACCCCGGGATCCAGTGCGTCGATCAGCTCTCGCACCCCTGCCTGCAAACCAACTTCAGGTTGAAAACCCAGCAGTTCCTGGGCCTTGCGGTAGCTGGGCCGGTGGTGGTGGAGATCCGGAGTTCCGCCTTCCGGCAAGGTCAGTACCGCGCCACCCAGTGCACCACGCACCACCTCGGCCACTGCGCTGGCATTGACCGAATGGTGGCTGATGTTGAAGATCTGCCGACTCACCGCCGGGATCGGAGCGTGCAGTGCGGCCAGGATGCCTGACACGGCATCGCTCAGGTGCAGGTGCCCGCGACATTGCACGCCGTGGTTGTCCAGTGTGATCCGGCCCAGCCGTATTGCACTGAGCACCATGGCATGGACCATCAGATCCAGGCGCATCCGCGACCCGCTGCCATGGACCAGACCGAGCCGCAGGACCAAGGGGGCGAATCCCTCACGGGCCAGCGGCAGCACGGCCGCCTCCGCCATCAGACAGTGCTGGGCCTGGTGCGTGAGCGGACGCACCGGCGAGGTTTCCGTCGATTCCACATCGGCCGTGTGGCCGTAGACGCTGCAACTGCTGATGAGCAGATAGCGAGGCACCCCACAACTGCGTGCGAGTTGCGCCAGGCGCACCTGTGCGCGGTGATTGACTGCGTCCGCACCGATGGGATCCGACTCCGCCGCCAGTTCACTGGACAGCCCCGCCAGATCGACAACCGCCTGCATCCCGGTGAGGTGCCCTCGGTGCAACGCACGGGTATCGAGCGGGCGGATGTGCAGTCGGTTGTGCTGACGCAGATCGGCCAGACCCTGGTCCCCGAAACTCATGTTGTCGACGGCCGTGACGCGGTGACCGCGCGCCAGCAAAGCCCGCACCAATGCCGACCCGATATAGCCAGCGGCACCAGTGACCAGAATGTGCTGAGGTCGGTCCATGTCTTGAGGTAGGCAGCGAAGCGGGGCGGAGCACCAGACACCGGTGGGCATCAGCCGGAGGTCGGTTGCGATGAACAACCCGAACACTGTGCCGCGTTGGTCATGGCTTGCAGCCCCCCGGAACACGGGTTGTTTCCATTTCCCGGGCCAAGGCGAGAACTATTTCAGCTGACCACGGACTTGCGCGACAAGGTGTTGCGAATCACCTCGATCACATGGTGCACATCGCTGTCCTGCACGCCCTGGTGGATCGGCAGACACAGGCCTTCGCCGTACAGCGTGTCGCAGATCGGAAGGTCCACAGGGTCGATCAGCCCCTTGAGACAGGGCTGGCGGTGCAGCGGGTAGAACATGGAGCGGGTCTGCACGCCCGCCAGTTCCAGCGCATCGCGCAGTTCCGGCATGCGCGGACACAGGATCGGAAAACGAAACGGGATGAACTCCGAGTTCGGGTCCACCTTCATGAACCGCAGTTGCTCCAGGCCGGTCAGCCCTTCCTGGAACAGGGCGTAGCGGCGCAGCCGGTCGGCCTTCACCTGGGGGAGTCGGGCCATCTGCGACTGCCCGACAGCGCATTGCAAGTCGGTGACACGAAAGTTCATGCCCAGCGTTTCGTGCACGAACGAACCACTCGATTCACGTCCCTGGTTGCGCAACAGGCTGATGCGCCGCGCCAGCATCTGCTCACGCGACAGCACGGCAGCCCCCTCGCCCATCGTGATGGTCTTGTCCGCGAAGAAGGAGATGACCCCGACATCACCGAAGGTGCCCGCATGCTGGCCGCGGTAACGCACGCCGCAGGCCTGCGCCGCGTCCTCGATGACCACCAGACCGTGGCGTCGGCCCACGGCGGCGATCTCCGCCGCGTAGGCGGCCTGGCCATAGATGTGCACCGGCATCAGTGCCGACGTGCGGGGCGTGATGGCGCGCTCGAAGGCCTCGGGCCGCGCGGTGAAGGTATTCGGGTCCACGTCGATCAGGACGGGCTTGAGTCCCGCGAACACCGCCGCACTCGCGGACGCCATGAAGGTGAACCCCGGGATGATGATTTCGCTGCCACGGGGCAGGTCCAGCGCCAGCAGGGCCAGAAACAGGCCGAGCGTGCCGTTGGGGGCCAGCGCGATGTGGTTGGATCCTGTCAGCTGACTCAGGCTCTGCCGGAAGGCGGAAGCAGCAGGCCCTTCTGTCAGCCAGTTCCGCTCGATACAGGCGTTGAGTGCCTCGAGTTCCGATCGGCCAAGCCATGGCTCGACTTGCTGAATTCGCTGGAACTGCATGTTTTTAAACCCCTTTTGTCGACGTTTGCGTTCAGGAGAAAGCTTAATCGCAGCGGGGGCCATCCCGGTGCCTGCGGACCTGTGCATGCCGTGCAAACTGCCTCACGGCACCCACCACAAACAGGGTGTTGTGGACGAGGTAGCGCCTCCAGAGCCGACGCGGCTCCTGTGTCAGGCGAAACAGCCACTCGAAACCATGGTCGCGCATCCAGGCCGGCGCTCGGGCGACAGTGCCTGCATGGAAATCGATGCCCGCCCCGATGCCCAGCATCACCGCCTGGATCCGACCGCGGTGCTCGAACATCCAGCGGTCTTCCTTGGGACAGCCAAGTCCCGTCATCACCAGATGCGCACCCGAGGCATGGATCCGCGCGATGTCGGCAGCATCCTCTTCCGGGCTGAGCGGGCGGAACGGAGGCGAGTGCAGCCCGACAATGCGCAGTGCCGGATAGCGCAGGCTCAACGCAGCCTTCAAGGCGGCCAGCGTCTGATCGGTCGTGCCATAGACATAGACCCCCAGACCGCGTGACTCGGCCTCGACGAGCAGCCGCGTCATCAGGTCCGGCCCGTTGATGCGCTCCTGCTGCGGATGGCCCAATCGGCGCAACATGGCGGCCACCGGCCACCCGTCCGGCGTGACCATGTCGGCATTCGCGATGTGGTGGCCATGCTGCACATCGCGGGTGGCGCACACGATCGAATGGGCATCGCAGATGGAGACATAACGCGACTCGCGCCGCTCCGCCCAGTCGCAGATGCGCTCGACGGCGGTCGTCCAGTCCAGCACGTCGACGAGTACGCCGAGCACCTCCGCGCGCTGACGCGGCGCAAGACGCGCCTGCGCGGCTTCGGACGACCCCGGCGTCACCATGCGTCAGCGGCGCATCAGCTGCTTGACAGCCTGCACCAGGAACTGGGTGTTGGTGACCAGGTAGCGGGGGCCGAGTCGGCGCGGCTCGGACCAGAAGCGGTGCAGCCACTCCAGTCCATGGCGCTGCATCCACAACGGTGCGCGCTGCAAGGTACCCGCGTGGTAGTCAAAGGCGGCCCCCACCCCCACCATCACGGCCTGCACCTGCCCGCGGTGCGCGGCCATCCAGCGCTCCTGTTTCGGACAACCCAGACTGACCCAGACCGTTCCGGCCCCTGACGCATTGATCCGCCGCACCACATCGGCATCCTCTTCCGGCGTCAGGACGCGGAACGGGGGCGAGTAGCTGCCCGCGATCTGCAGGGCGGGGAAATCCTTGCGCAGACGCTGCTGGAGCAAGTCCAGCGTCTGCGGGGTGTTGCCGTACAGGAAGATGCGCTCGTCACGCTGTGCGGCCATGGCGCAGTAGCGGAGCATCAGATCGGGACCGTTGATGCGCGTCTGGTCGCGAAACCCCAGGCGGCGCATCATCCAGGCGACCGGCGCACCATCCGGTGTGGCCATGTCGGCCTGTTCGATCACGTCGTGGAAATCCGGATCCTGCTGGGCCGTGACGACGGAATGCACATTGCAGATGCAGACATAGCGGCTCTCGCGCCGCTGCGCCCAGCGGCTGATTTCCGCGCAGGTCTCGTCCCAGGAAATCGCATCGATGGGGGCGCCGACCACACTGACCAACCTGCGCACCCCGGCCGATGTCGGCAGATTCGCAGAGGGTATCGCGCTGGAGAAGTCTGGCCGATGGAGCATGGTCTGGGAGAAGTGAGGGCCTGAATAGTAAGCGGGGCCGTCGGCCGAAATTTCGGGAACCTGAGCGCCAAGGCGTCCGGCGCACGATATGTACGCGCACGATTTCACGCATGCATGGCCCTGCGCATCAAAATGAAAAGACCGGGTTTCACTTTCTTTTGCAGCGATCGACAACCCCTTGGACACCCCAGCTGGCACGCCACAGGCCACTACCGGTACCCCAACGGACAAATCGACCATGCAACAAGCCCGAACACTGCGCCGGCCGGCGACGATCGTCGCCACCGCCCTCCTGCTGGTGTCATGTGGTGGCGCAGACGATGGCAGCGCACCAGACACCGCCGATTCGACGCCCCTGGAACTGGAAGCCCCCAACACTGCCGCCGAGCGACAGGCCCTGGAGGCCGTTCAACCTGGTCCAGCTGCCGAGAACGTGCATGTCATCGTGACGCTCAATGCGGCGGTCGTGGCCGAGCACACACAGGCACGCGCCCGCGCACTCGGTGCCGATTCACCTCGGGCACAGGCGGAGCGCGGCGTACAGGCGCTGACGGCACGCCTGATGGGCGCCTCGACCTCTGCGCGCGCCCACCGTGTCTTCGCCCATGCCCTGCCAGGATTCGCCGCCACAGTCCCGGCCCAGGACGCCGCGGACTTCCTGCAGCGGCTGCAGAACGATCCCGCCGTCGTGCGCATCGAACACGACCGCATCGCCACCACCCACATCACGCCCGTGGTGCGCACCCGGACGCTGAACCAGCAGACCTGGGGTCTCGACCGCATCGACCAGCTGAAGCTGCCGCTGAACGACATGTTCCGCAACAGCCTGGACGGCAGCGGCGTGCATGTCTACATCGTCGACACCGGCATCGATCCACACCAGGACTTCGGCACCCGCCTGGCACAGCAGGGCTACAGCGTCATTCAGGACAGATACGGCACCCGGGACTGCAACGGACATGGCACCCACGTCGCCGGCACGGCGGCCGGCACGACAGCCGGTGTGGCCCCGGGAGCCACGCTGGTGCCCGTGCGGGTGCTGAACTGCAACGGCAGCGGCAGCCTCAGCGGCGTCATCCAGGGTCTGGACTGGATCCTGGCCAACGGCAAGCGACCAGCAGTGGTCAACATGAGTCTGGGGAGCGCGGCATCCCCGGCCGTCGACGAGGCGGTGGCCCGCCTGGCCAATGCCGGGTTCACCATGGTCGTGTCCGCGGGCAACAGCAACACCGACGCCTGCAGCGCCTCCCCGGCGCGTGCGCCCAGTGCGCTGACCGTGGCTGCCACCACGCCCAACGACGCCCGCGCAAGCTTCTCGAACTTCGGCCGATGCGTGGACCTGTTTGCCCCCGGAAGCGCGATCCGGTCCGCTTCGCACACCGATCCGAACGGCTGGTCGTTCAAGAGCGGCACCTCGATGTCCGCACCGCATGTCGCCGGTGCAGCGGCCTTGCTGCTGCAGCAGCGGCCGAAACTCACCGCCGCACAGGTGAGCAGCCAGATGCTCTACCAGGCAAGCACCGCCGTGGTCACCGACCCCCGAGGCTCGCCCAACAAGCTGCTGTTCGCGGGCGCCGGCCGGCTGATCAACTTCCCGACGCCCTGGGACGTGCACATCGCCCAGCTCAGTCCGCTCGGCAAGGCCGTGACGCGCAGCACCTGGAGCGCCGGGGTCACCATCACCGTGCACAACGAAGACGGACTGCCGCAGAAGAGCGTGAAGGTGACCGGCCAGTTCTCGAACCGGACCAACCTCGTGGCCTGCACGACCAGTGCCACCGGCACCTGCGTGCTGCGCAGCGTCAACCTGCCGCTCAGCACGGCCGGGCTGACCTTTGCGGTGACTCAACTCAGTGGCACGGCCATGACCTACAGGGCTGGCGACAACCTGCGCAGCAGTGTCGCCATCGCACGCCCCTAACCACCGCAGAGCGCCCGGTCAGGGCTCCGGCATCAGCAGCGCCCGACGTGCCTTGACTGTGGCCAGCACCAGCTCGCTCAGCCCGGCCCCGGCAGCAGGGCCGTCGAGATGGGCGTACAGCTGGCGCCGCATCCGCGGCTCCCAGAACTTGCGGATGTGGCTGGCGACACCCTCGATCGCCTCCTCGCGGTCTGGGAAAACGGCAAAGAACTCGCCGATGCGGTTCGCCAGCCGCACGACGGTCTGGTCGGGACCATGGCTGTGCGCGGTCATCGCGTGGCCTCCGGCTGCACAGGGCTGGCCTGGGCGAGCAGGGCTTCCTGCGTCTGGCTGAACTCGGCAAAGCCGCGCTGCCACGCGCTCATCGGACGGAGCTGCGTGACCCGGCTGACCTGCACCGCCGTCACCTTGTACTCGGGGCAGTTGGTCGCCCAGTCGCTCGAATCCGTGGTGATGACGTTGGCGCCGGACTCGGGGAAATGGAAGGTCGTGTAGACCACACCCGGCTGCACCCGCTCGGTCACGTCCGCCCGCAGCACCGTCTCGCCCGCCCGGCTGGCGATGCCGACCCAGTCGCCGTCCTGCACGCCGCGCTCCTCGGCGTCATGCGGGTGGATCTCCAGCCGGTCCTCCTCGTGCCAGCGGCTGTTCTCGGTGCGGCGGGTCTGTGCGCCGACGTTGTACTGGCTCAGCACGCGCCCGGTGGTCAGGATCAGCGGGAAGCGCCGCGTCACCTTCTCCTCGCTCGCCACGTACTGCGTCGGCAGGAAGCGGCCCTTGCCGCGCACGAAGCCGCCGACGTGCATGATCGACGTGCCGGCCTCGTCGGTGGTCTCGTTGCACGGCCACTGCACGCTGCCGAGTCGCTCGATCTTCTCGAAGCTCACGCCGGCGAAGCTGGGGGTGAGCGCCGCGATCTCGTCCATGATCTGCGACGGATGCGTGTAGTGCATCGGGTAGCCGAGCGCGTTGGCAAACGCCTGCGTCACCTCCCAGTCCGCCTTGCCCGACAGCGGCGGCATCACCTGGCGCACCCGGCTGATGCGGCGCTCGGCGTTGGTGAAGGTGCCGTCCTTCTCCAGGAACGAGGCGCCCGGCAGGAAGACGTGCGCGTACTTGGCGGTCTCGTTCAGGAAGATGTCCTGCACGACGACACATTCCATCGCCGAGAGCGCCGCCGCGACATGCTGCGTGTTCGGATCGGACTGCGCCGGGTCTTCGCCCTGCACGTAGAGCGCCTTGAAGCTGCCGTCGAGCGCGGCGTCCAGCATGTTCGGGATGCGCAGCCCCGGCTCCGGGTTCAGCGTCACGCCCCAGGCGGCGTCGAACTGGGCGCGCACCGTCGTGTCGCTGATGTGGCGATAGCCGGGCAGCTCGTGCGGGAAGCTGCCCATGTCGCAGGAGCCCTGCACGTTGTTCTGCCCACGCAGCGGGTTCACGCCCACGCCTTCGCGCCCGACCATGCCGCAGGCCATCGCGAGGTTGGCGATGCCGATCACCATCGTCGAGCCCTGGGCGTGCTCGGTGACGCCGAGGCCGTAGAAGATCGCGCTGTTGCCGCCGCGTCCGCCGCCCGCGTAGAGCCGCGCCGCGCCGCGCACGACCTCGGCTGGCACGCCGCTGACCTCGGCCATCGCCTCGGGCGAGTTCTCCGGCTTCGACACGAACTCGCGCCATTGCTGGAAGCTCTTCGGGTCGCAGCGTTCGGCCACATACGCCTCGTTCACCAGTCCTTCGGTGACGACGACATGCGCCAGCGCGGTGATGACGGCGACGTTGGTGCCGGGTTTCAGTTGCAGGTGGTGGTCGGCCTTGACGTGCGGCGCGTCCACGAGGTCGATGCGGCGCGGATCGACGACGATCAGACGCGCGCCCTGGCGCAGCCGCTTCTTGAGACGCGAAGCAAACACCGGGTGGCCTTCGCTCGGGTTCGCGCCGATGACCATGACCACGTCGGTGTGCTCGACCGACTTGAAGGTCTGCGTGCCGGCGGAGGTGCCGTAGGTCTGGCCGAGGCCGTAGCCGGTCGGGCTGTGGCAGACGCGGGCGCAGGTGTCGACGTTGTTCGTCCCGAACGCAGCGCGGATCAGCTTCTGCACGAGGTAGGTTTCCTCATTGGTGCAGCGGCTCGACGTGATGCCGCCGACCGCATCCCGGCCGTAGGTACCCTGGATGCGGCGGAACTCGCCGGCCGCGTGCGCCAGCGCCTCGTCCCAGCTCACCTCGCGCCACGGGTCGGTGATCTTGTCGCGCACCATCGGCTTGGTCAGGCGGTCCTTGTGCGTCGCGTAGCCCCAGGCGAAACGGCCCTTGATGCAGCTATGTCCTTCGTTGGCCTTGCCGTCCTTCCACGGCGTCATGCGCACGACCTGCGTGCCCTTCATCTCGGCCTTGAAGCTGCAGCCGACGCCGCAGTAGGCGCAGGTGGTGATGACGCTGTGCTCGGGCTGGCCCAGCTCGATCACGCTCTTCTCGGTCAGCGTCGCGGTCGGGCAGGCCTGCACGCAGGCGCCGCAGGAGACGCACTCGCTCTGCATGAACGGCTCGTCCATGCCCGGCGACACACGCGACTCGAAGCCGCGGCCCGAGATGGTCAGCGCGAACGTGCCCTGCACCTCCTCGCAGGCGCGCACGCAGCGGTTGCAGACGATGCACTTCGACGGGTCGTAGGTGAAATACGGGTTCGATTCGTCCTTGGCGTGGGCGAGGTGCAGGTGGTGGCGGCCGGTGATGCCCGCCACCGGCGTCTCGCCGACGCCGTAGCGCACGTTGCGCAGGCCGACCACGCCGGCCATGTCCTGCAGCTCGCAGTCGCCATTGGCCGCGCAGGTCAGGCAGTCGAGCGGGTGGTCGCTGATGTACAGCTCCATCACGCCCTTGCGCAGCTTCTGCAGCGTCGGGCTCTGGGTGCGCACGTTCATGCCGGCTTCGGCGGGCGTGGTGCAGGACGCGGGCGTGCCGCGCCGGCCGTCGATCTCCACCAGACACAGCCGGCACGAGCCGAACGGCTCCAGCGCATCGGTCGCGCAGAGCTTGGGCACCTGGATGCCGGCGTCCACGGCGGCACGCATCAGCGAGGTGCCCTTGGGGACCGTGACCTCGAAGCCGTCGATGGTCAGCGTGACCGGCTCGGCGTCGGCGCCGAGGCGGCTGACGGGGGTGCCGAAGTCGATTTCCTGGACCTTGAGCGCCTTGATCGGGATGATCGGATGAGGATGCGGGTGGTTCATCAATGTCTCCTTCGCCTCACAGACCGAAGTCCGCCGGGTAGTGGTTCAGCGCCGACAGCACCGGGAACGGCGTCATGCCGCCCATCGCGCACAGGCTGCCGCCGACCATCGTCTCGCACAGGTCGCGCAGCAGCGTCACCTGCTGCTCGCGGACCACGGGTTTGTCGCGGTTCAGCGTGATGCGGTCGATCACCTCGACGCCGCGTGTCGAGCCGATGCGGCACGGCGTGCATTTCCCGCACGACTCCAGCGCACAGAACTCCATCGCGTAGCGCGCCAGCCCCGCCATGTCGGCGGTGTCGTCGTGGACCACCAGCCCGCCGTGGCCGACCACGGCGCCGATGGCGGCATAGGCTTCGTAGTCGAGCGGCACGTCCCACTGCGACTCGGGCACGTAGGTGCCGAGCGGCCCGCCGACCTGCACGGCCTTCACCGGCCGGCCCGAGGCGGTGCCGCCGCCGAAGTCGAACAGCAGCTCGCGCAAAGTCAGCCCGAAGGCCCGCTCGACCAGCCCGCCCCGCTGCACGTTGCCGGCGATCTGGAACGGCAGCGTGCCCGTGGAGCGCCCGACGCCGTAGCCCCGGTAGAACTCGGCCCCTTGCGCCAAGATGGTCGGCACGGCGGCAAAGGTCAGCACGTTGTTGATGACGGTCGGCTGGCCGAACAAGCCTTCGAGCGCCGGCAGCGGCGGCTTGGCGCGCACGATGCCGCGCTTGCCCTCCAGGCTCTCCAGCATCGCGGTTTCCTCGCCGCAGACGTAGGAGCCGGCGCCCATGCGCACGTGCAGGTGGAAGGCCCGGCCCGAGCCGCACACGTCGTCGCCGATCCAGCCCGCGGCCGTCGCGCGCGCCACCGCCTCGGTCAGCGTGGCGACCGCGTGCGGGTACTCGGAGCGCACGTAGACATAGCCCTCGGTCGCCCCCACCGCCAGCGCGGCGATCGCCATGCCTTCGATGAGCAGGTAGGGGTCGCCTTCCATCAGCATCCGGTCAGCGAAGGTGCCGGAGTCGCCCTCGTCGGCGTTGCAGACGACGTATTTGCACGCCCCCGCCGACGCCGCCGCGCCCGCGACCGTCTTCCATTTGATGCCCGCCGGAAACGCCGCCCCGCCGCGTCCCCGCAGGCCGGAGCGGGTCACCTCGTCCACGATGGCCGCGCCGTCCCGCGCTGCGGCCGCCTGCAGCCCCGCCCAGCCGCCGTGGGCCGCGTAGTCGCCCAGCGACAGCGGATCGGTCACGCCGACGCGGGCGAAGGTCAGGCGCTGCTGCTTGGCCAGGTAGGGGATCTGCTCGGTCAGGCCGTGGCGACGCGGGGAGCCCCCACCCCAGCCCTCCCCCGCTGGGGGAGGGAGCAAGACCGGCTCACCCTGGGCCAACCTTGGCTCTTGTGCTCTTTCTCCTCCCCCCAGCGGGGGGAGGCCGGGAGGGGGGCCTCCGGCGTCAGCCGCCTCCGCGACAAGCGCCGGCCACAGCGCCGCCACGTCCTCCGGCGCCACCGGCCCGTAAGCGACCCGGCCTGCGGGCGTGGCCACCTCGACCAGCGTCTCAAGCCACAGCAGACCGCGCGAGCCGTTGCGCACCAGGTTCAGCGCCACGCCATGCGCCAGCGCCTGGGCGTGCAGCGCGTCGGCCACCGCGTCGGCGCCGACGGCCAGTGCCGCGCTGTCGCGGGGAACGTACAGGGTCAATGTGGTGCTCATGCGCCTTCTCCCTGGGCGAGCAGTGCGTCCAGCTTGGCCGGTGTCATCCGCGCGTGCAGCCGCTCGCCGACCATCACGGCCGGCGACTGCGCGCACAGGCCGAGGCAGTACGCCGCTTCGAGCGTGTCACAGCCAGCCGCGTCGATCGCCGTACGCGCGTGCGCCATCAATGCCTCGGCGCCCATCGCGCGGCACGCCTCGGCACGGCACACCTGCACGACCCGACCGCGTGGCGGCGTCGTGCGGAAGTGGTGGTAATAGGTGACGACGCCGTGGACCTCGGCGCGCGACAGGCTCAACGCCCGCGCGATCACCGGCAGCGCCGCGGGTGGAATGAAGCCCAGCGTGTCCTGCACACCGTGCAGCACCGGCAGCAGCGCACCGGGCAGCGCCGCGCGCTCGGCCAGCACGGCGTCCACCGCCTGCTGCTGGGACGCCGTCAATGGAAGGGTCGAGGGAAGGTCGAGGGTGGCGGTCATGCCGCACTATCGCCCCACCCTTCGCCCCTGTCCAATCACGTGTTCGAACCGCCCGATACAGCGGTTGAATGATGCGCCGCAGCATCCGCCGGCCCGACCACCCCGCGCCACCAGGGCGCCTCGCTCGCCAGCGTCGTCGCCGCCTGCTGCGCCAGTGACAGCCGCCCGCCCTGCGGCAGCAGCAGCCCCATCACCACCCTCAGGTCCGGCTCGACCAGCGGCACCAGCTCCAGCGCCGGGTACTGCCGCGCCAGCTCGGCCAGCACGCCGGGCATCACGCTGCACAGCCCGCCGCCCGCCCCACCCGCGGCCCCACCGCCCTCGCCGTCCAGCACCGCCAGCATCAGCGTCAGCACCGAGTTCGTCTCGATCACCGGCCGCACCACCGCCCCCGCCTGCGCAAACGCCTCGTCCACGATGTGGCGGTTGTGCATCTCGCGGGTCAGCATGCACAGGTCGAGCCGCGCCGCGTCCGCCCAGCGCATCGGCTCGACCGGCGCCTCGGGGTCCGTGCCCGGCGCGCGGCGGCGCAGCAGCACATAGCGCTCGCCGTAGGTCGCCACCACCTGCGCCTTGACGGCGCGGGCGCGGGCGCGGTCGGCGTAGCCGAGCGCGAGGTCGAACGAGAGCTGCTCCAGCCCGGTCTCGATCTCGGCCGAACTCAGCGAGCGCACCGAGGGCCGGATGCCCGGGTGGCGCTCGCGCAGCCGCGCCGCCAGCCGCGCCACCACCGGCACCGCCGTCGGCACGCAGGCGATCACCAGCGGCCCGCCCGGGTCGGCGACCGAGGCGCTCAGCTCCTGGCGCAACGCCTCGCGCTCGTGGAGCATCCGGTGCGCGCTGGCGAGCACACGCTCGCCCTCCGGCGTCAGCCCCTCGTACTGGCGCCCGCGGCGCACCACCGTCACGCCGAACTCCTGCTCCAGAGCGCGCACCGCGTTGGAGAGCGCCGGCTGCGTGATGTGGCACGCCTCGGCGGCACGGCCGAAGTGGCGGTGCTGGGCAAGTGCCGCGAGGTAGCGCATGGCGTCGAGCAGGTTCATGGTCACAACTGTAGCCGTGGAACCGTGCAAAACCGCACTGGCCATGCGCCGGCCCTCCAGCGCCATTCGCTATGATTTTCTGCGCAATACGTCACATTTTTCGACACAACTAGACACATTCTGGAAGCATGGCATGGGAATCAGGGGCACCGCCCGATGGGCATGGACCACAGGACTGGCCGCCGTGTGCGCGGCACTGGCCGCCTGCGGCGGCAGTGGCGGGACCGACGCCCCGGACGTCGACCTCGCCGGCCCCGGCTACCGGCTGTCGGGCACGCTGTCGGTGCCGGCCGGGGCGGCAGTGGACAGTGACCTCAACGATGTCCAGCAGCTCGGTCGCACCCGCAACGACACCCTGGCCACGGCGCAGGCGCTGACCGCGCCCGTGTTGCTGACCGGCAGCATCAACCGCCCCCGCACCGGCCCGAACGGTGCCAACCATGCCGAGGGCGACACGACCGACACATTCGTGCTGGATCTGGCACGCGGCGATCTGGTCGAGCTGGCCTTTGCACCCGGACCGGACACCGGGTCCGCAGACCTGGACCTCTACGTCGCCTCGGCCGACGGCCTGCTGACCGGGGCCTCCGACCGCAGCGACACCCCGCATGAATGTGTGCAGATCACGGAGCCGGGACGCTATTACCTGAAGGTCGAGGCCTTCCAGCGGGCCGCCGTCTACACGCTGCGCGCCGGGCCAGCCGCCACGGTCACCACCGGCTGTGTCGCCACCACGGCACGCACCACCTTCGACCCCGGAGAACTGGTCGCCCAGCGCCTCGATGCCGGACAGCCGCTCAGCGCCCGCGCACTGGCGCAGACGCAGGCACTGTCGCTGGCCCGCCGCGCCGGCGCCCTGCCCAGCGCAGCCGCCACCGCGGACGCCGCCCATGGGCCCATCCTGGTCACCCTGCCGGCGAAGGCCGCCGAGCGCCGCCGCGGCCTGGCGCTGCTGGCCGGGGATCCGGTCGGCCTCTCCACCACCATTGGCACATCCGCGAGCGCCCTGGCCGCCACCCACGACCTGGCGACACTGGGCGACATCGACGCCCGGCTCGACACCCTGCGCTACGCCAAGGCACTGCTGGCCACCGGCGCCTATGCCTACGTCGAGCCCAACTGGCGACTGGAGACCTCGGCCACAGTCGGCCTCTTCCCGCCCGACGACCTGCATTACGGCGAACAGCGCTGGCAGCATGCGCTGATCGAGCTGCCCGCGGCCATGCAGCGCATCCAGGCCCTGCCGATCCAGCCGGCGCGGCGTCCGGTCATCGCGGTGATCGACACCGGCGTGATGCTGGACCACCCGGACCTGCAGCCACAGCTCGTCTCGCACGGGCGGACGTTCCTCACCGACCGGGTGCCCGGCGACCGCAACCAGGCCAGTGGGGACGACCAGCGCCTGGCCGAAGACAAGGCCATCTCGCATGGCACCCATGTCGCCGGCACGGCCGCCGCCGCCACCTTCAACGGCCTCGGTGTGGCCGGCGTGGCGCCGATGGCGCGGCTGATGCCACTGAACGTGTTCGGACGCAACGGGTCGGCCAAGTCGATCGACATCCTGCAGGCCATGCTGTACGCGGCAGGTCTCGACAACAGCGCCGGCGTGCTGCCTGCGCGGCGGGCCGATGTGCTCAATCTCAGCATGGGCAGCCCGGGGCCCTGTGGCGTCGCCTTCCAGGACACCATCAACCGGGTGCGCGCGGCTGGCACGCTGGTCGTGGCCGCCGCGGGCAGCAAGGCCGACAACGCGGCAGGACAGGCCGCCGACGTGCAGCAGCCGGCCAACTGTGCGGGGGTCATCGCCGTGGGCGCCGTCCGCTCGGACCGGCAGCTTTCGCCCTACGCCAACACCGGCGCGGCCCTCACCGCCACCGCGCCGGGCGGGGATCTCGGCCCGGACGATGTCAGCCGCGGCTTCAGCGAGGGCATCTTCAGCACCCTGGTCAACTTCACCGGCGACGGCCAGCGGGTGGCCGGTGTCGGACCGCAGCAGGGCAGCTCGATGGCGGCGCCGCAGGTCAGTGGCGTGCTGGCCCTGATGCGCTACCTCGATCCGGAGCTGTCGGTGCAGGCGGTGGACACGCTGTTCGCCAGCGGCCAGCTCACCGACGACCTCGGCCCCACGGGCCGGGACAGCGCCCACGGCTGGGGGCTGATCAACGCCCGCAAGGCGGTCGAAGCCGTGCTGGCCCCCCAGGCGGTGGCGGACAGCGTCGCCTCGGGTGCCGTCACGCTGGGCATCCGCCCGGCTCGGCTGGACCTCGGCAGTCTGCGCAGCACGGCCACGCTCGACCTCATCGTGACCGCCGGCAAGCGGTCCGCGGCCACGGACACGGTGGTCAGCATGCGCAGCAGCAGCCCGGCCATCACGCTGCGCACCGGCACCGCCGACGCCAGCACCAGCCTGCACCGCACGCAGGTCGAGATCGACCGGCGCCTGCTGCCCGTCGATGGCACGCACAGCCTGTCCATCACGCTGACCTTGCGCAGTGGCGCCGAGCTGACCGTGCCCGTGACCCTCGACCGCCCCGCCGGCAGCGCCAGCAGCGGCGCCGGCTGGGGCCCCGTCCATGTCACGCTGCGCGATCCGGACACCGGCCGCGTGCTGCACACCCTGGTGGCCCACGCCTCGCAGGGGCGCTACCAATGGCAGGTCGACGGCTACCGACGCGCGCGGGTCTCGGTGAGCGCGGGCACCGACCCGGACAACGATGGAGTGGTCTGCGGGCCGGGCGAAGGGTGCGGCACACCGGCTCCAGCCGATGCCGCAGCCCGTGCAGACCGCGCCGTGGCACTGGCAGGCGACCGGCACGATCTGGATCTGTCGCTGGCGCTCGTGCCCTGGCGGCGCTGAACGGCTTGCTTAGCCAGACGGGTTTCCCCTGAGGAGCGCGTGTGGAATCTCGGTATATTTGCCGCACCGTTCCCTCACCCGCCCGCGGGAGTCCATGAACCACACGTCAGCGCAGTCCCTCCTCCACCCCACGCGATGTTCGCAGCCGGTCCGCCGGCTGGCGTTCGTGCTGCTGGCAGCGGTGGCGTTCAGCACGGCGGACGTGTCCGCCCAGGGCCTGCAGACGACCCGCAGCACGGAAGCCGACACCCCGCCACCGTCCAGGTCGCGCGCAGCCCCCACCACGCTGCGTGTCATCTCGACCCGCAGCCACATGCAATGTCCGCTGCCCGGCAAGAACAGCCGGGTGCTGAGCATCGACTCGCCCAGCGAGTGGGAGGACACCATCGAGCACCAGGATGAACGCACCGCGCTGGGCCGCAAGGTGCGCTGGTCCAAGGAGCGGGTGCTCGTCTACGCGCTGGACGCCAAGCCGCATGCGGGCATCCGGCTGGAGTCACCGTCTCGGGTGATCCGGATCTCGCAGGGCATCCTGTACTGGCCGGTCCGGCAGGTGCTGCCGGAAACGCGGACGGAGAAAGCCACGGTGCTGACCCGGCCCTGCGTGATGACCACGATCGACCGGGCCTACTGGCACCGCATCAGGATCGTGCCAACGAGACCCTGAAACTGAGGGGTAAACATCCCCTTTCCGCGGGGATGGAGCCACCGGACCGAGGTTAGAACTGAAACACCGTGCGATTCTCGCCCGGCTGCGATGTGTCGCCTCCGTTTCGGAGCGGCCGCCCTAACCCGATACCACGATGGCTTCCTGTCTGTCCCTGCGTCCGCGCTGTGCCCTGGCTGCACTTGTACCGGCTCTGCTGGCCGCCTGCGGCGGCGGCGAACCCGCGTCCTTGACCGAGGAGCTGACCCTGCCTCCGACGGCTTCCGCGCTGGCCGCCGCACCCAGTCCCGTCCGCACGCTGCGCACCGTGCCCAGCGCCAGCGCCAGCCCCAGCACCGGACTGACAGTGCGCGCCAGGGGCAGCCTGTTCGACGGCGTCGGACCCGTCATGGTCGTGCGCATCAACCAGCAGGTGATCGGCACGGTCGAGGTCACGAACACCACGACATGGGCCGACTTCCGCTTCAGCGCTCCGGCACTGGTGGCCGGTGACAAGGTGGATGTCGTGTTCACCAACGACATGGCTGCTGGCGGCGTCGACCGCAACCTCTTCATTGCCTCGGTGGGCGATGACGCGACCGTGGTGCTGCCGTCCACCGTCGGTGCCGTGATCGACCGGGGAACCGGCAACGCGGCCTTCGACGGCAAGGATCTGCTGTCCGGCCACCCCACGCTGGCCAACAATGGCGCGCTGCGGCTGACCTGGCCTGCGCGGAGCAAGCTGTCCGCTGCAGCACTGGTGCGGCGCCAGGCCGCCGCCCGCCTGCTGCTGCAGGCCAGCTTCGGCCCCACCCCCGCGGCACTGGATGCGCTTTCGGCCACGACGGACGCAGCCTGGATCGCCGCCCAGATCGCGATGCCCGTCACCAACGACCATGTCGATGCGGTGCAGGCCCGCTACGACCTCGGCGCGGACTACCGCCCGGGCGGCACCCGATACGATCCCTACGTGGTGGGCAACACGTTCTGGCGCACCACGCCGTTCGCCCTCGACCAGCTGCGCAAGCGCACCGCATTCGCGCTGCACCACATCTTCATGGTGTCGCAGCAGGACACGAATCTCTGGTACCACAGCCGCGCCTATGCCCACTACCTGGACCTGCTGAACCGCCACGCCTTCGGCAATTTCCGGACCTTGCTCGAAGAGATGGCGCTGAGCCCGGCGATGGGCATCTACCTCTCGCACCTGCGCAACCGCAAGGAAGACCTGTCGATCAACCGCCAGCCCGACGAGAACTTCGCCCGGGAGCTGATGCAGCTGTTCACCATCGGTCTGCAGGAGCTGAACCCGGACGGCAGCCTCAAGCTCGACAGCGCCCGGCAGCCGATCGAGACCTACCGCAATGCCGACGTCATGGCGATGGCCAAGGTCTTCACCGGCTACACCTGGGGCTTCCCGGATGGCCAGATGACCAGCGACAAGTTCGGCTGGCTGGAGCCGGACTACAGCGCCGCCGGCGACCAGCGGATCGACCTGCAGCGCATGAAGCCGCTCGCCGACCAGCATTCGGTGGTCGAGAAGAGGCTCTTCGTCGGCAAGCCGTGGGCCGTGACGCTGCCCGCCGGCTCGACTGCACAGGCCGATGTCAAGGCGGCCCTCGACACGCTGTTCCAGCACCCGAATGTCGGACCGTTCATCGGGCGCCAGCTCATCCAGCAACTGGTCACGAGCCAGCCGAGTGCGGCCTATGTGGGCCGCGTGACCGCGGTCTTCAACAACAACGGCAGAGGCGTGCGAGGTGACCTGGGCTCGGTGGTCCGGGCCATCCTGCTGGACCCGGAAGCGCGCAGGGCGCCCGCCGTCACCAGCCCGTCCGGCAAGCTGCGCGAACCGCTGCTCGGGCTTGTCCACTGGATGCGCACCTTCAACGCCGTCTCGGTCAATGGCCAGTACCACATGGGCTGGCAGGTGAATCCGGTGGGCCAGACACCATACCGGGCCCCATCGGTGTTCGGTTACTACCGCCCTGGCTATGTGCCACCGGTGGCCAGCTTTGCCACACGCCAGGCCACGGCTCCGGAATTCCAGATCCTCGACGAGAACACCGTGGCGGGCTGGACCAATCTGGCCAGCGCGATGGGCGGCGGTGGCCTGGGCTGGATCGGCCATGCGCCGGAGCTGCCGGGCAACTACAGCGCACTGCATGGGCTACTGGTCAGCGGTGGTGTCGGCGCCCTGCTGGACGAGATCAACTTGCTGCTGCTCGGGGGGCACATGTCGGCCGAACTGCGCCAGCACCTGACAGACGCCGTGGTGAGCGTCGCAGACGGCAGCGCACGCGGCCACGCCGACCGTGTGCGTCTGGCGGTCTTCCTGACACTGGCCTCACCCGAATTCCGCATCCAACGCTGATCTGCACCATGAACGCCTCGCGCCGACACTTCCTGCGCCAGTCCTGCGGACTGGCCACCACCGCAACCCCCCTGCTGCCCGGCTTCAACACCCCGCTGGCCATGGGCCTGGCCAGCATCGGCGCCCTCGCCGCAGGTCAGGCCGCTGCCGCCGACACCAGTGGCTACCGCGCCCTGGTCTGTCTCTATCTGGCGGGTGGCAACGACGCCCACAACTGGGTCGTGCCGACGGATACGGCCAGCTACCTGGACTACTCCCGCACCCGCGGTGCCCTGGCCTGGCCGGCGGTGAAGCTGCAGGCGCTCAGCAGCGCGGGTCAGGCGTCGGGCCGGACCTTCGGCATGCCGCTGGAGCTTGCGCCGATGCACAAATGGTACGAAGCCGGCAAGCTGGCGGTGCTGTCGAACGTCGGTTCGCTGGTGCGCCCGCTGACCCGGACCGAGTACCTCGCTGGAGGCTCTGCACTGCCACCGAAGCTCTATTCGCACAACGACCAGACCTCGTTCTGGCAGTCGCTCGCACCAGAGGGCGCCGCCTCCGGCTGGGGTGGGCGCATGGGCGATCTGCTGCAATCCGCCAATGCCCACCCGGCGCTCACGGGCGTGTCCGCCTGCGGCAATGCCGTGTTCCTGACCGGCAACACCGTGCAGCAATTCCAGATTGGCGAGTCCGGCCCGGTCCGCATCGAGGCCCTGGACCGCGCGCAGAGCATGGGATCGACCCAGACGGCTGCGCTGCTGCGCAAGGTGATCCTGTCCAGCGGAGCCAATCCGCTGCAGGCCGAGTACGCACGCATCACCCAGCGCTCGCTCGACACCACGGCCCTGCTGACCTCGGCCCTGTCGAGCGCCGGGATCCCGGCCCTGCCCACAGGCACGGTCACGCTGCCGTCCGGCGCCACGCTGCGGCTGGACCAGGACGGGCTAGCCCGGCAGCTGCGCATGGTCGCGCAGATGATCGCGGCCGGCTCCGGCCTGGGCATGCGGCGCCAGGTGTTCATGGTGTCCCTGGGCGGCTTCGACACCCACGCGAACCAGCTGCGCGATCAGCCCATGCTCATGGCCCGTGTGGCCAACAGCGTGGACTGGTTCCTCTCGGTGCTGCAGGGCGGGGGTCTGCTCGACCGCACCACGCTGTTCACCGCCAGCGACTTCGGCCGCACCCTCACCAGCAATGGCCAAGGCAGTGACCACGGCTGGGGCGCGCACCACTTCATCGCGGGCGGCGCCGTGAAAGGCCGCAAGATCTACGGCCAGTTCCCCATCACCGCACTGGGCACCACCACGGAAGTCGACAACGGCCGCCTGTTGCCAACCACGTCGGTGACCCAGTACGCCGCCACCCTCGGCCGCTGGATGGGACTGAGCCGCAGCGAGCTGGGGCTGGTGCTGCCCACCCTGAGCAACTTCTCGGCCACCGACCTGGGGTTTCTGGCCTGACAGGATCGGGTCGGCTCAGGTGCCCTTGGACACCGTGATCGTCGGGAACTTCGACGAGTAGTCCTTGGCCTTGTCCGCGACCTTCACCGCGATGCGGCGCGCCACCGTCTTGTAGAGCGCAGCGATCTCGCCGTCCGGCTCGGCCACCACGGTCGGGCAGCCGGCGTCGGTCTGCACGCGGATCGACAGGTTCAGCGGCAGCGCACCGAGGTACTCGATGTCGTATTCCGTGGCCATCTTCTTGCCACCGTCAGCGCCGAAGATGTGCTCGGTGTGGCCGCAGTTCGGGCAGCAGTAGACCGCCATGTTCTCGACCACGCCGAGGATGGGCACGCTGACCTTCTCGAACATCTTCAGGCCCTTCTTCGCGTCGAGCAGCGCGATGTCCTGCGGCGTCGTGACGATGACCGCGCCGGTGAGCGGCACCTTCTGCGCCAGCGTCAGCTGGATGTCGCCGGTGCCCGGAGGCATGTCGACGATCAGGTAGTCCAGATCCTTCCAGTTGGTCTGGCGCAGCAGCTGCTCCAGCGCCTGCGTGGCCATCGGGCCGCGCCAGATCATGGCCTGGTCGTTGTCCACCAGGAAGCCGATCGACATGACTTGGATGCCGTGGCCGATCAGCGGCTCCATGGTCTTGCCGTCGTAGCTCTCCGGGCGGGCGCCGGTGATGCCCAGCATCATGGGCTGGCTCGGGCCGTAGATGTCGGCGTCGACGATGCCGACCGCCGCACCTTCGGCGGCCAGCGCCAGCGCCAGGTTCACCGCCGTCGTGCTCTTGCCGACGCCGCCCTTGCCGGAGGCCACGGCGATGATGTTCTTCACGCCGGGCAGCAGCTGCACGCCGCGCTGCGCCGCGTGGGCGATGATCTTGCTGGTGACGCTGACGCTGACATTGGCCACGCCCTCGACCGAGCGGGCTGCAGCGATCAGCGCGCTGCGCAGGCTGTCGATCTGGCTGGCGGCGGGATAGCCGAGTTCGACCTCGAACGCGACATCGCTGCCGGTCACGCGCAGGTTCTTCAACTGGCGGGTGGAGACAAAGTCGCGGCCGGTGTTGGGGTCGATGACGGCCTGGACGGCCTGCTTGATCGCGGTGTCGGAGAGGATGGGCATGGTGTGGTCTGAGAAAAGCAGACCGCAGTCTAGCGAAGCCCCCTCGTGGCCGTGAAAGGGAAAGTCGCTACGCCGCCAACGGGATTTCCGCCGCGCAGGCCAGGACGCTCCAATGTGGGACAACCGAAGGGTTCAGGGGCCCGGCTGGACCACCGCCTCGACCGTCACCGCCCCGACCGGCAGCGCCACGCAGGGCAGGATCCAGCCCTCGGCACGCTCCTCAGCCGTGAGTCCCGGCCAGTCGATGCGCCAGCGGACCTCGCCCTCGACCAGCCGGCACAGGCAGGCCCGACACGTCCCGTTGCGGCAGGAACTCCGCAGCCGAACACCGGCCGCCCGCGCCGCCTCCACCAGCGACTGCCCCGGCGCCACGCGCACGCACCAGCCCAGCGGCTGCACGGTCAGGACAGGTCGGTCATCGGGCGGTGGATTCATGTCGCAACGATATAGCGCCGCAACCTAAAATCACCGTCCTCCCCGAGAACACTGCCAAGACGCCACGACATGACCCGCATGACCCGCCAGCTCTTCGTCACCACCGCCCTGCCCTACGCCAACGGCAAGTTCCACATCGGCCACATCATGGAGTACATCCAGGCTGACATCTGGGTGCGGTTCCAGCGCATGCAGGGGCATCAGGTCCATTTCGTCGGCGCCGACGACGCGCACGGCGCGCCCATCATGATCGCGGCCGAAAAGGCAGGCATCACGCCGCAGCAGTTCGTCGCCAACATCGCCGCCGGCCGCCAGGAATACCTCGACGGTTTCCACATCTCCTTCGACAACTGGCACTCCACCGACGGCGTCGAGAACCACGAACTCGCGCAGGACATCTACCGCGGCCTGCGCGACAACGGGCTGATCGAGGTCCGCGCCATCGAGCAGTTCTTCGACCCCGAGAAGGGCATGTTCCTGCCCGACCGCTTCATCAAGGGCGAATGCCCGAAATGCGGCGCCAAGGACCAGTACGGCGACTCGTGCGAGAACTGCGGCGCCGTCTACAGCCCGACCGAGCTGAAGAGCCCGTACTCGGCGCTGTCGGGCGCCACGCCCGTGCTGCGCACCAGCGACCACTACTTCTTCAAGCTCTCGGACCCGCGCTGCGTCGAGTTCCTGCAAGCCTGGACCACCGAGCCGGGCAAGCTCCAGCCCGAGGTGCTCAACAAGATCAAGGAATGGTTCACCAAGGACGAGGAAGGCAAGGGCGGCCTGGGCGACTGGGACATCTCGCGGGATGCGCCCTACTTCGGCATCGAGATTCCGGACGCGCCGGGCAAGTATTTCTACGTCTGGCTGGACGCGCCGATCGGCTATCTGGCCTCGCTGAAGAACTGGTTCGACAAGGGCGGCCCGGCTGCGAAGTACGGTGACACGCGCAGCTACGCCGAGTTCATGGCCGACCCAGCGATCGAGCAGTACCACTTCATCGGCAAGGACATCACCTACTTCCACACCCTGTTCTGGCCCGCGACGCTGCACTTCAGCGGGCGCAAGACGCCGGACAACGTCTTCGTCCACGGCTTCCTGACCGTCAACAACGGCGAGAAGATGAGCAAGAGCCGCGGCACCGGCCTGGACCCGCTGAAGTACCTGTCGCTGGGCATGAACGCCGAGTGGCTGCGCTACTACATCGCCGCCAAGCTCAACGCGCACGTCGAGGACATCGACTTCAACCGCGACGACTTCACCGCCCGCGTCAACGCCGATCTGGTCGGCAAGTACATCAACATCGCCTCGCGCGCGGCCGGCTTCATCGCCAAGCGCTTCGGCGGGCAGTTGAGCGGCGACCTGGGCGTCGAGGGCCGCGTGCTGCTCGACACGCTGCGCGCCCACCGCGACACGGTGACCGGTTTGTACGAGGCGCGTGAACTCGGCAAGGTGCTGCGCGAGATCATGGCGCTGGCCGACCGCGTCAACGAGTACGTGGACCAGAACAAGCCGTGGGAACTCGCCAAGCAGGCCGGGCAGGACGCCGTGCTGCACGATGTCTGCTCGGTGTGCATCGAAGCGTTCCGGCTGCTGACGATCTACCTGAAGCCCGTGCTGCCGAAGCTGGCCGCACAGGTCGAAACCTTCCTGCAGGTCGAGCCGCTCGACTTCCACGCTGCCAGCCGGGCGCTCGGCGCCCACACCATCGGCACCTACCAGCACCTGATGCAGCGCGTCGATCCGAAGCTGCTCGAAGAACTCTTCGCGGTGCCGGAGCCGGAGAAGGTCATCCCCGGCGGCGAGGACATCGCGCCCGAGATCAAGATCGACGACTTCACCAAGGTGGACCTGCGCATCGCGAAGATCGTCAAGGCGGAAGCCGTGGAAGGCTCGACCAAGCTGCTGCGCCTGACGCTCGACGCCGGCGAAGGCCGCACCCGCAACGTCTTCTCCGGCATCGCCAGCGCCTACCAGCCGGCGGATCTGGAAGGCAAGCTGACGGTGATGGTCGCCAACCTCGCGCCGCGCAAGATGAAGTTCGGCGTCAGCGAAGGCATGGTGCTGGCCGCCAGCGATGCGGACGAGAAGAAGAACCCGGGGGTCTTCGTGCTGGAGCCGTTCCCGGGGGCGCAGCCAGGCATGCGCATCCGCTGACGGCCTGCCCCGCTGCGCCGCCGGTCAGCGCACCAGCGGCAGCAGCGCCCGGAAGTCCTCGGTGCCGGCGCGCTCCAGCCATTCGTAGAGCACCATCTCGGTGGTGACGACCTCGGCGCCGTGCTGGCGCAGGCGGGCCAGGCCGGCCTCGCGGTTGGCCGCGGTGCGGGAGCTGCTGGCGTCGGCCACCAGCGCCAGCTCGAAGCCCGCCTGCAGCAGGCCCAGACCCGTCTGCAGCACGCAGATGTGCGTCTCCATGCCGGTCAGGATCACCTGCGGTCGCCCGAAGGCGCGCAGCTTGTCGACAAAACCTGGCTCGCGGGTGGCGCCGAAATGGATCTTCTCGATGACCGTGGCGCCCGCCAGATGCGGCTGCAGGGCCTCGACTGTCGCCCCCAGCCCCTTGGGATAGTGCTCGGTCACGACGACTGGCACGCCCAGGCGCTGCGCCGCCAGCAGCAGCCGGCGGTTGTTGTCCACCGCCGCCGCCCCTTCGTCGATCGCGGGCGCCAGCCGCGCCTGCACGTCGACCACCAGCAGCACCGAACGTTTCGCTTCCATCCACATCACCGCTTCTCCTGAATCTGAAACGTCTATGCTGCGCCGATTCCACGCCCGGCGCATGCGCGCTTTCTCCCATTCCAGGAGCCCACCCATGTTCAAGAAGCTTGCCTCCGAAGCCCTCGGCCTGAGCGACATCGGCTCGATCATCCAGCCCAAGGACTTCGGCAGCGTCGATGCCGACGACTACCTCTTCCACGAGGACGGCGAAAAGATATTCTTCCTGATCAAGTCGAAGAAGGACGAATACTGCTTCACCAACCTCGCGCTGATGCACGTCGATGGCGATTCGGCCGTGTCCTCCAAGCGCACGATCCGCCGCCATGAATACGCCGACTGCGCCATCGGCACCGTCACGATCGAGACGGCCGGCACGGTGGACATGGACGTGGAGCTGAAGTTCTCGATCGGCGGCACCACCTTCAGCATCGACGTGCGCAAGCAGTTCCTCGAACAGCTCAAGGATGTCTACAAGGCCCTGATCGCCATCAGCCGGCTGCAGGACCGTGACGAAACCGCCCGGCAGAACGCGCTGAAGGTGCTCGGCGCGATGTCCTCGATGTACAAGGTCAGCCAGATCGGGCTGGCGCGCGACCTGCCCGACCAGTTCAACGCGCTGCTCGACAACCTCAACCAGACCGTGCTCGACCGCCACACGCGGCGCGACTTCGGCGAGGTGTTCAGCCGCTACATCCACGGCTGACCCGCACGCCACAGCCTTCAGCGGCGCAGCATCCCCACGAGCTGCGCCGCGAGTTCCGCCGGTCTGAGCGCCCCGTCCGGGCGGTACCAGGTGCGCGTCCAGTTCATGGCCCCGATCAGGTTCAGCCGCAGCACCCGCCGGTCGAGCCCCGCGCCCTCGGGCAGCGGCAGCGCCTCCACCAGCCGCGCCCACAGCGCCTCGTAGTCGTGCCGCAGCGGTCCGAGCGCCACATGCACCGGCCCGTCCCGCGGCTCCATCAGCCCCTGTCCGGTGACACGCGCGATCGGATCGCCCTCCAGCATCTCCGCCAGGTGCGTGCGGCACGCCAGCTCCAGCCGCCTCCACGGGTCGTCCTGGCCTTCCAGGACACGCGACACCGCCGCCTGCATGCGCAGGTAACCGGTGCGGTGGACCTCCAGGTACAGCGCCTCCTTCGATTCGACATGGTGGTAGACCGACCCGGCCAGGATGCCCGCCTCGTCGGCGATCTGGCGCAGCGTCGCCGCCTTGTAGCCATGGGCGTCGAAGACCCGCGCGGCGGCCAGCAGCAGGTGCTGCTTGCGGGCAGAGGGCTCCGGCCAGACCGGGGACGCCAGGGGTGGAAGGGGTGGGTTTGTGCGCATGGAAGCCTGGAGGTTGCGTGCCTAGAGTGTCGCCCATCGAAACCAAACAATTGTTAGGTTATTGGCATGCACGCCCAGCTCCACACCCTGACCCCCTTGGCCGCCGCCGCGCTGCTCACCGCCTGCGCCCTGCCAATGCCACCCGGCAGCCCCGCCGCCCCCACCGCCCCGATGGCCGCCGCCCAGCCCGGCGCACTCCAGCACTGCACCGACCTCGCCAGCCGCTTCCAGTTCGCGGCGACCCGCATCACGGCCGCCGAACCGGTGGCTGCGGATGCGCTGAAGGTCGCGGGCCAGCCGGTCGGGGCGCACTGTCGCGTGGCGGGCCTGATGCACGAGCGCACCAGCCCGGTCGATGGCCAGTCCTACGCCATCGGCTTCGAGATGCGCCTGCCGACGAACTGGAACGGCCGTTTCCTGCACCAGGGCAACGGCGGCCTCGACGGCATCCTGGTGCCCGCCACCGGAGGCGTCGGTGGCCGGGGTTCGCTGACCAATGCGCTGCAGATGGGCTTCGCGGTGCTGAGTTCGGATGCGGGGCACAACGTCCGGCAGTTGCCGCTGTTCGGCCTCGACCCGCAGGCGCGGCTGGACTATGGCTACCAGGCGGTCGCCAAGCTCACGCCGATGGCCAAGGCCTTGATCGCGACGGGCTACGGACGCGCGGCGGATCGCTCGTATTTCGCCGGCTGCTCGAACGGCGGACGCCACGCCTTCGTGACGGCGGCGCGTCTGCCCGAGTCGTACGACGGCATCCTGGCCGGCGCGCCCGGCTACAACCTGCCGCAGGCGGCGGTCGCGCAGCTCTTCGGGGCGCAGCAGTTCGCCCGTGTCGCCACCGACCCCAAGGATCTGAAGACCGCGATCACGCCGGCCGAACGGCAGCTGATCTCCCGGCAGGTGCTCGCCCGCTGCGACGCGCTGGACGGCGCGACCGACGGCATGGTCCAGGACTCGGCCGCCTGCCAGAAGGCGTTCGACCTGGCGCGTGACGTGCCCACCTGCGAAGGCAGCAACCGCACGGGCCAGTGCCTGACAGGTGCACAGAAGACTGCGCTGGGCAACGTGCTGGCCGGCGCCCGCGACTCATCGGGCAAGGCGCTCTACACCCGCTTCCCCGTCGACCCCGGCTTCGTGTCCGAGGACTGGGCCAACTGGAAGTTCGTCTACTCGGTGACCAACCGCGATCCGGTGGCGGTGGGCCATGTCTTCACGGTGCCGCCCGCACCGAAGGAGATGATGAAGGACACGCTCGGCTACGCGCTGAACTTCAGCATGGACCGGGACGCGCCGGCCATCTTCCGCACCGACGCGACCTACACCGAATCGGCGATGCAGTTCATGACGCCGCCGAAGCCGGCCGAGCTGGGCGCGCTGCGTGCCCGCGGCGCCAAGCTGCTGGTCTGGCACGGCACCAGCGACGGCGTGTTCTCGCCCGAGGCGACGGTGACGTGGTACCGCGACCTGCAGAAGAACGCCGGGGGCCGTGCGGACGACTTCGCGCAGCTCTACCTCGTGCCCGGCATGAACCACTGCGGCGGCGGCCCGTCGACCGACCAGTTCAACCTGCTGCAGCCGCTGGTGGAGTGGGTCGAGCAGGGCAAGGCCCCCGCCGGTCTGACCGCCCAGGTGCGCGGCCCCGCCAACGCGGGTGGCGCCAACACCGAACTGCCCGCCGGCTGGTCGCCCGAGCGCAGCCGCCCGCTGTGCGCATGGCCCAAGGTCGCCCGCTACCAGAGCGGGGACGTGGAGCAGGCGGCGAGCTTCCGCTGCGAATGAACGCCCCAGGACACCGGTTGCGGCCCTGACCCGACCGCGACCGACCACGACCACGGGAGAATCCCCGGCCCCAGTGCCCCCGCCTGAAGGCACAATCCGGCCATGCACGCGGTGACCTGCTCGAACCAGTCCATCCGCCCGATCAGCCGGCGGCGGCGCTTCATCGCGCAGCGCCACCACTGCGGCCCGCCTCGACCCCGAAGCCCCTGACGCATGCCCCGCCCGCCACACCCCGCGGGCGGTCTGTCCCGCTTCCGGAGTCACCGTGTCACTGCCCGCCACCCCGTTCTCGATGCCCGCCTGGACCACGCGGCTGCATCGCTTCCGCCCTCGCCTGTCCGACACCCTGCGCGGCTACGACCGGCCGCGCTTCCTGGCCGACCTCGGCGCGGGCGCCACCGTCGGCATCGTGGCCCTGCCGCTGGCCATGGCCTTCGCGATCGCCTCGGGGGTCAAGCCCGAGCAAGGGCTCTACACCGCCATCATCGCGGGCTTCCTGATCTCCGCGCTGGGCGGCTCGGCGGTGCAGATCGGCGGCCCGGCCGGCGCCTTCATCGTCATCATCTACGGCATCATCGAGCGCTACGGCCTCGCCAACCTGCTGATCGCCACGATGCTCGCCGGGGTGCTGCTGTTCACGATGGGGCTGCTCAAGCTCGGCGGCATGGTGCGCTACATCCCGGTGTCGATCGTCATCGGCTTCACCAACGGCATCGCGGTGCTGATCGGGCTGTCGCAGCTGCGCGACCTGTTCGGGCTGGACATCGCCAAGATGCCGGCCGACTTCTTCGCCCAGATCCGCACGCTCTGGACACACGCGGACAGCTTCAACCCCTGGGCGTTCGCGCTGGGCATGGCGTGCCTGGTCGGCCTGTTCGCGTGGACGAAGCTGTTCAAGCCCGGCTCGGTCCTGCCCACCGAACTGGTCGAAGGCCGCAGCGCCCGCGTCATCGCGCGCGTGCCGGGGCCGATCGTCGCGCTGATCTCGCTGACGCTGGTGAGCACGGTGTTCAACCTGCCGGTCGAGACCATCGGCTCGCGCTTCGGTGGCATCCCGCAGGCGCTGCCGGCGTTCGAGCTGCCCGAGTTCACCTGGGCCACCGCCAAGCAGCTGCTGATGCCCACGCTGACCATCGCGCTGCTCGGGGCGATCGAGTCGCTGCTGTGCGCCCGCGTGGCCGACAACATGATCGACGCGCCGCGCCATGACCCGAACCAGGAGCTGATGGCGCAGGGTGTGGCCAACTTCGTCGTGCCCTTCTTCGGCGGCATTCCGGCCACCGGCACCATCGCCCGCACGGTGACCAACGTGCGCGCCGGGGCGGTCTCGCCGGTGGCGGGCATGGTGCATGCACTGGCGCTGCTGGCGATCATGCTGGTGGCCGCGCCGCTGGCGATGAACGTGCCGCTGGCGGTGCTGGCCGGCATCCTGCTGTTCGTCGCGTGGAACATGGGCGAGTGGCACGAGTTCGCGCGGCTGCGGCACTTCAGGCTGCCCTACCGCTCGGTGCTGCTGGGCACGTTCTTCCTCACGGTGGTCTTCGACCTGACGATCGCGGTGGAGGTCGGGCTGCTGCTGGCGTGCGGCTTCTTCATCTGGCGGATGAGCCAGCTGTTCCAGGTCGAGCGGGTCTCGGCCGACACCACGCCCACCGGCGACTTCCAAGACACGCTGCCGACCCCGCAGCCGGGCATCGAGGTCTACAGCTTCTACGGCACGCTGTTCTTCGGCGCGGTCGGCAAGGTCGAATCCCTGCCCGACCGGCTGCACGCGGGCACCCGCGTCGTGGTGCTGGAGATGCACCGGCTGATCTCGGTCGATACCTCGGGCGTGGATGCGCTGGTGCAACTGCACCGGCAACTGCAGCGCCGCGGCGTGCGCCTGATCGTGGCCGCCCTCAACGAGCAGCCGCACTCGCTGCTGAGCCGCTCCGGCTTCGACACGCTGCTGGGCGAACACGGCATCGCGCCGACGCTGGCCGCCGCGCTCGACGCCGCGCAGCTGTACGCGGATTCGCTCAGCGGGCGTCCGGCAGGCTCCACGCCAGCAGGCTGAGCCAGAGCGCCTGGGTCTCGACGCGGCGCCAGATCGCGGCATCGAACACCATCCCGGCCAGTGCGGCCACGGTGTCCGCTGCGCCGGCAGCCTGTGCGTCGGCCCGCAGCGTCTGCGCCAGCACACCCAGCGCCTGCGCCAGTGCCACCCGCTGGGTGGGCGAGGCCAGGTCGTCCGCCACATCGCCCACCAGCGCCAGCACCGGCGACAGCGCCACGGCCACCTGCTGCGGCCACGGCTGCGCCGCATCGACCGGGCGCACCGCAAGCACGTCGCCCTGTGTCACGCCGCGTGCCAGCCGGTCGCCCCGCTCGGCCTTGCTGCGCGCATCGAGCCAGAGCCCGAAGGCCTCGGTCCACAGGTAGGCCATCGACAGCAACCCCGCGGGCGCCCCACGGACCAGCTCGAACTCGATCTCCCACACCGGCAGCGTCTGTCCGCCGCCGGCAATCTGCCCGACGTCCAGCGCCAGCTCGACCACGGCGCCGTCGGCATGCACCTCGGCGTGGGTGCGGGTGATGTCGGTGGAGAACTGCAGCACCAGATCGGCCGGCGTGCGCCCCGCACGGGCCAGCAGCGCCACCAGCGCCGCGCCGGCGGGCGTGCCGGCGTGGCATTCCAGCGACAGTGCGGGGGCCGCGTCGCCCGAGTCGGTGCCGAGCGGCGCGTTGTGTTCCAGCCGGGTCATCAGGCCGTCGCCGCGGCCCTTGAGGGTCTGCACCCAGCCCTCGCCCTCCTGGCGCAGCCGCAGCGCGAAGGCCGAGCGCGCCAGCAGGCGGTCCTCGGTGTCGAAGTAGCGCGCGCGCAGTCGGGTGGTGGCCCCCGCCGCGTCGCGCAGCGCTTCGGACAGCGCGGGGCGGCAGGCGGGGGGTATCTGGAATTTCAGTTCGATTTCTTGCATGGTTGCGCCTGTAAAATCAGGGGTTCACTCTATCCCCACAGCGTCCGCCCGCTCACACACCATGCCGCTCTTCTGGAAGCACTACAAGTCCGAGACCACCCAGTTCATCGAGAGCCTGAAGCAGCAGGATCCGACGCTGGAACAGCGCCAGCGCGAAGGCCGCAACCTGCTGTGGGACCGTGAACAGAACCGCAGCGCCCAGGGCGAGTTCAACACCGCCAAGGTGCCGCAGCAGCCCTACGTCTACCAGACCAAGGCCTGACATGCCCCCGGATCCCGGCACCGCCGCGTCGGACACCGACCCGGCGGTGCTGGCACTGGCGCGGCTGTACGGCGAGCCGCTGTTCGCGCTGCCGCAGGATCTCTACATCCCGCCCGAGGCATTGGCCGTCTACCTCGATGCCTTCGAGGGGCCGCTCGATCTGCTGCTCTACCTGATCCGGCGGCAGAACTTCAACATCCTCGACATCCCGATGGCCGAGGTGACGCGCCAGTACCTGGCCTACGTCGAGCAGCTGCGCGAACACCACCTCGAACTCGCCGCCGAGTACCTGCTGATGGCGGCCATGCTCATCGAGATCAAGTCGCGCATGCTGCTGCCCCCACGCCAGGTGGCGCACGACCAGGAGGCCGCCGATCCGCGGGCCGAACTGGTGCGGCGCCTGCTGGAATACGAGCGCATCAAGCTCGGTGCGCGCAAGCTCGACCAACTGCCGCTGCTCGGGCGCGACCTGCTCGCCGCGGCGGTGCACATCGAGCAGACCCTGGAGCCGCGTCTGCCCGACGTCAGCCCGATCGACCTGCGCAACGCCTGGGCCGATGTCCTCAAACGCGCCAAGCTGACCCAGCGCCACCACATCGGCCGCGAGACCTTGTCGGTGCGCGAGCACATGACGCTGGTGCTGCGCGCATTGCAGGGCCGGCGCTTCGTCGAGTTCCACGAGCTGTTCGATGTCACACGCGGCGTGCCGGTGCTGGTCGTGACCTTCATCGCCATGCTGGAACTGGCCCGCGAGCGCCTGCTGGAGATCACCCAGGCCGAGGCCTTCGCGCCCATCTACGTGCGGCTGGCCTACACCCCGTCCTGAGCCGACGGCGCACAGCGCTCCCCTACACTCCGCTGAAATCCTTCAGGAGTGTGCAGATGTCCACGATCCAAGCCGGCATTGCGGCCCGCGTCCCCGCCCACGGCCGCTACCTCAGCCTCGCGCTGCGTCCTGGCGCCGATGCGGCCGTGCGCACCACGCTGCAGGCGCTGGCCGCCGAGGTCGACGGGCTGCACACCGTCGTTGGCCTGGGTGCCACGCTGGTCGCGCGGCTGGACGCCGCCGTGCCCGGCCTGCGCAGCTTCTGCGCACCGCCCACCAGCCGGGTCGATCTGCCGGCCACGCCCGCCGAGCTCTGGCTGTGGCTGCGCAGCGAGGACGATCCCGGCGCACTGCTGCAGCGGGGCCGCGCACTGGCCCGCCTGCTGGCGCCGGCCTTCGACGTCACCCACGAACTCGCCGCCTTCCGCCACCAGGACGGCCGCGACCTGACCGGCTACGAGGACGGCACCGAGAACCCCACCGGCCGCGACATGGTCGACACGATCGGCGTGCAGGGCCAGGGGCCGGGGCTGGACGGCGGCAGCTTCGTCGCGGTGCAGCAGTGGGAGCACGCGCTGGACCGCTTCGACCGGTTCGACCGCACCACGCAGGACCGCATGGTCGGCCGCCGCCGCGACGACAACATCGAACTCGACGACGCCCCGCCCAGCGCCCACGTCAAGCGCACCGCGCAAGAGAGTTTCTCGCCCGAGGCCTTTGTCGTGCGGCGCTCGATGCCGTGGATCGAGGGCGCGCGCTGCGGCCTGCACTTCACGGCCTTCGCCACCAGCTTCGACGCCTTTGAGGCCCAGCTCGCCCGCATGGCGGGCGTCGAGGACGGTATGGTCGACGACCTCTTCCGTTTCAGCCAGCCGGTGTCGGGGGCCTATTTCTGGTGCCCGCCGGTGGACGGGCGGGGGCTGGACCTGCGCCGCCTCTGAGCCGCTTGCCAGCGCGCGGGAGGGCGCGCGCCCGGCAGATCCCAGCAAGTACGTCCTGATTTGCCGTTTCCACGAAGTGAACAATTCGCCAGCCCCGCATAAGATGCGGGCGGCGAATCTGCCATTTACGGGTCCATGACGGCCACCCGCCGACCCTCTGCCTTGATGATCTCCCCGCTCCGCCTGGTTGCCGCTCTGCTGGCCATGCTGCTGTCCGCGGCCAGTGCCTCCACGCCTGCCGGCGCGCCGGGGGCCTCTGGTGCGCAAGAGGAGTTCCTCTACACCGTCCAGCCCGGCGACTCGGCCTGGACCATCACCGCCCGTTACCTGCGCGATGCGCGCCACTGGAACGGGCTGCGGGAGAACAACCAGCTCCGCGGTGACCGGCTGCGCCCGGGCCAGGTGCTGCGCATCCCGCTGCCGTGGCTGCGCCTGACCACCCCGCAGGCACGCCTCGTCACGCTGCAGGGCGACGTCACGCTCAACAGCGGCGCAGGCTGGGAGCCCGCGCGCGCAGGCACGCTCTTGCCGCCAGGCGCCTGGCTGCGCACGGCCCCTGCAGGTTCGGCGATGCTGGGGCTGGCGGACGGCACCCTGGTGCTGGTGCGTCCGGGCAGCGAGCTGCGGCTGGTACCGCTGGATGCCGCGCAGCTCGCCGCCTGGGTCAAGGCACAGGCGGCGACACCTGCGACACCCTCCGACCGCCCCACCTCGCGGCCAGCCGACGATGTCGCCCCCGTGCGCATCGAGCTGCTGCGGGGCGGGCTGGAAAGCCAGGTCCGGCCGCAATCGGGCAACGGCCGGTTCGAGGTCCGCACGCCGTCCGCGGTCACGACGGTCAGGGGCACCGAATTCCGGATCTCCGCGGAGGGCGACAGCAGCCGGGCCGAGGTGGTCCACGGCGCCGTGGCGTTCGGCAACGGGCACGGACAGGTCGCGCTGGAGACGGCCACCGGCTCGCACGCCACCGCCGGAGCCGAACCCGCCCCCGCCATCCCGCTGCTGCCCGGCCCGGATCTGCAGGCCATCGCTGACCGCATGTCCCCGGCACAACTGCAGGCCCTGGTCCTGCCCGCGCTGACCGGCGCCGTCGCCTACCGCATCCAGTGGCTGGCCGACACGGCGCCGGACCAGCTGCTGCTGGACCGCCTGCAGCAGGCCCCCCTGCAACCAGGCCATCCTGGTCTGCCCGATGGCCGCTACCGGCTGCGCGTGCGCGGCATCGACGCGCTGGGCCTCGAAGGCCTGTCCGGCGAACGCACGCTGGACATCGCCACACCGCCTGCGCCCCCACCCCCGCCCCCTCCTGCGCCAGCACCACCACGCGCCCCGACACTCGGCCTGGACCGCAGCGCCCAGCGCCTGGTGCTGCACTGGACTCCGGTCGAGCCACTGGGCCCGGACGACTGGTACCAGGTGCAGATGGCGCTGGACCCCGGCTTCACGGCCGTGGTGCTGGACGAGCCCAGCCCGCTGCAGCACCTGCACCTGCCACTGCCCCGCCCAGGGCAGCCGGGGCCTCTGCACATCCGCGTGCGTGTGCGGCAACCCGGCGGTGGCCACAGCGCCTGGTCCGAGCCGCGTGTCTTCGACCTCCGCGCGCCCCTGGAGTCCACGCCATGACCAACCCCCCGCCCTTCGCCAGGCGAAGCCTCGCCTTGTGGCGACTGTCGGCCCCCTGGTGGTTCGCGTCCATGCTGACCGCGCTGCTGCTGCTCACGACGCGGCCGGTGGTCGAGCGCTTCGATCTCGCCGTGCACGACCTGCTCGGCCGCGACGTGGTCACGCCGATCGGCCAACCGATCGCGCCGGCCGACAGCATCGTGGTCGCCATCGACGACGCCAGCCTGCAGGCCATCGGCCGCTGGCCCTGGCCGCGGCAGCGCCATGCCGAGCTGATCGACGTGCTGCGCAACGCGGGCACCCAGGCCGTGGGCTACAACGTGCTGTTCTCCGAACCCGCCGCCGACCCCGCGGAGGACGAACGTCTGGCACAGGCCATCGCGGCCCATGGCCAGATCGTGCTGCCCGTGCTGCCGGAACACCGGCCGGGCGACACCCCGACCGGCGTGCTGCAGCCGCTGGCCGCCATCGGCAAGGCCGCAGCCGCGCTGGGCCATGCCGAGGCCCCGATCGACCGCGATGGCCAGGTGCGCCGCGTCGCCCTCGTCGCCGGCAGCGGCACGACGGTCTGGGAGGCGATGCCGCTGGCCGTGCAGCGCATCAGCGCACCGCGGACTGGAGCCCCGGCGGCGGCCGGCTCTGCGCAGCCATCCGCCGACCTGTGGTGGCAGGACAAGCTCCAGCTGCTGCCCACCGGCCACCGCCCGGTCCAGGAACTCTCGGCCGCGGACCTGCTGCGCGATCCGACGCTGGCGCTGCAGCTCACCGGCCGGGTCGTCTGGGTCGGACTGACGGCACGGGGCATCGACAGCGCCATCACGGTGCCCGGCCCGCACGGCAGCACGCCGCTCAGCGCCGTCCAGTGGCAGGCCCAGGTCCACCATGCGATGGACGGCAACCGCCTGGTCGACATCGCCAGCACGCCGGTGGTGCTGGCGGCCAATGTGCTGCCGCTGCTGCTGGCGGCGCTCTTCAGCGGGTGGGTGAGGCCTGTTGCGCAGAACGTCCAGCGCCAGCGCAAGGCCATGCTCTGGCTGCTGCCGCTGCCCTTGCTGGTCCAGACGGCGGCACTGGTCGGGATGCAGCTCTGGTTGCCGATGGGCGCCATGGTGCTGGGCTGGGCAGCGGCACTGCTGATGAGCCGGGCGATGGAACTCCGGACCGCGCGCCAGGACCTGCAACGCGAACGTGGCCTGGCCGAGGTGACGCTGCAGTCCATCACCGACGCCGTGCTGACGCTCGACCAGACCCACCGCGTGCGTTACCTCAACCCCAGTGCCGAGCGCCTGGTCCGCCAGCCGGTGGCGGGGTCGGCACCGCGGCAGGGGATGCAGACAGTGCAGATGGTGCAGGAGGTGCTGCACCTGGCACAACAGGACGAAGCGCTGCTGCTGCAGGCGATCCGCGACTGCCAGTCACAGCAGCGCAAGGTGGTGGTCGGGCTGGCGCTGCACCTCCACGCCCAGGACGGCGAACATCTGGTGCAGGCCGTCGTCAGCCCGCTGCAATCGCCGAACGAGCCGGAGCCCGGCGTGGTGATCGTGCTGACCGATGTCACCGCCACCGCACGCGCCGAGCAGGCGGTCGAACACGGCAGCACGCACGACGGTCTGACGGGCCTGCCCAACCGGGTGCTGCTGACCGATCTGCTGGCCCATGCGCTGGCGCATGGGCGCCACCAGCACCAGGCGCTGGCCGTGCTCTTCATCGACCTCGACCGCTTCGGCCGGATCAACGACAGCCTGGGCCAGCGCCAGGGCGACGAGGTGCTGGAGGTCATCGCCGCCCGTCTGCGGCGCGTGTTCCGCCCGCACGACACGATCGCGCGCTGGGGCAGCGACCAGTTCGTCGTGCTGATCGAGGACGTGACCTCGCGCGAGGTGGTGGCTGCGCTGGCGGCGCAGCTCATCGACGTGGTCGCCCACGATCTGCGGGTGGACGAGGTGGCGATCGCCTGCACCTGCAGCGTTGGCATCGCCCTCTCGCCGGACGACTCCCCGACCACCGACGGGCTGCTGACCATGTCGGAAGCGGCCATGTCGCGCGCCAAGGCGGCAGGCGGCGGACGCTTCGAGTTCTACACCTCCGGCATGTCCACGCTGACCCGCGACTGGCTGGCGCTGGAGAACCGGCTGCGCCATGCGCTCGACTCCCAGGAATTCGTGCTGCACTACCAGATCCAGACCGAGCTGCGCAGCGGCCGGCCGGTCGGGCTGGAGGCCCTGCTGCGCTGGCGGCAGGACGACGGCGAGCTGTGGGCGCCGGCGCGTTTCCTGTCGATCACCGAGGAGACCGGGCTCATCGTCGCCGTCGGCAACTGGGTGATCCGCGAAGCCACCCAGCAGCTGCGGCGCTGGATCGACGCCGGCGTGACACCAGTGCCGGTGTCGGTGAATGTCTCGGCCCGCCAGTGCATGGACTCGCACCTGTTCGACGTGATCGCCGGGGCACTGAAGGAGGCCGATGTCGCCCCCTCGCTGCTCAAGGTGGAGATCACCGAGAGCACCGCGATGGCCGATCTGGACCATCTGCGGGAGCTGCTGATGCGGCTGCGCCAGCTCGGCGTGGCCATCGCGCTGGACGACTTCGGCACCGGCTTCTCCTCGCTGGCCCACCTGAAGCGCTTCCCGGTCGACCAGATCAAGATCGATCCGAGCTTCATCGCCGACATCCACCGCGACCCGAACGGAGCCTCCATCGTGCGGGCCACGATCGCGCTGGCGCACGGGCTGGGCGTGCCGGTGGTGGCGGAAGGGGTCGAGAACGAGGCCCAGATCCGCTTCCTGCGCGAGCACCACTGCGACATCGTGCAGGGCTACCTCTACGGTCGCCCCGGCAGCCCGGACGCCATCCGGGAGGTGCTCACATCAGCAGATGTTCACCCGCGTTATCTCCACCCAGAATCACATAGTTGACGCGGCGGATGTCCTGCAGCCGGGTGCCCCCGGCGTAGGAGATGGAGCTTTGCAGGTCTTCGCGCATCTCGCGCAAGGTGTCGGCCAGCTGGCCTTTCACCGGCTCCAGGATGCGCTTGCCTTCGACGTGGCGGTATTCGCCCTTGTTGAAGTCGCTGGCCGAGCCGTAGTACTCCTTGAAGAGCTGGCCGTCGACCTCGACCGTGCGGCCCGGTGATTCCTCGTGGCCCGCGAACAGCGAGCCGATCATCACCATCGCCGCCCCGAAGCGCACGCTCTTGGCGATGTCGCCGTGGTGGCGGATGCCGCCGTCCGCGATCATCGGCTTGGTCGCCACGCGCGCGCACCACTTCAGCGCCGAGAGCTGCCAGCCGCCGGTGCCGAAGCCGGTCTTCAGCCGCGTGATGCAGACCTTGCCGGGGCCGATGCCGATCTTGGTGGCGTCCGCGCCCCAGGCTTCGAGGTCGATCACCGCCTCGGGCGTGCCGACGTTGCCGGCGATCACGAAGGTGCCCGGCAGCTTCGCCTTGATGTGCTCGATCATGCGGCGCACGCTGTCGGCGTGGCCATGGGCGATGTCGATGGTGATGTAGTCGGCGCCCACGCCCTCGGCGGCGAGCTGGTCGACCACCGCCATGTCGGCCGGCTTCACGCCGGAGCTGATCGAGACGAACAGCCCCTGCGCGCGCATCGAGCGGGCGAAGGCGACGTTGTCCAGGTCGAAGCGGTGCATCACGTAGAAGTAGCCGTTGGCAGCCAGCCAGGCGGCCAGCGGCGCGTCCAGCACCGTCTTCATGTTCGCCGGCACGACCGGCAGGTGGAAGCGGCGACCGCCGAACTCCACCGCCGTATCGCATTCGCTGCGGCTGTCCACGCGGCAGCGGCGGGGCAGGAGCAGCACGTTGTCGTAGTCGAAGATGTCCATGGGGAAAAGGCTCTCGAGTGGCCGGCAGCGAAGGATGCAGTGCTGCCGCGAAACTGCGAGCGCTTGACCTGAGACCCGGTCAGCAGACCGGGCCGCAGAATTTGGGCCCGGTGGCCGATTCTACGCGGGCCGCCGTGGCTGCCGCAGCCCCAGACACGGCGCGAAAAACAGGGCAAATCTCCGTGAAATAAGCACAGGCAAAGCCTCGTCTTTGCCCCATCCGGCTATGGACTTCCGGAACTGCACGTTTTCCACTGCCCGAGAGGATCTTGCACTTTCCGAACACCCCCTCCACCTGCCCGAGCACCACGATGCCCACCAAGACAGCCACCCCGGCCAAGAAAGCCACCCCGGCCAAGCCCGCCGCCCTCTCGCTGCACATCGGCCTGAACGCTGTCAGCCCGACACACTACGGCGGCTGGAGCGGCGACCTCGCCGCCTGCGAGGCCGACGCCGACGACATGCAGGCCATCGCCAAGTCCAAGGGAATGAAGCCGACCGTGCTGATGACGGCCCAGGCCACCCGCGCGGCCGTGCTGGCCGCGCTGCGCAAGGCGGCCAAGACGCTGAAGAAGGGAGACTTCTTCTTCCTGACCTTCTCGGGCCATGGTGGACAGGTGGCCGATGTGACCGGCGAGGAGATCGACCGCAAGGACGAGACCTGGTGCCTGTGGGACAGCCAGCTCATCGACGACGAGCTGTATCTGGAGCTGAGCCGGTTTGCGGCCGGTGTGCGCATCCTGGTGCTCTCCGACAGTTGCCACAGCGGCACCGTCACCCGCGACGCCGTGCCGACACCGACCCAGCCGGGCGGTGCGCGCTCGCGGATGATGCCGCCCGCCATCGCGCTGCGGACCTACCGCAACCACAAGGCGTTCTATGACGGCCTGCAGCAGGACGTCGCCGCCTCGGCCGTGAAGTCCGGTTTCATCGACCCGGACGCCGCCCTCGCGCAAGTGGCGGTCACCAGCACGCGCCTGACCACCGTGGTCAACAGCTTCGCACCGTCGGTGATCCTGATCTCCGGCTGCCAGGACAACCAGACCGCGATGGACGGCGACTTCAACGGCGCGTTCACCGGCCGGCTGCTGCAGGTGTGGAACAACGGCAGGTTTTCGGGCAACTACACCCAGTTCCGCCACCTGATCGCCGCCGGATTGCCGCCCACGCAAAGCCCGAACCTGTTCGTCCTGGGCAGCGCGGCCAGCTTCCTGACCCAGCGGCCGTTCACGGTCTGAGCGGGGCGGGTGGTCCGCGCGCAGCCGTGCCAGCTCAGGCCGCAGCGGCCAGGGCCGGCGCGTGGTGGTGTGTGTCCCCTCCCCGGCGGTCTTGCAGTCCGGGCGGCAGCTGCGCCGGGTAGACCCGCCGTTCGCGGCGCTGCTCGTCCAGCAGCGCCTTGGCCTGACCGACCCAGTTCTCGCGGTAGACGCGCCGGCCGAAACGCGGCAGGTGGCCGGCCACCCATTGCAGCTCGTCGGCCTTCCAGCCCGCGATCTGCCACAGGTACCAGACGCCGCACCGGTTGAGCCAGGCCTGGTTGCCCGGGCCGATGCCGGTGATGCGCAGCAGGTTGTCGGGCGGCGGGCTGTCCGGCTGGCGCTCGAACGGCCGCAAGCCAGAGGCATCCGGTGGACTCGGTGGGTGGGCGTTGGCGGCCAGCGCAGCGGTGGAGATCGTGGTCAGCGCCGCCTGCGCGACGGGACGCATGGTCGGCATGGAGGTGCTGCGTTCACGCTCGCGCTCCAGCGCCCGGCGGGTGTCTTCCAGCAGGCGCTGGCTGGTGGCCAGTTGCTGCTCGTGTGCGTTGAGACGGTGCTGCAACGACGCCTGCGCCGTGTCGGACTGCTCCAGCAATTCGAGCAGCTTGGCCACCTCCTGGCGCAGGTTGTCGCGGACAGTGCAGACTTGGAGATGCTGGTCCGCATCGACCCGCACCGACTGGCGCTCCGCCGCCAGCAGCTCGCCGAATTCATCACATTGCACACGCAGCGCCTGGACCTCGCGGCGGTGTGCCATCCGCTCCGCCGCCACCTGCCGGTCCATCGCCAGCAACTGCTGGCACAGGGCCTGCTCGGCCTTGCTGTAACCGACCCGGGCACCTTCCATCTCGCGGCGCACACGCTCCAGCGCCTGGTCGCCATCCGAGCGGATCTGGTCACGCTCCTGCTGTGCGGCCTGTGCAAGCTCAAGTGCGGCCTGCCGTTCCTGCAATGCGGTGGCCAGCTCGCCTTCGTGCTCCGCGGTCCAGCGGTCTTGGTCGGCCCAGCAGGCACGGTGCACGCTGTCCAGATCGAGCAGATGCACCCTGCGCGCCCGCAGCGTCGCGAACACCCCTCCCAGCAGCAGACCCAGCATGTGGACCAGCAGCAGATCGACCCACCAGACTTGACCAACGACACCCATGGAACACCTCCAGCGCCAAATAATGCGTTACTTTTTGTAACCGCCTGTGATGTGCCAACTATCGTGAAAATGATCACGTTTTTTATGAAGCTTGCCTGATAGTCGGCATTGGAACGGTTTCGTTTTTGCGGCGCCTGACCCCCTGTGTTAGCATTTTTTCTACCCTTGGACAGGCCTTCGGCAAACAGACTTTCATGAATCAATTGCGCATCGTGGTCATGGAAAACGATCCCCTGCTGGCAGAGGACCACGACGCCACCATGCGGCAACTCGGGCTCATCGATGCCCGCACCGGACTGCCGCACCGAGATCTTTTGCTGGACCGGCTGGGACAGGCCACGGCGGGAGTGGCCCGCGGAGGATCGGCGTTCGCGCTCATGTACATCGGCACCAGCGCCGCCAGTCCGGGCACCTCTGCCGAGGCGATGGAGGCCGTGATGCTGCAGCTCGCCCGCCAGCTCCATCGCCTGAGTCGACGCACCGACAGCTTCTCGCGCATGGGTGCCCGCGACTTCGCCGCGCTGCTGCCCGGTAATCCCTCCGTGGCCGGACTGATGGCCATGGGCCAGAAGATCGCGGCCGAGTTCGCCGACCGGATCCATGTGCACATCGGTGTGGCCCTGTGCCCGCGCCACGCCAGCGACGCCGACACGCTGCTGCTGCAGGCCCGCACGGCGCTCGACCAGGCCCGCCACGCGCAGGTCGTCACCGCGCTGTTCGAACCGCGGTCCGTGCCCGTGCACGCGGGGTTGTCGACCGCAGCGGATGGCAGCGTGCGCGCCGCCTTCCAGCCCGTGCTCGACCTGAAGACGGGCGGGCTGTCGCGGCTGCAGATCTCCACCCGCGGGCTCTCGCCGGCACAGGAGGATTTTTCGCCGACCGAGCTGGGCAGTGCCGGTCAGAACACCCGCCAGGAGCTGTACACCCGGCTCATCGCCACCACCGACGCCGCCTTGCGCAGCGCACAGCCCCTGCGCCAGGAAGGGCTGGTGAAACACCTGTCGCTGCCGCTGCCTGGCCGCCTGCTGGACCATCCGTCGCTGGCACAGGCACTGCTCGAACTGCTCGACCACCACCGCTGGCCGGCGCAGCATTTCCTGGTCGAGGCGCAGGCCGCTGCCATCGCCCAGCGCGGCGGGGACGTGCTGGAAGCCCTGTCCCAGGCCGGTGTGGGGCTGGCCATCCAGGACGGCGGCTCGGGGCTGAGCCTGCACGTGGCGCTGGCCGGTCTGGACCCGGTGGGGGAATTCAAGTTCGATGTGCGGACACTGTCGGTGCTGCCACGCATGGAGCAGCGCACGGCGGTCGTGCGTGCGCTGATGTCACTGGCCCGCGGCTGGGGCGCGCGGGTGGTGGCCGACGGGGTGGACGACCTGGGCACGCTCGCCTGGCTGGGCGAGCTGGGTTGTGACGGCGCGCAGGGCCATGCCAGCGGCAAGTCCATGCCAGCCGAGCAGGTGCGGGCCTGGTGCGCCGGGCACACGGACCGGCCACGGTCCCATCCTCCGCTTGCACGCTGACGGCGCGTCGGCGTCGGTGTCGGTGTTGGCATCGACGCTCACGACATGGCCGGATCGAGGCTCGGTCTCGGCCAGTCTGGCGCAGGCAACGGGGGCGCTGCCGCGCCGTGGCGCCACGCCAGCACCGCTGCGGCCAGCCGGCTGGCCACCGGCTCGCGCTCGCCAGCCTGCGTGGCCACGGCCCTGACGAGGCAGGCGCACGCCGCCCCGGTGCCCGCCACCGCCTCGACCTGCGCCGTCGTCAGCAGCCCGCCGATGCCCACCACCGGCACCGGCGACATCACCGCCCACCAGCGCAGGTTGTGCAGCCCCTGCGGGTGCCAGGGCATGTCCTTGGTCGTCGTCGCCCAGACGGGGCCACAGGCGATGCAGGCCGGCGCCAGCGCCGCCGCCCGGCACAGCTCCCACAGGCTGTGCGAACTCACGCCCAGCCGCAGCCCGCGCGCCTGCGCCGCCGCGAGCCGCGCGCGGCCCGCCGCGCCCAGCGCCAGCACGTCTTCCTGCCCGAGGTGCAGCGCCACGGACGCCGGATCGACCGTGCCGGCTTCGACCGCGTCGAGCACCAGCGCGTGGTGGTCGTTGACGACGATCACCACGCGCGCCGCCTCGGGTAACGCCGCCGCCTGCGCCAACGTACGGTCGATCTGGGCACGGACCTCGGCGGCAAATGCCTGGTCGTCCAGTGTCTGGTGCGACGTCCGCTTGATGCGCAGTTGCAGCGCGCACAGCGTCGGTTCGGCCGCCGCCAGCAGCGGCGTGGCCTGGTCGGCGCTGTCCACGATCGCGTACAGGCCAGCGGGCCACGGCAGCGCCGGCCCGCTGGTCCCCGACACCGGCGATGTGTCGCACCCCAGACGCGGCAGCCAACGAGGATCCGCCGCAAAGCCCGCATCGAACCCGACCGGCCCGACGCCCTGCCCCGCCGCGTGGCCGACCGCCAGCCCCGCCGTCGTCGCCATCTTGGCCAGCACCAGCGCGTCCGCCGTGACGAAGCCACGCGCCATCGCGGACGCCGCCGTGGTGGCGAAGGTGCAGCCCGTGCCATGCGTGTGCGGCGCGTCGAGCCGAGGCAGCGCCAGCCAGCCGCGGGCGTGCGGCGTGTCGAGCCAGTCGAGCGCGTCGGCGCCGTCCGGGCTGTCGCCGCCGGTGATGCAGACCGCCGCCGCGCCCAGCGCCCGCAGCGCTGCCGCCTGCGCCGGCACCTCGGTCAGCGCCACCGCCTCGGGCTGGCCGAGCAGCCGCGCTGCCTCGCGCCGGTTCGGCGTGACGAGGTCGGCGCGGGGCAGCAACTGCGTGCGGTAGGCGTCGATCAGCGCCGCGTCCGCAAAGGCCGCGCCGCCCGCGCTCGCGCCGAGCACCGGATCGATCACCAGCCGCACGCGCGGCCCGCCGTCCGCGTCGAGCCGGTCCAGCCAGCGCGCCAGCACGGCCACCCCGTCCACGCGGCCGATCAGGCCGGTCTTGATGACCGCCGGGCGCAGGTCGGTGGCCAGCGCCGCGAGCTGCGCCTCCAGCACGTCGGGTGCCACCGGCACGACCCGCTGCACGCCGAGCGAGTTCTGCGCCGTGACGGCGGCAACCACCGGACAGAGGTGGACCGTGCAGCCCTCGGCGGCGCGGGCGTCGGCGCTGAGGCCCGCCCCACCGCCGCTGTCGTTGCCGGCCACGCTCCAGACGATCGGCCGTGTCATGTCCCGGTTCATGTGGTGGCGCATGTCCCTGCTCACAACAGGAAGGGCCGCCCGCCCACCGGCGTCGTCGCCACTGCCATTGCCTGCGGCGCCATCACGCCCGCCTCGAAACCGAGCCGCCCCGCCTGCACCGCCGCCCCGAACGCCGCCGCCATGCGCACCGGCTCGCGCGCCTGCGACACCGCCGAGTTCAGCAGCACCGCGTCATAGCCCAGCTCCATCGCCTGCACCGCATGCGCGGGAGAGCCGATGCCGGCGTCCACCACCATCGGCACGTCCGGCCAGCGCTCGCGCAGCGTGCGCAGCGCCCACGGATTGATGAGCCCCTGGCCCGAGCCGATCGGCGCGCCCCACGGCATCAGCACCTCGCAGCCCACGTCGAGCAGACGCTGGCAGGTGACGAGGTCGTCGGTGCAATACGGGAAGACCGCGAAGCCGTCGCGGATGAGCTGCTCGGCGGCGCTGACCAGCTCCCACGGATCGGGCTGCAGCGTCTGCTCGTCGCCGACGACTTCGAGCTTGATCCACGGCGTGTCGTACAGCTCGCGCGCCAGATGCGACAGCTCGATCGCCTCGCGGGCCGTGCGGCAGCCGGCGGTGTTGGGCAGCAGCCGGGCACCACGTTCGCGCAGCGCGGACTGGATCGCGGCGATGTGGCCGTTGTCGCCCGCGCCCGAAGCGCCCGCATGGATGCGGCGCAGGCCGACCGTCACCACCTCGGTGCCCGAGGCGACGATGGCCTCGTGCAGCGCTTGCGGCGACGGGTAGCCGGCCGTGCCGAGCAGCAGCCGGCTGTGGAGCGTGACACCGTAGGCGGTCCACGGCGTGGGGGTCAGGGTGGGCATGGGGCTTTCAGCCTCCGACGATGGGTTGGAACAGCGTGATGGTGTCGCCGTCGTCGAGCACGCGCTCGACACGGGCGGCACGCGGTACATGGCGGCCGTTGACGGCAGAGCCAACCGCTTCGGGCGTCAGGCCGCGCTGAGCGATGAGGGCCGCCAGCGTCGTGCCCTCGGGCAGTTCGGTCAGCTCGCCATTGAGGAGAACGTGGAGGGTCATGTCGATACCTGCTTCATCGCCTGCTCGATCAGCGCCGGCGCCAGCAGCCAGCCGTGGCGGAACAGGCCGTTGATCGACACCCGACCCGGCTCGACCGTCCACTTCGGCGCGTTGTCGGGCAGCGCCGGGCGCAGGTTGGTTTCCATGTGAACGATGCGCGCCTCGGCCAGCGCGGGCAGCACGCTGTGCGCCGCCGCCATCAGCTCGACCGCCGAGCGCAGGCTGACCGGCGAGCGGTCCTCGCTCTCGATCTCGCTGGCGCCGATGACGACGTGGTCGTCCGGGCGCGGCACGATGTAGACGCGGTGGCGCGCATGCAGCAGCCGCAGCGGGCGCGTCAGCGGCACACCGGGCGCGTGCAGCCAGATCACCTCGCCGCGTACGCCGCGCAGCGGCTGCTCCGCCGAGCGCCCGCCGAGCCCGCGCACATCGAACACGAGGTCGAAGCCGGCCGCGGTGCCGTCGTCCAGCGTGATCTGCCCCGGCGCCGTGGCCGCCACCGTGCGGCCCCAGTGCCACTGCACGCCCTGCGCGAGCGCACACAGCGCCGGCAGCACCTGCTGCGGCATCACCTGCGCCTCGCCGTCGAGGCACCACGCGTGCAGCCCCGGCAGCAGCGCCGGCTCCAGCGCGGCCAGCGCGGGGCGCGTCAGCCGCCGCGGCGGCGCCATCCCGGCCGGCGCCACCGTCAGCCGCGACAGCACCCGCTGCGCCGCGCCCAGGTCCGGCCCGTGTGCGAGCAGCAGGCTGCCGTGCTGGCGGAAATAGCGCCCCGCGTCGCCCTGCCCGTCCAGCGCCGCCAGCCGATGCGCCACCTCGGCCCACAGCGTGACCGAGCGCAGGCCGAGTGTCGCCACCTCCGGCCCCGCCGCGTCCAGCTCCGCCAGCGGGCTAAGCATGCCGGCGGCCGTGAAGCCGGCCGGACCGAGCCCGTCACGCCGCGCCTCGGGCCCCGGCGCCGGGTCGAACACCTCGACCGCGTGCCCGGCGTGCGAGAGCTGCCACGCCAGCAGCCGCCCGAGCACGCCCGCGCCCGCGATGCCGATGCGGACAGACCCCGTCATCGAGGTCATGCCTTGTGGATCGGGATGTACAGCTCGCCCCCCACCGCCTTGAACTCGGCCGACTTCTCCGCCATGCCCTTCTCGGCGTAGTCGCGCACGTCCTGCGTGATCTTCATCGAGCAGAACTTCGGCCCGCACATCGAGCAGAAATGCGCCTCCTTCGACGAGTCCTTCGGCAGCGTCTCGTCGTGGTAGGCCTCGGCCGTCTCCGGGTCAAGGCCGAGCGCGAACTGGTCGCGCCAGCGGAACTCGAAGCGCGCCTTGCTCATCGCGTCGTCGCGGGCGCGGGAGCCGGGGTGGCCCTTGGCGTTGTCGGCGGCGTGGGCTGCGATCTTGTAGGCGATGATGCCCTGCTTCACGTCGTCGCGGTCCGGCAGGCCCAGGTGCTCCTTCGGCGTCACGTAGCACAGCATCGCCGTGCCCATCCAGCCGATCATGGCTGCACCGATGGCGGAAGCGATGTGGTCGTAGCCGGGTGCGATGTCGATCGTCAGCGGGCCGAGGGTGTAGAACGGCGCCTCGTCGCAGTGCTTGATCTGCTCGTCCATGTTGGCCTGGATCAGGTGCATCGGCACGTGGCCCGGGCCTTCGATCATGGTCTGCACGTCGTGCTTCCAGGCGGTCTTGGTCAGCTCGCCCAGCGTGCGCAGCTCGGCGAACTGCGCTTCGTCATTGGCGTCCGCCGACGAACCCGGCCGCAGGCCATCACCCAGCGAGAAGGTCACGTCGTACGCCTTCATGATTTCGCAGATCTCTTCGAAGTGCGTGTACAGGAAGTTTTCTTTGTGGTGCGTGATCATCCACTTGGCGAGGATCGAGCCGCCGCGCGAGACGATGCCCGTGCGGCGCTTGGTCGTCAGGTGGATGAACGGCAGGCGCACGCCGGCGTGGATGGTGAAGTAGTCCACCCCCTGCTCGGCCTGCTCGATCAGCGTGTCGCGGAAGATGCCCCAGGTCAGGTCTTCGGCCACGCCGCCGACCTTCTCCAGCGCCTGGTAGATCGGCACGGTCCCGATCGGCACCGGCGAGTTGCGGATGATCCAGTCGCGCGTGGTGTGGATGTTGCGGCCAGTGGACAGGTCCATCACGGTGTCGCCGCCCCAGCGCATCGACCAAACCAGCTTCTCGACCTCTTCCTCGATCGAGGAGGTCACGGCCGAGTTGCCGATGTTGGCGTTGATCTTCACCAGGAAGTTGCGGCCGATGACCATCGGCTCGACTTCGGGGTGGTTGATGTTGGCGGGGATGACCGCGCGGCCGCGGGCCACTTCGTCGCGCACGAACTCCGGCGTGATGATCTCGGGGATGCGCGCACCCATGGCGTTGCCCTTCAGGCGGGCCTCGCGCTCGGCGTCGCCGAGGTATTCGCGCATCCACTCGCGCTTGCCGTTCTCGCGGAGGGCGATGTATTCCATCTCCGGCGTGACGATGCCTTGGCGCGCGTAGTGCATCTGCGAGACGTTCTGCCCGGCCTTGGCGCGGCGCGGCGTGCGCTGCAGGCCGGCGGCTTCGGCGCGCAGGGCGTTGATGCGGTCGCCGTGCAGGTCTTCGTTCTTGACACCGTCATCCAGGGCGGCGCGTTGACGGCCGACGTAGGTCTCCGTGTCGCCACGGGCCTCGATCCAGCCGGCACGCACCGGCGCCAGGCCCTTGCGCACGTCGATCTCGGCGGTCGGGTCGGTGTAGGGGCCTGAGGTGTCGTAGACGGTGACGCGCTCGCCGTTGGTCAGCGCGATCTCGCGCATCGGCACCTTGACGCCGGGCAGTGCGCCGTCGACGTAGACCTTGGTGGACGCGGGAAAGGGCTCGCGGGTGAGCGAGAGCAGGGCTTGGAGCTTGTCGGGGGCGTTCATCGGGCGGTTTCCTTCGGTGGGCGCAGGCGCGGATGGCTACGCTCCGAAGGGTGCCCCGGGTCGGCGGCCCTGCGGGGCAGGGACAGCGGAGGTCACGGTGCGGGCTCTTCTTACGCCGGTACTAACCGGGTCAAGTACAGCGGGTTCGGTCATTCGACCATCTCAGCACAGCGGGCCACAGTCAGTGAAGAACTGCCGGCCCGGGGCACCCCGGAGCGTGGCCGCATTGTCGGGAGGTGAAGCAGAGGCGTCAAGCCGCACCGACTTGAGGCACCATGCCTCTCTGTTCAATGTTGTTTCGGCAACAAGCGAGGCACTGTGCATCGGGCGTTCAAGTGGATCGGAGGCGGCTTGCTGGCCGTGGTGGGGCTGGGTGTGGTGGCGTGGCTGGGCGTGCCGCCGCTGCTGAAGTCGCAGGTCGAGCAGCACGCCAGTGCAGCGCTGGGCCGCCCGGTGCAGGTCGGCCGGATCGACTTCAAGCCCTGGACGCTGGAGCTGACCGCCGAGCAGCTCGCCATCGGCGCCGCGCTGGGCGCGGCCTCGCCCGAGCCGCTGCTGAAGATCGCCCGGCTCCACGCCAACGCCGACCTGCGCTCCGTGCTGAACCTGGCGCCTGTGCTCACCGCGCTGGAGATCGACCAGCCCGAGATCCGCCTGACACGCACTGCGGAAGGCCACTACGACATCGACGACCTGATCGCCCGCTTCAGCACGCCGACGCCCGCCCAGCCCGACGCCAAACCCGCGCAGTTCGCGCTCTACAACGTGCAACTGCGCGGCGGACAGGTGACGTTCGATGACCAGCCGCTGCAGCGCCAGCATGTGCTGAAAGACCTCACGCTGGCCGTGCCCTTCCTGTCGAACCTGCCGTCGCAGGTGGACATCGAGGTCACGCCCCGGCTGGCGTTCAAGCTGGACGGCACCGCGTTCGACTCCGCCGCCAAGACCAAGCCGTTCACCGCCGCCCGGACGACCGAAGCGCAGTTCAAGCTCGCGCCGTTCGACCTCGCGCCCTGGCTGGGCTACTGGCCCGACACGCTGCCGGTGAAACTGCAGAAGGGCCGCCTGCAGACCGACCTCGCCCTGCACTTCGACACGCCGGCCACGGGCACGCCGCACCTGCGCCTGACCGGCACCTTCGGCGCGCACGACCTGGCGCTGACCGACCGGGCCGGCGCGGCGCTGGTGGGCTGGGACGCGCTGGACGTGGCGCTGCGCGACGTGCAGCCGCTGGCGCGGCAGGTCACGCTCGGCGCGGTGACGCTCGACGGGCTGGTGCTGGACGTGTCACGGGATGCACAAGGTCGGCTGAGCCTGACGCAGTTGGCCGGCCCGGCGGACGCTGCCCCACCGCCAGCCGCCGCCACACCGGCCGCCCCCGCGTGGCAGCTCAAGCTCGACGCCCTCGCACTGCAGAACACCCGTGTCCGCTGGCGCGACGCCACGACGCAGCCCGCCGCCGCGCTGACGCTGGCCGGGCTGGACCTGGAGACCGGCGCCGTGCAATGGCCGCTGGCCGCGCCGGTGACACTCAAGCTGAGCACCACGCTGCACGGCGGTGGTGCCTACAGCCCGGCCCAGGGCAAGCTCACCGCGCAAGGCGAGGCCAGCGATCGCGGCGCGCAGGTGGACCTGCAGATCGAGCGCCTGGCACTCGCCGCGCTGCAGCCCTACCTGAACGCCTCGCTCAAGCCGCAGCTCAGCGGCGCGCTGTCCGCCAGCGGGCAGCTGCGCTGGGCGGCTGCGGCGGACCAGACGCCGGCGCAGCTCCAGCTCGATCTGAAGAACGCCACGGTCAACGCGCTCCAGCTCGCCGACCGCAGCGCCGGTCCCATCGCGCTGGCCTCGCTCGGCCAGCTGCAGCTCGACGGCGCCGCGATCGACCTGAACGCCCACACGGTCGCACTCGCCCGCGTGCAGCTCGGCTGCCTCGACACCCGGCTGGCGCGGGACGCCAAGGGCCAGTGGAACGTGCTGCAGTGGCTCGTGCCGCAGCCGCCCAGCCCGCCCGCCTCGCCGCCGTGGCAGGTGACGCTCAAGGATCTGCAGCTACAGGACGGGCGCCTGCAGTTCACCGACGCGCAGGTCGCTTCACCGGTGCAGCTCGACATCGCCCAGCTCAACGTCGGGCTGCAGAACCTCGCCCTGCGCGGCGACCAGCTCACCACGCCGCTGCGCTGGCAGCTCGGCGCCAACGTCGCGCCAATGACCAATGCCGCAACCGCCTCGGCCAAGGGCAAAGCCCCCGCCAGCCGCACGCTCGACGGCCGGGGCGAGCTGAGCTTGGCGCCGCTGCGGGTGACCAGCAACCTGAAGGTGCAGAACTTCCCGGTGCACGCGCTGGAGCCGTATTTCGGCGAGGCGCTCGGCCTGAGCCTGCTGCGGGCCCACCTCGGCTACGAGGGCACGCTGGCGCTGCAGGACGGCCCCGCCGGGCTGAACGTCGCGCTCAAGGGCGACGGCCGCGTCGGCGACGTGCAACTCCACACCCGCCGCACCGCCCAGCACACCAGCGACGAGCTGCTGAGCTGGCAGGCGCTGACGCTGCAAGGACTGGACGTGGCGCTCAAGCCGCCGCAGAAGCCCAAGGTCGTCATCGGCGCCCTCGGACTGAACGACTTCTACTCGAAGCTCGTCATCACCGAGGACGGTCGATTCAACCTGCAGGACGTCGGCCCCGCGCCCTCGCCCGCCGCCTCGGCTGTGTCAGAACCCGCCGCCAGCGCACCACCCGTGCCCGCCAGCGCGCCCGCGAAAGCCGACGAGCTGACGGTCGACCTGACCATCACCGCCACCCGCTTGAGCAACGGCCGCGTCGACTTCACCGACCGTTTCGTGCGCCCGAACTACAGCGCCGACCTCAGCGAGCTGCAAGGCACGCTCGGCACCCTGCGCACCGGCACCCGCGAGATGGCCGAGATCACGCTGCGCGGCAAGGTCGCCCGCACCGGCACGCTCGACCTCAGCGGCCAGATCAACCCGACCGCCAGCCCGCCGGTGATGGACCTGCGTGCTCGCGCCGCGGACCTGGAGCTGACGCCGCTGTCGCCCTACGCCGGCAAGTACGCCGGCTACGGCATCGAGCGCGGCAAGCTGACGATGGACGTGGCCTACCGCATCACCCCCGAGGGCCAGCTCGCCGCGACCAACAAGCTGGTGCTGAACCAGCTCACCTTCGGCGAGCGGGTCGAGAGCCCGACGGCGACGCAGTTGCCGGTGCTGCTGGCGGTGGCGCTGCTGCAGGATCGGAACGGCGTGATCGACCTCGACCTGCCGATCGGCGGCTCGCTCAACGACCCGCAGTTCAGCGTGTTCGGGCTGGTGCTGAAGGTGATCGGCAATGTGCTGACCAAGGCGATCACGGCGCCGTTTGCCTTCCTGTCGGGCGGCGGGGACGACGACCTGAGCGTGGTCACGTTCGAGCCAGGCACGGCGGTGCTGACCGCCGAGGGGCGTACTGCAGCGGACAAGGTGGCCAAGGCGCTGCAGGACCGGCCCGCGCTGCACCTGACGCTGACCGGCTGGGCCGACGGACTGACCGAGCGGGCCGCGTACCAGCGCGCAGCGGTGGAGCGGCAGGTGCTGGCCGCCTGGCGGCAGGAACGCGAGAAGGCGGGCGACGCGCCGGAGGTGGTCGCGGAATCGGTGCCGATGCCGGCCGACCGGGCGCGGCTGCTCGACACGCTGCTGCGCCAGTCGGCCCGCACGCCCGCTGCGGCCGCCAAGCCCGCCACGAAGGCCAGCGCACCGGCCGCTGCGGCTTCTCGACCGGCCGAGGTCGATCCGGCGGCGGCACTGGCCGACGCCGTGCCGGTTTCGGCGGACATCTGGCGCGAGCTGGCGGCGCAGCGCGGCACGGCCGTGCGCGATGCGCTGCTGGCGCGGCAACTGCCGAACGAGCGGCTGTTCCTGGCCGCGCCCAAGGTGCAGTCGGAGGCCGCAGGCACCGACACCAGCAGCGCCAACAGCGGCAAGCCGCGCGCAGAGCTGACCCTGTCGGCACGCTGAACGCCACCCGGGTCACCCGTCCGCTGCGATGGCTGTTCCTGTGGGTGATCCAGTGGCCGGGTCAGTGCATGGCTCTTGATGAATTGTTGATAGGCTTTGAGGCAAGGACATGCCAAGGAATCCAAGATGCTGCACTCGCTGACGATCAAGAACTACCGTGCTCTGGCCAGTTTCGAGGTCTCCAGACTGGGACAGATCAACCTGATTGTCGGCAGAAACAATGGTGGCAAGAGCGCCGTGCTGGAGGCCATCCGGCTCTATGCCGGGCACGCCAACAAGGCGTTGCTGGATGACATCGCCCTGTCACACGACGAGACGCTGCAAGACCTGTTCACGGGGCGACGCTTTCCCACTGACGACGACCGGGCGCACGCGATCCAGATCGGCGAGATGGAAGACACGGCGTCCATCCTGCATATCCGGCATGCCTACGCCGTGGAGACAGAGGAACGCGCAGAAGACAACGGCACGCCCACCGTGCAGTGGCGCGTGAAGACAGTGCCGAAATCCGACCTCTCGCAGGTCGAGGGCCGGCTGATGCAAGTCCTCTATGTGACGGAGCAAGCCCGGGCATACCCCACCATTTTTCTGGACTCCGATCGCTTCCTGGTGCCCGACACGGTACCGCCTACGCCCTGCGGCTTCGTTCCGACACAGTTGCTTTCAATGGATGAACTGGCCGATGACTGGGACCAGATCGGACTGACTGAACATGAGGACATCGTTCTGCGGGCACTGCGGATCATCACGCCCGAGTTCGAAGGCCTCAAGTTCGTGCGCAACGAGGACAACCGCGCGGCCCTTGCCCGGACACCGAAAGCCCTGCGGCGCAGCGCCAAGGTCAAACTCTCGAACACCCCCGCCCCCGTCGCGCTGAAAAGCCTCGGCGACGGCATGCAGCGCATCCTGCAGATCGCGCTCAAGCTGGTCTCGGCCCGCGGCGGCTTCCTGTTGATCGACGAATTCGAGAACGGCCTGCACTACAGCGTGCAGGAGAAAGTCTGGGCTCTGCTGTTCGAGATGGCCGCGCAACTCGACATCCAGGTCTTCGCCACCACGCACAGCTGGGACTGCATCGAAAGCTTCGCCAAGGTGGCCCACGACCGGAAAGACACCGAGGGCGTTCTGTTCCGCGTCGGTCGCAGCGTGCGCACCAGCGACCAGGGCCGCATCATCGCCACCGTGTTCGATGAAGAAGCGCTTTACAGCATCACGCAATCCGATGTCGAGGTGCGCTGATGGCTCCGCACTCGAACATCCTGGTCGTCGAAGGCCCGTCAGACGAAGCTTTCTTCAAGAGTCTCTGCCACACCTTGGGGCTGGAAACCACCGTGAAGGTCGCACCCCCCAGGACGTTGCAGCCCCGCGCCTACAACACCAAGCAAGGTGTCTTCAACTACCTGCCCACGCTGCTGAAACAGCTGGACGACGGCAGCTTGGTGCGACTGGGTGTGGTGGTCGATGCCGATTCGCCACCCGATGGCGGTTTTGACAGGACACAGGCGCTGGCGACACGAACACTGACCCCATTCGGCTACACCCTGAAAACTACCCAGACCGCCGGACTCGTGTACGAACACCACGACGGACTCGCCGATGTCGGCGTGTGGGTCATGCCAGACAACCACGCCCCCGGCATGCTGGAAGACTGGGCACAGCAAGCGCTGCATCCGCAGGAGCACGCCCTGTTCGCCCACGCACGCTCGGCTGTCTTGGCCTTGCCTGAACCGCGCAAGTTCAAACCCCTGCAGCGCAGCAAAGCAGAAGTGGCAACCTGGCTGGCCTGGCAGGCTCAACCCGGACACGGTCTGGATCGCGCTGTAGAAGAGGGCTTGTTCGATACCGACAACTACAGCTACCAACAACTGGTCGCATGGCTGGCGCAGATTTTCCGGTCATGACAACGCGCCGTGCCGGCTCACGCCCCCCGGACCGTGCTCCACAGCCGCTTCAGCAACGCGATCGGCCCAAGCCGTGACTGCAGATTCCACACCGACAGCCGCTGCGTCGGGCTTCGGCTGTCGTACCAGTCGGCCAGTCTGGCCGTGGCGGCATCGGGCTCGCGCACGCTGACCAGCGTGGACTCCCGGGCGGTGGTGCCGAAGCTGCGCTGCAGGGCCTGGGTGGCGAGCAGCAGGCTGGGGTGGAGGGCTGCCTGGGTAGGGTCGTAGCAGGCATGGCGCTCGATCCAGGTGTCGCCGCAGCGCAGCCGGATCAGACCGGCGATCTCGCCCTGGTGCCCCACGAGCAGCCAGACCGCCGCATCGCCACGGGCCGCCAGCCGCGGCAGCCAGTCGCGGTACAGGGCGACCAGGCGCAGATTGCTGCCGATGGTCACGCCGTGGCCGGCCTGCACCAGCGCATCCTCCAGCGCCAGGTAGCGTTCCAGCGCGGCCAGCACATCCTCGGGCGATTCGGCAACGACCACACAGTGCTCCGGATAGGTCGCCTGCAGCGCCTGCTGCAGCCGCTGCCATGCGACCCGCACCGGTTCAGTCCGGGCCGCGGCGTGCAAGGCCCAGCTGGTGTCCAGGCGCTGGAAGGGCGCCTCGGTGTCCGGCTGCATCTGTGCAGCAAAGCCCTTGCCGGGCCGCTGCAACATGCGCAGCGGCCAGCTCCCGGAGGTCAGCTCCCGCAGGTCCAGCACCTGCCACTCTGACCGCTGCGCCACCAGCGCATCCCAGAGCGCCGACCAGACCCGGTCCGCATCGTTCAGCGCCAGCAGCCCCGGCTGGTCGCCCTCCCAGATGCCGATGTGGCGCAATACCCGGACCGACAGGCCGTAGTGCCGCTCGGTCACCCGCACCAGCGGCAGCACACCGTGCAGCCGGCCCTCTTCATCGCGCACCACCAGCACCCATAGATCGTCACCAGGCGCCGACAGGTGCTGCCAGGCCGGACGCACATAGCCCCAGGTGACGTACAGGCCGTAATGCTCGGCCTGGTCCTCCAGTGACTCCCACGCCGTGCGCAACGTCACCAATGCGGACTCGTCGCGCACAACGGTGACAGACAGGGCGGAGGGACGGGGCTCAGGCTGGATCATGGTGTCAGGGGCGAGAGGCTGGGTCGAACACTGGTACGCCAGTGTGCAACAACGCGGCCACCTCCCGCTGCAGGCGCTCGGGCGTCACCTGCGCGACAGGCAGTGCCGGACCGGCCACCACCTCGACCCGGCTGAACACCCCGCGCCGCAGTGGTCGCGCCATCGCCCGCCCGCCCTCGATGCGCGAGAAGGTCGAGCCCCACAGGTTGACCAGCGCCACCGGCACCACCGGCACCGGCTGGCGCTCCAGGATCTTCATGATGCCGCCCTTGAAGGGCTGCAGCGTGCCGTCGCGGGTGATGCTGCCTTCCGGGAAGATGCCGAGCAGGTCACCCTCGGCGAGCACCTTCGCGGCCTCGGCGAAGGCGCGCTCGTAGACCACGGGGTCTTCCTTCTGCGGCGCCACGGGGATCGCCTTGACCAGCCGGAACAGGCGGCCCAGCACCGGCGTGGCGAAGATGCGGTGGTCCATCATGAAACGGATCGGCCGCGGGCTGGCGGCGGCCAGCACGATCGCGTCGACGAAGCTGACATGGTTGGCGGCCACGATCGCGGCGCCCTCGGTCGGGATGTGCTGCTCGCCGGTGAGCTTCAGGCGGTAGACGAAGCGCGTCAGCACGAAGGCCAGGAAGCGCAGCAGGTACTCCGGCACCAGCAGGAAGATGTAGCCCGCCACCAGCGCATTGGCCAGCCCGGTCGCCAGGAACACCTGCGGGATCGTGGCGCCCGCGCCGAGCATCGCGCCGGCGATCAGCGAGCTGGCGATCATGAACAGCGCGTTGAGGATGTTGTTGGCGGCGATGATGCGGGCGCGGTGGCTCTTGGGCGCGCGCAGCTGGATCAGCGCGTACATCGGCACGCTGTAGAGCCCGGCCGAGCCGGCCAGCAGCGCCAGATCGGCCATCACGCGCCAGTGCGCCGGCTGCGCGAGGAAGGCGCCGAGCGTGTACGACGCCGCGCCCTGCGGCGGCGGCAGGCCGGTCGCGGCGAAGTACAGGTCGACCGAGAACACCGTCATCCCGATCGCACCCAGCGGCACGAGGCCGATCTCGACATGGCGCCGGGACAGCACCTCGCACAGCAGCGAGCCGACACCGATGCCCACCGAGAACACCACCAGCAGCAGCGACGCCACCTGCTCGTTGCCATGCAGCACCTCCTTGGCGAAGGCGGGGAACTGGCTCAGGAACACCGCGCCGAAGAACCACATCCACGAGATGCCCAGCAGCGAGCGGAAGACGACGATGTTCCCGTGCGCGAGCTTGAGGTTGCGCCAGGTCTCGGTGAACGGGTTGGGGTTGATCTTCAGCGTCGGGTCGGTCGCGGGTGTCGGCGGCACGAAGTGCACGACGATGCGCCCCAGCACCGCCACCGCCACGCAGCCGATCGCCACCGCCTGTGCCCCGACCTGCGGCAGCCCGATCAGCAGGCCACCCGCCACATTGCCGAGCAGGATGGCCACGAAGGTGCCCATCTCGACCATGCCGTTGCCGCCGGTGATCTCGCGCTCGTTCAGGTGCTGCGGCAGGTAGGCGAACTTGACCGGGCCGAACAGCGTCGAGTGCAGCCCCATCAGGAAGACGCAGGCCAGCAGCGTCACCACCCGCACGTTCTGGGCGTCCTGCACGAAGGCCCAGGCCGCCAGCCCCATGATGCCGATCTCCAGCGACTTGACGAAGCGCATCAGCAGCGCCTTGTCGAGCTTGTCGGCGAGCTGGCCGCTGGTGGCCGAGAACAGCAGGAAGGGCAGGATGAACAAGGCCCCGATCACCAGCCCCGCCAGCGAGGGCGGCAGCCAGTCGACCTGCAACTGGTAGGTCACCAGCACCGTGAAGGCGAACTTGAACAGGTTGTCGTTGCCGGCGCCGAGGAACTGGGTCCAGAAGAACGGCGCGAACCGTCGCTGGCCCAGCAGCGCGAACTGGCTGGTCTGGTCGGGGTGGCTCATGCGGAGCGATCCTCTTGGTCGTCGTCAGGGGGCGGCGCGCAGGGATCGGCGCCGCCGGGAGACTGTAGTGCAGTGGGCCGCCGGTCAGCGCACGGTCTGTGGCGCGCCGGCCAGTCCCGCACGCTGCAGGAAGGTGAACACCGAGTCCACCGTCACCGTGTCGATGCGGTCGGAGAAGCGCCGGACGGACGGGTGGTCGTCGAAGGCGACATTGGCGGTGCCGACGCGGGCGCCCAGGCGCTGGCCGACGCTGAGGTTGAGCGTGGTCGGCTGGTAGCCCTTGAACTGCAGCCAGGCCTGGGCGCGGGTGCGGTCACAGGCGCTCGGCTCCACCGCGCAGGCCAGCGTCTCCAGCGCCCACTGGTTGCTCTGCTGGTAACGCTGCGCCCACGGGTAGGCGACCATGCTGTAGGGCATGTGGTGCAGCGCCGCCGCCCGCGTGTTGTCGTGCAGCAGCGGGCGCAGCGCGGCCTGCACGGCGGGCGTGGGAATCACCAGCCCGGCCTCGAAGTCGTGGAGGTCGTCGCTGAAGAACTCGGCCAGTCCCTGCCGGTACAGCGCCGACTCGGCCGTGCCGCACTGGTTGAGCTTGTGGACGATGCGCCAGGCCATGGCGCCGTCGTCGCGGTAGACATAGCCGAGGTGCGAGTAACGCACGCCGTAGCGGTCGAGGTTCTGGCCGCGGCGGGCGATGACCGCCAGCTTCGCGCCGCTGCTGTCGAGCCAGCGCGCGGTCTTCACGGCCAGGTCGAGCGCGCTGCGGATCTGCTCGGGCGACGGCGGCTTGTGCTCGCAGTTCCGGCCGGCCTGCGCCGGGGTCGCCGCCAAGCCGAGCACCAGCGCCAGCGCGGTCGAGATCGTGGTGGTGTTCATCGTGTCATCCGTTCGTTGTAGATCAGCGACTGGCCGATCTCGTTGGGGATGAAACACAGCGCCTTGCCGGCGGCCGACAGGATCCAGCCGGTGCTCAGCGCCGTGACCACCACGGCGGTGCCGGCGGTGACGGACACGGCCTCGGCACCCGCCGCACTCAGCGTCAGCACGACACTGGCGCCCGTCGAGGCCTGGGTCAGCACCCAGACCGTGCCCGCGGCGGCGACCTGCACGCTGGCCACCGTCAGCACTGCCCCGGCCGACAGCACCGCCGCCGCCGGGGCCGCCGAGAGCGCCAGCGGCACGCCCAGCGACAGGGCGGACAGGGCACTGGCTTCGGAGCCGTCGCGGTGGGCGTGGGCGGCCATGGGGGCCACGGCGAGGGTGGCGGCCAGCAGGAGGCCGAGGAGCTTGTTCGGGGTCTTCATGGGGTCACCTTGTGGGGTGGGTGCCCGCTATCGCGGGCATGACGGGCCGGGGTGCGGCGGGATCAGGCTTCGTCGCGGGCTTCGCGGCGGCCCTGCAGGCGGGCTTCGAGCACATCGGCCTCATGGGCATCGCGCAGCGTCTTGGCCAGCGTGAACACCGACGAGATCAGGAACAGCCAGCTCACCGCGAGGTAGGCCTTCCACACCGGCTGCACGTCCATGCGCCACAGGCCCCAGCCCGTCAGGCCCATCGCCAGGAAGAAGCCGCCCCACACCACCCACTTCCAGCCCGGGGTGTCGCTGCGGCGCTTGTCGTTGTCGCGGATGAACTTGGACAGCCCGAACGCCGAGGTCAGGCAGAACAGGTAGCCCATCACCATGAACGCCCGGTCCAGGTCCTGCCCCGGCAGCCAGGCCAGCCCGGTCGCGCACAGCGTCACCGCCAGGCCGAACGAGATCCAGACCTGCATCCGCCAGGCGCGGGTGTCGCGGCGCACGGCAAACGACGCAGCCGAGGAAGTCGAGGACGTCGAAGAAGACGGGGAGAACGGATCGGAGGACATGGTGTCGGGCCTTTGCCTTGCGGCGGGTGAGGGGTCGTTGAACACGGAACGAATAGTCGGACAGCCAACCACAGGGTGCAACCATAAGCAACGAAATATCAGGCAATGCGTCGATGAGTATCATTTGACGATACCAAATCACCCTTGACCGCCCTTCCCCCCGAGGAAACGCCATGAGCACCACCGCCGACCTGATCCGCGTCCTCAAGGCCGAGCTGAAGACCGCCGGCCTCACCTACGCCGCGCTGGCCCGCGAGCTGGACATGGCCGAGTCCAGCGTCAAGCGCATGTTCGCGCAGGGCGACATGCCGCTGTCGCGCATCGACGAGATCTGCCGCGTGCTGCGCACCGACTTCGCCGAACTGGCCCGCCGTGTCGCCGACGACACGCCGCCCCGGGTCGAGCTGACGCCTGAGCAGGAGCGCGCCGTGGTCGCCGACCGCAAGCTGCTGCTGGCGGCGATCTGCTGCCTGAGCCAGTGGACCTTCGAGCAGGTGCTCAGCGGCTACGGCTACACCGAGGCGGAGCTGACGGGCTACTTCGTGCAGCTCGACCGGCTCGGCATCATCGAGCTGAAGGCGCAGAACCGCTACCGCCTGAAGGTGGCCAAGACCTTCCGCTGGCGCCCGCACGGGCCGGTGATGCAGTTCTTCCGCGCCGAGGTGGTGCCCGACTACTTCCGCGGTGGCTTCGACCATGAGGGCGAGCAGCTCATGCTGGTCCACGGCGAGATCAACACCCGCGTCGCCCAGGTCTTCAATGAACGCCTGGCGCGCATCACCAGCGACTTCGCCCAGCAGCACCTGGCCGACCAGCGCCTGCCCGACGACCAGAAGCGGCCCTACACGCTGGTGATCGGGATGCGCTCATGGCTGTTCGGGCCGTTCCGCGACCTGCGCCGGTCTTGACCGGACACTGCAACATTGAACACGCATTGAACGAAGAATGAACACTGTCTGAACATACACCCGGAGTTTCCCGATGCACCGGGTTTCCCCTCTCCTGACAAGTGCCTGACGCGGACAAACTGACTGCGCATTGGAACCGGTTCCAATGCGCCGTTTCATCGCCTGGATCCCCCCTGGAGCCCGTCTTGCCCGCACCGATCGCCAGCCCGTCCGCCCACTGCATCGCTCCCCCGGAGGGTTCCGCGATGGCGAGCCCCGGTTTCCTGTGGGGCGTGGCCACGGCGTCGTACCAGATCGAAGGCGCCATCCACGCCGACGGCCGCCTGCCCAGCATCTGGGACACCTTCTCGGCCACCCCTGGCAAGACCCTCGGCGGCGACAGCGGCGAACACGCATGCGAGCACTACACCCGCTGGGCCGAGGACGTGGACTTGATCGCCGACCTCGGTGTCGACGGCTACCGCCTGTCCATCGCCTGGCCGCGCGTCATGCACGCCGACGGCACGCCCAATGCAGCGGGCCTCGATTTCTACCGCCGCCTGCTGACCCGCCTGGGAGAGCGGGGCATCCGGCGCTTCGTCACGCTCTACCACTGGGACTTGCCGCAGCACCTCGAAGACCGCGGCGGCTGGCTCAACCGCGACACCGCCTGGCGCTTCGCCGACTACGCCGCGTTGGTGGCGCGCGAACTGCGCGGGCTGGTGGACGGCTGGATGACGCTGAACGAGCCGTGGTGCTCGGCCTTCCTCGGCTATGGCAACGGCCACCATGCGCCGGGTCTGGCCGATCCGCGCTACGCCACGCAGGCGATGCACCACCTGCTGCTCGGCCACGGGCTGGGCCTGCAGGCGATCCGCGAACACGACCCCGGCACGCCCGCCGGCATCGTCGCCAACGTCGGCCGCGGCACCACCGATTCCAGCGACCCCGCGGACATCGAGGCCGCCCGGCTCTACGAACTCCAGCACAACGACTGGGTGCTGCAGCCCCTGCTGGCCGGCCGCTACCCGGCCGATCTGTTCGAGCGACTCTGGCCCGGCAGTGCGCCGCTGGTGCTGCCCGGCGACATGGACCTGATCCGCCAGCCGCTGGACTTTCTCGGCATCAATTACTACTTCCGCAGCAACCTGCGCAGCGACGGCGCCACGGGCTTCCGCGATGTGCCACTGGACGGCGTCGAGCGCACGCAGATGGGCTGGGAGGTCTACCCGCAAGGCCTCGAAGACCTGCTGCGCCGCTTCAAGGCGGTCTACCCGAACCTGCCGCCGGTCTACATCACCGAGAACGGCATGGCCAGCGACGACGCCGTGGTCGACGGCCGTGTCGACGACCCGCAGCGCCAGTCCTACCTGAAGCGCCATTTCGCGGCGGTCAGCGCCGCGATGGACGCGGGCGTCGAGGTGCGCGGGTACTTCGTCTGGTCGCTGATGGACAACTTCGAATGGGCGTTCGGCTACGAGCGCCGCTTCGGGCTGGTCCATGTGGACTACACGACCCAGGCACGCACGCTGAAGGACAGCGCCCTCGCCTTCCGGACCTTTTTGCAACAGCGTCGGGCAGCCGCTCTACCAGCCGCCCTTACAACCTGAGGAGACAAGCGATGACGAAGACCCTGAACCTCCGCATGAAGCAACTGGCCGCTGTGGCCCTGATCAGCGTCGGCAGCATGGGCGCTGCCCACGCCCAGAAGGCTGAAGTCATTCACTGGTGGACCTCGGGTGGCGAAGCCGCCGCCATCAAGGAATTCGCCACGATGTACACCAAGATGGGCGGCACCTGGGTCGACACCCCGATCGCCGGCGGCGGCGGCGCACAGGCCCGCACCGTGATGGCCAACCGCACGATGGGCGGCGACGCCCCGACGGCCGCCCAGTACAACTACGGCAAGCAGTACGAGGAGATCATCAAGGAAGGCCTGCTGAACGACCTCGACGACGTGGCCAAGAAGGGCAACTGGGACAAGCTGCTGCCCGAGAAGATCCGCAACGCCGTGAAGGTCAATGGCAAGTATTTCGCCGTGCCGGTCAACCTGCACAACGAGAACTGGGTCTGGTACAACAAGGCCGTCCTGGCCAAGGCCGGCGCCAAGGAGCCGACCAACCTCGACGAGATGATGGCCGCGATGGACAAGGTCAAGGCGGCGGGCGGCGTGGTGCCGCTGGCCCTCGGCGGCCAGGGCTGGCAGGAAGGGATCACCTTCCGCGGCGTGCTGCTGGCCACCGGCGGGCAGGATCTGTACCTGAAGACCTTCAAGGACAAGGACGCCTCGACCCCCGGCTTCCGCAAGGCCGTCGAGACCTTCAAGAAGCTCAAGGGCTATGTCGATCCTGGCTCCCCGGGCCGCGACTGGAACCTGGCCACCGGCATGGTCATCGAAGGCAAGGCCGCCTTCCAGATGATGGGCGACTGGGCCAAGGGCGAGTTCGTCAACGCCGGCAAGACGGCCGGCAAGGAATACGGCTGCTTCATGGCCGGCGGTCCGAAGATGCCCTACGCGATCGGCGGCGACGTGTTCGTGTTCCCGAAGCAGAAGGCGCCTGACGCCGCGGCGGCACAGAAGAAGCTGGCCGAGATGATGATCTCGCCGGAAGGCCAGGTCGCCTTCAACAACAAGAAGGGCTCGATCCCGATCCGCACTGACGTGGACACCAGCAAGATGGACATCTGCGCCCAGGCCGGCGTGCAGGCCATCAAGGAAAACCGCCTGCTGCAGAGCGACAACGAGCTGCTGAGCCCGGATGCCAAGGGTGCCTTCGAGGACGCGGTCAGCAAGTACTGGAACTCCAACCAGTCGGCTGACGACGCCATCAAGGCGATGGCCACCGCCCTGAAGCGCTGAGGCTTCACCGCGCGGGGACAGGGGCCGAACGCGGCCCTCTGACCCTGCGCTCCTGTTTCTCCCTTACGCGACCCCCTGACCCGGTCGGGCACCTGCCCCGGGTCAGGCTGCCGCATGACCAGCGAGACCCGCCATGGCGCGCTCCGCACGACCCAAACGCCTGAACCTGGCCCTGCACATCGCGCTGCTGCCGCTGGCCATCACCGCCCTGCTGGCCTATGTCGGCTCGGTGATCTGGAGCATCCGGATCTCGCTGTCCTCGTCCAAGCTCTTCCCGCGCGACGACTGGGTCGGGCTGGACCAGTTCCAGCGCCTGTTCGAGACCGACCGCTGGATCGTCTCGCTGCAGCACATGGGCGTGCTCGCGGTGGTCTACATCCTCGGCGTGCTGGTGCTCGGCACGCTGATGGCCATCTTCATCGACCAGCAGGTCAAGGCCGAGAGCTGGTTCCGCACCATCTTCCTGTACCCGTACGCGATGAGCTTCGTCGTCACGGGGCTGATCTGGCAGTGGCTGTTCAACCCGACGCTGGGCCTGCAGAACGCCTTCCGCCTGATGGGCTGGGAGAGCTTCACGCTGGACTGGACGGTGCGGTCCGACATGGTGCTGTACGCGATCGGTCTGGCGATGGTCTGGCAGGGCAGCGGCACGACGATGGCCATCCTGCTGGCCGCATTGCGCGGCGTGGACGAGGAGCAGTGGAAGGCCGCCCGGCTGGAGGGCGTGTCCAAGCCGCGCTACTACCTCAGCGTCGTGCTGCCGCAGCTCGGCCCGGCCTACGCCACCGCCTTCGTGCTGCTGGCCGTCGCGCTGGTGCGCACCTTCGACGTGGTGGCCGTGATGACCAGCGGCGGCCCAGGCGATGCCAGCGAAGTGCCCGCGAAATTCATCATCGACCACCTGTTCGGCCGCAACAACATCGGGCTGGCCTCGGCCGCCTCCGTGGTGATGCTGGTCACCGTGTTCACCGTGCTCGCGCCGCTGCTGTACTGGCGCTCCAAGGTCCAGGCGCGTCAGAACGCCGGCCACTGAGGGTTTATTGACATGAGCACCACTGCTGCTTCCTTGGCCACCCCGACCACGCCACGCGGCCAGCGCCCCCGACGGCCGCTGGTCACGCCCGCCCGCATCGGCATCTACGCCTTCTTGCTGTCCACCTCGGCGTTTTTCCTGCTGCCGCTGTACGTGATGGTGGTGACCTCGCTGAAGTCGCCCGAGGAGATCCGCCAGGCATTGCTGTTCGCCTGGCCCGCCTCGCCGCAGTTCGGCAACTGGAAGGAGGCGTGGTCCGGCGCCTGCATCGCGCTGGCCTGCGAGGGCATCCAGGGGGGCTTCTGGAACTCGATCCGGCTGGTCGTGCCGGCCACCATCCTGTCGGTCTTCCTCGCCGCGTTGAACGGCTACGCGCTGAGCTTCTGGCGCTCGCGCTGGGGCGACATCCTGTTCGGCATCATGCTGCTGGGCGCCTTCGTGCCCTTCCAGGTGATGATCTACCCGCTGGTGGCGTGGTTCCGCCTGGGCGGCTTCTACAACACCTACTGGGCGATCCTGCTGGTGCACTGCATCTTCGGCATGCCGGTGCTGACGCTGCTGTTCCGCAACTACTACATCGCCGTCCCGCAGGAGCTGTTCAAGGCCGCGCGCATCGACGGTGGCGGTTTCTGGCGCATCTTCTTCCAGCTGATGCTGCCGATGGCCACGCCGATGCTGATCGTGGCGACCATCCTGCAGGTCACCGGCATCTGGAACGACTACCTGTTCGGCCTGATCTTCGCCGGCAAGGACAACTACCCGATGACGGTGCAGCTCAACAACCTGGTCAACACCACGTTCGGCGAGCGCCGCTACCACATCGACATGGCCGCCACGATCCTCACGTCGCTGGTGCCGCTGGCGGTGTATTTCTTCTCCGGTCGCTGGTTCGTGCGGGGCATTGCTGCCGGCGCGGTCAAGGGCTGAGGGCTGATTCCTTTTTTTGACGAGATTGACGAGACCCCACCATGGCCAGCGTTCACATCGAGAACCTCGACATCGTCCTCGGCGGCAACACCATCCTGAAGGGCATGAACCTGGAGGTCGCCGACGGCGAGTTCCTGGTGCTGCTCGGCCCGTCGGGCTGCGGCAAGTCCACGCTGCTGCACACCATCGCCGGCTTCAACGACGTCGCCGAAGGCAGCATCCGCATCGGCGAGCGCGACGTGACCTGGGCCGACCCCAAGGACCGCGAGATCGGCATGGTGTTCCAGTCGTATGCGCTCTACCCGACGATGAACGTCGAGCGCAACATGTCGTTCGGGCTGCGGGTGGCCAAGGTGCCCGCCGCCGAAGTCGACAAGCGTGTGGCCAAGGCCGCCGAGATGCTCCACCTGACGGAGCTGCTCAAGCGCCGTCCGGCGCAGCTCTCCGGCGGCCAGCGCCAGCGGGTGGCCATCGGCCGCGCGGTGGTGCGTGACGCCAAGGTCTACCTGTTCGACGAGCCGCTGTCCAACCTCGACGCCAAACTGCGCGCCGAGCTGCGCCGCGAGCTGAAGCAGCTGCACCACCAGCTCGGCGCCACCATGGTCTACGTCACCCACGACCAGGTGGAAGCCATGACGCTGGCCGACCGGATCGCGGTGATGAAGTCCGGCGTGATCCAGCAGATCGGCTCACCCGCCGAGATCTACATGCGCCCGGTGAACCTGTTCGTCGCCGGCTTCCTCGGCTCGCCGACGATGAACACCATGCGCGGCACGCTGACCGAGCGCGGCGGTCGCATCGGTTTCGCGGGCGACGCGCTGAGCACCGATGTGTCGGCCTATCCCTTCGTGCTGACGCCGGGCAGCAGCCGCGAGGTGGTGCTGGGCGTGCGGCCGGAGCAGGTCCGCCTGAGCCACGGCGCCGGCCCCGACACGCCGCACACCGGCCAGCTCACGCTGATCGAGCCGCTCGGCCCGCAGAAGATCGTCTGGTTCACCTGCGGCGGCGTGCTGATGAGCGCGATCGCCGACGACCAGTGGGAAGGCCGGGTCGGTGAGCCGATCGCCTTCGGTTTCGACCTGCCGCGCGCGTCGATCTTCGACGCCAAGAGCGAAGCCCGCCTCTGAGCGAGCGCAGCCACAGGATTCGCCATGCCCCGTCCCTTGCTCCAGCAGCCGTTGCACGATGGCTGGCGGTTCCGTGTCGCCGATGCGCGGCTGGGTGACACGGAACAGTTCACCGCGACCGACGGCTGGCACGCGGCCACGGTCCCCGGCACCGTCTACCAGGATCTGATCGACAGCGGCGCCCTGCCCGACCCGCTCGTCGGCCGCCAGGAAGCCGCCGTGCAGTGGGTCGCCGAGCGGGACTGGTGCTACCGGCTCGACTTCGAGGTCGGCGCGGACGCGCTGCGGGCACAGGTGGCGCTGGTGTTCGAGGGACTGGACACCTTCGCCCGGGTCTGGCTCGACGGCCAGCCGCTGGCCGAGAGCGACAACATGTTCGTGCCGCTGCGCGCGGACCTCACCGACCGCCTGCCCCACGCCGGGCCGAGCCGGCACACGCTGTGGATCCGCTTCGACAGCGCGCTGCGCCGCGGCCGCGCCCTCGAAGCCCACCACGGCGCCCGCCCGCTGTGGAACGGCGATCCGAGCCGGCTCTATGTGCGCAAGGCGCCCTACCACTACGGCTGGGACTGGGGCCCGACGCTGCTGACCTGCGGGCCGTGGAAGGCGATCCGGCTGGAGTCGGCCGACCTGCGCATCGCCGAGCTGGCCAGCCCGGTGATGCTGAGCGACGACCTCGGCCATGCCCGCATCGACCTGAACACCCGGCTCGACGGCGACCTGTCCGGCACGTTGACGCTGGAGCACACGCTGCACGACCCCGCCGGCACGCCCGTCGCCACGCACCGCAGCCCCGCCACCGCGCAGCACACCACCGCGCTGTCGGTGGACACGCCGCAGCTCTGGTGGCCCGCCGGCCACGGCGCGCAGCCGCTCTACACGCTGCACACCCGGCTCGTGCGCGCCGACGGCACCGTGCTCGACGCGCAGCAGCGCCGCCTCGGCCTGCGCCGGCTGCGGCTGGTGCAGGCGCCGGTGGCGGGCGAAGCCGGGCGCAGCTTCGTGTTCGAGGTCAACGGCGTCGAGGTCTTCTGCGGCGGCGCGAACTGGATTCCCGACGACAACCTGCTCAACCGCATCACCCCGGCGCGCTACCGCGAGCGCGTGCAGCAGGCGGTGGACGCGCACCTCGTGATGCTGCGCGTCTGGGGCGGCGGGATCTACGAGGACGACGCCTTCTATGACGCCTGCGACGCGCTGGGCGTGCTGGTGTGGCAGGACTTCGTGTTCGCCTGCGGCCTGTATCCGGCGCACCCGGCGTTTGTCGCCAGCGTCGAGGCCGAGGCACGCGCCGCGATCACCCGGCTGCGCCACCGGGCGAGCCTGGCGCTCTGGTGCGGCAACAACGAGGACTACATGCTCGCCGAGGCAGTCGGCGCCTACGGGCCGGGCGGCGACCTCTCGCGCTTCGAGGCGCGGGCGCTCTACGAACAGGTGCTGCCGACGCTGTGCCACGCGCTCGACCCGGGCCGCCCCTACTGGCCCGGCAGCCCGTACACCGCCAGCACTGGCGCGGAAGCGACCGTGGCCGGCAGCGGCGTGCGCCCGTCGCAAGACCCCACCGCCGGCGACCGCCACAGCTGGGAGGTCTGGCACCAGCTCATGCTCCCGTACCAGCGCTATGCCGAGGTCGGCGCGCGCTTCGTCAGCGAGTTCGGGATGCAGTCGCATCCGTCGATGGCGGTGCTGGAACACGCCATCCCCGCCGAGGAACGTTTTGCTGGCAGCCGCACGCTGCAGTGGCACAACAAGGCGTTTTCGCCCGTCGGCGCCGACGGGCACCGCCGGCTGGCCGTCTACCGCGCCGACACGCTGCGCCACCCGGACACGCTGGCCGCCGAGGTCTATGCCACCCAGTTCGTGCAGGCCGAGGCGATGCGCCACGCCTACGAAGCCTTCCGCCGCCGCTGGCAGGTGCCGGGCGCACGCGGCTGCGGCGGCGCGCTGGTCTGGCAGCTCAACGACTGCTGGCCGGTGACGAGCTGGGCCATCGTGGACAGCGCCGGCACGCCCAAGCCGGCGTGGCACACCATCCGCCGCGCGATGGCGCCGCTGGCCTGCGCCGTGCGGCGCGGCGCGGCGGGCGTGGCAGCCTGGGCGATGCACGCGGGCGCGCAGCCGCTGGCCGTGCAGGCACGCTGGCGGCTGCACACGCTCGACGGCGACACGGTGGACGACGTGGTCACCCCCGTGAGGCTGGCCGCCAATGCCACCACCGAACTCGTGCCACCGTCGGCGTGGTCGATGGAGCCGGAGCGGCCGCTGGTGGCCTCGCTCTGCCTCAGCGACGGCCTGGGCGAGGACCGCGGCGACGTCCTCGCCCGCGCTCTGGCCTGGCCCGAGCCTTACCGCTGGCACCACTTCCCCGATCCGCAGTTCCAGATCGCCACCGACCCGGACGGCACCGTCACCGTGCAGGCCACGCGGCCCGCCAAGGGCGTGTGGCTGGAGGTGGCGGGCGCACCGGGCGCGCGGTTAGAGGACAACTTCCTCGATCTGCTGCCGGGCGAGGTGCGGCGGCTGAGGGTGACTGGGGTTGAGGGAAAACCCAGTGCGATCATCGCGGCCTGTCTCAACACTGTGCAGGGCCCGCTGGGGTGACCTGCCACCCCTTTCGATGAGCACCATCAAGGATGTCGCCCGGCTGGCCGGCGTCGGCGTGGCGACCGCTTCGCGCGCGCTGTCCGGCAACGGCTCGGTGTCCGAGGACACCGCCCAGCGCGTGCGCCAGGCCGCCACCGCGCTCGACTACCGCCCGTCCATCACCGCCCGGGCGCTGTCGCTGCAGCAATCCAGCGCCATCGGCGTCTATGTCCCCGGCTTCGACGGCCATTTCTACTCGGGCATCGTCGCCACCATCGACGGCGTGCTGCGCACCGTCGGGCGCCACATGATCGCCGCCAATGGCTGCGGCACCGGCTCGACCCGCCAGCTCGACCTCGACGGCATCGACTTCCTGATCGGGCGTGACTGCGACGGCCTGATCGTGGCGTCCAACAGCCTGGACGACGACGACCTGGAGCGGTTGATGGCGCGTGTGCCCAACCTCGTGGCAGTGAACCGCGCGCTGGCGGCCCACCGCGACAACAGCTTCTGCGCCGACCACCGCGCCGGTGGCCGGCTGGCGGCGCGGGCACTGCTGGCGCGCGGGCACCGGACCATCGCCACCGTGCGCGGCCCGCGCGACACGCCCGACAACGAGGCCCGCCTGAACGGCTTCCGCGACGAGCTGGCACACCACGGCGTCGCCATCCGCCCCGAGCACAGCGCCGACGGCGCCTTCGACCTGCGCAGCGGCGACGCCGCCGCACAGCAGTTGCTCGCCGCCGCCCCCGGCCAGCGCCCGGCCTTCACCGCCGTGTTCGTCGCCAACGACGTGATGGCGCTGGCCGTCATCAGCCGGCTGGCGCGGACCGGGCTGCGCGTGCCCGAGGACGTGTCGGTGCTCGGCTACGACGACGACGACTTCGCCCCCTACACCTCGCCAGCGCTGACCACGATCCGCATCCCCACCGCCAGCGTGGCCACCAACGCCTGCCGGCATGTGCTCAACCTCTGCTACGGGCTCGACCTGCCCGTCGTGCGCGACTTCCCGCCGGAAGTCGTCTGGCGCGCCTCGGTCGGCCCCGGGCCGCACCCCCCGATGGAATTGCCATGACCCCTGACGCCCCGTCCCGCCGCGCCGCGCTGCCCATCGGCATCATCGGCTGCGGCAACATCTTCCCTGCCTACCTGAAGACGCTCTCGCGCTGCCGCCGCGTGCGCATCGTCGCCATCGCCGACGCCAACGCCGAGCTGGCCGCCCGCCGCGCCGCCGAACACGGACTGACCGCGCTGTCCATCGACGACCTGCTCGCCAGCGACGCACAGATCATCCTCAACCTCACGCCGCCGCAGGCGCACCACGCGGTTGGCCTGCGGGTGCTGCACGCCGGCAAGCACTTCTTCACCGAGAAGCCGCTGGCCGCCACCTTCGAGCAAGGCCAGGAACTCGTGGCGCTGGCCGCCGCCAAGGGCCTGCGGGTCGGCTGCGCGCCGGACACCTTCCTCGGCGCGGCGGGACAGGCGCTGCGCGCGCTGGTCGACGCCGGCACCGTCGGCCCGATCCGCCACGGCACGGCGCAGTTCATGAACCATGGCCCCGACCACTGGCACCCGAATCCCGCCTTCTTCTACCAGCCCGGCGGCGGCCCGCTGCACGACGTGGGCGTCTACTACCTGACGCACCTCGTCCACCACCTCGGCCCGGTCGCCCACCTCACCTCGACCAGCCACACCACGCACAACCCGCGCACCGTCCCGCTCGGTGCCCGGGCGGGCGAGCAGTTGCCGGTGGCGGTGCCGACGCATGTGGTCACGCAGCTCGCCTTCGCCAGCGGCGCGCACATCGTGCTGACCTCCAGCTTCGACGTCTGGCGCCACACGCACACGCCGATGGAGCTGTACGGCGACGACGGCACGCTGCTCGGTGCCGACCCGAACCAGTTCGGCGGCACCGTGCGCCACAACCGCCAGACCGGCGAGTTCACGCGCGCACCGGGCGGGCGGCTCTACACCACCAACAGCCGCGGCATCGGCCTGATCGACATGGCGCTGGCGCTGCAGGAAGGCCGCCCGCACCGCTGCAGCGCCGAGATGGCGCTGCACGTGCTGGAGGTCATGGACCGCGCCCTCGACGCCGGCCGCACCGGCCAGCCCATCGCCCTCACCACCCGCTGCGAGCGCCCGGCGCCGCTGACGGGCAAGCTGTTCTGAACCGAACCCCCTCGGGAGATCCCCCATGAAACTCTCCGTCCAGCTCTACTCCCTGCGCGAAGCGGGCGACCTCGACACGCAGCTCGCCATGGCCCGCGCCGCCGGCTTCAAATGGGTCGAATCGGTGGCCAGCCACGGCCTGCCGCCCGACACCTTCGCGGACAAGGTCGCCGCGCACGGCCTGCGCGTGTCGTCGATGCACGTCAGCCTGGCGATGGTCGAACAGGATCTGCAGACCGTCATCGACACCTGCCACGCTACCGACTGCCGGCTGGCGATCATGCCGTGGCTGCCGATGGGCGAGCGGCCCGCCACGGCCATCGGCTGGCAGGCGCTCGGCGCTCGGCTGGCCCGGGTCGGCGACAAGCTGGGCGCTGAAGGGCTGCGGCTGGCGTACCACAACCACGAGTTCGAGTTCCTGCAGTACAGCGGCCGCAGCGCGCTGGACTGGATCTTCAGCACCGCCAACGCCCGCCAGCTCGGCTGGGAAGCCGACCTCGGCTGGGTCGCCCGCGCCGGCCTGGACCCGATGGCCACGGTGGTCCCCTACGCCGACCGGCTGGTGGCCATCCATACCAAGGACATCGCCGAGCCGGGCACCGCCCCGGACGAGGACGGCTGGTGCGCGCTCGGCCAGGGCATCGTGCCGTGGCCGGCGCTGCTGGCCGAGCTGCAGCAGCGCGTCAGCCTGTTCGTGCTCGAACACGACAAGCCGAAGGACCACGCCGCGATGCTGAAGACCAGCTTCGACTTCATGCACCAGCACCTGATCGCCAACTGAGCCGGGGGCCTTGCCATGACCACGACCTCCCCGATCCGCGGCCCCGGCGTCTTTCTGGCGCAGTTCGCGGGTGATGCTGCGCCGTACCACTCGCTCGACGCCCTGGCCGGCTGGGCGGCGGGCCACGGCTACACGGGTGTGCAGATCCCGAGCTGGGACACGCGGCTGATCGACCTCGCGCGGGCGGCCGAGAGCCAGACCTACTGCGACGACCTGTGCGGCCGGCTCGCCGACCACGGCCTGCAGATCACCGAGCTGTCCACGCACCTGCAAGGCCAGCTCGTCGCCGTCCACCCCGCCTACGACGCACCGATGGACGCCTTCGCCCCCGAGGCGGTGCGCGGCAAATACGCCGAGCGCACCGAATGGGCCAAGCAGCAACTGCACCTCGCCGCCAAGGCGTCGCGGCGGCTCGGGCTGACGGCGCACGCGACCTTCAGCGGCGCGCTGGCGTGGCCGTACCTGTATCCGTGGCCGCAGCGCCCGGCCGGGCTGATCGAAGCGGCGTTCGACGAACTCGCAGCGCGCTGGCGGCCGATCCTCGATGCATTCGACGAGGCGGGCGTGGATGTCTGCTACGAGGTGCATCCGGGCGAAGACCTCTGCGACGGCGCGAGCTACGAGATGTTCCTGGAACGTGTCGGCAACCACCCGCGCGCCAACCTGCTGTACGACCCGAGCCACTTCGTGCTGCAGCAGCTCGACTACCTCGCCTACATCGACTGCTACCACGAACGCATCAAGGCCTTCCACGTCAAGGACGCCGAGTTCCGCCCGACCGGCAAGCAAGGCGTGTACGGCGGCTTCCAGTCGTGGAAGGACCGCGCCGGGCGCTTTCGCTCGCTCGGCGACGGGCAGGTGGATTTCCGCGCCATCTTCTCGAAGCTCACGCAGTACGGCTACACCGGCTGGGCGGTGCTGGAGTGGGAGTGCTGCCTCAAGCACCCCGAGCAAGGCGCGGCCGAAGGCGCGCCGTTCATCCGCGAGCACCTGATCCGCGTGGCCGACAAGGCTTTCGACGACTTCGCCGCCAGCGCCACGAACGACGCGGCCAACCGCCGGATGCTCGGCCTGGAGCCACGGGCATGAGCCCGACTGCGGCACCCCGTCGCCTGCGCCTGGGCATGGTCGGCGGCGGGCAAGGCGCGTTCATCGGCGCGGTCCACCGCATCGCGGCCCGGATCGACGACGACTGGGAGCTGGTGGCCAGCGCGCTGTCGTCCGACCGGGAGCGCGCCCGCGCCAGCGGCGCCGAACTGCGCATCGACCCGGCACGCTGCTACAGCGACTTCCGCGAGATGGCCCGTGCCGAGGCGGAACGCACCCGACACGGCGGCGACGGCCTCGACGCAGTGGCCATCGTCACGCCGAACCACCTGCATTTCCCGGTCGCCTGCGCCTTCATCGAGGCGGGCATCCATGTGATCTGCGACAAGCCGCTGACCACCAACCTCGCCGACGCGCAGCACCTGCAGGCGCTCGTGCAGCGCCACGGCGTGCGGCTGGCGCTGACGCACAACTACACCGGCTACCCGCTGATCCGCGCCGCCCGGGCGCTGGTCGAGGCGGGCGAGCTGGGCGAGGTGCGCATCGTGCAGGTCGAATACGCACAGGACTGGCTCGCCCAGCCGCTCGAAGCCTCCGGCCAGAAGCAGGCCGCGTGGCGCACCGACCCCGCGCTGGCCGGCCCGGCAGGTTGCCTCGGCGACATCGGCACCCACGCCGCGCAGCTCGCCGAGTTCGTCACCGGCCAGTCGCCGCAGCAGCTCAGCGCCGAGCTGGTCAGCTTCGTGCCCGGCCGGCGTGTCGATGACCATGTGCAGGTGCAACTGCGCTACGCCAGCGGCGCACGCGGCATGCTCTGGGCCAGCCAGGTCGCCACCGGCGAGGAAAACCACCTGCGCCTGCGCGTCTACGGCACGAAGGCCGCGCTGCACTGGGACCAGGAGACGCCCAACGAGATGACCTGGCACCCCGCCGGCCAGCCCGCGCAGCGCCTGACCCGTGGCATGGCGTCGCTGTCCGCCGTGGCCGCCGCCGCGACCCGCACCCCCGGCGGCCACCCCGAGGGCTACCTCGAAGCCTTCGCCCAGCTCTACCGCGACTTCGCCCGCGACCTGCGCCACCTCGACCAACCGGGCAGCGTGCCAGGTGTGGACGACGGCGTGCGCAGCCTCGCGTTCGTGGAGACGGTCCTCGCCAGCGCCGCCCACGACGGCGCCTGGACCGCCCTCCCCACCCCCTGACGCTCCCCCCTCCGTCATGCCCGCGCAAGCGGGCACACACGCACACCCCCCCATGACCACCCCCCACCTCCCCGCCCTGCTCGACGCCATGACCCTGGAAGAGCAAGTCAGCCTGCTGACCGGCGCCGACTTCTGGACCACCGTCGCCATCCCGCGCCTGGGCATCCCCGCCGTCAAGGTCACCGACGGCCCGAACGGCGCCCGTGGCGGCATCTTCAACGGCGGCCCGCAGACCGCGTGTTTCCCCATCGCCATCGCGCTCGGCTCGACCTGGGATCCGGCGCTGGTCGCCGAAGCGGGTCAGGCGCTGGCCGAGGAGTCGCGGCTCAAGGGCGCGGGCGCCCTGCTCGCGCCGACCGTCAACCTGCACCGCTCGACGCTCAACGGCCGCAACTTCGAGTGCTACTCCGAAGACCCGCACCTGACCGGCGAGATCGCCTGCGGCTACATCCGCGGGCTGCAGTCGGGTGGCGTGGCCGCCACCATCAAGCACTTCGTCTGCAACGACAGCGAGGTCGAACGCATGTCGATCGACTCGGTGGTGGGCGAGCGCACGATGCGCGAGCTGTACCTCGTGCCCTTCGAGAAGGCGGTGAAAGAAGCCGGCGTGCAGGCGGTCATGACCTCCTACAACCGCATCAACGGCCTGTTCGCAGGCGACAACGCGCCGCTGGTGCGCGACATCCTGCGCGGGCAGTGGGGCTTCGACGGGCTGGTGATGTCGGACTGGTTCGCCGAGCACACGACCGGCAAATCCGCCACCGCCGGCATGGACCTGGAGATGCCCGGCACGACGCGCCACCGAGGCGAGGCGCTGGTGCAGGCGGTGCGCGAGGGCCGCGTGCCGGCCGAGGACGTGCGGGCGTGCGCGGGGCGGGTGCTGCAGTTCGTCGAGCGGCTCGGCGGCTTCGCGTCGCCCGGCATCCCGGAGGAACGCGCCGAGGACAGCCCCGCGCGCCGCGCACTGATCCGCCGCCTCGGCGCGGCGGGCAGCGTGCTGCTGAAGAACGAGGGCGGCCTGCTGCCGCTGGCCGGCACGGCGCGCACGCTCGCGCTGATCGGCCCGAGCGCCGAGACGGCGCGCATCATGGGCGGTGGCAGCGCCAACGTGAACGCGCTGCACCGCGTCACGCCGCGCCAGGGCATCGAGGCGCAGACCGACGCGACGATCCTGAGCGTGGCGGGGGCGGACTGCTACCGCTGGGTGCCGGTGCTGAACCAGCCGATGGCGGTGGACTTCTACACCTCGACTGACCTGAGCGGCGAGCCGGCGGTCCAGGCGGTCTACCTGAGCACGGAGAAGCTCTGGGCCGGCGCGGTGGAGGACGGCATCGACCCGCTGCACTTCTCGGCCCGCGCGACGCTCACCTTCGTGCCGCCGGCCGACGGCGACTACCAGGTCTCGATCACCAGCGCGGGCCTGAGCCGCGTGCTGTTCGACGGCGTGCAGGTGGTCGAGGCGTGGGAGAGCTGGTCGCGTGGCGACACCTACTTCACCTTCGGCTGCGCCGAGCGCATCGTCAGCCAGCCGCTGCGCGCCGGGGTGCCGGTGACGATCACGGTCGAGTTCTCGTCGCCGACCGAGGTGGACGTGTCGTTCAAGGCGCTGCGGCTGGGCGTGTACCTGCCGCGCGGCGAGTCGGACCTGGCCGCCGCCGAGGCCGCAGCGCGTCAGGCCGACGTGGCGCTGGTCTTCATCGGCCTGAACGACGAGTGGGACTGCGAAGGGCTGGACCGGCCGGACATGCAGCTCCCGCACGGCCAGAACGCGCTGGTCGAGCGCGTCGTCGCGGCGAACCCGAACACGGTCGTCGTGCTGCAGACCGGGGCGCCGGTGGAGCTGCCGTGGCTGGACAAGGTGCCGGCGGTGCTGCAGGCGTGGTACCCGGGCCAGGAGTGCGGCCACGCCATCGCCGACGTGCTGACCGGCGCGGCCGAGCCGGGCGGGCGGCTGCCGCAGACGTGGCCGAAGCGGCTGGCGGATGTCGTCACGTCGAACGGCGACCCGCTGCGCTACCCCGGCGTGGGCGGGCGCGTGGTCTATGACGAAGGCGTGTTCATCGGCTACCGGCACCACGACTCGCACGGCGTCGAGCCGATGTTCCCGTTCGGGCACGGGCTGGGCTACACGGCGTTCCAGTGGGGCGCTGTGACGGTTGACCGCGCCAGCTTCGGGCCGGGCGAGACGGTCACGGTGTCGGTCAGCGTCACCAACACCGGCCCGCGGGCAGGCAGCGAGGTGGTGCAGGTCTACGTCACCGACCCGGTCAGCGGCGTCGAGCGGCCGGCGCAGGAACTCAAGGGTTTCGCCAAGCTGCACCTGCAGCCCGGCGAGACCGGCACGGCGACGGTCACGCTCGGGATGCGGGCGTTGGCGTGGTTCGACGAGGCGCGCGGCGGCTGGGTGGCCGAGGCGGGCGCGTTCGGGCTGAGGGCCGGGGCCTCGTCGCGGGACGTGCGCGGCGAGGTCGAGGTGGCGCTGACGGGCGAGTGGTTCGCGGCGGCTTGACCTCAGCGGGGTGACACCACGGCGGGACTCCCCTGCGACACGAGCGGAAAATCACCCGGTCGGCGCAGGGAGTCCACCGACAGGTCCACGTCCAGATCAGGCCAGTAGAGGTGGTTGGCAGTCGGGCGTTCGACGTGGATGATCTGCTCGACAGTGGCCTGCCGGAACCAGGGAAACTGCTCGAAGGGCAACAGCAGTTCCTCGTCGTCGTCCAGCAGCAGCCAGAAGCCGTGCCGCGAGATGTGGGTGACTTCAGCCGCCAAAGTGGTGTTTCCAAGCATCTTCAATCTCCTTCAGATGCGCCTGCACGACCGATTGTGCGTCGGTGATCTGGCGGGGTGTCATGCCCGTCGAGGTGGCCAGATGGACGACGGGCGTGAGCCAGAATTTCGCCTCTCCGTCGGGATGCGCCACATGGACATGAATACGCGACTCCTCACGAGAGAAGAAAAACAGCCGGAACGGTCCATCGCGGACAACAGTGGGAGCCATCGGAACACTGTAGCCGATCGGTGCTGGTCGTCGTCGGGCCCCGGACGAGGACACGACCGACATCAGCGATCCGGTCAGCGGCATAGCCCGGCCTGCGCGGCAAGCACCGTACAGTGCGGTGCACCGCAGCACGTTACCGAGGAGCCCCCATGTCCGCCCCTGCCCCGCTGAAATTCCACCCCCTCGGCTTCCCCTGGCCAACCCAAGACCCCTTCCTCTTCTGCGTCCACCACGACGACCGCTACCCCGCCGGCAACGGCCGCTTCGGCCCGGCGGCCGCGTCGCTGGCGGGTCGGCAGATCGGCAGCGACTTCTCCTGCCGCGACGGCTGGAGCATGTACCACGGCCAGACCGTGCCCGGCTTCCCCGCCCATCCGCACCGGGGTTTCGAGACCGTCACCCTCGTGCGCACCGGCCGCATTGACCACGCGGACTCCGTCGGCGCCGCCGCCCGCTACGGCGATGGCGACGTGCAGTGGCTGACCGCCGGGCGCGGCATCCAGCACGCGGAGATGTTCCCGCTGCTGTCCACCAGCGCGCCGAACCCGCTCGACCTGTTCCAGATCTGGCTGAACCTGCCGGCCCGCAGCAAGTTCGCAGCACCGCATTTCACGATGCTCTGGGCCGAGGCCATCACGCGCCGCACCGACGTGGACGCCGCCGGCCGGCGCACCGAGCTGCTCTGCGTGGCCGGCGCCCCGGACGGCATGGCCGCGCCGCCCAGCCCGCCGCCCGATTCGTGGGCCAGCGACCCGGCCGCCGATGTGGCGATCTGGACGCTCAAGCTCGACGCGGGGGCGCGGATGACGCTGCCCGCCGCGCGCGGCGGTGCGGCGACGAAGCGGCGGCTCTACTTCTTCCTCGGCGACGGTCTGCGCATCGCCGACCAGCCGCTGCCAGGCCACTGCGCGGTCGACGTGCCGGCCGAGCGCCCGGTCGAGATCGTCAATACCGGCACCGCGCCGGCCGAGTTGCTGATGCTGCAGGGCCGCCCGATCGGCGAGCCGGTGGCGCAGTACGGGCCGTTCGTGATGAATACCGAAGCCGAGATCCGGCAGGCGTTCATGGACTATCAGCGCACGCAGTTCGGCGGCTGGCCGTGGCCGGACACGGCGCCGGTGCATGGCACGGACCCGGCGCGTTTCGCCCGCCACACCGACGGCCGCACGGAGCAGCCGCCCGCCTGACCGCGCCCCGCCTCAGGCGCCGATCAGCCCGCCGTCGTCCTTGGTGATGACCACAGTCGCCGAGCGCGGGCGCTGGCCCGCCTCCGGCCAGCCGGCGTCGGGGTGCTGCAGGTTGACGAACAGCGTCCGGCAATCCGGCGCCACCACCGGCCCCGTCACCTCGCAGCCCTCGGGCGCCACCAGGAAGCGGCGCATCTGCGGCCCGCCCGGCGCCGTCGGGTCGCAGGCCAGCAACTGGTTGCGCGGCAGCCAGAGGCGCTCGCCGGGCGCGGCCTGGGTCATCGGCGTGGCGTCGGTGGCGATCCACATCACGCCGCGCGGGTCGATCGTCAGGCCGTCCGGGCTGCTGAAGGCGTCGCCCGGTGTCTCGCCGCCACCGAGCGCGAAGAGATCCCAGCCAAAGACCTCGGCCGCCAGATCGCCGCCGTGGCGCCAGCGCAGCAGGTGGCCGGTCGGGTTCGGGGCGCGCGGGTTGGCGGCGTCGGCCCCGGGCTGGCCGGGACGGCCGCGGGCGCTGTTGTTGGTGAGCGTGATGTAGACCTCGCCGGTGGCGGCGTCCACCGCCGTCCATTCCGGGCGGTCCATCTTCGTGGCGCCGAGCGCGTCCGCCGCCTCGCGGCTGCGCACCACCACCTCGGCCTGGTCGGCAAAGCCGCGCTCGGCCGTCAGCGGCCCCTGCCCGTGGACCAGCGGCAGCCAGCGCCCGCGCCCGCCGGCGTCGAAGCGGGCCACCGACAGCGTGCCGTGGTCGAGCAGGTCGCGGTTGGCCGCTGCGCCGCCGGGGCGGATCGGGTCGCGGCTGACGAAGCGGAAGATCGACTCGAAGCGCGCGTCCTCGCCCATGAAGACCACGGCGCGTCCGTCCTTCGACACCCCGACCGCCGCCCCTTCGTGGACCGCGCGCCCGAGTGCGGTGCGCTTGACCGGGGTGCTGGTGGCGTCGTGGGGGTCGATCTCGACCACCCAGCCGAAGCGGTGGAACTCGTTCGGGTGGCGGCGCAGGTCGAAGCGCTCCTCGTGGCGGTGCCACTGCGTCCAGTTGCCGTTGCTGCCGGTGGCGCCGCTGCGCAGGCCCCAGCGGCGGTGGTGCGCGTCCAGTTCGGGCGGCGGCTCGAAGTAGCCCTGGAAGTTCTCTTCACAGGTCAGGTAGGTGCCCCAAGGCGTGGCGTTGGCTGCGCAGTTGCCGAGGGTGCCAAGCACGCGGCGGGCCTCGGGATCGGCGGCGGTCTTCAGCAGCGCGTGGCCAGCGGCGGGGCCGGCCAGCCGCATCGGGGTGGTCGCCGTGATGCGCCGGGCGTGGCGCGACGGCCGCACCACGGACCAGCGCCCGTCGGCGTCCGCCTTTACCTCGACCACCGAGACACCATGCGCGGCCATCGACTTGGCGACCTGCTCGGCCGTGCGGGCGCCGCCGGCCAGCGACGCGGCATCGGCGTGCAGCACACGCTCGTCGGTGTACTCGTGGTTCAGCGCCAGCAGGCCGTGGCGGGCCGAGCCGGCGAGCGGGAAGAACGCCATGCCGTCGTGGTGCATGCCGGCCTGCTGGGTCTGGTCGGCAGCGGAATTGCTGGCATCCGGGCGCCACGCGGGCTGCGGACCAGCCTGTCCGGTCGGGTCGCCCCAGGCGTAGAGCACCCGGGCGGTGTAGCCGGGCGGCACGACCAGCGGCTCGGCGACGGTCATCGGCACGGCGCGGAAACCGATGCCACGCCCAAGCGACACCGCCGCCGCGCTGGTCGCCGCTGTCGCCGTCCAGGGCTGCACGCCCACCAGCAAGGCAGCCAGTCCGGCGCCCAGCGACTGGCGGCGGGACAGAAGCGGTTCGGCAAGGTCGGGCATGGGCATGGGCAGATTCGGCATGGCGCGACCATCTTGCCATCGCCTATGCTCCCGCGCATGTTGCACCACGGAATGCGTCTGTCCTTGACGCTGCTCATCGCCTGGCTGGCCGCGCAACTCTGTGTCCGCCTGAACACCCCGCTGCCCTGGATGATCGGCCCGCTGCTGGCGACGGCCGGGCTGTCGATGGCCGGGGCGCCGCTGCGGTCCTCGCGGCGGCTGCGCAATGGCGGGCAGTGGATCGTGGGCACGGTGCTCGGTCTGTACTTCACGCCGGCGGTGGCCGCACAGTCGCTCGCGCTGGCGCCGTGGATGCTGCTGGGGGCGCTGTGGGCGCTGCTGATGGGTTTCCTGTTCGGGCGCTGGCTGCTGTGGTCGCAGCCCGCAGGCACGGTCGATGCCACGACCGCGTATTTCGCCTCGGTGATCGGTGGGGCGTCCGAGATGGCGGCGTTTGCCGAGCGGGTCGGGGCACGGGTCGATCTGGTCGCGGCGGCGCATTCGCTGCGGGTGATGCTGGTGGTGATCGTGATCCCGTTCGGCTACCAGGCGCTGGGCCTGCACGGACACGATCCGGCTGCGGTGTCGGCGGTCGGGGTGCGCCCGGGGGGCCTCGTCGCGCTGCTGGGCGCCACGGCGGCCGGCGCGCTGGTGATGCACCGCCTGCGCCAGCCAAACCCGTGGGTGCTCGGCTCGCTGCTGGTGGCGCTCGGACTGACAGCGGCGGGGGTCGAGTGGACGGCAATGCCCGGCTGGCTGTCGGCCGCCGCGTAGTTGTCGATCGGCATCTCGCTGGGCACACGCTTCACCCCCGCCTTCCTGCACACCGCCCCGCGCTGGCTCGCCGCCACCGCAGCCGGCACGCTCGCGATGATCGCCGCCTCAGCCGCCTATTCCTGGCTGGTCGCGCAGGCGACCGGACTGGTCTCCGCCACCGTGCTGCTGGGCAACTCACCGGGCGGCATCGCGGAGATGTGCATCACGGCCAAGGTGCTCGACCTGGGAGTGGCGGTGGTGACGGGGTTCCACGTGGTGCGCTATGTGATCGTGCTGGTGCTGGCGGGGCCGATCCATGCGCGGTTTGTCCGGCCGCCGCTGCACTGAGCGGCCACCACGAAAAACGGCGACCGATTCTTCGGTCGCCGTCGCGGAATTCGCGGAAAACGTGCGCGCCGATCAGGCCGGAATGCGCAGCGTCTGCCCCGGATAGATCTTGTCCGGGTGGCTCAGCATCGGCTTGTTGGCCTCGAAGATCTTCGGGTAGAGGTTGGCGTTGCCGTACATGGCCTTGGCGATGCCCGACAGGGTGTCGCCACGCACGACGGTGTGCCAGCGCGATTCATCGGCCGGGGCGCTGACGGTCATCAGGTCGTTGACGCCGGTGACGCCAGCGACGTTGCCGCAGCACAGCAGCACCTTTTCCTTGGTCGCCTGGTCGGTTGCACAGCCCGAGACGGTGGCCTGGCAGGTGGTGCCGTCGAAAGCGACCTGCAAGCCATCGACATTCAGTCCCTGGGCACCGATGTACTTCTCGATGGCGGCAGCCGCGTTGGCATTGGCCGCAGCGAGCTTCTCCTGCGCAGCGACCGGATCCGGCGCAGTGGCCACTTCAGCGGCAGCTTTTTCCGGGTTGTTGCTGCCGAAGAGCTTCTCGCCGGCTTCCTTGATGAAACTCATCAATCCCATGGTCTTGATTCCTTCTGCGTCTGCATCTGCATCGGTGGGTACACAACGTGCCTTCGCGGCGCGTCCACGTGGGTTATAGACGCACTGCGCTCACCTGACAAGCGTGACTTGTTTCACCTTAATCAGCCCCATACCGCGGTATAGGGCATGCCGGACAGCAGAACGACATCAGAACGGAAGCACCGCGCCCACAAGAAAAAACGCCAACCGGCGGCGGTTGGCGTCTTGGCATTGCATGAATCGGGTGGTGCGCCCGGCTGGGATCGAACCAGCAACCCTTGGCTTCGGAGGCCAATACTCTATCCATTGAGCTACGGACGCAGCGAACGCGATTCTAGCAGTTATCGCAACGCAGCATGCACGCAACACGGGCGGACTGCATACGCCCCTTATAATTCAGCGGTTTTGCGCACCCTGCCTGCCCTGCACGCGATCAGTGCCCACACCGCGTTCAACAGCCCTGAGGAACCCATGAGCCAAGCCCACGACGAGCACGAGAGCCCGATCAAGACCCCCAAGCAACTCATCCTGGCGGTGATCTTCGCCTTTGTGGTGCCCATTTTTCTCATCGTCCTGCTGGTGAAGAACGTCGGCAGCGACACCCGTGCTGGCGCCGGCGCAGACGCGCTGAGCGAGGAAGCCATCGCAGCGCGCATCCAGCCGGTGGGCGCGGTGCACATCAAGCTGGAAGGCGGCCCGCTGAAGACTGGCGAAGAGGTCTACAAGGCCCAGTGCGTGGCCTGTCACGCGGCAGGTCTGGCCGGTGCCCCGAAGTTCAGCGATGCAGCTGCCTGGGGTCCGCGCAATGGCCAGGGCTATGACACCCTGCTGACGTCGGCGCTCAAGGGCAAGGGCGCCATGGGCGCTCAGGGCGGTGGCGATTTCAGCGATCTGGAAATCGGCCGCGCCGTGGTCTACATGGCCAATGCCGGTGGCGCCAAGTTCGAAGAGCCGAAGCCTGCAGCCGCCGCGGCTCCGGCCGACGCCGCATCGCAGTAAGCTGCCACACCCCGCAAGAAGCCGGTCACTGACCGGCTTTTTTCATGCCGGCGTTCAAGCCCTGCCGTGCCGCTGCGGACTCAGCTCGTGACCGCAGCGGGCCGGCAAGGCCGCGAACAGCACGTCCCGCGGCACCCACACGCCGCCGAGCACCGCATCCGCCGCCGCATCCATGTCCACCGAACGCACCAGACCGAGTCCGATCGGCGTGTGCAGGAACAGCCGGCCGTTTTCATCGACCAGCACCTCGTCCACCGATGGCACCAGACGCCCGGTCTGCGTCTCGACCTGGAACCGGCCGTCCACCCGCTGCACGCTGAAGACCCAGGGCGCCGCTTCCAGTTCGACGAACACCTTCTGCGGGCCATTCTGGAAGAACCAGCAGCCGTCGGCATCGGCCTCGTAGTTGCGCCCGATGAACTCGCGCAGCTTGTCGTGCAGGATGCGGCTGCCCTTCGACAGCGGGAACGGGCCGGCCGCCTGCGTGCGGTCGTCGCGCATGTACCAATCACCCCGCGCATCGAGCGCGAGCCAGCCCCGGCAGTCGGGCACGTTGGGCCATTTTTTCAGGGCCGCCTTGACGATGTCATCCATGCTGCAGATCTTGCCTCAGCGCGCCGGTGCAGGCCAGCGAGATCCGAGCCGTCCCTGCATCCATCCCATCACCGCACGCGGCAGGCCGCGCACATCGCCGGGCGGCTGCCCCGCCGGGAAACCGACATGCCCGCCGCCATCCGGCTGCCACAGCGTCACCTGCGACCCGACTTCGTGGACACCGGGCAGGCTCTGCGCAGGAACGAACGGATCGTTGCGGGCGTTGATGACCAGTGCGGGAATGCGGATCTCGGCCAGACGCGGCTTGGCGGAAGCGCGGCGCCAGTAGTCCTCGGTGTCACGGTAGCCGTGCAGCGGGGCGGTGAACAGGTTGTCGAAGGTGTAGAGGTCACGCGCCTGGCGCAACTGCTCGGCGTCGAACAGGCCGGGATGCTGCGCCAGCTTGGCGAGCGCCTTGGGCTTCATGGTGCGCAGGAACATCGGCGTGTAGAGGTAGCGGTTCAGGCCACGCCCGATCGCGTGGCCGGCTGCGGCCAGGTCGATCGGCGAGCAGACCGACGCCACGGCCTGCACCACCCTGCCCGCCTGGGAGCCCGATTCCTGCGCCCACCGCAACAACGCATTGCCACCCAGCGAAACACCGACCGCGACGACCGGCCCTCCGCCGCCATGCGCCGCACAGACCCTGTCCAGCATCCAGCCTATCTCGACATGGTCGCCGGAGTGGTAGGCCCGCGGGGCCAGGTTCAGCTCGCCCGAACAGCCACGGAAATGCGGCACCGCGTAGCACCAGCCATGGCGGCGGGCCCAGTCGGCGAAGGCCAGCGCATAGTGGCTGCGCGAGGAGCCTTCCAGTCCGTGGAACAGCACCAGCAGACCCCGGCCCGCGCCTGATCCACCCGCGGCTCCTGACGCACCGACCGGCAGCCCGGCGTCCAGCCAGTCGATGTCCACGAAGTCCGCGTCCGGCGTCGTGTGGCGCTGGCGGCGGTAGACGATCGGGTGTGCAGGATCGTGGCTGCGCGAGAACAACGCCGGCCAGACGGTCTGCGCCTGGCCGCCAGGCAGCCAGACCGGGGCAGGGTCGAGCGTCAATTCAGTGCAGCGTCGAGGGCTCGTCGCTGAACTCCTGCACCTGGCGCGGACTGCCGGGGCTGGCGTGGTGGGCGAGCAGGCGCCAGCCCTGTGGGGTCTTCACGAAGATGTTGGTGGCCAGCACATAGGCCCGCTGCGGCCCCTCGGGCGTGGCCATGCGGATCTCTTCGAGGACATGGTGCACGGCAAAGCCCCCCGCCACGATGCGGCGCACCTGCGAGATGCGCGCGTCGACACTGCCGTTGGCGAACAGGCTCTCGAACGCCGAGCGAATCGCCTGCGCCCCGACCAGCCGCGGCCCGCCTGGGTGGATGCAGGCGATGTCCTCGTCGTCCGACCAGACGGACATCACCCGGTCGAGATCCGCATGCTGCAGCGCTTCGTAGAACTGCGCTTCGGTCTCGTCGGGGGTGGCCATCAGGGAGGCCTGCAAGGGTTTGACGCGGGGCATGGAGGTCCTGGCAGAGCCGGCGGTGTTATCGGAAGACGACCGTCTTGCGGCCGTTGAGCAGTACGCGGTGCTCGACATGCCAGCGCACGGCACGCGCCAGCACCACGCATTCCACATCGCGTCCGACCGCAGTGAAGTCCTCGGGGCTCAGCGTATGGTCGACGCGCTCGACGTCCTGCTCGATGATCGGACCTTCGTCCAGATCGGCGGTGACGTAGTGCGCGGTGGCACCGATCAGCTTCACGCCACGTTCGTGCGCCTGGTAGTAGGGCTTGGCCCCCTTGAAGCTGGGCAGGAAGCTGTGGTGGATGTTGATGGCACGGCCCTGCAGGAAGGTGCAGAACTCGGGACTGAGGATCTGCATGTAGCGCGCCAGCACCACGAGGTCGATCTCCTCGCGGGTGAAGAGCGCCTCGATCTGCTGTTCCTGCTCGCGCTTGGCGGCCGCGCTGCTGCCGGTGGGCAGCGGCAGGTGGTGGAAGGCGATGCCGTAACTGGCGGCCAGTTCGGCAAATTCGGGATGGTTCGAGACGATGGCGGGGATGTCCACCGCGAGCTGCCCGCTCTTCCAGCGGAACAGCAGGTCATTGAGGCAGTGACCGTGCTTGCTGACCATCAGCATCAGGCGCGGCTTGCGCGCCAGGCTGCGGACCTGCGCGGTCATGCCGAACTGCTGGCGGGTGTGGCTGAACAGGCGGTCGAGCGTAGCCGCGTCGCCGAGGTGCTCGGGCGCGTCGAAGTGGACGCGCATGAAGAACAGCCCGGTCGCGTCCTCGCCGAGGACGTCGCCGAACTGCTGCGAGTCGATGATGTTGCAGCCCGCCTGGTAGAGCAGGCCAGAGACGGCGTGGACGATGCCCTTGGCATCGGGGCACGAGAGGGTGAGGACAAAGTCGCGTTGCATCGGCATGGTGGGCCGGATTCTACGCAGCCACCATGGTGCGCGTGTGGCCTCTAGAATCCGCCGACTTCGACGAGGGCCCGTGAATGGCAGCAACTCCCCCAGAACGTGCGCAGGAATTGGCAGATCTCCTCGCCAGAACGGGTCTGGGTGACCGAGCAGCCTTTTCCGCCCTCTACCAGCGCACCAGCGCGCATCTGCTCGGGGTGATCCTGCGTATTCAACGGCAGAGAGATCTGGCCGAAGATCTCCTCCAGGAGGTCTACGTGAACGTCTGGCGCAGTGCGTCGAGCTTCGACGCCGGCCGCGCGCAGGCGCTGACCTGGCTGTCCAGCGTGGCGCGCCACCGCGCCATCGACAGCCTGCGCCGGCGCCAGACCGAACCGGACACCGTCAGCACCCACCGCCCAGGGAGGGAGGATGAGGAAGACCGCGACATGTTGCAGGAGTTTGTCTCCGATGATCCCGATCCCCAGACGCTGTTCAGCAACGCCGTCGAAGCCCGTGCCGTGCGGGTCTGCATGGACGCCCTGAGCGCCGACCAGAAGCAGAGCCTGGCGCTGGCCTTCTACCAGGGCCTGTCGCACGCCGAGGTGGCCGAACAGATGACGCAGCCGCTGGGCAGCGTGAAGAGCTGGGTACGCCGGGGCCTGCTGGCGCTGCGCAGTTGCCTGGAACGCGCCGGCTTCGGCGGGGACACCGGGCCCGCCGTCATCACCGTCCACGGACCACGGGGTTGAACCATGGACTACAGCCGCCGTGAACTGAGCGATCGCCTGGCCGCCGAATATGTGCTGGGCACCCTCCAGGGTGGCGCGCGCCGCCGCTTCGAAGCCCTGCTGCCGGCGCACCCCGGATTGCGCAGCGCCGTCTGGCGCTGGCAAGACCGGCTGGTGCCGCTGACCGCGAGCGTGCCGCCGGTCACCCCATCGGCCGCCGTGTGGCGCGGCATCGAACAACGGATCTTCGGCGAGACGGCGACAGCGGATGCCGCCACCTCGGTGCAGCAGCGCATCACCCGCTGGTGGGAGCGGCTCGGGCTCTGGCAGGGCCTGGCCGGGGCCGCCAGCCTGGCCACGCTGGCCCTGGCCGTGGCGCTGAGCCTGCCCGGCCCGGTGCAGCCACCGGTCGTCGTGGTGATGGGCACCGAGCAGGGACCGGCGAGCTTTGTCGCCAGCGTCGGCGCCGATGGCCGCAGTCTGGTGCTCAAGCCGCTGGCGGGTGTGACGGTGACGGCTGCACAGGCGCTGGAGCTGTGGGCCGTGCCGCCGAAGGGCGCGCCGCGCTCGCTGGGACTGGTGTCGAACAAGGGCGCCACCACCGTGCTGCGCGAGCACCTGCTGCAGGGCACCGCTGCATTCGCCGTCAGCGTGGAGCCGACCGGCGGATCACCGACCGGCGCGCCGACCGGGCCGGTCGTCTCGGTGGGTCACCTGGAACTCTGAGGCGCAGCGGTCGCCGCCTCGACCCGCGCCCACAGCGCCCGGCGGACCCGCTCGGGCGCCACTTCGGCGAGGCAGCGCGTGTGGCCGAGCGGACAGACCCGCTCGAAGCACGGTGCGCAGGCCAGCTTCAGTTCTTCCTTCAGCCAGACCACTTCGGCGCGTGCGTTCAGCGGCGGGGTGTGTTCGGGGCTGGTCGAGCCGAAGACGGCGACCTGCGGCAGACCGAAGGCCGCTCCGACGTGCATCAGGCCTGAATCGTTGCTGACCAGTCCGCGGGCGCCGGCAATCAGCGCCATCGCGGCATCGAGCGAGGTCTTGCCAGCCAGCACGAGGCAGCCTGCGCCGGCCTGGCGGGCGATGTCCTCGGCCAGCGCCGCCTCCTTGCCCGAGCCGAGCAGGACGACCGGCTGGCCGCTGTCCTCGTGCAGCGTGCGGGCCAGGTCGGCATAGTGCGCGGCGGGCCAGCACTTGGCGGGGCCGTACTCCGCGCCGGGGGCCAGCACCCAGTAGGCGCCGGTCTGCAGACCATGGGTCCGCAGGACCGCCGCGACCCGCTCGACCGGCAGGTGCATCACCGGATGGGTGGGGGCAGGCGTCACCGACGCGCCCTTCCCGGCCAGCGCACGGTAGAACGCCACCATCGGCGGACGCTGTTCCACGGGCGCCGGTCGGCGGTCGTTGAGCAGCAGGTAGCGCCCCTCGCCGTGGTAGCCGACGCGGTGCGGGATGCGGGCGAACCACGGCAGCAGCGCCGACTTGAGCGAGTTGGGCAGCACGTAGGCATGCTCGAAACGCCCTTGCCATGACCGGCCCAGCGCACGCCGGGCCTGCCAGTCGAGACGACCGTGCGCGAACGGCAGGTCGATCACCTCGGCCACCTCCGGCATCGCCCGGTAGACCGGCGACACCCAAGGCAGCGCCGCCACGCTCAGCACCTCGCCGCGGGCAGCCAGTGCAGCGACCAGCGGCTGGCTCATCACCGCGTCGCCGATCCACTGCGGCGCGATGATCAGCGACCGGTTCATGTCGGGCAGGGAGAACGGCTCAGTGGTGCGAGTGGATCTTCTCGCCCGCCTTCAGGCGGTAGACCGTGCCGCAGTAGGCGCACTTGCCTTCGCCGCTGTGGCTCAGGTCGATGTAGACCCGGGGGTGGTTGCTCCACAGGGCCTGCTTCGGGTTCGGGCAGAACACGACGCCCGGGCCGTGCAGGTCCGAGGCCAGCACTTCCACGACGGCAGCAGCTTGTTTGGTTTCACTCATGACTTGGATCTCCTCGAATCAGCGCAGACAGGCTCAGACTGGCTCAGACCGGGGTCAGCCACTCGGCGTATTTGGGATTGCGGCCACCGACGATGTCGAAGAAGGCCGCCTGGATCTTCTCGGTGATCGGGCCACGCGCGCCGCAGCCGAGTTCGATCCGGTCGAGTTCGCGGATCGGGGTGACTTCCGCGGCGGTGCCGGTGAAGAAGGCCTCGTCGCAGATGTAGACCTCGTCGCGGGTGATGCGCTTTTCCACCACCTTCAGGCCCAGGTCGGCGCAGATCGAGAAGATCGTGTTGCGCGTGATGCCGTTGAGGGCGCCGGCCGACAGGTCGGGCGTGTAGACGACGCCGTTCTTGATGACGAACAGGTTCTCCCCCGCGCCTTCCGAGACGAAGCCGTTCGCGTCGAGCAGCATCGCCTCGTCGTAGCCGTCCTCGGTCGCTTCCATGTTGGCCAGGATCGAGTTGGTGTAGTTGCTGACCGCCTTGGCCTGCGTCATCGTGATGTTGACGTGGTGGCGGGTGTAGCTGCTGATCTTGACGCGGATGCCACGCTTCAGACCCTCTTCGCCCAGATAGGCGCCCCACGGCCAGGCGGCGACCATCAGGTGCACGGTGTTGCCCTTGGGGCTGACGCCGAGCTTTTCCGAGCCGATCCAGGTCAGCGGACGCAGGTAGCAGCTCTCCAGCTGGTTCTCGCGCACGACCGCCTTCTGCGCCTCCATCACCTCCTCGAAGGAGAACGGGATCTTCATGCGCAGGATCTTGGCGCTGTTGAACAGGCGCTCGGTGTGCTCGCGCAGGCGGAAGATCGCCGTGCCGTCCGGCGTCTTGTAGGCCCGCACGCCCTCGAAGGCGCCGCAGCCGTAGTGCAGCGTGTGGGACAGGACGTGGATCTTGGCGTCGCGCCAGTCCACCAGTTGTCCGTCCATCCAGATCTTTCCGTCTCGGTCGTGCATCGACATGGTGATTTCTTGCCTACGTGGGCTACAGGTCGGGGTGCGAGATTGTACGGGTCGAGAGCTTGAAGTTCACCATGGCACGCAGCCGATTGGGCGCCACCGGACGGGCCAGCAGGTGGAGATCCGCCTCGCCAGGCGGGACCGCTTCGCCTTCGCCATCGCTGAGCAAGACCGCCGGCAGCGCTCCGCCAAACACCAGGCGCAGGGCCCGGACGAGGTCGATGCCGCTGCGCTCGTGCGGCGGCAGGCGCCCGACCACCAGCAGGTCCGGCACACGCGCCTGGCTGGCGGCCCAGTCGAGCACGGTCGGCGCATCGGCAAAGGCGCTGACCAGCGCTCCCCAGGCCTGCAGCATCGCGCCAGGGCTGTCCGGCCCGACATCCAGCTCCGCCCCCACCAGCAGCACATGGCGCCCGGCCAAGGTCGGACTGACCCAGGTCGGCACCACGCTGGCTGGAGCAGGCGGCGCCTCGCCCGCCGCAGGCATGGCCATGGGGGGCAGCAGCAGGCTGAAGACCGTGCCATGCCCAGGACGCGAGCGCACACTGAGGGGCGCCTTCAGCAGCTCCGACAGGCGCCGCACGATCGCCAGCCCGAGCCCCAGCCCCTTGCGCGGCGACTGGTCCGGCCCGCTGGGTGCGCGCACCTGGTAGAACTCGTCGAAGATGCTCGGCAGGAGCCGCGGATCGATGCCGACCCCGGTGTCCCACACCTGCAGCAGCAGCAGATCACCCCGCACCCGGCAGCTCACCAGCAGACCGCCATCCTCGGTGTAGCGGATCGCGTTGGACACCAGGTTGCGCAGGATGCGCTCGACCAGCAGCGGATCCGTGCGCACCGCGTGGCGCCCGCCCACGAAGTCGAGCCCCAATCCCTTGTCGAAGGCCTGCGGCTCGAAGTGCAGCTTCAGCCGGGCATAGACCTCGCGCATGTGGAACCATTTCGGTTCGACCACGATGGCACCGCTGTCGATGCTGGTGAGGTCGAGCAGCTTGTCGAACAGCGCCTCCAGCGCATCGACCGAGGCGCCGATGCTGGTGATGGTCGGCTCCAGCGCGGCGTCCCGGTTGCGCAGCCGCAAGGATTCGGTGAACAGCACCAGGGCATGCAGGGGCTGGCGCAGGTCGTGGCTGGCGGCGATGAAGAACTGGGTGCGGGCCAGGGTCGCCGCTTCGGCGTCGAGGCGGGCCTGGTCGGCGATGTCCTTTTCGGCGGCCAGCTGGGCGGCCAGCCGCTCGGACCGGTGCTTGTAGAGCAGCAGACGGGTGAAGCTCTGGCGCTGGTGGTGCCCCACCAGCACGACCCCCAGGAACACACCCGCCACCGCCAGCGTGTCCGCCCATGGAGCGGCGGCCGAGGTGGCGAAGAACTGCCAACAGGTGGCCAGCCCCATCAGGGCGATGCCGACCAGCGTGGTGCCATGCCCCGCAGCAGCCGAGCCGATGCACAGGCAGGCCAGCAGCGCGATCAGACCGGCACGCTGCAGCTCGGTCCCCAGCGGATAGAGCCAGACCATGGCCAGCGACCACACCACCGCGCACAGCAGCGTCGACAGCTCCCAGCGGCGGCGCCAGCCCGTCCAGTCGGCGACCTGGGGCGCCGGCTGGGTCCGGTAGCAGCGGTAGAGCCGCCAACGCCAGCCCAGCGCCAGGACGGCCAGCAGGAGCCAGCCGGCCAGGATGTCGGGCACGGGCGACTCCGGCATCACCAGGAACAGCGCCGCGATCACCACCACGCCCATCGCCTGGCCGACCACACTGGCGGGCAGCTGGGCATAGAGGCTGCCGACACGGTCGGCCAGCACATCCGACGCCGGGTCGAGCGGCACCATGCGCACCCCCGCCGTCAGCGCAAGATTGCGCCGCGCCGCGGCGCGCCGCCGGCAGCATCGCCCTCGGGCAGGTGCAGGCGGCCGATGGCCAGCACCGCCTGGGTGCGCGAGTTCACACCCAGCGTGCGCAGCACCGCCGCGACATGGTCCTTGACGGTCTCGACCGAAATGGCAAGGTCACGCGCGATCATCTTGTTGGACTTGCCGTCCAGCAGCAGCTCCAGCACCTCCCGCTGGCGCGGGGTCATGCCCAGGCGCTGGAGCGAGGCATCCCGCTCCGCCCGCACGCTGACGCGGCGTGGATCGAAGCGGCGGCTACCGAGGGTGTGCCGGTCATCCTCGACCGCGGCGCTCTGCGAGCCGGGCAGCAGCGACCCGACACCCGGACTCGACAAGCCGTTCGCCAGCGCCAGGGGGAGGGCCGAGTCGCCCAGCTTGAGCGTCATGGGCGGCACATAGATGCCCCCTGACATGACCAGGTGCAGCGCCTCGAACAGCAGCTCGTTGCTGGCCCGTTTGGGCACGAAGCCCATGGCACCGGAGTCGATGGCCCGGATCACGTCGCTGGCCCGGTCGGAAGCGGACACGACCACCACCGCAAGCGCCGGATAGCCCATGCGCAGTTCGGTCAGCAGGTCGAAGCCGCTGGCGTCGTCGAGCTGCAGGTCGAGCAGCACCAGATCGAAATCGGAATCCTGCCGCAGCAGTTCGCGGCACTCCGCCGCCGTCTCGACGCCAATGGCCTCGACATTGGGGCGCAGACCCAGGATCACGCTCTGCATGGCCGACAGGATCAGCGGATGGTCATCGATCAGCAGCACCTTCATCGAACGCTCCCGGGAGAACCGCAAGTGCCATGCACCCGCTCGGCGACCCGCCTGGTGGGCTGATGGTAGCGGCACCCTCAGCCGCGCATCGTCGATCCATGTCCCCCAAAAGTGGGAGGCCCGCAGGCCCCGTCAGCCCGACCTGTTGCCCTGTTCACCACAATCTGCAACGGAATGAAAAACTTTGCAATACATCAATATTCAACATGGTACCATCCCCCGAATAAGTGTAATTTAGCGCAATTTTGCCAAATTTAACCGGTTTTAGCAGACTTATCGCCGATGAACCGTCCGCAATCCGACCATGACTACCACCTGCGCCACCGATGCTCCCCGCAATGGCGCCCCTTCCTGGGGGCGTTGTCGCAGGAGCTGAACAGCCGGATCGAGGCAGAGCAGGCGCGGGCCCTCATGCGCCGACTGGGCGCCGCGATGGCCCGCAGCGCGCCGCTGCCCGCGCTGGAGTTGCTGCCCGACCTCGAAGCCGCGATGAACCGCGTCTGGTCCGACATGCACTGGGGCTGGGTGGAACTCAACGACACCGATGAGGCGCTGAGAATTGTCCACCACTGCGCCCCCATCGAAGCCGCCTTCGGGACCGGCAGCCGCGCCTGGTCGCCGGCCGTCCTGGAGGGCGCCTATGAGCAGTGGCTGCGTGCGGCGGGCGCAGGCGACCGGCTGCGTGTGCAGCAGATCGCCATCGACAGCACCAGCATCGAGCCCCTCTACGTTTTCGCCCTGGCCGCCTGACCGGGCGCGTCAAGTCCCAGTTGTCCTGCAGCCGCAAGAGCCTTCCCATGACCAACGGTGACGACATCCACAACCTGCTCAAGACGCTGGGCCACGACGCCGGCATCTACCAGGACCTGGCCAAGTACAACGCCGCTCGGGCAGCCGTGCGGCGTGCGGCGATGGGGCGGCCTGCCGAGCCGCTGGCCACCCCCGCTGCCTCGGCCCAGGCCCCGGCGGCGCCAACAGCCCCCGCTGCGGCGGCGTCCCCGGCGGGTGGTGTGCCGCGCGTGCTGCGCCTGGGGCCGGATGCGCACAACGGGATATCCTCGGTCACCTCCATCCTGAACCGGCTGGCCAGCCCGCACGACACCGCCACGGTGCCGGGCCCGGGGGCCGGCCAGCCAGCCGCACGCTCCCCCACGCCGGCGGCCACACCGCAGCCGGTCCGGCTGGACCGCCTGTTCGGGCGCCTCGCCAGCCGCCCGGCCGACCCGCTGGGCCGCTGACCCCGCCGCCTGTCGCCGGACCTGCCGGCGACGGCCTCCGACGGACACGCTGCTGCCTGTCTGTCTGTACATCCGACCTTCCTCCCTGCCATGGCCGAATCGCCGGATCTGTCCTCTCCCTCCCTTGCGGGCCGCACACCGCTGCCGCCGGCTGGCGCGCGCCGCACGGCCGGCTGGCACTGGGACACCTGGGAATACCGCGCCCTGCAGCTCGCCATGCTGCTCAGCGGACTGCTGCTGATGGTCACGGTCATTTCCGTGCCGCTCGGGCTGTGGGAACAGGTGGTCTTCGGCGTGCTGTGTTTCCTGTGTGCCATTCTGCTGAACCGCAGACCCGGCCGTTTCGTGACGCTGCTGCTGACCTTCATCTCGCTGACCGTCTCCAGCCGCTACCTCTACTGGCGCATCACCGAGACGATGCAGATGGACAGCAGCCTGGACCTGTTCTTCGGCAGCGGCCTGATCGCCGCCGAGGTCTATGCCTGGCTGGTGCTGGTGCTGGGCTTCTTCCAGACCATCTGGCCGCTGGAGCGCCGCCCGGTGGCGCTGACCATGCCGGTGGAGGACTGGCCGACGGTCGACATCTTCATCCCGACCTACAACGAGCCGCTGAAGGTGGTCAAGCCGACCGTGCTGGCCGCGATGGCGATGGACTGGCCGCTCGACAAGCTGCGCATCCACCTGCTCGACGACGGCCGGCGCGAGGAGTTCCGCGACTTCGCCGAGGAGGTCGGCATCGAGTGGGTGATCCGCAGCGACAACCGCCATGCCAAGGCCGGCAACATCAACGCCGCGCTGTCGCACACCGACGGTGAATATGTCGCCATCTTCGACTGCGACCACATCCCGACACGCTCCTTCCTGCAGATGACGCTGGGCTGGTTCTACAAGGATCCCAAGCTGGCGATGCTGCAGACGCCGCACCATTTCTTCTCGCCCGACCCCTTCGAGCGCAACCTCGACACCTTCGGCAACGTGCCCAACGAGGGCGAGCTGTTCTACGGGCTGGTCCAGGACGGCAACGACTTCTGGAACGCCACCTTCTTCTGTGGCTCGTGCGCGGTATTGCGCCGGGACATGCTGATGGCCGTCGGCGGCGTGGCGGTGGAGACGGTGACGGAGGACGCCCACACCGCGCTGAAATTGCACCGCAAGGGCTGGAACACGGCCTACATCGGCATCCCGCAGGCCGCCGGGCTGGCCACCGAAAGCCTGTCTGCCCACGTCGGCCAGCGCATCCGCTGGGCGCGTGGCATGGCACAGATCTTCCGCACCGACTGCCCGCTGTGGGGCAAGGGGCTGAGCTGGGCGCAGCGGCTGTGCTACTCGAACGCGATGCTGCATTTCTTCTACGGGCTGCCCCGGCTGGTGTTCCTGACGGCACCGCTGGCCTACCTGTTCTTCGAGGCCCACGTCATCCACGCCTCGGCGGTGATGATCGCGGCGATGGCGCTGCCCCACCTGGTGCACGCCAACCTCGTCAACTCGCGCACCCAGGGCAAGTTCCGGCACTCGTTCTGGGCCGAGGTCTATGAAGCCGTGCTGGCCTGGTACATCTTCCGCCCGACCATGCTGGCGCTGATCGACCCCAAGGCTGGCAGCTTCAACGTCACCGCCAAGGGCGGCTACATCGAGCGCGACTTCTTCGACTGGGGCATCGCGCGGCCGTATGTGGTGCTGCTGTCGCTGAACCTGATCGGGTTCGTGGTCGGGGTGGCGCGGCTGTTCTGGTGGAACACGCACGAGCTGGACACGGTGCTGCTGAACATGCTGTGGACCATCTACAACCTCGTGATCCTGGGCGCGGCGGCGGCGGCCGCTTCGGAAACCCGCCAGGTGCGCAAGTCGCACCGGGTCCAGTTCGGCATCCCGGCCCGCATGGAGACCGAGGACGGCCGCGTCTGGCACGTCGAGACCGAGGACTTCTCCGAAGGCGGCCTGCGGGTGCGCCTGCCGCCCGGCGTGATGCTGGAGGAGCAGACCGCCGTGACGCTGGCGCTGCTGCGGGGTGACCACGCCGCGCTGTTCTCGGCGCGCATCGTCTTCCGCCAGGGCGAGCACCACGGCCTGCGCTTCGACCCGATGACGCTGCAGCAGCAGATGGACCTGGTGGAGATCACCTTCGCCCGCGCCGACGCCTGGATCGACCACGCCGCCCGCCACGCGCCGGACCGGCCGTTCCAGGCCCTGCGCCAGATCGTCGGCCTGGGTGTGCGGGGTTGCGCGAAGGTGTTCGGCTGGAAGCCGAAGCCGCCCGCCAGACCGGCCAGCAAGCCCGCGGCACCGCCCGCCGAATCCACCCCTGTGCGCGCCTGACCATGAAGCGGACCGACTCCACCACCCCCTCCGCCACCACTGTCCGGCCCGGCGTCCGCGCAGCCCTCGCCGCGCTGCTCGCGCTGACCCTGGGCCTCGGCGCCGCACACGCCGCCGCGCCAGGCCGCGACCTGGTGCTTCCCTTCTCTCAGATGGGCCAGCGCGAGGCGGTGATGCTCAAGCGTGGCCACTCGCGCCACCAGTTCCCCTTCGCCCTGCGCGCGGACGAGGTGGCGTCCTCGGCCATTCTCAAGCTCGATCTGGCCCAGTCGCCCATGCTGGCCGGACGGGCAGGGGCGCTGGAGGTGCGGCTGAACGGCGAACTGGTCAGCCGCCTGGACCCGTCCACCACGGCCGGCACGGCCAGCCGCAGCGGCAGCCACACCGTCCCGATCGACCCGCGCCTGCTGATCGACCAGAACGAGCTGACCGTCCAGTTCGCCGAACCGCTCGACTGCAGTGCCGCGGAAAGCGCTGGCCTCTGGGCCCAGATCGCGCCAAGTTCGACCCTGAACCTGGTGATGTCGCCCCTGCCGCTGGCCAACGACCTGTCGCTCCTGCCCTCCCCGTTCTTCGATCCGCGCGATCCGCGCCGCAACGAGCTGACGCTGGTGCTGTCACCGCGGGCGAGTGACGCCACGCTGCAGGCGGCCGGGAATGTGGCCTCGTGGTTCGGTGCGCTCTCGGCCTACCGCGGCGTGCGCATCCAGGCACGCGACCGGCTGCCGACCGGCCATGCCATCGTGCTCGCCACCACCGAGGACGCCCCCCCCGGCATGGTGCTGCCGCCCATCGCAGGCGCTTCGGTGACCCTGGCCACCCACCCGGACCAGCCGCACCGCAAGGTGCTCTACCTGCTCGGCCGCGACGGCGAAGAGCTGCGCCGCGCGGCCGACGCGCTGGTGCGTGGCCAGTTGCCCGGCCATGGCAGCAGCGCACTGATCGACCGCCTGACCGAAGCGGCCCCACGGCGGGCCTGGGAGGCACCCAACTGGACCCCCACCCACCGCCCGGTCCGCCTGGACGAGCTGGTGTCCACGGCCGCGCTGGTCTCGCACGATGCCCGGCCGCTGGAGGTGAGCGTGCCGATGCGCCTGCCACCCGACCTCTTCGCCTGGCGCGAACGCAAGGTGCCGATCGATCTGCGGGTGCGCTACGAGGCACGGCCGGGGGAATCGGCTGCGGCGCTGCGCGTGCGGTTCAACGGCGAAGAGCGGCTCAACGAATCGCTCGAACCCGGTGCTGCCGGACGCTGGGTCGACAAGCTCCAGCGCAGCCTGCGCGGCGAGCGCGACGAGGCCCTGACCCAGTCGGCCCGCCGCACCCTGCGCCTGCCGGTGGCCGCGCTCGGCACGCAGTCCTACGCCCGCCTGGACATGACGCTGCAGCCCGGTGTCATCGACGAGGCCTCGGAATGCGAGCGCGAAAGCCGCGCCGACGCCGCGCTGGACCGCCCGCGCAGCGTGGTCGACGGGGCCTCCACCATCGACTTCTCGGACGCGCCGCACTTCCTGCCGATGCCGGACCTGGCCGCCTTCGCCAACACCACCCACCCCTACACCCGGCTGGCCGATCTGGCGGAGACCGCCGTGGTCCTGCCGGACCAGCCCTCGCGCGAAGACCTCGACACCTTCCTGACCTTGATGGGCCGGGCGGGTGAAGCCACGGGGCTGGCCGCACGGCTGGTGCGGGTGGTGCGCGCCCGCCATGTGGGGCAGGTGACCGACCACGACCTGATCGTCATCGGCAGTGCCGGCAACCAGCGCCTGTTCGCCGACTGGGCTGGCGCCATGCCCTTCCGGGACCTGGCCGCGGCCCAGACCAGCCGCGCCGCCACACCCGCCAGCGCCCGGTCCGCAGCCGGCCTGTCGCCCGCGGACTGGACGCTGCCGGACAGCCTGCGCTGGATCCGCAGCCTCTGGGAGGACAACGAGCGGATGCCGCAGGAAACACTGTCCTTCCGCGGCACGGACCCGCAGGCGGCGCTGGTCGGCTTCGAGTCGCCGCTGGCCAGCAACCGCAGCGTGGTCGGGCTGATGGCCACCACCCCGGCCGCGCTGTCCTTCATCACCGAGGCCCTGCTCGACAGCACCCGCCTGGCGCAGATCCAGGGCCATGTGGCGCTGTTCGACGAATCCGGGCGCATCACGCCGTACAGCGCCGAGCCGACCTACGCCAGCGGCAACCTGTCCTGGGTCAGCTGGATCCGCTGGAAGCTCTCGGACCGCCCGGTGCTGATGTGGGCCGTGCTGATGCTGGGCATCCTGGTGCTGTCGGCGGTGATCTACCTGCTGCTGCAGCGCCATGCCATGCGCCGTCATGCCGGTGCATCGACCTGAGGGACCACCCCCCCTTCCGCAGCGCAGACACCTGCTGCTGCGGATCGGTGCGCTGGCGGGCGCGGCCGGCGGGCTGGTCAGCCCGGCGTGTGCCGCCCCGACCGCTGCCCCCCGCCGCCTGGTCTGTGACGACTTCGATGCGCTCTGGGCCAGCTTTGTCGGCCAGTTCCTGCAACCCGATGGCCGGGTGCTCGACCCCGACACCGAGGCCCGGGTCAGCACCTCGGAAGGCCAGTCCTACGGCATGTTCTTCGCGCTGGTGGCCAACGACCGCGTGCGCTTCGACCAGATGCTGCAGTGGACACGCCAGAACCTGTGCGCCGGCGATCTGGCCGCACGCCTGCCCGCCTGGCAATGGGGCCGCCAGCGCGACGGACGCTGGGGCGTGCTCGACCCCAATGCCGCCAGTGATGCCGACCTGTGGCTGGCCTGGACGCTGATCGAGGCCGCACGGCTGTGGAACGCGCCCGCGCTGGCCACCGAGGGCCGCGCCCTGCTGGCACGCATCCGGGCCGAGGAAGTGGTCGAGGTGCCCGGGCTCGGGACGATGCTGCTGCCCGGTCCGCAGGGATTTGTCACCGAAGACCGCCTGCTCTGGCGCTTCAACCCGAGCTATGCGCCGCTGCACCTGCTGCGCGGCCTGGCCAGCGCCGATCCGGGCGGGCCGTGGACGGTGCTGGCTGAACAGTCGGTGCGCACCCTGCCCGGCCTGGCGCCCCAGGGGCTGGCGCCGGACTGGGCCACCTGGTCGGTGCAGCATTCAGCCCCCTTGCGCGGCCGCTGGGTCGCCGACACCCAGCACGGCGACACCGGCAGCTACGACGCCATCCGCTGCTACCTCTGGGCGGGCGTGGCGCCGACCGACGATCCGCTGCGGCCCGCCCTGCTGCACGGACTGTCGGGCATGCAGCGCCACACCCGTGGCCCCAGCCTGCCCGAACGACTGTCCACCCGGACGCCTGCCAGCGCCGACCCATCGACCATCGCCCGCGGCAGCGCGCCGCCCGGCTTTGCCGCCGCGCTGCAACCCTACCTCGCGGCGCTGGGCGACTGTGCCGGTGTCCAGCACCTGGCCGAGCGCCTCGCCACCTCCTGCGCCAGCGGCACCCGCCTGCGCTACTACGACCACGCCCTGGCGCTCTTCAGCACCGGCTGGCTGCAGCAGCGCTGGCGCTGCGACCGCCACGGTCGGCTGCTGCGTGCGCCCGCCCCTTCGATCCTCCGTTGCCCGACGCCATGACGCCCCTGCCCACCTTGCCCACTGCCGCGCCAGCCCCCCTGCCCCTGCCCGACGCCTGCCCGCGCAGCGGCCCGACACCCAGCCGGATCGCCCTGGCCTGCCTGGGACTGGTGACCAGCCTGGCCGCCACCGCCGCACCACCGGCCAGCCCTGCGGCCACCCCGGCGGCCAGCACGGCAGCCACCACCGCGACCGCCAGCCCCGAGACCGGTCTGACCTCCACGGTGCAGCAGCTCATCGAGCAGGCCCGCCACTGGCAGCAGCGCGGCCGTGCGGACCTCGCCGGACAGACCTGGCAGAAGCTGCTCGGCGTCGATCCGCGCCAGCCGGACGCGCTCTACGGCCTGGCCACGCAGAGCGTCGAGGCCGGGCGTTTCGAGGAGGCCGGCGCCTACCTCCAACGGCTGCGCCAGGTGCGCCCGGACCATCCCGGCATCGGCACGCTGGCCCGGCAGGTCCAGTCCCAGTCCTCCAACAAGGCGCTGATCGCCACCGCCCGCCAGTACGCCCAAGCCGGCCAGACCGAAGCCGCGGCCAGCACCTACAAGCAGGCCCTGGGCGCCCAGCCGCCGGCCGATGACCTCGCCATCGAGTATTACCAGACCCTCGGCGGCACCCGCGAAGGCTGGGACGAGGCCAAGCGCGGACTGGAACGCCTCCAGCAGGCAACCCCCAGCCAGCACGGCCCCGCCCTGGCCCTCGCCAAGCACCTGAGCTACCGCGAGCCGACCCGCCGCGACGCCGTCCGCCGCCTGGCCGCCCTCGCCAGCCAGCCCGATGCGCCGCCGCAGATCCAGAAGGACGCCCGTGCCGCCTGGCGCCAGGCACTGGTGTGGATGGACGCACGCGGGCCGGATGCACCGCTGTTCCGCCAGTACCTCGCCGCAGCCGGCGACGATGCCGAGCTGAGCACCAAACTGGCGGAACTCGGCCAGCCCGGCAAGGCACGGGCGGCGGCCAGTGCCTCCGGCACGGCCACTGCAGCCGGGGCGGACAGCCCCCGCAAGGCGGCCCCCACGTCCACCAGTGCCACCGCCCGCCGGGCCCAGCCGGCGCCCTTGCTCGCCGTGCGCCAAGGCTTCGCGGCGCTGGACGCGGGTGATGTGAAAACGGCGACCGAGCGCTTCAACGCTGTGCTGCTGCAGCGGCCGGACGAGACCGACGCGCTGGCGGGACTCGGCATCGTGCGGATGCGCGAAGACCGCTTCACCGAGGCCAGCGAGCTGCTCGGCCGCGCCAGCGCCGCCCGCAACGGCGCACGCTGGGCGCCGGTCTACCGCTCGGCGATGCACTGGCAGGCGGTCCACGACGGCCAGGCCGCCCGCCAGGCGGGCGACCTCGACCGCGCGACCCGCCTGGCCAAGGGCGCTGTCGAGACCGATCCCAAGGAGCCGGAGGGCCAGGTGCTGCTGGGCGATCTGCTGGCCGAGCAGGGCCAGTTCCTCGGCGCCGACGCGGCCTACCGCGAGGCCTTGCGGGCCGACGCCCGCCATCCACGCGCCAACGCCGGTCTCCACCACGTGCTCGGCGCCTCGGGCCGCACCGAGCTGCAGCGCGCCCACCTGCAGCGCATGGATGCCGAGGTGCTCGCCCTTCTCGGCGGCGAGAAGGGCCTGCAGGCCGGCCAGATGCGGCTGCAGGCCGATCTGGCCCAGCAGCGCGGTGACCTGGCCGGCGCGCAGGCCTTGCTGGAGCAGGCGGTCGCCACGGCACCCGGTTCACCCTGGGTGCGGCTGTCGCTCGGCCAGCTGCTGATGCGCCAGAACCGGCCGGACGCGGCGCGGGCGCAGGTCGACGCCTTCGTGGTGCCGGCCGCGCAGCCCGGCGAAGCGCTGCTGGCGCGGGCCCTGCTGCAGTCCGAGCTGAAGGACTGGACGGGCGCGCTGCAGAGCCTGGACCAGGTGCCCGCCCGCGAGCGCAGCACGGAGATGGGTCGCCTGCAACGCCGTCTGGCCGTGCAGGCCCAGGCGGCCGACGCCATCGCACAAGCCCGCGCCGGGCAGCGCTGGCAGGCCGAAGCGCTGCTGGTCGAAGCCGAAGCCGCCGCCGGACAGGATCCCGACATGGTCGGCGCCGTGGCCGGTGCCCGGATGGAGCTGGGCGACGAGGCCCGCGCCGGGCAGCTCATCCGCGCCACGCTGGCCGCCCAGCCGCAGGCCGGCGCCGGTCTGCGGCTGCGCCATGCCGCGCTGCTGCTGCAGACCCGCCAGGATGCAGAGCTGGCCGGCGTGCTGCGCCAGCTCGCCGCGCAGCCCCTCACCGCCGGCCAGCGGCGCGACTTCGACGAGCTGCGCATCGCCCTGTCGCTGCGGCAGGCAGACCAGCTGCGCGACGGCGGCGACCTCTACAACGCCTGGGAAGCCCTGGCCCCGGTGTTGCAGGAACGCCCGCAGGAGCCGCGTCTGCAGATGGCCTTGGCGCGTCTGCACACCGCCGCAGGCGACCACGCACAGGCCCGTGCGCTCTATGAATCGGTGCTCCAGAAACAGCCGGGTCAGCTCGACGCCTGGCTCGGTCTGGCCGGCGCCGCCGATGGCCAGAAGGACAAGGACAGTGCCGCGATGGCCTTGCAGGAAGCCAGCCGCATCGCCCCGAACAGCCCTGCCGTGCTCGCCCAGTACGCCCGCCACCACCGCGCGCTCGGCCAGTTCGGCAAGGCCGCCGAGTATCTGCGCGCGGCCATCGTCGCCGAGCAGCCGCAGCGGCAGGCCAATGCCCTGCAGTGGGGCCAGGCCCGCGCGGCCGGCAATCCGTTTGCCGCCCATGCCGCGGATGGCCGTGCCCGCACGCTGGTCGCCGGTGGCCTGCCGGCCCTGGTGACACCACTGGCCAGTCTGGACCTCGACCAGCTGCCCCCCACCGGCGCCGGCCTGCCCAGCGCACGTGTCGGCGGCGAAAGTGCGGTGAGCCGGTCGCAGCGCTGGCGCGATCCGGTCCCGGTGGCGGCCGCGGCCGCAGCGGCGCAGCCGAACATCCTGCTCGCCCAGGCCGCCCCGGTCCCGCCCCTGTCCGCTCCACGTCCAGCACTGCCCGCCCGTCCCCTGCGGGCCACCCGCACGCTCGGCGATGAACTCTCCGAGGTCCAGATCGAACAAGGGCGCACCAGCCTGGAGACGGCCGGCGTGATCCGCTCCCGCAGTGGCGAGGCCGGTCTGGGCCAGCTCGACCTGGTGCAGACGCCGATCGAGGGCCGCAAGACCATCGAGGACGTCGGACAGCTCAGCGTCCAGGTGACGCCGGTCGTCGCCAGCGCCGGACAGGTCAGCCAGGCGGCACGGTCGCGCAGCGGCACGCTGGGGCTGGATGCCACGGGCGTGACGGTCGCCCCGTCCCAGAGCGATGCGGGCGTGGGCGTGGCGGTCGCGCTGAAGACGCGCACGCTGACGGTCGATGTGGGCACCACCCCGATCGGCTTCGCCGTGACCGATGTCGTGGGCGGACTGCGCTACATCGACGAGTTCGCGCAAGGGATGACGCTGACCGTGGACGCCTCGCGCCGCGCCCTGACCGACAGCCTGCTCGCCTTCGCCGGCAGCAAGGACGAGCGCACGGGCCGGATCTGGGGCGGCGTGCGCGCCACCGGGGCACGGGTGCAGCTGGCATGGGGACAGGCCGATGTCGGTGTCTACGGCTACGGCAGCCTGCACGCGCTGACCGGCGAGCAAGTGGCCAGCAACAGCCGCGTCGAGCTGGGCACGGGCAGCTTCTGGCAGGCACAGCGCCTGGCTGACACGCAGGTCGAGGTCGGCATGAACCTCGGCTACCAGCACCACCGGCGCAACCTGAGCGGCTACACCTGGGGCCACGGTGGTTATTTCAGCCCGCAGCACCTGCTGTCGCTGACGGTGCCGGTGAACTGGCTCGGCCGCAGCGGGCGGCTGAGCTGGGGGCTGCAGGGCTCGGCCGGGCTGCAGGCCTACCGCGAGGAAGCCGCGCCCTACTTCCCGACCGACGCGGCAGCGCAGTCCACGATGGACAGCCTGGTCGCGCAACAGCGCGCCCCGGCCTCCACCTACGCCGCACGCAGCGACTCGGGACTGGTGCTGAACCTGGGCGGCGCGCTCGAATACCAGATCACCCGCCAGCTCGACATCGGCACCCGGCTCGGCCTGGAGCGCGCCGCCCAGTACACACAGGGCACGGGGTCGATCTACCTGCGCTTCAGTCTGGAGCCGCGCGGGGCGGTGAGCGGGCTGGGGCTGCAGATGCCGGGGGGGCCGACGGGGTATTGAAGCGCAACAGCCCAGTGTCGTGTCACGGCTGACTTGACGGACAGCCCGCGCGAACACCTCCCGTCATGCCCGCGAAAGCGGGCACCCACGCAGGGAAATGACGGCATTTGGCGGGCGTAGATCCTCGCATTCGCGAGGATGACGGTGTTTGGGGCGCGACAGTGGATCGTTGACGCGACACTACGCGGTCGAGGCCGGCGACGAGAACATCACCGCCAGCACCAGCCCGAACACAGCCCCCGACAGCAGGCTCGTCATCACGACGTACAGCAGCACCAGCCGCCGCTCCACCTGCTGGCGCGAGGTCTCGTCCCACAGCGCCTGGTCAGCCTGGGCCTTGTGCAGTCCGCCGGCTTCGGTGATGGCCGCCGTCAGGCTGACATCGCTCGCCTGGCGGCCCATCTCGTTGAACTCGCCGCGGAGGTGCCGCCGCGGCTCGCCTTCGTCGGGCTGGGCGCTGGCGGCGGGCGGCCAGACGAAGACGTGTGCGTCCAGATCGCCGTAGTAGACATACGCGACCACCAGCCCCGCGATGGCGGCAGCCCCGGCCGCCGCCGCGATCTGCCGCCGATGCGCCACCGTCAGCCGTCGGCGCATCACCAGCACAAGCACCAGCAGGACCACCAGCGAGACGAAGGACGCGATCCCGGTGACGGCCGGCGCGCCCATGGCCTCGGCGGGCGGCACCCAGTCGGACAGGACCGAGTTGAACAGCGCGAACATCGCCGTCACGGCCGCCGCCGCGGCGCCGAGTTGCCGGGTGAGTTCGTCCCACTTCATGGTGCGCTCCCGGAGGCGGCGGCGGGCGCAGGGGCCGCCGCGTCAGGCGCGGGAGGCAGGCGCACCTGATCGTCCTCGCTCAGCACCAGCGTGATCGGCTCGGACGGGCCAGTGCTGACGCGGCGGTAGTGGGTCAGCGCCCGCTGGCGCACGAGGGACAGCACGGCATCGACCCGGCTCGGCGCGGCGATCCACAGGGCGTATTCGCCATGCGTTTCCAGCCGGTCGATCGACGGCGAGGTGGGGCGCTCGAAGCGGGCGAGTTCCAGCAGGCGGCGGAGCTTGTCGGCGGACATGCTCGCCGGCACGCCGCGGGTGAGGTAGATCAGCGGCAGGGCGTACACGTCCATCGGCGGGGCGACGCTGCCGGGGCGGCTGGAGGTGACCTGCACCTCGACGGGGCGGCGCACCGGGCCGCCCTTGCGCTGGGCGGAGGCGCTGGCGTCCTGGGCGCTCTGCTCGGCGCCGAACAGGGCCAAGGCGCTGCGGCCCTTCTCGACCATGGCGGTCTGGAGGCTGTCCTGCGCGGCGAGCAACTGCGCTTCGGCCATCGCCTGCTCGCGGGGTGTCATGGCGGCGGACTGGCGGGTCAGGGAGGCTTCGGCGGCCTGGAGTTGGTCGGCGACGGCTTTCAGGCGGGCTTTGTCGCGGGGGGTGGCGTCGTGCTGGGCGTGGGCCGTGCTGGTCGCGATCAGCAGGGCCAGCGTCGCCAGACCGAGCCACCGCCGCCCGGAACCCCGGTGTTCTGCTGGTCGATTCATGGTGATGTTTCCCCCTTGCATGCGTAAATAAAAGGGTTCGCTCCGACCGCAGACCAAAATCCGCCAAGGCCGACGCGAACCGGGTGCATCCCCCCGGACACCCTTGGACTGCCCTTGCACGCCGCTGATGCCCACCCTGACGGGTCAGGGTCAGAACCAGCGTTCTGGCGCGGGCCGTGCTGGCGATACGGAAACCGGTGTTGTTGTTCCGGTTGTCCGGTGTGTTCCTGTTGCGGTTGGCCGAGCGCAGGTTCCTCGGGTTGTTGTTCCAGGAACCGCCCCGCAGAACACGGCGCGTTTCAGGGCGCCGGGGGCTTCGACGGGCAGCGAGTCCGACCACAGCGGGTCGAACCAGCCACCTTGGAAGAGGGTGTGCCGCAGGCCGTGGGTGTCGGCGTGGCGGGCGTGTGCGATCCAGGCGTGGACGCGCTGGCGGACCTCGTCGCCGCTGACGCGCTGGGCCTGCCAGTCGCGGCGCATCTGCTCCAGCCGGTGGCGAAAGCGTGTGACGTTTTCGGGGGGCAGGCGGCGGTGGCCGTCGGGGTGCAGCTCGTAGCCGAGGAAGGTGGCCGGCACGGGGGTGGCGACGATCTGCGTCTTGTCCGGGTGCAGGCGCAGGCGTCGGCCTTCGAGGTACACCGTGATGCGCTCGCGCCAGTCGGCCAGCTGATCGGCGTTATTCGAGAACAGCGCGAAGTCATCGACATAGCGCAGGTACGGCGCCCGCAGCACTTCCTTGACCCAGTGGTCGAAGCCGTCGAGGTAGAGGTTGGCGAAGAACTGGCTCGTCAGGTTGCCCAGCGGCAAGCCCCGGCGGCGCTCGTGCGGGGTGAACAGGTCATCGCCGGGGAAGTAGCAGGCGACGGGTTCCTGTTCGTTGGAGCCGTCGATGATCGTGTCGCACAGGGCGAGGGTCTGCGGGCAGGCGATGCGGCGGCGCAGGTCGCGTTTCAGGATCTCGTGGTCGATCGACGGGAAGTAGCGCCAGAGGTCGGCCCGCAGGACGTGGGCGTGGCGGTCGCGGAAGTGTTCGTAGCGGGCCACGGCGCGGTGGGTGCCGTAGCCGGTGCGGTTGGCGTAGGTGTCGGGGATGAAGCCGCGCTCGAACAGCGGGCCGATGACGGCGAACAGCGCGTGATGCACCACGCGGTCGCGGAATGGCGCGGCCGAGACCAGGCGGCGCTTCGGGTCGCGCACGATGATTTCCAGGTAGCGGCCGGTGCGGTAGCGGCCGTCGTTCAGCTCACGCTCCAGCCGCAGCAGCTCGCGCTCCAGGTTCGCCATGAAAGCCGCTGCGCCCGGCTTGCGGCGCTTGCCGACGGCGGCGCGGCGGGCGGCGTCGTGCAGCGCCCGGAACGTGGCGATCTGGCCGAACAGGTCGTCATGTCGGCGGGGCATGGTCGGCTCCGGCGTCGGGGGTGGTGGTGCCGGCGGGGCGGTTCGATTTCAGCCAGCCGCCGACCTGTCGGCCCACGTCGTCAATGCAGCGGGCGGCGTGTTCGTAGCGTTTGAAGTCGATCAGCTTCAGATCCTTGGACATGCGCATCCAGAACCGCAGCTTCTCCAGCCCCAGGTTGGCGTGGCGCAGCAGGGCGGCGCGTTCGCGGCTGTAGGCGGCTTCGATCAGGTGGTCGAGCACGTCCATCGCCGTGGTCTGGATGCGGTCGCCGAGCAGGAATTTCTGGCTGCGCGGCATGCCGTCGAGCACCGGGACCAGCCACAGCACGAACTGGTACATCGCCTCCACCGCCGACACGTTCGGCCGCGCGGCGGTGCTCATGCCGGGGCCTTCCCGTTTTGGCCGCCGCTGGGGGCTGCACCCCCAGACCCCGCGAATGCCCTCGTTGCTCGCTGCCTCATGTTGTTTTCAAAGGGTAAGAGGGTAAAAGGGCTAAAGGGAAAAGGTCCTGGCGATACGGAAACCGGTGCTGTTGCCCCGGCCGTCCGGCGTGCCCCCGTCGCGGTTGGCCGAGCGCAGGTTCCACGGGATGCCGTACCAGGAACCGCCCCGCAGAACACGGCGCGACGAGTCTCCGCCACTCTTCCAAGCTGTCCCATCGGTAGGTGCCCCCGTGTAGTTGTCGTGCCACACGTCCTCGACCCATTCCCAGACGTTGCCGTGCATGTCGTACAGCCCGAACGCATTCGGCTTCTTCTGGGCCACTGGCTGCGCCTTGCCACCACTGTTGCCAGAGAACCAAGCGTAATCGCCCAAAGAAGACTCGCTGTCCCCGAAGCTGTACGTTGTCACGCTGCCAGCCCGTGCGGCGTACTCCCATTCCGATTCGGTCAGCAGCCGATAGCCTTTGCCACCCGTCTTCGCCGAGAGCCATTTCACGTACTGCTGAGCGTTGTTCCAGCTCACGCCGACGATCGGGTGGTTGTCACCGGTCAATGCCGCACCGAGTTGGCGGTAATGCTGGTCACTGCCGGTCTGGTAGTGATAGGTGCTGCCCTTCTGTCGCCATTCCGGCTCGTCACAACCACGCTCCGCCACACACCGCAGGTACTGCGCGACCGTCACCTCGGTACGCCCAACAGCCAGCGCACGCGGGATCGTGACCGGGTGAACCGGCTTTTCACTGTCGTAAGCATCAGTGCCCATCTGGAAGCCGCCCGCAGGGATCACCACCAGGTCGGGGCAGTCGGTGCAGTCCTTGAGGGTCTGGCCATTCTGGGAAACCACAGGTGGAGGCGGAGGAGGTGACGCACCCGGAACGAAGTAGAAATCCCCCCGGATAGACCCTTCCTGCCACGGATCTTGTTTTCCTTCGGTACTGGCATACACCCCGCTCGCCACCCGCTTGATCATCAGTTCAACCGGCAACCCTGGTGCAGCCATGTTCGCCAGCAACTGCCCCGTGAACACCCCGTTGCGCCCCTTGCCATCGTCGGCCACCAGTCCGGGCTGGGTGGCGTAGGAGATCAGCGTGCCCGATGCGGGCGACATCTTCTCCAATCCACGAATGCCATCACGGAATCCACGCTTGTACGGATTGTTCCGGCACGCATCCAGAAAGACCAGATTCAGCCGCGTCCGGCTTGTTCTCAGCACATTCAGCAAAGCACCCAGCTTGATCGACTGCTGCGGCAGATCATCCTCGCCGTCCACCCGCGCATCCACCGTCGGCAGAAAGTTCTCACCACCGATCTGCACCCCATGCCCGGCATAGAACACCACGGCCACCGCATCACCGTTCAGCTTGTCCCGAAACTCGCGCAGCATGGCGCCGATTTCCGCTGTCTTCAGGTTCTCGCGGTAGACGATGTCCGATTTGTCAAAACCAAGTTCCAGCAAACGCGCACGCATGTCGCGGGCGTCATTCACCGGATTCTTCAATGGCGACTCTGCATAAGCGCCATTGCCGATCACCAAGGCGATCCGGCGCTCGGCAGCCTGCGCCCCCGTGGACACCAGACAAACCACGACCGTCATCGCCACCGGCAACGACCGCCGCACCCGACGGCACCAACGCCATCCCATCTCCATCACCCGCTTCATTGTTGTCTCCTGCGCCATGTCCGGAACTCGGAATGCCCAAAACTGAATTGTCCAGCACGCTGCTGTACCAGTCGAGCCAGCGCGTCCACGCGCGTGAGTTCGCGGCTCGGCTCCTGGTCGAACCCGAAGAACAACTGAATGTCTTTGCCCTCCGGAAGCCGCACGGTCAGCCGACTGGACGCAGAAGGCACCTGCACCAATTGCCGACCGGGAGAAGACTTGCGCTCGTACTCCTCTGTCGGGTACATCAGCGTCGCCTCGCCCATCGCGTTGACATTGACCATCAGCAGGAACAGCTCCCGGTCAGGCCGGACGCTGAAATTCAGTTCCTGACCCTCCGTGAAATCTCCCCCGAAACCCGCAGGCTCGATCCCCACCGGCAGCACCCCTCGCCGATGCCGCTCCGCCAGCGCCTTGACCCGCCGCGCCCAGGCCCGCCCCTGCACCAGCCCGACCAGCCGATCCGCATCCACCGGCTGCATCCGCACCAGCCGGTCCCCCGACGCATCCACCACATCGACCAGATCCCCCGCCCGCACGATCTCCAGATCGGCCCCGGTACCGCCCGCCGACAGCAGCTTCACGTCCGGCAACCCCTGCAAGCGCTTGACCAGCGGACCGGGCAGATCCTCGGTGCGCACGGTCAGCGGTGTCGGCGGCGCCTCGACCGGCCGCGCTGCCCCCCCCTTGACCGACAGCACCGCCCGACTGCCCAGCCCCAGCGTGTCCTGCGCCACCGACGGCAGGCGCTGCGGCGTGTGCCCATAGGGACGCTGCGCCATGAAATCGCCCACCGCCCGATGCACCTCGTTCAGGTCGAGCCACCCGTCGCCGTTCAGATCGCCCGCGATGCGCCCGTCCAGCACGCGCAGCAGCGCGTCCGTCAGCGCCCCGTGCGGCTGGCCGTCCAGCGTCGGCCACTGGCGCAGCTTCGCGCGGCTCACGTCCTTGGCGGTTTCCCCCTCGCCCGCAGCGGACAGAAAAGCGGTGGCGCGGTACGGATACGGCGGCGGGGCGGAGCGTCCGGGGGCTTGCCGCGCCATGCGGTCGGCGATGTCGGGCCGGCTGATCGTGAAGGTGCGTTCCGCCCAGGCGTCCGGGTCCGCCCGCGTCGGCGTCACCTGCCGCACCGCCTGCCCGGAGTAGCAGGTGTCCATCACCACCCACAGCCGCCGCTCGCCCCGCTCCAGCGCCTCGATGCGGGGCACCAGGTCCGTGCGCCCGACAATCAGGCCCCGCGTCGGCTGGCTCAGGTCGAAATCGTGCGCCATGAACGCCCCCGAACCATGCGGCACCGGCACCCCCAGCGCCGCCGCCCCCAGGTCGAGCGCACTGGTGCCATGCCCCGAAAAATAGACCAGCACCTCGTCGCTCGGACCGCTGCGACCCGCCAGCGCGGTCAGCTCGGACAGGATGTGGTCGCGCGTGGCCTGCCGGTCGGTCAGCGTGCGGATGTCCTCGGCCCGGAACCCCCAGCGCCGGATCAGCACCTCGCGCATCGCGGCCACGTCGTGGGCAGGACCGTCGAGTGCCGGGATCGCTGGATGCCGGTATGCCGACACGCCGACCAGCAAGGCCACCCGCCGGACATCGGCCCACACGGCCGGCGCAGTCAACCCCAACAACAGGAGCAAGACCCCCACGACCACCGACGCGCCGCGCCACCCTCCCCGTGCTGTCGTCCTCATCGCCGCACCGCCCGATGTGAATTATTTGGTCACAGTCTAGCGGATGCTTGATGCCGGGGCCGCCCCTGACAAGGGACAGAAAATACGGTGATGACACTGCCTTCGCCGACTGCGCCAAAAGCCATCGCCATCGCCATCGCCAAAGCCAATCCGAACCAGCGGAATTGGCGTGACCATGGCTTGCCTGATCTTCGCAAGGCAGAGTACCCGGCGGAGAAGGCACCTGCGCTTGTCTCTGGCGCAATGTCCCACGAACATGCGGTCGAGTCCCTGCGTGCCACGCTGGGTGTGACATTCGGCGGTGCCATGAGCGTGCAAACCCCGCTCGGCACCGTGACCATCCAGGACTCGACACTGGGGCACGTCGTCGAGAAAAGGCAGGACCAGCGTGAACGCTACGCAGGTTTCATCGTGCCGACGCTGGAGCGACCGAGCGAAGTCTGGGCCGTCCGCTACGACGACGGCTCGACGAGGGACCGCTATATCAAGGTGTTCTCTCGCGCCAAGTACGACATCCTCGTCATGGTCAAAGTCATGGAGGATGGCGGTGTTTTCTGGAACATGATGAACCGTGACCGCGCCGGAATGAATGCATTGCGCATCGGCGACCTGCGGTGGAAGTGCCAGTGACAGCAGGGGATCAAGCTCCCGTGCTATCGGGTCGCACAGGTCAACTGTCAGGTGGTTACGGAGCCAGACTCAACCACTTTCGCGCCCTGCCGCCAAGGCAACTCCAGTTTACGCCACGCGGCAGTGGCGTCGCAATCACCATTCGGTGCCCGCTACTACACCCCCTCCGGCATCCCCGACCGGAGCGACCGCGTGATCGCCAGCCCGATCCGCGTCGCCTCCATCGCGTCCGACAGCGTCAGCGTCAGAGGCTCGACCCCGCGGCAGGCGGCCACGAACGCCGCCATCTCGTGCGCAAACGCTGCCTCGAAGCGCTCGTGGAAATCACCGAGCACCGCGTGGCTGACGCCCGCCGCATCGCTGCGGATCACCCGGTCCCGCGCCGCGTGTTCGCCGACCAGCAGCTTGCCGGCCGTGCCGATCACCTCGGTCGTCGTCTCATGCCCGTGGGCCAGCGTGCGCGAGGCGTAGAACACCGCCCGCGCGCCGCCCTCGAACTCGACGATCGCCAGCCCGTTGTCCACGTCGCCGCACTCGGCCAGACCGGGGTGCAGCGCGATCGTGCCGGTGGCGAACGCCCGCAGCGCCTTTGGGCGACCCAGCAGCCAGCGCGCCAGGTCGATGTCGTGGACGCTGCAGTCCATGAAGATGCCGCCTGAGGTCGGTGCGAAGCGGACGAAGAAGCCATCCGGGTCGTTCTTGTCGCAGGTCTGCGAGCGCACCAGGAACGGCCGGCCGATCTCGCCCGCCTCGACCGCCGCCGCCGCGTTGCGGATGCTCGGCGGCGACCGCCAGCACGCGCTCGCAGTCCGGCAGGTTCAGCGCCAGCGGCTACCAGATCGACGTGGCGGGTGGAGAAGGCCAGCGCCTCGGCGTGGCGCCGTCCCAGCCGCCCGAGGCCAGCGATGCCGACACGCAAGCGGGCGGCGGCCATCAGAAGCGCACCGGCTGCCCGCTGAGCGCGCTTTCAGCAGCCGCGTCGGCGAGGATCTGCGCCTTCACCCCATCGGCCACCGTCGTGCGGAAGGCGGCGCCGGTCTGCAGGCACTCGAAGAAGTGCGCGATCTCCAGCCGGTAGGCCGCCGCATAGCGCTGCAGGAAGAAGGCTTCCGGCTTGTCCGTGGTGATGCCGTTGGCGTCCCACTGCACGACCTGGCTGGGCGTGTGGTTGCCACACTGCAGCATGCCGGCCGAGCCCAGCACCTCGAAGCGCTGGTCATAGCCGTAGGCGGCGCGGCGCGTGGTGTTGATCTGGCAGAGGCGGCCCTTCTGCGTGCGGATCGTCACCGCCGTGCTGTCGAAATCGCCCAGCTCGGCGATGGCCGGGTCGGTCAGCACCGAGCCCGACGCGCTCAGCCACTCGGCCTCGTCGCCGTCGGCGCACAGGATCCAGCGGAACACGTCGAAGTCGTGGATCAGCATGTCGCGGAAGATGCCGCCCGAGCCCTTGATGTACTCGGCCGGCGGGGCGCCCGGGTCACGGCTGGTGATGATGAGCATCTCCGGGTTGCCGATCTCGCCGCGGTCCATGCGGGTGCGGGCTTCGTTGAACGTGGGGTCGAAGCGGCGCTGGAAGCCGATCATGCAGGCGACACCCGCCGCCTTGACCGCCTCGCCGCAGGCGATGGCACGCGGCACCGACAGGTCCACCGGCTTCTCGCAGAAGATGTGCTTGCCAGCGGCGGCGGCGCGGGTGATGAGGTCGGAGTGGGTGGACGTGGGCGAGGTGATGGCGACCACGTCGATCGACGGGTCGGCCAGCACGGCCTCGATGGTGGAGACCTGCGCGCCGAGCTGCTGGGCGAGCTGGGCGGCGCTGTCGGCCATCGGGTCGCAGATGGCCTGCAGCTTCACGCCCGACAGGCTGGCGAGGTTGGTGGCGTGGATGCGGCCGATGCGACCGGCGCCGAAGACAGCGACGTTTTTCATGGACAGGGTTTCCTGGGACGAAGTCTTGGATGTTCGGTGGCCCGATATCGAAACAAATTTTCATTCAAAATTTATTAATGAAATCATTTTCCACATTTGGCGCTCCACCGGCAAGCGGGCAGACCCCAAGAAGCGCAGGCTGAATCCCCACGCACGGCGAATGGGCCAAAATCACGCCGCCGCACAACCCAGAAAGTTCCCCATGCCCGCCTACCGCTCCAAGACCTCCACCGCCGGCCGCAACATGGCCGGCGCCCGCGCCCTGTGGCGCGCCACCGGCATGAAGGACGGCGATTTCAGCAAGCCGATCATCGCCATCGCCAACTCCTTCACCCAGTTCGTGCCCGGCCACGTCCACCTGAAGGACCTGGGCCAGCTCGTCGCCCGCGAGATCGAGGCGGTGGGCGGTGTGGCCAAGGAGTTCAACACCATCGCAGTGGACGACGGCATCGCCATGGGCCATGACGGCATGCTGTATTCGCTGCCCAGCCGCGAGCTGATCGCCGATTCGGTCGAGTTCATGGTCAACGCCCACTGCGCGGACGCGCTGGTGTGCATCTCCAACTGCGACAAGATCACGCCGGGCATGCTGATGGCGGCGATGCGGCTGAACATCCCGGTGGTGTTCGTCTCCGGTGGCCCGATGGAGGCCGGCAAGACGAAGCTGGCCAACCCGACCACGCACAAGATCGAGTTCAAGAAGCTCGACCTCGTGGACGCGATGGTGATGGCGGCCGACCCGAATGTCTCGGACGAGGTCGTCGCGCAGGTGGAACGCTCGGCCTGCCCGACCTGCGGCTCCTGCTCGGGCATGTTCACGGCCAACTCGATGAACTGTCTGGCCGAGGCGCTGGGGCTGGCGCTGCCGGGCAACGGCACGGTGCTGGCCACGCACGCCGACCGCGAGCAGCTCTTCAAGCGCGCCGGCCGTCTGGCGGTGGACCTGTGCAAGCGCTACTACGAGGACGAGGACGCCTCGGTGCTGCCGCGCGCCATGGGCTTCAAGGCCTTCGAGAATGCGATCACGCTCGACATCGCCATGGGCGGCTCGACCAACACCATCCTGCACCTGCTGGCCATCGCCCGCGAAGCCGAGATCGACTTCACGATGGCCGACATCGACCGCCTCTCGCGCGTCGTGCCGCAGCTCTGCAAGGTCGCGCCGAACACGCAGAAGTACCACATCGAGGACGTGCACCGCGCTGGCGGCATCATGGCCATCCTCGGGGAACTCGACCGCGCCGGCCGCCTGCACACCGATGTACCGACCATCCACGCGCCCACCATGAAGGACGCGCTGGACGCCTGGGACATCGCCCGCCAGCCGAGCGACGCAGTCAAACATTTCTACCGCGCCGGTCCCGCAGGCATCCCGACGCAGGTGGCCTTCAGCCAGGACACCCGCTGGCCGAGCCTGGACACCGACCGTGCCGAAGGCTGCATCCGCTCGGGCGAACACGCCTACTCGCAGGAGGGTGGCCTCGCCGTGCTGCGCGGCAACATCGCGCTGGACGGCTGCGTGGTGAAGACCGCCGGCGTGGACGACAGCCTGATGGTGTTCGAGGGCTCGGCCTACGTCACCGAGTCGCAGGACGAGGCCGTGGCCGACATCCTGGCCGACAAGGTCAAGGCCGGTGACATCGTGGTCGTGCGCTATGAAGGGCCGAAGGGCGGACCGGGGATGCAGGAGATGCTCTACCCGACCAGCTACATCAAGTCCAAGGGGCTGGGCAAGGCGTGTGCGCTGCTGACGGACGGGCGCTTCTCGGGCGGCACGTCGGGGCTGTCGATCGGCCATGTCTCGCCGGAAGCGGCCGCCGGTGGTGCGATCGGGCTGGTGCGCCAGGGCGACCGGATCCGCATCGACATCAAGAACCGCTCGATCAACGTGCTGCTGTCGGACGAGGAACTCGCCGCCCGCCGCGCCGAGCAGGACGCCAAGGGCTGGAAGCCGGCCCAGCCGCGGCCGCGCAAGGTGTCGGCCGCGCTGAAGGCGTATGCACTGCTGGCCACCTCGGCGGACCAGGGCGCGGTGCGGGATCTGTCGAAACTCGGCGACTGATCCCGCGGGGTGGAGGGTGTCAGGCGGCGGCCTGACGCTGCTTCAGCCGCTTGGCACGCGAGCGGATGTTGAGGGCTTCCACCATCAGCGAGAAGGCCATGGCGCCGTACAGATAGCCCTTGGGGATGTGCACGTCCAGCGCCTCGCCGGTCAGCGCCATGCCCACCATCACCAGGAAGGCCAGCGCCAGCACCTTGACCGACGGGTGCGCATCCACGAAGTCACCGATCGGCTTGGCCGCGAAGAGCATCACGCCGACCGCCGCAATCACGGCCGCCACCATCACGCCGATCTGGTCGACCATGCCGACGGCGGTGATGACCGAGTCCAGCGAGAACACGATGTCGATCACGCCGATCTGACCGATCGTGGCCCACATGGCACGCTGGCCGGCCGCCTTCATCACGGCCGGATCGGCCGGAGGGGGGCCGTCTTCCTCGCGGGCCTCGACCTCGACGAAGATTTCATGCGTGGCCTTGTAGAGCAGGAACAGGCCACCGCCGAGCAGCACCAGGTCACGCCCGCTGATGCCCATGCCGGCCACGGTGAACAGGTCGGCGGTCAGGCCCATCACCCAGCTCAGCGAGAACAGCAGCAGCAGCCGCGACACCATCGCGAAGCCGAGGCCCAGGCGCCGGGCAAAGTCGCGCTGTTCGGGTGGCAGGCGGCCGACGAGGATGGAGATGAAGATGATGTTGTCGATGCCCAGAACGATTTCCAGGGTGGTCAACATCGCGAAAGCGATCCAGAGATTGGGGTCGAGTAGGAAGTCCATCCGGACGATGGTATGACCCCAAGACAATTGGGGTAAATTCGATTAACCGGAAGCAACACTTCCAGAAAACCGAACCATCCACCGTGCTCAACTTCAAGCATCTCCACTATTTCTGGGCCACGGCCAGGGCTGGCGGGGTCATGCGCGCCAGCGAACAGCTCCACACCACACCGCAGACCTTGTCGGCACAGATCAAGTTGCTGGAGGACAGCCTGGGCTGCGCGCTGTTCCGCAAGCGCGGACGCGGAATGGAACTCACGGACGACGGCCGCGCGGCACTGGGCTACGCGGACCAGATCTTCGCCCTCGGTGGCGAGCTGGAGGCCGCGATCGGGCCTGCCCACCGCGCGCAGGCGCTGCCCGAGTTCCGTGTGGGCATTGCGGACCAGGTCCCCAAGTCGATCGCCTACCGGCTGCTGGAGCCGGCACTCGACGGGCCGGAGCCGGTACGGCTGATCTGCCATGAAGGCACGCTGGCCGATCTGCTGGCGCAACTGGCGGTCCACCGGCTCGATCTGGTGATCGCCGACGAGGTGATGGCGCCGAACCTGAGCGTGAAGGCCTACAGCCACCCGCTCGGCACCACGGCGATGAGCTTCTTCGCCACCCCCGCGCTGAAGGCCACGCTGCATGGCCACTTTCCGCAGTGCCTGGACGGCGCGCCCATGCTGATCCAGGGCGCAGCGTCGGCGATGCGGCGTCGGCTGGACGGGTGGCTGGCAGACCTCGGCGTGCGTCCGCTGCGTGTCGGCGAGTTCGACGACGCTGCGCTGCTGAAGGCGTTCGGCTCGGAGGGCCGTGGCGTGTTCATGGCACCGACCGTGCTGGAGGCGCAGACCTGCGCACAGTACGGTGTGGAGGTGCTCGGACGCTCGGAGTCGCTGGTGGAGGCGTTCTACGCGATCTCGGTCGAACGGCGCATCACCCACCCCTGCGTGGCGGCGATCACCGCGGCGGCGCGGGGGCAGTTCCTGGCGCAACCGGGCATGTCAGCGCCAGTGCCTGCGGGTGGATTGCGTTAAAGTTTCCACGCTTTTCTGTACCCACCGCCACCGGAGACCTTGGCCATGAACGTGATCATCCAGGACGAAGACCTGCGCGGCTCGCAGCGCATGCTGCACATCATCTATGCGCTCCATGCGCTGGGCATCGGGCTGGGGGCCTTCGGCGCGGCGTCCATCATCGGCTCCTTCCTGTTCGGCTGGCCGTCGATCATCGCGGTGGTGCTGAGCTATCTGGAGCGCGACAAGGTCCGGGGCACCTGGCTGTCCTCGCATGTGGACTGGGTGATCCGGACCTTCTGGATCGCGCTGGTCTGGTCGGTGCTGGTGTTACTGGTGTCGCTGCCGCTGATGCTGGTGGTGCTGGGTTTCGGAACGCTCGCCCTGGGCATGTTCTTACTCGGTGTCTGGGCCATCTACCGGATCGCGCGCGGCTGGCTGCGCCTGAAGGACGGGCAGCCGATGCCGGCGGAATGACCCTCACCGGCCAAGCCCGCGCGGTCGCGGTCAGCCTTCGCGGGCCGCGTCTGTTCCAGCCTTGACCAGCGCCACGGCGTTGATGCAGTAGCGCAGCCCCGACGGCGCTGGCCCGTCCGGGAAGACATGACCCAGATGGGCGTCACACACGGCGCAGGTGGTCTCGACACGCTGCATGCCCCAGGACGTGTCGAGCTGGTACGCCACGACCGCCGACTCGACCGGCTGCGTGAACGACGGCCAGCCAGTGCCGCTCTCGAACTTGACGCTGGCATCGAACAGCGGCGTGTCGCAGCAGACGCAGTGGTAGCGCGCCGGCTCGAAGCGGCTGCACATCTCGGAGCTGAACGGCCGCTCGGTGCCGTGGCGGCGGGTGACATGGAACTGCTCTGGCGTGAGTCGGGCGCGCCACTCGGCTTCGGTGCGCTCGACGCGGTGTGACGGCGCAAGGTTGTGGCCCCGGCCCCGGCGCAGCACCTCGGTCCAGTCGATCAGGCGCGCAGGCTCCGGTTGCCCGGCTTTCGGCAGCCGCCATTGCGGACGCACGTAGTGGCAGGTGTAGCCGTCGGGGTAGCGCTGCAGATAGTCCTGGTGCTCCGGTTCGGCCTGCCAGAACGGCCCGGCGGGTGCGACCTCGGTGACCACACGGCCCGGCCAGCACCCGGAGGCCTCCACGTCGGCGATGGTCTGCAGGATGGTCTGGTGCTGCGCCTGGCTGGTGTAGTAGAGGCCGGAGCGGTAGGACATGCCGCGGTCATTGCCCTGGCGGTTCGGCGTGGTCGGGTCGTGGATCTGGAAGAAGACTTCGAGCAGGTCGCGGTAGGACAGCCGGCTCGGATCGAACACCACTTCGATCGCTTCGGCGTGGGTGCCGTGGTGGCGGTAGGTGGCGTGGGGCACGTCTCCGCCGCTGTAGCCGACGCGGGTGGTCAGCACGCCGGGCAGGTCGCGGATCAGCTCCTGCATGCCCCAGAAGCAGCCACCGGCGAGGATGGCGGTTTCGGTGGGCGTCCCAGGGATGGAGGGCGTCGGGCGCGGGGTGGTCGTCATGGTGCAGGCTCCTCGTCGGGCCGGTGCAGCCCGCTGGACGGGAGGTTAACGGCAGACGGTCGGCGACACCGCAGACGGGGCATGGCCCGTGGACAACGGCGCGGGCAGTTCATGGCGCATCGGCAGTCCTTCCATGTCGCCGACCACCTGCAGCGCCCGCGCGGCGATCCAGTTGGCCCTGCGCAATGCCTCGGGCCAGGAGCGGCCTTCGAGCCGGGCGCTGATGATGCCGACCGCGAAGGCGTCGCCCGCGCCGACGGTGTCGACGATGACCGGGACGACCTCGCCGGGGACGTGCAGCGACTCGCCCTCGGCCGTGCAGACGTGCGCCCCTTCGGCGCCGAGCTTGACGACCACGGCCCGGGCGCCACGCGCCAGATAGAAGTCGGCGATGGCGTCGGGCGTGTCGCGGCCGGTGAGCAGGCGGCCTTCCTCGATGCCGGGCAGCACCCAGTCGGCGTGGGCGGCCAGGGCGTTGAGCGTGCCCTGCATCGTCGCCGTGTCGGGCCACAGGCTCGGGCGCAGGTTGGGGTCGAACGAGACGCTGCGCCCGCTGGCGCGGAAGGTGTGCATCGCCAGCGCGACCAGTTCGCAGGCAGCCGGCGACAGCGCGGGCGTGATGCCGGTGGCGTGGACATGGCGGGCCTGCAGCGCCCAGTCGGCGTCGAAATGTGCGGGGCCGAGCTGGCTGGCGGCCGAGCCCCGACGGTAATACTCGATGGTGGGGTCGCGGCCGTCCACGCTGCGGGCTTTCAGCATGAAGCCGGTGGAGCGGCCGGGGTCGGTCTGCACCCGCGAGGTGTCGATGCCCTCGGCCTCGACCGCGGCGCGCACGTAGTCGCCGAACGAGTCGGCGCCCAGCCGGCTGATCCAGCCCACACGCAGCCCGAGCCGCGCCAGGCCGATGGCGACGTTGGTGTCGGCGCCGGCCAGCCGCTTGCTGAACTGCTGCGCCTGCGCGAGCGGCCCCGGCGCGTCGGCGACCAGCAGCGCCATCGTCTCGCCGATGGCGAGCACGTCCAGACCGGCCGCGCTCATGCCGAGGCCTCCGCCGGCAGCGTGCCGAGGTGGTCGGGGTGCAGGCGTCGGTCGGTCCATGTTGCGGTACGGTGCAGTGCGGTGCCGAGCGGGTCAGGTGCGTCCGCCCGCCTGCGTGGTCGGCCGGTACGGCAGCTCCAGCCGGTAGGCCAGCGCGATGAACAGGCTCTGCGCCAGCCCCATCGTCGCCGTCAGCGAGCGGAAGCCGAAGGTCGCGCTGTCCTGCACGATCAGCGCCACGTCCGCCTCGCGCGCCAGCGGGCTCATGCGGCTGTCGGTGAGCGCGATCAGGCGGGCGCCGCGTTGCACGGCCGCCTGCGCCATGCCGACCGTTTCCTCGGCATACGGCGCGAACGAGATCGCGACCATCACGTCGCCTTCGCGCACCGAACGCATCTGGCCCTCGTGCATGCTGCCCATCGCCGTGACCAGGCCGATGCGCTTGTCGGTGTGCTGCAGCGCGTAGTCGAGGTAGACCGCCACCGGGAACGAACGCCGCGAGCCCATGATCCAGACCGCCTGCGTCTCGGCCAGCAGATCGACCGCCTGCCCGAACGCCACTTCGTCGAGCGTGTTCTGCAGCTCCTGCATGCCCGCCAGGCTGCCGCCGAGGAACTCATGGGCGATCTGCGCCGGGCCAAGGCTGGGCGCACCGGACTCGATCACGTCGCGGATGCGGGCGCTGTAGTTGCGGCCCGGGGCGATCTGCTGCGACAGGCCGTCGCGGAAGACCCGCTGCAGTTCGGTGAAGCCCGAGAACCCGAAGTGCTTGGCAAAGCGCACCACGGCCGATGGCTGCACGCCGCAGTGCGCCGCCACATCTTGGATGCCTTCGAGGCCGAGGTGGTCGCGGTGCTGCTCGATGTAGCGGCCGATCAGCTTGAGCTGGCGGCTCAGGGTGTCGTATTCCTCGGAGATCCGCTGCAGGAGCCGATCGACCGTCATCCGGGGTTCTGGGCTGTTCATCGTGGCACATTCTAGGGACGACACCGCTGCACTGACCCAGGGCGAGAGCCGACATGCACCGCAACACCGAAATCAAGGCCCGCGTCCCGGATCTCGACGCCCTCACCCGGCGCGTCGCCCCGCTGGCCACCGCCGGGCCGACCGCCATCGCGCAGGACGACACCTTCTTCGCCTGCCCGAACGGCCGACTCAAGCTGCGCGACTTCGGCGACGGGCACGGCGAGCTGATCTTCTACCAGCGCGCCGACCAGACCGGCCCGAAGACCTCGTTCTACCGCATCACCACGACCGCCGAACCCGATCGGCTGCGCGAGGTGCTGACCCTCGCCCACGGCCAGACCGGCCGTGTCCGCAAGCAGCGCACGCTCTACCTGGTCGGGCGCACGCGGGTGCATCTGGACCGTGTCGAAGGACTGGGCACGTTCATGGAGCTGGAGGTGGTGCTGCACGCGGGGGAGCCGGCGCAGGCCGGCGAGCGGGAGGCACAGGCGCTGATGGCCGCCCTCGGCATCGGTGGCGCCGACCTCGTCAGCGGCGCTTACGTGGACCTGCTCGCGACTTCAGCCTCGTGAAGCACGCCGTGCAGGGCGACCCAGTGCCGCAGGTCGTCCGGGCCCTGCTGACCGGCCGGCACCACCAGTCGCTGCGCCGCGTCGTCCCAGCACAGCCCACTGCGCAGCGCCACCGCCTCGCCGGTGAGCGGATGCACGAAGTCGAGCGCCTGCGCGTGCAGCCACAGGCGCTGATGGCCCAGGCGCTCAGGCGCCGCCCACCAGCGGTTCAGCGGTCCCTTGCCGTGGGTGGCGTCGCCGAGGATCGGGTGCGCGAGGTGTTTCAGGTGGCGGCGGATCTGGTGGCGCCGCCCGGTGCGCGGCTGCGCCTCGACCAGTGACACCCGCGTCACCGCGAAGCGCGGATCGAAGGCCTCCGCCCGCTCGAAGCCGGCCAGCCGCCGGAACGTGGTCTGCGCCGGCTGCGCGGGGGCGTCCGGCGGCGCGTCGTCCGGGCGCAGCGGGTGATCGACCGTGATGGCCGCCGGCGCCCAGCCACGCACCAGCGCCAGATAGCGCTTGGTCACGGCGTGGCGCTGGAACACCTCGCCCATCGCCCGCGCCGCGTCGGCGTGCAGCGCCAGCAGCAGCACGCCGCAGGTGCCCTTGTCGAGCCGGTGGACAGGATGCACCCGCTGCCCGCCGAGCTGGTCGCGCAGGGTCTGGACGATGAAGCGGGTCTCGCCCGCGTCCAGCCCGGTGCGGTGGACCAGCCAGCCGGCGGGTTTGTGGATGGCGATCAGGTGCGCGTCGCGCCAGAGCACGGTCAGTGGCGGATCGGGGGGAACGGCAAGCGAGGTCGAGTGCATGGGCGCCTGACTCTACGACAGTGACAGATGCTGCATCCAGTGGGCCGTTCGCTGCGTAGAGAGACCTGCAAGCCCCGTTTTCCTTCCACCCCCGCAGGAGATGCACCATGCAAGCCCACCCCCTCGCCAACGCCACCCGCCGCCTGTTCCTGTCGCGCTCGGGCCAGACCACGCTGTCCGCCGCCACCGTCGGCCTGCTGGCCGGCTGCGGCAGCATGGCCAGCGCGCAGATGTCGAGCAGCACGATGAACACCGACGTGAACACCCTCAACATCGCCCTCGGGCTGGAGCATGAAGCGATCAACGCCTACCAGCTCGGCGCCGGCAGCGGGCTGCTGCAGAAGCCGGTGCTCGACGTGGCCGTGCTGTTCCAGTCGCACCACAAGGGCCACCGCGACGCGCTGATCGCCACCATCGAGAAGCTCGGCGGCAGGCCGGTGGTGGAGAAGTCGCTCGACGACTACGCCAAGGCGCTCAACGCCGGGTCGCTGAAGAACCAGGCCGATGTGCTCGCGCTGGCCGCCCGGCTCGAACTCGGGGCCGCGAACGCCTACCTCGGCGTGATCCCGGCGTTCAAGGACACCGCCCTGGCGCAGGTCGCCGCACGGCTCGCGGCCGACGAGACGATGCACTGGACGGCGCTGTCGCAGGCGCTGGGCCGGCCACTGCCGACCAAGGCACTGAGCTTCGGGGGCTGATCGTGGCACGGCCGTGGTGGATCGCCGGCTTCGCACTCGCCGCCGCCACCCTGGCCCAGGCCGGCGGCCGTGGCGACGCCGAACGCGGCGCGCTGGCCTGGGAGGCGCGCTGCAGCGGCTGCCACTCGGTCGAGACGGACCGCATCGGCCCGCGCCACGCGGGCGTGTTCGGGCGCCGGGCCGGCAGCGTGTCCGGCTTCGACTACTCGCCAGCGCTGCGGCAGAGCCGGCTGGTCTGGGACGCCGCCACGCTGGACCGCTGGCTCTCCAATCCGGAGGCCTTGGCGCCAGGCCAGCGCATGGGCGTTCGCCTCGGCGATCCCGCGATCCGGGCAGACGTGATCGCCTATCTGGCGACGCTCGACGAACGCGCCAGCGTCCGTGCGCAGGGTGACATGGAGCATCGATCGGGCGGTCGATTTCTATGCCCAGCAGTTCGGCAGCCGGCTGGAGGATGCGCGCAGCATGGCGATGTACCTCGGCGGCGAGACACCGCTCGAAACCGCCCTCTCGGAAGGCGCCGAGATCGGCTATGAAGGCTTTGAACTCGGCAACAAGTTCCCCAAGGACGGCCCCAGCCTGCAGGCCAAGCTGGCCGAATTCGGCGTGGCCTGCGTCTCGGGCTGGTACTCGGGCTTTCTGGCCGAGGACACGGTCGAGGCCGAGGTGGAGCGCTGCGTCGCGCACATGGCCAAGCTGCAGTTCAACGGCGCCAAGGTCGTCGTCTATGGCGAATGCGCCGGCACCGTGCAGGGACAGATCGACACCTACGGCATCAAACTCGCATACCACCACATGGGCGCCTATGTCGAGTCGCCGGCCGACATCGACCAGCTCACGGCGCTGAAGAAACACCTGGCACGCGGCTACGCCTATGCCAAGAAACGCTCGCCACCCGCGCTGTACGTGCCCGGCGGGACACGCCAGCAGCTACCCCCCGCACAAACATGACCGCGACATGCCCCCGGAAGAAACCCTGCTGGAAGAAACCTATTACCACCGCATCCATCCGCCCCAGGGATTCGCGTTTCAGCGTGTCTACACCGACGACCGCAGTATTGACGAGGCCTGCGCCGTGGAAAACCATGATGTGGTCATGGTCCCGCGCGGATACCACTCCTGCGTCGCGCCCCATGGCGACGACCCTATTACCTCAATGTCATGGCGGGGCCTGGCTGGCTCTGGCATTTCAAGAACGATCCAGCCCATGAATGGATGATCGGGCTGTAACGTCGCGTAATTGCGACAAGGATGTTCCCTAGGTTTTCGCCTAAATCAGAGTGCGGTAAAAACGCAAACGTTTACGTCGTCACTGTGCAGGTGTGTTCTGGCATAAATTCACAGCACAGAAACCCGGCGTAACCAGTCTGTTGTCTGAACGCGCTGACCTAGCTCCAGAGCACGGTGCAGCACACAATTCAGACACCGAGCAAATGTTGCAGCGGCGCGACACGCTGGTTTACCAAGGGTCATCCTCAGGTAAATTGGAATGGAATAGTCGCTACTGTTCATCACCCAAGGTCGAGCATTCGACCAGCTTCCCGTAACGAAAGAGGAGTTTGACCATGATCCGTAAAACCCAACTGGCCGTCGCCGCCGCTGCCCTGATCGCTGCTCCGGCTTTCGCCGCTGTCGGCTTCGACGCCAACGTCGAAATGGACACCACGTACCAGAACAACAGTCGTGGCGCCAGCCAAAGCGGCCGTGTTGAACTGAATGCATTCTCCAAGACCGACAAGGGCGGTGGTTTCGTTGCTGGCCGCGCCAGCTACCTGGCCACCAAGGGCGGCACGGCGGCCATTGACGACATGTGGGTCCAGATCGGCAACTCGGCTGGCGACATCAAGCTGGGCCGCTTTGAAGCCGCTGACCTGTTCCCGGCTGGCAAGGACGTCATCGTCGAAGACGGCGGCGCAGCTTCCGGCTACCGCACCAACGTCTTCCGTGGCCGCACCAGCGCCGCCCACGCCGCGCTGACCGTGAACGCCGGCAGCGGCGTCGGCTTCGAACTGGGCGTGATGGCTTCCGCCAAGAACACCGGCGTTCGCCCGGTCGTCAGCTTCGGCATGAACGGCTTCTCGGCCAAGGTCGGTCTGGAAAACGGCAAGAACTCCGATGGCCAGAAGGTCAGCGGCGCCGGCATCACCGTGGGCACCACGATGGCGGGTGCTGGCCTGAACCTGAGCGTCGGCTCGGGCAAGGTCAACGGCGTGAAGGGTTCGAGCTTCGGCGTGAATGCCACCTTCGGCCCGGCTGGCGTTGGCTACATCCTGGACAAGAACGGCTCCAACAAGGACAACATGTTCTACGCCGCTTACAGCCTGCCGCTGTTCGACACGGGCGCTACGCTCACCCCGGCGGTTTCGTACGCCAAGGGCACCGACCAAGTCAAGAACATCGGCCTGCGCGTCCGCGTCAACTACGCTTTCTGATCTCTGCTGCCCCAGCGGCAGCGGTTTTCAAAGCTTTCGGGGTCCACGGTTCAAGTGGTCCTGAGGGGGTGGCATAGAGTGCTGCCACCCTTTCTTGGTGAGCGCCCACGGGGTGCTCACCTTTTTTTATGCCTGAACGAACCATGTCGTCCATGTTGAATGTCGCCCTGATCGGATTCGGCTACGTCGGCCAGACCTTCCACGCCCCGCTGATCGACAGCGTGGACGGACTCTCGCTGGCCCTGGTCGCCTCCAGCGACGCCGGCAAGGTCCACGCCCGCTGGCCACAGGCGCGTGTCACCGCCGACTACCTGGCCGCCGCCACCGACCCGGCGATCGACCTCGTCGTCATCGCCAGCCCCAACGACAGCCACTACCCACTGGCCTGCGCCGCCCTGCTGGCCGGCAAGCATGTGGTGATCGACAAGCCCTTCACCGTCGCGGTGGACGAGGCACGCGACCTGGTGGAGCTGGCCGAGACCCGCGGGCGCCTGCTGTCCGTGTTCCACAACCGGCGCTGGGACGGCGACTTCCTGGGCGCACGGGAGGCCCTGCGCAGTGGCGCGCTGGGCGATATGCGCGAGTGCATTTCCCGCTTCGACCGCTTCGCCCCCGTGCCGCGCGACCGCTGGCGCGAGCGGCCCGGTCCGGGCGCGGGCCTGTGGTTCGACCTGGGGCCGCATGTGGTCGACCAGGCGCTGTGCCTGTTCGGCCTGCCGCAGACGGTGATGGCCGACATGGCAGGTCTGCGCGATGGCGCCGCAGGCGTGGTGGACTGGGCGCAGGTGGTGCTCGGCTATGACGCCGGTGGCGTGCAGCGCCGGGTGACGCTGCATGTGACCCGGCTGGCGGCCTGGGCGGCGCCACGCTTCGAGTTGCATGGCACGGCGGGGAGTTGGCTCTCCAACGGGCTGGACAACCAGGAAGACCAGTTGAAGGCCGGCATGCGGCCGGGGGCACCCGGCTGGGGCCATGACCCGCGGCCAGCGCTGCAGGTGCTCGGCACGGCCATGCCCGCCGAGGTGCCGCGTCCGCCGGGTGATTACCGCCAGTTCTACCTTGGCATCCGGGACGCGCTGCGCGGCACCGGCCCGAACCCGGTGCCGGCCACCGAAGCGCTGCAGGTCATGGCGGTGATGGACTGCGCGATGCGCAGCGCCGCGGAAGGCCGCACACTGCGCTTCGCGCCCGCCTGAGCACGTCCTCCCCCGTCATGCCCGCGCATGCGGGCACCCACGGGATGGGGTCGCACGTGGATCCTCGCTTGCGCGAGGATGACGGGCATTGGAAGTACGGCTACTCGACCTCGACCGGCTCCGGCGTCATCAGGAAGGCCAGCGCCGCCATCACGCACTGGGCCACCGCATGCGGCGGGCTCGCATAGAACGCGGCCCACGCCATGCCACGGTGCTCGTTGTAGTCCGGCACCGGGTCGTCATCCTCTTCGCACGGCGGCAAGGACTGCTCCCAGCCCAGCCGGACCGCCACCCCGACCAGCACGTCCATCACCAGCAGCCCCTCGCCCTGCAACTGCGGATTGGCGCGGCAGATGTCGGACACCGCCACCAGCGCCTCGATCGTGAGCTGACGGTACTCGGGGGCCTGGATCTTGTTCAGCAGATCCTCGACCTGCAGTGCAAACCCCCGCTCCGACGGCGTCATGTCGGCGCGCGCCACGCGGCTGTCGACGCGGTTGCGGCTGTCGAGCTGGTCGCCGATGACGAGGCCCGGGAAATGCCGCAGCACCTGCCAGACGCGGGTGTAGAAGTCCTCCGGCAGCCGGGTGATGACGCCCTGCACCTCGCGCCATGCCAGCCAGCCGCCGACGCTCTGGTCGAGCACCGGATCGGCCGACGCCGGGAAATGCACCGTCGCCAGCCCTGCCGCGCGGCCGGTACCGTCCCGGCTGATGCGGCCGTGCAGCGACTGCAGGCGCAGCAGGTTGCGGTTCATCTCCTGCTCGTGGGCGATGACCTCGCGCAGGCGGGTCAGGATGGCGTGCGGACTCAGGCTGAGCAGGAAGTCGAAGGCCTCGGCCTGCGTCAGTTCATGCTCGCGGGCCAGCCAGCCGGTGATGAGCAGGATCAGGTACCAGGCGCGCAGCGTCAGCGTCCCCTTGAACAGCGCCGCATCGGCCTTGATGAGCACCCCCAGCAACAGCACGATCTCCTGCAGCAGCACCCGCGCCCGCGGATCGTCGCCGCCGTAGCGGCAGATGCGCTCATGGATCTCGGCGCTGCCCATCGGCCGGCCGATCACCGCACCTTCGCCGTAGGCCCGGCCGACCGCCACCCGCTTCTGGCGCACGACGATCTGGGCCACCGCCTCTTCGAGCGCATCGTCGTGCAGCCCCAGCACGCCGGCCGAGCGGCGGATCAGTCCCCACTTGCGGCCATGGCAGGCGCGGGCATGGAAGTCCAGCACCATCTGGCCGACCGAGCAGCCCCGATCGGTCCCCCACTGCGCACCACCCCGCCGCACCAGCAGGCCGAGGATCTCGATCTGTTCATACGGATTACGGCTGCGGTCCAGCCGGTGCAGCAGCACCTGGGGATCGGCCTCGTGCTCCAGCGCCGCCGCCCGGGCGGGGGTCAGCGGCCGGGTCGCGCCCTCCTCCCAGCGCAGATCCGGCGGCAGGCGGGTGTCCGCGGTGGCGGGCAGCTCGGCTGTGGCCGCCCAGGGGGCGGCGTCGAGCCAGTCCATGCGCGTGGTGCGGGCGCGTGGCAGCAGCGAGGCCAGCGGGCCGACCTCGACCCCGGCCGTGTCGTCGCGCCCGAGTTCCTTCAGGAAGTTCAGCAGCACCTCGGCGCTGTTGGCCCCGAGCATGGCCTCGCCGATCAGCAGCAGCAGCAGCGGCTGGCCCTGCTGGTCGCGCACCTGCCAGTGGCGGCGCAATGCGGCGATCTCGGCGCGGATCTCGTCCACCAGCAGCCGGTTGTCCAGCGTCAGGTAGAAGCCCTGGCGGCTGTAGAACGCCGGCAGGAAGACGATCGTCTGCGCCGGACCGCCCGTGGCGCACGGCAGCGTGAACACCTGGCTGGTGACGAGGCTGTCCAGATGCTCGACCGGCCGGCCCGTCAGCCCCAGGTGGTCCACCCGCCCCAGTTCGGCCAGCGCCAGCGCCAGATCGTCGGCGTAGCGCACCTGCAGCGGCTGGACCTGCTCGGGCGTCTCGCAGGCGATGCCGTGCGAGGCCAGCCGCGCCTGCACCAGCAGGTCCGCGCCCAGCACGGCCACCTGCACCCGCACCTGCTCGCGCGCCGCCTCGACCATGGCCTTGGAGGCCGCGTCGCTCGGACCACGGCCGCGTGGCAGCAGATCGCGCGCACTCACATGGCGGTCATGCACCAGCACGCCGACGAGATACAGGCTCTGGGCCCACACCAGCGGCACGTTGTCGTTGGGCTCGCGGCGCTGGGTGCGCGGCTCCAGCCGTTCGGCCTCGACCAGCTCGGCCGGCACGAAATACAGCTCGGGCAGCAGCCGCACGCCGTCCTGCTCCACCATCAGCGCCTCCAGCCGTGCACGGTAATCGCGCGCCGCCGCCTGGTCACCCCGCAGTGCGGCGTCCAGCAACAGGTAGCAGAAGAACAGCGGCCACTCGGACTCGATGTGCGCGAACTGCTCCAGCTCGCCGGGTTCGTAGTGCAGGCGGCTGTGGTCCTCGGTCACCGTCTGGTGGCCGTCGCGCAGGAAGCGCTTGCAGCCGTAGCGGCCTTGCAGCTTGCCGACGATCTCGCTGCGGGTGCGCTCGATCAGTGCGGCATCCCCCACCGCAAACGCCGGGAAGCCGATGATCGACAGCAACGCCGCGTCGGTCTCCTTGGACTCGGATTCGCGTGGCAGCAGGCTCTCCAGCGTGTGGCGGGCCTGCGCGATGGCGTCGGCGGGGACGTGGATGCGCGGGCTGTCCGCACCGGGCAACAGCTGCGCACCGTTGACCACCTCCAGCGCCGCCTTGGCCATGCCGACCGAGCTGGCGTTGACCTCGGCCTGGCCGTCATTGCGCTTGTGGCCACGCTCCCAGATACCGTAGTCGGGCGTGCGCCAGGCATGGGCAAGGTACCAGACCAGGTTCTGCACGAAGTTCAGCTCGTCACGGTCGCGCACGATCGACAGGCCGCCCGCGCTCATCTGCCCGAGCATCAGCAGGAAGATCGCGGTGGCGTCGATCTGCAGGTGGCCCCACTCGGTGTCGCCGACCACCGGCTCGCCGGACTGGGTCGAATACTTGGCGTGCAGCGCATCGTGCGGGTGCTGGGTGCGCTTGAAGCGCTCGACCTTGTGCGACTGCCGCATCATCGCCGCCAGCAGGCCGCGCATCAGCCGGGTGGTCGCCGCGTCCAGATCGTCCGCCTGGGCCGGATCGTCCGCGCGCCAGGCGCGGCCCAGCGCCCAGACCGCCAGGATGCTGTAGACGTTGTCACGCACCCAGGCATGGGTGTAGTCGCCGTGGACGGTGATGGCCGTGCTGGCAGGCAGCAGGCCGGTGGTCAGATCCTGCCTCGACAGGATGATGGTGCGCGCCTGCTGCGTGAGGGCCCGGAGGGCCTCCAGACGTGGCGCGGTCGTGGAATCTGCGTGTGTGCTCATGTCGTCCGTCATCCCCGCGCAGGCGGGGATCCACCCGGACGGTCAGTTCACTCTAGCAAATCACATGCCTCGCGGCACCAGCCACACCATCTGGTACGGCGCCAGCGTCACGGGCAAACGGGCCTCGAACGCCGACTGGCCGATCAGGTCCACCATGCGCGCCGGCATGGCCGAGAAGACCTCGGCGGCGATGGTCTGCGGGTGTTCGCTGAAGTTGCCGAGCACCAGCACACTCCCTGCTCCCCCCTGCGCGCCGTCGCGCAGGTACCCCAGCACGGACGGGTTCTTGGTGAGGAACGGCACCAGATGCCCACCCGCCAGCGACGGCAGGTGCCGGCGCAGCGCGATCAGGTGGCGCAGGCCGGCGTGGATGCGCCCGGCGTCGGTGCTCGGGTCGCGCCGGTCGGCGTAGCGGCGCTCGTCGCGTGCCGGACGGTGTACCCAGCGGCTGTCGCCGGCCTTGCCGGGGTCGTGGACGTAGCCGTGGTCGTCGAGCGTGCCGACTTCGTCACCGAGGTAGATCAGCGGAATGCCGCCCGAGGACAGCGCCACGCCGTACAGCAGCAGCATGCGCGCGACCGCGTGTGCGTCGCCCTGCTCCAGCCCGCACAGCGAGGCGGCCGTGCCCGAGATGCGGCAGTCGCCGGTGGCCGGGTTGTCCTGGAAGGGCACGCCGCGCGCGAAGCTGCCGGGGAAGCGGTTGACGTAGAAGCGGTTGAGGAACTGGCGGTGGTCAAAGCCGTTGATGCCGAGCTGCGCCGCGTCCTCGTCGGCGAAGGTCCAGCCGATGTCGTCGTGGCTGCGCACGTAGTTGACCCAGGCGGTTCCGGGTGCGATGTGGTGGCGCTCGGCCAGCGCCTTCTGCAGCATGTCCACCTGGCGCGTGGCCAGCGTGTTCCACAGCAGCGCCATCTGCAGCGGGTTGTACGAGATCTGGCACTCGGCGGGCGAGATGTAGGCCACGACATCGTCCGGGTGGACGATGGCCTCGGACTTGAACAGCAGCGCGGGTGCAGCGATGCGCGCCAGCGCGTTGTAGGCGCGCAGCAGGTGGTGCGCCTCGGGCAGGTTCTCGCACGAGGTGCCCAGCCGCTTCCAGATGAAGGCCACCGCGTCCATGCGCAGGAACTCGACGCCCAGGTTGGCGATGAACAGCATCTCGCCGGCCATCGCGCGGAAGACCTCGGGGTTGCTGTAGTTCAGATCCCACTGGTAGGAGTGGAAGGTGGTCCAGACCCAGCGGCCGTCGTCGAGCTGCGAGAAGGCGCCCGCGTGCTCGTCGGGGAAGATCTCGCGCACCGTGCGCTCGTAGGCGTCGGGCTGGACGCGGTCCGGGAAGAGGTAGAAAAAGTCTTGGTAGGCCGGGTCATTGGCCCGCGCGCCGACCGCCCAGTCGTGTTCGTCCGAGGTGTGGTTGAACACGAAGTCGAGCACCAGCGAGATGCCGGCCTCGCGCAGCTTCTCCGCCAGATGGCGCAGCTCGTCGATGCTGCCGAGCGAGGGCTTGGTCGCCCGGTAGCTGCTGACCGCGTAGCCGCCGTCGCTGTGCGGCTCGGGGCACAGGAACGGGGGCATCAGGTGCAGGTAGGTCAGGCCGAGTTCCTGGAAATACGGGATCTGCGCCTCGATGCCGCGGAAATTGCCGGCGAACAGGTCGACGTAGCAGACGCCGCCGAGCATGCGCTGCGACTGGAACCAGTCCGGGTCGTGCTCGCGCTGGGCATCGAGTGCTTTCAGGTCGGGGGCACGGTCGCGCCAGGCCTCGAAGGCGGTCTGCAGCAGGCGCACGAGGAAGGTCTCGAAGTCGGCGCGGTTCCCGTAGAGCGGGGCCAGCTCGTCGCGCAGTGTCTGCAGGTGGGTGCGCACGCGCTGGTCGAACGCGGGCCAGTGGGATTCGCGGCCGACGGCCTGGTGCAGGTTCTGCCAGACGCGGCCCAGCTGCGCGTCGAGGGTGACCCAGGCGGGGACGGTGCGTCCGGTCACCCGCAGGCCGGAAATCAGGTCGGTGGCCACGGTGGCTTCCTTGTCAGTGGTCAGTCGTTGTGAGAGACAGTGTCGGGGCATGCAGGCGCAGCATCCGCGCCTCCCAGGGCCGCAGCGGCGAGCCGTGCAGCGCATCGCCCTGGCACGGCGGATAGTTGCCGAGCATCCAGTCGCAGCCGGTCACGCCCTGCCCCGCCTCGGCCGGCAGGTCGAAGACGGGCGTGTCGCCGCTGAAGTTGCAGACGATCAGCCAGCATTCGGCCGGCTCGCCCGCGCCCCGGGACAGCGTGCGGGTGTAGGCGTAGAGCTGCGCATGGTCGGGCAGCAGCAAGGCGTAGCGGCCATGCACCAGCACCGGGTGCACCCGCCGCATCGCGATCAGGCGCCGGTAGTGCTGGAACACCGACGCCGGATCGGCCACCGCCTGCGCGGCGTTGATCTGCGGATAGTTCGGGTTCAGCTTCAGCCAGGGCGTGCCAGTGGTGAAGCCGGCGTTGGCCGAGGCGTCCCAGGGCATCGGCGTGCGCGCGTTGTCGCGGCCCTTGGCGTGGATGGACGCCATCACCTCGGCCGGGTCCATGCCGCGCTCCTCGGTGGCAACGCGGTACATGTTGCGGATCTCGATGTCCTGGTAGTCCTCGATCGACGCGAAGGCCACATTGGTCATGCCGAGTTCTTCGCCCTGGTAGACATAGGGCGTGCCTTGCAGGCCGTGCAGGAAGGTGGCCAGCATCTTGGCCGACTCGACCCGGTACACGCCGTCATCGCCGAAGCGCGACACCGGGCGCGGCTGGTCGTGGTTGTTCAGGTAGAGGCTGTTCCAGCCCTGCTGGTAGAGCGCGTCCTGCCAGCGCGTCATCGTCGCCTTCAGGTCGCGCAGGTCCAGCGGCTTCAGCGCCCATTTGCCGTTCACATGGCCGCCGACGCTGTCGAGGTCCATGTGCTCGAACTGGAACAGCATGTTCAACGCACCGGTCTCGGGGTGCGTCAGCGCGCGGCCCTGCGTGATCGTGGCCAGCGGTGCCTCGCCGACGGTGATCGTGTCGTAGTGGTCCAGCACCTGCTCGCGCATCTCGCGCAGGAACTCGCCCAGCCGCGGCCCGTTGCAGGTCAGCGCGAAGCCGGGCTGCAGGAATCCGTCCCGCACGATGGGCGCGTCCGGCAGGCTGCCGTCGGCGTTCCACGGCTTCGAGACCATGTTGATCACGTCCATGCGGAAACCGTCGACACCCTTGTCGAGCCAGAACCGCATCACGTCGTACACCTCGGCCCGCAGCGCCGGGTTCTCCCAGTTCAGGTCCGGCTGCTTGCGGCTGAACATGTGCAGGTAGTACTCGCCGGTCGGCTCGTTCCACTCCCAGACCGAGCCGTTGAACGCGGCTTCCCAGTTGGTTGGCGGCGAGCCGTCCGGCTTGGGGTCGCGCCAGAGGTAGTGGTCGTGGTACGGGTTGTGGCGGCTCTGGCGGGCTTGCTGGAACCAGGCGTGCTCATCCGAGCTGTGGTTGACCACGAGGTCCATCATCAGCCGGATGCCGCGCGCGTGCATCTGCGCCAGCATCTCGTCGAAGTCGGCCATCGTGCCGAACTCGGGCGCGATGGCGCGGTAGTCGCTGATGTCGTAGCCGTTGTCGTCCTGCGGCGAGGCGTAGACCGGCGACAGCCAGACCACATCGACACCCAGCAGCTTCAGGTGGTCGAGCTTCGACGTGATGCCCGGCAGATCGCCGATGCCGTCACCGTTGCTGTCGCAGAAGCTGCGTGGGTAGATCTGGTAGACGACGGACTGTTTCCACCAGTCGCGGTCAGGGCGTGCGGTCATGGTCGGAACCGGATGTTCAACGGACTCAGGTGGGCAGCTGCACGGTGCGCTCGAACGCGAGACCGGCGGCATCGAACAGATACCCGTGTTCCGGCCGGACCCGCAACGTGATGCGCTCACCCGCCGAGTGACCGGCATAGCCTTCGAGGCGCAGCGTCACCATCGGTGCGTCCGGCCCGAGGTCAAGGTAGAGCATCGACGAGTCGCCCAGCCGCTCCATCTGGCGCACCTTGGCGTGCAGCGGCGAGCCGGCACCGGTGTCGCCGGCCAGCAGGTGCTCCGGGCGGATGCCCAGCGAGACCTTGTCACCCGCCTTGGCCCGGCGGGCATCCACCGCAACCGTGATCTGCTCGCCATGCACCTCGACCACCGCGTGGTCCGCCTCGGCGCGCACGAGGCGGCCAGACAGGATGTTCATCTTCGGACTGCCGATGAACTCGGCGACGAAGAGGTTCTCCGGGCGGTGGTACAGGTCCATCGGCGAGCCGAACTGCGCCACGCTGCCGTGGTCCTGCACACCCTGCCCTGCACGCAGCAGCACGATCTTGTCGGCCAGCGTCATGGCTTCGACCTGGTCGTGGGTGACGTAGATCATGCTGGCGGTGCCGATGTCATGGTGCAGCTTGGCGATCTCCAGCCGGGTCTGCACCCGCAGCGCGGCGTCCAGGTTCGACAGTGGCTCGTCGAACAGGAACACGTCCGGCTCCTTGACGATGGCGCGGCCGATCGCGACCCGCTGGCGCTGACCGCCGGACAGGGCCTTGGGCAGACGGTCCAGCAGCGGGGTGAGCTGCAGGATCTCGGCGGCCTTCTTCACCTTCTGCTCGATCGCGGCCTTGTCGGAGCCGAGCACCCGCAGTCCGAAGGCCATGTTTTCGGCCACCGTCATGTGCGGATAGAGCGCGTAGCTCTGGAACACCATCGCCACGCCACGCTTGGCCGGCGGCAGGTCGTTGACGCGCACGCCGCCGATCGACAGGTCGCCGGAGGTGATGTCCTCCAGCCCCGCGACCATGCGCAGCAGCGTGGACTTGCCGCAGCCCGACGGCCCGACGAAGACGCAGAACTCGCCCTTGCCGATGCTGATGTTGGCGTTGTTGATCGTCAGCGGCAGGCCGGGAGCGTAGCGCTTGCAGATGTTCTTGAAGTCGATGCGTGACATGGCGGGTCCCTTGCGAAGGAAGAGCGTCGTGGGGATTCAGACTCGGGTCAGACGCGCGAAGCGCACGCCGTAGGGATCGAGGGACAAGGTCGATTGCGCATCGACCTTGTCCCCGGCCGGCAGCGTCAGCGTCGCCGGTTCGGCGCTGAGGTTGAAGGCACACAGCAGCCGCTCGTCGCCATGCGTGCGCACGAAGGCGAGCACCTGCAGGTCGACCGGCAGCAGCGTCAGGTCGCCGTGCACCAGCGCCGGCTGGGTGCGGCGCCACTGCAGCAGGTGGCGGTAGTGGTGCAGCAGCGCGCCGGGGTCGACTTCCTGTGCGTCGACGGCCAGGGCGCGGTGCGACTCGGCCACCGGCAGCCAAGGCTTGACGGCGCTGCCTGGCGCGCCAAAGCCGAGGTCCGGCGCCGCCGAGTCCCAGGGAAACGGCGTGCGACAGCCGTCGCGGCCCTTGAACTCGGGCCACATCGTGATGCCGTAGGGATCCTGCAGATCTTCAAAGGCGATGTCGGCTTCAGGCAGGCCGAGTTCTTCGCCTTGGTACAGGCAGACCGCGCCGCGCAGGCTGAGCTGCAGTGCCGGGGCCAGCCGCAGCAGTGCGGGGTTCGGGTGCTCGCCACCCCAGCGGGTGGCCAACCGCTTGCAGTCGTGGTTGGACAGTGCCCAGCAGGCCCAGCCGCCGCCCGCTTCTGCCGCGACCCGCTCGAACTTGGCGATCACGCCGTGCAGGTACGGCGCGTCGTGCCGATCGGCCAGCAGGTCGAAGCAGTACCCCATGTGCAGCCGCTCGGCCCCCTCGGCGGACGGGCTGCTGTACTGCGCCACCATCGCCATGCCGGACTCGTCGCCGATCTCGCCGACCATCATCGTGTCGGGGTACTGGTCGGTCAGCGCACGCAGGCGCTCCAGGAAACCGAGCGCGTCCGGGCGGCTGCGGTCGTAGAGATGCCGCTGCCAGGCGTACGGGTTGCTGGCGCTCACCGTCGGATTGCTGCCGTCGGGCTCGCCGGTGCCGGGGTTGCTGCGCAACCCGGCGTCGTGGAAGCAGAAGTTGATCGCGTCGAGCCGGTAGCCGTCCACACCGAAGTCGAGCCAGAACTTCACCGACGCCAGCAGCGCGTCCTGCACCGCGGGGTGGTGGAAGTTCAGGTCCGGCTGGCTGGTGAGGAAGTTGTGCAGGTAGTACTGGCGCTGGCGCGTGTCCCATTGCCAGGACGAGCCACCGAAGACGCTCAGCCAGTTGTTCGGCGGGTTGCCGTCGTCCTTGGCGTCGGCCCAGACGTACCAGTCGGCCTTGGGGTTGTCACGGCTCTGGCGACTCTCCTTGAACCACGGGTGCTGGTCCGAGCTGTGGGACAACACCTGATCGATGATGACCTTCAGGCCGAGCGCGTGGGCACGGTCGACCAGCGCCCGGAAGTCGGCCAGCGTGCCGAACATCGGGTCGATGTCGTTGTAGTCGCTGACGTCATAGCCGAAGTCCTTCATCGGCGAGGTGAAGATGGGGGACAGCCAGACCGCATCGGCGCCGAGGCGGGCGATGTGGTCGAGGCGGCGGGTGATGCCCGGCAGATCGCCGATGCCGTCGCCGTTGCTGTCCTGGTAGCTGCGCGGGTAGATCTGGTAGATCACGCCGCTGCGCCACCAGCCGTTGTTCGGGGCTTTGTGGGGAGCTTTCATCGCGGAACCCATCGTGTTCAGGTCAGCCGTGTGAACAGCACGCCCCAGGGAGCGAAGCGCACCGTGCCGGCCACATCCAGCGCCACCTCGGCCGGCGTGTCGCTGAGGTTGAAGGCGCACAGCACCCGCTGGCCTTCATGTTCGCGCACGAACGCCAGCACCTGCGGATGCACCGGCAGCAATGTCATGTCGCCGTGGATCAGCGCCGGCACGCCACGCCGCCACGCCAGCAGTTGCCGGTAGTGCGACAGCAGCGAGGCCGGATCACCCGCTTGCTGGTCTGCGGCCAGCGCACGGTGGCTCTCCGACACCGGCAACCACGGCTTGACGGTCGAACCCGCCGCGCCGAAGCCGAGATCGGGCGCCGCGGCTTCCCACGCCATCGGGGTGCGGCAGCCGTCGCGGCCCTTGTAGTCGGGCCACATCGTGATGCCGTAGGGATCCTGCAGATCCTCGAACGCGACCTGCGCTTCTGGCAGGCCGAGTTCATCGCCCTGGTAGAGGCACGCCGTGCCGCGCAGGCTCAGTTGCAGCGCAGCGGCTGCCCGCAGCAGGCCCATCGGCGGGTTCGCTCCACCCCAGCGCGTCGCCACGCGGGGAATGTCGTGGTTCGTGATCGCCCAGCAGGGCCAGCCGGTGCCGACCACTTCGTTGAAGCGGGTGAACACACCGTGCAGGTAAGGCGCGCTGTGCGGCTCGCCGAGCAGGTCGAAGCAGTACGCCATGTGCAGCTTGTCGCCACCCGAGGTGTACTCGGCCACGCGGGCCAGTCCGTCGTCGTCGCCGATCTCGCCGACCATGGTCGTGTCGGGGTACTGGTCCACCAGCGCGCGCAGGCGCTGCAGGAAGACGAGGTTTTCCGGCTGGCTCTTGTCGAAGTGGTGCCACTGCCAGGCGTAGGGGTTGACGGGGCTCACCGCCGGGTCGCTGCCGTCGGGCATGCCGCGGCCCGGGTTGTCGCGCAACTGGCGGTCGTGGAAGTAGAAATTCACCACGTCCAGCCGGTAGCCATCGACGCCGAAGTCGAGCCAGAACTTCACGCAGCCCAGCACCGCGTCCTGCACCTCCGGGCAATGGAAGTTCAGGTCGGGCTGGCTGGTCAGGAAGTTGTGCAGGTAGTACTGGCGGCGGCGCGTGTCCCACTGCCAGGCCGAGCCACCGAAGATCGACAGCCAGTTGTTGGGCGGGTTGCCGTCGTCCTTCGCGTCGGCCCAGACGTACCAGTCGGCTTTCGGGTTGTCGCGGCTGGCGCGGCTCTCCTGGAACCACGGGTGCTGGTCGGCCGTGTGCGAATACACCTGGTCGATCATCACCTTCAGGCCGAGCGCATGCGCCCGGTCCACCAGCACGCGGAAATCCGCCAGCGTGCCGAACATCGGGTCGACATCGCAGTAGTCGCTGATGTCGTAGCCAAAGTCCTTCATCGGCGACTTGAAGAACGGCGACAGCCAGATGCCGTCCGCGCCGAGCGCGGCGATGTGGTCGAGCCGGCGCGTGATGCCAGGCAGGTCACCGACGCCGTCGCCGTTGCTGTCCTGGTAGCTGCGTGGGTAGATCTGGTAGATCACCCCGCCCCGCCACCAGTTGCTGTTGGAAGCCTTCATGTGCCCGCCCTCGCCTTCAGCCCTTGACGGCGCCAGCGGTCAGGCCGGAGACGATCTTCTGCTGGAACACCAGCACCAGGATCACCAGCGGCACCGTGACGATGACCGAGGCGGCCATGATCGAACCCCAGGGGATCTCGTAGGCGGTGGCGCCCGAGATCATCGAGATGCCGACCGGCACGGTGCGCTTGAAGTCATCGGTGACGAAGGTCAGCGCGAACATGAACTCGTTCCACGCGCCGATGAAGGCCAGCAGCCCGGTCGAGACCAGCGCGGGCGCCAGCAGCGGCATGAACACCTCGAAGATGATCCGCAGCGGGCCGCAGCCGTCCATGATCGCCGCCTCTTCCAGCTCCTTGGGCAGTCCGCGCATGAAGGTCGTCAGCATCCAGACCGTGAAGGGCAAGGTGAAGACCGTGTACGGCACCACCAGACCGATCGAGCGGTTGTACAGCCCCAGCGACTGCATCAGCTCGAACATGCCCGACAGCACGGCCACCTGCGGGAACATCGACACCGCCAGGATCGACAGCAGCAGCGCAGACTTGCCCTTGAAGTTGATGCGGCCAAGCGCATAGGCGGCGGTGATCGCCATGAACATCGAGATCACCACAGTGACCGTGGCCACCATGATGGAGTTGCCCAGCTGCGTGCCGAAGGGCTGCTTGCCCTGGAACAGGGTGATGTAGTTGTAGAGGGTCGGCGCGCTGGGCAGCAAGTCGGTGCTGAACAGCTCGGTGCCGGTCTTCAGGGAGGTCGTGACGGTGTACAGAAACGGGTAGACCGAAATCACCACCACCAGGAGCGCGAACGCATACAGGGCAACCGAGCCCCAGAGAGGACGCTGGTTCATCAGTTGGACTCCTCGTTGAGCTTGACGCGGGCCGCCCGCATGAACAGCAGCGCGGTCAGGAAGATGATGATCGTCAGGGATGTGGAGGCCGCCGAGCCGGACCCGAGGTTGCCGTTGTCCACCATGTCGCGGCGCACGAAACCCGACATGCTGATGGTGGAGCCGCTGTTGGACGTCAGCACGAAGATCAGGTCGAACACGCGCAATGCATCGAGCAGGCGGAACACCACCGCCACCAGCAGCGGATAGCGGATCAGCGGCAGCGTCACCTTCCAGAACATGCGCAGCGGGTGCACGCCGTCGACACGCGCCGCCTCGTAGCAGTCCTTGGGCAGGGTCTGGAGCGCAGCCAGGATCAGCAGCGCCATGAACGGCGTCGTCTTCCACACGTCCACGGCCACGACCGTCCACAGCGCATAGGCGGGGTCGGCGGTGAAGGCGATCTTGCTGGCGATGATGCCCCAGTCGACCAGCAACTGGTTGATGAGCCCGAACTGGTCATGCAGGATCCAGCCCCACATCTTGGCCGACACGATGGTCGGGATGGCCCAGGGAATCAGCACCGCCGTGCGCACCAGCGCGCGGCCCTTGAACTCCTGGTTGAGCAGCATCGCCACCCCCAGGCCCGCCAGCGTCTCCAGGAGCACCGAGAAGAACGAGAACTGGAAGGTGTTCTTGATCGCGATGCCCCAGTCGGTTTCCCAGAACTCGGCCGAGAAGATCGACAGGCCGAACAGGCCCCATTCGGAAAAATAGTTGTCAAAGCCGACGTAGTTGTACTCGGCAATGTTGTTGATGTTCGTGTCCGTGAAACTGAACCAGATCGACCGCGCCAGCGGCCATCCGGCCACCAGCACCATCAGGATCAGCATCGGCGTCAGGAAGGTCCAGGCGATGCGCGCACGGTTTTTCATGGGAAGTCCCGACCGGTGACCGGATGATCGGATGAACAGCAACGGGGCGCCAGCAGCCACGGCAGACGCCCCGTCAGGAGTGGTGTGCCCCACGGACGGGGCACTCGGTCGCGAGGACCGTCAGACAGCAACCATCAAATAGTCAGCTCACCACTTGGCCTTCTTGATCTGCTTGAGCTTGGCTTCGAGCTTCTTGACCGCTTCCGTGCCGGTCGACTTCTTGGACAGCACGTCGTGGGTGGCGTCCCAGAACGCGTTCGACACTTCCGGGTACTTCAGGCCGGTGGCGGTGGCCGGACGGGCAGCGGCGTTGGTGAACACGTCGAGCAGCTCGACCATGAACGGGTTCGCCTTGGCGATGTCGCCGTCCTTGTACAGGGCCGGGATCGTCGGGTTGTACGAACCACCCACGGCACGCTTCTTCTGGATCTCGGCGCTGGTCATGTACAGCGCGAGCGAAGCCGCAGCGTCGACGTTCTTCGAGTACTTGTTGACCGCCAGCTGCCAGCCACCCAGGGTCGCCGCCTTCTTGGCGCCCGGACCCGTGCCCGCCGGCAGAGCAGCCACGCCGATCTTGTCCTTGATCGGGCTGTCGGCGGCCTGGCCCAGCGACCAAGCGTACGGCCAGTTGCGCATGAAGGCAGCCTTGCCGTTCTGCCACACGCCACGCGAGTCTTCCTCGCCGTAGTTCAGCACGCCTTGCGGGGCGATGGTGCCGATCCACGACGCCGCCTGGTCCAGCGCCTTGGCCGCCTGCGGGTTGTTGATCGTGATGTTGCCCTTGCTGTCGATGATGGTGCCGCCGCCGTAGCTGTAGACCCACTCCAGCGCGTCGCAGGTCAGGCCTTCATAGGCCTTGGCCTGGAACACGAAGCCCTGGAAGTCCTTGTCGGTGGCGCGCTCGCCGTCCTGGATCTTCTTGGCGCCAGCGGCCAGCTCTTCCCAGGTCTGCGGCACCTTCACGCCGTGCTTGGCCAGCAGGTCCTTGCGGTAGAACAGCAGGCCGGCGTCGGTGAACCAGGGCATGCCCAGCAGCTTGCCGTCCACGGTGTTGTTGGCGACGATCGCGGGGAAGTGGTCCTTCTCGACACCCTTGGAATACTTCTTCAGGTCGACCAGGTGGTCCTTGATCACGCCAGGCCACACCACGTCGATCATGATGACGTCCAGGTCCGACGACTTGGCAGCGAACTGCTGGCGCAGCAGGGCCAGGTTGTCGGTCGTGCTGGCCGGCGGGGTGTACATCTTGACCGTGTGGCCGTTCTTCTTGCCCCACTCTTCGGCGAACTTGCCGCAGAACTCGACGTCGGCGGCGTTGTTGCCGCACGAGATCGTGATGGTGGCCGCGTGTGCGCTGACCAGACCGCCGAACGCCAGGGCGACGCCCGCGGCAACTTGCTTGTACGTGATGGACATGATGGCCTGTCTCCTGTTGTCTGTGGCAATCCACGCCACGGATCACACTGTAATTTTCTTACAGCACCTCCAGAACTAGTGAAAACCCGCATTTTGTGTGCTCAAAAAACAGGCAATTCAATCGTTTGCATTTGGGCGTAGTCTGGTTTGTACTGCCATCGGTATCGTTTGCGTTCAGATCGACTGCCCGAAATGCACCAGAAGTGCCGATCCTTGCCTGCGCAAGGATCGCTTGAGTTTCAATGTAATTTCATTACCATTCATCACCATGAGTCCTCATCCAGCCGCACTGCCCTATCCCGACGGACCACGCCTGCTGGCCGACGTCGGGGCCAGCAACATCCGCTTCGCGCTGGAGACGGCGCCGGGGTGTTTCGGCGGCACGGCCGTGCTGGCCTGCGCGACCCACGACAGCCTGGAGTCGGCCGTGCGGACCTTCCTGCACGGACAGCAGATCGCCCGCGTGCGGCATGCCGCGCTGTCGCTGCCCAACCCGATCTCGGGCGACCAGATCAAGCTGACCAACCACCCGTGGGAGTTCTCGGTCGAGGCCATGCGGCGCACCTTCGGCCTGCAGACCCTGCTGGCGATCAACGACTACACCGCACTCGCGATGGGCCTGACCCGGCTCGACCCGCACGAGCGCATCCAGATCGGCGGCGGCGATCCGCTGCCCGGTGCGGTGATCGGCGTGATCGGTCCGGGCACGGGGCTGGGCGTGTCGGCGCTGGTGCCGTTCCAGGACCGCAACGTCAGCCTCACCACCGAGGGCGGCCACGCCAGCTACGCCGCACAGGATGCCGACGAGGCCCTCGTCGTGGCACATGCCCGCCAGCGCTACGGCCATGTCTCGGGCGAACGGCTGATCTCCGCCTCCGGGCTGGAGCTGACCTACGAGGCACTCGCCCTGCGCAGCGGCCACCAGCCCGCCAGCCGCCGCGCACCGGAGATTTCGGCAGCGGCACTCGCCGATGTGCCGGACCCGGTGGCGCACCAGGCGCTGTCGATGTTCTGCGCCATGCTGGGCACCGCCGCCGGCAACCTCGCGCTGACCCTGGGCGCGCAGGGCGGCGTCTACATCGGCGGCGGCATCGTGCCGCAGATCGCTGGCTTCTTCGCACAATCGGCCTTCCGCGCCCGCTTCGAGGCCAAGGGGCGCTTCCAGCCCTGGCTGGCCCGCGTGCCGACCTGGATCGTGACGGCGCCGCGGGCGGGCCTGCGCGGCGCCTCCGCGATGCTCGACGACCACCTCACCGCCGACCACGGCGCCGGCCCGCTGCTGGTGGACATCCGCGCCTCGATGGACAAGCTCTCGGCGGCCGAGCGCATCGTCGCGCAGGATCTGCTGTCCGCGCCGCGCGCCTGGATGAGCGACTCGATCGCCCGCATCGCCGAACGCTGCGGCGTGAGCACGCCCACCGTGATGCGCTTCTGCCGCTCGCTGGGCTTCAAGGGGCTGGTGGATTTCAAGCTGCGCCTGGGCTCGGGCCTGTCGGGCACCACCAAGGTCGCCCACCGCGAGGTCAGCGCCGACGACCCGACCGCCGAGCGCATCGGCAAGGTCTTCGACAACTCGATCTCGGCGCTGATCGGGCTGCGCGACCGGCTGCACCCGGATGTGTTCGAGCGGGCCGTGGCCGCGCTGGCCGCTGCGCGCCGCATCGAGGTCTACGGCACCGGCAGCGCCGCCCTCGCCGCCGAGGACGCGCAGCACAAGCTCGGCCGGCTCGGTCTGGCCGCGCTGGCACGCACCGACGCGCAGCAGCAGAACCTGACCTCGATCTACCTCGGCGCCGAGGATGTGCTGCTGGTGCTGTCGAACTCGGGCGAGCTGGACTCGATCAACGAGGCGGTGGCGCGCGCCCGCCACGCCGGCACCCGGGTGATCACGATGTGTCCGCAGCGCAGCGAGCTGGCACGGCTGGCCGACATCGTGCTGCCGGTCGACCACCCGGACGATGCGCAGGCGCTGGTGCCGATGGTGTCGCGGCTGATGCAGACGGTGATGATCGACGCGCTGGTCAGCGACCTGGCGCTGCAGCGGCGCGCCCTGATCGGGCAGGCCCTCGCACACCAGCAGGACCAGCGTTTCGGCTCGCTCAGCTCGCACAGCCGCTGAGCCGCTAAGCTGCGTGGCATGTCGGAATCCCCTGCTGCCCAGCCACCCTCTGCGCCACCGCGCCCGCGCCCGGCGCGCATCACCATGCAGGACGTCGCCCGCGCGGCGCAGGTCTCGCAGACCACGGTGTCCTTCGTGCTGAACAAGCGCGCGGAGGTCAGCATCCCGCAGGAAACCCGCGACCGCGTCTGGCAGGCCGTGGCCAGCCTCGGCTACCGCCCCAACGCGATGGCCCGCGCCCTGCGCCAGGGCACCTCGAACCTGATCGGCTTCGTCACCGACGAGATCGCCACCACGCCGTTCGCTGGCCAGATCGTGCGCGGCGCGCAGGACGTGGCCTGGCAGCACCGGCGCATCCTGATGATGGTCAACACCGACCACCAGAGCGATCTGGAGCAGGAGGCCCTCGGCGCGCTGCTACAGCACCAGGTGGACGCGATCATCCTGGCGGCGATGTCGCACAAGGCGATCACGCTACCGCCGCTGCTGGCGGGGTTTCCGGTGGTGCTGGTCAACGCCTACAGCGAGGACGACCGCGTCCCCGCCGTCGTGCCGGACGAGCACCGCGGAGGCCTCGAAGCCACCGCGCACCTGCTCGCACACGGCCACCACCGCATCGGCGTCATCGACAACCTCGACGACTCGGTGGCAGCGACGCTGCGCATCCAGGGCTGGCGCGATGCGCACGCGCACGCCGGGCTGGCGGCGGACCCCGCGCTGCTGGTGAAAATCCATGGCTGGCAGGAGGCGGGCTTCGAGGGCGCGATGGACCTGCTGCAGCGCCCGGACCGGCCGACCGCGCTGTTCTGCCTGAACGACCGCGCCGCGATGGGCGCCTACGAGGCGGCACGCGCACTCGGCCTGCGCATTCCCGACGACCTGTCGATCCTCGGCTTCGACAACCAGGAGGTGATCGCCGCCCACCTGCGCCCGACGCTCACCACCATGCAGCTGCCGCACCACGAGATGGGGCGGCGCGGCATGCGCGCCCTGCTGGGCGTGGAACCACTGCCACGCGGGCGCACGCTGCTGCACTGCCCGCTGGTCGAGCGGGCCTCGGTGGCCCGCCGCCGCTCAGACTGAGCCGCTGCGCCGGCCCTGCGCGTCGAACAGGTGCAGCGCGCCCGGCTTCGGGCTCAGCGTCACCGCCATGCCGGCCTGCCAGGGACCGGCCTCTTCTGCGGACAGCTTCAGGCTGAGCGGCTGCTCGACGCCGTCCACACGCGCATAGACCAGCACCGTGTCGCCCAGGTGCTCGGTCAGGTCGATGCGCGCCGCCCAGCCACGCTGGCCCGCCGCCGGATCGCTCGGCACCAGCGACTCCGGCCGGATGCCGACCTGCGACGCCCCGGCCGCCGCCGGGTGCCACGCGGCGGTGGCCGCCGGCAGCACATTCATCTTCGGGCTGCCCATGAACTGGGCGACGAAGACATTGGCCGGGCGCTGGTACAGCTCCAGGGGCGTGCCGACCTGCTCGATGATGCCGCCGTTGAACACGGCGATGCGGTCGCCCATGGTCATCGCCTCGACCTGGTCGTGGGTGACGTAGACCATCGTCGAGCCGAGTTCGCGGTGCAGCTTGGTCAGCTCGACGCGCATCTGCACCCGCAGGCCGGCGTCCAGGTTCGACAGCGGCTCGTCGAAGAGGAACACCGCCGGCTTGCGCACGATGGCGCGGCCGATCGCCACGCGCTGGCGCTGGCCGCCGGACAGCGCCTTGGGCGTGCGGTCCAGCAGGTGGGTGATCTGCAGCACCTTGGCGGCCTGCTCGACCTGCTCTCTGGCCTGCGCCTTCGGGACTTTGGCCATCTTCAGGCTGAAGCCCATGTTCTCGGCGACGGTCATGTGCGGATAGAGCGCGTAGCTCTGGAACACCATGGCCACGCCGCGCATCGGTGCCGGCAGGTCGTTGGCGACCTGGTCGCCGATCTTCAGCTCGCCGGCCGTGATGCTTTCCAGCCCGGCGATCATGCGCATCATGGTGCTCTTGCCGCAGCCCGACGGGCCGACGAAGACCATGAACTCGCCGTCGCGGACATCCAGATCCACGCCCTTGATGACCTCGACGCTGTTGTCGTAGGACTTGCGGATGCCCCGCAGTGTGACGCTGGCCATGTCGGCCTCCTCGTATGTCGAATGTTCAGCGGGACGGGCGCAGCGAGAGCGCACCCGTATCCGCATCGACGCCCAGCGGCATCGGGTCGCAGACCGTGCCGGCGAAGGTGCCGTCGGCCTGCCAGTAGTGGAACGCCATCAGCGCGGGGCCTTGATCGGTCTCGACGATGCGCCCGGCGTAGCGGCGGCACGGCAGGTCGCCATCCAGGAACGGCGCCGGCCCGACCCGCCACGGCCCGAGCGGGTGCTCGGCCATCAGGTAGTGCGTGCCCCAGACCGGCGACTGGCCGCTGGCGGCGAGGTGCCGCGCGGCGTAATCCTGCGACCAGTGCTCGCCGGCGTTGCAGAAGAAGCAGTACCAGCGCCCACCGATCTGCAACACCTGCGGCACTTCGAGCTGGCCGAAGTCGCCGGCGAACACCGGCGGGCACAGCGTCCACGTCTGCAGGTCCGGCGAGCGCGCCAGACCGATCGCGCCGCGGGTGTTCAGCTCCTCGCCACCCGGCACGCGGGCGGTGAAGACCATCAGCCAGCCCTCGCCGTCCGGGTCGCGCATCACCCACGGGTCGCGCATCGCCCGGCCGTCCCACGGGCCACCGTCCGGCAGCACGTATTCCTCGTACAGCGCGCTGACTGGATCGCCATCCACCAGATCCAGCACCAGGCCGTCGCCAACCCGCTGCCAGTGGTGGCCGTCCACGCTGGTGGCGTGGCCGATGCGCTGGCGGCGGCCGTTTTCAGCCGAGCCTGTGCCGGTGTAGAACTGGTGCCAGCCGCCCGCATCATCACGCACGACCGAGCCGGTCCACACCGTCTTGTCGTCCCAGGCCGGCGAGGCGGCCGGCGCAAAGCTGGTGCCCAGGTGGGTCCAGTTCACCAGGTCGGTGCTGACCGCATGGCCCTGCGTCACGTTCCAGTGGCGCAAGGACTCGTCACCGAGCGACTTGTCCGCCTTCAGGAACCAGATGTGCCAGCAGGTCTCCCCGCTGTCGCCGACCTCGCCGACGCGGTGGGTCCAGAAGTCCCAGATCCATTGGTCTTGCAGTGCAAGCATCGTCGCCTTCCCCCGGGTCTCAGCCCTTGACCCCGCTGCCCATGGCCGACTGGATGAACCAGCGCTGGAACAGCAGATACACCCCCAGGACCGGCGCCGACATCAGCACCGAGAAGGCCATCACGTCACCCCAGATCGGCGGCGGCGTGCCGAAGAACTGGGCGAGTGCCAACGCCACCGGTCGCACTTCCGCGCCGCGCGTGACCATCAGCGGCCACAGGAAGGCGTTCCAGTACTCCAGGCTCTGCAGGATCGCCACCGTGGCGATCGCCGGCAGCGACAGCGGCATGATGATCTGCCAGTAGATCTTCAGGTGCGAGGCGCCATCGAGGAAGGCGGCCTCGTCGTAGTCCTTCGGGATCTTGGCGAAGAACTGGTAGAACAGGAAGATCGAGAACGGGTGGGCGATGAAGGGGACGATCTGGGCTTGGTAGGTATCGACCCAGCCGACCTGGTTCATCATCAAGAGCATCGGCACCGCCAGCGCCTCCATCGGGATGATGATGAGCGAGATCACCGCCACCACGATCCAGTTGCGGCCGGGGAAGCTGATCCGCGCCAGCGCATACGCCGCCAGCGAGTTCACGAACACGCCGAACACGACGATGCTCACGACGATCAGCGCCGAGTTCATCAGGTAGCGCGGCACCGGCGAAGTGGTGTCGTTCAGCACCTGCCGGAAGTTCTCCAGCGAGATCTGCGACGGGTCGACCCAGAAGGCACGCCAGTTGCCGAAGTCGAGCAGGATCTGCTGCTCGTCGGCCTTGAGCGAGGTGGCGACCATCAGCATCAGCGGCGCCAGCACGAAGGCCAGCAGCACCAAGGCGATGATGATGAGAAACAGTCTCTCGACGCGGGTGCTCATTCGATGGCCCTCTCTTCCTTGACGAGGCGACGTTGGACCATGCTGATCGCCAGCACGATCAGGAAAAACACCACCGCTGCGGCGGCCGCGATGCCGACCTTGCCTTCGCGGAAACCGGTGAGATAGATGAAGCGCACCAGCGTGTCGGTGACGCCGGACGGGCCACCCTTGGTCAGCAGCTCGACCTGGGTGAACAGCTTGAACGCCAGGATGGTCGTCGTCATCACGACCAGGATGTGCGTGTTCAGCAGGCCCGGGAAGGTGATGTGCCAGAACTCGTTCCAGCGGTTGGCGCCGTCGAGCCGCGCGGCTTCATAGAGGTCGGTGTTGATGCTCTGCAGTCCCGCCAGATACACCACCATCTGAAACGGGAACCCCTGCCAGGCCGACATCAGCACGAGCGCCGGCATGGCGGTCGCCGGGTTGCCGAGCCAGTCCACCGGATCGACGAGGCCGAAGGTCAGCGCGTTCAGCAGCGTGTTGAAGAAGCCGCTCATCTGGAACAGCGAGAACCAGATCACCGACACGACGACCATCGAGATCACGGTCGGCAGGAAATAGATACCGCGGAACAGCTGCCGCATCGGCAGTTTCGCGTTGATCAGCATCGCCACTGCCAGCCCGAGGCCACACTGCAGCGGCACCACCAGCACCGTGAAGTACGCCGTGTTGAGCAGCGTGCGCACGAAGTCCTCGTTCTCGAAGACACGCGCGTAGTTGCGCCAGCCGATCCACTCGGTCGGCATGTTCGGGTTCGGGACCAGTCGCTGGTCGGTGAAAGAAAACGCCACCGTCAACAGGAACGGCAGCACGATGAAAAGCAGGATCAGCGCCAGCGCCGGGCTGAGAAACAGCCACGGGCGCAGCGTGGTCTGCTGTCGCACGGCAAGCATGGGGAATCCTTCGGGACCATCGAGACAACCGGGCCGGCAGCGCCATCGCTGCCGGCCCGAACAACCAGGGGTTTACTTGCCGAACGGCTTGTAGCCCTTGTTGTCGGCGATGTCCTGGTCGACCTTCTTGGCCGCCGTGTCGAGCGCCTTCTTCACGTCGCCACCATCGACCGTATCGGCCACGGCCTTGGCAAACGCCGCGGTGATCGTCGGATAGGCCGGGTGGGCCGGACGGGCCACGCTGACCTTGGCGAGCTGGTCGATGTACAGCGACAGCGGACCGCCCGCCTTGTACAGCTCGACCTTCGGCGCCGCCGACTTCACGCCTGGCACGCCGCCCATCGCGGTGGACAGCTCCGCCACGCTGTCAGTGCTCAGCATAAAGTCCAGCAGCTTGCCGGTGGCTTCCTTCTGCTTGCTCTTGGCGTTGATCGACCAGGCCCAGCCGCCGTTGCCGGTGACCGCCTTGGCGCCGAACTTGGGCATGGGCAGCAGCACGAGGTCATTGCCGAAAGCCTTGCTGTGCGCCGGCCACATCCAGTGACCGACGAAGGACAGCGCCGTGATCTTCTTGCCGTAGAAGCTGTCGTCGCCTTCGCTGGCCGGGGCGATGTAGCCCTTCTTGACGAAGCCCTGCAGCATCGTCAGCGCCTTGACGGCGGCCGGGCCGTTCATCGTGCCGTCGGCCTTCCAGCTCTTGCGGTCGATCAGGTCACCGCCCATCGACTGCACCCAGGGGCTGAAGCCGTAGGTGTACCACTCGCCCTGGCCGTAGTTCAGCTTCACGTCCAGCGCGTACTTCATGCCCGGCAGCTTGGACAGCTTGGCCAGCGCGTCCTCGAACTCGGCGGCCGTCCAGGCGTCATCGACGCCCTTCGGGATGCGGACCTTGGCGGCCTCCAGCAGCGACTTGCGGCCCCAGATCGACAGACCCGAGTCGCCCTGGCCCAGGCAGTAGATCTTGCCGTCCGGCGGGTAGGTGCCCTGGTTGATCAGCGAGGGCAGCATGTCGCTCAGCGTCTTGGCCGACACCAGCCCGTTCAGCGGCGCGATGTAGCCCGACCAGGCGTAGTTGGCGTAGTTCGGGCCGTCCAGGTCCAGCAGGTCGGGCAGGTTGCCCGACAGCGCCGCGGCCTGCACTTGCTCGTTGTAGGAGCCCTCCGGCTGGATCTCCAGCTTGGCGGGCGTGCCGGGGTTGGCCTTGTTCCACTTCTCGATGAGCTGCGCCATGCGCTCGCGCTCGTTGTCGGCGCGTCCGCCGTGGTGCCAGACACGCAGCACGTCGGCAGCCAGGGCGGCCTGCGAGGCGGCCAGCAGGGCGGCCACGGCCAGAAGCTTGGGGCTGAACTTCATCGTCTCACTCCGGAAAGAGTTGGTGGTTTTCGGGCATCGAGAGGCGCGAGTAAATCGTATTACTTGCCACCTGCACAATTTAACGCAATCGATTTCGGCCTGTCAACGCGGTCTCCCCGGGGTTGGACCCGCAACGAGGGAAAACACGGAGCGGATGGACGGCGAATGGGCAGCGGACAGGCGCTGCGGCGCAACACGCCGTCAGCCCATCAAGGCCACACCCTTGATCTGGGCGTGGAGCCGGTCGCCAGGCTGCAGCCCCAGCGTGTCGACGCTGCGGCGGGTGATGCGGGCGAGCAGCGTGGCCGCCGCCGGGTCACCGCGCCCGCCCAGGCGCAGCCGCAGCAGCACCGTGCGCCCCTCGGCCTCCAGCCGCTCCAGCGTCACCGGCAGCACGTTCAGGATGCTGCTGTGCTGCGGCGCATCGCGGGCGATGCTGACATCGCGGGCCAGCACGCGGACCCGCACCGGCGTGCCCGGCGGCTGCTCGACCGCGCCAAGCCACAGGCTGCCGCCGGACACGGCAATGCGCGTCAGGCCATAGGGCAGATCGTGCGCGGCGACGGTCGCCTCCAGCACGGCGCCCGCCTCGTCCTGCCGGCCCAGCGGCAGGTCGGTGCGCGCGAACAGGTCCGCCACCCCGCCTTCGGCCAGCACGCACCCGGCCTGCAGCAGCACCAGGTGGTCCGCCAGCCGCGCCACCTCGTCCAGTGCATGGGTCACGTAGACGATGGGCAATGCCATGGCACGGTGCAGGCGTTCGAGGTAGGGCAGGATCTCGGCCTTGCGCGCCGCGTCCAGCGCCGCCAGCGGCTCGTCCATCAGCAGCAGCCGCGGACTCGTCGCCAATGCACGGGCGATGGCCACCCGCTGGCGCTCGCCGCCGGAGAGCGTGGCGGGACGGCGCTCCATCAGCGCGCCGATGCCGAGCAGCTCCACCGCCTGGTCCAGCGCGATGTGGCGCTCGGCGGGGGCGATGCGGCGCTGGCCGTAGTCGAGGTTGCGGCGCACGTCGAGGTGCGGGAACAGCGCCGCCTCCTGGATCACGTAGCCGATCGGGCGCTGGTGGGTCGGCACGAAGACAGCGCCAGCCGCGTCGTCCTGCCAGATCTGGCCGTTCAGCGCGACCCGTCCGGTCGCCCGCTCCAGTCCGGCCAGCGCGCGCAGCAGCGTCGTCTTGCCGCAGCCCGACGGACCGAACAGCGCACTCACCCCCTGCGACGGCAAGGCCAGCGCCACCTCCAGCACGAAGTCGCGCCGCGCCAGCGTGAGCCGCGCCTCGATCACCGCCGCGCCTCCGCAGCGCGCGCCGAGCGCTGGATCGCATAGAGCGTCACCAGCACCACCAGCGCGAAGGCCACCATGCCCGCCGCGAGCCGGTGCGCGTCGGCGAACTCGGCCGCCTCGACATGGTCATAGATCGCCACCGACAGCACACGGGTCTCGCCGGGGATGTTGCCGCCGATCATCAGCACCACGCCGAACTCCCCCACCGTGTGCGCGAAGCCGAGCACCGCGCCGGTCAGCAGCCCCGGCCGCGCCAGCGGCAGCGCCACCGAGACGAAGCGGTCCCACGGTCCGGCGCGCAACGTGGCCGCCGCTTCGAGCAGCGCCTCGGGGATCGCCTCGAAGGCCTGCTGCAGCGGCTGCACGACAAAGGGCATCGAATACAGCACCGACGCCACCACCAGCCCGCCGAAGGTGAACGGCAGCCGCCCCAGCCCGAAGGCCTCGGTCATCTGCCCGACCGCGCCGTGCGGGCCGGTGAGCAGCAGCAGATAGAAGCCCAGCACCGTCGGCGGCAGCACCAGCGGCAGGGTCACCACGGCGCCAATGACGGGCTTCAGCCGCGAGCCGGTGCGCGCCAGCCACCACGCCAGCGGTGTGCCGACCAGCAGCAGCAGCGCGGTGGTCACCGCCGCGAGCGTGGCGGTCAGGCGGATGGCGCTCCAGTCAGCGTCGCTCATTCACACTCATCCACGCACATAGCCATAGGACTGGATCACCGCCTGCGCCGGCTCGGTGCGCAGCCATTGCAGCAGCGCGGCCGCCGCCGGCTTGCCCGCGCCCGCCTTGAGCAGCACGGCGTCCTGGCGCATCGGCGCGTGCAATGAGGCCGGCACACGCCACATCGACCCCACCGGCGCCTTGCCCGGCACGCTCACCTGCGACAGCGCGACGAAGCCGAGTTCGGCGTTGCCGGTGGCGACGAACTGGTAGGCCTGCGCGACCGACTCGCCGGTGACCAGCTTCAGCGACAGCGGCCCCTCCAGACCCAGCGCGACGAGCACCTCCATCGCGGCACGGCCGTACGGCGCCGTCTTCGGGCTGGCAATGGCGATCTTCTGGAAACGCCCCGAAGCGAGCACCGCCCCCTGCGCATCGACCAGCCCCGGCGTGGCGCTCCACAGCACGAGCTGCCCGACCGCATAGGTGAACGCGCTGCCCGCCACCGCATGGCCCTCGGCGATCAGGCGCTTCGGCGTGGTGTCATCCGCGGACAGCAGCACCTCGAACGGCGCCCCAGACACGATCTGGCTGTAGAACTTGCCGGTGGAGCCGCTGGCGAGCTTGAGGGTGTGGCCGGTCGCGGCGGTGAACGCCTCGGCGAGACGGGTCATCGGGGCGGCGAAGTTGGCAGCGACGGCCACAAGGACTTCGTCGGCTTGTGCAGGCACAGCACCCAGCGCCAGCGCGAGCGCCGTGGCCATTCGGACAACAGGATCGGTCATGCCGGGAGTCTACGTGCAGCACACGCGGACCGACCAGTCACCAGCCAGTCACCGGCGACCCGCACCACACGACACCCGCACCACCAGCGACGCCCCGATGTCCCGGTGCGCAGCCACCCCGCCCTGCCCCGCCATCAGCGCCAGCAGCCGGTCCATCGCCTCGCGCCCGTGGGCAATCGGATCGGTGCGGATCGTCGTCAGCGGCGGTTCGGCGAACGGCGCCAGCGGCAGGTCGTCGTAGCCCACCACCGCCACATCGTCCGGCACACGCCGCCCCGCCTCGCGCAATGCCCGCAACGCGCCGAAGGCCACCGTGTCGTTGCCGACGAACAGCGCCGTGAACGGCACGCCACGCGCCAGCAGCTCGCGTGTCGCCCGCCAGCCGCTATCGGCGCTGATGTCGGCGTGCGCGACCCAGGACGGTGCCGGCGTGAGGCCGCGGGCCACCAGGGCATCGCGCCAGCCGCTTTCGCGCCCGTGGACCGAGTGGAATTCCGATGGTGCGAAGCCGACGTGCCCGATGCAGCGGTGCCCGAGGTCGAGCAGATGGTTGACCGCGAGCGTGGCGCCGCGGTGGTTGTCGGTGCCCAGGGTGTGGAAGTCGCCCGTGCCGTCGCGCCCGCTGCCCAGCACGACCAGCGGGATGCCAGCCGCGGCGATCTGGCGCAGGTGGTCATGTTCGCTGCGGCGCAGGTTGACGACGATCAGCCCGTCAATGCGCCGGCTGCGCACCAGATCGACAAAGCCGCCCGGCTCGCGGCCCTCGCCGTCGGTGGACTCGATCAGCATCTTCAGGCCGGCGCGGTGACACGCCTCGTTGATCGAGCCGACGAGGTGGGCGAGGAAGACGTCGTCGTAGAGGTGGGTCGCCTGCGGCATCACCAGACCGACCGTGGCCGACGCGCCACCCGCCAGCGTGCGCGCCGCGATGTTGGGGCGGTAGCCCAGTTCGTCCGCCACCGCCAGCACGCGGGCGTGGGTGGCCTCGCTGATGCCGCGGTTGCGCACGCCGTTGAGCACGAAGGACACCGTCGTGCGCGACACCCCGGCCCTGCGGGCCACCTCGGCACTGGTGGGCGACGTGGTCAGGAGCGGGGCTGGCGGCATGGCGAGATCGGATCGTCAGGGGTGAAGAAACTCCGGCAGCACCGCGCGGTGGGCCGTCAGCAGCTCGTCGACCATCGCGCGGATCTGCGACAGGTCGAGCGTCGCCGCAGTGTGCGGGTCGAGCATCGCGGCATGGTACACATGGTCGCGGCGCTGGCCGAGGATGGCCTCCACCACCATCTCCTGCACGTTCACGTTCGTGCGCATCAGCGCCGCGAGCTGCACCGGCAGCCGCCCGACCCGCGTCGGCTGCACGCCGTGGTGGTCCACCAGACACGGCACCTCGACCGCGCAGCCCTCCGGCAGGTTGTCGATCAGCCGGTCGTTGAGGACGTTGCCGTTGATGACCCGCGGCTGGCCGGTGACGATGGAATGGATGATCGCGCTGCCGTACTCGACGCTGCGCGTGATCTGGCGCAGGCCGTCGATCATCTGGCCGGCGCCGTCGATCTCGCGCGGCATGACATGGATGTTCGCCGCACGCAGTTGGGCTAGCAGCGCGGCGCTGTCCTGCGAGCCGGGCGTCTGCAGCTCGCGCTCGATGTAGGGCCAGGCGTGTTCGAACACCTGGCAGCGGCCGGGGTATTCGTCGAGCGGGATGTTGAACTGCTTCAGCAGATCCTCGCGGCCCTGCTTGATGAACCACGGCACGTACTCGGCGAAGTGCTCGCTGGACTCGGTCGGGAAATGGCCGAGCTGGTGCAGCATCTCGTAGCGCACGCGGTTCCAGTCCGGCATCGCCCCGGTGCGGTGGATCTCGCGCAGGCGCGGGTACAGGTCCACGCCCCGGTGCTCGAAGCGCAGGTAGAACGACATGTGGTTGATGCCGGCGCAGTGGTAGTCGATCTCGTCCACCGGGATGCCGAGGTCGCGGGCCAGCTCGGCCGCCGTGTGCTGCACGCTGTGGCACAGGCCGACAGTCGGGATGCGGGTGGACGCCCGGTTCAGTGCCCAGGTGAGCATCGCCATCGGGTTGACGTAGTTCAGGTGGACGGCGCCGTCGGCACACACGTCCTCCATGTCGCGCAGCATGTCCAGCATCACGGGGATGGTGCGCAGGCCGCGCATGATGCCGCCGATGCCCAGCGTGTCGCCGATGGTCTGCTCCAAGCCGTAGCGCTTCGGGATCTCGAAGTCGGTGACGGTGGCGGGCTTGTAGCCGCCGACCTGGATGGTGTTGAGCACGAAGCGGGCGCTGTCGAGCGCGGCGCGGCGGTCGGTGCTGGCGGTGATGACGGGCGAGACGCCGAGCGCGCCCGCGATGCGGTGCGCGACCTGCTCGGACAGGCCGAGGCGGTGGGCGTCGATGTCGTGCAACGCGATCTCGGCGCCGGCCAGTTCCGGGTAGGACAGCAGGTCACCGAGCAGGTTGCGGGTGAACACGGTGCTGCCGGCACCGATGAGCGTGATCTTCAGGCGACGGTTCGGGGCGGTCATGAACGGGGTGTCCTTGAAAAAAACCGGCCCGGACTGGACGTGACGGGCCGGTGAACCTGGGCCGGCGAAGGCCCGAGGAGACAGAAATTGACAGATCAGGACGGGTGGCTGGGGCTTACTGCTTGACGACCACGTTGACCTTGGCGCCCGCGTCCTTCAGCACCGCCGCGGCCTCACCCTTGCCGCGCAGGATGGCCTGCATGGCGTTGTCCATGATGTCGTTGACCTGCGAGCCGTTGTCGGCGATCGGGGCCAGGAAGGTCTTGCCCTTGGTCATTTCCAGGAAGGCCGACGAATCGACGCCCTTGGCCTTCTGCGCCGCGATCGCCTTCTCCGGCATGCCCTTCACCGCCGGGAACACGACGCCCGCGCGGGCCACGATGTCCTGGCAGGCCGGCGAGCCGAGGAACTTGACCCACTTCCACGCCTCTTCCTTGTTCTTCGAGCCGACCCAGATCGAGTCGGCCAGGCCGTTGAACATCGTGGCGCGCTGGCCGATCGAGCCCTTGGGCAGCGGCACCCAGGCGTAGGGGAACTTCGCGTTGCTGGCGAAGTGGGTGATCATCCACGAGCCCTGCGGCACGATGGCGGCCTTGCCGGCGATGAACATCGCGTCGGAGCCGAGCTTGCTCACGTCCTCGGCGGTGGCCGACAGGCCCTTGCCCGACAGACCGGCCAGCCACGCCATCGTCTCGGCCAGCTTCGGGTCGTCGTAGTAATACTTGGCGTCCCAGGGCTTGTCCTGGAACTTGAAGCCGTTCGACACCGCGAAGTGGCTCCACTCGGTCTGGCCCATCATGCCGCCCGAGCCCGGGTTCTGGTAGCCGTAGACCGCGACCTTGGACTTGTCGAACTTGGCCGAGGCGGCGCTGTTGCCGGCGGCGTCGGTGGTGAGCTTCTTGACGACCTGCTCGAAGCTGCCTCCGTCCTTGGGGTTCCAGGTCATGTTCTGGAGGTCAGCCGCCGAGACGCCCGCCTTCTTGGCCAGGTCCATGTTGACGATCATGCCGATCGTGTCCCAGTCCTTGGGCAGGCCGAACTGCTTGCCGCCGCGGCCCCAGATGTCGTAGAGGCCGGCGGAGTACATGCCGACATCGACCTTGTCGCGCTGGATGAAGGGCGCGAGGTCGACGAGCTGGTTGTTCTTGGCGAACTCGGGGTACTTGGCCAGGTGGTTGGTGAACACGTCCGGGGCGGTGCCGGAGATGAAGCCGGTGGAGATGCCGGTCCAGTAGTCGTCCCAGCCCTGCTGGGTGATCTTGATGGTGATGTCCTTGTTCTGTTTCTGGAACTCGTTGGCGCAGCTCTGGTAGGCCGGGCGCTGGTTCGAGTCCCACAGGACGTACTTGATCTCGACGGCGTGGGCGCTGCCAGCCGCAGCGAGCAGGGTGGCCACGGCCAGGGCAATGTGACGGTTCTTCATCGACTTGTCTCCTTCATCAGAGGTCAGGGGCGGGGGAAATTTCATTTGCTGCCGCTGAACTGCACCGACTCGACCACCTTGCGGCCGAACAGCATCAGCAGCACCAGCACCGGGATCACGGCCAGCGCGGTCGCAGCCATCAGGCCGCTCCAGTCGGGCGAGCCTTGCGGGGTCTGGGACTTGAAGGACTGCAATGCGACGGTCAGCACCTGCATCGTCTCGTCCTTGGCGACGAGGAACGGCCAGAAGAACTCGTTCCACATGTTGATCGAGGTGAGCATGGCCAGCGTGGCCAGCGGCGCGGTGGACAGCGGCAGCACGATGCGCCAGAACACCCGCAGCGGCGAGGCACCTTCCAGGATCGCCGCCTCCTCCAGATCCCGCGGGATCGACAGGAAGAACTGGCGCAGGAAGAAGATACCGAAGCCCGACATCAGGCAGAACGGCGCCACCATGCCGGCCATGGTGTTCAGCCAGCCGAGATCCTTGATGAGGATGAAGTTCGGGATGAAGGTGACGACGCCCGGGATCATCATCGAGGCGACGAACAACCCGAACAGCACGTCGCGCCCCGGAAACCGCAGCCGGGCGAACGCATAGGCGGCCATCGAACTCGTCAGCACCTGCAGCGTGACGATGATCCCGGTGAACAGCAGGGAGTTGCCGACGGCGCGCAGGAAATGCACCTCCGCGCCCGAGCCGCCCATCGCCAGGCTCTCCTCGTGCGAGACGAGGCCGAGCACGCGGGTGAAGTTGCGCAGCGTCGGCGCGTCGGGCCAGAGCTGCGCGGCCTGGCTGAACACGTCCTGCGACGGCGTGAGCGCGGTCTTCACCACCACCCACAGCGGCACCACGGTCAGCGCCAGCATCGCCAGCAGGCAGGCCCAGGCGAAGGCACGGGAAGGGTTGAGTTTCATGCCAGGTCGTTTTCGTTAGCCCGCAGGATGCGCATCTGCAGCATCGTGTAGAGCACCATCACCAGGCACAGCGTCATCGACATCGCCGAGGCGTAGCCCATCTTGTAGAAGCTGAAGGCGTTCTGGACGATGTAGTGGACGATCACGCGGGTCGATTCGAGCGGCCCGCCGTTGGTCGCCACCGCCACCGTGTCGAAGATCTGGAACGAGCCCGTGACACTCGTCACCAGCACGAACACCATCACCGGGCGCAGCAGCGGCAGCGTGATGCGCCAGAACATCTGCCACTCGGTGGCGCCTTCGAGCGCGCCGGCCTCGTAGAGGTAGCGCGGGATGTTCTGCAGCCCCGCCAGGAACAGCAGCGCCACCAGCCCCATGTGGCGCCAGATGTTGACGGCAGCCACTGTGGCCAGCGCTTGCGTCTCGCCGGCGAAGAAGGGCTGGCGGCCGATGCCGGTCCAGGTCAGCAGCGCATTGACGCCGCCCAGCAGCGGGTCCAGCAGCCACAGCCACATCAGCGCCACCAGCACGTTCGACAGCAGGTAGGGCAGCAGCACCACCGCCTTGACGAACAGCGAGCGCGCCAGCCGGTCCATCACCACCGCCAGGAACAGCCCGAGCACGGTCTGCACGGGGATGTTGAACGCCACGTACCAGGCCGAGAGCTTCATGCCGTGCCAGAAGCGCTCGTCCTCCCACATCTTCGCGTAGTTGTCCAGGCCGACGAAGTTCGGCTCGCGCAGCAGGTTCCAGTCGGTCAGGCTGATCTCCACCGCCCGCCACGCTGGCCACGCATAGAACAGCACGAAGCCGATCAGCGCCGGCAGCACCAGCGCGAACGCCGTCAGCGTCTCGCGTCGGCGACTCGGGCCGAAGGCCGACAGCGGACCAGGAGCAGTGGACATGCGATTTTCCTCAAGGGGGACAGGTCTGGCGGATAACTAACCCGCGTTAGCCTGCAATGGTGCGGACTCTAAGGAGCCGGGGTGTCATCCGGCAATGGGGGTTATCACCAATTATTAGCACACCATCATCAGCGACGATTAGCAGCCAGAACGCCCGGCTTGGTTACCATGGCTGCTGTTCAGTCCCCACCTGCCGCCCACCCGCCGCCCGCTTGCCGTGACCGCCCGCAAACCTGCCCCCATGCCCACTCGCCGACCGACGATGACCGACGTGGCCAAGGCCGCGGGCGTGTCGCAATCCACCGTGTCGATGGTGCTCAACAACATGACCGGCGCGCGGCTGTCGGCCGAGACACGCAGCAAGGTGCTCAGCGTCGCGATGGAGCTGGGCTACCGGCTGCCCCGGCGCGAAGGTCCGGCCCCCGCCGCCGCGCCCGTGCCCGCCTCCGCCTCGGCCACGGCGCAGACCACGCCGGGCGCTCGCCGCCACCTGATCGGCTACGTGGTCGACGAGATCTCGACCAGTCCGCACCCGGTGGTCAGCGTCGACGGCGCGCGCGACGCGGCGTGGGAGCACGACTGCCTGGTCACCGTCGTCGTGACCCGCGGCAACCCGGGCCAGGAAGCCGCCGCCATCGCCGCGCTGCTGGAGCACCCGGGCCTGCTGGGCATCGTCTACTCGACCATCTTCACGCGCGAGGTGTCGCTGCCCGATGTGCTGTCGGCTCGCCTCGACACCGTGCCGGTCGTGCTGCTGAACTGCCACGACGAGCGCCACAAGCTGCCCACGATCGTGCCGGGCGAGGTCGGCGGCGGCCACGCGGCCACCGAGCACCTGATCGCGATGGGCCACACCCGCATCGGCTTCATCAACGGCGAGCCCTGGATGGAGGCCGCCAAGGACCGCATCAAGGGCTACCGCCGCGCGCTGGCCACCGCCGACCTGCCGTTCGACCCAGCGCTGGTGCGCGACGGCGACTGGATGTCGGGCACCGGCTTCGAGGCCACCCGCTCGCTGATGGCCGAGCCGCGCCCGCCGACCGCCCTCTTCTGCGCCAACGACCTGATGGCGCTCGGCGCGATGGAAGCGCTGGCGCAGCTCGGCCTGAAGGTGCCCGAGGACATCTCGGTGATGGGCTACGACGACCAGGAAATCTCGCGCCACACCCACCCGCCGCTGACGACGATGGTGCTGCCGAACTACGAGATGGGGCGTGCGGCGGTCGAGGCGCTGCTGGTGGCGGCCGACACGCCCGCGCCGCAGCGCGCCGGGCGGCGGCACCTCATCAAGATCGACTGCCCGCTGGTGGCGCGGCAGTCAGTGCAGCGGCGAGGCGAATGAGCCCCTCATGTCCATGCCCATGCCCATGACGCCCTTGAACTTTCAGGATCTCGACCTCCTCAAGGCCCGGCTGGATGCGCTGCGCCCGCTGCCCGCGCCCGTGCTGCGGAACCTGCATGAAGAGCTGGTGCTGCGCTGGACCTACCACTCGAATGCCATCGAAGGCAACACGCTCACGCTGCTGGAAACCAAGGTCGTGCTCGAAGGCATCACCGTCGGCGGCAAGCGGCTGCGCGAACACTTCGAGGCGATCAACCACCGCGACGCCATCCTGTACGTCGAGGACGTCGTGCAGCGCACCGAGCCCCTGAGCGAATGGCAGATTCGCAGCCTGCACCGGCTGATCCTGAGGAACATCGACGACGACCACGCCGGCCGCTACCGCCCCTGGAACGTCACCATCGCCGGCGCACGCCATGTCCCGCCCGACACGCTGGTGGTGCCGGAGCGCATGACCACCCTGCTGCAGACCTACGAGACGGACTGGCAGCCCCTGCACCCCGTCGAGCGCGCCGCCCGGCTGCACATCGACTTTGTCGGCATCCACCCCTTCGTCGATGGCAACGGGCGCACGGCCCGGCTGCTGCTGAACCTCGAATTGCTGAAGTGCGGCTTCCCGGCCATCGTGCTGCCCGTGGAGCGGCGGCTGGCCTATTACGAGGCGCTGGACACCGCGCACATCGAGGGCGACGCCGGACCGTTCACCGCGCTGGTGGCCGAGTGCGTGCGGGAGGGGTTTGCGCCGTACCGGTTCGCGCTGGGACACACGGGCTGAGGCCATCGCCCGAGATGGGGTTTTCACCGATTATCGCTAATATTATTAGCATCACAATCGGTGCATGGCCAGCATCGAACTCCACTCCGTCTTCAAAGCCTATGGCGACCACGCCCCGGTGATCCGGGATGTCAACCTGCAGATCGCGCAAGGCGAGTTCTGTGTCTTCGTCGGGCCGTCGGGCTGCGGCAAATCGACGCTGCTGCGCATGATCGCGGGGCTGGAGGACATCACCGCCGGTGACCTGAAGATCGGCGGCACGCGCATGAACGACGTGCCATCCGCCCACCGCGGCGTGGCGATGGTGTTCCAGAGCTACGCGCTGTTCCCGCACATGACCGTGTACGAGAACATGTCGTTCGGCCTGGGCCTGGCCAAGGTGGACAAGGCGGTGATCCGCGAGAAGGTGATGGCCGCGGCCAAGGTGCTGCAGCTCGACCAGCTCCTCGACCGCAAGCCCAAGGCGCTCTCCGGCGGCCAGCGCCAGCGCGTGGCGATCGGGCGGGCCATCGTGCGCGAGCCGGGCGTGTTCCTGTTCGACGAGCCGCTGTCGAACCTGGACGCTGCGCTGCGCGTGCAGACCCGCATCGAGATCGCCAAGCTGCACCGCGACTTCGGCAAAGCCAGCACCGTCTACGTCACCCACGACCAGGTCGAGGCGATGACGCTGGCCGACCGCATCCTGCTGCTCAACAGCGGCGAGGCCGTGGCCCGCGACGGCTCGGTGGCGCAGGTGGGCACGCCGCTGGAGCTGTACCACCGGCCCTGCAACCTGTTCGTGGCCGGCTTCATCGGTTCGCCGAAGATGAACTTCCTGCCCGCCACGCTGGTCAGCGCCGCCACCGACCACGCCGTCGTGCGGCTGAGCAGCGGCGAGACGCTGCGCGCGGCGGTCGATGCGCAGCGCCTGTTGCCGGGGGCGAAGGTGACGCTGGGCGTGCGGCCCGAGCACACCGAACTCGGCACCGCCACGCAGCACATCATCCGCCCGCTGCAGTGGCAGGAGCGGCTGGGTGAGTCCACCTACCTCTACATGACCGGCGCCAGCGGCAGCACCGAGTCGCTGGTCGCCAAGGCCCCCGGCCACGCCCACGCCAGCACCGGCCACCGGCTGGCGATCGGCCTGCCGGCGGACACGCTGCACCTCTTCGACGAGCAGGGGCTGGCGCTGACCCGCTGCATCCCCGACCAGAACCAGTCGCTGCCCCAGGCCGCCTGACGCACCGGAAACACGCCATGCAGCTTGGTGTCTGCTACTACCCCGAACACTGGCCGCGCGCGCAGTGGGCCGAGGACGCGCGGCGCATGCACGCGATGGGCATCCGCGTCGTGCGCATTGCCGAATTCGCCTGGAGCGTGATCGAGGCCGAGCCGGGGGTCTTCACCTGGGACTGGCTGGACGAGGCGATCGAGACGCTGCACGCCGCCGGCCTCGGCGTCGTGCTGTGCACACCGACCGCGACGCCGCCGAAGTGGCTGGTGGACCGGATGCCGGACATGGTGGCGATCGACCTGCAGGGCCGCACGCGCGGCTTCGGCTCGCGGCGGCACTACTGTTTCTCGCACGCCGGCTACCGCGCCGAGTCGCGCCGCATCAGCCGTGCAGTCGCCGAGCGCTACGGCCAGCACCCCGCCGTGGTCGCCTGGCAGACCGACAACGAATACGGCTGCCACGACACCGTGCTGAGCCTGTCCGAATCGGCGCGGCAGGGTTTTCGGCGCTGGCTGGCCGCGCGCTACACGACGATCGACGCGCTCAACGCCGCCTGGGGCACCGTGTTCTGGAGCCAGGTCTACCGCGCGTTCGACGAGATCGACCTGCCCGCGCTGACGGTGACCGAGGCGAACCCGGCGCACCGGCTCGACTGGCGCCGCTTCGCCTCCGACGAGGTGGTGGCATTCAACCGGGAGCAGGTGGCGATCCTGCGCGAGTGCTCACCGGGCCGGCCGGTGTCGCACAACTTCATGGGCTTCTTCACCGAGTTCAACCACCATGACGTGGCGGCGGACCTCGACATCGCCACCTGGGACAGCTACCCGCTCGGCTTCACGCAGATGTTCTTCCTCAGCGCCGAGGAAAAGGCACGCTGGGCACGGACCGGGCACCCGGACATCCCGTCCTTCCACCACGACCTGTACCGCGGCATGTGCCGGGGCGCAGACGGCCAAGGCGAAGGCCGCTGGTGGGTGATGGAGCAGCAGCCCGGCCCGGTGAACTGGGCGCACTGGAACCCGGCGCCGCACGACGGCACGGTGCGGCTGTGGACCTGGCAGGCGTTTGCGCATGGCGCCGAGGTGGTGAGCTATTTCCGCTGGCGGCAGGCGCCGTTTGCGCAGGAGCAGATGCACACCGGTTTGCTGCGCCCCGATTCGTCCGAGGACCAGGGCGCGCTCGAAGCGGCGCAGGTCGGCGCGGAGCTGGCGGCGCTGACCGAGCGGGGTGTGCTGACGGATGCGCTGCGGCTGGCGGTGCGGCCGACGGTGGCGCTGGTGTTCGACTATGACGCGCTGTGGATGGCGCAGATCCAGCCGCAGGGCGCGGACTACAACCCGCTGGAGCTGAGCTTCCGCGCCTACAGCGGGCTGCGGCAGCTCGGGCTGGACGTGGACATCGTCGGGCCGCGGGCGGGAATGGACCTGAGCGGCTACCGGCTGATCGTGCTGCCAGCGGCGCTGCATGTCGGCGCGGACCTGCAGGCGGCGCTGACCACGGCCGCCGCCCATGGCGCGCAGATCGTGCTCGGGCCGCGGGCGGGCAGCAAGTCGGTGAACCTGTCGTTCCCGCCGGCGGACGGGCCGTGGTCGGCATTGCCGCCGGGGCCGCTGGCCGCGCTGGCGGGGGTGCAGGTGACGCGGGTGGCATCGCTGCCACCGGGCGTGGTCGAGCCGGTGGCGCTGGACGGCACCGACCTGTCCATCACCCGGTGGCGCGAAGACCTCGCGCTGCGCGGCGCCGAAACGCTGGCGACGTTCACGGACGGCCGCCCCGCCCTCACCCGCAACGGCCCGGTGCGCTACCTCGCCGGCTGGCTGGACGCCGCCGGCTGGCAGGCGGTGTTCGCCGGCGCTGCCGCGGACGCAGGTTTGACCGTGGCACCGCTGCCCGACGGCCTGCGCATCAGCCGCGCCGGCGGGCTGACGATGGCCTTCAATTTCTCGGATCTGGCGCGGGACTGGACACCCTCGCCGATCGCGACGCCCGTGCTGGGCGACGCGCACCTGCCCCCCAGAGCGATGGCGATCTGGCGGGAATGACCCCACCACAGGACTCCCCAGGAGACAGACAGATGAACAAGACCCTCACCACGCTCGCCGCCCGCTTCAGCGTGCTGGCCCTGGCCGCCGCGGCCTGCGCCGCGCAGGCTGGCACCCTCGTCATCAACACCGACGCCTCCGACCCGGCCCCGAAGGCCGCCTGGGAAGCGATGGCCAAGGGCTTCATGGCCGCCAACCCGGACGTGACGGTCAAGATCAACACCTTCGACCATGAAGGCTTCAAGACCTCGATCCGCAACTTCCTCAGCGCCGAGGCCCCGGACATCGTCACCTGGTACGCCGGCAACCGCATGGCGCCGTTTGTCAACGCCGGCCTGTTCGAGGATGTCTCCGACGTCTGGGCCAAGGAAGGCCTGAACGACAAGCTCAAGTCCGCCGCCGCCTCGATGACCCAGAAGGGCAAGCAGTGGGGCATCCCCTACACCTACTACCAGTGGGGCATCTACTACCGCAAGGACATCTTCGCGAAGAACAACATCGTGCCGCCCAAGGACTGGAAGGAGCTGATCGCCGCCAGTGCCAAGCTCAAGGCCGCCGGTGTCACGCCGTTCGCCATCGGCACCAAGGCGCTGTGGCCCACGGGCGGCTGGTTCGACTACCTGAACATGCGCGTCAACGGCTACGAGTTCCACATGGACCTCACCGCCGGCAAGGTGCCCTACACCGACAAGCGCGTGCAGGAAGTCTTCGACCGCTGGGACGAGCTGACCAAGCCGGGCTACTTCCTGGCCAACCACGCCTCCTACGACTGGCAGGACGCGCTGCCCGCCTTCGTCAAGGGCGAGGCCGCGATGTACCTGATGGGCAACTTCGCCGTCGACCCGATGAAGAAGGGCGGCCTGACCGAAGCGCAGCTCGGCTTCATGCAGTTCCCGAAGATCAACAACGTCCCGATGGCCGAGGACGCGCCGACCGACACCATCCACATCCCCTCCAAGGCGAAGAACAAGGTCGACGCCAAGCGCTTCCTGGCCTATGCGGCCAGCGCCAAGGTGCAGACCGAGGTGAACGCCATCCTCGGCCAGCTCCCGGTGAACAAGGATGCGACGCGCCCAACCGACGTGTACCTGAAGGACGGTTTCGCGATGCTGTCGAACGCCTACGCGCTCGGCCAGTTCTATGACCGCGACGCGCCCGCCGAGATGGCCAAGGCCGGCATGGAAGGCTTCCAGCGCTACATGGTCAAGCCGGAAACGCGCAAGCAGGTGCTGGAGCGCCTGGAACAGGTCCGCCAGCGCGTCTACAAGTAAGTCACTCCCGCAGCCCACCCAGTACCCATGACCTCCCGAACCTCACCGCCGCGGTTCTCCTGGTGGACCCGCCACCAGCGCCAGCTGGCTCCTTGGCTCTTCCTGACGCCTGCGCTGCTGATGTTCGGGATCTACGTGATCGCGCCGATCTTCGAGTCGATCGCGATCAGCTTCTACGACTGGGACGGGCTGGGCGAGGCGACCTACATCGGGGTCGCCAACTATGTCGAGCTGTACAGCGACCCCGATTTCCGCACCGCGCTGAAGAACAACCTGATCTGGCTGGTGCTGTTCCTGCTGTCGGTGCCGATCGGCCTGGGGCTGGCGCTGCTGCTGAACCAGACGGTGGCGGGCATCCGCTTCGTCAAGTCGATGTTCTTCTTCCCCTTCGTGATCTCGCAGGTCGTCATCGGCCTGGTGTTCACCTGGTTCTACAACCCGACCAACGGACTGTTCACGCAGATCCTGGCCGCGCTGGGAATGCCCGGCGTCGCCGTACTGTCCGACGAGCATCTCGTCACCTACGGGATCATCGCCGCCGGCCTCTACCCGCAGATCGCCTACTGCATGATCCTGTACCTCACGGGCCTGAACAATGTGCGCCCCGACCTGATCGAGGCGGCGCGGCTCGAAGGCGCCAAGGGCTGGTCGATGCTGTGGCACGTCGTGCTGCCGCAGTTGCGCCCGGCCACCTTCATCGCCGTCGTCGTCACCATCATCGGCTCGCTGCGCAGCTTCGACATGGTGTCGATCATGACCTCCGGCGGCCCCTACGGCTCCTCGCGTGTGCTGGCGTACTACATGTACGAGCAGGCGCTGAGCGAATACGGCTACCGCATGGGCTACGGCACCGCCATCGCCACCGTGCTGTTCTCAATCATGCTGGTCTACATCACCTTCGTGCTCTGGCGCATCTACCAGCAAGAGAAGGAACTGGCCTGATGTTTCCCACCCCGCTCCACAAGACGGCGCCCGTCACGCAGGCGCTCTACAAGGTCGGTCTTCCCGTGGCCCTGCTGGTCTGGCTGCTGCCGATCATCGCGGTGGCGCTGACCTCCATCCGCGGCCAGGGCGACATCGCCAACGGCAACTACTGGGGCTGGCCGACCGAATGGCAGGTGGTCGAGAACTACACCGCCATCTTCCGCAACACGCCGATCGCGCGCTACATCGTCAACAGCCTGATGGTCGCCATCCCGACGGTGATCGGTGCGGTGGCGCTGAGCTGCCTGGCCGGCTTTGCCCTCGGCACCTACCGCTTCAAGGCCAATCTGGCGGTGTTCTTCCTGTTCGTCGGCGGCAACTTCATCCCGTTCCAGATCCTGATGGTGCCGGTGCGCGACCTGAGCCTGCGCCTGGGGCTGTACGACTCGGTCGGCGGGCTGGTGCTGTTCCACATCGCCTTCCAGACGGGCTTCTGCACCTTCTTCATGCGCAACTTCATCCGTGACCTGCCGCACGAGCTGATCGAGGCGGCGCGCATCGAGGGCGCGAGCGAGTGGCAGATCTTCTGGCGTGTCGTGCTGCCGCTGGTGCGGCCGGCCTTGGCGGCGCTGTCGGTGCTGGTCTTCACCTTCATCTGGAACGACTATTTCTGGTCCACCGTGCTGATCCAGGGCGACCACGCGATGCCGGTCACGGGCGGACTGAACTCGCTCAACGGCATCTGGGTCGCGCAGTGGCACCTGGTGTCGGCGGGCTCGATCGTCGCCGCGCTGCCGCCGGTGCTGATCTTCTTCCTGATGCAAAAGCAATTCATCGCCGGGCTGACGCTCGGTGCGACCAAGGGCTGAGACTTGTCTGCCGACTTCCTGATCCTCCACAGCAGGCGCAGCAGCGTCGTGCTCGAATGCCCGCCCGACGAAGCGCCGCTGTGGCGCTACTGGGGTCCGCGCTTGCCCGATGGCGCGACCCCCGGCACGGCGCTGCGCGACACGCGCCCGCTGCCGTCGTTCATGCTCGACTTCGACCAGCCGCTGACGGTGGCGCCCACCTTCGGCGTCGGCTGGTTCGGGCAAAGCGCCCTGCTCGCCCACCGCGACGGGCAGGACTTCGCGCAAGCCTTCACCCGCTGCGACGCCGAGTGGCTACAGCAAGACGCCACCCGCTCGGCCGTCTGCCTGCACCTGCACGACGACGTGGCTCGGCTACGGCTGGACCTGACGCTGCGGCTGGACGTGGAATCCGACGTGCTGGTGCTGCAGTCGGTGCTGCACAACCTGGGCGACGCGCCGCTCGACGTGCAGTGGCTCGCTGCCGGCACGCTGCGGCTGCCGGGGCACTGCGACGGTGTGCGCTCGTATGCGGGGCAGCATGTCCACGAGTTCCTGCTGCAGGTCGATCCGCTGACGCGCAGCCTCTGGCGCAAGGAAAGCCGGCGCGGGCGCACCAGCCACGACTGTTTCCCCGGCGCCGTCGTCACCACGCCGGGCACGACCGACGACACGGGCCTGGTCTTCGGCGCGCACCTGGCCTGGTCCGGCAACCACCAGCAGACCATCGAGTGGCTGCACGACGGCCTCTACCAGTGGCAGATGGGCGAATGGCTCGCGCCCGGTGAAGGCCGGCTGCTGCCGGGGCAGGCATTGCACTCACCCGAGCTGGTCGCCACCTGCTCCACCGACGGCCTGAACGGGCTGGCGGCCAACTTCCACACCGAGCTGCGTCGCCGGCTGAACTGGCCGGGTGGCGCGATGAAGCCGCGCCCGGTGCACCTGAACACCTGGGAAGGCTTCTACTTCGATGTGCATCCCGGCCCGGTCCAGGAACTCGCGACCGCTGCGGCTGCGGTCGGCATCGAACGCTTCGTGCTCGACGACGGCTGGTTTCACGGTCGCCACCACGACCGCGCAGCACTCGGCGACTGGTGGCCCGACGAGACCAAGTTCCCGAACGGCCTCGGCGAGCTGATCGCGCACGTCAACGCGCTCGGCATGGAGTTCGGCCTGTGGGTCGAGCCGGAGATGGTCAACCCGGACAGCGATCTGTTCCGCGCCCACCCCGAGTGGGCATTGCAGATCGCCGGCCGCCCGCTGCTGACCGCCCGCAACCAGCTCGTGCTCGACATCGCCCGGCCCGAGGCGAGCGACTACCTGTTCGAGAAGATCGCCGCGCTGCTCGCCGCGCACCCGATCGGCTACCTGAAGTGGGACTTGAACCGCGACCTCGCCCCGGCGGGTCTGGCCAACGGCACCGCCGGCTACCGGGCGCAGATCCACGCCGCCTACGCGCTGATGGACCGCCTGCGCGCCGCCCACCCGAACGTCGAGATCGAGAGCTGCTCCGGCGGTGGCGGCCGGATCGACTTCGGCGTGCTGCGCCACACGCACCGGGTCTGGACCAGCGACTGCATCGACGCGCTGTCCCGCGTGGACATCCAGCGTGGTTTCCTGCAGTTCTTCCCGCCCGAGATCATGGGCGCCCACGTCGGCACCGCGCCTTCGCACACGACGGGGCGCACGCAGTCGATGGCCTTCCGCGCCGCCGTTGCGCTGCCGGGACACTTCGGTGTGGAACTCGACGTGCGGCACCTGAGCGACGCCGACACCGCGGAGCTGCGCGGCTGGATCAACGTCTACAAGCAACTGCGCGACCGGCTGCACCACGGCCGCGTCTGGCTCGGCGGCGACACGGCACGCGAGGACGGCCTGGTCTGGCAGGCCCACGGCGACGCGGCGGCCACCGACGTGGTGCTGCTCGTCTACCGGCCGCTGCCGAGCCAGCACCGCTACGCACCCGCCCTGCGGCTGCCGATGCTCGATTCAGCGGCGCGCTACCGCGTGCGCGAAGTGCTGCCCGCCAGCACCGTGCGCCCGACCGGCCGGCACCACACCGCGCCCTTCTTCGACGCGATCAACACGCCCGACGGGCTGGAGATCGACGGCGCGTGGCTGGTGAACGCCGGCCTGCCGATGCCGCGGGTGCAGGCCGAAACCGCCTTCCTCGTGAGGTTCGAGCGTGTCTGATCCGATGTCTGATCCGATGTTCGACCCCGCCGACCACAGCCACCGGCGCCGCAATCCGCTGACCGGCCAGTGGGTGCTGGTCTCGCCGCACCGCGCCAAGCGGCCGTGGCAAGGGCAGCAGGAGGAAGCCTCCGACGCGGTGCTGCCGTCGCACGATCCGGGCTGTTATCTCTGTGCGGGCAACACGCGGGTCAGCGGGGACGTGAATCCGGATTACACCGGGACGTTTGTCTTCACGAACGACCACGCCGCATTGATGCCCCCGTCTGACTCCCTCCCCCCAGCGGGGGGAGGGCTGGGGAGGGGGGAGGCCGTCAGGCCAAGCGCCCTGCCGCCCGTTGCCCCCCTCCCCAACCCCTCCCCCCGCTGGGGGGAGGGGCTTTTCCAGATCGAGGCGGCCTACGGGACGAGTCGGGTGATCTGCTTCTCCCCCGACCACGCCCGCACGCTGCCCGAGCTGTCGCTGGCGGCGATCGGCGGCGTCATCGACACCTGGTGCGAGCAGAGCGCCGAACTCGGCCGGACGCACCCGTGGGTGCAGGTGTTCGAGAACAAGGGCGCACTGATGGGGTGCTCGCAGCCGCACCCGCACGGCCAGATCTGGGCCACCGGCCACCTGCCCAACGAAGCCGCGACCGAAGACCGCGAACAGCGGGCCTACTTCGCCGCCCACGGCCGGCCGATGCTGCTCGACTATGTGCAGCGCGAGGCGGCCTCGGGCGAGCGGGTCGTGGTGCAGACCGAACACTGGCTGGCCGTCGTGCCGTACTGGGCGACGTGGCCGTTCGAGACGCTGCTGCTGCCGCGCTTCGCGGTGCAGCGGCTGCCGCAACTCGACGCCGCGCAGCGCGCCGACCTCGCCGACGCGCTGAAGAAGCTCACCAGCCGCTACGACAACCTGTTCCGCTGCAGCTTCCCGTACTCGATGGGCTGGCACGGCGCGCCGTTCGACGCGGACGCGGCCGGCACCACGCCCTGGCAGCTCCACGCCCATTTCTACCCACCGCTGCTGCGCTCGGCCACGGTGCGCAAGTTCATGGTCGGCTTCGAGATGCTGGCCGAGGCGCAGCGCGACCTGACGCCCGAGCAGGCCGCCGCGCAGTTGCGGGCGGTCAGTGACCTCCATTACCGCGCCTCGGCCCCGGCCGCTCTCCCATGACCGACACCCTGAAAGCCCGCACCGCCGACGCGCTGCAGTCCGCCTTCGGCCACGCGCCGGACCTCTGGGTGCAGGCACCCGGCCGCGTCAACCTGATCGGCGAACACACCGACTACAACGACGGCTTCGTGCTGCCGTGTGGCATCGACTACCGCACGGTGATCGCCGTGAAGGCGCGTGACGACCGGCAGGTACGGGTGGTCGCCGCCGACTACGGCCACGGCACCGACACCTTCGACCTCGACGCCCCGATCGCCCCGCACCCGGACCTGCAGTGGGCCAACTATGTGCGCGGCACCGTGAAGATGCTGGCCGAACACCTCGCCCCGCTCGGCCTGTCGCTGCGCGGCGCGGACCTGGCCATCGCTGGCAACGTGCCGCAGGGCGCGGGGCTGTCGTCGTCGGCGTCGCTGGAAGTGGCGGTCGGGCAGGCGTTCAAGGCCATGCTCGGCCTCGACGGCCAAGGCGGCCGCGCGGGCGTGACCCAGACCGACCTCGCGCTGATCGCCCAGCGCGCCGAGAACCGCTTCGTCGGCGTCAACTGCGGGATCATGGACCAGCTCATCTCGGCCCGCGCCGAGGCGGGTCACGCGCTGCTCATCGACTGCCGCAGCCTGGGCGCGCAGCCGGTCCACCTGCCGGAGGCGGTGGCCGTGATGATCGTCCACTCGCGGGTCAAGCGCGGGCTGGTGGGCAGCGAGTACAACACCCGCCGCGCCCAGTGCGAAGCGGCGGCGCGCCACTACGGCGTGCCGGCGCTGCGCGATGTGGACACCGCGCGGCTGGAGCGGGACCGGGGCGGTCTGGACGAGGTCGTCTACCGCCGCGCCCGCCACATCGTCACCGAAAACGCCCGCACGGTGGACGCCGCCGAGGCGCTGGCAGCGGGTGACCTGGTGCGGCTGGGCGAGCTGATGGCGGCGTCGCATGCGTCGATGCGCGACGACTTCGAGATCACCCACCCGGCGATCGACCGGCTCGTCGACATCGCCCAGGAAGCCGTCGGGCACGAAGGCGGCGCGCGGATGACGGGCGGCGGCTTTGGCGGCTGCATCGTCGTCGTGCTGCCGGACGCGCGCATCGCCGAGGTGCAGGCGGCGATCGAAGCCGCCTACCGATCGCCGGACGGCGAGCCGCCGACGATCTGGGTCAGCCACGCCGCCTCAGGCGCCGGGCCGGCGTCCTGACCCGTCAGAGCCAGCCGGCGGTGGTGAGCGCCTTGGTGATCTCCGTGGCGAGCAGCTGGTGGCCCAGCGGCGTCGGGTGGAAGCTGTCGGAGAAGGCGTAGGTCTTGTACCAGTCGGTCGCGGTCGTGCCGGCCGGCGGCGCCGCGGCCAGCGCTGCGTCGGTGCAGGTGGCGAAGGTGTAGCTCGGCAGGCCGTCCGTGCCGACGCCGGTGACCGGGCAGGCCGGCGTCTTGACGTTGGTGAAGCCGTAGCTCGCGGGGTTGGCGATCTGGTTGTTGAACACCGTGTAGAAGTCGACCACGACCACCTGGGTGTTGCCTGCGAACTTGGTCGCCAGTCGGGCATTGAACGCCTCGACCCAGCTCTTGAACAGCGCCTCGCTCTGCGCCCGGGCCGTGGCGCCGGCCGTGCCACCACCGGAGGCGGCCGCGATGCTGTCGAGCACCGTCTGGAAGCGCGGCGTGTTCGTGATGCCGGGCATGTTCAGCAGCACGACGCGGGTGGCGCCCTTGTCCAGCGCACCCGTCTTGACGAGGGTGTGGAAGTTGTCGGCCAGCGCCGCCATGTAGGTGGCGCCTGCACCGGCCAGCCCGGCGGCCCCGCCAGCCGCCGCGGCCGACACCTGATCGGCCGTGAGCTGGGTGCCCAGGACACCCAGGTAGGCGGCGCCACCATCGGCCGCGGCCTTCAGGTAAGCGCCAACGAGGGCAGCCGCGTCATTGCCGCCGCCGTCCACCAGCAGCAGGTCACCGGCACCGAAGTTGCCCGCCGCCGTCGCGGCCGCGAACTGGGCTGCCAGCCCACGCGGGTCGGCCGCCGTGTAGCCGCTCGCCGTCGGGTTGATGACACCGCCGCCGATGGCGTAGTTGGTGCAGCCCGTCGTGGCCGTGTTGGCGGCAAACGTGGTCCCGGTGAAGGTGAAGAAGTTGCAGCCCTTGCCCAGACCGTAGCCGGCCGAGATTCGCTCCGGATAGGTGTCGTTGCCCTGGATGGTGAACTTGAGGCCGAAGGTGCCGACGTCGGCCAGGCTGTCGCCCATGACGCGCAGGCTGGTGACGGGCACCTTGGCGACGACGGGGGTGTCATCGCCACCGCCGCAAGCGGCCAGCACGGCCACCAGCACGACGGACAGTCCGAATTGAAAACGGCGATTCAAGGCCATGGTGTCTCCTCCAAATCGAACTACTCTAGGCCCAAAGCCGGCGATGCCACCGCTAGCAAACCCTGAGCCGGAGCCTGCCGAGTCACGGACGTGACGAGGATCTGCACGCCCACGCCCACGCCCACGCCCGGGCGGCCGAGCGGCGTCAGGCGGCGGGCGCCGTCTCCAGCCACTGCGCCAGGGCCAGCGCCACCACGGCGTTGACGCCGCCTTCCTGCGTCAGTGCGCGCTCGCGCATCTGGTTGACCAGGTCGGCCGGCAGGCGACAGGCCACCGAGACCAGCTTCGGTGCCGCGTGCTCGGCACGCTCGACACGCCGGGCGGCGGCATTGGCATCGGCCGACCCTTGGGCGAACCGCGGGGGCACGCCGGCCGTTTTCATCTTGCCGTCCAGCTTGCGGGCCAGGTGTTTGACCAGATCGGTCTTCTTCGCGCTCATGGGATCTTTCGGGAGAGTGAGCGGCCATTGTCCCCCACCGGCGTCAGGCCCCGGTCTGGCGGGTGTAGGTGAGATAGACCTCGTCGCGCACCCAGCCGAGTGCGGCGTAGGCGGCCTGCGCGGCGTGGTTGGTGCGGGCGGTGGTCAGCTCCATGCGCAACTTGCCGTGTTCGGCCGACAAGCGCTCTGCGGCCAACAGCAGCGCGCGGCCGGCTCCGCTGCGGCGGGCGGCGGGGGTCACGAACAGGTCCGACAGCAGGTAGATCGGCTGCGCCGCGATCGAGCAGAACACCGGGTAGAGCTGGCAGAAGCCGATCGCCTGGCCCGCGCCGTCCTCGGCCAGCAGGATCTGCGACTCGCCGCGGGTGAGGCGGTCGCGGAGGAACTGCGTGGCGGTGGCGAGGTCGGCGGGTTGTTCGTAGAACTGGCGGTAGGCGTCGAACAGCGGGGCGACGCGGTCGAGGTCGGCGAGGGTCGCGGGGCGGGTGGTGGTCGTCATTCGGCCAGCGGGACGTGGGTCTTGTAGGTCCAGCACTGGCCGAGGAAGGCTTCCGCGTCGGGCGTGCCGTAGGCCAGTCCGGCGGGCAGTTGCACCTGGTTGGGCGACTTCGGCAGCGCCTTCATCTCGTCCACCTTGAACGCCTCGTTCTCGAACGAGAGATCGCCGGTCGGGTTGAGCTTGTAGTACTTGGTGCCGTGGGCGTGCTTGAGGTGGGTGAGCTGCTTGGGGGCGTCGGAGTTGCCGTTGGGCTTCAGGCGGATGACGCCGCCGAACTTGTCCTCGTAGAAGAGCTGCAGGTAGGGCACGATCGGCGCGCCCTTGGGGCTGTGCGTGGTGACCTTGACGGTCTTTTTCCAGCGGCCGTCGGGCGAGCCGTATTCCTGCGAGAAACCGTCCATGAAGAACTGCGCCTGCTGGGTCGCCTTGAAGTAGCCCGGCTGGCCGGCGGTGACGGTCTTCTCGACCTCCTCGGGCGACTTGCCGGCGATGGTGACTTCGAAGATCGAGTCCACGACGTTGTCGGCCACGAAGGTCTTGGTGAGGTTCTCGAACCGGCCCTTGGCGTCGAGCACGGCGGGGGGCGTGTCCTTGGCGATGAACAGGGAGTCGCCGCATTCGTAGCTGAAGGCCTGGGACGACAGGGCCAGCAGCGTGCAGGCCAGCAAGCGGGTGAAGCGGGGGGCGGTCATGAACAAGCTCCTCGGGACATGCAACGCGGGCGGCGCTCGTGCATCACCGTCCGCTGTGATTCAGCAGCGCAGGATCAGCCGACCACTGTCGTCGTAGGCCGACACCTTGCTGTCATGGGTGACGAGGTGCATCGGCTCTGAAAAGGCGGTCGCGATCAACAGGCGATCAAACGGATCGTGGTGGATGGTCAAGGGCAGGCGTTCGACCTGGGCCATCACGTCTGCAGCGATGGCCATCTCTTGAAAACCCGCCTCGGCAAAGTCAACCCGGATCTGTGCCACGGGCGGCAAGTGCCCAGGAAACTTGCTGTTCTTGATGGCGATTTCCCACAGGGACGCGATGCTGATCCAGACCTCAGCGCCTTCGGCCAAGAGCAGTGACAACGCACGGGCGGGCAACTTTTCCGGCTGATACACCGCCCACAAGGCGATGTGGGTGTCGAGCAGCAGTCGCATTTCTGGGCGTCAATCCGGCAGATGCACCGCATCCAGCACGACACCCGAGGCGTCGAACTCCCGCGCGATGACGGCATCCAGTTCGTCCGAAGGATCAGGGATCACGTAGCGCCCGGCTGCGAGCCCCAGGCGGACCCGAGGACGGTCTAGTGGCACCAGCCGTGCGACCGGTTGCCCATGCTGCCCCAGCAGCGTCACCGACTCGTGCGCGGCACGCACGCGCTCCACCAACTGCACGAGCTGGCCTTGGGCTTCTTGAACCGGGATGGCGTGAGGGGTGGCGGGCATGGTGGCGATCTCCCGTTGGCGGCAGATGACGAGGCGTCCAGTATGGCAGGGCCGGACGTGCTGGCAACCCGTCAGACCTTGCGCACCAGCAGCCACCGATCCAGCGGCGCCACCAGCGCGATGCCGACCGTGTACGCGACGAGGTCGCCCCATGAAAACGTCGAGCCGAGCACCAGATGGCCGGGCGTGGTCGCGCGGATGGCGTTGAGCCACGGCGCCTGGTAGAGCTGGCTGCACTCGTCCGCGTAAGAGATCACCAGCGCCGTCAGCGCGACCTTGGCCACGGACGCGGCGGGGTACGTATTCAGCCCCCCGGTATTGACACCCGCAAAGCCCTGGGCACGCCGCGTCGAGAAGGACGCAGCGCGAGTTCGAAGATGACCTGAAGGACCGCAGGACCGAGCCTGCGGCCACGCACTCAGCCCGAGGGCACCAGCGAGGGCGCCAGACCACCGGTGAAGTGCGCCTGCATCGCCTGACGCAGATACGCCAGCGCATCACGGCCCTGGCGCTTGCAGCTCTCCACCACCGTGTAGCCCCGGGCGATGAACTCCTCGCCCCGGCGTGATCTCGTCAGCCCCGAGATCTTGCGCTTGAGCACGATGGTGCGCAGCGCCTGCTCGGCGGCGTTGTTGGTCGGCGGCACGGCCGCGTCGCTCACGAACGTCCACAGCGCCGGCCAGAGCTTGAGCACGTTGGCGCAGGTCAGTGCGGTGCGCTGGCAGGCGCCGGCGATGCCGCGCTCCAGCGCCCGGCGCACGTGGTGCTGCACCTGCGCCATCTGCGCGGCGACCTGCTGGTCCTTGCGGTGCCAGCGCCGGAACAGCACATAGCCCAGCCCCAGCAGTCGGCGCCCGATCCGTCCGGCCTGCCCCGCACGTTGACTGATGCGCGTGAAGTCCCGCAGCAGGTGCGCCCAGCACACCTGCCGCTGCGCGGCGTCCACCCAGTCGTACACCGCATAGCGGTCCGTGACCAGCTTGGCCTTCGGGCTCTCGCCCAGCATCTCCTTGGCCACGTAGCGCGCCCGCGAAGACCAGAGCTGGTACACCACCAGCTTGGGCTGCGTCACCGTCCACACCCAGTGCCGCCCCGCGCCTTCTCGCGCGTAGCTGGTCTCGTCCACATGCACCACCGGCGCTGCGGCCAGCGTCTTCACCGCCGCCTGCACCGGCTCCTTCAACGCCTGCGCCACCAGCCCGTGCGCCTGCGAGATCGCCCCCACGCTGAACCGCACCCCCAGCACCTGCGCCAGCAGATCCCGGATCTTGGGCTGCGTCAGGTGGTACGCCGTGCCCAGCAGCCCCACCAGGGCCAGCGCCCTCGGCCCGATCTGTCCGCGCGGCACCCCCGCCGGCAACACCGATGCGTGTGTCTTGCGGCAGTGCCCGCACACCCCGTGGTACAGCCGGTACTCCTGCACCTCGGCCTTCACCTGTGCCGGCACGTCGAACACCTGGTGCCGTATCGGCCGCCCCGCCGCCACCGGACCGCCACACTCGCATGCCGCAGGCGGCGGGCAGTCGTGGATCACGTCCACCTCGGACTCCGCCAGCAGCGCCCGGTACGTGCCCTTGTGCCCAGGCTGCGCGCCCCGCACCCGGCCGCTGGTCCGGCGTTGTGCCCGGTTGCCGCTGTCCCCCGGCCCGTCCGACGATGGCGGCTTCGACGAGTTGCGTGAGTTCAGCTTCTTGTCCAGCAGCGCACTGACCTGCTCGCGCAGCTTCGCCAGCTCCTGCCCCATCTGCTCGATCACCGCGTGGCATTGCTCCAGCGTCTCGGGCTTGTTCGGCACTGCGGTGGCCTCACGGCCAGGGGCTTCGGGTTGGTCCATCCCAGCACTCTCCGCCTCGCTCGCTCCGCGCGCTACCCGGACTTCACCGGCTTGACGATGTTGTCAATGCCGGGGGGCTGAATACGTACGCGGCGGGTGACACGAAGGCGACGAGCCAGTACACCATCTGCGCCCAGAGGGCGTCGCCGGGGTATTTCTCGAAGATCGTGGGGAACAGGGATGGGTATTTGCGGGAGGCGAGGCCGAGGGCGATCGTGGCGGTGATCGCGGCGGCGAGGGTCAGGCGGGAGCGAAGCATTGACATGCGCTTCTGATATTCAGGATGACCCACCCTTTGTTATTTTTGAGAGCGCCGTCGCTTTTTCAGCCATTCGCACCAGGGCTGATTTATAGACGATACTGTCCTCTCGTCTGTCAACTGCCATCACCATCACGATCAATTTGTCGTCTTCCACTGCATAGACAAGTCGGACCCCTTGTTTGTTCAGCTTGATCTTGTAGCATCCGCTCAAATCACCGTGAAGGGCTCCACCCGGAACATGCGGATTATCAAGCCTTTTTGCCAGCAATTTCTTCAGGTTCTCCTTGACGGAACCATCAAGTGCTTTCCATTCGGCCAACGCTTGGGGCATGAAGAAAATTCTGTATCGATGCTTCCTAGAGGTCGTCAAAATCAACCTCTACCGCGCTTGCCTTGTCAGCCAGCCGGGCCAGGACTTTTTTATACAAGTCCTGTTCTGAGATTTCATCCATGATGGCCTCGAACAATTCGGGTTCGATCATGTAGAAGGCAGCTTTATTGTGGTTCAGAACGGCGACAGGTCTGTTGTTCGCTTCTCGCAGGACAGCCGCCGGGTTCTTCTTGAACTCCGACATGCTGACGGCGACATCGGCCAAGATGATTTGCATGGATTGGCTCCTTGATTGGAGCCAAATTTAGCTCTAAATTCAGGTCTTGTCAACGAGTCGCCCGTTTACTGCTGGCGGCACGTAAAACCAGCAGCGCAAGCTGCATGCGCTCTTCCATGCTCAGGCTTGAATACGCCTGTCCCTTTGCTCAACCTGTTGATTTCATGGCAGTGTTGCACTTCAGTTTAGAGCGTGCCCACTTTGCATATACTGAGATAACTTCTGATGTACATCCCAGATAAGCTGTGCCATTTGCTTCAATATTGTATGATGAGATTGACTCAGCGTGGCGGCCACTACCCCATCCCCCTCCCACCGTGGTGGGTAGTGTGTAACCAAGCGATGAAGCTCGACAACGAGTTCCCGTACCCCATCTCTCTCCGGTACATCCTCAGATCGAAGCGAAAAAAACTCGGGATCGATCTTCTTCAGCCGTTCTCTTGTGTTCCCAGACTCACAGCACATCGTGTGCAATGCTTCAATGGTGAGGGTATAGGCTCGGCTGTAGCGAAGAGAACTAAGTCGCGGGATTTCGGCAAGAGATCCGGCCGTTTCGTAGCGGGGATTCGTCATAGTGTGATGGTTGGTGTTGTGGAGGCCGTGATACCTAACGTTTGAGCCTTCACCTCTTTGTATCTAGATATTCTACGGTAGTTCATTTGCAGTCCCATATGATGGGATCACTCATAAAACTCTCATTTTCCAGTCTTCGCAACTCTTGAAAATTTGAAGTTGATTGCTTTATGCGGTCCCATGATTTTTTGAATGAAGGAAGCAAAAAATTTGATTTTATTCCATCCCGCCAGACAATCCAAGTCTCTTTGGTGACCTTACCCGACATGCGAAGATTTATTTGCTCATTAGTTAAATCTATATACATATAGAAATCATCAGCCAAATCAGCCAACTCATAATCCGTAATCCCCTCCCCCAGCATAACAGAAGAAGGCAGTTTTTCGATTATTCTTCTATACTCCATAAACAGTTGATTCTCAAACTGAGAAACCGATATCTCGCGATTTAATTTCAACTGAGAGTACGCAAACAAAACCCCAACGGCTGTAACAACCGTCGCAGCGCAAGAAATTACTTCTAAAATTAACTCCAATTTGAAGGGAAAAGGAAATATTGCGCACAAACCAACAATTGTTGCCATTACCAGCACGGCACATATTATTGACTGAGCTGTTAAATTAATATTTAATTTCATTAAATTTAATTCGTAAAATTACCATTTGATGTTTTAGATTATTGACTCCAAAGTCAATAATCTATGCCAGACATAATATTCACAGATTTACGGTCGACTCATTTCTCACCTGGCGATGCAATTGAAACATTTTCAATAATTGACCGCCACCGATCGATCTGATCGACAGGCCACCGCATCTCGATGCGTGTGATGTGATCGGATTCGATTTGTACCCGTCGATAAATACCTACTGAGCCTTCGGTTCCACTCACCACGAACCAGTTATCTTTACGGCGTTTGTAAGTGACTACCAATTTTTGGTTGGGCTTAACAAGACCTCGGCTCTCATATTCAAACAACTCGTCAATAGAACTGCCTTCGGCTTTTCGCTCTCCCCACGCCGTTAGCATAAACGCTGCATCACTCGACGCAAAGACCTGGCCATCTCCGTTTGCCGATTCCCCCTGAGGGAATAGAACCCCTTGCGGATAGCGCACCTTGAACCCGAAGCGTGAGTTTTCGTATGCAGCAAGTGTGTCGGGATCAACTTTCACATTCTCCTTCACTTCGACCGGTGATCGCTCGGGGCCGACAGGGGCTGTTGCCGGATATTTAGGATTTGATGCGCTGTTCTCTGGCAGTTTATATGGAATGCGCAAGGCAAAGAAGGCAAGAGCCGTGATCCCGGCGAGCCCCACGGCAGCCCATAAGACAGTCTTGTTAGCAGTTGACGCCTGTCCGCTTTCTTCCGATTTAGTAGGTGCGGATGACGATGGGCGTGCCTCAGCCAGCGGAGGCGGTTGCGATGCGAGAGGTTCTGCGTTGGCAACTACGAGTCGGCGATCGCAGTAGTACGCAGCAAGTAGTCCGACAGGGGGCCATATAACCAAACCTAGGTTGCGGTCGTACTCGTCTTGCCAAAAGAACGATCCGACTACCCACACACCAGCCAAAAAGACCACAAGCCGAAATCCATAACCTGCACTCCACCAGCCGGACTGCACCCTGCCCAATCGTTGCGTTAGGGACGGGCCAGCTTGCCGATTTTTGAGCCATGTACCGAACTTAAACGTTGCAATTGCTATGCCTAATCCAATAAACCCAAGAATCACGTCCATCCCTTGCGTGAAACCTGTTAGGCCAGCAAGTATTCGAAGTATCGCAAAAATAATCCAAACTACCGAGAGTGCGCGGAGAAGCGTACCAGCGAATTTTGTCATGCGTGAATCTAATCTGCCAAAATGGAATTGTTAAAGCCGCGATAGCGACGCCTAACTTAATTTAAACCTCACGACCCTGCCGTCTAAATCAACACCAATCCAGTATTCGAGTCGTTGTTGGAGTTGGTGTTTTTCTCTACCCTGCATGGTTTAACTCCCGTATGACTCACCTGAAAGTCTGCTCTTCCGACGTAACCTATTACGCATGCAGTCAGTCCCCCATGATGCCGGTGCGAAACCCCTGCGCTCATCAGCGACACCACCCAAAATCGCGAATTCATCACGAAAACGCAAAAACGGCCGAGGAGCCCTCGCCCCTCGGCCGCTTTGTCAGCGCCGACGCTACCGCCCGCGCATCACTTCGCCGTCGGCATCACGAACTCCGCCCCCTTCGCGATGCTCGCCGGCCACCGCTGCATCACCGACTTCTGCTTGGTATAGAACCGCACGCCCTCTTCCCCATAGGCGTGCATGTCGCCAAACAGGCTCTTCTTCCAGCCGCCAAACCCATGCCACGCCATCGGCACCGGGATCGGCACGTTGATGCCGACCATGCCGACCTGGATCCGGCGCGAGAACTCGCGCGCCACGCCGCCGTCGCTGGTGTAGCAGGCCACCCCATTCCCGAACTCGTGCGCGTTGACCAGATCGACCGCCGTGGCGAAGTCCGGCACGCGCACGCAGGCCAGCACCGGGCCGAAGATCTCTTCCTTGTAGATGCGCATCTCGGGCGTGACGTGGTCGAACAGCGTGCCGCCGGTCCAGAACCCGCCCTCGAACCCGGCCGGCCGGAAGCCGCGCCCGTCCACGACGAGCTGCGCGCCCTCCTCCACGCCGGTGGCGATGTAGCCCTCGATGCGGTCACGCGCCACGCCGGTGACGATCGGGCCCATCTCGGCGTCGAGTTCCATGCCGTTCTTGATCTTGAGCGCCCGCGCCCGCTCGGCCACCAGCGGCACGACCTTGTCGGCGATGTCGCCCACCAGCACCGCCACCGAAATCGCCATGCAGCGCTCACCCGCCGAGCCATACGCCGCGCCGATCAGCGCGTCCACCACCTGATCGACATCCGCATCCGGCATCACGACCATGTGGTTCTTCGCGCCGCCGAGCGCCTGCACGCGCTTGCCGTGGTGCGCGCCGGTCTCGTAGATGTACTGCGCGATCGGCGTCGAGCCGACGAAGCTGACCGCCTTCACGTCCGGGTGCGTCAGCAGCGTGTCCACCGCCAGCTTGTCGCCCTGCACGACGTTGAACACGCCGTCCGGCAGCCCGGCCTGCTTGAGCAGATCGGCCATGAACAGGCTGGCGCTCGGGTCGCGCTCGCTGGGCTTGAGGATGAAGCTGTTGCCGCAGGCGATCGCCACCGGGAACATCCAGCACGGCACCATGCACGGGAAGTTGAACGGCGTGATGCCGGCCACCACGCCCAGCGACTGGCGCATCGTCCAGTTGTCGATGCCGGTCGAGACCTGGTCGGTGTAGTCGCCCTTCAGCAACTGCGGGATGCCGCAGGCGAACTCGACGATGTCGATGCCGCGGCTGACTTCGCCGATCGCGTCGGTGAAGACCTTGCCGTGTTCGGCGGTGATCATCGCGGCGAGTTCGTCGCGGTGTTCGTTCAGCAGCGCGAGGAAGTTGTTCATCACCCGCGCGCGGCGGATCGGCGGCGTCTCGGACCACGCCGGAAACGCCGCCTTGGCCGACGCAACCGCCGCGTTCACCTCGTCCACCGACGCCAGCGCGACCTGGCGGGCGACGGCGCCGGTGGCGGGGTTGTAGACGGCCTGGGAGCGGCCACTCGTGCTGGCGACGCGCTCGCCTTGGATGTAGTGGCCGATGTCGCGGGGGTCGGTGTAGGGCTGCGTGCTCATGGGGGACTCCGGTGGGTGTTCTGAACGGGATGCAGCGCAGTCTAGGCACACACCCGGCGCGTGACCAGACCGGGTCGCTGGATACACTGTTCACGCTGACGAACAATCCTCCGCATGAACCCGGAACAAACCAGGAACCTGGTGTCACGTCAAGGGTCGGCTGACCCCGAAGGCCCCCCTCCCGACCTCCCCCGCTGGGGGAGGAGAAAGAGCGCCGATCCCGTGCGCCCGGGTCTTGCTCCCTCCCCCAGCGGGGGAGGGCTGGGGTGGGGGCTCGGGCCGCACCAACCGTCCATCAACGCTTGACACAACACCAGGAACCCGCACATGGACACCCGTCGCATCGATCACCTCTGGTCCCACGTCCACTGGCTCACCGTGCTGGGCGACCTGGGCAGCTACACCGCCGCCGCGCAGCGCCTGGGTGTGAGCAAGGCGGCGATGAGCCAGCGCATCAGCGAGCTGGAGCGCACCGCCGGCGTGCCGCTGGTGCAGCGCACGACACGCAGCGTGCGCCTGACCGAAGCCGGCCAGCAGCTCGTGGACACCACCCGCAGCGCCTTCGCGCAGATCGAGCGCGGGTTCTCGGGCGTGAAGGATCTGGCGGCGCAGCCGCGCGGGCTGCTGCGGGTGACGATGCCGGTGGCGCTGGGGCGGCAGACGGTCGTGCCGCACCTGCCAGCCTTCCTGCGCGCCTACCCGGAGGTGCGGCTGGAGCTGAACCTGTCGGACCGGCTCACGTCGCTGGCACAGGAGGGCTTCGACCTGGCGATCCGCCACACCGAGCACCCGCCGGAAACCCATGTGGCGTGGCGGCTGGCGGACACGCGGGCACTGCTGGTGGCCACGCGCGGCTACCTGGCCGAGCGCGGCACGCCGCAGCACCCGGCCGAGCTGGCGCAGCACGACTGTCTGCACTACGTCCGCCCCGGCGAGGCGCCGACCTGGCAGTTCCGCGAAGCGCAGGCCGCTGCGGGCGCGCAGGCCAGCCATGTGACCGTCGCCGTGCGCGGGCCGTTCAGCGCCAACAACAGCGAGGTGCTGCGCGAGGCGGCCACGGCCGGGCTGGGCATCGCGCTGCTGCCGGACTTCAGCGCCGAGGCCGCACTGGCGGCGGGTGACGTGGTGGAAGTGCTGCCGGACTGGCGTAGCGTGGGCGCCTTCGGGGGGCACCTGTACGCCTTGCGTCCGTACAGCCCGCATGTGCCGCGCACCGTGCTGGCCCTGGTCGGGCACCTTCGGCAAACGATGGACAAAAAAAACCCACCCGGTTAGGGGTGGGCCGATAGACGCGCCGCAAAGCGCGCCGTTGGGAACTGGGCACCGGGAGCAGGTTCGATGGTTTTTATGTTCGAACTCTTGACTCGCCAGCTTCAGATTTCTGGACTTCCAAGTACACCGCGTGACAGCAACTGGTTCGTACTGTACGGACAGGGACCACCGCCGCACATCCCCACGACGGTGGAAGGAAAATTGTTAATCCATCACAAACCTGGCCCCTCTGCCCGTGCACCGATCGGCCCGCGACAAACGGCAGCATCTCTCCATCATTGCAACCCCAATGCCAAGCAATTGACACGATCTACACCAGATCAACCCAGTGGGCCTTTGTGCGCCGGGGGATGTCCGCCCCCGTATGATCCAGCCCGCCATGCTCCTGTCCCGCCGATCCACCCTCGCCCGTCTGAGCCGCTGGGCGGCCTTGCTGGCCGCACAGAACGTGCTGTCGGCACCGAACACGCTGCTGCCACGCATCGCCGCACCGCAGTTCAGCGATGACCCGTTTTCGCTGGGCGTCGCCAGCGGACAGCCGCGTCCGCACAGTGTCGTGTTGTGGACGCGCCTGATGGCCGATCCCACCCAACCGGATGGCGGCCTGCCGCAAGCGCTGCTGCCGCTGCACTGGCAGGTGGCCGAGGACGCGGCATTCGCGCGCATCGTGCGCAGCGGCACGGTGCTGGCCGATCCGGCACAGGCCCACAGCGTGCGGGTGCAGGTGGAGCACCTGCGGCCCGCGCGGCCCTACTGGTACCGCTTCCTGGCCGGCGGCGTCGCCAGTCCGGTCGGCCGCACCCGCACCGCACCGGCCGAGGACGCCACGGTGGACCGGCTGCGACTTGCCCTGGCGTCCTGCCAGCACTTCGAGCAGGGCTGGTTCACGGCGCACCGCGAAATCGCCGGACTGGACCTGGACGCAGTGGTGTTCGTCGGCGACTACCTCTACGACTCCAGCAACCGGCGCTTCCGGCTGCGCTCGCACGAGGCGGAAAAACCCGTGACGCTCGCGCAGTTCCGCGCCCGCCATGCCACGTACAAACGCGACCCGGATCTGCAGGCCAGCCATGCCGCACACCCCTGGATCCTCGCCTGGGACGACCACGAGGTGCGCAACGACTACGCCGGCGCCTTCGGCAACGAGGAAGACCTCTCGCCCGAAGCGTTCGTGCAGGTACGGGCTGCGGCCTACCAGGCCTACTTCGAGCACCTGCCACTGGCGCTCGACCAGCGGCCCGGACCGCAGGGCCTGCGCATGCACGACCGCTTCCGCTGGGGACGCCTGGCCGACCTGTGGATGCTGGACGGGCGCCAGTACCGTACGCCGCAGGCCTGTAACCGCGGCAATGTGGCAGATGGCCGGGTGCGCTGGCGGTGTCCCAGCCTGAACGACGACCGCGGCACGATGCTGGGCGCCGAGCAGGAGCGCTGGCTGCACGAGGGTCTGCGCGACACGGCCTGTCGCTGGAAACTGATCGGCCAGGCCACGCAGCTCAGTCCGTGGGGCCTGCCGGGACCGAACGGCGAGCCGGTCATCTACACCGACGGCTGGGATGGCTACCCCGCGGCCCGCGCCCGACTGCTGGGGCACATCCACACCCAGGGCCTGGACAATGTGGTGTTCCTCGGTGGCGACGTGCACCGGCATGTGGCCGCACAGCTGCGGGCGAATCCGAAGAATCCGGAATCGCCGGTGGTGGCCAGTGAATTCGTGACATCTTCCCTCACGACGGTCGGATTGCCGGAATCCTTCATGTCGCTGATACGCCGCAGTCACCCGGACATCCTGCACGCCCGCAGTGACGAAAGGGGCTATATGCAGGTGGACGTCACAGACCGCTCGATACACTGTGTCGCAAGAGCTACAGGTTTCCCGGTTCTTGCGCACTCGGCGCTGCACACGCAAGCGCGGTTTCGCGTGGATGCGGGACGGGCCGGCCCGCAACGTGAATGACCACGTCGGCCCGCGACATGGCCTGGATGCTGGGTCGGAGGCTTGGTGGCTGAGGGCAACCGGGTCGGCAGTGGGAGAATGACAATGATGGCCGAACGACGCACCCTGAGCAGCTGGTTCCCCTGGACCCACTGGTTCTCCGACCGCTCCCGACGCAAGGCCGAACGCCGCAAGGCCGAGGACTTTGCCGACTATGGCACCGCGTTCGGCCTGGACCTGAGCATGGATCCGAAGGGCGAATCGCCGACCCGCCCCGCCACGCAGCCAACCCCTGCCAAGGCCCCGACCAGCAAGCGCTGACCGCAATGCGTGCGCCTCAGCGCACGATCAGCACGGGCGTCTTGCAGTTCGCCATCACCCGGGTGGCAACCGAGCCGAGCACCAAGTTGCCCAGCTCCGAATGCCCGTGCGAGCCCATCATCAGCAGGTCGAAGTCGCCTTCGGTCGCCGTCTTGCAGATGGTGTCGGCGATGTGGCCGGTCTTGCTGAGATACGTCGCCTGGAGCCCTTGCTTGTCCAGGAAGGCGCGCAGCGAGTGGAACACCTTCTCGCCCTCGTCCGCGTAGTAGGACTGCAGCAGTTCACGGTCCAGCACCGCAGCCGCACGGGGCGGAATCGGCGGCACGACGGTCAGCACGGTGTAGCTGTGCTGGGGACCGAGCCATTCCTCATGGGCGGCCCAGTACGCGACCATGCGCCGGGTGAATTCACTGCCATCGACTGCAACCAGAATTTTCATGACGGTTCTCCGATCCAAGCACCCAGGTCCAGTACCCAGATGCAATTGCCCAAGCGGGATGCTGACCAGTCTGTCAGCAGACGTTCAGCAATGACTTGATGCGAATCAACTTTGATCGCGGCCGTGGCACAGCTTGAACTTGCGACCACTGCCACACGGACAGGGTTCGTTGCGGCCCACCTTGGGCATCCCGCGGCGCACGGTGGTGACCTTCAGGCGCTCGGTGCGGCCAATGGCGGCCAGGTCGATGACCGTGGCAACCAGATCCTCGATGGCTGCGTCGAGTGACTTGAGCGGGTGCTCCTGGTCGAGTGCCTTGGTGTAGGCCTGCTCGTCCTCGTCCTGCTCCGGCAGGTGCCGCCGCAGACAGGCCAGCAGGTCGGACAGATCGGCGTGGCCCAGCTCCTCCAGCGCGGGAAAGTGGTTGAGCGCATGCTCGAAACCCGTCACCCACGGTGCCAGCGCACCTTCGATCTCGGCGCGGCCGGTCAGCGGCTGGTCATCATCGCCCAGCGGCTGCATGACGACTGGATCGAACCATTCGTCCTCGACCATCGCGCGGTGGAGGGCGTCAAAGCGGCGCTGGGCCAGGGTCATCAGGCGCTCGTGCTTGGCCGCGTGCCAGCCCGGGGTGTCGGGCGTCAGCACCTGACCGCCCTCGCCCAGGTTCCAGTCGCAGGCCGGCGGCAGCCAGTCGGCGATGTCGATGGCGGCCGGCTGCGACAGCACGCCGCAGAGGTAGCCGTCGAGCATCACCACGTCCAGCGCATCGAGCGGCTGGGGAATGGCGGCAAGCAGGTCGTCGAGTTCGCCGATTTCTGCGTCGTTGAGGTCGTGAGAAGAGGTCATGGTCGAGCGGCTCTGGCTGTTCTGGTGTGGCGGTATTGTGCCGGCTGGGGCGGCCCGTGGAGCGCCGGGCGGTACGATGTCGGCATGGGACATCGACTCACTCAGATCAGCACCCGCACCGGCGACGACGGCACCACCGGCCTCGGCGACGGCACCCGGGTGCCCAAGGACCACCTGCGCATCTCGGCGATGGGCGACGTGGACGAACTCAACTCGCAGCTCGGCGTGCTGCTGGCCGAGCCGCTGCCCGACGATGTACGCGCGCTGCTGGTGGTGATCCAGCACGAGCTGTTCAATCTGGGGGGCGAGCTGTGCATCCCCGGCTACACGCTGCTCAAGGACGAGGCCGTGCTGCGGCTGGACGAGGCGCTGGCGACGCACAACGCTACCCTGCCCCGTCTGGAGGAGTTCATCCTGCCAGCAGGCACCCGCAGCGCTGCGCTGGCCCATGTGGCCCGCACGATCGCACGCCGGGCCGAGCGCGCCGTGGTGACCCTCACCGCGCAGGAACCGGGCGCCGTCAACGCCGCACCGCGCCAGTACCTGAACCGGCTGTCGGACCTGCTGTTCGTGCTGGCGCGCGTGCTGAACCGCGCCAATCTGGATGGACTTGGTGGCGACGATGTGTACTGGCGCAGCGAGCGCCTGCTGCGCAACGCCGACTGACGCGGCATCCCCGCAGGGATGCTCAGAAGTCGAGCGTCCGTCCGGGGACATCCATGCGGATCTTGGCGCGGGCCGTGGCCGCGCCGGCCGCTTCGGCGAAGCGCATTGTCCAGGCGTCGCCTGCCGCGAACGCCTCCGGGCCCGCCGCCTCGGCGATGGCCAGCAGCTTGTCCGCCACGAGCACCTTGCCGGAGGCGCGCAGGGGCTCGCAATCGAAGTCGAGGAACTGCTCGTCGAGCCAGCGCCGCGCATCGTCAGCGCTCATCGACGCATCGGCCGCAATGCGGAACTCCTGGTCCGGGCCGAAGGAAACGGTCATTTCATGGTGCATGGTGCATTCTCCAAGGGACGGCCACACAGGGCCGTACAACCGTTTCCATCCTAGCCGGCTCAGCCGCGGCGCGCCTTCACCGCCTGGTCCAGAATCGCCAGAACTTGCTCTGAATCATCCCAGCCGATGCAGGCGTCGGTGATCGAGCGGCCGTATTCCAGCTGGGCAGGATCGTCCTTGCCCGCGCTGAACTTCTGCGCACCGGCCTTGAGGTGGCTTTCCACCATCACGCCGAAGACGCTGCGGCTGCCACCAGCGACCTGGTCGGCGATGTCGCGGGCGACGGCGATCTGGCGCTCGTGCTGCTTGCTGCTGTTGGCGTGGCTGCAATCGACCATGAGCGGCGTGGGCAGCTTGGCGGATTCCAGGTCGCGCACGGCGGCGGCCACGCTGGCCGCGTCGTAGTTGGGCGCCTTGCCGCCGCGCAGGATGACGTGGCAGTCGGTGTTGCCCTTGGTCTCGACGATGGCGACCTGGCCGTTCTTGTGCACCGACAGGAAGTGGTGCGGACGCGCTGCCGCCTGGATCGCGTCCGTGGCGATGCGCAGGTTGCCGTCGGTGCCGTTCTTGAAGCCGATCGGCGCCGAGATGCCCGAGGCCAGTTCGCGGTGGACCTGGCTTTCCGTGGTGCGTGCGCCGATGGCGCCCCAGGCGATCAGATCGCCGATGTACTGCGGCGAGATCACGTCAAGGAACTCGCTGCCCGCCGGCACGCCCAGGCGGTTGATCTCCACCAGCAGCTGGCGCGCGATGCGCAGGCCCTCGTCGATGCGGTAGGTCTCGTCGAGGTAGGGATCGTTGATCAGGCCCTTCCAGCCCACCGTCGTGCGCGGCTTCTCGAAATACACGCGCATGACGATTTCCAGCGTGCCCTTGTACTGCTCGCGCAGCGGCTTCAGCCGGCGGGCATAGTCCAGCGCGGCGGCCGGGTCATGGATGGAGCACGGGCCGATCACCACCAGCAGCCGGTCGTCGCGGCCCTGCATGATGTCGCGGATGGACTGGCGGGTGCTGCCGATCAGTTGCTCGACTGCCGTCCCGCGGATCGGGAAGAAACGGATGAGGTGTTCGGGCGGGGGCAAGGGGGTCACGTCCTGGATCCTTTCGTCGTCGGTCTGCGAGGTGCGGTCAGCAGGCGGATACCAGGAGTCGGTCGGTGCGGCGGTGGTGGCGTTCATGGTCGGGGTCATCGGGGTTGTCTGGGGGCAAAAAAAAACCGCCGGGGGTTCCGGCGGTTGTCTGGGAGCGCTTGCGGGCTGTTCAGCTACGCGTTGGCCTCTCCATCCGCCGGGCGGTGCGAGATCCAAAAGTAGCTAAAAAACACGGTCGTGCGCTGCATAGGCATCAAATGTAGGCGGTGGCGCGGAGCGGCGTCAAGCGATCCGGTCACGCCGTGCCGCCGACCGTCAGTCCGTCGATGCGCAGTGTGGGCTGCCCGACACCGACCGGCACGCTCTGTCCGTCCTTGCCGCAGGTGCCTACGCCGGAGTCGAGCGCCAGATCGTTGCCGATCATCGACACGCGCGTCATCGCATCCGGTCCGTTGCCGATCAGGGTGGCGCCCTTGACCGGGTAGAGGATCTTGCCCTTCTCGACCCAGTAGGCCTCGCTGGCGGAGAACACGAACTTGCCGCTGGTGATGTCGACCTGACCGCCGCCGAAGTTGCTGGCGTACAGACCACGGTCGATCGACGCGATGATCTCCTCGGGCGTCCTGTCGCCGGCCAGCATGTAGGTGTTGGTCATGCGCGGCATCGGCAGATGGGCATAGCTCTCGCGGCGGCCGTTGCCGGTGGGCGCGGTCTTCATCAGGCGGGCGTTCATCGCATCCTGGATGTAGCCCTTGAGGATGCCATCCTCGATCAGCACGTTACGCTGGCTGGCGTGGCCTTCGTCGTCGATGTTGAGCGAGCCACGCCGGTCGGCGATGGTGCCGTCGTCCAGCACGGTGACGCCCTTGGCCGCCACGCGCTCGCCGATGCGGCCGGAGAAGGTACTCGACCCCTTGCGGTTGAAGTCGCCCTCCAGCCCGTGGCCGACCGCTTCGTGCAGCAGGATGCCCGGCCAGCCCGAGCCGAGCACCACCGTCATCTCGCCGGCCGGTGCCGGGCGGCTGTCCAGGTTCGTCAGCGCGGCGTGCACCGCCTGGTCGACGTACTGCTGCAGCAGCGCGTCGGTGAAGTAGCCAAAGCCGAAGCGCCCGCCGCCGCCGGCCGAGCCGACCTCGCGCCGGCCGTTCTGTTCGGCGATCACCGTGATCGACACACGCACCAGCGGGCGCACATCGGCGGCCAGCGTGCCATCGGCGCGGGCAACCATCACGACGTCGTACTCGCCCGCCATGCCGGCCATGACCTGCACGACCCGCGGATCCTTGGCGCGCGCCATCTTCTCGACCCGCTCCAGCAGCGCGACCTTCTGCGCGCTGTCGAGCGAGGCGATCGGGTCCATGCCGGCGTAGAGGCTGCGGCTGGCCGCGACCTGCTGCGGGGTGTCGACCTTCACGCGGCGGCTCTGGCCCGCGGCGGCGATGGTGCGCACGGTGCGGGCGGCGTCCAGCAGCGCGGCTTCGGAGATGTCGTCCGAGTAGGCAAACGCCGTCTTCTCGCCCGCCACGGCCCGCACGCCGACGCCCTGGTCGATGCTGAAGCTGCCGCTCTTGACGATGCCCTCCTCCAGGCTCCAGCCCTCGCTGCGGGTGTACTGGAAGTACAGGTCCGCGTCGTCGACGCGGTGCGCCGAGATGGTGTTGAGCGCCCGGGTCAGGCTGGCCTCGGTCAGGCCAAACGGGTCCAGCAGCAACTGGCGCGCAGTGGCCAGGCGTTCGAGGGTGGGTTCGCGAGAGATCATGGCCGCATTCTAGGGACGCCGCCGGACAGCGTCTGCGACAAACTGCGGAGCCCTCGCGCCAGCCCTCACAATTCATGCGATGCCCGCCCCTGCCCCGCTGCCCCGCCTCGTGGCCCACCTCGACATGGACGCCTTCTACGCGTCGGTCGAGTTGCTGCGCCGGCCGGAACTGCGCGGACAGATGGTGGTGGTCGGCGGCAGCCGGCAGCGTGCCGCGGAGTTCGCCGGCGACTGGCCGCGCCTGGGCGACTACACCGGCCGCGGCGTCGTGACCACCGCCACCTACGAGGCCAGGGCGCGCGGCATCCACTCCGGCATGGGGCTGATGAAGGCCGCCGCGCTCGCGCCACAAGCCGTGCTGCTGCCGGCCGATTTCGAGGAGTACCGCCGCCTGTCGCGCGCGTTCAAGGCAGCGGTGGCGGAGATGGCGCCCGACATCGAGGACCGCGGCATCGACGAGATCTACATCGAGCTGACCCACCTGCCCCGCGTGCGCGACGCTGTCGGCCACGACCCGCTCGGCGGCGCGCGCGCGCTCGCGCAGGATCTCAAGAACAACGTGCGCCGCGCCACCGGCCTGTCGTGCTCGATCGGGCTGGCGCCGAACAAGCTGCTGGCCAAGATCTGCAGCGACCTCGACAAGCCGGACGGGCTGACGGTGGTGATGGCGGACGATGTGCCGACCCACATCTGGCCGCTGCCGGTGCGCCGCATCAACGGGATCGGACCGAAAGCGGGCGCGAAGCTGGACGAACTGGGCGTGCACACCATTGGCGAACTGGCAGCCTGCGCGCCGGACTGGCTGGTCACCCATTTCGGGCGCAGCCATGGCCTGTGGATGCACCAGGCTGCGCAGGGACGGGACGACCGCCCGGTGGTCACCTACAGCGAGCCGGTCTCCATGAGCCGCGAGACCACCTTCGACCGCGACCTGCACGCCCGCCACGACAAGGCAGCGCTCGGCGCGATCTTCACCCGCCTGTGCGAGCAGGTGGCCGGCGACCTGCAGCGCAAGGGCTACGTCGGCCGCACCATCGGCATCAAGCTGCGTTTCGACGACTTCCGCAGCGTCACGCGGGATCTGACACTGCCCGCCCCCACCGCGCAGGCCGAGGCGATACGCCGGGCGGGCGGCTTGTGCCTGAAGCGGGTGGACTTGACGCGGCGGCTGCGCTTGCTGGGGGTGCGGGTGGGCAGCCTGTCCAAGGTCGGCGCCCGGCCCGTGGCCCGGAGGGAGCGCCCGTCACCAGCCCCGGACCCGACGCCGGTCACCGTCGCTCAGACCTTGCCGCTGTTCCCGGACGACGATGACTCGGCGGGCTGAACTGGCAGCGCCTCGCGCGTCGGCAGGTGCCACAGCCACCACCCCACCGCGGTACAGCACAGCGCCGGCAGCCACTGCAGGCGCGGCAGCGTGAACGCAGCCGTGACCGAGCCGATGGTCATCATCACCAGCGCGAGTTGCTTGGCCCGCAGCGGCACGGCGCGGTACTGGCGCCAGTCCCGCACCATCGGGCCGAAGCGGGGGTGGCCGAGCAGCCAGGCTTCGCACCGGGTGCTGCCACGCGAAAAGCAGGCCGCTGCCAGCAGCACAAACGGCGTGGTGGGCAACAGCGGCAGAAAGATCCCGGCGAGACCGAGGAGGAGACTGATGCCGCCGACCATCAACCACAGCACACGCTGCCACGCGGGACGCCGTGGCGGGGATACAGGGATGGCGGGGGGCATGGGGGGAACCTTGGTGACTATCGAATCGAATAGGCGTGATAAGTGGTTGATTTGAAACAGTTTCACGCTGGCACATGTTGGAACCTGCCCCCAAACCGGCTTTGTTGCACAACCCACCCCGCCGGCCGATGGTCGAGCGGTGAGGTAGGCTGACAGGATGAGCAAGCCAGCAAAGCAGAAGTACGTGACGAAGAACTGGGCGCCGTACACGAAGGCGCTGAGGGCGCGGGGCTCGCTGACGATGTGGCTGGACCGGGACATGGCGTGGCAGGCTGCGCCGGTCAGCGGCAAGCCGGGGCGACCGGCGACGTACAGCGACGCGGCGGTGCAGTGCTGCCTGACGATGAAGGTGCTGTTCGGACTGGCGCTGCGCCAGACGCAGGGGTTCGTGCAGAGCGTGCTGGGGCTGTCGGGGCTGGACTGGCAGGCACCGGACTACAGCACGATGAGCCGGCGCGAGAAGCGGCTGACGGTGGAGATCACGGCGCGGCCGAGCCGGGGCGGGCTGCACCTGCTGGTGGATTCCACGGGGATCAAGATGCTGGGCGAGGGCGAGTGGAAGACCAAGAAGCACGGGGCGGAGTACCGCAGGCAGTGGCGCAAGGTTCACCTGGGGATCGACGCCGAGACGCTGGAGATCCGGGCGATCGAGGTGACGGACAACAGCGTGGGTGACGCGCCGATGCTGCCGGAGCTGCTCGGGCAGATTCCGGCAGAGGAGGTGGTGCTGTCGGTGAGCGGGGACGGGGCGTATGACACGCAGGGCTGCCACGACGCGATCGCCGAACGAGGGGCCGAGGCGGTGATACCGACGCGCAAGAACGCCCAGCCGTGGAAGGCCAAGCGGCCGGGGGCGGCGGCGCGCAACGAGATACTGCGGGCGACGAACCGGCTGGGCCGGGGGATCTGGAAGAAGTGGAGCGGCTACCACCGGCGCTCGCTGGTGGAGACGAAGATGCGCTGCTTCAAGCTGCTGGGCGAGCGGGTGATGGCGCGCACCTTCGAGCGTCAGGTGGTGGAGCTGCAGGTGCGGGCTGCGGTGCTCAACCGCTTCACCCACCTGGGCACCCCGGTGACGCAGGCTGTGGCGTAACTCCGTCTGGGGTCAGGGGAAACTCGGCTTCGGCGGAGTTGTGCAACAAAGCCCTTCGCCGACCATCACCCGCATTTCTCGCATGACGCCATCAACCGTTACCTGCAAGACGAAAACATAACGCCTGCCATCGTCTGGGAGCAGGTGGAGAAATCCATCGAACCTGATCCGAACGCTTTCTTGCTGTTCGACGACAGCGTCTCGGACAAGAACCACTCCCATGCGATCGAGCTGGTGCGGCGGCAGTACAGCGGCAATGCCCATGGCCTGATCAAGGGCATCGGTGTGGTCAACTGCTTGTACGTCAACCCCCGCAGCGGTCGCTACTGGATCATCGACTGGCGAGTGTTCGCCCCGCAGGTGGACCACAAGACCAAGCTCCAGCACGTCCAGGAGATGTTCGACGAGGCCATGACGGGCAAGAAGCTGCCATTCCGCGTGGTGCTGATGGACTCCTGGTACGCCACCAAGGAGCTGATGGTGCACATCCATCGTGCGGGCAAGATCTTCTACTGCCCGCTCAAGAGCAATCGCCTGGTCGATGACAGTCAGGCGCAGGCGCCCTATCAGGCCGTCAGTGAGTTGCAGTGGAGCGACCAAGGCGCCGCGCACGGCAAGCTCGTCAAGGTGAACAAGTTTCCAGGCAGCCTCAAGGTCAAGCTGTTTCGGGTGGCGACGGGAAACGGTCGCACGGAATGGGTGGTGACCAATGATCTGGAACAGACTTCGGTGGACGACACGCGAGAGATCTGCGCGATCAGGTGGAAGATCGAGCAGTATCACCGGGAGGTCAAGCAGGTGCTGGGCATGGAGAAATGCCAGTGTCGATCTGCCAGGGCGCAGAGGAATCACATTGCCTGTGTCATCTTGGCGTGGAACCATCTGTCCGCGCTGGCCAGAGACATGAGGACGAATATCTACAGCATCAAGAAGGCGATGATGTCGAATTACATGCGGCAGGAAATAGCTCGACCGTCAGTGCCGATGGCGTACATTTGAGATGGCTACAAAAGTCCAAGCTCTGTGCTAACTGAGTTCAACTTGCGTAAGTCCTACTTATAAAGAAGTATCCCATACTCATCTGGTGGGATACCATCGAAAATGTCTGTAAGATTATTCATGTTTCCCCTAACGCAACCCCACCGATGAAGTGCCGCGCCTACCAGGTGGGGCGCCTGGGGTTCCTCCCGTCGGAGTAGGCGCGGCACCCGTCAGGGTAGCAGTTCAGCGGGCAACGTTGGGGCTATGCGGGGTGTTCTGCGCCCGTCACGCCTGCTGCTGCATCGCCTGCTGCGCCGCACGCGCCAGGAAGCCAGAACGGGTCATGTGGTGCGCCCCTGCCCATGCGTCGATCCGCTTCACCAGGTTGGCGGGCAGGCTCACGTTCAGCCGCACGGCACGGCCCTCGATGCGGCTCAGGTCGAGGTCCACCAGCAACCAGACGCCGTCCCGGTACTGCGGGTCTTGCGCCAGCCGCTCCATCGGGGTCGGCGCCGGTACAGCGTCAGGCTCGCCGTGAAAGTGCGCCTGCACCGCTTCCTGCACCGCAGCAGGCAGCCCTTCCCACTCGTCGGCCGCCGCGAAGCAACCGGGGAAGTCGGGGAAGGTGACGCCGTGGGCGTGTTCGGTGTCACCCATGTGGACATAGACGGGGTACAGCATGGAGGCTCCTTGAGAGGGGTTCACAGCCCGGCCTGTGCCAGGATGCTGCGCACGGTGGGCATCGGAAGATCCTTCTTCGGATGCGGCACCGTCACCTTTCCGGGCTTGCTGGGGTGCTTGAACTGGTGATGCGAGCCGACGACATGCACCAAGAACCAGCCATCGGCCTTCAGTCGCTTGATGATGTCGGCGCTTTTCATGCCTCATCATACACAACGATACACACGATGAAATGCTGTGAGTGCTCTCAGTGCTGTCGTTTCGGCCTGGGTGGCGACCCCTGTTTCGATCACCTCAGCCGTGGTTGTACAGACTGAAACCCCGGTCGATCCAGACCACGAAGAAGACTTCATCCACCCGATACCCGACCATCGGCGCCTTCCCGATACACCTGAACGCGATGATCCGCACGTCCTCGGTGATGCAGGCCGGAATGGGTGACCTGATGGCGCTGCGGGCGATGGTTTCACTACCCTGCCCATGCCGCCCGGTCCCTGCGATGTCCCGCCACGTCAACTGACTGAGTTCATGCAGCCGATCAGCGAATGCCGCCTTCTCGTCTCTCGTGCAGGCCGACAGACAAAACGTCCTGTCCAGATGCTCCAGGGAGAACTTCGGCTTCAGGTGCTGGCTGGATGCCCCTGCCGCAGGGTGCGCGGTGATCCGCCAGCCCTCGTTGTCAGCCGGACGCTGCAGCCGCTTGCCCGCCACGGGTCAGTTCTTCAGCAGCGTCTGGAAGTACGCCTTCATGGCGGTCGGCTCAATCGGCGTGCTCGGCCCCTCGGCATAGGCATCGCACCACGGCGATTCCACGTGGGTCATGTTGCGCAGCTTCCAGGCTGAATACTGCCCATACACGTCGTTGACCTCATCCAGCAGTTCACGGATCTGCTCATCCACCGACAGCGGATCGAAGTCCCTGGGTACCGGAATCGCGCCTGCGCCGTTGGCCTTGTAGTCGTGATAGACCGAAGGCACCACGGGACCATGGGTCCATGCTTCGATGCGGTCACCGAACAGCGGCGCGTCGAACAGCGCCAAGTGGAAGCCCTGCGCGTAGTACAGCAGCTTCTGGAGCTTCAGGTTCGAGATGGTGTCCCCGGCTTCCTCATCGGACAGCGACAGGAAGTAGCGGGCGGCGTCGGTGGCGCTGATCATGTGGAATTTCCTCGGTAGAGCGGCAGTGTCTCATGGGGGTCTTACGCCGGCCCAATGAGCCCCACAAAGACCCAACAAGCCCCAATTACCCACACATCACGCCGCCTTGAACGGGATCACCTGCGCCCCGTCGCGCAGCCGGTCCAGGTAGTCCGCCCACGTCTTCATCATCTGCCGACGCTGCTCCATGAACTCGGCTCGGTCATAGGCCATGCCCAGCGGCCCGGCCTTGCCGTGCGCCAGCTGCGCCTCAATCACGTCAGGAGCGATGCCCGGCAGTCGCTCCACGATCAGCGTGCGCGCCATCGCCCGGAAGCCGTGGGCGGTCATCTCTTCGTTGGTGTAGCCCATGCGGCGCAGGGCGGCTCGGATGGTGTTCTCGCTCATGCACTCACCGCCACCCATGAGGGACGGGAACACGAACCGGCCACGGCCCGTCAGCGGTCGCAGCTCTTCCAGGACGGCCAGCGCCTGCCGAGCCAGCGGCACGAGGTGCGGGCGGCCGTTCACCTTGCCGTGGACCGTGCGCTTCATCTTGGCCGCCGGGATCATCCACAGCGCCCCTTCGGTGTCGATCTCCGCCCACTCCATCGCCCGCACGTTGCCGGGTCGCTGGAACAGCAGCGCCGACAGCGCCAGCGCGGCCCGGGTCACGGGGTGCCCGGCGTACTCGCCGATGTTGCGCAGCAGCGCGCCCACCTGCACCGGCTCCAGAACGGCGGCCATGTGGCGCACCTGGGCGGGCTTCAGGGCGCCAGCCAGGTCGGCGGCTGGGTTGCGCTCACAGTGCCCGGTCTGGATGCCGTACCGGAACACTTGGCCCGCGTACTGGCGCAGGTCGTGCGCTGACACGCGGGTACCTCGCGCTTCGACCAGGCGCAGCACCTCCAGCAGCTTCGGCGCGGTGATGTCGGTCAGCGGCAGATGCCCCAACCGCGGGAACAGGTCGCGCGTGCAGTAGGTCAACCACTTGCCGGCGTAGGAAGCCGACCAGCCCTCGGCCTTACCGGCATGGAACTCGCGCGCCACGTACTCGAAGGTGCCCGGCAGCGGCTCGCCAGACGCGGCCAGGGCTTCGGCCTCGTGCTGGCGCTGCTGCTCGACCTTGCCGGCCTTGCGCGCCTCGCTCGGGTCGGTACCGGCCGCCACCAGGGCACGGGCCTCGTCTCGCCGCTTGCGGGCATCGGCCAGCGGCACCTCGGGGTATGTGCCCAGCCCGATCCGCTTCTCCTTGCCCTCGAACCGGTACTTCAGGCGCCACCACTTCCCGCCGTTCGGCTGCAATTCCAAGTACAGGCCCCCGCCATCAGACAGCTTTCGGGGCTTTTCGCCGGGCTTCGCCTTGCGGATGGCGGCATCGCTCAGGGTGTTGGTGGTGGCCATGTGGGGGCAGGTTTTCCGGTTGGTGGGGGCAGATTCTCGACCTGCCCCCATTGTTGCCCCCACATGGGGGCAGGTTCAAGCGGGGTTCCTTGGGGCTCCTTGGGCAACAAAAAAGCCCTAGAGCGTTGATTCTCTAGGACTTTTGGGCTTGGTGGGCCTTCTTGGGGCCTGATATGGTGCCGACTATCCGAATCGAACGGATGACCTACGGTTTACAAGACCGTTGCTCTACCAACTGAGCTAAGTCGGCACGGGGTGCGGATTGTAATGAACAACCCGCACCGATTGCATCATTTGATGCGCTTGAGGGAGGGCCGTCCGCCCGCGGGTGGGGCTGGTGGCGGCTCTTCGCTGTCGGGTCTGGCGACAGCGGGTTCGCTGGCCAGGCGCAGGCCTGGCGGCGCGGGAGCGGGTGCCGGGCTGGCGTCCACGTCGGCTGCACTCAGCGTCGACGGCTCGGTCGGCACCGGGAAGGCCATGCCCTGCCCGTTTTCACGGGCATAGATGGCGATCACATGGTCGATCGGGACCGCGATGTCACGCGGAATGCCACCGAAGCGCGCCTTGAAGTCGATGAACTCGTTGCCCAGCCGCAGACCGCTGGTCGCGTCGAAGCTGACGTTCAGCACGATCTCGTTGTTCTTGACGAACTCCATCGGCACACGCACCGACTCGTCGACATGGACCGCCAGCAGCGGCGTGAAGCCGTTGTCGGTGCACCAGTCGTGCAGGGCGCGCACGAGGTAGGGCCGCGTGGACGTGCCCTGAGAATCAGAATCGATGGACATGGCGCGGTGGATAACGTGAACGTGTACGTGAAGGCAACGAAACGGGACGCTGCGCTTACTTGCGCATCACCTTTTCGGACGGCGTCAGTGCCTCGATGTAAGCCGGGCGCGAAAAGATGCGCTCGGCGTACTTCAGCAGCGGTGCCGCGTTCTTCGACAGCTCGATGCCGTAGTAGTCCAGGCGCCACAGCAGCGGTGCAATCGCCACGTCGAGCATCGAGAAGTCGTCGCCCAGCATGTAGCGGTTCTTCTGGAAGATCGGCGCGAGCTGCGTCAGGCGGTCGCGGATCTGCGAGCGGGCCTTGTCGAGTTCCTTGTCGGTGGGCTTGCCACCGCTGCGGTTCTCCAGCGTGTTCACATGGGTGAACAGTTCCTTCTCGAAGTTGAAGAGGAACAGGCGCACACGGGCCCGCGCCACCGGATCACCCGGCATGAGCTGCGGGTGCGGGAAACGCTCGTCGATGTACTCGTTGATGATGTGCGATTCATACAGGATGAGTTCGCGTTCGACGAGGATCGGCACCTCGTTGTACGGGTTCATCAGCGCGATGTCTTCCGGCTTCGCGTACAGGTCGACGTCACGGATCTCGAAGTCCATGCCCTTTTCGAACAGGACGAAGCGGCAGCGATGCGAGTAGGGGCAGGTCGTCCCGGAGTAAAGCACCATCATGGCGGGGATCGCTCCTTGGCGGATCAGGGAGAGAGACCACAGGACAACCCTGTGATCCGGTCTCGGAAAAAGAAAATCGCGCAGAGTGCGTTCAAGCACTCTGCGCGGCAGACGCCGGCCCGTGAGGGCACGGCGTCAGGACATCACTTGATGTCCTTCCAGAACGCAGCATTCAGGCGCCACGCAATCACGGTGAACAGGCCCAGGAAGAGCAGCACCCACACACCCAGCTTGGTGCGGTAGTGCTGTGCGGGCTCGCCCATCCACTGCAGGTAGGCGACCAGATCGCCCACGGCGCTGTCGTAGTCCTGCGCGGACATCTGACCGGGCTTGATCTGCTCGAACGTCTTGAAGACGTGGACCTTCTTCGTGGCGTCATGCGGGTCGGCGACATCCTCGAACACGGCGCGGCGCTCGCCCTGAAGTTCCCAGAGCGCATGCGGCATGCCGACGCTCGGGAACGCGAGGTTGTTCCAGCCGGTGGCCTTGGTGTCGTCGCGGTAGTAGGTGCGCAAGTAGGTGTAGAGGTAGTCGGCGCCCGAGCCGCCCGCTCCGGCCCGCGAGCGGGCGATCACGGTCAGATCCGGCGGCGTCGCACCCAGCCACTCCTTGGCCTGGCGGTCATCCAGCGCGACCTTCATGGTGTCGCCGACCTTGTCGGTGGCGAACATGAGGTTGGCCTTGATCTGCTCTTCGGTCAGACCGATGTCGCGCAGGCGGTTGTAGCGCATGAACGCAGCGGCGTGGCAGTTCAGACAGTAGTTGACGAACAGCTTGGCACCGCGCTGCAGAGCGGTCGTGTCGGTCACCTTCTCGACCGGGAACTTGTCCCAGGCCATGCCACCGCCGGCGGCATGGGCGGGCGTCAGCACCGTCAGGCAAGCCGACGCCGCGACGAGCAGGGAAGCAATGAACTTTTTCATGGTAGTCGGGGCTCCGTGTCCGTGGGCTGGCATCAGTGCGGCTGGAAGGTCACGCGGTCAGGGACCGGCTTGCACTTGCCCAGTTGCGACCACCACGGCATCAGCAGGAAGAAGCCGAAGTAGAACAGCGTGCCGATCTGCGCGATCAGGGTACCGATGAACGACGGCGGCTGGATGCCCAGGTAGCCCAGCACGAAGAAGAACACCACGAAGACGCCGTAGATGTACTTGTGCCAGTCAGGACGGTAGCGGATCGACTTGACCGGGCTGTAGTCCAGCCAGGGCAGGAAGAACATGATGACCACAGCGCCGCCCATCACGACCACGCCCCAGAACTTCGCGTCGAAGACCTTGAGCAGCGCGACCGCCACGACAGCCCCCACCAGCACGGCCAGCTTGGCCTTGCTCGGGAGTCGTGCCTTCAGCACCGCCAGCACCGCCGACAGGCCGATGATCACGCACAGCACGTTGACGAGATCGTCGGTCGTGGCACGCAGCATCGAGTAGTACGGCGTGAAGTACCAGACCGGGGCAATGTGCGCCGGGGTCTTGAACGGGTCAGCCGGGATGAAGTTGTTGTATTCGAGGAAGTAGCCACCGAACTCCGGCGCGAAGAAAATGACCGCGGTGAACGCCATCAGGAACACGGTCACGCCCAGCAGGTCATGCACCGAGTAGTACGGATGGAAGGGAATGCCGTCGAGCGGGTGACCGGTCTTCGGATCCTTCTTGGCCTTGATCTCGACACCGTCCGGGTTGTTCGAACCCACTTCGTGCAGCGCGATGATGTGCGCGACCACCAGACCCAGCAGGATCAGCGGCACGGCGATGACGTGGAAGCTGAAGAAGCGGTTCAGCGTGGCATCCGACACCACGTAGTCGCCGCGGATCAGCAGCGCCAGGTCTTCACCCACGAACGGCACGGCGGCGAACAGGTTCACGATCACCTGCGCGCCCCAGTAGGACATCTGGCCCCAGGGCAGCAAGTAGCCCATGAAGGCTTCGGCCATCAGGCACAGGAAGATCGCGCAGCCGAACACCCACACCAGCTCGCGCGGCTTGCGGTAGGAGCCGTAGATCAGGCCGCGGAACATGTGCAGGTAGACCACGACGAAGAACGCCGAAGCGCCCGTCGAATGCATGTAGCGCACCAGCCAGCCCCAGGGCACATCGCGCATGATGTACTCGACCGAGGCGAAGGCCAGCGCGGCATCCGGCTTGTAGTGCATCACCAGGAAGATCCCGGTGACGATCTGGATCACCAGCACCAGCAGCGCCAGCGAGCCGAAGAAATACCAGAAATTGAAATTCTTCGGCGCGTAGTACTCGGAGAGGTGCTCCTTGTACAGCTTGGACGCCGGGAAACGGTTGTCCACCCAGGTCAGCAGCTTTTCGCCTGCGGAAGCGTCCGGGGGAGCGACTTTGAATTCAGCCATGTTGGACCTCAGTTCCTTCAAGCCTTCTTGTCTTCACCAATGAGCAGCTTGGTGTCGGACAAATACATGTGGGGCGGGACTTCGAGGTTGTCCGGCGCGGGCTTGTTCTTGTAGACGCGGCCGGCCATGTCGAAGGTCGAGCCATGGCAGGGGCACAGGAAACCGCCCTTCCAGTCATCCGGCAGCGAGGGCTGGGGACCGGCCTGCAGCTTGTCGGACGGCGAGCAGCCCAGGTGCGAGCAGATGCCCACGACCACGAGAAACTCGGGCTTGATCGAACGGCCGGGGTTCTTGGCGTACTCGGGCATCGGGAACGCCTTGCGCTCCGAATTCGGATCCGCCATCTGCGAATCCAGCGTCTTGATGCCTTCAATCTGCTCCGGGGTGCGGCGCACGATCCACACCGGCTTGCCACGCCATTCGGCCGTGAGCTTCTCGCCCGGTTTGATGCCGCTGATATCGACTTCCACGGCGGCACCGGCTGCCTTGGCGCGCTCGGAGGGGGTGAAGGTGCTGACGAAGGGCACGGCAGTCGCTAAACCGCCGACAGCGCCGGCGCAGCCCGACGCGATCAGCCACGTCCGCTTGGCCTGGTCGACTTGCTGGTCACTCATGTGATTCCTCGGGAAAAGAAGGTCCGGTCTGAGATGGGGACAACCCCTGATTCTAGCCCAGCGGCATGCGGCTTCTCCACATCTGGCGACGCGCATCCCTGTAGCAGGCGCGCTTAAGCTGGGGCAAAAACAACACGCCCGCAGGGCGAGATTCCGACTTGACAGATAACTTACGGCGGTAATACTTCACGCCAGCGTAACGACATGTTGTCAAGCGCTTAATCAGAAAGCAGGAGAAACCCAATGAGCATGGCCAGTGAGTTCAAGGAATTCGCCCTCAAGGGCAACGTGATGGACCTCGCGGTCGGCGTGATCATCGGCGGCGCGTTTGGCAAGATCGTCGATTCGCTGATCGGCGACATCGTGATGCCGATCGTCGGCAAGATCTTCGGCGGGCTGGATTTCGCCAACAGCTTCATCCCGCTGGCCGGTCAGACGGCCACCACCCTGGTCGAAGCCAAGAAGGCTGGCGCCGTGCTGGCCTACGGCAACTTCATCACCATCGCGCTGAACTTCATCATCCTCGCCTTCATCATCTTCATGATGGTCAAGACCATGAACCGCATGAAGCGTGAAGCGCCCCCGGCGCCCCCTGCACCGCCCGCCCCGCCGGCCGAGGATGTCGTGCTGCTGCGCGAGATCCGCGACGCACTCAAGCGCTGACACACGGCCACGCCCGCTGCTCGCCGCGCAGCTGCTCCCACAGCCGGCTCAGGCGCAGCACCCCGAGATCGTCGTGGCGTCGCCCGACGATCTGCAGCCCGATCGGCAACCCGGCATCGCTCCAGCCCGCATTGACCGACGAAGCCGGCTGTTCGCTCATGTTCCACGGCAAGGTGAAGGCGATGTGCTCGAACGGGCGCTGCGGGTCGTTGAGCGGGCTGGCCCATTCCGCTGCAAACGCCACGCACGGCGCCACGGGCGACAGCACAAAATCGAAGGGCTGCGATGCTGCGACGGCCGCGTCCCGCATCGCCGCCATCTGGCTGTGGCCGTGGAACACCTCGGCCGCCGTCAGCGTGGCTCCCGTCGAGACCCACTCGCGGATGTACGGCAACACCTTCGCCTGCCGCTCGACGGGCAGCGCCGAGAGGTCGAGCCACGAGCGCATCCGCCAGAAGCGGTCCATGCCGTCGGCCATCTCGCGGGTCATGAACGCGGGCATCGGCTCGACGGAGGCGCCGGCAGCTTCAAAGCGCCGCGCCGCGTCCTCGATCACCGCCCTCACCTGCCCGTCCAGCGCCATGCCCCAGCCGGCGTCCAGCTGCAGCCCCAGGCGCAGGCCGCGTGGGTCGATCTCCAGCGCGTCCCAGTCGATGTCCTGCGCTGGCAGGCTGGTCGCATCGCGCCAGTCCGGCTGGCTCAGGACACGCATCATCAGGGCCGCGTCCGCCACCGTGCGCGTCATCGGGCCCGCGACACGGCCAGCGTACGGCGGCTGGATGGGGATGCGCCCGAGGCTCGGCTTGAGCGTGAAGACCCCGCACCAGCTCGCCGGCAGACGGACCGAGCCGCCGATGTCCGTGCCCAGGTGCAGGGGTCCGTAACCGGCCGCAGCACCCGCCCCGGCGCCTGCACTGGAGCCGCCCGGATTCTTCGTCAAGTCCCAGGGATTGCGCGTCAGCGGGTGGAAGCTGGATAGACCGGACGACAGCATCCCGTAGTCCGGCATCGTCGTCTTGCCCAGCAGCACTGCGCCGGCCTCGCGCAGCCGCGCGGCCGGCGGCGCGTCCGCAGCGGCGGGGGTCAGCACGGTCGCGGCGGTGCCCAGCGGCGTGGGCGTGCCACGGGTGGCGATGTTCTCCTTGACCATCGCCGGCACGCCGTCGAGCAGACCGCAGGGCTCGCCGCGGCGCCAGCGCGCTTCGGCGGCCTGCGCCTGCTGCAGCGCACCGTCCGGGTCGAGCGCATAGGTCGCGCACAGGTGCGGCTCCCAGCGGGCGATGTGGTCGAGCACGGCGCGGGTCACCTCCACCGGCGAGACATCGCCATGGCGGTAGAGGGTAAGCAGCGCAGTAGCGGGAAGATCGTGCAGATCGGCCATGGGCACTCCGGGGGATTCGGAGCCATTCTGCGACAGCCAGGGCGCAAAAAAACGCAGCGGGTCGCGGCACGCTGGCCGGACCCGCTGCGCGGTCGATCAGGACGGGATCAGGGGCGCGACGATCAGGCCTTCTTGGCCCAGGCGCTGCACCAGCCGGCGCCGGCCACTTGCTTGCCGGCGAACAGCGGGCAGGCAGCGGCCTTGTCGGTGGCCTTGCCCTGGTAGAGCGCGCAGTTGGCGCAGTTCTGGCCAGCGGCGTACTTCGGGAACTTCTTGGCGTCGGCCTTCTTGGCGTCGGCCACATAGCCGAGGCCAGCGGCAGCGGGATCCTTCTCGTCGACCATGGCTTGCGCCTGGGCGGCGGTGCCGAGCACGGTGCCGGAAGCGGCGAGGGTCATCAGGAAAACGCGGCGTTGCATGGTCATGGTGGGTTCCTTTGGGGTGCCTGGGATGGAGATGAGACGAGCCTCTGAATGACCGCAAGCATACGCAGCGTCCGGCAGCGTGCCGGGGTCGGTGCAGGATGGAAAGGCCGCGCCGACAGGTACTCGGCGTCAAAGGCGTTGCAGTGGGTGATTCTGCCGGGTAGGGCCGGACCGACCATGACCTCGATCAAGGCGAGCCCTGTCGGCTGTGCAGCCGCTCGTCCGGCCGCGTGTCCTGCTGCTCACACAGCCAGCACCTTCGCCATCGCCTCCGCCGTGCGCTCCACATTGCCGCTGTTCAGCCCGGCCACGCACATCCGCCCCGACCGCACGAGGTACACCCCATGCACCTCGCGCAGCGTGTCCACCTGCTGGGGCGACAGGCCCGTGTAGCTGAACATGCCGCGCTGCGTCAGGAAATAGCGGAAATCGCGCCCCGGCACCTTGTCGGACAGGACCGCATGCAGCCGCCCGCGCATCGCCTGGATGCGCACACGCATGGCGTCCAGCTCGTCCGTCCACGACTGGCGCAGTGCCGGGTCGGCCAGCACGCGGGCGACGATCTGGCCGCCATGGGTCGGCGGACTCGAATAGTTCTTGCGCACGGCCACCTGCAGCTGCCCGATCACCAGTCCGGCTTCCGCCACCGTCGGGCAGACCACGCTCAGGCCGCCCACCCGCTCGCCGTACAGCGAGAAGCTCTTGGAGAAGCTGTTGGCGACGAAGAAGGCGATGCCCGCATCCGCCAGCGCGCGCAGCGCGAACGCGTCGTCCTGCACACCGTCGCCGAAGCCCTGGTAGGCGATGTCCACGAACGGGATCAGCCCGCGCTCGACCAGCACCGGGATCAGCTCCGCCCATTGCGCGGCCGTCAGGTCGACCCCGGTCGGGTTGTGGCAGCAGGCGTGCAGCAGCACGATGGAGCGCGCCGGCAGGCTGCGGACCGCCTCCAGCATGGCGTCGAAGCGCAGGCCGCCCGTGGCCGGGTCGTAGTACGGATAGGTCTGCACCGGGAATCCGGCGCCCTCGAAGATCGCCCGGTGGTTGTCCCAGGTCGGGTCGCTGATCCACACGCCGCTGTCCGGGAAATACGTCTTCAGGAAATCCGCCCCGACCTTGAGTGCGCCCGAGCCGCCCAGTGTCTGCAGCGTCACCGTGCGCCCGCTGGTCACCGCCTCGTGGTCGGCACCGAAGAGCAGGTGCTGGATCTGCGTGCGCGTGTTGGCTGCGCCCACCATCGGCAGGTAACCCCGCGGGCCGATCGACTGCAGCATGGCCGTCTCCGCCTCGCGCACGGCGCGCATCACCGGCAGCCGGCCCGCATCGTCGAAGTAGATGCCGATCGACAGGTTGACCAGACCCGGCCGGGGATCTTTCTGGAAATTCTCGTTCAGCGTGAGGATGGGATCGCCGGCATAGGCATCGACGTGTTCGAACATGCGGAGGGCTCCGGGCAAGAAAGGTCGCCGATTATCTGCCGAGCCACACCACCACGAAGTCGGGGGGCGATCAGGAAAAATCAGGGCCACAGGATGTGCGTTCCACCCCGAAGCGTGGGCGGTACCACATCGTATTGAGGGGGATCGACGCCTTGACGCTGGTCAGGGTGTCCCGAAGAATCGACTGGTCACCCCACCGCCCAAACGGAGTCCTCCATGCGTACCGTCGCCCAGCGAATCGCCATCGTCGGCTTCAGTGCGTTCGAGCGCCGAACGCTGGAAAGCTACTTCCGGCTGGTGGATGCCGTGCCCGTCTACACGGTGGGCGAGTCGGTGGCCGACTGCGACTGGCTGGTCGCGGATGCCGACCAGCCGGAGGCGATCCTGACCGTGGGCCGCGCGGGCCGGGTGCGCGACACGGTGTTCATCGGTGGCCGCAAGGCGCCGGCGACGGCAGGCGCCCACCTCGGCCGGCCGATCGACGCGCTGCAGCTGCGCAGGGCACTGGACGAGTTGAAGCGCCACCGTGCTGCCCGCGCACTGCGCGAGTCCGGCCTGCAGCCCAAGCTGCGGCTGGCAGCCTCCGGTCCGAGCGGACTGACACGCCAGCAGGCGCTCAATGACCATGATGTGCAGGACTTCCGGGCCAGCTCCGGCTACAGCAACGCCGTGCTGGCCGATGGTGACCACCGGCTCGACCAGGTGCTGGTCGTGAGCAGCAGCCCGGCCGAGTGCCGGCTGCTGCGCGAGCGGCTGATGGCCTTCGGCTACCGGGTGCTGCTGACGCGCACCAGCGACGAAGCGGTGGCGCTGACCGGGCGGCTGGTGTTCGGCTTCGTGTTCCTGGGCACGGGCCAGGGAGGATCGGCCGGTTTCCAGACCTGCCGCCGCATCCGCCGCCACCCGACGCTGGCCGGCATGGCGCCGGTGGTGGTGGCGCTGACACAGAAGCTGGCGCCGATCGAGCGCATCCGCGCCACCTTCGCCGACTGCGACGCCTGCCTCACCACGCCTCTGGACGACACGGCGCTGGCGCAGTTGCTGGCCCGCCACGACCGCACCTTCGACCGGGTGTTCCAGCCCACGGCGCGCATGGCGCTCTGACCCCTTCAGTGCCCGCGGTCGCTGCGGGCGATCTGCATCAGGCGCTCGACCTCGTCGGCATGCTCGACCGTGTTGCGGCGGTGCCAGCGGCGGATCAGCTCCATCGTGCCCGCCACCAGCAGGCCGAAGATGGTGATCGCACCGAAGGCGGACAGGCCGCCGCGTGTCATGCCGGTGTAGAACGCCCCCAGCGCGAGGATGCACGCTTGCTCGTTGAAGTTCTGCACGGCGATCGAGCGGCCGGCGCCCATCAGGTTGTGGCCCCGGTGCTGCAGCAGCGCGTTCATCGGCACCACCAGGAACCCGCCCAGCCCACCCAGCACGATCAGGAACGGTGCGGCCACCCAGACGTTGTCGATGAAGTTCATCAGCACCACCAGCAGCCCCATCGCGATCCCCATGGGCATCACCCGGGTCGCGTGTTCGAGCCGCATCATCATCGACGCCACGACCGCACCAACGGCCGTGCCCACCGCGACGACGCCGACCAGCGAGGATGCCTGCGTCGTGCCATACCCCAGCGCCGCCGCCGCCCAGGCCAGCACGATGTAGCGCAGATTGCCCGAGACGCCCCAGAACAGCGTGGTCGTGGCCAGCGAAATCTGGCCAAGGCGGTCGTTCCACAGGCGCGAGTTGCAGTCCGAGAAATCGCGCACCAGGGCCACCGGGTCGCTGGAGAGTGGCTGCAGCGGCGCGTCGGTGCGCGGGATGTAGAGGTTGAAGCCCGCCGCGATCACATACAGGATCACCAGCGAGGCGATGGCGGCCTGTGGCGCGGTGTCGATGCCCAGGTCGAACAGCGGCATGTCCAGCGCCAGCAGGTGCGGTGCGATGTGCGGCCCCACCAGTTGCCCGCCCAGCAGCACGCCCAGGATGATCGAGGCGATCGTCAGGCCCTCGATCCAGCCGTTGGCCTTGACGAGCTGCGAGGGCGGCAGCAGCTCGGTGAGGATGCCGTACTTGGCGGGCGAGTAGGCCGCCGCCCCGAGGCCGACGATGGCGTAGGCCGCCAGCGGGTGGGTGCCGAACAGCATCATCAGACAGCCCACGACCTTGATGCTGTTCGAGAAGAACATCACCTTGCCTTTGGGCACCGCATCGGCAAACGCCCCCACGAAAGGCGCCAGGATCACGTAGAACAGGGCAAACATCGGCACCAGCGCAGCCCGCTGCCACTCAGGCGATCCGGAAGTCCTCAGCAGCTCGACGGCCGCGACGAACAAGGCGTTGTCGGCCAGCGAGCTGAAGAACTGCGCCGACATGATGGTGTGGAAGCCTTTTTTCATCCGGCTGAGACGGCTCTGCTGTAGGGGTGGGTCGGGGTAGGTCGGGGTGGCGTCGCAGGCGCAATGCCGGAGCGCTGACGCTGACGCTGGCGGCCAGCACCAGCCCGGTGCGGCGCGGTTATAGCACGGGCCCCGGCCGACACCGCTGGTGGAATCCTCAGGCAGGAAGGGCTGGCACAATCTTTCGCCATGCCACGTCCGATCGAAGCCCTGCTCCACCCCGATGCCCTCGCGGCCAATCTGCGTGTCGCGCGCCGCCAGGCCGGCGACGCGCGCCTGTGGGCCGTCATCAAGGCCAATGCCTATGGCCACGGCATCGAGCGGGTCTGGCCCGGTCTGCTTGGTGCGGACGGGCTGGCGATGCTCGACCTGGACGAGGCGCAGCGGGTGCGCAACCTCGGCTGGCGCGGGCCGGTGCTGCTGCTGGAGGGCTGCTTCGAGCCGCGTGACCTGGAGCTGTGCTCGCGGCTGAACCTCTGGCATGTCGTCCACCACGAGACGCAGATCGACTGGCTCGCCGCCCACAAGACGCACCAGCCGCACCGCGTCTTCCTCAAGATGAACAGCGGCATGAACCGCCTGGGCTTCACCGGCGCGCACCTGCGCAGCGCGTGGACCCGGCTGAACGCGCTGCCGCAGGTGGACGAGATCTCGCTGGTGACGCACTTCTCCGACGCGGACGGCCGGCGCGGCATCGCGCACCAGGTGGCGGCCTTCCATGCCGCCACGCACGACCTGCCCGGCGAACGCAGCTTGAGCAACAGCGCGGCCATCCTGCGCCACGCCGCCGACACCGAGGTACGCGCCGACTGGGTGCGCAGCGGCATCCTGACCTACGGCAGCGCCCCCGATTTCCCCGAACACGATATCGCGCACTGGGGCCTGACGCCGACGATGACGCTGCGCTCGCGGCTGATCTCGACCCAGTCGCTGCAGCCCGGCGACACCGTCGGCTACGGCAGCCGCTTCCGCGCCGAACAGGCGATGCGCATCGGCATCGTCGCCTGCGGCTATGCCGATGGCTACCCGCGCCATGCGCCCACCGGCACGCCGGTGCTGGTCGACGGCGTGCGCACCACGACGGTCGGCCGGGTCTCGATGGACATGCTGGCCGTGGACCTGACGCCGGTGCCGCTGGCCGATGTCGGCAGCGAGGTCACGCTCTGGGGCCACGGGCCGCATGGCCGCGTGCTGCCCATCGACGAGGTGGCGCAGGCGGCGGGCACGATCGGCTACGAGCTGATGTGCGCGCTGGCGCTGCGGGTGCCGACTCGGGTGGTCGACGTCCCGCAGATGCAGGAGAGGTCCGGTTCAGCCTGAGCCGGACAATGCCGGGCAGGCTGCTGCGTGCCAGCGGTCCTTCTTCCACCCTGTCCTGCTGTCGCCATGTCCACCTTGCCCTACCTCGACCAACCCGCTGTCTACGGCCGCCTGTCGCGCCTCGCCCACTGGGGCGGTGCGCTGCTGACGCTGGCGATGCTGGTCATCGGGGTCGTCGCCGAGGACGTGCTGCCCAAGGGCCCGGAGCGCAAGGCGCTGTGGGCCTGGCATGTCGCGATCGGGGTGTTCGCCTTTGCCCCGCTGATGGTGCGCATCGGCTGGCGCCTGGTGGCCATGGCGTCGGGCCGCAGCCCGCGCCCGCTGTCGCCCGCTGGCTGGACCCGGGTGGCCGAGAAGGTCGGCCACGGCGCGCTGCTGGCACTGCTCGCGCTGATGCTGGTCACCGGGCCGCTGATGGTCTGGAGCGACGGCCAGCCAATCTACGTGCTCGGCTGGTTCGAGCTGCCCTCGCCGATCGCCGAGAACAAGGCGCTGCACTACCGGACCGGCCTGCTGCACCAGCTGGGCTCCAAGCTGATGATCCTGCTGGTGCTGGTCCACCTCGTCGGGGTGGCGCGCCACGGCACGGCGTCGCTGCGCCGCATGGCGGGCCGGCACGGCTGATGCAAGATAGGCGTCAGCTCAACCTTGCGGACACCGCGACGCCCCGATGGACCTGCCCTCCCACCAACTCTCGATGACGGTGCTGATGACGCCGGACATGGCCAATTTTTCTGGCAATGTCCACGGCGGCACCATCCTGAAGCTGCTCGACCAGGCCGCCTACGCCTGCGCCAGCCGCTACGCCGGCCGCTACTGCGTGACGCTCAGCGTCGACCAGGTGATGTTCCGCCAGCCGATCCACGTCGGTGAACTCGTCAGCCTGCTGGCCAGCGTGAACTTCACCGGCACCTCGTCGATGGAGATCGGCATCAAGGTCATCGCCGAGAACATCCGCACCCAGGTCGTGCGCCACGCCAATTCCTGCTTCTTCACGATGGTCGCCGTCGATGACGCGGGCAAGCCGGCCAAGGTGCCGCCGCTGCGGCCGTTTTCCATCGACGAGCAGCGCCGCTGGGAAAACGCCCAGGCCCGCCGGCAACTGCGCACCGAGATGGAGCAGCGCCTGCAGGCCGTGCGCCAGCCTGCCGCGCCGCCCGGGCCATGAAGCCCCCGGTCGTCGATCCGCGCGAGGTCGACTTCACCGCCATCCGCGCCCAGGGGGCTGGCGGCCAGAACGTCAACAAGGTGTCGAGCGCGGCCCACCTGCGCTTCGATATCCACGCCTCGTCGCTGCCCGAGGCGGTCAAGGCGCGGCTGCTGGCCTGGCCCGACAGCCGGATCGGCAGCGATGGCGTGGTCGTCATCAAGGCACAGGACCACCGCAGCCTGCCGCGCAACCAGGCCGACGCGCTGGCGCGGCTGCAGGAGCTGGTGGACCGCGCCGCCCACGTGCCCAAGACCCGGCGACCGACCCGGCCGACGCTGGCCTCCAAGGTCCGGCGGCTGGATGGCAAGACCCGGCGCAGCGGCGTCAAGGCCGGCCGGCAGCGCGCCACCGACACCTGACGGAACCCGGGTTCAGGCCCAGGTTCAGGCCGCGCGCTTGAACGTCGCCAGCAGCGCACCCGCCGCCACGAACAGGCTGCCGAAGGTGCGGTTCATCCACAGGATCTGGCGCGGCTGGCGCAACAGGCCGAGCACCCGTGCCGCCAACGCCACATAGCCGCTCATCACCACCATCTCGACGACACCGAACGTCGCGCCGATCGTGGCGTACTGCGCCAGCAGCGGGCGGCTGGCGTCCACGAACTGCGGCAGCACGGCGATCAGGAACACCGTGCCCTTGGGGTTGAGCGCGTTGACGGTCCAGCCGCGCAGGAAGAGCGTGCGGGCGAGGTGGGCGTCGGGTGCGGCCTCGGCCGGCGCCTCGGTGACCAGCGGCCGGGCCGGGGCGCGCCACTGCTGCACCCCCAGCCACACCAGGTAGAGCGCCCCCACCCACTTGACGACCGAGAACGCCAGCTCCGACGTCGTCAGCAGCATGCCCAGGCCAAAGCCGACGACCAGCGTCTGCGTCCACACCCCCATCAGCAGTCCGAAGGCGATGACCTGCCCGCGGCGAAACCCGTGGTTGAGGCCGGCGCCCATCGCCGCGATCGCGCCCGGGCCAGGGGACAGGCTGATCGCCACGGCGGCGGCCAGAAACGTGAGCCAAGTGTTGAATTCCATGGGCACATCCTGCCACACGGCACGCAGGGGACAATCCACCACATGGCACGCGACAAGACGCTCTACACCTGCCGCGACTGCGGCGGCACGAATCCCAAATGGCTGGGCAAATGCCCGCACTGCGGCGCCTGGAACACGCTCGACGAGACCATCGCCGAGCCCGTGGCCAGCCCAGGCGGCAGCAAGAACAACCGCTTCCAGGCCCTCGCCAAGAGCCAGCCCGTCGCCACCCTCGCCGACATCGAAGCCGCCGACGTGGCGCGCACGCCCACCGGGCTGGAGGAACTCGACCGGGTGCTCGGCGGCGGCATCGTCGAAGGCGGCGTGGTGCTGATCGGCGGCGATCCGGGCATCGGCAAGAGCACGCTGCTGCTGCAGGCGGCCGAGGCGTTGTCGCGGCAGATGAAGGTGCTCTATGTCACCGGCGAGGAGTCCGGCGCCCAGGTCGCATTGCGCGCCCACCGGCTCGGGCTGGCGGGCACGCAGCTGCGCGTGCTGGCCGAGATCGGGCTGGAGCGCATCCAGGCCACGCTCGCGCTCGAAACCCCGGCGTTCTGCGTCATCGACTCGATCCAGACTCTCTACTCCGACCAGCTCACCTCCGCCCCCGGCTCGGTCGCCCAGGTGCGCGAGTGCGCCGCGCAGCTCACCCGCACCGCCAAGGCCACCGGCTGCACCATCGTGCTCGTCGGCCACGTCACCAAGGAAGGCGCGCTGGCCGGCCCGCGTGTGCTGGAGCACATCGTCGACACGGTGCTGTATTTCGAGGGCGACACCCATTCGAGCTTCCGCCTCGTGCGCGCCATCAAGAACCGCTTCGGCGCGGTCAACGAGATCGGCGTGTTCGCAATGACGGAAAAGGGCCTCAAGGGCGTGGCCAACCCGAGCGCGATCTTCCTGTCGAGCCACGGCGAGCCGGTGCCGGGGGCGTGCGTGCTGGTGACGCTCGAAGGCACACGGCCGCTGCTGGTGGAGATCCAGGCGCTGGTGGACGCGGGCGGGCCGAGCCCTCGCCGGCTCAGCGTCGGGCTGGACCGGGACCGGCTGGCGATGCTGCTGGCGGTGCTGCACCGGCACGCGGGCGTGTCCTGCGCGGACCAGGACGTGTTCGTCAACGCGGTGGGCGGCGTGCGCATCAGCGAGCCGGCGGCAGACCTGGCGGTGCTGCTGGCGATCCAGAGTTCGCTGCGCGGGCGGCCCCTGCCCAAGGGCTTCATCGCGTTCGGCGAGGTGGGGCTGGCGGGGGAGGTGCGGCCGGCGCCGCGCGGCCAGGAACGCTTGAAGGAGGCCGCCAAGCTTGGCTTCACCGTCGCGCTGGTGCCCAAGGCCAATGCGCCCAAGAAGCCGATCGAAGGGCTGACCGTGCACCCCGTGGAGCGCATCGAGGAAGCCATCGAAACCGTCCGCCAGCTGAGCTGAGCGCAGCGGAACGGGCGGGGCTTGGCCACATCGGGCGCACCGTGCGCCCTAGCAGACGCAGCGCAGCGCGTAAATCCTCCACCAGGGGACCATGCCATTTCGGCCTAGTGTTGAACCTCTATTCGTGATTTATTACAATCCTTCGCCGCCAGTCAATTGATGTCAAACGGTATCCACCCGCGGAAACTGCCACAGGCCCAGGACCACGGATTCGGCAAAATCGAAGCATATTTATCGTTTCAGAGTGGCGTCCCCTACACTTTCGACGCCAGATGACGCCTAGGCGACCCCCTCAAGTGCGGGATCCAGACCATCCGTTACGTGGCGTCGGTGAATGACTTCCTCCACTCCAGCGCTAAGATCCGGTACATGAAAGTTCCATTTCAACGCACCATCAATGCCGTCCTCACCGCTTCCGCCTTGCTGGCGGGATGGTGGTCCTTCGGCTGGGCAGGTCTGGTCCTGGCCATCACGGTCCTGGTCTTCTGGGCCATCCTGCAGTTCAACCGGGCTTCGCGCCAGTTGCGCAATGTGGCCGACCGACCGAAGGGCATGGTCGACAGCGTCGTGACGCTGCAATCGAAACTGGCACACGGCATGACGATGGCCGAAGTGCTGGCCATTTCCAACAGCCTCGGCCAGCGCATGAACGAGCGTGGCAACGAATGGCTCTGGCGTGACAGCTACGGCAACCAGATCGTCGTGACATTCCGCCGTGGCAGCGTCGAGCGCTGGAGCGCTACCCGCACCGACGGCCAGAACGCCCCGACCTCCAGCCGCCAAGCCGCCCCGCAGGACAACAAGGCGCACAGCCCGATCGCGGCGGCCGCCTAAGCGTCGAACCAGCCCATCCGGCCCGCGATGTCGCGGGCCGCGTCAAACTGGGTCCGCAAGCGATTGGCGGCCAGCAAGGCGGTCTCTTCGGTCAGACCGGCCGCATCCGCCTCAATCTCCCGGGCGGTGTCGGCCAACTCCCGCAGGCCCAGACTGGCTGCGGCACCCTTGAGTCGGTGCGCCGCCTTCACACGCTCCTCGGTGCTCCCGCCCGATTCCAGCGTCGCCAGCAGACCCGACACCGAGGCACTGTCATCCGTCAGGAATCCCGCCAGCAAGGCGGTGTAGGACTGCACGGACAGCGCAGCGCAGGTGTCGGCGATCAGCTCCAGATTCAGCATCCGTGCGGCCTCACCCGGCTTGATCCGAGGACGGCGACGGCGCTCCGGTTTGACGGGACCGGCCACGGCATGAACGGCCTGGTCCGCGGCGGAAGGCACTGCAGCCGCCATGCCGGGCGTCGCCGGCACCATGCTGCCGACGGCGCGTGCACCAAAGTTCTTGCGCAGCAACTCTTCGATGTCGTGCAACTGCACAGGTTTGGCCAGGAAATCGTCCATGCCCGCCTCGCGCACCCGCTCGCGCGACTCGGCGAAGGCATCGGCGGTCAGCGCCACGATGAGCACACGCGACTGTGGCGCAGGCAAGGCGCGGATGGCACGGGCCGCCGCCAGCCCATCCATCACCGGCATGTGCAGGTCCATCAGCACGAGGTCACACGCCTGCTCGCGCACGACCGCCACCGCCTCCTCGCCGTGGGTGGCCAGCAGGACGCGGTGCCCCAGCCGCTCCAGCAGCGCCTGCATGAACTTGCGGTTGACCGGATGGTCATCCGTGACCAGAACCCGCAAGCTGCCGGGCACCGGGTCCACCGTGCCCGGACGGTTCGTCAGTTCGGCAGAGGGTGACACGGGCACCACGCCACCGGGCAGTTTTCCGGTGCTCGCGACCAGAGCACCCGCGTCGAGTTCCGGCAAGGGCAGCACCACGGTGAACTCGCTGCCGACCCCGGCTTCGCTGGTCACGGAAATCTCTCCGCCCATCATCGTGGCCAGCGCACGGGAAATCTCCAGCCCCAGACCCGTGCCACCGAAACGGCGGCTGATGCTGTCGTCGCCCTGGCTGAAGCGCTGGAACAGGCGGGCACGGGTCTCCTCGCCCATGCCGATGCCGGTATCGGTGATGCAAAAACGGGTCGCCGGACGACCCTGCGCGGTGTGGCAGCGGTCGACCTGCATCCGCACCTTGCCGGAGTCGGTGAACTTGATCGCGTTGCCCAGCAGATTGAACAGGATCTGCTTGACCCGCTTGGCATCCGCCTCCACCACCGGGTGCAGATCAGCGGCCAGCGTGACCTCGAAGCGCAGGCCCTTGTCACGCGCCTGCGGCGCCATCAGGGCCTGCACCTCGGCGATGGCCTGGTGCAGGTCGGTGGGACGTGCCACCAGGTCCATCCGGCCAGACTCCATCTTCGAGAAGTCGAGCACATCGTTCAGGATGGTCAGCAAGTGCTCGCCCGACTGGCGCGCCACCCCCAGGTAATCGCGCTGCTGGGCTGTCAGCTCCGAGCGGTCGAGCAGCGACATCATGCCCAGCAGTCCGTTGAAGGGCGTGCGCAACTCGTGGCTCATGTTGGCCAGGAAGGCACTCTTGGCGCGGCTGGCCTGCTCGGCCTCCGTGCGTGCGGCCTGCAGGTGGCGGGCCAGTTGCTCCAGTTCGAAGCGGCGCTGCTCCTGCACACGCACCTGCCGCACCACCACGAAGGCAAACGCGACGATCAGCAGGCACTGGAAGATGGTCAGGCCGATGCCGATCCGGTTCTGGTCACGCACCGCCTCGTTGCGGCGGGTGATGCCTTCAGCCACGGACTGGTTGGCCAGCAGCGACAGCTCGCGCACCGATTGCCCGACCGACTCGAACTCCAGGGCCAGCGCCCGGATCTGCGCCGGATCCACCAGCGCCGGGCCGTCCGGGCCGAGCACCGGATCCATGCGCGCCACCAGACCGTTCAGGCGCGCCAGCACCTGCCGCTGCACCTCCAGCTCCGGCATCACCTCGCGGGTGCGCCGCGGCTCGACCAGACTGATGCGGCTGACGAAGATCTCGTAGCGCTCCCGCAAGGCGTCGAACGGCGCGGGGTCCGTCTGTGCCGCCGCCTCGCGCAGCGCCTGCCCCAGGCGCAGCGACTCGGTCTCCAGCTGAAAGAAGCTCCAGACGATGTTGTCGCCCTGGTAGACGACATTGGCGTTGAGCAGCGCCAGCGACTGTGTCTGCAGCCAGCCGATTCCCCCGAAGATCGCCGTCAGCACCACCACCATCAGGGCCATCAGGCGCCCGACCCGCGAGGTCGGCAAGCGGGAGGCCTGTGCCGCCTGCACGGGCGCCGCGTCGGTGCTCATTCGAGGACGTCGATCGCCTTGAGCTGCCAGGCCGAGCGGCTGTAGTAGCGCTCATTGCGCAGGATCTCGTCAGCATCGAACGGGTAGATGATGAACAGCGGACCCTTGTCACGCACCGGCATCGGCTTGTCGTCCATCAGGCGTGCCAGCACCAGGTTGAACTTGAGGGCATCGCCCACGGGCAGATTGACCTTGTAGTCATTCAGTGCGACCGCCCGCAGGTTCTTGCCTTGTGCATCCACCGCAGCCAGCACATCGCGCAGCAGCGGGCCGGTGAACTTGTGGGCCTCGGGATACCACGGCGACTTGGTCGAGAAGGTGTGCTGCGGCAGCGCGGCGAGCATGTCCATGTCGAACTCGGCGGTCTTCTCGGCGTTGCGGATGCCGATGCGGCCCGAGACCGTCAGGACGACCCGCCCCTTGGGACGTTCCAGTGCCTGTGCGGACGGGGCCGCCAGAGTCAACGCTGCAGAGGCAGCCATGAAATGACGACGCGTGATGCTCACTGTGGTTCCTTCTTGCGCACGGGCCGAGGATGTTCGGCCCGCGGAGAATCATGCCGCAACACCACCCCGACGCAGGGGGAGGGCCTCCGCGGTGGTGTGCAGAACCGCACTTGGCGCCTGCACACATCACCGGCGAAGCATCAGCCGAAATGGCAGATGTAGTGGTAGGGCTCGCCCTCGACCTTGATCTGGAAGCTCGCGTTGCCCGGCACGTCGAAGGACTGGCCCGGCCCGAAGGTCTGCCACTCGCTCTGGCCCGGCAGCAGCACGCTGCACGCGCCCGCCACGGTTTCCATGACTTCCGGCGCGCCGGTGTTGAAGGTCAGCGTCGCGGGCAGGATCACGCCCACGCTCTTCTTCGTGCCGTCGGCCAGCGTGATGCCGTGCGAGACGCAGCGGCCGTCGAAGTAGACGTTGGCCTTGGTGCCGACGCTGGCCACGCTCAGTTGGGGATTGCCCATGGGATCAGCTCCTGTGCGCTCAGGCGGACTTCTTGGCAGCGGCCTTGCGGGCAGCGGGCTTCTTCTTCGCTGGCGCGGCCTCGACCGGCTTCGGCGCGCGCGCCGCACGGGCGTTCGCGGCGATGCGCAGGCGCAGCGCGTTCAGCTTGATGAAGCCACCGGCGTCGGCCTGGTTGTAGGCGCCGCCGTCGTCGTCGAAGGTCGAGATCTTCGGGTCGAACAGCGAATCGGTCAGCGACTCGCGGCCCACGCACATGATCGTGCCCTTGTAGAGCTTCAACTTGACGGTGCCGTTCACGGTCGCCTGCGAGGCATCGATCAGACCCTGCAGCAGCACACGCTCCGGCGCGAACCAGTAGCCGTTGTAGACCATGCGCGCGTAGCGCGGCATCAGGTCGTCCTTCAGCGCCAGCACTTCGCGGTCGAGCGTGATCGACTCGATGGCGCGGTGGCCGGCCAGCAGGATGGTGCCGCCAGGGGTTTCGTAGCAGCCGCGGCTCTTCATGCCGACGTAGCGGTTCTCGACCTTGTCCAGACGGCCGACGCCGTGCAGGCCGCCGATCTCGTTCAGCTTGGTCAGCACCTGGGCCGGCGACAGCTTCTCGCCGTCGATGGCGACCACGTCACCCTTTTCGTAGGTCAGCTCGATGGTCTGCGGCTTGTTCGGCGCCTTCTCCGGGCTGCGCGTCAGGCGCCACATGCTGTCTTCCGGCGCGAAGTTCGGGTCTTCGAGGATGCCGCCTTCATAGCTGATGTGCAGCAGATTGGCGTCCATCGAGTACGGCGCGCCGCCGCCCTTGCGCTTCTTGAAGTCCACGGGGATGCCGTGCTGGTCGGCGTAGGCCAGCATGCTTTCGCGGCTGGACAGCGTCCACTCGCGCCACGGGGCGATGACCTTCACGCCCGGCATCAGCGCATAGGCGCCCAGCTCGAAGCGGACCTGGTCGTTGCCCTTGCCGGTGGCGCCGTGGGAGATGGCGTCGGCTTCGGTCTTCTGGGCGATCTCGACCAGGCGCTTGGCGATCAGCGGGCGGGCGATGGACGTGCCCAGCAGGTATTCGCCTTCGTACAGCGCGTTGGCGCGGAACATCGGGAACACGAAGTCGCGCACGAACTCCTCGCGCAGATCCTCAATGAAGATGTTCTCGGGCTTGATGCCCATCTTGATGGCCTTGGCGCGGGCCGGCTCGATCTCTTCGCCCTGGCCGATGTCGGCGGTGAAGGTCACGACCTCGCACTGGTACTCGTCCTGGAGCCACTTGAGGATGATGGAGGTGTCCAGACCGCCCGAATAGGCGAGGACGACGCGCTTGATCTGTTGGGACATGGTGACTGCCGCTGATGCGAAATGAGCAAACCTTGATTTTAGGACCGCGCAGCGGCGTTCTCCTAGCGCGGCAGGTCTGTCCCGACCGCGACAGCCCCTCAGGGACGCCCCGATGCCAGGCGCTGCGGGACCGGCGTATACCTGCGCTTCATCCGAACTGCGCCGCGAGCCCCGACCATGCCCATCCCCGCCGACCGCCCGCACCTGAAGCACTGGCCCAAGCGCCTGCCGCTGGACCTCGTGCTGCCGGAAACCTCGCTCTGGTTCAACCTCGAAGCCTCCGCACGGCGCTACCCCGACCGCGCGGCCTACCTCTTCTTCGGCCAGCCGCTGACCTTCCGCGCGCTGCACCGGCAGGCTGAGGCGCTGGCCGGCTGGCTGCAGGCGCAGAGCGTGGCCAAGGGCGACCGGGTCGCGGTGTTCATGCAGAACTGTCCGCAGTTCATCGTCGCCTACTACGCCGTGCTGCGCGCCGACGCGGTGGTGGTGCCGGTGAACGCGATGAACCGCGCCGACGAGTTCGGCCACTACATCACCGACCCCGACACCAAGGTCGTGCTGACCAGCGCCGACCTGGCCGCCATCGTCTGCGAAGCCGACGCCCGGCTGCCCGAGGCGCAGCGCCTGCGCGCCGTGCTGGTGACGCGCTACGCCGACTACCTCGGCGAGACGGTGGACCCCGCGCTGGCCCCGCCGCCGGCGATGGACGCCTGGCTGCGCGCCGACCCGCCGCGGCCCGCCGGCACGACCCGCTGGGACGACGCGCTCGCCGCCGGCCTCGTGCCGACCGCGCCCACCGCCGGCCCGGACGACATGGTGCTGCTGCCCTACACCTCCGGCACGACCGGGCTGCCCAAGGGCTGCATCCACACCCACCGCACGCTGATGAGCAACGTCGTCGGCGGCTCGCTGTGGGGCTACACCAGCGCCGAGACGGTGAGCCTGGGCGTCGTGCCCTTCTTCCACATCACGGGGATGCTGTACGGCGTGCTGAGCCCCGTCTACACCGGCTCGACCGTGGTGATCCTGCCGCGCTGGGACCGCGAGCTGGCCGGGCGCTTCATCTCGCAGTACCGGGTGAGCCACTGGACCTGCATCCCGACCATGATCATCGACCTGTTCGCCAGCCCGAACTACCGCAGCTTCGACCTCTCCAGCCTGCGCTACCTCTCGGGCGGCGGGGCGGCGATGCCGCAGGCGGTGGCCGAGCGGCTGCAGACCGAGTTCGGCCTGACCTTCGCCGAAGGCTATGGCCTGACCGAGACCGCCGCGCCCAGCCATGCCAACCCGCCCGAGCGCGCCAAGCTGCAGTGCCTGGGCATGCCGCTGTTCAGCACCGACGCGCGGGTGGTCGATCCGGTGACGTTCGAGGAGCTGCCGGTGGGCGAGATCGGCGAGATCGTGACCAACGGGCCGATGGTGTTCAAGGGCTACTGGAAACACCCGTCGGCGACCGAGGCGGCCTTCATCGAGCTGCCGGGGCTGCCGGGCAAGAAGTTCTTCCGCACGGGTGACCTGGGCCGGATGGACGACGAAGGCTACTTCTTCATCACCGACCGGCTCAAGCGGATGATCAACGCCAGCGGCTTCAAGGTCTGGCCGTCCGAGGTGGAGCTGCTGCTGTACCGGCATCCGGCGGTGGCCGAGGCCTGCATCATCGGCGCGCACGACGCCTACCGGGGCGAGACGGTCAAGGCGGTGGTCGTGCTGCGCGCCGAGGCGCGGGGGCAGACGACGGCCGAGGACATCATGGCGTGGTCCCGCGAGCACATGGCCGCGTACAAGGTGCCTCGGCTCGTCGAGTTCGTGGACGCGCTGCCCAAGTCGGGGACGGGGAAGGTGATGTGGCGGCTGTTGCAGGACAAGGAGCAGGAGCGAGCGAAGGGCTGAGGCGGAGGGCCGGGAATCTGGGCATTCGGTCACGGCGGTGTCACCACCCCTGCCCAGAATGGTCCATTCCCCCACCCTCCAGCACGGTCCATCATGCGCATCCGCTTTCTCCTGGCCGCCCTCTCGCTTGCCACGCTGCAAGCCTGCGGCGGCGGCGACGACGACACCCCGGCCGCCACGACCAGCACCGCCTACAAGACGCTGTCCGGCGCGGCCCCGCTGGTCATCGGCCACCGCGGCGCCAGCGGCGAGCTGCCCGAGCACACGTTGGCCTCCTACGAGCGCGCCATCGCGCGCGGCGCCGACTTCATCGAACCGGACCTGGTGCTGACCAAGGACGGCGTGATGATAGCGCGCCACGAGCCGATGCTCGACGACACGACCGACGTGGCGGTGAAGTTCGACGCCACCCGCAAGACGACGAAGCTGGTGGACGGCGTGTCGACCACGGCCTACTTCGCGGGCGATTTCACGCTGGCCGAGATCAAGACGCTGCGCGCCAAGCAGTCGCGCGCGGGTCGCTCCACCGCGTTCGACTTCCTCTACGAGATCCCGACGCTGGCCGAGGTCATCAACCTCGCGCAGACCGAAGGCGCCAAGGCGGGCCGCACCATCGGCATCTACCCGGAAATCAAGCACTCGACCTTCCACAAGGGCGTGTTCGGCGCCAACGTGTTCGAGGACAAGCTGGTCGCGACGCTGCACCCGATCTACGGCAACGTGGCGACGGCGCCGGTGTTCATCCAGTCTTTCGAGGTCGCGAACCTGCAGTACCTGCGCACGAAGACCAAGCTCCGGCTGGTGCAGCTGATCGACGCGGATGACGTGAACGCCGACGGTTCGATGTCGCTGGTGGCGCCGTACCGGCAGCCCTACGACTTCGTGGTCGCCGGTGATCCGCGGCTGTTCTCGGACCTGCTGACCAGCGCCGGCATGGACTTCGTCAAGACCTACGCCGACGCGGTGGGGCCGTGGAAGCCGTACCTGGTGAAGACCGTCAACGACGGCGTGGACCGCACGGGGGACGGCGCGGTGACGGCGGCGGATCGCCGGGTCGATGGGAGCACTGGCGTTGTCGAACGAGCGCACAGCAAGGGCCTGCTCGTCCACACCTGGACCTTCCGCGACGACGCGGGCACCTACGGTTTCAGCGATCCGAAGGCCGAGATGCAGTACTACATGAAGCTGGGGGTGGACGGGTTGTTCACGGACTTCCCGGGGACTGGGGTGGCGGCGCTGAAGGGGCTTTAAGAGCGGCTAACAAAACCAAACACCCGTCACGTCAGATCCGAGCGATGCTGAGGGGATGAAACAGCAAGAAATCAGTGCGGAGTTGTGGGAACACATCCGCCCGCTGCTGCCAGAGCCCAAGCCCGCCAGTCCTCGCGGAGGGCGCCCCCGTATTGCCGACGAACTCGCGCTCAACGGCATCGTGTACGTCCTGCGAACGGGCATCCCATGGGAAGAGCTGCCTCAAGCGCTGGGCTGGGGCAGCGGCATGACGTGCTGGCGACGACTCCAGCAGTGGCACGAGGCGGGTGTGTGGCACGGGCTGCACATGCTGCTGCTGGAGCATCTCAGGCGCAACGACGCGCTCGACTACAGCCGCATGTGCATCGATGGCTCCAGCGTGGCCAGCCCCCGGGGGGGCCGCACACTGGGCCGAACCCGACCGACAGGGGCAAACTCGGCTCCAAGCGCCATGTGCTGACTGACGCCAACGGCACGCCGGTGATGTTCTGCGTCACGGGCGCGAACCGGCATGACTCGGTGGTGTTCGAGGAGATGATCGATGCGCTGCCAGCGATCAAGGGCAAGCCCGGCAGGCCCCGGCGCTGGCCCGACAAGCTCCATGCGGACAAGGCCTACGACTGCAAACGCTGTCGCCAGCATCTCAGGCGGCGGGGCATCCGGGTGCGCATCGCCCGCAAGGGCATCGAGAGCAAGGAGCGTCTGGGCCGTCACCGCTGGGTGGTCGAGCGCACGCATGCGTGGCTGGCGGCCTTCGGCAAGCTCCGGGTGCGCTTCGAGCGCAGCATCACCACCCATGTGGCTCTTTTGTCCCTGGCCTGTTCCATCATCTGTCTGCGGACTCTGCGCAGGTTGTGTTAGCCGCTCTAAGCGGCGCGGGCCGGCTGGGCGATGCCCGCCAGTGCCGGCCGCAACCGTGATTTCCGCCCCCACCACCGCCGATCCCGGAACACAACTTGCGCAGAGACTGCCCTCACCCCAGACATGAGAGCCGTCCAGATGAGCATCACCCTGAGCCGCACCGAGGTCGAGACCCTGCTGCCCTACATGCGCGACGTGACGCGCTGCGAGATGTCGCTGCGGGAGCTGAACCTGATGTGGAGCCTGATCGAGGCGTCGGCCAAGATGAACTGCCCGCAGGACGCGCGCACCATCCTGCCCACCATGGCCGCCACCCGCACCCAGTTCGGGCAGATGGAGCGGGATCTCGTGTCCAGTCTGGTGCTGGAAAAACTGCGCAACGCCATCGGGCAGGTCCAGACCCGTGCCCAGTACGTGATCGACATCGTCGTGCGCAACCTCTATGAGCGCACCGCCGATGTCGGCTTCCTGGCCACCGATCCGGAGCTGTGCAGCTTCGTCGCCGACCCGGTCGAGGACGAGGGCCGCACCTACCGGCGGCTGCAGGAATACCGCCACAAGTACACCGTCTACGACGAGATCCTGCTGCTCGACACCGGCGGCCACGTGCTCGCCCAGACCGACAGCGCCTCGCCCGTCGAGGCCAGCCGCGACCCGCTGGTGCCGGCAACACTGGCCAGCAGCACCTACCTCGAAACCTTCCGCGCCACCGACCTGCGCCCCGGCGCGCCCCAGGCGCTGATCTACTCGCGGCGCATGCAGCGGCCGGGCGCGGGGCAGTCGGTCGGCGTGCTGTGCATGAGCTTCAACTTCCCGCAGGAGATGCAGGGCATCTTCGCCTCCCACGGCGACCCGTCCGGGCGCAGCGTGATGCTGCTGCTCGACGCGCAGCACCGGGTCATCGCCAGCTCGGACGAAGGCTGGATGCCGCTGGGCATGACCGTGCCGGTGAACCGGGAAGGCCGCGCCGGGGCGTTCATCCACCAGGGCCGGCTCTACCTGATCGCCACCCACGCCTCGCCCGGCTACCAGGGCTACCCAGGCCCGACCGGCTGGCTCGGGCAGGTGATGATGCCGCTGGACGTCGCCTTCGACGCCTCGGGCAGCACCGGCACCGACGCCCTGCCCCCGGCGCTGCTGCAGGGCCTGCTGTCCCACGCCGGCACCTTCTGCCCGCCGCTGCACGACATCATGGTCGCCGCCCAGCGCATCCAGCGCATCGTCTGGAACGGCCAGGTGATGACGGCCGGCAGCGAGCGCGACATGTCGCAGCTGAAGACCGTGCTGGAGCAGATCAGCGAGACCGGCCACCGCAGCAGCAAGCTCTTCCGCGAGTCGATCGACGCGCTCTACCAGACCGTGCTCGGCACCGGGCTGACCCAGGCGGGCTACACGGCGCGGCTGCTGGTGGACCTGCTCGACCGCAACCTCTACGAGCGCGCCGACGACTGCCGCTGGTGGGCGCTGAACCCGCAGCTGCGCGAGGGCATGGCCGCGCCGGACGCCGCCGCCTGTGCGTCGATGGCCAAGGTGCTCGACTACATCAACAGCCTCTACACCGTCTACACGCGGCTCTACCTCTACGACGCCCAGGGCGCGATCCTCGTCAGCACCGGCACGCCGCTCCCGCCCGGCGCGCGCGTCACGCCGGACACGCTGGCGCGGGTCGTCGCGCTGACCGACACGCAGCATTACCACGTCGAAGGCTTCGGCCCGCACCCGCTCTACGCCGACGCCGCCACCTACGTCTACCACGCCGCGATCCGCCACCCGACGGACCCGAAGCGCGTGATCGGCGGCATCGGCCTGGTGTTCGACAGCGCGCCGGAGCTGCGCGCGATGCTCGACGGCGCGGTGTCGCGCAAGCCGGACACGCACGCGCTGTTCGTGTCACCGCAGGGCCGCGTGCTGGCCAGCACGCACCCCGACCACCCGGTCGGCAGCGCCTGGACCCACCCGGCACCCAACACCCAGGTCGCCCGCGGCCAGTTCGACACCCAGATCGGCGTCCACGCCGGCCAGTACGCCGTGGTCGCCACCTCGACCTCGGCCGGCTACCGCGAGTTCAAGACCTCCGACGGCCACCGTGACGATGTGCAGGCGGTGGTGATCCGCCATTTCGGTGCGGTCCATGCGCACGGCGGGGCCGCGGGAGACGCCGGCGTGCTGCTCGACGCCGCGTCGCACGGCAGCGGCCCGACGCAGGAATACGCCACCTTCCTGCTCGACGGCCAGCTGATGGCGCTGCACGCCCGCCATGTGCTCGAAGCCGTGTCGGCCAGCGACCTGCGGCGCGTCTCGATGACCCGCGGCAGCGCCTGCGTCGGCATGGTGGCGCGGCAGGCGGCGGGCGAGTCCGGCTATGTCTGGGTCCACGACCTCGCGCAGCTGCTCGGCCGCGCGCCGGTGCGGGGCGACGGGCAGGTGCTCATCCTGCGCCTCGGCGCACACACCTGCGGCCTGCTGGTGGACGAGCTGCACGCCGTCGCCGAATTCGAGGACCGCTGCGTGGTGCCCAATCCGGTGGGGCACACACACGGCGGCCACTGGATCAGCCACATCATCCGCGCCAACCAGGGGCGGGTGACGGTGCAGTTGCTGGATGGGGAGCGGGTGGTGACGCTGGTGCAGCGCTGAGATCAGGTCTCTTCGATCTCACCCTGCGCCGGCGGCACCCGCACCACCGTCACCGTGCAGTCCGCCTGCGCCACCACCTCGGACGACACGCTGCCCAGGTAGCGCCGCAGCACCGAACTCGCCCGCGCGCCCATGACGATGTGGTCGACCTGCGTGCGGCGGGCGAACTCGACGATCGCGGTGGCTGGGTCCGGCGCCTCCAGCACGTGGTAGGTCAGCAGGCCGGTGCCCAGGCCCAGGCCCTGCGCGATGGGCCGCGCCCAGTGCTTCAGGCCGACGAGGTGCTTGACATGCAGACTGTTGCCCGACTGGTCGGTCAGATCGTCCATGCCGATGCGGTTGGTCTTCATCACCGCCACACACGCCAGCCGCGCGCCCGGCTCGGTCGCGACGATGCGGCGCACCGTCTCGCGCAGCAGGTCCAGCAGCGGCTCGGTGGCGTTCTCGACGTCGACGGCGGCCAGGATGATCGGCGCCCGCTTGAGCTGGTCACCGACGGAACCACGCACCGAGGGCTCCGCGCCGAGCGCCGTGAACCAGCGCTTCCAGGTCTGCAGCTTGCTGGGCGCGCCGTCACGGGTAGCGCGGTCGGTCAGGGGCATCTGGTCCGGGTGGAGCAGGTCCTGCGCCAGGTGGGCGGCGCTGGGGTGGCGCTGGTCGGCCTTGACCTCCAGGCAGCGCAGGATGATCTCCTGCAACCAGGGTGGACAGTCCGGGCGGTGGCGGCGCGGCGCCACCGGCTGCTGATACAGCCGCTCGCGCAGGCCGCGCACGCTGTCGGGCGAGCCGAACGGCCGCTCGCCAGTCGTCAGGTGGTAGAGCATCACGCCGAGGGCGAACAGGTCCGAACGCGGCTCGCTGCGCAGGAACTGCACCTGCTCGGGCGACATGTACGGCCCCGTGCCCATCGGCAGGTTGAACTCCTCGTCGAGCAGATCCGGCAGGTGGTCATGCCGGCTCAGCCCGAAGTCGACCAGCACCGCCTCGCCCGTCGGGCGGAACAGGATGTTGCTCGGCTTCACGTCGAGGTGGATGACATGCTGGCGGTGCAGGTCGTGCAGCGCGGTGGCGACCCGGGCGCCGATGTGGGCGATCTCGTCGATCGGCAGCGGCGCGGCGTCCAGCTTCGGGCGCAGCGAGTCGCCGGCGATGTGCTCCATGACGATGTAGGGCCGGGTGGTGAAATCCCCCTTGGCGAGGAAGCGGGGCACATGCACGCCCTTGAGCATCGGCAGGATCATCATCTCGACCTCGAAGCCGACGATGGTGGCGGGATCCTCGCCGCCCTTGATGCGCGGCACCTTCATCAGCAGCGGGCCACGGTGCTCCGGGTGCGTCACGCGCCAGAGGTTGGCCATGCCGCCCTGGTGCAGCCGCTCTTCCAGCAGGAAGCCGTCGACCATCTCGCCAGCCGAGAAATTCACCATGCCACCGCTCATCTCACGTCCCCTGGTGCAGCCGATCGCCCAGTGCCCGTGGCAGTCCTGCGGCGATGATCTTGGCCGCCGTGGCGTCGTGGTCGTACGGTACGCGGTGGAAGGTGAGCGTCAGCCGCGCCAGATCAAACATGGCCCACGCGGCGGCCGGGTTGCCATCGCGCGGCTGGCCGGCCGAGCCCGGCAGCGCCAGCCACTGCCGATGCCCCGGCACCGGCACCGCCACACCCGGCACGGGCGTGAAGTTGGCGATCTTGCCGGTGCTGGAGAGGTGGTAGAGCGCGGGCTGGTGGACGTGGCCGCAGAAGGTGTGGCGCGCCTCGGTGGCCATCATGCTGCGCACGGCTTCGTTGCGGCCGAGGATGTAGTCCCACGCGGGCGGCGCATAGGCATTGGCGTGGACGAAGAGGCAGCCCAGATCCTCGCGGGTGTAGGGCAGCGCGCCGAGGAAGTCGAGCTGCGTGGACGTCAACTGCGAGCGGGTCCACTCGACGGCCCGACGTGCGTCCTCGACCAGGTAATCGCTCGGGCCACGGGCGACGGCCTCGTCGTGGTTGCCACGCACGGCGATCGCCCCCTGCGACACCAGATCGCGCACCTGCTCCACCACCCAGGCCGGATCCGCCCCGTAGCCCACGAAGTCACCGAGGAAAGCCAGCCGGTCCGCCCCGTGCAGGTGGGCCTGTTCGAGACAGACTTCGAAGGCCTCGCGGTTGGCATGGATGTCGGTGATCAGGGCGAGTTTCATGGGGCGGCTCCTGCGCCCGAGTGTAGAAGCTCGGGGGCTGTCCAGAAACCGAACGAGCGATCCCACCGAAGTCGCTTCAGCGCATCTGCAGACTTCACGTCGTCACCGTGACCCGGCAGGTTCACTTCGACGCAAAGACATTGATCGGCAGACAGGTCCAGCGCCTGCGCCTCCTCGACCAGCTCATCCAGATTCCAGGCCAGCCAGTCGCGCGGGTGGCGGGTTTGTGTGCCTTGGCCTTCGCCATACTCCGTCACCAAAGAACGCCAGCCCGCAGCAGTCTTCTCCCACCGTTTCAACCGCTTGTTGGAATCCAGCTCGGGATCCACGGTCAGCTCCACCTTGAAACTCGGCTCCCGCAGCGGGTAGGCGTCATAAAACGCCTGTGCCATCAGCTTGGGGTCGGGATGGAGGGCCGTGCTGGTGATCATCTCCAGTGGCATCGCCAGGGCCGCCGTCAGGCTGACATCGTCAAGCCGCGACAGTTCGTACTGTTCGGTGCGAAACCGCAGTCGGGCATCCACGGTGAACTCGCTGGCCAGCAACGCTGAAAGACGGTGTTTCGGATAAGCCTTTCCCCCGCTGTCCCTGGGATAGTCATCTTCCAGCCCGGGCCGAATGAACACGGGGTCGGCCCCATCCATGCATTCAGCACGCACAGCAGCGCGGTAGTTCAGGTCCAGCACCGCGATGTTCGGCTTCGACACCGGCACCAGCCGATGCCGGTTCACCCGCCCGGCGGTCTGCACGATCGACTGGCTGCTGGACGGCTCGATCACTGCCCAGTCGAAATCGTGGTCCCTGCCGATCTCCTCGACCGGCGTCGCCACCACGATGAACATCACGTCCCGCCCATCGGCCCGTCGCACCCGCTCGATCAGGTCAGGGTCACGGTGCAGGTGCTCATCCCCGGCTGATCGGTTCAGCAAGCGATCAAGGCTGGCTTCCTTCAGGTGGCGCTGGATCAGCAGTTCCTGCGAGTGGTAGCAGGCCACCTGCACGCGGACCATTGAATCCGTTTCGTCTCGCTCGGCGATGAAGCGCGCCAGATGAACCGCCGGGAGGATATTGGCGATGCGGATCAATCCGAACGACACCCGCGAAGCCGTGCCGGGGAACAGCCAAGCGTGGGCATTGTGCAAATCCCGTGCGGCTTTGCGCACCTGCTGCATCCAGGTTTCCGCACGAACCGTCTGGTCAGGCAGTGTCTTCGGGAGGCCGCTCCACCAGCGCGGTTTGGTCACGCCTACCACCGTGGCCCGCCGGGTGACAGGGCACTCGGGCGAATCCAGACGCCGCAGTCCACGATCAACGTACTGGCGATAGCGCATCGCGAATACCGTCGAGGCGTCGTCACCGCTGCCCATGTCGATCCGCTCAGGGGCCTGACCGTCGCTGATGAGCATCACAGGCAACGCCACAGCAGACCGACCCTTCATTGCCCGCCGCGCCTCTACGCCCGCCCGGTAGACACTGCACACCGCCCGTGCCACCGGCTCAGCGAGCGTGGCCGACGATGCGATCACGTTGCGCCCGCACAGTCCCGCCATGTGGATCAGCCGCAGCACGGCCACCATCGCCTTCGGGTCGTAGCTGTCGATCTCGTCCAGCACCAGATCGCTCGACAGCAGCCGCAACAAGGCGCTAACGTGGTGCTGCTGGCGATGAGGCTCCCCCGCGGCGATCAAATAATCGATCGTGGACACCAGCAACGGCGCCCCGATGAGCCGGGCTTGTGGCGGGTGCTGCTTGATCCAGTCATCCAGCCAGGGCGGCAGGTCGAAGTCACCCGGCGTGGTGTCGTGGTCCTCGACCGGCGGGTTCTCGTCGTCATCCAGACCGGACCCCTTCGAGCCTTGCCGGGCTTCATGGAGCCGCGTCACCACGGCATCGCCGATCACGACCGCCAGTTCGTCCGCCGCGACATGCAACTGGTGCTTCAGCGCATCGCCGGTCTGCAAGGTCAGCGTGCGCAGGTTCAACGCCACCGAAAAGCGCACCGGGCCTCGTGCCAGCGCACAGGCGGCCTTGGCGTTCATGCGGGTCTTGCCGGAACCCGTCCCGGCAAGGTTCAGCACCAGGACCGGCGCATCCGGCTGGCGTTCCCGCAGCTGGATCAAGGCATCCGTGGCGGTGTCCTGCCACTGGAATCGACTGCCAAGCACTGGGTTCGGCTGCAGGATGTGCTCGACCGTGTCCAGGCTGAGCCCCTGCAGATCCGGCCGCATCATCCGTGGGAGCACTTCCGCTGCGCGGTGGGCCACCTCGGTCAGGTGCCAGTCGAGCGACTGGTTCAGCACCGACCGTCCTTGCCCGCCCGACGGACGGACGGTGTTGGCGTACAGCGCCGCCCTGCGGTCCTTGCGTTCGACGCTGGACACGGTGTGGTCGGCGAACACCAGCGCAGCCCGGGCAAACAGGGCACCGGCCCACCACGCGGACGGTGACACGGACTCCGACACGGCAGACAGGCGACGCTCGGTGGCACTCATTTCCGCCAGCGTGCGGGCGTCGAGCTTTGCCTGTGGCAAAAGTGTGTCGGGCGGCAGCGGCCCGACCACTTCGCTGAAGTGCAATGAGTGATCCGGCAACGCGGCCCGGCTGCGGACAGGCCTGGAGCGTTTCGGCCCCAGCAACCCATGGTGAGAGACGATCAGGAAATCCACCGCGTCCAGCGCACTGCCGATACCCCTGCACATGAACTCAGGCACTGCCGTCATCGCCACACCGTCACGCCCGCCAAGCTCCCAGGCCGTGCGCCAGTCCATGCCCGCCCGCAACCGTCGCCGCACCTGCATCGACAGCCATTCATGCCGCACGGCGTCGCGCAGCGGTGCGGGGTGGTTCAGCTTGCGCTGGAAGCCGCAGGACGCCTTGCCGATGTCATGCGACACACCCGCCGCTGCGGCCAGCAGCGCCAGCCGCCGAACCCACACCGGCACCACCGGCTTGTGCGTCCTGCGCGTCCAGGCAACGGGCGTGGCCCCGGTCGGCTCGAACTCACCCCCTCGGCCCACCGTCCAGGCCAACCGCAACCGCGACCGGCCGACGTTGATGTAGCAACCCACACAGGCCGTTCGGCTCGCCACCCGCCGCAATGCCGCACGCAACTCGGCCAGCGCCTCGCGGGTGATCGGCGTGGACCAGCTCGATTCGCCGGTCCTCACGGCATAGCTGTCCATGAGTGACGCCACGCGCCGCCTTGATCGGCCCGTGGAACGGCTGATCACCAGAATGTGCATATCATTCCCCGTCGTTCATGTTCACCGCCCACCGCGTCAGGTGGCTGAGAAGAGTAGTCGCTGTTCGATGGAATGAATGACTCTTTCCCGCCGAGCAGGCGGTACAAGGACACTCCGCTCACAAGGCAGGGTGCTCCACTATGTTATCCAGTAGACGCTGAATGATTGAATGGTAATTTTTACATTCTCGAATCAGCAAAAATGACTACGATACCGCCACAACATGCAGGAGGACATCGTGTCTGACACCAGCCCCGCACCTGACCCATCCGACCTGACCGACGCCATCGAGGCCGGCGACGACAGCTGGAAAGTCTTCCCGCTGTCGGCCTACCTGGGCCTGATCAAGGACATGGCCCACTTCTCGGCCAAGTCGGTCAACAGCAACGCTGAAGCGGGAGGCATCCGCCTCACCGGCACCGCCGCGCTGCATCGCCCCTACCTCTCGGTGCGCACGCTGCTCGGCGCCGGGCAGACCGTCGAACTGGACTACCTGAAAAACGCCGGCACCACCGCCACGCTGACCAAGCAACTGCGGGTCGCCATGGCGGGCAAGGCACCACCCGAAGAAGGCCCGGCCCTGTGCAACGCCTACCGGCAAGCGCTGGACAAGCCCATGCAGACTGGCCTCGACCAGGTCAGTCCCCGCCTGCGTCAGATCCTGTTGCCCCGGCCAGACGCACCGAACGGCTACCTCGCCATCACCCCGTTGTCCGCCGCAGGCACGGCGTCCTTGACCACTCGTTGGGTGCGTGACCACAACGCAGCCCGCAAGGCGGGCACCAAGGACAAGGCGACCCATCGCCGCCTCCGGACCGCCACGCTCGGTTTCGGCGGCTCGAACCCGCAGAACGTCGGCTCGCTGATCCGCGACCTGCAGACGCTGATCGTCGCGGAAGGCCCGACCGAATCACCGGGCCTGCGCGCCGCACTGGCGTTGCACTACCAGGGGCCGGAACTGCGGATGCCCGCCCAGGCCGTGGCCGCGTATGCCGACTGGCGCGCCGAGGCGATGGCGGCCCATCAAGGCCGGATACCCACCGACTTGCCGCACCGGACGGCGGAGCGGGAGAAGCTCCAGGCGCTGGCCCGAGCGGTCATGGCGGGTGTCGAGAAGCAGTGCAGCGTGATGCGTCGCCATGCGGATCGACTGCCGCTGTGCGAGCAGCCGGACGGTGAGCGATCGCTGTTTGCCCCAGCGGTCCCCGCCTGGCGCAAGGGCTTGCTCGAAGCCGGTTGGCGCCAATCGGACTGGGCACGCGAGACAGGCCTGCACCTGGCCGCCGCCCTGCTCCACCACCGCAACGCCAAAGGAGAGACGCTAGGACTGGGTGACGAGGCCCGCGTTCACCTGGGCCGCCTGATCGAAGAGGTGCTGTCGTGATCATCCTGATTCCCCGGCTGGAGATCCAATCGGCCAACGCGATGGTGGGCCAGCACTTCATCGCCACCACGCCGATCATGGCCGCCTCGCTGATGGGCCATGCCCTTGGTCGCACACTCGGTCAGCAGCCCACCGCCATCGCCTGGCTGCACCACACTGCGCAGTTGCTCGGCGCCGGAGACGACGCCTATGGCCGCTTTCAGCCGCAGCAGCGGCGCGGCGCCCTCTTCATCGACGACAGCGACTATTCGAGCAAGAACAAGCATGCGCTGTCGCTGCAACCGACCGTCTCCGCGCACATGACCGCGAGCCTCGTCTGCCAGTTTGCGCAGCCGGTGCGACCGGATGACGTGGTGCGTTTCCTGCGACTGGCCCGGGTTGCCGGCGGCACGGTGCGCCAGTTCGGCGAGCTGCAGGTGTTCGACGACGAAGCCGATCTGCTCAAGGCACTGCCCGGTGGCGGTTACTGGCTGGTCGAACGGTCTGATCTGGTGGACCCGGCGCAACCGCTCGACAGCCTTCTGACGGCCTTGGCGCACCGCCCATCCTCGACCACTACCGCCATCAGCGGACTCGCCCCCGCCACAGCGCCCAACGAGACGGCGCCTGCCCCGGTCAGTGCCGCCGACCTGGACGATGACGACGACGACGATTTCAGCCCGATGGCCGACTGGTCCGAAGCGACCGACACCACCTCGGAGCCGAGCGGGTCCACGGACACGGCTCTGGCCCGCATGTCCTGGCTCGCGCCCGCTGTGCTCGGTTATGCGATGACCACGGAACCTGCGCGCCGAGCCGGTGTGCGGGGCGATCACGAACACGCGTTCGCCGAGCCGCTGATCGGTCTCGTGCAGTTTGTCTCCCAGCGCCAGCACCTCGGCCCGGTGCCCTGGTGGCGCCACGGCTGGAGCGCCATCGACGTGTTTCTCGTGACGCAGGACGAACACCTGCTGGACACCGACCTCAACCAGGCCACGCACCAAACCCGTACCCATACGGCCCGACAGACACCGATCAACCAAGGGGAATCCTGACCATGAGCGCCACCACCACCACCACCGCCAAGGCAGCCACGGCTGTCACGTTCAAGAAACTGCCCGGCGTCGTCGCCATCACACGCGGCATCGTCATCGGCGACGCCACGATGTTCAGCGAACTGGACGATGGCAGCCTCAAGCCCCTGCCCGTCATCCGCCACGGCATCCGAGGCACCCAGAACGTGGACATGGACGGCAAGGACAGCACCGCCGGCACCACCAAGCGCCGCGAGGTCAGCAACATCCAGGTCACCGACTCCGCCAAGGCGGATCCGGCCGCCGTCGCGCTGATCGTGCGCTTCGGTATCCGCTTCGCCCCCCTGGGCGACATGCCGCTGTTCGTCGCCACGGGCGAGAAGGACAGCAAGGAAGACGCCGACGCCCTGCGCGACAGCCTCGTGAACTTCATGGCCCGTGCCCGCGAGGGCGACGCGGCGGGGCTGCACGAAGTGGCCCGGCGCTATGCGCGCAACCTCGCCAACGGGCGCTGGCTGTGGCGCAACCGCATGGTGGCGTCCAGGGTGACCGTCACCGCCACCGAGGGTGAAGCCGAGCCGCTGCGCTTCGATGCGCTGGGCATTCCGCTGAACCAGTTCGACCGCTACAGCGCCGAAGAGGAGCAACTGGCCCTGGTCCTGCTGGCCGGGTTGCAAGGCAGCAGCCACAGCGGCATCGAGGTCGAGGCACGGGTCGAGATGGGCTTCAAGGGCTCGTTCGAGGTCTACCCGAGCCAGAACTACCTGGAAGAAAAAGCCAAGGGGTTTGCCCGCTCGCTGTATTGCCTCGGGGTGCCACAGCCCAAAGGCGACAGCGGCGTGCGCCAGATGGGTCAGGCGGCGCTGCGGGACCAGAAGGTGGCCAACGCGCTGCGCACCTTCGACACCTGGTACCCGAGTTTCGACGAGGTGCGCCGTCCGATCGCGATCGAGCCCAACGGCGCGAGCCTGGAGGCCCAGTCGTTCTACCGTCCGGTCAACTCCGCGTCCTCGGCCTTCCGGCTGATGGGCCGCCTCAACGAGGTCGATCCGGCCAGCCCGGACGGCATGTTCATGCTCGCCTGCCTGATCCGAGGGGGCGTGTATTCCGGGGGCAAGAGCAAATGAACCCGCGCGTCTATGTGGACCTGCGCATCCTGCCGTCCGGCGGCGATGCACGCGCCCCGGGCGTCGATCCACGGGCCACGGGACTGGTGTTCGGCATCGTGCATCGCCACCTGCGGGCGCACCCGGGCCGCTTTGCGCTGGCACTGCCGGAGGGGCGGGGTTTCATGGCGGTGCTGCGCGTGTTTGCCGAAACACGGGAGGAACTCGATGCCTTGGCCGAGGCGTTGCAGGACTCGCCGCTGGTGCGCGACTACGCTGTGGTCGGCTATCCGAAACGGGTGCCTGAAGACTTCGACGGGCCGTGGCTGCAATACCGCCGCTACCGCATCCCGACCCGGCGGGCCGACCGCAAGGAAGGTGCGCCCTGCCGCCAGCGGCGCATCGAGTTCGCCGAGGCGCAGGGGCTGCCGTACCTGCTGGTTCACAGCGCCTCGACGGAACAGAGTTTCGGGTTGCGGGTCTGTGTGCTCGACGGGACGCCGAACGCCCTGCCCTGCGAGCCGGACGGTTATGGGCTGGCCCGGAGCAGTGCGCCGTTCAGTCTGCCGGCGCTGCCCGCGTGAGGAGACGGGTCGATGAAGGCCGGATCCCAAGCCCCTCGGCCGCGCGCCGTGATGCTGTCGAAGCGGGCGAACGTGTTCTACCTCGAACATGCTCGGGTGCTGCAGAAGGATGAGCGGGTGGTCTATCTGACCGAGCGCGGGGACGAGATCGAGCGGTTCTTCAACATCCCGGAGAGGAACACGGCGTTCCTGCTGCTCGGCAAGGGCACCTCGATCACCGATGCGGCGGCACGCAAGCTCGCGGAGTCGAACGTGATCGTCGGGTTCTGCGGCTCTGGCGGTTCTCCGCTGTTCGGTGTGGTCGATGTCGCGTTCATGACGCCGCAGAGCGAATACCGGCCGACGCAGTACATGCAGGCCTGGGTGCGGGCTTGGTTTGACGAGGCGAAACGGCTCGATCTGGGGAGGCAACTGATGCGCGCTCGGGTCGAGATCATCCGCAAACGGTGGAAACGCGATGCCGAGTTGCTGCGCAAGGGGGTGGACCTGCCGGAAGTGGCGCTGGCCTCCTTCGAAACGGCGATTGCGCAAGCGACGAGCGGTCAGGATCTGCTGCTCGGCGAAGCAGCTTTCGCGAAGGCGCTGTACCGCGCGTTGGCGCAGGCATACCGACTGAGCGAGTTCACGCGAGAGGAAGGCAAAGGGGCGAAGGAAACGAAAACCGACCGCGTCAACGGCTGTCTCGACCACGGGAACTACATCGCGTATGGCTTTGCGGCGGTCACGCTGAATGGACTGGGCATCAGTTTTTCGCTGCCCCTGCTGCATGGCAAGACGCGGCGAGGGGCGCTGGTCTTCGACATCGCCGACCTCATCAAGGATGCCTATGTCATGCCGCACGCCTTCTCCTGCGGGACAGCCGGGATCGGACAGACGGAGTTCCGGCAAGGGCTGATCGAGACGCTTCAAGACGATGAAGTGCTCGACGAGATGTTCAGGATCGTGGAAACGCTTTGCGAAAAATCTCAATCCTGACAAGGACTTGGCGAGGTTTTCGTTAAACGATCATTTTTCCGCTTGAACGGCGTAAGTCGTTGATTGCTCTTTTAAAATCTGGAACTGTGTTCAGTTCACCGCCGGGTAGGCGGTTGAGAAGGTCAATGCCGACCGCAAGGCCGTGCCCTGCCGTGTTCACCGCCGGGTAGGCGGTTGAGAAGAGGCCGCGCAGCTTCACCCGATCGCTGAACTTGTTCACCGCCGGGTAGGCGGTTGAGAAGTTTTACCGGGGTCAGTCAATGATTGACCCAAAGTTCACCGCCGGGTAGGCGGTTGAGAAGTGGCGACGGCAACAGTGAGCCGGTGGTGGCGCGTTCACCGCCGGGTAGGCGGTTGAGAAGACCCTGCGAGACGCCGCCGGCTGCTCGCTCGTGTTCACCGCCGGGTAGGCGGTTGAGAAGTGCTGCGCGGCGTCGCTGCAGAGCACGGGGTCGTTCACCGCCGGGTAGGCGGTTGAGAAGTCTGGAAAGCATCCGGTCGTCTCGAATGGCGCGTTCACCGCCGGGTAGGCGGTTGAGAAGAGCTCGGGGCGTGCGCACTCGTGACGCTTCATGTTCACCGCCGGGTAGGCGGTTGAGAAGGTGGCGCGCAGATGGCGCGGCAAGTCGTCCAGGTTCACCGCCGGGTAGGCGGTTGAGAAGTGGCCGGCATCGCTCACCACTACTTCCCCCGGGTTCACCGCCGGGTAGGCGGTTGAGAAGCTGCTGGTGCTCCTGGCTGTCGTCTCGGTCTAGTTCACCGCCGGGTAGGCGGTTGAGAAGTTGGCGATGAACTTGACCGCGTAGACCGAGACGTTCACCGCCGGGTAGGCGGTTGAGAAGGTAGCCGAACAAGTTGTCTTGGCGCCCGAAGCGTTCACCGCCGGGTAGGCGGTTGAGAAGATGACAGCGCCGAGGATGCCCACGAAGAGCGCGTTCACCGCCGGGTAGGCGGTTGAGAAGTGCTTCCCGCGCTGCCAGTCCTGGCCGGCATCGTTCACCGCCGGGTAGGCGGTTGAGAAGACTGAGTTCTGCCCCGCCAGCCGCTGCTCGCGGTTCACCGCCGGGTAGGCGGTTGAGAAGAGTGTTCAAGACCCGGACCCCATGCTTCGATCGTTCACCGCCGGGTAGGCGGTTGAGAAGACGTTGGTGCGCTGGAGCAAGGAGAACGACATGTTCACCGCCGGGTAGGCGGTTGAGAAGAGAAGCGTGGGCAAACGGTGTGCGACACAGGGGTTCACCGCCGGGTAGGCGGTTGAGAAGGCGGCCAGCACGCCCGACCTGTTCGCGGCTGCGTTCACCGCCGGGTAGGCGGTTGAGAAGAGGAGCACGCCGAGACGGTGCAATAACGTCACGTTCACCGCCGGGTAGGCGGTTGAGAAGGAGCTGGCCGCCGAAGCGGACGTGTGCGACCAGTTCACCGCCGGGTAGGCGGTTGAGAAGTTGGGCTTGTCGAGCGTGACCGGGGCGCCTGCGTTCACCGCCGGGTAGGCGGTTGAGAAGCCATCCATTGCAGCCCACTGCACCACAAGGCCGTTCACCGCCGGGTAGGCGGTTGAGAAGAGCTTCTCAAGGTTGCGCGCCGCGCGCGAGCCGTTCACCGCCGGGTAGGCGGTTGAGAAGTCACGCGACTTGAGCAAGCAGTCGAACATGTCGTTCACCGCCGGGTAGGCGGTTGAGAAGATGACCCGCACCGATCGAGTCCCCGGGCCGCTGTTCACCGCCGGGTAGGCGGTTGAGAAGCTCAGGGCTGATGAGGGCGCCACGGATTGAAGGTTCACCGCCGGGTAGGCGGTTGAGAAGTCTATGACGACGCGCGGCGCATTGCCGGGTCGGTTCACCGCCGGGTAGGCGGTTGAGAAGACACGACACGCAAGCGCGCCACCCTGCAGCGTGTTCACCGCCGGGTAGGCGGTTGAGAAGGAGTACGCCCCCAGCATCAAGTCCAGCTCGGCGTTCACCGCCGGGTAGGCGGTTGAGAAGTGGACGACGCCAGCATCGAAGCGAGACAGATCGTTCACCGCAGGGTAGGCGGTTGAGAAGAGATGCGAGAAGCCGTGAAATCGTTGCGCGATGTTCACCGCCGGGTAGGCGGTTGAGAAGAGCAGCGCAGTGAGCATCTGGGCGCCGATCTGGTTCACCGCCGGGTAGACGGTTGAGAAGGATGACACCGCCCGCATTCTTTTCGCGCAAGCGTTCACCGCCGGGTAGGCGGTTGAGAAGGAGGAGACCCGCCGATGAAACTCGCCCTGATCGTTCACCGCCGGGTAGGCGGTTGAGAAGATCGAAGTGGATGACGTGTTCGAGCAGATCGTGTTCACCGCCGGGTAGGCGGTTGAGAAGTGCACGGGGTTGAAATCGGCCCAGGCCGAAGCGTTCACCGCCGGGTAGGCGGTTGAGAAGACATCTCGACGCCGATGTACCAGGTTCCTGCTGTTCACCGCCGGGTAGGCGGTTGAGAAGTTCAGGACGGGCCGGAGGATCTTGGTCCAAAAGTTCACCGCCGGGTAGGCGGTTGAGAAGTCGTCCGGCCAGCGGTTGCGGGGGATGGCCATGTTCACCGCCGGGTAGGCGGTTGAGAAGAAGACGCGCATGTACGAAACCGTGGTCGCTGAGTTCACCGCCGGGTAGGCGGTTGAGAAGTCGTGCCAGCGCCCCTTGCTGTACCGATACATGTTCACCGCCGGGTAGGCGGTTGAGAAGACCCCGAGGCCATCTGCATGGCTCAGCGACTGGTTCACCGCCGGGTAGGCGGTTGAGAAAATTCACAGGCATCGGCTCGCCGACCTCGCAGCGCTCACCACACCGGACAGGCGATCAAGAAAACAGTACCCCGAGGCCATCTGCATGGCTCAGCGACTGAGGCAGCCGTCCGCCGTTTCACCTGCTGCGCCGTTGAAGCGGAACCCACCGCGGTTCGCTGGCGTTCCAGATACCGAATAGCGGGAATCTTTCAGGTCAGCTGCTGGTCAGGCCAGCGTCAGATGGGCACACTGGCCCCCCACCCACCCAAGAGGTCCGAATGAGCCGAGACATTGCCGATTCCTCCCGCCGACGCATCCTGGCCACCGCAGCGCTGGCCCCGCTGCTGCCGGCCCTGGGTGCGCTGGGCGGCTGCGCTTCGGCTCCGCTGTCGCCGATCCAGGCGAAGGAAACCACCGATCCGGCCGCGCTGGCACTGTTCAACGACTGCGCTGCCGCGCACGGCCTGAACGCCTGGCGCCGTGTGAAAGACCTCAACGTCGGCTACCGCGGCGAGTGGGGCGTGCTGGCCAACCGTGTCCAGCCGGAGCGCACCGACATCCGCTTCCGCAGCAACCTGCAGGAGCGCCTGCTGCCCGCGGAAGGACTGATCGCCCAGGCCCACACCGGCCCCGCAGGTCAGAAGCAGGTGCTGCGGCGACTGGGCCAGGGCGTGACCACGGGCAGCGTGGAGGTCTGGTACAACGGCCGCCCGACCACGGACGAGCCGCTGCGCCAGACCTCGGCGATGGTGGCCGACACCCAGAGGCTGTGCCTGCTCGGCCCGCTGGCCCTGGTCGACCGGCCGCAGGTGATGAAGCTGGCCGGGCTGGAGCAGGTCGGCGACCACGCCTGCGAGCGGCTGATGGTGCGGATGGTGCCCGGGCTGGGTCTTTCGCCGGTGGAGCAACTGGTGCTGTGCATCGACCGGCGCACCCGGCTGATGCGCCGCGTGCGCTTCACGATGGACGGGGCGGCGGTCACCCGCGGCGCGATGGTCGAGGTGGATGTGTCGGAGTTCCAGAACTTCCAGGGCATCGAGTGGCCGACGCGCTTCGAGGAACGCATGCGCCGGCCCGTCCCGCGGCTGCCGATGCACGACTGGCAGCTGACCGGGCTGGACCTGAACCGCGGCTGGTCTGCGGCCGACATCGGTGGCACGCAGTTCGCCGGTCTGGCCCAGGGTGCTGCCCGCCCATTGCCTGGCAGCCCCACGCTGACGGGCTGACCGAGCCATCCGCCCGGTCCGGCCGGGGCGATTCACCTCGTATCCAAGGCGGATTGCGGCAGACCGAAGACCTTGTCGAACGCCCAGGTGTAGCCGACGGCATAGAGGAAGAAGAAGGCCAGCAGGCCCAGATTGGCCAGGAACGCGGCGAGAAAGGTGATGTCGAGCCAGAAGGCCATCACGGGAACCAGCAGAACGGTGAGCCCGCCTTCAAACCCTGTCCCATGCGCCAGGCGGCGGGCGAAGTTTCTGCCCTTGACCACTTGCCTTGACTCCCAGCGCTCGAACAACACGTTGAAGACGTAGTTCCAGCAGAGCGCGATGGTGGAAAGCGCGACGGCCAGCAGGAACGTGGAACCCGCGGGCTTGCCAAACGCCCATCCCAGAACCGGACCGACGAACGCGATGGCGCACACCTCGTACAAGACCGCCTGGAGCACACGCCGGGTGGTGGGGGACATGTTGATGTGGACGCCGCAGGGTATCAGCCGATCCGCCCGATCAGCAGGTACTCCATCAGCGCCTTCTGGACGTGCATCCGGTTCTCCGCCTCGTCCCAGACGACCGACTGCGGCCCGTCGATGACGTCGGCCGCCACCTCCTCGCCGCGGTGCGCGGGCAGGCAGTGCATGAACAGCGCGTCCGGGCGGGCCAGCGCCATCATCTCGCTGTCCACGCACCAGTCGGCAAACGCCGTCTTGCGCGCCTCGTTCTCGGCCTCGTAGCCCATGCTGGTCCACACGTCGGTGGTGACCAGATCGGCGCCCTGGCAAGCCTCGCGCGGGTTGTCGAAGACTTTGTAGCAGTCGGTCGAGCGGATGCCGGCCACTTTCGGGTCGACCTCGTAGCCGCCCGGCGTGCTCACATGGACCGTGAAGCCCAGGATCTCCGCCGCCTGCAGCCAGGTGTTGGCCATGTTGTTGCCGTCGCCGACCCAAGCCACGACCTTGCCCTTCAGGCTGTTCATGTCGTAGCCCTCGGCGCCCACCGGCGCGCGGTGTTCGAGGTAGGTGAACAGGTCGGCCAGGATCTGGCACGGGTGGAACTCGTTGGTCAGGCCGTTGATGACCGGCACGCGCGAATACGCGGCGAAGGCCTCGATCTTGGTCTGCTCGAAGGTGCGGATCATCACCAGATCGACCATGCGGCTGATGACACGGGCCGAGTCCTCGATCGGCTCGCTGCGGCCGAGCTGGCTGCCGTCGGTGGTCAGGTGGACGACCGAGCCGCCCATCTGGTACATGCCGGCCTCGAAGCTCACGCGGGTGCGGGTGCTGGCCTTCTCGAAGATCATGGCCAGCGTGCGGTCGGCAAGCGGCTGGTAGCGCTCGTAGTTCTTGAAGCGGCGCTTGATGGTGCGCGCGCGCTCGAACAGGTAGCTGTATTCCTCGGCCCGCAGATCCTTGAACTGGAGATAGTGCTTCATGAGACTCATGCCTGGTTTCATGGGAGGAAAAGGCCGCATCACGCGGCGGCGAGGAAAGTCTTGATGATCGGACAGAGGATGGCGACGATCTCGTCGGCCTCGGCGGTGGTGAGGATCAGCGGCGGCACGAGGCGCACCACGCGGTCGGCCGTAACGCTCAGCAGCAGGCCCGCGTTCATGGCCAGCGTCAGGATCTCGCCGCAGGGACGGTCCAGCTCGATGCCGATCATCAGCCCGTAGCCGCGCACCTCGGTGACACCGGCCACGCCTTCGAGTTCGCGCAGCAGGCTGGCCTTCAGGTGGGCGCCGACCGTGGCGGCGTTCTCCATCAGGCCCTCTTCTTCCATGATCCGCAGCGTCTCGACCCCGGCGCGCATCGACAGCGGGTTGCCGCCGAAGGTGGTGCCGTGGTTGCCCGGCTGGAAGATCTTCGCGGCGCGCGGCCCGCAGACCACCGCGCCGATCGGCACGCCCGAGCCGAGGCCCTTGGCCAGCGGCATCACGTCCGGCTGGATGCCGGCCCACTGGTGCGCGAACCACTTGCCCGTGCGCCCGATGCCGCACTGCACCTCGTCGAGCATCAGCAGCAGGTCACGCGCGTCGCACAGCGCGCGCAGGCTCTGCAGGTAGTCCCAGCGCGCCGGGTTGATGCCGCCCTCGCCCTGGATGGTTTCGAGGAACACGGCGACCACATTCGGGTTGTCGCGCACGGCGGCTTCCACGGCGGCCAGGTCGTTCATCGGCACGCGGATGAAGCCCTCGACCAGCGGGCCGAAACCAGCCTGGACCTTGGGGTTGCCGGTGGCCGACAGCGTGGCGATCGAGCGGCCGTGGAAGGCTTTTTCGTAGACGATGATCTCCGGGCGCTCGATGCCCTTGTCATGGCCGAACTTGCGCGCGAGCTTCAGCGCGGCTTCGTTGGCCTCCAGGCCGGTGCTGCAGAAGAAGGCGTTGGTCAGGCCCGACAGCGCGACCAGCCTGGCCGCGAGCGCTTCCTGGCCGGGCACGTGGTAGTAGTTGGAGCAGTGGATGAGGGTGGCGACCTGCTCCTGCAGCGCGGCAACGAACTTCGGGTGCGCGTGGCCGAGCGTGTTCACGGCGATGCCGCCCAGGCCGTCGAGGTATTCGCGCCCGGCGGTGTCCCAGACTCGGCAGCCTCGGCCATGCGACAGCGCGATCGGCAGGCGGCCGTAGGTGGTCATCACATGGGGTTCGGCGATCGAGGCGGGGGCAGCGGACATCGGTTGGGTTCTCCGGCAAAGCGGGGGTGAAAAAAACAAAGGCGCCGTCAAGGAGTCGGCGCCTGGGTGATTGTAGGGAATGCGGTTGACAGCCGATCGACAGTGCCAGCGGCGATACTCGGCGCGCGCCGACTGTCTCGCCCTGCCACAGGGCTGCTGCGGTGCAGCACAATACGGGTTTACGTGGCAACCGCGCGAGCTTGTCACAGCAAGGCAGCAGGCAGCAGCACGTGACGACGAACACTCCCAAACCACGCGAAGTCTTCATCCAGGGCATCACCAGCGACGGCCGCACCTTCCGGCCCAGCGACTGGGCCGAGCGGCTGGCCGGTGCCATGTCGTGTTTCCGTCCGGGCGGCCAGACGGGCGGCCTGGGCGGGGCGATCGGCTATTCGCCCTACTGCATCCCCACGTCGCTGGGCAGCGCCAAATGCGTCGTCGTCAACGAGGCGCTGAAGGATCTGGAGCCGATGGCCTGGGAATTCGTGATGAACTTCGCCCGCGACAACGACCTGCAGGTGATCGAGGCCTGTCTGCTGCCCGATCCGCCGCCGCGCAAGGCCTGATCGCGCAACTGCGCTTTTTCGGCGGTTTTTCCGCTCAAGTTCGGCCGATCGGCGTCAAACGCCGCGCCGCATGATGGCCGGGTGAACCACCACCCCGCCCGCCCCAGCCCCCTGATCCAGCGCCGCCGGGTCCACGCCTTCAGCGGTTTCGACCCGCGTGGCGCGGCCCACGACCACCAGCTCGCCCAGACCGAAGCCCGCCGCCCCCAGCCCAGTGGCGCCCGGCTGGAGATCGGGCCCCGGACACGGATCGGCGCCCACCTGCACGGCTGGGCCGTCCTGTGCAACCCCGCCGACGCCGGTATCGCCCCCGTCCACACCAGCCATGTGCGCATGGGCTGGGACGATCTGGTGCGGGCGCACTGGCGCCACAGCCCCGGGGAGTGGCTGCAGGCGCTGGGCCGGGTCTACGCGGCCTTGCTGCGCGAGGTCGGCCCCTGGCGGCTGTACCGCCTGCACCCGCCGGCCCTGCTGACCGCCGTGTGGCCGCTGCTGGGCGGCCCGGGCGGCACCTGGCTGCTGCGCATCTACGATTTCCTGTGGAAGCTCGGACGGGCCCAGGTGCCCACCCTGGAGCAGCGCCGCGCCGAGTGGGTCGAGCAGATCATCACCAGCCAGCAGGCCGACCCGGTGGACGAGGTCGTGCTGGCGGGGCACAGCGTGGGCGCGCTGCTGGCGGTGTCCACGGCGCAGGCGCTGCTGTCCGACGCCCGCTGGCAGGCGCTGCAGGGCGATCGCCGCACGTCGCTGGTGACGCTGGGCGCGTGCTACGCCGGGCTGACGCTGCGCGAAGGCGCGGGCGCCGAGCGGTTCCGGCAGGCGGTGGCCGCGCTGTGCCGCAGTCCCTCGCTGGCGTGGCTGGATGTGACGGCCCGCATCGACCCGATGTGCGTCGACCAGGCGCATCCGCTGGCAGGCACCGCCGAGGCGCCGGTGGACGCCGTGCTGCCAGTGCGGCGCTCGGCACGTTTTTTCCAGATGTACAGCCCAGAGCGCTGGCAGGCCATCCGCCGCGACAAGCAGCGCACCCACAGCCTGTACCTCATGACCCCCGACCACGTCGGCAACTTCGATCTCCACGATCTGCTCTACGGGCCACGCCCCTTCGAGCGGCATCTGGATCCACCGCGCCCACTGGCCCCTGCACCATGAACCCCACGCCCTTCTGCCCTGCTTACCCGACCCCGAGGCGACACAAGGCCTCCGGCCTGCTGATGTTCTTCAGCGCCCGCCGTTCATGGCTGGACGCGCTGTACGAGCGCAGCTACCGCATGCAGATGGGCGAGGTCCACCTGCCGGGACTGGACCTCTACATGGTCAACGAGCCGGCGCTGGTGCGGCAGGTGCTGCAGAACGCGGACGGCAACTTCCCCAAGAGCGCGCTGCTCGGCGAGGCGCTGCAGCCACTGCTCGGCGACAGCATCTTCACCACCAACGGCGCGCAGTGGCAGCGCCAGCGCGAGATGATGGACCCGGCGTTTGCGCAGGCGCGGCTGAACGTGGCTTTCCCCGTGATGCGCGAGGCGACCGACGCGATGCTGGCGCGGCTGGCGGCGCTGCCGGATGGCGCGGAGCACGACCTCGAAGTCGAGATGACCCATGTCACCGCCGACATCATCTTCCGCACGATCTTTTCCAGCCCGATGACCGGGCCGGACGCCCACCGCGTCTTCGACGCCTTCTCGCGCTTCCAGGCGCTGGTGCCACGGCTGATGCTGCCGTCGCTGTACGGCAAGCGCTGGCTGCGCTGGCCGTGGGATGCGTGGCGCAGCCGCCGGGCGGCGCGCGAGATCCGCGGGCTGCTGGAGACGCTGGTGCGCCCGCGCTACGAGGCCCACCGCGCCGGCTGCCCGGCGACGCGGCAGGACATCCTCGCGTCCTTCCTCGATGCGCGCGACCCGGACAGCGGCGAGCCGTTTTCGTTCGATGCCTTGGTCGATCAGGTGGCGATGCTGTTCCTGGCCGGCCATGAAACCTCGGCCAGCGCACTGACCTGGGCCACCCACCTGCTGGCGCGGGCGCCGGACGTGCAGGCGCGGGTCCACGCCGAAGTGACGGCGCAACTCGGTGCGCGCCCGCCTGAACTCGGCGACATGAAGGCGCTGCCCCTGACGCGCAACGTGTTCCGCGAGACGCTGCGGCTGTTCCCGCCGGTCGGGTTCATGGCGCGCCAGACCACCCACGGCTGCCCGATGCGCAAGAAGCAGGTGCCCGCGGGCGCCACCGTGGTCGTGGCCCCCTGGCTGATCCACCGCCACCGCGACCTGTGGCCCGAGCCGGACGCCTTCAACCCGGACCGCTACGACAGCGACGCTTCGCGCGAGGCACTGAAACAGGCCTACCTGCCCTTCGGCATGGGGCCGCGGGTGTGCATGGGCGCAGCCTTCGCGCTGCAGGAAGCCACGCTGATCCTGGCCCAGCTGGTGCGGCACCACCGGCTGGAGGCGGTGCCGGGCCATGTGCCGCAACCCGTCGGGCGGCTCACGATCCGCTCGGCCAATGGCGTGCGGCTGCGGCTGTTCCAGCGCAAAGACCCGGTGGAGGCCGGGGCGTGAAGGAGCGGCTGGCGGGGTTTGCGCTGATGTGTGCCGTGGTGCCGATGGCGCTGGCAGGTTATCTGCTGCTGGTGTGGGTCGGCCTGTTCGGGCCGAACGCACGCGGGCGGGCCGGCGTGCGGGCGCTGGACCATTTTGTCAACGCCACGGTGTTCAACGGCCACGCCTGGGAGTCCATCTCGTCGCACGCCTGGCGCGAGCGCGATCAGCGCTGGGCGCAGGTGGTGATCCGCGTGACCGACCACTTCCAGAAGGACCACTGCCAGCGCGCCAACAAGCGCGAGCAGCCGGTGGTGGACCTGGTGCTGAAGTCGCGGCTGGACCGGCAGACGATCCAATGAGCCGCCAGGGCGGTCGACGCCGATGTGGGGCGCTATTTCCCGCTTGATCGGTAATTACATTCAGAAACAAGCAGCCAATACTGGCGCGCTGACACGTCCTGTCAACTCATCCTGCGAGAAACGCGCCATGTTGAACCCTCCGTTTTCTTTTGGCATTGCGGCCAGGCTCTATGCCGCCGTGGCCGCGCTGCTGCTGGCGCTGGCTGGCGTGGCCACCTACAGCTATGTGCAGCTGAAGGCCATCTCGACGGCGACCAGCAACACCGGCAACATCCGCGTCCCCCAGCTGGAACGCATGGCCGCGCTCGAACTGCATGTGACCCGCACCTCGCTGCAGGTGCGCCATGCCATTCTGTCGCGCACGCCCGAGGAACTCGCGGCCACGCTGGCCGACATCGGCCACAAGCGCAAGGCCATCGACTCGCTGCTGGCCGAGTACGACAAGGCCATCACCACCACCCGCGGCCGGGAGCTGTTCGACAAACTGCCACGGGCCATGGAGAACTTCTGGACCGTCGGAGTGGTCAATCTCGATCTCATCCAGGCCGGCCAGAAAGCCGAAGCGTTTGCCTTTCTGGTGGACAAGACCATCCCGGCACGCAATGAGGTACTGACCAGCGCGGCTGCGATGGTGCGCTACCAGCAGGACACCCTGCACCAGGAACTGGAGGGCATCGAAGGACAGGCCGCCAGCACATTGGCGGTGCTGGTGGCTCTGGTGCTGGCGGCGATGGTGGGGCTGGCGCTCTTTGCCTGGCACATCACCTCGCTGCTGCGGCGACGTGTCGGCCAGGCACAGGCCGTGGCCATGCAGGTGCGCGACGGCGACCTCACGCAGCCGGTGCATGACACGTCCCGCGACGAGTTCTCCCCGCTGCTGGCCGCACTGCAGGAAATGCAGGCCAGTCTGTCCCGGGTGGTGGGCAAGGTGCGCACGGGGGCCGACGGTGTCGCCGTGGCCAGCCTGCAGATTTCATCGGGCAACCATGACCTGAGTCAGCGCACAGAGCAGCAGGCCAGCGCGCTGCAGCAGACCGCTGCGTCGATGGAACAACTGGGCAGCACGGTGCGGCAGAACGCCGACAACGCAGGACAGGCCAACCAGCTGGCACTGGATTCGTCGACCGTGGCGCAGGCAGGCGGCGCCGTGGTCGGTCAGGTGGTGGAAACGATGAAGGGCATCAACGACAGCAGCAGCCGCATCGCCGACATCATCGGCGTCATCGACGGCATCGCGTTCCAGACCAACATCCTGGCGCTGAACGCCGCCGTGGAGGCCGCGCGCGCCGGGGAGCAGGGCCGAGGCTTCGCCGTCGTGGCCGGCGAGGTGCGCAACCTTGCCCAACGCAGCGCCGAAGCCGCCCGCGAGATCAAGACGCTCATCAATGCCAGCGTCGAACAGGTCAAGCAAGGCAATGCCTTGGCCGACAAGGCCGGCACGACGATGCAGGAAGTGGTGGCCTCGATCCGCCGCGTGGCCGACATCGTCAGCGAGATCAGTCTGGCCAGCCGGGAACAAAGCACCGGTGTCGCCCAGGTGGGCCAGGCCGTCACCCAGATGGACCTGACGACCCAGAAAAACGCGACGCTGGTGGAGCAGTCGACCGCAGCGTCCGAGAGTCTGAAGCTGCAGGCACAGCAACTGGTGCAGGCGGTGGCGGTCTTCAAGCTGGCGCGTGGCGACACGCACACGGCGCGCGCGTAGGCAGCGCCGGATGGCAAAACGGGTCAGCTTCCGAAGAAGCTGACCCGTTGCGTTGTCTGGTGCGGCTGGCAGGATTCGAACCCACGACCCCTTGGTTCGTAGCCAAGTACTCTATCCAACTGAGCTACAGCCGCAATGGAGAAGGTCTTGCAACCTTGTCCGTCGGCGAAATCTGATTGTTGGTGCGGCTGGCAGGATTCGAACCCACGACCCCTTGGTTCGTAGCCAAGTACTCTATCCAACTGAGCTACAGCCGCTCAAATTTCGCTGAGAGATGGATTATGGCGTGAACGGAACCCGCTTGGCAAGAGAACTCAGGAATTTTTTGCTGCTTCGCGGTAGCAGCGGTGTGCGAGTTCTTCGTCTCCCTCGACTTCGGCGATCTCGGCCAGCGCGCGCCAGGCCCTCATGCGCAGCACACCATCGGCATGCGGCGACTGGGCGGCCGATTCGAGCAGGCGGTGGGCCCGGCCCCAGAGCTGACGCTCGGCCATCGCCTGCCCGACCACGAAGGCGAGCTGGGGATCCTGCGGCAGCGACTCCACGCTGGACTCCAGCAAAGGCAGCCAGTCGGCAGGCAATCCGGGCAGCACTTCGGAAAAAGCGTCCAGCACATCGGCCCGCTCGCGCTCACCCAGCTGCGCAAGGTTCTCCCAGTGGGGACGCAGCCAGCCGCGGGCATCGGACAGGGCCTCCAGCGCGCCAGCGCGCTTCGCGGCACGCGCAGTGACGTAGGGATCGCGGCGGTCGGCGCTCTCCAGTTGCAGCCAGGCGCGGCGGAGCTGGTCGGCGTCGCGTGCCGAGTCGAGTGCCTCGACCGCCAGCGAGCGCAGCAGTCCCTGCGCAGCGGCAGGCGTGAAACCCTGGTGCTTGGCCAGCAAACGGGCGGTCTTGAGCGCCTCCAGCGGTTGACGGGCCAGCCGTGAGGCCTGCAGCTTGAGCCGCAGCGCGTGCGTGCGCCGGGCCACACCGGCGGGCAGCAGCGCCAGCTGGTCCAGCGCGCGGTCAGCATCACGGTCGTCGACAGCCCATTCGGCCGCCAGCAGCCGTGCGCCCTCGCCCACGGCCGATCCACCCGGCAGATTCGCGATGAGCGCCTGCGCCTGGGAGAGCTGCTCGTTGCGGCGCGTCTGGTCCTGCAGGCGGTGCAGGCTGCTGGCCGCCACCAGATGCGCCAGCACGGCAAAGTCCGGCTCGATGCGCAGATCCGGCGACTGCGCCTGGATCTCCAGCGCCTGCTGCGCCGCCTTGTGTGCGCGGCCGTAGCGGCCGGCGAAGAGCAGCGAGAACGACTCGCGCAGCGCCTTCTGTGCGGCGTGTTCGCGCTGGCGGGTGCGCCAGGCCTTGGCCCGCTCGGGCAGCCCGACCAGACTCGACACCGCGCCGATCACCACATAGCCCGCGCCGCCGAGCACCAGCATCACCAGCACGAAGACGTTGATCGACACATCGACCCGCCACGGCGTCCAGTAGATGGACACGAGACCGTCGTTGGCCCCGAGCGTGCTCGCCGCCAGCACGGCGACGGCAAAGATCAGCAGCAACCAGACCACTTGACGCATGCCGGCCCCTTCAGCGTCCTGCCACAGCGGCAGCGGTCGCGGCGAGAGATTCGTCGGGCCGGGGAATGCCCACCAGGCGGCTCTGCGCCGTCACTGCGCGCAGCAGATCCATGGCGATCTGGGTCCGGCGCGCGGTCCCGTCGAAATAGGTCTGCAGCGAACGCTGAGCGCTCTGCAGATCGACCGTCGCGGATTCGGGCTGCCGCGACAGCAGCGACAAGCGCGCATTGAGCAGCCGCAGCTTGAGGTTCTCGCGCAGGAACACGCCCTGCTCGGGCGCCAGCAGCATGGCCTCGGGCCGGTCGATGCGGGTCACGCGCAGCAGGCTGCTGACCTCGTCCCAGACCAGCTGCACCGGCCGCTCCCAGTCCATGAGCCACTGCCGCCAGACGGGCAGCTCGGCCAGCGGCGGGGCGGACGCCGCGGCCTGCTGGGCCTGCGCACGCTGGGCGGACACCACCGCACGCGCCGTGGTCGCCGACTGCGACACCAGCGGCAGCTCGTCCGTCAGGCGGACGACCTCGTCGAGCTTGATCAGCAGCGAGCCGATGTCGGGCACCGCCACTGCGCGCACCCGGTCCAGGTCGCGGGCGATGGCCCGGCGCAGTGGCTCCAGCCGGGGCTGGCTGATGCGGGCCAGGCGCTCGTCGGCACTGCGCAGTGCAGCCATCAGCGGCTCGGCACTGCCGGTGATGGAGCTTTGCTGCACCGCGACGCGGATCGAGGCGTCGATGTCCGACACCGCGTTCTCGTCGCGTGAGCGGGACATGGACAGGATCAGGTCGTCGAGCTGGTCGCGCTGCAGGGACACCTCGGACACCCGCGCGTCCATCAGTGCCACCTTGGCGGCGGCATCGCGGGCAATTTCCTCGGCCTGCTTGGCCAGCACGCGCGCCTCGGAGGCCTGCTCGCTGCTGCCCTGCTGGCGCTTGACGAGTTCCATCTCCAGCGCATGCACGCGCTGCTGCGTTTCCCAGCCCATCCAGAGACTGCCGCCGGCCACGAGTGCCATCACCAGCCCGACAGGGATGACCCACGACGGCAGCACGGGCGCCGCTGGCGCTGCATGCACGATCATCGGCACGGCTGCGGCAGGCGGAGCCAACAGGGGGGGCGCAACGACCGGAACCTCCGGAGGCGGAGCAGAAGCGTCAGCGCTGGCGGGGGGGCCGGTGGGAGGGAGTGTTTGATCGTTCACAGGCGGTACGGGTCCGAAGTGTGCATCCCGCTGCTGCGATTGTATCGACGGGGCATGACGACCGTGCAAGGCATCACATCTGTGGACATATTCAGTCTCGGCAGGCCGCGGCCCGTGCCACGGCCACAGGCTCTGGCGCCACGGGCACCACACGGTGGAAGCCGCCGTGCCGCGCCGTGTCGGCGATGCGCGGATGCGTGGCCAGCACCGGCACCGCCAGCACGGCCGCCCGCAGCGCGGCATCGGCGGCAGCGGGCGCCTGCGGTGCCAGCAGGTGGGTGATGCACTGCGAGCTGCTGAAGAGCCAGACGTGCCGCGCCGGTTGCGCCGCCACCTGGTCCAGCGCGGCGGCCAGCACACCCGGCCACACCGGCGGCACGCGCCGGTAGGCCGCCAGGCAAGCGACCGATGCCCCGGCGCGGGCCAGCGTGTCGGCCAGCCAGTCCCGGCCATCCTCGCCCCGCACGACCAGCACCGACTGCCCGGCCCAGTCGCGTGAGGCCAGCGCATGGCGCCAGAGCGATTCGGCGTCGAAGGTCGCGGACTCCTTCGGTGGCGACACGATGCAGGCCGTGTCCACGCCCTGCGCCTGGAGCGAGGCCACAGTGCCCGGCCCGGTGGCGCCCGCCAGTGTCGCGGCCGGCCAGCGCAACCCGGCCGGCCGGCCGGCAAAGAAGGCCAGCACCGCATTCGGGCTGACGAACATCACCAGCCGGTGCCGCGCCAGTCCCGCCCAGGTGCGCGCCACGTCCGCATCGAAGGCAGCGGCCCGTTCGATGCGCATCAGCGGCAAGGCGCGGGCGGCCTGCCCCAGCGCTTGCAGGCGTGCGACCCAGTCGTCCGCCTGCGGCTGCGGCCGGGTCACGACCACCGTGACGGTCATCGGGTCAGGCCGCCGCCAGCGCGTCGGCTGCGGCCAGGTAGGCCATCCCGCCGCCATCGCGCAGCCGTTGCGCCACCGACAGGCCCAGCGCCTCGGCGCCGGTCACGTCGGTCACCGCGCCATCGACCTGCGCCATCAGCAGCGGCTGCGCGGCATCGGTCGGGTGGCCGAGGCGGGCTTCCAGCACCATCGTCGCGCCGCGCCAGGTCACGTGCGCCGCCAGCGGCATGCTGCAGCTGCCGCCGAGCGCACGCGACACGGCCCGCTCGGCATGCACCGCCAGCCAGGTCGGCGTGTCGATCAGCGTCGCCAATGCCTCGCGCAGCGCCACGTTGTCGGTGCGCACCTCGATGCCAAGCGCACCCTGCCCCGCCGCTGGCAGCATCACCTGCGGGTCGATCACCGCCCGGATGCGCGCCTCCAGCCCCAGCCGCTTCAGCCCCGCCGCCGCCAGCACGATGCCGTCGTACTGGCCCTCATCCAGCTTGCGCAGGCGCGTGTCGAGGTTGCCGCGCAGCGGCTGCACGTCCAGATCGGGCCGCACCGCCTTGAGCTGCACCACGCGGCGCAGGCTCGACGTGCCGACCTTCGCGCCCGGCGGCAGCGCCTGCACCGAGTCGAAATGGTTCGACACCCAGGCGTCGCGCGGGTCTTCGCGCTCCAGAACGGTGCACAGCGTGAAACCGGCGGGCAGCTCCATCGGCACATCCTTGAGCGAATGCACGGCCAGGTGCGCGCGGCCCTCTTCGAGCGCGACTTCGAGTTCCTTGACGAACAACCCCTTGCCGCCCACCTTGGACAGCGCGCGGTCGAGGATCTGGTCACCGCGGGTCGTCATGCCCAGCAGGTCGACCGTCCAGCCGAAGCGCGCGCGCAGCAGCGCCTGGACATGTTCGGCCTGCCACAAGGCCAGGCGGCTTTCGCGGGTAGCGATGGTGCACGGGGGCGACAGTGTGTTCATTCCCGCATTCTCCCGCATCACCATCCTGCATCACCCACGCGATGCCACAACACCCGCCGCCCCAGGGCCGTCGGCCTCGAAATTGCTTGTTGCGAGATGCGTTCAAAATACGCGATGCTAGAATTTGTCGCGTAACCAGATTACCAATCTTCCGATATCGAGGTTTCAATGCCCCGCGCCGCCCGCTCCCGCTCGTCCGGCCCCGTTGCCGCCCCAGACACCGTGGTCGAGACCGGTTCCCCGGCCGACGCGGCCGAGAAGAACCGCCCGCTCGTCGAGGACATCCGCCTGCTCGGACGCATCCTCGGCGACGTGATCCGCGAACAGGAAGGCAAGGCCGCCTACGAACTGGTCGAGAAGATCCGCCAGCTCTCCGTCGCCTACCGCCTCAAGCAGGACGCGACCGCCGGCAAGGCGCTCGACCGCCTGCTGAAGAACCTCTCGGTGGACCAGACCGTCAGCGTCATCCGCGCCTTCAGCTACTTCTCGCACCTGGCCAACATCGCCGAGGACCGCCACCATGTGCGCCGCCGCGACGTGCATGAGCGCCAGGGCCACCTGCAGGAAGGCTCGCTGGCGATGACCTTCGAGCGGCTGGCCGACGCCGACATCCGCGCCGACGACATCGCCCGCACGCTGGACCACGCACACATCTCGCCCGTGCTGACCGCGCACCCGACCGAGGTGCAGCGCAAGTCCATCCTCGACGCCGAGCGCGCCGTGGCCGAGCTGATCGGCGAGCGCGACGGCCTGCACACCGCCCGCGAGCGCGCCGACAACGAGACGATGCTGACCGCCCGCGTCACGCAGCTCTGGCAGACACGCATGCTGCGCTACACCAAGCTGACCGTCTCGGACGAGATCGAGAACGCGCTGTCCTACTACCGCAGCACCTTCCTGCGCCAGATCCCGAAGATGTACCGCGAGGTGGAAAACGCCCTGCCCGGTCGCCCGATCGCCAACTTCTTCCGCATGGGCAACTGGATCGGCGGCGACCGCGACGGCAACCCCTTCGTCACCGCCGAGACGCTCCAGCTCGCGCTGTCGCGCCAGAGCGAGACCGTGCTGCGCCACTACCTGACCGAGGTGCACGAACTGGGTGCGGAGCTGTCGATGTCGCTGCTGCTGGCGCCGATCACGCCCGAGATGGCCGCGCTGGCCGAGCGCTCACCCGACCAGAATGCCCACCGCGAGGACGAGCCGTATCGCCGTGCCCTGATCGGCGTGTACGCCCGGCTGGCCGCGACGCTGCACGCACTGACCGGCACCGAGGCGCTGCGCCACGCCGTCGCGCCGCAGAACCCGTATGCCTCGGCCGAGGAGTTCCTGGCCGACCTGAAGGTGATCGAAGCCTCGCTGAAGTTCCACCACGCCCAGGCCCTGATCGCGCCGCGCCTGACGCCGCTGATGCGCGCGGTCGAGGTGTTCGGCTTCCACCTGGCCACGGTCGACCTGCGCCAGAGTTCGGACAAGCATGAGGAGGTCGTCGCCGAGCTGCTGCGCACGGCGCGCATCGAGGCCGACTACAGCGCGCTGGACGAGACCAGCCGGCGCGAGCTGCTGATGCGCGTGCTGAACGACGCGCGTTCGCTGCGCGTGATCGGCGCCGACTACTCGGACCATGCCCGCAGCGAACTGGCGATCTTCGAGACGGCCCGCCTGATGCTCGCCCGCTACGGCCGCCACGCGCTGCGCCACTACATCATCAGCCACACGGAGGACGTGAGCGACCTGCTCGAAGTGCTGGTGCTGCAGAAGGAAGTCGGCCTGCTGCGCGGCACGCTGGACAGCGGCGCCGCGGTCAACGACCTGATCGTCGTGCCGCTGTTCGAGACCATCGGCGACCTGCGCAATGCCGCGCCGATCATGCAGCAGTTCTATGCGCTGCCCGGTGTCGCGGGGCTGGTGCAGCGCTCGGGTGCGGAGCAGGACATCATGCTCGGCTACTCCGACAGCAACAAGGACGGCGGCTTCTTCACCAGCAACTGGGAGCTGTACGCAGCCGAACTCGCGCTGGTCGAGCTGTTCGACGCGCTGGGCAGCAGCCACGGCATCACATTGCGCCTGTTCCACGGCCGTGGCGGCACGGTGGGACGTGGCGGCGGCCCGAGCTACCAGGCCATCCTCGCGCAGCCCCCAGGCACCGTGAACGGCCAGATCCGCCTGACCGAGCAGGGCGAGGTCATCGCCTCCAAGTACGCGCACCCGGAAATCGGCCTGCGCAACCTGGAGACGCTGGTCGCCGCCACGCTGGAGGCCACGCTGCTGCACCCGACGAAGAGCGCGCCGCGCAGCTTCCTCGATGCGGCGGCCGAGATCTCGTCGGCGAGCATGGCGGCGTACCGCAAGCTGGTCTACGAGACCCCGGGCTTCACCGACTATTTCTTCAGCGCCACGCCGATCCGCGAGATCGCCGAGCTGAACATCGGCTCGCGCCCCGCCTCACGCAAGGCGACGCGGGCCATCGAAGACCTGCGCGCGATTCCGTGGGGGTTCTCGTGGGGCCAGTGTCGGGTGGCGTTGCCGGGCTGGTGCGGCTTCGGCTCGGCGGTGGAGGCCTATCTGGCCAACGGCAAGACCGACAAGTTGCGCGCCGAGCGGCTGGCGCTGCTGCAGACGATGTGCCGGGAATGGCCGTTCTTCCGCACCCTGCTGTCGAACCTGGACATGGTGCTGGCCAAGACCGACCTGCGCATCGCGGCGCGCTACCTCGATCTGGTCGAGGACAAGAAGCTCGGCAAGAAGATCTTCGCCGCGATCGAGGCCGAGTGGCAGCGCACCCACGACGCGCTGAACCAGATCACCGGCGACACCCAGCGCCTGGCGAACAACCCGACGCTGGCGCGCTCGATCGAGCACCGCTTCCCCTACCTCGACCCGCTGAACCACCTGCAGGTCGAGCTGATGCGCCGCTACCGGCAGCGTCCGGCGGACGCCAAGACGGCGGGCGACGCGACGCTGGAGCGGCTGCAGCGCGGCATCCACATCTCGATCAACGGGGTGGCGGCGGGGTTGCGGAACACGGGTTGAGCCCGGGAGCCCCTCGGCTGGCGGAGTGCCCAAAAAACAGGCACTCCAACGCAAACCCTTTTCCGACAAGGACTTGCGACGCTTGACCACCCATTTTCCACAGGGTTATCCACAGGGATGGTGGACAAGGTAGCGTCCAAGCCCCGTTCGGTTCGGCTCAATCCACCAGCCGGAAGCTGTAGCTGTAACTGCGCAGCACACCGTTCACCCGGACATTGGCGACCGTCACGTCGTGCACCACGCCCGCTGTGATGCCCGCCGCCCGGAAGCGCAGGAGATTGGGCACGCCATAGCCGACATAGTCGGGCGACACCTCGGAGACGGACAGCGCCGTGCCTCCGCGGGGCACGACCGAGACCGTCGCCACACCGTAATCGACCTTGCTCAGGCCATTGGCAGTGCGGCTGGCCTTGTCGGCGATGGCCGTGAAGGACTGGATCGGGTTGCCCTGGAAATACGCCTTCTTGTAGTCACCGACCGGGTAGGCGACGTAGTCAGAGGTGACCGGGCCGACGCCATCGGTGCCGTAGATCACCTTGAGGACCGCGCCGGTGGTGCGCACCCCGCTGGCAGCCTGCACATCGACACGGCCGAAGGCGATCTGTTTCAGAAACGGGTCGAGCATCCAGCGGCGGTGCCCCAGTGTGGCCTCGCTGCCGACATCCGCCAGCCAGCTCGTCAGGATCGAGGCGGAAGGGGCGAGCGTCAGGAAGGCGCTGGGACCGCCGAGGTAGAGATTCCCGGTCTCGGCGCCTGTCCTGCCCGCAGCGCTGTAGCAGCCCCAGGTGGTCGGTGGCGTGTGGCTGAGCTGGCCATTGACGACCGACATCAGCGCCGCCTGCATCACCTCGTTCTCGCCGGCCGTGTCGAGACTGACGGCAGCCAGACCGTGCGCAGCGCGGATGGTGTTGACGGTCGCCAGGACACCGGATCGCTCCGCTGCGGTCAAGGTGCCGGCGCGGCAGATGCTGGTGTCGGGCAGTGCCGTGTAGAGCGTGCGCGCGGCGGTCGCGAAGTCGGAGCTACCGTCGATGGCCCCATCTCCCGATCCGGTGCCCGCTGCAGCGCCGCCGCCGCCGCAGCCTGCCAGCACCAGCCATAGGGGCAGCGACAAGGCCAGCGCCGCACGTGCGGCAGGAAACAAAGTGAACGGCATGGACATGGCGGACAACTCCCAGGTCAGGACAAAAAGGAATGCAAGGCTAGCGCGCCTGCGCAGGCTCGATGAAGCCTTGCAGCACGTTGACCACATGGAGACCCACATCGGCCACGGCGTAGCCACCCTCCATCGTGAACACCGTCGGCAGTCCCATGCGCGCCAGCCGCTCGCCGAGCCGCAGGTAATCGGCACTGCGCAGCTGAAACCCGGAGATCGGGTCGCCTTCGAAGGTGTCCACGCCCAGCGCCACCACCAGCGCGTCCGGCCGGAAGCGCCCGACTGCGCACGCAGCATGGTCGAGCGTGTCGAACCAGGTCTGTGCCGACGTGCCGCGGGGCAGCGGCAGGTTGAGGTTGCAGCCGTGCCCGGCTCCGTCGCCCTGCTCGTCGGCATGGCCGAGGAAGAAGGGGTACTCGGTCATCGGATCGCCGTGGAGCGACACGGTCAGCACATCGTCGCGGGCGTAGAAGATCGTCTGCGTGCCATTGCCATGGTGGTAGTCGACATCGAGCACTGCCACCCGCGCGGCGCCCCCGTCGCGCAGCGTCTGGGCTGCCAGCGCAGCGTTGTTGAGGAAGCAGTAGCCACCGAAGAAGTCCGGTCCGGCATGGTGGCCCGGGGGGCGGGTGAGCGCCAGCGCGCTGCCTTCGCCTGCCAGCACGGCCCGCGCCGCCGTCACCGCACAGGCCGCACCCGCCCGGGCCGCAGCCCAGGTGCCGGCCACCATCGGACTGCCGGCGTCGAACGAGTACAGCCCCAGCCGGGCGGCGAAGTTGCGCGGTTCCACGTCATGCCGGAACCCGCGCACCGGCCACACCGACGGCAGGATGTCGAGCGCAGCATTGGCCGGATCCAGCGCCACCCAGTCGTCCCAGGCGCGGGCCAGGAAATCGAGGTAACGCGGCGCATGGACCGACGCGAGCACGGCATCGGCCACCGCCTCCGGCCCGCTCAGCACCCCGACCGGCCGCTGCCGCAGCGCCTCCAGCACGAAGGCCAGCCGGTCGGGCGTCTCATGGCAGGGCACCAGCCGCCCGCGGTACATCTCGTGGCGGGCGTCGTGGCGGTGGTGCTCAGGGTTGTGGACGATGCGCATGGAATCTCCTGCGAAGGTCGGTGCCGCGCGGCACGGTTCATTCCGTCTCAGTACGGCTCGGACAGCGCGAAACGCGCCTTCCAGTTGTCCAGGTAGGCCTTCACCAGTGCCGCATCGTCGCGGATCAGCAGGCCATTTTCGGTGTTGCGCTTCTCGGCGGACTTGGTGAAGTTGTACGAGCCGGTGAAGACGGCGCGGCCGTCGAAGATCATCACCTTGTTGTGCGCGATGGCGGGCTTGGCGTCGATGAACACCGGCACGCCCGCATTCTTCAGGAAGGTCGCGCTGGTGTATTTGTCATTGACCTGGCTCTTGTCCAGGATGACCTGCACCTCCACGCCGCGGTCCTTGGCCTGCTTGACGGCCTGGGCGAGGGGGGCGCTGGTGAAGTAATACGCCTGCACATGCAGGGTGCGCCGCGTCGCGCGCAGGGTCTCGATGAGCAGCGCCTCGCAGGAGTCGCCGTCCGGGTTGAAACACAGGCGGTAGGAGGCACGCGGCGAGAACGCCTGGTAGCCGGCGGCGAGTGCCGCGGCAGGGGGCTTATCGGTGCGGGCCAGCGACGTGGCCGCGGACGCCGACAGCGCCAGGCCGATCAGGGCGGTCAGGAACAGACGGGGCGACGGGAAAGCGGAAACACGGACCATGGAGAGACAGATTGCATTTCGGGCGGGAGCTGGATCATCCCACGCCCGCACGCCTGCCCCTGTCTGCGATCGACTCACTCGCCCAGGTAGGCCGCCCGCACCTTCGGATCGGCCAGCAGATCCCGGCCCGGGCCGGTCATCGTGATGAGACCGGACTCCATCACATAGCCACGGTCGGCCACGGCCAGCGCGCGGCTGGCGTTCTGCTCGACCAGCAGCATGGTCACGCCCTGCTTGTGGATGTCGCTGACCACCTCGAAGATCTTGTCGACCATGATCGGCGACAGACCCATCGAGGGCTCGTCCAGCAGCAGCACCTTCGGGCGGGCCATCAGCGCGCGGCCCATCGCCAGCATCTGCTGCTCGCCGCCGGACATCGTGCCGGCGAGCTGGTCACGGCGCTCCTTCAGGCGCGGAAAGATGGTGAACACCTTGTCGATGTCCGCCGCGATCTCGGCATTGTCGTTGCGCGTGTAGGCGCCCATCTGCAGGTTTTCGGTGATGGTCATGCGGGTGAAGGTGCCCCGGCCTTCCGGGATCATCACCAGCCCCTGCTTGGCCAGATCCCAGGCGCCCTGCCCTTTCAGGCTCTTGCCGAGGTATTTCACGTCGCCGTCGGCGATCGGCTGGATGCCGGTGACCGCCTTCAGCGAGGTCGTCTTGCCGGCGCCGTTGGCGCCGATCAGGCTGACGAGTTCACCCTCGCGGACCTCGAAGGTCACGCCCTTGACGGCCTGGATGCCGCCGTAGGCGACCTTCAGGTTCTCGATGCTCAGCAGGACCTGGCCGCTGCCGCTGGTCTTGAGGTTCGTTGCGGTTGCCATGTGATCGGATGTCCTGCTGCGTTCAGTGGGCCTTGTGACCGCTGCCCAGGTAGGCCTCGATCACCTTCTCGTTCTTCTGCACCTCGGCCGGCGTGCCCTCGGCGATCTGCTTGCCGTAGTCGAGCACGGTCAGCCGGTCGCACAGTCCCATCACCAGCTTCACGTCGTGCTCGATGATGAGGATGGTGCGGCCGTCGCGGCGGATCTGGTCGATCAGCTCGCGCAGCACGACCTTCTCGGTGGCGTTCATGCCGGCGGCGGGCTCGTCCAGCGCGATCAGCTTGGGGTCGGTGGCCAGCGCACGGGCGATCTCCAGGCGGCGCTGGTCACCATAGGACAGCGTGCGCGCCTTGTACTCGGCGAACTTGCCGATGCCGACATAGTCCAGCAGCTCCTGCGCCCGCTCGGCGATGGCCCGTTCCTCGGCCTTGAAGCCAGGGGTGCGGAAGATGGCGCCGATCAGGCCGGAGTGCGTGCGCACGTGGCGGCCGACCATGACGTTCTCCAGCGCCGTCATCTCGGGGAAGAGCCGGATGTTCTGGAAGGTGCGGGCGATGCCGGCCGCGGCGACTTCGTGCACTGCGGTCGGCGTGTAGGGCGCACCACCAAGGTGGAAGGTGCCGCCGTCCGGGGTGTAGAGGCCGGTGATGACGTTGAAGAAGGTCGTCTTACCGGCGCCGTTCGGGCCGATCAGGCCGTAGACCTGGCCCTTGTGGATGGTGATGCCCACCTCCGACAGGGCTTGCAGGCCACCGAAGCGCTTGGAGACGCCCTTGACTTCCAGGACGATGTCCGAAGTGTTCTTGCTCATGGGAAGGATGCTCCTGTTCGCTTGCGCTTCACTTGGCGGCCGGAGCGGCCTTGCCGTGCTCCGGGGCGGGCCACAGGCCGCGCTGGCGCACCAGCATGATCGTGATCATCGCCAGCGCGATCAGCAGCTGGCGCAGGATGGAGGCGTCCAGCCGTCCGCCCGTCATCGCCTGGATGTCACCGGCGACATAGCGCAGCACCTCCGGCAGCGCCGACAGCAGCAGCGCGCCCAGGATGACACCGGGGATGTGCCCGATTCCGCCCAGCACCACCATCGCCACGATCATCACCGACTCGGCCAGCGTGAACGACTCGGGCGAGATGAAGCCCTGGAAGGCCGCGAACATGGCGCCTGAGACACCGCCGAAGGTGGCGCCCATGCCGAAGGCCAGCAGCTTGAGGTTGCGGGTGTTCAGGCCCATCGCCTTGGCGGCGATCTCGTCTTCGCGGATGGCCATCCAGGCGCGGCCGATGCGCGACACCTCCAGCCGGTGGCTGATGATGACGGTCAGGATCACCAGCGCGAGGAACAGGTAGTAGTACAGCGCCACCGGCGGAATCGAGTAGCCGAACAGGTCCAGCGGCTTGCCGAAGTCCACCCCGAAGACGTTCATCGGGTCGATCTGGCTGATGCCACGCGGGCCGTTGGTGATGTTGACCGGGTGTTCGAGGTTGTTCATGAACACGCGGATGATTTCACCGAAGCCCAGCGTCACGATGGCCAGGTAGTCACCGCGCAGCTTCAGCGTCGGCGCACCCAGCACCATGCCGCAGACAGCGGCCACCGCCGCCGCGATCGGCACGACCGCCCAGATCGGAAAGTGCATCCCGTTTGGATACGCCGCTTTCAGGGACTCGAAGTTGTCGGTGAGATGCGGCGAAGCGACCAGGGCATACAGATAGGCCCCGACCGCGTAGAACGCGACATAGCCGAGGTCGAGCAGGCCGGCGTAGCCCACCACGATGTTCAGCCCGAGCGCCAGCATCACGTACAGCAGGGCCAGCGCCATGATGCGCACCCAGCCGTGGCCGAACTGCGCCGCGAACAGCGGCAAAGCCAGCAGCGCGACGGCCGCCAGCGCGAACACCAGCAACTGCTTGGTCTTGTCCATGGATTGGAGGTTTTGCATGGGGTGTCTCCTCGGGCGTCAGGCGCGGTCTGCCACACGCTCGCCCAGCAGGCCGGACGGACGCACGGTGAGGACCAGGATGAGGACGAGGAAGGCGAAGATCTCGACATAGTGGCTGCCGAACAGCCCGCCGGTCAGGTCGCCCAGGTAGCCGGCACCGATCGCCTCGATCAGACCGAGCAGCACGCCGCCGACCATCGCCCCGGCGAGGTTGCCGATGCCGCCGAACACCGCGGCGGTGAACGCCTTCAGGCCCGGCATGAAGCCCATGGTGTGCTGCAGCGTGCCGTAGTTGGCCGCCCACATGATCCCGGCGATGGCCGCCAGGGCCGCGCCGATGACGAAGGTGGCGCTGATGATGTGGTCAGGGCGCACGCCCATCAGGCCGGCGACCCGCGGGTTCTCGGCGGTGGCACGCATGGCACGGCCGAGCTTGGTCTTGTTGACCAGCCACAGCAGCCCGCCCAGCGACAGCGCGGTGATGACCAGGATCAGGATCTGCGTGATGGTGATGACCGGACCGTCCTCCCACAGGAAGAATATCTCGACCGGCAGCAGTTGCGGATACGGCTTGGGGTTCGGTTTCCAGATGATCATCGCCAGCGTCTGCAGCAGCAGGCTCATGCCCATCGCGGTGATCAGCGGGGCCAGGCGCGGTGCGTTGCGCAGCGGGCGGTAGGCGATCTTCTCGATCGTGTAGTTGAGCAGGGAGCAGACGATGATCGCCGCCACCGCAGAGATCAGCATGATCAGCCAGCCCGGCATGGGCGAGGCCGTATCGAGCAGAAAGGTCGCCACGGTCCAGCTGACCATGGCGCCGACCATGAGCACCTCGCCGTGCGCGAAGTTGATCAGGCTGATGATGCCGTAGACCATCGTGTAGCCCAGCGCGACGAGGGCATACATGCTCCCGAGCACCAGTCCGTTGATGATCTGCTGTACAAAGATATCCATTCCAAGCTCTCCTGTGACCGCTGCCGGGCAATATCGCAAGGTGCGTGCCAGGGAAGTCCCCCCGCTGGCCGCTCGGTCAGGCGACAGGGCGTGACATCCTGCCGCGGCTTTCCGCACACGGATTCTAGGCGGGCACTGTGCAGCCAACGATGCGCGTTTGCGCTAGGCGAAGCGCAGAACATCCGCCAATCACCGGGCAAACGCCGGTTAATCAGCGCTTTTTTCTGGCTTCTTCGTCGAGTTGCCGCAGTTGGGCGAGCTTCTCGCCGATGCGGATCTCCAGCCCGCGGTCCACCGGCGCATAGAAGCGCGGTGCGGGGTCGTGGGCGTCCGGGAAATACTGCTCACCGGACGGATATCCGTCCGCCTCGTCGTGGGCATACCGATAATTCCGACCGTGGTCGAGATCCCGCATCAGCTTCGTCGGCGCATTGCGCAGGTGCAGCGGCACCGGCCGCGAGCCGTCCTGCTGCACGAAGGCCCGCGCCGCCTTCCACGCCGTGTAGACCGCGTTCGACTTGGGCGCTACGGCCAAGTAGACGACCGCCTGCGCCAGCGCCAGCTCCCCTTCCGGCGAACCAAGCCGCTCGTAGGTCTCGCTCGCATCCAGCGCCAGCCGCAGCGCGCGCGGATCGGCCAGCCCGATGTCCTCGGTGGCCATGCGGATCAGGCGCCGGGCGATGTAGCGCGGGTCGACCCCGCCGTCGACCATGCGCGCGAACCAGTACAGCGCCGCATCCGGGCTGCTGCCGCGCACGGACTTGTGCAGCGCCGAGACCGTGTCGTAGAACTGGTCACCACCCTTGTCGTAGCGGCGCAGCTGTGCACCCAGGCTGCGCTCCAGCGCGGCGTCGTCGAGAACGGCCTCGGTGCCGACCATGCGCACCACGTTCTCGTAGGTGTTGAGCAGGCGGCGCGCGTCGCCGTCCGCATAGGCGATCAGGCGCTGCGCGGCCTCGAGCGTCGGCTCGGCGGCCTGGAGCGCGGCGCGGGCGGTGGCCAGCAGCGTGTGCAAGTCGTCGTCGGACAGCGGTTGCAGCACATGCACCGTCGCCCGCGACAGCAGCGCCGAGTTGACCTCGAAGGACGGGTTTTCGGTCGTGGCGCCGATGAAGGTGAACAGGCCGGACTCGACGTGGGGCAGGAAGGCGTCCTGCTGCGCCTTGTTGAAGCGGTGCACCTCGTCCACGAAGACGATGCAGCGCTTGCCCCGCGACTGGGCCAGCTTCGCCTGCTCGACTGCGTCGCGGATGTCCTTGACGCCGCCAAGCACGGCCGAGATCTGCACAAAATGGCTGTCGAAGGCGTCGGCCATCAGCCGGGCGAGCGTCGTCTTGCCGACGCCGGGCGGCCCCCACAGGATCATCGAGTGCGGCCGCCCTGACTCGAACGCCACCCGCAGCGGCTTACCCGGGCCGAGTAGGCCTTGCTGGCCGATCACCTCGTCAAGGTGGCGCGGGCGCAGGCGCTCGGCCAGCGGGGCGTCGGCGGCCGAGGGTGTCGTGGGCGGAGGCGCGGGGGCCGGATCGGCGTCCGGCAGCGCGCCGAACAGATCCCCCGATGGTTGACCCCCGAGCGGAGCGCTCACTGCTGCAGCACGTCGGCGCCCGCCGGCGCAGTGAACTTGAAGCGCGTCGGCGCCAGCGTCACGTTCGGCTCGAAGCGGCTGAAGTCGAGCCGCGAGCGCTGACCGAGCGCATCGACCAGTTCGATCGCCGCCAGCTCCTTGCCGCGGAAGCCGACACGCAACTGGCGGATCTGCCCTTCCTTGACCTTGGGCTGGGCTTGGACCCACTGCAGGCCGCCGGCATCGGCGTCAGCCTGCAAGGTGAAATCCCGCTCCAGATTGCCGCCCGCCAGCAACGCCGCCGGCGTCGAGCCGAGCACCTGGTCAAATGCGCGCACGGTCACCTGGTTCAGGTCCACGTCGAACAGCCAGACCTTCTGGCCATCGGAGACGATCTGCTGCTCGTAGGGCTTGGTGTACTCGAAGCGGAAGCGGTTGGGCCGCTGGAACTCGAACTCGCCGCTGGTGGTCTTTTTCTTCACGCCGTCCGGCGCCGTGACGACCTGCGTGAACGGCGAGCGGCCGGACTGCACCGTCTGCACGAAGCCGCGCAGCGCTTCGACCGCATCGGCGCGGGCCAGCACCGGGCTCAGCAGCGCCAGCGCCAGGGCGCCCGTGCGCAACAGTGCGGTCGGGAACGAGAACTTCGGGAGGGTCTGCATCATTCGGTGGGTCGGGCCGGAACGAGGATGTCGCGGTTGCCGTTGGTGGACATGCTGGATACGAGTCCGGATTGCTCCATTTGTTCCAGCAGCCGGGCCGCGCGGTTGTAGCCGATGCGCAGGTGGCGCTGCACCAGCGAGATCGATGCCTTGCGGTTCTGCAGCACGACGGCCACGGCCTGGTCGTACATCGGATCGGCCTCGGCGTCGCCACCGCCGCCTTCGGCGTTGGTGTCGTTGCCGCCGTCGCCGTCTAGCACACCGCCTTCGAGGATGCCCTCAATGTAGTTCGGCTCGCCCTGCGACTTCAGGTATTCAACGACGCGGTGGACCTCGTCATCGCTGACGAAGGCGCCGTGGACCCGGATCGGCACGCCCGAGCCCGGCGAGAGGTAGAGCATGTCGCCCTGCCCCAGCAAGGCTTCCGCGCCCATCTGGTCGAGGATGGTGCGGCTGTCGATCTTGCTGGAGACCTGGAAGCTCAGCCGGGTGGGGATGTTGGCCTTGATGAGGCCGGTGATCACGTCGACCGAGGGCCGCTGCGTCGCCAGGATCAGGTGGATGCCGGCGGCGCGCGCCTTCTGCGCCAGCCGAGCGATGAGTTCCTCGATCTTCTTGCCGACGACCATCATCAGGTCGGCCAGCTCGTCGATGACCACGACGATGTGCGGCAAGCGGTCGAGCGGCTCGGGCTCCTCCGGCGTCAGGCTGAACGGGTTGGAGATCAGCTCCTCGCGCTCGGTCGCGTCGTCGATCTTCTTGTTGTAGCCGGCGAGGTTGCGCACGCCCATCTTGCTGAGCAGCTTGTAGCGCCGCTCCATCTCGGCCACGCACCAGTTGAGCGCGTTCGAGGCCTGCTTCATGTCGGTGACGACGGGGGCGAGCAGGTGCGGAATGCCCTCGTAGACGCTCATCTCCAGCATCTTCGGGTCGATCAGGATCAGGCGCACGTCGCGCGCGTCCGCCTTGTAGAGCAGCGACAGGATCATGCTGTTGATGCCCACCGACTTGCCGGAGCCGGTGGTACCGGCCACCAGGCAGTGCGGCATCTTGGCCAGATCGGCCACAAACGGCTTGCCGACGATGTCCTTGCCGAAGCCCAGCGTCAGCAGCGACGCGGCGTTGGTGTAGATCGGCGCGCCGAGCACTTCGGACAGCCGGATGATCTGGCGCTTGGCGTTGGGCAGCTCCAGTGCCATGCAGTTGCGGCCTGGGATCGTCTCGACCACGCGGATCGACACCAAGCTGAGCGAGCGCGCCAGATCCTTGGCGAGGTTGACGATCTGCGCGCCCTTGACGCCGGTGGCCGGCTCGATCTCGAAGCGCGTGATGACCGGGCCGGGCATCGCGGCGATGACCTTGACCTCGACACCGAAGTCCGCGAGCTTGCGCTCGATCTGGCGGCTGGTGGCCTCCAGCGCCTCGGGCGTGGCGGTTTCGGTGGCCAGTGTGGCCAGGTCCAGCAGGCCGACCTGGGGCAAGCGGGCCGGGCCGTCAGAGGTCGCCAAGGTCGGCACGGTCACTGGCGCAACGGCCGGAACCGGCAAGGGCACAGGCACCTGGACGGCTGCAGCCACCGGGCGAGCCGGTGCGGAGGGCACGGAAGGCGGTGCCACCACGGTCGCCAGGCGTGGGCTGGACTGCGGCATCGGCAGCGCGTCGTCCCAGGGCGGTGCCACCAGCGGCGGCAGGCTGTCCGGCACGGTGTCGACAAAATCGGGTTCGAAGCTCGCTGCGCGCCGGTCCGTGGGCGAGACCTGCAGCACCGCCGGCATGGTTTCCGCATCGAACACCGGCTCGACGACCGCTGGCGCAGGCGCGCGGTCCTTGTCCTTCTTCTTGCGCGAGGCGGTCGGCATCGCCGCTGGCGCCGACACTGCGGCGTCCAGTGGCACCGGCTCGGTCACCGAGCCGCGTTCACGGGCCATCTGCGCCTGCGCGCCGATGCGCTTGTCCTCGGCCTCCTTGCGGCTCGACTGGCGTCGCTCGCGCCAGCCATCGAACCAGCCGCCGATGCGCTCCGCCAGGCCGAGCCAGGAAAACTGGAAGGCCCACGCCAGTGCCAGCAGCAGCATGACGATCCACAGCACCCCACTGCCGACAAAGCCGAACAGGCGCATGCTGGACGGCCCGAGCACAGCCCCCAGCACACCGCCGGCATGGGCGCCCGCGACCAGTCCCTCGAACTGGTACAGCCGGGTCCACTCCAGGGCCGTGCTGGACAGCAGCAGCAGCAGCAGGCCGACCCAGGTCAGCCACTGCGGGCGCCAATGCACCGGGCCAGCCGGATCCACCGGCGCGAGATCCGCCCGGAGCAGCCGCGCCACCATCGACAGCCAGGCCCGCACGCCAAACAACAACCCCCACCAGGCGGACAGACCGAACAGCACGAAAGACAGGTCGGATGCCCAGGCGCCGATCACGCCGACATGGTTGCGCAGACGCTGGCCATCACCGGAGGTGGAAAACGCCGCATCGCCGGGATGGTGGCTGAGCATGGCGATGAGCCAGAGCAACAGCAAGGTGCCACCCAGCGTGATCCCCAGCTGCAGACGCCAGCGGGGAACAGAAGGGGAAGGGGAAGCCGAGGCCTGCTGGGCAGGCGTCTGGGCGGAGGCTGGACTGCGCAGCGAACCGAGCGGATAAGTCATCTCGGCATTGTCCGCCATCCGCACAAACGACAAAGCCGCCATGAAGCGGGGCGGCTTTGTGTTCACTGAGGCACCGGGCCGGTGCCTTGTCCGACTGGACGCAGAATTACTGGGTGGCCAGACGCTCGGTGAGCACGACCCAGCCGTTTTCCTGCGTCTCGATCAGGCCGCGCTCTTCCAGATCCTTCATCACGCGGCTGACCATCTCGCGGGACGCGCCCACGACCTTGGCCAGATCCTGACGCGAGACCTTGCTGCGGATGACGCGGCGACCTTCATCGTCCTCGGCCATGTCCAGCAGCGCACGGGCCACGCGGCCGTACACATCCAGCAGCGCCAGCGACTCGATCTGGCGGTCGGCATTGCGCAGACGCGCCACCAGACCGCGCAGGATCGCGTACGACAGGCTGGAATTGTCCGGCAGGCAGGTCGCGAACTCGTTGCGGCCGAGCACCAGCACATCGGTCTGCACTTCGGCGCGCACGGTGGCCGAATGCGGCTCGTTGTCGATCAGGCTCATCTCGCCGAGGTAGTCACCGGCTTCCAGCACCGCCAGGATGACCTCGCGGCCCCGGGTGTCCGAGGTGATGACGCGGGCGCGCCCGCTCAGCAGGATGAACAGGGCATCCGACTTGCGGCCTTGCTCGACGATGATCTCGCCGCGGCGGTAGCGGCGCTTGACCACGCCGTCCGCGATGGTCTGCGCCTGCTCCACGGTCAGCATCGAAAAAAGAGGAACCCGTCGAATCAGATCCAGGTTTGAGAGCATGGCCATGGGGCTACTCCTGCTTGTTGGTGTCTATCGTTGTCATTGAAAGCGGGACATGGCGCGGGGCAGACAAGAACCGCTAAGCTTCGCACTGCAACATTTCACGACACGTCCATTGCGTCGCGACTCTAACCGAAGCGTCACCCCGTTGAACAGCGCGGTGACCCGGAAATGAAACTGCGCGCAGCCACGCAAACCGACACCGCACTCCATGAGCAGCACCTCCACACACGCCCAAGTCCTCATCCTCGGATCCGGCCCTGCCGGCTACACGGCGGCCATCTATGCTGCCCGCGCCAACCTCAAGCCGATGCTGGTCACCGGCATGGCCCAGGGCGGTCAGCTCATGACCACCACCGAAGTGGACAACTGGCCCGCCGACGTGATGGGCGTACAGGGGCCAGAGCTGATGGCACGTTTCCAGCAGCACGCCGAGCGCTTCAACACCACCATGGTCTACGACCACATCCACACGGTGGACTTCGCGCAGCGGCCCTTCGTGCTCACCGGCGACTCGGGCACCTACACCTGCGACGCCCTCATCATCGCCACCGGCGCCAGCGCCAAGTACATCGGCTTGCCCTCCGAGGAAGCCTTCATGGGCCGCGGCGTCAGCGGCTGCGCCACCTGCGATGGCTTCTTCTACCGCGGCCAGGAGGTCTGTGTGGTCGGTGGCGGCAACACGGCGGTCGAAGAGGCGCTCTACCTGTCGAACATCGCCAGCAAGGTGCATCTGATCCACCGCCGCGACAAGTTCCGCGCCGAGGCCATCCTGATCGACAAGCTGCACGAGAAGGTCGCCGCCGGAAAAATGGAGTTACATCTGTTTCAAATTCTGGACGAAGTTCTGGGGGACCAGACTGGCGTGACGGGTGTTCGCCTCAAGAGCACGGCCGACGACAGCACCCGCGATCTGGACGTGAAAGGCTGCTTCATCGCCATCGGCCACCAGCCGAACACGGACATCTTCAAGGGCCAACTGGAGATGAAGGACGGCTACATCGTCACGCGCTCCGGGCTGAACGGTCTGGCCACGATGACCAGCGTGCCCGGCATCTTCGCCGCGGGCGACGTGCAGGACCACGTCTACCGCCAGGCCATCACCAGCGCCGGCACGGGCTGCATGGCCGCCCTCGACGCCCAGCGCTACCTGGAACAGAACCCGCAGTGAGCACCTGACCGGGCACGTTCGACGGGCCATTTGGCGGGGGCGTCGATTTCCGTTCTATAATCGACGCTTTGCCGCCAATAGACCCGACGGGCTTTGCAGCTTGTCGGAGGGGTGATCATCAGGCCGGGCACCACAAGTGCCGACAGTGTTCAGGCGGGCCTGCTCTGGTTGCTGTAACCATATTTCGGAGAAGCGTCATGGCACGCGTCTGTCAAGTCACGGGTAAGGGCCCGATGACCGGGAACAATGTTTCCCACGCAAACAACAAAACCAAGCGCCGCTGGCTGCCCAACCTGCAGTACCGCCGCTTCTGGGTCGAGAGCGAAAACCGCTGGATTCGCCTGCGCATCTCCAACGCTGCGCTGCGACTGATCGACAAGAAGGGCATCGACGTGGTCCTGGCCGACCTGCGTGCCCGCGGCGAACTGTAATCGGAGACTGACACCATGGCAGCCAAAGGCGGACGCGAAAAGATCAAGCTGGAATCCACTGCGGGTACCGGCCATTTCTACACCACGGACAAGAACAAGAAGACGACGCCCGGAAAGCTCGAATTCATGAAGTTCGATCCGAAGGCACGCAAGCACGTGCTGTACAAGGAAATCAAGCTGCGCTGATCAGCACACGCTGAACAGGACTTGCTCCAGAAAACCCGCCCGGGCTCGGCCCGCGGCGGGTTTTTTCATGCCTTTCCACAGCCATCCCCCCTCATCCCCCAAAAGGTGGCCCCCTCCGGCGTGATGGACTGCACACACCAACCCGACTAGATTGACGACCAGACCAGACAACGCCGGGGAGCAGCATGAAACAGCCGGGATGGCAACATGGCATCGCCGCCGCAGCGCTCCTCGCCTGGGCTGGCGATGCGAGCAGCCAGTCGGTCGACACCACGATGGCGCGGGCAGTGATCGATCAGCCGCTCGCGATGTCCGTCCAGGTGCGCGGCTTTGACTGGCCTGCGAGCCGCATGACCCCGGAATGCCTGCAAGTCGAGATCCAGCAGGGAGAATCCGGCGACACGATCACGCCCTTGCGCCTGCGGACTGTCCCGAGCGGTGACGACGGACGTGTCGTGGTACAGATCAGCAGCCCGCAGCGGGTCACCGACACGGTGCTGAGCGGCCGTCTGCGTCTGCTTTGCGGCGCCGACTACACCCGCGAATTCACGGTGCTGGCCGATCCACCCACGTCCAGCCCCCTGCCCGCCAGACCATCGATCCCGCCACCACCACCGGCACGGGTCACACCGCATGGAGCGGAGGCGCAACGGAATCCAGCACCCCCTCGGGCCACACCTGTGCAGGTAACCCGCAACATCACGCGGTCGGACGACATCGCCACGCCGGCCGCCGGGCCGCCCGACCGCCAGGCACTCGAAGACGCCGCCATGCAGCGCCTGGTCGCGGCCGTCTTGTCGGCACTGCCTCAGACACCCGTGACGGGCGATCCGCTCAGCCCGCCCCCGGCCGATCAGGCACCCGCCACCGACGCGACGATCGCCAGTCCGAACCGCGATCCCGCGTGGCACGCACTGCAAGAGGAGCAGAGACAGACCCGCGCCGCCATGGCAGCACTGCTTGCACGGATCGAGCGCAGCGAACACCACAGCAACCTCTGGCGCGACGCCTTGCTGATCGCGGGGGGCATCCTGGGACTCTGGACGGGCTTGCTGCTGCTGCGCCTGGTCCGGGAAGGCCTGATGCCCAGGATCAGCACACCCACGAATGCCACTGCGGCATCGGTCGCACACCGCCTGCGCCGCCAGCGCGCCCGGATGACAGCGGACGGTGACTTCCCGGAGCCGCGGGAGGAACGGAATGCACGGGACACACGGCTCACCCCGACCGCCCCGACACCCGACCCTGGAACGGTCCACTGGATGCCACCTGTCTGCGCAGACCAGCCGGCAGCAGACGCAGCGTCCTGCGCCACACGCTGGCCGGATGCGGACTTTGGCCACCCAAGTCTGGACACCACGGTCGCCAGCACCGACTTGCTGCGGGAGCTGGCACCGATCGTCTCCGAATCGCCTGTCGGGGTCGCACTGGTGCTGGAACAGCGTCTGCAGGAGTTGCCCGGCAAATGCCCCTGGATCCTGCTGCACCTGCTGGAGCTGTACCGCCAGATGGCCCAGCCCTGGAACCATGAACGGGTGGCCGCCCAGCTGGAAGCGCTCTACAACATCAGGATTGCATCCATGACGGCGGAAGACTCCCACGGTGAAGCCGTCCTGGAAGACTGCCCCGACGCCCTCGACAGCGTCCTGCAGGCATGGTCGCAGGAGGATCCAGCGCCTGCACTGGCCCGGCTGCTGCTGCGCACGACGGGCATCGAAGTCCTCGACCAGCCAGTGTTCGAGGATGTCCTGCTGCTCCACGGCATCGTGCAGCAGCGGCAGTCCGCCTGGCTTTCCGCAGTCGACTGCCGGGCGGACAATCCTGCCGCCTACGCCCAGCCCCTGTCGACACCGTCATCCTCAGGCAGCAGCCGACCAATGGAGCTGCTGGCAGCCTGAACCTGAAACGGCAAGAGCCGCCGCTCTTGTTCAGGCGTGGGCAGAGCGCAGGGTGCGCGCAAAGTCCTGCAGGGCGGCGATGCCGCTGCTCTCGGCACGCTGGCACCAGCCCTGGAGATCGACCACCAGCTGCTCACCCGACACATTGGTGCGGGTCCACAGTTGCCGCAACTCTTCCCGCATGGTGACCAGCTTCGTCAGGGATGGACTCTGGTCGCAGGCCTTGGCGACCAGCGCCTTCACCTCGGCGGGGATCTTCTGGTCGTCGCGGTGCAGCCAGCGTTGCGCCAGCCGCATTTCGTTCCAGCGTTCGGTGTTCTGCGCGCCCTGCTGCTTCAGGCGGTCCAGTTCGTCCGCACACGCCTTGCGCAGGTTGGCGGCGTACTGCGCCATGACCTCGTAGCGGTTGGCAATCAGGGCTTCGAGCGTCTGGCTGTCGGCGACGGGGCGCACGGCACCGAGCTTGAGCTGCGGCGCGGTCTTGCGCACCTTGGCCAAGCCCATCATCTCCAGCGTCCGGATGTAGCCCCAGCCGATGTCGAACTCGAAGGGCTTGACCGACAGCTTGGCCGAGGTCGGGAAGGTGTGGTGGTTGTTGTGCAGCTCTTCACCGCCAATCCAGATGCCCCAGGGCGAGATGTTGGTGGAGGCGTCCGCGGCCTCGAAGTTGCGGTACCCCCACCAGTGGCCCAGGCCGTTGATGATGCCGGCGGCGTGGACCGGACTCCACAGCATCTGCACCGCCCACACCGTCAGGCCCAGCGCGCCGAACAGCAGCACGTTGATGATGAGCATCAGCGACACGCCCAGCTTGGAGCGGCCGGTGTAGACATGGCGCTCCAGCCAGTCGTCCGGCGTGTTGTGGCCGTACTTCTTGAGCGTTTCCTCGACCTTGGCCTCGGCGCGGTACAGCTCGCTGCCGCGCAGCAGCACCGTCTGGATGCCGTGGGCGACCGGGCTGTGCGGGTCGTCCTTGGTCTCGCACTTGGCGTGGTGCTTGCGGTGGATCGCCACCCATTCCTTGGTGACCATGCCCGAGGTCATCCACAGCCAGAAACGGAAGAAATGCGACGGGATCGGGTGCAGGTCGAGCGAACGGTGGGCCTGGCTGCGGTGCAGGAAGACGGTGATGGCGACGATCGTGATGTGGGTCATCACCAGCGTGATGACCAGCACCTGCCAGGGACTGGCCCGCAGCAGACCATGGGCCAGCCAGTCCACCAGGACAGACCAGATCGTCGAGAGTTCGGGCATCGCGCAGCTTTCAGGGATTCAGGGCACGGGAGGGTGGAACATTCTAGACGTTCCACATATTCCTCCGAAACAGGGAATTTGCCCTAGATCACGCTTCAAACCCGCCATTCGCCGACGATCGCACTCGATCCGGGGGATCGGCCAGGTTGGTCAGCGGCGGCGCCACACCGCCGCGAAGAAACCGTCCGTTCCGTGGCGGTGCGGCCACAGGCGCAGGTAGTGGTTGCGGCAGAGCGACTCGGCCTGCTCGACCTTCTGGCGCGCCAGCACCTCGGCGGCGTTCAGCAGCTCGAAGTCCGGGTGCGCTTCGCTGAAGGCCTGCGCGATGGCCTCGTTCTCGGCGTCCAGCAGGCTGCAGGTGGCGTAGACCAGCTGACCGCCCGACTTCACCAGCCGCGCCGCACTGTCGAGGATGGCGCGCTGCTTGACGGTCAGCTCGGCGATGCCCTCGGCGGTCTGGCGCCATTTCAGATCCGGATTGCGGCGCAATGTGCCCAGGCCCGAACACGGCGCGTCGACCAGCACGCGGTCGATCTTGCCCGACAGGCGCTTGATGCGTTCATCGCGCTCGTGGGAGATGCCCGCCGGGTAGACATTGGACAGCCCGCTGCGCGCCAGACGCGGCTTGAGCGCGGCCAGGCGGTGCGCCGACACGTCGAACGCATAGAGCCGGCCGGTGTTGCGCATCATCGCGCCGAGGGCCAGCGTCTTGCCGCCTGCACCCGCACAGAAATCGACCACCATCTCGCCGCGCTTGGCCTCGGTGAGCAGCGCCAGCAACTGGCTGCCCTCGTCCTGCACCTCGACCTCCCCGCGCTTGAAGCAGTCGGTCAGGTTGAGCGTGGGCTTGCCCCGCGCGCGCAGCCCGGTCGGCGAATACGGGGTCGGCTCGGTCAGGATGCCCTCTTCCGCGAGGGTCACCTGCGCCGCCTCGCGCTTGGTCAGCTGGGTGTTGACCCGCAGATCGAGCCCGGCGGACGTGGACAAGCTCTCGACCAGCGGCCAGAAGTCGTTGCCCGCTTCCTTCTTCAGCGCCTCGGCCAGCCAGTCGGGCAGGTTGTGGCGCAGGCTTTCGGACTGGCTCTTCAGGCTCAGCAGCTTGGCGGTGGCGGCCCACTTCTGCTCGGCTTCGGTCGTGGCGGCGCGCAGATAGGCTTCGGTGCCGCGCCAGGCCAGGATGCTCAGGCGGCGCTCCAGCGCCCCCGTGCCCGACTTGGCGAGGTACTGCAGCCGCAGACGCTCGCGCAGCACCGCGTAGACCGTCTCGGCCAGGGCGTGGCGCTCGCGCATGCCCAGCATCCGGTTGCGGCGGAAGAAGGCCGACACGACGGCATCGGTCGGACTGGTGAAGCGCAGGACTTCATGCAGCAGCTCGTCGCAGAGCGTGAAGAGGGCTTTGGGGGTCATCGGGAAAGTCCTCGGAAGCTCAGGAGGGATGGAAGAGCCATTGCGGCGCGTTCAGGGCGTGGCGCACGGTGCCGTCGCTGCACAGCTGCAGCTGGTCCTCGACGAACCAGCGCACCGCGCGCGGATAGATCTGGTGCTCGCACACCAGCACACGCGCCGCCAGCGACTCGGCCGTGTCCCCGGGCAGCACAGGCACGACCGCCTGGAGCACGATCGGGCCGTGGTCGAGTTCGGCGGTCACGAAATGCACCGTCGCCCCCGCCACCTTGCAGCCGGTCTGCAGCGCTCGCTCGTGCGTGTGCAGTCCGCCGAAGGACGGCAGCAGCGACGGGTGGATGTTGAGCAGCCGGCCGGCGTAGCGGGCCACGAAGGCCGGGGTCAGGATGCGCATGAAGCCGGCCAGCACGACCAGATCGGGCTGGTGGGCGTCGATTTCCGCGGCCAGCGCGGCATCGAAGGCCGCGCGGTCGGCATGGACACGGTGGTCGATCGACGCCGTCGCGATGCCCCGCTCCGCGGCCCAGCCCAGACCGCCGGCCGTCGGCCGGTTGCTGATGACCGCCACGACCGAGGCAGGCCAGCCTTCTGCGGCGCAGGCGCGGTGGATGGCTTCCATGTTGGAGCCACGGCCGGAGATCAGGATCACGATGCGTTTCATGGGTGCGGGAGTGTAGCGGCTGGCGCAGCGCATGACAGCGCGCCCAAAACCAGTCACAGTACGGCCGCCGGTGCTGGCAGGCCGTGATGGAACGCACACGCACCAGCCCCGGCCCCTTGATTCACAGACACTTTCAGGAGAACACGATGGGATTGCTCGATTCAATGCTGGGTTCGGTCGTCAGCCAGGCACTGGGCGGTGGCCAGCAAGGCGGCGGCGGACAGGCTGCGCTGATCCAGGCCGTCATCGGCATGCTGATGGGCGGCAACAACCAGGGCGGCGGCGCCGCAGCGGGTGGCCTCGGCGGTCTGCTGGAACAGTTCCAGCGCGGTGGCCTGGGTGATGTGGCCTCGTCCTGGGTCTCCACCGGCCAGAACATGCCGGTCTCCGCTGACCAGCTCAGCAATGTGCTGGGCTCCGACGTGATCGGCCAGCTCGCCCGCAGCGCCGGCATGGACCAGGGCGCTGCCGCGGGTGCGCTGACGCAGATCCTGCCGCAGCTGATCGACGGCCTGACCCCCAACGGCCAGCTGCCGCAGCAAGGCGCGGACCTCGGCAGCCTGCTGCCGCAGATCCTGGGTGGCCTGCTCAAGCGCTGAGCCTGGCCCCTGCCGGCGGCCGGGCCACTCAAGCCTGACCGCCGGCGGTCGATACACCGCGAAGCCACTTCTGGCTGAACCGATGTGTCGACCGCATGGAATTTGCTACTTTTGTGTACCAGCCCGCCACCGGCTGGGAGACGCCTCCAGAACCGGAACTCCAGGCACTCGACAGCCCGGACACACTGGTGCTGGTGTTCGGACCATCCGGCGCACTCACCGATCTCGCCGCTGACAGCCCGCTGGCCGCGCTGGCCCGCGCCCTGCCCCGCAGCATGTTCGTCAGCGCAGCCTCGCTCACCGTGGCGCAAGCGCAACAAGCCAGCGATGGCGGGCTGGTGGTCTGCGTGGCCCGCTTCGCCCACACCCGCCTGCGCCGCGTCCAGACGGGCCTCAGCCCGACCCTGGATGCCAGAGCGGCCGGGCAGCGGCTGGCCGCCGCCCTGTGCGACCCACCGGGACTGTCGGCCGTGCTCGTGTTCGCCGACGGCCGACAGGTCAACGGACCGGAACTCGTGCGTGGACTGACGGCAGGGCTGCCGGAAGGGTTGCCGATCGCCGGCGGCATGGGCGCGGATGGCACGCACGCCGCCCGCACCTGGACACTGCACGCCGACGGCCCCGCCCAGCACAGCATCTGCGCCGTCGGGCTGTACGGATCCCGGCTGCGCATGGTGCGGAGCTGCCGCGGTGGCAGCGTCGGATTCGGTCAGCGCCGCCTCGTCACCCGGGCGCAAGGCAACACGGTCGAGGAAATCGATGGCCAGCCCGCGCTGCAGCTCTACCGCCAGTACCTCGGCCGCTACGCCAGCGGTCTGCCGGAAGCCGCCTCGCATTTCCCGTTGACGGTGTTCCGCCGCGCCGAGGACATGCAGGGCGTGATCCGCTACGTGCTCGGCATCGATCCGGACCGCCAGACCATTGATGTCGCGGGCGACATCCCTGCCGGCAGCCTGGTGCAGCTGTCGCGGGCTGGGCGCAGCGAGCTGATCGAGGGCGCGTTCCAGGCCGCCGAAGCGCTGCGCGAGGCCCTGCCCGTCGACCAGCCGGTGCTGGCGCTCATGGTCAGCTGTGTTGGCCGCCGGCATGTGCTGGGCGAGCAGACGGCGGAGGAGCTGGAGCCGGTCGCCGCAGCGCTGCCCGCAGGCTCGGCCCTCGCAGGCTTCTATTCCTTCGGCGAAATCTCGTCAGGCCCAGGGCAGCCTTGCGACATGCACAACATGACGCTCACGCTGGCCGCGCTCTGGGAAGCCGACCCCGACCGCCAGGAGGCCTGAGCATGGACCACAGCGCCGCCCGGTTCCTTCACCCCATGCTGGCCCGCCAGCTGCGCCGACTCGGCATCAACCCCGAGACTGGCCCGTCCAGCCCCGACCGCTGGCAGGCCCTGCTCGCGCTGGTCGGCAACACCTACGCGGAATACGAACAGCTCGTCTACCTCGTCACCCGCGCCGAACGCATGTCCACCGACGAACTCCAGCGCAGCCAGTCCGCACTGGCCGAGGCCGAACAGATCGCCGGACTGGGCAGCTGGACCTGGCGCCCGGGCGACGAGGTGCTGCGGATCTCGCCGACGCTGGCCAGCCTGATGCAGTTGCCGGCCGCCACACGAGAGCTGCCACTGGTGCTGTGGCTGGCGAGCATGGACGGAGCAGACCGTACCCTGGTGCACGACAGCCTGCGCCGTGCGACACGCCAGGCGGTCAGCCTGACGGGTGAGCTGCGGCTGCAGATGCGTGAAGGCGTGCAGCGCTGGATGCAGTACCGCATCGTCTCGCGGCCGGATCCGGAGCGGCCCGACCAGATGGCGGTCAGCGGCACGCTGCTCGACATCACCGACCGCATGCGGGCGGAAGAGCAGGTGCGCACCCTCGCCTTCCAGGACCCGCTGACCGGGCTGTGCAACCGGGCACGCTTCTTCGAACTGCTGGGCCATGCCCGCTCCCAGGTGCACGGCTCCGGCGAGCAGCTCGCCCTGCTCTTCCTCGATCTCGACGGATTCAAGGAGATCAACGACCGCCACGGCCACGACGCCGGTGACCAGTTGCTGCGGCAGGTGGCCGAACGCTTGCGCAGCACCGTGCCCCCGCACGATCCGCTGTGCCGCTTCGGGGGCGATGAATTCCTGGTGCTGATCCGTGCAGACGGCCGGCACGCCGCATCGGAAGCGCTCGCGGAGCAGATCCTGGCCGCGATCTCCGCGCCTTTCGAGGTGGAGGGCCGGCGACTGAGCGTGGGGGTGAGCATCGGCATCGCGGTCTATCCGGGCGATGCGGTCAGCACGCTGGAGCTGGTGCGTGCGGCCGACACGGCGATGTACCAGGCCAAGCAGCACGGCAAGGGCCGCATCCGCTTCCATCACCCTGCCCACACGGCCTGAGGGCTGCGGCGCTATGCTGGCGGCCCCATGGCAGGCATCCACATCACCGACATCGAAGCCGCCATCAACTGGTGGCGCCAGCGCCAGCCCGCGCCCGACGGCGTGACGCTGTGTGCGCCACTGCGGGCGCTGGCCGAAGTCTATGCGCTGATGGTGTATTACCGCGAAACACTGTGCGACGAACACGGCCTGCCCGAGGCCGCACGCCAGGCTTGGCTGGCCTGGTACGCCAGCACGCCAGATGCGCCCTGCATCGCGATCTGCTCGACCACGCAGGGCGACGCGGTCTGCAAGGGCTGCGGTCGCACCTTCGACGAGGTGCAGCACTGGCCCGGCATGAGCCCCGCCGCCAAGCGCCAGGTCTGGCACCGCATCACGCAGGAGGGCAGCGCGTGGCGCTTCAACCGCTACGCCGACCGAGTCCGCCCGACCACGGCGGCACTCAACCCGGCCCCGCCACCGCCTCGCACGGCAGGGTGATCAGGAAGCAGCTGCCCCCGCCTTCGCGGGCCAGGCAGCGCACGCTTCCGCCGTGGCGTGTGGCGATCTGCCGCACCAGCGACAGCCCCAGACCCACGCCGCCCGCCCGCTCGGCATGCCCAGGCAGCCGGAAGAAAGGCTCGAAGACCTGCTCGCGGCACGCTGACGGCACGCCAGGCCCGCGGTCACAGACCTGCACCTCGACCTGTCCAGCCTGCCCCCTGCGGACGGTGGCCTCCACCTCGTCACCGCCGTAGCGGCGGGCGTTTTCCAGCAGGTTGCGCAAGGCGCGGCGCAGCAGCCGCTCATCGGCCTGCACCAGCACCGCCTCGCCCTCTGCCGAGGCGCCCACGCGGGCGGCCTCCTCGACCAGCAAGCCCAGCAGGTCCACGGGTTCGATGCGCAGCGCGACCTGCGCATCGAGGCGGCTGGCCAGCAGCACCTCCTCGACCAGGCCGTCCAGTTCGCAGATGTCGCGGTCGATCTCGCTGCGCAGCGCCTGGCGCTGCTCGGGTGATGCGTCCTCCACCATTTCCACGGCCATCTTCAGGCGCGCCAGCGGCGAGCGCAGCTCGTGGCTGGCGTTCGCCAGCAAGGCGCGGTTGGCGCGCACCAGATCCTCGATGCGCTGCGCCGCCCGGTTGAAGCTGAGCGCCACGGCAGCCACTTCGTCGCGGCCCTCCGCATCGACCCGGTGCCCGAGGTCACCCGCGCCGAACTGCTCGACCCCCCGCTCCAGCGCCTCCAGACGGCGCGTGAGCCGGCGCACCACGGGGTAAGCCCCTGCCGTCACCGCCACGAACAAGGTGGCCAGCAACATGAACAGCGCCGAGGCATCGTCCACCCAGCCAGGCTTGCGCACCAGCCCCAGCCACCGGGAGGGCGAAGCGTGGGGCGATCCACCGTGGCCATGGTCCGGTCCGCGGGGGGCGCCCCGGTCGGATGGACGTTCGGGAGGTGGCCCCTCCGTGAACGGGCGCAGGCCACCCGGACGCAACACCCACAGCACCCGGCCGTCCGCCAGCGGGATGCGGGACGCCACCGTCTCCTCGTCGGCGCGGTCCGGACGCACCTTGCGTTCGTAGAAGGGGGAGACGCCGATGCGCTCCCCGTCCGGCGCGTCCAGGGCGATCGGCATGCGCAGGCGGCGTGACCAGTCGAGCACCGCCTGGCGCTGCACCTCCGCCGCCACACCCGCGGGGGGCAGACTGTTCTCCAGCAGCGAGGCAAAGGCCAGCGTGCGCTCCGAGACCGCGACATCGATGCGGCCGCGCTCGGCCTCGGTGTGGCGGCTGACCAGCCAGGCCGCCAGCAGCGCGAACACCAGCAACGCCACCACCACCGTGAGGTAGATGCGCAGATAGAGGCTGCGCACGCCGCCCAGGCCGACCAGACCACGCCAGCGCATGGCGGATCAGGCCGCGTCAGCGTCCTGCTTGCGCGCGAAGACATAGCCCGAACCGCGGACCGTCAGGATGCGGCGCGGCGTCTTCGGATCGTCTTCGATCGCCGCCCGGATGCGCGACATGTGGACGTCGATGCTGCGGTCGAACGCATCGATCGGATGGCCGCGCAGCGCATCCATGATCTGGTCGCGCGACAGCACCCGGCCCGGGCTCTGGGCCATGACCTGCAGGATGTCGAACTGGTAGCTCGTCAGCTCGCAGGCGCGACCGTCGATGCGCACCTGCCGGGCGTTGACATCGACATCCAGCCGGCCGAAGCGCAGCACCGCGTCGGTCGACTGTGGCGTCGCGCGGCGCAGCAAGGCCTTGATGCGCGCCAGCAGTTCGCGGGGCTCGAAGGGTTTGGGCAGGTAGTCGTCGGCACCGAGTTCCAGACCGATGATCCGGTCCATCGGCTCGCCGCGCGCGGTGAGCATCAGCAGCGGCAGCGCGCGCAGACGCGGATCGGCACGCAGCTCCCGGGTGAGGTCCAGGCCATCGCCGTCCGGCAGCATCAGGTCAAGCACCAGCGCATCGCAAGGCTCGCGCTGCAGCTTGAGCCGCCCCTGGGCGAGATCGCCCGCGACGCTGACCACCAGACCTGCGGCTTGCAGGTAATCGCGCACCATGCCGGTCAGGCGGATGTCGTCGTCGATGAGCAGAATTCGGGCTTGCATGGCGGTGGGGCGTCTCCTGCGCGCATCTTGCAGGACTTGCGTCAGGCCAGCGTGGCGTCCCTGTAAAGAAGCTTGTCCAGCGCAGGCGGCGTGTGCGGCGTGTGCAGCCTCAGACGGCGTCCAGCATGGACTCGACCCGCTCGATCAGCTCGAACGGGCTGAAGGGCTTGACCAAGTACCCGTCGGCACCGGCCTGCTGGCCCGCCCCGATGTCGCCCGCCTGGCCGCGGGCCGTCAGCATGACGACCAGCGTGCCCGCCAGCGCGGGATCCTGCTTGATCCGCTCGCACACCTGGTAGCCGTTCAGCTCGCCCGGCATCATCACGTCCAGCAGCACCAGATCAGGCCGCAGCGCGACAGCTTGTCGCAGCGCGGCGGCGCCGTCCATCGCCTCATGGAGGTCGAAATCGCCCAGCTCCAGCGTCATCCGGATCAGCTTGCGCAGATCCGGCTGGTCGTCGACGATGAGGATGCGGCGGGGCGAGGACATGCTGTCAGGCTACACCATCGACATGCAGACTGCGCCCCAGGCGTGTCATTTCAGACTCGACCCACGCACGCACGGCAATCGCCGGCGCGGGCTGGTGCACGACACGCACACGCTCCGGCAGACCGCCGCGCTCGGCGATCTGCTGCGGTGTCTGGGTCGTGATCGCCAGCACGCGCAGCTGGCTGTAGTCGCTCAGCGAGGACAGCGTCAGCAGCATGGCGTAACCATCGATGTCCGGCATGGCCAGGTCGGTGACCAGCAGCTCCGGCACCTTGCGGCCCAGCTGCAGCAGGCCGGTGTAGCCGTTGTTGGCACCACGGATGGCGATGGCCGAACCCAGCGGCTGCAGCACTTCCTGCCAGAGGTGGAGCTGGTCCACGCTGGACGCGATCAGCAGGAGATCGAGTGGCGCATTGCCGGCAGCCGCCATCGACAGCGAGGTTGGTGCCGCAGGACGCAGGCCGCTGCGGTGCGCCAGCGCCTCGACCGCCGAAAGCCGGATGCGCCGATGGCCCCCGGGGGTGCGGCCGGCAGGCAGGGTTCCCGCTTCGACCCACAGCTGGACCGTGCGCAGCGACACACCCAGTCGCTGGGCAGCCTCCCGGGTGGTCAACAATGGATCCATCGGATCTTGAGCAAAATGGGGACGGGACATGGCAGGGGGTCCTCAAAAACACCTATCGGGCAAACCCGCCAACGGTCAGTTGAGCAGATTCACAGGTCTCCAGCACTTATTTCTTCTGTGACGTGCCAAGGTCTTCGGCACGTCACTTCCCCTGCTGTAGGACCGGACGTTTCAAAGTGTGACGTATTTCGCTACCCAATTACGAATTACGCACATCCAGTGTGATGGTGTTCCACCACAACACCCCGCATCTGCGGGTCCAAACAGTACCAATGATCCCGCAATTCTGAGCATGCGAAAAGCCATTCCGCCTGAAAACACTGCCGACGACGACGACGACGCCCCCCCGGGATTGCCACCGCTGCCGGCCGGTACACGAAACTACATGACCCCGCAAGGTTGGCGGGCACTCCGAGCGGAGCTGATGCAGCTGCTGGACGAGGAGCGGCCGAGGGTCGTGGAGATCGTGTCCTGGGCCGCCAAGAACGGTGACCGCTCCGAGAACGGCGACTACCTGTACGGCAAGAAGCGCCTGCGCGAGATCGACCGCCGCATCCGCTACCTGACACGTCGGCTCGACATCGCCGAGGTGGCCGATCCGTCGGCGCACCACGGCAAGGACCAGATCTTCTTCGGCGCCACCGTCACCTACGCCGACCGTGCGGGTCGGGAGCACACCATCACCATCAAGGGCATCGACGAGTCCGACAGCCTGAACGGCGAAGTCAGCTGGGTCGCGCCGATCGCCCGCGCGCTGCTCAAGGCCCGCGAAGGCGACGAGGTGCAGCTGATGACTCCGGGTGGGATGGAGCTGCTGGAAGTGCTCGCCGTGCGCTATCCCGCACCGGCATCCGCCGCTGCACCGGAAGGCGGCTGATCAGGGCTTGACCCGCGACACCCGCACCACCGACGGGCAGCGCCGCACCACGCGCAGCACATCCGCCAGGTGCTGCCGGTCGCGCACGGCCAGTGTCAGCTTCAGCTCGGAGGTCTCGCCGTCGCGGGTCGGGTCCATGTCGATGTGGGCGATGTCGGCTTCGGCATGGCTGACGGCCTGCGCCACCTCGGCCAGCACGCCCTTGCCGTTGTGCACCAGCACCGCCACGGCGGTCCGGAAGGCCCGCACCGGCTGCTCGGACCATTCCACGCCGAGCCAGCGCTCGGGATCACGCTCGAAGTGGCGCTTGCCCACCGAGCAGTCGCTGGTGTGCACGGTCAGCCCCTCGCCGCGCCCGAGGTAGCCGACGATCTCGTCACCCGGGATCGGCTGGCAGCAAGTGGCGAGCTGGATCGTGGCGTTTTCGCTGCCGTCGATGACGACGGTGCCCTGGGTGGGCGCTTCCTGGTCCGTGGCGTAGCGGCCCATGCTGAGCGTCAGCGCGTCGGGGCGCCGCCCCTGCTCGACCATCTTGCGCGCCATGCGCTTGGCCACGATGACCGCGATCTTGCGGCCCAGGCCGATGTCGGTGAGCAGCTCGCGCCGGTTGCGGTTGCCGCTCCAGCGCACCAGCGACTGCCAGAGCGCCGCATCCAGCTCGGTCAGGCTGCTGTCGTCGACACCGGGCAGTTGCAGGCCCTCGGTGCGCAGGGCTTGCGCCAGCAGCTTCAGGCCCAGGTCGTAGGACTCCTCGGCCTCCATGTTCTTCAGGTAATGGCGGATCTTGGAGCGCGCCTTGCCGGTGCGCACGAAATTGAGCCAGGCCGGATTGGGGCGTGCCGACGGAGCCGTGATGATCTCGACCACGTCGCCCGAGTTCAGCTCGGTGCGCAGGGCCACCGGCTCGCCATTGACCCGGGCCGCGACGCAGTGGTCACCCACCCGCGAGTGGATCGCGTAGGCGAAGTCCACCGGCGTGGCCCCGCGCGGCAGCGCCAGGATCTTGCTCTTGGGCGTGAAGAGGTAGATCGATTCGGGGAACAGGTCGATCTTGACGTGTTCGAGGAACTCGGCCGAGTCACGCGTCTCGCTCTGAATGTCGACCAGCGACTGCAGCCACATCGTGCCGAGGTGCTTGGTGTCGGGGGGCTCGCTGCCGCCACCAGTCTTGTACATCCAGTGCGCCGCGATGCCGGCCTCCGCGACCGCATGCATCGCCGCGGTGCGGATCTGGAACTCCACCGCCGTGCCGACCGGACTCACCACCGTGGTGTGCAGCGACTGGTAGCCGTTGGCCTTGGGGATGGCGATGTAGTCCTTGAAGCGGCCGGGAACCGGCTTGTACAGCTGGTGCAGCACGCCCAGTGCCAGGTAGCACTCCGGCAGGGTCGCCACGACCAGCCGGAAACCGAAGATGTCGCTGACTTGCGCGAAACTGAGGTGTTTCTCGCGCATCTTCGTGTAAATGGAGTGAACAGTCTTCTCGCGCCCGTAGACCTGCGCCGGCACCTCGGCCTGCGTCAACGCGATCTCGACCTCCTCGCGCACCCGCTCGACCATGTCGCGCCGGTGGCCACGCGCCTTGTCGACGGCCCGCGAGAGCGCACCGTGGCGCCAGGGCTGGAGGTAGCTGAACGAGAGTTCCTGCAGCTCGCGGTAGCACTGGTTCAGCCCCAGCCGGTGCGCGATCGGGGCATAGATTTCCAGTGTCTCGCGGGCGATGCGGCCACGCTTGTTGTGTGCCATCGCGCCCATCGTGCGCATGTTGTGCATGCGGTCGGCGAGCTTGATCAGGATGACGCGCACATCGCGCGCCATCGCCAGCAGCATCTTGCGGAAGGATTCGGCCTGCGACTCCTCGCGGGTCGAGAACTGCAGCTTGTCGAGCTTGGTCAGGCCATCGACGATCTCGGCCGTGGGCATGCCGAAGCGTTCGACGAGTTCGGCCTTGGTGACGCCGCAGTCCTCCATCGCATCGTGCATGAGCGCGGCCATGATGGCCTGGGCATCGAGCTTCCAGTCGGCACACAGGCCGGCGACGGCGATCGGGTGGGTGATGTAGGGCTCGCCGCTGGCGCGGAACTGGCCGAGGTGGGCCTGGTCGGCGAAGCGGTAGGCCTCGCGCACGCGACGGACATCGGCTTCGTCGAGGTAGTCGAGCTTGGACGTGAGGACGGCAAAGGAGGCCGCACTCGCCCCGTGTGCCCCAGGCACCTGCTCGACCACCGGACGCGAGGGTTTGGCGGTCTTGGCCCGAGGCTTGCTTTTGCTTGCAGCAGCCGGAGCGGCCACTGCGGTTGCGGCGACACCAGCGCCGGCAGGATCGCTGGGCTGTGTATCCGGAAAGGGTTCGGATTCAACGGACTCGGGCTTGCCTCCTCGCCGCCAAGACGAGAAGAACATGCGACGCAGGACATCGGCTGTGCGGGACACCATGGGACAACTCTAGCGTGTCCCGCCGCGCGCCGGGCAGCGTGTGGCCGATGCCCGACAAGCCGCGGGTCAGATCTGCCTCAGGTCGGGACCTTGCGCAGCATCTCGATGCCGACCTGACCCGCCGCGATTTCGCGCAGCGCGGTCACGCCGGGCTTGTTCTTCGTCTCGACCTTGGGGGCATGGCCCTGGCTCAGCATGCGGGCCCGGTAGGTGGCGGCGAGCACCAGCTGGAAGCGGTTGGGGATCTTCAGCAGACAGTCTTCGACAGTGATACGGGCCATGGTGGGATCGTGCTTCCGCAGGTGAGAGGTCGCTGAGCGGACTCAGGACAGTTGAAGGGCGTCGAACACAGCCGGACGGCTGAGACGCTGGGTCGAATATTTTAACCGCTGGGCGTGGACGATGGTTTTCAGGTCGAACAGGGCCGTCTCGAACAGGGCATTGACGACGATGTAGTCGAAGTGCCGTGCCTGCGCGACTTCGTGCCGTGCGTTGACCATGCGCTGCGCGATGACCTCGGTCGTGTCCTCGCCGCGGCGACACAGGCGGCGGTTCAGTTCCTCCCACGACGGCGGCAGGATGAAGATCAGCACGGCGCTCGGAAAGATGCGCTTGATCTGCATGGCGCCCTGGAAGTCGATCTCCAGCACGACATCCTGCCCATCGCGCAAACGCTGCTCCATCGCGGCGCGCGAGGTGCCATAGCAGTTGCCGTGGACCTCGGCCCATTCGAAGAAATCGCCGTGTTCGACCATGGCACCGAACGTCTCCTTGGAGACGAACCAGTATTCACGGCCGTTTTCCTCCTGCCCGCGCGGCGCGCGGGTGGTGTGCGAGATCGACACCATCAGGCGGGTGTCGATCTCCAGCAGCGCCTTCACGAGGCTGGACTTGCCAGCCCCGGACGGAGCGGCGACGACATACAGATTGCCGGGATAGTCGGCTGGGGAAGGTGTGGCGGATGGGGACACGGCGGACTCGCAGGACTGGCGCGGTGAGAGCGTCTGGCGCGCAATTGTCCCCGAAGTCGCGCAGCCAAACGACAATGCGGGCTGCGACACCGTCCAAACGGCAGTCAGCACCTGCACAGGATCCAGTGGCACAGTGTTCCGCCTGGGCACAGCCGCCGCGTGGACACCGCAGCAGGCCAGACATTTATCAAGCAGAACCCAGCAGAACTCCCGGAGATTCGTGAATGACGACGACCAAGCAGCCGACCATCATCTACACCCTGACCGATGAAGCGCCCTTGCTGGCGACTTGCGCTTTCCTGCCCATCGTGCGCACCTTCACGGCGCCGGCCGGCATCCACATCCAGAAGGCCGACATCTCCGTGTCCGCCCGCGTGCTGGCCGAGTTCCCGGAATACCTGACGGCCCGCCAGCAGGTGCCCAACACGCTGGCCGAACTCGGCAAGAAGACGCTGGAGCCGGACGCCAACATCATCAAGCTGCCCAACATCAGCGCCTCGGTGGCCCAGCTGGTGGCCTGCGTGAAGGAGCTGCAGTCCAAGGGCTACCAGATCCCCGACTACCCGGAAAACCCGACCACCGACGAGGAAAAGGCCATCAAGGCCCGCTATGGCAAGTGCCTGGGCTCGGCGGTGAACCCGGTGCTGCGCGAAGGCAACTCCGACCGCCGTGCCCCGAAGGCGGTCAAGGAATACGCCCGCAAGAACCCGCATTCGATGGGCGAGTGGAAGCAGTGGTCGCAGACCCATGTCTCGCACATGGAGCACGGCGACTTCTACCATGGCGAGAAGTCGATGACGCTCGACCGCGCCCGCAACGTCAAGATGGAGCTGATCACCGCCAGCGGCAAGACCGTCGTGCTGAAGCCCAAGCTGGCGCTGCTCGACGGCGAGATCATCGACTCGATGTTCATGAGCAAGAAGGCGCTGTGCGACTTCTACGAGGCCGAGCTGGAAGACTGCCGCAAGTCGGGCATCCTGTTCTCGCTGCACGTCAAGGCGACGATGATGAAGGTCTCGCACCCGATCGTCTTCGGCCACTGCGTGCGCATCTACTACAAGGACGCCTTCGAGAAGCACGGCGCGCTGTTCGACGAGCTGGGCATCAATGTCAACAACGGCATGGTGAACCTGTACGACAAGATCAAGACGCTGCCGGAATCCAAGCGCGACGAGATCATCCGTGACCTGCACGCCTGCCAGGAGCACCGTCCCCGTCTGGCGATGGTGGACTCGGCCAAGGGCATCACCAACTTCCACTCGCCCAACGACATCATCGTCGACGCCTCGATGCCGGCGATGATGCGCCAGGGCGGCAAGATGTGGGGCGCCGACGGCAAGCAGTACGACAGCAAGTGCGTGATGCCGGAATCGACCTTTGCCCGCATCTACCAGGAGATGATCAACTTCTGCAAGTGGCACGGCAACTTCGACCCGCGCACGATGGGCACGGTGCCCAACGTCGGCCTGATGGCGCAGCAGGCCGAGGAATACGGCTCGCACGACAAGACCTTCGAGATCACCGAAGCCGGCGTGGCCAACATCACCGACCTCGACACCGGTGAAGTACTGCTGAGCCAGAACGTCGAAGCCGGCGACATCTGGCGCATGTGCCAGGTCAAGGATGCCCCGGTGCGCGACTGGGTCAAGCTGGCCGTCACGCGTGCCCGCAACTCGGGCATGCCGGCCGTGTTCTGGCTCGACCCGTACCGCCCGCACGAGAACGAGCTGATCAAGAAGGTCAACGCCTACCTGCAGGAACACGACACGTCGGGCCTGGAGATCAAGGTGATGAGCCAGGTCCGTGCGATGCGCTTCACGCTGGAGCGCGTGGCCCGTGGTCTGGACACCATCAGCGTCACCGGCAACATCCTGCGCGACTACCTGACCGACCTGTTCCCGATCATGGAGCTGGGCACCTCGGCCAAGATGCTGTCGATCGTGCCGCTGATGAACGGCGGCGGCATGTACGAGACCGGCGCTGGCGGCTCGGCCCCGAAGCATGTGCAGCAGCTGGTGCAGGAAAACCACCTGCGCTGGGACTCGCTGGGTGAGTTCCTGGCGCTGGCCGTGTCGCTGGAAGAGCTGGGCATCAAGGAAGGCAACGCCCAGGCCAAGCTGCTCGCGAAGACGCTGGACGCCGCCACCGGCAAGCTGCTCGACAACAACAAGTCGCCGTCGCCCAAGACGGGTCAGCTCGACAACCGCGGCAGCCAGTTCTACCTGGCGATGTACTGGGCCCAGGAGCTGGCCGCCCAGACGGAAGACGCCGAACTGGCCGCGCACTTCAGCAAGCTGGCCCAGGCGATGACCGACGGCGAAGCCGCCATCATCGCCGAGCTGTCGGCGGTGCAAGGCCAGCCGGCCGACATCGGTGGCTACTACCTGGCCGATGCCGAGAAGACCAAGGCCATCATGCGGCCGAGCGCGACGCTCAACGCGGTGCTGGCGGCAGCGCGCGGCTGAGCCCGCAGCGGGCGGCAACGCCCGCTCGACCACACAGCAAGGGCCACCCTCGGGTGGCCCTTTTGCCGGGTGGAGCGCAGCGCCACCCCGGGCCCGCCCCGTTCACTCGATGTTCTGCACCTGCTCGCGCATCTGCTCGATCGCGACCTTCATCTCGACCGAGATCTGCGTCAGCTCCAGCGCGGCGGATTTCGAGCCCAGGGTGTTGGCCTCGCGGTGCAGCTCCTGGATCAGGAAATCCAGCCGCTTGCCCAGCTCGCCGCCCTTGCGCAGCAGCCGGGTGATCTCGTCAAGGTGCGCTCCCAGCCGACCGAGTTCCTCCGCGACATCGATGCGGATCGCGAACGCCGCGGCTTCGGACATCGCCCGCTCGGCCAGCGACTGTGCGGAGACACTCTGGTTGGCGCCCGCAGTGGCCAGCGCCTCGTTCCAGCGCTCCAGAAAGCGCTGCTGCTGGCGCGCCACCACCTGCGGCACCAGCGGCGCAGCCTGGGTCGCCAGACCACGCAGGTGCTCGACACGCTCCATCAGGATCGCGACCAGCCGCTCCCCTTCGCGCGCCCGAGCCTCGCCGAGCCGCTCGACGCACACACGGGCGGCCGCCATCGCCGCCTCGTCCAGCACGACCACCGGCGCCGTGCTGCGGCACCACTGCAGCACCTCATGGACCGACATCAGCTCGGCGTCGCGCAACTGCGAGCGCACGGCCACCTGCAGCGCCGCCAGCCGGCTGAGCTGCTCGGGCTGCGGCAGTGCGGCGGCGGCGTCGGGCGCGCGGTCCGGGTTCAGGCGCAGCTCGATCTTGCCGCGCTTGAAGGTCCGGGTGAGCAGTTCGCGCAACGCGGGCTCCAGCGCACGAAACTCGTCGGGCAGGCGCAGCGCCAGGTCCAGGAATCGGCTGTTCACGGAGCGCAGTTCCACCGTGACCGACCCTGAGGGGACCGCTTGCGCGGCAGTGTTCTCGGTGTGTTCACCGGTCTCGGGCAGCGCGCTGGAGGAGGCGCTGGCATAGCCGGTCATGCTGTAAACTGACATCGCGGATTTCGCCCAATCAAAATACGATTATGTCAAAGCAAAAACCCGCCCCGCTGCCGCCCGGCACTGTGGTGGGGGGCTACCAGATCATCCGCAAGCTGGCGGCAGGAGGATTCGGCGTCGTGTACCTCGCCGAAGACGCAGAGCGCAGGCTGGTGGCCCTCAAGGAATACCTGCCCTCCTCGCTGGCCGAGCGCTCCGCGGGCGAGCTGATCCCGCGCGTCAAGCCCGAGAAGCAGCCGCTCTACCGCCTTGGCCTGAAGAGCTTCTTCGAGGAAGGCCGCTCGCTGGCCCAGATCAGCCACCAGAGCGTCGTCTCGGTGCTGAACTTCTTCCGCGAGAACGAGACGGTCTACATGGTGATGAACTACCTGCAGGGCGACACGCTGCAGGACTTCATCGTCACCGCCCGTGATCTCAAGCGCGACAAGGTGTTCCGCGAGTCCACCATCCGCAGCCTGTTCGACGAGATCCTGCGCGGCCTGCGCATCGTGCACCAGCACAAGATGCTGCACCTGGACATCAAGCCCGCCAACATCTTCATCACCAACGAGAACAAGGCGGTGATGCTCGACTTCGGCGCTGCGCGCGAGGTGCTGTCGAAGGAAGGCAACTTCATCCGGCCGATGTACACGCCCGGGTTTGCCGCGCCCGAGATGTACCGCCGCGACGGCTCGCTCGGGCCATGGACCGACATCTACGCCATCGGCGCCTGCATCTACGCCTGCATGCAGGGCTACCCGCCCAACGACGCCCCCCAGCGCATCGAGAAGGACCGCCTGAGTCTGTCGCTGTCGCGTCTGCGCAATGTGTACTCGGACAACCTCATCGAGGTGACCGAGTGGTGCATGTCGCTTGACCCGCTGGCCCGCCCGCAAAGCGTGTTCGCGCTGCAAAAAGAGCTGTCCAGGGAGACCGAACGCCGCTACACCAAGCTCAGCTTCAGCGAGCGACTGAAGCTGCAGCTTGAAAACATCAAATCCGGCGCCAAGGCGTGAGCCTCGCCACGCCGGACTCTTCCTCGGAACCTTTGCCCATGCGTTTTTCCGTCTACCAGATCAGTCGCCGTGGCGGGCGCGAGAAGAACGAAGACCGCATGGGCTACTGCTACACCCGTGATTCCGGCCTGTTCGCGCTCGCGGACGGCATGGGCGGCCACCCCGAAGGCGAGGTCGCCTCGCAGATGTCGCTGCAGACCATGGCCGGCATGTTCCAGCGCGACGCCAAGCCGGTGATCCGCGAGCCACGCCGCTTCCTGACCGAGTCGATCCTGGCGGGTCACCACGCGCTCATCCGCTACGCCACCGAACGCGCCCTGCTCGACACCCCGCGCACCACCGTCGTCGCCTGCATCCTGCAAGGCCGCGAAGCCTACTGGGCACACTGTGGCGACTCGCGGCTCTACCTCGTGCGCGGCGGCCGGCTGCAGGCCCGCACCCGTGACCACTCCTACTCCGAACTGCAGGAGTCGCTCAACGGCGTCGTGCCGCTGGGCAACAAGGTCAACCGCAACGTGCTGTTCACCTGCCTGGGCAGCCCGGGCAAGCCGGTGATCGATCTGGTCGGGCCGGTGTCGCTGCAGCCGGGCGACAAGCTGCTGCTGTGCTCCGACGGGCTGTGGGGCGCGGTCGATGACGACACCATCACCCGCGTCCTGGCCGACGGCACCATCACCGACGCCGCCCCGGATCTGGTGGAGCGCGCCCTGCGCATCGCCGGCGAGAAGAGCGACAACGTCACCGTGATCGCCGTCGAATGGGAGTCTGCCGAAGACGACGAGACCCTCACCGGCATCGAGACCGACGCGCTCGGCGACGATGTCTTCGCCTCCACCATCCAGGCCGGGGCCGGCGTCGGCAACCCGGACGACCTGCTCGACGAAGCCGAGATCGAACGCTCGATCCGCGAGATCAACGAAGCCATCCAGCGCAGCGCCCAGAAGCGCAACTGAACGAACCCCATGACCCACTCCCGTCCGAACGACCGCTCTCCCGCCGCCCTGCGCCCTGTCCAGATCACCCGCGGCTACACCCGCCACGCCGAAGGCTCGGTGCTGATCGCCTTCGGGGACACCAAGGTGCTGTGCACCGCCTCGGTCGAGGAGCGTGTGCCGCCGCACAAGAAGGGCTCCGGTGAAGGCTGGGTCACCGCCGAATACGGCATGCTGCCCCGCGCCACCCACACCCGCAGCGCCCGCGAAGCCGCCAAGGGCAAGCAGACCGGCCGCACGCAGGAGATCCAGCGCCTGATCGGCCGCTCGCTGCGCAGCGTGTTCGACCTGAAGAAGCTCGGCGAGCGCACGATCACCCTCGACTGCGACGTGCTGCAGGCCGACGGTGGCACCCGCACCGCCGCGATCACCGGCGCCTTTGTCGCCGCGCACGACGCCGTCGCCACGCTGCTCGCGCAGGGCCTGATCGCCGAGACGCCGATCCTCGACCATGTGGCGGCCATCTCGGTCGGGCTGCTGGACGGCGTGGCGCTGCTGGACCTCGAATACGTCGAGGACTCGGCCTGCGACACCGACATGAACGTCGTGATGACCGGCGCGGGCGGCTTCGTCGAAGTCCAGGGCACGGCGGAAGGCACGCCCTTCAGCCGCGCCGAGATGGACACGCTGATCGCGCTGGCCGACGCCGGCATCCGCGAGCTGGTCGCGCTGCAGCGCCAGGCGCTGGCCACGCCGATCGGCGGCTGAGGCCATGGGCGAGCTGCTGCGTCACCGCCTGGTGCTGGCGTCCAACAACGCCAAGAAGCTGAAGGAACTCGGCGCGCTGCTGGCGCCGGTGTCGGTCGAGCTGGTCACGCAAGGCTCGCTCGGCATCCCGGAAGCCGAGGAGCCGCACCACACCTTCATCGAGAACGCGCTCGCCAAGGCGCGCCACGCCGCCGCCGCCAGCGGCCTGCCGGCGATCTCGGACGACTCCGGGCTGTGCGTGGACGCGCTCGGCGGCGCGCCGGGCGTGCAGTCGGCGCATTACGCGACGGTGGAAATTCCGGCCGGCATCGACCGCGAAGCCCAGCGCGCGCTGCAGGACGCGGCCAACAACCGCAAGCTGCTGGCCGCGCTCGACGGCGCCGCCACCCGCCGCGCCCGCTTCGTCTGCGCGCTGGTGGCCGTGCGCTCGGCGGACGATCCCGAGCCGCTGATCGCCTTCGGGCGCTGGGAGGGCGAGATCCTGGCCGAGCGGCGTGGCGCGGGTGGCTTCGGCTATGACCCGCTGATGTTCATCGCGTCCAGTGGCCTGACCGCCGCCGAGATGCCCGCCGAGGTCAAGAACGCCCAGAGCCACCGCGCGCTGGCCTGTGCGCAGATGCTGACGCTGATGCGCGGGGTGTGGCAGCTTGGCTGAGTCGATCCCGATCCAGCCGATGCAGCCGGTCCAGGTGTCCGCAGACACGTCGGCCTCGGCCAACGGCGCCGACGTGGTGGCGCGTTACCTGCGTGCCGGCACGCTGCAGCTCGGCGCCCCGCCGCCGCTGGGGCTCTACATCCACCTGCCGTGGTGCCTGCGCAAGTGCCCGTACTGCGACTTCAACTCCCACGAGGCCGCCAGCGGCGGGCACCCGGAAGCGGCATACCTGGACGCCCTGCGCGCCGACCTGGAGGCTGCGCTGCCGCTGGTCTGGGGCCGCCATGTGCAGTCGATCTTCATCGGCGGCGGCACGCCCAGCCTGTTCTCGCCGGAAGGCATCGAGCGGCTGCTGAGCGACGTGCGGGCGCTGATGCCGCTGGCGCCGGGCTGCGAGGTGACGCTGGAGGCCAATCCCGGCACCTTCGAGCGCGAACGCTTCCGCGCCTTCCGCCACGCGGGGGTGACGCGGCTGTCGATCGGCGTGCAGAGCTTCGACGACGCCAAGCTGCAGGCACTCGGCCGCGTCCACAGCCGTGCGCAGGCGCTGGCCGCCGCCGAGGAGGCCGCGCAGGCCTTCGACACCTTCAACCTCGACCTGATGTACGCCCTGCCCGGCCAGACGCTGGCCGAGGCGGGCGAGGATCTGCGCACGGCACTCGCGCTGCAGCCGCCGCACCTGTCGGTCTACCACCTGACGATCGAGCCGAACACGCTGTTCGCGGTCCACCCGCCCGCCGTGCCGGACGACGACCTCGCCAGCGAGATGCTCGACCAGATCGTGGCGATGACCGGCGCGCAGGGACTGTCGCGCTACGAGGTCTCGGCCTTCGCGCGGCCGGGCCACCGCTGCACGCACAACCTGAACTACTGGCAGTTCGGCGACTACCTGGGCATCGGCGCAGGCGCGCACACCAAGCTGAGCTTCCCGCACCGGGTCGTGCGGCAGGTGCGCTGGCGCGAGCCGGCGATGTACATGGCCAAGGCACTGGCCGGGCAGACGGTGTCGAACGACGAGGAGGTCGGCCGCAAGGCGCTGCCCTTCGAGTTCATGCTGAACGCGCTGCGGCTGAAGGACGGGTTCGATCTGGGCCTGTTCCGCGACCGCACCGGGCTGCCGCTGTCGAGCATCGAGGCGGCGCTGGCGCAGGCCGAGCAGCGCGGGCTGCTGCAGCGCGACTGGGAACGCGCCGCGCCCACACCACGCGGCTTCGACTTCCTCAGCGACCTGCAGGGCTTGTTTCTGGCCTGAGCAGCGCCATCACGCGCGGACCGATCGCGTCGAGCGGCAGCACCTCCTGGCAGGCGCCCGCCCGGATCGCCTCGCGCGGCATGCCGAAGATGGCGCTGGTCGCCTCGTCCTGCGCCAGGTTGTAGGCGCCGGCATCGCGCAGCAGGCGCATGGCCTGCGCACCATCCCCCCCCATGCCGGTCAGCATGATGCCGATGGCGCGGTCACCGGCCACCTTGGCCACGGAGCGGAACAGCACATCGACACTCGGCCGGTGGCGCTGCACGGGCTCCCCCTCGGACACCCGTGCCACATACCCCCCGGTGCTCCCACGCTCAACCGACAGGTGCAGTCCCCCCGGCGCGACATAGGCATGCCCCGCCTGCAGCGGCTCGCCGTCGCATGCTTCACTGACCGTGAGCGGCCCCAGGGTGTTCAGGCGGGCCGCGTAGCGCGCGGAGAACCCGGCCGGCATGTGCTGCACGATCAGCACCGGTGGTACGGCATTCGACAGGCGGGCCAGCAGACGCGGCGTGGCTTCGGTGCCCCCGGTGGACGCGCCGATGGCGATGAGGCGTCCACCGCCGGTCACCGTCGCCACGGATGGCTCGGCATGGCCGACGGCCCGTCGCACCGACCGACCGCGCACCGCTTCGCGCAGACAGGCCACCAGCCGCTGCTCGAAGCCCTCGACCGCCCCCGCCCCCCCGGGCAGCGGCTTGTCGACGAAGGCCACGGCACCGAGTGCGGCCGCGCGCAGGACCGTGGTCTGGTGCTGGCGCGTCGGTGCCGCGACCACCACCACCGGCGTCGGCCGCAGCCGCATCAGCCGCTCCAGAAAGTCCAGTCCGTCCATGCCCGGCATGACCATGTCGAGCGTCACCACATCGGGATCGAGCCCGCGGATCATCTCGCGGGCCTGCGAGGCGTCCACCGCTTGGCCGACGCAGACCATGTCCGGCTGGCGGGCCAGGATGGCGCAAAGCATCGCCCGCGCGGCGGCCGAATCGTCCACCACCAGCACACGCAGTGGCAGACCGCTGGCAGCGGACAAGGCGGTTCGCAAGGGCGGATACGACATCACGACAGTTCGGCGAAGCTGGTAGCGCCACCCCCGCCGACCTTGCGGCGGGCCTCGCGCTCCTGGGCCAGCACGAGACCGTGCTGGGTCGGCGGCAGGCGGCGCACCATCACACGGCCTGTCTGGGGAAAGAAGCACACCTTGCGCGGGCTGGTGCCCAGCACGTCCTTGGATATCAGCGTGATGCCGTGTTCGCGCAGGTAGTCGAGCACGAAACGTGTGTTGCGCTCGCCCACATGCAGCGATCCGGGGCCCTGGATCATCGCGGCGCCGCCGAAGACCTTGGCGTCGAGCGTCTTGCGGGTGGCACCCTGCCGGACCAGCGTGCTGACCAGACGCTCCATGGCTTCGATGCCATAACGGCCAGCGTCCGGCGCCGCGCCCGCACCAGTTCCCGCGCCGCCCGGCAGCATGAAATGGTTCATGCCGCCGATCTGCGCCTGACGGTCCCAGAGACAGGCCGCGATGCACGAGCCCAGCGTCGTCGTGATGACGATGTCTTCGCCATGCACGAAGAACTCGCCCGGCATGATGCGGACGGCATCGGCGTTGAACACCACCTCGCGGTAGAAGAAGTTGGCCTGCCCGTCGACCCGGGGCTGCGCGCGCAGCCGCTCCAGACGTCCCGGCACCACACGGGCCAGCACGGGAGCGGGGTGGGACGTGTCCACCGGCACAAAGGAGGAAGGAGTCGAATGGGACAAGGACTGCTCGCAAGGGATTCGGGTCGAATGTGCGGGTCACCGAGGTCTCTTCGCCCGCCGAGAAGCCGGCCAATCACCGGCCATCTCCACCTCAAGTCGGGGGAGGCATGCCGTAGACTCCAAAAAGCGCACTTTGGCGCGTCTTTTTCGGGATTCGGCGGTACCAATGCCAAATCCAGCACCCTCCAGATCTCCCATGCCGTCCTCGACGCCTTGATGTTCCATGGCTCCGTTGTCTCCACCCGCCCGTGAATCGGCCGTGATTGCGGTCGATGGCCACCCGCTGCGAGTCGGACTGGCGCTGCAGCTGCTGGAGCGCGCCGGTCAGCACGACTGGATGGCCCGGCTGGAGCCTGGCTCACCCGCCTGGATGCAGGCGCTGATCGACGGCCTGTGCACGCTGTCCAGCCGCGATCCGCTGACGGGGCTGTTCAACCGCCGCCAGTTCGAGGCCAGCCTGGACAGCGAGATCGACCGTGTCGCGCGGACCGGCGAGTCCGCATTGCTGCTGCTGCTCGACATCGACCATTTCAAGCGCGTCAACGACACCTACGGCCATGCCGCCGGTGACGTGGTCATCCGCCACATCGGCAAGGTGCTGCAGGACAGCGTGCGCCCGATGGACACGGTCGCGCGGCTGGGCGGGGAGGAGTTCGGTGCCGTGCTGCCCAACTGTCCGGCCAGTTTCGGCCAGACCGTGGCCGACCGGGTGCGACAGGCGATCGAGGACACGGTGGTCATGGCCGCACCCGACCAGCACATCTCGGTCACCGTGAGCGTCGGCGGGGCCTTCGCCCCCCAGTGGGTGCGCTCGTCGTCGCACCTCTGGATGGAGCGTGCCGACCAGCAGCTCTACCGCGCCAAGGCGGCCGGTCGCAACCGCATCTGCCTGGAATCGCAGCCGCGCTCCGAGGTGAGCAACGAGGAGCGCGACATGCTCTTCAGCGCCGTGTCGGCCTTCGTGCCGGACGCGATGGACACCAGCGCCGACCCGACGCTGGATGCGATGCCATGAGCGTCGCCCACATCCTGGCCATCACCAGCGGCAAGGGCGGTGTCGGCAAGACCATGCTCAGCGCCAATCTGGCCGCGGCACTCGCCCGCCGCGGCGAGAAGGTGCTCGTCATCGACGCCGACCTGGGGCTGGCCAACCTCGACGTGGTGCTCAACCTGCACCCCCGCACCACGCTGCACGACGTCTTCACCGGCAAGGCGCCGCTCGACCAGGCCGTGATCGATGCACCGGGCGGCTTCCAGGTGCTGCTGGCCGGCTCGGGCCTGATCGAATACTCGCGGCTCACCCCGCAGGTGCGCGAACAGCTCGCGCTGCTGCTCGACACCGTGCGCCCCCGCTACGACCGGGTGCTGATCGACACCGGCGCGGGCATCTCCGACATCGTGCTCTACGCCGTCTCGCTGGCCGATGAAGTGCTGGTCATCGCCACGCCGGAGCCGACCGCGCTGGCCGATGCCTACGCCACGATCAAGGTGCTCGCCGCGCAGCAGGACCGGACCACGCCGATGCTGGTGGTCAACCAGACCCAGCGGCCCGGCGAAGGCGCCCACGTCGCCACGCAGCTGCAGGCCGTGCTCCGGCGCTTCGTGCAGCGCCCGGACGGCACGGCGATCACGCTGCAGGCGCTCGGCGACATCGCGCTGGACCCTGCCGTGCGCCAGTCGGTGCAGAAGCGCCAGTTGCTGATGCTGGCCTACCCCGGCGCGGATGCGGCCAGCGACATCCGCGAGATCGCCGGCCGGCTGGCCGAGGCGACCGCCGCGGCTCGGCTACAGTCCGGGCGATGAATGCCGAGACCCCTGCCCCACCCGCCACGCCCTACGAATGGGTCGGCGGCGACACGCGCGTGCGCGAACTTGTCGACCGCTTCTACGACCTGATGGACCTGGAGCCCGGCTACCGCGAACTCCGCGCCGCCCACGGCACCACGCTCGACGACGCACGCGACAAGCTCTACTGGTTCCTCAGCGGCTGGCTGGGCGGCCCGAACCATTACATCGAGCGTTTCGGCCACCCGCGGCTGCGCATGCGCCACATGCCGTTCTCGATCGGCGTGCAAGAGCGGGACCAGTGGGTCGCCTGCATGCACCAGGCGATGACCGAGGTACAGCTCGACCCCGTGCTGATCGAGCGCCTGACCGAGAGCTTCTTCGGCACTGCCGACTGGATGCGCAACCGCTAACGCAGCCGTCCGTCCGGACGCCGCGCCGAGGCCAGCAGCACGATCAGCGCCCCCGCCCCGCCGTCCGGCCCGCGCGCCTGCGTGAACGCCAGCACCTCCTGGCGCTGCACCAGCCAGCTGCGCACCTTGCCCTTGAGCACTGGCTGCCGGCCCGGTGACCCCAAGCCCTTGCCATGCACGACGCGCACGCAGCGCCAGCCGCGCTTGCCCGCGTCGTTGAGGAACTCCGCCAGCGCCTCGCGCGCGGCGTCGCGGTTCAAGCCGTGCAGGTCGATCTGGCCCTGCAGCGACCAGCGGCCCAGCCGCAGGTGCTTGAGCACGTCGTCGCCGATGCCCGACTGGCGGTAGGACAGCTGGTCGTCGGTCTCCATCAGCGAGGCGGCGTCGAAATCGTCCGACAGCGACACCCGCAGCACCTCGGCCTCGTCGAGCGCCCGCTGGAACGGCTCGGGCTGCGGCCGCGGGCGGGCGATGTCGGCCAGGTTGGAATCGCGCAGCGGTGTGACCGCGCCCACCGTGCGCGCGAACAGCTCGCGCTCGCGCAGGCGCGCCGCCTCCAGCGCCGCACGGCGCGCGGCGGCCTCCTCGGCACGCTGGCGCTGCTCGCGCAAGGCCCGGTGGATGGCGGCCAGCTCCGACAGCGAATGCGCTTTCACAACAACCCCCGTTCGGCAAACGACACCACCGGCCCGCGCCCGATGACCATGTGGTCGAGCACCCGCACATCGACCATCGCCAGCGCCGACTTCAGGCTCTGCGTCAGGAACTCATCGGCCCGCGACGGCTCGGCGACGCCGGACGGATGGTTGTGCGCCAGGATCACCGCCGCCGCATTCAGCGCCAGCGCCCGCTTGAGCACCTCGCGCGGATAGACGCTGGTCTGTGTCAGCGTGCCGCGGAACATCGGCTCGTAGGCGATCAGCCGGTGCTGCGCGTCGAGGAACAGCACCGCGAACACCTCGTGCGGCAGCTCGCCGAGCTGCAGCTTCAGGAAGTCGCGCACCGACTGGGGCGAGTCGAACACCGGCCGCTGCGACAGCTCCATCGACAGCGCCCGCCGCGCCAGCTCCAGCACCGCCTGCAGCTCGGCGCGCTTGGCCGGGCCGAGGCCTTTCACCGTCTTCAGCGCATCGCCTTCGGCCCGCAGCAGCCCGCCGAGTCCGCCGAACTTCGCCAGCACCTGCCCGGCCATCTGCAGCACGCCCGTACCCTGGATGCCCGTGCGCAGCAGCAGCGCCAGCAGCTCGGCATCGGCCAGCGCGGACGGGCCTTGGGCGAGCAGCTTTTCGCGCGGACGCATCGCAACAGGAAGGTCTTTCATCGGCGGCACCTAAAATCGGGGCCAGTCTACCGAGAACTGGCCATTGCCCGCCCCGGCATCCCCCATTTCCGACCCTCCATCCCCCATTGCGCGCACCCCGCCACTACCAGGATCACCGCCGTGCCTCAGGTCCAACCGGGTTCATTCCTGACCCTGCATTACCGCCTCGCCGGCCCCGACGGCGGCGACATCGTCAACACCTTCCACGACAAGCCCGCCACGCTCTCGCTCGGCGCCGGGGAACTCGCGCCGGCCATCGAGTCGCGCCTGCTCGGCCTGGAAGAAGGCACGCGCACGACCATCGCGCTCGAACCCGGCGAAGCCTTCGGCCCGCGCAGCCCGGACATGGTGCAGAAGCTCAAGCTCGCCATCCTGCGCGAGATGGGCGACCCGCACGAGCAGTACAGCGTCGGCGACGTGGTGCAGTTCCCGACACCGGACGGCCGCGGCTCCTTCGCCGGCGTGCTGCGCGAACTCGGCCCGGCCGAAGAGGACTGGGCGGTGTTCGACTTCAACCACCCGCTGGCCGGCCAGCCGCTGACCTTCGAAGTGCAACTGATCGGAGTGCTGTGATGACCGCGATCCGCCAAGAGACCTTGCAAGGCGATGTCCAGGGCCATGTCGAGGAAATCGTGCTGGCCCAGCCGCGCGGCTTCTGTGCGGGCGTGGACCGCGCCATCGAGATCGTCGAGCGGGCGCTCGCGAAGTTCGGCGCGCCGATCTACGTGCGCCACGAGATCGTCCACAACACCTACGTCGTCAACGACCTGAAGGCCAAGGGCGCCATCTTCATCGAGGATCTCTCCGACGTGCCGCCCGGCGCGACGCTGGTGTTCAGCGCGCACGGCGTCAGCCAGGCCGTGCGGGCCGAAGCCCGCGAGCGTGGCTTCGAGGTGTTCGACGCGACCTGTCCGCTGGTGACCAAGGTCCATGTCGAGGTCGCCAAGCTGCGCCGCGAAGGCTACGACTTCATCATGATCGGCCACAAGGGCCACCCCGAGGTCGAAGGCACGATGGGCCAGCTCACCGAGGGCATCCACCTCGTCGAAGACGTGACCGACGTGGCCGGCGTGCAGGTGCCGGACGAGAGCCGCCTCGCCGTCGTCACGCAGACGACGCTGAGCGTGGACGACGCCGCCGAGATCCTGCGCGCCGTGAAGCAGCGCTTCCCGCAGGTGCGCGAGCCGAAGAAGCAGGACATCTGCTACGCGACGCAAAACCGCCAGGACGCCGTCAAGGTGCTGTCCGGCGAGGTGGACATCGTCATCGTCGTCGGCAGTCCCACCAGCTCGAACAGCAACCGCCTGCGCGAAGTCGCGCAGCGGCTGGGCACGGCGTCCTACATGGTGGACAGCGCCGACGAGATCCGCGCCGAGTGGTTCGAAGGCCGCCCGCGCGTGGGCCTGACCGCCGGGGCGTCGGCGCCGGAGTTGCTGGTCGATGCGGTCATCGCGCGGCTGAAGCAGCTGGGCGCGCTGAGCGTGCGCAAGATGCCGGGGGTCGAGGAACACATCGAGTTCCCGCTGCCCAAGGGCCTGGGCGACAAGGCGATGGCCGAAGCCGGTGTCACTGCCGCACCGCGCCCGCACTGAACACACTGCACTGCAACACGAGACTTTCCATGCTGGACATCACCCTGCTGCGCCGCGACCTCGACGGCGTCCTCGCCCGCCTGGCCACGCGCAAGAACCCGCAGCCCTTCCTCGACGCCGACGCCTTCCGCGCGCTGGAACACGAGCGCAAGACCCTGCAGATCCGCACCGAAGAACTGCAGGCCCGCCGCAACCAGCTCAGCAAGCAGATCGGCGGCCTGAAAGCCAAGGGCCAGGACACCACCGCCGTGATGGCCGAGGTCGGCGGCATCGGCGACGAGATGAAAGCCGGTGGCGAGCGGCTGGCGCAGATCCAGGCCGCGATGGACGCGATGCTGCTGCATGTGCCGAACCTGCCCGCCGCCGACGTGCCGGTCGGCGCGGACGAACACGCCAACGTCGAGATCCGCCGCTGGGGCACGCCGCGCACGTTCGACTTCGCGGTGAAGGACCATGTCGACCTGGGCGCGCCGCTCGGGCTGGACTTCGAGACCGGCGCCAAGCTCTCGGGCTCGCGCTTCACGTTCATGAAGGACGCGGCCGCCCGGCTGCACCGCGCGCTCGCCCAGTTCATGCTCGACGTGCAGACGACCGAGCACGGCTACACCGAGTGCTACACGCCCTACCTCGTGCAGGCCAAGGCGCTGCAGGGCACGGGCCAGTTGCCCAAGTTCGAGCAGGATCTCTTCCACGTCACCTCGGGCGACGGCGACGCAGCCGGCAGCAAGTGGTACCTGATCCCGACCTCGGAGGTCACGCTCACGAACGCGGTCGCCGACACGGTACTGCCGATCGACCAGCTCCCGATCAAGCTCACGGCGCACAGCCCGTGTTTCCGCTCGGAAGCCGGCTCGGCCGGGCGCGACACCCGCGGCCTGATCCGCCAGCACCAGTTCGACAAGGTCGAGATGGTGCAGATCGTCCACCCCGACCACAGCGAAGGCGCGCTGCAGGAGATGGTCGGCCACGCCGAGGCGATCCTGCAGAAGCTGGGGCTGCCGTACCGCGTGCTGCTGCTGTCCACGGGCGACATGGGGTTCGGCGCGGCCAAGACCTACGACCTGGAAGTCTGGGTGCCGGCGCAGAACACGTTCCGCGAGATCAGCTCCTGCTCGAACTGTGAAGCCTTCCAGGCGCGGCGCATGCAGACGCGCTTCAAGAACGCGCAGGGCAAGAACGAACTGGTCCACACGCTGAACGGCTCGGGGCTGGCCGTGGGGCGCACGCTGGTGGCCGTGCTGGAGAACTACCAGAACGCCGACGGCAGCATCACGGTGCCGGACGCGCTGCGTCCGTACATGGGTGGCATCGAAATACTGCGCCCCTCTTGCTGAACCAGCCAAAAGACCGCTACAATCTCGGTCTCGCTTCCAGGAAGGGTGGCAGAGTGGTCGATTGTACCTGACTCGAAATCAGGCGTACGGAAACGTACCGAGGGTTCGAATCCCTCCTCTTCCGCCAATACAGAAAACGCCCGCCACAAGCGGGCGTTCTTCTTTGCATTGTCATTTCACCCCAGCGCATTGAGCGCCTGGTGCTGCACCAGCGCCAGATGCCGCGGCAGCACCTTGTCCAGCGCATAGCGCTCCAGCACCGTCTGCCGCGCCCGCTCGCGCAGCGCCTGCACACGCGGGCTGCGGTGCTCGACCAGCGCCTGCTCGATGCGGTCGGCCAGCGCGGCGTGGTCGAAGAAGTCCACCAGCCAGCCGTTCTCGCCGTCGCGCATCACCTCCTCGACCGGCGCCGTGCGCGAGCCGATCACGAGGCAGCCGGTGGACATCGCCTCCAGCAGCGACCACGACAGCACGTAGGGATACGTCAGGTAGACATGCGCGCTCGACACCCGCAGCACCGCCCGGTACGCCGGCGCGTCCAGCCAGCCGACGAAGTGGATGCGCGACAGGTCCAGCTCGCCGCGCAGCTCCTCCAGCAGTGCGGCCTTGTAGTTCGCCGCGCCCTGCGGCGCCCGGGAGTAGTAGAACGCCTCGGTGCCGACGATCACCGCATGACAACCCGGGCGGCGCTTCTGCACCGCCGCCAGCGCCCGCATGAACTGCGGAAACCCGCGGAACGGCTCCATGCCGCGGGTGGCGTAGGTGATGACCTCGTCCGCGCCGGACAGGTCGAGCCCCGGCACCTGCTGCGCCAGCGCCTGACGCGCCTCGGCCGCGTCGGCCGCCGGCTGGTAGAACGCGGTGTCCACGCCGTCGTGCAGCACGCTCAGCTTCGGGCGGAACGGCTCGGGAAACTGCTGCCGCTGCCAGCGGGTCGGCGTCACGCCGTGGTCGCAGGCGTGCAGGTCGAGCAGCATGTTCGCGTTGCACAGCCGCAGCGCGAGCTGCGCCTCGAACGCCAGCGGATGTGCCGGATCGAAGTTGTATTCGGCGCCGAACGGGTTCAGGAACCACTCGAAGTAGCCCAGCAGCGGGGTCTTCGGGAACACGTCCTTCATGAACAGCGTCGGTCCCCAGCCGGCGTAGCCGTAGATGAGGTCGGGCACGAAGCCATGCTGCTTGAGCTGCTGCACGACCTGCAGCACCGCCAGCCCCTGCTGCAGCGCCTCGTCCGAGCGCTGCAGGAAGGCATGTGGCTTCGGGCCGGTGGCGGCCGGCACCTGGTAGCGCACCTTGCGCACCCCGTCGACCATGCGCACGGCCGACTCGCGGCTGCAATGCACGACCTCGTTGGCCGGATCGCGCGCCAGCGCCTCCATGACGCGGGTGAATTGCCCGGGGAATACCGGGTGCAGGAACAGGTAACGCATGGTCGTGGGACGCCTCCTTGTGGTCGCCCGGATTGTCCCTGCGGGGTCTGGCGTCGAAGCCGAGCGGTGATCGTTCACGGCAGAAGGGCCGGACGGATGTGAACAATTCACACCGCCCCCTATGATCCCGGCGCTCGCTCACCACCACAAATCCCAGGGATGTCCATGTCACCCGCACCCACTGCCGCAGCCTCGGCCTCGGCCACCTCCCCGGCGCAGGTCCAGGCCTTCATCGCCCGCTGGACCGGCGTCACCGCCTCGGAACTCTCGACCTCGCAGAGCTTCATCATCGAGCTGTGCGAGTTGCTGGACGTGCCGCGTCCGCATCCGACGCCGGAGCGGGACTACATGTTCGAGCGCCCGGTGACGTTCCAGAACGGCGACGGCTCGACCAGCGCCGGGCGGGTCGATTGCTACCGGCGCGGGGCGTTCGTGTGGGAGTCGAAGAAGCTCAACCCCGGCGCGCAGGCCGCCGCCACGGGCAAGACGATCAAGAGCTTCGACAACGCGATGCTGCTGGCGCGCTCGCAGGCCGAGCACTACGCCCGCGCACTGCCGGCGGGCGAGGGTCGGCCGCCGTTTGTGGTGGTGGTCGATGTCGGGCACCTGATCGAGCTGTATGCCGAGTTCAGCCGCTCGGGCTCGACCTACACGCCGTTTCCCGATGCGCGCTCGCACCGCATCCGGCTGGCCGACCTGCACGACGCGGCGATCCGGGCGCGGCTGCGGGCCTTGTGGGTCGATCCGATGTCGCTGGACCCGTCGCGCGTCAGTGCGCGGGTGACGCGGGAGGTGTCGGCGGCGCTGGCCGCGCTGGCCAAGAGCCTGGAGGACGCGGGGCATCCGGCGCAGCAGGTGGCCGCCTTCCTGACGCGCTGCCTGTTCACGATGTTCGCCGAGGATGTCGGGCTGCTGCCGCCGGGGGATGACGGGCTGGGGGTGTTCGTGTCGCTGCTGACGCAGCACCGCGAGAAGCCGGAGCGGCTGGCCGGGATGTTGCGGCTGCTGTGGCAGGGCATGGACACGGGCGGCTTCAACGGGGCGCTGGCGCAGGACGTGATGCGCTTCAACGGCAAGCTGTTCAAGGGCGCGGGGCAGCCGGGGTATGTGCTGCCGCTGACGACCGGGCAGATCGACGGGCTGCTGCGGGCGGCCAGGGCGGACTGGCGCGAGGTGGAGCCGGCCATCTTCGGCACGCTGCTGGAGCGGGCCTTGAGCACGACGGAGCGGCATGCGCTGGGGGCGCACTACACGCCGCGGGCGTATGTGGAGCGGCTGGTGATGCCGACGGTGATCGAGCCGCTGCGGGCCGAGTGGCAGCACGCGCTGGGGGCGGCGCTGGTGCTGGCGGCCGAGGCCGAGGCGCTGGACAGCGGCAAGAAGCGCGAGGACAAGCTGGCCGAGGCGCGCGCCGAGCTGCGGCGGTTTCACCACCGGCTGTGCCATGTGCGGGTGCTGGATCCGGCCTGCGGGAGCGGGAATTTCCTGTATGTGACGCTGGAGCACCTGAAGCGGCTGGAGGGCGAGGTGCTGGACCGGCTGGAGGCGCTGGGCGAGTCGACGCAGGGGCAGCTCGCGATGGAGGGCGGCACGGTCACGCTCAAGCAGATGCTGGGCATCGAGCTGAACCCGCGGGCGGCGGCGCTGGCGGAGCTGGTGCTGTGGATCGGCTGGCTGCAGTGGCAGATCCGCACGGGCGGGTCGCAGAGCGTGGCAGAGCCGGTGGTGCATGACTACGGCAACATCGAGTGCCGGGATGCGGTGCTGGCCCATGACCGGCAGGAGCTGGCGACGGACGCGGACGGGCGCCCGCTCACGCGCTGGGATGGCAAGACGACGAAGGTGCATCCGGTCACGGGCGAACAGGTGCCCGACGAGTCGGCACAGGTGCCGGAATGGCATTACGTGAACCCGCGTCAGGCCGAGTGGCCGCAGGCGGAGTTCATCGTGGGGAATCCGCCGTTCATTGGCTCGAAACGGATGCGCCACGCACTCGGTGACGGGTATGTCGATGCGCTGCAGGCGGTGTGGCCCGACGTGCCCGAATCGACTGATTTCGTGGTCCGCTGGTGGCACAAAGCTGCACTGCTGACGCGGTCCGGTAACGTGCAGCGATTCGGTTTGATCACGTCGAACAGCATCCGCCAAGCCTATGTACGGCGGGCGGTGGAGCCGCACCTTTCAGGAGACAACCCGCTGTCGCTGTTGATGGCGATTCCCGATCACCCGTGGGTAGACAGCGCCGACGGGGCTGCCGTTCGAATTGCCATGACGGTGGCAGAACGGGGACAGCGTCTGGGTGTCCTGCGCGAAGTGGTGTCAGAGCGCGACGAAACCAGCACGGGCGAGGATTTGGTCGAACGGCTTGCCGATCGGACCGGCGTGATTGGCGCAGATCTGCGCGTAGGCGCCAACGTGGCCGGGGCCAAGCCGCTACGGGCGAACCTGGACCTGTGTTCGGTCGGGATGAAAACCATCGGTGCGGCGTTCCAGATCGACGAAGCGACAGCCAAGGCGCTCGGGCTGGGCACAGTGCCCGACCTTGATGCCCATATACGCCCATATCTCAGTGGCAGAGACTTCACGACTCGACCGCGCGGTGTTTGGGTCGTGGACTTTTTCGGTCTCACCGTGGAGGAAGTGCGTTCACGTTTCCCGGCAGCATTTCAGCACCTGCTGATGCGTGCAAAGCCAGAACGCGAACAGAACCGAAATGAAGCGTTCCAGCGGTTGTGGTGGGTCATCGGACACCCTCGACAACAGTTTCGACAGGCAGTGGCTGGTTTGCCGCGATACATCGTGACCGTCGAAACGGCAAAGCACCGCTTGTTCGCATTCGTACCCGAGGCCATTGCACCGGACAGCACTCTGGTGACTGTGTGCTCGGCTGACGCGCTCAACCTCGGCGTCTTGTCGAGCCAGGCACACGTAGATTGGGTGTTGGCAACTGGTGGAACGCTGGAAGATCGCCCCAGATACAACAAGACTCTCTGCTTCGAGACATTCCCGTTTCCATCTGAAGACACCGGCCTGACGCCAGCGATTGCCGCTCGCATCGGCCAACTCGCCGAACAACTCGACGCCCACCGCAAGGCCCGCCAAGCCGCCCACGACACCGTGACGCTGACCGGCATGTACAACGTGCTGGAAAAACTGCGCCGCGAAGAGCCGCTGAACGCCAAGGAAAAGACGCTGCACACCGAGGCGCTGGTCAGCGTGCTGGCCACGCTGCACGACGAACTCGACGCCGCCGTGCTCGACGCCTACGGCTGGCAAGACCTCGGCCCCGTGCCCTGGAAGGACGACACCGCCCGCCAGGCGTGGACCGAAACCCTGCTGGAGCGCCTCGTCGCCCTCAACGCCCGCCGCGCCGCCGAGGAAGCCCGCGGCACCATCCGCTGGCTGCGCCCCGAATTCCAGGATCCCGCCCGCCGCAACGCCACCACCCCCGCACCCGCCGCCGAGCAGACCGCCATCGAACTGGTCGGCGACTCCCCTGCCCCCGAAGCCGACGACGAAGCGCCACCCCCCACCGCCGCCGCACCCACCGCCCGCCAGCCCTGGCCCGCCGACCTGCCCGCGCAGATGCGCGCCGTCGCCGATGTCCTCGGCACCAGCCCCCAGCCGCTCGACGAGGACGCACTGGCCAGCCGCTTCACCGGCCGCGGGCCGTGGAAGAAGCGGCTGCCGCAGATCCTGGAGACGCTGGAAGTGCTCGGCAAGGCGCAGCGGGAGGCGGGGGGGCGCTGGCGTGGCGCGTGAACCCAACAGCGTTTCAGCACGCCCTGCCTTGTCGTGTCTTGCTCCTCCCCCCAGCGGGGGGAGGCCGGGAGGGGGCTTCGGAAGTCAGCCGACATCTCGGTACCGATCACCCCCCTCCCCAACCCTCCCCCCGCTGGGGGGAGGGAGCCATTCAGCGCGTTCTTTCAGAATGGGGCATGGCAAATGACGACAACGCACAACCCCGGATCTGGGTGCCGGAGACCGTCAGCCGGCCGCTGCTGCTGGCAGCGCGGCGGCTTCGGCGGGAGATGACAGAGGCCGAGTGCCTGCTGTGGGAGCACTTGCGCGCCGGGCGGCTCGGCGGCTGGCGCTTTCGGCGTCAGCATCCGGTGGACCGGTTCGTGCTCGATTTCTACTGTCCGGTCGTGCGGCTGGCGGTCGAGCTGGATGGCGCACAGCACCACACCCCCGACGGACAGGCCCGTGACGCCGAGCGCGACGACTGGCTCCAGCGGCGACACGGCATCAGGATGCTGCGGTTCGACAATGCCCAGCTACTGCGACAACCCGATGCCGTGCTGGACCGCATCCGACAGGCACTCGCCCCGCCCTGACCAGTCTTGTCTTGCCCCTCCCCCCAGCGGGGGGAGGCCGGGAGGGGGCCTCGGAAGTCAGCCGACATCTCGGCAGCGTCAACCCCCCTCCCCAACCCTCCCCCCGCTGGGGGGAGGGCGCAACACATCAATACCCGAGGAAATCCACCTCAAACACCAGCGTCGCGTTCGGCGGAATCACGCCGCCGGCACCACGCGCGCCATAGCCCAGGTTCGGCGGGATCAGCAGCACGCGGGTGCCGCCGACCTGCATGCCCTGCACGCCTTCGTCCCAGCCGCCGATGACCATGCCGGCGCCGAGCGCAAAGCGGAAGGGCTGGCCACGGTCTTTGCTGGAGTCGAACTTGCGGCCGCGGCCGTTCGGGGCGGCGGCGTCGTGCAGCCAGCCGGTGTAGTGGACGCTGACCTGGCGGCCCGCGACCGCGGTCTCACCAGTGCCGACAACCGTGTCTTCGTACTGCAGGCCCGAGGGGGTGGAAATCATGTGGAAACCTTTGCAAGTGTGGGAAAAAGCGGAAACGGGCGCGATCATGCCACCAGTTTTCACCGCCATGCGACGCTTGTCACACTTGACACCGATTGGCCCAGGCCGGTACCGCGGCCATCAGGAATTGACTCACATCAATATGCACAGGTACCGACAAGTCCAGCGCCCGCGCCGCCGCCTGCAGCACCGCCAGCGGCGCGTGCGTGTCGATCGCCGCCGCCCCGGTCTGCTTGGACAGCTTCTCTCCCTGCGCGTCCCGCACCAGCGGCGTGTGGCGGTAACGCGGCGTCGGCAGGCCCAGGCAGCGCTGCAGCCAGACCTGCCGCGGCGTGTTGTCGGCCAGGTCTTCGCCGCGGACAACATGGGTCACGCCCTGTGCCGCATCGTCGACCACCACCGCGAGCTGGTAGGCCCACAGCCCGTCCGCGCGGCGCAGCACGAAGTCGCCGACCTCGCGGGTGAGGTTCTGCTGCTGCGGGCCAAGCCGCTCGTCGTGCCAGTCGATGCAGACCTCGGCGCCGTCGGCCTGCACGGTCAGCAGCCGCACCGCCCGCGCCTCGGCCCACGGCACGGGCCGCGCGCCCCCAGGACGGCAGGTGCCGGGATAGACCAGTTCGCCGTGGCGCGTGCGGTCGTGACCCGCGGCGGCCAGCGCCAGCGCGATCTCGCGGCGCGTGCAGCGGCAGCCATACGCGAGACCCGCCGCGTGCAGCGCCTCCAGCGCGCGGCCGTACAGATCACCGCGGCGCGACTGCCACACCGGCGGCTCGTCCGGCAGCAGCCCGCAGGCGGCGAGCTGGCGCAGGATCTCGGCATCCGCGCCGGGCATGCAGCGTGGCGTGTCCACGTCCTCGATGCGCACCAGCCAGCGCCCGCCGTGCGCCCGCGCATCCAGCCACGAGGCCAGCGCGGCGACCATCGAGCCGGCGTGCAGCGGCCCGGTCGGTGACGGCGCGAAGCGGCCGACGTAGCCCGGTGCGGCCCCTGCGCTGCTCACAGGATGAGGCCGGCGTGCTGCTCCAGCAGCGCCAGCCGCGTCACGGGGCTTTCCAGTTGCTGCAGCCACCAGGCCAGCGCCCGCCCCATGCCCGGCCCGCCGCGCCACGCATAGCGCATCTCGAACCGGGTCGGCGGCGCCTCGGTGCGCTTGACGACCAGCCGGCCGGCGGCGACGTGCGCGCGCAGCAGCGGCTCGGGCAGCCGGCCGCAGCCCAGGCCGCGGATCTGCGCCTCCAGCTTGGCCACCAGCGACGGCACCGTGAGCACGTCCTGCCCCGGCTGGATGCCGTGGGTCTGGCGGTCCAGGCGCTGGGCGGTGTCGGCCAGGGCGACGACGCGGTGCTGCGCCACGGTTTCCAGCGACAGCGGCTCGGGCAGCGCCGCCAGCGGGTGGTGCGGCGCCACCGCCAGCAGCATCTCCAGCGTGCCCAGCGGCGCCGACTGCACGCCCTGCGGCAGTGGCGCGTCCACCCCCAGGCCGATGACCAGGTCAGCATGGCCGTTCAGCAGCGCCTCCAGCGTGCCCGCCATCACCTCGTTGCGCAGCTTGAGCCGTGTCGGCAGCGGCCCGGCGTCGGGCGACTCGGTGCAGCGCAGCGCATAGAACGCCTCGATCAGGTCGAAGATCGCCCGCGGCGCCACGATGTTGTCCACCGCGATCGCCAGCGTCGTCTCCCAGCCGGTGGCCACGCGCTGCACCCGGTTGGCGACCGCGTCCATCTGCGCCAGCAGCCGACGGCCCTCGTGCAGCAGCTCGGCACCGGCCGCGGTGAGCTGCGCCTGGCGCGAGCTGCGGTCGAACAGCAGCACATCGAGCGCCTCCTCCAGCTGGCGCACGCTGTAGGTGAGCGCCGAGGGCACCTTGCCCAGCTCGCGTGCGGCGGCAGCGAAGCTGCCGGTGCGGGCGATGGTGTCCATCATCTCCAGGGCTTCGGGCGTGAGGGCGTGGCGGCGGTCGGTCATCGGCGGCGGGGCGCGCAGGCGCTGGAATTCAAGTCTTTTGAATGATGCCATCACGCCGCAGCCGCCTCGGCAGAACCCCCGGCGCGCATCATGGACACCTCCACACAAGGCACCGCCATGATCACCCTGCGCCCCTCCCTCGCCCGTGGCCACGCCCAGCACGGCTGGCTCGACAGCTACCACAGCTTCTCCTTCGCCGACTACTTCGACCCGGCGCACATGGGCTGGGGCAATCTGCGGGTCATCAACGACGACCGCGTCGCCGGCCACCGCGGCTTCGGCCTGCACGGCCACCGCGACATGGAGATCGTCACCTACATGCTCGCCGGCGAGCTGACCCACCGCGACAGCCTGGGCCACGGCGCGGCCATCCGCCCCGGCGAGGTCCAGCGCATGAGCGCGGGCACCGGCGTGCGCCACAGCGAGATGAACCAGGCCACCGAGACCGCGCACTTGCTGCAGATCTGGTTGCTGCCGGCCGCACGCGACCTGCCGCCGAGCTATGACCAGCAGACCATCGCGCCAGCCGACAAGCGCGGGCGCCTGCACCTGGTCGGCGCGCCGGCCGGCGCGGCGGACGCGGCGCAGGCCACGCTGCAGCTCAATGCGGATGCACGCCTGTGGGCGGGCCAGTTCGACGGCGACGAATCCGCCACACTGGCGCTCGACCCCGCCCGCAAGGCCTACGTCCATCTGGCCCGCGGCCGGCTCACGGTCAACGGCCACGCGCTGGAAGCCGGCGACGCGCTGCTGCTGGCGCAGGAGTCCGGGCTGGTGATCGGACAGGGCGAAGACGCCGAGGTGCTGGTGTTCGACCTGGAGGCCTGATCCGGTCACCGGCCACCGGCCAGCCCGTCCGCTGCGCGCTACAGTCCCGCCATGGACTTCCTGATGCGTGCACTCCGGGTGCTGCCGCTGGCCGACTGGCTGGCGCTGCTGACCTTCTTCACCGGCTGGATCGGCTATGTCCGCTTCGCCAAGGCGCGCTCACAGCGGCGGCCTTCGGTGCTGGCCACCACCAACCGGCTGCGGCTGGACTGGATGCACGAGGCCACCTTCCGCGACAACCGCATCGTCGACGCCGCGGTCTCGCAGAGCATGGCCTCCAGCCCGAGCTTCTTCGCCTCGACGACGATCTTCATCATCGGCGGCCTGGTCGCGGCGATCGGCGCCGGGGACAAGACGGCCGAGATGGTGCACGACCTGCCCTTCACCACGCCGACGACCACGCTGGTGCTCGACCTGAAGCTGCTGGTGCTGACCGGCATCTTCGTGCATGCCTTCTTCCGCTTCACCTGGTCGATGCGGCAGTACAGCTTCGGCGCCCTGCTGATCGGCGCCACCCCATCGGCCAAGGACTTCGAGGCCGCCGCCGACCCGGACCTGCGCCGCCGCCATGCCGAGCGGGCCGGCCACATCCTCGGGCTGGCGGCGGAAACCTTCAACGACGGGCTGCGGGCGGTCTACCTGAGCTTCGCCACGGTGCTGTGGCTGCTGTCGCCGCTGGCGTTCGTGGTGGGCACCGTGGGGGTGATCGCCGTGCTGTTCCGGCGCGAGTTCCACTCCGACGTGCTGGCGGTGCTCAACGAACCGGTGGAGTCCCCGCGTCCGCCCGCAGCGGAGTGAGCTGCGCCCCGAGCGCCTCGCGTGCATCGAAGACGAAGCAGCCGCCCTGCCAGCCGGGCGCGCCGTCGGTTTCCTCGAAGTATTTCAGGATGCCGCCTTCGAGCTGGTAGACATGGTCGAGGCCGATGTCCTGCAGGTAGATCGCCGCCTTCTCGCAGCGGATGCCGCCGGTGCAGAAGCTCACGACGGTCTTGCCCTCCAGCTCGGCGCGGTGGTCCAGCACCGCCTGCGGAAACTCGCTGAACTTCGAGATGCGCCAGTCGATCGTGCCGACGAAGGTGCCATGGTCGATCTCGAAGGCGTTGCGGGTGTCGAGCGTGACGACCGGACGGCCATCGTCGTCATGGCCCTGCGCCAGCCAGCGCGCCAGCACCGCGGGCGCCACGCTCGGCGCACGGCCCGCTTCGGGGTGGATGCTCGGGTGGTTCATGCGGATGATCTCGCGCTTGACCTTGACCTTCAGGCGCAGGAAGGGCGTGGTGGCACTCCAGCTTTCCTTGGGCGCCAGGTCGGCGAAGCGCGGTTCGGTGCGCAGATAGGCCACGAAGCTGCGTACACCGTCGGCCGGGCCGGCCAGGAAGAGGTTGATGCCCTCCTCGGCCAGCAGGATCGTGCCCTTGAGGTGGTTCGCCGCGGCGTTGCCCTGCAACTGGGCCCGCAAGGTCTCGGGATCGACCAGCGTGACGAACTTGTAGGTGGAGATGTTGAGGATGGGGGCGGGGGTGGAGGTGTTCACGGCGCCGATTGTAGAAAGGCCGGCGCCCGAACACCCCCCGCCTAGATCAAGCAGGCTGCATGCCGCGTGTCACGGCATCAAGGCGCCGACGCCGCGGCCCCCACCATGGCGACCTGCCCGTTGCCAGAGATGCACCGGATCGGCGCCGGCTGGCGCACGGGCGCCTCGGACACCCAGACCTCGACCCGGCGCTCGCGGGCCGCATCCTCGGCGCCGACCACCGGCGCCGGCGCGAACCGGCCGACACCGCGCACGACCCGCACCGGCACACCTTGTGCCGTCAGGGCATCCGCCACGCTGGCGGCCCGCTGGTCCGACAGCGTGCGGTTGGCACAGAAACCGCCCGGGTCGTTGGCCACGCCCAGCACCATCACCGAGACCGGCTTGGCCGCCACCTGCTCCTTGAGCTGGCGCGCCAGGCGGTCGACATCGGCACGGGCCACCGCGTCCAGCTCGGCCGATTCGGACGCAAAACCGATGCGCCCGGTCATCAGCTGTGCGCCGCGGATCAGCGCGAGGTAGTCCTTGGGCTGCTTCACGGCCGCACCCACCGCCAGCGGACCCACATTCGCCTGGTCGATCAGCACCGGCGCCGCGCTGGCCAGACCACCGCTGCGCAGCCGGCTCTGCCCGGCCGGACCGGCCAGGAACTGGGCATAACGCAGGGCCACCGGCGACGGTGCGGCCGGCAGCTGCACCACCAGCCGGTGTGTCAACGGGTAACGTTCGGCCGCGACCGACTCGGGGGTGGGTTTCCAGACCGAACCGATCGAGTCGACCACCGCCAGCACCTTGGCCGAGCCGACCGCCGACAGCGGCACCAGCCCGAGGGCGTGCTCATCGGCCGTGACGGCGGTGACCAGGTCCGCATCCGAGCCGTGGCGCTGCAGATCCGCAGCCGCGCTCGCGCTGCCCAGCACCTGGTGCCACACCAGCGTCCAGCTGTCGGCGCCCTCGCTGCGCACATTCACCCGGACCGGACCGGCCGTGCCCCCCAGCCTGGCGCCATCGACCACCCGCCCCCCGAGCAGCTCGCGCAGCTGCGAGAGGCTGATGCGCTCCATCGGATTGCCCGGGTGCACGACCACGGCGAGCGCGTCCATGCCCACCAGCACCTGGTTGTCCTTCAGCTCGTCCCCGGAAGTCGACGAGACCCGGCGCAGGCTGGCCGCGTTCGGCGCAGCGGAGCCTCCGTCGAATTCGAGCCGGATGTCCTGGCGCAGTCCCCCGGGCCGCCGGGCAGAGACCAGCACGGCGCCACGGGGATCCGGCGGACTGCGGTGGACCTCCACATGGCCCTCCTGCGTCAGGAAGGCCTCCAGCAGCTCCGCGCTCAGCAGGGGGCCCAGGGCATCCATGCCGTGCAGGGTGAAGACCTGGGGGGTGCCGACACCGGGCGGCTCGTTCTCGATGGCCGAGGCGGCCTGCGCCACCGCCAGCGCGGCGGGAGAGACCGACGAGGCATTCGCCTCCTGCCCCGCCGCGCCGGACGTCGCCCCGGAGGACCACCAGGTCCAGCCCGCTCCCAGCGCCAGCGCCACGACCAGCGACGACGACACCCAGCGCAACGCACCGGCGCCCTTGCGCTCCAGCCCACCGTCGCCCAGCGGCAGCAGGGCCGCGCCGCACGTCGGACAGCGGGCATCCTGGTCCGGACACGGCAGTTCGGCCCGGGCTGCAGCCTGGCTGCAAGCGGCGGGCAAATTGGTACACACACCTCGGCTCATTGCACGGTTTCCTGTCTGGCCAGTTTCATGGCGGCACGGGCCGCTTCGTTCCAGTCGCGGCTGATGGCGTCGCGCTGCACAGGCGCGGCCTGGCTGCGCAGCAGCTCGATGCGCTGACGCATCGCGTCGCGCAACGCGGTCTGGGTGTGGATCTGCTGCATGTCCTGCGCCTGCAGGGCCAGCGTCACCGCGTCGTGGAGGTCGTGCAGCACGCGCTCGCGCGACTGCTCCACCGCCTCCACCGGGCCACGGCCCAGGCAGACCCGGTCCAGCTCGAACCCGTCCTCGTCCAGCCGCACATGCAGCAGCATCGGCTCGCCGCTGACCGGATCGCTGTCCTCGCGCAGCAGCCCGAAAGCCTCGGCCAGCAGCACCACCGAGCGGGCCCGCGCCTTCTGCGCGTCCACATCGGCGGCCAGCAGTTCGGGCAGCTCGGCATGGTCGTCGAGCTGCAGCCAGAGCGCCGCCCGCCCGGCCTGCAGGCGGTGGGCCTCATGGCGCAGGTGCAGCTCCTGGACCCGCGGCAGCGCCTGCAGCGGCAGACCGCGCACCGTGCGCAGCAGCACCAGCTCGCCCTGTCCTTCCGGCAGTTCCTGGACCTGCGTCTGCACACGGCCGATGCGGTGGACCAGTTCGGCCACGCTCGGCAGTGCGGGCACCGCACGCTGCACGGGTCGCTCGACCACGAGTGCGCCTCCACTGCCGTCCCCACTGCCGTCTTCGGACGACGAGGACTCGGACGCACCGGACGCCTCCGCCATGGCCTCCTGCGCCGTGTCGGGCTGCGGCGCCGCCGGCACACGCAGCAGATCCTGCACCACCACCGCAGCCGTGTCCCGACCGGCCACCGTCGGCAGCCAGGCCAGACCGGCGCTGGCGCGGGTCAGCAGACTGGAGAGGTCACGCGCAGCAGCATCGGACTCCCCGTGCAGCCGCATCACCCAGGCATCCCAGGCGGCAGACACCACCGGCTGCAGCGCGGCCGGCGGCAGGCGCCGGGCGCAGGCGCCCAGCAGCGCGTCGCAGGTGTCCTGTTCGCCAAAACGCTGCGCAAACACACGGAAGCTGGCCTGCTCGCCCAGCTGCGTGAACAGGCCGGTACGCAACACCCGCAGGTGTTCACGCTGCACGGACTCGCGGGTGACCAGCTGGGTGCGCCAGTGCGCCAGCAGCTCGCGGGTGTCGAGCCGGCCGTCGGCGTCGGCCACATTGAGCGGCGGCAGGGCGGCAGTGGCCGCGACATCGGTTTCCTCGGCCAGCGTGGCCACGGCCATCTCGCTCGCATCGACCATGCCCTGCAGCGTGGTGAGCTGCGACTGCACCTCGGCCAGCAGCCGCAGGCTCAGCGTGATGGCGCTGGAGCGGGTGCGGGCCAGCGCATATTCGCGCAGCAGTGTCGTCGCCTCGTTCAGGTCGCGCTCGCGCACGCCCCGCAGCAGGCCCAGCGCCTGCAGCGGCCCGGTGGCCGCCTGCTCCAGCGTGTCGAGCTGTCGGTTCAGCACGGTGGCCTGCGTCTCCAGCCCGCGCTGCTCCTGGCGCATCGGCTCGATGCGGTCGGCCAGATCGGCCAGCACGGTGGCCAGCAGCTGCCCGCAGTCGTGCAGGGCACGCCGGCCCTGGCGCCAGTCCTCCCACAGGCTGGTCTCGACCCGCTGACGCACCACCACCGCACGGCGGCGCAGCGTGTGGTCGGGCTGGTCGAACACGGCCTCGATGCCCTGGCCGCGGAAGCGCTCGGCCAGACCCTGGTCGAACAGGCGGCGCAGCTCGTTGATGCGGCGCGAGGGTGCGACCAGCGCGATCAGGCCGACGAAGTGCGTCTCCAGCATCTTCCACTCCTGCTCGATCGAGAGGGTGGGCAGCGCATCGCCGTCGATTTCGGGCAAGGGCACGGCGAGCTGGAAATGCGCCTCGCTCAGTCCCCAGGCGTTCAGCAGATCACCCAGGACTTCCGTGCCGCCGGCCCGCGGATGGGCGACGAAGCCGAGGCCGGCGCGCCAGTGGTTGTAGCGCAGCTGGGCCAGCAGCCGCAGCATCAGCTCGTGGCTCAGGTGGGTGCGCACGGCGTGGCGGTCGGCGCTGCGTTCAGCCACGCCATAGGCGGCAAATTCGCCCGTCCGCCGGGCCGCGGCAGACGTCGACGCAGAGGCCGCTTCGCCGACCCGGTGGAACAGCCAGTCCGCCAGCCGCTGCTCGCGACCGGCGGCATCGCGTGGCTGCAGACCACGCTCATCGGTCATCGCCCCCAGGAAACACAGCGAGAAAGCGCCGGACTGGGCGGCCGCCTGCAGCTCGCGCAGTGCCGCATAGGCCTGGACTTCGGACAAGGGAGCCGGATGGTCGCCCGCCGTGTCGAGGTCCGGCAGCTCGACATGGACCTGCACGTCGAAGCGCTGCGCGGGCGGGTGGCGCTGCAGCAGCGCCAGCATGTCCAGCAGCAGACCGGCGCCGGTCGTGCCCCCCAGGTGGGCGACGACGTGCACGGTGAGGGTCGGGTCGGAGGTGCGGGCCTGCAGCGCCTGCACGGCCGCATCGATGGCACAGCGCACACGCGCCTGGTGCAGCGACAGCAGCAGCCGGCCGAGCCGGCGTGTCGGCCAGCCCGGCAGGCGCAGGGCCACGCGCGACAGCGGCCCGTCCACAGCGCCGAGCTGCTGCAGGCGCGCCATCCAGCCGGTGCCGTCCGGTGCCACGGTGGAGCGCAGGTCGGTGCGGGCCTGCAGCAAGCTGGCGAGCGCCTCGCCATCGGCCGTGAGCAACACGCGCTGTGCGGCCGGCGGCATGCTGCGCACACCCAGGACACGCCAGCCCGGGGCGTTGTCGGCCAGCGGGCGGGCATCGGTGTCCAGCAACACCGCCTCGACGGCCGGGCGACGGCTGATCGGCCCGCCCTCCACACGGGCCTGCAGGCGCTGCTGCAGCGCCTGCCAGACCCTGATACCGGCTCCCCCGAGCCCGAGAATCAAATGGTTCATGTAATGGTCGTACCTAGGATGCAAGTCGTGCAGACCGCCGCCGCGTGGGGTCCGCAGCGGCAGGTGAAGAGGGTATGGGTCGAACGCCGGACAACTTACCCCGTGCAGACCGACATCGCAACGACGACAGAGGGGGTAAAGCGCCGCCATTTTGCGATATTCTCAATTCAAGCCCGGGGTCGGAATTGGCACTTTGCGCGACATCAGGAACATCCGGCACATTCGTGGCCACCCCCTTGACAGGCTCGCGCCGTGAGGCCGCTGCCTACAATCACCGGATGCATTTTGTCCACCTGCGCACCCACACCGAATACTCCGTCGTCGATGGCACCCTGCGGATCGACGACGCCGTCAAGGCGGCCGCCAAGGACGGCCAGGCCGCCATGGCCATCACCGACCTGTCGAACCTGTTCGGCGCCATCAAGTTCTACAACGCCGCCCGCAAGAAAGGCGTGCAGCCGCTGCTGGGCGCGGACATCTGGCTCGAACCCGAAGGCCCGGCCACCGCAGGCGATGCGCGGCCCCCTTCCCGGCTGCTGCTGCTGGTGCAGAACCGGCAGGGCTACCTGAACCTGTGCGAGTTGCTGTCGCGGGCCTGGATCACCAACGTGCAGCGCAACAACCAGGCCTGGTTGAAGTGGGCGTGGCTGGAGGAACTGGGCGAGGGGCTGATCGTGCTGTCCGGCGGCGTGATGGGCTGCGTGGGGCAGGCGCTGGCGATGGGGGATCAGCCCCGGGCGCGTGATCTGGCGAAGCGGCTGGCGGCGCTGTTCCCGACGCGCTTCTATCTGGAGGTGCAGCGCGCCCAGCTCCCCGGCCACGAGGCCAACGTGCGCGCCACCGTGCCGCTGGCCGCCAAGCTCAAGCTGCCGGTGGTCGCCACGCACCCCATCCAGTTCCTCGAAGCCGATGACTTCGACGCCCACGAGGCGCGCGTCTGCGTGGCCGAAGGCGACACGATCGGCAACGCCAAGCGCGTGCGGCGCTTCGGCCGCGACCAGCATTTCAAGACGCAGGCCGAGATGGCCGCGCTCTTCGCCGACCTGCCCGCTGCGCTGGAGAACACGGCCGAGATCGCGCGCCGCTGCAGCCTGACGCTGGTGCTGGGCAAGCCGCAACTGCCGAACTTCCCGACGCCGCTGCTGGCCGACGGCACGCCGATGCCGATGGCCGACTACTTCCGCCAGCTCTCCTTCGAGGGCCTGGAGGACCGCCTGAAGCTGCTCTACCCGAACGTGGCCAAGCGCGACGCGGAGCGCGCACGCTACGTCGAGCGGCTGGAGTTCGAGCTGACGACGATCCTGAAGATGGGCTTTCCCGGCTACTTCCTGATCGTGTCGGACTTCATCCGCTGGGCCAAAGCCAACGGCTGCCCGGTCGGCCCAGGGCGGGGGTCCGGCGCCGGCTCGCTGGTCGCCTACGCGCTGTCGATCACCGACCTCGACCCGCTGCAATACAACCTGCTGTTCGAGCGCTTCCTGAACCCCGAGCGGGTGTCGATGCCCGACTTCGACATCGACTTCTGCCAGGGCAACCGCGACCGCGTCATCGACTACGTCAAGGAGCGCTACGGCCGCCCCGCCGTGAGCCAGATCGCCACCTTCGGCACGATGGCGGCCAAGGCCGCGCTGCGCGACATCGGCCGCGTGCTCGGCATGGGCTACGGGCACGTCGACTCGATTGCCAAGCTGATCCCCGCCCCGCCGGGCAAGTCGGTGACGCTCGCGCTGGTGCCGGACGAGCCGGACGGCGGCGTCATCTACGCCCGCAAGGAAGCGCCCGAGCTGGAGGTGCGCGAGAAGAACGAGGAGGAGGTGGCCGAGCTGCTCAAGCTGGCGATGCGCGTGGAAGGCATGGTGCGCAACATCGGCATGCACGCCGGCGGCGTGCTGATCGCGCCGGGCAAGATCACCGACTTCTGCCCGCAGTACCAGCAGCCCGGCAGCGACTCGGCGGTCAGCCAGTACGACAAGGACGATGTGGAGGCGATCGGCCTCGTGAAGTTCGACTTCCTGGGACTGGCGACGCTGACAATCCTCGAACTCGCCAAGGAGTTCATCGTCACCCGCCATGAACACCGCAAGGACTTCGCCTTCGAGACCATCCCGCTCGACGACGCCGCCGTCTACCGGCTGTTCTCCGACGGGCTGACCGAGGCGGTGTTCCAGTTCGAATCGGGCGGGATGCAGCGCATGCTGCGCGACGCCAAGCCGAGCCGGCTGGAAGACCTGATCGCGCTGAACGCGCTCTACCGCCCCGGTCCGATGGACCTGATCCCAAGTTTCGTCGCGCGCAAGCACGGCCGCGAGGTGGTCGAGTACCCGCACCCGCTGGTGGAGAAGGTGCTCGCCGAGACCTACGGGATCATGGTCTACCAGGAACAGGTGATGCAGACCGCGCAGGTGCTGGGCGGCTACAGCCTGGGCGGCGCGGACATGCTGCGCCGCGCGATGGGCAAGAAGAAGGCCGACGAGATGGCCACCCACCGCGCCATCTTCCGCAAGGGCGCGGCCGAGAAGGACATCAGCCAGGACAAGGCCGACGAGGTCTTCGACCTGATGGAGAAGTTCGCGGGCTACGGCTTCAACAAGTCGCACGCCGCCGCCTACTCGCTCTTGGCGTACCACACGGGCTGGATCAAGGTCCACCACACGGCCGAGTTCTTCGCGGCCAACATGACCATCGAACTCGACGACACCGACAAGCTCAAGGTGCTGCGCGACGATGCGATGAAGAACTTCGGGATCGGCTTCGAGGCACCGGACGTGAACGTCGGCGTCTACCGCTTCGAGCCGGCGCCGGGCAAGGCCGGCAACAAGCTGATCCGCTACGGCCTGGGCGCCGTCAAAGGCACGGGCCAGGGCGCCATCGAGGCCATCCTGCGCGCCCGCACCGAGGGCGGGCCGTTCCGCTCGATCTTCGACTTCGCGGCCCGCGTGGACCGCAAGAGCCTCAACAAGCGCGTGATCGAGGCGCTCATCAAGGCCGGTGCCTTCGACAAGCTGCACCCGCTCGGGCTCGACGGCCGGGCGCAGTTGCTCGCCAGCGTCAGCCTCGCGCTCGAATACGCCGATTCACAGGCGGCGCACGCGGACCAGGGCGGCCTGTTCGACTTCGGCGATGCCGGCGACAACCACGGCAGCTCGACCCGCGAGCCGGACTACCCCGCCGTCGAGACCTGGGACGTGAAGACGCGGCTGACGCACGAGAAGGTGGCGCTGGGCTACTACTTCTCGGGCCACCTGTTCGACCAGGTCGAAGCCGAGGTGCGCCAGTTCGCCCGCCGCTGCATCGGTGACGCGCAGGACAGCCGCGAGCCGCAGACCCTGGCCGGCATCGTCGCCGACCTGCGCATCGTGAATGGTCAGCGCGGCAAGGCGGCGATCTTCAAGTTCGACGACAAGACCGCCGCGATCGAGTCGGTGGTGGCCGAAGATCTGCTCAACGCGCACCTGGCGCAGCTCAAGGACGACGAGCTGCTCATCCTCACCGGCAAGGTGCAGAACGACCGTTTCAGCGGCGGTCTGCGCTTCAACGTGCAGCAGATCACCGACCTCGCCACGGCGCGCAGCCAGCGGGCGCGGCACCTGCTCGTCCCGGTGACCGACACGCTGCCGGCGTTCGAGCAACTGCTGGCCGACCACCCGGCGCGTCCGGCGCCGCCGTCCGAGTACGGCGAGGAGACCCGGCCGCAGGGCGTGAACGTGCGCCTGCGCATCCAGCGCGCGACGGCCACTGGGGATGTGGACCTCGGCGATGCGGTGCGCTTCTTCCCGAGCGACGCCGCGCTGGCGTGGTGGAAGGCGCAGACGCGCGGCGCGGCGCGGCTGGTCTACAGCGACGAGACGGCCTGAGCCGGGGCGGTGGCGGCACCTGTCGCCGCCCACCAGTCCAGCACACCCTGCCCCGCCACGCGCCCGCTCGCGAAACACGCCGTCAGCAGGTAGCCGCCGGTCGGCGCTTCCCAGTCGAGCATCTCGCCGGCGCAGCACACGCCCGGCAGCGCCGCGAGCATCAGCCCCGCGTCCATCGCCTCCAGCCGCACGCCGCCCGCGCTGCTGATCGCCTCGTCGATCGGGCGCGGCGCGTTCAGGCGCAGCGGCAGCGCCTTGATGCGACCGGCCAGCGCAGCCGGGTCGGCGCACAGCGCGGTCCACTGCGCCGCGTCCAGCCCCTCGCGCAGCAGCGCCGCCTTCACGCCGGCCAGCCCGGCTTGCTCCTTCAGGTGGTTCGGCATTGAGCGGGCGCCGCGGCCCTTGGCCAGCGCGGCGGTCAGCGTCGGCAAGTCCTTGGCGGGCAGCAGGTCGAGGTGCAGGTCGGCGTGGCCGTTCGCCGCGATCTCGTCGCGCAGCAAGGCGGATGCGGCATAGACGAGGTTGCCTTCGAGGCCGTCCGCGCTGACCACGGCTTCGCCGAGGCGGCTGAAGTGGTGGCCGAGGCGGTCGGTGAAGGTCAGGCGCACGCCCTTGAGCGGCGCGCCGGCGTGCTTGTCCCGCAGGTGGGAGCTCCAGGCGATGTCGAAGCCGCAGTTGGACGGCACCAGCGGGCGCACATCCACGCCCTGCCCCGCCAGCCACGGCTGCCACGCGCCGTCCGAGCCGAGCCGCGCCCAGCTCGCGCCGCCCAGCGCCAGCACGACGGCGTCGGCGTGAACGGTCTTCGCGCCGGTCGGGGTGTCGAACTGGAGTGTCCAGCGGCCCGCCTCGGTGGCCTCGGCAGGTGCAGCGGTCAGGGCGCCATTCCAGCGGTGGCGCATGTGCAGCGTCAGGCCGGCCGCGCGCAGCCGGTGCAGCCAGGCGCGCAGCAGCGGCGCGGCCTTCATCTCGGCCGGGAAGACCTTGCCGGAGCTGCCGACGAAGGTGGAGATGCCCAGTTCGCCCGCCCAGGCGCGCAGGCCGTCGGCGTCGAGCCGGTCGAGCCAGGCGGAGACCTCGGGCTGGCGCTCGGCGTAGCGGGCGCGGAAGGTGGCGGCGGGCTCGGCGTGGGTGAGGTTCAGGCCACCCTTGCCGGCCAGCAGGAACTTGCGGCCGACGGAGGGCATGGCGTCGTAGAGCGCGACGCGGGCGCCGCCGGCGAGGAGGGTTTCGGCGGCCATGAGGCCGGCGGGGCCGCCGCCGATGACGGCGACGCGGGGGGGCTGGGCGGAACGGAGGGGCGTAGTCATCGCGGGAGTCTAGTGCCCCGAACCGGCACGAGACAGCCGACAGCCGCTAATGCGCAGCAGGCCCGTGGCACACGCCCATCCGTGCGGCCAGCCCGGCCAGCCGCTTGTCCAGCGTCCACAGCGTGGCCCCCGGCGTGATGCAAGTCGAGGCGAGCAGCACCAGATCCACCAGCCCGCATCCCAGCCCGTACAAGCGCTCGCGCTCGATCAGCGCCATCACCTCAGACAGCGTGGCCTGCCGAACGGGCTGGAGCTGCCTGAGATTGTCGAGTGTCTGCTGGCGTGGTGCCGGGGGTGTCCCGCAAGCGAGTTCGGCCACCACCATCGGGTGTGTCCAGGCCATGTCCAGGCTGAGCAGGGCCACCAGTGCGCCGTTGTGGTGGCGAAAGTGATCCACCCAGACGGAGGTGTCGACGAGCACGCAGGCCATGGCGCTCACGCCGCAGGCGCTTCCTGGCGGCGTGGCACGTCCTGCATGTCCGGCACGGCCCCACCCAGCGCCGCCAGCCGCTTGGCCGCCTGCACCCGCACGAAGGTCTTGACCGCCTCCCGGAAAAGATCGGCCTTGTCCATGGTGGGATCGGCCATGGCGAGGGCCTGTTCATACAGCTCGTCGTCGAGGGTGACGGTGGTTCTCATGGCGGGCACCTGCATCTGGATGGATGATGGTTGGCATCATATTCAACACCAGGTGCGATTCCTGTGCTGGGCGCGGAGCAAGGTACGCTCCGCCCCGCGTGTTCAGCCAACCGAGACCAGAACACTCGCTGCGTCAGCTTCTGCGTGACCAGCAGCCCAATCTGCGTGCGCTCCTCCAGACTCAGGCTTGAATACTCTTGTCCCATCGGCTCAACCTGTTGATTCCATTGCGGTGTTGCACTTCAGTTTAGAGCGTGCCCTAGTACCGGGCGGAATTGAAGGCGCTGGTCCCGGCGCTGCTGGCGCGCTGGCAGCCGGTGCTCGGCGTGGCGGCGAGCGCCTGGGGCATCAAGCGCATGAAGACGAAATGGGGCAGTTGCACCCCGGCCAGCGGGCGGATCTGGCTCAACCTCGATCTGGCGCGGCAGCGGCCGGCATGCATCGAGTACGTCGTCGTGCATGAGCTGGCGCACCTGATCGTGCGGCGGCATGACGCGCAGCTCCGGGCGCTGATGGACCGGGTGCTGCCGGGGTGGGCGGCGCTGCGGGCGGAGCTGAACCGGGGGACGCTGGCGGACGAGGTGTGGCGGGAGTGACCGCGGGCATCGCCTATCCCAATGCCGTCCTCAGAACGACCCCACTAGCGTCCCCAGTGCCACCACGGTGGCCAGCGACACGACCGGCACCGCAACGGCCACGACAAAAATGTCCCCATACGACTGGCGATGGGACAGGTGGCAGATGCCCAGCAGCGTGATCACCGCGCCGTTGTGCGGCAGGGCATCCAGCCCCCCGGTGGCGATCGCGGTCACCCGGTGCATCAGCTCCATCGACACCCCCGCCACATTCGCCATCTCGACATACGCGCCGCCCAATGTCTCCAGCGCAATGCTCATGCCGCCCGAGGCCGAGCCCGTGATGCCGGCCAGGATGTTGACCGCGACGGACAGCGAGACCAGCGGATTGCCACCGCCGAGCCCGAGTACGGCATCGCGGATCAGCGCAAACGCCGGCAACGAGGCGATCACGGCGCCGAAGCCGACCTGGCTGGCGGTGTTGAACATCGGCATCACCGACGCATTGGCACCAGCGCCGATCGACAGGTTCAGGCTGGCGACCGTGCGCCGGTCGAGTGCGGCCATCAGCACGATCGACAGCACCAGCGCGGCAATGATCGCCCACAGGCCACGCAGTGCCGCCATCGGAGTGGCGCCGAATTCGGGCCGTGCCAGGTAGCTGGTGTCCAGTGCGGGGAGGATGTGTGCGCTGAACAGGTAGTTCAGCACGATCACCGCCAGCACCGGCGCCACCGCAGGCCCGATGGCGGGCAGCGCGGCCCCTGCAGAGGCGCCGGACGCCTCGTCATCGCCATCGTGGGCAGGAGCGCCGTAGCCCTCCCCCGCCGCACGCGCCGCACTGGCACGACGCCGCAGCCAGCCCAGGCCGAGCCCGAGCATGACCAGGCCGGCGATCACGCCCAGGCCGGGCGCGGCAAACGCGGTGGTGCCGAAATAGGGCATCGGGATGGCGTTCTGGATGGCCGGCGTGCCCGGCAAAGCGGTCATGGTGAAGGTGAAGGCGCCCAGCGCGATGGTGGCCGGGATCAACCGCTTCGGAATGTCGGCCGCACGGAACAGCGCGACCGCGACGGGATACATGGCGAAGGCCACGACGAACAACGAGACACCCCCGTACGTCAGCACGGCGCAGGCCAGCACGACCGCCAGGATCGCGCGCTGGCTGCCCAGGCGCGCCACCAGCCAGTGGGCGATCGAGCGTGCCGAGCCGCTGTCCTCCATCAGCTTGCCGAAGATGGCGCCGAGCAGGAACAGCGGGAAGAACGCCACGATGAAGCGTCCCAGTGCCGGCATGAACACCTGGGTGTAGCTGGCCAGCAGCGGCGCACCCGCCAGCAGCACCGCCAGCAGCGCACACAGCGGCCCGAGCACGAGCACGCTGATGCCGCGGTAGGCGAGCCAGATCAACAGTCCCAGTGCCAGCACGATGCCCAGCAGCCCGCTCATGTCGGACACCTCCCGAGGGCGATGATGAACGTCTGTCTCATGGTTCTCCTCCACCCGCGAGGCGTCGCTGGGCTCTGTGCAGTTGCTGGGCGGACCGGCGCAGTGCACTGCACCGGCGCAGGGCCTGCTCCATCTGACCCAGCGTCAGACGGGTATCGACACCGGCCGCCAGAAGGTCGGCCTTGAGGTCTCCATAGCGCACCTCCATCGCCCCCAGGTCGGCATCCAGGCCGGCGACATCGGTCGGGCCGCTCGCAGCGCAACGCGCCAGCAAGGCGTCCGTGGCCGAGCGCCATCCGGCCGAGGCCGAGGCCAGGCGGGCCTCGGTCAGGTCCGGCGGCGGCAGCGCGGCGGCGGCCATCGCCAGCTCGGCGGCCGCCGCGTGGTGGTGCTGGATGCGCAGCAGATCGGCCAGCCGCGCGCCGGCCACCGGCGACATCGAGCGGATGCGCAGCCGCTCGACAAAACGCTCGACGGCGGCATCCAGGCCCGCGAAGACCCGCTGGTCCGGCTGCAGAGTGCCCACCTGCGCACCGGCCAGCACCTGCCGGTTCATGCGGACCACCACCTGTCCGGCACGGGCCACCTCGCACGCCAGCGCATCCAGCGCCAGCGTGGGCACGGCCAGCACGGTGTCATCCAGGAAATGCGGGCGGGCTTCATCCTCCTCGCGGACCCGAAAACGCTGCTGCAGCCAGTGCGTGAGCCGGGCGGCCAGGGGCCACATCAGCAAGACGCCGATCAGATTGAACAGGGTGTGGAACAGGGCCAGCTGGGTCGTGGGATCAGCGGGCAGGCCGAGCGCCGTGCTTGCGCGGTCCAGCGCACCCATGAGCCATGGCAGGAGCAGTAACGCGACGACGCCCGTGAGCAGATTGAACACGACGTGCGCCAGTGCCGCACGGCGGGCATTCGAGGTCGCGCCCATGACCGCCAGCAGGGCCGTCACCGTGGTGCCGATGTTGGCGCCGATCACCACGGCGGCGGCACCCTGCACACCGATCAGCCCGCCCTGCGTGGCGGTGAGGGTGATGGCCATGGCCGCGCTGGACGACTGCATCAGCACCGTCATCAGTCCCCCGATGCCGATCTGCGCCAGCACCGCGGACACCCCATCGCCCTGCGGCAGGCGCATCTGGCCAGCCAGCCCGGCAAAGGCCTCCTGCAGCAGGGCAATGCCCATGAACAGCAGCCCGAAGCCTGCGAGTGCGGTGCCGATGGCGCCGCTGCGCCGGTTCTCGCCGGTGAGCCGCAACAGCGCGCCCAGGCCCGCCAGCGGCATCGCCAGCGCCTCCACCTTGAACTTGAGCCCGACCAGCGCCACGATCCAGCCCGTCATCGTCGTGCCGACATTGGCGCCGAACAGCACCCACAGCGCCGGCCCGAGCGCCAGCAGACCCGCGTTGACAAAACCGATCACCGCCACGGTCACGGCGCTGGACGACTGCACCAGGGCCGTGACCAGCATCCCGGAGGCCAGGGCGTGGGCCCTCGTCCGCGTGGCGCCGACCAGGATGTGGTGCAGAGCCGGACCGGCGGCCATCTTCAGGCCATCGGTCATCAGGCCCATGCCGAGCAGGAACAAGCCCAGCCCGCCGGCCATCAGGCCCAGAACCTGCACGTCGATCATGCGAGCCCCCAGGTGGCCGTCGCCACGATCACCGCGATGCACACCGCATTCAGCACCAGCCCGCAGCGCATCATCGTGGCCTGCGGCACTTGCTCGGTGGCGTAGACGATGGCGTTCGGCGGTGTGGCCACCGGCAGCATGAACGCGCACGAGGCCGACACCGCGATGGCGGCAGCGAACAGCGGCGGTGGCAGGCCCAGCGCCCCCGCCACGCCCAGGAAGATCGGCACCAGCAGCGCGGCCGACGCGGTGTTGCTGACCAGTTCGGTCAGGAACACGACGAACGCCACCACCCCCAGCAGCACCACCAGGGTCGGCGCGCCCTGCAAGGCGTTGGTGAGTGCGTCGGCCAGGAAGCGGCTCGCGCCGCTGACCCCCATCACCTCGCTCAGCGCCAGCCCGCCACCGAACAGCAGCAGCACGCCCCACTGCGTCCGGGATTCGATGTCGGGCCAGCCGATGGCCCCCGTGGCCACCAGCGCGACGATCGCGGCCAACGCGACGGCCGTGTCGATGTCGGCCGTGATGCCCAGCGCACGTCCCAGCGGCGCCGCGCCGATCCAGCCCGCCGCCGTGAGGCCGCACACGACCAGGGTGACCCGCTGCGGGCGGGTCCAGGGGGTTGCCGGTGTGCCGCCCTGGCCATCAGGGAGCAGGCTGCGTCCCCCCAGCCGAGGACGGAGCAGCAGGAAGAGCATGCCGGCCATCAGCGGCAGCAGCAACAGCACCAGCGGCACACCGAAGCGCATCCATTCGGCAAAGCCGATGCCGGCCTGTGCCGCCGCGATGGCGTTGGGCGGGCTGCCCACCAGCGTGCCGATGCCGCCGATGCTGGCGCTGTAGGCCACGCCCAGCAGCACGAAGGCCCGCTCGCGCGGCCCGTCCTCCTCGCGCAGCAGGCCCAGGGCCAGCGGCAGCAGCATCGCGGCCGTCGCCGTGTTGCTGATCCACATCGACAGCAACGCCGTCAGTCCGAACAGCCATGCCACGGCGGCATCGCGCCGGCCCGCCGCCAGGCGAAGCACGGCCAGCGCAAGCCGGCGGTCCAGGCCCTGGCGATGCAGTGCGGCGGCCAGCGCAAAGCCCCCCATGAACAGGAAGATGATCGGGTGTGCAAACGACACCAGCGCAGCGCGCAGGTCCATCAGACCCGTCAGCACGGCCAGCAGCGGCACCAGCAGCGCGGTGACGCTCAGGTGCAGCGCCTGCGTCATCCACAGGCCCCCGATCAGCACGAACAGCGCCAACCCGGCCCGCAGGGCATCCGGTGGCGGTGCGCTGCCGTGCACCAGCAGGGCCAGTGCCAGGCAGCCGAGCGCGCGCGGCAGTGGTCCCGCGCGCCAGGTCATGCCACACGCGCCGTGGACACCAGCACGTCGGTGCTGCCCTCGGCCAGCACATGCTTGCTCACGCTGCCCAGCAGCAGATCCTCGGCGGCCGACTGCCCATGCTTGCCCAGCACGACGAGGTCACAGTCCTTGTCCTGTTCATGTTCGAGGATGCGCTGGGACGCATCCCCCTCGACGATGCAGGGCTCCCAGTGGCCCGGTTTCAGCCCGCTGGCGGCCGCCAGCGCATGCACACGCCGGGTGGCCTCCGTGCGGGCCTGTTGGCGATAGTGGTCGATGGTGGCGGTGTCGACGCCGGCGAACTGCAGCTTCTCCTCGAAAGGCACCTGGTAGACATGGAGCAGCAGCAGCAGCCGGGCGTGCGGCGCCATGCGCCGTGCCAGCCGGATGGCCTGTGCCGACCAGGGCGAGAAGTCCAGGGCCACCAGGACACGCCGGTAGGGCGCATGCGGCGTCTGTCGCACCACCAGCACAGGCCGTGTCGTGCGGCGCAGCAGCCTCTCCGACGTGCTGCCCAGCACCATGCGGCGCATGAAGCCTGCACCGCGCGCGCCCAGGACCACCAGTGCGGCGTCCAGCACGCTGGCCTCGACGAGGATGTCGTCGAGCACCGAGCCGATGCTGTGGACCGTCTGTGCGGTCACCTGCCGGGTCGCCTTCAGCTCGTCGGCCAGCTGGCGCAGCTGCTGCCGCGTGCTGTCGTGCAGTTGCTGCTCCATCGCGTGGCCGGCCCCCAGCCATTGGCGCAGCTCCTGCAGCGCGCCACCGGGCAGGACATGCATCAGCGTCAGCGCAGCACCGGTCTCGTGCGCCAGACGGGCGGCACGGTCGACGGCATGGCGAGCGGGGGCCGAGAAGTCGGTGGCAGCGACGATGTGGTCACGGGGGGTCATGGTGCGTTCTCCGATGCACGGATGTCTCGGGCCAGACGCGCCGCCGCATGGTCGGCCGCGTCATCGAAGGGATTGAGGATCTGGTCGACGCCGGCCTCGGCCAGCGCATGCCCGTGGGCAGCATCGCGCACCGCCGCCACGATCCGACCATGGTAGTGCGCCACCTGGAGCGCGTGCAGCAGCGCCCGGTTGGACTCCCATTGCGGGAAGGTCGTGATCACCCAGCGCGTCTGCCGCAGCGGCAGCGATTCGAGGAAGTCCGGATCCTCGCCGTCGCCGAACACCACCGGCAGGCCACGGGCCTGCAGCGCGCGCACCGCCTCGGGGTCGAAGTCGACACCGATGACCGCGACACCCTCGGCCCGCAGCTGCTCGAACAGGCGGCACCCATAACGCCCCAGGCCCAGCACGATCACCTCGGCCGAGCGCGTGGCGCTGTCCTGCGGCTGCGCTGCCACCTCGCGGAAAGGGTGGGCGCGCTCGAACACCCGCAGCCAGGGTGCGAGCCGCTCGTACAAGGGCTGGGCGTACAGGATCATGTAGGTGGACACGGTGATCGTCACCAGCCCCACCAGGGTGGTCAGCCCGAGCGCCTGCACCCCCACATGCCCCAGCGTGATGCCCATGGCCACGAAGACGATGGAGAACTCGCTGATCTGTGCCACCGTCAGGCCGGCCAGGAACCCGGTGCGACGGCGGTAGCCCATGAAGCCCATGATGGCCATCACGATCAGCGGATTGCCGATGAGCACGAACAGCGACAGCACGATCGCCGGCACGGTCTCGGCGCCCAGCGTCGAGAAATCGAGCTTGGCCCCAAGGTCGATGAAGAAGAACAGCAGCAGGAAGTCGCGGATGCCGGTCAGCCGTGCATTCATGGCCTCGCGGTAGGGCGTGGAGGCCAGCGAGAAACCGGCCAGAAAGGCCCCGGCCTCCTTGCTGAAACCGGTCCACTCGCCCAGGGCCGCCAAGGCCACGCCCCAGGCCACGGCGAACACCAGCAGCAGCTCCTGGGAGCGCGCCATCGCGGCCACCACCACCGGCAGCACCCAGCGCATCAGCACGAACATGACCACGGCCGCCACGGCCAGGCGCCATGACAGCGACAGCAGCACCGCCCCCCAGCCCGCCGCCCCACCGCCCTCGCCACTGCCGCGCAGGGCGCTCATGGCCATCATGGCGATCACCACGGCCAGATCCTGCACGATCAGGAAACCCACCGCGATGCGGCCATGCAGGCTGTCCAGCTCACGCTTGTCCGACAGCAGCTTGACGATGATGATCGTGCTGGAAAACGTGAGCGCCACGGCCACATACAGGGCCTCAAGCCAGCCCTTGCCCAGCGCCAGCGTCAACGCGAACCCGATCACGATGGTGAAGGTCAGTTGCCCCAGCCCGGTGGCCAGCGCCACCGGCCCGATGTGGCGGATGTGGTGCAGGTCCAGCTTCAGACCCACGGCGAACAGCAGCACCGCCACACCCACCTGGGCGAGCAGGTCGATCTGGTCGTGGGCTGCAACCAGTCCGAAGCCGGCCGGCCCCACCGCGATGCCGACGACGATGTAGGCGATCAGCACCGGCTGGCGCAAGCGGACGAAGACTGCACCCGCCAGCGCACACAGCAGCAGCAGGAAAGCGAACTCAGAAAAGGAACCGTGCATGGTGGGCGGGCGGTAAGGGGGTCAAGAAACGGGCCATGGCCCGGTGGTGGACAGTGCGGCGTCGACCTTCGCAGATACTGTGCCGATGGACTTCCTGAACATCCCTTTGCTGGCGGCTGCGGTGCTGGTGTTCACCAGCACGCTGGCCGGCCTGTTCTCCACACGCATCGGGTTTTCGTTCCTGCTGGTGTTCCTGCTCGCTGGCGTGCTGGCCGGTGAAGACGGGCCTGGCGGCTACGTCTTCAACGATGTGCGCCTGAGCTTCTGGGTCGGCAACGTGGCGCTGGCGGTGATCTTGCTCGACGGCGGCCTGCGCACGTCCTTTTCGACATTTCGCACCGGGCTGAAACCAGCGTCGATGCTGGCCACTGCGGGGGTACTGCTCAGTGCGGGCATCACGGCTGCTGCCGCAGTGCCCCTGCTGGGGGTGGACTGGGGCACCGCACTGCTGCTGGGGGCCATCGTCGGCTCCACCGACGCAGCGGCGGTGTTTGCGCTGCTGACCCGGTCGGGTGTCACGCTCAACGAACGGGTGGCGGCCACGCTGGAGATCGAGTCGGGGGTCAACGACCCCATGGCGGTCTACCTGACACTGGCCTTCATTGCCTTGCTGAGCGCTGCCACAGGGCCGGCCCCGGCGACGGGAACCGCCGCCGCCACCGCGCTCGCCATCACCTTCGTGCAGCAGTTTGGCTGGGGCGCGCTGGTGGGCGCGCTCAGCGGTGTGGCTGGCGCGGCACTGCTGAACCGGGTCTCTGCACGCGATGCGGGAGGCGGTGTGCTCGCCTTGCTGGTGGTGGCGGCCGGGCTGGCGGTGTTTGCGGGTGCGGGCCTGCTCGGGGGCTCGGGTTTCCTGGCGGTCTACCTGTTCGGCCTGGTCATGGCCAACCGGGCCGTTGCCTCGGTGACGCCCTCGCTGCCAGTGCTCGACGGCTATGCCTGGCTGGCGCAGGCGGGCATGTTCGTGCTGCTGGGGCTGCTGGCCACGCCGTCGCGGCTGGCGCAGTCGCTGTGGCCGGCACTGGGCGTGGCGGCCGTCCTGATGTTCGTGGCCCGCCCGCTGGCGGTGTGGTGGTGTCTGAGGCCGTTCCGCTTCACGCCGCGCGAGACCACGTTCATCGCCTGGGTCGGCCTGCGCGGCGCCGTGCCCATCGTGCTGGCGATGTTCCCGCTGCTGGCGGGCACGCCGCACGCGGTGCTGCTCTTCGACGTGGCCTTTGTGGTCGTGCTCACCTCGCTGCTGGTGCAGGGAGGCACCATCGGCTGGCTGGCACGCCGCCTGGGCGTGGCCTTGCCGGAGCCCGACGACGAGCGCGCGGCACGCGCCGTCTTCCGCGACTTCGTGCTCGATCCGGAACTGCCGCTGGTCGAGGTCTGTGCCTTCTATGGCCTCGCGGAGCCGCCCGATGCGCACTTGCCGGTGGCGGTGTGGATGGCCGCCGCCCTGAAGCGCCCGCCAGTGGTCGGCGATGCCGTCACGCTCGGGCCGGCCGTGCTGGCGGTGCGGGACATGGCGCAGGGCCGCATCACCGGGGTCGGGCTGGGCCTGCCGCAGTGAGGCGGGCCGGAACGGCGCAGCCCTCCTCATGCGCGGCTCCGCCGGTTCGTGCGCACCCACAGCTCGCGTGCCTCCTCGGTCCACAGCACCACCGTCAGGATGACCCCGGCATCACCCCGGTGGCCCAGAGCCACGGCAAGGAGCGCGTTCGGGCCGTGCAGGGTCAGGGCACTCACTTGACCAGGGTGACCGGCACCGGCGTGACATGCACGACCTTGGTGGCCACGGAGCCGAGCAGCAGACCGGCCACGGCCCCCATGCCGCGGGTGCCCATCACGATGCCGTCACAGCCCGACTCCGAGGCACAGGCGGCGATCTCGTCACCGGGATACCCGAGGCGGACATGGCACACGGACACCAGGCCAGCCGCATGGACCACCGCCTGCGCCTGGTCGAGCAAGGCGGCACCGTCCTGCCGAAGCTCCTGCATGATGAACGTCGGCGACACCAGCTTACCCGGGAATGCATGCACCGGCGGGGTCTGCACATTGAGCAGATGGACCTGCACGCCGGATCTGCCCTCCAGCTCGGCGATGGCATGGTGCAAGGAGCGCAAGGCGCTCGCTGAACCATCGATCGGAATCAGTGGCTTCTGCAAGGCGTTTCTCCTGGTGTCGAGGGACCGAAGCGCGTGCGCGCCACTGCTCTGTGGACACGCCGCATGCGCTACGAAGCGTCAGCGACTCAAGAGGTTCCCCTGCACACGCGGTCGGCTCCTGCCAGACAGCCGCCGCTTGACCCAGATCAAGCAATCGAATCGTCCCGCGGCGGCATGGCCCCCGCGCTCAGATCGACATGAGCTGCCGCACCCCGTTGGCCTGCATCTCGTGCCCGCGCCCACGGGCGATGACCTCGCCCCGCTCCATCACCAGGTACTGGTCCGCCAGCTCCTCGGCGAAGTCGTAGTACTGCTCGACCAGCACCACGGCCATGCGCTGGCCGTTCATGCCGCGCTCGGCCAGCAGGCGCAGCACACGGCCGATGTCCTTGATGATGCTCGGCTGAATCCCTTCCGTCGGCTCGTCGAGGATCAGCAGCTTCGGCCCGGCCGCCAGCGCACGGGCGATCGCCAACTGCTGCTGCTGACCACCTGACAGGTCACCGCCGCGGCGGTGGATCATCTGCTTGAGCACCGGGAACAGCTCGAACAGCTCGGCCGGGATCGGCGTGCTCGACTTCTTGTAGGCCAGCCCCATCAGCAGGTTGTCCTCCACTGTGAGGCGGCCGAAGATCTCGCGGCCCTGCGGCACGTAGCCGACGCCCCGGCGCACGCGGTCGTAGGGTGTGTCGCGGGTGATGTCGGTGCCGTCCAGCGTGACCGTGCCGGACTTGACCGGCACCACGCCCATCAGGCTTTTCAGCAGCGTGGTCTTGCCCACGCCGTTGCGCCCGAGGATGACCGTCACCTCGCCAACCTTGGCCTCGAAATCGAGCCCGCGCAGGATGTGCGAGCCGCCGTAATACTGATTCAGACCGTGGACCTGGAGCATGGGCTTGAAACCTTGTGAGACCGTGTGAGACCGTGCCTTGCTCCCTCTCCCCCAGCGGGGGAGAGGGCTGGGGTGAGGGGGAAACCCGCTCACCGCCCGAGATACACCTCGACCACCTTCTCGTTGGCCTGCACGTCGCGGAGCTTGCCTTCGGCCAGCACGCTGCCTTCGTGCAGCACGGTGACGGTCTTGCGTCCCTCGGTGAGCTGGTCGACGAACTTCATGTCGTGCTCGACCACGACCAGCGAGTGCTGACCTTCCAGCGACAGGAACAGCTCGGCGGTGCGCTCGGTTTCCTCGTCGGTCATGCCGGCAACCGGCTCATCGAGCAGCAGCAGCTTCGGATCCTGCATCAGCAGCATGCCGATCTCCAGCCACTGCTTCTGCCCGTGCGAGAGCAGTCCGGCCGTGCGCTGCGCGTCGTCCTTGAGGTGGATGAGCGCCAGGATCTCGCCGATGCGGTCGAGCTGGGTGCCGGTGAGGCGGTGGAACAGGCTCGCGCGGGCGCGGCGGTCGGCCTTCAGCGCCAGCTCCAGGTTCTCGAACACGCTGAGCTGCTCGTAGACGGTGGGCTTCTGGAACTTGCGGCCAATGCCGATCTGCGCGATGTCGTTCTCGCGCAGGCGCAGCAGGTCGATGGTCGAGCCGAACGACGCCTTGCCGCTGTCGGGGCGGGTCTTGCCGGTGATGACGTCCATCATGGTCGTCTTGCCGGCGCCGTTCGGACCGATGATGCAGCGCAGCTCGCCCACGTTGATCGTCAGGCTCAGCGCATTCAGCGCCTTGAAGCCGTCGAAGCTCACCGTGATGTCGTCAAGGTAGAGCGCCACCCCGTGGGTGAAATCCGGCTCGCCGCCCTTCAGCAGCCGCCCGAACGCTGCGGCGCGGTCGCCGGACTCACCCGGCGTCTGCGCCAGCCGCGCTTCGTGGCGCGCGCGCAGCGCGGACATCGATTCCATCAGGTCGGGCGTCATGCGCGGGGCTCCTTCTTGGCCGAGGACGAGAACTTGTCGAACAACCCGACGATGCCGCGCGGCAGGAACAGCGTCACCGCGATGAACAGCGCGCCGAGGAAGTACAGCCAGAACTCGGGGAAGACCTGCGTGAACCAGCTCTTGGCGCCGTTGACGAAGAAGGCGCCGAGGATCGGGCCGATCAAGGTGCCGCGCCCGCCGACCGCCGTCCAGATCGCGATCTCGATCGACGCCGCCGCGCTCATTTCACCCGGGTTGATGATGCCCACCTGCGGCACGTAGAGCGCGCCCGCCACGCCGCACATCACCGCGCTGAAGGTCCAGATGCTGAGCTTGTAGGCGATCGGATCGTAGCCGGTGAACATCACGCGGGTCTCGGCGTCGCGGATGGCCTGGAGCACGCGGCCGTACTTGCTGCCGACGATCCAGCGCGCCAGCAGGTAGAAGCCGATCAGCGTCAGCCCCGTGAGCACGAAGAGCGTCATGCGGGTCGAGGGCTGCGCCAGCGGGATGTCCAGGATGCGCTTGAAGTCGGTGAAGCCGTTGTTACCGCCAAAACCGGTCTCGTTGCGGAAGAACAGCAGCATCGCGGCGAAGGTCATCGCCTGCGTGATGATCGAGAAATACACGCCCTTGATCCGCGAGCGGAAGGCGAAGAAGCCGAACACCAGCGCCAGCAGCCCCGGCACCAGCACGACCAGCAGCATCTGGAACAGGAAGCTGTCCGAGAAGGTCCAGGCCCAGGGCAACTCCTTCCAGTCGAGGAAGACCATGAAGTCCGGCAGGTCGCTCTTGTAGTTGCCGTCACGACCGATCTGGCGCATCAGGTACATGCCCATCGCGTAGCCGCCGAGCGCGAAGAACAGGCCGTGGCCGAGCGACAGGATGCCGGTGTAGCCCCAGATCAGGTCCATCGCCAGCGCGCAGATGGCGTAGCACATGATCTTGGCGATCAGGCTGACGGCGTAGTCGCTGAGGTGGAAGGCGCTGTCCGCCGGGACCAGCAGGTTCAGGATTGGCACCAGCACGACCACGGTGACGGCCGCGGCCATCACGGCGGCCCAGCCCTTGGCGCCCAGGAGGGAATTGGTCATCACGGCGCTCATGCCTCTGCACTCCGGCCCTTCATGGCGAACAGACCCTGCGGACGTTTCTGGATGAAGACCACGATGCACACCAGCACCATGATCTTGGCCAGCACCGCGCCGGCAAAGCCTTCGAGGAACTTGTTCAGGACACCCAGCCCCAGCGCGGCGTAGACCGTGCCGGCGAGCTGGCCGACGCCACCCGTGACCACCACCATGAAGGCGTCCACGATGTAGCTCTGCCCCAGGTCCGGCCCGACGTTGCCGACCTGGCTCAGCGCGCAGCCGGCCAGACCGGCGATGCCGGCGCCGAGCGAGAAGGCGACCGTGTCGATGCGGGCGGTGTTGATGCCGACACAGGCGGCCATGCGGCGGTTCTGCGTCACGCCGCGCACGAAGAGACCCAGCCGCGTCCGGTTGATCATCAGCGTCACGCCGGCCAGCACCAGGAAGGCGAAGGCGACGATGGCGAGCCGGTTGTACGGCAGGATCAGGTTCGACATCACCTGCACGCCGCCCGAGAGCCACGACGGGTTCTCGACCGCGACGTTCTGCGCGCCGAACAGGGTGCGCACGCCCTGCATCAGCACCAGCGAGATGCCCCAGGTGGCGAGCAGGGTTTCGAGCGGGCGGCCGTAGAGCCAGCGGATCACGGTGCGCTCCAGCACCGCGCCGACGAGGGCCGCCACGGCAAACGACGCGGGGATCGCCAGCACGATGTACCAGTCGAACAGGCCGGGCAGGAAGGCGCGGAACAGGTTCTGCACGAGGTAGGTGGCGTAGGCGCCGATCATCATCAGCTCGCCATGGGCCATGTTGATGACGCCCATCAGGCCGTAGGTGATCGCCAGTCCCAGCGCCACCAGCAGCAGGATCGAGCCCAGGCTGACGCCCGTGAACACGACACCGAGCCGCTCGCCCCAGGCCAGCCGGCCTTCGACGGCGCTCTGCGCGGTCATCAGCGCGCCGCGCACGGCGTTGTCGGTCTCGGCGCCGGGGGTGAGACGTTCCTGGATGAGGCTCTTGACGGCCGGCTCGCTGCTGCCGGCCAGCGCCTGCGCGGCGGCCAGGCGCTTGGCCGGATCGGTCGAGGTGATCAGGATGGTGGCGCGCATCAGCTCCAGCCGCGCCTTCAGCTTGGCGTCGGTCTCGGCGGCGTAGGCCTTCTCGATCAGCGGCAGTTGCGCCTCTTCGAGCGACTGCTTGCGCAGCTCGTCCAGCGCCTCGGTGCGCACCTGCACGTCGGGTGACACGAGCTTCAATGCGCCGAGCGCGGCTTCGAGTGCGCCGCGCATCCGGTTGTTGTTGATGACGTCTTCGGCGGTGTCGGGCGCCGTCTTGTCGCCTTGCACGACATAGACCTTGCCGTCGGCGGTCTTGACCTCGCCGTCCAGCAGGGCGCGCACGAAGGGGACCAGCTCGGGGTCGGCTGCAGCGGCGGCCTGGTTCAGCGCCGCGATGCGGGCGTCGGTGTCGCCGATGGCGATGGCGGCGGCCTGGTCGGGCGTCAGCGCGTGGGCGACGGGCGCCAGGAGGGCCATGACCAGGAGGAGGAGTGTTCGCAGGTGGGTCACGGGGGTTGCAGAGGTCACAGCGTGCGAAGACCCCCTCCCGGCCTCCCCCGCTGGGGGAGGAGGAAGACAGAGGAGGATGGCTTGACTGGAGCCCTCCCCCAGCGGGGGAGGGTTGGGTGGGGGCTTCCCGCCCGCACCCACATCACAAGGTCACTTCTTCTCAGGCACGTTCTTCTTGCCCTTGTTCTCGGCGATGTAGTCGCTCCACGGGTCGGCCACGACCGGGCCCGGGGTCTTCCACACGACGTTGAACTGGCCATCCGCCTTGATCTCGCCGATGAAGACCGGCTTGTGGAGGTGGTGGTTTTCCTTGTCCATCGTGGAGGTGAAGCCGCCCGGCGCCTTCACGGTCTGGCCGGCCATCGCGGCGATGACCTTGTCGGTGTCGGTGGACTTGGCCTTCTCGACCGCCTGCGCCCACATCTTGATGCCGATGTAGGTGGCTTCCATCGGGTCGTTGGTCAGCGGCTTGTCCTTGTGGCCGGGCAGCCCCTTGGCCTTGGCGTAGTCGCTCCACTGCTTGATGAAGGCGGTGTTGGTCGGGTTCTTGATCGACATGAAGTAGTTCCATGCGGCCAGGTGACCCACCAGCGGCTTGGTGTCCACGCCGCGCAGCTCTTCCTCACCCACCGAGAACGCCACCACCGGCACGTCGGTCGCCTTCAGACCCTGGTTGCCCAGCTCCTTGTAGAAGGGCACGTTGGAGTCGCCGTTGATGGTCGAGATGACGGCGGTCTTCTTGCCTTCGCTGGAGAACTTCTTGATCTTGGCGATGATCGACTGGTAGTCGGAGTGACCGAACGGGGTGTATTCCTCGATGATGTCCGACTCGGCCACGCCCTTGGACTTCAGGAAGGCGCGCAGGATCTTGTTGGTCGTGCGCGGGTAGACGTAGTCGGTGCCCAGCAGCACGAAGCGCTTGGCCGAGCCGCCGTCCTTGCTCATCAGGTACTCGACCGCGGGAATGGCCTGCTGGTTCGGCGCCGCACCCGTGTAAAACACGTTCTTCGACAGCTCTTCGCCTTCGTACTGCACCGGGTAGAACAGCAGCGAGTTCTTCTCTTCGAACACCGGCAGCACCGACTTGCGTGACACCGAGGTCCAGCAGCCGAAGGTCACGACGGCCTTGTCCTGGTCGATGAGCTGCTTGGCCTTCTCGGCGAACAGCGGCCAGTTGGAGGCCGGATCGACGACGACCGGCTCCAGCTTCTTGCCGAGCACGCCGCCCTTGGCGTTGATCTCGTCGATCGTCATCAGGGCCACGTCCTTCAGGACGGTTTCCGAGATGGCCATGGTGCCCGACAGCGAATGCAGGATGCCGACCTTGATGGTGTCGGCTGCGTTGGCGAGCAGCGGCAGCGTGGTCACGGCCACGCCGAGGGCGACGGCGCTGAGCTTCTGGGCAAAGGCGCGACGGGTAGCGACAGCAACAGATTTCATGACGGGGTGACTCCGGGAGGGCTGGTGAGCGGGTGAATCGGATGCACGCAGTGTCTCGGCCGGGGTCAGATCGTGAAATACGCCAGATGGCGTAGACGCAGGCGGGCTCAACCGCCACCCGAACCACCCCCGCCACAGCCTCCCCCGCCCCCATCCCCGCCACCCGAGCCACCGCTGCAACCGCTGCCACCACCGCAGCCCCCACCCTCCTGGCGTCCCGGCACGATGGCCGACTGCAGCGGCTCCAGATCGGCCGCCGTGGCCGCGCCGATCACGCCCGCGGCCACCACCGTCGCCAGGAGCGGGCTGTGCAGGGACACCGTCGTGCCCTTGGGCACCATGGCGGTGAAGGCCTCGACCACTTGCCGGGCCTTGGCGGTGCGCTGGACCACCGTGTCCCGGTAGGCCTCGCGCAGTGTGTATCCCCACCAGCAGACGATGAACACGCTGAAGATCCACAGGCCCGCGATCCACAGGATCACCGCCATGCCCAGCGCCAACCAGCGCAGCGGATTGCGCCAGGCGTCGGCGCGCTGCGCCGCCATGTGGTCGGCATGGTCCTTCGGCGTCGGCCACAGGCCCTGCTCGGTCGCCTCCCGGGTCAGCGCCGGATAGGCCATCTTCAGCGGCAGCTTCGTCGACCGGCCCGCGGCCTGCTCGCTCTGCAGCGTCTGCCAGACCTGCGTCTCTTCAGCGGTCAGGTCATCCGACGCGCGCGGCGCCCGATCCGACAACACCGGCCGCCCGGACACAAACCCCACCAGCCCGCGCTGGTGCAGTCCCGCCAGCGCGGTCGCCGTCACCCGCTCCTCCCCGCCGCACAGCAGGGCCAGCAAGCTCGGCCGGAACTCCCCGGCCATCAGCCTGGCCTTCAGCGCCAGATCCTCGCTCAGGCCGTCCAGTGAACGGGGCGGCTCCGCCGGGCCGCGGGTCCAGAGGTCGGCCGGGGGCGCCTCGCCGAAGATCCGCTCATAGGCGGCCAGCGTGTCGAGATACTGCAGGTGGTGGCGCGCTTCCTCGTCGGCACCACCCGGGTTCGGGTCATGGTGCAGCGGCTTGCCGAGCACCTCGCCGCACAGCCGCTCCCAGTAGTCCCGCGAATACAGCAGGTGCGTGTGCCAGACCGCGTCGACCGCCCGCGACGGCGACACCGGCCGGCCAACCACCTGCGTCAGCAGCAGAAAGCGCCGGTATTCCTCGACCACGCGCCGGGTGTGGGCGGCGGACCAGCCCTGTTCCTCGGCCACACGGGCGCTGATCGTGCGGGTCAACCCCGGAGGGTCCAGCTCGAAGGCTTGCAGACGCGACCACAGCGCGGTGGTCGCAGCATCGGTCAATCGCATGACACTCTCCCAGCCGACGCGGGCCTGGGGTTCAGATCGGAGGCGTCGGCTTGGGATTCAGCGTAGGGGGCGAGCCGTCGGGAATCCATCTGGGCTCACCCATATCTCCTGCGTGCCTCTTGCGTGCCTCTTTTGATGTGACCTCGTTGATGCGTCATACAGATCTGTCATACAGTCAGAGGGTTTCAACCCCTCTGCCATGCACCAGGAGTCGGTATGTTGTCAGTGCGTCTGCCCCCCGCCCTAGAAACCCAGCTGGCCCAGTTCTGCGAATTGACCCACCTCAGCAAATCGGCTGTCGTGCAGCAGGCACTGGAGGCACACCTGAAGTCCCAGCGTACCCACCAGCGCCGCCAGCAAGCCACCATCGATCCGATCGACGCCTTCGTGGGGAGCGCTCCACGTGCCGTCAGCACGGATGCATGGCTCCGCCAGACCCGTGGTGACGACTGGGGACAGCCGTGATCCTGGTGGACACGAACATCTGGATCGATCTCGGGCGCCAGGATCCCATCTGGCTGGACTGGTCCCGGCAGCAGCTCAAACAGGCCCGCGACCAGGGACCATTGGCAATCAACCCCGTGATCTATGCCGAACTGGCAGCGCTTTACGACAACCATGCGCAGCTCAAGGCATTCCTGCGGCCGATCAAGATCAAGAACCAGGCACTCTCGGACACGGCGGCTTACCTCGCGGGACAGGCGTTCTGGGCATACCGCCAGCGCAAGAGCACCAAGACCGGCGTACTGCCCGACTTCTTCATCGGAGCGCAGGCCCAGGCCGAAGGCTGGACCCTGCTCACCCGCGATCCCGCCCGCTACCGAACCTACTTTCCGGCAGTGCCCTTGATCTGTCCGGAATCCACCGGATAAGGCAACGAAGGACCGCGATCAAGGCATCACAGCCGGCACCCAGCCCCTGCGCCGCCGCGTGCCCCCACCGGCTCACCGCCCGATCTGCGGCACCTTGCCCAGCGCCACCGCCGCCGCCGCGTTGCGCGTCTCGACGCCGAGCTTCTCGTAGACATGCTCCAGGTGTTTCTTCACCGTCGCGGGGCTGGCGCCGACGATCTCGCCGATGTCGCGGTTGGTCTTGCCCTTGGCGATCCAGTAGAGCGCCTCGGCTTCGCGGGGCGTCAGCCCGAAGGCCATCGCCAGGGCTTCGAGCGCGGCCGTGTCGTCGGCCTCGCGCAGCACCAGCATCCACTCGACCTCGCTCAGCGCCTCGTGCAATGTGAAGCGCAGGCGCCGGCCGGTGGGGGTCTCCAGCGTCACCGAGGGCGAACCCGGCACCAGCCCGTCCACCGGACCGAGCCGCGCCACGGCGTGCTGCATCCAGTCCAGCAGCGGCGTCGGGGCCCGCCGGCCGTCCGACTGGAAATGCAGCTCCAGCATCTGCCGCGCCAGCGCCGTCTGCCAGACCAGCCGCCCGTCGAGCAGCCGCACCACCAGCGTCGCATGGCCGAAGGCGTCGAGCGCGTTGCGGGCCTGTGCCTGCTCGCGGGCGGCCAGCGTGTGGGCGGTGATGCGGGCGATGACCTCGCGGGCGCGGATGGGCTTGGTGACGTAGTCGGTGCCGCCCGCGGCGAAGGCGGCCACGACATGCTCGGTTTCCGTCAGGCCGGTCATGAAGATGATCGGGATCGGCGCCGTGCGCGGGTCGGCCCGCAGCCGGCGCGCCACCTCGAAGCCGTCCATGCCCGGCATCACCGCGTCCAGCAGGATGACGTCCGGCCGGGCGCGCACGGCGCGGTCCAGCGCGGTCAGTCCGTCCTGCGCGACCAGCACGGTGTAGCCGGACTCGTCCAGCGCGTCGTGCAGCACGGCCAGGTTGTCGGGGACATCGTCGACGATCAGGACAATGTCGGTGGTTCGTTCAGGCATGGGCGTCATCAAGGGCCTTGCGGAGCAATCCGCTCATCGCATCCAGTTGGAACTGCCGCGCCAGCGTGCGCAGGCGGTCGGAAAAATCGCGGCACTCGGGCCGCTCGGTGTCCAGCGCATCCAGCAGGCGCAGCACGCCGCGCACATGGCCGAGCGACGCCGCCTCCTGCAAGGCCCGCAGCCGCGGCGCATCGGGCAGCACCACCGCCGGTGGCGCCACGCCCGGCGCCACCGGCGGAATCGTCTCGACCCACTCCAGCGCCAGCCGCCGCCCCAGCCAGTCGAGCAGCTCGCCCACCCGCACCGGCTTGACCAGGAAGTCGGCCGGCGTGATGCCGACGTCGTTGTCGAGTCCCTTGTCGAAGGCGTTGGCCGACACGATCGCCGCCGGCACCGCGCCCAGCCCCTGCGCCCGCAACCGGCGCAGCGTCTCCCAGCCGTCGATCCCCGGCATCGCCAGGTCCATGAACACCGCGTCTGGCATCGACCCAGCATCGTCACCGTTCGCGTCACCATGCTGCCAGGCCTCCAGCAGCGCCAGACACGCCTCCCCGCTGGCCGCCTGCCGGATCGTGAACCCCAGCGGCGCCAGCAGGCTGACGATCAGGCCCCGGTCCACCTCCTCGTTGTCCACGACCAGCACGCACCGACGTGGCCCCGCGTAGCCGATGCGCCGACGCGGCGGCGCCACCGGCCCGACCAGATGGTCGTCGCGCACTTCGGGCAGGAACAGCCGTAGCCGGAAGGTGGTGCCGACGCCGGGCGTGCTCTCCACCGTCAGCTCGCCGCCCATCAGGTCGGTGAGCATCTTGCTGATGGTCAGGCCGAGGCCAGCGCCGCCGGTGACCGCGCCGCCGCTGGCCGAGCCGCGCTCGAAGGGCTCGAAGATGCGCGCCAGCTCCTCGGGCGACATGCCGGGGCCAGAGTCGATGACCTCGATGCGCGCCATCTCGCGGGCGTGGTGCAGCCGCAGCACGACCTCGCCCGCGCGGGTGAACTTGATCGCATTGCCGACGATGTTGATGAGGATCTGGCGCAGCCGCTTCTCGTCGGCGCGCACGCAGACCGGCAGCCCGGTGAACTCGCAGCGGAAGGCGATGCCCTTGGCGGCGGCCTGCAGGGCGAACAGTCGGCCGATCTCATCCATCGCCTCGGCGAAGCGCATCGGGCGCACCTCCAGCCGCAGCTTGCCGCTCTCGATGCGGGCGATGTCGAGCGTGCCCTCGATCAGCGTCAGCAGGTGGTCGCCACCACGGCGGATGACGCTGACGGCCTGCTGGCGCGCGGGCGGCATGGTCTCGTCGTCCTCCAGCAGTTGCGCGTAGCCGAGGATGGAGTTCAGCGGCGTGCGCAGCTCATGGCTGATGGTGGTGATGTAGCGGCTCTTGGCCTGGTTGGCGGCGTCGGCCTGGCGCTTGGCCTGCTGCAGGGCGCGGTCGGTTTCCTGGTGCGAGGCGATCTCGCGGCGCAGCGCCAGCGTCTGCTCATGCAGCGCCTGGGTCTGGCGGTTGGCCTCTTCCTGCGCAACCTGCCGGCTCTTGTGCGCCAGCACCAGCCACCACGCCACGACACCGGCCACCAGCGCCAGCGTCGGCAGCACCAGCGCCCGCCGTGCCACCGCCAACCCGCCCAGCAGCGGCAGCGTCACCAGCATCAGCAGCAGGTAGTGCGCCAGCCCCTTGTCCAGATACGGCCAGACCGCCCGCGGCAGCAGCCAGCGCAATACCGCCGACCACTGCGCGGCCAGCCCCGCCTCGGGCACCTTGCACAGGTCATGGCAGCGGGCGTCCAGCGTGCAGCACAGCGAGCAAATCGCGCCGCCGTAGGCGGGGCAGTGCGCCATGTCCTCGGCTTCGTAGGCCCGCTCGCAGATGGTGCAGGACTGCGGCGGGGCATAGCGCCGGTAGCGGCCCGCCTCGTCGGCCGGCACGCCCACCCGCTGCGCGAGGTACCAGCGCCCGCCCGTCCACCACGCGAGCAGCGGCGACGCCACCAGCGCCGTCACCAGCGCGATCAGCGCCGACCAGGCCTGCGCCATCTCGCCGAACAGCCCCAGGTGCGCCGCCACCGACACCGCCGACGCGATGCCCATCGCGCCCACGCCGACCGGGTTGATGTCGCACAGGTGGGCGCGCCGGAACTCGATGCCCTTCGGACTCAGGCCCAGCGGCTTGTTGATGACCAGGTCGGCCACCACCGCCATCATCCAGCTGATGGCGATGTTGGCGTACAGGCCCAGCACATGGCCCAGCGCCTGGAACACGTCCAGCTCCATCAGCATCAGCGCGATGCCGGTGTTGAAGACGACCCAGACCACCCGCCCCGGGTGGCTGTGGGTCAGGCGCGAGAAGAAGTTGGACCACGCCAGCGAACCTGCGTAGGCGTTGGTCACATTGATCTTGACCTGCGAAATGATGACGAAGACCGCCGTGGCAGCCACCGCCCAGCCGTAGTGCGAGAAGACGTGTTCGTAGGCCGTGAGGTACATCTGGTTCGGATCGACCGCCCGCTCCACCGGCACGCTGTGGCCGATGGTCAGGAAGGCCAGCAGCGCGCCGCCCAGCATCTTCAGCACACCGGGCACCACCCAGCCCGGCCCGCCCGCCACCACACCCGCCCACCAGCGCACCCGGTTGTCGCGGGTCCGCTCGGGCATGAAGCGCAGGTAGTCGGCCTGCTCGCCCATCTGCGTGATCAGCGCGATGCCCACCGTCATCGCCGCGCCAAACGCCAGCGGGTCGAACGCCGTCAGCCCGCGCTCGCCGCCGTAGCCGAGCAGCCCGTCGAGCACGCCCGGGTTCTCGCGGAACACGAAGACATAGGGCGTCACCAGCATCAGCGCCCACAGCGGCTGCGTCCACACCTGCAGCCGGCTGATCACCGTCACCCCGTGGGTCACCAGCGGCAGCACCACGGCGGCGCAGACCCCATAGCCCCACGCCAGCGGGATGTCGAATGCCAGCTCCAGCGCATAGGCCATCACCGCCGCTTCGAGCGCGAAGAAGATGAAGGTGAAGCTCGCGTAGATCAGCGAGGTGATGGTCGAGCCGATGTAGCCGAAGCCGGCGCCGCGGGTGAGCAGGTCCATGTCCAGACCGTGGCGCGCCGCATAGGCGCTGATCGGCAGCCCGGCCAGGAAGATCACCAGGCCCGTCGCCAGGATCGCCAGCGCCGCGTTCGTGAAGCCATAGCGCACCAGCAGCGTGGCGCCCACCGCCTCCAGCACCAGGAACGACGCCGCACCGCCGAGCGCCGTGTTGGCCACCCGGCCGATGCTCCAGCGCCGGGCGCTGCGCGGGGTGAAGCGCAGCGCGTAGTCCTCCAGCGTCTCGCTGGCGACCCAGGTGTTGTAGTCGCGCCGGATCTTGATGACACGCTGCACCGGCTCGGCGGCCTGCGGGTTGGCAGGGGCTGGCCCGGAATCTGCCTGTACGGGCAAGATCGCTGAATTTCCGGCGGCGGTGGTCATGCCGCCCTCGCACTCAAGAAACGCACCAGCCCACGCACCAGCCCACTTCACCCCGCCATGGAACTCACCCCCCGCGAGAAAGACAAGCTGCTGATCTTCACCGCCGCGCTGCTGGCCGAACGCCGCATGGCCCGCGGACTGAAGCTCAACTACCCGGAAGCCATCGCGCTGATCACCGCCGCCATCATGGAAGGCGCCCGCGATGGCAAGACCGTGGCCGCGCTGATGAGCGAGGGCAAGACCATCCTGCGCCGTGCGGACGTGATGGAGGGCATCGCCGAGATGATTCCCGAGATCCAGGTCGAAGCGACATTCCCCGATGGCACCAAATTGGTGACCGTGCATCAACCCATTGCATGACAGTGCATTCGACGCACCACAAGAAGGCATTTCCATGAAACACCTGATCCGTCTTGCTGCAACAGGCGCTGCTGTCGCCCTGCCCTCGCTGGCCTTGGCCCATGTCGGTGCCGACGCTGGTGATCACCACGGCTTTGCGGCCGGCTTCACGCACCCGTTCACCGGGATCGACCACCTGGTGGCCATGGTCGCGGTCGGCGCCTGGAGCGCACTGACCGCCAGGACCACAGACTGGCGGGCCTGTGCCACAGCGCCCGCGAGCTTTGCCTCACTGCTGCTGGCGGGCGCCCTGATGGCGGCGGCCGACGTGGCGTTCCCGGCGATCGAGCCGATGATCGCCGCCTCGCTGCTGGTGCTCGGGTTGCTGGTCGCACTGCGCCAGTCGCTGCCGACCTGGGCAGGCGCCGGGCTGGTGGGCGGTTTTGCGCTGTTCCATGGAGCAGCGCACGGCGGTGAACTCGCTGGTGGTGCGGCACTGGCCGGCATGGTGCTCGCCACGGCGCTGCTGCACGCGGCCGGGCTGGCGCTGGGCCTGGGGCTGCGGGGCCGCAGCGTCTGGCTGCCACGGGTGGCGGGCCTGGCTTCGGTCGTGTTCGGTGCGTCGCTGCTGCTGCGCTGATCAATCAGATACACGCACCAGACACACCCACGGAGCCCCGCGATGATCCCCGGAGAACTTTTCACCGACGACGGCGAACACATCCTCAACCCCGGCCGGCGCACGCTGACCCTCGTGGTCGAGAACGCCAGCGACCGGCCGATCCAGGTCGGCTCGCACTACCACTTCGCCGAGACCAACGCCGGCCTGCGCTTCGACCGCACCGCCGCCCACGGCATGCGGCTGAACATCGCCAGCGGGCTGGCGGTGCGCTTCGAGCCGGGCCAGCAGCGGACGGTCGAGCTGTGCGATTTCGCCGGAGACCGGCAGGTGTGGGGCTTCCGCGGCCTCGTGCAGGGAGCACTCTGAACATGACCACGTCCTCTGCAACCTTCCCGCGGCGCGCCTATGCCGAGATGTTCGGCCCGACGGTGGGCGACCGCCTGCGCCTGGCCGACACCGACCTGATCCTCGAAGTCGAACAGGACTTGACCTTGCGGGCCGGCGGCTATGGCGAGGAAGTCAAGTTCGGCGGCGGCAAGACCATCCGCGATGGCATGGGCCAGAGCCAGCGCCCGAACGGCCCCGGCCCTGGTGACGCGGTGGACTGCGTCATCACCAATGCGCTGATCCTCGACCACTGGGGCATCGTCAAGGCCGACATCGGCCTGCGTGGCCACCGCATCTGCGCCATCGGCAAGGCCGGCAACCCGGACGTGCAGCCCGGCGTGGACATCGTCATCGGCCCCGGCACCGAGGTGATCGCCGCCGAAGGGCTGATCGTCACGGCCGGTGCCATCGACAGCCACATCCACTTCATCTGCCCGCAGCAGATCGAGGAGGCGCTGACCTCGGGCGTGACCACCATGCTCGGCGGCGGCACGGGTCCGGCGACGGGCACGTTCGCGACCACCTGCACCCCCGGCCCCGAGAACATCGCCCGGATGCTGCAGGCGGCCGACGCCTTCGCGATGAACATCGGCTTCCTCGGCAAGGGCAACGCGAGCCGGCCGGAGGCCCTGCGCCAGCAGATCGACGCCGGCGCCATCGGCCTGAAGCTGCACGAGGACTGGGGCACGACGCCCGCGGCGATCGACAACTGCCTGAGCGTGGCCGAGGAGACCGACGTGCAGGTGGCGATCCACACCGACACGCTCAACGAATCCGGCTTCGTCGAGGACACGGTCGCCGCCTTCAAGGGCCGCACCATCCACAGCTTCCACACCGAAGGCGCCGGCGGTGGCCACGCCCCGGACATCATGAAGGTGGTCGGCGAGGCCAATGTGCTGCCCTCGTCCACCAACCCGACGCGGCCCTACACGATCAACACGCTGGATGAGCACCTCGACATGCTCATGGTGTGTCACCACCTGGATGCGTCGCTGGCCGAAGACCTGGCGTTTGCCGAGTCGCGCATCCGCCGCGAGACGATCGCCGCCGAGGACATCCTGCACGACCTCGGCGCGATCAGCATGTTCTCGTCCGACTCGCAGGCGATGGGCCGGGTGGGCGAGGTGCTGATCCGCTGCTGGCAGACGGCGCACAAGATGAAGTCGCAGCGCGGCAAGCTGCCCGGCGACTCGGACCGCCACGACAACGCCCGCATCAAGCGCTACCTCGCCAAGCTCACCATCAACCCCGCGATCACCCACGGCATCAGCCACGAGGTCGGCTCGGTCGAGGTGGGCAAGTGGGCGGATCTGGTGTTCTGGAAGCCGGCGTTCTTCGGCGTGAAGCCCAGCCTCGTGCTCAAGGGCGGCTTCATCGCGATGGCCGCGATGGGCGACCCGAACGCCTCGATCCCGACGCCGCAGCCGGTGCATTACCGGCCGATGTTCGGCTCCTACGGCGGCGCGCTCACGCGCACGTCACTGAGCTTCGTCAGCCAGTCGGCGCTGGCCGGCGGGGTGGGCACGGCCTATGGACTGCGCAAGACGCTGGCGGCGGTGAAGGGCTGCCGCACGGCGAAGAAGGCCGACATGGTGCACAACCACTACCTGCCGGTGATGGAGATTGACGCGCAGACCTACACGGTGCGGGCGGACGGGCAGTTGCTGACCTGCGAGCCAGCGACGAGTTTGCCGATGGCGCAGCGGTATTTCTTGTTCTGAAGGAGCCTGCGCGAGCGAGTTCATCGGCGCACTGGCCGTCTGGCGATGCGGCAGTGGTGCTGAACGGCCCAACGGGCGGTCATTCCACTCGAACCTGATATTGCTCAAGCCGCGAGGACGTCGGCCCTCTACGCTGCGAACGGTTCTTCCGCTTCAAGAAAGTGTTCTGCCATGCCCGCTCTGCCCCGCTTTGCCCTGCTGTCGCTGCTCTTGGCCACCGGCGCCGCCGCTGTCCACGCCACCCCGGCTGAAAACGACGCGGCCCTGCTCAAGCTCGCCACCGACAGCGGCTGCATGGCCTGCCACAGCGTGCTGCCCGCCGCCAAGCGCGCCGATGGGCTGCCGCCGATCGCACCGGCCTGGCGCGAGATCGCGCTGAAGTACCGCGACGACCCCACCGCCTCGGACCGGCTGACCCAGACCGTGATGACCGGCTCCAATCCGAAAGCCCGCCACTGGACCGGCAAGACCGGCGCCACGGCGATGCCCCCCAACACCAACGCCATCAGCGAAGCCGATGCGCGGATGCTGGTGAACTGGCTGCTGGTGCTGGTGCCCTGAAGCAACCGGCAGACCAGAGGGGTGGATCCTCGCGTTCGCGAGGATGACGGGGTGGGAGGGTCGTCAGGGAGCCGGGCGACCGGGGCCCTGTGTGCCTTGGGCGCGAGCCGAGAGGTAGGCGTACAGATCCATGACATGGGCGTTGACCCGCGGCTCGCCCTGCCACGCCGGCATGGCGATGTCGCCGGCCTTGCGGGCCACGACGGCCTCGATCAGCGCGTCGGGAATCGGCGCATCGCTGCGTGGCGGCATCCCCGGCAGGCTGAAGTCGTAGCGCGTGAGCACGAGGCTGGCGAAGCGCTGCGGCCCGAGATCCTGCAGCCGCAGGACCAGGTTCGGCGCGCGCGGGGTGCCGAGCGGCTCCGCGCCGTGGCAGGCGGCGCACTTGTCCTGGTAGACGCGCCAGCCGGTGTAGACCGCGCCGGGCGGTCTGGCCTGCTCGGCCACCTCGCGGGCGGGCTGCAGGTTCATCCACTCGACGCTGCAGCCACCCAGCAGCAATGCAGCGCTTGCCGTCGCGGCCGCCAACAGGGCCAAGGGCCGCTTCAGCCGGGTCTTCGGGGCCTTCGAGATCTTCGCCATGGTCAACACCTCCGTGCACCCGGGTCAGGTGGGTACGGTGTCGAGTATGGGCGCCCCGCCCCGCGGCGGGTGCAGCGCGGATGACCGAGCCTTGCCCTGGATCAGATGGGCGCGCCCAGCACCTTCAGCAGCCAGACGTTGAGGTCTTCGATCTCTTCCATGCAGACCGAATGGTCCATCGGGTAGTCGTGCCATGCGACGTCATACCCCAGCGCCAGCAGCGCGTCGCGGGACGCCTCGCCGCGCGCCGGCACCACGACCGGGTCGTGGCGGCCGTGCGCCAGGAAGACCGGCACGTCCCGGTTGGCGGCGCTGCGCTCGGCAGCGGTGGTGGCCGCCAGCGGCAGGTAGCCGGACAGACCCGCGATGCCCGCCAGCCGCTGCGGTGCGCGCAGACCGGCCAGCAGCGCCATCGCGCAGCCCTGCGAGAAGCCCATCAGCACCGTGCGCTCCGGCGGGATGCCACGCGCGGCCTCGCGGTCGAGCAATGCCTGCACATCGGCGATCGAGGCGCGCAGACCGGCTTCGTCCTCTCGGCGCACCAGCTCCGGTGTGTAGAGGTCGTACCAGGCGCGCATCTTCATGCCGCCGTTGAGGGTGACCGGCCGGATCGGCGCGTGCGGGAACACGAAGCGCACCGGGCCGACCGCCGACAGGTCGAGTTCGCGCGCGATGGGCACGAAGTCGTTGCCGTCGGCGCCGAGGCCGTGCAGGACGAGGAGGCTGGCGACGGGGTGGTCGCCGGACTGGAGTTCGAGGGTGTCAAGGATGTCGAGTGCCATGGTGGTCAGCATAGCGCCGCACCGTGCTATGCCGCCGTCAGCAGCTGCAGGCTCGCCAGCAGGTCGGCGAAGCGCTCGCCCTGCACGACGACGTGGCGCTGCGTCGCCGCCATTGCCTGGTCCGCGTCTCCCGCGCGCAAGGCGGCGAGGATCTCGGCGTGTTCGGCCAGCGAATGCTGCATCCGGTGCCGCACGCGCAGTTGCAGTCGCCGGTACGGGCGCAGCTTGCGCTGCAATGCCAGCGTCTGCTCGACCAGGAAGTCGTTGTGCGACGCAGCGTAGAGCGCGCGGTGGAAGTCCTCGTTGGCGTAGAAGTAGGCGTCCGGATCGCGCTGGGCCGCGGCCGCCTCGCAGCGCACCAGGGCCGCCTCCAGCGCGCCCAGGTCCGCGTCATGCAGCCGCCGCGCCGCCAGCCGCGCGCACATCGCCTCCAGCTCCGCCATCACCTCGAACATCTCGACCAGCCGCTGCGGCGTGGCCTGCGCCACCACCGCGCCGCGCCGTGGCCGCAGCTCCACCAGCCCCTCCGTGGCCAGCTGGATCAGCGCCTCCCGCACGGGGGTGCGCGACACCCCGTAGCGCTCGACCAGCATCGCCTCGTCCAGCGCGCTGCCCGGCGCCAGCTCGCCGGTGGCGATCAGCTCTTCGATGGTTTCACACAGGCGCTCGGAGATCTTCATGGCCGGAATTGTCTCAGGCTTGGTCGGCGCGGCACCAAGGGTATCCCTCAGGATTGAATTTGCATCCATTTCAATGTTCAATGTATACATTGATGGTTGAAAAGAACTTTTCCGGAGACAACCGATGACCCAGACGCCTTCGCCTTCGTTTTTGCCCCTGAACCGTCGCCACGCCCTGGGCCTGACCGGCCTCGGCCTGCTGGGCACGCTGGCCGTCGGCCTGCCGGCGGCCGCGCAGACCGCCTGGCCGACCAAGCCGATGACGCTGGTCGTGCCCTTCCCGGCCGGCGGTGGCACCGACGCCTTCGCCCGCCCGCTCTCGGCGGTGCTGTCGAAACAGCTCGGCCAGCAGCTCGTCATCGACAACAAGGGCGGCGCCGGCGGCAACCTCGGCGCCGGGGTCGCGGCCAAGGCCGCACCGGACGGCTACACCTGGTTCATGGGCGCCGTCCACCACGCCATCGCGCCGGCCGTCTACCCCAAGCTCGACTACAACCTGCTCAACGACTTCATCCCGGTCGCGCTGGTCTCCAGCGTGCCGCAGGTCATCGTCGTGAACCCGCAGAAGGTGCCTGCCAAGAACCTGAACGAGCTGCTCGCCTTCATCCGCTCCAAGCCCGGCCAGCTCACCTACGGCTCCGCCGGCAACGGCTCGTCGCACCACCTGGCCGGCGAGCTGTTCAAGATGCAGACCAAGACCTTCATCACCCACATCCCCTACCGCGGCGCCGGCCCCGCGCTGCAGGACCTGATGGGCGGCCAGATCGACATGATGTTCGACGGCCTCGGTTCATCGGCGACCCACATCAAGAGCGGCCGGCTGCGCGCCATCGCAGTGGCGGGCGACAAGCGCGCACCCGGCTTCCCGGACATCCCGACCGCGGCGGAAGCGGGCGTGCCGACCTACAAGGTGGCGACGTGGTACGGCCTGTGGGCGCCCAAGGGCACGCCCAAGGATGTCGTGGACAAGATGTCCGCCGAGCTGAAGACCGCGCTGGGCAGCCCGGAGCTGAAGACCACCTGGAACAGCATCGGCTCGGAGACGCCGACGATGGCCGGCAAGGAATTCGGTGACTTCGTGGCGGCCGAGACCAAGCGCTGGGCCGACGTCGTCAAGGCCGGCAACATCAAGCTGGAGTGAACTCGGCGATGGACCGCACCTGGAACCACCGCGCGCTGAACCGGCAGGCCCGGCTCGCCCGCGCCGCCGACACCCTGGGCACCCACCTGCGCGGCAAGCGGGTCGAGACGGGCGCGGTCGTCGATCTGCTGCACGCCGTGATCGAGTCGGGCGACCGCGTCTGCCTGGAGGGCAACAACCAGAAGCAGGCCGACTTTCTGGCCAAGGCGCTGGTGCAGGTCGATCCCGAGCGCGTACACGACCTGCACATGGTGCAGTCGGTGCTCGCGCTGCCCGAGCACCTGGACGTGTTCGACCTCGGCATCGCGTCGAAGCTCGACTTCTCGTTCTCCGGGCCGCAGGGCGGGCGGCTGGCCGCGCTGGTGTCGCAGGGGCAGATCCGCATCGGCGCCATCCACACCTATCTGGAGCTGTTCGCGCGCTACTTCGTCGATCTGACGCCGCGTGTGTCGCTGATCGCCGCGCACAGCGCCGACGCCGACGGCAACCTCTACACCGGCCCGAACACCGAAGACACGCCCGCCATCGTCGAGGCGACCGCCTTCAGCGGCGGCCTCGTCATCGCGCAGGTGAACGAGGTCGTGGACCGGGTGCCGCGTGTGGACGTTCCCGCCGGCTGGGTGGACTTCGTCGTGCAGGCGCCTCGGCCCAACGTGATCGAGCCGCTGTTCACCCGCGACCCGGCGCAGATCAGCGAGATCCAGGTGCTGATGGCGATGATGGCCATCAAGGGCATCTACGCCGAGTACGGCGTGCAGCGGCTGAACCACGGCATCGGCTTCGACACGGCGGCGATCGAGCTGCTGCTGCCGACCTATGGCGAGTCGCTCGGGTTGCAGGGCAAGGTCTGCCAGCACTGGGCGCTGAACCCGCACCCGGCGCTGATCCCGGCGATCGAGGCGGGCTGGGTGCAGTCGGTCCACTCCTTCGGCTCGGAACTGGGCATGGAGGACTACATCCGCGCCCGCTCCGACGTGTTCTTCACCGGCCCGGACGGCTCGCTGCGCAGCAACCGGGCGTTTTCGCAGGCGGCCGGTCACTACGCCTGCGACCTGTTCATCGGCTCGACGCTGCAGATGGACCTCGCCGGCAACAGCTCCACCGCGACACTCGGCCGCATCACCGGCTTCGGCGGCGCGCCGAACATGGGATCTGACGCACGCGGACGGCGCCACGCCAGCCCCGCGTGGCTCAAGGCCGGCGCCCAAGCCCGCGAAGGTTTGACCGGCGCCCGTGGCACGCCGCGTGGCCAGAAGCTGGTGGTGCAGATGGTCGAGACCTTCCGCGAACACATGCAGCCCGCCTTTGTCGAGCGGCTGGACGCCTGGACCTTGGCCGAGCAGGCGGACATGGCCCTGCCGCCGATCATGGTCTACGGCGACGACGTGACGCATGTGCTGACCGAGGAAGGCATCGCCAACCTGCTGCTGTGCCGCACCGACGAGGAGCGCGAGCAGGCGATCCGGGGCGTGGCGGGCTACACGTCGGTCGGGCTGGCGCGCGACCGGCGCATGGTGGAGAACCTGCGCGACCGCGGCGTGATCCGGCGGCCGGCGGACCTGGGCATCGACCCGCGCGACGCGACACGCAACCTGCTGGCGGCGCGGTCGATGCGCGATCTGGTGCGGGCGTCGGGCGGGCTGTACCAGCCGCCGGTGCGCTTCAGGAACTGGTGATGACGACGGTGACGAGATGACAAATTCCGCCAGCATCGAGTCGATGCAGTTCGAATTCGACGGCCACCGCCGCCCCGCCGCGTTCGCGCCGGTGCTGGTCGGCGTGGTCGGCTCGGGCAATCTGGAGGTGATGGTCGAACCCGCCTCGCATGACCGCTGCAGCGTCGGCGTCGAGACCTCGGCGCGGGGCTTCGAGCCGATCTGGGCCGCCGTGGTGCGCGATTTCCATGAGCGCCACCAACTGGCGGGCGTGGCCGTCTCGGTCCATGACATGGGCGCGACGCCAGCGGTGGTGAGCCTGCGGCTGGAGCAGGCGGTCGCCGGGCTGAAGGTGTCGGCATGAACATCAGCTACGCCGAATGCACCGCCCGCGAGCGCCTGGCGCGGCTGTGCGACACCGACAGCTTCCACGAATGGCTGCCCCCGTCCGAGCGGCTCACCAGCCCGCACCTCGCACAGCTCGGCGTGCCTTCGTCCTTCGACGACGGCGTGGTGATCGGCCGCGCGCGGCTGGACGGCCACCCGGTCTTCGTCGCGGCGCAGGAAGGCGGTTTCATGGGCGGCGGCGTCGGCGAGGTGCATGGCGCCAAGCTGGTCGGCTGGCTGCGGCGGGCGCTGCGCGAGCGGCCGGCAGGCGTGGTGCTGCTGGCGGAGTCGGGCGGCGTGCGGCTGCACGAGGCGAATGCGGGGCTGATCGCGGTGTCGGAGGTGATGCGCGCAGTGCTGGACGTGCGGGCGGCGGGCATCCCGGTGATCGTGCTGATCGGTGGCGCCAACGGCTGCTTCGGTGGCATGGGGCTGGTGGCGCGCTGCGCGGACCACCTCGTCATCAGCGAGACGGGGCGGCTGGCGATGTCCGGGCCGGAGGTGATCGAGGCCTCGCACGGCGTGGACGAGTTCGACTCGCGCGACCGCGCGCTGGTCTGGCGCACGACCGGCGGGCGCCACCGCGTCGAGAGCGGTGACTGCGACCGGCTGGTGGACGACGACGTGGCCGCCTTCCGCGCGGCGGCGATCGACGCACTGACGGCCTCGGCGCCGCTGACGCTGGATTCGCTCGAAGCCGAGCACGCGCTGCTCGCCCACCGGCTGGCGACCACGCCGGCCCACCCCTGAACACCTGTCTCCTGTCTCCTGTCACCCGAAAGCCTCCCGATGGACTGGCCCACCCTCGCCCACCGCCTGTTCGGCGATGCGCACCACCTCGTCGCCGACGGCGATTTCCTGCACGGCAACGCCGAGTTCGACGGCCAGACCCTCACGGTCCTCGGCACGACGAACCACGCCCCGATCGGCGTGAGGCTCGCGCTGGCGCAGGCACGCGGGGTGCTCGACACGCTGCGCGACCACCCGGGGCGGCCGATCCTGCTGCTGGTGGACACGCAGGGCCAGCAACTGCGCCGCCGCGACGAGTGGATGGGCATCAACCGCGCGATGGCGCACCTGGGCTGCTGCCTCGACCTGGCGCGCCGGCAGGGCCACCGCGTGCTCGGCCTCGTCTACGACCAGGCGCTGTCGGGCGGCTTCCTGACCTCGGGGCTGATCGCGGACGGCTGCTTCGCGCTGCCGGAGGCGGAGATCCGCGTGATGCGCCTGCCGGCGATGGCGCGGGTGACAAAGCTGCCGGAGGCGATGCTGGCCGCGCTGTCGGCGGACAACCCGGTGTTCGCGCCGGGGGTGGAGAACTACGTGGCGATGGGCGGCGTGCGGGCGCTGTGGCGAGACGATCTGGCGGCTTGCCTGCGCGCGGCGCTGGCGGACACGCCGGTCACGGACACGCGGGCGGTGGACGGCGCGGCGCGCGGCGGGCGGCGGCTCGCGGCGTCGGTGATCGAGCGGGTGCTGAACGCGGCGTGATGGTGTCGGATCCGCCAGGGCTGCAGCACCTGCAGCGCCACCAGCTCGTGCGCCTGACACCCGGAGGCTGGGCGGGTGCTCAGTCCGGAAACCGTGAACCGCTGGCGCAGGCAGCGCTCGCGCATTGGGCGGCGCACGACCTGCCGCTGGTGGTCACCCGGCAGCGTGTGGGCGACGGCGGGCGGGTCGCCCTCGGGCTGCCCGCGCCGACGTGCTGGGGGCGGCTGCGGCTCGCGCTGTCGGTCCCGGCGGACGCGCTGCGCAGTCCGCACGGCTTCCCGACGCCCGACGCGATCACGCCGCTGCTGTCCGCGCCCGTGCGTGCGGCCTGGACCGCGCTGGCCGACCGGCTGACCGCGCGGGGCGTGCTGCCGCAGGTCTACGGCGGCCACGGCTGGCAGGCGATCACCGGGCTCGCCTACCTGCGCGACGGCTCGGACCTCGACCTGTGGCTGCCGGTGCAGGACGCGGCGCAGGCGGACGCCACCACGGCGCTGCTCGACACCGCCGACTGGCGCGGCCCGCGGCTGGACGGCGAGATCGGCCTGCCGGACGGCGCGGCCGTGGCGTGGCGCGAATGGCGGCTGTGGCGCAAGGGCCGGGCCGACGCGGTCCTCGTCAAGCACCGGACCGGCGTCCGGCTGGAGCGGGGGGCGTCATGGCTGACCAGCAGTTGAGTCCGGCGCCCGCCGTGGCTGCCGTGGCTGCACACGACAAGGCGCGGCTGCAGGCCATCGGCCGCGCCGCCACCGTCGCGCTCTACGACGAACTCGCGCTCTACCCCAAGCCCGGGCTGGTCTCGTTCATCGACACCGGCAGCCACGCCGACATGGACGCCGGCACATTCCTGCGCAGCCTGTTCGCGCTGCGCCACTACTTCGTGCGCATCGCCGAAGCCGGCGCGCAGCACGCCCCGTTCGCCACGCTGGAGCGGCTCGGCCTCGCCGCCGAAGCGCGGATGCTGCACGCCACCGGCGGCGTCAACACCCACCGCGGGGCGATCTTCAGCCTGGGGTTGCTGTGCGCCGCTGCGGGTCGCCTGCACGCCGAGGGCACCACCCCGACACCCGCCCGCCTGCGCGCCGCGCTGCGCGACGGTTGGGGCGAGGCGCTGCGCAGCCGCTGCGGCCACACGGGCGCCTCGAACGGCCAGCGCGTGGCGCAGCGCTTCGGCCTGCGCAGCGCGGGCGAAGAGGCGGCACGCGGACTGCCGGTGCTGTTCGAGGTGGCGGTGCCAGCGCTGCAAGCCGCCCGCGCCGCCGGCCTGTCACCCCGCGAGGCGCGGCTGCAGACCTTCTTCCACACCGTGGCCACGCTCGACGACACCAACCTCGCCCACCGCGGCGGCCTCACCGGCCTGCGCGACGCGCAGCGGCTGGCGCGGGATTACCTCGCCGACGGCGGGGTGCGGCAACCCGACGCGGTCGCGCGGGCCGAGGCGATCCACCGCCACTTCGTCGCCCGGCGCCTGTCGCCCGGCGGGTCGGCCGATGTGCTGGCGGCGGCGCTCTGGGTGCTGCGTATCAGCCCCCTGGCCGTCATGCCCGCGAACGCGGGCACCCACGCCAGCGCATGAGCCTGGGACTCCTCATCCCAGGTCAAGGCACACAGCATGCCGTGATGCTGCCGTGGCTGTTGACACACGAACGGCTGCACACGACGACGGATCCGACATTGGACCGTCTCGCCGCCGCGCTGGGCACCGACTGGCGCACCCGGCTGAACGACCCCCGCTGGGCGACACGCAACGCCGTGGCCCAGCCGCTGATCACGGGTCTGGCGCTGGCGCTGTGGGCGCGGCTGCGGGCGGACCTGCCGGCCCCGGCGGCGGTCGCCGGCTACAGCGTCGGCGAGGTCGCCGCGTTCAGCATCGCCGGCGTGTTCGACGCCGACACGGCGATGGACCTCGCGCTGGCCCGCGCGCAGGCGATGGACGCCGCCGCCGCGCAGCACCCGGCTGGCGGCCTGCTCGCCGTGCGGGAGCTGGCGGCGGACGCGCTGGCGCCGGTGCTGCAGCGCCACGGCCTCACCATCGCCATCCGGCTCGGGCCGCAGCGCCACGTCGTCGGCGGCCCGGCGACTGCGCTGGCGGCGGCCGAGCATGAACTCGTCGCGGACGGCGTCTCCTGCACCCGGCTCGGCGTGCAGATCGCCTCGCACACGCCGATGCTGGCCGAGGCGGTGCTGGCGCTCGCCGCCGTGGTCGAGGCGCGCACCTTCTCCCTGCCCCGCACCGCGCTGGTCTGCAACGCCACGGGCGAAGCCGTGCGCCGACCGGCCGCGCTGCGCGACGCCTTCGCCCGGCAGGTGGCGCAGACGGTGCCGTGGGACCGCTGCATGGAGGCGGTGGCCGAACGCGGCGTGTCGTGCGTGCTGGAACTCGGCCCGGGCACGACGCTGTCGAAGATGTGGAACGCGCGCTTCCCGGCCATCGCCGCGCGCTCGGCCGACGAGTTCAGCCACCCGGCGGCCGTGATCGACTGGGTGCGCCACCAGATCGCCCGCGCCGCCGCACAATAGGCGCCATGCTCACCGTCAACAAACTCCTCCCCGGCGGCCAGGGTCTGGCCCAGGTCCTCCTCAAGCGCGCCCCGTCCGTCGAACTCGACTGGGACGTGCGCCAGAAAAGCCGCTTCGACGCAACCGACAGCAGCGGGCGCCACCTCGGCGTCTTCCTGCCACGCGGCACGCTGGTGCGTGGCGGCGACGTGCTGATCGCCGAGGACGGCTCGATGGTGCGCGTGCTCGCGGCGCCGCAGTCGGTGCTGGTCGTGCGGCCGTGCAGCGAACATGGCACGCCGTTCGACCTCGTGCGCGCCGCCTACCACCTGGGCAACCGGCATGTGCAGCTCGAACTGCAGCCGGACCACCTGAAGTTCGAGCCCGACCATGTGCTGGCCGACATGCTGCGTCAGATGCACCTGATCGTCACCGAGGAGCAGGCGGCGTTCGAGCCTGAAGGCGGAGCCTATGCCGCGGGCGGTCACAGCCATGGCCACGGTGGTCACGACCACGCGCATGAAGCGCACGACCCCGCCCCGGCCGCCGCGCCGGCACGCGGCAAGCCGCTGAACATCCCCGTCCGCGCCGCCGCGCCCGCCCACGATCACGCCCACCCGCACGTCCACGGCCCCGGCTGCGGCCACGACCACTGATGCCGCGGGTCCGCGCGAAGCCGCCGACGCTGGCCCCGTCGGCGCTGCTGCAACTGATGTGGCTGGCGTCGCCCGCGCTGCCGGTGGGCGGGTTCAGCTATTCCGAGGGGCTGGAAGCGGCGATCGACGCAGGCCTCGTGTCCGACGAAGCCTCGGCCGCCACCTGGCTGGTCGACCAGCTCCACCTGGCGCTGGCGCGTGCCGACCTGGCCGTCGTCGCCCGGGCGCACGCCGCCTGGCGCCAGCGGGACAGCGCCCGCATCGCCGAACTCAACGACTGGGTGCGCCTGACCCGCGAGAGCAGCGAGTTCCGCCAGCAGACCGAGCAGATGGGCCGCTCGCTGTACGCCTGGCTGAAGACGCAGGATGCCGAGGACGCCTTCCCCGACGAGCGCGTGTCGGTGCTGGCGGCGCTGACACCGGCACCGAGCTGGCCGGTGGCGTTTGCGCTGGCGGTGGAACGCACAGGCGCCCCATTGCGCGAGGCGTTGCTGGCGCATGCGTTCGGCTGGGCCGAGAACATGGTGCAGGCTGCGCTCAAGGCCGTCCCGCTCGGCCAGAGCGCCGGCCAGCGCATCCTCGCCGCGCTGGTCGAGGCCATCCCCGCCGAGGTCGAACACGCGATGACGCTGCCCGACAGCGCCCGGCAGGCGCACACGCCGATGCTGGCCATCCTGTCGGCGCAGCACGAGGCGCAGTACTCGCGGCTGTTCCGCTCGTGAGCGGTCGCCACGACCCGGCATGACCGCCCTGCTCGGCCACCGCGCCTACGTCTTCTTCTGGTGTACCCGGCTGAGCGCGCAGCTCGCCGCGCAGATGCTCATGGTGGCGCTGGGCTGGCAGATGTACGACCTGACCGGCAGCGCCTGGGACTTGGGGCTGGTAGGGCTGGCGCAGTTCCTGCCAGCGCTGCTGCTGACGCTGCCGGCCGGTCATGTCGCCGACCGTCTCCACCGCGGCCGGATCATGATGGCCGCCACGCTGCTGCAGGCGTGCGTGGCACTCGCGCTGACGCTGGCCACGCACGGCGGCTGGATGACGCGGGAGCTGATCCTCTGCGTGTCGATCGTGCTCGGCGTGGCCAAGGCCTTTCAGATGCCGGCCAGCCAAGCCTTGCCGGCGCTGCTGGTGCCACCTGCCCTGCTCGGACAGGCGGTGGCATTCGGCTCCAGCGGCATGCAGGTGGCGATCATTGGCGGGCCGGCGCTGGGCGGCTTCCTCTACGTGGCGGGCGCGGACGTGGTCTACGCGGTCGGCACGGGCTTCCTGCTGCTGGCGTGCGGCCTGGCCCTGGGCATCCGCTATGAGTCTCCGCCGAACCCGCGCGAGCCGGCGAGCTGGCGCAGCGTGCTGGCGGGTGTGCATTTCCTGCGCGGGCAGCCGGTGATGCTGGGTGCGATGTCGCTGGACCTGTTCGCCGTGTTGCTCGGCGGGGCGACGGCCCTGCTGCCGATGTTCGCCAAGGACATCCTGCACACGGGGCCGTGGGGGCTGGGCCTGCTGCGGGCAGCCCCGGCGGCCGGGGCGCTGCTGGTCTCGGTCTGGCTGGCGCGCCGGCCGCTGGAGCGGCATGTCGGGCGCACGCTGATCGGCGCGGTCGCGGTGTTCGGCCTGTGCCTGCTGGTGTTCGCGCTGTCCACCACGTTCTGGCTGTCGCTGCTGGCGCTGCTGGCCTCGGGGGGCGCCGACATGGTCAGCGTCGTGATCCGCCAGACGCTGGTGCAGCTCGGCACGCCCGACGCCATGCGCGGCCGGGTCAGCGCCGTGAACGCGATCTTCATCGGCGCGAGCAACCAGCTCGGCGAGTTCGAGTCTGGCGCCACCGCCGCGCTGCTCGGGCCGGTGGGCTCGGTGCTGCTCGGCGGGGTGGGCGTGCTGGTGGTGGCGGGGCTGTGGATCCGGTGGTTCCCGGACCTGTGGCAGCGCGACCGGCTGCACGCCGACCCGCCGTGAACGCGCCTCAGGACGCGGTCTTGACCTTCGAGATGTCGGTCGGGTTCGCCTCGTAGTCCTCGGTGTCGGCCGGGCAGACCAGTTCGGTCGGGCGGGCCCACGGCTTGTCCACGTAGGTCTGCCAGTCCTTCTGGTTGGCCGGGTAGGTCTCGGCGCCCGTCGGGTCACCACAGGTCTGCGCCGACACCGACTGCCCCGGCCCGATCACCACGACCGAACCCGCCTTGAGCGTACATTTCGCGACCCAGGTCAGGTCGTTCCAGCCGTTGCAGATCTCGTAGGCAGTGCGGTACTGCGCCTGCGTGCCCTTGGGCGCGTCGTAGGACCACCAACCGCCGATGCGGTTGGTGCGGCCGCTGGCGTCGAGCTTGGCCGGGCCATTCCACATGCGCCAGACGGCCACGTCCTGCTTGAGGCGGATGACGGTGCCCTCGACGATGCCGCCCTGCCCGGCCGGCTTGACCGCGGAGGAGATGGCGGCGCGGGCGTAGTCGGCGTCCGTGGTGGAGAGCACCTCGGCCTTGCCCTGGAGCTGGGTGGGCAGGCGCTCATCGTCGGAGCCGGAATCGAGGCTGACACAGCCTCCGAGCAGGACCAGCAGGGGCAGGAAGGCACGGGACAGGGCGTGGCGGGCAAGCATGGCGGAAACTCCTCGCAGAAGCGGCTAGACAGACAGACAGGGATGCGAATACGGATCAGCGCCCCAGCCACAAGGCCGGAGCGGACTGCATGGGAAAACTGCCCTCGCCCCGTGGCGTGCGGACCCGGTAGTGCGTGTCGTCTTCTGCCCAGGCGACACAGTCACCCAGCGACACCCGCACCGCCCGTGTGATCTCCAGCCCTTGCGCCGCGTCGATTCGCCAGCCCTGCGGCGACCAGATCGACAGCACCTGCGCGAGGCCCTGGCGGCTTTCATGCACCAGCGTCAGGTCGAGGCGCTCCCCCTGGGCCAGCACCGACACGACGACATGGCTCTGGTCGTTGGGCCGGACCACGGAAAATCCCCAGAACCGGATCACGCCGAAGGGCCAGTCCATCCAGTGGGCGCGCACGTGCTGCGCGCACTGGGCAGCAGACTCGGGGGGGGACTCAGCGGGGGCGTTGGCAGCGGACATTGGCCAGAAGCATGCGACAAATTTCTCGATTTCGGTCGCCATCCCGCCATCTCGATCGCAACAAAAGGAAACGCCGCTTCACCCAGGCTGGAGGCTGCGCAGGAAATCCAGCCCGCGGCGCAGCAGCGGCCCGCCCAGCCGCCCGATCACGCCGGACACTGCGGGCGCGCCCAGCGTGAAGCGGGTGTTCAGCAGCGGCGTGCGGTGGGTGAGCCGCAGCGTCACACGGCCGAAGGGGTAGACCGCGGGCACGTCCGGGTTGCAGCGCGGCCGGTGCTGCATCACCAGCGCCAGCTCGCAGGCCGCCAGATCGGGCAATGCCACCGACCCGAACGTGAAGGACAGGCTGTCGGTCGGTCCCAGGCAAGCGCGCCAGCGGGGGATCTGCGCATGGTCGGCGAGGCATGCATGGACATCGGGGGCCGCGCCGACATGGAGCAGCTCGCGCATGGTGGTCGTCTTCGCCTGGTCATCGAAATAGGCGCGGTAGACGCAGAAGACGCCTGAGCGCTGCGGCATCAGCCCGCGGTTGTATTCATTCCAGTAGCCTGAAAACCGGATCGTGAGAGAGGGGTCCGCCATGGTGGTTGCCTGTCCGTCGACAGGATGAAAGTGGGCTGGGAGGCTGGTGGGGCGGAAGGCCAAGAGCCCCCGATGTGAAAATTCTGCGGTGCCTGCCAACAGGCAGGAACACGCGGCCCCCGGTACCAGGGGGACCAGGGCGCCATCTCCGGCGCCATGGCGGCAGACCGCCCGAAGGAGCGTCGCACCCGTGCAACGCATCGGCCACGCAGGCGACCGGCCAGAGACTGGGCACAATCCGGCGATCCGTTTTGTCAACTCTCGGGACCAAGCCCATGCGCCGTGTTGTCTTCAATCAGAAGGGTGGAGTCGGCAAGTCCACCATCACCTGCAACCTCGCCGCCGTCAGTGCGCAACAGGGGCTGCGCACGCTGGTGCTGGACCTGGATGCCCAGGGCAACAGCACACGCTACCTGCTCGGTGCCCAGGCCGATGCCCTGAGCGCCAATCTGGCCGGGTTCTTCGACCAGACGCTCAAGTTCAATCTGCACCCGCGCAGCACGGCCGAGTTCATCGTGCCCACGCCGTTCGAGCATCTGCACCTGATGCCCTCCAGCCCGGCGCTGGACGAACTGCACGGCAAGCTCGAATCGCGCTACAAGATCTACAAGCTGCGCGACGCGCTGGACGAAGTGGCCGACCGCTACGACCGCATCTACATCGACACGCCGCCTGCGCTGAACTTCTACACCCGCTCGGCGCTGATCGCCGCCGATCGCTGCCTGGTGCCCTTCGACTGCGACGATTTCTCGCGGCGCGCGCTCTACACGCTGCTGGAGAACATCCAGGAAATCCAGGCCGACCACAACCGCAGGCTGCAGGTCGAAGGCATTGTCGTCAACCAGTTCCAGGCTCGGGCCAGCCTGCCGCGCAAGGTGGTGGCGGAGCTGGTCGCGGAAGGCCTGCCGGTGCTGCAGCCCTACCTGTCGCCGTCGGTCCGGATCAAGGAGTCGCACGAGCAGGCACTGCCCATGGTGCACCTCGACCCGAAACACCGACTGACGCAGGAGTTCATCGCGCTGCACGCCACGCTGCAGGCGCACTGCGCAAGCGGGACGCAGAGTCCCTGACGCCAGCAAGCCGATACAGGCGGGATTTCACGGCTGCACAAGATCTTGCGGGCACCAATCCCCTGAACCAGGGAGCCGCCATGCGATCAGAGCGGTTTTGCGGCAACGGGCATGGGTAGAGTCGCACCGTCACCCATCGGACAGGGGAATTCAGTTGCCGGTGGGATCTCTTGCCGCTCGCCAGCCCTAGCCCGCCTCCATGTCCGTCCTGCAGTTTTCGCCGCCTTCACCCACGAAAGTCCGTTTCCGTGACACGGCGAGGATGCATCCGATGCCCACCGCTGCACAGAGCCTGCACACCCACGCGCCGATCGCCCTGTTCCTCTACCACCGGCCCCAGCACACACAGCGCTGCCTGGCGTCGCTTGCGGAGAACCCGGAGTTCCTCGACAGCCCGCTCTACCTGTTCTGCGATGGCGCCAAGGGCACGGCCGACGCCGCGGCCGTCGCCGAAGTCCGCCGCATCGCCCGGACACTGAAACATCCGCGCAAGGTGCTGTTCGAATCCGCGACCAACCAGGGGCTGGCCCGTTCGGTGATCGCAGGCGTGACGCAGGTGGTGCAGGCACACGGCCGTGTCGTCGTGGTCGAGGACGACCTCGTGCTGGCGCCGACCTTCCTGGCCTTCATGAACCATTCGCTGCAGCGCTACGCCGACGATGTCGGCGTCATGCAGGTCTCTGGCCACATGTACCCCGTCGATCCCGGCAGCCAGGACGACGCCGTGTTTCTGCCGATGGCCTGCTCCTGGGGCTGGGCCACCTGGGAGCGGGCCTGGCAGCGGTTCGACCCGGACATGCGCGATTTCCAGACGCTGGCCGCACAACCGGGGCTGCGGCGCCAGTTCGATGTGGACGGCGCGTTTCCCTACTTCTCGATCCTGAAGCGCCAGCGCGCCGGCAAGGCCGACTCCTGGTTCATCCGCTGGTACCTGAGCATGTTCATGGAGGGCGGCATGACGCTCTATCCACGCCACAGCCTGGTGCACAACGAGGGTTTCGACGGCACCGGCGTGCACTGCGGCGTGGGCGGCTCACCCTACGACCCCAAAGGCACATTGCCCCACCAGCCCCTGACCCGGCTGCCCGACGCAGGCCACGTCGACGCCCACGCACTGGCCCGGGTGCGGACGTTCCTCGCGGCGCAGAACACCTTCTGGCAGCGGGCCAAGCGCCGCCTGCAGGCGCTCAGTGCGCCTCGTCCCAGTTGAGCCCGACGCCCACCTCCGCCAGCAGCGGCACCTTCAGTGCCGCCACCCCCGCCATCAGCCGCGGGATCGCCTCACGCGCCCAGTCGAGTTCGGCCTCGGGCACCTCCAGCACGAGTTCGTCGTGGACCTGCATCACCATACGGGTAGCGCGGCCCTCGGCGTCAAGCGCGCCCTGCACCGCGATCATCGCCAGCTTGATGAGGTCGGACGCCGTGCCCTGCATCGGCGCGTTGATCGCCTGACGCTCGGCGGCGGCCTTGCGCGGGCCGCTGCCGCCCTGGATGTCGATCAGGTAGATGCGCCGACCGAAGATCGTCTCGACATACCCCTGCTCGGCCGCCAGCACCCGCGTCTCGTCCATGTAGCGCTTCACGCCGGGATAGCGGGCGAAGTAGCGGTCGATGTAGTCCCGCGCCGCCTTGTTCTCGATGCCCAGGCTCTGCGCCAGCCCGAAGGCACCCATGCCGTAGATCAGCCCGAAGTTGATGGTCTTGGCGTAGCGCCGCTGCTCGCTGCTCACCTCCGCCAGCGGCACGCCGAACACCTCGCTCGCCGTCGCCCGGTGCACGTCATGCCCATCGGCGAAGGCACGCAGCAGCGCCGGGTCGTCCGACAGGTGCGCCATGATGCGCAGCTCGATCTGCGAGTAGTCGGCGCTCATCAGCCGGTGGCCGGGCGGCGCGATGAAGGCTTCGCGCACACGGCGGCCCTCCGCGGTGCGGATGGGGATGTTCTGCAGGTTCGGCTCGTTGCTCGCCAGCCGGCCGGTCACTGCCACAGCCTGCGCATAGTTGGTGTGGATGCGGCCCGTGACCGCGTTGACCATCTGCGGCAGCTTGTCGGTGTAGGTGCTCTTGAGCTTGGCGAGACCGCGGTATTCCAGCAGCGTCGCCGGCAGCGGGTAGTCGGCCGCGAGTTCCTGCAGCACCTCCTCGTCCGTGCTCGGCGCGCCCGAGGCGGTCTTCTTCTTCACCGGCAGGCCCTGCTTGACGAACAGGATCTCGCCGAGCTGCTTGGGGCTGCCAAGGTTGAACGGCTGGCCCGCCAGCGCGTGCGCCTGGGCCTCCAGCGCGACCAGGCGGCCGGCGAGTTCATGGCTCTGGCGCGCCAGCACGGCCGCGTCCAGCAGCACGCCGTGGCGCTCCATGCGGCCGAGCACGGCCGAGGTCGGCACCTCGATGTGTTCGTAGACATGGCGCATGCCGGCATGGTCCGGCGCGCTCAGGTCGGGCCACAGCGTCTGGTGGACCTGCATCGTCATCTCGCTGTCCTCGCCGGAATAGCGCGAGGCGTGGGCGATGTCCACCTGACTGAAAGGGATCTGGTGCGCGCCCTTGCCGCAGAGGTCTTCGTAGCTCAACCCGCTGCGGCCGAGGTGGCGCTGGGCCAGGCTCTCCAGCCCGTGCGGCTTGTGCGCCTCCAGCACGTAGCTCTGCAGCATCGTGTCGTGCCGGTAGCCGCGCACCGTGATGCCGTGGTTGGCGAAGACGTGGGTGTCGTACTTGATGTTCTGGCCGAGCTTGGCCGCCGCGGCATCCTCCAGCCACGGCTTCAGCAGCGCCAGCACCTCGTCCAGCGGCAACTGCACCGGCGCGTCGGCGTAGTCGTGCGCCAGCGGGATGTAGCAGGCCTCGCCCGGCCGCACCGCGAAGCTCAGCCCGACGATGCGGGCGCGCATCGGGTCGAGCGAGTCGGTCTCGGTGTCGAGCGCCACCAGCTCGGCGCCGCGGATCGTCGCCAACCACGCCTCCAGCGCCTCGCGCGTCAGCACGGTGTCGTAGCGGCCCGCGCCTGCAGCCTCGGGCGCGCCGGTGTCGGCGGCTTCGGTGTCGCCGGACGGCTCGGCGAAGAGGTCGTCCATGTGCCCGATCGGCTTCGGCGCGGCGGCCTGGGCCACCGCCTGCAAGGCCGCATTCGCCGCCGCCAGCAGCTCCTTCTCCAGCTCGAAGCGCCAGCTCTTGAAGCCGTAGCGGATGTAGAAGTCCAGCAGCCCCGGCTTGTCCACCGCCCGCAGCGCCAGCGTGTCCATGACCGGCCAGTCGGCGATGTGCGGCGCGAGGTCGCAGTCGAGCTTCACGGTGATGAGCCGGCGACCCATCGGCAGCCAGTCGAGCGCCTTGCGCAGGTTCTCGCCCGCGACCCCCTTGATCGACGCCGCCGCGGCCATCACGCCGTCGAGCGAGTCGTGTTCGGCCAGCCACTTCACCGCCGTCTTCGGCCCGACCTTCTCGACACCCGGCACGTTGTCCACCGCATCGCCGATCAGCGTCAGGTAGTCGATGATCCGCTCGGGCGGCACGCCGAACTTGGCCACCACGCCGGGGATGTCCAGCGTCTCGTTGGTCATCGTGTTGATGAGCGTGACGTGTTCGTTGACGAGCTGCGCCAGGTCCTTGTCGCCGGTGGAGACGACGACGCGGTGGCCGCGCTCGACCGCCACCCGGCACAGCGTGCCGATCGCGTCGTCCGCCTCGATGCCCGGCACCTCCAGCACCGGCCAGCCCATCAGCCGCACGACCTCGTGGATCGGCGCGATCTGCAGCCGCAGGTCATCGGGCATCGGCGGGCGGTGCGCCTTGTACTGGTCGTACCACTCGTTGCGGAAGGTCGGGCCCTTGGCGTCAAAGACACACACCGCGTGCTCGCTGGGCACCTGCTCGCGCAGGCGGCGCAGCATGTTGATGAGGCCGTAGATCGCCCCGGTCGGCGCGCCCTCGGCGTTGCGCAGGTCGGGCATCGCGTGGAAGGCGCGGTAGAGGTAGCTGGAGCCGTCCACCAGCAGCATCGTGGGGCGGTCGGCGGGCGCGGGGGAGGCAGCAACGGACGTGTTCATCGGGGGATTGTCGGTGATCCGCCACGGCGCGCCACCTACAATGCAAGCCGCATCCACTGCCCTCCCTGGCCCCGATTCCCCTTCTTTTGCCCTGTTGCCGATGGCTGTTTTCACTGAAGTGTCCCTCGATGCAGCGAACGCGCTCGTCAAACGTCTGGGTCTGGGATCGGTCACCGCACTGCGCGGTATTGCCTCCGGCATCGAGAACACCAACTACTTCGTCACCACCGACCAGGGCGTGCAGTGGGTGCTGACGCTGTTCGAGCGGCTGACCTTCGCGCAGTTGCCGTTCTACCTGCACCTGATGAAGCACCTGGCTGCGCGCGGCATCCCGGTGCCCGACCCGCAGGCCGACGCCGCGGGCGAGATCCTGCACACCGTCTGCGGCAAGCCGGCGGCGCTGGTCAACAAGCTCTCGGGCGGCCACCAGCTCGCGCCCTCCGTCTGGCACTGCCAGCAGGTCGGCCAGATGCTCGCCCGCATGCACCTCGCCGGCCGTGATTTCCCGCTGCACCAGCCCAACCTGCGCGGGCTGGACTGGTGGGTCGAGACGGTGCCGGTGGTCGTGCCCTACATGGACGCCGATGCCCGCCGGCTGATCGAGGACGAACTGGCCTTCCAGCGCCACGTCGCCGAGACCGCCGCCTACCAGGCGCTGCCGCGCGGGCCGGTCCACGCCGACCTGTTCCGCGACAACGTGATGTTCGACGGCCTGCCCGGCCACGAGAAGCTGACCGGCTTCTTCGACTTCTATTTCGCGGGCGTCGACACCTGGCTGTTCGACCTGGCGGTGTGCCTGAACGACTGGTGCATCGACCTCGACACCGGCCGCCTCGTGGAGGAGCGCGCCGCGGCGATGGTCGCCGCCTACGACGCCGAGTGCCCGATGCGCGCCGACGAGCTGCGCCTGCTGCCGGCGATGATGCGCGCGGGTGCCCTGCGTTTCTGGACGTCGCGGCTGTGGGACTTCCACCTGCCGCGCGAAGCCAGCATGCTCAAGCCACACGACCCCACCCACTTCGAACGCGTGCTGCGCGAACGGGTGGCCAACCCCTGGCACTGGATGCGCTGAGGCACCAAACAATGAAACTTCGAGTCGCCACACCCCGCGACGGCGTGCAGTGGATGCTGAGCGGTGTGCACATGGCACGCCGGCATGCCCTCGGCCTGGCGGGACTGTTCGGCCTGCAGATCTTTGCGCTGGCATTGCTGCTGGGTTTGCCCTGGGTCGGCCCGGTGCTGGTGGCGGCCCTGCTGCCGGCGCTGTCAGCGGGCTGGGTCGATGTGTCCACTGCCGTGCAGGCGGGCGGGCGGCCCCAGCCATCGCAGCTGATCGGTCCGCTGCGCTCGTCTGCGCGTCCCGCACTGCTGCGTCTGGGTGCGCTGAATGCGCTGGCCTCGTTCTTGCTGCTGATGCTGGCCGACCTGATCGACCCGGGCATGGCCGACGCCTGGGCCACCATGCGCGACAGCGAGACCAGCGCCGAGGCGACGCTCGACGCCATCGGCGCACTCCAGCAGGGCATGGTGCTGCGCGCGGCACTGCTGGTGCCGCTGGCGCTGACGCTCTGGCACGCCCCTGTCATCCTCGTGCGCACGGGCGCCGGTCTGGGCAAGGCGCTGTTCATCAGCGCCAATGCCAGCTGGCGCAACCTGGGCGCCTTCGTCGTGTTCGGCGTGTGCTGGCTGGTGGCCGATCTGGTGCTGTCGCTGGTACTGGCAGGGCTGCTGGCCGCACTCGGACTGGGTCAAGCGGCGATGCTGCTGGTGCTGCCCGGCGCGATGGTCTTCTCGGGGGCGTTCTATGCGTCGCTGAAGGCCAGCGTGGAAGGCTGCATCGATTTCGAGGAATGAGGGCTCAGCCCTCGCGCACGTCCGCGACGGGCTGCACGCCAAAGTCGGCCCGGTCCAGCCAAGCCAGCACCTTCGACGCCGCCACCTCGGCGCTGTCGAGCAGCCCGGCCTCCTTCAGCTGCACGAAGCGCAGCCGGTCTGGGAACGCCGTCGGGTCGCTCGCCCGCAGCTGGATCTGCATGTCGGTGTCCACCACGCCCGGCGCCAGCGAAACGATGCGCGCCGGGTGCGGGCGCTGGGCCTCTTCGAGTGCGACGGCGCGGCTGAAGTGGTCGAGGCCGGCCTTGGCCGCACAGTAGGCCGCGCTGCCCGCCATCGCCCGCCGGCCCAGTCCGGACGAGATGTTGAGCACTTTCACCCCGCCCGTCTGCCGTGCCGACCAGCCCTCGGTGCCGCGCAGGAAGGCGGCCGTCAGCAGCATCGGCGCTTCCAGCCCGACGCGCAGTGCGTTCGACAGTTCGGCCGCGCCACTCGTCCCGACAGGCCCCAGCGGCGAGAGCACACCCGCATTGTTCAGCAGCGTGGCGCTGGCCAGGGCTCCTGCCGACAGCGTGGCCAGCCAGTCCGACAGCCGCTGCGCCGCTGCCGGTGCATCCGCCAGATCCAGCGCCCAGGACTGGCAGGCACTGCCGTGCTGCTGCGCCCACCCGGCCAGTGCAGCCTCCGGGTGGCGGGCCACGGCGATCAGCAGCCGGCCGGGACTGCGCAGCCACTGCCGCGCCATCGCCAGGCCGAGGCCGCGCGAGGCGCCGGTCAGCACCATCAGGTGCGGGGCGTGCAGAGACGCAAGCTGATCCATGTCCATGTCCTTGCAGTTGTCCAGCGGCACATTGTGGCGAAGTGGGCGAGACAAGGTCGGTCTGCCTAGAATCCGCGCCATGCACAGCACGTCACGCCGTCGCCCAGGACTGGAGGCCCCGACCATGACCCACCCGCACGACGCTCACGCCGAGCGCCTGCGCCGCAACCGCCTGACCCGGCGCGACACACTGTGGCTGTTCGCCGCGGGATCGGCCGCCACCGCGCTCGCGGGCTGCGCCGTCTCGCCGGTCTCGGGCAAGCGCATCATGGTCGGCATGAGCGAGGAGCAGGAACGCCAGGTCGACACGCAGCAGGCGCCGCACCAGTTCTCGCAAGACCTTGGTGCGGTGCAGGACGCCGAGGTCAACGCCTACCTCGGTCGCGTCAACCAGTCACTGCTCGGGCAGGTCCACCGCCGCGACATGCCCTACAGCGTGCGCGCCCTCAACGCCAACTACGTCAACGCCTACACCTTCCCCGGCGGCGCGATGGGCGTGACCCGCGGCATCCTGGTCGAGATGCAGGACGAGGCCGAGCTGGCCGCCCTGCTCGGCCACGAACTCGGCCATGTCAACGCCCGCCACGCCGCCCAGCGCCAGGGCCAGGCACTGATCGCCCAGGTGGCGATGGTGTCGCTGGCGGTGGCCACGCAGGACTCGGCCTGGTCGCCGCTGATCGGTCTGGGCAGCCAGATCGGCGCCAGCGCGCTGCTCGCCAGCTACTCCCGCGACAACGAACACGAGGCGGACGCCCTCGGCCAGCAGTACCTGGTCGGCGCCGGCTATCCCGCCAGCGGCATGACCCAGCTCCACGCCCTGCTGGTGCGTCAGCACAAGGAGCAGCCCGGGATGCTGGAGACCATGTTCTCGTCGCACCCGATGAGCAGCCAGCGCATGGACAACGCCCGCGAGGCGGCGGACACACGCTACGCCGCCAGCGCCAAGGCGCCCCGCCAGCGCGAGCGCTTCATGGACAGCACGGCCAGCCTGCGCCGCATCCGCCCGGCGATCGAGGCCTGCAAGAACGGCGAGCTGGCCATGGGCCGCAAGGCCTTGCCGGAAGCGCAGCGGCAGTTCTCCCAGGCGCTCCAGGTCGCCCCGCGCGACTACGCCGCCAACCTGCGCATGGCCCAGTGCCTGCAGGCGCAAGGCCAGGCACGCGAAGCCCAGCGTTTTGCCGACACCGCCCGGAACGTCTATCCCCAGGAAGCCCAAGCGCACAAGCTCGGCGCCTCGCTGCACCTGGCGCTGCGCAATCCGGGTGCGGCCTACCAGGCGCTGGACCAGTTCGACCGTCTGCTGCCCGGTGACCCCGGCGTGCTGTTCATGAAGGGCTACGCGCTCGATGGCATGGGCCAGGGCCGCCGCGCGGCCGAACACTACGCGCAGTTCCTGCAGATCAGTCGCCAGGGCGATGCCGCCCAGTTCTCCGTCAACCGCCTGCGGGCCATGGGTTATGTCGTCCAGTGAATCCTCTCCACGCCCGCGCCTGGGCACCGGGCGCATCGTCGCCCTGCTGCTGCTCGGCACGCTCGCCTTTCTCGTGGTCGCGCTGGTCGCGCCCTGGATCTGGCAGACCTTCCGCAGCGCCGGCACCCCGACGGCCATGGCCGCTGCGCCAAGCGCCGGACTGCCCTGGCAGATCGAGCGCCGCCCGGACGGCAGCAGCATGGTCTTCGGACTCGACCTCGGCCACGGCACGCTGCAACAGGCCACCACCCGTTGGCCCGACCAGAAGCTGGTGACGGCCCTCGTGCGCGATGGACAGGGCGGCCTCACGCTGGAGGGCTATGTGGAGAGCGTGCGCGCCGGCTTCGTGCAGGGCAAGGTGGTGCTGACCGGCTCGGCCGACACCAGCACGCTGCAGGGCTGGGCCGAACGCGCCACGCACCGCGAGCCACAACCCAGCGGTTCGTGGCGCCTGACGCTGTCGCCCCAGGATGAGGCGGCCGCACTCGCCGCACCGCTGACCGGGCTGGTGTTCCTGCCCGCCGCGCGTTTCGACGAGGCCACTGCCGTCGAGCGCTTCGGCCCCGCCCCCGAGCGGCTCGTCACGCCGGACGGTACGGTGCACCTGCTCTATGCCGAACAAGGCGTGGTGATCGCGCTCGATCCACAGGGGCAGGCCAAGCCGGTGCTGCAGTATGTGGCGCCCTCCGCCTTCGACCGCCTGCGCGCACCACTGAAACGCTGAACCACTGAGACACCGACCTCCACCGCTTCGATCCAACCGACCCCCAGCCCCCAGACCACCATGTCACTCTTCGACTCCTTCCAGGGCGCCAGCCCCAGCCCCAGCCCGAACCCTGTGCACAGCCCGGCCGGCAGCCACTTCGGCGCCGCACCGACACGCATGGACGCGATCGACTACGAGATCAAGGGCAGCGAGATGCAGTTCGTCGAGATCGAACTCGATCCCGGCGAGGCCGCCATCGGCGAGGCGGGCAGCCTGATGTTCATGGAGGCTGGCATCAGCATGGACACCGTCTTCGGCGATGGTGCCAAGGACGGCGCGGGCGGCGGCGGCGGCTTCATGGGCAAGCTGCTCGGCGCCGGCAAGCGGCTGATCACCGGCGAGTCGCTGTTCACCACGGTCTATTCGAACAACGCCGGCGTGAAGCAGCGTGTGGCCTTCGCCGCGCCCTATCCCGGCAAGATCCTGCCGATGGACCTGCGCCAGCTCGGCGGCATGCTGATCTGCCAGAAGGACGCCTTCCTGTGCGCGGCGCGCGGGGTGTCACTGGGCATCCACTTCCAGCAGAAGCTCTCGGTCGGTTTCTTCGGCGGCGAGGGCTTCATCATGCAGAAGCTCGAAGGCGACGGGCTGGCCTTCGTGCACGCCGGCGGCAGCATCATCCGCCGCGAGCTGCGCCACGGCGAGTCCCTGCTGGTCGACACCGGCTGCATCGTCGCGCTGACGCCGAACGTCAATTTCGAGATCCAGTACGTCGGCAAGATCAAGACCGCGCTGTTCGGTGGCGAAGGCCTGTTCTTCGCCAAGGTCACCGGGCCGGGCACGGTGTGGATGCAGAGCCTGCCGTTCTCGCGCCTGGCCAGCCGCATCTTCGCCGCCGCACCGCAGAACGGCGGCTCGCAGGAAGAGGGCTCGGTGCTGGGCGGCGGGATGCTGGGCGGCCTGCTCGGCAACCGCTGACACGCGCCGCGGCAGACTTCAGCGCACCACCAGCACCGGCACGGTGCTGTGGGTCAGCACCTTCTGCGTCTCGCTGCCCAGCAGCAATGCGGCCATGCCACGCCGGCCGTGCGAGGCCATCACGATCAGGTCGGCGCCCTGCTCCTGGCCGTAGTCGATCACGGCCTCCCACGGGTGGACGGCCTCGACCGTCGCCGCCGTGCAGGCCACGCCGCTGGACGCGCACAGCGCCTTGACCTGCTCGATGTGCTTGTTGGCGATGCGGTCCTGCGCGTCGAAGAACTCCTGCGGCGGGATGGGCTGCATCTCGGAGATGGCGCTGTAGGGGAACGGCTCCTTCACCGCCAGCGTCACCAGCTTCGCGCCGAAGGCCTTGGCCAGCGTGATGGCGGTGTCGACTGCCTTGGCGGTGATGTCGGAACCATCGGTCGGGACCAGAATGCATGTGTACATGGTGTACCTCCTGAAGAGGGTTCCATGATGCGCGCCCGCCGCGGCCCCGACTTGATGGCTGTCAAGAAACCCGTGCCCGCATGCCGGCAAGCCTTCAGCCCCGCGCCACCGGCCGTCGTCCATCGCGGCACCACTCGCTCCATGACCCCGCATAGAGTGTCGCAGCGGGCAGACCCGCCACCTCCACAGCCAGCAGGTTGTGGCAGGCCGTGACGCCAGAGCCGCATTGGTGGACCACCTCGCCACCACCGCCCAGCAGCGGCGCGAACGCGGTCCGCAGTGTCTCGGGCGCATGGAAGCGGCCGTCCGCGCCCAGGTTGGCATTGAACGGCCGGTTCAGCGCACCGGGGATGTGGCCGGCGACGGGGTCCAGCGGCTCGACATCGCCGCGGTAGCGCTCCGGCGCGCGGGCGTCGATCAGCGTGACGCGGCCGAGCTGCGCCTGCAAGGCCTCCGCGGTGATGACACGCCGCCCCGCCTCAGGGGACACGGGGTAGGCAGAGACCGGCGCAGGCGACCGCGCCGCACCGGTTTCCAGCGTCCCGCCGGCTGCAGCCCAGGCGGCCACGCCACCGTCGAGCACGGCCACCGCCTCATGGCCGATCCAGCGCAGCATCCACCAGACGCGGGCGGCGAACATGCCCCCCTGCGCGTCGCAGACCACCACCGGCGTGGTGGGTGTGATGCCGAGCCGCGCGACCGTGGCGGCGAAGTGCTCGCGGGTCGGCAAGGGATGGCGCCCGCCGCACAGCGCGGGCACGTCGCCCTTGGCGCTCAGGTCGCGGTCCAGGTGCACGTACTGCGCGCCGGGAATGTGGCCCGCGAGGAAGGCCTCGGCGCCCGCGTCGGGTCGGGCGAGATCGAAACGGGCGTCGAGCACGCACACCTCGCCCACACAGGCAAGCAGGGCGTCGGCACGGATCAGGGGCGTCGGAAGTGTCGTCATGGTGGCAGCGTGGAGCGGGAAGGAGAGCGGTGGTTCAGGGATCGAGGTCCGGGGGCAGCGTGTCCTGCGCATTCTGGCGCGGCCCGGTGCCGTGGCGCAGCCGGGTGGCCGTGATGCCGGCACCGACCACCAGCACCATGCCCGCCAGCGCCAGCGGATGCACCGGATCGTCGAACAGCAGCACGCCAAAGGCAAACGCGAACACGATGCCCAGGTACTGCAGGCTGGCGTTCACCAGCGGCCGGCCAATGGCGAAGGCGCGGGTCATCGCCAGCTGCGCCGCGGTCGCGAACAGGCCGACGCCCAGCACCAGCAGCACGGCGGTCCAGCCGGGCCAGGGACTCGGCCCCCCATTGAGCAGCATCAGCACCAGCCCGGCCAGCGTGCCGCCGCAGGAAAAATAGAACACCACCCGCGTCTCCGGCTCGCCCACCCGGCCCAGCGCGGTGATCTGCAGATAGGCCATCGCGGACAGCATCCCCGAACCCAGGCCGACGACGCCGTACCAGAGCTGGTCACGGTCGATGCTGGGTCGCAGGATGGCGGCCACCCCGACGAATCCCGCCAGCACGGTGGCGATCAGTTTCGGGTTGATCCTGGCGCCGCCGGCCAGCACCGAGCCACCGATCAGGAACATCGCCATCCAGATCGGCGACATGTAGTTCAGCGTCATCGCCGTGGCCAGCGGCAAGCCGCTGATGGCATAGAACCACAGGCACAGCGAGGACACGCCGACGATGCCGCGCCAGACGTGCATCCACGGCACGGCGGTGTGCAGCGACTGGCCGCGCTGGTGCATCAGCACCACCATGGCCAGCGCCCCGATCAAGCCCCGGTAGAGCACGATCTCGCCAGTGCCGAAATGCACGCTGGCGAGCTTCACGCACAGGCCCATCAGCGCGAAGAGAAACGAGGCCAACACCATCAGCACAGGAGCAGTCATGCCCCCGATGCTAACGACCCTGGCCCCGTCATTCCCGCGCAAGCGGGAACCCACGCGGTCATCCGTCCAGATCAGTCCTTGAACGCCATCACCCGCCGGTACCACTCGTGGAAGTGCTGCATGCCGTCTTCCATCGGGCTCTGGTAGGGACCGACCTCGTTGTCCCCCCGGGCCATCAGCGCCTTGCGGCCCGCGTCCATGCGCTCGCCGATCTCGTCGTCCTCGATGCAGGTCTCCATGTAAGCGGCTTTCTGGGCCTCCACATAGTCGCGCTCGAAGGCGGCGATCTCTTCCGGGTAGTAGAACTCCACGGTGTTGAGCGTCTTGGTCGGGCTGATCGGGTGCAGCGTGGACACGGTGAGCACGTTCGGATACCACTCGACCATCACGCTCGGGTAGTAGGTCAGCCAGATCGCGCCGTGCTGGGGCATCACGCCGTTCTGGTACTTCAGCACCTGCTCATGCCAGCGCTCGTAAGTAGGGGAGCCCGACTTGCCCAGCGCCTTGCCCGCGCCCTGCGCCACACCGACCGTCTGCACCGAGTACGCGTCGCCCATCTCCCAGCGCAGGTCGTCACAGGTGACGAAATTGCCCAGACCGGGGTGGAAGGGACCGACGTGGTAGTCCTCCAGGTAGACCTCGATGAAGGTCTTCCAGTTGTAGTTGCACTCGTGCTGCACGACGTGGTCGAAGACATAGCCCTCGAAGTCCAGCGCCTGGCGCGGCCCCATGCCGGCCAGATCGGCGGCCACGTCACGGCCCCCGTCCGTCCGCTCGAAGACCATGCCGTTCCAGACCTGCACCGGGTAGTTGCGCAGGTTCAGGCACGGGTCTTCCTTGAAGTGCGGTGCGCCGATCAGCTGGCCCTGCAGGTCATAGGTCCAGCGGTGCAGCGGGCACACGACATTGCTGCCGGTGTGGCCGCGTCCCCTGAGCATCACGGCCTGCCGGTGGCGGCAGACGTTGGACACCAGCTCGACGCCGTTCTGGGTGCGGATGAGCGCGCGCCCCTCGCCTTCGTGCGCGAGCGCGTGATAGTCGCCGACCTCGGGCACCATCAGCTCGTGCCCGACGTAGCGCGCACCGGAGGGAAAGATGAGACGCATCTCCCGGTCGAAGAGGGCCTGGTCGAAGTAGCTCGTGACCGGCAATTGCGTTTGGCTGCGTTGAAGAGCGTCGAGTGCGATGCTCAGGTCTGACATGATCCCCAGGATCTCCAAAAATCCATGTCGAACCACCACCCCATGTTCTGGCCCCAACCAAGGGCGTTTGCCAATTCGAAGGCAAGGTGTTTTGCGACACACGTCGGTGTCGCAGCGGGCCGGGGTGGGCGGACGCCCAAGGCGAACCGCGGATTTTAGCCCAGGCCCGCGGCATGCCCGGGCAGGTGCCGGAATGTGCAATATTTCTGGACAATCTGTCCGCGCAGTACAACATCGGACGCCGACCGCCATCTGCCTTCAGTCGCCATGCGGGGCGGCAACGTGTACAGGACGGAACATTCCGCGGACGCCGAGCCCCCTACAATCGAAGCCTTTTCCCGACGCCATGCCCCCGAGCGCCTCCGACCCCTCTTCCCGCGAGCCTTCCCGCGCGCCCGCCAGTTACGAGACTGCGCTGGTCGAACTCGATCGCCTCGTGCAGGCACTCGAATCCGGACAGCTGCCCCTCGACGAGTTACTGGACGGTTACCGCCGCGGGGCCGAGCTGCTGGCCTATTGCCGCAGCCGCCTCGACGCGGTGGAGCAGCAGGTCAAGGTGCTGGACGGCGGGCAGCTCCAACCCTGGAACGATCCCACATGAAGCGCATTGCCTTCGATGCCTGGATGCGCACGCGGCTTGACGCGGTCGAGGCCGCACTCGGTGCCCATGTCCGTGCCGACGCCCCTGCAGGCCTGGGGCTTGCGATGCGCTACGGCGTGCTCGATGGCGGCAAGCGCCTGCGCCCGCTGCTGGTGCTGGCCGCGGCGCAGGCGGTGGACGGCCACGCCGAGGCGGCGATGCGCGCGGCCTGCGCGGTCGAGCTGATCCACGCCTACTCGCTCATCCACGACGACATGCCCTGCATGGACAACGACGTGCTGCGCCGCGGCAAGCCGACCGTGCATGTGCAGTTCGGCGAAGCCCACGCCATGCTGGCCGGGGACGCGATGCAGGCATTGGCCTTCGAGGTGCTCACGCCCCCGCCCGAGGCTGGCGCCGACGTGGTGCCCGACGCGCTGCAGGCCCGCCTGTGCCGGCTGCTCGCGCGGGCGTCGGGCGTCGAGGGCATGGCCGGCGGGCAGGCCATCGACCTGGCCAGCGTCGGCAAGCCGCTGACCGAGACCGAACTGCTCGACATGCACGGCCGCAAGACCGGCGCACTGCTGCAGAACAGCGTCCTGATGGGGGCTGCCTGTGGCCATCCGTCCGCCGCTGCGTGGGCGGCCCTGTCCGACTTCGGCGCTGCGCTTGGCGTGGCCTTCCAGGTGGTCGACGACATCCTCGATGTCACCCAGGATTCCGGCGTGCTCGGCAAGACCGCTGGCAAGGACGCCGACCAGAACAAGCCCACCTACGTCTCGCTGCTCGGGCTGGACGGCGCACGCGACCGCGCCGCCACCCTGCACGCACGAGCCCTGTCCGCCCTGGCCGCCTCCGGCCTGGCCGACGTCGATGCCTTGGCCACGCTGGCCGACCGCATCCTTGATCGCGACTCCTGAGCCGCGACCGCACACCGACGGATCCCCCTGCGATGAACGCCCAGAACGCCCATCCGCTGCTGAACCGCATCCAGTCCCCGGCCGATGTACGCCGGCTCTCGCGCCCCGAACTGAAGCAGCTCGCCACCGAACTGCGCGACCACCTGCTCAAGAGCGTCTCGCGCACTGGCGGACACCTCTCCTCCAACCTCGGCACCGTCGAGCTGACGATCGCGCTACACCATGTCTTCGACACGCCCGACGACCGCCTGGTGTGGGACGTGGGCCACCAGACCTACCCGCACAAGATCCTCACCGGCCGGCGTGACCGCATGCCCACGCTGCGCCAGTACGGCGGCCTGTCCGGCTTCCCGCGCCGCGACGAGAGCGAATACGACACCTTCGGCACCGCGCACTCGTCCACCTCGATCTCGGCCGCGCTCGGCATGGCCATGGGCGCGCAGCTCAAAGGCGAACACCGCCACTGCGTGGCCATCATCGGCGACGGCGCGATGACCGCCGGCATGGCGTTCGAGGCGCTGAACAACGGCGGCATGCCGCATGCGGGTCAGGAGCCGAACCTGCTGGTGGTGCTCAACGACAACGACATGTCGATCAGCCCGCCGGTCGGCGCGCTCAACAAGTACTTCGCCCGCCTGATGAGCGGCAAGTTCTACGCCTCGGCCCGCCAGAGCGCCAAGCAGGTGCTCAAGAACACGCCGCAGCTGTTCGAGCTGGCGCGCAAGCTGGAGGAACACGCCAAGGGCATGGTCGCCCCCGGCACGATCTTCGAGGAGTTCGGCTTCAACTACGTCGGCCCGATCGACGGCCACGACCTCGACTCGCTGATCCCGACGCTGGAGAACCTGCGCGACCGCAAGGGCGCGCAGTTCCTGCACGTCGTGACCAAGAAGGGCTACGGCTACAGGCTCGCCGAAGCCGACCCGATCGCCTACCACGGTCCCGGCAAGTTCGACCCCGCCATCGGCCTCGTCAAGCCGGCCACGCCGCCCAAGCCGACCTTCACGCAGGTCTTCGGCCAGTGGCTGTGCGACATGGCGGCCGCCGAGTCCAAGCTCGTCGCCATCACACCCGCGATGCGCGAAGGCTCGGGCATGGTCGAGTTCCACAAGCGCTTCCCGGACCGCTATTTCGATGTCGGCATCGCCGAGCAGCATGCCGTCACCTTCGCCGCCGGCCTGTCCTGCGAGGGCATGCGGCCGGTGGTGGCCATCTACTCGACCTTCCTGCAGCGCGCCTACGACCAGCTGATCCACGACGTGGCGCTGCAGAACCTGCCGATGGTCTTTGCGCTGGACCGCGCCGGCCTGGTCGGCGCCGACGGGGCCACCCATGCAGGCGCCTACGACATCGCCTTCGTGCGCTGCATCCCGAACATGGCCATGCTGACCCCGGCCGACGAAGCCGAGACACGCATGGCCCTGACGACGGCCTTCCGCCACGACGGCCCGGTGGCCGTGCGCTACCCGCGCGGCAGCGGTGCGGGCACGGTGGCGGCCACGGGCCGGAGTTTCGAGACGCTGCCCTGGGGGCGTGGCGAAGTCCGGCGCACCTCCGGTCTGAGTGCTGGCCGTCCAGGCAGCAAGCGCATCGCCATCCTCGCCTTCGGCAGTCTGCTCTACCCTGCGCTGACGGCCGCTGAATCGCTGGACGCCACCGTCGCCAACATGCGCTTCGTCAAGCCGCTGGACGGCGCACTGGTCGAAGAGCTGGCCCGCACGCACGACGCGCTGGTGACGGTCGAGGAAGGCTGCACCATGGGCGGCGCGGGGTCGGCCGTGGCAGAACACCTGAATGCCGCTGGCATCACCATGCCGATGCTGCACCTGGGCCTGCCCGACCGCTTCATCGAACACGGCGACCCGGCGTTCCTGCTGGCGCAGTGCGGGCTGGACGCGGCCGGCATCGAAGCCGCGATACAACAGCGCTTCGGTCAGCCCAGCCAGATCGGCCTGTTGCGTCCGGTGGCCAACGCCTGAACCACCGCGGAACTGTTTTGTCCCATCTGGATCGAAACAACCATGCAAGTCCTCTCTGACGTTATTGGCGGCCTGTTCCGCCTGGTGCTGCGCCTGACGCTTCTGGTGGCGGGTGCAGTGTTCTTCATGAGCCTGCTGGTCGCGGGCATCGTCGTGGCGGGGGCCTACACGCTGTGGAGCCTGCTGCGCGGCCGACGGCCGACGCTGCAGGACATCCTGCGCTTCCAGCGCGGGCGTGCCGGCTGGTCGGCCGGCTTCGGCACCCGCGCCCGCCCAGGCCACCACCACGGCCACCGCCCGACCTCTGGCGGCGACGTGGTCGAGGTGCAGGCCCGCGAGGTCACGCGCGCCGTGCAATGACCCGCAGGGCGCAGAGCAACACCAGCCCCACGCCCATCACCGCCGCGGCCATCGCCAGCCCGGCGACATAACTGCCGCCGCTGCGCGCCGCGAGCCACCCGGTCGCGGCCGGGCCCAGGATCTGCGCGCAACCATAGGTCAGCGTCATCCGGCCCATCATCTTGGCCGGCCGCGTCGGGTAATAGCGCCCGGCCATCGACAGCACCAGGCTCACCAGCCCGATGAAGGTGGCGCCGAACAGCACCGCGCCTGCCAGCGCCGTGGTCAGCGTCGCGCCGATCGGCAGCACGATCCCGCCGATGTGCAGCACGCTGCACAGGATCAGCGCGTCGATGTCCCCGAGCCTGCGGGCGATCCGGTCCCAGACGATGACCGCCGGCGCCGCCGTCAGCCCCATCACCATGAACACCCAGGCGCCCCGGCCCTGCAGCCCCGGCAGCCGGTCGACGATCGCCACGATGAAGGTCACGCTCACCACGAAGCCGACGCCGGCGCAGAAATACGCCGCCATGAACACGCGCAGGAACAGCGCGCTTGGCGGCTGGTCGGTCATCGCCTGACCGCCAGTGGTCACCGCGCTGGTGTTCGGCGGCGGCAGCCAGCGCAGCGCCGGCACCATCAGCACCGCGGCGATGGCACTGAACGCCCACCACTGCTGCTGCCAGTCGAGGTGCGCACCAGTCATCGCCAGCACCGCCGCAGCGCAGCCGGCCATGCCGATCCCGATGCCCGAGAAATGCAGGCCGAGTTCGCTGCGGTACTGGTGGCGGATCAGCCAGTTGAGGATCAGCCCGGTGCCGAGCAACATCCCCGCCGCGCTGCTCAGCCCCGCCAGAAAACGCGACAGCGCCCAGACGCGCCAGTCCGTGCTCAGCGCCATCGCCACGGTGGACAGCACCGCCAGCACCATCCCCGCCCGGTAGAGCCGGTCCTTCAGCACCAGGTCGCTGATCGACGCAGCCAGGATCGCCCCGCTCAGGTAGCCGGCGTAGTTGACCGCAGCGAGCCAGCCCGCCTCGGCCACCCCCAGCCCCGCCTCGCGCTGCATCAGCGGCAGCAACGGCGTGTAGGCGAAGCGCGCGATGCCGAGCACCAGGATCAGGCTGGACAGGCCGGCCAGCAGCACCCGCAAGCGGGCGGCGTCGTGGGGGTTGGAGGTCATGGGCGGACCATACGGCATCCGACCCACGGCGACGCGCACCCGCGCGACACGGTGGGTGGTGTTCAGGGCCCTCAGTTGAACTCGGCCTGCGCCAGCGCCCTCGCCTGCTCCAGCACCAGCTCCACCGCCGCAGCCTCCAGGTCCGGCGGGTACTTGTACTTGCGCAGGATGCGCTTGACCATCAGCCGCAGCTTCGCCTGCACGCTTTCTCGCTCGGACCAGTCCACAGTCAGGTTCTTGCGCAGGTTCTCGGTCAGCTCGTGGGCGATCTTCTTCAGCGTCTCGTCGGCGAGTTCCTGCACCGCCGATTCGTTGTTCGCCAGCGCGTCGTAGAAACGCACCTCGTCCTCGCTCAGCCCGAGCTGCTCCCCGCGGCCGGCGGCGACCCGGAACTTCCTGGCCATCTCGACCAGCTCGCGCATCACCTGCGCGGCCTCGATCGAGCGGTTCTGGTAGCGCTTGACCACATCGGCCAGCAGGTCCGAGAACTTCCTGTTCTGCACCACGTTGCCGGCGAAGCGCGCCTTGATCTCGCCTTCCAGCAGCCGCTCCAGCAACTCCACCGCCAGGTTGCGCTCGGGCAGGTTGCAGACCTCGGCGAGAAAGGCCTCGTCGAGGATGCCGATGTTCGGCTTGTCCAGCCCGACCGCGTCGAAGAGGTCCACCACCTCGTCGGACACCACCGCCGCGCTGATGATCTGGTGGATCGCCAGCTCTCTGGCCTCGTCGGTCTGCTTCTGCCGGCTGAGGTCGCGCTTGGTCAGCAGCACCTTGACCGCCTGGAAAAACGCCACCTCCTCGCGCACCGCCCGGGCCTCGTCCAGCGTGCAGCACAGCGTGAACGCCTTGCTCATCGCCAGCGCGGTGTCGGCGAAGCGCTTCTTGCCGTCCTGCAGGCCGAGCACATGGTTCGCTGCGCCCGCCAGCGCCCGGTGGCCGGCGGTCAGGAAGTCGCTGTGGTCGAAGCCGTGGCCGTGCGTGCCGGCCAGCATGCCGCGCAGGATGTCGAGCTTCTCGGACAGCACGCTGTACGCCTCGTGCGCGTCCACGGTCGGTCGCCCGCGGCCCTGGCTGCTGGTGTATTCCTTCAGCGCTGCCTTCAGCTCGTTGGAGATGCCGATGTAGTCCACCACCAGCCCGCCCTGCTTGTCCTTGAACACGCGGTTCACGCGGGCGATGGCCTGCATCAGGTTGTGGCCCTTCATCGGCTTGTCGATGTAGAGCGTGTGCAGGCACGGCGCGTCGAAGCCGGTCAGCCACATGTCGCGCACGATCACCAGCCGCAGCGGGTCAGCCGGATCCTTGAAACGCTTCTCCAGCCGCTTCTTGACCTGTGCGCTGTAGAGGTGGGGCCGCAGCAGCGCCTTGTCGCTGGCCGAGCCGGTCATCACGATCTTGAGGGCGCCGCGCTCGGGGTCGGCGTCGTGCCAGTCGGGGCGCAGCCTGACGATCTCGTCGTGGAGATGGACGCAGATGTCGCGGCTCATCGCCACGACCATCGCCTTGCCGGACTGCGCCTTGGCACGCTCCTCGAAGTGCGCCACCAGATCGGCCGCCACGCGGGCCACGCGCGGCTCGGCACCAACCACCTTCTCCAGCGCGGCCCAGCGGCTCTTCAGCTTCGCCTGCTGGCTCTCCTCCTCGTCTTCGGCCAGTTCGTCCACCTCGGCGTCCAGGGTGGCCATCTCGTCCGACTTCAGGCCCAGCCTGGCGAGGCGGCTCTCGTAGTAGATCGCCACCGTCGCGCCGTCCTCCTTGGCCTGCTGCATGTCGTAGACGCTGATGTAGTCGCCGAACACCGCCCGGGTGTCGCGGTCCTCGCGGGACACGGGCGTGCCGGTGAAGGCGACGAAGGTGGCATTGGGCAGCGCGTCGCGCAGGTGCTGGGCGTAGCCGACCTGATACCGCGCCTGGGAGCGCTCGGGCGGGACGAACTCGGCCTTGTACGGCGCCGGCTCGCCTGTGCCGGTGGTCAGCAGTGTCGTGGTGTGGCCGGGTTTCAGCGGCTTGAGCGGCTTGAGGGTCTTCAGCTTGGCCTCGAAACCGTACTGCGTGCGGTGCGCCTCGTCGGCGATGACGACGATGTTGCGGCGCGCCGAGAGCGTCGGGAACACGTCCTCGTCCTCGCCGGGCATGAACTTCTGGACCGTGGCGAAGACGATCCCGCCCGAGGGCCGGTTCGCCAGCAGCGTGCGCAGGGCCTGCCGCGTGGTCGCCTGCACGGGCTGTTCACGCAGCAGATCCTGCGCCAGCGAGAACACGCCGAAGAGCTGGCCGTCGAGGTCGTTGCGGTCGGTGATGACGACGAGGGTGGGGTTCTCCATCTGCGGCGCCTGCATCACGCGGGCGGCGAAGCAGGTCATGGTGATGCTCTTGCCGCTGCCCTGGGTGTGCCAGACCACGCCGCCCTTGCCGCGGCTGCGCTCGTCGCCGTCGGGGCGCGAGGCGGCGAGCACCTGCGCGAGGGCGGCGCGCACCGCATGGAACTGGTGGTAGCCGGCGATCTTCTTCACCAGCCGGCCGTCGTCCTCGAACAGCACGAAGCCGCGCAGGTAGTCGAGCAGGCGGGCCGGGGCGAGCACGCCACGCACAAGGGTTTCCAGCCCGTTGAACTGGCCGAGCGGGTCGAGCGCCACGCCGTCGATGGTGCGCCAGGCCATGAAGCGCTCGGCGCTGGCGCAGAGCGCGCCGAGCAGCGCCTCGGTGCCGTCGGAGATGACCAGCACCTCGTTGTACTGGAAAGCGTCGGGGATCTGCTCCTGGTAGGTCTGGAGTTGCTGGAAGGCTTTCCACACGTCGGCGTTCAGGTCGGCCGGGTTCTTCAGCTCGATGATGACCAGCGGCAGGCCGTTGACGAACAGCACGAGGTCGGGGCGGCGGGTGTGGCGCGGGCCGGTGATGGAGCACTGGTTGACCACGAGCCACTCGTTGCGCGCCGGGTCGGACCAGTCGATCAGGCGCACGAAGTCGCCGCGGGTGTCGCCGTCCAGCGGGTACTGGACGGGCACGCCGGTGACGAGCAGGCGGTGGAAGTGGCGGTTGGCGGCGAGCAGCGACGGGGTGCCGAGGTCGAGCACCTGGCGGACGGCGTCGTCGCGGGCGGCGGGTGGGATGGTCGGGTTCAGCGTGTCGATGGCGCGGCGCAGGCGGCACAGCAGGACGACCTGGCGGTAGGAGTCGCGCTCGGGGGTGGCGCCTTCCGGGGCGAGGTCGGGGCCGTAGGCGTGGGTGTAGCCCACGTCGGCGAGCCAGGCGAGGGTTTCTTGTTCGAGTTGGTCTTCGGTCATGGTTTCCCCGCTGGCTTGTCGTCGGATGGGGCTGGCGCCGCTAGAATCCCGTCCCAAGTGGATTGGGGGTTCCCGGTCGGCGTCACGGCCTCGGTGGGTTCACCGGGGCCTTTCGCTTTCTGGGGCGGATGCACGATCAGGCCGACGTTCTCGTAACCCTCCCCGGCGCGCTGGCGTCCTCCTGCACAGTAGAACTTGCGCTGCAGCACCTCGAACGCCAGATTGCGCTGATGCGGTCGCAGGTGGTGGATGCCCACCGGTCGGGCGACCAGATCAGCCAGTTGCAGGCCGGCCAGATTGGTCTTCTTGTCGGCAAACACGATGTCGAACGGCAGAAGCTGCCCCGTGGGGTTGTCGCCATCGCAGATGCGGCGGAACTCCAGTTCAAGCTCCTTGTCCTCCTTCGGCCCACGGCATTCGACGACCAGGTGCGTCTTGCGATGCGCCTGGCCCTTTTCTGCCAGGAAACCGCGCAGCGCCTGCAGGCACAGGCAGAGGGCGATGTGGTACGGGTTGTCCTGGGCGCTGGCGCCACGGGGCATGCGCCGCTTGTCCACCACACAGGTCATCAGCACGAAGTGGCTGGCTTCCATGAGGCTTTGTTGCACAACTCCGCCGAAGCCGAGTTTCCCCTGACCCCAGACGGAGTTACGCCACAGCCTGCGTCACCGGGGTGCCCAGGTGGGTGAAGCGGTTGAGCACCGCAGCCCGCACCTGCAGCTCCACCACCTGACGCTCGAAGGTGCGCGCCATCACCCGCTCGCCCAGCAGCTTGAAGCAGCGCATCTTCGTCTCCACCAGCGAGCGCCGGTGGTAGCCGCTCCACTTCTTCCAGATCCCCCGGCCCAGCCGGTTCGTCGCCCGCAGTATCTCGTTGCGCGCCGCCGCCCCCGGCCGCTTGGCCTTCCACGGCTGGGCGTTCTTGCGCGTCGGTATCACCGCCTCGGCCCCTCGTTCGGCGATCGCGTCGTGGCAGTCCTGCGTGTCATACGCCCCGTCCCCGCTCACCGACAGCACCACCTCCTCTGCCGGAATCTGCCCGAGCAGCTCCGGCAGCATCGGCGCGTCACCCACGCTGTTGTCCGTCACCTCGATCGCCCGGATCTCCAGCGTCTCGGCGTCGATCCCCAGGTGAACCTTGCGCCACTGCCTGCGGTACTCCGCCCCGTGCTTCTTGGTCTTCCACTCGCCCTCGCCCAGCATCTTGATCCCCGTGGAATCCACCAGCAGGTGCAGCCCGCCCCGGCTCGGCCGCGCCGTGATCTCCACCGTCAGCCGCTTCTCGCGCCGGCTCATCGTGCTGTAGTCCGGTGCCTGCCAGTCCAGCCCCGACAGCCCCAGCACGCTCTGCACGAACCCCTGCGTCTGGCGCAGCGCCAGTCCGAACAGCACCTTCATCGTCAGGCAGCACTGCACCGCCGCGTCGCTGTACGTCGCCGGTCGCCCCGGCTTGCCGCTGACCGGCGCAGCCTGCCACGCCATGTCCCGGTCCAGCCACATCGTCAGCGAGCCCCGCGCCCTCAGCGCCTTCGTGTACGGCGCCCAGTTCTTCGTCACGTACTTCTGCTTTGCTGGCTTGCTCATCCTGTCAGCCTACCTCACCGCTCGACCATCGGCCGGCGGGGTGGGTTGTGCAACAAAGCCGGTACCAGGTCAATTGTGCAAGCACCTCTTGCACAATTGACCGCTCGGGCCAAGCCGCAGCAAAACCCCGCATGTACTTCAGGTTGCGCGGCGAGAACCCCTTCATGTCAGGAAAAACGTCTCGCAAATCTGCTGACAGGCGATCAATGACGCGAGTGCCCCAGCCTTCACGGGTCTGCTTGTCGAGAACCCGCTGACCGATGTCCCAGTACAACAGCACCATCGCCACATTGCTGCTCAGCACCACCCGCAGTCGCTCGCTGCGGATCCGCCGCTTCAGTTCGGTCAGCATGTCGGCGTAGCCGCTTGGTGTCTCCGCAGCACCCGGCGCCACCGGAAACATCACGGTTCGGTCAACGCGGCCACGCTGTCGGCGTGGAGGTTGTTCAGAACTCATGCCCCATCCCTCCCAGCTTCCACCGAATCACCAGCGCCCACCACCTCCCACCGCCCCGCCTTGGTCGGCCCCACATGCCGGACACGCCCCGAGGCCCGCAGTCGGGTCAGGTGGTACTTCACGCCACTGTCGGACAGGCCAACTTTGGCGGCAAGCACTTTGCGCGTGATCTGCGGCTCGGCGATCAGGAGCGCCAGGATGGCAGCTTGCGCAGACAGGATTGGCGTCTCTTCGGTGCGTTCTTGGACAGTTTCTTGGACAGTTTCTTGGGCAGTGCCTGGCGTTACAGCACCCCCAAACGACGGCCGCCCGAACACCGCCACGAACAACCCCGCGATCTGCCTGAACCCGACCGTGGGCGCGTTCTGCAGCATCAGCGGCATCCCCCGGCCCCAGGCTTCGATCAGTTGAATGCGGCGCAGCAGGTCGGCGATCAGCGGATTGCGGCGGCGGGAGACGTTGCCTTGGCGGATGTCTTCGATCGTCAGGCCGTCCAGCAACAAGCCAGGGTTGCGGATCTCGACCCGGTCCTTGAACACCGCGACGTGGATGTAGTCCGGATCACGCCAATCCCGGTGACAGAACGCATTGACCACCGCCTCGCGCACCGCCGCCATCGAGATTTCAGGCACGTCCACCCGCAGCATCCCCTCCAGACGCATTCCGATGTGGATGTTCTTGAGGATGTACTTCTGCGCCTCGTCGATCAGTTCGAGCAGATCGCCGTCGAAGTCGTGCCGATCAATCAGCGTGGCACTGTCGGTGTTGGCAAAAACGGCGCAGCGCAACTGGATCGAAGCAGCCTTGGCGAACATCAAGCGCGCAGCGTTGAGAACGCGCCCGTCCTTCACCAGTTCGAGCTTGGCCAGCGCGTTGTCGGCACTGTCCCACGGCAAGCCGGCGCGTTCGACAAAACGGCGGATCTTGGCCTCGTCGAGCGCGCCAGGCGCCACGTCACAGGGCTGGCTGTCCCAGCGCAGCGCCAGCCGGTGCTGTTCGACGATGAGGTGTTGCAGTGCCCTCGCACTGAGCTGGCGGTCTTCGTCGGCCACCCGCATCCAGGCCCGCCCGTAGGCAAAGTACGGCGCATCGGGGCCACTGAACCGGACGCGGATGCAGGTCTTGTCGCCACGCTGCTGGGCACTGACCTCAGGGTAGACCTTGGGTTCGACATGCGCCGCGATCGCCTGCGACAGATCGCGCAAGGTCTTGTCGGTGACGGCCAGCCCGACAGGCGCGCCACTGGGCGCCACCCCGAACCACAGCTCACCCGTGCCGTGCTTGTTCAGCATCGCCACCATCGACACCAGGCCCTCCTTGAGTTCGGCCAGGCTCTTCTTGAGTTCGAGGGTTTCGCTTTCCAGCAGCAGATCAGAACGCATACCCCAGCCCCCCCAGCTTGGCTCGAATCACCAGATCCAGCGCCGCCCCCTTCGCCATCTGCTCCCCGAGCTTCTCCGTCAGCCCGCGCATCTTGGCCTCGAAGTCCTCGTCGTCGTCCTCCACGGCCTCCGCGCCCACATAGCGCCCCGGCGTCAGCACATGCCCGTGCTCGGCGATCTCGGCGAGCCGGACACTGCGGCAATACCCCGCCACATCGGCATACACCCCCGCCCCGCCCTCACCGCGCCACGCCGCCACGGTCCCCGCGATGCGCTCGATCACCGCGTCGGTCAGCGCGCACTGCACCCGGCTGATCATCGTCGCCAGCTTGCGCGCATCGATGAACAGCACCTCGCCCCGCCGCGCCCGCTTGGACTTGGCCAGGAACCACAGGCACGCCGGGATCTGCGTGTTGAAGAACAACTGCCCCGGCAGCGCCACCATCACCTCCACCACGTCCGCCTCGACCATCGCCGCGCGGATCTGCCCCTCGCTGTTCTGGCTCGAACTCATCGACCCGTTCGCCAGCACGATGCCCGCCCGGCCATTCGGCGCCAAGTGGTGGAGCATGTGCTGCAGCCACGCATAGTTGGCGTTGCCGGCCGGCGGGTCGCCGTACTGCCAGCGCGCGTCGCCCATCAGGCTGGCGTGCCACCAGTCGCTGATGTTGAACGGTGGGTTCGCCAGGATGAAGTCGGCGCGCAGGTCCGGGAACTGGTTGCGCGAGAAGGTGTCGGCCGGCTCCCGCCCCAGGTTGAAGTCGATGCCGCGGATCGCCAGGTTCATCGCCGCCAGCCGCCACGTCGTCGGGTTGGCCTCCTGCCCGTAGATCGACACGTCGCCCATCTTGCCGCCGTGCGCCTCGATGAATTCCTCGCTCTGCACGAACATCCCGCCCGAGCCGCAGCACGGGTCGTACACCTTGCCGTGGTGCGGCGCGAGCACGGCCACCAGCGTCTTGACGATGCTGCGCGGCGTGTAGAACTGGCCGCCGCGCTTGCCCTCGGCGCTGGCGAACATGCCGAGGAAGTACTCGTAGACCTGCCCGAGCACGTCCCGCGCCTCGCCCGCCGTCGCCCCGAAGCCGATCGTGGACACCAGATCCACCAGCTCGCCCAGCTTGCCGTCCGGCAACTGCGCCCGGGCGTAGCGCTTGTCGAGGATGCCCTTGAGCTTCGGGTTCTCGGCCTCGATCACCGACAGCGCCTCGTCGATGCGCCGGCCGATGTCGGGCTGCTTGGCCGCCGCGCGCAAGGCCTCCCAGCGCGCCGCGTCGGGCACCCAGAACACGTTCGCCTCGCGGTAGTAGTCGCGGTCTTCGAGTTCGGCGGCAATGTCTTCCGCCGCCGCCTCGCCGTAGAAATACTCGTCGTCCGGATCGGCCAGCCGCCGCGTCAATTCCGCGTGCTTGGCCTGGAAGGTGTCGGAGATGTACTTGACGAAGATGAGGCCGAGCACGAGATGCTTGTACTCGGCGGCGTCCATGTTGGCGCGCAGCTTGTCGGCGGTCGCCCAGAGGGTCTTTTTGAGGTCATCGAGCATGGTGCGCGGAATTCTGCACGACACGCCAGCCCCGACCTTGCGCATGGACGAGAAAAAGCCCCGTAAATCAACGACTTACGGGGCTGGTTCTGGTGGGCGGTGCAGGGTTCGAACCTGCGACCCCTGCCGTGTGAAGGCAGTGCTCTACCGCTGAGCTAACCGCCCGAAACTGGTTCGGGTTTGCTGCGTTGACCTTGTTCAGGTGCGCTGCAGCCAGAACGCGATTATGCCATTGTCTTTTTCAGCCTGACAAGCCCCTCAGGCCAGAATCGTTCGCCAGACCGTCTTGCCGCCGCTGGCCTTGTCCAGATCGGCCAGCACCTTGCCATGCAACTCGACCTCGTCCGCGCTGGCGCGCAGCACCGGCAGCGTGAAGCGCGACAGGTCGATGCTCAGGTCCGCCTCGTCCGTGGAGCCGCCGCCTTCGTCCTGTCCGTCGTCGGCGTCGATGACCAGCGTGTTCTGTCCGCGGGTCATGCGGATGTAGACCTCGGCCAGCAGCCCCGCGTCCAGCAGCGCGCCGTGGAAGGTCCGGTTGGTGTTGTCCACCTCCAGGCGTCGGCACAGCGCGTCCAGTGAGTTCGCCTTGCCCGGGTACTGCTCGCGCGCCATCACCAGCGTGTCGAGGATGCCGCCGACCAGCTCGGCCACCTTCGGCTGCTGCACCCGGCGCAGTTCGGCGTTCAGGAAGCCGACGTCGAAGGCCGCGTTGTGGATGATGAGTTCCGACCCGCGCACGAACTCGACGAACTCCGCCGCCACCTCGCGGAACTTGGGCTTGTCGGCGAGGAAGGCGTCGGTCAGGCCGTGGATGCGGATCGCCTCCTCGTTGCCGGGGCGCTCGGGGTTGAGGTAGAGGTGCAGGTGGCGGCCGGTCAAGCGCCGGTTGACCATCTCGATGCAGCCGATCTCGACGATGCGGTCGCCCGTCTCCGGGTTCAGGCCGGTGGTTTCGGTGTCGAGGAAGATCTGGCGCATGGCGGACTCAGTGGTTTTCGCGGGCGTGGTTGATCGTGTACTTGGGGATCTCGATGACGAGATCCTTCTGCGCAACGATCGCCTGGCAGCTCAGGCGCGAGTCCGGCTCCAGCCCCCAGGCGCGGTCGAGCAGGTCTTCCTCGGTCTCGTCCATCTCGTTGAGCGACGCAAACCCCTGGCGCACGATGACGTGGCAGGTGGTGCAGGCCGCACTCATGTCGCAGGCGTGTTCGATGGCGACGCCGTTTTCCAGCAGCGCCTCGCAGACCGAGGTGCCCGGCGCGACGGTGAGGCTGGCGCCCTGGGGGCAGAGTTCGGCGTGGGGCAGGATCTTGATGGTGGGCATGGTGGTCGGGGAAGCGGTGGCGCGTCGGGTTCAGACGTCGTCGAGGCGGCGGCCGGTCAGGGCCTGCTGGATGCCGCGGTTCATGCGCACGGCGGCGAAGCGCTCGGTGCCTTCGGCCAAGGCCTTGGTGGCGGCGTCGGTGGCGTTGGCATCTTCACCGCGCGCCGTTTCAGCAAGGGCCATCAGCAGCCGGTCGATCCGAATGCGCTCGTCTTCGTCCAGCAGGTCGCCATCGGCCTGCAGCGCCGCGTTGGTCGCCAGCGCCATGCGCTCGGCTTCGACGCGGGCCTCGGTCAGCTTGCGGCGATGCATGTCGCCCTCGGCTTCGGTGAAGCTCTCGCGCAGCATGTTGGCCACCTGGTCATCGCTCAGGCCGTAGCTCGGCTTGACGACGATGGAGGCCTCCACGCCGCTGCCCTGCTCGCGGGCGCTGACGGACAGCAGACCATCGGCATCGACCTGGAACGTGACGCGGATGCGCGCAGCACCCGCCGCCATCGGCGGAATGCCGCGCAGCTCGAAGCGCGCCAGCGAGCGGCAGTCGCTGACCAGCTCGCGCTCGCCCTGCACGACGTGGATGGCCATCGCGGTCTGGCCATCCTTGAAGGTGGTGAATTCCTGCGCCTTGGCGGTCGGCAGCGTCGAGTTGCGCTCGATCACGCGCTCGACCAGCCCGCCCATCGTCTCCAGCCCGAGCGACAGCGGCGTCACGTCGAGCAGCAGCATCTCGCCGTCCGCCGCATTTCCCGCCAGCGCATTGGCCTGGATCGCGGCGCCGAGGGCGACCACTTCGTCCGGGTTCACGTTGACCAGCGGCTCGCGGCCACAGAACGCCGCCACGGCCGCGCGCACGACCGGCATGCGCGTCGAGCCACCGACCATCACCGCGCCCTGCACCTCGTCCGGCGTGACCTTCGCGTCGCGCAGCACGCGCTTCATCAGCGTGAGCGTGCGGCGGGTCAGCGCGTCGGTGGCGGCCTCGAACTCGCTGCGCGTCACGGTCTGCGTCAGGGCGACCGCGCCGCTCAGCGTGGCGTGCACAGTGGTTTCATCGGCGCCGGACAACGCTTCCTTGGCCGCACGCGCCGCCGTCAGCACGACGCGCTTGTCATGGGCGTCCAGCGCATCGAGCGTGGGCAGGCCGGCATGCTCCAGCAGCCACTGCGCCAGCCGCATGTCGTAGTCATCGCCGCCGAGCGCCGAATCACCGCCCACCGCCACCACCTCGAACACACCACGCGACAAGCGCAGCAGCGAGATGTCGAAGGTGCCGCCGCCGAGGTCGTACACGGCGTAGAGGCCCTCGATCGCGTTGTCCAGCCCGTAGGCGATGGCCGCGGCGGTCGGCTCGTTCAGCAGGCGCAGCACGTTCAGGCCGGCGAGCTGCGCCGCGTCCTTCGTGGCCTGGCGCTGCGCGTCGTCGAAATACGCGGGCACGGTGATCACGGCGCCGAACAGGTCGTCGTTGAAGGTGTCCTCGGCCCGGTAGCGCAGCGTCGCCAGGAGTTCACCCGACACCTCGACCGGCGACTTCACGCCCTCGCGGGTCTCAATGGCGACCATGCCCGGCTGGTCGACGAAGTGGTACGGCAGGCGCCCGCGGTCGGCGATGTCGGCCAGCGCGCGGCCCATGAAACGCTTGACCGACACCAGCGTGTTGTGCGGATCGTCGGCCTGCGCCGCCAGCGCCTCGGCGCCGATCTGGCGGCGCCCCTCACCCAGGTAGCGCACGGCCGACGGCAGGATCACCCGGCCCTGCGCATCCGGCAGGCACTCGGGCAGGCCGTGGCGCACGGCGGCGATCAGCGAATGGGTCGTGCCCAGGTCGATGCCCACGGCGATGCGGCGGGTGTGCGGATCAGGCGTCTGCCCGGGTTCGGAGATCTGGAGGAGGGCCATGGGAGACGGGAATGCGCGGGGGGCGCTATTGTCCCAGCGCGTCGAGGCGCCGGTCCACGTCGGCGGCAAAGCGCACGACAAACATGAGCGCACGCACCTGCGCAGCCGCGGCTGTCCAGTCTTGGCGCTCGTCGATCAAGGTGGCAAGCTGCTGGTGCAGGTGGCGCTGGTGGGCGTTCACGTCATCGGCCAGCGCTTCGACAGCGTCCAGCGTGCGGGCGTCGTCAAGCGCCTCGCGCCATTCCATCTGCTGCATCAGGAATGCGCCGGGCATGGCGGTGTTGTTTTCCGCCTCGATCGGCGCACCGTGCAGTTCGCACAGATAGGCCGCGCGCTTGAGCGGATCCTTCAGGCGCTGGTAGGCCTCGTTGACGCGGGTCGCCCACTGCATGGCCACACGCTGGGCGGTGCCACCCTCGCTGGCGAACCGGTCGGGGTGGACCTCGGCCTGGAGTGCCTTCCAACGGGCGTCCAGCACTGCACGGTCCTGCGCAAACCGCACCGGCACGCCGAACAGGTCGAAATCAGAGTCGGAGAGCTTCACACCCGGAACGATTCACCGCAACCGCAACGGTCCTTCTCGCGCGGATTGTGGAACTTGAACCCTTCGTTCAGCCCTTCGCGCACGAAGTCGAGTTCGGTGCCTTCGAGGTAGGGCAGGCTCTTCGGGTCGATCAGCACCTTGACGCCACGGTCCTCGAACACGACATCCTCGGGAGCAACCTCGTCGGCGTATTCGAGCTTGTAGGCCAGGCCCGAGCAGCCCGTCGTCTTGACGCCCAGGCGCACGCCGACGCCCTTGCCCCGGCGGGCGATGTAGCGCGACACATGGCGTGCCGCCGATTCAGAGAGCGTGACGGCCATGGCGGAACTCATTGGGCCGTGGCAGCGGTGGCGTGCCGGGCCTTGTAGTCGTCGACGGCGGCCTTGATCGCGTCTTCGGCCAGGATCGAGCAGTGGATCTTCACCGGCGGCAGCGCCAGCTCCTCGGCGATCTGGGTGTTCTTGATCGACAGGGCCTCGTCGAGCGTGCGGCCCTTGACCCATTCGGTCACCAGCGACGACGAGGCGATGGCCGAGCCGCAACCGTAGGTCTTGAACTTGGCGTCCTCGATCAGCCCGGTGGCCGGGTTGACCTTGATCTGCAGCTTCATCACGTCGCCGCAGGCCGGTGCACCCACCATGCCGGTGCCCACGTCCTCGTCGCCCTTGTCAAAGCCGCCGACGTTGCGGGGGTTTTCGTAGTGGTCAATGACCTTGTCGCTGTATGCCATGGTGATTCTCCTGATGCCGAAGCCGTGATCCAGTGCCTGCGCTCAGTGCGCGGCCCACTGGATGGTGCTGATGTCGATGCCGTCCTTGTACATGTCCCACAGCGGCGACAGCTCGCGCAGTTTGGCGACACGGTCCTTCAGCGTGCTGACCGCGTAGTCGATTTCCTCGACCGTGGTGAAGCGACCGATGGTCATGCGCAGGGACGAATGCGCCAGTTCATCGCTGCGGCCAAGCGCACGCAGCACATAGCTCGGCTCCAGGCTCGCCGACGTGCAGGCCGAGCCCGACGAGACCGCCAGCCCCTTGACGCCCATGATCAGCGACTCGCCCTCGACGTAGTTGAACGAGATGTTGAGGTTGTGCGGCACACGGCGCGTCAGGTCGCCGTTGACGAACACCTGCTCGATGTCCGACAGGCCGTCCAGCAGGCGCTTGTGCAGCGCGGTGATGCGGGCGTTTTCCTCGGCCATTTCCCGACCGGCAATCTCGAACGCCAGCCCCATGCCGACGATCTGGTGCACCGGCAGACTGCCCGAACGCATGCCGCGCTCATGGCCACCGCCGTGCATCTGCGCCTCGATGCGGATGCGCGGCTTGCGGCGCACGTACAGCGCGCCCATGCCCTTCGGCCCGTAGCTCTTGTGCGAGGCCAGGCTCATCAGGTCGACCGGCAGCGTGCCCATGTCGATCTCGACCTTGCCGGTGGCCTGCGCGGCATCGACGTGGAAGATCACGCCGTGTTCGCGGCAGATCGCGCCGATGGCCGGGATGTCCTGGATCACGCCGATCTCGTTGTTCACGAACATCACCGAGGCGAGGATCGTGTCGGGCCGGATCGCCGCCTTGAACTTGTCCAGATCGAGCAGCCCATTGGCTTCGACGTCGAGGTAGGTCGCCTCGAAGCCCTGGCGCTCCAGTTCGCGCACGGTGTCGAGCACGGCCTTGTGTTCGGTCTTCACCGTGATGATGTGCTTGCCGCGCGTCTTGTAGAAGTGCGCGGCGCCCTTCAGGGCCAGGTTGTTGGACTCGGTCGCGCCCGAGGTCCAGACGATCTCGCGCGGATCGGCCTTGATCAGCCCGGCCACCTGCGCCCGCGCCTTCTCGACCGCCTCTTCCGCTTCCCAGCCCCAGGCGTGCGAGCGTGATGCCGGATTGCCGAAGTGCTCGCGCAACCACGGAATCATCGCGTCCACCACGCGCGGATCGACCGGGGTCGTCGCGCCGTAGTCCATGTAGATCGGAAAGTGCGGAGTCATGTCCATGATGAACCTGGTCGTCCTGCTGCGCCTGCTCCCCCGAGCAGCGCGCTACAGAATCTGTGTGATTACTTGGTGAGTGCCGATCCCAGCGCAAACACCGAATTGGGCGCCGTGATCTTGATCGGCTTGACCACGGGCTGGCTGGAGATGGCGCGCTTGACGGGCGCCTCTTCCACCGACACGCCGCGGTTGAGCTGGTCGTCGACCAGACTCTTCAGCGAGATCGAGTGCAGGTGTTCCAGCATCTTGGCGTTCAGGCTCGCCCACAGGTCGTGTGTCATGCAACGGCCCGCGTCCTCGCCCATGCAGTTCTCGCCGCCGCCGCAGCCGGTGGCGTCGATGGCCTCATCCACCGCGACGATGATGTCCGCCACGGTGATGTCCTCGGCCTTGCGGCCCAGCGAGTAGCCGCCCCCAGGGCCTCGGGTGCTCTCGACCAGTTCGTGCCGGCGCAGCTTGCCGAACAACTGCTCCAGGTAGGACAGCGAGATCTGCTGTCGTGCGCTGATCGCAGCCAAGGCCACAGGCCCGCTGTGCTCACGCAAGGCAAGATCAATCATCGCGGTGACCGCGAAGCGGCCTTTGGTTGTCAATCGCATGGCTTTAAGCTCCTGTAACTCGCGTTTGGCGCCGCAGCGGGTGGCCACGGGCCAAGGCAGCAAGTCGGGTTGGACCCTCGCCTCTTTCCCGAGTGTTTTACTCGATTATAGCGAAGTGCGCCGCCTGTCACAGCCGTGACGTCAACGGGCACCCTGAGGCGAGTACAGGTATTCGAGCAAGCCATCGCACGCAAGTTCCACCAGATCCAGAACATGTTCGAACCCCGGGGCGCTGCCGTAGTACGGATCGGGAACGATCAGGCCGGATCCGGACGGAGCAAAGGACATCAGCAGGCGGATCCGGGCCGTGGCGTCCGCGGGGGCCTGTGCCTGCAGATGCTCCAGGTGCGTGCGGTCCATGGGCACGATCAGGTCAAAGCGGCGGAAATCGTCCTCGACCACCGGGCGCGAGCGCAAACCCGCGAGGTCATAGCCACGCCGCGCCGCATGGGCGATGCTGCGCGGGTCTGGCGGGTGCGCAGCGTCGCGGGAGGTCCGTGTCCCGGCCGAGTCGACCACGATCCGCCCGTGCAGCCCGGCGCGGTGCACTCGGTGGCGAAGGATCACCTCGGCCGTGGGCGAGCGGCAGATGTTGGCCGTGCAGACCATCAGCACCCGCTGGACCGCGCTCATCGGCCCGCCTTCGGCATGAGCACCGCGATCTGGTCACCGCCCGACGCCCCGAACGCCTGCTCGCGCAACAGCGCCAACTGGTCGCGCAAGCGGGCGGCCTTCTCGAATTCGAGGTTCTTCGCGTGGTCGAGCATCTGTTTCTCCAGCAGCTTGATGCGCTTGCCCAGGTCTTTTTCGGACAGGACTTCCACCTCGGCCGCCGCGTGCAGTTGCTGGAGCGACTGCAGGTCATCCTTGCCCGACTTCTCGCCGTAGACGCCGTCGATCAGCTCCTTGACGTGCTTGCGGATGCTGGTCGGGGTGATGCCGTGGGCCTCGTTGTGCACGATCTGCTTGGCACGGCGGCGCTCGGTCTCGTCGATGGCGCGGCGCATCGAATCAGTGATGCGGTCGGCGTACAGGATGGCGTGGCCGTGGAGGTTGCGCGCGGCCCGGCCGATGGTCTGGATCAGGCTGCGCTCGGACCGCAGAAATCCTTCCTTGTCCGCATCCAGAATCGCCACCAGCGACACCTCGGGAATGTCCAGCCCCTCGCGCAGCAGGTTGATGCCCACCAGCACATCGAACGTGCCCAGCCGCAGGTCGCGCAGGATCTCGACCCGCTCCACCGTGTCGATGTCCGAGTGCAGATAGCGCACCTTCACGCCGTTTTCGCCCAGGTAGTCGGTGAGCTGCTCGGCCATGCGCTTGGTCAGCGTCGTGATCAGCACCCGCTCGCCCACCTCGACCCGCAGGCGGATCTCCTGCAGCACGTCGTCCACCTGCGTGGTGGCCGGGCGCACCTCGACCACCGGGTCGACCAGCCCGGTCGGCCGCACGACCTGCTCGACCACCTGACCAGCGTGGCTGTTCTCGTACGCGGCGGGCGTAGCCGACACGAACACCGCCTGGCGCATCTTGGTCTCGAACTCCTCGAACTTCAGCGGGCGGTTGTCCAGCGCGCTCGGCAGGCGGAAGCCGTATTCGACCAGCGTGGACTTGCGCGCCCGGTCGCCGTTGTACATGCCGCCGAACTGGCCGATCAGGACGTGGCTCTCGTCCAGGAACATCACTGCGTCCGGCGGCATGTAGTCCACCATCGTCGGCGGCGGGTCACCCGGCTTGGCGCCCGAGAGGTGGCGCGTGTAGTTCTCGATGCCCTTGCAGTGGCCGACCTCCTGCAGCATCTCCAGGTCGAAGCGGGTGCGCTGCTCCAGCCGCTGCGCTTCGACCAGCTTGCCCTGCGCGACGTATTCGGCCAGCCGATCGCGCAGCTCGACCTTGATGCCCTCCATCGCCTCCAGCACGCGCTCACGCGGCGTCACATAGTGGCTCGCCGGGTAGATGGTGAAGCGCGGCACCTTCTGGCGGATGCGGCCGGTGAGCGGATCGAAGAGCTGCAGCGTCTCGACCTCGTCATCGAACAGCTCCAGCCGCACCGCCAGCTCCGAGTGCTCGGCCGGGAACACGTCGATCGTGTCGCCGCGCACGCGGAAGGTGCCGCGGGTGAAGTCGGTCTCGTTGCGCGTGTACTGCATGCGGATCAGTTGCGCGATCACGTCACGCTGGCCGATCTTGTCGCCGACACGCACGATGAAGCGCATCTGCGTGTAGTCCTCGGGCTTGCCGATGCCGTAGATGGCGCTGACCGAGGCGACGATGATGGTGTCGCGCCGCTCCAGCACGCTCTTGGTCGCGGACAGGCGCATCTGCTCGATATGCTCGTTGATCGCGCTGTCCTTCTCGATGAACAGGTCGCGCTGCGGGACGTAGGCCTCGGGCTGGTAGTAGTCGTAGTAGCTGACGAAATACTCGACCGCGTTCTTGGGAAAGAACTCGCGGAACTCGGCGTAGAGCTGGGCGGCCAGTGTCTTGTTCGGCGCGAAGATGATCGCCGGGCGGCCGAGGCGGGCGATGACGTTGGCCATCGTGAAGGTCTTGCCCGAGCCGGTCACGCCGAGCAAGGTCTGGAAGGTCAGGCCGTCCTGCACGCCTTCGACGAGCTGGTCGATGGCGGTCGGCTGGTCACCCGCCGGCGGATACGGCTGAAAAAGCTGAAAGGGCGAGCCTGGAAACGACACGAACTGCCCCTCGGGTGCCGGCTCCGTACTCTCGATCGCATCAACGTGGCTCATGGATTTCCCGACCCGCCGTAAAATCGGCGCAACCGCCCAGCCTACCTGAAGGCGGCTGTTCTTTCCACAACACGTCACAACACGTCTGCCGGACGCCCGAACATGTCCCTCTTTTCTGCCGTCGAAATGGCCCCGCGTGACCCGATCCTGGGTCTGAACGAACAGTTTGGTGCCGACACCAACCCCGCCAAGGTCAACCTGGGCGTGGGTGTCTACTACGACGACAACGGCAAGCTGCCGCTGCTGAAGTGCGTCGTCGAAGCCGAGCGCCAGATGTTCGAAGCCCCGAAGGCCCGCGGCTATCTGCCCATTGACGGCATCGCCGCCTATGACAAGGCGGTGCAAGGTCTCGTGTTCGGTGCGGACAGCGCCGTCGTCACCGGCGGTCGCGTCGCCACCGTGCAGGCCATCGGCGGCACCGGCGGCCTGAAGATCGGCGCGGACTTCCTGAAGAAGGTCAACCCGAATGCCACGGTCCTGATCTCGGACCCGAGCTGGGAAAACCACCGCGCACTGTTCACCAACGCGGGCTTCACCGTCGGCACCTACCCGTACTACGACGCCGAGAACAAGGGCATCAACTTCGCCGGCATGATCGGCGCGCTGCGTGCGGCGGACGCCGGCACGGTGCTGGTGCTGCACGCCTGCTGCCACAACCCGACCGGCTACGACATCACCGACGCCCAGTGGGACGAAGTGGTCGCGGTCATCAAGGAGCGCAACCTGGTCGCGTTCCTGGACATGGCCTACCAAGGCTTCGGTGAAGGCATCGCCGAAGACGGCGCCGTGATCCAGAAGTTCGTCGCCGCCAGTCTCGACTTCTTCGTCTCCACCTCGTTCTCGAAGAGCTTCTCGCTGTACGGCGAGCGCGTGGGCGGCCTGTCGGTCGTCTGCGAAAGCAAGGAAGAATGCGCGCGCGTGCTGTCGCAACTGAAGATCGCGATCCGCACGAACTACTCCAACCCGCCGACACACGGCGCGCAAGTGGTCGCCACGGTGCTCAACACCCCGGCGCTGCGCGCGATGTGGGAAGAGGAACTGGCCGGCATGCGCGTGCGCATCAAGCAAATGCGCGTGCTGCTGGTCGAAAAGCTGACTGCGGCCGGTGTGAAGGGTGACCTGAGTTTCATCACCCGCCAGAAGGGCATGTTCAGCTACTCCGGCCTAAACAAGGACCAGATGGTTCGCCTGCGCGGCGAGTTTGGTGTGTACGGCGTGGATTCGGGCCGGATTTGCGTGGCCGCGCTGAACACCAAGAACATCGACTATGTGGCCGATGCGATCGTCAAAGTGATGTGATCTGAAACATCACGGATCGGAAAGCGCCCTGCGGGGCGCTTTTTTGTGGGCGGAATGGTGGGAGGAAGCGATTGAACAACGTTGTTGAAAAATCGCTTTCCCAAAAGCAAAACCCCCTCGGCCGATGAGGGCAGAGGGGGTAAGCGGTGTAGAAGCCTGACGATGACCTACTTTCACACGCGCGGTGCGCACTATCATCGGCGCTAAGTCGTTTCACGGTCCTGTTCGGGATGGGAAGGGGTGGTTCCAACTTGCTATGGTCGTCAGGCGTAAAGGGTCTGCCCGGTGGGGTGCTCAGAGGAGAGCGCCTTGGGTGGGCAGGAATTCGCAGAGTCGAATCTGGTATTGATTGCGTTGTACAAGGATATTGTACGGACAGACTGTAAGTACGGTTCACTGAATACTGCTTTGACTTTGATGTCAAAGTTATAGGGTCAAGCCTCACGAGCAATTAGTACTGGTTAGCTTAACGCATTACTGCGCTTCCACACCCAGCCTATCAACGTCCTGGTCTTGAACGACTCTTCAGGGGGCTCGAGGCCCCGGCAAGACTCATCTTGAGACGAGTTTCCCGCTTAGATGCTTTCAGCGGTTATCTCTTCCACACATAGCTACCCGGCGATGCCACTGGCGTGACAACCGGTACACCAGAGGTGCGTCCACTCCGGTCCTCTCGTACTAGGAGCAGGCTCTCTCAATCTTGCAGCGCCCACGGAAGATAGGGACCAAACTGTCTCACGACGTTTTAAACCCAGCTCACGTACCTCTTTAAATGGCGAACAGCCATACCCTTGGGACCGGCTACAGCCCCAGGATGAGATGAGCCGACATCGAGGTGCCAAACACCGCCGTCGATATGAACTCTTGGGCGGTATCAGCCTGTTATCCCCAGAGTACCTTTTATCCGTTGAGCGATGGCCCTTCCATACAGAACCACCGGATCACTTTGTCCTACTTTCGTACCTGCTCGACTTGTCAGTCTCGCAGTCAAGCACGCTTATGCCAATGCACTATCAACACGATTTCCGACCGTATTTAGCGTACCTTCGAACTCCTCCGTTACACTTTGGGAGGAGACCGCCCCAGTCAAACTGCCCACCATACACTGTCCCCAACCCGGATAACGGGCCAAGGTTAGAACCTCAAACACACCAGGGTGGTATTTCAACGTTGGCTCCATGAGAACTAGCGTCCTCACTTCAAAGCCTCCCACCTATCCTACACAGATCTGTTCAAAGTCCAATGTAAAGCTACAGTAAAGGTTCATGGGGTCTTTCCGTCTTTCCGCGGGGAGATTGCATCATCACAAACATTTCAACTTCGCTGAGTCTCTGGAGGAGACAGTGTGGCCATCATTACGCCATTCGTGCAGGTCGGAACTTACCCGACAAGGAATTTCGCTACCTTAGGACCGTTATAGTTACGGCCGCCGTTTACTGGGACTTCAGTCAAGAGCTTGCACCCCATCATTTAATCTTCCAGCACCGGGCAGGCGTCACACCCTATACGTCGACTTTCGTCTTTGCAGAGTGCTGTGTTTTTATTAAACAGTTGCAGCCACCGATTCTCTGCGACCTTTATCGGCTCCCCAAGTCAATGGTTCACCTACCAAAGGCACACCTTCTTCCGAAGTTACGGTGTCAATTTGCCGAGTTCCTTCTCCAGAGTTCTCTCAAGCGCCTTAGAATACTCATCTCGCGCACCAGTGTCGGTTTGCGGTACGGTCGTTACAAGCTGAAGCTTAGTGGCTTTTCCTGGAAGCAGGGTATCACTCACTTCGTCTGCAAGCAGACTCGTTATCACGCCTCATCTAAGCCCCCCGGATTTGCCTAAGGGGCATGACTACACGCTTGAACCGGGACATCCAACACCCGGCTGAGCTAACCTTCTCCGTCCCCACATCGCACTTGTAATCGGTACAGGAATATTCACCTGTTTCCCATCAGCTACGCATCTCTGCCTCGCCTTAGGGGCCGACTCACCCTACGCCGATGAACGTTGCGTAGGAAACCTTGCGCTTACGGCGAGGGGGCTTTTCACCCCCTTTAACGCTACTCATGTCAGCATTCGCACTTCTGATACCTCCAGCATCCTTCACAAGACACCTTCACAGGCTTACAGAACGCTCTCCTACCACGCACAGTAAACTGTGCATCCGCAGCTTCGGTAACTGGCTTGAGCCCCGTTACATCTTCCGCGCAGGACGACTCGATCAGTGAGCTATTACGCTTTCTTTAAATGATGGCTGCTTCTAAGCCAACATCCTGACTGTTTTAGCCTTCCCACTTCGTTTCCCACTTAGCCAATTTTGGGGACCTTAGCTGGCGGTCTGGGTTGTTTCCCTCTTGAGTCCGGACGTTAGCACCCGGTGCTCTGTCTCCCAAGCTGTACTCATCGGTATTCGGAGTTTGCAATGGTTTGGTAAGTCGCCATGACCCCCTAGCCATAACAGTGCTCTACCCCCGATGGTAATACTTGAGGCACTACCTAAATAGTTTTCGGAGAGAACCAGCTATTTCCAAGTTTGTTTAGCCTTTCACCCCTATCCACAGCTCATCCGCTAGTTTTGCAACACTAGTCGGTTCGGACCTCCAGTGCGTGTTACCGCACCTTCATCCTGGCCATGGATAGATCACTTGGTTTCGGGTCTACACCCAGCGACTGATTCGCCCTATTCGGACTCGGTTTCCCTGCGCCTACCCTAATCGGTTAAGCTCGCCACTGAATGTAAGTCGCTGACCCATTATACAAAAGGTACGCAGTCACCCGTTTCCAGGCTCCTACTTTTTGTATGCATGCGGTTTCAGGATCTATTTCACTCCCCTCCCGGGGTTCTTTTCGCCTTTCCCTCACGGTACTTGTTCACTATCGGTCGATTACGAGTATTTAGCCTTGGAGGATGGTCCCCCCATATTCAGACAGGATTACACGTGTCCCGCCCTACTTGTCGTACGCTCAGTTCCACAGCCGACTTTTCTCATACGGGGCTATCACCCGCTGTGGCCGGACTTTCCATTCCGTTCTGATAAGTCGATTGCTAAAACGTACAGGCTCTTCCGATTTCGCTCGCCACTACTCTCGGAATCTCGGTTGATGTCTTTTCCTCCAGCTACTGAGATGTTTCAGTTCGCCGGGTTCGCCTCGCATGACTATGTATTCATCATGCGATACCCTTGCGGGTGGGTTTCCCCATTCGGATATCTCCGGATCAAAGCTAATTTGCCAGCTCCCCGAAGCTTTTCGCAGGCTATCACGTCCTTCGTCGCCTGTAATCGCCAAGGCATCCACCACATGCACTTAGTCACTTGACCCTATAACTTTGACATCGATGACAAATCGACGCCGTCAAGGACTTTCACCGACACCCAGCGACTAAGCTGGTGCCGATATTTGAGTATTCACGTTCGCCGTACTTTCCAACTCGCTTTCTTCTTGGCTGCGGATCGCTCCACAACCAGTCTTTTCACGGTTGAAGTCTGTTGACGCAATCAATGCGTCACTGATGGCACGGTGCTTGCACGCCACCCCGAAGGATGCATGCTCGCTTTCCATCAGCAACGCTGATTCGACTCTACGAATTTTTAAAGAACAACAGCCTTCTCTCAAAGGCAGACCTGAACGCTTGACGACAAGCGCTCAGGTCTGCTCTAGAAGAACTACAGAAGAATGGTGGAGGATGACGGGATCGAACCGACGACCCCCTGCTTGCAAAGCAGGTGCTCTCCCAGCTGAGCTAATCCCCCTTCTTGATGACCGGTGGTGGGTCTGGTTGGATTCGAACCAACGACCCCCGCCTTATCAAGACGGTGCTCTAACCGACTGAGCTACAGACCCCAATCTTCTGCATCTGTCGTAACAACCGATAAGTGTGGGCGCAAGAACTTGAGCACCAGTTTGGACTTGGCTGACCAGGATGGTCCTAAGACCTGCCAGGCTGCTTCGTCATTTTCCAGAAAGGAGGTGATCCAGCCGCACCTTCCGATACGGCTACCTTGTTACGACTTCACCCCAGTCACGAACCCCGCCGTGGTAATCGCCCTCCTTGCGGTTAGGCTAACTACTTCTGGCGAGACCCGCTCCCATGGTGTGACGGGCGGTGTGTACAAGACCCGGGAACGTATTCACCGCGGCAAGCTGATCCGCGATTACTAGCGATTCCGACTTCACGCAGTCGAGTTGCAGACTGCGATCCGGACTACGACCGGTTTTCTGGGATTGGCTCCCCCTCGCGGGTTGGCAGCCCTCTGTACCGGCCATTGTATGACGTGTGTAGCCCTACCCATAAGGGCCATGAGGACCTGACGTCATCCCCACCTTCCTCCGGTTTGTCACCGGCAGTCTCATTAGAGTGCCCTTTCGTAGCAACTAATGACAAGGGTTGCGCTCGTTGCGGGACTTAACCCAACATCTCACGACACGAGCTGACGACGGCCATGCAGCACCTGTGTTCTGATTCTCTTTCGAGCACTCCCACATCTCTGCAGGATTTCAGACATGTCAAGGGTAGGTAAGGTTTTTCGCGTTGCATCGAATTAAACCACATCATCCACCGCTTGTGCGGGTCCCCGTCAATTCCTTTGAGTTTCAACCTTGCGGCCGTACTCCCCAGGCGGTCAACTTCACGCGTTAGCTTCGTTACTGAGAAGAAACCCTCCCAACAACCAGTTGACATCGTTTAGGGCGTGGACTACCAGGGTATCTAATCCTGTTTGCTCCCCACGCTTTCGTGCATGAGCGTCAGTACAGGTCCAGGGGATTGCCTTCGCCATCGGTGTTCCTCCGCATATCTACGCATTTCACTGCTACACGCGGAATTCCATCCCCCTCTACCGTACTCTAGCTCTACAGTCACAAATGCAGTTCCCAGGTTGAGCCCGGGGATTTCACATCTGTCTTATAGAACCGCCTGCGCACGCTTTACGCCCAGTAATTCCGATTAACGCTTGCACCCTACGTATTACCGCGGCTGCTGGCACGTAGTTAGCCGGTGCTTATTCTTCAGGTACCGTCATCGCTCCAGGGTATTAGCCCGAAGCATTTCTTCCCTGACAAAAGCGGTTTACAACCCGAAGGCCTTCTTCCCGCACGCGGTATGGCTGGATCAGGCTTTCGCCCATTGTCCAAAATTCCCCACTGCTGCCTCCCGTAGGAGTCTGGGCCGTGTCTCAGTCCCAGTGTGGCTGGTCGTCCTCTCAGACCAGCTACAGATCGCAGGCTTGGTGGGCCTTTACCCCACCAACTACCTAATCTGCCATCGGCCGCTCCAATCGCGCGAGGCCCTTGCGAGTCCCCCGCTTTCACCCTCAGGTCGTATGCGGTATTAGCGTAGCTTTCGCTACGTTATCCCCCACGACTGGGCACGTTCCGATGTATTACTCACCCGTTCGCCACTCTCAAGGGTTGCCCCTCTACCGTTCGACTTGCATGTGTAAGGCATACCGCCAGCGTTCAATCTGAGCCAGGATCAAACTCTTCAGTTCGATCTTGTGTTCTCAAGGAATTGAAGTGAACTTCACTTCAAATTTTCCATGAGCGTTTAAGGTCCATGAGACCGGACCCGAAGATCCAGGCACTCGCCTTCAAACGCCCACGCTTATCGGCTGTTAATTTTTAAAGAGCATCCGGAGAACCGGGGCAACAACCAGAAGAACCAGTCGTCAGCACAGAAGCGAGATTATCATCAACTTTTAAAACACTGTCAAGTCATTGACGTTAACAGGGTCTTTACTTGCTGAGCGAACTAGTATGATCCGCCGCTCTGTCTCGCTGCAAACAACTTTTTGTCTGCAGCGAAGACCACGATTGTAGATCGAATCAAATCAGCAACGCAAGCACTTCACCCAAGAATTTTTCAGGCAGCGGGCGCAGCCTGGCCGCCCAGCCGGCGCACAGACGCCCGGCCGGCCTGCTGGGGATCTTCCGCCGCCAGCACTGTGTCAGCCAGTCCGGCAAGAGCAGCCATCTCCGTGCGCAGAATCCGCTGCTTGATGGTGGGCAATTGGGTCGGGTGCATGCTGAACGAGCGCAGACCAAACGACAGCAGCACCTCGGTGAAGTCCGGATCTCCTGCCATTTCTCCACAGACGCTGACATCCTTGCCAGCTGCCAGCGCCATGCGGATGGTGCTGGCAATCAACGCCAGCACGGCGGGATGCCAGGGGTCGTAGAGATGCGCAACGGCTTCGTCAGCTCGGTCGATGGCCAGGGTGTACTGGATGAGGTCGTTCGTCCCGATCGACACAAAATCAAAATGTCGAAGGAATCGCGGCAGCATCAGCGCCGCGGCCGGCACCTCGATCATGGCGCCCAGCGCGACAACCCCATGGGGAATTCCCTCCGCGGCGAGTCTTGCACGGGCACGCTCCACAGCGTCCAGCGTCGCGCGTATTTCACTGGGATGCGAAATCATCGGCACCAGCAGACGCACAGGACCATGGACCGCCGCGCGCAAGATGGCCCGCAATTGCCCCTCGAACATGTCCGGGTCCGCCAGACTCCAGCGGATCGCGCGCAGCCCGAGCGCCGGGTTGAGCGTGTGGTCGTGCTTGAGTTCGTTGACACTCATCCGGTCAAGCGGCTTGTCTGCGCCGATGTCGATGGTCCGGATCGTGACCGGCAAGCCGCGCATCGACTCCACCGCGGCGCGGTAGGCTTCGTACTGCTCCTGTTCGTCCGGCAACTCTCCCGCACGGTTCATGAACAGAAACTCGCTGCGAAACAAGCCGACCCCTTCCGCACCCGCATCCAGCGCTGCAGCCGTGTCCCCCGGCAACTCGATATTGGCCAGCAGCTGGATGCGGTGTCCATCCAGCGTCACGGCGGGCCGCCCGCGCAGACGCGCCAGGCGGTCACGCTCCAGATGTCCCTGACGCTGCCGGAAGCGGTATTCATCCAGCACCATGGGCGACGGGTCGACGATCACGATGCCGGCGTCGCCGTCGATGATCACCCAGTCATCCTGGCGGACGAGCCGGCTGGCCTCACGTGCCCCGACCACCGCAGGAATGTCCAGACTGCGCGCGACGATGGCGGTGTGCGACGTACGCCCGCCAACCTCGGTGACGAACCCGCGGAAGACGCTACCCTTGAACTGCATCATGTCGGCCGGCGAGATGTCGTTGGCAACCAGGACCAGCGGCGTCGCGTCACCTTGCGCCGAACCGACACCTGTCCCGTGGCGCATGATCGGCGGCATGCAGGCCTTGTCCGCGCGCGCCAGCGCCTGCAACAGCCGCTCGGCCACCTGCTCGACATCGGCCTTGCGCTCGCGCAGATACTCGTCCTCCATCTCGTCGAACTGCCGCGTCAGCGCGTCCAGCTGCGCCGCCACGGCCCACTCTGCGTTGTAGTGGCGCTCTTCGATCCACTGGCGCGTCGCCGTCGCCAGCACCTCATCGTTCAGCAGCATCACGTGCACATCCAGCAGCGCCACCAGCTCTGCCGGTGTGTCCCCCTGGACTTCCTGCTTGAGCAGCTCCAGTTCGGAGCAGACCAGATCCCGCGCGACCGCAAGCCGCGTGATCTCGCCCCGGATCTGGTGGGGCTCGACAAAATAATGGGCCACATCGACCCGGCTGGAGGCCACCAGCACGGCACGTCCGATCGCGACTCCGCGGGACACCGGCAATCCAAATACCTGCACACTCATGCAGGGATGCTAGCAGTCCGGACCGGCGCTGTCGCTCCGGTAACACCCCTGCGCACACGGCCCTCACCCACCCGCACGCCGCCACCCCGCCGCCACTCCGCCGACAACGTGTCGTCACCACGTCACCGAGACGTCATCGCACCGACACGCCGCTGTCACTGCCATCGACAACGATGCGCCTATTGATTAGAGGAGCTGTCGATGAGGGAACTTCCCCAGCCCACCCTGCCACTGGCCGATCTGCGCCCGCTCCGCAAGCCGGCGCCCGCGGCACCTCGGGCAGCCCGCGCGCCGGTCGAGCGCTTCAGCATCTCGTGGGCCAGACATCTGGACGAGGTCCGCGAAGCCCAGGCGCTGCGCTACCGCGTCTTCGCCGAGGAAATGGGCGCCCAGCTGACGGTGCCTCCCGGCTCGCCCGCCGGGCTGGACATCGACCGCTTCGACGCCTATTGCGAGCACCTCATCGTGCGCTGCGAGGACGACTCCGCCCAGGCCGGTGAAGTCATCGGCACCTACCGGGTGCTCACACCCGGCGCAGCGCAACGTCTGGGCGGCTGGTACAGCGACACCGAGTTCGACCTCACCGCCTTGCGGAGTCGACTGGGACGCACCGCCGAACTGGGTCGTTCGTGCGTCCATCCTGCACACCGCCAGGGTGGCGTGATCCTGGCACTCTGGGGTGCACTGGGGGCGTTTCTGCAATCGAACCAGCTGGACATCGTGATCGGCTGTGCCAGCGTCTCGATGCACGACGGCGGTCACGTCGCCGCCAGTCTCTGGGAGCGTTTGCGCATCACCCACCTCGCCTCGCCCGAATACCAGGTGCGGCCACGGCTGGCCTTGCCGGTCGAGGACCTGCGCCGTGATCTGCCGGCCGAGCTGCCGCCGCTGATCAAGGGCTATCTGCGCTGCGGTGCCAAGGTGCTCGGCGCGCCGGCCTGGGATCCAGATTTCAACACGGCCGACCTGCCGATGATGATGCGGCTGCAGGACTTGCCCGAGCGGTACCGGCGACATTTTCTGGCCGACTGAGACCGGCCTGCGGGCGTCCGGGACAGGTTCAGTCGCCTTCGCCGAACTTGTCGTGCACAAGGGCGCACAGGGCGTCCATCGCTTCCTGCTCGCGCGCGCCGCTGGTCTCGATCTCGATCTCGCTGCCGATACCCGCGGCCAGCATCATCACCCCCATGATGCTCTTGGCATTGACGCGCCGGCCATTGCGGCTGACGAAGGTGTCACAAGGGAAACTGCCGGCCAGCTTGGTGAACTTGGCGGAAGCCCGGGCATGCAGACCGAGCTTATTGCTGATGATGATGTTGGTTCGGATCATGGCCGCCAGGAGTGAAGGCTTGGTTTTGCGGACGGGTCGACGCCACCGGGAGCACCCCCTGGACGCCCCCTTTCATCGCCCGGTCGAAGAGTTCGTTGAGCGCCAGCCCGACAGGCGAGCCCAAGGTGCGCCACAGCATCGCCACGTTCACGCCAGCCACCGCCCGGATGCGCAGGCCGTCGACCAGCCGCTGCGCGACATTGGCCGGCGTAGCCCCGAACACGTCGATCAGCATCAAGGCCTCGGGATCGACCTCGTCCTCGCCCGGCAGCAGGGTGCGCAGATGGGCCTCGATGTCCTCCGGCGCCATGTCTGGCGGCACGTCGAACACGCGCATCCGTTCCGCGGCGTCGGCAAACGTGTGGGCAGCCACCTGCTTCAGCGTCGAAGCCATCGGGGCATGGGCAATGATCAGCAGGCAGGCCATGGACGCGGATTATGGGTGATGCACACCGGCCTGTTCAGCTCGGCCAGCGCACGCTGCGCAGGAATTCATCGGCGCTGTCGGCCCAGTCCGCTGGCCTGCCGCGCTGGGCCATCGCGACCAGCTGGAACACCTGGAGACCGCGGGTGACGAACACCGCTTCGGCCCGCGCCGGCTGGCCCTCGCCCACCGGACCGAGGATGACTACCCGCCGGGCCTCCGCATTGGGCGTCATGCCGCGCAGCTGCACGGGCTGCACCGACTCCTCGCGGCCCTGGAGCCGGCGCGCCAGACTGAGACGGGACTCGCGCAGGACATCGCCGAGCTGGGCTGGATCCCTGACATCCAGCAGCGTGGCCGACCAGGAAACCCCTCCCGCTTCGCAGGCCCACATCGCGGCACGGGCAGGCGCACCGGCCAGCACCAGCGCACGCTCGGCGTGTTCAGGTTTGCATGGGAACTGCACCTGCGTCTGAGGACCGATGTCCACGACGCGCCAGTTCAGCGTCGGGGAGCAGGCGCTCAGCAGTCCGCACAGGCCAAGCAGGGCACACGAACCGGCCCACGAGCGGGCCCACCACGGGCGCAGCTGCGCAGGCAGCGGGTGTGCAGATCGGTTGTCGGCGGGTGTCGTGCGCAGCATGGCCGCATTATCGCCACAGGCGGCCAAGGCCTGCTGGCAACGCCCTCAGGGCTGGAACTGCACGAGCAAGCGTTCCAGCACCGCCAGCATCGGCGTCTGCAGCATCGGCAACGTGAACAGCAGCCCGAACAGGCCGACCGTGATGGTGACGGTGAAGCCGATCGAGAAGATCTGCAGCTGCTGGGCGACCCGGGAAATCAGCCCGAGCACCAGATTGACGAAGGTCAGCATCGTGATGGTGGGCAAGGCGATCCACAGACCATAGCGGAACAGGTCAGCCCCCCAGACCTGGGGCTGGATCTGCAGCAGCAGGTCCAGCGGATGGTCGGACACCGGAAAGCGCTGAAAGCTCTCGACGACCACAGCCGTCAGCAGCAGATGGCCGTTGATGACCACGAACAGCCAGGCGGCCATCGTGTTGAAGAAGCGGGCTGTGGCCGTGACCTGCGAGCCGCTGGTCGGGTCGAAGAAGCTGGCGAAGTTCAGGCCCATCTGCAGACCGATGATCTCGCCCGCGAATTCGATCGCGGTGAACACCACCCGCGCAGCAAAGCCAATGGTCAGCCCGACCACCACCTGCTGCGCGACCATGGCCAGCGCGGTCGGACTGTCGAGGGACACGACGGGCATGGGCGGCAGACCAGGCTGTGCACACAGCGCCACCAGCAAGGCCAGCCCCACCCGCACGCGCACGGGAATCGAACGCATCGACAACACCGGCGCCGCCGTGAACAGGCCCAGCACCCGCAGCAGCGGCCACAGCACCGGCAGCACCCATTCCAGGACCTGCGCCTCGTTGAAGCCGATCATGGGCAGGGCCGCAGCGCAGCAGGCCGGCTCAGCCGACCGCGCCTGGAATGGCCTGCAGCACCCGCTGCAGATACTCCACCAGCGTCGTCAGCATCCACGGCCCGGCAACCATCATCACCGCCACACCCGCCAGCACCTTCGGCACAAAGGACAACGTGGCCTCGTGCAACTGGGTCGCGGCCTGCAGCACGCTCACCACCAGACCCACCAGCAGGATCGTCAGCAGCATCGGCGCGGCCACCGTCAGCAGCATGACCAGCGCCTCCTGGCCGTAGGTGAACACTTGAGAGGAATTCATGCTGTGGTCCTCAGACAGAGAAGCTGGCGGCCAGCGACCCCAGCAGCAGGTTCCAGCCGTCGGCCAGCACGAACAGCATCAGCTTGAACGGCAAGGCCACCAGCACGGGCGACAGCATCATCATCCCCAGACTCATCAGCACGCTGGCGACCACCATGTCGATCACCAGGAACGGGATGAAGATCAGGAAACCGATCTGGAAGGCCGACTTCAGCTCGCTGGTGACAAAGGCCGGCACCAGCACCCGCAGCGGCAAGGCCTCGGGCTTGGGAGATCCCTCCAGCCGGGCCAGCCGCGAGAACAGGGCCACATCCGACTGCCGGGTCTGGCGCAGCATGAACTGGCGCATCGGTGCCTCGGCGCGGCTGACCGCCTCCTCGAAACTGATCTGGCTGGCGGCGTAGGGCTTGTAGGCGTCGGCGTGAACCTTGTCCAGCGTCGGACCCATGACGAACAGGGTCAGGAACATCGACAGGCCGATGATGACCTGGTTGGGCGGTGCGGCCTGCGTGCCCATGGCCTGGCGCAGCAGGCTCAGCACGATGACGATGCGGGTGAAGCCCGTCATCATCAGCAGCATCGCCGGCAAAAAGGACAGCGTGGTGAAAAAGAGCAGGGTCTGGATCGGCACCGAGTAGGTGCTCCCCCCGCTGCCCTGCCCCACCATCAACGGCAGTCCGGCGGCTCCCCCTTGCGCGAGCGCGGGCGACAGCGCGGTCGCCAGCAGCGCCAGCACAGCGCCCGTCCGGCAACGCCGCAGCGTGTCACTGTTCATGGGACTGCACCGCCGGACCCTGCGGTCCACGGCGCCATTGCGTGAGGAGATAGCCGAAGCTGGTGCCGGCGATCGATGGCAATGCCGGCGTGCTGCGGGCGGGCTCACCCTCGCTCGGCGGCGGCACCAGGCGGTGCAGCACCGAGATCTGCTGCCCCGTCATGCCCAGCACCAGCCAGCACCGCTCGGCACCCTCGCCGACCTCGACCGTCACCAGTCGGTGCTGCGGCGAGAGCGCCGACTGCGACACCACCCGCACGCTGCCCGGCACCGCACGCGGCGACAGCCCCGCATAGCCGCTGCGCCTGAGCAGCCAGAGCGCGACCGGAATCGACACCAGCACCAGCACCAGCCAGAGCAGCGGTGTCAGCGAGGTCAACGGCGAGCCAAGCGTAGGGGTCATCACGCCACCTGTTCAGTTGCCACGGGAGAGCCGGCGCATGCGCTCGCTGGGGGTGACGATGTCGGTCAGGCGCACGCCGAACTTCTCGTTCACCACCACCACCTCGCCCTGCGCGATCAGGTAGCCGTTGACCAGCACGTCCATCGGCTCGCCCGCCATCGCGTCCAGCTCGACCACCGAGCCCTGGGCCAGGTGCAGGATGTTCTTGATGGGGATGCGCGTGCGGCCCAACTCGACCGTGAGCTGCACCGGAATGTCCAGGATCAGGTTCAGGTCCTTGCCGCCCACCGCCCCGGCACCCGACGGGTCGCCCGGGCTGCCGAAGTCGGTGAAGGCCGCCTGCGTGACGCCAGATCCGTAGCCGGACAGGGTCTCGACCGACGACCCGACCTCGGCGGTCTGCGGTGATTCGTCCAGCGCGGCCGCCCATTCGGCGGCCAGGGCGTCCTGTTCGGACAGACCCGATTGCACAGCATCAGACATTTTTGTGGTCTCCGATCCAGCTCACCTGGGGACTGGTCAACATGCGTTCCACGCGGAGGGCGTAGTGCCCGTTCGAGGTGCCGTAGCTGGCCTCGACGACCGGCACGCCGTCCACCTTGGCGCGGATCAGCTTGCCCAGCTCCAGCTCGATGAAATCGCCGGCTTTCATCGCCAGCAGTTGCTCGACCGTGGCGGGCGCGTGGGCCAGTTCGGCCACCAGCTGCACCTCGGCCGATTGAATCTCGTCGGACAGCATGCGCACCCAGCGGCCGTCCTTGCCCGGGCCTTCGCCCTGGTTGCTGCTGCGCAGCACGTCGCGGATCGGCTCCAGCGACGAGTAGGGGAAACAGATCTGGATCGTGCCGACCGACTCGCCGATCTCCACCGTGAACACCGTGCTGACCACCAGCTCGCTCGCCGAGGCGATGTTGACGAACTGCGGCTGCATCTCCGAGCGCTGGTAGGCCAGCTCGACCGGGTACACGCCCTGCCACGCCCGGTTGTATTCGGATAGGATGATCTCGACCAGCCGCATGATCACGCGGTGCTCGGTCGGCGAGAACTCGCGGCCCTCGATGCGCACCGGGTACTTGCCCACGCCGCCGAACAGCGCGTCGATCACCGCGAACACGAAGGCCGGATCGCACACCACCAGCCCCGCACCGCGCAGCGGCCGCAGCGAGACGATGTTGAAGTTCGTCGGCACCATGGTCTCGCGCAAGTAGTTGCTGTACTTGTGGACCTTGATGTCGCCGGCGGCGACTTCCATCGTCCGGTGCGTGAACGCCGTCATCACCGGACAGACATTGCGGGCGAAGCGTTCGTTGATCGCTTCGAGCATGGGCATGCGCCCACGCACGATGCGCTCCTCGCTCGCCAGGTTGTAGTCGCGCACCTGCCCCTTGGGCTTGTCCGACACATCACCGGGCACGTCACCCGAAATGCCGTCCAGCAGGGCATCGACCTCATCCTGGGACAGGTTCAGCTGGCTCATGGTGTTCTCGCTGTCGGGCGGCGCACGGATCAGCGATCACTGCACGATGAAGCTGGAGAAGTGCACATGCTGCACCGGGTTGTAGACCGGCGGGGCGCGGCGTTTCTTCTTCACGGGGGCGCCCTCCTCGTCCGAATCCACGTCGATGTTGATCCCCAGCGGGCGCACGGCTTCGCGGGCGATCTCGGCGGCCAGCACCTCCTTGCCCTCCCGGCCGAGCATGTCGGCGGCCGTCTTGTGCGACAGGATCATCAGGATCGCGTTGCGGATCGCCGGCATGTAGGCCTTCATCTCGTCGGCGAACTTCGGGTCGTCGATCTCCAGCGTGATGCCGATCTGCGCGTAGCGATCGCTGTCGCGGTCGGCCAGATTGACGACGAAGGGATCCATCGGCAGATAGGCCGGCGGGGTCTTGGGATCGCGCTTCTGGGGTTTGCGTGCCGGGGCCGCATCGGCCGCCTCGCCATGGTCGGCGCCGTCCGCTTCCGCAGCAGCAGCCTTGCGCTGCATCACCACATACCCACCTCCACCGCCAGCGACCAGCAGCAAGACGACGCCGATGATGATCCAGAGCTTCTTGGACCCCTTCTTGGCAACAGTTGTTTCCGCACTCGCAGCGGCAGCCGACATGTCCTTCTCCTGCGTGCTTGAGGCCCCCGTGGTGTGGCCTCTGATTGAAGGCGATTATTGAGAACGGACCCCGGCACCGATGTTCGGAAAAGCGCAGCAAATCCGGAGATGGCCACGTCGGTCTGCGGCTCAGGCGAAGAGATCGAGACGTCCTGCACGGCCCGGAGATGGCCCGTTCGCCAGCGGCGCCCGCGATTCCGCCATGGCACGCCCGTCGACCGAGAACACCTCGGTCTCCCACCGGGGCGCACGCTCGCCGTAGCCGGATCGGCCATCAAACGGGGCGTCGCTCCGCTGGCGTGCATCGGAGCCGGTACCGCCGGACGTCTGGCTGCCTGCGGCACTGGCGGCCAGCGACTCTTTCGATGCCTCGTGCACGCCACCCTCGGTGAGCGAGACCCCCTGGTCCTGCAATGCCTGCGTCAATGCGGGCAGCGCGGCCTCCAGGTGGTGGCGGGTCAGGGCTTCGCTGGCCGTGAAGGCGATGCGGGCGGCCGTGCCTTGCAGTTCGATCGACACCGACACGGGCCCGAGTTCTTCCGGGTTCAGGTGCAAGGTCAATGCATGCGCGCCCTGCTCGGCCTGACCGACGTCCCGCACCAGCGCCACCACGACCTCGTCCGAGAACCCCGGTTGCGTGACAGGGGTCTGGATCCAGGTCTGTCCGGGCGCCGGGACCGGACTGCCCGCGGGAGTGGCGACCGCCGTGGCCGCCGCCGCAGCCGCCGCCGCTTGTGCAGCAGAGGGCAACACGGCCAGGACATCGCTGGCGGAGACGGCAGTCCCCCGGGGCTCCGACGGGATCGCCGCCCGGGCGCCCTCGGCAGCCGCAGCCACCGCGCCCCCGGGCGCGGCCATGGCGAGCGGAGGGCGGGACGCGGGCTCGCCACGGTGGGCGCTGGCGCCCGTGTCGGGCCATGTTCCGGTCTTCACCGGGATGGCGACGCCAGACGGCCCTTCCCCCAGACCTGTGGCGGTGGTCGTGCCGACGGCTTTGCCTGCACCGGGTCCAGCCTCCCTGGAGCCGGACATCACCACACCGGCAAAGGCGGCCCCCGCCTCCCGGCTGGCAGGATCCGATCGATCGAGCGGCATCGCGGAACGTGCGGACAGCTTCTGCGCCGCTGCCCCCTGGGGGTCGGGTCCGCCGCGGACAGGTGCGGCAGGCGGCTGGGGCGCCAGCGGCAACTGCATCATCCACTGCACCAGCGCGCTGGCCGTGTCGGACGCGGCAGGCGGATCCCCATCGTCGGCACGCGCCGGCCGAAGCGGGGACCGGGCCACGGCGTCTTGCGCTCCCCCCTGACCTGCCGCGTCCACCGCATCCGCCCCGTCGAGCACTCGGTGCGACGCCGTGCGAGCGCCCGCCGATCCGGGCTGCACCGGCATCGCCGCCCGATCGCCCGCCTCCTGGGCAGCGGCGGCCGCCGGTCCGTCCGGCGCGGCCTCAGTCGACGTGGCCTCGGTCAACGCACGGGCAAAACCACCCGGGTCACCGGCGGCATCGGCCCCCTCCGACTCCCGGGCGCGGCCGATCGGACGCTCCGCGCGGCTCGTCTGGGATGGAAGAAGCGACAGGGAAGATTCCATGGCAATCACCAGCTGTTGTGGCCGGACTCGTTGGTGCGTGCCCAGGCGGCACGGGCGGAACGCTCGTCGGACTGACGCTGTTCCTGGCGGTGCTGGTGCTGACTGGCCACATCGGCGCGGCGCTTCATCAGCTTGCCGATGGCGGCGACGCGGCGCTCGGCCTCCAGCGTGTCGACCTGGCGCTTGGCCACGGTCTGCCGGGCACGGTCGACCTGTCCGCTCTGCAGATCGACGGCGTCGTGCAGGCGGTCGGAAAACGTGTGGTGGCAGTGCAGCAAGGGCACGGCCACTGACTGGCTGAACGCGGCGGACCAGCGGGTCTGGTGGTCGTGCCGGTAGGCGGTCAGCTGGGCTTGCTGCTGCACCGCCGCCGACAGGACTTCATCGGCACGTCGCTGTCGGGCCAGCGCCTGGTCGCGTTGGCGTTCGGCATGTTCAAGGAGGGTCACCAGCGCTTGGGTCATGGGTCCGGGAGGGTTCGGTTCAGGAGTGCGGCTTGGGGTGCGGCCTGGATTCAGTGCCGCGTGATGTGGCGCAGCATCGCCAGGCTGTCGCCCAGCGTCGCGCGCACATCGGTGTCCTGCTGGAGCATGGCCATCATCGCGGGCTGGGCACGCACGGCGGCGTCGAGTTCGGCGTCGTGTCCGGGCACATAGGCGCCGAGCTGGATCAGGTCACGCGCCTTGCTCAACTTGGCCAGCAGCTTGCGCATCTGGCGCGCCGATTCGATGTGCTCGCGGCTGGCGACATTGGTCATCACGCGCGAAATGGAGCGCTCGATGTCGATCGCCGGGTAATGGCCCGACTCGGCCAGCTCGCGCGACAGGACGATGTGGCCGTCGAGGATGCCGCGCGCCGCGTCGGCGATCGGATCCTGCTGGTCGTCGCCCTCGCTGAGCACGGTGTAGAACGCGGTGATCGAGCCCTGGCCGGCGTGGCCGTTGCCGCTGCGCTCGACGAGCTGCGGCAGCTTGGCGAAGCAGCTCGGCGGGTAGCCCTTGGTGGCCGGCGGCTCGCCGATGGCAAGCGCGATCTCGCGCTGCGCCATCGCATAGCGGGTCAGCGAATCCATCAGCAGCAGCACGTCCAGGCCCTGGTCGCGGAAATGCTCGGCCACGGCGGTCGCATAGGCAGCACCCTGCAGCCGGTTCAGCGGCGGCGCGTCCGCCGGCGCGGCGACGACGACCGAGCGGCGCCGGCCCTCCTCGCCCAGGATGTCCTCGATGAACTCCTTGACCTCGCGCCCGCGCTCGCCGATCAGGCCGACCACGATCACGTCGGCGGCCGTGTAGCGCGCCATCATCCCGAGCAGCACCGACTTGCCCACGCCCGTGCCGGCGAACAGGCCGATGCGCTGCCCCTTGCCGACGGTGAGCATCGCGTTGATCGAGCGCACGCCGGTGTCCAGCGGCTTGCGCACCGGGTCGCGCTCCATCGCATTGATCGGGCGGCGCACCAGCGGCAGCGACTGCACGTCGCGCAGCGGACCGCCGTGGTCGAGCGGCTGCCCGCTGGCATCGACCACGCGGCCGAGCAGGCCGTTGCCGATCGGCAGGTGGCGCGAGCGGTCTTCGCTGCGGCGCCAGAGGTGGCGGCTCACGCCGAGTTCGGGCGCCTGCACCGGCACGTCCAGCGGAACCACCCGTGCGCCGCTGGCCAGCCCGTGGATCTCGCCTGCGGGCATCAGGAAGGCCCGGTCGCCTGAAAACCCGACCACCTCGGCCTGGATCGCCGGCTGCCCTGGCATCAGCACCTCGCACAGCGAGCCGACCGGCACACGGATGCCGACGACCTCCAGCACCAGCCCCGCCACCCGCACCAGCGTGCCCTGCACCGCCAGCGGCAGCTTGGCGCTGGCCCGCTCGTGCAGGTCATCCAGGTAGCGGGTCCAGACATCGGTCGCGGTCGCGTTCATGGGCGGACTTTCATGGCGCAGGCGCAGCATCGTGCTGGTCCACCTCGGCCAGCACCGGCGAGCCCATCGCCTGCACGGCACTGGCCCAGCGGGTCGACATGCGCGCATCGACCACGCCCAGGTCCGACTCCACCAGGCACCCGCCCCGCTCGATGTGGGTGTCGGCGACCAGCTTGGCCCCCCGCGCCTCGACCGCATCGGCACAGCCGTCGGCGATCAGCGCCAGATCCTCGGGATGCACCTTCACCGTGATGTGGCGCGCCGACAGCAGCACCTCGGCCAGTGCCTCCTGCGTCACCTCGACCACCAGCGTCGCGCTGGTCTTCAATTCATGGCGCACCACCTGGCGGGCCATCTGCATCGCGATGCCCGCCAGGCGCCGGGCCAGCGCATGCTCCAGTCCGTCCAGACCTTGCTGGAACTGCGCCAGCAGCGCGGCCACCGGCGCGCCGACCTCGCTGGCCTGCTGGCGGCGAAAGGCGTCGAGCGCTTCCCGGGCCTCGGCCTGCATCGCCTGGGTGGTTTCGTCGCGGCCGAGCTGGCGACCTTGCTCGAAGACTTCCGCAAACCGCGCCTGCAGCTGTGCCTGACGCGCAGCGCGCACGGTGGCGGGGTCGACCGGCGGCGGAGCGGGTTCGGCCTGCGCGGCAGCGCTGGCCGACGCCTCCTTGCGGCGCTGGGCATCCAGACTGTCGGGCACCCAGGCCACAGCCGAGCCCAGTTCCTCGCGCGGGATGAAGCGGGCATAGGTCGGCGCCGCAGGACGCAGCAGGCCCTCCGGCAGGTCCACCCGCGGCACCCGCTCGTGTCGCTCCAGCCGGGCCTCGAAGCGGTTCGGCGGCTCCCGTCGAGGGGCCTCAGAGGAACTGGCCATCGCCCCCTCCGCTCATGGCAATCTGCCCATCGTCCGAGAGACGGCGCACCACGGCCAGGATCGCCTTCTGCTCGGCCTCCACCTCGGCCACACGGACCGGGCCGCGCGAGGCGAGGTCTTCGCGCAGCATCTCGGCCGCACGGCTGGACATGTTGCGGAACACCTTCTCGCGCAGCTCCTCGGTCGCCCCCTTGAGCGCCACCAGCAGCGACTCGCTCTGGACTTCCTTCAGCACGGTCTGGATGCCACGGTCGTCGACCCGCATCAGGTCGTCGAAGGTGAACATGTTGTCCGTGATCTTCTGGGCCAGTTCCACATCGGTGCTGCGGATGTACTCGAGCACCGACGTCTCCACCGCCGTGCCCATGTGGTTGAGCACTTCGGCCGCGGTCTTGATGCCGCCCAGATTGGACTTGCTGCCGCTCGCCCCTCCCGCGAGCACCTTGGACAGCACTTCGCTGAGTTCCTGCAGGGCCGCCGGCTGCACGCCATCGAGCGTGGCCAGACGGATCATCACCTCGTTGCGCTGCGCCTCCGGGAAACGCCGCAGCACGGCACTGACCTGGTCCGGCTCCAGATGGACAAGGATCACCGCCACGATCTGCGGATGCTCCAGGCGCAGCAGCTCGGCCACCGTCACCGCGTCCATCCACTTCAGGTTCTCGATGCCGGGCGCGTCGTCGGTGCCGATGATGCGGTCGAGCAGCAGCTTGGCCTTGTCGTTGCCCAGCGCGCGGTGCAGGACGTTGCTGACGTAGTCGTCGGTGTCCAGCCCCAGCTCGATCAGCCCCTCTTCCTCCACCTGCTCCTCGAAGCGCACCAGCACCCGCTCATAGCGGTCGCGCGAGATCGACTTGGTGCGGGCGATCTTCTCGCCCAGGCTTTGCACTTCCTTGGGCGTGAGGTGGCGAAACACGTCCGCTGCGCCCTCCTCGCCCATCGAGATCAGCAGGATTGCTGCATCTTCCAGGCCCTGGTCATCCATGCATCGCCTCTCAGTCCGCTTCCTTGCCATTGGCCCAGCCGCGCAGGATGCGCGCGACCGAAGCCGGATTTGTCCGCACCATCTGGCGCACGGCCTCCAGGCGCTTGTCCGATTCGCTCAGTTCCACCACAGGTGCGGGCAAGGCGACCAGCGCATCCCCACCGCTCAGTGCAGGCAGATCGGTCACGTCGTCGACCACGGTGTTGAGCTGGCCCGTCAGCTTGGCGGTCTCGAGTTCCTTGTCCACCCGGATGTCGCGCAGCACTGGACGGATCACGCCGAACACCAGCGCCAGCCCGAGCAGCCCCAGCACCAGCGGCACCGCCAGCGTACGCACCATCTCCAGGGTCTCAGGCTGTTTCCACAGCGGCAGCGGTTCGAGCTTGTCCTGTGTGGGGGCACGGAATGGCGCATTGATCACCTTGACCGAGTCGCCACGCTCCTTGGAGAACCCGACGGTCTCCTGCACCAGCGCCACCAGCTTGTCGATCTCCTCGGGCGCCAGGGGCTGGGACTGGGTCTGGCCCTTCTTGTCGGTGGTGCTGCGGTGGTTCACCACCACCGCCACCGTCAGGCGACGGACCCCGCCCGTGGCAGCGCGGACAACCCGCACGGTCTTGTCGATCTCGTAGTTCGTCACCGCGTCGCGACGCCCCCCGGCGCCCAGCGCCCCACCCTGCCCCGCCTGCGCGGTCTGCAAGGTCTGCGCTGCGCCATTGATGGGCGCGGAGGCGGCGGCCTGCGGCTGGTTGGTCGCGGCACCCGGCACGCCGCTGGCCAGCAGGCCACCCGCCCCGCCTGCGCCGTTTTCCGACACCTGGGCGCTGCGCACGGCGGCCGGCACTCCGCCCTGGTTCGGCTTGAATTCTTCGGTGGTCGATTCGGATTGCGAGAAATCCAGCTCGGCCGTCACCTGCGCGCGCAGGTTGTCCCGGCCGACGATGGGCTCCAGGATATCGAGAATGCGCTTGGTGTAGAGCGCCTCGACACGCGCCACATGCTGCACCTGGTTCGAGTCCAGCCCGCCGCCTGCGCCGTCGCCGCTGTCGGACAGCATCGCGCCCGACTGGTCGAGCACGCTCACCGACTTCGGGCTCAGCTCTGGCACGCTGGCCGACACCAGGTGCACGATGCCGGCGATCTGGGCGCGTTCGAGTGTCTGGCCGCCATACAGCGTCAGCAGCACCGAGGCGCTGGGCTTCTGCTGGTCGCGGAAGAAACCGTTCTGGTTCGGCAATGCCAGGTGGACACGGGCCGACTCGACGGCCGACAGCGCGGTGATCGAGCGCACCAGTTCGCCCTCCAGTCCGCGCTGGAAGTTCAGCCGCTCCTGGAACTGGGTCGTGCCGAAGCGGGCGTTGTCCATCAGCTCGAAGCCGACGGTCGAGCCCTTGGGCAACCCCGTCTGCGCCAGTTTCAGGCGCACATCGTGCACCTGGTCTGCCGGCACGAGCACGGCGCCACCGCCCTCGCTGAAGCGGTAGGGCACATTCATCTTGGACAGCTGCGCCACGATGGCACCGCCGTCCTTGTCGTTCAGGTTGGAGAACAGCACCCGGTAATCCGGGCGCGAACTCCACACCGCCGACAGACCGACGAGGGCCAGAAACAGCAACAGGCCGCCCGCGAGCAAGGCCTTGCGCATCGGGGGCAAGGCGGAGAAACGCTCCGCCAGACGTGCCACGCCAGCTCCGGGAGCCGGCGGTGCCGCAGTCAGGGTGGTCGAGCTGGAGAGGTCCATGTCCAATCGGTCGTTACACGCTGCCCAAACGGTCGCGCTGGGATTGGATTATTCGAGCGCCGCTCTGCGCCGAAGCTGAAAACAGGCAACCGATCCACGCACTCTTCCGTCCATCCCGTACGCCCCGGTTCCCTAGGATGGCGAAGCTGTGGAGGACCCCTCATGGACATGAAGCTCAAACCCTTCGACTTCGCCCAGGCCGTCGCGCGTGCCGGCATGACCGGGCTGGCCGGACTGGGATCGACGCCGTCGACACCGGCCGTGGAAGGCCGCTCGGGCGGCTTTTCGGAAGTGTTCACGCAGGCGCTGCGCAACGTCAGCGGCGTGCAGCGAGAAGCGCAGGCCCTGCAGCGCGAGGTGACGCTGGACAACCCGAAGGTCAGTCTGGAAGAGACGATGGTGGCGATGCAGCGCTCCAACATCGGCTTCCAGGCGGCCATGCAGGTGCGCAACCGGCTGGTGCAGGCTTACAGCGATGTGATGAACATGCAGGTCTGAACGACCCACGCGCAGACCACACCCCAAACAAGAAGCCCCCGGCGTCTCGACAACGCCGGGGGCTTCTTGCTTCGGGGCTGCAGCGCGGCGGTGCCGATGCCGCTGCGTTCAGAGCGTCAGCAGCCGGTGGCGCTTCTGCGTATGGTCGAGGTAGCGCAGCAGGTCGCGCTGCGCTCCGGGGCTCAGGTCCACCAGTTCGCAGCCGATGCGGCGGTACTGGGTCGGCGAGAGCCCCACCTCCGAGATGTGCATCACCCGCAGCGTCACATGCAGCCAGGTCGATGCGTCCAGCTCGATCACCACCTCCGGCAGCAGCTGCCCGCTGCGGAACAGGTTCAGCTCCTCATTGAGCATCAGCGCCACGCCGGTGTTGCTGATGTCGATGACGCGCAAGTCGATCTGGCGGCGCGCCAGGTCCGGGTGGCTCAGCACGGCATGCGGTTGCGACCGACCGGCCGGCCGCACCCGATAGGCATGCCGGCGCTGGAAGCGGTAGACCTCGCGCGGGTACTGGGCATTGAAGGCGCTGGCGCTGCGGCCATGCACCAGCACCAGGTCGTTGAGGTCGAACTGCACTTTGACGCTGTCCAGATAACCCGTGGCCATCACCTCGTGCGACTCGGCCAGGCGCTGCACCGCGTCATCGCGCGGGTCGGCAGCGAACACCAGCACGCCGCGCTGCGGGTCTTCTGCCCACAGCGAAGTGGCGTAGTGCAGACCATCCGGCGTGGTCAGCGACAGCGGCACATCGCCATCGACGAATTGCTTGAGCAAGGCCCGGATCTCCACCAGCGTGCGCACGCGGTGCTCGCTGACATCGAAAGGGGCATCGGTGGCGCTCGCGCTGGAAGCGTTTGAAGAGACAGTGGGGGAAGTCATCCGGATGGCTCCTGCCAGGATTCGTCAGGCTCGGTTGAACGCAAAGCGCAAGGGCCCAGGATTCAGTGGAGGGTGCTGCGGGGAGGGCCGGCCGCCAGCATGCTGTCGAGGTCCTCCAGCCACGGCTCCGCCAGCATCCGGATCTCGGCATCGTTGAGCAGGATGCGCTGCATGATGCGGGACTTCATCTGCACCTCCTCGCTGGGCAGACGGTCCTGGCCAGCCGCGTGCTTGAGCTGCGAGATCAGCACCGCGCAGGCTCCTTCGAGCTTGACGACCCGGTCCCAGTTGCCCACGCGGGCGGCTTCCAGCATGTCGAGACTGGCCTGCTCGATGGCCTCGTAGTACTGCAACAGGGTGCTCTTGCGCAGCGGGGGGCTGTGCTGTGTGCGGGCGGTGGCGGCTTTGGACATGTTGGACCCAGTTTCTCTACTTCAGTACCACGGGACAGGCGGGTCGAGCGCCCGGGCTCAGGCCGCTTCCTGGTGTGCAAGCTTTGCGCCGATCGCTGCCCAGGCATCGCGCAGGGGACGGATCAGGCGCTCGACCTCGTTGAGCAGCGCCGGGTCGTTGCGCAGGTTGCTGCGGGTGAGCTGGACCACGGCGTAGCGGTAGAGGTTGCGCAGATTCAAGGCGATCTCGCCACCAGACACCATGTCGAGCCCGGCGATCAGCCCCTCCTCCAGGATGCGCACCGCCCGGGTGATCTGCGCACACTTCTGCTCGATCACACCGCCCGCCATCGCCAGCCGGGCACGCCCGACCGATTCGAGAAAGCCGTCGTAGAGCATCAGCACGAGGTGGTGCGGCGAAGCCGTCGCGACGCTCGTTTCCACGCCGATCTGCCGATAGGCATTGGCGAAATGCTGCGGACGGTTGAACGGGGTGGACATGGCGCTGTTGAACATGCGATGGCTTCGGTTGGAGGAGGTTGCCGACTTGGGGGGGCGGTGTCTTTGGCTTATCGACGGAGCGCCGCGGGGACTTGAGATCGGATGCGTGCTGAGAACAACTCAGTCCGTCACTGGCTCGGCCGCCAGCGGTGCCGGGGGCAGTCCGGCATCCTGGCGCGCCACCATGCGCAGCACGAGACGCTCGAAATCCTGCGCGAAGCGGCGGCCATCGAACAGCGGTGACTGGGTGCGGCCGAGCGCCAGACGGGACTTGATCGCCCGGTAGGCGCCCGGATCCTGCGCCAGGGCCACCGCTGACTGGACGTACTGGTCGATGTCGGTGCAGGCCAGCTCGGGCAAGTCCAGCGCATGGAGCAGGCTGCCAGCCACCCGCGAGGCAAAGCTCTGGCCCATCAGCGCCAGCACTGGCACGCCCGCCCACAGCGCATCACTGGCGGTGGTGTGGCCGCCGCAGGGGAAGGTGTCGAGACACAGGTCCGCCAGTGGCAACCGCGCACGGTGCAACTCGCCCGAGACAAAGGGCGCGAAGACCAGCCGCTGCGGATCCAGACCGTGCTGCAACGCGGCCGCTCGCAGTTGCTCGCGGGCCGGCTGTTGCTGCACCAGCAGCCAGAGCACGGCGCCAGGTGTGGCCACCAGGATCTGGCACCAGGCGGCAAAGACCTCCGGCACGATCTTGTAGGACATGTTGAAGCTGGCGAACACGAAGGTGGCGTCTTCGGGCAGGCCACATTGCTGGCGCGTGGCCGGGTTCGGTCGGGTACGGGTGCTGTCGTTGGGCTGGTAGCAATGCGGCATCTGCGCCAGGCACTCGGTGAAGTGCGGCTGGGCCTCCAGCGGCGTGGTGACGGGGTCCCCGATGAAGTAGTCCAGGCTGGGGGCGCCGGCCGTCCCCGGGAAACCGAGCCAGGCCACCTGCAGCGGCGCGGGACGGTGCGCCAGCACATCCATGCGCGAGCCGAGCGTGTAGCCCTTCAGATCCAGCAGCACGCCGATCTGGTCCTCACGGATCCGGGCGACCAGTTGCGCGGTGGAAAGATCCGCGGTCTCCGTCCAGCGTGTCGCCGTCCGCTGCACACGGGCCCGCAGCGCGGAGTGGTCATCGGGTCCGCCGGAATAGAAATACAGCTCGAAGCGGTCGCGATCGACGCTTTCCAGAAACTCGGCCATCAGGATGCTGGTGGCGTGGACATGGAAATCGCTCGACATCAGTCCCAGGCGCAGCTTGCCTCCCGGACGTGGCACCTTCAGGCTGGTGCGGTGTCGCTCGGGCTGCAGGCCTGCGCAATGCTCCTGGTAGGTCAGGCGCGCGGCCCAGTGCAGGATCTCGGGATCATCGGTGAGGGTGATCAGCGGGAACGGGCTCTTGCCCGTCACCGGCCGCTGGCGCGTCGATTCCACATGGGCGATGCACAGGCGCAGGCGCTCGAAGTCGTCGGCGAGCCCTTGCCAATCGCAGGCCCAGGAACTGGCGTGCGCCGCGCACAGGGCTGCACCGAAATCCAGCGGGTTGTCGTCGAGCAGCATGCGGTAGCACCACGCCGCCTCGGCATGCCCACCAAATTTCATCAGCCCGTGGCCCATGCCCTGCAGGGCCTGCTTTTTCATGACCGGATCGTTCGCGGCCAGGGCCAGCGCGCAGGAACACGAACGGACAGTGCTCTCGAAATCCAGCAACGCCAACTGCGCCTTGGCCTTGGCGAGATGCCACTTCCCGCTGCGCGCGACCTCCGCCTGCAAACCGTCCAGCACCACCAGCGCCTCGGCATGCCGGTGGGATTCCAGCAGAAAATCGGCCAGCAGCTGACACACCTCGGCATCGCCCTGGTGGAGTTGCCAGGCACGGTTCAGGTGCTGGATGGCCAGCTCCGGCTGCCCGAGCCTGTGCTCGCATTGCGCCAGCAGCAGCCAGTGCAGTGGCTGGCGTGGTTCGGCACGCGCGGCCTTGAGAAACTGGTCCCGTGCCGCTGCGGCCTGCCCCTTGCGGAGAAACTCCTTGCCCCGGATACCGGCGCGGCGCGCCAGGTCGCTCTCGCCTCTGGACACAGCGGAGCTGGGCGGTGCAATGCGTGCGGCGGTGGTGGCAGTCATGGTGGAAACGCAGCCTGGAAAAGCGAAAGTGGGGACGAGTCTAGAACCCGCCCCCACCCGCCATCGCCGGAAAAAGTCCGCGCCAGACGCCCGTTTGCTTACCCGTAGAGCTGTCGGATCAGGAGGTTCACGGAGTTGCCCGTCGCCGTGATGCCCGACATCCGCTGGTCCAGCGCGTCATATTGTTTGCGCAGGCGCGCCTCGACGCTCTGGTAGCGCGTGTCGAGGGTGTCCTGCCGGTCCGTGATGCGGCGCAGCTGGCTTTTCAAGCCCCCGGTGCGGGTTTCCAGCGGTCCGTCCGTGCCTTGGGCAGCATCGGCGAAGGCTCGGAACCGCTTCATGAATCCGGTCAGCGCGGTGGAATCTCCGGTCCCCCCACTGTTCAACAGGGCCTTGACCTGGGAAGGGTTGGCCAATGCATCGTCGAGCTTGGATGCCTTCAATTCCAGGCGCCCCGTGGCATTGAGCGTCAGCCCGATGTCCGACAGGCGTTTCAGCGAGCCGCTGCCTGCGCCGGCAAACTCATCGTGGAGCAGCGACTGCATCTTGTTCAGCAGCCCGATGGCGGTGCGATCGGACTGCAGTTTGCCGGCCGTCTTGGTGGCTGCGTCGTATTTGGTTTCCGTCTTGACCTGGTCGACCATGGCGTTGTAGGCCGACATGAATTCGTTGACCTTGGTCTTGACGTCGGAAAAGTCCGCCACCACCGACATCTCCACCGCGCTGGAGGTGGTCTTGTTGAGCTTGATCGACAGACCTTCGATCACGCCATCGAGCGTATTGGAGGCTGAATTGATCGAGATGCCGTTGACCACGGCGCGGGCGTTGCGGGCACTCTGGCTCAACGCCATCGGCGAGGACGGGACCGTGGCATCAAAGGCCAGCGCTGACAGACCGGTGGCGGCATTGCCGTCGTCGCTGGTTTCGCTGACCGAGACGCGGAAGGCGTTTTCTTCGCCGGTCGCCGTCGAGCGCAGCGTCAGACGTGCACCCGAGGCGTCGGTGACGATGCCGGCGGTCACACCGGCCGCCGCCGCATTGATCTTGTCGCGGATCGAACCCAGCGAGATGTCGCCCGAGCCGATCGAGATGGTGATGCCGGAGGTGCCGGACTTGGCGGTGAAGGCGGTCGGCGGCGCGCCCCCCGTCCAGTTGCCGATGTCGATCGTCAGCGTGCCCTCGGACAAGGTCGAGCTGCTGGAGGCAAAGGCTGTGCTACTCACCGTCTGCGCTGCGGCCAGCGCATCGACCTGCAAGGAGTGGGAGCCGGCCACACCGTTCTTGCCGCTGACCGAACTCACGGTGGCAACCGTCGGATCTGTCAGTGTCGTCGTGGTGTTGCCCCACAGCGACGTCGAGTTGAACGCTGCCGCCTTGTCCCGCAGCGAGCCCAGCGCGTTCTGGATCTTGCCGAAGGACGAGATCTTCGCGTTGATCGACGATTCCTCCTTCTTGAGGGCGATCAGCGGTTGTTTCTCGATCGTCATCAGCTGGCTGATGATGGACGAAACGTCCAGGCCGCTGCCCAGACCGGATGAGGTGACTGAACCCATGAGACAAACTCCTCAAGCACCGAAGCGCAAACACGGCTGGGCCGGTCTGCGCACGATGCGTCAACTTGACTTGACAGATGAACGGGGCGAAAAAATCCGAGGATTGGTCCCGCCTCGGCCTATTGCACTTCGGTGTCGATCAGCGCAGCAGCGACATGACCTGCTGCGGGGCCTGGTTGGCCTGCGCCAGCATCGCGTTGCCCGCCTGCTGCAGCACCTGGGCCCGCGACATGTTCGATGTCTCCACCGCGAAGTCCGCGTCCACGATGCGCCCCTTGGCCGCCTGCAGGTTTTCCGACGTCGTGCTCAGGTTCGCCACCACGCTCTCGAAACGGTTCTGCACCGAGCCCAGGTTCGAGCGGGCCGACGTCACTTCGTCGATCGCCGCGTCCAGGTTCGTCATGCGGGCCAGCGCCTCGGCCGACGAGGTGATGCCACCGGCCAGCGCAGCCGTCATGCCGGTGCCGGCCGTCATGTCGGTCAGACTGACCGTGATGGCGTCGGTGGCCACGGCGTCGGCGCCGACCTGGAAGGCCATGTCACCCGCCGAGGCGTTGAGCAGACTGTTGCCGTTGAACTTGGTCCCTTCCAGCACACGGGTCACTTCGGAGGCCAGCGCCGTGTATTCCTCGTTCAGATTGGCGCGGTCGCTGGAGCTGTTGGTCGAGTTGGACGACTGCACCGCCAGTTCACGCATGCGCTGCAGCGATTCACCGATCTTGCCCAGTGCACCTTCCGCCGTCTGCGCCATCGAGATCGCATCGTTGGCATTGCGCCCCGCCACTGCCATGCCACGAACCTGTGAAGTCATGCGCTCGGCGATGGCCAGACCCGCCGAGTCGTCCTTGGCCGAGTTGATGCGCAGACCGGTCGACAGGCGCTGCATCGAGGTGCTGAGCGAACCTTGGCTGATGCCCAGGGCGCGCTGCGCCGTCAGCGAGGACATGTTGGTGTTGATGGTCGAGGCCATGGCGAACTCCATTCGAAACGAAATCTGTTGAGCGGGGCCCCTTTCCCACTGGGTGGGTGCCCTATCGGCCCTGCAACGTATCGCTGGGGCCTTGAGATGGTTTTCGTATCAGGCAGGTGAAACTTGAGTGGAGTACAGCGAAATAGCCAGACTATGTCCGCCAGTTTCGCCCCGTAGCCGCCACTTCTCCACAAACCAGAATGCGCAGACACGGACATGCCGTGTCTGCGCATCAAAGCGTCCAGTGTGCGGTCGTGGCGGGCGGTGCGCGGCGTCAAACGCCCGGTACAGCCCGCACGCCGTGGTCAGCGCAGCAGCGACATGACCTGCTGCGGGGCCTGGTTGGCCTGCGCCAGCATCGCGTTGCCCGCCTGCTGCAGCACCTGGGCCCGCGACATGTTCGACGTCTCCACCGCGAAGTCCGCGTCCAGGATCCGCCCCTTGGCCGCCTGCAGGTTCTCCGACGTCGTGGCCAGGTTCGCCACCACGCTCTCGAAGCGGTTCTGCACCGAGCCCAGGTTCGAGCGGGCCGACGTCACTTCGTCGATCGCCGCGTCCAGGTTCGACATCGTCGCCAGCGCGACGGCGGCAGTCGAAATGCTTCCCGTGGTGCCCGCAGTGTCGAGCACCAGCGCCATGCCGGTTCCGCCAGAGATATCGGTCAGGTTCACGGTGATCGCATCGGTGGCCACGGCATCGGCGCCGACCTGAAACGCCATGCCGGTGTCCGTGTTCAGCAGGTTGTTGCCGTTGAACTTGGTGCCGTCGATGACGCGGGTCACTTCCGCTGCGAGGGCGGTGTATTCCTCGTTCAGGTTGGCACGGTCGCTGGTGCTGTTGGTCGAGTTGGACGACTGCACCGCCAGTTCACGCATGCGCTGCAGCGATTCACCGATCTTGCCCAGCGCACCTTCCGCCGTCTGCGCCAACGAGATCGCGTCGTTGGCGTTGCGGCTGGCAACGGCCATGCCCTTGACCTGGGAGGTCATGCGCTCGGCGATGGCCAGACCTGCCGAATCGTCCTTGGCCGAGTTGATGCGCAGACCGGTCGACAGGCGCTGCATCGAGGTGCTGAGTGAGCCTTGGCTGGCGCCCAGGGCACGCTGAGCCATCAGCGAGGACATGTTGGTGTTGATGGTCGTTGCCATGGCGAACTCCGTTCTGGATCAATGCAAATTCTCTTGTGCGGGCGGCCGCCACCCAGGCGGGCACCCTGTCGGCCTTGCGACGTGACGTCCGGGCCTTGGGATGGTTTTCGTACTCGGGTCGGCGAACTTGAATGCAAAAAACGGAAAAACTGGACGCCAAAACTGGGGCTTTTCTGTATTCGGAAGCCAAAACGACTGTGCGCAGACACGGGCAAGCCGTGTCTGCGCACAGGGAGGTCTGCGGGTACGGAACGGCGACCGCTCCGTACCCGCACGTTCGGTCAGCGCAACAGTGACATGACCTGCTGCGGGGCCTGGTTGGCCTGCGCCAGCATCGCGTTGCCCGCCTGCTGCAGCACCTGGGCCCGCGACATGTTCGACGTCTCCACCGCGAAGTCCGCGTCCACGATGCGCCCCTTGGCCGCCTGCAGGTTTTCCGACGTCGTGCTCAGGTTCGCCACCACGCTCTCGAAACGGTTCTGCACCGAGCCCAGGTTCGAGCGGGCCGACGTCACTTCGTCGATCGCCGCGTCCAGGTTCGACATCGTCGCCAGTGCGGCAGCAGAGGTGGAGATGCCTGCCGCGGCACCCGTGATCACGGCGTCCATGCCCGTGCCCGCAGAGATATCGGTCAGGCTGACCGTGATGGCGTCCGTGGCCACGTTGTCGGCACCGACCTGGAAGGCCATGTCGGTCGCCGAGGCGTTCAGCAGGTTGTTGCCGTTGAACTTGGTGCCGTCGATGACGCGGGTCACTTCCTTGGCCAGAGCCTGGTACTCCTCGTCCAGATTGGCACGGTCGCTGGAGCTGTTGGTCGAGTTGGACGACTGCACCGCCAGTTCACGCATGCGCTGCAGCGATTCACCGATCTTGCCCAGCGCGCCTTCCGCCGTCTGCGCCAGCGAGATCGCGTCGTTGGCGTTGCGGCTGGCAACGGCCATGCCCTTGACTTGAGCGGTCATGCGCTCGGCGATGGCCAGACCTGCCGAGTCGTCCTTGGCCGAGTTGATGCGCAGACCGGTCGACAGGCGCTGCATCGAGGTGCTGAGCGAACCTTGGGTAGAGCCCAGGGCACGCTGAGCCGTCAGCGAGGACATGTTGGTGTTGATGGTCGAGGCCATGGCGAACTCCATTCGAAACGAAATCTGTTGAGCGGGGCACCGTATTCGGGTGCCCTGTCGACCCTGCGACTTGACGTCTGGGCCGTGCACTGGTTTTCGAACTGCACCGAGCTAACTTGAGCCGCAAACAAGAAAAAACTTCTCGCCCACAAAGCCACTTTGTCAACAAGAGGACCAAACGGTACCGAGCCCAAACCGTAAAAACACCTCCTCAAGTGATAAAACACGGGGAGGTAGACAACGGAGACCCCTTTCATGCTCAACATCGTCGTGGCCCGTCGGGGAGAAGACATGCGATGGGTCGATGACCTGCCGGATCACTGCACGGTCACGGTCTACACCGACGATGCCTCCCAGGGCGTGCCACTGGACGTGACACGGCACATCGAACTGGTGCGGCTGCCCGGCCAGCACACCACTGGCGAGCTGTACCTGGCCCACCTGAAGCGTCCGGCACGTGGTGCGCCCGAAGGCTTCACCGTGTTCTGCCCAGGAGATCCACTGGCGGTCTGTCCGGCATTCTTCGCGCTGCTGGACAGCACCATGCTCTGGGGCGAGGTGCAACCACTGTCGCAGTTGCCTGCCGGACAGGGCAGCGAGACCGCCAGCCCGGCCCGGGACTGGCGGGCCGAGCTACCGGTGTCGCCGGTGCGTTTCGACCTGCGCAGCTGGGCACCACTGGGCACCTTCGACAAGGTGATGTACCGCGCCCAGCAGCGCTACCGCCAGACACACCAGTTGCTCGACCACCACCACCCCGGCGCGCACTTCTTCGAGGCCTGTCAACTCGGGGCCATGGCGCAGGCAGTCAGCGAACACGACCTGGGCGTGCGCGACAGCGGCTTGCTGTTCGCGGTGCAGCGGTCACGCATCACCGCATGGCAAGCGGCACACGGACCGGCGTTGCCGCAGATCTGCAGCTGGCTGCGACAGGATCCCGTGCACGGCCGCATCTGGGACCAGTTCTGGTTGCACCTGTTCGGTCTGCCCTTCGTGCGGCTGAATGCGCTGACCACGCCTGCCTCCATGCAGTTCGAGGAAGACGACGACGCCCCGGAAGACTTCTCGCTCAGCCGCGCCTTGGCCACCATCGACGACACGCTGGCGCGCCTGGCGCCGCCGCCATTGACCCGCGCCAGCGATCGCCGTCCCTCGGCCCTGCAGGTGGCGCGGGCCATCGCCGCCGCACAGGCGCGGCACGCGCCCACGCCATCCCCCGGAGCCAGCCAGGAACTGACCGACCTGTCCGAACGGGCCGCACAGGCCTTCCGCCTGGGGGATCTGCAGTACGCCATCGCCTGCGCCCGGCTGGCGCTCAAAATCGAGGCAGATCACACGGCAAGCCGGTTCACGCTAGCCATGGCGCTGGCCGCGCAGGGCAGCCGCGAAGAAGCGCTGGAACAGTTCGAGCACCTGCTGCAGACCGGCGCGTCGGCGTCGGACGGAATCCGTGTGCCGGAACGCACGACATCGACCGCCCGCCCGCAGTGATCCGTGCAAACGTGCCAGGCGAGGATGACAGCCTGTAGGAATTTGCCTGACACGCTACAAGAGTTTCGGGGACTCAAGGCACGGAAGAGGGCTGATGTTCCCGCCCAGTTCATGTCATCAGAATCGACTCCATCGACAACGCCTCGCCGACCCGATCCAGGCAGCGAAGCCCACCCAGACCGACGATCGACAGGAGCCCCGACATGAACACCGAACAGATCCTCTCCGAAATCCGCGAAGCCAATCTGTCCTACCTGATGCTGGCGCAGAGCCTGATCCGCGCCGACCGCGAGCAGGCGCTGTTCCGTCTGGGCGTGTCGGAAGAAACCGCCGCCATCCTGGAGATGCTGTCGCCGGCCCAGATGCTGAAGATCGCCGCGGGCAACACGCTGCTGTGCCGCATGCGTGTCGACGACGATCTGGTGTGGAGCCTGCTGACCAACCACGGCAAGAGCGCCGCCAACGACGGCGTGTCCCGTCTGCACGCCAGCATCCTGATGGCCGGCCGCCACCAGGAAGCCGCCTGAGCCACGCCGATCCAGCACGCGACGACACACCGGGGAAGACCACCATGAAGAACAAGAGCATCCTGACCGAGGCACGGCAGATCGAACGTGCCGTCACGCTGATCAAGCTCGGCGCACGCCTGCAGGTGCTGGAGTCGGAGACGGACCTGTCCTACGAGCGCCTGCTGCGCCTGTACAAGGAAGTCGCCGGCAAGTCGCCGAGCAAGGGCCAGCTGCCCTTCTCCACCGACTGGTTCATGACGTGGCAGCCCAACATCCATGCGTCGCTGTTCCTCAACACCCATGAATACCTGAACAAGGTGGCCGAACTCGAAGAGATCGACACCGTGATCAAGGCCTACCAGCTCTATCTGGAGCAGACGCAGGCCCAGAACCTGGAGCCGCTGCTCTCCGTCACCCGCGCCTGGCGCCTGGTGAAGTTCGTCGACAACGGCATGCTGACGATGACGAAATGCTCCAAGTGCGGCGGCCATTTCGTCACCCATCCGCACGAGATCTCCAAGCACTTCGTGTGCGGCCTGTGCAACCCGCCGGCGCGTGCCGGCAAGGGCAAGGCCAGTGGGTCGCTGCAGCTGCATTGAATTCCCCCGATACCGCTCCTGGTGTTTTGACACGGACCCCAAGGCGTCAAGCCGGGGTCCGTTTTTTATTGCGGTCCGCGATCGCTGCACCGCTGGGCCAGCACCACCGAAGTCGTAATTTCATACGAGAAATTCCGGCAAGTTCAGTGTTCTTTTCAGATCTTGGCCTAGCGCACCGGGACTCACCATGACCACTGGTCTGCACGGCCCGTTCCGGTCATTCGAGAAAAACCACATCCATCATGGCAACGATCAATTCCCGAACGTTGAAGCTCTACATCGATTCGACGTCCATGTCGTTGGCACATCAGATGGCCGATCTGGTCAGGCACGCCAGCGACCCGCATTGCATCAAGTTGATCACCTGGCTGCGACTGCCGCTGACGGAACAGCAACTGAAGCAGCATCAGGCACTGTATGTCCCCCAGATGGCAGCCATCAGTCCGGATTTCATCAATCTAGCCTGCAAGATCATCCGGGATCACCGCATCACCCGCCTCAATATCCATTCGAACCAGACCCATGCCTGGCGCGGCGTCTTTCCGTTATTGCGCGCAATCCGTCAACTGAAAATTGATGAGGCGCTCGACATCACACTCGATCTGTACGATGACGGCACGCTGAGCCTCATGCAGCGCGAGCAACTGAAATGCCTGCCAACTCTGGAACAGGACGTCGTGAAGGCTGCGCAGGCACTGAAAATCGCGCTGAGCGGTGGCGGATCCGTCCAGTCCGACCCGACACAAAGCCATGCCTGGCACCTTCTCTATCCCACCCGATACCACGTTTTCCGTCTGAGCGCGTTATCGGACACGGTACAAGGCCGTCATCTGCGCGACTGGCTGGCACCTCACGCCACCGAAATGCAGTTCTCGGCATTTCCGGTTGACCTCACCGACGATCAGCGCAGCCTCTACCTCACCCTTTTTGGTCTAACCGAAGCAATACGAGAATCCCTGCACCGATTCGCCCAGGAAGAAACCTCCTTCCTTTACACCGGCACCGGGAGCTGGGACCGGGGCATGCATGACGAGCTTTGCCGACGCCAGGTCAGGGCCATCGGCGCCCTGCACGCGCAGAAGCGACTGTCCTGCGACATGCAAATAGCCTACAAGGGCCACCCGGCCAACCGGGCAAACGACGCCGACATCCTGAAGGCCCTGGGCGGTCAGGCAGTGCCCTATCCCCACCAGATACCCCTCGAAGTCCTGTCGATTGCCGGACTGCTGCCCCGGCGCGTCGGTGGCGTTCTCAGCAGTTCCAGCCTCAACATCAAGCCGGAAAGGATCGCTTTCATCCTGTACAACGACCGCGCCGAGGAACGGTACAGCGACACCTCACTCGCGAATCTCGTCAAGAAACTGGACCTCGTGCCGGCAGACCGAATGCTGCCGCTGATGGCGAAAGAAGTGCCAGACTCGAAACCACTCGTCGTCCGCGAAACCCCGCAGGGAGCTGCACTGTCATGACCCGGAACACCACGGCGCTGGTCACGGGGGCGGATGGATTCATCGGCTCCCATCTCACCGAAATGCTCGTCCGGGAAGGCTACCGGGTTCGGGCCCTGTCCCAGTACAACTCGTTCAACAGCTGGGGCTGGCTGGAAGATGTCGACTGTCGGCGGGACATCGAGGTGGTCTGCGGCGACATTCGCGACCCGCACTACTGTCAGCACATCACCAAGGGGGTCGACATTGTCTTCCACCTGGCCGCGCTGATCGCGATTCCCTATTCCTATGTCGCGCCGGACAGTTATGTCGACACCAATGTGAAGGGCACACTCAATATTTGCCAGGCCGCCCGGGACAACGCGGTGAAACGCATCATCCACACCTCGACCAGCGAGGTGTACGGGACCGCGCAGTATGTCCCGATGGACGAAAAACACCCGCTGCAACCACAGTCACCTTACAGCGCCTCCAAGATCGGCGCCGACGCGATGGCGATGAGTTTCTTCAACGCCTTCGATCTGCCCCTGACCATCGCACGCCCCTTCAATACCTACGGCCCACGCCAGTCCGCTCGCGCCGTGATTCCGACCATCATCAGCCAGATTGCCGCGGGCAAGCGGCAGATTCACCTCGGCGATGTCACTCCGACCCGGGACTTCAATTACGTGACCGACACCTGCCGGGGTTTTCTGGCGTTGGCGCGTTGCGACAGGGCCATCGGCGAAACAGTGAACATCGGATCCAACACCGAGATTTCGGTGGGTGACACGCTGCACCTAATCCGCGAACTGATGGGCAGTGATGTCGAGTTCATTTCCGAAACCCTGCGCTTGCGTCCGGGTCGGTCAGAAGTATTCCGACTGTGGTGCGACAACCAGAAGATTCGCGCACTGACGGGTTTCGAGCCGCGTGTCGTCATTCGCGAAGGTCTGGCAGCCACCATCGAGTGGCTCACCCGACCCGAGAACCTCGCCCGGTACAAGGCGGATCTCTACAACGTCTAGCCCGCCGACCGACGTCACACCGCCATGTTTGATTCCCTGATCAGCTTTGTTCGCGAGCTACCGCACCGACGTTCAACCGCTTCACGCGCCCGTGTTTTCGGGGCGTGAGCAAGTATTCTCGCAGCATTAATCCACCTTCGTTCGACGTCGGCGCCTTCGTGGACCGGTTCGAATCCGACATCGCGGCCTACACGCGCAGCCCGCAAGCGGTGGCCACGGTCAACGGCACGGCCGCGCTGCACATCGCGCTGAAACTGGCTGGCGTCAAACCGGGTCACCTGGTCATCACCCAGCCGCTCACGTTTGTCGCCACCTGCAATGCCATCACCTATTGCGGCGCAGAGCCTGTGTTTGTCGATGTGGACCGCCACACCCTCGGCCTGTCACCCACCGCCCTCGAACACTGGCTCGACCAGCACGCCCTCCTCGACGAGTCCGGTCGGTGCGTGACCCGGGCGGACAAGCGGGTGATCAGCGCCTGCGTGCCAATGCACACGTTCGGACACCCCGTCGACCTGGACGGGCTGATGGCAGTGTGCGGGCGCTGGCATCTGACGATGGTCGAAGACGCCGCGGAGTCGCTCGGCAGCCGCTACAAGGGCCGCCACACCGGAACGTTCGGCGCACTCGGCACCCTCAGCTTCAACGGCAACAAGATCATCACCACCGGCGGCGGCGGCATGATCCTCACCGACAAGACCCTCGGCCGACGGGCACGGCACCTCACCACCACGGCCAAGAAGCCCCACGCCTTCGAATACGTGCATGACGAGGTGGGCTACAACTACCGCCTGCCCAATCTGAACGCCGCCCTCGGCTGCGCCCAGCTCGAACGACTGGACGATTTCATCGCCGCCAAGCGTGCCCTGGCCGACCGCTACGCCGCGTATTTCCAGGGCAGCCCCCTGCAATTCATCACCGAGCCTGCCGGGTGCCGGTCCAACTACTGGTTGAACGCGGTGATCTGCGAGGACCGGCCCATGCGGGACGTGCTGCTCAAGGCGACCAATGACCAAGGCGTGATGACCCGCCCGGTCTGGACGTTGATGAATCAGCTCCCGATGTACGCCCATTGCCGCCGAGGCGAACTGGGCAATGCCACCTGGCTGGAAGCGCGCGTGGTCAATCTGCCCAGTGGTCTGCAGGGCGCACGAGCATGAAGCGCCGCGTCGCCGTGTTCACGGGCACCCGGGCCGAATACGGACTGCTCTACTGGCTGATGAAGGACATCCAGGCCAGCGAAGCACTGGCGTTGCAGGTCATCGTCAGCGGGATGCACCTGTCTCCTGAATTCGGAGGCACCTGGCAACAGATCGTGGCCGACGGTTTTCCGGTGGACGCCAAGGTCGAGATGCTGCTCTCCTCCGACACGCCGGTGGGCGTGGTGAAGTCCATGGGCCTCGGCATGATAGGTTTTGCTGATGCCCTTGACCGCCTGCGTCCTGACCAGCTGCTGGTGCTCGGCGATCGCTTCGAGGCACTCGCAGTAGTCCAGGCCGCACTCGTCATGTCGATCCCCGTCGTCCACCTGCACGGCGGCGAGATCACAGAAGGCGCCTACGACAACACCATTCGCCATGCCATCACCAAGATGGCCAGCCTGCACTTCACCGCGGCCGAACCCTACCGCCAGCGGGTGATCCAGATGGGCGAAGCACCCGACACGGTCTTCAATGTGGGGGCGGTTGGCCTCGACCACCTGCGGCGCAGCACCTCAATGGGCCTGGACGAACTCTCGCGCAGCCTCGGCTTCAAACTGCGCCAACCCTATTCTTCCGTACCACCCGGCACACTGGCCGCGGAAGACCCGGAATCAGCGTCCGGGCCATGCTGGCAGCGCTGGACATTCCCCGGCCATCAGGTGGTGGCGGACATACCCCAATGCCGACACGGCGGTCGGGTCATCATTCCGGTCCTGGAGGACCACGCCCGCAGCCCGACCGTGGCTGGTCGTTCCGGCCCTTGGCTTCCGGCGCTACCTGTCGGCGCTCAGCGGGGCAGCTGCGATGGTCGGCAACTCCTCCAGCGGGATCATCGAGGCACCGGCATTTGGCGTGCCGACAGTCAACCTCGGCGCCCGCCAACTTGGCCGCCTGGCAGCCGATTCGGTGCTGCACTGCGCACCCACGGAAACTGCTATTGCCGAGGCGATCACCACCGCCGTTTCGCCCGACTTCGCTGCCCGCTGCAAAAGCGTGGTCAACCCCTACGGCCAGGGCGATGCGGCCGGCCGGATCGTGCGTGTCCTCGAAACCCACGTCGGCCGTCTCACCAAGCACTTCCACGACATGGGGCCGCGGCCATGAACACCAATGGCGTCTACATCATTGCCGAAGCCGGCGTGAACCACGACGGTCAACGCGACCGAGCCTTTGCCCTGGTGGACGCCGCCGCACAGGCGGGTGCCGATGCGGTCAAGTTCCAGACCTTCGATGCGGCCCGGCTCGCCTCAAAGAGCGCCCCCAAGGCCAGCTACCAGAAGCAGCACACCGACGCCGCGGAAAGTCAGCTGGCCATGCTCAAGCGGCTTGAGCTGCCCCGCGACTGGCACGCCGGGCTGCAGTCCCACGCACGGCAGCGGGGCATCCGTTCCTGTCCACCGCGTCGACACCGACAGCCTAGCCTTCCTGGCCGGACTGGACATGCCCTTGTACAAGTGTCCTCCGCACTACCAACGGCCCCTGCTTGCAGTTCGCGCGCACCTGCAAGCCGCTGGTGCTGTCACCGGCATGGCGACCCTGTCGGAGGTGGAGCAGGGGCTGGCCGTCGTGGCCCACGCCCTCAACGCCGCACACGAGCCGACCGGCCTGGACGACGTCTGGCGGGGCTGGAGCCGCGCCGACTGGCGCGCGGTCCTGCGGGGACACGTGACGCTGCTGCATTGCACCTCGCAGTACCCGACGCCGATGGCCGAGGTGAACCTGCGCGGCATGGACACGCTGGCCGACGCCTTCGGTCTGGACGTGGGGTATTCGGACCACACCGAGGGCATCCTGATCCCCGTGGCGGCCGTGGCCCGTGGCGCCCGGGTGACGAAAACATTTCACCCTCGACCGCCTACTGCCGGGCCCCGACCACCACGCCTCGCTGGAGCCGGGCGAACTCGCACAGATGGTGCGCGAGGTCCGAGCACTGGAGACCGCGCTCGGCACCGGTCACAAGGCCCCCCAGCCCAGCGAATGGGACACCCGCCGGGCGGCGCGCCAGCAGGTGGTGGCCGCGCGGAACCTCGCCGCAGGCACGGTGCTGACCCGCGCAGACCTCATGACCGCCCGTTGCGGCCACGGGCTGCCGGCGAGCGAACTGTGGGCGCTGGTGGGCCGGACGCTGGAACACCCGCACGCGGCCGGGGACGTGGTGATCACATGAACCCCGCCGTCACCCCCCGCACCGGTCTCCCCCTGATCCTGCTCGGAGCGGGTGGCCACGCCCGCGTCCGGCACGCGCTGGCTGCCGCGGCGGGCCAGACGGTCATCGGGCTGTGCGGCCCCGGTCCGGCCGGCCTCGGCCAGACGCGGTGGCATGCGGCGCCCGAGCTCGGCGGGGACGGCGCGCTGGCCGAGCCGACCGGCCAGCGGCGGCCTGCAGAACGGTCTGGGACAACCGCTCGCCAGCCGAGCGCGCCAGCGGCTGCACCAGCAGACGCGCGAGGCCGGTCCTCCGGCGCTGGCGCAGCCGACCGCCTGGGCGCCCCCGGGGTGGACTGGCCGACGGCGGCCGGCTGATGCCAGTGCCGTCCTGCAGCGACGCACTTGCCTGGGCCAGCACGCTCGTCACCACCTTCCAGCCAGCACCGGAACCACCCTCCGCCCCGGCGCGCATGCCACGCCGCCCCGGTGCCGTGCCCCGCGGCCTGCAGAGCCGCATTGCACCAGTGCCGGCGCGGTCGTGGCGCCGGCCTGGAGCGTCGCTTGCCGACGCGCCCTCGCCAGCTCGACGATGGCCCGCGCGATGGCCTCGGCCCACCTGCCTGGCGCAGCCACGCCTCCACCGCCCACGACGACGCTCTGTCCCTCCTCCCGGCGCCCTCCCCCCGTCGCCCCACCCCAGCAGCGGTCGCCGTCCTACCGCGGCGACAGCGCCTGGCGATCGTCCAGATCGAAGGCCGCCGCCCGCCGGCCGCCCACGGACGGGGACCTGCGCCGGGCCCTGCCGCCACCTGCCCATGGACACCCGGTGAGCCGGGCAGGCGCCACCCCAGCCCGGCGGCGCCCACCCGTCGCCCGGCGTGCGAGGCCAGCACATACCCGGTGCCCGTGCGGGCGGTCGGCCCGAGCCGGACCCGACGCCCACCCGCCACCCCCAGCCCCCCAGGTCGCCGGCGCCATCCCACTCGCCCCAGCCATCAGGCGGCACCCCCCCCGGGGCGCGCGCGCCGGTGCCAGCGTCCGCGCACCCATCGAGGCCCACTCGGCACCGGCAGCGCCGCCGGGCCGCGCCCGCACGACGGACCCACAGCCATGCTGACGAGGAACGGGGTGCAGCCACGCCAGCCCGGTCCTCGGTCGACGTCCGCAGCCACCAGCGCCACCATCGGCGGCGCCAAGAGTGCCAGCTGCGCTCGGCGTTCCAGACGAAGGCGGCAGCCTGCGATCCGGTCGATCAGCCCCGCCCGCGGGGCCCTGCGCCGACCTGGTGAGGCGGGTCGGCCCGCGTGACATCCACAGTCTGGAGGCGGACGGCGGGTGACCCGGACGAATTGGCTCGAACGGTCGCGGACGCGGGCGCCGGCGGTCGGGAGCCTCTCAACTGACGCGAATCCAGGCCGCACCCTGCCCGAGGCGGCCCGAACCCTGCCGGGCAGCATCCCTCCCTGCCGCTGCCCGCCTGGACGGTCCGTGCCCGCGCGGAGCAGCGGCGTCTGCCCGAAACGCTGGGCGCCCCGACAACGCCTCACGCCGAAGTCGCCCGGCCCACGGCGCCTGCGGCCAGGCTGCGCCCCCACCACCTCGCCACAGACCGCCAGCGCCTGGTCGGGCCCTGCTGCGCTCGACACCTCGCCCCCCCCCCCCCCCCCCCCGCGCGCGTTTTCCCCCGGCGCGCCCACGCCCCCCCTCCACCCCCCCACCCCCCGACTCCCCCACACCCCCACCCGCCCGGCCGCCCCATGCGCGACCCCCACATTCCTCCGACACCGCCACCCCGCCCCCCCCCCCCCCCCCCCGTCCCCGCCACCCCCCGCCCTCCCATGGCGGACCTCTCACCCGCCCATGGCGGACCGCGTCCGACTGGCTCGCCGCCGAAGCGCTCGGTGGCCAGATCTCTCAAGCGATCGAACAGCTGGTGGACGCCGTGCTGCACCTGCAGCAACCCGCGCCGTCGACCCCTGCAGCGCCTGCAGCAGACCCGGCGGCCCTGGCCGCACTGGAACGCCGGGTACAGGCGCTGGAGCAGCAGACCCAACTGGCCCAGGCCTGCCAGGAGCTGACGCGCACCGCGCAGTTCCATCCCAAGGAACGCAGCGTCGTCTTCGTCGGCACCACCTACTTCGGCTGCAACGTCAAGTACGCCTGGCTGGCCTTCCGCGAACGCGCCCGGCAGGAGGGCATCACCGCCTGGTTCCTGCCGCAGACCGCGCAGCAGGAACAGGCGGTGACCTCGCTGGGAGAGGCCTGCTTTCCGCTGAACCCGAACGACTGGAGCACGGAACATGTCCACGCCGCCCTGTCCGCGGCCGTCGTGGTGACCTGCGACCACCTGCTCAACCCGAACCCCTACGCCGCCGCGCTGCTGGCTGGCGCTCGCCACGTGCAGCTCTGGCACGGCATCTCGATCAAGGAAATCGGCCTGCGCAACCTCGCGCCATTGCGCCAGATGTCCGCGCGCTTCGCCCGGGTGCTGTCCACCTGCGGTCCCTACACCCGCCTGGTCGGCACCTCGGCCGCGCAGGAGCCGGAATGGCGCCGCTGGTTCGGCTTCGCGCAGTACGCCCCGATCGGCTACCCGCGCAACGACGTGCTGCTGCGCGAGCCGGACGCCGCCGACCTGCTGAACGTCGACCAGGACATCTACACGCTGGCGCGCAAGACCCGTGCAGCGGGACAGCGCGTGGTGCTCTATGCCCCGACGTTCCGGGATGCCCGGCGCGGCACCTGGCTGCTCGAATCCGGGCTGGAGCAGCTGGCGCAAGGACTGGCCAAGCGTGGCGACCTGCTGATCGTCAACGTGCACCCGGTCGAATCCCCGCTGATTCCCCAGCTCGCCCTGGCCATTCCCACAGCCCGCTTCGTCACGCCGCGCACCGACCTGTACCCCGTGATGCGCGAGACCTCGCTGCTGATCACCGACTACTCCTCGGTGATGTTCGACTACCTGCTGCTGGACCGGCCCATCGTGCTGTTCCGGCCGGACCACCAGGACTACATCACCCGCTCGCGCCAGCTCTTCGACGCCAAGCTGGACGAACACCCTGGCCCGCTCGCCACATCGGCGAAGGCCTTGCTGGACATGCTGCGCCAGCCGGACGCACAGGCCGGCAAGTTCGCCCACGTCCGCGCCGCGATGCGCCAGCGCCTGTTCGACCACACGGACGGCCGGGCAGGCGAGCGTTTCTGCGACCTGGTGCTGGACGAGCTGGCCGCTGCGCTGTGACACCCCTCGGGAGCCCCCCATGACCCAGACCCCGACCTTGACCCAGATCCACACCCAGGTCCAGTTCCTGGGTGGCCCGGCACGCCTGCGGCATCCCGCCCGGCTGCACTCCATCGCGCTCACCTACGGCACCTACGACCTGTTCCACATCGGACATGTCCGGCTGTTCGAGCGCATCAAGCAGCGCTACGACTGGCTGGTCGTGGCCGTGTCCACCGACGAGTTCAATGCGGTCAAGGGCAAGCGCTCGGTCGTGCCCTATGCGGACCGGGTCGCCATGATCCAGGCCTGCCGCCATGTCGACGAAGTCATCGCCGAACGCGACTGGGCACAGAAGGCCCGCGACATCGAAGCCTACGGCGCGGATGCGCTGGTGATGGGCAGCGACTGGACCGGGCACTTCGACGAATTCCGGACGCTGTGTGACGTGGTCTACCTGCCGCGCACCGACCATGTGTCCAGCACGGAGCTGAAGACAGACATCGTCTCCCGTGCCCTCGCCCCGACACCCACCACGATCTGAGGCGCGACCATGCCCGCCACCCTGCGACGTCCGTCGGCTCTGCGCGCCCCGCGCCCCATCCCGCTGAAGACATCGCCTCCGCGCCTGGGGATGTCCGCCCAGCGTCTGCCGTGGCCCCTGCCCGCGCTGCTGTGCTGGGCGCTCGCCTGGGGACACTGGCTGGGGCTGCAGTCACTGGGCCTGCGCGCGGGACTGGCGTTTGCCTGTGCGGTGCTGATCGGCGGGGCGCTGGCGATGCTGGCGGCGTCGCGCTGGCGCCGGCTGATGATCGTCGCCGGTTTCCCGCTGTCCTTCGCGCTCAGCGGGCTGGCCAGCGGCTGGTCGGCGGTGTGGTGGCTGCTGCCGCTGGTGCTGCTGGCGGTGGCGTATCCGGTGCGGGCGTGGTCCGATGCGCCCCTGTTCCCGACCGGCACCACGGCGCTGGACGGCCTCGACGAGCTGATCGCCCTGCCACCGAACGCCCATGTGCTGGATGCCGGTTGCGGCCTCGGCCACGGCCTGCAGGCCTTGCGCCGGGTCTGGCCTCAAGCGCGTCTGGAAGGCATCGAATGGAGCCTCCCCTGGCGGCTGATCGCCGCACTGCGCTGCCCCTGGGCACAGATCCGCCAGGGCGACATGTGGGCGCAGTCCTGGGCCGAGCACGATCTGGTCTACCTCTTCCAGCGCCCGGAGAGCATGCCGCGCGCCGTCGAGAAGGCCCGCCGCGAGATGCGCCCAGGCAGCTGGCTCGTCAGCCTGGAGTTCGAGGCCAAGGGACTGCGGCCCCACGCCCGTCTGCAGCACCCGGGCCAGCGCCCGGTCTGGGTGTATGCAATCCGTGAAACCCGCCCCGCGACCGGCAGCGGCCTGCACGACGGCAACTCAAGTGCCGAGCCCCACTGACCGATATGCAAATCACGGTGCTGATCGCGGGGCTGCCCGCCTTCGCAGCGCCCCGTGAAGTCATCTGAGGAAAAGGTCTCTCATGTTCGTCATCATCGGCTGGGTCGTTGCCATCGGCTGCATCTTCGGCGTGTACGCCATGCACGGCGGCAACATGCAGGTCATCATCAAGGCCCTGCCTTTCGAGATGCTCACCATCTTCGGCGGTGCGCTCGGGGCCTTTGTCGCCAACAACCAGATGAAGGTGCTGAAGGCAGCGGGCCGGGGTCTGGCGGGCTGTTTCAAGGCCTCCAAGCACTCCAAGGCCCGCGCGATGGAGCTGCTGGCGATGTTGTTCGAGATCCTGCAGAAGACCCGCAAGGAAGGGTTGATGTCGATCGAAAAGGACATCGAAGACCCGCACGCCTCGGCGCTGTTCCAGAAGTTTCCCGTCGTGGGCAATGACCACCACGTCACCGAATTCGTCTGCGACTACCTGCGCATGATGGTCTCGGGCAACCTGAACGCCCATGAGATCGAGGCCCTGATGGACACCGAGCTGGAGACCCACCACCACGAGACCCATGGCGCTGCCGCTGCCATCGCGCGGCTGGCGGGTGCGCTGCCCGCCTTCGGCATCGTGGCCGCGGTGCTGGGTGTCGTGAACACCATGGGCTCGGTGGGCCAGCCGCCGGCGGTGCTGGGCGGGATGATCGGCTCGGCGCTGGTCGGCACCTTCCTGGGCATCCTGCTGGCCTACGGTTTCGCGGAGCCGCTGGCCGGGCTGATGGAGCAGAAGAACGACGAGGACAGCAAGGAGCTGCAGTGCGTCAAGACCGTGCTGCTGGCCTCGATGCAAGGCTATGCCCCCCAGATCGCCATCGAGTTCGGCCGCAAGGTGCTGTATTCGACCGAGCGCCCGACCTTCTCCGAGCTGGAACAGCACGTCAAGAAGAAGTGACCCCTGTGGAATGCCCGTGCACCTGCGCGCCACGGGCTTCGACGACGACGTGACCCCTGGAGATTCCGATGGCAGGTGATTCCAAGAAACTGCAGCCCATCATCATCAAGAAGGTGAAGAAGGGTGGCCATGGTGCCCATGGTGGCGCCTGGAAGATCGCCTACGCCGACTTCGTGACGGCCATGATGGCGTTCTTCCTGCTGATGTGGCTGCTGGGCTCCACCACCGAAGGCGACAAGAAGGGGCTGCAGGACTACTTCCAGTCCCCATTGAAGATCTCCCTCCTGGGCGGGGGCTCCGGCTCAGGTGACTCTTCGTCGGTCATCCGGGGCGGCGGCGAGGACATCAACCGCGCGGGCGGTCAGGTCAGGCGCGGCGAGACCGAGGCAGAGCGCAAGACCTACCAGCTCCAGGCCCTCAAGGCCAACCAGGCCCAGGCCGAGAAGCAGCGACTGGAGAGCCTGCGCGACCGCGTCAAGGAAGTGGTCTCGAACTCGCCTGCCCTGGCGCAGTTCAAGTCGCAGATCCGCCTGGACATGACCCGCGAGGGGCTGCGCATCCAGATCGTCGACGAGCAGAACCGCCCGATGTTCGACAGCGGTCTGGACCAGGTGAAGCCCTACATGCGCGACATCCTGCGCGCCATCGGCAGCGTGCTGACCGAGGTGCCCAACAAGCTCACGCTCGAAGGCCACACCGACGCCCTGCCCTTCTCCAGCGGCGTGGTCGGCTACAGCAACTGGGAGCTGTCCAGCGACCGCGCCAACGCCTCGCGGCGGGAGCTGATCGCGGGCGGGCTGAAGGACGAGCGGGTGCTGCGGGTACAGGGTCTGTCCGCCAGCGTGCCCTTCGACAAGCAGGATCCGCGCAATCCCGTGAACCGCCGCATCAGCATCATCGTGATGACACGCGAAGCCGAGGAGCGCTTCTACGAAAGCGGCGACGCACTGACCGTCAATGCCATACCAGCCGAAGCGGCCGAGGCGGCCGCCTCAAGTCCACCAGTTCCTGCCCGATAACACCGTACACGGCCCATTCACGCTGAAGGATTCGTCATGCCAGCCTGCCCCGATCTCCGCTTTCTCGTCGTCGATGATTTCTCCACCATGCGCCGAATCGTGCGCGGACTGCTCAAGGAAATGGGCTGTCAGCACATTGAAGAAGCCGAAGACGGCGTCACCGCCCTGCAAGCCCTGCGCAACAGCCGCATCGACTTCGTCGTCAGCGACATCAACATGCCCAACATGGACGGCTTCGAGCTGCTCGGGCAGATCAAGCAGGATCCGGCGCTCTGCCATATTCCCGTGCTGATGGTGACGGCCGAGGCGCGCAAGGAAGACATCGTCCGGGCAGCCCAGACCGGTGCGGCCGGCTACATCGTCAAGCCGTTCACCAAAGCCACGCTGGAAGAAAAAGTCACCAAGATCATCCAGAAAATGCCTGTGACGGCGTAACCCGCGGAGACCGCCATGACTGACCAGCAAACGCACTACGCATCGCCTGAGGTGATCCGGCAGATCGGTGAACTCACACGAAAGCTGCACGACTCCATCGCACAGATGGGCCTGATGGGAGACCTGCAGGCCGCGACGCAGGCCCTGCCCGATGCGCGCAGCCGACTGAACTACATCGCCAGGAAAACGTCCGAAGCTGCGGAAAAGGTTCTGAATTCGGTCGATGCCGCCAAGCTTGAGCAACGCAGCATCAGCGATGCCGCCGAGTCCATGCGCAAGGAACTCGCCAGCCAGCCACATCAGGACGCAGCGGCGACCCAGAGGCTGCTCGCCTCGATCGCACAGGCCAAGGGCTCGACCGACCGCATCGACGACCACCTGACCAACATCATGGTGGCCCAGGACTTCCACGACCTGACGGGGCAGATCGTCAGCAAGGTCGTCAAGCTCACCGGCGAGCTGGAGCAGAACCTGATCCAGCTGCTCCTCCAGGTTGCACCGGAATACAAGGCCTTGGCCACCGTCCACGAGGAAGATCTGCACGGCCCGGTGGTCGATCCCGGAAACCGCACGGATGTGGTGAACGATCAGAACGAAGTCGACGACCTGCTGGCCCGGATGGGATTCTGAGCACACCGTCCATGCCCATCGGGACGCGGGACGACGAGGCAGTGATGAAGCGGCACTACACTGCGCCGCTCCGTCACTGCCTCTTTCCATTGGCCATGTCCGATCTGCACTCTGCCTTTGTCCAGGCCGTCGCCGACTCGAAGCAACTGCCCGAGCGCCCCGACAACATGACCCTGCTGAAGATCTACGCGCTCTACAAGCAGGCCACCGAAGGCGACGCCAGCGGCGAGCGCCCCGGTTTCACCGACTTCGTCGCCCGCGCCAAGTTCGACGCCTGGGCCGCGCTGGCCGGCACCGGCGCCGACACCGCCCGCCAGGACTACATCGACCTCATCGAATCGCTGAAGTGAGCGGCGAGGCCAGCTCCGCGTCACGCTCCGCCTTGGGCAGCGCGGCCAGCCGGCGCACCTCGGCGTGGAAGCGCGGCCAGTCCCGCCCCATCCGCTCGAACAGCCGCTCGAACGCCGGCACCTGCGCGTTGTAGGCCGCCAGCACCCCCAGCCGCGCGTTGTTGACGCTGTCGAACCAGGCGTCATACGCCCGGTCACCGCCCCAGGATTCATCCCGCCAGCGCGTGTACTCGGCGCGCAGCTCGGCCATCAGCCGCACCTTCTCTCGGCGCTTGTCCTCGTCCGGCAGGGCGCTGCGGTAGAGCGCCTCCAGCCGGTCGCGGGCGCGCATCGTCATCGCGCGGAACTCGGTGCGGCGGCGGTCCAGCGCTGCGGTCGACGCGATCTGCGCCTCGCGGCCGCCCTGCGCCAGCCACTGCTGGCTGCCGAGCCGCTCCACGGCCGTGGCATAGGACTCGTTGAACGTCGTGTCCCCGTCCGCATAGGCGACCTGGTGCGACAGCTCGTGGAAGATCAGCCGTGCCAGATCGACCTCCGCGCCGCGCAGGAAGGTGTTGAGCAGCGGGTCGGCGAAGACGCTGCCCGGCAGCTTGCCCAGCGTCGAATAGGCCGGCACGCCGTAGACATTCGCCTCCCAGCCCTGCGCCCGCAGCGCGGCGGCGAGCGTCTCGGCCTCGGCCTTGTCGAAATAGCCGCGGTAGCCGACACAGCCCAGCACCGGGAAACACCACGTCTTCAGCTTGAGCGACAGCTCGGGCGCGGCCACCACATTCCACACGGCGGCCGACCGCCCGAGGTCGGCATAGCGGCGGTAGCTCGCGTTGTCCGGCAGCGCCAGCGCGCGGCTGGCGTAGTCGCGCAATTCGCGGCTGAGTTCGAGCCGCTGGCGGAGGTCGTCCGGCGTGGCGGGGTCGGCCAGCACGGTGTCCACCGGCCGCGCCGCCGCCAGCATCCGCAGATGGCCCGCCACCGATTGCCACAGGTACCCCGGCCGCCAGGCCGACTCCACATCGTCCGCCGCCGTCGTCGCGCATGCCGACAGCACAGCGGCCAGCATGAGGGCCAGCGTCCGAAGCGCCCTCACCCCGCCGCCTCCACCTCGACCAGCACGTCGTAGAAACACGGCGCCTGCCCGATGTCGGTGAGCTGCTGGTGGGTGACCTCGTTGACGTTGGTGCCGCGCACGCCGAGCTTGCGCCACCAGATGCCCAGGCCGTTGACCACGCCGGGGCGGGCGCGGGTGCTGACACGCGCCGTGCAGTGGTAGCTGCCCCGGTCGTTGAAGACCCGCACCGCCGCCCGGTCGGCCAGCCCGCGCACGGCAGCGTCGTCGGGGTGGATCTCGACGACCGGCTCGGACTCGATGTCGCGCAGGCTCTTCACGTTGACGAAGGTCGAGTTGAGGAAATTGCGCGCTGGCGGCGAGATCATCGCCAGCGGATAGCGCGCCGCCAGCGCCGGCGCCGACGCGACCGACTCCCACGGCGGCACGAAGTCCGGCAGGCCCAGGCCGGGCACGTCGATCTGCACCCGCCCGTCCCGCGTCGGGAAACCGCCCTCGGCAAACGGCGCGTCCGCGATCGGCAGGCTCAGCCAGCCGGGCGACGCCTGCAGCGCCTCATACGTCACCGCGCCGCGCAGCGTCTGGCGCGCCAGGTCCTCGTCGCTGTCGCGGAAACACGGCTCGTCGAAGCCCATCGCGGCGGCCAGACGCCGGAAGATGTCCGTGTTCGGCCGCGACTCGCCGAGCGGCGCGATCGCCGGCTCGTTGAGCAGCACGTCGGTGTGGCCGTAGCTGGTGTGGAGGTCGAGGTGTTCGAGCTGCGTCGTGGCCGGCAGCACGTAGTCGGCGTGGTCGGCGGTGTCGGTCAGGAAGTGTTCGAGCACGACGGTGAACAGGTCATCCCGCGCAAAGCCGCGCACCACCTTCGGCGACTCGGGCGCCACCGCGACCGGGTTGCTGTTGTAGACGATGACCGCCTCGACCTTCGGGCCGAAGCCGGGCGAGGTCTCGCGCAGCAGGTCGTCACCGATCGTGCTCATGTTGAGCGTGCGCGGCGTGCGGCCGGCGAGCAGGTCGGGGCGCTGGCGGGCGGCGTCATCGCGCACCGCGTTGAACCAGCCCGAGGCCGACAGCAGCAGCCCGCCCGCGCGGTGCCGCCACGCGCCCGTCAGGCACGGCAGCAGCGCGATCAGCCGCACCGCGTTGCCGCCGCCGCGCACGCGCTGCATGCCGTAGTTCAGCCGGATCGCGGCGGGCTGCGTCGTGCCCAGGTCGCGGGCCAGGTCACGGATCTGCTCGACCGGCAGGCCGCAGACCTCGGCGGCACGCTCGGGCGGCCACTGCAGCGCACGTTCACGCAGCGCGGGCCAGCCCTCGGCCTGCACATGCGCGTCGAGGTAGGCCTGGTCGAGCCAGCCGTGCACGATCAGCTCGTGCATCAGCGCCAGCGCCAGCGCGCCGTCGGTGCCGGGGCGGAGCTGCAGGTGTGCGTGGCACTTGTCGGCGGTTTCGGTGCGGCGCGGGTCGATGCAGACGAGCTTGGCGCCCGCCCGCTTGGCCTGCTGCGCGAAGGTCCAGAAATGCAGGTTCGACGCGATCGAGTGGCTGCCCCAGATGACGATCAGCCGGCTCTCGGCGAAATGCCGGACGTGCATCCCGACCTTGCCGCCGTAGGTCGCCGCCAGCGCGTCGCCGCCGGCCGAGGCACAGATCGTGCGGTTCAGCAGCGAGGCGCCGAGGCGGTGGAAGAAGCGCGCGGCCATGCTCTCGCCCTGCAGCAGGCCCATCGTGCCGGCGTAGCTGTAGGGCAGGATCGCCTCGGGGTCGCGGGCGGCGATGGCCTTCAGGCGGGTGGCGATGTCGGCGAGTGCTTCGTCCCAGGTGACGGGGACGAACTGGCCGGCGCCTTTCGGCCCGACGCGCTTGAGCGGGGTCAGCACACGCTCCGGGTGATATGTCCGCTCGGCGTAGCGCGAGACCTTGGTGCAGAGCGCGCCGTGGGTGGTCACATGCTCGGCGCGGCCCTGGATGCGCACGACGCGCTCGGTGGCGGGGTCCACGCTGACCTGCATCGCGCAGGTGTCGGGGCAGTCGTGGGGGCAGGCGGCGCGGGTGGTGATCATCATGGTCAAGCGTCAGTGGAGGATTGCCACGGGTTGATGACGGCGACACCCGCCGCCGTGTAAGGGGCCATGTCACGCGAAGCGACCAGAAAGCCGCGTGAGGCCGCGATTGCCGCGATGTAGCCGTCTGGCGTCGGAAATCCACGTCCGTTGTTGCGGGCACGGATGGCCAGCCCGGCATAGCACTGCGCTGCTTCAGTATCGAACGGCAGCACGCGCCCCCGGAACATCCCAAGCACCCCGTCCAGCGCCTGCCCCAGTCCGTCGCGGCGCCGACCCGGTGGCAGCACGCCAATCCCGAACAGCAGTTCCGCCAGTGTCACGCTGGAGATACACAGTGTCTCGACCATCTGATCGTTCAGCCACGCCTGCACGGCAGGGTGCGGCTCGGGCTTCATCGCCTCGGAGACGACGTTGGTGTCGAGGACGATCATTCATCGAACCCCATCGGCACGGCGGGGGTGCGGTCGCGCACACGGTCCAGCACATCGAAGTCGGCGTTGGTGAGGCCGATCTGACGACTCAGCGCCGGGAGCACATCGCCCAGGCGGACACGGTTTTCTGGCTTGACCGCACTGGTGAGGATGGCACGGACCTCGGCTTCGGTGCTGCGACCATGCAGCGCAGCTTGCTGCTTCAGGGCGCGGTGCACGTCGTCGGGGAGGTTGCGGACGGTGAGCATGGCCATGGGGCGCCTCGTCGGATTAGAAATGATGCATGCATATTAGTCATTTGAAGGCATCTTCGCTGTCGTCGCGCCGGTAGCTGATGAAAATACCCGCTATGTCCCGCCCCTCACCTCACTCCCCGCATTCTCCGACACCCCGCTAAGATGCCCTGACCCCCAGCCGCGAGCCCGCCGCCATGAACGCCCCCGACACTGCATCCCTCGTCGCGATCCGCCGCGACCTCCACGCCCACCCCGAACTCTGCTTCGAGGAGGTCCGCACCGCCGACCTGATCGCCCAGACCCTGGCCGGCTGGGACATCACGGTCCACCGCGGCCTCGGCAAGACGGGCGTCGTCGGCATCGTCCAGGGCACGGCCGGCGAGTCCTCGCGCGCGCTCGGCCTGCGCGCCGACATGGACGCGCTGCCGATGACCGAGCACAACCAGTTCCCGCACGCCAGCCGCCACCCCGGCAAGATGCACGCCTGCGGCCACGACGGCCATGTCGCCATGCTGCTGGCCGCCGCACAACAGCTTGTCCAGCAGCGCGACACCTTCGCCGGCACCGTCTACCTCGTCTTCCAGCCGGCCGAGGAAGGCGGCGGCGGCGCCCGCGAGATGATCGACGACGGGCTGTTCACGCGCTTCCCGATGGACGCGATCTTCGGCATGCACAACTGGCCCGGCATGGCGGCAGGCGACTTCGCCATCTGCGACGGCCCGACGATGGCGTCGAGCAACGAGTTCAAGATCACCCTCACCGGCAAGGGCTCGCACGCCGCGCTGCCGCACAACGGGATCGACCCGGTGCCGGTGGCCTGCCAGATGGTGCAGGCCTTCCAGACCATCGTGACGCGCAACAAGAAGCCGACCGACGCCGCCGTCATCTCGGTGACGATGATCCACGCCGGCGAGGCCACCAACGTCGTGCCCGACCACTGCGAGATCCAGGGCACGGTGCGCACCTTCACGCTGGACGTGCTCGACCTGATCGAGCAGCGCATGCAGGCCATCGCGCAGCACACGGCTGCGGCGTTCGGCGCCACCGTCGAGTTCGAGTTCGTGCGCAACTACCCGCCGACGATCAACCACAGCGCCGAGGCCGCGTTCGTGCGCGAGACGATGCGCGCCGTGGTCGGCGACGCGCGCACCCACGCATTCGAGCCGACGATGGGCGCGGAGGATTTCAGCTTCTTCCTGCAGGTCAAGCCGGGGGCCTATTTCGTCATCGGCAACGGCGACGGCGACCACCGCGCGCACGGCCACGGGCTCGGGCCCTGCAACCTGCACAACCCGAACTACGACTTCAACGACGGGCTGATTCCGCAGGGGGCTGCGCTGTGGGTGGCGCTGGCGCGGCGGTGGCTGGAGCAGACGGGCTGACGGGCTGACGAAGAGGCGCCGCTTCAGGCCGCCTCGATCCCCGCCCGCAACGCCAATGCCAGCACGGTCTGCCGCAGGGCCTCGTTGTGTCGCAGCGGCGGCCCCTGGCGTTGTCCGACCAGATCGCCCGCGCGAACCCGGTCACCGAACAGCACGACCGCCCGATCCCGGTCCCGCTGGCGCGACATCCAGACCAAGCCGTCGATCTGCGGTGATTGCCGGTGCAGCGCCTGTGCCCACGTGGCGGTGGCGAGATAGTCGATGGGGGCGCTGCCAATCAGTTCGGCCTTCGGCACCCGCAGGCGATGCAAACCGAGTCGGCCACCGCGGTACCCCGGCAGCATCGACGCCGGGGTTGAAGCTCTCCGGTGGATAGGCCGTGTCATGGACGACATGCAGGAGCGTCCCAGCGGACCAGGTGTCCAGCAACGGGTTCAGCACCGCCAGCGGAGCACGGCAGCTCACGTGGCCCGACCCTGTGCATCACGCCGCGCCGCCTCGACCACGGCCTCGGGTGCCGTGTGCAGCAAGTCCACCGGCCGCGCGGAACCCGGCAGCCAGCCATTGGCTGACGTGAACCACAGTGCGAGCTTCCAAGGGGACTTGTTCGGTCCGAAGGCCGCCAGGATGGACGACATGATCGGCAGTGGCTTGTGGTCCTCGCCGAACTGGAATGCGGGAAAGACCTCGCGCTCCACACCCTCAGCATCCCGGTGACGCAGCGCCAGCACGAGCCGGCGACGCTTCCAGTTGTCGGCCAGCGCGGTGCGGCTGCTGGCACGCGAATGGTGGAGGTCGGCCAGTTGCTCGGCACTGAAATGGCCAAACTCGTTGAGCACCCGGGCATGGCGCTCGGCCAGGCGCTGCGCCATGCGGATGTCCACCACGCTCGGCACCACCATCTGGGCCGTCATGAACTCCACCAGATCGGTCAGCTTGCGCGCACGGGTCGCCTCGGCTTTCTCCTGGAGCAGTTGTCCGAGCAAAGGAAGAATCGCCTCCAGACGCTGCGACAGCTCATCGCCAACGACTTCGAGCTCATACGCATGGGTGCGGCCGGCCGGACTGCGCTCTGCCCGGGTGGGCGAGGCCCGGAACATCAGCACCCCAAGAGGGTCGCTGGAACCAAACGATGCGCGGGCTTCGGGTCGGGCCATGGGGAGATCCCTGCGTTGGAAGAGACTGATGAGATTGATGTGATCATACATAAACCCATCAAACTCATATGAAGCCTCACGAGGCGCTCCAGGAGAGGGTCCATGGCCAGCCGCTCGACTCGGCCACCACATGTCCGGTTAACGTCGGGATCTGTCCGCTTCCAGCCTGACAGACTGATCCCGACAGACGACGATGACCCTCTTCCGACACTCTCTCTCAGGATCTCTGCCATGTCCCGAATCGACACCCCGCAACACCCCACCGCCCTGCTGCTGATCGACGCCCAGCAGTCCTTCCGCGCCCGTCCGTACTGGACCGAGACCGAGGCCCCCGCCTGGCTGGCCGCGACGAACCGCCTCGTCGCCGGCTGCGCGGCCCGCGGCATCCCGGTCGTGCAGGTCTTCCACACCGACGGCCCGGACACCGCCGACAACCCCTTCGCCACCGCCAGCGGCCTGATCCGCCCGATCGACGGACTGGCGCCGTTCGACGCCGCGCTGCGCATCGAGAAACACCGCCACAGCGCGCTCGTCGGCACCGGCCTCGGCGTCTGGCTGCACGAACACGGCGTGCAGCGGCTCATCGTCGCCGGCATCCGCACAGAGCAGTGCTGCGAGACGACGACGCGCCACGCCAGCGACGAGGGCTGGGCGGTGGACTACGTGACCGAGGCGACGCTGACCTTCGAGATGACGACGCCGTCCGGCACCACGCTGACCACCGCCCAGATCCGCGAGCGCACCGAGGCTGTGCTGGCCGGGCGCTTGTACGTATTCAGCCCCCCGGTATTGACACCCGCAAAGCCCTGGGCACGCCGCGTCGAGAAGGACGCAGCGCGAGTTCGAAGATGACCTGAAGGACCGCAGGACCGAGCCTGCGGCCACGCACTCAGCCCGAGGGCACCAGCGACGGCGCCAGACCACCGGTGAAGTGCGCCTGCATCGCCTGACGCAGATACGCCAGCGCATCACGGCCCTGGCGCTTGCAGCTCTCCACCACCGTGTAGCCCCGGGCGATGAACTCCTCGCCCCGGCGTGATCTCGTCAGCCCCGAGATCTTGCGCTTGAGCACGATGGTGCGCAGCGCCTGCTCGGCGGCGTTGTTGGTCGGCGGCACGGCCGCGTCGCTCACGAACGTCCACAGCGCCGGCCAGAGCTTGAGCACGTTGGCGCAGGTCAGTGCGGTGCGCTGGCAGGCGCCGGCGATGCCGCGCTCCAGCGCCCGGCGCACGTGGTGCTGCACCTGCGCCATCTGCGCGGCGACCTGCTGGTCCTTGCGGTGCCAGCGCCGGAACAGCACATAGCCCAGCCCCAGCAGTCGGCGCCCGATCCGTCCGGCCTGCCCCGCACGTTGACTGATGCGCGTGAAGTCCCGCAGCAGGTGCGCCCAGCACACCTGCCGCTGCGCGGCGTCCACCCAGTCGTACACCGCATAGCGGTCCGTGACCAGCTTGGCCTTCGGGCTCTCGCCCAGCATCTCCTTGGCCACGTAGCGCGCCCGCGAAGACCAGAGCTGGTACACCACCAGCTTGGGCTGCGTCACCGTCCACACCCAGTGCCGCCCCGCGCCTTCTCGCGCGTAGCTGGTCTCGTCCACATGCACCACCGGCGCTGCGGCCAGCGTCTTCACCGCCGCCTGCACCGGCTCCTTCAACGCCTGCGCCACCAGCCCGTGCGCCTGCGAGATCGCCCCCACGCTGAACCGCACCCCCAGCACCTGCGCCAGCAGATCCCGGATCTTGGGCTGCGTCAGGTGGTACGCCGTGCCCAGCAGCCCCACCAGGGCCAGCGCCCTCGGCCCGATCTGTCCGCGCGGCACCCCCGCCGGCAACACCGATGCGTGTGTCTTGCGGCAGTGCCCGCACACCCCGTGGTACAGCCGGTACTCCTGCACCTCGGCCTTCACCTGTGCCGGCACGTCGAACACCTGGTGCCGTATCGGCCGCCCCGCCGCCACCGGACCGCCACACTCGCATGCCGCAGGCGGCGGGCAGTCGTGGATCACGTCCACCTCGGACTCCGCCAGCAGCGCCCGGTACGTGCCCTTGTGCCCAGGCTGCGCGCCCCGCACCCGGCCGCTGGTCCGGCGTTGTGCCCGGTTGCCGCTGTCCCCCGGCCCGTCCGACGATGGCGGCTTCGACGAGTTGCGTGAGTTCAGCTTCTTGTCCAGCAGCGCACTGACCTGCTCGCGCAGCTTCGCCAGCTCCTGCCCCATCTGCTCGATCACCGCGTGGCATTGCTCCAGCGTCTCGGGCTTGTTCGGCACTGCGGTGGCCTCACGGCCAGGGGCTTCGGGTTGGTCCATCCCAGCACTCTCCGCCTCGCTCGCTCCGCGCGCTACCCGGACTTCACCGGCTTGACGATGTTGTCAATGCCGGGGGGCTGAATACGTACGGGCGCTTCGCGACGGTCCGCACGGTGGACGAGGTACTGGCCAGCGTCTGACACAGCCAGGATCGCCATGATCGACGTGCTCTTCCTCGTCCTGCCCGACACGCTGCTGCTGGACATCGCCGGCCCGGCCGAGGCGTTCCGGCTGGCCAACCAGGCGCTGCGGCGGCGCGGTCAGCCCGAGGCCTTCCACCTGCGCTACGCCGGACCGCAGGCCCAGGCGGACTCGTCCGTCGGGCTGCGGCTGGCGGCGCTGGAGCCGCTGCCGGTGGCGTTCACGCGGCCGACCTGGGTCGTGCTGCTGGGGCGGCCGGGCGAGGCATGCGAGGTGATCGGGCATGGCGCGGCGTGGATGGACACGCGGCGCTGGCTGGCGCAGTGCGTCGCGCCCCGGCTGGTGGCGACGAGTTCCGAGGCAGGCGGGCTGCGCCTGCTGACGGTGTGCAGCGGCGCATTGCTGGCCGCAGACGCCGGCCTGCTCGCCGGGCGGCAGGTGACGACCCACCACGAGTTGCTCGACGACCTGCAGGCGCTCGCGCCGACAGCGCGCGTGCAGGCCAACCGTGTCTTCGTCGAGGACGGCGCCGTACTGACCAGCGCGGGTGTCACGGCCGGCATCGACCTGGCGCTGCACGGCATCGCGCAGGTCTGCGGCGAGGTGATCGCCGCCGCCGTGGCGCAGGTGATGGTGGTGTTCGCGCGGCGCGGGGGGCAGGCGCCACAAGCCTCGGCGCTGCTCGCCCACCGCGACCACCTGCACCCGGCGGTCCACCGCGTGCAGGACGCCGTCTGCGCCGCCCCGGCCGAGCCGTGGGACAGCCCGCGCATGGCCGCCGTGGCGCATGTGACCGAGCGGCATCTGGCGCGGCTGTTCCGGCTGCACACGGGGCTGTCGCCGCGGGCCTATGTCGAGCGGGTGCGCAGCGCGCTGGCCGGGCAGGCGCTGGCGCAGGGGCACAGCGCCCCACAGGCGGCAGCGCTGGCCGGGTTTTCCGGCGCCCGCCAGATGCGGCAGGCGCTGGAGCGCTAGCCGGCCGGCTTCAGCCCCGCAGGCGGGTCAGCAGCGCGGCGGTCGAGCCGTCCAGCCCGCCCGTGTCGCCGCTGGCGAAGCGCGGCAGCAACTGGTTGCACAGCGCCTTGCCCAGCTCCACGCCCCACTGGTCGAAGCTGTTGATGCCCCACAGCGCGCCGCTGGTCCAGACGCGGTGTTCGTACAGCGCGATCAGCGCGCCCATCGCCGCCGGCGTCAGGCGGTCGAGCACCAGCGTCGTGCTCGGCCGGTTGCCGGGGAAGGTGCGGTGGCGGGCCAGGGTCAGCGCGTCCAGCGCGGCCGAGGCGGTGGGCGGCGCCTTCTCGGCCTGCGCCTCGTCGGTGGACTTGCCGAGCATCAGCGCCTGGCTCTGCGCGAGGCAGTTGGCGAGCAGCTTGTGGTGCTGGTCGGCCAGCCCGGCGCGCACGGCCTCCGGCAGGCCCAGCACGCCGTCGGCGCTGTAGCACGGCGTCTTCACCGCGATGAACTCGACCGGGATCACGTCCGTGCCCTGGTGCAGCATCTGGAAGTAGGCATGCTGGCCGTTGGTGCCGGCTTCGCCCCAGACGACCGGCGAGGTGCCGAACGGCAGCGCGGCGCCGTCCAGGTCCACGCACTTGCCGTTGGACTCCATCTCCAGTTGCTGCAGGTAGGCCGGCAGCCGGCGCAGACCCTGGTGGTAGGGCGCCACCGAGCGGCTGGTGTAGCCGTGGAAGTTGCGGTACCAGACATCGAGCAGGCCGAGCTGGACCGGCAGGTTCTCTTCCAGCGGCGCTTCGGCGAAATGGCGGTCCATCGCGTGCGCGCCGGCCAGCAGCGCGCGGAAGTTCTCGGCCCCGATCGCCAGCGCGATCGGCAGCCCGATCGCGCTCCACAGCGAATAGCGCCCGCCCACCCAGTCCCAGAACCCGAACGTCGTCGTGATGCCGAACTTCGCTGCTGCCGCCACGTTGGTGGTGGTGGCCGCGAAGTGCTTGGCGATCGCCGCCTCGCCGCCCTCGCCGTAACCGGCCAGGAACCAGGCGCGGGCGACTTCGGCGTTGGCCATCGTCTCCTGCGTCGTGAAGGTCTTGGAGGCGACGATGACGAGGGTTTCACGCGGGTCCAGCTTGCGCAGCACCGGCACGATGTCATGGCCGTCGACGTTGGAGACGAAGTGCAGCTGCAGTCCGCGGTGCGCGAAGGCGTCGAGCGCCGGCACGACCATCTGCGGCCCGAGGTCCGAGCCGCCGATGCCGATGTTCACGACATGGCAGATGCCGCTGGTGGCCGTGTCGCGCACCTGCTCGACATAGGCCAGCAGCCGGTCCAGCACCTCGTGCACATCGTCGCTGAACGGCGCCGCACCACGCGGAGCGCGCAGCGCGGTGTGCAGCACGGCGCGGCCCTCGGTGTGGTTGATCGGCTCGCCGGCCAGCATCGCGTCACGGCGCGGCCCGATCTGGCACTCGCGGGCCAGCGCCAGCAGCAGCCCGCGCGTCTCGGCATCCCAGTGGTTCTTCGACAGGTCGGCGAACACCTCGGGGGCGCTCAGCGAGAACGCCTCGGCGCGCGTGGCGTCCTCGGCGAAGGCGGGGCGCAGGTCGAAGCTGCGACCGCTCTGGGCGAACTGCGCGGTCAGCGCGGTCCAGGCGGCGGTCTGGTCGCAACGCGGGGCTTGCATGGTCGGTCTCCTCGGTGGAACAGCGGGATTACAGCGACAGGATCATCTGGTCGAGCTTGCCGGCATCGACCGCGAAGGCGCGGATGCCTTCGGCCAGCTTCTCGGTGGCCATCGCGTCCTCGTTGAGGGCGTAGCGGAACGAGGCTTCGTTGTACGACACGGCGTGGACCGGCGCAGCCTGTGCGGCAGCGGGGTCGAGGGCCCGCACGATCGGCGCCTCGCTGGCCTGCAGTTGCGCCAGCAGGTCCGGGCTGATCGTCAGCAGGTCGCAGCCAGCCAGCGCGGTGATCTGGCCGACGTTGCGGAAGCTGGCACCCATCACCTCGGTCGGGATGCCGAACTTCTTGTAGTAGGTGTAGATCTGGGCCACGGACTGCACACCAGGATCATTCGCCCCGGCCATCGCCGCCTCGTCCCACTTGGCGCCGGCCGACTTCTTGTACCAGTCGTAGATCCGGCCGACGAAGGGCGAGATCAGTTGCACACCCGCCTCGCCGCAGGCCACCGCCTGACAGAACGCGAACAGCAGCGTCAGGTTGCAGTGGATGCCTTCGCGCTCCAGGATGCGCGCGGCCTGGATGCCTTCCCAGGTCGAGGCGATCTTGATGAGCACGCGGTCGCGGCCGATGCCCGCCGCCTCGTACAGCGCGATCAGGCGGTGCGCACGGGCGACCGTGGCGGCGGTGTCGAAGCTCAGGCGGGCATCGACTTCGGTCGACACACGACCCGGCACCACCTTCAGGATCTCCAACCCAAAGCGCACCAGCACCTGGTCGACCACCTCGTCCAGCGGCAGGCCGCGGTGGGCGGCGACCGTCTCGGCCAGCAGCGGCGCGTAGTCGGGCTGCTGCACGGCCTTGAGGATGAGCGAGGGATTGGTGGTCGCGTCCTGCGGGGCGAACTGGGCGAGCTGCTTGAAGTTGCCCGTGTCGGCGACGACGGTGGTGAATTGCTTGAGTTGGTCGAGCTGGTGCATGGCCTGGTGTCGTTTCGAGGTGAATCGAGCGGGATCTAGCCGGTTCGCGGCGATCCGCAATTAGAACCCGAGACCGCCGCCACGCACGGACAAGCCGGTTACGGGCGCCGTGTGGCAGCGCACGATTGACCTTGCGAAGAAACTGGTGCATCATATTTTCTGAAACTGGGTTACACAACCTGAACCAACCTCTTTCTCTTTCCGAGGCCCTGCATGTCCTTCGATCTCGTCTTCTTCGGTGGCACCGGCGACCTGACGTGGCGCAAACTGATGCCCGCGCTGTTCCAGGCCTTCCGCCACGGCAAGCTGCCGGAAGGGGGCCGCATCCTCGCCGTGGCCCGTGATGAGCGCAGCGACGACAGCTACCGCGCCTTCATCAAGGAACGCTTCAGCGAGGTCGAAAGCTCCAAGCGCCCGACGGACGAGGAGTTCGCCCGCTTCGCAGAGCTGCTCCACTACCGGCGCATGGACCTCTCGCAGCCGCAGGACTATGCCGGCCTGAAGGACTGGATCGACACCCGAGGTGCCGACACCGCCGTGCTCTATCTGGCGACCAGCCCGCACCTGTTTCCCGCCATCTGCGAACAGCTCGGCAACGCCGGGCTGAACACGCCCCGTGTCCGGGTCGTGCTGGAAAAGCCGCTGGGACACGACCTGAAGAGCGCGCAGGAGATCAACCGGGTCGTGCGTTCGGTGTTCCGCGAGGAACAGGCGTTCCGCATCGACCACTACCTGGGCAAGCCGAGCGTGCAGAACCTGATGGCGCTGCGCTTCGGCAACGCGCTGTTCGAGCCGCTGTGGCGCCGCGAGAGCATCGCCAACATCCAGATCACGCTGGCCGAATCGCTGGGTGTGGGCACGCGCGGGGATTTCTATGACCGCACCGGCGCCCTGCGCGACATGGTGCAGAACCATGCGCTGCAGCTGCTGACGATGATCGCCATGGAGCCGCCCTCGACCAACAACGCCGACGCGATCCGCGACGAGAAGCTCAAGGTGCTGAAGTCGCTCAAGCCCTTCACGCCGGAATCGGTGGCGCGCGACGTGATCCGTGGCCAGTACCGAGCGGGCAATGTCGGCGGGCAGGCCGTGCCGGGCTACCAGCAGGAAGTCAAGGTGCCCGAGGGCAGCCACTGCGAGACCTTCGTGGCCCTGCGCACCGAGGTGCAGAACTGGCGCTGGGCGGGCGTGCCCTTCTACCTGCGCACCGGCAAGCGGCTGGCGGCGCGTGACGCGCAGATCGTGGTCAACTTCCGCGAGGTGCCACACCCGATCTTCCCGGGCTCGCACCGCGCCAACAAGCTGGTCATCAAGCTGCAGCCGGAAGACGGGCTGGAGCTGCACCTGCTGGCCGCCAAGGGCAGCGGCACCAGCGACACGCTGGCGCCGGTGTCGCTGGACCTCGACTTCGACAAGGCCTTCGCCGCCGAACGGGTGGGCGCCTACGAGCGGCTGCTGCTGGACGCCATCGCCGGCCGACTCAACCTCTTCGTGCGCAGCGACGAGCAGGAGCAGGCCTGGCGCTGGGTCGAGCCCATCCTGGACGCCTGGCAGCGCGAAAGCAGCGGCGGCGGCGAAGGGCCGCGCGGCTATGCCGCAGGCAGCTGGGGACCGGCCGCAGCCAGCGCGCTGGTGGCCCGCGATGGCCACGCCTGGAGCGAGGAGCAGTGACGTGAACACCTCGCCATCGTCCTCCTCGTCGCTGCCGCCCATGCTGGACCGGATCCGCGCCTCGCTGCCGGCCTTGTCGCCTGCCGAGCAGCGGGTGGGCAAACTCGTGCTGGCGGATGCGCGCAGCTTCGCCAGTCTGCCGGTGGCCGAGCTGGCCGAGCGCTCGCACGTCAGCAAGCCGACGGTGGTGCGGTTTTGCCGCAGCATCGGCTACGACGGGCTGGCCGACTTCAAGCTGAAGCTCGCTGGCACGGTCAACGAGGGCGTTCCCTTTGTCCACCGCTCCGTCGACGAAGACGACAAACCCGCCGATCTGGTCGTCAAGGTGATCGACAACGCGGTCAGCGCGCTGCTGAAGTACCGCAACGACGCCACCGCGCACGCCTTCGACCGGGCCATCGAGGCGCTGACCGAGGCCGCCCGCGAAAGGCGCCGCATCGAGTTCTACGGTGTCGGCAACTCCGGCATCGTCGCCCACGATGCCGAGCACAAGTTCTTCCGCCTGGGCGTGAACGCGGTGGCCTACAACGACGCGCATGTGCAGGTGATGGCCGCGACGATGGTCGGGCCCGGTGACTGCGTGGTGGTGATCTCGAACTCGGGACGCAGCCGCGATCTGCTGGATGCGCTGGAGATCGCGCGCCGAAAAGGCGCCACCACCATCGTCATCACCGCCAGTGGCTCGCCGCTGGCCCATCAGGCGCAGATCCTGCTGAGCGTGGACCACCCCGAGGACTACGACCGCTACAGCCCGATGGTCAGCCGCCTGCTGCACCTGACGGTGATCGACATCCTGACCACCGGCGTGGCCCTCCGGCTCGGCCCGGAACTGCGGCCGATGCTGCAGGAGATCAAGAAGAACCTGCGCGCCAAGCGCTACGCGGCGCCCTGAGTGCCCAGTGCCACCAGTTCGCTGATGCCGTAAAGCCGCGCCAGCTCGTTCAGCCGCGGGGGCATGCCCACCAGGCGGCATGACCGGCCAGCCTGGGCCGCACACCGGTGCAGCCCGACCAGCACACCCAGTGCGCTCGAATCGAACTGCACAAGCGCGCTGGCATCGAGTTCGATCGCCGCGGGCGCGCCAGGCTGTGCGGCGAGTTCTGCTGCCAGCGCCTGCAGCACACCACGCGCCTCGCGCAGGGTGATCCGTTCGGGCAGTCGCATTGCCGTCATGGTGCCGGCTCTCAACCCTTGCCGGCCGCAGCCTTGTTCTTCTCGGCCAGCTTGGCGATCAGGCCGTCGATGCCGGACGCGGAGATTTCCTGCGCGAAGCTGGCGCGGTAGGACTCGACCAGCCAGACCCCCAGCACGTTCACGTCGTAGATCTTCCAGCCCTCGCCCGCCTTGGCCAGACGGTAGTCGAGCTGGATCGGCTCGCCCTTGCCCTTGATCTCGGAGCGCACCACCACTTCGACATCTTCCGGCTTGGCACGCAGTGGCTTGAGTTCGACCGTCTGGTCGCGAACCTGGGTCAGTGCGCCGGCGTAGGTGCGCACCAAGAGCGTCTTGAATTCTTCCTGCAGACGCTTTTGCTGCTCCGGCGTGGCCTGGCGCCAGTAGCGACCGACCGACGAGGAGGTCATGCGCTGGAAATCGACACCGGGCAGGATCTTGGCATCCACCAGCGCCTGGATGCGCTTGGTGTCACCCGCCTGGATGGCCTTGTCCGCCTTGACCGCCTCGATCACTTCGCCCGAGATCTGCTTGATCCAGGCGTCCGGTGCAGTCTGTGCGTGGGCGACGGCGGAGGCCAGCACGAGCGTGGCAGTGGCAATCAGCGAGGTCCATCGACTCTTCAACATGGCATTCCTTTCAGCGACCACCCAGGTCGGGCAGCCGATCTTCAACGTTCGGAGGGAGGGTCCGGTTGTCAGCGAACCGTGGAGGCAGGAGCAGCCGACGCTGCAGGCGCCACAGGTTCCGGCGCCGATGCAGGCATGTCGTCGACGTCTTCTTCGTCGGGCGGGTTGCCGTCATAGACCAGACTGCGGCGGCGTTGCAGGTAGGCATTGCGCACGAAGGCGTACTTGTCGAGCGCGATGTCGTCGATCAGTCCTGTGGCCGACAACAGACCGGCACGGGTGCTGACCAGACGAATCCCGGTCATCGTGTTGCGGGTCAGGGACACGCTGACCAGCGACTCCGGCGTCGCCTTCATGTCCACCGGCAAGCCGACCGAGTCGCGCACGGTGGACGGTCCCAGGATCGGCCAGACGATGTAGGCGCCAGTGGGCACGCCCCAGCGCCCCAGCGTCTGGCCGAAGTCTTCGCCGTGGCGCTCGAAGCCCAGTTCGGTGGCGATGTCCATCACGCCGGCAAAGCCGAAGACCGTGTTGGTGCCGAAGCGCATCACGTCGCTGAAGCCATCGGCGAACCGGCCCTGCAGGAACAGGTTCACCGCCGACCAGGCGTCCTTGACGTTGCCGAAGAAGTTCGACACCGCCAGCCGCACCGGCGAGGGCAGCGTCGCCTGGTAGACCTGCGCCACCGGCTTGAGCACGGCACTGTCGACCGCCTCGTTGAACGCGAACACCTTGCGGTTCACCGTCTCCAGCGGATCGGGGCGCTGCGCCGTCGCACAACCCGCGAGCAGGGTGGCGCTGCACAAGAGTGCGGCGGTCGCCGCCCTCATGGCTTGTCGGCTGTCGCGTTGCCCGCGTCGGCCGCCTTGTTGAACAGGAACTGGCTGATCAAGGTCTCCAGCACCACCGCCGACTGTGTCTGCGTGATCACGTCACCCGCCAGCAGCGTCTTGTCGGACGCGCCCGGCTCGATGCCCAGGTACTGCTCCCCCAGCAAGCCTGCCGTGAGGATCTTGACCGAGCTGTCCTTGGGAAAGGCAAAACGCTGCTCCATTTCCATCTCCACGGTCGCCTGGAAGGACTTGTCATCGAAGCTGATGCGCGTCACCCGGCCCACCACGACGCCGGCACTCTTGACGGCCGCGCGCGCCTTCAGCCCGCCGATGTTGTCGAAACGCGCCGAGACGCGGTAGACCGGCTCGAACGACAGGCTCAGCAAGTTGCCGGCCTTCAGTGCCAGAAACAGCAGGGCGGCTGCGCCGATGACGACGAACAGTCCCACCCAGAGGTCATGTCGGGATTTCTGCATGTGGTTTTTCCTCAGATCGAGAACATCAGCGCAGTGAGGACAAAGTCCAATGCAAGGACCGCCAGCGACGACAGGACCACCGTGCGGGTGGTCGCACGGGCCACCCCTTCTGGTGTCGGCTGGCAGAAATAGCCCTGCAACAGCGCCACGAAGGTCACCGTGAAGCCAAACACCACGCTCTTGATGACACCGTTGCCAACGTCCTGGAACACATCGACCCCTCCCTGCATCTGGGACCAGAAGGCGCCTGCGTCCACCCCGATCAGCAGGACACCCACGGCCCAGCCCCCCAGGATGCCGACGGCGCTGAACACCGCCGCGAGCAGGGGCATCGCGATCAGTCCGCCCAGGAATCGGGGCGCCAGCACACGCTGGACCGGATCGACCGCCATCATCTCCATCGCGGCCAGTTGCTCGCCGGATTTCATCAGACCGATTTCCGCCGTCAAGGCCGTGCCGGCACGCCCGGCGAACAGCAATGCCGTGACCACCGGCCCGAGTTCCCGGACCAGCGACAGCGCCACCAGCAGGCCGAGCGCCTCGGACGAGCCATAGCGCTGCAGCGTGTAGTAGCCCTGCAGCCCCAGCACGAAGCCGACGAACAGGCCGGACACCGAGATGATGGCCAGCGAGTGGTTGCCCAGGAAGAAGATCTGGTCCGACACCAGACGAAAGCGGGCCAGCGCCGCGGGCATCAGCACCAGCAACCGCCCCAGCAGGCGCGTGGCTTCGCCGATGTCCGCCAACCCGCCGCGCACCGACGCGCCCAGACGGGACAGCCACTCCGCGCTACCGCTCACCGGGCACCTCCGCTCAAGCCGAAGTCCTCGCCCACCGACGCCGCGGCATAGTGGAACCGCACTGGTCCGTCGGCCGCCGCATCGACGAACTGGCGCACCAGCGGATCATCGCTGCGGCGCAGTTCCTCGGGAGTGCCCTGGGCCGCGATGCCGCCGTTGGCAATGAAGACGACGTGGTCGGCAATGGAGAAGGTCTCGTCCACATCGTGGGACACCACGATGCTGGTCACGCCAAGAGCATCGTTCAGCTCCCGGATCAGCCGTGCCGCCACGCCCATCGAGATCGGGTCGAGCCCGGCGAAGGGTTCGTCGTACATGATCAGCTCAGGATCGAGTGCAATCGCCCGCGCCAGCGCCACGCGCCGGCCCATGCCACCCGAGATCTGGCTCGGCAGCAGATCGCGTGCACCGCGCAGGCCCACCGCATTGAGCTTCATGAGCACGAGATCGCGGACCATGGAGTCCGGCAGGTCGGTGTGCTCGCGCAGCGGGAAGGCGACGTTGTCGAACACCGTCAGGTCGGTGAACAGCGCCCCGAACTGGAACAGCATGCCCATGCGCCGACGCATGGCCATCAGACCTGTGCGGTCCAGTCCGGCGACATCGACACCATCGAACAGCACCTGCCCGGACATGACTCCCAGTTGGCGTCCGATCAAGCGCAGCACGGTGGTCTTGCCCCCGCCGGACGTGCCCATGAACGCCACCACCGCACCGCGCGGCACGGACAGGTTGACGTCTCTCAGGATGATGCGGTCACCGTATCCGCAGGTCACGCCACGCAGTTCGATCAGCGGTGAAGGCACTGCCGCGGTGACAGCATGGTCGGAGGGGTGAAGTTGAAGCGGCACAGCGCGATGATAGGGGAAAGTACCGGGCAGCATCGTCAACGACAAAGCCGCCCGGAGGCGGCTTCTTGACTCTTGCCTTGCTCTTGTCTTGCGATCTGTACGTCGGCCGTGCAGGAGGAGGTCAGACCGAGAAGCTGGACCCGCAGCCGCAGGTCGTCGTGGCATTCGGGTTCTGGATCACGAACTGGGAGCCCTGAAGGTCTTCCTTGTAGTCGATCTTTGCGCCGGTGAGGTATTGCAGGCTCATGGCGTCGATCAGCAGCGTGACGCCGTTCTTGTGCATCTCGGTGTCATCGTCGTTGACGATCTCGTCGAAGGTGAAGCCGTACTGGAAGCCCGAGCAGCCGCCGCCTTGCACGAACACGCGCAGCTTCAGGTCGGGATTGCCCTCCTCCGCCACCAGATCCGCCACCTTGGCAGCGGCGCTGTCGGTGAAGACGATCGGGGCAGGCATGTCGAATTCGGGGGTGTCGAGGATTTCGGCGACGGCGCTCATGGGCGACTCCGGTTAGCGGTCTGGCAGGGATCGGTTACTTGTCATTGCCCGTGGCCAGCAACTTCAACGACGGCTTGTCTTCCCCCAGGGAAGGTGCGGTGGCCTTGCCGCTGGTGCTGGAGATACGGTGCAGAGCGCCTTCGATGGTAGCACCCTGGTGCATTTCGAGTGACTCGTAGACAACATCCCCCTGGATATGCGCCTTGGGCTGCAACTCCAGCAGGTGGTTGGACTCGACCGGGCCGATGACCGTGCCATTGATGATCACATGGCCCGCCTTGACCGTGCCGGTGACACGGGCCTTTTCGCTGATGACCAGGATGCTGGTGTCGTTCGCGGTGGCGACCACGTCACCCTGGATCTCACCGTCGATGCGCAAGCCATCACTGAACCGCAACGTGCCCTGGATCACGGTTCCCTCGCCGATCAGGCTGCGGATGGCGGGCTGTTTCTTGGAGCCGAACATGAAGTGTTGTCCTGAATGAAAAATTTGTCTGCAAAGGCCGGCATCACATCCGCGCCACTTCGGATGCCTGCAGTTTCCCGGCGGCATCCAGCACCTTGATTTCCAATTGTTTTACCACGACACCCGCGGGCAGGTCGATCGTGCCTTCAAGACGCTGGTACTGTTTCATTTCGATCGACTGCGCAGGCTTGCTGACCGTCTGCGTCCAGGACTTGCCTTCGTGGGTGCCGGTGACCAGCAGGTCGTAGCGGCCCTTGACTTCACCCGAACGCCCCACTGCCTGCATCAGCAGTGCCTGGTAGCGCAGGCGACCCGGACTATCGATGGTGGCCTGCAGACCCCGCACAGCCAGCGGCTTGCCATCATCCCGAGCCGGCATCAGTTTCTCGAAGAAACCCAGGTCTCGTGTCAGCGCAAGATTTTCAGCCTCCAGCGCCTTGACGCGGGCGGCCAGACTGGCCTGCGTCGTCTGCGCCGCCTTGAGCAGACTGTCGGCCGTGTTGGCCACGGACAGTGCACGCTCGTGTTCCTCGCGCATGCGGCTGACTTCCTCGCGCAGCGCCACCAGCTCGGTGCGCGCGTCACCGTCGAGCCCGGTGATCTCCTTGCCGAACTCGAACGCCCACAGCGCCAGCGCGGCCGAGCCCCCCATCATCACGGCCAGCAGCAACCAGCGCAGCGGCCAAGGCATCCGACTGCGCACCGTGACCCGAGGCGCACTCACCGACCAGCGCCGGCGGAGAAGTTTCCATCGCATAAACCGAGCAGCCTCGATACGAGTCGACGCATCCCTTGTGGAAAGTGACACACTTTCGCACGATACACCAACAAAAAGGGCCACCCTGAGGTGACCCTTGTTCGAAGGGCGCCGTCGCGCCGTTCGAATCGCCGAGATCGCAAAAAGCGATCAGCGCTTGCTGAACTGTTTCCTGCGGCGAGCGCCGTGCAGACCGACCTTCTTGCGCTCGACTTCACGCGCATCGCGCGTCACGAAGCCAGCGTGGCTCAGTTCGGACTTGAGCGTCGCGTCGTAGTCGATCAGGGCGCGGGTCACACCGTGGCGCACGGCACCGGCTTGACCGGACTCGCCACCGCCGTGGACGTTGACCTTGATGTCGAACGTCTCGACGTTGTTCGTCAGGAACAGCGGCTGCTTGACGATCATGATCGAGGTCTGGCGGCCGAAGTACTCTTCGACCGACTTGCCGTTGACCGTGATCAGGCCGGTGCCCTTCTTGATGAAGACACGTGCGACCGACGATTTGCGGCGGCCCGTGCCATAGTTCCAATCACCAATCATGTCGGCTCCTTAGAGGTCCAGCGTCTTGGGCTGCTGAGCGGTGTGCGGGTGTTCGCCACCGGCATAGACCTTCAGCTTCTTGATCATCGCGTAGCCCAGCGGACCCTTCGGGAGCATGCCCTTGACGGCCTTCTCGATGGCGCGGCCGGGGTGCTTGGCCTGCATGTCCTTGAACTTGGTGCCGTAGATGCCACCCGGATGGCCCGAGTGACGGTAGTACACCTTCTGTTCGGCCTTGTTGCCGGTCACACGGATCTTGTCCGCATTGACGATGACGATGTAGTCACCGGTATCCACGTGAGGCGTGTAGATTGCCTTGTGCTTGCCGCGCAGGCGGAGGGCGACTTCGCTGGCCACCCGTCCGAGAATCTTGTCTGTCGCGTCAATCACAAACCACTCATGCACGACTTCGGCCGGCTTGGCGCTGAAAGTCTTCATGGCAAATCTCTTTGCAGTTCGGTTTGCTGGCTGCTGAAACGAAGTCCTCGGCGCTGCTTGTGATTGCAGCCTCTCGGATCTCCGTGAACTCTTCTCCGCACAGCCATGAACGGAAAAGCCTGCGACTGTAGCACAGAAGTGCTCACCCGCAGGCCATCTCAGTACCGGCCCGCCGCTCGCGGCGGGCCGTGACACGGCATCACATCAGTTGCCGCTCGGCACCTTGCCTTCGACGCCCTTGACGTAGAAGTTGACGCCCGACATGAACTTGTCGTCGGCCACTACATCCTTGGCCAGGATTTCCTTGCCGTCCTGGCCGACGATCGGGCCCTTCCAGATCACGAAGCTGCCGTCGGTGAGGCCGGCCTTGATCTTGGCGACCTTGTCCTTGACCTCGGCGGGCACCTTGTCGGAGATCGACACGACGTCGATTGCGCCTTCCTTGACGCCCCACCACACGCCGCCCGTCGACCAGGTGCCATCCAGCGCGTCCTGGACCGCCTTCTTGTAATACGGCGTCCAGTTGATGACGGCCGAGGCCAGGTGCGAGTTCGGACCGAACTTGCTCATGTCCGAGTCCCAGCCGAAGGCGAGCTTGCCCTTCTCTTCGGCCTTCTGCAGCACGGCGCTGGAGTCGGTGTTCTGGAACAGCACGTCCGCGCCGCCCGAGATCAGGCTGCCGGCGCCCTCGCCTTCCTTCGGCGGATCGAACCACTTGTTGACCCAGACCACCTTGGTCTTGATCTTCGGGTTGACGCTCTGCGCGCCCATCGTGAACGAGTTGATGTTGCGGATCACCTCGGGAATCGGGATCGAGCCGACCACGCCCAGCGTGTTCGACTTGGTCATCGAGCCGGCGATCACGCCCGCCATGTACGCGCCCTCGTAGGTGCGGCTGTCGTACGTGCGCATGTTCGGCGCCGTCTTGTAGCCGGTGGCGTGCTCGAACTTCACGTCGGCGCTGTCGGCGGCGACCTTGAGCATCGGCTCCATGTAGCCGAAGGTGGTGCCGAAGACCAGCTTGTTGCCCTGGCCGACCAGGTCGCGCATCACGCGCTCGGCGTCGGCGGACTCGGGCACGTTCTCGACGAACGAGGTGACGATCTTGTCGCCGAACTCGGCCTCGATCGCCTTGCGGGCGTTGTCGTGGGCGAAGGTCCAGCCGGCGTCACCCACCGGGCCGACGTAGGCGAAGGCGACCTTCAGCGGTGCGGGCTTGGGCGCTTCGGCCGCCGAGGCAGGCGCCGACGCGGGCGCTGCGGCCGGTGCCGCGGCCTCTTCCTTCTTGCCGCAGCCGACCAGTGCGGCGGTGGCCGCCAGGGCCACCCAGCCGGAAGTCTTCAGCAGGGTGCGCTTCGAGAGCTTGGACATGGTTTCTCCTTCGTCAGTCAGTCAATCAATGGGTGAACAACGCAACGGAACAGCGAATTATCAGCTCCGCTCAGGAACCCGGGAAGAACGGCTTCCCGATCGACGCCGGCATGTTGGCCCGGATCCACGCGGGGTTCCGCGAGATCAGCACCAGCACGACGATGGTGGCGACATAGGGCAGCGCGGTGAGCAGCTGGCTCGGCAGCTCGACGCCTTCGGCCTGCAGGTGGAACTGCAGCATCGTCACCCCCCCGAACAGGTAGGCGCCCAGCAGCACCCGCACCGGCCGCCAGGTGGCGAACGTGGTCAGCGCCAGCGCGATCCAGCCCTTGCCGGCCGTCATGCCTTCGACCCACAGCGGCGTGTAGATCACCGAGAGATACGCCCCCGCGACCCCGCACAGCGCCCCGCCCGCCATCACGGCAGCCAGCCGGATGCGCCGCACCGGATAGCCCAGCGCATGCGCCGATTCGGGCGACTCGCCCACCGCGCGCAGCACGAGGCCCGCCCGCGAGCGGTAGAGGAACCACACCAGCCCGAGCATCAGCGCAATCGTCAGGAAGACCATCGGGTGCTGCTTGAAGAAGGCCGGGCCCACGAAGGGAATGTCGGACAGCACGGGAATGTCGAACTTCGGTCGTTCGGCGAGCTTTTCCTGCGTGTAGCGGATGCCCACGAACGCCGAGAAGCCGGCGCCGAACAGGCTCAGCGCGAGTCCCGTGGCGTACTGGTTGGTGTTGAGCCAGATCACCAGCACGCCAAAGGCCGCCGCCATCAGCGCCCCGGCCCCGGCCCCGGCCGCAAAGGCCAGCCAGTCGTTGCCCGTGTGGACCGAGGTGGCGAAGCCGGCGATGGCCGCCACCAGCATCATCCCCTCGGCGCCGAGGTTGAGCACCCCGGCCCGCTCGTTGATCAGCAGCCCGAGGCCGGCGATGGCCAGCACCGTGCCGGCGTTGAGAGAGGCCGCCAGCAGCAAGGCGTATTCGTTCATTCCACTCATGGCTTGGCACTCCCAGTCCCGGTCCAGCGAATGCGGTAGGCGATCAGGGTGTCGCAGGCCAGCAGCGTGAACAGCAGCAACCCCTGGAACACGCCGGTCAGCGATTTCGGCAGGCCCAGGCGCGACTGCGCGAGTTCACCGCCGATATAGAACATGCTCATCAGCACCGCCGAGAAGACGATGCCGACCGGGTGCAGCCGCCCGACGAAGGCGACGATGATGGCCGCGAAGCCGTAGCCGACCGGCACATACGGCGTGAGCTGCCCGAGCGGGCCGGCGGCTTCGAGCGCCCCGGCCAGCCCGGCCATGCCGCCCGACACCAGCAGCGCCGTCCACAGCGCCCCGCGCGACGAGAAGCCCGCATAGCGCGCCGCCGCCGGCGCCAGTCCGCCGACCTGCAGCGCAAAGCCCCGGTAGGTGCGGAACAGGAAGGCCGTGAACGCCGCCACCAGCCCCAGCGCGATCAGCACGCCAATGTTGGCGCGCATTCCGTCGAACAGGCGCGGGATTTTGGTCGGATCGGCGAAGGTGATGGTCTGCGGAAAGTTGAAGCCCTGCGGATCCTTCCACGGCCCGTAGACGAGGTAGCTCAGCACCATCTCCGCGACGTAGACCAGCATCAGGCTGACCAGGATCTCGCTGGCATTGAAGCGGTCACGCAGCAGCGCCGTGATCGCCGCCCAGGCCATGCCGCCCAGCACCCCCGCCGCCAGGATCGCCACCACGATCCACTTCGATGACGACGCATCCGCCTGCAGCGCCACCCAGCCAGCGGCGATCGCGCCCAGGATGAACTGCCCCTCGGCGCCGATGTTCCACAGGTTGGAGCGGAAACACACCGCCAGCCCCAGCGCGATCAGCACCAGCGGCACCGCCTTCACCGCCAGCTCCGACAGCGCCCGGGCGTTCTTCACCGGCTCGACGAAGAACACCTCCAGCCCCTTGACCGGATCCTTGCCCAGCAACGCAAACAGCGCGATGCCGATGAGCGTCGTCAGCACCAGGGCGATCAGCGGTGACGCCAGCGACATCACCTGCGACGGCTGTGGCCGCGCTTCAAGCTTCAACATGGTCACGCTCCCACAATCCCGACATCCACGCGCCGATGCGCTCGATGGTGGCGTCCTGGGTCGCGATCGACGGCGACACGCGGCCCTGCGCGATGACCACCAGCCGGTCGCAGATCTCGAACAGCTCGTCCAGCTCCTCGCTCACCACCAGCAGCGCGCAGCCCGCGTCCCGCAGCGCCAGCAGCTCGCCGCGGATCTGCGCCGCCGCGCCCACGTCCACGCCCCAGGTCGGCTGGCTGACGATCAGCAGCTTCGGGTGGGCGGCGATCTCGCGGCCGACGAGGTATTTCTGCAGGTTGCCGCCGGACAGCGACTTCGCCGCAGCCTCCGGCCCGCCCGCCTTGACGTTGAAGCGCCGGATCAGCTCGGCCGACTGCGCGCGGATCGCCGCCATGTCGAGCCAGCCGGTGCGGCGACTCACCCCTTCGGTGCGGGTCAGCAGCACGTTGTGGGCGAGCGAGAGCGTCGGCACCGCGCCACGGCCGAGGCGCTCCTCCGGCACAAAATGCAGGCCCTGCCGCCGCCGCGCCGTGGGCGAGGCCTGCGCGATGTCCTGGCCGAAGAGCGTGACCGAGCCGGCCGGGGCGCGCCGGTCCTCGCCGGAGAGTGCGGCCATCAGCTCCTGCTGCCCGTTGCCGGACACGCCCGCGATGCCGACGATCTCGCCCGCGCGGACCTCGAAGCCGATGCGCTCCAGCGTGGTGCCAAACGGATCTTCCTTCGGCAGCGCCAGCCCGCGCACCGCCAGTGCAACCTCGCCGAGCTTGGCGGGTCGGTGCTGCAACTGCGGCGGCTCGGCGCCGATCATCAGGCGGGACAGCGAGGCGTTCGTCTCCTTGGTCGGATCGACTTCGCCGGTCACCTTGCCACCGCGCAGCACCGTGCAGTGGTGGCACAGCGCGCGGATCTCGTCGAGCTTGTGGCTGATGTAGAGGATCGAGCAGCCGTTGGCGGAGAGCTTGCGCAGCGTGACGAACAGCTTCTCGACCGCCTGCGGGGTCAGCACCGAGGTCGGCTCGTCGAGGATCAGCAGCTTCGGGTTGGTCAGCAGCGCGCGCACGATCTCGACGCGCTGGCGCTCGCCGACGCTGAGCGAGTGGACCGGCCGCAGCGGATCGACCTCCAGCCCGTACTCGCCGGCCACCGCCCGGATGCGCTCGATGACCTGCGCCAGCGACATCGCCTTGTCGAGACCGAGCCAGACGTTTTCGGCCGCCGTCAGCGTGTCGAACAGCGAGAAATGCTGGTAGACCATGCTGATGCCGAGGGCGCGGGCGTGGGCGGGGCTCGCGATCTGCACCGGCTGGCCGTTCCAGCGGATCTCGCCCGCGTCCGGCTTCACCGCGCCGTAGATGATCTTCATCATCGTCGACTTGCCCGCGCCGTTTTCGCCCAGCACGGCGTGGATCTGCCCAGGCGCCACCGTCAGCGCCACGCCATCGTTGGCGCGCACCGCGGGGTACTGCTTGGTGATGCCCAGGAGTTCCAGGCGGGGAGGAGCGGTCATCAACGGACTCCGTCAAAAGGGGCGTTTCGCGGCGGATTGCACGGATGCACTGAAGCGGTGCGCATTGTCGTGGAAACCACCACAGGGTCGGCCACAGCTCACACGTTCAGCGTGTCCGAGGCCGGTCGTCGGTGCATGGCGTGCCCGGCGATCCAGGTGGCCACCAGGTTGCGCTCGTCGCCGAGCGTCATCCAGGCGAACACCCGCTCATGCAGTTTCTGCGCCCGCGCGTCGCGGTGCTGCGCCACCGGGCCGTGCGCCCAGTCCCACAGCGCCAGGTCGGCGCTGCGGCCGGCGTCGAGCGAGCCGATGTCGTGGTCGAGCCCGAGCGCCTGCGCCGCGCCCAGCGTGGCGCCGTGCAGCGCCTTCCACGCGGTCAGCTTCACGCCGCGCATCGCCTGCACCTTGTACGCATCCGCCAGCGTGCGCAGCATCGACAGGCTGGTGCCGCCGCCCACGTCGCTGGCCAGCGTGACGCGCGCCCCGGCCGCTTCCAGCTCCGGCCAGGCGCACAGGCCGCTGCCGAGGAACAGGTTGGAACTCGGGCTGTGCGCGATCTGGGCGCCGGTGTCGGCGAGCAGCTGGCGGTCGGCATCGTCGAGCCAGATGCCGTGGGCGAGCACCGCGCGTTCGTTCAGCAGGCCGGCGCGGTGGTAGACATCGAGGTAGCTGCGCGCCTCGGGATACAGCTCGGCGACCCAGGCCACCTCGGCGCGGTTCTCGGCGACGTGGGTCTGCATGTAGAGGCCGGGCACCTCGGCCATCAGCCGGCCGGCCATCGCGAGCTGCTCGGGCGTGCTGGTCGGGGCGAAGCGCACGGTCATCGCGTAGGACAGCCGTCCGGTGCCGTGCCACTGGTGGATCAGGTCGCGGCTGTCGCGTTCGGCGCCGGGGACCTCGTCGCGCAGGCCGTCGGGGGCGTGGCGGTCCATCAGCACCTTGCCGGCGATCAGGCACATGCCGCGGCGGTGCGCGCCGGACAGCAGCGCGTCGGCCGAGGTGCGGTGCACGGTGGGGAAGACGACGGCCGTGGTCGTGCCGTGCGACAGCAGCGCATCGAGAAAGGTCTCGGCGCCCTGCCCCGCGACGACCGGATCGGCGTGGCGTAGCTCGGCCGGGAAGGTGTAGGTGTTCAGCCAGTCGAGCAGCTCGGTGCCGAAGCTGGCGATGACGTCGAGCTGCGGGCTGTGGACGTGGGTGTCGATGAAGCCGGGCATCAGCAGCCGGCCACGGTGGTCTTCGGTCAGCCAGTCTGCGCCGGGGGTGAAGGCACTCGCGGGCTCGGCACCCAGGATCTTGCCGTCTTCGATCAGCAGCCAGTGGTCCGGGCGCCAGCGCACGCCGGGCGCCGCGTCGGGCGCGCTCCAGCCCGGGTCGGCGGTGAAATCGAGCAGGTCGGCGCGCAGCGCGAGACGGGTTCCGGATCGGGTCATGAGAGGGTCAGCGGTTGGGCGTTGAGGCGGCGCGCGACATCGCGCACCGTCTCGCGCAGCCAGCGCAGCGACGCGGCGCTGTGCGTCACGTCGTGCCAGAGCTGGTAATAGGTCATCGCCGGAAAGGCGATCGGGCTGGGCACGATGCGCAGCGGCAGCCGCTCCAGGTGCCGCAGGCAGAACAGCCGACCGGTGGTGAGCACCAGCGCGGACTGTGCCAGCATCGTCGGCACCAGCGCGAAGTGCGGGCTGCGCACGACGATGCGCCGGCGCAGGCCGAGGCGGTCGAGGTGTTCGTCGATGACGCCGTGGCCGCCGGTGTGCAGCGCAGTGGGGGCGACATGGTCGGACTCCAGGTAGTGGGCCGGCGTCCACTCGTCCGGACGGCGCGCGGCGAGGTGGTCGGCCCCGACGAGGCAGACGATCTCGTCGGAGAACAGCCGCCCGATGTGCAGCTCGGCGGGCGGCTCCAGCCAGTTGCCGATCACCAGATCGACCTCGCCACGGGCCAGCCGGGCGCGGTAGTCGAACTCGGCCGACAGCGCGTGGATGGTGACGCGGGCGCGGGGCGCTTCCTGGCGCAGCCGGGTGACGAGGGCGGGCAGGAACAGCGGGTCGATGTAGTCGCTGGCAGCGATGCGGAACTCGATCTCGGCCGCGCCGGGCGTGAAGGCGCGGCTGCCGGACTTGCCACCGAAGAGCTGTTCGGCGCTGCGCAGCAGGGTCTCGGCCGGCTCCATCAGTTGCAGCGCGACCTCCGTCGGCACCATGCCGCTGCCCGCCCGCACCAGCAGCGGGTCGCCGATCAGCGCCCGCAGCCGCTTGAGCTGCGCGCTGACGACCGGCTGGGTGGAGGACAGGTGCATCGCGGCCCGCGAGACACTGCGTTCGGAAATCACGGTATGAAAGACCCTGACGAGATGAAGCTCGATGGTGTCGAAAACGGGGCGGCTCGTCATACGTGCATTCTGATACTGGTCATCACAGCAGACCCATAGCGAGAACCATGCAAAGGAGTATGTTCGGCGCCATGTCAGCGTCTCACCCACCCCGACCGACCCGGCCCGTCCGGTTCTTCCACCGCGGCGTCCTGCAGCAGATCGACGGCGCCGCCCCCACGCGCACGCTGCTCGACTGGCTGCGCGAAGACGCCCGCCCGCGCTGCACCGGCACCAAGGAGGGCTGCAACGAGGGCGACTGCGGCGCCTGCACCGTGCTGGTGGCCGAGCGGGACGACGCGGCGCCCGGCGGCGTGGCGATCCGCAACGTCAACGCCTGCCTGAGCTTCCTGCCGACGCTGGACGGCCGTGCCGTGCTCACCGTCGAAGACCTGAAACCCATCGCCGCCGCGCACGGCCAGCCCGCGCACCCGGTGCAGCAGGCGCTGGTCGCCTGCCACGGCTCGCAGTGCGGGTTCTGCACACCCGGCTTCGCGATGACGATGACCGGGATCTATGAAGACCACGCCGCCGCCGGCACACGCCCGACCCGCCAGCAGCTCGCCGACGACCTCGCCGGCAACCTGTGCCGCTGCACCGGCTACCGGCCGATCGTGGACGCGGGCGAGCGCATGTTCGACACGCCGGCCACGCCCATCGACCGCGCCGCCTTGCGCCAGCAGCTCGACACGCTGGCCGCCGATGCCCCGCTGCACTGCGGCCCGGCTGGCGCCGCGTTCCACGCTCCGCAGACGCTCGACGACTTCGCCGCCCTGCGCCTCGAACACCCGGACGCCCGGCTGCTGGCAGGCGCCACCGACATCGCGCTGTGGGTGAACAAGCAGTTCCGCGACCTGGGCGAGCTGATCTGGATCGGCCGCGTCGCCGAACTGCGGCGCATCGAGACCACGGCCGACGCGGTCCACATCGGCGCAGCCGCCTCGCTCGAAGACGCCTGGGGCGCGCTGGCCGATGTGGTGCCGACGCTGCGCGAGGTCTGGCAGCGCTTCGCCTCGCCGCCGATCCGCCACGCCGGCACGATGGGCGGCAACATCGCCAACGGCTCACCGATCGGCGACAGCGCGCCGGTGCTGATCGCGCTGGGCGCCGACATCGTGCTGCGGCGCGGCGCGGTGGAACGCACGATGCCGCTGCAGGACTTTTACCTCGACTACATGAAAAACGCGCTGCAGCCCGGCGAGTTCGTCGCGCGGCTCGTCGTGCCGAAGCCGCCCGAAGGAACGCAGGTGCGCGTCTGGAAGATCAGCAAGCGCTACGACAGTGACATCTCCGCCGTCTGCGCCGCGTTTGCGCTGCGACTCGACGGAGACCGCGTGGCCGAGGTGCGGCTGGCATTCGGCGGCATGGCGGCGATCGTCAAGCGCGCCACACAAACCGAAGCCGCGCTGCTCGGCCAGCCGTGGACCGACGCCACCCTCGTCGCCGCGCAGGCCGCGCTCGCGCAGGACTTCCGCCCCTTGAGTGACCTGCGCGCCAGCGCTGCGTACCGGCTCAAGGTCAGCGCCAACCTGCTGCGCAGGCTGTGGCTCGAAACCCGGCCCGATGACCCGCTGCCGCCCGAAGACACCACCGTCTGGGCCCCGCGCCTGACCCTGAACATCCGCCCAGAGGCCCGCCCATGAGCACCGTCGGCACCTCCCGCCCGCACGAGTCGGCGCACCTGCACGTCGCGGGTGCCGCGCCCTACATCGACGACATCGCCGAAGTCGCCGGCACGCTGCACGCCGCGCTCGGCCTGTCGCCGCTCGCCCACGGCCGCCTGCTGGCGCTGGACCTCGACCGCGTGCGCGCGATGCCCGGCGTCGTCGCCGTGCTCAGCGCCGCCGACATCCCCGGCACCAACGACTGCGGCCCGATCGTCCACGACGACCCGATCCTCGCCCGCGACACCGTGACCTGGCGCGGCCAGCCGATGTTCGCCGTCATCGCCCGCACCCGCGGTGACGCGCGCCGCGCCGCCGCCCTCGCCGCGCAGGTCGCCACGGTCGAGCCGCTGCCTGCCGTGCTCGACCCGCTCGAAGCCCACGCGCTGCAGCAGTACGTCGTGCCGCCGATGCACCTCGTCCGTGGCGACGCCGCCGCCGCGATCGCCGGCGCGCCGCACCAGTTCGAGGGCCGCTTCAGCCTCGGCGGCCAGGAGCAGTTCTACCTGGAAGGCCAGATCGCCTACGCCATCCCGCAGGAAAACGACGGCCTGCTCGTCCACAGCTCGACCCAGCACCCGACCGAGATGCAGCACGTCGTCGCGCACGCGCTCGGCCTGTCGGCGCACCAGGTGCAGGTGCAGTGCCGGCGCATGGGCGGCGGCTTCGGCGGCAAGGAGTCGCAGTCGGCGCTGTTCGCCGCCGTCGCCGCGATCGCCGCACACCGGCTGCAATGCCCGGTCAAGCTGCGCCCGGACCGCGACGACGATTTCCTCATCACCGGCCGGCGCCACGGCTTCGAGTTCCGCTACCGGATCGGCCACGACGACCACGGGCGCATCCTCGGCGCGGACGTGGAGATGGTGTCGAACGCGGGTGCATCCGCCGACCTGTCGGCGCCGGTGATGACGCGGGCGCTGTGCCATTTCGATAATGCCTACTGGCTGCCGAACGTGGACCTGCGCGGCTACTGTGCGCGAACCAACACCCAGAGCAACACCGCCTTCCGCGGCTTTGGTGGGCCGCAAGGGGCGCTGGCGGTGGAGATGGTGCTGGACTCGGTGGCGCGCCGGCTGGGGCTGGACCCGCTGGAGGTGCGCCGCGCCAACTTCTACGGCACGACCGAGCGCAACGTCACGCCCTACGGCCAGACCGTCGAGGGCAACATCCTCGCCCCGCTGGTCACCGAACTCGCCGACACCGCCCACTACCGCCAGCGCCGCGCCGAGATCGCCAGCTTCAACGCCACCAGCCCGGTGCTCAAGCGCGGCCTGGCGCTCACGCCGATCAAGTTCGGCATCAGCTTCAACGTCGCGCATTTCAACCAGGCCGGCGCGCTGGTCCACGTCTACACCGACGGCTCGGTGCTCGTGAACCACGGCGGCACGGAGATGGGCCAGGGGCTGAACACCAAGGTCGCGCAGGTGGTCGCGCACGAACTCGGCATCCCCTTCGAGCGCGTGCGGGTCAGCGCCACCGACACGCACAAGGTCGCCAACACCTCCGCCACCGCCGCCTCCACCGGCACCGACCTCAACGGCAAGGCCGCGCAGGACGCCGCGCGGCAGATCGTGTTCCGGCTGGCGCAGCACATCGCGGCGCGCTGGCTGGTCCCGGTCGGCACGGTGCAGTTCGCCGACGGCCGGGTCACCGCAGGCGCCCACGCGATGGCCTTCGACGACCTCGTCGCGCAGGCCTACGCGGCACGGGTCCAGCTCTGGAGCGACGGCTTCTACGCCACACCCGGCCTGCACTGGGACCGCGAGAAGCTGCAAGGCAAGCCGTTCTACTACTTCGCCTACGGCGCCGCGCTGAGCGAAGTCGCCGTGGACACGCTGACCGGCGAGTGGCGGCTGCTGCGGGCGGATGCGCTGCACGATGTCGGCGCGTCGCTGAACCCTGCCGTGGACATCGGACAGATCGAAGGCGCCTTCGTGCAGGGCATGGGCTGGCTCACCACCGAGGAGCTGCGCTGGCAGCCGATGGACGGCTCGCGCAACGCTGGCCTCCTGATGACCCACGCGCCGAGCACCTACAAGATCCCGACCGCCAACGACGTGCCGGTCACGCCGGGCGCCTTCAACGTCCGGCTCTTCGACCACCGCAACCCGGCGGACAGCATCCACCGCAGCAAGGCGGTGGGCGAGCCGCCGCTGCTGCTGCCGTTCAGCGTGTTCCTGGCGATCCGCGACGCGGTGTCAGCGGTTGGCGAGCACCAGATCGATCCGCCGCTGCGCGCGCCGGCAACCAGCGAGGCCATCCTCGACGCCATCGAGGCGGTGCAGGCCGGATGACGCCGGGGGTTCTGCAGAGTGCTGCTCGGCACTGGCTCGCGCAGGGGCGGCGCGCGGTCGAGGTGCAGATCCTGTCGCACCGCGGCTCGACCCCGCGCGAGACCGGCACGCGCATGGTCGTCGCCGAGGACGCCGTGCTCGGCACCATCGGCGGCGGGCACCTGGAACTGCTGGCGATCACCGCCGCACGCGAGGGTCTGCGCCAGGAGGTCATGACCCCGACCGATCTGGACCTGCCGCTCGGGCCAGCGCTCGGGCAGTGCTGTGGCGGGCGGGTCGTGCTGCGGCTGCAGACGCTGACCACCGCCTCGCTGGCCGACTGGCCGGCGCCGCAGCCGCGCTTCTTCCTGCAGTTGCACGGCGCGGGGCATGTCGGGCGGGCGATCGTGAGGCTGCTGGCCGACATCGATTGCCGCGTGCAGTGGATCGACGAGCGCGAGGAAGAATTCCCCACGCTGACCGGCACCGAGCCGCCCCACATCGAACGGGTGTGCGTGGACACGCCGGAAGCCGAGGTGGCGCTGGCGCCGCCGGGGGCGTTCTTTCTGGTGATGACACACCGGCATGACCTCGATGAACGGATCACCGAGGCGGCGCTGCGACGGGGGGATGCGGGCTACTGCGGGCTGATCGGGAGCCAGACGAAGCGGGCACGGTTTCTGCACCGATTCGAGAAAAGGGGCGTTGACGCCGACGCGCACCGTCACTTGACGTGTCCAATCGGCTTGCGCGGCATCACGGGCAAGGAGCCCGAGGTGCTGGCCGTCAGCGTCGTTGCTCAGCTGCTGGGCTTGCCAGGCTCCGCCTGAAAGTCCTGGAGCCGCACAGGTCTGGCCAAAACACCCACACCCCACACCCCCCCTCTCTCCCCCCTTCCATTCACTACACAAACCAATTCACTCACTCCACTAAATTTCTTCCTCTCTCCCCACACCCAGCACACCCACAACACCCAACACAACCACAACAACCACCCTCACAAAAAAAAAACCCAACACACACCCAAAAACACCCCCATAACCCCACAAACACCCACTAATAAGACAAAACCTCACTCCACAACCCACTCCCCTCAAACCATCATCCCTCTTCTTTCTCCCCCAAATCACACCCCCCCCCCCAACCCCCCCCACACCCCCCCCCCCGCCCCAACCACCCGCCACCCGACCCCCCTCCCCTTGGATCACACCCCCCACCGCCCCTTTTTCTCTTTCCCTCTTCTCCTCCTCCTCTCTGTCCCCCCCCTCTCCTTTTGTGTCTCCCTCTTCCCTCCCCGGGCCACACAGCCTCCACCCACACCCCCGCGCCCCACAACGCAAAAATCAAGGCCACAATTCCCCTCGATGAGACGAACTCGGCAAAATATAACACTCCTCCCCCCCCGCCCCCCACCGCCCCCCCGAAAGAACCCCCACCTCAACGAAAAAAACCCCCCCCCCCCCCCGCTGGGGATCCTCCCAAACCCCTCCCCCCCACCCCCCCCTGGAACCTCCCTCCCGGAGGCCATAACCTTGTTGGGGCCCCCCCCGTGGTTTCGCCAGGGGTGGGGCCCCTACCCCCCCCCCCCCCCACCCCCCCCCCCCCTCCCCCCCCGCCCCACAGGCCTTTGGCAGTCAGGCCCGCCATGACATAGACTCGCCGGGCGGGTCCATTGGCCCGCCACTAGTCGACAACTGGAACGTCTGGACCGCCCACCATTCCCCGCCCGGGGGGGTTATGGCGGGCGCAAAGGCCCCCCCGACAAAAACCGCCCCCCCCCCGCTCCGGAGGTTTTGGAAAAAGAAAAAAGCGCTGGGCGCTTTTTTCATTGGTACCCATCCCCGCCTTTTTGAAACTAATTGTTAGTTTAGAAACGCGAGCCGTCATTGTGGCAAAAATCACAATTTCTGTCGACTTAACCAATTCACGTAACGTTCAACCCCTGTCGCCACATCTGTAAAGCGATGGTCACAGCCGGTGGCACGCAAACGCGTCAGATCAGCCTCGGTGTGGCATTGGTACTTGCCCCGTAGCGCCTCGGGGAAGTCGATGTAGCTCACCAACCCGTGCACGACCTGCTCTGCCAGTGTCAGGTTCGGCAGTCCATCCAGCACCCGGCAGGCATTCACAGTGGCATGCGCCACGTCGTTGAACGGCTGGGCGCGACCGCTGCCGAGGTTGAAGATGCCGCTCTGGTCCGGGTGCTGCAGGAACCACAGGTTCACCGCCACCACGTCCTCGACGTACACGAAATCGCGCGACTGCATGCCCGGCGCGTAGCCGTTGTACTCGCCGAAGAGCTTGACGTGACCGTGCTGGCGAAACTGGTGGAAATGGTGGAAGGCGACGCTGGCCATGCGGGCCTTGTGCTGTTCGCGCGGGCCGTAGACGTTGAAGTAGCGAAATCCGACCACCTGCCCGTCCTGCGTGCCGCCCTGCCCTTGCGAGCGCAGTGACGGCAGGTAACGCCGCACCACCTGGTCGAACAGCAGCTTGGAGTAGCCGTAGACGTTCAGCGGTGCCTCGAACGCCGGCTCCTCGCGGAAGGTCTCGCTGCCGCCATAGGTCGCCGCCGAACTCGCGTACAGCAGCCGCGTGCCTTGCGCGAGGCATGCGTCGAGCAGCGTCTTCGAGCAGCGGTAGTTGGTCTCCAGCATGTACTTGCCGTTGTGCTCCATCGTGTCGGAGCAGGCGCCTTCATGCAGGACCGCGTCGATGTGGCCCAGCTCGCCGGCCGCAAAGCGGCGGTAGAACTCGTCCTTGTCGAAGTAGTCGGCCAGCGTCGAACCCAGCAGGTTGCGGTATTTCGGTCCGTCCGTCAGGTCATCGACGGCGATGACCTCCTTGGCGCCCAGGCGGTTCAGGCCGTGGACCAGGTTGCTGCCAATCATGCCGGCAGCGCCGGTGACAACGACTCTCATGCGAACAACTCCTCGTAGGACACGCTGGCAGTGCCAAATTTCCCGACCACGATGCTGCCGGCGCGGTTGGCGATCGGCACGGCGTCGCGCAATGACAAGCCGGCGGCCAGCAGCGTGGCCATCGTGGCGATCACCGTGTCGCCCGCCCCGGTGACATCGAACACCTCGCGCGCCTGCGCCGGCACGTCCAAGTGGCCGGCGTCGTCGAACAGGGTCATGCCCTCTTCCGAGCGGGTCAGCAGCAGGCCGGTCAAGCCGAGTTCGCGCCGCAGGTTCTGCGCACGCTCGTGCAGTTGCGCCTCACCCGACCATGCGCCGATCACCTGCGCCAGCTCGGCCCGGTTCGGCGTGATGACGGAGGCCCCGGCGTAGCGGCGGTAATCGCTGCCCTTGGGGTCGATCAGCACCGGCTTGCCCGCCGCGCGCGCCAGCTCGATCATGCGCGGGATATGGGTCAGACCGCCCTTGCCGTAATCGGAGAACAGCACCGCCTCGTGCTCGGGCAGCACGCGCGCGTAGTCGGTGAGCATCTGCTGCAGCACCTCGTGCTCGGGCTGGTTCTCGAAATCGACGCGGATGAGCTGCTGCGAGCGGCCGATGACACGCAACTTGACGATGGTGTAGAGCCGCGGGTCGCTGCCGAGCACGGTGGTGACGCCCTGCTCTTCCAGCAGGCGGCGCAGGATGCGCGCCGGCTCGTCCTCGCCGACGACGGTGAGCAGGGTGCATTGGGCGCCGAGCGTCTTGACGTTGAGCGCGACGTTGGCGGCACCACCCAGGCGCTCTTCCTCGCGGGTGACGCGCACGATCGGGACCGGCGCTTCGGGGGAAATCCGGTCGACGGAGCCGAACCAGTAGCGGTCGAGCATGGCGTCGCCGACGACGAGGACGCGGGACCGCTGCAGGGAAGTTTTCGTAGGAATCAAGACGCGCACCTGACGGGTCATCGGGAAACCCCGATCGTAACCATCCCCGGCGCCCGGGCGCCGGGCACGCCCGGTGTCAGTGCTCGACCAGTGGCGTGACGGCCCAGTGGTCGGTCTTGCGCAGCAGGAAACGGGGGGTACGGAAATGCACGATGGCGCGATAGATCAGCAGATAGGCCGTGCAGAACGCCAGCAGCAGACCCGACAGCACCCGACCATCGTTCCACCACAGCACCGCCGGCAGCACCGACAGGGAACACAACACCCACAGATAAGGCGACGTCATGGAATTGCGCCGCAACAGGTTGGCGGCATCGTGCTTGCCGATCGCCCAGCGCATCAGTCGACGGTAAATCAGGCTGTGCAGATGCGTGGCGTCAGGCAAGCCCACCGGCCGACCACGGATGACGCGGCGGCGGTACATCGTGAACAGTGTTTCAAAAATCGGGTAGGCGCACAGCAGCAGCGGGAACACCGGCGAGACCTCGGCATTGCGCTGCACGAGCAGGATGCCCAGCTCCGCCACCCAGAACCCCAGAAAATACGCTCCGCCATCGCCCAGAAAAATCAGCCCCAGCGGGTAGTTCCAGACAAAGAATCCGAGCACTGCCCCCAGTCCGATCAGGGCGCAGTTCATGATCGCGAAATCGCCGACCTGGAACGCCACATACGCCAGTGCGGCCAGCATGATGGCCACGCACATCGATGCCAGTCCGTTGAATCCGTCGATGATGTTGACGGAGTTCGCGACGCCGGCGACGGCCAGCAGCGTCAGCGCCAGCGGCACACCCGCCACCAGCATCAAGGTATCCAGACCCGGGATGCCCGTGCGCGAGATCACTGCATCCGCCAGCCAGAAGGCCAATGCCGCTGCCGCAATGGTGGCAAGCAGACGCTGCTTGGGCGTCACGCGCTTGGTGAAGTCCTCGATCAGTCCGGCGCCAAACGCCACCAGCCCACATCCAGTCAGCAACAGCAGGAGGTGCCAACCCTCCAGCTGCTGGTAGACAGCCAGCACACCACCCGCCAGCACGCCCACCACGATGCCCACCCCGCCGATGCGCGGCACCACGCGGGCGTGGAACTTCTGGGGCTGGTCTCGGTCCGTATCGCCGGACAGGTGCGCATGGCTGGCGGCTGACCGCACGGCCAGCAGCGTCACCACGAACGCCACCAGAAATGAAAAAACAAGAAGCAACATGGCATCTGGCCCTTTTGAATCGACGACCTGCCGGTTGACAGATTCCGGACGGCGTTGTAACAAGGTCGCGTCGATTTGTTCGTTAAAAAGTCACGCTTTGACGATGCCCATGAATCAGGCATCATGCAACTTCAAGGTGTAAGAAGATTCTCCCCTGGCTGGCAGGGAGATCCTCCGTCAGTCCTGCTCCCTCTTGCCTCCGGCAAGACCACATAGAATGCGGGTCCAGACCGCTCGTTCACAGCACCCAGGTCGGTGTTGTTGCGCGCCGCAGCGCTACTCGACGCAGCCAAGCATTGTAGGGCGGCCCTGCCGGAGTCAAGCCCGGAAAAGACGTGGCTACTGCTTAGCGGGTCCATGCCACGACAACGAACTGTTATCAGGTCGTGGCAGCAGAACCACCCGCCACCGGACCTCATGCTTCTACGCAACACGATCCTCAACCTTCTGGGCTTCGGCGCCCCCCTGCTGGTGGCCGTTGGCACGATTCCAGCCCTCATCGGCGCACTGGGGGTGGATCGCTTTGGGTTGCTGACCTTGGTCTGGGCCGTGGTCAGCTACTTCGGCCTGCTGGATCTGGGGCTGGGTCGGGCGCTGACGCAGCAACTCAGCGTGGAACTGGCGCGTGGCCGGGAGGCACGGATCGCACCGCTGACCTGGACGGCCCTGATGCTGATGGGCGCACTGGGCTCGGTGGCCGGTGTGCTGATGGCCATGCTGGCCCCCTGGGGCGTGGGGCTGCTGGCCGCAGTGCCGGACCCCGAGGAGGCCATTCGGGCCACCCGTGCGATGGCCTGGGCGATGCCGTTCATCGTGCTGACCTCTGGACTGCGCGGCATCCTCGAAGCACGTCACGCCTTTGTCGCGATCAACGTGATCCGCCTGCCCATGGGCCTGTTCACCTTCCTCGGGCCGCTCGCCGTGGTGGTGTGGGCCGCACCTCGGCTCGACCTCATCGCCTGGGTGCTCACGCTCGGCCGGGTGCTCGGCTTTCTGGCCCATGCCTGGGCGGCGGCCCGGTCATTGCCGCAGATGGGCCGCACCATCCGGTTCGAGCAAGCCCTCGTCGCCCCGTTGTGCAGCGCGGGTGGCTGGCTGGCGGTGAGCAATGTCGTCAGCCCGCTCATGGGCTACATCGACCGATTTGTCATCGGCGCCACCGCGTCCGCCGCTGCCATCGCCTACTACGCCACCCCGAACGAGCTCGTCACCAAGCTGTGGATCATTCCCGGGGCGCTGACGACCGTGCTCTTCCCGCTGTTCACCGCCGAGTTGCTCGACCACCGCGCCCGCACGGTCATGTTGTTCAAGAACGCCATCTCGGGACTGTTTGCGGCGCTGATCCCGATCACGACGGTCATCACGCTGTTCGCCGAACCCATCCTCGCCCACTGGATCAACCCCGGATTCGCCGCCCACAGCGCTCCGGTGCTGCAGATCTTCGGCGCGGGCATCCTGATCAACAGCCTGGCGCACATTCCCTTCACGCTGGCACAGAGTGCCGGCGCGGCACGTCGTACCGGTTTGCTGCATTGCGCGGAAATCCTGCCCTATGCCCTGCTGCTGTGGGTTCTGAGCGACCGGTACGGCGCCACCGGAGCCGCTGCGGCCTGGTTCATCCGCATCGCCGTGGACACGACAGCGACCTTCGTGCTGTGCGCCAAGACGCTGGACATGCCCATGGCGGCGACACTGCCCCGCGGCTTCGTGTGGATGCCTGTCAGCGCCGTGGCGGCCTGGGCCGTGTCGCTCACCCCCTGGAACACCTTGCACCTCGGCTGGTCGGTCGCCACGCTGCTGGCAGCACTGGCCATCGGACGGCACGTCTACCGCCAACACCGTACTGCACCGACATGACCCAGCGCACTGCCTCCCCGCCTGTCACGACGCCCGCGCAACCCACCGTGGTCGTCATGATGTCGTCCTACAACTCGCGTGCCTACATCCAGGCACAGATCGACAGCATCCTGGCGCAGCGGGACGTGGAGGTACGGCTGTGGATCCGCGACGACGGCTCACGCGACGACACGGCGGCGATCATCCGGCAGCACTGCGGCGCAGATCCGCGGGTGGCCCTCACGACCGGGCTGAACCTGGGCGCCTGCCAGTCGTTCCTGGAGACGCTGCGCACCTGTCCGTTCGAGGGCGACTACTACGGCTTTTCCGATGCCGACGACGTATGGCTGCCTGACAAGCTCGCCCACTCGGTCCAGTGCCTGCAAGCGCAGGCCTCCGGCGATCCCACGCGCCCGCAGGCGGTGGCGACCCGGCTCGACGTGGTCGACCAGGCGCTGCAGCACATGACCTACTCGCGCCCACCCCGCCACGGACTGCAGTTCGCCAATGCGCTGATCGAGACCGTCGCCACCGGCATGGCCACCGTGATGAACCGACCCGCCTACGCCTTGCTGCGCCACAGCCGCCCGCAGCACGCGGTGATGCACGACGCCTGGGTCTACCTGATGATCACGGCATTCGGCGAGTTCCACTACAGCCCCTACCCTTCGGTGCTCTACCGCCAGCACAGCCACAACGTGTTCGGCACCGCGCACTCGCTGCGCCGTCGCTTGTCCTTGCGCTGGCAGCGGCTCAGTCGGGTCAGCCCGTTCCGGCGCCAGGCCCAGGAGTTTCTGGAACTGCATGGCCCGCAACTGGACCCGGCCAAGCGGAGACTGCTGCAGCGCTACTGCGCTTACCCTTCAACACCATTGTCGCGGCTGCGTTTCATGTGCCGTCCAGGGGTAGTCAAGCAGCTGCCACTGTCGAACGCCTACATGCGGCTGCTCATCCTGTTCGGCCGCGAGTGAGGCGCAAGTCGGGCCATGCCGTTGTTCGAACCTCTTCGTGTGCTCATGGATGCATCGGTGCGGATCGGTTGGCGCCGTTCGGCCACATGGCAGACACTGGACAGGTCACTGAACCTGCTCGGGCCTGTGCTCATCTGGTGGCTGGCGTTCCTGTCCTTCGCACGGGCAGGCGATGACTTTTCCTACGACTACATCCACTACATCGGCTATTTCAAGGAAATGATGGCGATGGGTGGCGGCGATCTGGTCGAGAACATCGCCGACCGCCTGCCACTGCCCTACCTCTACATCCCGCCGACCGGACTGTTCGAGCTTGGGTTCGCCCTGCCGGCCTGGGCACTCCTGAAACTCACGGGCGATGCGGCGGTGACGTATGCGCTGATCGCCGCGACGTCCCTGGCCCTGCGCTGCGCGGTGATGCGACGCATGGGCACGCCGTGGCCACTGGTGCTGCTGATCAATGTCTATGCCGCCACGCTGTTCGAGGCGAATGCCGTACGACTGGGCTGCGCACTCACGGTGCTGATGCTGGGGCTCGCCCGCTTCCAGCGGGGCGAACGGGGAGGATGGACGTGGACAATCCTGTTCGGTGCCGCAGCACTGCATCTGCAGGTCTTGCTGTTCAGTGTCACCTTCCTGGCGCTGTTCGTGCTGCTCAGGACGGTGAGACCCACCCAGATCCGGCTGCTGGTGATCGCGCTGCTCCTGATCGCCGTGACGGGGGTGGCGGTGCTGGCGGCGAGCGCGCTGGGCGCAGGGGCCGCCTCCAAGCTGGAAGATTACGCCGACACGACCTCGGCCGCCACCGGGCTGACCATCGTGTCGGTGCTGGGCCTCGCCGTGCTGGGCATCGCGGGGCTGCAGATCATCGCCACGACCTCCTTGGAGCGCCACGAGACGCGCACGCCCCCTGACCTCTGGACGTTGATCGTCCTGTCCACCATTCCAGCACTGGTCTTCCTGATCTTTGCCACCAGCCTGGGAGCCCTGGGCGACCGCATCTGGCAGCTGGCGTTCACGCTGCTGGCCGCCACTGCATTCATCCAGGGGGGATCGTCGATGCGACTGCAGCGGCAACTCATCGTCATCACGCTGCTCGTGTCGAACCTGAACGTCATCGTGCGCTATCCGCTGTCAAACCTGTTCCATCCGCTGGTGCCTTACACGCACATCGTCCCGCAATTGTTCTGACCGGTTCTGAACGGTCCCGATCGCCACCCGCCCCGCACTGCTCGCCATGCCCAAGATTCTTCTGCACGCACCCAATGTCCATGTGGGCGGTGGCCTGGTGCTGCTCGAAGCGCTGCTGCGCCACTGGCCACACGCCACGGGACAGGCCCTGCACGGCATCCTCGACGCCCGGGCACGCGACCGGCTGGCGCCGGTGTGCCCGGACGGCTCGACGTTCTGGACGACCTCCTCGCTCAGGGGACGGTACGCCGCCGAGCGCCACCTGCAGGCCCAGGCCGCTCCGGGCGACACCGTGCTGTGCTTCCACGGCCTGCCCCCGCTGCTGCACCACCGGGCCCGGACGGTGGTGTTCGTGCAGAACCGGCTGCTGATCGAATCGACCTCGCTGGCGCACTACGCGCTGCCCAGTCGCCTGCGTCTGCACGGGGAGCGCACGCTGTGCCACCGGCGGCGCCACCAGGTGGCGGCCTACCTCGTGCAGACACCCTCGATGGCACGGCTGCTGAGCGCCTGGCACGGCGGCGATCCGACCGTGCACGTGGTGCCCTTCATGGACGATCTGCCGCTGGCGCGTGCACTGGCCGCCAGCCCGGCCTCCGGCGCGGCGGTATCCTGGGATTTTGTCTACGTCGCCGATGGCGAGGCCCACAAGAACCACCGTGTCCTGCTGCAGGCCTGGCAACGCCTGGCCGCCGAAGGCCTGCGCCCCACGCTGGCCTTGACGCTCAGCCCGCGGGATGCCGGCCTGCGCCAGCAGATCGACGAGGCCGTTGCACAGCACGGTCTGCGCATCACCGACCTCGGCCACCGCCCCCATGCCGAGGTACTGGCGCTGTACCGACAGGCTTCGGCGCTGATCTTCCCCTCGACGACCGAGTCGTTCGGCCTGCCGCTGATCGAGGCGCGCCGGCTGGGGCTGCCCATCCTCGCCCCCGAACTCGACTATGTGCGCGATGTCTGCGAGCCGGCGGAGACCTTCGACCCGCACTCGGCGGTGTCGATGGCGCGGGCGGTGCGCCGCTTCCTGGGCCAGTCCGAGCCGATCGCCCCGGTGGTCACACCAGAGCGTTTCATCGCCCACCTGACCCTCTGAATCCGGCCCCCTGAACCCGACTCCCTGCCTCGACACACCATGACGCCTGCGCGGATCCTGATCCTCAGCCAGCATTTCTGGCCGGAAACCTTTCGCATCAACGAGATCGCGCAATCGCTGCAGGAGGCAGGGTGCTCGGTCAGCATCCTCACCGGCCAGCCCAACTACCCGGAAGGCCGGGTCTTCGACGGCTACCGCAGCACGTCGATGGGCCCGCAGGCCTGGGAGGGCATGACGATCTACCGCGTCCCGCTGCGCCCCCGGGGCACCGGGGGCGCGCGCAATCTGGTGCTCAACTATCTGTCGTTCATGGCCTCGGCCAGCGTGATCGGTCCATGGGTTCTGCGCCGTCAGCCATTCGACGTGGTCTTTGTCTACGGCACCTCGCCCATCCTGCAGGCGCTGGCCGGCGTGGTGCTCAAGCACGTCAAGCGCGCCACCCTGGTCACCTGGGTGCAAGACCTCTGGCCAGAGAGCCTGGAAACCACCGGCTACATCCGCAACCCGCGGGCACTGGCGGCGGTCGGGGCGGTGGTGCGCTGGCTCTACCGGCGCAGCGACCTGCTGCTGGCCCAGTCGCACGCCTTCGTGCAGTCGGTGCAGCGCATGGCCGGGGACACGCCGGTGGTCTACCACCCCAATCCCGGTGAGCGGGCCTTCAGCGCGCTGGTCCCGGACGCGGCCCCCGCCCTGATGCTGCCGGAGGGCTTCAACATCGTCTTCGCCGGCAACCTCGGCACCGTCCAGGCACTCGACACCCTGATCGAGGCCGCCGACCAGTTGCGGGACGCCCCCGAGGTGCGCTGGATCCTGGTCGGCAGCGGTGCCCGCAGCGCCTGGCTGGCCGAGGAGATCCTGCAGCGCGGCCTGGGCGAGCGCGTGGTGCTGGCGGGCCGATTCCCGCCCGAGGCGATGCCGGGCATCCTCGCGCAAGCCTCCGCACTGCTGGTCAGCCTGGTGCGCAGCCCGATCATGAGCCAGACCATCCCCAGCAAGGTGCAGGCCTATCTGGCCGCTGGCAGACCGATCATCGCGTCCATGGACGGCGAAGGTGCCGAGGTCGTGCGGGCCTCGGGAGCGGGGCTGGCCTGTCCAGCCGAAGACGCCACTGCGCTGGCCGACGCCGTCCGGCACCTGCGCCGACTGGCCCCCATCGAACGCCAGCGCATGGGACAGGCAGGACAGACGTACTACGCCCGGCATTTCGAACCCGCCGCCTTGGCGCGCCAGTTGATCACGCGATTCGACGAAGCAAGGCGGCGGGTACAATCGACCTGATACACCGTCTTCTGTCCACATCCTGTCCACATCCACAGGCTTTGCAGCGTAACCCTGCTGCGCGCATCGACCAGACGGGCTCCCTGCGCCGCCGCTGCCGTTGTGGCCTCCCCCTTGAACTGCTGGAATCCGACGCATGTCCTCTGAAGGTACTCCCGCGAAAATCCTTGTCCTCGGTGCGGCTGGCATGCTCGGCCACGCGGTGCTGCGCTACCTGGTCGACACAGGCCGGCACGATGTGGTCGGCTCCGTGCGCTCGGCCAGCGGCCTCCACCTTCTGCCTGCCGGGCTGCATGGCCGCATCCTGCGCGGCGTCGATGTCGAGAACCAGGACAGCCTGGCCGCCTTGTTCGCGCAGGTTCGCCCGACCGTGGTGATCAATTGCATCGGTCTTGTCAAGCAGCTTGCGCAGGCCGATGACCCGCTCTCCGCGCTACCGATCAATGCCATGCTGCCCCACCGGCTTTCACGCCTGTGTTCCCTGGTCGGCGCGCGACTCGTCCATGTCAGCACCGACTGCGTGTTCGCTGGCACCCGCGGCGGCTACCGGGAAGCGGACACGCCGGATGCCCATGACCTCTACGGCCTGAGCAAGTTCCTGGGCGAGGTCGATGCCGAGCACGCCATCACGCTGCGGACCTCGATCATCGGCCACGAGCTCGGCAGCGCACACGGGCTGGTCGGCTGGTTCCTGGCGCAGTCCGGCTCGGTGCGGGGCTTCAGCCGGGCGGTGTTCTCCGGCCTGCCCACGGTCGAGCTGGCGCGGGTGATCGACGAGGTGGTGCTGCCACGCCCCGAGCTGCGGGGCCTCTACCATGTGTCGGCCGAGCCGATCAACAAGCTCGATCTGCTGCGTCTGGTGGCGCAGGCCTACGCCAAGGACATCGAGATCGTGCCCGACGACCGTCTGGTCCTGGACCGCTCGCTCGACTCATCGCGCCTGCGTGAACAAACCGGCTACGTGGCACCGGATTGGCCGGAGCTGGTGCGCCGCATGCGCGCTTTCGGTTGACGCCCTTCTCCGCCCAGACTTCTGCAAGGAATCTCCCATGTTCAAGGACAAAGTTCTCCTCATCACCGGCGGCACCGGCTCGTTCGGCAACGCCGTGCTGACCCGCTTCCTGCGCTCCGAGTTCGCGGAAATCCGCATCTTCAGCCGCGACGAGAAGAAGCAGGAGGACATGCGCATCCGCCTGAAGAACGACCGGGTGAAGTTCTACATCGGCGATGTCCGCGACTACGACAGCGTGCACGACGCCCTGCGCGGCGTGGACTATGTCTTCCACGCCGCCGCGCTCAAGCAGGTGCCCTCCTGCGAGTTCTACCCGATGGAGGCCGTGCGCACCAACGTGCTCGGCGCCGAGAACGTCATGCGGGCCTCCATCGTCAACGGCGTGCAGCGTTGCGTGGTGCTCAGCACCGACAAGGCCGTCTACCCGATCAATGCCATGGGCATGTCCAAGGCGATGATGGAGAAGGTGATGGTGGCCAAGTCGCGCCTGTGCGACCCGGAGAAGACCGTGCTTTCGGCCACCCGTTACGGCAACGTCATGGCCTCGCGCGGCTCGGTGATCCCGCTGTTCCTCGAACAGCTGCGCCAGGGCCTGCCGCTGACCATCACCGACCCGAACATGACCCGCTTCCTGATGTCGCTGGAGGAGTCGGTCGATCTGGTGCTGTATGCGTTCACCCACGCCCGGCCCGGCGACATCTTCGTGCAGAAGGCCCCCGCCTCCACGGTGGGCGACCTGGCGCTGGCCATGCGGGAGCTGCTCGCGCTCGACAACGAGATCCGCATCATCGGCACGCGCCACGGCGAGAAGCTCTACGAATCCCTCGTCTCGCGCGAGGAAATGGCCCGCGCCGACGACCTGGGAGGCTACTACCGCATCCCGGCGGACTCCCGCGACCTCAACTACGACAAGTACTTCGTCGAGGGGCAGACCGAGGTGTCGGCCATCGAGGACTACACCTCGCACAACACCCAGCGCCTGGACGTGGCCGGCGTGAAGCAGGTGCTGCGCCAACTCGACCTGATCCAGGAGGCCCTGCGTGGCTGATACCGCTTCCCGCCTGAAGGTGATGACCATCGTCGGCACCCGGCCCGAGATCATCCGCCTGTCCCGCACCATCGCGCTGCTCGACCGCCACTGTGACCATGTGCTGGTGCACACCGGGCAGAACTACGACTACGAACTCAACGGCGTGTTCTTCAGCGACCTGGGCATACGCCGCCCGGACGTGTTTCTGGAAGCCGCTGGGGCCAGCGCTGCAGAGACCATCGCCCAGGTCATCAGCGCATCGGACAAGGCCATCGAGTTGCACCGTCCCGAGGCGCTGCTGCTGCTGGGCGACACCAACAGCTGCCTGGCGGCCATCTCCGCCAAGCGGCGCAAGGTACCGATCTTCCACATGGAGGCCGGCAACCGCTGCTTCGACTTCCGCGTTCCGGAGGAAATCAACCGGCGCATCGTCGACCACACCTCCGACATCAACCTCACCTACAGCGAAATCGCCCGCGAGTACCTGCTGCGCGAAGGTTTTCCAGCCGACCAGGTCATCAAGACCGGCAGCCCGATGCGCGAGGTCATCGACCACTACCGCCCGGGCATCGAGGCGTCCGACGTGCTGTCGCGGCTCGGCCTGAGCGAACACGGCTACTTCGTCGTCAGCTCGCACCGGGAAGAAAACGTCGACTCGGACACCAACCTGCGCCGGCTGTTCGAGGTGCTCAACGCCGTGGCCGGGCAATTCGGCAAACCGGTCATCGTCTCGACGCACCCGCGGACCCGCAAGCGCATGGAGGCCCTGCAGCTCAGCGCCCATCCGCTGGTGCAGTTCCACAAGCCGTTCGGGTTTCTGGACTACATCCACTTGCAGACCCGCGCGCAAGCGGTGCTCTCCGACAGCGGCACGATCACGGAAGAGTCCTCCATCCTCAACTTCCCCGCGCTGAACCTGCGCGAGGTGCACGAGCGCCCAGAAGGCTTCGAGGAAGCGGCCGTAATGATGGTCGGGCTCGACCCGGCGCGCATCCTGCAGGCGCTGGGCATTCTGGCGACACAAGGCCGAGGTGAATGCCGCACGCTGCGCATGGTGCAGGACTACCAGAACCCCAACGTCTCGGACAAGGTGCTGCGTATCCTGCACAGCTACACCGACTTCGTGAACCGCAAGGTCTGGAAAAAGGCCTGAGGCCTGGCGCCGAGACGCCCGCTCAGTCCGTGCGGGCCGGGCGGCGCAGTTGCGCATTGATCTGGCGCAGCACCGACCACCCCGACAGCAGCAAGCCCGCCGCCACCGCCGCGAACACGGCGATCGTCCCGCGCTTGGGTTTGCTCTTGCGCTCGGGCACCACGGCCACATCCAGCACCTGGATCAGCCCACCCTCGCGGGCCTCGTCGACTCGCGCCAGTTCGTACTGACGGGCGAACATCTCGAACAAGGTTTCCTGGTACTTGAATTCCCGGTACTTGCTGATGTAGCCCGCATCGCTGGGAGTCTCGCTGACTTCTGTTCGACGGCGGCCACCTGCGCACGCAAGGCGGCCAGGAGCGCCTGCTGCTGCTGCAACTCGGGCGCACGCATCGGTCAACATGCGGCCCAGGGTTTCCAGGTACTTGACGGTGGCCGCAGCCGTGAGTTCCGCCCGCAGCCGGGCATAGCCTATCCGCCGCCGCACGTGGCTCAGCCTTGATGGCTGCGGCGTTGAAACCACTGGCCTGCAGACCCACTTGCGCCTTCGTGAGGTGGTCCTTAGCCTCGTTGAGCTTCTGCTCGAAGAACACCCGGCGCTGCTGCGCCTCGGTCACGGCCAGGTTGTTGGTCATCCAGCGCAGGTACTCGACATAGGCATTGGCCATGTCCGCCGCACGCTTGGGATCCTTGTCTTCGACCTCAATCGTGATCAGGCTGTCCTTCTTGCCAGTGGTGAACAGCGCTGCCGAGGCCAGCTTCTTGCGCGTGTCGGAACGGTACTCGTTGTCATACACCTCCATCAGCTTGAAGCGATCGATCATCTTGTCGGTGACCGTGGCGCTCCCCATCAGGGAGATGTATTGCTCGGCAGGGCTGCGCATTGCGCTCAGGCCACCCGCCAACCCAGCCAGCGACCCCAGCGACCCGAGTGCAGAGGCGGCCGAGTTCTGGGACTGCTGGGGCGGCATGATCAGCGTGCGGGCCGTGAAGGTCGGTGGGATCAGGAAGCCGATGCCCACCCCTGCCACCCCACCTGCGAACGTCAGCGCCGCGATGAGGCCCTTTCGGGCGCGCAGCGTGCCTGTCACGACACCCATCTCGACGCCGCCTTCTTCGTCCTCGTCGTCGAAGGTTTCCTGTGCGACCGATCGTTTGTTCATGGATGTATCCGGCTCATCAGTTCTGCAACGTCTTCAACGCCGCCGCCCCAATACCAAACTGGTACATGATCTGCGTCCATTCCTTCAGATCCTGCGTCCAAGTGGTCTTGTTCATCATTTCGGGCACGAACACCGTGTCCCCCGGCTCGGCCTTGAGCTTGTTCACCGAGCCCACCAGACCGAAGAATGACGAGCGCTGGAGTTGGCTCAGCACACTGCCGTTCGGTCGCAGCACGAACGTCGCGCCAGGATCCGAACCACGGGTAGGTCCACCCGCCAGGTTCATGAAATCGCCCAGCGTCTTGCCGGGCTCCAGCAGGAACGCCCCGCTGTTGAACACCGATCCGAACACGCTGACCGTCGTCGGCCGTGCCGGCACGTACACCCGGTCCCCGTCCTCAATCGGCAGGTCAGGCAACACGGCGGTATCGGGCTCCATCTGCAACACGATGCGACCGGTCGGGCGCACCTGGCGGAGCTTCTCGATCAGGCGCGAGGTGGCCGTGCTGCGCTGCTCGAACGTCGCAGCTTCGTCGGCGCTGATCGCCCGCTGGGTGGCGGAGGCGCGCGCGAACTCGGTTTCCATGTCGCGCAGCGCGCGGTCATAGTTCTGCTGCTGCGACACCCGGACGCTCTCGCGGGTGAACTCGGTGCCATAGACATAGGCGTTCGGCGTCAGCCCCCCGGCCAGACCGATCGCCATGCGCGTGGTGACACCTGGCGGCAGCACGTATTCACCCGGCTTGGTGACCTCGCCCTCGATGCGAATACGCTTGTTCTGGCGCGCCACCGGCTGGGTGGCGTCCACGGCGCTGAACGCCCGTAGCACGTCGCCGCTGCCGGGCACCTGCGCGCTGTCTTCGGGCAGACTGAGCTGGGTGATGCGGGTCTTGGCACGGTCGTCCAGCCGCTCGATCGCCAGTCGGCTGCGGTCCGCCACGGCGGTGAACCCGCCCGCCATCGCGACGATGTCGGTCACCTTCTCGCCCGGCTTCATTTCGAAGATGGCAGGCCGGTTGACGCTGCCGACCAGCGCGACCTGGGTACCGACCGGGCCGACGTGGATCACATCCCCGTTCTGGACCACGCGGTCCGCACTGCGGTCGCCCTTGAGCAGCAGGTCGTAGAGGTCGTAGCGGCTAACCATCTCCTTGCCGCGCCGCAGTTCGATGTCACGCAGGCTGCCGGCCGACGCCGGTCCGCCGCTGCGCATCAGCCCATTGACCACGCTCGACAGCCCGCCCACGGTGTAGACCCCCGGACGCTTGACGTGCCCAGTCACGTAGATGCGCACGCTGCGGATCTGGCCGAGCGACACGCTGAGCTGGTAGTTGCGGAACACCTGTCCGACGCGGCGCGAGATGACATCGCTCAGGTCGGCGTAGCGCACCCCGGCCACCATGATCGTGCCGACACGGGGGATCGAGATGCGGCCGCTGCGGTCCACCTGCACGCGCAGGTCGGCGTCCACCGAGCCCCAGAGCGAAATCTGCAACTCATCGCCCGGCCCGATGGTGTAGTCCGCCGGCACCAGCCCGCTCGAATCAGCGCTGTCGAAACCCGCCTTGCCGGTGATGAGTTCCTGCCCGAATCGCTGGACACCGGGGTACCCGAGCTTGCGCACGTAGGTCTCGAATTCATCGACCCCCGCCCCGGCAGCGCGATTCGGCATCAGACCTGCGGCGTCGTGCGCCATCAGGTCATCGCGATCACGGTCACTCAGCGCGTCGTCCGCACCTGAACGCCCGGTCGTCGAGCGGGAAGCGGGCGATTGCTGCAGCCGCACAGGACCGCTCACACCGGAGCCACTCGCGCTGTTGACCGTGGCGTTGGCAGAAGAGGAGGTCGTGCTGTTGTCGGTCGTCTGCGCCGTGGAGGTCTGGGCCACGGCCCAGGAGGACCAGCCCACAGCGACCAGTGCCACGGCACCCAGACGACAAAGGGGGTATTTCAGTCGAGAAGCGAACATGGAGCGTCGGACCGGATCAAGGCAGCCCCCGGGGCTCCGAGGGCGGCGTCGATTGTAGAGGCTTGGGTACGGACGCCTGCCGGGGATCGGCCCGGAGGTAAGGATTCAGTCGAACCGGCGCGCGTCCGCCAGCAGCGGCGCCACCGCATCCTTGCCCGACAGCAACGGCGCCATGCCCAGGTCCGGCCAGGTGATGCCGACCGCCGGGTCGTCCCAGCGCACTGCGCCTTCACACTGCGGCGCGTAGAGGTCGGTGGTCTTGTAGAGGAAGTCGGCGCTGTCGCTGGTGACCACGAAGCCGTGGGCGAAACCCGGCGGGATCCAGAACTGGCGGTGGTTTTCACCGGTCAGTTCCACCCCCACCCACTGCCCGAACGTCGGGCTGCTGGCCCGCAGGTCCACGGCCACGTCGAACACCGCGCCGGCCGTGACCCGCACGAGCTTGCCTTGTGCATGCGGGGGCAACTGGTAGTGCAGCCCGCGCAGCACACCCTTGGCCGAGCGGGAATGGTTGTCCTGCACGAAGTTGACCTCGTACCCGACCACCTCGTTGAAGACCTTCTGGTTGTAGCTCTCCATGAAGAAGCCGCGGGTGTCCCCGAACACCTTGGGTTCGAGGATCAGGACATCGGGGATGGCGGTGCGGATGAAGTTCATGTGTTCAGTAAACCTTTTCGTGGAGCACCTTCTGCAGGTACTGCCCATAGCCGTTCTTGAGCATCGATTGCGCCAGCCGCTCCAGTTGTGCTGCATCGATCCAGCCGCGCCGGTATGCGATTTCCTCCGGGCACGCCACCTTCAGCCCCTGGCGCCTCTCCAGCGTGGCGATGAACTGCCCCGCTTCCATCAGACTGTCGTGCGTGCCGGTGTCGAGCCAGGCGTAGCCGCGGCCCATGATCTCGACGTTGAGCTGCCCCTGTTTCAGGTACACCGCGTTCACGTCGGTGATTTCCAGCTCGCCGCGCGGGCTCGGCGCGATGTTCGCCGCGATGTCGCAGACCTGCTCGTCGTAGAAATACAGCCCCGTGACGGCGTAGTTGCTCTTCGGTGCCTTGGGCTTTTCCTCGATGCTGAGCGCGCGGCGGTGGCTGTCGAAGTCCACCACGCCGTAGCGTTCTGGATCCTGTACGTGGTAGGCGAAGACGCTGGCACCACCGGTGCGCGCCGTCGCGCTGTTGAGCAGTTGCTGCAGGTCGTGGCCGTGGAAGATGTTGTCACCCAGCACCAGCGCGCTCGGCGCGCCGCCCACGAACTCGCGGCCCAGGATGAACGCCTGCGCCAGCCCGTCCGGGCTCGGCTGCACGCAGTAGCTCAAGGAAAGGCCCCAGCGGCTGCCATCGCCGAGCAGCGCCTCGAAGCGCGGCGTGTCCTGCGGCGTGCTGATGATGAGGATGTCGCGGATGCCGGCGAGCATCAGCGTCGTCAGCGGGTAATAGATCATCGGCTTGTCGTAGACCGGCAGCAGTTGCTTGCTGATGGCCAGTGTCGCCGGGTGCAGCCGGGTGCCGGAGCCTCCGGCCAAGATAATGCCTTTGCGTTGCATGGGGGTTCCTGTCAGGCGAGGATCTCGGTGAGCATGCGCTCGATACCCTGCTGCCACGGCGGCAGGCGCAGACCGAAGGTGGCCTGCAGCTTCGTGGTGTCGAGGCGCGAGTTCAGCGGACGCCGGGCGGGCGTCGGGAAGGCAGTGGTCGGCACCGGCTCGATTGCCTGCACCTTAAGCTCGCGGCCCAGCCGGCGGGCCTGCTCGACCACAAAGCTCGCGTAGCCGTGCCAGCTCGTCTGGCCGCCCGCGACGGCATGGTAGGTGCCCGAGAGGTCCAGATCCGGCTGGGCCATCGCGGTGCGCAGCATCTGGGCGGTCAGGTCGGCCAGCAGGTCCGCGCCGGTGGGCGCGCCGATCTGGTCGTCGATGACGGTGAGTTTCTCGCGCTCGGCTGCCAGCCGGAGCATGGTCTTGGCAAAGTTGCCACCGCGCGCCGCGTAGACCCAGCTCGTGCGCAGGATCAGGTGCCTGCAGCCGCTGGCGCGGATGGCGTCCTCGCCGTCGAGCTTGGTCTGGCCGTAGACGCTCAGCGGGCCGGTGGGCGCGTCTTCGCGGCGCGGCTGGTCGCCCGAGCCGTCGAAGACGTAGTCGGTGCTGTAGTGGACCAGCCACGCGCCCGTCTCGGCCGCACAGCGCGCCAGCACGCCGGGGGCGGTGGCGTTGATCGCGCGGGCGAGGTCAGGCTCGCTCTCGGCCTTGTCCACGGCGGTGTGCGCCGCGGCATTGACGATGATGTCCGGGCGCACGGCGGCGACGGTCTCGGCCAGCCGCTCGGGCTGGCTGAAGTCACCGTGCAACTCGGTGCTGTCGTGGTCGAGGCCGACCACGTCGCCCAGCGGTGCCAGCGCGCGCTGCAGCTCCCAGCCGACCTGCCCGCCCTTGCCCAGCAGCAGGATCTTCAGGCCGCCGCTCATGCGCGCGCCCCGTAGTTCTGGCTCACCCAGTCGCGGTAGGCGCCGGTGCGCACCGCGTCGATCCACGCCGTGTTCTCCAGGTACCAGCGCACCGTCTTGTCGATGCCCGACTCGAAGGTCTCGGCCGGCGTCCAGCCAATCTCGCGCTCGATCTTGGTCGGGTCGATCGCGTAGCGGCGGTCGTGGCCGGGGCGGTCGGTGACGAAGGTGATCTGCGACTCGTACGTCGTGCCGTCGGCCTTCGGGCGCAGCGCGTCGAGCTTGCGGCAGATGACCTGCACCACGTCGAGGTTCTTGATCTCGTTCTTGCCGCCGACGTTGTAGACCTCGCCCAGCCGCCCCTTGGCCAGCACCTGCCGGATCGCCTCGCAGTGGTCGCGGACAAACAGCCAGTCGCGGATGTTCTGCCCGTCGCCGTAGACCGGCAGCGGCTTGCCGTCCAGCGCGTTGAGGATCATCAGCGGGATCAGCTTCTCGGGGAAGTGGTACGGGCCGTAGTTGTTCGAGCAGTTGGTGGTCAGCGTCGGCAGGCCGTAGGTGTGGTGGTAGGCGCGCACCAGGTGGTCCGAGCCGGCCTTGCTCGCCGAGTACGGGCTGTTGGGCGCGTAGGGCGTGGTCTCGGAAAACGCCGGGTCGGTCTCGGACAGCGAGCCGTAGACCTCGTCGGTGGAGACATGCAGGAAGCGGAAGGCCACCTTGGCCTCGGCCTCCAGTGCACCCCAGTACGACCGGACCGCCTCCAGCAGCTCGAACGTGCCGACCATGTTGGTCTGGATGAACTCGCCGGGGCCGTGGATGCTGCGGTCGACGTGGCTCTCGGCCGCGAAGTGCAGCACCGCACGCGGCTGGTGCGTCTGCAGCAGCTGGCTCACCAGCGCCCGGTCGCCGATGTCACCCTGCACCAGCGTGCAGCGCCCGGCCTCCACATGCTCGGCGATCGTCTGCGGATTGCCCGCGTACGTCAGCTTGTCCAGCACGGTGATCGGCTCTTCACTGCGCTCGAACCAGTGGTGGACAAAGTTTCCGCCGATGAAGCCGGCGGCGCCTGTGATGAGGATCATGTGCTGTACGTACGGGTGGATGACTCGGATTTTCGCGATTGTGCAGGAGACTCAATTGCGCCCGTAGGTGTCCTCGTAGCGCACGATGTCGTCCTCGCCGAGGTAGGAGCCCGACTGCACCTCGATGATCTCCAGCGGCACCCGCCCCGGGTTCGCCAGCCGGTGCACCTGCCCCAGCGGGATATAGGTGGACTGGTTCTCGGTGAGCATCAGCACCTTGTCACCGTTGGTGATCTCGGCCGTGCCGGTGACCACGATCCAGTGCTCGGCTCGGTGGTGGTGCATCTGCAGGCTCAGGCTGGCGCCCGGCTTGACCATGATGCGCTTGACCTGGAAGCGCGGTCCGCTGTCGATGCTGTCGTACCAGCCCCAGGGGCGGTGGACCTTGCGGTGCAGGCTGTGCTCGGTGCGGCCGGCCTTGTCGAGCTGCGCGACGATCTTCTTCACGTCCTGGCTGCGGCTGCGGTCGGCGACCATCACGGCGTCGGCCGTCTCGATCACCACCACGTCATCGAGCCCGACCACGCTGACCAGCCGGCCCGAGGCGTGGACCAGCGTGTTGCGGCTGTCCTGCGTGATCACGTCGCCGACGCTGGCGTTGCCGTTCGCATCCTTGCGGGCCACCTGCCAGACGGCGTCCCAGGCGCCCAGGTCGTTCCAGCCGGCGCTCAGCGGCACCATGCGGATGTCGAAGTCCGTGCCGGGGCAGCGCTCCATCACCGCGTAGTCCACCGACTCGCTCGGCACGGCGGCGAACTCGGCCTTGCCGGGACGCACGAAGCTGGCGTCCGTCTTGCGCACCGCCCAGGCCGCACGGGTCGCGGCCGCGATGTCGGGGCGGAAGGTCTCCAGCGCCTGCATCCACACCGAGGCCTTCAGCACGAACATGCCGCTGTTCCAGAAGTAGCCGCCTTCGCTCAGGTAGCGCTGCGCCGTTTCCAGGCTGGGCTTCTCGACGAACTGGGCCACGCGGGCCGCGCCCAGTTCCGGCGTGGTGCGGATATAGCCGTAGCCGGTCTCGGGGGCGTCCGGCGTGATGCCCAGGATGGCCACCGCACCATGGGCCGCCAGCCGCACGGCCTGCTGCAGCGCGGCGGTGTACGCGGCCGGGTCGGTGACCGTCTGGTCGGCCGGTGTCACGACCAGCACCGGGTCGGCACCGCCGTCGAGCGCCTGCAGCGCCGCCAGCGTGAGCGCCGGGGCCGTGTTGCGGCCCATGGGCTCCAGCACCACGGCCAGCGGTGTCTGACGGATCTCGCGCAGCTGGTCGAGCACGAGGAAGCGGTGCTCCTCGTTGCCGACGATCAGCGGGGCGGACAGCGTCAGCTCGGGCGTGGCCAGGTCGGCCAGGCGCTGGGCGGCCTCCTGGAACAGGCTCTGGTTGCTGTCGCCCAGCACCAGGAATTGCTTGGGATAGCCCGCGCGCGACAGCGGCCACAGCCGGGTGCCGCTGCCGCCGGCCATGATGACGGGCTGCACGACGATCGACGTGCCATTCGATGAAGCCGCAGAGGAGGCAGCAGAAGAGGCAATGGAACTCATGAGATAAAAATTCCCTGGTGGTGAGTAGATTCCCTGAATTGTGCAGACCGTCCCGGTCAATTCCGGCGCTGGAGAGCCCCAATGACGCCCCGGTCGTGCAAAGTTGGACTCTTATTCAGCCGCTGCCAAGGAAGCCCGCTCTGGAGGCAAGACCCTCACCTGACGCGAGAAACGCACATCGGGCTTGACAAGCCGAAGGGTGCTTGTGGTCATTTCACGCCAGAAAGACACGGGCTGGCAGCATCCGCAGGATAATCACGCCCGTGATGACGCCCCAAACTGACGCCGCGCCCGATCTGGCCGCCCCCGCCCGCTTCGACACCCTGCCCCTGGACGCCAAGCTCCAGCGTGCCATCGGTGACGCCGGTTACGAGACGATGACCCCCATCCAGGCCAAGGCCATCCCGATCGTGCTGGAAGGCCGCGACGTGATGGGCGCCGCGCAGACCGGCACCGGCAAGACCGCCGCGTTCTCGCTGCCGCTGCTGCAGAAGATGCTCAAGCACGAGAACCCGAGCGCCTCGCCCGCCCGCCACCCGGTGCGCGCCCTGGTGCTGGCGCCGACCCGCGAGCTGGCCGATCAGGTGGCCGTCAACGTCAAGACCTACGCCAAGCACAGCAACCTGCGCGTGGCCTGCGTCTTCGGCGGCATCGACATCGCGCCGCAGACGGCCGAACTCAAGCGCGGCGTCGAAGTCCTGATCGCCACGCCGGGCCGCCTGCTCGACCACATCCAGCTCAAGAACTGCCAGCTCAACCAGGTCGAGTACGTCGTGCTGGATGAAGCCGACCGGATGCTCGACATCGGCTTCCTGCCTGACCTGCAGCGCATCCTGAGCTTCCTGCCCAAGACACGCCAGACGCTGCTGTTCTCGGCCACGTTCTCGCCCGAGATCAAGAAGCTGGCGCAGAGCTACCTGCAGGATCCCGTGCTGGTCGAAGTCGCCCGCCCGAACGCGACCGCCACGAATGTCGAGCAGCGCTTCTACAGCGTTGCCGACGAGGACAAGCGCCGCCTGATCGCCCAGATCCTGCGCCAGCGCGAGATCCGTCAGGCCATCATCTTCGTGAACTCCAAGCTCGGCGCCGCCCGGCTGGCGCGCACCTTCGAGCGCGACGGCCTGCGCACCGCTGCGCTGCACGGCGACAAGTCGCAGGACGAGCGCCTGAAGTCGCTGGCGGCGTTCAAGGCGGGGGAAGTCGACCTGCTGGTGGCCACCGACGTGGCCGCCCGCGGTCTGGACATCGCCGACCTGCCCGCCGTCTTCAACTACGACGTGCCGTTCAACGCCGAAGACTACGTGCACCGCATCGGCCGCACGGGCCGCGCTGGCGCCTCGGGCATCGCCATCACGCTGGCGACGCGCGACGACACGCGGCTGGTGGGCGACATCGAGAAGCTGATCAAGAAGACGATCACGCTGGAAACGGCTGAGCTGGAAAACGACCGCCCGCGTCGTCGCCGCGAGTTCGAAGAGGCGCCCGCAGCGTTCAGCGAGCCGCGTCCGATGGCGTCTGCCGCAACCGCTTCCGCACCGCGCCCGATGCGCAGCCGGTCGTCGCAGGATCCGTTCTTCGACCGACCCTACGAGCCGGACCCCAAGGCCACTCCGGTCTGGGAAGGCGCTTCCTCGCCGCCTGCGGCACAGTCGACGGGTGCCGCGCCAGCCGTGTCCGGTCTGGTCAAGCCCAAGCGCCGCATCGCCACGCTGCTGGGCGGCAAGACGCCAACCTGATCCTGAACCCTGCGCGCCGACGGTCAGGCCAGGAAGGCAAAGACAGCGGGCACATCCGCTGGCAGAACCGGCGGTGCCGCCCTCCACTTCGCGACCTGCTGCGTGCGCGTGCTGCCCCCGGCCAGGGTCAGCCCGCAACTGATGCTCAGCCAGGTCTCCGGGTACAGACTGGCCAGCAGTGCCTGCGCCATGGCGGCATTGCGGTAGGGCGTCTCGATCAGCAGCTGCGTCTGCTGCCAGCGGCGCGAGTGCGCCTCCAGTTCGCGCAAGCGCTGTCCACGGGCAGTGGCGTCGGTGGGCAAGTAACCGACAAACGCGAAACTCTGCCCGTTGAGCCCGCTGGCCGCCACCGCCAGGATCAGCGAACTCGGCCCCGACAACGGCATCACCGTCAAGCCCTGTGCATGGGCGACCCGCACCAGCTCCGCCCCGGGATCGGCCACGGCCGGCAAGCCCGCTTCGGACACCAGCCCCACATCGTGCCCCGCCAGCGCAGGAGCGAGCAATCCGGCCCAGTCCGGCGCCTGGGCCCGTGCATCCGGCTTGCCCTTGGGCGGACGGGGCAGTTCGCGGATCGACAGCGCCTGCAGCGGCTGCGCCAGCGGCACCACGGCATCCACCCGCTTGAGCAAGGCCCGCGCGCTGCGGGCATTCTCGGCAACCCAATGCGTCAGGCTGGCCGCCACGCGGATGGCACCAAGCGGGAGCACCTCCTGCAGGTCCGGCAGCGGCTGCCCCTCTGCCACGGTCCCCAGATCCAGCGTGTTGGGCACCAGCCAAAGACGCCCCTTCATGCCACACCCCCAAGTCCGGCATGGACCGCCAGCGTGTCCAGCCCCGCCTGTCGCAACAGCCCCGAGGTCACGATCAGCGGCAGGCCGATCAGCGCGGTGGGGTCATCGGACTCGATCGCGTCGAGCAGCGTGATGCCGAGCGCCTCGCACTTGGCACTGCCCGCGCAGTCATACGGCTGCTCCAGCCGCAGGTAGGTCTCGATCTCCACATCGCTCAGCGCCCGCAAGCGCACGGTCACCGGCACACGCCGCACCGCCTCGAACGCCAGGTCGTGCCGCAGCACCGCCACCGCCGTGTGGAACACCACCGTGCGGCCCCGCATCGCCCGCAGCTGGGCCACGGCGCCGGCATGGTCGCCGGGTTTGCCGATGGGCTGGCCATCCAGCTCGGCCACCTGGTCGGAGCCGATCACGACGGCCTGCGGACGCAGCGCGGCCACGGCACGCGCCTTGGCCAGCGCGAGACGCTCGCTCAGCGCCGCAGGGGACTCTACCGGCAGCGGGGTTTCATCGACCTCGGGGGCCAGCACGTCGAATGGCAAACGCAGACGCGCCAGCAGCTCGCGCCGGTAGACCGAGGTGGAAGCCAGCACCAGGGCCGGCACAGGGGAATGGAAAGGCAGCATCCCGACATTGTTCCACCAGCACACCCCCGTACACTGCGCGCCATGAAAGCGCGTGAATTCCATCCCCGCCGCCTCGATGTGCGGCCCTTCGCCGAAGCGGGCGAACCCATCGACGGCCATGCAGCGCTCGGCGACTTCGAGCGCCTGCTCGCGTTGCGGCACACCGAGGTCACCGTCGACAAGGCGGCCCCCGTGCGCTGGTCAGCCAGGGGTGAGCTGCGCAGGCGCAGCGGCGCATCCCCCGAGGTCTGGCTGCACCTGACAGGCGCCACGGCCCTGTCGCAGCAATGTCAGCGCTGCCTGGAGACGGTCGAGACGCCCCTCGCGTTCGAGCGCTGGTTCCTGTTCGTCGACAGCGAGCGCCAGGCGGCGGAGCTGGATGCCGAGTCCGAGGACGACGTGCTGGTCATCAGCCGCCAGTTCGACCTGCTGGAACTGGTCGAGGACGAACTGCTGCTCGCCGCACCGATCGTGCCGAGGCACGAGGTCTGTCCGACGCCAGTGGTTCTCTCGACCGGCGACTGGTCCGACGATCCTGCAGGCGAGACCTCCGAAGCCTCCGCGCAAGCGCCCGCCAACGACAAGCCGAACCCGTTCGCGGTGCTGGCCTCCCTGCGCAAGACCCCGGCGAAAGACTGACCTGTCGGCGTGAATGCAACAGCGTCTCGCCGATGTGTCCGGCGCATCTTTGGACCGATGCCAAGGGTAGTGCTACAATCGAAAGCTTTTCCAATCGGAAAACCCAGGATCCCAGGAGTAAGCCATGGCTGTCCAGCAAAACAAGAAGTCGCCTTCCAAGCGCGGTATGCACCGCTCGCACAACGCCCTGAACACCCCGGGCACCGCGATCGAGTCCACCACGGGTGAAGTGCATCTGCGCCACCACATCAGCCCGACCGGCTTCTACCGCGGTCGCAAGGTGTTCAAGACCAAGGCTGACGCCTGAGTCATCCCAGCCTCAGGGGCCCCGCGATCGCTTGCGGGTATTGACACCGAGTCTGACCAGTCTTGAACGCCACTGCCCCTCTTTCGCGCCCGGTTCGGTTGTCTGTGGATTGCATGGGTGGGGACCACGGTCCATCCGTGACCCTGCCCGCCTGTCGCTCCTTCCTCGATCAGCACCCCCAGGTTGAGCTGATTCTCGTTGGCAAGGCCGAGGCACTCGTGCCCGCCGCCGGCTGGGCGCGCTGTCGTCTGGTCGAGGCGACGGAAGTGGTCGAGATGGACGATCCCGTCGAGGTTGCGCTCCGCAAGAAGCGCGATTCCTCGATGCGCGTGGCCATCCAGCAAGTCAAGCGCAATGCCGACGGCGCCTCGGAGGCGGATGCCTGCGTGTCCGCTGGCAACACGGGTGCGTTGATGGCGGTTGCGCGCTATCTGCTGAAGACGCTCGAAGGCATCGACCGCCCCGCCATCGCGAGCGTGATGCCCAACCAGCATGGTCACTACACGACCATGCTTGATCTGGGCGCCAATGTCGATTGCAGTGCGGAGCACCTGCTGCAGTTTGCGGTGATGGGCAGCGCGCTGGTGTCGGCGGTCGATGGCAAGGAGCAGCCCACGGTCGGCCTGCTGAACATCGGCGAGGAAGTCATCAAGGGCAGCGAGACGATCAAGCGCGCAGGCGAGCTGCTGCGCGCGGCGTCGCTCGCCGGTCACCTGAACTTCCACGGCAACGTCGAAGGCAACGACATCTTCAAGGGCACCACCGACCTCGTGGTGTGCGACGGATTTGTCGGCAATGTGGCCCTGAAGACCGCCGAGGGTCTGGCCGGGATGATCACCAGCTTCCTGAAGCAGGAGTTCACCCGCACGCCGCTGACGAAACTGGTCGCGATGCTGGCCATGCCGACCCTCAAGCGCTTCTCGCGCCGCCTCGACCACCGCCGATTCAACGGTGCGGCCCTGCTCGGCCTGCGCGGTCTCGTGTTCAAGAGCCACGGCTCGGCCGATGCACTGGCCTTCGAGAACGCACTGAACCGAGCGTATGATGCCGCCCGGAATCGACTCTTGGACCGCGTGCACGACCGGATTCTCGAGACGCTGCAGGCCCTCCCAGGTGCGGGCCCGTCCGCCGCTCAACCCGAGGCGCCAGCGGCACGCCATGCCGCATGACCACCACCACACCCCGTTTCTCGCGCATCGCAGGCACCGGCAGTTCACTGCCCCCGCGTCGCCTGACCAATGCCGACCTGGTCGCTGAACTGGCCGCGCAGGGCATCGAGTCGTCCGACGAGTGGATCGTCGAGCGCACCGGCATCCGCGCCCGGCACTTTGTCAGCGCAGACCAGAACGCCAGCGACCTGGCCGTCGAGGCTGGCCGCCACGCCATCGAGGCTGCCGGCCTGACCGGTGCCGACATCGGCCTGATCATCGTCGCGACCTCGACGCCGGACATGGTGTTCCCGTCCACCGCGACCATCGTGCAGCGCAAGCTCGGCATCGTCCATGGCTGCCCCGCCTTCGACGTGCAGGCCGTGTGCTCGGGATTCGTCTACGCGCTGACCGTCGCCGACGCGATGATCCGCACCGGCACCGCCCGCCACGCGCTGGTGATCGGCGCCGAGGTGTTCTCGCGCATCCTTGACTTCCAGGACCGCACGACCTGCGTGCTGTTCGGCGACGGCGCCGGTGCCGTGGTGCTGTCGGCCAGCGACACGCCCGGCATCCTGGCCACCGACCTGAACGCCGACGGACGCCATCTGGACATCCTGTGCGTGCCGGGCACCGTGTCGGGCGGGCAGATCCTGGGCGATCCGCTGCTCAAGATGGACGGACAGGCCGTCTTCAAGCTGGCCGTTGGCGTGCTGGAGAAGACCGCCCGCGCCAGCCTCGCCAAGGCCGAGCGCCAGGACAGCGACATCGACTGGCTGATCCCGCACCAGGCCAACATCCGCATCATGCAGAGCACGGCCAAGAAGCTGAAGCTGCCGCTGGAGAAGGTGATCGTCACCGTCGACCAGCACGGCAACACCTCGGCCGCCTCGATCCCGCTGGCGCTGGACACCGGCGTGCGCAGCGGCCGCATCCAGCGCGGCCAGACGCTGCTGCTCGAAGGGGTCGGCGGCGGATTCACCTGGGGCTCGGTGCTGGTGGACTACTGAGCGCCCTGCGCGCCAACCGTCCCCTCCTCCTCGCCGCATCTCTGCCTCATCTCTTTCACTCCTCTCTTCACGGATCTCGCACCATGACCGCGTTCGCCTTCGTGTTTCCCGGCCAAGGGTCTCAGTCGGTGGGCATGCTCTCGGACTGGGGTGACCACCCCGCCGTGCGCGCCACCCTCGAAGAAGCCAGTGCCGCCCTCGGCGAAGACATCGCCCGCCTGATCGCCGAAGGCCCCAAGGGCGCGCTGGACCTGACCACCAACACCCAGCCCGTGATGCTGACCGCCGGCATCGCCAGCTACCGCGCCTGGCTGGCAGAAGGCGGTGCTGCGCCGGCCTTCGTCGCCGGCCACTCGCTGGGCGAATACACCGCGCTGGTCGCCGCAGGCAGCCTGACGCTGATGGATGCGCTGCCGCTGGTGCGCCTGCGTGCCCAGGCGATGCAGGACGCCGTGCCGGTGGGCACGGGCGGGATGGCCGCGATCCTCGGACTCGAACCGGCCGCCGTGCGCGAAGGCTGCGCCAAGGCTGCCGCCGAATCTGGCGAGGTGGTCGAGGCCGTCAACTTCAACGACCCGAAGCAGACCGTCATCGCCGGCAGCAAGGCCGGCGTCGAACACGGCTGCACCGTGCTCAAGGCCATGGGCGCCAAGCGCGCACTGCCGCTGCCGGTGTCGGCCCCCTTCCACTCCAGCCTGATGAAGCCCGCGGCCGAGCGCCTGCGCGAGCGTCTGGTGTCGATCGATCTGAAGACGCCGCTGATCCCCGTGCTGAACAACGTCGACGTGGCCGTGCAGACCGATCCGGACGCGATCCGCGACGCGCTCTACCGCCAGGCTTTCGGCGCCGTGCGCTGGATCGAACTCGTGACCGAACTCAAGGCGCGTGGCATGACCCATGTGATCGAATGCGGTCCGGGCAAGGTTCTGTCCGGCATGGTCAAGCGCATCGATGCCGACCTCGTCACCGCCCCCTTCTACGACCCGGCCACGCTGGCCGCTGCCAAGGCGCTGCTCGCATGAACGCTCCTGCTCAAGCCCCCCGACAGATCGCCCTCGTCACCGGCGCCAGCCGCGGCATCGGCCGCGCCATCGCGCTGACGCTGGCGCAGCGCGGCTTCAAGGTCATCGGCACCGCCACCAGCGACAGCGGCTCGGCAGCCATCGGCGAGGCGCTGGCCCCGTTCGGTGGCCTGGGTCTGACGCTGAACGTCACCGACGCCGCAGCACTTGATGCAGCGATCGACGGCATCGTCAAGGCCCATGGCGGCCTGCATGTATTGGTCAACAACGCCGGCATCACCCGCGACACGCTGGCCATGCGCCTGAAGGACGACGACTGGGACGCGGTGATCGACACCAACCTCAAGTCCGTCTTCCGCGCCTGCCGCGCCGCGATCAAGCCGATGATGAAGCAGCGCTTCGGCCGCATCGTCAACATCACCTCGGTGGTCGGCGCCTCGGGCAACCCGGGCCAGGCCAACTACTGCGCCTCCAAGGCCGGCGTGGCGGGCATGACCCGTTCGCTGGCGCGTGAACTCGGCAGCCGCAACATCACGGTCAACTGCGTCGCCCCCGGCTTCATCGCCACCGACATGACCGAAGTGCTGCCAGAAGCACAGAAAGCGGCCCTGACGGCGCAGATCCCGCTCGGCCGCCTCGGCTCACCCGAGGACATTGCCGAAGCGGTGGCCTTCCTGGCATCGCCTGCAGCCGGTTACATCACGGGAACGGAACTGCACGTCAATGGCGGCATGTTCATGAACTGACCTGTCCGAGAGGTCCGACCCCTGCCCTGCGCGGACCTCTCGGGCGGCTTCCGAGTGACTTGTGTCTCGGAACCCTTAGAATCGCAGGCTGTTTTGTACCAACCCTCTCGGAGGAGAGAAATGAGCGACATCGAAGCACGCGTCAAGAAGATCATTGCCGAACAACTCGGTGTGGCCGAAGAAGACGTCCTGCCGGCAAAGGCCTTCGTGGCCGACCTCGGCGCAGACTCCCTGGACACGGTCGAACTCGTGATGGCGCTGGAAGACGAATTCGGCATCGAGATCCCCGATGAAGAGGCCGAGAAGATCACCACCGTCCAGGCTGCGATCGACTACGCCCTCGCCAACGCCAAGCCCTGATCCGCTGATCATTCCCTGATCCGCCGGAACGCTTTTTCGCCACCCTTGCAGCACGCATCCGCATGACCCGTCGCCGAATCGTCATCACCGGTCTGGGCCTCATCACCCCGGTGGGCAACACCGTGGACGAGTCCTGGGCCCAGCTCGTGGCCGGGCAATCCGGCATCGACCACGTCACCCGTTTCGACGCATCGAACATGTCGGTGCGCTTCGCGGGCGAGGTCAAGGGCTTCCGCATCGAGGATTACATCCCCGCCAAGGAAGCCCGCCACATGGATACCTTCATCCATTACGGCATTGCCGCGTCGCTGCAGGCGATCAGGGATTCAGGGCTGCCCACAGGCGATGCACTGAGCGAGGAACTCGCCGAACGCATCGGCGTGATGGTGGGATCGGGCATCGGCGGTCTGCCGCTGATCGAGGCCACCAGCGAGGAATACCGTGCGCGGGGTGCCCGCCGCATCTCGCCCTTCTTCGTTCCGGCATCGATCATCAACATGATTTCCGGTCATGTGTCGATCCTGAGCGGCTTCAAGGGACCGAACCTGGCCATCGTGACCGCCTGCACGACCGGCTTGCACAGCATCGGCATGGCGGCCCGCATGATCGAATGCGGCGACGCCGACGTGATGGTCGCAGGCGGCGCCGAAGCCACCGTCTCGCCACTCGGCATGGGTGGCTTCGCCTCGGCCAAGGCCTTGTCGACGCGCAACGACGATCCCAAGACCGCCTCGCGTCCCTGGGACAAGGACCGCGACGGCTTCGTGCTCGGCGAAGGCGCGGGCGTGATGGTCGTCGAGGAATACGAGCACGCGAAGCAGCGTGGCGCCAAGATCTATGCCGAAATCTCCGGTTTTGGCATGAGTGGTGACGCCTTCCACATGACCGCACCGAATGTGGACGGCCCCCGGCGCTCGATGCAGATGGCGCTGCGCAATGCGGGCGTCAATCCCGACGAGGTGCAGTACGTCAACGCCCACGGCACCTCCACACCGCTGGGCGATGCCAACGAGACCAACGCGATCAAGCTGGCCTTCGGCGACCACGCCAGGAAGCTGGTGGTCAACTCGACCAAGTCGATGACGGGCCACCTGCTGGGTGGCGCGGGTGGCATCGAGTCGGTATTCACTGCGCTGGCGCTGCACCACCAGATCTCGCCCCCCACGATCAACCTCTTCAACCAGGATCCTGCGTGCGATCTCGACTACTGCGCGAACACCGCACGCGAGATGCGCATCGACGTGGCCGTCAAGAACAACTTCGGTTTTGGCGGCACCAACGGCACGCTGGTCTTCCGCCGCGTCTGAGCCACCCTGCGCACATCCCGAGGGCAGGCGATGCACCATGCGCCCGCCCTGACACTGGCACTGCAGACCGACCCGCTCTGGCGCAGAAACCTGCGCGCAGGCAGCGTGGTGGGACTGCTGGTCGTGCTGGGCTGGCTGGCCTGGCACAGTGTGGGCAGCCGCAACAGCCTGCCCGACTGGCCGATGCTGGCCGTGGCGACTGTGTCGGCCCTTGCACCGCTGTATCTGCTGATGCGGTCAGGCGCAGAGCGGCCCCCAGCGACCCTGTGCTGGCTGCCGGCACAGGGACTGTGGCGCTTGCTGCCATCACCCACAGACGCCAGCGGCACGCCGCAGCCAGGCCGACTCGACTGCATGGTGGCCGGACAGGACTGGCTGCTGCTGCGCCACCGCGAACCACAAGGGCCGACCACTTGGATCCCGGTGTCCCGGCGCGCGCACCAGGCCGACTGGCACGCCTTGTGCTGTGCCGTGTTCAGCCCTGGTACCAGTCCGCCCCCGACTCTCCCGCAAGCCGATGAATGACGACACCGATCAGCAACTGGTGGACCGGGTCAAGCGCGGGGACATGCAGGCCTTCGAGATGCTGGTGGTCAAGTACCAGCGGCGCATCGAGCGCCTGATCGGCCGCTTCGTTCGCGATGTGGATCTCGTCCCCGATCTGGCGCAGGAAACCTTCATCCGGGCGTACCGGGCGATTCCGCAGTTCCGGGGGGAAAGCGCCTTCTACACCTGGCTCTACCGCATCGCGGTCAACACGGCCAAGAAAGCCCTGTCGGACATCAAGCGTGATCCGGTCATGACGGAAAGCGCTCTGCTCGCGTCTTCTGACGACGATGATGAAACTATCCGTCCCCGCCACGAACTAAGCCATGACGAAACGCCCGAGGCATTGATGGCCAGTCGCGAAATCGCGACCACGGTCAACAGCGCCATCGACGCCTTGCCGGAAGATCTGCGACAAGCCATTCTGCTGCGCGAGGTCGAAGGGCTTTCGTACGAAGAGATCGCCTTGGCCATGGCGTGTCCGATCGGTACGGTTCGCTCGCGCATCTTCCGCGCCCGTGAAGCGATTGCCGTGAAGCTGCGCCCCGTGCTGGATACGAAACAGGGTCAGCGCTGGTGATGCGCTGCCTTGCCTGGAGTGCCTGATGACCGAATCTGACCTGCCCGAGGACCAGACCCGTGCCCGAGAGCGACTGTCGTCGCTCATGGATGGCGACTGCAGCGCTGACGCCGTTGCATCGGCCTGCCGCCACTGGCGCCAGGACGCTGACACCCGCGCCCAGTGGCATGCCTACCACCTGATCGGCGACGTGCTGCGCTCGGAGGATCTGTCCCGACGCAGTGGCGCGGATGCCGAATTCCTGCAGGCGGTGCGCATGCGGCTGGCGCAGGAGCCCGTGGTGCTCGCGCCGACCGCGATGCCGCCGCCATCGGTGCAGGAGGTCGAGGCCAACATCCACCAGACCGCGGCCACCGGTACAGGCGGCCAACGCCACTCCACCCGTTCCCGTTTCCACCTGCGGCGCTGGGTGGCCCCGGTGGGCATGGCGGCGGGCGTGGCGCTGGTGGCAAGTGCCGTGCTGGTGACACGGCCGGGGGGTGGATCCGGCGGCCCCACGCTCGCCACGGCACCTCAGATCAGCACGGTGCAGACCGCCGCCGGCTCGAACACCACCAGTCCGGACAGCGAACTGGTGCGCTATCTGGACGCTCACCAGCAGTTTCCTGGCACACCGGCCCTCGGTCCTGCGCCGGGATTCATGCGCAGCGCTGCCTACGAGCCGATTCCGTCACGATGAGCGCGCCGTTCGACGTCCGGCACCGCATCCGCTGGAAGGCCTCGGTCGCGTTGGCTGGCGTGCTCGCCAGCCCGACGGCGGCGGTCTGGGCCGGCAGTGCGCCGCTGGACATCGTCACCGTCGTGAAGCGCATCCAGGACGCTGCCCTGCGCCGGAGTTTTGCGGGCACCTATGTGGTCAGCCACGGCGGTCACATGACCAGCTCGCGCATCACCCACTACTGTGATGGCCGCGACCAGATCGAGCGCATCGAGGCGCTGGACGGCCAGATGCGGCAGGTCTACCGCCACAACGACACCGTCCACGTGTTCTGGCCGGGCACACGCACCGCACTCATCGAACAGCGTGAACTGGTGGGCCGTTTCCCGGCGCCGCTGCAGCCCGGAGACGGCACCCGACTGGACCAGTACGAGCTGCTCCCGGCTGACGACGAGCGCATCGCCGGCCATGCCACACAGGTCGTGGTGCTGCGACCACGCGATCACCTGAGATACGCGCGGCGCCTCTGGCTGGAACGCCGCACCGGACTGCTGGTGCGCTGGGATCTGCTCAACGAGCGGGGCGAGGTGCTGGAATCGGCGTCCTTCTCGGATCTGCAGCTCAACGTCAAGCCGTCTCCGCAGACGCTGCTGCAGGAAATGCACCGGCTGGACGGCTACAAGGTGAACAAACCGGTCTACACCGCCACCAGCCTGGACAGCGAAGGCTGGACACTGAGCGCGTCCGTCCCCGGCTTCGAGGTCCGCAGGACCGTCCGCCGCCCAATGGCACCCGGAGTCGCCCGGACAGCAGCCCCGGTCGGCTCGGCGGCCAGCACCACGGGCGAGCCCGGTGCCACCATGCTGCAGGCGGTCTACAGCGACGGGCTGACGCACGTTTCCGTGTTCATCGAACCCTTTGTCGCCACCCTGCACAAGCGCGAAGTGCCCGCCACCCTCGGCAGCACCAGCGCACTGAGCCGCCGCAACGGCGACTGGTGGATCACGGCCGTCGGTGCCGTGCCGGTGGCGGCCTTGCAGCAGTTCGTCGACGGTCTGGCGCGGCGCAAGCCCTGAGAAACCACGACGAACCGGCCACGTTTCATACTGACCGTTCTATTTCTTGACCGCACTGGAACAACCGATGTCCGAGTTCACTGTCCGACATGCTTCACGTCGCTGGCTGGTCGCCGCTGCTGCGTTGATCACTTCGGTCGGCCTGTCCGTGACCTTCATGAGCCACCGCGACGCGACGGCACAGTCCACTGCCGCCACGATGACCGCCACCGCGGCACAGTCCGCCACTGGCGCCCCCTTGGCGCGGGGCTTGCCGGACTTCGCCGATCTGGTCGAACAGGTCGGTCCAGCCGTCGTCAACATCCGTACCTCGACCAAGGTCGCCACCGCAGCCCGCGGACAGGAGGGCGGCCCGGACGCCGAGATGCAGGAGTTCTTCCGCCGCTTCTTCGGCATCCCGATCCCGCGGCAGCAGGATCCACGCCGTGGATCGCCGCAGCAGCCCGAGCCGGGCGAAGGTGGTGGCGGCGAGAACGCGCCGCGCGGTGTGGGCTCCGGCTTCATCGTCGCTGCGGACGGTCTGGTGATGACCAATGCGCACGTCGTCGAAGGGGCGGACGAGGTGATCGTGCGCCTGACCGACAAGCGCGAGTTCAAGGCCCGGGTCGTCGGCGCGGACAAGCGCACCGACGTGGCCGTGCTGAAGATCGAGGCCACCGGCCTGCCCACCGTGCGCCTCGGGGACGTCGGCCGGCTGCGTGTCGGGGAATGGGTGATCGCCATCGGCTCGCCGTTCGACCTCGACAACACGGTGACCGCCGGCATCGTCAGCGCCAAGGCGCGCGACACCGGCGACCTGCTGCCCTTCATCCAGACCGATGTGGCCATCAACCCAGGCAACTCGGGCGGCCCGCTCATCAACATGCGCGGCGAGGTGGTCGGCATCAACTCGCAGATCTACAGCCGCTCGGGCGGCTACATGGGCATCTCGTTCGCGATCCCGATCGACGAGGCCACCCGCATCGCCGAGCAGCTCAAGAACGGCGGCCGGGTCGTGCGTGGTCGCATCGGCGTGCAGATCGGTGAAGTCACCAAGGAGGTCGCCGAGTCGCTCGGTCTGCCCAAGGCTGCGGGCGCGCTGGTGCGCTCGGTCGAGCCGGGCGGTCCTGCCGAGAAGGCGGGGCTGGAGGCTGGTGACATCGTGACCCGCTTCGACGGCAAGCCCGTCGAAAAGTGGAGCGACCTGCCGCGTCTGGTCGGCAACACGAAACCGGGAACGAAGAGCACGCTGCAGGTGCTGCGCCGCGGGACCAACCGCGACCTGGCCGTGACCGTGGCCGAGCTGGAGCCGGAAGCCCGCCCGGTCGCCCAGCGCGGCAAGACCGACCCGAAGACCCCGCCCGCCAGCACGCAGGTGGCCTCACTGGGCCTGACGGTCGTCGACCTCAGCGCCGAGCAGCGCAAGGAGCTGAAGCTCAAGGCCGGTGGTGTCCTGATCACGGCAGCGGAAGGTCCAGCGGCCCGCGCTGGCGTGCAGGAAGGGGATCTGGTCTTGTCCGTGGCCAACAGCGAGGTCACCGATGCACGCCAGTTCGAGACGCTGGTGGGCAAGCTGGACAAGACGCGTCCGGTGAGTCTGCTGCTGCGCCGCGGCGAGTGGGCGCAGTACGTGGTGATCCGCCCAGGCCGCTGAGGCAGAACTGAGCGCCGCGACGGCCGAAGTGATCGCGGCGCTACAATCAAAGGCTGGCAATCCCGGATTGCCCGAAGGCGCGTCAACGCCAGGACGTGCCTTTTTTTTGCCGCCGCGCTGCAAGCCCCCCATGGACCACATCAGAAACTTCTCCATCATCGCCCACATCGACCACGGCAAGAGCACGCTGGCCGACCGGATCATTCAGCGCTGCGGGGGCCTGAGCGACCGCGAGATGGAAGCGCAGGTGCTCGACTCGATGGACATCGAGCGCGAGCGCGGCATCACCATCAAGGCCCAGACCGCCGCGCTGCAGTACAAGGCGCAGGACGGCCGGGTCTACAACCTCAACCTGATCGACACCCCCGGACACGTCGACTTCTCGTATGAAGTCAGCCGCTCGCTGTCGGCCTGCGAGGGCGCGCTGCTGGTGGTGGACGCCAGCCAGGGCGTGGAAGCGCAGACGGTGGCGAACTGCTACACCGCGCTCGACCTGGGCGTGCTGGTGGTGCCGGTGCTGAACAAGATGGACTTGCCGAGCGCCGATCCGGACAACGCCAAGGCCGAGATCGAGGACGTCATCGGCATCGACGCGACCGACGCCATCCCCTGCTCGGCCAAGACCGGCCTGGGCATCGACGAGATCCTCGAAGCTGTCATCACCCGCATGCCGCCGCCCAAGGGCGATCCGGACGGCCCGCCGCGCGCGATGATCATCGACTCGTGGTTCGACAACTACGTCGGCGTGGTGATGCTGGTGCGTGTGGTGGACGGCGTGCTGCGCAAGGGGGAGCGCATCCGCATGATGGCCAGCAATGCGCTCTACCCGATCGAGCACCTGGGCGTGTTCACGCCGAAGTCCGAGAACCGCGAGCTGCTGAAGGCCGGTGAGGTGGGCTTCATCATCTGCGGCATCAAGGAGCTGCAGGCGGCCAAGGTCGGCGACACCATCACGCTGGAAAAGAAGCTGCCGAACAACGCCGGCCCGGCGCTGGAGGCCCTGCCCGGCTTCAAGGAAATCCAGCCGCAGGTCTTCGCCGGCCTCTACCCGACCGAAGCCAGCGAGTACGACCAGCTCCGCGACGCGCTCGAAAAGCTCAAGCTCAACGACTCCTCGCTGCGCTACGAGCCGGAAGTCTCGCAGGCGCTGGGCTTCGGCTTCCGCTGCGGCTTCCTGGGCCTGCTGCACATGGAGATCGTGCAGGAGCGGCTGGAGCGCGAGTTCGACCAGGACCTCATCACCACCGCACCGAGCGTGGTGTACGAGGTCGAGCTGAACGACGGCGAGGTCATCGAGGTCGAGAACCCGTCCAAGATGCCCGATCTCGGCCGCATCAAGGAGATCCGCGAGCCGATCGTCACCGTGCACCTCTACATGCCGCAGGACTATGTCGGCGCCGTGATGACGCTGGCGAACCAGAAGCGCGGCGTGCAGCTCAACATGGCCTACCACGGCCGCCAGGTCATGCTGACCTACGAGCTGCCGCTGGCCGAGATCGTGCTCGACTTCTTCGACAAGCTCAAATCCGTGTCGCGTGGCTATGCCTCGATGGACTACGAGTTCAAGGAATACCGCGCCTCCGACGTGGTCAAGGTGGACCTGCTGATCAACGGCGACCGCATCGACGCGCTGTCGATCATCGTCCACCGTGCGCAGAGCCAGTACCGCGGCCGCGCCGTGGCGGCCAAGATGCGCGAGCAGATCCCCCGCCAGATGTACGACGTGGCCATCCAGGCGGCCATCGGCGCCAACATCATCTCGCGCGAGAACATCAAGGCCTTGCGCAAGAACGTGCTGGCAAAATGCTACGGCGGCGACATCAGCCGCAAGCGCAAGCTGCTCGAAAAGCAGAAGGCCGGCAAGAAGCGCATGAAGCAGATCGGCTCGGTCGAAGTGCCGCAGGAAGCGTTCCTCGCCATCCTGCGCGTCGAAGACTGAGCCTGCGCTCGATACCCACCCAACCGGACGAACGATGGGCCTCCTCACCGGCATCCTCTACGCCTGCCTCGCCTTCTTTGGCACGGGCTGGTACCTTGGCAAGTGGAGCGGCAACTTCTCGCTGCTGCTGTTCATCCTGACCGTGGTCACCGCCGCCTACTGGCTGGCCGAGCGCTTCGTGTTCCTGCCCAGACGGCTGGCCGCTGCCGCCACGCTGACCCAGCAGGACGGTGTGCGCCGAGCCGAACTGGCCCGCCTGGGCATCGACAAGGTGGACACCGATGTCGAGCCCGCCCGCCAGCGCCTGCTCGCCCAGCCCTGGTGGCTGGACTGGACCGCCGGCCTGTTCCCGGTGATCCTGATGGTGTTCCTGCTGCGCTCGTTCCTGTTCGAGCCGTTCAAGATCCCGTCCGGCTCGATGATCCCGACGCTGGAGATCGGTGACCTGATCCTGGTGAACAAGTTCCACTACGGCATCCGCATCCCGGTGCTCAACAAGAAGGTCGTGCCGCTGAACGATCCGAAGCGCGGCGACGTGATGGTGTTCCGCTACCCGGTCAATCCGAGCATCGACTTCATCAAGCGCGTGGTGGCCGTGCCGGGGGACGAGGTGGCCTACATCAACCAGAAGCTCTACCTGAACGGCAAGCTGGCCCCGCTGCAGCAACTCGACGACTACTACGACGAGGACCGCCGCACCTACTCGCGCCAGTTCCGCGAGGACGTCGGCGATGGCGCCACCCACCGCCTGCTGGTCGATCCGCAGCTGCCGTCGAGCTACGGCATGCGCGCCCAGCAGTTTCCAGGGGTTGAAAACTGTCGTTACACCGCCGAAGGTGTCACCTGCAAGGTTCCTGCAGGACACTACTTCGTGATGGGCGACAACCGCGACAACTCCGAGGATTCGCGCTTCTGGGGCTTCGTGCCCGACGAGAACATCGTCGGCCGGGCCTTCTTCGTGTGGATGAATTTCGGCAGTCTCAAGCGCATCGGCCCGTTCCACTGAGCCGCAGGAGTTCCTCGATGACCTACCGTCCACGCCCGGCCTGCAAGCCGACCCGACTGGCCCGCCAGCGTGGGGTGACCCTGCTGGGTCTGGTCTTCTGGGCCGTGGTGATCTCGATGTCAGCCCTGCTGGCGATGCGGGTGCTGCCAACCGTCAATGAATTTGCCACCATCAAGCGGGTCGTGACCAAGGTCGCCGCCGAAGGTGGCTCGACCGTGTCCGAGATTCGTGCGGCATTCGAGCGTGCCAAGAGCATCGAATACGCGATCCAGTCGATTTCCGGCAAGGATCTCGACATCTCGAAGGAAAATGACCGGGTCGTGGTGAGCTTTGCCTACGACAAGGAAATCGAGCTGTTCGGCCCGGTCTCGCTGCTGATCAAGTACCGCGGCCGGTCCCAGTGACCCTGAACGAATCCGCTGTGTCCCGCGTCTCCGAAGGTCTGCCTTGAACCCGTCGAATCTGCCCGTTGCGATCGAGTCCCTGTCCCGGCGTCTGGGCTACACCTTCCGCGAGCGCGAACTGCTCGTCCGCGCCCTGACCCACCGCAGCTTCGGCGCGGACCACAACGAACGGCTCGAATTCCTCGGCGACTCGGTGCTGAACATGGCCGTCTCCGACCTGCTGTTCGACCAGTACGACGAGTCGCCCGAAGGCGACCTGACCCGCATCCGCGCCCACCTGGTGCGCCAGGACATGCTGCACCGCATCGCGCTGTCGCTCGACCTGCCGGCGGTGCTGCGGCTGTCCGACGGCGAGGCACGGGGCGGCGGTGCCCAGCGCCCGTCGATCCTGGCCGACGCACTCGAAGCCATCATCGGCGCGGTCTACCGCGATGCGGGCTTCGACGCCGCCGAGGCGCTGGTGCGCCGGCTGTTCGAGCCGCTGATCTCCGAGACCGCCACCCAGGCCTGGGGCAAGGACGCCAAGACCCAGCTCCAGGAATGGCTGCAGGCGCGCCGCCAGAGCGTGCCTGACTACCGCATCGAAGCCACCCGTGGCCGCGCACACGACCAGACCTTCGTCGTCGTGTGCACCATCGCCGGCTCCGGTGTGCAGGCCCGCGGCGAAGGCCGCTCACGCCGCGCCGCCGAACAGGAAGCCGCGCGCCTGGTCCTCGAACAACTGAGCGCAGCTCCAGAACAATGACCACCACCTCCAAGCCGCATGCCGCCACCCTGCCGGACGACCTGCTCGATCCAGTGGACGAATTCGCCGATGAAGACGGTCTGAACGACGCGCTGATCGAACTCGACGACGACGGCCAGCCCATCGTGGACGGGGATGACGAGGACGAAGACGACCTCGTTGACGACGTCGACGAACTGGCCTACGAGGCCCCTGACCTGGACACGATGCTCAAGGCCGCCGTCGGCTCCAACGACGGCGACCGCCGCTGCGGCCTGATCGCCATCGTCGGCCGGCCGAACGTGGGCAAGTCGACGCTGCTGAACACGCTGATCGGCCAGAAGGTCAGCATCACCTCGCGCAAGGCGCAGACCACCCGCCACCGCATCACCGGCATCTCGACCCAGGCCGACACGCAGTACGTCTTCGTCGACACGCCCGGCTTCCAGACCACCCACACCACCCGCGGCACCGCGGCGCTGAACCGCAACCTGAACAAGACGGTGCAGTCGGTGCTGGGCGACGTGGACGTCGTGCTGTTCGTGGTGGATGCCGGCCGCTTCAACCCGGCCGACGCCAAGGTGCTGTCGCTGATCCCGCCGGGCAAGCCGACCTTCCTGATCGCCAACAAGCTCGACCTGATTCAGCGCCGCTCGGACCTGCTGCCCTGGCTGCAGCAGATGCAGGCCAAGCACGCCTTCACCGAGTTCGTGCCGCTGACCGCGACGAAGAAGGACGATGCGCTGCGCCTGCTCGACATCATCCGCCCCTACCTGCCCGAGCAGCCCTGGTACTACGACGCGGACGCGCTGACCGACCGCAGCGACAAGTTCCTCGCCGCCGAGCTGATCCGCGAGAAGCTGTTCCGGCTGACCGGCGACGAGCTGCCCTACACGTCCACGGTGCAGATCGACAAGTACGAGGAAGTCGAGGGCGGGCGCCTGAACCGCATCGCCGCGACCATCATCGTCGAGCGCGACGCGCACAAGGGCATGGTCATCGGCGAAGGCGGCGAGCGCCTCAAGCGCATCAGCACCGAGGCGCGCACCGAGCTGGAGCGGCTGACCGGGTCCAAGGTCTTCCTCGAAGTCTGGGTCAAGGTCCGCTCGGGCTGGGCCGACGACGAGAAGCGGCTGAAGAGCTACGGCTACGAATAAGCCACGGGCCATGGCCACCCGCCGGTCGGCGCCTGCGGCGGTCGCGGCCTATGTGCTGCACCACCACGACTGGAGCGAGTCCAGCCTGATCCTCGACCTCTGGACCCGCGAGCATGGCCGCATCGCCGCCGTCGCCAAGGGCGCCAAGCGGCCGCACTCGCAACTGCGCTGCGTGCTGCTGCCCTTCCAGCGGCTCACGATCGTGCTCGGCGGCAAGCCGACCCGGCGCGACGCCGACCCGAACGCCGCCCCCGGCGGCCATGACGCCCCGCCCGACCTCCACCTGCTGCGCAGCGCCGAATGGGCCGGCGGCGGGGCGATGCCCACGGGCGCGGCGCTGCTGGCGGGGTTTCACCTGAACGAGCTGCTGCTGCGCGGGCTGGCCCGCCACGATGCCCATCCGCGGCTGTTCGATGTCTACGCGGCCACCTTGCCCCGGCTGGCCGCACACGACGAGGCGCAGACCGCTGCCGCGCTGCGGGCCTTCGAGCTGTGGCTGCTGCGCGAGTCGGGCGTGCTGCCGGAGCTGGACCGGGTCACGCTGACGCAGGTGCCGGTGCGCACGGATGTGCGTCACGGCCTGCACCCCGACACGGGCGTCCACCCGCTGCCCGATGGCGCAGCCGGCCTCGGCGGGGCGACGCTGCTGGCGCTGCAGTCGGCCATGAACGCCTTCGACCTCGGCGCGCTGCAGCAGACCTGCCAGGGCGCGCTGCCGGAGCTGCGCACGCAGCTGCGCCACCTGCTGCACTACCATCTCGGCACCTCGATGCTGCGCACGCGCGCGCTGATGGTCGAGGTGCAGAAACTGACCGACACCGACCGCTGAGCCCTGATCGCCGACCGCCATGAACCCCCTCGTCGCCCCCGAATCGTCCGCCCACGGTGGCCGCACCGCCCTGTCGGTCAACCTCAACAAGGTCGCGCTGCTGCGCAACACGCGCCACCTCGGCATCCCGAGCGTGACCCGCGCCGCCAACTTCGTGCTCGAAGCCGGCGCGCAGGGCCTCACCGTCCACCCGCGCCCCGACGAGCGCCACATCCGCGCCGGCGACGTGACCGACCTGGCCGCGCTGCTCAAGGCCTGGCCGCACGTCGAATACAACATCGAGGGCAACCCCTTCCACAACCTGATGGACGTGGTCCGCGCCGTGCGCCCGCACCAGGCCACCTTCGTGCCCGACACGGTCGGCCAGTTCACCTCCGACCACGGCTGGACCTTCCCCGACGACGCCGAGCGGCTGCGCCCGCTGATCGAGGAAACACGGGCGCTGGGCGTGCGCGTCAGCCTGTTCATGGACCCGATCCCCGAGATGATGCGCGCCGCGCGCGACGTGGGCGCCGACCGGGTCGAGCTGTACACCGAGGCCTACGCCAGCGCCTGGGGCACGCCGCAGCAGGCCGAGGTGCTCGACCGCTATGCGCGCACGGCCGAGGCGGCGCTGTCGGTCGGCCTCGGAATCAACGCCGGCCATGACCTGAACCGCGACAACCTCGCCGACTTCCTGCGCGCCGTGCCGGGCGTGCAGGAGGTGTCGATCGGCCACGCGCTGGTCGCCGACGCGCTCGAACTCGGCTACACCGAGACGGTGCGCGACTACCAGCGCTGCATCCAGCGCGCCTTCGCCCCGCAGCGCTGAGCCGCCACGGACACCGCGATGGTCTACGGCATTGGCACGGACATCTGCGACATCCGGCGCATCGCCGCCGTGCTCGCGCGGCGCGGCGACCGCTTCGCCGAGAAGGTGCTCGGCCCGACCGAGCTGAAGGTGTTCCATTACCGGCGCGCCAAGGTCGAAGCCCGCGGCGTCGCGTATCTCGCCACCCGCTTCTCGGCCAAGGAAGCGTTTTCCAAGGCGATCGGCCTCGGGCTGCACACGCCGATGCAGTGGCGCGACTGCGAGACGCTCAACGAGCCGAGCGGCAAGCCCTTCATCCGCCTGCACGGCGCGCTGGCCGAGTGGTTCGCCGCCCGTGGCCTGAGCGCGCATGTCAGCCTGACCGACGAGACCGACTACGCGACCAGCTTCGTCGTGGTCGAAACCCGCGCCCCCTGACCTCTCCTCCCACGGACCCTGCCCCGCCGATGCACCACGCCCACGCCCCTGTTGTCCTCGATGTCGCCGGCCTCACGCTCAACGACGACGACCGCCGCCGCCTGCAACACCCGCTGGTCGGCGGCCTGATCCTGTTCAGCCGCAACTGGCAGGACCGCGCCCAGCTCACCCAGCTCGTCGCCGAGATCAAGGCGGTGCGCCCGGACGTGGTGGTCAGCGTGGACCACGAAGGCGGCCGGGTGCAGCGTTTCCGCACCGACGGCTTCACGCACCTGCCGGCGATGCGCACGCTGGGCGAGCGCTGGCTGGACGACGGCCGCCACGGCCCCGGGCACGGCGCGATGACTGCCTGCGACATGGCGACGGCGGCGGGCTACATCCTCGCGTCCGAGCTGCGCGCGTGTGGGGTCGATCTGAGCTTCACGCCGGTGCTCGACCTCGACCACGGCCGCAGCGGCGTGATCGGCAGCCGCGCCTTCCACCGCGATCCGCGTGTGGTCGGCACGCTCGCCCGCAGCCTGATGCACGGGCTGCTGCAGGCCGGCATGGCCAACTGCGGCAAGCACTTCCCCGGCCACGGCTGGGCGGAGGCCGACAGCCACGTCGCCGTGCCCAAGGACGAGCGCACGCTCACCGCCATCCTCTCGGACGACGCGCGGCCCTACGAATGGCTCTCGACCAGCCTGACCAGCGTGATGCCGGCGCACGTCATCTACCCGAAGGTGGACAAGCGCCCGGCCGGCTACTCGACCCGCTGGCTGAACGACATCCTGCGCGAGCGGCTCGGCTTCACGGGGGTGGTGTTCAGCGACGACCTGAGCATGGAAGGCGCGCGGCGCGTGCCGGGGGTGAAGAACGGCGCGGTGCTGAGCTATGCCGAAGCGGCGGTGCTGGCGCTGGCGGCAGGCTGCGACATGGTGCTGCTGTGCAACCAGTCGCTCGACGGCGGCAAGGCGGTGGACGATCTGCTCGACGGGCTGACCGCGGCGCTGGAGTGCGGCGAGTGGCAGACCAGCCCCGACAGCGAGGCTCGGCGCCTGGCGCTGCTGCCCCAGACGCCGCCGGTGCCGTGGGACGACCTGATGCACCACGCGCCTTACCTGCGGGCGCTGGAGCGGCTGGGGAGCTGAAGCGCACCGCGCCGGCAGCGCCGGCGCGGTGTCGGTTCAACCCTTCGGCAGACCGGCGGCCAGACGCGCTGCCTGGGCGATCCAGTTCTCGCGGTAGACACGCGAGCCGAAGTTGGGCAGGTGGTGCGCCACCCACGCCAGCTCGGCCGGTGACCAGCTCGCGATCTGCCAGAAATAGCGCACCCCGTGCGCATGCAGCCAGCGCTCGTTGACCGGGCCGATGCCGTCGATGATCTTGAGGTCATCGGGGCGCTGGTGGTCCACTTCGACCGGCGCGGGCTGCTGCCCGGCCCCGGCGGCCAGCACCAGCCGCTCCAGCTCGGCGCCCGTCAGACTGGCCGCTTCCGACACCGCCGGCCGCACGACCACGGGCACCTCGGGCGCCGGCGGCGGCACCAGCGCCGCCAGTTCGGCAATGCGGGCCTGCGCCGCTTGCTGCTGCGCATGCTCGGCCTGCAGGCGAGCGCTCAGCGTGGCGAGCTGTTCGTCGTTCTCGGCCAGCGTCAGGCGCAGGGCCTGCAGTTCGGCCTCCAGTCCCTGGGCAACCAACCTGGACTGCGCCAGTTCCTGCTGCAGGGCCTGCTCGCGCAACTGCGCTGCTGACTGGCCGGCTGCCTGGGCATCCCGTAATGCCTGGGCCTGCTGCTCGGCGGCCTGCCATGCGGCCTCCTGGTCGGCCAAGGTGGTGGTCAGATCGGTGATCTGGCGATCCCGCAGTGCCAGCAGTTCGACGTGCTGCCGTTGCAGCGCAGCCAGTGCGTCCTCATGGGATTTTTCGTTCGCCATGGCCGCTGCGGCAGCCAGACCCGCAGCCGTCACCGCCGCCACCCGCTCGCGGGACAGCTCGGCTTCCAGGTCTGCGGCCCGCGCGGCCTGGGTGACCGCCTCGGCGCCCGTGCTGGCCGCGGTGTCGCGCAGGGATGCCAGCTCGGCTTCCAGCGCGGCGATCGTGCCGGCTTGCTGCTGGGCAGCGTCGGCGGCCGCTTGCGCTGCGGTCTGCGCGGCTTGCTCGGCCTGGGCTGCCTGGGCAGTCAGGGTGTCGCGCTCGGCTTGTGCTGCGGCCAGGGCCTGCGCTGCAGCGTCGCGCTCGGCGGCAAGTCGGGCCTGCCAGTCGACTTCGGCGGTCGCAGCAGCTTCGCGTGCCGCCTCCAGGTCAGCGGCCGCTTGTGCCCTGGCGTGTGCCAGCGCTTCTTCGTGGGATTTCTCGTTCGCGAGGGCAGCCGCGGCAGCCAGACCCGCAGCCGTCACCGCCGCCACACGCTCGCGGGACAGCTCGGCCTCCAGCGCCGCGATCGTGCTGGCTTGCTGCCGGGCAGCGTCGGCGGCCGCTTGCGCTGCGGTCTGCGCGGCTTGCTCGGCCTGGGCCGCCTGGGCGTCGCGCTCGGCGTGTGCCGCGGCCAGGGCCTGAGCCGATGCATCGCGCTCGGCGGCAAGTCGGGCCTGCCGGTCGGCTTCGGCGGCCGCAGCAGCTTCGCGTGCTGCCTCCAGGTCAGCGGCCGCTTGCGCCCTGGCGTGTGCCAGCGATTCTTCGTGGGATTTCTCGTTCGCGAGGGCAGCCGCGGCAGCCAGACCCGCAGCCGTCACCGCCGCCACACGCTCGCGGGACAGCTCGGCTTCCAGCGCCGCGATCGTGCTGGCTTGCTGCCGGGCAGCGTCGGCGGCCGCTTGCGCTGCGGTCTGCGCGGCTTGCTCGGCCTGGGCCGCCTGGGCGGTCAGGGCGTCGCGCTCGGCGTGTGCCGCGGCCAGGGCCTGAGCCGATGCATCGCGCCCGGCGGCAAGTCGGGCCTGCCAGTCGGCTTCGGCGGTCGCAGCAGCTTCGCGTGCCGCCTCCAGGTCAGCGGCCGCTTGTGCCCTGGCGTGTGCCAGCGCTTCTTCGTGGGATTTTTCGTTCGCAAGGGCAGCCGCGGCAGCCAGACCCGCAGCCGTCACCGCCGCCACACGCTCGCGGGACAGCTCGGCTTCCAGGTCTGCGGCCCGCGCGGCCTGGGTGACCGCCTCGGCGCCCGTGCTGGCCGCGGTGTCGCGCAGGGATGCCAGTTCGGCTTCCAGCGCCGCGATCGTGCTGGCTTGCTGCTGGGCAGCGTCGGCGGCGGCTTGACGGGTCGCATCCAGCTCGGCGTCGGCCGTGGCCCGGGCCTGGGCCAGCGCTTGCGCATGGGCATTCAGGGCGGCGCTGTGCGTGCCTTGCAGCGCGGTCAGCTCGGCCTGCAGTTCCACGCCACGGCCGGTCTCAGCCGACAGCAGCGACTGGTGGTGGCTCAGATCGCCTTCCAGCGCCGTGCGGCGGTCGCGCAGCGCGGCCAGTTCGGCTTCCAGTGCCGCGATCGTGCTGGCTTGCTGTTGTGCGGCGTCGGTGGCCGCTTGCGCTGCGGTCTGCGCGGCTTGACGGGCCGCGTCCAGCTCGGCCGCAGCCTTGGCCTGGGCTTGTGCCAGCGCTTCTGCGTGGGATTTTTCGTTCGCCAGGGCCGCTGCGGTGGCCAGACCCGCTGCGGTCAGCGCCGCCAGCCGCTCGCGGGACAGCTCGGCTTCCAGCGCGGCAATCGTGGCAGCTTGCTGCTGTGCAGCGTCTGCGGCCGCTTGCGCTGCGGTCTGCGCGGCCTGCCGTTCACGGGTCAGCTCCGCCTCGGCCTCGGCAGCAGCAGCGCGGGCGGCATCACGCTCGGCCTGCGTGTCCAGCAGCGCGGCGTAGGCTTCCTTGGCCACGGCGGCCCGTTCGTCGAGTGCCATGCGGTGTGTGTCTTCCAGTGCCGCGTGGCGGGACTTCAGTGCAGTCAGCTCGTCCGTCAGCTGGACCGTCCGGCTGGTCTCGGCGTTGAGCAGCGAAATGCGCGATTCGTACGAGGACTGCAGCGACTGGTGGTCACGGCGCAAGCCCTCGATCTCCGATTCGAAGGCTGAACGCTCTTCCGCACGGCCCTGCTGCTCCGATTCCAGCCCGTTCTGCAGCGCCCCCAGACGCCCTTGCAGCGATTCGATCTCCGCGCCCAGCCCCTGGCGTGCCGCATGGTGCTCGTCGACGCTCGCACTCAGCGCCAGCGCACGCTCGCCCGTGAGGCGGTGCTCCGTGTCCAGCGCTTCCAGCTGGGTCTGCAGCGCGTCGCGGTCCGCGGTGGCGGTTTCCCTCGCCACCGCAAGCTCTCCACGCAACGCGGCCACCGCGGCATCCGAACGGGTCCGGTCTTCCCGGTGCAGGGCCTGCAGGGCGTCGAGTTGCTCGGCATGGCGCCGTTGCTGGCAGGTCCGGCTCAGCAACAGGCCAAGGGCAAGGCCGGCCAGGCAGGCCAGCAGGAGGTACAGCCAGAGCTGGCTCAACAGGTACATGGTGGTCTCTCCGCAGGGGGTAGGGATGTGCAGGCAGGGCGGGCTCAGGGCGCCTTCGGTGCCAGATGGAACTCGATGCGACGGTTGCGCTCATGGGCCTCGGGCGTGCTGCCCGCGTCCAGCAGGCGGTCTTCACCAAAACCCTGCGCCTGCAGGCGGCTGGCCGGCATGCCGCGCTGGGTGAGCGCGGCCACCACGGCCTGCGCCCGGCGCTGCGACAGGCGCAGGTTCGCCGCGGCATCGCCCTGGGCGTCCGTGTGGCCATCGACGCGCATCCGCGCCTGCGGGCAGCGGCGCGACAGCCCGTAGAGCTGGTCCAGCAAGGGCACGCTGCTCGGGTCGAGTTCGGCAGACGACAGCTTGAAGCGGATCTGCTTCGAGGCCAGCACCCGCGCCATCGCGACCTGGCAGTCCTCGGCCGTCAGCGGACCCGATGCCGGCAAGGGCGCGCTGGCGGGCACGGCGGGTGCAGCGACAGCAGCCGCACCCGCAACCGCAACCGCCACCTTCGGGGCCAACGTCACCTCCGGCAAGGCGAGCGCGGGGGACGACTGCCCGTCCTCCAGCCGCGCGAACACGCCGGGCACGCCCATCATCGGCAGCAGCGTGGTGCTGGCCGCAGCGTAGGCCGCGGCACGCTGGGCGGGCGACGGCGCTTCACCGACGATGCGGCCGACCTCGTTGTCGATCTGCAGCCTCGCCCACGGAAAGCCCGCGGCACCGAGCACCTGGGCCGCATCGGCTTCGGTGCGCTGGCGCACGCTGTCGGCCTTGCCATCCCCACGCCCGATCAGCAGCCAGGCCAGCAAGGCCAGCCCCGCCAGACCCAGCACGGTACAGACCGGGCAACTCCACCACCGTCTCGACATGGCGACTCCTCTTGGCCATTCGCATGACCGCGGCCCACCGGGACCGGGTCACAGCACAGGCATCTGTGCTCGTAATGCCGAGTAATGTATCGGGACTCGTGACTTCTTTAACATCCTTTGGAACAGGCTCGGGGTAACCGATAAGCATTGGCACTACGCAGTACCAAGTGTGGCCGGCAACACCCCGCGCAGCGCATTGCACACCGCCAGTGCCTCGGCGCGCACCAGATCGGCAGGCCGAAGCAGCCGCTCCGACAGCCGCCAGGCCGGATCGACCCGCAGCGCAGACCGCATCACCCCCGGCAGCACGCCGGCCGACAAGGGCGGGGTGGTCCAGTGCCCGTCCAGCCGGACCAGCAATGTGCTGCGTCCCCCTTCGGTCAGCGCCCCGTCGGCATTGACGAACAGCCGGTCGAAGGCACCGAGCGCCTCGGCTTCACGCACGGCGGCGTCATAGGCGGTGCGCAAGGAGGTCTTGTGTCCCAGCAGCGCCGACTCCTGCACAGGCACCCGGCCCACTGGGCCGAGCAGGCGCACCGGGCCGTCCGGCAGGGGCAGCAACGGGCCGCTGCGGCAGGACACCCGGCCGTCATGCGACAGATCGACCCGCAGGCGCCACACCTGTGCCGGGTCGGCCGGAAAGGAGCGCAACGCCTCGTCCACCGCGGCCCGCACCGCCGACACCGACACGCTGAACCCGAGCGTGGCGGCGCTGCCGAGCAGGCGCGCCAGATGGGCGTCGAAGCGGCACACGCCTCCACCCTCGACCCGCAATGTCTCGAACAGGGTGAAGCCGGGGTCGGTGCGGGTCAGGAAGCGGACCTTCTGGCGGCACTCCGCAGCCTCCGACGCCGCATCCGAATCGAGCACGATGCCGCCCCCCACGCCCAGCGTCACCGCCCGCGTGCCGTCATGCGGATCGCCGGCCGCCATCTCCAGCGTGCGGATCGCCACCGACAGGCAGAAGTCCCCCATCGCCCGGCCAGCGGTGTGGTCTGCGGTGTCCGGCGCGTTCAGCCAGCCGATCGCGCCGGTGTAGAGCCCGCGGGGCGAGGATTCGAGTCGGCCGATCACCGACATGGTCTGGCGCTTGGGCGCACCGGTGATCGAGCCGCAGGGGAACAGCGCCCGCAGCACGTCCGGCAGCGCGGTGGCGGGCGGCAGATCGGCCTCGATGGTCGAGGTCATCTGGAACACCGTGCGGTAGGGCTCGACCGCAAACAGCGCCGGCACCCGCACGCTGCCCACCGAGGCCAGCCGGCCCAGGTCGTTGCGCAGCAGGTCGACGATCATCAGGTTCTCGGCGCGGTTCTTCACGTCACGGGCCAGCCAGTCGGCGCTGGCCTGGTCGGCGGCCGGGTCGGCATGGCGCGGCGCGGTGCCCTTCATCGGCCGGGTGACGAGATGCCCCGCCTGGTGCCGCACGAACAGCTCCGGCGAGCACGACAGCACCCAGCGGTCCTGCGGCAGGGCGATCAGGGCGCCGAACGGCACCGGCTGCGCCGCCCGCAGGCGCCGGTACAACGCCAAGGGCGTGCCGACGCTGCGGCCGCGCAGGCGCTGCGTGTGGTTGACCTGGTAGGTCTCGCCCGCGCGGATGCGGGCGTGGATATCGTCGATGGCGGCGGTGTAGGTCGCCGCATCATCGTCGGGCGTCAGGCCGATGACCCCGGCGGTGGCCGGTGCCGGCGTGCCTTCCCGCTGTGCCAGCCAGGCGTCCACACCGTCCCGCGTGAGCCGCTCGCAGTGCGCAAAACGCAGCAGACGCAGGCTCCCCGGCGGCGCTGCCAGTCCGGCCAGGCGGACACCCCATTCGTAGTCGGCCAGCACCACCAGCTGCACGCCCTGCGCCAGATCGGCCGCGGCGGCCGACCAGACCGCGTCCAGTTCGGCCGGATCCTCACAGCGGTGTTCCCCGAGCCAGCCGGTGTACAGCCGGCTCACCGCCCGGTCGGCGGGGGCGCTGGCATCGTCCAGCAGAGCGAAGACCGGGGCAGGCGAAGAAGCGGTCGAAAGCGGATCGGGCATGGCGAGGCAGGCAAACGGACAGTGGCACAGAGGGCGGATGATGCGGTGCAAGCAAAAACGCCGCCGGGCGCAAGGCCGGGCGGCGTCTTGTGGGGCGCAGGGCCGAAGCCCCCCGCTGGCGAGGGCATCCCCTCGGCCGGTCAGGCCTCGGCGGACTCCGAGCGGGCGGTCTCGAACGGCAGCTGCAGTGCAGCCAGATCGCGGCGCGTCTCGACCAGGATCAGCGGACCTTCATCGACCACGACCACCGGACGCGGCTCGCGCGGCTGGCGCACCGGTGCCGGCGTGCTGGCAATGGCCTCCTGCACGGCGCGGACCTTGTCAGTGTCGCTGTTGATCCACTCCAGTCCAGCACTGCGGGCAACCGCAGCCAGCTCGTCGAGCTGCAGGACATAGGCGGGAACCACGGCCGCCGCAACCGCGGCAACGGCAACCGCGGGTGCCGCGACGGCAGGCGCCTGGGCCACGACTTCCGGCGTTGCCTCGGCCACGGAGGCAACGGGCGCCGCCACCGGCTCGGCGACCTGGGTCACCGCCAGCGCCTCCACCACGGGCACCTCCACCACGGGCGCGGCGTCCGCCTCGACCACCTCGACCACCTCGGTCACCACAGCCGCCACAACCGCAGCAGCGACCACAGCGGGAGCCGCGACCTCGGCCGCCACTGGCGCACCATCGGCCTCGGCCACCGCATCGGCCGGCGCCTCTTCGCGGTTGCGCCCACCACGGCCACGGCGACGGCGGCGACCGTCCTCACGGCCCTCCTCGATCGACTCGTCACCACGCGCTTCAGCGCCAGCGCCAGCCTCGGCGGCCACCGGCTCGGCGGCGGGGGCGGCCTCGGTGCTCACCGCAGCGGCAGCATCACCGGCGTCAGCGTCGGTCTCGGCACCGTTTTCACCCATGCGGACATCATCGCGGTCGCGGCGACCACGCCCCCCACGGCGGCGACGGCGGCCTTCGCGCTCGGCCTGGGCGGCAGCGCTCTCGCCCTCCAGCGCCGGGGACACGGTGTCCTCGAACCCGGGTTGCACCTCCTCGGCGGCCAGCGTGACCACGTCGGGTGCGGGACGGCGCTCGCGCGGCGGACGGCCGCCGCTCGGCAGCTCGGCACCGGCCTCGACCGGGCGGCGGTCCTGCGAACGGTCACCGCGTCCACCGCGTCCCCCTTCGGGGCGGGCCTCGGCCGGCGCACGGTCCGCAGGACGGTCCCCATTGCGCTCGGCCGCCTCGGGCCTGGTGCGCTCACCACCACGTTCGCCACGGCGCCCGTCGCGGCGGTTGCCATCGCGGCCACCGTCACGCCCGCCACGGCGTTCACCGCGACCCTCCGCCTTGTCCGCCGGCCTGTCGGTCTTCGCCTCCACCGGCACATCGACCACCGGGGCCTCCGGTGCGGCCACGGGCGCGACCGGTGCCGGTGCAGGCGCCGGTGCCGGTGCACCACCGAACAGGCGCTTCAGCCACCCGAAGAAACCAGCCCCGGCAGCCACCGCTTCCGGCGCCGGTGCCGGCGCCACAGGAGCGGGCGCGGCCACCGGCACAGGAGCCACAACCACCGGCGCAGGCGCCGGCTCGGCCTTCGGCACAGCGACCGGCGCGGGCTGGTCCGGCAGCACGCCGCGGATCATCGGCGCCTGCTTGGGCTTGACGTTCTTCTCGCGGCGCGTGATGCCGACGTCCTCGTCCGGCTCCTCCACCATCGAGTAGCTCGACTGCAGGTTCTCCAGACGCGGGTCGTCGTGGCGCAGGCGCTCCAGCTTGTAGTTCGGCGTGTCGAGGTGCTTGTTCGGCACCAGCATCACCGTCACGCGCTGCTTCATCTCGATCTTGGTGATCTCGGGGCGCTTCTCGTTCAGCAGGAAGCTGGCCACTTCGACCGGCACCTGGACGTGGACCGCCGCCGTGCCTTCCTTCATCGACTCTTCCTGGATGATGCGCAGCGTCTGCAGCGCGGAAGATTCGGTGTCGCGGATGTGGCCGGTGCCGTTGCAGCGCGGGCAGGTGATGTGGCTGCCCTCAGACAACGCCGGGCGCAGGCGCTGGCGGCTCATCTCCAGCAGGCCGAACTTGCTGATCGACGAGAACTGCACACGGGCGCGGTCGTAGCGCAGCGCGTCACGCAGCCGGGTCTCGACCTCGCGGCGGTTCTTCGACTCTTCCATGTCGATGAAGTCGACCACCAGCAGGCCGCCGAGGTCGCGCAGGCGGGCCTGGCGGGCGATCTCGTCGGCGGCCTCCAAATTGGTGCGGGTCGCGGTTTCCTCGATATCGCCGCCGCGGGTGGCGCGGGCCGAGTTCACGTCGATCGACACCAGCGCTTCGGTGTGGTCGATGACGATGGCCCCGCCCGACGGCAGGTGGACCGTGCGGCTGAACGCGGTCTCGATCTGGTGCTCGATCTGGAAGCGGCTGAACAGCGGTGCGTCATCGCGGTAGCGCTTGACGCGGTTCGCGGTGTCCGGCATCACGTGCAGCATGAACTGCTTGGCCTGCTCGTAGATGTCGTCCGTGTCGATCAGGATCTCGCCGATGTCGGCGGTGAAGTAGTCGCGGATCGCGCGGATCACCAGCGACGACTCCTGGTAGATCAGGAAGGCGCCACGCCCGCCCTTGGCCGCGTCGTCGATCGCGGTCCAGAGCTTGAGCATGTAGTTCAGGTCCCACTGCAGCTCGGGCGCGGTGCGTCCGATGCCGGCGGTGCGGGCGATCAGGCTCATGCCCTTCGGGTATTCGAGCTGTTCGAGGTTTTCCTTCAGCTCCTCGCGGTCCTCGCCCTCGATGCGGCGGCTGACGCCACCGCCGCGCGGGTTGTTCGGCATCAGCACGAGGTAGCGGCCGGCCAGCGACACGAAGGTGGTCAGCGCCGCACCCTTGTTGCCGCGCTCTTCCTTCTCGACCTGGACCAGCAGCTCCTGGCCTTCGCGGATGGCGTCCTGGATGCGCGCCGCGCGGACATCGGTGCCTTCGCGGAAATAGCTGCGGGCGATTTCCTTGAACGGCAGGAAGCCGTGGCGGTCCTCGCCGTAGTCGACGAAACAGGCTTCCAGCGACGGCTCGACGCGGGTGACGACGGCCTTGTAGATGTTGCCCTTGCGCTGTTCGCGCCCTTCGATCTCGGTTTCGAAGTCGATCAGTTTCTGACCGTCAACGATGGCCAGGCGGCGCTCTTCGGGCTGCGTGGCATTGATCAGCATGCGTTTCATGCGTGTCTCTCCTCATGACTACTGTCTGCATGAGATGCACGAAACCGCGCTGCGGAGCCGGGAAGGAATCGCCCTGGACTGCGCGCGCAAGGCCACCAGCAGATGCCGGCGGCTTCAGCGGCGCAGCGTTGGCGCGTGCGTCAACCGGGACGCCGGGGCAGGAAACGCAGTGTCGCCGTGGTGCAGGCCTCCAGGCCGGCAGGGCACGGGTCCGCCATCCGACGCACACGTTCGGGCGTGTGGCACCAACCGGGGACAACGGTCACCAGGGGTCGGGTCGGGAAGCGAAAACTCGAAATCGTTCATGCGACGGCGTCTGTGGTGGACGCGGGTGGCAGCCCCTGTTCGGAAGCTGCCACCGGAAAACCTTGTGTCGGGGCTCTTTCAGCGTGGTCTCTTTGCATGCTGCCTGCACATCCGCACACTCACCTTGGGAGGGCGCACCATGCATCAGGCAACACGCTGCATCAGCGTCTGGACCCGGTCCACACACCCCTCAAGGGCAGCGGACCAGTCCGACCACCCTGCACTGGTGGCTGATTCTCGGTGCCCGCTAAACTCAGGCAAATCAAACACTTACAGCGCAATCGTGGTCCAACGCATTATAGGGGCAAAGCCCAGCCGGTCCGGGTCCGGAAAAGCCAGCCCGAAACCGGCCACGCGCAAGCCTGTGAACGGGGGAGTACCCGCCGCGCCGACACCTGTGGCCGACCCCGCCGCGCTGCAGGTGCGGCACCTCCTGGTCGATGAAGGCAGCGCCGGCCAGCGCCTCGACAACTTCCTGCTGCGCGAACTCAAGGGCGCGCCCAAGACCCTCGTCTACCGGATCATCCGCAGCGGCGAGGTGCGCATCAACAAGGGCCGCGCCAGCGCCGATTCGCGCGTCGAGGCCGGCGACGACGTGCGCGTGCCGCCGCTGCGGCTGAGCGAGCCGACCGTCTCGACGGCGCCGCCACGCGAGTTCCCGGTCCGCTTCGAGGACGAGCACCTGCTGGTGATCGACAAGCCGGCGGGGGTGGCGGTGCATGGCGGCTCGGGCGTGAGCCACGGCGTGATCGAGCAGTTGCGCCGGGCGCGGCCGCAGGCGAAGTTCCTCGAACTGGTGCACCGGCTGGACCGCGAGACCTCGGGCCTGCTGCTGATCGCCAAGAAGCGCAGCGCGCTGACCGCGCTGCAGGACCAGTTCCGCCAGCGCGAGACCGGCAAGACCTACGCCGCGCTGGTGATCGGCGCCTGGCCGGCGGCGCGCAAGGTGGTCGATGTCGCGCTGCACAAGTACCTGGACGCGGCCGGCGAGCGCCGTGTGCGCGCGGTCGAGGCGGACCACCCGGACGGACGCCGCTCGGTGTCGCTGGTGCGCATCGCGCAGACCTATGCCGACTGCACGCTGCTCGACGTGACCATCAAGACCGGCCGGACGCACCAGATCCGCGTCCACCTGCTCAGCCAGGGCCACGCCATCGTCGGCGACGACAAGTACGGCGACTTCGCGCTCAACAAGGCGCTGGCCCGCGGCGACGCGCCGGCCGCGCCGGGCTGCCGCTTCGAGCGCATGTTCCTGCACGCCCGCCGCCTCGCCTTCGACCACCCGGCCACGGGCGAGCGCATCGAGCTGGACGCGCCGCTGCCGCCCGAATGCACCGCCCTGCTGTCCCGCCTGCGTCCCGCCGTCCAACCCGCCGCTGCTCCAGCCCCCGCGCCATGACCGACACCACCGCCTTCCGCCCGCGCCAGTACGACCTGATCGTCTTCGACTGGGACGGCACGCTCTACGACTCGACTGCGCTGATCGTGCGCGCCATCCAGGCCGCGTGCCGCGACCTCGGCGTGGCCGTGCCCAGCGACGAGGCCGCGTCCTACGTCATCGGCCTCGGGCTGCAGGACGCGCTGATGCACGCCGTCCCCGGCCTGAGCCCCGACCGCTACCCCGAACTCGGCCGCCGCTACCGCCAGCACTATTTCTCGGGCCACGAGGAGGTTTCACTGTTCCACGGCGTACCCGAGCTGCTGGCCGAACTGCGCCAGCGCCAGCACTGGCTGGCGGTCGCCACCGGCAAGAACCGGCAGGGGCTGAACGAGGCGCTGCGCCTGTCGGGCCTCGCGCCGCTGTTCGACGCCACGCGCACCGCCGACGAGACCCGCTCCAAGCCGCATCCGCAGATGCTGCACGAGCTGATGCGCGAGTTCGGCGTCGAGCCGGAGCGCACGCTGATGATCGGCGACACCACGCACGACCTGCAGCTCGCCACCAACGCCGGCGCCCACAGCGTGGCCGTCACCTATGGCGCGCATGAACACGGGCCGCTGCGGGAACACGGGCCACGGCATGTGGCGCATTCGGTGGCGGAGCTGCGCGACTGGCTGGGGCGCCACGCCTGAGCCGGTCAGACCCGACCGCATGCCGCCGAGCCGGTCATGGCTCAGCCCGCGTCGCGCATGCGCTGCGCCAGTTCCTCCTGGCCACGCGCCAGCAGGGTGTCGGCCGCCCCGAGGCGGTCCCGGGCCTCACGGTTCTGCCCGAGCTTGAACTTGCCGACCAGCGAGGTGACGGTGACCTCGATGCCGACGATCTGGCGCAGCAGGCCGTCGATGTACTCGGGCGGCGCATCGGTCATGCGCCAGGGCCGGGGCTCGGGAGCTTCGTGGTGCCGCGTCAGGCGGGCGACGAGGCCGCGCACGAAGCGCTCGTCGTCGCGCACGGTGAGCGTGCCGCGTGCATGGACGACCTCGTAGTTCCAGGTCGGCACCTGGCGGTGCGCCTCATGCTTGCTCGGGTACCAGTTGGGCGAGATGTAGGCCTCGGCGCCGCGGAAGATCACCAGCACCGGCGTGCCGGTCGGGCAGCGCTGCCACAGCGGGTTCGCACGGGCCACATGGGCCGTGAGCGTGCCCAGCGGGCCGGTGTCCGGGTCGAACTCGAACGGCAGGTGGTCGGCGTCGGGGCCGTCCGGGCCGGGGGCGACCAGCGCGCCGAGCGGGTGCTCGCGCAGCAGGCGGTGCAGGGTCTCGGGACGGGTCTCGGCGAAATGGGGGGGCAGGTACATCGTGGTCGGCGCCAGGGAAGGATGGGCAAGGCAACCACTGTCCTACCGGATCGGCACGACCACAAGACCCCGCCGTGCCTTTCTTGCATGGCCCGGTGCCCTCGGGCGCGGCGGCAGCGGGCGCGGCACAATCTCCGCCCATGACCACCGCCACCTCGCCCGCCGTCCCCCTGTGCGCCTCCGCCGACCTCGCCGACGGCGGCCTCGCCCATGTCTTCGACCTCCTCGAATACGGTCAGCCTGCGCGGGGCTTCGTGCTGCGCCACGGCGGGCAGGTGGTCGGCTATCTCAACCAATGTGCCCACGTACCGGCCGAGATGGACTGGAAGGAGGGGCAGTTCCTCGACGACAGCGGCCAGTGGATCATCTGCTCGATCCACGGCGCGGTGTACGAGCCGGCGACGGGCTACTGCGTGGGCGGGCCATGCCGCGGGCGGCGGCTCAAGCCGCTGCGCGTGGGCGAGCACGAGGGACAGGTGTCTTGGTATCCTTCCGACACCTTGACGCCGGCTTTCGGCGACTGAAGATTCCATGACGCAGCCCGACGACACGCCCTCCACCCCGACCCTGGACTCCCCCCCCGTGCTCCCCACGGTCCAGGCACCGCCCGCCGCCTCGCGCGGCGCCTTCGACCATGTGATGGAGCAGTTCGCCCGCGACTACCTGCGCGACCGGCGCAGCAGCCGACGCTGGAGCCTGTTCTTCCGGCTGGGCTGGCTCGGCCTGGGCCTGTTCGCAGCCTGGTCGGTCTACAGCGAGAACACCCACAACAGCGTCCCCACCGGCCCGCACACCGCGCTGGTCGAACTGCGGGGCGAGATCGCGGTGGGCAGCGAGGCGAGTGCCGAGGTGCTGCTGTCCGGCCTGAAGAGCGCGTTCGAGGACCAGGGTGCCCAGGCCGTGGTGGTGCGCATCAACTCGCCTGGCGGCAGCCCGGTGCAGTCCGGCATCGTGTACGACGAGATCCGCCGCCTGAAGGACAAGCACAAGAAGAAGGTCTACGCGGTCGTCGAGGAAAGCGCCGCCTCCGGCGCCTACTACATCGCCGTCGCGGCCGACGAGATCTATGTGGACAAGGCGTCCATCGTCGGGTCGATCGGGGTGCTGATGGACGGTTTTGGCTTCGACGAGGTGATGAAGAAGGTGGGCGTGGAGCGCCGGCTGCTGACCGCCGGCAGCAACAAGGGCATGCTCGATCCCTTCTCGCCCGAAAACCCCCAGCAGCGTGCCCACGCCCAGGCCATGCTCGACCAGATCCACCGCCAGTTCATCGACACCGTCAAGCAAGGCCGCGGCGAGCGCCTGAAGGAAACCCCGGACACCTTCAGCGGCCTGTTCTGGAACGGCGAGGAAGCCGTCAAGCAGGGACTGGCCGACGGCCTCGGCAGTCTGGATTACGTGGCCCGCGAGGTCATCAAGGCCGAAGAGATCATCGACTACACCGCCCGGGAGAACGTGGCCGAGCGGCTGGCCAAGCGTTTTGGCGCGGCGGTCGGCGAAGGCGCAGCGCGCTCGCTGCGCGCAATGCCCTCGCTGAACTGAGCGCCCGTCAGAAACCGGCCGGCACCGACGGCAGCCCCGACAGCGCCATCGCCAGCTCGGCCTCGTCGTACTGCTGGTCGGAGAGCTTGCCGGCGAAGTAGTCGTTGTAGGCGGCCATGTCAAAGTGGCCGTGGCCGCAGAGGTTGAAGAGGATGGTCTCCGCCTTGCCCTCGCGCTTGCAGCGCAGCGCCTCCTCGATCGCGCCCTTGACGGCGTGGTTGGCCTCTGGCGCCGGCACGATGCCCTCCGCCCGCGCGAAGGTCACGCCCGCCGCGAAGCATTCGGTCTGGTGGTAGGCGACGGCCTCGATCAGGCCCAGCTCCTTCACATGCGACACCATCGGCGCCATGCCGTGGTAGCGCAGGCCGCCCGCGTGGAAGCCCGGCGGCGTGAAGGTCGAGCCCAGCGTGTGCATCTTGGTCAGCGGCGTCAGGTGCGCGGTGTCGCCGAAGTCGTAGGCGTACTTGCCGCGCGTCAGCGACGGACAGGCGGCCGGCTCGACCGCGACGATGCGGCGCTTCTTGGCGTTTGGCCCGCCGCGCAGTTGCATGCCGATGAACGGGAAGGCGATGCCGGCGAAGTTGGAGCCGCCGCCGGTGCAGCCCACCACCACATCCGGGTCGTCGCCGGCCATCTCCAATTGCAGGATCGCCTCCTCGCCGATGATGGTCTGGTGCAGCAGCACATGGTTGAGCACCGAGCCGAGCGCGTACTTGGTGTCGTCGCGCTGCGCGGCGAGTTCGACCGCCTCGGAGATCGCGATGCCGAGGCTGCCCGGGTGGTCGGGGCGCTGCGCGAGGATGGCCCGGCCCGACTGCGTCAGCTCGGACGGCGAGGCGACGCAGGTGGCGCCGTAGGTCTCCATCACGGCGCGGCGGTAGGGTTTCTGGTTGAACGAGACCCGCACCTGGAACACCTGCACCTCGATGCCGAACAGCGCGCCCGCGAACGACAGCGACGTGCCCCACTGGCCGGCGCCGGTCTCGGTGGTCAGCTTGCGGATGCCGGCCTCACGGTTGAAGAAGGCCTGCGGGATGGCGGTGTTGGGCTTGTGCGAGCCGGCGGGGCTGACGCCCTCGTACTTGTAGTAGATCTTGGCCGGGGTGCCGAGCGCCTGCTCCAGCCGGCGGGCGCGGTACAGCGGGGCCGGGCGCCACTGGCGGAAGATCTGCCGAACGGGCTCGGGGATCTCGATGCGCCGCTCGGTGGACACCTCCTGCAGGATCAGCGACATCGGGAACAGCGGCGCCAGGTCGTCCGGCCCGACCGGCTGCATCGTGCCCGGGTGCAGCACCGCGGGCAGCGGCACCGGCAGGTCGGCGGCGAGGTTGTACCAGTCCTTGGGCATCTGCTCTTCGGAGAGCAGGTACTTGATCGTGTCACTCATGGCGTCTCTTTTCGGGTTCGGGGTCAAGGAGCCTGCCAGTTTAGAAACCGCATGCTCACTTGTCCTCGGAGACAACCCGCGCCCGCCTGCGACAGATCAAGCCACGAGCAGGCCCTTGTGCTCGATGAACGCGATCACCTCGGCCAGCCCCTCGCGGGTCTTGAGATTGGTCATGACAAACGGGCGGTTCGGCCGCATGCGCACCGTGTCAGCGCGCATCACGTCCAGATTCGCACCAACATGGGGCGCCAAGTCCGTCTTGTTGATCACGAACAGGTCGCTCTTGGTGATGCCGGGGCCGCCCTTGCGCGGGATCTTCTCGCCTGCCGCCACGTCGATGACGTAGATCGTCAGGTCGGACAGCTCCGGGCTGAAGGTCGCGGCCAGGTTGTCGCCGCCCGACTCGATGAAGACGATGTCGGCATCGGGGAACTTCTCCAGCATCCGGTCCACGGCTTCGAGGTTGATCGAGGCGTCCTCGCGGATCGCCGTGTGCGGGCAGCCGCCGGTCTCCACGCCCATGATCCGCTCCGGGTCGAGCGCACCGGCCACGGTCAGCAGACGCTGGTCTTCCTTGGTGTAGATGTCGTTGGTGACGACCACCAGGTCCCAGCGCTCGCGCATCGTCTTGCACAGCATCTCAACCAGCGTCGTCTTGCCCGAGCCGACCGGCCCGCCCACGCCGACGCGCAGGGGAGGAAGCTTCTTGGTGCGGCCAGGGATCGAATGGAGTGGGCTCATGGGACAGGTCTCGGTGGGTTGCGGGCGGACTTCAAGGGTAGCAAGACCCGAACCAAATATTTCGGCAGAAAACGCTTGCTCAACCCAGGGAGCATCTGCATAATAGCGGGCTGTTGGCGCTTTAGCTCAGTCGGTTAGAGCGATGGAATCATAATCCACAGGTCCGCGGTTCGAGTCCGTGAAGCGCCACCAAAATTCTGAAAAGCCCGTTCACTGAACGGGCTTTTTTCATTTCCGGATCACGTACCGGGAATGGTCTGGGCAAAGTCGCTTATTGCGGGATTTGACAGCACGGCCTCGCTCCTAGAGTGCGTGTTTGACACGCATTCCGGACCGCTTCCATGCCTGCACTGCATCCCGACGACCGATCACTCCTGATCACGAGCCTGTTGGTGATGGCCGGCGCCCTTTGCTACGGGCTGATCGCAGGCTCCGTCATGCTGCCGCTGCTGGTCGGCAGCCTGATCCTGGCCCTGTCCCTGGTGGTCGCCCGGATCTCACAGGCAGGCACCGCCAGCCGCATTGCCTTGCCCGCGCTCGGCATGGCGATGGTCGGGCTGCTCATCCATGTGGCGCAGGGTCGCCCCGAGGCCCACTTCGCCGTGTTTGCGTTCCTGGCGGTGACGGTGGTGTACCGGCACACGCTTCCGGTGGTCGCCGCCGCCGCGACCATCGCCATCCACCACCTGACGTTCAACTACTTCCAGACATGGGGCTGGGGTCCGATCTGTTTCACCGAACCGGGCCTGATGCACGTGATCGAACATGCGCTGTACGTGATCGCCGAGGCCGGCATCCTGATCATGCTGGCGCAGCGGGCTCGCGCCGACTTCCGTACCGCCGAGCATCTGGTCCAGATCACCGACACACTGCTGGACACCAGCGGACAGATCGATCTGCGTACCCGGGGCCAGAGTCCGGTCGACCAAGCTTCTGGCACCTTGCTCGAAGCACTCCAGGGCATCGAGCACGCCATCGTGCAAGTCCGCGCCACGGCACTGCACGTCGACACGGCCTCGTGCGAAATCGCCAATGGAAACTCCGAACTGGCCCGACGCACCGAAAAGACCGCCAGCCACCTGCAGGCCACCACCGGTGCGATGAAGCAACTGATCAGCACGGTCCAGCAAACCGCCACGTCCGCCCGCACCGCCAGCGAACTCGCCGGCACGGCCACTGAAGTGGCCCAGCGCGGGGGACAGGTGGTGGCACAGGTGATCGCCACGATGGACGAGATCGATGCGAGTTCGAAAAAGATCGCCGACATCATCGGCGTCATCAACGGCATTGCGTTCCAGACCAATATCCTGGCACTCAACGCTGCCGTGGAGGCCGCACGGGCGGGCGAGCAGGGGCGCGGTTTCGCCGTCGTCGCCAGCGAAGTGCGCCATCTGGCGCAGCGCAGTGCCGCCGCCGCCACCGAAATCCGCCACCTGATCAACAGCAGCGTCGAGAAGGTGGGATCAGGCACCCAACTGGTCACCCAAGCCGGCTCCACGATGGACGAGATCGTCGCCAGTGTGCGGCGCGTCTGCGAAACGATCGACGCGATCAGCAGCACATCCAGCGAGCAGAGCACGGGCATAGGCGACATCGAGCACTCGGTACAGGAACTCGACAGCATGACCCGACAGAATGCCACGCTGGTGCAGGAAAGCGCCTCGGCGGCCTCCAGCCTGAACCAGCAGGCACATCGACTGATCGAAGCGGTCAACCGGTTTCGCCTGGACGACCAGCAGAGGCCGACCGCTGCCCACCGGGGTGCTTGAATGCAGCGCTACACCTTGGCTGCCGCCATGATCGTGCGCGACGAGGCCCCGCGCCTGCGCCGCGCCCTCGACAGCCTGCGCCCCTGGGTCGACCGGATGGTCGTCGTCGACACCGGGTCGCAGGACGACACCGTCGCCATCGCCCGCGCCGCCGGCGCCGAGGTGTCGCACCTGGCCTGGTGCGATGACTTCAGCCTCGCCCGCAACACCGCGCTGGAGCGGGCCGGCGCCGACTGGCACATCGTGCTCGACGGTGATGAATGGCTGGCCCGCGGCGGCGAGACCCTGGCCACGCTGCGCACGCTGCGGCCCGATTTCGTCGGTGCGGTGCGGGTGGACAGCGACCACGGGCCGCAAGACCACACCAGCATCGCCTCCAGCTGGATCAGCCGCCTGCTGCCGGGCCATGTGCGCTACGCCGGCCGCATCCACGAGCAGCCTCAGCACACGCTGCCCGTGCGGCGCCTGCCGCTGCGGGTCGGGCATGACGGCTACAGCGGCGTCGCGCTGGACCGCAAGGCCGGTCGCAACGCCGCCCTGCTGCAGCGCGCACTCGACGACCACCCGGACGACCCCTATCTCTGGTACCAGCTCGGCAAGGACCACGACGTCTACGGCCGCCACGCCGAGGCCCTGCACTGCTTCGCCCAGGCCGAGACACGGCTGGCGGAACAGGCCGCAGCACCCGCCTGGCTGCACGACCTGAGCGTGCGCAGCCTGCACGCGCTCAAGTGCTGCGGTCGCCACGCCGACGGCGTGCAGCGCGCCTCGGACAGCATGGCGCGCTGGGACCGCTCGCCCGACTTCTTTTTCGCGCTGGGCGACCTGCTGCTCGACTGGGCCGCCAGCGAGCCAGCCCGCGCGGGCGAGCTGCTGCCGATGATCGAAGGCGCCTGGCAGCGCTGCCTGGAGATCGGCGAACGGCCCGATCTGGAAGGCGCCGTGCACGGCCGCGGCAGCCACCTCGCCACCCACAACCTGGGCGTGCTGCGCCAGCTCCAGCCGCTGGAAAAGTAGCCGCGTTTGGCCGCCCTGATCGACCCGATCCTTCGGGCGTGCCTGCATAGACTGGCCCGGACCCATTGCACGCTTTGCACGGAGCCCCCGCTCATGAACCTGCCGGATATCCATCTGTGCGTTGTCCAGCCCCAGGGCCAGTCACATGCGCTGAGCCTGATCGACCCCGCTCGCTACTTCCGCTACCAGTTCCGGCGGCTGGGCGCCCGGGTCAGCCTGTCCAAGAACCGGCTGCGCCATGACGCGATCAACTTCGTCTTCGGCGCCCACCTGGGCTTCGACGCCAACCAGTGCCTGCAGCACACCTGCGTCTTCGTGAACCTGGAGTCACTCGGGCACGAAGGCACACAAGTCTCCCCCGCCTACCTGGAGCTGCTGCGCCGCTCGGCCGTCGTGGACCACGACCCGGCCAATCTGGAGGTCTACACCGAGCACCCGGATGACGTGCCGCTGGTGCCCTTCGTCCACGCACCTTACCTGGCGGCAGACGGGCAGGCGCCGGCCCTGGCGCTGGAAGATCGGCCGCTCGACCTGCTGGTGATCGGTCCGCAGAACGAGCGCATCCGCCGCCTCATCAAGCGCATCGAGGACACCGGCCTGACGGTGAGCCAGTTCGACCGGCCGGTCTACGCGGGCGAGCGCGACGCCTACATCCGGCAGGCCAAGGCCGTGCTGCACTTGCGTCCGCACGACACCAGCCGCTTCGAGCCGATCACGCTGGCGCACTGCCTCAGCCTGGGCACCCCCGTCATCAGCGAGCGCGTCCCCCACGCCGCCACGGCCAGCTTCTACGAGGACGCCACCTGCTGGATCGACACCGACACGCTCGACACCTTCTTCGCGCAGGAATTCGGCACACCCGCCTGGTTCGATCTGGCCCGCACGCAGATGGCCGGCTTCGAGGAACTCGATCCGGCCGAAGCCTTCGCCGACATGCTGGCCTTCGTCAGCGGCTACGGCCAGACCAATGTGCGCACCCGCGACCCGCAGCCGTGGCGCCCGCTGCGCCTGAACATCGGCGCCGGCACCGGCTACCGCATCGGCTGGCTGAACATCGACAGCCGCCCCGAGGCCGAACCGGATCTGCTGCTCGACCTCGGCCAGCCGCAGACACTGCCGCTGCTGGCCCATGGTCAGCTCTGCGGTCCGGTGCGCCTCGAAGCGGGGCAGTTCGCCGAACTCTGCGCGGGCAACGTGCTGGTGCAGACGCCGGACCTGGCACGGCTGATGACGCAGGCGCTGACCTTGCTGCGCGACGGTGGCCGCTTCGTCATCGAAGTGCCCTGCGAACATTCGCCGACCGCCTGGCGCGATCCGACCCACCTGCGCGCCCTCAACGAGAACTCCTGGACCTGTTACACCGAGACCTTCTGGCAGCTCGGCTGGTTCACCCACCGCTTCCAGATCGAAGCGTCCGGCTACCGTGACCTGAACCGCAAGAACTGCCGCCGCGAAAAGGCGGCGTCGATGCAGATCGTGCTGCAGAAGGTGGCCACCACCCCGGCCGAGCGCACACTGGCGCGCACCATGGCCCTGGACTGCTTCGTGCCGGACGACACGGTGCCGGCAGAAGATCAGCTGCTGCCCGCCAACCGCTCGCGCCCGCTGCAGGCATTGCTGCAGGAAGCCGCCGCCACGCGGGAGTCGCTGCTGGCCGAGGTCCACGGCGACTGATCGGTCGGCAGGCCCCGCAGCGGGGCCGCCGGGGCCCGTCACCGCGCCTTGCGGTACGGCTCCTCGAAGTCCAGGAAATCCTGCTCCGCCAGCGCATCGGCCACCCAGGCCGCCACGCCGGGCGCCGCCCAGACCTGTGCCATCCAGTCTGCGACCACCGGCGGCACCGGCAGCGCATAGGTCCGCAGCCGCGCCACCACCGGCGCGAAATACGCATCCGCGACCGTGAACGTGCCAAACAGGAAGGGGCCGCCACTGTCGGCCAGCGCCGCAGTCCACATCGCCGTCAGCCGGTCCAGATCGGCCCGCACGGCCGGCTGTCCGGCCAGCACCTGCGCGCCGATGTCGGGCAGCGAGGCCTCGATGTTCATCGGGCAATGGCTGCGCAGCGCCGTGAAGCCCGCATGCATCTCGGCACAGATCGATCTGGCACGGGCCCGGCGGCGCGCATCCTGCGGCCACAGCGCCCGCTCCGGATGGCGCTCGGCCAGGTACTCGGCCATGGCCAGCGTGTCCCACACCACCAGCCCGTCGTCCTCGACCAGCAGCGGCACCTTGCCCGTCGGCGAGAGCCCGGCCAGCGTCGTCTTGAACACCGATCCGGCGTCGAAGCTGTCGAAGCGCACCATCACCTCGTCGAACGGGATGCCGAACTGCCGCAGCAGCACCCAGGGCCGCATGGACCAGGACGAGTAGTTCTTGTTGCCGATGTAGAGCTGCATGGGGCCCGTGCCTTTCACTGTGATGGACGGCATCCTAAACGGCGGCTCGCTCTGTCCACATGCAGCCAGTCGCAGCGCCGCCACTCCGGATTTTTTTCAGCTTGCCGATATCCCCAACACCCAATCCCTCACGACGCATAAGTTACGTTCATTTACGATTCAGTTTCCTGAACACCGGAGCCTGAGCGTTCCACCACCCCCGGTATCCCCGATGCAAGTCTCGATCGTCGTCCTGAACTACAACTACGCCCGCTTCCTCGGCGCCGCGATCGACTCGGCCCTGCGCCAGACGCTGCCCGGCTGCGAGGTGATCGTGGTGGACAACGGCTCGACCGACGACTCGCTGTCGGTGATCGCCCGCTACGGTGACCGGGTGCGGCTGGTGCGCCAGAAGGTCAACATCGGCCAGGGCCAGGGCTACAACCTGGGCATCGGGGCCGCGCGGGGCGAGTGGATCGTCTGGCTCGACGCGGACGACGTGCTCGACGACGACGCGATGGCCACCTGCCTGTCGCTGGCGCACGCCGACACGGCCAAGGTCCACTACCCGATGCGCCTGATCGACGCCGAAGGGGCCTTGCTGGGCGGCGTGATCCCGTTCCTGCGCCATGACGGTGATGTCGTGTCGATCATCGAAGCACTCGGCCACTACGCCGGCCCGCCCGGCAGCGGCAACCTCTACCGCCGCTCGGCCGTCGCACCCTACTTTCCCGTCAAGCCCGAAGACTGGCCGATCTGCACCGACACCGTGCCCTTCATCACCGCGCCCTTCCACGGACTGGTGGTCGGCGCCAACCGACCGCTCGGCGGCTACCGCCTGCACCGCAAGCCCGACACACAGGCCGCCCCCGGCTACCGCGGCAACTACAGCGGCAGCATCGGCCTCGAAGTCAGCCTGGTCGAGCGCAGCCGCGACCGGACGATGGCGCTGCTGCGCGAACGCTCGGGCATCGTCGTGGACGGCCCCTTCCTGATGCTGCCCACCCATGTGCGCCACCGCATCACCTCCTGGCGCTGGGCACGCGACGCGCATCCCTTCCCGGAGGACACCGCCGGCAGCCTGTGGTGCCTGATGCGCGACTCGCTCAAGGTCTGCCCTGGCTACAACGAGGTGCAGCGCGCCGCGATGCTGGCCTGGGCCAGCGGGGCGCTCTACCTGCCGGATGCGATGGCGGCGGCGGTGATGTCCACCAGCCGCGCCAACCCGGTCTGGGAAACGTTCACCCGCTGGACCAAGCGCCTGGGCGCCTGAGCCGCCGCCCCCCCACCCGCCAGCCACCTTCCACCCGAACCGCCGCCCCTGCCGACATGACGACACGCACCTCCGCCCTCGAATGCCGCTTCTGCCAGGCGCCGCTGCGCACCAGCTTCGTCGATCTGGGCATGAGCCCGCTGTGCCAGACGCACATCGCGCCCGACCAGCTCGGCGACATGGAGCCGTTCTACCCGCTGCACGCCTACGTCTGCGACGACTGCCACCTGGTGCAGCTGCAGGAGTTCGTGGCGCCGGACTCGATCTTCAGCGAGTACGCCTACTTCTCGTCCTACTCGTCGAGCTGGGTCGAACATGCACGACGTTACGCCGTGATGGCCGCGGATCGCTTCAAGCTGGGCGCACACAGCCGCGTGATGGAGATCGCCAGCAACGACGGCTACCTGCTCCAGCACTTCGTCGCCGCTGGCATCCCGGTGCTCGGGATCGAGCCGGCCGCCAACGTCGCCCAGGTGGCCATCGACAAGGGCATTCCGACGACGGTGCGCTTCATGGGCCGCGACTCCGCCGCCGACATTGCCCGCGAACACGGGAAAGCGGACCTGCTGCTCGGCAACAACGTGCTGGCCCACGTACCCGACCTCAACGACTTCGTCGGCGGCATGAAAGACCTGCTCGCGCCGGGCGGCACGATCACGATGGAGTTCCCGCACCTGCTGCGCCTGATCGAGGGCGTGCAGTTCGACACCATCTACCACGAGCACTTCAGCTACCTCTCGCTGGTCACGGTCGAGCGGGTCTTCGCCCACCACGGGCTGACGCTGTTCGACGTGGAGGAGCTGCCCACGCACGGCGGCTCGCTGCGCATCTTCGCGCGCCACACCGACGAGCACGTGAACGGCACCGCACGCCCGGTCGGCGAGCGGGTCCACGCGCTGCGCGAACGCGAGATCGCCGACGGCTTCCTCGGCGCGGAGCGCTACCAGGGCTTCGGTGAACGCGTGCGCGAGACCAAGCGCAAGCTGCTGGCCTTCCTGATCGACGCCAAGGCGCGCGGCAAGACCGTCGTCGGCTACGGCGCGCCGGGCAAGGGCAACACGCTGCTGAACTACTGCGGCATCCGCACCGACTTCCTCGACTTCACCGTGGACGCCAACCCCTACAAGCAGGGCAAGTTCACCCCCGGCACCCGCATCCCGATCCTGGCCCCGGCCGCGATCCGCGAGGCCAAGCCCGACTACGTGCTGATCCTGCCGTGGAACTTGAAGGACGAGATCGCCCGTGACGCGGCCTACATCCGCGAATGGGGCGGGCAGTTCGTCGTGCCGATCCCCGAAGTCACCGTGTTCTGAGCCTGACCTCCTGACCCGTTCACCGAGCTGCACCCCATGAAAATTCTCGTCACCGGCACCGAGGGCTACATCGGCGCCCGCCTCGCTCCCTGGCTCGAAGCCGCGGGCCACGAAGTCACCGGCCTCGACATCGGCTTCTATGGCGACGGCCGGCTCTACCACGACCCGCTGGCCGCCCGCCTCGGCGCCCGCACGCTCTACAAGGATCTACGCACCGTCGAGCCGGCCGATTTCGCCGGCTTCGACGCGGTGATCCACCTGGCCGAGCTGTCCAACGATCCGCTGGGCCAGAACCGCCCCGAGATCACGATGAAGATCAACCACGAAGGCTCCGTGCGCATCGCCCAGGCGGCGCGCGAGGCCGGCGTGAAGCGCTTCGTCTACGCCTCGTCGTGCAGCGTCTACGGCGTGGGCGCGGGGGACGCGGGCGCGTTCCTGGACGAACGATCGCCCGTGAATCCGCAGACCGCCTACGCGGTGTGCAAGACGCTGGTCGAGCGCGACGTGACGCCGATGGCAAGCCGCGACTTCAGCGTCGTCTTCCTGCGCAACGCCACCGCCTACGGCCCGTCGCCGCGCATGCGCTTCGACATCGTGCTCAACGACCTCTGCGCGCTGGCCCGCACGACCGGCCGCATCGCCATGGTCAGCGACGGCAGCCCGTGGCGGCCGATCGTCCACGTCGAGGACATCTGCGAGGCGATGCGCTGTGCGGTGGAGGCGCCGGCCGACGCCATCAACGGCGAGGTCTTCAACGTCGGCCGCACGGACGAGAATTTTCGCGTGCGCGAAATCGCCGCGCTGGTGGCCGCCGCCTTCCCCGGCTGCGAGGTCAGCGCCGGCCCGCCGAGCGCGGACAACCGCAGCTACCGCGTCTCGTTCGAGAAGATCGAGACGCGCCTGCCCGGTTTTGTCGCCCGCTGGACTGCCAAGCGCGGCGCCGAGGAACTGGCCAGCCTGTTCCAGCGCATCGACTTCACCGAGGCCGACCACCGCTGGCGCGCCTACACCCGCCTGAAGCAGTTGCAGTACCTGCAGCGCACCGGGCAGGTGGACGAGGATCTGTACTGGAGCGCGCGTTGAGCCTGGTCTTCGAGTCGACGGCGATCGACGGCGTGCGGCACATCCGCCTCGCGCCGATGGTCGACGCGCGCGGCTCGTTTGCGCGGACGTGGTGCCGCGAGACCTTCGCCGCACACGGTGGACAAGGCCTGGACGCGGCGATGGTGCAGGCCAGCACCTCGTTCAACGTCCGCGCCGGCACGCTGCGCGGCATGCACTTCGCGTGGCCGCCGGCCACCGAGTGCAAGCTGGTGCGCTGCACACGTGGGCGGGTGTTCGACCAGTTGATCGACCTGCGCCCCGAGTCGCCGACCTACCGCGCCACGGTGTCGGTCACGCTGGACGCGGCGCTGGGCAACGCGCTGTGGATTCCACGCGGCGTGGCGCACGGCTTCCAGACGCTGGTGGACGACAGCGAGGTCTTCTACATGATGACCGAGGCCTACCGCAGCGACCTCTCCGCCGGCTGGCGGGCGGATGACCCGGCGTTCGGTCTGACGTGGCCGCTGCCGGTGAGCGCGATGTCCGACCGCGACCGCGACGGCCCCGACTTCGACGACGCGGCCCACCGCCAGCGCTACGCCGCCGGCCTCGCCGCGCACGGAACACCCTGATGCTGCTCGACGCCCTGATCCCCGACGACGCGGCCCGCGCGGCCGCCGCCGACGCCTGGGCGCTGATCGAGGCGCTCTACCCGCTCGGCCGCAGCCTGACCGGCGACGGCGTGCGCCAGACGCTGGACCACATCGGCGCGCGCATCCCGCTGATCCGCACCGAAGTCCCGAGCGGCACGCCCGCCTTCGACTGGGAGATCCCGCGCGAGTGGAACCTGCGCGATGCGTGGATCGCCGACGCCGACGGGCGCCGCGTGGTGGACGTCCGTGCCCACAACCTGCACGTCATGGGCTACTCGGTGCCCGTGCGCTGCACGATGACACTCGACGAGCTGCAGCCGCACCTGCATTCGCTGCCGGACCGTCCGGACTGGATCCCTTACCGCACCAGCTACTACCGCGAGCAGTGGGGCTTCTGCCTGCGCCACCGCGACCGTGAGCGGCTCGGGCCGGGGCCGTACGAAGTGGTGATCGACGCCACGCTGGCGCCGGGGCATCTGAGCTACGCCGAGTCGGTGGTCCCCGGCCAGTGCGCGGACGAGGTGCTGGTCTACACGCACACCTGCCACCCGTCGCTGGCCAACGACAACCTGACCGGCATCGCCGTCGCAGTCGAACTGGCGCGGGCGCTGCACCACGCGCCGACGAAGCCGCGCCTGACGTGGCGCTTCATCTTCGGGCCGGGCACGATCGGCTCGCTGGCCTGGCTGTCGCGCAACGAGGCGCGCCTGGGCCGCGTGCGCGCCGGCCTGGTGCTCGGGCTGCTGGGCGATGCTGCGCCACTGCACTACAAGCCCAGCCGCCGCGGCGACACGCTCACCGACCGCGCCGCCGCCCACGTCCTGCGCGGCACCGACGCCCGGATGCTCGACTTCGAGCCCTACGGCTACGACGAGCGCCAGTTCTGCTCCCCCGGCTTCGACCTGCCCATGGGCCGCCTGACCCGGTCGCCCAACAGCACCTACGCCGAGTACCACACCAGCGCCGACGACCTGACGCTGATCCGCCCCGCGCAGCTCGCCACCGCACTGCAGACGCTGGCCCGGCTCGCCTCCGTACTCGACGCCAACCGCACCCCGCTCAACCTCAGCCCCAAGGGCGAACCACGCCTCGGCAAGCGCGGCCTCTACGGCAGCGTGGGCGGCAGCGCGCCGGGCGCGTTCGAGCACGCATTGCTGTGGGTGCTCAACCAGGCCGACGGCACCCGCGACCTGCTGGCCATCGCCGAACGCGCCCGGCTGCCGTTCGAGCAGGTCGAGCAGGCGGCCACCGCACTCGAACACGCCGGCCTGCTGCGCGTCCTCGGCGACACCGTCAGCCCCCACGAATCCGAACCGAAAGGCCCTTCCCCATGAAAGTCGTCCTCTTCTGCGGCGGACTCGGCACGCGGCTGCGCGAGCACTCCGACACCATCCCCAAGCCGCTGGTCAACATCGGCGTGCGCCCGATCCTGTGGCACCTGATGCGCTACTACGCGCACTTCGGCCACAAGGAGTTCATCCTCTGCCTCGGCTACCGCGGCGACCTGATCCGCGAATACTTCCTGAACTACAACGAGGCGCTGTCCAACGACTTCGTGCTCAGCGAGGGCGGGCGCAAGGTCGATCTGATCCACAGCGACCTGCAGGACTGGAAGATCACCTTCGTCGACACCGGCCTGCACGCCAACATCGGCCAGCGCCTGCTGCGCGCCCGCAAGTACCTGGGCGACGACGAGGAGTTCCTCGCCAACTACGCCGACGGCCTGAGCGACCTGCCGCTCGACCAGCACCTCGCCGAGTTCCGCGCCAGCGGCGTCACCGCCAGCTTCGCCACCGTGCCCTCGCCGCAGAGCTTCCACGCGCTGCACGACGACGACAACGGCATCGTCACCAGCTTCGGCCCGCTCAACGAGCGGCCGTACTGGATCAACGCCGGCTTCTTCTGCCTGCGCAAGGAGATCTTCGACGTGCTCGAAGAAGGCGATGAACTGGTCGAGGCGCCCTTCCAGCGGCTCATCGCCCAGCGCCAGCTCGGCACCTTCCGCCACCGCGGCTTCTGGCAGCCGATGGACACCTTCAAGGACAAGATCGGCTACGACCGCATGGAGGGCAAGGGCCACTGCCCTTGGATGGTCTGGAAGCCGGAGCAGGTCGCCCCGGCTGCGGCGGTGTCGTCGTCATGCTGCCCCTGAACCCGGCGGCGGGCCGCACGCGGCTGGACCTGCTCTGCCTCGGCGCGCACAGCGACGACATCGAGATCGGCTGCAGCGGCGCGGTGCTGCGCTGGCTGGCCGAGGTGCCCGAAGTCCACATTACCTGGGTCGTGCTGAGCGCCCCGGGCGAGCGGGCCGACGAGGCGCGGCGCAGCGCCAAGGCGCTGCTGAAGGGCGCGGCCTCGGCCGAGGTGGTGATCGGCGATTTCAGCGATGCGCATTTCCCGTCCGAGACCGCGCGTCTGAAAGCCTTCCTCGCCGACCTGGGCCGGCGCATCACGCCCGACGTGGTGCTCACCCACCGCCTGGAAGACCGCCACCAGGACCACCGCACCGTCGCCGAGCTGACCTGGCAGGCCTGGCGCGACCACCTCGTGCTGGAGTACGAGATCCCGAAATACGAAGGCGACCTCGGCCAGCCGAATGTCTATGTGCCACTGCCGGCGGACATCGCGAAGCGCAAGGTGCGCCACCTGATGAAGCACTTCGGCTCGCAGCGCTCGAAGGGCTGGTTCACCGAGGCGACGTTCCAGGGGCTGATGGCGCTGCGCGGCATCGAGTGCCGCGCGCCGAGCGGTCAGGCCGAGGCGCTGCACGCGCGCAAGGTGGTGCTGTGAACACCCGGCTGGCGCTGGTCACGGGCGGCTCGCGCGGCCTCGGGCGGGCGCTGGTCACGCAGTGGCAGGCCGAGGGCTGGCGGGTGATCGAGCTGTCGCGCTCGGCGCCGACGGCGGACTCGGTGCGGGTCGATCTGGCGCAGCCGGCGGCGGTCGCGCAGGCGCTCGCCGAGGCGCTGGTCGGGATCGATCCGCTGTCGGTCACCGAGCTGCTGGTGCTGCACAACGCCGGCACGGTGCAGCCGCTCGGCCCGGCGTCGAACCGGCCGGTCGGCGAGGTGATCGACGCGCTGAACGTCAACCTCGTCTCGGGCATCACCTTCCTCGCCACCGCGATGGGGCATTTCCAGTCCTGCCCCGGCCGCAAGGTCGTGGCGCAGATCACCTCGGGTGCGGCCGTGCGCGCCCACGCCGGGCTGTCGCTCTACAGCGCGGCCAAGGCGGGGATGGACCAGTTCATGCGCGTGGTGGCTGCCGAGCAGGCTCTGCAGCCACACCCTTTCTCCACGCTGAGCCTCGATCCCGGCGCCCTCGACACCGACATGCAGGGAACGCTGCGCCGTGCCGCGCCCGAGCACTATCCCGGCGCGGCCGCGTTCGCGCAGCGCCACCGCGACGGCGCGCTGGGGCAAGTCGAGGCCGTGGCGGCGGCCGTGCGGCGGCTGCTCGCCTCGCCCCCGTCGCCCCTGGGCGAGCGGCACCACGCCAGCCCCCCGCGCGGCTGACACTGGCCCGGGAAGGCGCCGTGTCGCGGGCGGCCGAAACACTCGGCGGGCTGCACGGCCTGGTGAACAACGCCGGCGTCAACGACCATGTCGGACTGACGGCGGGCCGCAGCGCCTTCGTGCAGTCGATCGACCGCAACCTGACCCACTGCTACCTGATGGCCCACCTGTGCCTGCCGCACCTGCGCGCACACGGCCCGGCGGGCGGTGCGGCCATCGTCAACATCGGCTCCAAGACCGCGCTGACGGGCCAGGGCGACACCAGCGGCTACGTCGCCAGCAAGGGCGCGCTGCTCGGTCTGACACGCGAATGGGCGGCGGCGCTGCGGGACGACGGCATCCGGGTCAACGCGGTGATCCCGGCCGAGGTGATGACGCCGATGTACCGCCAGGAGCTGGACCGACTGCCGGATCCAGCCGCCGCACGGGCCGCCATCAAGCGGCGTATTCCACTGGGCCGGCGCATGACGACGCCGGAGGAGATCGCCGACACGGTGGTGTTCCTCCTGTCGCCTCGGTCGATCCACACGACGGGGCAGTGGATCGTGGTCGATGGGGGCTACACGCATCTCGACCGGGCGATCTGAAAGGGGGCGGGTACTGGGACCGGGCAGGCGGTGGCCAGGCGGCTGGGGATTCCGGCGGTCGATGCAGCACATCTCGGCATAGAAGTCCCGGGCCTGCCGACAGTGCACCGCAACGACGTGCGGTCCTGACACCATTTCAGGTAGGCCGAGGCGTAGCGCGCGGTCTGGCTTTCCGTGGCGGTGAGGTGTTCACCGGCCTCGCCCTGCTTGGCCTCGATCACGCCGACGGGGCAGCGGTCCACTGGCAAAGGCGGCAATAACGCACAACAGGCTGCCCTGCTGGTAACAGTGATGCGCTTTCACCGCCCCACGAAAGCTCAAGCGCGTAGCCCGCCCGCCGAAACACGAAAGGCAGAGTGATTTCAGCTTGATTTTGTTCAGGAAGCGGTTCGCAAAGAAATCAAGATCCCAAGATCCCAGTTGAGACACAACCAGATACAAATTAGACTCTTCCAAGTCATCGAAGAGCCGAACGCCTGCAAGACGCATCCATGACCACAACCATTCCTCCTTCGCACCACACCATGGCACCAAAACCCATCGCCGTCATCGGCCTGAGCGCCCGCTACGCAGGCAACGTCCAGAACCCCGATGACCTGTGGCAGCACCTGAAGGCAGGAATCGACCCCATCAAGGACTTCCCTGAAGGCCGCTGGGACAAGGGATTCCTGGACGCTGACCGCAGCACACCAGGCCGTTCGTACACCTTCGCCGGCGGCTACCTGGAGCAGGTGGACGGCTTTGACGCCGACTTCTTCGGCATCTCGCCGCGCGAGGCCGCGCAGATGGACCCGCAGCAGCGCCTGCTGCTGGAACTGGCCTGGGAGACCTTTGAAGACGCCGGGCTGGTGCCGGGTGCGCTGGCAGGCAGCAAGACGGGCGTCTATGTGGGCTTGTCCAGTCGCGATTACGCCGAGATCGTGAACGAAGAGATCGTCAACGCCTACACCAACCTGGGCTTGTCGATGAGCATCGCGTCCAACCGCGTGTCCTACATCTTCGACCTCAAGGGCCCGAGCATGACGGTGGACACCGCCTGCTCGTCGGGCATGGTGGCACTGCACCAGGCGGTGCAGGCCATTCGCCACGGCGAATGCACGCAGGCCCTGGTGGGCGCGGTGAACCTGCTGCTGTCACCGGCTTCTTACGTGGGCTTCTCGAAGGCTTCGATGCTGTCGCAGGCCGGGCGCTGCACCTCGTTCGACGCCAACGGCGCCGGCTATGTCCGCGCCGAGGGCGGTGGCTTCCTGATGCTGAAGTCGCTGGAAGATGCCGAGCGCGACGGCGATCGCATCCTGGGCGTCATCCTGGCCAGCGGCGTCAATTCCGACGGTCGCACCATGGGCATTGCGCTGCCCAACCCGGTGGCGCAGGCTGCGCTACTCAAGCAGGTGTATGCGGAGGCTGGCGTCAAGCCCGACGACGTGTACTACCTGGAAGCTCACGGTACCGGCACCGCGGTGGGCGACCCCATCGAATGCGAAGCCGTCGCCAACGTGCTGGGCAAAGAACACCGGGGCGCCGTGCCACTGCGCATCGGCTCCATCAAATCGAACGTCGGCCACCTGGAAAACGGCGCCGGCATTGCCGGCATCACCAAGGTGCTGCTGGCACTGAAGCACCGCGAAATTCCGGCCAATCTGCACTTCAAGACACCCAACCCGAAGATCGACTTCGAGGGCTGGAAGCTCGAAGTGGTGCACCAGCCGCACCCGTTGCCGCAGACCGATAAGCCGCTCATCTTCGGCGTTAACTCGTTCGGTTTTGGAGGTACCAACGGCCACTGCGTGATCCAGGAATACCGGCCCAGGCAGCCAGCGCGCCAGACGGTGGACGCCGGTTCGGGCAAACAGCCGCAACCCGAACTGCTGGTGCTGTCGGCACAGTCTGAAGCCGCGCTGGCCGCGCTGGCCGGCCGCTGGGTCGAACAACTGCAAGACCCGCTGGCGGCCGACTGGCCCACGCTGCGCGCCAACGCGCTGCACCACCGCAGCCACCTGGGCCACCGCCTGGTGCTGCAGGCCCATACGGCCGAAGCGGCCCTGCAGCGCCTGACCGCCTGGCGCGGCGACGGCACTGCCATGGGCAAGACCCCGGTGCCCGGCCTGCTGGTGGGCAAGGCCCCATTGGCTGCCGTTGAAAACGTGCGCCTGCGCACGGCCTTTGTGTTTGCTGGCAACGGCCCGCAGTGGTGGGCCATGGGCCGTGAGCTGATGCAGGCGCACGAGCACTTCAGCGCGGCAGTGAAAAACGTCGACCGCATCTTCACCAAGCTGGCCGGCTGGTCGCTGCTGGAAGAACTGCTGCGCGACGAAGCCGACTCGCGCATGGCCAAGACCGAGGTGGCGCAGCCTACGCTGTTCGCCATCCAGGTGGGCTTGACCACGGTGCTGCGCGAAGCCGGCATCGAGGCTGACGCGGTCATCGGCCACAGCGTGGGCGAAGCCGCGGCCGCCTGGGCCAGCGGCGCGCTGTCACTTGAACAAGCCACGCACGTCATCCACCAGCGCAGCTTGGCGCAGTCGGCCACTGCCGGCATGGGCCGCATGGCCGCGCTGGGTGTGTCGGCTGAAGAAGCCCGTGCTGCCATCGAACGCGTCGGCGGCTTCCTGGAAGTGGCTGCCATCAACTCGCCTTCGGCCGTGACCGTTGCCGGCGATCCGGTGCAGCTGGAAAAGCTCTGCGCTGAACTGACGGAGGCCGGCCGCTTCGCGCGCATGCTGACGCTGGACTATCCCTTCCACACGAAGGCGATGGACGGCATACAGGCCGGCCTGGTGAAGGGCCTGGCCGATCTGAAACCCGGCGCCAGCGCGCGCCCCTTTGTGTCCACGGTGGAAGGCCGTGTCATCGACGGCCAGCAGCTGGACGCCACCTACTGGTGGCGCAACATCCGCGAGCCGGTGGCCTTCGAGGCCGGCGTCACGCACCTGCTGGGTGAACTGGGCGTGACCGGGCTGATCGAGATCAGCCCACACCCCGTGCTGCGCGACTACGTGCTGCAAACGGCCAAGGCCCGCGACACCGCCGTGCAGATGTTGACTACGCTGCGCCGCCCGCGCGAAGGCCAGGCAGTGTCTGAACACGAACTGATGGACCAAGCCGTGCTGTCGGCCTACGCCCAGGGCCTGGCGGACCCGCGCGGCCTGTCGCAAACGCCGGCGCAACGCTTGCCCATGCCGCTGTACGCCTGGCAGCGCCAGCGCCACTGGCGCGGTACCACGCCACTGGCCGGCATGATGCGCGCACGCACACGCGAACACCCGTTGCTGGGCTGGCGTGCCACCGACATCGAGCCGTCGTGGGAGCAGGTGATGGACCGCACGCGGCTGGGCTACCTGGCCGACCACGTGATCCAGGACTCGGCGCTGTACCCCGGCGCTGGCTACATCGAGATGGCGCTGGCCGCCGGCCGCAGCCTGCATGGCGATGTGCCTCTGCAGCTGGAAGACCTGGACTTTCTGAAGCCCATGACGCTGTCGGGCAACAGCCCCTGGCCGCGGGTGCACACCGGCGTGGACGCTGCCGACGGCACCTTTGAAGTGGCCACCCGCGACCACGACGAAACCACCGTGCACGCACGCTGCCGTATCACGCTGGCCGAGCCCGGCCACCGGCCGCCGCCGCTGGACCTGGAGGCCACCCGCGCCGCCATGCCGCACCTCATTGAAACGGCCGAGCACTACGCAGGCACGGTGCGCCGCGGCATGCACTACGGCCCGCTGTTCCAGGGCCTGAAGTCGATATCGCTGTCTACCGATGACGGTGGCCTGCGCGCTTTCGCTCGCATCGAACTGCCCGAAGCCTTCGGCGATGCCGAGGCCGCTTTAGGCGGCTACCGCAGCCACCCGGCCATGCTGGACGCCTGCCTGCAGGCGCTGGTGACCTTGCTGGCGCAGCGCGACCACGAGCCGCTGGCCTGCATCCCTGTGCGCGTGGACCGGCTGCGCTCCTTCGCGCCGCTGCCCCGCACGCTGTGGTGCGACCTCACGCTGCTGCGCGACAGCCCACGCGCCGGCCGTGCCCGCTTTGCGCTGTACGACGACAGCGGCACCTGCCTGTTGGTCACCGATGGCACCTCATTCCAGAAGGTCGACTTCCGCACCGGGCAAGACACGCTGCACCTGGCCGACCGCTGGCGCCCTGACACCGCCGCCGCGCTGCCGCTGCCCGCTGCCATCGACCTGGCCGCGCTGCCAGCGCCGAAGCAGCCCGACGCACCGCATTGGACGGCCGCAGACGGTGCACTCATCGACGGCTTGTGCGGCGCCATCGCAGCGCAAACCCTGCAGCGCCTGCATGCCGAAGCCGACATGACCGCTGGCGAGCCCTTTGCGGCCAATGCGCTATGGCGCCGGGCCCGCGTGCCGGCTGAGTTGCGCCCGCTGGCCGCTGCCCTGCAGCAAATGGCTGAAGCCGACGGCTGGCTGAAGGCGGCCGACGACGGCCTGCAGTTTGCGCACGTACAGCCCAATGTCGATGCCCTGTGGCAAACGGCGCTGCGCCAGCGCCCGGCCCTGACGGCCGAACTGATGCTGCTGCTGCCGGTGGTGGACCGCTTGGTTTCGCGCCTGGCGCCCCCCGATGACGCTGCGGTTGACGACACCGCAAAAGCCGCTGCCGATGGTCTGAACCCCAGCTTCCTGGAAGCCTTGGGCGACAGCGCACCCTTCATGGCCGACGCCCATACCGCCCTGGGCGGCTGGCTGCAGCAACTGCTGGCCGCACGCCGCCCCGGCCGCGCCGTGCGCGTGCTGCAACTGCACGCCGCACGCACCGGCACCGCCGCCGCGCTGCTGCCGCACGTGCCGGGCAACGGCGTGGACTACGCCGTGAGCGAGGTGGACGACGGCCGCGCCGAACAACTGCAACGCCAGCACGGCAGCCACCCGGCCGTGCGCAGCGCGGTACACAGCCTGGCCGCCAACGAAGGCGCAGCAAGCTCGGCAAACGCGACGGTGGCCTGGGCCGATGTGGTGATTGCCGGCGACGGCCTGCAAGCCGCCGCCCAGGGGCCGGCCGAAACGCTACCGCGCCTGGCGGGCACGGTCGCACCCGGCGGCTGGCTGTTGCTGGCCGCGCCGCAGCCCGGCCGGCTGGCCACGCTGCTGTTTGGCAGCCAAGCGCATTGGTGGCAAGACGACGAAGCCGCGCTGCCACAGCCTGCCGACTGGCCCGCGCTGCTGGAACAAGCCGGTGGTTGGGAACAGGTGCAAGCCCTGGCTGCAGGCCCCTGCACGGTGGTGGCGGCCCGCCGCCGCACCGATGCCGCGCCGGCCACATCGGCTGCCGAACCGGCTGAAGCCGCTGCCGCCCCCAAGCCCGCCGCCCGTGGCTGGCTGCTGCTGACCGACGCTGCCGGCCCTGGCGCTGCCTTTGCCGGCGCGCTGGCCGAAGCCCTGGGTTGCCACGGTCAGACCGTGCGCCGCCTGGTCGTCACGGGCGACGAAGACGCGCCCGACCTGGCCAAAACCATTGTGGAAGCCGCGCACGAGCACGACGTGGTGGTGCAACTGGCCGGCCTGGCCGAGCGCCACGACGACCCGCTGGTGATGCAGATGCGCCGCTGCGTGCCGCTGCTGGCGCTAGCGCACAGCCAGCAAATGGCCGACGGCCCGTCGCCCAAGCCGCTGAAGGCGCGCCTGGTGAGCCGCGGTGCCCAGCCCGGCCCGGCCGGTGGCACCGACTTCGACCCAGCACAAGCGGCGGCCTGGGGCCTGGCGCGTGTGCTGTCCAACGAAGCCCCAGGGCTGGAACTGCGTGCGGTGGACCTGCAGGTTGAACTGAACGCCGACAGCGCGCGCCGCCTGGCCGCCGAACTGGTGGCCGACAGCGCCGAAACCGAGGTGCTGCTGGCCAACGACGGCCGCTGGCTGAACCGCGTGGAACGCGCCGTCACCCTGCCCACCACCGCCACGCCGGCTGAAGGCGTGCGCCTGGTCAACGGCAGCGGCGGCCTGGACGGTCTGACCCTGCGCGCTGTACCGCGTGCCGAGCCCGGCCTGGGCGAGGTGGAAATCGCGGTGCGTGCCGCCGGCCTGAACTTCCGCGACGTGCTGTGGGCCATGAACATGCTGCCCGAAGAGGCCGTCGCTGACGGCTTCTCGGGCCCCACCATCGGCATGGAATGCGCCGGCACCGTGGCCCGCGTCGGCCCCGGCGTGGAAGGCTTGGCCGTGGGCGACCGCGTGATCGGCTTTGCCAGCGGCTGCTTTGCCAGCCACGTCACCACCTCGTCCGGCGCCGTGGGCCCCATGCCCGAAGGTCTGAGCTTCGAGGAAGCGGCCACCGTGCCCACCACCTTCCTTACCGCCTGGTATGCGCTGACCTACCTGGCGCGGCTGGAGCCGGGCGAACGCGTGCTGGTGCACGGCGCCGCCGGCGGCGTGGGTCTGGCCGCGCTACAAATCGCCAAGGCGCGCGGCGCGGTGGTATTTGCCACCGCAGGCAACGACGACAAGCGCCGCCTGGCGCTGCGCTACGGCGCCGACCACGTGCTCGACTCGCGCAGCCTGGCCTTTGCAGACGACGTCATGGCGCTGACGAAGGGCGAAGGCCTGGACGTGGTGCTCAACTCACTGGCCGGCGAGGCCATCACCAAGAACCTGCAGATCCTGCGCCCCTTCGGCCGCCTGCTCGAAATTGGCAAGCGCGACCTCTACGCCAACAGCCGCATCGGCCTGCGCCCGTTCCGCATCAACCTCAGCTACTTCGGCATCGACGCCGACACGCTGCTGGTCGAGCGCCCGGCGCTGGCGCGGCGCATGTTCAACGAAGTGCTGGCTGCACTGCGCGAAGGCACGCTGCGGCCGCTGCCGCACCAGGCGCTGCCCATCACGCGTGCCGCCACCGCCTTCAGGCAGATGCAGCGCTCGCGCCACGTGGGCAAACTGGTGCTGACACTGCCGGCGCCGGGCGCCGCCCTGCCAGCCGTGGCCCCGCGCCACTGGCAGGCCAGCGCTGACGGCACCTGGCTGGTGACCGGTGGCCTGGGCGGCTTTGGCCTGGCCACCGCCAAGTGGCTGGTGACGCGCGGCGTGCAATCGCTGGCGCTGATGAGCCGCCGTGGCGACACCACCGAAGAAGCGCAGGCCGGCATCGCCTACCTGCAGGCCGCCGGCGCCACCGTGCGCGCCTTTGCCGCCGACGTCAGCCTGGAAGCCGACGTGGCGCGCGTGCTGGCTGAAGTGCGCAGCAGCATGGCGCCGCTGAAGGGCGTGCTGCACGCTGCCATGGTGCTGGACGACGGCCCGGTACACACGCTGGACAAGACGCGCCTGCAACGCGTGCTGGGCCCCAAACTGCACGGCGCCTGGCACCTGCACCGCCTGACGCAGGACGACCCGCTGGAAAGCTTTGTCGTCTTCTCGTCGGCCACCATCATGTTTGGCAACCCGGGCCAGGGCAACTACGTGGCTGCCAACCAATACCTGCAGGCCTTTGCGCAATGGCGCCGGGCGCAGGGGCTGCCGGCGCTGTCGGTAGCCTGGGGCGCGATCCGCGATGTCGGCATCGTCACCCGCGTTGAGGGGCTGGAGCAGATGCTGCAAAAGCGCTCGGGCATCTCGGCGCTGGACGCGGCCGACGCCCTGCAGGAACTGGGCAAGGCCCTGGCTGCCGGCGAGGTGGCGTCTTCAGTGTCAGCGATGGACTTGTCGCGGGCCAGCATCCTGTGGGTGGTGCGTGCACCGCGCATGGCGGCACTGCGCCCAGCCGGTGTCGACGCGCTGGACAGCGGCGGTCAGACCCTGGCCGAGCGCTGGCCCACGGTGACGGCCGACGCACGCCGGCCGCTGCTGCTGGAGGTGCTGCGCGGCCATCTGTCACGCATCCTGGGCACGCCAGCGGCGCAGATCGACGTCGAGCGACCGCTGGCTGACCTGGGCCTGGACTCGCTGATGGCGGTGGAACTGGCCGGTTCGCTGGAGCACGAAATGGGCCGGCCGGTGTCGGTGATGCAGATGATCCAGGCATCGTCGACCGCAGCCGTGGTCGACCTGCTGGCCAACAGCCTGGAAGCCAAGCCGAGTGCCTGACGCCAGCGCGCCACGCCACAAGCCAGATGCGCCACCGACCCTGAGCCACGAACTGCGCAGCTTTGCGCAGCTGGCCGGACCGATGGTGGTGTCGAGGGTGGGTGTGGCCGCGCTGGCCTTCACCGACGGCGTGATGCTGGCGCGCAGCAGCGCCGAAGCGCTGGCGGTGCACGGCCTTTCAGAGTCGCTGATGGGCCGCGTGCTGGAAGTATCCATGGTGGCGGCCACCGCCGGCCTGGCACTGGCCGCACAAGCGCGTGCCGGCGGCGGCGCGCAGGCAGCGCGCGTGGGCACGGTGTGGCACAACGGGCTGGCCCTGGCCAGCGGCCTGGGCCTGGCCGCGCTGCTGTTCAGCGCCCTCGGCGGACCGCTGTTGCGGGCGCTGGGCCAGCCGCCAGAACTGGTGTCGCAGGCCGCACTGGTCATCGGGCTCATCGGCCTGAGCGCCTGGCCAGCGCTGCTGGGGCTGGTCAGCGGCGGGCTGCTGGAAAGCATCGGTCGCGCACGCACCGTGGTGCTGGCCGTGGTGCTGGCCAACACGGCCAACATCGCGCTGAACCAATGGTTGATCTTCGGCGGCATGGGCGTGCCGGCGCTGGGCGTGGTGGGTGCTGCCACGTCCACGCTGGTGGTGCGCGTGCTGATGGCGGCCGGCCTGCTGGCCGTGCTGTGGCAGGCCGGCCGCCACGGGCCTGCGGCGGTCTACGGCCTGCGCCAGCGCTTTGGCCGTGCTGCCTGGCAAGCCGGGGCCGAACAGCGGCGGCGCGGCGCGGCCGCCGCCGCCACCGTGGGCGTGCTGGCGCTGGTGTCTTTTGGGCTGCCGGTGATGGCCGGGTGGTTGGGCGCCCAGGCTCTGGCCCAGATGACGGCCCTCTTTCTATGCCTGGCACCGGTGATGGTGGTGGCCTGGGGCCTGGCCGATGCTGCGGCCGTGCGCATCGCTGCCGTGGCGGGCAGTGGCCCGCTGGCAGGTGCGGACTTTCACACAACGGGCTGGCGCTTGATGGCGCCGCCGCTGGCCCTGCTGGCCTTGTCGGGGCTGGTGCTGGCCACCGCCAGCGAAGCCGTTTTGCGCGTCGTCCTCGGTCGGCCCGATCTCATCGCTGACGTGCAACCGCTGCTGGCGCTGGGCTGGTTAGTGGCCGCCGGCGACACCCTGTCCATCGTGCTGGGCGCGATGCTGCGCAGCCTGGGCGTTTTGCGTGCACCCTTTGTGGCACAGGCGCTGGGCAGCCTGGCGCTGCTACCGCTGGCCGCCTTGCTGGCCTTTGGCGCCGGCTGGCACCTGCACGGCCTGCTGGTCGCCCACGGCGGCATCGCACTGCTGCGCTCGGTCGTGCTGGCCGTCATGTTCAACCGCGCCGCCCGTGCCCATGACCGTGGCTGCGACCGCAGCTCCCCGCAGGCCTCGTCCACGTTTGCAACACCTGCAGCAGCGGCCTTGCACGCCGCCGCCATCCCACTTCCCCAGCCCCCCAGCGCAAACCCTGCAGCACCGCCTGCAGGGCGCAGCCCCTGACACCATGAAACCAAACGAAAACGAGCTGTACGGCGCCTGGCTGCGCCTGTCCAACGCCCAGCGCGTGATCTGGATGGACCAGCGGCTGGGAACCGACGCCCGCGCCTACCTGGTGGCGGCTCGCATGCGTCTGGTGGGCCATTGGGACACCGAGCTGGCCATGCGCGCCCTGGCTCTGCTGCAACAGCAGCACGACGGGCTGCGCTTGGAGATCGACGCTGCAGAGCCGCGACAGCGCGTGCGCCGACAGCTCAGCGACATCCTGCGCGCCCACCCGCCGTGCGAGGCCAGCGGCGCCGATGTGCAGGCCTGGCAGGCCACGCTGATGGACCAGCCGCTGAAGCTGGGTGGTGGCCCGCTGTTCGTGGTGGACGCCCTGCCCTGCGGGCCGGCCCATGTCGAGCTGCTGTTCCGCGCCCACCACCTGTTGCTGGACCACGTGGGCCTGCTGCTGGCCATCAACGGCTGGGCCGAGCTGTACCGGCACATGCGCCAGCAAAGCGGGGCAGCCTCAACTGTAGTCTCCTGCACAGGGTCACCCGCCGACAGCAGCTTTGTCGGCACTCTGGAGGCCGACCGCGTCTACGAAAGCACGCCCCAAGCGGCGGTGGACCTGGCGCATTGGCGCCGCCGCTTCGACCCTCTGCCGCCACCTCTGCTGGCGCCGCGCCCGCGCCCGGTCGTGCCGCTGCAACCCGTGGCCGAGCCGCAGCGCCTGCGCCTGGAAGGCACCGCCTACACGGCCTGGGTAGCCGCCTGCCAGCGCGCAGGCGTCACACCCCAGCGCGCCATGACCGTCGCCGTGGCCATGGCGCTGGGCACGTACTTCGACCGCAACGACGTGACGCTGGGCATCGCCCTGCACCGGCGCAACCGCCACACCCAGCAGGTGCTGGGCCATTTCGCCACTGCCATGCCGGCCCGCTGCCGCTGGCGCGACGACGACACGGTCAACGAGGTGGTGAAGGCCACCTCGGCTGCGCTTGACATCGACTACCGGCACCAGCGCACCCCCATGGATGCACTGGCGCGCGAAATCGGGCTGGGCGCACGCGGCCTGCCGCGCCTGTTTGACGCCAGCCTGTCGTACATGCACTTCACCGGGCCCGTGCTCAGCGGGTCCGCAGAAGGACTGGACGTGAGCCTGCACGAGGCGTTGCCGGCCGCCATCGTGCCGCTGCCTTTTCTGGTCAGCGATTTGGTGCAGGAACAGCGGCTGGATGTGACCTGCCCCTGGGATCCCGCCTTTGCCAGCGCTGACGACATGGCCGCGCTGCTGCGTCGGCTGGCGCATGTGATCGAGCGTTTCTGCTTTGGCAAACGCGTGACGATGGCTGAGCTGGCCACGGTGGATGCCGCTGAGCGTGCGCAGTTGCTGGCCTTCAACCCGCCGCCGCTGGAAGTGCCGGCACAGACGCTGCACGCGCGGCTGGCCGAGCAGGTGTGGCTGCAGCCTGCAGCGCCGGCAGTGCTCGACGGCGCGCTGTGCCTGAGCTATGCGCAACTGGCGACGCAGGCCGATGCGCTGGCGGCTCACATTCGGGTGGCGCTGGTGGCGCATGCGGCTTGCCTGCCCGCCGTGGCCCGCCGTGACGGCGAACAACCCGTGGTGGCCGTGGCACTGCCGCGCAGCGCCGCCACCGTGGTCGCTTTCCTGGCCGTGCTGAAGGCCGGTGCGGTGTACATGCCGCTGGACTGCAGCTACCCGACGGCACGTTTGCAGATGCTGCTGGACGATGCGCTGCCAGCACTGCTGATTGACGGGTCTGCAACACTGGGGCTGCACTGTGCGCGCTTGCCCGATGCGGCTTTGGCTGCGCTGTCGGCCTTGGATGTGCCGCCTGCTGCGGCGTCAGGTTTTGACGCGCCCGAGGTCTCACCCTCGGACCTGGCCTACCTCATCTACACCTCGGGCTCCACCGGCATGCCCAAGCCCGTGGGCGTGTCACACGCTGCCGCCTTGAACCTGGCCTTTGCCCGCCGCACACATGCGCCGGTGGGCCCGGGCAGCCGCATCCTGGCCGGGGTGTCGGTGGGTTTTGACGTCTCCATCGAGCAGTTGCTGCTGCCGCTGCTGCATGGCGCGGCGGTGGTCATTGCACCGGCTTTGGGGCAGCTGGATGCGCGCGCGTTCTGGCAACTGTTGACCGAGCAGCAGGTCTCGGATGTCAATTCGGTGCCCAGTTTCATCGACGCCGTGTGTGACGCGCTGCCGCCCGCCGGCGTGCCTTCGCTGAAGCGCCTGATGCTGGGCGGCGAGCCTTTTGCGCCCGCGCTGGCGCTGAAGCTGCGCCAGCGGCTGCCGGGCGTGGCGCTGTGGAACATCTATGGGCCTACCGAGGCCTGCATCGAGGCCACTGCCTGGCGCGTGCCTGACACGGGGCCGCTGCCTTCGGTGCTGCCCATTGGCGCCGCACTGGCCAACTACCGCGCCTATGTGCTGGACCGCCTGGGCCGGCTGTGCCCGCCAGGGGTGATTGGTGAACTGGCGCTGGCTGGCGCCGGCCTGGCGCGGGGTTATCTGGGCCGCCCGGGCGACACGGCGCGACGCTTTGTGGCCGACCCCTACGGCCCGCCGGGCTCTCGCCTGTACCGCACGGGCGACCGGGCACGCTGGCGCGCCGACGGTCAGCTTGAATTTCTGGGCCGCGACGACGAGCAGGTGAAGATCCGCGGCTTCCGCATCGAGACCGGCGAGGTGCAGGCCGCGCTGCTGCTGCACCCCACCGTGCGACAGGCCGCTGTAGTGCCCTGGGCAGCGCCCGGCCAGCCTGCGCGGCTGGTGGCTTATGTGGTGCTGCAAGATGGCACCGACACAACCGACACCATCGACTTCACCGACCTGCGCGCCTGGCTGGCCGATCGCCTGCCGCGCCACATGCTGCCGCAAGACTTCATCGCGCTGCCGGCATTGCCCATCACCGCCAACGGCAAGCTCGACCGCCGCGCCCTGCCCGCACCACAGGCGCTGGCCGCCAGCACCGCCTTTGTACCGCCCGAGGGCGCGCTGGAAGAACGCCTGGCGCTGCTGTGGCAGCAGGTGCTGGGTGTGCCGCGCGTAGGCCGCCACGACTCCTTCTTTGACCTCGGCGGCCATTCTCTGCTGGCCATCGGCATGGTGGAGCGGCTGCGCCAGGACGGCTGGGAGCTGGACCTGGCCAGCGTGTTTGCCGAGCCTACGCTGCAAGCGCTGGCCGCCGCCTGCACGCCGCTGGATGAAGCCGAAGACCGTGCTGACGCACCGCAGCCCATCCCTGAGGGCCTGCAGCGCTTGTCGCCCGCGTTGCTGCCGGCCAGCCTGGTGCTGACGCAAGCCCAGCTTGACGCAATCGCCGCGCAAGTGCCCGGCGGTGCCGCCAACATCCAGGACCTGTGCCCGCTGGGGCCGCTGCAGCAGGGCATGCTGTTCCACCACATGCGCCAGACCGAAGGCGACGTGTTCCTGACGCCTTTTGTGCTGGCGTTCCAAGACGAAGCCTCGCTGCTGCGCGCCGTGGCCGGGCTGCGCGCCGTGGTGGCGCGGCACGACATCTTGCGCACCGCCGTCGTCTGGCAAGGTCTGGACAGCGGCGTGCAGGTGGTGCTGCGCCAGGCCGAGCCACCACTGCTACCACTGCAGCCGGTTGCCGACGGCCAGGCGCTGCGCACCCTGCAAGCGGCGATGGACCCGACACGGCAGCGCCTGAACCTGGCGCAAGCGCCGCTGCTGCGGCTGCTGGCCCTGCCCGACCCAGGGCATGGGACTGCGGGCCGCTGGCTGCTGGGCGTGCTGCTGCACCACCTGGTGCTGGACCATCTTTCGATGCAGATGGTGATGCACGAAGCTGCAGTGCTGGGCGCAGGCACGGGCGAAAACGCGGCAGACCCCACCGCGTTGCTGCCGGCACCGCTGCCGCTGCGAGAAATCGCCTGGCGCTTGAGCCGACAGCACACGGCCGAAGCCGTGGCCGCGCAAGAGGCTTACTTCAACGCCGAACTGGCCGACATGCTGGCCCCCACCACCCCGTTTGGCCTGGATACCCTGGCCGACCCGGGAATGGTTCTACAAGAGCACCGCCTGGCACTGACCGACGCACTGGCCGCTGCTGCGCGGCTGCGCGCACGGCAGCTGGACGTCAGCCTCTCAGCGCCATCCCTTTCAAGGTGAGTCCCCCCAGAGTCGGTAAGCTGCAGGAAGGAAAGGCCAACAGGAGACTGAGATCTGGGAAGCGGTGATTGAGCGGTTCGAGCAGCAGACGCCGGCGAGCGTGATGGCGCGCATGGTTCTGGAGGAGGCGCTGCCGGCGCAGTGGATCGACGAGGTGTTCGAGGCGCACCGCGGGCAGCAGTACGCCAGGACGCTGATGTTCTCGACGGTGGTGGAGTTGATGACACTGGTGACGCTGGGGCTGAGGCCGTCGCTGCACGCGGCGGCCATGCAGAGCCGAAGTTTGCCGGTGTCGCTGGCGGCGCTGTACGGGAAGGTCAGCGGGACGAGGCCGGAGTTGCTCAGGGCGCTGGTGCAGGGCAGCGCGCAGCGGCTGGGGCCGGTGATGGGCAGCCTGGACAGGCCGAGGAGTTTGCCGGGGTGGAGGCTGAGGGTGGTGGACGGCAACCACCTGGGGCGCAGCGAGAAGAGGCTGGGGGTGTTGCGTGGTCGGCGTGGCGCGGCGCTGCCGGGGCACGCGCTGGTGGTGTACGACCCGGACGAGGCGCTGGTGCGGGATCTGGTGGCGTGCGAAGACGCGTACGAGAGCGAGCGGGTGGGGGTGATGCCGCTGGTGGCGGGGGCCGAGCCCGGGGATCTGTGGGTGGCCGACAGCCACTTCTGCACGCGCGCACTGCTGCAGGGCTGGCAGGACGCGGCGGCGAGCTTCATCGTGCGTGAGCATGGGCGCCACCCGAGGGTGGGCGAACGCGGGGCGTGGAGCGAGGCGGTGCGCATGGACACGGGCTGTGTGCGGGAGTGCGCCATCACGCTGCGGGCCGTGCGCGGGCAGGCACAGCCCTGCACGCCGTGGCGCTGCATCGAGATCGAGCTGGACGAGCCCACCGAGTCGGGCCGCACGACACTGAGGCTGTGGAGCAATCTGCCCGCGACGGTGGAGGCGACCACGATCGCTGCGCTGTACCGCAAGCGCTGGCGCATCGAGGGCCTGTTCGGGCGGCTGGAGTCGGTGCTCGACAGCGAGATCAAGACCCTGGGGCACCCGCGCGCGGCGCTGCTCGGGTTCACCGTGGCGGTGCTGGCCTACAACGTCCTGGCGCTGCTGCAGGCGGTGATCGAGCAGGCGCACCGGCCCGCCCTGCCCGAGCTGGAGGTCTCCACCTTCCATCTGGCGCAGCACGTCAAGCAGGGCTTCGAGGGCCTGCTCGTGGCGGTGCCGGCCCAGTGCTGGTCCGATCGGGCCGAGCCTTCGCCCGAACGCCTGGCGCGGCGCCTGCTGGAGCTGGCCATGCACCTGCCGGCCAAGAAGCTCGCCACGGCCAAGCGCGGGCCCAAGGTGGCCGCCTCCAAGGGTTGGGTCGATGGCCGAACTGCCCGATCTCATTTCTCCACCGCTCGACTTCTCAAGGCTTCCGGGCGATCACCTTGAAAGGGATGCCTCTCAGCGCTGCTGCACCTGGCCTGGGCCTTGGTGCTGGCCCGCTGCACCGGCCGCGACGACGTGGCATTCGGCACCGTGCTGCTGGGCCGCAGCCGGCCCGGCCTGGCGCAAGCCATGGGCATGCTCATCAACACGCTGCCCTTGCGTGTGCGGCTGGCCGACCAGCCCTTGCGCGAGGCCGCGCGCCAAGTGCAGGCCTCGCTGGCGGGCCTGCTGCGGCATGACCAAGCGCCACTGGCACTGGCCCAGCGCTGCAGCGGTGTGGTCGCGCCCACGCCGCTGTTTACCGCACTGTTCAACCACCGGCAGCACGCCGCCGGCCAGGGCCCTGGGCTGCCCGGCGCCGAGTTGGTGTGGGCGCAGGAACGCACCGGCTACCCGCTGGCGATGGCGGTTGACGACGACGGCAGCAGCCTTTCACTGGCGGTGCAGGCCACTGCCCCGGCCGACGCGGCCCTGCTGGCGCGCCTGATGCACAGCGCCCTGGCCGCGCTGGCCAACACTCCCGCCGATGCCGACACCGCCTGCAGCAGGCTGGACCTGCTGCAAGCCGCTGAGCGTGACCGCCTTCTGGCCTTCAACCCGCCGCCGCTGGAAGTGCCGGCACAGACGCTGCACGCGCGGCTGGCCGAGCAGGTGTGGCTGCAGCCTGCAGCGCCGGCAGTGCTCGACGGCGCGCTGTGCCTGAGCTATGCGCAACTGGCGACGCAGGCCGATGCGCTGGCGGCTCACATTCGGGTGGCGCTGGTGGCGCATGCGGCTTGCCTGCCCGCCGTGGCCCGCCGTGACGGCGAACAACCCGTGGTGGCCGTGGCACTGCCGCGCAGCGCCGCCACCGTGGTCGCTTTCCTGGCCGTGCTGAAGGCCGGTGCGGTGTACATGCCGCTGGACTGCAGCTACCCGACGGCACGTTTGCAGATGCTGCTGGACGATGCGCTGCCAGCACTGCTGATTGACGGGTCTGCAACACTGGGGCTGCACTGTGCGCGCTTGCCCGATGCGGCTTTGGCTGCGCTGTCGGCCTTGGATGTGCCGCCTGCTGCGGCGTCAGGTTTTGACGCGCCCGAGGTCTCACCCTCGGACCTGGCCTACCTCATCTACACCTCGGGCTCCACCGGCATGCCCAAGCCCGTGGGCGTGTCACACGCTGCCGCCTTGAACCTGGCCTTTGCCCGCCGCACACATGCGCCGGTGGGCCCGGGCAGCCGCATCCTGGCCGGGGTGTCGGTGGGTTTTGACGTCTCCATCGAGCAGTTGCTGCTGCCGCTGCTGCATGGCGCGGCGGTGGTCATTGCACCGGCTTTGGGGCAGCTGGATGCGCGCGCGTTCTGGCAACTGTTGACCGAGCAGCAGGTCTCGGATGTCAATTCGGTGCCCAGTTTCATCGACGCCGTGTGTGACGCGCTGCCGCCCGCCGGCGTGCCTTCGCTGAAGCGCCTGATGCTGGGCGGCGAGCCTTTTGCGCCCGCGCTGGCGCTGAAGCTGCGCCAGCGGCTGCCGGGCGTGGCGCTGTGGAACATCTATGGGCCTACCGAGGCCTGCATCGAGGCCACTGCCTGGCGCGTGCCTGACACGGGGCCGCTGCCTTCGGTGCTGCCCATTGGCGCCGCACTGGCCAACTACCGCGCCTATGTGCTGGACCGCCTGGGCCGGCTGTGCCCGCCAGGGGTGATTGGTGAACTGGCGCTGGCTGGCGCCGGCCTGGCGCGGGGTTATCTGGGCCGCCCGGGCGACACGGCGCGACGCTTTGTGGCCGACCCCTACGGCCCGCCGGGCTCTCGCCTGTACCGCACGGGCGACCGGGCACGCTGGCGCGCCGACGGTCAGCTTGAATTTCTGGGCCGCGACGACGAGCAGGTGAAGATCCGCGGCTTCCGCATCGAGACCGGCGAGGTGCAGGCCGCGCTGCTGCTGCACCCCACCGTGCGACAGGCCGCTGTAGTGCCCTGGGCAGCGCCCGGCCAGCCTGCGCGGCTGGTGGCTTATGTGGTGCTGCAAGATGGCACCGACACAACCGACACCATCGACTTCACCGACCTGCGCGCCTGGCTGGCCGATCGCCTGCCGCGCCACATGCTGCCGCAAGACTTCATCGCGCTGCCGGCATTGCCCATCACCGCCAACGGCAAGCTCGACCGCCGCGCCCTGCCCGCACCACAGGCGCTGGCCGCCAGCACCGCCTTTGTACCGCCCGAGGGCGCGCTGGAAGAACGCCTGGCGCTGCTGTGGCAGCAGGTGCTGGGTGTGCCGCGCGTAGGCCGCCACGACTCCTTCTTTGACCTCGGCGGCCATTCTCTGCTGGCCATTCGGCTGGTGCAGGCCTGCAACCGGGCCGCGCACGAATGGGGCTTGGCCGCGAACGAAGACCGCTTGTCGCTGGCGCATCTGCTGGCCGCGCCCACGCTGGCCAGCACCGCCGAGCGACTGCGTTGCGGAAAAGACAGCGACAGCCCCGCGCATCTGCGGCTGCTGGTGCCACTGCGCCGGCACGGCACCGCACGGCCGCTGTTCTGCGTGCACCCGCAGTCGGGCTGGGCTTGGTGCTTTGCGCCGCTGGCCCAGGCGCTGCCCGCCGACCAGCCCGTGTGGGCGTTGCAGGCCCGCGGGCTGATGCAGGGCGAACAGCCCCACACCCGCATGGCCGACCTGGTGAACGACTACCTGCAGGCCATCCGCAGCGTGCAGCCTTCAGGGCCTTATCGACTGCTGGGCTATTCATTGGGCGGCATCGCGGCGCAAGAAATTGCTCGTCAATTGCATCAGGCGGGGGAAGAAGTGGAGCTGCTGACGTTGCTGGACAGCCCGCTGCCGGGCTCCATCGACGCGCAGACGCTGGACGGCAACGCGCTGCTGCTGGCCGCAAGCACGCACTTCGGGCTGGCCTCTGCGGGTGCCAAGGGCACGCCCTTGCCACCGTTGCAATCGGCTGACGATGCCGCGCGCCTGGTCGGCACGGCGCAGACCTTGGCGCTGTTGAGCCAGGCGCACCGGCCCCATTTTTGCGCAGCACCAACGCTGCAGGTGCGGGCGCTGCACCGCGAGCGCGCGCTGGATGACTGGGCGCCGCTGGCTGCGCCCGGTTGTATCAACACCCACGACCTGCCCGCCGATCACGAGCAGCTTGTCACGGCAGCCTGGGCGCCGCGACTGGCCAGCCTGTTGTTGAAGCAACTTGAGACCGAAAACAACATCAAGAAATTCCTTCGGACCACGACACCATGAACAAGCCCGTACCCTCTGACGCCGAAGCGCCCTGGATCGTGCTGGTCAACAACCAAGGTGAACACAGCCTGTGGCCGGCCTCTTCGCCCATGCCTGCGGGCTGGCGTGAAGTCGGCCCGGAGGGCACGCAGCAAGCCTGTGCAGCCTGGGTTGACCGCCACTGGGTCGCGCTGCAGCCCGCAGTTGCCAAACCTTGAAACCCGGCAGCAGAGGTGCTTGCAGCGCCCGGTGCCCGCTGCCACTGGCTCGCCACCCGACATGACTGCCCCCTTTGTGTTTTGGCTCTGGCGCTGCACGCCCCGTGCGGCTGCGCTGCTTGCCGTGGTGCTGGCACTGTTGCTGCCACCGTCACTGTCATGGGCGCAGGGCGCTGGCAAAGAGAACAGCACCACCGCACCCGGCACCAACTCGGCGCGCGCCACCATGGCCGTTGAAACAGTGCGCGTGCGCCAAGCGGCGGTGGCCGGCGGCTTGGCGGCCACCGGCAACGTGGCCGCCGCACAAGAAGCCAGCGTGAGCCCGAAAACCGGTGGCCTGCGCGTCACCCGCATCTTGGCGCAGGTGGGCAGCCGCGTGAAGCGCAACGAAGTGATGCTGGAATTCGACGACGACATGATGGGCATGGAACTGGCGCAACTGCATGCCAACATGGGCGAAGCCGAGGCTGCGGCAGCCGAGGCCCGGCGCAGTGCCGAGCGAGCGCGCAAGGTGGGCGAATCAGGTGCGCTGTCGACACAACAGGTCGAGCAGTTAATCACCGCCGAGACCACCACCGCAGCACGCGTGAAGGCCTTGGGTGAAAGCGTGAAGCTGCAGCGCTTGCGCCTGAGCCAGGCCCAGCTGCTGGCGCCCGACGACGGCATCGTTTCGGCGCGCTCGGCAACGCTGGGCGCGGTGGTGCCTGCAGGCATGGAGATGTTTCGCATCATCCGCGGCGGCCGGCTGGAATGGCGCGCAGAAGTGCCCGCTGCCGAGATGGCGCGGCTGGCGCCCGGCACGCCGACGCGGGTGCTGCTCGACGACGGCAGCGCGCTGCCCGGTGTGTTGCGCCTGGTGGCGCCCACCGTAGACCCCATCACCCGTCAGGGCTTGGTCTATGTCGACCTGCCGCCCAGCCCGGCACTGCGCCCGGGCATGCTGGTGCGCGGCGAGATTCTGGTCGGTGGCGGCAATTCGTGGGTGCTGCCGCAGTCGGCAGTGGTGGTGCGCGACGGCTTTCACATGGTGGCGCGGCTGGACGCCGAGCAACGCGTGCGCTTCGCCAAAGTCACCGTTGGACGGCGCCAGGGCCTGCTGGTTGAAGTGACGGGTGGCCTGGCTCCTGAAGCCAGCGTGGTGGCGCGCGGCGCAGCGCTGTTGGGCGAAGGCGATCGGGTGCGCGTGGTCGGCACCGCGCCATGAACTTTTCGGCCTGGTCCATCCGTCAGCCGGTGCCGGCGGTGATGCTGTTTGTGCTGCTCACCTTCGCCGGTGTCTGGGCCTTCAAGGCCATGAAGGTGCAGAACATGCCCGACGTGGACCTGCCGGTGGTCAGCATTGCTCTGGCGCTGCCCGGCGCCAGCCCGGCGCAGATGGAAACCGAGGTAGTGCGCAAGGTCGAAGCCGCCGTAGCCAGCATTCCCGGGCTGAAGAACACCGCCGCCACGGTGGTGGAAGGCGGCGCCGTGGTGGCCGCCGAGTTCAGGCTCGAAAAAGGCATTCAAGAGGCGATGACCGACGTGCGTGACGTGCTGGCGCGCACACGCGGCGACCTGCCGGCTGACATGCGCGAACCGGTGGTGACGCGGCTGGAACTGGCGGCGATGCCGATACTGACCTACACAGCCACAGCCACAGCCACAGCCACCACGATGGACGATGAAAGCCTGTCCTGGTTCATTGACCAGACGGTGATACGCGCGCTGCGCGAAGTGCCCGGCGTAGGCGCCGTCACACGCGTGGGCGGTGTGCAGCGCGAGATACGGGTAGAACTCGACCCGCAGCGGCTGGTGGCGCTGGGTGTGTCAGCCGCGCAGGTGTCGCGCCAGCTGCGCAACGTTCAGCAAGACGCGGCGGCCGGGCGATCGCAACTCGGCCAGGCCGAACAGTCGCTGCGCGTCGCCGGCAGCGTGGCCTCGGCGTCTGAATTGGCGCTGCTGCACATCGTGCTGCCCGACGGCCGGCGCCTTCGGTTGGGCGATATTGCGCAGGTCATTGACACCGTGGCCGAGAGGCGTTCCACCGCGCTGCTGAACGGCCAGCCGGCAGTGGCCATCGAGATCGGCCGCACGCGCGGCGCCAGCCAGATCGACGTTGCCGCTGGCGTGCGCAAGACGTTAGACGGCTTGCGCGCGCAGCACCCGGGAGTGGTGTTCACGCAGGCCTTCGACTTCGTCAAGCCGGTGCAGCAGAACTACGAAGCCTCGATTCAGATGCTGCTGGAAGGTGCCTTGCTGGCGGTGGTGGTGGTGTGGCTGTTTCTGCGCGAATGGCGCGCCACCTGGATCGCAGCCGTGGCGCTGCCGCTGTCGGTGGTGCCCACGTTTGCGGTGCTGCACCTGCTGGGCTTCACGCTGAATGCGCTGACCCTGCTGGCACTGTCGCTGGTGGTGGGCATTCTGGTGGACGACGCCATCGTCGAGATCGAAAACATCATGCGCCACCTGCGCCAAGGCAAGACGCCGATGCAGGCAGCACTGGAAGCGGCCGACGAGATTGGCCTGGCCGTCATTGCCACCACTTTCACGCTGGTGGCCGTGTTCTTGCCCACCGCCTTCATGACCGGTGTCATCGGCAGCTACTTCGAACAATTCGGCTGGACGGCGGCCATTGCGGTGCTGTTCTCGCTGCTGGTGGCGCGGCTGCTGACGCCGATGATGTGCGCCTACCTGTTGCGGCCCACCGGCACGGTGCGCGAAGTGCACACGCCGCGCTGGATGAAGGCCTACCTGCAGGCCGCCGATGCCTGCCTGAACCACCGCCTGCTGACGGTGCTGGCGGCGGGCGCCTTCGTGGTGGGCACGCTGGCCCTGGTGCCGACGCTACCCAAGGGCTTCTTGCCGCCCGACGACCTGCCGCAAACGCAGGTCACGCTGACCCTACCGCCCGGCTCAACGCTGGAAGAAACAGCGGCGCTGGCCGAGCGTGCGCGCCGTGCGCTGGTGCAGCAACCCGAGGTGCTGCTGGTCTACACGGCCATTGGCGGCGGTGCGGCGGGCGGCAACGCCTACGCGCCGCAGGGGCTGGCTGATGTGCGCCGCGCCGTGCTCACCGTCACCCTGAAGCCGCGCAATGAACGCCAGGGCGTCACCCGCCGCGATGTCGAGGCGCGGGCGCGTGTGGCCTTGGCTGACCTGCCCGGCGTGCGCGTGCGCGTGGGCATGGGCGCTGGCGGCGACCGCTACCAGGTGGTGCTGACGGGCAACGACGGCCGCAGCCTGACCGAACACGCCCGGCAGGTGGAACAAGACATCCGCGAGCTGCCCGGCGTGGGCGCCGTGTCGTCCAGTGCCAGCCTGCTGCGCACCGAGGTGGTGGTGCGCATGGACGCGCTGCGCGCTGCTGACCTGGGCGTCACCACGCAGGCCCTGGCCGACACGCTGCGCGTGGCCACGGCCGGCGACCACGACCCCGCGTTGCCGAAGCTGAACCTGGCCGACCGCCAGGTGCCGGTGGTGGTGCGGCTGCCAGCGGCCGCGCGTGAAGACCTGAGCCTGCTGCAGCGGCTGCCCGTGCCGGGCGCACGCGGCCCGGTGCCGATTCAGCAGGTGGCCACGCTGTCATTGGAAGCAGCGCCGGCGCAAATTGACCGCCGCAACCGGCAACGCCAGGTGACGGTGGAGGTGGAACTCAACGGCTTGTCGCTGGGCGACATGGAGCAACGCGTCACCGCGCTGCCGTCGATGCGCGAACTGCCGGCGGGCATCAACCGCGCGCCGGTGGGCGACGCCGAGGTGATGGGCGACCTGTTCGCCGCCTTTGCCGTGGCCATGACGGCGGGCGTGCTGTGCGTCTATGGCGTGCTGGTGCTGCTGTTCCGCAGCTTCGTGCAGCCCGGCACCATTCTGGTGGCGCTGGTGTTGGCTGTGCCCGGTGCTTTTGCGCCGCTGCTGCTGACGGGCAGCGATGTCTCGATGCCGGTCCTCATCGGCCTGATCATGCTGATGGGTATTGCGGCCAAGAATTCCATCCTGCTGGTGGACTTTGCGCTGACGGCGCGGCGCAACCGGCGCGTGTCGCACCGCGCGGCCATCATGGACGCGTGCAACAAACGCGCACGGCCGGTGATCATGACCACGCTGGCCATGGCGGCCGGCATGTTGCCGGTGGCGCTGGGGCTGGGCGCCGCCGACCCGGCCTTCCGCACGCCGATGGCGGTGGTGGTGATCGGCGGGCTCGTCACGTCCACGTTGATGAGTCTGCTGGTAGTGCCGGCTGTATACCTGCTGGTGGCCGAGGCCCGCACCGCCTGGGCGCAAGCGCAGGCACGCCGCCGTGCCCTTCGCCGGAAGGCTGCACGCCGCAAGTCATCGCGCCGTGCTGAGGCCCGTCGACCATCCGACAGCGCCTCGGCAGCGGGTCGCCGGTTCGCTTCCCCAGACCATTCTTGACTGCGCACCATGAACTCGCCCGCCACGAATCCCACCCTCCAGCCTCGTCCCGTCGGCCGCAGCGGGCCGGCGTTGTCGCAGGCATGGCTGGTGGCAAGCCTGGTGTTGCCCACAGCAGCGCTGGCCGGGCCGACCGCAGCCAACACTGTCGCCCCGTTCGACTACAGCACCCAGCCAGGTACCGCACCCAGCCAACTTGAACCCGCGTCCGCACCGGCCACCCCTCCCGTGCTGGATGAAGCGGCCCAGCATGCGGCCCGCGCCGCCTGGTGGGCGCAGCTGGAAACCGATGAACTGCCCGGTCTGGTGGAGGCCGCCTTGCGGGCCAGTCCAGTCGTGGCCTCGGCACGCGGGCGCATCGAACGTGCACGCGCTGAACGCGTGGCCGCCGACGCAGCCTGGATGCCGTTGGTGATGGGCAGCGCCAATGCCAGCCGCGGCAAGACCGATCTAAAACTGCCCTTGAGCCAGGTTAGCAACAGCGGCGTGCAGGCCAGCTGGGAACTGGATCTGTTTGGCGCCGGCCGCGCTGGCAGCGCGGCGCAGCACTCGCGCCTGGCCAGCGCCGAGCAGGCCCTGGACGCCATGCGCCTGAGCGTGGCGGCGGAGACCGGGCAGAGCTACGTGTCGCTGCGCGCCTGCGAAGCGCAGCGCGCGCTGGCCGAGCTGGAGCTGAAGTCACACGACATCACCGTGCGGGTCAGCGAAAGCGCCGCCGATGCCGGTTTCTTCTCGTCCGAACAGCCTGCCCTGGCACGCGCAGCGGCGGCGCAAGCTCTCGCGCTTCTGCGGGCGCGCGACATGCAATGCCAACGCCTGCTGCAAAGCCTGGTGACGCTGACCGCGCTGGAAGAAGCCGAACTGCGCCAGAGGCTGGCCAGGCGCACAGGCCAGCTACCGTCGCCTGCCGGTACGGTGCCCGAACAACTGCCTGCCGACCTGCTGATGCGCCGCCCGGATCTGCGCGAAGCGGCCTATGCCGTGATGGCGGCTGGCTACGACGAAACCGCCGCCCGCGCACAGCAGTGGCCCACCCTGAGCCTTCAGGGCGCTGTGGGCAACAGCCGATTCAGCACCCCACAGGTCACCTTCAGCGGCCAAGTATGGTCTTTCGGCCCGCTGCAGATCACGCTGCCGATCTTCGATGCAGGCGTGCGCAAAGCGCGCGTGCTTGCTGCCGAAGCCAGCCAGATCGAGGCCCGCACGGTGTACCTGGCCAAGGTGCGGCAGGCGGCCGAAGAAGTGGAAAACACGCTCGCTGCGCTGCACAATACTCGACCGCGCGAACTGTTTGCGCGCCAGTCCTCGCTGGGCTATGGCATGGCGCTGGCAGCGGCCGAGCAGAGGCTGCAGGGCGGCCTGAGTTCGGTGCTGGAGGTGGAGCAGATACGCCGCGCCGCCACGCAGGCGCGCGCCAACGTCATTGAACTGCAGCAGACACGGGCCAACGCCTGGATCTCCTTGTACCGGGTGATGGGCGGCAGCTGGTAGACAACCCACGCGGTAGAAGTGCGCGTCCCCCGTCAACCCGCCGCGACGGGATCAGGCCCCCGGCAGCGCCAGCAGCGACACCACCCGCCCCTGCGCCAGCGCCACGGCACCGGCCAGCGGCTGCCCCGCCGGCCATGCGGCCACCGGGCGCAGCAAGCGCAGCAGGGTCGGACCGCAGTCACCTGCGGGCAGCTCCAGCAGCTCGGCGTCCTGAAAGTCGATCCATTGCTGTGCGCTGGTGTAGAGCGCCTTGAAGGCGGCCTCCTTGAAGCTGAAGATGCGCGCCAGCGCGTCGCGCCGCTCGGACGCTGCGCAGGGCTGCAGGTGGCGCTGCACCTCGAAGGGAGTACACACGGTGGTCTCCAAGCCGACACCAAAACGCTCTACCCGCTCCACATCAATGCCCAGCCCACGCCAAGGCGGGCACCGGGCAACCCCCGCCACACACCAGCCGCCGTCGTGGCTGATGGTGCCCACCACACCAGCCGGCCACACCGGCGCGCGGTCGGCACCAGCAGGAACCGGCTGCGGCGCCACACCCAGCGCCTGCAGCGCCTGCCGCGCGCACCAGCGCCCGGCAGCAAACTCGGCTTGGCGCTGCGGCACAGCGCGCGCCACTGCGACGGCTTCAAGCGCCGGCAAGCTGTAGGGCAAGACCGAGCCCATGCCCAACCGATGCCACTGCCAAGTGGCACCCGCTGGCCACCAAGGGCGCAGCAGGGCCCAGCCTGCGGGCGCTTCGAGGTCACTCACCGGTGAACGGCGCACGCAGTGGCGGCAGCAACGGCAACGGCAGTGAAACAGGTGACATCGGACATGCCGGCAGCATACGCGACGCTGACCTGGCAATCACGCAGGTTCTCGGCGGGCAAGGAGAGCACCTGCCAACCAGCCTCGATCAGTTTGCGGTCGATGCGTGAGCAGCCAGCGGTCCCCCGTCAGGCGCCCTTGATCAGCCGGGTGTTTGCAGAGGCTGCCAGCGATGGGGCAGCAAGTCGTCGATGCGGCTGTTGAGGTGGGTGGGCAGTCGATCGAGCACGTCGCGCAGATAGGCCCAGGGTTCGATCCCGTTGAGCTTGGCCGACTGCACCAGACTCATGACCACGGCCGCGCGCTGGCCGGCGAGTTCGCTGCCACAGAATAACCAGGCCTTGCGGCCCATGGCCCAGGGCTTGATCTGGCGTTCGAGGTAGTTGTTGTCCACGGAAGTCAGGCTACCTCAATGCGGTCCGCGATCTGCTGCGCCACCTCGCGCCCCTGCGGGTCTTTCTCCGCCGACACGGCCATCAGGAACAGCCCGCCGGTCTGCGCCGCCCAGTGCTCGCCGATCTGCGCCTTGTGGCGGGAGTCGTCGTTGGTGGCGAGCTGGCCGCCCTTGTACTCGATGACCATCACCCGCCCGTCGATCAGCTCGGCCACGAAGTCCGGGTAGAAATACCCCGTCGCGGTCGGGAGCCAGAACGAGAACCGCTCATCGCGCTCGACGTTGCGCACCCAGTGCCGCACGCGCCGTTCCATGTCGATCGCCCGGGCGCACAGGAACTCCTCGCCCAGTTGCTTGCCAATCTCGGTCCGCTCGCGCAGGTCGTGGATGCGGTCGTTGCCGTAGTAGTGCTTGCTGAAACGGTAGCGGCCCGCATAGAACGGTGGGCGCCCGGCGTACCGATCCGGGTGGAACGTGAAGCCATTTCGCGGCGTCTCGGGTGATCTGGCCGATCCAGCTGCCCTGGCGACCAAGCCCGGCAGCGCCTGCTGAAACCCTTTCACCACCGCGTTCTGCCGCCGGCGCTCGATGTCGCGGCGCAGCGCCTCGGCCAGTGGATAGCGGCTGCGCACCAGCGCCGTGAGGGACAGGCCACGGTCACGCTGAAGGTGCAGCACGACGGCCAGCAGCCAGCGCAGCATCACCGGCTGCGCCAGATCGACCTGGCGGCACTCGCGGTCGAGCCAGCGCACCAGCTCGTGTTCAGTGATCTGCCCCGGCACGTCGTTGAGGTAGAGCTGCTCGGCTTCTTTGACCGTGAGCGTGACGTGCCCTCCTTCGACGCCGATTTCGAACGCATGGCCCCGCTCGACCACCGCAAACGCCGCCAGCGCCACCGGCTCAGCGAACAGGTCGAAATCACCCAGCTCGGCGCACAGGCGGCGGTCGAGCCGCTGCCATTCGCCGTCCCATTCCAGCCCGAGTTGCAGCAGTGGCGCAAACGGCACACCCAGCGCTGACGGTGCCAGCGTGGCCGACTGGCGCAGCCGCTCGCGCTGGATCGACTCAGTGACAGCCGTTTGCTGCTTCGCGGTGCAGCCACTCAGCAAGAACGCTTCGACCGCCTCCGTGATCTCGCCGCGCACGATAGCGGACGCGCCGGCCGTGGTGGGTCGAAGCTCGATGCAGCCCACCAGCTCCGGCGGCAACGGCTGGCTGGGCATCACGGGCAGGCTGACGATGGCGTCGGGCACACGGGGCGTGCTGGTGGCCGTCGCGAACAGCGGGCCGTCGTCCACAGCGGGATCGGTGGTACCGGGCAGTGGCATCTGGGCCGACACGATCGCCTGCACCGCTTCATACGCATCGAAGCCCATGTTGTTGACCAGCCGGTCCGTGAGTTCGTCGGCGACGCGGGCGGTGTGGTCGGAGACGACATGGGCATACGCCTTGTTCAGCGCATCCGCCTTGCGCGGGCGGGCATAGGGCATTCGCAGCACGCGGCCGAGGAGCTGCTCCACGTCCTTGGCGCTGTGGACGTTCTGCAGGCTGCACAGCACATAGGCAAACGGACAGTCCCAGCCCTCCTTCAACGCTTCGACCGTCACCACGTAGCGGATCGGGCACAGGGGTGAGCCGATCTGCACGCCGTCGAGTTCCTTCTGGTCGCCGGTGGCCACGGCGATTTCGTGGCGCGGGAGCTTCTCGCCATCGGCCGAGGTGAGGTGGGCGAGCAGCGCCTCGACCGTGGCCTCGCCGCCGCCCTTGGGTTGTGCCTGGAAGAGCAGCACAGGGCGGAGGTAGTCCACCTCGTGCTGTTCGGCCAGCCGCTCCAGCCGGGCACGGGTCAGGATGGCGTCGCGCACGGCCTCCTGCCAGCCGGTCGGGTGTTCCATGAGGACGATCGGCAGCTTGATCATGTCCTCGCGCTGCAGCTCCTGCGCGCCGACGTGGAAGACGACGTTGCTGCCCTTCACGGGCGTGGCGGTCAGCTCGACCAGACAGGCGGGCGCGAGCCGGTTCAGGGTCTCGAACGCCTGCTGGGTGCGGTTGTTGTGCGCCTCGTCGACGATGACGAGGGGGCGGTGCAGCGCCAGCCAGTTCGCCAGCGAGGACTTGACGCGGCCGATGTCCTGCAGCGTCAGGTAGGGCTGCTTGTCGAGATCGGCCGCACTGACTTTCTCCAGCCGAGCGGTCTGCTGCGGGGCGAGGTTCTGGAAATGCGGTGCAAGCGCTTCGTCCACCGAATAGACGTTGCGCTGGCGGGTTTCCTTGACGTTGAACGACTGGATGGTGGCGACGACGACGATGGCCGAGGCCCCGAGTTCGTGCGGGCCCACGGTCGCCAGTTCGTCGAGCGCACAGACACGCACGCGGTCACCGAAGTGCTCGGCCAGTCCTTCGTGGCAGGGGTTGCCGGGGATGCGCAGGGCCGCGAGGGTCTGCACGAGGATGGTGGTGGAGGGCACCAGCCACAGGGCGACGGGCGCCTGCGTGCCCAGGCAGGCGTGGCCGACGCGGGCCACGGCGTGGGCGGCCAGCGTGGTCTTGCCGCCGCCGGTCGGCAGGCGCACGCACACGGCCGGGGTGTCGCCCATCGTGCGGGCGTCGTAGGCGGGCAGCGGCGCAGCGCCGTGCCGGGCGGCCATCGCCTCGGCCCAGGCGGCCTCTCGGCCGACGATGTTCAGGCGGCGAAAGAAGCCTTCGAGGGCGTCGAGGGCGCGGAGCTGGTAGTCCTTGAGGGTGAAGAGGGCCATGGCGGTTCAGCGCGCCTTGATGTCGTAGGGGATCTGGCGGAAGGTGACGCGGGCGTCGGCGAGGCGCGACTCGCTCAGGCGCGTCATTTCGCCGTAGATGACCTTGCGGGCGGGGGGCGGCTGGTCGGGCGGGATGGCGTCGGCGAGGAGCTGGTCGAGGTGGGCGAGCACGGGCAGGGTCAGCACATTGCCGCCTTGCGGTTTGCGGTCGCCGAGGATGCCGTTGTAGAGCAGGAAGATGGCGGTGCCGTCGTGGACGCCGAGCAGAGGCGAGTCGAAGGCGCCGGTGGCGGGCTGGCCGGTCTCGAAGTGCCAGAGGTCATCCCATTACACACAAGTCTGTCCGGTGAGGTGACGGGGAGACGTGAGGGAAACTGTCGGGATGACGAAGTGGGCGCAAGAAGAACTGAGGACGCTGTCGCTGGGCGACGCGAGGCTGGACAAGCGAGCGGTGCTGCTGGCGGAGCAGTTGGCGCAGAGCCCTGGGGCGAGCATTCCGAAGGCGTGCGGGGACTGGGGTCAGACGCAGGCGGCGTACCGGTTCCTGGGGCACGAGGACACGAGCGGGGAAGCGGTGCTGCAGGCGCACGCGCAGGCCAGCGTTCGGCGCATGCAGGCGCAGGCGGTGGTGCTGTGCTTGCAGGACACGACGGAGCTGGAGTTTGACGGGCAGAGCGCGCAGGGGCTGGGGCGGCTGAACTACGAGGCGCGGCGGGGGCTGTACGTGCATCCGACATACGCGGTGACGCCGCATCGAGAGCCGCTGGGGCTGGTGAATGCGTGGAACTGGGCCCGGCAGCCCAAGGGGCAGGACGGGCAGATCGACGAGGGAGTGCGCTGGGTGGAGAGCTACACGCACCTGGTGGGGCTGGCAGAGGGGCTGCCCGAGACGAGGCTGGTGTGCGTGGGGGACCGGGAGTCGGACACGATGGCGCTGTTCGAGCGTGGACAGTGCAGCGGCTGGGCGGTGGACGTGCTGGTGAGGGCGCAGCATGACCGGGTGCTGCCGGGCAAGCAGGCGGGCAAGCTGTGGTCCAAGGTGATGGCAAGCGAGTCGCTGGGCACGGTGGTGTTCGAGATGCCGGCCGGGCGAGGGCGCAAGGCGCGAGTGGTGCAGCAGGAGCTGCGGGCGCAGCGCGTGGTGCTCAAGGCGGCGGGGCCGGACAAGGCCGGTGAGCCGGGGCGGCCAGCCATCGAGATGACGTGCGTGATCGCCAGCGAGGTGAATGTGCCGGTCGGGGCCAAGCCGGTGATCTGGCGGCTGCTGAGCAACCGAGCGGTCCAGACGCTGGAGCAGGCGGCCGAGATGGTGGAGTGGTACCGAGCCCGCTGGGAGATCGAGCTGCTGTTCCTGGTGCTCAAGGAGGGCTGCCGGGTCGAGCGGCTGCAGCTCGGTCACATCGATCGGCTGGAGACGGCCCTGGCGATGTACCTGATCATCGCCTGGCGCATCAACCGGCTGATGCGGCTGGGCCGGCAGTTGCCCGAGTTGCCGGCCGAGCTGTTCTTCGAGGACATCGAGTGGCAGGCGGCGTTCATCCTCAACCGCAAGAAGCCCCCGAAGGAGCGCCCGAAGCTCAACACCGTGGTGCGCCTGATCGCTCAGCTCGGCGGCTTCCTGGGGCGCAAGCATGACGGTGAACCCGGTGCGAAGACCCTCTGGCTGGGCATGCACGAGGTCAACACCTTCGTGCGGGGCGTGCGCTTCGCTAAGGAGATGGGGGCTTGTGTGTAATGGGATGGCCAGAGGTAGCCGGCCAGCGCACCGAAGGTCACGGCGAGGTTGATGCCGCCGTCGGCGTCGAACACCGGCTCGCCCAGCGTGTAGAAGCGGAAACCGCCGCCGCCCTGCCAGCCCACCGCAGCGGAAATCCCGCCCTGCTCGCCGTCGATGACCTTCTGCAAGCGCGGCAGACAGTGGCTTCGTGCGTGGTCGCCCAGCTCGATGCCGATGTAGCGCCGGCCCATCTTGTGCGCCACGGCGGCGGTGGTGCCCGAGCCGAGGAAGCTGTCGAGCACGACATCACCGACCTGGGTGGCGATCTGCAGGATGCCCCGCAGCAACTTCTCTGGCTTGGGTGTAGCGAACACCTCCGGCAGATCAGGAAACAGTGCTTTGAGATCAAGGCTCGCCTCCTTGTTGCTCCCGAACTGACCATGCTCCCACCAAGTATTCGGTGTCAGTCCATCGACCATCTCGTTCAGATATTTCTTGAGCATCGGGCGCCCGGTCTCCTTCAAGCCGAAGGTAATTCGACTGTCGGCCAGCCACGCCTTGTACTGCTCTTCGTTGCACCGCCAGTAGCGCCCCTTCGGTGGCAAGAAGACCTCGCCGAATGGTCCTGTGATGGGAAATTGCCCAGCCGAGTAGAACTTGCCTGCAGACAGGTTCTCAGCTTTCCAAGGACCGCGTGGATCGCCGTCTGGATTCTTGAAAGTAGCCCTTTGCTCGTCAGTGCGGGGGACTTTGCCGATCGTCAGGGCGGAATGGTTCTTCGCGTAGAGCAAAAGATGGTCGTGTGTGTTGGAGACGTGCAGAGCAGTCTGGTTCGAGGTGTAAGCCTTCTGCCAAACGACATTGGTGACGAAGTTCGTCCGCCCGAACACCTCGTCCATCAGCACCTTGAGGTAATGCGCCTCGTTGTCGTCGATCGTCACCCAGATGCTGCCATCCTCGGCCAACAGCTCGCGCAGCAGCACCAGACGCGGGTGCATCATGCTCAGCCACTGGCTGTGTTCGAGCTTGTCGTCGTAGTGCTCGAACGCGCTTTGCGTGTTGTACGGCGGGTCGATGAACACGCACTTCACCCGCCCCCGATAAAACGGCAACAGCGCCTTCAGCGCCAGCAGGTTGTCGCCCTGGATCAGCAGGTTCTCGGCCGCCGCGTCCCCCTGCACCGACTCGACATTCAGCAGGTGATACGGCACCGCCCCCGCCACGCGCACCGCCTGCGCCTTGTTCACCCAGTCCAGAAACGGCATCTCGTCAGTCTCCCCTGCGCCATGAAAAAAGGCTCGGCACGGTGATCCGTGAGGCCAAGCCTTGGGTTGTCGGTGGTCGCGGCGAGTGTAGCGGGCGCCTGCCCCATGGGGCAAAATGCAAAAAACACCAAGGGAGTGGAGCCGTTGTCCAGCAGTTTTTCTCAAGCCACGCAACGCTACCGGGCGTACAGGCTGCACACCCGTGAACTCATTGAAGAGGCCACATTTCGAGAGCTGCGCACTCGGGTAGATGTCGTCTCCATCGACGAGGACATCTTGCGCAGAGCTGAACGAGACTGGTACGGGAACCCCGACCGCAAGGTCGGCTGGGACTGGGCCTCGGGGATCATGGAGCCACTTTGGGGCTGCGGAGCCGCCCGGTTGGATTTGGCATTCCTGGTCAAGGGACAGCTATGTGGCATGGCCGTGGCTCGGGTGTCCCGCAAGAAGCGATGGATTTCCCTGACTCATGTTGAAGCCACCGCCACCGACAATCCGTTGAAGGGGTCTATGCTGACCTTGGTGGTCTTCGGCTTGTACGTCTTCAGATCGCAGATCTGCCACAAAAAACCACCGCATTGCACTGGAATCAGGGTGCTCAACCCGCTAGAAGCAGTCGTACCGTACTATGGACAGGCAGGCTACTCTGACCATCACCGCTCCAAGCGGCTGAATCAGGTTGTGATGGAGTGGCCTCTTAGGGATGACGATGATGAAAACCGCTACGCACAAGACGCCGGGTGCAAGACCCCAGGCATCCGCGACGATGACACCCAGAGAGAAGTTGGATCAAGCTCGCTGCCGCATGGAGCGTGCGCAGGTTCCGACGTTGCGTGAGATCAAGACGCGCCTGGGTAGTTGGGCAGACACGGAAGTCGTGGGTCAGGTGAAGTCGCCCAAACCACGCTGACGACATCCAGATGCGCCCCGTCAGAAGCCGGCCATGCGCCGGCTTCCTGTTTTTGGACACTGCCTGACGCTGGCCGAGAAGCCGGATTCCCTGACGGGAACGGAGCAGCACTACATCCGCAGTGCATCGTGGTGGAAAACCTGCGGGCGCATGGGGAGCCGCTGGCGGCGTGAGGCACGCGAAAAGTGCTTGCACCGCGCCTACAGGGAGGCTACGGAGCACCACCACTGCCATCCCGGCAGTGCGGTCTCGCGCCTAAGTCCTTGATTTGATTGGTAGGCCGCCCGTGAGTCGAACACGGCACCAACAGATTATGAGTCTGCTGCTCTAACCAACATGAGCTAGCGGCCCCCGAGGAGGAGCGCCATTGTAGTGGAGGCCTGCAGGCGTTTTCTACTTCTGGCTCAGCGCGTTCCCCACCAGCCGCGCCGTGATGTCCACGATCTGGATCATCCGCTCATACGCCATGCGGGTCGGCCCGATCACGCCCAGCGTGCCGACCACCTGCCCGTCCACCTCGTAGGGCGCCGAGACCACCGAGAGGTCGCTGATCGGCACCACGCCGCTCTCGCCGCCGATGTAGATGCGCACACCCTCGGCGCGGCTGGAGCCGTCGAGCAGGCGCATGAGCTGCGTCTTGTGCTCGAACAGGTCGAACATCTTGCGCAGCGAGCCGAGGTCGCTGCCGAAGTCGCTGACCTGCAGCATGTTGCGCTCGCCGGAGATGACGACCCGCGCCGAGTCGTCGCTCGCGGCCTCGCTGCCGGCCTGCACCGCCGCCTGCATCAGCGCGGCGATCTCGCTGCGCAGGGCGTCCACCTCGCCCTTGAGCCGCTCGCGCACCGCCTCGATCGTGAGCCCGGCGTAGTGGGTGTTGAGGTAGTTGGTGGCCTCGACGAGCTGGCTCTGGGTGTAGTCCTGCGCGGTGAAGAGCACGCGGTTCTGCACGTCGCCGTCCGGCGAGACCAGGATCAGCAGCACCCGCCGTTCGCCAAGCCGCAGGAATTCCATGTGCCGGAAGATGCTGACCTTGCGCGGCGCGGTGACCACGCCGACGAAGTGCGACAGGTTGGACAGCAGGTGCGCCGCGCTGGCGATGACGCGCTTGGGCTGGTCGGGCTGCAGCGGCTCGATCAGCGGCGCCATCGACGAATCCTCGAAGCGCTGGATCGGGCCGGCCGTGAGCATCGTGTCGACGAAGACGCGGTAGCCGCGGGTGGTGGGGATGCGGCCGGCCGAGGTGTGCGGGCTGGCGATGAGGCCGAGTTCTTCGAGGTCGGCCATCACGTTGCGGATCGTGGCGGGCGACAGCTCCAGCCCCGAGGTCTTCGACAACGTGCGCGACCCCACGGGCTGGCCGTCGGCGATATAGCGCTCGACGAGCGTCTTCAGAAGCATCTTCGCGCGGTCATCCATCATGCAACCGATTGTAGAGTTCGCAGGGGTACCCGGGTGGGGTTCAGCCCGCGGGGAACTGTCAAACGCCTGTGGTGTAATTTCTGCATGACCAGCCGATTCCGACACGCCGCGCTCATCGGCAAGTACCAGGCACAAGGCATGCGCCCGCTGCTGGAAGAGATCGCCCACCTGCTCACACGCCGTGGGCTGGAGGTGTCGATCGAAGCCGACACGGCGCTCAACACCGGTCTGACCGGCTACCCGATGCTCACCCCCGACGAGCTGGGCCAGCACTGCGACCTGGCCATCGTCGTCGGCGGTGACGGCACCATGCTCGGCATCGCGCGCACGCTGGCGCGCTACGGCGTGCCGATGGTGGGCATCAACCAGGGTCGGCTCGGCTTCATCACCGACATCCCCGTGGCCCGCGTGACGCAGGCACTGCGCGCGATGCTGGCCGGCGACTACGAGGAAGAGCACCGCGCGATGCTCGACGGCCGCGTGGTGCGTGGCGGCGAGGCGATCTACGCGGCGGTGGCGATGAACGACGTGGTGCTGCGCAGCGGCACGACCTCGATGCTGGAGCTGCGCGTCGAGGTGGACGGCCAGTTCGTCGCCAACTTCCGCGCCGACGGACTGATCGTGTCGTCGCCGACCGGCTCGACGGCGTACGCGCTGTCGGCGGGCGGGCCGATCCTGCACCCGGGCGTGGCGGGCTGGCTGATGGTGCCGATCGCGCCGCACATGCTGTCGAACCGGCCGATCGTGCTGCCCGATTCGGGCGAGATCAGCATCGAGATCGTCTCGGCGCGCGAGCCGTCGGTGAACTTCGACATGCAGTCGCTGGCCAGCCTGCTGCACGGCGACAGGATCCTCGTCAAGCGCTCCGACCACCGCGTGCGCTTCCTGCACCCGCGCGGCTGGAACTACTACGCCACGCTGCGCCACAAGCTGCACTGGAACGAAGGGGTCATGCCCGGCGACGGAGGCCACTGATGCTCAGACGGCTGTCCCTGCGCCACTTCGTGATCGTCAGCCGGCTGGAGGTGGAGTTTCAACCCGGCTTCGCCGTGCTGACCGGCGAGACTGGCGCCGGCAAGTCGATCCTGATCGACGCGCTGCAGCTGGCGCTCGGCGGGCGGGGCGATGCGGGCGTGGTGCGTGAAGGCGAGACGCGGGCGGAGATCAGCGCCGAGTTCGAGCCGATTCCCGCCGCGCTGACCGCGTGGCTGGACGAGGCCGGCTTCGAGGCCCAGGACGACGCACCGACCGCCCTGCTGCTGCGCCGCACGGTGGATGCGCAGGGCAAGAGCCGCGCCTGGATCAACGGCAGCCCGGCGACGGTCGGTCAGCTCAAGGAGGTCGGCGAGCACCTGGTGGACATCCACGGCCAGCACGCCTGGCAAAGCCTGACGCGGCCCGCCTCGGTGCGTGCGCTGCTCGACGACTACGCCGCGATCGATCCGCGCCACATGGCCGACGCCTGGCAGCAGTGGCGCACGCAGCAGGCCCGGCTCGACACCGCGCGCCAGCAAGGCGCCGAGCGGGCGCTGGAGCGCGAACGGCTGGCCTGGCAGATCGGCGAGGTGGACAAGCTGGCCCCCGGCGACCATGAATGGGCCGAGCTGAACGCCGAGCACCAGCGGCTGGCGCACGCACAGGCCATCCTCGACGCGCTGCGCACGGCCATCGAGGTCACCAGCGAGGGCGAGGCCAGCGCCGACACGCTCACCGGCCGCGCGCTGGACACGCTCAGCGAAGTCAGCGGCTACGCGCCCGAGCTGCAGGAGGTCATCGAGGTGCTGCAGAGCGCCCAGGCGCAGCTCGCCGACGCCGCGCACAGCCTGGGCGCCCTGCTGCGCCGCACCGAACTCGACCCCGACCGGCTCGGCGAACTCGACGACCGGCTGTCGTCCTGGGTCGGGCTGGCGCGGCGCTACCGGCGCTTGCCGGAAGAGTTGCCGGCGATGCTGGCGCAGTGGCGCACGCAGCTCCAGGAAATCGACGCCACCGCCGACCTCGACGCACTGCAGCAGCAGGCCGAGGTGGCCTGGCAGCACTACCTGGCCGCCGCCAGCCGCGTCTCCGCCGCGCGCCACCAGGCCGCGCCGACCCTGGCTGCCGCGGTCACCGCCGCGATGCAGGCGCTGGGCATGGGCGGCGGGCGCTTCGAGATCGCGCTGGAGCCGCTGCCGGAGCCGCAGTCGCATGGGCTGGAGTCGGCCGAGTTCCTCGTCGCCGGCCACGCGGGCAGCACGCCGCGGCCGCTGGGCAAGGTCGCCTCGGGTGGCGAGCTGTCGCGCATCGCGCTGGCGATTGCCGTGACCACCAGCCAGCAGCGCCAGGCGCGGGGCACGGGCGCGGCCACGCTGATCTTCGACGAGGTCGATTCGGGCGTGGGCGGCGCAGTGGCGGACACGGTCGGCCAGCTGATGCGCCGCCTGGGCCGCGAACGGCAGGTGCTGGCGGTCACGCACCTGCCGCAGGTTGCCGCCTGCGCCGACACGCACCTGCTGGTCAGCAAGGCCAGCGAGGCTGGCCGCACGCGCAGCGACATCCGCACGCTGGATGCCAATGAGCGCATCGGCGAAATTGCCCGCATGCTGGGCGGACAAGCGCGCTCGGACGCCGGTCTGGCGCATGCCCGTGAGATGCTCGCAGCCGTGGATTCCCGCCCACAGCCCCTCCAGACCAACCGCGTTCCCTGAACATGCACGAGCACGACAACGACAGCAGCCCAGCCACCCCGGTGCCGGAAAAGGTGCCCCCCGTGGTCCTGATCTCGGGCATCTCGGGCTCCGGCAAGTCCGTGGCACTCAATGCCCTGGAGGACGCCGGCTATTTCTGTGTCGACAACCTGCCCCCCGAGCTGCTGCACGACTTCATCCGGCTGGAGCGCAAGTTCCCCACCCGCCGGCTGGCGATCGCGGCGGACGTGCGCACCGCGTCTTCGCTGCCCAAGCTGCTGCCGGTCATCGACGCCCTGCGGCGCGAGGGCACGCCGGTGCTGCCGATCTTCCTGGACTCGCGCACCGAGACGCTGGTGCGCCGCTTCTCGGAAACCCGCCGCCGCCACCCGCTGTCGGCCGAGGACGACGACAACGGCCAGTCCCGCTCCGCGCTCGGCGAGGCCATCGAGCGCGAGCGCGAGATGCTCAGCCTGCTGCGCGAGATCAGCACCGTGATCGACACTAGCGACCTGCGCCCGACGCAGCTGCGCTCCTGGGTGCGCCAGCTGGTTGGCGCCGCGCAGTCGTCGCTGACGCTGGTGTTCGAGTCGTTTGCCTTCAAGCATGGCGTGCCGCGCGACGCCGACCTGGTGTTCGACCTGCGCGTGCTGCCGAATCCGCATTACGTGCGCGAATTGCGGGCGCTGAACGGGCGGGACGCCGGCGTGATCGACTTCCTGCGCGCCCAGCCCGAAGTGGCCGAGATGCTGGCGCAGATCGAAGGCTTCCTGGCCCGCTGGCTGCCCGCCTACGAGCAGGACCAGCGCAGCTACCTGACGGTGGCGATCGGCTGCACCGGCGGCCAGCACCGCTCGGTGTACTCGGCCGAGCAGCTCGCGGCGCGTTTCCGCGACCGCATCCCGACGCTGATCCGCCACCGCGAGATCGAGGCCCGCGAGGCCGCGGCGGCCCACACATGACCGGCCGCACCGACACGCAAGCCGGTGTGCGGGGCGCCTTCGGTGACCTGCTGCCCCATCTGCCGCTGTTTCCGCTGGGGACGGTGCTGTTTCCGCAAGGCCTGCTGTCGCTGAAGGTGTTCGAGACCCGCTACCTCGACATGGTGACGCAGTGCCTGCGCAGCGGCGCACCCTTCGGGGTGGTGACGCTGATGCAGGGCGCCGAGGTGCGCACCGAAGACGGCGAGGTGCGTTTCGAGCACGAAGGCTGCCTGGCGGAGCTGATCGACTGCGACAGCCCGCAGGCCGGGATTCTGCAGATCCGCTGCCGCGGCGTGCAGCGCTTCACTGTGTCGCAGGTCCACCAGGCGCCCGATGGCCTGTGGCGTGCCGATGCCGTGCTGCAGGAGGCGGATGCCACCGAAGCGCCGCGGCCCGATTTCCAGGCCAGTGTCGCCGCCCTGCAGCGGGCCATCGCGACCCTGCAGGCGCGCGATCAGGAGCCGTTTCTGGCGCCCCATGCGCTGGACGATGCCGGCTGGGTGGCCAACCGCTGGTGCGAGATCCTGCCCATTCCACTGCCGACGCGCCACAAGCTGATGATGCTGCCGGACCCGCATGCGCGGCTGCAGCTGGTGGACGGCTTCCTGCGCCGCCACGGCATCGTCAGCGACTGATCAGCGACCAATCAGCAACCGGCCGAAGGGCGCCGGCAGGCCGATGCGGTCGAGCTGGTCCCGCGGCCACCAGCGACCATCGCCCAGCGCCGCCGCCACCCCGTCAGCCTCGGGCTGGGCCAGCTCCAGCCGGTGCGGATGCAAGGTCCAGTCCAGGTGGGTGAGCACATGGACAAAGCCGGGCAAGGCCACCACACGCTGCGCCGCCACACCCACCACGGCCTGCAGCGCCGACACATCGTCGAACATCGGCAGCGACCACAGCCCGGCCCAGATGCCGCTGCCCGGCCGCTGCTGCAGCCACACGGCGTCGGGCGTCTGCAGCCAGAGGCACCAGTTCTCGCGGCGCGAGCGCTTGAGCTTGCGGGTGCGCACCGGGTAGTCGGTCATCCGACCCGACGCCCGCGCAGCGCACAGCCCGGACCAGGGGCAGAGCAGGCAATCGGGCTTGCCGCGCGCGCAGACCGTGGCGCCCAGGTCCATCAGGCCTTGCGTGTAGGCGGGCATGTCGGTGCGGTCGGCGGGCAGCAGCGCGGTGGCGTGCTGCCAGAGCAGACGCTCCTGCGCGGGCTGGGCCAGATCGCCATCGAAGGCCAGCGCGCGGCTCAGCACACGCTTGACATTGCCGTCGAGGATGGCGACCCGCTCCTCATGACAGAACGCCGCGATCGCCGCCGCGGTCGAGCGCCCGATGCCGGGCAGCTCGGCCAGCACCGCGGCACTCGGCGGAAAGACACCGCCGTGCGCGTTGACCACGGTCTGCGCGCAGCGGTGCAGGTTGCGGGCACGGCTGTAGTAGCCCAGGCCGCTCCACAAGGCCAGCACATCATCCAGCGGTGCAGCGGCCAGGCTGTGCACGTCCGGAAAGCGCTCCAGGAACCGCGCGTAGTAGCGCAGCACGGCCGCCACCTGCGTCTGCTGCAGCATGATTTCCGACAGCCAGACCCGGTAGGGATCGCGGGTGTTCTGCCAGGGCAAGGCATGGCGGCCATGGGTGCGCTGCCAGGCGACCAGCGTGTCGGCGAGGCGGCTCATGCCGACGCGGCAGCAGAGGGCAACGCGCCAAAGTCGCTCGCCAGTCCCATCTCGTGGCGGGTCGCGGCACGCCGGGTGCGCTCGAACAGCGCGTGCAGCCGCACCTCGATCGATGCCAGCCGCTGGTCCTGCGCCTCCAGCTCCGTCAGCCGCGCCTCCAGGTCGCTGGCCGCCGTGCGGATGCGCTCCAGCGACTCGCGCCGGCGCTTGAAGGTCTTGCGGCGTTCGCGCAGCTGGGCGTCGACCTGCGCCGAGGTGGCACGGCTCCACAGCTCGATCTCGCTGGCCGCGCTCTCGAACACCACCCGCAGCCGCGACATCAGCATCCGGCGGAACTGCTCCAGGAAACGCGGCTGCGCCAGCCGCATCGCCTGGCCCAGCCCGAGGTACTGCACATAGTTGCGCTCGATCAGCGCCAGGTCATCGCGGAAGCGCGACAGCTCCGGGGCCGACGGTGTCGCCAGGGAGAAGCCGTATTCGGCGTTGAGCCGGGTGAACGAGCCGGCGAGCATGTCGCGCAGGTCCTGCGCGTCCTTCTGCGCCGTGTCGAGTGCCTGGCGCAGATCGGCGAAGAGCTGCACGAAGGAGCGCCGCGCCCCGAGCTTGAGGAAGGACTCGCGGATCGAGCGGATCATGCCGTCCACCAACCCGCGCAGGGGCTCGCCCGACAGGCCGTTCAGCACGCTGCGCAGCGTGCGCGAATGCACCGTGCGCAGTGCCTGGATCTGGGTGGTGCACTGCTCGAACTCGACCGTCTCGGCCCCCACCCGCTGCAGCATCAGCGCCACCTTGCCACTGCTGCGCCCGCGCAGGCTGCGCAGCTCGTGCAGCTGCTCGGAGAGGTGGCAGCGCAGATCGGTGAGGTTGCGCGAGGTCTGCTGCTGCACCACCGCCAGCGCCTCCAGCGTGAGCTGCTCGAACACCGCGCGGCGCTGTGGCAGCAGCTGCTGCGCCAGCGCCTGCTCCAGCGCCAGCAGGCGGCTGTCGGCCAGCAGCTGGGCATTGCCCTCGACCCGCGCCTCCAGTGCCTGCCGCGCCGACAGCGGAAACACCCGCCCCATCGGCATCTCCAGCGTGCGCGACACCTGCACGCACTGCTGGGTGATCTGGGCCTCGTTCTCCTCGGTGGACGACAGGGGATCGACCAGCGCGTCGATCTTGTTCAGCACGACAAAGCGCGTCAGCGCCTGGGAAGCCAGATGGTCGCGCCAGATCTCCAGATCCGACTTGGTCACGCCCGTATCCGCGCCCAGCACGAACACGACGACGTGCGCACTCGGCAGCAGCCCCACCGTCAGCTCCGGCTCGGCGCCGATCGCGTTCAGGCCCGGCGTGTCGAGCACGACCAGCCCGCGCTTGAGCAGCGGGTGCGGCACGTTGATCACGGCGTGGCGCCACAGCGGGATCTCGACCTGGCCGTCGTCCAGCATCGGCGGGTTGTCGGCGGGCTGCTCGTCGTCCCAGAAGCCGAGCTGGCGGGCCTCGTCGACCGTGGCGGCCCGCACGCCCTTGACGGCATTGAGCGCATGGGCGAAGGACGCCGGGTCGGACACGTCGATGGGCTGGCGCTGCCAGAGCCGCGGCTGTCCGCGCAGTTCGGCCAGCGAGGCGCCGTCGAGCCGGGTCTCGATCGGCAGCAGCGACAGGCCCGGCGGGTCTTCGGGATCCCAGCCCAGCTCGACCGGGCACATCGTCGTGCGCCCGGGCGAGGCGGGCATGATGCGCCGGCCCGCATCGGCGAAGAAGATCGCGTTGATCAGCTCGGACTTGCCGCGCGAGAACTCGGCGACAAAGGCCACCACCAGTTTTTCACCGGCCAGGCGCTGGCGCAGGGAATCGAGCAGGTCGCCCGCACCTTCATCCAGCAGGCTCTGTTCGCGCAGGAAGCGCACCAGATCGCGCACCCGTTCTTCGAGCGTGACACGCCAGACGCCCAGCGCATCCAGACTGCGGACAAACGGCTCCTGGACCGAGCCGCCATCCGCTTCGGTGAGCACGGAGTCGACAGGGGTTGGCGTGGTGCTGGTCAGATCGTGGGGAGTCTCGCTCATCGCTGTGCTCATCGCTGTGCCGCTGTGCCCATGCAGGCGTCCTCTGAAAGGTCAATCGGCATGGTAGCGCAGCCCCCGTCTCAGCGACGCTGGCAGACCGGACAGAAGTAGGTGGCCCGTTGTCCTTGCACGATGCGGCGGATCGGCGTGGTGCAGCGCAGGCACGGCAGCCCAGCCCGGTCGTACACGCTGGCCTGCGACTGGAAGGCACCGCCCATGCCGTGGGCGTCGCGGAAATCACGCAAGGTGGAGCCGCCTGCGGCCAGCGCGCGGCGCAGCACGTCCTGGACCGCCCTGAACAGCCGTTCGCAGCGCTCGGGGCCAAGCTGCTGCGCGGGCGTCTCCGGGTCGATGCCCGCCTCGAAGAGGGCTTCGGAACAGTAGATGTTGCCCACGCCGACGACCACATCCCCGGCCAGCAGCGCCTGCTTGATGGCCACCCGCCGCCCGCGCAAGGCCTCGTGCAGCACGGAGGCCGAGAACGCCCGCTCCAGCGGCTCGACACCGAGGCGCGCCAGCAGGGTCGCCGCCGGCGCGCGGTCCAGACCGGGCGACCAGACCACCGCGCCGAAGCGGCGTGGATCAGTCAGGCGCAGCGTGCCGCGGTCGGTCTCCAGCTCGAAATGGTCGTGCGGACCGGGTGGTGGCAGGGTCGGCTCGAAGCGCAGCGAGCCGGACATGCCGAGGTGCAGCAACAGCCCCCCGGCGCCCTGCTCCGCTCCCTGCTGCAGCGGCATCCAGAGGTATTTGCCACGGCGCAGCAACGGGCCGACCACGGCCCCGCGCAGGCTGTCCGGCGTGACCCCCAGCGGCCAGCGCAGCGGCTTTCCCAGCCGCGCCGCACGGACCCGCGCGCCTTCGATGCGGTGGGTCAGGCTCAGGCGGGTGACTTCGACTTCGGGCAATTCAGGCATGTCGGCATTATCGGAGCGGCCGATCCAGCGCCCGCGGCGCGCCTAGAATGGCCTGCACCACGGAGCCCACCTTGATGCCACTGTCACCTGTCGCACGCCCCTTCAGCGCGGTCCGAAGCCGGTCTCCTGCCCGCCCTGCCCGGCGCTGGCTGGCCGGGCTGATGGCATTCGGGCTGCTCCCTGCGCTCGGCGCAGCCCAGACCCCCACCCCGCCCACCGCAACGAAGCCCCCCGCCATCAGCCGCTCGGCCATGGACGGCGTGATGTTTTACCAGCTGCTCATCAGCGAGCTGGAATTGCGCCAGGGCGACGCTGGCCTGGCCTTCCAGGTGATGCTGGAAGCCGCCAAGCGCAGCCGGGAAGAAGCCTTGTTCCGGCGGGCCGTGGACATCGCTATCGGCGCCCGGGCGGGCGAGCAAGCCGTGGTCGCGCTCAAGGCATGGCGCCAGGCCGTGCCGACATCGCGCGACGCCGCCGAGATCGAGACCCAGATGCTGATGGCGCTCGGCCGCCACCAGGAAGCCCGCGAGCCACTCGGCACCTTCATCGACCTGACACCGGCCGAAGCGCGTTCCAGCGCCATCACCAGCCTGCCGCGGCTGGTGCTCAGTGGCCAGAAGCCGCAAGAGGCTGCACAGGCCATCGACGAGACGCTCAAGCCGTGGCGCAGCAAGCCAGCGACACGGCTGGCCGCCCTGAGCGCCTCGGCCGGCGCCTGGCTCACCGCCGGCAACCGCGAACGCACGCTGGCCCTGCTGCGCGAGGCCCACGCGGCCGACCGCAGCCACCAGCCCACCGCGCTGATCGCGCTGGAGCTGATGAAGGACACGCCGCAGGCCGAAGCGCTGGTCAAGGACTACCTCGCCACACCCAAGTCCGCCGGCAGCGTGCGCGCCGCCTATGTCCGCCGACTCACGACGTCGCAGCGCTACAGCGAGGCGCTGGCCGAGGTGCGACAGCTCACGGCGACCGACCCGGAGCTGGCCACCGGCTGGCTGATGCAGGGCGCCCTGCAGATCGAACTCGGTCAGCCCGCAGCCGCGAAAGTCTCGCTGCTGCGCTTTCTCGACCGCAAGGCCGCCGCCCCGGTGCCGGCATCCCCGGTGACCAGCCCGGAGGCAGATGACGAGGCACCGGACCGCTCCGACGACGATGCACGCGCAGCCCTGCAGCAGCGCAACGAACACCAGGAGCTTGCGCAGGCCTACCTGATGCTGTCGCAGGTGGCCGAGCAGCTCAAGGAGTACCCCGACGCGCTGGGCTGGCTGGAAAAGCTGGCCGCCGTGTCCGGACAGCAGGACAGTGCCAGCGTGCTGCAGCGGCGGGCCTCGCTGCTGATGCGGCAGGGACAGCTCGCACAGGCCCGCGCGCTCCTCCAGCAGATGCCGGCCAGCACCCCGGAAGAACACCGCATGCGCTTCATGACAGAAGCACAGCTGCTGCGCGACGCGAAGGAGTGGACGGCCGCCTACACGCTGCTCGCGCAGGCCAATGCCCAGATCCCGGACGACACCGACCTGCTCTACGAACAGGCGCTGCTCGCGGAAAAGCTGCTGCGCTTCGACGAGATGGAGACCCTGCTGCGCCGCGTCATCCAGATCAAGCCCGACCAGCAGCACGCCTACAACGCTCTGGGCTACAGCCTGGCGGACCGCAATGTGCGCCTGCAGGAGGCCCGCACGCTGATCGAGAAAGCCCTGTCCCTGACACCGGGTGACCCCTTCATCACCGACAGCCTGGGCTGGGTCGAATTCCGGCTTGGTCGCCTGCCGGACGCCGCACGGCTGCTGGGCGAGGCCTACCGGCAGCGGCCGGATGTGGAGATCGCGGCACACCTGGGCGAAGTCCTCTGGTCGATAGGCCGGCAGGACGAGGCCCGCCAGGTCTGGCGCGAAGCGCAGGGCCGGGATGCCGGCAATGACGTGCTGGTGGAAACGCTCCGGCGTCTGCAGGTGGCGCTGTGAAGCGGCGGCCTCTGCATCGGCTGTTCACCAGCTTCGCCCTGGTCACCCTGGTCGGCTGTGCCAGCGTCGCGCCGCCAGCGCCCGTGGCGCCGGACCCGCTGGCCCGCAGCTACGCTGGCCGTCTGGCCGTGCACGTCGACGGTGACGAGGCACGGTCCTTCAGCGCCGGATTCGACCTGCAGGGCAGCGATGCCCGCGGACAGCTGGCGCTGACCAGCCCGATCGGCACCCAGGTGGGACGCGCCGTCTGGCAACCCGGCGCCGTGCTGTGGCAGAGCGCCGATGGCGAGCGCCGTTTCGACACCCTGGATGCACTCGCCGAGGAGATGCTGGGGGAGGCGGTGCCCTTGGCGGCGCTGTTCGACTGGATGGCAGGCCGCCCCTGGAGCGCACTGCCGAGCCGGCCGCTGACCACGGCGGAAGGTGTCAGCGCGGAACCCGGCTTCCGTCAGCTCGGCTGGACCGTGCAGACCAGCCGAGCCAGCGACGGGCTGATCATCGCCCAGCGGCGCCTGCCCGCCCCCACGCTGACCGTGCGCATCAAGCTCGATTCCCCCTGACTCTGCCTTTCTGCATCGCCGCCGCATGTCCCTGTCCGCTCTCTACGACCTGCCCGCTCCGGCCAAGCTCAACCTGTTCCTGCATGTCGTCGGCCGCAGGCCGGACGGTTACCACCTGCTGCAGTCGGTCTTCACGCTGATCGACTGGTGCGACACGCTGCATGTGGAGCGTCGGGCCGACGGGCGCATCAGCCGCGAAGACCTCGGGCCGACACTGCCCGACGACGACCTGTGCACACGGGCTGCACGCGCACTGCAGGCCGCCAGCGGCACCACGCTGGGCGCGCACATCGCCATCGACAAGCAGGTGCCCTGGGGGGCCGGTCTAGGCGGCGGCAGTTCCGACGCCGCCACGACGCTGATCGCGCTGAACCGCCTGTGGGGGCTGAACTGGCCCCGTTCGCGGCTGCTTGAACTCGGCCTGGCGCTGGGGGCGGATGTGCCGTTTTTCATCGGCGGCCGCAACGCCTGGGTCGAAGGCATCGGCGAACAGATCACCCCCATCACGCTGCCACCCACCACCTACGCAGTGCTCAAACCGCCCGTGGCCGTGCCGACGGCGGCGATATTTTCGAGTCCTCTGTTGACACGGGACACGCCGCGCACCACAATGGCGGTCTTTCTTGCAGACCCCAAGTCCTTCGGAAAAAATGATTTGCAGGCCAGCGCCGAAGCGTACAGCCCACAAATAGTTGACGGACTTGAAATTCTCAAGCAGAATTTCGGGCTCAGCAGAATGAGCGGATCAGGAAGCGCAGTATTTGCGCACTGTGAAGATCTTCCGCAAGAAAGCAGTGCAAGGCCACCAATCGAACGAGTCCAGCGTTTGGCGACACCGGGTTCGGGTTGGATAGCAAGGCACTGCAATGGTCTGGACTGCCATCCACTGCTGGATTGGTGCTCAGACTGAAGCCAAGATTTCGGGTGCTTCGCAAGAAGTGTCCTGTGTAGGGGAGTCGCCAAGTTGGTCAAGGCATCGGATTTTGATTCCGACATGCGAGGGTTCGAGTCCTTCCTCCCCTGCCAAACCATCCATCAAGCGCCCGCCGGTCTCCGGTGAGGCGCTTGTTTCTTGATGGAACGTCAAAGTCCCCCTGCGGGCGCCGAGCATGCTCTCCAACACAGTCATCTTCACCGGCAACGCCAACCCTGTCCTCGCCCGCGAGATCGCCACCGATCTGGGCATTGAACTGGGCCAGGCGGCCGTAGGCCACTTCTCCGACGGCGAAGTGACGGTCGAAATCCAGCAGAACGTGCGTGCACGCGATGTGTTCGTGGTGCAACCAACCTGCGCTCCGACCAACGAGCACCTGATGGAACTGCTGCTGATGGTCGATGCACTCAAGCGCGCTTCGGCGCGGCGCATCACGGCCGTCATCCCCTACTACGGTTACGCCCGCCAGGACCGCCGTCCGCGCTCGACCCGCGTGCCGATCAGCGCCAAGGTCGTGGCCAACATGCTCGAAGCCGCCGGTGTCAACCGCGTGCTGACCATGGACCTGCACGCTGACCAGATCCAGGGTTTCTTCGACATCCCGGTGGACAACATCTACGCCTCGCCGGTGCTGCTGACCGATCTGAAAGGCAAGCGCTACGACGACTTGGTCGTGGTGTCGCCGGACGTGGGCGGCGTGGTGCGTGCACGCGCACTGGCCAAGCAGCTCGGCTGCGATCTGGCCATCATCGACAAGCGCCGCCCGAAGGCCAACGTGTCGGAAGTGATGCATGTCATCGGCGAGATCGACAAGCGCAACTGCGTGATCATGGACGACATGATCGACACCGCCGGCACCCTGGTGAAGGCTGCTGACGTGCTCAAGGAACGCGGCGCCAAGAGCGTGTTCGCGTACTGCACGCACCCGATCCTGTCCGGTCCGGCGGTCGAGCGCATCGCCAATTCCAAGCTGGACGAAGTGGTGATCACCAACACGATCCCGCTGCGCGGTCCGGCCAAGGACTGCAAGAAGATCCGCCAGCTGTCGGTGGCCTTCCTGTTCGCCGAAACCATCCGTCGCATTTCCGACGGCGAGTCGGTGACCTCTCTTTTCGCAGAGCAGAACAACAACTTCTGATCTGCACTACCCCGGGTGCCTGGTCGCGGGCACCTTCCTCTTTTGGAGAAACCACATGAAATTCGTCGCATTCACGCGCGAGCTGCAGGGGACCGGAGCGAGCCGCCGCCTGCGCATCGCCGGCAAGGTGCCCGCCATCGTCTACGGTGGCACCGCCACCCCGGCCCAGATCGAACTCGATCACAACGCCCTGTTCCACGCCCTGAAGAAGGAAGTGTTCCATTCGTCCGTGCTGGAAATGGAACTCGGCGGCGAGACGACCAAGGTCGTGCTGCGCGCGCTGCAGATGCACCCGTTCAAGCCGCTGGTGCTGCACGCTGACTTCCAGCGCGTGGACGCCACCACCCGCCTGCGCAAGAAGGTGCCGCTGCATTTCGTCAATGAAGCCGAATCGCCGGCCGTCAAGCTCGAAAAGTGCACGATCACCCATGTGGTCGCCGAACTGCACATCGAGTGCCTGGCCGAGCAACTGCCGGAGTTCCTGACCGTCGACCTGGGCGGCATGACCATCGGCAAGTCGCTGCACGTCAATGACCTGACGCTGCCGAATGGCGTGAAGGTGCTGACCCACGGCTTCAAGAACCCGGTCATCGCCACCGCGGTGCCGATCGTCGAGGAAGTCATCGTGGCCGCCGCCGCTCCGGCACCGGTCAAGGGCAAGAAGGGCAAGAAGTAATCTGCCCTGCCCGGCAAACCCCGCCCCGGCGGGGTTTTTTTGTTTCAGGAGTCGAACATGATCCGTCTGCTGGTCGGCCTGGGCAATCCGGGCCTCGAATACGAGTCCACCCGGCACAACGCCGGCTTCTGGTGGATCGACGCCGTGGCCCGCAAGCTGGGCGCCCATCTCCAGGCCGACCGGGCCTACCACGGGCTGGTGGCGCGCGTGAACCGCCCGGACGGGCCGGTCTGGCTCATCACGCCGATGACCTACATGAACCTGTCGGGCAAGTCGGTGGCCCCGCTGGCGCGCTTCTTCAAGATCGCGCCGGAAGAGATACTGGTCGTGCACGACGAACTCGACCTGCTGCCCGGCCAGATGAAGCTCAAGCAAGGCGGCAGCGCCGCCGGCCACAACGGCCTCAAGGACCTCCAGGCCCAGCTCGGCTCACCCGCGTTCTGGCGGCTGCGGCTGGGCATCGGGCACCCGGGGGTGCGGGCAGAAGTGGCGGACTTCGTGCTGCGCAAGCCGCCGGCCACTGAGCGCGAAGCCATCGAGGGCTGCATCGACCGCTCGATGGCGGCGCTGGACACCTTGCTGGCGGGCGACATGGCGAAGGCGACGATGGCGCTGCATGCCGGGCCGCAGCGCCCGAAGCCCCCTCGCCCACCCAAGCCACCCGCAGCCGAACCGGCAGCGGACTGAATCCGCTCAGCCGACCACCAGCCGCGGCAATGCGGTGCGCTGCAGGTGCTCGTACTTGGCCTGCAGTTGCTCGGGGGTCTCGACGTGGTCCGGATTCACCGGGATGCACTCGACAGGACAGACCTGCACACACTGCGGCTCGCCGAAGTGGCCGACACATTCGGTGCAGCGGGCCGGATCGATGACGTAGAACTCCTCGCCCATCGAGATCGCCTGGTTCGGGCACTCGGGCTCGCAGACATCGCAGTTGATGCATTCGCTGGTGATGAGCAGGGCCATGTTGTCGTGGCCCTCAGCTTTGGGCGACGCGCTGTTGCAGGCGCTGCAGCACCATCGGCGCGACAAACTTCGAGACATCGCCACCCAGCACCGCGATCTCGCGCACGAAGGTGCCGCTGATGAACTGGTACTGGTCGCTCGGGGTCAGGAACAACGTCTCGACCTCAGGCATGAGCTGGCGGTTCATGCCCGCCATCTGGAACTCGTATTCGAAGTCGCTGACCGCCCGCAGTCCACGCACCACCACCTTGCCGTCGTGTTCGATGACGAAGTTGCGCAGCAGGCCCCGGAAGGCGATCACTTCGACATTCGGGTACGGTGCCGCCAGCTCCTGGGCGATTTCCAGGCGCTCCTCGACGCTGAACATCGTGCGCTTGTGGTGACCGGCCGCAACCGCCAGGATCAGGCGGCTGAAGAGGCGACTGCCACGGCGCATCAGGTCCTGGTGACCGAGAGTCATCGGGTCGAAAGTGCCGGGGTAGATCGCGGTGAGATCCTGGGTCACGGGGTTCAAGACAAGCTCCTGATCGACGTCATGCACCAGTGTAGTCGGCCGCGCGCGCGTCTCCACGCTGCAGCAAATGGAAATGCACCAGACCGGCGCGACCCTGGCGGTGCAGACGGCAGCCCCACGCAGCACATGCCGCCTCGTCGAACGCACGATCAGCTTCCAGGTAGAGCCAGCCATCGGGCGTGAGCAAGGGCAACGCCGCACGCACGGCAGCATCGAACAGATTCGCGCCAAAAGGCGGATCCAGCAGCACCAGGTCCAGACCGCTCACCTCCCGGCGGGCCATCCAGCCCAGGGCGTCGGCACGCACGACACGCACCATCGTGGCCTCCAGGCGACGTGCGGCGGTCTGCAGATGGAGCGCGAGCGTCTGGTCATGTTCCAGCAGCAACACCTCGGTGGCACCGCGCGAGGCGGCCTCGAAACCCAGGGCGCCGCTGCCGGCAAAGGCATCCAGCACACGCCAGCCCGCCAGATCCTGTCCCAGCCAGTTGAACAGCGTCTCGCGCACACGGTCCGGGGTCGGGCGCAGGCCGGGGTGGTCGGCCACCGCCAGCTTGCTGCGTTTCCAGCGGCCGCCAATGAGGCGGATTTCTCCGTTCGTGGGGGCAGCCAGTGGCTGGGCGGAGGGCTTGCGCGGCGTCGCGCGGCGGGTAGGGTCGGTAGGCACGCGGGGATTCTGCCATCCTGTCGTCGTGGTGCGGTGCAGACATCCCGCCGCAGGCAGGCGGGTGGTGTCAGACACGCTGCCTACAATCCACAGCCGACCAACCGGTCGCTTTTGTCAACACCGATACGCATGTTCAGTTTCCTTCGTCGCAAGCTATTTTCCGCGCCTCCGCCGCCCGAGGCGCCGGCTGCGCCAGCCGCCGAAGCCCCGGTGGTGGCGGGCCTGCTGCCACCAGCCCCCATGCAGGTGCAGCCCGTTGCCGCCGCGGCAGAGCCCGCACCAGCCCGCACCTCCTGGCTGAACAAGCTCAAGTCCGGCCTGGCGCGGACCGGCTCCAGCATCGCCCAGGTGTTCACCGGCACCCGCATCGACGACACGCTCTACGAGGAACTGGAAACCGCGCTGCTCATGGCCGATGCCGGTGTCGGCGCCACCCAGCACCTGCTCGACACCCTCAAGCAGCGGGTCAAGGACACCCGGTGCACGGATCCCGTCGGCGTCAAGGCGCTGCTGATGGAGGTGCTGACCGAATTGCTGCAGCCACTGGAAGCCTCGCTGCAGATCGGGGCCACACAACCGACCGTCATGATGGTCGCGGGGGTCAACGGTGCCGGCAAGACCACCAGCATCGGCAAGCTGACCCGCCACCTCGCGCAGATGGATTGCAAGGTGCTGCTGGCAGCCGCCGACACGTTCCGGGCTGCCGCACGGGAGCAGCTCTCGGTCTGGGCCGACCGCAACCGGGTGGAAATCGTCAGCCAGGAAGGGGGCGACCCGGCCGCGGTGTGCTTCGATGCCGTCACGGCCGGCAAGGCGCGCGGCTGTGATGTCGTGATTGCCGACACCGCCGGACGACTGGCCACACAGCTGCACCTGATGGAAGAACTGCGCAAGATCCGTCGCTCGCTCGGCCGGTCGATGGAAGGCGCACCGCACGAGGTCATCCTCGTGGTCGATGGCAACACCGGACAGAACGCGCTGACACAGGTGAAGGCCTTCGACGAGGCGATCCAGCTGACGGGTCTCGTGGTCACCAAGCTCGACGGCACGGCCAAGGGCGGCGTGCTGGCCGCGATCGCGCTCTGGGGCCGCGAGCGTGCGGCCAAGGGCAAGCCGGTCGTGCCGGTCTACTTCATCGGCGTGGGCGAGAAGCTGGAAGACCTGCAGACCTTCAACGCCCGAGAATTCGCCCAGGCGCTGCTGAGCTGAGGACCCCGGCAGGTTCTGGTGGCTCAGCCAAGCATCGCCGCCTGCTGACGGGCATCGACCCAGGCCAGCACATGCTCGGCAATGCCGGCGGCAGCGCCGCTGGCCGTCGGCGGCTCTGGCTTCACGGAAGACCCGGCCGCCGCGGCACGTGCCTCGGCCAGCGCCACATTCAGGTGCTCGCCATCCAGCGTCCGCGTGTCCAGCACGGCGCCGTGGGCATTGCTGCGCACCACCAGGCCCGACGCACTCTCCAGGACCACGAAGGGCACCCCCAGCAGCGCAGCCGCATCGACCAGCGCATGACCGGCATCCAGCACGGCCCCATGGGCGCCGTGCAGCAGACTGAGCTGCTCCGGCAGCGACGCCACTTCCCGGCAGAGCACCGCCGCAGCGTCCATGCGCGCCCGCACCTCGGCACGGCGCAGGCCATCGCCCTGCACCACGCACACACGCTCGGCCAGTTCGGCATCGGCCGCGAGCATCTCGACCAGCATGGCCTGCGTCGGCGTGTCCACCACCCAGACCACCTTGCCCTCGCCGCGCAGCTGCGCCAGCGCGTGCACGACGGCCAGCGCCTGCTCGGCCGCCAGTCCGATGAGCGAGCAGGCCGCAAACGCATACGGCGTCCCGTTGACGCCGTTGACAGACCAGGTCGGGCCCAGGTACATCGGCAAGCCGTTGCGCAGAAAGGCACGGTCAGGCGTCATCACCTCGGGCCACACCACGGCCACCGCGTCGGTCTTCAACTGATCGGGCACGCAGGCGATGCGCTCCGGCAGCATCCCGTGCCGGGCGAGCCTGCGCAGCGGCGATGGCGCACTCGCCACGCACAGCAGGTCGGACATCTGCTCGATCAGCGTCGCGTTCAACCCGCTCTGCATCGACGCCGGACGTTCACCCGCTTCCAGGCGGATGAGCGGCAAGCCGCGCCGCTGGGCCGCCAGGCAGCATGCCACCATCGCGTCACTCGACCCCAGGCTGACGACCGCCAGCGGTTTGTGGTCCTCGGCGAAATGGGCCAGGCCTTCGGCGATGCGGTCTGCGGAGGCATCGGGATCGGCATCCGACCACTCCAGATCGAGGCCGACCTCCATGGCAGGTAGCACGCGCCCCATGCCGGACCATGGCCAGACACGGGGCAAGGGCCCGACACTGATGAGCATCATCCGCGGCGAACGGCCCTGTCCGGCCATCACCTGGGCCACGGCGGCAAGCTTGAGCGCGCTGCCGGTGCTGTCGGCCAGGCAGAAGATCTTGTCGCGGCTGTCGCGTCGGGCCAGGCGACCGGCAGCATGGACGCGCGCCGCTTTCACTGCCGCATCCGACACCGAACGCAACCGAGGCGCCATGAGGGCGGCCTGGGACTGGGCGTCAAGCTCCAGGTCGAGCGCCACCTCGATGGGCGGCTCCGGGTCGACAAGGTCGGCCACCTCGGCGGCGTCCGGCGTCTGCGCCTCGGATGGCGCAGCACCGGGTGATTCGATGAAAGTCAGGACAGGCTCGACAACTGGCACGGGCACGGGCACGGGCACGGGCACGGGCGCCGGGGTCGGGGTCGGGGCCGACACTGGCATCGGCATCGGCATCGGCACTGGTACCGGTACCGGTGCCTGGACAACGGCTTCGGCGACCACGGCCGGGGCGGGCACGTCCAGCCCGCCTTCCCCGATTTCTGCCCGCAACTCCGCCGCCGTGCGCTCGATCAGGTCGGCAGACACGGCTTCGGCGCCATCGAGAAACGCCGCCAGCAGCACCCGGTTCGCCAGACGGTTCAAGCGCCGCGGCACCCCACCGGAGCAGCGGTACAAGCTCTCGAAGGCACCGGCGCCGAAGGCCGGGTTCTGGCTCCAGCCGACGCGGCGAAGGCGGTGCTCGACATAGGCCTGCGTTTCCTCCAGGCCCAGCGGCCCGAGGTGACAAGAGGCCGTCACACGCTGGCGCAACTGCTCCATCGACGGCGATTCGAGCAGGCGCCGCAATTCCGGCTGCCCGACCAGGAAGCTCTGCAGCAGCGAATGGTTGCCCAGCTGGAAATTCGACAGCATGCGCAGTTCCTCGACTGCGCGCGGCTCCAGGTTCTGGGCTTCGTCCACTACCAGCAACGCGTGCCGCCCCTGTGCGGCGAGCGCCGTCAGAAAGGCTTCGAGCGTGGCAATCAGGTGGGCCTTCGAGGTGTTGTTCTGCGAAGGAATGCCAAACGCCGTGATGATCGACTGCAGCAGTTCACCCGACTCCAGCTGCGTGCTGACGATCTGCGCCGGCAAGACCTTCTGCCGGTCCAGCCCGTCGAGCAGCATGCGCACCAGCGTGGTCTTGCCTGCCCCGATCTCGCCCGTGATGACGATGAACCCTTCGCCCTGGGCCACGCCGTACTGCAGGTAGGCCAGCGCCCGGCCATGGCCGCGGCTGTTGAAGTAGAAGGCCGGATCGGGGTTGAGCTGGAACGGTGGGCCGCTGAAACCGAAGGCAGATTCGTACATCGTGTGACCGTCAGAAGCGGTGCAACATGCCAACGGAGACAGCAGATTCCGTCGCATCGACACCGATGAGCGTGGACGAGCCCGTCTGGTGCCGCACGGCGCCACTCAGGGTGGTTCGGGGTGACAGGCTGTGCGTGACCCCGAGACGAACAATCGAGTTGCTCGAACGCAGCGCCAGGTTGGGGCCCAGTCCGTCCGTCTTGGTGTGGGTGAAGGTCAGGTCGGCCGACATTTCCGGGGTCAGGCGCCGGGTCAGGCCGAGTGTCGCTCCACGCTGCGTGGCGTCGCTCGCCAGGCCGATGACGCTGTCTTCGGTCGGCCCGCGCAAATCCTCGGTGCGGGTCCGGAAGATGCGCAGCGTGACCGTGTGGCGCACGCCGAGCAGGGCGAGCGTGACGTTGGCACCTTGCTGGAGTTGCACGGTGCGGGAGAACAGGTCCACCGGGCCGGTCAGCGTGTTGGGCAGGCCGCGTTTGGCGATCAGATCCTGCACGGCGATCTGACGCAAGCCAGGATCCTGGATGCGGGTCTGCAGGATCGCGTCGACCAGGGTCGCGACATCGCCACCCGCCTGCAGCACCCCCAGACGGGCCGCGTAGGTGGTCGCCTGCCGGACCGTGCCGGCCGAGATGGCCATGAACGGCGAGCGGTGCGAGAAGTTCACCGTCCAGCCATTGCCGAAGAAGCGCTTTTCCAGCAGCGCATCCAGCACCGTGCGCTCGGACGGCGCCCAGCGCAGCGCCACGCCGCGCAGAGTCTCGCTGACGTTGTTGGTGGTGTAGCTGGCGGCGTCGCGGCCGCCGGTCAGGCCCAGTATCAGCGTCGGATCGGGTGCGTACAGCGCAGAGATCCGGGCCGTCTGCAGCGTCAGACCACCCGCCGTGCTGTCGTTGTAGCTGGTGTTCTGGTAGTTCCACTCACCGCGCAGACCTGTCGGCTCAGGCCGCAGGTCGTAGCGCGCCGTGTGCGTCTGCACATAGGCATCGGCATTGTTGGCAATGGTGGAGGTGCCGCGGCCTTGGGTCAGGACATGGTCCGTGCGCGCGGTGATGCGCGACGATGGCGACAGTTCCCGGTCGATGTAGGGACTGAAGCGCTGGCGGGTGGTGGTGCCGACGTTGTAGGTCGTGGCGCCATCCGTCAGCAGGTCGAACGGCAGGGACGAGGTGGTGTCAGCGCCGAGTTCGGCATCGACGAACAGCAGCCGGTCGACGACCCGACCATTGAGCGCCAGTGATCCGCGCGGGAAGACGCGGTCGGTCCGCGAGCGACCGAGGTACACCACGGCATCCGCGGCCAGCGTGCCGGTCAGGCGGTAGTCCGGGCCGGTGCCAAGCAGCTGCACCTGGGGCGTGACCGTCACGACCGTGTCCATCGTGCCGGAGGCCTGCAAGCCGACGTTGCTGGTGGTGGTGGCGGTCGCCTTGAGCGCCGGAGCGATCCGCCAGGACTGCGCCTGTGCGGTTCCCTGCAGCACCAGACCGGCCAGCAGCGCTGGCGCCAGCGCGGTCAATGCCCCGAGGTACGTCTGATCACGTGGCGTAGTAATAGCCATAGGCCTCGCCTGATTTGCCACGCGCCCGGTTGAGCACGGACAGCACGACCGGACACTGCTCCACCGCCGCGTAGGCCTGCGACACCTGGGCGTGGGTCGTCTTGCCGGCTTCGACCACCATGACCACCTGCCCGACCCGGGAGGCCAGCACACGCGACTCGGTGGTGGGGATCAGCGGCGGCGCGTCGAAGACGACGATGCGGTCCGAGAACTTGGCCGCGAGTTCGTCCAGCAAGGCCTCCATCGCACCGCTGGCGAGCAGTTCGGTGGACTGGGAGTTGGCAGTGCCCGCCGGCAGGATGCTCAGCTTGGACACATTGGTGCGCAGCATGACGTCGTGCAGCTCGATGCTCGGGGACTGCAGCACATCCATCAGGCCACGCGCCGGCTCGATCCCGCAGCGCGCCAATACGGAAGGGCGCAGCACATCGGCGTCCACCAGCAGGACCGACAGATCCACCTCCATCGCGATGCTCATGGCCAGATTGATCGCGAAGAAGGTCTTGCCTTCCCCGGGCATCGCGCTGACCACCTGGATCAGGTTGGGCCTGCTGAGCGCCTGGGCCGACTCGCCGCGTGCGTTCGCGAGCAAGGGGCGCTTGATGATGCGCATCTGCTCGGCCAGTTGCGAGCGGGCCTGGGCGGGCACCAGATAGCCTTCGCGCTCCAGACGCGCCAGATCCAGCGTCACCTCGCGGGAGCGGCGTCCAGCCGAGTTCAGTGTCTCGACCACCGCACTGCGCGCAGCCGGCACCACGGACGACGCCGACCGAGTGACCGTCGCCGACGTCGACACCACAGCGCTTTCAACAGGTGCCGCAGGACCAGCGACCTTGTCTCCCGACGGGGGAGCCTCCGGCGCAGGGACTGCGGCGGCGCCCGGGACATCAGGAGCCGGAACTTCGAATCCGGCACGTTTGAGTTCTGCCAGCCGCTTGGCCGCTTGTTCGATGGTGTTCATCTGGGTCACCTATGACTTAACTGGCCGAACGCATGGTGATCCAGGCCACCCATCCCACATTCGCAAGGACAAACAGCCCCATCACGCCCGCAAGCTTGAGCCGGTCCTGCCGCTCCAGATCGCGGTCCCGCGGATCCTCGACCTTCAGCAGGCTACCCAGCACGGGGCGCTTGGTGAATTCGCGCAGTTCGCGCTCGCTCGAAAACACCGGGTTCAGCAACGTCTGCGCGTAGGCCACGGCGATTCCGGAGGCCACCGCCAGCAGCATCACGCCCAGGGCCAGCTGGATGCGGCTCGGGAAGACCGGCGTGGGCAGCACACGCGGCGGCTCGATCAGGCGGAAATCGGCCATCGACGAGGTCTGGTCGATCTTCACGCCCAGCGAGGCCGCCTCGCGACGCTGCACCAGCTGGTCATAGTTGCGGCGCATGATCTCGTAGTCGCGGTTGAGCTGGACCAGTTCAGCCTCGGCCTGCGGCACCTTGTTCGACTGGGCGCGGATTTCCTCCAGACGCGCCTGCTGCATGCCGAGCTGCGAGCGCAGCGACGCCACATTGGCTTCCGCATCCGCCAGGTTCAGGCGCAGGCGCTGGAACACCGGGTTGGTGGCCGCTGCGGCGCGGCGCACGGCGCTGTTGCTGCTCTTGAGCGCATCCAGCTCGCGCCGACGCTGGTCCTCCAGCTGGGAAATGATGCGGCGGGTCGTGAGGACATCGGGATGCTCTTCCGTGTAGCGGCGCAGCATCTCGTCCAGCTGACGCTTCTGGGCCTCGATGCGGCTGTCCAGATCCGGCGTGAGCGACACGGCCGAGGCGGCGGCCACCGGCAGATTCGGCTCTTCATTGGCCAGCTCGCGGCGCGTGGCGTCGCGGGACTGCTCGGCGGCGCCCAGCGCCACACGCAGACGGTTCACGTCGTCGGTCAATGTCTGGATGCGGCCGAAGAAGTCCTGGTTGGTGGTGGCCGCCACGCTCATGTTCTTGAGCTTGAAATCCTTGAGGCGGTTCTCCGCCTCGGTCAGCTTGCCTTCATAGAGCTGGATCTGCTCGTCGATGAAGCGGCTGGCTTCCGCCGAATCCTTGCGCTTGGAATCCAGGCCGGACTCCATGAACATGCCGACCAGAACCTCCACCAGCTTGCGGGCGCGCACGGGATCCTTGTCGCGGTAGCTGATGGCGTAGAGGTTGTTGCCGCCCGTCAGCTCGACCTTGATGGACTTCATCAGGGATTCGATCTGGGCATCCAGCTGACCGGGCGCCATCTTCTCCAGTCCGATCGCCGGGTTGTTGACCAGGCGCTCGACATTGGGACGGGAGATGAGCGTGCGGCCCAGCATGCGGACCTGCTGGTCGATGTCCGGCTGGAATGCCAGCCCGACCATCATCGGACGCAGCACGGTCTGCGTATCGACATAGACCCGGGCACGGGCCTCGTGGCGCTCGGGAACAACCCACACGACCAGTGCACCGGCAAGGGCGACAACCCAGGCCACGGCCACGGCCATCCAGCGGTGCTGCCAGACACTGCCAGCCAAAATCGCAGCCTGTCGGGTGAATTCGTTCATACCGGCCGTCTACCTGTCATTCATGGGTTCAGAGCTGACCGACGCTGAGCGGCCGGTCAGTGGCGTTGCAGAGGGAGGGCGATCAGAACCAGCTTTGCGGCACGATGATGATGTCGCCGGGCTTGACGTCCACATTGGCCGAGATGTCACCGCGCTTGAGCAGATCCTTCAGGCGGACGCTGTACTGCTTTCCAGCCTCGGCGCCCCGCACCAGCACGGCGCCGTTGCCATCCGCGAAGTCGGTCAGACCGCCGGCCTGGATCATCACGTCCAGTATCGTCATGTTCTGGCGGAACGCCACGCTCTGCGGCTTGGCAGCCTCGCCGACGATGCGGATCTGGTCGTTGAAGACGCCCTGGAAGCTGCCGACGACCACCGTGACGACAGGATCGCGGATCACACGGGCCAGCAGCGTCTCGATCTCGCGCGACAGGTCCGCCGGATTCTTGCCTGCAGCCAGCACGTCCTCCACCAGCGGCGTGGAAATACGGCCGTCCGGTCGCACGGTCACGGTCGACGACAGCTCCGGGTTGCGCCAGACCACGACATTCAGGGTATCGAGCGGACCGATCTTGTAGCGGTGGTCAAGCGTCTGGGCTGACCGGGGGGCCGGTGGATACGTGCTGCTGCGCAGCAAGCCACAACCCGACAGCGCGCCAGCACCGATGACACACGCCAGGGCCAAGGCAGCTGGCCGCGAGAAACGGCTCATTTCGATCCTCATGCGAAGTCCTCTCATTCATCTGCAAATGCACTGCAAGGCAGAAGTCCCGGATGGTACCGCGGGACAACGCCATTTTTTACAGCGTTAATTTCGTGCGCTACCCGTTCAGGGGAGCGCGGCACGGTGCGGCACCGCACAACCCCAGTGGGATTCCTGACGCCACAGGTCTTTCAGTGGGCGCCTTCCCGGAACAGCACCACGCTGACGGTTTCGATCAGTACCTGCAGATCCAGCAACAAGGAGTTGTTCTTGACGTAGTAAAGATCGAACTGGTGTTTTTTGCGCGCATCCTCCAAGGATGCACCATAGGCATATCGAACCTGCGCCCACCCGGTCAGCCCAGGCTTGACAGTGTGTCGAAGGTCATAGAACGGAATCTGCTCACGCAGCTGGGCCACGAACGAGGGGCGTTCCGGCCGTGGGCCGACCATGCTCATCTCGCCCTTCAGCACGCTGAACAGCTGCGGCAGCTCGTCGATGCGGGTCTTGCGGATGAACGCACCGACTCGGGTGATGCGCGAATCGTTTTTCGATGCCCAGCGGGCCACGCCGTCTTTCTCGGCATCCGTGCGCATGCTGCGGAACTTGATGCACATGAACCCGTTGCCCCCCAGACCGACCCGCTCCTGACGGTAGAGGATGGGCCCGACGCTGTCCAGACGGATGGCCAGCGCCGTCAGCACCATGATGGGCGCCCCCAGCAACAGCAGCAACGAAGAACTCACGACATCAAAGACACGCTTGGTGAACTCGCGCGCCCGGCCCTGCACGAAGCCGTCTCCGTACACGAGCCAACTCGCCTTCAGACTGTCGACAGGCACCTCGGCCTTGGTGCGCTCGTAAAAAAAGGCCAGGTCCATGATCGGCACGCCACCGATGCGACATTCGAGCAACTGGTCCATCGGCACACCGCCACCGCGCTGCTCGCGTACCGCAACGATGATTTCACTGATCTTGTGCTCGCGCACCAGATCGACCATGCGCAACCGCGTGTCGAATATGTGGGCCGCACCGCGCAGCGCCACACGGTCGGTTTGCTCGGCGGTCGGGAAGAATCCCACGACGTCGTAACCTGCCCAATGTCCGCCGGCACGCAGGTCGGTACAGACCTGGTGGGCATCAGGACCGGTGCCAACAATCAGGACCCGACGGGTGCCGACCATCTGGCGAATGCCCCAGGCGGACCCGCGATAAATCGCCAGACCACCCATCAGGTAAACCAACGAATAACCCACCAAACTACTGGCATACCCATCGTAAAGAATATATTTGATCGTCAGATAAGTAATATACCCACCCACCACGAATGCAAAACCGATGCGCAGGAACATCGGAACCAGGCCGAGGTTGCGGTGGCGATAGAGCCCGACAAACGAGTACAGCAAGGCCATCACCAAAGCGAAGGAGAAGGCCGAGAACAGGATGGCGGGGCTGGTGATCTGCGCCAAAGGGCTGACCCCTGGCACTGGATGCGCCAAGGTGACCGCGGACAGCAGTGCTGCAATGAAACAAAGCACCCCGTCTGCGAACAGCTCCACGAAGTGCGTTCCCGACGTACGGTGCTGAAAAACTCTGAACATCCTCTGGCCCCCTAGGCAAACAGGCAAGACACCGCGCTACATGCGTCCCACATCACGAACCATTTGGGTCGATTCCCTGAATTCTCACCCCAAGACAGGCCTCGACGAGACCTGCGCAGACGTCGATCCCCCGATCGCGGGCCATCTCACCATGATTGTGTGACGTAATAACGGACAAGTGAAGGCAGATACCAACTCTTTAATCAAACACTTCCCGAGCACACCCGCCTATTCTGGCAGCGCTCACCGAATCTGAAAAATGTACGAATAACGAAAATGCGATATGCGACAAATGACACGTGACAATTCGTGCCACTATCACATCTAGCATTTCAATCCCACATGCAGCGCCACGACACCGGCTGACAGGTTGTGCACATCCACATGGCCGAAACCGGCAGATTTCATCATCGCCTTCAGTTCAGCCTGCGGCGGGTGCATCCGAATCGATTCGGCCAGATAGCGGTAGCTATCGGCATCACCCGTGACGAGTTGACCCAGGCGCGGCAACACATTGAACGAATACCAGTCGTAGGCCTTGCCCAAGGGGGCCGCCACCTTCGAGAACTCCAGCACCAGCAGCTTGCCACCCGGCTTGAGCACACGGCACATCTCGGCAAGCGCCTGGTCCTTGTGGGTCATGTTGCGCAGCCCGAATGCGACGCTGACGACATCGAATCGCTCGGCAGCAAACGGCAGCTTCTCGGCGTCGCAGATCACCGTCGGCAGCACCAATCCTTCGTCCACCAGTCGGTCACGGCCGGTGTGCAGCATCGCCTCGTTGATGTCGGTGTGCACCACCTCGCCAGTCGGGCCCACCTTGCGCGCGAAGGCGCGGCTGAGGTCACCCGTACCACCGGCGATGTCGAGCACTTGATGCCCTTCGCGAACACCGGACACCGCCAGCGTGTACGCCTTCCAGACACGGTGCAACCCCATGGACATGAGGTCGTTCATCACGTCGTACCGCGAGGCCACCGAATCGAACACTCCCCGCACCATTCGGGCCTTCTGGCTCTCCTCGACGGTCTTGAAACCGAAATGGGTCTGGCTCATGGTCACCCCGCGGTCAGTGGCTGGCGCAGGCACTGCCGGCCGCTTGTGGCATCGGCGCGTCGCGGTCGACCCCTGCCGCCTTCACGCGGTCCAGGTAGTCCTGCCAGCAAGCGTCCTGGTTGACCCCCAGGTCATAGAGCATCTCCCACGTGTACAGCCCGGTGTTGTGTCCGTCGTTGAACGAAGGCTGGACCGCATAGTGCCCCACCGGCTCGATGTCGACGATCTCCACCTGCCGCTTGCCGGTCTGCAGCACCTCCTGCCCAGGACCATGTCCGCGCACCTCCGCCGATGGCGAGTACACCCGCAGCAGCTCGTAGGGCAAGCGAAACACGGCGCCGTCACTGAAGCCGATCTCCAGCACACGAGACTGCTGGTGCAGGGTCAGCGCGGTCGGCTGAGGGGGGGAAAGGCGCGACATGGTGAAATCCTTGACTGCAACGGAGTCTCTTCATCGCCGACTGCAGTGCGTTGCGGCACTGCAGCATCGTGAATTGTCCGTTAACTTGTGTGAAATTATGGCGTTATCAACCGATTGATATCGTTCATTTTGATGAACAGATACGACAGACGACACTTGGCGACACTTGCGACACGGACGAATCCTCACACCAGCACCCGCTCGATGCCACCTGCATTGGCGCGCTGCACATAGTCGGGCATCCAGCCCTCGCCGAGGATCTGCCGGGCCATCTCGACCACGATGTAGTCGGCTTCCAGCAGACCGCTCTTCAGGTCGTCGCCATAGCGGCTCAAGCCCTGCAGACAGCTCGGGCATGACGTCAGGATCTTCAGGTCACCCTGCTGCCCCGCTGCCCGCAACTGCGCCTCACCCTTCAGGATCTCCTCTTCCTTGCGGAAGCGGATCTGGGTCGAGATGTCCGGCCGGCTGACACCCAGCGTCCCCGACTCGCCGCAGCAGCGCTTGCTCTCGATGACGTTGTCCCCGAGCAACGCCTTGACCGTCTTCATCGGCTCCTGCAGCTTCATCGGCGTGTGGCAGGGGTCGTGGTAGAGGAAACCGCCCTGCCCTTGCAGCGTGATGCCCTTCTCCAGCAGGTACTCGTGGATGTCGATGATCCGGCAGCCGGGGAAGATCTTGTCGAACTCGTAGCCCTGGAGCTGGTCGTAGCAGGTGCCGCAGCTCACCACCACGGTCTTGATGTCCAGGTAGTTCAGCGTGTTGGCGACCCGGTGGAACAGCACCCGGTTGTCGGTGATGATCTTCTCGGCCTTGTCGAACTGGCCTGAGCCGCGCTGCGGGTAACCGCAGCACAGGTAGCCCGGCGGCAGCACCGTCTGCACCCCCGCATGCCAGAGCATCGCCTGCGTGGCCAGCCCGACCTGCGAGAACAGCCGCTCCGAGCCGCAGCCCGGGAAATAGAACACCGCCTCGGTTTCGGCCGTCGTCTTCTTCGGGTCGCGGATGATCGGGACGTAGTCCTTGTCCTCGATGTCCAGCAGCGCCCGCGCCGTCTTCTTGGGCAGGCCACCCGGCATCTTCTTGTTGATGAAGTGGATCACCTGCTCCTTGATCGGCGCCGGGCCGACCGACGACGGCGGAGCACTCGTCTGCTTCTTCGCGGCGAGTTTCAGCACGTCGTGGGCAAAGCGCTGCGCCTTCATGCCGACACCAACCATCGCCGACCGAGCGAACTTGATCGTCTCCGGGTTGGTCGCGTTGAGCATGAACATGGCGGCCGCGTTGCCCGGCCGGAAGCTCTTCTGGCCCATCTTGCGCAGCAGGTTGCGCATGTTCATCGACACGTCGCCGAAGTCGATCTTCACCGGGCACGGCGACAGGCACTTGTGGCAGACCGTGCAGTGGTCAGCCACGTCCTCGAACTCTTCCCAGTGCTTCAGGCTGATGCCGCGGCGCGTCTGCTCTTCATAGAGGAAGGCCTCGATCAGCAACGAGGTCGCCAGGATCTTGTTGCGCGGTGAGTACAGCAGGTTCGCACGCGGCACATGCGTCGCGCACACGGGCTTGCACTTGCCGCAGCGCAGGCAGTCCTTGATCGACGCCGCGATGTCGCCGATGTCGCTCTGCTGCATGATCAGCGACTCGTGCGTCATCAGCCCGAAGCTCGGCGTGTAGGCCTCGCTCAAGTCGGCCGAGCGGGTGTCGGCGCCGAGGTCGGTCTGGCGGTCCTTCTGGCGCAGCAGCTTGCCCTTGTTGAAGCGGCCTTCCGGATCGACCTTGGCCTTGTAGGTGGCGAAGTTCTTCAGCTCGTCGTCGGTGAGGAATTCGAGCTTGGTGATGCCGATGCCGTGTTCGCCCGAGATCACGCCGTCGAGACTGCGCGCCAGCACCATGATCCGCGCCACGGCCTCGTGCGCCGTCTGCAGCATCTCGTAGTTGTCGCTGTTGACGGGGATGTTGGTGTGGACGTTGCCGTCACCGGCGTGCATGTGCAGCGCCACCCAGACCCGCCCGCGCAGCACCTCCTTGTGGAGGCGCTTGCACTCGTCGATCACCGGGGCGAAGGCGCTGCCGGCGAAGATCTGCTGCTGGAACGGCTTCAAGAGCTGCGTCTTCCACGACGCCCGCAGGCTGCCGTCCTGGATCTGGTCGAAGAAGCTGCGGCCGGCGGCACCGTCCAGGCCCGGCGGCTGGACGGTGTCGAGGCCGTCCTTCCACTCCTGCCACTGCGCACGCACCTCGCGGATGCGCATCAGCGCCTGCTGCACGCGGTCGCCGAGCAGCTCGGCGCTCGGGATCTCGCTGGCGTCGTCGGTCTTGCCCAGCGGCAGGCTGCCGGCCGAGAAGAACGCCTCCAGCCGATCGACCAGCGCGAGCTTGTTGCGCAGCGACAGCTCGACGTTGATGCGCTCGATGCCCAGCGTGTACTCGCCCATGCGCTCCAGCGGGATCACCACGTCCTCGTTCACCTTGAAGGCGTTGGTGTGCTTGCTGATGGCGGCCGTGCGCTTGCGGTCGAGCCAGAACTTCTTGCGCGCATCGGCGCTGATGGCCACGAAGCCTTCGCCCGAGCGGCCATTGGCCAGCCGGATCACCTCGCTGGTGGCACGCGCCACGGCGTCCGCATCGTCGCCGACGATGTCACCGATCAGCACCATCTTCGGGAACCCGCCGCGCTTGCTCTTGGTCGCGTAGCCGACCGCCTTGAGGTAGCGGTCGTCCAGATGCTCCAGCCCGGCCAGGATCGCCCCGCCCGGCTTCTTCATCTCGGCGAACATGAAGTCCTTGATCTCGACGATCGAGGGCACGCACTGGATCGGGTTGCCGAAGAACTCCAGGCAGACGGTGCGCACCTGCGACGGCATGCGGTGGACCACCCAGCGCGCCGAGGTGATCAGGCCGTCACAGCCCTCCTTCTGGATCCCAGGCAGGCCGGCGAGGAACTTGTCGGTGACGTCCTTGCCGAGGCCTTCCTTGCGGAACGTGCGGCCGGGAATGTCGAGGCGTTCGGTGCGCTCCAGCGTCTTGCCGGTCGCGTCGTAGTAGTTCAGCTCGAAGCTGGCGACCTCGACGTCGTGGATCTTGCCCAGGTTGTGGTTCAGGCGGATGACTTCGAGCCACTTGGCCTCGGGCGTCACCATCTTCCACGAGGCGAGGTTGTCGAGCGCCGTGCCCCACAGCACGGCCTTCTTGCCGCCCGCGTTCATCGCAATGTTGCCGCCGATGCACGAGGCTTCCGCCGACGTGGGATCGACCGCGAAGACGAAGCCAGCGCGCTCGGCCGCATCCGACACGCGCTGCGTCACGACGCCCGCGCCAGTCCAGACGGTGGCGACCTTGTGCGCCACGCCCGGCAGGTCGACCATCTCGACCTCGGTCATCTGCTCCAGCTTCTCGGTGTTGATGACCGCGCTCTTCCACGTCAGCGGCACGGCGCCGCCGGTGTAGCCGGTGCCGCCACCACGCGGGATGATCGTCAGGCCCAGCTCGACGCAGCCGGCCACCAGCGCGGCCATCTCCGCCTCGGTGTCCGGTGTCAGCACGACAAACGGGTACTCGACGCGCCAGTCGGTCGCGTCGGTCACATGCGAGACACGGCTCAGGCCGTCGAACTTCAGGTTGTCCGAGCGCGTGTGGCGGCCCAGCACCTTCTTCGTGCGCTGGCGCAGGTCGTGGACCAGCCGGAAGCGCTCGCCAAAACGCTCGACCGCCGCGCGCGCCATCACCATCAGCTCGCCCACCAGCGCGTCACGCCCGGCGTCGGCGCCCGGCGTGCGGCGCTTGTCGACCTCGGCCAGCCGGTGGTGCAGCGCGTCGATCAGCATCTGACGCCGCTTCGGGTTGTCGATCAGGTCGTCTTCGAGGTAGGGGTTGCGCTGCACGACCCAGATGTCGCCCAGCACTTCGTAGAGCATGCGCGCCGAGCGGCCGGTGCGGCGCTCGTCGCGCAGCAGGCTGGCGAGTTCCCAGGCCCGGGAACCGAGCAGCCGGATGATGATCTCGCGGTCGGAGAACGAGGTGTAGTTGTACGGAATCTCGCGCAGACGAGGTTCGGCGTGCGCCGTGTCCATCAGGGCAACAGGCATCTGGGTGAGCGGATTCAGGGGAAGCGGTGCGTTCATGTGGCCGCAAAAGCAGCAGCACGCGGGGCGCGCGCAGAGCCCGCAATGCTACCGCAGCGGCCATTTCAGCCGACGTACAAGTGCTTTGGCCCGTTGACAAGTGTTGTTTGTACCAAACCGCATCCGCTGACACGGCGCAACGCTGCGGCCATCCGGATGCGGCAGACTGCAGACTTCGCCCGTGCTGGAGTGCCCCCCATGAGTCCGAACCGTACCCTGCCGAACGACGTCGACGCAGCACCCCCGATGCCGGATCCGGACACGGCCACACCCTGGCCCTACCCGCGCTGGATCGCCCACCGCGGCGCCGGCCGGCTCGCCCCCGAGAACACGCTGGCCGCCTTCCGTGCTGGCGCAGCGCTGGGCTGGCGGGCGTTCGAATGCGACGTCAAGCTGAGCGCGGACGGCGTGCCCTTCCTGCTGCACGACGACACCCTGGAGCGCACCACCGACGCCGCCGGCAGCGCGGGTGACCTGAACTGGGGGGAGCTGTCCCGGCTCGATGCGGGCAGCTGGCACAGCCGGGTCCACGCTGGAGAACCCCCACCCAGTCTGGACGCCGTCGCCGCGTTCTGCCTGCGCAACGGACACCTGCTCAATCTGGAACTCAAGCCCGTGCCCGGAGAGGAAGAGCGCACTGGACAGGTGGTCGCCAAGACCGTCCGCCAGCGCTGGGGCGAAGCGGTGCGTGACGGCCTGAGCGTGTGGCCGCTGCTCAGCTCCTTCGAGCCCCGCACCCTGGCCGCCGCGCACGAGGCCGTGCCCGAACTGCCGCGAGCCCTGCTGCTGGACGCCCTGACGCCGGACTGTTTCGACATCGCCGAGCGCCTGGACTGTGTGGCGGTGGTCCTCGAAGAGTCTCTGGTCACGGAAGACCTCGTGCGCACGCTGCACCACGACGGACTGCGGGTGCTGGCCTACACGGTCAACGACGCCAGCCGTGCCGAACTGCTGCTCGATCTCGGGCTGGACGGCCTCATCACGGACGCGGTCGATCGCTTCGTGCCCGGCATCTGATCCTGACACTCAAGGCTGACCGACCGCACGCCGATATCGACGACAACCGCGCTCCCGGTGCTAAGGCGCCGCGGGCGACGCCTGCTCCTCGATCTCGCGTTCCGTCGAAAGGCCTCCCATGCCCGCCTCCAAGTCTGCCGCTGCGTCGCCAGCCGCCCGTGCAAGTTCCAGTCACAGCGATGCGGCACACCGCCAGGAGCCACCCACGCTGAACGTGCACTACGTGCCCGCCCGGATGCCGGCCGGTGTGGTGACCGGGCTGTGGGGGGGAGCCGTGCGGCGGGAAGACGACGGCAGCACCACCCCGCTCAAGCTCGGCGATGTGGTGCGCAAGGGAGATGTGCTGCTCACCGAACAGCGCGGCATCGTGCAGCTGACAGTCGATGGCAAGCAGTTCCTGACCACCGGAGATCCTGAACTCGACAAGCTGGTCGCGCGACTGGACGACGGCGAACTGGACTTCGTGACCGGCGCCGGCGGCGAGGGTGGCGAGGGCTCGCTGCAGGCGGGACTCATCGTGGACCGGGTCATCGAAGTGGTCTCCCCGCAAGAGTACCAATACGCATACGACCAGTACCGGCAAGGCGCGGACCTGTTCCAGGGCGCCTCAGGCCAGACGGCGCGACCGGTCTTCGAAGAGGCGGACATCGTGGTCAGTCTGGACGGACCGACCAATGTGATCGAAGGCCAGACAGCGGCCAACTACACCGTCACCTTGAGCAACCCGGCGCCGGTCGACGTGACCGTGACACTCGCCTATGCCGGTGTCGCCACCGCCGGCCAGGACTTCACCCCGGTCCTCTCGGTCACGGTCCCGGCTGGCCAGACATCGGTTCGATTCGACATTCCCACCCTCGACGACGCCCTGGCCGAGGGGTCGGAACCGTTCACCGCGACCATCGTCAGCGTGTCAGGCCACAACGCCGCGATCGTCAGCATCGACCCGGAGCGCGCCAGCGTCACCACGACCATCACCGATGACGCCGGCCCTTCAGGCCCTGGCACCCCGGGCGCCGAGGACACCTGCCTCGTCTCGATCACAGGCCCCGACTCCGTCGTCGAAGGCGAGGTCGCCACCGGCTACACCGTCTCGCTCAGCCAGCCCGCAGTCACCGATGTCGTCGTCAAGCTGACCTATTCCGGCACCGCCACTGACGGCTCCGACTACACCGCTGTCACCTCCGTCACCATTCCGGCTGGCCAATCCTCTGCGACCTTCGATATAGCCACCATCGACGACGCGCTCGCCGAAGGCTCCGAATCCTTCACCGTCTCGCTCGGCGAGATCACCGGTGGCGGCTTCGAGCAGATCGCCGGCGATCCTGGCAAGGCGACGATCACGACGACCATCACCGATGACGCCGGCCCTTCAGGCCCTGGCACGCCAGGCGCCGAGGACACCTGCCTCGTCTCGATCTCCGGCCCCGACTCCGTCGTCGAAGGCGAGGTCGCCACCGGCTACACCGTCTCCCTCAGCCAGCCTGCGGTCACTGACGTCGTCGTCAAGCTGACCTATTCCGGCACCGCCACTGACGGCTCCGACTACACCGCCGTCACCTCCGTCACCATCCCCGCGGGTCAGTCTTCTGCAACCTTCGACATCGCGACGATCGACGATGCACTCGCCGAGGACTCCGAGTCCTTCACCGTCTCGCTCGGCGAGATCACCGGTGGCGGCTTTGAAGCCATCGCGGGCGACCCTGCCAAGGCGACAGTCACCACCTCGATCACCGATGACGCCGGCCCTTCAGACCCTGGCACCCCCGGCGCCGAGGACACCTGCCTCGTCTCCATCTCCGGCCCCGACTCCGTCGTCGAAGGCGAGACCGCCCCCGGCTACACCGTGTCCTTGAGTCAACCGGCCGTCACCGATGTCGTCGTCAAGCTGACCTATTCCGGTACCGCCACCGACGGCTCCGACTTCACCGCTGTCACCTCGGTCACCATCCCGGCTGGTCAGTCGTCCGCGACCTTCGACATCGCGACGATCGACGATGCACTCGCCGAGGGTACCGAGTCCTTCACCGTCTCGCTCGGCGAGATCACTGGTGGCGGCTTTGAAGCCATCGCGGGCGATCCTGGCAAGGCGACAGTCACCACCTCGATCACCGATGACGCCGGCCCTTCAGGCCCTGGCACCCCCGGCACCGAGGACACCTGCCTCGTCTCGATCTCCGGCCCCGACTCCGTCGTCGAAGGCGAAGTCGCCCCCGGCTACATCGTGTCCTTGAGTCAACCGGCCGTCACCGATGTCATCGTCAAGCTGACCTATTCCGGCACCGCCACCGACGGCTCCGACTACACCGCCGTCACCTCCGTCACCATCCCGGCCGGTCAGTCGTCCGCGACCTTCGACCTCGCCACCATTGACGACGCCCTGGCCGAAGGCACGGAAGCCATCACCGTCTCGCTCGGCGAGATCACCGGTGGCGGCTTCGAGGCAATTGCCGGCGATCCGGCCAAGGCCTCGGTCACTACCTCGCTGACCGATGACACCGGGCCGAAGGGCCCCGAGGACACCTGCTTCGTCTCCATCACTGGCCCCGACTCCGTCGTCGAAGGCGAGGTCGCCCCCGGCTACACCGTCTCCCTCAGCCAGCCTGCGGTCACTGACGTCGTCGTCAAGCTGACCTATTCCGGCACCGCCACTGACGGCTCCGACTACACCGCTGTCACCTCCGTCACCATTCCGGCTGGTCAGTCGTCCGCGACCTTCGACCTCGCCACCATCGACGACGCGCTCGCCGAAGGCTCCGAATCCTTCACCGTCTCGCTCGGCGAGATCACCGGTGGCGGCTTTGAGGTCATCGCAGGCGATCCTGGCAAGGCGACGATCACGACGACCATCACCGATGACGCCGGCCCTTCAGGCCCTGGCACGCCAGGCGCCGAGGACACCTGCCTCGTCTCGATATCCGGCCCCGACTCCGTCGTCGAAGGCGAGGTCGCCCTCGGCTACACCGTCTCCCTCAGCCAGCCTGCGGTCACTGACGTCGTCGTCAAGCTGACCTATTCCGGCACCGCCACCGACGGCTCCGACTTCACCGCTGTCACCTCGGTCACCATCCCGGCTGGTCAGTCGTCCGCGACCTTCGACATCGCCACGATCGACGACGCGCTCGTCGAGAGTCCCGAGACGCTCACCATCTCGCTCGGTGAGATCACCGGTGGTGGCTTCGAGCAGATCGCGGGTGATCCCGCTAAAGCGTCCATCACCACCTCGCTCACGGACGACACCGGACCGAAGGGCCTGGAGGACACCTGCCTCGTCTCCATCACCGGCCCCGACTCCGTCGTCGAAGGCGAGACCGCGCCTGGCTACACCGTCTCGCTCAGCCAGCCCGCGGTCACCGACGTCGTCGTCAAGCTGACCTATTCCGGCACCGCCACCGACGGCTCCGACTTCACCGCTGTCACCTCGGTCACCATCCCGGCTGGTCAGTCGTCCGCGACCTTCGACATCGCCACGATCGACGACGCGCTCGTCGAGAGTCCCGAGACGCTCACCATCTCGCTCGGTGAGATCACCGGTGGTGGCTTCGAGCAGATCGCGGGTGATCCCGCTAAAGCGTCCATCACCACCTCGCTCACGGACGACACCGGACCGAAGGGCCTGGAGGACACCTGCCTCGTCTCCATCACCGGCCCGGGCTCCGTCATCGAAGGTGAAGTCGCCCCCGGCTACACCGTGTCCTTGAGTCAACCGGCCGTCACCGACGTCGTCGTCAAGCTGACCTATTCCGGCACCGCCACCGACGGCTCCGACTTCACCGCTGTCACCTCGGTCACCATCCCGGCTGGTCAGTCGTCCGCGACCTTCGACCTCGCCACGATCGACGACGCGCTCGCCGAGAGTCCCGAGACGCTCACCATCTCGCTCGGCGAGATCACCGGCGGTGGCTTCGAGCAGATCGCGGGTGATCCCGCTAAAGCGTCCATCACCACCTCGCTCACGGACGACACCGGACCGAAGGGCCCCGAGGACACCTGCTTCGTCTCGATCTCCGGCCCCGACTCCGTCGTCGAAGGCGAGACCGCGCCTGGCTACACCGTCTCCCTCAGCCAGCCTGCGGTCACTGACGTCGTCGTCAAGCTGACCTATTCCGGCACCGCCACCGGCGGCTCCGACTACACCGCTGTCACCTCCGTCACCATTCCGGCTGGTCAGTCTTCTGCAACCTTCGACATCGCGACGATCGACGATGCACTCGCCGAGGGCTCCGAGTCCTTCACCGTCTCGCTCGGCGAGATCACCGGTGGTGGCTTTGAGGCAATTGCCGGCGACCCGGCCAAGGCCTCGGTCACTACCTCGCTGACCGATGACACCGGGCCTAAGGGTCCAGAGGACACCTGCTTCGTCTCGATCACAGGCCCCGACTCCGTCGTCGAAGGCGAGGTCGCCCCCGGCTACACCGTCTCGCTCAGCCAGCCCGCAGTCACCGACGTCGTCGTCAAGCTGACCTATTCCGGCACCGCCACCGACGGCTCCGACTACACCTCTGTCACCTCCGTCACCATTCCGGCCGGTCAGTCGTCCGCGACCTTCGACATCGCGACGATCGACGACGCGCTCGCCGAAGGCACAGAGGCCATCACCATCTCGCTCGGAGAGATCACCGGCGGCGGCTTTGAAGCCATCGCGGGCGACCCTGCCAAGGCGACAGTCACCACCTCGATCACCGATGACGCTGGCCCTTCAGGCCCTGGCACGCCAGGCGCCGAGGACACCTGCCTCGTCTCCATCACCGGCCCTGGTTCCGTCGTCGAAGGCGAGGTCGCCACCGGCTACACCGTGTCCTTGAGTCAACCGGCCGTCACCGATGTCGTCGTCAAGCTGACCTATTCCGGCACCGCCACCGACGGCTCCGACTACACCGCCGTCACCTCCGTCACCATTACGGCTGGTGAATCCTCTGCGACCTTCGACATCGCCACCATCGACGACGCCCTGGCCGAGAGTCCCGAGACGCTCACCATCTCGCTCGGCGAGATCACCGGTGGCGGCTTCGAGGCAATTGCCGGCGATCCAGCCAAGGTCTCGGTCACCACCTCGCTCACCGATGACACTGGGCCGAAGGGCCCTGAGGACACCTGCTTCGTCTCGATCTCCGGCCCCGACTCCGTCGTCGAAGGCGAGACCGCGCCTGGCTACACCGTCTCCCTCAGCCAGCCTGCGGTCACTGACGTCGTCGTCAAGCTGACCTATTCCGGCACCGCCACCGACGGCTCTGACTACACCGCCGTCACCTCCGTCACCATCCCGGCCGGTCAGTCGTCCGCGACCTTCGACCTCGCCACCATTGACGACGCCCTGGCCGAAGGCACGGAAGCCATCACCGTCTCGCTCGGCGAGATCACCGGTGGCGGCTTCGAGGCAATTGCCGGCGATCCAGCCAAGGCCTCGGTCACTACCTCGCTCACCGATGACACTGGGCCGAAGGGCCCCGAGGACACCTGCCTCGTCTCGATCTCCGGCCCGGGCTCCGTCATCGAAGGTGAAGTCGCCTCCGGCTACACCGTGTCCTTGAGCCAGCCAGCCGTCACCGATGTCGTCGTCAAGCTGACCTACTCCGGCACAGCCACCGACGGTTCGGACTACACCGCCATCACTTCGATCACCATCCCGGCGGGTCAGTCGTCCGCGACCTTCGACATCGCGACGATCGACGATGCACTCGCCGAGGGTACCGAGTCCTTCACCGTCTCGCTCGGCGAGATCACCGGTGGCGGCTTCGAGCAGATCGCGGGCGACCCGGCCAAGGCGGCCATCACCACAACCCTGAGCGACGACACCGGCCCCAAGGGTCCGGAGGACACTTGCCTGGTTTCCATCACCGGCCCCGGCACGGTCGTCGAGGGCGAGATCGCCTCGGGCTACACGGTGACGCTGTCGCAGGCATCCACCAGCAGCGTCACGGTGGAGCTGCGCTACTCGGGAACGGCCGAGAGCGGCATCGACTTCACCAAGGTGGCGACGGTCACGATTCCGCCTGGGGTGACGTCCTACAGCTTCGGCATCTCGACCACGGACGATGCGCTGGCCGAGGGCACCGAGCAGTTCGACGTCACGCTGGGCGCCATCACTGGCGGGTCGTTCGAGGCAATCGTGGCCGATCCGGCGCAGACCACGGTCTCGACCTGCATCCTCGATGACACCGGTCCGCTGGCGCCCAACGGCCCAGGCACACCCGGCGAGGCGGACCGGGTGCTGGTGTCGATCACAGGCCCGGAGTCGGTGATCGAGGGCGAAACCTCGGGCGCCTATGTGGTGTCGCTGAGCCAGCCGGCGGCGGCCGATGTCGTGGTGCGCCTCGTCTACTCCGGCACGGCCGCCGATGGCGTCGACTACGTCCGGACCAGTTCCGTGACGATTGCCGCAGGCCAGTCCTCCACCACCTTCCACCTGGCCACTGTCGACGACGCACTCGCCGAGGGCACGGAAACCATCACCGTGGCGCTGGGACCGATCTCGGGCGGCGGCTTCGAGGAGATCGCCGGCGATCCGGCCAAGGCCTCGGTGACCACGCTGCTGCACGACGACAGCGGCCCGCAAGCCCCCGGCGGTGGCCAGCCGCCCGACGGAAACGACACCGTGCTGGTGTCGCTGACCGGACCGGACACGGTCCTCGAAGGCGAGACGGCGAGCGGGTACACGGTCACGCTGTCCCAGGCCGCCCTGAGCGATGTGCAGATCACCTTGACCTACTCCGGCACCGCCACAGCAGGGGCCGATTACACGCAAGTCCTGTCGGTCACGGTGCCCGCGGGCCAGACCTCGGTGCGCTTCGACCTGCCGACACGCGATGACGCGCTGGCCGAAGGGAATGAAACCCTCATCGTGGCACTGGACACCATCACCGGCGGCGGCTTCGAGGCCGTGCTGGCGAATCCGCTGGCCACGTCGGTCACCACCAGCCTGGTCGACGATGTCGGTCCCGGCGGCGCCAAGCCCGGGGCGGAGGACACCGTGCAGGTGTCGCTCACGGGCCCCGGGCAGGTGCTGGAAGGCGAGATCGCCACGGGCTACACCATCTCGCTGTCACAGGCCGCGGTCACCGATGTGGTGGTCAAGCTCAACTACTCGGGCACCGCCACCGACGGCTCGGACTACACCCGCGTGGCCACCGTGACGATCCCGGCGGGGCAGACCAGCGCACGCTTCGACATCGCCACCCTGCCGGACGGGGCAGCAGAAGGCGCCGAGACCTACACCGTCGCACTCGGGGCCATCTCGGGCGGCGGCTTCGAGGAGATCCGCGGCAACCCGGCCGCCTACTCGGTGACCACGACCATCACCGACACCGCCCATGCGCCGACACCATTGGCCGACCAGGGTGTGGCCCGCGAAGACACCCCCGTGAGCGGCAATGTCCTCGACAACGACCGCGATCCGGATGGCGACCCGCTGAGCGTCACCGGCTTCACCTGGGGCGACATCGCCCACCCCGTCGGCACGACCGCCACGCTGCCCGGCATCGGCACGCTCGTGGTGGAGCCGGATGGCCGCTACACCTTCCAGCCAGCCAAGGACTACACCGGCCCGGTGCCGGAGGTGTCGTGCGTCATCAGCGATGGTGCCCTCACCTCGGTGTCCACCCTGACCCTGTCGATCACCCCGGTCAATGACGCCCCCACGCTGCGCGGCGGCTCCGCCACGCTCAGCGAGGAAGGACTCGCGGGAGGCCTCCCCGACTCCGCCACCGAAACCCGCGCCACCCAGGCCACCGGCACGCTGCAGTTCAGCGATGTCGACAGCCCCAGCCTGCGCTTCACGCTGGAGGCCCCCACCGGCCTCTACGCCAGCGGCGGCAAGGCGCTGGTGTGGAGCGGCGACGGCTCGGCCGAACACCCGCTGCTCGGCACCGCCGGCGGCCAGGTGGTCCTGCGCGCCACCATCGACGGCCAGGGCCGCTACACCGTCGAGCTGCAAGGCCCGCTCGACCACCCGGTGCGCAACACCGAGGACACCCTCACGCTCTCGCTGGGCGTCCAGGTCAGCGACGGGGAGTCCAGCAGCATGGCCACCCTTGATGTCACCGTGCGCGACGACTCGCCGACACCGTTCTGCACCACCCGCTGCGCGGATCTGCATGTCGTGCAGAACAACCTGCTGATCACGCTGGACGTGTCCGGCTCGATGGGCACCCGCGACGGCGTCAACGGCGAAACCCGCCTGCAAAGTGCCATCAAGTCCATCACCAAGCTGATCGACTCCTATGACCAGCAAGGCGAGGTGGCGGTCCGGCTGGTCACCTTCTCCACGAGTGCGTCGGAGCGCGGGGACCAGTGGATGAGCGTGGCCCAGGCCAAGTCCACGCTCGCGGCCTTGAGTGCGGGAGGCAACACCAACTATGACGCGGCGCTGGATACCGCACGGGGCGCCTTCACGGACAGCGGTCGCCTGGACGGCGGGCACAACGTGGCCTACTTCTTCTCGGATGGGCGCCCCAACCTGCCAACCCAGGATGTCGGGATCGATGCCGGCGAAGCCAAGGTCTGGCAGGACTTCCTGAACCAGCACGACATCCAGTCCTACGCCATCGGGCTGGGCCGGGACGTGCCGGTGTCGGCGCTGGATCCGGTGGCATGGAACGGTGTCACCGGCACCGATGATCTGTCGCCGCTGCTGGTGAGCAGTTTCACCCAACTGGACGCAGTGCTCGCCCACACGGTGGCGCCGGCGGTGTCGGGCGAGGTGGTCGACGGTGGCCTGAAATCCATCACCGGCGCCGACGGTGGTCACCTGAGCGACATCGTCGTCAACGGCGTGCACCATCCCTGGGATCCGGCCACGAGCGCCTCCGACACGGTCAGCATCAAGACTGCCGCTGGCGGCGAGTTCACTTTCAACATGGAGACCGGCCACTACACCTACCAGGGACCGGTCGGGACACGCCCCGACTACCAGGAGGTGCTGCAGTTCACCGTCACCGATGGCGATGGCGACAGCCGCAGCGGCCAGATGACGCTGAAGGTCAATGCCGATGGCAGCAGCGCATTCGATGGCTACTGCGCACCCGCTGCACCGACCTCGTCGACATGTCTCAGCGGCGGCGTGCTGTCATGGACCCTGGCGGACCACTCGGGCGACAGCAAGAGCGGTCAGGACAGCCAGTGCACCACCACGAACCTGCAACTCGGCGACGTGCTGGGCAGCGGCAGCCACGACACGCTGACCAGCTGGAGTGGATCGGGCTGTGCGCCGTCGTCGGGCAGCAGCACCTCGTCAGGGGGGGACACGTGTCTGGGCGGCAGCACGGTCGACCTGCAGCTCGCGCAGACGCTGATCAAGCAGACCGCCGACACGCTGCAGAACTGCTGAACTACTGAGCAGCCCGCAGGAGCGCCGACGGCCGTGGCTCAGCTGCGGTAGTCGGCGTTGATGGTCACGTACTCGTGCGAGAAATCGCAGGTCCAGACCGTGGCGACCGCGTCGCCCCGGTTCAGCCCGACGCGCACGGTGATCTCGGCCTGTTTCATCACGCGCTGGCCGTCTTCCTCGCGGTACTCCGGCCGGCGACCGCCGCGGTGGACGACGTGCACGTCGTCGAGGTGCAGGTCGATCAGGGTCTGGTCGAGGTCGGCGATGCCGGCGTAGCCGACCGCGGCCAGGATGCGGCCGAGGTTCGGGTCGCTGGCGAAGAACGCCGTCTTGACCAGCGGCGAGTGGGCGATGGCGTAGGCGGCCTGCAGGCACTCGTCCTCGGTCCGGCCGCCTTCGATGCGCACGGTGATGAACTTGGTCGCGCCTTCACCGTCGCGCACGATGGCCTGGGCGAGCTGCTGCGACACGGCGATGACCGCGTCACGCAGGGCCTGGCCGTCGGCCGAGTCGAGCGCGGTGATCGCCGGATTGCCGGCCTGGTGGGTGGCGATCAGCAGGAAGCTGTCGTTGGTGGAGGTGTCGCCGTCGATGGTGATGCGGTTGAAGCTGCGGTTGGCGGCCTCGGTCACCAGTGGCTGCAGCAGCGCGGGGTCGATCGCGGCGTCGGTGGCCACGAAGCCGAGCATCGTCGCCATGTTCGGGCGGATCATGCCGGCGCCCTTGCTGATGCCGGTGACGGTCACGGTCTTGCCGGCGATCACGACCTGGCGCGACGCCGCCTTGGGCAGCGTGTCGGTGGTCATGATGCCGGCGGCGGCGTCGGCCCAGTGGTCGGGCTGCGCATCCGCCAGCGCAGCGGGCAGGCCGGCCAGGATGCGCTCGCTCGGCAGCGTCTCCATGATGACGCCGGTCGAGAACGGCAGCACCTCTTCCGGCGAGACATCCAGCGCCTGCGCCAGCGCGATGCAGACCGAGCGCGCACGCACCAGGCCGTCGTCGCCCGTGCCGGCGTTGGCGTTGCCGGTGTTGATGACGATGGCGCGCTTGGCGGGGCCGGCGGCGAGGTGGTCGCGGCAGATCTGCACCGGCGCGGCACAGAAGCGGTTCTTGGTGAACACGCCGGCCACGCTGGAGCCGGGCGCCAGCAGCACGACGGTCAGGTCACGGCGGTTGGCCTTGCGCACGCCGGCCATCGTGGTGCCGAGCTGCACGCCGGCGACCGGGTGCAGGTCCTGGGGATTGGGAGCGGAGAGGTTGACGGGCATGGCAGTCTGGCGGTCGAAGCGGAAGGAGCGCAGACGCGGCCCTCCCGGGCTTCAGCCCTCAGACGGTGGCCACGCTGTCGCGCGAATCGGCGATTGTAGGGACGCTGTCGGTGGACAAGCGGGCCAGCAGGTACTGATCGCACAACTGCCCGCGGGCGTCGCGCTCGACCTTGCGCATCAGCCCTTCGCGCTGCAGGCCCAGGCTCTCGGTGAAGGCCAGCGCCCGGGTGTTGCGCACGTCGCACCAGACCTCGATGCGGGCCATGCCGCGGCCGTAGGCCCAGTCCATCAGCGCCAGCGTCGCGTCGCGCATCAGGCCGCGGCCGCGCTGCCGGCTGCAGCCGACAAACCCGATCTGGCAGCGCGGAACGCCAAAATCGACACTGTGCAGATCGACACAGCCGACGTAGGAGCCCGTGTCGTGCTCGAAGGCGAGGTACATGACGCCTTCACCCTCGGTGTCCACCCAGTCGCGCTGGCGCTCGCAGTGTTCGAGTGCGGCGACCGCGTTCCAGTGGTGGTGGCCCCAGGCGATGAAGTCGAGGTCGCGCATCGAGCGCTGCACGCTGGCGTGGAACGCCGGCGCGTGGCGGGGGTGGATCTTTTCGAGGCGGACACGCTGGCCCGGAAGGGTTTCCGGGCTGCGGCGGAAGGTATCAGGGGTCATGGGCATCTCGGCGCGGCGCGGCCGAGGTTCAGGACAGCTTGCCGTGACAGAGCTTGAACTTCTTGCCGCTGCCACAGGGGCAGGGATCGTTGCGCCCGGTGCGCTGCATCTGGGCGTCGGACAGCGTCTGCGTGGCCGGATCGGCGTCCTGCGACACGCTGCCGTCCTCGTTGGGGTGGGTGTAGGTGACGTTGGCGAGTTGTTCGCCACGGGCTTCGATGGCCGTCGCGGCCTGCGTCACTTCTTCCGGATTCTGGATGCGCACCGTCATCAGCAGACGGGACACCTCCATCTTCACCACGTCCAGCAACTGGCTGAACAGCTCGAAGGCCTCGCGCTTGTATTCCTGCTTCGGGTTCTTCTGGGCATAGCCGCGCAGATGGATGCCCTGGCGCAGGTAGTCCAGCGCCGACAGATGGTCGCGCCAGTGCGTGTCGATCGCCTGCAGCAGCACCATGCGACTGAAGTTGCCGAACTGTGCCGCCCCCACCAGCTCCACCTTGGCCTGGAACGCAGCATCGGCTGCCGCGCACACGGTCTCGACGATGTCCTCGTCGGTGGCCTCCTGGCTGGACTCGACCTGCGCCTTCAGCGACACGTCCAGCTGCCACTCCTCGCGCAGCGTCTTCTCCAGCCCGTCCAAGTCCCACTGCTCCTCGACGCTCTCGGCCGGCACGAAGCTGCGCACCACGTCGGTCATCGCGCCACGGCGCAGGTGGGTGATCTGCGCGTCGACGTTGGTCTGCTCCAGCAACTCGTTGCGCTGCTGGTAGATCACCTTGCGTTGGTCGTTGGAGACGTCGTCGTACTCCAGCAGCTGCTTGCGCATGTCGAAGTTGCGCGCCTCGACCTTGCGCTGGGCGCTCTCGATCGAGCGGCTGACGATGCCGGCCTCGATCGCCTCGCCGTCGGGCATCTTCAGGCGGTCCATGATCGCCTTGACGCGGTCGCCCGCGAAGATGCGCATCAGCGGATCGTCCAGCGACAGGTAGAAGCGCGACGAGCCCGGATCGCCCTGCCGGCCGGCACGGCCGCGCAGCTGGTTGTCAATCCGGCGGCTTTCATGGCGCTCGGTGGCGATGATGCGCAGGCCGCCCAGCGACTTGACCTGGTCGTGCAGACCCTGCCACTCTCGCTTGAGCTGCTCGATGCGCGCGGCCTTCTCGGCGTCCGACAGGTCCGGATCGGCCTCGACCAGCTGCACCTGCTTCTCGACGTTGCCGCCGAGCACGATGTCGGTACCGCGACCCGCCATGTTGGTGGCGATCGTCACCATCTTCGGACTGCCGGCCTGGGCGATGATGGTCGCCTCGCGGGCGTGCTGCTTGGCGTTGAGCACCTGGTGGGGCAGACCCGCCTTGGTCAGCATCTCGGAGACGAGTTCGGAGTTCTCGATCGAGGTCGTGCCCACCAGCGCAGGCTGGCCGCGGCCGTAGCACTCCTGGATGTCACGGACCACGGCCTCGTATTTCTCGCGGCTGGTCTTGTAGACGAGGTCCAGTTCGTCCTTGCGCACCATCGGCCGGTTCGGCGGGATCACCACGGTCTCCAGACCGTAGATCTCCTGGAACTCGTAGGCCTCGGTGTCGGCCGTGCCGGTCATGCCGCCGAGCTTGGCGTACATGCGGAAGTAGTTCTGGAAGGTGATCGAGGCGAGCGTCTGGTTCTCGGCCTGGATCTTCACGCCTTCCTTGGCCTCCACCGCCTGGTGCAGCCCGTCCGACCAGCGGCGGCCCGTCATCAGGCGCCCGGTGAACTCGTCGACGATGGTGATCTCGCCGTTCTGCGAGACATAGTGCTGGTCGCGGTGGAACAGGTGGTGCGCGCGCAGCGAGGCGTAGAGGTGGTGGACCAGCGTGATGTTGGCGGCGTCGTAGAGCGACGCGCCCGACGTCAGCAGCCCGGCCTCGGCCAGCAGCCTCTCGGCCTTCTCGTGACCGTCCTCGGTCAGGAAGACCTGGTGCGTCTTCTCGTCGGCGGTGAAGTCGCCCGGCTCGATCACGCCCTCGCCGGTGCGCAGGTCGGCCTCGCCGATCTGCTTCTTGAGGTGCGGCACGACGGCGTTGATGCGCACGTACATGTCGGTGTGGTCATCGGCCTGGCCCGAGATGATCAGCGGCGTGCGGGCCTCGTCGATCAGGATCGAGTCCACTTCGTCGACGATGGCGAAGTTCAGCGACCGCTGCACGCGGTCCGCAACTTCGTAGACCATGTTGTCGCGCAGGTAGTCGAAGCCGAACTCGTTGTTCGTGCCGTAGGTGATGTCGGCGGCGTAGGCGGCCTGCTTGTTCTCGCGCGACATGTTCGGCAGGTTCACGCCCACCGTCATGCCGAGGTAGTTGTAGAGCCCGCCCATCGTCTCGGCGTCGCGTGCGGCGAGGTAGTCGTTGACCGTCACCACATGCACGCCCTTGCCGGACAGCGCGTTGAGGTAGACCGGCAGCGTCGCCATCAGCGTCTTGCCTTCGCCGGTGCGCATTTCGGCGATCTTGCCGTTGTGCAGGGCCATGCCGCCGATGAGCTGCACGTCGAAGTGGCGCATGCGCATGAAGCGCTTGCCGGCCTCGCGGACCACGGCGAAGGCCTCGGGCAGCAGGTCGTCGAGCGAGGTGCCAGCCGCCACGCGCTGGCGGAATTCGGCGGTCTTGCCGCGCAGCTCGTCTTCGGAGAGCTTCTCGAACTGCACCTCCAGCGCAGTCACGCGCTCGGCGACACGCCGGTACTGCTTGAGCAGGCGGTCATTGCGGCTGCCGAAAATCTGGGTGAGGAGCTTGGGCAACATGAAGTGGACGCAGGTGCAGCAAACCCGCGGCGGTTCAGCCCATGTCGCGGGAGGGGATCGGAAGGAGGTGAGGTGCGGCCGGGTCAGCAGCAGCGTCGGCAGGCCAGGCCGGCACGCGGTTCAGGCGTGCCCTCGGACAACGTTTGAGTTTATCACCGGGACTTGCGCGGCTCGGTGGAGGGGGTCGCCGCAGCCGAGGTGCGCTCGCTGGCACCGAGACTTTCACCTCGGGCCAGGAACTTCGCCGGATCCTGGGGGACGCCGCCGAGCAGCACCTCGAAATGCAGGTGCGGCCCGGTCGAGCGGCCGGTGCTGCCCACCAGCGCGACCTCCTGCCCGCGGCGCACGACCTCGCCCGGCTTCACCAGGATCTGCGAGGCATGGGCGTAGCGGGTGACCAGGCCGTTGCCATGGTCGATCTGCAGCGACAGACCGTAGGCCCCGTCGCGGTCGGCCTCCAGCACGCGCCCGCCGGCAGCCGCACGGATGGGGGTGCCGGTCGGGGCAGCGAAGTCCAGCCCGGTGTGCAAGGCCGCACGGCGGTTGAACGGGTCGAGGCGGAAGCCGAACCCGGAGCCCACCGGCACATCCACCGGCGCGATGCTGGGCACCATCAGCATCTCCAGCCGCCGCTCCAGCAGCCGGGACTCGACCAGCACGAACACGTCGCCCGAGCGATCCGCCTGGGCATCCAGCCACTCGACCAGCTGGTCAAGCTGGGCGCCGGAGTGCGCGGAGGCCGGCACGAACGGCCCGCCCCCCGCGCCCTTGCCCGCACCAGGCTGGGTCAGCAGGCCCGGGGGCATGGTCTTGCCAGCATCATCCAGCGCCCGCAACTCTTCCGGCTTGAGCCCGGCGAGCCCGGACACCCGCTCGCCGACGGCCTCCAGCTTGAGCAGCTTGGCCTGCAGTTCACCCACCTTCTGGGCCATCGCCTCGATGTTGTCGCGCTGGTAGCGTTCGCGCTGGACGGCATCCTTGCCCAGCACCGGCCCGACAATCTGGCTCACCACCGGCCAGCCATCGCGCACGGCCTTGAGAAAGACGAAGTGGTAGACCGTGCCCGACAGCAGCAGCACCGTGGCCACCAGCGCCGACAGGATCAGCCACAATTGCACTGGCCGCACATGCATGGAGCGCGTGCGAGCCAAGCCGCCATGGGTGATCAGAATATCCATCGTCGCTTCATTCCTCTTGCGAAACCGGCTGCAGTCGCTGCAGTGCCGGACGCTGTGCCCCTGGGTCAGGTACTGGACCGCTGCGAACCCCTGCTGCGTCTGCAGCAGCGGCTGGCCGCGGCCAATGCCCACATGGACGCCGTGCGCCCCTTGCTTCCGCCGGCCTTGTCCAGACAGGTCCGGTCAGGTCCGACCGACCAGGACAGCTGGACCCTGCTGGCGACCAACCCGGCGGTTGCCGCCAAGCTGAGGCAGCTGCTGCCAAGGCTGGAAGCCGCGCTGAAGCACAACGGCTGCGCAGCTCGAACCATCAGGATCCGGGTTCAGGCCCCTTCCCTGTGACATTTTGCATGCAAATGCAGGGATAGCCTTTCAAGGGACTGAGCAATCCGCTCAGGCTTTGCCCTGATTGGCCACGGCAGCGGCGGCCTTGGCGGCGGCTTCGGCATCCCCGAGGTAATAGCTGCGGATGGGCTTCAGGTCAGCGTCCAGCTCGTAGACGAGGGGAATGCCGTTCGGGATGTTGACGCCGACGATGGCGTCGTCGCCGATGTTGTCGAGGTACTTCACCAGCGCGCGGATCGAGTTGCCATGGGCGGCGATGACGATGCGCTTGCCGGCCTTGATGGCGGGGGCGACCGACTCGTTCCAGAACGGCATCACGCGGGCGACCGTGTCCTTCAGGCACTCGGTCAGCGGGATCTGGTCCGGCTGCAGCTTGCTGTAGCGCACGTCCTGGCGCTGGCCGCGCGGATCATCGGACTCCAGTGCCGGCGGCGGCGTGTCATAGCTGCGGCGCCAGACCAGCACCTGCGCATCGCCGTACTGCTTGGCCATGTCGGCCTTGTTCAGCCCTTGCAGCGCGCCGTAGTGGCGCTCGTTGAGGCGCCAGTTGTGCACCACCGGCAGCCAGGTGCGGTCCATCTGGTCCAGCGCATGCCACAGCGTCCAGACCGCGCGCTTGAGCACCGAGGTGTAGGCGACGTCGAAGTCGTAGCCGGCTTCCTTGAGGAGGCGGCCGGCCTGCTTGGCCTGCTCGACCCCGGTGGGGGTGAGGTCGACATCGGTCCAGCCGGTGAAGCGATTTTCCAGATTCCAGGTCGATTCACCGTGGCGAATGAGCACAAGCTTGTACATGGTGGTCCGTGGTCGGGTTGCAAATTACCGTGAATTCTATAATCCGCGTCCCGAACAACCTTGGCCGGCGGCCCGCCGGCGCCCACACCTGTGAACTTCCTCCTCGACAACTGGATCTGGCTGCTGACGGCCGCGGCCTCGGGCGGCGCGTTGCTGTTGCCCATGCTGGGCAAGGGCGGCGCGAATGCCATCTCGCCAGCCGAAGCCGTGCAGATGATCAACCGCGAGAAGGCCGTCGTGATCGACGTCTGCGAAAGCGCCGAGTTCAGCGCCGGGCATGTGATCGGCGCCCGCAGCGTGCCACTGGCCACGCTGGAGGGCAGCAAGAGCCTGCCGACCAACAAGACCCTGCCGGTGGTGCTGGTCTGCGCCTCCGGCGCCCGCGCGGGCCGCGCAGCGGCTACCGTGCGCAAGCTCGGCCACCAGCACGTGCATGTCCTGCAAGGCGGCATGGCAGGCTGGCGAGCGGCAGGCCTGCCGGTCGAGAAATCTGCCTGACCAGCCGACCGACAGCCCCAGCGCAAGGAGTCCCCATGAAGCCCGTGAAGATGTACACCACGCAGGTCTGCCCCTACTGCGTGCGCGCCAAGATGCTGCTCAAGCAGCGCGGGGTGGCCGAGATCGACGAGGTCCGCATCGATCTGCACCCGGAGCAGCGCGAGCACATGATGGCGATCACCGGCCGCCGCTCGGTGCCGCAGATCTTCATCGGCGACACCCATGTCGGCGGCTGCGATGACCTGATCGCACTCGACAGCGCGGGTGGTCTGTTGCCACTTTTGCAGAATTGAGGCTGCAGGCCGGCTGATCGGGCGGTTGCAGGCGGTGGCACTGAGGGCCGCCGGCAACACCCCGCACCTGCGTTCAGCGCCGCCTGCGGCAATTTCACGGCCTGCAGGCGCACAATCTGCGGTTTTGGCTCACGACGAATCTCACGATTTCGTCCCCTTCTGGTGACCTCCGCACATCCGCAGCGCGCCACGCCACGCGAACTCGCTGCCCTGACGCTCGGCGCCCTGGGCGTCGTCTATGGCGACATCGGCACCAGTCCGCTGTACGCCCTCAAGGAAGTCTTCCACGCCGGACATGTCCCGGCCACGCCCGACAACATCTTCGGCGTGCTCTCCCTGATCTTCTGGACGATGACGGTCATCGTCTCGCTGAAGTACGTGCTGCTCATCCTGCGCGCGGACAACAACGGCGAAGGTGGCCTGATCGCCATGCTCGCGCTGGCCACCCACGCCGTGCGCGACCGGCCCGAGCTGTACCGGGTGCTGATGGTCCTGGGCATGTTCGGGACCGCCATCTTCTACGGCGACGGGGTCATCACCCCCGCCATCTCGGTGCTCTCGGCCATCGAGGGCCTGGAAGTCGCGGCACCCAGCCTGCACCGCTTCGTGCTGCCGCTGACGCTGCTGGTGCTGACCGGGCTGTTCGCGGTCCAGCGCTTCGGCACCGGCGGCATCGGCAAGGCGTTCGGGCCGGTGACGCTGGTGTGGTTCGGTGCGCTGGTCGCGCTGGGCCTGCCGCACATCGCCCACAACCCGGGCGTGCTGGTGGCCTTGAACCCGGTGTACGCCTTCCACTTCTTTGCTGCGCAGCCGATGGTCGCCTTCATCGGCCTGGGCGCCGTCGTGCTGTGCGTGACCGGTGGCGAGGCGCTCTACGCCGACATGGGCCATTTCGGCAAGAAGCCGATCCGCATCGCCTGGTACGGTTTCGTGATGCCGGCGCTGGTCGTCAACTACTTCGGCCAGGGCGCGATGCTGCTGGACAACCCGGAAGCGATCGAGAACCCCTTCTTCCTGATGGCGCCGAAGTGGGCCGCGCTGCCGCTGGTGTTCCTGGCCACGGCCGCCACGGTGATCGCCTCGCAGGCGCTGATCACCGCCGCCTTCTCGGTCACGCGCCAGGCAGTGCAGCTCGGCCTGCTGCCCCGCATGCGCATCATCCACACCTCCGTGCGCGACCTCGGGCAGATCTACGTGCCCTTCGTCAACTGGGGGCTGTACGCCTTCATCGTGCTGGCAGTGGCGCTGTTCAAGTCCTCCACCAACCTGGCCTCGGCCTACGGCATCGCCGTGACGCTGGACATGACGATCACCACGGTCATGACCTTCTACGTCATCCGCCACGGCTGGAAATACCCGCTGTGGCTGTGCCTGCTGTCGACCGGCTTCTTCTTCGTGATCGACATCGCCTTCTTCGCGTCGAACATGCTCAAGCTGTTCGGTGGTGGCTGGTTCCCGCTGGTGATCGGCATCGCGATGTTCACGCTGATGCTGACCTGGAAACAGGGCCGCGCGATGATGAGCGAGCGGCGGCGCGACGAGGCCATCGACCTGCCCTCCTTCCTCGACGCCATCTTCGTGAACCCGCCGGTGCGCGTGGCGGGCACGGCGGTGTTCCTGTCGGCCGAAGAGGGCCTGACGCCCAATGCGCTGATGCACAACCTCAAGCACAACAAGGTGCTGCACGCGCACAACCTGTTCGTCACCGTGCGCCACCACGACATCCCGTGGGTCGGTTTCGAGCAGCGCATCAGCATGGAGTCGCTCGGCCACGACTGCTGGCAGATCACGCTGAACTTCGGGTTCAAGAACGAACCCGATGTGCCGCAGGCGCTGCAGCTGCTCGCCGGGCGTGGCGTGCCGCTCGACGAGATGGACACCAGCTATTTCCTGTCGCGCGACATCGTGATGCCCACCATCGGCGATGGCATGTCGCTGTGGCGCGAGAAGCTGTTCGCCAACATGCACCGCAACGCGGCGGCGGCGGCCGACTTCCTCAACCTGCCGACGAACCGGGTGGTGGAGCTGGGCTCCAAGGTCGAGATCTGACCCGGACCAGCGCCAGCGCGGCCACTGCGCCGCAGACAGTGCCGCTGGCATGCGCCAGCGGGGCGACCGCGATGTCCCAGCCGGGCGGCGTGAGCAGCGTGTGCGCCCAGGCCCGCTCGCCCAGCACCTTCGCGCACAGCCCCGCCAGCAGCAGCGCGCCCAGCACCCGCTCGCGCCGCAACGCGGCGTCGCGCACCAGCGCCACCGCCGCCACCGCCACCCCGGCATGCAGCACGCCGGACAGCCCGCCGTAGCGGAGCAGATCCGGCGCCACCAGCAGGCCCAGGTGCGTCAGCGGCCACGCCAGCGCCCAGGCCCAGGCGGCCTCGCGCGGCAACCGGGCCACCCAGCCCAGCAGCATCACCAGCACACCGCCGGCCAGATTGGTGAGCAGGTGCAGCGTGCTCAGGTGGACCCAGGCGGCGCTCCACCAGCGCCAGGGCTCGTGCCAGGCCAGAGACGGCACCCAGCTCAGCGCCATGCGCGCCAGCCCGGGCTGCTGCGCGATCAGCAGGCTCGGCAGCAGCAGCAGCAGCCCCACACCCAGCCAGGCGTGGTGGCGGCGCAGCATCAGCCGAACACGGCGCGCCACAGCGCCAGCACGGCCTCGCGGTGCGCCTTCATCGGCCCCAGCTCGGCCATCTCCAGCTGCGTGGGGGCCTCGTCCAGCCGCGCCCGGTGCTGCACGCGGCGCTGCTCGCGGTAGGCATCGGCGGCGGCGAACCCCACCCCGGCGGGCAACAGGCCGGCCTGCTCGGCACGCTGCAGCAGCGCGATGTTGCCGGCGTTGTCCTGCAATGCCGGATGCGCGGCGCTGTGCGCCAGCACCAGCCACTGCACGGCGAACTCCGCGTCCATCATCCCGCCGCGGCTGTGCTTGACGTCGAAGCGGGTCGGCCGCACCGGATGGGCATCACGCACCCGCTCGCGCATGGTGGCGATCTCGCGCTTGAGCGCCTCCAGATCGCGCGGCGCAGTCAGCACGGCACGGCGCGTCGCCTCGAAGCGCTCGGCCAGCGCGGGCGCACCGGCGCACCAGCGGGCGCGGGTGATGGCCTGGTGCTCCCAGGTCCACGCGGTGTTGCTGCCACGCCCCTGCTGGTAGCGCTCGAAGGCGGCGATCGAGGTCACCAGCAGCCCCGAGTTGCCGTTCGGACGCAGCGCGGTGTCGATCTCGTAGAGCGCACCCGCTGCGGTGCGCAGCGACAGCCAGGTGATGAGCTTGCGCGCAAAGGCAGCGTAGACCTCGCCAGCGCGCTCGTCCTCGTCGTCGTAGAGGAAGACGATGTCCAGGTCGCTGCCATAGCCCAGCTCCTTGCCGCCGAGCTTGCCGTAGGCGATGACCGCGAAACGCGGCTCTTCGCGGTGGCGCGTGCGCAGGTGGCGCCAGGCCCAGTGCAGCGTGCGCTCCAGCGTGGCGTCGGCCAGCGCGGAGAGGTCGTCCGCCACCTGCTCGACGGTGATCTCCGCCTCGACGTCGCGCACCAGGGTGCGGAAGGTCTCGGACTGGTGGGCGCGGCGCAGCGTGTCGAGCAGTTCACCCTCATCCGCCTCGCCGGAGCGGATCCAGGCCTGGTGGCGCTCCTCCAGATCGCGGGCATAGGCGACGGCGTCGAAGCGCTCGTGCATCAGGCGGGCATCCGCCAGCTCGTCGATCACGCCCGGATGCTGCATCAGGTAGCGCATCGGCCAGCGCGCCAGCCCCAGCAGGTGCAGCAGCCGGCCCAGCACCTCGCCACGTTCGGCCAGCAAAGCCAGGTAGCTGTCGCGGCGCAGCAGCGGCTCCAGCCAGTCCACGAAGCGCAACAGCCCGGTCTCGCCGATCTCGGGTTCGTCCTGGGTCAGTCGGCGCGCGCGCATCAGCAGCCGCACCAGCCGCGCCCGCCCCTCGTCGCGCAGCAGGTTCACCCGCGGCGAGGCCACCAGCAGCCGCAGCCGCTCGGCCAGCGGGGCAGACAGGCCCTCGACCTGGGGCAACTGCTCCAGCGTGGGCGGCTTGCCATTGCAGCGGCTGCAGGTGCCGGCCGCAGTCCGCGCCGGCGCGCTGCGCCCGTCGTGCAGCAGCGCGTCGAACTCGGTGGCCACCAGCTCGCGGTGGGTGCACAGCGCGTCGAGCAGCTCGCAGGCGTCGACCGTGCACGCCATGCGCATCGAGCCGGCGATCCAGCGCAGGTCGGCGTCCACCGTGGGCAGCAGGTGGGTCTGCTGGTCGTCGAGGTACTGGATGCGGTGCTCGACCCGGCGCAGGAAGGTGTAGGCCGCCGCCAGCTTGTCCGCCGTGTCCTGCGGGATCAGGCCGACCCCGGCCAGCCGCTGCAGGGCCTTGAGGGTCGGGCGGGTGCGGATCTCGGGGAACTGCCCGCCGCGCACGACCTGCAGCAGCTGCACGATGAACTCGATCTCGCGGATGCCACCGCGCGACAGCTTCACGTCGTTGGCCCGCTCCGGGCGGCCGGCGGCGCGGCGGTTGGCCTCGTCGCGCACCTTCTGGTGCAGCTGGCGCAGGCCCTCGAAGACACCGTAGTCGAGGTAGCGCCGGTACACGAAGGGCGTCACCACATCGCGCAATGCCTTGGCCCGCCCGGAAGTCACGGAGGCCCGTGGCGCCACGACCCGGCTCTTCAGCCAGGCGAAGCGCTCCCACTCGCGGCCCTGCACCAGGAAATACTCCTCCAGCATCGCCAGGCTCACCACGGGCGGGCCGGAGTTGCCGTTGGGCCGCAGTGCCAGGTCGACGCGGAAGACGAAGCCGTCCTCGGTCACGTCGCCGATCAGCGCCCGCAGCGAGCGCGCCACCTGCGAAAAATACTCGTGTGCGGACAAGGCCCTCGCGCCGCTGGCATTGCCGACGGTCTGGCCGTCCTCCTCGTAGACATAGACGAGGTCGATGTCGGAGGACACGTTCAGCTCGCGCGAGCCCAGCTTGCCCATGCCGATGATCCAGAAGTCGATCGGCTGGCCCTCGGCGGTGTACGGAGCGCCGTGCAGCGCATCCTGCTCGGCGCGGGCGGCGGCCAGCGCGGCTTCGAGCGTCACCTCGGCCAGCTCGGTCATCGCGCGGGTGACCACCTCGACATCGGCCTGCTGCTCGACATCGAGCACCACCAGCCGCTCCATCACGAGCTGCCGCGTCAGGCGCAGTGCCGAGGCCAGGCTGCGGCCCCGCGCCAGCCAGGCGTCGAGCGTGGCCTGCATGGAAGCACGGTCGGGCGGTCCCTCGGCCAGCATCGCCAGATCGGCACCACGCACCCGGCGTATCCGCTGCACATAGCGGCTGTGGTCGGCAGCGATGGCGGCAGCGGCGATGGCCCCCTTGTCGGATGTGGTCTGCATGGGATTCATTCCGGTCTGTGCTAGCTTCGCTGTGTTCAATTCGCCGGCGCCTGGTTCGGCTGCATTCATGCCTGTGGTTTCCTGGTCATCCGATCTGCTGCACTGGTGCCGGCGTGCCGGCGGTGCGGTGGCGCGCGTCGCATTCTGGAGCACGACGGCCCTGGCCACACTGACGCTGGCGGCGTGGATGATCCTCCATTGGGGGATATTGCCGCACCTGGAGCGCTGGAAACCTGAGCTGCAAGCATGGGCGAGCCGCTCGCTCGGGGTCGATGTCCGGCTGGGGACACTGCAGGCCAGCGGGGGCATCTGGGCGCCGGTGGTGACGCTGCGCGACCTGCGCATCGTCGATGCGCGCGGGCAGGAAGCCTTGCGGCTGGCCAAGGTCGAGGCCGTGTTCACCCCCGGATCGCTGTGGCCACGCTCACCCACCCGCTGGCTGCCCCATGTGCAGCGGCTGGAGCTGGACACGCTGCACCTCGCCCTGCGCCGTGATCCCCGCGGACAGATCTTTCTCGCAGGACTGGCGCTGGACCGCAGCGACGCAGCCGACGAGGACGGGCGCGTGGCCGACTGGCTCTTCAGCCAGTCGGAGATCCGGCTGCGCCAGTCCAGCCTGTCCTGGCAGGACGAACAGCGCGGCACCGAGCCGCTGGTGCTGACCGACGTCGACCTGGACCTGCGCAATCCGCTGGGTCGGCATGTGCTGCGCCTGAGCGCCACGCCCCCGCCAGGCTGGGGCAGCCGCTTCTTCGCCAGCGCGGAAATGGCCCGTCCGCTGCGGACGCTGCTGTCGATGTCCGGGCTGCAGCATCCCGGCGACTGGCGCCAGTGGGCCGGCACCGCGCAGGCCGAGTGGCCGCTGGTGGACGTGAGCCGCCTGCGCCGGCATGTCGACCTGCCCTTCGACCTGCTGGAGGGCCGCGGGCGTCTGGCCACCCGCATCGATGTGGCACAGGGCCGCCTGACCGGCGCGACCGCCGACCTGCAGCTGGAGGCGGTCACCTTGCGCGTGGCCAAGGGATTGCCTCCGGTCGCATTGCGGCGCATCGCGGGCCAGCTGGAGGTGCGCCACGGCCGCGAGGGCAGCACCGTGAAAGCCCGTCGGCTCTCCTTCCAGTCCCAGCCCCCGCCCGGCGCCACCGTGACCTCCGCAGCACCGGACCCCAGCCTGTGGCCCGCCACCGACCTGGAGCTGATGCTGCGCGGCGAACCCGGCGCCTGGACCGGTGGCGCCTTCAAGGCCTCGCTGGTCGACCTGGGACTGCTGGCGCAGTCGGCCGCCCACGTTCCGCTGGCCGGGCCGATGCGGCGCCTGCTGGAGGCCACGCAGCCCCGCGGCCAGGTGCGCCAGCTCGCCTACGAGTGGAGCGGCGACGTGGAGCGCCCCGAACACTGGCGCGCCCGCGGCGACGCCGATGCGCTGAGCCTGGTCGCCGCACCCGCCACCGCCGCCCTCACCTCGACCGCGACACCCGGCCGCCCGGGTCTGCGGGGCGGCCGGGTGCGCTTCGACGCCACCGAACGCGGCGGACAGGCGGATCTGCGCATCCTGCGGGGCGAGCTGGAGTTTCCGGGCGTGTTCGAGCAACCGCAGGTCGCACTCGACCAGTTCAAGGCCGATGTGCGCTGGCAGCTGCGGCAAGCCCCCAAGGCGGCGCCCGGTGCACGGCCGGCCATCGACGTGGAGGTGCGCCGTGCGGTCTTCGCCACCGCCGATGGAGACGGCGAGTTCTCTGGCCACTGGCGCAGCGGCCCGCCCGGTGGCCCCACCTTCGGCCGCAAGGGCTGGCTGCCCGGCGAGCTGGACCTGGACGCCACCGTCCACCAGATCCGCGCCGACCGCATCCACCGCTACCTGCCGCTGGGCATCCATGCGTCGGTGCGCGACTATGTGCGCGAGGCCGTCCGGGCGGGGTCGGCACACACGGTGCACGCCCGGGTGCGCGGCTCTGTGCTCGATTTTCCTTTCACCGCACCCGGGCAAGGCGAATTTGCCATCGGCGGGCGGTTCGAGCAGCTCACGCTCGACGCCGTGCCGGGCAGCCGCTGGCCACGCTACACCGACGGCTCCGGCCAGCTGGTCATCGATGGCCAGCAGCTGCGGCTGATGCAGGTCCGCGCCCGGCTCGGCGAGACGGGCAGCGGCAGCGTTTCGCTCGACAACATCGAAGGCGGAATCGACCACCTGGCCGACACCCCGGTGCTGCGCCTGCGCGGCCAGGGGCGGGGCTCGACCGCCGATGTGCTGGAATTCCTGCGCGCCAGCCCCATCGACGGCTGGCTGGGCCATGCATTCACGCCAGCCAAGGGCGACGGACGCAGCCAGTTGGCCCTGCAACTGGCCATTCCTCTCCAACAGGCCGAGAACACCACCGTGCAAGGCCATGTCGAGCTGGCGGACACACGGCTGCAGATGCGCCCGGACACGCCCGCGCTGGAGCAGCTGCAGGCGCGGCTGGACTTCACCGAGCACAGCTTCCGGCTGTCCCGGGGCCAGGCGCAGGCCGCCGGTGGGCCGCTCATGTTCGAGGGGCACCTGGACGACCGCGGCCACCTGCGCTTCTCCGGCCAAGGCCGTGCGACCGCCCAGGGTCTGCGCGCGCTCGACACGGTCGAGCCCCTGGCCCGGCTGGCGCACGCCTTCGAGGGCGAGACGGACTACCGGCTCCAGCTCACCCTGGCGGCCGAGGGGCCGACGGTGCAGGTCGACAGCGACCTCGTCGGCCTGGCCAGCCACCTGCCCGCACCGCTGGGCAAACCGGCGGCACAAGCCGAACCGCTGCGGGTGCGCCTCGAACCGCAGACGCCTGCGGCAGCCACCCTGCTGCAGATCGACGCCGGCACACCGGACGCACCGCGGCTGCACGCCCGACTCCTGCTCGACGGTGCGCACGAGGACACGCTGCGGGGCGGTCATGTGCAAGTCGGTGCATCCGATGGCCAGCCGTGGCCGGCGCAGGGACTCGGCGTCAGCATCGGGCTGCCGCGGCTGTCGCTGGACGACTGGCAGGACTGGCTGCAGCAGGCCGCGCGGGCGGGCCATCTGCCGACCACCGGCCACGGCGCTGAGAGCGCTGCGGGCACGGCAGGCGACGGTCTGGCCGCCGTGGTGCGCCAGGTGCGCCTGCAGGTGGCGGACCTCACCCTGCATGGCCGTCGCCTGAGCCAGGTCACGGCCCGTCTCCAGCCGACCGGGAGTCCCGCGACCTGGAGCGGCGACATCGAGGCCGAGCAGCTCGCCGGGCGGGTGATGCTGAGACCCGCCTCGGCGCTGGCCCCGGCTGCGACACAGGCACGCCTGAGCCGCCTGGCGCTGCCCTGGCCGACCGATCCGCTCGCTGCGGTGGGCCGCGACCTGCCGACGGCGGGCACCGCCCCCGCCGAGCCGATGCCCGCGCTCGACCTCGTCGTCGACGACCTCGTCGTCCGCGGGCGGCACCTCGGCCGGCTCGTGCTGCAGGGCATACCGGACGATGACGCGGGCCACCGAACGCCCGGCACCGCCGGCGCCTGGCAGCTCCAGCAGCTCTCGCTGACACGGCCCGAGGCCCGGCTCAGCGCGTCTGGTCGCTGGGATCCCGCCGAGCGGGAGGAGATGGCCAGCACCGCCAGCGGTGCCGGATCCGGATCGAGTCGCCTGAGCTTCCGGCTGGAGATGGACGATGGCGGACAGTGGCTGGACCAGCTGGGCTGGGCGGGCACGCTGCGCGGCGGACGTGGCCAGATCAGCGGGCAGCTCCGCTGGCCCGGGCCGCCCGCAGCGCTGGCCATGGCGCAACTCGGCGGCCAGCTGCGGCTGGACGTCAGCAGTGGCCAGCTGCTGCAGGCCGACCCTGGCGGGGCCGGCCGCCTGCTGGGCGTGCTGAACCTGCAGTCACTGCCGCGCCGGCTCTCGCTCGACTTCCGCGACCTCTACCAGAAGGGGTTCAGCTTCGACCACATCGACGGCGATGTGCAGATCCGGCATGGCCAGGCCAGCACGCACAACCTGCGCGTGCGGGGCGTCCAGGCGGTGGTGCTCGCCGAGGGCAGTGCCAGCCTGTCGGCGGCGACCCAGAACCTGCGGGTCTGGGTGGTGCCCGACTTCAACGCCGGCGCAGCCTCGCTGGCCTATGCCGTCATCAACCCGGCGATCGGTCTGGGCACGCTGGTGACGCAGTGGCTGCTGCAACGCCCGCTGGCCGAGGCCGCCACGCGCGAATTCCAGGTCACGGGCCGCTGGGATGCCCCGCTGGTGACCCCCGTGGACCGGGCGCAGGACGCCCGTCCGCTGCCCGGCAGTGCCGCCGCGGCCGACCTGCGCATGGCCGAAGACGCGGCCATCGCCGCCGCCCCGCCCGACACGCCATCCGCGTCACCTGCCCTCCCACCCCGAAAGGACCGACTCCCATGAAAGTGGCCGCTGTTCAGATGGTCTCGACGCCGCGCGTCGACGACAACCTCGCCCGCGCCGCGGAACTGGTCGCCCAGGCGGCCCAGCAGGGCGCGGAGCTGGTCGTGCTGCCCGAGTATTTCTGCCTGATGGGCTGGCAGGACCGGGACAAGCTCGCCGTGGCGGAAGCCCCCGGACAGGGACCGATCCAGACCGCCTTGTCCGCGATGGCACGCACACACGGGCTGTGGCTGGTCGGCGGCACGCTGCCCATGGCGCTGACTGACGACCCCGACCATGCCACCAACAGCACGCTGGTCTACGCACCGGACGGCACGCTGGCCGCCCGCTACGACAAGATCCACCTGTTCCGCTACGACGACGGCGAGCGGCGCTACGACGAAGCCGCCACCTTGCGACCCGGCGACACGCCCGTGGCCTTCGACGCGGTCGCCCGCAGTGGCGCGGTGCACCGCGTGGGGCTGTCCGTCTGCTACGACCTGCGGTTTCCGGAGCTGTACCGGCGGCTGATGGCGCCGCCGTGCAGCGTGCTGGTCGTGCCGGCCGCCTTCACCTGGCCCACGGGACAGGCCCACTGGGCGCTGCTGCTGCGGGCACGGGCGGTGGAGAACCAGTGTTACGTCATCGCCAGCGCCCAGGGCGGACGGCATGAAAACGGCCGACGGACCTGGGGACACTCGATGGTGATCGACCCCTGGGGCACGGTCCTCGCCGAGCAGGACGAGGGCGAAGGCGTGGTGCTGGCCGATCTGGAGGCGGCGCAGCTGGCCCGCGTGCGCCAGCAGCTGCCGGCGCTGGAACACCGTCGGCTCTGAGCAGGCCCGGAGCCAGCGCGCCAGCAGGCGTCAGATGGTGGTCATCCCCAGCCGGCTGCGCACCCAGCGTCCGCTGCCCTTGCACTTGAGCGCAAACCAGTCGGCGGCCATCTGCACCGGCGGGCCCATGTCGCTCAGGTCCAATGCCCGGTACACCATGCCGGGCCGCAGCACCGAGCGCAGGTATTCGCCCCAGCCCATCCGGCCTTCGCGGGCCTGGGCGCGGAAGGCGAGGAAGTCGGCCTTGGCGCTCAGGTAGCGCACGCCGACCCGCCACGTCACCGGCGCCGGGGCCGCGGCCTTGGCAGTGTCGGCGCTCAACGCGGGGCGTCCGCAGATTTCCTGGTAGACCAGCCACGGCAGGTTGAAGCCGGCACGGGTCAGCAGCAGGCTGTTGCAGCTCAGCCGCGGGTTGACCTCCAGCAGCATGAACTGTCCGGTCCGGGCATCGCGCTTGAAGTTCATCACCACCATGCCGCGCAGCCGCAGCTTGCCAAGGATGTCGGTGGCCTCGGCCTCCAGATCGGGCATCGACACCGTCTCGACCAGACAGCCCGTGCCGACCTGGACCGGATAGGTGCGCCACTTGCGGGTCGTCGCCACACGCTCGATCGCGCCGCTGCGGGCAATCCAGGCGTGCACGCTGTAGTGCAGGTCATCGTTGCCCGGCACGTAGTCCTGCACCACCACATCCAGTCCATGCGGCGCGATGCGGCAGCACACCCGCATCAGCTCATCCGGCGCATCGATCACCAGCGCCTTGGCGCGGGCGATCGCAGGATCCAGGCCGGGACGCTTCCAGGCCGTCGGGTGCGCCGGCTTGAGCACCACCGGAAAATCCACCACGCGGCTGAGCGCCTCGACCTCCTGCAGCGTGCCCGGGGCATAGGTGAGCGGCACCGGCAGGCGCAGGGCCTGGGCCATGGCGGCGAAGCGCCGCTTGTCCATCATGCGCTGGACAGTGTCGGGCGAGGCCGACACCCACAGGGCCGTGCCCACCAGATCTGCGTGCAGCGCGACCAGGGCACGCAGGTCGGTGTCGGCCGTGGGGAAGACCGGCAGGGCCTGCCCGTGCCGCACACGCAGTTCGCGCAGCACGCGCAGCAGCTGTTCGGGACGGCGGGTGAAATTGCGGGCACAGATGTATTCGACGCAGTGGCGCGAATACCCCGAGGGCGGGAACTCGTATTCCCCGATGACGATCACCGGAACGCCCTGCTCGCCCAGCGAACGCACCAGGTTCAGATCAGCCCCTTGGGCGCCGAGGCAGGCGAGAACGACCGCAGGGCGGCGCGATGAAGCAGGGGTGGCAGCGTGCATGGTGGTGGGGCGGTATCCGCTCTGAAAGGCGTTGGCTGAAGATACAGGGAACTCAGCCACGTTTTTAGCGGATCAAGACGCCCCCCGGGCGTCGGCCACTCCCCGTCAACAGGGGGGCTGCCAGACCGCACGCGCAATCCGCACGGTCATCTTTCGCAGACCGGTCAGCGCCCGCCGAACATCATCCGGCGCGCCAGCAAGGACTTCAGTGGTCCCACCTGCCCGAGTGCGGCCAGCCCGGCACCGCGCAGCGTGCTCAGCCCTGGCCACGGCCAGGTGAAGCTGCGCGCCAGGAAGTCGGTGGCCCCGATCATGGCCCAGCGGTCGGGCGCACGCTGCCATTCGACCTGGCGCAATGCCCGGTCGACATCGGCGCTGCGGGCCAGCCGGGACACCAGTTCATGGGCATCGCGCAGGCCCAGGTTCAGGCCCTGGCCGGCCACCGGATGCAGAGTCTGGGCGGCATTGCCGATGCGCACCGTGCGGCCTTGCACCAGCGTGCGTTCGGCGTTGAGGCCGAGCGCGAAGTGCTTGAGCGGGCTGATCGAGCGCAGCCGGCCCACATGCGGCGGCAGCAGATGGGTCAGCACGGCCAGCCGCTGGACGTCGCTCAGCTCCGCCACCGGATCGTCGCGCTGGTCGACGCACCAGACCAGCGCCGCGCGCCGTTGCAGGGTACGGCCATCGTCCGCCCGCGTAGTGCCGGACAGCGGCAGCAGCGCCACCGGCCCGTGCGGGGTGAAGCGCTCATAGGCGACGCCCTCCTCGCCACCCTCCAGCCCGACCGTGCCGACCCAGGCGGTCTGGCCATAGTCGCGGGCCACCGCCTTGCGCGCCTGTTCGGCGAACACGCCCCCCTCGGCGATCACGGCCAGATGGTGCGGCTCCACCAGCGCGCCGTCTGCGCCATCGCCCACGTCGATCTCGACGCCACCCGGCACCGTGCGCACCCCACTCACCGGGCTGCCCCAGCGCACGGACAGGCGCTGCGGCTCCCGGGCACAGGCCGCCAGCCAGGCCGACCGCATCGGTGCGGCCAGTGCGCCGTAGGGAATCACGGCGCCGAGCTGTGCGACGCCCTCGTCCTGGGCCCGGATCACCAGCTCCGGCGCCGGTGCACGGCCGAACAGGTCGAGCAAGCCGGGTTGCTGCTGCGAGACATGCACAGCCTGGATCGGCTCGGCCCGCTCGGCCATCGCGGCCCAGACGCCCAGCCGCTGCAGCGCCAGCACACTGCCCTGTGACAAGGCCAGCGTGCGGGGATCGCCACTGACATCGTGGGACACGGGCAGCCGGTCGTAGACACAGACCCGCGCGGCCGGCAGGCGCCGCGCAGCCGACAAGGCCAGCGCCAGCCCGACCGGACCAGCGCCCACCACGGCCAGTTGCAGGGTCGTGGCCTGCGGAGGGTGGACAGCGGACATCTCGACTCCTGGTTGCCGGGCGCTCAGGACGGCGACCGCAGCCGCATTTTCTCCGCAATCCACTGCCCGGTCAGGCGCAGGGCCGGGCCAGGATCGCGCAGGCTCAGCACCTGGAAGACCATCGGCCGCTTCAGCAGCGAGCGCAGGTAGGTGCCCCAGGTCCAGACGCCCTCGCGCACATAGGAGCGGACAGCACGGAAGTCGTTCTTGCCGCTGACATACCAGAGTCCCGTGCGGCGCGCGGCGGGGGGCTGCTGCGCCAGCCCGCAGACGTCCCGGTAGGCGATCCACGGCAGGTTGACGCCGGCGCGCGTGGTGAGGATCGTCCACTGGCTCACCCGGGCATTGATCTCCAGCAGCTTGAACTCGCCGGTGACGCTGTGGCGCTTGAAGTTCAGGTTGGCGATGCCGCGGTAGTCCAGGCGCTGCAGGATGTCGACCGCCAGCGCCTCCAGCGCCGGCTCGTGCAGGGCCTCGACATAGCAGCCACTGCCGACGTGGGGCGGATGGATGCGCCACTTGCGGCCACAGAAGGTGGCGCGGGCCACGCCTTGCCGGTCGATGTAGGCATGCACGTCGTAGTGGGCGCTGTCGTCGCCGGGCACGTATTCCTGCAGGATCAGCGAAAGCCCGCGGGGCGCCACGGTGCGGCAGACCTCCCGCAATTCCGCGCTCGACTGGAGCACGATGGCCTTGGCCGTGCGGATCTCGCGTGGCAGTTCCGGATGCCGCCAGGCGGTCGGCAGCGCAGGCTTGGCGATGGCGGGATAGTCGAGCAGGTCGGCGATGTGCTCGACCTCGTCCAGCGTCGTCGGCGTGAAGGTGCGCGGAATCGGCAGATGGCAGCGGTTTGCCAGCGCGCTGAAGGCCCGCTTGTCCATCAGCGCAGCCACCAACGCCGGCTCGGCCATGGTCCAGCGCACATGTGGCAGCGCTGCGTCACGCATCTGGTTCAGCGCCTCCAGGTCGGGATCGGCAGACGGAAACACCGGCAGCGGCCCACCATGGCGGCGGGCCAGATCGGACAGCACCGACAGCAGCGCCTGCGGATGGCGGGCGAAGTCGGGTATCTGGATGAATTCGAGGCAGTGACGCGAATGACGCGAAGGCGGATCCGCGTATTCACTGACCACGATCACGGGGACACCCTGCTCGCCCAGCGAGCGCATGACGTTCAGATCGCCTTCGGGTGCGCCAGCGCAGGCCAGCACAATGGCAGGGGGACAAGCCGCTGCCGCAGGGTTGTTGTTGTGCATGCAAGAAGGCAGGGACGGTGGACCGGTGCGGTCGCAACGGAGTGACCGGCTGCCTCTCTGGCAGCGGAATCAGGCTTTGACTTCGGTGATTATTGCGTCAATTGTCTGGTTTGGCCGGCGGGCCTGGCGGGATTCTCGCAGGCGCTGCGCCGCCGTCAAGGCAAGGGACGCCATCCGGCTGGAGGGCATCAGCAGCAACCCGAGGTCGCGCCGCCCGGGCCAGAGCCGGTTGATGAACGAGTCGGCCGAGGCGCCACTGTCGAAGGTTGTCAGGTCGGAGCAGACCTCGCGGGCCTTGCGGATGAACTCGACTTCATTGAGCATGCCCGGGCCGAGCTTGCGGTGTTCCGGATCCCAGCCCACCTTGAACGCGAACCCCATCGTGCCGGACACGAAATTGCAGGTCGAGGCCACCGCCTGACCATCGAGACGCAGTTCGGTGAACAGCGCCCGGTGCCCGTCCGCATCGAACCGCGCCACCATCTCGCGGAAGAACGCCTCGCCCGCCTTCGTCGAGCGCAACGAGGTGCCGGACTCGCCCTTCCAGCCCATGTGCTCCAGGCGCAGGAAGTCCTCGATCGACTGCTCCGGGATGCCCTCGCGCAGGCAGTGCCAGCTGACCTTGCCCAGCTCTTCCAGCCGGCGCATGCAGCGGTTGACCTCGTTGAGCTTCTTGCCAAGCTGGTCGCGCAGCAGCGCCTCGCCGCAACCCTCCAGTGTCAGCATCGCCCGCTCCTGTGCCCCCAGCAGTTGCGCCGGCTGACCACGCTGGTCTGACAGGGCCGCGACCGCTTCGGCGAGCGGCCCGGCGGTGTGCACCTTGGGCATTTCCAGCCCCTTCCACACACAGCGGTGCCGCGACAGGAAGGTCTGGATGGCCTCCAGGACCGGACGCACGGATGCATCGTCCACCAGCAGCCCGCCCAGGTAGCTGTGCTCGCACTGGTAGGCCGTCAGGTGGGGCCAGGGGAAGGCCCGCGTGCCCAGGCTCTGGTGGAACACGCCCACACCGACCAGCTCCTTCAACCCGCCCGCAGCACGTTCGATCCACAGCAGCACCGGTGGTGTGCCCCCCGCCAGATGCGTCAAGGCCGGCAGCACAAAATGCGGCGACATGAACGCGTTCGGCTCTGCCGATCGGGCCTCCAGCCCCGCCCAGGCCTGCCGATCCAGATCCGTCAGCTCGGCCAGATGCCGCAATTGAACTTCCCACTTCAGAACTGCCACGCTCAACCCTCCCCTATTGCGACGCCCCATCCACGATTTCAACGCTTGTGTCCACTTCTGTGAACCAGCAACCCGGGACCGTTTCGACAGACGCCGGGTTTTACAGCAATCGTGAACAAAAACAGGGCTGGCGGAAACCCCGCAGCAACAAAACGTGACAGCCGAACCAGGGGGATGGATATCATTTGTTCTAAATTGAGAGCGGATCGACGTCCAATGCCCACCGAAGCACCCGTGTAGTCGATTCTGAAGCCTGCGCCCGCAAGCCCGGCAGCCATTGCGCCAACAAGCGCTGCAGCGCGACCCGCCCAGACGCCTCTACCAGCATCTGCGCCCGCTCGACGTCGGCAATGCGGTGGATCGGCGCCGGCACAGGCGGGTAGATCAGCACCTCGGACGCACCCGGCAGATCCTGCGCCCGCAAGGCTGCCGCCTCCAGAAAGGCCAGCGCCACCTCGGGCGTGCGGGCATCGGCGCGCAGCAATGCCTGGAAGGAAAACGGCGGCATCCCCGCCGACTCGCGCTCCGCCAGCTGCGACGCGGCGAAGGCCTCGTAGTCGTGCCGGCGCAACGCGGCGTAGAGCGCATGCTCGGGGTGCCAGGTCTGGATCCACACCTCGCTGCGCCCGGCCAGGGCGGCGTCCCGCCCGGCCCGCCCGCCCGCCTGCATCAGCAGCGAGAACAGCCGCTCCGGCGCGCGGAAGTCGCTGGAGAACAGGGCCGCGTCCGCCTGTACCGCTGCCACCAGCGTCATGCGGCGGAAGTCGTGGCCCTTGGCGACCATCTGCGTGCCGACCAGCACATCGACCTCGCCCGCATGCACGCTGGCGAGCTGCTCGGCCAGACTGCCCTTGGCACGGGTGCTGTCGGCGTCGATGCGGCCAATGCGGGCGCCGGGCAGCAGGTCGGCGAGCTGCTCCTCCAGCCGCTCGGTGCCGCGGCCCATGGGCTGGATGTCCGGATCGCCGCAGTCCGGGCAGGCGCGTGGCACACGCTCGGTGATGCCGCAGTGGTGGCAGCGCAATGTGCGGTCGAGCTTGTGGAAGACGCGCCAGGCGCTGCAGTGCGGGCAGGCGCTCTTCCAGCCGCAGCTCGTGCAGTGCAGCACCGGCGCGTAGCCACGGCGGTTCAACAGCACCAGGCTCTGCTCGCCGCGGCCGAGCCGCTCGCGCAGCGCGTCCAGCAGCGGCGGTGCCAGCGGGTGGGCGCGCAGGGCCTGCTTGCCGAACTGCGCGGCGATGCGGGCCAGGTCCACCACGCGCACGGCCGGCAAGGCGCCACCGCCAATGCGGCTCGGCATCACCAGCCGGCGGTAGCGCCCGCCGCCCGCCTCGGCCGGGCCGGCGTTGTACCAGCTCTCCAGCGACGGCGTGGCCGAGCCCAGCAGCACCGGCACCTGCTCATGGCGCCCGCGCCAGACCGCCAGATCGCGGGCCGAGTAACGCGCACCCTCCTGCTGCTTGTAGGACGGGTCATGCTCCTCGTCGACCACGATCAGCCCGAGCCGCGGCATCGACGCGAACACCGCCATGCGCGTACCCAGCACCAGATCGGCCCGGCCCAGGTGCGCCGACAGCCAGTGCTGCAGGCGCTGTGCCGGCGTCAGCCCGCTGTGCAGCGAGACGATGCAGCGGTCCGGGAAACGCGCGGCGAAGCGGGCTTCGAGCTGCGGTGTCAGGTTGATCTCGGGCACCAGCACCAGCGCCTGCCGTCCGGCGGCGAGCACCCGCTCGGCCTCGCGCAGATAGACCTCGGTCTTGCCGCTCCCGGTGGCGCCGAACAGCAGGCTGGGCGGCGAAGGCCCCTGCGGCACGCTGGCCAGCGTGTCGAGCACCGTCTGCTGCTCGGGTGACAGCGCAGGGCGTTCGGGCGCGACCGCCTGCGCAGCGGCCTTGGTCGCCGCGGCCAGCGCCTTGTCCAGGCGCTTGAGGCGGCGGGCCAGTTGCACGGCCTCCAGATCCCGCAGGTCGGGCGGCAAGGCGCTCAAGGCGACCTCACCCGGACTGCGCTGGTAATAGGCAGCGGCAAACGCCACCAGCCGCAGCCAGCCGTGGCTGAACGGCGGCAGATCGGTCAGCGCCTGCACCACGCTGCGCAGGACCGGCGTTTCGCCGTCTCCTTCGGCAGGGTCCGGCGCCTCGGCCAGGCCCCAGACGATGCCGCAGACCTCCCGCTTGCCCAGCGGCACCCGCACCAGCGTGCCCGCCGGCCACGGCTCGGGCGCGAGGTAGTCGAGCACGGCCTCCAGCCGGCTGTGCCGAGGCAGATCGACCAGCACGCGCAGCCGGTGTTCGGCAGGAGGCGCAGGAATGTCCACCGAAGCTGTGGATAACGTTGGGGGAAAGCTGGTCAGAGCGCTGTCAAGTGCTTGTCACACAAGGCATTTCCCTGGATTGCCTCAAAAAGAGGCAGCGCGAATCGCTCGCGAGTGGCGGTGCACCGTCTCGACCAGCACCGTCACGGCCTCGGGTGGCGTGTGCTGGCTGATGCCGTGGCCGAGGTTGAAGACATGGCCAGGGTGCGGGCCGAAGCTGTCGAGCACGCGCATGGCTTCGCGCTCGATGGCCTCGGGCGTGCCGAACAGGACATTGGGATCGAGGTTGCCTTGCAGCGCGACCCGGTGGCCGACACGCGCGCGGGCCTGACCGAGGTTGACGGTCCAGTCCAGGCCGATGCCGTCGGTGTCCAGACCCGCGATCTCGTCCAGCCAGATCCCGCCGCCCTTGGTGAAGACGATGCGCGGTATCTGCACGCCGTCGTGTTCGCGCTTCAGTTGCGCCAGCACGCGGCGGGTGTAAGCCAGGCTGAACTCCTGGAACGCGCCATCGGCCAGCACGCCGCCCCAGCTGTCGAAGACCATCACGGCCTGTGCACCGGCCTCGATCTGCGCGTTCAGGTAGGCAGCGACCGAATCGGCGTTGATGGCCAGGATGCGGTGCATCAGGTCCGGGCGGCGGTACATCAGCGACTTGACGAGGCGGTAGTCGTCGCTGCCGCCGCCTTCGACCATGTAGCAGGCCAGCGTCCACGGACTGCCCGAAAAGCCGATCAGCGGCACACGCCCGTTCAGCGCCTTGCGGATCGAGGTCACGGCGTCGAACACGTATTGCAGCTTGGCCATGTCCGGCACGGCGAGTTCGGCCACCGCCGCCTCATCCCGCACCACCTTGGCGAACTTCGGCCCCTCGCCCAGCGCGAAGCTCAGGCCCAGCCCCATCGCGTCCGGCACGGTGAGGATGTCCGAGAACAGGATCGCGGCGTCGAGCGGGTAGCGCTCCAGCGGCTGCAGCGTGACCTCGGTGGCGTAGTCCACGTTGGTCGCCAGCCCCATGAAGCTGCCGGCCTGGGCGCGCGTGGCGCGGTACTCCGGCAGGTAGCGACCCGCCTGGCGCATCAGCCAGACGGGGGTGTGGTCGGTGGGCTGGCGGCGCAGGGCGCGCAGGAAGGTGTCGTTTTGGAGGGGGGCGTGCATGGCGGGATTGTAGGAGTTGGGCCTGATGCCCCGGCTTACCGGGCGAGCCGAAGATCCACTCGCTGGTCTACATGAGGCGGCACAAGACCTGAAGCGGCAGTCCGACGGCCACGACCCGCACCCGCTCCGGTGCTCGAACGCCGAGGGATGGGGATGGGCATGGGCGGGCGTGGGCGCGGCCTACAGGGAAAAACCGCGCTTGAATTTCTCGTGGTTCTGGATGTTGCTGGCAATGTCCTGGATGTCCCAGATCTGCAGCTCCCACGGGAAATAGAAATTGCTCTTGTTCTTGAAGTAGACGTGCAGGCCCCCCGAGTTCGACACCAACCGCTGTAAGTGCTTGATTCGCATAGGCTGCCCTCGCGAATTGCCACTACAGGAGGTTCAACTGGGTATCGCCGGGTGGTTTCTTGAGCCTCAATGCGGCCAGCAGCGTGGCCTGTTCGTCGTTGATGGTGGACACGCCGCTGATGGGCGCGCTGTCGTTGATGCAGACGGTCTGGCGCTGAATGCGCCGCAGCCGCGCCAGGGCGGTTTCCGGCGAGGCGGCATGCCCGGCGGCCTTGAGCCGCTGGCGCATGAGCCGGTACAGGATCAGCGCCATGAAGCAGAGGCTGGCGTGCGCCCGGATGCGCTCGGGCAGCCGGTGGTAGACCGGCGCGATCTCGATCTCGCTCTTGAGCACCCGGAAGCCCCGCTCGATGTCGGCCAGCGCCTTGTAGCGCTGCACCACCTCGGCAGGCTTCAAGTCGGCCACGTTGGTCACCAGCAGCAACTTGCCGTCCATCAATTCGGCGCGCGCGAGCGCCTGCGCGTCGATCTCGTAGCGGAACAGCTCGGACTTCAGGTCGACCCTGATGATGCGCGCGAGATGCGCGTCGGCCACCTCGTGGAAGAAGCGCGCCTTGGCACCCGAGTCCGACAGCGCCCGGCCACGGCTGCGCTGGCCATCGTCCTGCGCTGTGAGCTTGTCGGCGAGTGCCTGCGCCCGCGCGAGCAGCTCGGCGATGCGCGCCGTGCGCTTGGCCGACTGCTCGGCCGCCCGCTCGGGCTGGTGCGCCACCACCAGACGGCGCCCCAGCCAGCGGGCCTCGTCCACCGTCTCGTCCGCCGTGGCAGGCTGCCCCGCATCGCGCAGCACCTGCGCTTGCCGAGCCTGCGCGGTCACCTTGGCCTGGAAGTCCTGCAGCACCGACTCGAACTCGCCGTAGCGCCGCCCCGGCACCGCCAGGATGTACTCCAGCGTGCGCGGTCCATCGGGTCCGGCCGGCAGCTCCAGCGCTTCCAGCGCGTCGAGGTTGTCCAGCGACAGCAGCCCCCGGTCCGCCACCAGCACCAGACGGCGGATGTGCGGGAACCGCCCCAGCAGCCGCTCCAGCACCGGCAGCAGCGTCTGCGCCTCGCTGGCATTGCCGTCGAACACCTCGTGGTGGATCGGCAGGCCGTCGGCCGTCTGCACCACGCCCAGCAGGAACTGTCGCGCGATCACGCCTTCCTTGCTCATGCCGTGCTGGCGCACATCGTCAGGCTGTTCGCTCAGGCCGGCCGCACGGATGGTGGTCAGGTCGTATAACACCACCGACAGCGTCTCGTCGATGAGCGGACGCAACAGGTGCGCCACGCAGGCATCGACCTCACCCTGGTGGTCCATCAGCGCATCCATGGCGCGCAGCAGATGCTGATGGTTGAATCTGGAAGCGTCCACCCCGGGCAAGCTCACCGTCTGTGCCCAGCGCAGTACCCCGAGCTTGGAGTCGGCATCACACAGCCGGTTGAACACCATCATGCGGATGGCCTGTTCGATGGGGGTGGTGTAGCGGGCGCGCCGGAACACGCCGGCCAGCGCGTCGAAGCCGATCTCGCGCCAGAGCTGGTCGAGCGCCCACACGTCACCCAGGGCCAGGGCGGAGTCGAAGCGCACCTCGGGGGCCGAGGTATCGCGCCCGGCCAGGCCGCGCACCTTCAGCAGCGACTGCAGCAGCCGGTCGACCTGGCCGCCGTTCTCGTCGACGCGGCCGAGCGTCATGACGTTGCGCTGGCGGGGTTGGCCGTGTTCGTCGCGAAAGGACTCGACGAGCTGGGCGTAGCTGTGGCCCTTGGCGCGGGTGACCTTGATGAACATGGCCGGAGTGTAGTCCGGGATCGGGAAATAAGAAAACTACATCACATTCATGGGTTTAGACTACAAAACTCTGCAGCAAACCATGCCAAGTCCTTGATTCGTATGGGGTTGGGCTGGGTCGGAGGGCGGCAAAGTGTCGAACTCGGGAGGCCCCGATAGCCTTCCCTTTCGGTACGTATTCAGCCCCCCGGTATTGACACCCGCAAAGCCCTGGGCACGCCGCGTCGAGAAGGACGCAGCGCGAGTTCGAAGATGACCTGAAGGACCGCAGGACCGAGCCTGCGGCCACGCACTCAGCCCGAGGGCACCAGCGAGGGCGCCAGACCACCGGTGAAGTGCGCCTGCATCGCCTGACGCAGATACGCCAGCGCATCACGGCCCTGGCGCTTGCAGCTCTCCACCACCGTGTAGCCCCGGGCGATGAACTCCTCGCCCCGGCGTGATCTCGTCAGCCCCGAGATCTTGCGCTTGAGCACGATGGTGCGCAGCGCCTGCTCGGCGGCGTTGTTGGTCGGCGGCACGGCCGCGTCGCTCACGAACGTCCACAGCGCCGGCCAGAGCTTGAGCACGTTGGCGCAGGTCAGTGCGGTGCGCTGGCAGGCGCCGGCGATGCCGCGCTCCAGCGCCCGGCGCACGTGGTGCTGCACCTGCGCCATCTGCGCGGCGACCTGCTGGTCCTTGCGGTGCCAGCGCCGGAACAGCACATAGCCCAGCCCCAGCAGTCGGCGCCCGATCCGTCCGGCCTGCCCCGCACGTTGACTGATGCGCGTGAAGTCCCGCAGCAGGTGCGCCCAGCACACCTGCCGCTGCGCGGCGTCCACCCAGTCGTACACCGCATAGCGGTCCGTGACCAGCTTGGCCTTCGGGCTCTCGCCCAGCATCTCCTTGGCCACGTAGCGCGCCCGCGAAGACCAGAGCTGGTACACCACCAGCTTGGGCTGCGTCACCGTCCACACCCAGTGCCGCCCCGCGCCTTCTCGCGCGTAGCTGGTCTCGTCCACATGCACCACCGGCGCTGCGGCCAGCGTCTTCACCGCCGCCTGCACCGGCTCCTTCAACGCCTGCGCCACCAGCCCGTGCGCCTGCGAGATCGCCCCCACGCTGAACCGCACCCCCAGCACCTGCGCCAGCAGATCCCGGATCTTGGGCTGCGTCAGGTGGTACGCCGTGCCCAGCAGCCCCACCAGGGCCAGCGCCCTCGGCCCGATCTGTCCGCGCGGCACCCCCGCCGGCAACACCGATGCGTGTGTCTTGCGGCAGTGCCCGCACACCCCGTGGTACAGCCGGTACTCCTGCACCTCGGCCTTCACCTGTGCCGGCACGTCGAACACCTGGTGCCGTATCGGCCGCCCCGCCGCCACCGGACCGCCACACTCGCATGCCGCAGGCGGCGGGCAGTCGTGGATCACGTCCACCTCGGACTCCGCCAGCAGCGCCCGGTACGTGCCCTTGTGCCCAGGCTGCGCGCCCCGCACCCGGCCGCTGGTCCGGCGTTGTGCCCGGTTGCCGCTGTCCCCCGGCCCGTCCGACGATGGCGGCTTCGACGAGTTGCGTGAGTTCAGCTTCTTGTCCAGCAGCGCACTGACCTGCTCGCGCAGCTTCGCCAGCTCCTGCCCCATCTGCTCGATCACCGCGTGGCATTGCTCCAGCGTCTCGGGCTTGTTCGGCACTGCGGTGGCCTCACGGCCAGGGGCTTCGGGTTGGTCCATCCCAGCGGCTTTGTTGCACAACTCCGCCGAAGCCGAGTTCCCCCTGACCCCAGACGGAGTTACGCCACAGCCTGCGTCACCGGGGTGCCCAGGTGGGTGAAGCGGTTGAGCACCGCAGCCCGCACCTGCAACTCCACCACCTGGCGCTCGAAGGTGCGCGCCGCCACCCGCTCGCCCAGCAGCTTGAAGCAGCGCATCTTCGTCTCCACCAGCGAGCGCCGGTGATAGCCGCTCCACTTCTTCCAGATCCCCCGGCCCAGCCGGTTCGTCGCCCGCAGTATCTCGTTGCGCGCCGCCGCCCCCGGCCGCTTGGCCTTCCACGGCTGGGCGTTCTTGCGCGTCGGTATGACCGCCTCGGCTCCCCGCTCGGCGATCGCGTCGTGGCAGTCCTGCGTGTCATACGCCCCATCCCCGCTCACCGACAGCACCGCCTCCTCGTCCGGAATCTGGCTGAGCAGCTCCGGCAGCATCGGCGCATCCCCCACGCTGTTGTCCGTCACCTCGATCGCCCGGATCTCCAGCGTCTGGGCGTCGATCCCCAGGTGAACCTTGCGCCACTGCCTGCGGTACTCCGCCCCGTGCTTCTTGGTCTTCCACTCGCCCTCGCCCAGCATCTTGATCCCCGTCGAGTCCACCAGCAGGTGCAGCCCGCCCCGGCTCGGCCGCGCCGTGATCTCCACCGTCAGCCGCTTCTCGCGCCGGCTCATCGTGCTGTAGTCCGGTGCCTGCCAGTCCAGCCCCGACAGCCCCAGCACGCTCTGCACGAACCCCTGCGTCTGGCGCAGTGCCAGTCCGAACAGCACCTTCATCGTCAGGCAGCACTGCACCGCCGCGTCGCTGTACATCGCCGGTCGCCCCGGCTTGCCGCTGACCGGCGCAGCCTGCCACGCCATGTCCCGGTCCAGCCACATCGTCAGCGAGCCCCGCGCCCTCAGCGCCTTCGTGTACGGCGCCCAGTTCTTCGTCACGTACTTCTGCTTTGCTGGCTTGCTCATCCTGTCAGCCTACCTCACCGCTCGACCATCGGCCGGCGGGGTGGGTTGTGCAACAAAGCCCATCCCAGCACTCTCCGCCTCGCTCGCTCCGCGCGCTACCCGGACTTCACCGGCTTGACGATGTTGTCAATGCCGGGGGGCTGAATACGTACCCCTTTCGCGCAGGTACCAGTTTTTCAGGCCCAGCTCGTCCTGCCAATCGTCGAGAAGACCGATGACGGCATTGATTTAGGACTTACGCAAGTTGAACTCAGTTAGCACAGAGCTTGGACTTTTGTAGCCATCTCAAATGTACGCCATCGGCACTGACGGTCGAGCTATTTCCTGCCGCATGTAATTCGACATCATCGCCTTCTTGATGCTGTAGATATTCGTCCTCATGTCTCTGGCCAGCGCGGACAGATGGTTCCACGCCAAGATGACACAGGCAATGTGATTCCTCTGCGCCCTGGCAGATCGACACTGGCATTTCTCCATGCCCAGCACCTGCTTGACCTCCCGGTGATACTGCTCGATCGTACGTATTCAGCCCCCCGGTATTGACACCCGCAAAGCCCTGGGCACGCCGCGTCGAGAAGGACGCAGCGCGAGTTCGAAGATGACCTGAAGGACCGCAGGACCGAGCCTGCGGCCACGCACTCAGCCCGAGGGCACCAGCGAGGGCGCCAGACCACCGGTGAAGTGCGCCTGCATCGCCTGACGCAGATACGCCAGCGCATCACGGCCCTGGCGCTTGCAGCTCTCCACCACCGTGTAGCCCCGGGCGATGAACTCCTCGCCCCGGCGTGATCTCGTCAGCCCCGAGATCTTGCGCTTGAGCACGATGGTGCGCAGCGCCTGCTCGGCGGCGTTGTTGGTCGGCGGCACGGCCGCGTCGCTCACGAACGTCCACAGCGCCGGCCAGAGCTTGAGCACGTTGGCGCAGGTCAGTGCGGTGCGCTGGCAGGCGCCGGCGATGCCGCGCTCCAGCGCCCGGCGCACGTGGTGCTGCACCTGCGCCATCTGCGCGGCGACCTGCTGGTCCTTGCGGTGCCAGCGCCGGAACAGCACATAGCCCAGCCCCAGCAGTCGGCGCCCGATCCGTCCGGCCTGCCCCGCACGTTGACTGATGCGCGTGAAGTCCCGCAGCAGGTGCGCCCAGCACACCTGCCGCTGCGCGGCGTCCACCCAGTCGTACACCGCATAGCGGTCCGTGACCAGCTTGGCCTTCGGGCTCTCGCCCAGCATCTCCTTGGCCACGTAGCGCGCCCGCGAAGACCAGAGCTGGTACACCACCAGCTTGGGCTGCGTCACCGTCCACACCCAGTGCCGCCCCGCGCCTTCTCGCGCGTAGCTGGTCTCGTCCACATGCACCACCGGCGCTGCGGCCAGCGTCTTCACCGCCGCCTGCACCGGCTCCTTCAACGCCTGCGCCACCAGCCCGTGCGCCTGCGAGATCGCCCCCACGCTGAACCGCACCCCCAGCACCTGCGCCAGCAGATCCCGGATCTTGGGCTGCGTCAGGTGGTACGCCGTGCCCAGCAGCCCCACCAGGGCCAGCGCCCTCGGCCCGATCTGTCCGCGCGGCACCCCCGCCGGCAACACCGATGCGTGTGTCTTGCGGCAGTGCCCGCACACCCCGTGGTACAGCCGGTACTCCTGCACCTCGGCCTTCACCTGTGCCGGCACGTCGAACACCTGGTGCCGTATCGGCCGCCCCGCCGCCACCGGACCGCCACACTCGCATGCCGCAGGCGGCGGGCAGTCGTGGATCACGTCCACCTCGGACTCCGCCAGCAGCGCCCGGTACGTGCCCTTGTGCCCAGGCTGCGCGCCCCGCACCCGGCCGCTGGTCCGGCGTTGTGCCCGGTTGCCGCTGTCCCCCGGCCCGTCCGACGATGGCGGCTTCGACGAGTTGCGTGAGTTCAGCTTCTTGTCCAGCAGCGCACTGACCTGCTCGCGCAGCTTCGCCAGCTCCTGCCCCATCTGCTCGATCACCGCGTGGCATTGCTCCAGCGTCTCGGGCTTGTTCGGCACTGCGGTGGCCTCACGGCCAGGGGCTTCGGGTTGGTCCATCCCAGCACTCTCCGCCTCGCTCGCTCCGCGCGCTACCCGGACTTCACCGGCTTGACGATGTTGTCAATGCCGGGGGGCTGAATACGTACGCTCGATCTTCCACCTGATCGCGCAGATCTCTCGCGTGTCGTCCACCGAAGTCTGTTCCAGATCATTGGTCACCACCCATTCCGTGCGACCGTTTCCCGTCGCCACCCGAAACAGCTTGACCTTGAGGCTGCCTGGAAACTTGTTCACCTTGACGAGCTTGCCGTGCGCGGCGCCTTGGTCGCTCCACTGCAACTCACTGACGGCCTGATAGGGCGCCTGCGCCTGACTGTCATCGACCAGGCGATTGCTCTTGAGCGGGCAGTAGAAGATCTTGCCCGCACGATGGATGTGCACCATCAGCTCCTTGGTGGCGTACCAGGAGTCCATCAGCACCACGCGGAATGGCAGCTTCTTGCCCGTCATGGCCTCGTCGAACATCTCCTGGACGTGCTGGAGCTTGGTCTTGTGGTCCACCTGCGGGGCGAACACTCGCCAGTCGATGATCCAGTAGCGACCGCTGCGGGGGTTGACGTACAAGCAGTTGACCACACCGATGCCCTTGATCAGGCCATGGGCATTGCCGCTGTACTGCCGCCGCACCAGCTCGATCGCATGGGAGTGGTTCTTGTCCGAGACGCTGTCGTCGAACAGCAAGAAAGCGTTCGGATCAGGTTCGATGGATTTCTCCACCTGCTCCCAGACGATGGCAGGCGTTATGTTTTCGTCTTGCAGGTAACGGTTGATGGCGTCATGCGAGAAATGCGGGTGATGGTCGGCGAAGTAGGTTTGGGTATAGTTGGTCTGGGTGGAGATCAGAAACTGACAGTAGTCGCGTCTTGTCGGCTTCATCATGGCTCCTGTTGAGTTGAGGCAAGCCAATTGTAGGCATATTTAATGAATCCGAACAGCCAGTTGAAACAAGATATTTCAGTGCACATCGGGTGCCGGATCAATCCATGGATCAGAATATGGCACTCAAAACTCAGTTGAGTTTGAAAGTTTCTTTTGCGTAAGTCCTATGATTTCATCGGCAGACAGAATGATGCGTGCGCCGAAGACATCATTCAGCCAGTTGTTGACTGGGTACTGGTCTTCTCGGGTGGAGAAGCGTGCGATCTTGTCGTCGATGCTTTCACGGGTTTTCACGCGGTAAAAATACTTGATGTCGATGTCCGCCGTCATCAGGTAGTCGTTGATGCTTTCGTGCAGCGTCAGGCGGTAGCGGTAGACATGCGAAGCCGGGACATGCTGGATGGTTCTGGACAGGTTGATCTTTTCTATTTTCCCGGTCTCGAAATAATCGTTCGAGAAATCGCGGTGCAAGCGGTTGATCTCGCTGACGAGTTGTCTGACTTGGGTGATCTTCTGGTCCATCTTGTCCATCTCAGTTCCTTGCGGAGGCGCACGCCTGCAGTGTGACCGAGATGGGCGCGGGCCACCACCACGCGCTAAAGTCGCACCATCGACCCGTCCTGGAGCCTCCCCGATGCTGAACTACCGCGACCTGATCACCCTGGAGCCTGGCAAGCGCGGTGGCAAGCCGTGCATTCGCGGCTTGCGCATCACTGTGTACGACGTGCTGGAGTGGCTCGCCAGCGGCATGTCCACCGCAGAGATCATCGAGGACTTTCCCGAGCTGACCCCGGCAGACATCCAGGCCGCGCTGGCCTACGCCGCTGACCGCGAACGCCACACCGCCTGGGTGCGCGCGGCATGAAGCTGCTGCTCGACGAGAACCTGTCGCGTCGGCTGGTGCCGATGCTGCAAGCGGTGTATCCGGGATCGAGTCAGGTCGATCTGCTCAGTCTGTCCGGGTCGGACGATCGCGCCATCTGGAACTACGCCCGCGAGCACGATTTCGTGATCGTCACCAAGGACGATGACTACCTCGACCTCTCGGCGCATCACGGCTCCCCGCCGGTGGTGATCCGGCTGGTCATGGGCAATTGCAGCAATGCTCGGGTGCTGGCCGCGCTGTGTGATCGTCATGGGGCGATCCAGGAAATCCTGGGGCGGGGGTCATCTGTTGGAGTGATCGAACTAGGGTGACTGCCCGGCCATCAGCCCGCCACCGGCTCGATCCCCCGCTCCGCCAGAAAAGTGCCGATCGCCTTCTCGAAGGCCTCGGCGCTCACCTTGCTCTTGTCGAGCCCTGAAACCAAGGTCATCAGGTCATCGCCTACGGCGTAAGGAACCCGCAGATGAGCGGTGTGAGACTTCGCCAGCGACTTTCTCATATTGTTCAGCAACGGTTGACGGTCGGTTCGGGCTTGCGCTTCTACTTCTTCAGCCGACCGGGTGAGCACTTGATGTTTATCAAGCACACCAGCAGCAGACATTGGAAATTCCCCATCCGACTTCTTCAGTCGCACCGAAAAATTTATTTTTTGACCTGAATCATCTTGGAATTCAATCTCAAATGGGGTTGCGGGGAAAGCTTTTGTCCAATTCCCGGTCAACGTCAGCGACGTTGACGCATAACCAAACCAGCAAAGTACCTGCTCATTTCCAGGCATAAGCAAAAAAATCTCTAAATGCGGGCAACAACACCAGGATTTAGCCTGAAAAAAACGAGCCTGCTGCCAAGCAGGCAATACTGCGCGCGAAAAATAATCTGCATCATCTTTGATATTTCTGGAAAATCTTCCAATAGGCATCACGAAGCCTCCTTGATCTTCATCGCATCAAACCGATCCCGGTATTCCTTGACCTTGTCCTTCATCACATCCCGCAGCGGATGCGTGGCCTTGATGACGGCCAGCAAACGCTCGGTGTCGATGGTCGCGCCGCCCGCGACAAACGCCTGCTCGATCGCCTCCTTGACGATGGCTTCGATGTCAGCGCCGGAATAACCATCCGTGGCCTTGGCGAGCCGGTCCACCTGCACCCCATTGCCGAGCTTTTTGCGCTTGTTCAAGTGGACCCTGAAAATCTCCGCCCGCTCGGCTTCCTTCGGGAAATCGACATAGAACACCTCGTCGAAGCGCCCCTTGCGCAGCAACTCCGGCGGCAGCGAGGACACGTCGTTGGCCGTGCCGATCACGAAGACCTGCTGTGTCTTCTCCTGCATCCACGTTAGGAAATAGCCGAACAGCCGGGTCGCCACGTCCGAGCTGCCGCCGCCACGCCCGACGCCGACAAACGCCTTCTCGACCTCATCGACCCACAGCACGCACGGACTCACCGCCTCGGCCACCCGCAGTGCCCGACGCATGTTGGCCTCGCTCTCGCCGACGTACTTGCCCATCATCGACCCCATGTCGAGCTTGAGCAGCGGCAGATTGAACAGCGTCGCTGCCGCCTTGGCCGTCAGCGATTTCCCACAGCCCGGCATCCCGACGATCATCACGCCCTTGGGTGGCTCGACGCCAAACGCCCGCGCCGCCGGCCAGTCCGCCAGCACCGCCGCCTTCTGCTTCAGCCACGGCTTGAGCTTCTCCAGCCCGCCGATATCGTCGAGCCGCTCGCGCACCTCCAGCATCTCCAGCGTGCCGCTCTTGCGGATGATCTGGCGCTTCTCGGCGTGGACGAGGTCGATGTCGTCGAGGTCGATGCGGCCGTCCTGCTGGAAACCCCGGTTGATGAGCTGGCCGATCTCGTAGCGCGTCAGGCCCTGGAAGGCGTTGGTGAGCTTGGCGAGCGTGCCGCCCTCGATGGTCAGGCCGTAGGCGTCCACGTACTTGCGGATCTCGCCCTGGATCGCCGCCTCGTCGGGCAGCGGCAGGTCGAACAGGGTGATGAACTTCTCCAGCTCGGGCGGCACGCAGGGCTGCGACGACACCAGGAAGACCGTCACGCTGCACTCGTCATCCGCCAGATTGCGGGCGATCAGCGCCTTGAGCCGCGCCACCGCGACCGGCGCGTCGTGCAGGCCGAGGTGGGCGTCGCGGATGACGATGAAGGTGTCGCGGGTGAAGTCTTGTTGCAGCAGGTTGTCGAGCGCATCGGTCAAGTTGCACCACGCCGCCTTGGGCTGGCGCGTCTCGAAATCAACCAGCCCGCGGGCGAGGTTCCATTCAACGATGCGGCGCTCGCCGTCCGCCGCCAGCGTGCGGATCAGGGCGTCGGCTTCGGATTCCTCGTGGGTGACGAGGTACAGCGCCGGGTAATGAGATTCGACGTGGGAACGCAGGGTGTCGATCAAGGTCATGCCTGTCGTGCTCATGCGGTGGCCTCCGACGCTTTCTCCGGTGCCACGAGCGAAAAATGCTGGGCAATCGCCTTGAACGCCAAAGCCACCGCACGGGCCTTGCGCCGCTCGGCGTCGTCCAACTGGCCGTTGATCTCGGTGTCGAGCGCGTCGGCCCGCTGCGCCAGCAACGCCTTGACGACCGGATGGGACACTTCCTGCGCCAGCGAGCGCAGATACGCCAGCCGGATGCGGTTCTGCACTTCGCGGCCCACCTCGGGATTCACCGCCGCCGACAGGGGCGACCGCTCGGCGATCACCTTGTCGAGCGCGATGTCCATCTCGGCGATCATCTGGCCGTAGGTCGCCTCGATCTGCTTGGCACTCGCGCCGCCCGGGGACGCCTGCTGGCCCGCCGCGCCGAACATCGCCGACAGGATCAGCTCATCCACCTCGATGCCGAAGACGCCGCACAAAACCCGAAACAGCGGCTCGTCCGCCATCTCGGCCGCGCCCAGTTTCTCCACCGCCCCCGCTTCTTCCGTCAACCCACGCGACCGCAACCAGCGCAGCAGCAGCCCGCTGCGGCCATGCGCGATGATTTCCGCCGTGAAGTGCTCGCGCAGTTCATCGAGGCTCTTGACCTTGATGCCGTCAAGGGGCAGATCGAATTTGATGAGTTTCATAAGTTCTCAAAAACCAAAGAATGAGGCGACCGAACTTACAACGCTGAACACTTTGCTCGACACATAACTCGCGGCACTCGACACCGCGTTGCCGACCGCCGACACCACCTTCTGGGCCGTGTTCTTGACATAGGACACACCCTTGCTGATCGCCTGCCCGACCTTTCCACCCGCGAACTCGCCCACCTTGTCACCCAGCCAACACCCCACCTTGCGCCCGACCGGAGACAGGAACGGGCCGATCCACGGGACCATGCCCGCCAGCTTTTCGCCGATCTTCCCGCCCACACGCCCGCAGACCTCTTTCAGCGCCTTGGTGCTCATGGCCGTGGTGTGGTCGGCGAGCTGGTCGAGCGCCTCGTCGGCATCCAGGCGGCCGCTGCCGAGGTCATGCAGCACACGCATCCGCTCGGTGCCCAGCCACGTCTGGTGGGCAAACCAGCCCGGCATCACCGTGTCGCCCTGCACGAACTCCAGCACCTCCGCCCCCAGCAACCCACGCCGCGCCGCCAGCGCCGTGGCCGAAGCCAGCGTCGCCTGCATCCCGTTGCGCAGCGCCGGATCGAGTCGGCCCTCCAGATAGTCCTGCACCAACTGCCGCGCCTGCGGATGGTCCGCCAGCAGCCGGTCCGCCGCGTCGCCCAGCAGGCCGCGCCCAGCCTGGTCCAGCACGTCCTGCGCCGAACCACTCCGCGCGCACTGCTCGATGAGCGTGGCCACGTCGATGCGGGACACGTCGTTCCAGACAAACGGTTCCGTCTTCTTCCGGGGCAGCCGCAGCGCCCAATCCCCGTCGGTGGCGTAGTCCGGCGCCCCGTCCCGCCGCCCGCCAGTCAGCAGGGCCAGCACCGCCGCGATGTCGGCCGGATCGGCTTGCGCCCACTCGGCCACACTCTCGACCTTCTGCGCGATCCAGCTGCTGCGCGACTTGCCCTTGCGGCGGTGCTGGCGCAGGTCGTCGTGCAGCACATGGCCGTCGTCGATGTAGCCGATGATCTCCACCGCCTCGCGCAGCGCCTGCTCGCGGGCCATCGCGGCCCGGCGTTCGATCATCTCGGCCAGCCATTGGTCGAGTGACTGCGAGCGGTCGCGCTGCGCATACTCGTGCAGCCAGTCGGCCAGCATCGCGGATGCGACGGGATCTTCGACGGCCGCCGGCACGGCGGACACCAGGCTCAAGTCAGTCTTCATGCACCCCTCCCCGATTGAAAAATCAGTCCAAAAATTCACAAGTCGCGCAGCTTAAATGCAAGGCGCGACAGGATGTGTCGCTTCGCACCATGCCGAACACCCCACCCCAGCCACCACACTGAGTTAAGCTCACGCTGGACAGGAATTCGTGAATTGCGACACATCTGAACAACAGACTGCACTCAACCTCACGCTCAACCTGCGCTGAAACCCTCGGAGGAACATTCATCATGCTGCTTTGGACATGGACGCAACGACTGCTGGCGATCACGGTCTTTGCCGCACTCACTGGCTGCGGCTACAACGATTTCCAGAAGCTGGACGAAGACGTGAAGGCGAGCTGGTCCGAGGTGCTGAACCAGTACCAGCGGCGTGCGGATCTGGTGCCCAATCTGGTCTCCACCGTCAAGGGGGAAGCCAATTTCGAGCAGGAAACGCTGACCAAGGTGGTCGAGGCCCGCTCCAGGGCGACCGCGATCCAGGCCACACCGGAACTCATCAACAACCCCGAAGCGTTCAAGAAGTTCCAGGCCGCCCAGGGCGAGCTGAGTGGTGCGCTGAGCCGGCTGCTGGTCGTGACCGAGAACTACCCCAACCTGAAGGCCAACCAGGGCTTCCAGGATCTGCGCGTGCAGCTCGAAGGGACCGAGAACCGCATCACCGTGGCGCGCAACCGCTACATCAAGACGGTGCAGGACTACAACGTGCTGGCCCGCAGCTTCCCGACCAATCTGACCGCCATGGTCTTCCACTACGAGGTCAAGCCGAGCCTGACCGTGGCCAACGAAGCCCAGATCAGCCAGCCGCCGGCGGTGAATTTCGACAAGCCGACAGCCAAGTAAACCGGGCCGCGCACCATGACCGCCCTGCTGCGAGGTCTGCTCACATTCGGGTTGTGGTGGCTGCTGGCCCTCGGCAGCCAGGCCCAATCGCTTCAGCCGGTTCCACCCCTCACCGACCGGGTGATCGACCAGACCGGCACCTTGCAGCCCGCGCAACAGCAGGCCCTGGTGGCCCAGCTGGCGACGCTGGAGCGCGAGGTCGGCGCGCAGTTCGTCGTCCTGCTGGTGCGCAGCACGCAGCCGGAGGACATCGCCGCCTATGCCCAGCGCGTGGGCGACCAGTGGAAGGTGGGCCGCCGCACGGTCGGCGACGGTCTGCTGATCGTGGTGGCGACGCAGGACCGCAAGGTGCGCATCGAGGTGGCCAAGACGCTTGAAGGCGCGATCCCCGACCTGATGGCCAAGCGGGTCATCAACGAGCAGATCACGCCAGCGTTCCGACAGGGCGACTATGCGGGCGGATTGTCGGCGGCGGTGCGGGTGCTGGGCGGACTGGCCAAGGGCGAGGGGTTGCCCGCACCGACCGCCAGCGACACCGGCGACCACGGCGGCGGGGAGGGACCGGATGCGATGGTGTGGGTCGTGCTGACCGTCGTGATGCTTCCGGCCTTTGCCAAGGCCATCGTCGGCGTGTTCGGGCGCAAGCTCGGACCCCTGCTGACCGGCGGTGGCGCGGGGGGGCTCACGTGGCTGCTGACGGCCAGTGCGGCGGCGGCGGGGATGGCGGCGGTCGTCGGGCTGGTCGTGGCGCTGGTGGTCGGGGTGATGGGATTTCTCTCGCCGCGCGTGACCCGCGGACGGTCATTCCCTGCACCGGGCGGCTGGGGCGGCGGTGGCGGTGGCGGCTGGGGAGGAGGCGGCTCGTCGGGAGGCGGCGGATTCTCCTCAGGCGGTGGAGGTGATTTCGGCGGCGGCGGCGCCTCGGGAAGCTGGTGAACATGGCCAAGGACAAGACTTCGACACCCGGCCCGATCCGGTTCCAGCGCAGCTGGCAGCAGTGGTGGCACCACCTCTGGTCGGACCGCAGCGACATCGCCCATGTCCTCGGCGACGAGGCCCTCACCCGGCTCGAAGCGCGCATCACCGCCAGCGAGCAGGGCCACAGCGGCGAGATCCGGCTGTGCGTCGAGGCCGCACTGCCGTGGCGCTATCTGCGCGAGGGGGCGAGCCCACGGACACGGGCACTGTCGGTCTTCAGCAAGCTGCGGGTCTGGGACACCGAGCACAACAACGGCGTGCTGGTGTACCTGCTGCTGGCCGACCGCGCCATCGAGATCGTGGCCGACCGCGCCCTGCACCGTCACATCGACCCGGCGCAGTGGCAGGCACTGGTCGAGGCCATGCAGCCGCTGCTGCGTGAGGGCCGGCACGAGGCTGCGCTGCTGCACACGATCGGCGCGCTGGACGAAGCGCTGCGGCACTGGTTCCCGCTCTCGGCCTCGCAGCGCAACCCGAACGAGTTGCCCAACCGCGCAGACTTGCGCTGAGCCAGAAACGCCACGCCCGCCGCAGGTCTGCACCTGGGCGGGCGTGGTTTTCCGTCAGTCAAACAGTCCCACCAGCTTGCGAGGGGGGAAGGTCGCGGTGCTTACTTGCGGCGGAACTTCTGGATCGCGGCGATCTGGGCCGCCATGGCGGCAAATTCGCCCTGGGCACGGGCCAGATCGATGTCGCTCTTGGCGTTTTTCATCGACTCTTCGGCGATGCGCTTGGCTTCGACAGCCTTGGCTTCGTCCAGATCGTGGCCACGGATGGCGGTGTCGGCCAGCACGGTCACACGGTCCGGCTGCACTTCGAGAATGCCACCGGCCACGAACACGAACTCTTCTTCACCGGTGTCGGCACGCTCGATGCGCACGGCGCCCGGACGGATGCGGGTGATCAGCGGCGTGTGGCGGGGCAGGATGCCCAGCTCGCCGTTCTCGCCCGGCAGCGCGACGAACTTGGCCTCACCCGAGAAGATCGAGTGTTCTGCCGAGACGACGTCAACGTGGATCGTTGCCATGTTCTTCCTTCGTGGGGGGTTGAAGAGGAGTCAGCAAACCAAGGGTGGCAGGCCCTTCACCGGACGACGGCGAGGGAGCACCACCCACTGGGGTTCACTGCATCTTCTTCGCCTTCTCGAAGGCTTCGTCGATGGTGCCGACCATGTAGAACGCCTGCTCCGGCAGGTGGTCGCATTCGCCAGCCACGATCATCTTGAAGCCGCGGATGGTTTCCTTCAGCGGAACGTACTTGCCCGGCGAGCCCGTGAAGACTTCCGCGACGTGGAACGGCTGGGACAGGAAGCGCTGGATCTTCCGGGCACGGGCCACGGCGAGCTTGTCTTCCGGAGCCAGTTCGTCCATGCCCAGAATGGCGATGATGTCGCGCAGTTCCTTGTAGCGCTGCAGCACCTGCTGCACGGCACGGGTCGTCTTGTAGTGCTCTTCGCCGACGACGTTCGGGTCCACCTGGCGGCTGTTCGAGTCGAGCGGGTCCACGGCGGGGTAGATACCGAGCGACGCGATGTCACGCGACAGCACGACCGTTGCGTCCAAGTGGGCGAAGGTGGTGGCAGGCGACGGGTCGGTCAGGTCATCCGCAGGGACGTAGACGGCCTGGATCGAGGTGATCGAGCCGACCTTGGTCGACGTGATCCGCTCTTGCAGACGGCCCATTTCCTCGGCCAGCGTCGGCTGGTAACCCACGGCGGACGGCATCCGGCCCAGCAATGCGGACACTTCGGTACCGGCCAGCGTGTAGCGGTAGATGTTGTCCACGAAGAACAGCACGTCACGGCCTTCGTCGCGGAAGGACTCGGCGATCGTCAGACCGGTCAGGGCCACGCGCAGACGGTTGCCCGGCGGCTCGTTCATCTGGCCGTAGACCATGGCGACCTTGGAGTCGCCCAGGCTCTCCAGGTTCACGACGCCCGAATCGGCCATTTCGTGATAGAAGTCGTTCCCTTCACGGGTCCGCTCGCCCACACCAGCGAACACCGACAGACCCGAGTGGGCCTTGGCGATGTTGTTGATGAGTTCCATCATGTTCACGGTCTTGCCCACACCGGCGCCGCCGAACAGACCCACCTTGCCGCCCTTGGCGAACGGGCAGATCAGGTCGATCACCTTGATGCCGGTTTCCAGCAGATCCTGCGACGGGCTCAGCTCGTCATAGGCCGGGGCCTTGCGGTGGATGGAAGCCGAGTGTTCCATGCTGACCGGACCGCGCTCGTCGATCGGGTTGCCCAGCACGTCCATGATGCGGCCCAGCGTCGCCGGGCCGACCGGCACCGTGATCGGAGCGCGCGTGTTGCGCACTTCCAGACCGCGGCGCAGACCGTCGGACGAGCCCAGCGCGATGGTACGCACCACGCCGTCGCCGAGCTGCTGCTGCACTTCGAGGGTCAGCGCGCTGCCGTCCAGCTTCAGTGCGTCATAGATCTTCGGCATCTGGTTGCGGGGGAATTCCACGTCCACCACGGCGCCGATGCACTGAACGATCTTGCCTACTGCGCCAGTAGTGGCTTGAATGTTCGCCATTTTTCGTTCCTTCAATCTTGATTCGTTGCGTCTCGTCGTCGCGTGGCTGGGTCAACCCACCGCCGCCGCACCGCTGACAATCTCGGAGAGTTCCTTGGTGATCGCGGCCTGACGGGTCTTGTTGTAGACCAGCTTCAGGTCGTTGATCAGCGTGCCGGCGTTGTCGGTCGCGGCCTTCATGGCCACCATGCGTGCCGACTGCTCGGACGCCATGTTCTCGGCGACCGCCTGGAACACCAGGGCCTCGGCGTACCGCACCATCAGGTCGTCGATGACCGACTTCGCATCCGGCTCGTAGAGGTAGTCCCAGCCATGGGACTGCTTCTCGGCTTCCGTCTGCGCCAGACGATCTGCGGCCAGCGGCAGCAGCTGCTCGATCTGCGGTTCCTGCTTCATCGTGTTGAGGAAGCGGGTGTAGCAGAGGTAGACAGCGTCCAGCTTGCCTTCGGCGTACTGGTCGAGCAGCACCTTGACGGGGCCGATCAGCTTGTCGAGATGCGGCGTGTCACCGAGTTGCGTCGCATGCGACACCACCTTGATGCCGACGCGGTTCAGGAAGCTGAACCCCTTGTTGCCGATCGCGACCGCCTGCACCTTGGTGCTGGTGCCCTCGAACTCACGCAGCTTGGTTGTCACCGCCCGCAGCACGTTGGTGTTCATCCCGCCGCACAGACCCTTGTCGGTCGTGACGACGATGACGCCCACCGCACCCGTGCCGCTGTTCTTGACAACGAACGGATGCTGGTACTCCGGAGTCGCCTGCGACAGGTTGGCCGTGATGTTGCGGATCTTGTCAGCGTACGGACGAGCCGCGCGCATGCGTTCCTGCGCCTTGCGCATCTTGGACGCGGCCACCATTTCCATGGCCTTGGTGATCTTGCGGGTGTTTTCCACCGACTTGATCTTGCCGCGTATTTCCTTGCCTGCCGCCATGACGATGCTCCCGGCTTAGGCGAAGGACTTCTTGAACGCAGCGATCGCGCCTTGCAGCTCGGCTTCCGCGTCCTTGTCCATGGCCTTGTTGTCTTCGAGCTTCTTCAGCAGCGCACCGTGGCTGGTCTTCAGGTACTGGTGCATGCCGCTTTCGAACGCCAGAATCTTCTTGACTTCGACGTTGTCCATGTAGCCCTTGTTGACCGCGTACAGCGTGGCCGCCATCAGGCTGATGGGCTGGGGCGAATACTGGGCCTGCTTGAGCAGTTCGGTGACGCGGGCACCGCGGTCGAGCTGCTTGCGGGTCGATTCGTCCAGATCGGAAGCGAACTGCGCGAACGCGGCCAGTTCACGGTACTGCGCCAGGTCGGTACGGATACCGCCGGACAGGCCCTTGATCAGCTTGGTCTGCGCTGCACCACCCACGCGCGACACCGAGATACCGGCGTTGATGGCGGGACGGATACCGGCGTTGAACAGGTTGGTTTCCAGGAAGATCTGACCGTCGGTGATCGAGATCACGTTGGTCGGAACGAAGGCGGACACGTCACCAGCTTGCGTCTCGATGACCGGCAGAGCCGTCAGCGAACCCGTCTTGCCCTTGACTTCACCCTTGGTGAACGCTTCGACGTAGTCGGCGTTCACGCGGGCTGCGCGCTCCAGCAGGCGGCTGTGGAGATAGAACACGTCGCCGGGGAACGCTTCGCGGCCCGGAGGACGGCGCAGCAGCAGCGAGACCTGGCGGTAGGCGACAGCCTGCTTGGACAGGTCGTCGTACACGATCAGGGCGTCTTGGCCGCGGTCGCGGAAGTACTCGCCCATCGTGCAGCCAGTGTAGGCCGAGACGTACTGCATGGCAGCCGACTCGGAGGCCGACGCCGCCACGACGATGGTGTAGTCCATCGCACCAGCCGCTTCGAGCGAGCGCACCACGTTCTTGATCGACGAAGCCTTCTGGCCGATCGCGACGTAGATGCAGGCCATGTTCTGGCCCTTCTGGTTGATGATCGCGTCGATCGCCACGGCCGTCTTGCCGGTCTGGCGGTCGCCGATGATCAGCTCGCGCTGGCCACGGCCGATCGGCACCATCGAGTCGATGGACTTCAGGCCGGTCTGCACCGGCTGGTCCACCGATTTACGGGCGATCACGCCGGGCGCGACCTTCTCGATCACGTCCGTCAGCTTGGCGTTGATCGGGCCCTTGCCGTCGATCGGGTGACCGAGGGCGTTGACCACGCGACCAAGCAGTTCCGGGCCGACCGGCACTTCCAGAATGCGGCCGGTGCACTTGACCGTATCGCCTTCGGAAATGCCTTCGTATTCGCCCAGGATCACGGCGCCGACGGAGTCACGCTCCAGGTTCAGCGCCAGACCGAACACGTTGCCCGGGAACTCGAGCATTTCGCCCTGCATGGCATCGCTCAGGCCGTGGACCCGGACGATACCGTCCGTCACCGAGACCACGGTACCTTGATTGCGAATGTCGGCGGCGGCGCCAAGACCCTCGATGCGGCTCTTGATCAGTTCAGAAATTTCTGCGGGATTCAATTGCATAGCTTGCTCCCAGTCTGGTCAGACCCCCGCTCCGGCGGAACGGCGGCAAACACAGGGATGAATTCGATTCAAGCGCTCAGCGCCACCTTCATGCGTTCCAGTCGGGCCTTGACCGAGGTGTCCAGCACCTCGTCGCCCACCACCACGCGAATGCCACCGATCAGCTCCGGCTCCAGCACGACGCTGGCGGAGAGCTTGCGACCGAAACGCTTCTCCAGGCTCGACACGACCTCGGCCAGCTGCGCTGGCTCGATCGGGTAGGGACTGTAGATGACGGCATCGGACACGCCGGAGGCTGCACTGACCAGTCCGTGGAACTGCTCGGCGATGGCCGGCAGTGCCACCAAGCGGCCGTTGGCCACCACAGTACGCAGAAAATTCTGCACACCGGGAAGCAACGGAAGCTGGACGGCCGTGGTGACCAGATCGACCACCTGATCTTCCGACGCCTTGGGGCTCTCGGAGAACTGGCGAACTTGCGGATGCTGAGCCACCTGGGCCAGTGCCTCGATCTGCTGCGCCCAGACGGACACGTCACCTTGACGGGCCACCTGGAACAGAGCCTCGGCGTAGGGGCGCGCGATGGTAGTGAGTTCGGCCATGGTTACAGCTCCGTCTTCAGGCGGGCCAGCAGCTCGGCGTGAACGCCGGCGTTGACTTCGCGCTTGAGGATCTGTTCTGCGCCCTTGACGGCCAGTACAGCCACTTGGTCACGCAGCGCTTCGCGGGCCTGGATGGCTTGCTGATCGGCTTCTGCCTTGGCAGCAGACACGATCTTGGCGCCCTCTTCCTCGGCGCGGCGCTTGGCCTCGTCGACGATGGCCTGTGCGCGCTTTTCAGCGTCAGACAGCAGCTTGGCGGTCTCGTTGCGCGATTGGGCAAGCTGTTCCTCGACGCGCTTGTTGGCGCCGGCGAGTTCGAACTTGGCCTTGTCAGCCGCAGCCAGACCGTCCGCGACCTTCTTGGCACGATCGTCGAGGGCCTTCGTGATCGGAGGCCACACGAACTTCATCGTGAACCACCAGAGGATCGCGAAGACCACGATCTGCGCCAACAGTGTTGCGTTCAGATTCACGGCTTCGACCTTTCTCGTTTAGGGGGATGACTTGGGACGAGAAAGACCGATTACTTCAGGACGAACGGGTTCGCGAAGGCGAACAGCATCGCGATACCGACGCCGATCAGGAACGCCGCGTCGATCAGACCGGCCAGCAGGAACATCTTGGTCTGCAGTTCGTTCATCAGCTCAGGCTGACGGGCCGAAGCTTCGAGGTACTTGCCACCCATCAGGGCGATACCGATACAAGCGCCGATAGCACCCAGACCGATGATGATGCCGCAAGCCAGAGCGACGAGACCGAGGACGTTTTCCATGATTGCTCCTAAGAGAGGTTGTTGACGGACGGAAGGGAAAAGGGAAAGAAAGAACGATTCAGCGAACCGGAGACGTGGCCCTGGCCACACCGGCTCCGCGGAGCCGGCGAGACTGTGCCAGATTTCTCGGTGGACGCGCCAGTGTTACGACAGCGCGTTGTTCGACAGCGACCGGATCGGATCAGTGCTTGTCGTGCGCCTGACCCACGTAGACCAAGGTCAGCATCATGAAGATGAAGGCCTGCAGCGTGATGATCAGGATGTGGAAGATGGCCCAGGCCGTGCCTGCGATGATCTGGCCAATCCACAAGGCGATGCCACCAAAGGAGGCAAAACCCACTGCACCCATCAGCGCGATCAGCATGAACACCAGCTCGCCGGCGAACATGTTGCCGAAGAGTCGCATGCCGTGCGAGATCGTCTTGGCTGCGAACTCGATGATCTGCAGCGTGAAGTTGATCGGGGCCAGCAGGAGCGCTGCCGGGCCATGTGCATGGAAGGGAGCCGAGAACAGCTCGCCCACCCAACCGCCCAGGCCCTTGATCTTGATGCTGTAGTACAGGCAGGCCAGCAGCACCGTGAACGACATGCCCAGCGTCACCGACAGGTCGGCCGTCGGCACGACGCGCAGATAGGCATGGTGGGGGTCGTGGCCCATCACACCGTAAATCCAGGCCCAGAGGCGTGGCAGAACATCCAGCGGCAGGAGGTCCATCGCATTCATCAGGAAAATCCAGACGAAGGCGGTCAGCGCGAGCGGCGCCACGACCTTGCGCGATTCCTCGTTGTGGATGATGCCCTTGGCCTGGGTGTCGACCATCTCGACCAGGAACTCGACCGCAGCCTGCATGCGCCCCGGCACGCCGGACGTCACTCGCCGGGCCACGCTCCACAGCAGGAAGCAGCCCAGCACGCCCAGGATGATCGAGAAGAACAGCGAGTCCAGCTTCAGCACCGGATCGGTCAACGAAAAATCGGCGATGCCGGTCTGGGCGCGGTTGGTCAGGTGGACCAGGTGGTGGGAGATGTACTCCCCCGCGGTCGGCGCGTGCTCTGCAACGTGTTCTTCGGCAGCCATCGTCTTCTCTCGAACGTGTGTCTTGTCTTAAGACCGAGTGGTTGTCACCCGACCCTGCCACAGCAGGGCCAGCCAATTCATCTTCATGCAGACCACCAGGGTGATCAGCATGGCCGGCCAGCTCAAGTCCGGCACGACCTTTGCCGCGGCCGCCAACATGGCAACCGAGACACCAATTTTCAAGAACTCCCAGAACATGAAGTTGAATGCAGCAACATTCGCCTTCACCTCCGCAAGCCGGGTCACCCTGGACATGCCACGCGCCAGCAAGGCAGTCGGCAGGACCACGGTCATTGCGCCATACAGCGCCGACCAGACCACTTCTCCGCGCCCCGCAACAGCCCAGCTCACACCGGCCATCACCAAGCCCGCCACCGCCTGCGCCGCCACTACCCGCCACGGAGACACCTGCGGGAGTCTTGCGCGAAGGGCTTGCGCCTCTTCTCGCGTCAGGCTCTTGAAACTCTCTTCGCCGCCATCACCTGACTTGTCATCCGGATCGACGCGCATTTCGTTGTGCTGAAGTGTGCGTGGAGTCACGTTGTTCGAAGGCTGTTGCGGCAAAACCATCGAATTATACGTGGAAACCCCCACATCTCCAGCACTCCACCACGCATTCAACACTTCAGTTCCGCCGCGCACTCGAAACGTGCATCCGATACAACACTGAACCGCCGCTGTGCACCATGCCATCGGCGAGGTCCGGTTTGCAGCGAAACGTGATTTTGCACAAAGTCATTGACGCAGTGCTTGCACCGCTCAAGGGCAGGCCACATGGGCAGGCAACCCCGGCACCTCCACCCGCAAAGCCAGCACACAACCCGCCAGTGGTTGCTGCGCCAGTTCCTCGGCGGGGCGCTTTTCCCGCGCCGTCGTGATGTAGAGCGTCTTCAGGTCTGCCCCCCCGAAACACGGCATCGTCGGGCAGCGCGCCGGCAGCCGCACCGCGCGCAGCACCTCGCCCGATGGTGACAGGCGCAGCACCTGCTGACCCTCGAACATCGCGACCCAGTAGCAGCCTTCGCTGTCCACTGCAGCGCCGTCGGGACGGCCGCCGTAGCCGTCGAGGGGCTGCTCTGGCGCCCGTCTGGCGAATTCCGCGAACGTGCGGCGCCCGGACAATCCACCGTCGGCAGGGTCGAAATCGAAGGCATAGACCGCGTGGGCCTTGGTGTCGGACCAGTACATCGTGCGGCCATCGGTGCTCCAGGCCAAGCCGTTGGACACCGTGATGCCATCGGCGCGGCGGCTCAGCACGCCGCCATCCCAGCAATACAGCGCCGCCAGCGGCGGGTCGCGTGGCTCATAGATGGTGCCGATCCAGAAACGCCCCTGCGGATCGCATTTTCCGTCGTTGAAACGCTCGTGGGCCGGGTCGTAGGGCGGTGCGGCCAGCCGCGTGCGCTCGCCGGTCGCCGGATCGAAGCACCAGAGACCGTCGCGCATTGCCAGGCGCAGCGTGCCGTCGAGCGCTGGCGCGACGCTGGCCGGCTCGACTGGAAAGTCCCAGTGCCGAGACTGCCCGCTGGCCGGATCGAGCCGGTGCAGGCGCTTGCCGGGGATGTCGCACCAGTAGAGCACCTGCTCCTGCGGGTGCCACATCGGCGATTCGCCCAGCAGGCAGGGAGGACTGACGGCGTGGATCAGGTCGGCATCCATGGTGGCTCACTTGGTCGAGAGAAATCGATCGGGCCGCGATGCTAGCGCCGTACCCCTGTGTAACCTGTGGACAGACCCGTTAACAGCGGCTGTCAATAGCGGCTGTGCGCCCCGCCGAGATCGACACAGAGGTAATGCGCGCCGGGCAGCGGGTTGAAATAGTAGGGCGGCACCTCGAAGAAGCCGAGCGAGGTGTACAGCTCCCGCGCGGCCTCCATGTCGTCGAGCGTGTCCAGCAGCATCGACGAATACCCGGCCTGGCGCGCCTCGTCGATGAGCGCCTGCGCCACCTGACGCCCCAGCCCGAAACGGCGGAAGGCTCGGCCCACATAAAGCCGTTTCATCTCGCAGGCGTTCGGGTAGTCGACATCCGTGATGGGACGGTAGGCGCCACATCCTGCCACCGCACCATCCACCAGCGCCAGCAGCAGGCAGCCGTTGGGCCCGGCATATTCCCCCGGCAGATCCCGCAGTTCCTGCTCGAAATCCTGGAACGACAGGTCCACCGCCAAGCTGGCGGCGTACTCACGGAAGATGACGCGTGTGGCCTCGATCAGCGCCGGGGAGTCCGGCACGATCAGACGGGTCTCAGGGACATGCATGGCCGCAGTCTAGCCGCCCTGCGCATGCACCCACAATGCCAGTGCAACACCCAGTGACAAGGCGACCAGCGCCAGACCCCAGCGGCCGGCATGGTCGGCCGAAGCGGGCACCTCCGGCGGCAGCGGCTTGTCGCCCACCAGCATCGGCGTGACCAGATCGCGCCGGTGCACCAGGCGGTAGGCCACGATCGCCAGCACATGCAACCCCACCAGCCCCAGCAGCAGCCACTGCCCCCAGGACTTGTGCCACGAGGTCGCCGCCAGCGAGGTGGCCGACTCGACAAAACGGATCAGCGGCCCGGTGCTGGCGATCTCGTCGTCCGCCACCAGCCCGGTCGCCACCTGCACCGCCAGCAAGCCCAGCAGCGCAAACACCGACAGCGCCCCCGTGGGACTGTGTCCGACGTCCAGCATCTCCTGCGGCCGCGCTTGTCCGCGCACATAGCGCAGCAAGGTGGACGGCGCATAGAGGAAGCTGGCGAACCTCGACCAGCGTCCGCCCACCACGCCCCAGATCAGCCGGAACACCAGCAGCGCCAGCACCGCCAGCCCGAGCCGGAAGTGCCACTCCATCGCATTGCCGCCCACCTTGGCACTCACCACCGCCCCTGCCACGCAAAGCGCCAGTGCCCAATGGAAGAGCCGCGTCGGCCAGTCCCAGACCCGGACAGGCACCGAATGCAGTCCGGCAGTGACATCGTTGTGTGTCGCATCCATCGCTTCACCTCGTGTGAAATCCCGTCATGCCCACGAGGCTACACTGGTCCGGCGACCATGTGGTTGCGATCTACACCCGGAGTTCCGCCAATGAAACGTCTCTGCATTGCCCTGTGCACCGCCGCTGGCCTGTTCGCTGCCCTGCCCGCCAGCGCGCAGTTCCAGAAGCCCGAGGACGCGATCAAGTACCGCAAGGCCGCGTACACCCTGATGGCCAACCACTTCGGGCGCATCGGCGCGATGGCCAACGGTCGCGCGCCCTTCGACGCCAAGGTGGCCGCCGAGAACGCCGAACTGCTGACCCACCTGGCCGCGCTGCCCGCCGCAGGCTTCATCGCCGGCACCGACAAGGGCGACACCCGCGCCAAGCCGGAAATCTGGAGTGAAGCCGACAAGTTCAAGGCCGGCATGACCAAGATGCAGGACGAGATGGGCAAGCTCAACGCCGCGGCCAAGACGGGCGATCTGGCGCAGCTGAAGACCGCCTTCGGTGCCGCAGCGCAGACCTGCAAGGCCTGCCACGACAACTACCGCAAGGAGTGATCCGACGCGGAACGCCCGCGGCTCACAGCCGCAGCGTTCCGGTGATGCAGCGCGTCACGTCCCCGGCGATCCACACACCGGCCCAGTCGCCCTCGGCGATGCGCTCGACATGCACCCGGCCATCGCGCCCCAGCGCGTGGCCCTGCCCGGCGACATAGCGCGCCGGCAGTTGTCCGGTGCCGATCAGCCACTGGGCGAGACCGGCGTTCAGGCTGCCCGTGACCGGATCTTCCGGCACGCCGAGGTCTGGCACGAAGGCCCGCACCTCCACATCGACCTCTCCGCCGGCCGGCCATGCACCGACCACGCCGACATTGAGCCCGCGCATCGCCGCAAAATCCGGTGCCAGCGCACGCACGGCCGCAGCGTCGTGCAGACGCACCCCGAGCCAGCCAGGGCCGTTGTCGATCCACTCGACCTGCAGCACCGCATCGGCCGACAGCCGCAGCGCACGCAGCACCTGCGCGACCACCTCAGGCTCGGCCGGGCCGCTGCGCCGCAGCGGCGGCGCGGCGAAGGCCAGACGATTTGCGCCACCGTCAACCTGCCGTACCCGCACCAGCCCGACGCCGCACTCCTGCACCACGACACCTGCCTGCCGCGGCACGCCGCCTGCATCCCGCCACGCCTGACAGCTGCCCAGCGTCGGATGCCCCGCGAACGGCAACTCGCCACCCGGCGTGAAGATGCGCACCCGGTAATCCGCCTGCGGATCGGTCGGCGGCAGCAGGAAGGTGGTCTCGGACAGGTTGGTCCAGCGTGCATACGCCGCCATCTGCGCTTCGCTCAAGCCCTCGGCGTCGACGACGACCGCCAGCGAATTGCCCTTCAGCGGCTCCGCGGTGAAGACATCGAGCACGACCGTGCGACGGTCACGCGGGGGGTTGTTCACGGCGTCGGCTCCGGCTGGTCCTCGGTCAGGTGGCGTTTCAGCACCCTGCCGAGGATGGCCACGGCAGTGTGGATCTGGTCCGGCGTCAGCGTCACGAACGACAGGCGCACCGTGCGCGGATCAGGCGCGTGGGCATAGAAGGCCGCGCCAGGGACGAAGGCCACGCCCTCGTCGACCGCCTTCGGCAGCAAGGCCACGGCGTCACAGCCCTCAGGCAGCCGCACCCAGCAGAACATGCCGCCGCTCGGCGCCTGCCACACGCTGCCGGGCGGCAGATGCTGCGTCAGGGCCTCGCGCATCGCGTCGCGCTGGGCGCGGTAGCGGTCGCGGATGGTGGGGACGTGCTGGTCGAGGAAACCATCGCGGATCACCTCGTGCACGACGCGCTGGTTGAAGCCGGGCGTGTGCAGATCGGCCGCCTGCTTGGCCTGCAGCAGCTTGGGGAAGAGTTCGCGCGGCGCCACCACATAGCCCAGGCGCAGACCCGGCGCCAGCACCTTCGAGAACGAGCCCAGGTAGATCACGCCCTCGGGCCAGCGCGCGGCCAGCGTCTTCGGTGGCGGCGTGTCGTACCAGAGGTCGCCGTAGGGGTTGTCCTCGACCAGCGGCACGCGGGCCTGCTTCGCCGCGGCGATCAGCGCCTCGCGCCGCGCCTCGGGCATGACACGGCCGCTCGGATTCTGGAAATTGGGCAGCACATACATGAACCGCGTGCCGGGCGCATCGTGGGGCAGCGCGGCCACCGCCTCCGGCAACGGCCCGTCCGCGTCGCTCGGGATGCTGGCGAAGATCGGCTCCATCGGCGCGAAGGCCTGCAGGGCGCCCAGGTAGGTCGGCGCCTCGACCGCAACCGGCGCACCGGCATCGACCAGCACCTTGGCCACGAGGTCCAGCCCCTGCTGCGAGCCGGTGGTGATGAGCACCTGGTCGGCGTCGACGGTCATGCCCTGGCCGCGCAGGTGGCTGGCCACCCACTCGCGCAGCGGCGTGAAGCCCTCGCTGGCGGCGTACTGGAGCGCCTCGCGCGGCGTCTCGCGCAGCACCTTGTCGCAGGCCGCCCGCATGGCCTCGACCGGGAAGGTGTCCGGCGACGGCAGGCCGCCGGCCATCGACAGGATGCCTGGCCGGTCGGTGACCTTGAGGATCTCGCGCAGGATGGACGGGTTCATCCGCGCCGCGCGGCGGGCGGGGTTCCAGAGGGGGAGTTCGAAAGTCATGCGCGTGGTTCCTTGTGGACCGCCATTCTCTTACCGATGAACACCACCGCGACCACCGCGACGGCGAACACCAGCGTCGACATCTGCAAAGGCTCGCCCAGCACCGGCACCGCCAGCAGCAGGGAAAGAAAGGGTTGCACCATCTGCACCTGGCTGACCCGCACCATGCCGCCCAGCGCCAGCCCGCGGAACCAGGCGAAGAAGCCCAGCCACATCGAGAACACCGTGACATAGGCAAAGCCGCCCCAGGCCGCTGCGGAAATGTCGGCCGGCACAGCAGGCCGCACCCACCACGCCACCGGCAGCGTCATCGGCAGGCTGATGACCAGCACCCAGGAGATCACATGCTCGGCCCGCCAGCGCGCCGAGAGCTGCGCGCCGGCGACATAGCCGACCGCGGCACTCAGCATCGCGCCCAGCAGCAGGCCGTCCGCCGCGACCAGATGCCCGCCGCCCTGCACCGCCGCAAACCCCAGCACCAGCGCGCAGCCCAGCACAGCGCACACCCAGAATCCGTTCGACGGCCGCTGGCGCAGGTGCCACGCAGCCACCGCCGCCGTGCACAGCGGCAGCACGCCGGTGATGACGGCCGCGTGCATCGACGGCACCTGGCGCAGCGCCAGCGCGATGAAGAGCGGAAAACCCAGCACCGTGCCCAGCGCGGCCACCGCCAGCGGCAGGACATCCCGCCGCGTCGGCCACGGCGCACGGGTCAGCCAGAGGTAGACCGCGCTCAGCAGCGCCGCGCCCGCCGCCCGCCCGGCCGTGACGAACAGCGGCGGCAACTGCGGCGCCTCGCCGGGGCCGACCGCCAGCCGCGTCATCGGCAGCGTCAGGGCGAAGATCGCCACGCCCAGCAGCCCGAGCAGCAGGCCGCGGTTCTCGACCGACAGGTTCTTCATGCTTGCCCCATCCACACGGCGGTCAGCACCAGGACCCCGGCCATGCCCCGGTTGAACCACAGCAGCCGCGCCCCTCGCGCCAGCCAGCCCCGCAGCAGTGCGCCGACCAGCGCATAGGTGAAGTTGCTCGTGAAGGCAAAGGCGGCCATGGTCGGCAGCACCACCAGCAGCCGCTCGCCCACCGGCCCCGGCAGCACCCAGCCGGCCGTCACGGACAGCGCGAACATCCAGCCCTTGATGTTGACGAACTGCAGCGCCACGCCCTGCCAGAAACCCACTTGCAGACGCGCAGCATCGGCCTGGCCGAGCTGCGCTGTGCGCGTGAGCTTCCACGCCAGCCAGAGCAGATAGCCCAGGCCGAGCGCCTTGATGCCCAGCCGCAACATCGGCTGCGCAGCGATCGCCGCCCCCAGCCCGACGCTGCACAGTCCCAGCATCAGCGCCCAGCCCACCGGCACCGCCAGACAGAAGCGCAGCGCCCGGCGCAGGCCGAGGTTCGCCGCCAGCGCGGTCGACAGCGTCGTGTTGGGGCCGGGCGTGAACGACATGGCCGTGCCCAGCGCCAGCAAGGCGAGATAGTCGGAGGCAGTGATCGAGGACGTGGGCAACAAGGACAGCATGGGCACCAGTCTAGAACGTCATAGCAGCACAGTACCAGTACACTTCACCCCGATACTGTTCACTGCTGTATTGGTCGCTGCAGCGACACATTCCACCGCACTCCGCCCTGCCATGTCTCTGCCATGAACCCGCCCCAGCTCAGCCGCCACAGCGACCAGACCCTGGCCGAACAGCTCGCCGCCCATTTCGCCCAGCAGATCCGCCACCGCCTGCTCTCGCCCGGCGCCCGGCTGCCCTCGGTGCGCGACTGCGCACAGCGGTACGCGGTGAGCCCGCACACCGTCGTGGCGGCCTATGACCAGCTGCTCGCACAGGGGCTGGTCGAAGCGCGCCGGCAGCGTGGCTTCTTCGTGCGCGAACTGCGGCGCGATCTGCCGGCCAGCCGGACCGCAGAGCCCCCGACCCCACGCTCGGTCCCCTTCGACGCCAGCGCGCTGATCCGCGGCATGCTCGGCCGCAACAGCCAGCGCCCGGGTCCGGGCCTGGGCACACTGCCGCCGAGCTGGCTCGACCTGCCGATGCTGCACGCCGCATTGCGCAAGGTGCTGGGCGAAGACCGTGGCCTCGGCGACGCCGCCGCCTCGCTGCAGTACGGCGAGCCGGCCGGCGATCCGCGCTTGCGCGCCGCGCTGTCCGACCGCATCGCCGACTTCGGCGTGCGCGCTGCACCGTCGCAGATCATCACCGCCATGGGGGCGACGCAGGCGCTCGATCTGGTGTCACGCACGCTGCTCACGCCTGGGGACGCGGTGCTGGTCGACGAGCCCGGATGGTCGGTCGAATATGCCCGGCTGACGCACCTCGGCATGCGCCTGCTGCCGGTGCCGCGCGGCCCGGACGGCCCCGATCTGGCCGTGATGGATGCGCTGGCGCGGGAGCACCGCCCGCGGCTGTATGTGACCGTCTCGGTGCTGCACAACCCGACCGGCGGGATGCTGAGCCTGTCCACCGCGCACCGCCTGCTGCAGCTCGCGCAGGACCACGACCTGCAGATCCTGGAGGACGACACCTACGCCCACCTCGCCCCGGCACACGCCCCGCGCCTGTCGGCGCTCGACGGCCTGCGCCGCACCTTCTACGTCAGCGGCTTCTCGAAAATCCTGGCGCCGGGCTGGCGCGTCGGCTATGTCGCGGCGCCGGAGTCGCAGGTGGAGCGGCTGATCGACGTGAAGCTGCTGTCGAGCCTGACGACGCCCGCGCTGCTGGAGCAGGCGGTAGCCGTCTGTCTGGAGCAGGGGCAGCTGCGCCGCCACGCCGAGCGGGTCTACGCCCGGCTGGACGCGGCACGCAACCGCAGCGTCCAGCTCACACTCGGGGCGGGCTGCAGCTTTGTCTGTCCGCCACAGGGGCTGTTCGGCTGGGTCGAGACGGGCGTGGACACCGAGCAACTCGCCCAGCGTCTGCTCGACGCCGACTGGCTGATGGCGCCCGGCAGTCTGTTCCACGCCCGCCGCCAGCCGAGCACGCGCATGCGGATCAACTTCGCGACGGCGCAGGAGGCGGGGTTCTGGCGGGCGTTCTCTGCAGCGCGGGATGCGCTGCAGGCGTGAGCGCAGACGGCTCTTCCGGTCAGGCGGTCTCGACCAGCGCCTTCTTCATCTTCTTCATCGCGGCGACCTCGATCTGGCGGATGCGCTCGGCGCTGACGCCGTATTCGGCCGCCAGATCGTGCAGCGTCAGACCGCCGGAGCCATCGTCGTTGACCTTGAGCCAGCGCTCCTCGACGATGCGGCGACTGCGGGCATCGAGCGTGTCGAGGGCACGCAGCAGGCCCGGACCGGCGAGTTCGTCCCGGTGGCGGGCCTCGATCGCACGGGTCGGCTCGTGGCGGTCGTCGGTCAGGTAGGCGATCGGGGCATGGGCGTTGTCTTCGTCGTCATCGCCGCTGGGGTCGAGCGCCACGTCGCCGCCGGCGAAGCGGGTCTCCATCTCGATGACTTCCTCGCGCTTGACGTTGAGCTGCGCGGCGACCTTGTCGATCTCGGCGTCGGACAGACCGGCGCGGTGGGTGTCGCCTTCGGCGGCTTCACCCTTGAACTGGCGCTTCATCGACCGCAGATTGAAGAACAGCTTGCGCTGGGCCTTGGTGGTGGCCACCTTGACCATGCGCCAGTTCTTCAGGATGTATTCGTGGATCTCGGCCTTGATCCAGTGCAATGCATAGCTGACCAGGCGCACGCCCTGCTCGGGGTCGAAGCGCTTGACGGCCTTCATCAGGCCGACATTGCCTTCCTGGATCAGGTCACCGTGCGGCAGGCCGTAGCCCAGGTACTGGCGGGCCACCGACACCACCAGCCGCAGGTGCGACAGCACCAGCCGGCCGGCAGCGTCCAGATCTTGCTTGTCCCGCAGCTTGCGCGCCAGGCTCGATTCTTCCTCGGCCGTCAGCATCGGCAGCCGGTTGACGGCGCTGATGTAGGCCTCCAGATTGCCGAGCGAAGGCACCAGGGCCCACGGGTCACGCAAGGAAATTGCGGTGGAAGATGAAGATTGCAGTTGCATGGTGGACATAGACTGTGCTTGCGTCCGGGAGTTCCCGACCAGTTTAGCACTCGTACTCAGTGAGTGCTAAAGCCGAGAAGGCAGGCAAAGGCCAGACTTGTGATTGTGAGAACGATGCATCGAAGACAAGGCGACCCGACAGACGACCAGACAACCGGCTGGTGGCGCGGCGTGCTGCTGCTGGCCCGGGCGGACTGGGCGTTACTGGCCCGGGACCGTCGCTTCGCCGTCGCGGTGGTCGGTGCGCTGTTCATCCCGGCGCTCTATGCACTGATCTGCCTGTGGAGCATGTGGGAGCCGAGTGCCCGCACCAGTGCCTTGCGGGCCGGTCTGGTCAATGCGGACACGGGCGTGACCTTCCGCGGCGTCACCACCCGCATGGGAGAGGACGTCAGCCAGACGCTGCTGCGGCAAGGCATGTTCCAGTGGCAGCGCTTCGACGACAGCGAAGCGGCCCGGCAAGCCGTGCGCCGCGGCGAGCTGAGCTTTGCCGTGCTGATTCCGCCGGACTTCAGCGAGCGGGCCGTGCCGGGTCGCGAGGCGGGGGCTGCCAAGCTGCTGATCTACACCTCGGAGGGCAACAACTACAGCGCAGCCGGCTTTGCCAAGCGCTTTGCGCCGGAGCTGGCCCACCGCGTCAACGAAGCGCTCAACGAGCAGCGCTGGGACATGGTGCTGACCTCGACGCAGGGCTCCCAGCTGAACCTGGCGACCCTGCGCGAACGGGTCCGGCAGCTGCGCGATGGCAGCCAGCTGCTGGCCGAAGGCGCACACCAGGCACGGCAAGGGGCCGGCGAGCTGACGCTGGGCCTCGGCAAGGCGGGGGAGTCGGTGGCGCAGGTCCACCGTGGTGCCCTGCAGCTCGCCGACGCCAGCACCCAGTTCGCCGGCGGCTGGCGCCAGTTGACCGGCAGCCTGCGCGCGCTCGACGCACACCGCCCGGCCAGCGCCGACTTCGACCCGCTGAAAACCGGCGTGCAGCGCCTGGTCCAGGGCCAGACCGAGCTGGGCGCCGGCCTCGACCAGCTCCACCACGGCACCCGCCAGCTGCAGGCCGGCGCCCAGGAGCTGCAGCGCAGCGCGGCACCGATCCCGCTGGTCGGCGATGGCCTGGCCGAAGGTGCTCAGGCGCTCGGCCACGGCGCCGAGCTGCTCGGGCTGGGTCTGGTGCAGGCCCGCGACCAGCAGCAGCGCCTGATCAGCGGCACCCAACAGCTGCAGACCGGCATCCAGACCGTGACAGGCGGGTTCACGCAGTTCAGCCAGACACTGCACCAGATCACCACGGCGCTCCCCGAGGACAGCCGCGTCGACGCCCTGCCCAATGGCGCACAGCAACTCGGCGTCGGCACGCTGGCCCTGAACGAGGGCCTGCGCAAGCTGCAGAACGGTCATGCCCAGCTGTCCGCCGGATTGACCCGGCTGGACACGGGCAGCGCACAGCTGCGCGATGGACTGGCACTGCTGGCTGGCGCCTTGCCGGGGGATCTGCCGATGCCGGAAGGCAGCGCCCGCGGCCTGGCCGACTCGGTCGAGCCCCAACTGGAGATCAACGCGCCCGTGGGCAGCGACGGCGCGGGATTCGCGCCGAACTTTGTCCCCATGTCCCTGTGGATCGGTGCCGTGACGGCCGCCCTGCTGTTCAGCCTGCGGCGCCTGCCCGACAACGCGCTGGGCCTGCGGCGGTCATCGCAGGTGACGGGCAAGCTGGTCTGGCCGATGGCCGTGGTGCTGGGTCAGTCGGCGGTGATGGTGGCGATGATGATGGGCGTTCTCGACATCCGCATCCATGCCCTGGGGCCGTTCATCGCCACGGTCGCGGCGGCCTCGCTGACCTTCCTGCTCATCCTGTTCGCGCTGGTGCGCTGGTTCGGCGAGCTGGGCAAGGTGCTGGGCATCTTCCTGCTGATCGTGCAGCTGTCCTCGGCCGGGGCGACCTTGCCCATCGAGCTGAGCACGCCCTTCTTCCAGGCGATTCACCCCTACCTGCCGTTCACCTGGGTGGTCCGGGCGTTCCGCGCCAGCATGTTCGGGGCGTATGACGGCCAATGGCTGACGCACTGGAGCGTGGTGGCCGCCTGTGGCGCGGCGGCCCTGAGCGGGGCCATGCTGGCGGGGCGCTGGAAGGTGATCGCCGCGGCGGACTACCACCCCGGCATCGAACTCGACTGAACCCTCAAGCCACCGAGCCGGCCAACGCGCGCAGCTCGTCCACGTCGCGCACCTGCACCTGGTAGCCGCGCACCGACAGCACGCCGCGCGACTCGAAGCTGCGCATCAGCCGCGACAGGGTTTCGGGCGACATGGCCAGTTGCTGGGCGATGTCGCGCTTGCGCTCCTGCAGGCGCAACTCGGCCTGGCCACTGACTTGCGGCAGGCGCTGCAGCAGCCACTGCGCCAGCCGGGCCGGTGCATCGTTGTGCAGCAGGTTGCGCGACGCCATCGTCATCTGCTCGACCTGCTGCGCCAGCGTCTCGCAGAACTGCTGGGCCAGCGTCGGGTGGCTGGGCATCTCGTCCCGCACCGCGTCGAGCGGCAGATCGGCCACGACCACGTCGGACAGCGCCTGGGCCTCCATGGCGTAGGGCTGTCCGAGCCAGGCGGCACTGACATCCAGCCAGGCCGGCCCGGTCAGGCTGCGCTCGGTGCGCAGTCCGCCGTCCGGGGCACGCGACCCCAGCACGACATCACCGGAGAGCAGCAGGACCAGCGCCTGTGCGGGGCCGCTGCGGTCGAGCACGGCGTCTCCGGCGGACACTTCGCGGCGGTGGGCCAGCCGCATCAGCAGCTCCACATCGGCCGACGACAGCGTGGACGCGGACAGCACCCTCAGCCAAGGCACAGGATCGGCTGCAGCGGGCGGCGCACCGGACAGACGGCGGCGGGGCCGGGGCCAGGGCCCCGCGAGGGGGGAATACATCTCCATGGGCGGCAATCTGTGCAGGTCGAACAGCAAGCGGGAAAGAATCTGCTTGCACTGTCGCCCATGTCGGCCGTCTGACTGTTGAGGCAGGTCAAACCCGACCAGCGCAAGATTCAATCGAGCCCCAGCTCCTGGATCTTGCGCGTGATCGTGTTGCGCCCGATGCCCAGCTTGTGGGCGGCTTCGATGCGCCGGCCCTTGGTGATGGACAGCGCCGTCTGGATCAGCCGTCCCTCGAAGAGACGGGTCAGGTCATCCCAGACCTGCGTGTGGCCCTTCTCCAGCAGCACACGGGCTTCGCGTTCGAGATCGTCGAGCCAGACCTCCGCCGAGGTTGATCCCGATCCTGAGGCCGACGATGACGTCGACACCGATTTCTCGCCCACCGGAGCGCCTCCCGCCAGTCCGCCCACGAACATGGGGGCGGCCGCCGACACGGACGCGGAGGCCTGGCCCGCGGACCCCGCTCCCCCGGCGTGCACGGCAGCAGACACCTGCGACTGCAGGCTCAGCGCATGGACATGCGCCTGGACCTCGGGCGGCAGATCCTTGGGGTCGATGGTCTGCGCCGGCGCCATCACGGTCAGCCAGTGGCAGAGGTTTTCGAGCTGGCGGACATTCCCGGGAAAGTCGAACAGAGCGATCTGCTGCAGCGCGAGATCCGAGATGCGCTTGGGCTCGACGCCCAGCTCCTTGGCACTGCGCTGCATGAAATGGCGGGCCAGCGCCGGGATGTCCTCGCGCCGCTCGCGCAGGGCGGGCAGACGCAGGCGGATGACGTTCAGGCGGTGGAAGAGGTCTTCGCGGAAGGCGCCGTCGCGCACCCGCTCTTCCAGATGCTGGTGGGTCGCGGCGATCACGCGCACGTTCGACTTCAGCGGCTGGTGCCCACCGACCCGGTAGAACTGGCCGTCCGACAGCACCCGCAGCAGCCGCGTCTGCAGGTCGAACGGCATGTCGCCGATCTCGTCGAGGAAGAGCGTGCCGCCTTCGGCCTGCTCGAAGCGGCCGCGGCGGGTGGCCTGCGCGCCGGTGAAGGCGCCGCGCTCATGGCCGAAGAGTTCGCTTTCCAGCAGATCCTTCGGGATCGCCGCGGTGTTGATCGCGACAAATGGTCCCCCTGCGCGCAGGCTGTGCTTGTGCAGCGCCCGCGCCACCAGCTCCTTGCCCGAGCCGGATTCCCCGGTGATCAGCACCGTGACATTGCTCTGGCTGAGCCGGCCGATGGCGCGGAAGACGTCCTGCATGGCCGGCGCCTGGCCGAGCATCTCGGGCACCTCGGTCGTGGCTTCGTCGACGCTTTCCTCGCGCAGGCTCTCGTCCACCGCGCGCCGGATCAGCGCCACCGCCTTGGGCAGATCGAAAGGCTTGGGCAGGTATTCGAAGGCCCCGCTCTGGAACGCCGACACGGCGCTGTCCAGATCGGAATAGGCCGTCATGATGATGACGGGCAGGCCCGGGTGGCGCACCTTGACCTTGGCCAGCAGGTCGATGCCCGTGCCACCCGGCATGCGGATGTCGCTCACCAGCACCTGCGGCGCATCGTCTTCCAGCGCGGCCAGCACATCACGGGCATTGGTGAAGCTGCGCACGGGCAGGTCTTCACGGGCGAGGGCCTTCTCCAGCACGAAGCGGATGGATTGGTCGTCGTCAACGATCCAGATGGGTTTCATGGGCGGGTGCGCTCAGGGCAGAGGAATCTGTATCTTGAACAGCGTGCACCCGGGTTCGCTCTCGCATTCGATCAGGCCGTGGTGCTGCTGGATGAAGTCCTGTGCCAGCGTCAGCCCGAGGCCTGAGCCCCCTTCCCGGCCGGAGACCAGCGGGAAGAAGATGCGATCACGGATCTCGGGTGGCACGCCAGGTCCGTTGTCTTCGATATGCAATTCCAATGCCAGCCGATAGCGCTGGCGCCCGATCGTGACCTGCCGCGCTGCACGGGTGCGCAGCACGATGCGCGCATCGCCGTCGTCCATGCGCCGATGGGCCAGTGCCTGGGCGGCGTTGTGGGCGATGTTGAGCACCGCCTGGATCAGCTGCTCGCCGTCGCCGCGGAACTCGGGCAGCGAGATGTCGTAGTCGCGCTGCACCGACAGGCCCTTCGGGAACTCGGCCAGGATCAGCGAACGCACCCGCTCCAGCACTTCATGGATGTTGACGTCCGCGACCATGTGCGGGCGGCGGTGTGGCGCGAGCAGCCGGTCCACCAGCGCCTGCAGCCGGTCGGCCTCGTGGATGATGACCTGGGTGTATTCGCGCAGCGCCTTGCTCTCCAGGTCCATCTCCAGCAGCTGGGCGGCGCCGCGGATGCCGCCCAGCGGGTTCTTGATCTCGTGGGCGAGGTTGCGGATCAGCTCCTTGGTGATGCGGGCCTGGTCGAGGGTGCGGGTCTCGCGGTCCTGGCGGGTCTGCTGCTCGATCTCGACCAGCTCCAGCAGCACCTGCTCGCCATGGTCGATCTGGGTCACGATGGCATGGACCGGCAGCGGCTCGCTGGACGCCGCACCGGGCGGCCGGCGCAGCAGCGCTTCGAGCCGGGCAGTCGCGAACTCGTTGGCCACGACCGAATCGAAGGTGACCTTCAGCGTCCCCGGATCGACGAACCAGTCGAACACCCGCCCGCGCTGCAGCGCCCGCCGCGGCAAGCCCAGCACGCTCTCGAAGGCGGCATTGACATAGAGGCAGCGGCCGTCGCGGCGCAGCACCGCCACCATCGTGGCCAGGTGGTCGAAGGCGTCGAAGGTGTGGGCTTGGGCGTGGGAGCGTGTCAGGTTCATGGTGCGGGCAGCTTGGCGAGTTCACGCTTGAGGGCGGCGATGTCGGCCTCCTTGCGGGCGATGGCCGCCTTCATCTCGGCCACGCGCTCCTGGTAACGCGCGTAGTTGCGTTCGTCGCCGCGGCGCTCGGGCTCGCCGTTGTTGAAGTCCTTGCGCAGAGCGGCCAGGCGCTCGTCTTCCTTGGCCAGTTCGGACTCCAGGATGCGGCGGGCGTCGCTGTCGCGGGCGCGCTGCTGCGCAGGATCGACCCGCATCTCGCCACTGGCGCGCACCGCAGGGGCCGCACTGCTGCCGGCAGGCCGCGCCGTCGCCCCCTCCCCGCCGCTGCCGCCAGCACTGGCCGGCGGACGCCGCACGGGCGACTGCACGATCGTCACCGGCGCGCCGTCCAGCGTCTTGCAGCCCAGCTCGGCCGCCTCCTTGGCGCTGTACTGGTCGGTGTAGAGGTTGCCGGGGCAGCGGTAGACCGGCCGCTCCTGGGCCAAGGCGGTGGCGGCACCCGCCGCCAAGGCGGCCGCCATCGTCATGCGCAGAACGCGCTGCGGGGTAGTCGTGTTCATCGCGGCAGTATGGCCCATGAAAAAGGCGACCCGCAGGTCGCCTCTGGTACACACCGGACCGCGCAGGATCCGGTCACACACCCATCACAGGGTGTAGTACATGTCGAACTCGATCGGATGGGTCGTCATGCGCATGCGCTGGACTTCCTGCATCTTCAGTTCGATGTAGGCATCGATGTACGAGTCGGTGAACACGCCACCCTTGGTCAGGAACGCGCGGCCCTTGTCCAGGTACTCCAGTGCCTGTTCCAGCGACGAGCACACGGTCGGGATCAGCGCGTCTTCTTCCGGCGGCAGGTGGTACAGATCCTTCGTGGCGGCTTCGCCCGGGTGGATCTTGTTCTCGACGCCGTCCAGACCGGCCATCAGCAGCGCGGCGAAGCCCAGGTACGGGTTCATCAGCGGATCCGGGAAACGCGCTTCGACGCGGCGGCCCTTCGGATTGGCGACGTACGGAATGCGGATCGAGGCCGAGCGGTTCTTGGCCGAGTAGGCCAGCTTCACCGGGGCTTCGTAGCCCGGGACCAGGCGCTTGTAGCTGTTGGTGCCGGGGTTGGTGATCGCGTTCAGCGCACGGGCGTGCTTGATGATGCCGCCGATGTAGTACAGCGCGAAGTCGCTCAGGCCGGCATAGCCGTCACCGGCGAACAGGTTGACGCCATCCTTCCACACCGACTGGTGGACGTGCATGCCCGAACCGTTGTCGCCGACGATCGGCTTCGGCATGAACGTGGCGGTCTTGCCATAGGCGCCCGCGACGTTGTGGATGATGTATTTCTGCAGCTGGACCCAGTCGGCGCGCTGGATCAGCGTGCTGAACTTGGTGCCGATTTCCATCTGGCCGGCGTTGGCCACTTCGTGGTGGTGCACTTCGACCGGGATGCCCATCGATTCGAGGATCAGGCACATCTCCGAGCGCATGTCCTGGCCCGAATCCACCGGCGGCACGGGGAAATAGCCACCCTTGACGGTCGGGCGGAAGCCCTTGTTGCCGTGCTCGTAGTCCTTGCCGGTGTTCCAGGCGGCTTCTTCCGACTCGATCGAGCAGAACGAACCCGACATGTCCGCACCCCAGCGCACGCTGTCGAACACGAAGAACTCGGGTTCCGGGCCGAAGAAGGCGGTGTCGCCCAGGCCGGTGGACTGCATGTAGGCTTCGGCGCGCTTGGCCAGCGAGCGCGGGTCGCGCTCGTAGGGCTTGCCGTCGGCCGGGTCGATGACGTCGCAGGTCAGGATCAGCGTCGTCTCTTCGAAGAACGGGTCGATGTTGGCCGTGTTGGCGTCGGGCATGAGCTGCATGTCCGAGGCTTCGATGCCCTTCCAACCCGCGATCGACGAGCCGTCGAATGCGTGACCCGACGTGAACTTGTCTTCATCGAAGTGGGAAACGGGCACGGAGACGTGCTGTTCCTTGCCACGGGTGTCGGTGAAACGGAAGTCGACGAACTTGACTTCGTTTTCCTTCACCATCTTCATCACGTCGGCGACGGTCTTGGCCATCAGGAGGCTCCTAGCGAGTAGCGAGATCAGAAAGGGGGGTGTTTGTAGGGCAATCAGCCAAGCTGAGAACCGCCAAGGAATGTAGCAGAATCCATGCCCGATCCCTTTGACGGTGCAGGCGCTTTGCAAGCTGTTGCCGACTCGGGTTCATCTGGTGAAATTCGGCCCATCCCGAGCACCGCAGTGCAGCATATGTTGCGCAACGCACCATCAAAGTGCATCAACGCACCATTTCAGGGCCCAGATGGATGTGCGGCGCGTCCAGCCCCTGCCGCAGCGCGGCGTAGGCCTGCAGCAGCAGGTCACCCGGGCGTCCCTTGACGCCGAGTTCGATGTGCCGGCCATGCACCGGATGGTCCACGCTGGGCAGGCTGAAGACCTTGATGCCCTCGAAACGGGCCTCGATGTCGATCATCAGCGGCGTGAGGCTGGCTTCCATCGAACCGTAGACGACGATGGAGCGCTCTTCCTGCACACCACCGCCATGCAGGTGCGCATAGCGGGTGTCGAGCAGCGCCTCGATCATCGGGTGCGCCATCACGGGAAAGCCGGGAACGAAATGCACGTCACCGACCGAGAAGCCGGGGATCTTGTTGTACGGGTTGGGGATGATCTGCGCGCCGACCGGGAAGACGCCCATGTTCGTGCGGTGGATGGTGTCGGGGTGGTTCGGGTCGTCGCTCCAGCCCTTCTCGATGGCCATCTGGCGCACGCGCTCCATGATGAGTTCGTGGGCTTCGGGGTGCAGCGCCAGCGGCACGCCGAGCGCGGCGGCCGCGCACTGCCGGGTGTGGTCGTCGGGTGTGGCGCCGATGCCGCCGCAGGAAAACACCACATCGCCGCTGGCAAACGCCGTGCGCAGCGTGTCGGTGATGCGGCGCGGGTCGTCGCCGACGTAGGTGCTCCAGGCCAGTGAGAGCCCGCGGGCCGACAGCAGTTCGATGACCTTGGCGAGGTGCTTGTCCTGGCGTTTGCCCGAGAGGATCTCGTCGCCGATGATGATGAGGCCGAAGTTCATGGGAGGGCGATGGGTGGGATGGAATCGGGAACGGAACCGGAGCCCGCCGTCGGGCCGCCGGGCAAGGCAGGTGCAGCCGGCGCAGGCGTCACCACCGGCGGCAGCACCTCGACGGCCTGCTCGCGGCGCAGCTCGTCAAGTGCGGCCAGGCCGTAATGCGTGAACCACAGCGCCGCCAGCACGAACACCAGCGTGTAGAGCCAGACGAACACCGGGATCAGCAGCGGCATCATCGGCAGCGCCAATGCCCCCATCGCCCAGATCAGCGACGGTGCGGCGCCCAGGTAACCCGAGACGATGCCGATGACCAGCAGCGGCGTGCGGTGTCGGCGCATCACGGCCAGGCGCTCGTCGTGGGTCGCGTGGTCGGCCAGCGCGTCGTAGACCATCACGCGGTAGGTCAGCCAGCCCCACACCAGCGGCGGCACCAGCAGCGCCAGCGGCGGGATCACCCACAGCGGCAGGCTGACCACCAGCACCGCCAGCGCGAACACCGTCGAGCCCAGCGACCACCACAGCGCCTGCCACCAGCGCCCCCCGTGCTGGCGCTCCAGCATCTCGAAGCGGCGGCGGGCGACGAGGTTGACCACCGTCGAGCCCATGAACACCGACACCAGCAGCAGCGACGCCACGATCATCACCGGCACCGCCAGCACCACGACGATCAGCGGGCCGATCACGTTGCGGAAGACGCCGCCGGTGAACTGGTCGATCCACTCGGTCACGGGCGCGAGCAAGGGGGTATCGAGCATGAACTGCCGCACGCCTTCGATCGCCGGCTCCCAGAAGAACCACGCCAGGCCAAACGCCAGGCTGCCGAGCAGCAGCACCGGCAGCAGCGACAGGAAGATCACGCGCGGAAGCAGGCAGTAGCCCAGTGCGCGCCAGAAGGCATCGAGGACTTTGGACATGGCCGCCAGCATAGCGACTCGGCGCCGCCCATGCTGAGGTCCCGGTCAGGCCCGCCCGACCAGCCGCAGCAAGCCCAGCCGCTGCTGCGCCCAGAAGCCGCGCCCGTAGTCGCGCCCGCCCGCCTCAGGGAGCTGGTCGCGGATGCCGGTCGGCTCCAGGCGGCCATCGAAGCGTGCGGTCCCGAACAGCACGTCCCACACCGGGAACAGCACCGAGAAGTTGTGCCCGCCCAGCGTGCCTGGCCCGGCCGATTCGTGGCCGAGGCCGATGGCGTGGTGCGTCCGGTGGAAGCGCGGACTGACCACCAGGCGACTGCCCAGCCAGCCGAAGCCCAGCCGCACATTGGCATGCGACAGGTTCTCGACCAGTTGCGACACCGCCACCGCCGCGACGAACTGCCCCGGCGCGACCCCGATCGCATGCCCGATCTGCACGATCAGGATGTCCACAATCAGCGAGTCGAGCAGGTGGTTGCGGTTGTCGGTCCACATCGTCATCTGCCGCTGGCTGTGGTGGACCGCATGCAGCGCCCACCACCAGTCCCACTGGTGCTGTGCCCGGTGGATGCCGTAGTTCACCAGGTCGAACACGACGAGGTACAGCAGAAAACCCGCCAGCGCCGTGTCCGTCACCCCCGGCCAGAGCGGCGCCAGCCAGGCGTCCAGGTGCACCCCCGCGACGCCCTGCACCGCCAGCCAGCCCCACAGCGCTTCCCACAGCGGATCGACCGCGAAGAACAGCACCAGCCGGAACAACCCGAGCTGGTGGAGCAGCGTGTAAAGCACGTCGGTGCGCACCGCCGCGCGGTCGGTGACGGCCTCGGCCGGACGCCAGCGCTGCAGCGCCCCGAACACCCCGACGATGACCCCCAGCTGCAGCAGCCCGATCAGTAACCAGCCGGTCGCGTTGTAGGCATCCACCAGGATGGACGCCCCCCCCAGCCCGAACACCACCGGCTGCACGAGCGTCTCGAACAGCCATTGCTGGGTCCGCCCGAAGGCGTCGATGAGCGTGTCGATCATGGGGTCACGGAATCACGGGTTGACGGGTTCAGGGTCGGGTCGGCGTGGCGCGCAGGGCGTCCCGGTAGGCGGGATGTTCGGCCAGCGTCGCGAAGCAGTGGCCGCGCTGCTTCAAGCCAGCGATCAGCGGCTCCAGCACCGCCGGCGCCCACGGCTCTTGTCGCGACCAGATGCCCAGGTGCGCCAGCAGGATGTCGCCAGGCCGGATGTCACGCAGCGCCTTGTGCAGCAGCGCCGCGTTGGGGAATTTCTCGCTCGACAGCTCGTCGCCGAGGAAACCGGCCGGGCTCCACGGCACATGCGCCCAGCCACACCGCGCCGCCGCTGCCAGCAGCGCAGGCGAGGTCTTGCCCCCCGGCGCGCGGAACAGCGGCGCCACGCGCTGGCCGGTGATCTCGGTGAATCGAGTGGCGGGGCGCTGCAGCTCGGCGCAGTAGGCTGCAGTGTCCATCCTGAGTGTCCGGTTCGCCTGCGGACCGAAGGTCGGGCGCATGTCGAAGCTGCCGTCCGCCCGGTCGGCACGCCAGTAGACGTGATCGAAGGTGTGCGAGCCGAACAGGTGGCCTTCCGCGGCGCGGGCCTTCCACCAGGGTGCCCATTCAGCGTCCAGGCTGCCGCCATCGGTCTTCGTGCGCTCGTTGGCGAGGAAGAAGGTGGCCTTGACCTGCTGGCGCGCCAGCACCTCGGCCACCAGCGGCGCCACGCCCATGTGGCCGGTGTCGAAGGTCAGGAACAGCGGCTTGGCGCAGGAGGCCGCCTGCCCGCTGCCAGCGACCAGCACCAGCACGGCCGCCGCCACACCTTGTGCGATCGGGCGCTTCATCATGTTCTCGCTGCCGTCACCGACTCAAAGCCGCCCGGCGTGCTCCAGCGTCCACACGCCGTGCGGCGACTTGCCGACGTTGACCTGGCGCACCACCTTGCGCTGCTCGGTGTCGATCACCGTCAGCTTGCCGGCCCAGCGCGAGGCGACATAGATGAACTTGCGGTCCGGCGAGAGGTCCATGCAGTCCGGACCGCTCGGCGCCGGATAGTTGTCCACCACGGTGAGCGTCTGCGTGTCGATGCGGCTGATGGTGTTGGCCACGCGGTTGCTGACCAGCACATGCCGCTTGTCGCCCCAGGCGCGGAAGGCGTGGGCGCCGGCGCCGGTCGGGATGCGCTTGATCAGCTTCGGCGGGTTGACGCTTACGTCATACGCCTCGACCACCGCATCCCCAGTCAGCCCGACCAGCAGCGTCTTGTCGTCCGCGGTCAGGTAGACATCGGCGGGCATCTTGCCGCAAGGCACGGTCCAGCGCATGGTCTGGGTGGCCAGGTCGATCGCGGTGAGCTGGTCGCTGTCCTGGATGCTGACGTAGACGACGGTGGACTTCGTGTCGATCATCAGGTGGCTGGGCGTCTTGCCGGTCGACAGGCGCTTGGCCAGGGCCAGTTCGAACCCGCCCGCTGCGGGAAGCGTGACCCGATACAGATCCACATGGTTGAGCCGGTTCGCCGCGGTGACGAACCACCGCATGTCCGGCGAGAAGCGCAGGTGGTAGGGGTCGATGATGTCGGGCAGCGTGCGCTGGATCTGGCCCGTGCGCGGGTCGACCAGCGTGATGGTGTTGCCGACCGCATTGGCCACCAGCAGCGATTTTTCGTCCGGCGAGAGGTAGAGGTGGTGCGGCTCCTTGCCGGTGGGCAGGCGCCGGAGTTCGGTCATGGTGACGGGATCGATCACGCTGACGGTCGCGTCCAGCGAGTTGAGCACGAAGATGGGAGGACGCGCACCGGCTGTAGCGGGTGCGGGTGCGGACGCAGCGGTGGACGCCGCTGGCGTCGGCGCGGCAGGGGCTGCGGAAGCAGCCGGCGCAGTGGTCGGTGCGGGTGCCGAGGCAGCCCCAGCGGACGCCGCAGCATCCGGCACGCGGGCATCACAGGCCGCCACGAGCAGAGCGGCAGCAGGAGACAACAGGAAACGGCGGCGCGAGGTCATGCAGCGGAAGGTCCATCCAGGAAGCGGTGCGGCAGTGTACTGGCGGCACCTGAAGCCCATCCCCCTGTGGACCCCCCTGCTTGACCGCGGTCAACCGCAGGGTCGACCGGTGCTCACCTTGCAGTTCAGGCCACGCCGTTGGCCTTGAACCACGCCAGACAGCGCGCCCAGCCGTCCTGCGCTGCAGCGGGTCTGTAGCTCGGCCGGTAGTCGGCGTGGAAGGCGTGGGGGGCGTCCGGGTAGACGACGAACTCGGAGCGTTTCGCAGCAGCACTGCCCGCCGCCAGCGCCGCCTTCATCTTCTCGACCGTGTCCAGCGGAATGCCGGTGTCCTTCTCGCCGTAGAGGCCCAGCACCGCCCCCTTGAGGTCACCGGCCAGGTCGACCGCGTGCCGCGGCGTCAGCGCCGTCGTGTTGCCCACCAGCCGCCCGTACCACGCCACTCCCGCCTTGACCGCCGGGTTGTGCGCGGCATACAGCCACGTGATGCGTCCGCCCCAGCAGAAACCGGTGATGCCGAGGCGCGCCGTGTCCCCGCCGTTGGCCGCAGCCCAGGCCACGGTCGCATCCAGATCGCCCATGACCTGCGCATCGGGCACCTTGGAGATGACCTCGGCCTGCAGCTTGGCGATCTCGCCATAGCTGCCTGCGTCGCCTTGGCGCACGAACATCTCGGGCGCGATGGCCAGATAGCCCAGCCGGGCGAAGCGCTTGGCGACATCGGCGATGTGCTCGTGGACACCGAAGATCTCACTGATCACCAGCACCACGGGCAGGTTCTTGCCCCCCGCCGGTGCGGCGCGGTAAGCGGGCATCTTGAAGCCGTTCACGTCGATCGTCACCTCGCCGACCGTCAGCCCGTCCGCGGGCGTGTTGATGACGTTCTGCGCCACCACCGGCAGCACCGCCGCCGCGAAACCGCTGCCGATGGCCGTCTGCACGAAATTGCGCCGGGTGAAAGCCTGACTGGGGGTGAGGCTGTCGAACTCGGCTTGGTTGACGGGGTCGGTCATGGGAGGTCTCCTGGTCGGTCGAGGGTGGAGATGCATTCTAGAAACGCCTGCGACACGGTCACTTGTCACATCTCCTCGCCGCAGACATGGACAATGGCGCCATGCTTTCCCAGAACCTTCTCCCCGCGCCGCCTGCGCCACCCGCTCCGCCCTCTGCGGGCCCGTCCTGGCGCGGCGTGCTCGCCGCGATCGACATCGGCTCCAACAGCTTCCGGCTCGAGATCGGCCAGACCAGCCGCGGCCGCTACCGTCGCCTCGACTACCTCAAGGACACCGTGCGCCTGGGTGCAGGCCTGGATGCCGACGGCTTGTTGAGCGAGGAGGCCGCGCTGCGCGGGCTGGCCTGCCTGGCGCGCTTTCGCACCCGGCTGGCCGGCATCCCGGCCCGGCAGCTGCGCGCCGTCGCCACGCAGACACTGCGCGAGGCGACCAACCGCAATGCCTTCCTGGCCCGGGCCAGCGAAGCCCTGGGGCATCCGGTCGAGGTGATCTCCGGGCGGGAAGAGGCGCGGCTGATCTACAAAGGCGTCGCGCGGCTGCAACCCTCGGACCGGCAGCGGCTGGTCGTGGACATCGGCGGGCGCTCGACCGAGATGATCATCGGCGTCGGATCCACGCCGCTGCAGGCCGAATCCTTCCGCATCGGCAGCGTCAGCCTGTCGATGCAGTATTTCCCCGACGGCCACTTCACCGCAGAGCGCTTCCAGGCCGCCCAGATCGCCGCTGGCGCGGAACTGGAAGAGGCACTGGCGCAGTTCTCGCACCAGAACTGGGTCGAGGCACTGGGGTCGTCCGGCACGGCGGGCGCAGTCTCGCAGCTGCTGGTCGCCAACGGCATCAGCGACGGCGTGATCACGCCCGAGGGTCTGGACTGGTGCATCGCGGCCTGCCTGCGTGCCGGCCACCAGGATGCGCTGAAGCTGCCGGGACTCAAGCCGGAGCGCCGTGCGGTGCTCGGCGGCGGGTTGGCGATCCTGCGCACGCTGGCGGCGCAGTTCGGCATCGAGGCGCTGCAGCCGGCGCGGGGTGCGCTGCGCCAGGGCGTGATCTTCGACCTGGAAGAGCGCATGGCCGCCGACCGCGACCCCGCCCACCACGACCTGCGCGACGACACGGTGGTCGAGCTGCAGCAGCGCTTCCGCGTCGACGTGGCCCAGGCGCGTCGGGTACAGGACATCGCCATCCGCTTGCACCGGCAGGTCCAGCCCCGCGCCGCACTCGACCTCCAGCGCGAACTCGGCTGGGCCGCTGCGCTGCACGAGATCGGCATGATGGTGTCGCACCACGACCACCACCGCCACAGCGCCTACCTGATCGGCCATGTGGACGCCCCCGGTTTTTCGCAGACCCAGCAGCGCCGGCTGGCCGATCTGGTGCTCGGCCACCGCGGCGGGCTGCGCAAGATCGAGGCCGCGCTGGCCGACCCGGTGCTGGCGCAGCAGGTGCTGGTGCTGCGGCTGGCGGTGCTGCTGTGCCACGCCCGCAGCGCGCCGGACCTGCCGCTGCCCCAGCTCCACGCCGAGGGTCGCCTGACCGTGCTGGCCTTCTCCGCCGACTGGGGCCGCACGCACCCGCGCACGCTGCACCTGCTGCAAGCCGAGGTCGACGCCTGGGCCAAGGTCAACGCCACGCGGCTGCAGACCGTGCAAACCGGCTGAGACTTCCGGCGCGGCAGCCGACCGACCGTCACAAACAGGTCATGCAGGGGGCATAGCATTGCAGGATGTCTGAACCTGTCTCGACCACACCCGCCGCGCCACTACCCCTGCTCAGCCGGGAACGGGCGATTCTGGAGTTCAACCGCCGCGTGCTGGCCCAGGCCCGGCGGGCGGATGTGCCCTTGCTGGAGCGGCTGCGCTACATCTGCATCGTCTCGTCGAACATGGACGAGTTCTTCGAGGTGCGCTTCTCCGACGCGCTCGACGCGGCCCGCCTGCCCGACAGCGGCACGAGCCATAGCGATCTGGCCGTCGTCGCCGCCGACGCCCATGCGCTGATCGACGAGCAGTACCGCATCTTCAACGACGAGGTCATGCCCGTGCTGGCCGCCGAGCAGATCATCATCGTCAACCACGCCGACCGCAACGCAGCCCAGCGGCAATGGGTGGCCCAGTTCTTCCACCGGGAAGTGCAGCCGCTGCTGGTGCCGGTCGGGCTGGACCCGGCGCATCCCTTTCCGCAGGTCGCCAACAAGTCGCTGAACTTCATCGCGCAGCTGGCCGGCATCGACGCTTTCGGGCGCGAAAACACCATCGCCATCGTCAAGGTGCCGCGGGTGCTGCCGCGGGTGATCCGCCTGCCGGAGCGGCTGTCCGACGGCCAGCAGGTGTTTGTCCTGCTGACCAGCGTGATCCGGGCCCACCTGGGCGAGCTGTTCCCGGAGCGGGAAGTGACGGCGTTTTCGCAGTTCCGCGTGACGCGCGACTCGGACATGGATGTCGACGAGGATGACGTCACCAACCTGCGCCAGGCCCTGCGCAGCGAACTGACGACGCGCCACTACGGCCGTGCCGTGCGCATCGAGGTGGTCAATACCTGTCCGACGCGCCTGTCGGACTTCCTGCTGACGCAGTTCGACCTGCCCGCTGCTGCGCTCTACCGCGTCAATGGCCCGGTCAATCTGGGGCGCATGAACACGCTCATCGACCGCGCCGACGCGCCGGCCCTGCGGTTCGTCCCCCACGAACCGTCGTGGCCGACCGACCAGCTCCCGCCTGGCCACCGGGTCATGGACTGCATGGCCGAGCGCGACATCCTGACCCACCAGCCCTTCGAGTCCTTCGACCCGGTGCTGCAGTTCCTGCGCGAGGCAGTGGAAGACCCGCAGGTGCTCGCCATCAAGCAGACCATCTACCGCACCGGCAGCGAGTCGGTGCTGATGGACCTGCTGATCGAGGCGGCGCGGCGTGGCAAGGAAGTGCTGGCGGTGGTGGAGCTGAAGGCGCGCTTCGACGAGGAAGCCAACATCAACTGGGCCGACCGGCTGGAGGCGGTCGGCGTGCAGGTGGTCTACGGCATCGTCGGACTGAAGACCCACGCCAAGCTGCTGCTGGTCACCCGCAAGGAAGGCCGCCGCCTCGTGCGCTATGGCCACTTGTCGACAGGCAACTACAACGCCAAGACCGCGCGCCTCTACACCGATGTCGGCTTCCTCACGACCGATCCCGAGATCACCGCGGACGCGGACGCCGTGTTCCTGCATCTGGCCAGCCTGAACACGCTGCGCCCGACCCGACAGCTGCTGGTGGCGCCCTTCACGCTGCAGTCGACGATGGTGACGCTGATCGAGCGGGTCGCCGACGCTGCCCGGGCCGGACAGCCGGCGCGCATCGTCTGCAAGTGCAACGCCCTGACCGACGTCACGCTGATCCGCGCACTGATCGCCGCTGGACAGGCGGGCGCCGAGATCGACCTGATCGTGCGTGGCGCCTGCGCGCTGCCGCCGGGACTGCCAGGACAGACCGATCGCATCCGGGTGCGCTCGGTGGTCGGGCGCTTCCTGGAGCACACGCGGGTGCTGTATTTCCGCTGGGGACCGCAGGAATCGGACGAAGCGCTGTATTTCAGCAGCGCCGACTGGATGTCGCGCAACATGCTGCGCCGCATCGAGATCGCCTGGCCGATCCGGGACGCCGGCCTGCGCCAGCGCGTGATCGACGAATGCCTGGTGCCCTACCTGCGCGACGAGCGCGATGCGTGGACGCTCGACAGCACCGGCCGCTACCAGCGTGTCGGCGAGACCGGCGTGAGCGCCCAGCAGGCGCTGGCGCAGCGTTACCAGCGCTGAAAACCCGCGCACGGCGAACGGACCGGCGTGACTAGAATCAGGGCCGCCAAGGAGCCCCGATGGACACCCAGACCACTGCCGACAAGGAAATCGACACCCGCGGGCTCAACTGCCCGCTGCCCATCCTGAAAGCCAAGAAAGCGCTGGCGGACCTGGCCAGCGGGCAGGTGCTCCGGGTGCTGGCGACCGACCCGGGCTCGCTGCGCGATTTCCAGGCCTTCGCGCGCCAGACCGGGCACGCCCTGCTCGGGCAGGAGACGCTGCCAGGCAACGAGTTCGTCCACCTGCTGCGCCGGCGCTGAGGCCGGCACGGACACAGGCGGTCAGGACATCAGAACTCCAGGTTCTTCAGGTACTGGCGGAACGAGTCGCCAAGTTCCGGGTGCTTCAGGGCCAGCTCGACGTTGGCCTCCAGGAAGCCTTCCTTGCTGCCGCAGTCGTAGCGGCGGCCTTCATAGCGGTAGGCGAACACCTTCTCGCGGCGCAGCAGCGCGGCGATGCCGTCGGTGAGCTGGATCTCGCCGCCCACGCCGCGCGGCTGCGTGGCGATCTCATGGAACACGCCCGGCGTCAGGATGTAGCGGCCCGCCACGCCCCAGCGTGACGGCGCGGTTTCCGGCGACGGCTTCTCGACGATCTTGCTGACGTCCATCACGCGGTCGTTGACCAGCGTGCCGGCGACGATGCCGTAGCGCTTGGTGTGCTCGGCTGGCACTTCCTGGACAGCCAGGATCGACGCGCGCCATTCCTGGTACTGCTCGACCATCTGCGCCAGCACCGGCGGCTCGCCCATCATCAGGTCATCGGCCAGCAGCACGGCGAACGGCTCGTTGCCGATCAGCCGCTGCCCGCACAGCACCGCGTGGCCCAGGCCCAGCGCCTGCGCCTGGCGGACATAGATGCACTCCATGTCCTTGGGCTTGACACTGCGCACGACCTCCAGCAGCTCGGTCTTGTTGGCGTTTTCGAGCGCCACTTCCAGCTCGAAGGTCATGTCGAAGTGGTCTTCGATCGGGCGCTTGTGGCGGCCGGTCACGAAGATCATCTCGCGCACGCCGGCCGCGTAGGCCTCCTCGACCGCGTACTGGATCAGCGGCTTGTCGACCACCGGCATCATTTCCTTGGGCTGCGCCTTGGTGGCGGGCAGGAAACGCGTGCCCAGACCGGCAACGGGGAAAATGGCTTTCTTGATTTGCATGTGCGGACAGACCCTGTGAAAAAAGGTTGGAATGGAGTTGAAGAAATCGTTAAAGGACGCCTAAACCACGTCAACTGCTTCAATTCTGGCACGGGAACGTGACCATTCGGCGCGTGATCAGGGGGGCCTAAGGCACTGGCGTGCTGATTACCATCCACGCCAGTTCATCTCTCACGAATTGCCCCTCACACCATGGACCTGCTGGTTGCCGAACCCCTGGAAAGCGACGTGCTGCAATGGCTGCAGGCCCGCCACGAGGTCCACTACGCCCCCCGGCTGGTCGAGGACCGCAAACGCTTCGGCGACGCCCTGGCGCAGGCCCGCGCGGTGATGCTGCCGGCGCAGGTGCCGGTCAACACCCGGGTGCTGGCGCGGGCGCCGATGCTGCGGGCCATCGGCCGGATCGTCGGCGGACCGGAACAGCTGGATCTGGAGGCCTGTGCCCGGGCCGGCGTCGAGGTGCTGCGCAGCCCAGAGGCCGTGGCGCCGGCCGAGGCCGAGTTCATGCTCGGCGCCCTGCTGACCCTGCTGCGCCCGAACCCGCTGGCACCCCACCGCATCGTCGGCCGGGAGCTGGCGCACTGCACCGTCGGCCTGGTCGGCATGGGGCCGGGCGCACGCCGGCTGGCCACGCTGCTGCAGTCCCTGGGCACGCAGGTGCGCGGCTACGACCCGGCCCTGCACGCCTCCGGCGCCCAGTGGCCACGCTGGGGGGTGCAGCCGGTCGGGCTGCGCGAGCTGTTCGAGCAGTCGGATGCCGTCTGCCTGCACCTGCCGATCTACAGCCGCTACATCGGCCTGCTGGGCGACCGCGTCCTGCCATGGTGCAAACCGGGGCAGGTGCTGGTGAGCGTGTCACCGATCGAGCTGTTCGACGAAAGGGTGCTGGCCGATCTGCTCAACAGCGGGCGCATGGCCGCGGCCTGGCTGGACTGCATCGCCCCCGGGACGCTGGAGCCCGGACAACCGCTGCATGGCGCCACCGGCCTCCAGACCACCCCCCGCCTCGGCTCCTACACCCGCGAGGCGCGCCTGCGCAGCGCCTGGGGCGTGGCGCGGCAGGTGCATGACGTGCTGCGCAGCACGCCGGCCACCGTGCGGGAAGGTGCCCGGCATGGGGCCACCCACCCGCCCCTGCTGCGCGAGCGGATCAGCCCAGCCGCGCCCGCTGCGACTGCAGCTTCGCCAGCGTCTCGCTGAACGCCGCGATCCGCGCCCGCTCCTGCTCGACCACCGTGGCCGGGGCGCGCGCCACGAAGCTCTCGTTGGCCAGCTTGGCCGTCGCCTTGGCGATCTCGCCGGTCAGGCGCGTGATCTCCTTGTCCAGCCGCACCTGCTCGGCCGCCACATCGATCTCGACCTTCAGCGCCAGCCGTGCGGCGCCCTGCACCGCCACCGGCGCCATCTCGGTCGCGGCGGCGAAGGCGGCTTCGTCGGTGAACACCTGCACCTCCGCCAGCTTGGCCAGCGCCCGGATGACCGGCGCGGCCTGGCCGAGGAAGTCCGCATCACCGAAGGTCACCAGCGGCACGCGCTCGGCCGGCGACAGCCCCATCTCGCTGCGCAGCGCGCGCACGACCCCGACGACGGCCTTGAGCCGCGCCACCCAGGCGTCGGCCGCCGGGTCGATCTTGCCGAGCTGCGCGACCGGGTAGGCGGCCGTGGCCACCGTGTCGGTCGACTCCGCCGACTTGCGCCCGGCCACCACCGCCACGCCGTTCCACAGCTCCGCCGTGATGAACGGCGCCACCGGGTGCAGCAGCCGCAGCGTCGTCTCCAGCACGCGGATCAGCGTGCGGCGCGTGGCGCGGGCGCTGGCCTCGTCGCCAGCGTCCTTGGCGACCTGGAGCTGGACCTTGGCGATTTCCAGGTACCAGTCGCAGTATTCGTCCCAGACGAACTGGTAGATCGCGTTGGCGACGTTGTCTAGGCGGTAGTCGGCGAAGCCCTGCGCCACGGCGGCCTCGACACGCTGCAGCTCGCTGGTGATCCAGAAGTCGGCCGGGCTGAAGCGCAGGTAGCCGTGCGCCGGGCCGCCGAGGGCGCATTCGGCCTTGGTGTGCTCCTTCAGGCCGCAGTCCTGGCCTTCGGTGTTCATCAGCACGAAGCGGGTGGCGTTCCACAGCTTGTTGCAGAAGTTGCGATACCCCTCGCAGCGCTTGGAGTCGAAATTGACGCTTCGGCCCAACGTCGCCATCGCCGCGAAGGTGAAGCGCAGCGCGTCGGCGCCATAGGCGGGGATGCCGTCCGGGAATTCCTTCTCGGTGGCCTTGCGGACCTTGGGCGCGGTTTCCGGCTTGCGCAGGCCTTGGGTGCGCTTGTCGAGCAGCGGCGCCAGTTCGATGCCGTCGATCAGGTCGACCGGGTCGAGCACGTTGCCCTCGGACTTGGACATCTTCTTGCCCTGCGCGTCGAGCACGAGGCCGTGGATGTAGACGTGCTTGAACGGCACCTTGCCGGTGAAGTGCTTGGTCATCATGATCATCCGGGCGACCCAGAAGAAGATGATGTCGTAGCCGGTCACCAGCACCGAGGACGGCAGGAAGAGATCCTGCTCGATCGTCTGCTCGGGCCAGCCCAGCGTACTGAAGGGCACCAGCGCCGACGAATACCAGGTGTCGAGCACGTCCCCGTCGCGCTTGAGTTCGCCGGTGTAGCCCGCCGCCGTTGCCTTGGCGCGGGCTTCGTCCTCGCTGCGGGCGACGAAGAGCTGGCCGCTTTCGCCGTACCAGGCCGGGATCTGGTGGCCCCACCAGAGCTGGCGCGAGATGCACCAGTCCTGGATGTTCTTCATCCACTGGTTGTAGGTGTTGACCCAGTTCTCCGGCACGAACTTCACGTCGCCGGACTCGACCGCCTCGATCGCCTCGTCGGCGATGGACTTGCCGTTCGCACCCACCTTGGTCATCGCGACGAACCACTGGTCGGTCAGCATCGGCTCGATCACCTGGCCCGTGCGGGCGCAGCGCGGCACCATCAGCTTGTGCTTCTTCACCTCGACCAGCAGCCCCTCGGCCTCGAAGCGGGCCACGAGCAGCTTTCGGGCGGCAAAGCGGTCCACGCCGACGTACTCGGCCGGGATGTCGGTGGCTTCATGGGCGCTGACCTTGGCCTCCAGGTCGAAGATGGTCAGCATCGGCAGCTGGTGGCGCAGGCCGACCTGGTAGTCGTTCTGGTCGTGCGCGGGCGTGACCTTGACGACGCCGGTGCCGAAGGTCTTGTCCACGTAGTCATCGGCGATCACCGGCACGAGGCGGCCCGTGACCGGCAGGCGCACCTGTTTCCCGATCAGGTGGGTGTAGCGCTCGTCTTCCGGGTGGACCATCACGGCGGTGTCGCCGAGCATGGTTTCCGGCCGCGTCGTCGCCACCACCAGCGACTCGTCCGAGTCGTCGATGGGGTAGCGGATGTGCCACAGCGAGCCTTCTTCCTCCTCGCTCTCGACCTCCAGATCCGACACCGCCGACTTCAGCACCGGATCCCAGCTCACCAGCCGCTTGCCGCGGTAGATCAGGCCCTCGTCGAACAGGCGCACGAAGGTCTCGGTCACGACCTTGGACAGCTTGTCGTCCATCGTGAAGTACTCATGCCCCCACGACACCGAGTCGCCCATGCGGCGCATCTGCTGCGTGATGGTGGCGCCGGACTGCTCTTTCCACTCCCAGACCTTGGCGACGAAGTTCTTGCGGCCCAGGTCATGGCGGCTGACGCCCTGGCCCTGGAGCTGGCGCTCGACGACGATCTGTGTCGCGATGCCCGCGTGGTCGGTGCCGGGCACCCAGAGCGTGTTGTCGCCCGACATGCGGTGGTAGCGCGTCAGCGAGTCCATGATGGTCTGGTTGAACGCATGGCCCATGTGCAGCGTGCCGGTCACGTTCGGCGGCGGCAGCTGGACGCAGAAACTGGGCTTGGCCGGGTCCAGCGTCGGGGCGTAGACACCGCTGGCCTCCCACTGCGGCGCCCACCGGGCTTCGATCGGGGCGGGCTCAAAGGACTTGGAGAGGGCGTTCAGGGCGTCGGTCATGGGTGTTGTGGTGGTCGCGCGGACAAGGGCGCCATTCTATGAACTGTGGCTGGCCGTGGCGGTCCCGCCCCAAGGCAAAATCCGGCCGGCACCACAACCCCGAAAACGGAGCACTCACATGAGCACCATCCACACCGTCGGCATCATCGGCGCCGGCACCATGGGCAACGGCATCGCGCAGGTCTGCGCACAGTCTGGCATCGATGTCGTGATGGTCGACATCAGCGACGCCGCGGTCAGCAAGGGCCTGGCCACCATCGCCGGCAGCTTCGACCGCCTCATCAAGAAGGACAAGCTCACGCCAGAGCAGAAGGCCACCGCCCTCGCCCGCATCACCACCTCGACCGACTACGCCGCGCTGAACGCCGCCCAGTTCGTCATCGAGGCCGCGACAGAAAACGAGGCGCTGAAGATCAAGATCCTCGGCCAGCTCGACGCGCAGCTCCCGCCCGAGGTCATCGTCGCCACCAACACGAGTTCCATCTCGATCACCCAGCTCGCCGCGACGACGCAGCGCGCCGACCGCTTCATCGGCATGCATTTCTTCAACCCGGTGCCGATGATGGCGCTGGTGGAGATCATCCGCGGCCTGCAGACCTCGGACGCCACCCACGCCGCCGTCAAGGACCTGGCCGAGCGCCTGGGCAAGTCGCCGATCACGGTGAAGAACGCGCCCGGCTTCGTCGTCAACCGCATCCTGGTGCCGATGATCAACGAGGCCTTCTTCGTGCTGTCGGAAGGGCTGGCGACGCCGGAAGACATCGACGCCGGCATGAAGCTCGGCTGCAACCAGCCGATCGGCCCGCTGGCGCTGGCCGACATGATCGGGCTGGACGTGTGCCTGGCGGTGATGGAGGTCTACCTGACGCAGTTCGGCGACTCGAAGTACCGGCCCTGCCCGCTGCTGAAGGAATATGTGGCGGCCGGCTACCTGGGCCGCAAGAGCGGGCGCGGTGTCTACCGCTACTGACCGGATCCGGCGGTGAACCCCTCCACCGCCGTCGCCCTGCTGAACCCGGAAGCCGACAGCGGCCGCGCGGCAGAGCTGCGGCGGCCGGTCGCGGCCTGGCTGTCGCGCAACGCGCCAGGTGTGTCCTTGCTGATCCCGGACACCATCGCCGAGGCCCGGGCGATGCTCACCATCCTCGCCCCGCGCACCCGGGTGGTGCTGATCGGGGGGGACGGCACTGTGCATGCCATGCTGCCGGCGCTGCTCAAGGGCGGGCTGAAGGTCGGGCTGGTGCCGGCAGGTCGGCACAACCTGCTGGCGCACACGCTCGGTCTGGACGAGCTGCGCTGGGAGCAGGCGCTGGTGTTTGCGCTGCGCTCGCCGACGGGACCGGTGGACGTCGGGCTGCTGGAGACCGACGACACGGCGCTGCATTTCATCTCGCAGGTGCGCATCGACCGGCCGAGCCGGATGATGCCGTGGTCGGTGTCGGTGGACCGGCAAGGGCTGGCGACGGGAACCGCCCGGCGTCTGCTGCTGTGCAACGCGCTGCCCGGCTGGAGCACGCCCGAGGCCTTGCCGGTCGAGCTGAACGACGGGCGCTTCGACGCCGTGGTGGTCGGTGGTGCGGGGCGGTGGTCACGCTGGATGCGGCCGCTGGAGCGGTTCGGCCTGCGGTCGGCCGCGACCGCGGTGCCCCATTGCCAGGGAACGTCGATGTGCGTCGAGAGCGACTGGCCGCTGGACCTGCGCGTCGACGGTGAACCGATGGCGGCGAGCCATCGGATGCAGGTCGAACTGCTGCCGCGGGCACTCGACCTGGCGGGCTCGCATGTGGCGATCCTCGACCCGCACCGGTTTGTCGACACGACCTGGTGATGTTGTTGACCATGGTCAATCTGGCAGCCAGGCCGCATGCCTGAATCTGCATTTTTGATGTCCATTTGAAAAAAATCATGCGCCCTCCACAGGCTTGCACGGAGACTGCAGGGGTGCCAAGTGCGGGCGACCAGACGCCGCACGCACGGGGGAAGCGCCACCATGTCCATATCCCGGTCCATATCCCGACCCATCCGGTTGTTGTCTGCTGTCGTGCTGGCGGCCCTGGGCGCCTCGGCCGCACAGGCGGCCCCCACCACCACCGTGCCCTACATCAAGGTCGACCAGTTCGGCTACCTGACGGGCATGAACAAAGTGGCCATCGTGGTGGACCCACAAGTCGGCTACAACGCCGCCGAGGCGTTCAGCCCCGGTGTGGCGGCCAACCAGTACCAGGTGCGCCGCTGGGCCGATGACGTCGTGGTGCTCTCCGGCACGCTGCTGCCCTGGAAGGCCGGGGCCACGCACGCACAGTCCGGCGACCGCGGCTGGCATTTCGACTTCTCAGCGCTGACCACGGCTGGCGCGTACTACGTCTACGACACCGTCAACAAGGTCGGCTCGGGCCGCTTCGAGATCGGCCCGAACGTCTACGACGCGGTGCTGAAGCAGGCCATGCGGACGTATTACTACCAGCGTCTGAACACCCCGAAAGTCCTGCCCTACGCCGAGGCGAAGTGGACCGACACCGCCGCCTTTGAAGGCCTGAGCCAGGACCGCCACGCCACCAGCCGCTTCGCCAAGGGCAACGCCGCCACCGTGCGCGACCTCTCGGGCGGCTGGATGGACGCCGGAGACACCAACAAGTACACCACCTTCGCCCAGTCGGCGGTGCTGCAGCTGCTCGACGCCTACCGCATGAACCCGCGAGTCTTCGGCGACAACTTCGGCATCCCGGAGTCCGGCAACGGCGTGCCGGACGTGCTAGACGAGGTGAAGTGGGAGCTGGAGTTCCTCAAGCGCATGCAGAACGCCACCGGCACCGGCGGCCTGTTCCTGAAGGTCGGCGTGGACGGCACCGCCAGAGAGACCACCCCGCTGAGCGCCGACACCAGCCCGCGCTACTACCTGCCCGAATGCACCTCGTCCACGCTGGCCGGTAGCGCGATGTTCGCTGCCGCCAGCGTGACCTACAAGGGCCTGGCCTCGCAGGCTGCCTACGCCGCCGACCTGCTCACCCGCGCCGAAGCCGCCTGGGTCCGCGCCAAGGCGACCACCTTCGGCTTCACCACCTACCAGACCCAGTGCGACGACCTGGACATCCGCGCCGGCGACGCCGATGTCGATGCCGGCGGACAGCTCGACAGCGCCCTGCTCGCCGCCATCGCCCTGTACGAAGCCACCGGCAAGGCCGAATACCGGACCTTCGTCGAAGCCAACTACACCCGTGGCCAGCCTTACCGCAGCTCGGCTTGGTGGTGGAGCCCCTACTCCTCGACCAACCAGGTGGCCCTGCTGCGCTACGCCGGACTGGCAGGCGTGAGCGCCACCGTGGCCACCGACATCCGCAGCAAGAAGAGTTCCCAGGACATCACCCTGTCACTCGATGATTTCAACGCGGGCACCGACCTCTACCGCGCCCACATCAGCGACAACGAATTCAACTGGGGCCACAACCTGATCCGCGCCAACGCGGCCAGCAACAACCTCGACTTCGTCACCGTCAACCTCAACACGGCCAAGGCCGCGCAATACCGCAACGTCGCCGAACAGCACCTGCACTGGCTGCACGGCGCCAACCCGCTGGGGCTGGTGATGCTGTCGAACATGGGGGCCTACGGCGCGGAGTCGTCGATCAACGAGATCTACCACAGCTGGTTCAGCGACGGCTCGGTCTGGGACAACGCCAGGACATCGGCCAAGGGGCCGGCGCCCGGCTACCTGGTCGGCGGCCCTAACCCGAACTACTCCGGCAGCGTCGCCGGCATCTCCAACCAGCCCCGGCAGAAAGCCTACAAGGACTGGAACACCAGCTGGCCGGAGAACTCCTGGGAGATTTCGGAGCCGGCCATCTATTCCCAGGCCGCCTATGTGCACCTGCTGGCCCGCCTGATGGTGCCGACCACGCCGGACACGGTGCCACCGACGGCGCCCGGCAAACTGGCCGTCGTCAGCGCCCTGGGCACCAGCGCCGTGCTGAAATGGAACGCCTCGACCGACAACGTGGGCGTGACCGGCTACGACCTGCACCGCGGCACCACACTGCTCGCCGCCAATCTGCGGGGCACCACCACGACACTGACCAACCTGAACTGCGCCACCCTCTACGCCCTGACACTGCGGGCCCGGGACGCAGCCGGCAATGCCTCGGCAGCCAGCAATACCCTGACCTTCACCACGGCCGCCTGCCCGACGGCCAACACGCTGGTGTACGGTGATGCACTAGGTGCGGGCTGGAGCGACTGGTCCTGGGCGACGGTGCGGGACTATGCCAACACCACGCCGGTCAGGATCGGCGCCCGCTCGCTGAAAGCGGGCTACGCCAGCTGGGGCGGCCTGTCGCTGCGCCACGCCACGGGCATTCCGGTGTCCGCGACCTCCACCGTGCGCTTCTGGGCCTACAGCCCGGTGACCACCCCGCTGCAGATCTATGCCCAGACCAGCGACGACAGCACGGACGTCACCCCCCGCTTCGTCACCCTGCCCGCCCGTGTCTGGACCGAGGTCGTGGTCACCCGAAGCCAGCTGGGCAACCCGAACCTCCTCAAGCGCCTGACGATCCAGCTTTACAGTGCGGCGGCGACCACCGTGTACCTGGACGAGATCCGCATCACGCGATAGCGCGAAGTGCCGCTGCGGAGTGCGCAGATCGAGGCCGCCAGGACTGGCTAAAACCCCCCTGGCCGCCGAAAATCGGCCATGGTCGACAACCCCACCACCACCCTGCCCTCGCCCGACCGTCTGCGCGGTCTGCTCGCCACCCTGGAATCCGGTCTGCTGGAGCGCGCCACCGAGGTCCGTCTGGCCCTGCTGACAGCGCTGGCCGGCGAGCACATCCTGCTGATCGGCCCGCCCGGCACCGCCAAGAGCGAACTCGCCCGGCGCCTGCACCGTCTCTTCGAGGGCGCACCGTATTTCGAGCGCCTGCTGACCCGCTTTTCCACTCCCGAAGAGCTGTTCGGCCCGCTCTCGCTCAAGGCGCTGGAGGACGACCGCTACGAGCGCCTGACCGCCGGCTTCCTGCCCACCGCGGGCATCGCCTTCCTCGACGAGGTGTTCAAGGCGAACTCCGCCATCCTGAACGCGCTGCTGACACTGCTCAACGAGCGCGAGTTCGACAACGGCGTCGGCCGCACGCGCACACCGCTCATCAGCGTGATCGCCGCCAGCAACGAAGTGCCGGCCGACGAGGCGCTGCAGGCCTTCCATGACCGCTTCCTGGTGCGCCTGCCGATCGCCCCGGTGAGCGATGCCAGCTTCGAGGCCCTGCTGCGCCTGACCACGGCAGACGACTCCGCCGCCCCCGCCGACACCCTTTCCGCTGGCGAGCGCGCCGACATCGCCCGCGCCAGCGCCCAGGTGCGGCTGAGTGTCGAGGCGGTCGAGGCGCTGCGGGCCTTGCGCCAGTGGCTCGGCACGCAGCAGGTCACGCTGTCAGACCGGCGCTGGCGCCAATGTGTGGGTCTGATGCGCACGGCCGTGGCCACCGAGGGCCGCACCCAGATCGATGCGCTCGACCTGTGGCTGGCGCCGTACGTGGCCAGCCCGACGCCGGAGCTGGTGCCCAGGCTGACCCAGTGGTTCGACACCGACATCGCCCGTGCCGTGCCGCAGGACGCCCCGTGGCTGACCCGCGCCGTCGAGGCCTTCGAGCACCAGTGGGAAATCGAGCGCAGCGCCGAGGCCGAGCAAGACGATGGCACTGCGGGCAAGCTGGCGCTGGCCCGGGCCATCAGCGGCAGCCAGGACGACGGCGGCATGACCCGGCTGATGACCGAGTCGCTCGAAGCGCACACGCGCCGCCGCTACAGCCCGGTCCACATCGCCGCCCGGCTGGCCCAGGTCGACGAGATCACCGGCCCGGCGTCGGCCAACTGGACCCAGGTCCACCAGGACGCCACCGCCCTGGCCGACCGGCTGCGCGAGCGGGTGTGGGTGCCGCCCCCCGTGGTGGAGCGTCTGCTGGGTGCGCACACCCACACGCTGGCCACGCTGGACGGCCTGCTGGCGCGGCTGGAAGCCGTGCGTGCCGGCTTCGCCGCGCTGCCGGTCGATGCCGACGCCGAGGCGGCCGGCACCACGCCGGCCCGCGCGCCGGAACCGGTGGCGCTCTAGCGTGCCGCCGCCACTGCCGTCGGCAGACCCGCCGTTCCACCACCTCGCCGCGCTGCCGCGCACGCTGTGGCTGCCGGCGCTCGTCGCCAGCGTCGGCCATGCCGAGGCCCGGCTGCTCGACACACGCCGCTGGGAACAGGCACTGCTGGCGGGTGACCTGCCGCCCGCCGAGGCCGATTTTGGCGACGCACAGGCGGCCGAGCCACTGCGGGCGGTGGTCGGCGAACTCGGCCTGCCGGGCCTGAGCCGCAGCGCGCCCGCCTTGGCCGAACAGGTGCTGCGCACCGTGCTGTGGCACCTGGACCGCATCGCCGACCACCAGCCCCGGCTCGGCCGCACCGCCGCCATCGCGCAGGTGGTGGACGATTTCCGCGGCGCCTGGCAGATGGAGACACAGGGCTGGGAAGAGCACTTCGTGCTGCTGCAGGGCCTGGGCGACCTGAGCGCGCTGCGCTGGGACGACCTGCGCGGCCATCTGCACTCGCGCCCTTGGGCCGAAGCCCGCCGCGCTGCTGCCTGGCTGGAGAAGCTGCCGCAGCTCGCCGAGCTGATCCGCCAGCTCGGCCGCGCCGAGCGCCACGACGCCAGCCCGCCCGCGCCCGCCATCGCGCCGCAACCCGACCGCCGCCCGGTGCACGGCCTGCGCGCCGTCGAGACGCGCTTGCCGGACATGCCCGGCGAGCTGACCGGCATCCACCTGTCCGGCCGCATCGAGCGCATGCTGGCCAGCGAGGCGGTGATGCTGCGCCACCCCGTGCTGAAGCGGCTGTGGCAGGCGCGCCATGCCGAGGCGCGGCTGCTGAGCTGGGAGTCCCAGGCCGTGCTGACCGACTGGCGCCACGACCCCGCCGCCCCACCCCGCACCAGCGCCACGCCGCCGCAGCCCGAGCCACGCGCCCGCGGGCCGTTCATCCTGTGTCTGGACACCTCCGGCTCGATGCGCGGCGCGCCGGAAAACATCGCCAAGGCCGTCGTCATCGCCGCCCTGCGCGCCGCGCACGCGGAGCGGCGCGGCTGCGTGCTGATCGCCTTCGGCGGGCTCGACGAGGTGATCGAGCGCGAGCTGGACCTGCGCCCCGCCGGCCTGCAGGCGCTGATGGACCTGATGGGCCAGAGCTTCGACGGCGGCACCGATGTGCAGACGCCGATCGAGCACGCCATCGAGCGCGTCCACCAGGCCCGCTGGCAGCAGGCCGACCTGCTCATCGTCAGCGACGGCGAGTTCGGCTGCATGCCGGCAACGCTGGCGCGGCTGGACGATGCGCGCGCGCGCTTCGGGCTGCGGGTGCAGGGCGTGCTGGTCGGTGACCGGGAGACGATGGGGTTGCTCGATGTCTGCGACCACCTGCACTGGGTGCGCGACTGGCGCCGCTACGCCGAGACCGCCCAGGGCAGCGAGGGCCGCGGCTACTCGCCGGTGCACAGCAAGAGCCTGACCGCGCTGTATTTCCCCAATGCCCTGTCCCCGCGCGCGGCGAAGCACCGCGAAACGCGCAACATACCCTGACAGGTATATAGAATGGCGGCATGAACACCGCCGCCCCCGCCACCGCTGCCGCCCCATCCCGCCTGCAGGTCGAATCGTTCTTCGACGAGGCCTCGTCCACCTTCAGCCACCTGGTGCTCGACCGTGCCACCGGCCAGTGCGCGCTGGTGGACAGCGTGCTCGACTACGACCCCAAGTCCGGCCGCACCCGCACGACCGGCGCCGAGCGGCTGGTCGCCCGTGTGCGCGAACTCGGCGCGCAGGTGCAGTGGCTGCTGGAGACGCATGTCCACGCCGACCACCTCTCCGCCGCTCCGTGGCTGAAGGCGCAGCTCGGCGGTCAGATCGCCATCGGCGCGCAGATCACCACGGTGCAGAAGACCTTCGGCACGCTGTTCAACGCCGAGCCCGGCTTCGCCCGCGACGGCAGCCAGTTCGACCACCTGTTCCGCGACGGTGACACCTTCGCCATCGGCGGCCTGCGCGCCACGGCCATGCACACCCCCGGCCACACGCCGGCCTGCATGACCTACCTGGTGGAAGACGGCGACACCCGCGCGGCCTTCGTCGGCGACACGCTGTTCATGCCCGACTACGGCACCGCACGCTGCGACTTCCCGGGCGGTGACGCGGCGACGCTGTTCCGCTCGGTGCGACGGGTGCTGGCGCTGCCAGACGACACGCAGCTCTACATGTGCCACGACTACCGCCCCGGCGGTCGCCCGCTGGCGCATGTCAGCACGGTCGCCGAGCAGCGCACCGCCAATGTGCACGTCCACGACGGCATTGCCGAAGCGGACTTCGTCGCCATGCGCCAGGCGCGCGACGCGACGCTGGACATGCCGGTGCTGATCCTGCCGTCGGTGCAGGTCAACATGCGCGCCGGGCACTTGCCGCCGCCCGAGGACAACGGCGTGTCCTACCTCAAGATCCCGCTGAACGCGCTCTGATCGGCCGGGAAAACGCCGCTGTCACAGTGGGTGGCACGGTGTCTGCTAGGCTCAACGGCAGTTCATCTCCCTGTCAGGGCACCCCATGCAGCACCTCACCGACGCCGGCCAGCAGGCCGTCCAGCACATCGCCGCCCGCCACGGCTTCAGCCCCGATGCCGTCACCCACATGCTGTGGAGCGTCTGGAACGGCAACGGCAGCATGGCGCAGTTCAGCCACTGGGAATTCGGCGGCTCCGGCCAGTGGATGCGCGGCGGCATGACCATGATCGGCGACATGTTCAACAACCAGCTCAAGGGCCGCGTGGACAGCCTGTGCAGCGAGCTGAGCCAGCTGCTCGCCAGCCGCAGCGACCTCGTGCCGCCCGCGCCGGCTGCCGTCACCTGGTGGCCCGCCTGGATGGGCAGCCCCAACGCCACCGGCGCGCAGAACAACACCCGCTACGCCTACTTCGCCAACAGCCGCCGCCTCGCGGTGGACACGGGCGGCGACGTGTGGGTCTACGACACGCTTGACCACCAGATCGGTGGCTTCTCGCAGCAGCAGGGCGCGGGCGGCGGCATGACCTTCTCCAGCCAGTACGGCACGGTGAACCTGGGCAGCCTGCCGGTGGTGCTGCGCAACGGGCAGGAGGTGCAGGCCGCGCCAGTCGCCGCACCCGCGCCCGCCCCAGCCTACAGCGCGCCAGCATTCAGCACACCGTCCGCCCAGGCCTCGGCGCCCCCGGCAGGCGACGCCGGCGCGATCTTCGCGGCCATCGAGCGCCTGGGCGAGCTGCAGGCCAAGGGCTTGCTCACCGAGCAGGAATTCAGCGCCAAGAAAGCCGAATTGCTCGCGCGACTCTGACCCCATCAGAAATGGTCTGGCGCTTCCACGGCAGACCATCGACAAAACTGGAAGAGTCACGCGGCCGCGTGGACAATGGGCCATGCCACGCACCGTCATCAACACCCAAAGCTTCACCGACGCCGACGCCGCGCTCGCGCACGCCAAGGCCATCTACGACTCGGGCATCGCCCACCTGCGGCAATCGCTGAAGGACTTCGTCGGCGGACAGGAAGGCATGGCCCATGTGCGGGCCTGCTACCCGTTCGTGCGGGTCCGGGTCGACACCGTGGAGCGGGCCGATTCCCGGCTGTCCTACGGCTTCGTGGCCGGCCCCGGCGTCTACGAGACGACGCTGACGCGCCCGGACCTGTTCCGCCACTACCTGCGCGAGCAGTTCAAGCTGCTGCTGAAGAACCACGGCGTCGCGCTGGAGGTCGGCCTCTCCAGCCAGCCGATCCCCGTGCACTTCAGCTTCGCCGAACACGACCACATCGAGGGGTCGATGCCGCCCGAGCGCCGCTCGCGGCTGCGCGACCTGTTCGACCTGCCGGACCTGGCCGCCATGGACGACGGCATCGCCAACGGCAGCCTGGAGCCGCTCCCCGGCACGGACGGCATCACCCGCCACCCGCTCGCGCTGTTCACCGCCCCGCGCGTGGACTACTCGCTGCACCGCCTGCGCCACTACACCGGCACCGCCCCGGAGCACTTCCAGAACTACGTGCTCTTCACCAACTACCAGTTCTACATCGACGAGTTCGTGCGCCTGGGCCATGAGCTGATGGCGGACGATGCGGGCGAATACACCGCGTTCGTCGAACCCGGCAATGTGCTGACCCGCCGCGCCGGCCTGCCGGCCGAGCCGGGCGACGAGCTGGGCGCGCCGCCGCCGCGCCTGCCGCAGATGCCGGCCTACCACCTCAAACGCCACGGCCACAGCGGCATCACGATGGTCAACATCGGCGTCGGCCCCAGCAACGCCAAGACCATCACCGACCACATCGCCGTGCTGCGCCCGCACGCCTGGCTGATGCTCGGCCACTGCGCCGGCCTGCGCAACACGCAGCAGCTCGGCGACTACGTGCTCGCCCACGGCTATGTGCGCGAGGACCATGTGCTCGATGAGGAACTGCCGCTGTGGGTGCCGATCCCGCCGCTGGCGGAGATCCAGGTCGCGCTGGAGCAGGCAGTGGCCGAGGTGACGCAGCTCTCCGGCTACGAGCTGAAGAAGATCATGCGCACCGGCACGGTCGCCTCCACCGACAACCGCAACTGGGAGCTGCTGCCGCACCCGGGTCCGGAACGCCGCTTCAGCCAGAGCCGCGCCGTGGCATTGGACATGGAAAGCGCCACCATCGCCGCGAATGGTTTTCGCTTCCGGGTTCCATACGGTACCCTCCTGTGTGTTTCCGACAAGCCGCTCCACGGCGAAATCAAGCTCCCCGGCATGGCCAACCATTTCTACCGCGAACGGGTCGACCAGCACCTGCGCATCGGCATCCGTGCCATCGAGATCCTGCGCCACCAGGGGCTGGACCACCTGCACAGCCGCAAGCTGCGCAGCTTTGCCGAAGTCGCGTTCCAGTAAATGGAGCTGGATGTCCGCACCCTGATGGTCGTGTTCACGGTGAACGTCTTCGCCGTGTCCCTGGCGCTGCCCGCCATCATGGGCTGGCGCGTGGGCCCGGCCGCGCGGCAAGCCGTGCTGTCGACGCTGCTGCAGGCGGGCGGATGGTTCTTTCTCGTGCTGTCGACCTTCTGGCGCCAGCAATGGCAGGACCAGGTGTGCTCGGTGCTGGCGATGGCGGGCATGTCCGCCAGCCTCGTGCTGCTGTGGCGCTCGATCGGGCTGTGGACCGGACGCCCGCAGCTGGCCTGGCCGATGTGGGCCCTGACGGTGCTGATGACCCTCGGCTATGGCATCGGGTTCGAGCACTATCCATGGCGTGTCGGCCTGGCCAACGGCGTGCTGGGGACACAGATGCTGGCGATCGTGTTCGCTGTCAGCCGGCACAGCCCCGCGACGGGCTGGCGCTGGCGTGCGCTGATCGGGCTGTGCATGGGCGCCACCGCGGTCGTGACCTTCTGGCGCGGCATCCTCGGCGCCTTCTTCACCGAGGCCTATCCCTTCCTGACCGCTCCGCACCCGGTCAACAAGGTGGCCGCGCTGGTGAGCAACCTCTCGCTGGTGCTGACGACGGTGGCCATCCTGATGGCCTACCGCGAGGAGGCCGAGCGTGAGCTGCAGGCCCAGGCCATGACCGACGGCCTGACCGGCCTGCTCAACCGGAGGGCCTGGACCGAACGCGCCGAAGCCCTGCTCGCGGACGCCCAGCGCTACGGCTACCCGCTGGTGGCGGTGATGCTCGACATCGACCATTTCAAGCGCATCAACGACGAACGTGGCCATGCCCGTGGCGACCAGGCCTTGCAGCTGCTGTCCCGGCTGCTGCGGGAAGAACTGCGCACCGGCGATCTGGCCGGACGCTACGGCGGCGAGGAGTTCTGCGTGCTGCTCACCCACACCCGCGAGGGGCAGGCGCTCTCGCTCGACCAGCGGCTGCGCCACTGCCTGCGGCTGCAATCGGCCCAGGAGCTGGAGTTCCCGCTCGAATACAGCGCTGGCGTGGCCGCGCTGGGCACACGCGACACGACGCTCGACAGCCTGCTGCGCCGCGCCGACGAGGCGCTCTACGAGGCCAAGCGCGCCGGACGCGGGCAGGTCGTGCTGGCGCCACGGGTCGCCGCCAGTCCCGCGCCGGAAACCCTGCCCGCCTGACCCGGACCGCACGGGTGGGCCGGGGTATTCTGCTCGCCCCGACCACCCATCTCCTCGCTCTGCCATGCCACTGCGCACCCTCCTCGGCCTTGACCTCCCCATCCTCCAGGCCCCCATGGCCGGCGTGCAAGGCAGCGCGCTGGCCATCGCCGTGTCGAACGCGGGCGGGCTCGGTGCGCTGCCGTGCGCGATGCTCGGACCGGACGCGATGCGGCAGGAACTCGCGGCGATCCGGGCGCAGACCGACCGGCCGTTCAACGTCAACTTCTTCTGCCACACCCCGCCCGCGCCGGACGCGGCCCGCGAAGCCGCCTGGCGCGCGACGCTGGCGCCGGCCTATGCCGAGTTCGGCATTGACCCGGCCGCGATCCACGCCGGTCCGGGGCGGCGGCCGTTCGATGCGCAAAGCGCCGAGATCCTCGCCGAGTTCAAACCACCGGTGGTGAGCTTCCATTTCGGTCTGCCATCGGCCGAACTGCTGGCGCGGGTGCGCGGCTGGGGCGCCAAGGTGCTGTCGTCGGCGACCACGGTCGAGGAAGCGCGCTGGCTGGAGGCCCACGGCGTGGACGCCGTCATCGCGCAGGGGCTGGAGGCGGGCGGCCACCGCGGCCACTTCCTGTCGGACGACCTGACCCGGCAGATGGGCACCTTCGCGCTGCTGCCGCAGGTCGTCGCGGCGGTGAAGATCCCCGTCATCGCGGCGGGCGGCATCGCGGACGCGGCAGGCGTGGCCGCCGCGATGGCGCTGGGCGCGGCGGGCGTGCAGGTCGGCACCGCCTACCTGCTCTGCCCGGAGGCCACGACCAGCGCCGTCCACCGCGCCGCGCTGCAGAGCGAGGCGGCCCACCACACCGCGCTGACCAACCTGTTCACCGGCCGGCCGGCGCGTGGCATCGTCAACCGGTTCATCACCGAATTCGGGCCACTGCACGAGGCCGTCCCGCAGTTTCCACTGGCGACCGCAGCCTCGGCGCCGTTGCGCACGGCCGCCGAGACGCGGGGCAGCAGCGCGTTCTCGCCGCTATGGGCGGGTCAGAACACCCGCGGTTGCTGCGCCTTGCCTGCCGCAGAACTCACGCGGTCGCTGGCCGCCGGGCTGCACGGCTGACAGGCGGACCATCGACGACACCACCATGCTGCCACGCTGCCACACAGCCACCTCACCGGAACCCGCCATGCACGTCATCATCTTCCGCAACCGCCTGAAACCCGACGCTGTCGCCGACTACACCGATTGGGCGACGCGCATGAGCGCGCTGGCGCAGACCATGCCCGGCTACGTCTCGCACAAGGGCTTCACCGCCGCCGATGGCGAGCGCGTCACCATCGTCGAGTTCGAGAGCGAAGCGGCGCTGCGCGGCTGGGCGACCCACCCGGAACACGTCGCGGCCAAGCAGAAAGGCCGCGCCGAGTTCTACAGCGAGTATTCGCTGCAGGTCTGCACCGAACAGCGCGCCACCCGCTTCAAGGCCGACTAAGCAGTCAGAAGTCACCTTTGACCAACGGGAAGCCGAGCGCCTCCCAGTCCAGCATGCCGCCACGGTAGTAATAGATTCGGTCGGCCGGGAAACCGTCGCGGGTCATCGCCAGGATGGCCGTCGGGCTCTGCGGGCAGACAGGGCCGTTGCAGAAGGCGTAGACCTTCTTCGCGGTCGTGCAGTCCCAGCCCTTGCCGACCTTCTTGCAGCCGAGTTCGTCCATGCGGCCGGCGACTTCGGTGTAGGGAATCGACACCGTGTTCGGGATCGTGCCTTTCACGCGGTCCTCGGACTCGCGCATGTCGACCACGATCGCGTCCTTGTCGTTCAGCGCGCCCAGGATCTCGATCTCGCCCACCGGATGCACCCCGGCCACCGGCACCAGCGGCTGCAGCCAGCCCTTGTTCTTCGCGCACGGCGTCATCGTGCGGGTGATCGTCATCGGGCCCGTGGGCGTCTGGATCACGAAGGACTTGTCCTCGCCGAGGATGCGCAGCAGCTCGGGCTCGGCCGCGCGGGCAGGCGCCAGAGCCACCAGGGCCGCACACAGGGCAAGGGTCAGGCGGGCGGGTGTATTCATCGGTGTCTCCGGTAGGGGTCTGCGGGGGAACGTACAGGCGTACAGGCGTACAGGCGTATGGGCGTATGGGCGTACGAGTCCAATTATCAGCAATCACTGATATTTAAGGCGCCTGCAGTTTGATGCAGATCAAACCGCCAGATCCGGTCGCGGAGGCCGCCCCCCCCCGCCTCCCTGCCTCTAGAAATACTCCGGCTGGACGTAGCCCCGCGTCAGAAGCTCCTCCTGCACCGTGACCGAGGACGACGCCGGAGCGTCCAGCGCCTGTGGCGTGCCCGCGCCCTCGCCGGCGGTCAGCGTGCCGTCGCCATCGGCGTCGAAAAGCGTGGTGGTGGACACGCAGGCATTGGTCGGCGCGTAGGTCAGGCGGCTGGCCGTGGCGACGAAGGTCGAGGCCAGGCCGGCCAGCGTCGCGGTCTGCGACTGGAACAACGGCGCGGGGATGTGCTGCGCCCCCGGCCCGGCCCAGTTGCAGACCATGCCGAGCAGGCTGCCGTCGGTGGTGGCCAGCGCGTCGGTGAAGGCGAAGTGGCCCTGCACCGTGCGGGTGTCGGCGGCGCTGTCGTAGGTGCTGCGGACGGCGAGCGCACGGGCGTGGCGGTCGCCGGTGCCGGCCTGCCAGGCGTAGAGGAACTGGCCCGCGCCGGTGGTGCGGTCGTAGCGGCCGCCGAAGCGGTCGAAGTTGCCGCGCCAGCCGGTGGCGGAACCGGCGGCCACCGCAAGACCCGGCGCACCAGCCGGGAGCTGCACGGCGGGGTCCAGCTCGCCGCTGGCGGTGAAGGACGCCACCTGCGCGGCGTGGTCGGCATCGGCCGGATCGGCGGGCGCGCCGCAATACTGGCCGGAGCGGGCACCGAAGTCGATCTGGTCGGCACGGCGGCTGTAGCGGACCGTGGTGAGGCGGGCGCGCTGGTAGCGGCCGCTGGTCATGCGGTCGCTGCAGCCGGCGCTGGCGTCGGTGGTCAGGTCGAAACCGGCCACGCGCAGCACGCCGCTGTAGGCGGCGGCCGTCGCGCCGGGGCGGTGCTGCAGGACGATCTCGCCGCTGCGGGCCGATGCGCCCGTGCCCTGGTGCAGGGCGAGGCGGTAGGTGTAGGTCTTGCCGAAGGGGTCGAGCGCCACGGTCGCCGCGTCCACGTGCAGGCCGGTCAGCGCCGGCAGTGCGGCCAGCACGGTGCCAAACGGCGCAGTCAGGTCGGTGCGGAAACCGGCCGCCGGCATCGCCAGCAGCCCGCCGGAGCCGGCGATGGTGGCGCGCATCGCCGCCATGAGCAGCAGGCTCTGGCGGGTCGTGTGGGTCATGCCGGCGGTGCGTTCATTGAGCTGGGCCACCACGCAGGGCTGGCCGCTGGCGGCGTCGGTGGCGTGCCAAAGCCCGAGATCGCCCCCGGGGAGCAGACCGGATTCGGTGCCGCTGCCATCCTCATGGTTGGCGTAGAGCAGCTGCGGGCCGTAGCAGCCGGCATTGCCAGCGGGCCGGAACAGGTTGCCGAAGCGCAGCAAACCGCCCAGCGACACGCTGGCGTCGCCGGCCAGCACCGCCTCGATGCGGCTGGCCATGTCCGTCAGCTCGGCCCGGCCGGCGCCCGCACCGGGCAGGGCGGCGAGCGCACGCACGGTGGTCGCGGCGGCCGCTGCCGTGCTGGTCAGCTCGGTGGGCGAGGCCACGGCCAGCCCGGTCGGAAAGCTCTCGCTGGCACTGGCGCTCGTCGGTGCACTCGGGGTGTCGATCACCAGGGCCGGAACCAGCTCGCCACTGCTGCTGCCACCGCCGCCGCAGGCGCTCAGCAGCAGGGGAAATGCCAGCACCAGCACCGGGCGCACAAAGGAAGGCAAGGACGAGGACATGCATGGGCTCCACAAGACAGAGCTGCACATCTGAGCAGCCCGCGTCGCCACTGTCGTCCTTCATCCCAGGGGCTAAAGTGTGAAAACAGACGCCATCTGCGGTCAATTGCCCGAATGGCGTGCCGCGCGCGCATCGCGCCACCAGGCGCCGGCCTTCTCCCGCAAGGTCAGCCGCTCGTCGGAGAGCACGTCCAGGAAATCCGACAGCCGCTTGGACTTGACGATGGTGTAGCCCGTCACCACCAGCGAGGCCACCAGCGTGCCGACGAAGATCAGCCCGCGCTGCCACAGCGGCGCCTCGGCCTCGGCGAGCAGGTTCATGCCCAGAAAGCCGGTGGAGAGCGTGCCGATCAGCCCGGCGATGGTCACCACCGTGAGCCGCACGACGGTGTTGGCCTGGCGGCGCAGGCTGTCGGTGTCGAGGTAGGTATTCATCTCGCCGACCCGCTCGCGCACCTCGGGGTAGAGCGTGTTCAGCCCCAGGTGCGCGACACAGAGGTGGTGCAGCGCCCGGGTCTGCACCTGCTCGGAGATCTCGTGGAACCAGTAGCGGTGCGTGAAGCGCAGGAAGGTCTCGAAGTTGCTCCGCACCGCCCGCTTGAAGCGCTTGACCGAGCCGGCATCGGCGATGCTCAGCGCGTCCAGCGCCACCACCAGCCGGTCCGAGAACATCAGCAGCGCGGCCTTCTGGAAGTGCGCGATCAGGAACAGCAGGAAATGCTGGTGGCGGAACTGGGCGAGCACGCCGCGTTCCCGGTCGGTGAAGAACGGCGCCCGGGCGCTTCCGACCACCACCAGTGCGTGGCCGCAGCAGAGGTAGCGCGTGTGCGGTGCGGCACCACCGCCGCACCAGAAGCGGTCGTAGCAGTAGCGCGCCTCGAAGTCCGACAGGTGCTGCTCGGTAAACGGCAGCAGCTCGTCGCCACCGCCCTGCCCGGACACCAGACCGAGCCGCACGAAATCGGCACGGCTGAGCTGCACCGGGTCGTCCACCGCGAGATAGGCCATCACCGGCATGCGGTGGTACTCGATCTGGCGGAAGCGCAGCGGGCCGACCGCGTCCTCCTGGTCGGGCACCAGCGGCTGCAGCAGCCAACGCCAGTGCGCCGCCAGCCGCGGCGCGCGGTGGCGGGCCACGAACGAGAGGAAGGCGTCGCGGTCGCCGGCATCCGATGCCGCCAGCACCTGGCCGTCGGCGCCCAGCCATTCGACCGCCGCGGCGCAGTGCAGTCCGCGGCCTTCGCCGTCCCAGCCCGGCGGATAGCCGCGGCCGAAGCGGTAGAGCAGCTCCTGCGCCACCGCCAGCGGCAGGTCGTCGGCGCAGACCTCGACGTTGAGCATCACCACGTCCACGTCGTAGAAGAAATAGAGGTCGACATGCTCCACCGCCAGCACGACCGGCGGGCTCTCCGCCTGCAGCGTCAGCCGCACCTGGCGGACATCGTCACGGCGCAGCACCTGCATCGACGACGCCCCGCCTGTGCGCCCGCGGCCACCCCGAGCCGAGCCGTCGCCGTACAGAAAGCGCTGGACATACGGCAGGAAGGTGACGAACTCGTTGTAGTGGCGCTCGTGGAAGCCGCTGGCCTCCCCGGTGTATTCATCCACCACCACGCGCCAGGGCTGCACACCACCAGCCGCCCCATCCAGCAATGTCTCCCAGGGCGGACGCCCGGCACGCTCTCCCTCGCGGGGCATCAGGTGCAGCGGCCAGAGCAGGCTCTGGCGGAAATGTCGAACCATGGTCATGGTCCCGATTGGAGCTGTCCGCTGCAGCGCTGACCATGCGGATCGCCCCGGGCACGCGAACCGATCGCGCCGGAATTCCGGTGATCGTTCCTTTCTTGCATCTGGAGCACCCCCTGATACTCGCGATCACCATGCGTCTACTCTTCGTCCACCAGAATTTTCCGGGCCAGTACGTTCACCTCGCACCTGCCCTGGTGCAAGCCGGCCATGAAGTCCGTGCGCTGATGCTGGAGCCCACGGCCCGCGATCTGCCTGGTGTGGCCGGCACACGCTACAAGGTGCTGCGCGGCAGCACGCCCAACATCCACCCTTGGGCGGGCGAGTTCGAGACCAAGATCCTGCGCGGCGAAGGGGCCGCACGTGCCGCGCTGGCGCTGCGCCAGAGCGGCTTCACACCGGACGTCATCTGCGTCCACCCGGGCTGGGGCGAGGCGCTGTTCCTGCGCGACATCTGGCCCGGTGCGCGGCAGCTGCACTTCGTCGAGTGGTACTACGGCTGGGAAGGACACGACGTCACCTTCGACCCCGAGTTCCCGCCCCGCAGCATCGACGCCCGCCTGCGCATCCGCACCAAGAACACCCACCTGCTGCATGGGCTGGCCGACATGGACGCCGGCGTCTCGCCCACCGTGTGGCAGCGCTCGACCGTGCCGGAACTCTTCCGCTCCAAGGTCGAGGCGATCCACGACGGCGTGGACACGCAGCTCATCCAGCCGAACCCGGACGCGGTGTTCGAATGCGTCCTGCCCGGCGCGTCCGCACGGCTGCGCCTGACGCGCCAGGACCAGGTCATCAGCTTCATCAACCGCAATTTCGAGCCCAGCCGCGGCTACCACGCCTTCCTGCGCGCGCTGCCGGCCATGCTGGCGCGCTGCCCGCAGGCGCAGGTGGTGCTGGTCGGCGCCGACGGCGTGTCCTATGGAGCGAAATCCGAGGACGGCCGCTCCTGGCGCGACCGCTTCCTCGACGAGATCCGCCCGCAGCTCACGCCCGAGCAGCTCGCCCGCCTGCACTTCGTCGGCCGCCTGCCACACGGTCAGCTGATCCGGCTCTACCAGGTGGCCCGGGCGCATGTGTACCTGACCTACCCCTTCGTGCTGTCATGGTCGATGCTGGAGGCGATGTCGGCCGGTGCGCTGGTGATCGGCTCGCGCACGGCGCCGGTCGAAGAGGTCATCGAGCATGGGCGCAATGGCTGGCTGGTCGACTTCTTCGACCGCGACGGCCTGGCCCGCGCCATGTGCGAAGCGCTGGAGGCTCCGCCCGGCGCCCACGACACCCTGCGCAACAACGCCCGTGAAACCATCGTCAGCCGGTATGACCTGCAGCACATCTGCCTGCCGAAGCAGATGGCACTGGTGGAGCGGCTCGCGCTGGGCTGATCCTGGACACAGCGCCCGCCGGGCGCTCCCCGGCATGCCAGACCTGCACACGCGCCGTCTCCGCGCCATCGCACTCGATCACCACCGCGCCATCGCCACACAGCAGCCAGTCCTCGCCTGCCGCGAGGAAATGGTCGCCCGGGTCATCCGACTGGGTCAGCCAGATGCGGCCGGCCACGACCTGCACCCGGGTATAGCCGTCGTGCGGCCGGGCCAGCGTCAGCACCGCGCCGGGGCGCAGGCTGAGCGGGGACGAAGGGGTGAAGTGCAAGGGGGTGTCCATGGGGTCCACGTTAGGCGGGCGCAGCCGATCCCGACAGCCACACGCGCCGGCCAACCCGGCCACAACAACCCCGGTTTCAGCGGCCCTGTGTCGGTCGCGTTGACGGACATCTGTACTGGTCAGCCCACCATGGACCCATACAGAATGGTCCCATGGAACACGCCGACACCCTGTACCTGCAGATCGCCGAACACATCGCCCACCCGATCCGCTCGGGCACGCTGGCCCGTGGCGAGCGCATTCCCTCGGTGCGCGAACTGGCGCGCCAGCAGGGCGTGTCGCTGTCCACCGTCGTGCAGGCCTACCGCACGCTCGAAGACGCCCGGCTGATCGAGGCCCGCCCGCGCTCGGGCTACTTCGTCGCCTCGCGCGGCCCCCGGCCGCCGGAGCCGGAGCCCTCGCGCCCGCCGGCCGATTCGCAGCCGGTCGATGTCAGCTCGCTCGGCGCGCAGGTGATGCAGCTCGCCACCGACCCGCGTTTCATCTCCTTCGGCGCCGCCTGCCCGAGCGGCGAGCTGTTCGCGCAGGACCGCGTGCGCCGCGCCGTCAGCCGCGCTGCGCAGCGCCACCGCGCGACGCTGTGCCAGTACCCGATCGGTCCCGGCAACGAGCAGTTGCGCCGCGCCATCGCCCGCTACGCGATGGGCCTGGGCTGCCAGCTCGACGCGCGCGAGCTGCTCGTCACCAACGGCTGCCTGGAGGCGATCAGCCTGTGCCTGCGCGCCGTGACGCAGCCGGGCGACGTGGTGGCGCTGGAGTCGCCGTCGTATTTCGGGTTCCTGGAAATCCTCGAAAGCATGCACCTGCGCGCGCTGGAGATCCCCACGCATCCGCGCACCGGGCTGTCGCTGGACGCGCTGCAGCTCGCCTTCGACACGCAGCCGGTCAAGGCGGTGCTCGCGGTGCCGACGCTCTCCAACCCGATCGGCGCGTCGATGCCACTGGCCGAGCGCAAGCGGCTGGCGCAGATGGTGGCCGAGCGTGGCATCCCGCTGATCGAGGACGTGCTCTACAACGACCTCGCCGAACAGGACGACCGCCGCCGCGCCGTGAAAGCCTTCGACACCACTGGCCACGTGATGATCTGCGGCTCGTTCTCGAAGACAGTGGCGCCGGGCATCCGGCTGGGCTGGGTCGAGGCGGGGCGCTGGGGGGCGCAGGTGCGGCGTCTGAAAGCCGTGCATTCGGGCGGGCACACGGAGCTGCTGGAGCTGGCGATGGCCGACCTGCTGACCCAGGCGGGCAGCGAATCCGCTTACCGCCAGTTGCGCGCGACGATCGCCGCCCGGGTGGACGAAGCGCGCGGGCTGATCGCGGAGAGTTTTCCGCGCGGCACGCGGGTGACCGACCCGGCGGGCGGCTACATCCTGTGGGTCGAACTGCCACCGGGGAGCGACTCGCTGGCGCTGTTCCACGCCTGTCTGGCCGAGAAGATCGTTTTTGCGCCGGGGACGATGTTCAGCGCGACGGACCGCTACCGGCGCTGCCTGCGGCTGGGTGTTGGCGGGCGCTGGGATACCGCACAGCGGGCGGCGCTGCGACGCATCGGCGAGCTGGCGCGGGCTATGCTCGCCTGATGGATGTCGCCACCGAGGATCTGCCACCCCTGACCGTCGCCGTGCGCACGCTGTGCGAGTTCACCGCCAAGGCGGGCGACCTCGACGTGCGCTTCACGCCAGCGCCGACCGCGGTCGAAGGCATCGAGGGCCACGCCGTGGTCACCGCACGGCGCGGCGCGGGCTACCAGAAGGAGATCCCGCTGTCCGGCCGCCACGGCGAGCTGCTGGTCCGTGGGCGCGCAGACGGATTCGACGTGGACAAGGGCCGGCTGGAGGAGATCAAGACCCACCGCGGCGCCGGTGCCCTCGCCCGCCAGCCCGCCAACCACCGCGCGCTGCACTGGGCGCAGGCGATGGTCTACGGCTGGCTGCTGTGCGCGCGGGACGGCCTCGAACAGCTCGAACTCGCCCTTGTCTATTACGACATCGGCAGCCGCCAGGAGACCGTGTTCACGCAGACGCTGGACGCCGAGGCGCTGCGCCAGCACTTCGTCCAGCGCTGCGACGCCTACCTCGCGTGGGCGCGGCTCGAACACGCGCATCGCCGCGCCCGCGACGCCGCGCTGGCCGTGCTGCGCTTTCCGCACGCCGATTTCCGCACCGGCCAGCGCCCGCTCGCCGAAGCCGTCTTCAAGGTCGCCCGCGCCGGCCGCCCGCTGATGGCGCAGGCGCCCACCGGCATCGGCAAGACCATCGGCACGGTGTTCCCGCTGCTGCGCGCCCTGCCCGGTCGGCAGGGCCAGCCGATCGACCGCGTGTTCTTCCTCACCGCCAAGACCTCCGGCCGCGCGCTGGCGCTCGACGCGGTGGCGACGCTGCGCCGGGCCGAGCCGGACCTGCCGCTGCGGGCGCTGGAGCTGGTGGCGCGCGAGAAGGCGTGCGAGCACCCGGACAAGGCGTGTCACGGCGAGTCGTGCCCGCTGGCGGAGGGCTTCTACGACCGCCTGCCTGCGGCGCGCGAGGCTGCGCTGACGGTGCCGGTCTGGCACCGCGAGGGCGTGCGCGCGGTGGCGGCGGCGCACGGCGTCTGTCCCTACTACCTCGGGCAGGAGCTGGCGCGCTGGGCGGATCTGGTCATCGGCGACTACAACCATTTCTTCGACCTGAGCGCGATGCTGCACGCGCTCACGCAGATCAACGGCTGGCGGGTCGCGCTGCTGCTCGACGAGGCGCACAACCTCGTGGACCGCGCGCGGCTGATGCACACCGGTGAACTCGACCAGATCAGCGTGCGCGGCCTGCGCCACACCGTGCCGAAGGCGCTGCAGAAACCGCTCGACAAGCTCAACCGCGTCTGGAAAGCACTGAACGCCAGCGAATCGAACGACGGCGCGGACAACGCCTACCGCGTGCTGCCCGCGCTGCCGGACGAGCTGATGACCGCCATCCAGCAGGCCGCCACCGCCGTCCTCGACCACCTCGTCGAGCACCCGACCACCGTGGACGCGGCGCTGCAAGGCTTCCTGTTCGACGCGCTGCACCTGAGCAAGCTGGCCGAGTCGTTCGGGCCGCATTCGCTATGCGACCTGACGCCGTCGCGGGACGGACGGACCTCGGTGCTGTGCCTGCGCAATGTCGTGCCGGCGCCCTTCCTCGGGCCGCGCTGGGCGGTGGCGCACACGGCGACGCTGTTCTCGGCGACGCTGCAGCCGCCGGCGTTTCACCGCGAGCTGCTCGGTCTGCCGGATAACACCGCATGGATCGACGTGGACTCGCCATTCGAGCGGGCGCAGCTCGACATCCACATCGCCCGCGACATCTCGACCCGCTGGCAGCACCGGGACGCCTCGGTCGCGCCGATCGTGGCCCGGATCGCCGCGCAGTACGCCGAGCGGCCCGGCAACTACCTCGCCTTCTTCAGCAGCTTCGACTACCTCGACCGGGTGGCGGCCGCGTTCGAGGCGGCGCACCCGGACGTGCCGGTGTGGAAGCAGGCGCGGCGCATGAGCGAGCCGGAGCAGGCGGCGTTTCTCGCCCGGTTCGCGGCGGGCGGGCGCGGCGTGGGGTTTGCGGTGCTGGGCGGCGCGTTCGCGGAAGGGATCGATCTGCCCGGCGACCGGCTGATCGGCGCCTTCATCGCCACCCTCGGCCTGCCGCAGGTCAACCCGGTCAACGAGCAGATCCGCCGCCGCCTGGACACGCTGGTCAGCCGCGAGACGGGCAGCGGCTTCGACTGCGCCTACCTGTTCCCCGGCGTGCAGAAGGTGGTGCAGGCCGCCGGGCGCGTGATCCGCACGCCCGAGGACCGGGGCGTGGTCCACCTGATCGACGACCGGTTCGCGGGGGCGCAGGTGCAGGCGCTGATGCCGCGGTGGTGGGGGCTGGGAGCGCCGGGTTCAGACAGCGGCGATTGACCGCACCGCGTCGGCGACCACCATCCCCAGCCGCGCGTGCGCCGCCGCGTCGAGGTGGATCCCCTCCTCGGCGCTGACCGCGACATGCTCGCCCGCATCGAGAAAGGCCACCCCACGCTGCGCCGCCACCGCCCGCATCGCCGCCGCCAGCCCGCGCGCCTTGGCCGCCCCGCCGCTGAACATGTCGGCCAGCACGCCGTGTTCCTCGATCGGCGGCGGGCAGACCAGCAGCACGCCCACCCGCGCCGCCCCCGGCCGGGTGTGTTCCAGCACGGTGTCGATCAGCGCGTGGGCGCCCTCGGCGATCTGCTCGGCGCTGGCGCCGAAGCGGGCCTTGAGGTCGTTGGTGCCGAGCATGAACACGACCACGTCCAGCGGCCGGTGCGCCTGCAGGCTGGCCGGCAGGGTGCGCAGTGCGTTGCGGTCGGCGCCTTCGACCGGGTCGTCGCGGCCGATGGTGCGCCCGGGCAGGCCGTCCTCGATGACGTGCCAGTCCGGGCCGAGCGCCGCTTGCAGGACACCCGGCCAACGCTCGGTGCGGCCGAGGCGACGGGCGTCGTCGCGGTCGCGCATCGGGCAGGTGCCGTGGGTATTGGAGTCACCGAAGCACAGCAGGGTGCGGGAAGGGATCTTCATGACCATGTCTCCGTCTCGAAGCCAACGATGTTGCGCGAGTCCCGGCTGAACTCCACGCCGACGAGGTGGATCGGCTCGCCCCGCCCCCGGTATTGGTCTGCGTAGCCCTTGGCCTTGATCTGCGCCAGCGCCTTGCCCTCGGGCACGAGTTCCACCACCTTGAACTCGAAGATCCACACCGCCCCGCCGAACTCCACCGCCATGTCGATCCGCCCGTGGTTCGTCGTCTCCTCCACCCGGATGTCGAAGCCCAGTGCGGCAAAGTGGCTGTAGAACACGCTGGCGTAATACCCCTCGTACTTCGCGATGTCGTTAGAGCGGTACCAGTCGTGCGGGATGCTGGCGTAGAAGGCGTGGAACAGCTCGCGCAAGGCCGCCACGTCCTGCGCCTGCAGCACCCGGTACAGCCGGCTCACCTGCGGCTCCGAGATGCGCGAGCCGCCCGTCAGCACCCGCAGCAGGCTGTCGTTCAGGCTCGCCTGCACCTCCTTGTTCGGGTACTTCAGCGTGTATTCCTTGCGCCCCGGGATCGCCCACACGCTGTCGATCGTCAGGTAGCCCGCCTGGAACAGCAGCGCCTCCGTCTCGATCCGCTCCACGTCGAACGCCGACAGCAGCGTCTCGGTGGCCACCGTGCGCGACAGGTCCGGCGTGAACCAGTGCCGGCTCGTCAGCATGTCGATCAGGAAGGTCGGCGTGCCCGTCTCGAACCAGTACGGCTTGAACTCCCGCGTCTTGAACAGCAGCAAGGCATCGAACGGGTTGTAGACGCTCGTGCCGCCCCAGTTGTAGCCGTTGTACCAGCGCCGGATCTCCTCCCGGTCCAGTCCCGGCAGCTCCGGCGCAAACACCGTGTCCAGATCGTCATCCGTGTAGCCGCACAACGCACTCCAGCGGGCCTCCAGCGTGATGTCGAACAGGTTGTTCAGCCCTGAGAACAGGCTCACCTTGCTGAACTTCGACACCCCGGTGATGAAGACGAACTTCAGGTGCTCGTCCGCGCCCTTGAGCACCGAGTACAGGTTGCGCAGGCCATCGCGCATCGCCGCCGCCGTCTCCCGGTCGGTGATGTTGTCCAGGATCGGCTTGTCGTACTCGTCGATCAGCACCACGACCGGCGCCCCATGCTGCACCCGCGCCAGCCGGATCAGCTCGGCCAGCCGGCCACTGATGCTCCGGTAGCCCGTCGGCTCGGGCAGGTTCAGCTCACGCTGCACGTCGCGCAGGATTTCGTCGATGCGCTGGTCCAGTTCCGCCCGGTCGTGCAGCACGCCGCCGCCGAAGTCGATGCGGATCACCGGATACCGGCGCGTCCAGTCCCAGCGCGTCTCGGCCGCCAGCCCGCTGAACAAGGCCCGCTGACCCTCGAACAGCGCCTTGAACGTGTCCAGCAGCAGGCTCTTGCCGAAGCGCCGGGGCCGGCTCATGAAGTAGTGCTTGCCTGACTCGATCAGGTCGAGCATCAGCCCCGTCTTGTCCACGTAGTAGTGGTCATCCTCGCGGATCTGGCGGAAGGACTGGAGGCCGATGGGCAGCTTTTTCCTGCGCGGCGTCGGGGTGGGAGCGGGCGTGGTGTCCATGCGGATGAGTGTAGGACGCCAGCGGCGGCGCGGCGCAGCGCAGCGCACCGGGGTGGACGTGGACCACAATTCACCGTACAAAATCAAAATCTGCGTTTTGTACGGTGAATACGGTGAACTTCATGGACTACCTGCCCCTTCCTGACAACGCCGCGCGCCAGAGCATCGACGCGGCCACGGTCTTCACCGAGTTCATGCGGGTCAAGGCGCTGGCGCGGCCGTACAGCGGCAGCCTGTACTGGAAGCGCGAGGGCGAGTACGAATACCTCGTCAAATCGTTGTCCGATCGGCGACAGAACCGGCTGGGTCGCCGCTCCGCCGAGACGGAAAAGATCCATGCCGAGTTCACCAGCCGCAAGCAGGCGCTGGAGGCGCGGCTGGCCTCGCTGCGCGAAGCCCTGACCGAAGCCGAGCGCATGAACAAGGCCGTCAAGGCGGGCCGGGTACCGGCCACGGTCATTGCCATCCTGCAGGCGCTGGAGGACGCCGGGCTGGGGGCGCACTTCACGGTGGTCGGCACGCACGCGCTGTATGCCTACGAGGCGGCAGCCGGGGTGCGGATCGTGCAGCGGGCGCTGGCGACGCAGGACGTGGACCTGCTGTGGGACGCCAGGAAGCGGGTGCAGTTCATGACCGATCTGGCGCGGCTGGACACGTCGGTGCTGGGCGTGCTGCAGCGGGCCGATCCGACCTTCGAGCGCAAGGAAGGCCAGAACGAGACGGCGATCAATGCACGCGGCTTCGAGGTGGATTTTCTGCGGCGGCAACCGGAAGGCGACGATCCGCACCCGTTCCGGTTCTCGGACGATGAAGGTGATCTGTGGCCGGTACAGGCCATGCGTGCGGCGGTCCTGACGCAGGCGCCCCGGTTCGAGCACCTCGTGATCTCGGCGACCGGCCGCATGGCGCTGATGCGCACCATCGCGCCGGCAGCGTTTGTCGAATTCAAGCGGTGGATGGCGGACAAGGCGCCGCACCGCGAGGAAGTGAAGCGGCGGCGGGATCGGATGCAGGCCGGGATCGTGGAGCAGTTGATCGGGCAGGGGCTGCTGGCTGTGAGCGGTACCGCGCCATGAAATAATCGAAAAATTTCATCTTCAGGGGGAGACTCACCATGAAAACCAAGCTTCAACACCTGCTGCTGCAGCTCAACCAAGGGCTGGTCGAGCGCGAACATGTCCTGAAACTGTCCTTGCTGGCCACGCTGGCGGGCGAGAACGTGGTGCTGGTCGGGCCGCCGGGCACGGGGAAAAGTCTGGTGGCGCGGCGGATTGCGCAAAGCCTGGCCGGCGGCGGTGAGCACGGCGACGAGGCGGGTTATTTCGAATACCTGCTGACCAAGTTTTCCACGCCGGAGGAGCTGTTCGGGCCGCTGTCGATCAGCGCGCTGAAGGCGGACCGGTTTCACCGCAACACCGAGGGGTATCTGCCGACGGTGCGGATGGCGTTTCTGGACGAGATATTCAAGGCCAGCTCGTCGATCCTGAATGCGCTGCTGACGATCCTGAACGAGCGGGTCTATCACAACGGGACGCAGGTGCAGCCGGTGCCGCTGCGGGCGCTGATCGCGGCGTCGAACGAGTTGCCGACCGATCAGGAGGAACTCGGGGCGCTGTATGACCGGTTTCTGGTGCGGGTGTTCGTGGATTACGTGGGGGCGCACAACCTGTCGCGCCTGTTCGAGCCGACCACGGCGCCGGCGTTGCAGCCGGGGGATCTGCTGGGGGTGGCGGAACTGGCGCAGATGGACCGGGCGGCGCAGGCGGTGGTGTTCGAGCCGGCGTTGATTCAGGCGGTGCAGGACATCTGGGCGGCGCACAAGGAGGCGTTCAAGGAGGACCGGCGCGAGCGGCTGTCGGATCGGCGGCTGAAGAAGGTCATCCACCTGATGCGGGTGTCGGCGGCGACGAACGGGCGGGAGGCGGTGGATCTGTCGGACGTGATGCTGCTGAAGGATTGTCTGTGGAATCACGCGGACAACGTGGGGAAGGTGCAGGCGCTGGTCATCAAGACCTTGCAGCGGCATAGCCGGCAGGTGCCGTTGGCGGAATTGGCTCGGCTGGCGGGGCCGGGCAAGACGGGCCACACGCTGGCGCCGGCCTATGAACTGGGGGGCGATGGCAAGACCTTGGTGCCGGTCAAGTCCTCGGCTGCACTGGCGGTCAGGTCCACCACGTCATTGGTCAGCAGCGGCGGCGGCGCGAAGAAGACCGGTGCGGTGGTCAAGGGCTATTCGGGGAGCGGCACGGCCGATGATCCGTTGCTGATCCAGACGGTGGACGATCTGCTGGACTTGACTCGGCCGGAGGTGGGGCAGAAGGGCTATCACTTCCGGCAGACCGCTGACATTGACATCAGCGGGATCAGCACTTGGCCGGTGATTAATTTCAAGGGTTATTACGATGGGAATAGTCGGACCATCACTGACGAGAATAACCACTTAATCCACTGGCTTTCCAATTCCGTCACCGTTAAATTTATTTTCAATTCCGTTGAGGCCAGTCATTTCACCAAGCTGTACATCAACAATCTTTCGCTGGCGACAGCCATAAGCAATCAGTGTTTATTTTTTGGTTGCAAAACAAATCTAAGAATCACGAATCATGCCAATGATTGCGAGTTCATTTCTTGCTTTGCAGGGCAAGCACTTGCCGAAAACGCAGTCAACTGCAGAATAGCCCATTGCAAATCAACGGAAAACCTAATCGCGGGCAGCATAAATGACTGCAAAATCAGCAATTGTCAATCAGGCCACATATTTGTAGTTGGCGGTATTAATTCATCCACAATCGAAGATTGTTTGGTTTTTTTTGATGTAATAAAAATCGGTAGCACAGGGGTAATCACAAGCAAGGCAAACAACTCTATAATAAATCGCTGCTTCGTGGCTGGAAAAAGAATCAATGTTGATCTGCGCGGATACGACGGCCTAGTGAATAACTCAAGTAAAAGCTCGATCACAAGTTGTGCAGTGGGTTATTTTTCCCATGATGACTACTTGGTAGATCCAATTGGCGTGGGATTCACAGATACCATTCAGAATAATCGCAATATTGTAATTGATAGCCTAAAAATAAAAATGAATAGACAAAAAGCAGAAATAATAGCCGCCACCCGCTTCAAGCAACGATTATTCGAGACAACCCTAGGCTGGGATTTCGAGAACATTTGGATTTGGGATGACCAGAATGATCAGCCGGCCTTGCGCCATGTGGGTGCGGATAACCTGCCGCCCTCAGCGGACAGGTTCGCCGCCGATCAGCCAGCAGAGAATGCACAAGCGAGCATCGATCTGCTGACCCAGCAAGTCACAGCCAACATCTGGCTCTGACGCAGCGCCAGCCAGCCATGTTCAACCCGCTGTCCCTTGCCTCCGCCCTGCTCAGCAAACTCGCCTTCAAGCCGATCAAATACTTCATCGACAGCACCTTCCGCGACAAGGTGACCCCCGTCCCCGGCAGCGTGGTGTATTGCGACCTGTGGCTGGCGGTCGAGCATTCCGGGATTCATGTCCAAGACGGCAAGATGTCCAACATCGTCGTGGACGGCTTCGCGGAAAGCACCGTCTGCCTCAGCGACGCCTGGGACTTCACCACCAAGAGCAAATGGGGCCGCAAGATCTACGTCTCCTGCGACCGCGACGGCCCCGTCGGCCATGACACCGTGGCCGAACGCGCCGCCAGCCACCTGGGCGAACGCGCGTTCTACGGCCTCGTGGTCAAGAACTGCCATGAGTTCTCGACCAAATGCGTCAACCACCTCGACCACACCCAACAAGAAGAAGACGACGACCGGTCGCTGCTGGACAGCGTCCTGCCCCTGTTCCCAGACGACACGTGGGAGCCCACCATGGCAATCCTCAAGGCCTCCGCCAAAAGAAAACTCGGCGCGACCAAATGGCGCCTGTGGGACTGGGAAAATGACGAGGCCCGCGCCACAGATGACAAGGAAGACCCCGAACCCGACTGGAACGCCCTCGACCAGCAATTCCGCCGCCTGCCCCTCACCCCCGGCAACCTCGCCCACCTGCGCCAGCAACTCGCCGAAGCCCAAGCATACGAAGCGGAAATCGACGACGAGAATCTCCCACCGGTCATCCGCCAGCGCCTGAGAACCTACCGCCAGACCCTGACCGACATCAGCGACCTCGCCGAAAAAGCCAAGGCACTGCTGGCCGCCTGCCCGGACGCGGGGTTTTCATATGAAGACCTGCGCACCGGCGCCGAGGATTTCACCGCCCTCGCCCAGCAGATCCGCCAGAACCCCCAGATCCGCGAGCTGGTGCGCAAGCTGGGCCGCCAGCACATCGCCGAAGAAATCAAGCGCCAGACCCGCATCCCCCAGGCCAGCCGCAGCGAAGTCCACGGCACGCACCGCAGCAACGACCTGATGCGCCTGCTGCCCAGCGAGCTGCTCAACTTCGAAGACGAGACGCTGGAGACGCTGTTCTACGCCCGACTGCTGGAAAACAACCTGCTGACCTATGAACTCAGCGGCAGCACCCTCATCAACGGCGAAACCACCGAGTCGCGCCAGCAACGCACCGGCCCCGTGGTCGCCTGCCTCGACACCTCCGGCAGCATGCAGGGCGAGCCGCTGCTCAAGGCCAAGGCGCTGCTGCTGGCCGTGGCCGGCATCCTCAAGCCGGAAAACCGCTCGCTGCACGTCATCCTGTTCGGCGCCAGCGGCCAGACCCGCACCTTCACGATGGACGGCACCACCGACCACCACGACGCCGCCGGCCTGCTCGCCTTCCTGCGCCAGGGCTTCGGCGGCGGCACCGATTTCGAGACGCCGCTCCAGCACGCGATGGACCTCATCGAGCAGCAGCCCGCCTACCTCAAGGCCGACGTGCTCATGCTCTCCGACGGCGACTGCCAACCGAGCGACGCCTTCACCACAACGCTGCACGCCCGCAAGGCGCGGCTGAACGCCCGGATCTACTCCGTGCTGTGCAACGGGCAGCGGGTGCAGGATCGCTTCAGTGACGAGGTGGTGCTGCTGTAGCGGCCAGCCTCCTCAGACCGCGCCCGCTCAAGGCAACACCCGCAGCACCTGCCCGCCCGCCCCATCCGTCAGCAGGTACAGCCAGCCATCCGGCCCCTGCCGCACATCGCGGATGCGGGCCTGGCCTTCCAGCAGGCGCTGCTCGGCGGTGATGCGCCGGCCGTCCAGCGTCAACCGCACCAGCGCCTGGCCGCGCAGGGCGCCGATGAAGAGGCTGCCCTTCCAGTCGGGGGAGCGGGTCTGGTAGCGGTCGCTGCTCAGGAAGGCCATGCCGCTGGGGGCGATCGAGGTCGGCACCCAGTGGTGCAGCGGCGGCTCGAAGCCGGCTTTCGGCCCGGTTTCGCCGATGCGCGTGCCGATGACGTAGTTGCGGCCGTAGGTCACCAGCGGCCAGCCGTAGTTGCGTCCGGCCTCGACCACGTTGATTTCGTCGCCCCCTTGCGGCCCGTGTTCGCTGGCCCACAGCTCGCCCGTCACCGGGTGCAGCGCCGCGCCCTGGATGTTGCGGTGGCCGAGGCTGAACACCTCCGGCGCCGCACCAGGGCGCGCCACGAAGGGGTTGTCCGCCGGCACACGGCCGTCCGTGGTGAGCCGCACCACCTTGCCGAGGTGGTTGGCCGGGTTCTGCGCCTCGTCCTTGGCACTGAAGCGGTCGCCCAGCCCCACCAGCAGGTGGCCCTGGCGATCGAACACGATGCGCGCGCCGCAGTGGTGGCCGCTGTTCACCTTGGGCCGCTGGCTGAACAGGGTGCGCACCTCGCGCAACTGGTCGTCCACCAGGCGCGCGCTGCCCACAGCCGTGCTGTTACCGCCGGGGCCGGGTTCGGCGAAGGTGAAGAACAGGCGGCGGTTCTCGCTGAACTGCGGATCGAGCACGACATCCAGCAAGCCGCACTGCCCGGTCGCCGCCACCGCGGGCAGGCCGGCCAGCGGTGGCGACAGGCGGCCGTCCGGGGTGGCGATGCGGAGCTGTCCGGCCTTTTCGGTGATGAGCATCCGCCCGTCCGGCAGGAAGGCCATCGCCCACGGGTCCGTCAGACCGCGCACCACCACGGCGGTTCCAGCCGGCGCGGCGGGGGCTTGCGCGAAGCCAGGGGTGCTGGCCAGGCTGGCGGTCATCAGGACCACCGGGAGGAACAGGTTCAGGCGCATGGTGGGGCTCCAGGGAAGGGTTCAAGGGCTCAGGCGTTCAGCGGGATCCTCTGCAGGGTCTTCGCCAGCTCGGCCGATTGCCACAAGGTGATGCCGTGCTCGCGCACAAAAGGACGGGTGTTGTCGGTGAACTCGCCCAGAGCGATGCACAGCGCGTCCTGCGCATCAGCCGCCACACGCGCCGCCTGCAGCTCACGCAGCGGCTCCAGCCCGATGCGCGCGGCTTTCCAGCGGCGTGCGCTGACCAGCGTGGTGCGGCCCTGGCGCTCCAGCACGAAGTCGACACCTGGGGCTGTGCCGCGCTGCACCTGGTAGCCGTCGCGCTGGAACGCGGTTTCCAGGGCGCGGGCAAAGGCGGGCCACGGCATCGCGCTCACCGCCTCCAGCGTTCGGGCCACCTGGGCTGCGCTGGGCTGCCCCCATTGACGGCGCGCGGCCATGACGCTGATGACAAAGAACGGAAAGCCCGACACGGCCCCCGCGACGCGGAAATCCGGCGGCAGCGCAGCGGCGGCCACCAGCCCGATGACGGCCCCGATCGCCAGGCTGATCCACCAGGGGGATCGCAGCAGGATCGCGAACAGCGACTTCTCGGCCATTTTCAGTTTCAAGCGACATTCTCCAGACAGGGTCTCAGGGCGGGCAGTCTACGGGCTGGGCAGGCGCTGCCACATCCAGCGCAGCGTCGGGCCGATGGCCGGGCGGGCGCTGACCTGCGTGGCCGGTACGCTGCCGACCGCATCGAGCGGCCCGAGGTCGAAATTGAAGACGTAGACGGGCTCCTGGCCCATGCGCAGGTCGGTGATGCGCAGTTGCCCGTCGGGGGTGGCCGCGAGCTTCACGAAACCGTGCGCGAAGCGGGTCAGCTGTGCCACCGGGGCGGCCTGCCCGTGCTGTGCCATCAAGCCGGCGCCGCGGTCGTGCTGCGCCCAGTCCACCGGACGCGGGCCGTCGAAGACCGACACGACGGCCTCGCGGAACTGCGGGTCCGCCGGGTCGTCCGGCAGCGCGACCACGCGCCACAGCAGGGTCTGCAGCGGCAACGGGGTGACCAGCAGGCGCTGGGCCGCCACGCCCTGCGCCTGCAGCGAGGCGCGGGCCACCTGCATCACCTGGGCTTGCGCGAACACGCTCCAGCCCAGGTAGGCGGTGGACAGCACCAACCCCGCCGTGTTCCAGCGCAGGCCCCGCGCACCGTCGCGCATCCGCAGCGCGGCGACCACGCCAGCGATCAGCGGCAGGGTGTAGGCCGGATCGATGATGAACACGCTGCCCACGCCGAACGGGTGGCGGGTGAAGGGCAGCAGCAGCTGCGTGCCGTAGACGGTCATCGTGTCCAGCAGCGGATGTGTGATCAGCACCAGCCACAGCGCCAGCCACCAGCGCCGGAACAGCGCCGCTTCGCCATGCAGCCGCGACACCGCCCAGGCCAGCAGGGGCGCCAGCAGCGTGAGGTAGAGCAGCGCGTGGCTCTCGGCCCGGTGCAGCACCATGTTGAGCAGTGCGTCACCGTGGTCGAGCAGCGCGTCCAGGTCGGGCAGCGTGCCGGCCACGGCGCCCCAGGCCGCCGCCTTGCGCGCGGCGGTGTGCCGGCCCATGACCCCGACGGCCACGGCCGAGCCAAGCGCGATTTGCGTGAGTGAATCCATGTCGGCGAGCCTACCTTCTCGGCGCCGCGGCGTCAGGCGCGGACCACCACCGCGTAGTCCGCCCGGAAGCCGTCCGTTCCCGGCACGAACGGCCGGGTCAGTGCGGCCTGGCCGTCTTCCCCCAGGCGGCGCCAGAGCCCGTCGCGCGCGTTGCCGGGGTCGCCCTGCACATAGAACTGCGTGGTCAGGAGTTCCTGCGTGCCGAGCTTGACCTTGACGTGGATGTGCGGCGTGCGTCCGGTGTAGGGCGCAGGCTTCAGGGTGCGAAAGCGGAAGCGGCCGTCCCGGACCAGCGTGACCTGGCCGAAGCCCTGAAAGGCCGCGTCCGCCAGATTGCCGTCGCCGGGGTGGTGGTAGTGGCCGGCTTCGTCGCACTGCCAGATCTCCACCACACCGCCGGCCAGCGGTTTGCCCTGCGTGTCGGTCACGGTGCCACTCACCCAGGCGACCTGGCCGGGGGTGTAGACGGCGCGGCCGTTGCGCAGCAGGTCGAAGTCGCTGTCGGCCGGCAGGGTCACGGGGTAGAACGGCCCTTCGGTCTGCGACGGCGTGGGGCGCAGCACCTTGTCACGGGCCAGGGCCGGCATGGGCCAGATCGACGCGGACGTGGCAACCATCAAACCGGCGCCGTGCTTCAGCAGCATGCGGCGAGAGGCGGGTGGGTTCGGCATGGGAATCTCCAGAAAATCCGGAAGCAGGCAGTGGGCGGGACAGGCAGTCGCCGGGTTGGTGCCGCGCAGACCGGACTCGGTTCCCGGCGACACGGAAATTCTGGCGCCACCATGGACAATCCCGCCCATGCTGCGCTACCACACCCACCCCGTCACCGCCTTCGCCCAGAACTGCTCCCTCGTCTGGGATGACCAGACGATGCAGGCCGCCGTCATCGATCCCGGCGGCGACCTGCCAGCCCTGCTCGCCGAGGTCGCGCGCCGCGGCCTGAAGCTCGAACAGATCTGGCTCACCCACGCCCACATCGACCACGCCGGCGGCACCGGCCAGCTCGCCCGCGAACAAAACCTGCCCATCATCGGCCCCCACCCCGGCGACCAGTTCTGGATCGACGGCCTCGCGCAGCAGAGCCGCATGTTCGGCTTCCCGCCTGCCGAGCCGTTCACGCCGACACGCTGGCTGCAGGACGGCGACACCGTGACGCTGGGCGCCCACACGCTCAACGTGCGCCACTGCCCCGGCCATACGCCCGGCCATGTCGTCTTCCACAGCCCGGAGATCCAGCGCGCCTTCGTCGGCGACGTGCTGTTTGCCGGCAGCATCGGCCGCACCGACTTCCCCGGCGGCCACCACCAGACGCTGATCGACTCCATCACCCAGCGCCTGTGGCCCATGGGCGACGACACCGTCTTCATCCCCGGCCACGGCCCGGAGAGCAGCTTCGGCGAGGAGCGGCTCACGAACCAGTATGTCGGGGGCACCTGACCGGCCTTGGCACGGAGCGCGCTGCACCGCAGCATGGCGGTCGGTAATGCGCGTAACCAGCCGAGAGGCAATACATCACGCATTTCGGGTGCAAAAACTGGACTTTCGGAGCGTGACAGCGCGATAACGTAGCGGGGTCGTCGCTGTCGGGTTCGGGGGGATTCGCAGGGCCGATCAGGAGTCATCGCCATGCTGAACGTTTCCTCTTCCCCGGTCCGTGAGCGCCTCGACCGACCCGGCACCGACGCGGCGGCCCAGCTGCCAGCGCATGGTGCGCTGTGGCTGATGCAGATGCTGACCGGAGCGCTGGACGCGCTGGACTACGGCATGCTGCTCCTCGACACCACCGGCCACCTGGTGCAGGCCAACCAGATGGGCCACCAGCACTGCACCTCAGCCCACGGCAGCTGCCGGCTGCAGGACGGCCAGCTGCACGCGCGGAGCAGCGCCGACGAGCCCGTGCTGCAGCGCGCGCTGACACAAGCGGCCGGCGGGCGTCGCTGCCTGCTGAAACTCGGAGAAGCGCCGCATGCCGAGACCGTGGCGGTCGTGCCGCTGAGCAGCCCGCTCGGCATACGCGGAGGGGATGCGGTCCTGCTGGTGTTCGGCAAGCAGCAGGTCTGCGAGGCCCTGAGCGTCGAGCACTTCGCCCGCGTCCACAGCCTCACCCATGCGGAAGGCATGGTGCTGACCGCACTGTGCGGCGGCGACGAACCCAGCGCCATCGCGCGCAAGTTCGGTGTGGCGGTGTCGACCGTGCGCACCCAGATCGCCAGCGTGCGCCAGAAGACCCAGGCGGCCAGCATCCGCGAGCTGGTGCGGCAGGTGGCGATGCTGCCGCCGATCGTCTCGGTGCTCGGCCATGAGGCCGCCCATTGAGCGACGCTGCAGAGACATGCTTATCACGCTTGCGGATGGTTCAGGCTTGTCCTATCGTGAAGGACGATGCCCAGAACAACACGTACCAGCAACGCTTCGGAAACGACCTTGGATGAGCTGAGGTTGTCCCCCGCCCTGAACGCCCTGGCGCGGCGGGCGGTGCCGCGCCGCTACCGCAAGGGCGTCATCCTGATCCAGGAGGGCGAGTTCGGTGACACGCTCTACATCGTGCTCTCGGGCCGGATCAAGGTCTTCTCGCTCGGTCCGAACGACCGCGAGATCACCTTCGGGCTCTACGGCAGCGGCGAGTTCGTCGGCGAGATGAGCCTGGACGGCGGCCCGCGTGCCGCCAGCGTGGTGACGATGGAGCCGACGACCTGTGTCGTCATCACCCGCCCGACGCTGCTGGAACACATCGCGCAGTACCCGGAGTTTGCCTTCGAGCTGCTGGCCAAGGTCATCACCCGGGCCCGCACGGCCACCCGGGACGCGCGCAACATGGCGCTGATGGACAGCTACGGCCGTCTGGTCGCGCTGCTCGACGATCTGGCCGTGGCACAGGACGACGGCACGCGCCGCCTGATCAGCCGCCTCACCCATGCCGAGATCGCCAGCCGCATCGGCTGCTCGCGCGAGATGGTCAGCCGCCTGCTCAAGGATCTGGAGCGCGGTGGCTACACGGCCACCGTAGGCCGCAGCCTGCACCTGCTCAAGCCGCTGCCCAACCGCTGGTGAGCCGGCTCAGCCGCCGTTGCCACGCAGCGCCGGCGGGCCGAACTGGCGAGGCGGTCGTGCTGCGCGGGCAAAAAGCGGCGTGACCTTGGGCAGACTGGCCTCGATCTCCTGGATGCGGGTGCTGCTGGACGGGTGGGTCGAGAGGAACTGCGGCGGCGCGCCCTTGCTGGCCTCGGCCATCTTCTGCCACAGCGTCACCCCGGCGCGCGGGTTGTATCCGGCCCGTGCCGCCAGTTCCATGCCCACCAGATCCGCCTCCGACTCGTCCTGGCGACCGAACTTCAGCGTCAGCAGCTGGCTGCCGAGGCCCAGCGCGGCATCCCCCAGCCCTCCCAGGCCGAGCAACGAACTCAACAGATTGGCGCCGACCCGGGTGGCGGTTTGCTTGCCGATGCGCTCGCGGGCGTGTTCGCGCAGGGCGTGGGCCATCTCGTGGCCCATGATCATCGCCACTTCCTCGTCGGTGAGCTGCAGCGTCTGCAGGATGCCAAGGTAGAACGCGATCTTGCCGCCCGGCATGCAGAAGGCATTCAGCTCCTTGGACCCGATCAGGCTGACCTCCCATTTCCAGCCCTTCGCACGGGCGTTCCACTCCAGGGTGTGGGGAATCAGGCGGTCGGCGATGAACTGCAGGCGCTGCTGCTGCGGGTGGCCGGCGGGGGCGAGTGCGCCTTTGCCGCTGGCTTCCTGGCGAAGCTGCAGGTACTGCTGCTGGGCGGCGGCCTCGATCTCCTCGGCCGACACCAGCTTGGTGAACTTCGAGTTGCCCCCGACCTCCACCCCCTCGCGGGCCAGCACCGGCAGCGCCGCCGTCGCGGCAGCCCCTGCCAGCAGGCCAGTGAACAGGCGCCGACCATGCAAGGCACAGCCGCAACCTTGCCCGTGGCGGTCGATGCGGGTGGTGATGGTGGCGTCTTCGACGAGATCCGATTCCAGATCCTGGCGCATGGTGCTGAATCTCCAAATTGAACAGGTGCCCGACGGGCGTCAGTCGTCGCGCGCGACGGTGGCCGGATCGACCTCCAGCGCCTGCACCGTCTCGCGCAAGCCCCAGAGCATCCACAACGCCGGCAGCGCCGCGACCGTGGACACGAGGAAGAAGGTCGGCCAGCCGATCGACTCCGCCAGCACCCCAGCCAGCGGCCCGACCCAGACCCGCCCGACCGACGCAAAGGCCGACAGCAGTGCGTACTGCGTGGCCGAGAAGCGCTGGCTGGTCAGGCTCATCAGGAAGGCGACGAACGCCGCCGTGCCCATGCCACCGGACAGGTTCTCGAAGGCGATCACCATCAGCAGGCCGCCGTCCACCGGGGTGGCCTGCGCCAGATGCAGGAAACCCCAGTCGAAGGCCGGCACCACCAGCCCCGGCAGGGCGCCCTTGCCATTGACCGCCAGCCACCAGAAGCCCAGGTTGCTGGCCATCTGCAGCACACCGAACAGCAGCAGCGAGCGCCACAGCCCCAGCCGCAGCATCAGCGCCCCGCCCAGCAGCGCCCCGCCGATCGTCAGCCACAGCCCGATCACCTTGTTGACCACGCCAACCTCGGCCGACCCGTAGGCCATCGCCTTCAGCAGGAACGGCGTCATCAGTGAACCGGCGAAGGCATCGCCCAGCTTGTACAGCACGATGAAGCCCAGGAAGGCCCACGCTCCCGGCTGGCTGAAATAGCTCTGCAGCCCGCCCAGCAGCGTGTCGAAGCGAGCCTTGTGCGCCGCCCAGGCCGCCAGCGGCAAGGTCACGCCGATGCCCAGCACGAGGCCCAGCAGATCGACCCAGCGCTGGCGCAGCGGCGCCGGCAGCGTGGTGAACTCCAGCAAGGGCTGCAGCAGCGCGCCGGCCAGCTTCCCGAGCACCTGGTCCGTCAGCACATACCCGACCGCGACCGCCGCCAGCACCGCGACAAAGCCGACCAGGTCATTGCGCGCCACGCTCTCCGGCCGCACGGTGACCTTCAGCCGCGGCATCGCCAGCGCCGACACCACCGCGGCGCCGACCATCAGCGCCGCCATCAGCCGGTACACCTCCGGCCAGGTCCAGCCCGCGCCACTGCCCACCGCCGCGCCGGCCGCCACATTGGCCGGGTCCGTCCAGATCAGCGCCACCCCGCCCGACAGGATCATCGCCAGCCGATAGCCCAGCACCGACAGCGAGGAGCCCATTCCGCGCTCAGCAGCGGGCAATACATCGGTCCGGTAGGCATCGATCACGACATCCTGCGACGCCGACAGGAAGGCCACCGCCACCGCCAGCAGCGCGAACATCTGCATCGAGTGTTTCGGCGAGGTGTCCGCCATCAGCAGCAGCGCCCCCGCCAGTGCCAGTTGCGTCAGCACCAGCCAGCCGCGCCGCCGCCCGAGGAAGGGCGGATCGAAGCGGTCCATCAGCGGCGCCCACAGGAACTTGAAGGTGTACGGCAGCCCGACCAGGCTCAGGAAGCCGATCGTCGCCACGTCCACCCCCTCCAGGCTGAGCCAGGCCTGCATCGCCTGCCCGGTCAGGGCCAGCGGCAGCCCCGACGCGAAGCCCAGCACCAGCACCGCCAGCAGCCGCCACCAGCGCATCAGCCACTGGGCAGTCGCGGCGGCGCCGGGGGGGCGCACAGGGGGACGGGGTGCAGCGGCAGCGGTAGGAGCGGGTTGGACCATGGGCGGATTCTAGAAGCCGGGCCTCCTGGGGGCCGGCCACGGCCATGCGGGTAATCGCGGACAATCCGCGCCATGCAAGCCTCACCCTTCACCCGGCAGGATTTCCGCTCGGCGCTCGGCCTCTTCGCCACCGGTGTCACCATCGTCACCGCCCGCGCCGCCGACGGCTCGCCGGTGGGGCTGACCGCCAACTCCTTCAACTCGGTGTCGATGTCGCCGCCGCTGGTGCTGTGGAGCCTGTCGCTGCAAGCCGGCTCGATGGCGGCCTTCGCCAACGGCTCGCACTACGCCATCCACATCCTCGCCGCCGAACAACGCGCCCTGGCCGAGCGTTTCGCCACCCGCGGCGCAGACCGCTTCGCCGATCTCGACTGGCGCGAGGGCACGGGCGGCGTGCCGCTGATCGAAGGCGCCGCGGCCGTGCTCGAATGCCACAACCGCAGCCGCTATGAGGAAGGCGACCACGTCATCTTCGTCGGCGAGGTCGAGCAATGCCGCTACCGGGCCGATGCCTCGCCGCTGATCTTCCACGGCGGGCGCTTCTATACCGAACTGCCGCTGTGACCGCACGCCGCGCACTGCTGACCGCATCCGGCGCGGTGGTGCTCGGCGGGTGCCTCCACCCGCTGTCGGGCCTGTCCGGCGCCAGGCACCCGGCGCGCGACCCGGCGCAGTGGCCGTTCGCCTCGGACAGCCCCTGGAACACCGCACTGGGCGATGGCGCACGCTTCGCCCCGATCCGCAGCCCACGCTTCGATCCCGGCCGCGGCGCCACGGTCAACACCCTGCAGTGGAGCCACCCGGTCTTCATCGCCCAAGCCGACGATCCCACCGTCTTGGTCTACCGACGCGGGCAGGCGGAACCCGTCCACCGCGTGCGCGTACCGCGGCAGGCGCGGCCCGATCCAATGGCAGATGGCGCGCTCCACTTGATCGACGCGACACGGCGCACGGTCACCGAACTGTGGAAAGCCGAACGGGTCGGACCGGACCGCATCGTGGCGACGGTCGTGGTGGTCAACAGCCTGACCGGTGCTGGCGTGTACCCCTCTTGGCACGGCGCGCGCGCCTACGGCGGCTCCGCGCTGGGCGGGCTGATCCGCAGCGGTGAACTCGAACACGGCATCCCGCACGCACTGGCCATTGCCGTGCAGCCGCAGGCCCTCAACCGCGTCGGGCCGGACGGGCGCGCGTGGGTCTGGCCAGCCTCCTCGGCCGATGACGGCGACGGACGGCGCTACGGCATACAAGGCAATCTCCACATGGGCAGCCTGCTGGCGCTGCCACCCGAACTCGACCTGCGCTCGCTCGGCCTGCACCCCGGCCCGGAAACCTCGCTGGCGCGCGCACTGCAGGACTTCGGTGCCTGCATCACCGACTGTGCCGCGGGCAACCTGGTGTTCTACGGCGAGTTGCAGACGCACACGGCGGCGTCCAGCCTGCGCGCATCGGCGCTGCAGGCCATGACCGCGCACCTGCAAGTGGTCACCAACCACACGCCTGCCACGGTGGGTGGCGGTGGAATTCGACGCGCGCCACCCGCGCCGATGTTCGCGCCTGTGCACGACTGAGCCTTGAAAGCGCAGGCCTGACCCACCATCTGCCCGGCATACCATCCACTGTATGTTCGAGGCCCCACCATGCACATCGCCTGCCCCCACTGCCTGGCCGTCAACCGCGTCCCGGAGACACGCCTGCACGACGACCCCACCTGCGGCCGCTGCGGCAAGCCCGTGCTCGACGGGCAGCCGGTCGAGCTGAACGACCAGACCCTCGCCACCATCGCGGGCAGGACCGAACTGCCGGTCGTGGTCGACTTCTGGGCACCGTGGTGCGGCCCGTGCCGCCAGATGGCGCCGCAGTTCCAGGCCGCGTCGGCGCAACTCAAGGGCCGCGCGGTCTTCGCCAAGGTCAACAGCGACGACAGCCCCGCAGCGTCCAGCCAGTTCGCCATCCGCAGCATTCCGACGATGGTGCTGCTGCGCGGTGGCCGGGAAATCGCGCGCCAGAGTGGGGCAATGGGTGCCGCGCAGATCGTGCAGTGGGTGAAATCGCACACGGGCTGAGTCCTCTGCGGTACCGCAGTTTGCCAACAGTTGCCGGATTTATCAGATTAGCCATTTGGGGCGGTTCATACCCTTGATTCGGGGGCGCTAGGATCGGGGACAGACACAATATTGCCTTGACAGACGGCAATATTTAGTTACGACTGGCCCCGGACATGAAAAATAATCCATGTCCATTACAAAAATAAATGCATGTCAAGCCATCTCGACCCCCTGGAATGCGGGGGTGAAACTCCGACTGCGGCCGCAGCGCCTGTGCGCCGCAAACTGGCCAAGACGCCGCCAGTCGCCCCCGGCATGATCGGCAATCGTTCGATCACCTGCAGCCTGTGCCAGCGCAAGGTGTTTTCCACACTGCTGCTCGCCCACAAGCAGGAGGCCCACGGCGACAGCGTGTACAGCCGCACCGCCACAGGCCGCCCCAAGAGCATCTGGTTCCGCCCCCCGCCGCCGACGCCAGCCCCTGTGTGGCGTCGGCCTGCCGCGCTGCGGCCGGTATTCAGTCGCTGACCCCGGTGCAGCGTCAGCCAGGCGCCGCTTTTCGGTTGCCCATCAGCCTGGGTGCCTCCGACTCGACAAACTCGATGACCGGCACACAGATGATCACCACGGCCGCGGAAATGGCCGCATTCAGCAGCAGGCCCTGGTCAACACCGAGCGTGCGCAGCAACGCGAGGAAGAGGCTGGTCACGATGGCATGCAGGGCCAGTATGACGATGGCCCCGCGAGAAATCGTGAACACGGTCGGCCCGTATATCCATCGGGCACAGCACTCCGACACGGCCCAGACCAGAACAATGCCGGCCAGGCCACCGAAGTAGAACAGCAGGGGATGTTTTCCATAGCTGACGTGGTTGATGTCCACCCGGCCATTTGCCGCCGCGACCAGACCGACCGCGGCAAATGACAGTGCGATGACCAGGGGGCGGAGATACCCTTCTGTCTTCTTGTCCGCCCAGGCGGGCGCGCAACGTTCGACCAGACCAGCTTCAGCGGCGTATTTCCCCCCGACATAGAACGGGAGCGCCATCAGCGCGCTGTCCAGTGAAAACAGCAGATCGATGCCTCGGCTGGTCAGCACATAGGGAATGCCTGACAGCAGCGCGGCGCACATGAATTTCATCGGCCAGGATTTCAGGGCATCCACCACCGAGAACGCCACACTCACGTTGAACAGTCCGACCAGGAACCAGAGCGGCACATTGATCATGTTGGACAGGCTGGTCCCATAACCGGCGCCGAACAGCATGCCGAACAGTGGTTGCACCAGCGCCGCCTGGAAGGCCGGCAGATGGCTGAACCACTCGGGATGCCGAAGAAATCCGAAAAAGTACCACCACAGCCAGGTCAGCACATAGAACATCGCGTAGGGAATCAGGAGTCGCACGACACCCGACCTCGCTGTTTCCACGACCGACCGGGACTTCGCCAGATAGCCCGAAATAAAAAAGAACAAGGGCATGTGGAATGCATAAATGAATTCCGACACAGCCAGATGATTGCCGGGGATATGTCCGAACACGACGAGCCAAATACCGATGGTTTTGGCCCAATCGATCCACTGGGTTCTGCCGTTCAACGCGTGTCACTTCTCCTTTCCACCGGGTCCAGCGAGCGCAATATCGCCATCAAGATATTTTCATGATTCTGGAATTTCCTCCCGACCAAAACAGGGTACACGCAAGCCGTGCACTATTCCACGCTTGGCGGCCAGAAATGAAAAACGACGTGAATTCCTCCACGCCGCCCATGTGAATACCCGCCGATCTCCAGCCGCGTGGTGCGGGGCGGGACATGGGGCGGGCGTCGTGCCGCAGCGCGCGGTGCAGGGCCGGTTTCGAGAAACATTCTGTTGCAGAGAGCCCCCGCATTCACGGCGTTGTGGGCACGGCCGCACCTGCAAGACACTTGGTCCTGCAGAGTACCTATTGGTTTCCAGGGGCTTTGCGACCTGTCTCGATCTCACCCCCTGCTTGCCGGTTGACCCCATGCCCCTCCTGATCTCCCGCCCTGCCGTGCCCCTGCAGTCCCGCCCGCTCCTGCTGGCGGCGCTCGTGGCGTTTTCATGCGCCCTGCCCGCCCAGGCGATGGCACAGGCGGCGATTTCGGTGGGCTCCTTGCTGCCCACGGCCGATGAACAGGCCAGCCTCGACCAGATCAACCGCTTCCGCGCCGATCCGCAAGGCGAACTCGGCCGCATGCTGGGCGTCTCGGCGTCGGCGCTGGGGGGAGTGGTGGCCTCGTCCGGCGCCAATGCCGGCAATGGCACGGTCTGGAACTCGGGCTACTGGAACACCCTGACCGGCGGCAACGCGGTGGCCAACGCGCTCGATTTCTTCAAGGTCAACCCGGGCGACCTGCTGTACCAGTGGAACCAGTTGCCCGGCGCGGGCGTGCTGCACCCCTACACCTGGAACGGCAACCTCGGCCAGTCCTCGCTCGAATACGCCAAGCTGGTCGTGCTCGACGCGGGCACCACCACCAATCCGCACAACGTGCCCCCCTACACCTCGGGGCTGAGCCAGCGCTTCGAGGACGCCGGGTACGTCAACTGGGGCGCGCTGGGCGAGAACATCGCGCCGAACTTCACCAACAACGTCGCCTACATGCACGCCGGCTTCGCGATCGACTGGGGCCTCACCGGCAACGGCATCCAGAACCCGCCCGGCCACCGCAACAGCATGCTCAGCACGACCTTCAACGAGATCGGCATCGGCATCACCCCGGGCTGGACCGCGGGCAACGTGACGCAGGTGCAGCACTTCGGTGACCGCTTCAACAGCGCGGCTGAATACGTCTGGGGCTATGCCTGGACCGACGCGGCGGCGGACGGCTACACCTTCGGCGAAGGCATGCAGGGCCTGACGGTCGAGATCGTCAACGGCAGCAACGCCGTGGTCGGCACCACGCAGACCGACGCCAACGGCGGCTACACGGTGAACGTGGTCGGCCTGAGCACTGGCAGCTACACCGTGCGCCTGATGGACGGCAGCACGCAGCTCGGCACGCAGTCCGTCGCGGTCAGCAACCTGGGCATGTACCACGCCGACTTCGGGATCGCCGCTGCGGTGCCGGAGCCTTCGACGTGGCTGATGATGATGCTGGGCGGGGTGCCGCTGGTGGTGCGCGCTCGGCGGGCGGGCAAGGGTCGCCGGGCGGTCTGAGGTTCGGCTGTCACGCCACAGGCCTGATCGGGCGGTTCACGACGACCGCCCGATCGTTTTCAGGCGGCGGCGCGCTGGGCCTCTTCGAGCACGCTGTCGGGCACACCGCGCGCCTTCAACTCCGCGAGCAGCTTGGCCGTCCGTCCCGCGTGGTACTCGGCCTCGTCCCGGCGCAACCCGTCGCTGATGTACGCCTTCAGCAGTCCTTGGTAGCCCGAAAACCCCCGGAACGGTGCCAGCGCCTTGAGCGACTCGACCACATCGACGGGGATGCGCAGCGTGATCGAGGTCATCGGACGGTCCTTGGCGAGGCGGGTCTTGAGTGCGTCAGAAATCATGGTCGATCCTTTCCTGCGAAGTGGCCTTGCGGGCGGAGATGATGCGGATGTACTCGCCTTCGACCTCAATGTGAACCACGAACAGCACACGACCCACCTCATCGAAGCCCAGCACGGCATCACGCGCCTCGTCATTTCGACCCGCGTCGACCAACTGGAACAGCGGATCAAAGAACACCTGGGCCGCCTGCTCGAACGTGATGTGGTGCTTGCGCACATTCGTCACCGCCTTGGCTGCGTTCCACATGAACGTGGTGCCGTTGAACTCGTAGCGAACATCCATGGCTGACAGCTTGCCGTTTTTGTAATTACTTTGTCAATACAAATCGACCCACCCACTTGAAATCCGCCGGAGCCCCTGCGCGACCGGCGTGGTCACCGCCAGCAACCCCGCGACATTGACGACCACCGTCCCCCAGAACGCGGCGCGGAACGACGGCTTGGCGGTCTTGTGGCGCAGCAGGTGCTGGGCGAGCAGGCCGCCGGGCCAGCCGCCGAGCAGGCCGAGCATGAGCAGCGTCTTTTCCGGGGTGCGGCGGCGGCCGGCGACGGCGGCGGACTTGTCGAACGCATAGGCCAGGAAACACACCACGCTGCCGACCCCGTACATCAGCAGCACCCAGCCCGGCAGGCCCCAGCGGAACGCGATGACCCCGCACAGCACGGCGAACGCCGGCAACACCGCCCCGCTGGCCAGCGTCAGCGGCACCGGCGCCTCGCGTTGCGGCTGGCTGCGCTCTGCCATGCGCCGCTGGGCGGGCGTGGGCAGCGGGAGCAGGTCAACGCGCCGCGCCTGCTTCTTGCCCTCGGCATTCAGCCCGACCTCGAACGTCAGCCGCTGCCCGAGCACCGGGCGACCGGCGCCGCGCGGGAAGGCGGAGATGTGCAGGAAGATGTCCTGGCCGCCCTGCGCGGGTTCGATGAAGCCGAAGCCGCGGTCGTCGTTCCAGGATTTGAGGGTGCCTTCGAGGCGCATGGGGATCAGTGGGCGGCGGGAGAGGCGCCGAACCAGGTGTCGGCGAGGGCTTTGGCGCGCGTCAGCCCTTCGGGGGTCAGGTGGACCGATTCGTATCGGTTGCGAGGGTCGCTGATCCAGCCCTCGGCGTGGAGGCGGGCCATCACGTCGAAGTCGTGGCGCTTCCACGCGCGGCCGTTGTCGAACTCGAAGGCGCCGAGCAGGGCCAGGGTGGCGTCGGCGAGTTTGTCGGGGTCGTAGGGGGTTGGCATGGGGGTCTCCGCGGGTGAGATGAGGGGGTTATTTCACTGCGAAGGATTGGGGATGGGCAAGTGGGGATTTCATGCCTGACATTCGAGCTAACCGGCGGAGTCAAGTCTGAAGTGCAACAGTTTTGGCGGCAAGCGCCTGCCGCTGGGCGAGTTTTGTCTGGACGAGTTCGGTGTAGACCTCGCGAGGAGTACGGAAGCCGAGGATCTTGCGAGGGCGGTCATTGAGCATGGACTCGATGTAGGCGAGCTTCTGCGGGGTGACGGTGGACAGGTCAGTGCCCTTGGGCAGGAACTGGCGCACCAGGCCATTCATGTTCTCGTTGGAGCCGCGCTGCCAGGGGCTGTAGGGCTCGCAGAAGAAGACCGGCATGCCGGTGGCCTCGGTCAGCTCCAGGTGGCGGGCCATCTCCGAACCGCGGTCGTAGGTGAAGCTCCTGCGCAGCTCGGGGATGACGCCGTTGAAGCGCCGGGTGAAGCCGTCGAGGGCGTGGGTGGCGGTGCAGCCATTCATCTGGGTCAGCAGCACGAAGCGGCTGTGGCGTTCCACGGCGGTGCCGATGGCGCTGGCGTTGCGAGCCCCCTTGATGAAGTCGCCCTCCCAGTGGCCGGGCACCAGCCGGGCGTCCACCTCTGCGGGGCGCTCGCTCAGCGGCACGAGGTTGGCGATGTTGCCGCCCTTGCGGCTGGTGCCCCGCGCACGCGGCATGCGCTTGGTGTGGCTGCGCCGCAGCTCCCCGATCAACTCGGTGCGCAGCTCGCCACGCGGCACCATGTAGATCGCCTGGTAGATTGGTACGTATTCAGCCCCCCGGTATTGACACCCGCAAAGCCCTGGGCACGCCGCGTCGAGAAGGACGCAGCGCGAGTTCGAAGATGACCTGAAGGACCGCAGGACCGAGCCTGCGGCCACGCACTCAGCCCGAGGGCACCAGCGAGGGCGCCAGACCACCGGTGAAGTGCGCCTGCATCGCCTGACGCAGATACGCCAGCGCATCACGGCCCTGGCGCTTGCAGCTCTCCACCACCGTGTAGCCCCGGGCGATGAACTCCTCGCCCCGGCGTGATCTCGTCAGCCCCGAGATCTTGCGCTTGAGCACGATGGTGCGCAGCGCCTGCTCGGCGGCGTTGTTGGTCGGCGGCACGGCCGCGTCGCTCACGAACGTCCACAGCGCCGGCCAGAGCTTGAGCACGTTGGCGCAGGTCAGTGCGGTGCGCTGGCAGGCGCCGGCGATGCCGCGCTCCAGCGCCCGGCGCACGTGGTGCTGCACCTGCGCCATCTGCGCGGCGACCTGCTGGTCCTTGCGGTGCCAGCGCCGGAACAGCACATAGCCCAGCCCCAGCAGTCGGCGCCCGATCCGTCCGGCCTGCCCCGCACGTTGACTGATGCGCGTGAAGTCCCGCAGCAGGTGCGCCCAGCACACCTGCCGCTGCGCGGCGTCCACCCAGTCGTACACCGCATAGCGGTCCGTGACCAGCTTGGCCTTCGGGCTCTCGCCCAGCATCTCCTTGGCCACGTAGCGCGCCCGCGAAGACCAGAGCTGGTACACCACCAGCTTGGGCTGCGTCACCGTCCACACCCAGTGCCGCCCCGCGCCTTCTCGCGCGTAGCTGGTCTCGTCCACATGCACCACCGGCGCTGCGGCCAGCGTCTTCACCGCCGCCTGCACCGGCTCCTTCAACGCCTGCGCCACCAGCCCGTGCGCCTGCGAGATCGCCCCCACGCTGAACCGCACCCCCAGCACCTGCGCCAGCAGATCCCGGATCTTGGGCTGCGTCAGGTGGTACGCCGTGCCCAGCAGCCCCACCAGGGCCAGCGCCCTCGGCCCGATCTGTCCGCGCGGCACCCCCGCCGGCAACACCGATGCGTGTGTCTTGCGGCAGTGCCCGCACACCCCGTGGTACAGCCGGTACTCCTGCACCTCGGCCTTCACCTGTGCCGGCACGTCGAACACCTGGTGCCGTATCGGCCGCCCCGCCGCCACCGGACCGCCACACTCGCATGCCGCAGGCGGCGGGCAGTCGTGGATCACGTCCACCTCGGACTCCGCCAGCAGCGCCCGGTACGTGCCCTTGTGCCCAGGCTGCGCGCCCCGCACCCGGCCGCTGGTCCGGCGTTGTGCCCGGTTGCCGCTGTCCCCCGGCCCGTCCGACGATGGCGGCTTCGACGAGTTGCGTGAGTTCAGCTTCTTGTCCAGCAGCGCACTGACCTGCTCGCGCAGCTTCGCCAGCTCCTGCCCCATCTGCTCGATCACCGCGTGGCATTGCTCCAGCGTCTCGGGCTTGTTCGGCACTGCGGTGGCCTCACGGCCAGGGGCTTCGGGTTGGTCCATCCCAGCACTCTCCGCCTCGCTCGCTCCGCGCGCTACCCGGACTTCACCGGCTTGACGATGTTGTCAATGCCGGGGGGCTGAATACGTACGGTAGATTGTCTCGTGCGAGACGCGCTGCGTCGTGTCTTCGGGGTTCATCAGCTTGAGCCTGCCTGCGATCTGTTCGGGTGACAAGGCCCGCTCAAGCTCGTGGCGCACCCACTTGCCCAGCGGCGTGTCGAACTGCTGGCCGAGCTTGCGCACCCCGGCCTTGGCCTGCACCCGGCGCCGGGCGGCCTGTTGCTGCGCAGTCGCCACCAGGTAGCCCCGCTTCGGGTGTCGATTTCGCGCCAGCTCCCGGCTGATCGTCGAGGCCGAACGCCCCAGTTGCACGGCGATCTGTCGCTGCGTCAGCTTCTGCGTGACCAGCAGCCCAAGCTGCGTGCGCTCTTCCAGACTCAGGCTTGAATACTCTTGTCCCATTGGCTCAACCTGTTGTTTTCATTGCCGTGTTGCACTTCAGTTTAGAGCGTGCCACCGGACCGCTGCGACGGGACGGCTTGGCCCGGATTGGGAAAATGTACCGTGTACCCCAAGCCGGGCCAAGCCGTCCCGTCGTAGCGGGTCCGGTGGTTCAGCGAGAGGTTAGGCATCTTGCGAGACCGGCTGCAGAAACGGCGTAAATATCTTCGACACACCGAGCATATCGGTAACGAATACAACTTCGCCCGCCAGCAAGAGCGTTGGGACTGCATACGGAACTGCATAGAGCACGCCCGCTCTGAAGTACATGAATGCTCGGAGCAATCCGGTGTATCTGTAGTCCGACTTCATTTCAAGTGAAGCCAACATAAAGTCAACTCTGGTGTGGTTCTCTGCATCGATGCTCACGTCGTCATAGCGTTGATTGTATTTTGCCAGATCAACTGATACACCAGAGGATTCGCTCTCAGCTACTTCACGCCGCAGATTTCGTATCAAGTCTTTTATCTTGTCGCCGCATTCGTTGAGCGCCTCGGAGCGCGTTTCGTATCTTGCGGTGGCGTTAATGACTGAGTAAACGAGCACAGCGACCGCGAGAAAGATCTGGAGCATATTAAGAACCTTCGGAGGGAAGGCGAGCCGAATATCAGAGTTCTGAAGAAGTGGAACTAATATTAGTCCAAGCGATAATACTGTTGTGGATAAAAAAGAAAACTGACTCTGTCGCTTCAATCGCACGGATGCGTTATAGCGGCACTTGGATGTAACGCGCATGCCATTCATCAGCTTTTGAACCGGATCCTTAACATCGCTTTCGATTGGGTCGATGCAGAAGAGCCAGCGAAAGAAGGTGGTGACGAAGGCGGGCATGTGTAGGCAGTTGGATTTCAAGATGCTTAACTAGGACTTACGCAAAAGAAACTTTCAAACTCAACTGAGTTTTGAGTGCCATATTCTGATCCATGGATTGATCCGGCACCCGATGTGCACTGAAATATCTTGTTTCAACTGGCTGTTCGGATTCATTAAATATGCCTACAATTGGCTTGCCTCAACTCAACAGGAGCCATGATGAAGCCGACAAGACGCGACTACTGTCAGTTTCTGATCTCCACCCAGACCAACTATACCCAAACCTACTTCGCCGACCATCACCCGCATTTCTCGCATGACGCCATCAACCGTTACCTGCAAGACGAAAACATAACGCCTGCCATCGTCTGGGAGCAGGTGGAGAAATCCATCGAACCTGATCCGAACGCTTTCTTGCTGTTCGACGACAGCGTCTCGGACAAGAACCACTCCCATGCGATCGAGCTGGTGCGGCGGCAGTACAGCGGCAATGCCCATGGCCTGATCAAGGGCATCGGTGTGGTCAACTGCTTGTACGTCAACCCATCCCATTACACACAAGTCTGTCCGGTGAGGTGACGGGGAGACGTGAGGGAAACTGTCGGGATGACGAAGTGGGCGCAAGAAGAACTGAGGACGCTGTCGCTGGGCGACGCGAGGCTGGACAAGCGAGCGGTGCTGCTGGCGGAGCAGTTGGCGCAGAGCCCTGGGGCGAGCATTCCGAAGGCGTGCGGGGACTGGGGCCAGACGCAGGCGGCGTACCGGTTCCTGGGGCACGAGGACACGAGCGGGGAAGCGGTGCTGCAGGCGCACGCGCAGGCCAGCGTTCGGCGCATGCAGGCGCAGGCGGTGGTGCTGTGCTTGCAGGACACGACGGAGCTGGAGTTTGACGGGCAGAGCGCGCAGGGGCTGGGGCGGCTGAACTACGAGGCGCGGCGGGGGCTGTACGTGCATCCGACATACGCGGTGACGCCGCATCGAGAGCCGCTGGGGCTGGTGAATGCGTGGAACTGGGCCCGGCAGCCCAAGGGGCAGGACGGGCAGATCGACGAGGGAGTGCGCTGGGTGGAGAGCTACGCGCACCTGGTGGGGCTGGCAGAGGGGCTGCCCGAGACGAGGCTGGTGTGCGTGGGGGACCGGGAGTCGGACACGATGGCGCTGTTCGAGCGTGGACAGTGCAGCGGCTGGGCGGTGGACGTGCTGGTGAGGGCGCAGCATGACCGGGTGCTGCCGGGCAAGCAGGCGGGCAAGCTGTGGTCCAAGGTGATGGCAAGCGAGTCGCTGGGCACGGTGGTGTTCGAGATGCCGGCCGGGCGAGGGCGCAAGGCGCGAGTGGTGCAGCAGGAGCTGCGGGCGCAGCGCGTGGTGCTCAAGGCGGCGGGGCCGGACAAGGCCGGTGAGCCGGGGCGGCCAGCCATCGAGATGACGTGCGTGATCGCCAGCGAGGTGAATGTGCCGGTCGGGGCCAAGCCGGTGATCTGGCGGCTGCTGAGCAACCGAGCGGTCCAGACGCTGGAGCAGGCGGCCGAGATGGTGGAGTGGTACCGAGCCCGCTGGGAGATCGAGCTGCTGTTCCTGGTGCTCAAGGAGGGCTGCCGGGTCGAGCGGCTGCAGCTCGGTCACATCGATCGGCTGGAGACGGCCCTGGCGATGTACCTGATCATCGCCTGGCGCATCAACCGGCTGATGCGGCTGGGCCGGCAGTTGCCCGAGTTGCCGGCCGAGCTGTTCTTCGAGGACATCGAGTGGCAGGCGGCGTTCATCCTCAACCGCAAGAAGCCCCCGAAGGAGCGCCCGAAGCTCAACACCGTGGTGCGCCTGATCGCTCAGCTCGGCGGCTTCCTGGGGCGCAAGCATGACGGTGAACCCGGTGCGAAGACCCTCTGGCTGGGCATGCACGAGGTCAACACCTTCGTGCGGGGCGTGCGCTTCGCTAAGGAGATGGGGGCTTGTGTGTAATGGGATGACGTCAACCCCCGCAGCGGTCGCTACTGGATCATCGACTGGCGAGTGTTCGCCCCGCAGGTGGACCACAAGACCAAGCTCCAGCACGTCCAGGAGATGTTCGACGAGGCCATGACGGGCAAGAAGCTGCCATTCCGCGTGGTGCTGATGGACTCCTGGTACGCCACCAAGGAGCTGATGGTGCACATCCATCGTGCGGGCAAGATCTTCTACTGCCCGCTCAAGAGCAATCGCCTGGTCGATGACAGTCAGGCGCAGGCGCCCTATCAGGCCGTCAGTGAGTTGCAGTGGAGCGACCAAGGCGCCGCGCACGGCAAGCTCGTCAAGGTGAACAAGTTTCCAGGCAGCCTCAAGGTCAAGCTGTTTCGGGTGGCGACGGGAAACGGTCGCACGGAATGGGTGGTGACCAATGATCTGGAACAGACTTCGGTGGACGACACGCGAGAGATCTGCGCGATCAGGTGGAAGATCGAGCAGTATCACCGGGAGGTCAAGCAGGTGCTGGGCATGGAGAAATGCCAGTGTCGATCTGCCAGGGCGCAGAGGAATCACATTGCCTGTGTCATCTTGGCGTGGAACCATCTGTCCGCGCTGGCCAGAGACATGAGGACGAATATCTACAGCATCAAGAAGGCGATGATGTCGAATTACATGCGGCAGGAAATAGCTCGACCGTCAGTGCCGATGGCGTACATTTGAGATGGCTACAAAAGTCCAAGCTCTGTGCTAACTGAGTTCAACTTGCGTAAGTCCTATTAACGCAAAAAAGGCAACCGCTACCGCAACTACCGCGTTAAGCAGCGAATCAGAGAGCAGGTCGATAGAAATGATTGAAGACATGACGGCTGGAGATTGGATTGCCTAACGTAATTTAGACCTCACGGCCCTGCTGTCTAACTTGGCTCTTGACGTCTAACTCATGACAAAGACAGCCCGCAAGTCCTTGTCGGCATTGAGATTTTTTCTTGCCTTGACGCATAACTACCCCCCTAAAAATCCGTGAAACCCAGCACACACCCAGTCTACCCGCCACACCCAACAACCCCGCACAACGTCACACCACCCACCCAAAAATGAAAAAGCGGCGTGAATTCCTCCACGCCGCCCAGGTGAATATTCCCCAAGTACCAGAGATTACCCGCAAGCCCCCACATACCCACAAGACGTGCAGAACTCGCACCCGTCCTTGTGAATCATCGTCGCGTTCCCGCATTCGGGACACTGCTTGCCGGGCATCGTGGCGCGGGCCGCCGTGGACGCCGCAGCCGCGGCCACGGCGGACGCCGCCGCCGTCGGCGTGGCGAGCACGCCCATTTCGCTGACGGGATACCCCTCCTCGTCCAGCACGCCGAGCATCGCGTAGCGGTGAATCACCAGCCGCGCCACATACGCCACCGTGCTCGGCCAGACTTTCTGCCGCCGTTGCCCCGCCGGCAATCCCGGCACCGGCGCCATGAAATGCCCGAGCGGCTCGCCGACGTTCAATAACTTGCGCAGTTTCATGCCGATCCACGCCGGGTCGATCACCCGCATGTCCAGCGACAGCAGCCGCGCCAGCCCGTCCAACGCCCGCGGGTAATTGCCGGCAAACCCGATCGCGCACGGCCGGGTCACATGCCCGCCCTCCGGCGTCGGCAGGGTGACTTCCTTCAGCGTCAGCGTGAATTGCTCGCCCGTGCCGGGATTCTCAATATCGACCGCCCACGCCAGCGTGCCATCCACCCCGGTGCGCGGCTCCTGGCGGCTGAACATCGCGTCCAGCACCGGCGTCGCCCCGCCCTCCTGCAGGGCGCCCAACTGCTCGCAGCGCCAGCGAATCACCGCCGCCGTCGCCGCCACCACGCCCGGGAACAGCCGCTTTTCCCCGGTCGGCGGGAACGGCATGTCAAACGCCCGCTCCTCCGCCACTGTCGCCAGCGCATCGAGTTTCAGCCGCAGCCAGCTCGGGTCATTCGCCCGCATGTCCATCGACAAGGTCTTGGCCAGCGCCGCCAATCCCCGTGGCTGCTCCGCCCCGTTCACCCAGACCTCGAACGGCAGCGTCTGGCCAAACAGCCCCGCGTCCGGCCCCGCCTCGGCCGGCAATTCCCCGACGAAGAGCGAGAAATCCCCGTGCGGGTGCTGGATCAGGTAACTCCACGCCGGATTGCCCGACGGCAATTCCGGCCGCCCCGGCCAGCGCAGACTCGCCAGCACCGGCTGCGGCAGCCGCTCCACGCGCAGGCGGCGGTTCGCACCGTCCTCGTCCACCGACATCGACGGCTGCGGCGCAACCGTCAGCGGCTGGGGTTGCGGCGCCGCCGGCGTGGCCGCAGCCGCCGCCGGCTCCACGCTCAGCACCGACCCGAGCACGCTGTTCGGCCGGTACGTCGCCAGCCCCTTCAGCCCGGATTTCCACGCGGTGAAATACAGCCCCTGAAAATCCTCGTACGGATAATCCGCCGGCACGTTCACCGTCTTGCTGATCGAGGTATCCACATAAGGCGCCACCGCCGCCACCATCGCCTCGTGCGCCTCGGCGCTCATGTCCAGCGCGGTGACAAACGCCGCCGTCAGCGGCGCGTCCGGCCCCCTCAGGTGGCGGTACAGGCGCCACGCATGGTCCTCGACCGCATATTCCTTGAACGAGCCATCGGCCTCGCGCTTACGGCGGGTGTAGGTCCAACTGAACGGCGGCTCGATGCCATTGCTGGCGTTGTCGGCAAAGGCCAGGCTGATGGTGCCGGTCGGGGCGATCGACAGCAGGTGCGAATTGCGCAGACCGTAGGCGTAGATGCGGTCCTTCAATTCATCCGGCAGCCGCGACGCAAAATTGTCGCCGCCCAGATACCGGTCCGCGTCAAACAGCGGAAACGCGCCGCGCTCTTTCGCCAGCTCCACCGACGCGCCATACGCCGCGTCCCGCATCACCTCCGAGATCCGCCGCGCCGCGACCCGCGCCGCCTCGGTGTCATACCGCAGCCCCAGCATGATCAGCGCATCCCCCAGCCCGGTGAACCCCAGCCCGATGCGGCGCTTGTTCATCGCCTCGCGCTGCTGCGCCGGCAACGGCCACACGGTGGTGTCCAGCACGTTGTCCAGCATCCGCACCGCCACCGCGCACACCTCGGCAAACCCCGCCTCGTCAAACTCCGCGTCCTCGGCAAACGGGCGGCGGACAAAGTTCGTCAGGTTGACCGAGCCGAGGCAGCAGCAGCCGTAGGACGGCAAGGGCTGTTCGCCGCACTGCCCAGTCACCAGCCCGTTGAAGATCACCGTGTTGTGATCGGCCTGGGTCGTGTCGTAAACCGGCTCGATGCCGGCGGGGAGGATTTCGGCGATGCGGGTGGTGAAAGCCGGGCGATCGACAATGGCGAGCGCGTGCAGGTCGGGCTGGTCCGCATCGCCCAATGCGCGCAAAGTGGACACAAATCCCCAATTTGCCAGCAGCATCTGGACATCCCGCAACAAGCCCGGATGTGCAGAAACCCACGCCGAGTCACGCCACCCCGGCTCGCCTTTCTCGCTGACCGCGGTATTTCCGCCTGCCTCTGTTTCCCCGCCCGCCTCGTCATTCCCGCGAAAGCGGGAACCCACACCAAGCTGCGTCGGTGATTCCCGTGGATCCCCGCTTTCGCGGGGATGACGGGTGCGCAAGGTGGCATGCAAACCGTCCAGATACGTCCGCACGCACGCTTCAGATCCCCACCAGACGGCATCCGGGATTCGAATGTCCGCTTGCCCGACCGCCAGCGCTTCGCGGGTCACTGTCAACATCCGCGCGCCCAGCTCCGCCCCGCCTTCAAACCCGAACTGCCCCCTGCCCGACTGCACCAGCAATTCATCGCCGGGCACCAGCTCAGACAGTTTCAGCTTGCCGCGGGTGGTGTAGAAGTCGTGCCACGCGGTCGCCTTGATTTCATGGCCGTCCTGCGTGACCACCTTGAACACTTCGGCCTGCCGCGCCGTCATGAACGCCGGGACCGCCGGCCGCACTTGCGTGCCACGCTCCGCGTGGCCGAGCGCCCGGTTGTCCACCGTTACCTCCAGCGGCAGCCCGGATTCATGCAACTGCCGGATCGGGATCAGCCCGAACTGTGTCGCCAGCCGGGTGTCGCCGGTCACGCACGGGTTCGTAGCGGTAATCGTCTCGCAATACCCAAGATTGTTGTCAATATTGATACGGTCGATGAACAGAATCCCCGGCTCGGCGTGGTCGTAGGTGGACCGCATGATCTGGTCCCACAGATCGCGGGCGCGCACGCGGCGGTAGACCCACAGGCCGTCGGCGCGCTGGTGGGCGCCGGTGGCCTGGAGCTTGCGGCCGGGCATGGCCTGGTGGACGAGGTCGATCTCGCCGTCGGATTCGACCGCGCGCATGAACGCGTTCGTGACGCCGACCGAGATGTTGAAGTTGCGCAGGTCGCCGCTGTCCTTGGCGTGGATGAAGGCTTCGATGTCGGGGTGGTCGCAGCGCAGCACGCCCATCTGCGCGCCGCGGCGGCTGCCGGCGGATTCGACCGTCTCGCAACTGCGGTCGAAGACGCGCATGTAGCTGACCGGGCCGCTGGCGTGGCTGTCGGTGGAGCCGACCCAGGCGCCTTGCGGGCGGATGCGCGAGAAGTCGTAGCCGACGCCGCCGCCGCGCCGCATCGTCTCGGCCGCCTCGGTCAGCGCGGTGTAGATGCCGGGAAAGCCGTCCTCGGGCTCGGCGATCGAGTCGCCCACGGGCTGCACGAAGCAGTTGATGAGCGTGGCACTGAGCGTGGTGCCGGCGGCCGAGGCGATGCGGCCGGCGGGCACGAAGCCCTGCGCCTGCGCCCAGGCGAAGCGCTCGGTCCAGTGGGCGCGCTGCGCGTCGGGCTCGACCTCGGCCAGCGCGCGGGCGACGCGCAGGCGGACATCGTCCACGCCCGTCTCGGCGCCTTTGGCGTATTTTTCCTGCAGCACCTCGCGGCTGATCGCTTGGACGGGCAGGCTCGAAACTGGGCGGGACATGCGGCTCTCCTCAAGGCATTCACCGCGCCACTTTAGCGGCAGCCACACAAAATTCCCGTCCGTGACGGCCCGGGCAAGCCAGGCGCAACGGTACCGCCGCACCCGCCCGTATCCTTTGCGGCTGTTTTGCTGTTGTTTCGCGCATTGCGCGATCGGGATGGTCCACGACTCCGCCACTGCCACCGCTGCTGCTGCCACCGCCGCCACCGCCCCTCACCAGGCCCACCGGCGGGCGCCGCCGTGGGCGCTGCAGGCGGCGTGTGCCGTGCTGCTGGCGTGGCTGGTCGGGCTGGGCGTGGGCGGGCCGATGCCGGGTGCGGCCTCGGCGGGGCTGTGGCCGGTGGCGGGGCTGTCGCTGGGCTTGCTGCTGCGCTGGCGGCAGCGGGCCTGGCCGGCGCTGGCGTCTGGCTGGCTGGTCGGCCACGCGGTGTGGCTGGCGCGGCTACCCGGCGGCGAGGGCGGAGCGCCGGTCACCCTGGCGCTGGGGGCCGTGACGCTGGCGGCGGTGGTCGCCTTGCAGACGATGGCCAGCGGACAGCTGCTGCGCGGCCTGCGCCGCCAGGTGCGCCAGCATCCGGGCTGGCAGCCGCTGCGTTTTGCCGCCGTGGCGGCGCTGGCGAGCACGGTGGGCAGCGCCTTGCTGGTGGGAGCGTGGGGCCTGCTCGGCCTCGTCGGCACACCGGACGGCCACACCACCGGGCTGCTGCGGCTCTGGCTGGACATGGGGCTGGCGCAGCTGGTCGGGCTGCTGCTGGTGACGCCGCTGATGCTGATCGCGCCCCAGCCCGGCGAGCGGATGTCGGGCCGGACGCTGCTGGCGATGCTGACGTTCCCGGTGCAGTGCCTGGGGCTGGGGCTGACGCTGCTGGCGGTGTCGCTGGCGGGCAGCCTGGGCGTGCAGACGCGCACCGAGGCCTTCCAGGGCGAGGCGCGTGCGCTGGCCATGGCGCTGCAGAACCACATCGACATGGCGGTGAGCGATGTCGAGCGGCTGCGCGACTTCCACTACCGGCGCCAGATCGTGCAGGAGGAGTTCGACACCGTCGCCCGGCCGATGGCCGCGCGCAGCCCGTGGGTGCTGCATTTCGGCTGGCTGGAGCGCGTGGCGGACGAGAACCGCAGCGTGTTCGAGGACAGCCCCTTCGGGCAGGACGGTCAGTACATCCGCGAGATGAACGCCGAGGGCGCCCTGGTGCGGGCCCGCCAGCGGCCGCTGTATTACCCGCTGCGCTGGGCCACGCCATCGGATGGCAACGAGGCGCTGCTGTGCGTGGACGAGACGGGTGACCCGGAGCGGCACATCGCGGTCCGCGAGGCGGTGGCGTTTGGCGGCGTGCGGGCCACGGCGCCGTATGTGTCGCTGGCCCGCGCCGCCTCGGACGTGAGCGCGGTGACGCTGTACGCCCCGGTGCTGACCGGCAGCATGGACGTGGACGGCCGCCATGATGCGTCCCGCGTGCACGGGCTGGTGTCGGCCGTGATCGACCTGGGCCGCATGGTGGAGCGCACGCAGGCGCAGCTGGCCGGCGGTCGGCTCGACCTGCTGCTGCACGAGGCCACGCAGGCCGACAGCGCGGGGGTGTATTCGCACCACGACCTGACGCGCCATCCGCGCCCGGTGGAGCCCTGGCTGCCGCACGCAGCACCCCAGGTGGAGACGCTGTTCACCTCCGACCTGCACGCCCAGGCCGAAGTGCAGTTCGCCGACCGGCGCTGGACGCTGCTGATGCGCCCCGGCTGGCTGGACCACACCCCGTGGCCCAGCCGGCTGCAGGTGGGCATCCTCGCCACCGGGCTGGCGTTCACCGCGCTGCTGACCGGCATCGTCCTGGTGCGCCAGCGCCATGACCGGGCGATGCAGCAGGTGCTGGACGGTCTGGAGGACCAGGTCGCGCACCGCACCCAGGAACTCGCGCAGAGCAACACGCAGCTCAGCGCCGAGGTCGAGGAGCGGCGCCGGCTGGAGGTCGACCTGCGCCACGCCAGCGAACAGGCACACCAGGCCAACCAGGCCAAGACGATGTTCCTGGCCAACATGAGCCACGAGATCCGCACGCCGCTGAACGCGGTGATCGGCTATGCCCAGATCCTGCTCGACGAACCGCAGCACGACGACAGCACCCGCAGCCGGCTGCGCACCGTGCTGCAGGCCGGTCAGCGGCTGCTGCGGCTCATCAACGATGTGCTGGACCTGTCCAAGATCGAGGCCGGCGGGCTGCAGCTGCACCGCCAGCACTTCGACCTGCGCCAGGAACTCGACGAGATCGTGCAGCTGATGGCCCCCCGGGCGCAGGCGCGCGGGCTGGCGTTCACGGCCACGCTGGTGCTGGAGGCGGCCGAGCCGGTGCATGCCGACCGGACCAAGGTCGGGCAGATCGTGCTCAACCTGCTCAGCAACGCCATCAAGTTCACCGACCGTGGCGAGGTCACGCTGGCGGCGGCGCGCGAGGGCGACACGGTGCACCTGACGGTCCGCGACAGCGGGCCGGGCATGGCGGCCGAGGAACTCGGGCAGCTCTTTGCGCCGTTCCGCCAGGGGCAGGCCGGGCAGGACAAGGGCGGCACCGGGCTCGGGCTGGTGCTGGCACGGCACATGGCGCGCTCGATGGGCGGGGATCTGGTGCTCGACAGCACCCCCGGCCTGGGCACCACGGCCCGCCTGACATTGCCACTGCCGCGCAGCGCCGAGGGCAGCGCCGCCCTGCCGCGCCACACCGGCCCGCAGCGCCTCGCGCTGGACAGCCCGCTGCGGGCGCTGGTGGTCGAGGACGACGCGCACAGCCGGGACATCCTGGTGTCCTTGCTGCGCCGGGTCGGCTGCGCGGTGGAGGCGGCGGCGGACGGGCTGGCCGGCCTGCGCGCCGCCAGCCAGGGCGGCCACGACATCGTCTTCACCGACATCCGCATGCCCGTGCTGGACGGCATGCAGATGCTGCAGCGTCTGCGCGAACAGCTGGGCGAGCGGACCCCGCCCGTGGTGGCCGTGTCGGCCTCCAGCCTGGAACACGAGCGGCGGCACTACATCGGCCTGGGCTTCAGCGACTTCGTCGGCAAACCCTACGGCTTCGAGGAGATCCACCGGATGCTGGCGCTGCACGCTGGCGCGCAATTCGTGGCGGACAAGGCCACGGCGCCGCCCGCCGTCCCCCCCACCGCAGCGCCCGCCGCCGGCCCGCCCCGCCTCGGCCCCCTCGGCAGCGCGCTGCTGACGGCGCTGGCCGAGGCCGCCGATCTGGGCGCGCTCAAGCCGGTGCGCCACGCGCTGGCGCAGCTCGCCGCGCAGGCCGAGTCGCCCGACCCCACCGACACCTTGCCCGCCGACGCCATCGCCAACCTGCAGGCCGCCGCCAGCGATTACGACTTCGACCGTCTCTCGCAGTACGCCCGTGCCTTGCTGGCCGGGCGCGAGGCGCTACACCCGCTCCAGCCCGAGACCCTGCCACCATGAGCCAGCCGACTCCCCGGATCCTCATCGTCGACGACACGCCACAGAACATCGATGTCCTGCAAGCCACCCTGATCGAGATCGACGCCGATCTGCTCATCGCCACCAACGGCACCCGCGCACTCGACCTGGCGCAGCGGCTGCAGCCCGACCTGGTCCTGCTCGACGTGATGATGCCGGGCCTGGACGGCTTCGAGGTCTGCACCCGGCTCAAGGCCGATCCGCGCACGGCGGAAATCCCCGTCATCTTCTGCACCGCGCGGGTGGACGATGTGGCGCACGGCTTCGCCGTCGGCGGCGCGGACTACATCACCAAGCCCATCCAGCCCGACGAGGTGCGCGCCCGGGTGTCGCACCAGCTGGAGCGGCGCCACCTGCTGCGCGAATTGCGCGAGCTGAACCGCGCCCTCGAAGACAAGGTCCGCGAGCGCACCGCCGACCTCACGCTGGTCAACCAGCAGCTGCGCCACGAGATCAACGAGCGCCGCTACATGCAGGACCGCCTCGGCTACCTCGCCAGCCACGACTTCGTCACCCGGCTGCACAACCGCGGTGCGCTCGACGCCCATGTCACGCAGCTGCTGGCCCGCCTGCAACGGCAGGCCACGCCGGGCGGCCCGGCGGTGATGCTGCTGATCGACATCGACCAGTTCCGCCTCGTCAACGAGAGTTGCGGCTGCATCGCCGGCGACGAACTGCTGCGCCAGTTCGCCGATCTGCTGGGCGGGCAGCTGCGCCGGGGGGACTTCCTGGCGCGGCTCGGCGGCGACCAGTTCGCCGTCGTCAGCGAAGAGGCCGACCTGGGCACAGGGCTGGCGCGTCAGGTGCTGGCGGCGCTGCAGGACTGGTCTTTCGCCTGGCAGGAGCGCCGCTTCACGCTGTCCGCCACCATCGCCATCGTGCCGATCGACCGCGAACTGGTGTCCTTCGACCAGCTCATGCAGATGGCCGACGAGACGGTGTTCCTGGCCAAGCGCGACGGCCGCGGCCAGGTGCGACCCTATGCCGCCGCCCGCGTCGGCGAGACCTCGCAGCGCGAGACCACCAACTGGGCGCTGGTGCTGATGGACGCACTGCGCCACGGCCGCTTCCGGATCTTCTTCCAGCGGCTGCAGCCGCTGGGCGAAGGCGGGCCGCTGCGGGTGGAGGTGCTGGTGCGGCTGTGGGATCCGGTGCGGGGCGAGCTGATCGCGCCGGGGCAGTTCATCGCGCTGGCCGAACGTTTCCACCTGATCGGCGACATCGACCGCTGGATGCTCGGCGAGGTGCTGTCGCTGATCGGCCGCCACCCCGAACTGCAGCACCAGCTCGGCCAGGTGACGCTGAACCTGTCGGCGGTGTCGCTGCGCGAGCCGGGGCTGGCACAGCAGGTGCTGGCCACGATCGCGCAGCACGGCGTGCGCCCGGACCTGCTGTGCTTCGAGATCACCGAGACGCAGGCCATCGGCAACCTCGCCCAGGCGCGCGAGTTCATGCAGACGCTGCACGACGCGGGCTGCCGCTTCTCGCTCGACGACTTCGGCTCGGGCTATGCGTCGTTCGCCTACCTGCGCGAGCTGCCCTTCGACACGCTGAAGATCGACGGCCTGTTCGTGCGCGACATGCAGACCGAACCGACCCACCAGGCGATGGTGCGCTCGATGGTGGACATGGCGCGGCTGCTGGGCAAGCCGGTGGTGGCGGAGTTCGTCGAGACCGAATCGGTGGCGCAGCTGCTGGCGGAGTTGGGCGTGCAGTGGGGCCAGGGTTACCATTTCCACCAGCCCGAGCCGCTCACCTTCGACGCCTTGCAACAGCAGGCGCAGCAGGTGCAGCTGGCACGACAGGCACATCCGGTCAGATTGCACTGACTGCACGGACGGCGCAGGCCCCCGCGCAGTCCGCTTGATGCGGCGCAAGACCGCCGAGCCTTGCACTGTCGATAGTCGCAAAGCCCGCAACCCGCATCGCCTGAACCCGCTGTGGAGGACTGCCCCATGATCCCCGCCGCACCGCCGCTGTCCCACGCCCCTGTGCCCGAACTGACCCTGGAAGGCCCGGTCGACGCCCTGCTGCGCAGCCTCGACGCGCTGCGCCAGGTATGCGACCCGACCGTGCCCGCCAGCATCCTCGAACTGGGCCTGATCGAGTCCCTGCGCCTGACCGAGGGCGAAGCCTGGCTGCGCTTCGTCAGCCTGGGCATGAGCTGCCCGCTCAGCGACCTGACCGCCGACGCCGCCTTCCGCGCCATCCAGTCCGCATTGCCGGACACGGACATCTACCTGAGCCACGACCATGCCGTCGAATGGTCACCGCGCCGCGCCAGCGTGGCGTTGCGGCGAAGGCTGGGATGGGCGGAAACAGATTGACCAACATCAATCCCGACAGGCTCGAAGGCGGTGCATCATCAGGGTATGCCCTTAGTTCGCCGCCCCATCTGGATGCACGTAGCCCCGACAGGCTCCACGAAGAATCCCCCTGCCGACCCCATCTGGACGGGTGACCCGGTCCTGCTGGAGCCGGTGGTGCAAGCACTGCGGCGTGTGCGCGAGGCCCAGGGCGGCCAGGACATCGTCAGCAGCGGCCGTGTGCGCTCGCTGGAGATCACGCCGGACGAGGCGGTGCTGACCATGCACCTCGGCGGCGGGCACTGCGGCAGTGCGCAGGTGCTGGCGGAACTCGCCTTCGACGTCCTGCGCGAGCAGTTGCCCGACACCGATCTTTATCTGCGCCACGAGCAGTCCGGCGGCTGCCCGACGCCCTGAGCGCGTCCCACCGGCGGGGTCAGCCGCGGCCGACGTAGGGCATCGTCGTCGCCATCACCGTCATGCACAGCACATTGGCCGACAGCGGCAGACTGGCCATGTGCAGCACCGCGTCCGCAGCGTGCTGCACATCCATCACTGGCTCGGTGCGCAGCTCACCATCGGCCTGCAGCGTGCCGGCGCGCATCTTGACGGTCATGTCGGAGGCGGCATTGCCGATGTCGATCTGCCCGACGGCGATGTTCCAGCGCCGGCCGTCGAGCGAGGCCGCCTTGGTCAGCCCGGTGATCGCGTGCTTGGTGGCCGTGTAGCCGATCGCCCAGGGACGCGGGACATGGGCCGAGATCGAGCCGTTGTTGATGATCCGCCCGCCCTGCGGCGACTGCGCCTTCATCAGCCGGAAGGCCTCGCGGGTACAGAGGAACACGCCGGTCAGGTTGGTGTCCACCGACAGTTTCCAGTTCTCCAGCGACACCTCCTCGACCGGCGCGGCCGGCGTGAACAGGCCGGCGTTGTTGAACAGCACGTCCAGCCGCCCGAAGCGGGCGCGGACCGCATCGAACAGCGCGACCACCGAGGCCTCATCCGTCACGTCGGCGGCCACCGCCAGCGTGCGCGCGGCCAGGTCGTCGTCCGGCTGCGCGGCCTGCGCCTCGGCGATCACGCCGTGCAGGCGCTCGATGCGGCGGCCGGACAGCACGACGGTCCAGCCGGCGCGCAGCAAGGTCAGCGTGGTGGCGCGGCCGATGCCGCTGCCGGCGCCGGTGACCAGCGCGATGCGGGGGGTCGAGGTTGGAATCAGTGTCTCGCTCATGTCCAGTCTCCAGGGGGATGAATGTCGGCATCTAGGATACGCGGGACGTGTCAAAGGCGTTCAACAGGTCGAAAACAGGCCATCAAAAGACACTTTCAACAAAAATTTGTCTGATACATGATTCAATAACTATCCTGTTCTTTGCCTGACCACCATCCGATCATGCTGCGCCGCTACTCGTTCACCAACTTCCAGAGCTTCTCTGACACCACGGAGGTGTCGATGCTGCTGAACCAGAAGGTGCAGCCGCTGACCTGGGAACACACCCCTGCCTCAAGCCAGCGCATCAGCACTGTCATGGGTGTCGTCGGCCCGAATGGTTCTGGCAAGACCGCCCTGCTCAAGCCGCTGGTCTTCCTGAACTGGTTCATGAGCCGGTCGTTTCAGATGGAGCCGGGTGCCCTCATTCCGGTCATGCCTCACCTGGCGACACCCGACCAGCCGATCCGCTTTGAACTGGAGGGGGAGGACGCACAGGGCATCTGGCGCTACCAGTTGACCCTCACGGCCGAGCGGGTGCTACACGAGTCGCTGCACGAAAAACGCGAGCGGTTCGGCTACGTCTTCACGCGCGACTGGAATGACGAGCAGCAGGCTTATACGATCCGGCAGCAGAACTTCGGTCTGAAACCCAGCGAAGCCCGCAAGGTGCGTCCGAACGCGTCGCTGTTGTCCACCGCCGCCCAATACGGTGTCGAGGAAGTGAAACGCTGGACGAACCAGGTGGTAGGCACGAACGTGGACATCGAAGGTCGGGTGCCCTACCACGACAGCGATCTGCTCAGCGCATCGGAGTTCTTTGCAGCACAGCCGGCCTTGCGGCAGCAGATGGTCCGACTCCTGAGAGGCTGGGATCTGGGCCTGGAAGACATCGAACTGCGCGAACAGGACATCCGCCCATCAGGCCGGGAAGGTACCGTGAAGGTATGGATCCCCCACGGCATTCACCGCTGGCGCAACGGCTCCACCAACGCCCTGCCGTTCTGGGAGGAATCCAGCGGCACCCGCAGTGCCTTCGTCCTGCTGTCACGGTTGCTGCCTGCGTTGACCAGCGGTGGTCTGGTCGTGATCGACGAATTCGAAAACGACCTGCACCCGCACATGCTGGAGCCGATCCTGAACCTGTTCGCCAGCCCACGCACCAACCCGCACCATGCCCAGATCCTTTTCACCTGCCACGCCGCCGAGGTTCTGAACCTGCTGCACAAGTCGCAGGTGATGCTGGTCGAGAAAGACGCCGATGGCGAAAGCACTGCGTGGCGCCTCGACAGCGTCATCGGTCTGCGCAATGACGACAACTTCTATGCCAAGTACATGGCGGGCGCCTACGGTGCAGTGCCGCAGGTGTGACCGCCATGGGAAAAAGCCGACCTGCACGCCACGTCAAACGCACGCTGCTCATCGTCTGCGAGGGCGACGCCGAGGAAGCCCTGCTGCGGCACCTGCGACAGTCCTATTTGAGGGACCAGCCAGGCACCGGGATCGCGTTGACGATCAAGAATCACCATGGCAAAGGGGGTGACGGCGTCCTGCAGACCACGATCCGGATGGCCCAGCGTGAACGCCACGCCTGGGACCAGATCGCGGTGATGATCGACACGGACAAGGACTGGGGCGACAGCCAGCGCAAGCAAGCCCGTGCCAAGGGCATTCACGCCATCGAATCCACGCCGTGCCTGGAAGCCTGGCTGCTGGAAATCGTAGGCAAGCGCGGCCCGACCGTCACCGCCGAGTGCAAGCGCCTGTTCCTGCGCGAATTCGGTGCCGAAGCGCATGACGACACGATCCACGCCGTCCATTTCACGCGCCACGTGCTGGACGCCGCACGCGCCAGAGTCAGCGTGCTGGACGACCTGCTGACGCTGCTGGGCGTGCCGAACTGATCGTCGCGCCGCGCACCTCGAACCGCACCGTCTCCACCCGCCCCCCACCCAGCCGCAACTCCAGCACATGCCGCCCCGGCCACGGCGCCCAACTGATGCGGGCGCCCTGCCCGATCCGCTTGCCGTCGAGCCACCACTGACCCGGCTCGCCCTCGAAGACGATGCGCTGGACCCTGGGCGGGATGTCCGGGTCGATCGCGTAGAGCGCGCCCTGCTGCGGGCGGGCGATGCCGTGGTACTGGGCGGACGCCTGGGTGTGGCCGCCACGGCGGATCTCGGCCTGCTCGGTGCCGGCGAGGAAATGCTCGGTGCGCGCCGGCTGTGCATCGCCCGCGACGAGCTGGCGCACGACGCCGGCCGGCATCGGCGGCGGGCGCGAGGGCTCGCCGTCGTGCAGCGCCTGCACCAGCGTGCGCCAGACCGGCGCGGCGCCGACCGTGCCACTGACCGCCTGCATCGGCTCGCCGCTGGCGTTGCCGACCCAGACGCCGACCGTGTAGCGGTCCGTCCAGCCGACGCACCAGTTGTCGCGCAAGTCCTTGCTGGTGCCGGTCTTCACCGCTGCGAAGCCACGGGTGACGAGCGGGCTGTCGAGGCCGAAGGTGATCGACCGCGCCGCGTTGTCCGAGAGGATGTCGCCGACCAGCCAGGCGGCGGCCGGCGTGCCGACCTGCTGACCGTTCGCCGTGCGGCCCCCGTTGGCGAGGGTGCGGTAGGCGTGGGTCAGCGCGAACAGTGTCACCTCGGCGCTGCCGAGCGCGAGCGCGGCGCCGTGGAAACCGCCGCTGTGGCGGATCGCCAGCCCGTAGGCGTTCAGACGGTCGAACAGCGCATCCGGCGTCAGCATCACGCCCAGGCGCACGGCGGGGATGTTCAGGCTGGCAGCCAGCGCGTTGCGGGCGCTGACCCAGCCGTGGTAGTCGTGGTCGTAGTTCTGCGGGGCGTAGACGCCGCTGCCGGCCATGAGCTGCGCGGGCGCGTCTTCGAGCAGGCTGGCCGGCGTGATGAGCCGGCGCTCGAAGGCCATTGCGTAGACGAAAGGCTTGAGCGTCGAGCCGGGCTGGCGGCGCGTGAGCACCATGTCCACGGCCGCCGCGTCCGACAGCGCCGCGCCCGACGAGCCGACCCAGGCGCGCACCGCGCCGGTCGCGTTGTCGAGCACGAGGACGGCGCCGTCCTCGATGTGGCGCTGGCTGAGTTCGGCGAGCTGCTGGCGCAGCGCCTGGACGGCCAGGCGCTGCAGGCCGGCGTCGAGCGTGGTCGTCAGCGTGGCGGGGAACGGCGGCTTCAGCCCGCGCACGACCTGGCGGGCGTAGTGCGGCGCGTCGTTCGGCGGCGCGGGCTGCACGGCGCGGGCGGCGGCGCCCGGGACCAGCGCCCGCGAGGCCACCGGCTCCAGCGCGGCGCAGTCCAGCCGCTGCTGCAGCAGCAGCGCACAAGCTCGGCGCACCACCACATCGCGCGCCGCGTTCGGCCCGCGCACCAGCGCGGCCAGCAGCGCCGACTCGGCCGCGTCCAGCCCGCTCGGGTGCTTGCCGAGCAGCACCCGCGACGCCGCCGGAATGCCGACCAGCTCGCCGCGCATCGGCACGCGGTTCAGATACGCCTCCAGCAGTTGCGCCTTGCTCCAGCGCGCTTCCAGCCGACGGGCGGCGGCGATCTGACCGAGCTTGGCCGTGACGCTGCGGCCCTGCGCCGGGCGGGCGTGCTCGGCGTCGAGCAGGCCGGCGAGCTGCATCGTGATGGTGGACGCGCCCTGCCTGGCGCCATCGCCCGCGAGGTTGGCCCAGGTGCTGCGGGCGAGGCCGGACCAGTCCACGCCGGTGTGGGCGTGGAAGCGGTGGTCCTCGGCGAGCACGATCGCGGTGCGCAGTGCGGGGGAGAAATCGGTGAGTGCGACCCAGGGCAGGCGGCGGGCGGTGGGGTCGGTGCGGATCGACTGGAGGGGGGTGCCGTGGCGGTCGAGGAGGGTGAGGTCGGAGGGGCGGTGGGCGGCGCGGACGTCGGGGTAGGCCGGCAGCGCCGAGGCAGGTGAGCCGACCACGACCCCCAGCCCTGCCAGCATGAGGCCGACTCGCGCCCACCGTGTCCGCTCACGGCCGATGTTCACGCGGTTTCAGCCCCCGCCATCTTCCGGGGCCGCCCGCCCAGCTTGCCGTTCTGGCGCGCCGCACTCGCCTTGGCGTCGGAGGACACCTGCCCACCTTTGCGGCCGTTCTGCGCCGCCATCCATTGGCGCGAGCCGAGAAATCCTTCGAGTAACGCCGGCAGGTAGATGTCGGCATCCAGTTTCGGAAAATGGATCCCAAGCCCTGACGGACTGATCTCGGCCTCGGTCAGATCGGCCGGCTGTGCCTGTGCCAGCCCTTCGACATCCCCCGGCAAAAAGGAGAGTTGCAGTCCGGAGGCCAGCGCAACCACGAGACGCGAGGTCCGTCGGTCGAAACGCACCGACACGGCGGCAGGGAATGACGCCTTGCGCGCCGCACCGCGCTGCTGAGCGGTCTCGAAATCCTGATCAGAGATGTCCATGGATGCGCCTCCAAGCATTGCAGAGCAATTCCAGTTGGTTCTCAAGCTCACCGCCAATGCGCCCCAGCTCCTTTTGGGAGAAACCGTAGTTCTCGCGCAGTTCGGGCGGGCCTTTCGGGCAGTGCAGATTGAAAACCGCTTCACACCCATTGCCCAGAACATGCACGTGTGCAGGCCGATGGTCATTCGGATAGATCACCACCCGCAGCCCGAAGAAGGTCAAGACGGTCGGCATGGGTGGAATAAAAACCAGAGCAGCTTGGGTTAGTTGCTGGAATTCTACGCGCTCAGCGGCGAAGTTCCAGCAACTTCACCATCGCCCCAAACCCCCGCGCCCGGGCCAGCTCCAGCGGCGTGCGCCCTTCCCGATCCGCCAGCGCCACGCTCGCTCCGGCGTCCAGCAGCGCCTTCAGCGTCGCCTGGTGCCGCGCCCCGCCATCGCCGAGCACGACCGCCTCGATCGCCGCCGTCCAGTGCAGGTTGTTCACATGGTCCAGCGGCGCGCCGGCCGCGATGAGCTGCCGCACCACACCGTCGTGGCCGAGGTGCGCGGCGGCGATCAGCGCGGTGCCGTCGTAGCGGCTGGTGACGAGCTTCGCGCTGGCACCAAGCGACAGCAGCACCCGCAGCGTCTCCTCGTCATCGGCCACCGCCGCGATGGTCACGGCGTCGTAGCGGTCGTGTTCCAGCAGGCCGAGCGTGGCGCCGGCCGCTGCCAGTGTGCGGATCGCGTCGCACTGGCGGGCGAAGGTGGCGACGTGCAGCGGCGTGCGGCCGGCCGCGTCGCGGGCATCGACCGGCGCGCCCGCCGCCAGCAGCGCCTTCAGTCGCGCCACGTCGCCGCGGTGCGCCGCCGCGTGCAGGCCGGTGTAGGCAGCGACCTCGGCCGTGCTCGGCGCAACCTGGGCCGACGCGGGCAGCGCCGCACCCAGCCATGCCGCGCCCGCGATCACCACGGCGTGCAGCAGAGCGGCCTTCTTCACTTCAGCGACTCCTTGACCTTGTCGATCGCGGCCATCGCGCACTGCTCGTCCAGGTGACCACCGGGCGCACCGCCGACGCCGACCGCGCCGATCACGTCGTTGCCGGCCTTGATCGGCACGCCGCCACCCAGCAGCAGGAAGCCGGGGATGTGGACGAGGTTCGCGGCCGCCGGGTTCTTCTGCGCGCCCTCCATCATGGCCAGTGTCGTGTTGCGGGCCGAAGCGGAGGTGAAGGCCTTGTCGTGGCTGGCGGCCAGCGTGTGCGGGCCGGCGTTGTCGGCGCGCTGGACGGCGCGCACGCCCCCCGAGCGGTCCACGACGGTCGCGGTGACCGCGTAGCCGCTGGCCTGGCAGGCGGCGACGGCGCCGGCGGCGATCTGGGTGGCGAGGTCGAGCGAAATCGTGCGCTCGGTGCGGACGGCCTTTGCCTGGGCGGGCAGCGTGCCGAAGGTGGCGAGGGCGGTCAGGGCGAAGGCGGCGGCGAGTCGGTTCATGGTGGGTGTCCTGTGAGCTTCGAGTGAAGTTCTGGTGGGGTTGGAACAGGACTTCACTGTAGGAATTCGCCCCCGCCGCCGCCATGCGCACGCCTACGCGCCGCCCTCCGTAGCGCTACGGATGCGCGGCCGGCGGCAGCACCTCGTCCACCAGCGCGGCGTAGCGCCGGATGAGCTGCGCCAGCGACTCGGCGCCGAGCTTGGCGAACAGGTTGGCGCGGTGCGTCTCGACCGTGCGCGGCGACAGCCCGCCCAGCGCCCGCGCGATCTCCTTGTTCGTCAGCCCCGCCACGATCAGCCCGAGCACCTCCCGCTCGCGCTCGGAGAGCTGCGCGTGGCGCTCGCGGGCCTCGCGGTCGGCCTGGTGGCGCTCGCGGGAGCGCACATGCTGGCGCACGGCGGTCTGCAGTGTCTCGATCAGCAGCTCGTCGTCCACCGGCTTTTCGAGGAACTCGGCCGCGCCGGACTTGAACGCCCGCCGGCACAGCTCCACCGTGCCATGCCCCGTCAGCATCACCACCGGCTGATCGACCCCCTCGGCGCGCAGCCGCTCCAGCACCGTCAGCCCGCTCAGCCCCGGCATGCGCACGTCCAGCACGATCGCGCCGATCGCCTGCCGATCAAACCCGGCGAGGAAGGCCAGCGGCTCGGCCCAGGTCGTCACGCGCAGGCCGACGGTGCCGATCAGCAGCGCCAGGCTGTCGCGCACGGCGGCGTCGTCGTCGATGAGGTGGATCAGCGGGGCAGTGGTCATGGGCGTTCGAGACGTTCGGCCACCCGGGGCAGCCGCAGGGTGAAACAGGCGCCACGCGGCGGGTAGGCCTCGGCGGCGAGCGCGCCGCCCATGCCCTGCGCGAGGCTTTCGCACAGGCTGAGGCCGAGTCCCAGGCCGCCGGGGCGCGTGGTGTAGAAGGGCTCGAACAGGCGCGGCAGGGCGTCGTCGGGGATGCCGGGGCCGCTGTCGGCCACGCGCAGGCGGCCGGTGTCGCCGTCGGTGTCGAGCGTCAGCACAAGGCGGCGCTCGGCGGTGTCCACCTGCTCCAGCGCCTGCAGCGCATTCATCACGAGGTTGTGGACGATCTGCTGCACGGCCACCGCGTCACCCTGCACCACCACCGGCGCCGACGCCGCCACCACCTGCGGCACGACTGCGCGCCGCGCCGACTCGGGCTCCAGCAGGTGCAGCGTGTCGGCGACGACCACATCCAACGCCACCGGCTGCAGCACCCGCCCCGCGTCCGGCCGCTCGACGCTGCGCCGCAGCCGGCGCAGCACGTCGCTGGCGCGGCGGGCCTGCGCGGCGGCCTGGTCCAGCGCCTGGCGCAGCAGCGGGGTGTCGGCCGGGTCGTGCTCCTCGTCGGCGAGCAGGCGGCGCGCGGCCTGCGTGCTGGCGAGCACGGCGGTGAGGGGCTGGTTCAGCTCGTGGGCGATGCCGGCGGCGAGTTCGCCGAGCGTGTTGAGCCGGGCGACCTGACCTAGGCGCAGCAGCTCTTCGGCCCGGCGGCGCGCCACGCGCTGCCGCCACCACGCCGCCCCGGCCGCCAGCAGCGCCGCGATCAGCGCCGACGCCCCCGCCATGCGCGCCCACGGCAGGTCCGCCCAGCCAAAGCCGCGCTCCACGACCACGTCGAACGGCTGGCTCGGCGAGGCCAGCACCTTGCGGAAAGCGTAGGGCCACGGCGCTGCGTCCGGCGCGCCATGGCCGGGCTGCAGCACGAAGGTCTGGCCGCCGGCCTGCAGCGACACCCGCTGCGGGCCTTCGGCGCGGATCGGCCATTCGCTCCACGGCACCATCGCGCGCAGGTCGAGCTGCAGCGCGTGGCTGGCCGGCTCGCCGTGCTGCAGCAGCAGGCAGCGGCCCTGCGCGAGGTCGATGCGCACCGGCACGGCGCGGCCGAGCGCGCGGGACTGCACGTCAGCGGCCTGCAGATCGGCCTCGGACCAGCCGTTGCCACGCATGCGCTGCAACACCGCCAGCACCTGCGGGTAGAGCGCGGGCAGGCGCTGCTGGGGCTGGCTGCCGTCGGCGCCGGGCTGCAGCAGGTTGAGCGTGGCGAGGATGGCGTCGTGCTGCGCGGCGCGCTGGCTGAGCAGGCGGTGGGCGATGCGGGCGTCGGTGTCGAAGGCGTCGCGCAGGCGGGTCAGCTCGGTCTGCGCCAGCCCGACCGCCGCCAGCAGCGACAGCCCGACCCAGACGGCAAGGCCGATCAGCCGGGAGCGGGGGCGCAGGTGCATGCCCGGATGATCGCCCAAGATAAAAGGGCCTGTCGCTGTGACAGGCCCTCCCTGAGTACATGAATGGTCGATGAGGCAATAAATGGAACAGATACCGCGGCGTGGTGCTTTTCAGACTTTGCGCGCTGACTGAAAGATACGTTCACGTACCCGCCAGGCACATCCCCGACCCTGGGGGAGTTCCAGAGTTGGTGTCCACTTTGTCACGAACCGCCCGCTTCGATTCCCGGTCGTGCCACCACTGTGGCAACACGGTGGCCGGCAGGGGCCGGCTCAGCAGATAGCCCTGCATCTCGTCACAGCCGAGCGAACGCAGGAACTCGGCCTGCGCCTCGGTCTCGACCCCCTCGGCCACGACGCGCAACTGCAGGCTGTGGCCGAGGGCGACCACCGCGCGGGCAATGGCGCTGTCCTCGGCATCGTCGGGAATGTCGCGCACGAAGGAGCGGTCGATCTTGAGCGTGTCCACGCTGAACCGCTTGAGGTAGCTCAGCGAGAAATGGCCGGTGCCGAAGTCGTCGATGGCCACGCGCACCCCCATCGCGCCCAGGCTGGCGAGCGTGGCCAGGCTGGCCTCGCTGTCCTCCATCACCATGCTCTCGGTCAGCTCCATCTCCAGGCACTGCGCCGGCAACCCCGACGCCTGCAAGGCCTGGTGGATCACCTCGTGCAGGTCCGGCTGGCGAAACTGCCGGGCCGAGAGGTTGACCGCCAGCCCGAGCATGGGCAGGCCGGTGCGCGCCCAGTCCGCCACCTGCAGGCAGGCCGTGCGGATCACCCAGGCCCCCACCGGCACGATCAGCCCCGTGTCTTCGAGCGCGCCGATGAACTGGTCCGGCGCCACCGCGGCCCCGCCGGCCGGCTGCCAGCGCAGCAGCGCCTCCACCCCGGAGACGACGCCCGTGCGCAGATCGGCCTTGGGCTGGTAGTGCAGCACAAACTCGCTGCGCTCCAGCGCGTGGCGCAGCCGTGCCTCCAGCGACAGCCGCACCAGCACCTCGGCGCTCAGGTCGTCGCTGTAGAAGCTGTAGGTGCCACGGCCGAGCGCCTTGGAACGGTACATCGCCATGTCGGTGTGGCGCAGGAGGCCGTCGAGGTCGGTCGTGTCCTGCTCGCCACGCGGATAGAGCGAAATGCCGATCGAGGTGGACGGGTAGATCTCCTCGCGCCCGACCAGGAAGGGCTCGCCCATCGCCGCCAGGATGCGCCGGGCGATCTGCGCTGCGTCGTCCGGGCCGTTCAGGCCTTCGGCGATGACAGTGAATTCGTCGCCCCCAAGCCGCGACACCGTCGCCTCGGGCACGCTGTCCCACGCCACCCGCGCCACAGGATCCTCGCGGCGCAGGCTGCGGGTCAGCACCCCGGCGACATGCCGCAGCAGGGCGTCCCCCGCCGCATGGCCCAGGCTGTCGTTGACCACCTTGAACCGGTCCAGGTCCAGGAACATCAGGGCCATGATCCCCGTGCCCGCCTGCGCCCGGGCCATGGCCTGCCCGAGCCGCTCGCGGAACAGGACGCGGTTGGGCAGCCCGGTGAGGCTGTCGAAGTTGGCCAGGGTGCGCAGGCGGTCCTGCGCGGCGCGGCGCTCGGTGATGTCGCTGAGCGTGGCCATGTACTGCAGCGCACCGGTCAGGCGCACCTCGCTGACGGTCAGCTCCACCGGCACCTGCGTGCCATCCGGTCGCTGCACCAGCGTCTCGCGCTGCCCGACCGGGAAAGGCTGCCCTGCCGTGCCCGGTGTCTCCGGGGGCACCCACTCGGCCAGCGAACGGCCGATCAGCCCCTGCGGATCGGCCCCCAGCAGCAGGCGGGCGGCCGGGTTGCACGACAGCAGCCGGCCCTCCGGGGTGAAGGTGACGATGCCCTCGATGGAGTGCTCGAAGACGATGCGCAGGCGCTGTTCGACCTCCTCGCGCGCACGGCCTTCTTCATGGTGCAGCGCCGCCAGCGTGCGCCGCAGTGCCCGCAGCGGCAAGACCCGCAGCGTGCCGAACAGCGCCAGCCCGAACACGGCCGCGCCCAGCGCCACCAGGGCCGTGCGCAGCACCAGCGGGCGCAGCGAGCGGCGCACATGCACCTGCGCCACCGGCCCCTCGCGCCCCGCCACCAGTGCCAGACGGTGCAGGACCGGGGTGTCCAGCGGCGGCCCGACCTCATCGACGACACGCCCCTGGAGATCGGTGAGGGTGCGCGCCTCGGGCAAGTCCGAGGGGCTGAGGTCAGCGGCGATCAGCCCGGCCACGTCGGGCATCCAGTCCTCGCCCACCGCCACCATGCTGACCACCTGCGTCACGAAGGCCGCGTGCAAGCGGGCCGCCACACTCGCCTCCTTGAGTTCGGCCTCGCGGGACAGCCAGAAATACCCCGCCGGCACCACCAGCGCCACCAGCAGGGCAAGGCCCGCCGCCAGCCAGGTGAGCTGGTACGCTAGGCGGGCCTCGCTCTGCCAGGTGGGCAAAGACACGGCGGCCACAGCCAGACTCACTTGCCGATCACGCGCACGCTGGCATCCACCTGCGAGGCCAGCACATAGCCGATGGCATTGCGGTTGGTGGCGACCAGGCGCTTCATCTCCGCATCGGGTGACGCGATCTTGGGCGGCAGCCCCTTGCCGGCAAAGATGTTCTGCGACCAGATGGCCTTCATCGCCGCAGCGCTCTTGCCGACGATCTGGGTGTAGAACAGCTTGCGGGCCGGCGCATCCTCCATCTGGTCCAGGGTGAAGACCGGGGTGCCATCCGGCCAGCCCTTGAGCACGCCGGTGTAGATCTGGGCGACATAGGCCGCGTCGATCTGGTTGAGGTTGTCCTTGTGGACGATGACCACCACGTCAGTGGTCTGCGCTGCAGCGCTGAGGGCAACACCGAATCCCAGGCCGAGACACAGGACGAGGCTACGCACCCCACGGCTGCCAAGCTGCTTCGACTGCTTCAACTGTTTCATGTGAGGCCCGTTTCAGAACATGGCGTTGACACTGAGCACGGTCGATGACCAGCGGGAGCGCAGCCCGCTGCCATCGCCGCCAGCCTCCTGCGCTGCCAGCAAGGGCAGTGCATGGCCACGGTGGCGCTGCCACTCCAGACGCACCCCGATCACCGGCGTCACCGCCCAGGCCAGCCCGAGCACCAGCCGGCGCTGGTCGTTGCCGTCCTGGCGCGGCTGTCGGCGGTCGGTCTGGACACGCTCGATGCGCAGGGCCGCGTCCACCCGCTCGCCCAGGGGATGGGAGGCGGACAGGTAGAACGTCTGCAAGGCATGGTCCTCGATCCGGCCCCGTGCCCATTCCGCCTGCCAGGTCCAGCTGGCGGGCTGCCACTGGGCGGACAGCGCCCAGGCGTGCTTGCCGCTGCGGGGCTCGTCCGGCTCCGGTGGCACGCGGGCGTGGTAGCCGGACACCGCCAGCCGCAGACCCGGCAGGGGCGTCTCCACCTGCAGATGCCCGCCGAGCACTGGCCCGGGCAAGGGCCGGTCCGCATCCGGCACCAGTGCGTTGCCGGCGAAGACCTTCAGCGACGCCCCCTGTCCGGCGATCTGCGTCTCGCGCTCCAGGACCACACCGCGCACCGCCTCGTCCGCCAGGCCGAGGTCTTCGTCGTAGAGAAACGGCCGGCTCGCCGTCCGGCGCAGGCTCTCAATGTCGCGCAGCATGTTGTCCAGGCCAAACGGCAGGCGCACCTGGCCCAGGTGCAGCGCCGTGCGCGCATCGAGCAGGCGGTCGTACATGAGCCAGTCCACACGCGGCCGAGCCAGCTCGCTGTTGGTGGCCAGTTGCAGCCAGACGCGGTCCCGGTCCGTGAAGCGCCAGGTGCCCAGCAGCGACAGGTCGTGGTGCGAGTTCTGCTCGCCCCCGCCCTGCCCGCTGGACTGCACGCCGGAGTGGACGGCGGTGAAGTTGCCGTAGCCATGCAGGCTCAGCTGCTCGCTGATGGCATGGGCCTGTACGCCGGGCGCGAGAACCAGGCCCGCCGCCCAGGCCACTGCGACCCGCCACGCCAGTCCCCGTCCCCGTCTCTGCCGCTCGCCACCGCTTCGGTCCATGCCATCCCCTGCGCCGCCGAAGCCCCTGCTTCCGCACCACACGGGGTGTCGGTGCCACACCCAGGAACTTGAGGCGGGCCCGGCCAGGGCCCTGGCATCAGCGGACTTCCAGCACGCCCACCGGCGCCTCCCCGAAGTTCTCCGGCGCATACATCGCCTCGACCCGGCTCGGCGGCAGCGTGTAGCGGCCGGCGGTGTTCAGCCGCACCGTGTACTCGACCGTGTGCGTGCCGCGTGGCAGCCAGGCGTAGTAGGCGCGCCAGGCCTCGGGCAAGCGCTCCTCGTACACGCGCCAGGCCGTACCGCTGGACTGCTCGCCACGGGTGGCGATCTGCGCATCGCGGCCCAGCCCGTTGCCCAGCAGCGCCGCGCCCGGCGGCACCGGGTCGCTGATGACCACCCAGCCCAGGTCGGCCATCGCGGTCACCTTCAACTGCACGCGCAGCACGTCGCCGCGGGTCCACCGGCCGGCGGTCTTCTGCTCGACGCCGGTGACGCTGCGCTCGATGCGGTAGCCCGCGCTGAACGGCTGCTGCAGCGGCACGGCGGCCAGGCTCTGCAGCACGATCCACGGCTGGCCCGTGCCCTGCTGCGTGACCGTCAGCGTGGCCGGCGTGGCCGACGTGGCGGGCGGACTGGACGGCGCCGCCCACGGCAGGCTCATCACGCCGCCGCCCGCCTGCTTCGCCCAGTCGAGTTCGCGCGTGGTCGCGCCGAGCACGGCGCGGCTGCGGCCCGTGACCGGCGTCGATTCATGCACCGCCGAGAAGCGCTCCAGCGCCAGCGTGGTCCAGACATTGGCCGTCGTGGTCGAGAACGCGCCGCTGCGCTGGGCGTCCAGGCGCGCCATCAGGCCGGTGACGAGCCGGGGCAGGTCGTCGCGCCAGCCCGCGCCGTCGTCCACCGCCGTCAGCAGCAGCCGCGCCGCGTTGGCGTCCGCGCCCGTCATCAGCCACCACCACGCATCACCCGCCTCGTCGGCGAACTTCATCATCGTGCCACCCGCGACCAGCCGGGCACGCAGCAGGCCGCGCGCCTCGTCGATGCGCTGCGCCCGCTGCGGGATGCCCTCGACGCGGCGCAGGATCGCCAGCCAGTCGATCAGCGCGCCGGTCGGCCACTGCTGCGGCGTGATCTCCAGCGAGCCGAGCAGCCGCGCCGTCGCCCGGCCGTGCCGCGACAGCGCCTCGATCGCGGCGAGCTTGCGCACGTCGCGCTCCAGCGCATCGCCGCGCGGCGACGGCAGCCGGCGCTCCAGCCGCCCTTCGACAAACGCGGTCAGCCCGGCCAGCATCGCCTCGCGCGGCGCGTCGGGGATCGTCCAGCCCGCCGCTTGCGACGCCGCCAGCACATACGCCGTCAGCGCGTCGCTGCCCCCGCCCGCGCTGTCCGACGACGGCGGGAAGTAATGCGCGAGGCCGTCGCGGTCGAGGTAGGTCGGCAGCTCGCCCACCAGCGCGGTCCACGCCGCCGTGTCGTGCAGGCCGATGGCGCGCGAGGTCTTCTGCTCCAGACAGCGGTAGGGGTACTGCTCGAAGTAGCGCCGGATGCCAGGCAGCGCGCCGGCCAGCGTCGGCTTGAGCGTCACCTGCACCCCGCCCTGCCCCGGCAGCGCGTCCACCGGCGGCGCCACCGGCCAGCTCACCGTGCCGTCGAGCGGGCGGATCGTCGCCTGCTGCACGCGCACCGGGACCACCGGCTGCACCTGCTGCACCACCTTGATCCGGTCACGCGCCGGCTGGCCGCCGGCCACCACGCCCACCTCCTCGGCGCTGCCTTCCCAGGTCAGCGACGTCACGCCGGTCGGCACCGTGACCGTCCAGCGCACCTCGGTGGCCGCGCCGGCGGCGATCGACACCTCCTGCGCCGGCTGGCCGGTCAGCGTGGCGCGCACCTTCATCGCCCGCGCCGTCGTGTTGCGCAGCGTGTAGAGCGCCTCGAACTGGTCGCCCTCGCGCACCAGCGTCGGCAGTCCGGCGAGCATCTGCAGATCCTGGCTGACGCGGATCGAGGCGCTGCCGGTGCCGAACTGGTCCGCGCCGCTCGCCCCACCGTCGGCGATGGCCACCAGCCGGAAGCTGGTCAGCGCGTCGTTCAGCGGCACGTCGATCGTCGCGCGGCCCTGCGCGTCAAGCTTCACCGCCGGCTGCCACAGCAGCAGCGTGTCGAACAGCTCGCGCGTCGGGTTGCGGCCGCCGCTGCCACCGGGGGCGAGGGCCTTGCGGCCGTAGTGGCGGCGGCCAATGATCTCGTTCTGCGCGGTGGCCGTCTCCACACCCCAGGCGCGCGGCTGGAACATCGCCTCCAGCAGCTCCCACGACGTGTTCGGCATCAGCGCCAGCAGCCCTTCGTCCACCGCCGCAAACGCCACCTCACCACCCGCCAGCGGCTGCCCGCCGCGCAGCACCTGCACCGCCGCCTTCGCCGTCTGGCGCACGCCGTACTGCGGCTGCGCGGGCGTGACCTTGACCTCCAGCCGGTGGTCATCGAGCCCGATGCGCAGCGCCGCCACGCCCAGCTTGAACGCCGGCTTGGCCAGATCGACCATCGCGGTCGGCGCCTGATACGCCGGCCCTTCGTGGCGCCAGGCGTTCCACCACAGCGTCGGCGCGCGCCAGCCCCAGTCGAAGAACGAGTACCACGGCACATGGCGAATCCGCCCGCGCAGCACCAGCGCGCTGACGTACACGTTCGGCGCCCAGGAGCTGGCCCCCGCCGTGGACGCCTTCGGAATCGGCACCTCGATCACCGGATCGCTGCCGCGCAGCGTCACCACCTTGGCATCCAGCACGCCCTCGCGCTCCACCGTCACCAGCACCGTCGCCTCGCGGAACGGCATGCGCACCTGCAGCCGCGCCGTGTCGCCCGGCTTCAGGTCGCGCTGTTCGGGCAGCAGGTCGATGCGGTCGTCGTTGTCCTGCTCGAACCAGAGTTCCCCGCCCAGGCTGACCCAGACCGAGGCGCTCGATTCCGTGCGCTTGCCGGCGCCGTCGCTCGCCTGCGCGATCAGGTGGATCTCGCCCGAGCGTGTCACGTCGAGGTCGCACACCAGCAGCCCGCGTGCGTCGGTCTTGCCGCTGCACAGCGTGCCGAGGTCGCTCACCTGCTCCTTGGAATCGTAGGCGTAGAAGCCGCCGACCACCTTCTGCCGCGTCGTCAGCGACGTGCGCTGCTCGCCGCGCAGCGTCACCGCCTGCCCAGCCTGCGGCTTGCCCGCCGTGTCGAGCACGACCATCTGCACCGGCACGCGCCCCTTCTGCGCCAGCCAACTGCGCGCCCGGATGCCCACCACCAAGCTCGACGGCCACAGCATCGTCGTGCGGCCCACGGTCTGGCGCTCGCCGTTCGGGTCGTCGAAGCTGACCTCGGTGACCAGCTCGGCCGGCACCTTGAGCGCCTGCACGCTGGCCGGCAGCACGACCTTGGCGGTGGCGGCGCCCTGCGCGTCGGTCTTGACCGGCTGGCGGTCAGCGATCACCTGTTCGTGCACGCGGCTGACCGACTCGCCCGTCTCGGCGTTGCGCGTGTCCGGCGGAGAGAAGCTGTAGTCGTCGTAGTCGGGAAAGTGGACATACGCCGGCCGCAGCAGCGCGTTCAGCGACGCCGCCGTCGCCAGCCCGCCGCCGGACAGGTGCGTGAGCTGCACGCCCAGGCTCAGCTCGCGCGGCGCGACCTGCGGCCCGGCCGGCGCCGACAGCCGCGCATCGACCAACGGCACCTTGAACGCCTCGACGCGGAACTGGCCGGAACTCCACTGCGCCCCGCCCTGCTCGCCGCCCTTGCGCTTGAGCGTCACCTCGTAGAAGCCCTGCTTGGCGCCCTGCGGGATCGCCCAGCGCATCGCCCGCGCATAGGGCAGCGTCACCACTTCGCCTGTCGCGACGTGGGTGATGTCCACCGCGTCGGGCTGCTGCTCGGCCTTGAACGCCGCCAGCCCGCGCTCGGTTTCCAGCCGCAGCCAGTGTTTCATCGACACCGTCTCGCCCACGCGCAGCAGCGTGCGGTCGAACACCGTGTGGGCGCGCACCGCGTTGCGGTCGTCGAGCGGGCCGCTGGCGGTCGGGTGGTTGAAGCGCCACGACTCGATGCCCTGGCTCCAGCCGCTGAAGACAAACGACAGGTCGCGCCCGCCATCCGCCCGGGTGGGGCTGCGCGCCGTGATGAACAGGCCTTGCTCGCTCAGGCACTGGTCGTAGGTGACCTCGAAGCCCCGCGGGATCCGCGCCACGCCCTGCGCGTCGGTGCGGCCTGACCAGAGCACGTCGCCCCGGCAGTCGTTCACCGCCACGTCGGCGTTCGCCACCGGCTGCGCGCGGTCGAGCGTCGTCACCCAGACGAGGCTGGACGTGCGCCCGCGCTTGAAATGCACGCCCATCGGCGTCACCAGCACCCCGGCGCGCACGTACATCGGCGCCTCGCGGTCGAGCAACTGCCGGCCGAGCACACGCGACGAGATCTCGACCACGTGGTAGCCCGAGCGTGTCAGCGGCAGGCCGAGCACCTCGGTCGCGCCGGGTGTCTTCGCTGTGTCCGTGCCGGGGCCGGGCAGGTCGCTGCGCTGCACATCGCCTTCCTTGGCCAGCAGCGACAGCTCGCGCGAGCCGACCATGCGGTCGCGCGTGACCTTGCGCGGCTGGCCGTTGTCGTCGGTCACGGTCTCGGTGACGGTCCAGTCCTTCCTGGGCCAGCCGAGTTCCTTGGCGGTGAAGCTGGTTTCATGGTGGCGCTGGACCTTGGCGAACCACTGCAGCAAGTCCTTGTCGGACACGCCGGCGTCGAGCGTCTTGACGTTGAGCCGCGCCTTCGGGGGCGGACCACCGCCTTCATGGACCCGCCGCACGGTGATCGGCAGCATGCCCGGCTCGGCCGCCGTGCCCAGTTCCACCACGCCGAACGGGGCCGCCGCGAACTTGGCCAGCGGCGGCATCCCGCCCGTCGCCGTCTGCAGCGGAAACGCCGACGCATTCGCCAGCGCCCGGCCCGACGCATCGCGGAAGTCCTTGGGCAGCGTGACCTGGTAGCGCGTGTTCTCGTCGAGCGGCGCGGGGAAGTCGATGACCTCGGCGGTGGCCTCGGTCGCGTCGCGGGCGAACTTGGGCGCCACCGCGCTGCCCTGCCCGTCGGCGCGGGTCAGCCGGATCTGTGCCGCCACCTCGCGCGCCACGGGCGCCGAAAACCGCACCTGCATCGGCCGCAGCGGGATGCACGGCGCCTCGGCCCGCTCGCGCTCGCAGGTGAACTCGGCCGTGAACCGCTCGCGCACCTCCCATGCGAAGCGGCGCGGCTCGCGCGTGACGATCTTCGGGTTGTTGGCCGCCGCGATGCCCGGGCCCCACACCAGCTTCACCCCTGCAGCGGGCGGCAGCGGACGCTGGCAGGTCAGCACGGCCACGCGCTCGGCGTCCTTGTCCTTGATGTGCTGGCTTTTGAGCAACGCGGCGCGCGGCGCGCCATCCACCCAGATCACCGGCACCCGCTCGCCAACGCCCTGCACCTCGCACCAGGCGTTGCGCCGCACCGTGTCGGCCACCACCGGACCGTTCAGGTGCAGCAGCCAGTGCTGGTCCTCCTCGACCTGCGCGCCCTCAAAGGGGTCGATCGACTGGACCTGCGGCGCGGACACGGACGCCGCCTGGGCCGCCAGATCGCGGGACACCGCCGATCCAAACGTGGCAGGTTGCCCGACCGCCGCCGCCGCGACCATGGCCAGTGCCGCCACACCCCAATGGCGCCAGGGCCACACCTGCCGGTGCTTCAGGGCGTCCATGTCAACCCACCACGGACAAACCCAGCCACTGCGCCACCAGCGCCGGCCGTGTCTCCCCCTCGATCTCCACCGTCACGCCCGTCGTGCGCAGCCACTGCCCCGGTGCACGCTCGGCCATCGACTGGAGCACGAAACGCCCCCGTATCCGCCGCCCGGCCCGCACCGGCGCCACGAAGCGAACCGCGTCGAAGCCGTAGTTGATGCCCATGCGCTCGCCCGCCACGCGCGGCATCACCTCGTACACCATCGCCGGCAGCATCGACAGCGTCAGCAGCCCGTGCGCGATCGTGCCGCCGAAGGGGGTTTCGGCGCAGGCACGTTCGGGGTCGACGTGGATGAACTGGTGGTCTTCCGTGGCGGCCGCGAAGGCGTCGATGCGGCGCTGGTCGATCAGGTGCCAGGACGAGATGCCCACCTCGTGACCAACGAGGTCCAGGTGGGCTGCAAGGTCAAGGACGGATGGAACGGACAGGCTGGTAGCGGGCATGGTGGCGGAGTCTCCGTGTCGAAGAACGCCATGTTGCAGGCTACGCGGCCGAACGCCAAGCCATCGGCCGTTGGCCATGGGACATCAGCCATTGACCAACTGCAGCGGGGTGGATCAATGCAGCACGAGCAGCGGCAGCTTGGTGCGCGACATGACGTTCTTGGTGTGCGAGCCGAACAGCATCTCGCCGAACACACCCCGGCCGTGCGTGACCATGACGATCAGGTCGGCCTGGACGATGTCGGCCACCTCGGCGATCACTGCGTCGGTCTGGTCGCTGCGGCGGTATTCGCTCTGGAAGGCCACGCCCGCCGCCTTGGCGCGCTCGGCAAAAGTGGTCAGCAGGGCGTGGGCATGGGCCTCGGTCCGGGCCTCGTGGGCCTCGATCTGCTTGACGAAGGTGGTCGGGCTGGCGCTGACGGCCGACAGCGGGATGTCGGATTCGACGACAAAGCCGGTGATCGTGGCACCCAGCGAGGTGGCCAGCGCGATGCTGGATTCCATGGCGCGGATCGACAGCTCGGAGCCATCGACGGGAACGAACAGGTGCTTGAACATGGTGGAGATCCTGAGGGAAGCGGTGCTTCGGTGACCACCACTCTAGGCGCGGCGACAGGGGGGAGAGTTGATCTTCGTCAGGACACGGGCATGGACAGGGGCAAGGTCGTCATGACGGTGCGTCGAGCAAAAGTACCGGCGGGTCTGCACTTTCGTGGCAAACGTCACGCACATTTTTCCACTTGCGACACCACCTGTCGTGGTCCCTGTTCAGACTCCCGTACTGAAAAAAAGAAGGCGCCAATATTGATCTGGCGAAGGGAGACCTCCACACATCCCTGACGCCGGGCACCTATCCATCCCCCCATTGACCGGCCCTCCATGCCCCTGCGCGACACCCCTCACGACACGCTGCCGCATCGCCTGACGCAGATCCTCGCCCGCCTCAACCAGGGCGAAACGCTGGAGCCCCGCGCCTTGGCCGACGAATTCGGCGTCAACCTGCGCACGGTGCAGCGCGATGTCTGCGAGCGGTTCGCGTTCCTCGGACTGGAGCGAGTCGAAGGCGGTTACCGGCTGGAGCCGAGCCGCCTCGGCCAGATCAGCGCCGCCGACCTGGAGCGATTCGCCTGTCTGGCCGGCATCCAGGGGCTGTACCCGCGGGTGCTGTCGGGCGAGTTCCTGCGCGAGCTGCTCGACAGCCGGGCGGCGTCGGCGCTGTTGGTCAAGGGGCCGAGCTACGAGGTGCTGGACACGGCGCAGGCCCACACGTTCCGGCTGCTCGAACAGCACATCCTGCGCGGCGAGCGCATCGGTTTCCGCTACCGCAAGGACGAGGGCGAGAAGCGGTATGCCGATGTCGCGCCGTACAAGCTCATCAACCACAACGGCGTCTGGTACCTGGCCGGCCTGGACGGCGAGCGACTCAAGGCGTTTGCGTTCACCAAGCTGAGCGCCCCGCTGGCGACCGGGCAGACCTTCACCCGTGCGGCGCACATCGAGCAGTTGCTCGAAGACGAGGACAGCATCTGGCTCAACGAGAAGAAGACCGAGGTGGTGCTGAAAGTCGCCAAGGACGCGGCGGGGTATTTCCGCCGCCGCAAGCTGATCGGGGCGCAGGTGCTGGAAAAGGAACTCGAAGACGGCGGGGTCATCGTCTCGGGCAAGGTCGCGCATCCGAACCAGATCCTGCCGATCGTGCGGCACTGGATTCCGCATGTGCGGATCATCAGTCCGGAGGGGTGGCAGGGGGAATTGGAGCGGCAGTTGGTGCAGTATCTTGAGGCGCGGTGAGGTTGTGATAATTCCGCCTCGTAATCCCTATATGAAATTTGTTTGCGGCGCTTGTGGGTGGTCGGTCATCTGCCAGGGTTGTTCACTGCTATCTGAGGCTTTGTTGCACAACTCCGCCGAAGCCGAGTTTCCCCTGACCCCAGACGGAGTTACGCCACAGCCTGCGTCACCGGGGTGCCCAGGTGGGTGAAGCGGTTGAGCACCGCAGCCCGCACCTGCAGCTCCACCACCTGACGCTCGAAGGTGCGCGCCATCACCCGCTCGCCCAGCAGCTTGAAGCAGCGCATCTTCGTCTCCACCAGCGAGCGCCGGTGGTAGCCGCTCCACTTCTTCCAGATCCCCCGGCCCAGCCGGTTCGTCGCCCGCAGTATCTCGTTGCGCGCCGCCGCCCCCGGCCGCTTGGCCTTCCACGGCTGCGCGTTCTTGCGCGTCGGAATCACCGCCTCGGCTCCCCGCTCGGCGATCGCGTCGTGGCAGTCCTGCGTGTCATACGCCCCGTCCCCGCTCACCGACAGCACCGCCTCCTCGTCCGGAATCTGGCTGAGCAGCTCCGGCAGCATCGGCGCATCCCCCACGCTGTTGTCCGTCACCTCGATCGCCCGGATCTCCAGCGTCTGGGCGTCGATCCCCAGGTGAACCTTGCGCCACTGCCTGCGGTACTCCGCCCCGTGTTTCTTGGTCTTCCACTCGCCCTCGCCCAGCATCTTGATCCCCGTGGAATCCACCAGCAGGTGCAGCCCGCCCCGGCTCGGCCGCGCCGTGATCTCCACCGTCAGCCGCTTCTCGCGCCGGCTCATCGTGCTGTAGTCCGGTGCCTGCCAGTCCAGCCCCGACAGCCCCAGCACGCTCTGCACGAACCCCTGCGTCTGGCGCAGCGCCAGTCCGAACAGCACCTTCATCGTCAGGCAGCACTGCACCGCCGCGTCGCTGTACGTCGCCGGTCGCCCCGGCTTGCCGCTGACCGGCGCAGCCTGCCACGCCATGTCCCGGTCCAGCCACATCGTCAGCGAGCCCCGCGCCCTCAGCGCCTTCGTGTACGGCGCCCAGTTCTTCGTCACGTACTTCTGCTTTGCTGGCTTGCTCATCCTGTCAGCCTACCTCACCGCTCGACCATCGGCCGGCGGGGTGGGTTGTGCAACAAAGCCCCACCGCCGCTACAATAATCAAAACAATCATTTTCGCATCGAAATCATTCGGTAGCGAAAAAATCAAATCCGTCAAAAAATGAGCGTAATCGAGGCAGCCGGCCACCGCGCCGAAACCCGCGTCCTAACCGCCCTCACCCGTCTGCCCGCCCCCTGGCAGCACTTCTACACCGTCGAATGGCGCACCCTCACGCGCCACGGCGAGAGCATCGGCGAGGCGGATGTCATCGTCTTTCACCCGCAGCTCGGCCTGATCGTGTTCGAGGTCAAGGCGGGCGCGGTCGAGGTGCGTGGCGGGCAGTGGTTCTATGCCTCCGGGCTGGAGATGAAGCAGTCGCCGTTTTCCCAGGCGCGCCGCAACCGCTACGCCCTGATCGAGAAGCTGCACAAGCGCCTCGGCCGCGACACGGTGGACGGCCTGAGCATCACCCACGCCGCCTGGTTCCCCGAGGTGAACTGGAGCGGCCCGCTGCCGGGTTGCGAGACGCCGTCGCGGTCGTTCCTGCTCGACCGCAGCGATCTGGCCGACCCCGCCCCAGCGCTGACAAAACTGCTGCGCGAGGCGTTCCCCGATCCGAAGCCGTGGACCCGCCCGCAGCAGCAGGTGTTGCGCGACCTGCTGGCGCCGGACTGCCACCTGCTCGTGCCGCTGGGCAGCCGCGTGGATGACACGGTGTCGGCGCTGCAGCGGGCGACCGACGAACAGATCCGCGTGCTGCGCCTGCTGCGCAGCCAGTCGCGGCTGCTGGTCGAAGGCGGTGCCGGCTCGGGCAAGACGATGCTGGCGGTGACGCTGGCCCGCGAGCACGCGGCGCAGGGGAAATCCGTCCTGCTGACCTGCTTCAACCGGGCGCTGGCGTCACACCTGTCGGCGCAGCTCGACGGCGTGCCGGGCCTGACGGTGTGCAACTTCCACGAGCTGGTGCGGCTGCTGGCCGAGCAGTCGGGGCTGGGGTTCCGGGTGCCTGCGGACGACGCCGCCCGGCGACAGTTCTTCAACGAGGACTGCGCCGAACTGCTGCTGAACGCGGCCGAGCACCTGGGCACCCGCTTCGACACGCTGATCGTGGACGAGGCGGCCGACTTCTCGCCGACGTGGTGGGTGGCGCTGGAGACGCTGGGCGCGCCGGGGTTCGCGTGGTACTGCTTCTTCGACCGCCGGCAATCGGTGTTCCGGGCGCAGGCGCAGTGGGAGCCGCCGTTTGCCGCCGCGCCGCTGGTGCTGGAGGCCAACCTGCGCAACGCCCGGCCGATCGGCGAGCGGGCGGCGCTGCTCGGGCAATGCACGGTGCCGACCGAGTTCCGCGTCGAACACGGCCCCGCGCCGCAGACCCAGCTCAGCGGCGATTTCGCCGAGATGGCGGTCCAGCTGCGGCAGGTGCTGCACACGCTGCTCAAGCGCGACGGTCTGCGGCCAGAGCAGGTGGTGATCCTCGCGCCCTATCGCCACACCAACCCCAGCTCGGGCTGGGCAGCGGGGCTGGACGAGGTGACGCTCAACCTCGACGTGGTGAACGCCGTACCGGGGCAGGTGCGCATCGGCACGATCCAGGGCTTCAAGGGACTGGAGGCGGACGTGGTGATCGTCGCCGGACTCGACCGCAAGGCGGGGCAGCACCCGGAGTGGCTGTATGTGGGGGCGAGCCGGGCGCGGGCGGCGCTGGTGCTGCTGGCGCTCGACAGCGCGGGGCTTTCTTGATGGCCCTGGCCCTCATCGGGCGTCACGACGCCAGCGACGCCCGCCGGTCCCGAAACACCAGCGGCCGCTCCACCATCACGCCCGCATCCGCCGCCGCCACCGCCGCCGCGACCACCCCATGCCGCTCGCTCTTCGGGCACACCGGATCGGTCGCCGCCGGATCGCCCGCCAGCAGAAACGCCTGACACCGACACCCGCCCAGATCCTTCTCCTTGTCCGGGCAGGTGACACACGCCCCCTTCATCCAGCCCGTGCCGCGGTAGCGGTTGAAGCCCTCGCTTTCGAACCAGACGTGGCGCACATCGTGTTCGCGCACGCTCGGGAACGCCAGCCCCGGCAGCATCTTCGCGGTGTGGCACGGCAGCGCGGTGCCGTCCGGCGTGACGGTGAGGAAGACGTTGCCCCAGCCGTTCATGCACTTCTTCGGCTTGCCTTCGTGGTAATCCGGCGCGACGAAGAACAGCTTCATCCGATCGGCGACCTTGACGCGCCAGGCGTCGGTCACGGCCTCGGCGCGGCGGATCTGCTCGCTCGTCGGCAGCAGATGGTCGCGGTTCAGGTGTGCCCAGGAGTAGTACTGCGAATTCGCCAGCTCCAGGTACTCGGCGCCGAGCGCGTCGGCCATCGCGATGATGCGGTCGATGTGGTCGATGTTGAGGCGGTGGATCACCACGTTCATCACCATCGGCCAGCCCAGCGCCTTGATGGTCTCGCCGACCTCCTGCTTGAGCTGGAAGGTCTTGGTGTGGCTGAGGAAGTCGTTCAGCTCGCGGGTCGAGTCCTGGAAGCTGAGCTGCACATGGTCGAGGCCAGCGGCCTTCAGGGCCGCGGCGCGCTCCTTCGTCAGCCCGACGCCGGAGGTCAGCAGGTTGGTGTAGTAGCCCAGCCGGTGCGCCTCGGCGATCAGCGCTTCGAGGTCATCGCGCATCAGCGGCTCGCCACCCGAGAAGCCGCACTGCACAGCGCCCAGCGCCCGCGCCTCGCGCAGCACACGCAGCCACTCGGCGGTGGACAGCTCGTCGGCGCGCTCGGTCTTCGCAAAATCGAGCGGGTTGTAGCAGAACACGCAGTGCAGCGGACAGCGGTAGGTCACCTCCGCCAGCAGCCACAGCGGCGGACCGACGGCGGGCGCAGCCGGCGCCGCGCTCACGCCAGCTCCACCCAGCGCTGCTGGCGTGCCATGTCGAGGAAGGCCGCGACATCGGCGTGCAGGCCGGTCGCGCCGAACGCGGTTTCGAGGTCGGCGACGATCTCGGCGACGCTCGCCGTGCCGGTGCAGCGGGTCAGGATCTCGCCTGCGCTGCGGTTGAGCTTGACCATGCCTTCGGGGTAGAGCAGGACGTGGCAGTCCTGCGCCGGCTCCCACTGCAGGCGGAAGCCGCGGGCGATGCGCGGGTTCATGCGTTCACCCCGTAGCGCTGCGCCATCGCGTCGTTCATCGCCCAGAGGATGTCGAGCTTGAAGCGCAGGATCTCCACGGCACGGTCCTGCTGCGCGGGCGTGCGGAAATGGTCGAGCGTCACCGCCAGCCCCTGCTCCACGTCGCGCCGCGCCTGGCTGACGCGGTTGCGGAAATACGCGAGGCCGGCCGGGTCGATCCAGCCGTAGTGCGCGGGCCAGGTCGCCAGGCGCTGCTTGTGAATCTCGGGCGCGAACAGCTCGGTCAGCGACGAGCACACCGCCTCCTGCCACGGCGCCCGCCGCGCGAAGTTGACGTAGGCGTCCACCGCGAAGCGCACCGCCGGGATGACGTGCCGCCCGTCGAGCACCTCCTCGCGCGTCAGCCCGACCGCCTCGCCGAGCCGCAGCCACGCCTCGATGCCGCCGGGGTCGCGCACGGTCGCGCCATCCGCGCCGGTGATCTCGAAGCCGTCGTGGTCGAGGATGCGCTGGATCCACCCGCGCCGCACGTCGCGGTCCGGGCAGTTGGACAGCACGGCAGCGTCCTTCACCGGAATGGCCGTCTGGTAGCAGAAGCGGTTGGCCACCCAGCCGCGGATCTGCTCGGGCGTGGCCTTGCCCGTGTTGAGCATGACGTTGAAGGGGTGGTGGATGTGGTACGCGCGGCCCTGGTCACGCAGGCGGGCTTCAAAAGGCGACATGGGCAGCATGGTGGTTACCGTCATCGTCAGAACCCGATCTCCAGCCCGTCGAAGCAGACCTCGACGCCGGCCGCCTCGACCTGCCGCCGCTCGGGCGAGGCTTCGTCGAGGATCGGGTTGGTGTTGTTGATGTGGATGAGCAGCTTGCGCGTGGTCGCCGGCAGGCGGCCGAGCCACTCCAGCATCCCACCCGCGCCGGACTGCGGCAGGTGGCCGATGCTGCGGCCCGTCTTCTTCGAGAAACCGAGGCGGATCATCTCGTCATCGGTCCAGAAGGTGCCGTCCACCATCACCACGTCGGCGGTGGACATCGCCTCCCAGACGGCGGGGCTGATCTCGCCGAGGCCGGGGGCGTAGAACACGCGGCGGCCGGTGGCCGTGTTCTCGAACGTCAGGCCAAGGTTGTCGCCGGGCACGGGCGCGTCGCGGTGTGGCGAATACGGCGCCGGCTTGCTGTCGAGCGGCAGCGCGGTGAGGCGCAGGTCGGCGACACCGGGGATGGCCAACGGCTGGCCGTCCAGCGCGATCTCGTGCCAGTCCACGCCGCAGTAATGCCCGAGCACGCGCAGGATCGGGTTGCCTTCGCTCAGATCCTCGAACGCCGGGCGCGTGGTCCACAGCGGCAGTGGCATGCCGCGTTCGCGCAGCATGTACAGGCCCGTGCTGTGGTCCACCTGCCCGTCGCAGAGCAGCACCGCCGCGATGCCCGTGTCGCGCACGGCACGCGCCGGTTGCAGGGCGGGGCTGCGCTGCAACTGGGTGAGGATGTCGGGAGAGGCGTTGACAAGCAGCCAGTCGTCCGGGCCGCCGACGGCGACGGACGACTGGGTGCGGGCGCGGTGGGTCGGCGAGCCGGCGCGCACGGCGGTGCATTGCGCGCAGTTGCAGTTCCACTGGGGGAAACCGCCACCTGCGGCCGAGCCGAGCACCCGCAGTTTCATGGTGTCGTCCTGTCGTCAGATCGCTCAGCGGGCCGCGACGTACATCGTGATCTCGAAGCCGAAACGGAAGTCGCAGGCGGTGGGGGTTTGCCAGGTCATCGTGGAACTCCTTCAGGGGTGGGGGTGGGTTGCGGAACGGAGACTGCAGTGTCACGGTGCGCTGCGCGCCTGTCGTCGCCACAAGGATGAACCTGGCCTCATGATTTTCATGAATGCCACACCGCCGCTTGCACAGAACGGCGCGGCACCGACAATTCGCACCATGTCCTTCGCCGTACCACGTCCACGCAGCCAGAGCCTGAGCCTGCGTCTGCAGATCCACCTGATCGTCGCCGCCTTGATGGGCTTGTTTGTCGTGGCGGTCATCGCCTTGCAGCTCGACGCCACACGGCGCAGCGTGCGCGAGGAAATCACCGCCGGCAACCGGGTGGCCGCGCAGCTGCTGCAACGGGTCAGCTGGGTCTACGCCAGCGCAGGGCCGCAGGCGCTGGTGCAGTTCCTGGAGCAGCTCGGCCGCGTCCGTGCCAACGACATCCATTTCGAGTCGGACGACGGGCAGGTGCTTTTCACCTCGCCGCCGGCCACCTACAAGCAAGGCCGCTACGCCCCCGACTGGTACAGCGCGCTGGTCTCGCCGGCGCTGGAGCGCCAGGTCATCCAGATGTCTGGCGGGCGGCTCACGCTGCAGACCGAGCCCTCGCGCTCCGTGCTGGACGGCTGGGACGACTTCGTGGTGCTGGCCGGCACCGGGGCAGCCGTGCTGCTGCTGCTCAATCTGGCGGTGTTCTGGGGCGTCGGGCGGGCGCTCAAGCCGCTGCCGACCATCGTGCAGGGACTGGCGCGCCTGCAGCAGGGCGACTACGCCGCACGCCTGCCCGCCTTGCCCGGACGCGAAGCCGGCGTGATCGGGCAGGCTGTCAACCAGCTCGCCGAGGCGATCGAGGCCGAGATCGAGGCCCGCATGCGCGCCTTCGAGGCCGAGCGCACGCTGCTGGAAAGCCGCGAATTCGCCCGCCGCCTGGAGGCGCACACCGAGACCGAGCGCCGCGCCATCGCCCGCGAGCTGCACGACGAGTTCGCCCAGTCGGTCACCGCCATCCGCTCGCTGGCGCGCACCGTCACCGCCCGCCTGGGCGAGCGCGACCCGACCAGCGCGCAGGCGTCCGGCCTGATCGCCGACGAGGCGGCGCGGCTGTACGAGGCGATGCACGGACTCATCCCGCGGCTGGCGCCCCCCGCGCTGGACGACCTGGGGCTGGCAGATGCACTGACCGAGCTGATGGACGCCTCACGCAGCCGCTACGGCGACATGGCGCTGGAGCTGAGCCTGGTCGGTCTGGAGCAGAGCCAGTCGCTGCCGGTCGAGCCGGCCCGCGCCGCCTACCGTGTCGCCCAGGAGGCGCTGACCAACGCGCTGCGCCACAGCGGCGGCACGCGGGTACAGGTCCGGGCAGAGGCGGACCCGACCTCGCTGCAGCTCAGTGTCGAGGACGACGGCCAGGGCCTGCCTGACGACTGGGCGCGGCGTGGACACTACGGCCTGCGTGGCCTGCGCGAGCGCGTGGCGACGCTGGGCGGGCGGCTGAGCGTGCAGCGCCGCACCGAGGGGGGCACCCGCGTGCAGGCGTGGCTGCCGCTGCAGCACGGCCACGACATGTCGACCCCTGGAGAACCCACATGATCCGCGTGATGCTGGTCGACGACCACGCGCTGGTGCGCATGGGCTTCCGGATGCTGCTGGGCGAGTACCCGGACCTGGCGGTGGTCGCAGAAGCCGACAGCGGCGAGCAGGCACTGCTGACCGTGGCCGGTGCTGCGCCGGACGTGGTGGTGCTCGACATCTCGATGCCCGGCATGGGCGGGCTGGAGACGCTGCGGCGGCTGCGGGCGCGCGACGGCGCGCTGAAGCTGCTGATGCTGTCGGCGCACGACGACAGCGCCCACGCACGGCGGGCGCTGGACGCCGGGGCGATGGGATTCCTGTCCAAACGCAGCGCGCCGGAAAACCTGCCGGAAGCGATCCGGGCCGTGGCCTCGGGGCGGCGCTGGCTGGATGCGGACATCGCCCGCCAGCTCGCCCTGGCCGCGATCGACGGCAGCGAGAACCCGGCGGAGCGGCTGTCGTCGCGCGAGTTCGAGGTCTTCGTGCAGCTCGCCCGCGGCCGCTCGGTGCAGGACATCGCAGGCGATCTGAAGCTGTCGGCCAGCACCGTCGGCACCCACCTCTACCACGTCAAGCAGAAGCTCGACGCCGCCAACCAGGCGGAGCTGACGTTGCTGGCGCTGCGCTGGGGGCTGATCGAGGCCTGAGCCTGAGCGGGGCCGGGTGGGGGCAGCCCCCGGGCCGCTCAGTCATCGGCGCAGATGTCGCGGCCGCGTGTCTCGCGCACCAGCAGCAGCCCGATCAGCAGCGTCACCGCCGCCACCCCCACCGGGTACCAGAGTCCCTGGTAGAAATTGCCGGTGTGGGCCACGATGGCAAAGGCGATCGACGGCATCAGCCCGCCGAACCAGCCATTGCCGATGTGGTAGGGCAGGCTCATCGAGGTGTAGCGGATGCGGGTCGGGAACATCTCGACCAGCAGCGCCGCGAGCGGGCCATAGACCATCGTCACCAGCAGCACCAGCCCGGTCAGGATCAGCAGGATGCGGACATGGTCGATCTGTGCCGGATCGGCACGCTGCGGGTAGCCCGCCGCATCGAGCGCGGCCCGCACACGCTGGCGGAACTCCGCCACCGCCCGGGCGCTGGCGTCGTCGAAGGCGTGTCCGTCGGCCGTGGTGCGGGCCTGGGGTGGCGTGATCTCCGCCGACCCGATGCGCACCACGGTGGCGGACCCGGGTGGCAGGGCCTGTCGGTCATGGCCGGCCGACTGCTCGCTCAGGAAGCGCCGGGCGATGTCGCAGGGTGAGGTGAAATCGGCCTCGCGGGCGATGGGGCTGCCCTGGAAGGAGCAGGTGGCCGGATCGGCCACGACGACGATGCGCTGGGTGGCCTGTGCCCGGGCCAGCGCCGGGTTGGCGGCTTCCGTCAGCCCATGGAACATCGGAAAGTAGCCCACCACCGCCAGGGCCAGGCCCGCCATGATGATCGGCTTGCGCCCGATGCGGTCGGACAGCGCGCCGAAGAACACGAAGAACGGCGTGCCGATCACCAGCGCGACCACGATGAGCCACTGGGCGGTCGAGGGATCCACCCGCAGCACGCTGATCAGGAAGAACATCGCGTAGAACTGTCCCGTGTACCAGACCACCGCCTGCCCGGCCACCACCCCGAACAGGGCCAGCAGCACCAGGCGCAGGTTGGGCCAGCGTCCGAAGGATTCGGAGATGGGGGCCTTCGACGTGCGGCCGCGCTCGCGCAGGCGCAGGAAGGCCGGCGACTCGTTCATCGACAGCCGGACCCACACACTCACCGCCAGCAGCACGATCGACAGCAGGAAGGGAATGCGCCAGCCCCATTCGGCAAAGGCCTCTTCCCCCAGCAGGAAGCGCAGCCCCAGCACCACCGCCAGCGCCAGCACCAGGCCCAGCGTCGCCGTGGTCTGGATCCAGGCGGTGTAGTAGCCCCGCTGGTTGTGGGGCGCGAATTCGGCCACATAGGTCGCGGCGCCGCCGTATTCCCCGCCCATGGCCAGCCCCTGCATGATGCGCAGCCCGATCAGCATCACCGGTGCGGCCATGCCCACCGCCTCATAGCTCGGCAGCACACCCACCACGCAGGTGGCGAGCCCCATGATGAGGATGGTGACCAGGAAGGTGTACTTGCGACCGACCATGTCCCCGAGTCGGCCGAACAGCAGCGCGCCGAATGGCCGCACGATGAACCCGGCCGCAAACGCCAGCAGCGCGAAAAGGAATGCCGCAGTGGGGTCGAGGCCGCTGAAGAACTGGGCGGCGATGATCGGGGCCAGCGCACCGTAGAGGTAGAAGTCGTACCACTCGAAGACCGTTCCGAGCGATGACGCGAACACCAGTTGACGATCTTCGCGGCGCATGGGCCGGCGCACAGGCGGTGAAGCCAGTGCGTCCGGCTTAGGGGAACTGGACATCGTGTTGTCTCCTCGCAATCGTCTGTCTTGGTCTGCGGACCCGGCGTCGCTTGCCCGGGGTCCGTTCGACTTTCGGAATCTCATCTGACCGTGGACTGACAAACCAGGGGCTGGCCATGCCAGCAGCCCCCCGGTTTACCCGGAGGCCGCGGCCCTCAGGCGGTGTCCGCATGCCGCTGCGCAACCCGCTCCAGCACCTGTCGGCGCCCGGCGTCGTCCAGCCGCGACCACGCCGCGATCTCGTCGATCGTGCGCAGGCAACCGGTGCACAGCGCACGCTGCGCGTCCATGCGACAGATGTTCACGCACGGGCTGGCCACCACCGGCACTTCCACGGCATCGGCCACGACATCGGCCACGGGGGCGCCAGGAGACAACCGGGCCAGCTCCTCGGGCGTGAGCGAGAACACCGCGTTCGGATGTCCCGCGGCGGCCCAGATCCGGTCGAAGCGCCAGAGATCGCGGTCGAGCAGTGCCACGGGCGGACGGGCATGGGCGACCGGCGCCACACCGCCGATCACGAAACCGGTGTGCTCGCGCACGAACGCCGCGCTGGCACGGCCGATGGGTCCGGTGCGGGCGGCCACCTTGCGCTCGTCGACCCGCCGGTCACCGGACGTCACGACCAGCACCGCCACCCCGTCGGCCTCCCGGCGAAACACCACGCTCTTGGCGATCTGCCCGACCGCGACCCCCAGCGCGGCAGCCGCTTCTGCGGCCGTGCGGGCGGCCACGTCGAGCCAGACGGGCGCGTGCGGATGGGCGTGCGCATGCAGCCAGGAGGCCACGGTGCAGACACGCTCCGAGGGATAGACAGCGGGCACAGGAACTGGTGCGTCGGACATGGGCAAACCCCGAGAAAACGTTGCGCTGACACAAACCCCGCGCAGCAGGCACGGCGCTACAGTGGCCGGATGAATACCGCCCATGCGCCCAGCCTGTATGCGGACCTGGCCGAAGCCATGTCCCGCCACCGTGTCTTTGCCGTGCTGGACGCTCCGGCGCGTGCGGCACTGGCCGCCGACATGGTGGTCGAGCAGATTGTCGCCGGTCAGACCGTGCTGGCCACCGAAGACCACCACGCGCAATTGTGCTGGCTCCTGCAAGGACAGGCACAGGCCCGGGATCCGGACAGCGACGCCCCCGACCTGCTGCTGCAACCCGGCGAACTGTTTGGCGCCGCCCCCGCAGGCGCCTTCGCAGCCACCGCCTGGCCCGTGCATGCCCTGACCGCGGTCACCGTGGCCCGGCTCGACCGCGACACGCTGGTGCGCTGGTGCCAGCAGGTGCGCGCACTGCAGTTCTTCTTTCCCGGCCTGGGCCGCGAGCCCGCCGCAGCGGGCACCGACGCCAACCTGCACCTCAGCCTGATCACCCGCCCGGTCGGCAGCCTGCTGCGCCACCCGCCGGTGACATTGCCGCCCACCGCCACGATCCGGCAGGCCGCACAGGCCATGCGCACCCACCGGATCTCGTCCATGCTGATCGTCGAGCAGGACCACCTGTTCGGCCTGATCACCGACCGCGACCTGCGCAACCGTGTCGTCGCCGACGGGCTGGACATCGACCGGCCGCTGATGGACATCGCCACACTGGCGCCGCTGTCGGTCGAGGCGCGCGAGCCGGCATTCCAGGCGCTGCTGCTGATGGCACGCCACAACATCCACCACGTTCCGGTCGTCGACGGACACCGCCCGGTCGGCATGGTAACCACCACCGACCTCACCGAGCACTACAGCACCTCGGCCGTCTACCTGGTCAGCGACATCCACAAGCAGGCCGACCTGGACGGACTGGTCAACGCCGCCAGCAAGGTCCGCACACTGCAGCGCAGCCTGGCCGCCGCCGACGCCACCGCCTACAGCAGCGGCCACATCATCACCGCGATCACCGATGCCCTGACCAGCCGGCTGCTGCAGCTCGGCGAGGCGCGTTTCGGCCCGGCCCCGGTGGACTATGTCTGGGTGGCGGCCGGCTCGCAGGCCCGCAACGAACAGACCGCCCGCTCGGACCAGGACAACTGCCTGGTGCTCGACGATGCCTACGACGAGGCGCAGCACGGCGCCTATTTCGACGCCCTGTCGCGCTTCGTCTGCGACGGGCTGGACGCCTGCGGCTACATCCACTGCCCCGGCGAGATGATGGCGATGACGCCCACCTGGCGCCAGCCACGCCAGCGCTGGGCCCAGTATTTCCGCAGCTGGACCGCCCAGCCGGAGCCGAAGGCGCTGATGCTGACCTGTGTCTTCTTCGACCAGCGCGCCATCCACGGCCGCACGGAGCTGCTCGACGGGCTGCGCCGCGAGATGCTGGCCAGCACCTGCAACAACCGCATCTTCCTGGCCCACATGGTCAGCAACGCACTCGGCCACACGCCCCCGCTGGGCCTGTTCGGCCAGATCAGCCCGGCACGCAGCGGCGAGCACCGCGGCACCATCGACCTCAAGCACCACGGCATCGTGCCCATCGTCGACCTGGCACGGGTGTATGCGCTGGCGGGCGGCCACGAGGCGGTCAACACCCACGACCGGCTGGTCACCGCCGCCGAGAGCCGCGAGGTCAGCGAGCAGAGTGCGCACGACCTGCGGGACGCGCTGGAATTCCTGGCGATGCTGCGCATCCGCCACCAGGCGCGGCAGATCGAACAGGGCCAGGCTCCGGACAACTTCCTGCGGCTGGACGAACTCTCGAACCTGGAGCGGCGCCAGCTCAAGGACGTGTTCTCGGTGGTGGCCGAGTTGCAGAACGTGCTGTCGAAACGCTACATCGCCGGGCGGTTCTGAGGCACGGCGGGCCGATCAGCCCGTCCGTCAATCCGTCAGTATTTGAGCCGGGCGAAATAGCTCTGCTGCTGGGCCTGGCGGGCCTGGCCCAAGGTGTGGATGCCCTTGTCGGCCAGCAGCGGAATCAGGCGCAGGAACACCTCGGCCGTCACCATCGCGTCGCCCAGCGCAGTGTGGCGTCCGATCACGGTGATCTGGAAACGCTCGGCAATGGCTTCAAGCCGGTGCGAGTCCTGGTGCGGATGCACCACCGCCGACAGCAGCAGCGTATCCAGCACCGGATGGTCGAAGCGCAGGCCCGTCAGCGACTCCTTGATCTGCAGGAAGCGCAGGTCGAACGCCGCGTTGTGCGCCACCAGCACCGTGTCGCGCGCAAAGGCATGGAAGGCCGGCAGCACCCGCTCGATCGTCGGCTGGCCTTTCACCATCTCCGGCTGGATGCCGTGGATCGGAATGGAGGCGGCCGGGATGCTGCGCTGCGGGTCGACGAGCTGCTCGAACGACTCCTGGCGCAGCAGCTTGCCGTTGACGACCCGCGCCGCGCCGATCTGGAGGATCTCGTCGCCCTCGGACGGGTTCAGGCCGGTGGTTTCCGTGTCGAACACGGTATAGGCCAGGTCGATCAGCCGCATCTCGTCGAGTGCCCCCGCCCCGGCGCCCGCGCCACTGGCCGCGAACAGGTCGAAATCGTAGTACTCGGGCCGGCTCTGGCTGTGGACAAATGCCACCGGCGCCGTCCCGGCAGCCGGCCGCACCGGCGCTTCGGCGCAGGGCAGCAGGAAGCGGAAGAAGGCCTGGTGACGCACCCGCTCCCGCTCGAACCAGAACTCGCCGCCATGCCGCTGCACGACATCGCGCACCGTCAGCGTGCTGGCGCCCTCGTCCCCGACACGCATGTTGTCCATCTCCCAGCTCATCACCGTCTCGGTGCTCATCGACTGACCCATCCAGACCAGGTCGAGCTGCGCGCGTGTCCCGGCGGGCCGCAGCCGCAGCCAGAACTGGCGGACCTCGTGCTCCGACACCAGCCGATCGGCCAGATAGACCAGGGCCAGCAGCAAGGAATAGCTGTCCACCTTGAGCCACACCTCGGCGTCCACCTCGTCGGCCGACACGCGCAGACCAGGCTGCGCGGCCAGTCGCCGCTGGGCGACGGTGACGAGGTCGGCGCCGTGCATTTCCTCCAGCGGCCAGCGGGTGCCCATGTCGCGCGCACTGCGCTGGGACCAGGCCGCGACACGGTCGCCCATGCGCAGCGCCTCCTCGCGGATGACGGCCAGGAACCGCTCGCGGGTGGCCGTGTCGATGTCGCCGTAGTCCAGCACCTCGACCGCAGCCTGCAGGTTGCCGAGTGCGGCACGCTGGCTTTCCATCATCTCGTTGAGCTGCTGGTCGCGGGTGGACTCCTGCTCGAAGTCGCGCGTGATGTTGTCCACCATCAGCACAAAACCGTCGATGACCGGCGCCCCGCCCTGAGGACCGGACTGCACCGGCGTCAGGTGGACCCGCAGCATCTGGGCCGACAAGGTCGTGGTGACGAACTGCGCCGCGGGCCGGGCATCGCCGCGCAGCAGCCGGTCCTGCGCCCGTTCGAGCGCGTGGGCGACCAGGTGGCGGTCCAGCACCGAGTAGATCGAGCGCCCGAGCCCGATCACGTCCGCCCCGTCGGCCACGGACGGCCCGCTGGACAGCGCCCGGAACTGCTGCCGCGCCTGGCTGTTGTAGAGCAGGATGCGGCCGTCAAGGTTGCACACCACCACGCTCTGCTTCAGCTCGGACATCAGTGCGGCGAGCCGGTTGCGCTCCTGTTCGACGTGCTGGCTGGCCTCGCGGACCTGCAGGGCCATGTCCTCGCGCAGTCGGCGGCGCTGTCGCACGAGTTCATTGAACGCCTGGGCCAGACCGCGCTGCGCCGGCGTGCCGCGCGGCACCAGTTCGCGCTCGACATCGGTGGTCAGCAGCACCTGCGCATCCTCCAGCAGCGCGTCCGCACTGCTGAAGCCGCGCCGCCAGAGCTGCCCTGCGGCCCAGGCCGCCAGCCCGAGCATGGCCAGCATCGTCAGCAGCAGCAGCGGCAGGCGCGGCAGCAGGTGCTCGGCCAGCCAGGTCCGCTCAGTGTCCTCCAGCGTCGAGACCACCAGCGCCGTGCTGACCCCGGCCCACAGCAGCAGGCCGGCCGCCACCACGGCCATGCCGAGCACGATGGCACGCCGGGCCCCGGGAATCGGACGGCGCGCGCTCATGTGCCACCCCGCGTCGCGGCAGTCGCCAGCAGGCTGCGCACCCGCTCGACCAGTTCGCGGGTCGAGAACGGCTTGGTCATGTAGGCGTCCGCGCCCAGCGCCAGCCCCTTGGCCACATCGGTTTCGCGGCCCTTGGCGGTCAGCATCAGGATGCGCGTGGCAGCCAGCGTCTCGTCGGCGCGGACCGCCTGGCAGACCTCGAACCCGGTCTTGCCGGGCATCATCACGTCCAGCAGCACCAGATCGGGCCGCTCGCGCTGCACCGCCGCCAGCGCCGCCGCGCCGTCCGCGGCCACGCAGACCTGGAAGCCTTCGCGCTTCATCAGGAACTCCAGCGACAACAGGATGTTGGGTTCGTCGTCAGCGATCAGGATCTTGGCAGTCATCGGTCTTGTCTCCTCGGGTCGCGGACAGCTGGGCCTTTGCCATGTCCGTCCTGTTCCACGGTAGCGTGAACACGAAGCACGCACCTTGTCCGTCGTCAGTTCCGGGGGAAGCTCCCGCCCCCGCTTCCAGCCACATGCGCCCGCCGAAATGCTCGACGATCTGGCGGCTGATCGGCAGACCCAGCCCCGTGCCTTGTGGTCGGTTCAGGTGGTCGCCCCCTTGGCGGAACTTCTCGAAAATCAGCTCCCGCTGCGCCACCGGCACACCCGGCCCGTTGTCCTGCACCCGCACCGTCACGCCATCAGCATCGGACTGCAGTCCGACAAGGACCTGACCCGTGCCTGCAGGCACGAACTTGGAGGCGTTCGACAACAGGTTCAGCAGCACCTGCGTGAGCCGGTCCGGGTCGGCCATGAGCACCGGCACCTGCGCCGGCAGGGACAGCACCAGCCGGGCGCCCCGTTCGCGGAACAGCTCCGCCGTGGTCTGCGCCGCCTGCTCGACCAGGCGGCACAGGTCCACTTCCGTGGTGTGCCACTCGGCATGGCCCGATTCGATCTTGGCCAGGTCCAGCACCTGGTTGACCAGCCGGCTCAGGCGTTCGGTCTCGGCCACGATGATGCCCAGGAAGCGCTGGCGGTCATCGGCCGCCATGTCCGGGTCGTCGCACATCATCTCCGACAGGGCGCGGATCGAGGTCAGCGGCGTGCGCAGTTCGTGCGTGACCGACGACATGAAATCGTCTTTCAGGCGGTCGAGGCTCTTGAGCTGCTCGTTGGCGGTGCGCAGCTCCTGGGTGGCCCGCTGCAGCGAGGCCGACTGTTCCTCCAGCGCATGCGAATAGGCGCGCAGCTGCGAGGCCTCGTCGAGGATGCGCATCACGTCGTCCATGCCGAGCGGCTCCTCCTCGACGACGGCCGCCACCATGGCGTGGGCGCTGGCGCTGCCGATGGCACCGGCGAGCTGCGTCTCGACGAACTGCACGAGCCGGGCATCCGGAATGATGCGCGTCGAACTGTCGAGTCCGAGGCTGCGGGCGTGCGCGTCGAACAGGCGCTGCGCCCGCACGGGGCCGAGAAAGCGTGCCAGCAACTGGTGCAGGTCGCCGGTCTTGGCCCGCCCGCGCCAGAACACGGGCGCTTCGCGGGCGGTGCCGGCCGGTGCGCGGGTGAAGACATCGACGAACAGCAGCGCCTGTGTGGCCTCACGCGGCGACGGCGTGCGCCACAGGGACAGGCCCACATAGGCCGCCACATTGAGCAGCAGGCTCCAGAACAGCGAATGTGTCAGGTTGTCGAGTCCGGACAGGCCGAGGAACTGCTCGGGCCGCAGCAGCGCGATGCCCCAGGGGCCGTCACGCAGGAAGTCATCCGCCAGCCAGCCCGACTTGGCGATCGATGGCAGCATCAGCGTCCAGGCCCAGACCGCCGAGCCCAGCAGCAGCCCGGCCAGTGCCCCCAGCCGGGTGCCGCCCCGCCAGTAGAGCCCGCCCAGCACGGCCGGCGCGAACTGCGCCACCGCGGCGAAGCTGATCAGCCCGATGCTGACCAGCGCATACGCCTCGCCCGCGAGGTGGTAGTAGACATAGCCCAGCAGCAGCACCACCAGGATCGCCACCCGCCGCACCGTCAGCAGCACCCCCGTCAGGTCGCCCCCGTGCTCAGCCAGCCGCGCCACACGCGCCGTGCGCAGCAGCCAGGGCAGCACCAGGTCGTTGCAGACCATGGTCGAGACGGCAATCGCCTCCACGATGACCATGCCAGTGGCCGCCGACAGTCCGCCGATGAAGGCCAGCAAGGCCAGCGCCTGCTGCCCCTGCGACAGCGGCAAGGACAACACGAAGGTCTCCGGATTCATCGTGCCCGGACCGAAATGCAGCAAGCCGCCCAGCGCGATCGGCAGCACGAACAGGTTGATCAGCAGCAGGTACAGGGGAAATGCCCAGACGGCCCGGCGCAGGTGGCGCTCGTTGACGTTCTCGACCACCATCACCTGGAACTGCCGGGGCAGGAAGATCACCGACAGCATCGCCAGCAGCGTCAGCGCAAACCACTGGACATGGTCGAACCGGCCACCACGGTCGATGTGCAGCAGCGCCGCCAGCTCCGGCACGGCCGCCACCCGGTCGAACAGGTCGACCGGCCCGGCGAACAGGCCCCAGGTCACGAACAGGCCCACCGCGAGAAAGGCCAGCAGCTTGACCACCGACTCGAAGGCGATCGCCGCCACCATGCCCTCGTGGCGTTCGGTGGTGTCGAGGTGGCGGGCGCCGAAGACCATCGTGAAGCCCGCCAGCGCGAGCGCCATGTAGAACGTGCCGTCCCGCCACCAGGACGGTGGCGGACCCGGCAGTTGCCCGAGCGGCGTCGTCAGCAGCGCGAAGCCGCTGGCGATGGCCTTCAGCTGCAGCGCGATGTAAGGGACGATGCCGACCACGGTGATCAGCGTCACGAGTCCGCCCAGCGTGCGGCTCTTGCCATAGCGGCTCGCCACCAGGTCGGCGATCGAGGTGATGCGGTAGCTGCGCGACAGGCGGATCATCTTGCGCACCACCAGCCAGGCCAGCACCATCGCCAGCGTCGGCCCCAGGTAGATCGGCAGGAACCAGATGCCTGCGGTAGCGGCGCGGCCGACACTGCCGAAATACGTCCAGGCGGTGCAGTACACACCCATCGAGAGCGTGTAGACCCACGGATTGGCGATCACCGAGCGCCCCGCCTGCGCGCGCCGGTCGGCCTGGTGGGCGACGACAAACAGCACCAGCAGGTAGGCAAACGACGCCGTCAGGACCAGGGAGATCGGCAACATGGCGAAGGGCCTCGGACGCCGCCGACTCCGGCTGCGCTAGTCGGGCTGGCGCTCGACGATCCACGCCACCAGCGCGATCAGTCCGGCCCAGATCAGGAACAGCGCCAGTGGCAACAGTGGCAGCCCCGCCACACGCGCCTCCTGGCCCCACAAGGTCAGCAGCGGGAAGTTCAGCAAGGCCCAGCCGGCCACGAAGACGGCCCATAGCCGCTGGGTGAGCAAGGCGCGCAGCATGGGTGTGGCCTGTGGTCGAGTTCAGGCCGTCCTGGCCTTGGCCTTGTCGGAACCTTCACGTGCTGCGGCACCGTGGGCTTGGCGTCCCAGCGCAAAACTGATGAAGAACTTGGACCAGATCGTGGTGCCAGCAATCGCGTTCCAGGTCTCGAAGTCGAGCAGGCCCAGACCCACCGACACGATCACGTAGACCGCGATCACCCCGGCGACCAGGTTGATCATCATTTCGTAGGGTGCCCAGCGCTCGGGTTGCGGCGCAGGCTCGCCGCGCTTGAGGGCGACCTCCGAGAAGTCACGCTGGACACCGATGCGCCACGCACGGCGCAGCCAGAAAAAGGCCATCGGAAACAAGGCGAGGAACAGGATCCACGTCATCGCGACGGACACATCGAACACCATCTTCAGCTCCTTCAAGAAAAAAGCCCTGCCGGCTCGCGCAGGCAGGGCCTCGATCAGCAGATCTTGTCAGGGATGTCCCGTGGTCACCACCGGACATGCCCTGACCGCATACCGATCAGTGGGCGCCATCCACCATCTTCGAGCCGCGCGGCACGCGCACGGCTTCGACCATGGCCTGGATGTGGCTCGGCGTGGGCTGGGTGACCTTGTACACCGCGAAGGCGACAGCAAAGTTCACCATGGCACCAACAGCCCCGATGGCTTCCGGCGTGATGCCGAAGAAGCTGTTCGGGCCGCCGATGGCGTCAACGAACTCGGTGCCCTTCACGAAGAAGATGCCCTTGTGCGCAAACACGTAGAACAGCGTCACCAGCAGACCAGCCACCATGCCGGCCATCGCGCCTTCCTTGTTCATCGTCTTGGAGAAGATGCCCATCATGATGGCGGGGAACAGCGAGGAGGCCGCGATACCGAAGGCCAGTGCCACCGTGCCGGCGGCGAACCCCGGAGGGTTCAGGCCCAGCCAGCCGGCAATCACGATGGCCACAGCCATTGCAGCCTTGCCTGCAAGCAGCTCGTTCTTCTCGCTGATGTCCGGCACGAACACGCCCTTGACCAGGTCATGCGAAACCGCAGCGGAAATGGCCATCAGCAGACCCGCAGCCGTGGACAGCGCGGCTGCCAGACCACCCGCCGCCACCAGCGCGATCACCCAGTTGGGCAGCAGCGCGATCTCGGGGTTGGCCATCACCATGATGTCCGGGTTGACGGTCAGCTCGTTGCCCTTCCAGCCCGCCGCGTCCATCTTGGCCTTGGCCGCTTCGTTCTTGGTCTTGTCGTTGTAGTACTGGATACGGCCGTCGCCGTTCTTGTCCTCGAACTTCAGCAGACCGGTCTTTTCCCAGCGCTTCATCCAGTCCGGACGCTCTTCGTTCTTGAGGCTGGCATCCGCTGCGTACAGGTCACCACCGGTCTTGACGGCCGAGTTGACAGTGGCATGCAGGTTCAGCTTGGCCATTGCAGCCACGGCCGGAGCGGTGGTGTACAGCAGGGCGATGAAGATCAGGGCCCAGCCAGCCGACGAGCGTGCGTCCTTCACCGTCGGGACGGTGAAGAAGCGCATGATCACGTGCGGCAGACCGGCGGTACCGATCATCAGCGACAGCGTGTACATGAACATGTTCAGCAGGCTGTTGTTCGGCACCGAGGTGGTGTACTGGCCGAAGCCGAGGTCAGTCACCACGGAGTCGAGCTTCTGCAGCAGCGTCATGTCGGTGCCGACATAGCCGCCACCCAGGCCCAGCTGCGGGATCGGGTTGCCGGTCAGCTGCAGCGAGATGAAGATCGCCGGCACGGTGTAGGCCAGGATCAGCACGATGTACTGCGCCACCTGGGTGTAGGTGATGCCCTTCATGCCGCCGAACACCGCGTAGGCGAACACGATCGCCATGCCGATGTAGATGCCCATTTCACTGGACACGCCCAGGAAGCGCGAGAACGCCACGCCCACGCCCGTCATCTGGCCGATGATGTAGGTGATCGAAGCGGTCAGCAGGCAGACCACAGCCAGCGTCGAGGCCGACTTCGAGTAGAAGCGGTCACCGATGAACTGGGGCACCGTGAACTTGCCGAACTTGCGCAGGTAAGGCGCCAGCAGCATCGCCAGCAGCACGTAGCCACCGGTCCAGCCCATCAGGAACAGACCGCCGCCGTAGCCCATGTTGGCGATCAGGCCGGCCATGGAGATGAACGACGCCGCCGACATCCAGTCGGCTGCGGTGGCCATGCCGTTCATCTTCGGGCCGATGGCGCCACCGGCTGCGTAGAACTCTGAAACCGAGCCCGCGCGGGCCCAGATTGCAATGCCGATGTAGAGCGAGAAGCTCAGACCGACCACGATGTAGATGGTAGTTTGAAGATCCATGATGGCCTCAGTCCTCGTGAACGTCGAACTGACGATCGATTTCACCCATCTTCTTCCCGTAATAGAAGATCAATGCGATGAAGATGTAGATCGAACCCTGGTGTGCGAACCAGAACCCGAGCGGATAGCCACCCAGCTTGATGTTATTGAGTGCTTCAGCGAACAGGATGCCTGCGCCGAACGACACCACGAACCAGACCACCAAGATCCGGCCCAGCAGACCAAGCGTGGCGTTCCAATACGCCTTGCTGTTGTCCATTGTTGTCTCCAGAAAAGTTACTCCACCCTGATCCCTGAGGATCCGGACCGGACGTACATGGCGGAATTCAAGCCCCCGCCAACATTACGTAAGGGACTGTGTTGACCATCGCTTACACCGAACTGATTTCAAGTACAGGGACAAACCCGGGTGGCGCAACAGCACAAGGCGAGAAATTTCGCATGAAACGGCGTTTCCCGCGGATGGTCCGGCCGCGGTCCATCCCGGCCGGCGGGATCATGCACACGGACTCGCTACGCCACCATGACACGTGCACAAGACCCAAGACCCTGTCCGACCCTGCCGGCCTGCGTGGACACGGACGTCGAGACCGGCACGGCGCGCCCGCTGCGTGTGGTGATCGATTCGGCGGTGGTCACGTCGGCACTCGTGTTCGGCGGGGCGCCGTCCGCACGGCTGCGGCGGGCCTGGCAGCGCGGTTTCTGCCGACCGATGGTGTGCAAGAGCACGCTGATGGACCTGCAGCACATGCTGGCCGATGCGCGGCTCGGCTTCTCGGCGCAGGAGGTGATGCGGATGCTGGGGGAGTATCTGCCCTACGTGCTGAAAGTGCGGGTGCCCGAGGCGGCCCGGCCCGGCGACGGCATCCCGGACACCCTGCCCTTCGTGCAACTGGCGATGGCGGGCAAGGCCCATGTGCTGGTCACGGCAGACCCGCCGCTGCTGAACGCCCGGCATGGCCTGCCATTCGCCGTGATGCCCCTGGATCCGTTCCTGGATCTGCTGAGGACGTCCGCGATCGCACCGACCCCGTTGCGGGGGGCGAAGACACCCCGCTGACCCCGCTGACCTCGTCGGCCAGCGGATCGTCCATCAGCCGGCGGTCTTCTTCGCCGCCGCCTTCTTCGCCGGCACCTTGGCGGCACGCGGCTCGAACTCGAACCCCACCTTGCCCTCCTTCTTGTCGTAGACGAGGAAGGCCTTGAACTTGCGCTTGGTCTTGTTCGAGACAAAACCGTCGAGCAGCGCCGTCTTGCCGGTGGTCAGCAGCAGTGTCACCTGCTCCGGGGTCACCGGCTGCTGCAGGATGACCTTGCCGGTCTTGAAGTCGCAGGTCGCCGCCGTGCCGACCGCGTGCTCGCAGACGTAGTTGGTGCCGTGTTCATGCACCGCGCTGCCGCACTTCGGGCAGCGGCCCAGCGACGACTGGCCGGTGAAATCGACCGCCTCGGACTCCTCGGCCTCCTTGCGGGCGTCGTCGCCGAAGTCGAATTCGAGCTTCCAGTTGCCGACCTCCTCGTCGCGCACCAGCTTCAGCTCGGCCGTGAACGGCCAGCCGGCCTTGGAGCGGAAGCCTTCCAGCGGGCCGATGTGGTGGTCGGTGAGGAAGGTCTCGGCCTCGTGCAGCTCGAAGCTGCGCCCGGCCGGGATCTTGCCGATCGAGAAGCCACAGCCGGTGCCGTGGCCGTCCGCGCCAGTGCAGGCGAAGCGGCGGTAGTTCTCCTTGACCACGCCGCCGCAGTTCGGGCAGGGTGCGGCCAGCGTCGCGTAGTCGCCGGGGATGGTGTCGCGGTCGTATTCCTTGGCCTTGGTGACGACGCGGCGCGCCATGTCGGCAATGCCCTGCATGAAGTCGGCGCGGCTGAGCTGGCCCTTCTCCATCAGGTTGAGCTGGTGCTCCCACTGGCCGGTCAGCTCCGGCTTGGTCAGGTCTTCCACCGCCAGCCCGCGCAGCAGCGTCATGAGCTGGAAGGCCTTGGCGGTCGGCACGAGGTCGCGGCCGTCGCGCAGCAGGTACTTCTCGGTGATGAGGCCTTCGATGGTGGCCGCGCGCGTGGCCGGCGTGCCCAGGCCCTTTTCCTGCATCGCCGCCTTGAACTCCTCGTCGTCGATGAGCTTGCCGGCGCCCTCCATCGCGCTGAGCAGCGTCGATTCGTTGTAGCGCGCTGGCGGCTTGGTGCGCAGCGCGGCGATCTTCAGCTCGTCGGCGGTGACGACCTCACCCGGCTTCACCGCCACGAGGTTGGCGTCCTCGCCCGCGGCTTCCTTGCCGTAGACCGCCAGCCAGCCCGGGTTGACCAGCACCTTGCCGTTGGTCTGGAACTGGTGCTCCTTGAGCGCACCGTTCACGGCTGCATTCACCTGCGTGATGCGGGTCGTGACCATGAACTCGGCCGACGGGTAGAACACCGCGATGAAGCGCTTGACCACCAGGTCATAGAGCTTGGCCTCGATCTCGCTCAGGCTCTTGGGGGCCTGCAGCGTCGGGATGATGGCGAAGTGGTCCGAGATCTTGGTATTGTCGAAGACACGCTTGGTCGGCTTGACATAGCCTTCCTTCAGCGCCTTGCGGGCGTGGGTGGCGAGGTCCTGCAGCGGGCCGGGCAGGTCTTCGCTGGCGATCATGTCCAGCGTCTGCTTCGCCACCGCAACATAGTCCTCGGGCAGCGCCCGCGCGTCGGTCCGCGGATAGGTCAGCACCTTGTGCTTCTCGTACAGCGCCTGCGCGATCGACAGCGTGGTCTTGGCCGAGAAGCCGAAGCGCGAGTTGGCCTCGCGCTGCAGCGTGGTCAGGTCGTAGAGCAAGGGGCTGGCCTGCGTGCTCGGCTTGGCCTCCTCGCGCACCGTGCCGGACTTGCCACGCACCGCGTCGGCGATGGCCTTGGCTTCATCAGCGTTCCACAGGCGGTCGCTGCGGCGCTCGGCATCGTCGTCCTTCCTGAACTTGGGGTCGAACCACTTGCCTTCGTAAACGCCAGCATCAGCGCCGAAATCAGCCCGAACTTCCCAGTAATCGCGCGCAACGTGCTTGCGGATCTTCTCCTCGCGCTCGACCATGATCGACAGCGTGGGTGTCTGCACCCGGCCGACGGTGGTGAGGAAGAAGCCGCCATCGCGCGAGTTGAACGCGGTCATGGCGCGGGTGCCGTTGATGCCGATCAGCCAGTCGGCCTCGCTGCGGCTGCGCGCGGCGTCGGCCAGACCGCGCATGTCGGCCTCGCTGCGCAGCTTGCCGAAGCCGTCGCGGATGGCCTGCGGCGTCATGCTCTGCAACCACAGGCGCTGCACCGGCTTGCTGCCGGTCTTGCTGCCCAGCGCGTACTGCTCGATCAGGCGGAAGATCAGCTCGCCCTCGCGCCCTGCGTCACAGGCGTTGATGAGGTCGGTGATGTCCTTGCGCTTGACCAGCTTGACGACCGCGCTCAGGCGGCTCTTGGCCTTGTCGATCGGCGCCAGCTCGAAGTGCGGCGGCAGCACCGGCAGGTGCGCGAAGCTCCACTTGCCGCGCTTGACGTCGAATTCCTCCGGTGCCTTGATCTCGACCAGGTGGCCGACGGCGGAGGTGACCACGTAGCGGTCGTTCTCGAAGTGGTCGTCGTGCTTCTCGAACTTGCCGCACACCGGGGTCAGCGCACGGACGATGTCCTGCGCCACGGAAGGCTTCTCGGCGATGACGAGAGATTTGCTCATGATGTTCGAACTCTGCTGCTGCGGCACCTGACCCTGTGTCAGCGTGCTCCCTACAATCCATGGCGATACGCCTGCACGCGTGCACGCACACACACGGGTACGCGCACGCCCACACCCCAATCTAACCAATCTCGCACTGCCATGTCAGCACCGTTGCCGGATCCGACCGCGCCGCGCCCGCCTCTGCCACCGGGCCAGCGCCGTCTGCAGGTACGCCGCTCCGGGGTACACGGCAAGGGGGTGTACGCCCAGGTCGGACTGCGGGCGGGCGAGATCATCATCGAATACAAGGGCGAAGTCATCCCGTGGAGCGAGGCGCTGCGCCGCCATCCGCGCGACCCGTCGGACCCGAACCACACCTTCTACTTCCACGTCGACGACGACCGCGTGATCGACGGCGGCGTGCGCGGCAACTCGGCGCGCTGGATCAACCACGCCTGCGCGCCTAACTGCGAGACCGAGGACGACGGCGGCCGCATCTTCATCAAGGCGCTGCGCGACATCGTGGCGGGCGAGGAGCTGTTCTTCGACTACCGCCTGGTGATCGATGAACGCTACACGGCGAAACTGAAGAAAGCCTACGCCTGCCACTGCGGGGCGGCAAATTGCCGGGGTACGATGCTCGGCCCCAAGCGCTGAACCGGCGCCTTCCAACCCGAACACATCACCATGCTGCACTGGGACGCCGAAACGCTCTGGCAAGACCTGGAACCGCGGGCGCCCGGCCTGAGCGTCGAGGTGCTGGCCGAGACCGGCTCGACCAACACGCTGCTGCTCGAACGCGGTCGCCAGGGCCTGGACGGGCCGTGTCTGCTGGTCGCCGAATGCCAGACCGCCGGCCGGGGTCGGCTGGGGCGGCCCTGGTGGTCCCAACCCGGTCAGGCCCTGACGTTTTCGCTCGGCCTGAAGCTGGCGCCCGCCAACTGGAGCGGCCTGTCGCTGGCGGTCGGGCTTGCGCTGGCCGAGGCGCTGGGCGAGCGCATCGGCCTGAAATGGCCCAACGACCTCTGGCTGCGCAGCGAGGACCGCAAGCTCGGCGGCATCCTGATCGAGGTCGCGCCACTGGCCGTGCCGACCCAGCGCCCCGGTGAGCGCTGGGTCGTGGTCGGCGCAGGCCTGAACGTGGCGCCACTGCCCGAGGGACAGGCCAGCGCCGACACCTTCCGCACCGGCTATGCCTGCCTGCAGGAGTTCGAGCCGGGTCTCACCGCCCCGCAGCTGCTGCACCGCGTGGCCCGCCCGCTGCTGGACGCCGTGCTCGCCTTCGAATCCACCGGCTTGGCGCCGCTGCTGTCCCGCTATGCCGCGCGCGACGTGCTGGCGGGCCGGGCCGTGTCTGCCGGCGCGCTCACTGGCGTGGCCTGCGGACTTTCCGCTGACGGCACGCTGCAGGTACGCGACGCACAGGGCACGGTCCACGCCCTCCACAGCGGCGAAGTGAGCGTGCGGCCATGCTGAGAACCCTGGTGGTGGTGCTGATGCTGGCCAATCTGGCCTTCTACGGCTGGACACAAGGCTGGCTGACCAGCGTGCTCGGCCTCTCCCCCGAAGGAGACCGCGAACCGCAGCGCCTGAGCGCGCAGATCGAGCCGGGCGCGCTGCAGGTGCTCCAGGCCGGCAGCACGGCACGGCCGGCGCCGGAACCCGCAGTCGCCGCCGTCTCAGCCCCCGCAGGACTGCCTGCCACGAGCGCGCAGATCCCCGCACCGGAAGCCTCCGAGCCACCGACCACCGCGTCCGTGCCCGCACCGCCCCCGCCCATCTGCCTCGAAGCCGGTCCGTTCACGCCAGCCGAGTGGCGTGCCGCCGAGAACGCCTTGCGCAACACGCTGGGCGAAGGCCCCTGGCAGCTCATCACCCGGGAGAAGCCGGGCAACTGGATGGTCTACGTCGGCCCCTACAAGAGCCGCGTCATCATGGACAAGCGCGCCGAGCAGCTGCGCAAGATGGAGATCGCCTTCGAGGAGGCGCAGGATCTGCCGGCGGAATACCTGCCGGGCTTCCTGTTCGGCCGCTACGGCGTCGAGGCCGATGCCCGCGCCCTGCAGACCCGGCTGACGGCGCAGAAGGTCAAGTACGTGCGCGTGGTGCCGCTGGTCAAGCCGACGACGCTGCACACGGTGCGCATCCAGAAGGCCGACGCGGACATCCAGGAGCGTGTGGCCGGACTCAAGCCCCGGCTGAGCGGGCACCTCTTCGAGGCCTGCAAGCGGCCATGAAAAAGGCCCCTTGCGGGGCCTTCGGCACAGTGGCGACAGGGGCCCCAAGGCCCCAGCGGATCAACCGGCGATGACGCGCGCCATTTCCAGGCACTTGTTCGAGTAGCCCCACTCGTTGTCGTACCAGGACACGACCTTCACGAAGGTGCTGTCCAGCGCCAGACCGGCTTCGGCGTCGAACACCGAGGTGCAGGGCTCGCCACGGAAGTCGGTCGCGACGACCTTGTCTTCGGTGTAGCCCAGCACGCCCTTCATGGCGCCTTCGCTGGCGGCCTTCATGGCGGCGCAGATCTCGGCGTAGGTGGCGGGCTTGTCCAGCTCGACCGTCAGGTCCACGACCGAGACGTCAGACGTCGGCACGCGGAAGGCCATGCCGGTCAGCTTCTTGTTCAGCTCGGGGATCACCACGCCCACGGCCTTGGCCGCGCCCGTGCTCGACGGGATGATGTTTTCCAGGATGCCGCGGCCGCCGCGCCAGTCCTTGTTCGACGGGCCGTCCACGGTCTTCTGCGTGGCGGTGGCAGCGTGCACCGTGGTCATCAGGCCGCGCTTGATGCCCCAGGTGTCGTTGAGCACCTTGGCGACCGGCGCCAGGCAGTTCGTCGTGCAGGAGGCGTTGGAGATGATGGCCTGACCAGCGTAGGTCTTGTCGTTCACGCCGTAGACGAACATCGGGGTGTCGTCCTTCGACGGGGCCGACAGGATGACCTTCTTCGCGCCGGCCTTCAGGTGGGCTTCGGCGGTTTCCTTGGTCAGGAACAGGCCGGTGGACTCGATGACGATGTCGGCACCGACGTCGCCCCAGGCCAGCTCGGCCGGGTTCTTCACCGCGGTCAGGCGGATCTTCTTGCCGTTGACGACCAGGCTGGTGCCGTCGACCGAGACTTCACCCTTGAAGCGGCCGTGGACCGAGTCGTACTTGAGCATGTACGCCAGGTAGTCCGGCTCCAGCAGGTCGTTGATGCCGACGATTTCGATGTCGTCAGCAAAGTTCTGCACCGCAGCGCGGAACACCATGCGACCGATGCGGCCGAAGCCGTTGATGCCAATCTTGATGGTCATGGGAAAACTCCTGTGGGAATGGGAAACCTGGAAACCTGAAAACCTGAGACCGGAGACTCGAAACAGCCCGCGAAAACCCGGGCAAATCACCCGAGTTTCGCGTGTCCGGCCTTATTCGCCGAGGACTTTGCGCACGGTGGCCACGACGTTCTCCGTCGTGAAGCCGAAATGCTTGAACAGGACACCGGCCGGAGCCGACTCGCCGTAGGTGTCGATGCCGACGACGGCGGCGCAGCCGTACTTCCACCAGAAGTCGGTCACGCCCATCTCGACGGCGATGCGCGGCACCTTGCGCGGCAGCACCTCGGACTTGTACTCGACGCTCTGGCGGTCGAACACGGTCGTGCTGGGCATGCTGACCACGCGGATGGCGACCTTGTCCTTGGCGAGTTCAGCCTGGGCTGCCAGCGCGAGCTGGACCTCGGAGCCGGTGGCCACGATCACGGCGTCGGGCTTCTTGCCCTTCTTGAAGCCGACATCGCTCGGCTCGGACAGCACGTAGGCGCCCTTGGTGATCTGGTCGGCCGAGGTCTTCGGCGCGTAGGGCAGGTTCTGGCGCGACAGCAGCAGCGCACTCGGGCGGTTGCGGTTGGCCAGCGCCATGGTCCAGGCGACCGTGGTCTCGCAGGTGTCGGCCGGACGCCAGACGTCCAGGCCCGGGATCAGGCGCAGGCTGGCGGCGTGTTCGATCGACTGGTGGGTCGGGCCGTCCTCGCCCAGGCCGATGGAGTCGTGCGTGAAGACGTGGACCACGCGCAGCTTCATCAGCGCGGCCATGCGGATGGCGTTGCGGCTGTAGTCGCTGAAGGTCAGGAAGGTGCCGCCGTAGGGGATGTAGCCGCCGTGCAGCGCCACGCCGTTCATGATCGCGGCCATGCCGAACTCGCGCACGCCGTAGTTGATGTGGCGGCCGAGCTGGCCTTCGGCGTTGCGCACCGGGGCACCCGCCGCGTCGAAGCGCAGCGCGGGCGTGCTCTTCGTGTTCGTCAGGTTCGAGCCGGTCAGGTCGGCCGAGCCGCCCAGCAGTTCCGGCAGTTGCGCGGTGAAGTGCTCCAGCGCGAGCTGGCTGGCCTTGCGGGTGGCGACGGTCTCGGCCTTGTCATGGGCATCGCTGACCGCATCGACCGCGATCTCGGCGAAGGCGTCCGGCAGGTCGCCGATCATGCGGCGCTCGAACTCGACGGCCTGCGCCGGGCAGGCGCGCACATAGGCTTCGAAGCGTTCATCCCACTCGGCCTGTGCGGCGGCACCAGCGGCGCGGCAGTCCCACGCGGCGGCGACGTCGGCGGGAATGGTGAACGGCTCGGCCGACCAGCCCAGCGCTTCGCGGGTCAGCGCGATCTCGGCCGCACCCAGCGGCTCGCCGTGGGCCTTGGAGGTGTTGGCGCGGTTCGGCGAGCCCTTGCCGATGTGCGTCTTGCAGACGATCAGCGTCGGCTTGTCGGCGCTGCGCTTGGCCTGCGCGATGGCGGCGTCCACGGCGTCCACGTCATGGCCGTCCACCGCGTCGATGACGTTCCAGCCGTAGGCGGCGAAGCGCTGCGGCGTGTTGTCGATGAACCAGGGGGCGACCTGGCCGTCGATCGAGATGCCGTTGTCGTCGTACAGCGCGATCAGCTTGTTCAGCTTCCACGCGCCGGCCAGCGCACAGGCTTCGTGGCTGATGCCCTCCATCAGGCAGCCGTCGCCCAGGAAGGCGTAGGTGCGGTGGTCGACGATGGTGTGGCCGTCGATGTTGAACTCGGCGGCGAGCAGCTTCTCGGCCAGCGCCATGCCGACCGCGTTGGTGATGCCCTGGCCGAGCGGGCCGGTGGTCGTCTCCACGCCCGGGGTCACGCCGACTTCCGGGTGGCCCGGGGTCTTGCTGTGCATCTGGCGGAAGGCCTTCAGGTCGTCGAGCGACAGCGCGTAGCCCGTCAGGTGCAGCAGCGCGTAGATCAGCATCGAGCCGTGGCCGTTCGACAGCACGAAGCGGTCGCGGTCGTGCCAGTGCGGGTTGGCCGGGTTGTGCTTGAGGTGACGCTTCCACAGCGCCACACCGATGTCGGCCATGCCCATCGGGGCGCCGGGGTGGCCGGAGTTGGCCTGTTGCACGGCGTCCATGGCCAGTGCGCGGATGGCGTTGGCCATCGAGGAAGTGAGGGAAACAGGTGTGGCGGCCATGGACACAAGCAGAGTAGGTGTGGTCGGAAGGGCGAATCGAGGATTTTAAACGGCAGCGCCATGCGGCCCGCTGAAACATCCCTTGACGGCCGTCAACCCGGCCGGGAGGGAAGCTGCGACGCTGCACGCACCAGCCGCCACAGCCGAGCCCAGGAGACGCCCCCACCATGTCCGCGATGCCCACACCGACCGCCATCCGCATCATCCGCGAGGAGCACCAGGCCCTCAGCGCCATGCTCAGCTCGCTGCACCTGCTGCTGCGCCAGCACCGCCAGGACGGCACGCCCGTGCGCTTCGACGTGCTGCGCGCGATGCTGTTCTACATCGACGAATTCCCCGAGCGGCTGCACCACCGCAAGGAGACCGACCTGCTGTTCCCGCTGATCCGCGCCCGCAGCGACAGCGCTGGCGAGATCCTCGAAAAACTCGACCGCGACCACGGCGTCGGCGAACGGGCGATCCGCGATCTGGAGCACACGCTGCTGTCCTGGGAGATGCTGGGCGACAGCCGCCGCGACGGATTCGAGCAGGCGGTGGAGCGTTACCTGTCGTTCTACCTGAAGCACATGCAGCTCGAAGAGGAGATCGTGCTGCCGCTGGCGCAGCGGGTGCTGGAGGCGGAGGACTGGGTCGTGCTGGACGCCGCCTTCGGCGAGAACCGCGACCCGCTGACCGGCCACCCGCCGTCGGCCGAGTACGAGCAGCTCTTCAGCCGCATCGTGCGCACGGCCCCCGCCCCCATCGGGCTGGGGGGCGCGGCCTGAGCGGCAGCGCAGGCGACCTGCGGGCGCAAGCCCCCGGACGCCGCAGCGGGCTCTACACTCCGGAGCCCGTGAATACCTCCACCACCCCCACCCTGCCGCCGCGCGCCATCGTGCTCGCCGCGGGCCGTGGCGAGCGCATGCGCCCGCTGACCGACACCACGCCGAAGCCGCTGCTGCCGGTCTTCGGACGGCCGCTGATCGAGTGGCACCTGCTCGCCCTCGCCCGCGGCGGCGTGCGCGAGGTGGTCGTCAACACCGCGTGGCTGGAAGACTGTTTCCCCGCCGTGCTCGACGACGGATCACGCTTCGGTCTCGCCATCCGCTACTCGCACGAAGGCCGCGACTTCGGCGGCGCGCTGGAAACCGCCGGCGGCATCGCCACCGTGCAGGACTGGCTGTGCGCGGACGGCCGCGAAGCGTTCTGGGTCGTCTCGGGCGACATCTGGGCGCCGGACTTCCGCTTCGACCAGGCCCGCGTGGACGACTTCCTCGCCAGCGGCCAGGACGCGCGGCTCTGGGTCGTGCCGAATCCGCCCTACCACCCGCGCGGCGACTTCGACCTCGCGGGTGAGCGGGTCACCTACGCCAACTTCGCGCTGATGCGGCCGACGCTCTGCGCGGGGCTGCCAGCCGGGCGGCGGGCAGCCCTCGGGCCGTTGCTGATCGACGGCGTCGCGGCGGGCCGGATCGGACTGGAAGCCGGCGTCGGCCGCTGGGAAAACGTCGGCACGCCGGCGCAACTCGCCGCGCTGCAAGGCACGCCCGACACGGGCGCCTAGAATTCACGCCAGACACGTCCAGACGTTCAAGTTCGAGTTCCAGTTCGAGACCCGTCCGCCTCGTTCTTCCCCGCCCTTCCAAGTCCTCCAAGCTGCCCACCACCATGCTGACCTTCCAGCAAATCATTCTTCGCCTTCAGGAATACTGGGACGCCCAGGGCTGTGCGCTGCTGCAGCCCTACGACATGGAAGTCGGCGCCGGCACCAGCCACACCGCCACCTTCCTGCGCGCCCTCGGCCCCGAGCCCTGGAAGGCCGCCTACGTCCAGCCCAGCCGCCGCCCCAAGGACGGCCGCTACGGCGAGAACCCGAACCGCCTGCAGCACTACTACCAGTACCAGGTCGTGCTCAAGCCCGCGCCGGCCAACATCCTGGAGCTGTACCTCGGCTCGCTGGAGGCGCTCGGCTTCGACCTGAAGAAGAACGACATCCGCTTCGTCGAGGACGACTGGGAGAACCCGACGCTGGGCGCCTGGGGCCTGGGCTGGGAGGTGTGGCTGAACGGCATGGAGGTGACGCAGTTCACCTACTTCCAGCAGGTCGGCGGCATCGACTGCAAGCCCATCACCGGCGAGATCACCTACGGGCTGGAGCGGCTGGCGATGTACCTGCAGGGCGTCGAGAACGTCTATGACCTCGTGTACGCCCCGGGCCTGAAGTACGGCGACGTGTTCCACCAGAACGAGGTCGAACAAAGCACCTACAACTTCGAGCACAGCAACGTCGAGTTCCTGCTGACCGCCTTCGGCGCCCACGAAGGCAACGCGCAGCACCTGATGACGCAGCAGCTTGCCCTGCCCGCCTACGAGCAGGTGCTCAAGGCCGCGCACACCTTCAACCTGCTCGACGCCCGTGGCGCCATCAGCGTGACCGAGCGCGCCGCCTACATCGGCCGCATCCGCAACCTCGCACGCGCCGTGGCCGCCGCCTACCTCGACAGCCGCAAGCGACTGGGCTTCCCGATGGCGCCGAAGGCCTGGGCTGACGAAGTCTTGGCCAAACTCACGCCCGCCTGATCGAGATCACTGGCATGAACCTCAACGCCTCCATCATCGACCAGCGGGTACACAAGCTGGCAACCGATCAGCGCCAGTCGCTGAACGATGCCTTGGGCGCGCTGTCCGATGAAAAGGCGGTTTCGGCTGCGTTCGTGTTGCTGGTCATGCAAATGCTGCTCGACCTTGATCTGGACGAGGGGCTGGATGCACTGACGGAAGGGGGCAACGATTTTGGTGTCGATGGTCTGCACATCGGGTCGGAGCAGGACGGTGAATTTCTGGTCACATTGTTCCAGGGGAAATACAAGCGCAGGCTGGAAGGCCAAGCCAATTTCCCGGAAGACGGCGTCCAGAAAGCCCTGACTGCTGCACGCTATCTGTTCGATCCAGCTTCAGCGATCACACTCAACAAACGCCTTGCCGTTCGCGTTGAAGATATCCGCTCTCGTGTCCGGGATGGGTTGCTCCCCCGCGTCAGGGTCATCCTCTGCAACAACGGACAGCGGTGGAACGAGCTTGCACAGGCTCATGTCCAGCGCGCGGATCTGGGCGATCAGGTCACCCTGGAACATGTCAATCACGACACGCTGGTGGGCATCATGCAGTCCACCAAACCCGTCAATGAAACCCTGCGCCTGTCAGGCAAAGCATTGGTCGAGGACTTCGATTTCAGCCGCGTTTTGGTCGGAAAGATTGGATTGACGGAACTGGCGGCACTGGTGCAGCGCCACGGCGAAAAACTCCTCGAACGCAATATCCGGCGCTACCTCGGGCTGAGCGGCAATCGGGTCAACGAGGGCATACGCGCCACCCTGCTTGATCCAGCAGAGCGCAGCCATTTTTATTTCTACAACAATGGCATCACGCTGACTTGCTCGAAGTTTTCCTATAACGCCTTGCAAGGAACCGATTATCAGGTGCGGGTCGAAGGTCTGCAGATCATCAACGGCGGTCAGACCTCCAACACGATTGCACGGGTTCTGGCTGACCTTGATCTGGCGAGTCAGGACCACCTCGACCAAGCGTTCGTGCTGCTGCGACTGTACGAATTGCAGGACGAACGCACCGATTTCGTCAGCAAGGTCACCTATGCGACCAACAGCCAGAATCCGGTCGATCTGCGGGACTTGCGTGCCAATGACGAGGTGCAGCGCCGCCTGGACCTCTCGGTTGCCGAACTGGGTTACACCTATCGGCGCAAACGAACCGATGGCCCCACACGCCCGGAAGACATCACCAGCAGCGTCGCGGCTGAAGCCGTGCTGGCGGTCTGGCGAAAACTGCCCCACCAAGCGAAGTTTTTGGCTCGCGAACACTTCGGCAAGTTGTACGACCGTATTTTTTCGACGAAACTTTCAGGCGCGCAGTTGGTGATCGCGGTGCTGGTCTATCGGGTGGCAGAAAACCGCCGTAAAAGACCTGCGCCAGACGCGCCCGACTTCATCGCGTATGCGTCCTGTTTTCTTGCCATGCGCTCCGCTCAATATCTGTTGCGAGATATGGGCCTAGAAAACTCGGAACATATCACGCACCAGAATTTCAGTCAGGCGAAGTCCATGCTGCTGCAAAAAGGTGACAGGTACACCGATTTTGCTCAGAAAGACATCCAGCAAGCATTGAGCCAACTCTACGGCAAGGGCTCCGTGTCACTTCAACGCCTTTCTGCCACATTCCGCCGAGGCGATCTCATCGAGATCCTCGATCAGGCCCCTCTGAGACAACGCCTCAGCAAGTAATATCCCATGCAGCGGCGCACCAGTGAATATAACGACCATGAGCATCGATACCAAGAACCTCCTCGTTGAACTCTTCGTCGAAGAACTCCCGCCCAAGGCGCTGAAGAAGCTGGGCGAATCGTTCGCCGGCACGCTGGCGGCGTCGCTGAAGGCCAGCGGTCTGGCGGCCGCCGACGCCGTGGTGACGCCCTTCGCGTCGCCGCGCCGCCTCGCCGTGCATGTCACGGGCGTCGCCGCCAAGGCCGCCGACAAGTCGGTGCAGCAGAAGCTGATGCCGGTGGCGGTCGCGCTGACCGCCGACGGCCAGCCCACGCCCGCGCTGCTGAAGAAGCTTGCTGCGGTCGGCGCCGATGCGTCCGTCGTGCCGCAGCTCAAGCGCCAGCCGGACGGCAAGGCCGAAGCGCTGTTCCTCGACTCGGTCGTGGCCGGCGCGACGCTGGCCGACGGGCTGCAGAAGGCGCTCGATGAAGCGCTCGCCAAGCTGCCAATCCCCAAGGTCATGACCTACCAGCTCGCCGACGGCTGGTCGAGCGTGAACTTCGTGCGGCCGGCCCACGGGCTGGTCGCGCTGCACGGCGATGACGTGGTGAACATCGCCACGCTCGGCCTGATCGCCGGCCGCACCACCACCGGCCACCGCTTCGAGGCTGCAAACCCGACCGTCACGCTGCGCCACGCCGACACCTACGCCGAGCAGCTCGCCAGCGAAGGCGCCGTGATCGCCGGCTTCGACGCCCGCCGCGCCGAGATCGTGCGCCAGCTCACCGCCGCCGCCGCCAAGGAAGGCCTGAAGCCGATCGACGACGACGCGCTGCTCGACGAGGTCACGGCGCTGGTGGAGCGGCCGAACGTGCTGACCTGCCAGTTCGAGGCCGAGTTCCTGGCCGTGCCGCAGGAGTGCCTCATCCTGACGATGAAGGCGAACCAGAAGTATTTCCCGCTGCTGGACAGCCACGGCAAGCTGACCAACAAGTTCCTGATCGTCAGCAACATCAGCCCGGCCGACCCGAGCGCGGTGATCCAGGGCAATGAGCGCGTCGTGCGCCCGCGTCTGGCGGACGCCAAGTTCTTCTTCGACCAGGACCGCAAGAAGACGCTGGAGTCGCGTGTGGCTGGCCTCGACAAGGTCGTCTACCACGGCAAGCTGGGCACCCAGGGCGAGCGCGCCGAGCGCGTGCGCGCCATCGCCCACGCCATCGTCAACCAGTGGAGCCTGGCGACGCTGCCGTTCACGGTGGACGACGAGGACCATTTCAAGCTGCTCGACCGCAAGGCGCAGCAGGCGGCGCGGCTGGCCAAGACCGACCTGCTGACCGACATGGTCGGCGAGTTCCCGGAACTGCAGGGGATCATGGGCGGCTACTACGCGCGCCATGAGGGCCTGCGCGACGGCGTGGCCATCGCCATCGAGGACCACTACAAGCCGCGCTTCGCCGGCGACGCGCTGCCGCGCAACCACACCGGCACGGTCGTCGCGCTGGCCGACAAGCTGGAGACGCTGATCGGCCTGTTCGGCATCGGCCAGCTGCCGACCGGCGACAAGGATCCGTTCGCGCTGCGCCGCCACGCGCTGGGCGTGATCCGCATCCTGGTCGAGAAGCACCTGCCGCTGGACCTGAAGGAGCTGATCCACGCCGCGCTGCCCGCCTTCGGCGAGCGGATCACCGACCCGAGCACGCCGCTGCTGGCCTTCTTCGCCGACCGGCTGTCGGTCTCGCTGCGCGAGCAGGGCTACAGCGCGCAGGAGGTCGATGCCGTGCTCGCGCTGGCGCCGAGCCGCCTGGGCGACATCCCGCGCCGGCTGGCCGCCGTGCGGGCGTTCTCGGCGCGGCCGGAAGCCGCCTCGCTGGCCGCCGCCAACAAGCGCATCGGCAACATCCTGAAGAAGGCCGAAGGCACGGTCGAGGCGCAGGTCAACCCCGCGCTGCTGCAGGTCGCTGCCGAGCAGGCGCTGGCCGCCGCGCTGCAGACCGTGCAGCCTGACGCCGACCGCCTGTTCGAGCAAGGCGACTACACCGCCAGCCTGCAGGCACTCGCCGCGCTGAAGGCCCCGGTGGACGCCTTCTTCGACGACGTGATGGTCAACGCGGAAGACCCCGCGCTGCGCGCCAACCGCCTCGGGCTGCTGAAGACGCTGCACGGCGCGATGAACCGCGTGGCCGACCTGTCCCGTCTGGCGAGCTGACCGTGGGCGAGCGCACCCCCCTGCGGCTGGTCATCCTGGACCGCGACGGCACCATCAACGAAGACCGCGACGACTACGTCAAGTCGGCGGACGAGTGGGTGCCGATCCCGGGGGCGCTGGAGGCCATCGCGAAGCTGCACCAGGCCGGCTGGCATGTCGTCATCGCGACCAACCAGTCGGGTCTGGGGCGCGGGCTGTTCGACATGTACACGCTCAACGAGATGCACCTGAAGATGAACGCGCTGCTGGCCCCGCTCGGCGGGCGCATCGACGCGGTGTTCTTCTGCCCGCACGCACCCGAGGACGACTGCCGCTGCCGCAAGCCGCTGCCCGGGCTGTTCGAGGACATCGCCGCACGCTTCGGCCTTGACGACATGGGCGCGGTGCCGGCGGTGGGCGACACGCTGCGCGACCTGCAGGCGGCCACGGCCGTCGGCTGCCGCCCCCACCTGGTGCGCACCGGCAAGGCCGCCCGGCTCGACGACACCGGCCTGCAGGCACTGCGCGACCAGATCCCCGGCCTGACCGTCCACGCCCACCTGGCCGCCTTTGCCGATGCGCTGCTCAGCGCCGAGCGCAAGAAACACAGCGACGCCCGCGCCGAGGGCAAGCGCCTGGCGGCAAGCGGCGGCGCTGCCCCTGACCGATCCTGACCCTCCATGCTCCTCTACCTGCGCTCTGCCGTCTTCCTGCTCTGGCTCATCGTCACCGTGATTCCGTGGAGTCTGGTGGCGGTGATCGCCTCGGCGTTCACGCGCGGGGCGCCGCTGTACTGGCTGTGCGCGGGCTGGCTGAAGGTGGCGATCCTGGGCGCGAAGTGGATCTGCGGCGTGCACTGGCGCGTGCAGGGCATGGAGAACGTGCCGACCGCAGCGGACGGCAAGGCCTCGGTGATCCTGGTCCCGAAGCACCAGTCCACTTGGGAGACCTTCGCCTTCCCGGCGATCATGCCGCACCCGCTGGCCTATGTGTTCAAGCGCGAGCTGCTCTACATCCCCTTCTTCGGCTGGGCGATCGGGCGGCTCGACATGGTCCACATCAACCGCGGCCGCGGCTCCGACGCCTGGCGCAAGGTGGTCGAGCAAGGCACGCGGATCATGGCCCAGGGCACCTGGATGATCATGTTCCCCGAAGGCACCCGCACCGAGCGCGGCAGCCAGGGCGAGTACAAGTCCGGCGCCTCGCGGCTGGCCGTGACCACGAAGACACCGCTGGTGCCGATCGCCGTGACCTCGGCGCGCTGCTGGCCGCGCAAGAGCTTCCTGCTGCGCCCGGGCACGATCGACATCTCCATCGGCCAGCCGATCCATCCGCAGGGCCGCCGACCGGACGACCTGATGCGCGAAGTCGAGGCCTGGATCGAAGCCGAGATGCGCCGCCTGGACCCCGAGGTCTACACCACCCCCGCGCCCACCCACGGCGGCTGACGGCTGATCGCCCACGTCCCATGCGCCCCGTGTCCCCCCGCTCCACTGCCGACACCGGGCTCGCCCACTCCGAAGCGCTGCTGCGCCCGGCCGAGGCCAACCGGGAGCTGGTGCTGGGCGGGCTGCACCTGGGCTATCTGCTCAAGCGGGCCACCCGGCGGACGATCGGGTTTGTCGTCGGCCCGCGCGGGCTGGCGGTGAGCGCGCCGCGCTGGGTTGCCCAGCCGCAGATCGACCATGCCGTGCAGCTCAAGGCTGACTGGATCCTGCGCAAGCTCGCCGAGCAAGGCCAGCGGCTGGTGCAGCTCGACGCCGCGCGCATCGACTGGCGCGACGGCGCGCGGCTGCCCTACCTCGGCGAAGACCTGCTGATCCGCACCACCGGCCACCTCGGCCTGACGCGCACCGTGCTGCAGGAGCCGCAGCCGCTCACCGGCCAGCCCCGCACGCTGCACCTGCGCCTGCCCGCGCAGGCCACGCCCGAGCAGATCCGCGAGGCCGTCCAGCGCTGGCTGCAGCAGCAGGCCCGCGCCCTGTTCGAGGCCCGCATCGCCCACCACGCGGTGGCCATGGGCGTGCAGGTCACGCGGCTGCGCCTGAGTTCGGCGCGCACCCGCTGGGGCAGCGCCAGCAGCGATGGCAGCGTGCGGCTGAACTGGCGGCTGGTCCACTTTCCGCTCGACACGCTCGACTATGTCGTGGTGCACGAGCTGGCCCACCTGCGCGAGATGAACCACGGCCCGGCGTTCTGGGCCATCGTGCGCCGCGTGATGCCCGACTACGAGGCGCGGCGGCGCGTGCTGAAGGATGGGGTGGTGCCGGTCTTCGACTGAGCAACTGCCCAGATGCCCGACCGGCCCGCCCCGTCCGGCCGATCAGCGCGGCATCACGACCGTGTCGATGACGTGGATCACGCCGTTGCTCGCCACCACGTCAGCGGCGGTGACGCGGGCGTTGTCGACGGTCACGCCGCCGGTCGTGCCGAGCGTCAGCTCAGCACCCTGCACGGTGCGGACCTTGCCGGCCTTGACGTCCGCGGCCATCACCTTGCCGGATACGACGTGGTAGGTCAGCACCTTGGTCAGCGCAGCCTTGTCCTTCAGCAGGGCATCCAGCGCCTCCTTGGGCACCTTGGCAAAGGCTTCATCGGTGGGGGCGAACACGGTGAACGGGCCGGGGCCCTTGAGGGTGTCCACGAGTCCGGCGGCCTGCACGGCCGCGACCAGGGTCTTGAAGCTGCCCGCCTTCACGGCGGTCTCGACGATGTCGGCGGCCAGCGCGGCGGTGGCGCTGCCGAGGGTCAGGGCGAGGGCGATGAGGGTCTTCTTCATGACGTGCTCCAGTTGAAACCGCTCCGGGACGGATGCGATCAGGACGTTTCACGGTCCGAGGCGCCATCCTAGGCAGCGATCAAGCGGTGCAAGTCCGTGCAGTCTCTGCGATTCAAACTGGTGACAACCGGGAAAATCCATTGTGAATCAAAGACTTGTGTGCCGGATACCCGTATCCGCACACGCCGTGGTGTAGCTCATCGGATGAGCCATTGCTTAAGGTGATGGTTCCTCCGGCCGCCCAGTGGTCTGTCGGACAACCGACCGAGCTGGTCCGGCAATTGCAAAGCCCTCCATTCCTTGTTCCGTCCCATCACAGCCGAGGTGCACAGTGGCCAAGATTCCTCCCGGCGTCGGTCCGCGGTTTCCGCAGGTCGTCGTCCTGTTCGGCGCAACCGGTGACCTGGCCAAGCGCAAGCTGCTGCCCGGTCTGTTCCACCTGTCCAGCGCCGGCTTCATCCCCGGCTGCCGGATCATCGGCGTGTCGCTCGACGATCTCGACGCCGATGGTTTCCGCCAGACCGCCCGCAGTGCGCTCGGCGAGTTCTTCAGCCGCAAGATCCCCGACGCGGACTGGGAGGCCTTCTCCGCCAGCCTGGACTATGTGCCGCTGTCGGCCGGCGCCGACGCGCTGAAGACCGCGGTGGAGCGCGCCAAGCAGAGCCTGGGCACCGAATGCCGCCTGCTGCACTACCTGAGCGTGCCACCGAACGCGGCGCTGTCGGCGGTGCGCATGCTGGGCGCGGCCGGGCTGGTCGAGCACTCGCGCATCATCATGGAGAAGCCCTTCGGCACCGACCTGGCCAGCGCCGTGACGCTGAACGCCCGGCTGCACGAGGTCTTCGCCGAGGAGCAGATCTACCGCATCGACCATTTCCTCGGCAAGGAGCCGGCGCAGAACATCCTGGCCTTCCGCTTCGCCAACGGCCTGTTCGAGCCGATCTGGAACCGCAACTTCATCGACCACGTCCAGATCGACGTGCCCGAGACGCTCGGCCTGGGCAAGCGCAGCGGCTTCTACGAGCAGACCGGCGCCTACCGCGACATGGTGGTGACACACCTGTTCCAGATCCTGGCCTTCATGGCGATGGAGCCGCCAACCTCGCTGGAGCCGATCCCGATCAGCGAGGAGAAGAACAAGGTCTTCCGCAGCATGCTGCCGATCCAGCCGCACGAGGTGGTGCGCGGCCAGTACAGCGGCTACCGGCAGGAGGAAGGGGTCGACCCGGACTCGGACACCGAGACCTTCATCGCGCTGAAGTGCCACATCGACAACTGGCGCTGGGCGGGCGTGCCGTTCTACCTGCGCACCGGCAAGCGGCTGGCGGAGGGGCAGCGCATCATCTCGATCGCCTTCCGCGAGCCGCCCAAGAGCATGTTCCCGCCCGGCTCGGGCGTGGGGTCGCAGGGGCCGGACCACCTGACCTTCGACCTCGCCGACGCGTCGAAGATGTCGCTGTCCTTCTACGGCAAGCGCCCCGGACCGGGAATGCGACTGGACAAGCTGAGCCTGCAGTTCGCGATGACCGACACGGGGCTGGCGGGCGAGGTGCTGGAGGCGTATGAGCGGCTGATCCTGGACGCGATGCGCGGCGACCGCACGCTGTTCACTACCGCCGAGGGCATCGAGCGGCTGTGGGAAGTTTCGCAGCCGCTGCTGGAGGCGCCGCCCCCGGTGCGGCTGTACGAACAAGGGTCGTGGGGGCCGAAGCCGGTGCACCAGCTCATCGCGCCGCATGCGTGGCGGCTGCCGTTCGAGCGGGCGTGGCGCAAGCAGAACGTGCAGGGCGGCTGAAGCCGGATCGGCGTCCTGACCGGACCACCGGATCGGCGCCACTCAACCGGCATTCACCACCGACACCCCCGTCGACCGCAGCGCCAGCCCGACCGGCGCCCCCACCGCCCAGGGCGCCTGCGCCTCGGTCATGACCACGAACACCTCGCCCAGCGCCGTCGCCACCGTCAGCTCGCGCACGCTGCCGAGGTAGCTCGACTTGACCAGCGTGCCGTCCAGCGGCCCGCTGCCGGGCGCGCCCACCTGCCACGCCTCGGGCCGCACGGCGATCTTCACCGGCCCGGCACACACCGAGCGGTCCGCGGGCACCACCAGCGGGCCGAGCCGCACGGCGCAGTGTGCGTCCGCCACGCCGTCGAACAGCATTGCCTCGCCCATGAAGCCGGCCACGAACGCTGTCTGTGGGTGGTCGTAGAGCTGCTGCGGCGTGCCGGCCTGGGCGATGCGGCCGGCCTCCATCACGATGATCTGGTCGCTCACCGCCAGCGCCTCGCTCTGGTCGTGGGTCACGTAGGCCACCGTCAGGCCCAGCCGCTGCTGCAGCGCGCGGATCTCCTCGCGCATCGAGCGGCGCAGCCGAGCATCCAGGTTCGACAGCGGCTCGTCGAACAGCATCACCGCCGGCTCCAGCACCAGCGCGCGCGCCACCGCCACCCGCTGCTGCTGCCCGCCCGAGAGTTCACCGGGCAGGCGCCGGTCGTAGCCCGTCAGACCGACGCTGGCCATCGCCGCCTGCGCCCGCTGCACCACCTCGTTTCGCGGCACGCCCGTCACCGTCAGCCCGTAGGACACGTTCTCGATCACGTTCATGTGCGGGAACAGCGCATAGCTCTGGAACACCATGCTGACGTTGCGTTCGGCCGCGCCGAGGTCGGTCACGTCCTGGCCGTCGATCAGGATGCGCCCGGAGGTCGGTGTCTCCAGCCCCGCGATCATGCGCAGCACCGTCGTCTTGCCGCAGCCGGAGGGGCCGAGCAGCGTCGTGAGCGTGCCGCGCCGGACGGTGAAGTCGATGCCGTGGACGACCAGCGGGGCGCGGGCGTCGCCGTAGCGCTTGGTGATCTGGCGGAACTCGATGCCGATGTCGCCCTGTGGAGTCATGTGCTTCCTTCAGTGTCCCTGCACGCCGCGCCGCCCGAGCTGCCGCTCGCCGACCAGCCGCTGGATCAGCAAGGTGGCCAGCGACATCAGCACGATCAGCACCGTGCAGTACGCGAGCGCCACGCCGTAGTCGCCGTTGCCGACGCGGCCGATGATGTAGGTGGTGGCGAGCTCGTTCTCGGCCGTCACCAGGAAGACCACCGCCGAGACGGTGGTCATGCTGCGCACGAAGCTGTAGACGAGGGCCGCCACCAAGGCCGGCTTGAGCAGCGGCAGCACGATGCGGCGCAGCGTCGTGGCCGTGCCGGCGCGCAGCACCGTGCTGGCCTCGTCGAGCGAGCGGTCGAGCTGGCGCAGGCTGGCCGAGCCGGCGCGCACGCCCACCGGCAGGCTGCGGAACACGAAGCACAGCACGATGATCAGCGCGGTCCCGGTCAGCTCGAATGGCGGCACGTTGAACGCCAGGATGTAGCTGATGCCCAGCACCGTGCCTGGAATCGCGAACGCCAGCAGCGCCCCGAACTCGAACGCCCGCTGCCCCGCGAACTGCGTGCGCGCCAGCAGCCACGCGATCAGCAGGCCCAGCCCCGCCGACAGCGGCGCCGCGATCGCCGCCAGCCGCACGGTGGTGAACAGCGAGTTCCACGCCGTGCCCGCCCAGACGAGGCCGTGTTCGCCCCACTGCAGGTCGAAGGCGGTGCGCAGGTGGGCCAATGTGGGCGTGTAGTCGCGGCCCCAGGTCTGCACGAAGCCGCCAATGAAGGCGAACAGGTAGACGACCACCGTGAACGCCAGCCACGGCCCCGCCACGCCGAGGCACAGCCACCGCACCCCGTCCGGCAGCGGCATCGCCAGCCCGGCGTCACCCTTGCCCGTCACCGTCGTGTAGCCGGCATGGCCGAGCACGCGCTGCTGCACGAAGAACACCGCCAGCGCGAACGCGGTCAGCAGCAGCGCCAGCGACGCAGCGCGGCCGGGGTCGAACTGCGCGCCGACGATGGCGAAGAAGATGTCGGTGGACAGCACCGCGTACTGGCCACCCACCACGACCGGGTTGCCGAAGTCAGCCATGCTCTCGATGAAGCCCACGAGGAAGGCATTGGTCAGGCCTGGTTTCATCAACGGCAACGTCACCGTCGTGAACGTCTTCCAGCGCGAGGCACGCAAGGTCTGCGCGGCTTCCTCGACCGATGGGCTGATGCCCTGCACGACGCCGCGCAGGATCATGAACGCGATCGGCGTGAACGCGAACATCTGCGCCAGCCAGACGCCGAACAGGCCGTAGAACCAGCGCGTCGGCGGGATGTCGAAGGCCCACTCCAGCGCCTGGTTCACCAGCCCGGCACGGCCGAACAGCAGGATCAGCCCGAGCCCGACCACGAACGGCGGCGTGATGATCGGCAGCAGCGCCAGCACGTTCAGCGGGCGGGTGAGCCGCCGCGAGCCGCGCTCGGCGTAGAGGGCGATCAGCGCACCCAGCACCGTCGTGCCGGTGGCCGTCATCAGCGCCAGCGCCAGCGTGTTCCACGCGACGCCACAGCGCACACCGCCGGCCACGCAGCCCAGCCCCCAGATGCGTTCCTGCCCGAGCCGCTCGACCAGCACCTGCGCCGACCAGAGACCCTCGTCATCGACGAAGGCCCCCAGCAGGCTCTTGCCCACCGGCAGCGCCACGAACAGCAGCAGCAGCGTCACGCACAGCACCACCGCGCAGGCGATGAACGCATCCCCCCGGAAGTACCTCAGCCGCGCCAGCCCCGCGCCCAGCAACAGGGCCAGCAGCAGCACCCCCGCGAGCGCCACCATCTCAGCGCGGCAGCGAGTTCACGTCCTTCTCCCAGCGCGCGATCAGCCGCTTGCGCTCGGTGCTGGAGCCGTACTTGGCGTAGTCGTAGGGGATGAACTTGATCTTCTTGAAGTCCGGCACACGCGGATCGACCTTGGCCGCCTTGTTCGACGGCAACTGGAACTGCTTGGCCGCCGCGCCCATCTCCTGGGCGGCGGCAGTGAGGGCCCAGTCGTAGAAGCGTTTGGCGGTCTCGGGGTTGCGGGCACCCTGGATGAGGCTCATCGAGCCGATCTCGGCCCCGGTGCCATCCGTCGGCGTGACCGTCGCGATCGGGAAACCCTGCATCGCCTCGCCGGGGCCGTCGTGGACGAAGCTGATCGACACCGTGGTCTCGCCCCGTGCAGCGGCCTTGATCGGGCCGGTGCCGGAGCGGGTGTACTGGCTGATGTTGCGGTGCAGCGCCTTCATGTAGTCGAAGGCCTTTTCCTCGCCCATGAGCTGCACCAGCGTGGCCACCATCGTGTAGGCGGTGCCGCTGGAGGCCGGGTTGGCGACCTGGATCTCGCCCTTGAACGCCGGGTTGAGCAGGTCGGCCCAGGTCTTCGGCACGGGCAGCTTCTTCTTGGCGATCAGCTCGGTGTTGTAGCCGAAGCCCAGCGGGCCGGAGTAGATGCCCACGGTGCGGTACTTCGACTGCTCGGCCTGCTGCTGCGCCCAGGCGTGGAGCTGCGGCAGCGCGGGGGACTTGTATTCCTGCGTCAGCCCCTGCTCGGCGGCCTGCAGGTGCGGGTCGCCCGTGCCGCCGAACCACACGTCGGTCTTGGGATTGGCGCGCTCGGCGTTGAGCTGCGCCAGCGCCTCGCCGGAACCCTTGAGCGACATGTTGACCTTGATGCCCGTGGTCCGGGCGAACACGGTCTGGATCATGTTGCACCACTCGGCCTGGACGGAGCAGATGATGTTGAGCTGGCCGGTGTCCTGCGCGGCGGCGCTGAGCGGGGTGGCGGACAGACTGGCGACGGCGAGCGTCAGGGCGGTTTTCAGGGGGGACATGGCGGGGGCTCCTCGTTCTTGTCGATCGCCCTCATTGTCATCAGCCTGTCACGGTCGCCGCCACAGGGTAGACCAGATGCCCGGGCCGCGCATCCGGCGGCGCTGTCACCCCGGCGTCACCAGCCCAGCGGCGCTGCCCAGCCCTCGTAGACCTTGGGCAGCGGCCGGGCGTAGTCACCGTGCGCGCTGGTGCGCAGGCCCAGCGCCGCCAGCCCCTCGGCGAACTTGACCGCCGCCGCCACGCCGTCGATCACCGGCACGCCGAGCCGCATGCTCAGCGTCGCGCACAGCGCCGCCATGCCCGCACAGCCGAGCACGATCGCGCCGCTGCGATCGCGCGCCAGCGCCTCGCGGGCCGCGGCCTCGATCTGGTCCACGCAGCCCGCGCCGCCGTCCTCCAGCGCCAGCACCGGGATGTCGGTGCCGTGGATGCCCCGGCAGCGGCGCTCGAAGCCGTAGCGGTGCACCAGATGCTCGGCGATCACGCAGGTGCGTGTCATCGTCGTCACCACCGAGAAACCGGTGGCGAGAAAACTCGCCGCGTGGAAGGCCGCCTCGGCGATGCCGAGCACCGGCGCCGAGGTCGCCTCGCGCGCGGCGTCCAGCCCCGGGTCGCCGAAGCAGGCGATGACGACCGCGTCCGCCCCATCCCCGTGCAGCCGCACCTGTTCAACCACCCCGGCCGCGGCAATCGCCTCGTCGTAGTGCCCTTCGATCGAGCGCGGGCCGAAGGTGGGCTGCGTGGCGTGGACGGTCGAGCCGGCGGCAGCCACGGCGCGCGCAGCGGCAGCAATGCCCGCGGTCATGGCCTCGGACGTGTTCGGGTTGATGAGCAGCAGGTTCATGGTGGTGCGCGTGGGCGAGCGTGGACAGCAGTTTTGCATACAAAGCAAGAGCCACGCCGCAGGGTGGTGCGCCTGCCGGGCGATAGACCCCCGTGCAGACTGCACACGGCTTGGCACAACGATTGCATACAAAACCCGGCATGCACGCCGACACCGCCCCCCGCACCGATCTGGAGCTGATCCACCTGGTCAAGGACTACGGCGCCTCGCTAGCGGTGGCCGGGATCGACCTGAAGATCGCCGCCGGCAGCTACTGCTGCCTGCTCGGCCCCTCGGGCTGCGGCAAGACCTCGACGCTGCGCATGATCGCCGGCCACGAGGAACCGACCGAGGGCTCGGTGGTGCTCGGCGGGCGCGAGATCACGCACCTGTCGCCGGCAGAGCGCGGCACGGCGATGATGTTCCAGAGCTACGCGCTATTCCCGCACCTGAGCGTGCTGGACAACGTGGCCTTCAGCGCCCGCATGAAGGGTGCCGCGAAGGCCGAGCGCCATGCCCGCGCGATGGAGCTGCTCAAGCTGGTCCACATGGAGCCCTACGCCGAGCGACTGCCCGCGGCACTGTCCGGCGGCCAGCAGCAGCGTGTGGCGCTGGCGCGGGCATTGATGCTGCGGCCGAAGGTGCTGCTGCTGGACGAGCCGCTGTCGGCGCTGGACCCGTTCCTGCGCGTGAAGATGCGCGCCGAGCTGAAACGCTGGCACCGCGCGCTCGGCATGAGCTTCATCCACGTCACGCACTCGCAGGAAGAGGCGATGGCGCTGGCCGACCTCGTCGTCGTGATGAACCAGGGCCGCATCGAGCAGGCCGGCAGCGCCCGCGAGGTGTTCGAGCGCCCGCGCACCGAGTTCGTCGCCCGCTTCATCGGCGCGCACAACGTCATCGAGACCCCGGCCGGCAAGGTCGCCGTGCGCTGCGACCGGCTGCGGCTGGACGCGCTCGGCACCGGCAGCGGCAGCGGCAGCGGCAGCGGCAGCGGCAGCGATTACGCGATGCAGGTCGCCGCCATCGAATACCAGGGCGCGCAGGTGCAGGTCCACCTGAGCGCCAGCACCGCCGACGCCAGTGCCGATGCCAGCGCCGAGCCGGTCTGGATGGCCGCGCTGTCGGACGCCGCCTTCCATGCCGCGCCGCTCGAACCCGGCCAGCGTGTCGCCCTGCACTGGCGCCCCGAAGACGCCCACGCACTCGCCGCGTGAACACGATGCCCCCCACCTCCCGTCATTCCCGCGCAAGCGGGAACCCACGCCCACGCCCCCCCGTTCCCTCCCCGTCCGTCAACCTCCCCAGGAGTGCTCGCCATGTCCGCTGATCTCGAACCGCAGAACACCGCCCCGGCCATCCCGTCCGTGGCGACCGACACCCCTGAGCTGCAACGCCGCGGCTTCCTGCGCACCGCGGCGGGCGTCGGCGTGGCCGCCACCGGCATCACCGGTTTCCCCTTCGTCCACGCCCAGGAAAAGATCGTCCTGCGCTACCTCGGGACCGCCGTGAACCAGGACAAGGCCATCGCCGAGAAGTTCGAGGCCGACACCGGCATCAAGATCCAGTACATCCCGGTCACCACCGACGACGTGACCAAGCGCGCCGTCACCGCGCCGAACTCGTTCGACCTGATCGACACCGAATACTTCTCGCTCAAGAAGATCGTGCCGACCGGCAACCTGCTGGGCATCGACGTCAAGCGCATCAAGAACGCCGACAAGATCACCTCGCTGTTCACCAAGGGCGAGGTCGCCGGCAAGAAGGTCGGCGACCAGGGCACCGCGCCGAAGAAGGTGATGTACCTCGAAGGCGGCAAGAGCACCAAGTTCTCGGCCACGCCCACCGGCTTCATGACGCTGATCCCCACCGTCTACAACGCCGACACGCTGGGCATCCGCCCCGACCTCATCAAGCGCCCGATCAACTCCTGGGCCGAGCTGCTGAACCCGGAGTTCAAGGGCAAGGCCGCGATCCTGAACATCCCCTCGATCGGCATCATGGACGCGGCGATGGTGGTCGAGGCCATGGGGATCTACAAGTACCCCGACAAGGGCAACATGACCAAGAAGGAAATCGACCTGACCATCAAGACGCTGATCGAGGCGAAGAAGGCCGGCCAGTTCCGCTCGCTGTGGAAGGACTTCAACGAGTCGGTGAACCTGATGGCCTCGGGCGAGGTGGTGATCCAGTCGATGTGGTCGCCGGCCGTGACCGCCGTGCGCACTAAGGGCATCGCCTGCACCTTCCAGCCGCTGAAGGAGGGGTACCGCGCCTGGGCCGCTGGTTTCGGCGTGCCGAAGACGGTCACGGGCCGCAAGGCCGACGGCGTCTACGAGTTCATCAACTGGTTCCTCGACGGCTGGGCCGGCGCCTACCTGAACCGCCAGGGCTACTACAGCGCCGTGCTGGAAACCGCCAAGGCCAAGATGGAGCCCTACGAGTGGGCCTACTGGATGGAAGGCAAGCCCGCCACGCAGGACATCAAGAGCCCCAACGGCGACGTGCTGGCCAAGGCCGGCGCGGTGCGCGACGGCGGCAGCTACGAGGAGCGCATGGGCGGCATCGCCTGCTGGAACGCCGTGATGGACGAAAACGCCTACATGGTCCAGAAGTGGAACGAGTTCGTCGCCGCCTGAGTCCGGACCTGCTGCCATGAACCGCGCGCGCACCGCCCACCTCACCGCCTGGCTGCAAGCCTCGCCGCTCGCGGCGGTGTTCGCGCTGTTCTTCGTCATCCCGCTGGGGCTGGTGCTGATGGTCAGCTTCTGGCAGGCCAGCGAGTACGAGCTGATCCCGGCCTTCACCGGCCAGAACTACCTCGACGTCTTCACCGGCTGCCCGGTCACGCCCGACGGCGACCTGTGCGTGACGTTCAAGACCTACCTGTCCACGTTGAAGTTCAGCCTGCTGACCTGGGCGATCACGGCGCTGCTGGGCTTCGCGATCGCCTACTTCCTGGCCTTCCACATCGAGGGCACGCTGACGCAGACGGTGCTGTTCATCGTCTGCACGGTGCCGTTCTGGACCAGCAACGTCATCCGCATGATTTCCTGGGTGCCGCTGCTCGGGCGCAACGGCTTGGTGAACCAGACGCTGCAGGGCATGGGCCTGATCGACACGCCGATCGAGTGGCTGCTGTTCTCGGACTTCTCGGTGGTGCTGGCCTTCGTCCACCTGTACACGATGTTCATGATCGTGCCGATCTTCAACTCGATGATGCGCATCGACCGCAGCCTGATCGAGGCCGCACGCGACAACGGCGCCAGCCCCTGGCAGACGGTGTGGCACGTCGTGCTGCCGCTGAGCCGCACGGGGCTGATCATCGGCTCGATCTTCGTGGTCGCGCTGGTGATGGGCGACTTCGTGACCGTCGGCGTGATGGGCGGCCAGCAGATCGCCTCGGTCGGCAAGATCATCCAGGTGCAGACCAGCTACCTGCAGTTCCCGATCGCGGCGGCCAACGCGGTGATCCTGCTGGCGGTGGTGCTGCTGATGATCGTCGCGCTGATGCGGTTGGTGAACCTGCGCAAGGAGCTGTGAGATGAGCGCGCCCGCCCTGGCCCCTGTAACCCGCCGTGTCGTCCGCAAGAAGCGCCCGCTGAGCTTCTGGCTGCTCGGCGCCGTCTTCGCCGCATTCGTGCTGTTCCTGTACGGCCCGATGTTCGCCATCTTCGTGCTCAGTTTCCAGGGGCCGGAGGGCGGGCTGACCTTCCCGATGCGTGGCGTGTCGCTGCACTGGTTCCGCGTGCTGTGGGAAGGCATCGGCGTGATCGACATCGGCGCGGCGTTCCGGCGCTCGCTGGTGCTGGGCGCGGTCGTGATGGCGCTGACGGTCGGGCTGTCGCTGCTGGCGGGGCTGGCCTACCGCAAGAAACTGCCGGGCGGGACGGCGCTGTTCTACGTCGTCGTGGCCAGCCTGATCATGCCGTCGATCATCGTGTCGCTGGGCATCGGGCTGAGTTTCCGGCTGCTCGACACGGGGGTGAAAACGCTGCTGGAGGCGCAGTGGCCAGAAGCGCTCGACGCCTTCACGAGCACGCTGGGCATGTTCACCTCGGGCCTCGGCGCACAGCTCACCTGGACGCTGCCGTTCGGGCTGCTCATCATGTTCGCGGTGTTCAACCGCTTCAACCCGGCCTATGAAGAAGCCGCACGCGACCTCGGCGCCACGCCGTGGCAGACCTTCCGGCATGTCGTGCTGCCGCTGATCGGGCCGAGCCTGGTGGGCGTGGGCATGTTCGGCTTCACGCTGAGCTGGGACGAGATCGCGCGCAGCTCGCAGGCGATGGGCGACCTCAACACGCTGCCGCTGGAGCTGCAGGGCCTGACGACGACGGTGACGACCCCGGTGATCTACGCGCTGGGCACGGTGACGACGGTGGTGTCGTTCCTCGTGATGGGCCTGACCCTGGCCACCGTCGGACTCTGGCAAAGTCGGCGCCGATGAGCCCGGACGATCCTGCTGCCCCACCCCCCACCGCCACCGAGCGGGTCTGCGACACCCTGTACACCGACATCCTGGAGCGGCGCCTGGCGCCCGGCACCCGGCTGCGCGAGGAGGAGCTGGCGGCGCGCTTCGCCGTCTCGCGCACGGTGATCCGGCAGGCGCTGCACAGGCTGGCGCAGGACCAGGTGATCACGCTGCACCACAACCGCGGCGCACAGGTGCCGGCGCCGACCCGGGCCGACGCGGCGCATGTGTTCGACGCACGGCGGGTGGTCGAGTGCGAGATCGCGCGGCGGCTGGCCGGGAGGCTGCAGCCGGAACAGCGCGTGCAACTGGAAGCGCTGGTCGAGGCGGAAGCGCGCGCCGATGCCGCGGGTGACCGCTCAGCCGCGATCCGACTGTCGGGCGATTTCCACCGGGCGCTGGCGCAGATGTGCGGCAACCCGGTGTTCGTGCGGCTGCTGGAAGGACTGCTGCCGACGACCTCGCTGCTGATGGCGCTCTACCAGCCGGCGGGTGCGTCGGCCTGTGTGCTGCACCGGCATGTGGAGCTGATCAGCGCGCTGGGCCGCCCGGGCACCGGCGCAGCCACCGAGATGCGCCGCCATCTGCAGGAGATCGAGCAGTCGCTGCGGCCGGCGCGGGACGTGTTCAAGGCGTACCGGGCGCCGACGACCTGACCCAGCACCGGCTCCGGCTCCGGCTCCGGCTCCGCCTCAGAACGTGGCCGCCAGCCCGAGCGAGCACAGCACGGGGCGGACCGTCGGCAAGCCGCTGAAGCGGTGCTGCCCGACATCAAGCGACGCCACCAGCGCCAGTGCAGGCGTCAGCGCCCGGGACAGGCCCAGACCCAGCAGCGGCCCGACATGGCGCTCGGACGACTGGAAGGCCTCCAGCCCGTGGACGGTGGTCACCAGGGCGGTGTCCCAGGCCCCCAGGCCGACCCGCGCCTGCGCCTGCCAGCCCTCGGCCAGCGGCAGCGCGACCTGCACACCCGCGAACGGGCCGCGGGTGTGGCGGAGGTGGCGCTGCACCGACGGGCCTTCGGCGACGGTGCCGAGGTCGGCATACCCGAGCATCGGTCCGACGGTCAGCCCGCCCGTGCCCAGCGGCACGGGATAGGCCACCGACAGGCGCCAGCCGGTCGCGCGCACGCAGCCCGTGCAGGTCGCCGCACCCACGGCGCCCTCCACCACGGGCGCGCCCCAGGCGCAGGCACTCCCCACGCAGACCGCAGAAAACGCCGCCGCAGACGCCCACCGGGCAGCGACCTTCAGAAGCCCATCGGCACACGAACGAGCAGGCATGAACACACCAGTTCCCGGGCGGTGAACGCAATCGGTACCGCACCGAGCCCGTCGCCGCCATCGGCGCCGGATTCTGCCTGCATCACTTCACTTCATCGCACGTCACTTCTGCGATATCGGGCAGGTATTCATGCCGAGCACCGAATACAGCGGGCAGGTCTTCAGCAGACCGGTGGCCAGCGGCACGATGCCGATCCAGCCCCAGGCGCCCACCTGTCCGGTGGCAGCCAGAAGGATCAGGATCAGACCGACCACGATGCGGAGGATGCGGTCAGCGCCGCCGACGTTGATTTTCATGGGGATCTCCAGAGACACAGGGCCGGCACCCTTGCCGGTTGGGACCGAGTGTGGTCCTGCCAACCCGGTCTATCTGTGACCTTGGTCACACAAGAACACCAAAACCACCGGACCTGCGGCCGAGAAACCTTGCACCGTTTCCAATCGCGACCAGAACAGGCCGCGTCGGAACGGGCAGGCCTTCCACGGAACCAAGGGATGATGATCATGCAACGAGGACTTCAACGGTGGGCCCGATGGCTGGTGCTGGCACTGGCCTTCACGCTGGCGGGGTGTGGCGGCGGCAGCGGCGGTGGAGGGGACACACCCCCCGTCGCCGTGATCCAGGCGACGGCGCAGGCACTCTCCGTCAGCCCGGTCACGCTGCAGGTCACGCTGGGCAGCGAGGTCACCCTCGACGGCAGCGGCAGCACCGTCTCGGGCGCCCGAACCGGCTACGCCTGGACGCTGACATCCCGCCCCGCCAGCAGCGCCGCAGCCCTGGATCCCGCCCAGCTCGCCAGCGCGCGCACGGGATTCGTCCCCGACATCGCCGGCAGCTACGTCGTCGCCCTGGATGTCACCGACGAACAGGGCCGCACGTCGCGCCAGACCGCGACACTCGTGGCCATCCAGGGCGCGCCGGTCGTCACCCTCACCGGCACCGTCGAGTTCAAGGGCCTCGCGGACACCCGGCCCGCGCAGACGCTGGCGGTCGGCTCGATGGTGTCACTCGACACGGCGGGCACCACCGACCCGAACGGCGGGGCGGTCGCCGTGGGCTGGCAGATGCTGCAGCAGCCCGCCGGCAGCAAGGCGACGCTGACCACCAGCGGGACCATCACCTACTTCACCGCCGACATGGCCGGCGCCTACCAGGTGCGGGCGCGCGGCACCAACGTCGCCGGCCAGTTCTCGGACGTGGTCTTCGTCTACAACGCCACGGCACAGGCGCCGGTGGTGGCCGTGGCGGCCAGCGTCACCGCTGTGGGTGGCAGCAGCACGCTCGACGCCGCCGTCGGCAATCTCGTCCTGCTCGACACCAGCGACAGTGCCGTGCCGAGCTTCGCCACCACCAGCACCGCCTGGCAACTGCTTTCACGACCGACCGGCAGCACCGCCGTGCTGTCGGCCACCAGTGGCAGCCTGGTCAGCCTGGTGCCCGATGTGGCCGGAACCTACCTGGTCCGCACCACGCTGCTGGACAGTGCCACGGGCGTCTCCAGCCAGTTCACCACCACGCTCGACGTGATCCCCGGCGTGACCGCCGTCGTCACCGGCTACACGCTGCCCGTGGTGCGGGTGTCGGCACCACCGCTGGTGTCGGGAGCCGGGTTGCCGGTCATGCTGCGCGGCAGCAGCAGCTACGACCCGAACGGCGGTGCGCTCGCCTACCGCTGGAGCATCAACTACAAGCCCTTCGGCAGCACCACCACCCTCGCGCAGACCACGCAGGCGGACATCACCATCACGCCCGACCTCGACGGCGCCTACCAGTTCCAGCTGGAGGTGACCGACAGCGCGGGCCGCACCTCCACCCAAGCCGTGACGGTGTACGTGGGCAACTACCCGCCGGTCGCGGCACTGGACCGCACGCAGGTGGCGGTCCTCGTCGGGCAGTCCGTCACCGCCTCGGCCGCCGCCAGCATCAGCCAGAGTGGCAAGCCGCTGGGCTTCCAGTGGTCGGTCGATGCGCGCCCGGCCGGCTCCACCGCGACGGTCGCAACACCGACCAGCGCCAGCCTGTCCTTCACCCCGGACGTGGCCGGTACCTACTACCTCACGGTCACGGTCACCGAAGGGGGCGTCACCAGCATCGCGGGCTTGACCCTCACGGCCACCGTGCCAGTGCCCGGCACGGTGGAGCTGCCCTACACGCCGCTGATGGCTGCCTACAGCAAGTCGCTGGGCCTGGCCGCCATCGTCAGCAGCACGCCGAATGTGCTGCACCTCGTCGATCCGGCCGCAGCGACGGACACTGCCATCGCCCTGCCGACCGCGGTGAAGGGACTGAACCTGAGCCCGGATGGCCGGCTGGCCGCCGTGCTGCACGAAGGCACCGTCAGCCTGATCGACCTGCCGACCGCCACGCTGCTGCACTCCAGCGCAACGGGCGGCTCGCAGACCGAGGCGCTGGTGTCCGACGCAGGTCTCGTTTACCTGACAGGCCAGACGGGCGGACAGTGGGTGTATCCGGCCTTCACCGTGCTGGATGGTCGCACCGGCGCGACCGTCCAGACCCACAGTGGCTTCGCCTCGGTTTATGGGACGACCCGCGCCATCCTCGCCGGTGGCGCTGGCAAGCTGTTCACGCTGTCGCTGGGGTTGTCGCCATCGCAGATCTACGGCACCACGGTCGATCCGGTCACCGGCCTGCTCGGCGTGGGACAAGGCTCACCCTACTGGGGCGACTATGCCGTCGGTGCGCCGTTCTGGCTCTCGGCGGACCAGACGCTGCTCTTCACCAGCGCGGGCACCTACTTCCGCACCAGCGACCTGACCTACGCCGGCACGCTGGGCAGCGCAGTGGTCTCGGTAAGCCACTCGGCGACGGCGCAGGAGGCTGTCGCCCTGTCGACCAGCAGCACGCTCTGGAGCACGACCGTCGTCTACCCGTCGGTCTACAAGCGCTACACCGGCTCGCTGCTGTTCCCGCAGGCCGACACACCGCTGCCCACCGTGTACGGCGCCACCGCCTACGGCCGGCAGATCTTCCACGCCGCCGACGACAAGCTGGTGATGCTGGTGCAGACCGGCAGCGCCCAGTCGGACGCCAGCGGCCTGCAGTTCTACCTGCTCAAGCGCTGAACCTCGGTGGCCTGGGATGCCGCTGCCCGCAAGGCAACGGCATCCACCACCTGCACCCGCTCCCGCCCCAGCGCCACCCAGCCCGCCTGCTCGAAGCGCTTGAGCAGCCGGGTCACCATCTCGCGCACGGTGCCGAGTTCGTCGGCGAGCTGCTGGTGCGTGACCTGCAGCACCGTGCCGCGGCCGAGCAGCGCGGCGGCCAGCCGCTGGTCGAGCCGCTGGAAGGCCACCGCCTCGGTCAGCGCGATCAGGTCGGTCATGCGGGAGGCGAACAGGCCGAACACGTAGCGGCGGAAGGGCTCGTGGTCGCTCCAGCGCATGAACACCGGCGCCGGCAGCAGCAGCAGCCGGCTGGGCTGCAGCGCCACGCCGTGGGCGGCCAGCGTCGCCTGACCGAACAGGCAGGCGGCCGACACCACGCAGATCTCGCCCGGCTGCACCCGGTACAGCTCGATCGCCCGCCCCTGCGGCGCGCCGCGCGCCACCTGCACCTCGCCGGCCAGCACCAGCGGAAAGCCGCGGCACGGTGAGCCTTCGTCGAACAGCACGGTCCCGGCGGGCGCCTCGATCGGCGAGCCGAGTGCGGCCAGATCCTGCGCCCAGCCGGGCGGCGGGCTGTCGGCCAGCACCGGGTAGAGCCCGGACACGAGAGCCACCAGTGCGGACATGGACGGGGACACAGGCATCATCATCACCTCAGATCACCTCAGTGTAGACAAGCCCGGAGACACCCCGCATGAACGCCCCGCTCCACGCCGACTGGCGCCCCCAGATCACGCCCCGCCCGATGCCCGCCGAGATGCTGCAGGCGCTGCAGGCCCGCTTCGGCGAGCGCTGCTCGACCGCGCAGGCGGTGCGCGAACAGCACGGCCGCGACGAGTCCACCTACGACGTGCCGCCGCCGGAGGCGGTCGTCTACTGCGAATCGAACGAGGACGTGATGGCGGCGGTGAAACTGGCCGACCAGTACGCGGTGCCGGTGATCCCGTTCGGCGTCGGCTCGTCGCTGGAGGGGCACCTGCTGGCCGTGCAGGGCGGGCTGAGCCTGGACCTGTCGCGCATGAACCGCATCCTGCGCCTGAACCCGGAAGACCTCACCGTCACCGTGCAGGCCGGCGTCACCCGGATGCAGCTCAACAACGAGATCCGCCACACCGGCCTGTTCTTCCCGATCGACCCCGGCGCGGACGCCTCGCTCGGCGGCATGGCCGCCACCCGTGCATCCGGCACCAACGCGGTGCGCTACGGCACCATGCGCGAGAACGTGCTCGGCCTCGGCCTCGTCAATGCGCAGGGCGAGTGGGTGCGCACCGGCACGCGGGCGCGCAAGTCCAGTGCCGGCTACGACCTGACCCGACTGTTCGTCGGCAGCGAGGGCACGCTCGGCGTGATGACCGAGATCACGCTCAAGCTCTACCCGCTGCCCGAGGCGGTGTCGGCGGCGATCTGCCATTTCCCGAGCATCGACGCAGCGGTGCAGACGACGATCGCGGTGATCCAGATGGGCGTGCCGATCGCGCGCTGCGAGCTGATCGACGGCCAGACGGTCGGCATGGTCAACCGCCACAGCAAGCTCACGCTTCGGGAAACCCCGATGCTGCTGATGGAGTTCCACGGCACCGCCGCCAGCGTGGCCGAACAGGCGCAGACGGTGCAAGAGATCGCGGCCGACCACGGCGGCGAATCGTTCGAATGGGCCTCGACCCCGGAAGAGCGCACCCGGCTGTGGACCGCCCGCCACCACGCCTACTTCGCCGCGATCCAGAGCCGCCCGGGCTGCCGCGCGATGTCCACGGATGCCTGCGTGCCGATCTCGCGGCTGGCCGAGCTGATCGCCGAATCGGTGGCAGACGTGGATGCCTCCGGCCTGCCCTACTTCCTCGTCGGCCATGTCGGCGACGGCAACTTCCACTTCGGCTACCTGATCGACCCCGCGCAGCCGGCCGAGCGCGCCCTCGCCGAGGCACTCAACGACCGGCTGGTGGCGCGCACGCTGCGCATGGAAGGCACCTGCAGCGGCGAGCACGGCGTCGGGCTGCACAAGATGGGCTTCCTGCTTGACGAGGCCGGACCGGCGGCGGTCGGGCTGATGCGGGAGATCAAGCGGGCGCTGGATCCGAAGGACATCATGAATCCCGGCAAGATTTTTGCGCTGTGATCAAGGCGATCAGAGCGATGAGGGCGATCAGCCTGGGGTCAAGCCGCGACGAAACCGCGCCGCCTGTTCCCGCAGACCCCGCGTGATGGCCGCCCAGACGGCGGCGGACAGATCGGCGGGCACCCCTTGCTCGACGGCGGCCACTGCCTGATCGGTCCGCTCGACCATCGACACCATCTCCGTCCACAGCGCCTCGCCCCCCACGGACAGCGCCAGCGCCTGCCAGTGCCGCGTCTGGATTTCGCGCAGCCGGTGGTGGGCGCTGCGCGTGCGCACCGCCATCGCGAGTCGGGCGCGGTGCGGCGAGATGCGGTCGGCCCCCTCACCGATGATCGGCCACGCCGACAGCACGTCATAGAGTGGCGTCAGCCGGAAACCGCCGCCGCGCTGGTGGAACAGCGAGAAGTTCTTGGCGTGTCCGTCGGTGGCGGCCAGCAGCCAGAACGCGAGCTGGGTGCGCAGGAAATGGCTGCGATCGGCTGGTGCCCGTGTACTGCCGGACAGCAGGTCGAGGCAGCGCACCATCGTCGGCCCGCCATCGGTCTCGTACTTGCGGTCTGGTGGTGTGCCGGTGGCCTGACAGAAATCCTCCTGCGGCAGCCGGGCGATCCAGGGCCGAGCCGCCTGCCCCGCCACCCGTCGATCGAACCGCTCGACCACCAGGACACGCTGCGCCTCGAACCGACCGATCGAGGTCGGCGCCACCGACAGCCCAAGCGCCTGCAGCAGTTGCGCGCACAGCCACTCGTTGTCCACCGAATCGCGCATGTCGGCGCGCACATTGCCGACCAGACCGAGCGGCAGCTTCAGGATGTGACTTGTCGGCGTCGCGCCACGCGGACGGTGCCAGCGACCGTCATGCCACAGCAGGGCCGTCTTTTCCTGCGCCCCGGCAATCGAGAATCGAAAATCATCGTCCGCGTCGCCGGGTGAACCGGGGGTGGTCACGGCCGCGAGCAAGCGCGCAACCTGTGCCTCGTCGAGCGGATCGCCGTCGATGCGATCCCAGCCGGTCGGCGCGTCGTCGGGCGGCAGCAACTGGATGGCGCCGACACAGTCGCGCCCGATCGCCCGCAGCAGGTCCATCGACGTGCGCGAGGTGACGCCGAACCGGGCGCGCAGCCGGGCACGGATCGTGTCGCTGTCGGGCAGCAGGTTGTCGAAATAATGCGTGACGACCGGGCCGCGAATCTCCGCGGAACCGGGCGTGAGCGGCAAGGACAGCGACAGTGCCCGCACATTCGGCGACCGCCACCAAGCCTCGTCGTAGCGGAACACGGCCCCGCCTCGACCTTCGGTCCACAGGCCGACCGCCTCGCCGTTCATCCACACCCGCAGCGCCGTCGCCATCAATGCCCCTCACCACTCGGCGGCATCGCCCGCAGGCTTCGGCTCATGGCCGCGTGGTCTCAGCACCACCTGCACATCCAGCACCGCCAGCACGCGCCACAACTGCTCGACGCTGATCGCCGTCGGGTCGCGCTCGATGCGTGCCACGCGGCTCTGGCCGACGCCCAGGCGCTGGCCGAGTTCAGCCTGGCTCCACCCCTTGGCCAACCGCAGGGCGCGCAGGTGGTGGGTGAGCTGGTCGGGGATCTGCAGCGGGTAGTCCATACGGGCAACGATATGCCTGATTCGGCATGAATGCAAGATATGCCTGATCAAGCATCAACCCGTCACGCCACCCGCTCCGCCCACCTGTTGCCGCAACATCGCCACCTGCTGCACGCCTTCGGTATTGCCGAGCGTGCGAAACCCCTGCTCGGCGGCATCGAGCACCTTGAGCGCTCCGTCACGCAGGCCGCCCATCGCCAGCACCTGGGCCAGCAACATCCCAACGACCGCGATTCCGTCCGGGCGTTGCAGCTTCTGATTGATCGCGAAGGAGTGCGCCAGGTCTTCATAAATGGCCTGGATGCCCCCGACCTCGTGGTCGCCACGACCGATACGCAACTGGGCTGACGCAAATCGCGTATGGGCAACACCATCAATGTCGCCGAGCTGCTCAAACACCGTCAGGCGCTCGACATGCAAGGCCAGCGCCTCATCGAGCTGCCCGCGCGACTGCAGGATGTCCGCAATCTTGCCCTGCGTCACCGCCTTCGAGCGCACATCGCCCAGCCTCTCATAGACCGGCAACTCTTCTTCCAGCCGGATGCGCAGCGCCTCATCGAGCTGCCCGCGCGACTGCAGGATGTCCGCAATCTTGCCCTGCGTCACCGCCTTCGAGCGCACATCGCCCAGCCTCTCATAGACCGGCAACTCTTCTTCCAGCCGGATGCGCAGCGCCTCATCGAGCTGCCCGCGCGACTGCAGGATGTCCGCAATCTTGCCCTGCGTCACCGCCTTCTCGCGCACATCGCCCAGCCTCTCATAGACCGGCAACTGTTCTTCCAGCCGGATGCGCAGCGCCTCATCAAGCTGCCCGCGCGACTGCAGGATGTCCGCTTGCGTCCCGAGCACGACAACAACCTCGCGGTCATTTCCGGATTGACGCAGCAGGGTCGCAGCTTGGGAAAAACACCCGGCAGCCTCATGAAGCTGCCCCTGGGTGACAAGGGTCTGGCCCTTTTTCCAGAGCACGTTCGCCTGTTCGAATGGCGAATTCGCCATGGCGAGCATCCACTCGACACTGGCATCACGCAGCGTGGCATGTGCCGCACGCACGGCCACCTCATGCACCGCCAGTGCGCAGGCCAGGGAAGGCGGGTGCTCCAGTCGGTCCAGCGCCGCGCAGGCGGGTTGCACCAGTTCATCCAGGATGCGCTGCGCATGGTCGTCCTGCGCGTATCGATGCGCAGCCAGCACAGCCGTGGTGCCGTCGATCAGCACCGCTGGCCCCAGCACCGGCGCCAGTCGCAGCAGCCGCCATGATTCAGCTGCAAACGGGGCTGACCGCAGGAAGGCACCATCCCGTACCCAGGCTTGTGCCAGCGCAGGCAACACAGCACTGGCTAACATCGGTAGCTCGTCGTTCGCCAAGGACTCGGCCAACGGACGCGCCAGCGGATTGACCGCTGCATGACGCACATCGGCAAACTTGCCAAAGTCGTCGAACAGACCCAACCCGAGCAGCCGGTCTGTCGCCGCCGCGGCGTCCGTCACGCCAGCCGCCTGTCCCACCGCCTCCAGCGCCGCGCGGGGCACCGGCAGGCCGCTGTCGAACAGCGTGGCCGCCTGGAGCTGGCGCAACTGATCGGGCGTGAGCGCGGCGCGGTAGGTCTCGAAGGCCATGCGGCGGAAGAACTGCAGCAGCGCATTGCCCTGGTCGGCTGCCGTCAGTTGCACGGCCGGCAGCGCCACCCGCGCCCGCAGGTCGGCCGGGATCTCGCCGTTCGCCTGGAACTGCTCGATCGTCGCCATCGCCCGCTCGGCCACCGCCAGCTCGCCCGACAGCAGCGGGCGGGTCAGCACCTCCTGCAAGCCCGGATTGCCGACCGCTAACCCGATGGCCCGCAGCATCAGCCGCCGCAACTCAGGCGTGTCGGCGGGCGCCTTCGTCAGCAACCGCAGCGCCGCGTCCCACTGCTTGAGCTGGTCGATGTCCGACATCGGCTGCAGCGGCACGGGGATCAGGCGCTCGGCGAGGTCGCTGCCCCAGTCATCCGGCAACGTGAAGCGGTAGCGGCTGGTCAGCAGCAGGCGCGAGGCCGTGCGCCCGGCCATCCGGTCGAAAGCGGTCAGGATCGCCTGCAAGGCCACCCGCCCATCGCCTGCCCTGACCCGCACCCCCGCTTCGTCGCCGGGCTTCGGGGTCTCCAGGATGCGCTCCAGGTCGTCGATGATCAGCAGCAGCGGCGCCGCAGCCTGCTGGCCATCGTGGTGGCTCCCCAGCAAATCCAGCAGGGCTTCGAGCGCATCAGCGAGCCGGCCACCGTCTTGCCGCACGGCTTCGCGCCACTCGTCCATGAAACTCTGCCTGCGCGCCACCGGAACGGCGTCCTTCAGACCATCCAGCACCGCCAGCGCGTCATAGCGCTCGAAGACCACCACCGTCTGATGCCGATGCAACCGGCTCGCGACCCGCGCGGCCACGCTGGACTTGCCCAGATTGCCCATGCCGTGCAGCAGCACGCCGCAGCCTCCGCCGGACCCCGAATCGACCTCGGCGAACGCACGAAACACCCGCTGCAGCACACGCCGCCGACCGACAAATGCCCCTCGCCCGGCCACCGGCACCCGCTGGCGCTGCTTGTCGAGGAATTGCCGGTCCACGCCTTGGCCAGCGTGCTGGCGCTTCTTTCCCTGACCCTGACGCGCGATCAGTGGCCCGCCTCCGTGCGCACCAACATAGAGACGCGCCAGATGCCAGTGCGCCCCACGGTTCGGATCGGTGCGCGCGGTCCGCAGCAGCTTGCTGCGTGCCCGGGCCGCCGCCAGCGCCACGGCCCGCCCTTGCGCCAGTTCGTCATAGAAGTGCTCGGCGAAGGCCGCGGCATCCACGTCCCGCACCGAGCCATCCCAGCCCAGCACATGCGCCACCCCGGCACGGATCAGTTCCCGCACCATCGGCTCGGCCGCGCGGCGACGCCCTTCCTCGCCAGACTCGACCCGCTCGGCCGTCCGGCACGCCGACAGGAAGAGCAGCGGCAGACGGTCCGCCTCACCGATCGCCTCGACGAGCGTGGGCACCTCCGTCAAGACCATGCCGCCACGGTCGTCCTCCAGCGCCAGCACCGGGCCACGCCGCTTGTCGATGTCGCCATGGCAGGACAGGTGCAGCACGTCGAACGGACCATCCGCCACCAGCCGATCCTTCAGCCACTCTGCCGAACCGGTTTCCTCGACGAACAAGTGCAGCGGCTTGCGCTGGGTGGCCTGAAGGATCGCGGCTTCCTCGGCCTCGAAGGACAGCACATGCTGACCCTCCGGCGCCGCCGCCATGAACAGCATCTGCAGGTCCACAAACTCGGCCACCCGCGGAGTGGCCGCCGCGCCGATGCGCCGCACCACCTCGAAGGGCTGCACCGCGTCCTCGGCCAGCCAGCCCTGCGGCCCGGACAGCAACTCCCACGGCGCGTCGAGCAGCGCGCGGGCCGCTTCGTCCTGCAGCGCATCAGGCCGCACGCAGATGTCCAGCACCCGCGCCCCGGTTCCCGCCGCCCACGCCGCAGCCCAGCCCGCCGGCTTGTCCAGCCAGTCCCACAGTTCCCGGCCGATGAGGCGCAGCGTGTCCGCGCCACTGTCGGCCCGCACCGCCTCGTCGTAGCGCCGCGCCCAGTCTTGCAGCCGCGGCAAGGCGCTTTCCAGATCGAGCCGCTGCTCAAGCGACGGCCCCGACGCCTGCGTGTCCTCGGCGCGGCAGAACACGTCGCTGCCGCGCAATTCGATGGTGGCTTTCATGCCCGATCCCCCTTGATGTTGTCGTCTTGCCCGCCGCGCCGATCAGCCGAGGTCCAGCCCCGCCAGGAAGCTCTGCACCTGCACGCCCAGCTTCTGGCGAATCAGCTCGCGATGCGGTGCGTACAGCGCGGTGTTGAGGGTCATCTTCTGCGCCGCGGTCCAGAAGCGCAGATGCCGCACGCCCCAGCCGGTGAAGAGCACGCGGCGACGCCGGTCGTCGCTGGTGTAGTGGAAGGCGCCCAGGGCCATCGCCAGCGTGCCGCCCTCGGATCGCTGCACCGCGCCGATCTGGAAATTGCCGCCAGTGCTCGACGAGGTGTGAAAGTTGAAGACCTCGATCGCCCGGTCGCCGTCGGCCATCTCCTGCAGCACGTCGAGCGCCTCGGTCAGCAGCGACAACTGGTTCTGCGTCGCCACGGCGGCGATCACCTTCAACGCCGCCTTGTCGAGCCGCAGATCGCCCTCGTCCTGCCGGTACTCGGCGAAGGCCAGCCGCTCGCTGGTCCAGCCGACCTGCTCCAGGATCTCGGTGTAGAGCCCGTACCACTCGGCCACCTGCGTGCCTCGGTCGAAGCGTCCGCTGGCGCCCCGGTGGGCAAGCTGCACCGCGTGGAGCACGTCGTCGCGCTCCTGCGTTCCGATGCCATCCACGAAGGACAGCAGCGTGCCGGCGTCCACGGCAGCCTGAAGACCCGCCGGCAGCGGCGAGGCGGGCAGCGTCGGCACGGCCGTCTCGCCAACCCCAACCCCTCTTGTCACGGTCCCGCGCGTCCGCGCCGGCACCTCGTCGGCCAGAACCAGTTGTCGGATGTAGTCCGTCGTGGTGGTCGTCATGTCAGCCCCCTGCCCTTCAAATGGAAAAGTCAATCGCCAAAAGAATATCCCACTGTTTCATCCATCAACACCGGGGCGTTCCCGGCTCCAGCACCGGGCAAACCGTCGTTCAGCGTTCGGGTTCGTGATCTGAGCCGCGCAAGCGCGGAGATGGTGTCGGAACTCCCCTCGATATCGGTCCAAGATCCGCGGGTAGCCTTCCTAGAATCCGACCATGTCCGAAATCATCAGCCAGATCGCGCAAATCAACGTGCCGCAGGACGTCCTGCAGAACGCGGACTTCGACGGCATCGTCAACGACTTCCGGCGCCATTTCCGGCGTCTGGACGATTTCCAGCGCATCCACGGACCGGTCGGCATGCACGACTCGCTGCAGCCGCTGTGGCAGGCGATCGCCGCAGGTGACCACCGACCGGACAACTCGGATCTGGAGGTGTCGGCGCTGTCGAAGACGCTCGGGCAGCTGATCGTGCTGTCGGTGGTGCAGTCGCAGCAGATCCAGCGCCAGCAGGACGCCCTGTCCTCGCAGCAGACGGCCACCCGCACGCTGCAGCAGAAGGTCAAGCAAGCGCACACCACGCTGGCCGAGTACCAGCAGGCCCAGGGGGCGCACAGCGGCGAGATGCAGCAGGTGATGAACCAGCTGCTGGAAGTCCGCAACGGCCTGGTTGCCACCACCCAGCGCGTGACCGAAGCCACCCAGGACAGCCGCAAGACCCGCGAGGAACTACAGGCCCAGATCCAGAAGGCGCTGACGGAGGCCACGGCCCGCGTCGACACCGCCTGCGAATGGGTGCAGACCATTGCCGACGCACAGAACGTCAAGGTGGAGACGCTGCGCAATGCCGTGCAGGCCGACACCGACGCCCGCGACCATTCCGAGAAGCTACTGGCCGATGACCTGGCCTTGCTCCAGCGCCAGCTCGACCAGGAACACAACCGGGTCGAAGACCTGAGCGACCTGCTCTCCCAGCACCGGATGGCCCAGGACACGCTGCAGAACCGCGTCACCACGCTGACCCAGGAGCGTGCCGCCGAACAAGCCCAGATGCAGGAGCGGCTGAAGAAGCTCACGCTGGGCATCGCGGGGGTGTCCGGACTGGCGCTGATCGGGTTGATGCTGGCGGTGACCCGCTTCCTCTGACCGACAGCGCCCGAACGCAAGAGGCCGACCCGTCACCGGGCCGGCCTCTTGCATTGCCGGAGTCGTTTCAGCTGGTCGATGCCGGCGCAGGCACGCCCCAGCGCTTCGTCACATCCCCCTTGGCATTGACACTCTCCAGGAACACCGCGAAGCCCCACAGCCGCGCGACGTGCTTGAGCACCTCGATAGCGCTGTCGGCCAGCGGGCGGTCCTGGTGCTGGAAATGCCGCAGCGTCAGCGAGCGGTCACCGCGCAGGTTGACGTTCCACACCTGGATGTTGGGCTCGCGCGAGCCGAGGTCATACTGGCGCGACAGCGCATCGCGCACCCGCCGGTAGCCGCTGTCGTCGTGGATGGCGCTGACCTCGATCTCGGGCTTCTTGTCGTCGTCGTGCAATGCGAACAGCCGCAGGTCGCGCATCAGCTTCGGGCTGAGGTACTGGCCAATGAAGCTCTCGTCCTTGAAGTTGCGCATCGCCTGGTCGAGCGCGGGCAGCCAGGGCGTGCCAGCCAGTTCGGGGAACCACTGGCGGTCCTCCTCGGTCGGCTCCTCGCAGATGCGCTTGATGTCGGTGTACATGGCAAAACCGAGCGCATACGGGTTGATGCCGCTGTAGCCCCGGTCGCCCACACGCGGCTGGTAGACCACGTTGGTGTGCGACTTCAGCCACTCGATCATCACGCCGTCGGTCAGGTGGCCGTCGTCGTACATGGTGTTGAGCAGCTTGTGGTGCCAGAAGGTGGCCCAGCCCTCGTTCATGACCTGCGACTGGCGCTGCGGATAGAAATACTGCGCCACCTTGCGCACGATGCGCACGATCTCACGCTGCCACGGCTCCAGCAGTGGGGCGTTCTTCTCGACGAAGTACAGCAGGTTCTCCTGCGGCTCCTCGGGGAAGCGGCGGTTGCTCTGCGCTTCTTCGGCCTTCTCGGCTCGGCGCGGCAGCGTGCGCCAGAGGTCGTTGACCTGCTGCTGGGCGTAGGCTTCGCGGTCCTTGCGTTCGCTGAGTTCCTGCGCCAGCGTCTTCTTGCTCGGACGGCGGTAGCGGTCGACACCGTGGTTCATCAGCGCGTGGCAGCTGTCGAGGAAGGCCTCCACCGTGTCGATGCCGTGGCGCTCCTCGCAGTCGGCGATGTAGTTCTTCGCGTAGACGAGGTAGTCGATGATCGACGCCGCATCCGTCCACATGCGGAACAGGTAGTTGCCCTTGAAGAAGCTGTTGTGGCCGTAGGCGGCGTGGGCGATGACCAGCGCCTGCATGGCCATCGAGTTCTCCTCCATCAGGTAGCTGATGCAGGGATTCGAGTTGATGACGATCTCGTAGGCCAGCCCCATGTGGCCACGCTTGTAGTTCTTCTCGGTCGAGATGAACTCCTTGCCGTAGCTCCAGTGGCGGTAGTTCACCGGCATGCCGACGCTGGCGTAGGCGTCCATCATCTGCTCGGCGGTGATGATCTCCAGCTGGTTGGGGTAGGTGTCGAGGCCGAAGCGGGCCGCGGTGCCGCGGATCACGTCGTGGTACTGCTCGATCAGCTCGAAGTTCCAGTCGCTCGGGCCGGGCAGCGGCTCGGCAGCCCGTTCGGGCGCCGGCAGCGGACCGCCGTGCAGATCCTTCATGGCGACAGCGGGCATGGGTTTCATGCGGTGGCTCCTTCCTTCTTGAACAGGTCACGGAACACCGGGTAGATCTGGTCGGCGCTCGTCACCTTGCGCATCGCGAAATGCGGCCCGGAGGTTTCACTCAGGCGCGTGTACTCGTCCCACAGGTTCTGCTCCGGCTCGGCCACCTGCACATAGGCAAAGTAGCGGCACAGCGGCAGGATCTTGTTCTGCAGGATCTCGCGGCAGCGGCCCGAGTCGTGGTGCCAGTTGTCGCCGTCGCTGGCCTGCGCGCCGTAGATGTTCCACTGGTCGCTGGGATAGCGGGCGCGAATGATCTCCTCCATCAGCACCAGCGCGCTGGACACCACCGTGCCGCCGGTCTCGGTCGAGTGGAAGAAGCCTTGTTCATCCACCTCCTGCGCCTGCGTGTGGTGGCGGATGAAGACGATGTCGATCTTCTCGTAGTGCTTCGTCAGGAACAGGTAGAGCAGGATGAAGAAGCGCTTGGACAGCTCCTTGCGCGACTCGTCCATCGAGCCGGACACGTCCATCACGCAGAACATCACCGCCTTCGAGGTCGGCACCGGCACCTTCACCCGGCTGCGAAAGCGCAGGTCGATCGGGTCGAGGAAGGGGATGTGGCCGATGCGCGCCCGCAGCTCGGCGATGCGGGTCTGCAGGTCCAGCAGCACCTTCTCGGCGAGCAGATCGGTCGGGTGTGGATGGGCCTGCAGCTCGGCGAGCTGGTGTTCGAGGTGGCGCAGTTCGCGCCGGCTGTCGTTACCCAGCGCGATGCGCCGGCCGAGCGCGCCGCGCATCGACCGCACGATGTGCAGGTTGCTCGGCGTGCCGTCGTTGGTGAAGCCGGCGCGGTGGCTTTTCCACTCGGGGGTTTCGGCGAGCTGGGTGCGGATCAGGTGCGGCAGGGCCAGATCCTCGAAGAAGACCTGCATGAACTCCTCCTTGCTCAGCGAGAAGACAAAGTCGTCCTCGCCTTCGCCGGAGTCGCTCGCCTGGCCCTGGCCGGAGCCGCCGCCGGCGCCACCGCCCTTGGGCCGCTTGATGCGGTCGCCAGCCACATAGTCCTGGTTGCCGGGGTGGACCATGTCGCGCTGGCCGCCCTGTCCGTGGTGGAAGACCGGCTCGCTGATGTCCTTCTTGGGGATGTGGATGTCCTCGCCACGCTCCAGGTCGCGGATGCCGCGCCCGTCGATGGCGCGGCGCACGGCACCCCGGATCTGGTCCTTGTAACGCCGCAGGAAGCGCTCGCGGTTGCCGATCGACTTGTTCTTGCCGGAGAGCCTGCGGTCGATGATCTGCTGGAACATGGTTCACCTTGCAATGGTTGGCCGCCCCGGCACCTCCCGGAGCCAGGGCGGCCGGGGCCTCAGCTCGACTTGCGCACGCGCAGGTACCACTCGCACAGCAGGCGCACCTGCTTGGGCGTGTAGCCCTTGAGCACCATGCGGTTGACGAAGTCCTCGTGCTTCTTGGCCTCGTCGTTGCTCGCCTTGGCGTTGAAGCTGATGACCGGCAGCAGCTCCTCGGTGTTCGAGAACATCTTCTTCTCGATCACCGCACGCAGCTTCTCGTAGCTGGTCCAGACCGGGTTCTTGCCGCCGTTGTTGGCGCGGGCCCGCAGCACGAAGTTGACGATCTCGTTGCGGAAATCCTTCGGGTTGGCGATGCCGGCGGGCTTCTCGATCTTCTCCAGCTCACCATTCAGGCTGGCACGGTCGAACACCTCACCCGTGTCGGTGTCGCGGTACTCCTGGTCCTGGATCCAGTAGTCGGCGTAGGTCACGTAGCGGTCGAAGATGTTCTGGCCGTACTCGGAATAGCTCTCCAGGTAGGCGGTCTGGATCTCCTTGCCGATGAACTCGGCGTAGCGCGGGGCCAGCAGCTCCTTGATGTAGCCGATGTACTTCGATTCGGTCTCGGCGGGGAACTGCTCGCGCTCGATCTGCTTCTCCAGCACGTACATCAGGTGGACCGGGTTGGCCGCCAGCTCGGTGTTGTCAAAGTTGAAGACCTTGGACAGGATCTTGTAGGCGAAGCGCGTCGAGATGCCGCTCATGCCCTCGTCCACGCCAGCGTAGTCGCGGTATTCCTGGTAGCTCTTGGCGCGCGGGTCGGTGTCCTTCAGGTTCTCGCCGTCGTAGATCATCATCTTGCTGTAGAGGCTGGAGTTCTCCGGCTCCTTCAGGCGCGTGAGCATGGCGAACTGGCTCATCATCTTCAGCGTGCCCGGCGCGCAGGTGGCGCCAGCCAGCGAGCTGCCCTTCAGCAGCTTCTCGTAGATCTTCACCTCTTCCGACACCCGCAGGCAGTACGGCACCTTGACGATGTAGATCCGGTCGAGGAAGGCCTCGTTGTTCTTGTTGTTGCGGAAGGTCTTCCACTCGCTCTCGTTCGAGTGCGCCAGCACGATGCCGTCGAACGGGATGGCGCCAAAACCTTCGGTGCCCTTGAAGTTGGCCTCCTGCGTGGCGGTCAGCAGCGGGTGCAGCACCTTGATCGGCGCCTTGAACATTTCCACGAACTCCAGCATCCCCTGGTTGGCCAGGCACAGGCCACCCGAGTAGCTGTAGGCGTCCGGATCGTCCTGGGCGAAGGTCTCCAGCTTGCGGATGTCCACCTTGCCGACCAGCGCGCTGATGTCCTGGTTGTTCTCGTCACCCGGCTCGGTCTTGGCGATGCCGACCTGCTTGAGGATCGACGGGAAACGCTTGACCACCTTGAAGCGGCGGATGTCCCCCCCGAACTCTTCGAGCCGCTTGACCGCCCACGGGCTCATCACGCGGTTCAGGTAGCGCGCCGGGATGCCGTATTCCTTCTCCAGCACGGCGCCGTCCTCGGCCGGATCGAACAGGCCCAGCGGCGACTCGTTCACCGGCGAACCCTTGATCGCGTAGAACGGCACCTCCTGCATGAGCTGCTTCAGGCGCTCGGCGATGGAGCTTTTGCCGCCGCCCACGGGGCCCAGCAGGTAGAGGATCTGCTTCTTCTCCTCCAGCCCTTGCGCGGCGTGGCGGAAGTAGGAAACGACCTGCTCGATCGCGTCCTCCATGCCGTAGAACTCGGCGAAGGCGGGGTAGATCTTGATGATCTTGTTGGCGAACAGCCGCGACAGACGGGGGTCGTTGCGGGTGTCGATCGACTTGGGCTCGCCGATGGCCTTGAGCATGCGCTCGGCGGCCGAGGCATAGGCCAAGGGGTTGCGCTTGCACTCGGCAAGGTAGTCTTCCAGCGAGATTTCTTCCTCGCGGGTACGCTCGTAGCGGGCGGCGAAATTGCTGATCACGTCCATTGCAGGCCTCCTGTATGAAGTCAGGCGATGGGCGACAGGATCAGTGTCGCACCACCAGGGAAGATCTGATGGCGTCCCGCGCCGGGGCGAGGCGCCATCAGAACTTTCCGTTGGTCTGCAAGCGCGGAAAACCCGCGTTTGTGTGACTCGGCAATGTCAGCTTCGTTCCACCTTGAGTCCGTCGGTCCCGGGAAGTGACCCGGTCGAATCGGCCATTTCCATCTGAGATCGGGGTGGCGCGACATCCGTCACTCCGCACCCGCTTCACCCTCTGTCCACTACGTCAGGCTGTTTCCCTGCGTTGACAGCTGCAAGGCCCGTGCCCGAACCCTCCGCCTGCAGCACAGGATGCCGCCAAACCTGTACCGATCGTGACGGAAGGGACGAAGCAGGACAACACCGCAACTGCGGATGCTCAGCACAGCAAAAGCCACCCGGAAGCGGGTGGCACCGCGCAGCCAGACGTGCTCAGCGCTCGGTCGCGCCGAGGCGGTCGAGCAGGCCGCTCAGCTCGTCGAGCGAACCGAAGGCGATGGCGACCTCGCCCTGCTCGCCACGGCGGGTGCGCTTCTTGACGCGGATCTCGACCTGAGCGGTCAGCAGATCCGACAGCTGCGCTTCGAGGCGCTGCACGTCACGCGACTTGGCCGGTACAGCCCGCTCGGTCGCACCGGGGTGGGCCGGGTCGTGCTGGCGGTTGACGAGTTTTTCGGCCTCGCGCACCGAGAGCTTGCGGCCGACGACCTCGTTGGCGCAGGTGATCTGGTGCGCCTTGTCCAGCGACAGCAGCGCACGGGCGTGGCCCATGTCGATGTCGCCGGCGGTGAGCATCTGCTGCACCGGCTCGGCCAGCTGCAGCAGGCGCAGCAGGTTGGACGTGGCGCTGCGCGAGCGGCCGATGGCCTGCGCGGCGCTGTCGTGCGTCAGCCCGAAGTCGCGGATCAGGCGCTGCACGCCGTGCGCCTCTTCGAGCGGGTTGAGGTCTTCGCGCTGGATGTTCTCGATCAGCGCCATCACCGCGGCGGCCTGGTCCGGCACGTCACGCACCAGCACGGGCACCTCGTCCAGCCCCGCCAGCCGCGCCGCACGGGTGCGGCGCTCGCCGGCGATGATCTCGTACATCGGCAGCCCGTCGCGCGAGGCCACGGGGCGCACCAGCACCGGCTGCATCACGCCCTGGGTCTTGATGCTCTCGGCCAGCTCGAACAGCGAGCCTTCGTCCATGCGGGTGCGCGGCTGGTACTTGCCGGGCAGGAGCTGGTCGAGCTGGACGGCACCGGGATGCCGCTCCTTGCCGCCGGGCTGTGGCGTGGTGTCGCTGACCTGCGGCCCGAGCAGGGCTTCCAGACCGCGACCGAGACCTTTGGGCTTCTTGGTGACCATCGGGCGATTGTCCGCGATATCCACGTCGTTTCAGGGGCTGACGTGCAGGGCTTGCCCCAGGGTGGCCACATGCGCAAGTCCTTCGGGCCAGTCGCCCAGGCCCGACTCGGCGTTGAGGTGGCCACGCGGGCCGGCGTCGATGCGGATCACGCCCCAGTCCGCGCACAGCCCGAGGGCACGCGCCGGGTCGCAGTACGGGTCGTTCGACGACACCACGGCCACCGCCGCGAACGACAGCGGCTGGCGGCGGATCGGCCGCCAGTTGTGGAGCTGGGGCGGCATGTCGGCGCGCTCGGTGTCGGGGGGCGCCACCAGCAGCGCGCCCTGCACGCGCGCCGTGTGGCGGCTGTGCGCAGCCCACGAGGCCACGAGCTGACAGCCCAGGCTGTGCGCCACCAGCACCGCCGGCCGCGGGTCCGACAGCAGCACGTCGTCGAGCCGCGCCATCCAGTCGCCCCGGCGTGGCCAGACCCAGTCGTCCTGCTCGACCACCTCGAAGCCGTGCAGCGCAGCCCAGCGCGTCTGCCAGTGGCCCTCGCCCGAGCCCAGCCAGCCGGGCAGCATCAGCACACGAAAGGGATGCAGTATCTGGAGTGTCTTGTTCATGCCGTATTCTTTCGCGTTCTCTTTGGCGTTCCACCGATACAAGGATTTCTCCCATGAAGCATGCAGTGTTTGTCGATGGTCAGGAAGGCACCACCGGCCTGCGCATCCACGAGTACCTGGCCGGCCGCGCCGACATCGACGTGCTGCGCATCGATCCGGACAAGCGCAAGGACGCTGCCGAGCGCGCGCGCCTGCTGAACGCGGCCGACGTGGCCTTCCTGTGCCTGCCGGATGCGGCGGCCGTCGAAGCCGCGGCGCTGATCACCAACCCGAACACCTGCCTGATCGACGCCAGCACCGCGCACCGCACCGTGCCGGGCTGGGCGTTCGGCCTGCCGGAGCTGGCCGCAGGCCAGCGCGAGCAGCTGCGCGCCGCCAAGCGCATCGCCAATCCGGGCTGCCACGCCAGCGCCTTCATCCTGCTGATGCGCCCGCTGGTGGACGCCGGGCTGGTGCCGGCGGCGCTGCCGGTGAATGCCACGTCGCTGACGGGCTACTCGGGCGGCGGCAAGAAGATGATCGAGCAGTACCAGGCCGGCGGCGACGTGAAGCTGGAGTCACCGCGCCCCTACGCGCTGGGCCTGTCGCACAAGCACATCCCGGAAATGATGACCCACACGGGGCTGACGACCAAGCCGGTCTTCGTGCCGGTGGTCGGCAACTTCTACAAGGGCCTGTCGGTGACGATCCCGCTGCACCGCGCGCAGCTCGCCCCGGGTGCCACCGCCGAGCGGCTGCACGCCGCCTTCGCGGAGCACTACGCCGGCGAGCCCTTCGTGCGCGTCATGCCGCTGAACGACCCGTCCACGATGGAAGGTGGCTTCTTCGACGTGCAGGGCTGCAACGACACCAACCGGGTCGACCTGTTCGTGTTCGCCAATGGCGAGCAGGTGCTGCTGATGGCCCGGCTGGACAACCTCGGCAAGGGCGCCAGCGGCGCCGCGGTGCAGTCGATGAACGTCCATCTGGGGCTGGACGAAGGCCTGGGCCTCTGACGCCTGCACGCCATGCACCCATGAAAAAGCCCGGCAATGCCGGGCTTTTCGATGCAGAAGAGACCGCGATCAGGACAGTTCAGGGCAACTCAGGAGAGCTGATTGCTGATCAGCTTGGTCATCTCGAACATCGAGACCTGGTCCTTGCCGAAGATGGCCTTGAGCTTCTTGTCGGCATTGATCATGCGCTTGTTGGCCGGATCCTGCAGGTTGTGCTTCTTGATGTATTCCCAGACCTTCTTCGTCACTTCGGTGCGGGGCATCGTGCCCTTGCCGACCACGGCGGCGAGCAGCTTCGAGGGGGTCATCGGCTTCATGAAGGCCGCATTGGGCTTCTTGACCTCGGCCGCGGGGGCCTCGACCACCGGGGCGGCAACAGGTGCAGCCACGACAGCGTCGACTACGGGTGCGGGGGCCTTCTTCGCGGCGGCCTTCTTGGCAGTTGCCATGTGTGTTTTCTCCGTCTTGGATGGTGATGTGCCCTTGGGAGAGGCACTGCGCGGCAATGGTACTGCTTGCCTATGGTGTTGAGAAGGCGTGTTCGGCCGGAAAGCCCGGTCGAGCACCGCCGAGCCTCGCCGATGTTCGTGGAGCTACGCATGAAAAACGCACGAAGGGCCTCCTACACTCTCCCGACATCTCCGGGCATCTCCGGGCAGACCTCTGCCCCGGAACACCCCGTGCTTCTCTCCTGCATGACCCCCGCAAGGGTCGAACAAACACCAAACACCATGGAACAATTCCTGACTCCCGAGTTCTGGCTCGCCGTCGGCCAGATCATCATGATCGACATCCTGCTGGGTGGGGACAACGCGGTGGTCATCGCGCTGGCCTGCCGCAAGCTGCCTCCAGCGCAACGCCGCGCCGGCATCCTGTGGGGCACGGTAGGGGCCATCGCCTTGCGGGTCGTGCTGATCTTCTTCGCGCTGACCCTGTTGAAGCTGCCCTTCCTGAAGCTCGTCGGTGCGCTGCTGCTGCTGTGGATCGGCATCAAGCTGCTGGTACCCGATGACGAGGGCGACCACGAGATCCAGGCCAGCGACAAGCTCTGGGCCGCCGTGAAGACCGTCATCGTCGCGGACTTCGTGATGAGCCTGGACAACGTGATCGCGATCGCCGGTGCCGCCGAAACGGCCTCGCCCGGTCACCAGATGCCGCTGGTCATCTTCGGTCTGCTGGTGAGCATTCCCATCATCGTCTGGGGCAGCCAGCTGGTCATCAAGCTGATGGACCGCTTCCCGGTCGTCATCGTCGTCGGTGGCATGCTGCTGGGCTGGATCGCCGGCACGATGTCCGTCACGGACCCCGCGATCACGGGGTGGCTGGCAGAGGCCACGGGCAGTGCCTCGACAGGCGGTGAAGCCCAGGTCAGCGCTGCCATCCGGTACGGTGCAGGCGTGGCGGGCGCCCTGCTGGTGCTGGCGGCAGGCAAACTGATGACGCAGCGCAGACAGGCCACCTGATCCGGCAGGCCTTCGCGGGGGCTGTCGGCGCTGCGATACTGCGAGACTGCAATCTCCATGTCCAGCCCGATCACCATGACCAGCCCACGCCCCGCTTTCTGGAAACAGGACAGGGCCTGGGCATTGCTGCTGCTGGCCGTGGCCGCCCTGCTGCATGCCACGACCGATCTGGCCGAGCCGCCGCAGCAGTGGCTCTTCGACCGAGCCGTCACCAGCCGGATGGCCCCAGCGCCAACAGCCGAGGTGGCGCTGGTGATGATCGACGAGGCCAGCCAGGCCCGCCACGGCCGCGCGCCCTGGCCGCGCGAACTGCACGCCCGGTTGATCGACCGGCTGGTGCAGGCCAGTGTCGTCGTCGACACCCAGCCCTTCATCGGCCACGAAAGCGAGCGGGCGCTGGCCGAGCTGCAGCACCTGCACGCCACCATCGCTGCGGACCCGGTGCTGGCCAGGCACCCGGATCTGCCCGCCATGCTGGAGCGCAGCGAGCAGAGCCTGGACGGCGATGCACGACTCGCCGCCAGCATCGAACGCCACCAGCGCACCCTGCTCAGTCTGGCGGCCCTGCCGGGCCGGTCGCTGACGGATCGCCCCGCAGCGCCCAAGGGCCCGGCAGCACCGGGTGCACGCACCCCCGCCGGCGCACCACTGACAGCACCCTGGCCACTGCCGCTGCTGCGAGACGCTGCTGCGGGCGTGGGACACAGTGAAATCCAGCCCGACAGCGACAACGTGCTGCGCCGCCATGCGCTGCAACGCCAGGTGGGCGCCTGGCGGGTCAGCTCGCTGGCGGTGCTGGCGGCGGGACTTCACCGCGGACTCACCCCGGCCCAGGTCGATGCCGCCCTGCAGGCCTCTGCGCCACGGCTCGGCAGCCGCACGCTGTCGGTCGATGCGCTGGGCCAGCTGGTGCCACTGTGGCCGTCGGGCACGGCGGCGCAGGCAGGCATCGTGACCGTGAGTGCGCAGGACCTGCTGGACAACCCCGCCACCGCGACCCGGCTGCAGGGCCGCATCGCCATCATCAGCCACGACGACACCGGCATGACCGCCCGGCAGGTGTACCTGCCCGATGGCCGTGCGGTCCACCCGGCCGAGGCGTTGGCACGGATCACCGCCGCGCTGGTCAGCGGCCGCTGGGTGCAGCAGCCGGACTGGACACGCTGGCTGCCGTGGCTGCTGCTGCTGGGCGTGGCGGGCGGGGTGGCGAGTGTGCTGCCGAAGGTGACCCGCGGCACGGCGATCGCCCTGTCGGCCGCTGCAGGCCTGGCCTTCCTGATCGTGCCGCATGTGCTGCTGGGGCAGGCGCGGATCTGGATGCCGCTGACATTGCCGATCTCCGGTCTGCTGGGCGCATGGGCCGGTCTGCACCTGCACACCCACTGGCTGCGCCGGACCGCGCGGCGCAGCACGGCGCCGCCCATGCTGATCGATGCCCCGATGGCCGACACGATCATCACCACCTTCGACGTGATGCCGCTGGAGCCACGCGCCATGCCGAAGCCTGTGCCCGCACCCTTGACCGGCAGACCGGCCCGCGCTGTCGCACACCCTGGACCAGAAACGGACTCGGACACGGACACGGACACGGAAGACGACCCGGACACGGAACTGCCGGAGGGTTTCAGCGAGCAAACACAGGCCATGGAGATGGCGGAGCTGGACCGGGCCTACGAAAAGACCCGCCCGATTCCACGCGATCCACAGGAGTTTGCCGACGACGAGGCAGCCTCGCGGGCGCTCGAAAAAACCCAGCCGCTGTCACGCGATGAGGTGCTCGCCAGCGCGGCGCTGACCGCGCACGATGCGCCGCGCGCGCTGCCCAAGCTCGGCCCGTTCCGGCTGGACCGGGAACTCGGCCGCGGCGCGATGGGCAGGGTCTACCTGGCCCATGACACCGAGACCGGGCAGGAGGTGGCCGTCAAGACACTGGCCCTGGCCCGCGAGTTCGACGGCTATGCACTCCAGGAAGCCCGCCAGCGCTTCCACCGCGAGGCCGAAGCCGCGCGCCGCCTGCAGCACCCGGACATCGTGCGCGTGCTCCAGACCGGCGAGGAACATGGCATCGCCTACATCGCCATGGAACGCCTGACCGGCCATGACCTGACGCAGCACCTGCGCGCAGGCAGCCTGCTGCCGATGGCAACGGTCGTGGCAATCGGCACGCGGGTGGCCACCGCCCTGGCCCATGCCCATGCCCTCGGTGTCGTGCACCGCGACATCAAGCCAGCCAATGTGATGATCGACCTGGCGCGCGGGCAGGTGAAGGTGACCGACTTCGGCATCGCCCGCATCTCGGGCGCGAGCCGGACCCGCACCGGACTGATCCTCGGCTCGCCCTCCTACATGTCGCCCGAGCAGATCGCCGGCCGAGAAGCCGACGGGCGCAGCGACCTGTACGCGCTGGGGGTGCTGATGTTCCACATGCTGACGGGTGACCTGCCGCTGACGGGCCACACGATGACCGAACTGATGGGCGCCATCGCCAACAAGCCGGCGCCGGATGTGCGCAGTCTGCGCCCTTCGGTGCCGGAGGCGCTGGCCGACGTATTGGGCATCCTGCTCGACAAGCGCCCCGAGCTGCGCTATCCGGACGGGCTGGAGCTGGCCACCGATCTGCACCTGATCTCTTCCATGCTGCAGCGCAGCAGGTCGCAGCACCAGGACTTCCCCGTGCTCGGATCGGTGGAGGAATACGCGGCAGAACCATTCCCGCACACCGCCCAGACGCCCGGCCCGAGAAGCGTGGCGTCACAATCACGCCGCTGATCCATGGACCGTCCGCGTGTCTTTCCCATGACTTTCGAGTTCTTTTCCGCGACCGATCGAGGTCGTGTCCGCAACAACAATGAAGATTCGGTCGCGCTGGACGAGTCTGCCGGCCTGATGGTGCTGGCCGATGGCATGGGCGGCTACAACGCCGGCGAAGTCGCCAGCGGCATGGCCACCGCGTTCCTCCAGCGCGAACTGGGCCAGTGGCTGCGCGAAGCCGGACCGGATGCGTCCGATCGTGAAGTCCGCCGCGCCATGGACGTCTGTGTCGACAACGCCAACCGCGCGATCTTCAACGCCGCCCACACCGAAGCGCAGTACGCCGGCATGGGCACGACGCTGGTGGTGGGCGTGTTCCGTGGCAGTCGGCTGCTGCTGGGCCACATCGGCGATTCACGAGCCTACCGCTGGCGCGACGGTCGCCTGATGCAGCTCACCCGCGACCACTCGCTGCTGCAGGAACAGATCGACGCTGGCCTGATCTCGCCCGAGCAGGCCGCGTTCAGCAACCAGAAAAATCTGGTCACCCGCGCGGTCGGCGTCGAGGATGTGGTGCTGCTCGAAGCCCATGCCCATGCCGTCCATCCGGACGACTGGTTCCTGCTGTGCTCGGATGGGTTGTCGGACATGCTCGACGACCCGCGCATCGCCGCCGTGCTGAGTGAATGCACCGAGATCGACAAAGCTGCACAGGCGCTGATCGATGCCGCCAATCAGGCGGGCGGGCGGGATAATATCGCTGTGATACTGGTAGCCGTTCACGCCCTGCCCGGTGCAGGCCAGGCGTGGTGGCCATTCCGGCGCTGAGATCAAGGGACCAGGTCCCAGACGCCAAGCTTCAGAGGTTGCTCATGCCCAAACTTGTTGTTTCGCTGGACGGTGTCGTCATCAAGGAAGTTCAGCTCACCAAGGACAAGACCACCTTGGGCCGGCGTCCTTACAACGACATCGTGATCGACAACCTCGCCGTGAGCGGGGAGCACGCCGTGCTGCAGATGGTCGGTCAGGATGTCTACATCGAGGACCAGAACAGCACCAACGGCACGTACATCAACGGCCGCGCCATCAAGAAGCAGCTGCTGCAACACAATGACACGATTGAGATCGGCAAATACAAGATCAAGTATTTGGTCGAAGACAGCTCGGATTATGAAAAGACCATGATCCTGAAGCCGGGCCAGCATCCGTCGGGCCTGCACGGTCGGCCCACTGCACCGACGATGCCGAGCGCCTTCCCGCCGTCGGGCTTCGGTGGTCTGGCCGCTGGCACCGTGCCGCAGGCCTCCATCCGTGTGCTCTCCGGCGCGGCAGCAGGACGCGAGGTGGTGCTGACCAAGGTGGTGACCACCGTCGGCAAACCCGGCGTGCAGGTCGCGTCGATCACCAAGCGCCCTGGCGGCTATGTCTTCGCACACGTCGAAGGCAACGCCCGACCGACCGTCAACGGCGCCCCCGTCCAGTCCGACCCGGTGCATCTGAAGGACGGGGATGTGATCGAACTCGCCGGCACGCAGATGCAGTTCATGCAGCCCTGAATGCCCGGACCTGCCCGTGTGCTTGTTCACGTCGACCGCCCCTGCCGTCCACAGCAGGGTGCAAGCAGTGCGGAAGTGCGCAGGGGCTGGCTTGCACGCGGGTGAGGCGAGGGGCAGCATGGCCGCCTCTGTTGCAAGTCCTCACCTGGAAACCTGATGAACCTGCGTGTCCTTGGCTGCTCGGGCTCGATTGCCCTCGACAACCGGACCACTTCCTTTCTGCTGGACGAGCATGTCCTCGTCGATGCGGGAACCGGTGTGGGTGACCTGACACTGGATGAACTGGCGGCGATCGACCACATCGTGCTGACCCACTCGCACCTGGACCACGTGCTGGGCATTCCGCTGATCGCCGACAGTGTCATGCAGCGCCGCCTGGCGATGACGCCCTTCCGTCCGATCCAGGTCCACGGCCTGCCCGAGACGCTGGACGCCCTGCGCCAGCATGTCTTCAACAACGTGATCTGGCCTGACTTCACGCGGTTGCCACGACCGAACCAGCCCATCCTCACGCTGGAGCCCTTCCAGACGGGCGACGTGCTCTGCCTGAGTGACCTGACCATCGAGGTGCTGCCCGCCTGGCACACGGTCCCGGCCTGCGGTGTGGCGGTGGACACGCCCTCTGGCTGGTGGGTCTTCACGGGCGACACCGGTCCCAACCCGGCACTGTGGGAGCGCCTGCGGGGCCGCCCGATTGCACAGCTGGTGATCGAGACTGCTTTCAATGATGACGAGCGGGCACTGGCCGAGATCAGCCGGCACCTCTCTCCCTCGATGCTCGCCGCAGAGCTGCAGCACCTCGACGTGGACAGCGACACCTCGGTCGCCATCACCCACATCAAGCCCGGTGAAATGGCCGCGGTGACGGGGCAGCTCGCAGCACTCGACCTGCCGCTGCCGGTGTTCGCACTGACCCGGGGCGAGCGCTACCGGTTCTGAAGGGCCTCAGCCCGGGAGGTGCAGCGCGTCCCATCCCGTCCGGGCAATCAGTGCCCCCACCACCACGATGAACACACCGCGCACGAAGCCTGCGCCATGGCGCAGCGCCAGCCGTGTGCCCAGCAGGCTGCCGGCCACATTGGCCACCGCCATCGTGGCGGCCACCGCCCACCACACATGCCCCGTCGACGCGAACAGCGCCAGTGCGGCCATGTTGGTGGCCGTGTTGAGCAGTTTGGCCGCGGCGGAGGCGTGCAGGAAGTCATACCCCAGCAGCCGCACGAACAGGAACACGAAGAAGCTGCCGGTGCCCGGCCCGAAGAAGCCATCGTAGAAACCGACCACCGCACCGATCAGCGTCGCCAGCACCGCCTCCCCGCGTACCGAACCACCGGGCGCATGCTCCCGGCCCATGTCCTTGCGCAACAGCGTGTAGACCAGTACCGCTAGCAGAATGAACGGCAGAGCCCGCCGCAAGCCCGTCGCGGGCACCTGCGTCACGAGCCAGGCGCCGGCAAAACTGAACGCCAGTGCGGCCAGGGCAGCGGGCGCCAGCGTGGCCCAGTTCATCGTCACGCGACGGGCGTATTGCGCGGTCGCCCAGGCCGTGCCCCAGATGGCCGCGCCCTTGTTCGTGCCGAACAGCGTGGCCGGTGCTGCCGAGGGATAGACCGCGAACAGCGCCGGCACCAGCACCAGCCCGCCCCCACCCACGATCGCATCGACAAACCCCGCCAGCGCCGACGCCAGCGTCACCCACACCAGATCCATCACCTGCATCCCCGGAAAAACAAAAGGCACCGGGGTTGCCGGTGCCTTCGAATTGTCTCACTGCGCTCTAGCGCTGCATGTTCGGAGCGTCAGACCTGCCTGGATGTCTTATGGTGTGGCAGGGCATTGGTGTTGTTGTTGGCGCCTGTTGTTGGCGCTTGATGAACCAGTCTCAGTCTCCTCAGTCCCTCGCTCCTGCACACAGCCACCAGGGGTCTGCGTTTGCGAGTGGCGGAAATGTAGGGGCTGGCGATCTGGCGACCTATCCGGGGTTTCCCGCACCAAGATGGCGTGTTGTCGCCATGTAACGCCGGGCGGGCGTCCGAAAGCGGGCATTCGTCAAGCCAGCCGGTCCGCAAGCACCCATTGCGCGGCCCGCTCGGCCAGCATCAGCGTCGGCGAGTTGGTGTTGCCGCTGGTGATGGTGGGCATCACGCTGGCGTCCACCACACGCAGACCCGCCACGCCGCGCACCCTGAACCGGGTGTCCACCACCGCAGCCGGATCATCGGCCCGGCCCATCCGGCAAGTCCCGACCGGGTGGAAGATGGTCGTGGCGATGTCACCGGCCAGCCGCGCCAGATCCTCGTCGGACTGGTACTGCACACCGGGCTTGAACTCCTGCGGCTGGTAGCGCTGCATCGCCGGCTGCGCCACGATGCGCCGGGTCACACGCAGGGAGTCGGCCGCGACCTGCCGGTCCTCGGGCGTCGACAGGTAGTTGGCGAAGATGGCGGGGGCGTCCTCATGGCGCGGCGAAGTGATGCGCACATGGCCACGCGAGGTCGGGTTGAGGTTGCACACGCTCGCGGTGAAGGCGTTGAACGTGTGCAGCGGCTGGCCGAAGGCGTCGAGCGACAGCGGCTGGACGTGGTACTCGATGTTCGGCCAGGTGAAAGCGTCCGACGTGCGCGTGAAGGCGCCGAGTTGCGACGGTGCCATGCTCATCGGCCCGGTGCGGCGCAGCAGGTATTCGAGCCCGATCATGGCCTTGCCCCATGGGGTGGCCGCCAGCGTGTTGAGCGTCTTCACCCCCTGCACCTTGTAGACCGAGCGGATCTGCAGGTGGTCCTGCAGGTTCTCGCCGACGCCGGGCAGGTCATGTCTCACCTCGATGCCGTGCTGCTGCAACAGCCCGCCGGGACCGATGCCGGAAAGCTGCAGGAGCTGCGGGCTGCCGATGCTGCCGGCGCACAGGATGACTTCGCGCGTGGCGGTGACGGTCTCGATGCCGTGCGGCGTGACCACCTCGGCGCCGGTGCAGCGCAGGCTGCCATCGGCCCCACGTTCGGTCAGCAGGCGGCGGACCTGGGCGCCGGTCCACATCTCGAAATTCGGTCGACCGAAGCACGTCGGCCGCAGGAACGCCTTGGCTGTGTTCCAGCGGAAACCCGCCTTCTGGTTGACCTCGAAGTAACCGACACCTTCGTTCGTGCCGCGGTTGAAGTCGTCGGTGGCGGGAATGCCGGCCTGCTGCGCGGCCTGGGCGAAGGCGTCGAGCACGTCCCAGCGCAGGCGCTGCTTCTCGACCCGCCATTCGCCGCCGTGGCCGTGCAGCGCCTTGAATGCCTCCGGGGTCTGCGCGGCCTGGTCGGGGTCGAGCCGCCAGTGGTTCTCGTGCTGGCGGAAGTACTGCAGGCACTGGTCCCAGCGCCAGGTGTCGTCGCCCGTCAGCGCGGCCCACTGGTCATAGTCGCGCGACTGGCCGCGCATGTAGATCATGCCGTTGATGCTGGAGCAGCCGCCCAGCACCTTGCCGCGCGGATAGCGCAGCGTGCGGCCGTTGAGACCCGGATCGGCCTCGGTCTGGTAGAGCCAGTCGGTGCGCGGGTTGCCGATGCAGTAGAGGTAGCCGACCGGGATGTGGATCCAGTGGTAGTCGTCATGGCCTCCGGCTTCGAGCAGCAGCACGCGGCTGAGGCCCTTGGCATCGCTGAGGCGGTTGGCCATCAGGGCGCCCGCTGTACCGGCACCGATGATGATGTAGTCGAAGCTGGACATGTTCTCGCGTCTCCGTGGCCCCGCACTCTAAGCGCAAGCGGCGCCGGCAGCACTCGGTCGAAACGCCAGTCAGCCGCTCACATGCGACGCCAGGATCGGAAACAGCTTGATGAGACCTTCGGCCATGATCTCTACCGCCAGCGCGGCCAGAATCAGGCCCATCAGGCGTGTCATCACGTTGATGCCGGTTTTCCCGAGCAGCCGCGCAATGGCTCCGGACGCGGAAAACGCCAGGAACGTGGCAGCCCCCACCACCACACCGAACCCCACCAGCGCCGCCAGATGCCACCAGTGGCGCGCCTGATCGGCGTAGATCACCATCGTCGAGATGGTGGCGGGTCCGGTCAGCAGCGGAATGGTCAGCGGCACGACCGCGATGCTGTCCCCGGCATCGGCGCGCTGCTGACCATCGCTGACATCGTCCGAACGGGACTCGGCAGGCTGCGCATTGAGCATCTGCAATGCGCTGATCAGCAGCAGCGTGCCGCCGCCCACCTGGAACGACGCGAGCGAAATGCCGAAGAACTCGATCACCTTCAGCCCGGCCAGCGCGCTGACCGCGATGACGACAAACGCCGAGAAACTCGACACCCGGATCGTGCGCCGACGCTGCTCGGGCGTCAGGTGCTGGGTGAAGTGGATGAAGAACGGCACGACACCGATCGGATTGACGATGGCCAGCAGCGCCACCAGCGGTTTGAAGAGGTCCATCGCCCGATTCTGCACCCGCCAAGATTCGGGGTTTACCCCTGAACGGCCGCCTTCCACGGCAAATCGGATCAAAAAATCTGCACAGCCTTACAACACTTCTTGCGGTGGGGATGCTCACACTGCTTGACCGTCATACATAATGATCCCTCGTGATTGGACGCGGCGCCTTTTCTCTGTTCCCTGGAATGAGTGCTGGCTGTAGCTCCGCCACATGGTCCTCTGGTACCTCAGGTACCCTGTTTCTTGAAAGGCGCTCTTCCATGGGCAACAAACTCTATGTGGGCAACCTTGCCTACAGCGTCCGCGACGAAGATCTGAACGACGCGTTCTCCCAGTTCGGTGCGGTCAGCTCCGCCAAGGTCATGATGGACCGCGAAACCGGCCGCTCCAAGGGCTTCGGTTTCGTCGAAATGGGATCGGATCCCGAAGCGCAAGCCGCGATCAATGGTCTGAACGGCCAAGCGATCGGTGGCCGTGCCATCGTCGTGAATGAAGCACGCCCGCGTGAAGAGCGTCCGGGTGGCTTCCGCAGCCCCTACGGTGGCGGCGGTGCTGGCGGCGGCGGTGGCCGCAGCGGTGGCGGCGGCTACGGTGGTGGTGGCGCTGGCGGCGGTGGTGGTGGTGGCGGCGGTTTCCGCAGCCCCTACGGCGGCGGCGGTCGCCGTGAAGGCGGCGGTGGTGGCACCGGCGGCGGTCGCAGCGGTGGCGGCGGCTACGGTGGTGGCGGCGGCGGCGGCTACGGCGGCGGCGGCTACTGAGGACACCAGAGTGTCAGCCTGCTGACACTCTGATCCGGTACCGATCAAGCGACAAGGCGTCAGACCGAAAGGTCTGGCGCCTTGTCGCTTTGGGTCGCTCTTTGGACCTCTGTCGGACTCCGCCCGACGACCGGTCACAAGTGCGTTGATTCGCTGCGACGCTGCTTGCGTCCGCGTCCCGCAATGGCACGGTCGAACAGCCAACCCGGCAACAGCCGCAGAAGCGCCACGGCCCAGGCCATTTGCCAAGGCAACACCGCGAAGCGCTTCCCGCGGGCGATGCAGGGCAATGCCCGCTGCGCCAAGGTCTCGGGTGCCATCAGGAACGGCATGGGATACCGGTTCCCACGGGTCAGCGGCGTGTCCACAAAGCCTGGCACCAGGGTGACGACCCGAACACCCGACGCGCGCAGTTCCACACGCAAGCTCTCGCAGTACGCCACGACCGCAGCTTTGCTGCCGCAGTACCCCCCATGACCGGGCAGTCCGCGGATGGCCGCCACGCTGGCCACTCCCACCAGCGTACCTCGGCGCGCTTGGCGCATCGGTCCGACAAACGCATGGAAGGTGGCGGCCATGCCCAGCACATTGGTGGCGTACAACGCTTGCAGCACGTCCAGATCGGCACGCTCGGCCGTGTCGATGCCCACGCTGATGCCCGCATTGGCAATGACCACTTCAGGCAGCCCCTGTTCAGCCAGACACCGATTCGCCGCAGCCACGATGTCGTCGGCGTCCGCCACATCAGCGCGGTAGACGGTGGCCCGCTCTGGCCCGAGCCCCTGCGCAGTCAGCCACTGCTGCACTGCGTCGATCCGGCGCGCGACCAGCGCCAGCCGCCAGCCCTGGCAGGCATACGCTGCCGCCAGCGCCTGTCCGATGCCGCTGGACGCGCCAGTGATGAACACGAGTGGCGGCTGGCCTGTCGTCATCGTCGGGCGGGCAGGCGGCCCCGCACATTCCCCTGCAGTTCCAGTCGGCCATTGGTGTGGTCATACACCAGCGAGCGGGCCTCGATGACGCTCTGACCTTGTCGCAGGGTCACGGGGCGGGTGCTGCGCACCTGGTCCGACCGGCGATCGAACACCATTTCCTCGCCGGAGAACGTCAATGCCGCCTCTTCCGAGGGAAGTCGGTCGCGAACCACCGTCACGCCACCACTGAGGCGCACGGCGTCACCCCGGTCATCGGCCACGGCCCGCGCTGCCGTGGCACGCAAGGTGTGGCCTTCGTCATCGCGCCAGCGCAGGCGGACACCGTCGATCTCCAGCGTCGCAGTGTCAGGGTAGTGGCGGACCACGTCACCCTCGATCACGCCGCGCGCAGGTCCGGCCGCGGCATAGTGCTGGATCGAAAATCCCCGCATTTCATAGTCCGGCTCATGCCGGACTTCGGCCGGGGCACGGACACGGTCCGGGGTTGGCGTGCTCTGGACCAGCCACCAGGTGGCCGCCGCCAGCAGCGCCATCAGGAACAGCGGCAGATTGCCCAGCAGCGCATGGCGCACCCGCACACCGCGCGGCAGCACCGGCTGCCCCGCCCTCTCCGGCAGACGGCTGAGCAGCGGCGGCAGGGGCAGCGGCGTGACATCGTCATCGTCGAGGGCGGCCACGGGCGCAGTCCTCAGCGCGCCGCGCCGTCCAGCGTGGTCAGGTGACCGGCCAGCAGGCTGGCGTAGTGGCCACCCGCCATCAGCAGCAGATCGCAGAACTCGCGCGCAGCGCCCTGCCCGCCCGGCACGGCGGTGACATGGTGGGCCACGGCGCGCACTTCGGCGTGGGCCTGGGCCGGCGCGCAGGCCAGCGCACAGCGCACCATCAGCGGCAGATCCGGCCAGTCATCGCCGATGACAGCCAGTTCCTGCCAGTCCAGCGCCAAGGTCTGCAGCACCTGTTCGGCCGCGGCCAGCTTGTCGTGGATGCCATACAGCGCATGCACGATGCCCAGATCGGCGCAGCGCCGGCGCACCGCAGGCGTGTCGCGACCGGTGATCACGACAGGCACGATGCCGGCGCGGGCCAGCAGCTTGATGCCGTGGCCATCGAGCGTGCTGAACGCCTTGACCGTCTCGCCGGCCTCGCCGATGTAGATGCGACCGTCGGTGAGGCACCCATCGACATCGAAGATCGCCGCCCGCACCGACTGGGCCGCCAGCATCAGCTCGGCCGGAAAATGCAGCGTCGGCCCCACGGGGCGGGGCCAGACCGGGGTGGGAATCGTCATGCTCAGATCACCTTCGCGCGCATGAGGTCGTTGGTGTTGAGCGCGCCGATCAGGCGGCCCTCGGCGTCGTGGACCAGCAGCGTGGTGATGCAGGCCTCCTCCATCAGCGTGGCGGCCTCGACCGCCAGCGCGTCGGCACGCACGCTGCGCGGCCGGGTCGGGCGCAGCAGCTGCGCGGCGGTCAGCGTGCGCAGGTCGGTGCCCTGCTCGACCGCGCGGCGCAGGTCGCCATCGGTGAAGACGCCGATCGCCCGGCCCTGCCCATCGACGATGGCCGTGGCGCCCAGGCCCTTGGCGCTCATCTCGCGCATCATCTCGACGCAGCCCGCCTCGGGTGTCACCCGCGGCACCGCATCGCCCTGGCGCATGATGTCGTGCACATGCGTGAGCAGCTTGCGGCCAAGCGCCCCGCCCGGGTGCGAACGTGCAAAGTCCTCGGCGCGAAAACCGCGGGCATCGAGCAGCGCCACCGCCAGTGCGTCGCCCAGTGCGAGTTGCGCCGTGGTGCTGGCCGTCGGGGCAAGGTTGAGCGGGCAGGCCTCCTGCGCCACGCGGTTCGACAGCACCAGGTCGGCGTGCGACGCCAGCGTCGACTCGGCCCGGCCGGTCATGCCGACCAGCGTCACGCCCAGCCGCTTCAGCGCGGGCAGGATCGCGGCCAGTTCGTCGCTCTCGCCGGAGTTGGAGATGGCCAGCACGACGTCACCGCGGGTGACCATGCCGAGGTCGCCGTGGCTGGCCTCGGCCGGGTGGACGAACAGCGCGGGCGTGCCGGTGGAGGCCAGCGTCGCGGCGATCTTGCGCCCGACATGGCCACTCTTGCCCATGCCCATCACGACCACGCGGCCGCTGCTGCGCAGGATGGTGTCCACTGCCGCGGCGAAGCCCGCCCCTTGCTGGTCCTGCAGTTGCAACAGGGCCTCGGCTTCGATGCGCAAGGTCTGGCAGGCCATGCGGATGGCACGCTCGGCGTCGAATGGGGGAACGGCGGGGGCAGGAGTCACTGAATCTCGGGCCGGAGCTGAATTAGGATAGGGCGATTCTAGGACGGTGCATGGCCAGCAATCTCGATCTCGCGCTTCTCTACCTGCTTGCCGCAGTCATCGGCGTCGTCGGCTGCCGGCTGCTGAAACTGCCCGCCATGCTGGGCTACCTGATCGTCGGTGTGCTGATCGGCCCCAATGCGCTGGCATTGGCGCGCGACTCGGCCAGCATCCGCTACCTGGCGGAGTTCGGCGTCGTCTTCCTGATGTTCGTGATCGGGCTGGAGTTCAACCTGCCCAAGCTGCGCAGCATGCAGCGGCTGGTGTTCGGGCTGGGCGCCGGGCAGGTGGTGCTGACCGTGCTGGGCGCGGCCCTGGGCAATGTGCTGCTGGCGCTGCTGTTCAAGCTAATCGGCCAGCCCTGGGATCTGGGCTGGCAGGGCGCGGTGGCACTCGGCGCCGCCATGGCCATGTCCAGCACGGCCATCGTCGTCAAGATGATGTCCGAACGGCTCGAACTGGAGAGCGAGCACGGCCGCAATGTCATGGGCGTGCTGCTGTTCCAGGATCTGGCGGTCGTGCCGCTGCTGGTGCTGATTCCAGCGCTGGCCAAGGGCGCAGGCGACACCCTGTGGAACACCCTCGGCATGGCGCTGCTCAAGGCCGTCGTGCTGCTGACCCTGCTGCTGTGGGGCGGCCAGAAGCTGATGCGCTGGTGGCTGACCCTGGTGGTGCGGCGCAAGAGCGAAGACCTGTTCATCCTGAACATCCTGCTGATCACGCTCGGGCTGTCCTGGCTGACCGAACACGCGGGGCTGTCGCTGGCGCTGGGGGCCTTTGTTGCCGGCATGCTGATCGCCGAGACGGAATTCAAGCACCAGGTGGAGACCGACATCCGGCCCTTCCACGATGTGCTGCTCGGGCTGTTCTTCATCACCATCGGCATGAAGCTCGACTGGCGGCCGGTGCTCGACCAATGGCCGCTGGTGCTGGTGCTGAGCGTGCTGCCGGTGCTGGCCAAGGCGGGGCTGGTGGCGGTGCTGGCGCGGATGTTCGGCTCGGCACCAGGCGTGGCGATCCGCACCGGCCTGTACCTGGCCCAGGCGGGCGAATTCGGCTTCGTGCTGCTCACGCTCGGCGCACAGGTCAACCTGGTCGGCGCGCAGTGGATGAGCCCGGTGCTGGCCTCGATGGTGCTGTCGATGCTGGCCACGCCCTTCATCATCATGGGCAGCAACCGGATCGTGATGCGGCTGTCGGCCACCGACTGGCTGATGCAGTCGGTGCAGCTCACGACGATCGCCAAGAAGTCGATCCGCACCGAGGCGCACCTGATCATCTGTGGCTACGGCCGCAGCGGCCAGAACCTGGCGCGGCTGCTCGACCAGGAGCACATTCCCTACATGGCGCTCGACCTTGATCCAGACCGCGTGCGCCAGGCGGCGGCAGCGGGCCAGAGCGTCGTCTTCGGTGACGCGGCCAAGCTGCCCAGCCTGATCGCCGCCGGCCTGTCACGCGCCACGGCCGTGGTCATCACCTACCACGACACGCCCTCGGCGCTGAAGGTGCTGCAGCATGTGCGTGAACACGCCGCGCACGTGCCGGTCGTCGTGCGCACACCGGACGACACCGATCTGGAGCGACTGCGCACGGCAGGCGCCACGGAGGTGGTGCCCGAAGCGCTGGAAGGTTCGCTGATGCTGGCCAGCCATGCGCTGGCGCTGGTGGGGGTGCCGATGCGGCGGGTGATCCGCATCACGCAGGATGCACGCGACGCCCGCTACGGCCTGCTGCGCGGCTATTTCCACGGTGCCGACGACGACACCGTCAGCGAACAGCACCAGGCCCGCCTGCAGTCGGTCAGTCTGCCTCCGGGAGCACCGAGTGTCGGGCAGCGCCTGGGCGACCTGACGCTGCACGTGATGGGGGTGTCGGTGGTGTCAGTCCGGCGGGCGAGCGGTCAGGTCGTGGCCACGGGGGACGAAAATCTGGTGCTGGCCGGCGGCGATGTGCTGGTGCTGAGCGGCCTGCCGGAAACGCTGGCGCTGGCAGAAAGCCGGCTGCTCAAGCACTGAGACACCGAGGCACTGACGTGCCCCCTCAGGCCACCGCCACCCGCAGCGCCAGATTGGCCCGCAACCGGGCCACCATCACGGCCCCCGCCGCCCGCAGCACCTCATTGGCGATCAGCGGCGCGCGGGCCGTGAGTTCCTCGAAACGCGGCAGGTGCAAGGCCCAGACGATGGCCGGCGTCATGGACTCGACATTGGCCGAGTGCGGCTGGTCGCTGAAGAGCCCGGTCTCGCCGACCAGCGCGCCGGGCCGCATCAGCGCGATGCGGCTGGTGCCGGGCGCCGCACCGCTCACATAGACCTGCAAGGTGCCCTGACCGACGAAGTAGGCGGCCCGGTCGCAGTCGCCCTGCTTGATCAGCAGATCGCCCGAGCGCAGCTGGTAGGGCGTGAGGTAGGCCGCCAGATGGCGCCACTGGCCCAGATCCAGGCGTGCGCGGAAGGCATCGTCCGCCCGGTAGGACTGGACAGCCTCGATCAGATCATCAATTCCCATGGCGCACTCCTGCTGATGGTGGCATTCCCATCCGAGCGCCGAACATGCCAGAGTGCCCCGACTTGCGCTGATTCAGATCGTAACAAATGCGGAAACTGGAGTGCATCTGCTACTTGCCGATGCAGAAGCGCGTGAATATGTCACCGAGCAGATCGTCTGGCGTGTAAGCGCCGGTGATCTCGCCCAGCGCGTCATGGGCAAGCCGCAGCTCTTCGGCCAGCAGATCGAGCGCGGTGTCCGACTGCGCCGCCCAGCAACGCGCCAGGCCAAGGTGGTCCTGCGCCTGTCGCAAGGCCTTCAGATGCCGGGTGCGGGCGATGAACACCCCTTCCGGTGAAGCGTGCCAGCCGGCCAGCACCAGCAGCGTCTCACGCAGGTGCTGCAGGCCATCATGGGTCTTGGCGGACAGCGCCAGCGCCTTGCTGCCGGCCGGCAACAAGGCCAGTGCCCGGGCCACCTGCGCCTCGGGCAGGGCGTCGGCCTTGTTGTAGATGTGGACCAGCCGGTGGCGGTCGGGCAGCCGGGCCTCGATGGCACGGTCGGCCTCGGCGTAGACGGGATCCTCACAGCGGGTCAGGTCGTGCAGCAGCAGCACGGCGTCTGCCTCGGCGATGGCGCCCCAGCTGCGCGCGATGCCGATGCGCTCGACCTCGTCGCTGGCCTCCTCGTCCGAGCGCAGGCCAGCGGTGTCGACGATGTGCACCGGCACCCCCTCGATCTGCAGCGTCTCGCTGACCTTGTCGCGCGTCGTCCCGGGAATCGGCGTGACGATCGCCAGTTCGGCCCCGGCCAGCGCGTTCAGCAGCGAACTTTTGCCCGCGTTGGGCTGGCCGGCGATGACGACCTTCAGCCCCTCGCGCAGCAGCGCCCCCTGCTGCGCCGTGTCGAGCACAGCGGCCAGTTGATCCGCCAGCCGGTCAAGACGGCCGCGGGCATCGGCCTTCTCCAGGAAGTCGATCTCCTCTTCGGGGAAATCCAGCGTCGCTTCGACCAGCATGCGCAGCTCGATCAGCCGGTCGCGCAGACCCGTGATGCGTTCGGAAAACGCGCCTGACAGCGAACGGGCTGCGCTGCGGGCTGCGGCCTCGGTGCTGGCGTCGATCAGGTCGGCCACGGCTTCCGCCTGCGCCAGGTCGAGCTTGTCGTTCAGGAACGCCCGCTCGGTGAATTCGCCCGGCTCGGCCAGACGCAAACCCGGCAGCACGCCCTCACCCGCCACCTGCAGGCAGCGGGCCAGCAACAACTGCAGCACCACGGGGCCACCATGGGCCTGCAGCTCCAGCACGTCCTCGCCGGTGTAGCTGTGCGGTGCGGGGAAAAAGAGCGCCAGGCCCTGGTCGATGGGCTGGCCCTGCGCATCGAGAAAGGGGCCGTAGGTGGCGTGGCGAGGCGACAAGGTGCGCCCGGTGAGCGTGCGGATCAGCGGCTGCAGACCACGGCCGGACACACGCACGATGCCGACCGCCCCCCGTCCGGGAGCGGTGGCGATGGCGACGATGGGATCCTGGTGTCGGGGGAGCATGGCGCGCATTCTCGCCGACACCGCACACCATGAAAAACGCCCTGTCGGACGGGCCGGACAGGGCGTTGCGGATTCGCGCGGAGGGGGGCCAGCCAATCGGCATTCAACCCCCAGAGCCGAGACTGTTGCAGCGAGCCTCCCGGCCCCATGTGCGGCTCTTGAAGCCTGCTGCAACACCCCCGGGTCCAACCCCGCAGGACGGATGATGCAGGGAGAATGTGTCAGCTTCAAGACCCGAGGTGCATCAAGCGTATCGGGCTGTGGGGCTTGTCGCGGCCGGATTCCACGTTCGCGGACGCCGACCCGAAATGCCCTGGAAAACCCTCAGAGACTCAGCGATTGAGTCCGAGCTGCCGGTTGATCATCCACTGTTGCGCGATGGCCAGCAGGTTGTTGACGAACCAGTACAGCACCAGACCTGCCGGGAAGAACAGGAACATCACGCTGAACACCAGCGGCATGATCCACATCAGCTTGGCCTGCATCGGATCCGGCGGCGTCGGGTTCAGCCAGGTCTGGAACAGCGTGGAAATCGTCATCAGCGCCGGCAGGATGTAGTAGGGATCCTGCACGCTCAGGTCGGTGATCCAGCCAATCCAGGGTGCACCACGCATCTCCACCGACGCCAGCAGCACCGAATACAGCGCGATGAAGAACGGCATCTGGATGAAGATCGGCAGACAGCCGCCGAGCGGATTGACCTTCTCCTCGCGGTAGATGCGCATCATTTCCTGCTGCATCTTCTGCGGATCGGCCTTGTAGCGCTCGCGCATCTCCATCACCTTGGGATTGACGGCCTTCATCTTGCCCATCGAGCGGTAGGCGCTGGCGTTGAGCCAGTAGAAGGCGATCTTCAGCAGCACCACCAGGCCCACGATCGACCAGCCCCAGTTGCCGATCATGCCGTGCAGCTTGTCGAGCAGCCAGAACAGCGGCTTGGCGAGGATGGTCACCCAGCCATAGTCCTTGACCAGCTCCAGCCCGGGCGCCAGTTTTTCGAGCTTCTTTTCTTCCTGCGGACCGGCGTAGAGCGTGGACTCGATCGCCTGCGTGGCACCGGCGGCGACAGGCGCCAGCGGCAGCGTCATCGCCATGGAGTACAGGTTGGTGCCTTCGCGCTTGGTCTGGAAACTGCGCTCCAGCTGGTCCCCGACCAGCCAGGCGCCGACGAAGTGGTGCTGCACCATCGCGATCCAGCCGTTGTCGGCGGATTTGGCGTGCTCGGCCTTGCCCTTCTCGATGTCGGCGTATTCGATCTTCTGGAACTTGCTCTGCTCGGTGTAGACCGCCGGGCCGGTGAATGCCGCCGGACCCATGAACACCGAGGTCGACGGCACGAAGCCGTCGCGGGAGAGCTGCAGGTAGAGCTGGGCCGACAGCGGCGCGGCCGTGCCGTTGACCACCTCGTGGCGGACCTTGATCGCGTAATCACCGCGCTGGAAGGTGTAGGACTTGCGCAGCTTCACCCCACCCTGGTCGGGCGACTCGAAGGTCAGGGTCAGCGAGTTCTGTCCCTCGGCCAGCGTGCGCGGACCGGGCAGCAGGTTCATGACCGTGAGGTGGTTGGGCAGGGCCGCCTCACCGGCCAGACGCGGGATCAGCCCTGAATCGGCCTGGTACACGCGCTCGGCCGTCTGGTCGAACAGCATGACGGGCTTGCTGGCGTCGTGCTCATCCTTGTAGCGCGGCAAGGCCATGCGCACGAGCGAGCCGCCACGGGTGTCGAACGTCGCACGCACCAGGTCGGTCGTGATCTCGACCTTCTCCGAAGCTGGCACGGCCGGCGTGGCCGCCGGCAGCACCGCCGCCCCTGCAACGGCCGACGCTGCCGCCGCCGCTGGCACACCTGCCGTGGTGGTCTGCGCCGGCGCGGTCACGGCGGGCGGCGGCGGTGCGAACATCGACGGCTGCCCGTTGTGCTTGCTCCAGCCGTCCCACAGCATCACGAGCGAGACGGAGAACACGCCCCACAGCACGGCGCGCCGCGTATCGGTCATACCGGTCATACAGAGGTCTTTCGAAAGGAAGAGAACAGCCGGGGCGACTGCTCGGGTACCGGATCATGCCCGCCCGCGCACCAGGGATGGCAGCGGCCGATGCGCCCGAGTGTCAGCGCGCCGCCACGCAAGGCACCGTGTCGCTCCAGCGCAACCAGTGCGTAGGCCGAACACGTCGGCTCGAAACGACAGGACGAGCCCAGCCAGGGACTCAGCAAGAGGCGATAGCCACGCACCAGGCCGATCAGTCCCCGCTGAGACAGGGAAGACCGGCGGCGGCACGGTGACACGGTCACGGTATCAGGCAGAGGCTCGCTCATGGACAGGCAGGTGGGCGAACAGAACGGTCAGTCCGTCAGGCTGCACGGGTGGCAGCGCTGGCCGAAGCGGCTTGCGCCTGGGCACGCCGTGCGCGTCGGGCGGCATCGCCGAGCAGCACATCGATTTCCGCATGCAGCAGCGCCGCCAGCGCTTCCGAGCGGGCACTCGGAAACTGCTTGCGGTCGATGGGCGCACGCAGGCGCACCACCCAGTCCCCTGCGACCAGGGAATCCAGGTGGCGGCGCATGCCGGCACGGATCTGGACCTTCACCAGCGTGCGGGTCACAGAGCGCCGGGCATGTCGCTTCGGCACCACCAGACCCAGACGCAGATTGGCCATTTCCGTACGGTTATCCACTGGGTTGTCCACAGATTCATCCACAGCCTGCGAGAGGGGTGGAACGTTGCCTGTTGACAACTGGTTGATTGCGAGGTGATGCACCATGAAATGGGCACTGCGGGCGAGCGGTCGAACCGCCATGGCCGACTCGAACCGGGCGGCCCCGGTCAGCGCACTCAAGGCCATGGATGCAGCAACGCTCACCGTGTCGCAACGGGCGCTGGACGCCCCGTGGCTCAGACAGCCAGGCGCTTGCGGCCCTTGGCGCGGCGTGCATTCAGCACGGCGCGGCCACCGCGCGACTTCATGCGCACGAGGAAGCCATGGGTACGGGCGCGGCGAACCTTCGACGGTTGGTAGGTGCGTTTCATCTTGAATCCTCTAGCCTTGGCGTGGGCCCGATCATGAGCCTGATTGGAGCTTGACCCGATCGGACACCCCCACGGGCACCCCAATTCGGGAAACCCACGATTACAGCAAAAACCTCCTGAAAAGTCAATGACTTGCCACGTGCAGGCTGGCTGCGCGAGGGGATTGACCCCTCGCTCAAAACTGTGGATAACCGCAACCCTGGAGGGTGTGATGTCGATACAATCGCGCCCCTTCTCTTGAAGTTGTCCACAATTTTCAGAACATGCACATGGACCTGTGGCAACGAGGCTGTGAGCGCCTCGCCGCCGAGCTGCCGGCACAGCAGTTCAACACGTGGTTTCGCCCACTGCCGCCCGCAGAAGTGTCGGCGGCGGGTGAAGGCTACCTCGTGGGTCTGCGTGTGCCCAACCGGTTCAAGATGGACTGGATCCGCTCGCAATTTGCCGCGCGGATCGAACGGCTGCTGAGCGAAATCGCCGGCAAGCCGGTGCGGCTGGAGCTGTCCTTGGGCAACGCCGGCGACCCCGCACCTCGCGCCCCCGAGACTGCCGTCCTGACCCCGGCGCAGTTGCCGCCTGCCCCGGTGCAGATGTCGATGATCGACTTCCTGCCACTGCCGGCAGACACTGCACAGACCGTGTCGGGCGCATCGACCCGATCGACGGCCAGCCGCGCCCGCGCGCGCGCAGCCACCGTGTCCAGCGGCGGGGCCAGCCCTGCAGAGCCTGCTCCTGCGCTGGCCCCGCCGGCAAAGGCCGCGCCACGCACCGGCCGCACACCGGCCACCCTGCCCGCGCTGCATGCGCTGCTGACGCTGCCGACCGCACACCCGTCCTTGCTCGCCGAGGCCCCTGCTGCGCCCAGACCGGCCGCACGGGCCTCCTCGGCACGCCGCACCGCGGCCACCAGCCCGCCCGCAGCCGAGCCACTTCCCGACCCTGTGTCCCGGCCCGCCGCGGCCGCGGCCGCCGTCACCACCACCGCCACGCCGCAGGCGCCGCTGTCCAGCGGCGCCATTTCTGCGGCTTCCGCGCTGGCCAAGGCCTCTGCCGCGGTCGCCTCGCGCCGCAAGCGCGTGGCAAGCACCAAATCGGCCGAAACCGCTGAAACCGCCGCCCCGCAGACGTCCGCAGCACCCCTGGTGTCAACGCTGACCTCCGTCCCCGGCAGCGGCCAGGGCAGCGACAGGATCCTCGGCGCACCCGCCATCATCATCCCGACGGTGCCGCCCCCGGCTGCACCGTCGAACACCCGCGGCCGCATCAACCCCGCCCTCACCTTCGACACGCTCGTGCCCGGCCGCGCCAACCAGATGGCCCGCACCGCCGCGATGCACGTCGTCGGCTCGCCGGGTGGCATGTACAACCCGCTGTTCCTGTACGGCGGCGTCGGCCTGGGCAAGACGCACCTGATCCACGCCGTCGGCAACGCGCTGCTGAAGGAGCACAAGGACGCCCGCGTGCTCTACCTGCACGCCGAGCAGTTCATCTCCGACGTGGTGCGCAACTACCAGCGCAAGACCTTCGATGAACTCAAGGCCAAGTACCACTCGCTCGACCTGCTGCTGATCGACGACGTGCAGTTCTTCGCCGGCAAGGACCGCACGCAGGAGGAGTTCTTCAACGCCTTCGAGGCCCTGCTGACCAAGCGCGCCCACATCATCATGACCAGCGACACCTACCCCAAGGGGCTGGTGGACATCGACGAGCGCCTGACGAGCCGCTTCGACGCGGGCCTGACGGTGGCGATCGAGCCGCCGGAGCTGGAGATGCGCGTGGCCATCCTGATGAAGAAGTCCATCGGCGAGGGCAGCGTGATGCCCGAGGACGTGGCCTTCTTCATCGCCAAGAACGTGCGCGCCAATGTGCGCGAGCTGGAGGGCGCGCTGCGCAAGGTGCTGGCCTACTCGCGCTTCAGCCACAAGGACATCAACATCGCGCTGGCCCGCGAAGCGCTGAAAGACCTGCTGTCGATCCAGAACCGGCAGATTTCGGTCGAGAATATCCAGAAGACCGTCGCCGATTTCTACAAGATCAAGATCGGCGACATGTACAGCAAGAAGCGCCCCGCCAGCATCGCCCGGCCGCGCCAGATCGCCATGTACCTGGCCAAGGAAATGACCCAGAAAAGCCTGCCCGAGATCGGTGACCTGTTCGGCGGGCGCGACCACACGACGGTGCTCTACGCGGTCCGCAAGATCGCCGCCGAGCGCCAGAAGAACACCGAACTCAACCAGCAGCTCCACGTCCTGGAACAGACCCTCAAGGGCTGACCCTCAAAGGCTCCTCAAGGCTGAAAGACCCCTCCATCATGATCGTGTTGAAAGCACCACAGGACAAGCTCCTGGCCGCTCTGCAGTCCGTTTCGGGCATCGTCGAGCGCCGCCACACCCTGCCCATCCTGGCCAACGTGATGATCCGCCGCCACGCCGGGCAGTGCGAGTTCACGACCAGCGACCTCGAGATCCAGGTCCGCACCAGCGCGCCGATGGACGGCGACAAGGGCGATTTCAGCACCACGGTCGGCGCGCGCAAGCTCATCGACATCCTGCGCACGCTACCGCCGGACCAGACCGTCTCGCTCAGCGCGGCGCAGAACAAGCTGACGCTGCAAGGGGGCAAGAGCCGCTTCACGCTGCAGACGCTGCCGGCCGACGATTTCCCCCTGGTGCAGGAAGCCGCCGACTTCGGCCCCACCTTCAGCGTGCCGCAGAAGACGCTCAAGGGCCTGATCGACCAGGTGCATTTCGCGATGGCGGTGCACGACATCCGCTACTACCTCAACGGCATCCTCTTCGTCGCCGAAGGCCACACGCTGACGCTGGTCGCGACCGACGGCCACCGCCTGGCGCTCGCGCAGGCCACGCTCGATGTCGAGATGCCCAAGCAGGAAGTCATCCTGCCGCGCAAGACGGTGCTGGAGCTGCAGCGCCTGCTCAAGGACGGCGCCAAGGACGCCAAGCCGGCCAAGGACGGCAGCGAGCCCGAGCTGGCGCCGATCGAGATGTGCTTCGCCGCCAACCAGGCGCGCTTCAGCTTCAGCGGCATGGAGTTCGTCACCAAGCTGGTCGAAGGCAAGTTCCCCGACTTCAACCGCGTCATCCCCAAGAACCACAAGCAGCACATCACGCTGGGCCGCGGCACCCTGCTGACCAGCCTGCAGCGCGCGGCCATCCTGACCAGCGAGAAGTTCAAGGGCGTGCGGATGAACTTCGAGCCGGGCGCGCTGCGCATCGCGTCCAACAACGCCGAGCAGGAAGAGGCCAAGGAAGAGCTGGAGATCGACTACAGCGGCCCGGCCATCGAGATCGGCTTCAACGTCACCTACCTGATGGACGTGCTCTCGAACATGGACCAGGAGCTGGTGACGCTGTCGCTGCAGGACGCCAACAGCTCGGCACTGTTCACGGTTCCCGAGCGCGAAGGCTTCAAGTACGTCGTCATGCCGATGCGGATCTGAGCGAATGCAGGCGCATCCGGATGGATGGCCGAATGGATTGGAAATTTGAGTGAGTGACATGACCGACCAGAACCAGCAGTCCCAGCAGCCCGTCCCCTCGGAACCGACCGTGCCCGAGCCCCCGGCGCAGACCGCCGCCGAAATCTCCGCCGCCTACGGCGAGGGCAGCATCCAGATCCTCGAAGGGCTGGAGGCCGTGCGCAAGCGGCCGGGCATGTACATCGGCGACACCTCCGACGGCACCGGCCTGCACCACCTCGTCTTCGAGGTCGTGGACAACTCGATCGACGAGGCGCTGGCCGGCCACTGCGACGACATCGTCGTGACCATCCATTCGGACAATTCGATCTCCGTCACCGACAACGGCCGCGGCATCCCGACCGGCGTCAAGATGGACGACAAGCACGAGCCGAAGCGCTCGGCGGCGGAAATCGCGCTGACCGAGCTGCACGCGGGCGGCAAGTTCAACCAGAACAGCTACAAGGTCTCGGGCGGTCTGCACGGCGTGGGCGTGAGTTGCGTGAACGGGCTGTCGAAGTGGCTGCGCCTGACGGTGCGCCGCGAGGGGCAGGCGCACTTCATGGAGTTCCGCCAGGGCGTGCCGCAGGACCGCGTGCTCGAAGTGCGCGACGGCTTCGAGATCAGCCCGATGAAGGTCATCGGCGAGACCGACAAGCGCGGCACCGAGGTCCACTTCCTGCCCGACCTGGAGATCTTCTCCAACATCGACTTCCACTACGACGTGCTGGCCAAGCGGCTGCGCGAGCTGAGCTTCCTGAACAACGGCGTGAAGATCCGGCTGGTCGATGAACGTGCCGGCAAGGAAGACAACTTCGCCTACGCGGGCGGCGTGAAGGGCTTCGTCGAGTTCGTCAACAAGGGCAAGAAAGTCCTGCACCCGAACATCTTCCACGCCCGTGGCGACAAGCTCAGCGACAACAACACCAACGTCGGTGTCGAAGTCTCGATGCAGTGGAACGAGAGCTACAACGAGAACGTGCTCTGCTTCACCAACAACATCCCGCAGCGCGACGGTGGCACCCACCTGACCGGCCTGCGCGCGGCGATGACGCGGGTCATCAACAAGTACATCGAAGACAACGAGATCGCCAAGAAGGCCAAGGTCGAGATCAGCGGCGAGGACATGCGCGAGGGCCTGGCCTGCGTGGTCAGCGTCAAGGTGCCGGAGCCGAAGTTCTCCAGCCAGACCAAGGACAAGCTGGTGTCGAGCGAGGTGCGCGGCCCGGTGGAGGACATCGTCAGCCGGCTGCTCACGGACTGGCTGCTGGAGAACCCGACCGACGCCAAGACCATCTGCGGCAAGATCGTGGACGCCGCCCGCGCCCGCGACGCCGCCCGCAAGGCGCGCGAGATGACACGCCGCAAGGGCGTGCTCGACGGCATGGGGCTGCCGGGCAAGCTCGCCGACTGCCAGGAGAAGGATCCCGCGATGTGCGAGATCTACATCGTGGAGGGCGACTCCGCCGGCGGCTCGGCCAAGCAGGGCCGCGACCGGAAGTTCCAGGCCATCCTGCCGCTGCGCGGCAAGATCCTGAACGTCGAGCGCGCCCGCTATGAAAAGCTGCTGTCGAGCAACGAGATCCTGACGCTCATCACCGCCCTGGGCACCGGCATCGGCCAGGGCATGGGCGGCGACGACTTCAACCCCGACAAGCTGCGCTACCACCGCATCATCATCATGACCGACGCGGACGTGGACGGCGCGCACATCCGCACGCTGCTGCTGACGTTCTTCTACCGGCAGATGCCCGATCTGGTCGAGCGCGGCCACATCTACATCGCGCAGCCGCCCCTCTACAAGGTCAAGCACGGCAAGCACGAGCAGTACCTGAAGGACGGCAGCGAGCTGGATGTCTACCTGCTGAAGGTGGCGCTGGACAGCGCGATCGTCGAGCCGGGCGCGGGCCGCGCGCCGATCAGCGGCGCGGCGCTGGAGGAGCTGGCGCGGCAGTACCTGCTGGCGACGAACGTGATCGCGCGGCTGTCGAACTGGATGGACGTGGAGGCCCTGCGCGCGATCAGCGACGGCCTGACGCTCGACCTCGACACGCCGGAAGCGGCGGCCAGCAGCGCCGAGGCGCTGAAGGCCGCGCTGCACGACGCCGAGGTCAGCGCCGAGATCGACCCGCGCACCGACAAGCACTACCTGCGCATCAGCCGCCGCCACCACGGCAACATCAAGAGCAGCGTCATCACCGCCGACTTCGTGCACGGCGCCGATTACGAGGCGCTGAGCGTGGCGGGCGTGACCTTCAAGGGGCTGCTGGCCGAGGACGCTGTGGTCAAGCGCGGCGAAGGCGAGCGCCAGAAGCAGATCAAGGTCGCCGACTTCCGCGCCGCGATGGCCTGGCTGATGACGCAGGCCGAAAACGCCGTCGGCCGCCAGCGCTACAAGGGTCTGGGCGAGATGAACCCCAGCCAGTTGTGGGAAACCACGATGGACCCGACCGTGCGCCGCCTGCTGCGCGTGCAGATCGAGGACGCGATCGAGGCGGACAAGGTGTTCACGATGCTGATGGGCGATGAAGTCGAACCTCGGCGGGAGTTCATCGAGACGAATGCGTTGAGGGCGGCGAATATCGACGCTTGATATTTTCAGGTATGTGAAGAACTGTCATGACGCCCAAAATGCCGGGCGTTCTTATTACAACCGGCTTTGTTGCACAACCCACCCCGCCGGCCGATGGTCGAGCGGTGAGGTAGGCTGACAGGATGAGCAAGCCAGCAAAGCAGAAGTACGTGACGAAGAACTGGGCGCCGTACACGAAGGCGCTGAGGGCGCGGGGCTCGCTGACGATGTGGCTGGACCGGGACATGGCGTGGCAGGCTGCGCCGGTCAGCGGCAAGCCGGGGCGACCGGCGATGTACAGCGACGCGGCGGTGCAGTGCTGCCTGACGATGAAGGTGCTGTTCGGACTGGCACTGCGCCAGACGCAGGGGTTCGTGCAGAGCGTGCTGGGGCTGTCGGGGCTGGACTGGCAGGCGCCGGACTACAGCACGATGAGCCGGCGCGAGAAGCGGCTGACGGTGGAGATCACGGCGCGGCCGAGCCGGGGCGGGCTGCACCTGCTGGTGGACTCGACGGGGATCAAGATGCTGGGCGAGGGCGAGTGGAAGACCAAGAAGCACGGGGCGGAGTACCGCAGGCAGTGGCGCAAGGTTCACCTGGGGATCGACGCCCAGACGCTGGAGATCCGGGCGATCGAGGTGACGGACAACAGCGTGGGGGATGCGCCGATGCTGCCGGAGCTGCTCGGGCAGATTCCGGACGAGGAGGTGGTGCTGTCGGTGAGCGGGGATGGGGCGTATGACACGCAGGACTGCCACGACGCGATCGCCGAGCGGGGAGCCGAGGCGGTGATACCGACGCGCAAGAACGCCCAGCCGTGGAAGGCCAAGCGGCCGGGGGCGGCAGCGCGCAACGAGATCCTGAGAGCGACGAATCGGTTGGGGCGGGGGATCTGGAAGAAGTGGAGCGGCTACCACCGGCGCTCGCTGGTGGAGACGAAGATGCGCTGCTTCAAGCTGCTGGGCGAGCGGGTGATGGCGCGCACCTTCGAGCGTCAGGTGGTGGAGCTGCAGGTGCGGGCTGCGGTGCTCAACCGCTTCACCCACCTGGGCACCCCGGTGACGCAGGCTGTGGCGTAACTCCGTCTGGGGTCAGGGGAAACTCGGCTTCGGCGGAGTTGTGCAACAAAGCCGCTTGACGCTGTCCGGCTCCCACGTCCCCGCGCGCTGCAGGCGCTGGGTGCGGATGCCGCGCTGGTGCAGCGCCTTTTCCACCGGGTCGAGCAGGTCATGCCGGCGCGCCAGGATGCCGATGTCGGCGGGTGACACGCCATCGGCCAGCGCGTCGGTGAGCCGGTCGGCGATCAGCTCGGCCTCCTCGCGCGGCGTGCGTCCGCGCAGCAGTTCAGGCGGCGGTCCGCTGCGGCCGGCCCCGAGCGGGGTCTGGCGGACGATGTCGCTGTCGCCCTCCCCGTCCGGCTCGCCGCCGCGCAGCAACTGGCCGGCGGTCGCGGTGGCGAGCTTCAGCACCTCGGCCGTGTTGCGGTAGTTGACCTTCAGCACGCTGGTGCGCCCGCGCGCCTCGATGCCGACGCTGGCGAAGCTGAACTTGCGGCGCGGCTGGCGGTAGATCGACTGTGCGTCGTCGTAGAGCACCAGCAGCGAGTTCGTCGCCGGATCGACCAACTGCGGCGCCAGCCGCAACCACGCATCCTCGAAATCGTGCGCCTCGTCGATCATCAGCGCCGCGTACTGCGCCCGCGGGATGCGGCCATGCGCCACCGCCTCGACCACCCGGTCGGCCAGCGCGTCGTAGTCCGGCCGGAAGCCCTTCTTCGGAATGCCGAGCTGGTAGGTGTCGGCCATGTCGTAGCACCAGCCGTGGAAGGTGCGCACCTGCACCCGCTCGTCCAGCCCCCGCTGGCGCATCAGCGCGTCGATGCGCGCCGCCAGCGGGCGGTTGTAGCAAAGCACCAGGATCGGCCAGTCCGGCCGCGCCGCAGCCGCCAACTGCTGGGCGCGGTAGACCAGGATCATCGTCTTGCCCGACCCGGCCACGCCGTGGATGACGCGGTGCCCTTCGCCCATCGAGCGCGCGAGCTGCTCCTGCTGCAGGTCCATCACCAGCATCAGCGCATCACTCGGCGACGGCGCCGCCTGGCACCCCGGCCCGCTCGCGTCGTCCTCGTCCAGCAGCGACGCCTGCGTCTGCAGCCGGATCTCGGGGAAAAGATGCCACCGGATGCGGTCGCGCTGCGGCAGGGTCAGCGCCGTCTTCAGGCGGAACTCGGTCGTGAACATGCCCCACAGCCGCTCCTGAAAAGCGGCGGGGTCCAGCTCCTCGGCCAGATCCTCGCGGGTCAGCGTAGTGGCCGGCGGAAAGAACTCGTCCCAGCGCGGATCGGTGATGCGCTGGCGCTCGATGTTGGCGAACACCACGCCGCAGCCCCACGGCACGATCAGGCTGCCCGCGTGGCGCCCGTCGGTCTGGCACAGGCCGGGGTCGCGCTGCATCTGGTTGACCAGCTCGATCGCGTAGCCCCGCGCCTGCAGGCCGGGGTGGATCTTGCTCACCCGGCCCTGCCCGCTGGCGAGGTTCAGCTCGATGTCATGGCGCGAGACCTGGTGCAGCGCGCCGGCCCGCCAGCCCTTGACCTCCAGCACCAGCAGGCCGCGCCCCGGATGCAGCACCACGAAATCCGGCTGCCGGCCCTTGTTGCCCACCGGCACGTTGTGCCAGACGAGGTAGTCGTCCTCCAGACAGCGCTGGAGCTGCCGCAGCACCCGCCGCTCGGCGCCGCCGTCCTCGGTGTTGCGGCAACGTGCCGCGATGTTCTGGAATCCCTGCGGAAAGATGGCCAAGTCTGCACTCCCGAAGCGTGAATCGCTTTTTCTTGTTCAGGCGGGAAGCAGACCATAGGGCGCCGGGCACGCCAGTTCCGCACCGGGCAGAGACGGTCAAAAATGAGACATTTTTCACGCAGATGGATCTGGCGGGTCGATGTGGTCGATGGCGCAACGCTCAGCGAGGCATTCCGCGAGCGCCTCTTCGCCGAGCACCTGCTGCTGCAAGGCCCGTCAGCGCATTGACACGGAATCCTGCACCAGACCCCGCACCCGCACGATGACATCCACCCCCACCAACTGCATCCCGCCGACGGCTTCGGGCACCCCGAGCACCTGCAGCTGCGTGGCGGACAGATCGGCCACCGCCCCCGTGTCGATGTCGTAGAGGTGGTGGTGCGGCTCGGTGTTCGAGTCGTACACGGTGGAGGCCCCGTCGATGGGCAGCTCTTTCAGGAGCCGACTCCGGACAAACAGCTGCAGCACCGCGTAGACAGTCGCCCGAGACAGGCTCGGCAACTGCCTGCGCGCGGCATCCAGCACCTGCTCGGCAGTCATGTGGACCGGTCGGCCCAGCAGCACGCTGGCCACGGCCATGCGCTGCAAGGTCGGCAGGATGCTGGCCTCATGGAGGCGCTGCTGCAGGTGCGAGGCGTTCAGGACATTCATCCAGAGACTCCGTGACGGAGGCCGTGCAGCCTCATTTGAACGGATTCGGCCGTGGCGTCGCGTCACTCGACGGCGGCAGGATCGGCAACATGAAACTGGGCTGCTCACCCGTGAGCGTCTTCAGGAAGGCCACGATCTTGGCGTTCTCATCCTTCGTGAACGTCTTGCCGAGCTGCAGCCGGCCCATCACGTCGACCGCCTGGGTCAGCGTGTCGGCGGCACCATCGTGGAAATACGGATAGGTCATCTCCACGTTGCGCAGCGTCGGCACCTTGAAGTTGAACCGGTCGGCGTCCTTGCCGGTCACGGCGCTGCGCCCTTCGGCCGGACTGCTGGCCTTGTACGGCGCCACGACGCCCATCTTCTGGAACGAATTGCCCCCGACCGCCGGGCCGTTGTGACAGGCCACGCAGCCGCTGGACTTGAACAGCTGGTAGCCCGCCAGCTCGTTCGCCGAGAGGGCGTCCTTCTTGCCGAGCAGCCACTGGTCAAAGCGGGAGTTGGGCGTCACCAGGGTCTTCTCGAACTCGGCGATGGCCTGGGTCACCTGGTCGATGTCGATCTTGTCCTTGCCGAAGACCTGCTTGAACTCGCGGGTGTACGCCGGAATGGACTCCAGGATCCCGATCGCCAGCGTATGGCTGAACGCCATCTCGCCGGGGTTGGCGATCGGGCCGCCCGCCTGCGCCTTGAGGTCGGCGGCTCGGCCGTCCCAGAACTGTGCGAGGTTGAGGCTGGAGTTCAGCACCGTCGGCGCGTTGATCGGGCCTTGCTGCCACTTGTCGCCGATCGAGGTGCGGATGTTGTCGGTGCCGCCCATCGACAGGTTGTGGCACGAGTTGCAGGAGATGAAACCGGACTTGGACAAGCGCGGATCGAAGAAGAGCTTCTTGCCCAGTTCGACTTGCCCGAGGTTGACTTGTTGAGGGGGGACGATCGGCTGGATCGGCTCCTGGTTCTGGGCCACCACGGCCCCCATCGTGAGCAGGCTGGCCACAGCCGCCAATCCAAGCGGCACCACACGGGAAAACATAAGAACTCCTCGGTCCGTCGCTGGGCTCTCCGGTGCAGGCCGGGACGGCGCTGCGAGCATCGGATGATCTGGACTCGTTCCAGACCACGGATGCATTCCAGAGCATCGCGGCCCTGGCCTCTCTGATGCACATCAACCGGGCGGTGGCCGTGGTCCACGCGGTGCCCGCTGACGAAAAATGCATTGATTCAGGTCAGTGGCAAGGGTGAGAACCGGGGAGTTTGTGTCCGGATGAATCAGCCGCGCGGCACCCGGTACAGCCCGCAGAGCTTGTTCCCGTCCGGATCGCGCAGGTAGGCCAGATAGAGCTTGCCGGCCGGGCCTTCGCGCAGGCCGGGCGGGTCTTCGCAGGTGGTGCCGCCGTTGGCCAGACCGGCGGCGTGCCAGGCATCGACCTGCTCGGGTGACTGGCAGGCAAAGCCGGTGGTGCTGCCGTTGGCGACCGTGGCGGGCTGGCCGTCGATGGGCTGGCTCACCGAGAACACGCCCGTCTTGGTGCGCCAGAAGATGCGGTAGCGGTCGACACCGCCGGGGGGGACGTCGAGCGTGCCGAGCACGGCGTCGTAGAACGCCTTGGCCCGGTCGAGGTCGTTGGTGCCGAGCATGATGTGCGAAAACATGGGGGTCTCCTGTGGTCGTGTTGCGATGGCAAGCAGACCAGCCTAGTGTCGTGTCACAGCTGACTTGACGGACAGCCTGCGCGAACACATCACCGTCATGCCCGCGAAAGCGGGCACCCACGCAGGGACATGACCGTCTTTGGCGGGCGTAGATCCTCGCATTCGCGAGGATGACGGCACTTGGGGTGCGACAGTGGATCGTTGACGCAACACTAGCACCGCCCCCACCCCCCATCCCGTCATCCTCGCGACAGCGAGGATCCACGCCCCTCAGCGCAAGGCCGCTTCCACCATCGCCGCCAGCGTTGCCGTCGGCCGCCCGATCAGCGCGCTCAGCCGGTGGCCGTCGTCGAACAGCCCGCCCTTGGACGCGCCCACGTCCGACTCCGCCAGCAGATGCGCCAGCGGCTCCGGCAGCCCGGCGCCCAGCAGCGCCCCCCGGTAATCCGCTTCCGGCAGGTTGACGTACGGAATCGTGCGGCCCGTCTGGCGGCCCACCTCGGCGGCGAACTCGGCCAGCGTGTACGACGTGTCGCCCGCCAGTTCATGGACCTGTCCGGCCTGGTCATCGCGGGTCAGCACCGCGGCAGCAGCCTCGGCATAGTCGGCGCGCGCGGCGGAGGCGATGCGGCCCTCGCCCGCGCTGCCGATCACCGCGCCGTGCTGCAGCACGGCCGGCAGGCCGGCGAGGTAGTTCTCGGTGTACCAGCCGTTGCGCAGCAGCACATGCGGCACACCCGACGCACGCAGCAGCGCCTCGGTCGCGGTGTGCTCGGCGGCGAGGCCGAGCGGCGAGGTGTCGGCGTGCAGCAGGCTGGTGTACGCCAGCAGCGCGACACCGGCGCGGCGGGCGGCGTCGATGACGTTGCCGTGCTGCGCGACGCGCTCGCCGAGGGCGCTGGACGAGATCAGCAGCACCTTGGTGGCGCCCTGGAAGGCGGCGTCGAGCGTGGCGGGCTGCGCGTAGTCGGCCTGGCGGACCTGCACGCCCAGCGCCGCGAGGTCGGCGACCGCGGCGGGCTGACGCACGGCGGCGACGATGCCCGCGGCGGGCACGGTCTTCAGCAGCGACTGGATGACGAGACGGCCGAGTTGGCCCGAGGCTCCGGTGACGACGATCATGGCGAGAACTCCTGGAACAGCGTGGGGTGGGTGGCAAGGGAAAGAAGGAGCCGCCAGCTTAGCGAGAACACTTACCCACAGTAAGTACAAACCAAAAAGTAAGTAAAGAATGGACCGACCGGCTGGCGGGCCGTGCGCAGGCGCCGTACAGTCCCCGCATGAACGCGCCCCCCGCCTCCACGCCCACGCCGGCCCTCTCGCTGCAGGAGCAGCTGCGGCGCGGCAACCTCTTTGCCGAGGCCTGCCCGTCGCGCGAGGTGCTGCAGCATGTGACGAGCCGCTGGGGCGTGCTGATCCTGGTGGCGCTGCTCGACGGCACGCACCGCTTCAGCGAACTGCGCCGCAAGATCGGCGGCGTCAGCGAGAAGATGCTGGCGCAGACGCTGCAGGCGCTGGAGAGCGACGGCTTCGTGCTGCGCACGTCCTTCCCCGTCGTGCCGCCGCACGTCGAATACAGCCTGACACCGCTGGGCACCGAGGTCGCGGCGCAGGTACAGACGCTGGCCGACTGGATCGAGCACAACCTGTCCACCATCCTGCAGACCCGGGCGGCGCGGGCCGAGGTCTAGGCCACACGCGCCGTGGCCGCTGCCGCCCTGCCCCGGATCGACCCGGACCGCTGCACCGGCTGCGGCTGGTGCATCGCGGTCTGTCCGCCGCATGTGCTGTCGCTGCAGGTGGTGCAGTGGAAAAAGCGCTCGGCGCTGGACGACGCTGAGGGCTGCACCGGCTGCGCGAAATGCGCGGTGCGCTGTCCCTTCGGCGCGATCCGCATGCACAAGGCAGTGCCGCCCAGCTCAAGCGCACCCGAACCGGGTCGATATCCCTCCTGAATTGCGACGATCCCCCCAGCGCAACACCGATCGTCGACCACAACACCGCAGGCACGGCACACGATCTGGTCGGGAGACATGGACAACACGCCATACGGACAAGGACTCAACAGCATCCGCTGGCGGTTCGCACTGGCAAGCGCCGTGCTGACCGTCCTGGGTGTGCTGCTGCGCGACGCGCTGATGGGCCACACCGACCGCTGGACACCGACCGGCTTGCTCACACTGGGGCTGCTGAGCGGCGTGACCGCCTCGATCACCTTCTGGATGGCCAGCACGCTGACCCGCTCGATCGACCTGCTGCGCCACAGCACGGAGGCCATCGCCGCCGGCACGCTCGACAGCCCGGTGACCGTGGACTGCGCCTGCGAGGTCGGCGGTCTGGCCAGCAGCTTCCGCAAGATGACGCAGCGCATGAACGCCAACCTGCTGCGCATCAACACGCTGGCCTACACCGACACGGTCACCGGCCTGCCCAACCGCAGTGTCATCGACCACCTGCTCGGCCATGCACTGGCGCCGCAGCGCCAGGGCCGCTTCGAGGCGGCGATCTTCTTCATCGGCCTGGACGGTTTCAAGCACATCAACGACCGCCTCGGTCACCAGGGCGGCGACGAGTTGCTGCGGCAGACGGCGCAGCGCATCCTGGAACAGGGCTTCGGCCGGACGCTGCAAACCCTCGATTCCTGCACCGACAGCTTCGGCAGCCCCTGCGACCGCCTGCCGGAAGACCTGGTGCTGGCCCGCTTCACGGGGGACGAGTTCGTCGCCATCCTGCCCGGTGTCACCGACCGCGTCGCGCTGCGCCGACTCGGCGAACGGCTGGTCGCCACCTTCCGGGAACCGTTCCACATCGGAACGCAGGACGTGATGGCCCATCCCCGCATCGGCATCGCGCTGACGCCGGAGGACACCGGCAGCGCGGCCGAGCTGCTCAGCTTCGCCGACCTGGCCATGCACTGTGCGCGGCGCGACCCGCACGAGCGGCTGGTCTTCTTCGACCAGCGGATCCGCGAGGCCCTGCTGGAGCGCACCGACACCGAATCCGCACTGCGGCTGGCGCTGCAGCGTGGCGAGCTGCGGCTGCACTTCCAGCCCAAGGTCGACGCCTGCACCCTGGCACTGAGCGGCGTCGAAGCCCTGGTGCGCTGGCAGCATCCGCAGCGCGGCCTGCTGTCGCCTGCAGCCTTCATCGACGTGGCGGAACAGGCGGGCCTGATGGGCGCGCTGGGCCAGCAGGTGATCGATCTGGCGGTGGCGCAATGCCGGCGCTGGCTGGACGCGGGGATCCGGCGGTCGGTGGCGGTGAACGTCTCGCCTTCGCAGTTCGCCAGCCCGGCGTTCGTGCCGACGCTGCTCGACACGCTGAAGCGGGCGCGGGTGCCGGCGGGCCTGCTGTCGATCGAGATCACCGAGTCGATCGCGATGTCGGCGACGGACGAGGTTGAGGCACGCCTGGCTGCCCTGCGCGAGGCCGGCATCCGCATCGCCATCGACGATTTCGGCGTCGGCTTCTCCAACCTGTCGCAGCTGTCGCGGGTGCCGATGGACGACCTGAAGATCGACCGCTCCCTGGTCATGGCCATCGGCGAGAACCAGAAGAGCGAGGTCATCATCCGCGCCATCATCGGCATGGCCCACGCGCTGGGCTACCGCACGGTCGCCGAGGGCATCGAGACACCGCAGCAACAGGCCTATCTGAAATCGCTCGGCTGCAATGACCTGCAGGGCTACCGCTTTGCACGGCCGATGGACGCCGAGGCGCTGGAAGCCTGGGTGGCGGGGCGGACCCGGACCGCCAGCAACACCAGCGCCAACGCGGGCACGGGCACGAACACCGTGTCCGAGCGCTGAGGCGCCGCTACTCGTCGCCGCGGCCCAGATGCCGCGACGCCCGCCCGCTGCGCAGCACCGACCACGCCAGCCACAAGGCCCCGCCCCCCGCCGCCAGAAACCCCAGCAGCCCGAACGCCGGCAGCCCGAACAGGGTCGGCCCGCCCTGCACCGTCATCACGATCGACGAGCCGATGATCAGCGCCGCCACCACCAGCGCCACCGTGAGCCGGCTGGCCGCGATGTCGAGCTGGTCGGCCACCCGCTCCAGGTGGCGCACCTCGACATGCACCTGTACCCCCGTGCGCTTGGTCAGCCGCATGACCCGGGTGATCTCGCGCGGCAACCCGGTGAGCAGCCGCACCGCGTGCAGCGCCGAGGTCCAGCCGCGCTGCATCAGCGCCTTCGGCTCGTAGCGGGCACGCACGGCGGCTTCGAGCAGCGGCTCGGCCTCGGTGGCGATGTGGAACTCAGGCGCGAGCGTGCGGCCCAGGCCTTCGAGCGTGATGAAGGTCTTGATCAGCAGCGCCAGATCGGCCGGCAGCGCCAGCCGGTACTCGCGCAGGATGGCGGTCACGTCGCCGAGCATGCCGCCCAGGCTCAGCTTGGCCAGTTCGGTGCCGCGGTACTGGTCGACGAAGGCGATGACATCCTGCTGCAGCGCCTCATGGTCGACACCCGCGCCCGGCCCCGCGTCCTGCGTCCAGGCCAGCAGCACCTCGACCACCGACTCGGGCTCGCGCTGCACGAGGCCCAGCATCAGCGACAGCAGCTGGTCGCGGCGTGCCTCGCTGAGCCGGCCGACCATGCCGAAGTCGATGAAGGCGAGCCGGTTGCCGGGCAGGTAGAAGACGTTGCCGGGGTGCGGGTCGGCGTGGAAGAAGCCGTCGTCGATGATCATCTTCAGCACGGCGTGGGCGCCGCGCTGCGCCAGCAGCGTGCGGTCCAGCCCGGCGGCGTCCGCCTGCGCCAGATCGTGCCCGGGGATGCCCACGATGCGCGCCTGCACATTGATGCGTTCGCGAGTCCAGTCCCAATAGACCTTCGGCACGACGATGTCGGGCTGGTTGGCGAAGTTGGCGGCGATGCGCTCGGCGTTGCGGCACTCGCTGGAGAGGTCGAGTTCGCGCCGCAGCGAGCGGCCGAACTGGCGCACCAGCCCCACCGGCTGGTAGGGGCGCAGGTCGGGCCACTCGTCCTCGGCCAGCGCAGCCAGCCGCTCCAGCAGGCGCAGATCGGCCTCGATCACCGGCCCGATGCCGGGGCGGCGCACCTTGACGATGACTTCGGTGCCGTCGTGCAGCGCGGCGGCGTGGACCTGCGCGATCGAGGCGGCGGCGAGCGGCTCGGCGTCGAAGCGGGCGAAGACGGCCTCGGGCGGCGCGCCGAGGTCTTCGGTCAACTGGGCGCGCACGAGGGCCGGATCGACCTGCGGCGCCTGGCTGTGCAGCTTCTCGAACTCGGCGATCCAGGTCGGACCGAACAGGTCGGCGCGGCCGGCCAGGATTTGGCCGAGCTTGACGAAGGTCGGCCCGAGTTCCTCCAGCGCCAGCCGCAACTGCACCGGCGGATCGAGCCGCGCCAGATCGGCCGCGTGGTCCAGCCGCAGCACATGCCCGGCCCGCGCCAGCCGGTCCGCCCAGCCCAGCCGCCGCACCAGGTCGCCCAGTCCGTGGCGGATGAAGACCGAGGCGATCTCCTGCAGGCGGCCGAGGTCGCGGGCGGCGATGAGCGTGGCAAAAGGCATCAGTGTGGTGCGGGAGCGGGTCAGTCGGGTCGGTCAGGCGCCGAGCTGCGCCCAGAGGTAGGCGAACTCCAGCGCCTGCAGGCGCGCGCGCTGCGTGTTGTCGGCCGCGCCGCCGTGGCCGCCTTCGATGTTCTCGAAGTACAGCACCGAGTGGCCGAGCGCCTCCAGCTTCGCCACCATCTTGCGGGCGTGGCCGGGGTGGACGCGGTCGTCGCGGGTCGAGGTGGTGAACAGCGCCCGCGGGTAGCGCACGCCAGTACGCACGTTCTGCACGTTCTGGTACGGGCTGAACTTCTCGATCCAGGCCCACTGCTCGGGCTGGTCCGGGTCGCCGTATTCCGCCATCCACGACGCGCCCGCCAGCAGCCGGTGATAACGCCGCATGTCCAGCAGCGGCACCTGGCAGACCACGGCGCCGAACAGGTCCGGCCGCTGCGTCATCGCCGCCCCCACCAGCAGGCCACCGTTGCTGCCGCCCATGATGCCGAGCCGCTCGGGGCGCGTGACCTGCGTGCGCACGAGGTCTTCGGCGACCGCGATGAAGTCGTCGTAGCTGCGCTGCTTGTGTTCGCCGACCGCCGCCTGGTGCCACGACGGGCCGAACTCGCCGCCGCCGCGGATGTTCGCGACCACCAGCACGCCACCGCGCTCGTACCACGCCAGCCCGAAGCCGCCCGAGTACCACGGCTGCATCGACACCTCGAAGCCGCCGTAGCCGTAGAGCAGCGTCGGGTTGTCGCCGTCGTCGCGGCAGCCTGTCGGGCGGACGATGAAGTACGGCACCTGCGTCCCGTCGGCACTGGTGGCGAAGCGTTGCTCGGCCGTCATGCCGTCGCTGTCGAAATAGCGCGGGCGCTGCTTGAGCACCTCCAGGTCGTCCGTGCCGGCGCGGGCCAGCATCAGCGAGTCGGGCGTCAGGAAGTCGGCGTAGGTGACCCAGTAGTGCTCGGCGAGCGGATCGTCCGGGATGTGCGGGTCGTGCAATGCGGCGATGCCAAGCGTGCCGGGACCGGGCAGCGGCACGGCGCGGCGCTGCCACTGGCCGTCCACCAGCCGAAGCTCCTCGACCCGGTTCGCCACCTGATCGAGCACGTTCAGCAGCACATGGCCGCGGGTCCACGCGCTGCCGCCGAGTGAGCGGGTCGGCGTCGGGGTGAACAGCGCGGTCCACTGCGGGCGGCCGGCGAGCAGGTCGTCGGCCGACGCGACCAGCAGCGAGCCGGCCGGGTGCGTGACCTCGCCCTGCACAAGGTCGCTGCGCAGCTCCATCACCGCCCAGTGCTCGTGGAAGCCGAGGCTGGCGTCGGCGGGCTTGTCGAGGTGCTGCAGCGCCCCGTCCGCCCCGACCAGCCACATCTCGGTGGTGTAGAAATCGACTGAGCGGCCGTGGATCACGCGCTCGAAGCCGGGCGTGTCGTCCACGCTGACCCAGGCGGAGACGTCGCTCGCCTCGCCTTCGTGGAGGGTGACGGCCTCGCTCAAGGGCGTGCCGCGGCGCCAGCGCTTGATGACCCGCGGGTAGCCGGAATCGGTGAGCGAGCCGGGGCCGAAGTCGGTGCCGACGACGAGCGTGTCGGCATCCAGCCAGCTCGCGGTGCTCTTGGCCTCAGGCAGCATGAAGCCGCCCTCCTCGGCGCCGAGGAAACGCTTGTCGACCAGGTCGAACTCGCGCACGACGGTCGCATCCGCCCCGCCCCGCGACAGCGAGACCAGGCAGCGCCGCCACTCGCCGCCGGGCACTGCGGGCGAGAGCGTGTCGCTGCCGTGCCAGACCCAGTTCTCCCCTTCAGCCGCGCCCAGCGCGTCGAGGTCGAGCACGGTTTCCCAATCGGGTTCAGCCTGCCGGTAACTCGCCAGCGTGGTGCGGCGCCACAGGCCGCGCACATGCTCGGCGTCCTGCCAGAAGTTGTAGAAATGCGGGCCGACGCGGCTGACATACGGGATGCGCTCGCGGGCGTTCATCAGCGCCAGCAGCCGGGGCTTGAAGTCGGCGTACTCGGGGCGGGCGCAGAGTTCGGCCTGCGAGCGGTCGTTGTGGGCGCGCACCCAGTCGAGTGCGGCCTCGCCCTGCACGTCTTCGAGCCAGAGGTGCGGATCCAGCGGTTCCGGGTCGCGGGCGTCGGGAGTGTCGGGGGTGTCGCTCATGCGGCGCTTTCGGCGTAGGGATCGGCGAAACCGAGGGACGCCAGGATCTCGCGCTCGCGCTGCTCCATGCACTCGGCGGCTTCCTCGTCGTCCTCGTGGTCATAGCCCTGGGCGTGCAGCGTGCCGTGCACGAGCAGGTGGGCGTAGTGGGCGAGCAAGTCCTTGCCGTTCGCAGCGGCCTCGGCCTCGACCACCGGCGCGCACAGCACCAGGTCCGCCGACACCACCGGCTCGGCGCTGTAGTCGAAGGTCAGCACGTTGGTGGCGTAGTCCTTCTGGCGGAAATCGAGGTTCAGGCGCTGGGCCTCCTCGGCGCCGACGATGCGCACGGTGATCTCGCCGGGCAGCTCCAGCGCGGCGCGCACAAACCGCATCACCTTGTGCCGCGGCAGCAGCGCGCGGTGGCGCGGGTCGGCGAATTGCAGGGACAGGCTCAGGTCGGGGCGGGCAGCGGGCATGGTTCAGCGTTCCGGGTAGCGGTCGTCAGCAGCGGGGGCGGGGCGCGCCGCGTCGTAGGCCTCGACGATGCGGGCCACGAGCGGGTGGCGCACCACGTCGGCAGAGGTGAAATGGGTCATCGCGATGCCGCGCACGCCGCGCAGGATGCGCGCAGCGTCGGTCAAGCCGCTGATCTGACCCTTGGGCAGGTCCACCTGGCTGGTGTCGCCCGTCACCACGCAGCGGCTGCCGAAGCCGATGCGGGTGAGGAACATCTTCATCTGCTCGGGCGTGGTGTTCTGCGCCTCATCGAGGATGACGAAGGCGTGGTTGAGCGTGCGCCCGCGCATGAAGGCCAGCGGGGCGACCTCGATCTGGCCCTTCTCGAACGCCTTGCCGACGCGGTCCATGCCCATCAGGTCGTAGAGCGCGTCGTAGAGCGGGCGCAAGTACGGGTCCACCTTCTGCGCCAGGTCGCCGGGCAGGAAACCGAGCCGCTCGCCCGCTTCGACCGCCGGGCGGGTGAGGATGATGCGCTGCACCGAGCCGCGCTCCAGCGCATCGACCGCGCAGGCCACCGCCAGGAAGGTCTTGCCCGTGCCGGCCGGGCCAAGGCCGAAGGTGATGTCGTGGGCGAGGATGTTGTGCAGGTAGCCGGTCTGGTTGCGGGTGCGGCCGGCGAGTTCGCTGCGGCGGGTGCGCAGCACGATCTCGGGCTCGGCGCCGACCTCGACCGGCGGATCGTCCGCATGCACCACGCGCAGTGGCGGCGGTTCGTCCTGCAGCGCCTGCACCAGCGAGAGCTGCAGCTCGGCGGCGTCGATCGGCTCGGCAGCGCGGTCGTAGAGCTGCTGCAGCAGGGCCACCGCCCGCTCGGCGGCGCGGCGCGCGCCCTCGACGCGGAACGATTCGTTGCGGCGGCGGATGCTGACATCGAAGGCGGCCTCGATGGTGCGCAGGTGCTCGTCGAGCGCGCCGCAGACATGCGCGAGCCGGCGGTTGTCCTGGGGGATGAATGCGTGGCGCAGGATCACGGGTTGAATGTGAACTATGAGGCAAGGGCCGGGAGCGTGATTGTCACCGCCCGCCCGGTCCCCCTGTGGTCCGGCAGAATCAAAAGCTTGGCTCCCATTCTTCCGGATTTCACCATTTCAGTGGATACGCCTCCCGCGCCAGCGCCCCCCGTACCTTCGCCCGGCTGGCTGACCCAGCTCCGGAACCTCGGCTCCGACCGTGGCCGACCGCTGCTGGTGGCGCTGCACCCTGCACGCTGGGGGCTGATGGTGGTGGCGTTCATCCTGATCGGCCTGTGGATGGTGGAGATCGGCGGCCGTCCCAGCCCGGATGGCATCACCACGGTGCGCAATGCCGTGGTGGTCCGCGCCCCGACCCGCGAGGTGCCGGTCACCGGCGCGGCCCGGCTGATCACGCTGCCGGACCAGTGGGACCACTCGCCGAAATTCACTGCGCCCCTGTGGTACCAGCTCCGCTTCGACCTGCCGCCGAGCCCGACACCGGCCACGCTGCAGGGCCTGTACTTCGAGCGCCTGTGTGCCGCCTACGAGGTCCGCATCAACGGCTACCGCCTGGCCGCGCGCGGCAATGCCTCGGCGCCGCAGCCGTTCAACTGTCTGGACCCGGTGCTGATCACGCTGCCACCGGCCCTGCTCAAGCGCACCGACAACCAGCTCGACATCCAGATCACCGCCCAGGTGCGTTCGCAGGTCGCCGTGAGCGAACACGCGGGCTACCTGCCGCCGGTGCGCATCGGGCGCATGGACGTGCTGGAAGAGGAACTGCGCCGCGCCCGGACCTTCAATGTCAGCGCCACCCAGGCCCTGGCATTACTGGCCGGGCTGGTCGGCGCGGCATCGCTGACCCTGGCGACCCTGACGCGGCTGGCCTACCTGGGTTACTTCGGTGCCGCCTGCGTGGGCTGGGCGCTGCTGTGCGCATTGCTCACCGGTGCGCGGCTGCCCATCTCCGTCGTGGCGCATGAATGGCTGATCGGCGCCCTGATGCCACCCGTGGCGGTGGCGAGCGTCCTGTCCCTGATGCGCTACAGCGGCATCAAGGTGCGCTGGCTGGAGCTGTCGATCGCGCTGCAGAGCATCGTCGTGCCGCTGAGCCTGGTGATCGCCGCCCCGGACCGCATCAGCACCATCACCCACCCGTGGATGGTGATCCTGTCGGTGGAGGTCGCCGTGGCCGTGGTGGCCTTCCTGTACCGGGCCTGGAACTACTCGCCCGCCGACTTCCGGGTGGTCGGCGCCGCGCTGCTCACCGGCGTGTTCGTGCTGGTGATCGAGTCGCTGTTCGTGCCGGTGGATCTGCTGCTGCCGGGCAACCACTCGCTGAGCGTGGCGTCCATCGTGATGTTCAGCGGCATGGTGCTGCGGCTGTACCAGCAACTGCGCAGCGAGGTGGTCAGCGCCGAACAGGGCCGCGCCCAGGCCGAGCGCCGCGTGCAGGAGATCTCCGCCGACATCGAGAAGAACTACAGCCACATGGCCGAGCTGCGTGTCGAGCAGGTCACCGCCAAGGAACGCAAGCGCATCGCCGCCGACCTGCACGATGACCTCGGCGCCAAGCTGCTGACGATCGTCCACACCAGTGACAACGAGCGCATCGCCACCCTCGGCCGCGAAGCGCTGGAGGAGATGCGGCTGTCGGTTCGGGGTCTGGGCGGGCGGGCGATGCAGCTCGGCGATGCCGTGGGCGACTGGCGCAGTGAGGTGATGATGCGCATGTCGCAGGGCGGGGTGGAGCTGACCTGGAACGCCTCCGACGACCTGCTGATGAGCGAGCGGGCGATGAGCGCGCGGGCCTACGTGCAGACCACCCGCATCCTGCGCGAAGCGGTGAGCAACATCCTCAAGCACAGCGGCGCAACCCACTGCGAGATCACGGTCCGACAGGACATCAACGACTTCGAGCTGACCATCTCCGACAACGGCAAGGGCATCCCGATGGAGCTGGACGGCAAGCTCGACCGCGGCCACGGCATGTCCACGATGAAGGGCCGCGCCAAGCAGCTGCAGGGCCAGTGCCTGGTCGAATCCGGCCCCGGCTATGGCACGACGATCCGTCTGACGCTGCCGCTGTGATGTTCTGGACATCACGATATCCGGTCATTTTCGTAACCAGATTCATCCCCGCTCATCCGGGGTCGATATAGCCGTCACACTGCCATCCGCTTGCCCGAGGAACGCCATGAAAACCATCCTGCTGCTTGAAGACCTTCCCGAAATCCGTGCCTGGCTGCGTGCCCTGGTGATGCAGGTGTTCCCGGGCTCGAACGTCGTCGAATCGGCCCGTGTCCACGACGCGCTGCAACAGGTCACCGCCCACCGCTTCGACCTGGCGATGATCGACCTCGGCCTGCCGGACGGCTCCGGCGTGAAGGTCGTGCAGGCGCTGCGCGAGTCGCAACCGGATGCGCAGTCGGTGGTGGTCACCATCCACGACGACGACGACCACCTCTTCCCCGCGCTGCAGGCCGGCGCCTACGGCTACCTGCTGAAGGAGCAGCCGCGCGAGCAGCTGATGGAACACCTGCAGCGCATCAGCCAGGGCGAGCCGCCGCTGTCGCCGTCGATCGCGCGCCGGATGATTTCCTACTTCTCGGCCCAGGCCAACAAGCCGGCGCTGCAGCCCTACCCCGCCGCCGACACGCTGATGCCCAATGTGCAGCTGACCGAGCGCGAGCGCGAGGTGCTGCTGCGGGTGGCCAAGGGCTTCACGCTGCCGGAAATCGGCGTGCAGCTCGGCTTGAGCCGCCACACCATCGCCGACTACGTCAAGCAGATCTACCGCAAGCTCAACGTGAGTTCGCGCGCCGAGGCCGCGCTCGAAGCGCAGCGACTGGGTCTGTTCCGCCGCTGATCCACGGCGAATGGCCCGCAAGCCGGCGGGTCGCCCCCCGCATAATCGCGCCCCATGATCGGACGACTCACCGGCACCCTGGCGGAAAAATCCCCGCCCCAGATCCTCATCGACGTGAACGGCATCGGCTACGAAGTCGATGTCCCGATGAGCACCTTCTACAACCTCCCGCACCTCGGCGAGCGCGTCACGCTGCACACGCATTTCGTCGTGCGCGAGGACGCGCAGCTGCTCTACGGCTTCCTCACGCCCGCCGAGCGCGAGACCTTCCGCCAGCTCATCCGCATCACCGGCGTCGGCCCGCGCATCGCGCTGGCGGTGCTCTCGGGCATGAGCGCGGGCGAGCTGGCGCAGGCCGTCAGCACGCAGCAGGCCGGCCGCCTCGTCAAGGTGCCCGGCATCGGCAAGAAGACCGCCGAGCGGCTGCTGCTCGAACTCAAGGGCAAGCTCGGGCCGGATCTCGCGCTGCCGGGCGCGGCGGTGCAGACCGATGCGCAGTCCGACATCGTGCAGGCGCTGATCGCGCTGGGCTACAACGAGAAGGAAGCGGCGGCGGCGATCAAGCTGCTGCCGGTGGACATCGGGGTGAGCGACGGCATCAAGGCGGCGCTGAAATCACTGGCGAAATAACCAGTCCTGCGCATCCGCCAAGCGCTGGCGAGCGGGCCTTTGACGGACAATCGCCCGCATGGCCATCCAGACCGACGACTTCGCCCCCGCCCCGTCCAAGCGCATCGTCAGCGCGGCACCGAGCACCCCGCAAGAAGAGGCAATCGAGCGCGCCCTGCGCCCGAAACTGCTCGACGAGTATGTCGGCCAGGCCAAGGCGCGCGAGCAGTTGGAGATCTTCATCGGCGCGGCCAAGAAGCGCAGCGAGGCACTCGACCACGTTCTGCTCTTCGGCCCACCCGGTCTCGGCAAGACGACGCTGTCGCACATCATCGCGGCCGAACTGGGCGTGAACCTGCGCCAGACGAGCGGGCCGGTGCTGGAAAAACCCAAGGATCTGGCGGCGATGCTGACCAACCTGGAGAAGAACGATGTGCTCTTCATCGACGAGATCCACCGGCTGAGCCCGGTCGTCGAGGAGATCCTGTACCCGGCGCTGGAGGACTACCAGATCGACATCATGATCGGCGAAGGCCCGGCGGCGCGCTCGATCAAGCTCGACCTGCAGCCGTTCACCCTGGTCGGCGCCACCACCCGCGCCGGCATGCTGACCAACCCGCTGCGCGACCGCTTCGGCATCATCGCGCGGCTGGAGTTCTACACACCCGAGGAACTCTGCCGCATCGTGACGCGCTCGGCCGGGCTGATGGGCGCGCCGATCGACGCGGAAGGCGCGATGGAACTGGCCCGCCGCTCACGGGGGACACCGCGCATCGCCAACCGCCTGCTGCGCCGCGTGCGCGACTACGCCGAGGTCAAGGGCGACGGGCGCATCGTCAAGTCGATCGCCGATCGGGCGCTGACGATGCTGGATGTCGATCCGAAAGGCTTCGACGTGATGGACCGCAAGGTGCTCGAAGCCATCGTGCATCGCTTCGACGGCGGGCCGGTCGGGCTCGACAACGTGGCGGCGGCGATCGGCGAGGACTCGGGCACGATCGAGGACGTGATCGAGCCGTACCTGATCCAGCAGGGCTATCTGCAGCGCACGCCGCGCGGGCGGATCGCGACGCTGGCAGCGTATCGGCATCTGGGGGTGACCCCGCCGACAAAGGCGGGGGCGCCGGGGGCGGCGGGCGATCTGTTCGGCGAGTAGCGACCCCAGAGGGACAGCGTCAGGCAAAGCCGGTCACGACGCCGGGATCGAGTGGTACTTGGCCACCAGATCCTCGAAGAAGGACATGCCTTCGAGTTCACGGTTGTCTTCGTAGGCCAAGCAAAGCAGCATGCGCACAAGAATCATGTTCTTGTCGCCCGTGGGCCTCGGACCACCATTGGCATCGACCCACGCCCACAGCGTTTCCCGAACGCCTTCAAGATCAACCGAACCGGCGTCCCGCCAATACACCTGAAGTTGCGGGAATACGCCTTGGGCGATCTCCAGAGGCCGCCACTCCAGCGCTTCGATCTGCCTCAGCATGTAGTTGGCATATTGACTGTTTTCAGGCACAAAACGCTCCGGTGGCTGCCCAAGCTTGGATGTCACCCATTCACTTTCTGTCATTTTGAAGTTGTCAGCAAAGTCGATGGCGTTCTTTCCATCCAGAAGACCAATTCTCCGAAGCGTCATCTTCTCGATCTCCTGTGAGCATCATTGGTCAGTTCAGGACAGCCCGTGCGCCGCCACCCCGCCCCTTCGGGCGATGCCCCCATCACTGCTTTCTTCCAACGCCGCCCCCTCCAGGTGCTGCGTATCCCCCCACCCCACCATCGTCAGCCGCTCCCCGGTGAACAGCAGCCGGTTGATGCTCGCATTGCCGAGCTGCCAGGTGCGCGGCGCCTCGATCGGCATGCCGCAGGCGGCGCGGTAGAGGCAGTCGAGCACGCCGCCGTGCGCGACCAGCACCACCGTCTGCCCGGGGTGCGCGGCGGCCAGTCGGTGTGCGGTGTCGATCGAGCGGGCGTAGAACGTGCGCAGCGACTCGGCGCCCTCGGGCTCGAAATCCGGCTCGCGAGCCTTCCAGCGCTTCACCAGTTCCGGGTGGATCGCCTCGATCTCGGCCACCGTGCGGCCCTGGAACAGGCCGAAATGGCGCTCGCGCAGACCCGCGTCGTGCAGCACCGGCAGGCCGATGCGCCGCGAGATGGCGTTGGCCGTCTCGGCGGCGCGCACCAGGTCCGACGCATACAGCACCGCGATGTCTTCGTCCGCCAGCGCCTCGGCGACACGCTCGGCCTGCCAGAAGCCGGTGTCGTTCAGCGGGATGTCGAGCTGGCCCTGGATGCGGGTGTCGACGTTCCACGCCGTCTCGCCGTGGCGAATCGCCAGGATGCGGGTGCTGCTGCCGTGGCCCATCGGGTCAGGCTCCGGCGCCGAGGCGGTGGTTCAGCGTGTAGTGGCCGGTGAGGCTGGCCTGACCGAGCACGTGGCCTTCGATCGCCGCGCGCACCTGCGCCCCGGTGAATGCGCCCTCGACCGGGCAGCGGTCCAGGTCGGTCGCGTACAGCGTGAACACGTAGTGGTGCAGCAGGCTGTCGTTGAACGGCGGGAGCGGGCCGTCGTAACCGAAGTAGTCGCCGGCCATGTCCGGGTTGCCGGCGAACCAGCCGGTGTAGTCGTTCAGGCCGTGGCGGGCGCCGTGCAGCGTGGCCGGGCCGGGTTTGCCGCGCGCGGTGAAGCCTTGGCTGAACTCGCCCTCGGCCACACCAGTCAGCGTCGCCGGCAGATCGACCATCACCCAGTGGAAGAAGTCCACCCGCGGCAGGTCGGCCGGCACCTCGCGGTCCGTCTGGTTCACGTCATCGCCGCGGCTCGGCACGTCCGGGTCGTGGCAGACCAGCACCAGCGAGCGTGTGCCCGCGGGCAGGTCGCGCCAGGCCAGGTGCGGGCTGATGTTGTCCGAGAAGGTGACGATGCTCGCCGCATCCGGGCGCCCGGCGGCAAAACGGGCAGGAATGGGGGCGCCTTCGGTCAGGCTGTCGCTGTGCAAGTGCATGTCGTGTCTCCTTGGGGTCGGTGGAATCCGGCGCGCGTGCTTCAGACGCCCCAGACGATGTCCTTGTCCGCGGCGTGGGCACGCCGCAGCATCTCGATCAGCGGCCAGGCGCGCTGGCGCAGGCTGACCTCCTTGGGCGGCGGCAAGGTGCGGCCTTCGGCGGCCGCCTCAGCCTCGGCTTCGCGGCGGGCACGCTCCTCGTCGGCAATGCCCTGCTCCAGCGCAGCAATGGCTGCGGGCATCTGGGCCGGCAGGAAGATGCCCTGTGGTGCGGGATCGCGGCCCACCAGCTTCATCACCCGGTCGCCGACCGGCGCGGTCATGATGAGATCGCCGGCAGCCTTGGACTTGAACTTGTAGAGCATCGGGAATTCCTTGGCAGTGTCCGTTCAGCCGGGATTGTGCGCCGCCTCGTCGAGTCCGAGTGCTGCGGCAATCCGGCCCCGCACCGCCTGCACCAGGGCGCGCCGGTCCAACCCTTCGGACGCGATCGGGGCCAGCACCGAGACGTGGACTTCGAGGCCCCGCGCCCCGGCGATCGTCCACAGGCTGTCGAGCAGTGTCGTGTCGCCGATGTAGATCGCCGACGGGCTGATGGCATGCCCCGGCTCCGAAAAGCGCAGGGCGATCGGCTGCACCGGCGCGCCGCTGCTCACCGCCGCCTGCAGCAGGTTGGCGTGGAAGGGCAGCAGGTGGCGCCCGTCCGATGTGGTGCCCTCCGGGAAGAACGCCACCGTATCGCCCTCGCGCAGCGCCTCGGCCGCCTGGTGGACCACCCGCAGCGCGTCGCGCTTGCTCTCGCGCTCGATGAACAGCGTGCCCGCCTGCGCGATGAGCCAGCCGAGCAGCGGCCACGCCTTCACGTCCGACTTGGAGACAAAACGCGCCTGCGGACAGACCGAATGCACGGCCATGATGTCGAGCCACGAGACGTGGTTGGCGGCCAGCAGTTGCGGCCCCGGCTGGAAACGCCCGCTCGGCCGCACGGTGATGCCCAGCAGCATCAGCAGCCGGGCCGACCACCACTGGATGCGGGCGCAGCGGTGCGCGGCGCTGGCGCCGTCGAACTCGCGCCACGCGATGAACAGGCCGTGGAAGATGTGCAGCATCACCCGCGCCAGCCGTGCAGCGGCGCGGAGGCGGCGGCCGAACGCCATCAGCGGTGCTCGTGCGCGACGGTGCCGGCCACCAGCGTGGTGCGCACGCGGCCGGGCAGCGCCATGCCGGTGTCGGCGAAGGCAAACGGCGTGTACTTGCCCTGGCTGCACAGCGCGTCCGGCGTCACTGGCCACAGCGCCTCGGGATCGAACACGCAGACATCGGCCACGCCGCCCTCGACCAGCCGCCCCGCGCTCGACGACAGCGATCCCAGCGCATCGCCCAGCACGCGCACCGGGTCGGACGTGACCCGCGCCAGCGTCGCCGGCAGCGCGAGGCCCGCGTCGGCGCCCCACTTCAGCGCCATGCTCAGCAGCAGCTCCAGCCCGGTGGCACCTGGCTCGGCCTCGGCGAAGGGCAGTGTCTTGGCGTCGCCTTCGACCGGCGTGTGGTCGGAGACCAGCGCGTCGATCGTGCCGTCGGCCAGCGCGGCGCGCAGCGCGTCGCGGTCGCGGCCCTGGCGCAGCGGCGGCGTCAGGCGCATGGCGGGGTTGAAATAACCGATGTCGATCTCGGTCAGGTGCAGCGAGTTGATGCTGACATCGGCCGTCACCGGCAGGCCTTCCGCCTTGGCGCGGCGCAGCAGTTCGACCCCCGCCGCGCTCGACAGCCGGCACAGGTGGACCCGCGCGCCGGTCGAGCGCATCAGCTCGAAGATCGTGTGCAGCGCGATCGTCTCGGCCGCCACCGGCACGCCGGACAGGCCCATGCGCGTGGCAACCCCGCCGCTGGCGGCGACGCCCTTGCCGAGCCAGTAGTCCTGCGGGCGCAGCCAGACGGTGTAGCCGTGGGTCGAGGCGTAGAGCATCGCGCGCTGCAGCACCAGCGTGTCGCGCACCGCCACGTCCGCCTGCGAGAAGCCGACGCAGCCCGCCTCGGTCAGCTCGACCATCTCGGTCAGCGTCTCGCCCTTGAGCCCCTTGGTCAGCGCGCCCAGCGGGAACAGCCGGCACAGCGACAGCTTGCGGGCGCGGAACTTGAGCATCTCGACCAGCCCCGGCTCGTCGAGCGCGGGGTCGGTGTCGGGCGGGCAGACGAGGCTGGTGACACCACCGGCGGCGGCGGCGTTCAGCTCGCTCTCCAGCATGCCTTTCTGCTCCTGCCCCGGCTCGCGCAGGCGGGCGGCCAGATCGACAAGGCCGGGCGCGACGACGCAGCCCGCAGCATCCAGCGTGCGGTTCGGGTGGAAATCAGCGGGCGTGCGGCCGATGCCGACGATGCGCCCGGCGGCGATCGCCACGTCCGTGACCTCGTCGCGTCCGGAGGCCGGGTCGATCACGCGGCCGTTCTTGATCAGGATCTTCATGCTTCGTTCCCCGCGATGATCGACATCACCGCCATGCGCACCGCGATGCCGAAGGTCACCTGCGGCAGGATCACGCTGTGCTGCCCGTCGGCGACCGACGAGTCGATTTCCACACCCCGGTTGATCGGGCCCGGGTGCATCACGATCGCGTCCGGCGCGGCCAGCGCGAGCTTGTCCTCGGTCAGGCCGTAGCTCTTGAAGAACTCACCCGCGCTCGGCAGCATCGCGCCGCTCATGCGCTCGTTCTGCAGGCGCAGCATGATGATGACGTCGGCGTCCTTGATGCCTTCGGCCATGTCGTGGCAGACCCGCACGCCCATCTCGCGCAGGTCGCCCGGCACCAGCGTCTTCGGCCCGACGGCACGGATCTCCGGCACGCCCAGCGTCGTCAGCGCGTGGATGTCCGAGCGCGCCACGCGGCTGTGGACGATGTCGCCGACGATGGCCACCCGGAGCTTGGTGAAGTCCTTCTTGTAGTGGCGGATCGTGTACATGTCGAGCAGCCCCTGCGTGGGGTGCGCGTGGCGGCCGTCGCCGGCGTTGACGACGTGGACATGCGGGGCGCAGTGCTGCGCGATCAGGTAGGGCGCGCCCGACTCGCTGTGGCGGACCACGAACATGTCGGCGTGCATCGCCGACAGGTTGGCGATCGTGTCGAGCAGGCTTTCGCCCTTGGACGCGCTCGACTTGGCGATGTCGAGGTTGATCACGTCCGCGCTCAGGCGCTTGGCGGCGATCTCGAAGGTGGTGCGGGTGCGGGTCGAGTTCTCGAAGAACAGGTTGAACACCGACTTGCCGCGCAGCAGCGGCACCTTCTTCACCTCGCGGTCACTGACCGACAGGAAGGTGGACGCGGTGTCGAGGATGTGGTGCAGCACCGCCTTGGGCAGGCCCTCGATCGACAGCAGGTGGATCAGCTCGCCGTGCTTGTTGAGCTGGGGGTTGCGGCGCGACAGCATCAGCGGGCCTCCTGGGAATTTGCGATGTCCTGGACGGTGAAGCGGAAACGGCCGGCCTCGTCGCGGTCGAGCGAGAGCTGCTGCGTCGAAGGCAGCACCAGCCGTGACGCGGCGAACGCGGCCTGGATCGGCAACTGGCGCCCGCCCCGGTCCACCAGCACCGCGAGCTGCACCGACGCTGGCCGCCCGAAGTCGAACAGCTCGTTGAGCACGGCGCGGATGGTGCGGCCGGTGTAGAGCACGTCGTCGATCAGCACGATCGGGCGGCCATCGACCGAGAACGGCAGGTTGGTCGCGTCGGTGGTCGAGCCCAGGCCGCGCGAACCGAAGTCGTCACGGTGCATGGTGCTGGAGATCACGCCGTGCGGTGTGACCAGGCCCAGGTCGCGCTGCAGGCGCTCGGCCAGCCAGGCCCCGCCCGACCACACGCCCACCAGCACCACATCGGGCACGATCAGGCCGCGCACACCGGCGAGCAGCTCGGTGTAGAGCGCCTCGGCGTCAAGGTGCAGACTCATCGGGATTCCTTTCGTTCTTGTTCGTCCAGGTATTGCGTGAGCAACAGGGCCGCCGCCGCCGCGTCGGCATCGCGCGCCCCACTGGCCAGCACCTCGGTGGTGCTGTAGCGCTCGTCGACCTCGAACACCGGCAGGCGGAAACGTCCCTGTAGCTGGCGGGCGAAGCGCTGCGCGCGGCGGGTATTGTCGTGGGCGGCACCGTCCGGATGGAAGGGGATGCCCACCACCAGCGCGTCCGGCTGCCATTCCCGGATCAGCGCCGCGATCTTCACGAAACGGGCGTCACCCTCGGCCGTGACGGTGGTCAGCGGCGAACCGTGGCCGAGCAAGCGGTTGCCACTGGCCACGCCGGTGCGTTTGAGGCCGTAGTCGAAGGCCAGGAAGGTCTGGGGCGGGCGGGGAGGCGGCGACGGGCGCGCGGGCGGGGTGTCCGCCGCGGTCATGCGTGTCCCGCGTCGTGCGACAGCATCGCCGGATCGACCCCGAGCAGCGCCAGCGCCCGGTGGTAACGCTGTGCGACAGGCGTGTCGAAGATGACGGCAGGGTCGGCGTCGACGTTGAGCCAGCCATTGCGCGCCATCTCGTCTTCGAGCTGCCCGGCACCCCAGCCGGCGTAGCCCAGCGTGATCAGCACGCGCTTCGGCCCTTCGCCGCCCGACATCGCTTCGAGCACGTCGCGGCTGGTCGTCATCGCCAGTCCGCCCGGGACGGACAGCGACGAGGTGTAGGGCGGGTGGTCATCGGCCGGGCGGTCATGGAGCACGAAACCGCGCTCGGTCTGCACCGGACCGCCGTAGTACACCGGCGTGTCGGCCAGGTCCGGGCGGTCGAGCGTCATGTCCACGCGCTCGAACAGGTTGCTGACCGTGATGTCGATGGGTTTGTTGATCACCAGGCCCAGCGCACCGCGTTCGGTGTGCTCGCACAGGTAGACGACCGAGCCGGCAAAGCTGTCGTCCGCCATGCCAGGCATGGCGATCAGGAACTGGTTGGTGAGGTTGATACGGCCAAGGGCGGACATGGCGCGGATTGTACCGATCGCGCAAACTGGCGAGCATGCACAGCCCGCTCCCGCCCCCACCCCGCCTGGACCCTGTCGACCGCGCCCTGGTCTGGTTCCGCCGTGACCTGCGCCTGGATGACCATGCCGCGCTGCACCGCGCCCTGCGCCACGCACGCCAGGTCTGGTGCGTCTTCGTCTTCGACACCACGATCCTCGACGCCCTGCCCCGCGCAGACCGCCGCGTCGAGTTCATCTGGCACAGCGTGGTCGAACTCGACCGGCTGCTGCGCGAGCGCGGCGGCGGCCTGCTGGTGCGCCACGGCGATCCGCGCAGCGAGATCCCGGCGCTGGCGCGAACACTGCATGTGCAGGCGGTGCATGTCAGCCGTGACTACGAACCGGCCGCGGTCACACGCGATGCCCGGGTGCGCGGCGCGCTGGCGGAGGCCGGCATCTCCTTCCTGAGCTGGAAGGACCAGGTCATCTTCGAACACGACGAGGTGATGACAGCTGGCGGCACGCCGTTCTCGGTCTTCACGCCCTACAAGAACGCCTGGCTGAAGAAGCTGGATCCCTTCTACCTGAAGGCCTATCCGGTCGAGCGCCACGCGCACGCGCTGGCCGCACCGCCCGCGGCACTCGACCGGGGCGGACCGCCCCGCCTGTCGGATCTGGATTTCCTGCCCACCGACATGGCCACCCGGCTGCACCCCGGCGCCAGCGGCGGCGCGCACCTGCTGCTCGACTTCCTGGAGCGCATCGACCAGTACGAGGACACACGCAATTTCCCCGCCGTCAAAGGTCCGAGCTACCTGAGCGTGCACCTGCGCTTCGGCACCGTGTCGATCCGCCAGCTCGCCCGGCTGGCGCATGAACGCATGGTTGGCGGCTCGCGTGGCGCCGAGGTCTGGCTGTCCGAGCTGATCTGGCGCGACTTCTATGTCCAGATCCTGCACCACCACCCGCGCGTGGTCGGCCACTGCTTCAAGCCCGACTACGACGCGGTGAAATGGGAGCACGGCAAGCACGCTGACACGCTGTTCACCGCCTGGTGCGAAGGCCGCACAGGGTATCCGATCGTCGACGCCGCGATGCGCCAGCTCCACCAGACCGGCTACATGCACAACCGGCTGCGCATGGTGGCGGCGAGTTTCCTCACCAAGCACCTCGGGATCGACTGGCGACGCGGCGAAGCGCATTTCGCGCTGCACCTCAACGACTTCGACCTCGCCGCCAACAACGGCGGCTGGCAATGGGCGGCCTCGACCGGCTGCGACGCGCAGCCGTATTTCCGCATCTTCAACCCGATGACGCAGAGCCGGAAGTTCGACCCGGCCGGGCGCTTCATCCGGCGCTATGTGCCGGAGATCGCGGGGCTGAACGACGACGAGATCCACGCGCCGTGGGAAGCCAAGCCGATGGAGCGGCTGGCGGCGGGGGTGGAACTGGGCAAGACCTACCCGGCACCCGTGGTCGTGCACGAGGAAGCGCGGGCGACCACGCTGGCGCGCTTCGACGCCATCAAGAAAGCCCGCTGAACACCTGGGCCTGGGCCTGCCCGCGCTGGCTCAGAACAGCTCGATCTCGCCGCAGTGGCTCGTGTCCTCGATCAGGCCATGGGCCACCAGTTCCTCGTGGGACTGGGTCTGGTTCCGGCCGTGGGTCTTGCCGTGGTAGACGGCCTTGTCGGCGCGGTCGAAGCAGGCCTGCGGCGTGTCACCCGGACGGACATCGCTGAACCCGATGCTGACCGTGACATGGCGGATCGCCGGAAACTCGCAGGTCTCGATGGCCAGGCGGAAACGCTCGAAGGCCTTGCGGGCGCCGGCCTCGTCATGGGCGGTCAGCAGCACGACGAACTCTTCCCCCCCGAAACGGTACAGCTGGTCATCGAAGCGGAAGACCGAGGTCATCGTGCGCGCCACCATGGCCAGCACCTCGTCGCCGACGGTGTGGCCGAAGCGGTCGTTGACGAGCTTGAAATGGTCGATGTCGATCACGCCGAGCCAGTGCTGGCGCGGAACGGCGCGGCGCTCCTGCGGTGGCAGCTCTTCCTCGGGCTGGCCGTAGATGCGGCGGGCCTCGGCCACCGTGGCCTGCATGAAGGCGGTGTCGAAGCGCTTGCGGTTGAGCAGCTGGGTCAGCGTGTCGCGCTCGCTGTAGTCGAGCAGGCCGAGCACATGGCGGTGGCCCAGCAGCAGGCGCTCCGCGTCGGCGAGCACCGCCCCGTCCAGCAGCTCCAGGGTGTCCAGCTCGACCAGTCCGTCCAGCGGGCCACCGGCCTCCGCGGTCAGCGGCAGGCCGGTGTGCCAGCCCGGCGTCTCGGTGCGGGCGGTCGCCAGCACGGCGGCCGCTTCGGCACAGCGCACCAGGTCAGGCCGCTCCACCCAGGGCACGAGCGTGCGGGCGGCTTCGCCCAGGCGCTCGACCGGCACAACGGTGGCCTGACCCTGCTGCTGCTCACCACACAGGATCCAGTGACGCCGGCCACCCGCACCCTTCACGCGCCAGAGCCGGGCCCGCAGCGCACCAGTGCGCGCCACCAGTGCCGTCAGCATCAGCGCATCGACTTCGGCCCGCTCGCGGCTGCAGGCCATCGCCAGCACGGCGCCGAGCACGTCGGAGGCGGCAGCACTGCTCATGGGCTGGCGTGCGACGCGATCAGGCGCAGCAGCTCGTCTTCGCTGTAGGGCTTGCCCAGGTAATGGCGGGCGCCGAGTTCGAGCGCCAGATCCCGGTGCTTGCTGGCGATGCGCGAGGTGATCATCACCACCGGCAGGCCCGCCAGGCGCGTGTCGCTGCGGATGTTGCGCAGCAGGTCGAAGCCGTCCATGCGCGGCATCTCGATGTCCGAGAGCACGACCACCGGCCGCTCGCCGGCCAGCAGATCGAGGGCCTCCAGGCCGTCCTTGGCCAGCGCGACCCGGTAGCCTTCGCGCTCCAGCAGGCGCTTGGTGATGCGCCGCACGGTCAGCGAATCGTCCACCACCAGCACCAGCGGCGCCGGCTTGACCAGCTCGACTGGCGGCGCGTCGTCCGGCCCGGTGAGTGCGGTGACCTGCATCAGCCGCTGCGCCTGCACGCCGTAGACCGCCGCCAGCGCGACCGGGTTGTAGATCAGCGCCACGACGCCGGAGGCCAGCAGCGTCATGCCCGCCAGCCCCGGCACCCGCGCCAGCTGCGCCCCCAGGTTCTTCACCACCACTTCATGGTTGCCGAGCACGTCGTCCACATGCAGCGCCACCCGCTGCTGCGCCGACCGCACGATCACCACCGGCAGGGTCCGCCCGCTCATCTCCAGGCTGCGGCCCGGACTGTCGAGCAGCGCACCAAGCCAGTAGAACGGCAGGGTCTGGCCGGCGTAGGTGTACTGGCCCTCGTGGTAGGCCTGCGCCACCCGCTCGACCGGCGTGCGCTGCACCAGCTCGATCAGGTTGGACGGCACGGCGATCGAGCGGGTGCCGGCACGCAGGATCACCACCTGCGTCACCACCGTCGTCAGTGGCAGCACCAGCTTGAAGCAGGTGCCCCGGCTGGCTTCGGAGCGGATCTCGATCCGGCCGCCCAGCGACTGCACATCGGACTTGACCACGTCCATGCCCACGCCGCGCCCGGCCACTTCGGTCAGCACGGTCGCAGTGGACAGACCCGGCGCGAAGATCAGGTCGGTCAGCACCGTGTCGGACACCGCGGTGTCGGCCTGCACCAGGCCCATCGCCACCGCACGGGCGTGGATGCGCCCCAGGTCCAGCCCGGCGCCATCGTCGCGCAGCTCGACGCAGACCTCGTTGCCCTCCTGCACCAGGGACATCGTGATGCTGCCCACGGGGTCCTTGCCGGCGGCGACACGCTGCTCGGGCGACTCGATGCCGTGGGTCACCCCGTTGCGCAGCAGGTGCTCGAACGCGGCGGTCATGCGGTCCAGCACGCCGCGGTCGACCTCGACCCCGCCGCCGACGATGTCGAAGCGCACCTGCTTGCCGACCTCCTTGGCCGCCAGCCGCACGACGCGGTAGAGGCGCTCGGACAGGCTCTCGAACTCGACCATGCGCGTGCGCAGCAGGTCGCCCTGCAGTTCGCGGGTCAGGCGGGCCTGGACGGCGAGTTCGTCTTCGGCGGTCTGCAGCGTGCGTTGCAGGGCGCTGCGCACGGTGGCCACATCGTTGACCGACTCGGCCATCATCCGCGTCAGCTCCTGCAGCCGGGTGTAGCGGTCGAGTTCGAGCGAGTCGAACTCCTGCGCCGCCGCGCGGGCGGCCTCGCGGCGCGATTCGAGCTGCGTGTCGGCCTGCAGCGTCACGTCGTGCAGCTGGCGACTCAGACGCTCCAGGTTGTCGGTCAGGTCGCCCAGCGAGCTGCGGATGTGGCCGACTTCAGCATCCAGCCGAGAGCGGGTGATGCTGACCTCGCCGGCCAGGTTGACCAGCCGGTCCAGCAAGGCCGCCCGCACGCGCACCGGCTGCGGATTGAGCACGACCCGCTCGGCCGGCGCGGCGGGCGAGCTGTCCGCCGGCGCGAGAAAGCGGGACCAGTCGATCGTGCCGACCGCATCGGCGGGCAGCGGCACTGGCGCGGCGGTGGCCGCTCGGGCCGCCGCACCGGCCAGGGACGGTACCGGCTGGTGCAGCTCTTCGGACAGCGGACGCGGCGGCGCGAGCGTGGTCTGCGCCCACGGAGCGGCGACCATCGTCGACGCGGGCGTCGACTGGCGTTCGCGCAGTGCCTCGAAGGCCGCGACCAGCGCATCCACACGCTGGGCCAGCAGCGCCAGCCCGGCAGCAGACACCGGGCCCCCCCCGACCAGCAGCGACTCGATCGCCGACTCGAAGCGGTGCGCCAGCTCGCCCAGCCGCATGGCCCCGGCCAGACGGGCGCTGCCCTTGAAGGTATGGAGGGTGCGCATGCACGCGGTCGAGGCCCCGGCGTGCGTCGGCGCCTGCAGCCAGGCGGAGACCTGCGCCTCCAGTCGGGGCAGCAGCTCCTGCGCTTCTTCGGAAAAGATCGGGAACAGGTCGGCATCGACCTGGTCGATCTGGTCGATGTCGGCATCGAACTCGTGGTCGATCACGGCAGCGACCGGGGGCGCGGCCAGGGGTGCTGGTGCGGACACCGGTGCGGGCGCCGGGGCGGACACCGGCGCAGACACGGGCACGGCGGTCGACGCCGGCGCGGACACCACCGCCGCCCCGGACAGACGCGGCTGGACGGACTGGCTCCAGGCCTGCAGCCGCTCACCGATCAGCGGCGAGGCCGTCTGCAGGAACCCGGCGGCAAACTGGTGCAGCAGGCGACGGATGTCGTCGCCGACCATGACAAACAGCTCGGCCTCGGCCGGGTCGATCGACTCGGTGGCCTGCAGTGCCAGCACCTGGTTCAGCGCGTGCTCCAGGGCACGCGCCAGCTGCGCCAGCTCGGTGAAACCGACGGTCGCCGAGTTGCCGGCCAGCGTGTGCGCCAGCGCGCTGGCCTCTTCGCCGAGCGGGCGCGGCAGCTCCATGGCCCACAGCGTCAGCTCGGTGCCCAGCCGGCGCGAGACCTCGTCGGCCTCGTTGAGGTAGATGTTGAACAGCGGAATCTGCAGCCGCAGCGGGCCGATGACCTTGATCTGGTCGTCGTCGCCCTGGCGGTCGGGCTGGGCAGCGCGCAGCACCTCGGTGGCGATCTGGGCGCGCACGCCGTCCAGGTCGATCACGTTGGCCAGCCCAGGGGCGGACACGGGGGCGGCGGCAGGTGCAGAGGGCTCGCCTACCTCGAGATCGAGAGGCTCGATGTCCTGCGGCGGCTCGGCGGGTGGCACCAGATCCGCCTCGGGCAAGGGGCCGCCGAGGGTGGCATGGGCCGAGGAGGTGGTGGTCTCCAGCGGCGCGCGCCAGCTGTGGCGCTCGTCGTCCAGGCCGGACGAGCCCACCTCGATGCGCTCCACCGGGCCGTCGGGCAGCTCGAAATCGTCGAAGGACACATCGACGGCCGGTGCGCTGAAGTCCAGCGGCAGGTCGATGAGCATCGAGGGTTCTGCCGGTGGCTGGGGCTGGGCCGGCATCGGCGCACGCCACATCGCGTCCCCCAGCTCCATCGGCCGGGTGGCCTGCAGCGGCTCCATGAGCGGCCGGGCCGGTTCGCCGAAGAGCACCTCCAGGTCGACATGTTCCTGCGCATCGTCTGACGAGCCCCCGACGCGGGAACCGGTCGGCGACGGCGCAGGCGGCATCGCGAAACCTGGCAGGCACACCCGCATCAGCTCGCCCGCATGGCGCAGCGCCTCGGCACCGGCCATCACAGGCTCGGGCAGGAAGGCTTCGGCATCGCGCGCGGCGATGGCCCCGGTCCAGGCCTCGAAATAGCGCAGCGCATCCCCCGTGAAGGTGCGCAGTTCGGGACTGGCGGGCGTCTGTTCGGCCAGCCAGTGGTTGTAGAGCTGCTCGCACGACCACGCGGCTTCGCCGAAGGCATTGAAGCCGACCATGCGCGCGCTGCCCTTGAGCGTGTGGAAGGCGCGGCGCAGGTGGGTGAGCAGCGGCAGGTTGCCGGGCGTCAGGGCCAGCGCGTCGAGCGCCGCCTGGCCTTCCTCGATCACCTCGCGGGCTTCGTCGAGGAAGACCCCGCGCATCTCGTCGTCGTCTTCCAGCCCGGTGGGCTGGAACTGCGGCAGGTCGAGCGGCCGGGGCGCCGGGGGCCGTGACGTCAAGGGCGGGCCCAGCGGATCCAGCCCCAGCGGCGCGGTGGCCGTGGCGACGAAGTCCTGCAGTTCCTGCCGCACCTCGGCCGGGTCTGCGTCGCGGTCCAGCGCGTGGCGCGCGGCACTGACGTGCGCGGAGAGGGCCGGCAGTGCGGTGACCTGGGCATCGTCCTGCAGGGCCTGCAGCTCGGCCACCACGTCTTCGCGCGACATGCCGGCGTGCTGCAAAGCCTCGGCGATGGCCTCGGCCCGGTGGATCACGTCGGCCGTGACCGCCGAGCGGCCCATCACCGGCGACAGCACGCCCAGCAGCGGATCGAAATGGAACAGCGACTTCGCGACCACCGGCTGCACATGCAGCATGTCGATCAGGAAGCCGAGCGCGCCCAGGTTGGCCGCCAGCCGCTGGAAGGCACTCAGGGTGCGCGGATCCTGCGGCTGGTGTTCGCTGTGGAGCAGGTACTCGACATCCTCGCGCATGCAGTGCAGCGTCTGGATCGCCGCGTCGATGCCCAGCACCGACAGCACGCCCCGCATCGACCCGAGCAGCCCCGGCACACCGGCCAGCAGACCGCTTTCCTGCGGGCTGCGGAAGAACTGGTCGATCTGCTGCTCGATCTCGCCCAGCGTCGCGCGCAGCTCCTGCACCACGCTGCCGAGGGTCAGGCGCTCGCTGACGCGGCGGTAGAGCGCCTCCATCCACGGCTCCAGCGGCTGCGAACGCTGACCCGCGGTGACCCGCTCGATGCGCTCGGCCAGCCGGCCGGCATGGTCGGCGTGACCGGTGCGGTCGACGTCCACCTCGTCCAGCGCCGCTTCCAGATAGAGCAGGCTGGTGGCGACCTCCATGCCCAGCTCCGGGCCGGGCGGGCGGCTGCTGCGCACGACCGACGTGGCCGCCGCCACCAGCGCGCGGGCGAGCTGGCCGCCATCGTCATAGAGCCGGCTGATCGATTCCCCGAGCAGCGTGAACACATCGAGCAACGGCACGCCGCGCTGCGGATCCCGAAAGGCCTCGGGCGAGGACACCAGGCCCCAGGCCTCCTTGGCCGACTTGACCCGCTTGCGGGTCTGCTGGATCTGGGCCGGATCGCTGAGGCCGTAGACCGGCACGGCATAGTCGACCGGGACCAGCCGCGGCAGGTGGTAGGCGGTCTGCACGGCGCTCAGCATCGGCGCCGACTGCCCCGCCGCGGGCCAGGCACGGGCGCAGAAGAACAGCAGATCCTGCGCCAGGCGCTCCGAGAAACCCTCCTCGCCGCGCACCCGGCTGCGCAGCTGCGCCATGACGCGGGAGGCCGTCCGCTTGGCGAACATGTCCGGCGCCAGCAATCCGAGCGACCAGGCCTGGAAGAACGCCGCGGCCAGTCGCCAGACGGTCGCCTCTTCGGTCGTCTGCGCGGCGAGCGCGAGGCTGGCGCCGTCCCGTGCCAGCGCAGCGGCGGCGGCGGGCGTGTTCTGCCGCATCAATCCCAGCAGCGCGCGCTCGACACTGGCGAGCATCGCCGCGTCGGCCCGGTGCGCCAGACCGCCCGAGGCATCCGGCACCTCGCGCAGGCGCCAGTCATGTGTCCAGAGATCGGCCGGGTGGATGCGCTCCGCGCCGTTCAGCTCCAGCAGCACACGCCACTGCGCGAACAGGCCGACCGCCTGCACCGGCTTGCCCGCCAGCTTCTGGCCGAGATAGTCGAGCAGCGCCAGCGCGGCCTTCTCGACGGCATCCACCCCTGCGGCATCCAGCCGCTGCGGCTTGGCCACGAAGCGCTGCACCAGCTGTTCGGCCGAGCGCAGCAGCAGCGCACCTTCGGGCAGGTTGACCAGCTCCAGTGCGCCGACGCCCTGGTGGATCTGCTGGCGGGCGGTGCGCAGGATGGCCGGCTCGACGTCGTCCAGGTCCGAGCCCTCGGCCGCGCCGACCTCGCGCAGATAGCGCCGCAAGGACTTGTTCGCAGCCTCCAGCGTCTTGCGCAGTTCTTCGAGCACCCAGGCCAGGGCGCTGAGGTCATCGGTCGGAGCGGTGTGGTGCGGGTCCATCGGCATCAACTGATCTTGAAACGCGCCACCGACTGCCGCAATTCCTCGGCCGTGCGGGACAACTGGCGCACCAGCTGCGCGGTGGAGCGGGTGCCCTCGCCGGTCTGCTCGGTGACGGCGAAGATGTGCTGGATATTCTGCGCCACGACCGTGGCGTTCTCGGCTTCCTGGCGGGCCTGCGACGAGATGGCCTCGATCAGCTCGGCCAGCTGGCGCGAGACGCGGTCGATCTCGGTCAGCGCGGTGCCGGCGTTGTCCGACAGCTTGGCGCCCTCGACCACCCCTTGGGTCGAGCGCTCCATCGCCACCACCGCATCGGCGGTGTCGGTCTGGATGGTCTTGACCAGCACGGCAATCTGGCGTGTGGCGTCGCCCGAGCGCTCGGCCAGCCGCTGCACCTCCTCGGCCACGACCGAAAAGCCGCGCCCCGCCTCACCGGCCGACGCCGCCTGGATCGCTGCGTTCAGCGCCAGCACGTTGGTCTGCTCGGTGATGTCGGAGATCAGCTCGGTGATCTCGCCGATCTCCTGCGAAGACTCGCCCAGCCGCTTGATGCGCTTGGAGGTCTCCTGGATCTGCTCGCGGATGGTGTTCATGCCGCCGATGGTGTCGAGCACTGCGGTCAGGCCCGAGGTCGCCGCCGACAGCGAATGCCGCGCCACGTCGGCCGACTGCTGCGCCTGACCGGAGACGCGCTGGATGCGGCCGGCCATCTGCAGCACCGCCTCGCCGGTCTCGCGGATCTCGCGCAGCTGCTCGTCGGAGGCGGCCAGCAGCTCGGTGGAGGTGGCCTCGACCTGCTGCGTGGTGTCGGTCACCCGCGCCACCGTGCCCTGGACCTGCGACACCAGCGAGCGCAGTTCCTCCACGGTGTAGTTGACCGAGTCGGCAATCGCGCCGGTGATGTCCTCGGTCACGGTCGCCTGCTGCGTCAGGTCACCTTCGGCCACCGTCTGCAGCTCGTTCATCAGCCGCAGGATCGCCGCCTGGTTGGCGTCGTTGACGCGCTTGGCCTCGCGCTCCTGGCGTTCGGCTTCGAGACGCTGCACATCGGACACCGAGGCCCGCTGGCGCTGGTCCGCCGTGAACACCAGCAGCAGCCCCAGCCCACCCAGCAGACACAGCAGCAGCGACAGCCCCAGCAGCCCGACATTGGCCCAGCCGATGCCGCCCACCGAGGACACGCTGGTCTGCACCTGCGTCAGGCCCTGGCGCAGCACTTCGGTGTCCGTGATGATCGCCGTCTGTGCCTCGCGGGCCGAGACCAGCCCCTGCAGGTTGCCGAGGATGGCACCGGCGTGCTGGCGCAGCGCCTCGTGCAGCTTCAGCAGCGCCTCCAGGCGGGCGCGCACCTGCGGATCCTTGGTGGCGGTCAGGCGCAGATCGGGGTTGCCGTCCAGCAGTCCACGGGCCACGTCGCGGAAGGTGTTCAAGTCCTTGCCCAGCAGGAACAGCGCCTCGGGCGACACCCCTTCGACAGTGAGCGACTCGTTGGCGGACTTGCCGATGCGCTGCGTCAGCATCACCAGCCGGCCCGCGGCGGACACCTCGGTCGGCAGCGCGTCCTGCTGCACCTTGGCGGCGGCGATGGCCTCGGTCGCCTCCAGCAGCTCGCCCGACTGGCGGTTGATCGCCTTCAGCGCGGCGCTGACCTGGGTCAGCAGCTGCTCCTGCGCCAGCACGGTGCCCGCGTTCTTCTCGGTCTTGTCGACCACGGCCATCAGCGGATCGATCAGGCCACGGGCGGTGAGCGACACCGGCTGCAGACCGCTGTCGGCCCGTCCGCTCTGCAGGCCGCGCACACTGGCGGCCAGCACCGCCGTCGATTCACGCACTTCCGCGAAGGCTTGCGGCTGGCCGGCCAGCGCCTGCAGCACCGCCTTGGCCAGCCGCTGCGACTGCATGAGCGCCTGCCCGGTCGCGCCGATCTGGGCCGAACTGCCGCCTGCCGTGCGCACGGCCATCACCGACGCCAGCACCAGCCCGAGACCGCCCAGCGCCAGCATCCCGCCCAGCAGGCGCTGCTGCCGGTCCGAGGACCAGCGTCCGATCAGCGGCAGCCGCATGCGTGCGCCCAGCAGCGCGCGGCGCGGCGTGGTCGCCGACGCTGCGGAGCGGCCTGCATGCGGCATCTGCAGGCTCGACGGCGAGGCCTCGCTGATGATCGAGCCCTCGGCCACCGAGATCGTGGTGTTCAGCGAGGCGTCCTGGACCGTGTCCAGCAGCTCGTCCCGCTCCTCACCGCCCACGGTGTAGGGGCCTGCATAGGACTCGTCGTCGGGCAGAGGCGCCTCCGGCCCGCCGTGCCGCCGATGCTTGCCCTTGAGCTTGTCCATGAACCCCATGCCCGCCTCGTCTTTCACGCTGTCATTCCGCACCGATGATGCGCAGGAAACGCTCGTCGCGCGGCAGCATCGACAGGCGCAGCTCCTGCCAGAGCCGCCCGGACACATCCAGCCAGCGCCCGCCGGCGAACGCCGGTTGCGGCTGGTCGTCCGGCGCCACCGGGGTCATCTGGTCCGCGTGGCGCAGCCCGGCCAGCTTGTCGATCAGCAATGCGGCATTCAGCTCCAGCGCCGGATTGAAGGCCACGACCCGCGCCTGCTCGCGCACGGCTGTCGGAATACGGTCGCGCAGTCCGAGAAAGCCGGCCAGGTCGACCACCCCCGTCAGGGCTCCGCGCAGATTGGCCACCCCGAGAAACCAGGACTCGGTATGGGGCACGCTCAGCAGCGCCCCCGGCTGGAAGATCTCGCCGGCCTCGGCCAGCGGAAACAGGAAGGCATGCCCGGCGCATTCGACGGCCAGCCAGCCCACGGTGTGCTCGATGCTGTGGACTTCCTGCAGACGTTCGGCCAGCCGACCCTGCAGTTCCCTCAGCGCTTCCTTGTTGGCCATGAGGGCTCCCGATGGTCCTGATGTGAATGCGGTTCAGCCGAAGGCCCGGATCTTCTGGACCAGCTCGTCCGGATTGACCGGCTTGACCACGTAGTCGCGCGCGCCCTGGCGCATGCCCCAGACCTTGTCGGTCTCCTGGCTCTTGCTGGTGCACATGATCACGGGCACATCGGCATAGCGCGGATCCCGGGTGATGGTGCGGGTGAGCTGGAAGCCGTTCTGGCCCGGCATCACCACGTCCATCAGGATCAGGTCCGGCTTTTCCTCCGCGATCCGGCGCAGGGCTTCGTCGCCGTTTTCAGCCGTGCGCACACGGAAACCCTGGCGCACCAGCAGGTCGGTGAGGACATGCAGTTCGGTCCGGGAATCGTCCACCAACAGGATGTTGTGTATCGGCATGGCGTCGTCTTGCGGGCGCAGGCGTCAGGGCCGGACACAGCAGACGCCGGTCCGGGCATGGCGCATCAGGACACCACCCGACAGTGCAAGCGCACCGCCTGGAGCAACTGGTCCTTGGTGAAGGGCTTGGTCAGGTAGTCTTCCGATCCCACCATGCGCCCGCGCGCCTTGTCGAACAGCCCGTCCTTGGACGACAGCATGATCACCGGCACGTTGGCGAATTCGGGATTGCGCTTGATGATGGCGCAGGTCTGGTAGCCATCAAGCCGCGGCATCAGGATGTCGCAGAAGATCAGGTCCGGCCGGTGGTCGCTGACCTTGGCCAGCGCGTCGAAGCCATCCTCGGCGAGCACGACCTCGCAGCCGCCCTGCTTCAGGAAGATCTCGGCGCTGCGGCGGATGGTGTTGCTGTCGTCGATCACCAGCACACGCGTGACCGAGCGCGTGCGTTCGGAAGTGGGGGTGTCAGGCAGGTGTTCCACGACTGGGCTCGCTGGGTTGGCGGGTCAGGTCAGATCCGGACCATCTCGAAATCTTCCTTGCGGGCAGCGCATTCCGGGCAGACCCAGTTCATCGGCACGTCCGCCCAGGCGGTGCCCGGTGCGATGCCATGTTCCGGGTCACCGGTCGCTTCGTCATAGATCCACCCACAGATCAGACACATCCAGGTTTTCGAAGGGCTCACGGCGTGTGTTCAGCTTGTCTACAATGGACAAAGATTGTAGCCACTGGCCCCGCCTGCCCGGCGAGAACAGACGGACCCCTTCACAACTATTCTCAGAAAACGGCCAGAGTCCCTCGGCCCTCCCGGATGAACCCCAACGCAACCGAAATCGTCAGCGACGACCCCCAGGACCTGCCGGCCCCGGCTTGCGTGATGAGCTTCAATGCCAGTGACGCCACCGGCGCTGGCGGTGTCGCCGGCGACATCGCCACCATCGCCGCCATGGGGGCACACGCACTGCCCGTGATCTCCACCATCGTCATGCGCGACACGGCCGAGATCTTCGAGCACACCGCGCTCGACCCCGAGACCGTCGTCGAGCAGGCCCGCAGCGTGCTGGAAGACGTGACCATCTCGGCCTGGAAGGTCGGCTTCCTCGGTAACGCCGAGAACGTCGGCGCCGTAGCCGAGATCCTGTCCGACTACCCGGACGTGCCGCTGGTGACCTACCTGCCCACGCTGTCCTGGATGGACGACGAGGACGAGGCCACCGCCTACCACGACGCGCTGCGCGAACTCGTGCTGCCGCAGACGCTGGTGCTGATCGGCAACCAGAAGACCCTCACCGACTTCCTGCTGCCCGACTGGGACTCCGAGCGTCCGCCATCGGCCCGCGAACTCGCCATCGCCGCCGGCAAGCACGCCACGCAGTACGTGCTCGTCACCGGCCTGCAGCTGCCCAACAACCAGGTCGACAACGTGCTGTCCTCGCCGCAGGGCGCCATCACCGGCGAGAAGTTCGAGCGCTTCGAGACCACGTTCATCGGCGCCGGCGACACGCTGTCGGCCTCGATCGCTGCGCTGCTGGCCACCGGGCAGGAGCTGCACATCGCCGTCTCCGAGGCGCTGGCCTTCCTGGACCAGTCGCTCGACTCGGGCTTCCGCCCTGGCATGGGCAACGTCGTGCCCGACCGCTTCTTCTGGGCCACGCCCCCGGAAGACGAGGACGGCGAAGGCGACGAGGACATCATCGACGCGATGACGGCCGACATCGACTCGCCCACCAAGCCGCGCAGCATCCACTGACCCAACCCGGCGCCGGTCCGCCCGGCGCGAGACCGATGACCACCAACGACCAGTTGTTCGAACGTGCCCGGAAGGTGATTCCGGGCGGCGTGAATTCCCCCGTGCGCGCTTTCCGCGCCGTCGGCGGCACGCCCCGCTTCATCGCCCGCGCCCAGGGCCCTTACATGTGGGATGCCGAAGGCAAGCGCTTCATCGACTACATCGGCTCCTGGGGCCCGATGATCCTCGGCCACGGCCACCCCGCCGTGCTCTCGGCCGTCCAGCAGGCGGCCACCGAAGGTTTCAGCTTCGGCGCCCCGACCGAGCGCGAGGTCGAACTCGCCGAGGAGATCCTGTCGCTGGTGCCGAGCTGCGAGCAGATCCGCCTCGTCAGCTCCGGCACCGAGGCCGCGATGACCGCGATCCGCCTGGCCCGTGGCGCCACCGGCCGCTCGAAGTTCATCAAGTTCGAAGGCTGCTACCACGGCCACGCCGACGCGCTGCTGGTCAAGGCCGGCTCGGGTCTGGCGACCTTCGGCAACCCGACCTCCGCCGGCGTGCCGCCGGAAGTCGTGCAGCACACGCTGGTCCTCGAATACAACAACCTCGACCAGCTCGAAGAAGCCTTCCGGCTGCACGGCCCCGAACTCGCCTGCGTGATGATCGAGCCGATCGCCGGCAACATGAACTTCGTGCGCGCGCAGGTGCCGTTCGTGAAGCGCATCCGCGAACTGTGCGACCAGCACGGCGCGCTGTTCGTCTTCGACGAGGTGATGACGGGCTTTCGCGTCGCCCTCGGCAGCGCGCAGAGCCTGTACGCCGACGCCATCCCCAGCTTCGCGCCCGACATCAGCGTGTTCGGCAAGGTCATCGGCGGCGGCATGCCGCTGGCCGCGTTCGCCAGCTCGCGCCGGATCATGGAACACCTCGCCCCGCTCGGCACCGTCTACCAGGCCGGCACGCTCAGCGGCAACCCGGTCGCCACCGCCTGCGGTCTGGCCACGCTGCGCGAGATCCGCAAGCCCGGCTTCTTCGACGACCTGTCGCGCAAGACCCGCGCGCTCGTGGATGGCCTGAAGGGCGCGGCGGACGCGGCCGGCGTGCCGTTCTCGGTCGACAGCCAGGGCGGCATGTTCGGCTTCTTCTTCATGCCGGAGCTGCCGCAGAACTACACCACGGTGATGACCACCGACCAGCCGCGCTTCAACCGCTTCTTCCACGGCCTGCTCGACCGCGGTGTGTACCTGGCGCCCGCGCTGTATGAAGCTGGCTTCGTCAGCGCCGCGCACACCGACGCCGACATCGCCGAAACGGTCGCCGTCGCCGCCGACGTGCTGCGCAGCCTGTGAGCGAAGGAACACCCGCCATGTCCGACCCGCAGCAGCCATCGCCGCAGCCCCGCGCCCTCCACCCTACCGGGCCGCTCGTGTTCGAGGGCCAGCCAGCCGTCCACCTGCGCTCGCCCAACGGCGCGCAGGCCACCATCCTGCTGCACGGCGCGCACGTCGTGTCGTGGATCCCGGCTGGCCAGGAGGAACAGCTCTACCTCTCGCCCGAGACGAAGTACGGCGACGGTGCGGCGGTGCGCGGCGGCGTGCCAGTGATCTTTCCGCAGTTCAACCAGCAAGGCCCGCTGCCCAAGCACGGCTTCGCCCGCAACCGGGCGTGGCAGGTGCAGGCGACGGAAGTGCGCGGCGAACACGCCTTCGCCGTGCTGACGCTCAGCGTCGACGAGGCCACGCGGGCGATCTGGCCGCACGCCTTCACGCTGGAGCTGACCGTCAGCGTCGATGACCGCCGGCTGGAGATGGAACTGGCCGTGCTCAACACGGGCGACAGCCCCTTCGAGTTCCAGGCCGCGCTGCACACCTACCTCGGCTGCGGCGACGTGCGCCGGGCGCAGCTCGAAGGCCTGATCGACCAGAACTACCACGACGCCGTGCTCGACCAGCCGCGCCAGCAGTGGATCGACGTCGTCACCATCGCGCAGGAAATCGACCGCATCTACTGGAACGCGCCGAAGGAGCTGACGCTGCGCGAAGCGGGGCGACGGCTGCTGATCCAGTCGCATGCGTTCGACGACGTGGTGGTGTGGAACCCGGGGCCGGAGAAATGCGCCGCGCTGCCGGACATGCCCGATGACGACTGGCTGCAGATGCTGTGCGTCGAGGCGGCGCAGATCGGCGAGCGGGTGCGGCTGGCCGGTGGGCAGGAGTGGGTGGCGATGCAGACGCTGGTGATCGCGGACTGAGCATGAAGCTCGACCACGACGGCACGAACGCCCGTTGCCTGCAGCCCGCATCGGCAGTAGGATTCCTACTCCGAATTCCTACCTGCGAGGCAGCATGCTCGTCACCGAAAAGGGACAGGTCACGATCCCCAAACACATCCGGCTGGCGGCTGGGGTGACACCCGGCAGTGAAGTCACCTTCAGCCTGGAAGGCAGCAGGATCGTCATCACGCCGGTCGGCACCAGCGTCAAGAACGACCGCCGCGCCGAGCTTCGCACTGCGGCAGCCCGCGTCCGGGAAAGCTTCAGCGCCGAGTTCCAGCAGCTTGGCGCCGAGGAGATCATGCGCTTCATCCGTGGAGACGAGCCGTCCCAAGGCCCCAAGCGTCGTGGCAACCGCTAGCCTGTCCCACTACGACGGCACCGCTGGCACGCTCGTCGATACGAATATCTGGGTGGACTGCATTGATGAGACAAGTCCTTGGCATGACTGGGCGCTGGAGCAACTGCAAGCCTGCAGCGAACGCGCTCCACTGCACATCAACCTCATTGTCTACACCGAACTGCTGATTCCGGGGCCTGATGTTGGCGCCTTGGACGCGCTGCTGGATGTCTACGACACGCTGCGCTCGCCGCTGCCGTGGGCATCCGCATCTCTCACTGCCGCGGCTTACGGTCTGTATCGACGGCGCGGTGGCGCGAAGCACAAGCCGCTACCGGACTTCTTCATTGGCGCTCACGCCGCGGTCTCGAACCTGAGCGTGCTCACGCGAGATCCAAGGCCGTACAGAAACTACTTTGGTCGGCTGGAAGTCATTGCGCCGTGACGCACTGCGCGACGACGCAGAGCTGACCTGATCGGGACGGGTCTCCTGCCTTCGCCGAAGCTGCTGATCGGCGGGTGGCTGTCTGTCGCACTGACCAGACTGCGCGGCAAGTCGTAAATTTTTCACGCACAAAATCGAAGTGAAAAACTATGCTTCCGGGGCTGTGGCGGCGTAACAGGTTACGGCAGCAGCGCAGGCTTTGAGCCTGCTTTTACGGAGGGCATACCGTTCAAGACTAAGAATAACTTTAATTTATTTAAGGGAATTTATTGCGAGAAATAAAATTCTCTGCCCCATAGATGTCAAATCTTGCGAACAAGAATTAACATCTATTTGACTTAATTCAAATTTAATTTGAGTGCGTCTATTGTTAACATATATCTCATTTGCGGGAGTTTTTGGTAAATTTTCAAGCCACTGCCATATAACCGAAAAAACATATACGGCATGCAAAATTCCAGATGCCGGACGCATCTCTTTTTTCCATGGGGAGTAGTATTTATTTTTCGACGATTCAACCAAATCAATGCACCTCTCTATAAGTGATAACTGAACATGCATTGACTCATGTATAATTGACTCCGACAGTCTCAACGCCCCATCAGAGCAATATGAGGCCATAGAAACAAAAATACTAAATGGAATTTTAGGATCACTATAACTTAGATCATAAGCTGAATTTTCTGATTTAATAAAATGAGTTGTTTTCGATAATATTTTTATCGTTCTTGCGAGTGTTGGATTTGAATTTATAAAATTCAAACTATCTTGTATGATTTTTATTGATTGATATGTATTTATGTCCGATGGAGTTAAAAACCTTATCCCGTTAGCAAGAAATTTATCCTGCAATGAACTTGTCATGTGTTCGATGCGAATACTCATCAAGCCGCCATTTGATGCGAGCACGGTAGATAAAATAATTGGGCATTCCTTTCCATCAGTAATGAATTCTGATGTTGAATAATCTTGTACCCTTATCCATCCAAGAGATACAGCGTGTTGATCAATAACTTCAGCCATACCCGGAAACCATAAATTTTGGCAATCAATATTCAGGAAATTTAATATCTCTTCAGTCAAAGAAAGACTAATATTATTTACCATAAAATGACAGCACCAAGGTATAGCGATCGCCAAAATTAATTGGCGACACAGCATGATATGATAACGGAGATATCTCGAAAGCAACCGAAGTATTGTGAGTCGGATTGTATATATTTCTCAAATCTTCAGTATTTTTGCTACCAAATATCATTAATACGCCGCCATTCTCAACATCCCATTTCCTGTTTAATTGAATTAAAACCCTGTGAGTTTCTTCGTTTGGAATAAAATCATTGTGTATGCGAATTCTTTGTCCTTTTACAAGCTTATGTGCCGTTATATCTATTTTGTTTGATAGATTTGTTTTGAATGTGCACTCAAGTTGCTCTCGTAAATTTATCAACGATTTACTATTGAATATTTTCTCAATATCGCAGGGTAATTTTAATTGATTAAAACTAAATTCATATTGTTCATAAAACTCAGCAATTTTCAACTCCCATGGAGCATCCTTTTCAAGCCAGCTTAGAATTTTTAGACTATCTCCATAATCAAACACCTGAGTTGCGCAGACATGAGGAAATGGATCAGCGCGAAACGTATTTGGTAATGTGTTTAGTATCAATTTATTAGCCTTTCTTTTTTGAGGTAGAATTCAACGTGCTTTATTAATTTTTTTTGATCAGCACAGTAAACAGAAGGATTATCATATTCCGTAGTATCTTTCCATCGATGAAGTGGCATACCACCGCCACAAATTTTGAAAAATTCACAGCCGAGACACGTTTGTGATGTGGTCCGCTGAAGCTCGTGATAAGCCTTAAACTCGTCTGTACGAAACACATCAAGTAATCGATCTTTGTGAATAGACCATCTGCTTTCAAATCTATCTGCGCCGCCAAATGCACTTTTTAAAGTATCATTTTTCGCAACACTTCCATCGGTTTCGATTATTGCAATACCGTAATCAGATTGACCTAGACCTTCTTTTGCCCCTCGACCGCCAAGGCGAAGTTTTATGATGTCATCTAGAAATCTTATTTTTGGTGGGTCTTTATCCTCTAAGTAAGTATCCAACAATTTACATAACCAATTTCCATATTCGACGGAGTCTATAGAATTTTTCCCAAATGGTAATTTTACATAATTCCCATCACGATATAAAAAATCAACCGAGGGCGCTTCTAAGCTCTTAAAATAATTGTAGCTTTCTAGAGGATCGGAGGTCGGATCAATTACCGACAAGAGGCCAGAATATAAAAATTCTGATGCCTTGTGCTCACGAAGCTTTTTTATTCCCGATATAACTTTATCATGCGTTCCCTCACCTTTTTTATCAATACGGAAGCGATCGTTTATTTTTTTAGGGCCATCGAGGCTAATAGAAATCGACATTCTGTAACTGGCGCACAGATCGAGAATATTATTGGTTAACAACATTCCATTTGTTTGCATACATAAAACATGACTCTGCGGCAGCACTGAACGTAGCGACTTGAGAATAAATTCAAGTCGGCGTTCACCCAGCATCAGTGGCTCCCCGCCATGAAAAACTGTGGCGAATGGTTTAACTTGATCTGTAGAGAGTTGCCCGAGTGCTCGCGCGAGAGCGGAAGCTGTGTCGCGGGAAATGAGCGTTGGCATGTCGCGCCACCCATCATCTCCCATGTTGTATACATAACAATAGGAACAATTGATGTTGCAACGACTTGCAACTTTCACCAATAGGACTTACGCAAGTTGAACTCAGTTAGCACAGAGCTTGGACTTTTGTAGCCATCTCAAATGTACGCCATCGGCACTGACGGTCGAGCTATTTCCTGCCGCATGTAATTCGACATCATCGCCTTCTTGATGCTGTAGATATTCGTCCTCATGTCTCTGGCCAGCGCGGACAGATGGTTCCACGCCAAGATGACACAGGCAATGTGATTCCTCTGCGCCCTGGCAGATCGACACTGGCATTTCTCCATGCCCAGCACCTGCTTGACCTCCCGGTGATACTGCTCGATCTTCCACCTGATCGCGCAGATCTCTCGCGTGTCGTCCACCGAAGTCTGTTCCAGATCATTGGTCACCACCCATTCCGTGCGACCGTTTCCCGTCGCCACCCGAAACAGCTTGACCTTGAGGCTGCCTGGAAACTTGTTCACCTTGACGAGCTTGCCGTGCGCGGCGCCTTGGTCGCTCCACTGCAACTCACTGACGGCCTGATAGGGCGCCTGCGCCTGACTGTCATCGACCAGGCGATTGCTCTTGAGCGGGCAGTAGAAGATCTTGCCCGCACGATGGATGTGCACCATCAGCTCCTTGGTGGCGTACCAGGAGTCCATCAGCACCACGCGGAATGGCAGCTTCTTGCCCGTCATGGCCTCGTCGAACATCTCCTGGACGTGCTGGAGCTTGGTCTTGTGGTCCACCTGCGGGGCGAACACTCGCCAGTCGATGATCCAGTAGCGACCGCTGCGGGGGTTGACGTACAAGCAGTTGACCACACCGATGCCCTTGATCAGGCCATGGGCATTGCCGCTGTACTGCCGCCGCACCAGCTCGATCGCATGGGAGTGGTTCTTGTCCGAGACGCTGTCGTCGAACAGCAAGAAAGCGTTCGGATCAGGTTCGATGGATTTCTCCACCTGCTCCCAGACGATGGCAGGCGTTATGTTTTCGTCTTGCAGGTAACGGTTGATGGCGTCATGCGAGAAATGCGGGTGATGGTCGGCGAAGTAGGTTTGGGTATAGTTGGTCTGGGTGGAGATCAGAAACTGACAGTAGTCGCGTCTTGTCGGCTTCATCATGGCTCCTGTTGAGTTGAGGCAAGCCAATTGTAGGCATATTTAATGAATCCGAACAGCCAGTTGAAACAAGATATTTCAGTGCACATCGGGTGCCGGATCAATCCATGGATCAGAATATGGCACTCAAAACTCAGTTGAGTTTGAAAGTTTCTTTTGCGTAAGTCCTAACCAAAACGGTATCGATCTGCACGCCAAATACTCGTTCAGCGATTGTGGCGATTGTGTGCCCGGTCATACGCATGCGTACCGGACATCTCATCATTTTTTACTTCATCTATTAGGCGCGACAGGGCAGCACTTGACAGCCGCGACATGTCAACTTCGATGCTGCTCTGCTCGGGCTCACTCGGAACTGGCCAATTCAAATCATCATACGACATTAAATTACTCCTGCTGAAATGGAAAAATTTCCACTTCCATTGTGAAAGATAGAGTGAGTGAAAGCAAGTCCCTATAAACCTTTATGAATCAATAGCTTACAGCGCGCAAGCGTTGTCTTAATACCCGCATTGCGGCAGAAAAATTCTTATAAATCAACAACTTAGGGTGAGTGATCGTAAAGCATCACTTGCTCGTCGTCAGCCAGTGCCAACGATGTTCGTGGTCTTGCCTCATGGATGGCACATATGTGAAATATTCACGATAATGTCTGATGGCCTGTTGCTGCAAAAGCAGCGCAGCAACTACCGAAAAGCGAATGTGACTCCAGCCATCGACACTAGTGCTTTCAAGGTGGTCAAAAAACATCAATGAAATCAACTAGTTATCAGCGATTGATTTGTAACAATGAGTCATGCCCACGGGGGATTGCTTGAAAATTTGCAATGAAATCAATCACTTAGATGGCTGTATGTTCATAAACCTTGAAAGCACTGGCCATCGACACTGCGGCGGCGAAATAAGCCAAGTCGCGGCATCATTCATATGGCAACTACCTTGACATGCTCCGCCTCCAAGGCGGCGCTGATGCTGGAGGTGGTCACCCGCCTGCTGGACCAGCTCGAAGGGGCGGGCGACTTCTGGCCTCCCGCCCACTGCCCGCTGCCGCAGTGGGCCGAGCATTTCGTGCAGCACGCCTGGCGCCGGCTCTACGGCCAGCCCCGCTTCGCCGTGGCCTAGTCGGTGTACTTGGCCGCACGTGAAAACCCCCAGGCGCTGGCCGTCAGCCTCGACCGCCGCCACCAGCTCTCGACCGCGCTGGAGCAGCGCATGGCCGAGTCCTTCCCCGAGATGTGCCACGGCCCCACGTCGGCGGCCCGCGTGCAGTTCGTGCAGTTCGTGCAGTCAGCGCTGCGCGGCATGGGAATGGCCGCCCCGTTCTCGCCTGCGCCCGCCATCCCGCCCCAACTGCAGGTGCTCGCGCAGCTCCTGCAATCCTTCCGCCCCGTGGAGCCTTGACATGGACTGGAACACCACGGCGCTGGCGACCCACCCAGCGGTCTGACATGGGCGCACCGATCCTCATCCTCGGCGCCGGCATGGTCGGCACCTGCACCGCGCTGCACCTGCAGCAGCGCGGCTTCGACGTGGCGCTGGTGGACCGCCGCGCACCGGGGCAGGAAACCTCCTACGGCAACGCCGGGCTGATCCAGCGCGAGGCGGTCGAGCCTTATGCGTTTCCGCGTGACGCCGGGTTTGTGCTGAACGCCGCGCTCGGGCGTGGGGCCGAGGTGCATTGGCATGCGCGCGGCCTGTGGCAGATGGCGGGGCCGCTGCTGCGGTATTTCCGGAACTCCCACCCGCAGGCCCACGCCGTGGCGACGCAGCACTACAGCCGCCTGATCGCCCACGCCATCACCGAACACGCGCCGCTGATCGCCGCGGCCGGGGCGGAGGATCTGGTGGTGCGCGATGGCTTCCGCTTCGGGTTCCGCACGGCGCAAGCCTTCGATGATGCCGCTCGGCGGGCACAGGCGCTGGAAAGCGGCTTCGGCGTGCGACACCGGATCGAGGACGGCGCGGCGCTGGCCAAGGCGGAACCCGCGCTGCGCCAGACGCTGGCGGGGGCCGTGCATTGGCTCGATCCCTGGGCGGTGCGCAACCCCGGCGCGCTGGTGCAACGCTATGCGGCGCTGTTCGTCGCCCGCGGCGGGCGGGTGTTGACCGGCGACGCGGCCACCTTGCAACGCGCGGGTGCGGGCTGGACGGTGCAGACTGACGCGGGCCGCGTGGAGGCCGCGCAAGTCGTCCTCGCGCTCGGGCCGTGGTCGGACGGGCTGATCCGCACGCTGGGCTACCGGTTCCCGCTGTTCCTCAAGCGCGGCTACCACCAGCACTACCGCGCCCCGGTCACGCTGCGCCAACCGCTGCTCGACGCCGAGCGGGGCTATGTGCTGGCGCCGATGGAGCAAGGGCTGCGGCTCACCACCGGGGCCGAGTTCGCGCCGATCGACGCGCCCGCCACGCCGGTGCAACTCGCCAAGGCAGAAGCCCTCGCCCGCGAGTGGGTGGACCTGGGCGAACCCGTGGACAGCGCGCCGTGGCTGGGCGTGCGGCCCTGCACGTCAGACATGCTGCCGGTGATGGGGCCGGCGCCTCGGCATCCGGGGCTGTGGTTCAACTTCGGGCATGCGCACCAGGGGTTCACGCTGGGGCCGGTGGCGGGGCGGCTGGTGGCGGAGATGGTGGCGGGGGAGCGGACGTGGATTGATGCTGCGGCGTATGGGCCGGGGCGGTTCGGCTGATCGCCGTCACCCCATCGCATCTTTCAGTGCTTCATACAGCGCCAGAAAGCTCGCGGACCGGCTGCTGGCCGGATCGATGTACCGACCGATCGCACGCGCAGCCTGGATCTTGGCCAACCCTGCACTGAAATAGCCGTGGCGCTGCAGCACGCGCTCGAAGGCCTCCCATGTCCCGCCAGCGATGGCATCGGGATCGCGAAAGCCGCGACTCTTGGGAATGCCGTCCGGTAGCCTGGGGTAGGCCGCCTGCACGGCCGACCAATCGCCAAAGTACCAGGCTTCCAGTTCCTCGACCGCAATGCGGTTGACCAACTGCCAATCACTCCGGCCGGCGGACCTGGCCTGGGTACGCGTCACCAAGCCGGCCCGAGCGCTGATGGTTTCCAGCCTGACCTTCAAGGCCCTGCAGTCTTCATCATCTCGGTCCACGATGACCAGCACCCGCCAATCTTCTGGCAGCCACTGCGCGTAAGCACGTAACCGGGCCTCCAGCTTGGACATGAGGTCGTCCTTGCCTTGAAAGGGGTGAACTTCGAACGTACGGCCCGCTGGCAGCACGCGCGGCAGGAGCGCATGCAGGAAGGCCTCCATGGACGGCTCTTCCGCCAAAAACACCAGATGGTTGGCGGCCGGCATTGGTCAACCCTTCCGACTCGTCTTGGCGCCGGCTCGGCGCTGCGGCCGGGTCGGTGCGCCCTGGTTCACCAGCGGATCACCCACCCCCAGCTGACCCTCCATCCACAGGTGACCCAGCAAGGCACCCTGTTCGATGAAGGCATTGATGCCTGGCAGGTCGGACGCACGCTGCACCTGGGTATAGCCCGCGTCGTCCCGCCACAGCACGCGCACCTCAGCCGCCCTTAGCGCATTCAGGAAGAAGGGCGAATGCGTGGTCACCATCAACTGGGTCTGCTGGGTCGCCCTGCGGCACTCCTCAGCCAACTCGGGCAGCAGGCGCGGATGCAGGAAATTCTCAGGCTCCTCGATGCCGATGAAGGGCGGCGGCACCGGGTCATGCAACAGCACCAGATATTGCAGCATCTTCAACGTACCGTCAGAGGCAAAGCGCGCCAGCACCGGATGGCTGAAGGGCGCGTCCTTGATCTGCAGGAGCAGCCGGCCGTCCGGCATGGGCTCCGCAAGCACCCGTTCGATGCGCGGCACGCGCTGGCGCAGGATGTCGAAGATGTGCTCCAGCCGATCCGCATGGCGCTCGCCCAGGTACTGGATGACGTTGGACAGGTTGTCCCCGCTCTTGGTCAGATGCTCTTCCGGACCTGCCTCGGGCTGCCCCCGTGCGCTGTCTGCAGCGAGGTACGAGACGTGCCAACCTGTGATGAACTCGCGAAGCGCGGCCACTCTCGGGTGCTCGGCGAACTGACCCAGCGCATTCACGGCCAGCAAGTCCTTCGACTTCAGCGGGATGTCCACGCGCCGGTCCTGCTCGTCCGGCAGTTCACCGCTCACGGCCTGGCCCTGGCCATGGCGGTAGTCCAGAAAGCGGAAGGGCTTGCCCCCCTTGCCACGGGTCCAGCGCAGCCATTCCTCCACGACCACCGGCGCACCATTCACCTCGTCCACCGCCAAATGGTAGGTGATGAGCGGAAAGCCGGGCTCGCGGTACTTGATCTCCACCGACAGCGGCCCTTCGGCCCCCCGGGTCTTCAGCTCCTTGGCCCGCCCCCGCTTGTCCCAGGCTTTGCGCAGGCCCAGCTCGAAGCATTCAGCCAGAAACGCAAACACATCAAAGACGGTCGACTTGCCGCTGCCATTGGGTCCGAGCAGCACCGTCAGTGGCGTCAGCTCCTTCAACTCGACCTCGCGAAGCGCGCGAAAATTCTGCACCTTCAGATACTCGATGCGAGCCATGCCGCCAGGCGTCTTCTTGGCGGAGGATGTTGGAGACGAGTTCATGACATGGCTTCCATAGCAATTGGTACGTCGGGTCTGCGGAGTTTGCCGGAGATGCGGAGGCGGAGTGCCTGCTCCGAGGGACAGCCACCTCCAACCGATATGCGTTCTCGTGGCTCAGCCAGCATCCCCCAGACACACCCCGATCTCCCGCGCACACGTCAGCAGCGCATGGTCCGCCGGCACCTGCCGGTTCTGCCCCGCCACCTCGCCCAGCGCCACGCTGCTCAGGCACCCACCGCGCAGCGTCACCATCCGCCCGAACGCGCCGCGCCGCAGCAGTCGCGCCGCCTCGTTCCCGTACTGCGTCGCCAGCACGCGGTCGAACGGCGTCGGCGCCCCGCCCCGCTGGACGTGGCCGAGCACCGTCGCGCGCACCTCGCTGGCCAGCAGCGGCTGGAGCTGCGCCCGCAGCGCGTGGGCGACGCCGCCGAGGCGGATCGGGTCGGGGCTGCCGTCCACGGTGCGCTCGACCGTCATCGTGCCGCCCACGGGCTTGGCGCCTTCGGCGATGCAGACCAGCGTGGCGCGCCGCCGGGCACTGCGGGCGCGGCAGACCTCGGCGATGTGCGCCACGTCGTAGCTGATCTCGGGCAGCAGGATCACGTCCGCCGCGCCCGCCAGCCCCGCCTCCAGCGCGATCCAGCCGGCGTAGCGCCCCATCGTCTCGACGACCATCACGCGGCCGTGGCTCTGGCCGGTGGTCTGCACCCGCTCCAGCGCGTCGGTGACGGTGGCCACCGCCGTGTCGAAGCCGAAGCTGCGCTCGCAGCCGGCGATGTCGTTGTCGATCGTCTTGGGCACACCGACGATCGGCACGCCGCCGGCCGTGCCCAGCCGCTCGGCCATCGTCATCGTGCCGTCGCCGCCGATGACCACCAGCGCGTCCAGCCCGAGTGCATGCTGGTAGGCGACCACCTCGGCCGACACGTCCGTACCGCGCCAGGCGAAGGGGCTGGCGGTGTTGCTGGTGCCGAGGATGGTGCCGCCGGTGGCGAGGATGCTGCTCACGTCGTCCCAGCCGAGCGGGCGCACGCGGCGCTCGATCAGGCCGAGAAAGCCGTCCTCGATGCCGATGACCTCGGCGCCGCACTGGCGGATCAGCGACTTGGTGACCGCGCGGATCACCGCGTTCAGACCGGGGCAGTCGCCGCCGCCGGTGAGGATGCCGATGCGCATGAACAGATCCTTTCAAACTGTGTGCCAAGTCTAGGCCGCACCGCGTGATCGCGGCGCGGGCACCCTCCTAGAATCCGCCCCATGCACATCCACATCCTCGGCATCTGCGGCACCTTCATGGGTGGTGTCGCCGCACTGGCCCGCGAAGCCGGCCACCGCGTCACCGGCTGCGACGCCAATGTCTACCCGCCGATGAGCGACCAGCTCCGCGCCCTCGGCATCGACCTGATCGAGGGCTTCTCGCCCGACCAGATGGCGCTGAACCCCGATCTCTTCGTCGTCGGCAACGTCGTCAGCCGGGGCAACGCGCTGATGGAGGCGATCCTCGACGCCGGGCTGCCTTACACCAGCGGGCCGCAGTGGCTGGCCGAGAACGTGCTGCAGGGCCGGCATGTGCTGGCCGTGGCCGGCACGCACGGCAAGACCACGACCACCTCGATGCTGGCGTGGATCCTCGAACACGCGGGGCTCGAACCCGGCTTCCTGGTCGGCGGCGTGCCGCAGAACTTCGGTGTCTCGGCGCGGCTGGGCCGCGTGGCACCGGGTGCGCCGTTCGTGATCGAGGCGGACGAGTACGACACCGCCTTCTTCGACAAGCGCAGCAAGTTCGTCCACTACCGCCCGCGCACCGCCATCCTCAACAACCTCGAATACGACCACGCCGACATCTTCCCGGACCTGGCCGCCATCGAGACGCAGTTCCACCACCTCGTGCGCACCGTGCCGTCGCAGGGGCGGCTGGTCGTCAACATCCGCGAGGAGGCGCTGAAGGCGGTGATCGCGCGGGGCTGCTGGTCGCCGGTGCAGTATTTCGGCGCCCGCAAGGAAGAGCCGGGGGCGCTGCGCAGCCGGGGCGAGCCGCATGCGTTCGACGTGCTGCGCGGCAGCCTGAAGGTCGGGCGGGTCGAGTGGCCGCTGCTGGGCGAGCACAACCAGCTCAACGCGCTCGCGGCGATCGGCGCCGCCGAGCATGTGGGCGTGAGCCCGGCGGTGGGCGCCGAGGCACTGGGCCGGTTCGAGAACGTGCGCCGGCGGCTGGAGCTGCGCGGCGAGGCGGGCGGCGTGAAGGTCTACGACGACTTCGCGCACCACCCGACGGCGATCCGCACCACGGTGAACGGCCTGCGCCGGCGCATCGGCGACACGGCGCGCATCCTGGCGGTGTTCGAGCCGCGCTCCAACACGATGAAGCTCGGCGCGATGAAGTCGCAGCTGCCGTGGGCGCTGGAAGAGGCCGACCTGTCCTTCTGCCACAGCGCGGGCCTGACCTGGGACGCTCGCGAGGCCCTGTCGCCAATGGGCAAGCAGGCGCGGGTCTGCGACTCGATTCCCGAGCTGGTGGACGCCGTCGTGCGGCTGTCGCGGCCGGGGGACCAGGTGCTGTGCATGAGCAACGGCGGGTTCGGCGGCGTGCATGCGAAGCTGCTGGAGGCGCTGGCGCGCAAGGGGTGAAACCCGGGTAATATCATTCGTATTACCTCGACATCGGAGTCCCCCATGACGCTGACCGTCAAGCTCGATCCCACACTGGAGCAGGCCTTGCGGCAACGCTGCAGCCTGCAAGGCCGCTCGGTGAGCGACCTGGTGAGGGAAGCACTGCAGACCTATCTGGCGACGCAGCCTGCGCAAGCCCCTTCGGCCTTTGCCTTGGGCGAAGACCTGTTCGGGCGCCACCACGGCCCCGCCGATCTGGCCACACAGCGCAAGGCGGTCCTGGCCGAAGTCTGGGCCGACAAGCAGCACCAGCGTTCGATCCCGTGACCGTGCGCCGTGTCCTGATCGACAGCGGCCCGCTGCTGGCGCTGTTCAACGGCAGCGACCGCTGGCATCCCCTCGTCGTGGCGTGGCTGCGTGCGAATCCGCAGGCCAGGCTGTTCACGACCTGGCCCGTCACGACCGAGGTCTGCGCACTGCTGGCGCGCCGCATCGGCAATCCGGCCGCGCTGGATTTCCTGGGCTGGGTGCAGCGTGGTGGCGTGGAGCTGGATCAACCGCAACCCGAGTCGTTGGGCGAGGTGCTGCACATCTGCCAGCGATTCGCCGACCTGCCGCTCGATCTGGCCGATGCCTCGATCGCCGAAGCGGCAACGCGGCTGCGCATCCGGGACATTCTCTCCGTCGATTCGGATTTCCATGTCTACCGCGACCGTCAAGGCCGCGCACTGAACCACCTCCTGCGCCCGCACGGCACCTGATCCTCGGTCCATGTCGCACACCGCCCGCACCACCCACCTGCTCTACCTGCACGGCTTCCGCTCCTCGCCGCAGTCGATGAAGGCGCAGAAGATGGCCGACTGGGTGGCGGCGCACCAGCCGGACCTGACGTGGTGGTGCCCGCAACTGCCGCCCTCGCCCGCCGAGGCCATCGCGCTGCTCGAAGCCGGCACGCGCGACTGGCCCACCGACACCCGCGCCGTGATGGGCAGCTCGCTCGGCGGTTTCTACGCCACCGTGTTCGCTGAAGCGCACGCCTGCCGCGCCGTGCTCATCAACCCGGCGGTCGATCCTGCCCGCGATCTGGCCAAGTACATCGGCGAGCTGACCGCGTGGCACGACCCGGCCGACCGTTTCTTCTTCCGCGCCGAGTTCATCGACGAACTGCAGGCGATGGCGCCGGGCGGGCTGCGCGAGCCGGCGCGCTACCAGGCCTGGATCGCCAAGGGCGACGAGGTGCTGGACTGGCGCGAGATGTCGGCCCGCTACGCCGCGACCGAGCTGCACCTGCTCGACGGCGGTGACCACGCGCTGAGCGATTTCGACGATCACCTGCCGGCCATGCGCCGCTTCCTGGCACTGGACCTGGACTGATTTCCTCCCGACCCCACCCCGAAAACGAGAGTCACGCACCATGCGACTGAAGAACAAGGTTTCGATCATCACCGGCGCCGCCCAGGGCATCGGCCTGGCCACCGCGCTGAAGTTCGCCCGCGAAGGCGCCATCGTCATCGTCTGCGACATGAAGCCCGAGGCGGTGGACGCCGCGGTCGCACAGTGCCAGGCAGCGGGCGCGCAGGCGGCTGGCTTCGCCGTCAACGTCACCGACCGGGCCGCAGTCGATGCGATGGTCGCCGCCGTGAAGGCGCAGTTCGGCCGCATCGACGTGCTGGTCAACAACGCCGGCATCACCCGCGACGCCCGGCTGCAGAAGATGACCCTCGATCAGTTCGACGCGGTGATCGACGTGAACCTGCGCGCTGTCTTCCACTGCGCGCAGGCGGTGACCGACACGATGGTCGAGCAGGGCGAGGGCGTGATCCTCAACGCCAGCTCGGTCGTCGGCATCTACGGCAACTTCGGCCAGACCAACTACGCGGCCGCCAAGTTCGGCGTCATCGGCTTCACCAAGACCTGGAGCCGCGAACTCGGGCCCAAGGGCATCCGCGTCAACGCGGTGGCGCCCGGTTTCATCGAGACACCGATCCTCTCGACCATCCCCGACAAGGTGCTCGACGGCATGCGCGCCGAGGTGCCGCTGCGCCGGCTCGGCACGGCCGAAGAGATCGCCAACGTCTACGCCTTCCTGGCGAGCGACGAGGCGAGCTATGTGAACGGGGCGGTGCTGGAAGTGGCGGGCGGGCTGACGGTCTAGCCACGAGACGCCGCACTCAACTCTCCCTGCAGACTGCCGATAGGGCCTGAGACACGGTCCTGTGCACACGGGCGCTGCCGTGACAACACGGGAGCGTTTCAGGCATGCAGCAGACGACGATCGGATGGCGGAAGGTTCGGCAGGTGGCCATGACCATGGCCTTGCTGTGGAACGGACTGGCCGCAGCGGGCCCGCACATCATTCCGGGTGCGGGCCCGCCGGAGATCGGCCTGCGGGCGCTGGCCGCGGAGTTCATGCGCCAGCGACCCGGCACCGTCATCGAAGTGCCCCCGAGCGTCGGCATCGCCGGTGGCCTGCGGGCGCTGCAATCGGGCGAAGCATCGGTGGCGCGGCTGGCGCGGCGGCTGACCGAGGACGAGCTGCGCAGCGGCGGCCTGCAGCAGGTGGTCTACGGCGCGGACGCGGTGGTGTTCGTGACCGGCCGCGATGTGCCCGTCACCAACCTCACCGAAGCGCAGGTGCTGGCACTGTTCAGCGGCACCACCGACGACTGGGAAACACTGGGCGGCCCGCCCGCACCGGTGCTGGTGTTCTACCGCGAACCCAGCGAGATCGCGCACCAGGCCCTGCGGCGCCACATCCCGGCCTTCGCCCAGGTGAAATTCGCCGCCTCGGCCAAGCTCGCGAACTCGGACACCGAGATGCGCGAGGGGCTGGCGCGCTACCGCACCGCGCTCGGCTGGATGACGCTGTCCACGTCGGACGTCCGCGATGACCGCATCCGGGCATTGCGCTTCAACGGCATCGCCGCCAGCGCCGACTCCGTGGCCAGCGGGCGTTACCCGATGAAGGTCGAGCATGTGCTGGCCTACCGGGAGTCGCAGCTCGACGAGGACATGCGGCGCTTCCTGGCCTTCGTCACATCAGCCGAGGGCGCACAGGTGCTGCGCAAGCTGCAGATCGCCGTGCCCCGCAGCCAGCCGAAATGAGCGGCGCCCTGGCGCGGGCCGTGCAGGTGGTGCGCGGTCGCCCGGCGCCACCCAATGCGCTCGGGCGGCGGACTTCGGGGCGCCCGCGCTGGCTGCGCCGATTTCCGCTCGGCCTGCAGGTGCTGGCCTTCATCAGCGTGCTGGCGGTGGTGGTCATCGGGTCGAGCTACCGGGCCTATGTGGACTCGGCGCAGGCGCTCATCCGCGAGTCCGAAAGCGAACACCTGATCGGCGCTGCGCTGGTGGCCCAGGCGCGCATCGAGGCCGAGTCGCGGGTGCTGGTCAGCACGACGCAGTCGCTGGCGCGGCACCCCGCCGTGCGCGAGGCGCTCCAAGAAGCCCTCACGCCAGGCGCCCTCGCCGCAGTCGAGAAGGAGATGGCCGCGACCGTCGGCAGCACCGGCTTCTCGACGCTCGACCTGATCGACCGCCGCCGCGTGATCGTTCACCGCGCCCCGGCCACGGCGGCGCGTGGCATCAAGGCCTCGGTGTGGGGCGTCGCCGAGGCACTGGGAGGCGAGGCGATGCTGCAGACCGCCAAGGAGGCCAGCGGCGGCCTGGTCGTGCGCTCGATCGTGCCGGTACCGGACGTCGACGGGCGCGTGGTCGGCGTCGTGATGGCCGGGACACGCTTCGACAACCCGTTCGCCCGCCGCATCGCGCAGGACAGCACGGTCGAGCTGGCCATCGCCACCCCGATCGGCGTCGTCGCCCGCTCGTCCGACCGTTTCCACATGACCCCGGCGCTGCACCAGCGACCGCTCGAACAGGCCCTGTTCGAACGCCAGCCCGTGCTCGTGTTCGACCTGGACCATGGCAGCCTGCGCCAGTACGTGCCGGTCCGGCTGGGCGACGAGAGCTTCGTGCTGATCGTCCAGGGCGACGCACGGGCGGCACAGGCGCGTGTCGTCGTCGCCGCGCGCGAGGCCACGCGCTCGGCGATGACGATGTTCGGCCTGGCGATCGTGGCGGCCAGCCTGCTCGCGATGACGCTGGGGCGGCGGCTGCGCCAGATCAAGACCCAGGCCGAGCACCTCGCCCGGGACATCACCGGCGAGGTCTGCGTGATGCCCGCGGACGGGGGCCCGCCCTTCGCCAAAGGCGGCTGCGAACTCGACGCGCTGGAGCACGTCTTCGACCACACCGCCCGCTCCGTGGCCCGACACCACGAAGCGCTGCGCCAAGCCAAGGTGCAGGCTGAACACGCCGCGGACAGCGATCCACTCACCGGCCTGCCCAACCGGGGCTGCCTGATGCGGATGCTGTCGACCCGGCTGGCCGAGCAGCCGGGCGAGGACTGGGCGCTGCTGTTCCTCGACCTCGACGGGTTCAAGCAGGTCAACGACCAGCGCGGCCATGACATCGGCGATGCGCTGCTGCGCGAAGCGTCGGAGCGGCTGATCCGGCTGGTCGGGCGTCGGGAGGACGTGACCCGGCTCGGCGGCGACGAGTTCGTGCTGATCGCCCATGCGGACGGCCCGCCGCTGGCACCGCAGCGGCTGGCGCAGAAGGTGATCCTCGCGCTGGAGCAGCCGTTTCACCTGGAGCCCGGCGCACCGCCCGTGCAGGTCTCAGCCTCGATCGGCATCGCGCTGCACCCGGAGCACGGCCGCGATGCCAGCACCCTGCTCAAGCACGCGGACATGGCGCTCTACGCCGCCAAGGGCGCGGGGCGGCGGACGTATCGGCTGTATGGCAGTGCGTTGACAGACGCGTGAGGTCATCCCCGGGACGACACCACGCCATCGGCGACAATCCCGCCCCTATGAATGCCCTCTTCGAAGACGCCGGAAAATTCCTCGCCGGACGCGTGATGTCGGAAGCCGAAAGCTCGATGCAGATCGAGCTGGACTCTGGCAAGCGTGTCAAGGTCAAGGCCGCCAATGTGCTGCTCAAGTTCGACAAGCCCTCGCCGGCCGAGCTGATCGCCGAGGGCCAGCGGCTGGCCGAGGAGATCGAGCTGGAGCTGGCGTGGGAATTCGCGCCCGAGGACGAGTTCGCCTTCGCCGACCTGGCGCGTGACTACTTCGACGCCAAGGCCGGCCCGGCGCAGCAGGCCGCCGCGCTGTTCCGGCTGTTCCACGCACCGCACTACTTCCGCCGCATGGGCAAGGGCATGTTCCGCAAGGCGCCCGAGGACATCGTCAAGGCCGCCCTGGCCGCCATCGAGAAGAAGGCGCAGGTCGCCGCGCAGATCGAGGTCTGGACCACCGAGCTGATCGCCGGCCAGTGCCCGGCGCCGGTGCGCAGCGAGCTGTACAAGATCCTGTTCAAGCCGGACAAGAACGGGCCGGAATACAAGGCCGTGGTCGACGCCGCCAAGCGCGCCCAGCGCGCACCGCTCGACCTGCTGCTGGACTGCGGCGCCATCGACAGCCCCTACCAGTTCCACTGGCGGCGTTTCCTGTTCGAGACCTTCCCCAAGGGCACCGGCTTCCCCGCTGCGCTGACCGCGCCGCAGATCAAGGACGAGCTGCCGCTGGCCCCCGTGCGCGCCTTCTCGGTGGACGATTCGGCCACGACCGAGATCGACGACGCGCTGTCGGTGCAGGGCCTGGGCACGGGCACCGTCATCTTCGGCGTGCACATCGCTGCGCCCGCGCTGGCCATCGCCCCCGATTCGCCCATCGACAAGGTGGCGCGCGACCGGCTCTCCACCGTCTATATGCCGGGCTGGAAGCTGACCATGCTGCCGGACGACGTGGTCCAGGCCTACACGCTGCAGGAAGGGCGTGACTGCCCGGCGGTGTCGCTGTACGTGACGACGGACGAGGCGACGCTGGCCGTGCAGTCCAGCGAGACGAAGCTGGAGCGGGTACCGATCGCCGCCAACCTGCGCCACGACCAGCTCGACGCCGTGGTGACCGAGGCGGCGCTGACGGGCGCGGCGCCGGCGGACTTCCCGTTCGCGGCCGAGCTGTCCTTCGGCTTCCGGCTGGCCAAGCACCTGAAGGCGCAGCGCGAGGTCGTGCGCGGCAAGCCGGAAAACTTCAACCGGCCGGACTACAACTTCCGCCTCGTCGACGCGGCCGGCCAGTCGCCAGTGGAGCCGCCGAGCGGCCACGAGACGGTCCAGATCAGCGAGCGCCGCCGCGGCGCGCCGCTGGACACCATCGTCGCCGAGGCCATGATCCTGGCCAACAACACCTGGGGCGGCTGGCTGGCCGAACTCGGCGTGCCGGGCATCTACCGCAGCCAGGCCAGCATGGCGCCGGGGGTCAAGGTCCGCATGTCGACCCGCGCGCAGCCGCACGCCGGCATGGGTGTCGCGCACTACACCTGGGCCACCTCGCCGCTGCGGCGCTATGTGGACCTGGTGAACCAGTGGCAGATCATCGCCTGCGCCCGCCACGGCCGCACCGCCGCGCTGGTCGCGCCGTTCAAGCCCAAGGACATGATGCTGATGGCCATCATCTCGGGCTTCGACACCGCGTACTCGGCCTACAACGGTTTCCAGAACGCCATCGAGCGCTTCTGGACGCTGCGCTGGCTGACCCAGAATGGCGTGACCGAACTCGACTGCGCGGTGATGAAGGACGGGCTGGTGCGCGCCGACACGCTGCCGCTGGTGCTGCGCGCCGCGGGGGCCGACGCGATGCCGCGGGGCGCACGGGTCCGCGTGCGGCTGGGCGAGCCGGACCTGCTGACGCTGGACGTCGGGGGCAGCGTGCTCACCCGTCTGGATGACCCGACCCGCAGCGACGACGACGCCGTGCTCGAAGACGATGCCGAAGAAGGCGCCGAGGCCGCCCCGACCGGGCTGGCGCTGGCGATCGACGTGCACGACGCCGACAGCCCCGCCGACGCAGCGGCGCCAGTACCATCGGCCTCCTGAACCCTGCCCGACCCGCCGACCCGCCGTTCCACGATGCAGCGCCTCAAGCAACTCTCGACCTTCCAGACCGCCCTGCTCCTGTCGGTCGGCCTGCACGCGGCGGTGCTGATGGTGCGGGTCGTGGATCCGCAGGCCTTTGACCGGGTGCTGCAGGACACGCCGCTGGAGGTGGTGCTCGTCAACGCCAGCACGGCCGAGAAGCCGACCAAGGCGCAGGTCATCGCCCAGCGCAACCTGGCGGGCGGCGGTGATGCGGACAAGGGCGTGGCCACATCGCCACTGCCGCCCTCGCCTGCCGACCAGGCCGGCAACGCGATCGACGACGCCACACGCCAGATCGAGCAGATGCAGCTGCAGCAGATGCAGCTGCTCACCCAGATCAAGCGCGAACTCGCCCGGCTCAACACGCCCGAGCCTGTGCAGGCGGCCGACAAGGCCCCGTCGGCGAACCCGGCCGAGGAAGAGCGCCGCCGCCAGCTCATCGACCAGCTGGCGCAGATCGAGAAACGCATCAACGACGAAAACGCCCGCCCGCGCCGCCGTTACGTCAGCCCGTCCGCCCGCGAAGGCGTGCACGCGATCTATTACGACTCGCTGCGCCGCCGCATCGAGGACATCGGCACCCGCAACTTCCCTGAAGCCGAAGGCGCCAAGCTCTACGGCGAACTCAGCATGCTGATGGAAGTCGACAGCCTGGGCCGCGTCGTCGAGGCCGAGGTGATCAAGACCTCGGGCAACCGCACGCTCGACCGCAAGGCGCAGTCCATCGTGCGGGGCGCCGCCCCCTACGGCCATTTCACGCCGGCCATGCGCAGCCAGTTCGACCGGCTCGTGTTCGTCTCGCGCTTCCGCTTCACGCGCGAGCAGGGCGTGCAGGCCTCGGTCGAGGACGCCACGCCCAAGGACACATCAGCGCAGTGAGCCGCCGCCTTTTTGTCCCCCGCTCAACCCCACCCGCCTTCGCCATGGACCGTTACGCCGTCATCGGCCATCCCGTGGAGCACAGCCGCTCCCCCGACATCCAGGCCCGCTTCGCGGCGCAGACCGGCCAGTCGATCGACTACACCCGGCGGCTCAGCCCGCTCGACGGCTTCACCGCGACGGTGCGCCAGTTCGCCGCGGACGGCGCGCACGGCTGCAATGTCACCGTGCCCTTCAAGTTCGAGGCCTGGCAACTTGCCCCGCGCCGCACGCCGCGCGCCCAGCGCGCCGAAGCGGCCAACACGCTGCGCTTCGACGCCGGGGGCTGGTGGTGCGACAACACCGACGGCATCGGGCTGGTGCGCGACATCACGGTCAATGCCGGGGTGGCACTGGCAGGCCGGCGTGTGCTGCTGATCGGTGCGGGCGGTGCGGCGGCGGGCGTGCTCGGGCCGCTGATCGAAGCCGGCCCCAGCGCACTGGTCGTCGCCAACCGAACGGCCGACAAGGCGCAGGCCCTGGTGGATCGCCACGCCGATCTGGCGCGCGACCACGGTGTCGCCCTGAGCGCAGCGCCGCTGGACGCCCCAGGCACCGCCTTCGACCTGGTCCTCAACGGCACGGCCAGCAGCCTCGCCGGCGCGGGCGTGCCGGTGCCGGCCAGCGTGCTGCGGGTCGGCGGACTGGCGGTGGACATGATGTACGGCGCGGGGGCACGCCCCTTCCTCGACTGGGCGGCGCAGCACGGCGCCACCGGCCGTGACGGGCTGGGCATGCTGGTCGAGCAGGCGGCAGAGTCGTTCTTCGCCTGGCGCGGCGTGCGGCCGGACACGGCGCCGGTGCTGGCCGCGCTGCGGGCGCAGATCGACGCTCCGCGCTGAACGACCGTGGCCAGCAAGTCACCCACCTGGCGCGGCCACCTGTGGCGGCTGCTGGCGCTGCTGCTGCTGAGCGGTCTGGCGCTGCAGCTGTTCTTCCTGCTGCGCATCGCGCTGATGGTGGTGGTCGATCCGCAATCGACACCTTTCCAGCGCAGCGAGATCTGGCGCCTGGCAACCGAACAGGGCCACGTCCTGTGGAGCCAGGAATGGCGTGACCGCGACCGGCTCGGCGGGCATCTGCAGCGGGCGGTGATCGCCAGCGAGGATGCCGGATTCGCGGAGCACAGCGGCGTCGAATGGGAGGCGCTGGAAAAGGCCTGGGAGCGCAACCAGCGTGCCGAAGCCTCTGCCGACAAGCGCAATGAGCGCCTGGAGCAGCGCGAGCAGCAGGCCGCCCAGCGCGGCAAGCCGCTGGCCACGCCGCTGCGCCGGGTCGAGCCCAAGGTGGTCGGCGGCTCCACCATCAGCCAGCAGCTCGCCAAGAACCTGTTCCTGTCCGGCGAGCGCACCGCCGCGCGCAAGGCCCAGGAATTCCTCCTCACCTTCATGCTGGAAGGCCTGCTGAGCAAGCCGCGCATCCTGGAGATCTACCTCAACAACGTCGAGTGGGGCGAAGGTGTCTTCGGCGCGCAGGCGGCCGCGCGCCACTATTTCCGCGTCGACGCCCACCAGCTCGCACCGTCGCAGGCGGCACGGCTGGCGGTGATGCTGCCGGCACCCAAGCGCTTCGAGCAGCGGCCCGGCTCGCCCTACCTCGTCAGCCGCGCCGCGACGATCACGGCCCGCATGGGCGCAGTGCCGCTGCCCTGACCCTGCCGCCCAAGAGGCCATGCCCACCCCCATGACGACCCTGACCGAAGAGATCGCCGCCGCCGCCGCCCGCCTGGTGGTGGAGGAAGGCCTGGAATACGGACCCGCCAAGCGCCGTGCGGCGCGGGATCTGGGCCGCGGCGCCTCGCGCAGCCCGAACATGCCCGACAACGACGCCGTGGAAGACGCCGTGCGCGAATACCTGTCGGTGTTCTGCGCCGACACGCAGCCGGCGGAGCTGGCCGCGCTGCGCGGCGTGGCGGCGCTGTGGATGGAGCGGCTGGCCGAGTTCCGCCCGCACCTGACCGGCGCCGTCTGGCGCGGCACGGCCACACGGCTGTCCGCCGTCCACCTGCAGCTCTACTGCGACGACTGCAAGTCGGCCGAACTTGCGCTGATCGACCGGGGGGTGGACTACGACGTCGGCAGCGTGACCGGCCCGCGCCAGCAACCCGTCGACGTGCTGAGTCTGGCCCAGCGCTGCGGAGCATTGGGCGAGCCGGTGACGGTGTTTCTCACCATCCTGGACCATGACGACCTGCGCGGCGCCCTCAAGGTCGATGCCCAGGGCCGCACGCAGCGCGGCGACCTCGCTGGGCTGCGTCGCTTGATGACCGAGACCTCCACGAAGGACACCCCATGAACCGCAGAAGTTGGATCGGCCTGAGCGCCGGCGTCGCCGTGCTGGCAGGAGGTGCCGGCTGGCTGGCCCGCCAGCGCACAGCCGAGCCGATCGCCGCCGCCGCGGCCCCGTCCGCCCCGGCAGGCGATGGCCCGGCAGACCCCTGGACGCTGCAATTCGATCGACCGGAGGGCGGAGTCCTCGCGATGGCCAGTCTGCGCGGACGTCCGCTGCTGATCAACTTCTGGGCCACCTGGTGTCCGCCCTGTGTCAAGGAAATGCCGCTGCTGGACACCTTCGCCCGCGCCCAGGCAGCGCGCGGTGCGGCAGGCTGGCAGGTCATCGGGCTGGCGGTGGACGGTCCCACCCCGGTGCGGACATTCCTGCAGAAGACGCCCGTGGGGTTTCCCATCGGTCTGGCCGGCTTCGGTGGCACGGAACTGGCACGCCAGCTGGGCAACACGACCGGTGGTCTGCCCTTCACCGTGGTGCTGGGCGCGGACGGTCAGGTGCTGCACCGCAAGCTGGGCGAAACCAATCTGAAAGAACTGGAAACCTGGGCCACCGGATCAGGCCAGCGCACCACAGAATGAACGGAATGCTCCATGCACGGACCCCAGCCCGTGGCATCATCGCGGGCCTCGTCGGCCGGGCTCCAATTTGTGATGCCCGTCATCGAATGGAACTGAAAAGCGCGTAAAGTCTGGGGTTTGGCTGACAAACCCGCGGCAACACGGCCCATCTGACGCGAGTCCTGCACGCACACCGACGCGACAGGGCCGCCGCCGGCAAGCGGGGCATGCACCCTACTGCCCTGCCCACTGCAACCCGAGTATCACGGAGTCCCCATGGACCTTCGCAAGCTGAAGACCCTGATCGATCTGGTGTCGGAATCCAATGTCTCCGAACTGGAGATCACCGAAGCCGACGGCAAGGTGCGCATCGTCAAGCAGAGTGCCGCACCGGCGATGGTGATGGCCGCGCACTACCCGAGCCAGCCCATGGCCCACCCGATGCCACCCGCTGCGGCCCCTGTCGCCGCCGCCCCCGCCATTCCGGTGGCCGAGGCCATCACGGGCCATGTCGTCAAGTCGCCGATGGTGGGCACCTTCTACCGTGCGTCGAACCCGGGCGCCAAGGCGCTGGCGGATGTCGGCACGGTGATCAAGAAAGGCCAGTCGGTGTGCATCATCGAGGCCATGAAGATCATGAACGAGATCGAGTCGGACGTGGACGGCTCCGTCACCAAGGTGCTGGTCGAGAATGGCCAGGCCGTCGAGTACGGACAGCCGCTGTTCATCATCGAATAAGGCCCGCGCCATCATGTTCAAGAAGATCCTGATCGCCAACCGCGGCGAGATCGCCCTGCGCATCCAGCGGGCGTGCCGCGAGATGGGCATCCAGGCGGTGGTGGTGTATTCCGAAGCGGACCGCGACGCCAAGTACGTCAAGCTCGCCGACGAAGCCGTCTGCATCGGCCCCGCCCCGTCGCAGAAGAGCTATCTGCACATGCCCGCCATCATCTCGGCCGCCGAGGTGACGGACGCCGAGGCGATCCACCCGGGCTACGGCTTCCTGTCCGAGAACGCCGACTTCGCCGAGCGTGTCGAGAAGAGCGGTTTCGCCTTCATCGGCCCGCGCCCCGAATCGATCCGGCTGATGGGCGACAAGGTCTCGGCCAAGGACGCGATGGTCAAGGCCGGTGTCCCGACCGTGCCGGGCTCGGTGGGCGAGCTGCCCGACGACCCGAAGGAGATCATCCGCATGGGCCGCGAGACCGGCTATCCGGTCATCATCAAGGCCGCTGGCGGCGGCGGTGGCCGGGGCATGCGCGTGGTGCATTCCGAGGCGGCCCTGCTGCACGCCGTGGAGACGACCAAGGCGGAGGCTGGCGCGGCCTTCAACAACCCGGCCGTCTACATGGAGAAATATCTCCAGAACCCGCGCCACATCGAGATCCAGGTCCTGGCCGACCAGCACGGCCACGCCGTCTGGCTGGGCGAGCGCGACTGCTCCATGCAGCGCCGCCACCAGAAGATCATCGAGGAAGCGCCGGCCCCGGGCATCCCGCGCAAGGTGATCGAGAAGATCGGCGAGCGCTGCGCGGCGGCCTGCCGCAAGATCAACTACCGCGGCGCGGGCACCTTCGAGTTCCTGTACGAGAACGGCGAGTTCTTCTTCATCGAGATGAACACGCGCGTGCAGGTCGAGCACCCGGTGACGGAGCTGGTGACCGGCATCGACATCGTGCAGCAGCAGATCCGCATCGCCGCAGGCGAGGAGCTGCCCTTCACGCAGAAGCAGATCACCCAGCGTGGCCACGCCATCGAGTGCCGCATCAACGCCGAGGATCCGTTCAAGTTCACGCCCTCACCGGGCCGCATCACGATGTGGCACCCACCGGGCGGACCCGGTGTGCGCGTCGATTCGCACGCCTACAGCAACTACTTCGTGCCGTCGAACTACGACTCGATGATCGGCAAGATCATCGTGCACGCCGACACCCGTGACCAGGCCCTGGCCCGCATGCGCAGCGCACTGAGCGAGATGCTGGTCGAAGGCATCCAGACCAACATCCCGCTGCACCGGCAGCTGATGTTCGACGCCGCCTTCGTGGAAGGCGGCACCAGCATCCATTACCTCGAAGGCTGGCTGGCCGCACGGAAGTCGCTGGGATGATCGAGCTGACCCTGCTCTGTCCGGCCGACCAGGTCGACGCGGTGTCCGATGCGCTGATGGAGGAGCTGGATGCGCTGGCCGTGACCGTGGAGGATGCGGACGCCGACACGCCCGACGAGGCACCGATCTTCGGCGAGCCGGGCATGCCCGCGACGCTGTCGGCCAGCATCGGCGGCTGGCAGCGCTCGGTCGTCAAGGCCCTGTTCAACGACGAGGACGCCGCCACCGACGCCTGCACCCTGCTGCTGGCCCAGGACGGCGAAGACGGCGAGCCGGCCTTCACCGACCTGCATGTCCAGGGGCTCTACCCCGTGGCAGACCAGGACTGGGTGCGGCTGACGCAGTCGCAGTTCGAGCCGGTGCTGATCACGTCCGAGTTCTGGATCGTGCCCTCGTGGCACAAGCCACCGGCCGGCGCCACCCGCGTGATGCGGCTGGATCCGGGTCTGGCGTTCGGCACGGGCACCCATCCGACGACCCGCATGTGCCTGCGCTGGATTGCCCGCCACGCCGATCTGGCGAACCCGTGGCCGCGTATGCTCGACTACGGCTGTGGCTCGGGCATCCTGGCCATCGGTGCCGGACTGCACGGTGCCCGCGACATCGATGCAGTGGACATCGACTTCGCCGCCGTGGAGTCGAGCCGGGCCAATGCAGCAGCGAATGGCGTGACCCTGCGCCGGGTCGGTCTGCCGGAGCTGGCCGAGGGGCAGTACCCGGTCGTGCTGGCCAACATCCTGGCTGCGCCGCTGAAGCTGCTGGCGCCACTGCTGAGCGGCCATGTCGCACCGGGCGGCTCACTGGTGATGGCCGGCCTGCTGGAACGCCAGGTCGAGGAACTGCAGACCACGTATGCCCCCTGGCTCGCGCTGGAAGTGGCAGATCGTGAAGATGGCTGGGTGCTGCTGACAGCGCGCCGCCCCTGACGCCCCTGAAATCGGGTGGCAATGGCATGATTCCGGCATGAGTCTGGCCACATCCTGTCCCTCCTGTGGCACCGTCTTCCGGGTGGTGCAGGACCAACTGAAGGTCTCCGAGGGCTGGGTCCGCTGCGGACACTGCCAGGAGGTGTTCAATGCACTGGAGGGCTTGTTCGACCTCTCCCGGCGCGACACCACCACGCCAGAGCCCTCTCCCGATCTGGCCGTTCCCGCCACCAGCAACCCGAACGATCCGGCCTGGATGGAGACCCGTCCGGCGATGTTCTCCGACGGTCGGGTGTTGCGCGAGCGCCAGCAAGCGCTGCAGCAACGCCCCACGCCACCAGCGGCCCCGCCGACGCGGGTAGAAATCAGCCACCGCCGCGCCGCCACCTGGGATCCGTCGGTCCAGGAACCCGAGCGAGGCATGGCGCCGACCCAGCCTGATCCGGGCGCCTGGCGCACCACCAGCGCGGACACCAGCCTGCCAGTGCCTGCCTTGCCGGCCGAGGAATTCCTGCGCGGTTCCAGCTTCGCCGATCCGGTGCCGGACAGCCTGCTGGCGGGGGGAGATTTCGATGCAGCAGCACCGGGCGACGAAACCGTCTACCCGGCCACCACGCTCGAATTTCGCTCGGAAGCCTTTGGGGCATTCGCCGCGGCCCGTCTGCGCCGTGATGGCCGTCCGGAGGTTGATCTGCCGCTGGACATGCCCACGGCGCCAGCCCCGCTGGCAGCAGCACCGGCAACGCCGGAACCCCTGACGTCATCTCCGACGTCATCTCCGACGTCACCTGCAACATCATCCCCGACACCCGTACCGCCACCGCCCGTCGCCGCACCGGAAGCCGAGGCACGGCAACCGGCGGTGGCCCAGGCCCTCGCCGGCCCAGAACCCAGTCCACCCGCCCCCGCATCAACACCCGCAAGCGGTGACCTTGACCTGGAAAAGACACTGGACCTGAGCCTCGCCCCGGTGGCGGCTGTACCGCCGGTGTCCGTGTCGGACACCGTGCCCGCACCCGCCGTCCCTGTGGCGACCACACCCGCGGCCCCGGATGAAGCTGTCATGACCCCGCTGTCGCCCTCGAAGCAGGCGGCTGACTCGGTGTTCGGTGCCATTCCGCTGCCGGAGTTCGTGCGCCGCGCCGACAGCCAGGCCCGCTGGCACCGGCCCATCGTTCGTGCGGGGCTGGGGATCGTCGCACTGCTGCTGGCCGGTTTGCTGACGGCACAGGCTGCCCGGCATTGGCACGACCTGATCGCCGCCCGCTGGCCCGCGACCCAAGCGCTGCTCGCGCAGGCATGCCAGCAGATGTGGCAATGCCAGCTGCAGGCACCACAGCAGCTCGACGCGTTGGTCGTCGACAGCACCACGCTCAGCCGCCCCCCAGATGCAGCAGGCTACCTGCTCGGTGTGACGCTGCACAACCGTGCAACCCATGCCGTGGCGGCACCGCACATCGAACTCAGCCTCACGGACATCGCCGGCGCGGTAGTGCTGCGCCGCGTGCTGTCGCCCGCAGAGTTTCGGCAGGGCGACACCTTGGCGGCGCAGAGCGATGCCAGCTGGGCGCTGGAGTTCACCAGCGCCAACCAGCGCATCGCGGGCTACACGCTGGCCGCGTTTTACCCCTGAGCCTGGGCCAGCAGCGTCGCCGCGTCGCTGACCTCGAACTTGCCCGGGCCTTCGACGTTGAGCGTCTTCACGACGCCGTTGTCCACCAGCATCGAGTAGCGCTGCGAGCGCACGCCGAAGCCCTTGGCAGTCAGATCGAGCACGAGGCCAGTCGCCTGCGTGAACAGCGCGCCACCGTCCCCCATCATGCGGACCTTGCCGGCGGCGTCGTTCTCACGGCCCCAGGCGCCCATCACGAAGGCGTCATTGACCGACACGCACCAGATCTCGTCCACGCCCGCTGCCTTGAACGCTTCCGCCTGGGCGATGTAGCCCGGCAGGTGCTGGGCAGAACAGGTCGGGGTGTAGGCCCCTGGCAGCGCGAAGATGGCAATCTTCTTGCCTGCGGTTTCCTTGGCCACATCGAAGGCGTTCGGGCCGATCGAGCAGCCGTTGCCCTCGACTTCGACGTATTCGAACAGGGTGCCCGCGGGCAGTTGGTCGCCAATCTTCAGCATGGGAGGGTTCTCCGTTCAGGTGGGAAAAGAAAAGTTCCGGCGTAAAAAAACCGGCCGCCAGTATCCCAGCGTGCCGGTTTTTGCGTCGTCCGGGGTCTGCAAGACCCCGGAAACTGTCGCGTATCAGGTCGTCAACAGGTCGCTTAGACCAGACGCGCCTTCTCGACCAGACGCGTCACGACCCAGTTCTTGGTCTTGGACAGCGGGCGGCTTTCCGAGATCTCGACCAGATCGCCCAGCTTGAACTGGTTGGTCTCGTCATGGGCGTGGTACTTGCGCGAACGGGCCACGATCTTGCCGTACAGCTCGTGCTTGGCGCGACGCTCGACCAGGACGGTGACCGTCTTGGAACGCTTGTCGCTGACCACGCGACCGACCAGGGTACGGGTGTTCTTCTGCGCCGGGGCGGCAGCGGTCTGGACTTGGGCTTCGCTCATTGGGCGGCTCCCTTCTTCTTCTCGGTCAGGATGGTCCTGGCGCGAGCGATGTCACGACGCGTCTTGCGCAGCATCGTGTGGTTGGTCAGTTGCTGGGTCGCCTTCTGCATGCGCAGACCGAAATGGGCCTTCAGCAGATCGCTGATTTCCTTTTCGAGCGCAGCGACGTCCTTGGCGCGGAGTTCAGAAGCTTTCATTCATGTTCCCCTTGCTCAGGTACCGAACTGGCGCAACACGAAGGTCGTGCGCAGCGGCAGCTTGGCGGCAGCCAGCGTGAAGGCTTCACGGGCCAGCGCTTCCGGCACACCATTGAGTTCATAGAGCACCTTGCCGGGCTGGATCTCAGCGACGTAGTACTCCGGATTGCCCTTGCCGTTACCCATGCGCACTTCGGCCGGCTTCTGCGAGATCGGCTTGTCCGGGAAGATGCGGATGAAGACACGGCCACCGCGCTTGATGTGGCGCGAGATGGCACGACGGGCGGCTTCGATCTGGCGAGCGGTGATGCGGCCACGCTCCGTGGCCTTCAGACCGAACTCACCGAACGACACCAGAGCGCCACGGGTGGCGACGCCGGTGTTGCGGCCCTTTTGTTCCTTACGGAACTTGCGACGCGACGGTTGCAACATTCCTTATTCTCCTTTGGGGGCGGCGGCCGGTGCGGCTGCACGGACCACGCGCTTGACGGCACCGCCGTCAGCACCCGGCACACCAGCGTTGGCACCCGTACCGCCACGGCGGTCAGCGTTTGCACGCGGGGGGCCACGGCGCTGTTCGCCCGGACGGTCATTGCGCGGACCACGGCGACGGCGGTCGTCTTCCGGACGCTCTTCGCGTGCGGCAGCCGGTGCTTCGCCATTGGCCAGGCGGTCGCCCTTGTAGACCCACACCTTGACACCGATGATGCCGTAGGTGGTCTTGGCTTCCGAGAAGCCGTAGTCGATGTCCGCACGCAGGGTGTGCAGCGGCACGCGGCCTTCGCGGTACCACTCGGTGCGCGCGATTTCGATGCCGTTCAGACGACCGGCCGACATGATCTTGATGCCCAGGGCGCCCAGACGCATCGCGTTCTGCATCGCGCGCTTCATCGCGCGGCGGAACATGATGCGCTTTTCGAGCTGCTGGGTGATCGATTCGGAGATCAGCTGCGCATCGACTTCCGGCTTGCGCACTTCCTCGATGTTCACGGCGACAGGCACCTTGAGCATCTTGGCGAGTTGCAGCTTGAGGTTCTCGATGTCCTCGCCCTTCTTGCCGATCACCACGCCCGGACGTGCCGAGAAGATGGTGATGCGGGCGTTCTTGGCGGGGCGCTCGATCAGGACGCGCGACACGGCGGCGCTCTTGAGCTTCTTCTTCAGAAACTCGCGAACTTCGATGTCTTCAGCCAGCATGGCCGCGAACTGACGGTTGCCGGCGTACCAGCGCGACGACCAGTTGCGCGTGACCGGCAGGCGGAACCCGATCGGATGGATTTTCTGTCCCATGGATTTCTTCCTGCCTTAGTTGCCGACGGTCACGTAGATGTGCGCGGTGGGCTTGCTGATGCGGTTGCCGCGGCCCTTGGCCCGTGCGGAGAAACGCTTCAGCGTGGCACCTTGCTCCACGTAGATCGAGGTGACGCGGAGTTCGTCGATGTCCGCGCCGTCGTTGTGCTCGGCGTTGGCGATCGCGCTCTCCAGCGCCTTCTTGATGATGCCGGCGGCCTTCTTCTGCGTGAAGTTCAGGATGTCGAGGGCCTGACCGACCTTCTTGCCGCGGATCAGGTCAGCCACCAGACGACCCTTGTCGCAGGACAGGCGGACGCCGCGGACGATTGCTTGAGTTTCCATCGTCGCCGCTCCTTAGCGCTTGGCTTTCTTGTCCGCCGGGTGACCCTTGAACGTACGGGTCAGCGCGAACTCGCCCAGCTTGTGGCCGACCATCTGGTCGGTCACATACACGGGCACATGCTGCTTGCCGTTGTGCACGGCGATCGTGACACCGATGAACTCGGGCAGGATCGTCGAACGGCGCGACCAGGTCTTGATGGGCTTCTTGTCCTTGATGGCGACAGCCTTCTCGACCTTGTTCAGCAGGTGGTGGTCAACAAACGGACCTTTTTTCAGTGAACGAGACATGAGCTACTACCCCTTATTTCTTGCGACGCGACACGATCATGTTCTGCGTGCGCTTGTTGTTGCGGGTGCGGTAGCCCTTCGTCAGGGTGTTCCACGGCGAAACAGGCGCCTGGCCCTCGCCGGTGCGGCCTTCGCCACCACCGTGCGGGTGGTCCACCGGGTTCATGGCGGTACCACGAACCGTCGGACGGATGCCCTTCCAGCGGATCGCACCGGCCTTGCCGTACTGGCGCAGGTTGTGCTCTTCGTTGGAGACTGCGCCGATCGTCGCGCGGCAGTCGATGTGGATCTTGCGCACTTCACCCGAGCGCAGACGCACCTGGGCGTAGACACCTTCACGCGCCATCAGCGTCACCGAGGTACCGGCCGAACGCGCGATCTGCGCGCCCTTGCCCGGCATCATCTCGACGCAGTGGATCGTGGAGCCCACGGGGATGTTGCGGATCGGCAGCGTGTTGCCGGCCTTGATCGGCGACTCGGCGCCGCTCAGGACCGTCTGACCCGCTTCCAGACCACGGGGAGCGATGATGTACGAACGCTCGCCGTCGGCGTAGCACAGCAGGGCGATGTGCGCCGTGCGGTTCGGGTCGTACTCGATGCGCTCGACCTTGGCAGGGATGCCGTCCTTGTTGCGCACGAAATCGACCACGCGGTAGTGGTGCTTGTGACCACCGCCCTTGTGGCGAACCGTGATGTGACCGTTGTTGTTACGGCCGGAGTTCTGCTTCTGGGGTTCCAGCAGCGAAGCTTCCGGAGCGCCCTTGTGCAGGTGCTTGTGAACAACCTTGACGACGCCGCGGCGGCCAGGCGAAGTCGGTTTGACCTTGACGACAGCCATTACGCGGCCTCCCCGGAGAAGTTGAGTTCCTGCCCGGCCTTCAGCGACACGTACGCCTTGCGCACATGGTCACGGCGACCGATGCGTCCACCGAAGCGCTTGGTCTTGCCCTTCTGGTTGACGACCTGCACCGAGTCCACTTCGACCTTGAACATCAGTTCGACAGCGGCCTTGATCTCGGGCTTGGTGGCATCCTGCAGCACCTTGAACAGCACCTGATTGTGCTTCTCGGCGATGCCGGTGGCCTTCTCGGAGATGATCGGTGCCACGAGCACCTGGGCCAGACGGCCTTCCGAGAAATTGCGATTGATGGGAGCGCGGCTCATGCGAACATCTCCTGGAGCTTGTCGATCGCACCCTTGGTGACGACGACCTTCTTGTAGAAGACCAGCGACAGGGGATCGGCGAAACGCGGCTCGACAACCAGCACATTGGCCAGGTTGCGCGAAGCCAGGAACAGGTTCTCGTCGATCTGGTCGGCGATGACCATGACGTGTTCCAGGTTCATGGCCTTCAGCTTGGCGGCCAGCAGCTTGGTCTTGGGGGCTTCGACGGACAGCGAGTCCACCACCACCAGACGGCCTTCGCGGGCGAGCTGCGAGAAGATGGCGGCCATGCCGGCGCGGTACATCTTCTTGTTGATCTTCTGCGAGAAGTTTTCTTCCGGCAGGTTCGGGAAAATCCGACCGCCCCCGCGCCACAGCGGCGACGAGGTCATGCCGGCGCGTGCGCGGCCGGTGCCCTTCTGGCGGAAGGGCTTCTTGGTCGAGTGGTGAACCTGCTCGCGGTCCTTCTGGGCGCGGGTGCCTTGGCGGCCATTGGCCTGGTAGGCAACGACGACCTGATGGATCAGGGATTCGTTGTAGTCACGGGCGAACACGGCGTCCGAAGCATCGACCTTGGCGGACGCTTGGCCTTGTTCATTCAGGAGCTCGAGCTGCATCAGTTGGCCCCTTTCTTGAGCTTGACCTTCACGGCGGGACGCACGGTGACAAAGCCACCCTTCGAACCCGGGACGGCACCCTTGACCAGCAGCAGCTGGCGGGCTTCGTCAACGCGCACGATGTCCAGGTTCTGGGTCGTGACGGTTTCGTCGCCCATGTGGCCGGTCATCTTCTTGCCCGGGAACACGCGGCCCGGATCCTGCGCCATGGAGATCGAGCCCGGCACGTTGTGCGAACGGCTGTTGCCGTGCGACGCGCGCTGCGAGCTGAAGTTGTGGCGCTTGATGGTGCCAGCGAAGCCCTTGCCGATCGAGGTGCCTTGCACGTCGACGGTCTGGCCTGCAGCGAACAGAGTGACCGGCAGGGTGGCGCCAGCCTTGTATTCCGCGGCCACGTCGGCGGTCACGCGGAACTCTTGCAGCAGCTCACCAGCTTCGACACCGGCCTTGGCCAGGTGTCCGGCTTCCGGCTTGTTCACGCGGGAGGCCTTGCGGGCGCCGAACGTGACTTGCAGTGCGGTATAGCCGTCCGTTTCCACGGTTTTGACCTGGGCAACGCGGTTGTTGGACACGTCCAGCACGGTCACGGGCACGGTATCACCGTCGTCCGTGAAGATGCGCATCATGCCCACCTTGCGGCCCAGCAATCCGAGGCGATTGCTAAGACTCATGGTTCTTCTCCAATAACCCGACAGCGATTGGCCGGGCTGACTAAGTTGTTGCCGCCTCAACCCGCCCCGCAAGGGGCCGACCGAACCGGAACGACGAAAATGGGCGCAATTTTAATTGCAGCCCGAAAAGCTCGCGATTATCACACAGCGCCGATCACCAGCGCAAGAACTATCCGCTCCTGCTCACGCGGACCAGCGCAGGATCGACTCGTCGCGCCAATAGGCCACCTCGCCGTAGTGCGCCTCCCAGACACAGCCGATGCAGCCGCTGTCGCAGCAGTTGGTCGGCTCGGGCGGCGGATCGGACAACACCACAGCGCGGTGGCGCGCACTGTCGCGCACGGCCTGCACCAGCGCACGCGCTTCGCCGGGCGAGGTGGGGGTCCAGGACTGGAGGGCTTCGTCGGGAATCATCCCGCCATTGTCCGACACTGATTTCGATGCCGCTCGTGCCACCGGCGCCCCACCCGGATCCGGTGCAGGCGCCGTGCGACACGGGGATGGTCACCTGCGACGCGCCCCGGGACACTGGCCACGCCACAGACCACGAGCGCGCGAAAGAGCAGCCATGCCACGACGAACCTCCAGCGGCTTCGCCCTCATCGAGCAGATCGCCGTCCTCCTCGCGATCGGCACCGCCTCGGCCATCGCGCTGCCGCGACTGGTCGACCTGCAGACCGGAGCGGATGGTGTCGCGCTGCAGCACCTGGCCGGCGCAGCCAGTACCGCCATGCTGATGAACCAGGGCGGCTGCCTGGTGACGGGCCACCGGGCAGAGCCCGGGCGCTGCCGACCCGTGCAGGACTGCGCCAACGTCGGCACGCTGTTGCACGGCGGTCTGCCCGCGCCCTACGAGGCGCAGGCACAGCCCCTGCCGCGTGGCAGCGAAAGCTCCTGCCGTCTCCTGCATCCAGCCAGCGGGCGCTCAGCCGAGTTCACGGGACTGGGCGCGGGACACTAACCCGCCTCGGCCTGTGCGCGTCGGCGCCGCTCGCGGCTGTTCGCCAGATGCGTGCGCATCGCCGCCCGCGCGCCGTCCGGGTCCTGGCCGGCGATGGCGTCGAAGATGCTCTCATGCTCGGCGTTGACGCGGCGCAGGTAGCGCAGCCGCTCCGGGTCGAGCGCCTCGGACTGCTCCAGGCGCGCGCGCGGGATGATCCGGCTGCCCAGCGCGGTCATCAGGTCGGCGAAGTGGTGGTTGCGGGTGGCGCGCGCAATCTCCAGGTGGAACTGGAAATCCGCGCCGATCGCGTCCCGCCCATCCTCGACCGCCTGCACGACGGTGTCCAGCGCCGTGCGCATCGCCGCCAGATCGGCGTCGGTGCGGCGCTGCGCGGCCAGCGCTGCCGCCTCGGTCTCGACCCCGATGCGCAGTTCCAGCACCGCGATCACGTCGCGCAGCGTCGCCATCTGCTCCGGCGCGATCCGGAAACCCGGCGCATCGCCCAGCTCCAGCACGAAGGTGCCGATGCCATGGCGCGTCTCGACCAGGCCGGCGGCCTGCAGCCGCGAAATCGCCTCGCGCACGACGGTGCGGCTGACGGCGAACTCGACCATGATCGCCGACTCGGTCGGCAGCTTGTCGCCCGCCGCGAACTGGCCGTTGCGGATGCGGTCGCCGAGGGATTCGACCAGTTCGAGCGCCAGGGTACGGGGGCGGCGGCGGGCAGAAGTCGACGGGGTCATGGAGGAGGCGGGCAGAGGAGTGCGTGTCACTGTATCAAGTCCAGATTCAAGGCCGCACCCGCCTCAGGTCCGTACCACGCGCCGGGCGGTCGACCCGCGCGCGATGACCCGCGAGGCCAGTGTCTCGTGTCCGCCGCCCGACACCGCGGCATCGCCCCGGATGCGCTCGATGAGGCGCTGCATCGCCGTCTCGCCGGTCAGCTCGCTGGCGGTGTCCACGGTCGTCAGTGCAGGACTGGCGTAGCGCCCGTAGATGATGTTGTCGAACCCGGCGATCGACACATCGTCCGGCACCCGCAGCCCGAGCGCCTGCGCCTGCCCGAGCAAGCCGAGCGCCACCAGGTCGTTGTAGGTCACCACCGCATCCGGCGGCTCGGCGCTGAGCAGCACGGACGACGCCACCCGCTCGCCCTCCTCCGCCACCGCTGCCTCGACATCGAACAGCCTCAGCACGCCGTCACTGCCGTCGAAGGCGTCCTGCAAGCCCTTCCAGCGCTCGCTGCTCCAGCGTGCGCCGCTGAACCCGACATAACTGATGCGGCGATGGCCCAGGTCGCGCAGGTGGCGCCCCAGCATCTGCGCCGCCGCCCGGTTGTCCACGCCGACGCTGTAGCAGCCGGGATCCGGCTGCTGGCCGCCGTAGTAGATGACGGGCAGGCCCGCGTGCTTGAGCCACTCGATCGCCACCTCGGACAGCCGTGCACTGACGATGATGCCGTCCACCCGGCGGCTGAGCGCCTGCAGCATGGTCAGCTCGGGCGTGTGGCCTTCGGCGGTGTCGGTGAACAGCAGGTTCAGCCCGGCACGCTCGGCCACGCGGGACGCGCCCTTGACCAGGCTGGTGAAGTGCGGGTTGCAGATGTCGAGGATGACGATGCCGACGTTGCCGGTCTGGCCGGTGATCATGCCGCGCGCCATCGGGTTGGAGCTGTAGCCGAGTTCGCGCACAGCCGCCGTCACGCGCTCCTCGACCTCCCGGGTGAAGCGCTGGCCGCCGTTGATGAACTTGGACACCGTCGCGGTGGACACGCCGGCCGCGTCGGCGACGTCGCGGATGGTGGCGGGCTTGCGGCGCCGGGTGGGGGTGTCGGGTGCGTCGGGTACAGAGGCCATGGCTGCAGATTCTAGGGCATCGCGGAGTTAAACGTTTACTTCCCGATGGTTCCATATAACCCGAATCGGGCTAACACCTAGAAAGTCAATCTTGACCCTGTCTCTAAGTTAAACGTTTAATCTCCTCTGTCGATGACCTTCACCCGAGGAGACACCCCATGCCCACGATCCAGACTTCGCACACCCCCCGCCTGCTGGCCGCCCTGATCGCCGCGGCGGCACTGTCCAGCGTCCATGCCGCCGAGTTCCGCTCCGCCGACATCCACAACTCGGACGACTACCCGACGGTCGCCGCCGTCAAGCACATGAGCCAGCTCCTCGAACAGAAGAGCGGCGGCAAATACAAGATCAAGGTCTTCAACAAGGGCGCCCTCGGCAACGAGAAGGAAACCATCGACCAGGTGAAGATCGGCGCGCTGGAGATGACCCGCGTCAACATCAGCCCGATGAACGGCGTCTGCCAGAAGACGCTGGTGCCGACGATGCCCTTCCTGTTCAGCTCGATCGAGCACATGCGCAAGTCGCTCGACGGCCCGGTCGGCGAGGAGATCCTGAAATCCTGCGAAGACCAGGGCTTCATCGGCCTGGCCTTCTACGACTCGGGCGCGCGCTCGCTCTATGCCAAGAAGCCGATCAAGACGGTCGCCGACGTCAAGGGCATGAAGGTGCGCGTGCAGCAGTCGGATCTGTGGGTGTCGCTGGTCGGCGCGATGGGCGGCAACGCCACGCCGATGCCCTTCGGCGAGGTCTACACCGGCCTGAAGACCGGCCTGATCGACGCCGCCGAGAACAACATCCCGTCGTATGACAGCGTCAAGCACTACGAGTCGGCCAAGTTCTACTCGAAGACCGAGCATTCGATGGCGCCGGAGATGCTGCTGATGTCCAAGATCGTCTGGGACAAGCTGCCCAAGGCCGAGCAGGACATGGTGCGCGCCGCGGCGAAGGAGTCGGTCGCCTTCCAGCGCAAGAAGTGGGACGAGCAGGAAACCAAGTCGCTCGCCATCGTCAAGGCCGGCGGCGCCGAGATCACCGAGGTGGACAAGAAGTCCTTCCAGGCGGTGATGGGCCCGGTCTATGACAAGTTCATGACGACGCCGGACCTCAAGCGGCTGGTCAAGGCGATCCAGGACACCAAGTAAGACCCGCAAGACCCGTTTCTCCCTCACCCCCAACCCCTCTCCCGCTGGGAGAGGGGAGCAAAGCGCGAGCAACCATGTACACCAAGTTCTGTGCGGCCCTGTCCAAGCTCAGCCTCGTGCTGGCGGTGGTGGGGCTGATCGCGGTGATCCTGTGCGTGCAGTACCAGGTGATCGGCCGCTACGTCTTCAATGACACCCCCACCTGGGCCGAGGCGCTGTCGATGCTGCTGGTGCTGTTCGTCACGGCGTTCGGGCTGGCGGTGGGCGTGCGCGACGCCGGCCACATCGGGCTGGAGTCGATGGTCGCGCTGCTGCCGGACCGCTGGCGCCACCGGATCGAGCTGCTGATCCACGCGCTGGTCGGCCTGTTCGGTTTCCTGATGGCCCAGGGCGGCTGGATGTGGGCCAGCGCCAAGTGGGGCGAGAAAAAACCGATGCTGCCCGTGCCCGACGGCATCGACTATGTGCCGGTGGTCATCGCCGGCGTGCTGATCGTGCTGTTCTCGATCGAACACATCATCGCCCTGGTGCGCGGTGAGGAAGTGGTGCCGGCATGGAACTGACGATTCTCGCGGTGAGCTTCACCGTCCTGCTGCTGCTGGGGGTGCCGGTGGCGTTCGCGATCGGACTGTCCTCGGTCGCCACGATCCTGGCGGCGGGCCTGCCCATCGCTATCGTGTTCCAGAAGATGGTCGGCGGCATGCAGGTCTTCAGCTTCCTGGCCATCCCCTTCTTCGTCTTCGCCGGCGAGCTGATGCTCTACGGCGGCATCGCCGACCGCATCGTGCGCTTTGCCAACAGCCTGGTCGGCCATGTACGCGGCGGGCTGGGCATGAGCAACGTGCTCGGCTGCACCATCTTCGGCGGCGTCGCCGGCTCGCCGCTAGCAGACGTGTCGGCGATCGGCTCGGTGATGATCCCGCTGATGAAGAAGGAAGGCTACGACGCCGACTACGCCGTCAACGTCACCACGCACGCCTCGCTGGTCGGCGCGGTCATGCCGACCTCGCACAACCTGATCATCTACACGCTGGCCACCTCGGGCATCGCCTCGGTCAGCGTGCTCAGCCTGATGCTGGCCGGACTGGTGCCGGCGATCATCCTGACGCTGTGCAACCTCGCCGCCGCCTACTGGGTGGCGATCAAGCGCGGCTACCCGGTGCGCCCGGGCGGGTTTGGTGGCTGGCCGGCGGTGCTAACGGCGTTCCTGGCCTCGCTGCCGGGGCTGATGGTGGTGGTGATCATCCTCGGCGGCATCCTGTCGGGTGCGTTCACGGCGACCGAATCGGCCTCGATCGCCGTGGCCTGGGCGCTGCTGATCACGACGCTGGTCTACAAGTCGCTGAGCTGGAAGAACTTCCTGAAGGCATGTGCCAAGGCATGCAAGACCACGGGCGTGGTGCTGCTGCTGATCGGCATCTCGGCGGCGTTCGGCTACTTCATGGCGCTCTACGAAGTGCCGCAGAAGACCGGCGAGCTGATGACGTCCGTGTCGAGCGAGCCGTGGGTGATCTTCCTGATGATCAACGTGCTGCTGTTCATCCTGGGCACCTTCCTGGACATGGCCGCGACCATCCTGATCTGCACGCCGATCTTCCTGCCCATCGCGATGCAGTTCGGCATGGACCCGGTGCAGTTCGGGATCATCATGCTCATCAACTGCGCGCTCGGGCTGAACACGCCGCCGGTCGGCTCGGTGCAGTTCGTCGGATGTGCGATCGGGGAAATCTCGGTCGGCCAGGTGATGCGCACGATCGGCCCGTTCTATGGTGCGCTGGGCGCCTGCCTGGTGTTCGTGACCTACGTGCCGGCCTTCTCGCTGTGGCTGCCGAATCTCTTCAAGTAACCCCTGAGCCGTCATGCTGACCCACCCCATTTCCCCGATCCGCTTCAAGCGGCTGCTGCTGACCGGCGCCGCCGGCAACCTCGGCCGCGAACTGCGCCCGCGCCTGAAGGCCTATTGCGACACGCTGCGCCTGAGCGCCCGGGGCAACGCCCTGGGCGACGCTGGCCCTGGCGAGGAAATCGCCCCGGCCGACCTCGCCGACAAGGCCGCCGTGTTCGCCGCGCTGGAAGGCGTGGACGCCGTCGTCCACATGGGCGGCGTCTCGACCGAGCAGACCTGGGAGGCCATCCGCGACGGCAACATCACCGGCATGGTGAACCTCTACGAAGCCGCCCGCCACCACAGCGTCAAACGCATCGTCTTCGCCAGCTCCAACCACGTCACCGGCTTCTACCGCCAGGACGAGGTCGTCAGCCCGCGCGACCCGGTCCGCCCGGACGGCTTCTACGGCCTGAGCAAGGCCTTCGGCGAGAACCTCGCGCAGCTCTACTGGGACCGCTTCGGCCTGGAGACGGTGAGCCTGCGCATCGGCTCGTCGTTCACCGAGCCGAAGGACCGCCGCATGCTCGCCACCTGGATGAGCTACGACGACACCGAGCGGCTGGTCGTGGCCGCGCTCACCGCGCCGGTGGTCGGCCACAGCGTCATCTACGGCATGAGCGACAACGCCACGACCTGGTGGGACAACACGCCCGCCCGCCACATCGGCTACCGGCCGCAGGACTCGTCGGACGTGTTCCGCGCACAGGTCGAGGCCCGCCAGCCCACGCTCGACCGCGACGACCCGGCCGTGCGCTACCAGGGCGGTGCGTTCGTGCGCACCGGGCCGTTCTTCGCGGGGGAATGAGCATGGAGCCGCTGTCGCTGCGCTACCCCGATCCCGCCGTCGAAGTCCTGCACCCGGACTTCCTGAAGCTGCGGCTGTTCAACGCCAGTGTCGAGCGGCTGGCCACCGGGCTGCGCTGGGCCGAGGGGCCGGTGTGGTTCGGCGACGGGCGCTACCTGCTGGTGTCGGACATCCCGAACAACCGCATCCTGCGCTGGGACGATTGCTCCGGCGCGCTGAGCGTGTTCCGCGAGCCGTCGAACAACGCCAACGGCCACGCCCGTGACGCGCAAGGGCGGCTCGTCACCTGCGAGCACCTGACGCGGCGCGTGACACGCACCGAGCACGACGGGCGCCTCACCGTGCTCGCCGACCGGTTCGAGGGGCCGACGGGGGAGCGGCTGAACTCGCCCAACGACATCACGCTGTGCCGCCGCGATGGCGCGGTCTGGTTCACCGACCCGAGCTTCGGCATCGGCGGGCACTGGGAAGGTGAACCCGCCGAGGCCGAGCGCCCGCATGGGGTCTACCGGATCGACACTGCGACGGGCCGGCTCGACTGTCCGATCGACGACCTGGACGGGCCGAACGGGCTGGCGTTCTCGCCGGACGAGTCGGTGCTCTACGTGATCGAGAGCCGCGCCGCACCGCACCGCCTGATCTGGGCCTACGACCACGCCGCCGACGGCACGCTGTCGAACAAGCGGCTGCACGTCAATGCCGACGGGCCGGGGGCGCTCGACGGGATGGCCTGCGACGTGGCGGGGAATCTGTGGTGCGGCTTCGGCAGCAATGGTGCGCCGGGCGCCGACCCGGAATCCCTCGACGGCGTGCGCGTCTACAACCCCGCCGGCCAGCCCATCGGCCACATCCATCTGCCCGAACGCTGCGCCAATGTCTGCTTCGGCGGGGCGAAGGGGAACCGGCTGTTCATGGCGGCGAGCCATTCGGTGTATGCGCTCTACGTCAACACGACCGGGGCGGTTCGGTAGGCCAGGGTCAGGCCAGCAATTCAGCCCGTGGCAGCCGGGAGGCGCCGACATCGAAGGTCATGAACCTGGACCGCCCCAGGTGAACCGCGCGCGCACTGAGGAGGCAGTCGGCGAAGTCCGCCCTTGATGACTGGCTCCAGAGATGCAGCGTTTCCTCGACCGTCGGCTCGTGTTCGAACTCGACGTCACCGCTTTCGAGCAAGCGCGCGAAAGCGCCTGCGATGGAGGTCTTGTCGAGCTTGTAGCGGCTGCGAAGCACCCACTCGGTCTCCAGCAGCGCACAGAGCATGATGAGGACAGGCTCTTCGGCTTGTGCCGCGTCCTCCACCAGACGGCGAGCGGCAGCGCACTGCGTTGCATCGTCCTGGACGAGCAGCCGAACCAGGACGTTCGTGTCAATGGCGATGCTCATTTGAACGGATTCATGTCCTCGATCGACACCTTCGGCTGGTCAGGCCGAGTGAGCATCCCCGCGAGGTCGGCCAGCCGCTTGGTCTTGGCCCGCATGATGACGGTGCCATCGCTCAGCAGCGTGAAGGTCAGCTTGTCGCCCGCCTTCAGTCCCAGGCGGTCACGGACTTCGCGAGGCACCGTAACTTGCCCCTTGCTGGTCAGGGTTGTGGCGTCGGCCATGGTGTTCTTCACCTAAAAGTATTACGAATTATTTAATCGTAATACCAGCACGGGAGCAGGTCAACGGTCGATCACGATCGCCCGAAAGTCATTCACATTGGTGAGCGTTGGTCCGGTTATCACCGAGTCCCCCAGCGCCTGAAAGAATCCATGCCCGTCGTTGCGGTCCAGGCTCGTGCGCGGGTGGAGGCCGAGCGCCCAGGCGCGGGCCAGCGAGTCGGGTGTGAGGCAGGCGCCGGCGATTTCCTCGATGCCGTCCACGCCGTCGGTGTCGCCCGCGAGGGCGTGGATCCCCGGCAGGCCATCGAGCGCAACACCCAGCGCCAGCAGGCACTCGACATTGCGCCCGCCCCGGCCGTCACCGCGGATCGTCACCGTCGTCTCGCCCCCCGACAGCAGCACGCACGGCGGCGTGAACGGCTGGCCGTGCAGCACCACCTGCCGGGCGATGCCAGCCAGCGTCTTGCCCACGTCGCGCGCCTCGCCTTCGAGGCTGTCGCCGAGGATGTGCGGCGTCAGCCCGGCGTCGCGGACGACTTGTGCAGCAGCTTCGAGCGCCATCTGCGGCGCGGTGATGAGGCGCGTCTCGACGCCCGCCAGCCGCGCATCGCCGGGCTTGACCGACTCGCCCCGCCCGCTCTCCAGCAGCGCCCGCACGTTGTCGGGCAGCGCGATGCCGTAGCGCGCCACGATCGCCAGCGCATCGGCGCAGGTGGTCGGGTCGGCCACGGTCGGGCCGGAGGCGATGTCGATCGGGTCGTCGCCCGGCACGTCGGAGATCAGCAGCGTCACGACCCGGGCCGGGTGGCACAGCGCCGCGAGCCGCCCGCCCTTGAGCGCCGACAGGTGGCGCCGCACGCAGTTCATCTCGCCGATGCTGGCGCCGCTGCGCAGTAGCGCGGCGTTGACCTGCTGCTTGTCGGCGAGCGTCAGCCCTTCGCCCGGCGCGACCAGCAGCGACGAGCCGCCGCCCGAGATCAGCGCGATGACCAGGTCGTCCGCCGTCAGACCGCTCACCAGCGCCCGCACCCGCTCGGCCGCGGCCAGCCCGGCGGCGTCCGGCACCGGGTGCGCGGCCTGCACGATCTCGATGTGCCGGCACGGCACGTCATAGCCGTAGCGCGTGATCACCAGCCCGCTGAGACGCTCGACCGGGCCGGTCCAGTGGTCCTCGAACGCCCGCGCCATCGCGGCGGACGCCTTGCCCGCGCCGATGACGACCGTGCGGCCCTTCGGCGGCGCGGGCAGGTGCGGCGGCAGGCACAGCGCCGGCTGCGCGGCGGCGATCGCCGCGTCGAACATCCGGCGCAGCAGCGCCCGGCGGTCCTGTGGGCGGGCGCTCGTCATCGCGCTCAGCCCTGCGCGGCGTCGGGGCGCACGGCGTGGCCGGCCATCAGCTCCAGCGCCTTCACCAGCGCCGAGTGGTCCAGCTCGGCCATGCCGTTGGCGGCACACGCCTGCATGAGCTGCGCCGCGCTGGCGGTCTGCGGCAGGCTGACGCCGAGTTCACGGGCGCCGGACAGCGCGAGGTTCAGATCCTTCTGGTGCAGCTTGATGCGGAAGCCGGGGTTGAAGGTGCGCTTGATCATGCGCTCGCCATGCACTTCGAGGATGCGGCTCGACGCGAACCCGCCCATCAGCGCCTGGCGCACCTTGGCCGGATCGGCGCCGGCCTTGCTGGCGAACAGCAGCGCCTCGCCGACGGCGGCGATGTTCAGCGCGACGATGATCTGGTTGGCGACCTTGGTGGTCTGGCCGTCGCCGTTGCCGCCCACCAGCGTGATGTTCTTGCCCATCAGCGCCAGCAGCGGCTGCACGCGGGCGAACACCGCCTCGTCGCCGCCGCACATGATCGTCAGCGAGGCCGCCTTGGCGCCCACTTCGCCGCCCGACACCGGCGCATCGATGTAGTCGGCGCCGAGCGCGTTGATCTTCTGCGCGAAGGCCTTGGTGGCCATCGGCGAGATGGAACTCATGTCGACCACGACCTTGCGCCCGCCGTCGGCCGTCGTGCAACCACTGGCCTGCAGACCGGCCGCGACGCCGTGTTCACCGAACAGCACCAGCTCGACATCCGGCGTGTCCGGCACCATCGTGAAGACCACGTCGGCCTGGCGCGCCACCTCGGCAGCCGTCGCGCAGGGCGTGGCCGAGGTCGCGGCGATCGCGTCGGGCAGCGGGCCACGGGTGTTGACGAACAGCGTGTGGCCGGCGGCGACGAGGTGCAGCGCCATCGGCGTGCCCATGATGCCCAGGCCGATGAAGCCGAGGCGGAGTACGGGAGTGGACATGGACGGGAATTCCTGGTTCAAGGGAGTCAGCGGGTTCGGATTCAGTACTGCGCGGCGATCGGCGCGTTCGTGGGATGGCGGAACTTGTCGGCCAGCGCCTGCGTGCCCATGCGCAGCACGCCCAGGTCGCTGCCCACGCCGACGAAGGTGATGCCCTGCGCCAGGTAGCGGCGGGCGTCGGCTTCGAGTGGCGCGAGGATGCCGGTGGGCTTGCCGGCGGCGGTGGCGGCGGCCTGCACCTGCGCGATGGCGGCCTGCACCTCGGGATGGTTGGGGTTGCCGAGGTGCCCGTAGGCGGCGGCCAGGTCGGACGGCCCGACGAACAGCGCGTCCACGCCGTCCACCGCCGCGATCTCGGCGGCGGCCTCGACGCCGGCGCGGCTCTCGATCTGCAGGATCACCGTGATCGCGCTGTTGGCGTTCTGGAAATACGCCTTGTCGGCGCCGTAGCGGTTGCCCCGGTGCGAGACCGACACGCCGCGCACGCCCAGCGGCGGGTAGCGCGTGGCGGCCACCGCCGCGCGGGCCTGCTCGGCGGACTCGATGAACGGCACCAGCAGGTTGTGGCAGCCGGCGTCCAGCAGCCGCTTGATCTCCACCGTGTCGTTCCACGACGGCCGCACGATCGCGGCGCTGGCACTGTCCTTGAGCGCCATGAGCTGCGGGATCAGGCTGAGCACGTCGTTGGGCGCGTGCTCGGCGTCAAGCAGCACCCAGTCGAAGCCAGCCACGCCAGCCACCTCGGTGGTGATCGGGCTGCCGAGCGACAGCCACAGGCCGATCAGGGTGCGGCCAGCATGCAGGTCGCGGCGCAGGCGGTTGGAGGATTCGGCGCTGGGGGCGGGCAGAGAGTGGCTCATGGCGGCATGTCCTCGTCGTGTGCGTTCGGTTGGTCGTGGGGCTCAGCGCACCATGCAAGGCCGCTTCGGATCAAACGTCCAGCCCGGCATCAGGTACTGCATCGCCATCGCGTCGTCGCGTGCGCCGAGGCCGTGCTGCAGGTAGAGCTGGTGCGCCTTCTCGACCTCAACCATGTCGAGTTCCACGCCCAGCCCCGGCTTGTCCGGCACCTGCACATGGCCGCCGACGATCTGCAGCGGCTCCTTCGTGAGGCGCTGGCCGTCCTGCCAGATCCAGTGCGTGTCGATGGCGGTGACCTTGCCGGGGGCGGAGGCGCCGACGTGCGTGAACATCGCCAGGCTGACGTCGAAGTGGTTGTTCGAGTGCGAGCCCCAGGTCAGGCCCCAGTCGCGGCAGGTCTGCGCCACGCGCACCGAGCCGGCCATGGTCCAGAAGTGCGGGTCGGCGAGCGGGATGTCCACGCTCTGCAGCGACAGCGCGTGGCTCAACTGGCGCCAGTCGGTGGCGACCATGTTGGTGGCGGTCGGCAGGCCGGTGGCGCGGCGGAACTCGGCCATCACCTCGCGGCCGGAGAAACCGTCTTCGGCGCCGCACGGGTCTTCCGCGTAGGCGACGACGCCGCGCATGCGCTGGCCGAGCCGGATCGCGTCCTTGAGCCGCCAGCCGCCGTTCGGGTCCAGCGTCACACGGGCGTCGGGGAAACGCTCGTGCAGCGCGATGACCGCGTCCACCTCGGCATCACCTGCCAGCACGCCGCCCTTGAGCTTGAAGTCGTTGAAGCCGTAGCGCGCACGCGCCGCCTCGGCCAGCCGCACCACCGCCTCGGGCGTCATCGCCACCTCGTGGCGCAGGCGGCTCCAGTCGTTGTCCGCCTCCGGCTCGGCGTTGTACGGCAGATCGGTCAGCCCCTTGTCGCCGACGAAGAACAGGTAGCCGAGCATCTCCACCGACGTGCGCTGCTGGCCCTCGCCGAGCAGCGCCGCCACCGGCACGCCCAGGTGCTGGCCGAGCAGGTCGAGCAGCGCCGACTCGATCGCGGTGACCGCGTGGATGGTGGTGCGCAGGTCGAAGGTCTGCAGGCCGCGCCCGCCGCTGTCGCGGTCGGCGAAGCGCTGCTGCACCTCCTGCAGCAACCGCTGGTGCGCGCCCAGCGGCTGACCGACGACCAGCGCGCGGGCGTCTTCGAGCGTCTGGCGGATCTTCTCGCCGCCGGGCACCTCGCCGACGCCGGTGCGCCCGGCGCTGTCGGTCAGGATCAGCAGGTTGCGGGTGAAAAACGGGCCGTGCGCGCCGCTGAGGTTCAGCAGCATGCTGTCGCGGCCGGCGACCGGGACCACGCGCAGCGCGGTGATGCGCGGCGTCGAAGGGATGAGCGGCATGGTCATGTCGGCGTCTTCCGGGTCAGTCCGCGGTGATCTTGCGGGTCTCGATCAGCTGCTTCCAGCGGGCGTTCTCGCGCTGCTGGAAAGCGGCGAACTGCTCCGGTGTGTTGGCGACGATCTCGAAGCCCAGCGACGTGAACTGCTGGTGCAGCTTGGGGTCATTCAGGGCTGCCACCAGCGCCTCGTGCATCTTCGTGCGCACATCCGCCGGCAGCCCCTTGGGCGCCACCACGCCTTGCCACGACTGCACGTCCGCGCCCTTCACGCCCGACTCGCCCAGCGTCGGCACATTGGGCAGCAGCGGCGAGCGCTTCTCGCTGGTGATCGCCAGCACCTTGAGCTTGCCGGCGTTGATGTGCTGGAGCACCGAGTTGATGTTCATGAAGCCGGCGTCCACCTGTCCGCCGAGCAGGTCGGAGATGGCCGGGCCGCCGCCCTTGTACGGGATGTGCGAGCCGCTGGTGCCGGTCTGCAGCCAGAACAGCTCGGCCGTCAGGTGGTCGGAGGAGCCATTGCCCGACGAAGCGAAGCTCATCTTGTCCGGATTGGCCTTCAGGTGCGCGATCACCTCGGCCACCGACTTGTGCGGCGACGACGGCGGCACGACCAGCACGTTCGGCGCCTGCACCGCCACCGTCAGGTAGTCGAAGTCCTTGCCCGCGTCGTACGGCACGGCCTTGAGCAGGTGCGGCGCGATCACCAGCGGACCGAGCGAGGTGACCAGGAAGGTCTGGCCATCGGGCGCGGCGCGCTTGACCTGGCCAGCGCCGATCGTGCCGGTGGCACCCGCGCGGTTCTCGACCAGGAAGGTCTGGCCGAAGCGCTCCTGCAGCTTCTGCCCCAGGGCACGCGCCACCGCGTCGGACGAGCCGCCCGGCGGAAACGGCACCAGCAGCGTCACCGGCTTGCTCGGCCAGGTCTGGGCGTGGGCCGCCAAGGTGAGCAGGGCCGCCGCTGCGGCGAAGGCCAGCTTCTTCATGGTCATGGACATCGGTGTCTCCTGGAGCGTTGCAACTTTGATTGTTAGTCATCGTACAACTAATGCGGCAACCGACGAAGCAGTGAAACCACTTAGCCCCTCGCTCAGTCTCCATCAGGGCAAAAGCTTTTGCACAACGGCCAATCTGGTTATACGATGACTGGCATGAACACGCCCGCCCCGCCACTGACCATCCGCATGCACCCCGACGACCACGTCGCCATCGTCGCCAACGACGGCGGCCTGCCCGCCGGCACGGTGCTGCCGGCCGGTATGCCGGGCGCCGGGCTGGTGCTGCGCGACAAGGTGCCGCAGGGGCACAAGGTGGCGCTCGTCGATCTGGCGCAGGGCGACGTAGTGCGGCGCTACAACGTGCCGATCGGCTACGCGCTGCGCGACATCCCCGCCGGGTCGTGGGTGCATGAGCGGCTACTGCGGATGCCGGCCGCCCGCGAACTGGAAGGGCTGCCGATGGCGACCGTGCCCGCGCCGGTGCAGGAGCCGCTGACCGGCCACACCTTCGAGGGCTACCGCAACGCCGACGGCTCGGTCGGCACGCGCAACATCCTGGCGATCACGACCACGGTGCAGTGCGTGGCCGGCGTCGTCGCACAGGCGGTGGCGCGCATCAAGGCCGAGCTGCTGCCGCTGTACCCGCACGTGGACGACGTGATCGGACTGGAGCACAGCTACGGCTGCGGGGTGGCGATCGACGCGCCAGACGCGGTGATCCCGATCCGCACGCTGAAGAACATTTCGCTGAACCCGAACTTCGGCGGCGAGGTGATGGTGGTGAGCCTGGGCTGCGAGAAGCTGCAGCCGGACCGCCTGCTGCCTCCGGGCAGCTTCCCGATCACCGACGGGCGTGACGCGGGCCTCGGGCCGGAGACGATCTGCCTGCAGGCCGACCACCATGTCGGCTTCATGTCGATGCTCGACGACATCGTGGACAGCGCCAAGCCGCACCTGGCGCGTCTGAACGCCCGCCGCCGCGAGACCGTCCCGGCCAGCGCGCTGGTGGTCGGCGTGCAGTGCGGCGGCTCGGATGCGTTCTCGGGCGTGACGGCGAACCCGGCGGTGGGCTACTGCGCCGACCTGCTGGTGCGCGCCGGGGCGACGGTGATGTTCAGCGAGAACACCGAAGTACGCGACGGCGTCGACCAGCTCACCTCACGCGCGGCCACGCCCGAGGTGGCGGACGCCATCGTGCGCGAACTGGGCTGGTACGACCGCTATCTGGACCGCGGGCGCGTCGATCGCTCGGCCAACACCACGCCGGGCAACAAGGCCGGCGGCCTGTCCAACATCACCGAGAAGGCGATGGGCTCGATCATCAAGAGCGGCTCGTCGGCCATCGCGCATGTGCTGTCGCCGGGCGAGAAGCTGCGACCGGACCAGCGCGGGCTGGTTTACGCCGCCACGCCGGCCAGCGACTTCATCTGCGGCACGCTGCAGCTCGCCGCCGGCATGAACCTGCACGTCTTCACCACCGGCCGCGGCACGCCCTACGGCCTGGCCGAATGCCCGGTCATCAAGGTCGCAACCCGCACCGACCTGGCCCGCCGCTGGCACGACCTGATGGACGTGAACGCCGGCCGCATCGCCGACGGCGAGCAGACCATCGAGGAAGCGGGCTGGGCGATGTTCCGGCTGATGCTGGAGGTCGCCAGCGGGAAGAAGACGTGGGCCGAGCACTGGAAGCTGCGCAATGCGCTGGTGTTGTTCAATCCGGCGCCGGTGACGTGAACTGAATGCTCTGCCCTGGCTCAGGCCGCCTCCACCGGCACCTGCAACCCCAGCTTCATCGCGTCGATGACGACATGCGTGTTCATGCGCCGGATCATCGGGTTCTCGGCCATCAACCGGGCGCACAGCGCGTCGTAGGCGCCCATGTCGCGCGCCGTCACGATGGCGATCAGATCGACCTGGCCGGTGACGTAGTAGACCTGCTGGATCGCGTCCTCGCGGTCGGCCCAGGCGCGGAAGGCCGCGAGCGCGGCGTAGTTGTCGCGCTCGATCTCCAGCCCGGCCACCAGCGTCAGGCTACGCCCTGCCGCCGCCCGGTCCAGCACCGCGATCTCCGCGCGGATCACGCCCTGCGCCCGCAGCCGCTTGAGCCGGCGCTGCACGGCCGACGCCGACAGGCCGATCTGGCTGGCGATCGCCTCGGCCTTGAGCTGGCAGTCGCGCTGCACCAGCGTGAGGATCTGGCGGTCGAAGGCGTCCAGCGGATCGGGAGCGGTGGGCGTGGCGGGCATGCGAGGAAGTCTAGTTCCAAACACCTCCCCCCCAAAAGGCACCCCCCCAGGAAATGACCTCTTTGGGGGTAGATCCTCGCATTCGCGAGGATGACGGCACTTGGGGTGCGACAGTGGATCGTTGACGCAACACTAGCGGCGCGCCCAGGGGGTGTCTCATGCGGTTTTCGCGCACGCCAAAGCACCAGCTTGCGGCCGAACCGCGGGCGGCTTCACCAGAATGCCCCGGATGCCCACGCCCGAAACCCGCCAGCCGCACCACTGGTCACTGTCCACGCAAGCGCTGCACGCCGGCCTGCAGACCGACCCCGTCACCGGCGCCATCGCCCCCGGCCTGACGATGTCGGTCAACCACCGCTTCGCGCCCGGCGAGGCGCCCTTCTCGGCCGACGGCGTGGACGATCTGGCGCAACTGCCCTACCTCTACGCCCGCTGGGGCAACCCGACGGTGCGTCAACTGGAGCTGCGGCTGGCCGCGCTCGAAGGCGCCGAGGACGCGCTGGCCACCGCCACCGGCGTGGCAGCGATCGCGGCGATGTTCTTCACGCTGCTCAAGGCCGGCGACCACCTGATCGTGAGCGATGTCTGCTACGCCGGGGCGAGCGAGCTGGCGCGCAAGGTGCTGCCAGACTACGGCGTCGAGGTCAGTGCGGTGAACCTGTCCGACCTGTCGGCGGTGGCCGCCGCGCTGCGCCCGAACACGCGGCTCATCCACGCTGAGACGCCCTGCAACCCGCTGCTGCGCCTGACCGACCTGTCGGCGGTGGCGGCGCTGGCGCACGCGCAGGGCGCGCTGCTGTCGGTCGATTCCACGCTGGCCACGCCCGTCGTCACCCGCCCGCTCGACTTCGGCGCCGACCTCGTGGTGCATTCGCTGACCAAGTTCATGAACGGCCACGGCGACGCGCTCGGCGGCTGCGTGGTCGGTCGCCGCGACCTGATCGCCCGACTGCGGGCGCGCGCCGGGGTCTACCTCGGCGCGGTGCTGTCGGCGCACAACGCCTGGCTGATCCAGCGCGGGCTGGACACGCTCGGCGTGCGCCTGCTCGCCGCGAGCCAGGGCGCCGAGGCCGTGGCGCAGTTCCTGAGCGCGCACCCCGCCGTGCGCGCCGTGACCTATCCCGGCCTGCCGAGCCACCCGCAGCACGCGCTGGCGCAGCGGCAGATGGCCGTGCCCGGCGCCGTGCTGACGTTCCGGGTGGACGACGCGCCGGCCATGGCCGCGCAGCTCGCGCAGCGGCTCCAGCTCATCCACTACGCCTTCTCGCTCGGCCACCAGCGCAGCCTGGTCGTGCTGCTGCGCACCGACGAGATGATGGCCAGCACCTACGACCTGCATGGCGACGCGCTGGCCGACTACCGCCGCTACGCGGGCGACGGCGTGTTCCGGCTCAGCGTCGGGCTGGAGTCCGCCGCCGACCTGATCGCCGATCTGGACCAGGCGCTGAAGGCCTGATCCCCTCTTTCCATCCCTGATCCACCCCTGATCCAACCCTGATCCAACCCTGACGACAAACCTCCCATGCACACCACTGCCCTGTCCTCCCTGACCCGCCGACTTGTCCTGACCGCCGGCGCCCTGTGTGTCGCGGGCCTGCTGGCCGCCTGCGGCAAGACCGAGGCTCCGGCGGCCACCACCGCCGCCGCCGCGCCCCCCGCCCCGGCGCCGGCCGCCAAGGTCTACGTCGTCGGCACCGACGCGGTGTACGCCCCCTTCGAGTCGCAGAACGACAAGGGCGAGATCATCGGTTTCGACATCGACATGCTGCAGGCCGTGGCCGACAAGGCCGGCATTCAGGTGAAGTTCGTCAACACGCCGTGGGAAGGCATGTTCAACACCCTCGGCCAGGGCGACCGCGACATCCTCGTCTCGGCCATCACCATCACCGACGAGCGCAAGCAGTCGATGGACTTCACCGACCCGTACTTCGATGCCCGCCAGCTCATCGCCGTGCCCAAGGACTCGAAGGTCACCCGCTTCGACGACCTGAAGCCGCTGCGCGTGGCGGTGCAGACCGGCACCACTGGCGATGAAGCGGTGTCCAAGCTGCTCGGCAAGACCAGCCCCAAGCTCAAGCGCTTCGAATCGACGCCGCTGGCGCTGAAGGAGCTGGAGAGCGGCGGTGTGGACGCGGTCGTGGCCGACAACGGCGTGGTGGCGCACTACGTCGCCAACAACGCGGCCGCCGGCTTCCAGGCGATCAGCGACGCCAGCTTCGTGCCCGAGCAGTACGGCTTCGTGGTGAAGAAGGGCAACGCCGAGCTGTTGGCCGCACTCAACAAGGGCCTGGCCGAGATCAAGGCCGACGGCACCTACGACAAGATCCAGGCGCGCTACTTCGGCGCTGCGGCGAAGTGATGGCCAGCGCCGACGTGATCGCGGACTGGCTGGCGACCTGCCCGCGGCTGATCCTGGACGGCGCGCTCGCCACCGAGCTGGAGCGGCGCGACGCGGACCTGAACGACGCGCTGTGGTCGGCGCGGCTGCTGGTCGAGCAGCCCGAGCTGATCCGCGCCGTGCACCTGGACTACTTCCGCGCGGGCGCCGACGTGGCGACCACCGCCAGTTACCAGGCGACATTCGAGGGCTTCGCGCGTCGGGGCCTCGGCCACGACGCGGCGGCGCGGCTGATGCGGCTGGCGGTGCAGCTCGCGGTCGAGGCGCGGGCGCAGTTCTGGCAGGAGGCCGCGGTCGCGCCGGACCACGGCGGTCGGCGCTTTCCGCTGGTGGCGGCGTCGGTCGGGCCGTATGGCGCGATGCTGGCCGATGGCTCGGAATACCGCGGCCACTACGGGCTGGACGAGGCGGCGCTGATGGACTTCCACCGCCCGCGGCTGCAGGTGCTGGCCAGCGCGGGGGCGGACGTGCTCGCGTGCGAGACGCTGCCGTGTCTGGCCGAGGCGCGGGCGCTGGCGAGGCTGCTGGAGGAGCTGCCCGACAGCGGCACGACGCGGGCGTGGATCAGCTTCTCGTGCCGCGACGGTCTGCACGACAGCCAGGGCGAGCCGCTGGCCGACGTGGTGCGCGCGCTCGACGGCTTCGAGCGGGTGGCCGCCATCGGTGTCAACTGCACGGCGCCGCAGCACATCGCCTCGCTGGTGGCCGTCGCCCGGGCGAACACCACCAAGCCGATCCTCGTCTACCCGAACGCGGGCGAGCAGTACGACCCGGTCAGCAAGACCTGGCTGGTCGGCAGCGCCTGCGGCGGCGCACACCGCGCCTATGCCGACCAGGCGATGGACTGGGCCGAGGGCGGTGCGCGGCTGATCGGCGGCTGCTGCCGGACGACGCCAGCGGACATCTCGGCGTTGTTCCGGCGCTGGACAGCGGCGGTCTGAGCGGGCGGCGCCCGTCCTGCTCAGACGGGCTGCCGCACGATCTCGTTGGCGGCGCGCAGGCCCGAGAGGTACGCGCCATGCACGGTCGCGAAGTGGGTCTTCTCTGTCGCCTCGCCCGCGAAATAGAGCCGGTTGACCACGCTCGCGGCCAGGTTCGTCCGCATGGTCGGCGTGGAGCCCACCACATTGCACGAATAGGAACCACGGGCGTAGGGATCGGATGACCAGCGGGTGATGGCGAAGTCGGTCGGCTGGGGAATCGCGTCACCGTACAGGGTGCGCAGCGTGTCCATGGCGTCGCCGACGATGTCCTGGTCGGTCCACGATTCGATCGAACGCCCGAAGGCCGCCGCGTTGAACCCCAGCAGGATCGGGCGCCCGGTCGGGCGGGAGAAGCTCACCCACTGGGACCACTGCCCCACGTGGCCGCTGTCCGGGATGTACTCGATCCAGTCGACGCTGGTGTTCCAGAACGCCCGGGGAAACAGCAGGTAGCACTTGTTGTAGCTGCCCATGCCGAGCCGGGAGATCGCGGCCATCTTGGCCGTCGGCAAGGCGGGAGAGAAGGTCACCGCGCCCCCCTGCAGGACGCCGAGCGGCAGTGTCACGACCACCCGGCTGGCCGTGAAGGTGGCGCGGTTGGTCGTGACGGTCACCCCGCCGGTCGCGCTGTAGGCCACGCGGTTCACCACCTGGTCGAACCGGATGTCCAGCCCGGCCGCCAAGGCGTCCAGCAGCACCCGGTAGCCATCCACCAACAGGGCGTCTTCGCCCGCGTATTCGGTGATGTTGTTGTACCACCAGGCGGACAGGCGGGTGGCCTCGCCCGTGTATTCATGCTCGATGGTGCTGTTGACCAGAAAGTCGATCAGCGTCTTGTCGTTGGCGGACCGGGTGTTGTAGCCCATGCCAGCCCGCACCGCGTCGCGGACCGACTGGTCCCTGCCGCTCTTGGTCTGCGCGGTGGCCAGCACGCTCTCCATCTGCACACGCAGTTTCTGGAGACTGGCCTGGGCCGCCGGACTCAGGAGCACGCCGTCCGAGTCGAAGCTCTCGGAGTTGTCGTGGCTGGTTCTGGCCAGGCGCGCGCCCAGGGAGCGGGCGAGCTTGGCGACCGGGTTGCTGTCGCTGTCGCCATGGATCCATGAGGCCCCGAGATCAACGCGTGCATTGCCCCAGGCGGCATGGGTGTGGATGCGGCCCCCGATGCGACTGCGGGCCTCCAGGACGGTCACCTGCTTGCCCGCCTCGCGCAGCCGTTTGGCGGCGGCCAGACCGGCCATGCCCGCGCCGATGACCAGGACACGCTCAGGTGCGACCGCTCTACCCGTCGTGGCGGCGAGGGCCTGGGCGGTGGGCGGAACGGCCGTGCCATCGGTCAGCTCTTCCCCGCCGCCGCATCCGGCCAAGAGGGCACCGCCGCTGGCGGCCATCAGGTGTCGTCGGGTCATGTCCATGGGTTGCCTTTCGTCGCAGTGGCGCTCAAATCGGCAATTCTATGCACCCATGCACCTTCGTGGTGCTGCGACGGCGTCACTCGCCTCACCCCGATACCCGCGCCCAATCCAGTCCGTAGCGCCCCAGGTACTTGCGCAGCCGGTCCGCGTCATTGACCACGCTGCGCTGCGTGCGGCTCACGTCGAACAGCACGCGGCCGGCGTCCGACAGCGTGCGGCTGTTGCGGCACACGGCGATCACGGCTTCGAGCTGCAGCCGCTCGAACAGGTCCAGCCCGGCCAGCGTCGGCGCGTCAAGGTACGCCGCCAGATCGACCGGCGACACGCTCGGCGCCACACCCGCCCGGCCCACGCCGCCGTGGTGCGCCCACAGCCAGCGCAGCCGGCCAATCTCCGCTTCCACCAGCGCTGTGCCGATCCGGCCGCCGTCGGCCAGCGTGGCCAGCCGGGTGATGCTGCCCGCCAGGTCACGGAAGTTGCCGCTCCACACCGCCTCGGGCGACTGCGCGAACTGCAGATAACGTGCCCGCGCCTCGACGTTGAAGCGCACCACCTGCCCCGTCTCGCCGGTGTTGAGCTGCAGCAGGTGGTCCACGTTCGGCTCGATGTCCTCCGGTCGCTCGGTCAGCCCCGGCAGGTGGTAGCTCCACAGGTTGATGCGCGCGAACAGGTCTTCGCGGAAGCGCCCCGCCACCACGTCGGCGCGCAGGTCGCGGTGCGTGCCGGCGATGAGCTGGAAGTCACTGCCGACCTCCCGGTCTGCGCCCACCGGATAGAACCGCTTTTCCTCGACGGCCTTGAGCAGCATCGCCTGCTCGTCCGCGCCGAGTTCACCGATCTCGTCAAGGAAGAGCACCCCTTCGTGCGCCGTCCGGAGCAGCCCGGCGCGCGCCGTGGCCGCCCCGGTGAACGCGCCCTTCTGGTGACCGAACAGCGCCGAGGCCGCGCCATCGCCCTGCAGCGTCGCGCAATTCACCTCGACAAAGGCGCCGCTGACCTGGTGGCGCGACTTCTTCAGCTCGAACATGCGCCGCGCCAAGTGCGATTTGCCCGCCCCGGTCGGCCCGGTCAGCAGGATCGGCGCCTTCGAGCGCACCGCCACGCGCTCGATTTCGTCGATCAGCGTGTTGAAGCGGGCGTTGCGGGTGGCGATGCCGCTCTTGAGAAAGCGGACGGCGTCGTCCTGGGCCTGGCTGAAACGCTGTGCCAGCCCGTCGTAGCGCGACAGGTCGAGGTCGATCAGCGTGTACTCGCCCGGCTCGCCGTGGCGCTGGCGCTTCGGCGGCGCGGTCTGCAGTAGCACGCCGGGCAGGAAACGCGCCTCGACCAGCAGGAACAGGCAGATCTGCGCGACGTGGGTGCCGGTGGTGATGTGCGCCCAGTAGCGCTCGCGCTCGGGGTCGAAGGGGTAGTCGCGCGACCAGTCGTAGAGCGCACCGTAGACCTCGCCGAAGTCCCACGGGTCGTCCAGCACCAGCGGCACGAGGTTGACCTGCGTCTCGGGCGACACCGCCGCGATGTCCACCTTGACCAGCTCGGCCAGCCGCAGGTGCTGCTGCGTGTAGAGCAGCTCCAGCCGGTCGACCACCATGTCTTCGTGCTGCGTCAGCGAGACGGTCGGACGCCACTTCTCCCAGCGACCGGCGCCCTGCCCGCCGTCGAGCTGGGTGCCGAGGAAGCCGATGACGACGGTTTTCAGGGACATGACACGACTCGCCGAATAGCCAACAAGCCAGCAATTTAGCCAAAAATCCAATGATTCAGGCGACAACACCCGGATTTCCCAGGAAAAATAGCTGGCACAGTCATTGCGCTGTCTCAGTCACCATGAACACCCACCTCCTCCCCTCCACCGCCCCTCACCATGACGAGATCGCCATCGACGGCGGTGTGCCCCTCAAGATGTGGACGCGCGGCGTGCCCGTCGAGTCCGAGGCGCTGCAGCAGCTCACCAACGCCGCCCGCCTGCCCATCGTGTTCCACCACGTCGCGGCGATGCCGGACGTTCACCTCGGGATCGGTGCCACGGTCGGCTCGGTGATCCCGACGTTCAAGGCGATCATCCCGGCCGCCGTGGGCGTGGACATCGGCTGCGGGATGATGGCGTGCAAGACCACGCTGCGCGCCGAAGACCTGCCGGACAGCCTCGGGCCGCTGCGTGCGGCGATCGAGAAGGCCGTGCCGCATGGCCGCAATCCCGAACGCCGGGGCCGCGACCATGGCGCCTGGGAAACACCGCCCGATGAAGCGGATGCGGCGTGGGCGGGGCTGGTGGACGAGTTCGACGCGATCTGCGCCGACTACCCGAAGCTGAAGAACACCAACAACCGCAAGCACATGGGGACGCTGGGAACCGGGAACCACTTCATCGAGGTCTGCCTGGACGAGGCCGGCGCGGTGTGGTTCATGCTGCATTCCGGCTCACGCGGGGTGGGGAACGCGATCGGGACGCGATTCATCGAGCTGGCCAAGGAAGACGCGATGCGCAACGACGTGCATCTGCCGGACAAGGATCTGGCGTATTTCGAGGAAGGCTCGCAGTATTTCGGCGACTACGTGCGTGCGGTCGGTTGGGCGCAGAAATTCGCCCGCGCCAACCGCGAGGTGATGATGCAGCGCGTGATCGGCGCGGCTCGTCAGGTGATCGCCCGGCCGTTCGAGACGCACCTGGAAGCGGTGAACTGCCACCACAACTACGTGCAGCGCGAGACCCATTTCGGCGAGGACGTGTTCGTGACCCGCAAGGGCGCGGTGAGCGCGAAGAAGGGCGAGCTGGGGATCATCCCGGGGAGCATGGGCGCGCGCTCGTACATCGTGCGCGGGAAGGGCAACCCGGAGAGCTTCGAGAGCTGTAGCCATGGCGCCGGCCGCAAGATGAGCCGCACCAAGGCCAAGAAGCTCTACACCGTGGCCGACCAGATCGCCGCGACCGAGGGCGTCGAGTGCCGCAAGGACGAGGCCGTGATCGACGAGATTCCGATGGCGTACAAGGACATCGATGCGGTGATGGCTGCGCAGGGGGATCTGGTGGAGGTGGTTTATGTGCTGAAGCAGGTGGTGTGCGTGAAGGGATGAATATGCACAGGTTGTCGCATGCGATTTGAAAACGCATGGCGCGAACACATCCCGTCATGCCCGCGAAAGCGGGCACCCACGCATGGAAATCACCGTATTTGGCGGACGTAGATCCTCGCATTCGCGAGGATGACGGCGCTTGGGGTGCGTCAGTGGATCGTTGACGCAACACTGGATCGATCGACACGAAATGCAAAGCCTCCACCCCCTGACCCCCTCCCAGCTCAGCGAGTTCCTGCTCCACGTCGCCACCGTGTGCCCGGTGTTCATCTGGGGCGCGCCGGGTATCGGCAAGTCGGCGTCGGAGTGGCTGGCGTGGGCGCAGGCATGCTGGCGATCCGGCGGTCGCATGCCTACCTGCTGCCCGAGGGCCGGCGGCTGCCGTTCCGGCCGGTGGGCGAGGTGTTTTATCTGAACTGACCATGACCAACACCACCATCCTCAGCGCCCACCCGGTCGAGCCGGCCATGCGCGCCACCATCCTCGACGAGCTGCGCTGCATCGAGGCGACCCACCACGTCACCATCCTGTTCGCCTGCGAATCCGGCAGCCGCGGCTGGGGCTTTGCCTCGCCGGACAGCGACTACGACGTGCGCTTCCTCTACGTCCCGCGCCTGCCGTGGTACCTGACGGTGGAGCCGCAGCGCGACGTGATCGAGGTGCCGATCAGCGGGGATCTGGACATCAACGGCTGGGAATTGCGCAAGGCGCTGCAGTTGCTCAAGGCGTCGAACCCCACGCTGCTGGAGTGGCTGCGCTCGCCCATCGTCTACCGCGAAGAGACCGAGGTGATGGCAGGATTCCGGGCGCTGGCCGAACGCGGTTTCTCCACCGTGCGCGGCTACCACCACTACGTGTCGATGGCGAAGAAGAACCTGCGTGAGCACCTGCTCGGCGAGGTGGTCCGCTACAAGAAATACCTCTACGTGCTGCGCCCGCTGCTGGCCGCACGCTGGATCCGCGCCGGGCGCGGGGCGCCGCCGATGCGCTTCGCCGACCTGGCGCTGGCCACGCTGGACGACCCCGTGCTGATCGCCGAGATCAACCGGTTGCTGGCGGTGAAGATGCGCGCGGGCGAGGCCGCCACCTCGCCGCGCTGGCCGGCGATCCACGATTTCCTGGTGAGCGAGCTGGAGGAGGCCCACGCCCAAGGCCCGGCCGATGACGGCCGGCCCGATGTGAGCGGGCTCGACGAGTTCCTGCTGAGCACCGTGCGCCGGTTCGACCCCGGCCCCTGATCCACTGAACCCCACGACGACCACAAGAACACCCGCCATGATCCACATCGACGCTTCTCAGGGAGAAGGCGGCGGTCAGGTGCTGCGCACCTCGCTCGCGCTGTCCATGGTGACCGGCCAGCCGGTCCTGCTCGAAAAAATCCGCGCGCGCCGACCGCGCCCCGGTCTGATGCGCCAGCACCTGACCTGCGTGACCGCCGCACAGGCACTCAGCGGCGCACAGGTCGAAGGCGCCACGCCCGGCTCGCAGACGCTGCGCTTCACCCCCGGCCCGGTGCGCGGCGGCGAGCACCACTTCAGCGTCGGCACGGCCGGCAGCGTGATGCTGGTGCTGCAGTCGGTCTGGCCGGCGCTGATGCTGGCCGAGTCGCCGGTGCGCCTGACGCTGCAGGGCGGCACGCACAACCCAATGGCGCCGAGCTTCCATTTCGTCGAGCGCGCCTACGCGCCGCTGCTGCGACGCTTGGGTGCGCCAGCCGAACTGCGGCTGCGTCGCTGTGGCTTCTACCCCGGCGGAGGCGGCGAGATCGAGGTGGACCTGCACCCGGTCGGCCCCGAGGGACTGCAACCATTCGACCTGACCGAGCGCGGCGCGCTGCTCGATCAGCAGGCCGAGTGCCTGGTCCCCGGCCTCAAGCGCAGCATCGCCGAGCGCGAGCTGGAGGTGCTGCGCGGGCAGCTCGGCTGGACATTCGACCACTCCACCATCCCAGTCACGCGCCAGAACGAGGGCCCCGGCAACGCCCTGCTGGCCACGCTGCGCCACGAGCACGTCACCGAGGTGTTCTGTGCCATCGGCGAGAAGTCGCGCAGCGCCGAAAACGTGGCGGGCGACGTGGCCCGCCAGGTCAAACGCTATGCCAGCAGCGCGGGCGCGCTCGGACAGTACCTCGCCGACCAGTGGGTGTTGCCGCTGGCGTTGGCCGTGTGGCGCAGCGGGCGGGCCGCGCGGTACACCTGCACCGACGTGAGCCTGCACGCGGCAACCAACTTCAGCGTGATCGGGCAGTTTCTGCCTGTGCGGATCGACACGCGGCCTTTGCCCAAGGGACAAGGTGTGCAAGTGGAGGTCAAGCCACCGGGTGACAATGCGCCATGAGCACGTTCACCCAAATCATCCTGTTCACCGACACCGACGGCCGCGCCCGCTTCCGCGAGGCGTCGATTGCCCTGACCGAAGGCAAGCCCGCGGCGCGCCTGTCGCCGCTGATGCCCAGCGGCGGCTACCAGTTGCGGCACAGCCCCGTGGGGTTCCGCAGCGAATTCCATTGCACCGAGAACCCGCAGTGGGTGTTCATCCTGGGCGGCCAGATGGAGATCGGCCTGCAGGACGGCACGTCGCGCGTTTTCTCGCCCGGGGAGCACTTCTACTCGGCTGATATCCTGCCCGCCGGCAGCACCTTCGACGCCACAGTGCATGGTCACTGGAGTCGACAGGTAGGCCCGGAGCCGCTGGTCACGGTGTTCATCAGGGGCTGACAAAAGCAAAAAGCCAACTCGGTGAGTTGGCTTTTTGTTTGTTTGGTTGCGGGGACAGGATTTGAACCTGCGACCTTTGGGTTATGAGCCCAACGAGCTACCAGACTGCTCCACCCCGCGACTGAAACCTTGGCTGAACCGCTCTGGACAGCGGATCCACCCTGAAACAAAACAGCCAGCGAATTGCCGGCTGTCGGTGCACACAGCTGAAGCTGCCTGCGAAATCTGTGGTTGCGGGGACAGGATTTGAACCTGCGACCTTTGGGTTATGAGCCCAACGAGCTACCAGACTGCTCCACCCCGCGACTGAGGATTAGATTCTATGCTGAAAACTTGGTCATCAGCAAGCGATTCCGGTGAGATTTTCAACCGGAACCACAATCCGATCACTCGGCAGCGTCGACCGGGGCAACAGTGTCCGCATCAGGACGGTCCACCAGTTCGACGAAGGCCATCGGTGCATTGTCACCAACGCGGAAGCCCATCTTCAGGATGCGGCTGTAGCCACCCGGACGTGCGGCATAACGCGGGCCGAGCACAGCGAACAGCTTGACCACGTTGTCGCGGTCACGCAGGCGGTCGAATGCCAGACGCTTGTTGGCCAGGGTCGGGGTCTTGCCCAGGGTGATCAGGGGCTCGACCACACGGCGCAGTTCCTTGGCCTTCGGGACCGTGGTCTTGATGGCTTCGTGCTGGATCAGCGAGTTGGCCATGTTGCGCAGCATCGCCAGACGGTGCGACGAGGTGCGGTTCAGTTTGCGGAGGCCGTTACGGTGGCGCATGAGAATTCCTTCTGGTTCAATTGCCGGCGGCCGGATCAGGTACCGCCGGTTGCACGTTCAAAGCGTGCGGGATGTTGCGTTCAGTTCAACGCTTGTCGAGACCTTGCGGCGGCCAGTTCTCGAGACGAGCACCCAAGGTCAGGCCACGCGAAGCGAGGACTTCCTTGATCTCGTTGAGCGACTTGCGGCCCAGGTTCGGGGTCTTCAGCAGTTCGGTCTCGGTGCGCTGGATCAGGTCGCCGATGTAGTAGATGTTCTCGGCCTTCAGGCAGTTGGCCGAACGCACCGTCAGTTCCAGCTCATCGACCGGACGCAGCAGGATCGGATCAAAGTGCTGCGCACGCGGTGCGGGCTCGACGATGCCGGCCAGGTCGTTGCCTTCCAGCTGTGCGAACACGGCCAGCTGCTCCACCAGGATCTTGGCCGAGGCACGGATCGCTTCCTCCGGCGAGATCGCGCCGTTGGTCTCGATTTCCATGACCAGCTTGTCCAGGTCGGTGCGCTGCTCGACGCGGGCACTCTCGACCGTGTAGCTCACGCGGCGGACCGGCGAGAACGACGCATCCAGCACGATGCGGCCAATGCTCTTGGTCGGCTCGTCAGCGTAGCGGCGCATCGTGCCCGGCACGTAGCCGCGGCCCTTCTCGACCTTGATCTGCATGTCGAGCTTGCCACCCTGGGCCAGGTGCGCGATGACCAGATCTGGGTTGATGATCTCGACATCGTGCGGCGTCTGGATGTCACGCGCGGTGACCGGGCCTTCGCCCTCCTTGCGCAGCACCAGCGTCACTTCGTCGCGGTTGTGCAGACGGAACACCACGCCCTTGAGATTGAGCATGATGTGGACGACGTCTTCCTGAACGCCATCCACCGTCGAGTATTCGTGCAGCACGCCCGCGATCGTCACTTCGGTCGGCGCGTAGCCCACCATCGACGACAGCAGCACGCGGCGCAGCGCATTGCCCAGCGTGTGACCATAGCCACGCTCGAACGGCTCCAGCGTCACCTTGGCGCGGTGTCCGCCCAGCGGCTCGACGTTGATGGCTTTGGGCTTCAGCAGATTGGTTTGCATTCAAAGTTCCTGTCAATACCCTCGGCTCGTTACACCGATAAGGCTGATGGACCCACCGGGCGATGCGAGACCCCAGCGCACCCGGGATGCGATGGGGTCTGAGGCACACACGCTCCGGTGCGTGCCATCTCACGAATCAGCGCGAGTACAGTTCGACGATCAGCGATTCGTTGATCTCGGCACCAAATTCGTCGCGGTCAGGCGCCTTCTTGAAGGTGCCTTCCATCTTCGCCAGATCCACCGACACCCAGGCCGGCAGACCGATCGAATCGGCCAGCTTCAGCGCATCGATGATGCGCAGTTGCTTCTTGGCCTTTTCGCGCACCGCCACCACGTCGCCGGCCTTGACCGTGAACGACGGGATGTTGACGACCTGGCCGTTGACCGTGATCGACTTGTGCGACACCATCTGACGCGCTTCGGCACGGGTCGAACCGTAGCCCATGCGGTAGACGACGTTGTCCAGACGCGATTCCAGCAGCTGCAGCAGCGTGGCGCCGGTGTTGCCCTTGCGGCGCTCGGCTTCGGCGAAGTAGCGGCGGAATTGCTTTTCCAGCACGCCGTACATGCGCTTGACCTTCTGCTTTTCACGCAGCTGCAGACCGTAGTCCGAAGTGCGCGAGCCCGAGGTGCGGCCATGCTGGCCCGGCTTGGTTTCGAACTTCGACTTGTCGCTGATCGAACGGCGGGCGCTCTTCAGGAACAGGTCGGTGCCTTCACGGCGGGAAAGTTTGGCCTTGGGGCCGAGGTAACGTGCCACGGACGTAGTCCTTGTGTTTCAATCTGGCGTACGCATTCCGTACGCGAGTCCCGCGGGAATCCGCGAAACGGTGGTCTTAATATGGTGCGGCAGCTCTAGAGCCTAGAGACACACCTCACCCTGACATTCGCAACGACGACTAATCCGGCGAAAGCACGAAGCATTCGCCGGAAAGCCTGCGATTGTAGCGCAACTCTTGATGCATTTTCCTGTCTGCTCCGCAGACAGGATACTGGCATCAGATGCGACGGCGCTTTTGCGGACGGCAGCCGTTGTGCGGGACCGGCGTCACGTCAGAGATCGACGCGATGCGGATGCCCAGGGAAGCCAGCGCACGAACCGACGACTCGCGACCCGGGCCTGGGCCCTTGATGCGAACGTCCAGGTTCTTGATGCCTTGTTCCTGAGCGGCACGACCTGCGACTTCCGCCGCCACCTGGGCTGCGAAGGGCGTCGACTTGCGCGAACCCTTGAAACCCTGGCCACCGCTCGAAGCCCAGGACAGCGAATTGCCCTGACGGTCGGTGATCGTGATGATCGTGTTGTTGAACGAAGCGTGCACGTGAGCGATGCCGTCCGCAACGTTCTTGCGGACCTTCTTGCTCACGCGGCGTGCGGCGTTGTTGACAGGTGCTTTTGCCATGACTCGAATCTTTCCTGGGCGACGATGCGCTTACTTCTTCAGCGCAGCAGCGCCCTTCTTCGGACCCTTGCGGGTACGGGCATTGGTGCGGGTGCGCTGACCACGCATGGGCAGGCCACGGCGATGGCGGAAGCCACGGTAGCAGCCCAGGTCCATCAGACGCTTGATGTTGATCGAGATTTCGCGGCGCAGGTCACCTTCGATGGTGATCGTGCCCACGGCCTCACGGATCTTTTCCAGGTCGCCGTCAGTCAGGTCCTTGACCTTCTTGTTGTACGGAATGCCGCAGGTGTCGCAGATCTGCTGAGCGGTCGTGCGGCCGATGCCGTAGATCGCAGTCAGACCAATCTCGGCGTGCTTGTGCGGCGGAATGTTGATACCAGCAATACGTGCCATGGTGACTCTCTAAAGGGGTTCAGCGGCGGGGTCGATCAACCCTGACGCTGCTTGTGGCGCGGATCGGTGCAGATCACACGGACCACACCCTTGCGACGGATGATCTTGCAATTGCGGCAGATCTTCTTGACGGATGCCGAGACTTTCATGGTCTTCTCCTTGATCGGCTTGCGCTTCTCGAGCTTCTCTTCCGGACAATGTTGGGAGGTTCGCTCACTTCGCCCGGAACACGATGCGAGCACGACTCAGGTCGTAGGGGGTCAATTCAACGGTCACTTTGTCCCCCGGCAGGATGCGGATGTAATGCATCCTCATCTTGCCGGAGATATGCCCGAGCACTACATGGCCGTTTTCCAGTTTGACCCGGAAGGTGGCGTTGGGGAGGTTTTCGATGACCTCCCCCTGCATCTGAATAACGTCGTCTTTCGCCATACGAAATCGGCTCGATACGCTTACTCGGTCTTGCTTGTTCAGCGCGTCCTGACGCTCAGTTTCAGTTCGCCTTGAAGCTGGACTTCTTCAACAGCGTTTCGTATTGCTGCGACATCACGTACGACTGGACCTGCGCCCAGAAGTCCATCGTCACGACCACGATGATCAGCAGAGACGTTCCACCGAAATAGAACGGCACGTTGTACTTCAACACCAGGAATTCCGGCAGCAGACAGACCAGCGTGATGTACACCGCACCGCCCAGCGTCAACCGCCCGAGGATCTTGTCGATGTACTTCGCCGTCTGATCGCCTGGACGAATCCCGGGAATGAACGCTCCACTCTTCTTCAGGTTGTCTGCAGTCTCGCGGCTGTTGAACACCAGAGCCGTGTAGAAGAAGCAGAAGAACACGATCATCGCCGCGTAGAGCAGCACATAGATCGGCTGCCCCGGCGACAACGCTGCCGAAATGTCCTTCAACCAGCGCAGATTCTCCCCCGTCGCAAACCACCCCACCACCGTTGCCGGCAACAGGATGATCGACGACGCAAAGATCGGGGGAATCACGCCCGCCATGTTGACCTTCAGCGGCAGGTGCGACGACTGGCCACCGTAGACCTTGTTGCCCACTTGCCGCTTGGCATAGTTGACCAGGATCTTGCGTTGCGCACGCTCGACGAACACCACCACGAACGTCACCGCGATCACGATCAACACGATCAGCAGCGCCACGATCACGCTCATCGCACCGGTGTTGATGAGATTGGCCAGACCGCCGATGGCGCCAGGCAGTCCTGCAGCGATACCAGCAAAGATCAGGATCGAAATCCCGTTGCCCAGACCACGCTCCGTGATCTGCTCGCCCAGCCACATCAGGAACATCGTGCCCGCAGTCAGGCTGACCACAGCCGTGACCCGGAACAGCGGACCCGGATCAATCACCAGCCCCGGCGAACCTTCCAGCGCCACGGCAATGCCGATCGACTGGAACAACGCCAGACCCAGCGCACCGTAGCGGGTGTACTGCGTGATCTTGCGACGACCGGCTTCGCCTTCCTTCTTCAGCGCCTCCAGCGTCGGGACCACGTAGCCCATCAGCTGCACGATGATCGACGCCGAGATGTACGGCATGATCCCCAGCGCGAACACAGTGAACCGCGAGAGCGCACCACCCGAGAACATGTTGAACAAGCTCAGGATCCCGCCTTCCTGGCCCTTGAACAACTGGGCCAGTTGCTCAGGGTTGATGCCGGGAACAGGGATGTGCGCACCGATGCGGTAAACCACCAAGGCCAGCAGCAGAAACACGAGTCGGCGACGCAGATCGCCGAACTTGCCGTTCTTCGCCAGTTGTGTCGGGTTCGTTGCCACGGGTGACCTGTGACTCAGGCAGCGACCGAGCCGCCAGCGGCTTCGATGACAACCAGTGCGCCAGCGCTTGCGCCAACGCCCTTCAGGACGACCTTCTTGGTCAGTTCGCCGGACTTGATGACCTTGACGTTCTTCACGATGTCAGCCACCAGACCCGCCTGCTTCAGCACCAGCACATCGACTTCATCGACGGCCAGGTTCTGCAGTTGGGACAGCGTCACTTCGGCGTTGTACTTCAGCAGCGCGGACTTGAAGCCACGCTTGGGCAGGCGACGCTGCAGCGGCATCTGACCGCCTTCGAAGCCCACCTTGTGGTAGCCACCAGCGCGCGACTTCTGACCCTTGTGACCACGACCCGCAGTCTTGCCGAGGCCGGAACCGATGCCGCGACCGACACGGCGCTTGGAGTGCTTTGCACCCGATGCCGGCTTGATCGAATTGAGTTCCATGATTACAGCACCTTCACCAGGTACGAGACCTTGTTGATCATGCCGCGCACCGCAGGGGTGTCTTCCAGCACGGATTCGGTGTTCATGCCACGCAGGCCCAGGCCACGCACCGTGGCACGGTGCGATTCGCGGGTGCCGATCGGGCTCTTGACCAGCTTGACCTTGACGGTCTTCTTGTCGGTGTTCTCAGACATGTTGTCCTCCAGCCCGCTCAGTTGAAGATTTCTTCAAGCGTCTTGCCACGCTTGGCGGCCACCGCAGCGGGGGTCGTCATGCGGGACAGGGCGTCGAACGTGGCGCGAACCATGTTGTACGGGTTCGAGGATCCGAGGCTCTTCGCGACGATGTCGGTGATGCCCATGACTTCGAACACGGCACGCATCGGGCCGCCGGCGATGATGCCGGTACCAGCCGGCGCGGGCGCCAGCAGCACCTTGGCAGCACCGTGCTCACCCGTGGCGTTGTGCGGCACGGTGCCGTTGCGCAGCGGGATCTTGACCATGCCGCGACGAGCGGATTCCATTGCCTTCTGGACCGACACCGGCACTTCGCGGGACTTGCCCTTGCCCATGCCGATGCGACCGTCGCCATCACCGACCACGGTGAGAGCAGCAAACGCCATGATCCGGCCGCCCTTGACCACCTTGGTCACGCGGTTGACCTGGATCATCTTCTCGCGCATGCCGTCGTCGCGACCTTCGTCAGCAACCTTCGGTTGAAACTTAGCCATTTTGTATTCCTTCGTTTCGAGCGAGGCGGATCAGAACTGCAGACCGGCTTCGCGCGCTGCATCGGCCAGCGCCTTGATGCGGCCGTGGTACGCGAAACCAGAGCGATCGAACGCCACCTTCTCGACGCCGGCGGCCTTGGCCTTCTCGGCGATGCGCTTGCCGATCAGCGTCGCGGCATCGACGTTGCCGCCCTTGCCGGCAGCGCCAAGTTGCTCGCGAACTTCCTTTTCGGCGGTCGAAGCGCTGGCGAGCACCTTCGAGCCGTCGCCGGAAATCACGCTGGCGTAGATGTGCAGGTTCGAGCGGAAGACGCTCAGACGAACCGCGCCCTGCAATGCAATGCGGGCACGGGTCTGACGGGAGCGGCGCAGGCGCTGTTCTTTCTTGTTCAACATGGTGCGGCTCCTTACTTCTTCTTGGTCTCTTTGATCGTGACCTTCTCATCCGAATAACGGATGCCCTTGCCCTTGTAAGGCTCGGGGGGACGGAAGGCACGAACCTCTGCAGCCAGCTGGCCGACGACCTGGCGATCAGCGCCCTTGATCACGACTTCGGTCTGAGTGGGGCACTCGACCTTGATGCCTTCCGGCATGTCCTTGACCACGGGGTGCGAGAACCCGATCTGCAGATTGAGCTTCTGACCAGCAGCTTGGGCACGGAAGCCCACGCCAACCAGGTTCAGCTTGCGCTCGAAACCCTTGCTCACGCCATTGACCATGTTGTTGACCAGCGCACGCACGGTGCCGGACATGGCATTGGCTGCGGCCGAATCATCGGTCGGAGCAAAAGACAGCTTGCCAGATTCGTTGCTCACCTTGACCAGGCGAGACATCGGACGCACCAGCGTGCCCTTGGCACCCTTGACGCTGATCTGGTCTTCGGTGACCGACACGTCCACGCCTTGCGGGACGGTGATCGACATTTTTCCAACGCGGGACATTTGTCGTTCCTCCTGCTTAGGCGACGTAGCAGAGGACTTCGCCACCGATACCGGAAGCGCGCGCCTTGCGGTCGGTCATCACACCCTTGGGGGTGGTGACGATGGCGACACCCAGGCCGTTCTGGACCTGGGGAATGTCATGGCGGCCCTTGTAGATGCGCAGACCGGGGCGACTGACGCGCTCGATGCGCTCAATCACCGGGCGGCCGGCGTAATACTTCAGACCGATCTGGAGTTCGGACTTGCCGTCCGTCGTCTTGACTGCGAAACCGTCGATGTAACCCTCGTCCTTGAGGACTTGCGCAATGGCAGTCTTCAACTTGGACGCAGGCATCGCAACGCTGGCCTTCTCGACCATCTGCGCGTTGCGGATGCGGGTCAGCATGTCGGCGATAGGATCACTCATGCTCATGGAATAACTCCTGTTCGTGCCCTGGGGCCGGCTTACCAGCTCGCCTTGACGACACCGGGGATGTCGCCTCGGAAGGCCAGTTCACGAATCTTGTTGCGCGCCAGACCGAACTTGCGGAACGTGCCGCGCGGACGACCGGTGATCCCGCAGCGGCTACGCAGACGGGTCGGATTGGCATTGCGGGGCAGCTTCTGCAGAGCCAGACGCGCCATGTAGCGCTCTTCTTCCGACTTGCTGCTGTCGTCGATGATGGCTTTCAGTTCCGCAAACTTCTTGGCGTACTTGGCCACCAGCTTCTCGCGCTTTTCTTCGCGCTGGATGAGAGAGACTTTTGCCATGGTGGCCTCAGTTCTTGAACGGGAAACGGAAGGCCGTGAGCAGCGCCTTGCACTCGTCATCGGTACCGGCCGTCGTCGTGATGCTGATGTTCAGACCACGCAGAGCATCCACCTTGTCGTATTCGATTTCGGGGAAGATGATCTGTTCTTTGACGCCGATGTTGTAGTTGCCGCGACCGTCGAACGAACGACCCGAGATGCCGCGGAAGTCACGAACGCGCGGCAGCGCGATCGTCACGAAACGGTCCAGGAATTCGAACATGCGCACACCGCGCAGGGTCACCATGCAGCCGATGGGCACGTTCTCGCGGATCTTGAAACCGGCGATGGCCTTGCGGGACTTGGTGACGACCGGCTTCTGGCCAGCGATCTTGGTCAGGTCGCCGACGGCGTGGTCCATGACCTTCTTGTCGGACACCGCTTCGGAGACACCCATGTTCAGGGTGATCTTCTCGAAACGCGGCACTTCCATCACGGAGGTGTAGCCGAATTTCTGCATCAGGTCAGGAACGACCTTCTCGCGATAGAACGCTTGCAGACGAGCTTGTTGTTGAGCCATCTCGAATTCCCGCCTCAGGCCTTGATCTCTTCGCCACTGGACTTGAAGACGCGCACTTTCTTGCCGTCAGCCAGGAGCTTGATGCCCACGCGGTCGGCCTTGCCGGTCGCGGGGTTGAAGATCGCCACATTCGATTGGTGAATCGGCATGGTCTTGTCGACGATGCCACCGGTCGTGCCCTTCAGGGGATTCGGACGCACATGCTTCTTGACGACATTGATGCCATCCACCACCACATGGTCTTCATCGACGCGCAGCGAAATCGCACCACGCTTGCCCTTGTCGCGACCGGTCAGCACGATGACCTCGTCGCCTTTGCGAATCTTGTTCATGGCCTGTCCTTGCAGTCGGCTTAGAGCACTTCCGGAGCCAGGGACACGATCTTCATGAAGCGCTCGGTACGCAGTTCACGCGTCACCGGGCCGAAGATGCGGGTGCCGATCGGCTCCAACTTGGCATTGAGCAGCACGGCTGCATTGCCATCGAACTTGACGAGCGAGCCGTCCTGACGGCGAACGCCCTTGGCGGTACGCACCACCACGGCGTTATAGACCTCGCCCTTTTTCACGCGACCACGGGGCGCAGCTTCTTTGATGCTGACCTTGATCACGTCGCCAATAGCGGCGTAACGACGCTTAGAACCGCCAAGCACCTTGATGCACATGACGGACTTCGCACCGGTGTTGTCCGCGACGTCGAGTCGCGATTGCATTTGGATCATGTCGAATCCCCAACTTGTCCCGCACTGATAGCCCCACTCGGCCACCGCTTGCGGTCAGTCTTGGGCCCGTCACAACAACCTGACGATCACTCATCAAGCCATTGCGTTTGGGGCGGAGCCAGATTGCGCCACATGCGGCTAGGCACGTGCGCAAGCCAGAAAGAGCCTTCGACTATGTCAGCATTTTCAGACGCTGTCAATGACTACTTGCCGATGTTGCGCAAGGGCCGGCGCACTCCGTTGCGTCCACCGGTCAGTCGTACACCTCCGCATCCGGATCCGTGGCCTCCAGCTCGTAACTTGCCGCCAGCATCGCCAGCCGCGCCACCACCCCGTACATGTAGAACCGGTTCGGCGCGCTCGCCCCGGGCTTGGCACCCTGGCGCGGCAGGTGATTGCTCTCGGCAAAGGCCAGCGGCACGAAGCTCGCCCCTGGCGCGTTCAGGTTCTCGTCGATGCCACGGTCGGCATGCACCCGGTAGAAGCCCCCCACCACATAGCGGTCCAGCATGTAGACCACCGGCTCGGCCACCGCCTCGTTGATGCGCTCGTAGGTCGGCACACCCTCCTGGATGATCACCTCGGTGACCTCCTGGCCGTCCTTGATGACGCTCATCTTGTTGCGGGTGCGGCGATTGATCTCGTCGAGCTGCTTGGCATCGCGCACGGTCATGATGCCCATGCCGTAGGTGCCGTTGTCGGCCTTGACGATCACGAACGGCTTCTCGTTGATGCCGTATTCCTTGTACTTGCGGCGGATCTTGCCCAGCAGCGCATCGACATTCGTCTGCACGCACTCGATGCCCGCCCCTTCCGCAAAGTTCACCTCACCGCACTGGCTGAACATCGGATTGATGAGCCACGGGTCCATGCCCATCAGCTTGGAGAACTTCTTCGCGACCTCTTCATAGGCCTGGAAATGGTTCGTCTTGCGCCGCACCGCCCAGCCCGCGTGCAGCGGCGGCAGCAGGTACTGCTCGTGCAAACCTTCCAGCACCGGTGGAATGCCGGCCGAGAGGTCGTTGTTGAGCAGGATGGTGCAAGGATCGAAGTGCTTGAGCCCGAGCCGGCGCTGTGTGCGGATCAGCGGCTCGACGGTCAGCGTCTCGCCATCGGGCAGCGTCAGCTCGACCGGCGTCTTCACCTCCGGGTCCAGCGAACCCAGCCGCACGTTCAGCCCGGCCTGCGTGAACACCTGCACCAGCCGCGCCACATTCGTCAGGTAGAAGGAATTGCGGGTGTGCTTCTCGGGAATCAGCAGCAGGTTCTTGGCCTCGGGACAGATCTTCTCGATCGCCGCCATCGCCGCCTGCACCGCCAGCGGCAGCATCTCGGGCGTCAGGTTGTTCCAGCCGCCGGGGAAGAGGTTGGTGTCGACCGGGGCCAGCTTGAAGCCGGCGTTGCGCACATCGACCGAGGTGTAGAACGGCGGCGTGTGCTCCATCCACTCCAGGCGGAACCAGCGCTCGATGGCGGGCATGGAGTCGAGGATGCGGGCTTCGAGCTCGTTGATCGGGCCGGTCAGTGCGGTGACGAGATGGGGAACCATGGTGGGCGACCTGCGCGGTGAAGGGGAATGAGGGCCATTCTAGGAAGGTCTTCAGATGCGGGTGCAGCGACAAAACAAAAGGGGCCGCCCGAAGGCGGCCCCTTTCAGGGAGATCAGCGTCAAGCGATCACTTGGCGTAGGCGGTTTCACCGTGCGAGGTGATGTCCAGACCTTCGCGCTCGTCGTCTTCCGGCACACGCAGGCCGATGACCATGTCCACGATCTTGTAGGCGATCACCGAGACCACACCCGACCACACGATGGTGATCAGCACGCCCTTGGCTTGGATCCAGACCTGCGAGGCGATCGAGTAGGCATCCGGTGCAACCATGCCGACCGTGACCCAGTCGGCCACCAGGCTCGGGCCACCCAGGTTCGGCGAATTGAACACGCCCGTCAGCAGCGCACCCAGGATGCCACCGACACCGTGCACGCCGAACACGTCCAGCGAGTCATCGGCCTTGAGCAGGCGCTTGAGGCCATGCACGCCCCACAGGCAGACGAAGCCGGCGATGACCCCGATGATCAGCGCGCCGATGATGCCGACGTTGCCCGCGGCCGGCGTGACCGCCACCAGACCGGCCACGGCACCCGAAGCAGCACCCAGCATCGACGCCTTGCCCTTCATCAGCGCTTCACCCATGCACCAGGCCAGCACGGCACCGGCCGTGGCGATGAAGGTGTTGATGAACGCCAGCGCGGCGAAGCTGTTGGCTTCCAGGGCAGAGCCGGCGTTGAAGCCGAACCAGCCCACCCACAGCAGCGAGGCACCGACCATGGTCAGCGTCAGCGAGTGCGGGGTGAAGGCTTCGCGGCCGTAGCCGACACGCTTGCCCACCATGTAGGAGCCCACCAGACCGGCCACCGCAGCGTTGATGTGCACGACGGTGCCACCAGCGAAGTCCAGCGCACCGTGCTGCCAGATCAGACCCGCCTTGGCGGTCATCGCGTCGGCGACTTCCGGCGAGGCGTAGGCGTCCGGGCCCATCCAGAACCAGACCATGTGCGCGATCGGCGCATAGCTGAAGGTGAACCACAGCACCATGAACATCAGCACAGCCGAGAACTTGATGCGCTCGGCGAAGGCACCGACGATCAGGCAGCAGGTGATGCCGGCAAACGTCGCCTGGAAGGCCGCGAACACGATTTCCGGGATGTAGACACCCTTGCTGAACGTGGCGGCCGGCGCGAAGGTACCCGCGACGTTGTCCCAGACACCGTTCATGAACAGGCGATCGAAGCCGCCGATGAACGCATTGCCTTCGGTGAACGCCAGGCTGTAGCCGTAGACGAACCACAGCACGACGATCAGCGAGAACGTGACCATCACCTGCATCAGCACCGACAGCATGTTCTTCGAGCGGACCAGACCACCGTAGAACAGCGCCAGACCGGGCAGCGTCATCAGGATGACCAGCAGCGTCGACAGCATCATCCAGGCGGTGTCGCCCTTGTCGAACGTTGGGGCCGGTGCGGCAGCGGGCGCGGCCTCGGAGGCAGCCGCTTCCGGTGCGGCAGCCGCCGCCACGGCGACCGGCGCATCCGCCTTGGCCAGCGTGATCTCGACACGGCGGGCCGCATCGCCTTCACCCGCGGTGATGTCCTCCGGCTTCTGCATCACGATGCGGGCCTCGTCGACACCCGCAGCCTTCAGGGCCTCGCGCACCGCAAGGGCGCGCTGCTTGGCCAGTTCCTTGTTGACGTCCAGCGAGCCAGAGTTGTCGGCAAAACCGGACAACTGCACCTTGGCATCCGCATTGGCAGCCAGGAAGTCGGCGACGGCCTTCATGGACGCGGCCGCATCGGCCGCGACATCCGCCTTGCCGGACTCGAACATCACCTTCGCGTCCGGGAAATCAGCGGCCAGTGCTGCCGGCGCGAAGCCCAGCATCCCGACCACCGTCATCAGCGCGGCGAACCACGCGATCAGCTTCTTCATGGGGAGTTCTCCTCGTTACTGTGCGTTCTGTGGCACACGCTCAAAGAGCGTCCTTGCCGGTTTCACCGGTGCGGATGCGCAGCACCTGCTCCAGCGAGGTCACGAAGATCTTGCCATCACCGATCTTGCCGGTGCGGGCGGCGCCTTCGATGGCCTCGATCACGCGGTCCACGACCGCGTCGTCCACAGCGGCCTCGACCTTGACCTTGGGCAGGAAGTCGACAACGTACTCGGCACCGCGGTACAGCTCGGTATGGCCCTTCTGGCGGCCGAAGCCCTTGACCTCGGTGACGGTGATGCCCTGCACGCCGATGTTGCTGAGGGCTTCGCGGACCTCATCAAGCTTGAAAGGCTTGATGATGGCAGTGACCATCTTCATGGCAGCTCCTGGTTGCTCTGACTGGTTGGCAGAGTGATTGGCAGATTGACTGGTGTCGAAACAACTACCTCCACCCCTCTGCATCTTTCATGCCACACCCGGAATCCCGCGGCGGGGATGCCCCGGATGGTTACTTGTCGTTGCTACACCACCCGCAGGATTGGCGACACACCGGATTGGTGCCTCTCAAATGCACTCACATGGTGCATCACCCCCATCAGGGTGAGATCCGAACTGTGCGGACCTGCGCACAATGGACAGGGCCACCTCACTGCCGCACCGTTCCGACACGGGCCACGCACCACCATGTCACTCGCGATCGTCCACAGCCGCGCCCTGCTCGGCCTGCAAGCCCCGGCGGTGACCGTCGAGGTCCACCTGGCCAACGGCCTGCCCAGCTTCACCCTGGTCGGTCTGGCCGACACCGAAGTCAAGGAGTCGCGCGAACGGGTGCGCGCCGCGCTGCACAACAGCGGGCTGGAATTCCCGCACAACAAGCGCATCACCGTGAACCTCGCTCCGGCGGATCTGCCCAAGGAAGGCGGTCGCTTCGACCTGCCGATCGCACTGGGCATCCTCGCTGCGGCAGGCCACATCGACCCGGCGGCACTGGAAACGCTGGAGCTGGCGGGCGAGCTGTCGCTGGCCGGGGATCTGCGCCCCGTGCGCGGCGCGCTGGCGATGGCGCTCGCGCTGCAGCGCGGCGGAGCGCGTCGCACGCTGGTGCTGCCACGCGCCAGCGCCGAGGAGGCCGCACGCGTACCGGGTCTCCCGCTGCGCTGCGCCGACCACCTGATGGATGTCGTCCACGCGCTGCAGCCCGGTGACGACTGCGTGCCGCTGCGCGCACCACAGCCACCGCCAGGCCGGCCACAGGCACCGCTGCCGGACCTGCGCGACGTGCGCGGCCAGGCCGTCGCCAAGCGGGCGCTGGAAATCGCCGCTGCCGGCCAGCACAGCCTGCTGCTGGTCGGCCCGCCCGGCACCGGCAAGTCGATGCTGGCCCAGCGCCTCATCGGCCTGTTGCCGCCGCTGGAGGAAACACAGGCGCTGGAGTCGGCCGCGGTCCTCAGCCTGGCCGGGCGATTCGATCCCGGCACCTGGTCACAGCGGGTGCTGCGATCGCCACACCATTCCGCTTCCTCGGTGGCCCTCGTGGGTGGCGGATCACCTCCGCGACCGGGCGAGATCTCGCTGGCGCACCACGGCGTGCTCTTCCTCGACGAGTTGCCGGAGTTCCCGCGCGCCGCGCTCGAAGCGCTGCGCGAGCCGCTGGAGAACGGCCGCATCACCATCTCGCGGGCCGCCCAGCAGGCCGAATTCCCGGCGCGCTGCCAGCTTGTCGCAGCCATGAACCCGTGTCCGTGCGGCATGCTCGGCTCGACCATGCGCGCCTGCCGCTGCACACCCGAGGCCGTCGCGCGCTACCAGGGCCGGCTGTCGGGGCCGCTGCTGGACCGGATCGACCTGCGGGTCGAGGTGCTGGCGATCGCGCCGGAAGAGCTGTCCTCGGCGCCCGATGGCGAGCCGAGCGCCGCCATCGCCGCGCGGGTCGTGGCCGCTCGGCAACGCCAGCATGCGCGCCAGGGCGTGTGCAATGCGGAACTGGAGGCCGGCGTGCTGGCGGAACACTGCCGCGCGCAGCCGGCGGCAACCCATTTCCTCAACACTGCTGCCGCCCGGCTGGGCTGGTCCGGCCGCAGCCTGCACCGCGTGATGCGCGTCGCGCGCACCGTGGCCGATCTGGCTGGCGCCGCCGACACCGAGATCGGCCACATCGCCGAAGCCATCCAGCTGCGGCGCGCGCTGCCCGGGCGGTGAGCGCCGCGTCAGGCCGGTGCGTTGCCCAGCGCGGCCAGCTGCGCGGCGCGCTGCTGGTCGGCCTTGCGGTCGGCGGCCACCTTCTGTGCGGTCGGGCGTTGTTCGATCAGCTTGACATAGCCCTTCCAGTCCACGCCCTGTGCCGCCAGCAGATCTTCGCCACAGACCAGCTTGGTCGACATCGCCACCAGCGGCAGATGCGCCACGGCCGTGCAGTCGGCCAGCGTGAAGGTGTCGCCGGCCACATACGGCGCAAAGCGCGCCAGGCGCTTGAACGCCGCGATGTTCTTCTCCAGCTGCCCGCGTGCCTTGGCGATCACGCCGTCCGACACCTTGCCGCCAAAGAACGCCTGCGCATAGAGCATGCGCGCCACCAGCTCCAGGTGGATGTCCATGAACAGCGACAGCTCGCGCACCTTGGCCGCGGCGAAGGGATCCGCCGGCAGCAGCGGCACTGCGGGATAGGCCGCCTCCAGATAGTCGACGATCACGGCGCTCTCGCACAACGGGCCATGCTCGGTCACCAGATAGGGCAGCTTGCCGAGCGGAGAGTTCACCAGCACGTCCTCGCCGCCACGCGGCAGCACCACCACTTCCTCGAAGGGCAACCCCTTCTCCAGCAGGACCAGCTTGACCTTGTTGTAGTAGTTGGACAGGGCGAAGCCGTGCAGGCGCAGGACAGGGGCGGTGGTGGCGGTGGTCATGGTGGTCTCCGTGGCGGTGTGGGGCGGTCTCCGGACACTCTAGCCGCCACCCGCGCCCTCGACAGTAACTGCGGCGACAATCCCGCCCCATGAACACTGCCGCCCCTGCCCTGCCCGCCGTGCCCACCTTCCTTGACAAGCTGTGCCGGCGCGAGGATCTGCCCGCACGGCTGGCGGCACTGCCCCGGCCCGTGGTGTTCACCAATGGCGTGTTCGACATCCTGCACCGCGGCCATGTCACCTATCTCGCACAGGCACGTGCGCTGGGTGGCTGCCTGGTGCTCGGGCTCAACAGCGACGCCTCGGCACGCCAGCTCGGCAAAGGCCCGGACCGCCCGCTCAACACCGAGGCCGACCGCGCCTGCGTGCTGGCCGCGCTGGAGAGCATCCACCTGGTCGTGCTGTTCGACGAGCCGACCCCCTGCGCGCTGCTGCAGGAGATCCGGCCAGACGTCTACGTCAAGGGTGGCGACTACGACATCGAGGCGCTCGAAGAAACCCGCCTCATGCGCAGCTGGGGCGGTCGGGCACAGGCGCTGTCCTTCGTCGACGGCTACTCGACCACCCAGCTCGTCCGCCGCATCCGCGCCTGAACGCTCCCACCCGCACCCGCACCCGCACCTGCAACCCGCACACCCCCCACATGCCCGCCCGTCTCTACCTGGAGGCGCCCCTGAGCGCCGACGCCGAACTCGCCCTCCCCGCTGGCGCGGCCCGCCATGTGCAGGTGCTGCGCCTGCAGCCGGGCGAGTTCGTCACGCTGTTCAATGGCCAGGGCGGTGAATGGCAGGCCGAGATTCTGCGCATGGGTCGCCAGTCGGTCGAGGTGCGGGTGGTGGCCCACGACCCGGTCGAGCGCGAACTGCCGATCGCCGTGACGCTGGTGGCCGGCATGCCGGCCAATGACCGCTTCGACTGGCTGATCGAGAAGGCGACCGAGCTGGGTGCCATGGCCATCGAGCCGGTGGTGTGCGAACGCTCGGTGCTGCGGCTGTCGGGCGAACGCGCCGAACGCAAGCGGGAGCACTGGCAGGCGGTGGCGGTGGCCGCCGCGGAGCAGAGTGGCCGCACGCGGGTGCCGACCATCGCGCCCGTGCGGACCTTGCCGCAGGCCGCAGCGCTGGCCGCCCAGCAGGCCGAGGGGCCGCAATGGCTGCTGAGTCTGGCCGAGGCTGTGCCGATGGCCGAACGGCTGGCGCAGGACCTTCGGGCGAGCGGGGGCGCAGGGCCAGACAGGCTGAGGGTCTACAGCGGCCCGGAAGGCGGATTCAGCGCGGCGGAAGAAGCGCTGGTGCGCGGCCTGGGCGCACGCGCTGTCGGTCTGGGCGCGCGGGTGCTGCGCTCGGAGACGGCGCCGCTGGCAGTCCTGGCGGCGCTGGGGCTCGTGGTCAGACCACCCAGCGGCCAGGTGAGCTGAAGCGCGAACGCTCCAGCGGCGACTCGGGCAGCCCCAGAGGGGCAGCGCCGCTGTCACGCGCCTCGGCCAGTTCGGCCCGCTCGACCAGTTCGCGCACGAAGGTCCAGATCACCGGGTCCAGCTCGACCGAGCCTGGCTCTCCCGTGCGCTTGAGCCAGTCGTCCAGGCGGCGGCGCGAAGCCCCCAGCCGGCGGGCGAACTGGTCAGGGTCCATGTCCATGCGCTGCATGGCTTCCAGCAGAAACGCTTGTTGGCTTTTGGGTTTTCTGTGTAGTGACATGGGAAGTATCCAGAACTGCAAATTCAGTCTAACGTCCGCGACCACTGACACGTGCGATTTGACCGGAGTTGTTGCAACGCAAAGCAACAGCCTTGCTGCCTACATTACAACTTGGTGCTCGCCACCCAAAGCCTCGATCAGCGCCGTCAAGCCGTGCGTCAACTCCGTGGTGATGATGGCCACGTCGGCGTCGAAGCGCTCTTCGGCGCTGCCTTGCGCGTCCAGCACGCCGTCCAGGAACTCGATCTTGCGCAGTTGCATCCCTTCGGTCAGCACGAAGGAGACACGGCCATTCCAGGTCATGGCCAGCCGGGTCGGCATCTTGCCCTGCGTGATGTGCAGGCGCACCTCGTCGATGTCGAGCGGATGGCGGGCATAGCGCACCACGGACTTCATCTCGTCACTCGACTTGAGTTCACATTCGCGGTCCACCGTGAAGTCGGCGGCCGGCTCGCCGGTCAGCAGCCAGTCGGCCATCACGGCCGCGGGGGATTCCTCGGTGTGCAGTGCCTGCACGGACAGGCCTTCGAGCGCCTTCACCAGCAGCGTCACCACCTCGTCGGCCCGGCCCGGGCTGCTGGTGTCGAGCACCAGGAAGCCGCTGTCCGGCGACAGCCAGACATTGACCGCCGAACGCTTGGTGAACGCCATCGGCAGCAGTTCCAGCGTGGCCTGCTCCTTCAGCTCCTTGGCCTGCTTGCGCCCCGGCTTGCGACCGGTCTCGTGCTCGATCCGGGCCGCCAGTTCGTCGATGCGGCGCTTGACCACGGACCCGGGCAACACCCGCTGCTCGACCATCAGCCGCATCAGCCACTGCCCGCGCACGGTCTCGGCCAGCGGCCCGTCGGCCGGTCCGCGCGGAGGCACCCAGCCCGCCGACTGCTCCTGCGTGGAGCCGCACTCGACGAAGCGGCCCTTGTCCAGACCCGCCTCGATCTGGTCGAACGCAGCCGACCAGCCTGGCGCGAGGCGAAACACCGTCAGATTCTTGAACGTGAACACGCAGATTCCTTCTCCAAAAGCCCCGATTGTCCGCGCCCCCGCAGCCGCAGGTCCACCGAACCGCCAGCCGATGCATGTGTCACGGATGTGCGGGATTCGGCTACCGCTAGGTCGAACACAGCGTCAGGTCATGCAAAAAACGCATGTAACCACTGTGTAATGCCAAGATACCCCCACCTACACTGGACGCGGGGGCATCCCGAAAGCCGTGCAGGGCGCGGTTTTCGAGATGCCTTTTTTAACCTAGGAGTCTCTCGATGAACCAACCCATGATGGCCGGCGTGCACGTCAATGCCCCCACCTTCGTCAAGAACGCCCGGCTGATTGCCTGGGTGGCCGAGATCGCCGCGCTGACGCAACCCGCTGCCATCTACTGGTGCGACGGCAGCGTCGAAGAGTACGACCGCCTGTGCCAGCAGCTGGTCGATGCGGGCACCTTCAAGAAGCTCGACGCCGCCAAACGCCCGAACAGCTACCTCGCCTGGTCCGATCCGAGCGATGTCGCCCGCGTCGAAGACCGCACCTACATCTGCTCGGCCACCCGTGAAGACGCCGGCCCGACCAACAACTGGATGGCCCCGGCCGAGATGCGCACCCTGCTGCAGACCGGCGACACCCCGCTGTTCAAGGGCAGCATGAAGGGCCGCACGATGTATGTCGTGCCCTTCTCGATGGGCCCGCTGGGCTCGCCGATCGCCCACATCGGCATCGAGCTGTCGGACAGCCCGTATGTGGCCGTCAACATGCGCATCATGACCCGCATGGGCAAGGCCGTGTACGACGTGCTCGGCACCGACGGCGACTTCGTGCCCTGCGTCCACACCGTCGGCGCGCCGCTGGAAGCCGGTCAGGCCGACGTGAGCTGGCCCTGCAACAAGACCAAGTACATCGTCCACTATCCCGAGACGCGCGAGATCTGGTCCTACGGCTCGGGCTACGGCGGCAACGCGCTGCTGGGCAAGAAGTGCTTCGCGCTGCGCATCGCCTCGACGATGGGCCGCGACCAGGGCTGGCTGGCCGAGCACATGCTGATCCTGGGCGTGACCTCGCCGGAAGGCAAGAAGAGCCACGTCGCCGCCGCGTTCCCCTCGGCCTGCGGCAAGACCAACTTCGCGATGCTGATCCCGCCGGCGGCGCTGGGCGACTGGAAGGTCACCACCATCGGCGACGACATCGCCTGGATCAAGCCGGTCGACGGCCAGCTGCGCGCGATCAACCCGGAAGCCGGCTACTTCGGCGTCGCCCCGGGCACGAACTTCAAGACCAACCCGAACTGCATGGCGTCGCTGGACAAGGACGTCATCTTCACCAACGTCGCGCTGACCGACGACGGTGACGTGTGGTGGGAAGGCATGACGGACGAGCTGCCGAGCCACCTGATCGACTGGCAGGGCAAGGACTGGACGCCGGAAACCGCCCGTGGCGCCGACGGCAAGCTGCGCCCCGCCGCGCACCCGAACGCCCGCTTCACCGTGGCCGCCGGCAACAACCCGGCGCTCGACCCCGAGTGGGACAACCCGGCCGGCGTGGCGATCGACGCCTTCATCTTCGGCGGCCGCCGCTCGACCACCGTGCCGCTGGCCACCGAAGCCCGCAACTGGGTCGAAGGCGTCTACATGGCCGCGACGATGGGCTCGGAGACGACCGCCGCCGCCGCCGGCCAGATGGGCGTCGTGCGCCGCGACCCGTTCGCGATGCTGCCGTTCATGGGCTACAACATGAGCGACTACTTCCAGCACTGGCTGAACGTGGGCGCCAAGCTCGAAGCCTCCGGGGGCAAGCTACCGGCGATCTACTGCGTCAACTGGTTCCGCAAGGGCGCCGACGGCAAGTTCGTCTGGCCGGGCTACGGCGACAACGCCCGCGTCATGCAGTGGATGCTGGGCCGCATCGAAGGCACCGCTGGCGGCTCGGAGAACATCTTCGGCGTCAGCCCGAACTACGGCGACCTGAACTGGTCCGGCCTGGACTTCAGCGAAGCGCAGTTCCAGAGCGTCATCGGCATCGACCGCGACGCCTGGGTGCAGGAAATGAAGCTGCACGGCGAGCTGTTCGAGCAGCTGGCGTACCACCTGCCGGCCGAGCTGATCGCCACCAAGGCAGCGATCGAAGCCAAGCTGAACGCCTGAGCTGGCTGAGCGGATCCGCATGTCGGATCTGCACAAGAAACCCGCCGATCACTCGGCGGGTTTTTTCATGGGCGTTGCGCCACCTTGGCCGACCGCGCCGCGATGTACGTCAGGATCTCCGCCACCTCGTCCGGCTTGAGCCCGAGGTTGGGCATGCGCACTCCCTTGTAGCGCTGCAACAGCGCCTGGGCGAGCGGGTCACCCCCGTCGATCAGCACATCCGGCTCGCGCACGAACCGCTCCAGCCACACCGGATCACGCCGCTGGGCAACATCCTTCAGATCGGGGCCGATGCGGTCCCCTTCGCCGATCGAGTGGCAGGCTGCGCAGCCGTTGCGGAACAGGAACTCGCCGCTGGTGATCTGCAGCGCGGCCGCCTGGCGGTAGTCGGGCGCGTCGGCCTCGGCCTTCCAGCCGAAGAAGGTGCCCATCATCGCGGCGACGAACTGCGGGTTGTCGGTCGAGGAGTGTTTCATCCACTGGCCGGACGGCTCGTGGCCGACCATCAGCGTCGTGCTGTGGGCATCGCGTGGCGACTCGGCCTGCAGCATGCCCAGGCCCATGCGGCGGCTGATCAGTTGGATGTCCTCCGGCTTGCCGGTCAGGAACAGCCAGCCCGGGCCGACACCGTAGCGCTGGGCGTAGTCCTTCATTGAGGCGGGCGTGTCGTGCTCGGGATCGACGCTCAGCGAGTAGAAGAAGACGTCGCGCCCGACCCGGTCACCGAGCCGGCGCTGCAGTTCCAGCATCTTGGCGGTGCTGAGCGGGCAGACGTCGGTGCAGACCGAGAAGAAGGTGTTGATCGCGACCGTCTTGCCCTTGATGAGGTCGTCGTAGAAGCGCACACGGGTGCCGTCCTGGGTGGTCAGCACCGGGTTGGGGAAATACGCCGCGTCCCACGGATGCTGCGGGTTGATCGCCGCATCCGGTGCAGCGACCACACCCGCGCCTGCGCCACCCCCAGATCCAGCCAACCACGCCGACCAGAGCCGGGCCGGCGTCATCCCCTCGGCAGCCAGCAGCGCCGCCGCCACCCCCAGCATGCCCAGCGCGCTCAGCCCGGCGCGGCGCAGCGTCGCCGCCTGCACCCCGGCCCTCACAGCAGACTCACCGTGCCGCTGCCGATCTGGAGCACCAGCCCGGTGACCATCTCGACGAAGAAGGTCAGGTTGACGGTGCCCGACCGCAGCTCCGTGCGCTTCGACCCGGCCATCGGCTCCATCGGAAAACTGAGCTGCACGGTCTGGATGAAGGCATGGGGGAGCACCATCTGTTCGCTGCTGTTCAGCACGTACTTGGTCTGGCTCGGAAAGCCGGTGCCGACGATGCCGGTGGTGTCGAACGTGGCGATCAGCGAGGTCGTGCCGGTTTCTGTGTCACGGCTCACACGGCTGGTGATCTTGCCGGTGCCGGTGAACCTCACGGCCTCGCCAGTGGCGGTGGCCGGTGCGTAGTAGGACAGGAAGACGGGGGTGGTGTAGACACGCGGCGCCGTCTGGGCGGACACCGGCGTCGAGGTCAGCCCGAGCGCGGCGCCCATCATCCACAGGGCACACAGCGCAGAAAGGGCACGCCGGCGCGCAAGCCGGGCCAGCAGGGCAGGCAGGTTCAGCATGGTCAGGGTCTCCGGAAGCAGTGAGAAAGTCAGCGCAGGGTTTCGGCGATCGGCGCGAAGCTCACGCCCTGGGGCCGCGGCAGCGGTGTCGGCAGCGGCTGCAGGGACGGCGCCCCCGTGCCGCTGATGTCCCAGCGCATCAGCATCGCGTGGTCCTCGTGTGTCGTGGTGTGGCAGTGCGAGACGAACATGCCACCCCAGTCGCGGAACTGCATCGAGATCTGCATCTCGCCACCCGGGTGCAGCCGGTAGACGTCCTTGCGCCCTTTCTCCCAAGGTGGCACCTGCCCCGCACTGCCGTTGCGCGACAGGATCTGGCCTTCCTCGAAATGCACATGCACCGGGTGGTCCCAGCCGCCGCCGGTGCGCAGCGTCCAGACCTCGCGGGTGCCGAAGGCTGGCAATGCGCTGACGCGGCTGAAGGCGGCGGCCAGCATCGAGCCACCGTCCGTCTTGATGCCCCATGGCCCCTGGGATGCGGTCACCGGCTCGCCCGTGGTCGGCAGGTTCTGCGACGCACCGCGGCCGAACTCGAACACCCGCGTGCGCGCCACCGGCAAGGTCAGCGCCGGGTTCTCGATGAGGTTGAGCGGCACCTGGCTGGTGTCCGGCCGGGCCGGATTGCGCACCACCCGAAACTCCAGAAATCTCCCCACGCCCGGATCCTTTTTCGACCCCTTGAGCGACTCGGCCCGCGACAGCGTCTTGCTGACCTGCCGACCGTCGTTGTGCTCGGCCATGTTGACCAGATGCACCTTGCTGCCCACCGACCACTGCGTGAAGTCGATGACGATGTCCACGCGCTCGGCCACGCTGATCAGATCGGTGGCGGCCATCGTCAGCCGCCGGGGCAGCAGGTTGCCATCGTTGCCGATCAGGTAGAACGGCTTGCCGTCGCTCAGGCAGAGCTTGTACATGCGCGCCACCCCGCCGTTGAGGATGCGGAAGCGGTACTTGCGGCGCTCGACCTCGAAGTACGGCTTGTAGGCCAGGTTCACCGTGATCACGTCGCCGAGAAAACCGTCGGTGTCGAAGATGTCGAAGGCGAGCTGGCCCTGGCTGTTGAACGCCTTGTCGGCGATCAGCAGGTTCACGTCGTAGTCGAGGTTGCCCCAATCCTTGGCCGTGCCGCTGGGCAGGCGCAGGTTCACGCCGTCGTTGATCGTCTCGTTGCCGCGGTCGATCGCGCTGTAGAGGTTGAACAGCGCCGCGTTGCCCTTGTAGACGTTCTGCGCGGTGAACTCGAACATGTGGTCGTGGAACCAGTGCGAACTCATCGTCTCGCGCCAGTCACCGGGCAGCTTGGTGATGCCGCCGCTGCCATTGGGCGTGCCGCAGCGCGGGTCGGTCGCGGCGGTGTTGATCGTGGTGAAGCCGGCGTGGACGATCGGCCAGTGGTAGTCGTAGTACTGGCCTGGAAAGAAGAAAGCGCCAGGGAAGCCGTCGTTCTCGGCGCCGTGGTGGCCGTTGTGTTCGTGCGTGGAAATGGTGTGGCGCCCGAAGCCGTTGTTCTGGCGCGGGTCGGCGGGCAGCCGGTTGTGGTGGCGCAACAGGATCGGCTCACCGTAGCGGCCCAGCAGCAGCTTCGGGGGCACGCTGCCATTGAAGGTCCACACCGCGTTCGGCTGCTGGATGGGCATCAGCGGGTGAAAGCGCAGCGGGATCGACGCCGCCGGGTTGATGCCCGAGTTCAGGCTCGACGGCACGCCGGGGTTGTAGGTGGTGTTGGCCTTGGCACCTTCCTGGGTGACCTGCACGCCCACCTGGGGCAGAAACTGGTTCCAGCGCTGGTGCGCCCAGATCGGGCCGGGCGGGCGGCCTTCGATCGGGCCCTGGTTGCCGCCGGGGTAGGCGGCCACGAGCGCGGGGTCGAGCGTGCGCAGCGTCTGGTTGGATTCAGGCATCGGCGCCGGCACCATCGAGGTCAGCGGATTGGCCTGGCGTGTCAGCAGGTCGGCACGCGGCATCGGCTGCGTGAACGGCAACGCGCCGAACAGCGGGCTGGACGGAATGCCGGTGGGCACGGCCGCATAGGCGCTGCTGACAAACGGGTTCAGCCCGTGCTTCAGGGCCAGACCGCCCACCGTGGTGAACAGGCCCCACTTGAACAGCTCGCGGCGGTCGACCTGACCATGCGACAGGGCCTTGACGATCTCGAACCGGTTGTGGCGCGCGCGCTCCGCTTCATCTCGCCGCTGCTTGGGGGCGTTTTCAGGAAGATACATGGCAGGTTGTCCGTGTTGTAGACGGACCCTCCGCCATGGAGTGGTCACGCCTTTGCTTGCTGGGAACTCAACATTGATTTTGTATCTAGATGTTAAATGTTATCGATATCGTGAGAAGTTAGTCACGGATTAACTTGATCGCCAGCTCGCGCCACCCGCGCGGATGCGGCACCGCCTCGTACGGCGGCGCCGGCCAATGCCAGCGATCGGCCGGCAGCAGCGCCCGCAGCAGGTGGATGTCGAGGTGGTACGGCGGCCCCTCGATGCGCCCCACCGCTGCCCCAGGTCGCAACACCTGCATGCCCATCAGGCACAGCCGCCCGCCCGGCCGCAGCCAGCGGTGCAACTGCGCGGCGTAGTCCGCCCAGTGGTCGGGGTGGATCGCGCACCAGCAGGTCTGCTCGAACACCACGTCCAGCGGCTCGGCGGGCTGCCACTGCAGGACATCCGCCTGCACCAGCGTGCAGGCGTCCTCGCCCAGACCTGCGTCACGCAGGCGCTGCGCGGTCCTCGCCACAGCGGCCGGGGCGTAGTCGATCGCGGTGACCTGGCAGCCGGCCTGCACCAGCGCCAGCACCTCGTGCCCGCTGCCACAGCCGGGCACGGCCACGCGCTGACCGGCCGCGAGCGTGCCGTCCGCCAGCCACGGCGCCAGTTGCGGGCTGACGGCGCCGCGGTCCCAGGGGATGTCGTTCGCCTCGAAACGCTGCTGCCAGAAATCGACACTCGGGCCGGCCATGGCGGGCTCCTCAGCGCGGCTCGGCCGACTTGGCCAGCAGCGTGAAGTGTTCGACCTGCGGCGGCTGGGCGAAGAACGGGCCGACGATGGCGCGCCACTCGGCAAACGCAGGCGATTCGCGGAAATCGACGGTGTGGTTCTCCAGCGTCTCCCACCAGATCATCAGCAGGTAACGCTCGGGCGACTCGACCCCCTTGTTGACCTTGTAGCCAAAGAAGCCCTTGGCCTGGCTGATGACGGTTTCCACGCCGCGCTGGATGGCGGCATCGAAGTCGGCCTGGCGGCCAGGCTGGATGCGGATGTCGGCAAGTTCGAGGATCATCGATCGGTCTCCGGAAAAGGAGACAGGATGCTATCCGCAGCGCACCGCACCTGAGTGGCACGCGGCCTGCACCCGCGGGATGGGCACATGGCGTGCAGGATTTCACACTGGCCAGCATGCGCCAGACCCTGCTCTCCTCCGTGCTTCCTGTGGTGGCCGTGCTACTGGCCGTCGCGCTGGCGGGCACCGCACAGGCGCAAACGCCCCAGCAGCCGACGCAGGACGCGCCTGGCTGGGAGCAGGTCGCTGCCGAGATGGTCCAGCGCCCCGAGTTCCAGGGCCTGCCGCTGCAGATCCGCTCGCCGCGCGGCCAGTCGCCCGGCGGCTCGCCGGTCGAGATGCAGATCCAGGCCGGGCAGTGCCAGCTGCTGCTGCGCACGCGGGGCAATCCGGTCGCCGAGCTGCTGCTGGCGCACGCCGCGCCGCAGGACCGCACGCTGTGGATGCAGACCGTGATCGTCCACGAGATCGCCCACTGCTGGCGCTGGCAGGACAACGCCCCCGCCCTGCACCAGCTCGCCGCGCTCACCAGCAGCGCCAGCACCGATGCCCGCGCCGCCAGCCAGGTGACGCGCCAGATGCAGACGGAGGAATCGTTCGCCGATGTCGCGGCGCTGGCCTGGGTGGCGCGCGTGGCGCCGGAGCGGCTCGACCGGATGCTGCAGGCCTTCCAGCGCCTGCGCGGCAACCTGCGCCTGTCCAACGGGCCGCACGACACCCGCGCGGCGCTGGCCCGTGTGCAGCGCGAAGGCTTCGTGCCGGGGCTGACGCCGTTCCAGGCGGCCACGGCGCTGCTGGAGAAAACCGCCCCGTGAGCCGCAGAGGGGTCACCTAGAATCCCCCGATGGCCATCCGTTCCACCGTCCACAAAGCCGAGCTGTCGATCGCCGACATCGACCGCTACTACTACGCCGACCACGCCCTCACGCTGGCCCGGCACCCTTCCGAAACCGAAGAACGCCTGATGGTGCGCATCGTCGCCTTCGCGATGCACGCGCACGAGCGGCTGCTGCCCGCCGGCGGGCTCTCCACCGAGGACGAACCCGACTTCTGGCGCACGGACGACACCGGCGTCATCCAGCAATGGATCGAGGTCGGCCTGCCCGACGAGCGGATGCTGCGCAAGGCCAGCGGGCGCTCGGACGAGGTGGTCCTGATCGCCTACGGTGGCCGCAAGGCCGAGGTCTGGCGCACCGAAAACGCCGCCGCGCTGGCCAAGCTGCGCAAGCTGACGCTGTGGTTCATCACCGAGGCCGATTGCGAGGCGCTGCAGACGCTGGTCGAGCGGACGATGCGCATCGGCGTGACGATCCAGGAAGGGCACCTGCTGTTCGCGGGGGACAAGGGCAGCGTCGAGATCGCGCCGGTGCTGTGGCAGGGCGACCAGCCCACGTGATCCGGCCGGACGGGTCTACCATGTCGGTCCATGGGCCTGCCACGCTTCATCCTCGACCGCCAAGGTGACATCGCCGCGCTGTGCCAGCGGCACCATGCGCGCAGGCTCGATCTGTTCGGGTCGGCGGTGCGGGCGGATTTTTCGCCGGAGCGCAGTGACCTGGATTTTGTCGTGGACCTGTCCGAAGACCAGCCGCCGGGAAAATACGCCGAGGACTTCTTCGCCTTGAAAGACGGCCTGGAGACAATGTTCAGCCGTCCGGTTGACCTGCTGACCGATGCCTCGGTGGTCAATCCCTATCTGCGTCAGCGGATCAACGCCGAGCGGATGACGGTGTATGGCACCTGAAGCGGTCACCCTGCTGTGGGATGCGCTCAAGGCGGCGCGGCTCGCCATGGAGTTTGTTCGAGCACGGCTGGGGCCATTCCTGAACTGGCCCAAGCGGTCGGGATGCGCAACATCCTGATTCATGGCTATGCCGCTGTGAACAACCGGCTGGTGTGGGATGTGAGCACGGCACACCTGCCGGTGCTGGCCCGCAGGCTGGAGCAGATGCTGAACGTCGGCACGCCCTGACGCCGGCTTGCGGTGCGGCCGATGACACGCCACAGGCGACAATGCCGGCTTCGCGCGTCGCCTCCCGACGCCGCCGCTCTTGCCCACTGCCCACCATGTCCGACCTCACCCCCGAGATCCGCCGCCGCCGCACCTTCGCGATCATTTCCCACCCTGACGCCGGCAAGACCACGCTGACGGAAAAGCTGCTGCTGTTCTCCGGCGCGATCCAGATCGCCGGCTCGGTCAAGGCGCGCAAAGCCAGCCGCCACGCCACCTCCGACTGGATGGAAATCGAGAAGCAGCGTGGCATCTCGGTGGCGTCCTCCGTCATGCAGATGGAGTACGGCGACTGCGTCATCAACCTGCTCGACACCCCCGGTCACCAGGACTTCTCGGAAGACACCTACCGCGTGCTGACCGCCGTGGACGCGGCGCTGATGGTGATCGACGCGGCCAACGGCGTGGAGCCGCAGACCCGCCGCCTGCTGCAGGTCTGCCGCGCCCGCAACACGCCGATCCTCACGTTCATCAACAAGATGGACCGCGAGGTCAAAGACCCGCTGGCGCTGATGGACGAGATCGAGCAGGAGCTGGGCATGACCGTCGTGCCCTTCACCTGGCCGGTCGGCATGGCCAAGTTCTTCCACGGCGTGATGGACCTGCGCGAAGACCAGATGCGCCTGTTCGCGCCGGGCGAGGACCGCGCCGGTGGTGACGAGGAAGTCCTGCACGGGCTGGAGAACCCCGCCTACACCGAGCGCTTCGGCGCGCCCTACGAGCAGGCGCTGGGCGAGGTCGAGCTGGTGCGCGAGGCCGCGCCCGCCTTCGACCACGCCGAGTTCCTGGCCGGCCGGCAGACACCGATGTTCTTCGGCTCGGCGATCAACAACTTCGGCGTGCGCGAGGTGCTGGACGCGCTGGTGGCGCTGGCCCCGCCGCCGGGCAACCGGCAGGCCATCGAGCGCACCGTCGAGCCGGACGAGCCCAAGTTCACCGGCGTCGTCTTCAAGGTGCAGGCCAACATGGACCCCGCCCACCGCGACCGCATCGCCTTCGTGCGCGTCTCGTCCGGCAAGTTCACGCGCGGCATGCGCCTGAAGGTCGTGCGCAACGGCAAGGAAATGCGCCCGCAGACGGTGGTGAGCTTTCTCTCGCAACGGCGCGAGCTGGTGGACGAGGCGGTGGCCGGCGACATCATCGGCATCCCCAACCATGGCGTGCTGCAGCTCGGCGACACGCTGACCGAGGGCGAGATGCTGCACTACACGGGGCTGCCCTTCTTCGCGCCGGAAAGTTTCCGCACGGTGGAAATCAAGGATCCGCTGCGTGGCAAGCAGTTGCGCCAGGGGCTGCAGCAGCTCGGCGAGGAAGGCGCGATCCAGGTCTTCAACCCGGTGGCCGGCGGCTCGCTGATGCTCGGCGCGATCGGGCAGCTCCAGTTCGAGGTCGTACTGCACCGGCTGAAGGGCGAATACGGCGTGGACGCGCGGCTGGACCCGTGCCGCTTCTCGATCGCCCGCTGGATCACCAGTGCGGACGAGAACAAGCTCAAGCGCTTCATCGACTCGGAGCCGCTGCGCATCGCCTACGACGTGGTCGGGGCGCCGGCGTTCCTGGTGCAGTACAGCTCGGACCTGCGGGTGGCGCAGGAGCGGGCGCCGGACATCCAGTTCCACGCGATGCGGGAGCACTCGGGGCGGGTGTTCGGCGAGGCGCCGACGCTCTGAACGGCGCCGCCGCTGCTCAGGTCCCCGACCAAGGGCTGAGCAACGCCACCCCGGTCGGCGCGAAGTCGGCGGTGTTGCGGGTGACCACCGTCATGCCATGCACCAGCGCCGTCGCGGCGATCAGGGCATCTGCTTCCGATCTCGGATCCGGCACATGCAGCCGTGCGCAACGCAGCGCCACGGCGGCGTCAATGACCAGCACCCGGTCAGCGAACGCAGGAATCACCTGATCGTCCAGCCAGGTCCGCAGCACACGCCCTTGGGCCGCGTCCCGGCGTTCGACCTGCAGCACGCCCAGTTCCAGCTCCTGCAGGGTGATGACCGACAGGAACAGGCTGGCAGGCGCGACCGACTGCGCCCAGGCCACCACGTTCGAGTCCGCACGTCCGGTGCGCGCCTTGCGCAACTCGGACACGACATTGGTGTCGAGCAGCCACATCAGCCGAGGTCCGTCGGGCGAAGCTGGAGGTTCAGGCGCGGCGAATCGAAGTCGATGTCGGCCGCCTCGTCTGTCACCGGCATGGCCAGCAGGTCCACGATGCTGCGCGCGCCGGGCTCACCACCGGTCAGCCGGCGGTACGCCTCAATGCTCAGCAGCACGTGCGCGGGCCGGCCGCGGTCGGTGATGAAGACCGGTCCCTTCAGCGCGGCTTTCTTGGCACTGCTGGTGTCCTGATTGAACTGGCGGCTGGAGAAGGTGTTAATCATGGCGGCCTCCGGTCGAACGGATTGAAGTATAAACGTTACTACATTTATTCCGATGCGGCAATCTACCCCCATAGCCAACCAATAGCCACCCCATTGCTGGACCACCAATCCGGCCAGTTGCCGTACAGTCGCACGAGGAGAACCGCCCATGTCCGCCTCTTCATCCCCCGCAACCGCACGCCTCGAAGCCCGCATCAGCACCGACCTGCACGCGATGCTCAAACGCGCCGCCGAACTCCAGGGCCGCACCATGACGGATTTCGTGATCGCTGCGGTGCAGGACGCCGCCCAGCAGGCGATCGCGCAAGCCGAGGTGGTGCGGCTGTCGCTGGAGGACCAGCGGTGTTTTGCACAGGCGCTGCTGTCGCCCCCCGAACCCGCGCCGGCCCTGGTGCGCGCCTTCGCCCGCCGTCGACAGTTGCTGGGCACGGATTGACCGGCCGCGATGACCGCCCCGCCCTCGTTCCGGGTCCACCCCCTCACCGCAAACCTGGACCGCACCACGTTCTGCAGCGGCTCCGCCCCGCTGGACCGCTACCTGCGCGAGCAGATCACCCAGGATGTCCGGCGCCGGGTCGCGGCCTGCTTCGTGGCGATGACCACCGAGGCGACGCCCCGGCTGGCCGGTTACTACACCCTCGCCTCCGCCAGCCTGCTGCTCGCGGATCTGCCCGCCTCCACGGCCCGCAAGCTGCCGCGTTATCCGAGCGTGCCCGCCGTGCGCATGGGGCGGCTGGCGGTCGATCAGGCGTTCAAGGGGCAAGGGCTGGGCAGCACCCTGGTCGCCGATGCGCTGGACCGGGCGATCCGCTCGGAGATTGCCGCCCATGCGCTGATGGTCGATGCCAAGGACGAAGTCGCCGCCGCCTTCTATCGGCACCAGGGCTTCATCGCGCTGCCCGCGTCACCCTTGGTGCTGTTCCTGCCGCTGGGAACGGCCACAGCGGCGCAGGGGCGCTCACCGGGTTGATGCGGCCGGCGGGTGGAGCAGCGCCTTCGCCGCCTCGATCCGCAGCGCCATCTCGACCTGCGCATCGTTCATCACCTGCAGCAGGAACGCCCGCGGATCGGTGAACCCGCCCACCGTGGACCCATCCACGGGCGACACCGCCACCGCTACAGGCAACGCCGCCCGGTACTCCTCCGCACGGATCGACACCAGCCGCGACAGCAGCTCCGCCTGCCCTTCCGAGCCCGGCCGGATGTCGAGCCACGGCGTCTCGGCGAACACCGGCGCGAGGTCGGGGGCGATGTAGGCCGACCAGACCTCGCCGTCCGCCTGCAGCGTCGGGATCACGGGCGCCAGATGCGCGCCGTCGCGCGACGGCAGCAGCGCGACCCGGTGCGGCGGGATGTCGGCGAGGTAGCGTGTGCGCAGGTGCTCCAGCAGCGCGTGGGCCTCGGCCGCCGGCACCGGCTCGGCCAGCGAGAACCAGAGCTGGCAGGCGTCCGTGCCCGACACCGAGATGCCGGGCGCCGGCCAGCCAAGATCGGTCTGCACGCCCTGCCACACCCGCCCGAGCGCCGTCCAGTCTGCCGGCCGCGCCAGCGCCAGCACCAGCGCGCGCACACGCCCGTCGGCCTCGGCGCGGTAGAGGCGGTCGCGTTCGGCCTGCAGGCGCGGGCTGGTAACGGTTTCGCCCATCACGGCACCTCGGCGCCTTCGCCCGCGCTCCACACCTCGTGCCACGTCTGGGCATCCAGCGTCAGCGACACCGCGGCCAGCGCCTCGTCGAGCGCCTCGATGCGCCGGCTGCCGACGATCGGCACCGGCCGGCTCGGGTGGCGCATCAGCCAGGCGTAGGCGATGGTGGCGGGCGCCACACCGTGGCGGGCCGCGATGTCCTGCAGCGTGGCGCGCACGCGCTGCGCGTCCGGCGCCTCGCCCGTGAACAGCCGCCCGCCCGCCAGCGGCGACCAGACCATCGGGCGCAGGTCGAGCGCCAGCATCTGGTCGAGCGTGCCGTCGTGCAGCGGGGTGCGGTGCAGCGGGTGCAGCTCGATCTGGTTCGTCGCCAGCGGCACCCACTGGTTGAGCATCGCGAACTGCGACATCGTGAAGTTCGAGACGCCGAAATCCAGGATCTTGCCGGCCGCCTTCAGCTTCGCCACCGCGCCCGCGACCTCGGCCGGGTTCATCAGCGGGTCCGGCCGGTGGATCAGCAGCAGGTCGAGCCGGTCGGTCTTCAGCGCACGCAGGCTGTTGTCCACGCTGGCGATCAGGTGCGCGGCCGAGGTGTCGTAGGACTTCAGCCGATGCTCGGGGCGGTTCGGGTGCAGCAGCTTGATACCGCACTTGCTGACGAGCTGCATCCGCTCGCGCAGGTGCGGCGCCAGCGTCAGCGCCTCGCCGAACAGCGCCTCGACCGTGTAGCCGCCGTAGATGTCGGCGTGGTCGAAGGTGGTGACGCCGCGGTCGAGGCATTGCTCGATCCAGCGCAGGCGCTCGGCCGGTGTCCAGGCCCATTCGGCCATGCGCCAGCAGCCGGCGACGACAGGGGAGAACACGGGGGGAGGAAGGGTGTCGGTCATGGTGGTCAACTGGTCAGTTTCACGGCGCGGCCGATGAACAGCACCGGCCCGGTCGGCCGGTCGAGCGGCGAGCCGCCTTCGGGCTCCAAGGTGATCTCGAAGAGCTGCTCCGGGCGCAGATCCGGCAGCCGCGTGGTCGGCAGCTCCACGGTCGAACCGGCCTGCACCAGCCCGAGCGAACTCGGCCCGGCCGCGCCCGGCGCCTTGGTCCAGAACTGCAGCGTCCGCCCCGTCGGCACCGGCCCGCCCGGCGCGACCGGCACGAGCTTGAGCCGCCCCTGCCCCGTCGCCGCCTCCACGCGCACCTCGACCACCCAGCCGTTGCCGCCGCCCTGCGGCCCTTGCAGCACGGCGACGTAACGCTGGTCCTGCTCGGCCATCGGCGCGCTGCGCAGCACCAGCGCACTGCCCATGGCCACACACGCCGCCACCGCCAGCCCGCTGACCCCTTGCCACAGCCCCAGCCGCTGCCACCACGGCGCCCGCGGCGGCACCACGGCCGGGGCACGGCGACCCGCCGCAGCCCAGTCGAGCCGAGCGTCGATGCGCGGCCACAGGGACGCGCTGGGTTCGGCCGGCGCGGCCTGGCGGGTCAGGCTGAGCAGGCGGTCCTGCCACATCGCCACCTCGGCGCGCAGCGCGGCGTCGTGGACGAGGGCGGCTTCGAGGGTCTGGCGGTCGGTGTCGCTCAGCGTGCCGAGCACGAACTCGCCCGCCGCAACGCTGCGCTCTTCGGCGGTGTCGAGCTTCACGACAGGCACTCCTTCAAGGCCAGCAGGCTGCGGCGGATCCAGGATTTCACGGTGCCCAGCGGCGTGTTCAGCCGCTCGGCGATCTGTTCGTGGGTGTAGCCATCGACAAAGGCGTGGACCACGCAGGCGCGGCGCTCCGCGTCGAGCCGCTGCAGGCAGCGCTCCAGGCTGTCGGGGTCGAGACCACGGTCGTCGTCCTCGTCGGACTGCGCCTGCTGCAGGTCGGACACGCCGGTGAGCGTTTCCGGGTCGAGCAGCACCGGATCCGAGGCGCTGCCGCGCACGGCGCGCAGCGCCTGGTGCCGCACGACGGTGTAGATCCAGCCACGACCGGAGCCGAGCGCGGGGTCGAACGTTTCAGCGCGCTGCCAGATCTGCAGGAAGGCGTCCTGCAGCACATCCTCCGCCAGCGCCACATCGCGCACGATGCGCCGCACCACGCCGAGCAGCCAGCGCCCTTCGTGTTCGTAGAGCACCCGCAGGGCAAAGCGCTCGCCCCGCGCACAGGCGAGCAGGGCGGCGTCGTGGTCGAAGAGGGGCAGGGACTTGGGCATCGGGCAACGGGAAGTCGCCCGATTCTAGGGGCCGCGCCCGCCGCGCCGGCCGCGTCAGACCGGCTTCCAGAAGATGTAGTCGGCCTGGTACTGGACGATCTCGCGCTGGCCCACACGGCCCGCCGCGCAGGGCATGGCCGGCGCGACACCGCCACGGGTCGCCACGCGCTGGATGTAGCTCGTGCCGTTCAGCGCGCCGCTGCCTGTGGCCGGGTTGGCCTTGACGAGCTGCAGCGGGATGCTGCCCGCCATCGCCGGGGCGACCGCGACCTGCGTGCCCGTGAGCGCGGAGCCGTCATGGGCGGCCCAGGTGGCCGGCGGGCCGAAGTAGCGGCCGAGCTTCTCGCCGCCGCGGCCCTTCAGCTCGGCCATCGGACCCACGAACACCCACTCGAAGGCGTCCGCACTGCCCGCCTTGGCGCGGCATTCGTAGGTGATCTCGCCGACGCCGACGGTTTCCCAGGCGACACGGTGACCAGTCGGCACCTTGACCGGGTCGGGCAACATGTCCTGGCTGTAGGGCGCAGCCTTGGCCATCATCGGCATGGCCGGCATCGACGGCATGCCCGAGCAGGCGGCCAGCACGGCGGTCAGGGTGAGGGAGGAAGCGACGAGAGCGAAGCGGCTGCGGGTCATGGCGGACTCCTGGAACAGGGGGGTGAGGAAGGTGGCGGGTGAAGGCTTTCGGGCCTTGCACCTCTCACTAGTCCGCCGGGCATCCTTCAGATGCAGCGCCCGCAAAATAATTTTCAGTCCGCGTTTTGCCTCGCGTTTTGCCTCGCGTCTTGTCTCAGCTTGAGAACAGGAAGTTCAGCACATCCCCATCCTTCACCACGTATTCCTTGCCTTCCGCGCGCATCTTCCCGGCGTCCTTGGCGCCCTGCTCGCCCTTGAAGGTGATGAAGTCGTCGAAGGCGATGGTCTGGGCGCGGATGAAGCCCTTCTCGAAGTCGGTGTGGATCACGCCGGCGGCCTGCGGCGCGGTGTCGCCGACGTGGATGGTCCAGGCGCGCACTTCCTTCACCCCGGCGGTGAAGTAGGTCTGCAGGCCGAGCAGCTTGAACGCGGCGCGGATCAGGCGGTTCAGGCCCGGCTCGTCCTGGCCCATCTCGGCGAGGAACATCGCGCGGTCCTCGTCCTCCATCTCGGACAGCTCGGCCTCGGTCTTGGCGCAGATGGCCACGACGGGGGCGTTCTGCTTGTGGGCGAACTCGCGCAGGCGGTCGAGGAAGGGGTTGTTCTCGAAGCCGCTCTCATCCACGTTGCCAACGAACATCGCCGGCTTGGCGGTGATCAGGCACAGCGGCTTGAGGATGGCGAGTTCTTCCTTGCTGAAGTCGATGCCGCGCACCGGCAGCGCCTGGTCCAGCGCCGCCTGGCACTTCTCCAGCACCTTGACCAGCGCCTGCGCGTCCTTGTCGCCGGAGCGGGCGACCTTGGAATAGCGGTGCAGGCTCTTCTCGACCGTGCCCATGTCGGCCAGGCAGAGTTCGGTCTGGATCACCTCGATGTCGGCGATCGGATCGACCTTGCCGGCGACGTGGATGACGTTGTCGTCCTCGAAGCAGCGCACGACATTGACGATGGCGTCGGTCTCGCGGATGTGCGAGAGGAACTTGTTGCCCAGGCCTTCACCGGTGGACGCACCCGCCACCAGCCCGGCGATGTCCACGAACTCGACGATCGCCGGCACGATGCGCTCGGGCTGGACGATCTCGGACAGCTTGTCCAGCCGCGGGTCCGGCAGCTCCACCACGCCGACATTGGGCTCGATGGTGCAGAACGGGTAGTTCTCGGCGGCGATGCCGGCCTTGGTCAGGGCGTTGAAGAGGGTGGACTTGCCGACGTTGGGCAGACCGACGATGCCGCACTTGAGACTCATGGGAGATCCTTGTAAATCCTGTCGATTGTATTGATCGGCGCGCGGCGGCACTAACCGACAACGGAGCAGGCGTCGAGTCGGACGGTGTGCCGGCCGCTGCCGAGGCCGATGGTCAGCTCTGATGCCGACACGACCTCGATGGAACCGGTGACCTTGTCGGGCAAGGCACACCGCCCCACGTCCACCAGACGCTCCCCCTGCAGACGCAGGATGCGCAGGTGGCGTCGCCCGACATCGGGCACGAACAGCCCCATCCCGCCACGGAAGACACCGGGCACGGACAGGCCCAGTTCGGTGGAGCCGTAGACGTGGTTCGAGAAGCCCGACTGCCGGGCCACCTCCACCAGCTGCGGCCCTTCCCGGCGGAACACGCGCAGCACGCCGCCAATGTGCGGCGTGGTGACCATCGCCACCTCGGCGCGGCCGTCCCCGTCGAGATCGGCCACGCCCACCGGATTGAGCCAGCGCATGGGCGTGCCCACCGGCGGGGTCTCCGCGCTGATGACGAGCCGGTCTCCCCGCTGCTGCAGCAAGACCAGCCGCGCGCCGTCGTGGCGCCGGCTCACGATGGCCAGGATCTCGACGGGCTCGCCGGGCGCCATCCGGACCAGGCGCGGCGCCAGGTCTTCGAACACCTCGTCGTCGGGCAACTGCAGGTCCAGCTGACGCCCAGCGTCGGTGGTGGCAGCAATGCGGGCGTATTCGTGCGGGCGACCGAGCGCGAAGTGTCCGTACCGGCTGGTGGGTTCCAGGTACCGGGCCGCCTGCAGGCTCTCGGCCTGGGCCGCCACCGACAGCCACGCCAGCACAGCCGCACACCCGATGCGCAACAGGTTCACCGCGTGCGGAGCCATCGTCAGACCGCGCCCGTGAACTCGCCACGCGCCGGGTAGTCCTTGGCCAAGGCGAAGTCGATGGCGCCGAGCAGATCCTGAAACTGCGGTCGGGCAAACGGCATCGTCTGCACCTCACCGTAGTAGTAGAGGGTGCCGTCGGGCCGCACGAGAAAGACACCTGGCTCGCTGAACAGCGCGGGCTCCTCGATGCCGATGGACGTCTTGCCCCTGGACGGATGGCGGGGAATCAAGGCCTGGGGCATGGTGGGCTCTTTCGGGGTGAGGGGTGAGGGGGAGACAGTGGACCGGCAGCACCGAACACCGGGGCACGGCCGGTCAACGTCAGTCGAGCCGGGCGGCAAAACCTTACACCGGCGCCGCGCAGACGTGCAGGGGCCGCATGCCGGTGCGAGCCAGCGGCAGACATGCCAGCCGCGTGACGCCGCGTGACTTCAAAACGACATGGCACGAATCCAGATCAATGTGGGTTCAGGGTGAGTCGACAGAATTTCCACATTGGGAATCATCAACCGAAAGACACCACCATGAGCACCATCTATTCGACGGTGAGCAGCCGCACCGACGGCACGACCGGCACCGGCCTCGACCAACTCGTGAACGCGGTCTACGCCGACAACAGCCTCGCGGGCAACAACAGCGCGGCCGAGATCACCGGCGGTGCTTCAGCGGCCGACCAGCTCAACCGGATCATCGTCGAGGCCGCGCTCGCCACCGGCGCCGCAGCGGACCGCGTCTTCACTGCGACCGAAGTCGTGGCGATGAACACCTGGATCCGCGCCAACCGCCTGGTGCAGTGGACAGCGCTGCACGGCGATGACGAGACGGGCGAGGAAACCGGCTACCACCAGGTGCAGAACGACGGCGCCGACACCGCCTACCGCGGGCAGAACCTGCTCAACACGGTGATGGACGGCGTCTACCACATGGGTTTCGAGATCCAGAACGGCACCTTCCTCAACGAAGACGGCACCGCCAACGCCACGGTCGGGCAGGTGGCAGGCTGGCTGACGCAGTTCTGGCAGGACCGCGCCACCACCGGCACCGGGCTGGACCGCGCCGTGGCGCTGATCCAGGCCGATGCGGGGCTGGCGGCCGGCACGACACAGGCCGACATCGCTGGCGGGCAGGACGCCGCCAACGGCCTGAACCAGTTGATCGCACAAGGCCTCGCCGCGACGAACGCCGCCACCGACGGCTCGATCGACACCGCCGATGTGACGGCCCTCAACGCCTGGATCCGCGCGGACACGACCCGGCTGGCGCAGTTCAACGCCCTGCATGGCGATGACGAGAACGGTGAGGAAACCGGCTACCACCTGGTCCAGAACGACGGCGCCAACACCCAGTATTTCGGCAAGAACCTGGTCAACACGGTGCTGGACGGCATCTACCACATCGGCTTCCAGATCCAGGGCGGCAACCTGCTCAACGAAGACGGCAACGCCAACGCGGCGCTGAGCGACGTGGCGTCGTGGCTGAACTACTTCTACATCGACCAGTCGAGCACCGGCACCGGGCTCGACCGCATCGTCGACACGATCAAGACCGACGCGGGGCTGGCGCGCAACACGTCGGCCGCTGACATCAACGCCGGGGCGGGCCACGCCAATGCGCTCAACCAGCTGCTGGTCCAGGGCATCACGGCCACCCACGCGATGGGCGACGGCTGGATCACGCCGGAGGATCTGCGTGCGATGAGTGCCTGGGTGCGCGCGGACGCGACGCGCCTGGCGCAGTTCACCGCACTGCACGGTGACGACGAGAACGGCGAGGAGACCGGCTACCACCTGGTCCAGAACGACGGCGCCAACACCAACTATTTCGGCAAGAACCTGGTCAACACGGTCGCCGACGGCCTGTACCACTTCGGTTTCCAGATCCAGGGCAACAACTTCCTCAACGAGGACGGCAACACCAACGTCGCGCTCACCGATGTCGGCAACTGGCTGAACCACTTCTACAAGGGCGCCACCTGGATCAACGGCAATGACACCGCCGAAGCCCTCACCGGCGGCGCCGCAGCCGAGGAAATCGTCGCCCGTGGCGGCAACGACGTGGTGGACGGCGGCGCCGGCAACGACCTGATCTGGGGCGGGGGTGGCAACGACACGATCTTGGGCGGCGCAGGCGACGACCTGATCTACGCGGGCGCCAACGAGGACCGCCTCGACGGCGGCCTGGGCAACGACCTCTACCGCGTCACCGGCACGCAGGCCGAGGGCTGGGCCAGCTTCGAGGGCTACGACACCTACGTGGACAGCGCGGGAACCGACACCATCCAGGCCTACGGCCACAACGTGGACATCGGTGTGGCCGGCTGGACCGGCACCGGCGTGGAAACCATCGACGGCACCCGCGCCACGGGTACCGTCACGGTGCTGGACAACAGCAGCGCCAACATGCTCGATTTCCGCGCCACCACGCTGGTGGGCGGCAATGTCCGCATCGACGGCAATGCGGGCAACGACACGGTCTACGGTTCAGCAGGCAACGACACGATCATCGGCGGCATCGGCGACGACAAGGTCGACGGTGGCAACGGCTCCGACACCTACCGCGTCACCGGCAACCAGGCCGGCGGCTGGGCCAGCTTCCACAGCTACGACACCTACGCCGACACCGGCACCTCCGGCATCGACACGCTGCAGGCCGTCGGCGCCGGCGATGTGGACATCGGCCTGGCCAGCTGGAGCGCGGCCAACGGCATCGAGGTCATCGACGGCAGCGGTGCCGCGGGCGTGACCCGCCTGATCGGCAACAGCAGCGCCAATGTCCTCAACTTCAGCGCCACCACCTTCATCGGCAGCAACTTCCTCTTCAACGGCGGCGCCGGCAACGACACCATCACCGGCACCGCCGGCAACGACATCCTCATGGGTGACATCGGCGACGACAAGGTCGACGGTGGCAACGGCTCCGACACCTACCGCGTCACCGGCAACCAGGCCGGCGGCTGGGCCAGCTTCCACAGCTACGACACCTACGCCGACACCGGCACCTCCGGCATCGACACGCTGCAGGCCGTCGGCGCCGGCGATGTGGACATCGGCCTGGCCAGCTGGAGTGCGGCCAACGGCATCGAGGTCATCGACGGCAGCGGTGCCGCGGGCGTGACCCGCCTGATCGGCAACAGCAGCGCCAATGTCCTCAACTTCAGCGCCACCACCTTCATCGGCAGCAACTTCCTCTTCAACGGCGGCGCTGGCAACGACACCATCACCGGCACCGCCGGCAACGACATCCTCATGGGCGACATCGGCGACGACAAGGTCGACGGTGGCAACGGCTCCGACACCTACCGCGTCACCGGCAACCAGCCCGGCGGCTGGGCCAGCTTCCACAGCTACGACACCTACACCGACACCGGCACCTCCGGCATCGACACGCTGCAGGCCGTCGGCGCTGGCGACGTGGACATCGGCCTGGCCAACTGGAGCGCGGCCAACGGCATCGAGGTCATCGACCTGCTCGGCGTGGCGGGCACCGCGCGCATCCTCGGCAGCGGCAACGCCAACCTGCTCGACTTCCGCTCCACCACACTGCGCCAGAACACCAGTGGCCTGCTGGTCGATGGCAGCTACGGCAACGACACGGTCTACGGCAGCGCGGGCGCCGACACCCTGATCGGCAGCTACGGCAACGACATGGTCGAGGGAGGTCTGGGCAACGACAGCTATGTGGTCGGCCGCGGCATGGGCTCTGACCGCATCCATGACACCGATGCGACCGCCAACAACACCGATACGCTGACCTTCACCGGTGGCGTGACCGCGGACCAGCTCTGGTTCCGCCACGTCGGCAACGACCTGGAAGTGCGCATCGTCGGCACCTACGAGGTCACGACCATCGCCAACTGGTACAGCGGCAGCGCCCAGCACATCGAGCAGATCAAGACCAGCGACGGCAAGACGCTGAGGGACACCCAGGTGGACGGCCTGGTCAGTGCGATGGCCAGCTTCGCCGTGCCGGCCGCCGGGCAATCGACGCTGAGTCCGGCGTACCAGGCGGCGCTGCTGCCGGTGATCAGCAGCAGCTGGACCTGACCGGCCGAGGCGGCGGCGGCATCAGAACCGCACCGTCCCCCACCCGCCCTGCCCCGTCACCAGTCGCCGCCCCACCCCTTCGACGATCACCGCATTCATCCCGAAGGTGATCGCCCCACCCACCCGCGCATCGGCGCGGTAGCGGGCCAGCGTGTCGCCTGGCTCGAAGCCCGCTTCAGCGGTGTCGGGGTCGATGTTCGGGATCGGGCAGCGCGCGCAGGGCTTGACCAGCCGCAGCATGACCGGCCCGTCTGGGGTGTCAAAGCGCAGCTCGTCCAGCCCGTCCTCGCCGTGCGGCCCCAGACCGTCGAGCACGAGGTTGGGCCGAAAGCGCGCCATCGTCACCGGCGCATGGCGGCCGAGGGCCAGGCGGCGGTTCAGCTCGTCCAGCGCCGCCACGGTGGTGACGAGGATCGGGTAGCCGTCGGAGAAGGCGTTCTCGGCCTCGACAGCCCCGGTCCAGCGTGCGCTGGAGAGCCGCCGCTGGCCCGGCGCGAACCGCACCAGCCGCACGGGGACGCCGAGGGCATCGCTGAACCAGTGGTCGGCGGTCGGGCCAGCGGTGCGGGCCTCGACGGCGTCGTCCCACACGCGCACGCGCAGCCGCTCGCCTAGCGGCTCGATCGGCAGCCGCAGCGGGGCTTGTCCCGGCGCGGTCACCGTCAGCGCGCCGTCCGGCCCGAGGTCCGGCCGGATCAGCGCCATGCGGGGGAACTCGCGCTGGCTGAGGAACTCGTGCTGGTCCTCGTCGACCAGCATCCACTGGCGGTCGTGCGCGAAGCCGGTGGCGACCAGCGTAGTCTGCGCCAGCGACAGACCGGCGCAAGACTTGATGGGGTAGACGTGCAGGCTGGCGACGGTGACGGGGCTGCTGCCGTCGTCCTGTTCAGGGTCAAAGGGTTGCATCAAGGGCCTCGTAGCGGTCAGTTCCTACAATCTTGCCCCATGACAGCGTCCTCCCCACTTGCCTTGTCCCCGGCGTCGCCCGGGTCGTCCGCACACGATGTGCTGATCCGCGGGGGTGGCCCGGTCGGCATGGCGCTGGCGCTGGCCCTGGCGCACGGCGGATTCCGTGTCGGCCTGCTCGGCGCCGCACCGAAGCAGAACGCCGCACCCGACGTGCGCGCCTATGCGCTGAACGCCGGTTCGGTCGGACTGCTGCAGGCGCTGCGGGTCTGGGACGCCCTGCCCGAGGACGCCCGCACCGCCGTGCACGACATGCGCATCCACGGCGACGACGGCGGGGCGATCGAGTTCAGTGCCTGGCAGCAAGGCGTGGGCGAGCTGGCCTGGATCGTCGATGCAGCCGCGCTGGAGCAGGCACTCGGCGAAGCCGTGCGCTATGCCCCGCATGTGCAGCGGCTGACGCAGCCCGCCGCCGCGCAGCTCACCGCCATCTGCGAGGGCAAGGACTCCGCCACGCGCGAACGGCTGGGTGCCGGCTTCGAATCGTTTCCCTATGGCCACCACGGCGTGGCGGCCCGGCTGCTCAGCGACCAGCCGCACCAGGGCACCGCCTGGCAGTGGTTCCGCCACCCGGATGTGCTGGCGCTGCTGCCCTTCGACCGGCCGCAGGTCGACCACGGCTTCGGTCTGGTCTGGTCGCAGCCGCAGGCCGAGGCCGAGCGGCTGCTGGCGCTGTCCGACACCGAGTTCGAAGCCGAGCTGAACGCGGCCACCGGCGGCGCAGCCGGCACGCTGCGGCTCGGCTCGCCGCGTGCCGCGTGGCCGCTGCGGCTGGGGCAGGCGCAGCGCTGGTGCGGGCCGGGCTGGGTGCTGCTGGGTGACGCGGCGCATGCGGTGCATCCGCTGGCGGGACAGGGGCTGAACCTGGGGCTGGCCGATGTGCGGGCGCTGGCGCAGGTGCTGACCGATGCACGGCGCACGATGCCCTGGAAATCCCTCGGCGACGAACGCACGCTGCGCCGCTATGCCCGCGAGCGCAGCACGCCAACCCGCGCCATGAGCGGCCTGACCGACGGCCTGCTGCACCTTTTTGCACAGCCTTCAGCGCCGCTGAAGGAACTGCGCAACCATGGCATGACTCTGGTTCATCATCTCGGCCCGCTCAAGCGCTGGCTGACCGCCCGGGCGCTGGATGCCTGAAACCGACCCAAGGACACTTTCACGATGACTACGCGTCTCGCACTGAACGCTGCCGCCACGGCGCTGGCCGCCCTGACCCTGCTGGCCGGCCCGGCCCGCGCCGACGAATCCGTCATCCGCAAGACGCTCGCCGAGCGCTTCGCGAATCTCCCCAAGATCGACGAGGTGCGCCAGACGCCGATGGCCGGGGTCTGGGAGATCCGCATCGGCACCGACATCATGTATTCGGACGCCAAGGGCACTTACCTGCTGCAGGGCGTGATGATCGACACCGCCACACGCAAGGATCTGACGCAGGAGCGCGTCGACAAGCTCACCGCGATCGACTTCGCCAGCCTGCCGCTGAAAGACGCGATCGTCTGGAAAAACGGCAACGGCAAACGCAAGATCGCCATCTTCGCGGACCCGAACTGCGGGTATTGCAAGCGGCTGGAGAAGGATCTTGTGAATGTGAAGGACGTCACTGTCTATAACTTTCTGATCCCGATTCTGGGTGGAGATTCCCCGGACAAAGCGCGCGCGATCTGGTGTGCAAAAGACAACACGACAGCGTGGCGGAACTGGATGGTCGAGGGCACCGCACCAGCCCGAGTCATGGGACAGTGCGATGCATCGGCGATCGAGCGGAATTCGGCGCTTGCCAGGAAGCACAAAGTCACCGGCACGCCTGCGATCGTGTTTGAAGATGGCACGCGGGCACCTGGGGCGATCCCGGCTGCAGAAATCGAGAAGAGGCTGGCGGCGAAGTCCTGAGCGGAATTTTCTAAACTGCCTACCCGGCAGTGAATAAAGACAACACCGCCGCTTGGAGATCCTGGATTTTCTAAGCTGCCTACCCGGCAGTGAATTCGCCTACGGCTCCCGATGGTGTTGACGCTCATTTCTAAGCTGCCTACCCGGCAGTGAATCCGGATCTTCTGCTTCCGCACGAGGTGGTGACTTTCTAAGCTGCCTACCCGGCAGTGAATGGATAACCTTCCATGATTAGAATCCTTGTCCTTTTCTAAGCTGCCTACCCGGCAGTGAATAGGGGACGGATCTACGCCCGGATCTGCTTCGATTTCTAAGCTGCCTACCCGGCAGTGAATCACTTTTCGGCCGCTCGCCATAGGACGGAAAATTTCTAAGCTGCCTACCCGGCAGTGAATCGGCCTCGACTCTCCGCGCCGCGCTGCCGCCTTTTCTAAGCTGCCTACCCGGCAGTGAATGGCCACTGCGCCGCCGACGTTGACCGACGGCATTTCTAAGCTGCCTACCCGGCAGTGAATCATCGCGTCCTGGGAGATTTCACGCGGGACCGTTTCTAAGCTGCCTACCCGGCAGTGAATCATCGAACGTCATCGTCATGGTGTGGCGGCGTTTTCTAAGCTGCCTACCCGGCAGTGAATCCCATGCGCTCCACGGGGTCCATTTCCTCGTCTTTCTAAGCTGCCTACCCGGCCGTGAATTGCTGCTGGTGATGTTCACCCGCATGGCCTGGTTTCTAAGCTGCCTACCCGGCAGTGAATGTTTCCGTCGTGGTTGTCGTGGTGCCGCCAGTTTTCTAAGCTGCCTACCCGGCAGTGAATGTCGGCGATCTGCTTGACGGTCTGGCCGTGCTTTTCTAAGCTGCCTACCCGGCAGTGAATTCTTCGTCGCATCGAGCCTTGATCTGCTCGATTTTCTAAGCTGCCTACCCAGCAGTGAATCCCATGCCGTGTCGGGGCGCGCGGCGCTGCTCTTTCTAAGCTGCCTACCCGGCAGTGAATCTGCGGCATCGCGATCGTCTCGACATCGCGCATTTCTAAGCTGCCTAAGCAGCCTCAATCAAATTTGATTGTTTTTAAATTTTCATCGCTGCGTGTATAGTTGCGACACCACATCAATGATTTTGAATCATGCTCAAGAGCCGTGAATTCTCTCTCGCCCCAGAAGATCTGGAAAAACTTCGCAAAATCGAAGCCAGGGATGAGAACTGGCGAAAAAGAGAACGGGCGAGGACACTTTTGACACTGCATCAGACCAAGTCAACTGCTGAAACAGCCTTGCTGGTCGGAATCCATGACCGAACTGTTGGACTGACGAAACGAGATTGGGTTGCTCGCGGCTACGAAAGCTTGGTGGACCGCCCAAGAAGTGGTGCGCCATCGAAGATCACAGAAGCACAGTTGCAGAATATTGTGAACAAAGCTCGCGCGGAGCCAAGTTCAGCCAAACAATTATTGGCTTTTCATATTGAATGCGGTGGAGATGCGGTGCATCCGGCGACACTGAGTAATGCACTAAAATCAGTTGATTTTGTGTGGAAGAGAACAAGGGCGTCATTAAAAAAAACGGGATGAAGTCAAATTTATCAAGGCAAAACAAGAACTTACAGAGTTGAGGAAGAAGGCAGAAGACGAAGAGCTGGTTCTGGCATATGTAGACGAGACTGGGTTCGATGCGGTACATCCAAACCAATATGCATGGAGTCCCAAAGGAGAGAGGCACCTGATACAGGCAGATCGTGGAAGCAGACTCAATGTGATTGGGGCAATGCTATCGACCGGCCAGCTTTACGCGCACAAACTATGGAAGACTACTGACTCAGCCGCTTTTTCTGCATTTATTGAAAATCTTGTTCATCATGTTGGAAAACCACTGACTATTGTTATGGATAATGCATCGATTCATACGAGCAAGCTAATGATAAATGTCATGGCCGCTCTCGCGGAGAAAGGTGTGAGTTTTTATCGCCTTCCGGCCTATAGTCCTGAACTTAATCGAATCGAGCGGCTTTGGCACAAAATGAAGTACGCATGGATGAAGGCTAAACGTCGGGACAAGATAATTTTAGAGCAGGATGTGACTGAAATAATTGATGGATTTGGAAAAGGAAAGAAGTTTGAGCTTAAATTTTAAGTATTAAATTTATTTGAAACTGCTTATAGTCCTGAACTTAATCGAATCGAGCGGCTTTGGCACAAAATGAAGTACGCATGGATGAAGGCTAAACGTCGGGACAAGATAATTTTAGAGCAGGATGTGACTGAAATAATTGATGGATTTGGAAAAGGAAAGAAGTTTGAGCTTAAATTTTAAGTATTAAATTTATTTGAAACTGCTTACCCGGCAGTGAATCGGCCAATCTCAAAGATGACGATCTGCTTCCCTTTCTAAGCTGCCTACCCGGCAGTGAATGAAATGAACACCTTCGACGCCTGTGCATCGGCTTTCTAAGCTGCCTACCCGGCAGTGAATGCCGGTGAGTTTCCAGCATCGCAATGAACATTTTTCTAAGCTGCCTACCCGGCAGTGAATGACTGCGAGCATGATGCTGATCGCCCCTTCGATTTCTAAGCTGCCTACCCGGCAGTGAATACCGGACAGCGCGGTCAGAGCGTGGCGCACGATTTCTAAGCTGCCTACCCGGCAGTGAATTCTGGGGCTCCAGCCCCAGCCCCCGGCCGTCTTTTCTAAGCTGCCTACCCGGCAGTGAATCTGCGCAACCCGCGCGATATGGGGATGCCCGATTTCTAAGCTGCCTACCCGGCAGTGAATGGTGGTGGTCAGGGCTGGCATGGCGTTGTCCTGTTTCTAAGCTGCCTACCCGGCAGTGAATCGGGTGGTCCACATCGAGCGCCTGACCGTGCATTTCTAAGCTGCCTACCCGGCAGTGAATGCGCAGCTCATGCGCATCGAGGACTTCTTGATTTTCTAAGCTGCCTACCCGGCAGTGAATAGAACCGAAAACATGCGGCGTGATACTTGGCATTTCTAAGCTGCCTACCCGGCAGTGAATCGGTTGTCAGGCGATGCATCCCAGCTCTTCACTTTCTAAGCTGCCTACCCGGCAGTGAATTGGGTGTGCAATCAGCAAATCCCACTCTTCCATTTCTAAGCTGCCTACCCGGCAGTGAATAACGGAATGAATCCATCACTTGAGCCCCGCCATTTCTAAGCTGCCTACCCGGCAGTGAATATCGCAGGCCTTGACCCGGTAGCGGAGGCACTTTTCTAAGCTGCCTACCCGGCAGTGAATCCGGTCCACAGCGTCAGCCGCTTCAGCCATCATTTCTAAGCTGCCTACCCGGCAGTGAATGATTGTCTCGATGGGGTGGGTTTCTGGGCACATTTCTAAGCTGCCTACCCGGCAGTGAATCGTGGGGCGGCGTTAGGCACGGGGCACCTCGCTTTCTAAGCTGCCTACCCGGCAGTGAATCTCACCGTCAAGCCCCGCCCGGTCACCACCGTTTTCTAAGCTGCCTACCCGGCAGTGAATCTGATCTGGTTGAGGCCACGGCGCACGACGGGTTTCTAAGCTGCCTACCCGGCAGTGAATTTTCGGCGGTGTGACCTTTGCGGTGTCGTACTTTTCTAAGCTGCCTACCCGGCAGTGAATCCGATGCCACGCTGAAGAAGGTCGTCTTCAAGTTTCTAAGCTGCCTACCCGGCAGTGAATGCGGCGTCGGCCACCGGTGTGCGCGTCGGGCTTTTCTAAGCTGCCTACCCGGCAGTGAATTCTGGTGTCGCGCAGTGGCCGGGCCACGGTCTTTTCTAAGCTGCCTACCCGGCAGTGAATGACGCCTCATCGCGGCCATCGCCGACCGCATGTTTCTAAGCTGCCTACCCGGCAGTGAATCGGCGAGCCGCTCTTGTCGGTCAGGCCGCGCATTTCTAAGCTGCCTACCCGGCAGTGAATCAAGCTCAGGGGACCACTCGCGCAGCGTCACATTTCTAAGCTGCCTACCCGGCAGTGAATATCAACGAGATCTCTGCCCGTCTGGCCCGCAATTTCTAAGCTGCCTACCCGGCAGTGAATTCCGAGTCGGCTGTCTACCTGACCGCCGCCCATTTCTAAGCTGCCTACCCGGCAGTGAATTCACCCAGGGCCGCAACACCGAGACCGCCATCTTTCTAAGCTGCCTACCCGGCAGTGAATACGATCAGCAGCACCGGCGAGCCGCTCTTGTCTTTCTAAGCTGCCTACCCGGCAGTGAATCGCGTCTGCAGATCCTTGATGACGCGCTCGACTTTCTAAGCTGCCTACCCGGCAGTGAATGTGGGGCGGCGTTAGGCACGGGGCACCCCGCATTTCTAAGCTGCCTACCCGGCAGTGAATCTGCAGCGGGAGCTTCAGCGTGCCGGCGCTCTTTTCTAAGCTGCCTACCCGGCAGTGAATGGTTCGCCAGTGCTGCTGATCGTCATGGAACATTTCTAAGCTGCCTACCCGGCAGTGAATAGCACGCGGCCCTGTTCAACCAGGCTCAGATCTTTCTAAGCTGCCTACCCGGCAGTGAATTCTCGGCCATCAGCGCAGCCTTGTCCTTCGATTTTCTAAGCTGCCTACCCGGCAGTGAATTTCGCGCTGGGTGTCGTCGCGGCCGACTTTGCTTTCTAAGCTGCCTACCCGGCAGTGAATGCTGCGGAGATGCCCGACACGATGGCGTCGAATTTCTAAGCTGCCTACCCGGCAGTGAATTGGTGGGCGAGGCGAACCGCTACGGCCTTGCATTTCTAAGCTGCCTACCCGGCAGTGAATCATGTCGCGCTCAGCGACGGGCTGTGCTTGACTTTCTAAGCTGCCTACCCGGCAGTGAATAACGCCCGGGTCTCCGGCGACGCCTTGGTCTCCTTTCTAAGCTGCCTACCCGGCAGTGAATGCAGCCGACGCACATCACTCCAAATTTTGGCTTTTCTAAGCTGCCTACCCGGCAGTGAATTTGCCGGAGACCCGGGCGTCGCCGTAGACCCATTTCTAAGCTGCCTACCCGGCAGTGAATTCGCCAGGCGATCTGGGCGGGTATATCGAGAATTTCTAAGCTGCCTACCCGGCAGTGAATCAGTCGTTGCCGACCACAGCGCGAAGCCGGCCTTTCTAAGCTGCCTACCCGGCAGTGAATTTCTGGAAGCCCCGTCACCACGGGGCTTTCCTTTTCTAAGCTGCCTACCCGGCAGTGAATAAGACCAAAACGCTCGCAAGTGCTTGATCGGCAACGGATTTTGCCACACCCGCACACGGCGACCCAAAAGTTCAGGGCGCTCGTAAGTTGTTGATTTTTAAAGAACAACGCCCGGCCCCGGAAAAAGGGTCGGGCGGTGGGTTCAGCCTCAGCGGGTCAGAACCAGGGCACCGAGCCCGTCGCACTCAGTCCGTAGGCACTGAACTCGCCCGCCACCGGCTCATCCAGCAGCGGACCATGCGAGATGAAGAGGCAGAAGCTCTGCCCCGTGCTCGTGCTGCGCAGTTGCACGTATGGCAGGCGCAGGCGCTCGGCCACACTGTCGGGAATGCGCTCACGCGCCTCGGCTTCCGTGAGCGTGTGTCGGCGCATCAGTCGGCGACGCAGCCGCTCCGGGCTGCTCTGCGCCTGCATGCGCGACACCACGCGGTGCCGAACCTGCGCCGGTACCTCGGCCACCCCCGTCACCGCCACATGGTCACGCAGGCCCCGCAGCCAGTCAGCCGCCATCAGCGCCTCCAACACCTGCGCTCGCGCTGCATGCAACCTCAACCGCGTCCCCAGCGTCGGCACCCGTTCATCGACCGCGGGGAAGCTCACCCCCACCGGCCCTGCCCCTTGCTGGACCACCAACCCCCGGTGCAGCTTGGCAAACAAGGCGTTCATCAGGTGCGGCGCCGGGAACTCCGGATCCGGCTGCACCTGGATTTCGAGGTAGTGCTTCATGACCGGTCAGTCCTTGCCCGCATCACCGAACACGCCGCCACGGATCAGCGTCGCCATGACGAAGTGCTGTTGCTCGACGGCGGGAACCTGATCCTTCAGCAACCAGGAATCGAGCAAGGTGTAGAAATCGACCTTCTCTTTCGGCTGGCGATAGGCCCGACCCTGCGTCGTCACGGAACCGTAGGGCTCAACGGCGATCGGCCCCTGCTCCGCCTCGCCCGCGCCCGGGTACCAGGTATCCACCGTGCGCAGGGCATTGCCGAGCTTCTGCGAGTGGATGCCAGCAATGCCGCTGACCGTGTACAGCGTCTTGCTCTTGCCCGCCTTTTCCTTGTCGAGGATGAGTTCCTGCGACGGAAACACCTCCTGCCCAGCCCCGACCCGCACAAAGGCCGTCACCTGCAGCAGCACATGCCGGCTGCCCGCCAGCCCATCGGCGATCAGCGTGCCCACCGCTGCCAGCGCGTCGGCAGAACCCGCCGGCGCGTGGAACCCGCGCAGCGACAGCGCCAGCGCGTCGAAGGTCCAGGCCTGCGCCGCCTGCCCGTCCACGAGGTGGGCGATCTGCACTTCGACATGCTCGGCGCCGATCCGGTTGCGCCACAGAAAGCGGCCGTTGGCGAGGTTGAAGGCATAACGCCGCGCCAGTTCGCCGAAGCCCTGCGACGTGACATAGCCTTGCACCGTGGCGAGCAGCTTGCGCTGGTAGTCGGCGCTGTTGCAGGCCGACGGTGTACCCGCACCTCCGAGCACGCGCAGCGTGAACGTGACCTTGAGCGTGTCAGCGTCTGCCGGCAGCGTGGCGACATCGACCGTCTGCAGGTTCGGGTTCTCGATCGCCGCGTCCAGCTTGGCGGGATCCTGGTCCTTGGTCTTGAGGCGGTTGGAGATCGTGCCGCGCACCGATTTCTCGCGCACCGTCACAGCCGACCAGTCGTCGCTGGTCGTGCGTGCGGCCCAGTTGCCAGCGAAAAACAGGGCATCCGACGGATCAAGCTTGCGCTCGAAGGCCAGGACAGAGGCGGTCTTGAGGGAAGTTGCAGCAGTAGCCATGGTGATCAAACTCCTTGAATCTTGAACATAGGGTCACACCGTCGGCACAGGTGCCGCACGGAATTCATTGACACAGCGGTAAAGGCCAGTGTCCGGGTCATGCATCGGTGACCAGATCAGGTCCGTCACGTCGTTCAGACGGTGCGGGCTGATCCACTGCCCGAGCGAATACACGCTTTCGACAAAGCGGAACGGCACGGTGGCATCGCGAGCCCCCGCCACGCTGCCGGCTGCATGCAACTCGGACAGCGCGGCGTAGCCCACAGGGATCGGCACGATCCAGCCAGGGCGGCGATCGGTCTGCCAGACGATGGATTCGGTGGCTTCACCCGTGCGTGCATCGGTCGTGGTGCGGCGCTCGGCCCGGTGGTTTAGACGGGACAAGTCGAGCCACGCGTCCAGCACACTCGCCTGCGGATCCCGCTCGCGCAGGACCGCCAAGCGGGTTTGCAGCAAGTCGTCCCGCGACACCAGCACAAAGCCAGGCAACCAGCGGCGGCTGAGCCGGCGAAATTCCTTGACCCGCGCTTCCTCGTCATCGGGCAGCAGTCGCAGTTGCGCACGCGCCGGACGCTGCAGTACACCCGACAGTGGCGGCATGACACTGCCACCCGCAATCCGCATCCCGGCCACCAGCTCACCGACACGAGCCGCCAGTCGGGACCGCTCGCTGTCGCTCAGCAATCCACCCGCCAGCTCGACATCGAACACCAGCGTGATGTCCAGGTGCGCCCGTCCCTCCTCGACGATCGCCGCCGTGCTGCCATTAGCCAGCACCGGGTTGCGCGTCAGGTGAAAGCTGCGGGTGTAGCCCCCGTGGGTGACCTGCGGCTCGAAGCGGTGACAGACCACCCCCACGCCGTAGAACTGAAGGCCAGCGTCGCGTCCAAGCCGGCGCTCCAGCGCGGTCATCAGGCCAGTGAACGCCGTGATGGACGGAAAGCCCCAGGTCATCGGGCTGGAAATGCAGTTCGCGTTCTGCACCCGCAGACGGGGCAGGATCAGCAGCGCCTTGCCGGGCGGTGCATCCGCCTGAATCTCGGTCTCAGTCGTCATCGCGCGCCCCCCGTTCGTCGGCCTTGATCTGCTCATGCACCCGGTCGCGCCACGCCAGAAACTCCGGGTCGCCCACCGGCAGCGCGTCTTGCAGTCGCGCATTGAGCCAGCGGGCAAACGCGGCGCTGACGCGCTCGGCGGTGTCGGTCGGCAGCGGCTGGCCCGACGCCGCACACGCAGCCGCCACACCCTCCGGATCCAGCCAGTGCCGCTCCGCCAGATTCAGTCGGCATTCCGGCGCCTGGCTCCAGCCCGGCGCCAGCGTGCGCAACTCGGCGGTGAACTGCAGCAACTCATCGGTCAGCGCATCCACCAGTTCGGCGCGGTGTGTCCGCGTCTCCACGTTGCGTGTCGAGTCGGTCTTCAGAAACGCCAGCAGCGCCCTCAGCGTCTGGCGCACGTCATCTCGCCGGCCGTACCGGTTGAACATCGTGTCGGCACCCAACAGCGGCTTCAGGTCGATGGACTTCCAGACCGGCGGCAGCGAGGCGAGCAAACAGTTGTTGCCGCGACGCTCGCTGTTGAGCTGGCTGATGTTCTGCGGCTTGGTGCCGCCGAGCTGCTGGACCGCGAGCTGCGGATATTCATGCACCGGGCGCTCGCTGAACTCACCATCGTGCCGAGCCTTTCGGGCGGCCTTGGCCTCGTCGCTGAACCGATCGTCCTGGATCGTCAGGTAGACCCGGTGCGCCAGCGAACTGGCGTACAGCGGCGCGAGCAGGTGGAAACCGGCATCGTCATGCGGGTCGTCCCCGACGGGCCAATAAAGCTGCTTGGCCAGTGTGTGCGACGCGACCTGGCCACGGGGATCGACCAGCCCGGCAAACGCCTCCAGCCAACCGCTGGCCTGCGCCGCGTCATCACTGAGCGCCGCGACCAGATCAGCGTCATGCGCCAGCACAAGGTCCAGCAGACTGCGCCCCTGGTGTGACAGCTTCAGGAACTTGTAGACATCCAGCGCAGCCGCATTGCCGACCACATCGCCGATGAACTCTGCGCCAAGGCAGTGGCTTCCCACCACCTCCAGCGCAGACAACGACGCAGGCGGGCTGTACAGGTTGGTGCCCTTGGCCTCCGGGTGGATCGGCTTGAGCGAGTGTGTGACCGCCTGGATCTGGCTGACGCGCCGGGCGGCGTCGTCGAGCCAGGTGGCGGGCGCATGCTGGGAGCACAGAGCCTCCCTTGCCAATCGCTTGGCTTCGGCTGACTCTTCGCTGTCGGCCTCGCTGTCCTTGATCTTTTCGAGCTTGTCATCGAGCCGCTTCTTGAGAAAGTCGGCAATGACCGCCCGCAGTTCAGCAACACGCTGCGGATCGGATGTCGTTTGCATTCAAACACCTCCTTGAGAAAACTTGGTGAACCCCAGCACCGGGTGAAATCGCCATCCGTTGTCGTTCTTCGGGACGCTGACAGTCCCGAAGCGCTGGGCGCATTGGTCCATCGGAAGGTCCATGTCGGCGGCCAGCCCGGCCAGCGCAGTCAGGTAGTCGGTCTCGCCCCACGGCGCGATCCCCCGGCCCTGAACTGCCGAATCCGGAATGCGCTGGTGCTGCGACGCCTCGATGACAATCCGGGCCTTCTCACCCCGTCGGCCTTGTCCCTTCGGCAAGTCCTGCAGGCGCACCAGTTCGACGTCATCGCCGGCCTCGTCAGGACGCAACAGCAGGTCCACCCGCTGCGTGCTGTCGTCCCGGAAGGGCTGCTGCTGCGGCAACAGGGCCGTGAGCAAGGCATCGGCCGGCGGGAGGCTCCACCAGCTCGCCGCGTTCAGCACAGGTGTGGCCGCCTTGGTCGAGGCGCGCTGACGCTGGCCCGGTCTGACCGGTGCAGCGGAGGCCGTCGTCTGGACCAGCATCGTCTGGCGCATCCGGGCGTGCTCCAGATCGACCAGCCGACGGCGCGGCTGCAACTGCTCAGACTGCGGCGCCACGATGCGCGGCCGAGCGTCGATGACCTGCTGGGCCGACTCGGGCCATAGCGTGGACAGCAGGTGTGCGTCAAGCCGGAAAGCCGCCGTCTCGAACCCGGGCCGGCAGAACGCGGGCTCGCCCGGCTTGCGGAAGTGGCGCAGGTTGGTCTCGAACACCCCCACGTTCGGCACCTCGCAAGCCGCCACCCGGTGCCGCCGCACCCGCCCGACCAACTGGATCAGCGAGCGCATCGACGACGGCTCGACCACCGCCCAGTCGTAGTCGTGGTCCCGGCCCACCTCGGTCACAGGCGAACCCAGCACGATGAAAAGCTGATCGGCTTCGTCGTGAGCGTCAAGCCGCTGGCGGATGTCAGGCAGATCGAACACCGCATCGGGCTGGCGCCGGTTCAGCGCCGCATCCAGCCGCTGCTCGATCGCCGAACGGATCAGCAGCGGAAACTGCGAGTGGTAGACACACAGGTGAATGCGGACTCCGGTTGGCGCACCGAGCCGGTACAGCGCCAATGCCACCTCGACCAGCGGTTCGATGTTGGCCATGCGGATCAGCCCGAAGCTGACGCGCCGACCTGTGCGCGCCTCGACGCTGTGGTGGTGGCCGTGAAACGACAGCGCCGCCTGCAGGGCCAGTTCGGCAAAACGCGGCGCCAGTTCCTCGCGGTGCAGCCCGCTCAGCGGCAGAGGCAACAACGTGCAGCGCCTGCGCACCACGGCCTTGTCGAGCTGTGCGCTACGACGATCGACAAACGCCCGGTGCGCTTCGGTGAACGAAGCAGGTTCAGCGCAGTCCGCCTGTGCCTGCTGAAACTCGTCGATCCACGCACAGCACACCGAGGGTGGCCGGTCCACCGCCCCCGGCTGCTCGCCTCGGTTGCGCTCGTATTGCAGCCGCCCCGCCCGATACGCCTCGAACAACCCTTGGACCAGCGCCGGTGGCAACGTCGCCGACGACAGCAGCACCCGCGACCCCAGCAGCCCCGCCCAATGCACCAGCCGGGTCAATGCGGGCAGGTCCCCGATGTCGAAATCATCTGGCTCGTCCAGCACCAGATCCCCGCTCATCAGCCGCAGCATCGGTGCGATCTGCCGACCGCCGCGCTGGCTTTCGGTCGCGGGGGTCAGGTGGTCGATGGTGCAGACCAGCACGGGCGCGATCAGCAGCCCCCGTACCTGTGGGTCGTGCAGAACCCGGCGCAGCAGCGGGTGACGCGCGTGATCGCCCTCGAACACGACGTGGCTGTCCTCGTCGAGCAGCGCCTGGCGCGACGCCGAACCAGACGCTTCGGCTTCCCGCTCATGGTGCTCGAACAGTTCGCGACTGGCAGCACCGCCCACGCGGATCGCCAGGTCTTCATCCCCAAGGTTCAGCAGGTCGCGAAACGCGCGCCCGGTCTGCAGCGTCAGCGTGCGCAACCCCATCGCGAACGCACAGCGCATTCCCCGCTCGGGATCGGCCAGCGCGTACATCACCCGGGCATTTGCCAGCGTCTTGCCGCAGCCAGTGGACGCCATGTTGACGATGAAGGCACCGTGGCGGTTGGAGCGTTCGCGCATCGCCACCGCCAGTTCGGCGGCCTTGTCCTGCCAGCGAAAGCGCTCGTCCTGTGACCGCTTGCGCAGACCCTTGTGCCGCGCCAGTCGGGGCAGTTGCTGGTCAAAGCGCGGCAGGGCGCGGGTGACTTCACTGCCATGCAGCGCCACGCCGAGCAGGTGCTCGTCAAGTGTCTGGTTGTAGTCGCCAGGACCACCCTTCGTGTTGGCGTAGAGCGGATAACCGGCCGGCACCGGCACCCGGCCATCGGCATCCCCCTGGAGGCTCGAATAGTGGTGATCCGCCAGCATCAGGCACAGCCGCGACACATGCATCACATATGGATTGCCGACCCAACCAGCAGCCGGCTGAGGTGTCCTGTCAACCGTGGACAGTCGAAGTTAATGCGCAGAGCGCAGTTGTTGATAGAACTGCCGAGCAAAGACGGCAGGCGGGAGGTTGCCGATGGCGCTGTGGCGACGCTGGCGGTTGTAGAAGACCTCGATCCACTCGGTGATTTCGGCAATGGCCTGAGCGCGGGTGGCAAAGCGCCGGTGGTGGACGAGTTCGTTCTTCAAGCTGCCCCAGAAGCTCTCCATCGGGGCGTTGTCATAGCAGTTGCCGCGACGTGACATCGACGCTCGCATGCCCAGTGCATCGAGTGCGTGACGGTAGTCGCGAGCGCAATACTGGCTGCCCCGATCGGAGTGGTGGATCAGCCCGGGCGGGGGTCGGCGCCGGGCATGGGCGTGGCCCAGCGCGCGCAGGCAGAGCTGCTGGGTCATGCGCTCGTCCATCGCATAGCCGACGATCTCTCGGGTACACATGTCCTTGAGTCCGGCCAGGTAGAGCCAGCCCTCGTCGGTGCGGATGTAGGTGATGTCGGTGAGCCAGATCCGATCAGGGGCGCTGGCGGTGAAGTCCTGCAGCAGCAGGTTATCGGCCACGGGCAGCAGGTGCTCGGAGTCCGTGGTGACGCGAAAGCAGCGCTTCTGCCGGCAACGCAGCGCCATCGTGCGGCGCAGTCGGTCCACACGGTCCCGCCCGGCCTCGAAGCCCTGCGCCCGCAACTCCGCCAGCACCCGGCGCGTGCCGTAGGTCTGGCGGCTGGCCGCATGCACCCCTCGGATGGCCACCTTCAGCCGCTCGTCGTCGCGCTGACGGGCCGAGGCTGGCCTCTCGCACCAGGCGTAGTACCCGCTGCGCGAGACCCCCAGCGCCGAGCACAGCACCGCCACCGGATAGTCGTGTCGAGCCTGCAGCTCCTTCATGACCGCGTACCTTGCAGCGACTCCCTCGCAAAGTACGCGGCCGCTTTTTTTACGATTTCGCGCTCCATCTCCACCCGCGCCAGTTCCCGGCGCAGCCGGCTGACCTCGGCCTTCAGTTCCGCCACCGAAGGCTCGGCCGCCTTCAGCGCCTGCGCTCCCCGGCGCTGGCTGCTCGCCACCCAGTTGCTCAGCGAGCCCTTCGGAATGCCCACTCTCTGGGCTGCTTCCTGGTGTGACAGCTTCTGTTCCAGCACCAGCTTTACCGCTTCCGCCTTGAACTCTGCTGTGTAGCTTTGGTTCTTCTTCATCGTCTTTCTCGTCGTGTCACCGGGTCAAGTGGGTGTCCACGGAAGTCAGGCTACCTCAGGCAGCGCCAGCCGCTTCAGCAGCCCTTGTGCCACACGGGCCGCACGCTTGCGCCACAGGTCCGTCGTGATGGGCAATCCGTGGGGAAACGTCCAGTACGGCTCGATCGGGCCGCCTGTTTCAGTGCGTAACGGCTCGTTCCAGCCCGCATCGATCGACTCGATCACCTTGTGCAGCAACGCCGCCTGAAAAATGCCGGGGCTGCCATCCGCGTTGCGTGGCAGGACTGGCAACCGGTGGTGCGTGACCACCAGCCAGCCGATCGCCTGCGCTAGCGGGGCGTGCTTCAGCGCCGCAAACGGCGTCGGCAAGGCGACGTCCAGCCCGTCACGCCGCAGCCGCCCGACCCAGTGCGCGTCGTCTTGCGCGGTCGGCGTCACCAGCCGCGCCAGCCAGGTGGCGTCATCGTCCTCACCGACAAACGCCTCGAACAGCCGCAGCGACACCCACTCGTGCCGGTACTGGTTGCGCTCGGTCAGCAACCCCGCCAGCCGCATCTGGAATGCCAGGCTCGCCTTGCCCAGGTCATGCAGCAGCGCCGCGAGTGCCGTCAACAGGTGGATGTCTTCGCCGGTGCGCCAGTCGTTTTCGTCCTGGCGACGCAGCACGTTGCGTGTGGTGGTGTTGGTGGGGACCGCACCTTGCGCGTTGAAGCGGCTGGCGTCACCGACCAGCCACAGCAGTTCGGTGTGGTCCAGCCCGCGTATCCAGTGACAGGCCACCGCCGTGTTCTTGCGCGCAGTCTTGCGCAGCAGGCGGCGCAGGGTATCGAGTCCATCCTGGGTGATCGGGGTCTGCCACGTCCGATCCCCACGGCGCTCGGCGAACTGGTCGAGGATGCGGCGCGTTTCCGTCAGTGCGCGCTTGTCGCACTGCGAGATGAGCAGGATGTTCATGTGCGCTCCTGTGCCAGCCGGCCCATGCGCAGTGCCACATCCTTCACCGTGTCGATCATGAAATCCAGCGATTCGCTGCGGGTCAGTGCCTCGATGCACGCCTGTCGGAACTCGGTTTCGGTATCGCCACGCATGGCCGAGATGAACGCTTGCGGCAGGATCACGGCGTCCTTGACCAGATCAGCCACATCGAACACCAACCCGCCACGGCGTGTCTTGCCATGCAGCACCGCCAAGCCATGCGGTACCCCGAGCACCCAGGTGGCCGTGGCGGCCAGCCCGTAGGCCAGGTAGTTGCCGTGGTCGAGAAACTGGTTGGCAGCGTCGATACCCTGACCACGCTGGCTGCGGGTGAACTCTCCATGGCGGGTCGCTTCGCCAGCGAGCTTGTAGAGCTGCTTGGTCAGGCGCGCCTCCTCGGTGAGCAAGGCCGTGTGGTCGACTGCCACCGCAACGGCCGGCAGCGACCTCGCCACCAGCGCGTCCAGGGCCGAAAGGTCCACCTCAAACCCCGAAGCAACCGTCTGCCGCCGCGTCGAGGCCCACTGCGCTCGCAAGCGGGTGAGCCGGGTCTGCTGAAATTCCTTGGCCGCATGCAGGCGCAACGCCTCGTCGAACCAGAAACGCACCCAGTGCTGCAGGTACTCGGTGGGACGGTACTCGCTCTGCGGCGACAGCCAGGCGATCTCCACCTCGAATTCGGTAGACGAGAAGAGCGGTGTCCCCCCACCCCCGCAGAACCCGACCAGTACCCCCGCCTTGGCCAATTCCCGCATGGCAGCCTGCGTGACCGAGGTACCAGTGCCAAGCAGCACCGTGGTCGTGTTGGCGATCGGGATGTTCCAGTACAGGGAGGCTTTGCCCTGTTCGGTCACGTATTCGACACGCCCTCCATTGACCAGCACCCTGCAGTGCTCCAGGTAATAGAGGTTCGCCCTCTTCGAATGCAGGATCGTTTTCAGATCACCCGATCTGATGGTTTCCATGTGTTCTCCCTGAACCCGCCGCACGCTGCAAGAGTTGGCGGCTTGTCGGGATGTTTGCACCGGAGGTCAGGAATGTATCGTTAATTTTTCACATTGAGTCAATACGGCCGCTGCCCCACATAGTTCCCCGCGGGCAGGTACTGGCACACCCACACTTGGTCCTTCGCACCACACACCCGCATCGCGCAGCCCACCTCGCGGGTGGCGCGCCAGACGATCTGGGTGTAGTGCCCGCAGGTCTTGCCCGGCAGGCAGCTGTTGGCGTCTGCCTGGAAATCGGCCGATTCACGCCCCCAGACATCGACGACAAACGCCGGACGGATCTCCTGCTGTGTCCGCAGGCCGTTGCTCCAGCGCACAGGGCTGGCCCAGTAGAGGTTCTCGCCCAGGTCGGGTGCGTCACTGTGCTCCATGCCACATTGCCCGCCCTGGTCGAGCTGCGCGGCCCAGCGGGCCGAGGACTGTGCCAGCGCATCGGACCAGACCAAGGGCGGCACGCCAACCCGGGCACGCCAGCGGTTGTGCGCTGCCAGCGCCTCGCTGCCCTGGGCGCCGTCGAGCGCGGCAGCCCCCGTCAGCCCAGCCCATCCAGCCAGCAGCGCCAGCAGCAGTCGCCTTGCCAGGTGCAAGCTGGATGGATCATGGCAACGCGGCACCCGGGCATCCCGCCAGTGCCGCCTCAGCGGTGCGTGAAGGTCGGCGCGCGCTTGTCGAGGAAGGCGCCCATGCCTTCCTTCTGGTCGCTGCTGGAGAACAGCGCGTGGAACAGCCGGCGCTCGAACAGCAGGCCTTCGCTCAGCGGCGCCTCGTAGGCGCGGTTCACGCATTCCTTGGTCGCCATCAGCGCCAGCAGCGAGTAGCCGCACATCGCCTGTGCCGCCTTGTCGGCCTCGGCGTGCAGGTCGGCCAGCGGCACGACCCGCGACACCAGCCCGCCGCGCTCGGCCTCGACCGCGTCCATCATCCGGCCGGTCAGCGCGAGGTCCATCGCCTTGCTCTTGCCCACCGCGCGCGGCAGGCGCTGCGTGCCGCCCGCGCCGGGGATGATGCCGAGCTTGATCTCGGGCTGGCCGAACTTGGCGTTGTCGGCCGCGATGATGAAGTCGCAAGCCATCGCCACCTCGCAGCCGCCGCCGAGCGCGAAGCCGGACACGGCCGCGATGATCGGCTTGCGCACCTGGCGGATGGTGTCCCAGTTGCGCGAGATCAGGCCCTTGCGGTAGGCGTTCGGGAAATCGAAGGGATGCATCATCGCGATGTCCGCGCCGGCGGCGAAGGCCTTCTCGCTGCCGGTGACGACGATGCAGGCGATGCCGTCATCGGCGTCGAAGGCCAGCAATGCGGCGCCGAGTTCGTCCATCAGCGTGTCGTTGAGGGCGTTGAGCGCCTTGGGGCGGTTCAGCGTGATCCAGCCGTAGCGCAGGGCGTTGTCGGTCGTGCCAGGGCGGGTCTCGACGAGGATGGTTTCGTAGGTCGGGGTGCTCACGGGATCTCCGGGTCTGGTTGAGTGCTGCGCTGCACTATAGAACGACCGTTCGTTTTTGGAACTGCGGAAGAACACCAAACCGCCAGCGTCAGGGCGCCGCCGCCTGCTTCGGCGGCTCCGACAGGCGCAGGTCCACCCAGGTCTCGGCGTCCTGCTCGATGCGGATGCGCACGGGCAGCATCTGCAGCGTCGGCGCGTACCAGACCTGCGCGCTGAGGACGCTGCCGCCGGAGCGGGCGGCCTCGCCCGGCGTCTCGGCCATGCTGTCGCGCGCCGGGACGGGGCGGACGTGGAACGTGTCCAGTTCGCCCAGCGGCGTCATCGTCGGCAGCGTGTCGCCGACTTCGTAGGCCCAGCGGCGCACCCGGTGCGGCAGCGCGAGGTCGAACTCGATGCGCCCGCCCTTCTCGCGCAACGCCGGCCGGGTCGAGAACAGGAACACCATCTGGATGAACTGGCTGGCGGTGTCCTGCACATCGGCGCGGGTGGCGGCGAGCTTGCCGTCCTGCAGCCGCACGCTGCGCTCGTCCGGGAAGGGCATCTGCACCAGCCGGTTGCGGCCGATGATCTGGCGCGTGGCCTGCTCGTAGCGCTGCGGGCGCAGGCCGTCTGGGGTGATGCGGCCCTCGCTGCTCATGCGGCGGGCGACCAGCGGCGCCAGCCGGGGGCCGACGCTGACGTCGAGGTGGACCTGGTAGCGGTCGCCGTCGCGCAGCCATTCGACCTGGGCGTCGCCGTGGACTTCGCCCTGGTACCAGCCGATGAGCGTGTAGGTCAGCCGGGTCGAGAGCGGCCAAGTGAAGACCGGCCCGGATGCAGGCACTGCAGGCGCCGAAGCCGCTGCGGCCATTGATGCGGCCATCGAGGGTGCAGAGGCCGCCAGCATCCCCTCGGGCGCGACCACGGGGGCCACCATGGGCGGCGGCCCAGCAACCGAACCGGGTGCTGCCTCCGGATCGTAGGCAGGTTGCAGCGGTGTCTCGGCGGGGGCCGGATCGGCCACGGTGACGTCGACAGCGTCATCAGCATCGACCGCGTGATCCACGTCGCTGGCAGGCAACGCGGCGGGTTGCACCGCCGCTGGTGCTGGTGCTGCCCGTCCGCTCATCGGCACCACCGGCGCGACGGCCGGGCCGAACAGAGCAGCGGACTGTGCGACGACGCGGGTGTACGTGGCCTCGATGCGGCGGATCGACGGCGCCGGGGACTCGCCGGGCACCAGCGCGTGGCTCAATCCGTCCAGCGCCAGCCCGTGCAGCAGCAGGACCGCCAGCACCAGCAGTGCCAGCCCCCACCCCATCCGGGACCGGCGCAGGACGGCGGGCATCAGGCTCCGGCGGGACCGGGACTGCCCAGCCACGCCGCCCGCAGACGCCGCGTGCGGGCGACCGGCTTGGCCTGCCAGCTCAGCGCCACGGCGCCTTCCACGGCCGCCGCCGGCAGCGTCAGCCGCAGCAGGCGCCGGTCCCGGCTGACCAGCAGCGGCTGCGGCTGCTCGAACGCGCCGTAGAGCGCCAGATCCTCCGGCTTGACCACGCGCCAGTCACCCAGCGCCAGCAGCTCGTCCCCTGCGGACAGGCCAGCCTGGTCGGCCGCGCCGCCGTGCTGCACGGACTGCACCTTCAGCCCCTGGGCCGACTCGGTCAGCCGGGCGCCCAGGCGCTGCGCGAACAGCGGACGCTCGCGCTGCGCGTCCGCGCCGTGGGCGGCGAGCAGGGCCTGGGTCGGCAGGTCGTCCGTGCCGTGGACCCAAGCCGCAAGCTCCGCCGCGAACGAGCGCCCGCCCACCTCGGCCAGCACCGCCGCGATGTCGTCCTCGCCGATCGGGCCGCCGCCGCTGCGCCGCCACAGGCCGCGCATCACGTCGTCCAGCGTGCCCTTGCCCTCCTGGCGCAGCGTCAGGTCGAATGCCTGCGCGACCAGCGCGCCCTTGGTGTAGTAGCTGACGGTGGCGTTGGCGCTGTTCTCGTCGGGGCGGTAGTACTTGACCCAGGCGTCGAAGCTGGACTGCGCCACGCTCTGCACCCGGCGGCCAGGTGTGCCCAGCACCTGGTTGACCGTCTTGGCCACCAGCCGCAGGTAGCGCGTCTGGTCGATCAGCCCGGTGCGCACGAGGAACAGGTCGTCGTAGTAGCTGGTGAAGCCCTCGAAGAACCAGAGCAGCTCGGTGTAGTTCTCACCCCGCAGGTCGTAGGGGGCGAACGCGCACGGCTTCAGGCGCTTGACGTTCCAGGTGTGGAAATACTCGTGGCTGATGAGGCCGAGCAGCGTCACATAACCGTCGTTCAGCCCCGGCTCGCCGCGTCGGGGCAGGTCGCGGCGGTTGCAGATCAGCGCGGTGCTGTTGCGGTGCTCCAGCCCGCCGTAGCCCTCGTCGACCGTGTTGAGCAGGAAGACATAGCGGGCGAACGGCGCCGGTGCGTCGCCGTGCCAGAAGCGGATCTGGGCCTCGCAGATGCGGCGCGTGTCGGCCAGCAGCCGCTCGCCGTCGAAGCTCGGCAGCGCGCCCGCCACGACGAATTCATGTTCGACACCGCACGCAGTGAAGGTGCCGCGCCAGAAGGCGCCGAGTTCGAACGGGTGGTCGATCAGCGCGTCGTAGTCGGGCGCGGCGTACTCGCGCGGTGCGACTTCGGGCAGGCCGGTGGCAATGTCCCAGCCGTCGGGCAGCGGGCCGAAGGTGACGCGGTGCTCGTCGGCCTCGCGGCCTTGTGCGGCGAGGAACACGCCGGTGCCATTGAAGAAGCCGCGCTGCGTGTCGAGCCAGGCGCAGCGCACCGAGTTGTCGAAGGCGTAGACGCGCCAGCTCACCGTGAGCGCGGCGCGGCCGCTGCACGCGGCCTGCCAGGTGTGCTTGTCGAGCTGCGTCAACGCGACCGTGCGGCGGCCCTGGTGCGCCTCGATCGCCGAGAGGTGGCGCGAGAACTCGCGCACCAGGTAGCTGCCCGGGATCCAGACCGGCAGCGACAGCAGCTGCAGCGGCGCCGGGTTCGGCAGCGTCAGCGTGACGCGGTAGTGGTGGCGGTGGAGGTCGTCGAGTTCCAGGTGGTAGCGGATCATGCAGGGTTCCGTTGGTCAGGCACTGGCGGCAGCCGCCGCCAGAAAACAGCTCATCGACGCCACCAGCGTCAGCCTGAAGCGCAAGGTCAGCCACTTCGACAGACCGTAGGCCGGGTACATCCGCCGATCGACCAGGTAGCACACGATCAGCAGCAGCGCCTGGATCACCAGCCCGGCGTGCGGCGGCATCACCACCGACACCCAGCCCAGCAGCGACGGCGTGACCGCCCAGACAAGCCGGCGCGGCGTGGCGTCGTTCGCCACCATCAGCACGCCCCAGTGGATGCCGCCCAGAAAGGACACGATCATCCCGGCATACACCGACAGCGACAGCACCACGTACGGCAGCACGTCCACCCGCACCAGCAGCGCCAGCAAGGCCCCCAGCACGAACGGCACCAGCCCCGCATGGCCCAGCCGAACAGCGAGCCGGTCAGGCACGGACAAAGTCGCAGGCAGGGAACGGGGCACGGCAGTCGGGAGCGGCGAGGCAGACACGGGGCGTTCTTTTCGTCAGGGTTTCAGCGGCCACACAGGGGCACAGGCACAGCGGCTCCGATTGTCGCCGCTGCACCGCCGCCCCGCACGGCCTGAAATGCACATCACGGTACCAGCCAGCGACCAGCCCCTGTCGCGTCGCGGCAATCAAACACGGCGCGCTGGTGCCCGGCCGGGTCGAGCGACAGCCAGTCCATCTCCAGCACCCGCGCCCGCAGCACCGCGAACGCGCCGCGCCGCTCGCCCGGCGGTGCCGCCGCCGCCATCACACCGTCCGACCCGAGCACGCTGCCCGGTGCCAGCGGCGAGAGGTAGTCCTGCGCTGCCCGGGTGTGGCGCAGCGTCGCCCAGCGCGAGGTCACGTCGAGCCCCTCGGTCTCGCAGCCCACCACGCAGCGCAGCCGCAACTGCCAGCCCAGCGCCGCCGACCAGCACACGATCTGGGCACGCGGATCCTGGTCGAGCTGCGCCACCTTGGGCGAGCGGGTGTCGGTGTAGATCAGCAGCTCGCGGGCGTCGAGGTCCACCTCACGGATCACCACCGTGCGCGCCTGCGGGCCGAGCTGCGGGCAGGTGGTGGCCAAGGTCACCTGTCGCCACGGATGGCCGCGCACCGTGGCCGCCCTGGCCAGTTCAGCCCACAGCGCGGCGTGCCTTGACGACAGCCCCGTGTCCAGCCCAGCTCCGTCGTTCTCCATGACTGACCTCGCTTCCGCGTTTAATCATTCATAAAACAAGAATGCTGCAAGTATTTTTTGATGATTTATTCGCAGCAATGACAACGATAAAGTTCACTGCATGGACGACGCCGGAAACGCATCCCCGACGGACGCCCCACCCAGAACCGGATGCTCTCAGGAAAACACGATCATGAACACGCGCACTTTCTCGGCTCTCCTCGTTGCCTCGACCCTGTCCTTCGGCGCCCTGGCCGACGACGTGGTTCCCACCTTCCAGCATGAAGCCGTTGGCGCCTCCAAGACCCGCGCCGAAGTCATCACCGACATGCAGCAAGCCCGCCTGGCCGGCAAGAGCTTCTTCTGGGACGACAGCAACCTGCCCGTCGCACCGACCGCCGCCACGCCCCGCACCCGTGCCGAAGTGCTGGCCGAACTGCGTGAAGCCCAGGCCTCCGGCGAATTCGCGGCGCTGCACGCCGACGAGCCGACACAGATGGCGATCAAGCGCGTCATCAAGAAGGATGCAGCGGCGATGGCCGGGCAGGTGAAGGCGCAGAACGCCAACTGAGCATCTCCGCGAACATGAAAAAAGCGACCCGAGGGTCGCTTTTTTTACGCCTATTCCAGCCTCAGCCCTCGCGGCGCAGCGCCGGGAACAGGATCACGTCGCGGATGCTGGGCGAGTCGGTGATCAGCATCATCAGCCGGTCGATGCCGATGCCGCAGCCGCCCGTCGGGGGCATGCCGTATTCCAGCGCGCGGATGAAGTCGGCGTCGAAGAACATCGCCTCGTCGTCGCCGGCTTCCTTGTTGGCCACCTGCGACTGGAAGCGCGCAGCCTGGTCCTCGGCGTCGTTCAGCTCGCTGAAGCCGTTGCCGAACTCGCGGCCGGTGATGAACAGCTCGAAGCGCTCGGTGATCGCAGGGTTGGTGTCCGACGCACGGGCCAGCGGCGAGACTTCCACCGGGTAGTCGATGATGAAGGTCGGCTGCCAGAGCTTGTCCTCCACCGCCGCCTCGAACAGGCCGAACTGCAGCTGCGCCAGCTTCCAGTGCTTGGGCGGCTCCTCGCCCAGCGACTTCAGCTTGGCGTGGACCGCGTGGGCGTCATCCGCCTCGGCTTCGGTCAGGCCGGCATGCACCACCAGCGAATCCCGCACCGACAGGCGCACGAACGGCTCGTCGAGGTGGACTTCCTTGCCCGCATACGTCAGCCGCGCCGAGCCGGTCGCCGACACGGCCGCGTGGCGCAGCACCTGCTCGGTGAAGTCCATCAGGTCGTGGTGGTTCCAGTAGGCCGCGTAGAACTCCATCATCGTGAATTCGGGGTTGTGCCGAACCGAGATGCCTTCGTTGCGGAAGTTGCGGTTGATCTCGAACACCCGCTCGAAGCCGCCCACCACCAGCCGCTTCAGGTACAGCTCCGGCGCGATGCGCAGGAACATCTCCTGGTCGAGCGCGTTGTGGTGCGTCGTGAAGGGCCGGGCGTTGGCGCCGCCGGGGATGGGGTGCAGCATCGGCGTCTCGACTTCGAGGAAATCGTGTTCGATCATGAACTGGCGGATGCTGGACACCGCGTTGCTGCGGGCGCGGAAACGGGTGCGTGCAGCCTCGTCGGTGATGAGGTCGACGTAGCGCTGGCGGTACTTCTGCTCCTGGTCGCTCATGCCGTGGTGCTTGTCCGGCAGCGGGCGCAGCGCCTTGGTCAGCAGGCGCAGGTTCGTCACCTTGATCGACAGCTCGCCCGCCTTGGTGCGGAACAGCGTGCCCTCGGCGCCCAGGATGTCGCCCAGGTCCCAGTGCTTGAACGCGGCCAGCTTCTCGGCGCCGACGTTGTCGAGCGTGATGTAGAGCTGGATGCGGTCCGTGCCCTTGGCCGAGCCATCCTGCAGCGTCGCGAAACAGGCCTTGCCCATCACGCGCTTGAGCATCATCCGGCCGCCGACGCAGGCGGGGATCGGTGCGGCTTCGAGGGCCTCGTTGTCCAGGCCATCGGCGACGCGGTGCAGGTCGGCGGCGTGGTCGCGCGGCTTGAAATCGTTGGGGAAGGCGACGCCCTGGGCGCGGATCGCGGCGAGTTTTTCGCGGCGTTCGGCGATCTGCTGGTTGTCATCGACAGGAGGCGTGGGAACAGGGGCGTGGCTCATCGGCGGGGCTCGACTTCAACTTGTTGAATTTGCTGCAATTTTAGGCTGCCCGCAGGGGCGCGCCCTAAAATTGATCCCATGACTGTTGCCCATCCGATCACCGACCGCAAGATCCGCTTCGCCCTGGTGGGCTGCGGACGCATCGCCAAGAACCACTTCGGCTCGCTGCAGCAGCACGCCGACCGGGCCGAGCTGGTGGCCGTCTGCGACAAGCTGCCCGAGCGCGCCGAGGCCGCTGCCGCGCAGACCGGCGCGCAGGCCTTCACCTCGCTGGACACGCTGCTGGCCGAGAGCGACGCCGACATCGTGGTCCTCACCACCCCGAGCGGCCTGCATTCGCAGCAGGCGATCCGCGTCGCCCGCGCCGGCCGCCATGTGCTGAGCGAGAAGCCGATGGCGACGAAGTGGGACGAGGGCATGGCGATGGTGCGCGCGTGCCGCGACGCGGGCGTGAAGCTGTTCGTCGTCAAGCAGAACCGGCTCAACGCGACGATGCAGTTGCTCAAAAAAGCCATTGACGACAAGCGCTTCGGCCGCATCCACCTGGTCACGGTCAACGTGTTCTGGACCCGCCCGCAGAGCTACTACGACGAGGCGCCGTGGCGCGGCCGCTGGGACATGGATGGCGGCGCGTTCATGAACCAGGCGAGCCATTACGTGGACATGGTGGACTGGCTGGTCGGGCCGGTGGACAACGTGCACGCCTACACCGCGACGCAGGGACGCGACATCGAGGCCGAGGACTCGGGCGTGATGAGCCTGCGGCTGCGCGCTGGGGGACTGGCGAGCATCAACGTGACGATGCTGACCTACCCGAAGAACCTCGAAGGCTCGATCACCGTGCTCGGCGAGCGCGGCACAGTGCGCATCGGCGGCGTGGCGGTGAACGACATCCAGCATTGGGAGTTCGACACCCCGACGCCCGAGGACGAGCAGATCAAGGCGGCGAGCTACGCCACCACCTCGGTCTACGGCTTCGGCCACCCGCTGTACTACGCCAACGTGATCGACACGCTGCGCGGCGAGGCGCACGCGGAGGTCGATGGCTACAGCGGGCTACGCTCCCTGGAGGTGCTGATCGCGGGGTACCGGAGTGCGCGGGATGGGGTGCGGGTGGGGTTGCCGCTGGTGTTTTGACGAGCGGCGGCCTGGTCATTCAGAACACTCTCCAGAAGTAAGATCGAGCCAACAACATCGGAAACCACCATGCAAGTCACCGTCAGCGACAAAGGTCAGATCACCTTGCCTCACGCCCTGAGGCAGCGCCTGGGCATCGAATCGGGCATGCGGCTGGATGTTGAAGCGCTGGACGACGGCTCGCTGCGCGTGCGGGTGCTGGCGCGCGGATCGCGAGGGCTGCACGGCCTGCTGAGCCGTCCCGGCGAGCGCACGCGCAGCCTCGACGAGATCGACCAGGCCATCACGGACACGGTGCGGGATCGCAAGGACCGCGCGTGATCGCCGTCGATACCAACGTGGTGGTTCGGCTACTCGTCAGTGACGACCCGATCCAATCGCAGAGAGCACAGCAACTGTTCGATGACCACGCACCGCACGATGGCTCGCTCTGGCTGAGCGATGTCGTGGTCGTGGAGGTCGCCTGGACGCTGGCGCGTGCCTATGACCGCAGTCGATCCGACATTGCCAAGGCGTTGAACGCGCTCACCCACCATGCCACCGTGGCACTGGAGTCACCCGCTGAAATCCGGGCCGCACTGGCGCTGTATGCGCAAGGACCAGCCGATTTCGCCGATTGCCTGCTGGCGGTCAAGGCAGAGCGGCATGGCTGCGAACAGGTGGTGACGTTCGACCGCAAGATGCGCCGACTGCCTGGCGTGTCGGTGCTGGGCGGCACCAACTGAACGAACTGCGAGACTGAACATGACCTCCCCCGCCTGGCACCACGACACCGCGATCATCGACCCCGGCGCCCAGCTCGGCCCCGACACCAAGGTCTGGCACTTCAGCCACGTCTGCGCGGGTGCGCGCATCGGCGCGGGCTGCTCGCTCGGGCAGAACGTCTTCGTCGGCAACGACGTGGTGATCGGCTCGGGCGTGAAGATCCAGAACAACGTGTCGGTCTACGACGCGGTGACGCTGGAGGACGACGTGTTCTGCGGGCCGAGCGCGGTGTTCACCAACGTCTACAACCCGCGCGCGGCGGTGTCGCGCAAGCACGAGTACCTGCGCACCGTGGTGAAGCGCGGCGCGACGCTGGGCGCGAACTGCACGATCGTCTGCGGCACGACAGTCGGCGCATATGCCTTCGTGGGCGCGGGCAGCGTCGTCAACCGCGACGTGCCGGATCACGCGCTGATGGTCGGCGTGCCGGCGCGGCGGATCGGGTGGATGAGCCGCAATGGCGAGCGGCTCGGGCTGGCGGTGCGCGGCGAGGGCGAGGCGACGTGTCCGGCGACGGGGGAGCGGTATCGGCTGCGGGGTGATGTCGTGACGCGGCTCGAGTGATTTTCCTGAACCGGAGCACGGCGCCATGTACATCGACAAGGTTCGACTCACGAATATCCGCGGATTTCGGGATCTGGAGTTTTCGTTTGATCGGGGTAATGGGACGGCACGCTCTAAACTGAAGTGCAACACGGCAATGAAAACAACAGGTTGAGCCAATGGGACAAGAGTATTCAAGCCTGAGTCTGGAAGAGCGCACGCAGCTTGGGCTGCTGGTCACGCAGAAGCTGACGCAGCGACAGATCGCCGTGCAACTGGGGCGTTCGGCCTCGACGATCAGCCGGGAGCTGGCGCGAAATCGACACCCGAAGCGGGGCTACCTGGTGGCGACTGCGCAGCAACAGGCCGCCCGGCGCCGGGTGCAGGCCAAGGCCGGGGTGCGCAAGCTCGGCCAGCAGTTCGACACGCCGCTGGGCAAGTGGGTGCGCCACGAGCTTGAGCGGGCCTTGTCACCCGAACAGATCGCAGGCAGGCTCAAGCTGATGAACCCCGAAGACACGACGCAGCGCGTCTCGCACGAGACAATCTACCAGGCGATCTACATGGTGCCGCGTGGCGAGCTGCGCACCGAGTTGATCGGGGAGCTGCGGCGCAGCCACACCAAGCGCATGCCGCGTGCGCGGGGCACCAGCCGCAAGGGCGGCAACATCGCCAACCTCGTGCCGCTGAGCGAGCGCCCCGCAGAGGTGGACGCCCGGCTGGTGCCCGGCCACTGGGAGGGCGACTTCATCAAGGGGGCTCGCAACGCCAGCGCCATCGGCACCGCCGTGGAACGCCACAGCCGCTTCGTGCTGCTGACCCAGATGAATGGCTGCACCGCCACCCACGCCCTCGACGGCTTCACCCGGCGCTTCAACGGCGTCATCCCCGAGCTGCGCAGGAGCTTCACCTACGACCGCGGTTCGGAGATGGCCCGCCACCTGGAGCTGACCGAGGCCACCGGCATGCCGGTCTTCTTCTGCGAGCCCTACAGCCCCTGGCAGCGCGGCTCCAACGAGAACATGAATGGCCTGGTGCGCCAGTTCCTGCCCAAGGGCACTGACCTGTCCACCGTCACCCCGCAGAAGCTCGCCTACATCGAGTCCATGCTCAATGACCGCCCTCGCAAGATCCTCGGCTTCCGTACTCCTCGCGAGGTCTACACCGAACTCGTCCAGACAAAACTCGCCCAGCGGCAGGCGCTTGCCGCCAAAACTGTTGCACTTCAGACTTGACTCCGCCGACGTATGCCGGATGGACAGTGCTCACAGGAGATAACGGGTCGGGGAAAAGTACGTTACTAAGAGCAATTGCACTCGCCGTTGCTGGTCATGGCCGTTGGACGCTTCAACCCAGCTTTCGAGGCTGGATCAAGTCAGATGCAGAAAATGCCAGCATCACTCTTAAGATAGCAACGCCACCGCAAAAGACCGATTGGTTTGAGATAAATATAGTAACGCCTGCCAACAAAAAAAGAACAGAACCCAAAGTCACTAGCACAACCTCCCTATGGGACGAAGGGCTATTTTTCTGCGGCTACGGTCCTTTTCGCAGAATTTCCGGCGCATCAAACGATATTGAAGAACTGATGACGACGCCCATAGTCGAGCGACTCGTCACGCTATTCAAGGAAACCGCCTCGTTGGCGGAAGCAGATCGATGGCTACGTGATCTGAACTACAAAAAACTCGAAGGAAAGAACAAGGCAGCCGATACGCTGACCCTTGTCCTCAACCTGCTAAACGAGGAATTTCTGCCGAACAACATCAGGGCAGATCGGGTGGATTCAGACGGTCTGTGGCTGAAAGACAGCGATAGCAACGAACTGTCATGGTCGGACATGAGCGATGGCTACCGGGCAGCACTGGCTTTGCTGACAGACATCCTGCGCCACATGATCAATGCCTATGGCACAGACGACTTAACAGGTCGCGACGCCGACCGACACTTATTCATCAAGCCCGGTGGCGTCGTCCTCATCGACGAAATCGACGCCCACCTCCACCCCGAATGGCAACGCGAAATCGGTTTCTGGCTGAAGCGCCATTTCCCGAATATCCAGTTCATCGTCACCAGCCACAGCCCGCTGATCTGTCAGGCCGCCGATCCGAACGGCCTGTTCGTCCTGCCGGAGCCGGGCAGCGACGAACCGGCACGCGTGCTGACGCCCGAGGAATATCAGGAAGTCATCTCGTCGCGGCCGGACACGATCCTGCGATCTGCGGCGTTCGGCCTGCAGAACACGCGCTCGCCCGTGGCCGTTGAAGCCCGGTCGGCCTTTGCAGACCTGCGCACCAAGCAACGCGCAGGCGGCAAGTTGACCCAAGCCGAACTGGTGGAGATGGAACGCCTGCGCCAGTACATCAACCCGGACGAAGAGCCCTGAGCAATGCGCCGCCTCACGCGCCCTCCTCTGCCTGCCCGGACCAACACCTTTCTGGCCCGCTGCCAGTCGCGCGCCGACACCTTGCAGGAACAAGGCACCCTCGACATCGAACGCGAGTGGCGCAACGCCCGCCAGCGCAAGGAACTGACCGATGTGCTCGACACGCTGCGCAAGATGAGCGGGCCCCATTGGCGCTGCATGTACTGCACCGACTCGCACGGCTGCGACATCGAGCATTTCCGCCCCAAGAAGCCCTATCCGACGCATGCGTTTCACTGGCTGAACCTGCTGCTGTGCTGCACCACGTGCAACCGCAAGAAGGGCGACCAGTTTCCGACCCTGAACGGCGCCCCGCTGCTGATCGACCCGACCTTGGATGATCCGTGGCAACACTTGGACTTCGAACCGGAGTCTGGTCTGATCAAGGCGCGCTATGACGCGCAGTCAGACCGACGCTCCCCGAAGGGACTGGAAACCGTGCGCCTGCTGGCACTGGATCGTCGGGAAGTAACGGTCGGACACAACAAGACGTTTCGGCGTTTGAAAAAGACGGTCGAGCGCGCGCTGGAAACTGACACTCCAGCGCCTGCACTCATTGATGAACTGCTGGAAGAAGACGACCACGGCCTGCTGCCTTGGTGCTTCGGTGACATCGGCCGAACCGTCGAGCCTTTCTCCGACTTGCTCCACCGACACCCTGACACCTGGATCGCCTGCGAGGCGGCCTTTCGCTGAACACTCCGCCCCATGCACTTCATCGACCTCAAGGCCCAATACGCCACCCTCAAGACCGACATCGACGCCGCGATCCACCGCGTCCTCGACCACGGCCAGTACATCATGGGCCCCGAGGTCCAGCAGCTCGAAGCGGCGCTGGCCGAGCGCGTCGGCGCCAGGCACTGCGTCACCGTCTCCAGCGGCACCGAGGCGCTGCTGATCGCGCTGATGGCGCTGGACCTGAAGGCCGGCGACGAGGTCATCACCACGCCGTTCACCTTCGCGGCCACCGCCGAGGTGATCGCGCTGCTGGGGGCCAAACCCGTGTTCGTGGACATCGAGCCGGACACCTGCAACCTCGACCCGGCCCTGGTCGAAGCCGCGATCACGCCGAAGACGCGGGCGATCATGCCGGTGAGCCTGTACGGGCAGGTGGCCGACATGGCCGAGATCAACGCCCTCGCCACCCGCCACGGCCTGCCGGTGATCGAGGACGCCGCCCAGAGCTTCGGCGCCACCTACCGCGGCGGCCACAGCGGCCACCTCTCGACCTTCGGCTGCACCAGCTTCTTCCCGAGCAAGCCGCTGGGCTGCTACGGCGACGGCGGCGCCCTCTTCACCGACGACGACGCGCTGGCGCAGGCCGCCCGCGAGATCCGTGTCCACGGCCAGAGCGCCCGCTACACCCACACCCGCGTCGGCTTGGGCGGGCGGATGGACACGCTGCAGTGCGCGGTCGTGCTGGCCAAGCTGCCGCGCTTCGACTGGGAGCTGCAGCGGCGGCGCGCACTCGGGGCGCGCTACCACCAGTTGCTCGCGCCACTGGTCGAGCGCCACCCCGGTTTTGGCCTGCTCACCGTGCGGCCCGACCGTGACAGCGTCTGGGGCCAGTACACCGTGTTCGTGCCGGAACGCGCCAAGGTGCAGGCCGCATTGCAGGCCGCGGGCATCCCGACCGCCGTGCACTACCCCAAGCCGCTGCACCACCAGGCCGCCTACGCCGCGTTCTGCTGCCCCGACTGCTGCCCGAACAGCGTGGCCGCCGCCGCCCGCGTGATGAGCCTGCCGATGAGCCCGGACCTGTCGGAAGCGGACCAGGACCGCGTGGTCACCGCGCTGGCCGACGCGCTCGCCCGCCTGTCCGCCGGCACGGACGCCTGAGTTGCTGCGCGCCACGCTGACGCTGCTGGCCGGCGGCGCGCTGGCGCAGGCGCTGCCGCTGCTGCTCGGGCCGCTGCTGACGCGGCTGTACTCGCCGGACGACTTCGGCGCCTTCCACCTGTTCGCCGCCATCGCCACCAACCTCGCGGTGGTCGCCTGCGGGCGCTACGAGTTTGCGCTGCCGCTGGCGCGGGGCGACGGCGAGGCGGCGGCGCTGCGGCGGCTGTGCCTGCGCATCCTCGCGCTGGTGGCGGGGCTGGCGAGTCTGGGCGGGCTGGGCTGGGCGTGGTGGAGCGGGCTGGGCTGGGCGCTGTGGCTGGGGCCGGCGGTGGCGGTCGGCGGGGCGCTGTCGCTGGCGACGATGTGGGCGACGCGGGCCGAGCGCTTCCAGTCATTGGCCGTGGCGCGGGTGCTGCAGTACGGCGGCGCGGCGCTGGCGCAGGCGCTGGCCGGGTGGCTGCACGGCGGCGTCCTCGGGCTGGTGATCGCGCCGATCGCGGCGCAGGCGCTGGCGGCGCTGCTGCTGCGCGGCGCGGCGGCGGACTCGCCAGCGGACGGGCCGCCGCTGCGCGACATCGCCCGGCGCTACAAGGAATTTCCCCTGCTCAACACGCCGCACGCCTTCCTCGGTGCGCTGCAGGACACGGCCTCGCTGGCGCTGATCGCCGCCACGCTCGGGCCCGCCGCCGCCGGTTTCTGGGGACTGGCGCTGCGCTATCTGAAGGCACCGGCCACGCTGGTCGGCGGCGCGGTCTCGCAGGCGCTCTACCCGCGGCTCGCCGCCGCCGGGCCGGGCCCGACGCGGGCTGCACGGGCCGCCGTGCGGCGGACCGTGGCCGTGCTGTCCGTGGCGGGGCTGGCCCTGGTGGCCGTGTTGTGGGCACTGGGGCCGTGGCTGTTCGAGTGGCTGTTCGGCCCCGCCTGGCGTCAGGCAGGCGAACTCTCGCGCACCCTGGCGCCCTACATCGGTGCACACTTCATCGCGTCCCCGCTGGCCGTGGTGACCATGGCCTGGGGTGCGCAGGCCTGGGCGCTGCGGCTGGCGCTGTGGGGCCAGGCGGCCTTCCTCGGCGCACTGGCCCTGGGCTTGCATCTGGGGGGACTGAACGGCGCCGGCTGGGGAGTCTCGCTGGCGATGGCGGGGTACTTCGGCTGGTATTTCTGGCGGCTGGCGACGTGGCCGATTCAGGACAGGTGAAAATCTTCCCGAAACCCCGGAGCGATTGCCCATGAACATCCCTCACCTGCTGCAACGCATCCGACTGGGCGAAGATTCCACCCTGGAGCTGAAGCAACTCCTGATCCGGGACGGCGGGAAGAGCTTCGACCCCCACCCCGATGGCTTGTCCGACGAACTGGCGGCACTGGCCAACGCCAACGGCGGCACCCTGGTACTCGGGGTCGATGACAAGACCCGTGCAGTGACAGGCATCGCGCTGGAGCATCTGGACCGCGTCGAGGCGTGGCTGACCAACCTGTGCAACGACCGCATCGAGCCTCCGCTGGACATCGTGACGCACCACGTCGAACTGCCCGGTGCCGACGGTACGCCGACCCCGGTGATCGTGGTCGAGGTGCCGCGCAGCCTGTGGGTCCACGCCAGCGCCAACGGCTACTTCCGCCGGGTAGGCCATGCCAAGCGCAAGCTGCCACCCGATGCGCTGGCACGCCTGTTCCAGCAGCGCAGCCAGGCCCGCCTGATCCGTTTCGAGGAGCAGGAGGTGCCGGGCGCCCGCTTCGACGATCTGGACGCCCTGCTGCTGCGTCGCTTCGTTCGCCCTGATCAGGGCGAGGTCACCACACAACTGGAGCGCCTGCACCTGCTGGCCCGGCGCGAGGATCAGGTGTGGCCGACGGTGGCGGGCGTGCTGCTGTGCACGCTCGACCCGGCGCGCTGGCTGCGCAATGTCGAGATCCTCGCGGTGGCCCATGCCGGCACCCGCAACCACCCGGACGAACAGATCGACGCCCAGGAGATCCGCGGGCCGCTGGACAGGCAGATCCTCGACGCCTTCCACTTCGTGCGCCGCAACATGACGACGGCGGCACGCAAGCCGCTGGGACGCATCGACTACCCGCAATACCACCTGGGTGCCGTGTTCGAGGCCATCGTCAACGCCGTGGCGCACCGGGACTACTCGCTGCACGGCCAGCGCATCCGACTGTTCCTGTTCAGCGACCGGCTGGAAATCCACTCCCCCGGGGCGCTGCCGAACACCTTGTCGGTCGAATCGATGAGCCGCCTGTCGGTGCCGCGCAATGAAATCTTGGCCAGCTTGCTGTCCCGTTACTACCCGGTGGACGACGCCGGTCTGAGCAAGAGCTACCTGATGGACCGGCGCGGGTTCGGCGTCGAGATGATCCTGCGGGAGAGCGAGCAGTTGTCGGGGCGGCTGCCGCTGTACGAGACTATCGGGGATCTGGAACTGTGTCTGACGGTTTACGCCCAAGACATGCCGAGCTAATGCGATCCGCTGTACGGGCTCTCCGTGGCCGGCTCAACCGTTGGCGCCGCGCGCTCGTGCAGGCGCTGTTCTTCCGCGTCCTGTTCGGCGAGCGCTCGCAGGGCCGCGACCTGCCACACACGCGCATCTCGCCATCCACCTGCATCGAGTGCGAGGAGCGGCTGACGCTGGGCGACCATGTCTACATCGGCCACTTCAACCTGCTCGACGCCAGCGGCGGCCTGACGATCGAGGAAGGTGTGCAGATCACCAGCCACTGCGCCATCGTCACGCACAGCTCGCACCGCAGCCAGCGCCTGCTCGGCCGCGCCTTCGCCACCTGGGCCGGCCCCGGCGAGCGACCCGGCTGGATCGGCGGCCCGGTGCACATCGGCGCGTACAGCTTCATCGGGCCCCACAGCGTCATCGAAGCGAATTCGCAGCTCGGGCGCGGCACCATCGTCCGCGCTGGCGCCCGGGTGCGGGGGACATTTCCGGATTTCGCGGTTCTCGATGGCGCACCTGCGCGGGTGGTCGGCGACAGCCGTGACGGGGATGCGACACTGCTTCGACAAAATCCAGCCTTCAGGGTGCACCACGACGCTTGGGCGAACATGCCCGAGCCGGACGACCGCGACCGCCGCCTCCCATGACCCGACCGTATCGCCCCCTCGTCGATCTCCCGCCCGCCACCGACCCGCCTGCCTACGGCCGCTGGCGCCATGTCCTCATTGGCGATGGCGAAAGCCCGCACCTGCTGAAATGGGCCCGGGCGCTGGCGCCGCAGGTCGATCTGTGGGTGGCGTCCAGCCGCGGCTTCCTGCCCGGCTTCGACGACCTGGTGCCACCGCGCGGGCGCCTGGCGCTCGGCGAGTCGATGGACCACTCCGGCGGCAATGTCGGTCTGCTCAGGCGCCTGCCGGAGCTGGGCCGCTGGCTGCAGGAGGTCGACGCCGACTGGATCCACCCGCACTACCTGACCTCGCACGGCACGCTGGCGATGGGCGCCAAGAAGGGCTGGAAGCTGCGCGGCCAGATCGTCGGCTCGGCCTGGGGCAGCGACATCCTGGTCACCCCGCTGCGCGGCCCGCATTACCGCTGGGTCACCTCGCAGATCCTCAAGGCCTGCGCGCTGACCACCAGCGACTCCGAGCACATGGCCGCCCAGATGCGCAAGCTCGGGGCCGGCGAGGTGCGCGTGTTCCCCTTCGGGCTGGAGAAGATGCCAGCCCGCCCGGCCCACAAGGCGCCCTGGACCTTCTTCGCCAACCGCGGCCTGGAGTCGATCTACCGGCCGGACCGGGTGATCGCGGCGTTTGCGTCCATCGTCTCGGCCTACCCGGAAGCGCGGCTGACCATCGCCAACGACGGCTCGCTGCGCGCTGCCCTCGAAGCCCGGGTGGGCGAGCTGGGCCTGGCGAAGCACATCGAGTTCGTCGGCCGGCTCGACGCCGAGACGCAGGCGCGCTGCTACGAGCGCGCGCAGTGGTACCTGAGCCTGCCGTCGAGCGATTCGGTGGCGGTGTCGGTGCTGGAGGCGATGGCGCATGGCTGCATCCCGCTGCTGTCGGACCTGCCGGCCAACCATGAGCTGGTGCGCTCCGGCTCGAACGGGCTGATCCTGACCCATGCGCCGATCGAGCTGATGCACCTGCCGCAGCAGCTCGCCCCGCTGCTGCCCCAGGCCGTGCAGATCGGCCGCGACAACCACGAATGGGTGCGGCTGCACGGGCAGTTCGCGCCCGCCGTCGAAGGGCTGATGGCCCGGCTGGCCGAACTCATGTGACCCCGGCGGCGGCGCCAGACGATGAACATCCTCTACCTGAACCACTACGCGGGCGCCCCGGCGCTGGGCATGGAGTACCGGCCCTACTACCTCGCCCGCGAGTGGACTCGGCTCGGCCACCGCGTGCAGATGGTGGCCTGCGCCACCTCGCATGTGCGCGCCACGGCGCCAACCCACCGCGACCACCCGATCAACGCGCCCACGCACCAGGACATCGACGGCATCGACTACCACTGGTTCCCCGGCCCGGCCTACCAAGGCAACGGGCTGGGGCGCGTGAAGAACATCTGGGCCTTCCTGCGCCAGGTCTGGCGGGCCTCGCGGCGCATCGCCACGCAGTTCCGCCCGGACGTGGTGATCGCGTCGAGCACCTACCCGATGGACATCTGGGTCGCCCGCCGGCTGGCACGCATGGCGCGGGCGAAGCTGGTGTTCGAGGTGCATGACCTCTGGCCGCTGTCGCCGATCGAGCTGTCGGGCATGTCGCCCAGACACCCGTTCATCCTGCTGTGCCAGAAGGCCGAGGACGACGCCTACCGCGACGCGGACGTGGTCGTCTCGATGCTGCCCAAGGTCCACGACCACATGGCCGGGCGCGGGCTGGACCTGAAGAAGCTGCACATCGTGCCCAACGGCATCACGCTCGACGAGTGGACCGGCGAGCTGCCGCCGCTGCGGCCGGATGTCGCCGCGGCGGTCGCGCAGGCGCGGGCGCAGGGCGCCACCGTCGTCGGCTACGCCGGCTCGATGGGCCTGCCGAATGCGCTGGACACGCTGCTGGACGCGATGCGCCTGCTGCAGACGCAGGGCGCGCCGATCGCCCTCGTCATGGTCGGTGGCGGCCATGAGCGCGAGCGGCTGGCCGAGCGGGTGCGGGCCGAGGGACTGGCGAACGTGCAGATGCTGCCGCCGATCCCCAAGGCGCAGATCCCGTCCTTCCTGACCGAGATCGACATCGCCTACATCGGCTGGCAGCGGGTGCCGATCTACCGCTTCGGCATCGCGCCGAACAAGCTGATGGACTACATGATGGCCGGCTGCGCGGTGCTGCACTCGGTCGAGGCCGGCAACGATCCGGTCGCGGAAGCCGGCTGCGGGCTGACGGTGGCGCCGGAGTCGCCCGAGGCGGTGGCGGACGGCCTGCGCCGCATGGCCGCCCTGACGCCGACCGAACGCCACGCGATGGGCGAGCGCGGCCAGGCCTTCGTGCAGGCCCACCACACCTACCCGGTGCTGGCACGGCGTTTCCTGGCCGCCTGCGGGAGCTGACGGGCATGGCCGAGACCGACCGCGTCGCCGAACGCTACGCCCGCCGCGCGGTCCCCCAGGCCATCGACCGCTACAGCCTGCTGCAGCCCGATGTCTGGCAGACCGTGCAGGAGCGCCAGCGCGTGCTGCTGCAGCTGCTGGCCCGGCGCGGCTGGCACGACCTGCCCGCACGGACCTTGCTCGAAGTGGGCTGCGGCGCGGGGGGCAATCTGCTGGAGTTCCTGCGCATGGGATTCCGGCCCGAACACCTCAGCGGCATCGAGCTGCTGCCGGAGCGCCACGCCGAGGCCCGTGCCGTGCTGCCCGAGCGGGTGGCGCTGCACCTGGGCGACGCCTGCGCCGCGCCGATCGCCGAGGCGAGCTGCGACCTCGTCTTCCAGGCGACGGTGTTCTCCTCGCTGCTGGACGACGCCTTCCAGCAGCAGCTCGCCACGGCCATGTGGCGCTGGGTGAAGCCGGGCGGGGCGGTGCTCTGGTACGACTTCACCGTCAACAACCCGCGCAACCGGGATGTGCGCGGCGTGCCGCTGCAGCGGGTGCGCACGCTGTTTCCCGAGGGGCGCATCCAGGCGCAGCGGGTGACGCTGGCGCCGCCGCTGGCACGGCCGGCGTGCCGGCTGTGGCCGGGGCTGTACCCGGTGCTCAACGCCGTGCCGCTGCTGCGCACGCATGTCTTGGCGTGGATCGCCAAGGACCAGGACTGAACGGCAGGCGCCGACACTGGCGCTAGACTGCCCGGCTGACCTCGAACACAGGAGCCGCCATGGGCGCGCAGTGGAAAGCAAAGCACAAGGACCTGGCCGCGAACGCCAAGGGCCGTCTCTTCGGCAAGCTCGCCAAGGACATCATGATCGCCGCCCGCCACGGCGCCGACCCGGCGGCCAACGCGCGGCTGCGGCTCGTCATCGAGCAGGCGCGCAAGGTCTCGATGCCCAAGGACACGCTGGACCGGGCGATCAAGAAGGGCGCGGGCCTGACGGGCGAGTCGGTGCATTTCGAGCACGTCGTCTATGAAGGCTTCGCGCCGCACCGTGTGCCGGTGATGGTCGAGTGCCTGACGGACAACGTGAACCGCGCCGCCTCCGAGATGCGCGTGCTGTTCCGCAAGGGCCAGCTCGGCACCTCCGGCTCGGTCGCCTGGGACTTCGATCACCTCGGCATGATCGAAGCCGAGCCGACCGACGCCAAGGCCGGCACCGACCCCGAGATGGCCGCCATCGAAGCCGGCGCGCAGGATCTGGAAGCCGGCGACGAGGACGGCACGACGCTGTTCTACACGGCGCCGACCGAGCTGGACCTGGTCAGCCGCGCCCTGCCCGCCCACGGGTTCACCGTGCTGTCCACCAAGCTGGGCTACAAGCCGAAGAACCCGGTGTCACCCGGCAGCCTGAGCGCGGAGCAGCTCGAAGAGGTCGAGGCGTTTCTCGCGGCGCTGGACGCGAACGAGGACGTGCAGAACGTGTTCGCGGGGCTGGGCGGCTGAGCCGACAGACCCCCTGCCGATCCAGCCTCACGACGAGCCCGTCGCCAGCGGCGGCAGGCCGTGTCTCGCCCGCGCCCGCTGGCATTTTTCGTCGCCCGCCTCCACCTCGCGGCAGGGTGTCGGCCGCTGGGCATAGACCCCGCAGGCGACCGCCACGCCGATGTCGCCCTGCAGCGCCACGCAGCGCGGCTGCGGCTGGTTGGTCCCGGCCATGCAGGCAAACCAGCGCTGCAAGGGCTCGGTGAGGGCTGGCGGCAGGCCACGCTCCTCCGCCTCGGCCCAGTAGAAGGACACGCGGAAGGTGACGCAGCAGGCGCCGCAGGTCAGACAGGGATTGTGGTCGTCGACGTCGTGGCTCATGGGCGCGATCTTGCCTTGGTTTAGCATCCCCGCTGCCCTTGCCGCTCTGACCGCCCATGACCGACGCCGTTTCCCCCACCCCGCCCTTCCTGCCCTTCGCCCTGCCCGAGATCGGCGACGAGGAGATCGCCGAGGTCGTCGATGCCCTGAAATCCGGCTGGGTCACCACCGGCCCGAAGACCCGCCGCTTCGAGCAGGACTTCGCCGCCTACCTGGGTGCGCCGGACATCGAGGCCATCGCCGTCAACTCGGCCACCGCCGGGCTGCACCTGGCGCTGGAAGCCCTGGGCATCGGCCCCGGCGACGAGGTCATCACGACCACCCACACCTTCACCGCCACCGCCGAAGTCGTGCGCTACCTCGGCGCCGACGTGCGGCTGGTGGACATCGACCCGGCGACGCTGAACATCGACCCCGCGGCGATCGAGGCCGCGATCACGCCGCGCACCAAGGCGATCATCCCGGTGCATTTCGCCGGCCTCGCCGTGGACATGGACGCCGTGCTGGCCATCGCCCGCCGCCACGGCCTGAAGGTGGTCGAGGACGCCGCGCACGCGCTGCCGACCACGCACGGCGGCCAGCTCGTCGGCACCCTGGCCAGCGACGTGACCGTGTTCAGCTTCTACGCCAACAAGACCATCACCACGGGCGAAGGCGGCATGGCCGTGACGCGCGACCCGGCGCTGGCGGCGCGGATGAAGGTCATGCGCCTGCACGGCATCAACCGCGACGCCTTCGACCGCTTCACCGCCAAGGTGCCGAGCTGGTACTACGAGATCGTGGCGCCGGGCTTCAAGTACAACCTGACCGACATCGCCGCCGCGCTGGGCATCCACCAGCTGAAGCGCGCCGAAGGCTTCCAGCGCCAGCGCGTGCAGCTCGCCGCGCTGTACGACACGTTGCTGGCCGACCTGCCGCTGACCCTGCCGCCCCGGCCAGCCAACGGCGACCGGCACTCGTGGCACCTCTATGTGGTCCGCCTGACCGACGCCGCCCGCGTCGACCGGGATGCGGTGATCGAGGCGCTGTTCCGGGCCGGCATCGGCTGCAGCGTCCACTACATCCCGCTGCACCTGCACCCGTACTGGCGCGAACGCTACGACCTGCAGGCCAGCGACTTCCCGCACAGCCAGCACGCCTACGAACGCATGTTCACCTTGCCGCTCTACACGCGCATGACCGAGGACGACGTGCGGCGCGTGGCGGCGGCGCTGCGGCAGGCGCTGCGCTGAGCAGGCCATCGCGATCCACAATACCGGCCACCACGTCGTCGCCAGGAACCCGCCATGCAGACCGAAATCCTCTTCACCGTCGAGGAAGCCCCCGAGGGCGGCTACCTCGCGCGCGCCTTGGGGCACAGCCTCTACGTGCAAGCCGATTCGATCGAGGATCTGCACCACCAGGTTCGCGATGCCGTGCAGTGCCATTTCGATGAAGCCGACAAGCCTCGGCTCATCCGCTTGCACTATGTCCGCGACGAGGTGCTCGCGGCGTGAAACTGCCACGTGATCTTTCCGGGCTGGACCTCGCCCGCGGGCTGGCCCGGGTGGGTTACACCATCACCCGCCAGACGGGCAGCCACATTCGGCTGACGCTCCCGGACGAACCGCAGCACCACATCACCATCCCGGCACACCAGCCACTGAAGGTGGGGACGCTGGCCGCCATCCTGTCCGATGTAGGGACCAGGCTGCACCTGGGGCGCGACGCGCTGCTGGGTCAACTCAAGCTGTGATGGCCAAGCGCCTGCTCGACCTGCTGCTGTCCAGCCTCGGCCTGGCCGTGCTGGCGCTGCCGCTGGCGCTGGTCGCGCTGGCGATCAAGCTCGACTCGCCCGGCCCGGTGTTCTACCGGCAGGTGCGCGTCGGCCGCTTCGGGCGCGAGTTCCGCATCCACAAGTTCCGCACGATGACGCACGACCCCGCCGACCGCGGCCCGCAGCTCACCGTCGGCGCGGACGCGCGCATCACCCGCGTCGGCGCCGTGCTGCGCCGTACCAAGGTGGATGAGCTGGCGCAGCTGTTCGACGTGCTGGAGGACACGATGAGCCTGGTCGGGCCGCGGCCGGAGGTGCCGCGCTATGTGGCGCTGTACCCGGCGGCGCTGCGCGAGAAGGTGCTGTCGGTGCGGCCCGGCATCACCGATTTCGCCTCGATCGAGTACCGCGACGAGAACACCTTGCTGGCGCAGAGCCGCGACCCGGAGCGGACCTACCGCGAGGTGGTCCTGCCGGCCAAGCTGGCGCTGCAGGCGCGGTATGTGGACGAGGCGGGGGTGTGGACGGACCTGAAGCTGATCGGGCGGACGCTGCGGGCACTGTGAGCGGCCAGGGCATCGGCCTAGAATGTGTGCATGCATTGCATTCAGGAGGTACCCATGGGCATGCTGACGATCCGCAACATCGACGACGAGCTGAAGACGCGACTGCGACTGAAGGCCGTCGAAAACGGCTGCTCGGTCGAGGAGACGGTGCGGGTGATCCTGCGCCAGGCCACCGCCGCCAATGCGCCCAGCATCGCACCCCCGGGTGCCGATGCGTCGCGTGCGGCCGCACGGCGGCGTCTGCTGGCGCGGCTGGCGCAGCAACCCGCGCAGGGTCCGATCACCTGGACACGCGACGAGCTGTACGACTGACATGCGCCTGGCCATCGACACCAATGTGCTCGTCTACGCCGAAGGACTCGGCCACGATCCCCGCACCCCGCAGGCGCTGCACCTGCTGTCTGTCTGCACGGACAACCCGGCCATGGACGTCGTGCTGCCGGTGCAGGTGCTGGGCGAGCTGTTCAACGTACTGACACGCAAGCTGCGACTGCCCGTGCCGGAGGCCCGCGAGCGGCTGCAGGGCTGGGCCGACAGCTTCAGCGTCGCCGATGCCGGCTGGGCGACGTTCCAGAGCGCCATCGACCTCTGCGACGCCCACGGTCTGCAGTTCTGGGACGCGCTCATCCTCTGCACAGCGGCGGATCAGCGTTGCCGCGTGCTGCTCAGCGAAGACTTCCACACCGGCTTCACCTGGCACGGCGTCACGGTCGTCAACCCCTTCACCACACCCGTTCATCCGCTCTTGCAGGACATCCTGACCCCTCCCGGCGCATGACCTGGCACGCCCTCGACACCCTCCTCACCCGCATCCGCCCGCACCGCGAGCCGCTGGCACTCGTGCTCGATGCGCTGATGATCGCCGCCTGCTGGAACATCACCTACCTGTTCCGCCTCGGCTTCGAGCGCTGGCAGAACGCCCGGCCGGACTATGACGGCTGGGTGCTGGTCTGGGTGCTGGGGGTCTATCTGGCGGTGTTCGCGCTGCTGAAGGTGCCCAAGGGCATGTGGCGCTTCTCGGGTTTCGGCGAGATCCAGCGGCTGACGATCGCCTGCAGCCTCGCCGGCATGGTCACCGCCGTGGGCGTGCTGATGGCGCAGCTCGCGCAGGTGCCGCGGGCCGTGCTGGCCTTGCACCCGGTCATCACGCTGATGGGGCTGGCGATGGTGCGGATCGGCTACCGGATGCTCTACGAACACATGCGTGGCCGCATTTCCGGCTCGATGCACGAAACCCGCCGCGCCCTCGTCCTGGGCGCCGGGGATGCCGCCAAGCTGCTGATCGCCGGCATCCAGCACCACGGCTGGGTCGTGGTCGGCCTACTCGATGACGACCCCCGCAAGCACGGCGCCCGCATCGGCAACGTGCCCGTGCTCGGCCCGCTCGACAGCGCCACCCGCTGGAGCGAGGTGCACGGCATCACCCATGTCATCGTCGCGATGCCCTCGGCGGCGCCCGAGCGCCGGCGCCGCGCGCTCGACCTGGCCGCCGCGACCGGCCTGCCCGTCGTCACGGTGCCGACGACCGCCGAGCTGCGCGAAGGCCAGGCGGTGGCGCAGGTGCGCGAGATCGAGCCCGAAGACCTGCTCGGCCGCGCCCCGGTGCAGCTCGACGAGGGCGGCATCAGCGAGTGCCTGTCGGGCAAGGTGGTGCTGATCACCGGCGCGGGCGGCTCGATCGGCTCGGAGCTGTGCCGGCAGGTGGCGCGCTACGGGCCGCTGCGGCTGGTGCTGTACGAGCTGAGCGAGTTCGCGCTCTACCGCATCGAGCAGGAGCTGACCGAGGCCTACCCGCACCTCCCGCTGGTGCGACTGGTCGGCGATGTGCGCGACCCGGAGCACCTGCGCGCGACCTTCGCCCGGGTACGGCCGCAGGTGGTGTTCCATGCGGCGGCGTACAAGCACGTGCCGCTGATGGAGGACGACAACGCCTTCGCCGCGGTGCGCAACAACACGCTGGGCACCTGGCGGGCCGCCAGCGCGGCGGCGGCGGCGGGCGCCGAGCGCTTCGTGCTGATCTCCACCGACAAGGCGGTCAACCCGACCAACGTGATGGGGGCGACCAAGCGCGCCGCCGAGATGGTGATCTCCCAGCTCGCCGCACAGGTCGCCGCCGCCGGCGGGCGCACGCGCTTCATGGCCGTGCGCTTCGGCAACGTGCTCGGCTCCTCAGGCAGCGTGATCCCCAAGTTCAAGGAGCAGATCGCCCGGGGCGGCCCGGTGACGGTGACGCACCCGGACATCACGCGCTTCTTCATGACGATTCCCGAGGCGGCGCGGCTGGTGGTGCAGGCCGGCGCCATCGGCGAAGGCGGGCAGGTGTTCGTGCTCGACATGGGCGAGCCGGTGAAGATCGTCGACCTGGCGCGCGACCTGATCCGCCTGAGCGGGCACACGCTGGCCGAGATCCCGATCGCGTTCAGCGGGCTGCGGCCGGGCGAGAAGCTCTACGAGGAACTGCTGGCGGACACGGACGCCACGCTGCCGACACGCTTCGAGCGGCTGCGCATCGCGCGGCTCGACGACCGCGGGCAGGACGTGCAGGCGCTGCTGGACTGGGCCGCCGAACGCTCGACCGCGCCGGACGACGAGGTGCGCGCGCGGCTGGCGCGGCTGGTCGAGGGCTACCGCCCGCCCACCTGAGCGGGCACCGGCAGTGCCGCCACCGGCACCGGCCGCGAGAACCGGAAACCCTGCACCCGCTCGCAGCCAAGGCCGCGCAGGGTCTCGGCCTGCGCCGCCGTTTCCACCCCTTCGGCCAGCGTCTTGAGACCGAGGCCGTGTCCGAGCTGGAGGATGGTGCGCAGGATCGTGTCCGCCTGCGGCCCGCCGACGGCGAGTGCCGCGATGAAGCTGCGGTCGATCTTGAGCATGTCGATCGGCAAGGTCGCCAGGTAAGCCAGCGAGGAATACCCCGTGCCGAAGTCGTCCAGCGCGATGCCTACGCCCAGCGCCCGCAGCGCATGGAGCTGCGCCTGCGCCCGTGCCGGCTCGGTCAGCAGCGCGGTTTCCGTGATCTCCAGTGTCAGCCGGCGCGGCGGCAGGCCGGTGCGCGCCAGCACCTCGGCGAACGAGCGGACCAGGTCGCGGCTGCCGAGCTGCACACCCGAGACATTGACCGCCACGCCCCAGTGCGCCGGCCACGACAGCGCGTCGCGGCATGCCCGCTCCAGCACCCACAGCCCCAGCGGCACGATCAGCCCGGTGTCCTCGGCGATGCGGATGAATTCCTCCGTCGGCATCCAGCCGCGCAGCGGGTGGTGCCAGCGCAGCAGCGCCTCGGCGCCGACCACCTCGCCGCTCGCCAGGTCGTGCTGCGACTGGTAGTGCAGCGACAGCGCGCCCTGCACGGCATCGCTGCCCTCGGGTGTCGTCGCCGCCTCCAGCGCCGCCCCCAGCCCGCGGATCACCGCCGTGCGCCGCGCCAGCCGCCCGCTGATCTCGTCGTTGAACACCCGCACCGTGTCGCGTCCGGCGGCCTTGGCCTCGTAGAGCGCCACGTCGGCGTTCTGCAGCAGCCGGAAGGCGTCGGTGCAGGGCGGCTTGCACTCGGCCACGCCAATGCTGGCCCGCACCTCGACCCGCAGCGACGCGGTCTGCCAGGGCGGACGCAGCGCCTCCAGAAGCGCCTGCGCGAGGGCATCGCGCCTTGCGGCCGCCATCGGCTGCTCGACCAGCAGCGCGAACTCGTCGCCGCCCAGCCGCGACAGCACCGCCTGCGCCGCCGGCAGCCAGTCGGCGACACAGGCAGTCAGCCGCCGGCCGACCTCCTGCAGCAACTGGTCGCCCACCTGGTGGCCGAAGGTGTCGTTGACCGCCTTGAAGTTGTCCAGGTCGAGCAGGAACAGCGCGGGCGCTGCGGCCTCCGGTTCGGCGCCGGGCGTCTGGCGCGCGCCCAGCTGGGTGCAGCGCTGCAGCAGGACATGGCGGTTGACCAGTCCGGTGAGCGCATCGGTGTGGGCCAGCCGGTGCAGCTCGCGGGCCTGCGCCCGCACCAGCGTCACGTCGCGCACCAGCCCGCGCCAGCCGACCAGCACCCCCTGGGTGTCGAACACCGGCACCCCGCTGACCGACCAGCAGGCCGGCTCGGCCAGCCCTGCGGCCGGCAAGGCGGGGAAGACCTCGACGCCACGAAACGCCGTCGGCTCCCGCAGCCGCTGGGCCAGCGCCGCGGCGCGGTCGCCGCCCACGGCCGCCACGAAGTCCAGCCACAACAGCGCGGAGGACGAGCCCAGCCCCAGCGCCTGGGCCATCCGGTCGGCCACATGCACCAGCCGCCGCTGGGCGTCGATTTCCCAGACCCAGTCGTCGGCCTGTGACTCGAAATCGCGCAGCAGCAGGTTCACGGCCTCACGCTCCTGCTGGGCATCGGTCTCGGCACGCAGCCGGGCGCGGAAACCGGTGTCCTGCAACCAGACGCTGAGCACGATCGCCACCGTCAGCACGCCCTGCAGCAGCAGCAGATAAGCCGTCATCCGGACGTCGAACCGCGGATCGCGCAGCAAGGCCAGCGCCATGCCAACCGACATCGTCACCACGAACGCCAGCGCGGCGCCCCGAACCGTCGCCACCGCCGTGGCCCCCACCGCCAGCACACAGCACAGCATCATCCCGAGCAGGAACTGCTCTTCCGGATTGATGAGGGGAAACAGGGTCACGCCCACCCCCGCATACCCCACGCCCTGCAGCCCGCTGTGCAGGATGAAGCGCCAGCGGGTGGACACCCGCCCCAGCACCGCGGGCGGCTTGCGCCGATAGCGCAGGCTGTCCAGCGCCGCCGCGACACACACCACCATCATCAGCAAGCCGGCCCAGAGCACCGGAGGCGAGCGGGTGGCCACCGGGATCATCCAGGCCAGCAGTCCCAGCAGGCTCAGGCTGATGAGCTCGGTCAGCAGCCCCAGCCGCAGCAGCTCGCCGAGCTGGCGGACGCGCCAATGCTCACCCACGGTGTCGACCGACCAGGGCTTGGCGTTGCCAGCAGGAGGGGAAAAGTGCATGTCGATACGATCATCGGTCCCGGGTAGAACCCGCGTCGATTCTGCCATTCGTATCAGATCAGGCGCACCAGACTGCAGTACAGCAATTCACGCCGCCAGCCCCTGCCCCGCCCGCAGCAACGCCGGCACCTCCTCCGCCGGCACCGGCCGCGCGTACAGGTAGCCCTGCACCTGCTCGCAGCCGTGGCGGCGCAGCGTGTCGGCCTGCTCCGGCGTCTCCACGCCCTCGGCCAGCGTCTTCATGCCCAGCCCGCGTCCGAGCTGCACGATGGTGCGCAGGATCATGTCGGCCTGCGCGCCTTGCGGTCCTTCCGCGAGGCTGACCACGAAGCTGCGGTCGATCTTGAGCGTGTTGATCGGGTAGGTGCGCAGGTAGGCCAGCGAGGAATAGCCGGTGCCGAAGTCGTCCAGCCCGAGCCGGATGCCCAGCGAGCGCAGCGCCTGCATCCGCGTGCGCGCGGCCGCCGGATCGGCCAGCAGCGAGGTTTCCGTCACCTCCAGCTCCAGCCGGTGCGGCGGCAGCCCGGTCTCGGACAGCACCGTCGCCACGGTGCGCACGATCTGCCGGCTCGCGAGCTGCACGCCCGAGAGGTTGACGCCGATCTTGAACGCCCCCGGCCAGCGCATCACCTCGGTGCAGGCCTGGCGCAGCACCCATTCGCCCAGCGCCACCACCAGCCCCGTTTCCTCCGCCACGGGGATGAACTGCGCCGGCGAGATCCAGCCCCGCACCGGATGGCGCCAGCGCACCAGCGCCTCGAAGCCGGTCAGCCGGCCGTCGCCGAGGTCGTACTGCGGCTGGTAGAACACGCTGAGCCGGCCGCTGGGCGCGGGCGCCTCGGGCAGGTCGGGGCGCTCCAGCGTGCGCTGTGCGGCCTGCAGCGCCAGGCCCAGCTCATGGATGACCAGGTGGCGCTCGACCATGCGCTCGCCCATCGCCGCGTCGAACAGGCGCACCAGGTCGCGCCCCGCGGCCTTGGCCTCGTAGAGCGCGATGTCGGCCTGCTGCAGCAGCAGCGAGGCGGTGTGGGCCGGTCCGCTCCAGGCCGCCACGCCGAGGCTGGCGCGGACCTCGATGCACAGATCCTCCGGGGTCCACGGCTCGCGCAGCGTCGCCAGCATCGCCAGCGCCAGCGCCTCGCGCTCGACGGTGTGCATCGGCTGCTCGATCAGAAGCGCAAACTCGTCGCCCCCCAGCCGCGCCAGCACGCCGCCATAGGGACTCTCGTCCACGCAGTCCTGCAGCCGCCGGGCGACCTCCTGCAGCAGCCGGTCGCCGACCAGATGGCCGAAGTGGTCGTTGACGGACTTGAAGTTGTCCAGGTCGAGCAGGTAGAGCGACAGCGGGCTGAGCGCCTCTTCGTCGGTGGCCTCAGACGTCTGGAGCAGCGCCTTGGCGGTCTCTTCGGCACGCGACTGCAGCATATGGCGGTTGGCCAGACCAGTGAGCGTGTCCGTGTGGGCCAGCCGCTCCAGTGCGCTGGATTGCTCATGCAGCTTCGTCACATCGCGCACCACGCCGCGCCAGCCGACATGCAGCCCGATCTCGTCGTGCACCGGCACTCCGCTGATCGACCACCACAGCGCCCGCCGCACAGGACTGCGCACCTGCACCTCCACGCCGCGGAACGGTGTCTGCCCGGCCAGACAGCCCATCAGCCAGACGAGGTCGGGGGGCATCTGCGGGTCCGACCGGTCACGGAAACCCTGCTGCATGGCCAGCGAAGGCCCACCCTCGCCGAAGCGCAGCAGGCGCAGCAGCGACTCGCCGAGCAGGGCCTGCGGCGTGGCAACGCCCAGCTCACGGGCCATGCGCTCGGCCGCGTGGGTCAGGCGGCCGTCCCGATCGGCCGCCCAGCTCCAAGCATCGGACTGGGTCTCGAAATCGTGCAGCAGCAGCGCGGTGGTCTCCTGGCGTCGGGCGGCGGTGTCGCGTGCCTGGGTCTGCTGCCGGCGCTGGCGCGACAGCACGAACCACCCGGGCACACACGCCCCCGTGCAGGCCCCCAGCACGGCCCCCTGCCAGAACGGCCACGCCGCCGCATGCCACAAGGCCAAGCCCATGCTCGCCCCCATCAACGCCACGGCAGCCGCCCGCAGCACTCCCGCCGGAAAGCGGCGGACCGGGCGGGGTGGGAGGGCAGATTTGCGTGACATGTAAAAATTGTCACGGCTGGTCAGTTCAGCGAGAAGGACCGAATGCGCAGCACGCTGCGCCTCCCCTGCGGATGGGGGGACAGGTCTGGCGTTGACAAATCGCAAGGAAGCGAAGTGGGTACCAGAGTGCCCGCACTCTTGACGACCGGGCGACGCAAGGCGCTCTACCATCTCAGGACACTCGCTGGTGCCTGGCGAGGTCGCCGGAATGCCTACACCGATGAAATACCACGACAGCATGGAGCGCAGCGCCGATGTCTTGCGACAGGCGCTGCAGCTCATGAAACGCCACGGAAGTGCCCTGCACCCCGTGAATTACACGCTGTGGTACGAATACGTGCGGGGCGAAAATCCGCCGCTGCGCGCCGCGATGGACCGCTACCTCGCCCAGCACCTGCAGCTCGACGACGCGGTGGCCGAAGCGCTGCACAAGCGCTTCGTGCTCGGCAGCGGTCTGGATGGCACGCTGATCGAACGCACGGCCGAAGGCGTCTCCACCGTCCTGACCGGCATGGCCGAGTCCGCCGCCCGCGCCGGCGACCAGACCGCGCAGTACGGCAGCTCGCTGTCGCGGCTCAGTGAGGAACTCGCCGGCAGCACCCACTCGCCCGCGCTGCAGGAAGTGCTGAACACCACGCGCCAGATGCAGATCGCGGTCACCGAGATGCAACAGCGTCTGGCCGACAGCCAGAGCGAGATCGGCCAGTTGCGGGCGGAGCTGCGCAGGGTGCACGAGGAGTCCCGGATGGACAGCCTGACCGGACTGGCCAACCGGCGCGCCTTCGACCAGCAGCTGGCCACCTGCCTGGCCGAAGCGGACACCCCCGCCAGGCGCTACCAGCGCCCCAGCCTGCTGATCGCGGACATCGACCATTTCAAGCGCATCAACGACACCCACGGCCATCCCTACGGCGACCATGTCCTGCGCGCCGTCGGCACCATCCTGAAAGACACCACGCCCGAGGACTGCCTGGCCGCGCGCATCGGCGGCGAGGAGTTCGCCGTCCTGATCCCGTCGCGCAGCCTGTCGGAGTCGCGCGCGCTGGCCGAATCCGTGCGCACCCGGGTCGCCGCGGCACGCGTGCGGCGCCAGGGCCAGGAGACCGAGGCCACCAGCGTCACCATCTCCATCGGCCTCACGCTGTTCCGCCCGGGCGAAAGCGCGACGGCGTTCATGGAGCGCGCCGATCAGGCGCTCTACACCTCGAAGGACAGCGGGCGGGATCGGGTCACGGTGCTGGCGGGTTGAGCCAGCAAGCTCTTCAGAAACCGCCCCGTGTGACTCCCCTCGCACGCGGCCACCTCCTCCGGCGTCCCCGCGATCAGCAACCGCCCACCGCCGGCCCCGCCCTCCGGCCCCATGTCGAGCAGCCAGTCGGCCGTCTTGATGACATCCAGGTTGTGCTCGATCACCACGATCGTGTTGCCGGCCTCGCAGAGCTGGTGCAGCACCTGCAGCAGCAGCTGGATGTCGGCGAAATGCAGCCCCGTGGTCGGCTCGTCGAGGATGTAGAGCGTGCGACCCGTGTCGCGCTTGCTCAGCTCCAGCGCCAGCTTCACCCGCTGCGCCTCGCCGCCGGACAAGGTCGTCGCCGACTGGCCGAGCTTGATGTAGCCCAGCCCCACGTCCAGCAGCGTCTGCAGCTTGCGCGCCAGCGCCGGCACCGCGCTGAAGAAGGCGTGCGCGTCCTCCACCGTCATGCCGAGCACTTCGGTGATGTTCTTGCCCTTGTAGAGGACTTCGAGCGTCTCTCGGTTGTAGCGCTTGCCGTGGCAGGTGTCGCAGGGGACGTAGACATCCGGCAGGAAATGCATCTCCACCTTCAGCACGCCGTCACCCTGGCACGCCTCGCAGCGCCCGCCCGCGACGTTGAAGCTGAAGCGCCCGGGTCCGTAGCCGCGTTCGCGCGCCGCCGGCATCTCGGCGAACAGCTCGCGGATTGGCGTGAACAGCCCCGTGTAGGTCGCGGGGTTGCTGCGAGGGGTGCGGCCGATGGGGCTCTGGTCGACGTTGATGACCTTGTCGAAGTGCTCCAGGCCCTCGATCTCGTCGTGCGCCTCGGGCTCCAGGTGGCTCTGGTAGAGCTTGCGCGCCACGGCGGCGTAGAGCGTGTCGTTGATCAGCGTGCTCTTGCCCGAGCCGGACACGCCGGTGATGCAGGTGAACAGCCCCACCGGAATCTCGGCCGTGACGCCCTTCAAGTTGTTGCCGCGGGCGTTGACGACGCGCAGCACGCGCGGGTCGGCCTGGTCCTGCAGCCGCCGCCGCTGCGCCGGCACCTCGATGCGCAGCACCTGCGACAGGTAGCGGCCGGTCGGTGAATCGGGGTTGCTGGCGACGGCGTCGGGTGTGCCCTGCGCCATCACACGGCCGCCGTGGACGCCCGCGCCCGGCCCCATGTCCACGACGTGGTCGGCGGCGCGGATCATGTCCTCGTCGTGCTCGACCACCAGCACGCTGTTGCCAAGGTCGCGCAGGTGCTTCAAGGTGCCGATCAGGCGCTCGTTGTCGCGCTGGTGCAGGCCGATCGAGGGCTCGTCGAGCACGTACATCACGCCCGACAGCCCCGAGCCGATCTGCGAGGCCAGCCGGATGCGCTGCGCCTCGCCGCCGGAGAGCGTGTCGGCGCTGCGGTCCAGGCTCAGGTAGTTCAGGCCCACGTCGTTGAGGAACTTCAGCCGCGCCCGGATCTCGCGCACCACCTTGTCGGCGATCTCGGCCTTGGCGCCCTTGAGGTGCAGCGCCTCGAAGTAGGCGAGGCAGTCGGACAGCGTGGCGTGTTCGACCTCGAAGATCGCCTTCTGCGGCAGCTCGCCCGCGTCCGACAGGAACACATGGCGCGCCTCGCGCCGCAGCCGCGCACCGCCGCAGTCCGGACACGGCTTGTTGGCCTGGTAGCGCGCCAGGTCTTCGCGCACCGCCGACGAGTCGGTCTCGCGGTAACGCCGCTCCAGGTTGGGGATGATCCCTTCGAAGGGGTGGGCGCGCTTGACGCTGCGCTTCTTGCCGTTCGCGCCTTCGGCCGCGTAGACGAAGGTGATCGCCTCCTCGCCCGAACCGTAGAGCAGCACCTGCCGGTGCGCCGGCGCCAGCTCCTCGAATGGCACGTCGAGGTCGAAGCCGTAGTGCGCGGCCACGCTCTCCAGCGTGGAGAAGGTGTAGCCGTTGCGCCGGTCCCAGCCCTTGACCGCGCCGCTGCCCAGGCTCAGCGTCGGAAACGCCACCACCCGCTCCGGGTCGAACACGTTCACATGCCCCAGCCCGTCGCAGCTCGGGCAGGCGCCCACCGGCGAGTTGAACGAGAACAGCCGCGGCTCCAGCTCCGACAGCGAGTAGCTGCACACGGGGCAGGCGAACTTGCTGGAGAACAGGTGCTCGCGCCCGGTGTCCATCTCCAGCGCCAGCGCACGGCCCTCGGCGATGCGCAGCGCCGCCTCGAAGCTCTCGGCCAACCGCTGCTGCGCGTCCGGGCGCACCTTGAGGCGGTCGATGACGACGTCGATGTCGTGCTTCTCGGTCTTCTTCAGCGGCGGCACCTCCGCGGCCTCGACGATCTGGCCGTCCACCCGGAAACGCACATAGCCCTGTGCCTGCATGCCCTCGAACAGCTCGACGAACTCGCCCTTGCGGTCACGGACCACGGGCGCGAGCACCATCAGCTTGGTCTCCTCGGGCAGCGCGAGCGTGGCGTCCACCATCTGGCTGACGCTCTGCGCCTCCAGCGGCAGGCCGTGGTCGGGGCAGAACGGCGTGCCGGCGCGGGCGTAGAGCAGGCGCAGGTAGTCGTGGATCTCGGTGATCGTGCCGACAGTGGAGCGCGGGTTGTGGCTGGTGGCCTTCTGCTCGATCGAGATCGCGGGCGACAGGCCCTCGATCACGTCCACGTCGGGCTTGTCCATCAGCTGCAGGAACTGCCGCGCGTAGGCGGACAGGCTCTCGACGTAGCGGCGCTGGCCCTCGGCGTAGAGCGTGTCGAACGCCAGGCTCGACTTGCCCGAGCCGGACAGGCCGGTGATGACGACCAGCGCGTGCTTGGGCAGGTCGAGGTCGATGTTCTTCAGGTTGTGGGTGCGGGCACCACGGACGGAAATCAGCGACTGGCGGGCAGGCGGTACAGCCGGTGCAGCCGGCGTTCGGGGTGATTCGAGGGGCATGGCAGACAGCTTCCGGCGGCGCTAGGGCAACCGGCCATGATACCGGCGACGCCGTCCGCAGCAGCGGGGTTCAATGCAGCGCGGCCAGGAACTGCTGCAGCTCGGGCGTCTGCGGCGCGCTGAACAGCGCCTCGGGCGGCCCCATCTCGTGGATGCGCCCGGCGTGCATGAACACCACCCGGTCGGCCACCTTGCGCGCAAAGCCCATCTCGTGCGTGACCATCAGCAGCGTCATGCCCTCGCGGGCGAGCTGTTCGACCACCCGCAGCACCTCGCCCACCAGCTCCGGGTCGAGCGCCGAGGTGATCTCGTCGCACAGCAGCGCCGCCGGCTGCATCGCCAGCGCGCGGGCGATGGCCACGCGCTGCTGCTGCCCGCCGGAGAGCTGGTCCGGCCAGGCGTCGAACTTGTCGGCCAGCCCGACACGGCCGAGCAGCTCACGCGCCTGTGCCTCGCCGGCACGCGCATCCCGGCGCTGCACCAGCGACGGCGCCAGCATCACATTGCGGCCGACCGTCAGATGGGGAAACAGGTTGAAGCTCTGGAACACCATGCCCACCTGCTGGCGGAGCTGGCGCATCGCCTCGGGATTGCCGTGCTGCAGCGCCGCACCCCGCACGGTCAGCGTCCCAGCCTGGAAGGCTTCGAGGCCGTTGATGCAGCGCAGCAGCGTGCTCTTGCCCGAGCCGCTGCGGCCGATCAGGGCGATCACCTCGCCCGGCGCCACATCGAGGTCGATGCCCTTGAGCACCTCGTGGCGGTCGTAGTACTTGTGCAGACCGCGGATGCGCACCAGCGGCGCGGCCGGCACAGCCGGGGCGATCGGGGTCATCTCGGAGGACTCAATGAACACGTTGCAGTTTCCTCTCCAGCACGCGGCTCCACCACGACAGCGGGAAGCACAGCGCGAAGTACATCAACGCCACGCAGGCGTACACGGTGAAGGGGCGGAAGGTGGCGTTGGTGATCATCGAGCCGGCCTTGGTCAGCTCGACGAAGCCGATCACCGAGGCCAGCGCAGTGCCCTTGAGGATCTGCACCGCAAAGCCCACCGTCGGCGCAATCGCCAGCCGCAGCGCCTGCGGGCCGATGACGTGGCGCAGCTTCTCGCCCAGGCTCAGCGCCAGGCTGTCGGCCGCCTCCCACTGCCCGCGCGGAATGGCCATGAAGCAGCCGCGCCAGATCTCGCACAGGAAGGCGCTGGCATAGAGCGTCAGCGCCACGCTGGCCGCCCCCCACGCCGACACGTTCCACCCCAGCAGCGCCAGCCCGAAATAGGCCAGGAACAGCTGCATCAGCAGCGGCGTGCCCTGGAAGACCTGGACATAGCCCGACACGAAGGCCGCCGCTCCCGGCCAGCGCGCCAGCCGGGCCAGCAGCAGCAGCCCGCCCACCAGCGCCCCGCCGGCAAAGGCCACCAGCGTCAGCCCGACCGTCCAGCGTGCCGCCAGCAGCAGGTTGCGCAGGATGTCCCACAGGGTGAACTCGACCACCTCAGTGTCCCCCGCCTGTCCAGCCCATCGGCGCGACCCGGCCGAACACCCAGCGCGGCCCCAGCCAGTGCAGCGTCTGGCGCAAGGCGATCGACAGCAGCAGGTAGGCGACGGTGGCCAGGATCGTGGCCTCGAAGGCGCGGAAGTTGCGGCTGTGGATCAGGTTGGCGTAATAGCTCAGCTCGGCCGTGGCGATCTGGCCGCAGACCGCCGAGCCCAGCATCACGATGACGATCTGGCTCACCAGCGCCGGCCAGACCCGCCCGAGGGCGGGTGGCAGCACGATGCGGGTGAAGACCTGCAGGTCGGTCATCGCCAGGCTGCGTGCGGCCTCGATCTGGCCACGCGGCGTGCCCTCCAGCCCGGAGCGCACGATCTCGCCCGCATAGGCGCCCAGGTTGATGACCATCGCCAGCACCGAGGCCACCTCCGGCGACAGGCGCAGCCCCAGCCCCGGCAGCCCGAAATAGAGAAAGAAGAGCTGCACGATGAATGGCGTGTTGCGGATGACCTCCACATAGCTCCCGGCCACGGTGCGCAGCAGCGGGCCGCCGTGCAGACGCGCCCAGGCACAGGCCACGCCCAGCCCGGAGCCCAGCACCGCCGCCACCACGGTCAGCCCGATCGTCATCGCCACGCCGCGCAGCAGCAGCGGCCACTCCACCAGCACAGCGCCGAAATCCAGCGTGACCATGGCGCCGGCCTCACTGCGGCAGGTCGCCGGCCGGACGGCCGAGCCAGCGCACCGCCATCTTGTCGAGGTCACCCGAGGTCTTCGCCTGCGCCAGGATCTCGTTGACCTTCAGCCGCAGCTTGTCCTCGCCCTTGGCCACGCCGATGAAGTTGGGCGAGTCCTTCAGCACGAACTTGAACTCGGTGCCGAGCTGCGGGTTGCGGGCCATCATGTTGCCGGCCACCGAGGCGCCGGTGGCGATCACCGGCACCTGGCCCGAGACGAAGGCCGAGACGGTGGCGTTGTTGTCCTCGAAGCGCTTGATGTCGGCGCTGGCGGGGGCGATCCTGGTGAGTTCCATGTCCTCGATCGCGCCGCGGGTCACGGCCACGCTCTTGCCGGCCAGATCGGCCGCGGACTTGATCGCCACGCCCTTGGCCGCGAACACCGCCTGGAAGAACGGCGAGTAGGCGGCGGTGAAGTCGATCACCTTCTCGCGCTCGGCGTTCTTGCCCAGCGTCGAGATGACGAGGTCGGCCTTCTTCGTCTGCAGGTACGGAATGCGGTTGGCGCTGGTCACCGGCACCAGCTCGGCCTTCACGCCCAGCTTGGCGGCGATGTAGTTCGCCATGTCCACGTCCAGCCCCTGCGGCTTCAGGTCGGTGCCGACGAAGCCGTAGGGCGGGAAGTCGGTCGGGATGGCGATGTGGATCTGCTTGCGGGCGGTGATGTCGTCGAGCGCGGTCTGGGCGCCGGCCAGCCCCGGCAGCAGGGCGGTGCTGCACAAGGCCACCGTGGCAGCCAGTCGGGCGAGGGTGTGGCGGCGGGTCGGGAACGCAGACAGGAATGCGGACATGGAAGTGTCTCCAGCGGTGTATACAAAATCTCTGCATTGCAAGTTGCACACCAGCCCGTACCCCTGGCGGCGCACCGAGACCGTGCGCCGCCCCGCCCCGCTCACCGGCGCCGATCACCCGCCCCGAACAAGGACGTCCCCGCCGTCAGCCCACCACCGGACGGGACACGCCATACTCGGCACCATCCCCGAACGCCGCACCAGAACAATTCCGATCCGAGACCGCGCACCCATGGTCCAGCCCATCCCCATCGTTCTCCAGACCACCCCATCGGGCCCCTACAACCCGCAGGTCCAGGTCTGCGCCAGTTGCAGCGTGCGCCAGTTCGCCCTGTTCGGCGCCCTGGATGAAGCCGCACTGGCGCAGATCCACTACCGCATCGCCGACCTGACGCTGGAGCCCGGCCAGACGCTCTACACCGCCCAGGACAGCGGCTCGGCCGTGTTCACCGTGCGCAGCGGCGTGCTGAGGCTGGAGCGCACGAGCGAAGCGGGCGAGCGCCGCATCCTGCGGCTGGCCGGACGCACCGACCTGCTCGGGCTGGAATCGATCCTGCACCAGACCTATGCAGCCGATGCGGTGGCATGCACCGAGGTGCAGGTCTGCCGGATTCCGCGGGTGCTGATCGATGAACTCTCGGCCGGACACCCCGAGATCACCCGCGACCTGATGAAGCGCTGGCAGCGTGCGCTGGACGACGCCGACGAATGGCTGACCGAACTCGCCCGTGGCCCGGCGCGCCACCGCATGCTGCGGCTGCTGCTCAAGCTCAGCGAGTTCGGCGACGAGACTGGCCGCATCTGGATGCCGACGCGCCAGGAGATGGGCGCGATGCTGGACATGACCTTCGAGACAGCGAGCCGGCTGGTGTCGGCGCTGCGGCGCGAGGGGGTGCTGCACGCGGTGGACGCGCGCCATGCCCGGCTGGACATGGAGGTGCTGATGCAGGCGCTGAAGGCCGATTGCGCCGGGCGCTGAGCGGTGGAGGCCCCAGCCGCCCGGTCCCGCGGCTCATTTCGCAGCTGGTGGCAGCGGCGGCTCCACATATTTCTCCACCACCGCCCCGTCGATCGTGTAACCGCTGACCCCCATGTCGGTGTCACGGCGCTCGGTGCGCATCGTGCCCGTCACCCAGATGGTGTCCATGCTGCGCAGGCCCTTGGCCGGAATGGCCGCCTTCACATGCACGATCTGGTTGGCCGGCGGCGGCGGCGAGTGGACACAGGCGCCGAAATACGGCACGACCAGGAACTCCTTCCACTCGCCGCTCTGGCCTTCCAGCGGGACGAGGTAGCCCGGCAGCTTGACCTTCTTGCCCGCCAGTTCGGGGCGGATCGGCGCGTTGTCCCAGACCTCGCGCACCTCGCGCATCAGGGCATTGGTCTGCGGATCACCGTCCTGCAGGCGCGACAGGTCGCCCTTGCCCCGCAGCAGCTTCATCGGATCCCAGCCCGCGGGCACCAGCTCTTCCCACTTGAGTTCGCGGACCGCACCCGGTTTGGCCGTGGTCTTCGCCGTGGACTTGTCCGGCGGGGACGCGGCCCCGGCCATCGGCGACGACAGGCCCAGCGCCAAGGCCCAGGCCAGCGCCAGGGGAAACAGTTTCAGCATCACAGTCAGATCCTCGGTGACAACCCGTCGGCCAGCGACAGGCGATACGCACGATAGCCCGGAACCAGGCTCGCCAGCCAGCCCCCCATCAGCAAGCCGCAAAGCAGCATCCACTCGCCGGCCCCCGGCCAGCCCAGCCGCAATGCCACGCCCCAGTGCAGCCCGGCCCATTCGCCCAGCGCCGCGATCAAGCCGTAGCAGACCGCCGCGCCCAGCACGACCCCCAGCCCGGTGACCAGCGCGCCCTCCACCGCCAGCAGCCCCAGCATCTGCCACGGCCCCGCGCCCACCGAGCGCAGGATCGCCAGCTCGCGCCGCCGCTCGTTCAGCCCGGCCATGATCACCGCCATCAGCCCCGCCAGGCTCACCACCGACACCAGCACGCTCACCGCCAGCAGCGCCTGCTCGCCCGCACCGACGACTTCCCACAGCTCGTCCAATGCCACGCCCGGCAGCACGGCCATCAGCGCCTCGTCCGGGTAGCCCGACACCCAGCGCTGCACTGAGAACACGGCGGCTCGATTCTTCAATCCGACCAGCGCGGCCGTGACACTGCGCGGCGTCAGGTCTTGCGCCAGCGCAGCATCGGCGGTGACGGCCATGCCGGGCATTGGTGTCCCGGCGACCCAGTCGAGGTGGATCGCCTCCATGCCGCCGAGCGGAATGTGGACCGAGCGGTCGACGGGCGTGCCCGTGCGCTGCAGCAGGCCGACGACGGTGAACGGCTTGTCGGCGTGGTCATTGGCCGCGAAGGCGCCGTCGCCGTGGCTCAGCACGATCTTCTGGCCGATCGTGTAGCCGAGCCGCTCGGCCACCTCGGCGCCGAGCACTGCCTCGTACACCTGCGCGTTGCCGTCGCCAAACGCCCGCCCCTGCGCCAGCACCAGCGGCTGCCGCTCGCCATGGCGGAAATGCTCGAAATAGCCCGGCGTGGTGCCGACGACCGAGAACCCGCGGTGCGAATCCCCCAGCGAGATCGGCACGACCCAGGCCACCTGCCGCTGTTTCGCCAGCGCCTGCACGCTGTCCCAGCGGAGGTTGTTGGTGGCGCTGCCGAGGCGGAAGACCGAGTACAGCAGCAACTGCACCGAGCCCGTCCGCGCCCCGACGATCAGGTCGGTGCCGGACACCGACTGCGAGAAGTTGTGCCGCACGTCCTGGCGCACGCGCTCGATGCCCAGCAGCAAGAAGGTGGACAGCGCGATCGACGCCACGATCAGCCCGAGCACGAAGCGGCGGTTCCAGGCACTGCGGGCGGCGAGGTGGAGCAAGGCGCTCATGCGGCGCCCTCCTCGGCCGTGCGCTGCGCGGCGCGGTTGAGCTGCGGCAGGTCGACCTGGCGGCTGAACTGCGCCGCCAGCCGCGCATCGTGGCTGACCAGCACCAACGCGCTGCCCGCCTCGGCGCAGGCGTCCAGCAGCAGCGCGAGGTAGCGGTCGCGCAGCGCCTCGTCGAGCGCGGAGGTCGGCTCGTCGGCGATGACCAGCTCGGGCCTGCCCAGCAGCGCACGCGCCGTCGCCACCCGCTGCTGCTGCCCGACCGACAGCTCGGCCGCGCGTCGGCCCCAGAGCGAGCGGTCGAGCTGCAGCGCGTCCAGCAGCCGCTCGGCCTCAGCACCCGGCGAGCCCGCCGCCTCGCGCGAGCGGGCCGCCCGCAGCGCGGAAAACCGGCTCGGCAGCAGCACGTTGTCGCGCACGGACAGGTAGGGCAGCAGATTGAACTGCTGGAAGATGTAACCGACGTGGTCGGCGCGCTGGCGGTCGCGGCGGCTGGCCGACAGCGTGCGCCAGTCCTGGCCGAGCAGGCTGACCGTGCCGTGGTCGGCCACCAGCACGCCGGCCAGCAGCGACAGCAGCGTGCTCTTGCCGCAGCCGCTCGGCCCACGAAGGAACAGCGCCTCGCCGGGCATCACGTCGAAGGCGGCGATGTCGAGCTGGTCACGCACACTGCCCGGCCAGCGGTAGCGCAGGTCGCGCACACGCAGCAGCGGTGCGGTCGCCCCGGCCGACATCAGCGGCCCCAGGTCAGCATCTGCGCGGGGCGCTTGAGCGTCTGCTTGAACTGACCCTGCGGCGTGACAACCTGCGCCTGCAGGCGCTGGATGCGCTTGAAGCGGGTCATCAGCCCGCCCAGGTCGATGCGGCGCAGTTGCTCGGGTTTGGTGCAGGTGAACTCGGCGGTAGCGTCCAGGTCGGCATGTTCACCGGCCTTGGCACCGGGCTGCAGGGCCTCGGCGTCGGCGGTGGCGGACTGGAAGACACAGCCTGCTGCGGCATCCGGCGCGAAAAGCGTGCGGCCCCGCAAGGCGGTCAGCGCGTCCTGTGCGGCCTGCTTCTCGCTCGCGGTGCGCGGCGCGCGCTCGAAACCCAGGAGGCTGTCGAGCGGGGCTTCCAGGGCGATGGACAGCGTCGGGCCGTCCAGCGTGACCTCCAGTTGCACCGCGCCATGCACATGCGCACCCGCTGCCAGCACAGGTGCTGCGCCCAGCAACAGTCCGGCCATGACCAGCCCTCGGTTCAGCGTCTTCGTCATCATGGACTCCTGCGCAGCCCCGCCAGCAGGGTCTGCGCGTTGTGGTGGAACAGCTTGAGGTAGGTGTCGGCCGCGGTGCCCGGGGCGGACAGTGCGTCGGAATACAGCATGCCGCCGACCACCGCGCCGGTTTCCTTGGCGATGCGCTGCACCATCCGCGGGTCCGAGATGTTCTCGACGAACAGCGCCGTCGCCCGCTGCTGGCGGACCTGGCGGATCAGCCGCGCCACGTCGGCGGCGGAGGGCTCGCTGTCGGTGTTCCAGCGCTGGGCCGACAGGAACTCGACGCCATAGGCCGCCGCGAAGTGGCCGAACGCATCGTGCGAGGTGACCACCCGACGGCGATCGGCCGGGATGGTGGCGAACTCGGCGCGGATCTGGCGGTCGAGCGTGTCGATCTGCGCGGTGTAGGCCGCGGCCCGCTCGCGCAGCGCAGCGGCCTGCTCGGGGCGTGCGGCCACCAGGGCATCCCGGATCCGGGCGACGTAGTGGCGGGCATTGGCCAGGTCTTGCCAGGCGTGCGGGTCCGCGGTCTCGTGGTCATGCCCGTGGCTGTGGCCCTGACCCGGCACCGCCTTGCGCGTCGGCAGTCCGTCGCTGCACACCAGCACCGGCCCCTTGAACCCGGACGACTTGACCAGCCGGGTCAGCCAGCCCTCGAAATGCAGCCCGTTGACCACGACGAGGTCGGCCTGCGCCATGCGCTTGACGTCGGCAGGGGCGGGCTGGAACACATGGGCGTCGGCATCGGGGCCAACCAGGGCCGTGACGTCGACCGCAGGGCCGCCCACCTGCGCCACCAGATCCGCCAGGATCGAGAAGCTGGCGACCACCCGGAGCGGGCGCCCCTGGGCCTGCCCGCCCGCGGCCCAGGGCACCAGGGCCAGGGCCAACAGCGCCTGCAGCCAGTGGCGGCGCCGGACAAGGAGAACATCGGAAACACGCGGCATGGTCAGCAACTCACGGAGACATCAGAGCGGAAGGGGCTGCAGGCGCGCGGCGGCGCAGCAACCCGTCGTGTCGCCCGAACAGCAGCGACACCAGGTAGAACGCCCCCGCGACCAGCACGATGGCCGGCCCGGAGGGCAGATCGGCGTAAAAGGACAGCAGCAGCCCGGCCCAGCCCGACACCATCGCGAACCCGGTCGCCAGCAGCGCCAGCTGCCCCAGATCCCGCACCCAGAAGCGCGCCGCGATGGCCGGCACCATCATCAGCCCGACCGCCATCAGCGTGCCCATCGCCTGAAAGCCGCCCACCAGGTTCGCCACCGTCAGCACCAGCAGCACGTTGTGGCTCAGCGCCCCCGGCCCGCCCACCGAGCGCAGGAAGGTCGCATCGAAGCTCTCGACCACCAGCGGCCGGTACAGCAGCGCCAGCACCAGCAGCGTCACACTGGCGATCGCCGCGACCAGCACCAACGCCGCGTCGTCCACCGCCAGCACGCTGCCGAACAGCACGTGGATCAGGTCGACGCTGCTGCCGTGGGTCGAGATCAGCAGCACGCCCAGCGCCAGCGCGATCAGATAGAACGCAGCGAAGCTGGCGTCCTCGCGCTGCCCGGTGCGCCGCGTCACCGCCCCGGCCCCGAGCGCGACCAGCAGCGCCGCGGCGAAAGCCCCCACGCTCATCGCCGTCAGCGACAGGCCCGCCATCAAGTAGCCGACCGCCGCACCGGGCAGCAGCGCGTGCGCCATCGCGTCGCCCATCAGGCTCATGCGCCGCAGCACCAGCAGGCAGCCCAGCGGCGCCGCCCCCATCGACAGCGCCAGCACGGCCACCAGCGCGCGGCGCATGAAACCGAATTCGACAAAGGGTTGGAACAGCAGCGCGGACCAGTCGCCCGGACCCGGCAGCGTCATGCACGGACCTCGTCGGCCAGCAGGCGCGCGGCGCGCAGCGGCTCGGGTGACAGCGCACTCGGCGTCGCCCCCCACGCCAGCACGCGCCGCGACAGCAGCACGGTCTGGTCGAAATGCGCCCGCACCTGCTCCATGTCGTGCAGCACGGCGACGATGCTGCGGCCCTGCGCATGCCAGCGGTGGATCAGCGCAAGCAGGTCGGCGGTCGTGCCTTCGTCGATGGCGTTGAACGGCTCGTCGAGCAGGATCAGGTCGGCGTTCTGGAGCATCAGCCGCGCGAACAGCACGCGCTGGAACTGCCCGGCCGACAGATCGGAAATCACCCGGCGCTCGCAGCCCGCCAGCCCGACCGCCGCCAGCGCGTCGGCCACCTCGCGGCGCAGCCCGCCGCCGAGCGCCTTCCACAGCCCGATGCGCGACCACGCCCCCAGTGCCACCACATCGCCGACGCGGATCGGGAAGCTGCGGTCGATGCGCGCGTGCTGCGGCAGGTAGGCGACCGTCACGCCGGCGGCGCGTGTGAGGCGGCCCTGCTGCGGCGCCAGGTGACCGGCCAGCGTGTCGAGCAAGGTGCTCTTGCCCGCGCCGTTGGGGCCGACGATCGCCGTCATGGCGCCGCGCTGCACCTCGCCGCTGATGTTCTCCAGCGCCCAGCGCTCGCCCCGCTGCACGCTCACGCCGTCCAGCGTCAACACGGCCCCGCTCATGCCGACAGCCCCCAGCCCACCGCCAGCCACAGCAGCGCCACCAGCCCCAGCGCGCCCGCACACCGCACCGCCGCGCTCGCCATCAGCATGACGCGCTCCCGCAATCCGCACACAGGCCATGCAGCGTCAGGTCATGGCGCTGCACCTGGAAGCCCGGCGGCGCCAGCTCGTCCATGGCGCCAGGGCAGGCGTGGATGGGGAACACACGGTCGCAGCGGGTGCAGTGGAAATGGTGGTGGTGGTGGTCCTCGTCGCCGTGGGCGTGGTCGTGGTGTACACAGGCGGCTTCGTAGCGTGCTGACTGGCCCGGCAGATCGACGCGGGTCACCACGCCCAGCTCCTGCAGCGCGTTGAGCTGGCGGTAGACGGTGGACAGGTTCAGCGTGGCGACCTGCTGCTGCGCCAGCGCGCACAGCTCGGCGGGGGTCAGGGCGCGGGCGCTGCCTTGCAGGGCTTGCAGGAGCGCGTCGCGCTGGCGGGTCTGGCGTTCGCGGGGTTCCATGCCGCACATGCTAATGCAAAAGCATTTGCAACAGTACAGGGACGTGAAAAACCCCGAGGAGGGCATGCCCGCTCGGGGTTTCGGAGTGGAGGGGTCGCCCCCTCAGGCGTCAGCCCTGTGCGTCGGCGCCAGAAGTCGTGTCGGCATCGACCGCCGCCAGTGCTTCCTGCGCTTCCTGCATCGCGATGGCACGGCGCTCGGTGTCGTCCATCGTTTCCTTGGCCTTGCGGGCCTGGTGGAAGGCCAGACCCGTGCCGGCCGGGATCAGGCGACCCACGATGACGTTTTCCTTCAGACCACGCAGCTCGTCGCGCTTGCCCATGATGGCCGCTTCGGTCAGCACGCGGGTGGTTTCCTGGAAGGACGCCGCGGAGATGAACGAGTCGGTCGACAGGGACGCCTTGGTGATGCCCAGCAGCACGTCGGAGTAGGTCGCGGGCAGCTTGCCCTCGGCGCGCAGGCGCTCGTTCGTGTTGAACAGCTCCGAACGCTCGACCTGCTCGCCGACGATGTAGGTCGAGTCACCGGCGTTGGCGATCTGCACACGGCGCAGCATCTGGCGAACGATCACCTCGATGTGCTTGTCGTTGATCTTCACGCCCTGCAGACGGTAGACGTCCTGCACTTCGTCGACGATGTAGCGCGCCAGTTCTTCCACGCCCAGCAGGCGCAGGATGTCCTGCGGATCGGCCGGACCGTCGACGATCGACTCGCCCTTGTTGACCACCTGGCCTTCGTGCACCAGGATGTTCTTTTCCTTCGGCACGAGTTCCTCGGCGACGCGGCCTTCCGGATCGGTGATCTGCAGGCGCACCTTGCCCTTGGTCTCCTTGCCGAACGACACCGTGCCGGTCATCTCGGCCAGCGTGCCCTTGTCCTTGGGCGTGCGGGCTTCGAACAGCTCGGCCACCCGCGGCAGACCGCCGGTGATGTCGCGTGTCTTCTGGCCTTCGACCGGGATGCGGGCCAGCACCTCGCCAGGCATCACGTCCTGGCCATCGCGGACCTGGATCAGACAGCCGATGGGGAAGCCGATCGTCACCGAATGGTCGGTGCCGGGGATCTTCACTTCCTGGCCAGCGAAGTCCAGCAGCTTGACCTGCGGACGCACGACCTTGACCGAGCCGCGGCGCTTCGGGTCGATGACCACCAGCGTCGACAGGCCCGTCACTTCGTCCACCTGCTTGGCCACGGTCACGCCTTCCTCGACGTTCTCGAAGCGCATCTTGCCGGCGAACTCGGTGATGATCGGGCGGGTCAGCGGATCCCAGTTGCCCAGGATCGTGCCGGCCTTGATCTGCTGGTCGGCCTTGATGTTCAAGGTCGCGCCATACGGCACCTTGTGGCGCTCGCGCTCGCGGCCGTGCGGGTCGGAGATGATGATTTCGCCGGAACGCGAGATCACCACCAGCTCGCCCTTGGCGTTGGTCACGTAGCGCATCGTGCTGTTGAAGCCGATGCGACCTTCGGACTTGGCTTCGACGCTCGACGCGATCGCCGCACGCGAAGCCGCACCACCGATGTGGAAGGTCCGCATCGTCAGCTGCGTGCCCGGCTCGCCGATCGACTGCGCGGCGATGACGCCGATCGCTTCGCCGATGTTGATCAGGCCGCCGCGGCCGAGGTCGCGGCCGTAGCACTTGGCGCAGATGCCGAAGCGCGTGTCGCAGGTCAGCGCGGTGCGGACCTTGACTTCGTCGACGCCCACGGCTTCGAGCGCGTCGAGGATGTCCTCGTCGAGCATCTTGCCGCGGGTGACCAGCACTTCCTGGGTCTCAGGGTGCAGCACGTCGATCGCGGTGACGCGGCCGAGGATGCGGTCGCGCAGCGATTCGATGACTTCGCCGCCTTCGACCAGGGCGCGCATCGCCATGCCGTTGTCGGTGCCGCAGTCGTCCTCGATGACCACCAGATCCTGCGTCACATCGACCAGACGGCGCGTCAGGTAACCCGAGTTCGCGGTCTTCAGCGCCGTGTCCGCCAGGCCCTTGCGGGCGCCGTGGGTGGAGATGAAGTACTGCAGAACGTTCAGGCCTTCGCGGAAGTTCGCCGTGATGGGCGTCTCGATGATCGAGCCGTCCGGCTTGGCCATCAGGCCGCGCATGCCGGCGAGCTGTCGGATCTGGGCGGCGGAACCCCGCGCGCCGGAGTCGGCCATCATGTAGATGGAGTTGAACGACTCCTGGTCGACTTCCTTGCCGTGGCGGTCGATGGTCTTCTGCTTGGAGAGCTGGGCCATCATGACCTTGCCCACCTCGTCACCCGTCTTGCCCCAGATGTCGACGACCTTGTTGTAGCGCTCGCCGGAGGTCACCAGGCCCGAGACATACTGCTGCTCGATTTCCTTGACTTCCTTTTCGGCGCGCTCCAGCAGCTTGACCTTCTCCTTCGGCACCAGCATGTCGTCGATGGCGATGGAGATGCCGGCGCGCGTGGCCAGCCGGAAGCCGCTCTGCAGCAGCTTGTCGGCGAACACGACGGTGGCCTTCAGGCCGCACTTGCGGAACGAGGTGTTGATCAGGCGCGAGATTTCCTTCTTCTTGAGCGCCTTGTTCAGGTTGCTGAACGGCAGGCCCTTCGGGAGGATCTCGGACAGCAGGCCGCGACCGACGGTGGTTTCCACCAGCTTGGTCGAGGGAATCCAGCTCTCGCCGTCCGCACCACGGGTGTACTCGGTCAGGCGCACGCTGATCTTGGCCGTGATCTCGACCGCACCGTTGTCCAGCGCGCGCTGGAGTTCGATGGTGTCGGAGAAGACCATGCCTTCGCCCTTGGCGTTGATGCGGTCGCGGGTCGCGTAGTACAGACCCAGCACCACGTCCTGCGACGGCACGATCGACGGCTCGCCCGACGCCGGGAACAGCACGTTGTTGGAGGCCAGCATCAGCGTGCGGGCTTCCATCTGCGCTTCGATCGACAGCGGGATGTGGACGGCCATCTGGTCACCGTCGAAGTCGGCGTTGAACGCCGAGCAGACGAGCGGGTGCAGCTGGATGGCCTTGCCTTCGATCAGCACCGGCTCGAACGCCTGGATGCCCAGGCGGTGCAGCGTCGGCGCGCGGTTCAGCATGATCGGGTGTTCCTTGATGACTTCTTCAAGGATGTCCCACACCACCGGCGTGCCCGATTCCACTTCCTTCTTGGCCTGCTTGATCGTGGACGCGATGCCCATCGCCTCCAGGCGCGAGAAGATGAACGGCTTGAACAGCTCCAGCGCCATCAGCTTGGGCAGACCGCACTGGTGCAGCTTCAGCGTCGGGCCCACCACGATGACCGAACGGCCCGAGTAGTCGACGCGCTTGCCCAGCAGGTTCTGACGGAAGCGACCCGACTTGCCCTTGATCATGTCGGCCAGCGACTTCAGGGCGCGCTTGTTCGCGCCCGTCATCGCCTTGCCGCGGCGGCCGTTGTCCAGCAGCGAGTCGACGGCTTCCTGCAGCATGCGCTTTTCATTGCGCACGATGATTTCAGGGGCCTTCAGCTCCAGCAGACGGGCCAGGCGGTTGTTGCGGTTGATGACGCGGCGGTACAGGTCGTTCAGGTCGGAGGTCGCGAAGCGGCCACCGTCCAGGGGAACGAGCGGACGCAGGTCCGGCGGCAGCACCGGCAGCACCTGCATGATCATCCAGTGCGGCTTGATGCCCGACTTCTTGAAGGCCTCCATCACCTTGAGGCGCTTGGAGTTCTTCTTGACCTTCAGCTCGGAGCCGGTCATGTCGCCGCGCAGACGCTCGATCTCGACGTCGAGATCCATCTCTTCGAGCAGCTGCTTGATGCCTTCGGCGCCCATCAGCGCGGTGAACTCGTCACCGTATTCGCGCTTCTTGGTGTCGTAGTCGTCCTCGGACATGATGCTGAACTTCTTCAGCGGGGTCATGCCCGAATCCACCACCACATAGGCTTCGAAGTACAGCACGCGTTCGATGTCGCGCAGCGTCATGTCGAGCACCATGCCCAGACGCGACGGCAGCGACTTCAGGAACCAGATGTGCGCGCACGGAGCCGCCAGGTCGATGTGACCCATGCGGTCACGGCGAACCTTGGTCTGCGTCACTTCGACGCCGCACTTCTCGCAGATCACGCCACGGTGCTTCAGGCGCTTGTACTTGCCGCACAGGCACTCGTAGTCCTTGATCGGACCGAAGATCTTGGCGCAGAACAGGCCGTCACGTTCCGGCTTGAAGGTGCGGTAGTTGATCGTCTCGGGCTTCTTCACCTCGCCGAACGACCACGAGCGGATCTTCTCCGGGCTGGCCAGCCCGATCTTGATCGCGTCGAAGTGTTCATCCGGGGTGAACTGCTTGAAAAGGTCGAGTAATCCCTTCATGCATCTTCTCCTTAGTTGCGCTCGAGCTCGATGTCGATACCGAGCGAACGAATTTCCTTGACCAGCACGTTGAACGATTCCGGCATGCCGGCTTCGATCGAGTGCTCACCCTTGACGATGCTCTCGTAGACCTTGGTGCGGCCGTTCACGTCGTCGGACTTGACCGTCAGCATTTCCTGCAGGACATACGCCGCGCCGTAGGCTTCCAGTGCCCACACTTCCATTTCACCGAAGCGCTGGCCGCCGAACTGCGCCTTGCCGCCCAGCGGCTGCTGGGTGACGAGCGAGTACGGGCCGGTGGAGCGGGCGTGCATCTTGTCGTCGACCAGGTGGTGCAGCTTCAGCACGTGCATGTAGCCGACCGTGGTCGGACGCTCGAACTGGTCGCCCGTGCGGCCGTCGTACAGGTAGGCCTGCGTGCGCGTCGGGGTCAGGCCCTTCTTCGCGGCGATGTCGTCCGGGTACGCGAGCTTGAGCATCGCGCGGATCTCGGATTCCTTCGCACCGTCGAACACCGGGGTCGCGAACGGCACACCGTTGGTGAGGTTGCGCGCCATCTCGACGACTTCGGCGTCGCTGAGCTGGGACAGATCTTCCGGACGGCCGCCGGACTGGTTGTACAGCTCGTCGAAGAACTTGCGCAGCTCGGCCACGCGGGCCTCCTGCTGCAGCATGTCGCCGATGCGCTGGCCGATGCCCTTGCCGGCCCAGCCCAGGTGGACTTCCAGCACCTGACCCACGTTCATCCGCGAAGGCACGCCCAGCGGGTTCAGCACGATGTCGGCGGGGGTGCCGTCGGCCATGTAGGGCATGTCCTCGATCGGAACGATCTTCGACACCACACCCTTGTTGCCGTGGCGGCCGGCCATCTTGTCGCCAGGCTGCAGGCGACGCTTGACGGCCAGATAGACCTTGACCATCTTCAGCACGCCGGCCGGCAGCTCGTCGCCCTGCGTGAGCTTCTTGCGCTTCTCTTCGAACATCAGGTCGAAGCTGTGGCGGGTCTGCTCCAGCGAGTTCTTGATGCTTTCGAGCTGGTTGGCAACCTCGTCCTCGGCGGGACGGATGTCGAACCAGTGGTACTTCTCGACATCGGTCAGGTAGGCCTTGTCGATGACCGTGCCCTTGGCGATCTTGCGCGGACCGCCGTTGGCGATCTTGCCGGTCAGCAGCTTCTCGATCCGGTCGAAGGCGTCGGCTTCGACGATGCGCAGCTGGTCGTTCAGGTCCAGGCGGAAGCGCTTGAGTTCATCGTCGATGATCTGCTGGGCGCGCTTGTCGCGCTGGATGCCTTCGCGGGTGAAGACCTGCACGTCGATGACGGTGCCCATCGTGCCCTGGTCCACGCGCAGCGAGGTGTCCTTCACGTCGGACGCCTTCTCGCCGAAGATCGCGCGCAGCAGCTTCTCTTCCGGCGTCAGCGTGGTCTCGCCCTTCGGCGTGACCTTGCCGACCAGCACGTCGCCCGGGTTCACTTCGGCACCGACGTAGACGATGCCGGACTCGTCCAGACGCGACAGCTGCGCCTCGGACAGATTCGGGATGTCACGGGTGATGTCCTCAGGGCCCAGCTTCGTGTCACGCGCCATGACCACCAGCTCCTCGATGTGGATCGAGGTGTAGCGGTCTTCGGCCACCACGCGTTCGGAGATCAGGATCGAGTCTTCGAAGTTGTAGCCGTTCCACGGCATGAACGCGACCAGCATGTTCTGGCCGAGTGCCAGCTCGCCCAGGTCGGTCGATGCACCGTCGGCGATCACGTCGCCCGCGCCCACGAAATGGCCGCGGCTGACGATGGGACGCTGGTGGATGTTGGTGTTCTGGTTCGAGCGGTGGTACTTGATCAGGTTGTAGATGTCCACACCGACTTCGCCCGCCACCGTTTCCGCGTCGTTCACGCGGATCACGATGCGGTTGGTGTCGACATAGTCCACGATGCCGCCGCGGCGCGCCGTGACCACCGTGCCCGAGTCCACCGCCGCCACGCGCTCGACGCCCGTGCCGACCAGCGCCTTTTCGGGGCGCAGCGTCGGGACAGCCTGTCGCTGCATGTTGGCGCCCATCAGCGCGCGGTTCGCGTCGTCGTGCTCCAGGAAGGGCACGAGCGAGGCGGCGACCGAGACGATCTGCGTCGGGGCCACGTCCATGTACTGGATGCGCTCCGGCGAGGTCAGGACCGAGTCACCCTTTTCACGCGCCGACACCAGCTCGTCGGACAGGCGGTTGTCCGCGTCCAGCGAGGCGTTGGCCTGCGCGATGATGTACTTGCCTTCCTCGATGGCCGACAGGTAGTCGATCTGGTCGGTAGCAAGGCCGTCCTTGACACGGCGGTACGGCGTCTCCAGGAAGCCGTACTCGTTCAAGCGGGCGAACAGGGCCAGCGAGTTGATCAGACCGATGTTCGGACCTTCCGGCGTCTCGATCGGGCAGACCCGGCCGTAGTGCGTCGGGTGCACGTCGCGGACTTCGAAGCCAGCGCGCTCGCGGGTCAGACCGCCCGGGCCCAGGGCCGAGACACGACGCTTGTGCGTGATCTCGGACAGCGGGTTGGTCTGGTCCATGAACTGCGAGAGCTGCGACGCCCCGAAGAACTCCTTCAGCGCCGCGGAGATCGGCTTGGAGTTGATCAGGTCATGCGGCATCAGGGCTTCGGTCTCGGCCTGGCCGAGGCGTTCCTTGACGGCCTTCTCGATCCGCGCCAGGCCCGAGCGGTACTGGTTCTCGGCCAGTTCGCCCACGCAGCGCACGCGGCGGTTGCCGAGGTGGTCGATGTCGTCCACTTCGCCGTTGCCGTTGCGCAGGTCCACGAGGATCTTGACCACGTCGAGGATGTCCTCGTTGGTCAGCGTCATCGGGCCTTCCGCGCCGTCGCGGCCCACGCGGGCGTTGAACTTCATGCGGCCCACGCGCGACAGGTCGTAGGTGTCAGCCGAATAGAACAGGCGGTGGAACAGCGCTTCGACCGCGTCTTCGGTCGGCGGCTCGCCGGGGCGCATCATGCGGTAGATGGCCACGCGCGCGGCCAGCTGGTCGGCGGTCTCGTCGGCCGCCAGGGTCTGGCTGATGAAGGCGCCCTGGTTCAGCTCGTTGGTGTAGAGCACCTGCACATCGCGGATGCCGGCCGAACGCAGCTTCTTCAGCAGCGTCTCGGTGACTTCCTCGTTGGCCTTGGCCACGATCTCGCCGGTGTCGGCATCGACCATGTTGCGGGCGATGACACGGCCCACCAGGAAGTCTTCCGGCACGCTGATGAACTGCGTCTCGGACGCGGTGATCTGGCGCAGGTGCTTCGCGGTGATGCGCTTGTCCTTCTCGACGACGACGACACCGTTCTTGTCGGTGATGTCGAAGCGGGCGATCTCGCCCTTCAGACGCTCAGCCACGAATTCGAGCTGTGCGCCCGAGTCCATCAGGCGCAGATTATCGAAGTCGAAGAAGTGCGCCAGGATCTGCTCGGGATTCAGGCCGATGGCCTTGAGCAGGATCGTGACCGGCATCTTGCGGCGGCGGTCGACGCGGAAGAACAGGATGTCCTTCGGGTCGAACTCGTAGTCGAGCCACGAGCCGCGGTACGGAATGATCCGCGCCGAGAACAGCAGCTTGCCGGACGAGTGGGTCTTGCCCTTGTCGTGCTCGAAGAACACGCCGGGGGAGCGGTGGAGCTGCGACACGATGACGCGCTCCGTGCCGTTGACGATGAAGGAACCATAGTCGGTCATCAGGGGCACTTCGCCCATGTAGACCTCCTGCTCCTTGATCTCCTTGACCACCTTCGACTGGTTCGTCGAGTTCTCGCGGTCGTAGATGATCATCTGCAGGCGCGCCCGCACGGCGGCAGCGAACGTGAGACCACGCTGCTGGCACTCGCGCACATCGAAGGGCGGCTTGGCAATGTTGAATTCGAGGAACTTCATCTCCACGAACCCGTTGTGCGAAACAATCGGGAACGCCGAGAGGAATGCGGCTTGCAAACCTTCTGGTTTGCGCTTCAGCGGGGGTACATCCTTTTGCAGGAAAGCGACGTAGCTGTCCTTCTGCATGGTGAGCAGATAGGGAACGTTCAGCACGCTCGCGCGCTTGCCGAAGCTCTTGCGGATTCGCTTGCGCTCGGTGTAGCTATAGGGGGTTGCTTGCGCCATCAATCACTCCGTGTCGAAGTCCACCACCGGGCCAAGGCAGCAGCTCATTCGGCCGAAAATCGGGACGACTGGCACCAGGCCTTGCGCCTGAAGCTTGGTGGCTGGCCACTACCAGCCGCTGGCGGACAACCAGGGCATTGCACCCCGGTCCGACCAAACCGGTTCTCTGCAGTCGGTTCAGAGAACACTTGAAAAAGCCTTCCAGAATAACCCGGCCGGCTTTTTCAGGTGATCTCTAAGGATTTACCCTGAAAAGCACAAAAAGGCTGGCCCTGTCGGACCAGCCTGCACAGCGTTTTAGATGCGCGCGAAGCGCATGCCGACGCTGAATTACTTGATTTCGGCGTCTGCGCCAGCTTCGACCAGCTTCTTGAGCGCGGCGTCGGCGTCGGCCTTGGCGATGCTTTCCTTGACGTTCTTCGGGGCGCCGTCGACCAGGTCCTTGGCTTCCTTCAGGCCCAGGCCCGTCAGTTCGCGCACGGCCTTGATGACCGAGACCTTGTTCGCGCCGGCTGCCTTCAGCACGACGTTGAATTCGGTCTTCTCTTCAGCGGCCGGGGCAGCGGCGCCGCCACCAGCACCGCCACCAGCCACGGCGACCGCAGCAGCGGACACGCCGAACTTCGTTTCAACGGCCTTGACCAGGTCGTTCAGTTCCAGGACGGTCATCGTGTCCAGGGCTGCCAGGAATGCGTCTTTGTCGAATGCCATGATGGGCTCCTAATTCAGTGAAATCGAGAAAACAGTGTTGAGGCCGGGGCGAACTCAGGCGGCCGCAGCTTCGGCAGCGGGCGCCTCTTCGGCACCGCCAGCCTTTTGCTTGGCCACTTCGGCGATCACGCGTGCAAAGCCGGAAATCGGGGTCTGCAGCAGACCCAGCAGCTGGGCCAGCAGGACTTCCTTGCTCGGCACGTTGGCCAGCGCCTTGACGCCGTCGGCGTCCAGTGCCTTGCCGCCGTAGGCTCCGCCCTTGATGACCAGCTTGTCGCTGGTCTTGGCGAAGTCGGCCACCACCTTGGCGGCGGCCACGGCGTCTTCGGAGAAACCGTAGATCAGCGGACCGACGAACTGGGCTTCCGCCACTTCAAACGGCGTACCGGCAACAGCGCGGCGGGCCAGGGTGTTCTTCAGCACGTGAAGATAGACACCCTTCTCCCGCGCGATCTTGCGCAGTGCGTCCGATTGAGCGACGGTGAGGCCACGGTACTCGGCCACCACGAGGGTCTGCGACTTGGCGGCTTGCGCGGTCACTTCCTCGACAACGGCTGCTTTCTCGTTGCGATTGAGACTCAAGGTCCACTCCTTAAAACGTGTCCGTCGCACAACAGCGCTCGGGACACACCGGGTTCAGCGACCTTGCCGTTCAGGAGCCCGTGTCACCACGGGGACAACCTTTGCGGCGGGTTCGCCATCTGCGCTGGCCGGATCTGGCCGGGTCGGAACCCGAACCTCGCCGATTAAGAGCAGCCCGCACCGAAATCCCGGGGAGCCTCTCGCCAGCGGTCTTCGATGGCCTGGACAGCTTGCACCGTCCAGCCCACCAAATGCTTGCGGAATGCCTGCGCCAGACTCGCGCAGGCTCCGGATCTTGCGATCAGATCAGTTCTGGCTGGTGCCCATGCCGGCAGTGACGCTGGCGATGTCCACGCGGACGCCCACGCCCATCGTCGACGAGACGGCGACCTTGCGCAGGTAGACACCCTTGCTCGACGCCGGCTTGGCCTTGTTCAGTGCTTCCAGCAGCGCTTGCAGGTTGCCCTTCAGCTTGCCGTCTTCAAACGAACGGCGACCGATGGTGCCGTGGATGATGCCGCCCTTGTCGACGCGGAACTGGACCTGACCGGCCTTGGCATTGCGCACAGCGGTGGCGACGTCCGGGGTCACGGTGCCGACCTTCGGGTTCGGCATCAGGCCGCGCGGGCCCAGGATCTGGCCCAGCTGACCGACCACGCGCATCGCGTCCGGCGAGGCGATGACCACGTCGAAGTTGATGTTGCCGGCCTTGACCTCAGCGGCCAGGTCGTCCATGCCGACCACGTCTGCGCCAGCGGCACGGGCTTCATCAGCCTTGGCGCCCTGCGTGAACACGGCCACGCGCTTGGTCTTGCCGGTGCCGTTGGGCATCACGACGGCGCCACGCACCACCTGGTCCGACTTCTTGGCATCCACGCCGAGCTGCACGGCCACGTCGATGGACTCATCGAACTTGGCATTGGCGCACTCTTTCAGCAGGCCCAGTGCATCGTCGATCGGGTACAGCTTGGTCGTCTCGACCTTGCCTTGCAGCGCCTTTTGACGCTTCGTCAGCTTTGCCATGATCAGAGCCCTTCCACGTTGATGCCCATCGAACGGGCAGAGCCGGCGATGGTCTTGACAGCGGCGTCCAGATTGGCAGCCGTCAGATCCTTGACCTTGATCTTCGCGATCTCTTCCAGCTGCGCACGGGTCAGCTTGCCGACCTTCTCGACGTGCGGGCGGGCCGAACCACGTTCGATCTTGGCGGCCTTCTTCAGGAGGGCCGTTGCCGGCGGGCTCTTGATGACGAAGGTGAACGACTTGTCGGCGAAGGCGGTGATGACCACCGGCAGCTTCATGCCGATCTCGAAGCCCTGCTGCGTCTGCGCATTGAACGCCTTGCAGAACTCCATGATGTTCAGACCACGCTGACCGAGAGCGGGACCGATCGGGGGCGAAGGATTGGCCTTGCCCGCCGGAACTTGCAGCTTGATGAAGCCGACGATTTTCTTTGCCATGATGGCTCCTCGAGTTCAAGCGCCTGCTACGGGAACAGGCTCCTCGTCTTGTGTGAGATGCGGGCACACCATGCACCCGCCACCCGGTCCGACGCCGCGAAGCGTCAGACTTTCTCGACCTGATGAAAGTCGAGTTCGACCGGCGTGGCACGACCAAAGATCGTGACCGACAACCGCATCTTGTTCTTGTCGTAGTTGACGTCTTCGATGACGGCATTGAAGTCCGTGAACGGACCATCCTTGACCCGCACGACCTCGCCGACCACCCACTCCACCTTGGGACGGGGCTTCTCGGTGCCTTCCTGCATCTGGGTCACGATCTTCATGACCTCGTCTTCCGAGATCGGGGAAGGACGGTTCTTGGCACCACCGACAAAACCGGTGACCTTGCTGGTGTTCTTGACCAGATGCCAGGACTCGTCGTCCATGACCATCTCGACCAGCACATAGCCGGGGAAGAAACGGCGCTCGGTGACCGACTTCTTGCCGTTCTTCATCTCGACCACCTCTTCAGTCGGGACGAGGATGCGACCAAACTTGGACTGCATGCCAGAGCGGTCGATGCGTTCGCGCAAGTTGCGCTCGACGGCCTTTTCCATGCCCGAATAGGCATGGACCACATACCAGCGCATCGGCACGGCAGCAGGAGGGGTGGACTGAATATCGCTCATCTTCAAACCTTGCTTGTACAGCGTCACACCCGCGATCAGCGCTTCCAGCCAAGGACCAGGTCGTACAGCACCCACTCCAGGGTCTTGTCGGTCATCCACAGGAACAAGGCCATGACCACGACGAAGGCAAAGACATAGCCGGTCATCTGACCCGCTTCCTTGCGGGTCGGCCAGACCACCTTGTAGAACTCCTTGACCGACTCGCGACCGTAGGCAATCAACTCCTTGCCAGGCTCGGAGCCAAAAAAGGCAGCGACGGCTCCACCCAACAGCAGCAGCAAGGCGGCCCACTGCGCATAGGGCCCTTGCGCAGACAGCAGGTAGAACGCAACCAAGCCGCCCAGCAACAGCGCACCCGCAGCAATCAGGCGAGTCTTGTCGGCAGTGGTAGAAACAGTTTCGACTTGCGGAGCGGTCATCACATTCACTTCGTTTGGGGTGGGCTTATCGCAGCCATTGGACTACGCACCCTCGTCGAGACCCAAAAGTGGGAAAGCCCGCCAGGGCGTCGACACGTCCCGCGGGCTGCCGGTCAGGCAACAAATCTCGGCAGCTTGTCAGCAGTCGGATTTGGCAGGGGCAGAGGGAATCGAACCCCCAACCTTCGGTTTTGGAGACCGACGCTCTGCCAGTTGAGCTATACCCCTGCGGCCTGACTGATAAGTCTACTGAAAATCAGGCGATGATCTTGGCGACGACGCCGGCGCCGACGGTACGACCGCCTTCACGGATGGCGAAGCGCAGACCTTCTTCCATGGCGATCGGGGCGATCAGCTTGACGGTGATCGACACGTTGTCGCCGGGCATGACCATTTCCTTGCCTTCGGGCAGGGCGATCGAGCCCGTCACGTCCGTCGTGCGGAAGTAGAACTGCGGGCGGTAGTTGGCGAAGAACGGCGTGTGACGGCCGCCTTCGTCCTTCGACAGCACGTAGATCTCGCCCGTGAAGTCCGTGTGCGGCTTGATCGTGCCCGGCTTGCACAGCACTTGACCGCGCTGCACGTCTTCGCGCTTGGTGCCGCGCAGCAGGATGCCGACGTTGTCGCCCGCTTGACCCTGGTCCAGCAGCTTGCGGAACATTTCCACGCCGGTGCAGGTGGTCGTCTGCGTGTCCTTCAGGCCCACGATCTCGATCGCTTCGCCGACCTTGACGATGCCGCGCTCGATACGGCCGGTCACCACGGTGCCGCGACCCGAGATCGAGAACACGTCTTCCACGGGCATCAGGAAGGCGCCGTCCACCAGGCGCTTCGGCTCGGGGATGTAGCTGTCCAGCGCGTCGGCCAGGGCCATGATGGCGCCTTCGCCCAGCGGGCCCTTGTCGCCTTCGAGCGCCAGCTTGGCCGAGCCCTTGATGATCGGGGTGTCGTCGCCGGGGAAGTCGTACTTCGACAGCAGCTCGCGCACTTCCATCTCGACCAGTTCCAGCAGCTCTTCGTCGTCCACCATGTCGGCCTTGTTCAGGAAGACGATGATGTAGGGCACGCCCACCTGACGCGACAGCAGGATGTGCTCGCGGGTCTGGGGCATCGGGCCGTCAGCGGCCGAGCACACCAGGATCGCGCCGTCCATCTGGGCAGCGCCGGTGATCATGTTCTTGACGTAGTCGGCGTGTCCCGGGCAGTCAACGTGCGCATAGTGGCGGTTGGCCGTCTCGTACTCGACGTGCGCGGTGTTGATGGTGATGCCGCGGGCCTTCTCTTCCGGTGCCGCGTCAATCTGGTCATACGCCTTGGCGGAGCCGCCAAACTTCGCCGCCAGCACGGTCGTGATCGCCGCCGTCAGCGTCGTCTTGCCGTGGTCCACGTGACCGATGGTGCCGACGTTGACGTGCGGCTTGGTGCGGACAAACTTTTCCTTAGCCATGATTTCGCGCTCCCAAGGGCGTTCACTGCGATGGATTGGACGGACGATGTCAAGGTGGTGCCCATGGCGCGGATCGAACGCGCGACCTCTCCCTTACCAAGGGAGTGCTCTACCACTGAGCCACATGGGCATCGACACGGGTCTGAATGCACGCAAGACGCATCCACTCAGACCGGTATCGACACATTTAACACCACAACACACTGGACAGACACTGGAGCGGGAAACGGGAATCGAACCCGTGTCATTAGCTTGGAAGGCTAAGGTTCTACCATTAAACTACTCCCGCTTTGCCAAGCCCACAGACTTTATTGCTTTGCAGCAAAACACTCTGTCGCTTCAATGCGGTTCGCTGGTGGAGGAGGCTGGATTCGAACCAGCGTACGCTTTCGCGGGCAGATTTACAGTCTGCTGCCTTTAACCACTCGGCCACCCCTCCTGGGCGAGCCATCGACTTTAACAAACCCCGTATTCGACCGCAAGTGCTTTCTGCGATTTTTTCTTTATCCCAGGCCCCAGTCGATCGGCATGCTCCCCTGGGCCAGCAGCCAGGCGTTGGCCGTGCTGAACGGGCGGCTGCCCACAAACGGCACCGGTGGGCGACGCGCAGCAAGCGGCGACGGATGGTTGGACACGAGGATCCGGTTCGTCTCACCGGCCTGCTCGATGCGCGCACCCTTGGCCTGTGCATGAGCACCCCACAGCATGAACACCTTCGGATGCGGCTGCGCGGCCACGCAGTCGATCAACGCATCCGTCAGCGCGTCCCAGCCCAGCCGGGCGTGGCTGGCCGGCCGATCACGCTCGACGGTGAGGCTGGTGTTGAGCAGCAGCACACCCTCTTCCACCCAGGCCCGCAGGCTGCCGGACACCGGCAAGGCCACGCCCACGTCCGCCACCAGCTCCTGCCGGATGTTGCGCAGGCTCGGCGGGATCTTCACCCCGTCGGCCACCGAGAAGGCCAGCCCCTCGGCCTCGCCCGGTCCGTGGTACGGATCCTGGCCGAGGATGACCACCCGCACCTGCGACGGCCGCAGCGTCTGCAACGCCCGCAACGGCTGCGCCGGGTAGACCTCGGCCCCCGCTGCCACCCGCATATCCACGCTCCGGCACAGCGCCGCGCCGCGCGGACTGGCCACAAACGCCGCGACCAGATCGTCCCAGCCCGGCGCCACGTCCGCCAGCGCCTCGGCCAGTGGCCGCCTCAAACGGTTGTCGAGCATCAGCGGAACAGCGCCGCCAGCGCTACGCCCGGATCCGCTGCCCGCATGAACGCCTCGCCGACGAGGAAGGCATGCACCTGCGCCGCCCGCATCCGCGCCACGTCCTGCGGCCCGAGGATGCCGGACTCGGTTACCAGCAGCCGGTCCGGCGGCACATCGCCCAGCAGGCCCAGCGTCGTGTCCAGCGTCACGTCGAAGCTGCGCAGGTCGCGGTTGTTGATGCCCACCAGCGGCGTCTTCAGCCGCAGCGCACGCTGCAGTTCCTCGCCGTCGTGGACCTCGACCAGCACGCTCATGCGGTGCGCCAGCGCCACCGCCTCCAGATCGGCCATCTGCGCATCGTCCAGGCAGGCCGCGATCAGCAGGATGCAGTCTGCCCCCATGGCGCGGGCCTCGTGGACCTGGTACTCGTCCACCATGAAGTCCTTGCGCAGCACCGGCAGCGCACACGCCGCCCGCGCCTGCTCCAGGTAGGCGACCGAGCCCTGGAAGTACTGCACGTCGGTCAGCACACTCAGGCACGCGGCACCATGGCGCTCATAGGTCTGCGCGATCTCGGCGGGGCGGAAGTCGGGACGGATCACGCCCTTGCTCGGGCTCGCCTTCTTGATCTCGGCGATCACGGCGGGCTGCGCCGCGGCGATCTTCGTGCGCAGCGCGGCCTCGAAGTCGCGCACGTCGGTGCGGCCCTCGGCCTCTTCGCGCAGCGAGGACAGCGACCGCTGCGCACGCGCCGCAGCCACCTCCTCGTGCTTGGTGACGACGATGCGGGCGAGGATGTCGGGGACACCGGGGGGAAGCGGTCGGCTCATGCTGCGGCAAGCTCCTGGGTGCGGGTGACGAACTGCGTCAGGCGCGCGGCGGCCTGGCCGTTGGCCAGCACCTCGCGGGCGCGCTCGATGCCCTCGGCCATGGTCGGCACCACGTTGGCGGCATACAGCGCCACGCCCGCGTTGAGCATGACGATGTCGCGCGCCGGGCCGGGCACGTTGTCCAGCACCGCCTGCAGCAGCGCCCGCGACTGCGCGGGCGTCTCCACCTTCAGCGAGCGGTTGCTGGCCATCGTCAGGCCGAAGTCCTCGGGGTGGATCTCGTATTCGCGGATCTCGCCGTCCCGGTATTCGCCGACCAGCGTGCCGGCGCCCAGCGACACCTCGTCCATGCCGTCGCGGCCGTAGACCACGACCGCGTGCTCGGCGCCCAGGCGCTGCAGCGCGCGCACCTGGATGCCCACCAGGTCCGGGTGGAACACGCCCATCAGGATGTTGGGTGCCTCGGCCGGGTTGGTCAGCGGGCCGAGGATGTTGAAGATCGTGCGCACGCCGAGTTCGCGCCGCACCGGGCCGACGTTCTTCATCGCCGGGTGGTGGTTCGGGGCGAACATGAAGCCGATGCCGGTGTCGGTGATGCACTGCGCCACCGCCTGCGGCGACAGCGTCATCGGCACGCCCAGCGCTTCGAGCACGTCGGCGCTGCCGGACTTGCTGGAGACGCCGCGGTTGCCGTGCTTGCTGACCCGCGCGCCCGCGGCGGCGGCCACGAACATCGAGCAGGTCGAGATGTTGAAGGTGTGCGAGCCGTCGCCGCCGGTGCCGACGATGTCCACCAGGTGCGTGCGGTCGGTGACATTGACCTTGACCGCGAACTCGCGCATCACCTGCGCGGCGGCGGTGATCTCGCCGATGGTTTCCTTCTTGACGCGCAGGCCGACCAGCAGCGCCGACATCATCACCGGCGACATCTCGCCGCCCATGATGCGGCGCATCAGCGTCAGCATCTCGTCGTGGAAGATCTCGCGGTGTTCGATGACGCGGGTCAGGGCTTCGTGGTCGGTGATCAGCATGTGGACTCCAGGAAGTTCTTCAGCATGGCGTGGCCATGCTCGCTGAGGATGGATTCGGGGTGGAACTGGACGCCTTCGATCGCCAGCGTGCGGTGGCGTACGCCCATGATCTCGCCGTCGGCGCTGGTGGCGGTGACGAGGAGGTCGGCGGGCAGCGTGGCGCGCTCGATGGCCAGCGAGTGGTAGCGCACGATGTCGAACTGCTGCGGCAGCCCGGCGAAGACGCCCTGCTGGTCGGTCGTGATCGTGTCGAGCTTGCCGTGCATCTGCACCTGCGCTCGGACGATGTTCCCGCCGAGGGCCGCGCCGATGCTCTGGTGGCCCAGGCACACGCCCAGGATGGGCAGCTTGCCGGCGAAATGGCGGATCGCCTCGATGCAGATGCCCGCCTCGGCCGGCGAGCACGGGCCCGGTGACAGCACCAGCCGGTCGGGTTGCATCGCCTCGATCTCGGCGAGGGTGATCTCGTCGTTGCGGTGGACCCGCACGTCCTCGCCGAGTTCGGCGAAGTACTGGACGAGGTTGAAGGTGAAAGAGTCGTAGTTGTCGATCATCAGCAGCATGTTGGCCCTAACCTTTTTGATGTCATGGGGGTATGCACAGCACACCGAAATTCAGTTTCCGACCAGTCCGGCGCCAAGGGACAGGTCCAGCAGCGCATCGTGAAGCGCTTTCGCGCTGGGACAAGCCGGGTGCGCTGCCGCGTTGGCCACCTGGAAGTCATGCGTTCCGCAAAACCGCTTGGCGAACAACACCTTGTTGGAGCCCGGACCGCGCGCACCCTGTTGCCGGGCCACTTCCTTGAGCCAATCCCAAGGCATGGCAGGCGTCTGCTCTGGCAGTGCCTCCTCAAAATCAGGCTGCTTCAGCCAGGCGCGCATGGCCTTGGTGTCCGCCAGAAACCAAGCCTCCAAGGCTTTGACCGCCACGAAGATCAGCGAGGTGTGCGCCGTCGTGATGCGAGCCTTGACAGCCGCAATGTCTGGCGCGTTGTCCAGATCGGTCAGCACCACCACATGATCGGGCTGACTCTTGGCCAACGTCGCCACCATCGGTCCCATGTGCTGGGGCAGCAGATTCCCACCCCCTTTTGCGTTGATGACCGGGCTGCAAATCTCCAGACCCTGCGCATTGGCCCAGTTCCGGAATCTGGCCGACTCGATCATGATCTTCTCGGTGTCGCCTTCCACGATGAAACCCAGTCTCACCATGGCAGACCCCCATCGAACAGGTTCATCAGCCAAGCGGTGTCGAGATTGATCTGCCCCAGATCGCCGCTGCTCCTGGCTGCGTTTTTCGCCACCGTCTTGCCGTCCACCTTGTTCATCAGCCACAACTCGTCCACGTGACAAGCCCGCACCAGAGATTCGCTGTGTGTCGTCACGAAGACAGGGTGCTCGACGCCAGCACTTTGGCGCATCAGGTCCACCAGCGCCTCGATGCCCTTGGGATGCAGTCCCCGTTCAGGCTCTTCGATCAGCGTGATGCCGGTTGTTCTGGCACGACTCAGCACCGCGGTCATGATGCACAGCGCGTAGATGGTGCCATCGGAAATCAGATGCGCCGGAAAATGGGCTCGCGTTCCTTCCTCCTTGAACTTGATGACCGTGCCACCGCTCAACCGGTCTGGCTCCGCACGCACGTGTTCCATGCCAGGCACCAGCAAGTTCATCCAGTCGAGCACCTGGGTCCGGAATTCCTCGTCTTTTTCCAGCGCAGCCAGCATGGTGGCCACGTTGTGGCCGTTGGGATGCAGCGCCGTGGTATCAGCGCTGGAACCATCCGGCTCCTTCGCGCCTAAAGGATCGAAGCGAAAAACCGCCACATTCGTCAGGAAGCCGTACAGGTCGAGCTCGCCTTTCGTGAACAGCAAACCCGACATGTCGGCCGGAAACTTCTCGATGGCCATGACGCCACCCTTGTCCCCGTCTGGAGTGAAGAGCTGCGGATCGCCGCCTTTTTTCCGCTCCAGCAGCTTGCGGTCGTCCACCACCAGCAGTTCCTCGACCTTCGGCTCCGAATCCATGTCGTGCACCTTCAGCGTATAAGCCACACGCCGTTGGCGGATGCTGGCCTGCAACTCAAAACTGAACGTGCGCGCATTGGCCTTGCGCAGCTTGTAGCAGTGGACTTGAGAAAAGCCCCTGAACTGCCGTAGCGCCTTGATGGCACCGAGCTCCACCACCGCACTGACAAAAGCCAAAGCATCCATCCAATTGCTTTTTCCTGAGCCATTCGGACCGGCCAGGACACTGAAAGGCGTCAGATCTTCCAGCGCCAGACCCGCAATGCTCTTGAAGCCGGAAATGTGGAGTCGCTCGATGTTCATTCGCAGCCTCTCTGGAGCATCATGGTCAAGCCTCAGAAACCTTCTTCGACCAGTTCGGCCGCACGGATCACCGCGCGCATCTTGACCTCGGTCTCCTTCCACTCCATCTCGGGCACCGAGTCGGCGACGATGCCGGCGCCGGCCTGCACGTACAGGGTCTGGTCCTTGACCACGCCGGTGCGGATCGCGATGGCCACGTCCATGTCCCCCGCGAAGCTCAGGTAGCCGCAGGCGCCGCCGTAGATGCCGCGCTCGCTGATCTCCAACTGGTCGATGATCTCCATCGCGTGGATCTTGGGCGCGCCCGAGAGCGTGCCGGCGGGGAAACTCGCGCGCAGCACGTCCAGGCTGCTCATGCCGTCCTTCAGCACGCCCTCGACGTTGCTGACGATGTGCATGACGTGCGAGTAGCGCTCGATGCCGAACGCCTCGGTCACCTTGACGGTGCCGGTCTTGGCGATGCGGCCGATGTCGTTGCGGGCGAGGTCGATCAGCATCAGGTGCTCGGCGCGCTCCTTCGGGTCGGCGAGCAGGTCGACCTCGTGCTGCGCGTCCTGGTCGGGCGTGGCGCCGCGTGGCTTGGTGCCGGCGATCGGGCGGATGGTGACGATCTTCTCGGGCTTGCCGTCCACCGTGCGCGCCTCCTGGCGCACCAGGATCTCGGGCGAGGCGCCGACGATCTGGAAACCGCCCATGTCGTAGTAGTACATGTACGGCGACGGGTTGAGCGAGCGCAGCGCGCGGTAGAGCGACAGCGGATTCTCGGTGTAGCGCTTCTTCAGGCGCTGGCCGATGACGATCTGCATGCAGTCGCCGGCCGCGATGAACTCCTTGGCCTTGCGCACGGCGGCCTCGAAGTCGGCCTTGGCGTATTCGCGCTCGACCGGGTGCGACTGGCCGCGCTTGACCTGCGGCGCGGTGACGCTGTAGCGGAGCTGGTCGCCGAGCTGGGTCAGGCGCTTCTGGGCGGTGAAATAGGCCTCGGGCTGGCGCGGGTCGGCATAGACGATCAGGTAGAGGCGCCCGGAGAGGTTGTCGATCACCGCCAGCTCCTCGGTCTGCAGGAGCTGGATCTCGGGCGTGCCGATGCCGCCGGGCAGGCGGGTGTCGGCGAGCTTCTTCTCGATGTAGCGCACCGTGTCGTAGCCGAAGTAGCCCGCCAGCCCGCCGCAGAAGCGCGGCAGCCCTGGCCGCAGCGCAACCTTGAAGCGCTGCTGGTAGGCCTCGATGAAGTCGAGCGGGTTGCCCTCGTGGCGCTCGACCACCTGGCCGTCGGTGACAACCTCGGTGACGCCGAGCGAAGCGCGCAGGAAGGTCCGCGCCGGCAAGCCGATGAAGGAATAGCGCCCGAAGCGCTCGCCGCCGACGACGGACTCCAGCAGGAAGCTGTAGGGCTTGCCCCCGGCGAGCTTCAGGTAGAGCGACAGCGGTGTCTCCAGGTCGGCAAACGCCTCGCTGACGAGCGGGATGCGGTTGTAGCCCTGTTCGGCCAGGCTCTTGAATTCGAGTTCAGTGATCACGGTGTGCGCTCCAGGCGGCCCACCGGCATGCTCGCGTGTTGGTCTTGTCGGGACGACCTCAGGAACTCGCGTGCGTGCCGCGGGCCTGGTTGATCTTGATCGGGGGACTCGGCGCGGTGCAGGGAACACGCGCGGCGACAGACATCAGCAGATCGGGTCAGGCGTCGGCTTCAGCGACGCCAGGGCCAGGCTCCCCGGTCTTGCGACCCGGCGGCGTGGCCGATGCTGTGTTTGCGCGGGATGGACATGATGCGGCGCAGTGTAGCAGCGACCCCACGCACCGCGTCAAGCCCTGCGCCGACCACGCACCGTCACGCCGACGTCACAGACCCGCCCTAGATTGACGCCATGTTCGCGATCCGAAGCCGCTTGGTCGGCCTGTGCATGGCCGTGCTGCTCGGCTCGCTGCTGGGGGGATGTTCGACGCTGGGATCGCCCGCGCTCGCCGAATCCGTCGCCAGCGGCTACACCCAATACGCCTACGCCTTCGTGTCCTTCGAGGCCGACCAGCTGGAGGCCAGCGACGCCCGCGCGGCCCAGACCCTGCGCGAGCGGGCGGCGCGGCTGTACGCCCACGCCCGGCAAGCCGCCCTCGCCGCGCTGGAGGCCGACCAGCCCGGTTTCATGGCGGCGCTGTCCCAGCCCGATCCGGCACGCTGGCCGTCCCTGCGGCCGGACCAGGTGGGCCTGGCGTACTGGGGCGCTGCGGCCTGGGCGGGGCAGATCTCGCTGTCCAAGGACGATCCAGAGATCGTCGCCGACCTGCCGCTGAGCATCCGGCTGGCCGAGCGCGCCCATGCCACGGCGCCAGACCACGGCGACGGCGCGCTGGCCAGCCTGCTGGGCACGCTGGAGGCGGCACGGCCCGGCGGCTCGCCTGCCCGCGCCCTGGCCTTTTTCGACCAGGCACTGCAGCTCGGTCAAGGGCGCGAGGCCGGCGTGCTGCTCGCCAAGGCGGAAGGCTGGGCGCAGCCGGCGGGCGACAAGGTGGCCTTCGCGGCGCTGCTGGCTGAAGCGCTGGCGGTCAGCACCCGCCACCCCTCGCTGGCCAACGACGCAGCGCAGCGGCGGGCGCAGTGGCTGCTCGCCCAGATCGACGACCTGTTCTGACCTGACCCCACCGACCCCGACGACCCGACTGCCCACGATGACCCTGGATTCGAGACTGCGCCGCCACTGCCTGCTAACGCCCCTGGCGCTGGCCGGCCTGTTCGCCACCCCGACGCTGCACGCGGCCCCCCGTTCGCTGCGGCTGGGCACCGTCGCGCCCAAGAATTCGCTCTACCACCGCCAACTGGTCGAACTGGCCGAGCTGTGGCGCACCGGCCAGGGCGACGGCGCCAAGGCCCTCGTCTACGCCGACGGCAGCCAGGGCGGCGAGGCCGAGATGGCGCGCCGCATGCGCATCGGGCAGTTGCAGGGTGCGCTGCTGAGCGTGGTCGGGCTGCGCGAGATCGAGCCGTCGATCGCCGCGCTGCAGAACCTGCCGCTGCTGTTCCGCGACTGGGCCGAGGTCGACTACGTGCGCGAGAAGATGCGCCCGGCGATGGAAAAGCGCTTCCTCGACAAGGGATTCGTCGTGCTGGCGTGGGGGGATGCGGGCTGGGTGCGCTTCTTCTCGCGGGAGGCGGCAGTCCGCCCGGACGACTACAAGCGCATGAAGTTCTTCGCCTGGGGCTCGGAACCGGAGCAGCAGGCCATCATGAAGAGCCTGGGCTACACCCCCGTGCCGCTGGAGACCAGCGACATCCTGCCCGCGATCCAGACCGGCATGATCGATGTCGTGCCCTCGACGCCCTACTTCGCGCTGGCCAGTCAGGTCTACACCACCGCCGGCCACATGCTGGAGATCAACTGGGCGCCGATCGTGGGCGCGCTGGTGTTCACCGCCAAGGCATGGGACGACATGGCGCCCGCCCAGCAGGCCGCGATGCGCGCCGCCGGCGAGAAGGCCGGCGCCGCGCTGCGCACGCAGGCGCGCCAGGAAGTGGTGGATGCCGCCGCCGCGATGGCCAAGCGCGGGCTGACCATCCACCGCCCGAATGCCGAGCAGATGAAGGAATGGCAGTCCCTGGCGGACAGGCTCTACCCGCGCATCCGCGGCACCATGGTGCCGGCCGACACTTTCGACGAGGTGATGGCGCACCTGAAGGCCTACCGCGCCAACCCGTCCCGCCCGTGAGCGCCGCGCCGACCCTCGCCGCGCCACCGGCTGCGGCCAGCCCGCGCAGCCCTTGGCCGGTCGACACCGTGGTCGCCAGCGGCGCGCTGGTGCTGATGCTGCTGATCCCGCTGGTAGAGATGGCGGCGCGCCCGCTGCTGGGCCAGGGCATCTCGAACGCGCCCGTGCTGGTGCAGCACCTCGGACTGGTGCTCGCCATGTTCGGCGCCGTCGCCGCCGAGCGCACCGGCCACCTCACCACGCTGGCCGGCAACGCCCCCACAACCGGCTGGCGTGGCGGGCTCGCCTCCGCCAGCGCGGCGCTGCTGTGCGGCGTACTGGCCTATGCGAGCGCGCAGCTCGTCGAGAGCGAACGCTCCGCCGGCCATGCACTTGCCTACGGCATGCCGGTCTGGGCGTTCCAGGCGGTGCTGCCGCTCGGGTTCGTGTGGCTGGGCATGCGCCTGGGTCGGCGGGCGGGGATGGCCAGCGGACACCGGGCACTGGCCTGGGTCGCCGCGGTCGTGCTGCCGCTGGCGGGTGTCGCGGTCTCGGGGCGTCTGGACGGTGACCTGCCGCTGCCCTTGCCGGTGGTGGTCGTGTGGCTGGTGCTGGCGCTGGTGGGCGGGGCGCCGATCTTCACGGTGCTGGGCGGCTTGGCGCTGGCGCTGTTCGCGCACGAAGGGCAGCCGCTGGCCTCGGTGCCGCTGTCGCATTACCAGATCACCGTCAACCCCTCGCTGCCCGCGCTGCCGCTGTTCACGCTGGCCGGGCTGATCCTGGCGCGCACGGGCGCGGCTGGGCGGCTGGGGCAGGTGTTCGTCGCGCTGTTCGGGCCGGGGGTGCGGGGCACGGTGATCGCCGCGGCGGTGATGTGCTCGGGCTTCACCGCCGTCACGGGGGGCAGCGGCGTGACCATCCTGGCACTCGGCGGGCTGCTGCTGCCGCTGCTGAACAAGACCGGCTACCCGGAGCGCCAGGGCATCGGGCTGGTCACCAGCGCCAGCGCCCTGGGCGTGCTGCTGGCGCCGTCGGTGCCGCTGATCCTGTACGCCATCATCGCCCGCGTGCCCATCAACACCATGTTCCTGGCCGGGCTGGTGCCGGCGGTGGTGATGGTGGCGTGCCTGCTGGTGTTCGGGGGTTTCCTGCGGGCCGGTTCGAACCAGAACGCCGCGCCGCCAGACGCCGCCCCGCGCCCCGCCCTGGGCGCGGCACTGTGGCAGGCCAAGTGGGAGCTGCTGGCGCCGGTGGTGGCCATCGGTTCACTGGTCAGCGGCCTGGCCACGCCGACCGAGAGCGCCGCGCTGACCGCCGCCTACGCGCTGCTGACCCAGTCCCTCGCCCACCGGGAACTCACGGTGCGCGGCCTGGGCGCGGCGCTGGCGCTGAGCGTGCAGGTCATCGGCGGGGTGATGCTGATCCTGGGCATGGCGCTGGGGCTGACCAACTACCTGATCGACGCGGGCATCCCGGACGCCGCCACCGAGTGGGTGCAGCAGGTCATCCCCAACCGCTACCTGTTCCTGCTGGTGCTCAGCCTGTTCCTGCTGCTGGCCGGGGCGCTGATGGAGATCTTTGCCGCGCTGGTGGTGCTGGTGCCGCTGCTGCTGCCGGTGGCGCAGTCGTATGGCATCGACCCGGTGCATTTCGGCGTGATCTTCCTGGCCGCGATGGAGATGGGCTTCCTGTGCCCGCCGGCCGGGATGAACCTCTACTTCGCCTCGGCGATGTTCAAGCGGCCGATGCATGAAGTGGCGCGCGCCGTGGTGCCGGCCGTGGGGGCGATCCTGCTGGGGACGCTGCTGCTGTCGGCGATCCCGGCGCTGTCGCTGGCGCTGCCGCAGTGGTGGGCTAGTGTCGTGTCACAGCTGACTTGACGGACAGCCTGCGCGAACACATCACCGTCATGCCCGCGAAAGCGGGCACCCACGCAGGGACATGACCGTCTTTGGCGGGCGTAGATCCTCGCATTCGCGAGGATGACGGCACTTGGGGTGCGACAGTGGATCGTTGACGCAACACTAGCCGCTGAGCACGCCGGACAACGGCAACTGATCCAGGCGCTCCACATGGGCCAGCGCCGGCACCGCCCGGATCGGCTCGCCGTGGTTGTAGCCATAGGTCACCAGCACGACCGGGCAGCCCGCCGCCCGCGCCGCCTGCGCGTCGTTGCTGGAGTCGCCGACCATCAGCGTCTGCGCCGGCCGCGTGCCCAGCGCCCGGCAGGTCTCCAGCAGCGGCAGCGGATCGGGCTTCTTGCGCGCGAAGCTGTCGCCGCCGAACACCACCTCGAAGAACCCGTCCAGCCCCTTGCTCGCCAGCAGCGGCTGGGCGAACGCCAACGGCTTGTTCGTCAGGCAGGCCAGCCGCAGCCCCGCGTCGCGCAGGCGCTCCAGCCCCTCGACCACACCGGGGTACACGTCCGCGTGCTGGCCGTTGAGGGCCAGGTAATGGCGCTGGTAGGCCGTCCACGCCGCGTCGTACAGCCCGGCGTCGCCGCCGACATGGGCCAGCGTGGTGCGGATCAGGTGCTCGCTGCCCTTGCCGACGGTGTGCTCGACGAAAGAGCGGTCCACGACGGGCAGACCCAGTTCAGACAGCGTCATGCGCAGCACGGCAACAAAGTCGCCGAGGGTGTCGACCATGGTGCCATCGAGGTCGACGATGGCAGCTTGGAATGGAGATGGAGGCATCGGTCGATCGGACAGCAGGGCAGCAGGGCTGCCGGAAGGGGTCGTCAGGCCGCAATTGTCGGGGCTGCGACAGCATGGCCCCGATCAAGCCCTGATTGCATGCATTTCTGCCCGCTCGCCGTCCCTTCTTCAGGTGCATGCTCGTGAAGTCTTCTAACCTTGCCGGCCGGCCATAGACCGCAGACCGCAGATCCGAACAGCGCATGTCCCCGCTCCACCCCGCACCTCCAGCCCTGGCCGACGCCAGCGCCAGTGCCATCGTGCGCCTGTACGGCAGCCTGCTGATCCTGGCCATCGCGGCGGGCGCACTGCTTTCGGTCATCGCGCTGCGCACCAAGGAAATCGAGGATTGGCGCCGCAACCTGCGCAGCACCTCCTTCCTCCTCACGGAACACACCTCGCAGACCATCTTCTCGGCCTTCCTGGTGCTCGACGCGATCACCGAGCGGGTCAGCCGGGTCGGCGTCAAGGACGAAGCCGACTTCCGGCAAAAGATGGCGACGGTCGAGATGCACCAGCTGCTGCGCGACAAGATCAAGGGGCTCCCCCAGCTGGATGTCGCCACCATCGTGGCGAGCAACGGGGACAACCTCAACTTCAGCCGCGCCTACCCGGTGCCCCCGATCAACCTGGCCGAACGCGACTACTTCAAGGCCCACCGGGACCAGCCACAGCTCGGGGACCACATCAGCACCGCCGTGCGCAACAAGGGCAATGGCCGGTGGACCTTCTACGTCAGCCGCCGGATCGACGACGCCCAGGGCCGGTTCCTGGGCCTCGTGCTGGTGGGGCTGTCGGCCGAGGCCTTCACCGGGCTGTACGGCCGCGTGGTCGACAGCCTTGGCGAGGGCGCGTCCGTTTCGCTCTACCGCGCCGACCTGACCTTGCTGGCCCGGGCGCCGCACCTGGACCCGCTGATCGGAAAGGTCAATTCCACGGGTGCGACGCACCGCGTGGTCGTCATGCGCGGCGAGCCGGACGCCGTGGAGCTGACCGACTCGCCGCGTTTTTCCAATGGCAGCCCCGAGCTGCGGCTGTCGGCGGTGCGCAAGGCGGATCGCTACCCGCTGGTCATCACCCTCGTCGTGCCCGAGCGCATCTTCCTGGCGGACTGGCGGCACGCAGCCCTGCTCATCGTGGGCGCCAGCCTGCTGTGTGCGGGCCTGGTGCTGGCCGGCATCGGCGCCCTCACCCGGGCGGCCCGCCGCCGCGAGCAGGCCGAGCAGGAGATCCGTCAACTCGCCTACTACGACGCGCTGACCGGCCTGCCCAACCGGCGCCTGCTGCTCGACCGGCTCGGTCACGCCATGGCCAGCAGCGCACGCAGCCAGGCACACCACGCCCTGCTGCTGCTCGACCTCGACCATTTCAAGAAGCTCAACGACACACAAGGCCACGACGTCGGGGACCGTCTGCTGATCGAAGTCGCACGGCGACTGCAAGGCGCCGTCCGTGGCATCGACACCGTGGCCCGCCTCGGCGGCGACGAGTTCGCGCTGCTGATCGAGGGACTGGATTCCCAGGAAACCGCCGCAGTCCGCCAGGCCGAGCTGGTCGCCGAGAAGGTGCATGTGCTCCTGAACAAGCCCTATGCGCTCAACGACGCGACGCCGGACCACCGCAGCAGCCCCAGCATCGGCATGACCCTGCTGCGCGGCCGGGACACGCCGCTCGACGGACTGCTCAAGCAGGCCGATGTCGCGCTCTACCAGGCCAAGGACGCCGGCCGCAACGCCATCCGCTTCTTCAACCCCGCCATGCAGGCCGCCATCGACGCCCGCATCGCGATGGAAAACGCCCTGCGCCAGGCGCTCGCGCAGGGCCAGTTCCAGCTCCACTACCAGCCACAGGTCGACATCCAGGGCCGGCTCACCGGCGCCGAGGCCCTGATCCGCTGGATCGATCCGGTGCGCGGCCTGGTGCCACCGGACCAGTTCATCCCGCTGGCCGAGGAAACCGGTCTGATCATCGACATCGGCCAGTGGGTGCTCGACACCGCCTGCGCACAGCTGGCGCAGTGGGCCGGCGAGCCCGCGCACCGGCACCTGCAACTCTCCGTGAACGTCAGCGCACGCCAGTTCCACCAGCCCGACTTCGTCGAGCGCGTGCGCCGCAGCCTGCACACCAGCGGCGCGGACCCGACCCGGCTGACGCTGGAGCTGACCGAGAGCATCGTCGTCGAGCGGGTCGAGGAGGTGATCGAGCGGATGCAGCAGTTGCACCTGCTAGGCGTGCATTTCTCGCTCGACGACTTCGGCATCGGCTACTCCTCGCTGTCCTACCTGAAGCGCCTGCCGCTGGACGAGGTGAAGATCGACCGCTCCTTCGTGCGCGACCTGGTGGACGACAGCAACGACGCCGCCATCGTGCAGGCCATCCTGGCGATGAGCCGCACGCTGGGCCTGCGGGTCGTCGCGGAAGGCGTCGAGACGGTGGCGCAGCGCGATTTCCTGCTGCTGCATGGCTGCCCCGCCTTCCAGGGCTTCCTGTTCGGCCGGCCGGTGCCGATCGCACAGTGGCCGGCCCTGGAGCCGCCGGCCCCCGGACATTCCCGCAGTGTCGCGCGCGTGTCGCCGCCAGGGGGGCAGACGGTCGGATAGTGGGCGGTTTCCACCCGCGCCCTGCGAAGGAGACCCCATGTTCCCTATCCCTTCCGTGCAAGACCAGGTCAGCCCCGAAGAGTGGCAACTGCGCTGCGACCTCGCCGCCGCCTACCGGCTGGTGGCGCTGCACGGCTGGAGCGACCTCGTCTTCACGCACATCAGCGCCCGCCTGCCCGGCCCGGGCCACCAGTTCCTGATCAACCCCTACGGCCTGATGTTCGAGGAAATCACGGCCTCGTCGCTGATCCGCATCGACCAGGCCGGCAACAAGCTGCAGGACAGCCCCTTCCCGATCAACCCGGCCGGCTTCACGATCCACAGCGCCGTGCATGCGGCGCGCGAGGACGCCCAATGCGTGCTGCACACCCACACGCGGGCCGGGGTCGCGGTGGCGGCGCAGCAATGCGGCGTGCTGCCGATCTCGCAGCAGAGCACCTTCGTGCTGGCCTCGCTGGCCTACCACGGCTACGAGGGCGTGGCGTTCCGCCCGGACGAGCAGCCGCGCCTGCAGGCCGACCTGGGCGACGCCAACTTCCTCTGCCTGCGCAACCACGGGCTGCTGACGGTCGGGCGCAGCGTGGCGGATGCGTTCCTGGCGATGTACGTGTTCGAAAGCGCCTGCCAGATCCAGATCGCGGCCCAGGCCGGCGGTGCGCTGACCGAGGTGCATCCCGCCATCATCGCCGGCACCGCGCACGCGATGAAGGTGCAGACTGGCGGTCTCGGCGGGGCGTTCGTGTGGCCGGCGCTGATCCGCAAGCTGGAGCGGATGGACCCGGGGTATCGGACATGAGGTGAGAGGTCTCACGGTGCGGCGACAATCTCGCCATGCTCCGAATCACCGAACTCCGCCTCCCGCTGAACCACGCCGAGGACGCCCTGCGTCCGGCCATCGTCGCCCGGCTGGGCCTGGACGAGGACGCCGACCTCGTGGCCTTCACCGTCTTCAAGCGCGCCTACGACGCGCGCAAGAAGACCGCGATCGTGCTGATCTACACCGTCGATTGCGACGTGCGCGACGAGGCGGGGCTGCTGGCGAAGTTCGAGGGCGATCCGCATGTGCGGCCGTCGCCGGACACCACCTACCGCTTCGTCGGCCATGCGCCCGCGGACTTCGCGGTGAACGGCGAGCGCCCGCGTCCCCTGGTGATCGGCTTCGGGCCGTGCGGGATCTTCGCGGCGCTGATCCTGGCGCAGATGGGGCTCAGGCCCATCGTGCTGGAGCGCGGCAAGGCGGTGCGCGAACGCACCAAGGACACCTGGGGCCTGTGGCGCCAGCGCGCGCTGAACCCGGAGTCGAACGTGCAGTTCGGCGAGGGCGGCGCCGGCACCTTCTCCGACGGCAAGCTCTGGAGCCAGATCAGCGACCCGCGCCACCTGACGCGCAAGGTGCTGACCGAGTTCGTCAAGTCCGGCGCGCCGGAGGAGATCCTCTATGTCAGCAAGCCGCACATCGGCACCTTCCGGCTCGTCGGCATGGTCGAGAAGATCCGCGCTGAGATCATCGCGCTGGGCGGCGAGGTGCGCTTCGAGCAGCGCGTGAGCGACGTGCGCATCGAGGACGGCCACATCCGCGGCGTGACGCTGGCCTCGGGCGAAGAACTCCGCGCCGACCACGTCGTGCTCGCCCTCGGCCACAGCGCGCGCGACACCTTCACGATGCTGCACGAACGTGGCGTCTACATGGAGGCCAAGCCCTTCTCGATCGGCTACCGCATCGAGCACCCACAGAGCGTCATCGACCGCGCCCGCTTCGGCCCGAACGCCGGGAATCCGATCCTCGGCGCGGCTGACTACAAGCTGGTCCACCACGCGAAAAACGGCCGCGCGGTCTACAGCTTCTGCATGTGCCCGGGCGGCACGGTGGTGGCCGCGACCTCCGAGCCAAACCGCGTCGTCACCAACGGCATGAGCCAGTATTCGCGCAACGAGCGCAACGCCAACGCCGGCATCGTCGTCGGCATCTCGCCCGAGGACTACCGCCGCGACCCCGGCGGCACCGGCCCGGTGAACCCGCTGGACGGGATGGCGTTCCAGCGCATCTGGGAGTCGCGCGCCTACGAACTCGGCGAAGGCGGCTACCAGGCGCCGGGCCAGCTCGTCGGCGACTTCATCAAGCGCCAGCGCAGCACGGCGCTGGGCAGCGTCGAGCCGTCGTACAAGCCCGGCGTGCGGATGACCGACCTGGCGCAGAAGGACCACGGCTCGCTGCCCGTCTACGCGCTCGACGCGATCCGCGAGGCGCTGCCCGCGTTTGAAAAGCAGATCAAGGGCTTCTCGATGGTCGACGCCGTGCTGACCGGCGTGGAGACGCGCACCTCGTCGCCGCTGCGCATCACGCGGGGCCGTGACTACCAGAGCCTGAACGTGCGCGGCCTGTTCCCCGCCGGCGAAGGCGCGGGCTACGCCGGCGGGATCATGTCGGCGGGCGTGGACGGCATCGAGGTGGCCGAGGCGCTCGGCGCGGACCTGCTCGGCGTGGAACGGGGGCGGCCATGAGCGCGTGGAGTCCCCTGATCCGCACGGTCGAGTGCGCCGTCGCGGACCTCACCTCGGTCGCCCGCGGCAAGGTCGTCTCCCGCGCCGACTTCGAGGCGCTGCGCGGCTGCAAGCTGCCGTCGGTGGTGCTGGGCGTGACGCTCACGGGCGGGGAGCCGGCGGCGGTGTTCGGGACGCTGCTGCCCGAGGCGTATGGCGACCTGCACCTCGAACCTGATCTGGCCACCGCCGTGCCGGTGCCGGGGCGCGAGGACCGGATGAGCGTCATCTGCGAGCCGACCGGGCTGCAGCCGGACGCCCGCCGCTTCTCGCCACGGGCGGCGCTGCGCCGGATGATCGGGCGGCTGGCGGACGCCGGGCTACGCGCCACGGTGGCGCCGGAGCTGGAGTTCTTCCTTGTCGAGCGCCACGCGGACGGGCTGCGCGCGGCCGGGGTGCCGGGCGGGTCCGGCTCGCGGGAACACGCGCTGGAGATCGCCTCGCTGGAGCGGACATCGCACTTCTCGGCCTACTTCGACGCCCTGTTCGCCGCCTGCGCGCAGCAGCGCGTGCCGGTCACGGGCCATGCACACGAATCCGCCTGCGGCCAGTACGAGGTCAACTTCGCCCACGGCGAGCCGCTGGCGATGGCCGACGCGGTGTGGCGCTTCAAGCGGCTGGCGCGCGAGACGGCGGTGCGACAGGGCTTTCTGGCGACCTTCATCGCCAAGCCCTTCCTCGACCAGCCCGGCAGCGGCATGCACTGGCACGTCAGCCTGCAGCACACCGCCAGCGGCCTCAACGCCTTCAGCGACACCGAAGGCCGTGACACCCCGGCCCTGCGCCACTTCATCGCCGGGCTGCAGCACGACGCGCCGGCGGCGCTGGCGCTGTTCGCCCCGCACGACCACAGTTTCGACCGCATCACCCGGGGCGATGCCTCACCGACCACCGCCAGCTGGGGCGGCGATGACCGGGGCGTGGCCTTTCGCATTCCACCCTCCAGCGCGGCCAACCGTCGGGTGGAGAACCGCCTGCCCGGCGGCGACGCCAATCCCTACCTGACGCTGGCGGCCACGCTCGGGCTGGGGCAGCTCGGGCTGGACTGCGCCGCCGAACCCCGGCCCGTGCCCCCGGCGCTGCCGCGCTCGCTGGGCGAGGCGCTGGACGCGCTGGAGGACAACGCCGCCCTGCGCCGCGTGCTCGGCGACGCCCTGGTGGACCTGTACGTCGGGATCAAGCGGCATGAAAGCGCCGAGCGCCAGGCGCAGGCGCAGCCACGGCAGGGGTGGGATGTCCTGCACCTCACGGAGCAGGCGTAGCCACCCCGAACACCTGCCGCAGGTACGCCAGAAACGTCTCGTCCTCGCACATCGTCTTGCCGGGGCTGTCGCTGAGCTTGGCCACTGGCTGGCCGTTGGCGCGCACCAGCTTCATCACGATGTTGAGCGGCTTCAGCCCCACGTCGTTGCTGAGCTGCGTGCCGATGCCGAAGCCGAGCTGCACGCGGTCGGCGAAGTGGCGGTAGAGCGCCAGCGCCTTGTCCACCGTCAACCCGTCGGAGAAGACCAGCCGGCGCGTGTGCGGGTCGATCTTGAGCTTGGCGTAGTGCGCCAGCGCCTTCTCGCCCCAGGCAAACGGGTCGCCCGAGTCGTGGCGCAGGCCGTCGAAGAGCTTGGCGAAGTACAGGTCGAAGTCGGCCAGGAAGGCATCCATGCCGACCACGTCGGTCAGCGCGATGCCGAGGTCGCCGCGGTACTCCTGCACCCAGTCCTCCAGCGCCGCCTTCTGGAAATCGCGCAGCCGCACGCCGAGCGCCTGGTAGGTCTGCAGGTACTCGTGCGCCATCGTGCCGATAGGGGTCAGGCCGAGGGTGCGGGCGAGGTGGACGTTGGAGGTGCCCTTCATGACGCCGGGCAGCTCGCGCTGCAGCGTGGCCGTGGCCTCGCGCTGCCAGGCGCCCGAGAAGCGCCGCCGCACGCCGAACTCGAACAGCTCGAAGGGGTGGCGCCGCGCCGGCTCGTCCGCCAGCGCGCGGATCTGGTCGATCTTCCAGGCGAGGCGGCGGCGGCCTTCGGCGTGCGCGGCGGTGGCGTCGAAGCGGCGGAAATAGAGTTCGTTGACCAGCGCCAGCACCGGGATCTCGAAGCCCATCACATGCACCTGCGGCCCGCGGGCCTCGATGTGCAGCGTGTCGCCCTCGGCCCAGGCGCGGAGGAAGGCGCGCTGGAACTGGAACAGGCGCAGGAAGTCGATGAAGTCCGACTTCATGTAGCGCAGCCCGCCAAGCCAGGCCAGCTCGTCCTCGGTGAAGCGCAGCGTGCAGAGGTGGTCGAGCGCGGCGTTGACCTCGGGCAGCAGTTCCGAGAGCGGGAAGGCGGCGTCGCCCGGATTACGGCAAACGAAGCGGTATTCGGCCTGCGTCGCCGGGTGGCGGTGCAGCAGGGTCTGCCACATCGTGAACTTGTAGAGGTCGGTTTCCAGCAGGCTGGTGATGACGGCGGGGCTGTGCATCTCAGGCTTTCATCTCGGCGATGACCTCGGCACAGGTCGCCAGCCGCAGGCCGCGCTGGCGCATGTCCGCGAAGAACGCGGCCTGCTGCGCCTCGAAACCACCGACCGGGCTGATCGCGTCGGTCAGCAGCGTGAGGCGCGACAGGCGCGCGGGCGTCGGGTCGGGCAGGTTGGCGACCAGGTGCTCGACCGTGGCGCGCACGCAGTGGCTACCCGCCTCGCCCGCGATGAGCAGCCGGCCGGGCGTGTCAAGCCGGGCGATCAGCGCGCGATTCAGGCCGGTGTCGGGGTCAGCGGGATCGGGCACCTCGGCCTGCAGCGCGCTGTAGTGCTCGGTCCACGGGTTCAGGCCCTTGAAGACGACATGGCTGGCGCGCTGGCGGCGGAGTTCCCAGTCGGCGCACGCCTCGCGCACGGCGTCGTGGAGCTGGTGGCCCCAGGTGCCGACCTCGCAGTGGACCGGCCAGACCATCAGCGTGTGGCGACCCTGGGCTTCGAGCGCATCGAGGTAGGCGAGCGTGCGCGGCAATGCAGCGGGGTTGCGCGGCTGGAACTGGCCCGCGCGCACCTGGGCGGCGGTGATCGGCGTGAACGGCCCGACCTCGGCCCCCGGCATGGCCGCCCACCAGAAGCCGGGGTGCGCGATGTCGAGGCGGTGGTGGCTGTCGAGCGTCAGCGTGATGGCGTCGAGCGCCTCGCCCGCGTCGCGCACCAGCGCGGCCACGCGGCGCAGGTCAGCGTCGGCGCCCTTCACGGGCAAAGCGGGATGAGCGGGCGCCGGCAGGTCGCAGAAGTCGTTCTGCGCGTCGATCAGGAGCAGGTGGAGCGGGGTCATGGAGCGCCTCGGGGCAACAACAAGGTGTGGACACGATACGGCACTCAGCGCCGCAAGGCAGCACGGAGGACGGTGGCCCTGCCGTCCAGGGGAGCAGCTCAGGTTTCCATCAGAAAGGCTCGGATCAGCACCGCATCGCGTGCCGGTCGCAACGGCTGCAAGGTGCCGACGAACAGTCTACGGTTCAGCCACGCATGTGGGCCCTCGGGGGCCGTGACGGTGATGCGTGACAAGGCATAGCGCGTCGGCTGGACGGACTCGTCGACGAGCACACGGTTGTCGATCGTGAGCACAGCGCCGTCATCGGTCTGCAGTTCGTAGAGTGCGTGCAGATCTTTCACGCCATCCGGCCGCAGCCACTGGCGGTCGGCCCCCCCAGGGCGCACGAGGCCAGTGAACCAGGCGTGGTCGGGGCCACCCCAGAATCGGCCGCCACGGATGGAGACGATGAAGCGCTCGCCATGAATGGACGGGCCCAGGGCTTCCCGTGCGTCGATGTCCACGACGGCAGTCCAGACCAAGCTGGCCCGGGGCGTCAGGACTGGCTGCCCAGAGGCCAGCGCTTGCAACAGGTCAACGGTCAGGTCGGGGGCGGGGACGGGGGGGCTGAGTTCTTGCATGGTGCTGTCCGGGTTCAGATCGGTCGGTCGGCGAATGTGTCCAGGTGGTGCAGCAGGCGCTGTGTGGCCTCGCTCACGCCCGTGTCGGGCAACAACCAGCCCAGCGGCGCAAACGGCAAGGTGGGGTGGGCATCGACGACGGCCAGTTGATCGGCCTCGACCAGCTGCCGCACCACGCCATAAGGCACCAGGGTCAGCAGCCGATCGCCCCGCAACATCGCCCAGGTCACCGCCGGCACCCGGGTGACCACAGGACTCGTCGGGGGGCAAGCCCCCAGCGCCTCCATGCGTTCGTCGAACGCGCGCCGCGCGGCGCTCTGCACGGGCGGCAGCAGCCAGCGCTCCCGGGCCAGGGTTTCCCAGGCCACGCGCTGTCGGCAGGCCAGCGGGTGGTGCAGACCGCACGCCACGACGAAGTCATCGTGCAGACGGGGGTGGAACGTGCTGCCGCTGGGCATGGCGACCGGCGCCCGGCACAGGGCCAGGTCCACCTGCCGCTGGGACACCAGTTCTGCACAGCGGTCCACCTCACACTCCATCACCTGGATCTGGATGTCCGGCGCGGTCTGGGCAAAAGCCGGCAGCGCCCGCACCAGCCAGCCCGAGATCGCACCCGTGATCGCGGCCAGTCGCACCACGCCTTCGCCCTGGCGCTTGACAGCGGTCAGGGCTTCGCTGGCGTCGACCATCGCGTCCAGTGCACGCCGGGCCACTGGCAGCAGCACCTCGCCCGCGTGCGTGATGCGCACGCCGCGTGCATGGCGGTCGAAAAGCGCCACCTCCACCAGCCGCTCCAGGTCGGCCAGCAGTTGCGTGGCCGCCGGCTGGCTGATGTTCAGGGCTTCGGCCGAGCGCTTCAGGTTGCCCAGCGCCGCCAGCTTGACAAAAAGCTGCAGATGCCGAAAGCGCGCACGGGCCATGAGGCGAGCCAACAGCACGGTCGCAGCGGTGGTGTTCATGGTCAGAGGGCGGCTCTAGCTATAAGCAAACAATATATCAAAGCCTGATTTTTACGCTCTTTCGAAATTCAGAGTTCGACAATCGGGCACACCGCAAGACAAGACAAGAACGATCTGGAGACTTGGAGACATGCCGATGCACTGCAATGCAAGCCCCAGGCGCCGCGTCCTGACAACGCTGTCCGCCGCCTTGCTGGCGGTCGCCTGCGTGCCAGTCGCAGCACAGGACGCTTACCCGGACAGACCCATCACGCTGATCGTGCCCAACGCGGCCGGCGGTGCCGCTGACAACCTCGCCAGGAGCATGGCTGAAGAGCTGGGCAAGCGACTGGGCCAGGCGGTGATCGTCGAGAACATCGGGGGGGCTTCTGGGGCGATTGGCGCACAGCGCGTGCTGCGCAGCGCGCCAGACGGCCACACCCTCCTGTTCGGCACCACCAGCGACATGGTGGTGACGCCCATCGCCAACCGGGCGGCCGGCTACAGCGTGCGCGACTTCACCCCGCTGGCCAAAGTGGGGGTCACGCCAATGACCATCACCGCGCGTCCGAGCCTGGGTGTGGCGAGCCTGGACGCGCTGGTGGTGCTGGCGCGCCAGAAACCCAATGGCCTGTCGGTGGGCACCACCGGCAATGCCTCGCTCCAGGCCTTTGCCACCGTGGCCCTGCAACGTGCTGCCGGCATTGACCTGCTGGGCGTGCCCTACAAAGGGGGCGCGCCGCTGCTCAACGATCTCCTGGGCGGCCAGTTGGACCTGGGCGTGATGACCTTGCCGGCGGCCCTGGCCCAGGTGCGGTCCGGCAAGCTCGTCATGCTGGGCGTGCTGTCGGACAAGCGCCAGGCGTCTGCGCCGGACCTGCCCACGGCCAACGAGTCGCAGTCGGTCAAGGGCGTGGTCGTCGAGATCTGGGCGGCATTGGCCGGTCCGCCTCAGATGCCGGGCAGTGTGGTGGACCGCATCAGCCGGGTGGTCCAGGCGATCCTGACTGACAAAGAGTTCACCGAGCGCAGGGCCAGGCTGGGCGACACCGCCGTGCCCTACCAGACACCCGCCGAGTTCGGTCACTTTCTGCTGGCGGAGGATGAGCGCTACAGGGCCCTGGCGAGCGGGCTGAAACTTGAATGAGCGAATGAGCATGGACACCACCGTCAACGGCCTGGATGGTCCGTTGCAGCGCGCCACGCTGCCCTCGGGGGTCGAGCTGCACTACCTGCAGGGCGGTGCGGGCGAGCCACTGATCTTCGTGCATGGGGTGATGGGGGACTGGCAGTCCTGGGCGCCCCAGTGGTCGGCGTTTTGCGATCGGTACCGCTGCACCACCTACAGCCGGCGCTACAACCACCCCAACCGCAACGACATGCCGTCGCCCTCGCACTCGGCCTTGATCGAGGCCGAGGATCTGGCCCAGTTCATGACCGCACTGGGCATTGCAAGGGCGGTGCTGGTGGCCAGCTCGTATGGCGCCTTCATCGCTCTGGCGCTGGCGGAGCAGCAGCCCGAGCGGGTGGCGGCCATCGTCGCGGTCGAGCCCGCCATGCTGTGCTACGCCGAATTCAGCGCCACAGGCCGGGCGGCTTTGGCGCGCTTTCGGCAATCCGTTGTGGAGCCCGCCAACGCGGCCTTTCGCCGTGGTGACGACCGGCTGGGTGCACAGCTGATGACCGGCGGCATTCATGCCGGCGGGGCGTTGGCACTGGATGACGCTGCATTGGCCAAGCGCCTGCGCAGCGCGCGCGCGATGCGCATGCTGGCCCTGTCCAGCAACGAATTTCCCCAGCTCGCTCCAGAAACATTGGCCAGTCTGACCTGCCCGGTTTTGCTGGTGTCAGGCCTCCAGACGCCCGCCATTCACGCTGAAGTGTTTGGCAACGTTCGGCGTGCCATGCCGCAAGCCCAAGTTGCAAGCATTGAAGGTGCGGGCCATCCGGTGCCACGCGACCAGCCAGAGCGCTTCAACGCTACCGCGCTGGCCTTTCTCGATACCGCTCGTATGGGCCAGTCCACCGGTCGGACGGCTTGAGCTTTCTTCACCCACCACAACCACGACAACGGAGACAAAAACATGATCTTTCGACCCTACCTTCTCACTGCGCTGGCAGCCAGCACGACGCTGATGGCCTGTGGCGGCAGCGATGAACAACCCCTACCCCTGCCGCAGCTCACGGCCGCGCAAGCTGCCACCCTGTCCAGCTGCACCGCCCTGAGCGGCTTCTCGTTTGCCGGCACCACCGTCACGGCCGCCAGCACGGTGGCTTCGGGCACCTTGAACAATGCGGGCCAGCCCGTGGGCGAGCACTGCCTGGTGGTCGGTCGCATGAACGATCGTGTCAGCACGGTCGATGGCCAGACCTACGCCATCGGCTTCCAGATGCGCCTGCCGCGCGACTGGAACGGCCGCTTCCTGCACCAGGGCAACGGCGGCACCGACGGTACTGTGGCGGTGGCCGATGGTGGCGGCTCCCTCGGCAGCGGCGGGCTGCTGCGCAACGGCCTGCAAATGGGTTTTGCAGTCCTCAGTTCTGACGCGGGGCACAGCGGCGCGCAGAACCCGCTGTTTGGCATTGACCCGCAAGCTCGGCTGGACTACGGCTACCAGGCGGTGCGCAGCTTGACCCCGATGGCCAAGGCCTTGATCCTCGCTGCCTACAACAAGGGCCCCGACCGTTCCTACTTCGCTGGCAGCTCCAATGGCGGCCGTCATGCCATGGTGGCAGCGGCCCGCCTGCCTGCTGACTACGACGGCTTCTTGGCCAACTCGCCCGGCTTCAACCTGCCCAAGGCTGCGGTTGCTCAACTGTGGGGTGCGCAGCAGTGGAACAAGGTGGTCACCTCCACCGGCACAGCACCCCTCTACGATCTGGAATCGGCCTTCACACAGACCGAACGCCGGCTGGTGGCCAACGCTATTTTGGGAAAATGCGACGCGCTGGACGGCGTTGCCGACGGATTGGTACAAGACGCCGACGCCTGCCGCACGGCTTTTGATCTGGCGCGCGATGTGCCCACCTGCAGCGCTGCGCGCGATGGCACCACCTGCCTGAGCGCCGCGCAGAAGACTGTCGTGGCCGATGTCTTTGCTGGCGCCAAGAACAGCGCTGGTACAGCGCTCTATGCCCGTTGGGCCTACGACCCCGGCCTTTCGGCCACCGGCTGGGCCGACTGGAAGTTCCGCAACTCGGTGCGCGGCGGGCGCGACCCGGTGGCGGTGGCGCACATCTTCTCGGTGCCGCCGGTCACCACCGCCTTGAGCAACACGCTGAGCTATGCGCTGAGCTTCAACATGGACACCGACGCGCCCAATATCTTCGCCACCAACAGTGTGCATACCGAAAGCGCCATGTCACTGATGACGCCCCCCGACCCTGCCAACCTGGACACGATGCGCTTGCGCGGCGGCAAGATGTTGGTCATTCACGGATCGGCTGACGGTGTGTTTTCGGTGGATGACACCGCAGCCTGGTACGACGCGCTGGACCAGCGGCTGGCCGGTCGCGCTGCAGACGCGGTGCGCTTCTTCCGCGTGCCGGGCATGGGCCACTCACGGGGTGGGCCGGCAACTGACCAATACGACGCCTTGACGGCGCTGGTGGACTGGGTGGAACGCGGTGCGGCCCCCGATCGCATCGTGGCTGGGGCCCGCGGCACCGGCAATGCCGGCGGTGTCAACGCCGACGTGCCGTCCACCTGGTCCGCCAACCGCACGCGCCCGCTGTGCCCATATCCGATGGTGGCCCGCTACAAGAGCGGTGATTCGGAACTGGCGGCCAGCTTCGCCTGCGAGCGCTGAACGACGGGAGTGTGTTGAAGGCGCCGCTTCACGTGGCTGGAGACAACCCGGTGACGGCCCGGCTCGCCACCAGCCCCTGCTGCGCCGCCCACCCCGCCACATCCTCGCGCCGGATCGCCGCAGCCATCAGCCCCGGAAACGCATCCGGCGTACACGCGAACGACGGCACGCCCAGCCCCGCGAGCTTGGCCGCCAGCGCGTGGTCGTAGCTCGGCGCGCCTTCGTCGCTCAGCGCCAGCAGCGCCACGCACTGCACGCCCGCCTCGACCATCTCGGCTGCGCGCTGCAGCAGCCGCTGCTCCACCCCGCCTTCGATCAGGTCCGAGATCAGCACGAAGATGGTGTTGCGCGGGTCGCGGATCTGGCTCTGGCAGTAGGCGACGGCGCGGCCGATGTCGGTGCCGCCGCCGAGCTGCACGCCGAACAGCAGCTCCACCGGGTCGTCCAGTTGATCGCTCAGGTCGACCACCTCGGTGTCGAACACCACCAGCCGCGTCGCCACCGCCGGCAGCGACGCCAGCACCGCGCCGAAGATGCTCGAATAGACGACGCTGGCCGCCATCGAGCCGCTCTGGTCGATGCACAGGATGATCTCGCGCTGCGGGCGGCGCGACTTGCGGCCGTGGCCGATCAGCGTCTCGGGGACGATGGTGCGCAGCTCGGGCTGCCAGTGGCGCAGGTTGGCGCGGATGGTGCGGTGCCAGTCGATCTCGCTGTGGCGAGGGCGGCGGTTGCGCACACTGCGGTCGATCGCGCCGGTCACCGCCGAGCGCAGCGGCTCCTCCAGGCGCTTCATGAGCTGATCGACCACCGACTGCACCACGCGCCGCGCCGTGTCCTTGGTGCCGGCCGGGATCACGCGCGAGAGCGACACGAGGCTGGCGACAAGGTGCACGTCCGGCTGCACCGCTTCGAGCATCTCGGGCTGCAGCAGCATCTCGTTCAGGTTCAGCCGCTGCAGGGCGTCGCGCTGCATCACCTGCACCACCGAGGCCGGGAAATACTGGCGGATGTCGCCCAGCCAGCGCACCACGGTCGGCGCGCCGCGGCCCTTGCCCGCCGTGCGCTTGCCCAGTCCGCCAGGGCCGTCGGCGTCGTAGAGCGCGGCCAGCGCGCGGTCCATCTCCAGCGCAGCGCCGCTCGGACTGCCGCAGGGGTCATTGGCTTCCTCGCCGAGCACCAGGCGCCAGCGTTGCAGGCGGGTCAGCGTGGCGGGGCTCTGGTCGTCACTCATGCCATCAGTCATGCGAAATCGCCTCCCTCGGCAAGCCGAGCAGTTGGTGCAGCAGCGGCAGCGCCCGCGCTACCCGCGCCTCGTTCCAGCCCGGCCCGTCCGCCGCCGCCCCACTCGCCGCGACCTTCGGCGGCTGCGCAGCGCGTTCGCCCAGCGAGCGGCGTTCGCTGCGGCTGAACTCGGCGAAGCTGCGGCGCACCAGCGGCAGCACCTGCTGGAAATGCGCGTCACCCAGGCCCGCGAGCCAGCCGTCGATCAGCGCCCAGAGGCGCGCGTCGTGCAGCAGCACCACCGCGTTGCGGTTCAGGAAGCCTTCGAGCCACGCCGCCGCTGCGGCCGGGTCGGTGGCGCGGGACAACTGGTGCTGCAGCGCGGTGCCGGCCGCGTCGGCGCTCACCACGCCGTCGTCCAGCAACAGCCGCATCGCCACCCCGCGCAGCAGCGCCGCCGCCGAGTCAAGCGCCGCCAGCCCGGCCAGCGCGTGGCGCCACACCGCCGTCTGCTCGTCGCCCGCACGCCGGGCCACGGCGGCGTGGGCGGCCAGCAGCGGGGCGCGCAGCGCGTGCGCCGCCTCGTCGTCCAGCGCCGCACAGGCCAGCGGCAGGCCGATCGCTGCCCGGCCGATCAGGTGGTCAAGCACCACGCCGACCTGCGCCGTGTCGGTGCCGCGCACATCGCCGTAGCGGAAGACGTGCGCCAGCGGCGGCAGCGTCTGCAGCAGTTGCGCCGTGTCGCCGGTGACGGCTGCGAGCCGGTCCAGCGCCTGCGTCACCGCCTGCACCGCGCCCGGCAGGTCGGCGCGCAGCACGTCATCGACCAGCGCGGCCAGCACCGGCAGCACGGTTTCCTGCGCCACGCGGTCGGCGATGCGGCTGCTCGCGGCAGCCTCGACCGTCGTGCCCCAGCGGCTCGCCTCGATCAGCGTGATGGCGAACTCGGGCGCCCATTGCAGCCGCCACGTCTCGTGGAAACTGCCGCGCGCGCCACGGCTGCCCTGGTCCGGCACGCCCCAGTCCAGGCCGAGCAGCCGCAGCCGGAGCAGCAGCCGGCTGCGCTCCAGGTCGTTCGGCTGGCGCAGGTCAAGGTCCAGCACCCGCTGCGCCACCTCGGCCTTCAGACGCAGGCGCTTCTGCTGCGCCTCGACATCGCGCTGCAGCGGCACGATCGGCACCTCGGCCGGCACCGTGCCGAGCGCATCACCAACGTGCAGCGCCGGCCCGATCAGGCCGAGCACCGCGTCATCGCCCTGCCCGATGACGCTGCGCACGGCCTCGTCCAGATCGGCCAGCCCCGGCGTGGCGTGGCCGCGCAGCGTGGCGAGCGTGTCGGCGAGCCGGATCGCCTCGATGACGTGGGCGCTGGAGCAGTCGATCTCATGGGCGCGCAGCAGCGTGGCGACCTTGGCGAGCCAGCCGGCGGCGCGCGGGTGGGAGGCCGGGTCGTGCTGGCCGTGCTGCCAGAGGAAGTCGTACCAGCCCGGCGAGACGACGCCCGCGCCGTAGCCCGCGCGGGTCAGGTGCCGGTGCGACCACGGCACCCAGGTCGCCTGCACCTTGAGCTTGGGCAGGCCCTTGAGCCGCGCCGCGTCGGCCTTGGCGCTTGACACACCGTCCTGCAGCGCCGGCACGTGCCACGCGCCGCAGACGACGGCGATGCGCGCAAAGCCTTCCTTGCGCGCCGCGCGCAGGCACTGGCGCATGTGGGCCTCGCGCTGCGCCTCGCGGTCGTCGGGCGGCGGCGCGTCGCGGCGCATCTCGGTCATCGCCTCGGCGATGGCGGTGAAGATGTCCGCGTCGTGGCCGCGCTCCTCGACCCAGCGGTTCCACCAGCTCTCGCCGTCCGGGTGGCCATCGGCGCGGGCGAAGTCGTCGAAGGGGTCGCCGTGACCCTGAAGCCCCCCCTCCCGACCGCCCCCCGCTGGGGGGAGGAGATCAGAGCACAGCCCAGAACGCAAAGCGGATGCCTGACGATCCGGTCTTGCCCCCTCCCCCAGCGGGGGAGGGTTGGGGTGGGGGTCCGCATCCAGCGCCAGCGCATGCGCCCGCGGCAGGTCGATGAACCGCGCCGTGACCCCGCGCCCGACCGCCCACTGCAGCGCCTGCCACTCCGGCGAGAAGCGCGCAAACGGGTAGAACACCGCCCGCTGCGGCACATCGAGCGCATGGACCAGCAGCGCCACCGGCGGCACCAGCGCAGCGTCGGCGAGGTGGTGCAGCAGCGACTCGGCCTCGGGCGGGCCTTCGACCAGCAGCGCGTCGGGCTGCCAGTCGTCGAGCGCCCGGCGCAGGCTGCGGGCACAGCCGGGGCCGTGGTGGCGGATGCCAAAAAAGCGCGTCTCCGTCATGGCGGCTGCGGCTCAGCCGTGGTCGCGGAAGGCGCGGTACAGGTCTTTCCAGTCGCTGCGCTCCTTCACGACCGTCTCCAGGTATTCCTTCCACACCACCAAGTCCTGCACCGGATCCTTGATGACCGCGCCGAGCAGCCCGGACGCCAGATCCGGCGCGCCGACCACGCCGTCGCCGAAATGCCCGGCTAGCGCCATGCCGTTGCTGACGACCGAGATCGCCTCTGCCGTGGACAGCGTGCCGCTCGGGCTTTTCAGCCGGGTCTTGCCGTCCTCGGTCTGGCCATTGCGCAGCTCGCGGAAAATCTGCACCACGCGCTTGACCTCGCGCAGCGCGGGCGGCTCGGCGGGCAGGTCCAGCGCGCGGCCCATCTCGGCGACGCGCTTGACGACGATCGACAGCTCCTCGGCCTCGCTCGACGGCACGGGCAGGATCACCGTGTTGAAACGCCGCTTCAGCGCGCTCGACAGCTCGTTGACGCCCTTGTCGCGGTTGTTCGCGGTGGCGATGACGCTGAAGCCGCGCACCGCCTGCACCTCGCTGCCCAGTTCCGGCACCGGCAGCGTCTTCTCGGACAGCACGGTGATCAGCGAGTCCTGCACATCGGCGGGGATGCGTGTCAGCTCCTCGATGCGGGCGATGCGGCCGGTGCGCATCGCGTTCATCAGCGGGCTGGGGACCAGCGCCTTCTCGGACGGGCCGTGCGCGAGCAGCTCGGCGTAGTTCCAGCCGTAGCGCAACTGCTCCTCGCCGGTGCCGGCGGTGCCCTGGATCAGCAGGGTCGAGTCGTTGCTGATGGCGGCGGCCAGGTGTTCCGAGACCCACGATTTCGCGGTGCCCGGCACGCCGAACAGCAGCAGGCCGCGGTCGGTGGCAAGCGTGGCCACAGCGATCTCCATCAGCCGGCGCGCGCCGATGTACTTCGGGCTGACCTCGAAGCCGTTGTCGAGCCGCCCGCCCAGCAGGTAGGTCACCACCGCCCACGGCGACAGTTCCCAGTGGTCGGGGCGCTGGCGGCGATCGGTGCGGCGCAGTTCGTGGAGTTCCTCGGCGTACTGGTGCTCGGCATGGCGGCGCAGGACGGCGGTTGAAGTGGTGTCGGTCATGTTGGGCGGGTTCAGCGGGAATCGGTTGAAGAGGAAACCGCCGCCACGGGCAGCGCATGAAAGGCGCGGCGCAATGCCACCGCCTGCTGCAGCCGGTCATGCAGCGTGACGATGCGGGCGTGCAGCCAGACGTGGGTGTCGGCGGGGAGCGGCGCGGGTGCGGGCAGTGCCTCGATCGGGTCCAGGCAGGCCATCGGCAGCCAGCCGACCAGCGCCGGTGCCACGTCGAGCCAGGCGGCCGTGCGGCGTTCGTCGGGTGTCCGGCCGCTGAACAGCGCCGACAGCTCGCGCACCATCGCCGCCGACAGCGCGGCGGCCAGCGTCGGGTCCAACGGGGCGGCGCGTTCGGGGCGGCCGTCGATCAGCGGCTGGGCGCAGGTCTGCACCACCTCGGTGGCGACCTCGACGCACGCCTCGCCCAGCCGATCGCGCCACAACGACGTGCGCGCGGCCAGCGGCAGGTGGCTGCGCAGCGCGGTGACCTCGTGCGCGGGCCAGCCCGGCGCTTCGCGGCAGGCCAGCAGCGCCAGCAGCCAGCGCACATCGACCGCGCCTGTCTGCGCGTCCGGCTCGCCGGCCACGCCCGCCGATCCGGCCGTGGCCAGCACCGCCTCGCGCCAGCCGCGCAGCAGCGCGTCCTTCCAGTCCGTGCCACGCGCCCAGTCGATCAGCTCGGCTGGCGCCATTCCGGTATGCGCTGTCCAGAAGGCCGGCACCGTCAGCCGTGCCAGTTGGTACAGCCACCAGCCGCGCTCGCCCAGGCCGTCGTGGCGCGGGCGCTGCAGGTCGAGCGCGCGGGTTTTCCACGCCGGGTCTTCGGCGGCGGGCGGCTCGATGTGCCAGCGCTTCTTCAACCCGAGCCACGCCGACTCGACCCGCAGCAGCGCCGACCACTGCCCCGCCAGCCACGCCGACTGCTCGCTGTCGGGCAGCCGCACCAGCAGCATCGCCGCCAGCGTGCGCACCTCGCCGCCCCGGTCGCGCAACAGCTTCACCAGCAGCGGCTCGTCCGCCGCCGACAGCCCGACCGCCAGCGCCTCGACCAGCTCGGTGCGCTCGCGGGCGGCCAGCGACGGCAGCTCGGCGCTCAGGCGCTCGCGGGCGGCGTCGGGGTCGCGGCGGCGTTCGGCTTGCAGGAACGCGAGCCGGGCGGCACCGCTGCCGTGCGCCCAGTCGTCCTCGGTCGGCGTGGCGGGCCGCTCGACGATCGAGCGCCAGCGCGGCTGCTGCTGCACCAGCCAGCGCCCGCGCTCGCCCATCACCGCGCCCACCGCCGGCCGCAGCACCGGCAGCCGCAACGCCAGCGCCAGCATCGGCGGCAACAACGTCGCCGGCAGCCGCCAGCCGCGCTGCGCGACCTGCGACAGCGCCTCAACGCGCAGGCTGTCGGGCACGTCCTCGCCGAGCAGGCGCTGCAGCAGCGCCTGGTGCGGCTCGGCGGACAAGGCGGGGCGGGTCTCCGGCCGGGCGGGTTCAGGCGCTTCGGGCAGGGTGTCCACCGCCGCCAGCCCACCGCCGACCCGCTGCGCCACCGCCAGCACCCCGGCGGCGCGCAGCAGCACCGTAGCGTCGTCCTCCGGCGCCGTGGCCAGCGCCTGCATCAACCCGGTCAGCGGCGCGGGCACCTCACGCAGCAGCGCCCGCAGCCCCGGCGAGCGCTCCGTGCCCACCAGCGCGATCGGCAACAGCCGGTCCATCATCGGCCCCGTCATCGTGTCGCTCCTTCGGTGCGGCCGATCTGCCACCGCCCCTCGTCGCTGCGCAGCGTCAGCAGCCGCAGCGTCCGGCCGTCCCACTCGCCGTTCAGATCGACCCGACCGCCGCCCGCCAGCGCCAGCAGCGTCGGCACCTGCTCCGTCGGCACGTTCAGCGGCAGCGCGTGGGGGTCGCCACACGCCCAGACAGCGTCGTCCACCACCCGGATCGTCGCCCCCGCCAGCCGCAGCGGCCACAGCGGCAGCCACGCATGGGCGGCCATCGCGGCGGCGGCGCGGTCGAGTTCATCGTCCCAGCCCGCAGCCAACCGTTCCTCGCCCTCGACCGCCTCCTCATCGGCTTCCGGCACCGCCTCGCGCTGCACCGACAAGGCCCGCAGCGGCGCCACCGACGGAAAGAACACCAGCCGCCCGGCCCGCGCCTGCCCGGTGATCCAGCTCGTCTCGAAGCCCGCCGTGCCGTGGCTGAAATCGAGCAGCAATGCCCGCCGCCCGCTGCGCCGCCCCGACAGCCAGACCCGGCGCTCGACCAGCCGCTGCTCGCGCTCCTCGACGATCTGGCCGTCCACGCGCCAGACATCGTCCACCGCCTCGCCACGCGCCAGCACCTCGTCGCGCTCCAGCGGCCAGCCCAGCGTGGCCCGCACATCCGCCAGCACGCCCGCGTCCAGCGCCGCCCGCCGCTGCACCGCCTCGATCAGCAGTTGCAGCCGCCCGAGCCGGGCCAGCCGCGCGGCGTTGTCGGACTCGGCGCCCGCCGCGGTCAACCAGCCGGCCAGCGCCCCCGCCTGCGCATCGACCATGCGCGCGGCCATCGTCTGCCATTCGCCCGCGCCCTCGCGGGTCTGCACCGCCAGGCCGCGCTGCACCCGGTCGGCGAGCCAGCGCGCCAGTTCCTCCAGGCCCGCCTCGATGCGCTGCCACCGCTTGTCCTGGCGGGCCGTGGTGGTGTCGGGCGTCGGCGGGGCGGCCGGGTCGGCACCGTTGGCGGTGGCTGTGGCGGTCACCCCCGCCGCCGCCTGCGGTGGCTGTGGCCGCGGCTGCTGCTTCTGTTCCTGCTTTTCGGCCCGCTCGCGCCGCCCTTCCAGCCAGGCGCGCACCCACTCGGGCGGCTCGGCGGGCGTGGTGAAGCGGCTGGTGTCCTGCGCGCGCAGCAGCAGCAACGCCAGCCCATGCTTGCAAGGGAATTTCCGGCTCGGGCACGAGCACTTGAACACCGGGCCGCTCAGATCGACCTGTGTCTGATACGGCTTGGACCCGCTGCCCTGGCACTCGCCCCAGGCGGCCGCCGCGTCGTGACCCAAGGTCGGCCATGTCGCCGGGGCCAGCAGGCCACGGGCCGCCTTCGCTGAAGCGGCGTCCGGCGCCAGGGCCAGCACCGCCTCCGTCGTGAGCACTGTCGCGGTGGTCAATCGAACTCCCGGGGTCTGAAGTGCCGGGAAGTCTATCGACGCCCTGCCGGTCAGCGAGGGCGCCGCGCGTGAACAACGTCGCTCAAACGCAGCCGATGGCGGCCGTTGCTGCCTCGATCAGCGCCGAACCGGCCTGTGGCAACACGCGACCGTCGCGTACCAGCGCCTGCACGTGACGCGAGAACACCTCCAGCGGCACGCGAGCCAGCTCGCTCGCGCGCGGCAACTGCAGCATCCGCCGCGCCGCCTGCAGCTCTGCCCATAAGGTCTGCGCAGGCCGCGGGCCGAGCATGCCGGCCGTCTGCAGCGCCCCGACCTGCGCGATCAGCGCCTCCACGCGCTCGGCCGCCGTGAACACGGGCGCGCTGCCCGAGTGCGTCACCGGGCCGCCCCAGGCCCACGCCTGCGGGCCGATACCCAGGCACACCGTCGGCGCCTCGGCGCGCGCCACCGTGCCCGAGTAGTAGTCGTGGGTGAAGCCGGCCGCGTTGCTGTAGATCGAGTTCGGGATCGGCTGGTCGAGCGTTTCGTCGAACCAGGTGTACTGCTGCCCCGTCTTGCAGTTCACATACCGCGAGGCCATCGTGACGGGCGGCACGGTCGGCTGTGGCGTGAGCTGCAGCGTCTCGAAATAGCTCAGGATCGACCAGCCCCAGTGCAGCTTGTACACATTGCGGTTGCCGTTGGGGCCGGCGTACGGCAGCGTGATGGTCGTGTAGGTCTGGCGTGTGCCGCGGTACTGCATGCCGCCAAAGCTGGAACCCAGCCAGAGCGACTCGCCCGTGGCGACATCGCGCACCCGCGGCTCCCAGAGCACGATGACCGAATCAAAACCGGGCTCCGCATCCGCCTGCGCATCCGGCCACCACCGCATGTCACCGTCCGACGGCAGCGTCTGCAGGGGCCGACTGGCCGTGCGCACCGTCAGCGTGGGCAGCATGTTGCCGCTGGTCAGCGCCGGGATGTCCTGCTCGACGAACAGGCGCGCATGCGCGATGGCCTGTTGCACCTCGGTCGGCGAGGCCTGCCCTTGCACATGCCGCGTCGTGCCATCGGTCTGCGTGATGACCGCATCCGTCTGCGGATAGACCAGCACCAGGATCTTCCAGCGCGGATGCGGCGTCTGCGCCACCCGCGGCACCAGCGTCAGGTCGTCGTACCAGGCCGTGCCGGTGGCCAGCCCGCCCCAGAAACCCAGACGCGTCGAAACCAGCAGCGGGCTGGTGTCGGTGATGAAACTCATGCCGACCGGGTGCCACGGCGTCGTGCCCAGCGTGGGGGCGGTCTGGTCCCAGCGGCCGAGCACGGAGACAGTGGCGCCGGGGCTGGTGGGCTGGTCCGGGCGCTGGAGGTTGTCGGACTTGATCCAGCCGCCGAGGAACAGCGGCGTGTTGACGGGCACCGCCACGCGCTGCAGCCAGTGGCTGTCTTCGGGGCGCGTGGCGTCGATGCGCACGCTGCGCCCGCCGCTGTGCGCGACCGTGGTGTCCCAGGTGCCGAGCGCGCCGCTGTAGGCGGATTGGAACGTCCAGCCGGGTGGGCTGCCGCCCGGTGAGGTTCGGCCGTTCTCGAAGCCGGGGTTGGCGAGCAGGTTAGCAGGCGCCCGGCACAGCGGTGCGGCCAGCGCCGATCCCGCCAGGCCCAGCGCCAGCAGCGCCGTGGAGATCCGCCGCAGGGCGGGAACGGGGTGGGTGTTCGGTGTGCGCATGACAGGCTCCGGTGTGGCGGGGGTTACAGCTCCCGGCCAAAAACCATCTTGCGCAGGCGGATCTGCGGGGCACTTGATCCGAAACAAGCTGTTTCAGTAACTGGACGCAACAAGCGGGACGGTTCAGCGCAGATTCAGCGTCGGCTCGCGGGGTAGCCGGCAGGGCGAAAAGTATGCGGGGATCAAATCTTGTCCGGTTCGAGGAGGAACCAAGTTAAGCGTGAAATATTTCACGCGCGAAATCGAAATGAAAAACTATGCTCCCAAGGCTTTGAGCCGCTTTACGGGAGGGTAACGATGCGATACACAGAGAGAGATTTCAAATATGGCGTGGACTTGCGCCATTCCGGATGCAGGATTCAGCCACTCAGCCGATGAAAACACACCCTCTGCTGTCCTCTACTGTTCTGCCGCTTTTCACAGTCTTTTCGTGTAGCGGCGCTCTCGCCCAGTCGCTCACGCCGGCACAGATCAAGCAAATCGAAGAGATTGCACAGAACATTGCGAGTCAGTACAACAGCAACGCAGTTGCGATGCTGGATGACATGACAGTCTCGACGCGAGCAGTAGCCGTCGCGCGCAATGTCCGATTTGAGAATGTCCTCCGAGTGAAGAAGGGGCTACCACAGGCAAATATCAAGGAGTTCTCCGAAGAAACGCATCGCGAGATCGTCCCGAAGTCGTGCGCGGTGAACGCCATGAACCCTGCCTTCGATCGCGGCCTCACGTATACCTTCGTCTACACAAATACCTACGGAGAAAAACTCGCGGAGTTCACAGTCGACAAGACTATCTGCAGCTCGTATAAGTAAAAAAAGCGATGCAATGAACAGATCATAGGACTTACGCAAAAGAAACTTTCAAACTCAACTGAGTTTTGAGTGCCATATTCTGATCCATGGATTGATCCGGCACCCGATGTGCACTGAAATATCTTGTTTCAACTGGCTGTTCGGATTCATTAAATATGCCTACAATTGGCTTGCCTCAACTCAACAGGAGCCATGATGAAGCCGACAAGACGCGACTACTGTCAGTTTCTGATCTCCACCCAGACCAACTATACCCAAACCTACTTCGCCGACCATCACCCGCATTTCTCGCATGACGCCATCAACCGTTACCTGCAAGACGAAAACATAACGCCTGCCATCGTCTGGGAGCAGGTGGAGAAATCCATCGAACCTGATCCGAACGCTTTCTTGCTGTTCGACGACAGCGTCTCGGACAAGAACCACTCCCATGCGATCGAGCTGGTGCGGCGGCAGTACAGCGGCAATGCCCATGGCCTGATCAAGGGCATCGGTGTGGTCAACTGCTTGTACGTCAACCCCCGCAGCGGTCGCTACTGGATCATCGACTGGCGAGTGTTCGCCCCGCAGGTGGACCACAAGACCAAGCTCCAGCACGTCCAGGAGATGTTCGACGAGGCCATGACGGGCAAGAAGCTGCCATTCCGCGTGGTGCTGATGGACTCCTGGTACGCCACCAAGGAGCTGATGGTGCACATCCATCGTGCGGGCAAGATCTTCTACTGCCCGCTCAAGAGCAATCGCCTGGTCGATGACAGTCAGGCGCAGGCGCCCTATCAGGCCGTCAGTGAGTTGCAGTGGAGCGACCAAGGCGCCGCGCACGGCAAGCTCGTCAAGGTGAACAAGTTTCCAGGCAGCCTCAAGGTCAAGCTGTTTCGGGTGGCGACGGGAAACGGTCGCACGGAATGGGTGGTGACCAATGATCTGGAACAGACTTCGGTGGACGACACGCGAGAGATCTGCGCGATCAGGTGGAAGATCGAGCAGTATCACCGGGAGGTCAAGCAGGTGCTGGGCATGGAGAAATGCCAGTGTCGATCTGCCAGGGCGCAGAGGAATCACATTGCCTGTGTCATCTTGGCGTGGAACCATCTGTCCGCGCTGGCCAGAGACATGAGGACGAATATCTACAGCATCAAGAAGGCGATGATGTCGAATTACATGCGGCAGGAAATAGCTCGACCGTCAGTGCCGATGGCGTACATTTGAGATGGCTACAAAAGTCCAAGCTCTGTGCTAACTGAGTTCAACTTGCGTAAGTCCTAAGATCAGCAAAACTTCGCCTGTTTGGATCAGCCGTAATCTTGTTTAATCTCCGGCTCTCGTCCAGTACAACCTAGAGGTTGTCCCGGCACCACGCGCTTTGGCGATTTGATCCGCAGCGCGTCATGGCTCCGCCATTGTTCTATCCACCATCACTTTTCACCCGCGCTACAAAGGGAGGTTCCAATGCGCAAAATTCATTCGTTCTTCATTGCCATCGCACTTTGCACGACAGCGCTGGCGCATGCCGGTACGCAGGTACTTGGTTTCGAGATCGGCGTCACAACAGTCGAACAACTCAGGGAAAATCTATCGAAGAAAACACAGCTTGAGCCGTCCGGCACGAACAAGTATTCCGGCGGAGAAATGTTGAAGACGGATGGCGCGGCCTATGATATTGAAGGTCTCACCAGCGTCTTGTATGTTTTTGATGACCAGAAAAAACTCGCTGGCGTGTTCATGGACATGGGAAAACATCGATTCGATACAATCTTCCAGTTCCTGAGCAAGAAGTACAAAGTATCTGCGCAACAGCGCCCGTTTGTCGGCGATCAGTTCGCAAGTTTCCGCCCGGCCGATGCCCTCATCGAAATGGATGCTCCGCACCTAGGATTCACGATGGAAGTCCGGTATATCCGTAACGACCTCTTGCAAAAATTCAAGGCGCAAAGCAAGGCCGAGGCCGCAGCGAAGAGAAATTCAGAGGCCTCGAAGTTCTGAGTATTGCCTGATCGGGTGGGTAGCTGGAGTCAAGCCCAATACCCTCCTGCTGCGCAATGCTCATCAGCAACGCTCGCGCGAACCGCTCGACCCACACCGCCAGCGGCCGGCTGCCGATCAACGCCCCAGCTAGCGCCCGCGCCGCCGCGCTGCCCGGCGCTTCCCACAGGCTCTAGCGACGTGCCGGACGCGGACCACGAAGTTCCACTCTTCGGTGCTGATGTCGCGCGGGTACGACTTTCAGTCCACCGGGCCCCGATTACATATACTTCCACATATACGCAACAGAAGCCGGGAGTCCTGCAATGTCCCAAATCACGCTGTATCTGGACGATGCCACCCAAGCACTGGTGGAACAGGCGGCCAAGGCCAACGGGATGTCGAAAAGCCGTTGGGTGGCGGAGATCATCCGCAAGCACGCCGCCCACGAATGGCCCCAGGACTGCCTCGGACTGGCGGGGCGTTTTGCCGACTTCCCCTTGCGCGAAGACAGTTCAGCGCCACTGCCCGCCGATGCACCACGCCTGGGGTTTTGAAGGCCGTTCATGCTGATTCTGGACAGCAACACCATCAGCTACTACTTTCGGGGCGACCCGCAGGTGGTGCCGCGTCTGCAAGCCCTGCGCCCCGCCGATGTGGGCGTGCCGGCCATCGTCGAATACGAGTTGCGTTACGGACTCCTGCGATTGCCCCAGGAGGCGGCCACCCCACGCTTGGCCGCGTTGGCGCAACTGCTGCAACCCATGCAGCGCCTGGCCTTCGACAGCGAATGCGCCGCCCAAGCAGCCCGCATTCGCGCCGAACTCGAAGCAAGAGGCACGCCGATCGGCCCCCACGACATCCTGATCGCAGCCACCGCCCTGCGCCACCAGTCCACGCTGGTCACGCGCAATGTGCGCGAGTTTTCCCGCGTGCCAGGCTTGCAGTGGCTCAACTGGCACGACCCCGCGTGACGCCGAGGAACACCCCGGCGCGCCTCAACGCAACGTCACCGCCGGCCCCGTCAACCGCCGCATCCCCTCGCCCACCGTCACCGCCGCCCGCCCGAACAGCGCCTCATGCGCCCCCAGCACCGGCGTGACGCAGCAATCCGTCCCCGCGAACCGCTCGACCCACACCGCCAGCGGCCGACTGCCGATCAGCGCCCCCAGCTCGTCGATCAGCGCCCGCGCCGCCGCGCTGCCCGGCGCTTCGCCGAGGCTCCAGTGGCGCGCCGCCCAGTCCTCGCGCCCGACCACCGCACACACGCCCTGCCAGAACTTCAGCTCCAGCGCCCCGACCGCCAGCCAGCGGTCGTCGGCGCAGCGGTAGAGGTTGTAGCAAGGCACGCCGCCGTTGAGCAGCGACGCGCCCGGGGCGGGCGACACGCCGTCGGCCAGCGCGTCGGTGCCGAGGATCACCTGGTGCTGGCGCACCGCGTCGGTCATCGACACATCGACCCAGCGCCCCTGCCCCGTCCACTGCGCGCCGAGCACGGCGGCCAGCGTGCCGATGGCGGCGGTCTGCGCGCCGCCGAGCTGGTCGGCGATCTGCAGGTGGCTGAAGACCGGGCGGCCGTCGGGCGTGCGCGTCTGGTCGACCACGCCGGCCAGCGACAGGTAGTTCAGGTCATGGCCGGCGGCCAGCCGCAGCGGGCCGTCCTGCCCGTAGCCGCTGATGCTGGTCAGCACGATCGCCGGGTTGATCGCCCGCAGCGCCTCGTAACCCAGGCCGAGCCGGTCCATCACGCCGGGGCGGAAGCCTTCGACAACGGCATGGGCCTCGGCGACCAGCGCGCGCAGCGTGGCGAGCTGCTCCGGCTGCTTCAGGTCGAGCACCAGCCGGCGCTTGCCGTGGTTGACGACGCGGTAGAAATGCGAGACGCCGTCTTCGCCCGGCCCCATGTAGGCCGCGTCATCGCCCGGCAGACCGGGCCGGCCGGCCATCGGCGGCTCGACCTTGAGCACCTGCGCGCCCAGATCGGCCAGGTGCCGGCACGCCATCGGGCCGGGCAGCAGCCGCGACAGGTCCAGCACGCGCAGCGGCGCCAGCGGTCGCTGACGCTCGGCCGCGGGCGGGGCGTCGTGGGCGGTGATCGGGGTGGCGTCGGTCCAGGCGTCAGCCCATGACCGGGCGCCCTGCGGGGGGGTCTTCTCGGCAAGCATTCGGGGGTCTCCTGCGGATCGATGCCGATCCGATCCCGCATTCTGATCCCCGCGCCCGCGCCCACCTCAGCAGGTCAGCGGAACTGCATCTGCACCGCCGGGTTGCCCGGCAGGCCGTTGTAGCGCACCTGCACCGCCAGCCCCGGCTTCGGCGGCATCAGCTTCGAGAACGAGCCCAGGCTCAGCACATCGCCGACCTTGAGCTTCACGCCGTCCGCCTGCAGCGCCTGCGCCAGCCAGACCACGGCGTTGAGCGGGTGCTCCAGCACGTCCGAGCCGCGGCCACGGTCGAGTTCCGCGCCGTTGCCGGACACGACGACCTGCATGTCGCGCAGCGCCTGGCTGAACTCGGCCGTGCGCTGCACCGGGATCGGCGTGCCGACGACGCCGTAGCGTGCGCCGACGTTCACCGCGGTCAGCACGTGGCCGTTGATCTTGGCCGGCGTGTCCACCATCAGGTCGGGCAGCTCGATGAACGGGATCACCTGGTCGATCGACTGCAGCACGTCCTCGACGTTGCGGGCCTGGTTGATGCGCACGTTGCTGACGCGCACGAGCAGGTCGGCCTCGAACAGCGGGCGCGCCCCGAAGGCGGGGTTCACGATCGCGCCGTCCTTCAGCAGCATCGGCGCATACAGCGCGCCCCACACCGGCGCGGTCGCCTGGAAGCGCTTCTGCACGGCCGGGTTGGTCAGGCCGGCCTTGTAGCCAACCGGACGGCCGTGCGCGGCTTCCAGCGAGGCGTTGAACTTGGCGCGGGTGCAGGCCGCGTCGGCCGCGCTCAGGCCTTCCGGCGTGTCCACCTGGCGGCGCACCTGCAGCGACGCCATCAGCCGCGTCACATCGTTGTCGCTCAGGCAGGCCGCCTGCGCGAGCGAGCCACCCATCGTCATCCAGCCGGACAGAACGGCGAGGGCGGCGGCACGGCGCCAAGTGGATTGCTGAGGCATGTTGTTCACTCCGAATTTGAAAAATCCTCAGTGTCAGCCTCAACCTGACGCCAAGCTTGGCCGGGCCGGGTATCGGAAACGAGTCTTGCGCTGGATCAGCGCGCCAGTTCGGTGCGCATCGCGTCGACCACGCGGGCGTAGTCAGGCGTGTTGAAGATGGCGCTGCCCGCGACGAAGGTGTCGGCGCCCGCATCGGCCACGCGGCGGATGTTGTCGATCTTGATGCCGCCGTCCACTTCGAGGCGGATGTCGCGCCCGCTGGCGTCGATGATCTTGCGGGCCTTCTCGATCTTGCGCAGCGCGCTGTCGATGAAGCTCTGTCCGCCGAAGCCCGGGTTCACGCTCATGATGAGGATCAGGTCCACCCGGTCGATCACCCACTCCAGCACGTCCAGCGGCTCGGCCGGGTTGAACACCAGGCCCGCCTTCACGCCCTCGGCCTGGATGAGCTGCAGCGTGCGGTCGACGTGCGTCGAGGCATCCGGGTGGAAGCTCACGAGGTCGGCGCCCGCCTTGCAGAACGCCTGGGCCAGCGCGTCCACCGGCGACACCATCAGGTGCACGTCGATCGGCGCGGGCGTGCCGTCCGGCTTGACCGCGTGCTTCTTCAGCGCCTGGCAGACCATCGGGCCGAAGGTCAGGTTGGGCACGTAATGGTTGTCCATCACGTCGAAGTGGATCCAGTCGGCGCCGGCGGCGAGCACGTTCTTCACCTCGTCGCCCAGGCGGGCGAAGTCGGCGGACAGGATGGAGGGGGCGATGCGGTAGGTGGGGGTCGTCATGCCCCGGATTCTAGGGAACAGACGGGTTACAGGCTGCCCGGCGCGGCGGGTTCCCGCCACTGTTTGAGGTGCTGGCCAGCATCGACGAAGACCGTCTGCGCCGTGACGCGCCGCGCATCCAGCAGCCACGCCACCGCGTCCGCCACATCCTCGGGCGCCACGGCGCCTTGCAGCGGGGTGGCACGCGCGGCGGCGTCGAAGGCCGCCAGATCCGCGTCCGGCAGCGGCAGCGTCGGCCCCGGCGCCACCGCGTTGACCCGGAACGGCGCCAGCGACAGCGCCAGCCGCTTCATCGCGGCGTGCATCGCGCCCTTGGACAGGCAGTAGCTCAGGAACTGGTCGTGCAGGTTCTCGACGTTCTGGTCGAGCAGCAGCAGCGCCTGTCCACGCGGAAACCGCTGCGCCGCCGCCAGCATCAGCAGCACCGGCACCTCGTAGTGCAGGGCGTGGTGCATCCGGAAGCGCGCCAGCGTCACCGAGTCGCGGTCGTCGTTCTCGAAGGCGCTGGCGTTGTGGACCAGCGCGAAGTCGGCCTCGGCGGGCAGCGTCGCCAGCAGCGCCTCGAACGAGGCGAGCGCTGCGGGCGTGTCAGAGAAGTCGGCCTGCCAGACGCCCATCGGGCCGTGCGGCGGCGGGTTGAGCTGCAGGTCGAGCGCCTCGGCGCGGGCGGTGCCACGGAAGGCGTGCAGCAGCACGCGCCAGCCGCGGGCGGCCAGCGCCTCGGAGATCGCCCGGCCGACGCGCGAATGGCCGCCGGTGACGAGGGCGATGCGCAGCGGCCCCGCGCTCACGCCAGTGCCCGCGCGGTGGCGTCCACCTTCATCAGCAGGTCGCGGTCGACCGGCGTGAAGAAGCCGATGCTCTCGACGCCGTCGTAGCGCTCGGTCTTGCGGATGCGCACGTCCACTCGCTCGACATGCTCGCTGTCGAGCACACGGCGGCCGATCTTCAGCGCCAGCGACTCCTGCAGGATGTGGTGCCCCTCGGCCAGCGTGGTCGTGATGGCGTCCATCGCGGCCATGTAGTCGTAGGGCATGGTGTAGCGGTCGAGGTACAGGCCCGGGTTGAAGAACAGGTGCACGCGCAGATCGACGACCACGCCCTGTGTCACGCCATGCTCGTCCGGAGCGCAGCCGATCTGGGCGCGGGCCTGGTAGCCGTTGATCTCGAAGTACGGAGCGGTTGGGGAGGTAGACATGTCAGACCACCACCTCGAAGCCCGCGTCCTCGACGACGGCGGCGAGTTGGGCGGGCAAGACCTGCGCCTCGTCGTAGCGCACCTGCGCCTGACCGGGGGTGAGCGTGACGCTGACGGAGTCAACGCCGGGCAGCGCCTGCAGCACGGCGGTGACGCTGCGCACGCAGCCGCCGCAGGTCATGCCGGTGATGGGGAGGGTGAGGTCGGTCATGGTCATGGTCGTTGTCCGAGGTTGGGCCAGCTGTAACCAGTATAGGCAGCCGGTCTGCCGCCTGAAGGCCTGCGCGAAAAGTCCTGCAACACGCCAGTGGCAGCCCCACGACTATCATCCGCCCATGCCGCACCCCCAGTTCACCTGCACCGTCCTCCCCGCCTACCTCGCCGAGCATTCGGATGCATCGAAAGGGATCTACGCCTTCTCGTACACGATCACGGTGGTCAACACCGGCGACACCGTGGCGCAGCTCATCGGCCGCCACTGGGTCATCACCGATGTCGCCGGCCACACCGAGGAGGTGCGCGGCCTGGGCGTCGTCGGCCACCAGCCGGTGCTCAAGCCGGGCGAGCGCTTCGAATACACGAGCTGGACCCGGCTGGCCACGCCGCGCGGGCAGATGCGCGGCACATTCTTCTGCATGACCGAGGATGCGCAGCCCTTCGACGCCCCCGTCCCCGCCTTCGAGCTGTCACAGGCTCACGCGCTGCATTGACGGGCCTGCTGCAACGGCTGCGCAGGGGCTGGTCCGCCCGCCGGACGCCTGACACCGACCTGCGTGCACTGCTGGCGGCCGCCGACCCTGGCGCCGAACGCGCCGACCGCCACCTCTGGCTGATCACGCTGGTGGACAGGCTGCGCCAGCCCCATCCGGCCGAGCGGCTGTCGCAGTTCCTCACCCTGCTCGAAACCGAGCCCTCGCTCGCCCGGCGCTGCCGCGCGCTGCTGCACACGGTGTTCGCCACCGCCGACGCCGGCACGCTGCTGGCGGACTTCGGCTTCTCGCCGCGCTCGGGCTTCAGCGCCGAACTGACCGACCGGCTGCGCATGGTCACGCTGCCCGGCACGCCCGATACCGGCGACCTCGGCCAGCTCTTCCAGATGGTCTTCCATGCGCCTGGCGACGCGGACTGGCTCGGCGCCATCGACGCGCCCACGCTGGCCCGCCTGCAGCGGCTGCTGGTCGACGAGCCGGTGCGCGACCACTGGCACCGGGCGCTGATCGACTCGGTGCAGATGCTCGCCAGCCAGGTGCGCGCGGTCGGGCTGTCGGCGTCGATCCGGCCGCGCATCGACCCGACGCTGCTCGCCGACCGCCCCTTCCACCAGCTCGCCCAGGCCGCGGCCCGGCTCGCCGAGGCAGACGAAGCCGCAGACCTGACCGAGCGGCAACAGCAACTGAACTATCTGCGCGCCTTGCTGGACGCCTGCCGTCGCACCGCAGCCAGCGTGCGCGAACACCTCGACACCTGGGGCGTGTCGGTCGACGTGGTCTTCCAGATCGAGCAGCTGCATGAGCGCATCACCCGCATCGAGGCGCTGCTGAACTGCCTGGCTGCGCCCGAGCCGGCGCGCGAGTGGCAATGCCTGACGGTGGCCTTCGCCCGCAGCGTGCAGACGCGGCGCAGCCTCGGCGCGCTGTTCTCACACCACTACGCCATGCTCGCCCGCAAGGTCGCCGAGCGCAGCGCCGCCACCGGCGAGCACTACATCACCCGCACGCGGGACGAATACACCGACATGCTGCGCCGAGCCTGCGGCGGCGGACTGGTGATCGCTGGCACGACGTTCCTGAAGTTCGCCATCGGCGCCATGGCGCTGTCGGCGTTCTGGAGCGGCTTCTGGGCGGGTGCCAACTACGCGGCCAGCTTCGTGCTGGTGCACCTGCTGCACTGGACCGTGGCGACCAAGCAGCCGGCGATGACCGCCCCGGCGATGGCCGCCAAGCTGGAAGGCATCAGCGACAGCGACGCCGCGACCGAGGACTTCGTGGACGAGGTGACGCACCTGATGCGCACCCAGATCGCCGGCATCCTGGGCAATGTGCTGGTGGTGGCGCCGGTCGTGCTGCTGGCGCAGGTCGCCGCGTGGCACTGGCAGGGCGCGCCGCTGATCGAGGAGCACACCGCCCGCTATGTGCTGAAGAACCTGACGCTGCTCGGGCCGACGCTGCTGTTCGCGGCGTTCACGGGTGTGCTGCTGTTCCTGTCGAGCCTGATCGCGGGCTGGTGGGAGAACTGGTTCGTCTTCCACCGCCTGGACAGCGCCATCGCCCACAACCCGCGCATCGTGCGCTGGCTCGGCCGTGCGCGGGCGCAGCGCTGGTCGGCGTGGTGGCGCGCGAACATCTCGGGGCTGGCGGCCAACTGCTCGCTGGGGTTCATGCTCGGACTGGTGCCGACACTGGCCGCTTTCTTCGGGCTTCCCGTCGAGGTGCGCCACGTCACACTGTCGGCGGGTCAGGTCGCGGCCGCGCTGGGCACGCTGGGGGTCTCGGTGCTGTCGGATCCGGCCTTCTGGTGGTGCGTGGCGGCGGTGCCGCTGACCGGGGCGCTCAATGTGCTCGTGAGCTTCACGCTGGCCTTCCGGCTGGCGCTGCGCTCGCGGGGGCTGAAGGTGCGCGACCGCGGGCGGCTGTACGCGGCGCTGCGGCGGCGGGTGCGCCAGGCACCGGGCAGCTTTCTGCGCCCGGCCTGACGTCGGCAGGCGCTACAGTCGCCGGTCGTCCGGGGCGTCCTGCTTGTCCGGGGTGTCCTCGATGCGCTCGCCACCGCGGCGCCCCGAGAACATCGTCCACCAGACGATCCCCACCAACAGCAATCCGGCCCCCAGTGCTTCCAGAATGAGCAGCGTCATGTCCTTGTTCCTTTCGATCGGCGCCGACTGCGCGCACCGCGTGCGCCAGCGGGTCGGCGCCACCTTGGTGGCCGCGATTCTAGGCACGCTGGCCGGCTGCGGCAGCGGTCCGCGCCAGCCACCCGCGCCGCCGCTGGAAATCCCGCCGTCGGTGCAGACCCCGCCACCCGCCGCCGCCGATGCCGAGATCCGCACGACGCCCCGCGGGCGCTGGGTGCGCGGCGAATGGGCGGATCTGCCGGGCTGGGATGCCGACCAGACGCTGATGGCCTGGCCCGCGCTGCAGCGCAGCTGCGACAAGGCCCTCACCGCCGCCAACAGTGGCAACACCAGCGGCCGCGGTCTGGCAGCGGCCAGCATCGCCACCGGCACGGTCAGCTTCAGCCCCGTCGCCTTCGCCTCGGAGTGGAATGCGGTCTGCCGCGAGGTGCGCCGCCTCGGCCCCGGACCGAACGAGGCGCAGGTGCGCCAGCTGCTCCAGTCGCGGCTGCAGCCCTGGCGCGTGGAAAGCGCCGAGGGCAAGCCCGACGGCCTGCTCACTGGCTACTTCGAGCCGCTGCTGGAGGCCAGCCGCGTGCGCACCGAGCGCCACACCGTGCCGGTCCACGCCCTGCCCGCCGACCACGGCGTGCGCAAGCCCTGGTTCACCCGCGGCGAGATCGACACCCTGCCCGCGGCCCAGGCAGCGCTGAAGGGCCGCGAAATCGCCTGGCTGGCGGATCCGATGGACCTGCTGCTGGTGCAGATCCAGGGATCCGGGCGGCTGATCTACACCGAGCCGGGTGGTGTGCGGCGCACGGTGCGGCTGGCGTTCGCGGGGCACAACGACCAGCCTTATCAGTCGGTCGGCCGCTGGCTGGTGGAGCAAGGCGCGTTCACGCTGGACCAGGCAAGCTGGCCGGCGATCCGCCAGTGGACACGCCAGAACCCGCAGCGCATCAAGGAGATGCTGGCCGTCAACACGCGCTACGTCTTCTTCCGCGAGGAGCCGCTGGCCGACCCGGCGATCGGCGCGGTCGGCGCGCAGGGCGTGCCGCTGACCCCCGGCCGCTCGATCGCGGTGGACAAGGACAGCATCCCCTACGGCACCCCCGTCTGGATGGCCAGCACCGAGCCGCAGGTCTGGAGCGCCAACCCGCCCGCCCCGCGCCCGCTGCAGCGCCTCGTGGTGGCGCAGGACACGGGCAGCGCGATCATCGGCTCGGTGCGCGCCGACTACTTCTGGGGCTGGGGCGACGGGGTGGAGGACCGTGCCGGGCGCACCAAGCAGCCGCTGAAGCTGTGGGTGCTGTGGCCCAAGTGAGCGAAGCCGGGTGACAGACCGGCCCTCGACAGATCGACAGATCAATAGGTCTTGTACGGCAGGAACTTGCCCGACATCGTGATGCTGACCCGGTCACCCTTCGGGTCGGGTTCGCGCTGCAGGTCCATCTTGAAGTCGATCGCGCTCATGATGCCGTCGCCGAACTCCTCGTGGATCAGCTCCTTGAAGGTCATGCCGTAGACGCTCACCAGCTCGTGAAAGCGGTAGATCAGCGGATCGGTGGGCACCGAGGTCGGCAGTGAGCCCTTGTACGGCACGACCTGCAGCCAGCGCACCGCCTCCTCGGGCAGCGCGAACACCTCGCCGATCACCGCGGCCTGTTCCGCCGTGAAGGTCATCTGGCCGAGGCAGCCAGCGGTGACCCACTCCTTGCTCAGCCCGACCCGCTCGGCGACCTGCGCCCAGGTGATGCCCTGGCGGACCTTGGTTTCGATGATCAGTTCGGTGACGTCGTGGCGGTTCATGGGGTCTCCTGGCGTGGTCGCACCGGAACGGTGCGCCTATGCCTCCCCATGCGAGAACCGCACCAGCCCGAGCGCTGCCCGAGCGCCGCCCGCGTTCAGCTCGCCTCGGTCCGGTTGCGTCCAGCGTCCTTGGCCCGGTACATGGCCTGGTCAGCCCGCTCGATCGCGCTGTCGATGTCACCCTGGCCCAGGCAGCCGGTCACCCCCGCCGAGAAGGTGAGCTGCAGCCCCGGCGCCACTTCGTCGAACGGCGCCGCGCGCAGCCGATCGCGCAGCCGCTGCAGACACTGCTGCGCCGCCTCGATCGAGGTGTCCGGCAACATCAGCAGGAACTCCTCGCCGCCCCAGCGCGCCATCACGTCGCCGCCGCGCAGCTCGGATTCGACCCGGTGCGCGAAGCCGCGCAGCACCTGGTCGCCGCCGGCATGGCCGTGGGCGTCGTTGATGCGCTTGAAGTGGTCGAGGTCGATCAGCGCGACCGCCAGCGGCTGCTTCTTGCGGGCATGGCGGGCGGTTTCGGTGGCGAGCTGGTCGAGGATGGCGCGGCGGTTGGGCAGGCCGGTCAGCTCGTCGCGCGTGGCGAGTTCGCTGATGCGGGACAGGGCCTGCTGCAATTCGGTGCGCTGCCGCTGGTGCTGCTCGCGCAGCTGCGTCACCCGCATCGCCAGCAACGCCACACCGGCCACCACCACCGTGGTGTAAGCCATGTTCAGCGCCTCGACCTCGGCCGGAAACCGGAACGCATCCGACAGGGTCAGCCAGCGCGAAGCCGCACCGAGCAACAGCAAGGCCGCCGCCGCCAGCCCCAGCGCCTCGCGCGGACCGAGCCGGAACATCGCGAACACGACCACCAGCACCAGCAAGCCCAGCGCCGCGCCGCGTGTCGGCCCGGTGACCAGATAGACCCACACGGCCCCGAACAGGCCGGTGACCGACTGCGCCAGCGTCAGCGATGGCTCGATGCCGAAGCGCCGGTGCAGCACCAGATTCAGCCCGCTGCGCATCAGCCCCACGAACCCGAGTCCACACGCCAGAGCCGCCAGCCCCAGCGGCCATGCCGCGCGCGTGCCGATCAACTCCAGGCGCCATTGCCAGAACAGCACCAGCGCCAGCACGGCATAGGCGCCCAGCGCGATCAGGCTCTGGCTGACGCGCCAGCGCTGCGGCCCTGCGGGGCCGAGCAGCCGGTCAGCCGCGGAAATGAAAAGACGGTGCACGGAACAGTGGGGCATCGGTGTGGATCGTGGCCGATCTTCCCCGATTCCGTGCAATTTTCCCACCCCTCAGGCCCGCCCGCCTGAATGCGTGAGGTGCCCGAGCGGCCAGGCTGCGCCCGCTTTCACTTCGCCCAGCGAGAAGCTGGTGTGCATGTCCTTGACGTTGGGCACCTTGAACAGCGTGTCGCGGGCCCAGCGCGAGTAGGCGTCGAGGTCGGTGGTGACCACCTGCAGCTCGAAGGTGCCGGTGCCGCTGATGTAGTGGCAGGACACGACCTCGGGCATCGCGCGCAGGCCGTCCTCCAGCGCGCGCGTGGCCTCGGCGTTGTTGCGCTCGGCGTCCACGCGCACGAAGGCGAGCACGCCCAGGCCGATGCGGCGGCGGTCGATCTCGGCGCGGTAGCCGGTGATGTAGCCCTCGTCTTCGAGCCACTTCACGCGCCGCCAGGTGGGTGCCGCCGACAGCCCGATGCGGCTGGCCAGCTCGGCGTTCGACAGCCGCGCATCGCGCTGCAGTTCGGCCAGGATGGCGATGTCGTAGCGGTCGAGTCCGCCTTCGGTGGAATTGCGGGTTTTCCCTAAATCAGGCGATTCTGGCAACGTTGTTTCGCTCATGAGGCTCTCTGGTATCGATGCTTGCTTTTGGCAGTGTATTCAGGGCATGAAAAGAAAACACCTGTCGGGCGTGGATGCCTACACTTTCCGGCATCGGCCACCCCCTCCACCCCGCCCGGTGGCCCGCGCTGGAGTCCTGCCATGAACGCCCCCCTGCCCGATGCCGTCCGCCGTTCGCTCGATGCGGTCACGCTGGACGACAAGTACACGCTCGACCACGGCCGCGCCTTCATGAGCGGCGTGCAGGCGCTGGTCCGGCTGCCGATGCTGCAGCAGGCGCGCGACAAGACGGCCGGCCTGGACACCGCCGGCTTCATCAGCGGCTACCGCGGCTCGCCACTCGGCACGTATGACCAGTCGCTCTGGGCCGCCAAGAAACACCTCGCTGCGCAGAACATCGTCTTCCAGCCCGGCGTGAACGAGGAACTCGCCGCCACCGCGGTCTGGGGCACGCAGCAGCTCGACCTGTTCCCGCAGACGAAAAAGCACGACGGCGTGTTCGGTCTCTGGTACGGCAAGGGGCCGGGCGTGGACCGCTGCAGCGACGTCTTCAAGCACGCCAACATGGCCGGCACCGCGCGCCATGGCGGCGTGCTCGCCATCGCCGGCGATGACCACATCAGCAAGAGCAGCACCGCCGCGCACCAGAGCGACCACATCTTCAAGGCCTGCGGCATGCCGGTGTTCTTCCCGAGCACGGTGCAGGAGATCCTCGACATGGGGCTGCACGCGCTGGCGATGAGCCGCTACGCGGGGGTCTGGGCGGGGATGAAGACGATCCAGGAGGTGGTGGAGTCGTCGTCCTCGGTCAGCATTGACCCGGACCGCGTGAACATCCTGCTGCCCGAGGATTTCCAGATGCCGCCCGGCGGCCTGCACATCCGCTGGCCGGACGCGCCGCTGGAGCAGGAGGCGCGGCTGATGGACCACAAGTGGTACGCCGCGCTCGCCTACGTGCGCGCCAACCGGCTGAACTACAACGTCGTCGCGACGCCGAACGACCGCTTCGGCCTGATCGCCAGCGGCAAGGCCTACAACGACATGCGCCAGGCGCTGATCGACCTCGGGCTGGACGACGACACCTGCCGCGCGCTCGGCATCCGCGTCCACAAGGTCAACGTGGTCTGGCCGCTGGAGGCGACGATCACGCGCGACTTCGCGCAGGGGCTGCAGGAGATCCTTGTCGTCGAGGAGAAGCGCCAGGTCATCGAGTACCAGGTCAAGGAGGAGCTGTACAACTGGCGCAGCGACGTGCGGCCGAACGTGCTCGGCAAGTTCGACGAACCGGACGGCGACCAGACCGGCGGCGAGTGGTCGATGCCGAACCCGAGCCAGAACTGGCTGCTGCGCGCCAAGGCCGACCTGACACCCGCGATCATCGCCAAGGCCATCGTCAAGCGGCTGAAGCGGCTGGGCGTGCCGGCCGAGATCGCCGCGCGCATGGACCAGCGGCTCGACGTGATCGCCGCGAAGGAGCGGGCGCTGGCGGCGCCGGTCGCGGTGGTCGGCGACCGCACGCCGTGGTTCTGCTCAGGCTGTCCGCACAACACCAGCACCCGCGTGCCCGAAGGCTCTCGCGCGCTGGCCGGCATCGGCTGCCACTACATGGCGACCTGGATGGACCGCAGCACCGTCACCTTCAGCCAGATGGGCGGCGAGGGCGTGGCCTGGGTCGGGCAGGCGCCGTTCACCACCGACGCACACGTCTTCGCCAACCTCGGCGACGGCACCTATTTCCACAGCGGCCTGCTCGCCATCCGGCAGAGCATCGCCTCGGGCGTCAACATCACCTACAAGCTGCTCTACAACGACGCCGTGGCGATGACCGGCGGGCAGCGGGTCGGCGAGCGGCCGGAGGGGCACTCGGTCTTGCAGATCATGCAGAGCCTCCTCGCCGAGGGCGTGACGAAGCTGGTCATCGTCACCGACGAGCCGGCGAAGTACGCGGGGGTCGCGCTGTCGCCGGGCGTGACGGTGCACCACCGCGATGAACTTGACGCGGTGCAGCGGCAGTTCCGCGAACTGAAGGGCACGACAGCGATCATCTACGACCAGACCTGCGCGACCGAGAAGCGCCGCCGCAGGAAGCGCGGCACGATGGCTGACCCCGAGAAGCGGGTTGTCATCAACGAGCTGGTCTGCGAGGGCTGCGGCGACTGCTCGGTGCAGAGCAACTGCCTGAGCGTCGAGCCGGTCGAGACCGAGTTCGGCCGCAAGCGGCGCATCAACCAGAACTCGTGCAACAAGGATTTTTCCTGCGTGAAGGGCTTCTGCCCGAGCTTCGTCACCGTCGAGGGCGGGCAGCTCAGGAAGCCGAAGAAGGAGCAGCGCGGTGACCTGAATGCCCTGCCGCCGCTGCCGGAGCCGGTGCTGCCGGTGGCGGAGAGCGCCTGGGGCATCGTCGTCGCGGGCGTCGGCGGCACGGGCGTGATCACCATCGGGCAGGTGCTCGGCATGGCCGCGCACCTCGAAGGCAAAGGTGTGGTCACGCAGGACGCGGGCGGCCTCGCGCAGAAAGGCGGCGCGACCTGGAGCCACATCCAGATCGCCAACCGCCCGGACGCGATCCACACCACCAAGGTGGACATCGCCCGCGCCGACCTGGTGATCGCCTGCGACCCGATCGTCGGCGCGAACAAGGCCACGCTGGCAACGACGCAGGCCGGGCGCACGTTTGTCGCGCTGAACCACCACGGCGCGCCGACGGCGGGGTTTGTCCACAACCCGGACTGGCAGTTCCCGGCCGGAAACTGCGACACGGCGCTGACGGCGGCGGTCGGTGCGGACGGGCTGGGCGCCTTCGACGCGGAGCAGGCAGCCACGCAACTGCTCGGCGACTCGATCTACACCAACCCGCTGCTGATGGGCTTCGCGTGGCAGAAGGGCCGCATCCCGCTGAGCCGGGCGGCGATCCTGAAGGCGATGGAACTGAACGGCGTGCAGGTGGCGAACAACCAGGCGGCGTTCGAATGGGGCCGCCGCTGCGCGCACGACTTGAACAGCGTGCGCAGCCTGTTCGCGGCGCAGCAGGTGATCCAGATCGTCAAGCGCCCGTCGCTCGACGAGGTGATCGCCAAGCGGGCCGAGTTCCTCGTCGGCTACCAGAACGCGGCGTATGCGGACGAGTACCGCGCGTTTGTCGCCAAGGTGCGCGCGGCGGAGGCGCCGCTGTCGAGCACGAAGCTGACCGAGGCGGTGGCGCGCGGGCTGTTCAAGCTGATGGCCTACAAGGACGAGTACGAAGTCGCCCGGCTGCACAGCGACCCGGCGTTTGCGGCGCAGATCGGCGCGATGTTCGAGGGCGAGTTCAAGCTCGTCCACCACCTGGCGCCGCCGCTGCTCGGCAAGACTGATGCGCAAGGGAACGCGGTCAAGCAGGCGTTCGGGCCGTGGATGCACCGGGCGATGCCGTGGCTGGCGAAGCTGAAGGGGCTGCGCGGCACGGCGTTCGATCCGTTCGGCCGGACCGAGGAGCGGCGCACCGAGCGGGCGCTGATCGGCGAGTACCGGGCAGCGATCGAGGAGGTGCTGGGGCGGCTGTCGGCGGAGCGGCTGGGGGCGGCGGTGGAGATTGCGCGGTTGCCGGAGGAGATTCGGGGGTATGGGCGGGTGAAGGCGGGGAATCTCGCCAAGGTGCGGGGGAAGTGGGCGGGGTTGATGGCGGCTTGGCGGGGGTGACCCTTCGCTTGAGCCATGCTGCATAGCAGCCAGCCAACCCAGGGAGCACCTTCCATGACCGAACTGACGACGCAGGAAGCGGCCGATATCCTCAACGTCTCACGGCACTTTCTGGTGGGATTGCTGGAAAAGGGTGACATCCCGTTCCACAAGGTCGGCACGCACCGCCGGGTGCGCTATCAGGATGTGATGGCCTACAAGACGCACCTCGATGCGCAGAGGCATCAGGCGCTGGACGAACTGGCAGCGCAGGCGCAGGAACTCGGGATGGGGTACTGATCGGTGGGTTCGCGCCTCACCTCCACCATCAAACGCCAGCCGTCACCTTCAACTCGATGCGCAGCCCCGCCGCCGTCGCCATGTTCACCAGCGCGTCCAGCGCGAACAGGTTGATCTTGCCGCGCATCAGGTCCGAGATGCGCGGCTGTGTCACGCCGAGCGGGCGGGCGGCATCGGCCTGACTCATCGCGGCGCGGGAGAGGTGATCCTTCAGCGCCAGCATCAGGGCCGAGCGCAGCTTCATGTTCTCCGCTTCCTCGGGGGTGTCTTCGATGGCGTCCCAGACGCTGGTGAAAGAGGGGTCGCTCATGGGGTTTGCTCCTGCAACAGGTCGATGAACACTGATCGTGGCCGAACTCCGCCCGCAGCCGCTCGTACAGCGATCGGGCATCCATCCAGCGCGTCGCTACGCCCAGTTCTCCAGCCGCAGCCCCGGCACCCGCTCGAACTCCCGCGTGTTGTTCGTCACCAGCGTGCAACCCAGTGCCAACGCATGCGCCGCAATCAGCATGTCCAGCGCACCGATCGGCCGCCCCTGCCGCTCCAGCTCGCTGCGCAGCGGGCCGTAGCAGCGCATGGCCTCCGCGTCGAACGGCAGGATGTCCAGCGGTGCGAGAAACTTGTCCATCGCCGCCTGGTTGCGGGCCGAACCACTCTTGGCGACCCCGAAGGCCAGCTCCGCCCCGGTGATCGAGGAAATGGCGATCTCGCCGATCTGCCGACCGACGAAGTGGTCGAAGACATGCGGCGGGCGCCGGTTGATGATGTGGACGCAGATGTTGGTGTCGAGCAGGTAGCGCGGCATCACCTGCGCCGTGGTGCTCATGGCAGCAGGTCTTCCCGGCTCGCCTGCTCGGGCTGCTCGCGCTGCAGCGCGAATCCAGGTTCAAACTCGTCCAGCGCCTCGCGCATCAGCGCCCACGGGGCCTCGGCCGGCAGCAGCAGCACGCCGTTGCCGAACCGACGTGCGATCACCTCGGTGCCCTCGAAGCGCAGGGACTTGGGCAACCGGACGGCCTGACTGCGGCCGGACATGAAGAGCTTGGCGGTGCTGGCAGTGGGCTGGGTCATGACCAATGGTAGATCTCACCCGGAACGCCGTCAAACCGCCACCAGCCTCCGATTCCCCACTCCCGGCAGCACACGCAGCGCCTGGTCCGACACCGTCGTGTACGTCCGCGACGCGACCGTGCTGACGTACACCCAGTCCGCGCGGCACTCGACCGGCGTGGCCGTCACCACAAGGTAGCCGCGGCGCGCCGTGTCGGCGTAGACCAGCGGCCCGATCAGCTCGGTCAGGCCGGCGGCGAGCGCCGCCGGGTTCTCGTTCGGCAGCACGGTCTCGAAGCCGGGCGAGGTCACCGAGCTGGTCGCGAACTCGACGCCGACCGCGTTGCCGCTGGCGTCCTGCAGGTCGCTGGCCCAGGCGTTGTGCGTGTCGCCGGCCAGCACGACGAGGTTCTTGTTCAGCGCCCGCGCAGTGCCGAGCAGCGTCTCGCGCGCCACCGGGTAGCCGTCCCACGCATCCAGGTTGTACGGCACGCTCGGCTGCGCGAGGATGACCTGTTCGGGCGCGGTGAGCGTGGCGGGCGCGGTGCGGGCCTTGTGGACGATCGCCGCGTAGGCCGAGACGCTGACGCCCGAGCCCGGCACCAGCGCGTCCAGCAGGATCGGCGCCGGGATGTCCATGCGGCCCATCAGCACCTGCTGGCCCAGCACCTGCCACGTCGCGGTCGAGGCGCTCATCTGCGTCTGCAGCCAGCCCGACTGCACCGTGCCGAGCACCTGCCGCGCCGGGTCGCTCATCGCCGAGGTGAACGCGGCGGCGTTCAGGCCGGTGGCGGTGAGGTAGTTGGCGTAGTCGAGCTGCTGGTCGCGGGCGAGCACGCGGGTGTCGAGCATGTGCAGCGCGACCAGGTCACCGAAGGCGAAGCTGCGGTAGATCGACAGCCGGTCCGCGCCGGTGCGCACCGGCAGCCACTCGTGCCACGCCTGCACGGCGGCGGCGCGGCGGTCGGCGAAGGCGCCTTCGGTGGTCGCGGTGTGGTTGTCCGCGCCATTGCGCCAGGCGTCGTTGGCGACTTCGTGGTCGTCCCACACGGCGATCATCGGCACGGCGGCGTGCAGGGCCTGCAGGTCGGCGTCGGTGCGGACCTGGGCGTAGCGCTGGCGGTAGTCGGCCAGCGTCAGCAGCTCGGTGGCCGGCAGGACCAGGCGGCCGAGCGCGGTGGCCTGCTCGTTGGCGTAGCCGTCGCGGCCGTATTCGTAGAGGTAGTCGCCGAGGTGCAGCGCCGCGTCGAGGTCGTCGCGCTGCGCGGCGGCGGCGTAGACGTTGAAGTAGCCGGCCGCGTAATGCGCGCAGGAGAACACCGCCAGCCGCACCTGGCTGACCGCGCCGACCGGCAGCGTGCGGGCGCGGCCGACGGGCGAGACCTGCGTGCCGACCTTGAAGCGGTACCAGTGGCGGGTCGCGGGCTGCAGGCCGGTGGCGTCGACCTTGACGGTCCAGTCGCGGCTGGCGTCGGTGGTGGTCGTACCGCTGGCGACGATGGTGGTGAACGCGGCGCTGGTGGCCACCTCCCAGGCGACGGTGACGGCCGCGGTCTCGGCGGTCGTCAGACGGGTCCAGAGGATCACGCGGTCGGACAACGGATCGCCGCTGGCGACGCCGTGGGCATAGGCGACGGTCGGGGCAGCGACGGCGACCGCGGGGGCCGCTTCGTCACTGCCGCCGCCACAGCCGCTCAGACCGAGTGTGCCCAGCGCCAGCCCGCCGAAGGCCAGGTCGCGCACAAAGGCCCGTCGGCCGGCAACGGGGGGGCTGACATCGGACGCTTCATCGGAACAAGGGGAATGGCTCATGGGGTGTCCTGTGGAGGAAGGGGCGGAGATTGCCAGAACCCTACGCGCACAGCGTGATCAGGGCGTGACAAGGCGCACAGGTGGTGACCAGACCCCAGACGGGGTTACGCTACAGCCCACGTCACCGGAGTGCCCAGGTGAGGCGGGTTGCACAGGAGAGAACGACATTGGTGATGCAGCAAGGACTGGGAGATCGCCAGGTGCAGGTCCACTTGCTGGCGGTGCCGCCCGAGGAAGATGCGGCGACATCCGCCCGCTGGGCGCTGGACACCGCCGAGCGGGAACGGCTGGCGCGGCTGCGCCGACCCGCTGACCAGTGGCTCTACCTCTGTGCCCACACCCTGCTGCGCCGCGTGCTGAGCGACTGTGCGCCGGTCTCGCCGCCTGACTGGCGCTTCGAGACGGGGCATGCCGGCAAGCCGGCGCTGTGCCGTCACCACCATCCGGGGCTGCAGTCCCTGCGCTTCAACCTGTCGCACTGCCCCGGCCTGGTCGCTGTCGTGGTGGCCCGTGGACGGGAAGTCGGCGTGGACGTGGAACATGTCGACGGACTGCACGACCCCGCCGGACTGGCGACCATGGTCCTGACGCCGGACGAGTGGCGCCTGTGGGACCAGACCGAGCCGAGCGACCTGGTGCGCCGACACTTCCTGCTGGAGCGCTGGACGCTGAAGGAAGCGGCCCTGAAGGCCATGGGGTTCGGATTGGGCCGCATCGAGCCCAGTCGCTTCGGTCTGATGCCGGAAACGGGATCGGCGTGGCGGGTGCTGCCCTTCGAAGGTCATCCGCAGCCGCACGTGCATTGGTGGGTCTGCACCGAGCCGGTGGACAGGCCCCACCGACTGGCCATCGCCGGCGAGCGCTTGCAGGGCGAGCAGCTCCCGGCCCTGCTGGTCAAGCACTGGACCGTCGACCACCTCCACCCCAGCCGCTGCACGCCCTGCCCGTCCAGCGCCAGCGTGTCCTCGCTGGCCGGAAACCGCCAGGTGGCGTGAGGCCCAGGCGGCGGGAGCGGGGAGGAAGACTGCGCGGGCAGGTCAGGACTGGAGCCGCTCGATGGCGGCATCCAAGCTTGCTGCGCCACGGGGCATCAGCACGTCGGCGATCCACCCAAGGATGGTGTCTGCCTTCTTCTGGATGTCATCCATGGCCCAGAGCCGCAAACGGGTCTGATCGCCGACCTGGGCCATCTTCACCTTGGCCAACTGGACCTCCAGCCTTTCATGTTCACCTTGCCAGTACAGGGTGCAATCGAGTCGGTCACAAGGATCTGTAATGTTGACTTCGTCCAGTGGAATGGCGATGACCTTGCCATGGAACCGCGCCCGGTCGCCCAGCACCTGGGCGTGCAAATGGACCAGCTCCTGCATGCAATAGATCGACTTCAGGTACTTGGAACTCAACACGACGATGACCCGGTCAGCGCGGGCGATCTCCCGCTCGAACTCCGAGATCCAGTGTCCGGGGCGCAGCTCGCGCTTGTCACGGCGCAGCACGTAGCCTCGGTCGGCCAGTCGGCCTTCGAGGGCATCGACCAGCCGTTCACTCTCGCCGCCCCAGGCATAGGACACATAGACCGGCCGTGGCTCGCTCAACGCCAGTGGCTGCGGTCCTGGCTGCAATGCCGCAAACGGCTCAGCAGGCTCCACCTCACGGCCCGCAGGCGCCTCGTCACGCCAGACCACCTCCGGCTTCGCGCCGATGTTGATTCGCTCGATCGACGCCACCAAGCTACGCGCCAGCGCCGCCGCGTTCGCCCCGGTCGTCTCCACCGAAATCCACCCTCCGCCCTGCCCGCTCGGGTCTGGCAATTCACTGTGGATGCGCACAACGCCTGCTGCCTTCTGGTCGTAGAAACACACGCCGTAGCGCCAGTAAACCGCTTGCACGCCGGCCTGTGAACCGATGCCGCACAGCAGCGCCCGCAGCACGCCTTCGTGCAGAAAGGCGTAATTCAGCTTCACTTCGGCCTTGGCTTCGGCGCCTTGCCAGAGGCTGGCGATCTGCCCCGCCACCGCGTCTTCCAGCGGCAGCAGCGCCGGGGCGACATACGTGTCCTCGGCGATCTTGAAACACGTCTGGCACTTTTCCATCATCGACAGGGCTTTGTTGCACAACCCACCCCGCCGGCCGATGGTCGAGCGGTGAGGTAGGCTGACAGGATGAGCAAGCCAGCCAAGCAGAAGTACGTGACGAAGAACTGGGCGCCGTACACGAAGGCGCTGAGGGCGCGGGGCTCGCTGACGATGTGGCTGGACCGGGACATGGCGTGGCAGGCTGCGCCGGTCAGCGGCAAGCCGGGGCGACCGGCGATGTACAGCGACGCGGCGGTGCAGTGCTGCCTGACGATGAAGGTGCTGTTCGGACTGGCACTGCGCCAGACGCAGGGGTTCGTGCAGAGCGTGCTGGGGCTGTCGGGGCTGGACTGGCAGGCGCCGGACTACAGCACGATGAGCCGGCGCGAGAAGCGGCTGACGGTGGAGATCACGGCCAGGCCGAGCCGGGGCGGGCTGCACCTGCTGGTGGACTCGACGGGGATCAAGATGCTGGGCGAGGGCGAGTGGAAGACCAAGAAGCACGGGGCGGAGTACCGCAGGCAGTGGCGCAAGGTTCACCTGGGGATCGACGCCCAGACGCTGGAGATCCGGGCGATCGAGGTGACGGACAACAGCGTGGGGGATGCGCCGATGCTGCCGGAGCTGCTCAGCCAGATTCCGGACGAGGAGGCGGTGCTGTCGGTGAGCGGGGATGGGGCGTATGACACGCAGGACTGCCACGACGCGATCGCCGAGCGGGGAGCCGAGGCGGTCATACCGACGCGCAAGAACGCCCAGCCGTGGAAGGCCAAGCGGCCGGGGGCGGCGGCGCGCAACGAGATACTGCGGGCGACGAACCGGCTGGGCCGGGGGATCTGGAAGAAGTGGAGCGGCTATCACCGGCGCTCGCTGGTGGAGACGAAGATGCGCTGCTTCAAGCTGCTGGGCGAGCGGGTGGCGGCGCGCACCTTCGAGCGCCAGGTGGTGGAGTTGCAGGTGCGGGCTGCGGTGCTCAACCGCTTCACCCACCTGGGCACCCCGGTGACGCAGGCTGTGGCGTAACTCCGTCTGGGGTCAGGGGGAACTCGGCTTCGGCGGAGTTGTGCAACAAAGCCTATGAATGCTAATCATTATCAGTTAAGATTGGTGCACTCGCCAACATTTGTCTGTGTCAGAGCCAAGAGCCGCCCATGAACCAACGCCGTCACCTTCTTCAAACCGCCGCTGGCTGCGTGGCCTCGGCGCTGGCAGCCCCCTGGCCGCTGGCGGCCTTGGCCCAGGCCGGCGGTGTCAGCCCAGACGCCGTCTTGCGCCAGTACGGTGCCCTGGTTCACGCCGCCTATGGGGACAGCCTGGCCGGCGGGCAAACGCTGCAAACGGCGGTGCAAGCCTTCGTGGCCGCACCGGCTGCCGACACCCTGGCCGCCGCGCGCCGCGCCTGGCTTGCGGCACGCGATGCCTACGGCCAGACCGAAGCCTTCCGTTTCTACGGCGGCCCGATCGATGACGACAAGGGCCCCGAAGGCCGCCTCAATTCCTGGCCGCTGGACGAGGCCTACATCGACGCTGTGCAGGGCAAGCCCAATGCCGGCCTCGTCAACGACCCCCGCATCGTCATCAGCAAGGCCAACCTGGCGCGGCTGAACGAGAAGGGCGGCGAAGAGAACATCGCCGCCGGCTGGCACGCCATCGAGTTCTTGTTGTGGGGGCAGGACCAGAGCGAAACCGGCCCCGGCGCGCGCAGTTTTGAAGACTTTGTCGATGGCAAGGCACCCAACGCAGCGCGCCGCCGGCAGTACCTGGCGGTGGTGAGCGAACTGCTGGTGGATGACTTGCGCTACCTGGTGGTGGCCTGGGCGCCCGGCGCGCGCAACTACCGGGCGCGGTTCGAGGCCGGCGGCCTGGAATCGCTGCGCAAGATGATCGTCGGGCTGGGCTCGCTGTCGCGCGGCGAACTGGCCGGTGAGCGCATGGAGGTGGCGCTGAACACGCAGGACCAGGAAGACGAACATTCCTGCTTCTCGGACAACACGCACCGCGACATCGTGGCCAATGCGCTGGGCATCGAAAACGTGTGGCTGGGCCGCCTGAAACGCGTGGACGGCAGCGAACTGCAAGGCCCGTCGCTGCGCGACCTGGTGGCAGCGCGAGACGCGACGCTGGCCGCGCGCGCCACCCAGCAGATGGCCGCTTCGGTGGCCGCTGCACGCGCCATCCAGGCGCCGTTTGATCGCGAGATCATCGGCGGCAAGGACGCCCCCGGCCGCCAGCGCATGCAGAAAACCATCGACAGTCTGGTGCAGCAAAGCAAAGACCTGGTGGACGCGGCAGCGGCCATCGGCATCACGCGGCTGTCGCTGGTGAATCCCAAGTGAACGCGCGGCGCGCCCTGCCAGCGCTGGCCGCAGCCTTGGCGGGCGTGGGCCTGCTGGTGGCCGCCGCCTCGCACGCCGATGGCGGCACTGCAGATAGTGCCGACGTGCGCACCGGTGGCGACACCACCGTGTGGGCCGATGGCCGCAACGCCTTCAGCTTCCCGCTGGCCACCTTGTCGGACGAAGAGCGTGCCCGCTTTGCGGTGGGCAATTCCTTCTTCCGCCGCAACTGGGTGGAAGCACCTGCATCGACCAAGGCGCGTGATGGCCTGGGCCCGCATTTCATCGCCCGCAGCTGTGGCGGCTGCCACGTACAGGACGGGCGCGGCGCGCCGCCTGAGCTGTTCAAGCGCATCGGCCCAGCCGGGCAGGAGCAGCCGGTGGCGCTGCTGATGCGCCTGTCGGTGCCCGGCACGCCTGAAGCCCATGCCGGTGTGGTGCCCGAGCCGACCTACGGCGACCAGTTCAACAATAGCGCCATTCCGGGCGTGAAGCCCGAGGGCCAGGTCACCATTCGCCAGGTGCCCATCCGAGGCCGGTTTGCCGATGGCACGCCGTATGTGTTGCGCAAGCCGCTGTACGGCTTCAAGGACTTGGGCTACGGGCCGATGCGCGCCGATGTGATGGCCAGCCCACGCATCGCGCCGCAGCTGGCCGGCGTGGGCTTGCTGGAGGCGATTGCCGAGCGCGACATCCTGGCCAACGCCGCCGAGCAGGCCGCAGCGCAGGGCCCCATCAAGGGCCAGCCCAACCGGGTATGGGATGCGTTTGCAGGCGAAGCGCGGGTGGGGCGCTTTGGCTGGAAGGCCAACGTGGCCAGCCTGGCGCACCAAACGGCCGGCGCCTTCTTGGGCGACATCGGCATCACGTCGAGCAAGCACCCGCAGCAAGCCTGCACCGGCGCCCAGGCCGACTGCCGCACGGCGGTGCCTGGCGGCCACGACGGTGCGCCCGAGATCGACGACCGCACGCTGGGCGACGTGGTGTTCTACCAGGCCACCCTGGCGCCCGCTGCCCGGCGCCGGGCGGACGACCCACAGGTGCAGCGCGGGCAGGTGCTGTTCCAGCAGGCGCAATGTGCCGCCTGCCACCGGCCCAGCTACACCACCGGCGAGCCGCCGTTCCCGGCGCTGGCGTCGCCCAAGGTGGTGGGGCAGCGCATCTGGCCGTACACCGACCTGCTGCTGCACGACCTGGGCGAAGCCCTGGCCGATGGCCGGCCCGACTTTGCGGCCAGCGGCCGCCAGTGGAAGACGCCGCCGCTGTGGGGTGTCGGCCTGATCCGCGGTGTCAATGGCCACCAGCGCCTGCTGCACGACGGCCGTGCCGATGGCGTGTTGGAAGCCATCCTGTGGCACGGTGGCGAGGCCGAGGCCAGCCGCCAGCAGGTGTTGAAGTTCAGCCGCCGCGACCGCGACGCCTTGGTCAAGTTTGTGGAGTCACTGTGATGCAACGTCGCGTTGTACTCGTCGGCATGGCGGCCCACGCGGCGGCCATGCCCGCCTGGGCGCAGTCGAACTGGCGCCAGGTTGCGGTGCCGCTGTATGGCCCGCAAGATTTCGTCAAGGGCTTCCTGCAAGGCCACGCGCTGCCCCGCGCCCGCGCGTGGCAGGCCGCTTGTACAGCGCTGGTGCGGGTGCTGGATGGTGGCACCGGCTCGGTTGAAGAAGCCCGCACAGCGTGGAAAACCGCAACCCTGGCCTGGGCGGCACTGTCTTCTGTCGCGACCGGGCCCCTGGTGACTCGCCGCAGCGCCCGCCGGGTGGACTTTCAGCCCGTGCGCACCCCGCTGGTGTTGCGCGCGATCGACGGCGCACCGTCTGGCGAAGCGGCGATGGACCGCGTCGGCAGCGCGGCCAAGGGCCTGGGTGCGCTGGAGTGGCTGCTGTGGGCACCGGCCGCACCCCGCAACGACGCAGCCCGCGCCTTTGCCACCGAAGCAGCGCGAGACCTGCAACGTGAAGCCAATGCCGTGGCCGAGGCCTTTGCGGCAGGGGCCGAACGCGAGATGGACGATGAAGCCGTGGTGGCGGCCTTCGGAGAAATCCTGAACCAATGGATCGGCGGGCTGGAACAACTGCGCCTGCAGCGCCTGGTGCGGCCGGTGGAGGAGGCCCGCGCGCGGGGCGCCAAGGCGCCGCTTGCGCTGCGGCCCTGGGCTGGCATCGATGCCGAAGAACGTGCGGCGCGTTGGCAGGCGCTGCAGGCAGCGGCCGTTTTCGCGGGCCAGGCGGCGCCACCGCGTAGCCAGGGGCAGCTGGTGCCCATCGAGACCTACTTGCGCGGCCGTGGCCGCAACACGCTGGCTGACCAATTGAACGCGGCCATGGGCCAGGCCGGCCGTGGCGTGCGCGGCGCTGCCGACAACCGGCCCGCGACCATGGCGCGCGCGGCGCAGCAGCTTGGCCAGGCCAAGCACCTGGCCGAGGCGGAGGTGGCGCCTGCGCTGGAGGTGCGAGTGGGCTTCTCGGATGCCGACGGCGACTGACGCTTCCGCTGCGGGCGCGGGCATCACCCGTCGGGCCTGCCTTCACGCCGTGGCCGCGCTGCTGGCGGCGCCTGTAGCGGTTCAGGCAAGAGAAGCCACCCGGGTCGTTGCCATGGCTGCGGCCTGGGACGACGCCGAAGGCTGCCACCATGTCGGCGTGCTCGAGTTGACAGCACCCGGCGGGGCTGATGCCACCGCGCCGGCACCGCTGCGCATCCGCCATGCCTTGCAGGTGCCCACCCGCGCCCATGCGGTGCTGCCTGGCCCCAACGCCACACTCGTGGCGGTGGCGCGCCGCCCCGGCGCCTGGATGCTGCGCTGGCGCCCGGGCAGCCCGGCAGCCACGGCACGCTGGCATTGGAGCGAGGCCGACCGCAGCTTCAACGGGCATGTGCAGGCGGACGGCCAACACGCGCTGGTGTGCACCGAAACCGATGCAGCCGACGGCGCCGGCCTGCTGGTGCGCCGCGACGCGCAAACGCTGGCCGTGCTGCAAGAGTGGCCCACCGGCGGCACCGACCCGCATGCGGTGCTGGCATTGCCTGAGGGCGGCTGGCTGGTCGCCAACGGCGGCGTGCCCACGCGCCCGGAAAGCGGTCGCGTGAAGGGCGACCGGTCCACCATGGATTCCAGCCTGGTGCGGCTGGACGCCCAGGGTGCCCCGCAGGGTGCCTGGCGCCTGGCAGACAAACGGCTGTCGTTGCGGCACCTGGCGCGGCATGGCAATGGCCTGGTCGGCGTGGCGCTGCAGGCCGAACACGACGCTGCCGAAGACCGACGAGACGCACCACTCATCGCCCTGTGGGACGGGCAGCACTTGCGGGTGGGTGAACGAGCGCCGCTGCAAGGTTATGCCGGCGACATCGTTGCGCGGCCGGCAGGTTTCATGCTGAGCGCCACCCGCGCCGGGCGCGTGGCGCAGTTCGATTTGCAGGGGCGATGGGTGGCGCATCACCCGTTGGCGAAGGTGTGTGCGGTTGCGCCGCTGGACAAGCTCGGTTGGATTGCTGGCGGCAGCGAGCACGCGATGGCCCACGGGCGCGATGGCATCGACAACAGCGTCGCGTCATTCGCACGTGCCGGCGGCCTGCGTATCGACAACCACTGGGCTTGCTACGACCCGCCAGCCCCCAGGCCTGGCAACCCAAAAGTGGCCGCGTGAACACACCCCAGAGCATCAGATGCCGTGCTCAGGCGTGACGGTTCGCCCAGTCGAGTCCGCTCGCAACCCAGGAATTTCAAGACCCAAGCGTTGTACCCGTTCGACGCAAGACCGAGCGAATTGAATAAGAATGGTTATCATTACCAATTCAGCAAGCCATTGACGCAGCGCGGACGGGGCCCATCGCCCGAGCCGACCGGCGTGCCAAAAGCCAGCGATCCCTTCCACCCGCCTACGGAAGACACGTTGCTGTCTCTTGTCCCATGAACCGTCTCGCTCGCCAACATCCCATGGCCCTTGTGGCAGCCCTGCTCGCTGGTGGCCTGATCCCGGCCACCCTGCGCGCTCAGTCTGCACCCGCCTCAGCCACAGTTTCTTCGCCCCAGGTCGCGTCGTCCGCCACCCAGGCGGCGGAGTTGTCCACCGTCGTGATAACAGCCAAGCGCGAAAACCGCGTCTCCAAGGGTGCGACCAACCTGCCGATGGCGGTCAAGGACACGCCGCAATCGATCAGCACCATCGACAAGGACACCCTGCGCGACTTCGGCGCCACCGACAGCAACGACGCACTGCGCTTCGGCACCGGCTTGACTGTGGACGAGTGGGAAACCAACCGCACGTCTTTCAGCACACGCGGGTTCGACATCATGCTGACCCAGGTCGACGGTCTGGGTACGACCAACGACTGGGGCATCGGCGAAAGCCAGCTGGATACCTTTCTGTTCGAGAAGATCGAGCTGATCCGGGGCGCCAATGGCCTGCTCACGGGCGTGGGCACGGCCTCGGGCACCATCAACTACGTGCGCAAACGGCCCACCAACAAGGACGGTGGCGAGGTGCAGTTCACCATCGGCTCGTACGGCCAAAAGCGTGCGGCCTTGGACTACAACAAGGTGCTGTCCAAAGACGGTCTGTGGGCTGCCCGCCTGGTGGTGGCTCAAGAAGACAAGGACTCCTACCTTCGCGCGCTGAACAACAAGCGCACCGCCCTGTCTGCCATTGTTGAAGGCCAGGTCGGCGACAACGGCATCCTGACCCTGGGCCTGAACTACCAGGACTCCAAGCAGCGCTCCCCGATGTGGGGCTCGTTGACCCTGCCCTACGCCGACGGCTCGCTGGCCGAGTTCGATGTATCGGCCTCAACCTCGCAAGACTGGACGCTCTGGAACAACCGCCGGCAAAGCGTGTTTGCCGAATACGCGCACACACTGCCGAACAACTGGGAAGCCAAGCTCACGCTCAACCACGCCGAGGGCAAAGACGCCACCAAACGGCTTTGTTGCACAACCCACCCCGCCGGCCGATGGTCGAGCGGTGAGGTAGGCTGACAGGATGAGCAAGCCAGCCAAGCAGAAGTACGTGACGAAGAACTGGGCGCCGTACACGAAGGCGCTGAGGGCGCGGGGCTCGCTGACGATGTGGCTGGACCGGGACATGGCGTGGCAGGCCGCACCGGTCAGCGGCAAGCCGGGGCGACCGGCGATGTACAGCGACGCGGCGGTGCAGTGCTGCCTGACGATGAAGGTGCTGTTCGGACTGGCGCTGCGCCAGACGCAGGGGTTCGTGCAGAGCGTGCTGGGGCTGTCGGGGCTGGAGTGGCAGGCGCCGGACTACAGCACGATGAGCCGCCGGGAGAAGCGGCTGACGGTGGAGATCAAGGCCAGGCCGAGCCGGGGCGGGCTGCACCTGCTGGTGGACTCGACGGGCATCAAGATGCTGGGCGAAGGCGAGTGGAAGACCAAGAAGCACGGGGCGGAGTACCGCAGGCAGTGGCGCAAGGTACACCTGGGGATCGACGCCCAGACGCTGGAGATCCGGGCGATCGAGGTGACGGACAACAGCGTGGGGGATGCGCCGATGCTGCCGGAGCTGCTCGGGCAGATTCCGGACGAGGAGGCGGTGCTGTCGGTGAGCGGGGATGGGGCGTATGACACGCAGGACTGCCACGACGCGATCGCCGAGCGGGGAGCCGAGGCGGTGATTCCGACGCGCAAGAACGCCCAGCCGTGGAAGGCCAAGCGGCCGGGGGCGGCGGCGCGCAACGAGATACTGCGGGCGACGAACCGGCTGGGCCGGGGGATCTGGAAGAAGTGGAGCGGCTACCACCGGCGCTCGCTGGTGGAGACGAAGATGCGCTGCTTCAAGCTGCTGGGCGAGCGGGTGATGGCACGCACCTTCGAGCGGCAGGTGGTGGAGTTGCAGGTGAGGGCCGCGGTGCTCAACCGCTTCACCCACCTGGGCACCCCGGTGACGCAGGCTATGGCGTAACTCCGTCTGGGGTCAGGGGGAACTCGGCTTCGGCGGAGTTGTGCAACAAAGCCGTTGAGCGCCGCCAGCGACGTGTGACAGAGCTGTCTGCGGCCCAGCCTGTCGCTCCCGACCACCGGCCGACAAGGGAGAGGACTCATGAAGAAGTTCATCTACGACGTACTGTGCAACTTGATTGCCGCGTACGCTGCTGATGCGATTGCTTGCATCGTCGAGATCGTCAAGCATCTGCTCGGCTAACTCGATATCCAGACCAAAGGGGCACCAAAAGGTGCCCCTTTTGGGTATGTAGTCTCAAGTCACGCGGTAGAGTGTGGCGCGTCAATCTGGATGAGAGGCGCGCGACAATCTGGATGAGAACAGTGTCGCGGCGCGACGATCATGCCCGACATTTGATTGTCGCGCCGCAGCTCTATGCGACGGGCGTGCTGTCGCCGGGTTTGGACCCACCGACATTCCTCGGTGTCGCATAGCTGGCTGGCCGTCCTGCCCCTACTTGCTTGCGTTCAATGGCGGTGCGCCGACGGTAGCTCTCCACGTTCATCTCGAAGATGGTGGAGTGGTGGACAAGCCTGTCCACAGCGGCCAGGGTCATGGCGGCATCCTGGAAGACTTTTCCCCATTCGCCGAATGGTTGATTGGCCGTGATGATCAGCGAGCGGCGCTCGTAGCGCGTGCTGATCAGCTCGAACAGGGCGGACGATTCCGCCTGGTCCTTGCTGACGTAGGCCAGGTCGTCCAGGATCAGCACGTCGAAGCGGTCGAGCCTGGTCAGCGCCGCCTCCAATGCCAGCTCCCGGCGGGCCACCTGCAGGCGCTGCACGAGATCCGAAGTCCGCGCGAACAGCACCCGCCAGCCCTTCTCCAGCAGCGCCAGGCCGATGGCTGAGGACAGGTGGGACTTGCCGCCGCCCGGCGGTCCAAGCAGGAGGATGTTGGAGCCGTTGCGCAGCCATTCGTCGCCGGCGCACAGCGCCATTACCTGGGCCTTGGAGACCATGGGCACGGTGTTGAAGTCGAAGTTGTCCAGCGTCTTGCCCGGCAGCAGCCTGGCCTCGGCCAGGTGCCGCTCGATGCGCCGCCGGTCGCGCTCGGCCAGTTCGTTCTCTGCGATCACCGTGAGCAGCCGTGCGGCCGGCCAGCCCTCCTTGTCCGACTGTTCGGCGAAGCTGGCCCAGAGCTGCTTGGTGGCCGGCAGGCGCAGCTCCGACAGCAGCAACGTCAGCCGCGCGGCATCGAAGTTCTCGTTCATGCGGCCACCTGCACAGCCGTGTCCATCAGGACGTCGTAGGAACTCAGTGGTGCCAGTTGTACCGAGACGTCCGGCAAGCGGGCCGGGTCCGGTGCGAAGCGGGCCAGCAAGGCCAGGATGTCGGGCAGGCGTCGATGCGCCAGATCATCGGTCAGCACGGCCGCCAACTGCGCCTCGCAGGACCGGTCGTGCGCCAGGCTCAGCAGCGCCACCATCAGCTTGCAGGCCGCTCGCTCGGGCAACTCTTCGCACAGGAACTCGAACGTTCGGCGATAGGCCTGCCGGGGGAAGAGCTGGTCGCGGTAGACCAGGCTGAGCAGCGCCATGGGCTTGCGCCGCAGCGCATGGATGACGTGGTGGTAGTCGACGACATGGCCGTGCTTGCCGTTGGCACCACTGCGGCCGCGCTGCAGCGTCATCAGCAAGGTCGCGCCCAGCAGCAACTCCAGCCGGTCGTCATAGAGCCGAACGCGCACCCGATGCCCGATCAGCCGGGAGGGCACGGTGTAGAAGACCTTGCGCAGCGTGAAGCCGCCCGACGAGGTGATGCAGACGAAGGTCTCCTCGTAGTCGCAGGTGCGCGTCGGCGGCAAGGGCTGCAGCAGCGAGCGCTCGGCGTCGATGCGAGGGCCGTTGCGGGTGTTCTTGCGGCTGACGATCTCGTCGATGAATCGGCGGTAGGTGGCCAGGTCGGCGAAGTCCGCGGCACCGCGCAGCAGCAGCGCGTCGCGCACCGCGTGCTTCAAGTGCCCGTGCGAACTCTCGATGGCGCCGTTCTCGTGGGCCACGCCGCGGTTGTTGCGGGTGGGCTCCATCTGGTAGTGCGCGCACAGGGCGTCGTAACGCGAGGTCAGGTCCTCGCGCGCATCGGCGTCGAGATTGTGGTACGCCGCCGACAGGCTGTCGCTGCGATGCTCGCGCGGCGCGCCGCCCAGCGCCCACAGCGCGTTCTGCAGGCCTTCGGCCAGCGCGACGTAGCTCTCGCCGCCCAGGATGACGTGGGCGTGCTCAAAGCCCGAGCACACCAGTCGGAAGTGGTACAGCCTGTGGTCCAGCGGCAAGCCGGCCACGCTGACGGCCAGGTCGCCCATCTCGGTGAAGTCGGACTGCCCCATGCGACCGGCCTCATGCACCTGGCGGAACATCACGTCGCGTTCCTCGCCATGCAAGGCTCGCCAGGCGCGGATTCGGCGCTCAAGGGTGCGGCGAACGCCGGGCGGGAGGTCCGCATGGCGCCGCCTCAACTCGTCGAAGATCGCTATCGGCCGCAGGCCGGGGGCGGCCTGCAGCAGCGGGACAACTTCGGCCTCGAAGAGGTCGGCCAGCGGGTCGGCACGCCGTCGCTCGCGCTGGGTCTGCTTGTCCGACGGCAGCCGTGGGTCGTGTCCAAAGCGGTAGGCCGTGGCCACACTGATACCTGCCTGGGCCGCCGCTACCGGCAGTGTCTTGGAGAGCCTGAGCTTCATGAACAACCTCATCTGGTGATCGTGGATGTGTCTTCCCGGCACGAAGGTCCTCGCAAGGTCGAGAAACCCCTTCATACCGGACTCACCGCGATCACCAACGAAGTGCCCCACGGGCAGATCCTCGCCAGCGGGGTGGGAGCCTGTCGGGCTACGCCCTCCAGGCTCCCACCCCCGCCGTTCTTCTCACCTTGATTGACGCGCTCTTCTCACCCTGATTGACGCGGAACAGTAGAGAACAAGCCTTCGACCGCAAGATACAACGCCCTGAATCGCGCATACCGTGGACCCAGCACCGCCGCCTCGCCCGCATCCGGCACGAACGTCGCCGCCACCTCCGGCGCCCGGCAGACCTCGTCCACCGCCCCGCCCTCCGCGAGCCACGCCAGCCGCGCCGCCCCCAGCGCCCCGCCCGCTTCGCCGCCCTGCCGCGTCACCATCGGCACCCCGATCGCGCTGGCCAGCATCTGCGCCCACAGCGCGCTGCGCGCCCCGCCGCCGACCAGCGACAGGCTCGCCACCTCCCCCGGCTGCACGCCCAGGCTGTGCCACCCGTCCAGGAGCCCGAAGGTCACGCCCTCCACCACCGCATACCCAAGCGCCGCCGCGTCGTGGTCATTCGTCAGCCCGAAGAAGCTGCCCTGCGCGTGCGGGTTGTTGTGCGGCGTGCGCTCGCCGTTGAGGTAGGGCAGGAACAGCGGCGCGCGTTCGCGCTGCGACGGCGTCATCTGCGCGACCTGTTCGAGCAGCACCGCCTCGCTGGCCGCGCCGACGAGCTGCGTCACCCAGCGCAGCCCGTTGGCGGCGCTGAGCATCACGCTCATCTGGTGCCAGGTGCCGGGCAGCGCGTGGCAGAAGGCGTGCATCGCGCTGGCCGGGTTCGGGCGGAAACGGTCGCTGGTCAGGAAGATCACGCCCGACGTGCCCAGCGAGACAAAGCCCTCGCCCGGCCGCACCGCGCCGATGCCGACCGCGCTGGCCGCGTTGTCACCGCCGCCGCCCGCGATCACCACGCCCGCCGACAGGCCCCAGCGCTCGGCCAGCTCGGCCTTGAGCACCCCCGACACCGCGCTGCCCTCGACCAACCGCGGCATTTCCGCCTCGGTCAAGCCGGTGGCGGCCAGCACTTCAGGCGACCAGCGCCGCGCCGCCACGTCGAGCCACAGCGTCCCCGCCGCGTCGCTCATCTCGCCGACCCGCTCGCCGGTCAGCATGAAGCGCAGCCAGTCCTTGGGCAGCAGCACCGTGGCCGTGCGGTCGAACACCGCCGGCTCGTGCCGGCGCACCCACAGCAGCTTCGGCGCCGTGAAGCCGGGCATCGCCAGGTTACCGGCGATGGCGTGCAGCCGCGGACACGCCGCCTCCAGCTCGGCGCACTCGGCCCCGCTGCGCCCGTCGTTCCACAGGATCGCCGGCCGCAGCACCTCGCCGGCCGCGTCCATCAGTACCGCCCCGTGCATCTGCCCGGACAGCCCGATCGCGCGCACCTGCGCCAGCGCCGCGCCGTGTTCCGCCTTCAGCCGCTGCATCGCCCGCTCGGTCGCTGCCCACCACGCGGCGGGCGCCTGCTCGCTCCACAGCGGCTGCGGGCGCTGCACGGTCAGTGGCTCGCCGACGACGGCGTGGATCTGGTGCTGCGCGTCGAGCAGCAGGAACTTGACTTCGGACGTGCCGAGATCGATGCCTAGGTACATGCAGTGGTCCCGAAACGGTTGTCCGCCTGCTTGCGGAACTCGCTCGGGGTCATGCCCTTGATTTCCAGGAAGCGGCGGTTGAAGTTGGCGACGTTGTTGAAGCCGACTTCGTAGCAGATGTGCGTGATCAGCCGGTCCGACTCCATCAGCAACTGGCAGGCGCGGTTGATGCGCACGCGGTTGACGAAGTCGGTGAAGGTGTTGCCGGTGGCGCGGCGGAAGAAGCGGCTGAAGCGGCTCTCGCTCATGCCGAGTTCGACCGCGATGTCGGCCGCCGAAAAGGGCTGCGCGAGGTTGTCGGTGATGCGGCTGACCACGGCGTCGATCTGGTCGAGCGAGTCGTCGTCGTCCACGCTCTGCATCTGCACGTTCGACAGCAGCCGGTAGTCGGTGCTCGCCGAGAGGTCGCACAGGAAGTCGCAGAACGCGGTGAAGCGCCGCAGCCCGCGACCAGCCTTGACGCGGTGCCAGTGCTGCTGCGCCCGCTCGCCCATGCCGAAGAACTCGATGCCGTGCCGCGCCCGTTCCAGCAGCGGCAGCACCTCGGCCAGCTCGGGGATGTTGGCGGCCGAGCGCGTGATCGGCTCGTGGTGGAACTGGATCACCAGATCGCGCTCGGGCACGCCGCCTTCCGGCAGGTCCATCGACAGCCAGTTGTGCGGCAGGCGCGGGCCGGTCAGCACGAGGTGGCCGGGCTGGAACTGGCCGATCCAGTCGCCCACGAAGGCCTTGCCCGAGGTGCTGGTGATGAGGTGCAGCTCGTACTCGTCGTGGTAGTGCCAGCGCGCCAGCGGCGTCGGGAAGCCGTGCGACAGACAGCGGATGAACCCGGCCTCACCCGGCGCCTCGTAGCCCAGATCGGGCGAGCGGGCGTAGTCGTGCTCCAGCTCGGGTTTGATCTGGCGTGGCGTGGAGCGGGGTCTGGCGGGCATGGCCGGGAGCTTATCCGGCAGCGGGCCCGGTGTGTTCGGCCACGAAGCGCGCGACCCGCTCGCCGGCCCCGCGCACGGCCGCGACCAGCCGCGCGTCGCCGGCCAGCTCGCCCCACAGCGGCCGGTCGGCGCAGAACGCCGCCACCGGGTCCGCCGCGTCGCAGACCGCGTACGCCACCGCCGGGTCCATCGCCTGGTCCTGGTAGGTGTAGGGGATCTGCCCCGCGTGCCAGCGCTGCAGGTAGGCCAGGAACAGCGCTGGCAGCATCGCCACGCTGTCGATCGTCTCGCCGCGTGCCAGCCGCTCGCGGACCGTCGGCGCGATGAAGCCAGGGATCTTGCTGAACCCGTCCATCGCCACGCGCTGGTTGGTGTCGCGGATGGCGGGGTTGCCGAAGCGGTCGAGCACCACGTCGCGGTAGGCCGGCAGGTCGATCGGGCACGGGTGCTCGGGCGTGTCGAGCACGGGGATCACGTCGTCGGTGACGTAGTCGAACGCCATCCGGCGGATCACCGGGTCGTGCGTGCCCTCGTGGATGTAGAGGTAGCCGACCAGCGTGCCGGCCCAGGCGATGCACGAGTGCGTCGCGTTGAGCAGGCGGATCTTGGCTTCCTCGTAGGCGTCCACCGAGGTGACCATCTCGACCCCGACGGCCTCCCACGCAGGGCGGCCGGCGATGAAGCGGTCCTCGATCACCCACTGGATGAAGCTCTCGCCCATCAGCGCGGCCGGGTCGTCCACGCCGGTCGCGGCCAGCACACGCTCGCGCACGTCGGGGGTCGGGCGCGGCGTGATGCGGTCCACCATCGCGTTCGGACTGGTGGTGTGGGTCTGCACCCAGTCGAGCAGCGCGGTGTCGCCGACGAGGCCGATGAACTCCAGCAGCCCGCCGCGCGAGCGGTCGCCGTTGTGGCGCAGGTTGTCGCAGTTGAGCAGCGTGACCGGCCCCGCGCCGCTGGCCATGCGGGCGCGCAGGAGAGCGGTCAACGCGGCGTAGATCGTCGAGCCGGGCTGGCCGGCGCGCGCGGCGTCGAGGTCGGCGCGCAGGTCGGCGAAGGTGGCGAGGTCGAGGCGGTTGTGCGCGTCGAGGTAGTAGCCGGCCTCGGTGACGGTGAAGGAGATGATCTTGGTGTCGGCGCTGGTGCCTTGCGCGACGAGGCCGGCGAGGTCGGGCGTGTAGGGGATGACCTGGCGGATCGAGGTGATGCGCTCGTAGCGGTGCTCACCCGCCGGGGAGATGGTCTCCAGCGTGTAGGCGCCGCCCTGGGCGGCCAGCGCGGCGATCGTCTCGGCCATGTCGGGGCGGGTGTTGCCGCCCGCCAGTTGCCATGTGGTGTCGCCCGTCTTGCGCAGCGCGTGCAGGTAGACGGCCAGGTGGGCGCGGTGGAACGAACCCAGGCCAAGGTGCAGGATGACGTTCATGGTGGGCGTCGTGTCGGTGAAGGTTGTACGGAAGGTCAGAGATCGCTCAGAGATCAAAGTGGCTCGGCATCATCACGACATCGCGGATCGTCATGCCGCGCGGCCGGGTGAGCATGAAGGTGATGACCTCGCCGACCTCGGCCGGGTCGAGCAGGCTGCCCGACGCGCGCGCCTCGGCGAGCTTGTCGGCCGGCCAGTCGGCGAGCAGCCCCGTCATCACCGGCCCCGGCGAGATCGCGCCGACGCGGATGCCGTGCTTGAAGACCTGCCGGCGCGTCGTCTGCACGAAGCAGTCGATCGCCCATTTCGACGAGGCGTAGACGGGCTCCCACGGCGTCGGGTAATGCGCCGCGAGCGAGCTGGTGACGAGGATGTCGCCCGAGCCGCGCGCGATCATGTGCGGCAGCGCGTCGCGGACGTTTTTCATCACGACGTTGATGTTCAGGTGCAGCATCCGGTCGATCGCGTCGGTGTCCGCGTCCACCAGATCGCCGCCGACGTACAGGCCGGCGTTGGCGTGCAGGATGTCGAGCCGGCCGGCGAGCGCGAGCACGCTCGGCACCAGCGACTTGCACTGCGCCGGGTCGAGCAAGTCGAGCACCAGCGGCATGACGGCGTCGCCGTGCTGTGCCCGCATCGCCGCCAGCCCGACAGGGTCACGGTCGATCAGCACCACCCGCGCACCACCGGCCAGCAGCGCCTCGGCACTCGCCCGGCCAATGCCCGAGGCCGAGCCGGTGACGGCCGCGACTTTTCCCTGGAAAGCTTGGTTCATTCGGTTCCCCCTCCCTGTTCACACCGCGCGGGCGGCACGGCCCTGCGCATCAAAGCGGTGCGCGTTGGCGGCCTCGACGACGATGCCGACACGGTCACCGTTGCGCAGCGCCGAGCGCGTGGCCTGGCGCGCCACCAGTTGCGCGCCGCTGTCGGTGCTCACGTAGATCAGCGTCTCCGCGCCCAGTGATTCGACCAGCTCGACCGTGCCCGGCAGGCCGCCTGCACTCGCCTGCGCCGCCGGCTGCAGCGTCACGTCCTCCGGCCGCAGGCCAAGGAAGCCGCCCGCCGGCACGCCCGGCACCGTCGGCACATGCTTGCCTTCAATGACGTTCATCTGCGGCGAGCCGATGAACTGCGCGACGAACTGGTTCGCGGGCTTGTCGTACAGCTCCAGCGGCGTGCCCACCTGCTCGATCACCCCGTCGCGCAGCACGACGATCCGGTCGGCCAGCGTCATGGCTTCGACCTGGTCGTGCGTCACGTAGATCGTGGTCGCGCCGAGGTCACGGTGCAGCTTGGCGATCTCCACCCGCGTCTGGCCGCGCAGCGCCGCGTCCAGGTTCGACAGCGGCTCGTCGAACAGGAACACCTTCGGAGCCCGCACGATGGCGCGGCCGATCGCCACGCGCTGACGCTGGCCGCCGGACAGCGCCTTCGGGGTGCGGTCGAGGTAGGTGGTGAGATTCAGGATCTTGGCCGCGCGCTCCACCTTCTCGCGGATCACCTTGGGGTCAACACCCGCGAGCTTGAGCGCGAAGCTCATGTTCTCGTAGACGCTCATGTGCGGGTAGAGCGCGTAGCTCTGGAACACCATCGCGAGGTCGCGCTGGCTGGACGGCAGGTGCGTGATGTCGCGGCCGTCCAGCAGCAGCTTGCCGCCGTCGATGCGCTCCAGCCCGGCGATCAGGCGCAGCAGCGTCGACTTGCCACAGCCCGACGGGCCGACGAAGACCACGAATTCACCTTGCTGGATCGACAGGTCGATGCCCTTGATCGCGCGGTGCTCGCCGAAGAACTTCTCGATGCCTTGGAGTTGGAGGTATGCCATGGGAGTCTCTTTTGTCTCTCGTGTCTTACTTGACGGCGCCGAAGGTCAGGCCCTGCACCAGTTGCTTCTGGCTGAACCAGCCGAACACGACGATGGGCGCGATGGCCATCAGCGAGGCCGCCGACAACTTCGCCCAGAACAGCCCCTCGGGGCTCGAATAGCTGGCGATCAGCGCCGCCAGCGTGCCGGCCTTGGCCGCGCTCAGCGTCAGGCTCCAGAACGCCTCGTTCCAGCTCAGCACCAGGCACAGCAGCCCCGTGGACGCCAGCCCGCCCAGCGACAGCGGCAGCAGCACCTGGCGGAACTCCTGCCACAGCGTCGCGCCGTCCATGCGCGCGGCTTCGAGGATCTCGGGCGGGATGTCCTTGTAGCCCGAGTACAGCATCCACACCATGATCGGCAGGTTGCTCAGCGTGAAGATGATGATCAGCCCGAGCTGCGTGTCGAGCAGGCCCGACCACTGCGCCAGCACATAGATCGGCATCAGCGCGCCCACCGCCGGCATCATCTTCGTGGACAGCATCCACATCAGCACGTCCTTGGTGTGCGGGCCCTTGAAGAAGGCCATCGAGTACGCCGCCGGGGCCGCCAGCAGCAGGCCCAGCAGCGTCGAGGCCACGCTGGTGACGAGCGAGTTCTGCGCATAGAGCAGGTAGTCGCTGCGCTCCTGCACCTCGTGGAAGTTCTCCAGCGTGGGGGTGAAGAACAGCAGCGGCGGTACCGCGATCGACTGCAGCTCGGTCTTGAACGCCGTCAGCACCAGCCAGCCCAGCGGGAAGAACAGCAGCAGCGTGACAGTCCAGGCCACTGCCGTGCGCAGCAGCAGCGCGGGCGTCAGCGTGGAAACAAAGGAAGTCGAGGGTCGGGCCATGGGGAGGTCGCTCACTTGTCGAGGTTCTTGCCGACCAGGCGGATCAGGAAAATCGCCGCGATGTTGGCCAGCACGACGGCGAACAGCGCGCCCGCCGAGGCCACGCCCGCGTCGAAGTTCAGCAGCGCCTGCTTGAAGATCAGGAAGGCCATGTTGGTGCTGGCGTCGCCCGGGCCGCCGCCCGTGGTCGTGTAGATCTCGGCGAACACGCTCAGCAGGAAGATCATCTCGATCATCACCACCACCGCGACGGAGCGCCCGAGGTGCGGCAGGTAGAGGTAGCGCAACTGCTGCAGGTAGGTCGCACCATCCATGCGCGAGGCTTCGAGCTGGTCGCGGTCCATGCTCTGCAGCGACGTGATGAAGATCAGCGTCGCGAACGGCAGCCACTGCCACGACACCATGATGATCACGCTCAACAGCGGGAAGTCTGTCAGCCAGTCCACGGGCTGCGCGCCGAAGAACATCCAGACCTGGGCGAGCACGCCGTAGATCGGGTTCATCATCATGTGCTTCCACAGCAGCGCGTTCACCGTCGGCATGACGAAGAAGGGACTGATGAGCAGGATGCGCACCAGGCCGCGTCCCGGGAACGGGTCGTCGATCAGCAGCGCAATGCCGACGCCCATCAGCACGGTGATGACGATCACGCTGCCCAGCAGCAGCAGCGTGTTGACCACCGACGTGCCGAACGATGGGTCGGTGATGAAGTATTCGAAGTTCTCCAGCCCGATGAAGCCGGTGGCCTCAGGCTGCATGAGGTTGTAGCGGATCACGCTGAAGTACAGCGTCATCACCAGCGGCACGATCATCCACAGGAAGAGCGTGACCACCGCGGGCGCCATCAGGGCGCGGGGAAGGAGTCGGTTCATTCAGGCCACCAGCGGAGTGCGGCATCGAGGCAAAGCGGGTCGGTTGGGGTGCGGTGGTGGCGACACCACCGCACCCGCCGACCCGGTCTCACCTCACCACAGGGAGTCGGTTGTCAGGCGGTCAGGCGGTCGGACGGATCGCCCGATCACTTGTAGTAGCCGGCCTTCTTCATCTCGCGCTCGGCGGCGGTCTGGCCGGCCTTCAGTGCAGCGTCGATCGAGGTCTTGCCCGCCAGCGCAGCGCTCATCTGCTGGCCCACCGCGATGCCGATCGCCTGGAACTCGGGGATCGCGGCGAACTGCACGCCCACATACGGCGACTTCGGCAGCGTCGAGTCGTTCGGGTTGGCGCTGTCGATGGCGGCCTTTTCAGCCGCGGCGAAGACGGCGGCCTTCTGGAACGCCGGGTTGGCGTAGGTGCTCTTGCGGGTGCCGGTCGGCACTGCGGCCCAGCCGTTGGTCTTGGCCACCAGCTCGATGTACTCCTTCGAGGTCGCCCAGCTCACGAACTTCTGCGCCGCGTCCTGCTTCTTGGTGCCCGACGGCACCGCCAGCGCCCAGGCCCACAGCCAGTTGGCGCCCTTCGGGGTGACCATCGTCGGCGCCTGGGCAAACGCCACCTTGTCGGCGACCTTGGACTGCTTCGGGTCGGTGATGAAGGAGGCGGCGATCGTCGCGTCGATCCACATGCCGCACTTGCCTTCGTTGTACAGCGCCAGGATCTCGTTGAAGCTGTTGGCCGACGAGCCCGGGGGGCCGTAGTTCTTCAGCAGGTCGACGTAGAACGTGATCGCGTCCTTCCAGGGCTTGGAGTTCAGCTGCGGCTTCCACTGCATGTCGAACCACTGGCCGCCATGGGTGTTCACCAGCGTGGTCAGGAAGGCCATGTTGTCGCCCCAGCCCGGCTTGCCGCGCAGGCAGATGCCGTACACGCCGTTCTTCGGGTCGTGGATCTTGCTGGCCAGCGTCTTGATGTCGGCCCAGGTCGGGTTGGCCGCGACGGTGATGCCGGCCTTGTCGGCCAGATCCTTGCGGTACATCAGCATCGAGCTTTCGCCGTAGAACGGGGCAGCGTACATCTTGCCGTCCACCGACAGGCCATTGCGCATGGCGGGCAGGATGTCGTCGGCGTCGTACTTGGCGTCGGTCTTGAGTTCCTGCAGCCAGCCCTTCTTGCCCCAGATCGGGGTTTCGTACATGCCGATGGTCATCACGTCGAACTGACCGCCCTTGGTGGCGATGTCGGTGGTCACGCGCTGGCGCAGCACGCCTTCTTCGAGCGTGACCCACTTGACCTTGATGTCCGGGTTGGCGGACTCGAAATGCTTGGTGAGCTTCTGCATCTCGATCATGTGACCGTTGTTGACGGTGGCGACCACGAGTTCGGTGGCGGCCTGGGCCATCGTCGTCAGGCCGGCGGCCAGACCGAAGGCCAGGGCCAGGGATGCGTTGAGCGTCAGCTTCATGGGGTGTCTCCTCTTGGGGGTGGAACAGGAACAAGGAACCGTTCGACAGGCGCAACGATAGGTGGGACGTGATGCATGTCTCGATACTTGAGCCGCCTGTTCATGTACTCCATTGCACTGAAGACTCAGTGTTTTCCATGATGAGCCACAGGAAAGTACAGATTTGTACTTTTTTGCAGCCGTGATCGCAACAAAGGATCTGTCGCACCGGCGCCCCCCCCTGACCAAGCCCTCGCCAACTTTTCCATTGGGCGGGAACACCGCACTGGGTTACACGAAGATTACGCCGCAGAATGGATGGAACCGCTTCCAGCCCGCGCACTCCCGCCCTCCCCCGACCTCGCCGCCATGAACACCCATGCCCGCCCACGCCTGAACGCCATCGCCGGCCCCATCCTCGGTGAATTCCTGGTCGGCATGAGCGTGGCGATGGCCGGGCTGTGGCTGGCCTCGCAGACGTCGGACGTGGCGGCGGGTGCCTTCGGCATGGCCAACCAGGTGATGGAGACGCTGTTCGTGCTGTTCCGCGTGCTGGCGATCGGGGTCGGCGCGGGCATCACGCAGGCGGTGGGCGGCCAGCGGCCCGAGGCGGCGCGCCGCACGGCGCTGGTCGGGCTGGGGGCGAGCACCTGGGCGGGCGCCTTCGTGGCGGGATGGATGCTGCTGGCCAACGAGTGGACGCTGGACGTGCTGAACGCGCCGCTCGGGGTCAGCCTGCTGGCGGCGCCTTACATGCAGGTGCTGGCGCTGGCGATGGTGCTGGAGGCCTACAACCTGACGATGGCCGCCATCCTGCGCGCCCATCTGCACGCCCGCGACACGCTGCTGGTGATGCTGGTCATGCACAGCGTGCACCTGCTGCTGGCCTTCGTGCTGATGCGCGGCGTGGGCAGCTGGGACGGGCTGGGCCTGTACGGCTACGCGGTCGGGCTGCTCATCAGCCGGGTGATCGGGCTGTTCATGCACCTGCGCTTCTGGCGGCTGCGGCTGAAGCTGGTGCCGCACCAGCGCGACTGGTGGGTCTGCCCCGTGCGCTCGCTGATGCCGGTGCTGCGCACGGGGGTGCCGGCAGCGTCGCTGGAGCTGGTCTACCGGATCGGTTTCATGATGTCGCTGGCGGCGGCGGCCAAGCTCGGTGTGCCGGCGCTGGCGGCGCAGGCCTACACGCTGCAGACGCTCAAGTACGTGATGCTGGTGAGCCTGTCGATCGGCTGGGCCTGCGAGATCATGGTCGGCCACCTCGTCGGCGCGGGCGAGTTCCGCACCGCGCACCAGCTCGTGCGCAAGGGCCTGCGCAACGGGATGCTCGCCTCCGGGGCATTGGCCCTGCTGGCCGCGGCGAGCGCTCCGTGGCTGATGCGGGCCTTCACGCGTGACCAGGAGATCATCGACGCAGCGCAGACCCTGCTGTGGATCGCCTTTGCGCTGGAAACCGGGCGGGTGGCCAACATCGTCGTGCTGGGCGCGCTGCGGTCCACGGGGGATGTGGTCTATCCGGTGGCCGCGAGCATGGCCTCGCTGATCCTGGTGCTTGGCGTCGGCTCGGTCGTGCTGAGCCGGTACTTCGGGCTGCCGGGCATCTTCATCGCCTACGCCGCCGACGAATGGATCCGCGGCAGCATCCTCTTCCACCGCTGGACCACCCACGGCTGGGTCCAGCATGCCCGCGAGATTTATCAGCGCATGCGCACGCCGGGGGCGGAGACGCGGTTCTGAGCGGCGCGCAACGCCCGGTTCAGACGACCCGCACGCGGATCTCGCCCAGCCCGTCGAGGCCGCCACACATCGTCTGTCCACGCTCGACCGGGCCGACCCCTTCGGGCGTGCCGGTGTAGACCAGGTCACCGGGCTGCAGCGCGAAGTAGGTCGAGAGGTTGGCGATCACCTCGGGCACCGACCAGATCAGCGCGTCGATGTCGCTGCGCTGGCGGTCGGCGCCATCGACCTGCAGCCAGATTGCGCCGGACGCAGGGTGGCCGATGTCCTCGGCGGCGTGGATCAGCCCGATCGGCGCCGACTGGTCGAACGCCTTGCCGAGTTCCCACGGGCGGCCCTTGTCACGCATCTTGAACTGCAGGTCGCGCCGGGTCATGTCCAGCCCGACGGCGTAGCCGAACACATGCTGCAGCGCCTGATCGACCGGGATGTCGCGCCCGCCCCGCCCGATCGCCACGACCAGCTCGATCTCGTGGTGGACGTTGGCGGACTGCGGCGGGTAGGGGAACTCGACCGTCTGCCCCGGCGGCGCGACGACGATGCTGTTGTCGGGCTTGCAGAAGAAGAACGGCGGCTCGCGGTCCGGGTCGAAGCCCATCTCGCGGGCGTGTGCGGCGTAGTTGCGGCCGACGCAGTAGAGGCGGCGCACCGGAAACAGCGTGTCGCGGCCCGCGACCGGCACGGCCACCTGGGGTTCGGGAGGGAAGGCGTAGAGGCTCATCGAAAACGGCTCCTTGTGACGCCGCGATGATGTCAGTTCTGCAGCGACCAGACCAGCCGCACCGGCAGCTCGGTGCGCTTGAGCACATCGCCGCGTGCCTCGCCCGACGCCGGATTCACGGTCCAGCCATGGAGAAAGGCCAGCTGGGTGGTGTGCTCGTCGGTGCGACCACGCTGGATGTTGGCGTAGTTGTACTGGTTGATCGGCGACATGTTCGTGTCGATGCTGGCGGTCATGGCCCAGTGGCTCTCGGCGGGTGCGGCGGGAAACAGCACCGGATCCAGCCCGGGCGGCGGACCCGACCGGTGCAGCAGCCGCTGCAGTTCGGTGACCCGCGGCAGCCGCCAGGCGAACCCGTCCGCGTCCTTGCGCGCCGCCGCCAGCGCCAGCGCCTGGGCATGGCTGACACGCGCTGGCTGGCCGGTGCAGGTCTTGCCGTTCCAGTGCATACCTTCCACGCAGCGCGACCATGCCAGACCGGTGTGCGGATCAAGGATCTGCGCGCCGTGGTCGGCCGGCACGAGACGGGGTGCCTGCGCCAGCACGGATGCCGCCACCGGCACCAGGGCCACGAACACCAAGGGCGCCAGCACGCGAAGCGGCCGACAGTGGAGCGGGATCGGCTGTGTCGTCATGGCGCGTTATTCGACGGTTCCGCGCCAAAGCTGAATGGTCCCGGGATGTCCGGCAGCGGATCTGGCGTCCAATGGCGCCATGGAACGTCCACAGCAGCCCCAGCCCCACGCCCTCGACCAGCGCCTGACCGATCTCGAGATCAAGGCCAGCTTCACCGAGGACCTGGTCGACCACCTCAACCAGATCATCATCCGCCAGCAGCAGCAGCTCGACGCGCTGGCCCGCGAAGTGCAGACGCTGCGGCGACACAGCACCAGTGACAGCGGCGTGCCGGTGTTCCGAAGCTTGCGGGACGAACTGCCGCCGCACTACTGACGGCCGACGGCCGGCATGAAATGCCGAGACACGTTCAGCCATTTCGGCGCATCGCCCACTGAAGCCTGTCATTACGCTGTCGCCAAGTTGACACCACGTTGAGTGCACTCGGAAGACGCAGAACATGAAAAACACAGGTCGCTTGGGCGAGTATTTTCGGTATCACGGCTGGCTGTCGCCGGGGGTGCGCTGGTTCCGCCAGTCCAGTTTCAAGGCCAAGGCCAGCGTGATCGCGCTGGTGTTCATGATCCCGCTGGCCGTCACCCTGGCGCAGCTCTGGCAGAGCGCCGGCCAGGGCATCACCGTGGCCACGGCCGAACGCCAAGGGCTGACCTACCTCAGGCCAGTGCTCGACTTCATCCAGCTTGCACAGACCCGCCGCCTGGCGGCCACCCTGCAGCCCGCCGACCTGCCGGCGCTGCAGTCGCCGCTGGACGCGGCTTTCGAGCGGATCCGCGTGCAGCACCACCAGTCCGGCGCCGTGTTCGTGGACCAGGCGGCCTACGACGCATTCCAGCAACGGCATGAAGCCCTCCGCAACACCCCGGTGGCGGCCTCGCCGGACGACACCCTGCAGGCCCACACCGACCTGATCGACGCCGCACTGAAGCTGGTCGCCAGCGTCGCCGACACCGCGCAGCTCAGTCTGGACCCCGACCTGGACACGTTCCACATGATGAACGTCTCCGTGATCCGCGGCCCCCGCCAGACGGAAAACACCGCCCGGATCAACGCGATGGGACAGCTCATCCTGCACACCGCCGAGAACAGCCCGCACCGCCACGAGCAGATGACCCGATGGGCGGCCGTCCAGCGCCTGATCGACGACGAAGTCGAGTCCTCCTACCAGATCGGCATCGGCCAGGACCCGACTGCCGCACGGCTGTTCGACATGGTGGGCACGGACAAGGCGTTCGATGCCTTCATGTCCAGCGTCCAGCAGCAGGTCATGGGCGCCTCCCTGCAAGGCGACCGCGCCACCTATGCCCGCCTGGGCGACGCCGTGGCGGCCAAGCAGAACGAGCTGAACGGACAGGTGCTCGAAGAACTCGACCGTCGGCTCCAGGCCCGCATCGACCGGCTGGCCGGCCACCGCAACCTGCAGGTGGCCATCAGCCTGTGCTTCGTGACGATCGCGCTCTACCTGATGCTGGCGTTCTACCGCGTGATGATCGGTGGACTGAACGAAGTCGCCAGCCATCTCCAGGAAATCAGCAAGGGCAACCTGACCACGGCCCCGCGGCCCTGGGGAACCGACGAGGCCGCCCAACTGATGCTGAGCCTGCGCGAGATGCAGACCAGCCTGCAGCGCACGGTGGGCGTCGTGATCGACAGCGCCTCGCAGGTCCACACCTCCAGCAACGAGATCGCCACCGCTGCCGCCGATCTGGCCGTGCGCACCGAGCAGGCCGCCGTCAGTCTGCAGCAGACCACCGCCACGATGCAGCACATCGCGGAGGCGGCGGCCCTGGCCACCAACACCGTGGACGCAGCCACCCGCAGCGTCCAGGACAGCGCAGCGGTCGCGGCACGGGGCGGCAAGGTCGTCGCCGAAGTCGTGCGCACCATGGAGGACATCCGCCAAGCCTCGACACGGATCAGCGAGATCATCAGCGCCATCGACGGCATCGCGTTCCAGACCAACATCTTGGCACTCAACGCCGCGGTCGAAGCATCCCGCGCGGGGGAACACGGGCGGGGCTTCGCGGTGGTGGCCACCGAAGTGCGGGCACTGGCGGGCCGCTCAGCCACAGCCGCCAAGGAGATCAAGACCTTGGTGAATTCCAGCCTCACCCAGGTGCGCAACGGCACCACGGTCGTGACCGATGCCGGCCAGATCATGCAGAACATCGTGACCAACGCCGACAAGGTCGCCCGCCAGATCCACGAGATCGCCGAAGCCGCCCGCGTGCAGCAGCGCAGCATGGTCGAGATGAGCACCGCCGTGTCCGAACTGGACCAGTCCACCCAGCAGAACGCGATGCTGGTGGAGCAGAGCAGCAATGCGTCCTACGCGCTGGCGGAGCAAGCCAGACACCTCAGCGACGAGGTGGGACAGTTCAAGCTGCCAGCACTGACGCCATGACGCGGCTGGCGCCAGGCCGGATCAGACGCGCTCGACAATGAGCGCGATCCCCTGCCCCACGCCGATGCACATCGTGCAGAGCGCGTAGCGCCCGCCCATGCGGTGCAGCTGGTTCACCGCCGTCGTCACCAGCCGCGCGCCGCTCGCGCCCAGCGGATGGCCGAGGGCGATCGCGCCGCCGTTCGGATTCACCCGCGCGTCGTCGTCCGCCAGCCCCAGGTCGCGCAGCACCGCCAGCCCCTGCGCCGCGAACGCCTCGTTCAGCTCGATCACGTCCATCTGGTCGAGCGTCAGCCCGGTCAGCGCCAGCACCTTGCGCGTGGCCGGCGCCGGACCGAAGCCCATGATGCGCGGCGCCAGCCCCGCCGTCGCCATGCCCACCACCCGCGCCCGTGGCGTCAGGCCGTAGCGGGCGGCGCTGCCCTCGTTGGCCAGCAGCAGCGCGCACGCGCCGTCGTTCACGCCCGACGCATTGCCCGCCGTCACGGTGCCGTCCGGCCGCACCACGCCCTTGAGCTTGGCCAGGGATTCGAGGCTCGTGTCGCGCGGGTGCTCGTCCTTGGTCACGAGGACCGGATCGCCCTTCTTCTGCGCAATGCTCACCGGCGTGATCTCGCTGTCGAAGACCCCCGCCTGCTGTGCCTTCACCGCGTTCTGCTGCGAGCGCAGCGCCATGCGGTCCTGTGCCTCGCGCTCGATCTTGAAGTCGGTCGCCACGTTCTCCGCCGTCTCCGGCATCGAGTCCACGCCGTACTGCGCCTTCATCAGTTTGTTGACGAAACGCCAGCCAATCGTCGTGTCGTAGACCGCGTTGTTGCGGCTGAAGGCGGATTCAGCCTTGGGCATGACAAACGGGGCGCGGCTCATGCTCTCCACACCGCCGGCGATCATCAGGCCGGCTTCACCCGCGCGGATGGCGCGGGCGGCACTGCCCACGGCGTCCATGCCCGAGCCGCACAGCCGGTTGATCGTCGCCCCGGGCACCTCCATCGGCAAGCCCGCCAGCAGCGCCGACATGCGCGCCACGTTGCGGTTGTCCTCGCCGGCCTGGTTGGCGCAGCCGTAGAGCACGTCCGTCACCGCGGCCCAGTCGACGTTCGGGTTGCGCGCCATCAAGGCCTTGATCGGGATCGCCCCGAGGTCGTCGGCGCGCACGCTCGACAAGGCGCCGCCGTAGCGGCCGAAGGGGGTGCGGATCGCGTCGCAGATGTAGGCGTGGGTCATGTCGGGTCCAGTGCAGGTCAGTGCAGGTCAGGTCGGATCGGGTCGGGTGCGGTTGAGGTCGAACAGGCTGGTCGCTTCGAGGTCGAGCACCTCGACCGACGGGTTCTGCGCCTGGTTGAAGAGCTGCCAGCGCCAGCGCAGGATGCCCAGATGCGGCTGGCTCGCCGAGCGGCGTGTCTCCAGCACCGTGGCACGCACGCACAGCACGTCGCCCGGTCGCACCGGATGTTTCCACTTCAGATAGGCCAGCCCCGGCGAGGCAAACGACTCGGAGCCGGCCAGCGCCGCATCCGCCACCAGCCGCATCGCGATGCCGCAGGTGTGCCAGCCGCTGGCGATCAGGCCACCGAAGGGGCCTTGCGCCGCCGCATCGGGGTCGGTGTGGAACCACTGCGGGTCGTAGGCGGTGGCGAACTGCAGCACCTCGGCCTCGGTGACGTGGTACGGGCCAGCCTCGATGACCTGGCCTGGGAAGAACTCGGCGTATTGCATGGTGTCCTGTGCCTGGCGTTCTCTTAGGCGGCGCGGCGCAACCAGGGGCTGACGCGGTAGCGTTCCCCGCGGTAGTGCGCGTCCAGCGCGTCCAGCAGCGCGATCACCTCGCCCGCGCTCCAGCGCGACAGCCACTCGAACGGCCCCGCCGGGTAGTTGACACCGAGCTTCATCGCCGCGTCCGCGCCCGCCGTCGAGCACACGCCCTGCAGCACCGCGTCGGCGGCCTCGTTGATGAGCATCGCCACCGTGCGGGCGACCACCAGCCCCGGTGCGTCCGCCAGCGGCAGCGGCGCGAAGCCCAGCGCCGCCAGCCACGCCGCGGCCTGATCGCGCCACGCCGGCGACGCACTGTCGGCCACCGCATACGCCAGCGCCGCCCCCGCTGCCACCGGCAGCACCACCGGCCGGTCGAACACCGCCACGTCGCGGCAGCCGGTGTCGGCGGCGACCTGCGCCGCGCAGCGGCCGTCGGTCAGCATCAGCCGGGCGCCGTCGATGGCCAGCCCGGTCCAGCCGCTGTCCGTCACCCGCGCCGGCCCCCAGCCTTGCGCCGAGAGCGCCGCGGTGGCCGCCTGCTCCAGCGCGTCGGCGATCGGGCCGATGCCATGCACGGTGACCTCGCCGGCCGTGTTCGGTGCGCCATGGACCGCCACGGGCAGCGCCGCGCCGTCGTTCGGGTAGACGTAGAAGCCCCGCCCGGTCTTGCGCCCGAACAGGCCGCCATCGACCATCTCGCGCTGCACCAGCGACGGCATGAAGCGCTTGTCGTAGAAATTCGCCTCGTAGACCGACTGCGTCACCGAGAAGTTGGTGTCGTGGCCGATCAGGTCCATCAGCTCGCACGGCCCCATGCGGAACCCCGCCGCGCGCAGGCAGGCGTCGAGCACCGCCGGCGTGGCCGCCTGCTCCAGCAGCAGCGCCAGCGTCTCGGCGTAATACGGCCGCGCGATGCGGTTGACGATGAAGCCGGGCGTGGACTTGGCGTGAACCGGCGTCTTGCTCCAGGTCTTCGACAGCGCGAAGATCGCCTCGGCGACGGCCGGCGCGGTCTGCAAGCCGGAGACGACCTCGACCAGCTTCATCAGCGGCACCGGATTGAAGAAGTGCATGCCGACCAGCCGCGCCGGGTGCGCCAGCCCGTTGGCGATGGCGGTGACCGAAATCGACGAGGTGTTGGTCGCCAGCACGCAGTCGGTGGCGACGATGCCCTCCAGTTGCTTGAAGAGCGCGCGCTTGACGTCGAGCTTCTCGACGATCGCCTCGACCACCAGCCGCACGGGCGCGGCCTCCTCGATCGCGGTGACCGGCGTGATGCGCGCCAGCGTCTGCGCGACCGCGTCGGCGGTCAGCTTGCCTTTGGCGACGAGCGTGTCGAGGCTCTTGGCGAGCCTAGCTTTCGCTTCGGCGGCGGCGCCTTCGCGGGCGTCGTGCAGCAGCACCGGGTGGCCAGCCTGTGCGGCGACCTGGGCAATGCCGGCGCCCATGATGCCGGCGCCGATGACCAGCATCGGCGCGAGGTTCAGGGCAGGAATCGAAGTCATCGTCATTGGGGAATCCAGTTGGCGGGCCGCTTGCCCAGGAAGGCGGCGAAGCCTTCGCGGGCCTCGTCGGTGCCCCGCACGCGGCTGATGGTCTGCGCAGTGAGTTCACGCGCCTCGGGGGTGATCGGGCCGACGTCGAGCTGCGCGAAGAGAGTCTTGATCTCGCGCTGGGCGTTCGGGCCGCCGGCGAGCAGCTCCTTCACGGTCGCGTCCACGGTGACATTGAGCGCGTCGAGTGTCGTCACCTGCTGCACCAAGCCGATGGCCAGCGCCTCGGCGGCGGCGATGCGCGTGGTGGTCAGCGCCAGCCGCAGCGCCTGGCGCTTGCCGACCGCGTTGGTGACGTAGGGGCCGATGACGGCGGGCAGGATGCCGAACTTGGCCTCGCTGACCGAGAAGCTGGCGTTGTCCGCCGCGATGGCGATGTCACACGCACACGCCAGCCCCACGCCGCCGCCGAGGGCCGCGCCCTGCACCCGCGCCACCGTCGGCTTCGGACACGCCGCGATGCGCGCGAGCATGCCGGCGAAGCGGCGGGCGTCTTCGAGGTTCCATTCGCGCGAGGCGGTGCTGGCGCGCTGCATCCACTGCAGGTCGGCACCGGCGCTGAAATGCCGACCCTCGCCGGCCAGCACGACCACGCGCACGCTGTCGTCGGCCGCCAGTTGGGTGAACACCGTGTCCAGCTCGGCGATCATCTGCTCGTCGAAGGCGTTGAACACGGCCGGGCGGGACATGGTGACCTGGGCGACGCCCGGGCGCGGCCGGGTCAGCGAGAGGATCTGGTACGGATCGGACATGGACAGAGGTCTTTCATGGAGACCCGCATTGTCGACCGACCGGTCGGATAATCAATGCGGGATTTGCCGCATCCCAGCGGATCGGCTGGTCAATAGGTTTCCAGGTGCAGCCGCCCCTGCGCCTTGAGCGCCGCGCCGACCGTGTCCCAGTTCAGCCCCGCCTGCGTCGCCAGATCGCGCAGCGCCAGCACGACGCCCTCCTCCATCGCCTTCAGCCCGCAGACGTAGAAATATGCGTTCGGATCGGCCAGCAGCGGCGCCAGGTCCGCGGCGCGCTCGCGCAGCGCGTCCTGCACGTAGCGCTTGGGGCGGCCAACCTCGCGCGAGAAGGTGAAGTTGATGTCGATGAAGTCCTTCGGCAGCGTCTGCAGCGGGCCGAAGTACGGCAGCTCGGCCTGGGTACGGGCGCCGAAGAACAGCATCAGCTTGCCGCCCTCGAACTTGCCCGAGCTGCGCAGCCGGCGGCGCCATTCGGTCATCGCCCGCATCGGCGCCGAGCCGGTGCCGGTGCAGATCATGACGATGTGCGACTTCGGGTGGTTCGGCATCAGGAAGCTGGTGCCGAACGGGCCGATCACCTGCACCTTGTCGCCGACCTGCAGGTCGCACATGTAGTTGCTGCCCACGCCGCGCACCGGGCGGCCCTGGTGGTCCTCCAGCACACGCTTGATGGTCAGCGAGACGTTGTTGTAGCCGGGGCGCTCGCCGTTGCGCGGGCTGGCGATCGAGTACTGGCGGGCGTGGTGGGCACGGCCCTTGTCGTCCACGCCGGGCGGCACGATGCCGATCGACTGGCCTTCCAGCACCGGGAAGGGCATCGCGCCGAAGTCGAGCACGATGTGGTGCGTGTCGTAGTCGCTGCCGGCGTGCTGGCCGACCTCGGTGACGCGCACGTTGCCGACCACGGTGGCGGTGACCGTCTTCTCGGCGGCCTTCGGGCCGTAGAGGTTGGTGTACGGGTGCGCGGCCGACCAGGGCGGCAGCGTGGCGCCGAACTGCGCGCTGTTGAACGCCGTCTCGCCATCGGCGGCGGCCGGCAGCGACACGGGCGCGGGTTCGATGTCGGGGGCGGCGCCATCCGCCACGCCGGCCTCGGCCAGTTGCTCGGGCGTCAGCTCGGCGGGCAGTTCGTCCCACTCCAGCTGCACCTCGGGCGTGTAGGCCAGCACGCGCGGCATCACGCGCCAGTTGTCGATCGACCCCGTCGGGCACGGCGAGATGCAGTCCATGCACAGGTTGCACTTGCCCGCATCGACCACGTAATTGCGGTCATCGTGCGTGATCGCGCCCACCGGGCAAATCGCCTCGCAGGTGTTGCAGCGGATGCAGATCTCGGGGTCGATGAGGTGCTGGCGAATGACTGCCGTGTCGGCCATGTCCATGGACGGTCTCCTGTTCGTGAAGAAGGGGCCCGCAGGCCCCTTGTCGAGTTCGAGTGTCAGTCGAGTATCAAGGAAGCACGCAGCTCAGCGCATCAGTTGAAACGCACGTAGTCGAAGTCCACCGGCTGGCGGTTGATGCCCATGACCGGCGGCGCGATCCAGTTGGCGAACTTGCCCGGCTCGATGACGCGGCCCATCAGGCTGGCGACAAAGGCGCGGTCTTCGCCGCTGGGCAGCCAGTCGTTGACGCGGGCATTCCATTCGACGTCCGACACCACACGGCCGTCCGGCGCTACCTTCACGCCCGACAGCAGGCCGATGTTGCGGTGGAAGGCCTTGTGCGGCACCGACAGGCGCGTCGAGATGCCCGCCTTCTCCAGCACCTTGTTCCAGCGGTTCACGCCGGCCATCGAGTCCTTGATGTAGTCGTCGCGCAGCACTTCGTTGAGCGCGTTGAGCATCGGGACGTCCTTCTCGACCAGCTGGCCGCCGCGCACTTCCAGCACCTTGTAGGTCTGGCCACGCAGCTGGTGGTCGTCGACGCGCTTGCCTTCTTCGTAGCGGCCCTTCAGGCCTGAGCTGTAGAAGGTCGCGGCGTTGCTCGACTCGTCGGCGCCGAACAGGTCGATGGTGACGCTGTAGTGGAAGTTGATGTAGCGCTGGATCGTCGGCAGGTCGATCACGCCGGCGGCACGCAGCTTGCCCACGTCGTCGGTCTTCAGCTCGTTCATCACCTGCGCGGTGCGGCTGAGGACACGGCTGATGCCGGATTCGCCCACGAACATGTGGTGCGCTTCCTCGGTCAGCATGAACTTGGTCGTGCGGGCCAGCGGATCGAAGGCGGATTCGGCCAGGGCGCAGAGCTGGAACTTGCCGTCGCGGTCGGTGAAGTAGGTGAACATGAAGAACGACAGCCAGTCCGGCGTCGCTTCATTGAACGCGCCCAGGATGCGCGGGTTGTTCTCGTCGCCCGAGCGGCGCTCCAGCAGGGCGTCGGCTTCCTCGCGGCCGTCGCGGCCGAAGTGCTTGTGCAGCAGGTAGACCATCGCCCACAGGTGGCGGCCTTCCTCGACGTTGATCTGGTACAGGTTGCGCAGGTCGTACATGCTCGGCGCGGTCAGGCCGAGGTGGCGCTGCTGCTCGACCGAGGCGGGTTCGGTGTCGCCCTGCGTGACGATGATGCGGCGCAGGTTGGCGCGGTACTCGCCGGGCACGTCCTGCCAGGCCTTCTCGCCCTTGTGGTCACCGAAGTGGATGGTGCGGTCGGTCTCGCCGGGGTTCAGGAAGATGCCCCAGCGGTAGTCGCGCATCTTGACGTGGCCGAACTGCGCCCAGCCCTGCGGGTCGACGCTGACGGCGGTGCGCAGGTAGACCTCGCTGTTGGTCGAGCCTTCCGGGCCGATGTCGTCCCACCAGTTGATGAAGTTGGGCTGCCACTGCTCCAGCGCGCGCTGCAGGGTGCGGTCTTCGCTCAGGTTGACGTTGTTGGGGATCTTCTGGCTGTAGTCGATGCTGCTCATGTCGGTTCCTTGAAGTCGTTCCGAAAGTCCTGTCGAAAGTCGTGCCGATTCAGACGCGGTTCCAGTCGAAGGCGGCCTTGTCGCCCTTGCCGTAGACCTTCAGCGCGCCCTTTTCGCCGACGGCGTTGGGGCGTTGGAAGATCCAGTTCTGCCACGCGGTCAGGCGGCCGAAGACGCGCGTGAACATGTTCTCGGGGCCGTTGAAGCGCAGGTTGGCTTCCAGGCCGGTGAGGGCGTCCGGGGACATCGACACACGCTCCTCGATGGCGATGCGGACCTCGTCGGCCCAGTCGATGTCGTCCGGGTTCGACGTGACCAGCCCGAGCGCGAAGGCGGCGTCGGCGTCCAGCGCCTGGCCGATGGCGGCGCGGGCGGCGTCCATCGACGGCGCTTCGTCGTAGAAACGGCGGGCCAGGCGGCTCTGGCCAGTGGCCATCGGGTACAGGCCGAAGTTGGCTTCACCGATGGCGATCTTCGGGGCGCGGGCCTCGTCGTCCGGCAGCGCCAGGTGGTAGCTGCGGTCACACGCCAGCGCCAGCTCCAGGAAGCTGCCCGCGAAGCACGAACCCGGCTCGATCAGCGCGAACAGGCTGCGCGACGACACATCGAGTCGGCTGAACGTACGGCGCAGCAGGCCGATCGTCTCGCGCACCAGCCAGTGGCCCTTGTGCGCCAGCAGCGTGGCGTCCATCGCCAGCACGGCGGCGCCGTCGCCCTCGGTCTTGATGAGCCAGGTGCCGATGTCCAGCTCGTTGGTGCGCATCGACAGGATGGCGTCCTCCAGCTCGCGGGCCATCTGCAACGGGTACCACGCCGCGCCCGCGGTTTCGATGCCGGCGATGTCGGTCGGCTGCGCGCTGGTGGGGGCCTTCACGGTCCAGGTCGCGGTGCGCTTGGCGCGGTCGATCTCGACGGTGACATTCGCGTAGCGCAGCGCATCGGCCTCGACCGTGCGCTCGACCGGCACCAGCTCGACACCCTTGCCGTCCGCCGGACGGTCGCTCTGCGCGGCGAGTTGCAGTGCGCGTTCCTGCACCTTGGCCGCAAACTGTGCCGGCTTGACGATGTCGTCCACCAGGCGCCAGTCCTTGGCCTTCTTGCCGCGCACGCCTTCGACGCTGGTGCAGAACAGGTCGGCCAGATCGTGGCGCACCTTGCGCTTGTCGGTGACGCGGGTCAGACCGCCCGTGCCCGGCAGCACGCCCAGCAGCGGCACTTCCGGCAGCGACACGGCGCTGGAGCGGTCATCGACCAGGATGATCTCGTCGCAGGCCAGCGCCAGCTCATAGCCGCCGCCTGCGCAGGCGCCGTTCACGGCCGCCAGGAACTTCAGGCCCGAGTTCGCCGAGGAATCTTCCAGCCCGTTGCGCGTCTCGTTGGTGAACTTGCAGAAGTTGACCTTCCAGCCGTGGCTCGACACCCCCAGCATGAAGATGTTGGCGCCCGAGCAGAACACCTTCTCCTTGGCGCTGGTCACGACGACCGTGCGCACTTCCGGGTGCTCGAAGCGGATGCGCTGGATCGCGTCGTTCAGCTCGATGTCCACGCCGAGGTCGTAGCTGTTGAGCTTGAGCTTGTAGCCCGGGCGCAGGCCGGCGTTCTCGTCGAAATCGGCGGCCAGCGTCGCGACCGCGCCTTCGAACGACAGCGTCCAGTGGCGGTAGCGCGAGGGGTGGGTGCGGTAATCGACGGCGGCGGGGGCGGAGGCAACAGCGGCTTCACTCATGGGACAGGCTCCAGAGGCGAGACGCACGATGGTGCATCTGCGGGGGATCGGGCGACTCAATGAATGCATGATATTGCATGCAGCAGCCCAGCGCAATGCATTCCAGTGCGTGTTCTGGGGAACTCGGGTAAATACGGAGACTTGCTGGGTGGATTTGCTTGATTTATAGTTGATTACTCAAATACAAAGAAAGCATTCCATGCCCAGCCCCTCCCTCGAACTCTGCCTGCGCCTGACCCGCGCCTATGCGGTGCTGACGCGCCGGCTCGACAACAAGCTCTCCAGCGTCCACGGCCTGAGCTTCAGCGACTTCATGGTGCTGCACAGCTTGGCGCGCGCCGAGGGCCAGCGACTGCGCCGCATCGATCTGGCCGAGCGCATGGGGCTGACCGCCTCGGGCGTGACGCGCACGCTGCTGCCACTGGAGAAGATCGGTCTGGTCGGGCGCGAGGCCGACCCGCGCGACGCCCGCGTCGGCTTCGCCACGCTGACCCCGGCGGGGCAGGAGCTGCACGGCTACGCGCTGACCTCGGCCGAAGCCATCTGCCGGGAAGCGACGCAGGCGGTGTCGGACGAACAACTGGCCAGCGTGCTGGAGCTGCTCGGGCAAATGGCGGGGATCAACCTGTCGAATGCCTGAGACGCGATCAGAGGGACAATCGTCCCCGCCATCCCACTCGAACACCAGCCCACCCATGAGCCAGATCACGCAACTGAAGCTGGAGAACTTCACGGCCTTCGAGGCGATCGATGTGAAGTTTTCGCCGGGGTTGAATGTGCTCATTGGCGCGAATGGCACCGGCAAGACGCATCTGTTGAAGGTGCTGTATGCCGCCTGCGCCATCACGGTCGGAGAAGACCGGGAGCGCGGGTTCGAGCGCAAGCTGGCGGGGGTCTTTCACCCATTCCAGTCAGACATCAGTCGGCTGGTCCGTCGCCAGCCGGGGCGATCGGGCGGTGCAGCCCTGGCGGTCTGGCGCGACGACGGCACCATGCTGCTCGGTGGCATCACACCGCAACGGGTCGATTCACGCCAGGCCTCGACACCCCAGGTGTCCGCCTGGACCGAGACCCCGCTGGAGTCTGCCTACATCCCCGTCAAGGAGATGCTGGCGCACGCCCCCGGCTTCCTCTCCACGGCGGCGCGGCGGGAAATCGCGTTCGAGGAGGTGTACGTGGACATCCTCCGGCAAGCCTTCCTGCCCAAGCTCAAGGGCGATCTCGACCCCGACCGGCAACGCCTGCTGGACTTGCTGCAGAAAGCCCTTGGCGGCAAGGTCATCAGCAAAGGCGAGCACTTCTTCCTCAAGAGCCGCCGCGGTGAACTGGAGTTCACGCTGCTGGCTGAGGGCATGCGCAAGCTGGCCTTGCTGTGGCTGCTCATCCAGAACGGCACCCTGCGACCCGGCTCGGTGCTCTTCTGGGACGAACCCGAGGCCAACCTGAACCCTGCGCTGATGGGGGACGTGATTGAGGTGGTTCTGGCGCTGCAGCGCCTGGGGGTGCAGGTGTTCATGAGCACCCACAACTACGTGATGCTGAAGGAACTCGACCTGCGCACCCAGCCGCAAGACCAGATCCGCTACCTGTCGCTGTTCCGTGGAGCCGACGACAGCGTCGCCTGCCACAGCAGCGAGCACTACGCCAGCATCGACCCGAACGCCATGGCCGCGACCTTTGACAGCCTCTACGCCCGCGACATGGCCCGCGCACTGCAAGCCGTCGGACGCGCATGACCACGCTGCAGGAAGGTGAGCTGGCCTTCGACTTCTCCCGCGCCCAGCGGGCGATCCGCCTCGATGACCGCCAGAAACGCACCCCCGAAGGCTTGAGTCTGGTCGACTTCGTTGTCGAGGAGCCCCACCGGCTCCTGCTCATCGAAGTCAAGGATCCGTCCTGCACGCCCCGACGCGATGACGACGGTGCCCGCCAGGCCATCGCCAAGGAACGCGAACGGTTCCTGCACAAGATCCGCAGCGACTCGCTGATCTCGGATGAGCTGACCCCCAAGGCCCGGGACAGCTACACCTGGCTGCACCTGATGCGACAGGACACCAAGCCCATCGTCTACGCCTTCTTCCTCGGTGCGGACCGGTTGCCGGTGGACAGCGGACTGCTGATGCGACTGCGGGAGCGCCTGCAGGCCCGCATCGCCCACGAAGCCGATCAGCCCTGGGCGCGTCCCTACGTGTCCGCCTGCGTGGTGGTCACGGAGAAGACCTGGCCACACGCCTTCCCCGACTACCCGGTCAGGCGGCTGCGCTGACCGACGACGTCACCGCTCACCGCCGCTCGATCACCTGCAGCTCCTTCGGCTGCCCGATCACGTACTCCGCCCCGAAGCGCGCCTTCTGCCCCGGCGCCAGCGTCTGCGTCCAGGCGACGATGCCGGGCTGGTCCTGCCAGTCGCCGGGTTGCGGCGCGGGGGTGAACTGGCGGGTCACGGTGATCTTCTCGTCGGTGCTGACCGGCGTCGATTCGAGCACTTCCAGCGTCACCGGCGTGCGGCGGCGGTTCTCGACCTCGTAGAGGCGGCCGACGCGGCGCTCGGTGCGGGTGCCGATGAAGCCGGCGCTGGCGGTCTGCGGCGTCACGGGCAGGTTCTGCACCCGCACCTGCTCGTCGCGGCCGAAGGACAGCGCGATCTGCGCGCGCTCGCCGGTGCGCCAGACCGAGCGGCCGACGACCTGCGTGCCGCGCAGCAGTTGCAGGCTGCCGTCCGGCCACACGCCCTCCGGCCGCGCCACCTCGGCGACGAGCCACGCGCTCGGGTCCGACTGCGGCACCGTCTGCACCTTGACCCGCGCCGGCCAGCGCTGGCTGCCGAGCGCGAAGGCCACCCGCTGCCCGCCGCTGGCCACATCGACCTTGCCGGGCACCTCGAACTCGGTGGCGAACTCGCCCTGCACCACCTGCACGGCGAAGTCCATCGACTCGGCCGATTCCGCTGCCGCCCCGCCCTTGCGCGCCAGCATCGAGGCCATGGGCGCCGGGGCGGCGGCCATCGCCATCGCGAGCGGCGTGGCCGACACCGGCGGACGCGGTGAAATCTCCCAGCGGCGCGGCGCCGGCCCGCTGGTGGCCGACTGCGGCGAGCCGGTGGACAGCCGCAGCGCCACGCCGGACCAGTCCTCACCCGTGTTCTGGCTGACCTGCGCCTGGCGCTCCATCTCGACCACGGCGGCGGCCGGGTCCAGCGTAGCGCGGTAGGCCGGCGCCCAGGTCGGGCCGGGCGTCTGGTACTGCAGGCGCAGCTCGCCTTCCGCCCCCGCCTGGAGCTGCACCCGCAACTGGCGCACCTCACCGTCCACGGGCTGCTGCCGCTCGCGCTCGGCCTTGAGCGGCGCGAGTTCACGCTCCAGCTTCTCGCGCTCGCGCTGGAGACGGTGCTGCTGCTGCAGGGCCTCCAGCCCCGCGCGCTGGACCAGGGGCAGGGTCGAGGCCAGCGGCGTGTTCGCGGCCACGGTCGCGGTCGTGCCCTTCAGCAGCCCGAGCACCAATGCGTGCGACGCATGTTCGGCGGTCAGCGCGGCGATGCGGTCCTCCAGCGCGGTGATGCGGCCATCCAGCGGGCTGGTGCTGCAGGCGGGCAGCTCGCTGCGCGGGCGTGTGGTGGCGGTGACCGGGCCGAGGCGGATCGGGGCATCGGCCTCGATCTGCAGCGAGGCCATGTCGAACTGCGGGCTCAGGCAGTTCAGCACCACCTCGCGGGCGCCGGCCGGCACGCGGGCCGTGCGCTCGACGACGGCGGTGCCGGGGTAGATGGTGACGCGGGCGATGCGCGCGGGCAGTTCGGCCGCCAAGGGGGTCAGCGACAGGCTCAGCAGCACCGTCGCGGCGAGGAAGGAAGGCAGTGGCAGTGGCAGTGGCAGTGGCATTGGCGTCATGGCAAGCGGGTCTGAGTGCAGTCTGAACGAGGAGAGGAAGACAACCGGAGCGCAACCTGCGCGCAACAGAGGCGACGCACCATGGTGCACCGACACCCCTTCAACGCTTCACCAGGAGATTCGCATGACCGCCATCGCCACCCTGCGCCGCGCCGTCGCCCCGCTCGGCCTCACCCTGTGCGCATTCGCCAGCCTGCACACCCCCGCCCACGCCACGGGCCTGGCCACCTGCGAATCCGGCCCCAAGTCCGGCTGGAAGAGCACCGACGTGCTGACGAAGCAGCTCACCGACAAGGGCTGGCAGGTCCGCCGCATCAAGGAGGACGGCGGCTGCTACGAGGTCTACGCGATCGACGACAAGGGGCAGCGGGTCGAGGCGTATTTCCATCCGGTGACGCTGGTGTCGGTGCCGACCAAGGTGCGCTGAACGGCCAGGCCGCCGCGCTCCCGCTCAGACGGGCAATGCCAGCGCGGCCCGCAGGCGCTCCCGCAGGACCGCAAACGTCTCCGCCAGCCCCTGCGCACTGGTATCGCACACCAGATCCGCCTTCTCGTAGAACGACGACCGCCCGGCCAGGATGCGCCGCAGATCCTCCATCGCTTCCTGGCTGCCCGCCATCGGGCGCATGTCACCTTGCGCGGCGACGCGGCGCATGTGGTCTTCGGGCGTGGCCTGGAGCCAGACCGTGGTGCAGTGGCCGAGCAGCAAGTTGAAGTTGGCGGCGTCCGAGACCAGCCCGCCCGGCGTGGCGATCACGACTTCGGGGTAGATCTGGATCGCCTCCTCCAGCGCGCGGCGCTCGTAGCGGCGGTAGGCGTTGGTGCCGTAGAGGTTGTGGATCTCGCTGATGCTGCAGCCGGCGAAGGCCTCGATCTGGCGGCTGAGTTCGATGAACGGGTAGCCGAGGTCATCGGCCAGCATCTGCCCGAGCGTGGACTTGCCCGCCCCGCGCAGGCCGATCAGCGCGATGCAGTGGCCGCGTTCGGCCTGCGCAGCGGTGCCGGCAGCGAACAGCGTGGCGAGCGCTTCGCGGGCGCGGCGCAGTTCGGCGTCGCTGCGGTGCTCCAGCAGCTCCCGGATCATCAGCCACTCCGGCGACGAGGTCGTCACGTCGCCGATCAGCTCCGCCAGCGAGCACTGCAATGCCCCAGCCACCTGCTGCAGCACGAGGATCGAGGCGTTGCCAGTGCCGTATTCCAGGTTCGCCAGATGCCGCTCGGACACCTCCGACGCCAGCGCTACCGCCTTGCGCGTCAGGCCGCGCCGCGCGCGCAGGTCGCGAACACGCTCGCCCAGCGTGACCAGCAGCGGATTCTTGGCCTCGTCGGCCGGGGACGGAACAGCGGCCAGCGCCGACGCTTCAATGGAGTTGACCTGCATGGGATGTCACGGATCTAAGGGGAAACACCATGTATGCACTATATTGCTTGACACTAGGTAGGCGCAGAACTATCGTTCATTAAAAGCACAATAGTGCATGTCCATTCAGGCCGCAAGCCCTCCCCGATCAAACCCGGACCATTCTCCATGTCGCAAGCCACTTTCCGCGCCGCGCTGGCCGACCTCAGCGCCCAGATCGCCGGTCGGGCGCTCGATGCCGACCTCGACGCCTGGCTGAACCTGCACCATGGTGCAGACCGCCCGACCTACCAGCGGCTGGCCGAGGAGATCCGCACCGGTGTCGCCGAGGGCTGGCTGTGCAACCGCGAAGGCGGCGGCATCCGCTACGGGCGCATCTTCAAGGCCGCCGACGACCTCGCCGGCTGCTCGGTGGACGTGGTGGACATGACCGACATCGTCGGCCCGCACCACCGCCACCCGAACGGCGAGATCGACCTGATCGTGCCGGTCGATGCTGGCGCCACCTTCGACGGCCGCGGCGCCGGCTGGCTCGTCTACGGCCCCGACACCGCGCACCGGCCCACCGTGGCACAGGGCCGCGCCTTCGTGCTCTACCTGCTGCCGCAGGGCGCCATCGAATTCACCGGCCAATGAATGACCGGACCGTGAGAGGACAGGACACACCATGAACGCCCCGACCGCCGGACAGCCCTTCAACTTCGCGCAGCACCTGCTGTCGCTGAACACCGCCCGCGCCGACAAGGCCGCCTTCCTCGACGACCTCGGCACGCTGAGCTACGGCGGACTCGACGAGCGCGTGCGCCGGCTGGCCGCCGCGCTGCGGGCGATGGGCCTGAAGCGCGAGGAGCGGGTGCTGCTGCTGATGCAGGACGGCTGCGACTGGCCGGTGAGCTTCCTCGGCGCGATGTTCGCCGGGCTGGTGCCGGTGGCGGTCAACACGCTGCTGACGGCCGACGACTACGCCTACATGCTGGAGCACTCGCGGGCGCAGGCCGTGCTGGTCTCCGGCGCGCTGCTGCCGGTGCTGACCGCCGCGATGGTGAAGTCGGACCATGAGGTGCAGAAGGTCATCGTCTCGCGCCCGGCCGCGCCGCTGCACCCGGCCGAAGTCGAGTTCGAGGCCTTCCTCGCCGCCCACGCCCCGGCCCAGAAGGCAGCAGCCACCAGCGGCGACGACCACGGCTTCTGGCTCTACTCGTCCGGCTCGACCGGCCGCCCCAAGGGCACGGTGCATTCCCACGCCAACCCCTACTGGACCGCCGAGCTGTACGGCAAGGGCGTGCTCGCGCTGACCGAGGCCGACGTGTGCTTCTCGGCGGCCAAGCTGTTCTTCGCCTACGGGCTGGGCAACGCGCTGAGCTTCCCTCTCACGGCGGGCGCGACGACGATCCTGATGGGCGAGCGCCCCACGCCGGACGCGACCTTCAAGCGCTGGCTCGGCGGCGTCGGCGGTGTGAAGCCGACGGTGTTCTTCGGCGCCCCGACCGGCTTCGCCGGCATGCTGGCGAACCCGAACCTGCCCGCCCGCGAGGCGGTGGCGCTGCGGCTGGTGTCGTCGGCGGGCGAGGCATTGCCGGCCGACCTCGGCGAGCGCTTCCAGCGCCACTTCGGCGTGGACATCGTGGACGGCATCGGCTCGACCGAGATGCTGCACATCTTCCTGTCCAACAAGCCGGACGACGTGCGCTACGGCACCACCGGCTGGCCGGTGCCGGGCTACGAGGTCGAGCTGCGCGGCGACGACGGCCGCCCGGTGCCGGACGGCGAGCCGGGCGACCTCTACATCCACGGCCCGTCGGCGGCCATGATGTACTGGGCCAACCGCGAGAAGACCCGCGACACCTTCCAGGGCGGCTGGACCAAGAGCGGCGACAAGTACATCCGCAACGCCGACGGCACCTACACCTACGGCGGCCGCTCCGACGACATGCTCAAGGTCAGCGGCGTCTACGTCTCGCCGTTCGAGGTCGAGGCCACGCTGGTGCAGCACCCGGCTGTGCTCGAAGCGGCGGTGATCGGCGTGAACGACGCCGAGGGGCTGACCAAGACCAAGGCGTTTGTCGTGCGCAAGACGGGCTGCGAGGTCAGCGACACGGAGCTGAAGGCCTTCGTGAAGGACAAGCTGGCGCCCTACAAGTACCCGCGCCAGATCGAGTTCGTCGACGACCTGCCCAAGACCGCCACCGGCAAGATCCAGCGCTTCAAGCTGCGCGACCAGGAAAGAGCGCAGGGCTGAGGATGGCGCACGACATCGCCTTCGCCGAGATCGACTGGGCCGGCCGCCCGGTGCGCATCGAGTACCGCCGCATCGACGCGCCGGCCGGTGCCACGCCAACGCTGCAGCCGACGCTGGTCTTCCTGCACGAGGGCCTGGGCTCGGTGTCGATGTGGCGCGACTTTCCGGACCGGCTGTGCGCGGCGCTGGGCTGCGCGGGGCTGGTGTATTCGCGCCCGGCGTACGGGCAGTCCACGCCGAGACCCGCCGGCGAACGCTGGCAGCCGGACTTCATGCACCGGCAGGCGCGCGAGGTGCTGCCGGCCGTGCTCGACGCGGTCGGCGTGTCGGCGCCGTACGCGCTGTTCGGCCACAGCGACGGCGGCTCGATCGCGCTGCTGCACGCGGCGAGGTTCCCGGCGCGTGTCGCGGCCCTGGTCGTCGCCGCGCCGCACCTGTTCGTCGAAGACCTGTCCATCGCCAGCATCACCGACGCCCGCACCGCCTACGCCACCACCGACCTGCGCGACAAGCTCGGCCGGCACCACGACGATCCGGACTCGGCCTTCCGGGGCTGGAACGACATCTGGCTCGACCCGGCCTTCCGCGACTGGACCATCGAGGCCGAGGTCGCGACGGTGCGTTGCCCGGTGCTGGCGGTGCAGGGCGTGGATGACCAGTACGGCACGATGGCCCAGATCGACCGCATCGCCGCGCTGCGCCCCCCCGGCGCCACCACGCTGCTGAAGCTGCCCGACTGCGGCCACAGCCCGCACCGGGATCAGCGGGAAACCCTCATTGGCAGGGTGTGTGACTTCATGCATCGTGCCTTGTCACCGATTACTTGACACCTAAACTTTCTGGAGACCCGCCATGACTGCACTTCGCTTCAGCCCCCGCTTCAGCACCCCCTTGTCGAGCGCCCTCGTGGCCGCGGCGCTGCTGTCCATGACCTCGGGCACGATGGCCCAGGACAAGATCAAGGTCGGCTTCATGCTGCCCTACACCGGCACCTTCGCGGCGCTGGGCGTGGCGATCGAGAACGGCTTCAAGCAGTACGTCGACGAACAAGGCGGCAAGCTCGGCGGCCGAGTGGTCGAGTACGTCAAGGTCGACGACGAGTCCGATCCGTCCAAGGCCGCCGACAACGCCAACAAGCTGGTCAAGCGCGACAACGTCGACGTGATGGTCGGCACCGTCCACTCGGGCGTGGCGATGGCGATGGCCAAGGTCGCCAAGGACAACAACACGCTGCTGATCGTGCCAAACGCCGGCGCGGATGCCATCACCGGCCCGCTGTGCGCGCCGAACATCTTCCGCTCGTCGTTCTCGAACTGGCAGACCGGCTACGCCATGGGCAAGGTCGCCGCCGAGCGCAAGATCAAGACGGCGGCCACGATCACCTGGAAGTACGCAGCTGGGGATGAATCGGTGCGTGGTTTCAAGGAAGCCTTCGAGGCGGGCGGCGGCAAGGTGGTCAAGGAGATGAACCTGCCGTTCCCGAACGTCGAGTTCCAGGCGCTGCTGACCGAAGTCGGCGCGCTCAAGCCGGAGGCGACCTATGTGTTCTTCGCCGGCGGCGGGGCGGTGAAGTTCGTCAAGGACTGGGCTGCAGCGGGTCTGGGCAACAGCGTCAAGCTGATCGGCTCGGGCTTCCTGACCGACGGCACGCTCGAAGCACAGGGCGACGCAGCCAAGGGCCTGCTGACCACGCTGCACTACGCCGACGACCTGAACAACCCGAAGGACAAGGCCTTCCGCCTGCAGTACGCCAAGACCTACAAGCTCCAGCCGGACGTGTACGCCGTGCAGGGCTACGACGCGGCGCAGCTGCTCGGCGCCGGCATGGTCGCAGTCAAGGGCGACGTGAAGAACCGCGACGGCATGGTCAAGGCGATGGCGTCCGCCAAGATCGACAGCCCGCGCGGCCCGTTCACGCTCAGCAAGGCGCACAACCCGGTGCAGGACTTCTACCTGCGCGAGGTCACCGGCAAGGTCAACAAGAACATCGGCATCGCGGTGAAGGGCCTGGCCGACCCGGCACGCGGCTGCAAGCTCTGATCCCTTGTCCGGTCCTCGTCGTGGATCCCCGCCGGCGCGGGGATGACGGAGAAGGACTGGGCGTCATCCCCGCGCAGGCGGGGATCCACGCACCGCACCCACGCCCCCATGGACCTCACCACCTTCCTCATCCAGTGCCTCAACAGCGTGCAGTACGGCCTGCTGCTGTTCCTGGTGGCCTCGGGGCTGACGCTGATCTTCGGGATCATGGGCGTGATCAACCTCGCCCACGGCAGCTTCTACATGATCGGCGCCTACTTGGCGTTCTCTCTGAGTTCGTTGCTGGGCAGCCTACCGCTGGCCTTGCTGGTGGGGATCGTGCTGGCGGTGGCCTTCGGCTACGTGCTGGAGTGGGTGTTCTTCAGCTACCTCTATGACCGCGAGCACCTGCAGCAGGTGCTGATGACCTACGGCCTGATCCTGGTCTTCGAGGAGCTGCGCAGCATCCTGGTCGGCGACGACGTGCATGGCGTGGACATCCCCGGCTGGCTTGCCGGCTCGATCGCCATCGGCAACGACATGACCTACCCGGTCTACCGGCTGTTCGTCTCGGGCGTGTGCCTGGCGCTGGCGCTCGGCATGTACCTGCTGATCAACAAGACGCGGCTCGGCATGATGGTCCGCGCCGGGGCGACCAACCGCGAGATGGTGCAGTCGCTCGGGATCAACATTACGCTGCTGTACCGGGTGGTGTTCGCGGTGGGCGTGGCGCTCGCCGTGTTCGCCGGGATGATCGCCGCGCCCGTGTCCTCGGTGTACCCGGGCATGGGCGGGCAGGTGCTCATCATCTGCTTCGTCGTCGTCGTGATCGGCGGCATCGGCTCGATCAAGGGCGCGCTGATCGCGGCGTTGCTGATCGGTTTCGTGGACACCTTCGGCAAGGTGCTCTGGCAGGAAGGCGCCGGGGCGCTGGTGTACGTGCTGATGGCCGCCATCCTGCTGTGGCGCCCGGCCGGTCTGTTCAAGGCAGGGTGATCGGGCAATGGCCTCCAACAAGTCTCTTTCCGTGCTCGCCTGGGCGCTCGTGTTCGTGGGGCTGGCGGTGTTCCCGCTGCTGCCCGAGCCGATCGGCGGCAAGTTCCACACCGAGCTGCTCGCCAAGGTGATGATCATGGCCATCTTCGCCGCCAGCCTGCAGCTGCTGGTCGGCTACACCGGGCTGGTGAGCCTGGGCCATGCCGCGTTCTTCGGCTTCGGCGCCTACGCGGTGGCGATGCTGGCGCCGATGTCGGAGGCCGGCAACGGCTGGCTGATGCTGGCGGCGGCGGTCGGCGGCGCGGGGCTGCTCGCGCTGGTGATCGGCGCGCTGGTGATGCGCACGCAGGGCATCTACTTCATCATGGTGACGCTGGCCTTCGGACAGCTCGTCTACTTTGTCTTCCACGACACCGCGATCGCCGGAGGCAGCGACGGCGCCTACGTCTACTTCAAGCCCGCGCTGGCGATCGGCGGCTGGCAGTGGATCGACCTGGAGCAGGCGAACAGCTTCTACTGGTTCGTGCTCGGCGCGCTGGTGCTGACGCTGGGCGTGCTGACGCTGGTGCTGCGCTCGCGCTTCGGGCACGCGCTGATCGGCATCAAGCACAACGAGCAGCGCATGCGCGCCGCCGGCTACGCGACGCTGCTCTACAAGCTCGCGAGCTTCGTCGTCGCGGGGATGCTGGCCGGACTGGGCGGCTTCCTCTATGCGGCGCAGTACGGCTTCGTGACACCCGAGATCCTGTCCTGGCACTACAGCGGCAACGCGCTGGTGATGATCATCCTGGGCGGGCTGGGCAGCCTGGGCGGCGCGGTGACGGGGGCATTCGCCTTCGTGCTGCTGTCGGAGTGGTTCTCGGCGCTGAGCAAGCACTGGCAGTTGCTGTTCGGCAGCTTCATCATCGTCGCGGTCGCCCTGCTGCCGCAGGGGCTGGCGGGCGTGTGGTCCCGGCTGACGCAGCGCAAGGAGGCCGCATGAGCGCCACATTGTTCGAAGCCCGAGGCCTCACCCGCCGCTTCGGCGCGCTGGTCGCCGTGAGCGACGTGTCGGTCGCGCTGCACGAGGGCGAGATCCACGCCGTCATCGGCACCAACGGCGCGGGCAAGTCCACGCTGATCAACCTGCTGTCGGGTGAGCTGCCGCCGTCGAGCGGGGCGGTCGTGCTGGGCGGCCAGGACGTGACGCACTGGCCGCAGCCGAAGCTGGCCCACGCCGGCATCGGCCGCAGCTACCAGCGCAACAACATCTTCCTGCCGCTCAGCGTGTTCGAGAACTGCCGGCTCGCCGCGCAGGCCCGGGTGCAGCGGCCGTTCGCGTGGTGGGAATCGGCGCAGGCGTGCCGCACCAGCACCGAGCGGGCCAAGGCGGCGATCGAGCGCGCCGGCCTGAGCAGCTTCGCGCAGCGCACGGCGGCGAGCCTGTCGCACGGCCAGAAGCGCCAGCTCGAGATCGCGATGTGCCTGGCGACCGAGCCGCGCGTGCTGCTGCTCGACGAGCCGCTGGCCGGCATGGGGCCGGAGGAATCACACCGCATGCTCGACCTGCTGCGCGAGTTGAAGACCGGCCACGCGATCCTGCTGGTCGAGCACGACATGGACGCGGTGTTCGCGGTCGCCGACCGCATCACCGTGATGGTCAACGGCGCGGTGATCGCCACCGGCACCCCCGACGAGGTCCGCACCAACCGCGACGTGCAGGCCGCTTACCTGGGAGGGCACTGAGATGTCCGCAGCATCGACTCCGCTGATCATCGACGCGCAGGGCGTGCAGGCCTGGTACGGCAGCAGCCACATCCTGCACGGCCTCGATTTCCGGCTCGCCAAGGGCGAGACCGTCGGCCTGCTCGGGCGCAACGGCATGGGCAAGTCCACGCTGATCCGCACGCTGCTGGGCCATGTGCGCCAGCGCGAGGGGCGCATCCACGTCGCCGGCAAGGATCTGTCCAAAGGCCTGCCGCACCAGGTGGCGCAGCTCGGCGTGGCCTACGTGCCCGAAGGGCGCGGCATCTTCCCGACGCTCACCGTGCGCGAGAACCTCGTGATGGCGGCGCGCGCTGGCACGTCCGGCCAGAAGGACTGGACCTACGAGCGCGTGATGGAGACCTTCCCGCGCCTGTCCGAGCGGCTGACCAACCTCGGCAGCCAGCTCTCCGGCGGCGAGCAGCAGATGCTCTCGATCGGCCGCGCGCTGATGACCAACCCCGACGCGGTCATCCTCGACGAGGCCACCGAGGGCTTGGCGCCGCTGATCGTCGCCGAGATCTGGCGCGTCATCGCCAGCATCCGCCGCACCGGCATCGCCACGCTGATCGTGGACCGCGACTACCGCAAGGTCTGCAACGAGTCGGACCGGCTGGTGGTGATGCAGAAAGGGCGCCTCGTGCTGGAGGGGCCGTCCGAGGCGTTGCGCGGCAGCGCGGAGCTGGCGGGCTTTCTCGGCGTCTGAAATCTGCCCCGACAAGAACCCAAGGAGACACGACATGGACCTGATGCTGTTCGACGACGCCGCCGCCCTCGCCCCGCCGCGGGTGCTGCGTGAAGACCTGCCCGGTGGTGGCTTCATCCTGCGCTCGCCCGAGCCGCTGCAGCCCTTCGTGCGCTGCATCGGCGAGTGGCTGGAGCACTGGGCCGACACGACGCCGGACGCCATCTTCCTCGCCGAGCGCGACGCCACGGGCGGCTGGCGCCGCCTCACCTACCGCGAGACCCGCGATGCGGTCGGGCGGCTGGCGCAGGCGCAGCTCGACCTGAACCTGCCGGCCGACAAGCCGGTGGTGATCCTGTCGGACAACAGCGTGGACCATGCGCTGATGATCCTGGCGACGATGCACCTCGGCCGCGTGGCCTGCACGGTGTCGAGCGCCTACTGCCGGCTGACCAAGGACTTCGAGAAGATCCACGCCATCCTCGACGCGCTCGACCCCGGGTTGGTCTACGCCGCCGAGCCGGGTGTCTACGGCCCGCCGGTGCGCGCCTGGACACGCGGACGCGACGTGCCCGTGGTGTTCAGCCAGAACGCCACCGCCTTCGACGGCGCGCACGCCTTCGCCGCGCTGCTGGACCGCGAGGAAACGCCCGCGGTGATGAGCGCCTTCGCCGCGATCCGCCCGCACTGGCCGGCCAAGTACCTGCTGACCTCCGGCTCGACCGGCGTGCCCAAGGTGGTCATCAACAGCCACCGCATGCTCTGCGCCAACCAGAAGCAGATCGCGCAGGCCTGGCCCTTCCTGACGCGCCACCAGTTGCGCCTGCTCGACTGGCTGCCCTGGAGCCACACCTTCGGCGGCAACCACAACTTCCACATGGTGCTCGCCCACGGCGGCAGCCTGTGGGTGGACGAGGGCCGCCCGGTGCCCGGCCTGATCGAGAAGACGGTGGCCAACCTGCGCGACGTGCGGCCGAACTTCCACTTCAACGTGCCGCGCGGCTTCGACATGCTGCTGCCCTACCTCGAAGCGGACGAAGCGCTCGCCCGCGACGTGATCGAGAACCTCGAAGGCGTGTTCTACGCCGGCGCCGCACTGCCGCAGAGCCTGTGGGCGCGGCTTGAAGCGGTGGTCGCCAAGGTGCGCAACCGGCCGCTGTGGTTCACCTCGTCCTGGGGGGCGACCGAGACGGCGCCGGCCGTGACGAGCGTGCATTGGCGCATCGACCGCGCCGGCTGCATCGGCCTGCCGCTGCCGGGCGTCGAGCTGAAGCTGCTGCCCAACGGCGGCAAGCTGGAGATCCGGGTGCGGGGCCCGAACATCTTCTCTGAATACCGCCACGCACCCGAGGTCACCGCCAAGGCCTTCGACGAGGACGGTTTCTACTGCATCGGCGACGCCGCGAAGCTGCTGGACGAGACCCGGCCCGAGCGCGGCATCGTCTTCGACGGCCGCGTCGCCGAGGATTTCAAGCTGCTCAGCGGCACCTGGGTCAGCGTGGGCACGCTGCGCGTGCGCGCCGTCACCGCGCTGGCGCCGCACGCAGCCGACGTCGTCATCACCGGCCACGAACGCGAGGAGATCGGCCTGCTGGTCTTCCCGACGCCACAGGCGAAGGCGCTGCCGCGGGCCGAGCTGGAAGCCCACATCCGCGCCGGGCTGCGGGCGATGAAGGCCGAGGGCGGCGGGTCGTCGCAGACGCCGGTCTGTGCGCTGGTCCTCGACGAGCCGCCGAGCGTGGACGCCGGCGAGATCACCGACAAGGGCTATCTGAACCAGCGGGCGGTGCTGACACGGCGCGCTGCGGCGGTGAACGATCTGCACGGCCCGGCCGGACTGCGCAACTGAGCGCCACGGCGAGCACTCGGCGGACTGGAAAGTCAAAACCCGGTCACGCCCGGCGCGGAAGCCCCCGCATCTGCAGGGAGTGGACACTGCCCCATCGGTACCGAATGGAACCAGAAGTGTCTAACATTTCCGCATGCAACACTTTCTGGTCATCCTGCTGGGCCTGTACCTGGGCATCGGGCTGCTGCTGCTGCAGGTCGGCCCGCTCAGCCACCTGATGCACGAGACCCGCCAGGACGGGCTGGGCTCGTCGCTGCTGCTGGGACTCTTCCTGCTGCTGCTGTGGCCCTGCCTGTGGCCCACGGCGGTGTACCGCCCGCAGTTCAGCGCCAGCATGCTGACCTTCGACCGGGCGGGAATGGTCGATGCTGCAGACCCCGAGGATCAGGTCGACGCAGACATCTGGTCGCCGTCCAGTGCAGCCCTCGCCAGCACGGGCCTGCCCTCCCCAGGCACAGAAGGCGCCGCAGGACCGGCCACCGGCACGCCCGGCGTGGAACGGCTGCGGTAGTCGCGCCACTGGCGGCGCAAGTCGGTGCTCAGGAACAAGGCCCGCGCGGCCAGCGTCGGCGCATACAGCCGCAGCGACTCATGCGACCGGCACAGGCGGCTCCACTGCAGCTTGTAGTCCTCGTCCATCCCGATGAAATCGAATTCGCGCACACCTTGCGCGAAATAGCGCTCCAGCCGCGCCACCAGCAGCATCACGCCGGGACGCCGCACCGTGAAGTCCGGATCGAAGCTGGTCTTGAGTCCGTAGACCCGGTCGCCCTGCAGGACATCCATGCTGTGCGCGGTCGGCACACCGTCGATGAGCAGCACCGCGGCCCGCACCTGGCCGATCCGGGCATAGCGCCCCAGCAGCTCTTCATACAGGCGGGTCTCCCACTCGCGCGTCGCCAGCGAGGTACCGGTGCGGCGCTTCCAGCTCTTGCGCTCGACGGCCAGCGCCAGCGCGAAATAGGCGTCCATCTCGTGCGGCTGGGTGAAGTAGCGGACCTCCACGTCCGGCGAGGTCGTCACGTCCCGGCGCCGTGCGCGCATGTTGCTGCGGAAATTGCGGCTCTTCGTGGCGAGGAACTCGTCCAGCGTGCCCGGACTGACGATGTAGGGCGAGCGCCCCTTGGTGATGCGCTCGACGCGGCAATCGGCCTGCGGGGCTGCACGCAGCCATGCGGTGTGCAGCGGTGAACCAGTCTCCAGCAGATCGACGTCCAGCCAGCTCCACGCACCCTGCGCACCGCGCAGCCCCTGCAGCGTCAGCCGAACCGCATCCCCGAGGTCCAGGGAGGTGAGCAGCCCGCCATGCAGACAGAAGATGTTCGTCAGCGCCCCCACCTTGCGCCATGTCATGCCCATCCGGCGGTGTGTGGTGAACCGCATGGGCCAGACCAGCGTCATCTCGCCACAGGCATCCGTGATGAAGCCCACCAGCAGCTCGGCCGTGTCGAGCTGGTGGCCATGGATCAGACTGCGGGCCCAGATCGGGCTCAGGTCGGGCGCAGCCCCCATGGACGCCCACAGCCGCAACCAAGCCGCTTCATGCTGCTGCATGAATGCGTCCCAAGGCAGGAAGTTCAGTTCTGCTGAGGTTGTCATAGCACACGATTCCCTGGATGAAAATGCCGATTCAGGGCCAGTCTAGGGGGTTGTTCTGCGCTTTCGGGGGGCTGAAAAGCCGCCAGTGACAAACCGTGAGGAAACGTACGCATCCGTGCCCACTCGAATCGGGGGGCGTCTTCCCTGATCCGGGTGGTGGGCCGCATGACACCGCGCGCTGTGCCTTGCACAGGCACCCGTTCAGCGCGCCGAACAGCGTTCCTGCCAGTCCTGGGGCACGGGGACCGCCTCGATCGCATGCGGGTCGCTGCCATCGCCCTTGCGGCGAGCAAACACGCGCACTTCGGTGATCTCCACCAGCAGCGTCTCGCCGCGGCGGATGCGGTGTGTCATGACGAAGCTCTTGCGACGCCATTCAGTAACGCTGGAGTCGATCGACAGCGCGTCGCCGTAGGAGGCGGGACGCAGGAACTTCGCCTGCGTGTCCACCAGCGGCGTGCCGAGGATGCCGCGCTCGCGCTCGGTCTCCTTCCAGCTCGGCAGGCCGCACTGGACGAAGAAATGCCGGCTGGCGGCATCGGCCCAGCGGAAGAAGTTGGGGAACCAGACGATCTGCGCCGGGTCGCAGTCGCCGAACTCGACGCGCAGGGAGTAGGTGTGGGTGAGGCTCATGCCCACCAGTGTGGCTCAGCCGGCCTTGGGCAGCGGCCCGCGGGTGGCGGGTGTGGTGGCGGTGGACTGCTCGCGGCTGGACAGCCAGGTGCCGAGCACGCCGCAGCCGGTGATGATCGCGATGCCGCCGAGCGTGGCCGTGTCCGGCGCGTGGCCGAACCAGAACCAGCCGACCAGCGTGGCGAAGACGATCTGGAAGTACAGGAACGGCGTCAGCGTGGTGGCCCCGGCGCGCATGTAGCCGAGGATCAGCAGGAAATGCCCCGACGTGCTCAGCGCGCCGAGCAGCACCAGCAATGCCCAGCCGGCTGGCGTCAGCGTCTGCCAGCTCCACGGCAGCAGCACGCTGGTCAGCACGGCGCCGGTCAGGCCGGTGTAGAACTGCGTCGTCGCGGGGTCTTCGGTGCGCGCCAGGCGGCTGGTGATGAGCTGGAACACGGCGTTCGACAGCACCAGCCCGAACGGCAGCAGCGCCGCCCAGCCGAGGTCATGCGCCTCGCCCTTGGGCCGGATCACGACCAGCGCGCCGACCATCCCGCCCGCCAGCAGCAGCCAGCGCAGCGCCGGCACCCGCTCGCCCAGCGTCAGGGCGGCCAGCAGCGTGATCAGCAGCGGCGTGAGCATCACGATGGCGGTGAACTCGCCGACCGGCATCACCTGCAGGCTGAAGAACGCCAGCACGCTCAGCGTCAGCAGGCTCAGGCCGCGCAGCAGTTGCAGGCCCGGGCGCTCGGTCTTCAGCAGCGCGGTGCCACGGCGCGGCAGCACGGTCAGCGCGGTGAACCCGACCTGGAACAGGTAGCGCGTCCACACCACCAGCCCCACCGAGGCGATCGCGCTGGCGACCTTCACGCCCGCGTCGAAGCAGGCGAACAGGGCGACGGCGGCGATGACGAACAGGATGCCGTGGAGGGGGCGGGAGGGGGTGGCGGTGGGCATGGGGACAGGGCGCGAAGGGAAGGCGACACTGTAACGACTAATGGAAAACCCTCGCCTCACCCGAAGCACCGCTTCAGGGCCTTTTCTCCCGTATCCGCGCCATATCCGCACCGCTTTCGCGTCGTTGTTGCGCCGTTGTTGCACCCACGTCGGTTCAGCCGGCGGGTTTCAGGCCTGCGAGGGGCAACACCAGTTGCAGCGGCGCGTGGGCGAACGCGATGAAGCCATGGCGCTGGTAGAACCGGGCGGCGGTCTCGTCCTTGGCATCGACCATCACGGCAAACGTGGCCACCGGCGACTGCAAGGCGCGCTGCACGGCGTCCCACAACAAGGCCGCCCCGAGCTGTCGTCCTTGGTAGCGCCGATCGACGGCCAACCGCCCGAGCCGGGCCACGGGCACCGAGGGGTAGCGCGGCAGGCGGCGCGCCAGTGCATCGGGCAGATCGGTCAGCGGCACCCCGGCCGCGGCGAGCGTGAAGTACCCGGCCACCGCGCCCGTCGCCACGTCCACCGCCACGAAGCACGAGGCCACACGGCGGCGCACGTCCTGCCCCACCTGCTCCTTCAGGTAGCGGTCGAGCGGGGGCGAGCCGCTGTCGAAATCGGATCGCCGGTGCGCAGAGCCCAGCGCCTCGATCCGGAACGGCGCTGTCACGCGGCGCGATCGATCAGCCGCACGTGGGCCTGCGCGGCCCGCTCCAGCGCGGGCGCGGTGGCGGGCGGCTCCAGCAGCGCCCGCGCAAACCGTTCCTGGTCCTCGACCGACAGGCGGATGATCTGCGCGTCCTCGATGGTCCGGCAGGCCGCCTCACGGGCCGCCACGACCAGAAAGTCACTGACGCTGCGGCCCTGCAGCTCGGCAGCGCGGCGGACCAGGGCGAGCACGTCGGGGGCGATGCGGGCTTCGACGCGGGTGGTGCGGGGTTGGGTGGTGGGCATGGGAGCCTCCTTTGCCATCAATGTACGTTATTTCACCGTACACATTACCACCTCAAATCACCACCCCCGGATCATCCGCCTGACACTCCCGAAACACCCGCACCGAACACCGCGCACAGACCTCCCGGTCCAGCCGCGGATAGATCGCCGCGATCGCCTGCTGCTTGTCGGGAAACACATGGTCGCGCCCCAGTCGGTCGAGAAACCCGGTGCGGGTCCAGATCTCGATCACCTGCGGGCGGGGCCGGTGGAAATACAGGTCGCCACCGGCGGCGCGGCGCTCGCGCAGTTCGGTGTCCCAGACCTCGACGCCCGCGAGGTCGAGGAAGTTCATGCTCTTGGTCATCACCAGCAGGTGCTTCTGCGCGGGGTCGGTTTCACGCAGCGCGTGCAGGTGTTCGCCCACATGGGTCGCGGCACCGAAATAGATCTCACCCTCCATGCGCAGCAGTTTCAGTTGCGGACATTCCGGCAGCGCGCCCGGCGTGTCGTCGCGCACCACGAAACGCCGCTCCGGGCTGGTGCGGTCAAAGCCCATCGTGCGCATCGCCGGGCGTGAGGTCTGGTACAGGTAGGCGACCAGCGACAGCCCGGTGCCGATCAGGATCGCCATCTCCAGTCGCAGCAGCAGCGTGGCCGCCAGCGTCGCGCCGGCGATCGCCAGATCGGTGCGGTCCAGCCGGGCGAGGCGGCGCCAGCGCGGCAGGTCCAGCAGCGTCCACGCCACCAGGATCAGCAGCCCAGCGATCGCCGCATGCGGAATCCGGGCCAGCAGCGGCGACGACACCGCCACCAGCACCAGCAGCCACCCTGCCGAGGCGACCCCCGCCAGCGGCGTGCGCGCCCCGGCCTCCAGGTTCGGCACCGAGCGGTTCAGTGAGCCGCAGCTCAGGTAACACGAGAAGAAGCCGCCGACCACGTTCGACAGCCCCTGCCCCAGAAACTCGCGGTTGGTGTCGATGCGCTGGCCCGAGCGCGCCGCCATCGCCTTGGCGATCGACACCGACTGGCCTAACGCGATGATCGACAGCGCCAGCGCCTTGTCGATCAGGTCCGGCACCCGCGCCCAGTCCACGTCCGGCACATGGAACGACGGCCACGGCGACGGCAATGTCCCGATCGTGTGGACCGCCCAGCGCTCCGGCAGCAGCACGGCCAGCACCCCCGCGCTCACCAGCCCGATCAGCATGAACGGCCAGCGCGACGCCTTCCACCGCAGCCCCGCCGCCACGCCCAGCGCCGTCAGCCCGACCAGCACGGCGCCGGGGTTGGCCTGCGGCAGGTGCTGCCAGCTCTGCAGCAGCACGCCGCCCGGCCCAAGCCCACGCGGCACGCCTGCGTCCATCAGGTCGCGCAGCGCGTGGATGGCGATCAGGCACGCCGCGCCGCTGGTGAAGCCGTGCAGCGCGGCCGGCGAGATGAAGTTCGCCAGCAAGCCCAGCCGCAGCGCCCCCACCGCCGTCTGGATCACGCCCACCATCACCGTGACCATCAGCGCCAGCTCGATGTAGCCCGGACTGCCGGCCGCGGCCAGCGGCGCGAGCATCGCCGCCAGCGCCAGCGAGTTGGCGTTGGTCGGGCCGGACACGACGTGCCAGCTCGACCCGGCCAGCGCCGCGACCACCGTCGGCACCAGCGCGCTGTACAGCCCGTATTGCGGCGGCAGGCCGGCCAGCGACGCAAACGCGATGCCCTGCGGCAGCACCAGCAGCGCGCCCAGCAACCCGGCCTGCGCGTCAGCGCGCAGCGTCTGCCGGTTGACCCTCAACACCCAAGGCCCGAGCACGCGGGCGAGCAACGCGGTCATGGCTCAGGTTCCGCAAAAGGTCTGGTACGGCGCCCCGCCCGGCGACGGCGGCAGGGCGAAGTCGGCGTGTTCCGGCTGCTCGTCGAAGGGCCGGGCGAGCACCGCCAGCAGCGTCTTCGCGGGGCCGAGGTCGCCATGGTCCACGGCGGCGGCCAGCGCGGCTTCGACGCGGTGGTTGCGCGCGATGAAAGCGGGGCTGACGCGGCGCATCGCCGCCGCGCGCTCGGTGGGCGCGGCGGGTTCGAGCGCGAGCCGCGCCTGCCACCCGGCGTGCCAGCGGTCGAAGGCCGCCGGGTCGGCGAACAGCGCGCGCACCGGCTGCGCATCGCCCTCGGCCGCAGCGGCCAGCCGGCGCCACGCCAGCGTGAAATCGACCGACTGCCCTTCCATCGCCGCCAGAAACCCCTGCGCCAGCGCCAAGTCCTCCGGCTCAGCGCGGGTCAGGCCGAGCCGGGTGCGCTGGCCGTCGAGCCAGTGCTGTTCGTAGGTCGCGAGGAAGCCGTGGATCACCTCGGTGGCGCGGGCGATGGCGCGCTCGGTGTCGGCGTCGATCAGCGGCAGCAGCGTCTCGGCCAGCCGCGCCAGATTCCAGCCGGCGATGCCGGGCTGGTTGGCGTAGGCGTAGCGGCCGTGGTGGTCGATGGAGCTGAACACGGTGTCCGGGTCGTAGCGGTCCATGAAGGCGCAGGGGCCGTAGTCGATGGTCTCGCCGGAGAGCGCCATGTTGTCGGTGTTCATCACGCCGTGGATGAAGCCGACCTGCATCCACGCCGCCACCAGCCGCGCCTGCCGCTCGCAGACGGCGCGCAGCAGGTCGAGGTAGCGGTCTTCGCTGGCCAGGAGGTCCGGGTCATGGCGGGCGATGACGTAGTCGGCGAGCTGGCGCACGCGGTCGTGGTCGCCTCGGGCGGCGAAGAACTGAAAGGTGCCGACGCGGATGTGGCTGGCCGCGATCCGCGCCAGCACAGCGCCGGGCTGCGGGCCGTCGCGGCGGATCTGCTCGCCGGTCGTCACCGCCGCCAGCGCCCGCGTCGTCGGGATGCCCAGCGCGTGCATCGCCTCGCCCATCAGGTATTCGCGCAGCACCGGCCCGAGGGCCGCCTTGCCATCGCCTCGGCGCGAGTACGGCGTCGGCCCGGAGCCCTTGAGTTGCAGGTCACGCCGCTGTCCCTGCCGGTCGATCAGCTCCCCCAGCAGCAGCGCCCGGCCGTCGCCGAGCTGCGGCGAGAAACCGCCGAACTGGTGCCCGGCGTAGGCCTGGGCGATCGGGGTGGCGCCGTCGGGGACGCGGTTGCCGGCGAAGATGTCCGCGCCTTCGGGCGTGTCGAGCGCGTCGGCGTCCAGCCCCAGCGTGTCGGCCAGCGCGCGGTTGAACAGCACCAGCGCCGGCCGCGGCACGCGGGCAGCCTGCCACGGGGTGGAGAAGCCGGGCAGGTCGCGGGCGTAGGAGTTGTCGAAGGCAAACAGCGGGGACTGGAGGGACGGGGGCATGGGGACTCACTCGCAAGGCAGGGCGGCGGCCAGTGTCGCGCCAACGCGGGATTCTCGCCTTGACATCCTCCCCGCCCTAAAGGACGGGGATTCCTGCTGACCCGACCGCTTGCGCGGCCGAGCCTTCGGCGGGTTCCTGCTTCCTCGCGGCTGCGCGTCGTCCCCTCTCGGGTCCGGCGCGTCTGACCTCCGCTCCACAGGCTTCGGGCCTTGCGACCCAGACCGCATGTCCTGCGGCCAGTATGTTCTTCGCGGCGTTCAGGTCCGCGTTCTCTTCGTACCCACAGGCTTCGCATTCGAAGCGGGCCTGCGTCAGCCGGTTTTCCCTGGCCGTGTGCCCGCAGGTGCTGCACCGCTGACTCGTGTACGCCGGGTCCACTGGCACCACCGCCCCACCTCGGGCCGCCGTCTTGTAGTCGAGCTGTCGTCGCGCCTCGCCCCACGCCTGATCCAGGATCGCGCGGTTCAGCCCCGCCTTCTGCCGTACTCGTCGCCCCGCCACTTTGGCCGTGCCCTTGGCGCTGGCACTCATCGCAGCCACCTTCAGATCCTCGATCGCGATCACCGGGTGCTCGTTCGCCCACCGCGTCGTCAGCTTGTGCAGCCAGTCGCTGCGCTGCGCCGCGATCCGGGCATGCACTCTGCCCAGTCGGTCGATCGCCTTGCGCCGGTTCTTCGAACCCTTCACCTTGCGCGAGACACTGCGCTGCACCCGCTTGAGGTACTTCTGCTGCCGCTTCAAGGCATCCAGCGGCGCCACGCACTCGCCGTCCGTCGTCGCCGCGAACAGCGCCACCCCGAAGTCGATCCCCAGCGTCGGCACCAGCCCCGCCGCCGGAACCACGTCTGGCTGCTCGACCTGAATCGACACGAACCAGCGGCCCCGCTCCTGCGTCAGCGTGTAGTTCCGAACCTCGCCCTCGACCGGCTGCGACTGGCGCATCCGCACCCAGCCGAGCTTCGGCGGCTTCAGGCGCTGGTTCTCCGCGTCGAGCCTGCAGTCCGACGCCTTCGGGAACCGCAGCCCGGCATCCTGACCGCGCCCGCGAAACCGGGGATGGCCGCCATTGCCCTCGAAGAAGCGCAGGTAGCTCGCCTCCAGCCGCTTCAGCGTCTGCTGCTGCGCCTGGACCGGTGTCTCGGCCAGCCACGCCGTGTCCGGGTCATTGCGCCACACCGTCAGCCAGCGGCACATCGCCGCGTAGCCCGAAAACCTCTCCCCTGCCGCCCTAAGCCGCTGCTGCTCGCCAATGGCCCGGTTCCACACCCAGCGGCACGACCCGGCAAACCGACGCAGCGTGTGCGCGGTGCCGGGCTTGGGGCGCAACTGGAAGCGGAAGGCTCGAATGGACATGATTGAAACTGTACATAAATACAGTCAACAGTGCCACAGGAAACTCGACCCTCAACCGATCAGGATCGGCTCGCTGCGCGAGCCTGCGCTCTACCTCCCCGTCCTGAAGGACGGGGCTTTTCGCGCCTTCTGGTGACGGAGAACATCCGTGTGCGGCGCCGTGGTCCTCGCGACGGCCCCTGCTGGCCGGTCACGTCCGATGCGGGTCCAGCGGTCCTTGTCCGAGCGTGGCGCGGATGCGGTTTTCCAGCTTCTTGCGTGCTTCGGGCCACTTGGCCGGATCAGAAGGCCACAGGATGAAATTCTGCTGGCGCACATCGAAGTGGATGTCTTCCTGGTCATCGTCGCGCAGCATGTAGATCACCGGCAGACCAAGTCCATGCGCAAAGCCCGCCTCGAAATAGACGCCACCGCGGTGGCCGGTCATCTCGGCGATAACGAATTTCGCGCTGCGGATGGAGGCGATGATTTCGTCGTCGATGTTGTTGTTGTGTTCTTTGTCCTTCAGCAGCAAAGAGTCGTACCCGCAGGCACGAACACCCGGCTCGATGACCTCGCGATAGAACGGGGTCAACGTCTCGTCAAACCACATGGCGCAAAAGCCGATCTTCGAGTCACCGCCGGGTGTCGACTCGATTTCAAGCAGCCCCTTGGCTGACAGGGAGCAGGAGTCGAGCGGGACCATGCTGCCCATGAATTGACTTTCTTGCACTTGCCCGATCCACTGGTACTCGACATGCATCACTTGGTCGATGAGGAAGCGCAGCTCTTCATCATCTCGACACCAACCGATCGCCAAGTATTGTTTGTACTGGTCGCCCTCCTCAAAAACCACCGTGTATTTGGCGTCGGCATTGGCTGCGAGGGCTGACAGCAACCGTCTGGCGCGCTGCTGCAGTCGCGGTGGTCGGCACTGGCGTGCTTGATCCAGCAAGTCAGAAGTCAGGACATCAGGCTGCATCTGCCTGATCCATGCGGAAACGCGCCAACGCTCATCCTGACGCCCGGACTTTGCATTCTGAAGGGCGTCCGCTGGAATCAGGAACTCACCGCACTGATGACACGAAACCGAGAAATTCAGCAACCTCTCTCGGGTCACTTGTGCCGATTCCAGCCCGCAGACGGGGCAACCTTGTTCTGTCATATCCATCTCCATCTACCCCCATCGTTTTCATCATGACCACCCACCGCCTCCACGCATCAGAGGGCGATGGTCAGGTGCCGTCGCAAACCGAAATCGGCTCATCGCGAGCTGATTCGTGAGCTGATTCACCCGAATCGGCTCGCTCGCCTCGTGTTCAGTCATGGTCTTCAAACGGACTGCGCTTGGCGAACAAGGCTTGCACGCTTGGCAGTTCGCGCGGCGGGGCTTCCAGGGAATCCAGGAAATACGTCCACTTCTCGGTGTCGAGCGAGAGGGCCGTCATCCTCGCGAACGCGAGGATCCACTCCGTACAAGCAACGCCATCTGCCTGCGTGGGTGCCCGCGTTCGCGGGCATGACGGGGGGTCAGCACAGCTCACCCCTCCACCGCCGCGATCACCCCACCCCCCAGACACACCTCCCCGTCATACACCACCGCCGATTGCCCTGGCGTGACGGCCCACTGCGCGTCGTGGAAGTGCAGCCCGAACTCGCCCGGCGCGTGGCCGTGGGCGGTGAACAGGCAGGCGGAGTCGGCCTGGCGATAGCGGGTCTTCGCCGCCAGCGCCCCGCCCGCTGGCGGCTCGCCCGCGACCCAGCTCGCATCCGCCGCCAGCAGGTGGCGCGACTTCAGCCACGGGTGCTCGTGTCCCTGCACGATGTAGAGCGTGTTGCGCTCGATGTCCTTGCGGGCGACGAACCACGGCTCGTGCTCGCCGCCGCCGCGCGCCGCGCCCTTCTCCTTCACGCCGCCGACGCCGATGCCCTTGCGCTGCCCCAGCGTGTAGAAGCTCAGGCCCACATGCTCGCCGAGCAGGCGCCCCCGGTCGTCGCGGATCGGCCCCGGCGCCTTGCTGAGGTAGCGGTTCAGGAAGTCGCGGAACGGCCGCTCGCCGATGAAGCAGATGCCGGTCGAGTCCTTCTTCTTCGCGTTCGGCAGCTTGATCTCGGCCGCGATCCGCCGCACCTCGGTCTTGTGGATCTCGCCGACCGGGAACAGCGTCTTCGACAACTGCGCCTGGTTCAGCCGGTGCAGGAAGTAGCTCTGGTCCTTGCTCGGATCCAGCCCCTTGAGCAGCTCGACCCGGCCGGTCGTGTCGTTCTGGCGCACCCGGGCGTAGTGGCCGGTGGCGATCTTGTCGGCGCCGAGGCGCATCGCGTGGTCGAGGAAGGCCTTGAACTTGATCTCGGCGTTGCACAGCACGTCCGGGTTCGGCGTGCGGCCGGCCGAGTATTCACGCAGGAACTCGGCGAAGACGCGGTCCTTGTAGTCGGCGGCGAAGTTGACGTGCTCGATCTCGATGCCGAGCACGTCGGCGACCGAGGCCGCGTCGAGGAAGTCCTGGCGCGACGAGCAGAACTCGCTGTCGTCGTCGTCTTCCCAGTTCTTCATGAAGATGCCGACCACCTCGTGGCCCTGCTGTTTCAGCAGCCACGCGCTCACGGCCGAGTCGACCCCGCCGCTCAGGCCGACGACGATGCGTTGTTTCATGGCAAATTCGAATTGATGTCGATCAAGGCGGACGGACCGATTTTCGGATCAGTGAACACCGCATCGAGCGGCAGACGGCGCCCGGCGAGGTGGTCTTCCATGCACTGCAACACCATCGGCGAGCGGTGGCGCGCGGCGCTGGCACGGACCTCGTCAGGGGTCATCCAGACCGTGCGGACGATGCCGGCGTCGAGCACGGCACCGGGGATCGGCGCCCCCACCTGGCCGCGGTAGGCGAAGCGCAGGTAGGTGATGTCCTCGGCCGGATCGGCCTCGCGGTGCATGCGCGCCAGGTAGACACCGAGCAGCGCGTCGGGCTCGAAATGGCAGCCGGTTTCCTCCAGCGCCTCGCGCACGACGCCTTGCAGCATCGACTCGCCCGGCTCCAGGTGGCCCGCGGGATTGTTCAGGCGCAGGCCCTCGGGTGTCTCTTCTTCGACCAGCAGGAAGCGGCCACCCTGCTCGATGATGGCCGCGACCGTGACACTGGGTTTCCAACGGTGTTCACTCATGACGCGATCGTACCGGCTTGGCGGCGACACCCCGGCGCGGTATGCGGGATGTCACGGGGGTGGGTGATTCTTGCAATGCGTATAAGCTGAATTACCCACAACGAGGAGGGGTCCGATGCTGGTAGGAGTGCCAAAAGAAACGGCCGCCGGGGAAACCCGCGTGGCCGTCACGCCTGAGACGGCGAAGAAGCTCAAGGCGCAGGGTCACACCGTGCGCCTCGAATCCGGCGCGGGCCTGCGCGCCAGTGCCACCGACGAGGCCTATGTCGCTGTCGGCGCCGAGATCACCGATGCTGCAGGCGCGCTGGGCTGCGACCTCGTGCTGAAGGTGCGCTCGCCGTCGGCGGACGAGCTGACGCGGATGAAACCCGGCGCGGCGCTGGTCGGCATGCTCGACCCGTTCCACCGCGAGGGACTGCAGGCACTGGCCGCCGCGAAGCTGACCAGCTTCGCGCTGGAGGCCGCGCCACGCACCACCCGTGCGCAGAGCATGGACGTGCTCTCCTCGCAGGCCAACATCGCCGGCTACAAGGCAGTCATCATGGCCGCCGACCGCTACCAGAAGTTCTTCCCGATGCTGATGACGGCGGCCGGCACGGTGAAGGCCGCCCGCGTCGTGATCCTGGGCGTCGGCGTGGCCGGTCTGCAGGCGATCGCGACCGCCAAGCGGCTCGGCGCGGTGATCGAGGCGTCGGACGTGCGGCCCTCGGTGAAGGAGCAGATCGAATCCCTCGGCGGCAAGTTCATTGATGTGCCCTACGAGACCGCCGAGGAGAAGGAAGCGGCGGAAGGTGTCGGCGGCTACGCGCGCCCGATGCCGCCGAGCTGGCTGGCCCGGCAGCAGATCGAGGTCGCCAAGCGCGTCGCGCAGGCCGACATCGTCATCTCCACCGCGCTGATCCCCGGCCGCGCCGCGCCGACGCTGATCACCGCCGAGATGGTGCAGTCGATGAAGGCCGGCTCGGTCATCGTGGACATCGCCGCCGGCCGCGGCCCGAACGGCGGCGGCAACTGCCCGCTGACGGTCGCCGGCCAGACGGTGCAGGTCCACGGCGTCACCATCGTCGGCGAGACCAACCTGCCGGCGCTGCTGGCGGCGGACGCCTCGGCGCTGTATGCGCGCAACGTGCTCGATTTCCTCAAGCTCGTGCTGGCCAAGGACGCCAGCGCGCTCAACGTGCCGATGGACGACGACATCGTCGCCGCCTGCCTCATGACCCGTGACGGTCAAGTCACCCGGAGCTGAACATGGATGCGGTTTCCCCCACCATCATCAACCTCATCATCTTCGTGCTGGCGATCTACGTCGGCTACCACGTCGTCTGGACCGTCACCCCTGCGCTGCACACGCCGCTGATGGCGGTGACCAACGCGATCTCGGCCATCGTCATCGTCGGCGCCATGCTGGCGGCAGCCCTCACCGAGACCACGCTGGGCAAGACGATGGGCACGCTGGCCGTGGCGCTGGCGGCGGTGAACGTCTTCGGCGGCTTCCTGGTCACGCGCCGGATGCTGGAGATGTTCAGGAAGAAAGACAAGAAGGCCGCCCCCGCCAAGGGAGAGCACGCATGAGCCTCAACCTCGTCACCCTGCTCTACCTGGTCGCGAGCATCTGCTTCATCCAGGCGCTGAAAGGGCTGAGCCACCCGACGACCTCGATCCGGGGCAACCTGTTCGGCATGGTCGGCATGACGATCGCCGTGCTGACCACCGCCGCGCTGATCGTCAAGCTGTCGTCCGACTCGGCACAAGGCATGGTCTATGTGCTGGGCGCGCTGGTCGTCGGCGGTGGTGCGGGCGCCTACATGGCCAACAAGGTCGAGATGACAAAGATGCCGGAGCTGGTCGCGTTCATGCACAGCATGATCGGTCTGGCGGCGGTGTTCATCGCTGTAGCGGCCGTCGCCGAGCCCTACGCCTTCGGCATCACCACCAAGGGCGAGCCGATCCCGGGCGGCAACCGGATCGAGCTGGCGCTCGGCGCCTTCATCGGCGCGGTCACGTTCAGTGGCTCGGTCATCGCCTTCGGCAAGCTCAGCGGCAAGTACAAGTTCCGCCTGTTCCAGGGCGCGCCGGTGTCCTTCCCCGGCCAGCACAAGCTCAATGCGCTGCTCGGGCTGGCCTCGGTGCTGCTCATGGTCAGCTTCTGGCTCACCGAAGGCCCGACGCAGTTCGCGCTGATCTGTGCGCTGGGCTTCGTGATGGGCGTGCTGATCATCATCCCGATCGGCGGCGCGGACATGCCGGTGGTCGTGTCGATGCTCAACAGCTACTCCGGCTGGGCGGCGGCGGGCATCGGCTTCTCGCTGAACAACTCGATGCTCATCATCGCCGGCTCGCTGGTGGGCTCCTCGGGCGCGATCCTCTCGTACATCATGTGCAAGGCGATGAACCGCTCGTTCTTCAACGTGATCCTGGGCGGCTTCGGTGGTGACGCAGCGGCAGCCTCGGGCGGCAAGGCGGAAGCCCGGCCGGTCAAGAGCGGCTCGGCCGACGACGCGGCCTTCATCCTCGGCAACGCCGAAACCGTGGTCATCGTGCCCGGCTACGGTCTGGCCGTGGCGCGCGCCCAGCACGCGGTGAAGGAACTCGCCCACAAGCTCACCGCCAAGGGCATCACCGTCAAGTACGCCATCCACCCGGTCGCCGGCCGGATGCCGGGCCACATGAACGTGCTGCTGGCCGAGGCCGAAGTGCCCTATGACCAGGTCTTCGAGATGGAGGACATCAACGGCGAGTTCGGCCAGGTCGACGTGGCGATCATCCTCGGCGCCAACGATGTGGTGAACCCTGCAGCGCTGCAGAAGGGCTCGTCCATCTACGGCATGCCGATCCTGGAGGCCTACAAGGCCAAGACGATCATCGTCAACAAGCGCTCGATGGCGGCGGGCTATGCCGGTCTGGACAACGAGCTGTTCTACATGGACAAGACGATGATGGTGTTCGGCGACGCGAAGAAGGTCGTCGAGGACATGGTGAAGGCAATCGAGTGACCGGAATCGATTGAGATTTCCCACACCCGGGGGTGCGCGGGGTGTATCCCCTGATGACCACCCGGGTGGGGTCCGCCAGAATGGGCTCCAGTCATTGGAGACCCCGAATGGAGAAAATCTGGCTGAAGCACTACCCCGCTGGCGTTCCGGCCGAGGTGGATGTAGCCGGCTACCCCTCGCTGGTGGCCCTGCTGCAGGAAAGCTTCACGAACTACCGCGAACGCTCGGCCTACCGCTACATGGGCCAGTCCTTCCGCTATGAGCAGATCGACCGCCTCTCGCAGGCCTTCGGCGCCTGGCTGCAATCACTGGGGCTCGAACGCGGTGACCGTGTGGCGATCATGCTGCCCAACGTGCCGCAGTACCCGGTGGCGGTGGCCGCGATCCTGCGCGCCGGCTACGTGGTGGTGAACGTCAACCCGCTCTACACCCCGCGCGAACTGGAACACCAGCTGAAGGACTCGGGCGCCAAGGTTCTGGTCATCCTGGAAAACTTCGCCCACACGCTGCAGCAGGTCCGGGCCCATGTGCCAGTGAAAACGGTCGTGCTGGCCACGATGGGCGAGATGCTCGGCTTCCCGAAGAGCGCGATCGTCGATTTCGTCGTGCGCAAGGTGAAGAAGCTGGTGCCGGCCTACGAATTGCCCGGCGCCGTGCGCTTCAAGGATGCCGTGGCGCAGGGCCGCGCGATGACGCTGCGGCCCGCCACGGTCGGCCCGGACGACATCGCCGTGCTGCAGTACACCGGCGGCACCACCGGCGTGAGCAAGGGCGCCGTGCTGCTGCACCGCAACCTGGTCGCCAACGTGCTGCAGTGCGACGCCTGGTACCAGCCGGCCCTCCAGAAGCTGCCCGCCGGCGAGCAGCTGGTGCAGATCTGCGCGCTGCCGCTCTACCACATCTTCGGCTTCAACACGAACATGATGCTGGGCATGCGGGTCGGCGCCTGCAATGTACTGATCCCCAATCCGCGTGACCTGCCGGGGCTGCTCAAGGAGCTGTCCGGGATCCGCTTCCACACCTTCCCCGCGGTCAACACGCTCTTCAACGCGCTGGCCAACCACCCGGATTTCCATCTGGTGGACTGGAGCCACCTGCTGATCTCGGTCGGCGGCGGCATGGCGGTGCAGCAGGCCACGGCCAAGCTCTGGCTGGAGAAGACCGGCTGCGGCATCTGCGAAGGCTACGGTCTGTCGGAAACCTCGCCCACCGTGAGCTGCAACCCGACCGACAGCAGCGCCTTCACCGGCACCATCGGCCTGCCGCTGCCCAACACCGAGATGGCGCTGCTCGACGACGACGGCCGCGAAGTGCCCGCCGGCACGCCGGGCGAGATCGCGGTGCGTGGCCCGCAGGTGATGGCCGGTTACTGGCTGCGCCCGGACGAGACCGCCAAGGTGATGACCGCAGACGGCTTCTTCCGCACCGGCGACATCGGCCTGGTCGATGAGCGCGGCTACTTCCGCATCGTCGACCGCAAGAAGGACATGATCCTGGTGTCGGGCTTCAATGTGTACCCGAACGAGATCGAGGACGTGCTGACACAGATGCCGGGCGTGCTCGAATGCGCCTCGGTCGGTGTGCCGGACGCGAAGACGGGCGAGGCGGTCAAGGTGGTGATCGTGCGCAAGAACCCGGCCCTGAACGAGCTGGACGTGCGCGCCTACTGCGAGCAGAACCTGACCGGCTACAAGCGGCCCAAGGTGATCGAGTTCCGCGACGAGCTGCCCAAGACGCCGGTGGGCAAGGTGCTGCGGCGCGAGCTGCGCGGCAAGACGTGAGCGCGGATCTGGCGGCGGCAGCGCGCCCGGTCGCCATCGTCAGCGCGATGGCCGAGGAGCTGGCGGCACTGCTGGCCCAGGCCCGCGATGTCACGGTGCAGCGCCACGCCGGCCGGCGCTTTCACGTCGGCACGCTGCACGGCGTGCCTGTGGTGCTGGTGCTCAGTGGCATCGGCAAGGTGGCCGCAGCCCTGACCACCACGCTGCTCGCCGAACGCCACGCACCGCAGGCGCTGGTCTTCACCGGCGTGGCGGGTGGACTGGGCGACGGGGTGCGGGTCGGGGATGTCGTGTTTGCCGACACGCTGCTGCAGCACGACATGGACGCCTCGCCGCTGTTCCCTCGCTTCGAGGTGCCGCTGACCGGGCGGGCGCGGTTCGACGCCGATCCGGCCCTCACCGCCGCGCTGGTGGACGCGGCGCAGGCACTCGGCGACGCCGCACCCGTGCTGCACCGCGGTCTGGTCATCAGCGGCGACCGCTTCGTCAGTGCGGCGGCGGAATGCAGCGCGCTGCGTCAGGTACTGCCGGATGCGCTGGCCGTGGAGATGGAAGGCGCAGCGCTGGCACAGGTCTGCCATGACCTCGGCCTGCCGTTTGCCGTGCTGCGCACCATTTCCGACCGCGCCGACGACAGCGCGCATGTCGATTTCACGCAGTTCATCCAGGTGGCGGCACAGGCCAGCGCGGCGATCGTCGGGCGCTGGCTCAGGGATGGTCGGCGATGACCTGCGCGACCGCGGCAGTGAGCCGACGCGCGTAGGGCACGTCGAGGAACTCGTTCGGCCCGTGGGCGTTGCTCTTCGGGCCGAGCACGCCGCAGACCATCATCTGGGCTTGTGGAAAACCCTCCTGCAGCAGGTTCATCAGCGGGATCGTGCCGCCCTGGCCGATGTAGCCGACCGGCGCGCCGAACTGCGCCTGTGACGCGGCGTTGAGCGACGTTTCCAGCCACGGCGCCAGCGTCGGCGCGTCCCAGCCGCTCGCGCCCCACGCTCCGGCGCGGCCATCGGGGTGGAAGGTGACGCGGGCGTTGTAGGGCGCGTCGAGTTCGAGCAGGCGCTTGAGGTCTTCCGCCGCGAGGTTAGCGTCCACCGTCGGCGGCAGGCGCAGGCTGAGCTTGAACGCGGTGTGCGGGCGCAGCACGTTGCCGGCGCTGCCCAGCGGCTGCAGGCCGTCCACGCCGGTCACCGACAGCGTCGGCCGCCACGTTCGGTTGAGCAGCGCCTCGGTCGGGTCGGTGGTCATCGGCAGCACGGGCGTGCCGTCCGCGCCGCAGGCCCAGGGCTGGCGTTTCCAGACCTCGTCGCCGAGCACGGCGGCGGTGGCCTGCGCCTGCGTGATGCGGTTCGACGGGATCTCGACGTGGAACTGCCGCGGCAGCAGCCGGCCGGTGGCGCTGTCCTCCAGCCGGTCGAGCACATGGCGCAGGATGCGGAAGCTCGACGGCACCACGCCGCTGGCGTCGCCCGAATGCACGCCCTCCTCCAGCACCTCGACCTTGAGCGCACCGCTGACCAGCCCGCGCAGCGAGGTGGTCAGCCAGAGCTGCTCGTAGTTGCCCGCGCCCGAGTCGAGGCACACCACCAGGCTCACCGCGCCGAGCCGCTCGCGCAGCGCGTCGAGGTAGGCGGGCAGGTCGCCAGAGCCGCTTTCCTCGTCGGTCTCGATCAGGCCGACGATGCGCGGGTGCGGGATGTTCTGGGCCTTCAGCGCCTCGATGGCGGCGATGGCGGCGTAGACCGCGTAGCCGTCGTCCGCGCCGCCGCGGCCGTAGAGCCGGCCGTCGATCAGCTTCGGCGTCCACGGGCCGAGGTCGCCGCGCCAGCCGGTGAACTCGGGCTGCTTGTCGAGGTGGCCGTACATCAGCACGGTCGGCGTCTGCGCCGCGCCGACGGCGGCCTCGGGCCGGGTGGCCGCGACCTCGAACAGCAGCACCGGCGTGCGCGGGCGGCCCGCCTCGTCGGTGAGCCGCACGATCTCCAGCGTCAGCCCCGGCACGCGCCGCCCCGTCACCCAGTCGGCCGCGCGCCGCACGACCGTGTCGAGGTGGCCGTGGGCCACCCAGTCGGCGTCGAACATCGGGCTCTTGGCGGGGATCGCGATGTAGTCGTGCAGCTCGCGCACGATCTCGCGGTTCCAGGTGTCGTCAACATGGCGGCCGAGGGCGGCAGCGTCCGGGCGGAGGAGGCGGTCGGGTGCGTTCATGGAATGAGTTTAGGCGGGAGGTGCATTGGTACCATTTGGTATGAAACAATACGTAAACACGGGATGGTCAGCCCTCCATGAAAATCAAGACGCGGATCAATCTGGTCCTCAGCGGTGCAGCGCTGGTGGCGATGGCGGCCATCGGGGCGGTGTCTTATTTCGGGCTGAAAAGCGAAGCGCTCGCGACCGCGCGCCGCGAGGCCGAGCTGCACCTGCAGGCGGTAGCGGCCACGCGCGCCTACGCCGCACAAGCCCTGGTGCCCAGCGGCTGGCACCAGACACGGCACGACGACGCCAGCCTGCTGGCCGAGGTGAACCGCCATTACGCCGGCCACGCCTACGCTGAAGTGCGGCTGGACAGCCGCACGCGGCCCGCCCCCGCGCTGCAGGCGCTCATCGAACGCCTGCGCACCGAGCCGGACACGGCCCTGCTGCAGCTGAACGACGGCGTGGCCGACGGCCGGCTGACCTTCGTGCGGGGCGTGCGCGACGCGGCGACGGCCGGCGACGCGGCACCCTCCGCACTGGTGGGGGTGCAGATGGTGTCGATGTCCATGGACCGCTCCATGCACCGGGTGCTGGAGGCCTTCTGGCGCCAGATGGCCGGCATGGGCTTGCTGGTGGTCGTGCTGTTTCTGGCCTTGAACCTGATGCTGCGTCGGCTGGTGGTCAATCCGGTCGACGTGCACCAGCGCGCGCTGCGCCGGCTGGCCACGCAGGACAGCCTGACGGGGGCCACCAACCGCCGCGGCTTCATGGACCGGCTGCTGCGCGCGCAGTCCGAAGCGGAGGCGCAGGCCGAACCGCTGTCGCTGGTGATGGTCGATCTGGACCACTTCAAGCGCATCAACGACGAACACGGCCACGGCGTGGGCGACGCGGTGCTGCGCGAGGTGGCGCACCGGATGCGGCGGCAGATCCGCCGCGCCGACCTGCTCGGGCGCCTGGGCGGCGAGGAGTTCGCGATCCTGCTGCCCGACACCGATCTGGTCGGCGCCCGCACGCAGGCGGAGCACCTGCTGACCGCCCTGCGCAGCCAGCCCTTCCCGACCGTGGGACGGGTCACCGCCAGCCTCGGCGTGGCGCAGTGGAACGGGCGCGAAGCGGCGTCCGCGTGGCTGCACCGGGCCGACCTGGCGCTCTACGAGGCCAAGCACCTCGGGCGGGATCGGCTGGTGGTCGCCGAAGACCTCGACACCGACCTGCTCACGACCCGGCCCGACCGGCTGGAGTGACCCCGCCTGCGGCCCGCTCCGCTCAGCGCCGCTCGAACTTGAACACCGCCGTGCTGGCGCGCAGGTTCGGCCAGTGGCGCACCACCTCGCCCTCGTGCAGCCCGAAGGCGTCGAGGATGCGCAGCCCGTTCTTCTCGGCCAGGATGCGGAAATCGGCGAAGGTGCCGACGCGGATGTTGGGCGTGTCGTACCACTGGTAGGGCAGCACCTTGGTCACCGGCATCCGCCCGCGCAGCACCTGCAGCCGGTTCGGCCAGTGCGCGAAGTTGGGGAAGCTGACGATGCCGATGCGGCCGACGCGGGCAGTTTCCTGCAGCATGGCCTCGGTGTTGCGCAGGTTCTGCAGCGTGTCGAGCTGCAGCACCACGTCGAAGCTGTTGTCCTCGAACAGGCTCAGGCCCTCTTCGAGGTTGCGCTGCAGCACATTGACGCCGCGCTGCACGCCGGCCAGCACCTTGGCATCGTCCAGCTCGACCCCGTAGCCGCGGCAGCCGCGCCGGTCGCGCAGCAGCGCCAGCAGCGAGCCGTCGCCACAACCGAGGTCCAGCACGCGGCTGCCTTCGGGCACCAGGGCCGCGATGGTTTCCATGGCTTGTCGCTGGCTCATGCGTGCAGCTCCGCGGCAATGTTGGCGTAGTAGGCGCGCACGACACCGTGGTAGCGCGCGTCGTCGAGCAGGAAGGCGTCGTGGCCGTGCGGCGCGTCGATCTCGGCGTAGCTGACGTCGCGCCGGTTGTCGAGCAGCGCCTTGACGATCTCGCGCGAGCGCAGCGGGCTGAAGCGCCAGTCGGTCGTGAAGCTCACCACCAGGAACTTCGCCTGCGCGCGGGACAGCGCGGACGACAGGTTGCCTTCGTAGTCGCGCGCCGGGTCGAAGTAGTCGAGCGCGCGGGTGATCAGCAGGTAGGTGTTGGCGTCGAAGTATTCGCTGAACTTGTCGCCCTGGTAGCGCAGGTAGCTCTCGATCTGGAACTCGATCTCCTGCGTCGAGTACGACAGCTCGGCCGCGCGCAGCGAGCGCCCGAACTTGGCCTCCATCGAGTCATCGGACAGGTAGGTGATGTGGCCGATCATGCGCGCCACGGTCAGGCCGCGTTTGGGCACCACGCCGTGGGCGTAGAAGTGGCCGCCGTGGAATTCCGGGTCGGTGACGATGGCGCGGCGGGCGACCTCGTTGAAGGCGATGTTCTGTGCCGACAGGTTGGGCGCCGAGGCGATCACCAGCGCGTGGCGCATGCGCTCGGGGTACTGCAGCGTCCAGCTCAGCGCCTGCATGCCCCCCAAGCTGCCACCCATCACGGCCGCGAGCTGCGTGATGCCCAGCCGGTCGAGCACCCGTGCCTGCGCATCGACCCAGTCCTCCACCGTCACGACGGGGAAGTCGCTGCCGTAGGGGCGGCCGGTGTCGGGGTTGACGTGCATCGGGCCGGTCGAGCCGAAACAGGAGCCGGGGTTGTTGACGCACAGGACAAAGAAGCGGTCGGTGTCCAGCGGCTTGCCGGGGCCGATCAGGTTGTCCCACCAGCCGACGTTCTTCGGCTGGTCGGCGTAGACGCCCGCGACATGGTGGCTGGCGTTGAGGGCGTGGCAGACGAGCACGGCGTTGCTGCGCGTGGCGTCGAGCGTGCCGTAGGTCTCGAACATGAGCGTGTAGTCGCGCAGCACGGCGCCGCTGCGCAGCGGCAAGGGCTCGGCGAAATGCATCTGCTGCGCGGAGACTGGACCCGGCATCGACATGGAGAGGCTCCTGAAAAAAAACCGGTCGCCGCCACCGAGGCAGTCACCGGTTCATCGGGTGCCCCTCTTTAGCGGCATTTGTAGAGCGCCCGCAATCCGGACCAAATCGGCGCTGTGGGCGGCAAGTGTAGCGCGCCGGACCGGAAACCGGCCGCCCGCACACCTCTGCGCGATCGGGTTGACCCCGTTCCCCGAGACCGGTGGTGGGGCAGGTCCGCCGTCCCTCGTTTTCGGGATGGGCCAGAGGTTCCCGTCTTGCAGACAATTGTTACAACGTGGTTCGATCCGTCACCACGGCCACCCTCCCTTCCCAGCACTGCCCTCCTTCTCTCGTGATGTCCATGCATCTGTCCGACCTGCCAAACGATCCCTGGCTGCTGGCCCTCTGCACCGTGGTGCTGCTCACCGTGGCAGGGCTGGTCTGGGGACGGTGGATACCCGGCGGGATGCGCAGGCCGTTCGAGTCGAGCAGCGGTTGGCCTGGCAATCCCGGCAACTCCGGCACCCACCACCAGGGCCCGGTCCACGAAGTCCAGGACCGGCTGGGCCTGCAACTGCTCACCGCGCGCTCGCTGGCACAGACCGGGGGACAGGTTCCGGCCGGAGCGCGGCTGCAGCAGCTCGACCACCAGCTCGCCCAGGCCCTGCTGTCGCTGCGCCTGATGCGCGACGCGATGCGCACCGAGCCGGCCTCGCTGGCCGATGGACTCACTGGCTTGCACGCCCATTTCCAGCCCCTGCTGGCCGAGCGCGGCGTGCGGCTGGACTGGGAGCTGACACCACAGGCCGAACAGGAGGCCTTGTCGGCACGGGCGCGCCTGCACCTGCTGCGGGTGACCCAGGAGGCGCTGGACAACGCCATGGCACACGCCCGCATGGCCACAAGGGTGGCCCTGTCATGCAGCCGGGTGGAGGTGCGCGGACAGTGTCCGCACCTGCGTCTGGTCGTGCGGGACGACGGTCAGAGCGGCCCGACCGACCGCAGCAGCCGCAGCCTGGTCAGCCCGCCCGACTTCGTCTGCACCGGCACCGGTCTGGCGCGACTGGAGCATCAGGCCGCCGAGATCGGCGCGCGTCTGGCGGCGGGGCCGGGACCGGGCGGCTGGGTGGTCGAACTCACGCTGCCGCTGGACTCAGGGACAGCCTAGGCCCAGGCCCAGGCCCAAGCCTAGGGCGTCGGCGGCAGCGTGTTGGCGAAACTCGGGCGCGCCGAGAGTTTCTGCATCAGGCGCGCCAGATTGGGATGCTCCTCGCGCCACGCGATCTGCGGGAAGCGGAAGTCCAGATACCCCAGCGCACAGCCGACCGAGATGTCCGCCAGCGAAGGATGCAGACCAGAAAACCAGGTCCGGTCCTCCAGCCCGCGCCCCAGGGCGAGCACGCTGGCGTGGACCTTGCCCATCTGGCGGTCGATCCAGGCCGCGCTGCGCTCATGTTCAGCGCGGCCGGGCCAGGTGGTTTCCAGACGCGCACGCACGGCCGCATCCAGCAGACCGTCGGCCAGCGCCTCCCAGGTACGCACCTCGGCACGCTCGCGGCCCTTCTCGGGGATGAGGCGGCCGACAGGCGACAGCGTGTCCACGTATTCGACGATCACGCGCGAGTCGAACAGGGTGTCGCCACCTTCCAGGATCAGGCAGGGTACCTGACCGAGCGGATTGGCCTCGTTCAGGCTCGACGGGTCGGACCAGGGGTCTTCCAGCACGAGCTTGTAATCGAGTTTCTTCTCCGCCAGCACGATGCGCACTTTGCGAACGTAGGGGCTGGTGAGCGAGCCGATAAGTTTCATGAGCAGGCGTGGAATTTGTATTTTTGCGGGGGACGTCCCCGCTTCATTCTAGCCGGCCACTCTCGCTGGCGCGCGGACCACGGGCTTCAGGCCGCAATCTGCCGGTGCTGCAGCCGTCCTGCACGCATCTCGTCGTCGCAGCGCCGCATGAGGGCCTCGACCGTGTCGCCGGGCCGCGCCTGCGCGTGGCTGATGCCCACCTGCACCACCAGCCCCTGTGTCAGGGCCGACCAGTCGTGGGACTGGACCGCCTCGGCGATGCGCTGACAGACGCGGGCCGTGTCGTCTGCCGAAGACCGGTGCAGCAGCACGGCGAACTCGTCATGGGTCCAGCGCGCGGGCAGGTCACCCGCCCGCAAGGTCTCGCGCAGCAGCCGCGCCACGGCGCACAGCACACGGTCCCGGACCAGCGGCGCGTGGCGCTCGGCCAGGGACTGGATGCCGGTGATGCCGATCTGCAGCACTGCGCAGCGTGCGCGCGACAGGTCCATGCTGCCCAGCAGCTCCTGGGCACGCTGCAGGAAGTAGCCGCGGGCGTGCAGGCCGGTCAGCCCGTCGTCGGGCGGCAGGCTGAGCCGGGTGCGCTGCTGGAGATCGCGGGCGCGGGTCTGGGACAGGAACTGCGCCAGCCGTGCATGGCTGGGCAGGGCGCGTTCGTGGCCACCACGGCGGCGCTGGGCACCCTCCCGCGCCACCTCCAGCGCCAGCGCGTGTTTGCCCTGGGTCAGCAGCACATGGGTCAGCATCCGGGCGCCCTGCTCGGCCAGCGCTTCATGCGACAGGCGATGGGCCTCGTCGAAGACCCGGCGGGCCGAGGCCTCTGCCGCGGGCCAGGCACGCTGCTTCAGGGCGATCTCGGCGGCAGCCCAGACCGCGAGCAGGTCGAGCCACGGCCGCTCATCCTGTGCGAGTGGCCGGATGGAGGCCAGCTGCGCCCGGGCACGCTCGGCTTCGCCGCGCCAGCAGGTGAGCAGCACCTGCACCCAGCCCAGCTGAAAACGGCCCGCCCGTGGCACCAGCGCCTGGAGCCCACCCGGCATGGCCTCGCAATGCGACAGCACCTCGGCCACGGTGGCCTGCACGGCCAGGAAGGGCGCATGGTCGGCCACGCGGTCATCGCTGCGGATGCAATGCCAGGCCTGGATGCAGGCACGCTCGATCAGCACCTGCACCGCATGCCCGCTGCCCGGCATCTCGCGCGCCTGGATCCGCGCGCTGTCGAGGCAGCCCAGGGCCGGTTCGGTCTGCCCGGCCCAGCTGAAGGCCTGCGCCAGCGCTTCGGCGGCCAGCAGACGGTCACCGGCATCCTCGCCATCCTCGGCCAGATGCTGCGCCAGCAGACCCGCCTCGATCGCCTCGTCCGGGCGGTTCAGCGCGGTGGCAGCCACGCAGGTCAGCACCCGCGCCTGCACGAGATCGCGATCGGATTCGCCTGCATGCAACAGCGCCGCCGCACGCCGCGCCGCCTCCAGCATGTCGAGAAAGGCCGACTGGAACTGGTCGCAGCGGGCCCGGTGCAACCAGCCGCGCGCCTGGGCTCGCACATCGTCCGCAGCCGTGGCCTGCTCGATCAGGTGCAGGGCCTGCCGCCGACAGTCGCCGACGGCACCAGAACGCCAGAGGGCGCAGCAGGTCGAGTCGAGGTCGTTCAGGCGAAGCAGGTCGGTCATGTGTTCCCCATCATCCATCTTGTCGTCGGGTGATCTGATCTGGTGATCTGATGATCTGGTAGAGCGGAAAGTATGAAACGCCCGGACTGAACAGGCCGCGCAGGAGTTGGCAATTGCCACAAATTTCACTTCCATTGCACCCGAACGGGGGATTCAAATGGAAATGAAAATACAAGCAACCCCGTGCACCGGCTGATCAGGGGCTGGCAAGCGAGGCCCAGACCGGCTGCACCGCAGCCAGCAGTTCCCGGTCCGCACCGCCATGCGCATCGGCCAGCGAGGCGGGATCGACATCCCGCAACAGCGCATCGGCGACGGCCCCCAGCGCCAGCAAGCGCTGCAGTGCAGGCGGATGGTGACACCAGGTCGACGGCGACAGCACCCGCTCGCGCACATGGTGCACCACCGGTGCGGCCAGACCCCAGCGGGCACAGAGCGCGCTGCCGTATGCGCCGTGGTGGACCCCGCACGCCAGAGCCTCGGCGGCACACAGCGCCGGCAGGTCATGCCCCAATGCGGCCTGCAGCGCTTCGTAGGTCGGCCCCAGCCGCGCCAGCAGCACCGCCTGTCCAGCGCGGGCAAACAGCCCGGCGGTGTGGGCCTGCAGCGGATCGAGCCCGAGCGCCCGCGCGCTGCGCCCCATCAGCAGACCGGCCCGCCCGGCGTCCTGCCACAGGCGCTCCATGGCCGGCGTCGGCACGAAAGCCGCGCGCAGCGCCGTCTGGAAGGTGACGGCCGCCACCTCGCGGCTGCCGAGATAGCGCAACGCCTCGCCCACGGTCTCCACCCGGCGCAGCAGACCGAACATGGCCGAGTTGACGGTACGCACCAGTCCAGCCGCCAGGGCCAGATCGGATTCGATCAGCGCCGCCATCGTGTCCACCGAAGCGGGCGAAGCGTCCTCCAGCAGCGGCATCAATTCCAGCAACACCCGTGGACAGGCGGGCAGATCAGCTTCCAGCTGGCGCAGATCAGCGGACAGGGACATGGGAAGCACTCCTACGGAATCGAAATCAATTGTTACTGAATACTTCTTCCAGCTTCAGAGGGAACAAGGCTTGCACACGGACTCGAAATGGGTGGAGATCCTTTCAATCGCATGAACAACGGACTGCGCACGTGGGAATATCCACCATGTTCTGTGCGAATCTGTGAACCTTGACACGTCTTGCAGACGGTATTGACTGGATGAACCCCATGATGCCTGTCTTGGCTGCTTCCGCTTCGGCGCGCACGCGCCCTCCTGCCGAGGTGCCGGGTCGCTCCCCGATCCCATTCGACGAGGTCCTGCTGGCCGCCGAGCGCCTGGCACGCTGGCGCATCGGCGCCACAGTGACCTACCGCCCCTTGGGTGATGAACCACCGCGCCGTGTCGCGCAACGCCTGCTGGCCAGTCTCGCGCCACTGGCGGGCCTGCGGTCGAACGCGCAGCTGCTCGTGCATGTGGCCGCCCTCGGACATGACCAGGCCTTGCTGGCAGAGGTGCTGCAGGCGGCCAGGGCGGCGTCGGTGGCGGTGACGCTGGACCTGACGGTCGCCGAGCGTGCCGATGCGCTCATGGCCTGCGCCGCCGATCTGCAGGCAAGTCATGGCGACCTCGGCCTGACGCTGTCCTGCGACCGCCAGCGCAGCCTGGACGACGCAGCCTCCGCCTGCGCGCTGGGTCTGCGCCTGCGGCTGGTACAGGAACGGCACCATGAGACTGGCACCAACCGCAAGGCCGCGGCAGACGCATTTGCGCGCATGGTCGACCAGGTGGCGGGCCGCGCACGCCATGTCACCCTCGTCTGCCACGACCCGCAGATCGTCGCCGACAGCCTGACGCGGCTGCGCGCAGCGGGCACGCCCGTGGCGCTGGAGCTGCTGCCCGAGCTGCCGCACCAGGGCGTGCTCTGGGTGGCCCGGACACACCATCTGCCGATCCGCAGCTGCGTCAGCTATGGTCGCCCGCAGGCGGCTGCCTACCTGGGTCCGACGGCGCACACCCCGCGCGTGCTGTGGTGGTCAACCCTGAGCAACAGCCTTGGCACCCTGCTGCCGGCTGCCGGCCACGCCTGAGCCCTCTCACCCGGGCATTGGCGCGGCGTCCTGCGTGGGATCTTCTCCCAGCCGCAGCTGCTCGCTCTCCGGCGAACGCACCGGCGTGGCCCGCGCCAGCGCCATCCAGATGGCGAAGGGCAGGCCCGCCTCGTGGGGCAGCGCGCGGGCAGGTGCAGGCCGCAAGGTCTCCAGCTGCCCGCCACGCATCTCCATCACGCCGCATTCGGGCGGCACCTCGTCGACCCGGCCGATGCCCTCGGCCAGCACATAGACCACCGCGCCCGCCATGTCGAGATAGGCCGCGCGCTTGGCCGGGCGGCGCAGGTCGGCCAGCAGGTCAGCCCGACGCACCTTGATCTCGTGCACCACCGGCTGCAGGTAGGCCGCCACCGAGGTGTGGCGCACCGAATAGACGTCCGGCATCGCCATCTGCCAGCCTTCGCCCTCCTCGGTGACCACATGCGCGCGCAGCGACAGCCCGCGCCAGGCGATGCGGCCCTCCCGGACCTGGGCCAGCGCGACTTGCTCGACCAGCGCCTCGTGGTCATTGCGCACGGCCCGGTTCAGCGCAGCCGACTCGGCCAGGGTCTGGATGCCGGCATCGGTCACGCGCAACGTGCAGCGGCCTGCGGCGTCGTGCTGCCGCTCCAGCAACCCCATCGCCAGCAGTTCCGCTTCGACGATGTCCTGCGCTGGCCAGCCGGCGGAGCGCCAGACTTCGCGCAGGCGGCGGCGGTGCAGGCTGGTGAGACGGGCAACGGTCATGGACGTACGGGTGGCTGGAGTGGCATCGATCATGCCGCAGGCCCTGCGGGTCACATGGACTGCACCAGCATCGCCCGGTAATCGGCCGCGTCGGCCAGCCGTGGATTGGTCTTGTGGCAGTGGTCGGCCAGCGCACCGGCGATGACCCGGTCGAACAGCGACTCGTCCACCCCCATCGCCGCCAGCCCGGACGGCAGCCCGAGCCGCGCATTCATCGCGTGGATCGCCGGCCCGATCTCGTCCGCGCCGGACAAGCCCATCGCGTGCGCCATGCGCGCCAGCCGGCGCTCGCGCTGCACGGACTCGGCCGCGGCGTTGAAGGCGATCACGGCGGGCAGGAACACGGCGTTGAGCGTGCCGTGGTGCAGCCGCGGGTTGACACCGCCCAGGCTATGGCTGAGCGAATGCACGCAGCCGAGGCCCTTCTGGAAGGCCATCGCGCCCTGCATCGACGCGCTCATCATGTGCAGCCGCGCGTCGCGGTCCTGGCCGTCGCGGGTGGCGCGCTCGATGTGGGCCCAGCCGCGCGCCAGGCCGTCGAGCGCGATGCCGTCGGCCGGCGGGTTGAACGGCGCGGCCATGAAGGTTTCCATGCAGTGCGCGATGGCGTCCATGCCGGTGGCGGCGGTGAGCAGCGGCGGCAGGCCGAGCGTGAGGTCCGGGTCACAGATGGCGGCCTTGGGCATCAGGTGCCAGGAGTGGAAGCCGAGCTTGCGGCCGTCGTCCACGATCAGGATGGCACCACGGGCGACCTCGCTGCCGGTGCCCGCGGTGGTCGGCACGGCGATCAGCGGGGCGACAGCCGCGGTGATCTTCGGCGATCCACCCTCGATCGTCGCGTAAGTCCGCAGCGGGCCAGGGTGGGTCGCAGCGATGGCGACACCCTTGGCGAGGTCGATGCTGGAGCCGCCGCCCACCGCCACCAGCCCGTCGCAGCCCTCGCGCCGGTAGACCTCGGCGGCGGCGCGCACCGCCGCTTCCGTCGGGTTCGAGGGGGTCTGGTCGAACACGGCCACGGGCAGGTCGCGCAGTGCGTCCAGCGCCGGCTGCAGCACGCCCGCCGCGCGCACGCCGACGTCGGTGACGACCAGCGGCCGGGTGATGCCGGTGCGGGCACATTCGTCGGCGAGCAGGCGCACGGCACCGGACTCGATCTGGATCTGGGTGAGGTAGAGGATGAGCGACATCCCCGCATCCTAGGCAGCCACCGCACCGGCCGCAGCACAGGATTACCCGAGAGAGATCACTGCAACGCCCGCTCCAGCGCATGCAGGGCCAGCCCGATCAGGCCGCCCACCACCGTGCCGTTGAGCCGGATGAACTGCAGGTCGCGCCCGACGCCCAGCTCCAGCTCCTGCACCAGCACGGCGTCCGGCCAGTCGCGCACCGTGCGGGCGATGTGCGCGCCAGCGCCTTCGCGCAGCGCGGGCGCCAGGTGCTCGACCGCCGACTCCAGATGTTCCTGCAGCGCGGTGCGCAAGGCGCTATCCGCCTCCAGCGTCTCGCCCAGCCGCTGCGCCACCACGCCCATCTGCGTGCTCAGGCGCGAGCCGGGCGTGGCCAGATCGTCCATGAGCCAGCGACGCAGCTCATCCCACAGGCCGTGCACCTGCGCCTGCAGTTCGGGTGCGTGCAGCCAGCGGTTCTTGGCCTCGTTGATGCGGGCCGCGAAGTCGGGGTCGGTGCGCAGCCGCTCGATCCACTCGGCGACCACCGTGTCGAAGGCCAGGCGGCGCGGGTGCTGCGGGTCGTCATGCACCTCGCGCAACCAGCTCGCCAGCCCGCGTGCCGTGGCCGCCCCGAGCTTGAGCCCGAAGTCCTCCGGCTTGCCCATCATCGCCAGCCCGCGCAGCAGCATCGGGTACTCGCGCCCGGCGATCTCCAGCAGCATCGACGCCAGCGTGTGCTGCACCGGCTCGGTCTCGACGTGGTCGGCGGCTTCCTTCAAGGCTTGCCCGAACAGCACCTGGTGGCGACCCTGGGCCGTCAGCGTTTCCAGCAGATCACCGGCCGAACGGGACAGGTCCAGCCCTTCCAGCCGAGCAGTCACCGCGCGCTGCACCGCATCGCGCACGCGGGGATCGTCCAGACAGGCCACCACCTCGGACAGCACGCCCTGCAGATGCTCGCCCAGACGCTGCGCATGGGCCGGCTGGCTCAACCACGCGCCCAGGCGGCGGATCGGGTCGAAGCCGCGCAGGCGGGCGATCAGCATCGGCGTGTCGAGGAAGCGGTCGCGGATGAAGTCGCCGAGCTGGTCGGCGAGTTGCGCCTTCTTGCGCGGCACGATGGCGGTGTGCGGAAACGGCAGCCCGAGCGGCCGGCGGAACAGCGCGACGACCGCAAACCAGTCTGCCAGCGCACCGACCAGCGCGGCTCCCGCAAAGGCGGCGACCCAGTCCCACACCCCGACGCGGTGCTGCGCCAGGGCCAGCGTCAGCAGCGCCGCGCAGGCCAGCAGCAGCGCGAGGGCCATCATCTTCATCTGGCGCAGGCGGACTGCGCGGTCGACAGGCAAGGCGTTCAGCATCGGAGCGAGAAAAAGGAGAAGTGGCAACCGCGCAATTGTGCGGTGCGCGAACCGCCTGTCGCACCGGGCCGTGCATGCAGTGTGCGCATACCGCACCAACTGCTGTTAAATGGGCGCATGGCGCACAAATCAGCGCCCCCCTGTTCCCCCGCGACTAACCTTGATCCAGAGCAGATTCCATGCACCTCCACCCCACCGACACCGCCCCCATCCCCGCCATCGCAGACCGCGATCGGCTGGGTGCACTGGAAAAAGGCCTGCTGGTCATCGAGGCCTTCGACCAGGATCGCGCCCGGCTGACGATCAGCGAAGTCGCCGTGCGCACCGGGCTGACGCGGGCCGCCGTGCGGCGCTGTCTGCTGACGCTGGTGCACCTGGGCTATGCGCGACAGGACGAGCGGCATTTTTCGCTCAGTCCGAAGGTGATGCGGCTCGGCCAGTCCTACATGCACTCGGCGAAGCTGCCGCGGGCGATCCAGCCGCAGCTGCAGCGGATCGCGATGGCGATGCAGGAGGCCAGCTCGGCCGGCGTGCTGGACGGCGACGATGTGATCGCCGTCGCCGCGGTGACGGCCGGGCGCGTGGTCTCCTCGACCTTGCAACCCGGAACCCGTGTGCCGGCCTACTGCACCGCCAATGGCCGCGTGCTGACCGCGTGGTTGCCCAGCACCGAACTCGACGCATGGATCGCCCGCCAGGAGATGCCCGCCCGCACGGTGTACACGCTGACCGACCGCCAGCGCCTGCGCGAAGAACTGGCCCGCGTGCGCGCCCAGGGCTATGCGCTGGTGGACCAGGAGCTGGAGCCGGGTCTGCGCACGGTGGCGGTGCCGCTGCGCAACCGGCGCGGCGAGGTCGTCGCGTCCATGAATGTCAGCGTGCACGCCGCGCGTGTGCGCATCGAAGACCTGCTCGACCGCTGCCTGCCGATGCTGCTGCAGGCGCAGGAACAACTCAAACCGCTCTTGTAGCGACATCCCCTGGAGACTTTTCCCATGTCTACGTCCACGCCCACCCCCATTCCGCGCCGCACCCAGGTGGCCATCATTGGCGCCGGCCCGTCCGGGCTACTGCTCGGCCAGTTGCTGCACAACGCCGGCATCGACAACGTGATCCTCGAAGCGCGCAGCGCCGAGTACGTGCTCGGCCGGATCCGGGCGGGGGTGCTGGAACAGGTGTGTGTGGACCTGCTGGACGAGGCAGGGGTTGGAGAGCGCATGCACCGGGAGGGCCTGGTCCATGGCGGCATCGAGCTGGCCTTCGCCGGCGCCCGCCACCGCATCGACCTGCAGACGCTGACGGGCGGCAAGACCGTGATGGTCTATGGCCAGACCGAGGTCACCCGCGATCTCATGGAGGCCCGGGCCGCCTGCGGCGCACCGATCGTCTACGAGGCCGCGGAGGTGCAACTGCACGACGTCGACAGCGCCATACCGCGGGTGAGCTACACGCACGAGGGCGTGCGCCATGAACTCGCCTGTGATTTCATCGCTGGCTGCGATGGCTTCCATGGCGTGAGCCGGGCCAGCATTCCGAAGGAACGCATCCAGCACTTCGAGCGGGTCTACCCGTTCGGCTGGCTGGGCATCCTGGCGGACGTGCCGCCGGTGGCGGACGAGCTGATCTATTCCAACCACGCGCGGGGTTTCGCGCTGTGCAGCATGCGCAGCAAGAGCCGCGTGCGGCACTACGTGCAGTGCTCGCTGCAGGACAAGGTGGAGGAGTGGAGCGATGCGCGTTTCTGGGACGAGCTGAAAAGTCGCCTGGATCCGGAAGCCGCCGCACACATGGTCACCGGCCCGTCGATCGAGAAAAGCATCGCGCCGCTGCGCAGTTTCGTGGCCGAGCCAATGCGCTTCGGCCACCTCTTCCTCGCGGGAGACGCCGCCCACATCGTCCCCCCGACGGGCGCCAAGGGACTGAATCTGGCGGCGGCGGATGTGCGCTACCTCAGTCGCGCCTTCATGGAGTTCTACGCCGACAAGCGCACCGCGGGCATCGACGACTATTCGCGCAAGGCGCTGCGGCGGGTCTGGAAGGCCGAGCGCTTCAGTTGGTACCTGACCAGTTTGCTGCACAAGTTCCCGGCAGGCGCCGGAGACACCGGCGAAGTCGGCCACCGGATGCAGACTGCCGAACTGGATTACCTGGTGCACTCGACAGCCGCGATGACCTCGCTGGCGGAGAACTATGTGGGGCTGCCGTTCGAGGAATGATTCGGAATACCCCGGCTGCCCGGGGTATCAAACAATCGGTTCCCCAAGAGCAAAACCCCCTCGGCCGATGAGGGCAGAGGGGGTAAGCGGTGTAGAAGCCTGACGATGACCTACTTTCACACGCGCGGTGCGCACTATCATCGGCGCTAAGTCGTTTCACGGTCCTGTTCGGGATGGGAAGGGGTGGTTCCAACTTGCTATGGTCGTCAGGCGTAAAGGGTCTGCCCGGTGGGGTGCTCAGAGGAGAGCGCCTTGGGTGGGCAGGAATTCGCAGAGTCGAATCTGGTATTGATTGCGTTGTACAAGGATATTGTACGGACAGACTGTAAGTACGGTTCACTGAATACTGCTTTGACTTTGATGTCAAAGTTATAGGGTCAAGCCTCACGAGCAATTAGTACTGGTTAGCTTAACGCATTACTGCGCTTCCACACCCAGCCTATCAACGTCCTGGTCTTGAACGACTCTTCAGGGGGCTCGAGGCCCCGGCAAGACTCATCTTGAGACGAGTTTCCCGCTTAGATGCTTTCAGCGGTTATCTCTTCCGCACATAGCTACCCGGCGATGCCACTGGCGTGACAACCGGTACACCAGAGGTGCGTCCACTCCGGTCCTCTCGTACTAGGAGCAGGCTCTCTCAATCTTGCAGCGCCCACGGAAGATAGGGACCAAACTGTCTCACGACGTTTTAAACCCAGCTCACGTACCTCTTTAAATGGCGAACAGCCATACCCTTGGGACCGGCTACAGCCCCAGGATGAGATGAGCCGACATCGAGGTGCCAAACACCGCCGTCGATATGAACTCTTGGGCGGTATCAGCCTGTTATCCCCAGAGTACCTTTTATCCGTTGAGCGATGGCCCTTCCATACAGAACCACCGGATCACTTTGTCCTACTTTCGTACCTGCTCGACTTGTCAGTCTCGCAGTCAAGCACGCTTATGCCAATGCACTATCAACACGATTTCCGACCGTATTTAGCGTACCTTCGAACTCCTCCGTTACACTTTGGGAGGAGACCGCCCCAGTCAAACTGCCCACCATACACTGTCCCCAACCCGGATAACGGGCCAAGGTTAGAACCTCAAACACACCAGGGTGGTATTTCAACGTTGGCTCCATGAGAACTAGCGTCCTCACTTCAAAGCCTCCCACCTATCCTACACAGATCTGTTCAAAGTCCAATGTAAAGCTACAGTAAAGGTTCATGGGGTCTTTCCGTCTTTCCGCGGGGAGATTGCATCATCACAAACATTTCAACTTCGCTGAGTCTCTGGAGGAGACAGTGTGGCCATCATTACGCCATTCGTGCAGGTCGGAACTTACCCGACAAGGAATTTCGCTACCTTAGGACCGTTATAGTTACGGCCGCCGTTTACTGGGACTTCAGTCAAGAGCTTGCACCCCATCATTTAATCTTCCAGCACCGGGCAGGCGTCACACCCTATACGTCGACTTTCGTCTTTGCAGAGTGCTGTGTTTTTATTAAACAGTTGCAGCCACCGATTCTCTGCGACCTTTATCGGCTCCCCAAGTCAATGGTTCACCTACCAAAGGCACACCTTCTTCCGAAGTTACGGTGTCAATTTGCCGAGTTCCTTCTCCAGAGTTCTCTCAAGCGCCTTAGAATACTCATCTCGCGCACCAGTGTCGGTTTGCGGTACGGTCGTTACAAGCTGAAGCTTAGTGGCTTTTCCTGGAAGCAGGGTATCACTCACTTCGTCTGCAAGCAGACTCGTTATCACGCCTCATCTAAGCCCCCCGGATTTGCCTAAGGGGCATGACTACACGCTTGAACCGGGACATCCAACACCCGGCTGAGCTAACCTTCTCCGTCCCCACATCGCACTTGTAATCGGTACAGGAATATTCACCTGTTTCCCATCAGCTACGCATCTCTGCCTCGCCTTAGGGGCCGACTCACCCTACGCCGATGAACGTTGCGTAGGAAACCTTGCGCTTACGGCGAGGGGGCTTTTCACCCCCTTTAACGCTACTCATGTCAGCATTCGCACTTCTGATACCTCCAGCATCCTTCACAAGACACCTTCACAGGCTTACAGAACGCTCTCCTACCACGCACAGTAAACTGTGCATCCGCAGCTTCGGTAACTGGCTTGAGCCCCGTTACATCTTCCGCGCAGGACGACTCGATCAGTGAGCTATTACGCTTTCTTTAAATGATGGCTGCTTCTAAGCCAACATCCTGACTGTTTTAGCCTTCCCACTTCGTTTCCCACTTAGCCAATTTTGGGGACCTTAGCTGGCGGTCTGGGTTGTTTCCCTCTTGAGTCCGGACGTTAGCACCCGGTGCTCTGTCTCCCAAGCTGTACTCATCGGTATTCGGAGTTTGCAATGGTTTGGTAAGTCGCCATGACCCCCTAGCCATAACAGTGCTCTACCCCCGATGGTAATACTTGAGGCACTACCTAAATAGTTTTCGGAGAGAACCAGCTATTTCCAAGTTTGTTTAGCCTTTCACCCCTATCCACAGCTCATCCGCTAGTTTTGCAACACTAGTCGGTTCGGACCTCCAGTGCGTGTTACCGCACCTTCATCCTGGCCATGGATAGATCACTTGGTTTCGGGTCTACACCCAGCGACTGATTCGCCCTATTCGGACTCGGTTTCCCTGCGCCTACCCTAATCGGTTAAGCTCGCCACTGAATGTAAGTCGCTGACCCATTATACAAAAGGTACGCAGTCACCCGTTTCCAGGCTCCTACTTTTTGTATGCATGCGGTTTCAGGATCTATTTCACTCCCCTCCCGGGGTTCTTTTCGCCTTTCCCTCACGGTACTTGTTCACTATCGGTCGATTACGAGTATTTAGCCTTGGAGGATGGTCCCCCCATATTCAGACAGGATTACACGTGTCCCGCCCTACTTGTCGTACGCTCAGTTCCACAGCCGACTTTTCTCATACGGGGCTATCACCCGCTGTGGCCGGACTTTCCATTCCGTTCTGATAAGTCGATTGCTAAAACGTACAGGCTCTTCCGATTTCGCTCGCCACTACTCTCGGAATCTCGGTTGATGTCTTTTCCTCCAGCTACTGAGATGTTTCAGTTCGCCGGGTTCGCCTCGCATGACTATGTATTCATCATGCGATACCCTTGCGGGTGGGTTTCCCCATTCGGATATCTCCGGATCAAAGCTAATTTGCCAGCTCCCCGAAGCTTTTCGCAGGCTATCACGTCCTTCGTCGCCTGTAATCGCCAAGGCATCCACCACATGCACTTAGTCACTTGACCCTATAACTTTGACATCGATGACAAATCGACGCCGTCAAGGACTTTCACCGACACCCAGCGACTAAGCTGGTGCCGATATTTGAGTATTCACGTTCGCCGTACTTTCCAACTCGCTTTCTTCTTGGCTGCGGATCGCTCCACAACCAGTCTTTTCACGGTTGAAGTCTGTTGACGCAATCAATGCGTCACTGATGGCACGGTGCTTGCACGCCACCCCGAAGGATGCATGCTCGCTTTCCATCAGCAACGCTGATTCGACTCTACGAATTTTTAAAGAACAACAGCCTTCTCTCAAAGGCAGACCTGAACGCTTGACGACAAGCGCTCAGGTCTGCTCTAGAAGAACTACAGAAGAATGGTGGAGGATGACGGGATCGAACCGACGACCCCCTGCTTGCAAAGCAGGTGCTCTCCCAGCTGAGCTAATCCCCCTTCTTGATGACCGGTGGTGGGTCTGGTTGGATTCGAACCAACGACCCCCGCCTTATCAAGACGGTGCTCTAACCGACTGAGCTACAGACCCCAATCTTCTGCATCTGTCGTAACAACCGATAAGTGTGGGCGCAAGAACTTGAGCACCAGTTTGGACTTGGCTGACCAGGATGGTCCTAAGACCTGCCAGGCTGCTTCGTCATTTTCCAGAAAGGAGGTGATCCAGCCGCACCTTCCGATACGGCTACCTTGTTACGACTTCACCCCAGTCACGAACCCCGCCGTGGTAATCGCCCTCCTTGCGGTTAGGCTAACTACTTCTGGCGAGACCCGCTCCCATGGTGTGACGGGCGGTGTGTACAAGACCCGGGAACGTATTCACCGCGGCAAGCTGATCCGCGATTACTAGCGATTCCGACTTCACGCAGTCGAGTTGCAGACTGCGATCCGGACTACGACCGGTTTTCTGGGATTGGCTCCCCCTCGCGGGTTGGCAGCCCTCTGTACCGGCCATTGTATGACGTGTGTAGCCCTACCCATAAGGGCCATGAGGACCTGACGTCATCCCCACCTTCCTCCGGTTTGTCACCGGCAGTCTCATTAGAGTGCCCTTTCGTAGCAACTAATGACAAGGGTTGCGCTCGTTGCGGGACTTAACCCAACATCTCACGACACGAGCTGACGACGGCCATGCAGCACCTGTGTTCTGATTCTCTTTCGAGCACTCCCACATCTCTGCAGGATTTCAGACATGTCAAGGGTAGGTAAGGTTTTTCGCGTTGCATCGAATTAAACCACATCATCCACCGCTTGTGCGGGTCCCCGTCAATTCCTTTGAGTTTCAACCTTGCGGCCGTACTCCCCAGGCGGTCAACTTCACGCGTTAGCTTCGTTACTGAGAAGAAACCCTCCCAACAACCAGTTGACATCGTTTAGGGCGTGGACTACCAGGGTATCTAATCCTGTTTGCTCCCCACGCTTTCGTGCATGAGCGTCAGTACAGGTCCAGGGGATTGCCTTCGCCATCGGTGTTCCTCCGCATATCTACGCATTTCACTGCTACACGCGGAATTCCATCCCCCTCTACCGTACTCTAGCTCTACAGTCACAAATGCAGTTCCCAGGTTGAGCCCGGGGATTTCACATCTGTCTTATAGAACCGCCTGCGCACGCTTTACGCCCAGTAATTCCGATTAACGCTTGCACCCTACGTATTACCGCGGCTGCTGGCACGTAGTTAGCCGGTGCTTATTCTTCAGGTACCGTCATCGCTCCAGGGTATTAGCCCGAAGCATTTCTTCCCTGACAAAAGCGGTTTACAACCCGAAGGCCTTCTTCCCGCACGCGGTATGGCTGGATCAGGCTTTCGCCCATTGTCCAAAATTCCCCACTGCTGCCTCCCGTAGGAGTCTGGGCCGTGTCTCAGTCCCAGTGTGGCTGGTCGTCCTCTCAGACCAGCTACAGATCGCAGGCTTGGTGGGCCTTTACCCCACCAACTACCTAATCTGCCATCGGCCGCTCCAATCGCGCGAGGCCCTTGCGAGTCCCCCGCTTTCACCCTCAGGTCGTATGCGGTATTAGCGTAGCTTTCGCTACGTTATCCCCCACGACTGGGCACGTTCCGATGTATTACTCACCCGTTCGCCACTCTCAAGGGTTGCCCCTCTACCGTTCGACTTGCATGTGTAAGGCATACCGCCAGCGTTCAATCTGAGCCAGGATCAAACTCTTCAGTTCGATCTTGTGTTCTCAAGGAATTGAAGTGAACTTCACTTCAAATTTTCCATGAGCGTTTAAGGTCCATGAGACCGGACCCGAAGATCCAGGCACTCGCCTTCAAACGCCCACGCTTATCGGCTGTTAATTTTTAAAGAGCATCCGGAGAACCGGGGCAACAACCAGAAGAACCAGTCGTCAGCACAGAAGCGAGATTATCATCAACTTTTAAAACACTGTCAAGTCATTGACGTTAACAGGGTCTTTGGTCGCGGAAAATACTCTCACCTCTAAAGACTGAGGCGATGCACGCCGCACTCTTTAGAGAAGAAAACGCCCAGTCAGATGACTGGGCGTTTCTCGGAATAGAAGCCTGACGATGACCTACTTTCACACGCGCGGTGCGCACTATCATCGGCGCTAAGTCGTTTCACGGTCCTGTTCGGGATGGGAAGGGGTGGTTCCAACTTGCTATGGTCGTCAGGCGTAAAGGGTCTGCCCGGTGGGGTGCTCAGAGGAGAGCGCCTTGGGTGGGCAGGAATTCGCAGAGTCGAATCTGGTATTGATTGCGTTGTACAAGGATATTGTACGGACAGACTGTAAGTACGGTTCACTGAATACTGCTTTGACTTTGATGTCAAAGTTATAGGGTCAAGCCTCACGAGCAATTAGTACTGGTTAGCTTAACGCATTACTGCGCTTCCACACCCAGCCTATCAACGTCCTGGTCTTGAACGACTCTTCAGGGGGCTCGAGGCCCCGGCAAGACTCATCTTGAGACGAGTTTCCCGCTTAGATGCTTTCAGCGGTTATCTCTTCCGCACATAGCTACCCGGCGATGCCACTGGCGTGACAACCGGTACACCAGAGGTGCGTCCACTCCGGTCCTCTCGTACTAGGAGCAGGCTCTCTCAATCTTGCAGCGCCCACGGAAGATAGGGACCAAACTGTCTCACGACGTTTTAAACCCAGCTCACGTACCTCTTTAAATGGCGAACAGCCATACCCTTGGGACCGGCTACAGCCCCAGGATGAGATGAGCCGACATCGAGGTGCCAAACACCGCCGTCGATATGAACTCTTGGGCGGTATCAGCCTGTTATCCCCAGAGTACCTTTTATCCGTTGAGCGATGGCCCTTCCATACAGAACCACCGGATCACTTTGTCCTACTTTCGTACCTGCTCGACTTGTCAGTCTCGCAGTCAAGCACGCTTATGCCAATGCACTATCAACACGATTTCCGACCGTATTTAGCGTACCTTCGAACTCCTCCGTTACACTTTGGGAGGAGACCGCCCCAGTCAAACTGCCCACCATACACTGTCCCCAACCCGGATAACGGGCCAAGGTTAGAACCTCAAACACACCAGGGTGGTATTTCAACGTTGGCTCCATGAGAACTAGCGTCCTCACTTCAAAGCCTCCCACCTATCCTACACAGATCTGTTCAAAGTCCAATGTAAAGCTACAGTAAAGGTTCATGGGGTCTTTCCGTCTTTCCGCGGGGAGATTGCATCATCACAAACATTTCAACTTCGCTGAGTCTCTGGAGGAGACAGTGTGGCCATCATTACGCCATTCGTGCAGGTCGGAACTTACCCGACAAGGAATTTCGCTACCTTAGGACCGTTATAGTTACGGCCGCCGTTTACTGGGACTTCAGTCAAGAGCTTGCACCCCATCATTTAATCTTCCAGCACCGGGCAGGCGTCACACCCTATACGTCGACTTTCGTCTTTGCAGAGTGCTGTGTTTTTATTAAACAGTTGCAGCCACCGATTCTCTGCGACCTTTATCGGCTCCCCAAGTCAATGGTTCACCTACCAAAGGCACACCTTCTTCCGAAGTTACGGTGTCAATTTGCCGAGTTCCTTCTCCAGAGTTCTCTCAAGCGCCTTAGAATACTCATCTCGCGCACCAGTGTCGGTTTGCGGTACGGTCGTTACAAGCTGAAGCTTAGTGGCTTTTCCTGGAAGCAGGGTATCACTCACTTCGTCTGCAAGCAGACTCGTTATCACGCCTCATCTAAGCCCCCCGGATTTGCCTAAGGGGCATGACTACACGCTTGAACCGGGACATCCAACACCCGGCTGAGCTAACCTTCTCCGTCCCCACATCGCACTTGTAATCGGTACAGGAATATTCACCTGTTTCCCATCAGCTACGCATCTCTGCCTCGCCTTAGGGGCCGACTCACCCTACGCCGATGAACGTTGCGTAGGAAACCTTGCGCTTACGGCGAGGGGGCTTTTCACCCCCTTTAACGCTACTCATGTCAGCATTCGCACTTCTGATACCTCCAGCATCCTTCACAAGACACCTTCACAGGCTTACAGAACGCTCTCCTACCACGCACAGTAAACTGTGCATCCGCAGCTTCGGTAACTGGCTTGAGCCCCGTTACATCTTCCGCGCAGGACGACTCGATCAGTGAGCTATTACGCTTTCTTTAAATGATGGCTGCTTCTAAGCCAACATCCTGACTGTTTTAGCCTTCCCACTTCGTTTCCCACTTAGCCAATTTTGGGGACCTTAGCTGGCGGTCTGGGTTGTTTCCCTCTTGAGTCCGGACGTTAGCACCCGGTGCTCTGTCTCCCAAGCTGTACTCATCGGTATTCGGAGTTTGCAATGGTTTGGTAAGTCGCCATGACCCCCTAGCCATAACAGTGCTCTACCCCCGATGGTAATACTTGAGGCACTACCTAAATAGTTTTCGGAGAGAACCAGCTATTTCCAAGTTTGTTTAGCCTTTCACCCCTATCCACAGCTCATCCGCTAGTTTTGCAACACTAGTCGGTTCGGACCTCCAGTGCGTGTTACCGCACCTTCATCCTGGCCATGGATAGATCACTTGGTTTCGGGTCTACACCCAGCGACTGATTCGCCCTATTCGGACTCGGTTTCCCTGCGCCTACCCTAATCGGTTAAGCTCGCCACTGAATGTAAGTCGCTGACCCATTATACAAAAGGTACGCAGTCACCCGTTTCCAGGCTCCTACTTTTTGTATGCATGCGGTTTCAGGATCTATTTCACTCCCCTCCCGGGGTTCTTTTCGCCTTTCCCTCACGGTACTTGTTCACTATCGGTCGATTACGAGTATTTAGCCTTGGAGGATGGTCCCCCCATATTCAGACAGGATTACACGTGTCCCGCCCTACTTGTCGTACGCTCAGTTCCACAGCCGACTTTTCTCATACGGGGCTATCACCCGCTGTGGCCGGACTTTCCATTCCGTTCTGATAAGTCGATTGCTAAAACGTACAGGCTCTTCCGATTTCGCTCGCCACTACTCTCGGAATCTCGGTTGATGTCTTTTCCTCCAGCTACTGAGATGTTTCAGTTCGCCGGGTTCGCCTCGCATGACTATGTATTCATCATGCGATACCCTTGCGGGTGGGTTTCCCCATTCGGATATCTCCGGATCAAAGCTAATTTGCCAGCTCCCCGAAGCTTTTCGCAGGCTATCACGTCCTTCGTCGCCTGTAATCGCCAAGGCATCCACCACATGCACTTAGTCACTTGACCCTATAACTTTGACATCGATGACAAATCGACGCCGTCAAGGACTTTCACCGACACCCAGCGACTAAGCTGGTGCCGATATTTGAGTATTCACGTTCGCCGTACTTTCCAACTCGCTTTCTTCTTGGCTGCGGATCGCTCCACAACCAGTCTTTTCACGGTTGAAGTCTGTTGACGCAATCAATGCGTCACTGATGGCACGGTGCTTGCACGCCACCCCGAAGGATGCATGCTCGCTTTCCATCAGCAACGCTGATTCGACTCTACGAATTTTTAAAGAACAACAGCCTTCTCTCAAAGGCAGACCTGAACGCTTGACGACAAGCGCTCAGGTCTGCTCTAGAAGAACTACAGAAGAATGGTGGAGGATGACGGGATCGAACCGACGACCCCCTGCTTGCAAAGCAGGTGCTCTCCCAGCTGAGCTAATCCCCCTTCTTGATGACCGGTGGTGGGTCTGGTTGGATTCGAACCAACGACCCCCGCCTTATCAAGACGGTGCTCTAACCGACTGAGCTACAGACCCCAATCTTCTGCATCTGTCGTAACAACCGATAAGTGTGGGCGCAAGAACTTGAGCACCAGTTTGGACTTGGCTGACCAGGATGGTCCTAAGACCTGCCAGGCTGCTTCGTCATTTTCCAGAAAGGAGGTGATCCAGCCGCACCTTCCGATACGGCTACCTTGTTACGACTTCACCCCAGTCACGAACCCCGCCGTGGTAATCGCCCTCCTTGCGGTTAGGCTAACTACTTCTGGCGAGACCCGCTCCCATGGTGTGACGGGCGGTGTGTACAAGACCCGGGAACGTATTCACCGCGGCAAGCTGATCCGCGATTACTAGCGATTCCGACTTCACGCAGTCGAGTTGCAGACTGCGATCCGGACTACGACCGGTTTTCTGGGATTGGCTCCCCCTCGCGGGTTGGCAGCCCTCTGTACCGGCCATTGTATGACGTGTGTAGCCCTACCCATAAGGGCCATGAGGACCTGACGTCATCCCCACCTTCCTCCGGTTTGTCACCGGCAGTCTCATTAGAGTGCCCTTTCGTAGCAACTAATGACAAGGGTTGCGCTCGTTGCGGGACTTAACCCAACATCTCACGACACGAGCTGACGACGGCCATGCAGCACCTGTGTTCTGATTCTCTTTCGAGCACTCCCACATCTCTGCAGGATTTCAGACATGTCAAGGGTAGGTAAGGTTTTTCGCGTTGCATCGAATTAAACCACATCATCCACCGCTTGTGCGGGTCCCCGTCAATTCCTTTGAGTTTCAACCTTGCGGCCGTACTCCCCAGGCGGTCAACTTCACGCGTTAGCTTCGTTACTGAGAAGAAACCCTCCCAACAACCAGTTGACATCGTTTAGGGCGTGGACTACCAGGGTATCTAATCCTGTTTGCTCCCCACGCTTTCGTGCATGAGCGTCAGTACAGGTCCAGGGGATTGCCTTCGCCATCGGTGTTCCTCCGCATATCTACGCATTTCACTGCTACACGCGGAATTCCATCCCCCTCTACCGTACTCTAGCTCTACAGTCACAAATGCAGTTCCCAGGTTGAGCCCGGGGATTTCACATCTGTCTTATAGAACCGCCTGCGCACGCTTTACGCCCAGTAATTCCGATTAACGCTTGCACCCTACGTATTACCGCGGCTGCTGGCACGTAGTTAGCCGGTGCTTATTCTTCAGGTACCGTCATCGCTCCAGGGTATTAGCCCGAAGCATTTCTTCCCTGACAAAAGCGGTTTACAACCCGAAGGCCTTCTTCCCGCACGCGGTATGGCTGGATCAGGCTTTCGCCCATTGTCCAAAATTCCCCACTGCTGCCTCCCGTAGGAGTCTGGGCCGTGTCTCAGTCCCAGTGTGGCTGGTCGTCCTCTCAGACCAGCTACAGATCGCAGGCTTGGTGGGCCTTTACCCCACCAACTACCTAATCTGCCATCGGCCGCTCCAATCGCGCGAGGCCCTTGCGAGTCCCCCGCTTTCACCCTCAGGTCGTATGCGGTATTAGCGTAGCTTTCGCTACGTTATCCCCCACGACTGGGCACGTTCCGATGTATTACTCACCCGTTCGCCACTCTCAAGGGTTGCCCCTCTACCGTTCGACTTGCATGTGTAAGGCATACCGCCAGCGTTCAATCTGAGCCAGGATCAAACTCTTCAGTTCGATCTTGTGTTCTCAAGGAATTGAAGTGAACTTCACTTCAAATTTTCCATGAGCGTTTAAGGTCCATGAGACCGGACCCGAAGATCCAGGCACTCGCCTTCAAACGCCCACGCTTATCGGCTGTTAATTTTTAAAGAGCATCCGGAGAACCGGGGCAACAACCAGAAGAACCAGTCGTCAGCACAGAAGCGAGATTATCATCAACTTTTAAAACACTGTCAAGTCATTGACGTTAACAGGGTCTTTACTTGCTGAGCGAACTAGTATGATCCGCCGCTCTGTCTCGCTGCAAACAACTTTTTGTCTGCAGCGAAGACCACGATTGTAGATCGAATCAAATCAGCAACGCAAGCACTTCACCCAAGAATTTTTCAGGCAGCGGCGTCCGCAGCCGCAGATGCGCCCTTGATGCGCCCCGACAGATAGGCGAGCGCCTCTTCTACCTGGTCGACCAGCACCAGACAGAGATCACCCGGCTCCAGCCGATCCAGCGCCGTGTCGATGGCGAGGAACTCGCCACGGACTTCATCAATGCGCGTGGTGCGCGCAGCGTTGCCCAGTCCCTGCCGCAGCAGGCCGATCACTTCGCCATCCTCCCGGCCGCGCTGACAGGCATCCTGGTAGAGGATCACGTCGTCGAAGGCGGCGCCCAGGATCTGCGTCTGCTCGCGGATGTCCTGGTCACGGCGGTCACCCGCACCACTGATGACCACCGACCGGCGCCGTGCCGGCAGTGCCTCCACCGCACTGACCAGCGCACGCATCGCGTCCGGGTTGTGTCCATAGTCGGCGATGACGGTGGCTCCGCGGTAGTCCATGACGTTGAAGCGCCCCGGCGCGTTGTCGGAGTCGTTGACAAAGCTGGCCAGTCCGCGGCGGATCGAATCCCAGTCCAGACCCGACCCCCACGCAGCAGCGACAGACGCCATCACGTTCTCGACCTGGAAGCCGATGGTGCCATTGCGGGTAATGGGAATGTCGCGCAGCGCGATCAGCTCCCGGCGCGCGCCCTGGGCCGCGACCAGATGGTCCTGGTCTATGTAGACACAGCGCTTGCCTTGCGCACGGTGGGTGGCCATGACCGGGTGCTGCCGGTCGGCGGCGAAGAAAATCACCTGTCCCGGGCAGGTCGCCGCCATCGTGACGACGATCGGATCGGCCGCATTGAGCACAGCGTAGCCGCTGGTCGCCACGTTCTGCACGATCACCCGTTTCAGCACCGCCAGATCCTCGACCGTGGTGATGTAGTTCAACCCCAGGTGGTCACCTGCACCGATGTTGGTCACCACCGCGACCTGGCAGCGGTCGAAGCCCAGCCCTTCACGCAGCACGCCACCGCGGGCGGTCTCGAACACCGCCGCGTCCACGTCCGGATGCATCAGCACATTGCGCGCACTGCGCGGGCCGCTGCAATCGCCGCTGTCGATCTGACGGCCGTTGACGTAGACCCCATCGGTGTTGGTCATGCCCACGCGCAGGCCACTGGTGGCGAAGAGATGCGCGATGAGGCGGGCCGTCGTCGTCTTGCCATTGGTGCCGGTGACAGCGATGACCGGGATCCGGCCGTCGTCGCCGGGCGCGTAGAGGTGGCCGATCATGGCCTCGCCGACGGGACGGCCCTTGCCATAGGAGGGCGAGAGGTGCATGCGCAGTCCGGGCGCCGCGTTGACCTCGACAATGCCCCCGTCCTGCTCCTCCAGCGGACGCAGCACGCTCTCGCACACGACGTCGACCCCACAGATGTGCAACCCGACCATCTGCGCAGCGGCCACGGCCCTCGCCGCCACCTCGGGGTGCACGTCGTCGGTCACGTCGGTTGCGCTGCCGCCGGTGCTCAGGTTGGCGTTGTTGCGCAGGCTGACGCGGTGGCCCTTTTCGGGAATCGAGGTCGGCGTGAGGCCCTGCAGCGTCAGGCGCGCCACGGCGATGTCGTCGAAGCGGATCTTGGTCAGTGACGTGGCGTGACCATCACCGCGGCGCGGGTCGGCATTGACCGCATCGACCAGCTCGCGCACGGTATGGACCCCATCGCCGATGACGTGGGGAGGATCGCGGCGCGCCGCGGCCACCAGCTGGTGCCCGACCACCAGCATCCGGAAATCACTGCCCGGCAGGTATTTCTCGACCAGCACCTCGCCGATCTCGGCGGCGACGGCATACGCCTGCTCCAGGTGTGCGCGGTCCACGATGTTGACCGTCACCCCCTTGCCCTGGTTGCCGTCCAGCGGCTTGAGCACGACCGGCAACCCGATCTCGCAAGCGATCGCCCACGCATCGTCCACCGACACCGCGGGCCGGCCCAGCGGCACCGGCACGCCCGCAGCGTGCAGCAGCTTCTTGGTCAGGTCCTTGTCCTGCGCGATGGACTCCGAGACCGCACTGGTCGAATCCACCTCGGCGGCCTGGATGCGGCGCTGGCGCGAACCCCAGCCGAACTGCACCAGACTGCCCTGCGTCAGACGCCGGTACGGAATGCCGCGCGCCAAGGCAGCCGACACGATCGCGCCGGTGCTCGGGCCGAGGCGCACGTTCTCGTCGATCTCGCGCAGCCGGGCGATGGCCGCGTTCACGTCGAAGGCCGTATCGGCCAGCGCCGCCTGGATCAGCTGCTCGGCGAGTTCCAGCGCGAGCCGGCCCACTTCCTCCTCGCTGTACTCGACGACGACCTGGTAGATGCCAGGCTCGACGGTGGCCGAGGTGCGGCTGAAGGTGACCGGGCAGCCGGCCTGCGCCTGCAGTGCCAGCGTCGCGGTTTCCAGCACCTGCGCCAGCGCGACATCGCCGCGCTGGGATCCGGCCGGCACGGCGCCGATGGCCGGAAAGCGCGCGCGCAGGCGGGCCTCGAAACCCGGCAGCCGCGCAATCGCGCGCTCGTTGTCGGCACAGGAAACGATGGCTTCGACCGCGGTGTGGCGGCTCCAGAGGTTGGGGCCACGCAGGGCCCGAATGCGTGAAACGTCCATCAGTGGGTCGCAGTCCGGTGGTGAAGAAGGTTCACGAGCGTGTCGGGCTCGATGCGAAAGTTTCGAGGCCAGCGGCCATCAACTCGGGCGCGATGCCCAGTGCCCAGCCCGTGGCCACGGCCGCCAGCACGACCGGCGGCGCCAGCGCGATGCGGCGACGCTGCAGGTCCACACAGACGACCTCGGTGGCCCCGGTGGCCAGCACCACCCGCGACGACCGCAGCAGCACCGCGCGCCCGCCCTGCGCCCGGTGGGCAGCCACGGCCTCGCTGTCCTCGGCCAGCAGGCTGTAGAGCAGCACCTCGCCATCGGACAGGCGGGCCATGTCGGCGATGCGCTCGTCATCGGCATTCAGGACGGCCGCCCCCTCAGGCAGCACGACGTCGACCTGCGTGCGCATCACGCGCGGCATCTGCTCGATGTCGCGGATGTCGTGGCGCGCCAGGGTCTCGGCCCCCCCCAGGTCCGTGACCACGCCGACGTGGCAGCGGTCGTACGGCAGACCGTCGTCGAGGATGGTGGCCGCCCCGTTCTCGACCACCACGGTCTGCACTTCGCGGTTCATCAGCAGCCGATGACCACTCGCCCAGTTGGCACAGTCGCCGCGGCCAACCCGGCGTCCAGCCAGGAACAGCCCGTCGCGACAGGCCAGCCCCACATGCTTGCCGCTCAGGTGCACCAGCCAGGCGACCAGTTGCGCAATGTCGGCGGCGTCCAGCGAACCCGCCACACCAACCACTGGAATCCGGCCGCTGTCCTCTTCGCCGAACAGGTGGTTGACGATGTCGCGCCCGACGGGGCGTGGCATGCCTTCCGCCGGCTTGAGGTGCATCAGCAGGCCGGGGCCGGCATTGACCTCGACAATGGCGCCGCCGGTCTCGTGCAGCGGGCGGCGGATGTCGGTGGTCACCAGATCGATGCCAGCGATGTCCAGCCCGACCATGCGCGCGGCCAGTCCGACCTGGCTGGCCACATCGGGGTGGATGACATCGGTGCAGTCGATCGCGACATTGCCGTTGCGCTGGATCAGCACAGCGCGCCCGGCCGCCGGGACTGCGTCCGGACCGACCAGCCCCTGCCGCTCCAGCAGCAGCCGGATCACCGGCTCGCGCTCCAGGCGGATGGTTTCGAGCGGGAACTCCTCGGCGTCACCACGGCGGGGATCGGTGTTGAGCTGGCGGTCGATCAGCGCCGTGATGGTGGACGTGCCGTCGCCCGTGACCCACAGGCTTTCGCCCCGCGCAGCCGCCACCACCTGACCGCCGACCACCAGCAGCCGGTGTTCGTCGCCACGGATGTAGCGTTCGACGAGCACCTCGCTGCCTTCGGCATCGGCCACGGCCCAGGCGGCCATGACCTCTTCGCGGGTCTGCAGGTCCAGGCTGACACCACGTCCGTGGTTCGCGTCGGTGGGCTTCACCACGACCGGCAGGCCGATGTCCTGCGCCTCGTCCCAGGCGGCTTCGGCATCTGCGGCCACCGCGCCTTCGGGCACCGGCACACCACACGCCTTCAGCAGCGTCTTGGTCAGATCCTTGTCCCCGGCGATGCCTTCGGCAATGGCGCTCGTGAGGTCGGTCTCGGCAGTCCAGATGCGGCGCTGGGCCGCGCCGTAACCCAGCTGCACGAGGTTGCCGTCGTTGAGACGGATGTGCGGGATGCGGCGGTCGGTGGCCGCGCCGACGATGCTGGCCGTGCTCGGGCCGAGGTAGCAATCGTCGATCTTCTCGCGCACACGCTCGACGGCGGCTGGCACCTCGAAGGCCTCGTCGTTGATCGCCGACATCAGCAGCATGTGCCCTTCCGCCAGCGCGGTGCGGGCGACCTGCTCGTCACGGGCGCGGAACACCATGCGGTAGACGCCGTGCTGCGAGGTGCTGCGGGTCTGACCGAAGCCGGTGGGCATGCCGGCCAGGTTCAGCAGCTCGATGACCACATGCTCCAGCACATGGCCCATCCAGGTGCCCTCTTCGAGTCGCTGCAGGAAGCCGCCGCGCTCGCCGACACCACAGTGGTGCTCGATCAGCGCCGGCAGCATGCCCGTCAGCCGGTCGTTGAACCCGGGCAGCCGGTGCGAGGGCCAGTCTTCCAGTTCTCCCAGATCGAGCCAGACCTCCAGCACGGGGCGGTAGGTCCAGACATTCGGGCCGCGCAGGTAAGTGATGCGCTGCAGGGTGATGTTTTCTTTCTTGCTCATGTCCTGGGGAGCTGCGGTTGGGGCTCGGGGAAACCATTGTGCATAGCAATTCTTGCGGGAAGTCATCTCGGAGCGCCGACGGTCCGTTGTCCAGGGGTGGCCTTCATCTGCAGAAATCTGCCACGGGTGGCTTGCGCCAGAATCGACCATCCCCAAGAACACGCTCGCATGCCAGCACACCCCATCGCGGCCTCCAGGAATCTCGCTCCCACTCGCCTTCTCCCGCAGGAGAACGTCGTGACCACCCTGGAGGTTGACCTCGACGACCGTCTGCATTTCAACACCAGTGCGCTCACGCTGACCGACCGGCGCCTGCTGTGGCGCCGCGGCGGTCCGGCCGACCAGGACCACAGCTGGTCGCTGGACGACGCCCTGACCCTGCGCCACCACGACCACGCCGGTGTCGGCACGCTCGAACTGCACAGCCCGCAGGCGCGGCTGGCCGTCTGGCGCTTCACCCTCGGACAGAACGTGCAGGCGCTGCGCCTGGTGCGGCAGTTCGAGGCGCAGCAGGCCTTGCGCCGCCAGCCCGCCACACACGCCGCCGCCGACACCGACCACGAGGCCGGCACCTGCCCGACCTGCCACGCCCCGCTGCCCCCCGAGAGCGATGAGTGCGCCGTCTGCACCCGCGAGCTGTCCACGCCGCCCTCGACCTGGGTGCTGCTGCGGCTGTGGCGCTTCGCGAAGCCTTACCAGTGGAAGCTGCTGCTGGGCTTCCTGCTGACGCTGGCGTCCACCGCCGCGACGCTGGTGCCGCCCTACCTGACCATCCCGCTGATGGACAACGTGCTGATCCCGTTCCAGAACGGCCAGCGCATCGACCCGCACTACGTGATGACCCTGCTGGCCGGACTGCTCGGCGCGGGGCTGCTCGCCTGGGGGCTGGGCTGGGCGCGGACCTGGCTGCTGGCGATCGTCTCCGAGCGCATCGCCGCCGACCTGCGCACGACCGCCTTCGACCACCTGCTCGGCCTGTCGCTCGACTACTTCGGCGCCAAGCGCACGGGTGACCTGATCGCCCGCATCGGCTCCGAGACCGACCGCCTCTCGGTCTTCCTGTCGCTGCACGCGCTCGACTTCGCCACCGACGTGCTGATGCTGGGCATGACCTCCGTCATCCTGTTCTCGGTCAACCCGTGGCTGGCGCTGGTGACGCTGCTGCCGCTGCCCTTCATCGCCTGGATGATCCACCTGGTGCGCGACCGGCTGCGCACCGGCTTCGAGAAGATCGACCGCGTCTGGGGCGACGTGACCAACGTGCTGGCCGACACCATCCCCGGCGTGCGCGTGGTCAAGGCCTTCGCGCAGGAAGCGCGCGAATCGCAGCGCTTCCAGGAAGCCAACGCCGCCAACCTCGCCGTCAACGACAAGCTCAACAAGACCTGGAGCCTGTTCACGCCGACCGTGACGCTGCTGACCGACATCGGCCTGCTCGTCGTCTGGGCGTTTGGCATCTGGCAGGTCAGCAAGGGCGACATCACGGTGGGCGTGCTGACCGCGTTCCTCGCCTACATCGGCCGCTTCTACGGCCGGCTCGACTCGATGAGCCGCATCGTCTCGGTGACGCAGAAGGCCGCCGCCGGCGCCAAGCGCATCTTCGACATCCTCGACCACGTCTCCAACGTGCCGGAGCCCGAGCAGCCCGTACCGACCGGCGCGCTGCAGGGCGCTGTCACGCTGGAGAACATCGGCTTCCGCTACGGCAGCCGCTCGGTGATCCGCGGCATGAGCCTGGACATCCGGCCCGGCGAGATGATCGGTCTGGTCGGTCACTCCGGCTCGGGCAAGAGCACGCTGGTCAACCTGATCTGCCGCTTCTACGACGTGACCGACGGCTCGATCCGCGTCGATGGCACCGACATCCGCCGCTTCGCCGTGGCCGACTACCGCCGCCACATCGGCCTGGTGCTGCAGGAGCCCTTCCTGTTCTTCGGCACCATCGCCGAGAACATCGCCTACGGCCTGCCTGGTGCCACGCGCGAGCAGATCATCGCCGCCGCCCGCGCCGCACACGCCCACGACTTCATCCTGCGCCTGCCGCAGGGCTACGACTCGCTGGTCGGCGAGCGCGGTCAGGGCCTCTCAGGCGGCGAGCGCCAGCGCATCTCCATCGCGCGGGCGCTGCTGATCGACCCGCGTCTGCTCATCCTGGACGAGGCCACCGCCAGCGTCGACACCGAGACCGAGCGCGAGATCCAGAAGGCGCTCGACAACCTCGTGCAGGGCCGCACGACGATCGCCATCGCCCACCGCCTGTCCACGCTGCGCAAGGCGGACCGGCTGGTGGTGATGGACCGTGGCGCGGTGGTCGAGGTCGGCACGCATGAGGAACTGATGGCCGCACAGGGCCACTACTTCCGACTCTACGAAGCCCAGGCGCGCCGCACGGATGCTGGCGATGGCCCGGACACCGACGCCGCCTGACCCGCCGAAGGAATCCCGCGATGTTCACCCTCGAACGCCAGGCCGACGGCCGCCTCACCTACACCGGCGCAGACGCCCAGGTCCACCACGGCATCACGCCCGTGCGCGCATTTCCCGTCTCCGCCCCGGACGCCGGCCTGTCCCTCGTCAGCGCCGAAGGGCATGAGCTGGTCTGGATCGACCGACTCGACGCCCTGCCCGCACGCCTGCGCACGCTGATCGAGGAAGAACTCGCCCACCGCGAGTTCATGCCCGAAATCCGGCGCGTGGTGGAGGTCTCCACCTTCTCGACCCCCAGCACCTGGACCGTGGAGACCGACCGTGGCCTGACCACGCTCGTGCTCAAGGTCGAGGAGGACATCCGCCGCCTGCCCGAACGCGGCCGGCTGCTCATCACCAGCGGCCACGGCATCGTGTTCTCGGTGCGGGACATGGCGGCACTGGACCGCCATTCGCGCAAGCTGATGGAGCGGTTCCTCTGAGAGGTTCGATCAGCCCAACACCCAGAGTGTCCGTGCGATGGCCACACCCAGAATCACGACAAAGCCCAACAACCCGACCGGCATGAACTCGCGGAACCCGAACACGATCGGTGCACCATGGGCATCTCGCAGTCGAGCGCGCTCGACCAGCGCCTGCGTCAACGGACCAGAAGTCGCGGCAGTCAGGAACAGGCTGCTGCCTGCACACACGGCCAGCGCCAGTCCGATGTAAATCGCCTCGGGTGACTGCTGGCGCGCCAGCACGTCAGCCACGTCCAACAGCGCTGCCATGCTCGGGCCGGCAGAGAACAACCCAGTCAGCACTGCGGCGGCCACCAGAAACAGCACCACCTGCGCGGTCGGCGAAAGCGTTGTGGCCGTCAGCAGATGGGCTGCCCGATCGAACAACCCCGTTTCACGGACCACGCCGACCATCAAGAACAGCGCCAGCAGAAACAGCACCGCCTCAACGTCCACCGAGCGACGCAGCGCGGCCTCCCCCTCGCGCCAGCGGGCCATCAGCGCCAGTCCCGCCCCGAACCAAGCCACCAATTCCGGGCTGAGCCCCCACGAGGCCGGCGCAACCAGCCAGCCAAGCAGCATCAGCAGCAGCGCCCCCAGACACGGCCAGAGCAGCCGCTGATCGACCTGCACACCTCGGTAAAGCTGGGCCAGCAGGACCAGGGTCAGCCGCTGACCCTGCGATGAAAACGGCACATCACGTGCAGGCCTGACCACCAGCAAGACGATGGCCAGCAACAACCCCACCGCCACCAGTGTCGGCGGCGCGGCCCCCATCAGATAGTCGCCAAAGTCCATCGCCCCGCGGCCCAGCAGCAGTACCGCGGGAAAGTCACCGATCGGCGTGGCGGCCCCGCCCAGATTGCACATCACCAGCATCAGCCCGAGCGTCCAGACCGCGTAGCGCTGCGTGACCCCGACCAGCGTGAACACCGTCAACAACACCGGCAACACGACCAGTAGCGCCGTCAGGTTGTTGACCACGCCAGACACGAGGTAGGTGCCTAGCGCGAACAGCACCATCACAGCCACCGGTCGGGCCCGGGCCAGCCGCGTGATCTGGACCGAAGCCAGTCCGAACAGCCGGCTCGCGGCCAGTCGCTCGGCAAACAGCCCCAACGCCACCAGAATCAGCAACACGTTCCACGGTACGCCCGCGAACAGTGCGGCCGTCGTCGTCAACCCCGCCCACGACGCCCCCGCACACGACAGCGCTGCCCCGGCCAGCACGATCATCAATCGATATGCCGGCCAGAGTGCCTGGGCCACGATCGCAGTGATCAACAGCAACGGAAATGCGATCGAGGCATAGGCGGTCATGCGCCGTCCACCAGATCCGTAAAACCCGCAACCTCGGTCGCCGAAAGCCAGCGCGGATAGACCAGCATCGGCACGCCAAGGATGTTCCAGCCCAACAGCGCCCGGAACTGCAACCGCACGTCCTCACCCGACACGCGCAACCACGAAGGCAGCACGAACGCCTGACTGCCGCTGCGACCATACACAAAGGTCATCAGCACGGAACGAGGGCCGGCCCAAGACTGGAATTCGGACAATCGAAGCAGTTCAACCCGACCTCGGTGATTGGCGACCACACGTGTCCAGTCGGGCTCCAGCGGGCTGGAACGCACCAGCCCGATACGCATCGTCGCCGGCAGCCGTGCAACCAGCACATCCATCCAACGCGCTTCGATGCCGACCACGACCACCCGTGCCGCCGTGTCCAGCACCGGCATCGCCCCTTCCAGCACCGGCACCGGCGGGCGGACGCCGTCGCACCACGCAGCACAGATGGCGTCCAGCACTGGCCACGTTCGACCCAGCGCATCCCGCAGCGCCAGCACCGCTGACGGCCCACCATCATGCGCGGCAGTCTCGGCAAACAGCCAGGCTGCCGACGCCATGCCCAACTCCGCCGCGGCGAGACGAAAGGCCTGATCAACAGGAAGTCCCACGTCAGACCTGCCTCGACCGCAGCACTTGCTCGATCAGCGACACCATGACCACATTGGCCAGCACATGCTGCGCTGGACCATCGGTCAGGCAGTCGACCATGGCGTCAAGGCGTGCAGCGTCGCCTCCCGCCAGCGCCCGCAATGCCATCGTCGGCAGGCGCAACGGATAGTCGCCTTCTTCGACGGCATCGGAGAGGTGCGGGGGCAATCGCATCGGCACCGGCATGCCGGTGTCCTCGCTCACGGACAGCGTCCCTGCGGCGTGCGGCGATGCCTCCAGCACACGCGCCAGCAACGCGATCAGCACATAGTTCGCCCCGCGGTGATGGATCGGGCCTTCGCCAATGAGGCAGCGCAGCACGAACGCGCGGTCGGCCGATTGAGGCACCAGAGGCGTCAGCAGGGCGTCCAGTCGCGGCGCATCCAAAAACGACAGCAGTTGCGAGGCGGGGACACCCGGCTTGGGCAACCTCGGGCCAGATGGATGGCCATGCGGGTGGTGGCGGTGGTGCGGAGGCGGCATGGCGGGCACTCTGCTAAGGACACCCTCTCGATTGTATAGAGCCCTGTGGCGCCATGGCCCCATGGAACCAGCGCATGCGTGGCCTGCCGCCCGTCATGGTTCCAGCGACAGGCCGTTGTCGGCCATCCATTCCCTGGCGGCACGAAACGCCTCGATCGCGGCCGGTGCGCCCGCATACGGCCCGACGTGCAGCAACACCTCGCGCAGCTCCTGCAGCGTCGCGCCGTTGTTCATCGCGCCACGCAGGTGGCCCTTCAGCTCCTGGCTGCGGCCCAGCGCGGCCAGCATCGCCACGGTGCACAGGCTGCGCTGCTTCAGCTCCAGCCCCTCGCGCAGCCAGGTCGATCCCCAGGCGTGTTCATTGACCCAGGCCTGCAGCGGACGCGAGAAATCATCCGCCTGCGCCAGCGCGCGGTCGACGAACACATCGCCCATCACCTGCCGGCGGCGCTGCTCGCCGGGATGCCGCGGAACACCCGTTTCAGATTCGGATCCAGATGCGGATCCAGATTCATATTCAGAAGAGGACATGGTGAAGGCGGGATGAGGGTAGATCAAACCGGAAGTATGCCGACCTTGCGTCCGCACACCAGCGTGGTCCAATGGGGTGACACAACAGGCGCCCCATCACCATGCTCGACGACGACGACGAAAAGACCGTGATCGACTCCAAGGGCCTGCGCTACAAGAGCAAGTCCGCTGGATCGCCCTTTGGCGGCAAGGGCGCGTTTGTCGGCGGCACCATGTCCTGCCTGCTGTGCGGCAAGCACCGTCCGCAGGCCATGCTCAAGAGCAAGCAGGTGCTGGGCCGGCCGCAGAAGGTGTGCGCGCCGAGCTGCAAGGCGCTGGACGAGCTGCTGGCGCAGGCGCGCTGAGGCATGCGCAGCGCCACACCACACCCCGATCAGGCCACCACATTCCGGTTCCGCAACACATCGATCTGCGCCACGTCATAGCCGAGGCCCTCCAGCAGCGCGGCCGTGTGCTCGCCGAGTCGGGGCGGATGGAGCCGGACACCGAGCCGCTCGCCCTCCATCGTGATCGGGAACAGCGTGGCCTTGACGGTCTGTCCGGCACGCTCGCCGTCCGGCAGCACCATGTCGGCCAGCCCGCCAGTGGCCAGCAGATGCGGGTCGTCCAGCAGGTCTTCCGGCCGGCGGATCGGCGCGAACGGCAGACCGGCCCGCTCCATGGTCGCCGACAGCTCCGCCGCGCTGCGCTGCGCCAGACGCTCGCGCAGTGCGGGCATCAGCGTCGGCCGCGCCCGCACACGCTGGTTGTTCAGCGCCAGCGCGGGATCGGCCTTCAGATCGTCGAAGCCAAGCGCGTCACAGAACGTCGCCCACTGCGCATCGCTCACCGCCGCCAGGAAGATCTGCTCACCATCCTTCACCGTGAACACGTCGTAGATCGCCCAGGGGCTTTCACGGGCCGGCATCGGTGCAGCGGGCTTGCCGGTCATCGCGTACTGCAGCATGTGCTGGCCGACGAGGAAGACGTTGTTCTCGTAGAGCGCCGACTGCACCTCCATGCCACGCCCGGTGATGCCGCGCTGGATCAGTGCGCCCAGCACGCCGATCGCCCCGAACATGCCGCCCATGATGTCGTTGACGCTGGTGCCGGCGCGCAGCGGGTCGCCCGGCCGGCCGGTCATGTAGGCCAGGCCGCCCATCATCTGCACCACCTCGTCGAGCGCCGTGCGGTGGTCATACGGGCCGGGCAGGAAGCCCTTGTGGCTGGCATAGATCAGGCGCGGGTTGACCTGGCTGAGCGCGGCGTAGTCGAGGCCGTACTTGCCCATCGTGCCGGGCTTGAAGTTCTCGGCGACGACATCCGCGCTGGCGGCGAGCCGGCGCGCCACCTCGGCACCCTCCGGATGGTGCAGGTCGATCGCGATGCTCTTCTTGTTGCGGTTGAACATCGGGAAGAAGCCTGCACCCGCGCCGAGCAGCCGCCGCGTGCGGTCGCCGTCGATCGGCTCGATCTTGATGACCTCGGCGCCCATGTCGGCGAGCACCATGCCGCAGGTCGGGCCCATGACCATGTGGGTGAACTCGACAACGCGCAGGCCGGCGAGGGGTTGGGGCGGGGTGTGGTTCGTCATCGGTCACTCAAGTTCGCGGCGTGGCACCCGATGGACCCGGCATGACACCACGCCCCTCGCACGCCGACCGATCAGCTGTGGATGTAGCTTTCCAGCTGTGCGATCACGAACTGCTGCTCCGAGATGATCTCCTTGACCAGGTCACCGATCGAGATCAGGCCGACCAGCGCGCCCTTGTCCATCACCGGCAGGTGGCGCAGGCGCTTGTCGGTCATCAGCGCCATGCATTCCTGCGTGGTGGTGGCCGGGGTCACGAACATCACGTCCGGCGTCATCACCTCGCGGATCGGCGTGCCGGTGGACGTGCGGCCACGGACCTCCACCTTGTGGGCATAGTCCCGCTCGGTGAAGATGCCCAGGATGCGTCCGTCCTCGACGATCAGCAGCGAGCCAATGCGCTGGCTGGCCATCAGCTCGATCGCTTCGCGCACGGAGGCCTCCGGCGGTACGGTGTGGACGGCGTGGCTGGGTTTGGACAGCAGGATCTGGGCGACAGTGTTCATGTGGATTCCCCTTCGGAGTGCTGGGAGTGCTGGGCGTGCTGAATCTGCGAAATGTAGCGCCGACTCTGGTGGTCGACGATGCGATCTTCGCGCAGAACCGTCGTGTCCGCCTGATGGACTTTCCTAGTAGGCCACTGCGGATCCCTGTCTGATGGCGCAGTTCCCCCAGGGTTACCGCCAGATCGAGCAACGCGGCAACGCAGGCGAGCGGCGCTTGCTGCAGCAGCTGAAACGGTGCCTGGACGACACGCACACCGTCTGGCACGACGTGCCGATCGGCCCGCGCGCCCGGCAGCCGGATGTCGTCGTCCTCGGGCCGCGGCTGGGTCTGCTGCTGCTGGAGGTGAAGGACTGGCGCTGCAGCACCCTGCAGCACGCCACACGCGACTCCGTCGGCTTGCACACCACGCGCGGCCTGGTCGCCGACCACCACCCGCTGCGCCAGGCCCGCGACCACGCGATGGAACTGGTCGACCTGGTGCAGCGCGACCCGGCGCTGGTCCACGACGACGGCCCGCACCGCAGCCGGCTGCTGTTTCCCTATGGCTGGGGGGCCGTGCTCTCCGGGATGCGGCGCAGCGAGGTGGCGCAGCGTCCGGGCTTCGACGCCGTGTTCCCCCCGGCACAGACCCTGCTGCGCGACGATCTGGACGACAGCGTCGATCCGGACACCTTCCAGCAGCGGCTGCGCGGCCTGTTCACCGTCCACTACCCGCACACGCTCACCGCCACGCAGCGCGACCGCATCCGCTGGCACCTGTTCCCCGAACTCCGGCTGAACGCCGATCCGGTCACCACGGACCCGGCCGCCACCGAGCCCGCGCCAGTCCCGGACCTGCTGCAGGTGATGGACCTGCCGCAGGAGCAGATCGCCCGCCGGCTGGGCAGCGGCCACCGCGTGGTCCACGGCGTCGCCGGCTCGGGCAAGACGGTGGTGCTGGTGCTGCGCGCGCAGATGCTGGCCGCTGCGGCGACGGTGGAGCATCCCGTGCTGGTGCTCTGCTACAACCGCGCGCTGGCCGATCGGCTGGACATGCTGATCCGCCAGCGTCCCGTCGGCGAGCGGGTGCAGGTGCGCACCTTCCACCGCTGGTGCCAGGAACTGGCGCGGCGACACGGCCTGGACGTCGCGGCCGCGCCGGGCAGCGAGGCGTTCTACGCCGAACTGCCGCGCGTCGTCGCCCAGGCGCTCGCCGATGGCCGGATTCCGTCGGGGGGCTGCAGCGCCGTGCTGATCGACGAAGCCCACGACTTCGACGACGACTGGCTGCGCACCGCCGCATGCATGGTCTCGCCGGACACGCGCAGCCTGCTGGTGCTCTACGACGACGCACAGTCGATCTACCAGCAGACGCGCCGGCGCTTCAGCTTCGCCAGCGTCGGCATCCAGGCGCAGGGCCGCACCAGCGTGCTGCGGCTGAACTACCGCAACACCGCCGAAGTGCTGGCGCTGGCGATGGCCTGCGCCCGCGAGCGGCTGCGCCCCGAAGGCACGCCGCCGCCACGACCGGACGAGGAGATCCCGACCCTCACCCCCGCCACCTCCGGCCGCCACGGCCCGAAGCCGGTGCTGTTCACCGCCCGTGACGAGGCCGACGAAGCCGAGCAGATCGCCGGGCACATCCAGGCTGGCCGCGCCCGCGGCCTGGCGTGGAGCGAGATCGCCGTGCTCTGCCGCACGCGGGCCCAGATGGCCCCGATCGCGCAGGCGCTGCAGCGGCGCGGCTGGCCCGTGACGTCGATGGGGGCCTCGGACTTCCGCCGCGTCGACTGGCAGCAGCCGAGCATCCGGCTGCTGACCCTGCACAGCGCCAAGGGACTGGAGTTCGCGCTGGTACTGGTCGCCGGGCTGCAGGCGCTGCCGTGGCCCGGTGAGTCGCTCGATGACGCGATGCGGTTGCTGTACGTGGCCATGACACGGGCCACGCAGGCGCTGGTGCTGTCGGCGTGTGGATCCTCGCCGGTGGTGGAGCGGGTGCAGCAGGCGCTGTTGCAGCAGAACACACCAGACCCGCACCCAGCCGGCCGTCAGGCGACGGTGTCGTCGCCGATGAGGATCCGCGTGTCGCTGGCATAGCGGTGGGGCGGGATCTCCAGGTTGGTCGGGGCCGGCTTGTTCTTGTAGACCCGCCCGGCGCCGTCGAAGGTCGAGCCGTGGCACGGACAGAAGAAGCCACCGGGCCAGTCGGCGGGCAGGCTGGGATTGGCCGTGCCTTTCGGCACCGCGGTCGGCGAACAGCCCAGGTGGGTGCAGATGCCGATGGCCACGAAGACCTCCGGCCGGATGGCCCGTGCTGGGTTCTTCGCGTAAGCCGGCTGCTGGGTCTGTGCAGAACCGGGGTCGGCCAGTTCGGCGTCGTGGCCTTGCAGCGCGGCGAGCATCTCCGGCGTGCGCCGCACCACCCAGACAGGCTTGCCACGCCACTCGGCGGTCTTGGCCCCACCGGGCGGGAGGTCGGCAATGTCGACCTCGACCGGCCCGCCGGCCGCCTTGGCACGCTCGCTCGGGGCAAAGCTCGACACCAGCGGAAATGCCGTGGCCACCGCGGCGACACCACTGGCGACGGCCGTCGCCGCCAGCCAGACGCGACGCTCCGGGTCGCTCGGCAGGGCAAGGGAAGGGACACCGGGGGGTGCGTGGTTCATCGTGGGCTCCTGGTCAGGGTGTCGTGCATACCCATACCAGTATCAAGATGCATGCCAGCGTGCAGAACCCGGCGCAGCGCCCGGGCTGCACTGCGGCACCGGCCGCCTGGCCTGTCGCCGTGCCAGGCGACCTGTCTGCCATGGCTGCCAACCAGGACTGCCAACACTGCCATTATTGGCAGTCCATGCCCCAGGCTGGCAGTCTTCCTGGGGGCTGCGCATCCTGCATTGCCTACCGCCGCCAGTTCAGCCCGCATGCCTCGGTCGTGGGGCGGACCTGCCACGCGGTGTCCCACCACCTCAGCGCGCACGGGTCCTAGAGCTTGCACCCCAATCATTGCTGCACCGCAGCAAAACACTTGCATCCCGCTGCGATCGCCCTATACTGCATTCCATGCTGCGGTGCAGCAAAACAATTCAAACCCTTTCTGGAGCTTCACCATGACGATCAACACTGAACAACTGGCCGCTGCAAACAAAGCCAATCTGGACACGCTGGTCGAGCTGACCCAGAAGGCCTTCGCCAGCATCGAGAAGCTGGTCGAACTGAACATGCAAGCCGCCCGTGAATCGATGGAGCAATCCGCCGAGCAAGCCAAGGCCGTGCTGACCGTCAAGGGTCCGCAAGAGCTGGCCGCTCTGCAACAGGATTTCCTGAAGCCGGCGCAAGACAAGGCCATGGCCTATGGCCGCCAGGTCTACGACATCGCCACCTCGACCCAAGCCGAAGTGCAGAAGGTGGCAGAAGCCCAGATCGCCGCCGCCAAGACCCAGTTCAGCACGCTGGTCGAAGAAGCCACCAAGAACGCTCCGCAGGGCAGCGAAGCCGCCATGGCCATGGTCAAGACTGCCATGACCAACGCTTCGACCGCGTTCGAAAGCGTGCAGAAGGCAGCCCAGCAAGCCACCAACCTGGCCGAAACCAATCTGAAGAACCTCGGCGAAACCGCCGAGAAGGCCACCAAGGCCGCTGTCAAGCGCCGCGCCTGATCATCAGTCGCTGCGAAGCGATCTGAGGTTCTGAAACAGTTGTCTCCTCGGTGCCTGCTCTGCAGGGATCGATTCAAGCCCGGCCTCGGCCGGGCTTTTTTTCGTCTGTGCCGGGGCTGTTACCGGGGCGGGTCACACTGCGGGCGCTGATGATCCCAATCGACGGAGACGCCCACATGCCCTGGACCCCTGCCCCCACCCGCTACGACGCCATGCCCTACCGCCTGTGCGGGCGCAGCGGCCTGAAGCTGCCCGCGCTCTCGATGGGCCTGTGGCACAACTTCGGCGACACGACGCCGATCCACCTGCAGCGCGAGATGGTGACCACCGCCTTCGACCTGGGCATCACCCACTTCGACCTCGCCAACAACTACGGCCCGCCCTACGGCAGCGCCGAGACGAATTTCGGCCGGCTCCTGCGCGAAGACCTCAAGCCCTACCGCGACGAGCTGGTGATCTCCAGCAAGGCCGGCTGGGACATGTGGCCCGGCCCTTACGGACAGGGCGGCGGCTCGCGCAAGTACGTGCTGGCCAGCCTCGACCAGAGCCTCAAGCGCCTGGGCACCGACTACGTGGACATCTTCTACTCGCACCGCTTCGACGCCGAGACGCCGCTGGAGGAAACCGCCGGCGCACTGGCCACCGCCGTGCAGCAGGGCAAGGCGCTGTACGTCGGCATCTCGTCGTACTCGCCCGGCAAGACGGCCGAGATGGCCCGGCTGCTGCGCGAGCGCCAGGTGCCGCTGCTGATCCACCAGCCGAGCTACAACCTGCTGAACCGGCTGATCGAGCGCGGCTTGCTGGACACACTGGCGGCGGAGGGCATGGGCTGCATCACCTTCACCGCGCTGGCGCAGGGCGTGCTGTCGGACAAGTACCTGAACGGCATCCCGGCAGAAGCCCGCATCAACCGCCCAGGTGGCGGCTCGCTGCCGCGTGACCACCTGTCGGCGGAAAACCTCGCCAAGGTGCGTGCGCTGAACGGCATCGCGCAGCGGCGGGGCCAGTCACTGGCGCAGATGGCGCTGGCCTGGGTGCTGCGCGATCCGCGGGTGACGACGACGCTGATCGGCGCCAGCAGCGTGGCGCAGATCCGCGAGAACGTCGCCGCACTGCAGAACCTGGCGTTCACGGCCGAGGAGCTTGCCGAGATCGACCACCACGCCAGCGAGGGCGGGGTCGACCTGTGGCGCGCGCCGAGCAGCGACTGGGTCTGACGCTGCGGCGGACCGATCAGAGGAAACCGAGGCCCGCATTCGCCGCCGTGGCGAAGCGGGTCACGTTGGGCAGCACGGTCGGCAGGTTCGCCGCCGACACGCCGAACCAGGTCGCCAGCGTCGCTGCATAGCGGTCCACCGAGGTGGTCGGCACCAGCCGTCCCTGGCCCAGGTCTTCCGGACCGCCGAGCGCCACCGTCGGCCAGCTGCCGTAGAGCTTGTTGCCCTTGACCGCACCGCCCAGGATGAAGTGGTGGCCGCCCCAACCGTGGTCGGAGCCGCGGCCGTTGGACTGCAAGCCGCGCCCGAAGTCCGACGCGGTGAAGGTGGTCACGCTGTTGGCCACGCCCATCTCGACCGTGGCCGCGTAGAACGCCGCCATCGCATCGGACAGCTCGCCCAGCCGCAGCGCCTGGTTCTCGACCAGCATGTCGTGGAAGTCGTAGCCGCCCTGCGAGACGAAGTAGACCTGCCGCTTGTGGCCCAGCAGGTTGCGGGCCGAGATCAGGCGCGCCACCATGCGCAGCTGCGCCGCCAGCCCACCCGCCGGGAAGACCGTGGAGACGGCTGGGGCGGAAGCCAGTGCGCTCTTGGCGACCTGACCAGTGGCGATGGCCCGGGCACCCACGGTGTTGTAGGCCTGCTCCAGCATGTGGGTGCGCGGCTGGGTGATCAGCGTGTTCATCGCGGCGGCCATCTCGGCGTTGTAGCGCCAGTGGGAGGAATCCATCGTGTCGATGACCACCGGGCCTTTGTTGGTCACCTGGTACTGCACCACCGAGTTGCCGGCCTGGATCAGGTTGTTGCCCCCCATGGACATGCACATCGACACGGCCGATCCCGGGTTGTACACGCTCGACGTCAGGTCGGCGACACGGCCCAGCCAGCCCGTGGCCGAGCCCTTGGTCGGCAGACCGGATTGCCAGGACGCCTGCTGGTCCGAGTGCGAGAACAGGCCCAGCGGCGTCTGCACCGACCTGTTCTTGTACTGGGCCAGCGTGGTGGGATAGGCCAGCGTGCCGACGTTGGCCATCAGCGCACACTGGCCGGCGTCCACCAGCGGCTTGAGCGTGGCGAACGCCGGGTTCAGGCCCAGCTGCGGACCGGTGTAACCGGCGAGGTTGAGCTGCAGCAATGTGGACTGCGGCAGCGCGATCGCCGACCGGGCGGCCTCGTACTTGGCATAAGCGGCGTTTTCGTACGGGACGATGGTGTTGCTCTGGTCGTTGCCGCCGAACAGGAAGATGCAGACCAGCGCCTTGTAGTCGGTGGCGGTCTGGGCAGCGACTTCGCCCATGGTGCCCAGGGTCGCGGCGAAGGGGGTGCCGGCGTAGGCGGTGGCGAGGGCGGCCCGGCGCAGGAAATCCCGACGGGCCAGTTGCTTGTGCAGATAGGTCATGGCGTTGTCCGTCGAATCTCAGCGTTGAACCACGTATTCCGGCGAGGTCATCACCAGGAACACGGCCTGCCAGACACGCAGCTTGCGTGCGTTGGGCAGCGTCACGGGCAGCGTGTTCATCACGTTGGTGATGGTCTGCTTCATGCCGTCGCTCATCTGGCCGGCCATCAGCTCGATGTTGAGGCGACTCAGCAGCGTCTCGGCGTTGTCGGCGATGGCTTCATAGGCGGCGTATTTCGGCAGGATCTTGCCGCCGAAGCCCCGCTCGCTGGCGTAGGACATGAAGTTGCTGTAACCCGTCAGCGTGGTCTCGTGGGTGATCTGGAATTCCGGGGCGGTCAGGCCCGCGGCCAGGATCGGCCCCGGCGGCGCGTAGTCCGGCCGGAAGTAGTTGAAGACACTCGGCGAGCGCTGCGGGTTCTGGCCGAGGCTGGTCACCGGGTCTTCCAGATTCCAGATCGTCCAGACACCGTCGTTCGGCGTGGCGTTGAACGCGCGCAGCCAGTGCCCGAAGCGCAGCATCGGCTCGCGCAGCTTGCCGTAGGTGCTGTCGGTCAGCTTGGTGTCGCTGCGGGCCTCGGTGTCGAGCAGGATCGCCTTGATCACCGCACCCAGGTCGCCTCGCACGCCCTTGCCGTTGTTGGCCCACACCGCGGCGATCCGGCCGACGTAGGCGCGGCTCGGGTTGCTGGTGACGAAGCGCTTGATGAGCTGCTCGCTCATGAACGGCGCGACGTTCGGGTGGTTGGCCAGCGTGTCGAGGGCGATCTTCAGCGAGGCCGGACCATTGGTGCCCGCGGGGATGACCACGCCATCGATGATGTCCTTCTGGCTGGTCGAGGTGATCGCCGGGTTGTTCATCATCGGCGCGTTCCAGGCACGCACGCCGTTGAACGTCCAGCCGGTGAAGACCTTGGCCATGCCCATCACCTCGGGGATGCCGTAGGTGGGGATCGGATTGCCGCTGGCGTCGAGCTTGCGGGAGCCGTCCTGGTTGAGCTGCCACAGGCCGATGCTGAAGAGCTGCATCACCTCGCGCGCATAGTTTTCGTCCGGCAGGCGCCCGGTGCGGGTATCTTCCTTCTGGTTGTTCATGTGCGAGAGGTAGATCCCCATCGCCGGGCTCAGCGACACCTCTTCCAGCAGTTGCCGGTAGTTGCCGAAGGCGTTGCGGGCCAGCAGGTCGTGGTAAGCGGCATGCGCTGCGGCGTCCGTGTCGAGGCCGCTGTTGACCGCGCTGGTGACGAAGATCTCGGACAGCGCGAAGGTCATGCGCTGGCGCAACTGGTCGGAGCCGGTGGCGGCCTGGGACCAGAAGCTTTCCATGAAGGCGTTGATGTGCTCGGAAGTGCCCAGCGGACCCTTCATCGCCACGTAGTCGAAGTGGCTCGGTGTGGTCAGCGGCTTGGCGAGTTGCTCGTTCACCCAGGCGGTCGGCGTCATCGCCGAGACGCGGGCAATCTCGGTGGCCGTCGCGCCCCAGGTCGCCTGGTTGAGCAGACGGGCGGCCTGCTTCTGGGCGGTGGTCAGCGGCGCCGGGTTGGGCGTGGTCGGCGGGATCAGCACCGTCGAGGCGGTGGTGTAGCAGGCCTTCTTCTTGCCGAAGGCGGGATCCTTGCCAAAGGCTGGGCTCCTGCAGTCCTGGCTGCCCGTGGCGTAGCGGAACAGCCACTTGTTGCCCACCCCGTAGGCCACGCGGCGTGTTCCCGTGAAGCGGCAGGTTCCCCACTCAGCCGCGCACGGGGTGCTGGTGTAAGCCACCCCGCCGATGAGGAAGGTGGGGGCCGTGGTCTGCGCCTCCGAAGAAGGGCTGAACAGGCTGGTCAGGGCCATCAGGGCCCCCGCGGCCCAGGAAGAAAGTCGGCCGATTTGCCGGGGTCGTTGCAACACGATCTGCTCCGTCCTAAAAAGGGAGCCGCTCGCTGGCGGCTGGTATTCGCATTTTCGGCAACGACTTGTGACAATTGCGTAACCGATGGTCAACGCTATCCGATCTGACCCCCTTCTTTCGGGGGTTCGTTCACGTTTCGTGATGGAATACCTGAGATTGAAGGGTCGCTCACCACGGTGCGATCAAGAGATGGTGCCAACCGGGCTGGGTCTGTGCTGCACCACGCGAGCACCTCATCCAGCGCCCCGAGCAGCCGCTGCACATCCTCATCCGTCGTCGCCGGGCACACCAGCAGCATGTTGTGGAACGGTGTGATCAGCACGCCGCGGTTCAGCAGCGCGAGGTGGATCAGGTGCTCCAGCGCATCGTCGAACGCCACCGCCGCCTCGGCCCCGTTGCGCGGCGGCGTGGTGCGGAACTGGAACTCGGCCCGCACGCCCAGTTGCGTCACGCACCACGGCAGCCCGTGGCGGGCGATCACCGCGCGCAGCCCGTCGGCCAGCCGGCCCGCCCGCGCCAGCATCGGGGCGTAGACGGCCTCGGTCATCAGCTCGTCCAGCGTGGCGCGCATCGCGGCCATCGCCAGCAGGTTGCCGCTGAGCGTGGTGCCGATGCCGGAGTGGCCGGGCGGCGCGGCGCGCTTGGCCCGCATGGCGCGTTCGGCCCACTCGGCGCTGAAGCCATAGACCGCGCACGGCACGCCGCCGCCCACCGGCTTGCCCAGCACCAGCGCGTCCGGCTGCAGCCCGTGGGCGCGGGTGTAGCCGCCGGGGCCGCAACTGATGGTGTGCGTCTCGTCGAGCACCAGCGCGGCGCCGTGCTGGCGGATCAGCGCCTGCGCCGCGGCCCAGAAACCGGGCGCGGGCAGCACCATCCCGATGTTCGTCATCGCCGGCTCGGCCAGCACACACGCCACGTCCCCCGGCGCCAGCGCCGCCTCCAGCGCGGCCAGATCGTTGAACGGCACGACGCGGGTGTGGGCGGTGAGGTCGTGCACCTGCCCGAGCAGGCTGGCGCGCACCGCCGGGCGGCCGTCCACCAGGTCGACGAACACATCGTCCACCGTGCCGTGGTAGCAGCCATCGAACACGACCAGCTTCGTCCGCCCGCTGGCGGCGCGCAGCCAGCGCAGCACGAAGCGGTTGGCGTCGGTGGCGCTCATCGCGAACTGCCAGTGCGGCAGCCCGAAGCGCTCGGCCAGCCGCTCGCCGACCACGGCCGCGTCCTCGCTGGCGAGCATCGCGGTGTAGCCCTCGCCCGCCTGCCGCACCAGCGCGCGGGCCACCGGCGCCGGCGCGTGGCCGAACATCGCGCCGGTGTCGCCGAGGCAGAAGTCGCTCAGCTCATGCCCGTCCACGTCGGTCAGCCGCGCGCCGCGGGCCTGGGCGACGTGCAGCGCGAAGGGCGTGCCCCAGTCGGTCATCCAGTGCAGCGGGACGCCGAAGAGCAGGTGCTGCGCGGCGCGCTCGGACAGGGCGCGTGAGCGCGGGTTGCGGGCGAGGAAGGTGGCGCGCTCCGCGGCGGCGAGAGAAGCGAGTGCGGTGGACATCGGCAGTCTCCGGTTAAAGCCAGGTCAAACCCGGCGCATGCGTCCAAGTCAAGGCGACAGCACCGTGACGCTGGGAAAGTAGGTCCGGAACCGCGCCGCATCCCGCGTCAGCAGCGGCCAGCCCTGTACCGCCGCGTGGGCGCCGATGAAGAAGTCGGGCAGCACCTGGGTTCTGGTGCCACCCCGGCGGCGGTACTGCCCGAACGCCTTGCCCGCGAGAAACAGCGCCGCCTTCGGCATCTCCTGGACCACCAGCCCCATGCGGTCGAGCACCGCATCCAGCGCCTCGATCGTCGAGAACGACAGCGACACCTCCGCATAGACCACTGGGTTGATCACCAGCGCATGCACCTGCGACTGGGCGCGCAACTGCCCGATGGACCAGTCGGCCCACACGGGATCGTCCTGCAGCACATCCAGCAGGACATTGGTGTCGACGAGCAGCATCGTGGCCCCGCCGGTCAGTCGTCGGCGCGCAGCAGCTTCATCAGCTCGTCGGTGCGCCAGCGGATGTCGGCCGCACCACGCACCGCGTCGAACCGGTCCGCTGGCCCCGCAGACCGCACGCCGGGGTTGGCGACGGGATGCAGCACCACCTCGCCCTGTGCATTCACCGTGAACTCCACCGCCGTGCCGGGCTGCAGGTGCAGGGCGTCCCGGATGTGCTTGGGAATCGTGACCTGGCCTTTGGTGGTCAGTGCGTGGGGCATGCGCGCTCCGGACGGAAGTGTTACTGGAGGCCGGATGGTAATACCGGAGCACGCGCCCCGTCACCTGACAGTCGCCCCCGATCGTCGCGTATCGTCCCGCCCCATGCTCCTGCGCATCCTCTCCATCCTGTTCCCCCTCTTCGCCATCACCGCCGTCGGTTTCATCGTCGGCCGGCGTCTGAAGCCCGACCTGTCACACGCCAACCGGCTCAACATCGAGGTCTGCACCCCCGCGCTGGTGTTCGGCGCGCTGGCGGGCAAGGCCTTCCACCCCGAGCAGTACCTGCCGCTGCTCGGCGCCGCCTTCCTCGTCATCGCGGGCAGCGGCCTGGTCGGCTGGGCGGTGGCGCGGCTGGCGGGGATTGATCCGAAGACGCTGGTGCCCCCGATGATGTTCAACAACTGCGGCAACCTCGGGCTGCCGCTGGCGGTGCTGGCGTTCGGGGCGGATGCGCTGGCGCCGGCGGTGGTGCTGTTCACGCTGTCGAACCTGCTGCAGTTCTCCTTTGGCACCTGGCTGCTCGACCACCACGCGCGGCTGGCCACGGCGTGGCGCTCGCCGTCGGTGCTGGCGGCGTTCGCGGGGCTGGCGGTGGGCATGGCGGAGGTGGAACTGTGGCCACCGCTGCTGGTGGCGATCCGCATGGTCGGGGAGATCGCGGTGCCGCTGATGCTGCTGGCGCTGGGCGTGCGCATGGCCGAGTCGCGCATCACGGCGATCGGCTTCGGCGTGTTCGGCGCGGCGCTGCGGCCAGTGGCGGGCATGGCGCTGGCGTGGGTCGCCGCGCGGCTGATCGCGCTGCCGCCGCGCGAGGAGGCGCTGCTGCTGGTGTTCGGCGCGCTGCCGCCGGCGGTGCTGAACTACATGCTCGCCGAGCGCTATGGGCAGGAGCCGGACAAGGTCGCCTCGGTGGTGCTGATCGGCAACATGGCCGCCCTCGTCTTCATGCCCGTCGCGCTGGCGTTGGCGCTGCAGGCCTGAGCGGGCGGGTGTCGTGTCACACGAACCCCCACCCCAGCCCTCCCCCGCTGGGGGAGGGAGCAAGACAAGACCGCCTGGGTCTTCTCTCCTCCCCCCAGCGGGGGGAGGTCGGGAGGGGGGCCTTCGGGGTCAGCAGACATCGCGATTGACAGACAGCCCGCGCGAACACCTCCCGTCATGCCCGCGAATGCGGGCACCCACGCAGGGAAATGACCGTCTTTGGCGGGCTTGGATCCTCGCATTCGCGAGGATGACGGCAGTTGGGGTAGGACCGTGGAGGGTTGACGCAACACCTGAACGGCGGGATCAGCCCGCCAGCGCCGCCCGCACCGCCCCCGCGAACGCCGCCACCAGCAGCACCGACACCGGCCCGATGCTCAGCATGAAGCCCAGCGCCCGCTGCGCCGGAGCGCGCGTGTAGGCGCGCTGGTAGATAACACGGCCGACCAGATAGACCGCCCCGATCGCCGCCATCGCCACCGGCGACCAGTAGCGCGCCGCCATCCACAGGGACGGCACGAACACCACCAGCAGCTCCAGCGTGTTCATCTGCACCCGGTAGTGGCGCTCGAACAGCTCGTTGCCGGTGGTGGCGGGCGCCTTCACGCCGTACTGGCCGCGGGCGCGGCCGACCAGAGCGCCGAAGACGAGGTACTGCGCAAGGGCAAGGAAGGTGACGAGGTCGATCCAGGGCATGGGGAAGATCCTGCAGGTGGGAGGGGGAAACGGTGCAGCGTACCGCGTCGCGTGTGACGAACCCAACACCTACCACTGCGTTTACAGTCCTGCACGACGATTTCACCCTCAGCAGCGATCAGATCACCATGCAATCACCCACCCCCCTCCGGTCCGTGCCGCAATCGAACATCTTCCGCCCGGGCGACGTGTTCGTGCTGTTCGGTGAACTGTTTGGCCGTGGCTATGCCAACGGGCTGGTCAACGAGGCGCGCAACGCCGGCATGGAGATCCTCGGGATCACGGTCGGCCGCCGCGACGACGACAACCGGCTGCGTCCGCTGACCGACGAAGAGCTGGCCGTGGCCGAAGCCAACCTGGGCGGCAAGATCCTCAACGTGCCGCTGATGGCCGGCTTCGACCTCGACGCGCCCCCGGGCCAGCCCACGCCGACCGACCTGCTCGGCACCATGACGCTCAAGAACTGGACCGAGGTGAAGCTCGACTGGGCGCACATCGACCAGTGCCGCGCGATCGGCGTGCAGCGTTTCAAGGACGGTGTGGCCGAGGTCATGGCGCACCTGGACGGCCTGATCGCCGACGGGCGCAACGTCTTCTTCGCGCACACCATGGCCGGCGGCATCCCGAAGGCGAAGGTCTTCCTGGCGATCGCCAACCGGATCTACAAGGGGCGCGGCGAGCGATTCATGGCGTCGAGCCAACTGCTCGACAGCGACCTGGGCAAGCTGATCCTGCAGAACTTCGACGAGGTGACGGCCAACACCTTCCAGCACCTGATCGACGGCAGCGCGGCGATCCGTGCGCGGCTGGAGGCCAGCGGCGGGCAGGTCCGCTACTCGGCCTACGGCTACCACGGAACCGAGATCCTGATCGACGGCGAGTACCAGTGGCAGACCTACACCAGCTACACGCAGGGTCTGGCCAAGATGCGCCTGGAGCGCATCGCGCAGGCGGCCTGGGCGCAGGGCGTGAAGGCGACGGTCTACAACTGCCCGGAGATCCGCACCAACTCGTCGGACATCTTCGTCGGCGTGGAGCTGCCGCTGTTCGCGCTGCTGCTGGCGCTGAAGAAGGAGGCCGGCGGCGACTGGGCCGAGGCGCAGTGGCAAGCCTGCCGCGACCTGCTGCAGGAAGGGCAGTCGCTCGAAGCCGTGCTGCAGCAGATCGTCGAGTTCAACGGCAGCGACGTGGCCGAAGGCTTCCGCGACTTTGCGGCCTGGCCGATGTCGAACACGCCCGAGCTGGCCGACATCATGATCGGCACCTCGGACGCCATCACGCAGATGCACAAGGACCGCAAGGCGCTCATCACCGACCACCTCAGCGCGCTGGTGCTGGAAGCGGTCGGGCCGCTGATGTTCCACGAGTCGTCCAGCCCGAGCGGGCCGGTGCTCTGGCTCAACCATGACGTCATCGCCAAGCAGTTGAACCAGTTGCACGCCTGACGGCGTGCGCGCGTTCAGACCTCGGTGATGAACGCCGAACGCGGGCGGCGCACCTTCTGCAGGTTCACCAGCCAGTCGCCTTCGGGCTGGCGGTAGCCCAGCGGCAGGATCACGGCGCTGCGCAGACCGCGCGCCCGCAGGCCCAGGATCTCGTCCAGCGCGGCGGGGTCGAAGCCTTCCATCGGCGTGCAGTCCACTTCCTCGAAGGCGGCGGCGACCATCGCGGCCGATAGGCCGATGTAGGCCTGGCGGGCGGCGTGCTGGAAGTTCACTTCCGGGTCGCGCTGCGGGTAGGCGGACAGCAGCATGTTGCGGTAGTTCTCCCAGCCCTCGCTGCGGAAGCCACGGACCTCGTTGGTCAGGTCGAACATGTGGTTGATGCGCTCGGCCGTGTAGTGGTCCCAGGCGGCGAAGACCAGCAGGTGCGAGCCCTCGGTGATCTGGGCCTGGTTCCACGCGATCGGCTGGATGCGGGCGCGCACGGCCGGGTCGGTCACGACGAGGATCTCGTAGGGCTGCAGGCCGCTGGACGTGGGCGCCAGGCGGGCGGCTTCGAGGATGCGCTCGACCTTCTCCTGCGGCACGGCCTTGGCCGGGTCCATCTTCTTGGCGGCGTAGCGCCAGTGCAGGCGGTCGATCAGCTCGGACGTGGGGGCGGTGATGGTGGGGTGCGGAATGGGTTGGTTCATGTGCGGACTGTAGGGGTTTGTCCGTTTTCCTGCCTCGACCCCCAGCGCATCACCACGTTCCGCATCAGCGCACGCCCCTCAACGCTTGACCTCCAGCGGCGCGCGTGACGGGACAGTTGACGACGATGTCGGTGACCTCCAGCGCGACCTCGCTTTTCTCCTCGGCCGCCAGCAATGCTTCTTCGGATTTCAACTCGCGCTTCAGGGACTGGCCTGACCCATCCCATTACACACAAGTCTGTCCGGTGAGGTGACGGGGAGACGTGAGGGAAACTGTCGGGATGACGAAGTGGGCGCAAGAAGAACTGAGGACCATCCCTTTCAAGGTGAGTCCCCCCAGAGTCGGTAAGCTGCAGGAAGGAAAGGCCAACAGGAGACTGAGATCTGGGAAGCGGTGATTGAGCGGTTCGAGCAGCAGACGCCGGCGAGCGTGATGGCGCGCATGGTTCTGGAGGAGGCGCTGCCGGCGCAGTGGATCGACGAGGTGTTCGAGGCGCACCGCGGGCAGCAGTACGCCAGGACGCTGATGTTCTCGACGGTGGTGGAGTTGATGACACTGGTGACGCTGGGGCTGAGGCCGTCGCTGCACGCGGCGGCCATGCAGAGCCGAAGTTTGCCGGTGTCGCTGGCGGCGCTGTACGGGAAGGTCAGCGGGACGAGGCCGGAGTTGCTCAGGGCGCTGGTGCAGGGCAGCGCGCAGCGGCTGGGGCCGGTGATGGGCAGCCTGGACAGGCCGAGGAGTTTGCCGGGGTGGAGGCTGAGGGTGGTGGACGGCAACCACCTGGGGCGCAGCGAGAAGAGGCTGGGGGTGTTGCGTGGTCGGCGTGGCGCGGCGCTGCCGGGGCACGCGCTGGTGGTGTACGACCCGGACGAGGCGCTGGTGCGGGATCTGGTGGCGTGCGAAGACGCGTACGAGAGCGAGCGGGTGGGGGTGATGCCGCTGGTGGCGGGGGCCGAGCCCGGGGATCTGTGGGTGGCCGACAGCCACTTCTGCACGCGCGCACTGCTGCAGGGCTGGCAGGACGCGGCGGCGAGCTTCATCGTGCGTGAGCATGGGCGCCACCCGAGGGTGGGCGAACGCGGGGCGTGGAGCGAGGCGGTGCGCATGGACACGGGCTGTGTGCGGGAGTGCGCCATCACGCTGCGGGCCGTGCGCGGGCAGGCACAGCCCTGCACGCCGTGGCGCTGCATCGAGATCGAGCTGGACGAGCCCACCGAGTCGGGCCGCACGACACTGAGGCTGTGGAGCAATCTGCCCGCGACGGTGGAGGCGACCACGATCGCTGCGCTGTACCGCAAGCGCTGGCGCATCGAGGGCCTGTTCGGGCGGCTGGAGTCGGTGCTCGACAGCGAGATCAAGACCCTGGGGCACCCGCGCGCGGCGCTGCTCGGGTTCACCGTGGCGGTGCTGGCCTACAACGTCCTGGCGCTGCTGCAGGCGGTGATCGAGCAGGCGCACCGGCCCGCCCTGCCCGAGCTGGAGGTCTCCACCTTCCATCTGGCGCAGCACGTCAAGCAGGGCTTCGAGGGCCTGCTCGTGGCGGTGCCGGCCCAGTGCTGGTCCGATCGGGCCGAGCCTTCGCCCGAACGCCTGGCGCGGCGCCTGCTGGAGCTGGCCATGCACCTGCCGGCCAAGAAGCTCGCCACGGCCAAGCGCGGGCCCAAGGTGGCCGCCTCCAAGGGTTGGGTCGATGGCCGAACTGCCCGATCTCATTTCTCCACCGCTCGACTTCTCAAGGCTTCCGGGCGATCACCTTGAAAGGGATGGAACTGAGGACGCTGTCGCTGGGCGACGCGAGGCTGGACAAGCGAGCGGTGCTGCTGGCGGAGCAGTTGGCGCAGAGCCCTGGGGCGAGCATTCCGAAGGCGTGCGGGGACTGGGGCCAGACGCAGGCGGCGTACCGGTTCCTGGGGCACGAGGACACGAGCGGGGAAGCGGTGCTGCAGGCGCACGCGCAGGCCAGCGTTCGGCGCATGCAGGCGCAGGCGGTGGTGCTGTGCTTGCAGGACACGACGGAGCTGGAGTTTGACGGGCAGAGCGCGCAGGGGCTGGGGCGGCTGAACTACGAGGCGCGGCGGGGGCTGTACGTGCATCCGACATACGCGGTGACGCCGCATCGAGAGCCGCTGGGGCTGGTGAATGCGTGGAACTGGGCCCGGCAGCCCAAGGGGCAGGACGGGCAGATCGACGAGGGAGTGCGCTGGGTGGAGAGCTACGCGCACCTGGTGGGGCTGGCAGAGGGGCTGCCCGAGACGAGGCTGGTGTGCGTGGGGGACCGGGAGTCGGACACGATGGCGCTGTTCGAGCGTGGACAGTGCAGCGGCTGGGCGGTGGACGTGCTGGTGAGGGCGCAGCATGACCGGGTGCTGCCGGGCAAGCAGGCGGGCAAGCTGTGGTCCAAGGTGATGGCAAGCGAGTCGCTGGGCACGGTGGTGTTCGAGATGCCGGCCGGGCGAGGGCGCAAGGCGCGAGTGGTGCAGCAGGAGCTGCGGGCGCAGCGCGTGGTGCTCAAGGCGGCGGGGCCGGACAAGGCCGGTGAGCCGGGGCGGCCAGCCATCGAGATGACGTGCGTGATCGCCAGCGAGGTGAATGTGCCGGTCGGGGCCAAGCCGGTGATCTGGCGGCTGCTGAGCAACCGAGCGGTCCAGACGCTGGAGCAGGCGGCCGAGATGGTGGAGTGGTACCGAGCCCGCTGGGAGATCGAGCTGCTGTTCCTGGTGCTCAAGGAGGGCTGCCGGGTCGAGCGGCTGCAGCTCGGTCACATCGATCGGCTGGAGACGGCCCTGGCGATGTACCTGATCATCGCCTGGCGCATCAACCGGCTGATGCGGCTGGGCCGGCAGTTGCCCGAGTTGCCGGCCGAGCTGTTCTTCGAGGACATCGAGTGGCAGGCGGCGTTCATCCTCAACCGCAAGAAGCCCCCGAAGGAGCGCCCGAAGCTCAACACCGTGGTGCGCCTGATCGCTCAGCTCGGCGGCTTCCTGGGGCGCAAGCATGACGGTGAACCCGGTGCGAAGACCCTCTGGCTGGGCATGCACGAGGTCAACACCTTCGTGCGGGGCGTGCGCTTCGCTAAGGAGATGGGGGCTTGTGTGTAATGGGATGGGCCTGACCACCGAACGAGCACGACCCGCCACAGCGGGCTGTAGCTCAGGTCTTGATTCTCCGGTCCAACCGGGTTTGGCGCAGACTGGAAGATGCTGATCTGCTCTCCGTTGGGAAACTTGTAGACACGCGAGACGAGGGAAGATCCCGACGGCAGTTTCACGGCGGCAGCGAGTGCGGGGACATGGTTTGCCCCCGCCATTCTGGCCATGGCCAGGTCAGAGACGTCGGTGGTGATGTAATCAACGATCCGGCCTTCGAACCAAGCCCTGTTCAGCGGGAGCACGGTTTCGCTCTTCCCTACGTCGAACAAGGGCGAGGCGCAGGCCGTGAGCAACGAAGTGAGAATGGCGAGCAAGGCGGTGAAGCGCACAGTGGGGGTCTTTCTGCGGTTTACTGGATAACAGGGACAGGCCCAAGCCGGGCCGCCGGTCGGCCGGGGTGAATCCTCATGCGCTGGCGATGAGCGGGACTGACGAGGGGGTTTCTCCCTCTCGGCGTTGCACTTCAGTTTAGAGCGTGCCGAGCTAAGCGGGCGACAACGGCATGGCGCGTTGGACAGCAAGCGCAAAATGGGGCGAAGCCCCAGCGCTTGATGGCCAGCGTGACATGCCGTTGACGCTCCGCTTGAGCGAGTGGTTAGGCCCCACCCGCCGCCTGTGGAAGTGGTGCGGGCCAGACCACGAGGTTGTAGACAACGCCTCTCCTATTGAACTCTTTCTGCATCCACTGCACTAGCTTCAGCACCAGGATGACCTGAATTAGCGCGACTCGCTTTTTCGTATCGGCGGTTGCCCAAGTGTATGAAAGCTGCTTCCGCTGTCCAGTCGTGTCGACTCCGTCCAAATAGATTTCGAATTGCTCGCAGGGAAGGATCTCTTGGTCCGAAGGGAGTGCATTGACCCTGTCGCGGAGCGAAATGAGTGCGCTCTCCTCAATTTTGTAAGCAGTTTCAAATAAATTTAATACTTAAAATTTAAGCTCAAACTTCTTTCCTTTTCCAAATCCATCAATTATTTCAGTCACATCCTGCTCTAAAATTATCTTGTCCCGACGTTTAGCCTTCATCCATGCGTACTTCATTTTGTGCCAAAGCCGCTCGATTCGATTAAGTTCAGGACTATAGGCCGGAAGGCGATAAAAACTCACACCTTTCTCCGCGAGAGCGGCCATGACATTTATCATTAGCTTGCTCGTATGAATCGATGCATTATCCATAACAATAGTCAGTGGTTTTCCAACATGATGAACAAGATTTTCAATAAATGCAGAAAAAGCGGCTGAGTCAGTAGTCTTCCATAGTTTGTGCGCGTAAAGCTGGCCGGTCGATAGCATTGCCCCAATCACATTGAGTCTGCTTCCACGATCTGCCTGTATCAGGTGCCTCTCTCCTTTGGGACTCCATGCATATTGGTTTGGATGTACCGCATCGAACCCAGTCTCGTCTACATATGCCAGAACCAGCTCTTCGTCTTCTGCCTTCTTCCTCAACTCTGTAAGTTCTTGTTTTGCCTTGATAAATTTGACTTCATCCCGTTTTTTTTAATGACGCCCTTGTTCTCTTCCACACAAAATCAACTGATTTTAGTGCATTACTCAGTGTCGCCGGATGCACCGCATCTCCACCGCATTCAATATGAAAAGCCAATAATTGTTTGGCTGAACTTGGCTCCGCGCGAGCTTTGTTCACAATATTCTGCAACTGTGCTTCTGTGATCTTCGATGGCGCACCACTTCTTGGGCGGTCCACCAAGCTTTCGTAGCCGCGAGCAACCCAATCTCGTTTCGTCAGTCCAACAGTTCGGTCATGGATTCCGACCAGCAAGGCTGTTTCAGCAGTTGACTTGGTCTGATGCAGTGTCAAAAGTGTCCTCGCCCGTTCTCTTTTTCGCCAGTTCTCATCCCTGGCTTCGATTTTGCGAAGTTTTTCCAGATCTTCTGGGGCGAGAGAGAATTCACGGCTCTTGAGCATGATTCAAAATCATTGATGTGGTGTCGCAACTATACACGCAGCGATGAAAATTTAAAAACAATCAAATTTGATTGAGGCTGCTTAGACAGCATGTTTACCATCTGTGACGCGATACACGCGCTCTACCAAGAAAACCCACTGATGAAGCAGCTCACGCCAATAGGCGTACCGCTTTCCAACGTAAACACCTGAACTGGACGAATTGGTGATGCTATTCATGAGAAATAACGAATGAAAGGGGCTTCCCCACCATTCTGGCCATAAGTGAGAACGGTGAGCAAGGCGGTGAAGCGCACAGTGAGGGTCTTTCTGCGGTTTACTGGATAACAGGGGCAGGCCCAAGTCGCGCGCAGGGATATCCGGCTTGACATCAATTGAAACTTCGTCGAGCGCGCCATCTTGTTGAACCGCCCACGGTGGACCCGCATGGTGGATGGTGTGGGATTGAGAGATAAATACTCACGGCTCCCGATTAGGCATCGGCGCTTTGGCTCTTGAGCTTGGCAGCGATATAGACAATAGCTGAGGCCGAAAACTCAAAGAAGAACTCTGCTTCCAGCTTGCCGAGCGACGATGCCGTTGTGCCACCGTGCCGCACGAACGACTTATTGCTGGCAAAACCGTAGGCTTGACTGACAAGGCGCTCAATGTCTTCGTCCAAACCCGCCCGCTTGATCATCTTTCCGAGCGTTCCCTGCGGCTCGTTGAGCAAGATCATGAGGCATGACTCAACGGAATTGATGGCCTCTTTTACTGCGTTCTCGAAGTCAGGTGACGACGACGCAATGAAGTTCTTGGCTTTCAACCACTGCGCACGGACTGGCGAAAGCTCGTCTTCGAGGACTTCATTCGCCCTTACCCAGTTCTTTGAAGTGGGTTTATGTGCCTGAATGCGTTTGAGATCGAGAAGAATGTCCGCGTAAAGCTCTTCGACATACGCTCGCCTACTGGAGTAGGTCTTTAGTTCTTGCAACTTGCAAAAGGCCCAAAATATTTCTAGTGATCTGTGCGGATTTGGATGAGCATATTTCGACATTTCGAGCGCAACGTGGACCGAGGCATAAAGTTCTTTGTACTCGCCTGGCTGCTCCTTGGTTCGGCCATCCGTGACAAAGGCAATCATCAGCGCTTGGAGTTGCTGTATCTGAGCGCCAAGTTCAAGAGCCTGCTGGGTGTTCACGTTTGGGGTATTCCGATGCTTAACGTTTGAGTTGATCCGCCCGCCGAAGGCGGTGCGGGTCGAACGAATTGGTTAGGCGTTTACGTGGTCGAGTGTTGTTACTGTGTTTTTAGGGAGGTAACTGCTGTTCTTACGGCATCGGACTTGCAGTTAACAGGCTCTATTCCAACAATAAATGAATGCGGGTTTCGGTGAATTACTGCAGCCACCGCGAAACCGAGATTATTTTCTGAGACTTCACATATCATGGATATGCAAATGTCCATAGCAGCAAATCTATTCATCCTATGAGACGCGTCGATTGCCAACTCTAAAGCCCTGGCTTTCAAATCAACGGGAACGCCATCCCCCTTAAATAATATTTTCATATAAGAGGCAATTGATTCTGAAAACCCCCAGCCATAGCCCTCGCTCTCAACCATTAATTTGTAAACATCCAAGAAGCGCCCCAAATGTGATGTGGCGAGTGGTGGTTGTCTCAGTACGAAGAAGATTTCTTTCTCAAATTCCAAGCACAATCGGATCTTGTCATGAGTAGCGAGAATAAACAGTTTCTCCAGAAATTTCGTGAATTGAGTGCTGTCGTATTGATTATCGAGTTTGAGGCGCTGGATTATGTTGCTGAATAGCTGTTGGGTTTCTGATATTGTCCCGTTTCTGCCAATAATTACGTCATATGCAATAACCAAATTTTGCTTTAGGTCTGGCAGGCTTTGATAGCGTTGCCGTTTATCTATAGCGCAGGCGCGTTCAATAACATAATATATTGGGGCGGGTATGCCGTCAGGCATAAGATAAACTGGATCTCTTCGAGTAAGGAGCACGTAGAAGCTTTTGCCGAGCATAAATATGTCGCTGGCGGCGTCTGCATTTTTAAAGCCTCCGCTGTTAAGAAATTCTGGGGGCAAATAGCCGGGTGTTCCCCAATACATTGAACTGCGTGTGAAGGCAGTCCCTGATTCAAATTCCATGCTTAACCCAAAATCAGAAACAAATATTGAATTGTTTGAGATTAGGAAGTTTTGTGGTTTTATATCTCGATGATACTGGTTCCTTGCATGCAATTCTGAAATACAGTTTATCATCTCTAGAAATACTGATTCTTGGAGGGTTGGGTTGTTATTTAAATTGGGGTGCAGTCTCGTTAGATCGCCGCCTTCATAATATTTCATAACAAAAAATGGAGGCTCGACATCGAGATCGTAATCTACGAGTTGTGCCACTTTAGGATTACCTCTGTATTCGCTAAGTATTCTCACTTCACGTCTGAAACGTGCCGTAATTTCCTCGCCAATTTGGCGGCAATATTTTAGTACCAAAGGTTCTCGGCTTCTACCGCTCGTGTCGGTAACGAATAAGATTTGACCCATGCCGCCTGAATCGCTACATAAACCGTCGATGCGATAACGACCGGCAACAACTTCTCCAATTCTGTACATGTAGTCCTCGTGTTAGTTTGACGCTTGTGGAAGAAAATTGTCGTTTGAGATATATTGTCCGTCTGAAAAATCTAAGCGAGACGCTGAAACTATTTTGTGTTGCTTGCCTAACGTATTTAGACCTAACGGCCCTGCTGCCTAACTTGGCTCTTGACGCCTAACTCGGAGCAAAGACAGCCCGCAAGTCGTTGTCGGCGTTGATTTTTTTCTGCGGTGTGACGCATAACTTCTCCCTAAACAGACCGTGAAACCCTGCAAGTTCACCTTGCAAAATCCAGCAACCATCCAGAATAAAGCGCCACCCCGACACCGTCCACAGTGCCCGACTGGCGCTCCCCGTCCGAATTTCACAGATCCGGACAAACCGTGAGAAACCTCACGTCACATCACCCCGCCCCCAACCCCGCCTTCTTCAACACCTCACACGTATTCCTCACATGCGCCTCCAGCGCCAGCGCCGCCCGCGCCTCCTGCCGCCCGATCGCCGCGCGAAACAGGTCTTCATGCTCGCGGTGCACATCCCGCGGCGGCCCGGCCTCGGTGACCACCACGCGCATCGCGATGTAGCGGTAGCGCTCGGCGTGGCGGTAGAGGATGCCGAGCAGGTAGCGGCTCCACGGCGAGCCGTGGCCGGCGATCAGCGCCTCGTGGAAGGCGCGGTTGGCGTCTTCCCAGTCGGCGCCGCGCATGCGCTCGGGGCTGCGCTCGGCTTCGCTCAGGCGGTCGAACGCCGCCACCAGCGCCGCCTCCCACGCCGACCCGCCGTGGCGGATCGACAGCCGCAGCGCCTCGGTTTCCAGCATCACCCGGGTGTTGGTCATGTCCTCCAGATCGGCCAGCGAGATCGGCGCGACCCGGAAACCGCGCTGCCCCTCCGCCGTCACCAGCGCGTCCGACAGCAGCAGCGACAGCGCCTCGCGCAGCGTGCCCGCGCCCACGTCGTAGCGCGCCTTCAGGTGCTCCACCCGCAGCCGCTCGCCCGGCGCCAGCGCGCCGCAGACGATGTCGTGGCGCAGGCCCAGGTAGGCGCGCTCCACCAAGGTGCGCGGCGCCTCGTCGTGGCTGCGGAAGGCGGCAAGGAATTTTTCGGACGGCAGCATCATTGGGCTCCAGGTTCTGAGGGCATCGGGCCACGGCGCAGGCGGTAGGCGAGCTGCGGGCGCGTGATGCCCAGGCGGCGGGCCGCTGCGGAGAGATTGCCACTTTCGCGGGCCACCGCAAAGGCGAGCAACTGGTGTTCCAGCTCCTCCAGCGGCAGGCCGCTGGCGAGCATCCGGGCGCAGAGGTCTTCGTCCGGGTCGGGCGGCAGCGCGGCGAGCTGGCCGTGCGGGTCGAGCCCGGTGCGGTCGGCCGCGCCGTCGCCGTGGCCATGGCCGGGGCTGAGCGAGAACAGGTCTTCCACCTCGATCGCCCCGCCCTGCGCCGCCAGGATCACGCCGCGCTCGACCAGGTTCTCCAGCTCGCGCACATTGCCCGGCCAGCCGTGGCGGCCGAGCGCCTGCAAGGCGCGTTCGCTGAAGCCCTGCAGCCGCTTGCCGTGCAGCGCGGTGAAGCGCGCCAGCAGCGTCTGCGCCAGCAGCTCGATATCGGCGCCGCGCTCGCGCAGCGGCGGGATGCGGATCGGGTAGATGTTGAGCCGGTACAGCAGGTCGCGCCGGAAGCGCCCGGCCTTGACCGCCGCGTCCAGGTCCACGTTCGTCGCCGCGACCAGCCGCACATTCACCTTGCGCGTCGTCTCGCTGCCCAGGCGCTCGATCTCGCCTTCCTGCAGCGCGCGCAGCAGCTTGGCCTGCAGCGGCAGCGGCAGGTCGCCGATCTCGTCGAGGAACAGCGTGCCGCCGTCGGCGCGCTCGAAGCGGCCGGTGCGGGCGGCGTGGGCGCCGGTGTAGGCACCCTTCTCCACACCGAACAGCTCCGCCTCGATCAGTTCGGCCGGCAGCGCCGCGCAGTTCACCGCGACAAACGGCCCGGCGCGGCGCGCGCTCAGCTCGTGCAGCGTGCGGGCGAAGCGCTCCTTGCCGACGCCGGTCTCGCCGGTGAGCAGCACGGTCACCTGCGTGGCCGCCGCCTTGCCGAGCAGCTCGAACGCGCGCCGGAACGCGGGCGACTGGCCCACCATCGAGCCACACGGCCCGGCCGGCGCCAGTGTCGAGCGCAAGGCCTCGACCTGCAGGCTCAGCGCCTCGATCTTCTCGACCAGCGAGTCGGTGGCGAAATAGACGCGGTGCGCCTCGCCGTCCGGCCAGTCCTCGATCGGGCGGCCGACGATGCGGCAGAACTCGTCGCCGCAAGCGGTGCAGGCCACCTCCTTGAACAGGATCAGCCGCCCCATGAACGCCGACGTGTAGCCGCAGGCGTAGCCGGTCAGCATCCAGCAGCTCGGGTCGTCGGCGGGGCCGAACTTCTGGCGGTGCGCGTGCGCCTCCCAGGAATGGTCCCAGCGGAACTCGCCCTCGAAGCGCCCCGCCTCGCGGTCGAAGGCCATCTTCAGCGGCGTCACGCGGGCCGCGCCTTCGAGCATGTGCAACTGCGGCCCGACCAGGAAGGCCGCGTTCAGGTCCAGCCCGGGCCGCGTCCGGCGGGCGAACTCGGCGTCGTTCAGGCCGCTGGCGTAGCCCATGCGCGTGAAGATGCGCCGCGCCTGCTCCAGCCCGATCGAGTTGATGAGGTCTTCACGCAGCGCGCCCAGCGACGCCGTGTGCAGCAGCACCATGCGCCGCTCACCGAGCCAGATCGCGCCCTCGTCCGGCGCGAAGCGCAGCAGGCGCCGCAGGTCGGTGTCGGGCGGGTACTTCAGGGGATTGGGCATGCCGAGGCTCCGCGGGCAAATTCTCGAGATTTTCTCGTGGGACGATTCTAGGGTCGCGCCAACCGTCCATCAACGCGCCTGCCGTCCAACCGCCAGCCCGTACCGCCTGGCCCGGTAGAGCAGCGTGGCGCGGGTGATGCCCAACTGCCGTGCCGCGGCGGCGATGTTGCCGCCGGTGCGCCGCAGCGCGGCGGCGATCCATTGCTGCTCGGCCTCTTCGAGGGTCTGACCGGGCACTGGCGCGGTGTGGCCGGCCGCCCGCTGCGCGCCCGCGTCGCCCTCCACGAGGCGCCCGCCGGGGTCGCCCGCAGCCCCGGACGGCAGCGACAGCACCGCTTCCCCGAGTTCCTCGCCGCCCCTGAACAGTTGATGCACGTCGATCAGCTCGCCGTCATTGACCATGATGACCGCGCGTTCGATCAGGTTCTGCAGCTCGCGGATGTTGCCGGGATAGGCGTAGTTGAACAGCGCCTTGACCGCCCGCTGGCTGAAGCCGGGCACGTCGCGCTGGTAACGCTCGCGGTAGTGGTTCAGGAAGTGCTGCATCAGCAGCGGGATGTCGTCGCGCCGCTCGCGCAGCGGCGGCAGGTGGATCGGGAACACGTTGAGCCGGTAGAACAGGTCTTCGCGGAAGCGCCCCTCGCGCACGGCCTGGCGCAGGTGTTCGTTGGTCGCAGCCACCACGCGCACGTCCACCCGCAGCGTCCGGGTGCCGCCGACCCGCTCGATCTCCCCCTCCTGGAGGGCGCGCAGCAGCTTGCCCTGTGCCACCAGGCTCAGCGTGCCGATCTCGTCGAGGAACAGCGTGCCCCCGTCGGCGCGCTCGAACCGACCCGGTCTGGAGGCGCCCGCCCCGGTGAAGGCGCCGCGCTCCACGCCGAACAGCTCCGACTCGATCAGCGTCTCGGGGATGGCCGCGCAGTTGATGGCGATGAAGGGCTGGCTGGCGCGGTGGCTGCTGCGGTGCAGGCTGCGGGCGAACATCTCCTTGCCGACGCCGGACTCGCCGGTGAACAGCACCGTCGCCGGCGTCGGGGCCACGCGGCGCACCATGTGGTACGCGGCATTGAAGGCGGACGAGGCGCCCACCAGGGTCGGGTCCTGCCCCCCCGGCACGCCCCGCTGCGCCACCCATGAACCCAGCGGCGCCGCCTGGGGTTCGCTGTCCGGGCCGTCGTCGCCCAGTTGCAGGTGGCGCAGGTCTTCCTGCGGGTCGTCCCAGAGTTCCACCGAGCGGCCGATCACGCGGCACTGGGCGTCGCCGGCCGAACGACAGTTCACCTCGCGGAACAGGATCAGCCGGCCGAACAGCGTGCTCACATAGCCCGTGGCGTAGCCCGCCTGCATCCAGCAAGCCGGCGACCCGCCCACGCCATAGACGGCGATGTGCTCGTCGTCCTCGCTGGAGTTGTGCCAGAGGAACTCGCCCTGGTATTCGCCGGTGGCGGCGTCGAAGCGCACCCGCACCACCTCCACCTTGACCATGCCCTCCAGCGCGTGCATCCGCGTGCCGGCCACCGCCGCCACGGACGGCTCGGCGTCCGGCCACTGGCGCTGGACCAGCTCGGCGTCCCGCGCCCCGCTCAGGTAGCCCATCCGGGTGAGCAGCCCGCGCGCCTTGTCGAGCCCCATCGCCTCGATCAGCTCGCGGCGCAAGCCGCCCAGGGCCGCCGCGTGCATCAGCACCATGCGCTGGTCCTGCAGCCAGATGCGGCCGTCACCCGGCGAGAAGAACAGGCATTCGCTCAGGTCGGCCACGGTCGGGTGGCTGATGGCGTCCACCTGCTGCAGGTCGAAGCGCCATTGGCCCGAGAACGGCGCCGGGGAGGGCGAGGCCGGCGTGGGGGTGCCGGTGGCGCGGTGGAGCTGGGCCAGGGAGATGCGGGTACCGGGCATCGGGTCACCAGAAATGAATGCAGACATTCAATCGTGACAGCCATGAATGCATCCAGACAGTCATGTTTACCCCGTGCGCGCCCGCGCCGGACCGGCTTTTCACGGCCTGGAAACGGCTCAGGGTTTGTCAGGAGATTTCCCTATGGGCGCGGGCCCGGACGGGGGGCGTTTGCGCCAGCGGTGGCGGCCCGCTGGTACGCCCGTTGCGATGAGCCCCGGGTGGCCGGCGCCAACCGGCGAACACCCCCTCAACCACCGGGATCCGGATCAGGAGACGAACATGGGCTTTGCAGAACACATCGACTGGGTCGACGCAGCACGCTGGAGCGGCACCGCATTCGACGGCGGCTGGACCACCCCCCTGGCCAGCCACCAGGACGTGCTGGAGCCCGCCACGGGCCAGCCGCTGTGGCGCACCGGCGTCGCCAACGCCGCCGACATGGGCGCCGCCATCGAGCGCGCCCACGCCGCACAGGCCGCCTGGGCCGCCACCTCGCCACGCGACCGCGCCACCATCCTGCTGAAGGCCGCGGCGCTGTTCCAGCAGCACTTCGACGAGCTGGCGCTGCTGATCGCCCGCGAGACCGGCGGCATCCTCCCGAAGGGCCAGCACGAGGTGCGCGAGGCGGTGGTGCTGTGCCAGCTCGCCGCCGCCTTGCCGATGCAGTCGCAGGGCCAGGTGCTGCCCAGCACGCCCGGGCGCCTGTCGATCGCGCGCCGGGTGCCGCATGGGGTGGTGGGCATCATCTCGCCGTTCAACTTTCCGCTGATCCTGAGCCTGCGCTCGGTGGCCCCGGCGCTGGCGCTGGGCAATGCGGTCGTGCTCAAGCCGGATGTGCGCACGCCCGCCAGCGGCGGCTTCCTCCTGGCACGGGTGTTCCAGGAAGCAGGTCTGCCGGCGGGTGTGCTGCAGGTGCTGCCGGGCAACGCCGAAGCCGGCGAAGCGCTGGTGACCGATCCGCGTGTGCCCATGATCGCCTTCACCGGCTCGCCCGGCGTGGGGCGGCGCATCGGCGAACTGGCGGGTCGGCACCTGAAGAAGGTGTCGCTGGAGCTGGGCGGTGCCAACAACCTCGTGATCCTGGAGGACGCCGACCTGGACGCCGCCGCCAGCGCCGCCGCGTTTGGCGCCTGGTTCCACCAAGGCCAGATCTGCATGGCCAGCAACCGGGTGCTGGTGCACGCCTCGGTGGCCGAGGGGCTGAAGGCGCGCCTGGTCGGCAAGGCCACGCACCTGCCGGTGGGCGACGGCGCCAGTGGCCGGGTCGCGCTGGGCCCGATGATCGACGCCCGGCAACTGGCACGGTTTGACGCGCTGGTGCAGGACACCGTGCAGCAAGGCGCCACGCTGGAGGCGGGCGGCACCTTCGAGGGCCTTTGCTACAAGCCCACGGTGCTGTCGGGCGTCAGACCTGGCATGCGCAGCTTTGACGAAGAACCCTTCGGTCCGCTGGTCAACCTGGTCACCTTCCACACCGACGACGAGGCGGTGGCGCTGGCCAACGACAGCCAGGGCGGGCTGTCGGCCGCGGTCATCAGCCGCGACGTCGGCCGCGCCATGGCCCTCGGCGAGCGGCTGAACGCCGGCATGGTCCACATCAACGACCAGACCGTCAACGACGACTGCACCAACCCCTTCGGCGGCCCGGGCCTGGGGGGCAATGGCAGCGCGGTGGGTGGCCCGGCCGACATCGACGAATACACGCGCTGGAAGTGGGTCACGGTCAAGGCGAGCGTGCCGCCGTTCCCGTTCTGACGTTCCGCCCGCGACATCCAAGAGCCCCAGGAGACAGACATGACTTCACCAGCATCCATTTTCACGGGGGGTGTTTCGCGCCGCCGTGCCCTGTCCACCGGCCTGGCCGCGGCCGGCGCCGGCCTCGGTGCCTTCCCGATGATCGGTCGCGCGCAGGGCAACACCCTGCGCGTGGGCGTGGTCAGCCCGCGCTCCGGACCGCTGGCCCTGTTCGGCGAGGGCGACGGCTTCGTGCTCGACCAGGTGCGCCGCCAACTGGCCGGTGGCATCGAGGTCGGCGGCAAGCGCTACGGCATCGAGTTCATCGCCAAGGACACCCAGAGCAACCCGGTGCGCGCCGCGGCCATGGCCAAGGAGCTGATCAACGCCGACAAGGTGGACTTCGTGCTGTCCACCTCCACGCCCGAGACGGTGAACCCGGTCGCCGACGCCTGCGAGGCGGCCGGCGTGCCCGCGCTCTCGACCACCAGCCCGTGGGAGGCGTTCTATTTCGGTCGCGGCGCCAAGCCGGGCGAGCCGTCTCCCTTCAAGTGGACCTACCACTTCTGCTTTGGCGTGGGCAACTTCGCCAGGCTCTACGCCGACCAGTGGAGCCTGGTGCCGACCAACAAGCGGGTGGGCATGCTGCTGCCCGCCGACGCTGACGGCAACGCCATCCGCGGCATGCTGATCCCCGCCTTGCAGAAGGCCGGCTTCACCGTGGTCGATGCCGGCCCGTACCAGAACGGCCTGACCGACTTCTCGGCCCAGATCGCGCTGTTCCGCAAGGAAGGCATCGAGATCTTCAACACCTTTCCCTTTCCGCCCGACTTCGCGGTCTTCTGGCGCCAGGCGGCCCAGCGCGGGCTGGCCCGGCAGGTGAAGATCGTGCAGACCGCCAAGGCGGGCCTGTTCGCCGCCGAGCTGGAGGCCCTGGGTCAACTGGGCCACGGCGTGCATTCGGGGGCGTACTGGCACCGCGGCTTCCCGTTCAGCTCGCCCGCCACCGGCATGGGCAGCGCGCAACTGGCCGACGCCTACGAGAAGGCCAGCGGCAAGGCCTGGAACGTGCAGATCGGGGCCACCGCCTCGCTGTTCGACGCCGCCGTGGCCGCGGTCCGCAGCGCAGCCGACCCCAAGGACCGCGCGTCGCTGGCCCAGGCCCTGTCGCGCCTGAAGACCGAGACCGCCGTCGGCTTGGTGGACTTCACCACCGGACCGGTGCCCAACTGCGCCACCACCGGCCTGGTCGGTGTGCAGTGGATGCGCGGGGCCAACGGCAAGTTCAGCGTGAACGTCGTCTCCAACGCCGACAACCCCCGGGTGCCGCTGACCGCCGCGATGACGCCCTACAAGCTCGGCTGACACCGACACACCGACACGCCAACACGGGAGTGCCCATGTCCGACGATCTCATCCTGGAAGCCGAAGGCGTGTGCAAGCACTTCGGCCGCCTGCAGGTGCTGCATGGCGTGGACCTGCACCTGCGCCGGGGGGAGGCGCTGGGTGTGGTCGGCCCCAACGGGGCGGGCAAGACCACGCTGTTCGGTGTGCTGGCCGGGACGCTGCCGGCCAGCCGCGGCAGTGTGCGCTTCGATGGCCAGAACATCGACACCTGGGACGCCTCGCGCCGCTGCCGGGCGGGCCTGGCGCGCACGCACCAGGTGCCGCGGCCGTTCCTGGGTCTGAGTGTTCACGAGAACACGCTGGTCGCCGCGCAGCATGGCGCCGGGCTGCGCGGCCACGAGGCCGAACGCGCCGTCCAGGACAGCCTGCTCCGCTGCGGGCTCGGGGGGTTGGCGGGGCGTCCGGCGGCCAGCCTCGGGCTGATGGACCGCAAGCGGCTGGAGCTGGCGCGCGCGCTGGCCACCCAGCCGCGCGTGCTGCTGCTCGACGAGATCGGCGGCGGGCTGACCGAGGCCGAGCTGGCCACCCTGTCGGCCCTGGTGGGCTCGCTGCGCGACGAAGGCCTCACGGTGGTATGGATCGAGCACGTGCTGCATGCGCTGCTCAAGGTGGTGGACCGGCTGGTCTGCATGGACGCCGGCACCGTGCTGGCGCAGGGCGATCCGCAGGCGGTCATGAGCGACCCGCGGGTGGTCGAGGCGTATCTGGGCGGGGTGCCGGCATGAGCGTGAACCCGGAGAAATCGACCGATGTGCTGCTCGAAGCGCGCCACCTGAGCGCCAGCCACGGGCAACTGGTGGCCGTGCGCGAGGTGTCCCTGCAGCTCAGGGCCGGGGAAACCGTGGCGCTGGTGGGGTCCAACGGCGCGGGCAAGACCACGCTGATGCGCACCCTGGCCGGCGTCCATCCCGCCCAGGGCGGCAGCGTCTGGCTGGGCGGCGACGAGGTGAGCGCGCGACCGGCGCACCAGCGGGTGCAGCAGGGGCTGGCGCTGGTGCCGGAAGGCCGGCGCCTGTTCGCTGACATGACGGTGCGCGAGAACCTGCTGCTGGCGCAGGAACACCGCGGTCGCCTGCGTGACGGCGGGGCCGGCTGGACGATCGAGCGGGTGGTGCAGGCGCTGCCCGCGCTGCAGCCCTTGATGAACCGGCCCGCCGGGGCGCTTTCGGGGGGGCAGCGCCAGGCCGCCGCCATCGCCCGGGCGCTGATGACCAACCCCCGCGTGCTGCTGATCGACGAGGTGTCGCTCGGCCTGTCGCCGCGCGCGGTGGACGAGGTGTACCAGCACCTGCACGACTTGCGCCGCGAGGCGGGCACCACCTTGCTGCTGGTGGAGCAGGACCTGGGGCGCGCCATGGCGTTTGCCGACCGGGTGCTCTGCCTGCGCGAAGGCCGCATCGTGCTGGCCGCCGCGGCGGCCGGACTGGACCGCCAACTTGTCACCGACGCCTACTTCGGCGTGGAGCACGCCACATGATCGATGCACTTGTTCAAGGCACCCTGCTGGGGGGCTACTACGCCGTGCTGGCGGCCGGACTCTCGCTGATGTTCGGCGTCATGCGCATCATCAACCTGGCGCACGGCGACCTGGCCATGCTCGGCGCGTTCGGGGTGCTGTGGCTGGTCGGGCTGGGCTGGTCGCCGTGGCTGGCGGTGCTGGTCACCGTGCCCGCCATGGGCGTGGTCGGCATGCTGCTGCAGCAGTGGGTGCTGGCGCGCACGCTGCGCTCGGGCGTGCTGCTGCCGTTGCTGGTGACCATGGGGCTGGGCGCGCTGATCCAGAACGGGCTGTATGGCGTGTTCGGCTCCGAGGCGCGTTCGCTGGCCGATGCGCTGGGCGAGCTGTCCTGGGCGAGCTGGACGCTGCCCGGTGACACCGTGGTGGGCCAGTTGCCGGTGCTAACCCTGGTGCTGGGGGTGGTGGTGCTGGCGGGTCTGCAGGGGGTGCTGAGCTGGACCCGGCTGGGGCGGTCCATCCGCGCCGCGTCGTCCGACCCGGAAGCTGCCGCCCTGTGCGGTGTGGACGCCGCGCGGGTCCACCGGGCCGCCGCCGCGCTCTCGGTGGGCTTGGCCGCACTGGCGGGCGCGATGCTGGCCACCCGCGCCACGATCGAGCCCTACGGCGGCCCCTTGCTGCTGATCATGGCCTTCGAGGCGGTGGTCATCGGGGGCCTCGGCTCGCTCTGGGGCACGCTGCTGGGCGGCATCCTGCTGGGCCTGGCGCAGAGCTTCGGCGCGCTGGTGTCCCCTCAGGGCTTCCACCTGGGCGGGCACCTGCTGTTCCTGTGCGTGCTCGGCGGTCGGCTGTGGCGCCAGCACCGCCACGGCCTGGGCCTGTCGATCTGGCCCGTGCCACGCCGCACCTCTCCGCCGCCCGTCGCGGCACCTGCAACCGTCGAGGCCCAGCCATGAAACACACCATCGCGTGGCTGCTGGCCGCCGCCCTGACCGTGGCGCTGGCCGCGCTGCCCCTGCTGCTGGGCGCCAACGCCATCGACAAGCTCACCTCGCTGTTCATCTTCATGCTGCTGGCCGCCACCTGGGGCCTGCTGGCGGGGCAGGCCGGGCTGGTGTCGGTCGGCCAGCAGGCCTTCTTCGGGCTGGGCGCCTATTTCGCGCTGCGGCTGGTCGACGGGGGCTGGGCCGCCTACCCGGCGCTGTTCGCGGGTGCCGTGGGCGCGGCGGTGGTGGCCTGGGGCCTGTCGTTTTTCGTGCTGCGGCTGAAGGAAGGGGAATTTGCCATCGCCACCTGGGTGGTGGCCGAGGTGATCCGCATCCTGGTGATGCTCGACCCGATGGTGCAGGGCGAGACCGGCACCTCGTTGCTGGCGCTCAATGCGGTCGAGCCCGGGCTGCGCCGCAACTTCGGGTTCTGGATGGCGCTCGGCTCGCTGGTCTTCATGCTGGTCGTCACCACCTGGCTGTTGCGCAGCGCGGTCGGCACCGCCACCCGCGCCATCGGCGAGGACGACGAAGCGGCGGCGTCGCTGGGCGTGCGGGTCATGCCCACGCGCCGCTGGGTCTACGTGCTGGCTTCGCTCGGTGCCGCGCTCGCGGGCGTGGCCTGGCTGGCGTCGGCGATCACCTTTCTGCCGCGGACCAACTTCGGCGTGCAGTGGTCGGTGCTGATGCTGTTCATGGCCCTGGTCGGCGGGCTGCGCAGCCAGTGGGGACCGCTGGTGGGGGCGCTGCTGCTGTTCGGCCTGCAGGAAAGCCTGGGCCACCTCGGCGCCTGGTACCTCGCCGGGCTGGGCGCGGTGGCGATGGTGTTCGCGCTCTGGCTGCCCCGGGGCCTGGCCGGTCTGTGGCACGACTGGCAGAACCGCCGCCCGCCACCCGCCACGTCCGACCCTTCTCTATCCACCGCCGTTCCCACCCCCGTCCATAATCTCCCCAGGAGTTCCACCCCATGAGCGTCATGAGCCTGCAAGGCAAGACCATCGTCATCACCGGCGTCAGCTCCGGCATCGGCAGCGACACCGCCAGGCTGCTGCGCCTGCAAGGTGCCCGCGTCATCGGCATCGACCGCAACGACCCGATGCTGACCCTCGACGGCTTCGTCAAGGCCGACCTGTCCACCCCCGCCGCCATCGACGCGGCCATCGCCCGGTTGCCCGACCGCATCGACGCGCTGTGCAACATCGCCGGCGTGCCGGGCACCGCGCCGGTCGACCTGGTCGCCAAGGTCAACTACCTCGGTCTGCGCCACCTGACGCTCGGCCTGGTCAAGCGCATGGCCGGGGGCAGCGTGGTCAACGTCTCGTCGATCCTGGGCGCCGAATGGCCCGCCCGGCTGGAGCGCCACCGCGCGCTGGCCCAGACGGCCTCCTATGACGCGGGGCTGGCCTGGCTGGCGCAGGCCGAGAACACCGTGCCGCAGGAGACCTGCTACCAGTATTTCAAGGAAGCGCTGATCGTCTGGACCGTCACCCAGTCGCAGACGCTGTTCATGGAACACGATGTGCGCATGAACTGCGTGGCGCCGGGACCGGTGTTCACGCCCATCCTCGGCGACTTCGTGCAGATGCTGGGCGAGGAGCGCGTGCAGAAGGACGCCCACCGCATGAAGCGCCCCGCCTTCAGCGACGAGGTGGCGCCGGTGATCGCCTTCCTGTGCAGTGACGCGGCGCGCTGGATCAGCGGTGTCAACCTGCCGGTCGATGGCGGGCTGGCGTCGACCTACCTCTGAGCGCCCAAGGGCATTCGCGAGACAGTATCGAGACATTCTCGACATTTGACCAAATCGTCAAATCACACCGGTTGACTTGTCCAAATGGTCAATCAGGCGCTCAAAACCGGTCAAAAGCCTCCTTTTTGACCGGTCATCGGCCCCATAATCGCGTGCGATTCGGGGCCGTTTTCTGACGCAGCAGGCCGCACCGCCTCGGTGCTTACCCTAGAAATATCGAGATTTCAGGAAAACTCGCCTGAAGTGGCCTGTCGCTTGCAATGGAATGGGGACCACCCGGAGTCCTGCCCATGCCCGCAAGCCCGCCCCTCGACACGGCCACCCTCGACGACCCCGTCGCCGGCCTCGACACCCGCAAGAAGTACGTCCGCGTGCTGGAAAGCCGGGCCGACGGTCTTGTGCTCTTCGAGTTCGCGATCGGCTGGCCGGAGCTGCTGGTCGAGCTGCTGCTGCCCGAAGCGGCGTTTGCGGAGTTCTGCGCCACGCACCGCGTGATCCGGCTGGACGCCTGACTGAACCTGAGTGTCGCCCCCGACGTCCCCGACCCGACCCCGCACCACAACAGGAGACAAGCCCGATGAACATCGACCTGCAAGCGCGCGAGATCCAGCCGCTGCGCCAGACCCTGACCCGCGTCGCCGAGCACCTCGGCGGCGACAAGGTGGCGTCGCGCTACCTGGAAGCCACCATCGGCGCCCAGCCCGCCGCCAACTTCCACTACCGCCCGACCTGGCAGCCCGAGTACGAGCTGTTCGACACCGCGCGCACGGCGATCAAGCTGAAGGACTGGTACGTCCTGAAGGATCCGCGCCAGTACTACTACGCCAACTGGACCATGACCCGGGCGCGCCAGCAGGACGCGATGGAGTCCAACTTCCAGTTCGTCGAGTCCAAGGGCATGGTCGCCGCGATGAGCGACGCGGTGCGGGAGCAGGCGCTGACGGTGCTGATGCCGCTGCGCCATGTCGCCTGGGGCGCGAACATGAACAACGCCTCGGTCTGCGCCTACGGCTACGGCACCGCGTTCACCGCGCCCGCCATGTTCCACGCGATGGACAACCTGGGCGTGGCGCAGTACCTGACGCGGCTCGGCCTGGCGCTGGGCGAGCCGGAGGTGCTGGATGTCGGCAAGCAGGCGTGGCTGAACGCGCCGGTGTGGCAGGAGCTGCGCCGGCTGGTGGAGGACACGCTGGTCGTGAAAGACCCGTTCGAGCTGTTCGTCGCGCAGAACCTGGCGATCGACGGCCTGCTCTACCCGCTGGTCTACGGCAGCTTCGTCGATGACCACCTGACGCTCAAGGGCGCGACCGCGGTGGCGATGCTGACCTCGTTCATGACCGACTGGCACGCCGAGAGCGCGCGCTGGATCGACGCCGTGGTGAAGGTCGCCGCGGCCGAGTCGCCGGACAACCGCGCGCTGCTGGTGCAGTGGGCCACGCACTGGACCGACCGCGCCCAGGCCGCCCTCGCCCCCGTCGCGCAACTGGCGATGGGCGAACACGGCGAAGCGGCGCTGGCCGACGCCCGCACCGCGCTCGACGCCCGCTGCCGCAAGGCCGGCCTCACCGCCTGATCAGGTTCACCCCAGGACACGCACCATGTCGAACGTATTCATCGCCTTCCAGGCCAACGAGGAGTCCCGGCCAGTGGTCGAGGCCATCGTGGCCGACAACCCCACCGCCGTCGTCACGCACCCGACCGGGCTGACCAAGATCGACGTGCCGCAGCGCCTGACGATCCGCCGCGCCACGATCGAGGAGATCACCGGCTGCCCCTTCGACCTGCAGCAGATCCACGTCAACCTCGTGACGCTGTCGGGCCACATCGACGAAGACGACGACCAGCTCACCCTGAGCTGGATGAACTGATCCCACCGAACTGCACCCCGGACAAATCGGAGACAAGCATGGACACCCGCGTCGCCAAGAAAAAGCTCGGCCTCAAGGAACGCTACGCCGCGATGACCCGCGGCCTCGGCTGGGAGACGACCTACCAGCCGATGGACAAGGTCTTCCCCTACGACACCTACGAGGGCATCAAGATCCACGACTGGGACAAGTGGCAAGACCCGTTCCGCCTGACGATGGACGCCTACTGGAAATACCAGGGCGAGAAGGAAAAGAAGCTCTACGCCGTCATCGAGGCGTTCGCGCAGAACAACGGCCAGCTCGGCGTGAGTGACGCGCGCTACATCAACGCGCTCAAGCTCTTCATCCAGGGCGTCACGCCGCTGGAGTACTACGCCCACCGCGGCTTCGCCCACGTCGGCCGCCAGTTCACCGGCGAAGGCGCCCGGGTCGCGGCCCAGATGCAGTCGATCGACGAGCTGCGCCACTTCCAGACCGAGACACACGCGCTCTCGCACTACAACAAGTACTTCAACGGGCTGCACCATTCGAGCCACTGGTTCGACCGCGTCTGGTACCTGTCGGTGCCGAAGAGCTTCTTCGAGGACGCCTGCACCGGCGGCCCGTTCGAGTTCCTCACCGCGGTGAGCTTCTCGTTCGAGTACGTGCTGACGAACCTGCTGTTCGTGCCCTTCATGTCGGGCGCGGCGCACAACGGCGACATGTCCACGGTGACCTTCGGCTTCTCGGCGCAGTCGGATGAATCGCGCCACATGACGCTGGGCATCGAGTGCATCAAGTTCATGCTGGAGCAGGATCCGGCCAATGTGCCGATCGTGCAGAAGTGGATCGACAAGTGGTTCTGGCGCGGCTACCGGCTGCTGACCATCGTGGCGATGATGCAGGACTACATGCTGCCCAAGCGCGTCATGAGCTGGAAGGAAGCGTGGGAGATGTACGCCGAGCAGAACGGCGGCGCGCTCTTCAAGGATCTGGCGCGCTACGGCATCCGCGAGCCCAAGGGCTGGAAGGACGCCTGCGAAGGCAAGGACCACATCAGCCACCAGGCGTGGGCCACCTTCTACAACTACAACGCCGCCGCGCCCTTCCACACCTGGATCCCGAACGAGGGCGAGATGCAGTGGCTGGCCGAGAAGTACCCGGACAGCTTCGAGTCGACCTACAAGCCGCGCTGGGACTACTGGCGCGAGCAGGCGGCACAAGGCAACCGCTTCTACAACAAGACGCTGCCGATGCTGTGCACGACGTGCCAGATCCCGATGCTGTTCACCGAGCCGGGTGACGCCACCAAGATCTGCTACCGCGAGACGAACTACTTCGGCAACAAGTACCACTTCTGCTCCGACCACTGCAAGGAGATCTTCGAGGACGAGCCGGAGAAGTACATCCAGAGCTGGCTGCCGGTGCACCAGATCTACCAGGGCCACTGCTTCAAGCCCGACGTGAACCCGACCGCCGAAGGGTTCGATCCGCTCATCGCCGTGCTGCAGTGGTACGAGATGAACATCGGCCGGGACAACTTCGACTTCGAAGGCTCGGAAGACCAGAAGAACTTTGCCGCCTGGAAGGGAGACGCAGCATGAGCGTCGTCGCCAACCCCAACGCCGCGCCGTACGACTTCCCGATGAAGGACGTGCGCGAGAACTTCCCCGCGCCGCTGCTCTACATCGGCTGGGAAGACCACCTGATGATCTGCGCGCCGGTGTGCCTGCCGCTGCCGCCGGACATGCCGTTCGGCGCGGTCGGTGCGGCCGTGCTGCCGGGTGTCTACGGCTACCACCCGGACTTCGCCAAGATCGACTGGGCCACCGTCGAGTGGACCAAGTCCGGCCAGCCGTGGCAGCCGGACCCGGCGAAGTCGCTGGCCGAGAACGGCCTGACGCACAAGGACGTGATCCGCTTCCGCACGCCGGGGCTGCACGGCCTGAACGGCTCCTGCAATTGACGCCAACACCCCCAGACCTCCGTCATCCCCGCGCAAGCGGGGATCCACGACCCGACACGATGTTCGTGGTCGTGGGTGCCCGCAGACGCGGGCATGACGGGACCACGGTGAACACTGCATGAGCTACCAACTCACCATCGACCCGCTCGGCGCCGTGATCGACGTCGAGGACGGCCAGACCATCCTCGATGCCGCGCTGCGCCAGGGGATCTACATCCCCCACGCCTGCGGCCACGGCCTGTGCGGCACCTGCAAGGTGCAGGTCTGCGGCGGCGAAGTCGACCACGGCGCGGCGAATCCGTTCGCGCTGATGGACTTCGAGCGCGACGAGGGCAAGACGCTGGCCTGCTGCGCGACGCTGCAGGACGACGTGACCATCGAGGCCGACCTCGACGAGGAGCCGGACGCGCGGACCATCCCCGTGCGCGACTTCGCCGCCACCGTCGCCCGCATCGTGGACCTCACGCCGACGATCAAGGCGCTGCACCTGCAGCTCGACCCCGCCGTGGCGCCGATCGACTTCCAGGCCGGCCAGTACGTGCAACTGGAGATCCCCGGCCTCGGCCAGAGCCGCGCCTTCTCGATCGCCAACGCGCCCGCCGATGTGCAGCGCAGCGGCGAGATCGAGCTGAACGTGCGCATCGTCGCGGGCGGCGCGGGCACGACCTGGCTGCACGAGAAGCTGAAGGTGGGCGACCGGCTGCGGCTGTCCGGCCCGTACGGGCGCTTCTTCGTGCGGCAGTCAGCTCGCCTGCCGATGGTGTTCATGGCCGGCGGCTCGGGGCTGTCGAGCCCGCGCTCGATGGTGCTGGACCTGCTCGACCAGGGCTGCACCGAGCCGATCACGCTCGTCTACGGCCAGCGCACCCGCGCCGAGCTGTACTACCACGACGAGTTCGTCGCGCTGGCCGCGCAGCACCCGAACTTCACCTACGTGCCCGCGCTGTCGAACGAGCCAGAGGCCTCGGAAGGCTCGGACTGGACCGGCGCCCGCGGCTTCGTCCACGACGCAGCCAAGGCGCACTTCGGCGGCCAGTTCGCCGGCCACAAGGCCTACCTCTGCGGCCCGCCGCCGATGGTCGAGGCCTGCATCGGCGTGCTGATGCAGGGCCGGCTGTTCGAGGACGGCATCCACACCGAGAAGTTCATCTCGGCCGCCGATGCCAACGCCCAGCGCAGCCCGCTGTTCAAGAGGGTCTGACGCATGTTCGATTTCCGCCCCAAGGTGAACGTCCGCGTGACGCAGACCGGCGAGGAATTCCCGTGCGCCACCACCGAGAGCCTGCTCAACGGGATGCTGCGGCTCGGCCGCAAGGGCATCCCGGTGGGCTGCGTCAACGGCGGCTGCGGGGTGTGCAAGGTCCGCATCGTCGAAGGCACGGTGACGGCACTCGGCCCCGTCAGCCGCGCCCATGTCAGCGCAGAAGAAGAAGCCGAGGGCTGCACCCTTGCCTGCCGGGTCGCCCCGACCACGCCGGTGCGGCTCGACGTGATCGGCAAGTTCGAGAAACCGTTTTCCCGCGGGTACGCCCAGGCGGCCACCCCGCAACCCACCCCCTCACCCCAACCCTGAACCCCTAGGAGACACATCATGGGTGTCATGCGCATCGGTCACGCCAGCCTCAGAGTCATGGACATGGCGGCGGCCCTCAAGCACTACGAAAACGTGCTCGGCCTCAAGGTCACGATGGAAGACAAGAACGGCAACGTCTACATGAAGTGCTGGGACGAGTGGGACAAGTACTCGCTCATCCTCACGCCGAGCGATCAGGCCGGCCTGAACCACGTTGCCTACAAGGTCGAGAAGGAATCCGACCTGGAAGAACTGCAGGCCAAGGTCGAGGCCTGGGGCATCAAGACCACCCTGCTCGACGAAGGCACGCTGCCGGCCACCGGCCGCATGCTGCAGTTCAACCTGCCCAGCGGCCACGAGATGCGCCTGTACGCCACCAAGGAGTACGTGGGCACGGACGTCGGCACGACCAACCCGGACCCGTGGCCGGACGGCCTGAAGGGCGCGGGCGCGCACTGGCTGGACCACCTGCTGCTGATGTGCGAGATGAACCCGCCTGAAGGCATCAACACGGTCGCGGACAACACCCGCTTCATGACCGAGGCGTTGGACTTCTTCCTGACCGAGCAGGTGCTGGTCGGGCCGAACGGCGACATGCAGGCCGCCACCTGGATGAGCCGCACCACCACGCCGCACGACATCGCCTTCGTCGGCGGCGCGCGCAGCGGGCTGCACCACATCGCCTACTTCCTCGACTCGTGGCACGACGTGCTCAAGGCCGCGGACGTGATGGCCAAGAACAAGACCCGCATCGACGTGGCGCCCACCCGCCACGGCATCACGCGCGGCGAGACCATCTATTTCTTCGACCCGAGCGGCAACCGCAACGAGACCTTCGCCGGCCTGGGCTACCTGGCGCAGCGTGACCGGCCGGTGACGACCTGGACCGAGGACCAGCTCTGGTCCGGGATCTTCTACCACACGGGTTCTGCGGTGCCGTCCTTCACGGACGTCTACACCTGATGGACAGCGCCACCGTGACGGGCACCCCCTCGCACCACGTGGCGCAGCACGCCATCTCCGCCGCGGCGGCCCACACCGCCGTCGGCGCGGCGGTGCAGGCCGCCGAGGCGATGGGGCTGCGCATCAACGTCGCGGTCACCGACCGCAGCGGCACCCTGGCGGCGTTCCTGCGCATGCCGGGGGCCTTCCTCCATTCGGTGGACATCGCCATCGACAAGGCCTACACGGCGGCCAGCTTCGGCTTCCCGACCAGCCAGTGGGGCGCAGCCCTCGCGCAAGACGAGATGCTGCGCATCGGCCTGTCCGGGCGGCCCCGGCTGGTGGTCTTCGGCGGCGGGCTGCCGATCACGGCGGACGGCGAACTGATCGGCGGCATCGGCGTGTCCGGCGGCTCGGCGGAGCAGGACGAAGCCTGCGCCCGCGCAGGACTGCAGGCGCTCGGGCTGGCCTGAGCGGCCGCCAACCCATCCAACTTATCCACAACCCAGTTATCCACAGGTTTGAACGTGAAGCAGTTCCTCAATTTCATCAACGGCGAGTTCATCGCCACTGGCAAGACCTTCGAGAACCGCGCACCTGTGGATAACCGGGTGCTCGGTCTGGTCCACGAGGCGGGACAGGCCGAGGTCGATGCGGCCGTCGCGAGCGCCCGCACCGCGCTCAAGGGCGACTGGGGCCGCATGAGCGTGGTCAAGCGCGTGGAGATGCTCTACGCGGTGGCCGACGAGATCAACCGCCGCTTCGACGACTTCCTGCAGGCCGAGATCGCCGACACCGGCAAGCCGCTGTCGCTGGCCTCGCACATCGACATCCCGCGCGGCGCGGCCAACTTCAAGGTCTTCGCCGACATCGTCAAGAACGTGCCGACCGAAAGCTTCCAGATGACCACGCCGGACGGCGGCACGGCGGTGAGCTACGCCGTGCGCTCGCCGCTCGGGGTGGTCGCGGTGGTGTGCCCGTGGAACCTGCCGCTGCTGCTGATGACGTGGAAGGTCGGCCCGGCGCTGGCCTGTGGCAACACGGTCATCGTCAAGCCGTCCGAGGAAACGCCCGCCACCGCCACGCTGCTCGGCGAGGTGATGAACGCGGTCGGCGTGCCCAAGGGCGTGTACCAGGTGCTGCACGGCTTTGGCCCCGGCTCGGCGGGTGAGTTCCTGACCAAGCACCCGGGTGTCAACGGCATCACCTTCACCGGCGAGACCCGCACGGGCGAGGCGATCATGGCCGCCGCCGCCAAAGGCGTGCGCCCGGTGTCGTTCGAGCTGGGCGGCAAGAACGCCGGCATCGTCTTCGCCGACGCCGACTTCGACAAGGCGGTCGCCGGCATCACGCGCAGTGCGTTCGAGAACTGTGGACAAGTCTGCCTCGGCACCGAGCGCCTCTATGTGCAGCGGCCGATCTTCGACAAGTTCGTCGCCGCGCTCAAGGAGAAGGCCGAGGCGCTCAAGGTCGGCCCGAGCGAGCAGCCCGGCGTCGGCCTCGGCCCGCTGATCTCGGCGGAGCACAAGCAGAAGGTGCTCGGCTACTACGCCAAGGCGGTGGCCGAAGGTGCCACGGTGGTCACCGGCGGCGGCGTGCCCGACATGCCCGGCGCCCTGGCCGAAGGCCACTGGGTCCAGCCGACGATCTGGACCGGCCTGCCCGAGAGCGCCAGCGTGGTGCGCGAGGAGGTCTTCGGCCCCTGCTGCCACATCGCGCCCTTCGACACCGAGGAAGAAGCCATCGCGCTGGCCAACGCCACCGACTACGGGCTGGCGACGACCGTGTGGACACAGAACCTCGGCACCGCGCACCGCATGGCCGCCGCCATCGAGGTCGGGCTGTGCTGGATCAACTCGTGGTTCCTTCGCGACCTGCGCACCGCGTTTGGCGGCGCGAAGGCCTCAGGGATCGGGCGCGAAGGCGGGGTGCATTCGCTGGAGTTCTACACCGAGCTGCGGAACGTGATGGTCAAGCTCTGAGTGGGCCGCCTGGCCGCAGGGCGACAGGGCGGCGCGGGTTCGTCACGCCCGTTGCCAGTTCTCGATCACCAGCCCCGGCACCTGCTCGAAATGCCGCACGTTGTCGGTCACCAGCACGGCCCCCAGCGCCAGCGCATGGGCCGCGATCATCTCGTCGAAGTCCCCGATCGGGGTGCCCCGCTGCCGCAATGCGGCCCGCAGCCGTCCATGCACCTCGGCCGCCGCAGCGTCCCAAGGCGCAGTGGTGGCCGTCTGCAGAAACGCCTCCACCATCCGCGCCAGCCGGAGCGCCTCGGGCCGCAGCGCCAGCCCGTAGCGCAACTCGGAATGGGTGACCGCTGAAATGCACCAGTCGTCCGCGTCCAGCGCCAACAGGCGCTGATCGATGCCCGGCGCTCCGCGCAGCGCGGCACTCACGGCATTGGTGTCCAGCAGGTAGCGTGTCATTCGACCCAACCCGCGAAGGGATCACGGGTCTGCGACCCCTGGTCTCGATCCGCCAGCCACGTGTCCACGCCCTCCGAACCACCCGGCGCATCACGCAACGCCATGAAGTCCTTCCAGGGGGAAGCCGGAGGCTGTGCCGACAGGATGACGTTGCCCGTGCGCGGGTCGCGGGAGACATAGACCTGCTTGCCCTCGAAGCGGAACTCGGCGGGCAGCCGCACGGCCTGGCTGCGGCCGTTCATGAACAGGGAGGCGGTTTTCATGGAGCAACGGCGGTGGCAATCGCAATGAATGGTATAGGCCTTGAACTATACCCACAAACCCGACCCATGCCGCTTGTCGTGTCAAGCGCCCCCGGCACACGCCGATATGTCAGCCATCCACTTGACTCCGGAGCCCCTGACATGCCCTCTGCCCCGCAAAAGTACCGCCTGCTGACCCGCAGCGACATGGATGGTCTGGTCTGTGCCGTGCTGCTGCGCGAGCTGGACATGATCGACGACATCACCTTCGTCCACCCCAAGGACGTGCAGGACGGCAAGGTCGCCGTGACCGAGCGGGACATCCTGACCAACGTGCCGTATGTGCCGGGCTGCGGCCTGTGCTTCGACCACCACGCCAGCGAAGCGATCCGCAACCAGGGCCGCCCCACCGCCGGCTACGTGCTCCAGACCGACGCCAAGTCGGCCGCCCGCGTCGTGTACGACCACTTCGGCGGCAAGGCGCGCTTCCCCCGCGTCAGCGACGAGATGATGGCCGCCGTGGACAAGGCCGACTCCGCCGGCTTCAGCATCGACGACGTGCTCGAACCGAAGGGCTGGGAGCTGCTGTCGTTCCTGATGGACGCGCGCACCGGGCTGGGCCGCTTCCGCGAGTTCCGCATCTCGAACTACCAGCTGATGATGAAGCTGATCGAGTGCTGCCGCGACATGCCGATCGACGAGATCCTGGCGCTGCCGGACGTGCGCGAGCGCGTCGAGCTGTTCTTTGCGCAGCACACCCTGTTCCGCGAGCAGATCCGCCGCGTCGCGCAGGTGCAGGACCACCTCGTGGTGCTCGACCTGCGCCATGAGGAAACCATCTACGCCGGCAACCGCTTCGTGGTCTACGCGATGTTCCCGCAGTGCGACATCTCGATGCACGTCATGTGGGGCCGCGAGAAGATGAATACCGTCTACACGGTGGGCAAGTCCATCTTCGGCCGGCGCAACCGCATGGACATCGGCGCGCTGATGCTCGAACACGGCGGCGGCGGCCACCACGCCGCCGGCACCTGCCAGGGCGCGAACGAGCAGGCCGACGCGCTCAAGCAGACCCTGTGCGACGAGATCCTGGGGCGCAGCCGGGCAGCGGCGGGGCTGAAGCAGGCGGCCTGAAGGGCGGGGCGGCCGCCGACGCGCCGATCCCGCGACAATCACGCGATCGACGATTCGGCAGCAGCCTCACCTTCCATGCCCACCACCCGCGTCCTGACCGGCATCACCACCACCGGCACCCCCCACCTCGGCAACTACGTCGGCGCCATCCGCCCTTGCGTGATCGCGAGCCGCCGCACCGATGTCGAGAGCTTCTTCTTCCTCGCCGACTACCACGCTCTCATCAAGTGCGACGACCCGGCGCGCATCGAGCGCTCGCGGCTGGAGCTGGCGGCGACGTGGCTGGCCGCCGGGCTGGATCCCGAGCGCGTCACGCTCTACCGCCAGAGCGACATCCCCGAGATCCCCGAGCTGACGTGGCTGCTGACCTGCGTCACCGCCAAGGGCCAGATGAACCGCGCCCACGCCTACAAGGCCGCCGCGGACGCGAACCTCGCGGCGGGCGAAGACATCGACGCCGGCATCACGATGGGCCTGTTCAGCTACCCGATCCTGATGGCCGCCGACATCCTGATGTTCAACGCGCACCAGATCCCGGTCGGCCGTGACCAGATCCAGCACATCGAGATGGCGCGCGACGTGGCGCAGCGCTTCAACCACCTCTACGGCGGTGGACGCGACTTCTTCGTGCTGCCGGAGGCGGTGATCGAGGCCGAGATGGCGCTGCTGCCCGGCCTCGACGGCCGCAAGATGAGCAAGAGCTACGACAACACGATCCCGCTGTTCGAGGGCGGCGCGAAGGCGCTGAAGGACGCGATCGCACGCATCGTCACCGACTCGAAGCTGCCGGGCGAGCCGAAAGACCCGGAGGGCTCGGCGCTGGTCACGCTGCACGACGCCTTCGGCACCGCCGCGCAGAACGCCGCCTTCCGCGACGCGCTGCGCGACGGGCTGGGCTGGGGCGAGGCCAAGCAGCGGCTGTTCGAGCTGATCAACGGCGAACTCGCGCCGATGCGGGCACGCTACGAAGCATTGATCGCCCAGCCGGCCGAGCTGGAGGCGATCCTGATGGCGGGCGCCGCCAAGGCCCGCGCCGAAGCTGCGCCGCTGCTGCAACGGCTGCGTGAAGCCGTGGGCCTGCGGCGCATGGCGGCCGCACCCGTGGCCGCCACGGTCACGCCAAAAGCGGACAAAGCCGCGGTGCCCACGTTCAAGCAGTACCGCGACGTGGACGGCCAGTTCTACTTCAAGCTCGCTGCGGCGGACGGGCGCGTACTGCTGCAGAGCCAGGCGTTTGCCGGCGGGCGCGATGCGGGGAACTGGGTGAAGCGGCTGAAGACGGAAGGGGCGGTGGCCATGCCGGAGGCGCCCGTGGCGCTGGGTGAAGGGGTGTCGGCGGAGGATGTCGCGCAGGCGCTGGCGGAGCTGATCGCCGCGGCGGATTGATCCTGCTGGCTCAACTGGCGCGGGCGTCCCTCGCCCCCTGCTGCCAGACATGCCGATAGACCCGTGCCGCAGCGAGTTGCTTGTCTTGCGCGGTATAGGGCGGCTCTGGCAGCGCCAAGTACACCTGATCGAGGATCCAGGTCTCTACCTCTGCCTGGGTCTGCTCCTTCTCGGTCCAGTGGTCCAGCGGCATCACCACCGCCTGCACCCCCGCCAGCAGTGACTGACTGGCCTGCTTGACCCGCTCGCGTGCTGCCAGGGACAGGTCATCGCGCTGCAGCAAGTCGAACAGGGCAAGCTGCTCCTCGCTGAGTCCTTCCCGAACCGCACGAGACTGCTCCGCGTCGAGCTGACCGGCCAGGTCGAGCAACCGGGCAAAGGTATCTTCCACCGTGGCGCGGTCCTTGTCCTGGTTGTAGGCGGCGATGACTTCCTGGTACTTCTTTTCGTAGTTCATGCGCAGCGGGTTGCAGGCCAGCATCTGGGCCAGCCGCTGCTCCACCACCTCACGGATGTCCTGCAAGACGGTGGCCTTGCGCCGGACCTTGCCGGTGAACTCGTCGCGCAGCTTGGCCATGTCGATCTGGGTCAGGTCGATGGTCAGCCCTGCTGCCTGGTCGTCACCCGCACCCTTGGTCTCGATGGCCTGGTTGACGATGCGGTGCAGTGCCTTGAGCAATCCGGTGACATCGGCCATGTCGCGGCGCTCGGCGAGCTTCTTGCGGATCGCCTCCAGATGGTCGTGGCGCTCCGCGTAGGCGAGTGCGGCCGGCTCCACCAGCAGTGCCTTGAACCGGCCGAACACCACCCGCGCCAGGATCTCGAAACGCCGCTTCGATTCATCGCTGGTATAGACCGCCTCCACTGCCGCGTTCAACAGGGTGATGCGCGGGAACCCTGTTGACCCGAGCAACTCCTTCGGCTCGAACCCCAGTCCACGCAGATGGGCCTCCGTCGCGTTCAGCGCATCCTCCAGTGCCGCGACCCGGTCTTCCAGCGGAGCGACGATCTCTGCATCACCACCGCCCTCACCGAGCGCGTATTGCGCTAGCGCAGCGCGCAGGCTCTTCAGCATCCCGTTGTAGTCCACGATCAGCCCGAAATCCTTGCCCGGGTAGACGCGGTTGGCGCGGGCGATGGCCTGCATCAGCGTGTGGGCGCGCAGGGGCTTGTCGATGTAGAGCGTGGACAGGCATTCGACATCGAATCCGGTCAGCCACATGGCGCAGACGATGGCGACGCGGAAGCGGTGCTTCGGATCCTTGAACGCGGACTCCACGTCGAGCCGCCGTCCATCCGGGGTCTCGAAGCCCTGCTTCAGGCGGGCGCGGTGCGGGACGATGTCGAAGTCCCATCGGCGGAAGTCCGCCACCTCGTTCTGCGCCTCGCTGATGACCATCTCGATCACCGTCTCGTCGAGCCACTGCGACTTGGCTAGCAGGCGGTCGCGCTGGGCGAATAGGCGCTGGCGGGTCTCGTCGTCCGGTGCCCGGGCGATGTCGGCACGCATCGCTTCGGCCTGCGTTCGCACAGCCGCCGCCTTGGCGCGCCACGCCGGCTCGATCATCTTGAGCATTCGGGCGCAGGTGATCTTGTCGATGCACACCAGCATCGCCTTGCCAGCCTCCCAGCGCGTGCTGCAGTGCTCGACGAAGTCGGTGGCGATGCGTTCGAGGCGCCGGTCGGCGGTGATGACCTCGTAGTCCCGCCCGAGCAGCTTTTCCAGCAGCGCGGTCTCGTCGGCGTCAAGGTCGGCGGCGTCCACTGCCGCCGCGATCCGGTCATTCAGGTCGAGCTTTTCCAACCCCAGCTTCTCGCCCCGGTTCTCGTAGACCAGCTTGACGGTAGCGCCGTCCTGCTCGCTACGCTGGAAGTCGTAGCGCGAGACATAGCCACCGAAGATGCGCCGGGTCAGCTCGTCCTGCTTGAACAGCGGTGTGCCGGTGAAGCCGATGAAGGCCGCGTTGGGCAGCGCCAGTCGCATGTTGCGCGCCAGCTTGCCGGCCTGGGTGCGATGCGCCTCGTCGGAGATGACGATGATGTCGTCACGGTCACTGTACGGCTGACCCGGCTTCACCGGCTGGTTGAACTTGTGGATCAGGCTGAAGACGTAGCGGTGGTTCTGGCCGAGCAGTTGTTTCAGCGCCTTGCCGTCCTTCGCCCGTGGTGTCTGCTCGTCGGCGACGCCGCAGCCGACGAAGGTCTTGTAGATCTGGCCATCGAGGTCGTCGCGGTCGGTCATCAGCACGAAGGTGAAGTTGCCCGGTACCGTGCGGCGCACCTTCTCGGCAAAGAAGGCCATCGAGTACGACTTGCCGCTGCCCTGGGTGTGCCAGACGACGCCGAGGCGGCCGAGGTCCGGGTGGGCGCGCTCGATCAGCGGGAGGGTCTGCACGGTGTCAGCATAGGGAGCGGTCGGCTCGGCGGCGATCAGGGCGACTGCGGCCTGGTCCTCGTTCGCGGCTTTCCGGTGCCGTGCAGTGGGTGCCGGCCGTTCGATCACGCGGTATTTCAGCCGCGCGTCCTTCGGGAACTGGCGCTTGAGGGCTTCCTGCCGGACGACGGCGTCCACGGCCTCGTTGACGCCCAGCAGTTGATGGTTGCGCGCCACCACCTTGCGCACCGCCCCGGCCCGGCTGGCATCGAAGAGGATGAAGTTCTCGACGATGTCGAGCAGCCGCACCTTGTCCAGCATGCCGTTGAGCAGCACCTCGGCCGCGACACTGCCCGGCTCGTCCTCGCGCAGGCGCTTCCATTCGCCGAAGTGTTCCCAGGTACTGGTGATCGAGCCGTAGCGGGCGTTGTCGCCATTGCTGACGATCAGGAAGGCGTTGTGGTGAAACGCATGGGCGATGACGTTCTCGTCGAGGTAGTCGCGCAGGTTGCCGTCGAAGGCGGTGCGGATGTTCTTGTAGACCGCCTTCAACTCGATGAACACCAGGGGCAGGCCGTTGACAAAGCACACAAGGTCAGCGCGGCGGTGGTAGTTCGGCGCACGCAGGCCGGTGATCTTGAGTTCACGCACGGCCAGGAAGCGGTTGCTGGCAGGCTGGCGGAAGTCGATCACGGTGGCCTGGGCCTGGCGCTGGTGGCCTTGTTCGTCGCGGTAGCTGACGGGCACGCCATCACGCATCAGGCGATGAAAGCGCTGGTTGTGCTGTCCCAGCGAGCGGGTGTGGTCGTGGTGCTTGAGCTGGGTGACGGCTGACTCGATCGCTGCGGCGGGCAGGCCGGGGTTGAGCCGGACGAGGGCGGCGCGCAGGTCGCGCACCAGCACCACCTCGCGCTCGTCGCTGCGGCCCAGCGTGCCGTCCGGGCCGAAGGTCTCGGTGTTCCAGGCGTAGACGCTGTCCCAGCCGAGCGCGGTTTCCAGGTGCTTCGCGAAGGTGTCCTGGACGAGGCGGTCCTCGCTGTTGATGTCGGTATAGGCCATGACTTCTTCCCCCTGTTCATAAAAGACAAATGCATTGATTGTCTTGAATTGTCTTTTATGTTTTTTCTTTTAAATCAACAGGTTATGAATCCTGTTGGCTCGGTGAGCCAAGTCTTCACGCCTGATTCGACCTGTCTTGTCCTTTAGGAGGCTCCGCGTCCGCGAGTCGGTAGCGGCGCCAGCGGCGTTCGCCTTCATGGGTGACGCGGCCTGCAGCGGCCAGGTCATCGAGCATCCGCTTGATTGCCTTGGTCGAAATCTCGGGGCCGATGCGCTGGTTCACGTCGGTGCTGGACGCGCCGGGGTAGCGGGACAGGTCTTCCAAGATCAACGCCATCAGCCGGTGCGGCTCGATGCGGGTCAGCGTCGTCGGCACGGTCAACGCCGCGCCGTGCAACAGCGCCGGATCGACGAAGTAGCGCGTGCCCTGCGTGCGTCCGGTGGTGCGGACCAGTGCCAGCGTCTGCAGGCGACCGAGCCAGAGGGTGAGGTCATCGGCGCCGCCGTCCTGCGTGTCCAGCAGGGTGCGCAGGCTGCGTGCGGTCATGCCTTCAGTCTGCGCCAGCACGCCCAGCGTGATGCGCTCGCGCTGCGTCAACTGGAAGCGTGCGTCGGCCTCGGTCAGCAGCCGCATCACCTCGGGCTTGGCGATGCGGCGCTGGATGGTGATGCGCACCCAATCGGCACCCTCTTCGGGCAGCGGCGCGGGGCGACCCTGGGACAGCAGGCGGTCGTAGATCAGGTCGAAGCCGCTGCCCTCGCGCTCCATCAAGCCGAGGTCGTGGAACACGCGGGCCAGCGCGTCGTTGCGGCGGCGGCTGGCGTGGAGGATGTTGCGAGGGGTCACGCCGAGCGGCAGACGGCCCGGGTTGACCACTTCCAGGCGGTCGGGGTGCAGGTTGAGGTAGATGTCGCCCTGCTGGGTGTAGGGGCGGTGGACCAGTGCATTGACCAGCAGCTCGCGCACCACCTTCTCGTCGTAGGCCGGCACGCTGCGGCGGTACAGCCCTTCGGCGATTTCGTAGTGTTCGCGGAAATCGGGGATCTCGCGCCAGATGGCATCGACGAGTTCGACGGGCGACAGGGCGTGGTCGTCCCAGACCCACTTGTTGATCTTCTCGGCCCGCTCGTCGTACTTGATGGCCTGGATCTGCGGGGCGGTGCCCAGGGCGCGGCGGTCGGCGGTGGTGCCGAGCAGCAGGACACCCAGGCGGGTCAGCGTCGGGCCTTGGGCGAGCGCGTAGTGGGTCAGCAGTTCGTCGGCGCTCTTTTCCTTGACGGAGGCTTTCACGCGGTCGGCAGCGCGGATGCCTTCGACGAAGCGGGCGCGCTGGGCAGGGTCGGCGGCGCTGCGGGGGACGCCGCTGTCCATCGTCTCCCAGGGGCGGCCGGGGCGCTCGTTGGCGAGGCGCAGCACGTCGTCGCCGAGGATGGGCTGGCAGGTGTCGCTGATGCGCAGGAAATAGCGCCCGTCGCAGGTCGAGGCGACGCTGTGGGCGCGGTCGATGGTCAGCTCGATGAACTCGCCGCCGTTGTCGGCGCGGCGCACGGCGGGCCGCGCCTGCACGTTGATGGTCAGCTCGCCCAGGCGCTTGCGCAGCCGCTCGGGCAGTGTGGGCGGCACCTTCTGGCCTGGTGGAGGCAGCGCCTCGCCGTCCTCGATCCCGATCAGCAACCGCCCGCCCGCGCCATTGGCAAACGCCACGGCGTCCTTCGCCAGCTCGTCCCAGTCGGCTGTCTTGCCGGTGATGGTGCGCAACGACTTCAGGTCGGTGTGCTGATCTTCGCGGGTCATGCGACCAGTTCTCCGCTCATCAGGCGCGGCAGCAGCAGATCGCGGGCAGCGCGGAGTTTCTGGTTTTGCAACGCCAATGTTTCTCTTTGCTGGAAAACTTGCGAAGCGACTCCCCCAAACTGCCGCATCAATCCAACCGGCGGCACAACTATTTCAAATTTTGAGACCATTTCTTTGGTCAGCGCCTCTCTGGTCGATCCTTTTTGGGCAAAGCTCAGTAGCTGTCGCTTGCGTTCGTCGCTGTTGATGGCTTTGTGAACAAAAAATGGGTCCGCCTTTTCTCGATCAACACGAATGATCATCACGTGCTGGTTAACACGGGCAGGCAAGTAGCGTTCTGGTGCCATGCAGCAGCGAGCTACTGATGCCCCAGTAATGTTCAGGAGAATATCCTTCGATTCAACGGTCACACCCGCCAGCGACAAGGCTTGCTCATCGCTGATAAAAGCCAAACCATCATCTTGGAATTGATCATCATAGACGTTCAGACTACGAATCAGAGGAGTGCCTTCTGGCAAATAAGCCGCATCCCCTCCGCGAGGAGTAAATCCACTGCCGATCTTGCCGACAATCTTTCCAAGCGGTACCTTGTGCCATCCCTCCGGCACACCCTCCACGATCCGCGTGTGCTCATGCCCCGGAAACCGCAGGCGCACGAACCATTCTTCGTAGAGCAGCCGCGCCGATTGCTCCAGCAGGGTCATGCGGCGGCGGTTGTTTTCGATGAGGTCGTCGTAGGAAGAAAGGCTTTCAGCAATACGTTCTTGAATCGCGAGAGGTGGCGCTTTTACTTCCAACTTGGCAAGACTCTGCAATGGAAGATGCTTAATCGTTGCGCCTGTAAGCAAATGGGAAAAACCATCAGTCTTACCCAAGTAAAGAAAACTATAAAACAAGAACTGATAATTAAATCCGATTTTAGGTCGAATACGGTGCAGGGCCTTCTGCAACATCATTCCAGGCACCGCATCATTCCAAATTGCGCAGCGCCCTGGCTCGCCACCCTCGCACATGACTATGTCACCGGAAATAACCCCAAAACGCTCCATGTCCTTGGGTTCAAACCGCATTTCCCGGAGATTTTCGAGTTCAAAAATCCCCCACCTGACATTCACGTTGGCAAGATAAGGGAACATATCTCCACGATTTTTCTTTTCGTCAAGCATTTTCCCAAGGGAAAGATCAGCGATATCACCTAGTCGATACTTCTCCCAGGTACTCATACCCCCAGCCCCTCAAAGTTCGCCTGAATCTTCGCCGCCAGCCCCACCGCCTCGCGGTTCAGGTCCGCCAGCTCGACATGCAAATCACGCAGGGTCTGCTCGAAATCGAAGTCTTCATCCACCTCGGCCGGAGCGACACCGACGAAGCGGCCGGGCGTCAGGCTCCAGTCGGCGGCTTCGATTTCGGCGCGGGTGACCACCTTGCACAGCCCCGGCACATCTCGCATCACCGCCTCGGGGAACCGCTCATGCAGCCACGCGATCTGGCGATGCACGTAAGCCGCAGCCTTGAGCTGCTCGACCGCCCGCGTGCGCTGCTCGTCGATCGCCTTGAACAGCCGGGCTGTGCCGCGCCGGTCGAAGTAGTCAGCCGCCGGCGCCTCGGCCGTCAGCGCCTGCGCCAGTTGCCCCGCCCGCGCCGCGAGCTTGCCCAGCAGGTCGATCTGCTTGACCAGCCCCCGCGCCGCGTCCGCCAGCGGCTGGAACGCCTTGCGGGTCTGGTGCTGCGCAGTGTTGGTCTGCGGCAAACCACCGTCCACCGCCAGCGGCGCACAGAACGCCGTCAAGCCGCTCACCAGCGCAGCCCGATCCGCTGCATACGCCGTGGCCGCCGCCGCCCATTCCTGCAACGCCGCGGTCAACGGCTGGCGCGCCTCGGCCACGAGGCCCAGATCGGCCAAGCTCTTGACCAACCCGTCCAACGGCAGCCGCCCCGCCGAAAGCCCCGTCTCGAACGCCACCAGCGCCGGCCCGATCGCCCCCGCCTCCCCAGCCAGCCGCGCCACGTAATCCTTCACCAGCCCCAGAAATTGCCCCGACTGCCCCCGGTACAGCCAGACGATCGCGCTCAGGTTCGCCTGCTGCTCGGGCGAGAAGTCGTAGATCTTGCGCGTGACCTTGCGGTAGACCTGCCGCGCATCGAGCATCAGCACCTGATCCCGCCGCGCCTCGGGCTTGGCCCGGTCGAAATGCCACAGCTCGCACGGCACCGTGCGCGTGTAGAAGAAGTTCGAGCGAATAGCGACCATCACGTCCACGTCGCCCGTCTCCACCAGCTTGCGCCGCACCTCCTTCTCGCCATGCCCCGCACTGCTGGCCTGCGACGACATCACGAACCCGGCCCGCCCCTTCGCCGACAGGTAGCTGTGGAAATACGAGATCCACAGGTAATTGCCGTTCGAGACCTGCTTGTCCTTGTTCACCCCCGGCAGCCCGAAGGTCAGCCGCCGATCGGTCTTGATCCGCTCCGCATCGACCATGTCCACGTTGAACGGCGGATTGGCCATCAGGAAATCGCAGTTCCCCCACAGCGGCTTGCCATCCTGCAGCCGATGCACGTCGTCATAGAAGGTGTTGGCCTCCGCGATGTGCCCTTCCAGCCCATGCACCGCCAGGTTCATCTTGGCCAGCCGGATCGTGGTGGCCGTCTTCTCCTGCCCGTAGAAGGTGACCCGCTTCATCGTGTCCAGCCCCTCGTGCTCGATGAAGTGGCTCGACTGCACGAACATCCCGCCCGACCCGCAGGCCAGATCGGCCACCACCCCATGGTCCGGCTCGATGATGTTGACGATCGTCTGCACCAGCGACGGCGGGGTGAAGAACTCCCCGTTGTCCTGCGCGCCCTGCATCGCGAACTTCATCAGGAAGTATTCGTAGATCCGGCCGAACACATCCCCCGTCGCCTGGCGCAGCGCCTCGGAATCGAAGGCCCGCAGCAGGTCTTCCAGCAGCTTGTTCTCGAACCGCTCGTAGTCTTTGGGCAACTGCCCGGCCAGAGGCTCGAAGCTAGCCTCCACGGCGTTCATGGCCTCGACCAGCGCCCGCCCCAGCGAGGCACTCGATGGCAGGTTCAGCAGGTGCTCGTACCGCGCCGTGTCGGGCAGCATCAGCGCACGGCGCTTGATGAAATCCGCGGCGATCAGAGCCCGCTGCGGCATCTTTCCCGCCGCCTGATCGGCCGTGATGGCGTGCAAGGCCGCGGCGTGGCGGTTGCTGGCGTGGCGCAGGAAGATCACCCCCAGCACCGGCATGCAATATTCGCTGCTGGTCAGCTTGGAGTTGGCGCGGAGCTGGTCAGCGGCCTCCCACAGCGTGGATTCGATCTGGGCGATGTGGTCAAAAGCATGGGCGGTCATCGATCGATTTTATCGACGCGGCCACAATCGCCCGCCATGTCTCGCTCCGAACGCCTGCGCACGCTCTACCGCGACATCGCCACGCTGCAGGCACAAGCTGCACCTGACCTACCGCGACGCCAGCGGCCAGGACACGGCGCGCACGGTCTGGCCGTTCGCTCGAGACCTCGCCCGGCTTTGCCCTGTTCGCACTGTCGTCCGGCGTGATGCTGGGCCTGTGGGCGGCGCATGCGGTCGAACCCGCGGCCACCCCGCCTGCGTGTGCTTGCCCCGAGCGACACCGGCGCCGCCTGAAGTGCTACGCTGACCCGGCTTCGCGCACCCCCGCGCGACCGAGGAGACACGATGCGCGCAACCCGCCTCCCCACGGCCCGCACTCTGCTGCTGACCACCACGCTGACGGCGGCGCTGCTGTCCCCGGCCATCGCCAGCGCCTGGGAGCTGCAGGGCACCAAGGCACTGGTCGCCCTCACCCGCGACCAGCAGCGCCTGCCGCTCGGCACCGTGGACTTCACGCCCCGCCCGGACGGCACGGTCGCCTTCGCCGTCCACATGGACCACACGAAGTTCACCGACCACTTCCTGTCGATGAAGGAGTTCAAGTGCGTCGAAGGCGGCGGCGAGGTGAACTGCCATGTGCCCTACCCGTATCCGAACCCGGGCACGGTGACACCGACCAACCTGGCGTGGCTGGAACACCACCTGCTGTTCCTGTTCAAGCTGCCCAAGGAATTCGGCGCCAAGCTGTGGAACGGGCTCTACTACAAGCTGGAGCGCACGGACACCGGGCTGGTCGGGCGGCCGCAGTCGATCGACCTGAACCGCATCAGCGCGCCCCCGGCGCAGACCGACAAGCCGCCATACCACCCGGCGCTGCGGGACGATGTGGCGGCGGGGGTGCGGTGGATCGACCGGATCGTGATCGAGTGATCGGTTCTGCGGTTCTGATCAGACACGCCGCAATGGCGCAGACACCGCCTCGATCCGCCCGGACTGGGAGTGAGCCGGCAGAGAACCGCTCAGATCGGTTGGCGAGCATCAGGTGGATTGTCACGAATTCGCCTCGCTTCTCTGCGGATCCACCCGAACGAATCAGCTCGGTGGACAGGCTCCCGTCGTCCTGAATTAGGATCTTCTCGATCTGAAAATACCAGCATCTGCCGGGCAGTATCGAGAGGCACAAGGGATGGCGACTGTTTTGATGACTGAACCTGCAACGACACCAGCGCACGCGCGTGCGAGCGATCCAGTGCTGCGTGCCCATGCCTCATTGACAGCGCTGAGCACCTGGATGGAGGCCCGCGTCAAACACGTCGCCTTGACTCAGGCTCCGTCCGAGTGGCAACGCTGGCAGGCAGAGTTGCAGTCGATCCGGGCCATCCTGCACCGCCCGCAGTCCGTACGGATCGCTATGGTCGGCACCACTGGCGCCGGCAAATCGACCTTCCTCAATGCGTTGCTCGGCCAGCAAGTGCTGCCGGTCGGTGTCATGGCACCGGTGACCGCCTTTGTCACGCTCGTTCGACACCACGCCGACCCCGCCTATCGGATTGAGGTCGATTTCGCCTCTCGCGCCGAGTGGGCAGCCGACATCGACCGCTTCCTTCAGGCCATCGCACCAGGGGAGGACGAAGGCGACGGAGAAGGCGTGATGAAGCGGATGCTCAATGCCATGCGCAAACGCATCGAAGCCGTCTTGGGCAACAAGCTGCCAGACGAAATGCCCATGCCTGATCTGCACCGTCTGACACTGCCGCCCAGCGTCGAACAGGTACTGTCTGGGTCTGGCAAGGACAGTCGTACCTTCGACGATGCCAAGGCGATGCAGGCCCACCTGAAGACCTTCATCCACGGTGACAGTGCGCTGTGGCCGCTGGTCAAGCAGGTCACGATCACCGGCCCCTATGACTGCCTGCGCGGGGGCATCGAACTGGTGGACCTGCCCGGCACGAACGATCCGAACGAGGCCCGCGTCGAAGTCACCCGCGAGTTCCTGCGCAGCGCGCCATTCGTGTGGCTGATGTTCCCAATGGTGCGTGGGCTGACGCAGGACATCCAGACCTTGCTGCACAAGGAGAAGCTGCTGCGCTCGCTGGTACTCAGTGGCAGCTATCGGGCGCTGTCGCTCATCGGCACCAAGGCAGACGACATCGACACGGCGGCGGCCGAGCAATTCGGCTTGCCCGAGGACTGCGAGCTGTCGGAGCTGATCCAGACCTACCAGCAGCACGCGATCGGCAACGCGCGCAAGCAACTGGAAGACATGGTGGGCGACCTCGTGGGCATCGGCGAATACGCGGACACGGCCCGGCAGATGAACGACCTAGCACGCCAGGCGCCCATCTTCACTGTCAGCTCGGCGGCCTACAACCGGATCAACAAGATCGGCCCCGGCCGCCGGGACTACGGCCTGGACCACAGCGACGAAACCGGCATTCCCGACGTGCTCAACCACCTGCGCACCCTGGCGGACGAGGCAGGACAGGGGCTGACCGGGCGGACGGCACTGAAGCGGGTCGAGCACCTGCGGGATGAAATGGCGCTCTTTTTTCGTTCGCGCGCGGCGCAAGGGTCTCCTGCGGTGACCCGTGCCCGCGCGGCCCTGCAGGAGGAAGTGACCCGTCTGGTCGAGCGCAGCCAAGAAGCCCTCGGCATCGCCCAGATGCAGCTCGACGAGAAGCGCACTGCCTTCATTGGTCGCATGGATCCACTGTTCCGCGACAGCGTGCGGGGCGTGCGCCGCACCTGCCAGGGTTGGCAGCAGATCCACTGGGCGACCCTGCGCGCCATCGTGGCGCGGGATGGCCTGTACAAGAGTCCGTCGAACGGGCGGGTCTACGACCTGAACGGGGACGTGACTGACCCGCTGATCGACCACCTGCCGGTGGCCTGGGAACACTACTTCACCACGGAACTCGGCGCCATCCGCGACGAGCTGGCGCTGCTGCTGACCCACGCGGCGGCGGAGTTCTGCTTCAGGGCGGGCAAGCTGGCGCAAGCCTCGGGTGGCAAGTCGCCCGCTTTGGTCCAGCAGCAGTTGGCAGCATTCCGCAAGCGTGTGAAGTTCGAGAAGCAGGAAAGCGCCCGGCGCGTGACGGGTGAGGTCAACGACCGGCGCCGGACGCTGGCCTATGGCATGTCCAACGCGGCCAAGGAGCACATGCTGCCAGCGTATGAGAGGGCCTCGCGGGAGTCCGGCCGCGGCGTCAAGGGCCGGATGCTTGAGCACCTCGCGACCACAGCGCAGCAGACCGCCCCGATCATCTTCGAGACGATCCAGCAGGATCTGACCGAAGCCCTGACTGGCCTGGAAGCCTTGATCAACCGACTGTTCGACGAGCTGGCTGCGGCCACGCAGGGTCAGGCAGAGCTGGTGGCCCAGAACGTCACGCTGGATCTGGACGAAGCGGCGATTGCGCCGGAGATCAGGCAGATTCTGGATTCGGTGCCAGACTTGACGTGATCGGCACAGAATTTTCGCTTTCCGGTCCACGGGACGGAGGCGAATCGCCCAATTGCAGGGCCTGTGCGGCGCAATAAATTTTTACCTGATAGGTAAAGACTCATAAAATCGACCTTCTTGAGGGAGCGTTCTTGAACATCACATTCAAGGACAAGAAGCTGCGCGAGATCTGCGAAAAGCAGGGCGTAGCGGACAAGAAATTGGGCGCGGCATGCGCAAGGAAGCTCAGAACTCGGCTGAGCGACCTGGACGCCGCCACCTGCGTCACGGACCTGCAAGCCGGTAGACCGCATCCACTGACCGGGGACCGTGAAGGCCAGTTCGCGCTGGACCTGACTGGGGGTTGGCGGCTGGTCTTTGGACCTGCGAACGATCCCGTCCCCCGCAAGGCGGACAACGCTATCGACTGGTCCCTCGTGACCATCGTCTTGATTGAATACATCGGTGACTACCATGACTGAACTGGCTGCAACCGACACCGACACTGGCGCACCGTTCACGCCCGACTGGGTGTCTCCGCCGGGTGACACCATCCTTGACCTGATCGAGGAGCGCGACTGGACACAACAGCAACTGGCCGCCCGGCTAGGCTACACGGCCAAGCATGTGAGCCACCTCATCAATGGCAAGGTGCCGCTGACAGAGGAGGCGGCGATTCGGCTTCAGCATGTGCTGGAGGTACCTGTGGGCTTCTGGCTCCAGCGCGAAGCGCGCTACCGCGAGCGGGCGGCACTACTGGAAGCGACCAACCAACACGCCACGATGGTCGGGTGGCTCGACAATTTCCCCCTGCGAGAAATGATGCGCCTGAATGTTCTGCCCAAGCGGCGCATTGATGCGAAATCAAAACCCTCGCTCGTGGCCGAAGTGTTGACCTTCTTCGGCGTAGCTTCTGCGCAGCAATGGCAGTCCAACTATGGCTGCATGGAGCTGTCTTTCCGGCGAAGCCGGCCAGATCAATCGGACATTGGCGCCATTTCGGCGTGGTTGCGCATGGGTGAGCGTACGGCCGAAAAGCTGGACGGCCCGCGCTACGACGAAGGCAGATTCAGATCCGCGCTGCAAGCCATCCGACCGTTGACAACACAGGCACCGCAGGAGTTCGAGCCACAACTGCGACAGCTGCTGCATGCGGCGGGGGTCGTGCTCGTGCTAATCCCAGCTTTGCCCCGTGCCCATGTGGCGGGTGTGGCGCGTTGGCTCAACCCGCATCGGCCGCTGATCCAGTTGTCGCTGTACGGCAAGACCAACGACAAATTCTGGTTCACTTTTTTCCACGAAGCCGCGCATGTGCTGCTTCACAGCCAGGAAAAGAAAGCTGTTTTTCTAGACGATCCCGGAACTGCGGGCAGCAACTCCGTGGAGGAACAACAGGCCAACGCCTGGGCACGGGATTTCCTGATCCCGCCAGAGCATGCCGAAGCCCTGCATTCACTGCCGAAGTCCAAGGCCGCCGTGACAGGTTTTGCGAACCGGATCGGCATTCATCCAGGCATCGTGGTGGGCCGGCTTCAGTTTGACGGACACCTCGACATGACTTGGATGAATGATCTGAAGGTCAGTTTTGCTTTTACACCCCCAGCAGAGCCGCGAAGCTGAATGCTCAAAGGCCCTATCTCGCCCCTGACCCCCGCACCACCGCCAGAAACGCCCCCAGCACCGGCGACACATCCCCGCGCCGGTGGATGCAGCTCAGCTCGATGTCCCGCAGAAACGCGCAGTCCAGCGGCCGATAGACCACCCCCGGCAGCCGCAGGCTCTCGCTGCTCGCCGTCGTGACACAGGCGCCGAAGCCACCCGCCACCAGCGCGATGGCGGTCAGCACGTCCTCGACCTCCTGCTCGATCTGCAGCGGCGTGCCTTCCTGTGCGAAGGCCTGCATCACCTGCTGCGCCAACCCGGGCAGCGGCAGGTTCGGGTAGAGGATCATCGGCTCGCCCTGCAGGTCCGGCAGGCGCACCGCCGCCTGCGCGCACAGCGGGTGTCCCTCGGGCAAGGCCACCCGCATCTGCTCGCGCAGCACCGTCTCGATCACCAGATCCGGCTCCGGCGGCACCAGCCGGTTGAAGCCGACGCTGATGCGGCGCTCGCGCAGCGCGTCGAGCTGCTCGGCCTTGGTCATCGTGTGCAGCACGATCTTCACGTCCGGCCGCTCGGCGTGGAAACGCGCCAGCAGCCGCGGGATCACGTCCAGCACGCCCGAGCCGAACAACCCCACATCCAGCCGCCCGGTCTCACCCCGCCCGGCCGCCCGCGTGCGCTCGCGGGCCCGCTGCGCCAGCGCCAGCAGGTTCGGCACCTCGTCCAGCAGCGTCTGCCCCGCCTCGGTCAGCTCCATGCCCTTGGGCGTGCGGGTGAACAGCGGCGCGCCCAGTTCTGCCTCCAGCGCGTGGATCTGGCGGGTCAGTGGGGGTTGCGCCATGTGCAGGCGCTCGGCGGCGCGGCCGAGGTGGCGCTCCTCGGCGACGGCGAGGAAGTAGCGCATCTGTCTGAGGTCCATCGGTGGCTCCGCGAGGATGCAAATACTGACAATAAATTCACATTAGTACGTGAAGCTATGTGAAGAATACGCATTCTTTTTCACAACCTGAGACCTGAGGAACGCGCCCATGAAGTTTGCCAGCCACTTCCGCGTTGCAGCCATCGCTGCGGCCGTTGCCACCCTGAGCGCCTGCGGCTCGACCGACGAGGCCCCGAGCGCCCCCACCTACGCCGCGCTGGAACTCAACATCGCCCACATCAACGACCAGCACTCGCAGCTGGAGGCCATCCCGGGTGTGGAGCTGACGCTGGACGGCGTGGCCACGCAGGTCGATCTGGGCGGATTCGCGCGTCAGACCACGCTGTTCAAGCAGGCTACCGCCGAGAAGAAGAACCTGCTCAAGCTGCACGCGGGTGACGCGGTGACCGGCACGCTGTATTACACCTTCTTCAAGGGCGAGGCCGACGCCCGGATGATGAACACGGTCTGCTTCGACGCCTTCGGCTACGGCAACCACGAGTTCGACGACGGCGACGGCGTGCTGAAGAACTTCCTCGACCAGCTCTACACGGCCGACTGCCAGACGGCCATCGTCTCCGCCAACGTCGTGCCGGAAGCCGGCTCCCCGCTGGCGCCGTCCGGCACGCCAGTCCACAAGCCCTACCTCATCAAGACCTATGACGGCGTGAAGGTCGGCATCATCGGCATCGACGTCGCCGGCAAGACCAAGGCCTCCTCGCGTCCGCTGGCCGGCACCCAGTTCCTCGACGAGACGACCACGGCACAGAAGTACATAGACGAACTCAAGGGCCAGGGCATCAAGCACATCGTGCTGCTGACCCACCAGGGCTACGACAACGACAAGAAACTGGCGGCGGCGCTGACCGATGTGGACGTCATCATCGGCGGTGACTCGCACACGCTGCTGGGCGACTTCACCAGCTTCGGCCTGAGCAGCTCGGGCGCCTACCCGACGGTGCTGAAGAACAAGGACGGCGGCACGGTCTGCATCGGGCAGTCGTGGGAATACAGCAAGGTGTTCAGCCTGATGAACGTCAAGTTCGACACCCAGGGCGCGGTCGCGAGCTGCGCGGGCAACGCCTCGGTGGTGATCGGCGACAGCTTCAAGCGCAAGAACACCGCCGGCACCTTCGTCGCGGTCGATGACGCGACCAAGGTCGCGCTGACCGCCAAGCTGGCCACCGATCCGCGCATCAAGGTGACGCCCCCCGACACCGTCGCTGCGGGCGTGCTGGCCGGCTACACCGTGCAGGTCGAGGCCCAGAAGGCCAAGGTCATCGGCACCGCGACCGAATCGCTCTGCCTGGTGCGCATGCCCGGCGAGACCACCAACCGCTCCGGCGGCATCGCCGGCTGCGAGACCGCCAACACGCTGGCCCGCGGCAGCGACGCCGCACAGGTGGTGGCCGAAGCCTTCCTGGCCGCCAGCAAGCGCGCCCACTTCGCGCTGCAGAATGCTGGCGGCGTGCGCACCCCCATCAGCGCCGGCACGCTGACGATGAACACCGCGTTCACCGTGCTGCCCTTCTCCAACGTGCTGGTCGAGCTGGACCTGACCGGCGCCGAGATGGTGCAGTCGCTCGAAGACGCGGTCGCCAACTACCGCGACAACGCCTCGTCCGACGGCTCGCACCCCTACGCGGCCGGCCTGCGCTGGGACCTGGACCTGAGCAAGGCGCGCGGCAGCCGCTTCAGCAACGTGCAGGTGAAGGACCGCACCACCGGCGTCTGGTCGCCCATCGACCTGGCCAAGACCTACACCGTGGTGACCCATGACTTCGCTGCCACGGGCAAGGACGGCTACACCACCTTCGGCAAGGTCTATGCGGAAGGCCGCTACGTCAACACCTACCTGCTCTACACGCAGACCTTCGCCGACTGGCTGGTCGCGCGCGGCGGCACGGTGTCGCGTCCGCTGGCAGCGGACTACTCGCACCAGAAGGTGATCAGCGCAGCAGGCGTGGCGCTGCCCTGATGGCGCCATTCTCAATACTACCAAGGTATTGAGCTGTCCATATTCAGTATTGGACAGTATTGAAGGGGGTGCCTATCGTGGCGGTCATGGTCACCGACCCCGAGAAGGCACTCCCCATGAATCCCGAACTCGGCCACCGCGTCCGCACCGGCCCCTTCACCACCAACGTCCACGACCTCGGCAGCGCCGCCGAGGGCCAGCCACCCGTGCTGCTGATCCACGGCTCCGGGCCGGGCGTGTCGGCGTGGGCGAACTGGCGGCTGGTGATGCCGGTGCTTGCACAGCAGCGCCGCGTGATCGCCCCTGACATGGTCGGCTTCGGCTACACCGACCGCCCGGACGGCACCGCCTACCTGATGGACACCTGGGTGCAGCAGGCGCTCGACCTGCTCGACGCACTGGAGGTGCCACAGGTCGATCTGATCGGCAACTCCTTCGGCGGCGCGCTGTCGCTGGCGCTGGCCATCCGGGCGCCTGAGCGGGTGCGGCGGCTGGTGCTGATGGGCTCAGTCGGCGTGCCGTTCGAGATCACGCCGGGGCTGGACGCGGTGTGGGGCTACGAGCCGTCGTTCGAGACGATGCGCGGGCTGCTGGACATCTTCGCCTACAGCCGCGCGCTGGTCACGGACGAGCTGGCCGAGCTGCGCTACCAGGCCAGCATCCGGCCCGGCTTCCAGGAATCGTTCTCGGCGATGTTCCCGGCGCCGCGCCAGCGCTGGGTCGACGCGATGGCCAGCCCGGAAGCCGCCATCCGCGCGCTGCCCCACGAGACGCTGGTGGTGCACGGCCGCGAGGACCAGGTGATCCCGCTGTCGAACTCGCTGACGCTGGCGGACTGGATCCCGAACAGCCAGCTCCACGTCTTCGGCCACTGCGGCCACTGGACGCAGATCGAGCACAGCGCCCGCTTCGCGCAACTGGTCTCGCACTTCCTCGCCGAAGCCGACGCCCGCGCCACGGCCCGCTGAACCCACCGCTTCTGCCCCTCGTGGGTGCCCGCCTGCGCGGGCATGACGAGCGGATGTCAACCCGACCGAGTACCTGACGCCATGATGGACACCCAGACGATCGAACGCTACGGCGACGAGCTGTACGCCTCGCTGCTCAGCCGCATCCCCGTCGAGCCGCTGACCAACCGCGAGCCCGGCATCACGATCGACGACGCCTACCAGATCCAGCTCCGCATGATCCAGCGCCGCCTGGACGCTGGCGAGATCGTCGTCGGCAAGAAGATCGGCGTGACGAGCAAGGTGGTGATGGACATGCTCGGCGTGAACCAGCCCGACTTCGGCCACCTGCTCTCGGGCATGGTGTTCAACGAAGGCGAGCCGGTGGACACGTCCAAGATGATCGCGCCCAAGGCCGAGGCCGAGGTGGCGTTCATCCTGGCGCGCGACCTGACCGGGCCGGGCGTGACGGCGGCGGACGTGCTGCGCGCCACCGACTGCGTGATGCCGTGTTTCGAGATCGTCGATTCGCGCATCCGCGACTGGAAGATCAAGATCCAGGACACCGTGGCGGACAACGCCTCGTGCGGCGTGCTGACGCTCGGCGGCACGCGGCGCAGCCCGCGCGACCTCGACCTGGCGCTGGCCGGCATGGTGCTGGAGAAGAACGGCGAAATCATCAGCACCTCCTGCGGCGCCTCGGTGCAGGGCTCGCCAGTGAACGCGGTGGCGTGGCTCGCCAACACGCTGGGCCGGCTGGGCATCTCGCTCAAGGCCGGGGACGTGATCCTGTCGGGGTCGCAGTCGCCGCTGGTGCCGGTCAAGGCCGGCGACAGCCTGCACGCCAGCGTCGGCGGCCTGGGCAGCACCTCGGTGCGCTTCATCTGAACCCGAGCGGAATCCCCACCATGCAACTCGACCGCCAGACCATCGAACTGCTCGCCCTCCACGTCGAGGCCGCCGAGCTGAACGCCCGCGACATCACCAAGATCACAGACGACTACCCCCAGATGGACTGGGAAGACGCCTACGCCATCCAGGACGAGATCCGCCGCCGCAAGGAAGCGCGTGGCAACCGAACAGTCGGCCTGAAGGCCGGGCTGACCTCGTTCGCCAAGATGAAGCAGATGGGCGTGGAATCGCCCTGCTTCGGCTTCGTCAGCGACTACATGGCGCGCCCGGACGGCGGCGAGATCAAGATGTCCGAGCTGATCCACCCGAAGGTGGAAGCCGAGATCTGCATCGTCACCAAGGCACCGCTCAAGGGCCCTGGCTGCCATGTCGGCACGGTGATGGCGGCCATCGACTTCGTGCTGCCAGCGGTGGAGATCATCGACAGCCGCTACCGCGACTTCAAGTTCGACCTCAAGAGCGTCATCGCCGACAACACCTCGGCCTCGCGCTTCGTGATCGGCGGGCGCTCGCGCAATGTCGAGGAACTGGACCTGCGCACGCTCGGCGTGGTGCTGGAGAAGAACGGCCAGATCGTCTCGATGGCGGCCGGCGCGGCGGTGCTCGGCCACCCGGCGGCGGCCGTCGCGATGATGGCCAACCACCTCGGCGCCCGCGGCCAGGAGATCCCCGCCGGCACCTTCATCATGACTGGCGGCGTCACGGAAGCCATCGCGGTCAAGGCCGGCGACAGCGTGAACGTGCGCTTCCAGGATCTGGGCAGCGTGTCGATGCGCTTTGTCGAATAACCCCGAAAGCTCCCCATGACACAGAACCGCAAGATCAAGTGCGCCCTGATCGGTCCCGGCAACATCGGCACCGACCTGCTCGCCAAGCTGCAGCGCAGCCCCGTGCTCGAACCTGTGTGGATGGTCGGCATCGACCCCGAATCCGACGGCCTCAAGCGCGCACGCGAGATGGGCATCAAGACCACCTCGGACGGCGTGGACGGCCTGATTCCCCACATGCGGGCCGACGGCGTGCAGATCGTCTTCGACGCCACCAGCGCCTATGTCCACGCCGAGAACTCGCGCAAGGTCAACGCCGAAGGCGCGCTGATGATCGACCTGACGCCGGCGGCGATCGGGCCGTACTGCGTGCCGCCGGTCAACCTGAAGGCCCACGTCGGCTCCGGCGAGATGAACGTCAACATGGTCACCTGCGGCGGGCAGGCGACGATCCCGATGGTCGCTGCGGTCAGCCGCGTGCAGCCGGTCGCCTACGGCGAGATCGTCGCCACCGTGTCCAGCCGCTCGGTCGGCCCCGGCACGCGCAAGAACATCGACGAGTTCACCCGCACGACCGCAGGCGCGGTGGAGAAGGTCGGCGGCGCGAAGAAGGGCAAGGCGATCATCGTCATCAACCCGGCCGAGCCGCCGCTGATCATGCGCGACACGGTGCATTGCCTGGTCGATCCGGCCGCCGGCGAGCCGGACCAGGCCGCCATCACCGCCTCCGTCCACGCCATGCTGGCCGAGGTACAGAAGTACGTGCCCGGCTACCGGCTGGTCAACGGCCCGGTGTTCGACGGCCAGCGTGTCTCGGTCTACCTGGAGGTCGAAGGCCTGGGCGACTACCTGCCCAAGTACGCCGGCAACCTCGACATCATGACCGCCGCCGCCGCCCGCACCGCCGAAATGTTCGCCGAGGAGATCCTCAAGGGCGAACTGGTGCTGAAGCCCGTGGTCGCTGCCGCCGCGACCGCCGCCTGAACGCTGAGGGAGAACACACCATGACCGCCCCCACCCTGTCGAGCCTGCAAGGCAAGAAGATCACCGTCCACGACATGACCCTGCGTGACGGCATGCACCCCAAGCGCCACCTGATGACGCTGGACCAGATGAAGTCGATCGCCTGCGGGCTGGACGCCGCCGGCGTGCCGCTGATCGAGGTCACCCACGGCGATGGCCTGGGTGGCTCGTCCGTCAACTACGGCTTCCCGGCCCACACCGACGAGGAATACCTCGGCGCCGTGATCCCGCTGATGAAGCAGGCCAAGGTGTCGGCGCTGCTGCTGCCCGGCATCGGCACCGTCGAGCACCTGCAGATGGCGCATGACCTGGGCGTCAGCACGATCCGCGTGGCGACCCACTGCACCGAGGCCGATGTCTCCGAGCAGCACATCACCTACGCCCGCAAGCTCGGCATGGACACGGTCGGCTTCCTGATGATGGCGCACATGAACTCGCCCGAAGGGCTGGTCAAGCAGGCCAAGCTGATGGAGAGCTACGGCGCCAACTGCCTCTACATCACCGACTCGGCCGGCTACATGCTGCCGGAGGACGTGAAGGCGCGGCTCGGCGCGGTGCGCGCCGCGCTCAAGCCCGAGACCGAACTCGGCTTCCACGGCCACCACAACATGGCCATGGGCATCGCCAACTCGATCGCCGCGATCGAGTCCGGCGCGACCCGCATCGACGCCGCCGCCGCCGGCCTAGGCGCAGGCGCGGGCAACACGCCGATGGAGGTGCTGGTGGCCGTGTGTGACCGCATGGGGATCGAGACGGGTGTCGACGTCTGGAAGATCCAGGACGTGGCCGAAGACCTCGTCGTGCCGATCATGGACTTCCCGATCCGCATCGACCGCGACGCGCTGACGCTGGGCTATGCCGGCGTCTACGGCAGCTTCTTGCTCTTCGCCAAGCGCGCGGAGAAGAAGTACGGCATCCCGGCGCGCGAGCTGCTGGTCGAGCTGGGCCGGCGCGGCATGGTCGGCGGGCAGGAAGACATGATCGAGGACACCGCCCTCACCATGGCCCGCCAGCGCGCCACCACCACCGCCTGATCCCGGGAACCACCCAAGGAGCCCCCCATGCCATTCGCCCAGATCTACCTTCTCGAAGGCCGCACCGAGGAGCAAAAGCGCGCCGTCATCGAGAAAGTCACCGCCGCGCTGGTCGAGGCCCTCGACGCGCCCAAGCAGAACATCCGCGTCTGGATCCACGACATGCCCAAGGAGAACTGGGGCATCGCGGGGGTCAGCGCGAAGGATCTGGGGCGCTGAACGTCGCAGATCCCCAGTTCACTGAGGACTGTGGGTCTTCAACCAGTCGCGCAAGGCGCCATCCAGCCGCGCCTGCCACCCAGCACCGGTCGCCCGGAAGGCCTGCAGGATGTCCGGCGAAAGCCGGATGTTGATCGACTCCTTGGCAGGTCGCTTGCCTGGACCACGCTGGCCGGGTCGGCGTCGCTCCTGCAGGACGGCTTGTACGGCGGCAGTGCCACACCGCCTGCCGGCACGACAGTGGCACTGCGCCAGAACGACACCACTTGCTCCGGGTCGTTCGGGTCATAGGCGTCGGTCCCCTGGTCCTGCTCGACCTGTTCCGGCGCCCGGGACAGCATGGCTTGCAGTTCCTCAGGGCTGTATTTCCGAGATGAAGTAGCGTGCTTCATGTTTCGTGGCCTGTCTCAGGGAGATGACGCGCAGGTCATCGCCTTGCTCGGTGAAAGTCATGTGGACGATCTGGTTTTATCGTATTCACAAAAAACTGCTTTGCCGATCACGCTGGTCCATCCACACGACCAGCGCGACCCCCGCCGCCAGCAACCCCGCGATCCCGCCAAACGCCACCGCGTCCGACCACGTCGCCGCCACGAACCCGAGACACAGCGGCGTCGGCAGCCGCAGCGCCCCGGCGACCAGCGACGCCACGCCCAGCGCGTCGGCCGCGCGCTGCGGCGCCTGCCGGGCCACCAGCGCGAAGCAGCACGGCACGACACACGCCGTGCCCACCCCCACCAGCGCGAAGCCGAGCACGCTGCCGGTGAACCCGTCCGCCAGCGCCACGGCGGCAAAGCCGAGTGCGGCCAGCGCCAGCGACACGGTGATGACGCGGTGGTCCTCGACATGCCGCCGCAGCGTGTCGCCCAGGCTGCGCACCACCGCCTGGCAGCCGGCGAACAGGGCCGCGCCCGCCCCGGCCAGCGCCGGGTTCGGCGCTCCCTGCTGCGCGAGGAACTGCGCCGACCACATCTGCGCGGTGATCTCGGCGGCGATGCACACGCCCAGCACCACCCCGAGCAGCAGCACCGGCAGGCCCAGGTGCGTCCGCGGCGGCGCCACCGCGACACCGCCCGCCGATGGCGATGAAGACCCCTGCACCACCACCACCCGCGGCGGGATCAGCGTCAGCGCCCACACCACCGGCGCGATCGACAGCACCGCCAGCCCCGCGCACGCCAGCGCCCCGAACTGGCTCGCCACCACGCTGCCACTGATGGCGCCGAGAGCAAACGCCCCGGACGCCGCCGCGTGCATGCGGATCAGCACCGGCCGGCCCGCCTCGCGCTCCAGCGCCGTGCCGTCGGTGTTCATCGCCAGATCGACCGTGCCGGCGGTCACACCGAGCGCGATCAGGCTCACCGTCAGCGCCAGCGGCGAGCCGGCAGCGAACAGCGCCACGAAGGTCAGCGCGTGCAGCACCAGCATGCCCCGCATCAGCCGCCGCACCTCGACACAGCGCAACACCCGACCGCCCACGGTCATCGCGCCGACATAGGCCGCGCTGTGCAGCGTCAGCGCCAGCCCGAGGCCGGCGGTGTCGAGGCCGGTCTGGCGCATCAGCGTCGGGATCGCGCCCGCGAATAGCCCGAGACCGAACGCGAAGGCGAAGAACACGCCGGTGAGGACGGCCCGGGGCCGCTGCGAAGGGGTCATGGACAGTCCGGGAAGGTCGGGAGTTCAGGACTCATCGTGAGCGCGCCAGGTCGAAATCCGCCGTGTTGCGCTCGTCCACGTACACGCTGGTCGGCTGCACCTGGCTGCGCGCGTGGCACACGACGACCACGTTGCTCAGCGGCTGACGGCGGTGCAGCACCTCCACCGCGCAGCGCCCGTACACGCTCTCGATCGTCGCCAGCAGGTTGCGCGCATAGGGCGTGGCGAGCTGGCCGTCGAGGATCAGGTTGGCGATCAGCACGCCATCGGCGGTCAGCACGCGGCGTGTGCTCTGCCAGAACTCGTGCGTGACGAGGTGGCCGGGGATCGAGGTGTGGGCGCTGTACACGTCGACCACGGCGGCGTCGAAGCGCCGGTCGGTGGAGGCCACGAAATGCCGCGCGTCGTCGACGATGAACTCGCCGCGCGCCGCTTCGCCGAGGAAGTGCTGCTCCGCGATGGCGCGGATGGCGGGGTCGATGTCGACGTAGGTGTAGCGGTTCTCGGTCTCGCGGTGCGACAGCGTGAAGCCGCCCGCGCCCAGCACCAGGATCGGTCGGTCGCGCAAGCCAAAGTCCTCCAGCAGCACGCGGCGGATGTGGCTGACGTAGCGGGCGTAGTGTGGCGGCGTGCCCTCGTCGATCAGGGAGGCGATGGAGTTGTTGCTCTTGAACGCGCGCGGGTTGATGGCGCCGTCGAGCTGCACCGGCACGACGCTGTAGCTCGCGTAGGCCGTGTCGATCCCCGGCCGCTGCCACCCGTGGCCCGCGCCGACCAGCGCCAGCACCGCCGACGCCATCAGCGCCGTGCGCACCCCGCGCGCGCTCACCAGCACGAAGCCGAGCACCAGCAGCACCGCACACACCGACACCGCCGCCGACACGCCCAGCCACTGCATCACCCCCAGCGACAGCGTCACCGAGCCGAGGAAGGAGCCGAGCGTAGAGTAGTACAGCGCATAGCCGCTCGACTCGCCGGCCCGGGCGTGCTGCATCAGGTTGGTGAGGATCGGCACCGTCTGGCCGAGCAGCCACGCCAGCGGACACAGCACGGCCGCCATGAAGACGAGGTAGGCCAGCCACGGCGCCGCCTGCATCCCTGCGAACAGCCCGTCCACGCTCACCCCCGCCAGCCCCACCGCGCACAGCCCCGCCGACCACAGGAAGTTGCGCGACACCGTGGCGAGGTAGTCGCGCTCGACCCGCGCCCCGGTGTGGTACCCGAAGGCCAGCGCGAGCAGGAACAGCCCGATCGTCGGCGCGGTGACGACGATGGAGCTGCCCAGGTGCGGCACGAGCTGGCGCAGCGCGAGCACCTCGGCGCCCAGCGAACAGAAGCCCTCGATGAAGACGATGGCGTAGAGCTGCGGGCGGGACAGCGCGGGCGCTGTCATGGGGTGCGGGTGCAGTCGATCGAGTCGTCGAAATAGGCGCGCGTGTTGACGTGGACCGCTTCGCTGGCGAGCAGTGTGTCCACCGGCCACCACTGCAGCGCGCTGTGCTGGCTGTCGAGGGAGCGCACCGAGTCCTCGCCGACGGTGACCTCGTAGGCGAGCACGACGTAGTGCGTCGTCACGTCCTCGGTGCCGGAGAAGTTGTCGGGGTAGAGGTGCTCGAACACGCCGAGCGGCCGGGCGGCGGCGACCTCGTCGGGGTGGAAACCGAGTTCGGCCGCCGCGATGCGGCGCAGCGCCTCGGCCACGCGCTCGTCCTTGAGGATGCGCCCGCCGGGGACGAACCAGGTGCCCTGCGCCGGGCGGTTCTGGCGCAGGCCGAGCAGCACCTCGCCGCGCGCGTTGCGGCAGACGAGGTCGATCGACACCAGGGGGGTGTGGCGGACGACGGTCAGGAGGGTGTCGTGGGGGAGGTAGTGGCGGTGGGTGGGGGTTGGCGGCGCGGTCATGGACACGAGTATTGCGGATCGCGTCGATAATTTTCGAAACCGAGGGCCATCCCATGACGACATTCGAGACCGCACGCTCCCCCGACATGCTGGAGCACAGGCCCGAAGCGCGCGCATTCAAGATCGAGGACCTCATGCTGGAGATCCGGCGGGGCCGGCTGCGAATTCCTTCGTTTCAGCGCCGCCTGGCTTGGGACCGCGAGGATGCACGCAAACTGGTGGACAGCCTGTACCTGGGCTATCCAGTGGGCACCTTGCTGCTCTGGGAAACAGCGGCACCAGCAGATCAGATGCAGTGGGGTGGCCTGCGTCTTCAGGCCGAGGCGAGACCGGATGCCCTGCTGGTCGTGGATGGTCAGCAACGCCTGGTATCACTGGCGCGCATCCTGTTGACCACCGATGACGACGACGACGATTTCGCCCTGTACTTCGACCTTGACCGCAAGACCTTCGTCCTGCCACCCTCGCCGGGCAACCTCGACGACGACCCGGCCCGCTGGTTGCCGCTGAACCGCCTGCTGGATTCGGAGCAGTTGTTCGAGTGGCTCTACGAACGCGAACCCAGCCGCGAGCGCCGCGAACGGGCGCTGCAGCTCGGCAAGCGCCTGCGGGAGTACGACATCCCGGCGTACATCGTGCGCAATGGCAGCGAGTCGATCCTGCGGGAAATCTTCGGGCGGCTCAATTCGATGGGGAAACAACTCAAAGCGGCCGAGGTGTTTGATGCATTGAACGGCATGCGTATCGGGAAAAACCCATCGTCCCTGGCGGACATGGTCCTCGCGCTGGCCCAGTCCCTTGAATTTGGCCATATCGAGGAGGACATCCTCTACCGATTGCTGCGTGTGTTGCATGGGCTGGATGTCGTCTCCGGGGGCAACGCTGAACCGCTGCGGTTAAGCCACCATCTCGCCAGTGAGCTGTACACACAGACCGAGCAGATTGCCCGTCAGGTGGTGCGCTTCATACGCCGCGATGCAGGTATCCCTCACTACAACCTGCTGCCGTACAAACAACCGCTGGTCACGCTGGGCAAGTTCTTCAGCTACCACCCTCAGCCGAAACCACGGTCACGCGAGTTGCTGGCCCGCTGGCTATGGCGTGGAGCACTCAATGGTGATCACCTCGGCAACGCAGTCTCGACCCGTGCAGCACTGAATCGGATTGATCCGATCGACGAAGAACTGTCCGTTCAATGCATGTTGGAGATGGTGGGCAACGAGCAGCCGCGGCTACCGACCTCCACAGAGCCCTTCAACTTTCGTTTTGCAGCCAGCAAGCTGCAGGCACTCGCGTTGCTGGAGTTGCAACCGCGAGATCTGGAAACGGGTGAACTGATTGACATGGGAGGACTGCTGGACTACCGGCAGGCAGGGCAAGAACCTCCATTCGTTCCGCTGCTGAAGGGCTCGTATGCTGAAGGTGCTCTAGCCCTGTCCGTGGCCAATCGAATGGCACATCCCGTGCGACCCGGCCTGCGCAGGACATTGCTGCAGGTGACAGATGACGCCACGCTAGCCTCGCACGGCATCAGTCAAGAAGCGTTCGCCGCCCTTCAGGGGGGCGACAGCGTGCGGTTTCTGAATTTGCGTGCTACAGCACTTCAACTGCACTTCGAACGGGTGTTCGCCCGGCACGCACGCTGGGACGCCACAGACCGCCCATCGCTCGCCTCGCTGGTCGTGTCCGATGATGAGGAGGACACATGACACGCACCATCAAACGCCTGCGTGTCCTGCTCGGCGATCTGCCCGTCGGGCGACTGACGCTGGACGATGCTGCTCGCTGCGAGTTTCACCTGCTGGAGTCCTACCGCCACAGCCACCCCCGACCGGTGCTGGGCCAGAGCTTCGAGGACGATCTCGGTGCCCACCGACGTGCGTTGTCGCGATTGCCTGCGTGGTTCTCGAATCTGCTGCCCGAAGGCGCGCTGCGGGAACTGGTCGCTCGGGATGCAGGCGTCGAGCCCGCGCGGGAATTCAGGCTGCTGGAACACCTCGGTCACGATTTGCCCGGCGCGATTCGCATCGAGCAGGACGACCCCCCAGCAGTGCGGGCAGACGCCGAGTCTGCGGACGCCCTGGAAGACCTGGCGGCCGGCACACACGAGGACAGCGCCTGGCACTTCTCGCTGGCCGGCGTGCAGCTCAAGTTCTCCGCGCTGCGCAGCGACCGGGGCATGACGGTGCCCGTTTCGGGCCAGGGCGGGGACTGGATCCTGAAGCTGCCCGACCTGCGCTATCCCGGCGGGCCAGCCAACGAATACGCGACGATGCGCTGGGCGGCGGCCAGCGGGATCACCATTCCCGAGATCGACCTGGTGGACATCGCACAGGTGAGCGGGCTGCCGGCCACCGGCATTCCCCGTCAGGAAACCCAGGCGTTTGTCATCCGGCGCTTCGACCGGCCGGCGACGGGCGAGCGCCTCCACATGGAGGATTTCAACCAGATCCTCGGCCTGTACCCCGAGCAGAAATACGCCCGCTTCAACTACGAGACGATTGCCCGGCTGACGCTGGTGCTGACCGGCGCCACCGGGCTGGAAGAGCTGATCCGCCGCTACGTGTTCATGCTCGCCAGCGGCAACGGCGATGCGCACCACAAGAACTGGACACTGCTCTACCCCGACGGTGTTCAGGCGGTGCTGTCGCCCGCCTATGACCTGGTGTCCACGGTCCAGTACATGCCCAGCGACAAGCTGGCGCTCAACTTCGGGCGGTCCAAGCAGTGGGCGGACATGGGGATGGACACCTTTCGCCGGCTCGCCCGCAAGATCGACTTCGACGAGGCGCGACTGGTGGCGTGGACAGCGGACGCCGTGGACAGGACACGGGCCGCCTGGGCCCGCTCGGCCGGCGAGTTCGGCTACGACCGCGAGGGACAGGCGCGGATCGACGGGCACCTGAAGACGGTGCCGCTGTTCGGCACGCCATGAACAGACCATGAAAAACGGCGCCCCGCAGGGCGCCGCCATCATGCATTCGAGGCGATCAGCGCCGGATCAAACCGCCGCCGCCTTCACCTTCAACCGCCACGCATGCAGCAGCGGCTCGGTATACCCGCTCGGCTGCGTCTGCCCCTTGAACACGAGGTCCAGCGCCGCCCGGTAGGCCGCGCCGTCCGGGTTCGCCGCGAGCGACTTGTACGCCGCGTCCCCGGCGTTCTGCCCATCCACCTTCACCGCCATGCGCGCAAACGTCTCGCGCACCTGCGCCTCGGTCACCACGCCGTGCAGCAGCCAGTTGCACAGGTGCTGGCTGGAGATCCGCAGCGTCGCGCGGTCTTCCATCAGGCCGATGTCGTTGATGTCCGGCACCTTCGAGCAGCCCACGCCCTGGTCCACCCAGCGCACGACGTAGCCCAGGATGCCCTGCACGTTGTTGTCGATTTCCTGCTGGCGCTCGGCGTCGCTCCACGTCGCTTCGGCCACGACCGGCACCGTCAGCAGGTCGGTCATCAGCTTGTCCGTCAGCGCCGGGTTCGCGGCGTCGCCGCTGGCCTCGATCTGCTGCTGGACGGCCGCCACGCTGATCTGGTGGTAGTGCAGCGCGTGCAGCGTCGCGGCGGTCGGACTCGGCACCCACGCCGTGTTGGCGCCGGCCTTCGGGTGGCCGACCTTCTGCTCCATCATCGCGGCCATCAGGTCGGGCATCGCCCACATGCCCTTGCCGATCTGGGCCCGCCCGCGCAGGCCGCAGCTCAGGCCGATCAGCACGTTGCGGCGCTCGTAGGCGGCGATCCAGGCGCTGGACTTGATGTCGCCCTTGCGCATCATCGGGCCGGCGTGCATGGCGGTGTGCATCTCGTCGCCGGTGCGGTCGAGGAAGCCGGTGTTGATGAAGGCCACGCGCGACGAGGCGGCGGCGATGCAGGCCTTCAGGTTGACCGAGGTGCGGCGCTCCTCGTCCATGATGCCGAGCTTGACCGTGCTGTCCGGCAGGCCGAGCAGTTGCTCGACGCGCGTGAACAGCTCACAGGCGAAGCCGACTTCGGCCGGGCCGTGCATCTTCGGCTTGACGATGTAGACGCTGCCGCTGCGGCTGTTCTTCAGGCCGTTGGCGCCGTGGCGCTGCAGGTCGTGCAGGGCGATGGTGGTGGTGACCACGGCGTCCATGATCCCCTCGGGGATTTCCTTGCCCTCGGCGCCCCAGAGGATCGCCGGGTTGGTCATCAGGTGGCCGACATTGCGCACGAACATCAGCGAGCGGCCGTGCAGCACGACCTCGGCGCCGTTCGGGCCGGTGTAGACGCGGTCGGCGTTCAGGCGGCGGGTGAAGGTCTTGCCGCCCTTGGCGACTTCCTCGGTCAGCGTGCCGAGCTGGATGCCGAGCCAGTTGCGGTAGGCCAGCACCTTGTCTTCGGCGTCCACGGCGGCGACCGAGTCTTCCAGGTCGAGGATGGTGGACAGCGCCGACTCGATCACCACGTCGGACACGCCGGCGGCGTCGGTCTTGCCAGTGGCGGTGGCGCGGTTGATGAGGATGTCGAGGTGCATGCCGTTGTTCACCAGCAGCACCGAGGTCGGCGCGGCCGCGTCGCCCTGGTAGCCGACGAACTGGGCCGGGTTGTCGAGGCCGGTGGTGGCGCCGTTCTTCAGCGCGACGACCAGCCGGCCGCCTTCGACGCGGTAGGCGGTGGCGTCCTTGTGGGTGGCGCCGGTCAGCGGGGTGGCCTGGTCGAGGAAGTTGCGGGCGAACTCGATCACGCGGGCGCCGCGCACCGGGTTGTAGCCGCCGGCCTTCTCGGCGCCGTTGGCTTCGGAGATGGCGTCGGTGCCGTACAGCGCGTCGTACAGCGAGCCCCAGCGGGCGTTGGCGGCATTCAGCGCGTAGCGGGCGTTCAGGATCGGCACGACGAGCTGCGGGCCGGCCTGCAGCGCCAGTTCGGCGTCCACGTTGGCGGTGCTGGCCTGCACATCGGCAGGCACCGGCACGAGGTAGCCGATCTGGTTCAGGAAGGCCTGGTAGGCGGCCATGTCGACGATCGGGCCGGGGTTCGCCTGGTGCCAGGCGTCCATCTCCAGCTGGATGCGGTCACGCTCGGCCAGCAGCGCGGCGTTCTGCGGCGCGAGGTCGCTGACGATGGCGTCGAAGCCAGCCCAGAACGTCGCCGAGGCAACGCCGGTGTTCGGCAGCACTTCATCCTCGATGAAGCGGAACAGTTCGGTGGCCACTTGCAGGCCGTGGATCGTGGTGCGTGCGGTCATGGTGGGAACCTCAGGAAGGAAGGAAATTCAGGACATCGCGCAGGCTGCCGCCCACGCGGGTCGGCTCGGTGCCGAGGGTTTCGAGCGGCGCGCCGGCCCGGTTGACCCACAGCGTCGTGTAGCCGAACCAGGTGGCGCCGAGCGCGTCCCAGCCATTGCTGGAGACGAACAGGATCTGTTTGGCGGGCAGGCCGAGCGTGGCCGGGCCGAGCGCGTAGGCGCGTGGATCGGTCTTGAAGGCCCGCGCCGGCTCGACGCTGATGACGTGGTCGAGCAGCGGGCCCAGCCCGGCGCTGCGCACCGCGATGCCGAGCATGTCGGGGTCGCCGTTGCTGAGGATGCCGGTGGGGATGCCGCGCGACTTCAGGCCGTCCAGCACCTCGCGCACCTCGGGGAAGGCGCTCAGGTGGCGGTACTGGTTCATCAGGTGCTCTTCGGACGCAGAGGGCAGCGCGAGTTGCAGCCGCGCGCAGGCGTGGCGCAGCGCGGCGCGGGTGATGTCCCAGAACGGGCGGTAGCGGCTGCCGTCGGGCGCGCTCATGGTGAGGAGGCGCGTGTAGTCGATCTGCTTCTCGCGCCACAGCAGCGACAGCGCCTCGCCCCGGCCGGGGAAGAGCTGCTCGGCCGTCAGCGCGACGCTGTAGACGTCGAACAGCGTGCCGTAGGCGTCGAAGAGCACCGCGCGGGGCGCTTGTCCGGCAGGAAGGGAGGGCTTGTCCATCCCGTGAATCTATTCCAGACTTCACATGCCATTGTGTGGATGGAAATCGAATGATTCGGAACTTTTTTAGATGTAATGTTCAGCATGATCACCAATGCAATCGGCCCGGGACCACCGATATGTTCAGTGGTCCCGGGCCGTGGTGTGCCCGCGCAGAGACAGACGGAGGGGAAGGATCAGGCCGACTTGCGCTGGCGACGGCTCGCGAAGCCCAGTGCACCCAGACCCGCCAGCATCATGGCGAAGGTTTCAGGCTCGGGAACCGCCGAGACCGCTGCAGCCCCCGTCAGGCTGATGTTGTCGAGGAACACGACCCCACTGGACGATGTGCCAGTAAAGCTCAGCAGCTCTGTTCCGCCTGCGGCATTGAAACTCAGGACTTGCTGGACCCAGCCCCGACCGACCGGTGTGGAAAACGTCGGGTGCAGCTGAGTGCCACCCAGGCTGACCGAGTAGGTCTGGGGATCGCTGCCGAGCGAATATCCCGCTTCCCACCAGCTGAGCGTGTAGAGGCCACCGCCACCGTCAACGGTCTGCTGGAGAACATCTGTTCTGCAGGGCAGCGACCTGTTCGCCGTTGGACGCATCAAAACCACCCAGCGTGCGTGGCGTTCCCCACGCCACGGAATCCTTGTCCACGATGACAGGTGCCCAGCCAGACCAGCCATCCATCGGGCCGCAGTCCAGACCTGCCACACCACCGTAGCAATAGCCGTCAGCATTCAGATTGACAGCACTCTCGAAGCCACCGTTGGTGACCAGTTCCGCGCTGTTTGCCGCTTGGCCGAGCAAGCTCAACATGGCCAAGGCAGCAAGATTGGTGAATTTGTTCATGATTTTCCTCTGGGTTTTGACATTCCACCTTGAAGCGGAATTGTCGGTTAATTTGAAACAATCATACGCAGTAGCGATCGACGTCTGGGCCCCGTGGATGAGGGGGGCCCATCGTGCATAGTGCAGATCAATTGCGGCATGTGGCCCTCACGTCAATCGTCAATAGTTGGCAACCCACATCCGTGTGGTCACATATCAAATTTCTTGACCCCCTTGATTAAATGGACAAGCTCAAACAAATCGAGACATTTATCGCAATCGTCCAGCGCGGCAGCCTCACAGCCGCCGCCGCGAATGAGGGGGTTGCGCCGGCGATGATGGGCCGGCGCATGGACGCACTGGAGAAACGTCTGGGCGTGAAGCTGCTCGTGCGCACCACCCGCAAGCTCACGCTGACCCACGAGGGCAGCGCCTTCCTCGAAGACTGCACCCGCGTGCTCGCCGACCTCGCCAGCGCGGAGGCCAGCGTCAGCGCCGGCGGCGTGAAGGCGAGCGGCCATGTGAGGATCACGGCGCCGGGTGGCTTCGGGCGGCGGCATGTGGCGCCGCTGCTGCCGAGGTTCCTCGCGCTGCACCCGGAGGTGTCGCTGTCGCTGAACCTGTCGGACCGGATCATCGACATGGTCAACGAGGGCTACGACTGCGCGGTGCGCGTCGGCGACATGCCGGACTCCAGCCTGATCTCGGTGCGGCTGGCCGACAACCGGCGGCGCTGCGTGGCCGCGCCGTCCTACCTCGCGCGGGCCGGCACGCCGCAGCAGCCACTCGACCTGATGCGCCACGAGTGCCTGACGCTCAGCTCCGAGGCCAGCCAGTCACGCGGCTGGGCGTTCCTGGTCGACGGCGCAGTGCAGTACCTGCGACCACCCGGTCGGCTCGACTGCTCGGACGGGCAGGTGCTGCACGCCTGGTGCGTGCAGGGCCTGGGCATCGCGTGGCGCAGCACGTGGGAGGTGGAGGCCGACCTGCGCGCCGGTCGGCTCGTCAGCGTGCTGGACGACCACGCCGCACCGCCGAACGGGATCTATGCCGTGCTGCCGCATGTGCGGCACCTGCCGCTGCGGGTGCGGCTGTGGGTGGATTTCCTCAAGCACAGCTACAGCGCGCCAGGCTACTGGAGCGGGGGCTGAGGGGGGCCCGACCGGCGTCGGCGTGCGCCCCCCGCCACCAGCCCCAGCCCGGCCAGCAGCAGGGCGCTGGACGCCGGCTCCGGCACGGCAGACACCGCCGTCAGATGGATGTTGTCCAGAAACACCGTCCCGTCCGTCTGCGCGCCCACGCCAGCAAACTCCAGGAGGTGCAGCCCGGCCGGCGCCGTGAAGGTGGCCTGGTGGAGCGACCACGCCTGGCCCGCCTGGACATCGAACGTCCCCAGGATCGTGCCGCTGAACCGCACCTCATACTGCTGGTCGTCGTATGCGGGCCGACCAGCATCGCGCCAGCGCAGGGTATAGGCCCCACCGGCCAGCGTCACCGCCTGCTGCAGGTTGTAGGTATTCTGGATGGCCGCCACCTGATCGCCCAGACTGGCGTCGAAACCCGCGAGTGCCCCGGGATTTCCCCAGAATGTCGACGTGGCGGCAATCTGCAGCGGCAATACCCCATTCCAGCCCGCAATCCCGCCGCAGTCCTGCCCCGCCAGGCCTTGGTAACAATATCCGTCCGCATGCAGCTGGACAGCGTTCTCGAAATTTCCATTGAGCAGCAGATCGGCCCCATAGGCCGAAGGGCTCAGCAGGCCGACCACCGACAATGCCGCAAGACACAGGCTATTTCTCATCGCAGTTTCCTCTGGAATAATGCAGGAGTCAGTGCGCCGACTGACATGGAAAATCATACGCATGTCGCCCGTCGGAATATCCCGTGAACATGGGGTGGCACGTGCATAATTCATGCTAGCACCCGAATTGAAAAAATGCCTCTGGCTTTTCCCGGCACCGTCAGAACGGTATTCCAAATACCTAGCAGCATTATCTTCTGGTCATCCGCGGATAACATCGAAAAAATAACCCCATCTCTTGCAATCGGTGGTGGGGTGGGCGGATGGACGGGTGGGCGAGTGTTCGATGTCCCTGCGCACGTCCCCCGGGTTGTCGCGGCTGGCATGATCGCCCCCACAGCGGTAACAATTCACACCGCACTGAGAACCCCAAGGAGCACACCATGAAGTGGGACGGACAGCGAGAGAGCAACCAGGTGGAAGACCGCCGCGGCCAGGGCGGCTTCAGCGGCGGTGGCGGTGGCCGCATGGGCGGGCGGCGCGGGGTCGGGCTGGGCACGATCGCGATCGCGCTGGTGGCGAGCTGGGTGTTCGGGGTCAACCCGATGACGGTGATCGGCGTGCTCGGCGGCATGGGCGGCGGCGAGCCGGAGGTCGTGCAGCAGGCGCCCGCCGGCCAGACCCGCGCAGCCCCGCAGGACCAGAACGCCCGCTTCATCTCGACCGTGCTCGCCTCGACGGAAGACGTGTGGGACGGCATCTTCCGCCAGGCCAATGCGCAGTACCAGAAGCCGGGCCTCGTGCTCTACACCAACGCCACCCGCACCGCCTGCGGCACCGGCCAGGCGGCGATGGGCCCGTTCTACTGCCCCGGCGACTCGAAGGTCTACCTCGACCTCGATTTCTTCGAGACCATGCGCCGCCAGCTCGGCGCGCCCGGCGACTTCGCGCAGGCCTATGTCGTCGCGCATGAGGTCGGCCACCATGTGCAGCACCTGATGGGCATCACCGACAAGATCGACGCGATGCGGGGCCGCGTCAGCGAAGCGCAGAACAACGCGCTGTCGGTGCGGCTGGAGCTGCAGGCCGACTGCTTCGCCGGCGTCTGGGCGCACCATGCGCAGCAGGCGAAGAACTGGCTCGAACAGGGCGACCTCGAAGAGGCGATGAACGCCGCCGCCCAGATCGGCGACGACACGCTGCAGCGCAATGCCGGAGGCCGTGTCCGCCCGGAGAGCTTCACCCACGGCACCAGCCAGCAGCGCATGACCTGGTTCAAGCGCGGCCTGCAGACGGGGCAGCTCGCGCAGTGCGACAGCTTCCAGGCGCGCAATCTGTGAGGCGGTGACCTCGGCGGACTTCAGCCCGGCGCAGCGCCGAACCACCACGCCAGCAGCGCAAAACTCCCGAACGCCAGCACGGTGGACGCCAGGATGATCCGCGCCACCCGGCCGTTGTCGGCGCCATAGCGTTCGGCCAGCAGCGAGACATTGCTGGCGCTCGGCAAGGCGGCGGCCAGCACCAGCACCATCAGCTGGAAATCGCTGAGCGCCAGGCCCGCCGCCTGCGCCGCCGAGCCCGCCGTCCACACCAGCAGCGGGTGCACCACCAGCTTGATCAGCGCCACCGGCAGATAACGCCCGATCGGCATCGGTGCGCCGGGGCGGCCCTGGGCGTCCAGCCCGGAACGCCAGAGCACGGCCCCGATCGTGAACAGCGCCACCGGACTGGCTGCGTCGGCGAGCATCGCCACCACCTTGGCCAGCGGCCCGGGCAGCGTGAACCCGGTCACCGAAGCCACGGCGCCCAGCCCGATCGACCACGGCAGCGGATTGCCCAGCGCCGCACGCATCGACCGCCCGATCGCTGCCCGCAGCGCGGCGGCGTCCCCGGCGTGGCTGGCGGCCGGGTCGTCGTGGTGCAGTTGCGCCAGCGCGATGCACAGCGAACTGGTGATGAACAGGTCGGCCAGCACGGTCGTGATCGTCGGCCCAGCCGCCGCCGGTCCGAGCAGCGCCACCAGCAGCGGCACGCCCATGAAACCGGTGTTCGGGAAGGCGGCCACCAGCGCACCGAACGCGGTGTCGCGCAGGTTGCCCGCCGCGCGGCGGGTCACCGCCACGGTCAGCGCCACCACCGCCAGCGCGCACAGCAGGTACACACCCAGCACCACCGGATCGAACAGCTCGCGCACCGGCAGGTTGGCCCCGAAGCGGAACAGCAGACAGGGCAAGGCGATGTAGAGCACGAACGCATTCATGCCCGGCACCGACGCCAGCGGCAGCAGCCCGCGCCGCGCCGCGAGGTAGCCGATGAGGATCAGGGCGAAGAAGGGGACGGTGACGGAGAAGATGGCCTGCATGGGCCGAAGTATCCCAGCCACTTGCGTACCTGGCGCACCGCATCGGCCTGCACCAGTGCCAGCGCACGGTCGAGATGCCCCTGCACCACCGCGCGGTGACGGCGCTCGCGGTCACTTTCATCGAGCCAGCCGTGGGCGCGGGCGATCTGCGTGTCGCTGCTGCCATCGACCGCGGCCATCAGCACATCGCGCGCCAGCGGATCGAGCAGGCCGAGGCGGTGCACCAGCTCGTGCTCGGCGAGGGCGGTGAGCGACTCGGCACGGTAGCGGTCCAGCAAGGGCCGCAGGGTCTCGACCAGCAGCTGCGGCGAGCGGCTGTCGCCGAGCAGCTTCTTCAGGCCACTGGCGCGCTGCAGCTCCACGACGCCCTCCTCCTTGTTCAGCTCGCGCGCGATGCCGTAGTTGGTCTGGCCACGCAGCACGCGGCTGATCACTTCGCGCTCGGCCGGCGTGAGTCCGTCCAGCACGATCTGCAGCAGCCGGCGGTCCTCCTCGGCGGCCTGGCGCAGCGCGGGCTCGCGGTCGAGGAAGCGGCGCAGCGTGTCCTTCAGCTCGTCGGGCGAGGCCTGCTTGGAGAAGAAGTCGACGTCCGACCGGCGCGTGACCTGCTGCACCGCCAGGCGCACATCGCCCCCGTGCGGCCCGGTCAGGAACACCACCGGCATCGGGCAGCGCAGCGCCAGCAGGCGGTTGAAGATCTGCAGCCCGTTCATGGCACCGGGCGGGGCGAGGTCGAAGTCGATGTCCAGCGTCACCACGCCGCGCCGGTTCCACAGCGGCGTCGACAGGAACGCTTCACCGCTGGCATAGCCGCGGGCCTCGAAGCCGTCGGCACGCAGGGTGTAGAGCAGGCCATCGCGGAACTCGTCGTAGTCGTCGATGACGTGGACCAGGGGTGGCTCAGGCAGGAAGCCGGGTGGGTGCATCGGGAAGATCCTCCGGTGGCGCGGGCGGGGTGAGCGGCAGGGTGATGACGAAGTCGGCGCCGCGCGGCAGGTTGTCGGTGACGACCAGCTGGCCACCAAGCTTCTCGATCCAGTGGCGGCAGATGTACAGGCCCCAGCCACTGCCGCCGCTGCGGGTGGAGTAGCCACGCTCGAAGATCTTCTCGCGCAGCGCCGGTGGCACGCCGCGGCCGCGGTCCCGGACATGGATCTGCACCTGGCCGGCCTCCTCGTCCACATAGCTCTCGACGCTGAGCTGGCGGTTGGTGATGGGGGTGTCCTCCATCGCCCAGATGGCGTTGCGCAGCAGGTTGCTCAGCACCTCGCACAGCGCCAGTCGGTCCAGCGTCACCGGCGGCAGTTCGGCCGAGACGCCGTTGTGCATCACCACGTTCTGCGCGGCGGCGTAGCTGCTTTCCTGGGCCAGCGCGTCGGCCACGGTCTCGCGCAGGCTGGCGGGCTCGGCAGCGGCCTCGTCGCGCAGCCAGGGGCGGAAGCGCTCGACGATGTCACGCATGTGCTGTGCCGCGCGGCCGGCGATGCGCACACCCTCGCCGAGGTGTTCATGGCGGCCGGCCTGCAGGTGTTTCTGCACCCCGTCGAGCGCGTTCAGGCAGGCGCCGCAGTGGTTGGAGATCTTGTGCAGCAGCTCGCCCGCGCGCTCGCCGAGCAGGTAGACCGAGGACTGCCGGCGCAGCTCGTCGTTCAGCGCTTCGAGGCGGCGCTGGTCCTCCAGCTCGCGGGTGACGTCGGTGCTGGCGAGGATCCAGCCCTCGCCGCTGCCCAGGGCACGGGCGCTGACCTGGGCAGTCCAGCGCGTGCCGTCCGGACGGGCGAACGGCACGCGGTAGCCATCGGGGCGCGCCTGGCCGGCGAGGATGACATGGAGGTGTTCATCGAGCCGGTCGGTCTGGTCCTGGGGCCAGAAGGGATAGGGCGGGGCGACGCCGATCAGCGCCTCGCGGGGCCAGCCCGAGGTCTCGCAGAAGGCGCGGTTGACGTAGGTGATCTCGCCCGTGCGGTTCACCACGCGCAGGCCCACGCCGATCGACTCCTCGATGTCCTCGCGGAAGGCGATCTCGCTGCGCAGGGCCAGCGCAGTGCCCTGGCGGGCGGTGATCTCCTCGCGCAGGGTGTGCTGGTAGTCGCGCTGCGAGCGGCTCAGCCAGCGCAGGCTCGCCCCGACCATTCCCACCAGCCCGACCGCCAGCACCGACAGCAGCACCTGCACCTGCCGCACCGCCGCGGGCACGGTCTGTGGCACCGCCGCCGCGGACGCCCCTGCCACGGCCACGGGGAGCGCGGCATACCGCTGCACCAGCATCAGCGCAGGCTGGCTGTCGGGCACGGCGTGCAGCCGGTCGGTGAAGTGTCCGGACGGCGCCGGCAGATCGACCGGCCCGCCCCGCGCGAGCCGGGCACGGGCCTGGGCGAGGTACTCCGGGGTGGCGAAGTCCTCGGTCTCGCCGTGCAGGTAGCGCTCGGGGCGGCCATCGTCCAGCCGCAGCAGGTGGGCTTCGACGAGGCCGGGCTGGCTGGCGCTGCAGCGCAGCGCGTCGGCGCTCAGGGGCTGGAGGTCGAGGTCGCTGCGGCGCTGGGTCGGGCTCAGGCGCTGCCAGGCCTCGATCAGCCGCCGCGCACAGGCGTCGCCAGCGGCCGTGTCGCGCGGTGCGGGGGCCGCCGACGCCACGGCCGCGGGCGCGGCGGGTGCTGCGCGGTTCGGGTCCAGCCGGGCCGGCAGCAGCTCCCAGACCAGCGCGAGCAGCAAGGCCACCGCGGCCAAGGCCGAGGCCACCGCCAGACGCTGCAGCCAGCGGATGCGCGTGCGCGGGGCGGCGGGCAGAACGTCGGGGTGACTCACCATCGGCGGACCTGCTCAGTGCCGGGCCTGCATGCGGGAACAGGCGTCGACACGCCAGCCGCTCACAGGACGTGTCGGGTCGACCTCGCGCCATTTGGCATGGTGCGGCGGACGGGCGAGCGCGGGCAGCTCACGCTGCAGCAGCGCGCCCAGCCGCTTCAACTGCCCGCAGCGGCGCTGCTGGTAGTCGGTGCGCCGCGGCGAGAAATCAAAGGCCATCAGCAAGGCCCGCACCGCCAGCGTGTCCACCGGCTCGCGCACCCAGGCGTAGTCGTTCGGCCCGATGCGCGCCGCCTCGTAGCCCACGTTGTCCGTCGGCAGCGCCAGCGGCATCAGGTGGACCTGGTCGAGCGGACGGGCGGGATGGGATAGCAGGGCATCGAGGCTGGCCAGGTGCGGCGTGGGCTTGCCGGCCACGATCACCATCGCGTCGGCGCGCCCGGTCAGCACGCTGCACAGCGCGGCGGCGGCCGTCTGCTGGTTGTCGAGCTGGCCCGGGGTGACGCCGGCTGCGCGCAGCAGGTTCTCGGCGGTGTGCAGGCTGCCCTGGGAACTGGCCGCGGTCACGACCCGCCGCCCGGCCAGATCGGCGAGCGACTGCACCCCGGTGCGCGCCAGCACATGCACCTCTTCCGCATACAGCGGCAGCACCAGGCGCAGCAGCGTCGCAGCCTTGCGGTCGGCCGGATCCGCCGCCCGCGCCAGCACCGACAGGATGTCCGACTGCGCAAACCCCAGGGCAGCGTTTTCCTTCGGATCGGCGAGCTTGCGCAGGTTGTCCAGACTGCCCAGCGTCTCGCGGTTGAACAGCGGCACCCCCTGTCGGCGCGCGACACCGACCAGATCCTCCGCCACGGCGTGGTAGGTGCCGGTGGCACTGCCGCTGACCAGGCCGATCGGGTCGGCGGGTTCGGGAGTGCCCGCCTCGACAATGGAGGCCAGCCGGGATGCTGCCGTCAGCTCGCCCATGCGGCGCGACAGCGTGTCGACACAGGCCGCCGAGGTCAGCACGGCCGCCGCCGGGGGGACGGGCACATCGGTCACGGCAGAAGCCGCGGCCCCCGACACGGTCGACGACAGCGCGCTCGACCGCAGCAGCGGCTGCAGCGCCACGCCACAGGCCAGCGCGCCGACCAGCGCCAGCGCAGCGCGCAGCCAGCGGTCGGTGCTCATGCCCGACGTCAGCCAGGGCAGCAGTGCACCGATCAGCACCGCCCCCAGCCCTGCGATCAGCAGCGGCTCGTTGACTCCAGCCCACACCATGGCGCCTCCCTCGGTCCCACCCGCCATGCGGCCAGACCGGCGCATGGGATTTCGTGAAATTCTCTACATTCTAGAAGTACGATCCTGCACCAGATTGACAGCGACGACCACTGCAAGGGAGCGACCGACATGCCCACTGACGTGCCGACCCGCCAGACAGGCCTCCCCCGGTGGCACCACCTCGCCCTGAGCACCGCGGCTGCGCTGGCGCTGCTGGGCTGTGGCGGCAGCGGGATCGACACCCCCGCGCCGGATCCGGACCCCGTGCCGGTCCCCAGCACGGGCTACACGCTCTCCGGCGTGCTGTCCATCGCGCCGACCGCCGCCGTCGACTCCGACCTGAACGACGTCAACCAGGCGCCCTACCGCGTCAACGACCGGCCCAGCCTCGCCCAGGCGCTGGGCACACCCGTGCTGCTGAACGGCACCGTCAACCAGGCCGAAACCGGCCCGGCAGGCAACAACTTCACGCCCGGCGACCCGGACGACTACTTCCGCGTCGACCTCGTTGCCGGGCAGGTGGTCGAGCTGGAGTTCGCCAGCGACCCGGCGCAAAGCGACGTCGACCTCTACCTGTGGTCCGCCGATGGCCAGCGCATCGTCGGCGCCTCGGTCGGCGCGGACAGCCGCTTCGAGTGTGTGCAGATCACCACCAGCGGCGCCTACTTCGTCAACGTCTACGCCTACACCGGGGCCTCGATCTACAACCTGCGCATCGGCGCCCCCGGCAGCGCGGGCGCCTGCGCCGAGCGCACCACCGCCGCCCGCTTCGACCCGGCCACCTTGATGGCCCTGTCCCGCAGCGGGGCCGGCGCGCCCACGGCGCAGGCGCTCGCCGCCGTCCAGACCCGCCTGCAGGCCGCCGGTCTGCAGGCCGTCGGCGCAGACCGCCCGGGCCCGCACCTGCTGCAGCTGCCCGCTGGCACCGCCGCCCGCGCCCGCGGACTGGCCGTGCTCGCGGGACAGGCCGCGCCCCTGCGCACCCGCGCCCTGGGCCGCACGGCAAACGCCGACGCACCGGCAGATGCACCGGCAGACACCGCCGAGCCCGCCGCGCTGCTCGCCCTCAAGTACGCCAAGCGCCTGCAGGCCACGGGCGCCTACGCCTACGTCCAGCCCAACTGGGTGGACCAGCCCACGGCGCTCTGGGGCAACTTCCCGCCCGACGACCGCGGCTACAGCTACCAGCGCTGGCACTACGAGCAGATCAACCTGCCCGCCGCGATGGCCCGCATCACCGCCCTGTCCAGCCGTCCGACCCAGCGCCCGCTGGTGGCGGTGATCGACGACGGGGTCGTGCTGAACCACCCGGACCTGGCTCCGCAGCTCTTCTCCAGCGGCCGCACCTTCGCCTCCGTCAACAGCGCCGGGGATCTCGACTCCGCCACGGGCGACAACCTGCAGACCCCCGCCGACCAGCCCATCTTCCACGGCACCCATGTCGCCGGCACGGCCGCCGCCGCCACCTTCGACGCGCTCGGCGGCGCCGGCGTCGCGCCGATGGCGCAGATCCTGCCGCTGCGGGTGATCCTGCCGCGCGGGGCGCTGTCGCTCGATGTCGTGCAGGCCATGCTCTACGCTGCCGGTCTGCCCAACCGCAGCGGCCTGGTGCCCGCCCGCCGGGCCGATGTCATCAACCTGAGCCTGGGCGGTGACCGCAGCTGCGACGCCGCCTACCTCGACGCGATCGGCCGCGTGCGGGCCGCCGGGGTCGTCGTCGTGGCGGCTGCAGGCAATGGCGGCAACAACCTGGCCGTGGGCACCCCCGCCAACTGCGCAGGCGCCATCGCCGTCGGGGCGACCAATGCCCAGCGCCAGCTCACCGGCTATTCGCAGACCGGCCCCCAGATCGCCGTGGCCGCTCCGGGCGGTGACATGGGCCAGTCCAGCTCTGGCAGTGGCGCGCCGGACGGTGTCTACAGCGCCCTGGCCACCTTCGACGCCGCCGGGCGCCGCCAGGCCTCCTTCGGCCCGCTGCAGGGCACCTCGATGGCCGCGCCCCATGTGGCCGGCGTGGTCGCGCTGATGCGCTACCTCAACCCCAGCCTGGGCCCTATCGCCATCGACAGCCTGCTCGCCCAGGGCGCGTTGACCGACGACCTCGGCGCCGCCGGCCGTGACACACGCTTCGGCTGGGGCCTGGTCAATGCCCGCAAGGCGGTGGACGCCGCGCTGGCCTCGGTCGGCACCGCACCACCTGTGGCGGGCGGGGTGGTCACGGCGTCCCCGAGCGCCCTCGACTTCGGCAGCTTCCGCACCACCGCCACCGTCGAGCTGCAGGCCAGCAGCACCACGGCCGAACGGGTGCTGTCGGTCACCAGCGACCACCCGTCCGTCACTGCGCAGCCCACCGCCACCGACCCCGCCACCGGCCTGGGCACCTGGACCCTGAGCGTCGACCGCAGCCGTTTCCCCAGCAGCGGCACGTTCTATCCCCAGGTCACCGTCACGCTCGCCCCGGCCCGCAGCTTCACCGTGCAGCTCACCGTGGTGAAGACCGCCAGCGGCAGCGCGGCGACCACGGCGGATTTCGGGCCTGTCTACGTGCTGCTGATCGACCCGGACACGGGCGAGACCGTCACCGACGTGCAGGCGGTCTGGAACGCCGGCCGCTACACCTGGCGCTTCGAGGGCTGGTCCCGTCCGCGCCTGCAGGTGATGGCGGGCGGCGATCTGGACAACGACGACTTCATCTGCCAGCGCGGGGAGGCCTGCGGCGCCTACCCGCTGCTGTCGGGCGGTGGCGATCCGCCCATCCTCACGCTCAGCGGGGCCCGCACCGACCTGAACTTCGAGCTGGCGCCGCTGTCGGGCATCTCGCCCCAGAGTATCGCCAGCGCCGGTCCGGCTGCCGCCCAGGGCATTCCGCGGGCCACACGACGCTGAAGCGCAGGCGGGACACCCCCGGCCAAGCCCCGCTGTCCCACAGGGGAGGCCCCATATGGAGGGCGCGCCCCTCGGCGCGCATCCTGATGCCCATGACGCGATCCCCGCGTCCCGCACCAGGAGACCACCATGCACGCCGCCGCACCACACGACCCTCGGCACACGCTGCAACGCGCCAGCCGGCTCGCCCGGCCGCTGACCTGGGGGCTGGGCCTGGGCTGCGCGCTGGTGGTGGCGCCGGTGGCCTTCCTGCTGGTGGAAGGGGTGGCAGGGCTGCTGGTGGCGGGCACGCTGGGCCTGGCCGGCGTGCAACTGGCGCCCGTGCTGGCGATGAAGCTGGCCCATCTGCGCCTGCGGCTGATGCAGGGCGAGGCCCGCGGCAACCCGCTGCTGACGCTGGAAAACCTGCTGCTCGACCGCCGCACCGCCCTGACCCAGGCCAGCGTGCAGCTGCAGGGCGCCCTGGCGCAGATCGACGCCTTCGTCGACCAGGCGAACACCTTCGCCCTGCGCCACCCGGACGCCGCGCCCCGCTGGCGCGAGCGCGCCCAGCGCGCCGAGCAGCTGCGGGAACAGAAGAAGCGCGCGCTGCGCACCGCGGCCGAATCGGTCGCCGCCTTCGAGCAGGAGGTGGAGCGCGCCCGCACCGAGTGGGCGCTGGTCGAGGCCGAACGCGTCCTGAGCCAGTCGCTCGACGCCACCCGGGGCGATCCGATGGCGCTGCTGATGGAGCGCACCGCCCTCGACAGCGTGCGCCTGGAGATGAACCGCGCCTTCGCCAGCCTGGAGACCGCGCTGGTGACGGACCTGCACGCCCTGCCACCCTTTCCCCAGACACCCGCACCCGCAACCCCCCAGATCCTGACCCGGAGCACCCAGCCATGAAGTACTACCGCCTCATCGTCTCGCTGCTGCTGATCGCCGTGCTGACCGGTCTGTCCCTGTGGTGGAGCCAGCCCGCCGACCGCAGCGCCCCGCACGCAGCCGTGGACGTGGCCCCCATCCCGCTCGGTCACCTCCGGATCTTCGGATCCGACACCAAGGAAACACCATGAGCCCCGACACCACGGCCGTCGCCACCGCCTGGCTGCTCGCCGCCGCCTGCACCAGCGGCGTCGCCCAGACAGCCCCGTCCCCATTGCCCGTGTCCACCGGCCTGCCACAGGGCACCTACGCGACGATGTTCAAGGATCTGGCCGAGGTCTGTGGCCCTGGCACCGGACTGGCCCTGACCGACCAGCCGGCCTCGGGCTCGAACGAGTCGATCGACCGGCTGCTGCGCAACGAGGTGGCCGCGGCCTTCGTGCAGACCGACGTGCTGCACGCACGGCGCACCACCGAAGACCTCGCCCGCATCCGCGCCCTCGTGGCCCTGCACCCGGAGCCGATCCACCTGCTGGCCTTGAACGCGCCGCTGGTGGAAGGCGCCTGGCTGGGGGGCAAGCTGGGCGGACTCGGGGGCCGCGAGGTCGTGCTGCAGACGCTGGGCGACCTGGGCCAGCGCCGCGTGGGCGCCTGGGGCGGCGGTGTGGTGACGGCCCGGCTGGTGCAGCTGCAGGCCGAAGTGGACTACCGCATCACCGAGTTCAAGGGCCCCGAGGACGCGATGCAGGCCCTGCGCCAGCGCCGGATCGACGCGGTGCTGGCGGTGGGCGGCGCACCGCTGGCCTGGATGGCGGGGCTGGACCGGAGCATCAAGCTGCTGTCGGTGCCCGAGCCCTGGGTGTCGCGGCTGCGCCATGTCTACCGCCCGGCCCGGCTGACCTACAGCCACCTGGGCGCGCAGGGCGTGCCGACGGTGGCGACCGAGGCGGTGCTGGCGGTGCGGGACGTGCGATCGGCCGCGGCCGCCGCCCCGCTGCTGAAGCTGCGCAGCTGTCTGACGCAGCAGATCGACACGCTGCGCGACACCGTCGGCCGCCACAGCGCCTGGGGACAGGTGGAGCCGGGCACGGTGCCGCACTGGCCCGTGTTCGAGCGCAGCAGCGGAACCACAACGGCGAAGAACTGATCCACCTGCCAGCCCCCGCGCCCAACCACCACGGTGGCGCGCACCGGGCGACAGCGACAATCGTTCCTCTGTTCCGGAGTCCCGCATCTTGAGTTCCTCGCCCACTGCTGCATCCCCCGCCATCCGGTGGCTGGCCCGTCTGCTGGTCGTCCTGTCGCTGCTGTGTGCAGTCGGGCTGGCCCTGCTCTACCGATTCGGGCCGCCGCGCGCGGGCTGGGCCGAGCTGCTGCGCTATGTGCCCTTCCTGGCCTATGTGGTGCCAGCGGGCCTCGCGCTCGGGCTGTCCTTCCTGCTGGGCTGGGGCTGGCGGCTGGTCGCGGTGCTGGCGCTCGGGCTGATGGGCACCGTGGTCACCGACCTCTCGCTCGGCCGGGGTCGCACCGAGCTGGCACCGGACGCTCCGGGCACCCGCACCGTGCGCTTCATGACCTACAACATCAAGTCCTACCGCGCAGTGTTCCGCCACGGCGGCTTCGTGCCGCTGAACAACGAGATCGAACAGCACCAGCCCGACATCCTCGTGATGCAGGACGCCCGCGAGGTATCGCGCCGCGGGGATCTGCCCTACGGCATGCGCGAGGTGCTGCCGAAGCACAAGCTCTACGCCTACGGGGAGTACGCCGTCGCCAGCCGCTTCCCGATCAGCGGCTGCGCACCGGCAGACATGTCCTTCCGTGGCGAGAAACACGAGTACGTGCGCTGCACCGTGGACATCGACGGCACCACCCTCGATCTCGTCACCACCCACCTGCTGACCCCGCGCGAGGGGCTGAACGCCACCCGTGAAGAACGCCTGGGCGGTCTGGACGACTGGAACACCAACTTCGCCGACCGCATGACGCAGGCCGACCGCATCGCCGGGGCGCTGGCACCGCTGCGCCGGCCCACCATCGTCGCCGGTGACCTGAACGCACCGGAGCACTCGGCCGTCGTGCAGACCTTGCTTGGCATCGGTCTGCGCAACGCCTTCTCGCTGGGCGGCATCGGCTGGGGCTTCACGCACGGCCACTCGCTCAAGCCGGGCGTGAGCTTCCTGCGCATCGACCACATCCTGGTGAGCCCGGAGATCGGCGTGCGCGAGGCCTGGGTCGGCTGGCGCGGCGGCTCGGAGCACCGGCCGGTGGTGGCCGATCTGGTGATCCCCACGCAGGCGGCCAAGCCATGACCGACCACGCTGCGCCTGAAGTTATCCACAGCGCGTTCTACCGCTTCACCCGGCTCGACGACCCCGCCGCCACCGCCGAAGCGCTGCGGGCATGCAGCCGCGACACCGGCGTGCTCGGCAGCCTCGTCGTCGCGACCGAAGGCCTGAGCGGCGTGGTCGCCGGCCCGGCGGCCGCGGTGACCGCCTTCGAGGCGGCGCTGACCGGCGCCCCGGTGTTCGGCGGAGCCTTCGCCGGCCTGCACTTCAAGCGCAGCCTGTGCATCACCGCGCCGTTCGCCCGCATGAAGGTCCACGTCAAGCCGGAGATCGTCGCCCTCGGCCTGCCCGCCATCAGCGGCCTCGACGAAACCCCCGCCCAGCGCGCCGCGACCCACCTCAGCCCCGCCGCCTGGCGCGCGTTGCTCACAGACGAGGACGTGGTGGTGCTGGACAACCGCAACCGCTTCGAGTGGCGGCTCGGGCATTTCCGGGGCGCGGCTGATCCGGGTGTGGACAACTTTCGGGACTTTGCCGACTGGGTGCGCACACAGGCACCTCTGTGGAAAACCTGTGGACAACGTGTGGCGATGTACTGCACCGGCGGCATCCGCTGCGAGAAGACGGGGGTGTGGATGCGCGAAGCACTCGGGCTGGAGGTGTTCCAGCTCGACGGCGGCATCCTGAACTACCTGCAGCAGACCGCCACCGCGCCGGAACCCGACGACCTCTGGCGCGGCGAGTGCTTCGTGTTCGACAACCGCATCGCGCTGGACGCCCAACTGCGCGAGACCGCCACCACCGCCGAGCAGGTCTACGACCCGGCGCAGCCCGACGAAGCCTGGCGGCTCGCACGCGCCCGCCGGCTCGACACGGCCAGCGGCGCATGAGCCGCGCCCGGCCCGCCTGGACGCCGCCGATGCGCGACGGCGTGAGCGCCAGCCGCGTGGCCGTCACGCCGGGGCCTTGGCAGACGGTTCTGGAATTTCTTGTCCACAGGTTATCCGCAATTCCGGAAACGGGCTGGCGCGCGCGGCTCGGGCGCGGCGAGGTACTCGATGCGCAGGGTCAGCCTCTCGCAGCCGATGCCCCCTGCGTTGTCCACAGCACGCTCTGGTACTGGCGCACGCTGGACACACCCGAGCCGCGCATCCCGTTCGAGGCGGAGATCCTGTTCCAGGACGACTGGCTGCTGGCGGTGGACAAACCGCATTTCCTGCCGATGACGCCCAAGGGGCGCTATGTGCAGGAGACGCTGCTGGTGCGGCTGAAGCGGCTGACCGGGATCGAGACGCTGGTGCCGATGCACCGGCTGGACCGGGAAACCGCTGGAGTCGTGCTGTTCTCCATCCGACCGGAGACGCGGCATGCCTACCAGTCCATGTTCCGCGACCGGGTTGTCCACAAGGTGTACGAGGCGGTGGCGCCTTGGAATGCCGAGTTATCCACAACCCTGCCGCTGGAGCGCCGCAGCCGGCTGGCCGAGCGCGAGGACGCCTTCATGCAGATGCAGGAGGTGGACGGCGAGCCGAACGCCGTGACGCGCATCGCGTTGATCGAGCGCCACGGCCCGCTGGCCCGCTACCGCCTGACGCCGCAGACGGGGCAGAAGCACCAGCTGCGGGTGCACCTGAACGCGCTGGGCATCCCGATCGTCGGCGACCGGATCTATCCCGTGCTGCAGCCGGATCTGGCACCCGGCGCCGAGCCGGACTACACGGAGCCGCTGCGGCTGCTGGCGCGGGAGATCGCGTTCATGGATCCGGTGACGGGGGCGGCGCGGCGCTTCGAGAGTCGGCGCGTGCTGCCTGTGGATAACCCTGGGATCACGCCATCGACGGCTTGAGGAAGATGTCCTTGTCCGGGAAGAACTGCGTGTGCAGCGGCAGCAGCGAGCCGCCCAGCGCGCGGGCGTGGGCGCCGACGCGGCCGGCCAGCAGCGCGGGCTGGTGCATGCCGTCGAACTTGTAGGCGGCCAGCCGCTCGCGGGTGCGCTGCAGCAGTGCGTCGATCAGCGGGCGCGCCAGCGAGCCGTCGATGACGACGGCGTCCAGGTCCAGCATGGCCGCGCTGCTGGCCACCGTCATCGCCAGCGCCAGCCCGGCCTGCTCCAGCCAGGGCTCGGTGTAGACCGCGTAGGCGTGGTCCATGATCGTGTTCTGCTGCACCAGCAGCGGATCCAGCCCCGCCCTGAGCAAGGCCTGTTCGAGCTGCCAGCCGGACGCGACTTCGAGCAACTGCTGCGGTGCCGCACCGTCGCGCGCCACACCGACCGGCAAGGAGCCGATGGCGCCCGCATTGCCGCGGTGGCCGATGTCGATGTGGCCCGACAGCACGAGGCCGCCGCCGACAAAGGTACCGACGAAGACATAGAGGAAGCTGCGCACGTTCTGGCCGTGGCCCTGCAGCAGCTCGGCCACGCAGGCGGCCGTCGTGTCCTTGGCGAAGCTCACCGGCAGGTGGGTCAGCGCCTCGACCTCCTGCTTGAGGTCCATGTGCTGCCAGCCGGCCAGCGCGTTGTGGGCCTGCGAGCCGAGCAGGCTCGACCACTTGTCCATCGACAGCGGCGCCGTCAGCCCCAGGCCCACCACACGGCTCCACAGCGGGCCGAGCTGGGTCTGCAGCGCATCCAGCCCCTGCTGGATGCAGGGCAGCACCTGCGCCGGATCGGGATAGGCGTAGTGGAATTCATGGCGGAAGCGCACCTTGCCGACGAAGTCGCAGGCCAGCACTTCGAGGCTGCGCCGGCCGACCTGCACGCCCAGGCTGATCGCGCCATCCGGGTCGAGCGACAGCGGCACCGAGGGCTGGCCGATCTTGCCGCGGATGCGCTCCTGCTTGATGAGCAACCCATCGTCGAGCAGCCGGCTGACGATGACCGAGACCGTCTGCGACGAGAGCTGCGTCAGCCGGGCGAGGTCGGCCTTCGGGATCGCGCCATGCAGGCGAATGGCCTGCAGCACGATGCGCTCGTTGAACTGGCGCATGCCGGTGTGGTTGGAGCCGCGAACGGCCCGTTCATCGGCTTCGAAGGGCGTGGTCATCTGGTGCATCGGGATCGGGTTCAGGGAGTGGCAACGGGCTCCCGCACCAGCCGGGCCGGATCGATCGCCCCAGTGATGAGGCCGACGATCTGCTCGGGGTGGGTGTGGCGCGTCTCCAGGTTCGCAATGATGCGCCCTTGGCGGAAGACCCAGATGCGGTCGACGAGATCGAAGACCTGGCGCAGGTTGTGGCTGATGATGATGAGCGGGATGGCGCGCTGCTTCAGTCCCTTGATGATCTGCTCGACACGGGCCGTTTCCTGTACGCCGAGTGCGGCGGTCGGCTCGTCGAGGATGATGAGCTTCTTGGCAAACCCCGCCGCCCGCGCAATGGCCACGCACTGGCGCTGCCCGCCCGACATGCCGCGCAGGCTCTCGCTCAGGTCCTGGATCTTCACGCCGGTGGTGGACAGCATCTCGACCGACTGGGCGCGCATCGCCTTGTGGTTCAGGATCGACAGCGGCCCCAGCGACAGCCGCGTGATCTCGCGGCCCAGGAAGATGTTGGCCGGCACGTCGAGGTCTTCGGCCAGCGCGAGCGTCTGGTAGACGGTCTCGATGCCCTGCTCGCGGGCATCCAGCGGAGAATCGAAGCGGACCGGCTGGCCGTCGAGCGCGATGGTGCCGCTGTTGGGCTGTTCCACGCCGGTGATGAGGCGCACGAAGGTGCTCTTGCCCGCGCCGTTGTCGCCCACGATCGCGGCGTGTTCACCCGGAGCCAGCGAGAACTGCGCATCCGTCAGCGCCTTCACGCCGCCGTAGTGCTTGGTCAGACCGCTGATCTCCAGCACGGGCCGCGGGGTGTTCGTGGAAAGGGCCATGGCGGGACGTCCTTGACAGTCAGGGAAGATGGCACCGAGGATGCCCCAGAGCCCAGGGCAGCGCATGAGTAAATCACCTAAGTTTACTTACAGGGCGGAGGCGCATCCAATGCACGTCACCGCAGGTTGACCCTGACGCGGCCACCGGGCCGGACCTGCTGGACACCCCACCATCGATTCCGAGCATCCATTCCTGGAGACAAGCCATGTCATTCCATCGCACCCTGGGCCGTCTGGCGGCAGTCATGTTCACCGCGGGCCTGATGATGTCGGCCGCACAGGCGCAGACCATCGCCTACATCACCAACGGCAACACCAACGAAGGCTGGACGCTGATCAACGGCGGCGCCAAGGATGCGGCGAAGAAGGCCGGGGTCAAGTTCATCGAGCTGGCCGCTGAAAAGGGCGAGCTGTCCAAGCAGCTGGCGATCGTGGAGGACATGATCACCCGCAAGGTCAACGCCATCGCCATCGCCCCGGTCGACAGCGCGGGCATTGCCCCGGCGATCAACAAGGCCATGGCCGCCGGCATCCACGTCGTCGCCGTGGACACTGGCATCACCGGCGCCAAGATCACCAGCTACGTCGCCACCGACAACATCAAGGCGGCGAACGTGCAAGGTTCGTGGGCGGCTGACCAGATCAAGGACGGCGACACCGTCATCTACGTGACCGGCGACCAGGGCCAGTCCACCGGCCGCGAGCGCCGTGAAGGCTTCCTGCAGGGCCTGAACGCCAAGCGCAAGAGCGTCAAGGTGGTCGACGTGCCGACGACCTGGGACCAGACCATGGCCCAGAACGGCGTCGAAGCCGCGCTGCGCACCAACCCGGGCGCCAAGGTCATCGCCTGCGCCTGGGACGGCGGCGCGCTCGGCGCCAAGGCCGCGATGCTGTCGGCGGGCCTGAAGCCCGGCTCGATCAAGATCGCCGGCTTCGACGGCTCGCCCGGCGGCCTGGACATGATGAAGGACGGCTGGCAGCAGGCCAACGCCGCCCAGATGCTGGCCAAGATCGGCGCCGTCGGCGTGGAAACCGCCATCGCTGCGGCCAACGGCAAGAAGGTCGATGCCCGCATCGACACCGGCAGCTTCCTGGTCCTGCCGTCCAACGTCGACCAGTTCGCCAAGGACTCCGGCGTCGGCCAGTTCATGAAGAAGAAGTGATCCGTCGATTCGACTGATCAGGCTGAATCCGTGACACGACGGCCGGGCCTCTGAGGTCCGGCCGTTGCTGTTTCCAAGCCCTGAAACCTGACTGAAACTCGGACAAAGAGCCATGCGCTACATCACACGACAAGAGTGGTACGGGGCCCTGGTCGCCGTGCTGGTGCTGGGGGTGTTCCTGTCGATCGCCTCGCCGTATTTCCTGAGCGGTCGCAACCTGAGCAACATCCTGGTGCAGGCGTCGGTGATCGCGCTGCTGGCCGGGGGGCAGACCTTCGTGATCCTGACCGGCGGGGTCGACCTGGCGGTTGGCGCGCTGACCGCCCTGGCGGGCGCGGTGGCCGGCTACATGATGGTCAAGCTGGGCATCAACCCGTATCTGGCGATCCTGGCCGCGGTCGGCATCGGCGCGGCCGTTGGTCTCTTCAACGGCTATCTTGTCGCCTTCGTCGGCATTCCGTCGTTCATCGTCACATTGGGTGGGCTGACGCTGTGGCGCGGTCTGGCGTTCGAATCGACCGGCGGCTTCGACATGGCGGGCCTGCCCGAGCCCTTCCCCTTCATCGGCAACGGCGATCTGTTCCGCATTCCGATGCCGATCATCGTGATGGTGCTGTTCTACGCGCTGATGGGCTTCATCCTGTCAAGCACCAAGCTCGGCCGCTACGTCTACGCCATCGGCTCCAACGAGATGGGCGCGCGCCAGGTCGGCATCAACATCCGCTGGTACAAGCTGGGCGTCTACCTGGTGTCGGGGCTGTCGTGCGCGCTGGCGGCGATCGTGCTGATGGGCCGCATGGACTCGTCGAGCGGCAAGATGGCGCAGATGTTCGAGCTGGACGCGATCGCGGCCGTGATTCTGGGCGGCACCTCGCTGTTCGGCGGACGCGGCAGCCTCTGGGGCAGCCTGCTGGGCGCGATCCTGATCGGCATGATCCGCAACGGCATGAACCTGCTGGAGGTCTCGCAGTTCAAGCAGATGATGGCCATCGGCGCAGTGGTGATCCTCGCGGTGTGGATCGACGTGATCCGGCGCAAGCGGCTGCTGCGCAAATAATGGCGCCATGCGAGGACTCCCGTGACCCAGCCATTCCACCTTTACCTTGACAGTGCCGACCTGCCCGCGCTACGCCAGTGCCTGCCGCATCCGGTGGTGCATGGCGTGACAACCAACCCGACGCTGTTGAAGCGGGCGGGTGTCACCTGGGACGCCCTGCCCGGCCTGCTGACGACGCTGCTGCGGCTGGGCGCGCAGCAGGTGCAGGCGCAGGTCCGCTCGTCCGATGTGGACGGCATGCTGGCCGACGCCGAGACGCTGCTGCGGCCCTTCGATGCGGGCCAGCTCGTCGTGAAGATCCCGGCCACGCGCGCCGGGCTGACCGCCGGCGCGGCCCTCACCGCCCGCGGCGTGCCGGTGACCTACACGGCGGTCTACGCGCTGGAGCAGGCGCACTTTGCCGCCCAACTCGGCGCGGCCTACGCGGCGCCCTACCTGGGCCGACTCAACGACTCGGGCGTGGACGGCCTCGCGCTGATCGGCCGGATGCAGGCGCTGGTGGCCGCCAGCGGCGCGCCGATGCGGCTGCTGGTGGCCAGCATCCGCAGCCGGCAGGCCTACCTCGACCTGCTCGCCCTCGGCGTCGGCAGCATCACGATTCCGCCCGCGCTGTTCGCCGAGCTGATGGACCATGAGGCGACGATCGCGGCGGAGCGCGGGTTCCTGGCGGACGCCGCCGGCTGACGGTGGAGGAAGGCGGGCGCGCGCTTCAGGCGTTGACGTCCACGACCACCCGCCCGCGGACCTTCCCGGCCAAGATATCCACAGCCACCGCCGGCGCCTCGGCCAGCCCGACCGTGCGGGTCATCGACGCCAGCTTGGCGAGGTCCAGATCCGTCGCCAGCCGCGCCCAGGCCTGCTGCCGGCGCGCCGTCGGGCACATCACCGAGTCCACGCCCAGCAGCCGCACGCCGCGCAGGATGAAGGGCGCGACGCTTGTGGACAAGTCCATGCCTTGCGCCAATCCACAGGCTGCGACCGCGCCGCCGTAGCGGGTCTGCGCCAGCGCGTTGGCGAGGGTGTGCGAGCCGACCGAATCGACGACACCGGCCCAGCGCTCCTTCTGCAGCGGCTTGCCGGCTGTGGATAACCCAGCCCGGTCGATCACCTCGGCAGCGCCGAGCGCGCGCAGGTACTCGGCTTCGTCGAGTTTTCCGGTGGACGCCACGACCCGGTAGCCAAGGCTGGCGAGCAGCGCGAGGGCCACGCTGCCCACGCCGCCGCTGGCGCCCGTGACGAGGATCTCGCCGCTTTCAGGGCGCAATCCGGCGTCTTCGAGCGCCATCACGCAGAGCATCGCGGTGTAGCCGGCCGTGCCGATGGCCATCGCCTGGGCTGTGGATAACCCTGCAGGGCGGGCGATCAGCCAGTCGCCCCTCAGACGCGCCTTCTGCGACAGACAGCCCCAGTGGGTCTCGCCGACACCCCATCCATTGTGGATAACCTGGTCACCGACCTGCCAGCGCGGGTTTGTGGATAACTCGACCGTGCCCGCGCCGTCGATGCCCGGCACCATCGGCCACTGGCGCACGACCGGGCTGCGGTTCGTCAGCGCGAGACCGTCCTTGTAGTTGATCGTCGAGTGGTCGAGACGGATGACGACGTTGGCATCGCCCGTGTGGGCGACCAGCTCGTCGTCGGTCAGGTCGTCGCGCAGACGGGCCGCGAAGGCGCCGTCGGTCTTGGTGAGGTACAGGGCGGTGAAGGGCATGGCGGTCTCCGGGGTGGTGGGTGTGGCTCCAGCCGAAGATTGCACCATGGCCCCGCCGCCCGTCTGTCACGCGGGTTCAGCCGCTCATTGGCAGGCGAAGCTGTCGGCCAGTTCCAGGCTGCCGGTGCCCTTGTATTTGGCGACCTTGGGGTAGGCGCACAGCGGGCGGGTGCGCGTGGCGGCCCAGGTCGTCGGGACTTCCGCGTTGACGCCGCCGGCGTTGCCTGTGCCGCGGGCGCTGGCGACGACCGAGTCCGGCGCCTTGCCCTGTTCGACCCACTGCACCAGCGGCGTGAGCATGTCGAACTGGTCGGTGGCGGGGCCGCCCGAGCAGTGGTTCATGCCCGGCACGCCGTAGAGGCGGGCGAAGTTGCTGGCGTCGCCGCCGTTGGCGCTGGCGAGGTTCTTGATCCAGGTGACCGAGTCGTCGTAGGAGAACACCGCGTCGCTGACCCCGTGGTAGACCATCACCTTGGCGCCGCGATTCTTCAGCACCGACAGGTTCGACGGCGTCGGCGGCGTCATGAAGTCCATGCCGGAGACGGTGTAGGTGGCGCTGGTGGCGGTGATGCCGGCGGCCAGGGCGTCGATGGAGGCGGTCAGCGGGTTGGCGAGGAAGGCCGGGTTGGCATTGAACACGACCCCCGCCGCCAGCGGGTCGAGCGCCAGCGAGTTGACAAACTCCCAGGCCGCCCAGCCGCTGCCGGAGATGCCGGCGTCGAAGGGGAAGGTGTTGTAGATCGCCGTGCCGGTGCTGGTGCGGGCGCCGGCGTGGATGTTGGCGAGCACGTCCTTCTGCAGCGCGGTCAGGCAGGTGCCGTCGCGGACATCGCCGCTGCAGGTGGGCACGTCGTCGGCCAGGCTGAACGCCTTCTGGCACGCGGCGGTGTCCGAGACGATGCCGTCGGCGGCGCTGTCCAGCGCGTCGCACTTGGCCAGGATGCGGCCGGCGATCATCGTGCGCTCGGCGGGGGTGAAGGCGGTGGCCAGGTCGGCGATCGTGCTGCCGTTGGCCGTGGTCGTCGCGCCGACGGTGTAGGCGCGGGCGTACTGCTGGGCGCCCCAGATCTGCGAGACCGCGGCCTTGGGCAGGTTGTAGCCGGGGGCGCCGGCCAGGAAGCCGTCGTATTCCTCCGCGAGCCGGTTCGTGGCGACCAGCGTGTGGCGCCCGCCGTTGGAGCAGCCGCCGAAGTAGGAGCGGTCCGGTGCGCGGCCATACGCGGCCTTGACCAGCGCCTTGGCCATCGGGGTGAGCTTGGCGGCGGCCTGGTAGCCGTAGTCGAGGCGGGCCTGCGCTTCGAAGCCGAACGCGGCCGTCTGGGCGCCGGTGTGGCCGGCGTCGGAGCTGATGACGGCGAAGCCCTGCTGCAGCGCATGGGTGGTCGGGCCGCCGCCGGTCGCGCCCGTGGCGGTGACCACGCTGCCGTCGAGTCCGCCGTTGCCCTGGTAGTAGAAGCGGCCGCTCCACGCCTGCGGCATGCGCATCTCGAAGCCGATGGCGTAGGTCTGGCCGTCGCTGCCAGTGCGCGAGCCGAGCTTGCCGGCCACGCGGCAGTGTTCGGCCACGGGCTGGCCCGCCAGCGTGAGCGTGCCGGCGGGGACCGTGGCCGCGCTGTCGATGGTGACGCCCGCGTAGGTGAAGCCGGTCAGGCTGGCGCAGGCGGCCGAGAGCGTGCCGGCCTGTGCGGCCGTGAGCTGGGGGATCGTGGGGGTCGCGGTCGTGGTGTCATCACCGCCACCGCACGCCACCAAGCCGGCCGCGGCGGCCACCACGGACAAGGCACCGATAGGTCGGAAAACGAAGTTTCTGCGCATGGTTGTCTCCTGATGCGTCTGCTGACTACTGTACGAACTAGTTAATCTAATTAAGCAAAAGTGCGGACGAATCGGTGAATTCCCTCGGATTGCTACACTGGCCGGCCACCCGGATCCCCACGCCATGCCCCACACCAAGCGCCCGCAGACGGACCTCACGCCCAAGGGCGGACTGGAGGAAAAGGGCATCCACGCCCTGCTCGGCTACCAGCTCGCGCAGGCGACGATCGTCACCAACGAGGTGTTCGAGCGCGTGGTGGGGCAGCCGCTGGGCCTGCGGCCGGTGGAGTTCACGATCCTGCAACTGGTCCGGGAGAACAGCAGCGTGACGCCGTCCAAGCTCGCCAAGGCGCTGGCGATGACCGCCCCGGCGATGACGACCTGGCTCGACCGCATGACCCAGCGCGGCACGCTGCTGCGCGAGCGCAGCACCACCGACCGGCGCGCGCAGTCGCTGCGCATCACGCCCGACGGGGAGCAGCTCGTCTCACAGGCGCTGGCGCTGCTGCTGCAGACCGAGCGGGCGTTGCTGGCGGCGCTGTCGGAGGGTGAGCGGCAGATCCTGCTGGAGCTGCTGCACAAGGTGGCGTGTGCGCGGCCGGGCTGATCGCCGCCAGCGCGTGATCAACAACCTCTCCAGGCGAGCGCAGTAACTCGGCATGACGCTCGTGCCTGTCGAACCGGTTGCCAAAGTCTCCTGAAAAACTCATCGAAAATCAATCACTTGGAAGGATTTTCTTGAGAGACGTCACTTGGCGCTACCCATTCGGATGGTGACTTCATTGACCAAGCCAGCGCTTTGCGGACCATTCTGCTTGGCCTTTTCTAACCAAGCAGACAATTCAGTCGCGTTGGCTTTAAGTTGCTCCGGATCCATTTCCCGAAGCACGACTAGCGCATTAATTGTTCCGCTTTGGTTCGACACACGTGTCGCGGCATATTCTAGCAATTCAGGCACCAGTTTCCCGTCTCCCTTCCACTGCCGAACGACCTCTGTCGTGGCAGAAATTCGCGCGGACTTGTCTGCGGAGAACATTCCTTCGATTAAGGCGCGCCTGCGTTGGTCTAGTGAAGACAAGGCAGTAGACGCTTGAGCTTTCTCCTCCGAGGACCCCTTCGTTTGTAGAGTCTCAAGAACAGCGGTTGCCTTGAGCTTCTCCGCTAATTGAGTGACGAACGACTGATCAGTGAAAACCGACATTGTCAATAGCGCCGCATCTCTAGTTTCAGTCCTTTGCAAATGTGGGATAAACTTCTCCACCGTTTGCGCTGCGGCCAATCGACTCTGCAGAAATGCAACGCCGACTTGAAGCGATGAGACAAAGACTGCAACCGTCGACACCGCGATGGTTACGCGCTGAAGCTTCTTCTGCTCGAATTCCGACTTCTCACGTTCGAGCTTGAACCGCTCGGTGGCGAGTTGCTCTTTGCCAGCAGCCAGTTCTTGTTCGGTCATTTTGCACTCCGATTGTGTGAGTCGTCCCTTTGACGCTTAACGCCGCCAAGCTACCCACGGGGCAGGTGCTGTAGCGGGCAGTGCTTTCAAGGTGGTCGAAAAAATCCAATGAAATCAACAACTTAGAAACAGCTTATTGTATCAATTTGCATCAAATTTGGCTTTTCGGCTGCGCTTGGCTTTGTTGCACAACCCACCCCGCCGGCCGATGGTCGAGCGGTGAGGTAGGCTGACAGGATGAGCAAGCCAGCCAAGCAGAAGTACGTGACGAAGAACTGGGCGCCGTACACGAAGGCGCTGAGGGCGCGGGGCTCGCTGACGATGTGGCTGGACCGGGACATGGCGTGGCAGGCCGCACCGGTCAGCGGCAAGCCGGGGCGACCGGCGATGTACAGCGACGCGGCGGTGCAGTGCTGCCTGACGATGAAGGTGCTGTTCGGACTGGCGCTGCGCCAGACGCAGGGGTTCGTGCAGAGCGTGCTGGGGCTGTCGGGGCTGGAGTGGCAGGCGCCGGACTACAGCACGATGAGCCGCCGGGAGAAGCGGCTGACGGTGGAGATCAAGGCCAGGCCGAGCCGGGGCGGGCTGCACCTGCTGGTGGACTCGACGGGCATCAAGATGCTGGGCGAAGGCGAGTGGAAGACCAAGAAGCACGGGGCGGAGTACCGCAGGCAGTGGCGCAAGGTACACCTGGGGATCGACGCCCAGACGCTGGAGATCCGGGCGATCGAGGTGACGGACAACAGCGTGGGGGATGCGCCGATGCTGCCGGAGCTGCTCGGGCAGATTCCGGACGAGGAGGTGGTGCTGTCGGTGAGCGGGGATGGGGCGTATGACACGCAGGACTGCCACGACGCGATCGCCGAGCGGGGAGCCGAGGCGGTGATACCGACGCGCAAGAACGCCCAGCCGTGGAAGGCCAAGCGGCCGGGGGCGGCAGCGCGCAACGAGATCCTGAGAGCGACGAATCGGTTGGGGCGGGGGATCTGGAAGAAGTGGAGCGGCTACCACCGGCGCTCGCTGGTGGAGACGAAGATGCGCTGCTTCAAGCTGCTGGGCGAGCGGGTGATGGCACGCACCTTCGAGCGGCAGGTGGTGGAGTTGCAGGTGAGGGCCGCGGTGCTCAACCGCTTCACCCACCTGGGCACCCCGGTGACGCAGGCTATGGCGTAACTCCGTCTGGGGTCAGGGGGAACTCGGCTTCGGCGGAGTTGTGCAACAAAGCCCATAAGCGTTGAATCCACAAAGCAGAGGATGCGCCCATGAGTGGGGTGTGTTAGCCGCCACTGACGTCCATGCAGGGATGGTCGGGTGCGGTGCCAGTGCAAACCAGCACGCCGCACCTGGGCTGCGGTGGTGCGGCCCACCTGAGCGCATCAACACCGTCGGAGCGTTGGTGGGCACTGCAAACAGGCCCTGCCCGCGCATCATGGTGGCGGTCTTCGATAAGACTCCACCGATGCAACGTCACCCCGGCCGACCTGGCCTGCCGCAGCCACCTCCACCGGACACCAGTACCTGCTGCGGCAGTGCGCACAGCCCATCAATGTCGATGGCGGCCACCCCATTCACCAACTCCTCACACGTAACAACATGCGAGGCGTTCCACTGCCTCCACTGGCGTCGGTGTAGCATCCGCCCCGCTCGCACTCACTGCGAGCACGGGATTGGCGTCCCGACAGAAGGCGCAGCAGCCGCGCCCAACGCGGCTTTTTCACGTCAGTACGATGTGGGCTGCGTGCATGGCTTCGTCTATGGCGGGCCGTGCGGGGGAGTCGCAAGACTCGCCGGCCCTTCTCCGGTACGCCAACCTCGCACGGTCTGCCGCCCTCATTGGCGTGGGGGTAGGCAGGTTCGATTCCTGTCAGAAGGAGCCATTCATGGCTGACACCGCTCATCTCCCCGGCGTCCCCACGCCCGACGATCTCCACCTCCCCGGCCTCGCCGACCTGTTCTCCGACATCGCCGCCGACCTCGACAGCCTGCGCGAACTCGTCGTCGCCCACCCCGAGCGCAGCCCGCTGCACGGCGTGCTCGGCGACCTGCTCGCCCTCATCGCCTGGCGCTGCGACCTCGGCTCCCGGCTCGCTGGCGGCCCCGCCTCGCAGCCCACCGCCGAAGAGCGCTTCGTCCATCCCCACACCGCCCGCCGTCTGGGCCTGTGACCGCGAGCGCGACGATGCACCACCTCCTCCTCCGCCCCTTCGCCCTCGCCCGCCTGCGCCCAGGCTGGCTGCGCCGCCTCGCCCTGCGTGAACGCACCTTCCGCGTCATCGCCCTCGACCGCTGGCACCTCCGTCCTCCCCGCCTGCGCTGACCCCGCCCTCCACGGACCGACCGACTCCGCGCGCCCCCTGACTTCCTCGGGGCGCTCGTCGGCGCCCGCGCGTCTGCACGTCACGCCACAGGGGTTCTCTTCCACGGACTTGTCGCCCCCTGTGCGCGTCCCGGCTCGGCGCGCGGGCCTCCCACGCCGGTAGAGCGGGAACCACGACACCGGCGACCCAGAGGCGCAAGCTGCCACGGGTGTGGTGGGGCGTTCGAGCCCTGAAGGCAGCCTGTCGCGTGCGTCGAAACCGCACGCGACCCCCGAATGCGACCGACTGACCGACCGATGGTGCGCGTCATGCCGTTCCGCAAGGGGCCAGCCCCACACGCCGGTCAGGCTTCACCGCCGCGGCGTGCAGGGTCGAGGCTTGCCCCTTCGCTCCCTCCTTCTCTCCCTCAGGTGCCTTGGCGGGCGCGGGTGACAAGTCCTCAGTTCGGAAATTCTTCTATCGGGTATTGGCCAGAGGCAGTGAAAGCGCCCCGGTTTACCATCCGGGCACCTGCCACCCATCCCCCATGACCTCCCCGACGATCACCCCCACCGCCCCGGTCTGCCTCGTCATGGCCGGCCCGAACGGCGCGGGCAAGACCACGTTCGCGCTGGCGTCCCTGCCCGCCATCGCCTCCGTGCGGCGCTTCATCAACGCCGACCTGATCGCCGCCGGCCTGTCCCCCCTCGCGCCGCAACAGCAGTTGATGGCCGCCAGCCGCCTGTTCCTGGCCGAGATGGACGCCTGCATCCGCCGCCGCGAGAGCTTTGCCTTCGAGACCACGCTGTCGGGTCGCGGTTATCTGAAGCTGGTGCAGCGGCTGCGCCACGAAGGCTGGCGGGTCGAGCTGATCTACCTGGCCTTGCCCAGCGCCGAGATGTCGCGGCAGCGGGTGGCCGAGCGCGTGGCCCACGGCGGCCATGCCATCGACGACGCGGACGTGGCGCGGCGCTTTCCCCGCAGCCTGCACAACCTGCTGACGGCCTATGCCGGCGCCGTGGACAGCACGCGCTGCTTCATGAATCGCCACACGGTGCCCGAACTTGTTTTCGAGCAGCAAGGCCAGCAGCGCCACATCGACCGCCCTGAACTGTTTGCCCACCTGATGAAAGAGGCTGGCCTGTGAACAACCCCACCCCCGCAACCCTGTCCCCGCCGCTCATCGAGACACAGCAACTGCTCGCTGCCCTGCAAGCCGCTGTCACCAGCACCCTGGAGCGCAAGCGCCGCCTCGGCCACTACGCCGTGGTCTGGCAGGACGGCCGCCCGGTCGCCATCGGCGAAGACCGGCCTCTCGACGCCAGCCCCGCACCGAACGCCCCTCAGGAACCCTCCCCATGCTGATCCGCACCGCCCGCCCCGATGACCACGCCCAGTGGCTCCCGCTCTGGAAGGGCTACCAGGCGTTCTACCGCGCCGACCTGCCCGAGCACGTCACCGCCCGCACCTGGGAACGCTTCCACACCCCCGCCGAGCCGATGCACTGCGCCGTCGCCGAACGCGATGGCCAGCTGATCGGGATCGTCCACTACATCTTCCACCGGAGCTGCTGGACGACCGGCGACTACTGCTACCTGCAGGATCTCTACGCCTCGCCCGAGCACCGCGGCCAGGGGGTCGGCCGGGCGCTGATCGAGCATGTCTACGCCGCCGCCGCGCAGGCCGGGGCATCGCGTGTCCACTGGCTCACCCACGAGACCAACCAGGACGCGATGAAGCTGTACGACCGCATCGCCGACAAGAGCGGCTTCGTGCAGTACCGACACCTGCTCGGCTGACAGAACGGGCCAGGCCGGGCGAGGCCCCGCGCGTTCAGCCCCCAGGCCGCCCAGCGTCCTCGCGCTGCGCCCGCTCCTGCGCGAACAGCTCTTCCAGCTGCTGGCGCCCCTTGCGCGCCATCGACACCATCACCTGCTCGTCGCGGTGGTGCGGCCACAGGGCTTCGAGCTGCGCCACCGAATGCCCCCGGAAGCGGGTCGCCAGCTCGCCCGCCCGCTCAGGCGTCCAGCCCAGTTGTTCGAGCACGCTGCGCCCGCTCATCAACGCCGCATCCAGCGTCTCGCGCTCGATCATCTCCACACCCCGGTCGCGCAGCGCGAAGTAGTGCTGCACATTGCGCGCCCGCGCCACCAGCGTCAGGTGTGGAAAGTGTTCCTGCGCCAGATCGACCAGCTTCAGGCTTTGGTCCACATCGTCGATCGCCACCACCAGCACCTTGGCCGACGCCGCCCCCGCCATGCGCAGCAGGTCGAGCCGCGTCGCGTCGCCGTAGTGGACCCGGAAGCCCAGGCGGCGCAGCGAAGCGATCTGCTCCGCGTCGTGGTCGAGCACGGTCGGCTTCACGCCGTTGGCATAGAGCAGCCGCCCGACCACCTGCCCGTAGCGGCCGAAGCCGGCGATGATGACCGGCGCTTGCTGCGGCTCGGTCAGCGCATGGGGTGAGTTATCCACAGAAATCTGTGCGTAACGTGGCAGCACCCAGCGGTCCATCGCCACCAGCAGCAGCGGCGTGACGAGCATCGACAGCGCCACCGTGCCGATCAGCACCGAGACCTGCGATTCGGTCAGCACCCGCACATTGGCGCCCTGCTGGAAGACGACGAACGCAAACTCGCCGCCCTGCGCCAGCAGCAGCGTGAACACCGGCCGCTCCGGCCCCGGCACCGCCACCACCCGCGCCAGCCCCCACAGCACCAGCGCCTTGATCGCCAGGAAGCCGATCAGCAGCAGCGCCACCGTGCCGAGGTGTTCGCGCACGGCGTGGAAGTCGATCGACATGCCCACCGCCATGAAGAACAGCCCGAGCAGCAGGCCCTTGAACGGCTCGACGTCGGTTTCCAGCTCGCGCCGGTACTCGCTCTCCGCCAGCAGCACACCGCCCAGGAAGGCCCCGAGTGCCGCCGACAGCTCCACCGCGTGCATCAGGCTGGCCAGCCCCACCACCAGCCCGAGCGCAGCGGCAGTGAAGATCTCCTGCGAGCCGCTGCGCGCGATCCAGCGCAGCGCATGCCGCAGCAGCAAGCGGCCGACCACGATGATGCCGACGATGACGCCCAGCGCCCGCAGCGCCTCGCCCCACGGGTTGCCGCTGTCCTGCACCTTGGGCGCCAGCAGCGGGATCATGGCGAGGATCGGAATGGCGGCCACGTCCTGGAACAGCAGGATCGAGAAGCCGGCCTGCCCGCCCTGGGTGCCCATCAGGTTGCGCTCCTGCATCACCTGCAATGCCACCGCCGTGGACGACAAGGCCAGCCCCAGCCCGGTCACCACCGCCACCGGCCAGGACACGCGCAGCAGCAGCGCCACGCCGCCCACCGCCACCGCACAGCCCAGCACCTGCGCGCTGCCCCAGCCGAAGATCGAGCGGCGCATAGCCCACAGCCGCGGTGGTTCCAGCTCCAGCCCGATCAGGAACAGCATCAGCACGACACCGAACTCGGCGAACTGCAGGATCGCGTCCGGGTCGTGGACGAACTGCAGGCCGAAGGGGCCGATCGCGATGCCCGCCCCCAGGTAGCCGATGATCGAGCCCAGCCCCAGCTTGCGCGCCAGCGGCACCGCGATCACCGCCGCGGCGAGGTAGACCAGTGAGGCGTTGAGCCAGTGTCCGTGTTCCATCGCGCCATTCTCCTGGCGCGCAGCATACTGGCCGGACCTGCTGGCCCAGGTGCCTCAGTTGTAGTTGCAGCCTGCGGGCAGCGGCCAGCTCGTCGCCGGCTTCATGGCCTTGACCGCAGGGGACGCGGTGATGCCGACCAGGGACGTGCCGACCAGGCGCTCCAGCTCGTCGATGCTGACGAGGTAGGGATCGAGCCCGGTCAGCCCTTCGACATTCGGGATGTACCAGGCGATGGCCTTGGGCGCGCCGGTGGCCGGGTCGGTGGTGAGGATGGCCTTCCAGAAATGCTCGGGCGTGCGGATGCCGTGGCTGGCAAGGAACCAGTCGTTGGAGGGATCGCTGTAGACCACACCGCCGTAGACCTGCACCGGCGCGATGTCGCGGTAGCACTCGGCGACGTTCTCGGCGTCGAGCCAGACATTGCGGTTGAACGTCGCCACCTGCGGGACGATGTTCGTCATGTAGTTGGCGCGCAGGATGTAGTCCGCGTCGTAGTCCATGTGGTTGGACGAGACGAGGTGCCCGCGGTCGTAGCCGGGGTAGATGGCCGCGGCGTAGCTGTTGGCCGTCGTCTGTTGTCCACAGCCCTCGGGCAGGGTCGGGTCGAGCTTGAAGCTGGTCGGACGGGCGACAGTGCCGTCGTCGAAGCCGAGGGTGTAGCTGTATTGCAGCGCGGTGCGCGTCGTGCAGTCGTAGGTGAGCTGGTAGCCGCCGTAGTCCTGGCGGATGACCCAGTCGGTGCTGGCCGGACCGTTCGGGGAGGGATACACCGTGGGCGTGGGCGCAGCGTCTTCGCCAGCCTCTTCGTCACCGCCACCGCAAGCCCCCAGCCAGGCCACGACCAGCAGGGCCACCAGAAAACGCAGGCCGCGCATGCCCGACTCAGCGATCACCACGGGCCGCCTGTGCCGGTCCGCAGTCGCGCTGCTGCTGGTAGACCACCAGACCGTTGGCCTGGACACACTTGAACACGCTGGGGGCTGTGGCAACGCTCGGCCCTGCCGCGGTGGGGGGCAGGTTGGCGGGGAAGTCGAGCGGGAAGGGCTCGGCGGTCTTGGGGGAATTCCCCCAGTGGGCTTCGCCGGTCCAGGGATTGGCGGCAGACGCGGCCGGCTCCACGGCCAGCACCCGGGTGGTCGTGCGGCCCATGAGCTGCGGCAGGAGCTGGTCACTGCGCAGATAGAACAGCAGCGCCGCCAGGATCAGCAGCCCGAGCCCGACCGGCCAGCTCGGCACCAGCCAGGAGCGCTCGTAGTGGTGGCGGTAGCCCTCGGGCACGCTGTAGTGCACGCCCCGGTTGCTGGGCGGCGACACATACGGCTCGACGCCATCGGCTGCCGATGCAGTCGAGAACGGGTTATGGGCGGGGGACGACAGGCGGGGCATGGCACATGAAAGCTGAATTTGCGCAAATTGTGTCGTTCTTTTTCTTAACAGTCTGCGGCACGAAGTAAAAATTCCAGCCGCTTGCGCAAATCCTCATCCAAACGTCCGGCTTGTGTCGCCAGCGCTGGCTGAGGTGCCGCCAGAAGTCGGTAGAAAGCGGCCCGGGTCGGCCCGAGCCGGTCGAGTTCGGCCAGATGGCGCGTGACCACGCCGAGGTCACCCCGCGCGATCGGGCCCGACACGGCCCCCGCCAGACCCCGCGCCTCGGCCGCATCGAGCGTGCCGCGCGACAGCGGCAGCAGCGCCCGCAGCGCATCGGCCTCGTCCACGCCGAAGCTGGCCCACAGCGCCGCCGCCTCCTGCAGCACCGGCAGCAGGAAACTCGCTGCGTAGCCGGCCGCCACGTGGTAACGCACACGCATGCCCGGCGGCAGCACGATGGCCGGCATGCCGAGCACCGCCGCCAGCGCATGCAGCGTCGGCATCAGCGCGGGGCCGGCCTCGATCGCCGCGGTGCTGCCCGCCAGACGCTGAGCGGCCCGCTCCGGGTCGGAGAAGATCTGCAGCGGATGGAAGCCGCCGGTGTGGGCACCGGCCTGTGCGGCGGCGTCCAGCGCGGCGACCTCGGTGGCGCCGCTGCAATGCACCACGGCCTGCCCGGCCCGCCAGCGCAGCGCCGCCGCCACCGGCGCGATCGCGTCGTCCGCCACGGTGAGCAGCACCAGATCGGCACGGTCGACCGCCTGCTGCGGCGTGCAGGGCTGTGGATAACACGACGCCGACAGCCGCTCGGGCTGCCGGCTGCCGACCGCGACCACCGGCAGGCCGGCACGGTCCAGCGCGAGCACCAGCGCCCGCGCCACGCGGCCAGCGCCGACCAGGGCGATGCGCAGCGCTGGCAGTTCGGGGAGGGGTTCAGGAGAGATGTTCATGGCAGGATGATGCCCATGGACATCCCCGCACTGCAGGCCCGCCTGCGCGATTTCTCGGCCGAACGTGGCTGGGAGCCCTACCAGACGCCCAAGAACCTGGCGATGGCCATGGTGGTCGAGGCGGCCGAACTGGTCGAGATCTTCCAGTGGATGACGCCCGAGGCCTCCACCCGCGTCGCGGACGACCCCGCCGTGCAGCAGCACCTGGGCGAGGAGATCGCCGACGTGCTGGTCTACCTGGTGCAGATCGCCGACCGCTGCGGCGTCGACGTCGCGGCGGCCGTGGACCGCAAGATCGGCCTGAACGCGGTCAAGTACCCGCCGAATCCGGGCCGCTGAGGGCGTTGTCGCGGCACCGGGCCTGTGGGGTAGCCCGTGGACAGCGCCAGGCCGCTCCTGACCCCTCCAGGCCCCTCAGAGCGCCTTGACGACCAGCTTGAAGTCCGGGTCTTCCGGAAACGACCGCACCTCGTAGCCCAGGCCGCGCATCAGCCGCAGCATGTTCGGGTTGTTGGCCAGCACCAGCCCCTCGATCTGCGACAGCCCCTTGTGGCGCGCGAAGTCGGCGATCGACAGCATCAGCCGCGAGCCCAGCCCCTGCCCCTTGTAGTCGTCCGACACCACCAGCGAGAACTCGCAGGTGGTCTGGTCCGGGTTGGTGATGAAGCGCGACACGCCGATGATCTTCTCGGTCTCGATGAAGGTGCCGTCCTCGCCGGGCCGGCGGTCGGTGTGCACGGCCACCAGCGCCATCTCGCGGTCGTAGTCGATCAGCGTGTAGCGGGCCAGCATGCGCGCCGGCAGCTCGTGCATCGCGCTGGCGAAGCGGAAATAGCGGCTCTCCTCGGACAGGCCGCGGGTGAAGGCCTGCAGCATGTCGGCGTCGTCCGGGCGGATCGGGCGGATCGTGTAGAGATCGCCACCCTTCATCGGCCACTCGCGCTCGTAGCTGCTCGGGTAGGGCAGGATGGCCAGGTGGTTGTAGTCGCGGGCGGTCGGGCCGGCGTGGTCGATGACGATGCGCGCGTCCACCGCCACCGCGCCGTCGTCGTCCACGATGATGGGGTTGATGTCCATCTCGCGCAGCTGCGGCAGCTCGCAGACCATCTCCGACACCCGCAGCAGGATCTGCTCGACCGCCTCGACATCGGCCGCCGGCGCACCGCGCCACTCGCCCAGCAGGGTCGACACCCGCGCCCGCTCGATCAGCCGGCGCGCCAGGAACTGGTTCAGCGGCGGAAGTTCCATCGCCCGGTCGGCGATCAGCTCGATCATCGTGCCGCCCGAGCCGAAGGTGATGACCGGACCGAAGGGCATGTCGGTGGTCAGGCCGATGTAGATCTCGCGGCCACGCTTCTTGCCGCTCATGGGCTGGATGGTCACGCCGTTGATGCGCGCCTGCGGCTGCACCCGGCGCACGGCGGCCAGCATGTCGTTGAAGACGTCGCGCACCTGGGTGGCGGTCATCACGTTGAGCGCCACGCCCTCGACGTCCGACTTGTGGCTGATGTCGGGCGAGTCGATCTTCAGCGCCACCGGGTAGCCGAGCTGGCTGGCGATCAGCATCGCCTCGGTGGCGGTGCGCGCCAGCATGGTGCGCGTCACGGGGATGTGGAAGGCCGCCAGCAGCGCCTTGGACTCCATCTCGGTCAGCACGCGCCGCCGCTCGGCCAGCACGCCCTCGATCAGCAGCCGCGCGCCCTCGACATCCGGCCGTGCCAGCGTGGACTGGGGCGGCGGCGTCTGCTGCAGCAGCTGCTGGTTCTGGTAGAAGTTGGCCACATTGGCGAAGGCATCGACCGCAGCCTCCGGCGTGCGGAAGGTGGGAATGGCGATCGCGTTGAGCATGATGCGGGCGTCGCGCACCCGCTCGTCGCCCATCCAGCAGGTCAGCACCGGCTTGCCCATGGCATGTGCGTGGTCGCAGACGACCTGTGCGATGGCGTCCGGGTCGCTGTCGAGCTTGGGCGAGAAGATGACCAGCACGCCGTGCACCGAGCGGTCCTTGGCACAGGCCTGCAATGCGGCGCGGAACTGGGCCGGCGTGGCCTCTTCGCCCAGGTCGATGACGGATTCCAGCGTGGCATGCGGTGACAGCTGCGGCGCCAGCTCGGTGCAGCTCGTGTCCACCAGCCGCGCCACCTCCAGGCCGATCTCGTTGGCGCGGTCGGCCGCCAGCACCGCCGGGCCGCCGCCGTTGGTGACGATGGCCAGCCCCTTGCCGATCGGCTTGTAGCGCGAGGCCAGGCACTTGGCGGCCGAGAACAGCTGCGTGAAGGCCCGCACCCGCACGACACCCGCGCGGCGCAGCGCCGCCTCGAACACATCGTCCGAGCCGACGATGCTGGCCGAGTGGGTCAGCGCGGCCTTGGAGCCTGCGGGCTGGCGCCCGGCCTTCATCACCACCACCGGCTTGGCGAAGGCCGCCGCCCGCAGCGCGCTCATGAAGCGGCGGGCATCGTGGATGCCCTCCATGTAGACGAGGATGCTCTGGGTGGAGGCGTCGTTGGCCAGGAAATCGAGCACCTGCGGCAGATCGACCGCCGTGTTCGCCCCGAGCGAGACCACGGTGGAGAACCCGACCGCATTGCGTGCGGCCCAATCGAGAATGGACGCGGTCAAGGCCCCCGACTGGCAGACCAGCGCGAGCGGGCCGGCCGTGGCGAGCCGCCCGGCAGCACTGGCGTTGAGCTTGAGCAGCGGACGCTGCAGGCCCAGGCTGTTCGGCCCGAGCAGGTGCATGCCGTGGCGGCGGGCGATCTCATGCAGGTCGGCGCAGGCCGCAGCCGGCAGCCCGGTGGAGAGCACCAGCGCCGCACGGCAGCGGATGCGCCCGGCAATCTCCAGCGCGGCCGCGATGCGCGCATGCGGCAATGCGATGACGGCCAGATCGGCCCGCGACTGGGCCAGATCGGACAGCGTGCCCGTCATGTCGACGTCGAGAAAACTCAGCGTGCCGTCGAACTTGTGCGCCTGCAGCTCGCGGAGCATGGCGCGGGCCAGCGGCGGCGCCTCGTCCAGATGGTCCGGTGGCCCAGCGAACACGACGATCGACTTGGGGGAAAACAGCGGCGTCAGGAAATGATGGTCCACGGGGGCACACCCATTGAGAAGGAGACGTACCAGCATACGGCAAGGAGCGGTCCGTCTGGTGCAGCGCAGCAGACAACAAAAAACCCGCTTGCTGTTGCGCAAACAGCGAGCGGGTTCCGGTGTGCAAAACGCCGCAAGGACGCTTTGCCTGGTGCCTCAGGACACGGTCAGCGCACGACGGCGATCTGCTCGCGGTTGCCACCCTTGTAGGTGAACATCGTCAGCGCGCCGTTCTTCACGTCGCCCTTCTCGTCGAAGCTGATGTTGCCCGTCACGCCCTTGTAGCCCGACGTCTTGGCCAGCACCGGCAGGTACTTCGCCGGGTCGCTCGACCCCGCCTTCTCCATCGCCGCAACCATCACGTTCAGCGCGTCGTACACATACGGCGCGTAGATCTGCACGTCCGCGTTGAACTTCGTCTTGAAGCGCGCCTTGAACTCCTCCATGCCCTTCTTCTGCTCGCCTTCGACGCCGCCCGCTTCCGCGCACACCACCTGACCGTCGTCCATCGCGCCGCCCGACAGCTTGGGCAGCTCGCCCGAGCAGATGCCGTCGCCGCCCATGAACTTCGCCTTGATGCCCAGCTGCTTCATCTGCCGGATCATCGGGCCCGCCACCGCGTCCATCCCGCCGAAGAACACGATGTCCGGCTTCTTCGCCTTCAGGTTGGTCAAGATCGCCGTGAAGTCCGTCGCCTTGTCGTTCGTGAACTCGCGTGCCACCGTCTTGCCGCCCGCCGCCTTCACGCCCTTCTCGAACTCGTCGGCCACGCCCTGCCCATACGCCGTGCGGTCATCGATCACCGCGATCGACTTGCCCTTCAGTTCCTTGGCGGCGTAGCGGCCCAGCGTGCCGCCCAGGTGCACGTCATCCGCCACCACGCGGAACGTCGTCTTGAAGCCCTGGCGCGTGAACTTCGGGTTCGTCGCCGACGGCGAGATCTGCGGGATGCCCGCGTCGCTGTAGATCTTCGACGCCGGGATCGAGGTGCCCGAGTTCAGGTGGCCCACCACGCCGGCGACCTTCGAGTCCACCAGCTTCTGCGCGGCGGCCGTGCCCTGCTTCGGGTCACCACCGTCGTCTTCGGCCAGCAGCTCGAACTTCACCTTCTTGCCGCCGATCGACACGCCCTTGGCGTTGAGTTCGTCGATCGCCATGCGCGCGCCGTTCTCGTTGTCCTTGCCCAGGTGGGCAATGCCACCGCTGGTCGGGCCCACGTGACCGATCTTGACGACTTCCTGTGCGCTGACCTGCGTGGCTGCGACCAGTGCGACTGCAGCGATGACGACGTTGAGCGTGTGATTCATGGATTCAGACTCCGACTAAAGAGAGAGAGACGACAGAGGATGGGAGACGGTGCTCGGACTGCCGACGGTCTGCCGGCGAGGCGCAGCCATCTTTCAAGATGCGTGCCAGCTTCGCCGGGCTTGTCCCGTGCAGCGCAGCACGGGTGGTGACGGGCTGGTCTGTCAGGTGGGCAAGGCGGCTTGCGCCGTGTCTTCCAGACTTGTTCTTCTCCCTTCTTGTTTCTTCTTTTAAAGATAGTACATAGTAATAGAGGGGGCTGTTTTGTGTGCATAACCTGGATTTTCCCTTGTGAATCAACCACTTGAGCTGGTGAAAAGCCTGTGTGTGACCCGGTGGAGCCGTCCGGGACAAAGAGGGTGAAACTTTCCGGCACTCCGGGTTTTCATGCACAACTCCCCGCCTGTTCAACGTTTCTCCACAGACTTGTTCCGTGCAGCCCGTCACGGGCGCCCGCGCCGGAGTTATCCACTGTGGCTGGTGACGGCAACCCGTACCATGGCAGTCTTTCACGATCGGGGATCCGTCCATGGGCACGCCTGCCAACCCTCAGAAGTACACCGTCCTGGCTGCGCCCAGCCCGATCGAGGGCACGGGGGCCTTTGCGGGCGAGGCGATTCCGGCCCGGCGCAAGATCGGCGAGATCCGCGGCGAGAGGATCAGCGTGCAAGAGGCCTGGGAGCGCGTGAAGACGATGGAACGCATCATGATGGTCGAGATTTCGCCCAGAAGAGCGATTGATGCGTCCAGATCGACCGATCCGCTGCGCTTCACGAACCACTCTTGCTCACCGAATGCGGTGCTGCGCATCCGGCAGGGCCGCATCGAAATCTACGCCATGCGGGCGATTGCGCCGGGTGAGGAGATCACCTGCCACTACGGTGAAACGCACCACGAAGGCCGTCTGGCCTGCCGCTGTGGTGCGCCCAACTGCGTGGGCAAGCTGTGAACAAGTGGTGGGCAACCCGGGAGAACCGGCCCCATGGCTGTGGACAGGCAGTGGAGAGGTCGTGTACAGCCGGTGGAATGTCGGTGGATAGTCCGTGAGCAACCAGCCGGGCCTGGTGCTCAGGACCGCAGTTCGCGGCGCAGGATCTTGCCGACATTGCTCTTGGGCAGCTCGTCGCGGAACTCGATGTGCTTGGGCCGCTTGTAGGCGGTGAAGTTGTCCTTGCAGTAGGCCGCCAGGTCTTCCTCGCTCAGCGACGGATCCTCCTTGACGACGAAGAGCTTGACCGCCTCGCCCGTGCGCTCGTCGGGGATGCCCACGGCGGCACACTCCAGCACGCCGGGGTGCAGGCTGACGACCTGCTCGATCTCGGTCGGGTAGACGTTGAAGCCCGACACCAGGATCATGTCCTTCTTGCGGTCGACGATGCGGACATAGCCTCGCGCATCCATCACGCCGATGTCGCCGGACTTGAAGTAGCCGTCCGCCGTCATGACCTGCGCGGTCTCGTCCGGGCGGTTCCAGTAGCCGGCCATCACTTGCGGGCCGCGGATGCAGATCTCGCCGGGCTCGCCCAGTGCCACATCCTGGCCGTCGTCGTCACGGATGGCGATGTCGGTGGAGGGCACGGGCAGGCCGATGGTGCCGGTGAACTCCTTGAGGTCGATGCGGTTGGCGGTCGCCACAGGCGAGGTCTCCGACAGGCCGTAGCCCTCGGCGATCGGGCAGCCGGTGACCTTGAGCCACTTCTCGGCGGTGGCCTTCTGCACGGCCATGCCACCGCCGTTGGACACCACGAGCTGCGAGAAGTCCAGACGCGCGAATTCGGCGTTGTGGGCGAGCGCGTTGTAGAGCGTGTTGACGGCCGGGAACATGTGGATGCGGTGGCCCTTGAGCGCGCCGATCAGCGCGGGCAGATCGCGCGGGTTCGGGATCAGGATCAGCCGCTGGCCCATGCGTGCGCCCAGGAAGAACGAGACCGTGAGCGCGAAGATGTGGTAAAGCGGCAGGGCGCACACGCAGGTCATCTGCTGGTCGCCCAGGCGCTTGAGCATGGGCTGGAACCAGGCCTCGCTCTGCTGGAGATTGGCCACCACGTTGCGGTGCAGCAGCGTGGCGCCCTTGGACACGCCGGTGGTGCCGCCGGTGTACTGCAGGAAGGCGATGTCCTCCGGGGCGACCGCGGCGCGGCTGAGCTTCAGGCGGCTGCCCTGCTCCACCGCGTCGTTGAAGCGGGTGACGCTGCGGCCGTTGCCCGCCGGCAGCCGGAACTCCGGCACCATCTTGCGCACATGGCGCACCACGAAGTTCACCAGCTGCCGGCGCCACAGCGGCAGCATGTCGCCCATGGCCGCCAGCACGACATGTTTCACCGGCGTCTGGTCGATGACCTCCTCCAGGGTGGCGGCGAAGTTTTCCAGGATGACGATCGCCTCGGCCCCCGAGTCGACCAGCTGGTGCTGCAGCTCGCGCGGGGTGTAGAGCGGGTTGACGTTGACGACGACATAGCCCGCGCGCAGCACGGCCGCGATCGCCACCATGTACTGCGGCAGGTTGGGCATCATCAGGGCGACCCGTGCGCCGCGGGCCAGCCCCCGCGCCTGCAGCCAGGCGCCGAGCGCGACCGACTGCTCGTCGATGGTGCGGAAGGTGAACGCCTGGTTCAGGAAGAGCGCAGCCTGCCGGCTGGCGTACTGGTGAAAGCTGCCGTCGAGCAGATCGACCAGCGTGCCCTGGGGTTCGATGGTGGCCGGGACGCCGTCGGGATAGCTCTGCAGCCAGGGGCGGTGGGTGGTGGTCATGGGGGCTCCAGATCGGACGCAAGGACGGAACAAGGGATGGTCGATTGTTCAGCTGCGTGTCAGCTTCGGCCCTCGGGGCTTGCCCGTACCTGCGGCGACTGGCTGTCCCTGCCGCGACACGCGCAGTGCCGGCATGGGCTTGTCGGCGCCCGGGACACCCTCAGCCCGGATTCAGGATGGTACTGATCATTCCTGCAATGATCTTCCGATGGACTCCGAATTGACGCTGGACGCCGTGGACCGGCGCATTCTTGCCGCGCTGCAACTGCAGGGGCGCATCACCTATGACGAACTCGCCGCACAGGTGCAGCTGTCCGCTTCCGCCGTGCTGCGGCGGGTGCGCCGGCTGGAGGACGCTGGGGTGATCGCTGGATACGCCGCGATCGTGCCGCCGGGCAAGCTTGGCCTGGGGCTGTGTGCCTATCTGGAGGTGCAGCTGCAGCGGCCAGCCGAAGCCCAGGCCGGGCGTCTGACCACGCAGTTCCGCGCCGCGGTGCAGGACTGGCCCGAGGTCGCCGAGTGTGTCTGCCTGAGCACCGGGATGCACTACCTGCTGCGGATCGTGGTGGCCGACATGGCCCACTACGGCCGCTTCATGATGGACACGCTGCTGCTCCATCCCGGGGTCCAGGACTGCAAGACCAGTTTTGTGCTCGACCAGGTCAAGCTGCAGCGCGCTGTGCCGATCTGAAGCCGTTGCCGGTCTGTGTGTGCTGTGGTGGTTCGCCAGTCCGGATCGCCTGCGGGCATCAGGCCAGCGTGTTCTCGAACAGGCGCTGGACCGACGGCGTGGACAAGGTCAGCAGGCCGGACAACTCGTCGAGTTCTTCCAGCGTCGGCGTGGCCTGGGGGCCTTCGCGGTCCAGTCGGTCGGCCAGTGTCAGCGCGATCTCCAGCAGGCGGCGCTGCGGCTGCAGCAGCACCTGGCTGTGGGCATCGTCCGGATCGGTCAGCCGCAGCAGCGTCGCCGGCAGGCGCCAGTCGCGGGCGAGCTGGTGTTCCAGTGCGCTCAACTCGATGTTCAGCACCGCACGTTCATGGTGGCGGCAGTCTTGGGTCGGCTCCTGCATGCACCGGTCCTGGACGGCCTGCGCCAGCGCAGGGGCATGGCACCACAGCAGCAGGGTCGCATGTCCGTGCAGCAAGGCCGCCTTCTGCAGTGCGCTGGCGTGGCCCTCCGCATGCAGCAGCGCGAACTCGGTCACCAGCCGCGCCGCACACCAGGAGCGACGGATCCGGCGACGGATCTCGGCCACGGCATGCGGGTGGGCGTCGAGGTGGTCATCGAGCACCAGCAATGGCGAGAACGTCTTGAAAAACGGCCCGATCCCCATCAGCACGACCGCTGCCGTCACCGTGTCCACGTCCGTGACCTGACGCTGGGCACGGTGCCGCGACACATGGGCCAGCACCTGCAGCGTCATCAGCGGATCGTCGCCGATCGCTTCCTCGATCAGGTGGGCATCGACGGTGCCGTGCCGGTCTTCGACCTCGGCCAGCAGCGACAACTCCTCCGCCGTGTCGGGCAGGACCGGAATCGGTCGGCCCGTGAGGTACTGCGACCAGGCAGCGAGATCGGGCAGGGGCTGCGCGAGCATGTTCGGCTCCGGAATGGGGTGAGGGAGGGATCAGGGATCAGGGGTTATCGGTCGATCGTGGGGCACATTGAACGGCCCCCAGGGGCACGGCCTCCTGTGGGGGCGGCAGCAGACAGACCAGCTCGCCATTGCGGTACAGCGCCCGGAAGCGCTGTCCATCGAGTTCGACCGTGCGCAGATCCACCTCGGCGCCTTCGCTGGCGCAGGCCTCGTGTGCGGCCTCGGCCGCCTTCTCCCGGTCCCGTGTCCACTCCGCACGCCGCTGGCGCAGGGCCTGCAGCGACAGCGCGGACAGCCGCGGCACCCATTGCGGAGATAGGCGTGGGAGCAGATGGCGGTAAGACATGGCCGACTTTCGTGGAGTGCAAGGAGTGCAAGGATTGCGAAGGGATGACACCGTCATCGGCCACGGCAGTGGTTTTTTCATCAGGGTCTTCACGCAGTGCCCTGCAGGCGATGCGCGGCCGTGGTGTCTCGGGAGTGCCACGGGTTCCCCTGGAGCCCGTCTGGCCCTAGCATCCGGGGCATGAATGCGCCTGCTGCTGCCCCCTCCTCTGCCCGGTTGTTGCGTCCGCTGCAGCCCATGACCTGGCTGGAACGTTCCTGGCATGACATCCGTCAGGTTCCGGCGGTCAGCTTCGGCCACGGCGCGCTGCTGGCGGGTCTGGGGATGCTGCTGATGCTGTTTGCCAAGGACCACTTCTGGGTGCTGGCGGGTTCGCTGTCCGGGTTCCTGCTGGTGGCTCCGATCCTGGCCACCGGGCTGTACGCCGTCAGCCGGGCGCTGGAGCGAGGCGAGGCGGCCGGCTGGTCGACCGTGGTGGCGGTCTGGCGCTCGCTGGACCGGCGGCTCGTGGTGTTTGGCGTGCTGCTGGCGGCGGCCGGCACCTGCTGGGTGATGACCTCGGCGGCGCTGATCACGCTGTATGCGCCTCGGCCGATCGAGACGCCGATCGATTTCCTGCGCCATGTGGTGGCCAACCGGGATTCCTGGCTGTTCGAGCTGTGGCTCGCGCTGGGCGGGCTGCTGGCCGCACCGGTGTTCGCCTCCAGCGTGGTGGCCATTCCGATGCTGCTGGACCGACCGGTTGGTGTCTGGGCCGCCGTGCTGGCGAGCTGGCGCACGGTGCTGGACAACCCGGTGCCGATGGCCGTGTGGGCAGCACTGGTGATGGGCTTCACCTTGCTCGGTCTGGCGGCGGTGCTGGTCGGGCTGGTGTTCGTCGTGCCGATGCTCGGCCATGCGAGCTGGTACGCCTACCGGGATCTGTACGCGGCGCCTTGACCTGCAGTCGTCCTCGCCGGTCCGCTGGCTGGCTTGCGCTGGATCAAGATATCTGTGCCCGCGGAGGCCATCCTGACAAGGACTCTGCGCGTAAGATCGCGGCGCCCTTGCCTACCCTCTCTCCGTACCGCGTCCCACGCCCCTGTCCATGCTCGGCTACAACGAGGAACAGCTTTCCCAGTTCGGTCTGACGGTCGGCGTCGGCGCCTTCATCGTGTACATGCTGTTTGTCATCGCACAGCTGGCACGCGAGTCCAAGGCGGGTCGCTTCGGCACCTTCGTGCTCTTCGTCGTGCTGGCCTTCGGCATGCTGGGCTTCATCGCCAAGAGCGTGATCGCCTGGCTGCTCGACATGTGAGCCGGCAGGCGACCAGCGACTAGCGTCAGAGCACCATCTTCACCATCGGATGCGTCGTCAGCGTGCGGTACAGCTCGTCGAGCTGTGGCCGGCTGGTGGCGCGGATGGTGATGGTCACGCCCAGGTAGTTGCCGCCCTTGCTCGGGCGGATCTCGACCGTGCTGGCGTCAAAGCCGGGATCGAACTGCCGGGCCACATGGGTCACGGCCGTCACGAATCCCTCGACGTTGGCCCCCATGACCTTGATCGGAAAATCGCAGGGATATTCGATCAGCGACTGCTCGGGCGGAATGTCTCGGGGATTGTGCATGTGCGTCTCCCGGCTCAGCGCATCCACAGGCGCAGCGTGTCCCAGGCGCGCCCGAACATGCCCGCCTGCTCCACCGCTTCCAGCACCGTCACCGGCACCTCGCGCACCACCGTGTTGCCCGACAGCACCTTGAGCGTGCCGACCTGCTGGCCCCTGCTGAGGGGCGCGATCAGCGGATCGGTGCGCACCAGCTGCGTCTTGAGCTGCGCGCCCTCGCCGCGTGGCACCGAGACGACCACCGGCGCTTGCGTGCCGAGCTTGGCGGTGGCGGTGGCGCCCTTCCAGAGTTCGGCCTGCGTGATGACCTGGCCGGCGTCATAGACCTTGACCGAATCCCAGGCGCTGTAGCCCCAGTTGAGCAGCTTCTGGCTCTCGACGGCGCGGGCTTCCTTGGAACTGGCGCCCACGACCACGCTGATCAGCCGGCGCGGACCGTTCGGGAAATCGCGCTTGGCGGTGGCGATCAGGCAGTAACCGGCGGCGTCCGTGTAGCCGGTCTTCAGGCCGTCGACGCTCGGGTCGCGCCACAGCAGCAGGTTGCGGTTCTGCTGCGTGATCTTGTTGAAGGTGAATTCCTTGAGGGCGTAGTAGCGCACGTCGCCGGGGAAGTCGTTCAGCAGCCGCGTGGCGATGGTGCCGAGTTCGCGCACCGTGCTGACATGGCCCGGCGCGGGCAGGCCTTCCGGGTTCTTGAACTGCGAGACCTTCAGGCCGAAGGCCTGCGCCTGGCGGTTCATCATCGCGACGAAGTTCTCCACCGAGCCGCCGATGGCCTCGGCCAGCAGCACGGTGGCGTCGTTGCCGCTCTGCACGATCATGCCCTTGATGAGGTCTTCGACCTTCACCTTGTTGCCGACCTGGATGTACATGCGCGAGGCATCGGTCATGCCGGTGCGCCAGGCGCGCTCGGAGACGGTCAGCTCCTGGTCCAGCGTGAGCTTCTTGTCGCGCAGGGCCTGGAAGACCAGGTAGGCGGTCATCAGCTTGGTGAGCGAGGCCGGCTCGACGGTGGCGTCGGGGTTGCGGCCGGCCAGGGGCTGGTCTGCGCTCAGGTCGAGCAGCACATAGGCCTTGGCGGCGATTTCGGGTGGCTGCGGGGTGGTCTGTGCCAGGGTGTGCGGCAGGACCAGGGCCATCGCCAGGGTGGCAAGGAGTCGTTTCATCGGTGGAATCGGTTCAGGTGCAGGGGTCAGTGCCAGCTGCGCACGATGAGCTGGCGCAGGCGGGGCAGTTGACCGTGGAAGAAATGGCCGACACCGGGCATCACGGTGACGGGCAGGTGTTGCGGGCGGGCCCAGTCGAGCGTGGCGGTCAGGGGCACGACATCGTCGGTCTCGCCGTGGATCACCACGGTGTCCTCGGGGACATCGGCAGGCCGGGCGCGTTGTGTAGACGGACCGACCAGCAGCAGGCGCTCGGCGCGTGCATCGCCTTCGAGGCGGGCGGCGGCCAGCGTGGTGACATAGGCACCGAAGGAAAAGCCGCCGAGCACCAGCGGCAGACCCGGCACGCGCTGGGCGGCGACCACGGCGAGCAGGTCTTCGCTCTCGCCGCGGCCTTCGTCGTGCACGCCCTCGGTCGTGCCGACACCGCGGAAGTTGAAGCGCACCGTGCGGTAGCCCATCTGCAGGAAGGCACGCGCCATGGTCTGCACGACCTTGTTGTCCATCGTGCCGCCGAACAGCGGGTGCGGGTGGGCCAGCACGGCCACGCCGCGGGGGGTGTCGACGCCCGGCGGCTGGTCGATGGCCACCTCGATGGCCCCGGCCGGGCCGGTCACGTGCAGGCGTTCGGTGTGGGCGTTCATCGGTGTCCCGTGCGTTCAGCGTCCGACATCGGCCGGCAGCACCAGACGTTCGACGATCTGGCCATTCTTCAGGTGCGACTCGACGATCTCGTCGATGTCGTGGTGGTCGACGAAGGTGTACCAGGTGGCTTCCGGGTAGACCACGGCCACCGGACCACCCGCGCAGCGGTCCAGACAGCCCGCCTTGTTGACCCGGACCTGTCCGGGACCGGCCAGTCCGGCGGCCTTGACCTGCTGCTTGCAGCGGTCGAACCCTGCCTGTGCCTGGAAGTCGCCGCAACTGGACTGGCCGTTGTCGCGCTGGTTCAGGCAGAAGAAGATATGGCGTTGGTAATAACTGCTCGTGCTGCTCATGGCGGGATTGTAGGAGTCAGGCTGTCGACGACGACGACGGTGGGGCATCCGGGGGGCGCGGCCGGGGGGGAGCGATGACCTGGATCATCAGGAATATCAAAGCCGCCAGCGGCCACACCCAGCCGATCCACTGGGCCAGGCCATGGAAGCGGATGAAGCGGCCTTGCTCCCAGGCTTTCAGGCTGAGGGCAAAGTAGGGGTCTGCCCCGGTCTGGTTGATCAGTGCGATCAGGGTGGTCAGCAGCACCAGTCCGAGGGCCGCCACCACCCTGCGGTGCAGGAAGGCCAGCGCGCAGCCCAGGACCAGTCCCATCAGCAGCCCCGGCACCACGGGCGGCGCCAGCCAGGACATCGCATGGTCGGGGCCGAAGTTCAGCGCGGTCGACAAGGCCGTGGTGGTCACGCCCAGCGCGCAGGCGCCCGCGAGGGTCACCAGGCGGTGGCGGACACGGCGCAGCATCACGAAGCTGACCAGACAAGGCGCGAGCAGGCCGAGTGCGGTCACCAACGCATCGACACCCGGGGCGAGCACATGGTGTGCATCGGGCAGCGGCACCCAGCCGGCAAAGGGCGTGTCGACCAGGAAGCTGTCCAGCAGGGTGCCCAGCCGCACCAGACCCTGGCCGGGACTCAAGGGCACGGGTGTCGGGAACAGCAGCCCGATCGGCCAGGACAGCAGCAGCATCAGGCCCAGCGTGCCGTGCGGCACGAACAGGCCGTCGCGCAGCCGCTGCCAGCCCGCCATCACGCCCAGGCGCTGCAGCACCAGTGCGAGCACGGCGCCGGTCAGGGCGCCCGCGCTGTTGAGTGCCCAGTCGACCCGCGAAGGCACCCGCTGCGGCAGCAGATACTGGGTCCACTCCATCAGCAGGGACAGCAGCACGCCTGCGGCCGTGGCCTGCAGGCCTGCCCGCCATGGCGCCGTGTCCGCCCGCAGCCAGGCCACCGCCAGCAGCAGGCCCAGGGGCTGGTAGGCCAGGTAGTTCGACCAGAAATCGAACCGTGTGTAGCGCGACAGCGGCAGCAGCGCCAGGGTGTGCCAGTCCTGTCCCGGGGGCAGCACTGGCCATTGCCAGCGGGTGAAGGGATGCAGGCTGGCGTAGACGATCAGCCCGACCCACATCCAGGCCAGCGGCCAGGAGGACGATCGGTGGGCAGGCATCGTGCGGCCGTCCGGATCGGGTTCGACAGCGGGTTCTGGTGCTGCGGTCAGAACGGCTTGAACACCACCAGGGCCACGATGGCGGCGAACAGCAGCACCGATACCTCGTTGTAGACGCGGAACCAGACGTGGCTGCGCCGGTTGGCGGCGTGCTCGAACTGGCGCAGCAGGCGCGCATTGACATGGTGGATGCCCAGCACGACCACGACCAGCGTCAGCTTGGCATGCAGCCAGCCGTTGCCCGGGCCGCGCCAGTAGTCATGGCCCAGCCACAGCCACAGGCCGCTGGCGAGGGCGACGCCCATCAGCAGCGTGGCAAAGTGCTGCAGCTTGCGCGCCATCAGCAGCAGGCGCTCGCGCTCGGCGTGGCTGTCGGGGGCGACCATCGCCAGGTTGACCAGGATGCGGGGCAGGTAGAACAGCCCGGCGAACCAGCTGGCGATGAAGATGATGTGCAGGGTCTTGACCCCGAGGTAGAGCGTGTCCATGGCCGCATGATAAGGACCGACCGTGTCAGGCGGTGCCGGCCCACGGGCCGTGGGGAGATCAGCCGGCGGTGGCGTCCTTGACGCACTTCTTGACGAAGCTGTTCTTGGCCGCGCCGGCCAGCTTCTTCTCGGCGGCCTTGGTGTCGCAGGCGGCCTGTGCATCGCCGCCGCCACCGGCCTCACGCTCGCATTTCTTCATGAAGCTGTTCTTGGCGGCACCCGCCAGCTTCTTCTCGCCCGCCTTGGCTTCGCAGGCCGCATTGGCGGCATAGGCGGTGGAGGACAGACCCGCCAGGGTCAGTGCGAGCACGGTGATGAGCGTCTTCATGGTCGATTCCTTGGGGGCTTCTCGACGCCGCGAGACGGCGCCACGCACATTGAAACCGCACAGACCCCTTTCGGCAAGCGGGAATTCCTTGTCGGCCAGCGTCGGTTCAGAGGATGCGCCGCGGGTGGGCCAGCGCCTCGTGCGCGGCATGCAGGCGGCGCACCAGCACGCGGATGAAGGCTTCGTCGAAGAGGTGGCGGGTCTGCGGGCTGAGCCGGGCGAGCGCATCCGGCGTGAAGGAGATGGCGGTGGCGGTTTCGATGACGACGATGTCGGTGCTGTGCCGGCGCAGTTCGGGGCTGGGCGCTAGGTAGGCCATCTCGCCGACCGAGGTGCCGGCGCCGAGCTGCGCGACGCGGCGGGCATCGCGGTAGACCTCGACCGCGCCGCTGGCGATGATGTGGAAGGTGCGTCCCTCCTCGCCGCGGTTGTAGAGCGCATGGCCGACGGGAAAGCGCTGCCAGCGCGCCCGGTGCACGACTTCCCACAGCGCCACATCGCCGAATTCGGTGAAGAACTCCAGCGTGCGCAGCAGGGTGAAGCGTTCGGAGTCGAGCACGCCCTGCGAAGTGCCGCGCGGCACATGGTGCAGGGTGATGAGCTGTGAGAGCGCCTCGCCCACGGCATCCCAGGAGGCGTAGCGGCTGTCGGCACGCTTGGCCAGGCAGCGCTGCACGACCAGATCCAGCGCCGGCGTCACGCCCGTGCGCAGTCCGACCAGGCTCTGCGCCTGCACATGGCAGATCTGGTGCATCAGGCTGGCCTGGCTCGTGGCCTCGAACGGTGCGCGTCCGGCGATCAGGTGGTAGAGCACGGCACCGAGGCCGTAGATGTCCGCCCGCGCGTCCAGCTCGCTGCCGTCGAGCTGCTCGGGCGACATGTAGGCCAGCGAGCCGACGCGGTGGACCTGCGTGGCGTCCGAGGTCAGGTTGAGCGCGCTGCCGAAGTCGGTCAGCTTGATGTCGTGGATCTCGGTGTCGTGGCCCTGGGTCAGGGTCAGGATGTTGGCGGGCTTGACGTCGCGGTGGACGAGGCCCTGCCGGTAGCAGTAGCCCAGCGCCATCGCGCACTTGAAGCCGATTTCCACGATCTGCTCCAGCGGCAGCAGGTGGCCGGGCTGGCAGAAGGCGCGCAGCGTCGTGCCGGGCACGTACTCCATCACCACATAGGGGGCGACCGGGTCGGGCACGGCGTCGAAGATCTCGACCACGTTGGGGTGGTGCAGCCGGCCGGCCAGCGCAGCTTCCGAGGCGAAGAAGCGCGAGAACATGTGGCCGTCGTGGGTGTCGCTCAGCACGCTGGCACGCACCTGCTTGACCGCGACAGGGCGGTCGTTGAACTCGTCGTGGCACAGGAAGACCTCGCTCGTCGTGCCTTCGCCGAGGCGACGGATGACGCGGTACTTGCCGATGCGCTGGGGCAGAACCGGTGCGGTGCAGTCGATCATGGGAGGGTCAGAGGGCAATCGCCGATCTTTTCACTCCCGGGCTGCCGGGGCAAGTGCGGATTGCGCGCCGACCTGCCCCGTAGAATCCCCGCATGATTCAAGCCAAAGAGCAACTCCTCGCCGCGCTCGGCGACGCGCTGGCCGAGATCGCGCCCGGTGCGGCGGTCGAGCCTGCTTTCGAGAACCCTAAGCAGGCCGCGCACGGCGACCTCGCCTGCACGCTGGCGATGCAGCTCGCCCGTCCGCTGAAGCAGAACCCGCGCGCGCTCGCGCAGGCGCTGATCGCGGCGCTGCAGGCCCGGCCCGCGGCGCAGCAGTGGGTCGAGTCGATGGAGATCGCCGGCCCGGGCTTCATCAACATCCGCCTGAAGCCCGCCGCCCGCCAGCAGGTGGTGGCGCAGGTGCTGGCCGAGGCCGACGGCTTCGGCGTGCGCCCGGACAATGGCCGCAAGGTGATGGTGGAGTTCGTCTCGGCCAACCCGACCGGCCCGCTGCACGTCGGCCACGGCCGCCAGGGCGCGCTCGGCGACGCGCTGTGCAACCTCTACGCCACCCAGGGCTGGCAGGTCCACCGCGAGTTCTACTACAACGACGCCGGTGTCCAGATCGGCACGCTCGCCACCTCGACCCAGTGCCGCCTGAACGGGCTGAAGCCGGGCGACGATGGCTGGCCCGAGTCGGCCTACAACGGCGAGTACATCGGCGACATCGCCAGCGCCTTCCTCGCCAAGGCCACCGTCAAGGCGGACGACCGCGCGTTCACCGCCTCGGGCGACCCGGCCGACCTCGACGGCATCCGTCAGTTCGCCGTCGCCTACCTGCGCCATGAACAGGATCTGGACCTGCGGGCCTTCGGCGTGCGCTTCGACCACTACTATCTGGAGTCGGGCCTCTACAGCAGCGGCCGGGTCACTGACGCGGTCCAGAAGCTGGTGGACGCCGGCAAGACCTTCGAGGACGGCGGCGCGCTCTGGCTGCGCAGCACGGACTACGGCGACGACAAGGACCGCGTGATGCGCAAGTCCGACGGCACCTTCACCTACTTCGTGCCGGACGTGGCGTACCACATCCACAAATGGCAGCGCGGCTTCGACAAGGTCGTCAACGTCCAGGGCAGTGACCACCACGGCACCATCGCCCGCGTGCGCGCCGGCCTGCAGGCGGCCGGCGTCGGCATCCCGGCCGGCTTCCCCGACTACGTGCTGCACAAGATGGTCACCGTGATGAAGGGCGGCGAGGAGGTCAAGATCTCCAAGCGCGCCGGCTCCTACGTCACGCTGCGCGACCTGATCGACTGGACCAGCCGCGACGCGGTGCGCTTCTTCCTCATCAGCCGCAAGGCCGACACCGAGTTCATCTTCGACGTGGACCTCGCGCTGCAGGCCAATGACGAGAACCCGGTGTTCTATGTCCAGTACGCCCATGCCCGCGTCTGCTCGGTGCTGGCCCGGTATGCCGACGAGCACCAGGGTGACGTGTCGCCCGCGGCGCTGGCGGCAGCCGACCTGTCCGGGCTGACGGCGCCGACCGAAGTCGCGCTGATGAACAAGCTGGCCGAGTACCCGGAGATGCTCGGCCGGGCGGCGGCCGATCTGGCGCCGCACGATGTGGCGTTCTATCTGCGCGACGTGGCCTCGGCGTACCACAGCTACTACGCGGCGGTGCGTTTCCTGGACGGCGACACCGCGGCGATGCCGGCGCGCATGGCGCTGCTGCAGGCCACCGCGCAGGTGCTGCGCAATGCGCTGGCGGTGCTGGGTGTCAGCGCCCCGAGCAAGATGTGACCGAGACCGGTCGCAGGATCTGGAGGTTCCCGATGGCATCGAATGGCAAGACACAGCGCGGCGGCTTCGGCGCCGGTGTGGGGGTGGGGTTGCTGGTGGGCCTGGTGCTGGCGCTGGGCGTGGCGCTCTATGTCACCAAGGCGCCGATCCCGTTCATGGACAAGGTGCCCCAGCGCACCGCTGAGCAGGACGCGGCGGAAATCGAGAAGAACCGCAACTGGGATCCCAATTCGCCGCTCCACAGCAAGAACCCGGTCAAGCCCGTCCCCTCCACCACGGCACGCACCGACGGTGCTGCTGCGCAGGACGCCGTGGCCAGCGCACCCGCGCGCGCCGCTTCGGCCGCTGTCCGTGCCCCGGTCGCGGCGGCGGGGGCCTCTGGTGCCTCGTCGGCGGCCAGCGCGTCAGCCAAACCCGGTGCGGATGCGTTTGTGTATTTCGTGCAGGTCGGTGCCTACGCCAGCGGTGACGATGCGGAACAGCAGCGCGCCAAGCTGGCGATGGGCGGACTGAAGGCCCGCATCACCGAACGTGAACAATCGGGACGCCTGATGTACCGTGTGCGGCTGGGTCCGTTCGACACGCGCGACGATGCCGAGCGGATGCGCGACCAGACGACCGCGTCGGGTTACGGAGAAGCTGCATTGGTGCGTGTGCCACGTTGAACCTTGCCGAACCGAACCACTCTGATCTGGCTGGACCATCGAAAGGAAACATTGCATGAAGCGTCGTGAGTTTGTCGTGGGCAGCACCGCAGCCCTTGCGCTGGCTGGGACCAGCCCCTTGGTGTCGGCCCAGGGGGCGTTCCAGGAAGGCAAACACTTTGTCCGCCTGTCCACGCCGGTGTCGGTGTCGGCGCCGGCCGGCAAGATCGAAGTGGTCGAGTTCTTCTGGTACGGCTGTCCGCACTGCAATGCCTTCGAGCCGGCGCTGGAGGCCTGGATCAAGAAGCTGCCCGCCGATGTGGCCTTCCGGCGTGTGCATGTCGGCTTCCGCCCCAACTTCGAGCCGCAGCAGCGCTTCTATGCGACGCTGGAGGCACTCGGGCTGGTCGAGCAGATCCACCGCAAGGTCTTCTACGCGATCCACCACCAGGGCGCCAAGCTCGACAAGCCCGAGGCGCTGATCGAGTTCGCGGTGCAGAACGGGGCCGACCGCGCCAAGTTCACCGAGATGTACAACTCCTTCGGCATGCAGAACAAGGTCCGCCAGGGCAAGCTGCTCTCCGAGGCCTACAAGATCGACGGCGTGCCGGCACTGGGCATCCACGGCCGCTACTACACCTCGCCCTCGCTGGCGGGCGGCGACAACACGCCCGAGACCGAAGGACAGGTCCGGGCGCTGGCGCTGACGGATCAGCTCATCGCCCGATCGCGCAAGGGCGCCTGACCACACGGCAACACACACGGGGCCCGCGACAGAAGATGTCGCGGGCCTCTTCGCTTCTGGCTAGAATCAATGCAAGTTCCATGCCTCGATACCCCATGACTCTTGCCTTGCCGTTCCGACGTCCATGCCGAAGCCCGGGTGTGGTGCTGGCGCTTGTCGCCGCACTGGTCGGCGGCAGCTTGCCGGTGCAGGCTGAAAAGGCCGACAGCGAGCAGGCGCTTACTTTCGACGCAGGCCGCATGGTGCTGGATGGCAAGCGCAAGATCCGTACGCTCAGCGGGGGGGTCGAGATCACCCGCGGGACGCTGGTGCTGAAGGCCGCCCAGATCGAGCTGCGGGAGACGGCGCAGGGCCAGTTCGCCACCGCCACCAGCGCCGATGGTCAGCCCGCGACCTTTCGCCAGAAGCGCGAGGGGCTGGACGAGATCGTCGAAGGCCAGGCCCGGCGCATCGAGTACGACACCGTCACCGAGACCGTGCGCTTCATCGACCAGGCGCAGGTGCGGGTGCTGCGTGGCGGCGTGCCGGCGGACCAGGTCAGCGGGCAGACCATCGTCTACAACCACGCCCGCGACGTGTTCGAGGTGCAGGGCAGTGCTGGTGCGACATCGACCAGCGGCACGGGCGGGCGCGTGAAGGGTGTCGTGACGCCGCGCAAGTCCGGCAGCAGTGCCAACGGCACGGCGGTCGAGCCGATCGGTGCGGAGGCTGCGCGTTGACCGAAGCCCGCAGCTGTCTGGAGGCAGAAGGACTGCAGAAGCGCTATGGCGCCCGGCTGGTCGTCCAGGATGTGCACCTGTCGGTGCGCAGCGGCGAGGTGGTCGGCCTGCTCGGCCCGAATGGTGCGGGCAAGACCACCAGCTTCTACATGCTGGTCGGGCTGGTGCGGGCCGACGCGGGCAGCATCCGCATCGACGGCGCCGAGGTGCAGCGCCTGCCGATCCACCAGCGTGCGCGGCTCGGGCTGTCCTACCTGCCGCAGGAGGCCTCGATCTTCCGGCGCCTCACGGTCGAGGAGAACATCCGCGCCGTGCTGGAGCTGCAGCACGGCCCCGATGGCCGCCCGCTGGGTGCCGCGCGCATCGAGGCCTTGCTCGACAGCCTGCTCCACGAGCTGTCGATCGAGCGGCTGCGCGCCAGCCCTGCCCCGGCGCTGTCCGGTGGCGAGCGCCGGCGGGTGGAGATCGCCCGGGCGCTGGCCACGCAGCCACGCTTCATCCTGCTGGACGAGCCCTTTGCCGGGGTCGATCCGATTGCGGTGATCGAGATCCAGCGGATCATCGGCTTCCTGAAGGCCCGCGGCATCGGCGTGCTCATCACCGACCACAACGTGCGAGAGACGCTGGGCATCTGCGACCGCGCCTGCATCATCAGCGAGGGCCGTGTGCTGGCCGAGGGAACGCCGGCGGCCATCGTCGAGAACCCCGATGTGCGCAAGGTCTACCTCGGCGAACATTTCCGCATGTGAATGCGACCGTGACCGTGACTGTGCTTTCGGCCCCTACCCCATGAAACCTTCCCTGCAGGTCCGTCTCTCGCAGCACCTGGCCCTGACGCCGCAACTGCAGCAGTCGATCCGGCTGCTCCAGCTCTCCACACTGGAGCTGCACCAGGAAGTCGAGCAGATGCTCGAAGCCAATCCTTTCCTCGAAGTCGATGAGGAGGGCGTCGCCCAGGACCGCCCGATGGCCGACGCCACGCTGGCCCCGCCCGAGCGCAGCCCCAGCGCGTCCGACGACTGGGACGGCGGCGACACCGCGGCCACGCCCAGCAGTCCCCCCGAGGCCGACCCCCCCGGTGTCGACCAGCTCGACTTCAACAGCGGCAGCAGCGACGCCGACAGCCATGACTGGGACAGCGGCAGCGAACGCGAGGACTACGACAGCCTGTCCGATGTGTCCGGTGCGCGCAGCAACGCCGTCGAGGACGAGGACGGCGACTGGAGCGAGCGTTCCAGCCTGACCGAAAGCCTCAACGACTGCCTGCGCGGCCAGTTGCTTGGCATGCGGCTGGCGGGCGAGGACATGCTGCTGGTCGAGGCGCTGATCGACTCGCTCAACGAGGACGGCTACCTGGCCGATCCGCTGGAGGACATCGCCGAGCGGCTGGCCATCGAGCTGTCGATCGGCGACACGCCGGACGACGAGGAGGCGGCCACGCTGCGCGAGGAGCTGATGGACCGGCTGCGCTGCGCCCTGGGCTGGCTGCAGAACCTGGAGCCGTGCGGCGTCGGGGCGCGTGATCTGGGCGAGTGCCTGGTGCTGCAGTTGCGGGAACTGGACCGCACCGAGGCACAGCGCGTGGCCATCCTGATCTGCCAGGGCCATCTGGAGCTGCTCGCCCGGCGCGACATGAAGAAGCTCACGGCCGCCACCGGCGCCGACGAGGACGACATCCGCGACGCCCAGTCGCTCATCCTGACCCTGGAGCCCAAGCCCGGCCGGCGCTTCGCCCGTGCCGAGGCCAACATCGTCGTGCCGGACGTGATCGTGCAGAAGGCCGGGCGCGGCTGGCGCGTCGTGCTCAATCCGGACGTGATGCCCAAGCTGCGCATCAACGACCTCTACGCCCAGGTGCTGCGCCAGCACCGCAGCCAGCGCACCGGCGACGAAGGGGGCGCCACGCTGGCGGTGCGGCTGCAGGAGGCGCGCTGGTTCGTCAAGAACATCCTGCAGCGCTTCGACACCATCCAGCGCGTCTCGCAGGCCATCGTCGAGCGCCAGAAGGGCTTCTTCACCCACGGCGAGATCGCGATGAAGCCGCTGGTGCTGCGCGAGATCGCCGACGAGCTGGGCCTGCACGAGTCCACCATCTCGCGCGTGACCACCGCCAAGTACATGAACACGCCCTTCGGCACCTTCGAGCTGAAATACTTCTTCGGCTCCTCGCTGAACACCGAGGCGGGTGGCAACGCGTCGAGCACGGCGGTGCGCGCGCTGATCAAGCAGTTTGTCGCCGCCGAAGACCAGAAGAAACCGCTCTCCGACAGCCAGCTCAGCACGATGCTGGAGGAGCAAGGCATCCAGGTCGCCCGCCGCACGGTGGCCAAGTACCGCGAGGCGCTCAAGATCGCGCCGGCCAATCTGCGCAAGGCGATCTGAACCGCCGACGGCCGTCTGGGCTGCCCTTGCACCAAGTCGGGGCGGCCTCCGGCAGTGCTGCGCATGGCTGCGGGCAGGGGCCGGTAGTTACCCCGACAGGCCTTGGTGCGTGATGTTGGCGGGTGCACGAGGTGGCGTGATCGATTTTGCGATCTGGCCGGCACGGCCTGTGCAATGGACTGGGGGTGAATCCAGGAGACCCGCCATGCACGACCCAGTCCGCCACCAGATCGCCAGCCGTATCCACGATCTGCTCATGCACGAGATGGGCGAAGACGTGGACATCAACCTCATGCTCGGCCCGCCCGAATACGCCCGCGCGGTGCTCAGCCTGTGCCGGGCCTGCGGCAGTGCGGAGCTGGGCCGGCTCGCCGAGCAGTTTCTGCTGACCCAGACGCCGCTGCCGCCGCTGCGGACGGCCGCTGTCAGTCCGTCGCTGTCGACGCGCCGCTGAAGCGCTGCACCAGACCCCGCAGCAGCGCCCGCACATGGCGCAGCAGCCAGAAGGTCAGCCCCAGCATCACCACCACGGCCACCCCCAGCCCGACCGCAGCCCACATCGGCTGCACCCACGACAGCCACAGCATCGCCGGCACGGCGGCGTCACCGGCCAGGGACAGCCCCCAGTTGCTGAAGGGCTCAGGCGAGGTGTTGACGGCCGCCCGCGTGGTCGACTTGGCCACATGGGCCGTGGCCGCGAGCGAGCCGCCGAGCACGGCCGCGGCCATGGTCCAGCTGTTCTCGTCGCCGCCGAAGACCGACGCTGCCAGTGCCGCGCCGGCCGGGATGCGCACGAAGGTGTGCAGCAGATCCCAGAAGGAGTCGAAGCCGGGGATCTTGTCGGCGAAGAACTCCGCCGTCAGCATCAGGCCGCTGGCGCCAAGCACCACCGGCTGCTGCAGCCACTGCAGACCGGCGGGCAGCGGGATCCAGCCCAGGTGGCCTGCCAGCCCGGTGCAGAAGAGCGCGGCGTACAGCCGCAGCCCGCTGGCCCAGCCCAGCGTGGCCGCAATCGACATCAGTTCCGGAGTGCCGAGGGGCAAGGCCATGGCCGCGTTCCTGTGGTGAGGGCAAGCGCGGCGATGGTAGCCGGGGGCCGCCGTGTGTGCGGCCTCCGGCGTGTCGCGCTCAGCCTGCGTTCAGGCCGGGTGCGTCGACCAGTGCGGCCAGCGCCGACATGAAGCGTGCCAGCCGCGGGCCTTCGAGGAAGACGTCGGCGTTCGGTCCCTCGACCAGTCCGACGAAGCGCTCGTGTCCGGCATCGTCCTGCTGGGCATGCACCAGGCGCGACTCGATGCTGTCGTCCACCAGCACATGGTGCACCGCCACCAGCCGCACCCGGTCCGTGCGGTGCACGCGGCTCAGGCGCTGCACCAGCAATGCCGGATTCCACGGGCGGTCGAGGTGGACGATGGCGGTCGCGGCATGGCGCAGGCCGAGCTGTCCGCCACGTTCGTCGTCGAGGCACAGCAGCACGCGCAGCGCCGGATCCTGCTGGAATGCGCTGACCATCGCCCGCCGGGCATCGCCCACCACCTCCGGGCCGAGGCGCTGGAAGGCGGTGCCGCGGGCGTGCAGTGCGGCCCCCAGCGCATCGAGCGCACCCGGCCACTGGCTGAACACCACCACCTTGTGTTCCGGCGCAGACAGGGCCGTGTCGATCGCCTGCAGCGCGGCGGCCGGCTTCGCGTCCTGGCCACACTGGCGCAGGTCATGCAGGGCGCGGACCAGCGTGCGCTGTTCGTGGTTGCCGAGGAACTGGCAACGCTGCCAGCGCTGCACGCTGCGGCGCACGGCGCCCAGCAGCGTGTCATGCCGCGTGCGCGCGTCCGGCGTGAGGGCGACCCAGGCGGTCTGCTCGACCGTCTCCGGCAGCTGGCGCAGCACCAGCGTGCGCGTGCGGCGCAGCATCCAGGGGGCCAGCGTGTCGAGGTGGCCACCCTGCAGTGCGGCCACGGCGCCAAAGTGGCCCTCGTCGATCCAGTCGAGCATGGCCCGCCAGGTGTCGGGGCGCTCCTCCAGCGGCGCACGCGCCAGCACGATCGCCCAAGGACTGGCCAGCGACTGCAGCGCAGCCAGGCTGGCCGGCTGTGCCCAGGGCGAGGCTTGTGCATCGGCGGGTTCATCGACCACGACGACGTCGGCATCGGTCGCGAGGTCGGCCAGACTGCCATCCGTCAGGCGGGCCAGATCGGCAAACACCGGCGTGATCGGGGTGTCGGCGCCAGCCCAGGTCTGCCATTGGGCCTGCCAGTGCGCCAGCCGCTCGGGCGGGCACAGCACCAGCGCACGTTCGGCACCGAAGCTGCTGCCCATCACGCACAGCGCCGCGATGGCCTGCACCGTCTTGCCCAGACCCGTTTCGTCGGCGAGCAGGCTGCGGCCAGCGCAGGCGGCGTAGAGGGCGGCTTCCGCCTGGTACGGCCGCAGCGGGGCCGTCACCAGTGCGGCCAGTGCCGGACTGAGCGGGCCGAGCGGGTGCAGTCGCTCCAGGTGGTCGACCCGGGCCCGCAGGTCGCGGGCGCGGGCCAGCCAGTCCCAGACCTCGGCGTCCACCTGCAGCGGGTGGCGCCGCTCACGCGCCAGCTGCACCAGCGCGATCAGCGCCAGGTCGTTGACCAGCGGTGCCGCATCGGTGGGGCTGCCGAGGGCCTGTGCGGCGGCGTCGAGGTCCGGCGGGCAGTGGCGCCCGGCGGCCCAGTGCAGCTGGTGGCGCACGCCGCGCACCAGCGTGACTGCGCTGTGCACTGGGCGCAGGTCTGGCGGTGGTGCTGCAGGGGCGTCAGGTGTTTCGGGCGTTTCGGGTGCTGCAGGCGGTGCGGCGGCAGGCACCGGCTCTGCCTGCGGCTCTTCGGCTGTGGCCGGTACCGGTGCCGGTGCGGGTTCCGGCGCAGGGGCTGCAGGAGCCTCGGGTACGGTGGCGCTGTCCGGTTCGGCGGGGGCTGCAAGGGCGGCTGCCTTCTTGCGCGCAGGGGTGCGCCGGGCGGATTTTTTTGCCGGTGCGGCAGGTGCGGCTGGCGCGGGCTCGGGGGCGGGCGCTGCGGGAGGCGCCGTGGGCTCGGGCGCAGGTTCAGGCGCAGATGCCGGTGCCGGTGGTTCAGCCACGGTCCGGGCGGCTGTCTTGCGGGGCGCGCGTTTGCGCGCCGGGGCAGGCGCCGCGACGGGTTGGGTTGCCGGTGCAGCGACAGGTGCCGGCTCGGCGGCGACCACATCGGGGGCGACCGCTGCGGGCGTGTCGGCCGGCTCGGGGGTCACCGGGCGGGCTGCCGTGCGTTTGCGGGTGGAGGGGGTCTTGCGGGGAGAGGAAGTTGACGCCATGGGTGGGCAATGCCGGCCGTGATTCGAAGTCCTGGAATTTGCCCGGGACTGTAGCCGGTATGGCCGCCACCGCTGCACGGGATGTGGGCATCGTCGGACCGTTCCGGTTCCATTTCCGGTTCCACGGTGGCCCGATGGCGAAGTCCTGACCGCCGGGTGGACTTGTCGGGCGTCATGTCGACCCGGTGTGGGGGCCGATACGATGCGCGCCATGGTCCTGGATTTCCTGCTCGCCCTGGTGGCATTCGTGGTGGCGCTGGCGCTGCGGCCCTGGCGTGCCGCACGGGCCGAGGGGCCGCCCTGGGCGTGGCTGGCCTGGTGGTCGGTGATGCCGCTGTTCTGGGGGACGGACCGCTATGTGGCGATGGCGGTGGTGCAGCCGCTGTCCGGGGCGGTGCTGCTGATGCTGCTGGCGGGCTGGCCGATGGCGGTGCTGGCGATGGTGCCGGTCGCGCTGGTCACCGCGCTGCTGGCCGATCTGGACACGGCCGAGGCCCTGCACCGGCTGGTCTGGCTGGGCATCGTGCCGGCGACGCTGGCACTGGCCATGGGGGCAGCGGTGCGGCGCTGGCTGCCGCACCACCTGTTCGTCTACATCCTCGGGCGCGGGTTCATCGTCACGGCCCTCAGCACGGTGCTGGCCGGCGCGCTGTCCTTGTGGCTGCATGGCGCCGGTCCGGGACTGGATCCGCAGGAGCAGATGATCGGCCGCTGGCTGTCGGCCTGGGGGGACGCCTTCCTGACCGGGATGGTCGTGGCGATTTTCGTCGCCTTCCGCCCCGAATGGCTGGCCACGTATTCCGACCGGATCTACCTGCCGGACGACCGTGCGGACCGGACACCCTGAAGGCTGCGCGGCCCGTCTAAGATGCGCCGCATATGAAAACTGTATTCAAGCTGCTGCTGTGGACGCTGGCAGCGGTGTTGCTGTCGGCGGTGCTGCTGGTCTGGCTGGCGCTGAACGACCGGCCGCTGGTCCGGCGCGATTCGGCGATGACCGCCGCCGATGTGGCCCGTGTGCGCGATGTGCTGGGCGCTGCCGATCCGCGCAAGCACCCGCAGGAGGGCGAGGCGGTCCGCACCTTCCACGCCGATGGCCGTGACCTGGACCTGATCCTGCACGACGCCAGCCGGCGTCTGCTGCACGGCGCCGGCCGCGTGGTGCTGGCGGACCAGTCGGCCCGGATCCAGCTGAGCGTGCAATGGCCGCGCAGTCCCGTCGGGCAATGGCTCAATGTCGAGGCCGACGTGCGCCAGACCGCCGGCCTGCCCGCGCTGGAGCGCCTGCAGATCGGCCGCGTGCCGGTGCCGCCCGGGCTGGCGCGCTGGCTGCTGGTCCAGGCCATCGCCCATTACGAGGCGACCGAGCAGGTGCAGACCGTGGTCGGCATGGTGCAGCGGGTGACGCTGCAGCCCACGGAGATCGTGCTGGACTACGTCTGGCGTCCGGACGGATTGCGCACCGTGATGCTGCCGGTCGCGGACCAGCAGCGTCTGCGCAGCTATGTGGAGCGGCTGCCGGCGCTGCTGGGCAAGGGGCGCGGGCCGGTGCCGCTGGCGTCGCTGCTGCCGCCGATGTTCGACCTGGCGCGTGTGCGCACTGCGGCCGTGGGCGGTGGCGACCAGGTCGCGGCGCAGGAAAACCGCTCGGCGCTGATCGCGCTGGCCCTCTATGCCACGGGCCAGAGCCCGGCGCGCTTCGTTCCGGAGGCGCGGCACTGGAACCGACCCGTGCCGCGCCCGGTGCTGGTGCGCGGGCGGGAGGACTTCGCGATGCATTTCCTGGTCTCCGCCGTGCTGGCGGCCGAAGGCGGTGGTCGGCTGGCCGATGCCATCGGGCTGTACAAGGAAATCTCCGACTCGCGCGGCGGCAGTGGCTTCAGCTTCAACGACATCGCCGCCGACCGCGCCGGCACCCGCTTCGGTCAGATCGCCGCCAACGACCCGAAGCGGCTGCAGGCCGATTTGTCGAAGGGGGTGACGGACGAGGACTTCATGCCCGGCGTGGCCGACCTGCCCGAATTCCTGAACGAGGCCGAGTTCAAGGCGACCTACGGCGGGGTTGGCGCGCCTGCCTATGAGCGGATGAAGGCCGAGATCGAGCGCCGCGTGGCGTCCCGGCCGCTGCTGCGCTGAGCCGGGTCTGCGGGGCCCGACGCCAGCACACGGGCCAGCGGCTCGGGCCGGTGGATCAGGTAGCCTTGCGCGAAGTCGATGCCGATCTCGCCGATCCGGGCCAGCACGGCCTCGGACTCGACGAACTCGGCCACGGTCTGCACCCCGACCACCTGCGCCACCTCGTGGAAGCAGCGCACGGCGGCCAGGTCCAGGGCATCTGCGGTCAGGTCGCGGATGAACTGGCCGTCGATCTTCAGCACATCGACCGGCAGGGACTTCAGGTAGCCGAAGGACGATGTGCCCGCACCAAAATCGTCCAGCGCGATGCGGATGCCCAGCGCCCGCATCTCGCGCATGAACACCGTCGCCTCGCCGAGGTGGGTGATGGCGGTGGTCTCGGTCACCTCGAAGCACAGCCGGGTGACGTCGAACGGGGCCTGGGCCACCCGCTCGCGGATGTACTGGTGGAAGCTGCGGTCGCCCAGCGACTGGCCTGACAGGTTGATGGCGATCACCTGCGGCATCACCGCCGCGCGCGACAAGGTGTCGAAGACCTCGCGCACCACCCAGCGGTCCAGCCGCGACGCCATCTGGAACCGCTCGGCGGCCGGCAGAAAGGCCCCCGGCAGCACCAGCGTGCCGTCGGCCTCGCGCAGGCGCAGCAGCACCTCGCAGTGCAGGCCGGCTACGGCCACTGCATCCTTTTCGCCGGGGCGCCGGATCGGCTCGATGCGCTGGGCGTGCAGTTCGAAGCGGTGCTCGTCCAGCGCCTGCTCCAGCCGGGTGGTCCACTGCATCTGGCCGTGCCGTTCCCGCAGGGCTTCGTCCGAGTCGTACCAGGTGTGGACCCGGTTGCGGCCGGCCTCCTTGGCGGCGTAACACGCGGCATCGGCCGCCTGCATCACCATGGCCGAGCGGCTCCAGCGCCGATCGACCGGCACCAGGCCGATGCTGACCCCCACCCGGAAGCGGCGTTCGTCATGCACGAAGCGGAACTCGTCCATCCGGTCGCAGATCTGCTGGGCCACGCGGCGCGCCTGGTCGGTGGAGCAGTGTTCGAGCAGCACGCCGAACTCGTCGCCGCCCAGCCGCGCCAGCGTGTCCCGGGTGCGCACCGCGTCGCGCAGCAGCCCCCCGATCTGGCGCAGCAGCAGATCGCCCGTGGCATGGCCACAGGCGTCGTTGACCAGCTTGAACTGGTCGAGGTCGAGGTACAGCAGCGCGTTGTCGCTCTGGTCGTGCTGCGCCCGGGCCAGGGCGCGGTTGAGCCGCTGGTCGAATTCACCGCGGTTGACCAGACCGGTCAGCGCATCGTGGCGGGCCCGGTGGTGCATTTCCTGGCTGAGGCGGCGCTGCTCGGTCACGTCGTGGAACACCAGCACCACGCCGTGCAGCGCGCCCTCGGCGTCGCGGATGGGCGCGGCCGAGTCCTCGATGTCGCGCTCGATGCCGTCACGTCCGATCAGCACGGTGTCCTCCGCCAGGCTCGTCGTGCGCTGTTCGGCCAGGCTGGTGCGCACCGGGTTCGGCGCCGGCTCGCGCGTCTGGCCGTGGACGATGTGGAACACCTGCTCGATGGCGCAGCCGCGCGCTTCGTGTCGGGTCCAGCCGGTCATGCGCTCGGCCACCGGGTTGAGCCAGGTGACGGCGCCGTGGGCGTCCGTCGTGATGACCGCATCGGCGATGGACTGCAGCGTCACGCGCAGCATCTCGCGGCTGTCGTGCAGGGCCTGCTCCGTGGCCTTGCGGGCGCTGATGTCGATGTGGGCGCCGGACATCTTCAGCGGCCGGCCGTCAGCCGACCAGTGGGTCACCGTCGCACGGTCCAGCACCCATACCCAGCGCCCGTCCTTGTGGCGCATCCGCGCTTCGCATTCGAAGAAGTCGATCTGCCGCTGGAGATGCAGGGTGCGCCGTCGGATCACCTCGGCCAGGTCATCGGGATGGCACAGGTCGCACCAGATCTGCACCGTCCGGGGCCGGACCTCGTCCACCGTGCGGCCCGTGATGGCCGCCCAGCGTTCGTCCACCTGCACATGGCCCGTGGTGATGTCCCATTCCCACGCCCCGGCGTTGGCGCCCTCCAGCACATGGGCCAGGTAGTCCCGCTCGGCGTTGAGCTGGTCCAGGGCCCGCACACCGCGCTCGCGCATCTCCAGCGCCTGCACGGTCGCCTCGGCCAGCCGGGTGAGCACCGCCCGCTGGCCAGGATCGAGCTGGCGCGGCCGGCGGTCGATCACGCACAGCGTGCCGACCCGGTGACCATCAGACAAGGTCAGCGGAGCGCCCGCATAGAAGCGGATGCCCGGGTCGTCCGTCACCAGCGGATTGGCCGTGAAACGCGGGTCAAGGGCGGCATCCGCCACCTCCATGACCACCTCGCCCAGGATGGTGTGGGCACAGAACGCCAGGTCTCGCGGCGTCTGCGTGACCCCGGGCATGCCGACGTTCGACTTGAACCACTGGCGCTCGCCGTCCACCAGGCTGACGAGCGCGATCGGCGTGCAGCACACCTGCGACGCCAGTGCCGTCAGCGTGTCGAAGATCGGCTCGGCCGCACTGTCCAGAATGGCCAGTGCCCGCAGTCTGGACAGACGCTGGGCTTCATCGGGAGCGAGGGGCGCGGGGACGGTCATGACGGCGTTCCGGAGTCGAGTTCAGTGCATGCCGGGTGATACCGTCCGAGTCTTGCACGGGCACGGTCGCCCGGAAATGAACATGATGTGTGGTGATGTGATGCATGCCCTTGAATCGCTGCGCAGTGGCGCCCTGGCCGGCGCGCGCCGGCTCGACCTGTCGTGTGGGCTGACCGAACTGCCACGCGAGGTGTTCGATCTGGCCGAGACGCTCGAAGTCCTGAACCTGACCGGCAACCGCTTGTCCACCTTGCCGGACGACCTGCCGCGGCTGCACCGCCTGCGCGTGGTCTTCTGTTCGGACAACGCCTTCACCACACTGCCACCCGTGTTAGGAAGCTGTGGACAACTTGAGATGGTGGGCTTCAAGGCGAACCGGATCGCCGAGGTGCCGCCCGAGTCGCTGCCGGCCCGGCTGCGCTGGCTGATCCTCACCGACAACGCGGTCGAGCGGCTGCCCGAGACCCTCGGCACACGCCCCCGGCTGGAGAAGCTGATGCTCGCCGGCAACCGCCTCGCGGACCTGCCAGACCTGTCCGGCTGTGGACAACTCGCCCTGCTGCGACTGGCCGCGAACCGGCTCTCGGCGCTGCCGTCCTGGCTCCTGACGATGCCCCGGCTGGCCTGGCTGGCGGTCGGCGGCAACCCGGTTTTCCACACACTTTCCCACAGCCTCCACAGGCCGGACATTCCACAGATCCCCTGGGACAAGCTGTGCATTCACCGAGTGCTGGGCGAGGGCGCATCCGGTGTTATCCACAAGGCGACGTGGACAAACAGTGAACAGTTATCCACAGAGGTGGCGGTGAAGTTGTTCAAAGGTTCGATGACCAGCGACGGCCTGCCGGACAGCGAGATGGCCGCGACCCTGGCGGCAGCCGGACACCCCGGACTGGTCGGCGTCGAAGGACTTGTCCACAACCCGGCAGACGCGACACCGGGGCTGGTGCTGCCGCTGCTCGACCCGTCGTTCCAGCCGCTGGCCGGGCCACCGAGCTTTGCGTCGTGCAGCCGGGATGTCTACCCGGACGGGTTTGATATCTCTGTGGACAAGCTGTTGATAATTGTCCGTGCGGTGGCCGGCGCAGTGGCGCATCTGCACGCCCGTGGTCTGCTGCACGGCGACCTGTACGGCCACAACATCCTGTGGAATACCGTGGACCGTGCCCTGCTCAGCGACTTCGGGGCGGCGTCGTTCTTCGATCCGGACGACCGCGCGACGGCGGGCGCGCTGCAGCGGCTGGAGGTGCGCGCCTTCGGGTGTCTGCTGGAAGAACTGCTGGCTGCTGTGGACAACCCGACCGATCCTCGGTGCGGGCCGCTCACAGCACTGCGCGACGCCTGTCTGCAGCCGCAGGTGGCGCACCGGCCGCTGGGGTCAGACCTCGTCGCCGCACTCGCCCGCCTCGGCTGAGGACGTGCCGGACCGGGCTGTGGCCGCGAGGTGGCCGACGAATCCGCTGAACGCGGTCAGCAGCGGCGTGTAACGCGCCGGCGCCTGTTCCAGCTGCGCCAGCGCCAGGCAGGTCGCCTCCAGTGTGGACAACTGGTCTGGCCGGTGCGCCTTGCGGATCGTGTACTGCGACGGCGGCGGCGCGGCCAGCGCGAGCCGCGGCAGGCGCTGCAGCGCCGGGTTCAGGTGCAGCAGCTTGCGGCTCTTGCGCCAGGTGCCGTCGAGCACGACGAGGCGCAGGCGCCCTGCTTCGGCAGGGACGGGGGACTTGTCCACAGGCTGCGCGGTGCCCGGCTCGTCCGGATACAGCAGCACGCTGGTTCGCCCGCCCGCGTGCAGCAGGCTGTCCAGCGCCGCGGCGTCGAACTGTTCGCCTGTGGACAAATGCTGGTGCTGCAGACTGCGCTGCAGCAGCACGGCGCTGCCCTTGGCCTGCCCGACTTCGAGCGGGTGCTGCAGGATCAGCACGTCGACCATGTTGTCCACCGGCGTGACCCAGCGGCACAGACAGGTGCGCAGCGGGCGGGCGCACTGTGGACAAGTCGGGCGGCGGGGGTGTTCCATGGCGGACAGCGGGCGAAGGCGGATTGCGCGAAGATGCCCGCATGATCGCCGTTTCCGTCCTCGACCTCGCCCCCATCGCCGAAGGCAGCGATGCCGCCACTGCGCTGCGCCACGCGCTCGACCTCGCGCAGCACGCCGAACGCTGGGGCTACCGCCGCTACTGGCTCGCCGAACACCACAACATGGCGGGGCTCGCCTGCTCGGCCACTGCCGTGCTGATCGGCCACATCGCGGGTGGCACCTCGACCATCCGCGTCGGCTCCGGCGGGGTGATGCTGCCGAACCATGCGCCGCTGGTCGTGGCGGAACAGTTCGGCACGCTGGCCACGCTCTACCCCGGCCGCATCGACCTCGGCCTCGGCCGCGCTCCCGGCACCGACCAGGCCACGGCGCGGGCGCTGCGCCGCCATCTGCACAGCAGCGACGAGGACAGTTTTCCACAGGACGTGATGGAGCTGGCCCGCTACCTCGGCGAGCCCGACGCCAGCCAGAGCGTGCGCGCCATCCCCGGCACGGGCACGCACGTGCCGATCTGGCTGCTCGGATCGTCGCTCTACGGGGCGCAACTGGCGGCCTACCTGGGCCGTCCGTTTTCCTTCGCCTCGCATTTTGCGCCGGACATGCTGATGCAGGCACTGGACATCTACCGCAGCACCTACCGCCCGTCCACCAGTTATCCACAGCCCTACGCCATGGTCGGCACCAACGTGATCGCCGCCGACACCGATGCCGAGGCACAGAAGTTGTTCACATCGATCCAGCAGCGCTTCCTCGGCATGGTGCGCAACCAGCGTGGTCCGCTGCCCCCGCCTGTGGATAACATGGACGTGCTGTGGAGCCCGGTCGAGCGGCGGCAGGTCGAGCGGATGCTGTCGGTGGCGGTGGTCGGCTCGCCCGCGACGGTGACGGACGGCCTGCGCGCCCTGGTCGAGCGCACCGGCGCGGACGAACTCATCATCGCCGGCGCCACGCACGACCACGCGGCGCGGCTGCGCTCCTACGAGCTGATCGCGCAGTGCGCCGCCATGTGAGGCCGGCCGTCAGACCTTGACCGGCACGTCCTCGATCCGCTCGTAGACCGGCAGGCCGCGCGCCCGGGCGCGCGCCACGTCCTGATCGGCGCCACGCGATGCACCCGGGATGCGCAGCACCGCGTCGCAGCGCGACAGCAGCCGCTCCGCCACCGGGTACTGGTACTGGTGGAACACCGCGTCGCCGTGTTCACGCCCGCCCGCGGCATGGATGATCGGCAGCGCCACCCACTCCCCGATCATCGCCAGGTGCCCGCGCTCGTACAGCGGCAGCGCGGTGGCTTCCATGCGGGCCATGTTGGCGGCGATGCGCTGCGGGTCACCGTCGGTGCCGGAGAGGTAGGGGCCGGCGATCAGGATCAGCAGCGTGCGGTCGGTGGTGTTCGGAAGGGTTGCGGTGGTGGTCATCGTGCAGACTCGTGCATGAATGTGGATGTTCATGCAATCTACTATCATCGCGGCACCATGTCCACGACCTTGCTCACCCGCCAGCGCCAGCAGTTCATCCTCCAGCGACTCGCCCGCGACGGCCAGGTCGTCGCCAAGGTGCTGAGCGAGGAGCTGCAGATCTCTGAAGACACGATCCGCCGCGACCTGCGCGAACTTGCACGCGAGGGGCGTCTGCAGCGTGTGCATGGTGGCGCGCTGCCGGCGTCGGCGGCGATCGGTGACATGGCGGTGCGCCGGCAGGTGGCGCCGGATGCGAAGCAGGCGCTGGCGCGGCGGGCGGCGGCGCTGGTCCAGCCGGGGCAGGTGGTGCTGCTAGACGGCGGCACGACCACGACGGCGCTGGCCCGCGCCCTGCCGCCCGACCTGCATGCCACCGTCGTCACGCACAGCCCGACCATCGCCGTCGAACTCGGCGAGCGCGGCGACCACCCGCACATCGAGGTCATCCTGCTCGGCGGGCGCCTGTTCAAGCACTCGATGGTCACGGTCGGCGCGACCACGATCGAGGCCGTGCGCCATGTCCGCGCCGACCTCTACTTCATGGGCGTCACCGGCATCCACGCCGAGGCGGGGCTGAGCACGGGCGACTTCGAGGAAGCGGCGATCAAGCGTGCCTTGCACGAACGTGCAGCCGAGACGGTGGTGATGGCGTCGCCGGAGAAGCTCGGGGCGGCGTCGGCGTATGTGATCGCGCCGGCCGCCGAGATCGCCACGCTCATCGTGGCGGCGGACACGCCAGCGGCGAATGTGGCGGGGTTGGAGGCGCTGGGGGTCGAGGTGCTGCGGGCGGTCCCTCTCCCCCCCTGCTTCTCGGCCTGCCCTTTTGGTGGGGCTTTTCCCGGGGCTCGCCCTGGGCAGGGCGCCCGCGGGCGGGGGATCTTCTTCGCATTCTCGGGGGGGGGCTCTGCCATCGACATCCCAGCGACATCGTGGCCCGCGTGATCGCCGAGCCGTTGTCCAAGGTGCTGGGCCAGCCGGTGGTGGACAACAAGCCCGACGCGGGCGGCCATATCGTCGGCGAGAGGGTCAAGGATGCGATGAAGGTCGAGATGACCCACGTGCCCTACCGCGGCGGCGCACCGATGACCACTGACCTGATCTCGGGCCAGATCCGCGCGCTCGCGGCGACGACGCCGACCCGCTCGCCGCTGCTGCCCGAGGTGCCGACGGTGACCGAGCGGCTGGCGCGCGCGCTGGCGGAGATCGAGTCCGACCCCACCATCGTCAAGCGCTTCACCGAACTCGGCATCACGCCGCGCAAGGCCACGCCGGCCGAATTCACCGCCTTCGTGGCCAAGCAGGTGGCGGACTGGCAGCCGGCGATCAAGGCGGCGGATCTGAGGCCTTGAGGGTGGGGCGGCAGCTCAGCCGCCCCCCGCCTCCGCCTTGAACATCGCCTTGATCCCCCGCACCGCCTGCCGGATGCGGCTCTCGTTCTCGATCAGCGCGAACCGCACATGGTCATCGCCGTGGTCGCCGAAGCCGATGCCCGGCGACACGCAGACCTTGGCCTTCTCCATCAGCCGCTTGGCGAATTCCAGCGAGCCGAGGTGGGCATAGCGCTCGGGGATCTTCGCCCAGATGTACATCGACGCCTTCGGGCATTCCACCGGCCAGCCGGCGTCGCACAGGCCCTTGACGAGCACGTCGCGGCGCTTCTGGTAGGTCGCGGCGATGTCCTTGACGCACTGCTGGTCGCCCTCCAGCGCGGCGACGGCGGCAACCTGCAGCGGCGTGAACGTGCCGTAGTCGTGGTAGCTCTTGATGCGCGCCAGCGCGGCGACGAGGTCCGGGTTGCCGACCATGAAGCCGATGCGCCAGCCGGCCATGTTGTAGCTCTTGCTCAGCGTGAAGAACTCGACCGCGATGTCCTTGGCGCCCGGCACCTGCATGATCGACGGCGCCTTCCAGCCGTCGAAGCAGATGTCGGCGTAGGCCAGGTCGTGCACGACGAGGATGTCGTGTTTCTTCGCCAGCGCGATGACCCGCTCGAAGAACTCCAGCTCGACACACTGCGCCGTCGGGTTGCTCGGGAAGCCGAGGATCATCATCTTCGGCTTCGGGTAGCTGCCGCGAATCGCCTTCTCCAGTTCGGCGAAGAAGTCCACCCCCGGCACATTCGGCACCGAGCGGATGTCCGCCCCGGCGATCACCGCACCGTAGATGTGGATCGGGTAGCTCGGGTCGGGCACCAGCACCGTGTCGCCGCGGTCGAGTGTCGCGAGCATCAGGTGCGCCAGCCCTTCCTTGGAGCCGATGGTGACGATGGCTTCGCTGTCCGGGTCGATGTCGACGGCGTAGCGGTCCTTGTACCAGTGCGAGATCGCGCGGCGCAGGCGCGGGATGCCCTTGCTGGTCGAGTAGCCGTGGGTGTCGGGGCGCTGGGCGACCTCGGTGAGCTTGGCGACGATGTGCGCGGGGGTGGCGCCGTCGGGGTTGCCCATGCTGAGGTCGATGATGTCCTCGCCACGGCGGCGCGCGGCGAGCTTCAGCTCGGCCGTGATGTTGAAGACGTAGGGGGGAAGACGGTCGATGCGCGCAAAGCGGCGCTTGCCCGAAGAGGAGGCGGGGGAAGACATTGGCAGTGGCTTTCACGTGAGCGCCCGGAACCGTCCGAGCGACGTTGGCTGCTGGGCAGCCGGGGGCCATGTTAGCAGCCCCCCCCCCCCCGGAGCCGGGCGTGGTCGCCACGGTGCCGCCGATCCGACCCTGCCACCACCGCCGCCCCGCCCCCCCCCCGCCGCCCCCCCCCCCCACCCCCCCCCCCCCCGCCCCCCCCCCCCCCCCCCCCCCCCGACCCCCCCACCCCCCCGCCCCCCCCCCCACCCCCCCCGCCCCCCCCGCCCCCCCCCCCCCCCCCCCCCCCCCCCCCCGCCCCCCCCCCCCCCCCCCCCCCCCCCCCCCCCCCACCCGCCCCGCCGCCCCCCCCGCCCCCCCCCCCCACCCGCCCCCCCCCCCCCCCACCCAGCCCCCCCCCCCCCACCCCCCCCCCCCCCCCCCCCCCCCCCAGGCCACCACCCCCCCCCCCCCCCCCCCCCCCCCCCCCCCCACCCCCCCCCCCCCCCCGCGCCACGCCACCGCCCCCCCCCCCCCACAGGGCGCCCCCCCCCCCGCCCCCCCCCCCCCCCCCCCCCCCGCCCCCGCCCCCCCCCCCCCCCCCCCCCCCCGCGCCCCCCCCCCCACCCCCCCACCCCCCCCCCCACCCCCCCCGCCCCCCCCCCCCACCCCCCCCCCCCCCACACCCCAGCCCCCCCCCCCCCCCAGGGCGCCACCCCCCCCCCCACCCACCCCCAACCCCAGCCCCCACCCCCCCCCCCGGCGCCCCCCCCCCCACCCACCCCCCCACACCCCCCCCCCACCCCCCCCCCACCCCCCCCCCCCCCCCACCACCGCCGCCCCCCCCCCCCCCCCGCCCCCCCCCCCCCCCACCCCCCCCCCCACCCGCCCCCCCCCCCCCCCCCCCCCGCCCCCCCCCCCCCCCCCCCGCCCCCACGCCCCCCCCCCCCCCCCCCCCCGCCCCCCCCCCCCCCCCCACCCCCAACCCCAACACACCCCAGCCACCCCCCCACCCCCCCCCCCCCCCCAGGTCAGCGCACGTGGTGGCTCGGCGCCGGCTTGTACACCGGCGTCGGAATGCCCTCCATGCGCGCCTTCAGCTGGAGCGACAGGAACTGCGAGTAGTGGCGCGACTGGTGCAGGTTGCCGCCATGTATCCACAGGTTATCCACAGGCGTCGGCTTCCACATGTTGCGCAGCTCGCCCTCCCACGGCCCCGGATCCTTCGTCGTCGCCGAGCCCAGGCCCCAGCATTTGCCCACCCGGTCCGCCACTTCCGGCGAGACCAGGTCGGCCAGCCAGTGGTTCATCGAGCCGTAGCCGGTGGCGTAGACCAGCAGGTCGCAGGGCAGCTCGCTGCCGTCGGTCAGCGTCACCGAGGTCGGATTGACGCGGGCGATGTCCACGCGGCTGCGCAGGTGGACGCTGCCGTTGGCGATCAGCTCGCTGGCGCCCACGTCGATGTAGTAGCCCGAGCCGCGGCGCAGGTACTTCATGAACAGGCCCGAGCCGTCCTCGCCGAAGTCGAGCATGAAGCCGGCTTCCTCCAGGCGGCGGTAGAGGTCGGCGTCGCGCTTCTTCATCTCCGCGTACACGGGGATGTGGAAGGTGTGCATGATCTTGTACGGCACCGAGGCGAAGACCAGGTCCGCCGTGTGGTGGTCGATGCCGCTGGCCACCGCCTGCTCCGAGTACAGCCCGCCCAGCGCCAGCTCCATCAGCGAGTCCGACGGCGCGATGTGCGTGGACGAGCGCTGCACCATGGTCACGTCGGCGCCGTTCTCCCACAGGTCAGCGCAGATGTCGTGCGCCGAGTTGTTCGAGCCGAGCACGACCGCCTTCTTGCCGCGCCAGGCGTCGCCGCCGGGGTGCTTGCTGGAGTGGTGCTGCTGGCCGAGGAAGGTCTCGGCGCCGGGGATCTTCGGCACGTTCGCATACCCCGACACGCCCAGCGCGAACACGAGCTGCTTCGGCCGCAGCGTCACCGGCTGGCCGTCGCGCACGACGCGCACCTCCCAGCGCTGCGTGTCCTCGTCCCAGCGTGCCTTCTCGGCGACGGTGCTGCTCCAGTAGTTCAGCTCCATCACCTTGGTGTACATCTCCAGCCAGTCGCCGACCTTGTCCTTGGGGCAGAACACCGGCCAGTCGTCCGGGAACGGCAGGTAGGGCATGTGGTCGTACCAGACCGGGTCGTGCAGGCACAGGCTCTTGTAGCGGTTGCGCCAGGAATCGCCGGCGCGGGGGTTCTTCTCGATGATGATCGTCGGCACGCCCAGCCGCCGCAGCCGCGCACCCAGTCCGATGCCGCCCTGCCCGCCGCCGATGACGACGACCTCGGGCTGCTCGGTGTAGCCGAGCGAGGCGGCTTCGCGCTGCCGGGCTTCCTGCCAGGTTTCCCGGCCGGCATGCACGCCGTGCTCGGCGCCCTTGATGCGGCGCGGGCCCTTCTTCTCCTCATGGCCCTTCAGCTCGACCATCGTGGTCAGGAAGGTCCACCCCTGCCCGTTCATGAGCCGCAGGTGCCCCAGGCCGCGCGCCACGGCAGTCTCGAAGGTGAACCACGCCTCGGTGATGCCGCCGGCTTCGGTGGCGTCGCCCTTGAGCTGGAAGTTCGAGGGCTGCACATCGGCCAGCCGGGCGGCCAGCATCTCGCGGATCGCGTCGCGGCCTTCCTCGGTGCGGAGGTTCCAGGTGAAGCTGACGAGGTCGCGCCAGTAGCTGTCCTCGCCGAACAGCGCGGCGGCGGTGTCGGCTTGTCCGGCGGTGAGCGCGGCGTCGAGGCGGGCGAGCCAGTCGGCCGCGTGCTGCGTGGGCGTGGGGGTGGTCGTGGTGACGGTGTCCGTCGAGGTCATGGGCTTGTCTCCGTTCTGGTGGGTCGGAGACAGGCTTTGCGCAAGGGCTGTGCCCGCCCGGGGTGCTGCGCCGCAGCATGGCGCAAGTGCTTGATGGCGCTGGGTTTTCCGCTGGCGACCGGCCGTTGCCACCGGTCCGCTCTGGCGGTGACACCTGTCACGGCGAGACAGGTGCACCGCGGGGGCTGTGACAGGTGATCGGGCGCCGCTCAGTGCGTCAGCGGCCCCGCGTCGTCCAGCGGCGAGGCGATCCCGAAGCGCTTCATCCGCCGGTACAGCGTCATGCGCGAGCAGCCCAGCGTGCGCGCCACCGCCGACACGTTCCAGCGCGCCGCCCGCAGCGCCTGCAGCAGCCGGTCGGCGTCCTCGTCCGGTGTCGGCACGGGGGTCACCGCCACGGACGGTTCACGCCGCCCCGCCGTCAGCGCATCCGGCAGGTCGTCCAGCCGCACCACGTCGTCGTTGCAGACCGTGCGCGCGTAGTCGATCGCGTTGTGCAGCTCGCGCAGGTTGCCGGGCCAGCCGTGGCGGTGCAGCGCGGCGCGGGCATCGGCGCTCAGGCGCGGCGGCGCGGCCGGGCGGGTGGCGTCGGCGAGCAGGCGGTCGATCAGCCAGTCGAGGTCTTCCCGCTCCCGCAGCGGCGGCAGCGTGAACAGCGCGCCGTTGAGCCGGTAGTACAGATCCTCGCGGAACCGCCCCTCGCGCACCATCGCCTCCAGCGGGCAATGGGTGGCGGCGATCACGCGCAGGTTCACCGGCACCGGCCGCGTCGCGCCGATCGGCAGCACCTCGCGCTCGGCCAGCACCCGCAGCAGCCGCGCCTGCAGCCCGCGCGGCATGTCGCCGATCTCGTCGAGGAAGAGCGTGCCGCCGTCGGCCTCCTGGATCAGCCCGCGCTTGCCGCGTGGCCCGGCGCCGGAGAAGCTACCCGCGAGGTGGCCGAACAGCTCGCTCTCGATCAGCGTCTCGGGGATGGCGGCGCAGTTCACCGCGACGAAGGGGCCGGCGCGGCGCTGGCTGCTCTGGTGCAGCGCCTTGGCGAAGAACTCCTTGCCGCTGCCGGTCTCGCCGGTGACGAGCAGGCTCACGGGGCTGTTGACGAGCCGGGCGGCGCGGGCGATCTGGCGGTCCAGTGCGGTGTCGCCGCCCGAGAGCGCCTGCAGCGGCGGCGGCACGGGTTGTTCGACGGGCAGCGGCCGGCGCGGTGTGGTGTCCACCGCAGGCGACCAGGGTGTGCTGACTGGCGCGGGCGTCACGCTCAGGAACAGCCGGTGCCGACCACCGGCACGCAGCACCGCCCGCTGCTCGACCGCCCGGCCCGTCATGAAACGCCCCAGCTCGCCCAGCGACACGTCCAGCAGCCGGCCCAGCGGTTGCCCGATCAGCGTGGACATGGCCCCCGACACCGGCTCGAACAGCCGCTGCGCCCGCCGGTTGTGGCCGATCACGCGCCCGCTGCTGTCGAGCGCCAGCAGGTAGTCGGGGCTCACGTCGAGGAACTGCGGCGCCTCGCTCAGCCGCAGCACCCAGTCGCGGCGGTGGCGGTGCAGGAAGGCTGCGTTCTCCACCTGCTGCGCACAGGCCTTGACCAGTTGCAGCGCCAGGTGCTGGCTCTCCTTGGGCTGGTGGCTGCTGAGCTGCGAGATGTCGAGCACGGCGTTGAGCTGGCCGCGGGTGTCGTAGACCGGCGCGCTGGTGCAGGTCAGCGGGATGTGCGTGGCGTCGAAGTGGTCGTCGAGGTGGACGGTGAGCGCCTCGCCCGTGCTCAGGCAGGTGCCGACGCCGCAGGTGCCCGCGTGCGCCTCGCTCCAGTCGGCGCCGAGGTAAAGCCCCGCCTTGCGCAGGCTCGGCTCCAGCACGAGGTCGCCGAGGAAGTCCACCGTCACCCCGCGCGCGTCCGTCAGCAGCACGACATAGCCCAGCCCGGCGACCTGTTGATACAGCGCCTCCAGCCCGTGGCGGGCGATGTGCAGGAAGGCGTCCATCTGCTCCTGGTGCTCGCGCAGCCGGGCCTGCGGCAGGATGACCGCCTCCTGCATGCGCGTCGGGTCGAGCCGGTGTTCGTGGACGCAGCGCTGCCAGCTCGCGCGGATGATGGCGTCGTGGCGGGCGGCGGCTGGCGCCGTGAGGCCAGCGTCGGCCACTTGCATCACGGTGGCGATGTGGGCACGCTGCGAAGGCGCGGCGACCAGGGCGTGGGGCGGCATGGTGGACTCCGGCAGGCGGGGCGACAGGGTCAGCGACAGACCCTGACTGTGTCGCACCAGACCTGGCTTGGCGAGCCGTGAATACGCGCACGGAACCAGGGCGCAGGCGCGTCCAGCCCACGCAGGGCGTCTTGGAACGAAGATGTCAACCTTGCTGATGTGACGTTGCCCCTGCCTTTGCCTTTGCTCCTTGCCCTTGCCTTGACGTGATTCGCATGAACGCTGTCCGCATCGTGGTCCTGTTCCTCGTGTTCGGCACGACCTGGATCCTGGTCTCCGACCGGGCCATCGGGCTGTTCACGCAGGACGCGGAGATGCTCTCGACGATCCAGTCCTTCAAGGGCCTGCTGTTCGTCGGGCTGAGCGGCTTGCTGATCTACTGGCTGGTCCACCGCGCGGCACGGGCCCAGGCGGCGCTGGAGGCCGAAGCGGTCCGGCAGCGTGACCACTTGGCCGGCATCCTGGACGTCAACCCGGCGGTGCTGTATTCGCTGCGCCCGGCGCCACCCTCCGGCGTGCTCACCATCGACTTCGTGGGCCACAACGTCGAGAAGGTCACCGGCTACTCCGTGGCGCAGTGGCTGTCGACGCCGGACCTGTGGAAGAGCCACCTCCACCCCGAAGACCATGAGCGTGTCCACCAGGCGCAGCGCACGCTGATGGCCACCGGCTCGGTGCGGCACGAATACCGCCTCCTGCACGCGGATGGCCAGTACCGCTGGATCAACGACAGCGTGGTGGTGGTGCGCGACGCGGCGGGCGCGATCACCAACCTGACCGGCGCCTGGCTGGACGTGACCGATCGCCGGCAGGCCGAAGAGCGCGCGCGCCTGATCGAGCAGGTGTTCGAATCGAGCCAGGAAGGCATCTTCATCACCGACGAGCGGTCGTGCATCCTGTCGATCAACCGCGCCTTCACCCGGATCACGGGCTACACGCTGGACGAGGCGCTGGGCAAGACGCCGGCGCTGCTCAAGTCCGGGCGGCAGGATGGCGCCTTCTATGGGGCGATGTGGGCCCAGATCCATGCCGAGGGCCACTGGGATGGCGAGATCTGGAACCGCCGCAAGTCCGGCGAGGTGTATCCCGAGTGGCTCACCATCAACGCGATCCGCGACGACCGGGGCCACGTCCGCCAGTACCTCGGCATCTTCACCGAGACCTCCAGCCGCAAGGCGGCCGAGGAGCGCATCCTGCGGCTGGCCAACTACGATGCGCTGACCGACCTGCCCAATCGGACCCTGCTGGCCGACCGTGCGCGGGTGGCGCTGTCGACCGCTGGCCGGCAGCGCACGCCGCTGACCGTCATGCACCTGAATGTGGACCACTTCGGCCGCATCAACGAATCCCTCGGCCATGAGGTCGGCGACCAGGTGCTGCGCGAGGTGGCGCAGCGGCTCCTGTGCATGCTGCGGACCGATGACACCGTGTGCCGCCTCGGTGGTGACGACTTCATCCTGCTGCTGCCCAACACCTCGGCGCGAGATGCCGCCGCGCTCAGCCTGCGCCTGATGGCGACCGTGGCCGAGCCGATGACCGTGAGCAGCCATGTGTTGCGCCTGACCGCCAGCGTGGGCGTGGCCGAATACCCGGACAACGGCTCCGACCTGGCCCGGCTGACGCAGGCGGCGGAATCGGCCGTGCACCAGGCCAAGCGCGAGGGCCGCAACACGGTGCGCTTCTTCTCGTCGGACCTGCAGGAGCAGGTGCAGGACGCGATGCTGCTGGCGCGCGACCTGCGCTGGGCGCTGGAGCGGGAACAGCTCGTGCTGCACTACCAGCCCAAGGTGGACGCTCTCACGCAGCGCATCGTCGGCGCCGAGGCCCTGATCCGCTGGCAGCACCCGACGCGGGGCCTCGTGCCGCCGTCGCGCTTCATCCCGATTGCGGAGGAGTCGGGGCTGATCCAGGAGATCGGCACCTGGGTGATCCGCCAGGCGCTGGCGCAGACTGCCGCATGGCAGGCGGCGGGGCTGCCGGTCGTGCCGGTGGCGGTGAACCTGTCGGTGGTGCAGTTCCGCCACCCGGGGCTGCGCGACATCCTGACCGAGGCGCTGCGCGACAGCGGCCTGCCGGCGGCGATGCTGGAGCTGGAGCTGACCGAGAGCGTGGCGATGGAGGACTCGACCTTCACCATCACCACCATTGCCGGCCTGAAGCAGCTCGGCGTGACGCTGTCGATCGACGACTTCGGCACCGGCTACTCCTCGCTCAGCTACCTGAAGCGCTTCGCCGTGGACAAGCTCAAGATCGACCAGTCCTTCGTGCGTGGCCTGAACCACGACCCGCAGGACGAGGCCCTGGTCACCACCGTCATCAGCCTGGCGCGCAGCCTCGGGCTGACCACCGTCGGCGAAGGGGTCGAGACGGCCGCACAGCGCGAGTTCCTGCGCCGCAACGGCTGCAACGAGCTGCAGGGCTACCTGTTCAGCCGCCCGGTGCCGGCAGAGGCGTTCGCGGCATTGCTGCGCACCTCCGTCGAGGTGGTGCCCGGCATCGCCTGAAGGGGGCGAGCTGCGCGGTCGGGTACCACGGCGCCTCGGCCAGGAAGCGATGCCCGTCACCGAACAGATGCGGGTGCGCCGTCAGGCCATCGAGGACGTGCTTGCCCACCCCGAGTGGGCGCCGGCCGATGCGATCCGCCACCTGAAGGCGACCATGCGCCTGACGAGCGTCGAGCTGGCGCGGCTGGCGAAGGTGTCGCCCCGCACGGTGCAGGACATCGAACAGGGCCGCAGCGAGGGCACGGTGCAGACGATGAACCGGCTGCTCGGTGTCGTCGGGTTGAAGCTCGGCGTGGTGCGGCGGGTGCCGGTGGATCAGCGCGGGGACTGAGCCCGCCGTTCGGCTAGACCACTGCCTCTGGCCAATACCCGATAGAAGAATTTCCGAACTGAGGACTTGTCGCCCGCGCCCGCCAAGGCACCTGAGGGAGAGAAGGAGGGAGCGAAGGGGCAAGCCTCGACCCTGCACGCCGCGGCGGTGAAGCCTGACCGGCGTGTGGGGCTGGCCCCTTGCGGAACGGCATGACGCGCACCATCGGTCGGTCAGTCGGTCGCATTCGGGGGTCGCGGGCGGTATCGACGCGCGCGACAGGCTGCCTTCAGGGCTCGAACGCCCCACCACACCCGTGGCAGCTTGCGCCTCTGGGTCGCCGGTGTCGTGGTTCCCGCTCTACCGGCGTGGGTGGCCCGCGCGCCGAGCCGGGACGCGCACAGGGGGCGACAAGTCCGTGGAAGAGAACCCCTGTGGCGTGACGTGCAGACGCGCGGGCGCCGACGAGCGCCCCGAGGAAGTCAGGGGGCGCGCGGAGTCGGTCGGTCCGTGGAGGGCGGGGGTCAGCGCAGGCGGGGAGGACGGAGGTGCCAGCGGTCGAGGGCGATGACGCGGAAGGTGCGTTCACGCAGGGCGAGGCGGCGCAGCCAGCCCGGGCGCAGGCGGGCGAAGGTGGGGAGAAAGCGGGTGTCAGCCATGAATGGCTCCAGTCAACAGGTCTCGAACCTGCCTCCCTCCCTGCCAAGAGAGGGTGGCAGACCGTGCGGGTTGGCAGACCGGGACTGGGACCGGCAGGGGTTGCCCCCTCCCGCACGGCCCGCCATAGACGTAGCCATGCACGCAGCTCACGCCGTATAGACGTGAAAAAGCCGCGTGAGGCGCGGCTTGGACTGCGCCAGTTCAACCGGGCTGCCAAGCCCGTGCTCGCAGTGTGTGCGAGCGGGGCGAATGCTACACCAGCCGCGAGGTGTTCGGCCGGGTCGGTCGCATAGACTGCCGACTGGTCAAAAAAGCGTAGAAATCGAACATGCCGACACTGCACTGGGTAGGAAAAGAGAAGGTAGTCAACCACCACCATGACGTGCCGTTTCGCGTGCTCGACAAGGTATCGACGTTCCGGGCGTCTGAGGGATTGCCGGTCAACAGCACCGACAACCGGATCATCCACGGCGACAACCTCGAAGCCCTGAAGAGCCTGCTGCCCGAGTTCGAGGGCCGGGTGAAATGCATCTACATCGATCCGCCCTACAACACGGGCAATGAAGGCTGGGTCTACAACGACGCCGTCAATGACCCGAAGATGAAGCGTTGGCTTGGTCAAGTCGTGGGCAAGGAAGGCGAGGATCTGTCACGGCACGACAAGTGGCTGTGCATGATGTATCCGCGGCTGAAGCTGCTACATCGATTGTTGTCTCCTGACGGGAGCTTGTGGGTATCACTCGACGACAACGAGAGCCATTATTTCAAGTGTGTTTGCGACGAGATATTCGGCCGCGAAAATTTCATCATGGATTTCATTTGGCGTAAGCGCGATGGAGCGCCCAATGACCGGACAGTTGGATCAGTGCATGAGCATGTTTTTGTATGGGCTAAATCTAGGCGTGCGGGGTCTTCCCAGACTGTGGCGGAAGAGCAGTTCAATTTGATGCCGAGAACGGAAAAAGCCGACGCACAATATAAGGTATTCGCTGAACCGAATGGACCAGATGAGCGCGGAGCATTTCGAAAAATTGATACGACCGCGAATGGAAAAGGCGGCAGGTATGTCGAAAGCCTATATTTTCCAATCAGAAACCCATACACCCAAGAAGACGTGTATCCAAGGGCGGGTACCTGCTGGCGGCACAATCGAGAAGAAATGGAGCGACTGCAAAATGAGCGCCGCCTCTATTGGGGTGTGAAGGGAACAGCTACAACGCCAATGCGAAAGCTTTTCGCTTTTGAAGCAAAGCAGGGTATGACAACACCCTCTATTTGGGAAGATGTTGGTCTTAATCAACATGCTTCAAGCGAGTTGGAGCAAATGTTTGGGAAGAAGGCTCATTTCGATACGCCAAAGCCGACATCATTACTAGAGCGCATCGTTCAAATTGCAACGTTCAAGGACTCTATTGTTCTTGATTCATTTGCCGGTTCAGGCACCACTGGGCATGCAGTGATAAAAATAAATGCGAATGATGGAGGCACGCGGAAATTCGTGATGATTGAAAGTCAGGATTATGCTGAAACCACAACTGCCGAACGCATTCGTACAGCAATTCGCGGATATGGTGTTCCTGGAAAAATAGTTGCCGGCCTCGGCGGAGGCTTCGACTTCTACACCGTCGGCGAGCCGATGTTTCTGCCGGATCAGAACCTCAATGAAGCTGTCGGCACCGAAGCCATTCGCGGTTACGTGGCCTACAGCGAGGGCATCCCACCCGACCAGCGCACCACGCCCGAGAACCCGCACACCCCGTACCTGCTCGGCCTGAACCGCGACACGGCGTGGATCTTCCACTACGAACCCGACCGCGCCACCAGCCTGGACATGGATTTCCTGTCGAGCCTGCGTTTCGGCGGCGAGACCGGCGCCACCCGCCCGGGCACAGTGGTCATCTACGCAGACCGCTGCCTCGTGTCCCCAGACCTGATGCGCCGTTACGGCATCGTGTTCAAGAAAATCCCGCGTGACATCACCCGGTTCTGAGCCCTCGAAGGAGCCACCCATGCCCGTCATCTCGATGTTCTACGGCATCATCATCCGGCTGTACCTGCTGGACAACCAGCACCACAACCTGCCCCACATCCACGCCCGTTACGCGGAGTTCGAGGCCTCGCTGGGCATCGCCGAAGGCGACGTACTGGCCGGCGCACTGCCGCGCAAGCAGCTCCGTCTCGTGCAAGCGTGGATCGAGTTGCACCGCGACGAACTGATGGCCGATTGGGAATTGGCGGCCAGCGGTGAACTCCCCTACAAGATCGACCCGTTGTGAGTGAGGTGTGCCATGCACTGGGATGTGAAGCTCGTCAAGCCGCTGCCGGAATACCGCCTGTACGTAGAAATCGAGGACGGCCGGCGCGGCATCTTCGACATGAAGCCGTATCTGGATCGCGGCGTATTCCGTGAACTCAAGGACGAGCGCTACTTCAGGCGCGTCGGCATCCTCTACGGCGCCGTGACTTGGCCCCATGAACAGGACATCGCCCCCGAAATACTGCTGGCCGAGATGACGCCAGTGCAGGAAGACACGCCCACATGGAACTGAAGGACTACCAAGACCGCGTGTTGCGCGACCTGGGCGACTACCTCGACGTGCTCGACCGCACGCCCAATCTCGCACTGGCTTTTCAGGAGCACTGGGCCGAAAAGGGCGTGCGGGTCAGCAGCGTCGGCAGCCAAGCCGGCATGGCACCTTACAAAAACACCGTTCCCGGTGTCCCTCATGTTTGCGCGAAGGTGCCAACCGCTGGCGGCAAAACCTTCATCGCCGTGAATGCGCTGGACACCATTTTCACGGCGCTGTCCAAACGCCGCCCCCGGCGACCGAAGCTGGTGGTGTGGCTGGTGCCGTCATTGACCATCCTCGACCAGACCGTGAAGGCACTGGCCATCCCCGAGCATCCCTACCGGCGCCGGCTCGATCAGTTGTTCCAGCACCGGGTGGCGGGTACGTATTCAGCCCCCCGGCATTGACAACATCGTCAAGCCGGTGAAGTCCGGGTAGCGCGCGGAGCGAGCGAGGCGGAGAGTGCTGGGATGGACCAACCCGAAGCCCCTGGCCGTGAGGCCACCGCAGTGCCGAACAAGCCCGAGACGCTGGAGCAATGCCACGCGGTGATCGAGCAGATGGGGCAGGAGCTGGCGAAGCTGCGCGAGCAGGTCAGTGCGCTGCTGGACAAGAAGCTGAACTCACGCAACTCGTCGAAGCCGCCATCGTCGGACGGGCCGGGGGACAGCGGCAACCGGGCACAACGCCGGACCAGCGGCCGGGTGCGGGGCGCGCAGCCTGGGCACAAGGGCACGTACCGGGCGCTGCTGGCGGAGTCCGAGGTGGACGTGATCCACGACTGCCCGCCGCCTGCGGCATGCGAGTGTGGCGGTCCGGTGGCGGCGGGGCGGCCGATACGGCACCAGGTGTTCGACGTGCCGGCACAGGTGAAGGCCGAGGTGCAGGAGTACCGGCTGTACCACGGGGTGTGCGGGCACTGCCGCAAGACACACGCATCGGTGTTGCCGGCGGGGGTGCCGCGCGGACAGATCGGGCCGAGGGCGCTGGCCCTGGTGGGGCTGCTGGGCACGGCGTACCACCTGACGCAGCCCAAGATCCGGGATCTGCTGGCGCAGGTGCTGGGGGTGCGGTTCAGCGTGGGGGCGATCTCGCAGGCGCACGGGCTGGTGGCGCAGGCGTTGAAGGAGCCGGTGCAGGCGGCGGTGAAGACGCTGGCCGCAGCGCCGGTGGTGCATGTGGACGAGACCAGCTACGCGCGAGAAGGCGCGGGGCGGCACTGGGTGTGGACGGTGACGCAGCCCAAGCTGGTGGTGTACCAGCTCTGGTCTTCGCGGGCGCGCTACGTGGCCAAGGAGATGCTGGGCGAGAGCCCGAAGGCCAAGCTGGTCACGGACCGCTATGCGGTGTACGACTGGGTGGACGCCGCGCAGCGGCAGGTGTGCTGGGCGCACCTGCTGCGGGACTTCACGCGCATCAGTCAACGTGCGGGGCAGGCCGGACGGATCGGGCGCCGACTGCTGGGGCTGGGCTATGTGCTGTTCCGGCGCTGGCACCGCAAGGACCAGCAGGTCGCCGCGCAGATGGCGCAGGTGCAGCACCACGTGCGCCGGGCGCTGGAGCGCGGCATCGCCGGCGCCTGCCAGCGCACCGCACTGACCTGCGCCAACGTGCTCAAGCTCTGGCCGGCGCTGTGGACGTTCGTGAGCGACGCGGCCGTGCCGCCGACCAACAACGCCGCCGAGCAGGCGCTGCGCACCATCGTGCTCAAGCGCAAGATCTCGGGGCTGACGAGATCACGCCGGGGCGAGGAGTTCATCGCCCGGGGCTACACGGTGGTGGAGAGCTGCAAGCGCCAGGGCCGTGATGCGCTGGCGTATCTGCGTCAGGCGATGCAGGCGCACTTCACCGGTGGTCTGGCGCCCTCGCTGGTGCCCTCGGGCTGAGTGCGTGGCCGCAGGCTCGGTCCTGCGGTCCTTCAGGTCATCTTCGAACTCGCGCTGCGTCCTTCTCGACGCGGCGTGCCCAGGGCTTTGCGGGTGTCAATACCGGGGGGCTGAATACGTACGGGTGGCGGTATATGAAAAACGCGACCTCCTCATGGGCGCCGGGTTTTCGAACGACACCGCGCAGGTGCAACTGTCCATCGTGGTCATGAGCTTCGATTCCCTGCGGGCGAAGAACAAGGAAGACCGCAAGATCTACCAGGAGAACGGCAACCTCGCGTCGTTCCTCCTGCCCGCACAAGCACAAGACGACCCGAGCGACTGGCTGCTGCCCGAACACGATCCTTCTGCGCTCATCAACGTGATTCGGCGACTGCGGCCCGTGGTGGTGGTGGATGAGAGCCACAACGCGGAAAGCCAGTTGTCCGTGGAGATGCTCACCAACCTGAACCCGGATTTCATCCTCGACCTGACCGCCACACCGCGCCAGAACAGCAACATCATCAGCTACGTGGACGCACTGGCGCTCAAGAAGCAGCACATGGTGAAACTGCCGGTGATCGTCGCCAACCGCAGCAACAAGGCCGAGGTGATCGAGGCGGCGCTGATGATGCGCCGGCAACTTGAAGACATTGCCATTCAGCAAGAACAGGCGGGCGGCAAGTACATCCGGCCCATCGTGCTGTTCCAAGCCCAGCCGCGCACCGCAGACGACAACACCACGTTCGAGAAGATCCGGGAAGCCCTGATCGCGCTGAAAGTCCCGAAAGAACACATCCGCATCAAGACGGCCAATCTGAACGAACTCAAGACGGATGACCTGATGAGCCGGGACTGCCCGGTGCGCTACATCATCACCGTCAATGCGCTGAAGGAAGGCTGGGATTGCCCGTTCGCCTACGTGCTGGCATCGCTGGCGGACAAGACCTCAGCGGTGGACGTGGAACAGATTCTCGGCCGGGTGCTGCGCATGCCGCATGTGCATCAGCACGGCCATGAGCTGCTGAACCTGTCCTATGTGTTCACGGCCAGCAGCCGTTTCATGGACACGCTACAGAACGTGGTGAAGGGGCTCAACCGCGCTGGGTTCACAAGCAAGGACTACCGCGCCGTCGAAGTCGCACCGCCATCTGTGCAGGCCGTGGCGCCGATGGGGAAACAACTTCCCCTGGACGGATGGGGCTCACCCGCCGGCACCGGCGGCGCCACCGCCACCACAGAAGACGAACTCGACGTGAGCAGTGTTTCACCTGACTGGGAGGCCACGGCGACCGCTGGGACGGTCGCACCGTCCACCAGTGAAGTCCGCCAAGGTGCCGATTCAGGTGCCCCACCAGAACCCGCATCGGCGGGGGTCGCCTTCGTCGCCAACGTCACCGCCCAAGCCTTGGCCGAAAACCGAGCATTCGAAGCCCAGGCGCAGAACCAAACTGACGCGGTTCCACCCGAACTGGAAGACAAGATGAACCGCCACAAGATCAAGGACATCTTCCAGAACGAGGCCCTGACCGTGCGCCTGCCCCAGTTCTTCATCAAGGTGGAGAACGGCGGATTCTTCGATTCGGACGAGCCCTTCCAGTTGTTCGAGCGCGAGGAGTTGCTGAAGGAGTTCCGGCTGTCGCAGTGCGATGCAACCATGTCGTTCGAGGATGTCGAAACCGAGGTCTATCGCATCGATCTGGAGCAATTGGGTCAAAAGGTATGGAAGCGGCCAGCTTGCTGGAGACCCGCGAGTGGAACAAAATAAACTGGGCGCGGCCCGAACAGAGTGGAAATAGCGGCCAAGACCGTGGCGCAGCACGTCAAGGCGTTGTAGTGAGCGACGGCCAGCCTCAAGCAGACAACTGAGGAGGTGCGGCGGGCGCAAGGCGGCCAACACTGGACGCTAACGTCGGCAGGCATGTCGGCCATCTATACTTGTGAGGTCTATCGGCCGAGGATTTATTAACTGGCTGGCTCAACGCCACAGGTGCAGAAACTCACTGGACGCAAAGCGGTGGCGAAACCTGAAGCCGCGATCAGCCAGACGCCTCAAGCGCCTCGACAAGGCTGGCTCCGCAGCTATCTGGCCGCGCCGCCAGCACCGTGGAAAATGGGCGACAGGAGAACTGCTTCGGTGGGCATCCGTGACCAAACGGGGCGGATGTTGATTCACCTGATCAAAGTCGGAACGCGGAATCCGCTGGCCTAAACTCAAGCGGAGAACGCCAAGGCACGGACATGTACGTCAGGCCAACAGAGCGAAACCAATGCGAAGGCTTAGTGTTAATTTAGACTGACCTCTAACCGGAGCCCGTTGGCGGATATTACGACGACTACAACAGCGTCACCGAGACTAACCGGACAACACTCAGGGCGTGGGTGGTGCCGACAGCGCTGAAGCCGAGCTGGCCACAAGTGCTGATGTTATAGCCAGGAGTGCGGCGGCGACCCCAACAGCGCCGACTGGCAACACTTTTTGCGGCGGCTGGCGAAAGCTGACCAATGCCAAGCCTTCGCTTTGAGAACCCTATCGTTGTAACGATCCACATGCTAAGCCCTCGACAAGCACGGGCAAGGTAAGCCCCCGGCCTGGCGAGCTGAGGCTGGCCGACTTCTTCCGCCGGTTCGAGAACAAGCAGGGCCAACACCGAGCGGCAAGGCCCTATTGAAGCCGCTCAAACGACCCCGAGCACGGGAAACGGGCGCGACCTGGTCGAACGCTACAGCCCGGCTTAAAGCGCTCTATGCGCCTTTGGCCCGCGATCTGTGGACCGTGATCAAGGCCGATTACGCGGTCAGCGTGGACGCGGTATTTTATTGACCCGCGCCTGAGCAGATCAGGCAGGCCATCCTGAACATGAACCTTCCGGAGCTACCGACCTGAGCAGGCCATGAAGCCGGCTTCGTGGCCCTGGTGAAGGCTAATCATGTCGCCCGGTATTGAGCGCTATGAGACGAATGAAGCCCGTAGCCGCAGCAACAGGCGGCTGAAACGCCGGAAAAAGGCCCAAACCGTGCAGCAGTGGCGCCGTTCCGGGGTGTTTGCGGCGCGGCCTGCTTTCTCCACTGGCGAAACCGGGGCGCCATCAGGCGACTTTGAAGCGCTACCGCTGGGAGCAGGCGGCATGGTGCGACATCAGGTATACGAGCTGAGAACTTTGGGCGCCTTTCATGCCAGTTTTTATCGGTTTTTTTCTTGTTTTTTCGCGCGCGCACGGAATATACAACCCTTTATCCGTGCGGGTTTACGCGTTTTGGCGTTCGAACTCTCCTTTTCGGGTTTTAATTCCTTTTTCGGGTTTGTCTCCTTTTTCCGGGTGCTATCACAATCTCCGTGTTCTATTCCGTGGGAAATCGCCCAACTCTGATCATTAACGTGGGCGGTCTTGAAGTGGGAGAAACGACCAACGAAACCGCTTGCTTGTACAGCGAGCTGCAACGCAACAACCTAGACCGCCTTGAAGAGCCGCTGGGCGGAAGCGATGAATAACGCCTAACCCACCGCAGCTCACGGCGGCAGCAGGAAAAGCGCGTGTTAAGCGTGGGCCGTCGTCACGCTGGACGATCGCCAGTATCTCAGCAGAAGTACTAACCGGATCTGCGATGGACTGCGCCAGGGGTTCAGGCTGACAACAGCACAACCCCGAGCAGTTGCAGGGCGCAGCTGAGGCCCTCCACAACCGCTCAATCACGCTACGAGCAGCGCACAAGCGCAACAACAGCCGCTGCCGCCGACCGGTACGCCACGCTGGATGAGCCAAATGCAAACCGGGAAGCTCGTTCCGACTGCCTGGTGACCGAAAGCTACCGCATCTAACCGGACAGCTCAATTCCTGGGCTACCAGCTACAGCAGGCCCGGCGCGTTCAGGTCGACTAAACGGCGGCTTCTGGAGCACCGACGCCGATCCTGGGCAGAAGACCAGTACACATTGAGACTTTGCGGCCTCTATGGAGGCGAACATAACGCCAGGCCGACTTCTCCAACTGCGCACCGAAGATGATCGAGCCGCTGTCAAGGAACTCACCGAAAAAGACGGCACAGCTGAGATTCAGTGGAAAAAGCGGTCGAGCAGGCCGCAAAGTGAAATCGTTACGGTTCCGCTTTCTGTACGCAACCCACAAGGGCCTGTTCAATGAAAAACGCTGAACTCACTGCAGCTCAAGCAAGAATGAGTCATACTGGGTACGGTATCAACGACGCAGAGATTAACTTTCTGGCTTACTTCGAGATGCTGGGACAAAGCCTATGCTTGCTAAGCGATCTACGAAGAGAACCAGACCAAGCCATCAAAGCCATTCATTCGGCCTACCAGAACCACCTTGTACGCCAAGCGAGCTTCAACACGAAGACGACTACCCCAACGACCTAGACACGATTAAACACATCGCCTCTCCCGAACCCGCCGCCGTTATTGAGTTCGCACCTGGGTTGGGCAGTGCCCCCACTTCTGGTAACCATTCATCGAAGCCGAGTACATCTTCCGATGATCTCGACTACGCGCTATCACGGTCGAATGGCATCACAACGGCTGTTGCCGCCGGCTACAAGATTCGGCACTCCGGCAGCTGCCTTTTCGGTCACTTGTCTGTCAATTGAGCATTTGAAGTCATCTGGTCTCAGAACTGGGCCTTGAAACTACCACTTATAAACAAGAAAAACGCGTCCTCTGCCAAGAGCGAGCGTTCCGTCGACATCCGTCCTCTTTCCTCAGATGTCGCCGTGCCTGGATGTTCACCGTTATGGCGGAAATACAGCTTGCGCCGAATATCCTCCGTTGCGCCAACTGGCATTGTGATAGTGCTGTTCAAACGCTTGGTATCAAGATCAAACGATTGGAAATGGCGATCCATCGATTCATCTCCTATTCGACTGCGGCACCCCAATACCGCCAGTGGGAAAAAGGGCGGACTTCATATAAACCAAACAGCGCCCGGTCGCGGTCGTTGTTCAACGTATCCGCAAACCGCACGATTCCACCAAAGTCGACACACGCCGATTCCGTTTCTTCTCCTGCTGAACCTCGATCCTTTGCGGCACGTGTCGTCGCTCCTTGTGCAAATGTCCCAGGCCTTGAGCGCCTGTCGTTGCTTGCTAATTTTCGCTTTTACCAGCGCCTTCAATCGTTCCTCTT
>NZ_JAXHOF010000004.1:0-15842 GCF_034519685.1 Sphaerotilus sp. | reverse complement strand
GAGGTCAGAGGCAAGGTCAGCCCGCCTCTGCGCTCATCAAGCAGCACCCTCAAGCCGCCAACGCGAACCGGCTGTCCTCCGGCCGAAATCCCACCAGCGCCGCCTCCTTGGCGATGTTGACCCGCATCGCCGCCCGCGCTACTTCCAGCATCGAAGGCTCCAGCCCGTGCTGCTGTCGCTCCACCAGGAACCCGAGCACGAGCGCCAGATGCCAGATCGACGTGCTGCCCGCGTGGACCGGCGCGGGGAAGCTCGCGGCGTGCGTCACCATCAGCTTGCGCATGTTCTGCCGCGACATGCCGACGAGATCGGCCACGTCCGTGAGCCCCACGAGATCCGGCCCGGCCTCGATCAGTTTCGCCCCCGCCATCGCGCGCTTCACATCGGCCAGGGCGCTCAGGATCGCCTCCTCGGCCGACGCCGCTTCACGGGCGAATTCCAGCCCGAGGTGACCCGCCACGCCCAGCCCCACCAGCGCGTCCGTGCAGCCGGCCGCGCCCAGCCGCTCCACGATCGTGTCCTGATCGGCGCCGTCCTGCGGATCGAGCCGGTACTTGAGGGTGAATTCGTATTCCATGGTCGGGGTCACTCCGGATCGGTGAACTGTTGCTGCTGCTGGCGATGCGTCGTGCAGTTGTCGATGACTCGCCGAAGCTGACGGGCATGGGTGTCGGGGCTCTTGGGCGTGCTCCAGACGCTGGTGATGCAGAACTCGCCGCATCGGCACTCCGTGTCGTTGTACGGGCAGTACAGCGAGCCCCAGGCATGGCCGCGCCCCGTGCTCTCCTTGATCCGCCAGCCTTGCGCCTCGGCATGACGCAGGGCCTTTTCGATGTCCTTGTTCGGATGCGTGGAGCGGGTCATGACGGATGTGCGGACGTTATGGATGGCACGAAAGGTTGTCAAGTGACAACTCTTCGGTCATGAGGGAAAAATTGGGCGATCATCCTGCCATGAACACCGCCGCCGTCCGCGCCGCCTGCCCGCACGACTGCCCCGACACCTGCGCGATGCCCTTCGAGGTCGATCCCGCGACCGATCTGGCGCTGTGGGCTGCGTGACAATCTCGCCCCGGAGGCGAGGGGCACAACATGGCGGGGAAGATTTTCATCAGCTACCGGCGCAGCGAGACCGCGTGGGCGGCGCGGGCGTTGTTTGAGCGGCTGGCCCGGACGTTTCCGGACCGGGTGTTCATTGATGTGGAAAGCATCGGCTACGGGCGTGATTTCACGCAGGAAATCGACCGGCACCTGAGCGATTGCGAGGTGATGTTGGCGGTGATCGGGCCGACGTGGTTCGAGGAACTGAACGATCGGCTGGAGGCGGGTGAATCCGATTTCGTGCGGCTGGAGTTGTCGCGGGCGCTGGTGCGCGGGATTCCGGTGGTGCCGGTGCTGCTCGATGGCGCGAAGATGCCGCGCCCGCGTGATCTGCCGGACGATCTGAAGGCAGTGTCGGTGCGCAATGCGATGGGGTTGGTGGCGGACGACGGGTTTGACTCGAAGCTGGCGCAGCTTGTGAGGCAGATCGGACCGATGCTGACGAGGGCGGCGCCTGTGGTGGTGACGCCGGCTGTCACGTCGCCGCCGGTGACCGTTCGCAACCGCCCTTCATGGATGCACGATGAAGGCACCGATCAGTACGGTCGCTGGTGCGAGTTCAAGGTCGGCAACGTGGTGCAGCGGATGCGCTGGATCGAGCCGGGGACGTTCTGGATGGGGTCGCCATCCAACGAACCTGAGCGGCAGGAAAACGAACTGCGTCACCGTGTCGTGCTGACAAAGGGCTACTGGCTGGCGGACACCGCTTGCACGCAGGCGCTGTGGGAGGAAGTCGTCGGCGCCAATCCGAGTAAGTTCCAAGGGGATCTGCAACTGCCCGTCGAGCAGGTGAGTTGGAACGACATCACCACGGTGTTCCTGCCCAAGCTCAACGATCAGGTGCCGGGGCTGAACCTTGAATTACCCACTGAGGCGCAATGGGAATACGCCTGCAGGGCAGGGACGACGACGCCGTTTTCGTTCGGCGAGCAGATCACGCCGGAGCAGGTGAACTACAACGGCAACTACCCGTACAACGGCAGCAAGAAAGGGACATACCGCGAGAAGACGGTGCCGGTGAAGGCGTTGCCGGCGAATGGCTGGGGTCTGTACCAGATGCACGGCAACGTGTGGGAGTGGTGTGCAGATGGGTTCGGGGACTATCCGCCCGGGGAGGCCAAAGACCCAGTGTGCCCTCAAGACAATAGTACCCAGCGAGTGTTTCGCGGCGGGAATTGGCTCCAAGGCGGCAAGTTCTGCCGCTCTGCCCGTCGCAACGCGAATGCGCTGGTTACCCAGGACTACCGCATCGGCTTCCGTATGGTCCGAGGGCTTGCTGACCAGTGAAGCAGACCCGCACCGGGTCCGAAGGTGTAGCCCCGGCATGTGTTCATGGACGTGAACGGAACTTTGTACATCCAAAAACGTACTAACATTTCCGCATGCACACGCAGTTCGAATGGGATCCAGAAAAAGCCGCCAGCAACTGGACCAAGCACCGCATTGACTTCGAGACGGCTGTGCGTGCCTTCGCCGACCCGTTCATGCTGACCGAGCACGACCGCATCGAGCACGGCGAGCACCGCTGGCGCAGCGTTGGCATGGTGGACGGGCACCTGATCCTGTTCATCGCCCACACCGTGCGGGAAGAAGAGGGCGATGGCATCGAGGTCATTCGCATCATCTCTGCCCGCAAGGCCGACCCCAAGGAAAGGAAACGCTATGAGCAAAACCGTTAGGTACGCGATCGACCTGGCCCACCTGCCGCCGCTGACCGAGCAGCAGAAAGCCGATCTGGCGGCCTTGGCGCAGATGCCCGACGCGCAGATCGACTACAGCGACATCCCGCCCACGCCGGACGAGTTCTGGAACAACGCCACCCGTGGGCGTTTCTACAAGCCGGTCAAGCAGGCGACGACTGTGCGGGTCGATGCTGACGTGCTCGCCTGGCTCAAGGGGCAGGGCAAGGGCTACCAGACCCGCATCAACGCCATCCTGCGCGAAGCCATGTTGCAGGCGCTTCAGAAACCACAGGGTCCGGCATGAACGCCCCCACCACCGCTGCCCTGCGCACCGTCCGCGCCGCCTGCCCCCACGACTGCCCCGACACCTGCGCGATGCAGGTCAGCGTGGACCCCGCCACCGAGCGCGTCGTGCGCATCCAGGGCCGCGCCGAGCATGTGACCACCCACGGCGCGCTCTGCACCAAGGTCTCGCGCTACGCCGAGCGGACATATCACCCGGAGCGTGTGCTGACCCCGCTCAAGCGCGTCGGGCCGAAAGGCGCCGGCCAGTTCATCCCCGTCACCTGGGACGAAGCACTCGCCGACATCGCCACCCGCCTGAAGGCCATCGCCGCCCGCGACCCCGAGGCGATCCTGCCCTACAGCTACGCCGGCACGATGGGCCTGCTGCAGGGCGAGAGCATGGCCGCGCGCTTCTTCCACCGCCTCGGCGCCTCGCTGCTGAACCGCACGATCTGCGCCTCGGCCGGCGGCGACGCGCTGGCGGCGACCTACGGCGGCAAGGTCGGGATGCACGTCCGGCATTTCGCCGAGAGCCGGCTGATCGTCATCTGGGGCAGCCACTCGATCGCGTCGAACCTGCATTTCTGGACCTTCGCGCAGCAGGCCAAGCGGGCGGGCGCCAAGCTCGTCTGCATCGACCCCCGCCGCACCGAAACCGCCGACAAGTGCCACGCACACCTGCAGCTCCGCCCCGGCACCGACGGCGCGCTGGCGCTGGCGCTGATGCACGAGCTGATCGTGAACGGCTGGCTTGACCAGACCTACCTCGACGCGCATGTGCAGGCCGAGGGCTGGCCCGCGCTGCGTGAACGTGCGCTGCAGTGGCCGCCGGAGCGTGCCGCCGAGGTCTGCGGCCTGCCAGTCGCGCAGATCCGTGACCTGGCCCGCGACCTGGGCACGACGCAGCCCGCCGCGATCCGGCTGAACTACGGCATGCAGCGCGTGCGCGGCGGCGGCAACGCGGTGCGGCTGATCGCGCTGCTGCCGTGTATGACGGGCGCGTGGCGGCACCGCGCGGGCGGGCTGCTGCTGTCGGCCTCGGGCTGGTTCAACGCGGTGCGCGATGACGCCGCCCGCCAGCGCCCCGACCTGCTCGCCGGCCGTCGCCCGCGCACGCTCAACATGAGCACGATCGGTGACGACCTGCTGCGCGAGACCTCGCCCGGCTTCGGCCCGAAGGTCGAGGCGGTCATCGTCTACAACAGCAACCCGGTCGCGGTGGCGCCCGAGTCGCCGAAGGTGGTGCGCGGCTTTGCGCGGGATGACCTGTTCACCGTCGTGCTCGAACACTTCCTGACCGACACCGCCGACCACGCCGACTACGTGCTGCCGGCCACGACGCAGCTCGAACACCTCGACCTCCATACCAGTTACGGCCACACCGACGTGCTGCTCAACGAGCCGGCGATCGCGCCGCTCGGCGAGTCGCGGCCGAACACGGACATCTTCCGGCGTCTGGCCGCCGCGATGGGCTTCGACGAGCCGTGTTTCCGCGACAGCGACGAGGACCTGGCGCGCCAGACGCTGCGCGGCGCGGTGACGTATGAGGCGCTGCAGGCGTCGCCCGGCTGGCTGAGCCTGCCGATCGCGGACGCGCCGTTTGCCGAGGGCGGTTTCCCGACGCGGGACGGGCGGGTGCAGATCGACGTGCCCGGCCTGGGCCTGCCGGACTTCGTGCCGCCGTGGGAGTCGGTCGCGTCGGCGCCGGCGCTGGCGGCGCGCTATCCGCTGGCGATGATCTCGCCGCCAGCGCGCAATTTCCTCAACTCGACCTTCGTCAACGTGAAGAGCCTGCGCGACATCGAGTCCGAGCCGGTCGTCGAGATCCACCCCGACGACGCTGCCGTGCGCGGGCTGGCCGACCGGGCGGCGGTGCGGGTCTTCAACGACCGGGGCAGCTACCACTGCACGGCGCGTGTCAGCACCCGCGCCCGCCCCGGCGTGGTCAACGGCCTGGGCATCTGGTGGCGCAAGCTCGGCGTGCGCGGCACCAACGTCAACGAGGTCACCCACCAGCAGCTCACCGACATCGGGCAGGCGCCGTGTTTCTACGACGTGCTGGTCGAGGTGGAGGCAGCGGGGTGAGGGCGCTTCGGACGCTGGCCCTCATGCTGGCCGCTGTGCTGTCGGCATGCGCGACGACGGCGGCGGACGATGTGGAGTCGGCCTGGCGGCCGGGGTACCTGTGGCAATCGGTGGCGGGCCATCTGCGGATGCTGGCGGCGGCGCGGCCGGTGGACACCGTGCTGGCCGACCCCGCCACGCCGGACGACCTCCGCCAGCGGCTCGAACTCAGCCGCGAATTGCGCGACTACGCCAGCCGCGCGCTGGCGCTGCCGGACAACGCGAGCTACCGCCGCTATGCCGACCTCGGGCGGTCGGCCGCCGTGTGGAATGTGGTGGCCGCGCCCGAGCTGTCGCTCAAGCTGAAGACGTGGTGTTTCCCGGTGCTGGGCTGTGTCGGCTACCGCGGCTATTTCGACAAGGCCGAGGCCGAGACGCTCGCCGCCGCGCTGCGGGCGCAGGGCTGGGAGGCGAATGTCTACGGCGTGCCGGCCTATTCGACGCTGGGCAAGCTGCCGGGCAGCGTCTTCGCCGACCCGCTGCTCAACACCTTCCTGCGCGGCGCGGAGGTCGATCTGGCACGGCTGATCTTCCACGAGCTGTCGCACCAGGTCGCCTATGCGGACGGGGACACGACGTTCAACGAGTCCTATGCCACGGCCGTGGAGCGGCTCGGCAGCCAGCAGTGGCTGGCGCAGGGCGGCCGCGAGGCGCAGATCGCGTCGACCGCAGCGCTGGACCGCCGCCGCACCGAGTTCCGCGCGATGACGATGCGCGCCCGCGACCGGCTGGAGGCGCTCTACCGCAGCGCCCTGCCGGACGAGGACAAGCGCCGAGAGAAGGTGCGGCTGATGGCCGAGCTGCGCGCCGAGTACACGCGCTGGCGGGATGAATCCTGGGGCGGTGACCGGGCGTATGACGCCTGGTTCGACAGCGTCAACAACGCGCGGCTGGGGGTGCTGGCGGCCTACAACGCGCAGGTGCCGGCGTTCGAGCGGCTGTTCGAGCGGATGGGGCGGGACTGGCCGCGCTTCCACGCCGAGGTGCGCCGGCTGGCCGCGCTGCCCAAGGCGGAGCGTGACGCGGAGCTGGCCTCGCCGCTCACTTCAGCGATTCGATGAGGTCGATGTAGTCCTGGCGGGCGGTGTCGGCGCCGGTGCCGGCCAGCGCGGCCCAGGCGTCGAACTTGGCGCGGGCGACGAAGTCGGTGAAACCGGGGCGCTCGCCGCTGGCGTCGCCTTCGGTGGCCTGCTTGTAGAGCGCGTAGATCTTCAGCAGGGTCATGTTGTCGGGGCGCTCGGGCAGTTGCTTCGAGTCGGCGACGGCCTGGACAAAGGCAGAGTGCAGATCGGACATGGCCAATGGAAAGAGGCAGTGACGGAGCGGCGCAGTGTAGTGCCGCTTCATCACTGCCTCGTCGTCCCGCGTCCCGATGGGCATGGACGGTGTGCTCAGAATCCCATCCGGGCCAGCAGGTCGTCGACTTCGTTCTGATCGTTCACCACATCCGTGCGGTTTCCGGGATCGACCACCGGGCCGTGCAGATCTTCCTCGTGGACGGTGGCCAAGGCCTTGTATTCCGGTGCAACCTGGAGGAGCAGCTGGATCAGGTTCTGCTCCAGCTCGCCGGTGAGCTTGACGACCTTGCTGACGATCTGCCCCGTCAGGTCGTGGAAGTCCTGGGCCACCATGATGTTGGTCAGGTGGTCGTCGATGCGGTCGGTCGAGCCCTTGGCCTGTGCGATCGAGGCGAGCAGCCTCTGGGTCGCCGCTGCGTCCTGATGTGGCTGGCTGGCGAGTTCCTTGCGCATGGACTCGGCGGCATCGCTGATGCTGCGTTGCTCAAGCTTGGCGGCATCGACCGAATTCAGAACCTTTTCCGCAGCTTCGGACGTTTTCCTGGCGATGTAGTTCAGTCGGCTGCGCGCATCGGGCAGGGCCTGCGTCGCGGCCTGCAGGTCTCCCATCAGGCCCATCTGTGCGATGGAGTCGTGCAGCTTTCGTGTGAGTTCACCGATCTGCCGGATCACCTCAGGCGATGCGTAGTGCGTTTGCTGGTCAGTCATGGCGGTCTCCGCGGGTTACGCCGTCACAGGCATTTTCTGGATGATCTTGGTGACTTTTTCTTCCAGCGTGGCTTTGGTGAACGGCTTGACGATGTAGCCGGCCGCACCGGTCTGGGCTGCCCGGACGATGTCTTCCTTGCGCGCCTCGGCCGTCACCATCAGCACGGGAATATGGCAGAGCGCCGGATCCTGCTTGATCTGCCCGAGCAGCTCGAAGCCGTCCATGTTGGGCATGTTGATGTCGCTGACGACGAAGTCGATGCGGCTGTTGCGCAGGGCTTGCAGGGCGGTGACGCCGTCTTCGGCTTCTTCAATGTGCTGACAGCCCATTTCCTTGAGCAGTCCGCGCACGATTCGGCGCATGGTGGAGAAATCATCGACGACGAGAAAGCGGAGATCGGGGCAGGCTGGCATGACGAATCCTTCAGCGTGAATGGGCCGTGTACGGTGTTATCGGGCAGGAACTGGTGGACTTGAGGCGGCCGCCTCGGCCGCTTCGGCTGGTATGGCATTGACGGTCAGTGCGTCGCCGCTTTCGTAGAAGCGCTCCTCGGCTTCGCGTGTCATCACGATGATGCTGATGCGGCGGTTCACGGGATTGCGCGGATCCTGCTTGTCGAAGGGCACGCTGGCGGACAGACCCTGTACCCGCAGCACCCGCTCGTCCTTCAGCCCGCCCGCGATCAGCTCCCGCCGCGAGGCGTTGGCGCGGTCGCTGGACAGCTCCCAGTTGCTGTAGCCGACCACGCCGCTGGAGAAGGGCAGGGCGTCGGTGTGGCCTTCGAGCGTGAGCTTGTTGGGCACCTCGGTCAGCACGCTGCCGATGGCGCGCAGGATGTCGCGCATGTAGGGCTTCACCTGGTCCAGACCGCTGTCGAACATCGGGCGGTTCTGCTCGTCGACGATCTGGATGCGCAGCCCCTCGCGGGTCATGTCCAGGCGGATCTGCGACTTGAACTGCGCCAGGGCAGGCGAGTTCGAGACCACTTCCTTGACGCGGTCGCGCAGGCTCTCCAGTCGCTGCTTCTCGGCCTGGGCCTGGTTGGCCTTGAGGGCCTGGAGCTGGTAGGTCTTGCGCTCTGCCTCGGTCTCGCCGCGCCTGACCTGACCGCCCGCGCGGTTGATGTCCTCGCCGCCGCCCCGGATGACCGACGAAGAGTCACCTGAGCCGGAGCCCCCGCCCAGGAGGGAGATCTTCAATGGGGACTGGAAGTAGTCCTGCAGCCCCTTCTTGTCGCCTTCGGTGGTGGAGCCCAGCAGCCACATCAGCAGGAAGAACGCCATCATGGCCGTCACGAAGTCGGCGTAGGCGATCTTCCAGGCGCCACCATGGGCACCATGGCCACCCTTCTTCACCTTCTTGATGATGATGGGCTGCAGTTTCTTGGAATCACCTGCCATCGGAATCTCCAGGGGTCACGTCGTCGTCGAAGCCCGTGGCGCGCAGGTGCACGGGCATTCCACAGGGGTCACTTCTTCTTGACGTGCTGTTCCAGCTCGGAGAAGGTCGGGCGCTCGGTCGAATACAGCACCTTGCGGCCGAACTCGATGGCGATCTGGGGGGCATAGCCTTGCATCGAGGCCAGCAGCACGGTCTTGACGCACTGCAGCTCCTTGCTGTCCTCGTCGTTCTTCTGCTCCATCAGCCCGGCCAGCGGCTCCGCGAAACCGTAGGCCAGCAGGATGCCCAGGAAGGTGCCGACCAGCGCCGAGCCGATCATCCCGCCCAGCACCGCCGGCGGCTGGCCCACCGAGCCCATGGTGTTCACGACACCCAGCACCGCGGCCACGATGCCGAAGGCGGGCAGCGCACCCGCCAGCCGCGCGATGGCAGCGGCAGCGCCATGGGTCTCGTGGTGGTGGGTCTCCAGCTCGGTGTCCATCAGGGCCTCGATCTCATGGGCGTTCAGGTTGCCCGAGACCATCATGCGCAGGTAGTCGCAGACGAATTCGGTGACGTGGTGGTCATTGCCCACGACGGGAAACTTCTGGAACAGCGCCGAGGCGTGCGGGTCTTCGATGTCCTTTTCGATCGACATCAACCCTTCCTTGCGGGTCTTCTGCAGGATCTCGAACAACATCGCCAGCAGCTCCATCGCGCGGGCCTTGGAGTGCTTGGAGGCCTTGAAACAGCCCGCCAGACCCCGGCCCGCTGCCTTCAGCACCTTCATCTGGTTGTTGGCGACAAAGGCCCCGAGCGCACCGCCGAAGATGGTGAGCATCTCGAAAGGCAGGGCCTTGATGATGACCTGCATGTTGCCGCCGTGCATGGCGTACACGCCGAAGATGCAGCCGATGGCAACGACCCAGCCGATGATGACGAACATGAGAGACCTTTTCCTCAGATGACTTCACGGGGCGCTGCGAAGGCGGGCAGCCCCGCGATCAGCACCGTGATTTGCATATCGGTCAGTGGGGCTCGGCACTTGAGTTGCCGTCGTGCAGGCCGCTGCCGGTCGCGGGGCGGGTTTCACGGATTGCATACACCCAGACCGGGCGCTGGCCCGGGTGCTGCAGACGGGCGTGGGGCCGCAGTCCCTTGGCCTCGAACTCCAGGCTGACGAGCCAGCTGCCTGGGCGCATCTCGCGGCGGGCCTTCTCGACGGCGCGCGGCATGCTCTCCGGGCGCTGGAAGAGGTAGACCAGATCGTGCTCGGCCCAGGACTGCGCCCACATGTCGCCCTGGCGGATCTGTGCCCAGGGGCAGCGCAGTGCGGCGATCAGCCGCCAGGGGAGGCTCCATTCGATGCCTTCCAGACGCGCTTGAGGCCAGACCCGGCGCAAGGCCTGCAGGCCGTGGCCGAGGCCGCAACCGGCATCCAGCACATGGGCGTTCGGTGGCAGGGCGATCAGCTCGTCGAGGCCGTCCAGCGCCGTGGTGCCGGTCGGGAACAGGGGCGCATCGGACCACGCCCGCACCGGATACGCCACCGCCAGCAGCACCAGCGGCAGCAGCCACCACACCGCCGACCAGCCGCTGGCCAGCCCGCTGAGCGCGAAGGACAGCGGGAAACCGGCGACGATCATCAGCCGGCGCCAGCGCGACGCCGCCAGCATCGCCAGCGCCCCGCCGATCAGCACCGCACAGGCAAACGCCAGTCCCGCGCGCAGGCCCAGTGACTGCAGCCCCAGCCAGTGTCCCCAGGCGAGCGCCCAGCACAGCAGCGCGGGCAGGGGCCACGGCAGACGCTGGGCGGACATCCCCAGGCGCGGAGGCGATGTCTTCAGCGGGATGGGGCGCGGGGCGCGCAGAGCCGACGGACGTCGCAGGGTGGCGGGCATGGTCGCGCCTCAGATCGTGGTGGGTGTCGGGGCGAGGGCACGGGAGACGATGTCTGTCTTCAGCTCCGTGCTGGACACATGGTCGGTGCGCGGCAGGTAGACCACGTCACACAGCGTCCGGAATTCGTCGAAGTGCCCGGTCCAGTCGCTGCCCATCACCAGCGCATCCGCGCCGTAGGCTTCGATGTCGCGGGCCTTCTGTGCCCAGTCGCGTTCGGCGATGACTTCGTCGACATGGCGGCAGGCCTGGATCATGGCGACCCGGTCCGCATAGGGCACGACCGAGCGCTTGCCCTTGACCGCATTGAACTCGTCGGTGGACACGGCCACGACCAGCCAGTCGTAGCGCTGCTTGATGCGCTCGAACAGCCGGACATGTCCGATGTGGAACAGGTCGTAGGTGCCGTAGGTGAGCGCGATGGAGTGCAGCCGGGCGGGATGCCGCAGGCGTGCCGGGCCACCCAGGAACTGGACCTGGGTGTGGATCTGGGTCAAGGTCGGGGTCTGGGTCATGGGGGGCTCCCGAGGGGTGTCACAGCGCAGCGGCCAGCTCGTCCAGCACCAGGTCGCAGAAACGCTCGCCTGCCCGGCCGTCCGTGTGGTCGAACAGGCGCTGGCGCATCGCGGCGCGGACGTGGGCGAACTTGCCGGCCTGTGCGTCCGGCTGGCGCAGCATGTCCAGCAAGGCCTTCGCCGATGTGGCGAGCGGGCCAGGGTGTTCGTCCAGCTTGGCGTCGAAGAGCTGGCGCGAGCGGGTGATGTAGTCCTGGTGGTCCGGCCGGAACAGCACGATGGGCCGGTCCAGCAGCAGGTAGTCGAACATCACCGAGGAGTAGTCGGTGATCAGCAGCGAGGTCTCGCGCATCACGGGGTACAGGTCGGTGCGCGGCGTGACGAAGCGGGCTGTGGGAATGGCCAGGGCGAGCTGGGGAATCAGCGGGGATTCGACCGGGTGCACGTTGACGATCAGCAGGTCGCCACGCTTGGCCAGTCCTTGCGCCAGCTGCTCCAGCCCGGATTCGAGCAGCCAGGTGCCGCGCCGGGCATCCCGGAACGTCGGGGCATAGAGCACCACGCGCTGTCCCGCTGCACGGGTCTTGCGCGCCAGCGTGTAGATGTCCTGGTCGACGTTCAGCAGGTCGGCGGCGTCCGGCTCGCGCAGCAGCACGTCGTTGCGCGGGTAGCCGATCGGGGCGTACTGCGCGAAGCCGAACCAGCGGCGCCATTCCGGCTCCTGCGCGGCCGAGGTGCCGACCAGGCGGGTGTAGGGACCGCAGGTGGACAGCACCCGGGCGAAGCGCGCGGACATCTGGCGCAATGGCGCGAGGTTGCGCAGGCCGATTTCCTTGATCGAGATGCCGTGCCAGAGCTGCACGTGGCGAGCGCCAGCCAGCAGCGCGGCGGCGTAGGGGTTCGGGTTGAGCAGGTGGTCGCAGGTCACCACGACGGCCGCGGACAGGGCGGCGTGGACATGTTCCGTGCTCCAGTCGTTCGGGTTCAGCGGAAAGCAGGCCTCTCCCAGCGAGGTCACCGCCTGTTCCTGCTGCGCGGTCTGCGGCAGGAACCAGGCGGTGATGCCCTCCTGCCGGGCGCGTTCGCGGAAGGCCAGCCAGGCGTACTTGACGTTGCAGCCGAAGTAGGTGGTGCCGACGAAGACGACGCTGCGTTCCTTGGGATGGAACTGCGCGGTGCGCGTCAGCTCCTGGCAGGCCTGGGCCAGTTGGGTCTGCTGCTCCAGCGCCTGTACCCGGCGTTCCAGTGCGGCCAGGGCCGCCGGGTCTGCTGCAGGCGCTGCAGGGGTCGACGGCGCGGGTTGCTGCAGGTGCAGCACGGCGTCCACCAGCTGTTCGATCGCTTGAGAGATCTGGCCACCGAGCGCTTCGGTCGCCTCGATGCGGGACAGCAGGTCCGCCATGGACGGCGTGGGGCTGGCCGGGGACAGCGGGCGCTCCGGGGTGGCGGTGTCGGAGGAATGCAGGTGTTCGCGCATGGGGCTGGCCGGGCGGGTGGGGTAGCTGTGCATGGTGGCAGTCGGGGTCAGTCAGCAAGGCCCGAAAAAGCGCGCGCGGCTGTGGCAGTTTTCGGCACTGTCCGACGGGCGCCGGGCGGGCAACTGGCACAGGCCATCCCCGCATTTCGACCCGCTGCTCGCGCAGGGCACGGCCTAGATTCCGTCGATGCACCCGACCGCCGCCACCCGTACCGCACCTCTGCATTCGTACCCGCGTCACCAGTCCGTGCAGGACTGGATCACCGGGCTGCCGCCTTCGCTGGAGGCGGCGCAGCGGCTCCGGCAGATGTTGCCGCTGGTGGCTGCGGACATCGACCCCGAAGACCGGCTGGCGCTGCACCGCCACCTCTGGCAGCTCTGGCGGTCCGTCGATGGGGCGACCCGCTCTGCCGCTGCACAGTGGCTCGATGGACGGCTGGCACCGTGGTGCCGCCTGATGGCGGGCGAGTGGGAGGCGCCGGCGACCTGGCTGGGGCTGGCGGAGTGGCATCTGGTCCGCTCTGGCCACTGCCCGCAGGCACCGGACTATGTGCTGGCACTCCTGCACTCCCATGGCCAGACGGGCAGTGCGGCACGGCCCGAGGCCCAATGGGCGGCCGTGCGGGCGCGGCTCGATCTGGACGACCAGGCGCTGTCGCCGCAGGAGGCCGAGCGGCTGCTGGGACAGACCGTCTCGGTGGTGGAGGCTGGCTGCGCCCCGTGGGCCGAGGGCATCGCGCGCATCTTCGAGCTGGCGGTGCGCGTCGGCAATGCGACGCTGGCCGCGCAGACACTGGTGCAATGTGTGCAGGGCGGGGCGGCGGCGGTGCTGTCACCGCGGTGGTTCCGGTGCTGGCTGGAAGGTGGTGACGGCGTGCTGGCGCTGAGTGCGCCGCTGCAGATGCAATGGCTGCAGCCGGCCCGTCTGCCAGACCCCGCCTGGCGGGCGCGGCTGCTGCTGGCCTTGCGCCGCGCGTCGGTGCGCGAGCGGGTGCAGAACTTATGCACCGCGCTGGACGGCGGCTCGGCCAGCGTGCCGCCCGCACCGGAGTCTCCCGGCTGGCGGATGCTCGGCGCGCTGGATGCCTGCCACGACCTGGCCGCATGCGGTGAGCTGCCAGAGACTGCCGCGCGCACCCTGATGGACAGTGGGGCGCTGGCACCCGCCTCGGTCGCTGCGCTGTGCCGCGCGCTGGCATTGCAGGCGATGGACCGGGGCGATGCGGCGACGGCGTTCCGTGCCTTGGCCGAAGCGCGTGCGGCCGACAGCGATGCCCTCGCGCGCCAATGGTTGTCCGCCTTGCTGAAGTTGCTGGGCGATGAGGGTCTGGCCAGCGTGCAGCAGCTGTGTGCCCAGCTCGACAGCGGGTCCGATGGTGCGGCCGGTGGTGAAGAGCTGGCCCGATGGCAGCGGCTGGCCTGCGATGAGGAGGTGCCCGATGCCTTGCGCACGCTGGCGCGGGCCATGCTGGCGCGCGGGTGGCTGGACGGCGCGCTGGAGGCCCGTGCCACCGACCGCCGCCGTGATCTGCGCCAGGCCGAGGCGTTGTGGCGGCGCCTGGCTGACGACATCGACCATGCCGGTGAAGCCCAGCGTCGCCTGACCAGCGAGCCCCTGCGGGACTGGCTGCCCTGGCTGGCGGAGGGCCCGGGCCGTGAACACCTGTGGATTCCGCCCCAGTCGGAGCCTGCCAATGGCGAGCTGCTGATCGTGCTGTCGTGCCTCGAAAGCCGGCATGGGTTCGCGCAGGTGCGGGGGCTGCAGCGGGCCATGCCCGGCCACCATCTGCTGTTCGTGCACAACCCGGAGTTCAATTGGTACAGCGGGTCGGTGTTCGAGGAACTGGCCGAGCTGGTGCGTGCGCGGGTGCTGCCCGCGTTTGCGCCGGCGCGGGTGAGCTGCTACTTCGGCAGCATGGGCGGGCACGGGGCACTGAAGCTCGCGATGCAGTTCGGGTTTCGGGCCGTCGTCTTCAATGCCCAGACCGATCTGGACCTCTGGGCATGTTTCCGTCCCCAGGAGCGGCAGCGGCTCTGGGCGGCGGCAGAGGGTGCACGAATCAAGGTGCCACCCGGCACGGACACACAGGGGGCCTCGTGCTACCTGGCCGTCGGCAGCGACACCGCAGACCGCGAAGCCCTGTCCTGTCTGATCGCTTCGCTGCGGGACTGCCGACATGGGCAGTTCATCGTCGAGAAATTCGCTGACCCGCACCACGCGGGTCTGGTGCGGCGCATCGCCCGCCAGGACATCCCGGACTTCATCGGGCAGGCGGCGCAGCGACTGACCGCACTGCAGGCCTTGACGGCGCAGCCTCCCGGCATGGTCGCCGTCGCCCCGCACCAGCAGGACAGCTTCTGGGCCCAGCTGGATGCGGCCGCTGCGCTGAAAGTGGAGATCGTCTGGCGCGACGGGCGGCTCTTCATCGCCGAGTCGACCCGCTGCGGGACCGTGCCAGTCTGATCCCGTGTCCGTTCAAGCCTTGGGCATCAGCAGGTGCCGGAAGCTGTCCAGCCGGCGGTAGCTGCGGCCCAGGCTGTTGCCGAGCAAGGTGAGCGTGCGCGCGGAGTAGAACGAGATGTGGCCGTTGCGCGGGGCGACGTACCAGTCGTTCACCCAGTCGCCCTGCACCTCGGCCATGTCCTTGGTCGACAACAGCACGATCCCCTGCGCGGCGGTGTAGGAGTTCAACTCCGCGAAGAGTCGCAGCGGATCGGGCACATGTTCGGCGACCTCGATGCAGATGACGAGATCGAAGCCACCCTGGGCGGGTTTCACCGGGTCACCGTGAAACGGGTCGTATTCGGTGACGTGCGCGTAGCCCGCTTCTCGCAGCAGGCGGGCCGTGTGCCCATTGCCGCTGCCGTAATCCAGGATGCGGACCGAGCGGTTGTGGATCAGGTGCTGGACGAGCCTGCATGTGTTCTGTGGGCGCTCGGTCGCGAAGTTCGGATCGAACAGGGCGTATTCGTCGTTGTAGATGTGGGCTTGAAAATCCTCCGGGCTCCAGTCGTCGAAGGCATTGGTGAAGGCGAATTCACATTCGGCGCAGCGGTAGTAGGCGATGGGCAGGCCGCGCACCTGGGCACGCTTGGCGTTGTAGCCGAAGCAATCGCGGTCGAAGTCCACGAAGCCGGACAGGCTGGCGCTGGATCCACAGCATTTGCAGGGCTGCGCGGTGGCGTGGGTGGCCGGCAGGGTTGCGGCGCGGGAGGTGGGGTGTTCCAGCGTGGTCTCCACGGGAGTCTCCTTGATCGGTACTGCAGGGCAAAAGAAAAAACGGACCCTGGCACTGGGCCGAGGGTCCGCATGAAAACACCGGGAGCGGTGTCGGGAGAACGGGGGGTGTGCGTCAGCGCATCTGCACATCAA
>NZ_JAXHOF010000003.1:0-1567941 GCF_034519685.1 Sphaerotilus sp. | reverse complement strand
CATGCTGGACCTGAACGACTACCCCGTGACCCTGACCCCCGACGGCGACACCGTGCTGGTGACCTTCGCCGACGTGCCCGAAGCCATCATGTTCGGCGCCGATGAAGACGAGGCGCTGTTGCAGGCGGTCGATGCGCTGGAGACGGCGCTGTCGTTCTACATCGAGGCGCGCCGACCCCTGCCTGTCGCCAGTGCGCCGCAACCGGGCCAGCGCACCGTGCGTCCCTCGGCGCTGGAGTGTGCCAAGCTGGGTGTGTACCGGGCGATGACCGAACAGGGCGTGAAGAAATCGGAACTGGCTCGCCGACTCGGCTGGCACCTGCCGCAGGTGGACCGGCTGCTGGATCTGGGCCACGCTTCGCGATTCGACCAGATCGAGGCGGCGGCGCGCAGCCTCGGGCGCGAGGTGCGCATCTCGGTGTCTTGAGCGCATCTTCTTCTTGGCATCTGAGATGGCCGAGCCGATTGAGGTGGACTCGCCCATGAACCCACTTGACAACTAAAACCTAGTTGGTTAATTTCATCCCATCGCTCATGGAAAAGCGCACCCCTCATTGCAAGCTGTCGATCGTCAAGACCTTGGTCGATGCGGGCAAGGTGCACATGACCCAGAGTGCGGTCATCGGAGGAAGACTGCTGGGAATCGATGAAGACGGCATCGTGTCCACGGTCCTGGCCCTCACCCCGCAGGATTTCTACAAATCGATGACCACTCACGCCGATCACCGCCTTTGGCAAGACGTGTACCGTCCCCGCACGGCGGTTGGCGGTGTCTACCTGAAGCTGACGGTCATCGAGGATGTGCTGATCGTGTCGTTCAAGGAGCTGTGACCATGAAATGCCCCGCCTGCGGCGCCGCCGAACTGGTGCATGACACCCGCGACGTGCCCTTCACCTACAAGGGTGAAACGACGACCATCCCGGCCGTGACCGGTGATTTCTGCCCCGCCTGCACCGAGTCCGTTCTCGACATGGCCCAGGCTCGCCGCTTTGGCGATCAGGTGGCCGAGTTCGTCAAGCAGGTCAACGCCGCCATCGTCGATCCCGGCTTCATCGCCGACGTGCGCAAGAAGCTCGACCTCGGCCAGCGCGAGGCCGCCCAGATTTTCGGCGGCGGCGTCAATGCGTTCTCGCGCTACGAGACCGGCAAGACCCGGCCGCCGCTGGCCCTGGTGAAGCTGCTGAAGCTGCTGGACCGGCACCCGGAGTTGCTCAGCGAGGTTCGGGCGGGGTAGGGACTGGGCCGACCCGCACGCACCGGATGTACAGTGTGTCCATGATTCATGACCATGAAGGTGCTCACATGACGCTTTCCGCTGTGCCTGCCGGCGAGTTCAAGGCCCGCTGTCTGCAACTGCTGGACGATGTGGCGTCCACCGGGGAGGCGCTGGTCATCACCAAGCGTGGCCGACCCGTGGCCCGCCTGGTGCCGATGCCTCGGGCCGAGCCGCCCCGCTCGCTGTTTGGGGCGCTCAAGGGCCGGGTGTTGTCGCAAGGTGACCTGATCGCGCCGATCGATGAGGTCTGGGACGCCGAGGCATGACCGGTGTCTTGCTGGACACCCACACCCTGGTCTGGCTGGTCGAAGGCGATGAGCGGTTGTCGGTCGCGGCGCGAAAGGCCATTGACGACGCCTGCGCCGATCAGCAGGTGTGGCTGAGCGCCATCACGCCCTGGGAAATCGGCATGCTGGTCACCAAGGGGCGCTTGGGCCTGGGTCAGGATGCCGAGCAGTGGATCGCCGCCGTGCTGGCTTTGCCTGGGGTTCGACTGGCTGAGCTGTCTCCGTTGATCGCCATCGCCAGTTCACGCCTGCCGGGTGTCCTGCATGGCGACCCGGCCGACCGCATCATCGCCGCCACGGCGCGGCACCTGGACCTGATGCTGATCACCGCCGATCAGAAATTGCTGGCCTATGGGGCACAGGGTCACCTGCGCGTGCAAGCAGCCTGATCGCTGCTGAAGCTGCTGAAGCTGCTGGACCGGCACCCGGAGTTGCTCAGCGAGGTTCGGGCGGGGTAGACGCCCTCAAAGAAACAGGTCCGCCCGCCTCCAGGACACGCTACTTCCGCGCCAGATACACCCCCGCCATCGCGATCACCATCCCGCCCATCGCCACCGGGCTGAGCGCCTCCCCGAACAGCGCCCACGCCACCACCGCCGTGCAGGGCGGCACCATGTAGAACAGGCTGGCCACGTTCACCGCCGTGCCCGAGCGGATCAGGAAGTTCAGCAGCCCGACCGCGCCGAGCGAGAGCACCAGCACCAGCCACGACAGCGCGAAGACGAAGGCGCCCGAGGACCAGTCGATCGCGCGGTCCTCGGTGGTCCAGGCGAGCGCGCCGGTGAGCAGCAGGCACGGCAGGAACTGCGCCACCGCGCCGGTGCGCCAGTCGAAGCGCGGGCAGAAACGCTTCTGGTAGAGCGTGCCGGCGGTGATGCCGAGCAGGGCGATCAGCGCCGCGGGCAGGCCGGGCAGGTGGACGATCTGGCCCAGCGTGTGCAGGTCCAGCCCCGCTCCGGCCAGCCGCGACGACAGCACCAGCACCACGCCGACCAGCCCGAGCACCAGCCCTAGCCACTGCTTCGGCCGCACCGCTTCGCCCAGCACCCAGCCGGCGCCGACGGCGGTCAGCAGTGGCTGCAGCCCGACCACCAGGCTCGACACGCCCGCCGGTAAGCCTTGCGAGATGCCGGTGAACACGCCGCCGAGGTAGACCGCATGCACCAGCAGCCCGGCCACCGCCAGGTGTCCCCAGGCCCGTACGCCCTGCGGCCACGGCGCCCGCACCCACAGGGCGGCGGCGGCCATGAGCGTCACGACCAGCGCATAGCGCATCGCCAGGAAACCCAGCGGCGGCGCGTGCGGCAGGCCGAGCTTGGCGCCGATGAAGCCGGTGCTCCACAGCAGCACGAAGAGCAGGGGGGCGTGGCGGGTCCAGCCGGTGGGAGTGGGGGGTGTCATGGGGGAACGGGGCGCGCGCGGGATCAGTGGCTGGCAGTATCGCAGCGTCCCGGCGGAGCGGTCCCGGAGCGGTCCGGGCCGCCCGGTTCAGGGTGTTTCCAGCAGCCGCACCAGTTCGTTCCAGAACGGCGGCGGCGCACCCCAGGTGTTCTCGTTGGCCTGCCACTGGCCGCCTGTGCTGGTGACGCCGATCCAGGTGGCGTCTGCCTGGCGGGCGCGGGCCACGACGGATTGCAGGGCGGCCGACGTCGTGGCCGTGTGGACGAGGTGCCACGTCTGCAGACCGCGCTGGCGAGCCTGTTGCGTCACCGCGGTCAACACGGTCTCGCGTTCGGCATGGCTGGCGGCCGTGCCCTCGAAGACGACCACGGTTTCACCCGCCTGCAGCCCGTCGAGCACACAGGCGTCGGCGATGCCCGGGTTGAACGCCAGCAGCGGGGCTGGCGAGCCGTCGCGGCGGTACTTGGTGACCAGCGCCCGCAGTCGCGCGTACTGGGCGGAGAAGACCGTGCAGTCCCAGGTGGTAGGTGCGGTCTCGTCGAAGAACAGGCCGTCGAGGTCGGGCATCTGCGTCAGGTAGGTGGCCACATGGGCCTCGATGCGGGCCCAGGTCTGGCACACACCGACCTGGTCGCAGTCGTGGCGAAAGTAGCCGGTGGGCACGTAGCCGAGGTGGCGCACGCCGCGTGCGCGCAGTTCTGCCGAACGGCGCTGCCAGGTGGCAAGGTTGGCCACAGGCGTGTTCGCGGTGCCGGTGGCCAGAATGCCCACCTCCGGATTTAGCACCGCCAGGCTGGCCGTGGGCAGCAGCCGGTAGGCTTCGGCGTTGCTGCCCCAGTAGCTGATGACCCCGAGCCCTGGGCGGAGGGCGGCCCCTTGCGTGGTGGCCGTGGGGATGGTGGTGGCTGCAGTGGAGTCGGGTGCGCCGCCGCCGCCACAGCCGCCGAGCAGCCCCGCGCTCAGCAGCGCCATGGTCCACCGCCGCACCGGCCGCGGGTCTTGCCAAGGGATGTTCATCGCGCCGGACCTCAGGAAAAGCAAAGGAAGTGACAAAACTGATAATTTCATCACATCCTAACGGCCGAATCTGAGCCGCTGCTTGTCAGAAGCTTGTCAGTGGCTTTTCTGGGGCCTCTTGGCGAGAGGCGGTCGGCGGAGAAGGGTTCAGCGTGTGGGGGGCTGGTGCCGGGCGATCTTGCCCAGCAGCTCGATCAGCAGCGCGCGTTCGGCGCGGCTCAGGCAGCCGTCGAGTTCGGCTTCCATCGCGGGCGTCCTGGCGCTGATCTCGTCGGCCATCGTGCGGCCGGTGTCGGTCAGCAGGACATGCTGCGAGCGGCGGTCGACCTCGCTGCGCACCCGCTGCAGCAGGCCGCGCTCCTGCATCCGGTCGAGCAGGATGGTGAGGTTGGGCGCCGACAGGGCCAGCGACTGCGCGAGCTGCTTGGGAGTCATCTGCGCATTGGCCGCCAGCAGCATCAACAGCGAGTATTCGACCGGGCGCAGGTCGTAGGGCTGGCCGAAGTGCTTGAGGAAGGTGATGTGGGTCGTCACGCGGGCGCAGGCCAGGTGGTGGCCGACGACACTGTCGAGCACCCCCTGCGCGGGCATCTGTTTCTTGGTACTGCTGCTCATCACCGCATGATGCCCGCCCCCGGGCGCAGCGCCCATCACCCCGGGATCCAGCCCAGCGTCAGTGTCGCGTCTGCCACACGCTGCCAGCGCCAGCGTGCGGCCGGCAGCAGCCAGGTGCGGCCGTGCTGGGTGAGGGTCTGCAGCCAGTCGCGCCGCGCGGTGTCGGTGTCGTGCAGCGCCGCCCGGGCCAGCCGCGCCCAGCTCCACGCCAGCAGGCTGTGGCCGAGCGCATGCAGGTAGTCGTCGGCGACGAGGAAGGGCCGGTCCGGTGCCGCCGCACGGCCGGCCTGCAGCGCCGCCGTGGCCGCGACGATGGTCTCGACCTCGTCGGTGAGCGTGGCCGCCCAGGTGCGCAGCGTGCCGTCGGCGTCGTCCGGCGTGGCCCGCAGCGTGTCGATCTCGATGCGGAAGGCGTCGATCAGCAGGTCCAGCCGCTGCGGCCGGTCCAGCACCTTGCGCATCAGCAGGTCGATGGCCTGGATCTCGTTGGTGCCTTCATAGATCAGCGCGATGCGGCTGTCGCGCACATGCTGCTCGATGCCCCAGTCGTGCACATAGCCGTGGCCGCCGAGCACGCCGAGCGCTTCGTTGGCGCCGTGGTGGCCGAGGTGGGTCAGGAAGGCCTTGAGGATCGGCGTCAGCAGGGCGACGAGGTCGTGCCGCTCCCGGCGCACGGCGGCGTCGGGGTGGTGTTCCGATTCGTCGAGCAGGATGGCGGTCCAGTACGCCATGACCCGCGCGCCCTCGCACTGTGCGTGCAGATCGAGCAGTTGCCGGCGCATCGCCGGATGCCAGGCGATCGGGTCCGGGCCTTTCGGGCTGAACTGGGCGGGGTCGGCGCCGGCCGGGCGGGCTGGGGCGCGCAGTTGCAGCCGCTCGCGGGCGTAGCGGGTGGCGATCTGGCAGGCGGCTTCGAGGTGGCCGAGACCCTGCATCCCGACGTGCAGCCGCGCCGAGTTCATCATCAGGAACATCGCGGCCAGCCCGGCGTTCGGCTCGCCCAGGATCCAGCCTTCGGCGTTCTCGAAGCGCATCTGGGCGGTGGCGCTGCCCTTGATGCCCATCTTCTTCTCGATGCCGTCGCACCAGGCGCCGTTGCGCCGGCCGTCCGGCAGCCACTTCGGCACCAGCACCAAGGTCAGGCCCTTCGTCCCCGCTGGCGCGCCGGGCAGGCGGGCGAGCACGAGGTGGACGATGTTGTCCGTCATGTCCTGGTCGCCGCCGGAGATGAAGATCTTGTTGCCGGTGACGGTGACGGCGGCGCCATTGGCGACCGGCGCGTCCGGATCGACCGGCTCGCAGCGGGTGCGGGTCAGGCCGAGGTCGCTGCCGGCCTGCGGCTCGGTCAGGTTCATCGTCGAGAGCCATTCGCCGCTGACCACCTTGGGCAGGTAGCGCGCGCGCAACTCGGGGACCGCATGGTGGCGGATCGCCTCGTAGGCGCCGTGCAGCAGGCCCGGGTACATCGTCCAGGCGTGGTTGGCCGAGACGAGCATCTCGAACAGCGCCGCGTTGAGCAGGCTGGGCAGGCCTTGCCCGCCGTCCTCCGGCGCGCAGGGCAGCGAGGGCCAGCCGCCGTCGACGAAGGCCTTCCACGCCGCTGGGTAGCCGGCGGGGGTCTTCACGGCGTTGGCGTGCCAGTGGCAGCCTTCGGTGTCGCCGGGGCCGTTGATCGGCGCGATGACTTCGTGGGCGAAGCGGCCGGCTTGCTCCAGCACCTCGCGGGCGGTGTCGGCGTCGAGGTCGGCGAAGTCGGGCTGGGCGCGCCATGAGGCCGGCGCGTCCAGCACCTGCTCGATGACGTACTGCATGCGCTGCAGGGGCGGGGTCCAGGTGCTCATGGGGCGTAGGTGCTGCGTTACTTCTTCTGCGCGCCGAGGTAGGTCTCGATCACGCGCGGATCGACCGCCAGGTCACGCGCCGGGCCTTCCAGCGCGATCGCGCCGGTTTCCAGCACGTAGCCGTAGTCGGCGATCTCCAGTGCGGCGCGGGCGTTCTGCTCGATCAGCAGGATGCTCACGCCGGTGGCGCGCAGCTTGGTGAGCGTGCGGAAGATGTCCCGCACGATCAGCGGCGCCAGCCCCAGGCTCGGCTCATCCAGCATCAGCACCTTGGGCTGGCTCATCAGCGCACGGCCCACGGCCAGCATCTGCCGCTCGCCGCCCGACATCGTGCCGGCGAGCTGGTCGCGGCGCTCCTTCAGGCGTGGGAACAGGTCGTAGACCACGTCGATCTGGTCGCGCCACTGGCCATTGCCGCTGCGCATCTGGCGCCAGCCGCCGAGCACGAGGTTGTCCTCGACGGTCATGGTGGTGAACAGCTCGCGCTTCTCGGGCACCAGCGCCAGGCCCGCCATCACGCGCTCTTCGAGCGTGATGTTGGCGAGGTCCTGGCCGTCGAACAGGATCTTGCCCGTCGAGGGCAGCACGCCCATCAGCGCGTTCAGTGTCGTGGACTTGCCAGCGCCGTTCGGGCCGATCACCGTGATGACGCTGCCACGCGGCAGCGCCAGGTCCAGGCCCGAGAGCACTTCGGCCTTGCCGTAGCCGGCGTGCAGGCCGGTGACGGACAGCAGGGGCGTGGTGGAGGTGGAGGAAGTCGTCATCGTCTCAGTGCTCCGTGCCGAGGTAGGCGGCGCGCACGATCGGGCTGGCCTGCACTTCGGCGGGCGTGCCCTCGATCAGCCGCGTGCCGAACTCCATCACGACGATGCGGTCGGTCAGGTTCATCACGAAGTCCATGTCGTGCTCGACCAGCAGCAGGCTCATGCCTTCGGCCTTCAGCTGGCGCAGCACATCCGACAGCGCCTGCTTCTCCTTGTGGCGCAGGCCGGCGGCAGGTTCGTCCAGCAGCAGCAGCGCCGGATCGGTGCACAGCGCGCGGGCGATTTCCATCAGCCGCGCCGGGCCGAGCGCCAGGTTGCCGGCCAGCTCGTGCATCTGGTCCTTCATGCCGATGCGCTCCAGCTGGCGCTCGGCTTCGCGGAACAGCTGGCGCTCCTCGGCGCGGTCCAGCCGCAGCATGGCCTTGACCGTGCCCGACGAGCTGCGCAGGTAGCCGCCCAGCGCCACGTTCTCCAGCACCGTCATCTCCGGCAGCATCTTCACGTGCTGGAAGGTGCGCGACATGCCGCGGCGGGCGATTTCCCGCGACGACAGCGCCGAGACGTCCTCGCCGCGGAAGCTCACCCGGCCCGCGGTCTTGTCGAGCACGCCGGACACGAGGTTGAAGGTGGTCGACTTGCCGGCGCCGTTCGGTCCGATCAGGCCGACGATGTCGCCGGCGCGGATCTGGAACGACACGTCGTTGACGGCCACCAACCCGCCGAACTGCTTGCGCACCTTGTCCACGTCGAGCAGCAGCTCGCCCGGCTGCGGCTTGCTGCGCTCGGGCAGCGGCGGCGCATCGGCCCAGTCGCGCACGCGGCGCTGGTCCGGCATCCAGCGCGCGAACAGGCGCTCGATGTGCGGCCACAGGCCTTCGGGTGCGTACTTCAGCACGACCACCAGCACCACGCCGAACACGATCACCTCGTAGTTGCCGCTGGTGCCGATCAGCATCGGCAGCCAGTCCTTCAGGTGGTCCTCGATCAGCTTGACCAGCGCCGCGCCCGTGAAGGCGCCCCAGACGTGGCCGACGCCGCCGAGCACGGCCATGAACAGGTACTCGATGCCCTTGGCCAGCGAGAACGGCGAGGGGTTCACCGTGCGCTGGAAGTGCGCGAACAGCCAGCCGGAGACCGACGCCAGCATCGCGGCCAGCACGAAGACCTGCACCTTGTAGCGGAAGGTCGAGATGCCCATGGCTTCCGCCATCGTCACGCCGCCCTTGAGCGCGCGGATGGCGCGGCCGGTGCGCGAGTCGAGCAGGTGGATCACCGCCAGCGCCGACAGCAGCGCCACGGCCCAGATCACGTAGTAGAAGCTCCGGCCCGATGCCAGGCTCTCCCCGAAGAATGTCATCGCCGGCACGCCCAGGATGCCGTCGTACTTGCCCAGCGTCTCCATGTTGGACATGGTGTAGTAGAGCGACAGCGCCCAGGCGATGGTCGCCAGCGGCAGGTAGTGGCCCGACATCTTCAGCGTCACGGCCGCCACCACCAGCGCGACCAGCACCGTGATCGCCAGCCCGATGAACACCGTCAGCCACGGCGAGACGGCGAAGTTCACGGCCAGCGTCGCGGCGGTGTACGCCCCGATGCCGACGAAGGCGGCCTGTCCGAACGAGGTGAGCCCCGCCACCCCGGTCAGCAGCACCAGCCCGAGCGAGACGATCGCGTTCAGGCCGATGTAGTTGAGCTGGGTGATCCAGAACTCGGGAACCGGCAGGACCGGCAGCAGCGCCAGCAGCGCCACGAATGCAATGAACCAGCGTGTGCGTGCCGCCACGTCAATCCTCCTCATGATGCGGGTCACGCAGCGAACGCCACAGGAGCACCGGCAGGATGGAGGTGAACACGATCACCTCCTTGAAAGAACTCGCCCAGAACGAACCGAACGCTTCCAGCAGACCGACCCCGATCGCTCCGACCAGCGCCAGCGGGTAGCTCGACAGCCCGGCGAACACCGCGGCGACGAAGCCCTTCAGGCCGATCAGGAAGCCGGAGTCGTAGAACACCGTCGTCGTCGGGCCGATCAGCAGCCCCGACAGCGCGCCGATGAAGGCGGCCACCGTGAAGCTCAGCCGCCCGGCCTGGACGGTGGAGATGCCCATCAGCTGCGCGCCGAGCCGGTTCACGGCCGTGGCGCGCAGCGCCTTGCCGTACAGCGAACGCTCGAAGAACAGCCACAGCATCACGATCAGCGCGGCCGAGGCCATGAAGATGATCAGCGTCTGGCCGGACAGCATCAGCGGGCCGAGCGTGAAGCGCGTGTCCCAGAAGCTCGGGTTGCGGAAACCTTCGGCGCCGAAGAACAGCAGGCCGAGTCCAAGGAGCGCAAAGTGCACGCCCACCGAGACGATCAGCAGCACCAAGACTGTGGCATCCGCCAGCGACTCATAGGCCAGCCGGTAGGTCAGCCCGCCCAACGGGGTCACGATGGCCAGCGTCAGCAGCGCCTGCGCCACCAGCGGCAGTTGCATGGGTGCCATGACCATCGCCGCCGTCGTGATGACCAGCGGCGCGGCCAGGGTGAGCACTGCGTCCTTGGCGACCAGTCCGGCCGGTCGCCCGCGACGCAGGCCATGGAAACTCTCGACCGCCGCGACCAGTCCGGCCATGACCATCAGCAGCCAGGCGGTGCCTGGCACCTGGCCTGTCTGCAGCATGGCCAGGGTCAGTGCGCCAAAAGCGACGAACTCGCCCTGCGGGATGAAGATCACCCGCGTGACGGCGAACAGCAGCACCGTCGCGGTGGCCAGCAGCGCGTAGACCGCGCCGTTGGTCACCCCGTCCAGGGCCAGAATGCTTGCGATCGAGAAGTCCATGGCGTTATTCGACCTTCCAGTCGCCGTTGACCACCTTCAGGATCACGCCGGTCTCGGTCGTGAAGCCCCAGTGGTTGTCCTTGGTGTAGTTCAGCACGCCGTGTGCGACGACCGTGCGGCCCATCGTCTCGGTGGCTTCCTTGAGGGCGGCGCGGAATTCCGGCGTGCCGGGCTTGCCCTTCTTCAGCGCCATCGGGACGATCTTCTCCAGCACCAGGGCCGCGTCATAGCCATGACCGGCGAACTGGTTGCGCGAGTTCGGGCCGTAGGCCTTTTCGTACTTGGCGACAAAGTCCTGCGCGATCTTCTTGGACGGGTGGGTGTCCGAGAGCTGGTCGGCGATCACGGCCGGGCCGGAGACGACATAGGCGCCTTCGACGTCCTTGCCCCCGACGCGCATCAGGTCGCGCGAAGCGGCCGCATGGGTCTGGTAGATCTTGCCCTTGAAGCCGCGTTCGACGATGGCCTTGTGCGGCATGGCCGCGCCCGAGCCCGAGGCGACGATCAGCATCGCGTCCGGATTGGCAGCGACCAGCTTCAGCGCCTGGCCCGTGACGGCCGTGTCGCTGCGGGAGAAGCGCTCGGTGGCGATGACCTTGATCGGCAGCTTCAGGGCGGCGGCTTCGGCCTGGAAGTCCTTGAGCCAGCTTTCGCCATAGGCGTCGGTGTAGCCGAGGAAGCCGACGGTCTTCACGCCGAGCTTGTTCATGTGCTGCAGCATGGCGTGCGACATCACGGCGTTCGACTGCGGCAGGCGGAACGCCCAGGTGTCCTTGCCGGCGGGCAGCACGGCGGGCGACAGCATGAAGTGCGGCGTGGCGGCTTCGGCCACCGTGTCGGCCATGGCGATCGCGACCGGCGTGGCCACCGAGCCCATCACGATGTCCACCTTGTCTTCGGAGACGAAGCGCTTGGCGTTCTGCACGCCCTTGGTCGGGTCGGTGGCGTCATCCAGCACGATGACCTTGAGCTTCTCGCCGGCGATCGAGGTCGGCCAGAGCTTGATCTGGTTGCCGATGGGAATGCCCAGGCCGCTGGCCGGGCCGGTCAGCGGCAGGCTGACACCGATGGTGATGTCGGCCTGTGCCACGCCCGACACGGCCCACAGCGCCGCAGCGGCGACCAGGGTCTTGAGAAGCGTCGGCGAGGGGAGCGAGGTCTTCGGGTGGGTCATGTCTTCCTCCGGTTTCCGGTGGGTGGTGGCAATGTGCCGTTGAGAAGGGTCAAAATCCATGCGTATATTCCCGACCGACTGGTCGGTTTATCGCCGAATGGTGTCGGTTCGTCACCGTGGCGCCATCCGCAGCGCCCCGTCCAGCCGGATCACCTCGCCGTTGAGGTGGCCGTTCTGGACGATGTGGGCGGCCAGTGCGGCGAACTCGTCGGGCTGGCCCAGGCGCTTCGGGAAGGGGATCGACGCCGCCAGCGACTGCTGCACCGCCTCGGGCAGCTCGTTCATCAGCGGCGTGGCGAACAGGCCCGGCGCGATGGTGCAGACGCGGATGCCCCACTGCGCCAGATCACGCGCCAGCGGCAGCGTCATGCCGACCACGCCGCCCTTGGAGGCCGAGTAGGCCTCCTGCCCGACCTGGCCGTCGAAGGCGGCGACCGAAGCGGTGTTGACGATCACGCCGCGTTCGCCGGACGTGCCCTCCAGCGGCTCGGCCTTGGCCATGCGCGCGGCGGCCAGGCGCACCACGTTGTAGGTGCCGATCAGGTTCACCCGCACCACGCGCTCGAAATCCTCCAGCGGCGCGGGCGAGCCGTCGCGCTGGATGACCCGCTTGGCGCTGCCGATGCCGGCGATGTTCATGACGATGCGGGCCGTGCCGTGGGCGGCTTCGGCGGCGTCGAGCGCGGCGGTGACGCTGGCGCTGTCGGTGATGTCGCAGCGCAGCGCGAGGCCGCCGATGTCGGCGGCCACACGCTCGGCGCCGGCCTGGTTCACGTCGAGCACGGCGACCCTGGCGCCCTGGCGGGCGAGTTCACGGGCAACCGCTTCCCCCAGACCCGAGCCACCGCCGGTGACGATCGCGCTGTGTCCTTGCATCTGCATGGTTGTCTCCTTCTACCTGGGCTCAGCCCTTGCGCGGCAGGATCGCGAACGGATCGCTGCCGGTGCCTTCATACAGTGCCTCGACCAGTGCAGCGCGGTGCAGCAGCACGGCCCGCTGGTTGATCGAGCCCTTGTCGGTGACCTCGCCCTTGTCGATCGACGGCGGCTCGGCCATGACGTGCAGCCGCGCCGGGCGGTTGGCGCTGCCGGTGCCTTCGCGCCAGAGGCGGTCGGCCAGCCGCTGGAAGAAGTCGCGCACGGCCGGCGTGTGCATCAGCTCCGGCACCGGCAAGGCGTCGGCTTCCAGCCCGTCCGCCTCGGCCAGCTTGCGGCACTCGTCGACGCGCGGGAACACCAGCAGCCCGATCTCGTCGCGGTTCAGCCCGGTGACGACCACGTCCTGGATGCACGGAGCGCCCGCCAGCGTGACCTTGGCGCGCAGTGGTCCGACGCTGACGAAGGTGCCGGTGGAGAGCTTGAAGTCCTCGGCGGTGCGGCCGTCGAACAGCAGGCCGCGGGTGGGCTCGGCCGGGTCGATGAACTTCACGGCGTCGCCGGTGCAGTAGAAACCTTCTTCATCGAAGGCCTCGGCGGTCTGCTCGGGCGCACGCCAGTAGCCCGGCATCACGTTCGGGCCGCGAAAGCGCACCTCGGTCTTGGCCAGCGCCGCGTCACCGCCGCCATCCCGCACCAGCTTGACCTCGACCCCCGGCACCGGCAGCCCGATATGGCCCGAGCGCACATCGGTGCCGACGGCGAAGGTGCAGGACGGCGCGGTCTCGGTCATGCCCAGCCCGGTGATGATGCGCACGCGCTCGCCGGTCTCGGCCTCGCCGTGGGCGTCGAGCTTGTCCCACACGGCCTGCGACAGGCCGGCCCCGGCGAACATGAACGCCTGCGCCCGGGCGAACAGCGCGCGGCGCAGCACCGGGTCGGTGTCCATCGCGAAGGCGATTTCCTCGAAACCCTTGGGCACGTTGAAGTAGATCGTCGGCGAGACTTCGCGCAGGTTGCGCAGCGTCTCGGCCATGCCCTTCGGGGTCGGCTTGCCTTCGTCGATGTAGAGCGTGCCGCCGTTGTAGAGCACCAGACCGACATTGTGGTTGCCGCCGAAGGTGTGGTTCCACGGCAGCCAGTCCACCAGCACGGGCGGCTCCTCGGCCAGGAACGCCAGGCATTGGCGCAGCATCTGCTGGTTGGCGCACAGCATGCGTTGCGTGTTGATGACCGCCTTGGGCAGCTTGGTCGAGCCGGAGGTGAACAGGAACTTGACGATGGTGTCCGGGCCGACCTGGGCGTGGGCGGCGTCGCCCGAGGCCGCCGGCGTGGTGGCCAGCAGGGCGTCGAAGGGGGTGACGGTGCGGCCGTCCAGCGTGCCTTCGGTGAGCACGACCTCGACATCGGGGCCGAACACGGCGGCGATGGCCTTGCCGTAGGCGGGCGAGGCGGCGAACACCAGCCCTGGCGTCACGGTCTCGGCGATGTGGCGCAGCTTGCCGTAGTCCTGCGAGATCAGCGAATAGGCCGACGACACCGGCGTGACCGGCACACCGGCCCACATCGCGCCGAGCACCAGCGTCAGGTGTTCGAGGTCGTTGTCCGACAGGATGGCGACCGGCCGCTCGGCCGACAGCCCCCGGTCCGTCAGCGCCTGGCCGACGGCGCGGGCGCGCTGCAGCATCTCGGCATAGCCGATGCGCCGCCAGTCGCCGCCGCGCACGCGCTTGGCGACGAAGGTGCGCTCGGGCGCCTCGGCGGCCCACTGTTCTAGGGCATCGGTCAGCCGAGGCGGGAACCAGCCGAGTGCTTCGGTCGAGCGCAGCACCTGGGTGCCGTCGGCACGGGTGTCCAGCGTCGCGTCGGTGCAGCCTCCGACGCGGATGTCGCGGTAGTGGGCGGTGGTGTTCATGGACGGGCTCATGACTGCTTGACCACCTTGCCAGCGCGACCTTCGAGGAAGGCGCGCAGGCGGTCCTGGGCTTCGGGCGTGTTGCTGGCGGCGGCAGCCATCAGCGATTCGGTGAACAGGCCTTCCGACGGGCTCATCTCGACGATGCGCGGCAGGGCGTGCATCACGGCGAAGGCGGTCATCGGGGCGTTGTTGGCGATCTTGCGTGCCAGCGCGATGCCCTTGGCCAGTCCCTCGCCATCGGCGGTGCGGTAGTTGACGACACCGTAGCGCTCGCCCTGGTCGGCGTCGAAGACACGGCCGGTCAGCATCATGTCGGTCATGCGCGCCATGCCCATCAGGCGCGGGATGCGCACCGAGCCGCCGCCGCCGACGAAGATGCCGCGCTGGCCTTCGGGCAGGCCGAAGTAGGCCGAGTCCTCGGCGACCCGGATCTGGCATGACGCAGCCAGCTCCAGCCCGCCGCCCACCACCGCGCCGTGCAGCACCGCGATCACCGGTACCTTGCCGAACTGCACTGCGTCGAACGCTGCATGCCAGCCGCGCGAGTGCAGGATCGCGCCGTGGATGTCGCGCTCGACCAGCTCCGACAGGTCCAGCCCCGCGCAGAAATGGTCGCCCGCGCCGCTGACCACGACGGCGCGTGTGTCGGCCGGCAGGTTGACGAAGGCGGTGTGGAGCTGCGCCACCAGCGTGTCGTTGATGGCGTTGCGCTTGGCCGGGCGGTTCAGGCGGATGTGCAGGACCGGGCCGGACTGGGTGACCTCCAGCAGGTCGAGGGTGGCCAGCAGGCCCGAGGCCGGGGCGAACGGAGCGTCGGTGACGGATGTGGACATGGCGTGCAAGCGATCGGCGGGTCGCGAAGCTGAAATTTGATTCACAAATATAAGTAATTGATCCTGTGGATGCCCCCGTGATAACCCTTTGCTGCGTCGCAACATGGCTTAAATCATCTCTGTTTTGCGGGTAAACCCTTGGTGATCTGGTTCGGATTGATTACAAAATTTAAGCAAATTGCCCCAGACGTTCAACGAGGCCTCCCATGAACACCCAAGACCTGATCGCCATCGACATCCACACCCATGCCGAGGTGTCGTGCCGCAACCCGTTCGACAACTATGGCGAGGAGTACGACCGCGCCGCCGACAAGTACTTCGGCTCCAACCGCCGCCCGACGATCGCCGAGACGGTGGCCTACTACCGCGAGCGCAAGCTCGGCCTGGTGATGTTCACGGTCGACAGCGAGGCGCAGCTCGGCCGCCGCCGCATCCCCAACGAGGAGATCTGCGACGCCGCACGCGAGAACAGCGACATGATGGTCGCCTTCGCCTCGATCGACCCCCACAAGGGCAAGATGGGCGCCCGCGAGGCGCGCCGCCTGATCGAGGAGCACGGCGTCAAGGGCTTCAAGTTCCACCCGACGGTGCAGGGTTTCCTGCCGTATGACCGCATGGCGTGGCCGCTCTACGAAGTCATCGCCGAATACAAGTTGCCGGCGATCTTCCACAGCGGGCATTCGGGCATCGGCTCGGGCATGCGCTGCGGCGGGGGGCTGCGGCTGCAGAACTCCAACCCGATGCTGCTGGAGGATGTGGCGATCGATTTCCCCGACATCCAGATCGTCATCGCGCACCCGAGCTGGCCCTGGCAGGACGAGGCGCTGTCGCTGGCATTGCACAAGCCGAACGTCTGGATCGACCTGTCCGGCTGGAGCCCGAAGTATTTCCCGGCGCAGCTGGTGCAGTACGCCAACACGCTGCTGAAGGACCGGATGCTGTTCGGCTCCGACTACCCGCTCATCACGCCCGAGCGCTGGATGAAGGACTTCGACGAGGCCGGCTTCAAGGACAAGGTCAAGCCGCTGATCCTCAAGGAAAACGCCAAGCGCCTGCTCGGGTTCGTCTGAATCGGGGCGCTCCACGGCACAGCGGCCGCTGTACCGGCTTAACGCAGCGCCGGGCGGCGCTGTGCCAGTTCGGATGTACCGGGTGCGGGTTAGTACCCGTCCGCCACGCCGCGGGCTGGCGTGTTGACGGCACGGCACGCGGTTTGCAGTGGACCGCCGCCCATCCGAACCCCCACTTCCGAGGAGACCCCATGAAAGCCCTGTTGCCCGTTCTGGCTGCCGCCACCCTGACCCTGACCGCCGGCCTGTCGCAGGCGGCCGAAGGCAAGGACGTCTACAACCAGGCCTGTGCCATGTGCCATGTGCCCGGCCTGGCCAACGCGCCGAAGTTCGGCGACAAGGACGCCTGGGCGCCGCGCGTGAAGACCGGCCGCGAGGCGATGCTGACGGCGGTCCTCAAGGGCAAAGGCGCCATGCCGGCCAAGGGCGGCAATCCCAAGCTGAGCGACGAGGATGTGGGCGCGGCCCTCGATTTCATGCTGGCCGCTGTCAAGTGACCACGCTGGGCCTGCCGCACGGCCTGTCACATTGCTGAAATATGAGGCAATCTAGGAAAAGTCCTTGTACATCAAGGACTTGAATCCTGAATTCTCAGACAATCCCCAGGGTTATCCACAGCGTCTGTGGACGACCACCGTGCCGCGGGGCTGTGCGATCCAGCTAAAAAAAGCGCGACCCACGGTCGCGCTTTTTTCATGGCCAAGTCCGCAGGCTCACTGCTCGGCGAAGGCCCGCTCGATGACGAAGTCGCCCGGCGTGGTCGTGTTGCCTTCGGCGAAGCCGCGCTCTTCGAGCATCTTCTTCAGGTCGCGCAGCATCGCGGGGCTGCCGCAGATCATGGCGCGGTCCTCGGCCGGGTTGAAGGCCGGCAGGCCGAAGTCGTTCCACATCCGGCCGTCCTCGATCAGGTCGGTGATGCGGCCCTGGCGCTCGAAGGGCTCGCGGGTCACGGTCGGGCAGTAGACCAGCTTGTCGCCGATCAGCTCGCCCAGGAACTCGTGGTTCGGCAGGCCCTTGAACAGATCCTGGTAGGCCAGCTCGTTCATCTGGCGGCAGCCGTGGACGACGATGACCTTCTCGAAGCGCTCGTAGGTTTCCGGGTCCTGGATGATCGACAGCCACGGGGCCAGACCGGTGCCGGTGCCCAGCAGGTACAGGCGCTTGCCGGGGTTCAGGTAGTCGATCAGCAGCGTGCCGGTGGGCTTGCGGCCGACGAGGATCTTGTCGCCGACCTGCAGGTGCTGCAGGCGCGAGGTCAGCGGGCCGTCGGGCACCTTGATCGAGAAGAAGTGCAGGCTCTCTTCCCAGTTCGGGCTGGCGATCGAGTACGCGCGCAGCAGCGGCTTGCCGTTCACGGGCAGGCCGATCATCACGAAGTGGCCGCTCGAAAAACGGAAGGCCGGGTCGCGCGTGGTGGTGAAGCTGAACAACCGGTCGGTCCAGTGGTGGACCGAAGTGACGGTTTCTTCGTTGAAGGCTTTCATGGCAGTCGCAGGCAGAGGCACAGGGCCAGCGCGGAGGGGTCGCGCGAAAAGATCGAGGATACCCGATGGCGGTAGAAGGTCACAAACGGCTGGTGCCGTCAATCAGGCATTCCCCGGCGAACAGGCTTTCCACGGTTTCACGGGGGCGGATCAGCGTGACACGGTCGCCGTCGACCATCACCTCGGCGGCGCGCGGGCGGCTGTTGTAGTTGCTCGCCATCGTCATGCCGTAGGCGCCCGCCGACAGCATCGCCAGCGTGTCGCCGGACCGCACCGCCAGCGTGCGGTCGCGGCCGAGCCAGTCGCCCGACTCGCACACCGGCCCGACGATGTCCCAGGTCTGGGCCGGCACGTCGTCGCGCAGCTGGCACGGCACGATCGCCATCCACGCCTCGTACATCGCCGGGCGGGCCATGTCGTTCATCGCGGCGTCGACGATGCAGAAGTTCTTCTGCTCGCCAGGCTTGAGGTAGAGCGCCTCGGTCAGCAGCACACCCGCATTGCCCACCAGCGAGCGGCCTGGCTCCATCAGGATCTCGCGGTGGCCGTGGCCACGCGCGTCGATCTTCGCCAGCATCGCCCCGATCAGCTCGCCCGCGCTGGGCGGCTGCTCGTCGGTGTAGGTGATGCCCAGGCCGCCGCCGAGGTCGAGGTGGTGCACCGGGATGCCGGCCGCCTCGATCGATTCCACCAGGTCCAGCACACGGTCGAGCGCATCGAGGTAGGGGCTGACCTCGGTGATCTGCGAGCCGATGTGGCAGTCGATGCCGTGGACCTTGATGCCGGGCAGGCGGGCGGCGTGCTGGTAGACGGCCAGCGCGTGTTCATGCGAGACACCGAACTTGTTGCCTTTCAGCCCGGTGGAAATGTAAGGATGTGTCTTGGCGTCCACGTCCGGATTGACGCGCAGGCTGATCGGTGCGGTCTTGCCCATCGCGGCGGCGACGTCGGACAGCACGTCCAGTTCTGCCTCGCTCTCGACGTTGAAGCAGCGCACGCCCGCCTCCAGCGCCAGGCGCATCTCGGCGCGGGTCTTGCCGACGCCGGAGAACACCACCTTGTCGGCCGAACCGCCGGCGGCCAGCACCCGCTGCAGCTCGCCCGCCGAGACGATGTCGAAGCCGCAACCGGCTTCGGCGAAGGTCTGCAGCACGGCGAGGCTGGAGTTGGCCTTCATCGCGTAGCAGACCAGGTGCGGGCGTCCCGCCAGCGCGTGCTGGTAGCTGGCCACGGCTGCGCGCATCGACTGGCGCGAGTAGACATACAGCGGCGTGGCGAATTCGCGGGCCAGACCGGCCAGCGCGTGGCCTTCGAGCGTGAGGGTGCCGGCGGCGTCGCGGGCGAGGAAGGGGGAGCCGGGCAGGTTCATCGTGCGGGTGTGGAGGCGGGGGCGGCCGCAGCCGCAGGGATGGGGAGGGAGGGCGGTGTGGTGTCCGGGGGCGGCAGCGTCAGCGGACCCTTCTGGCCGCAGGCCGACAGCAGCAGGGCACAGGCCCCGGCCGCGCACAGCGCTAAACTCGTTTTCAGCAAGCCTTTGAACATCGACGGATTCTAGCGACCATGGACCCTACCCCTTCCCCGAACGTCCCCAGTGCCATGACCGACGCCGAGTACACCCGCCGGGCACACGCAGCGCTGGCCACGATCGAGGCGACCATCGACCGCTGGCTCGACGACGACGTGATCGACATCGACACCCACCGCACAGGCGGACTGCTGGAGCTGAGCTTTCCCGGCGGCAGCAAGATCATCCTCAATACCCAGCCGCCGCTGCAGGAGCTGTGGATGGCGGCCCGCGCCGGGGGATTCCATTACCGCTGGGTGGACGGCATCTGGCGGGATACCCGCTCGGGCGGCGAGCTGTTTGCCGCGCTGTCCGCCCAGGCCAGTGCGCAGGGGGGCCGGACACTGGCCTTCGCGCCGCCAGACCCGGCCGCGGACTGACCGCGGCTCAGCGCTGCGCCGGCTCGGTCGGTCCGGACGTCGACGCGGGCGGGGCGGGTCGGGTCGGCACGCCGGGTTCCGGTGACGGACTCGGCACACCGTCCGTGTCGCGGAACAGGTCCAGGATGCCCTGGCGTTCCTCTGCCGCAGGGCGTGGCACCACATCTTCCAGCCCCAGCGAGCGCACGCCGCCGCCCTGGCTGTTCTCCGTGTAGTACCACTCGTTGCCGACCTGTGTCACGCCATCGGGTGCGCTGTATTCGCTCACCGGAACGTTGCGCAGGGCCTGTCCCATGTAGTCGATCCAGACCGGCAGGGCCAGCCCGCCACCGGTTTCCTTGTCGCCCAGCGAGCGCGGCGTGTCGTAGCCGATCCAGACGATGGCGACCAGGCCCTTGTTGTAGCCGCCGAACCAGGCATCCTGCGAGTCGTTGGTGGTGCCGGTCTTGCCGTAGAGGTCGGGACGCTTGAGCACTGCCTGCGCACGGGCGGCGGTGCCGGTGCGGGTGACTTCCTGGAGCAGGCTGCTGGTGATGAAGGCGTTGCGCGCAGGGATAGCCCGCATGCGCTCGTCCTGACCGTTCTGGGGTGGGGCCTCGGCGATGAGATGTCCGCGGCTGTCGGTGATGCGGGTGATCAGCACCGGATTGACCCGGACCCCGCCATTGGCCAGGACTGCGTAACCGCCTGCCATCGACATCGGCGTGACCGCGCCCGCGCCGAGCGCCATGGTCAGATAGGGCGGGTTCTTCTCGGCCTCGAACCCGAACCGGGTCACCCACTGCTGCGCATAACCGGGCCCGATCGCCTTGAGCAGGCGGATCGAGACCATGTTCTTGGACTTGGCCAGCCCGCGCCGGATCGACATCGGGCCATCGAACTGACCGTCATAGTTCTTGGGTTCCCAGGGCTGGCTGCCCGTGACACCCGCGTCGAAGAACAGCGGGGCGTCGTTGACCACGGTGGCGGGCGAAAAGCCCTTTTCCATCGCGGCCGAGTAGATGAACGGCTTGAAGCTCGACCCTGGCTGGCGCCAGGCCTGCGTGACGTGGTTGAACTTGCTCTTGGCATAGTCGAAGCCGCCGACCATGGCGCGGATCTCGCCCGTCTGCGGATCCATCGACACCAGCGCCCCCTCGACCTCCGGCAGGTTGACGATGCTCCAGTCACCCTTGGCTGACTTCATCACGCGCACCACGGCTCCGCGGTGGATCTGCATCTTCGGGGCCACGTTGGCCGCCAGCGAGGCCCGGGCCTGGCGCAGGCCATCGCCCGTCACGGTGATCGATTCGCCGTTCTGCAGCATCGCGCTGACCTTCTTCGGCTCGACCGACAGCACCACGGCCGCCCGCAGGTCGTCGAAGTCCGGGTGCTCTTCCAGCGCCTCGGCGACGCGGGCGTCGAGCTTGACCACCTCGCGCGGCAGGTCGATGAAGGCGCTTGGTCCGCGGTAGGCCTTGCGCGCCTCGAAGTTGAGCAGGCCGCGCCGCAGGGTGCGGTAGGCGTGCATCTGGTCGTCGGTGCGCAGCGAGATCTCGACGATCAGTCCGCGCGAGTAGGTCGCATCGCCGTACTGGGCAAACACCATCTGGCGCGCAGTCTCGGCGGCATATTCGGCGTGGATGCCCGAACTGCGGGGCGTGCGGTAGGTCAGGGTCTCGGCCAGGGCTTCGTCGTGCTGGGCTTCGGTGATGTAGCCGTTGTCGCGCATGCGGCCGATGATGTGGCGCTGGCGGATTTCGGCCCGCTTGCGGTTGGCGATGGGGTTGTAGGCCGACGGGGCCTTGGGCAGGCCGGCGAGCATGGCGGCCTCGGCGACCGTGATGTCCTTGAGCGGCTTGCCGAAGTAGATCTCGCTGGCCGCGGCGAACCCGTAGGCGCGCTGGCCCAGGTAGATCTGGTTCATGTAGACCTCCAGGATCTTTTCCTTGCTGAGCTGGCTCTCGATCTTCAGCGCGAGCAGCACCTCGTACACCTTGCGGGTCAGGGTCTTTTCGGTGGACAGGTAGAAGTTGCGCGCCACCTGCATCGTGATGGTGGAGGCGCCCTGGCTGCGGGCGTCCTGCAGGTTCTCGATGCCAGCCCGCAGGATGCCCTTGTAGTCGATGCCGCCGTGCTGGTAGAAGCGCGCGTCCTCGATGGCCAGCACAGCCTCCTGCATCACCATGGGAATGGACTTGATCGGCAGATAATTGCGCCGCTCTTCACCGAACTCGCTCAGCACGACGCCGTCCGCGGACACCACGCGCATCGGCAGCTTGGGCCGGTAGTCCACCAGACCGCTGAGTTCCGGCAGATTCGGGTAGGCCACGGTCAGCGCCAGACCCAGCAGCAGCAGAAACGCCATGACCAGCGCCAGCGGAAGCCCGATGATCCAGGCCAGCAGGCGCAGTCCGGGGCGTGGGCGCATGGGCGACGGAGAGGGGCTGTCGGTCGGAGTAGGTCGAGAGGTGTCGCGCATGTACGGAAGGACCGGAAAGGCCGGGAACGTGCGGCAGATTATAGGAACTGGTCAAAAACGCCGAGATACGTTTGTAACGTGGGCGGATCGTGCCTTGTCCGGGGCGCTGTATTGTGCTTGGATGGCGAACTGCATCCGCCGCGCCACTGCCAAGCTGGCGGCAATGCAAAATCCGGGAAAATCTTTGTCCCTCAATGTCTTTGTTGCTAGCATTGAAGTGGTTTATTAACAGTCCGGCACGTCCCCGGACGTGACTTTGGGGATTTGCGTGAGCTTTCTTGACATCCTTCTGGGCCGCAAGCATGCGTCTCTGATCGGACTGGACATCAGCTCTTCCGGTGTCAAGCTGGTCGAGCTGAGCCAGAGCGCGTCGGGCGAGTACATCGTCGAACGCTTCGCCAGCGAGGTCTTCGAGAAGGGCTGGATGTCGGAAGGTCAGATCGAGAAGTTCGACGAGGTGGCCGATGCCGTGAAGCGGGTGGTCGTCAAGAGCGGCTCCCGCACCAAGAGCGTGGCGATGGCCATGCCGCAGTCGGCGGTGATCACCAAGAAGATCATCCTGCCGGGTGGTCTGCGCGAGGAGGAGCTGGAGATGCAGGTCGAGGCCGAGGCCCACCAGTACATCCCGTTCTCGCTCGACGAGGTGAGCCTCGATTTCTGCGTCGTCGGCCCCAGCTCGGACCAGGTCGGCGATGTCGAGGTGCTGATCGCCGCATCGCGCAAGGACCGTGTGCAGGACCGGCAGGGTCTGGCCGAAGCCGCCGGTCTCAAGCCGGTCGTGCTGGACATCGAATCCAATGCCTCGCGGCTGGCGATGAGCCGTGTCATCGACAACCTGCCCAACCAGGGTCGTGATGCGCTGGTGGCGCTGTTCGAGATCGGGGCGGACGCGACGAGCCTGAAGGTGCTGCGCGACGACGACATCCTCTACGACCGGGACCAGGCCTTCGGTGGCGCGCAGCTCACGCAGCTCATCGCCCGCCAGTACGGTCTGTCCTTCGAGGAGGCCGAGAACCGCAAGACCGCCGGCGACCTGCCGGAAGACTATGAGTCGACGCTGCTGGTGCCATTCGTCGACAGTCTCTCGCAGGAAATCGGCCGGGCCCTCCAGTATTTCTTCACGAGCACGCCGCATCACAAGGTCCATTACGTGATGCTCTCGGGCAGCTCGGCCACACTGCCGGGTCTCAAGGAGCGGGTGACCGAGTTCACCGGCTTCGCGTCCCAGGTGGTCAACCCCTTCGAAGGCATGAAAATCGGCTCTGCGGTCCGAGAAAGCAAGTTGCGCCGCGAGGCGCCGTCCTACCTGACGGCCTGCGGGCTGGCGATGCGGAGATTCCTGCAATGATCCTGATCAACCTCCTCCCGCACCGGGAAGAGAAGCGCAGGCGCCGCAAGCAGGCCTTTTTCCTGGGTGTCGGTCTGGCGATCCTGGCCGGTGCGCTGATCGCGGGCGCCTGGTACCTGGTGCTGGGCGAAATGCAGCGTGAACAGCGCTCGCGCAACGAGTTCCTGCAGACGGAGATCCGCCGCCTCGAGAGCCAGATCAAGGACATCGCTTCGCTGAAGTCCGAGATCGAGGCCCTGAAGGCGCGCCAGAAGGTGGTCGAGGATTTCCAGATCGACCGCAACATGCCCGTGCACCTGCTCAACGAGCTGACCGCACAGGTGCCCGAGGGCATCTACCTGACCGCGATCCGCCAGGACGGACAGGGCGTGGCGGTCACGGGTGTGGCGCAGACCAATGAGCGGGTATCCGAATTCCTGCGCAACACCGCCTACCACTCGCCGTGGCTGGAGCGGCCGGAGCTGGTCGAGATCAAGGCGGCGGCCGTCACCACCGCGCGCGACCAGAAGCGCCTGTTCGAGTTCGCGGTGCGGCTGACCCTGAAGCGGCCGCAGGACAAGGAGCAGGCCGCACGTCCTGCCGGTCCCGGTGCCTCGGGTGTGCCCGCTGCGTCGGCGTCGCTGGCCGCGTCCGGTCCGGCCCTGTGAAGGAGGCGTGATGGCCAACACGACACGTCCCCCGATGAACATCGAATTCGACACGCTGATCGACAACGTCCAGTCGCAGTTCCGCAACCTCAATCCGCAGGAGCCCGGACAGTGGCCGCTGCTGCCCAAGCTGGCGACCTGGCTGGTGACCACGGTCGTCGTCGTGGTGCTGGCCTGGTTCGGCGTCGTGGCCGACGAGGTGCAGGCGCTGGAGGACGAAGCCGCCAGGGAGCTGACCCTGAAGACCGAATACCGCACCAAGCTGGCCCAGGCGATCAACCTCGACGAGTTGCGCAAGCAGAAGCTCCAGGTCCAAGAGTACGTGACGCAGCTGGAGCGGCAACTTCCCGGCAAGGCCGAGATGGATGCGCTGCTGTCCGACATCAACCAGGCCGGTGTCGGGCGCGGGCTGCAGTTCGAGCTGTTCCGGCCCGGTCAGGTGCTGATCCGGGACTACTACGCCGAACTGCCGATCGCGCTGCGTGTCAGCGGCAAGTACCACGACATCGGCTCGTTTGCCTCCGACGTGGCGAACCTGTCGCGCATCGTGACGCTGCACAACCTGGTCATCACGATGCCGGGCCTGTCGCAGGGCCAGTCGGTGCCCAGTGGTACGGGGTTGCTGGCCATGGAGGCCACGGCGCGCACCTACCGCTACCTGGATCCGGCGGAAGTCGAGGAACGCCGTCTGGCCAAGGCCAAGGCGGCCAAGGAAGCCAAAGCGGCGGGAGGTGGCAAATGAACGGGCGCATGGCCAACCGTTCCATGCGTCTGCTGATGCTGTCCGCACTGGCCGGCGCGGCTGCGCTGACGTTGACGGGCTGCTCCGATCCGCATGAAGAGCTGCAGGCGTGGATGGACGAGCAGCGCCGCGACGCCAAGCCCCGGGTGTCTCCGCTGGTGCCGCCGCGCAAGTTCGACCCCCAGCCTTACCTGGCGGGCACCTCCGTCGAGCCCTTCAGCCTCCAGAAGCTGCAGGTGGCGATCAAGCAGGAGAGCCGTCAGCCCAACTCGCTGCTGTCGCCCGAGATGAACCGCCGGCGCGAGCCGCTGGAGGCGTATCCGCTCGATTCGCTCAGCATGGTGGGCAGTCTGGTGCGCAGCGGCCGGACCTACGCGCTGCTGCGGGCCGACAACCTGCTGTACCAAGTCAAGGTGGGTGATTACATGGGCCAGAACTACGGCCGTGTCACCCGCATCACGGAAACCGAAATTGCCTTGCGCGAAATCGTGCAGGACGCGATTGGAGAGTGGATCGAGCGCACCAGCACGCTCGCCCTCCAGGAGCGGGCCCAGGAGAAGCGATGAAGACCACCGAGAAGATTGCACCCGCTCCCACGGACCGCTGGAGTGTTCGTCTGGCCACGCTGGCCGTGCTGGCGATGGCGCCGGTGATCGGCTTCGCCCAGAACGCCATCCAGTCCATCAGCAATGGACTGCAGGGGGGCAGCGAGGTCATTCGCCTGGAGTTCAGCGAGCCGTTGACCGCCGTTCCGAAGGGCTTCGCGCTGCAGTCGCCTGCCCGCGTGGCGCTGGATCTGCCGGGGGTGCGCAATGCCACGGGCAGCGCCACGCAGGAGATCAACCAGGGCAACCTGCGCTCGCTGGCGCTGGCCCAGGGCGGTGACCGCACCCGTCTGGTGCTGAACCTGAAGCAGTCCACCCGCTACCGGGCCGAGATCGAGGGCAAGACGCTCATCGTGACGCTGGACCCGGTGTCGGTGGGCGGGACTGCCGCGTCGCCGTCGAGCATGGTGGCCGGATCGGGGGCAGCGTCCGAGCCGGAGCACTTTGCCGATCCGCAGAACACCCGTCCCGAGCGGCTGCGCGACATCGACTTCCGCCGCGGCAAGGATGGCGCGGGCCGCGTCGTGGTCGACCTGCCGAGCAACCAGGTCGGTGTGGACATCCGCCAGCAGGGCCAGAACCTGATCGTCGAGTTCCTGCGCTCGTCCGCGTCGGAAGGCCTGCGCCGCCGCCTGGACGTGACCGACTTCGGCACGCCCGTGCAGCACGTCACCACCACGCAGGTGGGCGACCGGGTGCGCATGGTCGTCGAGCCACGCGGCCACTGGGAGCACAGCGCCTACCAGACCGACAACCAGTTCGTGCTGGAAGTGCGCCCGGTCAAGGTGGATCCGCAAAAGCTCACCCAGGGCGTGGGCTACTCCGGCGACAAGCTCTCGCTGAACTTCCAGAGCATCGAGGTGCGGGCGCTGCTGCAGGTCATCGCCGACTTCACCAATTTCAACATCGTCACCAGCGACACGGTCACCGGCAACGTGACACTGCGCCTGAAGGACGTGCCCTGGGACCAGGCGCTCGACATCATCATGCAGGCCAAGGGGCTGGGCGTGAAGAAGTCGGGCAACGTGCTGTGGGTGGCGCCCAAGGAGGAACTGGCCGCCAAGGACAAGGCCGAGCTGGAATCCAAGGCGCAGGTGGCCGCACTGGAGCCGCTGCGCACGCAATCCTTCCAGCTCAACTACACCAAGGCCGAGGAAGTCGCCAAGGGCCTCGTCGGCCAGCAGGGCAACGCGGGCAGTGGCGGCACGGCCAACGCCACGCGCCTGCTGTCCGCGCGTGGCAGTGTCATCTCCGAGATGCGCACCAACCAGCTCTTCGTGACCGACATCCCGAGCAAGCTCGAGGAGATCGGCCAGATGATCACCAAGATCGACATCCCGGTGCGCCAGGTGATGATCGAGGCGCGCATCGTCGAAGCGGAAGACACCTTCGGGCGTGCGCTGGGCGTCAAGCTCGGGGCGAACGACCTGCGGGGTGTGCGGGGCGGCGTGCCGGGCGTGAACCTCGGACTGGGCAATGTGACGGTCGGTGGCAACTACGGTGGCATCGGCTACCAGACCTCGCAGTCGGCCACGGGTGACTATGCCAACACGCAGTTCGTCAACCTGCCGGCCAACACCAGCTCGATGGGCGGCGCGAGCGCGGCGACGTTTGCGCTGTCGCTGTTCGGCGCGGCGTCCAACCGCTTCCTGAACCTCGAACTCTCGGCGCTCGAAGCCGAAGGCCGCGGCAAGCTGGTGTCGAGCCCGCGCGTGATCACGGCCGATCAGGTCAAGGCGCTGATCGAGCAGGGCACCGAGCTGCCGTACCAGACGGCCACGTCCAGCGGCGCGACCGCGATCCAGTTCCGCAAGGCCAACCTCAAGCTGGAAGTGATCCCGCAGATCACGCCCGAGGGCAGCATCATCCTGGACGTCGACGTGAACAAGGACAGCGTCGGCCAGCAGACCGCCGCAGGCTATGCCATCAACACCAAGCATGTGAAGACGCAGGTGCTGGTCGAGAACGGCGGGACGGTGGTGATCGGCGGCATCTTCGAGATCAGCGAGACCGAGTCCGTCAACAAGGTGCCCTTCCTGGGCGACATTCCCTATGTGGGGGCACTGTTCCGGAACAAGACCCGTGCCTCGAACAAGACCGAGCTGCTCGTGTTCCTGACGCCCAAGGTCATCACGGACCGCAATGCGGCGGCGCGCTGAACCTGGACCCAACCGAAGTGATGACGATGAACAAGATGATCTGGCGTGTCGGGGGACTGGCACTGGTGACGGCGCTGAGCGCGTGCGGCGGTGGGGGCAGTGATGCGGGGTGCAGCGTCTTCTCGACCAGTTGCACGACCACGGGGACTGGCACCGGCACCACCGGATCGACCACGTCGGACACCGGCACGGTCTCCACCAGTTCGTCTGGCACGGTGGTGTTGTCCCTGTCGAGCACGACCATCAGCGCGTCCACGCCGGGTACCGTGACGGCGCTGGTCAAGAACGCGAGCGGCTCGCCGTTGGCCAACACGCTGGTGACGTTTGCGGTGTCCAACGGTGCCGCCACCGTATCGCCTGCCCGGGTCATCACGGACGATGCTGGCAATGCCTCGGCCACGCTGCAGCCGGTCGCTGGCGCGGTGGGGGCGGACTATGTGTCCGCGGCTGCCGACGTGTCCACCTCGTCCACCTTGACGACCCGGACCACCTTCACCGTCTCGGCCGTGAACGTGTCGCTCGCATCGGCCACTGCCAGCCCGATCAGCGTCGGTGCCTATGGCGCGTCGGTCATCACGGTCGATGTGGTGGGCGCTTCCTCGGCTTCGCCTGTCACCGTGAATTTTTCGTCCACCTGTGCCACGGCGGGCAAGGCAGTGCTGTCGCCCACTTCGGTGACGGTGACGGGCAAGACCGCCTCCACGACCTACCAGGACAAGGCCTGCGCCGCCACCGACCGCATCAGCGCCACCATCACCGGCACCAGCCAGCAGAGGCAGGTCGATCTGGCGGTGGCTGCCCCGATCGCACAGGCGCTGGAATTCGTGTCCGCCAGCCCCGAGAAGATCTGTCTGGCGGGCAGTGGGTGTGAAGTGTCCTCTGTGGTGTCTTTCCGCCTGAAGGACCAGTACAACAACCCAGTGGCCGGACGTGAAGTGGCGTTCTCGCTGGACATTCCCAACGTGGCGATCCTGTCTCCCACCACTTACAAGACCAACGACTCCGGCATCGCCCAAGTCTCGGTCACCGCCAAGACCATTCCGTCGCCGGTTCGGGTGAGGGCTGACGTGACCCTGGACAGCGGGGTCAAGCTCTCCACCGTGTCCAATGTGCTGGCCATCAACGCCGGACTGCCAACGCAGCGGGCCTTCAGCTTCTCCGCTGCGGCCTACAACCCCGATGGTTGGGCGCGTGATGGCACCGAAAGCGAAATCCGGGTTCAACTCACGGATCGATTTGCCAACCCGGTTCCAGATGGCACCTCCATCAGCTTTGTCGCCGAGGGTGCCAGCATCATTCCGGCCCGCTGCACGACGACCAACGGCATTTGTACCGTCAAGCTCGTGACCAGCAATTTCCGTCCGACGGATGGGCGTGTCACGGTGGTCGCGTATGCGCAGGGTGAGGAATCCTTCGATGATGCCGATGGTGACAACCAGTACACCCAAGGCGAAACCTACTTGGATCTCGGTCCGATCTTTCTCGACAAGGACGAAAACGGGCTGATGGCCGCTGCTGGTGAGTACCTGATCGGCGAGCCTGCCAACAACATCTGGAGCAGCAACACCTATGTGCGCACCAGTCGCGTGTTCACCCTGTCCGACAGTTCACGCGAGCCGCGCCTGTTTGCGGTCAATGGCGATGGCTCGTGCAGCCACACTGCGCTGCCTTACCAGGTGTTGTCCCTGACGACCACGGGTGCTTGCCGCCTCTCCACCCGTTTCTGCATGCGTGACGCCAATACGGCGGCTGATGCGCTCGGGGGCAACCCGGTTCCCGCCAATGCCACGTTGACCCTGGCGACCAAAGCCAAGGGCGGCTCTGTCGCTGTGGACCGTTCGCCGGTCACCGGCACCTGGATCGGCCCGACCACGCACACGGTCACGGCCGACCTGGACGACTGCACCAAGCCGCTCGAAGCCAGCGGCCCCATCGACCTGACGGTGAAGATGCCCAACGGGCAGTCGTACAAGTTCGACATTGGCGTGCTGGAGTAAGGGGTCGTCGGCACACGCAAGGTAGACTGATCGACCGTCCCGCACCGCCCACCCCGGTGCGGACGATCGATCACCGACTTCTCCCCCAGAGCGTGGCCCTTTCCCTTTCCATTTCCCCGGACGACGGGGCCGGTGCCCAGCGACCCGCACCCGCGATCCCCACCATCAGCCTGGTCGCCATGCCAGGTGCCGGCAAGTCCACGGCTGGCCGGCACCTGGCCAACGCACTTGGCATGCCCTTCTTCGATGCGGATGCCGAGATCGAACGCCGCATCGGCATGTCGATCCGCGCCTTCTTCGAGCGCGAGGGCGAGGCGGCGTTCCGTGACATCGAACAGGCGGTGCTGGCCGAGCTGGCACACCGCGGCGGGCTCGTGCTGGCCACCGGTGGCGGTGCCGTGCTGCGCGAGGCCAACCGGCGGGTGCTGCGCGACCACACGACGGTGGTGTACCTGCGCGCCTCGCCCGAAGAGCTGTTCCGCCGCCTGCGCCACGACACCCAGCGCCCGCTGCTGCAGGTGGCCGACCCGCTGCGCAAGCTGCGCGACCTCTACCAGACCCGCGACCCGCTCTACCGCGAGACGGCACAGTTCACCATCGAGACCGGCCGCCCGTCCGTGCCGACGCTGGTCAACATGATCCTGATGCAGCTCGAACTGGCCGGCGTGGTGTCCGCCTTCCGCCCGCCCAAGGCCGCTGCCGCCCCGGCGGCCACCGCCCCGGCGTCGACCCCACGAACCAGCCCACGATGATGACGACCACGACCTCCGCCGCCACCCAGACCGTGCCGGTGTCCCTCGGCGACCGCAGCTACGACATCCGCATCGGCACCGGCCTGCTCGACGCCGCAGAGAGCTGGACCGGCCTGCCCAAGGCCGCCACCGCCGTCGTCGTCACCAACACGACCGTCGGCCCGCTCTACGCCGCCCGCCTGCGCGCTGCGCTCGGTCCGTACTACCCGCGTGTGCTGACCATCGAGCTGCCCGACGGCGAGGGCTACAAGGACTCGGCCACACTGAACCTGATTTACGACGGCCTGCTCGGTGCCGCCTGCGACCGCAAGACGGTGCTGTTCGCGCTCGGTGGCGGCGTCATCGGCGACATGACCGGGTTCGCGGCGGCCTGCTACATGCGCGGCGTGCCCTTCGTGCAGGTGCCCACCACGCTGCTGTCGCAGGTCGACTCCTCGGTCGGCGGCAAGACCGCCATCAACCACCCGCTTGGCAAGAACATGATCGGCGCGTTCTACCAGCCGGTGCGCGTCATCTGCGACCTCGACACGCTCGACACATTGCCGCCGCGCGAGCTGTCCGCCGGCCTGGCCGAGGTCATCAAATACGGCCCGATCGCCGACGCCGACTTCCTCGACTGGATCGAGGCGAACCTGCCGGCGCTGATGGCCCGCGACAAGACCGCCCTGGCCTACGCCGTGAAGCGCTCGTGCGAGGTCAAGGCGGCCGTCGTCGGCAGCGACGAGCGCGAGAGCGGCCTGCGCGCCATCCTGAACTTCGGCCACACCTTCGGCCACGCGATCGAGTCCGGGCTCGGCTATGGCGAGTGGCTGCACGGCGAGGCGGTCGGCTGCGGCATGGTGATGGCGGCGGACCTGTCGGCGCGGCTCGGCTTGATGCCCGCGGCGTTTGTCACCCGCGTGAAGGCGGTGTGCGAGCGGGCAGGGCTGCCGGTGGTCGGTCCAGCCCTCGGCGCAGACCGCTACCTCGAACTGATGCAGGTGGACAAGAAGACCGAGGCCGGCGAGATCCGCTTTGTCGTCATCGACCGGCTCGGCAGTGCCCGCATGCAGGGTGCGCCGGAAGCCCTGGTGCGCGATGTGCTCGCCGCCCACTGCCAGCCGGCCTGAACGCGCCCGGCCCCCACCCGATGCGCCTCGACCTCGCGCCCTTCGCCAGTGACCCGGCGCAGGGCCGAGGCCGCCGACACGCCGAAGCCCCGGCACCCACCCGCAACGACTACCAGCGCGACCGCGACCGCATCGTCCACAGCACCGCCTTCCGCCGTCTCGTCTACAAGACGCAGGTCTTCCTCAACCACGAAGGCGACCTGTTCCGCACCCGGTTGACGCACACGCTGGAGGTCGCGCAGCTCGGCCGCTCGATCGCCCGCTCGCTGCGGCTGCACGAGGACCTGGTCGAGGCGATCGCGCTGGCCCATGACCTCGGCCACACCCCCTTCGGCCATGCCGGCCAGGACGCGCTGCACGCCTGCATGCGCCGGCACGGTGGCTTCGAGCACAACCTGCAGAGCCTGCGCGTGGTCGATGTGCTCGAAGAGCGCTACCCGGCCTTCGACGGGCTGAACCTGACCTTCGAGACCCGCGAGGGCGTGCTCAAGCACTGCGCGAAGCGGGTGGCGCGCTGGATCGACGCCCATGAGCCGGGTGGGGTAGGGCGGCGCTTCCTGGACGGCACGCAGCCCTCGCTGGAGGCCCAGCTCGCCAACCTCGCCGACGAGATCGCCTACAACGCGCACGACGTGGACGATGGGGTGCGCTCGGGGCTGATCGATTTCGAGCAGGTGTGTGCGCTGCCGCTGGTGGCGCGTTGCCGTGACGAGGCGCTGGCCGAGCACCCGGAGCTGGTGCGGATGAAGCCGCGCCGACTGCTGTCCGAGACGCTGCGGCGCATGCTGTCGGCGCAGGTCTATGACGTGATCGACACGACGCGGGCTGCGCTGGTGCTGCACCGGCCGGACAGCGCCGACGCGGTGCGCCGGTTGCCGCCGCTGGTGGCGTTCAGCCCGGTGATGCGCGAATCGAGCACGGCGCTCAAGCGCTTCCTGCTGCAACAGCTCTACCGCCACCCGCAGGTGATGGACACCACCGACCGGGCACAGCGCATCGTGCGCGAGCTGTTTGCGGTGTACGTCGACCGGCCGCAGGAGATGCCGGCCGACTACGCGGCGTCGCCGCTGCCACACCGGGCGGTGGCCGACTACATCGCCGGCATGACCGACCGCTACGCCATCCGCGAGCACGAGCGGCTCACGGGACAGCGGCTGTTCGACCACGGCCCCGGCTGAGGCCGCTCAGCCCTCGGTCGGCAGGAAGCCTTCGATCGACAGGTAACGCTCGCCGGTGTCGTAGTTGAAGCCCAGCACACGCGCGCCAGCCGGCAGTTCCGGCAGCTTCTGCGCGATGGCGGCCAGCGTCGCACCGCTGGAGATGCCGACCAGCAGGCCTTCCTCCCGGGCGCTGCGGCGCGCCATCTCGCGGGCGGCTTCGGCGTCGACCTGGACCACGCCGTCGAGCAGCGCGGTGTGCAGGTTCTTCGGGATGAAGCCGGCACCGATGCCCTGGATCGGGTGCGGGGCGGGCGCGCCGCCGCTGATGACGGGGGAGGCGGCTGGCTCGACGGCGTAGACCTTCAGGTTCGGCCAGCGGCTCTTCAGCACCTGCGCGCAACCGCTCAGGTGGCCGCCGGTGCCCACGCCGGTGATCAGCGCGTCCAGCCCTTCAGGGAAGTCGGCGAAGATTTCCTCGGCGGTGGTGTGCACATGGACCGCGACATTGGCCGGGTTCTCGAACTGCTGCGGCATCCAGGCACCGGGGGTGGACTCCACCAGCTCCTGTGCCTTGGCAATCGCGCCCTTCATGCCCTTCTCGCGCGGCGTCAGCACGAACTTCGCGCCATAGGCCAGCATCAGGCGACGGCGCTCGATGCTCATGCTCTCGGGCATCACCAGCACCAGCGGGTAGCCCTTGACGGCCGCCACCATCGCCAGGCCCACGCCCGTGTTGCCCGAGGTGGGCTCGACAATGGTGCCGCCCGGTTTCAGTGCGCCGCTGGCTTCGGCGTCCTCGACCATGGCCAGCGCGATGCGGTCCTTGATCGAGCCGCCGGGGTTGCCGCGCTCGGACTTGATCCAGACCTCGGCGCCCGGGCCGAACAGACGGTTGATGCGGATGTGCGGCGTGTGGCCGATCGTGGCGAGAACGTTGGCGGCTTTCATGGGCGGTGGGCTCCGGGTGGTACCAAAACGAACAAGTCGAAGGAGAATGTGCATTCTGAACCATCGACAGCGTGCCGGTCCGGTGCGCACAATCCGGCTCGATCCAGACCACGCCCCGCTTTCCTGCCGCCGCACTTTCGACCATGGCCCGACTGCCCCGCCTTGCCATTGCCGGTCTGACCCACCACGTGATCCAGCGCGGCCACAACCGCCAGTCGGTCTTCCTCGACGACACGGACCGCATCGCCTACCTCGCCGCGCTGCGCGAGGCTGCAGCGCTGCAGCAGGTGGCTGTCCACGCCTATGTGCTGATGGACGACCATGTCCACTTGCTGGTCACGCCGCCGACGGCCGAGGCGCTCAGCAAGATGCTGCAGGCGATCGGCCGGCGCTACGTCAGCGCCTTCAACCGCCGGCACGGCCGGGTTGGCACGCTCTGGGACGGCCGCTTCCGCGCCACGGTGCTGGAGAGCGGCCCGCACGTGCTGGCCTGCATGCGCTACATCGAGCAGAACCCGCAGCGCCTGATTCCCCCCACGGCGGCGGTCGACTATCCGTGGTCGAGCGCGTCGCACCACCTCGGCCGGCGCCGCGACAGTCTGCTGACCGACCATGCGCTGTACTGGGCCACCGGCAACACGCCCTTCGAGCGTGAACTGGCGTGGCAGCGCCTGCTGGACGAGCCGCTGTCCGGTGACGAGGTGCAGGCCCACACCGACAGCGCGCTGAAGGGCTGGGCGCTGGGATCTGGTGCGTTTCTTGCAAGCCTGGGTGCCGCCACCGCGCGCCCCATGGCACCACGGCCACGGGGGCGTCCCGCCCGTGCACCACGGCAGGGCGCGGTGACGCAGGCTTGATCTGTCCCCAATAATTTGTCGTGATTTTGCTGATCTGCATTTAACGGAGTCTGACCCCTTTTTGTTTCGCTTGAGGGGTTCGCTGCAGTGCAGTAAATTTGCACGGTTTTCCATCGCCATACGCAGGAGTGCGCCATGAACCAGGCTGCCTCGGGACACCCGTCCCCCCAAGAAGTCCAAGCCCTCGCCCTCGGCGGGTTGTACGACCCGGCCAACGAACATGACGCCTGCGGCGTCGGTTTCGTCGCGCACATCAAGGGCCAGAAGGCGCATTCCATCGTCGAGCAGGGCCTGAAGATCCTCGAGAACCTCGACCACCGCGGTGCGGTCGGCGCCGATGCGCTGATGGGCGATGGTGCAGGCATCCTGATCCAGATCCCGGACGAGTTCTTCCGCGCCGAGATGGCTGCGCAAGGCGTCAAGCTGCCCCCGCCGGGCGAGTACGGCGTCGGCATGATCTTCCTGCCGAAGGAACATGCCTCGCGTCTGGCCTGCGAGCAGGAAGTCGAGCGCGCCGTGAAGGCCGAGGGGCAGGTGCTGCTCGGCTGGCGTGATGTGCCGGTGGACAAGGACATGCCGATGTCCCCGACCGTGCGCAAGACCGAGCCGATCATCCGCCAGGTCTTCATCGGCCGTGGCGCTGACGTGATCGTGCCGGACGCGCTGGAGCGCAAGCTGTACGTGATCCGCAAGACCGCTTCGGCGGCGATCATGAAGCTCAAGCTGACGCACAGCCGCGAGTACTACGTGCCCAGCATGTCGTGCCGCACCATCATCTACAAGGGCCTGCTGCTGGCCGATCAGGTCGGCACCTACTACCTGGACCTGCGAGACGCACGCTGCACCTCGGCGCTGGCGCTGGTGCACCAGCGCTTCTCGACCAACACCTTCCCCGAGTGGCCGCTGGCCCACCCGTACCGGATGGTCGCGCACAACGGCGAGATCAACACCGTCAAGGGCAACTTCAACTGGATGCGCGCGCGCCAGGGCGTCATGAAGTCGCCGGTGCTGGGTGACGACCTGCAGAAGCTCTACCCGATCAGCTTCTTCGGCCAGTCCGATACCGCCACCTTCGACAACACGCTCGAACTGCTGACGATGTCGGGCTACTCGCTCGCCCATGCCGCGATGATGATGATCCCGGAAGCCTGGGAACAGCACGCGACGATGGACGAGCGCCGCCGCGCGTTCTACGAATACCATGCCGCGATGATCGAGCCGTGGGACGGCCCGGCCGCCATGGTCTTCACCGACGGCAAGCAGATCGGCGCCACGCTGGACCGCAACGGCCTGCGCCCCGCCCGCTACATCGTCACCGACGACGATCTGGTCGTGATGGCTTCGGAAACCGGCGTGCTGCCGATGATTCCGGAGAACAAGATCATCAAGAAGTGGCGCCTGCAGCCGGGCAAGATGTTCCTGATCGACTTCGAGCAGGGCCGCATCGTCGATGACGAGGAGCTGAAGAACCAGTTCGCCTCGGCCAAGCCGTACCGCCAGTGGATCGAGAACGTGCGCATCAAGCTCGACTCGATCCCTGCGGATGCCGCGCCGGTCGCGGCCGCCACCGAGTCGCTGCTGGACCGTCAGCAAGCCTTCGGCTACACCCAGGAAGACATCAAGTTCCTGATGGCCCCGATGGCTGCCAACGGTGAAGAAGGCATCGGCTCGATGGGCAACGACAGCCCGCTGGCCGTGCTGAGCGACAAGAACAAGCCGCTCTACAACTACTTCAAGCAGCTCTTCGCCCAGGTCACGAACCCGCCGATCGACCCGATCCGCGAAGCGATCGTGATGTCGCTGAACTCGTTCATCGGCCCGAAGCCCAACCTGCTCGACATCAACGCGGTCAACCCGCCGATGCGGCTCGAAGTGGCGCAGCCGATCCTCGACTTCGCCGACATGGCGCGCCTGCGCGGCATCGAGCGCCACACGGGCGGCAAGTTCAAGAGCTACGCGCTGGACATCACCTACCCGCTGGTCTGGGGCCATGAAGGCGTCGAAGCCAAGCTGGCCTCGCTGTGCGCGGAGGCCGTGGACGCGATCAAGGGTGGCTCGAACATCCTGATCATCACCGACCGCGCGATGGACGCCACGCACGTCGCCATCCCGGCGCTGCTGGCGCTGTCGGCCATCCACCACCACCTGGTGCGCGAAGGCCTGCGCACGACCGCCGGTCTGGTGGTCGAGACCGCGTCTGCCCGTGAAGTCCACCACTTCGCCGTGCTGGCGGGCTACGGTGCGGAAGCCGTGCATCCCTACCTGGCGATGGAGACGCTGGTCGACCTGCACAAGACGCTGCCGGGCAACCTGTCGGCCGACAAGGCGATCTACAACTACGTCAAGTCCATCGGCAAGGGTCTGTCCAAGATCATGTCGAAGATGGGCGTGTCCACGTACATGTCCTACTGCGGCGCGCAGCTGTTCGAGGCGATCGGTCTGAACAAGGAACTGGTCAAGCAGTACTTCCGGGGCACTCCGACCCAGGTCGAGGGCATCGGCGTGTTCGAGGTCGCCGAGGAAGCGATCCGCAACCACGTCGCCGCTTTCAGTGACGATCCGGTGCTGGCGACGATGCTGGACGCCGGCGGCGAATACGCCTGGCGCGCCCGCGGCGAAGAGCACATGTGGACGCCGGACGCCATCGCCAAGCTGCAGCACAGCACGCGCTCGGGCAAGTTCGACACCTACAAGGAATACGCCCAGATCATCAACGACCAGAACAAGCGCCATCTCACGCTGCGTGGCCTGTTCGAGTTCAAGTGTGACCCGACGAAGGCCATTCCGGTCGACGAGGTCGAACCGGCCTCCGAGATCGTCAAGCGCTTCGCCACCGGCGCGATGTCGCTGGGATCCATCTCCACCGAAGCCCACAGCACGCTGGCCCTGGCGATGAACCGCATCGGCGGCAAGTCCAACACGGGCGAAGGCGGCGAAGACCCGGCCCGTTACCGCAACGAGCTGAAGGGCATCCAGATCGTCGACGGCACCAAGGTGTCGGACGTGGTCGGCACCAAGGTCATCGAGTCCGACTACGCCATGAAGGCCGGCGACAGCCTGCGCTCGAAGATCAAGCAGGTCGCCTCGGGCCGCTTCGGTGTCACGACCGAGTACCTGGTGTCCGCCGACCAGATCCAGATCAAGATGGCCCAGGGCGCCAAGCCGGGCGAGGGCGGTCAGCTCCCGGGCGGCAAGGTGTCCGAGTACATCGGCAAGCTGCGCCACTCGGTGCCGGGCGTCGGCCTGATCTCGCCGCCGCCGCACCACGACATCTACTCGATCGAGGATCTGGCGCAGCTCATCCACGACCTGAAGAACGTCAACCCGGTCTCCTCCATCAGCGTGAAGCTGGTGTCGGAAGTCGGCGTCGGCACCATCGCCGCCGGCGTCACCAAGTGCAAGGCCGACCACATCGTGATCGCCGGCCATGACGGCGGCACGGGGGCCTCGCCCTGGTCGTCGATCAAGCACTGCGGCACGCCGTGGGAGCTGGGTCTGGCCGAGACGCAGCAGACGCTGGTGCTGAACCGCCTGCGCGGCCGTGTCCGCGTGCAGGCCGACGGTCAGATGAAGACCGGCCGCGACGTGGTCATCGGCGCGCTGCTGGGCGCCGACGAGTTCGGCTTCGCCACCGCGCCGCTGGTGGTCGAGGGCTGCATCATGATGCGCAAGTGCCACCTGAACACCTGCCCGGTGGGCGTGGCCACGCAGGATCCGGTGCTGCGCAAGAAGTTCACCGGCAAGCCCGAGCATGTCGTCAACTACTTCTTCTTCGTCGCCGAGGAAGCGCGCCAGCTGATGGCGCAGCTCGGCATCCGCAAGTTCGATGACCTGATCGGCCGCTCGGACCTGCTGGACACGAAGAAGGCGATCAGCCACTGGAAGGCCAAGGGTCTGGACTTCAGCAAGGTCTTCTTCCAGCCGAACGTGCCGGCCGATGTGCCGCGCCTGCACGTGTCCACGCAGGACCACGGTCTGGAAAAAGCCCTCGACCACAAGCTCATCGCCAAGGCCCGGGCCGCGATCGAGAAGGGCGAGAAGACGCAGTTCATGGAAGACGTGCGCAACGTCAACCGCTCGGTCGGCGCGATGCTGTCGGGCGAGCTGATCAAGCACCATCCGGACGGTCTGCCCGACGAGACGATCTTCGTGCAGATGGAAGGCACGGGCGGCCAGAGCTTCGGCGCCTTCCTCGCCAGCGGCATCACCTTCTACCTGATCGGTGAAGCCAACGACTACACCGGCAAGGGCCTGTCGGGCGGGCGCATCGTCGTGCGGCCGTCGATCGAGTTCCGTGGTGATGCGTCGAAGAACATCATCATCGGCAACACCGCGCTGTTCGGTGCCACCACCGGCGAGGCGTTCTTCCGTGGCGTGGCGGGCGAGCGTTTTGCGGTGCGCCTGTCGGGTGCGACAACCGTCGTCGAAGGCACGGGCGACCACGGCTGCGAGTACATGACCGGCGGCACCGCGGTCGTGCTGGGCCAGACGGGCCGCAACTTCGCGGCCGGCATGTCGGGCGGCGTGGCCTATGTCTACGACGCGGATGGCACCTTCGCCTCGCGCTGCAACACCGCGCAGGTCGCACTCGACAAGGTGCTGCCGGCGGCCGAGCAGGAAAAGACGATGGACCTGGCGATCTGGCACAAGGGGCAGACCGACGAGGCATTGCTCAAGAAGCTGGTCGACGACCACCACCGCTGGACCGGCTCGCTGCGTGCCCGCGACATCCTGGACAACTGGAGCGACGCCCGCACCAAGTTCGTCAAGGTGTTCCCGCACGAATACAAGCGCGCCCTGGGTGAGATCAACGCCTCCAAGGCCACCGAAGAGACCATCGCCAAGGCCAAGGGCGACGTCAAGGGTGATGGCAAGACCGCGCACGCGGTTCCGGCCAAGTAAGCGCCCTGCCATCCGACGAACCGAACATTTGCGAGAGTCAACGCACCATGGGTAAGGTCACTGGTTTTCTGGAATTCGAGCGCCTCGAAGAGGGCTACGAGCCGGTCGAGAAGCGCCTGAAGAACTACAAGGAATTTGTCATCGGCCTCAAGCCGGAAGAGGCAAAGATCCAGGGCGCACGCTGCATGGACTGCGGCACGCCGTTCTGCAACAACGGCTGCCCGGTCAACAACATCATCCCGGACTTCAACGACCTGGTCTTCCAGGGCGACTGGAAGAACGCGATCACGGTCCTGCACTCGACGAACAACTTCCCCGAGTTCACCGGCCGGATCTGCCCGGCGCCGTGCGAGGCCGCCTGCGTGGTCAACGTCAACGGCGACGCGGTCGGCATCAAGTCGATCGAGCACGCGATCATCGACCGCGCCTGGGAAGAGGGCTGGGTCGTGCCGCAGCTGCCGAAGGTCAAGACCGGCAAGAAGGTGGCGGTTGTCGGTTCCGGCCCTGCGGGCATGGCGGCGGCGCAGCAGCTGGCCCGCGCCGGCCATGACGTGACGCTGTTCGAGAAGAACGACCGCGTCGGCGGCCTGCTGCGCTACGGCATCCCCGACTTCAAGATGGAGAAGACCCACATCGACCGCCGCGTCAAGCAGATGGAAGCCGAAGGCGTCGTCTTCCGCACCAACACGCTGGTGGGCGAGTGGCCGAAGGGCTCCAAGGTCACGAACTGGGCCAAGGAGACGGTCAGCGCCGCGCAGCTGAAGGCCGAATTCGACGCCGTGCTGCTGACGGGCGGCTCGGAGCAGTCGCGTGACCTGCCGGTGCCGGGCCGCGAGCTGTCGGGCATCCATTTCGCGATGGAACTGCTGCCGCAGCAGAACAAGGTCAACCACGGCGGCAAGGTGAAAGACCCGATCCGCGCCGACGGCAAGCACGTCATCGTCATCGGCGGCGGCGACACCGGCAGCGACTGCGTGGGCACGTCGAACCGCCACGGCGCCGCCAGCGTCACGCAGTTCGAGGTGATGCCGCAGCCGCCGGAGCAGGAAAACAAGCCGCTGGTCTGGCCGTACTGGCCGATGAAGCTGCGCACCTCGTCGAGCCACGAGGAAGGCTGCGTGCGCGAGTTCGCCATCTCGACCAAGGAATTCATCGGCAAGGACGGCAAGGTCGTCGGCCTGAAGACCGTCCACATCGAGTTCAAGGACGGCAAGCTGGTCGAGATCCCCGGCACCGAGAAGGAATACAAGGCCGACCTCGTGCTGCTGGCGATGGGCTTCGTGAACCCGGTGGCGACGGTGCTGGACGCCTTCGGCGTCGCCAAGGACGGCCGCGGCAATGCCAAGGCTGGTACCGACGAGGACACCGGCTACAAGACCAATGTGGACAAGGTGTTCGCGGCGGGCGACATGCGCCGTGGCCAGTCGCTGGTGGTCTGGGCGATCCGCGAGGGCCGGCAGGCGGCGCGCGAGGTGGATCAGTTCCTGATGGGGACGACGACGCTGCCGCGCTGACCTGCTGCGCTGTGCCGCCGCCTGGTGCGGCGGCCACGGAAAGCACAAAGCCGCCCTTGGGCGGCTTTGTGCTTTGCTGGTGGCGACCCGATCGGACGGGTCAGGCGGGGTAACACGCCCCCAGCACCCGCAAGCCTGCCGCTCCGGTGACCGCTGGCTCGTTCGCCGCACAACGATGCACATGCCGGTGGGCCAGCCATGCGAAGGCCGCCGCCTCGACTTCCAGCGCGGGCAGACCCTCCGTGTCGGTCGAACGGACTGCCAGACCGGGCAGAAGTGCCCTCAGGCGGTCGATCAGCGTGTCGTTGAAGGCTCCCCCGCCACACACCAGCAGATCGGCTGCATCGGGCGCATGGCGGCGCACGTCGTCGGCGATGGCGGCAGCCGTGAACGCGCAGAGCGTGGCCTGTACATCGGTCGGGGAGGGGGGGGCGACACCGCCCTGCGCGAGCGTGTCCAGCCGTTCCTGGAGCCACGCGGGGTGGAACAGGTCACGCCCTGTGCTCTTGGGCGGTTGCTGCGCGAAATAGGGCTGTGCCAGCAGATCCGCCAACAAGGCAGACGACACCGTGCCACGGGCCGCCCAGGCGCCGCGGTCGTCGTAGGGCTTCCCCTGGTGGCGGTCGATCCAGTGGTCCATCAGCGCGTTACCTGGGCCGCAGTCGAACCCGCGTGCCGGCTCGCCCGGCCGCAGGATGGTCAGGTTGCTGATGCCGCCGATGTTGACCACCGCGCGGGTCGCGTCCGGACGGCCGAAGAGGTGCTGGTGAAAGGCGGGTACCAGCGGGGCGCCTTGACCGTCGGCAGCGACATCACGGCTGCGGAAGTCGGCGATGACGTCGATGCCCGTGCGCTCGGCCAGCAGGGCGGCATTGCCGATCTGCAGCGTGTAGCCGGTGCCGTCGTGCAGGCCGGGCTGGTGGCGCACGGTCTGACCGTGGGCGCCGATGGCCCGCACGGCGCTGGCGGGGGTGTTCGTGGCGGCGAGCAGGGCGTGGACGACATCGGCGTAGCGTTCCGCGAGCGCGTTGCCGGCCAGGGCGGCGCGGTGCAGTTCGTCCGGGCCGCTGCGCTGCAGCTCCATCAGGGGTTGCCGCAGTGACTCGGCAAAGGGGCGGTGGGCGTGGCCGAGCACACCCGACCACTGGCCGTCTTCGCCGATGCGACAGAGCACGCCGTCCACACCGTCCAGCGACGTGCCCGACATCAGGCCGATGAAGAGCGCGTCGGGACGGCGGTCGCTCATTCCACGCGGGCGAGCTTGCCGACCGGGCGGGAGATCGACTCCACCAGCTGGGCGTGCATCTGCTTGGCGTGTTGGTCGAAGCGGGCGCGTGCGGCCGGCGACAGCTCGTTGGTCTCGGAGGCGCGGGCGATTTCCGCCGGGTTGACCTGTGCGCCCTTGACCTTGAACTCGAAGTGCAGGTGCGGGCCGGTGGCCCAGCCAGTGGCCCCGACGGCACCGATCACGGCACCCTGGGACACCTTCTCGCCCTTGCGCACGTCGATGCGGCTGAGGTGGGCATAGACGGTTTCGCGTCCAGCGCTGTGCCCGACGATGACCACGTTGCCGTAGCCGTTCTGCACGCCAGCAAAGTTCACCACACCGTTGCCCACGGTGCGTACCGGGGTGCCGGTGGGTGCGCCCATGTCCACGCCAAGGTGGGCGCGCCACGTCTGCAGGATCGGGTGGAAGCGCATGGCGAATCCGGAGGTCACGCGCGAGAACGCCAAGGGCGACGACATGAAGGCCTTCTGCTTGCCTTGGCCCTTCATGCTGTAGTACTGGCCTTTCTGTCCCGGCTCCTGGAACCAGACGGCCTCGTACGTCTCTCCGCCATGGATGAACCGCCCAGCCAGCACGCGCCCGGGCGTGCCCGCCCAGGTGACCGGCTCGCCATCGGCGGTCATGGTCTCGTAGACGACCGCGAAGCTGTCGCCGCGCTTGATGTCCTTGCGGAAGTTGACGTCGTTGTCGAACATCTCGGCCATCTGGCTCGTGATGTTGTCGGGCATGCGGGCTTCGTCGGTGGCGGCGAAGAGGGTAGATGTCACGGTGGCGGCGCCGCTGCGGGTCTCGATCTTCAGGGGCACCTGCTCGCTCGATGCGGTCAGGCCCTGCTCGTTGCGGCGCACGGTGATGCGGGTGAAATGGGTGCGGAGCTTGTCCTTGTCCGCGGCCGGGCCGCGTGCCACCAGCTCCTGCAGCTCGCCGCCGCCGGGGGTCGACTCGGTCACTGCACGCAGCATCTTGCCGGGCCTGCCCGAAAGGATGGTGCGGGCCACGGCATCCTTGCGCAAGAATGCAGATGCTTCGGGATCGGAAACACCCAGACGGCGCAGCAGCGTGTCGGCGGTGTCGGTGGAGCGGGTCAGGTCGCTGCGGTGCAGCAGCATTTCGTATTCGGCCAGCGCCTCGGCCTGCTCGGCCAGCCCTTCCGGCGAAACGGACTCGGTGACCATCTGGACGTTCTTCGGCGTCGAGTCGACCATGCTCAATGGCGCGACACCGAAGGCCGTGACGCCGCTCAGGGTCAGCACGGCCGTGACGATGGCGCTGAACGTCTTCGGATGACGACGAACGGTGAGGTCTGCGTGCGCCAGATGCAGGCGCGCTTTTTCGCCCAGATTGTTCACGAGTCGGTACTTTCTGCGTGACGGGCGCGGGACACGCCAGTCCGGATGGATCACTTGGCACCGTCCTCCTTCTGGACGCATCCGGCCTGCTCTGCTCTGGAACAGGCACCAGACACTCTAGAATCCGGGCCACTCGAAGTCGGCGCAGTATACCGAGACGTGCCAAAGTTACGAACTAATAACCCCCCGTTTCGTCATGCCCCATGATTTAAGTGAAATAGAAGAATCCGTGCAATTCGCACTGGATGTCACGTTGCGGGGTTGCGAAGAGCTGCTACCGCGTGCGGAATGGGTGATCAAGCTGCAGCGTGCGCACCGCACCGGCCAGCCCCTGCGCATCAAGCTGGGCCTGGATCCGACCGCGCCGGACATCCACCTGGGTCACACGGTGGTGCTCAACAAGCTGCGCCAGTTGCAGGACCTGGGTCACACCGTGATCTTCCTGATCGGGGACTTCACCTCGATGATCGGTGACCCTTCTGGCAGAAACACGACCCGCCCACCCTTGACGGCCGAGCAGATCAAGGCTAACGCGGAGACCTACTACCGCCAGGCCAGCCTGGTGCTGGATCCGGCCCGTACCGAGATTCGTTACAACTCTGAATGGTCGGACCCACTGGGTGCGCGGGGCCTGATCGCGCTGGCGTCCCGCTACACCGTGGCCCGGATGATGGAGCGCGACGATTTCACCAACCGTTTCAAAGCTGGCACGCCGATCTCGGTCCACGAGTTTCTCTACCCCCTCATGCAGGGGTATGACTCGGTGGCGCTCCAGTCGGATCTGGAGCTTGGTGGCACGGACCAGAAGTTCAATCTGCTGATGGGGCGCCACCTGCAGCAGGAATATGGCCAGGAGCCGCAGTGCATCCTGACCATGCCGCTGCTGGTCGGACTGGATGGCGTCGAGAAGATGTCCAAGTCCAAGGGCAACTACATCGGCATCAGCGAGCCGGCGAACGCGATGTACGCCAAGCTGCTGTCGATCAGTGACGAGCTGATGTGGACCTACTACACGCTGCTGAGCTTCCGCAGCGAGGCCGACATCGCAGCGCTGAAGGCCGAGGTCATCGCCGGACGCAATCCGAAGGACGCCAAGGTGCTGCTGGCCAAGGAGATCACCGCGCGTTTCCATGGTGCAGCGGCGGCCGAGGCGGCGGAACAGGACTTCCAGAACCGTGCCCGCGGCGGTGTGCCCGATGTCCTGCCCGAGGTGACGCTGTCGGGCGCGCCGCTGGGCATCGCAGCCTTGCTGCGGCAGGCCGGGCTGGTGGCATCCGGCGGGGAGGGGCAGCGCCTGATCGAGCAGAACGGCGTGCGCATCGACGGCGTGACCATCAGCGACAAGGCGCTGCGCGTCGAGGCCGGCACCTACGTCGTGCAAGTCGGCAAGCGCAAGTTTGCGCGCGTCACGCTGCTGGCTTGAACCACAGGCTGGCGCGCCAGCCTCGGCTGTCCGATACGGGGGAGGTGAGCAACAGCTCCGCCCCGGACTGCCGTGCGATGGTCTGCACCAGCGACAGCCCGAGTCCTGACCCACGGGCCAGCGTGCTGCCGCGCTCGAACGGGCGGGTCAGTGCGGCCAGATCCGTGCCCTGCGCGCCGGGGCCGTCGTCGGTGACGGAAATCTCGTCCGGCTTGACCTGGACGACGACGCTGGCTTCGGGGCCGGCATGCTTGAGCGCGTTGTCGATCAGGTTGCGCAGCGCGATGCCCAGCGCATCGATGTCCCCCAGCACCGGGGCAGGGGCCGTGTCGGTGATCAGCCGCAACTGGTGCCGCTGGTCGCGCGACTGCGGGAACTCGTCGATGACCATCTGCGCGAGCTGCCGCAAGTCGATGGGCTGGCGCTGCAGCGCGACACCGGAGTCGACGCGGGCGATCTGCAGCAGCCGGGTGGACAGGTGGGTGAGCCGGTCGAGCTGGCGCACCAGGGTCTGGGCGCGGTCGCGGGCCCGGTCGTCGCCGGTTTCCTGGGCCAGCCGCTGTGCCTGTGCGCGGGCCGCTGCAAGCGGGGTGCGCAGCTCATGGGCCATCTTGGCGGAAAAACTGCGTTCGGCGGCCAGCAAGGCCTGCACGCGGACCATGAGCCCGTTGACCGTCTCCAGCAGCGGATGCAGCTCGGTGGGGGTGTCCTGCATCGACAGGGGTTGCAGGTCATGGGCGGAACGGTGGGCCAGTTCGTCCTGGATGGGTTGCAGTTGGCGGAAGGTCTTGCGCAGGACCAGGTGCAGGGCGAGCGCCGTCAGGGGCAGCAGCAGCAGCAGCGGCACCAGCAGCGTGAAGGTCGCACGGCGCAAGGTGGATTGGCGGTGCCAGACGGCTTCGGCGAACTGGGCGCGGCGTCTTTGGTGGGTGACGGTGGCGATGCGCCAGCCGTTGTGGATGCTCATGCCTTCACGGGCGTCTGGGGCCAGTGCATGGGTCGGTGCGTGGGCCGAACGCAGCAGGACGCGCCGGTCGAGGTCCATCACCTGGTAGATCACCACCGGCTCTCGGCTGTCACGGCGCAGGCCGATGCTGTCGATGCGCGGCCGGTCAGCGGGATCACCTTCCTTCGGCAAGGGATCGGGCAGCAGCATCAGCAGCCGCTCGGCATTCTCGGCCAGGGCAAGGTCCTGGACTTCATCCGTCTCCTTGCGCACGCCGATGATCGCGGCCAGGGAGGCCGCCAGCCAGAGCGTGCCCAGCAGGATGAGCAGCCGCACATGCAGCTGGTAGGACAGGCTGTCGCGCCGGGAGCGGGGCATGGCGAGGCGGTTCCTCAGGCTTCCAGCCGGTAGCCGAGGCCGCGGTGGGTGGTGATGAGCCCGGACCCGAGCTTCTTGCGCAAGCGGCTGATGATGACCTCCAGCGTGTTGCTTTCCCCCGCCAGCAGCCCGCCGGACACCAGCGTCGACTCGATGTCGGCCCGGCTGTAGATGCGCCCGATGTGGCCGGACAGGACGCGCAGCACCGTCCATTCCATGGCCGTCAGATCGACGCCTCGGCCACCCCGCCAGGCGCGCAGGTTGACCAGATCGAACTCGCAGTCCTGGACCTTGATGTGCGGACTGGGGGCCGAGCGGCGCTGGATGGCGGTGGTGCGGGCCAGCATCTCGTCGAGATCGAAGGGCTTGACGAGGTAGTCGTCCGCGCCGGCTTCGAGGCCCCGGATGCGGTCGCTGACCTGGTCGCGCGCGGTCAGCACCAGCACGGGCAGCCGCAGTCCGGCCGCGCGCCACTGCCGCAGCAGCGTCAGCGCGTCACCGTCCGGCAGCTGCAGATCCAGCATCGCGAAATCCGCCGTGCCGGGGTCGCGGGCCTGCGCGATCAGCTTGCACCAGTGCACCCGGTGGCCAGTCATCTCCAGGTGGTCGGTGACCGCCTGACCCAGGTCGATGTCGTCTTCGAGCAGCAGCACTTGCATGGCAGCGATGATGGCGCATGTCAGGTCGGCATGCAAAAAAGGCCGCCCGAGCGGGCGGCCTTTGACAGGCGAGGCAGCGTCGGATTGACGCAGGCTCAGTCGGCGTACTGGCCGGCGGCCTTGATGACCGGGCCCCACTTGGCGATTTCTGCTTCGACGAACTTCTTGTGCTCGGCCGGGTTGACGCGGGCGTCGTCGACGATGTCGGCGCCCAGGGCTTCCTGGCGCTTGACGAAGTCGGCATCCTTCAGCGCGGTCTTCATCGCGGCGTTGACCTTGTCGAGCACGGCCTTGGGCGTGTTCTTCGGCGCATACAGGCCGTGCCAGATCGTGACGTTGAAGCCCTTCAGGCCCGCTTCGTTGAGCGTCGGCAGGGCCTTCAGCGCCTCGGTGGTCTGGCGCTTGCTGCTGGTGACGGCATAGGCCTTGACCTTGCCGGCGGCGATCTGGCCGGTCGTGTTGGTGGTCTGGTCACACATGATGTCGACCTGTCCGCCCATCAGGTCGGTCATGGCCGGGCCGGTGCCCTTGTACGGCACGGTGGTCATGTCGATCTTGATGCTCTGCTGGAACAGCAGGCCGCACAGGTGCGAAGCCGATCCCAGGCCGGCGTTGGCCAAGTTGATCTTGCCCTTGTTGGCATCGAGCCATTTGGTCAGCTCGCCGTAGTTGGCTGCCGGCAGGCTCGGGCGCGCGATCAGCGTCATCGGCACTTCGTTCACCAGGCCGAGGTACTCGAAGTCGTTCAGGGCGTCGTACTGCATCTTGCGGTACAGCGCCGGTGCCGTGGCCATGGCGACGTGGGCCAGCAGCAGCGTGTAGCCGTCCGGGCTGGCCTTGGCGACCTTGGTGTGGCCGAGCGTGCCGCCCGCGCCGGCGACGTTCTCGATGATGACCTGACCGCCCAGCGGCTTGCGCAGCGCCTCGGCCAGATCACGGGCGACCTTGTCGGTCGGGCCACCGGCGGCGAACGGCACGACGAGCGTGATCGGCTTGTCGCCAGGATAGGTCTGCGCCGAGGCGCCCAGCGCGGCAGTGGCCAGTGCGACGGCGGTGATCAGATGCTTCATGGAGTCTCCAGTGGCTCGGTAAAGAGGGGTTCCCGGTGGGTGGCGTGCATCGTAGCGACACTTGGTCTGCTGCGCACCTCGGAAACTACGTAACGACGTCACGTGGGCACCCGCGTGCAGGCTGACCGAGCGGGCCCGGCGACGGACCCGGTGTCGTCATTTGCCGTCACTGGTAGCTGCGGCGGTCCTCGATCACCTTGCCATCGTTGGGCAGCGTGCCGCCCGCGACGGTGACGATGTTGGCCCGCAGCTTGGTCACGTCGCGCACCGACTCGGCCACGCGCGCGGCCAGGCCCTCGGGTGCGGCGTCGCATTCGATGTGCAGCGCCATGCGGTCGTTGGCCATCTCGCCTTCGACCACGAGTCGGGCGCGCACGATCTCGGGATGCCGGCGCACGACATCGGCCACTTGCGATGGATGGACGAACATGCCACGCACCTTGGTGGTCTGGTCGGCCCGGCCCATCCAGCCCTTGATGCGCCGCGCGGTGCGGCCGGTCGGGCAGTCGCCGGCCAGCACCGCCGAGAGGTCGCCCGTGCCGAAGCGGATCAGCGGGTAGTCGGGGTTCAGCGTGGTCACGACCAGCTCGCCGACTTCGCCGTCCGGCACTGGGTCGCCCGTTCCCGGACGCACGATCTCGACGATCACGCCTTCGTCGATCACCAGGCCCTGGCGCGCCGAGGTCTCGTAGGCGATCAGGCCGAGGTCTGCGGTGGCGTAGCACTGGTAGCCGGCGATGCCGCGCTCGCCCAGCCAGTCGCGCAAGGACGGCGGGAACGCCTCGCCGCTGACCAGGGCCTTGGTGACCGAGGTGATGTCGGCGCCGGTCTCGGCGGCTTTCTCGACCAGGATCTTCAGGAAGCTGGGTGTGCCGATGTAGCCCTGCGGACGCAACTCGGACACCGCCTGCAGTTGCAGCTCGGTGTTGCCGACGCCCCCCGCGAAGACGCTGCAACCCAGCGCGTGGGCCCCCGTCTCCATCATCGACCCAGCGGGGGTGAGGTGGTAGCTGAAGCTGTTGTGGATCAGGTCGCTTGCGCGGAATCCGGCGGCGAAGATGGCGCGGGCCATGCGCCAGTAGTCGTGCCCGGTGCCCTCGGGTTCGTAGATCGGGCCGGGCGACTGGAAGACCCGCTTCGCACCACGGGTGGCGGGCTGTCCGGTCCAGCCGATGGCCGAGAAACCGCCGAAGGCGTCGCGCACGCGCAGCGCCTTCTGCCGTTCGAGCAGCTCGCTCTTGCGGGTCACGGGCAGGCGGGCGAGGGCGTCGCGGCTCGTGATGCTGGAGGCGTCAACGCCGGCCAGGATCTCTGCAAACGCAGGGGTGCGGCTGGCCGCGTGTGCCACCTGACCGGGCAGGGCCGCGAGCTGCGCGGCTTCGCGCTGGGCGTGGGTGCGGGTTTCCAGGGCGTCGTAGAACTCGCTCACGGCGCGAACCTTTCTAGAGGGGGATGGGCGGATGGGTACCGAACAGCTCAGGCCAGCCAGCGCTTGCGGCGCTTGTAGCTCTTGTTGTCCTTGAAGCTCTTGCGGTCGCCGCCACCCATGCCGAGGTAGAACTCCTTGACGTCCTCGTTCTCGCGCAGGGCCTTGGCTTCACCGTCCATCACGATGCGGCCGTTCTCCAGGATGTACCCGTAGTCCGAATAGCGCAGCGCGATGTTGGTGTTCTGCTCGGCGAGCAGGAAGGTGACCCCTTCCTTGGTGTTCAGATCCTTCACGATCTCGAACACCTCTTCCACGATCTGCGGCGCCAGACCCATCGACGGCTCGTCGAGCAGCACCATCTTCGGGTTGGCCATCAGCGCACGCCCGATGGCGCACATCTGCTGCTCGCCGCCGGAGGTGTAGGCGGCCTGGCTGGTGCGGCGGGTCTTCAGCCGGGGAAAGTAGTTGTAGACCTTCTCCAGCGTCTGCGCGACCGCCGCCTTGCCGTCCCGGCGGGTGTAGGCGCCGGTCATCAGGTTGTCCTCGATGCTCAGGTGCGCGAAGCAGTGCCGGCCTTCCATGACCTGCACCACCCCGCGGTTGACCATGTCGGAGGTGGAGAGCTTGTCGATGCGCTCGCCGCGCAACTCGATCGAGCCCTTGGTGACATCACCCCGCTCTCCGGCCAGCAGGTTGCTGATGGCGCGCAGCGTGGTCGTCTTGCCCGCGCCGTTACCGCCCAGCAAGGCCACGACCTTGCCTTCGGGCACCTGCAGGGACACGCCCTTGAGCACGAGGATCACGTGGTTGTAGATCACCTCGATGCCGTTGACGTTCAGGAGAATGTTCGGAGTGCTCATGGGGCGTGTCACCTGGGTCGCGAGAGTGGGTTCAGCTCAGATCAGGACTGGCAGTCTTCCGGCTTGCGGCGCTCGATCTTCTTTTCGGCGGCGTACTTGTCGGCCGCAGCACGCACCATCGGCTTGAGGATCATCTCGTCCGCTTGCAGCCAGTCGGACGAGAAGCCCCACTTGGCGCCGTCCCAGGTGTGCACACGCACCCAGGCCGAGCCCATGTGGTCGTTGCACGAGGTCGAGACCGGGCGCATCACGCCGGCGAAGCCCAGACCGTCGAGCTTCTTCTGGTCGAGGGCCAGGTTCTCGTAGCCCCAGCGTGCCTGCTCGCCGGTCACGACCTTGCCCTTGCCGAAACGCTCCTGCGCACGGCGCACGCCTTCGACCGCCAGCATCGCCGCCGACAGGCCGCGCATGTAGAGCACCTGGCCGACTTCTTCCTTCGGCCCGGTGCCCTGGCCCTTGGCGTGGACCATGTTCAGCACGTCCTGCGTCACCTTGGCGTTCATCTCGACACCGTGCTGCAGGGTCAGGGCGCTGTAGCCCTTGGCGGCCGCACCGACGTCCTTGACGTCCGGTTCGGCCCCCGCCCACCACACGCCGTACATCTTCTCGCGCGGATAGCCGGTGGCGACCGCTTCCTTCAGCGCAGCCGAGTTCATAACGCCCCAGCCCCACAGCAGGATGTAGTCGGGACGGTTCTGGCGGATCTGCAGCCAGGTCGACTTCTGCTCGACGCCGGGGTGGGTCACGGGCATCGTGGTCAGCTCGAAGCCGTGCATCTTGGCGCGCTCCTGCAGCAGCGGGATCGGCTCCTTGCCGTAGGGGCTGTCGTGGTAGACGAGGGCGATCTTCTTGCCCTTGAGCTTGTCGAGGCCGCCTTCCTTCTTGCCGATGTGCTGGATCAGCGTGTCGGCCGCGACCCAGTAGGTGCCCACCAGCGGGAAGTTCCACTTGAAGACGCCGCCGTCCGCCGACTCGCTGCGGCCGTAGCCGGAGGTGATGAGCGGGATCTTGTCGGCGGGGGCCTTCTCGGTCAGGGCGAAGGTGATGCCGGTGGACAGCGGCTGGAACACGGTCGCGCCCTTGCCCTTCAGGCGCTCGTAGCATTCGACGCCGCGGTCGGTGGCGTAGCCGGTCTCGCATTCCTCGAAGCTGACCTTCACGCCGTTGATGCCGCCCTTGGCATTGACGAGCTTCAGGTAATCGACATAGCCGTTGGCGAAGGGAACGCCGTTGGGTGCGTAGGCACCGGTGCGGTACACCAGCACCGGGAAGAACTGCTCCTTGGCTTGCGCGAACGCAGCCGGGGCGACCAGCGAGCCGGCGACGGCCGCGGTCAGGGATGCAGCGATGGCGAGTGACTTGAGTTTCATGTCTGCCTCTTGGGTCAACGGGGTGGGTGGTACGGGGACTGGAACGAGAACACGAACGGGAAAGGACGCAACGCGGCTCAGTGCGGGAAAGGCCACAGGCGCAGCTTTTCCTTGCCGATCGACCACAGACGGGCCAGCCCGTGCGGTTCGACGATCAGGAAGAAGACGATCAGCGCGCCGAAGATCATGGCTTCGAGGTGGGCCACGGTCGAGGTCGAGATCGGGATGCCCAGCAGGGCAGGGATCTGGTTCAGCAGGATCGGCAGGATCACGATGAAGGCCGCGCCGAAGAAGCTGCCCATGATCGAGCCCAGACCGCCGATGATCACCATGAACAGCAGCTGGAACGAGCGGTCGATCGAGAACGCCGCCGGCTCCCACGAACCCAGGTGCACGAAGCCCCACAGCCCGCCGGCGACACCGACGATGAAGCTCGACACCGCGAAGGCGCTCAGCTTGGCCTGGATCGGACGGATGCCGATGACGGAGGCTGCGACGTCCATGTCGCGCATCGCCATCCATTCGCGCCCGATGTTGCCGCGCACCAGGTTCTTGGCCATCAGGCCGAACACGCACAGGAAGAGCAGGCAGAACAGGTACTTCTGCGTCGGCGTCTCGATGGGCATGCCGAGTACCTGCAGGCCGGAGACACTCACCGACCCGGAGGCCGAGTTGTTGGTGAACCAGGTGATGCGCAGGAAGCTCCAGTCGATGAAGAACTGCGCCGCCAGGGTCGCCACGGCCAGATACAGCCCCTTGATGCGCAGCGACGGAATGCCGAACAGCACGCCGATCACCGTCGAGCACAGCCCGCCCAGCAGCAGCGCCGGGATCAGCGGCATGCCGTCGATGCGGATGAAGAAGTTGTAGGCCGCGTAGGCGCCGACCGCCATGAAGCCGCCGGTGCCCAGCGAGATCTGGCCGCAGTAGCCGACCAGGATGTTCAGCCCGAGCGCTGCCAGCGACAGGATCAGGAAGGGGATGAGGATGGCGCGGAACATGTATTCCGACGCCAGCATCGGCACCACGACCGCAGCAAAGGCGACCAGCGCCAGGACGCCCAGCCTGTCCTGCGTGATCGGGAAGATCTGCTGGTCCGAGCGGTAGCTGGTCTTGAACTGGCCGTTCTCACGGTAAAGCATGGGGAGTGTCTCCGTGGATGTCGTTGTGGGGGGTCAGTGGCTCAGACACGGTCGATGATCTTTTCGCCGAACAGGCCTTGCGGACGCACCAGCAGGAAGATCAGCGCCAGTGCATAGGCGAACCAGATCTCGATGCCGCCGCCCACCATCGGGCCGATGTAGACCTCGGAGAGCTTCTCGCCCACGCCGATGATCAGCCCGCCGAGGATGGCGCCCGGCACCGAGGTCAGACCACCCAGGATCACCACCGGCAGGGCCTTGAGGGCAATCAGCGACAGCGAGAACTGCACGCCGAGCTTGGAGCCCCAGATGATCCCGGCGACCAGCGCCACGAAGCCGGCCACCGACCAGACGATGACCCAGATGCGGTTCAGCGGGATGCCGATCGACTGGGCGGCCTGGTGGTCGTCGGCCACCGCGCGCAGGGCACGGCCGGTCGCGGTGTACTGGAAGAACGCGGCCAGCACCACCACCAGCGTCGCGGCGATCAGGGCGGCGTACAGGTCTTCCTGGCCGACCAGGATGCCGCCCGGGAACACGCTTTCGAGCAGGAACAGCGGATCCTTGGGCAGGCCGACGTCGATCTTGTAGATGTCCGAGCCGAACAGGGTCTGGCCGGCACCGTCGAGGAAGTAGGTGATGCCCAGCGTGGCCATCAGCAGCGTGATGCCTTCCTGGTTGACGAGCTTGCCGAGCACGAATCGCTCGATCACCCACGCCACCACGATCATCACCGCCATCGCCGCGAGGAAGGCCAGCACATTGCCCAGCACCTTGCTGTCGAGGTTCAGCAGCGCAGGAATCCACTCCGAGAAGCGCGCCATCGCCAGCGCTGCGAACAGCACCATCGCCCCTTGCGCGAAGTTGAAGACGCCCGACGCCTTGAAGATCAGCACGAAGCCGAGGGCGATCAGCGCGTACAGCATGCCTGTCATCAGGCCGCCGATCAGTGTTTCGAGGAAAAATCCCATCGCAGTTCTCCCTGGGGCTTCAGTGGCTGGTGCCCAGATAGGCGCTGATCACGTCCTCGTTGGCACGCACTTCTTCCGGCGTGCCATCGCCGATCTTCTTGCCGTAGTCGAGCACGACCACCCGGTCGGAGATGTCCATCACCACGCCCATGTCGTGTTCGATCAGCACGATCGTGGTGCCGAACTCCTCGTTGATGTCGAGCACGAAGCGGCACATGTCCTGCTTCTCCTCGACGTTCATGCCGGCCATCGGCTCGTCCAGCAGCAGCACCTGCGGCTCCATCGCCAGCGCACGGCCGAGGTCGACGCGCTTCTGCAGGCCGTAGGGCAGCCGGCCGACGGGGGTCTTGCGGTAGGCCTGGATCTCGAGGAAGTCGATGATGTGCTCGACGAACTCGCGGTGCGCTTCCTCTTCGCGGGCGGCGGCGCCCCAGCGGATCGCCTGCTGGAAGAGGTTGGTCTTCATCTTCATGTTGCGGCCGGTCATGAGGTTGTCGATCACGCTCATGCCCTTGAACAGCGCCAGGTTCTGGAAGGTGCGGGCCACGCCCATCTCGGCGACCTGGCGGCGGTTCATGTGGCTGAAGGTCTGGCCGCGGAAGCTGATCTTGCCTTCCTGGGGCACGTAGACGCCGTTGATGCAGTTCAGCATCGAACTCTTGCCGGCACCGTTCGGGCCGATGATGGCGCGCACCTCGTGCTCGCGCACATTGAAGCTGATGTCGGTCAGCGCCTTGACGCCGCCGAAGCGCAGGGAAATGTTGGCGACGTCGAGGATGACGTCACCGATCTTCTTGTCGCTCATGCAGCCCTCCGGACGGCGGGAAAGGTCTTGGTGTCGAGGATCTTCAGCGTGGCCGAGACGCTGCCGGTGCGGCCGTCCTCGAACTTCACGGCGATCTCGATGAACTGCTCAGGCTTGCCGCCGTACATCGCGTCGATCAGCACCTTGTACTTGTCGGCGATGGCGCCACGCTTGACCTTGCGGGTGCGGGTCATCTCGCCGTCGTCGGCGTCGAGTTCCTTGTGCAGCACGAGGAAGCGGTGGATCTGGCTACCGGCGAGCATCTCGTCCTGCGCCAGATCGGCGTTGGTCTTCTCGACGCACTCGCGCATCATCTCCAGCACCTCGGGCTTGCCGGCGAGGTCGGCATAGCCGGCGTAGGGCAGGTTGCGCCGCTCGGCCCAGTTGCCGACCGCTTCCATGTCGATGTTGATGAAGGCGCAGACCCGGTCACGCTGGTCGCCGAAGGCCACTGCCTCCTTGATGAACGGGAAGAACTTCAGCTTGTTCTCGACGTACTTCGGGGCAAACATCGCGCCGTCGTGCGCACCGCCCTTGAGGCGACCGACATCCTTGGCGCGGTCGATGATCTTCAGGTGGCCGTGGGCGTCGATGAAGCCGGCGTCGCCGCTGTGGTACCAGCCGTCCTTGGTCAGCACTTCCTCGGTCGCCTTGGGGTTCTTGTAGTACTCCTTCAGCAGCCCCGGCGACTTGATCATGATCTCGCCCGAGTCGGCCAACCGGATCTCCACGCCGTCACAGGGCACGCCCACCGTGTCGGCGCGCGCTTCATGGTCGGGCTGCAGGCAGACGAACACGGCGGTCTCGGTCGAGCCGTAGAGCTGCTTCAGGTTGACGCCGATCGAGCGGTAGAACGTGAACAGGTCCGGGCCGATCGCCTCGCCGGCGGTGTAGGCCACGCGCACGCGGCTGAAGCCCAGCGAGTTGCGCAGCGGGCCGTAGATGCACAGGTCGCCAAGCGCGTACTTCAGCTTGTCGAGCAGGCCGACCGGTTTGCCGTCCATCAGCGCCGGACCAACCTGCTTGGCGTGCGCCATGAAGGACTTGAACAGGCTCTTCTTGAGGCCGCCGGCGTCCTCCATGCGGATCGTGACGCTGGTCAGCAGCCCTTCGAACACCCGGGGCGGGGCGAAGTAGTAGGTCGGGCCGATCTCCTTCAGGTCGATCGTGGTGGTCGCTGCCGACTCGGGGCAGTTCACCACATAGCCGCAGACCAGCCACTGCGCGTAGCTGAAGATGTTCTGGCCGATCCAGGCCGGCGGCAGGTAGGCCAGCACCTCTTCCGACGAGGTCAGCTTGTCGAAGGAGGCCCCCGCCTGCGCGCGGTCGGTCAGCGAGCCGTGGGTGTGGACGACACCCTTCGGGTTGCCGGTCGTGCCCGAGGTGAAGAACATCGAGGCCACGTCCTGTGGGCGGACCCTCTCGACGGACTTCTCGAAGAAGCCGGGATGCTGGCGCTCGTAGGCGTCGCCCGTGGCCAGCAGCTCGTCGACCGATCCGAGACCTGGCTCGCTGTACTTGCGCAGGCCGCGCGGGTCGTCGAACCAGATGTGCGCGAGCTGCGGGCACTGCGGGCGGATCTCCAGCAGCTTGTCCACCTGCTCCTGGTCCTCGACCACGGCGAAGGCGACTTCGGCGTTGTTGAGCGGGAAGACACATTCCGGGCCGGTGGCATCCTGGTACAGCGGGATCGGGATCGCCCCCAGGCTCTGTGCCGCCAGCATCGTCATCGTCAGGCGCGGGCGGTTGTCGCCGATCACCACGAGGTGCTGGCCATGCTGCAACCCGGCCGCGGCCAGACCGCCAGCCATGCGGCGGACCTGCTCGGCCAGCGCCTTCCAGCTGAGGGTCTGCCAGATCCCGTATTCTTTTTCTCTCAGAGCCGGTGCGTCAGGACGCTGGCGGGCGTGGTCCAGCAGCAGCTGCGGAAATGTCGTGGTCACCACGCGTCTCCTTGGTGTGTAGGGAAGGGATGGGTGCGGAACAGTGTGTGCAGTGCGGGCCGTGCGAGCAATGCTGCTGCGACTTGGCGTCGCGGGCTTTCGGGGCCGATTCGTTGTAGAGCCATCGTAGGCCTGGGTTTGACGTCAGGATGTCAACCTGACGACAATCCTAGGGACACTCCCAAGCGGAGTTTCCCGCCCCGGCCGCCGGCCACCGGCTGCCACTGCCCGCCAATCTCCTGGATCCTGGAGGTGCCCTGCATGAACCTGCCTGCCTTGCGCGACCGCTCTCGTCTGCCCACCGGGCGCGAGATCGACGAGATTCCCTGGCTGGCCGGGCTCGCGCCTGCGCACCGGGCGCTGGCGCTGTCTTCGCTGCGTTCGGTCCAGGCCGACGCCGGCGAGTTCATCTGCCGCATCGGCCGGCCGGCCACCTACTGGTTCGGTGTGATCGACGGACTGCTCAAGATGAGCAGCGACAACGTCATGGGCACCCCGATCACCTTCACCGGCGTGCCGCCCGGCGCCTGGTTCGGCGAAGGCACGCTGCTCAAGCGGGAGTCCTACCGCTACAACATCGAGGCGCTGCGCCGCACGGTGGTGGCGGGCGTGCCGGTGGAGGTGTTCCACGAGCTGCTGGAGCACAGCCTGCCGTTCAACCGCTTCGTGCTCAGCCAGCTCAACGAGCGGCTCGGCCAGTTCATCGCCGCCCGCGAGATCGACCGCATCAACGACCCCGACTCACGGGTCGCGCGCAACCTCTCGGCGCTGTTCCACCCGGTGCTGTACCCGGGGGTGGGTGAGGTGCTGCGCATCACGCAGCAGGAGCTTGGCTACCTGGTCGGGCTGTCGCGCCAGCGGGTCAACGAGGCGCTGCGGGTGCTGCAGGCGCGGCGGCTGATCCGCATCGAGTATGGCGGCCTGCGGGTGCTGGACCTGGCGGGCCTGCGCGCCTACGGGCCGCTGGACTCGGCACGCGCAGCCGAGAAGGGCCCGAAGGGCTGAGCGCCATTCGAGACCGGCGAGACCGGTCAAGTTCTGCCCGCAGGCGTCGACAACGACGCTGAACCCGTGTGTCGCGGGTTTGCCGAAAGGGCGGGAGGGCGTTCGATGCCCGTCCAGTGCGAGACTGCATGTTGCGTGTGCGTGGGTTTTCCTGGCGGGGGGCGGTCATCCTGACGGGGTGGCTGGTCGCGCTGCTGGTGGCGTGCTGGGGAGTGGGGCTCCTGCCGCTGGCGCCGGCCGCACCTGCGCCAGCGGCCGCAGCGCCCGACCCCGCCCGCATCCGCGCGCCGGGCATCGCCGTGCTGGAAAGCCGCCGCAGCGCGGTCGATGTCTGGCCCGTGCTGTCCGTGCTCACGGAGCCGGCGGCCCGCTGGCAGTTGCCGGATGTGCTGGCCCGCCTGTCCGAGCGGCGATCGCCTGCGGTGCCAGTCTCGAATTTTGGCGAGTTCGCCGGGGTGGTCTGGCTGGTCTGGGATGTGCTGGTCGAGCCTGAAGCCGTCGGCGACTGGCTGCTCGACGTGGGCTATCCGGCGCTGGACCATGTCGATCTGTACCTGCTGCGTGAGGGCCAGCCGGTGCAGCTGGTGCGCAATGGTGACCGGCTGCGGCTGTCCGAGCGGCCCATGCCCACCCGCACCCACGTGATGCCGCTGGCCTTGTCGGCCGGCCGCTACCTGATGGTGCTGCGGGTCGAGACCTCGGGCAGCATGATCGTGCCGGTGCGGCTGATGACGCCCCAGCTGCGCCAGTTCGGCGAGGAGCGCACGCAGGTGCTGCAGGGGCTGGCCAATGGCGTGATGCTGTCGCTGCTGATCTACAGCCTGGCGCAGGGCTACAGCCTGCGCGACCGGATGTTCGCCTATTACGCCGTCGGGGTGGGCGGGGTCGGGCTGTTCCAGGTGACCTTCATGGGCATCGGCCTGCAGCACCTCTGGGGCGAGGCGCTGGCGGTGTCCGAGCTGTTGCCGCCTGTCTGCATCCTCGTGGGCGTGCTCGGGGCGTTTCTCTTCATCGACCGGGCGCTCGAGATCCGGCAGATCTCGCCCCGGCTGTCCCTGGCGATGCGTGTCGGCGCGCTGCTGTGTGTGGTGAGCCTGCTGCTGCTGGTGAGTGGCGTGATCACCTACCGCGATGGCCAGCAGGTGGCCAAGGTGCTGGGCCAGTTTCCGACGATCCTGGCCTTGCCGGTGGCCTGGCGGCGCTGGCGCCAGGGCGACCGGGCCGCGGGCTACATCCTGGTCGGCTGGGGCATCTACACCGCGGGGGTGGTGGTGCTGGCGCTGCTCATCAGCGGGCGCATCCCGGCCACACCCGTCACGCTGCACCTGTTCCAGGTGGCTTCGCTGATCGAGATGGTGATGTGGGTCGTGGTGATGGGGATCCGCGTGGACACCCTGCGTCGCAGCGCCGAGCGCGACCGGCTCGACGGCGAGCGCTTGCGCCATCTGGCGGACACGGACGCGCTGACGGGCGTGCTCAACCGCCGCGGACTCCAGGCCGCGGCCGAGTCGCTGCTGCAGCAGGCGCAAGCCGACCGGCTGGCCGCGCTCTACCTGCTTGACCTTGATGGCTTCAAGCCCGTGAACGACCGCCTCGGACACCATGCGGGCGATGCGGTGCTGATCGAGATCGCCACACGCCTGGGCACGCAGCTCCGCCCGGGTGACCTGGTGGCGCGGATCGGCGGTGACGAGTTCGTGGTGGTGGTCACCGGGCTGCGCGACGAGGAGATGGCGCGGCAGGTCGGAGACAAGCTGCTGGTGTCGATGCACAAGCCCATCACCCTGCAGGGATCGGACTGCACCGTCGGGGCGACGATCGGCTATGCGCTGGCGCCAACCGACAGCCGCGACCTCGGCGCCTTGCTGGGGCTGGCCGACCAGGCGATGTACGCGGGCAAGCAGGCGGGGCGGCGGCAGGTGCGCCGGGCCTGGGCGCCACTGGAGACCGGGCCCGCGCCTGCGCCCCGAAGCCGACCGGATTGCGCGCAATCCTGCTGACGCTGCTGCGGCCCCCGGGGGGGCGGTCCGGTCCGTCAGTGCACGAAGCCGATCGGCGTGCGCTTGCCCGCACCGCTGTCGGGCAGGTCCGCCAGCACCACCGTGGTGCGCCGCGCCAGCTTGGCGTTGCCGAAGGCGGTCATCCAGGCGCGGCGCATCTCGCGCGGGGCCATCTCCGCGAAACGCTCCAGCACGGCCTCCGACGGCGTCTCGTCGAAGCGGCGGCCCCACTCGTGCGCCGCGCGGATGCTGGTGTACAGCCGCAGCGCGATGCGCCGGGCGGCGTCCGCATCTGGCATCGGCACCTCGTAGACGTTCATCCGGTTGAGGATCGGCTCGGGAATGGCGCGCTCGTCGTTGGCGGTGGCGACCCAGATCACCTGGCTGGCGTCGATCGCGACTTCGGCGAACTCGTCGGTGAAGCTGTGTGCGGTGTCGTGCTCCAGCAGGCTGTAGAGCGAGCCGAGCGGGTCATAGGCATGTTCGCCGCCAGCCTTGTCGATCTCGTCCACGACGATCAGCGGGTTGGCGTAGGCGCCGTCCACCAGCGTCTCGAACACCTTGCCCGGCCGCGCCCCCTTCCACTGGCTGGACGCGCCCGACAGCACCCAGCCGGCGGTCAGCGAACTCATCGACACGAAGCCCATACCGGTGCCCAGCAGGTGCGACAGCTCGCGCGCGAAGTGCGTCTTGCCCACCCCTGGCGGGCCGAGCAGCAGCATCGGCGTGATCTCCAGCGCGTCGCCACTGTCCTCGCACAGGGCCAGCTGGCGGCGCACGTCGTCGAGCACCGGGTGGAAGTTGGGCAGCTCGTCGTACAGGTGGTCCATCAGCGGCAGACCGGACGGCTTGACCTGGAAGCGCTCCGGGCCTTTTTCGAGCATGCGCTCATAGGTGGCGCGCAGTTGTTCGTGGTCCTTCGGGGCGAGCCGGGTGAGCCGGCGCTCGACCTCGTCGAGGCGGTAGAGGTGGCGCATCCGGGCGATGGGGATGGCGCAGACAAGATCGGTGCAGGGTGGGTGCATGCAAACCTCCGGGTGACTGTCTGGTGACTAGCATGACGCAAGCCAGGTCGGTCGCACAGCGGGGAAGCACCCCCAACCCGGGGCAGTTCGCGTGACCGATCCGGGGTGGCTGCTACAGCTTGACGCGGGGGTGCCGAAAGCCGATGGGCAGGTTCCGGGTGTTCGGTGCCGCGGTCTCATCGGGTGGCTTGAAGGTGAAAGTCGGGTGCCGCGCTTGGCGGTTGTTGTCGATTCAGGTCTGGTGGGGTGTCTTGTGGGCCCTGCTCGCTGCGGCGTGGCCGGCGGCAGTCCGCGCGGAGACCCCGCCGATCGGGTTGAGCGATCGGGCCCGTGTGGCCGAGGTCTGGCCGGCCGTGACGGTGATGGTCGATCCTGGTGCCCGGTGGACGCTGGACGAGGCCCGCCTGCACCTGCCCGAGCGCCGGGTGCCCCAGGTCCCGCATTCGAATTTTGGCGAGCGACGGGACGCGGTCTGGTTGGTCTGGGATGTCGACCTGAAACCGTCCGGGCGGGGGCTGTGGCTGCTGGACGTGGCGTACTCGGCGCTCGACGAGGTGGACCTGCATGTGCTGCGCGATGGCCAGCCGTTGCGCGAGGCGCACCAGCGGGCGGGTGACGGCCGCCCGATGTCCTGGCGCGCGATGCCGGCCCGCACCCATGTGCTGCCGCTGGACCTGGCGCCGGGGCGCTACACGCTGCTGTTGCGCGTGGCCACCACCGGGGGGCTGATCACGCCAATGCAACTGCTCACGCCCGAGCAGTACAGCCAGCGCGAGTACCGGGTGCAACTCGTGCAGGGGCTGTCGTCCGGGATCGTGCTGTGCCTGCTGTTCTACAGCCTGGCGCAGTGGGCGAGTCTGCGCGACGGGATGTTCGCGTTCTACAGCCTCAGCATTTCCGGGCTCGGGCTGTTCCTGTTCTCGTTCAACGGCCTGGGCCTGCAGCACCTCTGGGGTGAGCACGTGCGGGTGTCGGCGGTGCTGTCGCCGGCGTGTGTGCTGTTGAGCGGGGCGGGTGCCTTCCTGTTCATCGACCGCGTGCTGGACATCCGCGCGCTGTCGCGGCGCATGTCGCGGGTGATGCAGGTGGGTGCGGTGGCGGCCGTGGTGTCGGTCGCGTTGCTGCTGGTGGATGTCTTCGGCTACCGCGAGGGGCAGCAGGCGTCCAAGGTGCTGGGGCAGCTCCCGATGTTCCTGGCGCTGCCTTTCGCGTGGCGGCGCTGGCGGCAGGGCGATCGGGCCGCCGCTTACATGTTCATCGGCTGGGCGGTCTATGCCGTCGGGGGCCTGACCACCGCCTTGCTGCTGGCCGGTCATGTGGCAGCGACCCCGGTGACGCTGAACGCGTTGCAGGCTGCCTCGCTGGTGGAAATGGTGATGTGGCTGGTCGTGATGGGCATGCGCGTCGAGCAGTTGCGGTGGGCGGCCGAACAGGCCACCCGTGACGGCGATCACCTGCGCCACCTGGCCGAGACCGATGCCCTCACCGGGCTGCTCAACCGGCGCGGGCTGCAGGCGGCGGTCACGCCCCTGCTGGACCGGCTGCGCCCGGGTCGGCTGCTGGCGGTCTACCTGGTCGACCTGGATGGTTTCAAGCAGATCAACGACCTGCGTGGCCACGAGGTCGGCGATCGGGTGCTGGTCGAGGTCGGGCTGCGGTTGTGCGCTCAGGTGCGGGACGTCGACCTGGTGTCCCGCACCGGGGGCGACGAGTTCGTGCTGCTGGTGGGCGATCTGCCGGACGATGCGGCGGCCGAGCGCATCGGCGAAGACCTGATGCAGGCGCTGGAGGCGCCGATGGTGCTGGGCACGCACGTCTGCCGGGTTGGGGCGACCATCGGCTATGCGCTGGCGCCGATGGACGGGCTGGACATGGCCGGGCTGCTGCGCCGGGCCGACCGGGCGATGTACCTCGGCAAGCAGGCAGGCAAGCGCCAAGTGCGGCGCCTCGCGCAGGGCGAGTGAGCGCAGCGGGCCCGGCACTGCGGCAGCGCTTGAGGGATACCCGGTGGACGACCGCGTTTCGGCGTGACATCCTCGTCGGCCATGGTTCAAAGGAGACTCCATGCCCGACCTGCCCATGCCCAAGACGACGATGTCCAGCCGGTCCCGCCGGCTGGGTGCGGTGGTGCTGCTGGTGGCGACCCGCAAAGGGGCCTGGATCCTGCACGGTGACACCCGGCGCGAGACCTGGCGCGTCGACGGTCCGCACTTCCTGGGCCATGTGATCAGCCACCTGGTGCTGGATCCGCGTGACGGGCAGACGCTGCTCGCCGCCGCACGCACCGGCCACCTCGGCCCGACCGTGTTCCGCTCGACCGATTTCGGTCGCACCTGGACCGAAGCCGCCCGGCCCCCCGCCTTCGCCAAGGCCGCCCCTGGCGAAACCGGCCGCGTGGTGGACCACACCTTCTGGCTGACCCCCAGCAGTGCCCGCGAGCCGGGTGTCTGGTACGCCGGCACCTCGCCGCAGGGGCTGTTCCGCTCCGAGGACGGCGGCGTGACCTGGGCGCCGTTTTCCACGCTCAACGATGACCCGCAGTTCCGCGAGTGGATGGGCACGGTGCAGGACGGCACGCCCGACGGCCCCAAGCTGCATTCCATCCTGGTCGATCCGCGCGACGCCCGGCACCTGCACATCGCGATGTCCGGCGGTGGTGTGCACGAGTCGGTCGATGCCGGCCAGACCTGGGCACCGCGCGTGGCGGGTCTGAAGGTGGTCGAGGGCTTCGATCCGGCGGTGGTCACCTTCCACGACCCGCATTGCGTGCGGCGCTGCCCGAGCCAGCCCGACCGGCTCTACCAGCAGAACCACTGCGGCATCTTCCGCCAGGACCGGCCGGACGCCGACTGGGTGTCCATTGGTGACGCCATGCCGGCCAAGGTGGGGGCGATCGGCTTCCCGATGGTGGTGCACCCGCGGGATGCCGACACCGCCTGGGTGTTCCCGATGGACGGCTCGGATGTCTGGCCACGCACCAGCCCGCAAGGCAAGCCGGCCGCCTACGTCACGCACAACGCCGGCCGCACCTGGAAACGCCAGGACGTCGGGTTTCCGCGCAGCCAGGCGTGGTGGACGCTGAAGCGCCAGGCGATGTGCGCCGACGCGGGCGACCCGGTGGGGCTGTACCTCGGCACGACCAGCGGGGAGCTGTGGATCAGCCGGGATGAAGGGGCCGCGTGGGCGCCGCTGGTGCAGCACCTGCCGGAGATCTACGCGCTTGATGTGGTGGATCTGCGGTGAGGGTGCTCATTCCGTCGGCGCTGCAGTCCTATACCGGCGCGCCGCTCATCGACGGGGCTGGCGACACGCTGGGCGCCGTGCTGGACGGGTTGGAGGCGCGGTATCCCGGGCTGCGTTTCCGCATCGTCGATGAACAGGAGCGCATCCGCCCGCATCTGCGGGTCTTCGTCAACGGGCGACCGCTGTTCGATCTGAACGCTCCGCTGCCGCCGACCGAGCAGGTGAACTTCGTGCTGGCGCTGAGCGGCGGGTGAGGCCGCAGTCCGCACTGCTGTTCAAGCGACGCAGTACGGTCACTTCACGAACGTATTGAGCTGAATGATCGGCAGCAGCACCGCCAGCACGATCACCATCACCATCGCGCCCATCACCACGATCAGCATCGGCTCCAGGATGGTGGCCATCTGCATCGCGCGGCGCTGGACCTCGGCGCTGAGCTGGGTGGCGGCGCGCTGCAGCATCACGGGCAGCTCGCCGGTCTGCTCGCCCAGGCGCGCGAACATCGACAGCAGCCCCGGAAACCGCTTCTTCGACGACAGCGCCGAGGCCAGCGGTGCGCCTTCCCGCACCTGCACCAGCGCGGCCAGCGCGTCGGCCCGCATCGCGCGGTTCGACAGCGTCTCGGCCGCCGCCTGCAGGGCTTTCAGGATCGGCACGCCCGAGCCGGCCAGCATCGCCAGCGTGCCCGCGAAACGCGCCGCGTTGTAGCTGCGCGCCAGCCGGCCGACGATCGGCACCGTCAGCACCGCTGCGTCCAGCCGCTCCCGCGTGGCCTCGTTGCGCCGCGCCAGCACCAGCAGCCCGCCCGCGCCGATCAGCCCCAGCAGCAATGCCCAGCCCCAGGTGCGCAGGAAGGCGCTCAGGGCCAGCATCGCGCTGGTGAGAAAGGGCAGCGCCTTCTTGCTGCCGGCGAACACCTGCGCCACCTGCGGCACCACGTAGGTGACGAGGAAGACGACGATCACCACCGCCACCACCGAGACGATGGCCGGGTACAGCGTCGCGCCGACCAGCTTCGACTTCAGTGCCTGCCGCTCCTCCAGGTCGTCGGCGAGCTTTTCCAGCACGCGCCCGAGCTGGCCGCTCTGCTCGCCCGCGGCGACCACGGCGCGGTACACGTCATCGAACTCGCGCGGCGCCCCGCCCAGCGCACTGGCGAAGGGCGAGCCGCCGTTCACCTCGGCGCGCAGGTGGGCGAGCAGGTCGCGCTGGCGCGGGTCTTCGGCCTCGTCGGCCAGCGCGGTCAGGGCGCGCTCCAGCGGCAACCCGGCGCCGACCAGCCCGGCGAGCTGCCGCGTCCAGATCGCCAGCGTCGTCGCCGAGAACACCCGGCGGCGCATCATCGAGCCGCCCGCCGCCGCCGTGGCCGCCGCTTCCGAGGCGACCGGCTGCACATCCAGCGGCACCAGCGCCCGCGCCCTCAACTGCGAGCGCACCGCCTTGGCGTTGTCGCCTTCGAGCAGCCCGGTCTGGGTCTTGCCGGCGGCATCGAGGGCTTCGTATCGGTAGGCGGGCATGGGCGCGGGGTCCGGTTCAGTCGCGCGTCACGCGCAGCAGCTCTTCCAGCGACGTGACGCCGGTGGCGACCAGCCGCTCGCCGTCCTCGCGCATCGAGCGCAGCCCGCCCGCACGGGCCGCGGCGATCAGCTCCGACTCGCTGGCGCGGCTGTGGACCAGCGCGCGCACCGCGTCATCGACCACCATCAGCTCGTACACACCGGTGCGGCCCTTGTAGCCGCTGTGTCCGCAGGCGTCGCAGCCCACCGGGTGCCAGCGGCCGTCGTCGCCTTCGCGCTTGCACGCCGGACACAGCTTGCGCACCAGCCGCTGCGCCAGCACGCCCAGCAGCGACGAACTCAGCAAGAAGGGCTCGATGCCCATGTCCGTCAGCCGCGTCACGGCGCTCGGCGCGTCGTTGGTGTGCAGCGTGGCGAGCACGAGGTGGCCGGTCAGCGAGGCCTGCACGGCGATCTGCGCCGTCTCGTGGTCGCGGATCTCGCCGATCATGATGACGTCCGGGTCTTGCCGCAGGATCGCCCGCAGCGCCTTGGCGAAGGTCAGGTCGATCTTGGCGTTGACCTGCGTCTGGCCGATGCCGCCCAGTTCGTATTCCACCGGATCCTCGACGGTCAGCACGTTGGTGGTGGTGGTGTCGACCTGGCCGAGCGCGGCGTAGAGCGTGGTCGTCTTGCCGGAACCGGTCGGGCCGGTGACAAGGACGATGCCGTGCGGCTGCTGGATGCGGCCGGAAAAGCGCGTGTAGGTGTCGCCCTGCATGCCCAGACCCTGCAGCGAGAACTTGGCCTCGCCCTTGTCGAGCAGGCGCAGCACGGCGCGTTCGCCATGCACGCCCGGCAGCGTCGAGACGCGCACGTCGATCGCGCGACCGCCGATGCGCAGCGAGATCCGGCCGTCCTGCGGCAGGCGCTTTTCGGCGATGTCCAGCTCAGCCATGATCTTCAGGCGGCTGATGAGCGCGGCGTGCAGCGCCTTGTTCGGCTGCACCACCTCGCGCAGCGTGCCGTCGACGCGGAAGCGCACGGCCGATGAACGCTCATACGGCTCGATGTGGATGTCGCTCGCGCCGTCCTTGGCCGCCTGCGTCAGCAGGGCGTTGAGCATGCGGATGATCGGCGCGTCGTTGGCGGCTTCGAGCAGGTCTTCCACGGCGGGCAGGTCCTGCATCATCCGGCTCAGGTCGACCGCGCTCTCCACTTCGCCGACCACCGCCGCGGCGCTGGATTCACCGCCGGCATAGGCTTGCGCGATGCGCTGGGCGAGGCGCTCGGGGGCTTCGCGCTCGATCGCGTCGATGGCGTGCAGGCGCAGCACTTCGGCCAGTGCCGAGCGTGGGGCGTCGGCGTCGGCCCACAGCACCAGGCGGTCACCGTCGTCTTCGAGCAGCAGGCGCTGGGCTTTCGCCCAGGCGTAGGGCAGGGGATGGCGCACGGTCAGCGGCCCGGTGTGGTGGTGGCCGGCGTTGCGGGTGCGGTCGGCGACATCGGCGAGGCCCGCTCGCCGCGCCGCTGTTCGGGCAGCACCGGGGCCTCGTTGATGCCGAGCACCGACGAGGGCTTGGGCTGGCCCTCCTGCTGGCGGGCGCGGATCATGTCGTAGCGGTCCAGGGTCAGCGCATTGGCGTCTTCCTGGGTGCGCATCACGACCGGACGCAGGAAGACCAGCAGGTTGGTCTTGATGCGCTTGCGGTTCTGCGCCTTGAACAGGTTGCCGAACACCGGGATGCTGGCCAGACCGGGCACGCGGTCCTCGCCGTCGGTGTATTCGTCCTTGAGCAGCCCGCCGAGCACCATGATCTGGCCGTCATCGACCACCACCGAGGTCTCGATCGAACTCTTCTCTGTCGACGGGCCGGCGCTGGAGGACGTCGTGCCGGCGATGACGCTGGAGTTCTCCTGGTAGATCTGCATCCGCACCGTGCCGTTCTCGCCGATCTGCGGCTTGATGCGCAGCGTCAGGCCGACGTCCTTGCGCTCGATGGTCTGGAAGGGGTTGGCCGAGCCGTTGTTGGAGCCGGTGTTGGTGAAGCTGCCGGTGATGAAGGGCACGTTCTGGCCGATGACGATCTTGGCTTCCTCATTGTCGAGGGCAACCAGGTTCGGGGTGGACAGGATGTTGGCGCCGGTGCTGCTCTCCAGAAAGCGGGCCAGCGCACCCAGCGTGTAGACGCCGTTGATGGCTTGGATCAGCCCGACGTTCAGGCCGGCGCCCAGGCTGATGCCGGTGGTGGCATTCGAGGTGGACAGCGTGACGAGGTTTGAGCCAGCACCGCTGTTGGCGCTGTAGTTAGTGCCGGCGACCACGCCGTACTTGTCGCCGTTCTTGCCCAGCAGGCCCTGCCACTGGAAGCCGAACTCGGCCGCCTGGTTGGCGTCCATCTTGACGATCATCGACTCGACGTAGACCTGCGCGCGGCGGGCGTCGAGCTGGTCGATGACGGCGCGCAGCTGGCGGTAGACCGGCTCCGGCGCGGTGATGATCAGGGCGTTGGTGGCGGGGTCGGCCTGCACGAAGCCGCCGGTCGACGGACTGGCCGAGGCGGTGACGGGCGAGGTCGATTGCGCCGAAGCGCCGGTGTTCCCCTGGCCGCCGAGGGCAGTGGAGACGCTGCCCGCGTTGTTGGCCGAGCCGGTGCCCAGGCCAGTGCTGCCAGCCCCCGTTCCGCCACCCGTGGCCCCGCTGCCGCCGGCACCGTAGGCGGCGCGCAGCACGGCCGCGAGCCGGGTGGCGTCGGCGTTCTTCAGGTAGACGACATAGATGTTGCCGGCGGGACTGCCGGTCGGAGCGGGCCGGTCGAGCTTGTCGATCACGCCGCGGATGACGGCCAGCCGCGCCGCATTCGGCGCCCGCACCAGCAGCGAGTTGGTGCGCGGGTCGGCCATGATCGCCACACCTCCCGCCATCGCAGCCGGGGCGCCGGGTGCGCCACCGGCGGACGAGTCGGCGAAGCGCTGCACCATGGGTGCCAGGTCCGACGCCGAGCCGTTCCGGATGGGGATGACCTCGACGTCGGTGGCGGCGGGCGTGTCCAGCGCGGCGATGATGCGGGCCAGGCGCTGCAGGTTGTCGGCGTAGTCGGTGATGACCAGCGTGTTGTTGCCGGGATTGGCGTTGATGGTGTTGTTGGGCGTGATCAGCGGGCGCAGCACGGTCACGAGGTTGTTGACGTTCTCGTGCTTGAGCGGGAAGACCTGCGTGAGGATCTGGTCGCCGGTGCGCATGACGTTGCCGACCGAGACGGTGCCGGTCTGCAGCTTGGCCTCGGCCTCGGGCACGACCTTGAGCAGCCCGGCGACATCCACCACCGTGAAGCCCAGCCCGCGCAGCACCGACAGGTAGTTCAGGAACGCCTCGCGCTCGCTCAGCGGCTGCTCGCTGTAGAGCGTCATCTGGCCGCGCACCCGCGGGTCGACCAGGATCTGGCGCTTGACGATGGCGGCCATCGCGCGCGAGACCGCCTCGATGTCGGCGTTGACGAAGTTCACCGTGACCTTGGCCGTGGCGGGTGCATTGCGGCGCGAGGACTGCGCCTGCAGCGGGGCGAGGTGGCCGAGGGCCAGGGTGCCGGCCAGCGCCGCGGCGAGCACGCGGCGCGGGGCGGAGGGACGTGGGCACAGCGTCATGGTCATCCGATCGTGAGCAGGGAGCGCGCGCCTTGGCGCCGTCCGATGATGTTGAGCAGGTTGTTCAGGGCCGGGCGGTCGGCGTCGGTGGCGGTGGCTTCGCCGCGCAGGCGCAGGCCGCTCATGCTCCAGCTGCCCGAGCCACTGAGCCGCAGGGCGCCGTCGAGGGTGTCCAGCGTCACCATCGCGGTGCCGGCCTGTGCCGGGTCGCCGCTGAGCGTGACGCGGTAGCTGCCCAGCCGCGGCAGCGTCGACAGGCGGGAAGAAAAGTCGCGCAGCTCCAGCCCCGCGCTGCCCGTCATCGCGAAGCGGCCCTGGGCCCAGCGCAGCGACAGGTCCTGCGTGGTCAGGCGCAGGGCGCCGCCAGGGCGCAGGGTGTTCCACGGCGTGCCCAGGCCGACCAGCCAGGCGGCCGGCCACTGACCGACCCAGTCGCCCGGGCCTGCCGCACCGGGCTGGACCGACACCTGCGCCTGTCCGATGCCGGGGCGCACGAGCAGCACCTGTTCGCCGTTGAGGCAGCAATCGTGCCGCAGCGCGAGGCGGATGGCGCTGCTGGCGGGACGCAGGCTCCAGCGGATGCGGCCGGGCAGTGCGCGCGCATCCCGGCTGCCGACGCCGGCGCCGAGGATCAGCACGGCATCGCCGGACCACACGGTGCCTTGAGCGTTGGCGAGCAGCACGCGCTGCTGTGTCGCACTGGCGACGGCCTGGGCCAGCCAGTGCGCCGGCGCGAAGGCGACGAGGGCGATCAGCGTCCCTGCGGCCGCGCCGACCACCGCCCAGCGCCGGCTGGCACGGGCCTGCGCCACCCAGCCATGGCCAGTGGCCTTGCGGCTCGGGTTGCCGAAGATCGAGGGTTGCGCCGAAGGCTGGTAGGTCGGGCGCCAGGGAATGCCGGGTCGGGCCATGGGGTCGGCTCTTTCCTTGTCAGCGCTGGGTGGGCGGGGAGGGCAGCGTCAGCACGAGACTGCCGCTGTAGCCCGCACCGACACGGCTGAGCTGGGCCTCGACCACGCGCACCCTGGCAGCGGCCCGCACTTCGGCCAGCCAGGCCATCATCGCCGCCGGCTCGACGCCGGTGAAGGTGATGTTGACGCGCTCGCCGCTGCGCTGCAGGCGGGCGGCGGCCCCCAGGCGTTCGGTGGCCGACTGCAGCGCGGCATCCGCCTGCAACGGATCGACCGGGGGCAGCGCCCGCAGCTCGGAGGCTTCCGCCGCCAGGCGTTGCATCTGGGCGAGCTGGGCATCCAGCGTGGCCTGCTGGGCGGGGGCGGTGCGCAGGGTCTTGAGGGCGGGCTGCACCGCGAGACTCCAGACCAGAAACACCAGCAGCAGTCCCAGACCGAGCGTGGCGCCGAGGCGCTCGCGGGGCGCCAGGGCCTGCCAGCGCTGCTGCAGCGGGGCGAGCTGTGCCTGCAGTGCGGCGGACCGCGAAAGGGAGAGGAGGGGCTTCATCGGGCAGCACTCCCGGCGGTCGGGCGGCTCAGGGTGATCTGGTTGTCGTCCTGGTCGACGCTCCAGCCCGCTGGCTCCAGCGTGGCGCGCATCTGGGCCAGTTCCGCGGCGCCCACGCCGGGGGCGCCCAGCGAGAGGCGGCCGTTTTCATAGCGCAGCAGCTGGGGCGGGCGGCCGTCCGGCCAGACACTGGCGGCGGCCTGCAGCAGCGGCTCCAGATCGTTCTCGCCAGGGCGACCGGCGCTGGCGCGCAGCAGTTCGTTCTCGCGTGCCATCTGCAAGGGCGCGTCCAGCACGGCGCGCACCTGCGGATGCGTGGTGCGCAGCAGGCTGGTCACCGCGGTGCGGCGGGTCTGCAGCTCGGTGCGCTGCATCCAGGCCCAGGCGTTCAGCCCGACCAGATGCGCCAGCACCAGCCCGACCAGTCCCAGGCGCACCGGCCGCCACCCCGGCGTGAGGAACTGCTTGCCCGCGTCGCGCAGCAGGGCCAGCCCGCGGTGGCGTGCGGCCAAGTCGAACTGGCGCAGGTTCCAGCCACTCTGCGCCGAGGCCAGCAGCCGGGCCCCCATGCCCAGGACCTGCACCGGCTGGCCCAGCCAGCGCTCGGCCGGTGCGGCCGCGGCCGGGTCTGCGGTCCACAGCGTGTCCTCGGCCAGCGGCTCGGGCAGCAGGCCGCGCGAGAGGCTGCCCTGCAGCGGCCAGGTGCTCACGCCCTGCAGGTCCGCCCAGGTGAGCAGCGTGCGGGGCTTGTCTTCGTCCAGGGGCACATGGAAATGTCCGTGGGCCTGCGCATCCGGCCACAGTCCGGGCACGACCCGGTCCACGACCACGCCGACGCTCTCCAGCGCCGCCAGCTCGGCACTCAGCCAAGCCCGGTCGATGGCGGCGACCCAGGTGTCCTCGCCGGGACGCGCGTCCGGGGCCAGGCCCAGGTGGAGCTGGTCGACCTCGTCGAGCACCTGCTCTTCCAGTATCCCGGCGAGGGCGGCGCGCAGGCGCGCCGCCGGGGCTTTCGGGCAGGTCAGGCGGTGGAATGCGACGTCGGCCGGTGCCAGCACGGCGACCACGGTGGTGGCCTTGGGCAGCAGCGAGGGAGCGCATTGCCCTTCGGACTGGACCGATTGCCCGTCCGGGCTGAGCACGAAGCCCAGCTCGGCCCGGGCACCGGAGCCCTGCGCAGACGCACGGACCTGCGGACGCAGGCGGGTGCGGGTGGGCAACTGGATGGCGAGCAGGCTCATGGATGGGGGTAGGAAGTCGGGCCGATTGTAGGTGCCGGCCTGCTGCCAGCCTGTGAGAGACGGCCGATCCTGCGGTCTGTGCTCATCGCTGCAAGGTACTTTCCAGTTCCGCGAGGTCGCGCACGCGCTGTGTGGACAGGGCGCGCACTTCGCGCCCGTTGCGCTCCAGCAGCGAGCGCTGGGCGACGACCACCTGGTCCAGCCGCAGCGCGCCGTGGACGATGAAATAGCTGGTGTTGACACCCACCCGCCGCGCGTCGGTCAAGGCCCGCTCACCCAGCACGGCCTTGGCATCGGCCGGTGTCTTCAGGTGGTCGCGCAGCCGCGACTGCACCAGCCGCTCCGCGCTGGCCAGATCGACACCGGGCAGCACCGCGGCGATGACCTCCTTCGGTGCAGTGTTCAGGTTGACCGGCGTCTCGCGCGGCAGCAGCACGACATAGGGCTTCAGGCGCTGGACGGTGGCGGCGTCCAGCCCCAGCCAGCCGAGGTCGTCGACCGAAGCGGGCATGAGCGGCAGGGGCACGCTGGTGCCGCTGCCATCGCTGCTGCTGCCGACGCTGTCCGCAGGCGGTTCGGCGCTGCTGCCCGGGGTCGCGCGGCGCATGGCCTCGGCCAGTCGCGGCGCGACATCGCCGCTCAGACCGAGGAAACCGCACAGGCGCTCCAGCGTCTGCAGCTCGGCCCGGCTGACCTTGCCTTGCTGGACGAGGTTGCGCAGGTTGTAGCGCGCCTGGGCGTCCTCGATGCGACCGGACAGGAAGGCGTCCGGCGCATCCTCGGCCATCGCCCGGTCGGCGGCGAGGAAGGTGGACAGCCGGGCCTCGGCCAGCGGCGCGGCCCACGGCTCGCCCAGGTGGTCGGCGCCACCTTCGCGGGCGTCTTCGCGCAGGATCATGCGGGTCCAGTCGAGCGCGCCCTGCAGCACCCATTGCGACTGCGTCTGCGCCCGCTCGGCCGCCTCGACCTGCAGCGCGCGCCATTGCTGCCAGACCATGCCGGAGGCCAGCGTGGCCACGAGCGTGACGATGATCATCGCCGTGAGCAGGGCGGCGCCGCGCTGGGGTCGGGGAATCGCGGGCGGCTGCGTCATGGGGTCAGTGTTTCACGGATGGACAAGCCGGACCTCGCGGGTGAGTGCGCCGTCTGCCGCGCCGCCGGGGGCGAAGCCGATGACCAGGCGCAGCCCGTCCGGCAGCGCATCCTGGTTGACCACGATCGGCGGCGCGGCACTGACCACGCCGTTGCCCGGGCCGGAGGCTCCGGGCTCCGCCGGGGGCGGGTCGACCGGTGCAGGTGGCACCTGGGCCAGGTCGCCGCTGGACTGGGCGTTGCTCCAGCCGTTGCTGCTGGTCAGGAAGACGAAGAGCTGCCACTGCGCGACCTTGTCCAGCATGGTCAGCGTGCCGGCCTCGTTGCCGAGCAGCTGGTAGCTGCGCATCCAGCCCTCCTGGAGCGTGTCGAGCGCGTTCGAGGGTGGGGCGGTCCAGCGGTAGAGGGTGCCGCTGCGCAGCGTCCAGGCCACCACCTGCACGCCATCGGGCTGGCGGCGTGTCATGCGCAGCGTGGCGCCGTCGAAATTCAGTCCCGGCACGACCTGGGTGTCGATCACCGCCTGCACATCCGCTTCCCACTGCGCCAGCACGGTCTGCAGCCGCAGCAGCCGGTCCATGCGGGCCTGCGTCGATTCGCGGCTGCGGGCGATCGCGTCGACCCCCTGCCAGGCCATCGCCGACATCAGCGCCAGGATGAACAGCGACACCAGCACCTCGATCAGGGTGAAGCCCGCGGGGCGTCGGGAAGGGGAGGGGCGCATCGGCATCGGTATCGGTATCGGACCCGCGGGCCTCAGAGTCGGGACATCACGGTGGTGTAGAGCAGCAGATGCTGGCCTTCGGGGTCGAGCATGCGGACGTCGATGCGGCGGAAGAGCGGGTTGGGGGTCGGGCGGACGGCGACGCGGCCCTGGAAGGTCTGGCCGACCTGTTCGCAGCTGAACTCGCTGTCGCCGATGGGCGGCAGTTGCCGCTCCAGCCGCAGCCGGGTGAGGTAGTTGTCGGCACACCACTGCCCGGCCAGCGTGTCGGCCAGGCGCTGGGTGTTGCTGGTCAGGGTGCCGGCCGCCTTGATGCCGGCGGCCAGCGTGATGGCGACGATCGCCAGCGCGACCAGCACCTCGATCAGCGTGAGGCCGCGCTGGCCCGACTCACTGCGGCGTCGGGGCATCGGGGCTTTCCGCAAAGGCGCTCAGGCCATCGGTGGACAGGCGCAGGCGCTTGTCGTCGAGCTGCAGGGTCAAGGTCTGGGGCGGGATGACAGGCTCCGGGCCGAGCAGGATGCCGTTCTGGCCCGGGGGCAGCAGCACGCCGATCTTGCCGGCGAGATCGGCGTCGGACCAGCGGTCAGGCAGGCCGTGGTTGTCCGGCAGCCCGGTGAAATGGAAATCCGGGACCGGCTGGTCGGGGCTGTCGTTGGCGGTCTGGCGCGGACGTCCCGGCACCCAGCGCACCGGCGTGCCCAGCGCGCGGGCCTGGACACGTGCGGTTTCGAGGATGGCGATCAGCCGGGTGGCCTCGCGTTCGAGTCGCGTGCTGGCGGTGTCGGGCAGGGCCAGCGTGACAGCGGCACTCGCCAGCGCGATGATGGCCACGACCACCATCAGCTCCAGCAGGGTGAATCCGCGGGTGCGCCGCACCGCTTGTGCTTGTGTCACCGGGTCATTGCCAGGAGCCGATGTCCGCGTCCTTGCCTTCGCCACCGGCCTGGCCATCCGCACCGTAGCTGAACACGTCGATCGGGCCCTTCACACCGGGGTTGGCGAACTGGTAGGGGCGGCCCCAGGGGTCGTTGGGCAGCTTGTCGAGCGTGGGTTTCCAGTTGGGCGGGATCGGGCCGGTGGCCGGCTTGGCGACCAGCGCCTGCAGGCCCTGCTCGCTGGTCGGATAGCGCTGGTTGTCGAGGCGGTACCGCTTGAGGGCCTCCATCAGGCTGTTGACATCGGTGCGCGCGGCGGTGACCTTGGCCTCGTCGACGCGGTCGAGCACACTGGGCACGACCAGGGACGCCAGCACGCCGATGATCACCAGCACCACCATCAGCTCGATCAGGGTGAAGCCGCGCTGTGCGGCGTGTCGCAAGGATTTCATGAATGTGGGGTCCGAAGTGCACTGAGAGCAGCGGGGCCGTCGATCATAATCCGCCCCCATGGCAGCACGATGGACAGCATGGTTGGTGTGGGCCGCTCTGGCGGGAAGTCTCGTGTTCTGGGGCTTGCGCCTGTTCGCGCGCCCCGGCGCAGTACCGCCCCAGGTGCAGACGGTGGCGATCGACCAGGCGGTCCGGGGGGATGTGCTGCGCCTGCTGGGTGCCGTGGCCCCGGTCGGCGAGGTGGCGCCGCCGCCGGCTGCCGCCGCACGCTTCAAGCTGGTCGGCGCCGTGGCCTCGACCGGGGCTGGCGCGAGCTGGGCGGTGCTGTCGGTGGATGACCAGCCGCCGCGTGTCGTGCGGCTGGGGGCGCCGGTCGATGGCCAGTGGGTGCTGCAGGGTGTGACGGCCAAGGGCGTCAGCCTCGGCCCGGCCGGCGCGGCGAGCCAGCTCACGCTGGACCTCCCCCAATTGCCGCCGCCGGCCACGGGCATCTTGCCCGGGGTTGCCATGCCGGGGGTCTCGCCGCCCATGCAGGGGCAGATGCCGTCCCCGATGCAACCGCCGATGCAACCGCCCCAGATGCCGCCGCTCCAGCAGGATCCGTCCGCTGACCAGGCTGGCACCGTCACCGGCGGCATGGGCGACCCGAACCAGGCCCGCTGAAACACCGCCCTCGCCCTCCCCATCTGCACCACGCCAGGCCTCACGGCATCCGGATGTATTCGTGGCCGAGGTCCTCACCCGGGGTGGTCTGCTCCGGCTCGGTGCTGGGGGGCAGAGGCTCCACCGGATCGACGACATCCGTCAGCAAGGCGGCCGCGGCCCGCACCAGGGGCCAGCTCAGGGCGATGCCAGTGCCGTCCAGGCTTTCCAGACCGAGCGCCAGCAGCGCCGTGCTCTCGAAGCCGGCCAGTGCGGTGTCGAGGCCGTGGTGGTCGGTGCTGCGGCAGAACAGGCAGTAGTCGATCACCGGGCCCGCGATGTGGGTGGCGATGAGCAGCGCCGCGCAGGCGGGCAGGCCGTCGACCAGGATCAGGCTGCGCTGCTCGGCCGCCTTGAGCATCGCACCGACCATCATCGCCATCTCGAATCCGCCGAAGGTGGCCAGCGCCTGGACCGGATCCTCGATCGGGCCGTGCCGGTTCAGCGCGGTCTGCAGCACCGACATCGTGTGCTCCAGCTCCTCGCGGTCCATCTGCGGCCCAGCGTGGACCAGGTCGAGCAGTGGACGCCCGGTGACCCGCGCGATGACGAGTGCCGCCGACTCGCGTGACCCGACGCCCAGCCCTGCGCAGCCCAGCACATTGCCCGGCAGTGCCTGCGCGATCTCCATGCCGGCGCGGATGGCGGAATTCACCTGATCGAGCGACATCGCCGCGGTCAGCCTGCAGTTGCGCGTGCCGTGGGCGATCTTGCGCGACAGCACGCCCGGCCCGATCGGCAGCGGCGTGGCCAGGCCGCAATCGACCACGCTGACACTCAGGCCTTGCTGGTGTGCGAAGAGTGGCAGCGGCACGCGGTTGTCCAGCACGGCCTGGACCTGCGAGGTGGTGCTGGTGTGCTGGGGCGGGTTCAGGTCGACGGCGATGCCGTGGTCCCCGACGAAGAGCAGCAGCTGCGGCTGTCGCAGGCGCGGACGCAGTTGCTGCTGCAGCAGCCCGATCCGCATCGCCAGCGGCAGCAGCTCGCCCAGGTGGCCTGCCGCGCTGACCCGGCGCCGCAGCTTGAATTGCAGCGCCTCCTGCAGGGCAGGGTGGGCCGTCGACGGGATCAGGGGCGTGGAGTCAGGGCGCATGGCCGCAGATTGTGCGCGTGCGGCTGGCGGCGGCCGATGCCGTCCCGCGCGGATTCAGTGAAATCCGGCGCAGTTCGGTGGAGATGGCCTTCAGCGCAGGAACAGCCGGTAGACCGGGTTGTCCGTCTCCTCGACACAGGGGTAGGCCAGCGTGTCGAGGAAGCGCTGGAACGCTGCTTCGTCTGCGCCCGGAACCTGGATGCCGACGAGGATGCGGCCGTAGTCGGCGCCCTGGTTGCGGTAGTGGAACAGGCTGATGTTCCAGTCCGGGTGCATGCTCGACAGGAAACGCATCAGTGCGCCCGGCCGCTCCGGGAATTCGAAGCGGAACAGGCGCTCGTTCACCGCCAGATCCGAGCGTCCGCCGACGAGGTGGCGCAGGTGGGCCTTGGCCAGTTCGTCATGGGTCAGGTCCAGGGCGGCAAAGCCCTGCGTGGCGAACAGCGCGCCGATCTGCGCCGACTCGCCGCGGGTGGTCGTGCTCAGTCCGACAAAGATGTGGGCCTTGCGCTCGTCGCTGATGCGGTAGTTGAACTCGGTGACGCTGCGCGGGCCGATCAGCTCGCAGAAACGCTTGAACGAGCCACGCTCCTCGGGGATCGTCACCGCGAACAGCGCCTCGCGCTCCTCGCCCACATCGGCCCGCTCGGCGACGAAGCGCAGGCGGTCGAAGTTGATGTTGGCGCCGCAGGTGATGGCGACGAAGGTCTTGCCGGTGCAGCCTTCCCGGGCAACGTACTGCTTGGCTGCCGCGACCGACAGCGCGCCCGAGGGCTCCAGCACCGAGCGGGTGTCCTGGAACACGTCCTTCATCGCTGCACAGACCGCGTCGGTGTCCACCACGATGAACTCGTCCACCAGTTCGCGGGCGACGCGGAAGGTTTCCTCGCCGACGTACTTCACTGCAGTGCCGTCGGCGAAGAGGCCGACATCGTGGAGCCGAACCCGGTGGCCGGCGCGCACCGACTGCAGCATCGCGTCGGAATCGACCGTCTGCACCCCGATGACCTTGATCTCCGGCCGCACGGCTTTCAGGTAGGCCGCCACACCCGAGATCAGCCCGCCGCCGCCGATGGCGACGAACACGGCATCGATCGGTCCCTGGTGCTGGCGCAGGATCTCCATGCCGATGGTGCCCTGGCCGGCGATGACGTGGGGGTCGTCGAAGGGGTGGACGAAGGTGAGGCCTTCGATTTCCGCCAGCTGCATGGCGTGGTCATGGGCGTCGTTGTAGCTCTCGCCGATCAGCGCCACCTCGCCGCCGAGTGCCCGCACTGCGTCGACCTTCACCTGCGGCGTCGTCTCGGGCATCACGATGACGGCGCGGCAGCCCAGGCGCTTGCTGCTCAGCGCGACGCCCTGTGCGTGGTTGCCGGCAGAGGCGCAGATCACGCCGCGGGCGAGCTGCTCGGCCGTCAGGTGCGCCATCTTGTTGTAGGCGCCACGCAGCTTGAAGCTGAACACGGGCTGGTTGTCCTCGCGCTTCAGCAGGATCTGATTGCCCAGGCGCGCCGAGAGACTGCGTGCGGGATCCAGTTCGGTCTCGCGTGCCACGTCATAGACCTTGGCCGTGAGGATGCGTTGGAGGTAGCTGGTCAGCAGGGTCTGGCGCTCGGAGGGCATCATGGAACTCGCAGTCACGGAACTCGGTGACGAAAAAAAGCCCGAGGTTTTCACCTCGGGCTCAATCCACCTTTGGAGGAGGGTGGAGGAGACAACCGTTGCTTGAGAGTGCCTTTTCTTGGAAAAGTTCTAGGGGGCACTCCCAATTGCTTGTTGGAAAGTGTACCAAAGCGATTGCTGCGTTGCAACGAAGGTGCAGGGCTCAATGCAGTGTCAGCAAGTCACAATCCCGGCTTGTTCTTCTGATTTCGACACGTCATGGACTGCACGATCAACTGGATGCCGGCTTCCGGCATGGCGTTTTCGGCCGAAACCGGCAGCGGCCACCTGCTGATGATGGATGGCGCACCCGAAGGTGGTGGCCGCAACCTGGCTCCCCGGCCGATGGAGACCTTGCTCGCCGGAGCGGGGGCCTGCACGGCCTACGACGTGGTGCTGATCCTGCAGCGTGGCCGCCACAAGGTGCAGGGCTGCCAGGTCAAGGTCCATGCCGATCGGGCGGAGACCGAGCCCAAGGTGTTCACCCGCATCGTGATGCAGTTCGTCGTGAGCGGTGCGAAGCTGCCCGAGCCGGCGGTGCGCCGCGCGGTGCAGATGTCGTACGACAAATACTGCTCCGCCACGGCGATGCTGGCCAAGACGGCCGAGATCGAGCTGCAGGTCGAGGTGGTCGACACGACCGTCTGAGCCTGGTCCGGGCCGGTCACCCTGGCCGGGAACCGAGTTTCAGATCCGGTGGGCCGTGGTCGTCATGACCTTGGCCGCCGAGCGCATCAGCCAGCGCACCGGCAGCGGCGGACGCACGCCACCGGCCTGCTGCGCTGCTTCGGCATGCCGGATCTCGTCATCCCGCATCTGGGTGACGATGGCCCTGGAGGTGGTGTCGTTGGCTGGCAGGCGAGCGAGGTGGCTGTCGAGGTGCTCTTCCACCTGGCGCTCGGTCTCGATGACAAAACCGAGGCTGGTCCGGTCCCCCATCCGCGCAGCCACGGTGCCGATGGCAAAAGCGCCTGCATACCAGAGCGGATTGAGCAGCGAAGGCCGGGCGCCCAGTTCGCGCAGCCGTTGTTCCGTCCACGCCAGATGGTCGGTTTCCTCTTCCGAGGCGGCGATCAGATGCGCGCGCAGCTGGTGGTCGCGGGTGGACAGGGCCTGTGCGGTGTAGAGCGCCTGGGCGCACACCTCGCCGACATGGTCCACGCGAATCAAGGCGCCTGACAGGCGCTGCTCGGCCTCATCCAGCGCAGGCGGCGGATCCCCGGCAGCGGAAGATGGGCGCGGTGTGGGTCGCTGGGCGTGGTGGTGCCCCCAGAGGGTGCGCAGACTCTGGTCTGCCACGCACAGCAGGCGGTCAATCGGCGTGAGCGTTCTCATGGGGGGAGAGTTTAGGCTTCTGCGCATGGGCCGCTGGCCGCGTCAGATCAACCTTGCGTGGTCGCTGTTGTCGGGTGATTGCGGTCGATGTGTCATATTGGACCTCGGATTCCGCGCCTTGTTGCACCCTGACAACGCGAATGTGCCTATTCACGAAGTCCCGCTTGGCAAGCGTCGAACCCGTCTGGTGCAATAGTGCCAGCTTCCGCTGAGGAGGTAGGCCTGTCCGGGCAGTGTCGTGAGACGACACCCCGCGCTGCAGGACCCTCTAGTTCAACCTAGGAGATATTTGCATGAAGAAGTCTCTGCTCGCTCTCGCCGTTCTGGGCGCATTCGCTGGTGCCGCTTCGGCTCAATCGTCGGTCACGCTGTACGGCAAGGTTGACCTGGGCGTCGGCAAGGCCGCTGGCACCACTGACAAGGCCGTCATGGACGGTTCGGGCAGCCGTGTCGGCGTGCGTGGCGTGGAAGACCTGGGCGGTGGCATGCGTGCGCTGTTCGGTTTCGAACACCGCTTCAGCCCTGACACTGGCGCCCAAGCTGGCGCCGTGATGTGGAATGGCTACTCGACCGTTGGTCTGGGCGGCGCGTTCGGCACCGTGAACCTGGGTCGCCAGTACACGGCAGCCTTCATCCTGGCACAGAACGCCTTCGACCCGTTCGGTGGTGACACCGTCGGTGGCCTGCGCGGTGCTTCGCTGACCGGCACGGTTGCCCGCATCCGCACCCAGAACTCGCTGCGCTACGACGGCACCTTCGGTGGTCTGAAGGTCGCTGCCGACATCGCCGAACTCGAAGCCGGCGGTGTTGACCGTCCGTACTCGGTCGCCGTGCAGTACGCTGCCGGCCCGCTGCTGGCTGCGGTTGGCTATGACAACCCGACCGGTGCCAACGACAACCTGCTGACCGCTGGTGTCGGCTACACCTTCGGCCCGGCGCGCCTGACCGCTGCCATTGGCGCCGGTGACACCAACGCCAACGCCAAGATCAAGCAAGCCCTGCTGGGTGCTTCGGTCAACGTCGGCGCCGGCCGAGTGCTGCTCGGCTACGCTCAGCAAAAGCTGGGTACCGCTGCGACCACCAAGAAGTCGTCGATCGGCTATCGCCACAACCTGTCGAAGCGTACCCAGCTGTACACCGACATCAGCCGCGTCAACACCGGCACGGAAAAGAACGCCTACGACTTCGGCGTCCTGCACACGTTCTGATCCCGGCACCTGCGCAAGCAGGTGTCTTGATCTCGCGTCAAAGAGCCACCTTCGGGTGGCTTTTTTCATGGAGGCCGGCATGAACCGGATCTTTCCCATCGCTGCGGTGGCCGCGGTGGCATTGCTGTGCGGCTGTGCCACCGTCTCCGCGCCAGATCCCGTGACGGCACCGGGTGAAACCTGGTCCGTGCAGCGCCTGCCCGGCAAGCGCATCACCGAATACACGCCTGCCGTGCGCGCCGGCCACCGCTGCACGCAGGCCCGTGCCAACCGCTCCGCCAGCCTGTGGCGCCGCGGCATGCGGCTGGAGCCTGCCGCGTGGCGCAGCCTGCAGTTCTCCTGGTGGGTCGATTCGCTCAGCCCGGAGGCGACCGTGGCGGAGATCGACCGCGACGACGCCTCCGCCCGTCTGGTACTGGCCTTCGATGGCGACACCGCGCGCCTGTCACCGCGCAACCAGATGCTGTTCGAGCTGGCCCACACCCTCACGGGCGAAGTGCCGCCCTATGCCACGCTGATGTACGTCTGGGATGCTTCAGCCCCGGTCGGTACCATCATCACCAACGGCCGCTCGGACCGCATCCGCAAGATCGTCGTCGAATCCGGTCCCGAGCGGCTGCGCCACTGGCGGCACTACGAGCGCGATGCACAGGCCGACTTCCTCGCCGCCTTCGGGGAGGCGCCCGGTGCCCTCATCGGACTGGCCTACATGACCGACGCCGACAACACCCAGGCCCAGGTCGAAGCCTGCTACGGTCCGGCCACCTTGCGCTGAAAAAAGTCCATCGCGTTTTTCGCGGGATTCCATTGCTTGCAATTCGGTGACTGCGCTGGCACCCTGCGCCGATGACCGTTTTCCTGCTCCGCCGACTGGCCCAGGGTGTGCTGGTGATGCTGTCCGTGGCCCTGATCGCCTTCATGCTGTTCCGCTATGTGGGCGATCCGGTCGTCTCGATGGTGGGGCAGGACGCGACACCCGAGCAGCGCGCCCAGCTCCGTGCCGACCTGGGTCTGGACAGCCCCGTGCCCGTCCAGTTCGCCCGTTTTGTCGCCCAGGCGGTGCAGGGCGAGTTCGGCCTGAGCCTGCGCCAGGGCCGCAAGGTCTCGTCCCTGATCCTGGAGCGCTTGCCCGCCACGCTGGAGCTGGCGCTGGCCGCTGCCGTGCTGGCCTTGCTGATCGGGATTCCGATGGGGGTGTTTGCTGCGCTGCGCCGTGGGCGCTGGTCGGCGCAGGCACTGATGTTGCTGTCGCTGCTGGGCGTGTCGCTGCCGACTTTCCTGATCGGCATCCTGCTCATCCTCGTGTTCGCGGTCTGGCTGAACTGGCTGCCAAGTTTCGGCCGGGGGGATGTGGTGTCGCTCGGCGCCTGGCAGACCGGCCTGCTGACCGCGGACGGCTGGCGCCACCTGCTGCTGCCCGCGCTCACGCTGTCGATTTTCCAGCTCACGCTGATCCTGCGGCTCGTCCGGGCCGAGATGCTGGAAGTGTTGCGCACCGACTACATCCGCTTCGCCCGTGCCCGGGGCCTGAGCGACCGGGTGGTGCACTTCCGCCACGCCCTGCGCAACACCCTCGTGCCGGTCATCACCATCACCGGTCTCCAGCTCGGCTCGCTGATCGCGTTCGCGATCATCACCGAGACCGTGTTCCAGTGGCCCGGCATGGGCCTGCTGTTCATCCAGGCCGTGCAGTTCGCGGACATTCCGGTGATGGCGGCCTATCTCTGCCTGATCGCGCTGATCTTCGTGCTGATCAACATGGTGGTGGATCTCTTGTATGTGACGGTCGATCCGCGGCTGCGGGTGGCGACGACGCCGACCGGGCGTTGAGTCGATGCTGCGGTGACCGGTTTCCTGTTCCTGGCGTTCCCTGCTTGCACGACAAAGGAGTCTTCCATGACGAAGCCCAGACTTGCCTCCCTGACCTGCGCCCTGTTGTTCACCCTGGCGCCGCTGGCCCAGGCCGTGACGCTCAGGGTGGCCAACCAGGGCGATGCGGTGTCGATGGACCCTCATTCGCTCAACGAATCGCTGCAGCTGGCCTTCACCGGCAATGTCTACGAGCCGCTGGTGGCCCGCGACAAGAAGCTCGGCCTCGTGCCCGGTCTGGCCACCGGGTGGAAGCAGACCTCGCCGACGGTCTGGCGCTTCGACCTGCGCCCGGGGGTGAAATTCCATGACGGTGCGCCGTTCACCGCCGACGATGTGGTGTTCAGCTTCCAGCGGGTCGCGGGCGATGGCTCCGACATGAAGAGCTACACCTCCAGCATCAAGGCGGTGCGCAAGGTCAGCGACCTGGTGGTCGAGATCGAGACGCTGACCCCGTTCCCGATCCTGCCCGACGTGCTGACGCTGGTCTACATGATGAACCGCGCCTGGTGCGAGACGAACAAGGCCGTGACGCCGGTCGACCGCCGCAAGGGCATCGAGAACCTGGCGTCGTTCAAGGCCAACGGCACGGGCCCGTTTCGTGTGAAGGAGCGCCAGCCGGGCGCGCGCACCGTGCTGACGCGGCATTTTGCGTACTGGGACAAGGTGGAGAGCAATGTCGACGAGGTCGTCTTCACCCCCATCGGCAACGACGCCACCCGGGTCGCTGCGCTGCTGTCGGGCGAGATCGACGTCGTGGAGCCGGTGCCGCTGCAGGATGTGGCGCGGTTGAACAGCAACCCGGCACTCCGGGTGATGCAGGGCCCCGAGCTGCGCACCATCTTCCTCGGCATGGACCAGAAGCGCGACGAACTGCTGTTCTCTAGCGTGAAGGGCAAGAATCCGTTCAAGGATGTGCGGGTGCGCCAGGCCTTCTACCAGGCCATCGACATCGAGGCCATCCGCAGCCGTGTCATGCGCGGTGCGGCGGCTCCGACGGCGCTGATGGTCGGCCCGGGCATCCGGGGCTTCGTGCCGGAGATGAACAAGCGTCTGCCCTACGACCCCGAAGCGTCGAAGAAGCTGCTCGCCGACGCCGGCTACCCGTCCGGCTTCGAGGTGACGATGAACTGCCCGAACGACCGCTATGTCAACGACGGCGAGATCTGCCAGGCGGTGGCGTCGGGGCTGGCCAAGGTGGGCGTGAAGATCAACCTGCAGGCCGAGAGCAAGGCCACCTATTTCCAGAAGATCCTCAGCCGCAACACCAGCTTCTACCTGCTGGGCTGGACACCAGGCACCTACGACGCGCACAACCCGCTGACCTCGCTGATGGCCACGCCCAGCGACAAGGGCCAGGGCCAGTTCAACCTCGGCAGCTACAGCAACCCGAAGGTGGACGAGCTGACCTTGAAGATCCAGAGCGAGACGGACCAGGGCAAGCGCAACGCGATGATCGCCGAGGCGTTCAAGATCCACGCCGATGACGTCGGCCATCTGCCGCTGCACCAGCAGGCGCTGGCCTGGGGCATGAAGAAGACGGTGACGCTGACACAGCTGGCCGACAACATGATGTTCTTCAAATGGGTGACCGTGAAGCCATGACGGTGGCGACGACGGCGGCGCGCGGTGGCTGGCGCGACAGCGAGGTCTGGCACAGCTTCACGGGTTCGCCGGCGGCGATGGGGGCTGCGCTCGTGTTCGTGGTGTGCCTGATCGCCGCGTTCGGTGCGCCGTGGATCGCGCCGCACAACCCCTTCGACCTCGCCAGCCTCGACCTGATGTCGTCCCGCCTGCCGCCTGCGTGGTCGCCGGAGGGCCAGCGGCAATACCCACTTGGTACCGACGACCAGGGCCGCGACATCCTCTCCGCGGTGATGTACGGCGCGCGCATCTCGCTGCTGGTGGGGTTGGCGTCGGTGCTGCTGTCGCTGGTGGTCGGCGTCGGGCTGGGGCTGCTGGCGGGGTTTGTCGGCGGGCGCACGGACGCGCTCATCATGCGTGTGTGCGACGTGATGCTGTCGTTTCCGTCGATCCTGGTGGCGTTGCTGATCGACGGTGTCGGCAAGGCGCTGTGGCCGAACGCGCACGACCTGCTGGCGTTCTCGGTGCTGGTGCTGGCGATCTCGCTGACCGGCTGGGTGCAGTACGCCCGCACGGTGCGTGGCTCGACGATGGTCGAGCGGCAGAAGGACTATGTGCAGGCGGCGCGGGTCATCGGCGTCACGCCGCTGCGGATCATGCGCCGGCATGTGCTGCCGAACGTGCTCGGGCCGGTGCTGGTGCTGGCCACGGTGCAGGTGGCCACCGCCATCATCACCGAGGCGACGCTGTCCTTCCTCGGCGTCGGCGTGCCGCCGACCTCACCGAGCCTGGGCACGCTGATCCGCACCGGCAACGACTTCCTGTTCTCCGGCGAGTGGTGGATCACGGTGTTTCCGGGGGCGATGCTGGTGCTGATCGCACTGAGCGTGAACCTGCTGGGCGACTGGCTGCGCGATGTTCTCAATCCCCGCCTGCGATGACGACTCCTTTGCTTGAAGTGGACCACCTGCGGGTGGAATTCGCGCACCGCCACGGCGCGCTGCGGGCACTAGATGATGTGTCCTTCAGCCTCGCCGCGGGCGAGATCCTCGGTGTGGTCGGCGAGTCCGGCGCGGGCAAGTCGCTGACTGGCGCGGCCATCATCGGCCTGCTCGACCCGCCCGGCCGCATCGCGGGTGGCGAGATCCGGCTCGACGGCCGCCGAATCGACCATCTGCCGCCTGACGAGATGCGCAAGGTGCGCGGTCGGCAGATCGGCATGGTCTTTCAAGACCCGCTGACCTCGCTGAACCCGCTGTTCACGGTCGGCCAGCAGCTCATGGAAACCATCCAGACGCATCTCGGCCTTGACCGCCAGGCGGCCCGAAAGCGTGCGGTGCAACTGCTGGCCGACACCGGCATTCCGGCGCCCGAGCAGCGGCTGGAGCACTACCCGCACCAGTTCTCCGGCGGCATGCGCCAGCGGGTCGTGATCGCGCTGGCGCTGGCCGCCGAGCCGCGGCTGGTCATCGCCGACGAGCCGACGACGGCGCTCGACGTGTCGATCCAGGCACAGATCATTGCGCTGCTCCAGCGCGTCTGCCGCGAGCGCGGCGCGGCGGTGATGCTCATCACGCACGACATGGGCGTGATCGCCGAGACTTGCGACCGGGTGGCGGTGATGTACGCCGGGCGGATCGCCGAGATCGGGCCGGTGGGCGCGCTGATCCACCGGCCGGCGCATCCGTACAGCATCGGCCTGATGGGCGCGATCCCGTCGATGGACGAGGACCGCGAGCGCTTGCTGCAGATCGACGGCGCGATGCCGCGGCTGAACGCGATGCCGACGGGGTGTGCCTTCCATCCGCGCTGCGAACGTGTAGTCGACCGCTGCCGCACCGAACGGCCCGAGCTGATGTCGACCGGCGGCGAGACCCGCGCCGCCTGCTGGCGTGTCGTGCCCGGGGCGTCGGCCGAGGGGGACGCATGACGGCGCCGCTGGTGCAGGTCCGTGACCTGACGAAGACCTTCGATGTCTCGGCGCCGTGGCTGAACCGGGTGATCGAACGCCGGCCGCGGCAGTGGGTCCACGCGGTCGATGGCATCGGCTTCGAGATCGCGAAGGGACAGACGCTGGCGCTGGTGGGCGAGTCGGGCTGCGGCAAGAGCACGGTGGCGCGGCTGCTGGTCGGGCTGCACGCGCCGACCCGTGGCGAGGTACGGATCGATGGTCAGCCACTGCACGCGACACTGGCCACGCCGCAGGGGCAGGCGCTGCGGCGTCGGCTGCAGATGATTTTCCAAGACCCGTATGCGAGCCTGAACCCGCGCTGGACGGTGGCGGACATCGTCGGCGAGCCGCTGCTGGAGCACGGGCTGCTGACCGACCGGGCCGCGCTGCGCGACCGGGCGGCCGAGCTGCTGACGCAGGTGGGATTGGCTGGGGCCGACCTGGACCGCTTTCCGCACCAGTTCTCGGGCGGCCAGCGCCAGCGCGTCTCGATCGCGCGGGCACTGGCGACCAGCCCCGAGTTCCTGGTGTGCGACGAGCCGACGTCGGCGCTGGACGTGTCGGTGCAGGCGCAGGTGCTCAACCTGATGAAGGATCTGCAGCGCGAGCGCGGGCTGACCTACCTCTTCATCTCGCACAACCTCGCGGTGGTGCGCCATGTGAGTGACATGGTCGGCGTGATGTACCTCGGGCGGCTGGTCGAGGTGGCGGACAAGCGCACGCTGTTCGCCCGGCCGCGCCATCCGTACACACGGATGCTGCTGGACGCGATTCCCGACATCCGCATGAGCGGCCGGGCGCGCACGCCGGTGCAAGGCGAGGTGCCCGATGCGCTGAACCCGCCGGCGGGGTGTGCGTTCAACCCGCGCTGTCCGCATGCCAATGCGCGCTGTCGGGCGGAGCGGCCTGCGCTGGCCGAGGTGGACGGCGTGCGCGTGGCGTGTCACGCGGTGGAAGAGCGGCGGATCTGAGTTCTCCGATCTCGGCCTGTCCGCCAACGCGGGGAGCGGGCGTCTGGGTGTCTTGCTGTGGTTCCGGCTCAAGTTCTCCGGCCGGCGGTCGAAGCCATGGAAGCTGGCATCCCGTCCAGCCAAGTTCCTGAACCACGAGACGAGGATCCCTTCATGGCGACTCCCACCCCCCCACTGAACCATCCCTGCTGGCTGCGGCTGGCCAACGGCAGCCTCAACCGCCTGCGGACGCAGCACCTGGGTACCCAGTTGATGGCCAAGCGCATGGAGCGCAGCACCGCCCCTGCCTCGGCCAAGGCTGCCGAGATCCACCAGTTCTTCGCCAAATGGGAGCGTGTCCTCGTGGCAGAGCTGGCCCAGATCCCCAACCTTTGAGCCCGAGGACCACTGCCATGAACGAACTGATTTCCGTCGCCGCCGCCGCCGAGCTGATCCGCCGCGGTGTGCCGCTGAGCCTGGCCGGGCCCGCCACCGCCTTGCGCCAGTTGCCCCCGGGTCGCTGGATCGGGGGGACGATCCCGTATTTCATGGTCGCGGGAGGGGGTACGGTCGTCGAGGACGACCGCCTGTTCGCCACCGATCTGTCCAAGGCGGGTGTCGAGGTGCGCTTTGCGTTCTACGGTCCCGACGAACTGGCCCGCATCACCACCGAAGCCCCCGACAACGGGTTCTCGCTGACCATCATCCCCGCTGGGGGTCGGGCGCTGCGCCACTTCGCCCACGACGCAGCCGAGTACACCGACGCCTTCGTCAAGCCGACCGTCGGCTGGGTGTCCGGTGTCCACCTGCGTGACCTGGGCCGTGTCCAGCCGCTGGTGTTCGATGGACAGACTGGTCAGGCGCACCAGGACGGCGCTGTGGTCGCCCATGTCCGCATCGCCGACGACAAGCTGGCCAGCGTCGAGATCGTCAACATCTTCGAGCCGGGCGATGGCGAGGTGCTGCATTTCGACGAAACGGGTTTCGAGGTCGGCGAGTGCTCGGTGGGCGGGCGCCGGATGCGACTGCTCGACTACCTGGAGTCGGTCGGCGCTGCGGACGGACGGCTGCCGCTGGTGGGCGACTTCGCCGGTGCGCATGTGAACGTGTCGGTGCAGACACTGGACGGCCCCGGCGGCAAGGTGTCGCTGTACGCGCCAGTGTTTCCCGGGGTGGACTACCGGCTGGCGCGCCCGGTGCCGGACTACGCAGCAGCCTTCCGTGCGCGGCTGGCCGAGTACGACGCCAGCGGTGCCGCCTTCTCCTGCAACTGCATCCTGAACTTCCTGTTCGGCGAGCTGGAAGGCAAGGCAATCGGTGGCGTCGAAGGCCCGGTCACCTTCGGCGAGATCGCCTACCAGTTGCTGAACCAGACGATGGTGGTGGTGCGACTGGAGTGACCGGCCGGGCTGGGGGCTTCAGCGCCGCAGCGCGCGCGCGCACTCGCTGGCCAGCGCCGGCCCCCGGTAGATCAGCCCGGTGTAGACCTGCACCAGATCCGCCCCCGCCTGGCGCTTGGCCTTCGCGTCTGCGCCGCTGAGCACGCCGCCGACGCCGATGATCGGGTACGCGCTGCCCAGCTCGGCGCGCAACTGCCGGATCACCGTGTTGCTCGCCTCGAACACCGGCGCGCCGGACAGGCCGCCCGCTTCCTCCGCGTGCTTCAGCCCCTTCACGGCGTCGCGGCCGATGGTGGTGTTGGTGGCGATCACGCCGTCGATGCCGTTGTTCTTCAGCGTCGCGGCGATCACCTTGACCTGCGCCTCGTCGAGGTCGGGCGCGATCTTCACGAACATCGGCACCGTGCGGCCGTGCTCCTTCGCGAGCTGCAGCTTGCGCGCTTGCAAGGCTGACAGCAGCGCGTCCAGCGCCTCGTCGCTCTGCAGCGCACGCAGGTTCTTGGTGTTCGGGCTGGAGATGTTGACCGTCACGTAGTCGGCGTGCGGGTACACCCCGGCCAGCCCGATCAGGTAGTCGTCCACCGCGTGCTCGATCGGCGTCACGGCGTTCTTGCCGATGTTCAGCCCGAGGATGCCGCCCGCGCGGCGGAAGCTGGTCGCGCGCTTGACATTGGCGAGGAAGCTGTCGAGCCCCTCGTTGTTGAAGCCGAGGCGGTTGATGAGCGCGTTGGCTTCCGGCAGGCGGAACATGCGCGGCTTCGGGTTGCCGGGCTGGCCCTTCGGGGTCACGGTGCCGACCTCGATGAAGCCGAAGCCCATCGCGCCGAGGCCGTCGATGCAGCGGCCGTTCTTGTCCAGCCCCGCGGCCAGCCCGATGCGGTTCGGGAACTTCAGCCCGGCGACCGTCACCGGATCGCTCACGCGGCTGTGCGCCCAGAGGCATTGCAGCGGCGAGTTCTGGAAGCGGGCGATCGAGTCGAGCGTCAGTTCGTGGGCGGCTTCCGGGTCGAGTCCGAACAGGAAGGGGCGGGTGAGGGCGTAGGGAACGAGGGCCATAATCGTGTGATTGTCCCCGATTCAACGCCCTGCATTCACCGCGCTGCGCACTCCACCATGACCCAAGACGAACTCAAGGCCCTCGTCGGCCAGGCCGCCCTCCAGTATGTGCAACCCGGCACTGTCGTCGGTGTCGGCACCGGCTCCACCGTCAACAAGTTCATCGACGCCCTCGCCACGGTCAAGGACACGATCCGTGGCGCGGTCTCCTCGTCCGTCGCCAGCACGGCGCGGCTGCAGGCCCACGGCATCCCCGTGTTCGACGCCGCCGAGGTCACGTCGATCCCCGTTTACATCGACGGCGCCGACGAGATCGACGCCGCCGGCCACATGGTCAAGGGCGGCGGCGCCGCGCTGACCCGCGAGAAGATCGTCGCCGACCTGGCCGAGCGCTTCATCTGCATCGCCGACGAGAGCAAGCTGGTGGACGTGATGGGCCGCTTCCCGCTGCCGGTGGAGGTCATCCCGATGGCCGCGGCGCAGGTCGCCCGGCGCTTCGCCGCGGCCTACGGCGGCGAGGCCACGCTGCGCGCCGGCGTCGTCACCGACAACGGCAACCACATCCTCGACGTGCGCGGCCTGCAGATCACCGACCCGCTGGCGATGGAGACCGAGGTCAACCAGTGGCCGGGCGTTGTCACCGTCGGCATCTTCGCGCGGCACAAGGCGCGTGTCTGCCTGCTGGGCACGGCCAGCGGCGTGCGCACCATCGCGTACTGACCGCGCCCGACGTTCGGACGTGAAACGGGGCACACCTGCCCCGATCCGGTGCCTGGGCTGCGGGAAAGCACTGGCACGGAACTCGCTCAAATGGGATGAAAGTTGACCAACTGGTCAAGTTCCAGCAATTCAGCGTTCCGAAGTCTCCGGAGTCCCTTCATGGCTGAGCACATCGTCCTGACGTCCCATCCCCAGCGGCGCGACCTGTCGAGCACCGAGGTGCATTGGGGCGCTGCCACCCCCGAGCGCCGCGGCCCCATCATCGCGAGCCTCACCAACCCGGCGCACCGCAACGCCATCGGCTCGCACTCGGGCGCCTACGCCGTCTACCGCGCGCTGGCCATCGCCTCGGGCAAGCTGCAGCGCCTGCACAAGCCCGACCTGACCGACACCGCGCCCGCCGAGCCGATCGGCCCGCACCCGCAGTGGGCCGACCCCGAGAAGATCGTCTCCTTCGACCCCTGGGGCCACCGCGTCGCCCAAGCCTTCGGCGCGCAGATTGCGCAGGGCATCGACGTCCGCCCGACGATCGCCGTCACCAAGGCGCACATCAACATGCCCGAGCTGCTGGCGGCGATCCAGTCCGGCCGGCTGGTGCCCGATGGCGAGATCCTGAGCGCCAATGGCGACGTGCGCGTCACCAAGGCGGCGATCGACCCGGTCTGGTACCTGCCGGGCATCGCCAAGCGCTTCGGCATCAAGGAAAGCACGCTGCGCCGCAACCTCTTCGAGCAGACCGCCGGCATGTTCCCGGAACTGGTGACGCGGCCGGACCTGAGGGTGTTCCTGCCGCCGATCGGCGGGATGACGCTGTACTTCTTCGGCGACGTGAGCAAGCTCGGCCAGCCCGAAACCAAGGTGGCCTGCCGCGTCCACGACGAGTGCAACGGCTCGGACGTGTTCGGCTCGGACATCTGCACCTGCCGGCCGTATCTGGCGCACGGCATCGAGGTCTGCATCGAGATGGCGCAGCAGGGCGGCGTCGGCGTGGTGATCTACAACCGCAAGGAAGGCCGCGCGCTCGGCGAGGTCACCAAGTTCCTCGTCTACAACGCCCGCAAGCGCCAGGTCGGCGGTGACCGCGCCGAGACCTATTTCGAGCGCACCGAGTGCGTGGCCGGCGTGCAGGACATGCGCTTCCAGGAGCTGATGCCCGACGTTTTCCACTGGCTCGGCATCACGCGCATCGACCGCTGGGCGTCGATGAGCAACATGAAACATGACGCGCTGACGGCGCAGGGCATCGAGGTGGTCGAGCGCGTGCCGATCCCCGACGCGCTGATCCCCGCCGATGCGCAGGTCGAGATGGACGCCAAGAAGGCGGCGGGCTATTTCTCGACCTACACGCCCGACGCCGAAGAGCTGACCGTGGCCAAGGGCCGCGGGCTGGAGGCCTGAGCATGGCGGCGTCGACTTCCGGATCTGACGCTGACCGCTGGGGCGGCCCCGGCTGGCACACGCCCGTGCCGGCGGCGCACCCGGCGACCGCGCTGCTGAGTGCGCGGGCGGTGCGCGAACGCAGCCACGCGGTGCTGGACCATGTCGCGGCGGGGCGCTCGACGCACTGGCGCTGGGCGCCGGAGCGGCTGGCGGACACGGTGGCGGCGGTGGTCGAGACGACGCGGGCGGCGTACCCGGATCTGCGCGTGCCGGTCCACAGCCGGTGGCGCCATTTCGAGGCGGGGGGCGTGGATCGCTGGGCGGCGCTGGCGGGCGCTGGCCCCCACCCCAGCCCTCCCCCGCTGGGGGAGGGAGCAAGACCAGCATTCCCTGCATCCGCTTCTGGTCTCCTCCCCCCAGCGGGGGGAGGCCGGGAGGGGGGCCTGCGCAGTCCACTGACACTTCTCGGCGAGGCCCAGCGCCTGGAGCGCGCCCGCGTGCGCATCGACCTCGTGATCCCGAGCGTGCTGCTCGATGCGGGCGCGGGCGCGGCCTGGCACTACGACGACGTGGCGCACGGCCAGCGCCTGTCGCGTTCGGAAGGGCTGGGCGTGGCGAGCTTCGACTGGTTTGCGCGTGGGGGCTGGTCGGCGGACCCGGTTGCGCCGCTGCGCACCGACGCCGCCGCGCTCGCCGCGGTGACGCCCGACGCGCTGGCCGCGGCCTTCCAGGTGCGCGCCGACAACCCGCTGGTCGGACTGGACGGCCGCGCCGCGCTGCTGCGGCGGCTCGGCGAGGTGATGGCCGCGACACCGGCCGTGTTCGGTGCCCTGGCGCGCCTGGGCAACCTGCTCGATTTCCTGCTGAAGCAAGCCGAAGGCGACCGGATCGACGCTGATGTCGTGCTGGGCACGCTGCTGCGCGCGCTCGGCCCGGTGTGGCCGGGGCGGCTGGCGCTGGAGGGCGTGAACCTCGGCGACTGCTGGCACCACCCGGCGACCGCCGATGGCTGGATGCCGTTCCACAAGCTGACGCAGTGGCTGACGTACTCGCTGCTGGAGCCGCTGGCCGACGCGGGGCTGACCGTCACCGGGCTGGACGCGCTGACCGGCCTGCCCGAGTACCGCAATGGCGGGCTGCTGCTGGACACGGGCCTGCTCGTGCCGGCGTCGGGGGCGTTGCCGACGGCGCTGCGGTCGGTGGATGATCCGGCCATTGTCGAGTGGCGGGCGGTGACGGTGGCGGCGCTGGACCTGATCGCCGACGGCGTGCGGGCCACGCTCGGCTTGTCGGCCGAGGCCTTCCCGCTGGCCTGCGTGCTCGAAGGGGGCACCTGGGCGACCGGCCGCCGCCTGGCCGCCGCCCGCCGTCCGGGTGGCGCGCCGCCGCTCAACATCGCCAGCGATGGCACCGTGTTTTAAAGGAGAAGCACCATGTCCGCCACGCCTTCGGTCCATGTCGTGGACCACCCGCTGATGCAGCACAAGCTGACCTATGTGCGCAGCCAGGACACCACCACCGACAACTTCCGCCGCCTCGTGCGCGAGATTGCCGCGATGCTGGCCTACGAAGTCACACGGGACTTGCCGACCGAGCTGATCGACATCCAGACGCCCGTGGCCCCCACGCGCTCGCCGGTCATCAGCGGCAAGAAGCTGTGCCTCGTGTCGATCCTGCGCGCCGGCAACGGCATGCTCGACGGCATGATCGACCTGCTGCCCGGCGCCCGCGTCGGCCACATCGGGCTGTACCGCGACCCGACCACGCTGGAGCCGATCGAGTACTACCTGAAACTGCCCGAGGACATCCAGGAGCGCACCGTCATCGTCGTCGACCCGATGCTGGCCACCGGCAACTCGGCGGTGGCGGCGCTGCACCGGCTGAAGGAGGCGGGTGCGAGCAGCCTGAAGATGGTCTGCATGATCGGCTCGCCCGAGGGTGTGAAGGCGCTGACCGAGGCGCACCCGGACGTGCCGCTGACGCTGGCCGCGATCGACGACCACCTGAACGACCACGGCTACATCGTGCCCGGCCTGGGCGACGCGGGCGACCGGATCTTCGGCACGAAGTGACCGCGGCGACCGCGACGACTGCGACGTCCGAGGGGCCGCCCGCCCCGCGCGGCGGGCGCATCCGGCAGGCGCGCGAGGCCGACATCCTGCGCGCGGCGGCCGGTGTCTTTGCCGCGCAAGGGTTCGCCGGGGCGACGATGCAGGACATCGCCACCGCCGCCGGCCTGCCCAAGGCGAGCCTGCACTACTACTTCCGCCACAAGCAGGCGCTGTACCGCGCGGTGCTGGCCGACCTGCTGCACGACTGGCTGGCCCCGGCCGACGCGCTCACCGCCGACCGCCACCCACACGACGCGCTCGGCCACTACATCACCGAGAAGATGCGCCTCACCGCCGAGCGGCCCGAGGCGTCGCGGCTGTTCGCCAGCGAGGTGCTGCGCGGCGCGCCCGAGATCGGCGACCTGCTGCGCACCGAGCTGCGCGCGCTGGTCGAGGACAAGGTGCGCGTCATCGACGGCTGGAAGGCGCGTGGCTGGATGGCGCCGGACGTAGACGCGACGCACCTGTTCTTCACCGTCTGGGCCGCGACGCAGACGTATGCCGACTTCGACGCGCAGGTCTGCGCCGTGCTCGGTGTGGCGCGGCTCGGCCCGGACGAGCTGCGCCGCGCCACCGACCATGTGCTGCGGACCGTGCTGCGCGGCTGCGGCATCACCGATCCCACCGCCCCCACCGCCCGTCATCCTCGCGAATGCGAGGATCCACCCCAGGAGCCCCGCTGCGATGCTTGACCTGATCCTGCGCCACTGCACCCTGCCGGACGGCCGGCGCGACCACGACATCGGCATCCGCGACGGCCGCATCGTCGCCGTGCAACCCGCGCTGCCCGCCACCGCCGCCGAGGAACTCGACGCCGCCGGCCAACTCGTCACACCGCCGTTCGTGGACGCCCATTTCCACCTGGACTCGGCGCTCAGCTACGGCCTGCCGCGCATCAACCAGAGCGGCACGCTGCTCGAAGGCATCGCCCTCTGGGGCGAGCTGAAACCGACGCTGACGCAGGACGCGATCGTCGAGCGCGCGCTGGCCTACTGCGACCAGGCGGTGGGCCAGGGGCTGCTGGCGATCCGCAGCCACGTCGATGTGTGCGATCCGCGCCTGCTGGCGGTGGAGGCGCTGCTCCAGGTGCGCGAGCGGGTGAAGCCGTATCTGGATCTGCAGCTCGTCGCGTTCCCGCAGGACGGCGTGCTGCGCGTGCCCGGCGCGCTGGCGCTGCTGACCCGCGCGCTCGACCTGGGCGTGGACGTGGTCGGCGGCATCCCGCATTTCGAGCGCACGATGGCCGACGGCGCCGAGTCGGTGCGCCTGCTGTGCGAGCTGGCGGCCGAGCGCGGGCTGCGGGTGGACATGCACTGCGACGAGACGGACGACCCGCTGAGCCGGCACATCGAGACGCTGAGCTTCCATGCGCAGCGGCTCGGGCTGCAGGGCCGCGTGGCCGGCTCGCACCTCACGTCCATGCACTCGATGGACAACTACTACGTCTCCAAGCTGCTGCCGCTGATCGCCGAGGCCGGCGTGGCGGCGATCGCCAACCCGCTCATCAACATCACGCTGCAAGGGCGCCACGACACGTACCCGAAGCGCCGGGGCATGACGCGGGTGCCGGAGCTGCTGGCCGCGGGCGTGCCGGTTGCGTTCGGGCACGACTGCGTGATGGACCCGTGGTACGCGCTGGGCAGCGGCGACATGCTCGATGTCGCGCACATGGGCCTGCACGTCGCGCAGATGACCTCGCAGGCGGCGATGCGCCAGTGCTTCGACGCGGTGACGACGACGCCGGCGCGCATCCTCGGGCTGGAGGGCTACGGGCTGGACGTGGGGTGCCGGGCGGATCTGGTGCTGCTGCAGGCGCGGGACGTGGTGGAGGCGCTGCGGCTCAGGGCGCACCGGCTGCTGGTGCTGCGGGCGGGGCGGGTGGTGGCGCGCAGCGAGCCGGTGGTGATGCGCTTGAGTTTGCCGGGGCGCGGCGTCGGCTGAGCCTTGCGCGCTCAGACCTCGACCAGCGCTTCGGCCAGGTGGCGCTGTGTGGTCTGGCCTGCGGCGAGGCGTTGGCGCAGGGTGGTGCAGAGGTCGCGGAGTTGGGTGACGCGGGCGACGATGCGGGTTTGCTCGGCGAGGGGCGGCAGCGGTGTAGGCGCGCTACGAATAAGCCCGACGTTCAAAGTTGGCTGGGCCAGCGTTCTGGTATCACCGGAAAAATTCTTCTGCATGAACTCCGACTCCAGCAGTAGAAGAACAAATTCTGTTCTGACTTCACTGACCGGAACAATCCTGCAGACTGCGCGTGCAATATTGGCGCCAGCCCATGATTTTGGTGCAACCCCAAGTTTTCCGATGCTTCCGACAACGCCCATCAATATCTCGCCGCCTTCAAGCCGAGTTCGCTGATATTGGGCAGAAATTTCCGGTGAGATTGATTTCTCAGGCTGTGCGGCAGGGTTGGTTATTGAAAGATCCGCAATTCTAACGAATGGAACGCCGCCCGGTACTTCTGGTCCTGGGACCAGAACGCCGTATGAGACAGGTTTCAGTGGATCGATCAATTCGTCAAATCTTGCCCATTGCCAGCCGCTAGGCAAATCAAAAGGGATTTCCCCAACTGTCAAAGCTGGCAGAGGCTTATCCCGTTTGATTCTCTGCAACAACACACTCGCCGGCTCGTCCGCCGGATCTTGCGGCACCAGCCGCCCGCGCACGGCGAGTTGCAGGATGGTTTGCTCCAGCGCGTCCACGGCTTCGGGGCGGTCGAGCAGCAGGTCGAAGTGGTCGCTGACGCGCTGCCAGTTCGCGGCGAGTTCGTCGGGCGAGGTGCAGTCGGTCAGCGTGCCGAGCAGGGTGTTCAGCAGTTGGGCGTGCTGCGCGGTTTCGAGCTGTCGCTGGTGTTCGAGGGCGTCGCACAGGCGCATCAGTTCTTCGACGCGGGCGACGATGCGGGTTTGTTCGGCTTTGCTGCAGACAGGAATCCAGAGATTTCTGATGTCAGACTGAGAGATATTGACTTGGCTCGCGGCCATGCCGGTTTTGGCCTGCTCGATCTGATTTTTCGTCCACCCGGCATTCAGAGAAAGAACAACGAATGGAGGGAATAGTTCATCAGCAATCGCGTGAAAGCGAACGATTTTATCCGACAGCATCAAACGGGCGGGAGTTCGATCGACGCAGCAAGAAATGCCGACGCGATTCATCGGCCCGGCTCGCGTAATCAAAATGTCTCCGTTCTTGACCTCAATTTCAGGGCGTGGACTGAGCTTGAATGGAATTGCCTTGTGTTCTCGTGGCCGGTACTCCATTACTTGGATCGCAGTAGTCCTCAGAACAGCCCACCGGGTCAAATCGCTGCGCTCACCTTCGTCGCAGGCGGGGCTCCAGCCAGATCCCATGTTTTCGACCAAATTACCGAGGCGCGCCCATGACCAATTTTCGGGAAGCTCATACGGTGCTGGTGGCTTTTCGTTCTTGTCGGGAAGAACCCGTGATTTTGTTATCGGCAGCTTTTCCCCCGCAGTATTGCTGACTCGCGCAAGAACCGAAGTGGCCGGCTCATCCGCCGCCTCCTGCGGCACCAGCTTGCCCTGCACCGCCAGCGTCAGGATCAGCTCGCGCAGCCGCGCCACGCCACCGGGCGCGGTGGCCAGCAGGTCGAATTGCGGGATCAACGGCGTCATGCCACCTCCACCACACGCACGTCAAACCCGACCTTCAGCCAGACGCGCACCGCGTCAAAGATGGCGGCGAGGTTGTCCATGCTGGGGTTGCCCTTGGGCGACAACATGCGGTGCAGGCTCTTGCTCGGCTTGCGCGTCAGTTCGGCCAGTTGCTCGAACCCGACCGTCGCGTTCACCAGATCGCGCAGGATCAGCCGGGCCGTGTCCGGCTCGCCACTCAGGAACAGCGTGGCCGCTTCGTCCAGCAGCGCCTTGGCAAATTCCGGGTCATGCGCCACGCGGGCCACCACGGTGTCCTTGAAATCACGGGTCAGCGTCATGTCTTCTTGCCTTTCCTGGTAGGGGCGAGCGCCTTTTTTCTCGCCTTGTACTCGTCGTGCAGCGCCACGGCCTGCTCGATCGCTTGTTGCTGATCGCGCTTGGTGCTGCCGCCAAACAGGATGATCAGCGCCTCACCGTCCTGGGCCAGATACAGGCGGTAGCCCGGCCCCCAGTCGATGACGTATTCGCCAATGCCCCGAAACCACTTGATGCGGGAGGTGTTGCCCAGTTCCAGCCGCACCTTGGCCACGGTGATCTTGGCTGCCGCCTGCGCATCCAGACCATCAAACCAAGCCTGATAGGGGTTGCAGCCGTCCGCCCGGACGTACTCTTGAACTTGGATGCCCATGATTGGATGGTAACGTATAAGTTACTGCAGCGACTCCGCCAGGATCGCCTTGAGCCGATCCCGCAACCCCTGCGCCTCCGCCTGCAGCCGCACATAGTCCGCCAGCAGCGCCTCCGGGTCATGGCTCACCGCGTCCGGCGCGTGCGGGTTCTTCTGGTCGAGGTTCCAGCCCGCCGCCTTGATCGCCGCGATGTCCACCTTCCACGCCCGCTCGTTCTCCACCCGCGCTGCGAACCCGTCCGCCTCGCTGCCCCACCACGCCTTCTCGGCCTCGAACTCCTCGATCCGGATCGGCCGCGTCTTGTTGTAGCTCTTCGCCCCCGCCGGATAGGGATGCTCGTAGTACCAGATTTCTTTGGTCGGCGCCCCCTTGGTGAAGAACAGCAGGTTGGTCTTGATCCCCGTGTACGGCGCGAACACCCCGTTCGGCAGCCGCACGATGGTGTGCAGGTTGCACCCGGTCAGCAGTTGCTCCTTGATGCGCGACTTCACGCCCTCGCCGAACAGCGTCCCGTCCGGCAGCACCAGCGCCGCCCGCCCGTTGGGCTTCAGCAAATGCTGGATCAGCACCAGGAACAGGTCCGCCGTCTCCTTGGTCCGCACGTCGGCCGGAAAGCCCTGCTCGATCCCCGGCTCCTCGATGCCCCCGAACGGCGGGTTCGTCAGCACCACATCCACCCGGTCCGCCGCCCCGTAGTCCCGCAGCGGACGCGCCAGCGTGTTGTCGTGCCGCACGGCACTCGGCACCTCGATCCCGTGCAGCATCAGGTTCGTCACGCACAGCATGTGCGGCAACTGCTTCTTCTCCACCCCCAGCACACTCGCCTGCAACACCGCCTCCTGATCGGTGTTGTGGACCTGCCGCCGCAAATGCTCGATCGCGCAGACCACCCGAGTTCGACACTTTGCCGCCCTCCGACCCAGCCCAACCCCATACGAATCAAGGACTTGGCATGGTTTGCTGCAGAGTTTTGTAGTCTAAACCCATGAATGTGATGTAGTTTTCTTATTTCCCGATCCCGGACTACACTCCGGCCATGTTCATCAAGGTCACCCGCGCCAAGGGCCACAGCTACGCCCAGCTCGTCGAGTCCTTTCGCGACGAACACGGCCAACCCCGCCAGCGCAACGTCATGACGCTCGGCCGCGTCGACGAGAACGGCGGCCAGGTCGACCGGCTGCTGCAGTCGCTGCTGAAGGTGCGCGGCCTGGCCGGGCGCGATACCTCGGCCCCCGAGGTGCGCTTCGACTCCGCCCTGGCCCTGGGTGACGTGTGGGCGCTCGACCAGCTCTGGCGCGAGATCGGCTTCGACGCGCTGGCCGGCGTGTTCCGGCGCGCCCGCTACACCACCCCCATCGAACAGGCCATCCGCATGATGGTGTTCAACCGGCTGTGTGATGCCGACTCCAAGCTCGGGGTACTGCGCTGGGCACAGACGGTGAGCTTGCCCGGGGTGGACGCTTCCAGATTCAACCATCAGCATCTGCTGCGCGCCATGGATGCGCTGATGGACCACCAGGGTGAGGTCGATGCCTGCGTGGCGCACCTGTTGCGTCCGCTCATCGACGAGACGCTGTCGGTGGTGTTATACGACCTGACCACCATCCGTGCGGCCGGCCTGAGCGAACAGCCTGACGATGTGCGCCAGCACGGCATGAGCAAGGAAGGCGTGATCGCGCGACAGTTCCTGCTGGGCGTGGTGCAGACGGCCGACGGCCTGCCGATCCACCACGAGGTGTTCGACGGCAATGCCAGCGAGGCGCAGACGCTGCTGCCGGTGCTGGAGCGGCTGCTGGGGCGGTTCCCGCACATCCGCCGTCTGGTGCTGGTGGCGGACCGGGGGCTGCTGTCGCTGGACAACCTCGACGCGCTGGAAGCGCTGGAGCTGCCGGCCGGACCCGATGGACCGCGCACGCTGGAGTACATCCTGGCGGTGCCGGGGCGGCGCTACGGCGAGTTCGAGTCGGTGCTGCAGGACTTCCAGGCCAAGGTGACCGCGCAGGCTCGGCAAGCGCAGGTGCTGCGCGATGCGGGGCAGCCTGCCACGGCGGACGAGACGGTGGACGAGGCCCGCTGGCTGGGGCGCCGTCTGGTGGTGGCGCACCAGCCCGAGCGGGCGGCCGAGCAGTCGGCCAAGCGCACGGCGCGCATCGCCGAGCTGCTCGCGCGGGCGCAGGCACTCGCCGACAAGCTCACAGCGCAGGACGATGGCCAGCGCAGCCGTGGCCGGGCGCTGTCGGACTCGGGTGCCAAGGCGCGCTTCTTCCACGAGGTGGCCGACGCGCATCTCGCGCGCATCATCAGGGTCGACCTGAAGTCCGAGCTGTTCCGCTACGAGATCGACGCGCAGGCGCTCGCGCGCGCCGAATTGATGGACGGCAAGTTGCTGCTGGTGACCAACGTGGCCGACTTGAAGCCTGCCGAGGTGGTGCAGCGCTACAAGGCGCTGGCCGACATCGAGCGGGGCTTCCGGGTGCTCAAGAGCGAGATCGAGATCGCGCCGGTCTACCACCGGCTGCCCGAGCGCATCCGGGCGCACGCCAGCCTCTGCTTCATGGCGCTGATCCTGTACCGGCTCATGCGCCAGCGGCTCAAGGCCGCCGGGCATGCCGCCTCGCCGGAAACCGCCCTGGCGCGGCTGCGGCGCATTCAGCGCCAGACCGTCTGCATCAACGACAGCGCGCCCATCAGCGGCGTGTCCACCATCAACGACGAACAGGCCACGCTGCTGGCCGCATTGAGGCTCAAGAAACCACCCGGCGATACCCAGTTGAACCTCCTGTAGTGGCAATTCGCGAGGGCAGCCTATGCGAATCAAGCACTTACAGCGGTTGGTGTCGAACTCGGGAGACCAGGAAGCCGCCCGTGCCCGTCGCCGGATCGAACACCCGCTCGCCCAGCTGCGGGTCCACCATGTCCACCATGAACTGCGTCACCGCCCGCGGCGTGTAGAACTCGCCCGCATTGCCCGCGCTCTGCAAGTCCTTGAGGATCTTCTCGTACAGGTCGTTGAACTGGTGGCGCTCGCTCTGGCGGTTGAAGTCGATGGCGTTGAGCTTGTTGATGACCTGCCGCAGCAACTGCCCGCTCTTCATGTAGTTGTAGGCGTCCTCGAACACCCCGCGCACCACGAACCCCCGCGGGTTGCGCACCGGGTCGGCGCTCAGGCTCTTCAGCGTCGAGAACAGCTCGTTGTCCACGAAGCTCAGCAGCGCCTCGCCCGTGATCCCTTCCGCGTCCGCCGCCCAGTGCCGCCAGCGCATGTCCTCGGGAATCGGGCTGCGGTAGTCGTCGCGGGTCAGCTCCAGCTCCTCTTCGAGCGCGTCGAACACCTTCAGGAACAGCAGCCAGGTGAGCTGCGAGATGCGCTGGGCATCGCCGTCCAGGCCGCTGTCCTGGCGCATGACGTCTTGGATGGATTTGATGACGGCGGAGAGATTCGACATGTAGAAGCAGGTAGGGAAGGGCGGGACCAGTCGGAGCTGGTTGGGATCGGGAGATCGGCAGAGCGGCGGCGCGCAGAGTCAGGATTGTGCGGGTGCGTACAGCTCGCGCTCCAGCGTGGTCAGCGCCTGCAGGTACTGCGGCCGACCGCCGAAGCTCTTGATGAGTTCGCCTGAGCGGCCGAGGTTCGTGAAGGGCTGGATCTTGAGCACGTCAGGGTTCTCGATCGTGGCGTACGTATTCAGCCCCCCGGCATTGACAACATCGTCAAGCCGGTGAAGTCCGGGTAGCGCGCGGAGCGAGCGAGGCGGAGAGTGCTGGGATGGACCAACCCGAAGCCCCTGGCCGTGAGGCCACCGCAGTGCCGAACAAGCCCGAGACGCTGGAGCAATGCCACGCGGTGATCGAGCAGATGGGGCAGGAGCTGGCGAAGCTGCGCGAGCAGGTCAGTGCGCTGCTGGACAAGAAGCTGAACTCACGCAACTCGTCGAAGCCGCCATCGTCGGACGGGCCGGGGGACAGCGGCAACCGGGCACAACGCCGGACCAGCGGCCGGGTGCGGGGCGCGCAGCCTGGGCACAAGGGCACGTACCGGGCGCTGCTGGCGGAGTCCGAGGTGGACGTGATCCACGACTGCCCGCCGCCTGCGGCATGCGAGTGTGGCGGTCCGGTGGCGGCGGGGCGGCCGATACGGCACCAGGTGTTCGACGTGCCGGCACAGGTGAAGGCCGAGGTGCAGGAGTACCGGCTGTACCACGGGGTGTGCGGGCACTGCCGCAAGACACACGCATCGGTGTTGCCGGCGGGGGTGCCGCGCGGACAGATCGGGCCGAGGGCGCTGGCCCTGGTGGGGCTGCTGGGCACGGCGTACCACCTGACGCAGCCCAAGATCCGGGATCTGCTGGCGCAGGTGCTGGGGGTGCGGTTCAGCGTGGGGGCGATCTCGCAGGCGCACGGGCTGGTGGCGCAGGCGTTGAAGGAGCCGGTGCAGGCGGCGGTGAAGACGCTGGCCGCAGCGCCGGTGGTGCATGTGGACGAGACCAGCTACGCGCGAGAAGGCGCGGGGCGGCACTGGGTGTGGACGGTGACGCAGCCCAAGCTGGTGGTGTACCAGCTCTGGTCTTCGCGGGCGCGCTACGTGGCCAAGGAGATGCTGGGCGAGAGCCCGAAGGCCAAGCTGGTCACGGACCGCTATGCGGTGTACGACTGGGTGGACGCCGCGCAGCGGCAGGTGTGCTGGGCGCACCTGCTGCGGGACTTCACGCGCATCAGTCAACGTGCGGGGCAGGCCGGACGGATCGGGCGCCGACTGCTGGGGCTGGGCTATGTGCTGTTCCGGCGCTGGCACCGCAAGGACCAGCAGGTCGCCGCGCAGATGGCGCAGGTGCAGCACCACGTGCGCCGGGCGCTGGAGCGCGGCATCGCCGGCGCCTGCCAGCGCACCGCACTGACCTGCGCCAACGTGCTCAAGCTCTGGCCGGCGCTGTGGACGTTCGTGAGCGACGCGGCCGTGCCGCCGACCAACAACGCCGCCGAGCAGGCGCTGCGCACCATCGTGCTCAAGCGCAAGATCTCGGGGCTGACGAGATCACGCCGGGGCGAGGAGTTCATCGCCCGGGGCTACACGGTGGTGGAGAGCTGCAAGCGCCAGGGCCGTGATGCGCTGGCGTATCTGCGTCAGGCGATGCAGGCGCACTTCACCGGTGGTCTGGCGCCCTCGCTGGTGCCCTCGGGCTGAGTGCGTGGCCGCAGGCTCGGTCCTGCGGTCCTTCAGGTCATCTTCGAACTCGCGCTGCGTCCTTCTCGACGCGGCGTGCCCAGGGCTTTGCGGGTGTCAATACCGGGGGGCTGAATACGTACCGATCGTGGCAATGCCCTCGTCGGCGTACTTGTCCAGCAGCGCCTCCATCACCTTGCGCGCCATCGGCCCGTAGTCGGTGAAGACGTTGCTGCGCTGCTTCACCCGCCGCGCCCGCTCGCGGCGCGTCAGCGGCGGCTGGCCGTAGGCGACGTGCAGCAGCAGGTCGAAGGGGTCCAGCTCCCGTCCCACCTCGTCGGCCAGCGCGTCGAAGAAGATGCCCTGCGCTTCGAGTTCGGCCAGCAGCGCGGCCTTGCGCTCGGCGCTGTTCCACGTCTGCAGGAACTGGTCGAGCGAATCGAAGCGCTTGCCGAGGTGGATGCGGGTGTAGTCGCGCAGGCTCTCGGTCACCAGCTTGCCGTTGGCGTCGAGGTACTGCACCCGCTCGCGCGCCACGGACACGTTCACCGTGCTGCCGAGGACGTACTTCCGCGGCGCGCCGTCGCCAGCGCCCCCACCGAAGGGGCCGAGCGGACCGGGCGGCGGCCAATCGTCGGGCGCTGCGCCGTCCCCGGTGGGCGTCTCGCCCTCGCCGGGCTGGCCGTCCGGGCTGACAGGCGCTGCCGGCTCGGGCGGTTCCACCGGCTCATCCCCCTTCGGTTCGTAGACCTGCACCGGCTCGCCGTCGAAATCCTTGTCTGCGAACAGCTCGGTCGCCCGCTTGAAGTCGAGGATCGTGAACCACGTCTTGCCGAGGTCTTCGCGCAGCCGGGTGCCGCGGCCGATGATCTGCTTGAACAGCGTCATCGACTGGATGTTCTGGTCCAGCACGATGAGCTTGCAGGTCTGCGCGTCCACGCCGGTGCTCATCAGCCGGGACGTGGTCGCGATCACCGGGTAGGTCTTCTCCGGGTCGATGAAGTTGTCGAGTTCGCGCTGGCCTTCGGGGTTGTCGCCGGTGATCTGCACCACGTAGCGCGGCTGTGTGGCGCAGATGTCCGCGTTGGCGTTGCTCAGGGCGGAGCGCATCCGGGCCGCGTGGTCGATGTCCTCGCAGAAGACGATGGTCTTGGCATGGCGGTCGGTGGCCTTGAGGTACTCGGTGATCTTCGCCGCCACCACCTCGTCGCGCCGCTCCAGCACCAGCCGGCGGTTCATGTCGGCGCCGGTGTAGATGCGGTCCTCGATGACGTGGCCGTGCTTGTCGGTCATGCCCTGCGTCGGCCGCCAGCCGAAGGCGTCGCGGTCGAGGTCGATGCGCACCACCTTGTAGGGCGCGAGGTAGCCGTCCTCGATGCCTTGCTTCAGGCTGTACGTGTAGACCGGCTCGCCGAAGTAGTCGGTGTTCGAGACGGCGTCGGTTTCCTTGGGCGTGGCGGTCAGGCCGACCTGCGTGGCGCTGCCGAAGTAGCGCAGGATCTCACGCCAGGAGGAGTCCTCGGCCGCGCTGCCGCGGTGGCATTCGTCGACGATGACCAGATCGAAGAAGTCGGGCGAGAACTGCTTGTAGAGGTGGCTTTCTTCGCTGGTGCCCGTGACCGCCTGGTAGAGCGAGAGGTAGATCTCGTAGCTCTTGTCCACCTGCCGGGTGGTCTTGTGGACGGCGAGCGTCACGTCCTCGACCTGCTCGATGCCCTTGGCATTCGGGCTGAGCTTGGCCATCGCGCCCTTGAAGGGGCGGAAGTCGTTGACCATGGTCTGGTCGATCAGGATGTTCCGGTCGGCCAGGAACAGGATGCGCTTCTTCGTGCCGCTCTTCCACAGCCGCCAGATGATCTGGAACGCGGTGTAGGTCTTGCCGGTTCCGGTGGCCATCACCAGCAGCGCGCGCTGGCGGCCCTGGGCGATGGCCTCGACGGTGCGGTTGATGGCATTGAGCTGGTAGTAGCGCGGGGTCTTGCCCGGCTGGTAATCGAAGGCGGCGACGCGCTGCACCTCGGGTGTCCAGCCCTTCCAGGCGCAGTAGCGCGCCCACAGTGCCGCGGGGGAGGGGAATTCGTCGAGCGTCAGGTAGCGCTCCAGCACGCCGTCGGCGAGCGTGGCGTCGCGGAACAGGAAGCCATCGCCGTTGCTGGAGAAGCTGAACGGCACGTCGAGCAGTTGCGCGTACTGGATCGCCTGCGCCATGCCGGCGCCGACCGCCAGGCCGTTGTGCTTGGCCTCGACCACGGCCAGCGGGATGTTGGCCTTGTGGAACAGCGCGTAGTCGGCGCGCAGCACGGTGGCTGCGTCCCGCCGCGCCTTGCGCCCTCGCACGACCACCCGGCCGGCGCGCAGCGGGTATTCGCGGTAGATCTGGTCCTGGCCGTTCCAACCGGCACGCTCCATGGCCGGACGGATGACCTTGTCGCAGAGGTCGCTCTCGTTGAGCAGGCGCTTGTGCATGGATTCCCCCTCAGGTTCTGGTTCTTGGCGCATTGTCCAGAATCCACCACCGGTCCGGTCTGACGCCGGTTTTTCGGGAGGCGGGCAAAGAAAAAGCCCCGGAGTGTGGAATCTCCGGGGCTTTTCGGGTGAGTGGTGGAACCGGGGGGAATCGAACCCCCGTCCGCAAGCCATCCTCAGGCAGTTCTACGTGTGTAGTTCTCTGATTTGAGTCTCATGTCGCTGACGGGCAGGAACACCCTTCAGACAACACCAGTCACTTTGTCTTGTCTCCGGCTGTGTGACCCCACCGAAGACCAGCCCATGTAGATTACCTCTCAGCCCTTGCGGGCCCGGCCCATCGGCCAACCGTTGAGAGGCTCACCGGTGTTAAGCGGCGAGAGCGTACGTAGAGTCGTTCGCAGTTACTTTGTTTCCAGTGGTTTTACGAGCGAACTGGTGCTCGACACGCCCTGCTCCAATTCCGAACCCACGTCGAAACCAGGTCGGCCCCTGAACCGCGTATCTTAGGCCATTCCGGGCAGGTTCAAGAGCTCGGCCGGCAAATTGATGAGGTGATCGGCACCCCAGGCCTCGATCGGCTCGCCCTGGCCGAGGTAGCCCCAGGCCACGGCGACCGTGCCCATGCCCGCCGCCCGGCCGGCCTGCACGTCGCGCAGGTCGTCGCCGACGTAGAGGCAGTGTGCCGGATCGACGCCCATGCGCCGGGCGGCTTCGAACAGCGGCTCGGGGTGGGGCTTGGCGTGCGGCGTGGTGTCGCCGCAGACCAGCGTGCGGCTGCGCTGCTGCAGCCCAGCCGCCGCCACGACCGGCACGGCGAAGCGGCTGTGCTTGTTGGTGACGATGCCCCAGGGCATGCCCGCAGCGTCGAGCGCGTCCAGCACCGGCGCCATGTCCGCGAACACCCGCGTCAGCCGGGTCATGCGGGCTTCGTAGATCGCCAGGTACTCGTGCTTGAGGGTCTCGAACTCGGGATGCTCGGGCGTGATCTGCAGCGCCACGCCCAGCATGCCGCGTGCGCCCGCGCCGGTCATCGGCCGAAAGGCGGCCAGCGGCAGGGCGGGCAGGCCACGCCGTTCGCGCAGGTCGTTGCCCGCGCCCCCCAGATCGGGCGCACTGTCGAGCAGCGTGCCGTCAAGATCGAACAACACCGCATGGATGCGCTGTGCCGCTGTCACACTGTCCCCTTGCGACACGCCAGCAGGTAGTTGACGCTGGTGTCGTCGCTGAGCCAGTAGCGCTTGGTCAGCGGGTTGTATTCCATGCCGCGGGTGTGCTGCAGGTCGAGTCCGGCCGAGCGGCACCAGGTCGCCAGCTCGCTGGGGCGGATGAACTTGGCGTATTCGTGCGTGCCGGCCGGCAGCAGGCGCAGCAGGTATTCCGCACCGACGATGGCAAACAGGAAAGACTTGGGATTGCGGTTCAGCGTGGACAGGAACACCCAGCCGCCCGGCTTCACCAGCTTCGCGCAGGCCGCGACGATGGCCGCCGGATCGGGCACGTGTTCGACCATTTCCATGCAGGTGACGAGGTCGAACTGGCCGGGCTGCTCATCGGCCAGCACCTCGGCGGCGACCTCGCGGTAGGCCACGTTGTCGATGCCCGCTTCCATCGCGTGCAACTGGGCCACTTTCAGCGAACGTTCGGCCAGATCGACGCCCAGCACCTGCGCACCCTTGCGCGCCATGGCCTCGCTGAGGATTCCGCCGCCACAGCCAACATCGACGATGCGGCGCCCGTCAAGCGGGCCGGCGCACTGTTCGATCCAGCCCAGCCGCAGCGGGTTGATCTGGTGGAGGGGTCGGAATTCGCTCTCGGGATCCCACCACTTGTGGGCCAGTTCGCTGAACTTGGCGAGTTCCTTGGGGTCGGCGTTGGTCATCGTCGTCATCCGGTGATCCTAGTCGAAATGGCAAAGTGGTCCGCCCATGAAAAAACCCCGCCGGAGCGGGGTTTCGCCGTGAGCAAGCCGAAGCTGCTGACGAGTGTGCTTACTTCTTGATGCGCGTACCGACGACTTCGATCTCGACGCGGCGATTCTTGGCCTTGCCTTCCTTCGTCTTGTTGTCGGCGACGGGCTGCTTCTCGCCCTTGCCTTCGGTGTAGACGCGGTTCGGCTCGATGCCCTTGCTGACCAGATACTTCTTGACGGCTTCCGCACGGCGGACCGACAGCTTCTGGTTGTAGGCGTCCGAAGCGTCGCTGTCGGTGTGGCCGACGGCGATGATGACTTCGAGGTTGATGCCCTTGACCTTGCTGACCAGATCGTCCAGCTTGGCGCCGGCTTCCTTCTTCAGCACCGACTTGTTGGTGTCGAAGAATGCGTCGGCAGCGAAGGTGACCTTCTCGCTGACCGGGGCGGCCGGGGCCACCACAGGCGCCGGCTTCGGAGCCGCCACAGGAGCGACCGGAGCAGGAGCCGGAGCGGGAGCCGGGGCCGGTGCGGGAGCAGGTGCCGGAGCAGCAGGCTTTGCCGGAACCGGAACGCCATCGCACGGCAGCACGCCGGTCGCCGGAGTCCACGTAGCATCGCGCCAGCAGAGTTCGTTGGAGCCGTTCTTGACGACGGTGCCGTCAGCAGCACGCCAGTTGTCCATGGCGCCGGAGGTCGAGCCACCGGTCGCACAGGCGGCCAGTGCGGCCGACGCGAACAGCAGTGCAACCTTGTTGAGTTTGTTCATGGTTCTCCTCTCGAGAAAAGCCGCAAATCGGGCTGCAAGATGCAGAAAAAGCGGCGGCCCATGCTTGCCGATGAGAGCGCGGCGCTAGGGACCGACAAATTGATTGTGCCATACGAGGTCAAGCGGATCGTTAGGGGGAACGGGGGCCTCCTGACGGGCTGTTGCGCGCTGGCGACATTGCGTGGCTCGTAGAATGCAGGGCTCGACCGTCCGCGCTGGGACCCTGACCGCATGACTCAATTCGCCAAAGAAACACTGCCCATCAGCCTCGAAGAGGAGATGCGCCGCTCTTATCTGGATTACGCGATGAGCGTGATCGTCGGTCGGGCGCTTCCGGACGCGCGCGACGGGCTCAAGCCGGTGCATCGGCGCGTGCTGTTCGCGATGCACGAACTGAACAATGACTGGAACCGCCCCTACAAGAAGTCTGCCCGCATCGTCGGCGACGTGATCGGTAAATACCACCCGCACGGCGACACGGCGGTCTACGACACGATCGTGCGCATGGCGCAGGACTTCTCGCTGCGCCACATGCTGGTCGACGGGCAGGGCAACTTCGGTTCGGTCGACGGCGACAACGCCGCCGCCATGCGGTACACCGAAATCCGCCTGTCCAAGATCGCCCACGAGATGCTGGCGGATCTGGACAAGGAAACGGTCGACTTCGGGCCGAACTACGACGGCAGCGAAAAGGAGCCGCTGGTGATGCCGGCCCGGCTGCCCAACCTGCTGGTGAACGGATCCTCCGGCATCGCGGTCGGCATGGCCACCAACATTCCGCCGCACAACCTCAACGAGGTGGTGAGCGCGTGCCAGCACCTGCTGCAGCACCCCGAGGCGACGATCGACGAGCTGATGGAGATCATCCCGGCGCCGGACTTCCCGACCGCCGGCATCATCTACGGCGTCAGCGGCGTGCGCGAGGGCTACCGCACCGGCCGCGGCCGCGTCGTGATGCGCGCCAAGGTCCACTTCGAGGACATCGACCGGGGTGCCCGCCAGTCCATCATCGTCGACGAGATTCCCTATCAGGTGAACAAGAAGACGCTGCTGGAGCGCATCGCCGAGCTGGTCCACGAGAAGAAGATCGACGGCATCAGCCACATCCAGGACGAGTCGGACAAGTCCGGCATGCGGGTGGTGATCGAGCTGAAGCGCGGTGAAGTGCCCGAGGTGGTGCTGAACAACCTGTACAAGCAGACGCAGCTGCAGGACAGCTTCGGCATGAACATGGTTGCGCTGATCGACGGTCAGCCGCGCCTGTGCAACCTGAAGCTGCTGCTGGAGATCTTCCTGGAGCACCGCCGCGAGGTGGTGACGCGCCGCACGGTGTTCGAGCTGCGCAAGGCACGCGAGCGCGGGCATGTGCTGGAAGGGCTGGCGGTCGCGCTGGCCAACATCGACGACTTCATCCAGATCATCAAGGCCTCGCCCACGCCGCCGGTGGCCAAGGCGGCGCTGATGAACAAGAGCTGGGACTCGCAGCTCGTGCGCGACATGCTCGCCCGCGCCGAAGAGGCCGGCACGCTCGGCGGCCGCGAGGCTTACCGGCCGGAAGGGCTGCCCACGCACTTCGGCATGCAGCCGGACGGCCTGTACCGCCTGTCGGACGACCAGGCCGGCGAGATCCTGCAGATGCGCCTGCAGCGCCTGACCGGGCTGGAGCAGGACAAGATCATCGGCGAGTACAAGGACGTGATGGCCGTCATCGCCGACCTGCTCGACATCCTGGCCCGGCCGGAGCGCGTCACCACGATCATCGGGGACGAGCTGACGGCGCTGAAGCTGGAGTTCGGCCAGACCAAGGTCGGCGCCCGCCGCTCGGTGGTCGAGCACAACGTGCAGGAACTCGGCACCGAAGACCTGATCACGCCGACCGACATGGTCGTGACGCTGAGTCACACCGGCTACATCAAGAGCCAGCCGCTCGCCGAATACCGCTCGCAGAAGCGCGGTGGGCGCGGCAAGCAGGCGACCGCCACCAAGGACGACGACTGGGTCGACCAGCTCTTCATCGCCAACACGCACGACTGGATCCTGTGCTTCAGCGACCGCGGGCGCGTGTACTGGCTCAAGGTCTGGGAAGTGCCGCAGGGCGGGCGCGCCAGCCGTGGCAAGCCGATCGTCAACATGTTCCCGCTGCAGCCGGGCGAGAAGATCACGGTCGTGCTGCCGCTGACGGGTGCCAACCGCACCTTCCCGGCCGACCACTTCATCTTCATGTGCACCGCGCGCGGCACGGTGAAGAAGACCGCGCTCGACGACTTCAGCAACCCGCGCAAGGCCGGCATCATCGCGGTCGATCTGGACGAGGGTGACTACCTGATCGGCGCGGCGCTGACCGATGGCGCGCACGACGTGATGCTGTTCAGCGATGGCGGCAAGGCGGTGCGCTTCGACGAGAACGATGTGCGTCCGCTGGGTCGGCAGGCGCGCGGTGTGCGCGGCATGGCGCTCGAAGAAGGGCAGCGCGTCATCGCGATGCTGGTCGCCGAGGACGAGACCCAGAGCGTGCTGACCGCCACCGAAAACGGCTACGGCAAGCGCACCTCCATCGGCGAGTACACCCGCCACGGCCGTGGCACCAAGGGCATGATCGCCATCCAGCAGAGCGAGCGCAACGGCCGGGTGGTCGCCGCGACGCTGGTGCGACCGGCTGACGAGATCATGCTGATCACCGACAAGGGCGTGCTGGTGCGCACCCGGGTGTCGGAGATCCGCGAACTCGGCCGTGCCACCCAGGGCGTGACGCTGATCGCACTGGACGAAGGCGCCAAACTCTCGGGTCTGCAGCGCATCGTCGAGAACGACGCGGCCGCCGACGCCGTGTCGGTGACCGACTCCGCCAATCCTGAAACCGATGCCGGCGACACCGCCGGGGAAAGCCTCTGATGACTTCCAACCTGTGGCGCTCGGCGCTGACGACCGGCGCCCTGTGTGTGCTGATGACCGCCCCGATGCTGGCATCGGCCCAGAGCAGCCCCACCAAGAAGGAGCTGGTCGCCAAGGTGGTCCAGTTGCAGCAGGGCGGCGTCGAGGGCATCGCCCGCAGCCTGGTCGAGCAGCCGGCGATGGCCTTGATGCAGCAGGCCGGTCAGGTGCTGCAGACCCGCATCGCGCCCGAGAAGCGCGAGGAGATGGCCAAGGCGATCCAGGCCGACATCCGCAAGTACGTCGAGGAAACCAATCCGCTGCTGCGCGACAAGGCGCTGAAGCTGGCGCCGAGCGTGATGGGGCCGCTGCTGGAGGAGAAGTTCACCGAGGACGAACTCAAGCAGCTGGTGGGCTGGCTGGAATCGCCGGTCGTGCGCCGCTACCAGCAACTCACGCCGGAGATCCAGAAGGGGCTGTCCGAGAAGCTCGTCGCCGAGACGCGCTCGCTGGTCGAGCCGAAGCTGCAGGCGCTGGACCGCAGCGTCAGTGGCCGCCTGGGCCTGCCGCCGCCGCCGGCCAAGGGGGCGTCGGCCCCGGCCAAGAAGTGATTCAGGAAGCCACGCCGTTTTCCTGGTCCCCAGTCCTGCCTGTGAGTTGACGATGTCCCAGCGTCCCTACAACTTCTCCGCCGGCCCGGCGGCGCTCCCCGAGGAAGTCCTGCGCGAAGCCGCGGCCGAGATGCTCGACTGGCACGGCTCGGGCATGGGCGTGATGGAGATGAGCCACCGTGGCCGCGAGTTCATGTCCATCGCCGAAGCCGCCGAGGCCGACCTGCGCGAGTTGCTTGCGGTGCCGGCGAACTTCCGCATCCTGTTCATGCAGGGCGGCGGGCTGGCCGAGAACGCGATCGTGCCGATGAACCTGTCGCGCGGCGAGGCGGCCGACTTCGTCGTCACCGGCTCGTGGTCGCAGAAATCGGCCAAGGAGGCGCTGCGCTACTGCGACGCCAAGGTCATCGCCAGCAATGCCGAAGGCGGTCACCTGACGATGCCGGACCCGGCGGGCTGGGCGCTACGGCCGGGGGCGCGCTATGTCCACGTCTGCACCAACGAGACGATCCACGGCGTCGAGTTCCAGACGCTGCCGGACCTGAAGGCGCTGGGCAGCGACGCGGCGCTGGTGATCGACTGCTCCTCGCACATCCTGTCGCGCACGGTCGACTGGTCCAAGGTCGGTCTGGCGTTCGCGGGCGCGCAGAAGAACATCGGCCCGGCCGGCGTCACGATCGTGATCGTGCGCGAAGACCTGCTCGGCCACGCGCTGGCGATCTGCCCGAGTGCGTTCGACTACAAGACGGTCGCCGACAACGCCTCGATGTACAACACGCCGCCGACCTACGGCATCTACATCGCCGGGCTGGTGTTCCAGTGGGTGAAGCGCCAGGGTGGCGTGGCCGAGATGGAGCGCCGTGCGGTCGAGAAGGCCGCGCTGCTTTATGGTTGCCTCGATGGCGAGGGCGCGAATTTCTACGTCAACCGCATCGACCCGGTCTGCCGCTCGCGCATGAACGTGCCCTTCCAGTTGCGCGACGAGTCGCGCAACGAGGCCTTCCTCGCCGGCGCGAAGGCGCGCGGCCTGCTGCAGCTCAAGGGCCACAAGAGCGTCGGCGGGATGCGCGCCTCGATCTACAACGCGATGCCGCTGGCTGGCGTGCAGGCGCTGGTGGACTACTTGCGCGACTTTGCCGCCGCGAACGGCTGACCCGACCGAACAGAACAACACCACGAGACCCTCGCCATGACCACGCCGACCCTGCCCACCTTGCCGGAGCTGCGCGACAAGATCGACGCCCTCGACCGCGAGCTGCTCGCGCTGCTCAACCGACGCGCCGGGCTGGCGCTGGAGGTCGGCGAGATCAAGAAGAAGGAAGGCTCGGTCGTCTTCCGCCCCGAGCGCGAGGCGCAGGTCATCGACGGCCTGAAGTCCGGCAACTCCGGCCCGCTGAAAAACGAGAGCGTCGCCCCGATCTGGCGCGAGATCATGTCGGCCTGCCGCTCGCTGGAGACGCCCACCCGCGTCGCCTACCTCGGCCCGGCCGGCACCTTCAGCGAGGAAGCCGCGCTCGGCTACTTCGGCTCGTCCATCGTGCGCGTGCCGTGCGTGAGCATCGACGAGGTCTTCCGCAGCACCTCGGCCGGCGTGGCCGACTTCGGCGTCGTGCCGGTCGAGAACTCCACCGAGGGCATGGTGGCGCGCTCGCTGGACATCTTTCTGACCATGCCGCTGTTCATCATCGGCGAGACCAGCCTGTTCGTGCGCCACAACCTGCTGCGCAAGGAGAACGCGCTGGAGGGCATCACTGCAGTCTGTGCCCACCCGCAGGCGCTGGCGCAGTGCCACGAATGGCTCTCGCTGCACCTGCCGCACGCCGAGCGCCGCCCGGTGTCGAGCAACGCCGAAGGCGCGCGCCTGGCCGCACTCGATCCGTCGATTGCTGGCATCGCCAGCACCCGCGCGGCCAGCGAATACGGCGTCCACGTCGTCGCCCCGGCGATCCAGAACGACACCCACAACCGCACCCGCTTCGCCATCGTCACCGACCCGCTGCGCCACCCGGCGCCGCAGGCCTCCGGCCACGACTGCACGAGTCTGGTGGTGTCGGTGGAGAACCGCCCCGGTGCGATGTACGACATCCTCGCGCCGCTGAAGAAGCACGGCGTGTCGATGAGCCGGCTGGAGTCGCGCCCGGCGCGCTCGGGCCAGTGGGAGTACTACTTCTTCATCGACGTGCAGGGCCACCCGAACCAGCCCGCAGTGCAGACCGCGCTGCATGAGCTGCGCGAGTCCTGCGCCTTCTTCAAGGTGCTCGGCACCTACCCGATCGACGTTCACTGAGCACGGCTCCGACCATCATCATGTTCAATCAACTGGGGGTGATCGGCTGCGGCCTGATGGGCGGCAGCTTCGCGCTGGCGCTGAAAAGAGCCGGGCTGGTGCAGCGCGTGGTGGGCTACAGCAAGTCGCCGTCCACGGTGGAGCGGGCACGCCGCATGGGCGTGATCGACATCGCGGCCGAGTCGGCGCTGCTGGCGGTGTCGGGCTCGGACATCGTGCTGATCGCGGTGCCGGTCGCCGCGAGCGAGGCCACGTTCAAGGCGATCCGCCACATGGTCGAGCCGGGCACGCTGTTCATGGACGTGGGCAGCACCAAGCGCGACGTGGTCGATGTGGCGCGGCGTGTGCTCAAGGAGCGCATCGGCAGCTTCGTGCCCGCGCACCCGATCGCAGGCAAGGAAGTCGCCGGGGTCGAGCACGCCGATGTGCAGCTCTACCAGGGCAAGCAGGTCATCCTCACCCCGCTGGCGCAGACCGACCCGGTGATGGTGCAGAAGGCCACCGACGTGTGGGCGGCGATCGGCTGCCAGGTGCTGCGCATGACGCCGGAGAACCACGACACGGCGTTTGCCGCCGTCAGCCACCTGCCGCACCTGCTGGCCTTTGCCTACTTCAACGCGGTGATGTTGCAGCCGGCCGGGCGCGAGTTCCTGTCGCTGGCCGGCCCGGGTTTCCGCGACTTCACGCGCATCGCCGCGAGTGATCCGACCGTCTGGCGCGACATCCTGCAGAGCAACCGCGAGGAGATCCTCAAGCAGTCGCAGCGCCTGCGCCATGCGCTCGACGCCTTCGAGGTCGTCATGCGCTCGGGCAACCAGGAAGCCCTCGAAGACCTCATCCGCACCGCCTCCGATGGCCGTGCCGGCTGGCAGATGAATGCCCGCCCGGCCACCGCCCGCTGAAATCTCCCGTCCGCGCCATGTATTCGATTCCGTTTCTCGATCTCCCGCCGCTCGGCCACGCCGCCGGCACGGTCCACCTGCCGGGCTCCAAGAGCATCTCCAACCGCCTGCTGCTGCTGGCCGGACTGAGCGAGGGCACGACGACGCTGGTCGATCTGCTCGACTCGGACGACACGCGGGTGATGCTGGACGCGCTGCGCACGCTGGGCTGCACGATCGTGGTGGAGGGACGTTTCACCCGCATCACCGGGTTCGCTGGCCGCCCCGCCGTGCATGAGGCCACGCTGTTCCTCGGCAACGCCGGCACCGCGATGCGCCCGCTGACCGCCGCGCTGTCGGTGGTCTCGACGCTGGTGGCGGACACCGCGTTCACGCTCGGCGGCGTCAAGCGCATGCACGAGCGGCCGATCGGCGACCTGGTCGACGCCCTGCGCGGGCTGGGTAGCGTGGTCGAGTGCCTGGGCGTCGAAGGCTATCCGCCGCTGCGCGTGGCCGGGGGCACGCTGGCGCTGGACACGCCGGTGCGTGTGCGCGGCGATGTGTCGAGCCAGTTCCTGACCGCGCTGCTGCTGGCGCTGCCGCTGGCGGCGACCGAGCGGGCGGTGACGATCGAGGTGGTCGGCGAGCTGATCTCCAAGCCCTACATCGAGATCACGCTGAACCTGCTGCAGCGCTTTGGCATCGCCGTCGAGCGCCACGGCTGGGAGCGCTTCGTCATCCCCGCCGGCAGCCGCTACGTCACGCCGGGCGAGGTCCACGTCGAGGGCGATGCGTCGTCGGCGTCCTACTTCATCGCGCTGGGTGCCATCGCCGGCGTGGACGCGCCGGTGCGCATCGAGGGTGTGGGTGCGGCCTCGATCCAGGGCGACATCCGCTTTGTCGAGGCGGCCGAGGCGATGGGCGCGCTGGTGCGCGCCGAGCCGAACGCGCTGGAGATCCGGCGCGGGGCGTGGCCGCTGAAGGCGATCGACCTCGACTGCAACCACATCCCCGACGCGGCGATGACGCTGGCCGTGATGGCGCTCTACGCCGACGGTCCGAGCACGCTGCGCAACATCGCGAGCTGGCGCGTGAAGGAAACCGACCGCATCGCCGCGATGGCTTGCGAGCTGCGCAAGCTCGGCGCCACGGTGGAGGAGGGCGCGGACTACCTCCGCGTCGAGCCACTGGCGACCTTCCAGCCGGCGGCGATCCACACCTACGACGACCACCGCATGGCGATGTGCCTGTCGCTGGCGGCGTTCAACCGGCTGAACCCGGCGGGTGACGGCGAGCACGCGGTGCCGGTGCGCATCCTCGATCCGAAGTGCGTCGCCAAGACCTTCCCGGACTACTTCGAGGCGCTGTTCTCGGTCGTCACGGCGCGGCCGGCGGACATTCCCGTGCTGACCATCGACGGGCCGACCGCTTCCGGCAAGGGCACGCTGTCGGCCTGCGTGGCCAACCGGCTGGGCTACCACACGCTCGATTCCGGCTCGCTCTACCGCGTCACGGCCCTGGCCGCGCGCCGCGCCGGGGTGTCGGCGGCCGACGAGGCCGGACTGGCGGCGATCGCCCGTTCGATGGGGCTGCGCTTCGAGGGCGTGCGCGTGCTGCTGGCGGGCGAGGACGTGAGCGACGAGCTGCGCGAGGAGGCGGTCGGCACGATGGCCTCGCAGATCTCGGCGTGGCCGGCGGTGCGGGCGGCGCTGTTCGACCTGCAGTGTGGTTTCCGGCAACTGCCGGGGCTGGTGGCCGACGGACGCGACATGGGCACCGTGATCTTCCCCGACGCGCCGCTCAAGATCTTCCTGACGGCTACAGCCGCTGCGCGGGCCGCGCGGCGCCACAACCAATTGATTTCCAAGGGAATTCCTGCTAGTCTCGACGACCTTCGAGCCGACTTGGATGCGCGCGACGAGCGGGACAGATCCCGCGCCACCGCCCCCTTGAAGCCGGCTGAAGACGCGGTTCTGCTGGACAACTCGCAGCTCGGCATCGATGCCTCGATGCAGCAGGTGGTGGTCTGGTGGGACGCGAGACAACCGTTCGAGGCCACGTCGGCGCCCGCCCACTGACGCCCCGCACGGATCCGCAACCTAACCCCGCCACGGAAGTGGTACCCGCCACCGGGACAGTCCCGGTGCAGAAAGTCCCCCAATGTCCCAAGCAGCTATGGCCGATTTCGGCATGGATTCCTTCGCGTCGATGTTCGAGGAGTCGCTCCAGCAGGCCAACATGCGTCCTGGTGAAGTGATCTCGGCGGAAGTCGTCCGCATCGAGCACAACTTCGTCGTCGTCAACGCCGGCCTGAAGTCCGAAGCCTACGTTCCCCTGGAAGAGTTCAAGAACGACAAGGGCGAACTCGAAGTCCAGATCGGCGACTTCGTGTCGGTGGCCATCGACGCCATCGAAAACGGCTACGGCGACACCATCCTGTCGCGCGACAAGGCCAAGCGTCTGGCCTCGTGGCTGTCGCTGGAAACCGCGCTGGAGTCCGGCGACTTCGTGACCGGCACCGTGTCGGGCAAGGTCAAGGGCGGCCTGACCGTGCTGGTCAACGGCATCCGCGCCTTCCTGCCGGGTTCCCTGCTGGACACGCGTCCGGTCAAGGACATGAGCCCGTACGAAGGCAAGACGATGGAGTTCAAGGTCATCAAGCTCGACCGCAAGCGCAACAATGTTGTGCTGTCGCGTCGCGCGGTGGTCGAGGCTTCGATGGGCGAAGAGCGCGCCAAGCTGCTGGAAACGCTGCGCGAAGGTGCCTTCGTCAACGGCGTGGTCAAGAACATCACCGAATACGGTGCGTTCGTGGACCTGGGTGGCATCGACGGCCTGCTGCACATCACCGACATGGCCTGGCGCCGTGTCCGTCACCCGAGCGAAGTGGTGACGGTGGGTCAGGAGCTGACCGCCAAGGTGCTGAAGTTCGACGCCGAGAAGAACCGCGTCTCGCTGGGCCTGAAGCAGATGGGCGACGACCCGTGGTACGGCGTGTCGCGTCGCTACCCGTCGAGCACCCGCCTGTTCGGCAAGGTCACGAACATCGCCGACTACGGTGCGTTCGTGGAAATCGAGCCTGGCATCGAAGGCCTGGTCCACGTCTCCGAAATGGACTGGACCAACAAGAACGTGGCGCCTTCCAAGATCGTGGCCCTGGGCGACGAAGTGGAAGTCATGGTCCTGGAGATCGACGAAGACAAGCGTCGCATCTCGCTGGGCATGAAGCAGTGCCGTGCCAACCCGTGGGACGAGTTCGCGCAGAACTTCAAGCGCGGCGACAAGGTCAAGGGCCCCGTCAAGTCGATCACCGACTTCGGCGTGTTCGTGGGTCTGGCCGCTGGCATCGACGGTCTGGTGCACCTGTCCGACCTGAGCTGGAACGAGACCGGCGAAGCGGCCGTGCGCAACTTCAAGAAGGGCCAGGACGTCGAAGCCGTCGTGCTGGGCATCGATGTCGAGCGCGAGCGCATCTCGCTGGGCATCAAGCAGCTCGACGCCGATCCGTTCACCAACTACACCTCGGTCAACGACCGCGGCATGACGGTGACCGGCAAGGTCAAGACCGTGGACGCCCGTGGCGCCGAGATCCAGCTGAGCGACGAAGTCACCGGCTACCTGCGTGCTTCCGAGCTGGCCCGCGAGCGTGTCGAAGACGCCCGCAACCTGCTCAAGGAAGGCGACGATGTCTCCGCCATGATCATCAACATCGACCGCAAGACGCGTTCGATCCAGTTGTCGATCAAGGCCAAGGACAGCGTCGAGCAGCAAGAAGCCCTGCAGCGCCTGTCGGTCGACAACCGCGAGACCGTCGGCAACGCCGGCACCACCAGCCTGGGCGCTCTGCTCAAGGCCAAGCTCGACCAGGGCAACTGATCGCGTGACACGCTGCTGAACCACGGTCCTCGCTGCATGAACCGCTCCGACCTCGTCACATTGCTGGCCAACCGCTTTGGCCAGCTCACGCACCGCGATGCCGAGTTCGCCGTCAAGACGATGCTCGACGCGATGTCGGATGCGCTCGGAAAAGGTCACCGCATCGAGATCCGTGGTTTCGGCAGCTTCGCGATCAACCACCGGCCGCCGCGTGTGGGGCGCAATCCCCGCTCCGGCGAGCCGGTCACCATTCCTGAAAAGCTCGTGCCGCATTTCAAGCCTGGCAAAGCCTTGCGCGAGGCGGTCGACCAGCCCAGCGCCGACCGCGCCGACGGCTGAGCACTAGAATCGCAGTGCCATGCGATTTCTTTCCTGGCTCTTCCGGGCCGCCGTCTTCTTCGTTCTCTTCGCCTTTGCGCTGAACAATCAGCACGAAGCGCAACTCAAATGGTTCTTCGGCTTCGAGTTCCGCGCACCCATGGTGCTGATGGTGCTCGTGGTCTTTGCCGCGGGTGCGGTGTTTGGCGTGCTGGCGATGACACCCAACTGGTGGCGTCAGCGTCGTCGTCTTCCCGGCAAGCCCCTTGCCACTGCCACGGCTCCGGCCAATCCCGCCGCGATGCCGGCTTCCGCCGTGCCGGTCGTGCCTGACGTGCCCCTGAGTCCTCCTTCGCGTGATGGAATTTGATCTGCAGTGGGTGCTGCTGGGGCTGCCGCTGGCCTTCGGGTTTGGCTGGCTGGCGTCTCGTCTCGATCTGCGGCAGTGGCGCCGCGATGCTGAATCCTCGCCGCGCGCCTATTTCAAGGGGCTCAACCTGCTGCTCAACGAACAGCAGGACAAGGCAATCGATGCCTTCATCGAGGCTGTCCAGCATGACCCGGGCAGCTCCGATCTGCATTTCGCGCTGGGCAACCTGTTCCGCCGCCGTGGCGAATATGAGCGTGCCGTTCGCGTCCACCAGCACTTGCTGGCCCGTGCCGACCTTCCCGCCACCGAACGTGACCGTGCGCAGCATGCGCTGGCCCAGGACTATCTGAAGGCCGGCCTGTTCGACCGCGCCGAATCTGCGTTCAAGGCACTGGAGGGCACGGCGTTTGCCACGGATGCCCGTCTGGCGCTACTGACCCTGCACGAGCGTTCGCGCGACTGGAAGTCCGCCATCGAAGTGGCGCGTGGTCTGGAGACGGTGGCCGCTGGATCGTTCGGCCAGCGCATCGCCCACTACGGCTGCGAACTGGCGCTGGAAGCCGATGCCCGCGGCCAGGGCGAGGACGCGCTCGCCGCGCTGGACAAGGCCCGCCAGGCCGCTCCGCAGGCCGCCCGTCCGCTGGTCCTCGCAGGTCAGCGTTGCGCCCGGCTTGGACGGCACGAGCAGGCTCTGGGCTGGTGGTTGCCGCTGGCGGGCGTGCATCCTGGGGCCCTCTCGGTGATTGCCACCGAGCTGGCGACCAGCGCGCTCGCCTGTGGCCGGGGCGACGAGGCGCGGGCCGTGCTGCGTGAACTGCATGCACGGGCGCCGACTTCGGATCTGCTGGCGGCATTGCTCCGGCTCGACGGCGATGCCCAGTCCCGCCGCCAGCTGCTGCTGACACATCTGCAGACCCAGCCCGGACTCGGCCCGGCGCTCAGCTTGCTGCGCGAACACGGCCGCGAGCCGCTGGATCCGCAGGAATTGCAGGCGGTGGAGGTCAGCGTCGCGCAGGCGCTGAAACCGCTGCAACGCTACCGCTGCGCAGCCTGTGGCTTCGAGGCGCAGCAGTATTTCTGGCAATGCCCCGGGTGCCACGGCTGGGATACCTTTCCGCCGCGACGCCTCGAAGACCAATGACCCAGTCCGGGGACATCCCCCATCGGTGTGACCCTTAGGAGGGATGCGGGCTGTGCCCGCGGTCCGTATCGTGACCTTGCATGTCGTGCACATGAGTCCATGTGCCCATGACCACCAAGGGGAATCACCATGCTGATCCGGAAAATCCTGAGCGTTGTGCTGAGTCTGGCTGCCGCCACTTGCCTGGCTGCGGCCGACATCAACAAGGCCACCCAGGCCGAACTCGAATCGATCAAGGGCATCGGCCCGGCCATGTCCGGCAAGATCCTCGACGAGCGCAAGAAGGCGCCGTTCAAGGACTGGGCCGACGTGATGGAGCGTGTCAAGGGGGTCAAGCAGGCGACGGCCAGCAAGTTCTCGACGGGTGGGCTGACGGTCAACGGCCGCACCTTCGACCAGGCGGTCGGAACGCAGGTGGCTGCCGCCGCTGCCCCTGCCGGCGACCTCAAGACCGAGAAGAAGTAAGGCGCGCCACGTTCTGCGCTTCTGGCGGCAGTGCCGGTGCCCGCTGCCGCGCCAGGGCCTGCACCCCTGCACCGTGGCCCCAGCCGAAAAATGCGCGAACTTCCTCCCGCTTGGCCTGGGTGTCGGCTTCACCGAGGGCGATCAGCTCGCGGGTGTACGCGGACTCGAACAGCATGTAGCTCGCCAGCGCGGCACCGCGGGCCGTCTCGCCCTGGCCCGTGACCCCCACGCCCCGCAGCAGGGCCCGGATCGTCCGGGGCAGCGTGTCCAGGTGCTTGCTGGCGATGTCATCCAGACGCTGGCTGGGCGCGATCACCAGCGCTTCGATGGGGCGCAGCGGGGTGCGCGCCCGGGCCTCTGGGGGCAGCAAAGCCAGGGTGCTGTTGATGCGCTGCAGGCGTTCGATGTCCACGGCCAGTGCGTCCAGAAAGATGTTGGACAGTGCGTGGCCCGCGATCTGCGCGATGCTGGGGTAACCGGCAATCTCCAGGTGACCGCCGGGGGGGCTCGTGCATGCGGCCCGCGCCGACGATCAGGATCCGCTCGGCGCCGAGATGCACTGCAGGCGAGATGGGGGCCGCCTGCCGCATCGAGCCATCGCCGAACCAGCCGTGCCGGTCGTCCACAGGCAGCGAGGTCGCCGGGAACACGAAGGGAATGGCGGCAGAGGCCAGCAGATGTCGCACGCCCAGCCGGGTACGGACCGCTTGCCGCTGCGACCGTGTCCACGGTGCGATGTCCTGAGCACACTCGTAGAACGTGATGTGTTCGCCGCTGGAGTAGCTGGAGGCCGTCACGGCCAGGGCGTGCAGATGCCCCTCGGCCATCACGCGGGGCAGCCGGTCGAAGCGCACCATGCGCAGCAGCAGCGTCTCCAGCGGACTGTTGTCGAGCAGGGACCGTGGTCGGACACGCCGCCAGCGGTGCAGCGCCCAGCCAAAGGACATCATGGTCAGCCAGGGCGCACCCGCGCGGATGACCCCCAGCGAGTCGGTGCGATAGACCTGCTCCGAGCGGAATTGGGACCAGACATCCGCGACCTCTCCCACGGCCGCATCGAAGCGGTCGGCCTGGCAAGCCAGCGCCGCGGCATTGATGGCGCCGGCAGAGGTTCCGGCAATGACCTGGTAGGGGCTGGTGCGCGGTGCCCCGCATTCACGCCCGATGCGCGCGACGGCCTTGAGCACACCCACCTGATAGGCCGCGCGTGCGCCACCACCCGTCAGCAGCAGCCCGATCGGACCGGACGGGGGGGGTGCCAGAGCATTCGGGGAGTCCATGTGGCCAGTCTAGCGGTCCGTTCCGGACCAAGGCTGTGCAGAAGGCATCAGAAACGGATGCGTTTCAGGTGCGCCAGATGCGCGGTGCGTGGGGATCGAGTCGCCAGGCCGCTGCCCGCCAGGCGTTGCGCACCGCCACCAGCAGTTGCATCGCAGGCTCCACCCGGTCGGCCAGTACGCGGACCACGACCAGACGGGGATGTGGTGCAGTGGCGCCGCCAGTGCTGGACAGGGCGGAATTGCCGATGGCGGCGCGCGCGCGGTCCAGCAGGTCGGTGCGCTGGTCGGTGGGCAGCGCGGTACCTGCGGCAAACCACAGAGTACCCAGCAAGCGACGGCCAGCCCAGCCGACGGGACTGTCGAGCAGGCGCCGGTCTTCGGCATCGATGACGGCCTGCTCCAGCCACACTCCCGGCAACTCCAGGCGCTGGGTATAGCGGCCGCGTTTCCAGTGTTCCCCTGCCGCGGGCAGGCCCAGGGCCAGCAGATCCCAGCCGATCATCTCTGCGCCGGGTGCCAGATCGAACTGCAGCCGGTTTTCGGCGATGCACTGGGGGTAAGCGATGGTCTCCATCGGGAGCCATTCGAGCCGCGCACCAGTGTCGAGTCTTGCGCGCACCTGTTGCACGGCCGCTGGTCCTGCGCTGCGGTAGTAGCGGGTGGCGCCTGGTGTGGTGATGAGTGCGTGGGTACCGCTGGCGAGCTCGGCGTTGATTTCCAGCACATCGCCACCGACGATGCCGCCGGGCGGATGCACCAGGACATGGTGACAGATGGCCTCGCCTTCCGGGTACAGGCGCTGCAGCACTCTCAGCGGGCCGTGGTGCCGATCCAGCGCGATCGTCCTGTGACCGTCCAGGGAGTATTGAAGGTTCAGTTGTCCTGGCCAGCTCATGGGGAAACCGTGGTGGGTCGTGGTGGTGGTGGTGAGATCGGGTCAATGCATGGGGGATGCCGCGCCAGTGTAGAAGACCCGGGCGAAAAAAAACCGCCACGAGGGCGGCGGTTCTTTCTGGTGGCCCGAAGGCCTGCCGCGTGTCTGATTACAGCGCGACGATGTTCGAGGCCTGCAGACCCTTGGGGCCTTGCTTGACTTCGAATTGAACCTTCTGGTTCTCGGCCAGCGAGCGGAAGCCGCCGTTGTTGCGGATTTCGCTGTGGTGAGCGAACAGGTCCTTGCTACCGTCGGCCGGCGTGATGAAGCCGAAGCCCTTGCCGTCGTCGAACCATTTCACGGTGCCAGTTTGGGTCGTACTCATGGATGATGTTCCTTGTTGAGTGTTGAAAAATGAAGAGCACCCGGCGCATGCCAAAAACCACATGGCAGTCGCAGGGACAGAGACACTCAAGAAACGTCAAACCGGGGATTTGATGACCTGGGCCGGCTCCGCCGAGTACTGCATGGTGGCGAAGCGGAAGAGGAGCAAGACCTTTTAGAAACGGTCTTGTGCATGTCTGTGGCTGCAGTGTAGTCGCAGTTTCCGGTTCGTGCTCAATTTATTCGAAGACCACAGAAGGGGCCCGGGTCACCGTGCCTGCCAGAACCGTTCATGCACCTCGGCCAGTTCGTCCTCGATCTCGGGGACCGGGCCCCAGACGCGGATCGGCTTCTGGCCCCGCGCAAAGACCTCACGGCAGGGAACATCCAGCGTCGGATTTTCCGGGTGGCGCCCGGTCATCGAGCGCAGCCGGGTCTCGCTCATGCCGTAGACCAGCCGGCCGATGCCAGCCCAGTACTGGGTGCCCGAGCACATGCAGCACGGCTCGACCGTCGTGTAGAGCGTGCAGTCCCACAGCAGGTCGGCATCGAACTTGGCTGCAGCCTGCCGCGCGATCACCGCTTCGGCGTGGTTGACGCTGTCGACGTTGCCCTGGATCAGCAGCACCGTCTCATGGTCCGGTGCCACCAGCAGCGCGCCGAAGGGATGGTGGCCTTGCTCCATCGCGGCGCGGGCGATGTCGGCGGCCTGACGCAGATGCACCAGCATCTGCGCCGCAGTGGGGTCAGGGCATGTGAAGGCGTTCATGCCCTGGATGATGCGACGATTTGCGCCTCAGTGGGCATTCGATCCGCGGTGTGCCCAGCCCGTGGTGCGTTTTTCCACCACCGAGAAGAACTCGTACATCACCATCGCCATCGCGCCCACCACGACCAGCCCTGCGAAGGCCAGCCCCATCTGCATCGAGCTGCCCGCCGAGATCAGCAGGTAGCCGATGCCCTCGTTCGCGGCCGTCATCTCCGACACCGTGGTGCCGACGAAGGCCAGCGTGATCGCCACCTTCAGCGAGCCGTAGAAGTAGGGCAGCGAGCGCGGCAGCCCCACCTTGGTCAGCACATCCCAGCGCTTGGCGCCCAGCACGCGCAGCACGTCCTCCAGCTCCGGCTCCAGCGTCGCCAGTCCCGTGGCGATGTTGACCATGATCGGGAAGAAGCTGATGAGGAACGCCGTCAGGATCGCCGGGCCGACGCCGATGCCGAACCACACCACCAGGATCGGCACGAACGCCGCTTTGGGCAGTGCGTTGAATGCCGTCATCAGCGGGTAGACGGCGGTGTAGGCCATGCGCGAGCTGCCGATCAGGAAGCCCAGCAGCACACCTACCACGATCGACAACCCGAAGCCGGCCATCGTCACCCAGAAGGTGCGCCAGGCGTGGCCGGCGATCGTGGCGCCGTGCTCCATCAGGGCGGCGCCAATCGAGGCCGGGCTCGGAAAGATGAACTCGGACACGTTGAACACCGAGCACAGCACCTGCCACAGCAGCAGCACCGCCACCAGCAGGATCCACGGCGACCAGCGTTCCATCGTCTTGTTGTTCATTGCGCGATCTCCGTCGTCGAGGTGGCGGGCTTGCGCATCGCGCCGATGTGGCCACGCAGTTCATGCACGATGGCGGTGAACTCGGGCGTGTAGGTGATTTCCAGGTCACGCGGACGCGGCAGGTCGATCTCGCGCTTGACGACAAAGCGCCCCGGGCTCTTGCTCATCACGTAGACCGTGTCGGCCAGGAACACGCTCTCGCGCAGGTCGTGCGTCACCAGGATGACGTTGAACTTCTGCACCGCCTGCAGGTCGCGCAGCGCGCACCACAGCTCCTCGCGCGTGAACGCATCCAGCGCCCCGAACGGCTCGTCCAGCAGCAGCATCTTCGGCTCATGCACCAGCGCGCGGCAGATCGACGCCCGCTGCTGCATGCCGCCCGAGAGCTGCCACGGGAACTTGTCCTCGTAGCCGCCGAGACCGACGCTCTGCAGCAGCTTGCGCGCCTTCTCGGTGTACTCGGCCTTCTTCTGCTTGAACGACGAGCGGTAGGGCTCGACGATCTCCAGCGGCAGCAGCACGTTCTCCACCGTGGTGCGCCACGGCAGCAGGCTCGGCGCCTGGAAGGCCATGCCGGTGATCTTCAGCGGGCCGGTGACCTCGTGCCCGTCGATCACGACACGGCCCTTGCTCGGGCGCTTCAGGCCGGTGGCCAGTTTCATGAACGTGGATTTGCCGCAGCCGGAAGGCCCGACGATGGCGATGAACTCGCCCTCGCCGACGGTCAGGTTGATGTTCTCCACCGCGAACTGCCCGCTGGCGAGCAGTTCATCGTTGTAGGCGAGCCAGACATCCTGGAAATCGACGAAGGCGGTCGTCATCGTGGCGTGCTCCGGGGCTGACCAGCTGGCTTACTTCTTCGCCGCAGCGAAGATGTTGCGCTCGGCGGCGGCGGGCAGGAAGCTGCCATTCCACACGGCCTCGGCCTTGACACGCTCCTTGGTGCCGAAAGCATCCGACACCTGGCTGGCCATCAGCGACAGGCGCGGGCCCTTCACTTCGCCGAAGCCTTCCGCCTTGGCGTCCGGCGTCAGCACGGTGGCGTCGAGTGCCAGCTTCAGGCGGCGCAGTTCCAGATCGGCGTTGATGATGCCGTCGCGGGCCTTGACCGTCTCGACGCCGCCCTTGGGATCGGCGATCACGTCCTTCACGCCCTTGGTGAACGCACGCAGGAAGGCCTTGATCGCTTCCGGATTCTTCTTGACGAACTCCTCGCTGGCGATGATGGCGTTGCCATAGAGCTTCACGCCGAACTGCGGATAGGGCAGCACCACCACGTCCTCGACCTTGACGCCACGCGCCTCCAGGTTCAGCAGCGAGGTGAACGAGAAGCCCGTGATCGCGTCGATGTCGCCGCGCACCAGCATGGTCTCGCGCAGCGGCGGGTCCATGGCGGTCCAGGCCACGTTGTTGATGCCGTTGGCCTTGGCGAAGATCGGCCATGCCTTGCGGCCGGCGTCGAACACCGGGGCGCCGAGCTTCTTGCCGCTCAGGTCGGCCGGGGTCTTGATGCCGCTCTTCTTCAGCGCGAGCACCGCAGCCGGCGTGTTGTTGTAGACCATCATCACCGCGACCGGCTTGTTCGGCGCAGTCGGGTTGTTGGCGTGGAATTCCATCAGTGCGGCGAGGTCCGCGAAGCCCATGTCGTAGGTGCCGGAGGCGACGCGGGTGACGGTGCCGCCTGAGCCGTTGCCGGCGTCGATGGTGACGTTGAGCTTTTCGGCCTTGAAGAAGCCTTTGGTGGCGGGCACCTGGAACAGCGCGGCCGGACCTTCGAAGCGCCAGTCGAGCTGGAACTTGATCGGCGTTTCCTGCGCATGCACGGCCAGCGGCAGCGTGCCCAGCATGGAGGCACAGGCAAGCACCAGCATGGTGCGACGGATCGGCGAGTGGGTCATCATGGTGTGCTCCGGATCGTATACAGTTTGGTGGACGATTCGGGAAAGCAGTTTGCGTGCCACTCACCAGTTCCGGGATCGGGTCGAACCCTCGTCCGGCCGAGGCAGCCGCCGACCCAAGGTCAGCCCATGGACGGCGTGAGGGCGGTCGCCAGATCGTGGACGCGCGGATGCAGGCTCAGATTGCGCTCCACGCTGCCGATGTGGTCCGCCATCAGCGCGACGGCGGTGTCCGCATCGCCACGCGCCAGGGCCTCGACGATCGCCACATGCTCGTCCTGCGAATGCTCGGCCGAATGCGAGGACTGGTACATCAGCGAGATCAGCGAAGAGCGCGAGAGCAGGTCGGTGAGCAGCTGCGCCAGCACTTCGTTGCCGAGCTGGCGGGCCAGCACAACATGGAAATCCGCCAGCAGCCGCGTCCGTCCCGGCACATCGGTGCGCAGCACGGCTTCGCGCTCGGCGACAAGGTGGGCGCGCAGATCGCCGATCTGCGCCGGCGTGATGCAGGCCGCCAGCTGGCGGATGAGCGCTGTCTCCAGCATCTGGCGCACCGCGAAGACCTGCCGCGCTTCCTCGACACTGGGCTGTGCGACGAAGGCGCCGCGTGCCGGCTCCAGCGTGATGAGCCGGTCGCGGCTGAGCTGCATCAGCGCCTGCCGCACGAGGGTGCGCGAGACCTTGAAGATGTCGGCGATCGGCTGCTCGGCCAGCTTGGTGCCGGGCATCAGGCGGCGCTCGACGATGGCGGTGGTGATCGCATCGACGATGCGCTGCGTGGTGCTGGTGGGGTGTTCGTCCGCAGGGGCGGTCGGGGCCATCGACTCGGGCACGGACGGCTCCCGACCGGACTCCAGGGCATTCGACGTCAGGAACGGGCTGTGGCGCATGGGAGATCGACGGTGTGCGTTGTGTTCCGGGGTGTTCATCCCAGTGTATACACCGCCCGCAGCCGTGTGCAATCGGATCTGCTATGCGCCGTGAACTGAACTGAAGTGAGACGCCCATGGGAACTCGTGAAGCCGACATCGGTCGGCTGACCCCGAAGGCCCCCCTCCCGACCTCCCCCCGCTGGGGGGAGGAGAAAGAGATCAGACCCCGGGTGATCTGGTCTTGCTCCCCCCCCCAGCGGGGGAGGGGTGGGGTGGGGGCTCGGGTCGCGCCAACCCTCCATCACCGCCTGACACGACACCAGATCAGCCCGGGCTGACAGTCGGCGGCGGCACGGGTTGCCGCTCCACCTGCTCCAGCGTCGGATCGAGGCAGGCCCACGTCGGTGCGCTGCTGGTCCAGATATTCATCGTCGGCTTGACGGACGAGGGATCGTCCAGCGCGCCCACGCGCACGACGGTGAATTGCGGGCGGGCGGACGAGTTGGCGAACAGCGACGTGCCGCAGGTTGGGCAGAACCGGCGCCGCATGGTGTTGCCGCTGTCGGCGGTGCTGGTGTATTCGCTGGTCGGTCCGTCGATGTCGAGGGCGGCGGTCGGCACCATGATGTTGACCGTGCCGTTCGCCGCCAGGTGCTGGCAGTCGCGGCACCAGCAGACCCGGGTGGCAATCGGTTCAGCCGAGAGGCGGAAGCGGACGGAGCCGCAGAGGCATTTTCCGAGGCGGGTGGGCATGTGTTTTCCAGGCGTTTGCAGGTAACGTTGCTGGTGAGTCGCCCGTCAAGGCAGGCGGCGTTAGCTTGGAATGCGCTAACAGCCCAATTGGTGCAGACCTAGCTTACGACGCATGCCGTAGCGGGTCGGCTCGACCAGCGGATTGAGCTGCGTTGTAGAAAAAGATGGTCGAGTTGTAGAAATTAATGCTTGATGATTGTGCAAACTCCGGAGGATACAATCGATGTTCTTGGTTCGAGCCCAATGAACCCTATTACTTCGGTTCCTGCAATGGTTGTATTGGATATTTTTGCCCAATCAAACGATATCTGGGTTGGCACACCGTCAATATTAAAAATTTGAGATGCCATCATTGCGCCACCATTGGGTACGTATTCAGCCCCCCGGTATTGACACCCGCAAAGCCCTGGGCACGCCGCGTCGAGAAGGACGCAGCGCGAGTTCGAAGATGACCTGAAGGACCGCAGGACCGAGCCTGCGGCCACGCACTCAGCCCGAGGGCACCAGCGAGGGCGCCAGACCACCGGTGAAGTGCGCCTGCATCGCCTGACGCAGATACGCCAGCGCATCACGGCCCTGGCGCTTGCAGCTCTCCACCACCGTGTAGCCCCGGGCGATGAACTCCTCGCCCCGGCGTGATCTCGTCAGCCCCGAGATCTTGCGCTTGAGCACGATGGTGCGCAGCGCCTGCTCGGCGGCGTTGTTGGTCGGCGGCACGGCCGCGTCGCTCACGAACGTCCACAGCGCCGGCCAGAGCTTGAGCACGTTGGCGCAGGTCAGTGCGGTGCGCTGGCAGGCGCCGGCGATGCCGCGCTCCAGCGCCCGGCGCACGTGGTGCTGCACCTGCGCCATCTGCGCGGCGACCTGCTGGTCCTTGCGGTGCCAGCGCCGGAACAGCACATAGCCCAGCCCCAGCAGTCGGCGCCCGATCCGTCCGGCCTGCCCCGCACGTTGACTGATGCGCGTGAAGTCCCGCAGCAGGTGCGCCCAGCACACCTGCCGCTGCGCGGCGTCCACCCAGTCGTACACCGCATAGCGGTCCGTGACCAGCTTGGCCTTCGGGCTCTCGCCCAGCATCTCCTTGGCCACGTAGCGCGCCCGCGAAGACCAGAGCTGGTACACCACCAGCTTGGGCTGCGTCACCGTCCACACCCAGTGCCGCCCCGCGCCTTCTCGCGCGTAGCTGGTCTCGTCCACATGCACCACCGGCGCTGCGGCCAGCGTCTTCACCGCCGCCTGCACCGGCTCCTTCAACGCCTGCGCCACCAGCCCGTGCGCCTGCGAGATCGCCCCCACGCTGAACCGCACCCCCAGCACCTGCGCCAGCAGATCCCGGATCTTGGGCTGCGTCAGGTGGTACGCCGTGCCCAGCAGCCCCACCAGGGCCAGCGCCCTCGGCCCGATCTGTCCGCGCGGCACCCCCGCCGGCAACACCGATGCGTGTGTCTTGCGGCAGTGCCCGCACACCCCGTGGTACAGCCGGTACTCCTGCACCTCGGCCTTCACCTGTGCCGGCACGTCGAACACCTGGTGCCGTATCGGCCGCCCCGCCGCCACCGGACCGCCACACTCGCATGCCGCAGGCGGCGGGCAGTCGTGGATCACGTCCACCTCGGACTCCGCCAGCAGCGCCCGGTACGTGCCCTTGTGCCCAGGCTGCGCGCCCCGCACCCGGCCGCTGGTCCGGCGTTGTGCCCGGTTGCCGCTGTCCCCCGGCCCGTCCGACGATGGCGGCTTCGACGAGTTGCGTGAGTTCAGCTTCTTGTCCAGCAGCGCACTGACCTGCTCGCGCAGCTTCGCCAGCTCCTGCCCCATCTGCTCGATCACCGCGTGGCATTGCTCCAGCGTCTCGGGCTTGTTCGGCACTGCGGTGGCCTCACGGCCAGGGGCTTCGGGTTGGTCCATCCCAGCACTCTCCGCCTCGCTCGCTCCGCGCGCTACCCGGACTTCACCGGCTTGACGATGTTGTCAATGCCGGGGGGCTGAATACGTACACCATTGGCGGTCATTGGCAAAGGATGTTTAAATATTTGCCCTGTGGCGGTCATGGCTTCGGTGTCAATTAAGTAGGAGAACTTGGTGGGTCTTCTGTCCGTCACCTTCTCCGCTCCTCCAGATTTCTCCACTGTCTTTCGCTCTCCTGTGCACAATATCGTGAATGGTTTTGCAAAGCAGCTCATCGATATAACCGATGTTACGACTAATGTGGCAAATGATTTATGTCGCACTTGAATTAACCCCGTTGAAATTTGAATTACAGAGGCGGCGGCTAGAGTTTTCTGTAGTTGCGCGCATATTCCTGCTCCAGTTTAATGCGGCCTAACTTAATATTGACGTGACTCCTTGCTGCTGCCTATCAACTCGCCGGCAAAGTATCATAAATATCTGTTACCAGTGATTTTTTAACTCTTACATGGTTCTCCCTCTGCATTGCCTGCGTAACCCGTTACGCCGCCACAAGGCCACCCAGCATACCGAACCAGCCCGTTCCGGTCCACACCTGTCAGCGCGCGCCGAGTATCTTTTTCACCCCCCTACCAACCCCACCGCCAACCGATCATGCCGCTCCACCAGCGGCCCCAGATCCACCGTCGTCAACTCCCCCTCGCGCACCAGCACCCGCCCGCCGACGATGTTCCACGCCGCCTGCGGGCTCGCGCACAGCAGCAGCGCTGCCAGCGGGTCATGCACCGCGCCGCCGGCCATCGCCAGACCGCCCGTGCGCCACAGCACCAGATCGGCCGCCATGCCCACCGACAGGTGCCCGATGTCATCGCGCCCGAGCACCTGCGCGCCGCCCCGCGTGGCGATCTCCAGCGCGTTGCGCGCCGTCATCTCCGCCGGCCCGAGGTCGCAGCCGTAGCGCGTCACGCCGTCCGCGCCGACCTCCGGCGGCTGCATCGCCCGCCCGACCCGCGCCAGCAGCAGCGCCTGACGCGCCTCGTTCAACAGGTGCGCCGCGTCGTTGCTCGCGCTGCCGTCCACGCCAAGGCCGACCGGCACGCCCGCGTTCAGCATCCGCCGCACCGGCGCGATGCCCGACGCCAGCCGCATGTTGCTGCACGGGCAGTGCGCCACGCCGGTGCCCGTGGCGGCGAAGCGGGCCAGGCCGTGCGCGTCGAGCTTGACGCAGTGCGCGTGCCACACGTCGTGCCCGAGCCAGCCGACGCTCTCGGCGTACTCGGTGGGCGTCATGCCGAACTTGAACTGGCTGTAGGCGAGGTCGTGGTCGTTCTCGGCCAGGTGCGTGTGCAGCCGGGCGCCGAGGCTGCGCGCCAGCGCCGCCGAGTCCCGCATCAGCTCGCGGCTGACCGAAAACGGCGAACACGGCGCCGCCACCACGCGCAGCCGGCTGTAGCGGCCGGTGTCGTTGTAGGTCTCGATGAGCCGCTGCGTGTCGGCCAGAATGGCGTCTTCGCGCTCGACGAGGTGGTCCGGCGGCAGCCCGCCCGCCGACTCGCCCACGCTCATGCTCCCCCGCGCGGCGTGGAAGCGCATGCCGACGGGCTGCGCCGCCTCGATCTGGTGGTCGAGCGTGACGCCGTTCGGGAAAATGTAGAGGTGGTCCGAGGTCGTCGTGCAGCCCGACAGCAGCAGCTCGGCCATCGCCACCTGCGTCGAGACCTGCACCATCTCCGGCGTCAGCCCGGCCCAGATCGGGTAGAGCGTCTTCAGCCAGCCGAACAGCTCGGCGTCCTGCGCGGCGGGGATGGCGCGGGTCAGCGACTGGTACATGTGGTGGTGCGTGTTCACCAGCCCCGGCGTGACGACATGGCCGCGCGCGTCGATCACCTCGCCGTGGACGCGCACCTCGTCGAGCACCTCGGGCGGCACCTCGCCCGCCGGATAGACCGCCGCCACCGCTTCACCGCGGACCAGCAGGCTCGCGCCGCGCAGCTCGCGGCGGGTGTCGTCGAAGGTGGCGATCAGGTTGGCCTGATGCACCAGCAGGAGGGGGGCGTGCGGGGTGTTCATGGGTTCATTGTCGGGGGCGGCAAGGCGCTGCCACAATCAACTGGTGATGTTTTTGCCAAGAGGGAATGAACATGGGTGTGCCGCAACCGACGATGAGCCTGGACGACTTCCTCGCCTGGGAAGACCGGCAGCGCGACGAGCGCCATGAGTTTGTGCGGGGCGAGATTTTCGCGATGGTGGGTGCTCGGCGTGTGCATGGTCTGGTCGTGATGAACCTGGGTCGCCATCTGGGCAATGCGCTGGACGGATCGCCTTGTCGAGTCTTTGCCGAGTCGATGCAACTCCGCGTCGAACAGGATCTGTTCTACCCGGACTTGTTTGTCACCTGCGATGCCACTGACTTGACCACCGACCGGGTGTTCACCGCCCCGACGCTCATCATCGAAGTCCTCTCCCCCAGCACCGGCGAATACGACCGCAGCCTGAAATTCGCCCTCTACCGCCGCCTGCCGAGCCTGAAGGAATACGTGCTGGTCAACCCGGAAACCCTCCGCGTCGAAGCCTTCCGCCTGCGTGACACGGACTGGGTGGTGCATGACATGAGCGATGCGGCCGTGCTGACCTTCGCCAGCCTGGGCTGCGAAGTCGCGATGGCGGATGTGTTCGCAGGGGTGAGCGCCGCATGACGACCACCCTGTCCACCCTCGAAACCCCCGCCCTCCTGCTCGACGCCCCGCGCCTGCACGCCAACATCGCCCGCATGAAGGCGCGCACCGCAGCCCTCGGCGTCACGCTGCGCCCGCATGTGAAGACGGCCAAGTGCATCGAGGTCGCCCGCGCCACCGACGGCCCGGACGCGCCCCCCGGCCCGATCACGGTGTCCACGCTGCGCGAGGCCGACCAGTTCGCCGCGCACGGCTGGACCGACATCACCTACGCCGTCGGCCTCACGTCGAACAAGTTCGCCCATGTGCGGCGGCTGCTCGACCAGGGCGTGGCGCTGCGGGTGATCCTCGACAGCGTGGAGGCGGCGCGGGCGCTGGCCGCCGCATCGGCGGGCTGGCCGACACCCGTGGCGGTGCTGATCGAGATCGACACCGACGGCCAGCGCGCCGGCCTGCCGCCCGACGCGCCCGCGCTGCTGGACATCGCGGCGGCGCTGGTCGGGCCGGGGGTGCGGCTGGACGGGGTGCTGACGCACTGCGGCGGGTCGTACCACTGCCACGGCGCCGACGCGCTGCGGGCGATGGCCGAGCAGGAGCGCGCCGGGGCGGTGCGCGCGGCCGAGCGGCTGCGGGCGGCCGGGTTTGCCGCGCCGGTGGTCAGCGTCGGCGCCACGCCGACGGCGCTGTTCGCCGCCCACCTGGACGGCGTGACCGAGGCGCGGCCCGGGGTGTTCGTCTTCCACGACCTGATGATGGAAGCGCTGGGCGCCTGCACGCTCGACGAGATCGCCGTCTCCGTGCTGACCAGCGTGATCGGCCACCGGCCGGACAAGGGCTGGACGCTGGTGGACGCGGGCTGGATGGCGCTGTCGCGCGACCGGGGGCTGGCGGGCGAGTTCACCGACCACGGGCTCGGGCTGGTGTGCGACGCGGCGGGCCAGCCGATCGACGGCGGCGACTGGATCGTCACCGCCGCGAACCAGGAGCACGGCCTGATCGCCCACCGCAGCAGCGACCCGGCCCGGCGGCTCGACGCGCCGGTGGGCACGCTGCTGCGCATCCTGCCGCAGCACGTCTGCGCGACGGCGGCGCAGCACCCGGCCTACGACGTGCTCGACGCGGCGGGGCAGGTGGTGGCGCGCTGGCCGCGTTTCATGGGCTGGTAATGCCCCGGGCAGCCGGGCGAACAGCGGCCTGAACGCCGCCCTGTTTGCTCGGACAGCCCGGGAGGTGGCGCCTACGCTCGGGGAACGCCGAAAGTCGTCACCCCATGCCCGAACTTGAATCCTTTTCGCTGGACCCCGCCAGCCCCGCCGACTGGTCCGCTGTGCGCCTGCAGGGCCACCGCATGCTCGACGACCTGTTCGACCATCTGGAGCGCATCCGCGAGCGCCCGGTCTGGCAGCCGATCCCCGCGGACGTGCGGACCGCCTTCGACACGCCGCTGCCCGCCGACCCGGTGCCACTGGCCGTGGCCCATGAGCGTTTCATGACCCAGGTACTGCCTTACGCGGTTGGCAACACGCACCCGCGTTTCATGGGCTGGGTCCACGGCGGCGGCACGGTCGAGGGCATGCTGGCCGAGATGCTCGCCGCCGGCCTGAACGCCAACCTCGGCGGGCGCGACCAGATGCCGCTCGAAGTCGAGCGCCAGATCGTGCGCTGGATGCGCGACCTGTTCGGCTTCCCGGCCACCGCCGGCGGGCTGCTGGTCACGGGCTCGTCGATGGCGAACCTGATCGGCGTGCTGGTGGCGCGCACGCGGGCGCTCGGCGTCGGCTCGCGCGAGACCGGCGTGGCCGATCCAGCGCTCGGCCGGCCCCTCGTCGCCTACGCCGCCGCGAGCGCGCACGGCTGTGTCGCGCAGGCCTTTGCCATCAGCGGCCTGGGCACGCAGGCGCTGCGCCGCGTGCCGGTCGACGCCGACCACCGCATGGACCTGACCGCGCTGCGGCGCCAGATCGCCGCCGACCGCGCCGCCGGCCTGCGGCCCTTCCTTGTCGTCGGCACTGCCGGCACCGTGGACACCGGCGCGATCGACGACCTGGACGCATTGGCCGATCTGGCGCAGCGCGAGCAGGTGTGGTTCCACATCGATGGTGCATTCGGCGCCCTCGGCATGCTGTCCCCCGAGGTCGCCCCCCGGCTGCGCGGCATCGAACGCGCCGACTCGGTCGCGCTGGACTTCCACAAATGGGGCCAGGTGCCCTACGACGCCGGCTTCATCCTCGTGCGCGACCAGGCCGACCAGCTTGCCACCTTCGCCTCGCCCGCCGCCTACCTGGCGCGCCATCCGCGCGGGCTGGCGGCCGGTTCGCCGTGGCCGTGCGACCTGGGGCCGGACCTGTCGCGCGGCTTCCGGGCGCTGAAGGTCTGGTTCACCCTCGTCACCCACGGCACCGACCGGCTCGGCGCCGCCATCGCGCAGTCGTGCCGGCTCGCCCGCCGGCTGCAGGCGCGCATCACCGCCCAGCCGGCGCTGGCGCTGCTCGCCCCGGTGTCGCTCAACATCGTCTGTTTCCGCTACCTCGACCCGGTCGAGGACGGCCACACCCGCGACGAGGTGGCCACCGACCGCTTCAACGCCGAGCTGGTGGCCGACCTGCACGAGTCCGGCCTGGCCGTGCCGTCCACCACCACGCTGGGCGGGCGCACCGCCATCCGCGTCGCGCTGGTCAACCACCGCACCGAGGCGGCTGACCTTGACGTGCTGCTCGACGCCGTCGTGCGGCTGGGCGCCCGGCGCCACCGGCTGGCGGCGAATCCGTCCAGCCCTGAATCCGCTTTCGACCCCGTTTTTTCTTGCGAGACCGCACCATGAACATGCCCTGCATCGAGTTCCAGCCCCGCCCGCACACGGCGGCCGAGCCGTCCGAGCCCCCGGCGCTGATGGGACTGGCCCGCCTGATGGCCATGGCCTTCCAGGGCACTGACCTGATGCCGCTGGCCCAGACCCTCATCGCCCGCGCGACCGACGACGAGCACGACGCCAACGCCCTGATGGACCTGTCCACCCTCCTGCTGCTGCAGGGCTTGCGGGACATCGGCCTGGCGACGCAGGCGCAGGCTCTGGCCTGCCAGCGTGTGTTCGACCTCCCCGCTGCGCACACACCGGCGCTGCGGCTGCTGGCCGTGATGACGCCGGGCGACCTGATGACCAACGCCCCGCTGGCGTTTCTCGCCGAGCGGTCGGATGTGGCGCTGACCATGCTCTATGTGCAGCCCGGCGAGCCGCTGCCGCACTGGCTGCCGCCGCACGACGCGCTGTGGATCGCGGTGTCCGAGTCGGATCCGGTGCGTGGGCTGCTCGAAGACCTGTCGCTGGCCTGCGTGGACTGGGGCACGCCGGCCATCAACCACCCGGCGCGCACGCTGCGCACCGGACGCACGCAGGCCTGCGCCGAGCTGCACGGCGTGCCGGGCCTGCACATTCCGCAGACCATCCGGGCCGACCGGGCGCTGCTGCAGCGGCTGGTGCGCTGCGAGAGCGACCCGGCCGAGCTGCTGTCGGACGGCGCCTGGCCGCTGATCATCCGGCCGGTCGACTCCCACGCCGGCCGCGGGCTGGAGAAGCTCACCTCGCCCTTCGACCTGACGCGCTACCTCGCGACCATGCCGGATGCCGAGTTCTTCCTGTCCCGCTTCGTCGACTACGCCAGCGCCGACGGCCAGTTCCGCAAGTTCCGCGTCGTGCTGGTGGACGGTGTCGCCTACGCCGTGCACCTGGGCGTGTCCTCGCACTGGATGGTGCATTACCTCAACGCTGGCATGACCGAGTCCGCTGCCAAGCGCGCCGAGGAGGAACGTTTCATGGCCGAGTTCGACACCGACACCGGTTTCGCTCGGCGCCACGCCGCAGCGCTGCGGGGCATCGGCGAACGCATCGGTCTGGACTACCTCGTCATCGACTGCGCCGAGATGCCGGATGGCGATCTGCTGGTGTTCGAGATCGACCCGGGTGCGGCCGTGCATTCGATGGACCCGCCCGATCTGTTTCCCTACAAGCGGCCGGCGATGGAGAAGGTGCGCACGGCCTTCCGCGCGCTGCTGGAGCGGTCGGTGGCCGTGCGTCCCCACCTGCTGGCCTGAGGCGCCGACACCATGTGGTCCGTTGCGGCACAGGCCTTGACCGAAGGGGGCGATGCGCGCATTCGCCTGGGTGGGGCGGGCGCCAATGCCTATGGCTGCCCGCCACGGCCCGATCCGGCGCTGGTGGCGCTGGGGTCGTCCACGGCCTCGGTGATTTCTGGCGCGGCGTTCGAATCGGCGGCGGCGCTGTGCGTGCGGCTGGCGGCGTGGCCGGGCGGGCATGTGGCAGAGGCTGCGCGGCTGCGGCGTCTGCTGCTGCAGCTCAGCGGCGCCGAGGCGGTGCCGGGCACCGAGGTGGTGCTGGCGGCCTCCGGCACCGACCTGCACCTCTTTGCCACCCAGCTGGTCGCGGGCACGGGGCAGGCGGTGCAGGCGGTGATGGCGCAGGCGTCGGAGACGGGCAGCGGGGTGCCGGCCGCACTGGCCGCCTGCCATTTCGCCACCGGCACCTGCCAGGGCCGCAGCGTGGCGCGGGGTGCACCGGTGTCGCCGCAGGCGGTGGGTGAGCCGATCGCGGTGGCGCTGCGCGAAGCCGACGGCACGCCGCGCCGCGCCGAGGTGGTGGACGCCGAGTTCACCGCCGGGGTGGAGGCGGTGCTGCGCGCCGGCCGGCGCTGTCTGCTGGTGCTGACGGACCTGTCCAAGACCGGTCTGCTGGCGCCGAGCCCGGCCTGCGCGGCGCGGCTGCGCAAGCGCCACGGCGAGCGCCTGGAGGTGCTGGTCGACGCCTGCCAGTTCCGGCTGGCGCCGGCTTCGCTGGCGGACTATCTGGCGCAGGACTGGATGGTGGCGGTCACCGGCTCCAAGTTCATCACCGGGCCGGCCTTCTGCGGCGCGCTGCTGCTGCCGCCCGCGCTGGCCCGCCGCAGCTGGCACCGCCCGCTCGGCGCCTTGCAGCTCTACACCGCGCGCAGCCACTGGCCCGACCACTGGCCTGCCGCCGACGCCCTGGACGATCCGCCCAACCCCGGTCTGCTGCTGCGCTGGCAGGCGGCGCTGGTCGAGCTGCAGCGGTTCCGCGCCGTGCCGGAGGCGCTGGCCGACCGCTTCCTGCAGCACTGGGGCGCTGCGGTGGGCGAGCGGCTGCGCAGCGATGCCACGTTCGCGCCGCTGCCGGTCGCGCCGCTGGACGGCGTGCGCGGCGGGCGCTGGTCCGGCGGGCGCTGGGACCGGCAGCAGACGATCTTTCCCTTCCTCGTCCTGCGCCGCACGGCGGCGGGCGGGCGCGTGCCGCTGACCCCCGCGCAGACCGCCGCCGTGCACCGCGCCCTGGCCGAGGCGGACCCGTCCGGGCTGGACGACCCGCTGGCCGGCGCCCGCTTCCAGCTCGGGCAGCCGGTGGGCTGTGGTGTGCGCGAGGGCCAGCCGGTCAGCGCGCTGCGGCTGTGCGCCAGTGCCCGCACGGTGGTGGAGGCCGCGCGCTCGGTGCAGGGCCGCACGCAGGCGGTCGCGCAGGCGATGGCGGCGCTGGACAAGGTGGCGTGGCTGGTGCGGCGCATGGCGTAAGTCACTGCGCCCGGTGGTACCGCCGGAACTAGAATTTGTCACTGTGCAGCCAGGGGGCGGCAGGGTGACAACGAAGATGGCAGGGCAGGGGGCAGGTGCGAAGTTTCGGCAGACTGGGCATGTGCGTCCGGCTGTGTTCGTTTCTTACTCGCATCACGATGCTGCCGCTCGGGACAGTTCTTCGGCGTTGGGTGACTACGCTTGGTTTTCGGACAACAGCGACGGAAAAACCCATCCCGTGCGCACAAAGAAACCCAACGCCTTTGGTCTTCACGACCTTCATGGCAACGCCTTGGAATGGACACAGGATTGCCGGCACGAAACCTATGAAAATGCCCCGATGAATGGGGAGTCATGGGAAACAAAATGTACGGAATCGCGCCGTGTTCTGCGGGGTGGTTCCTGGAACGACGACCCGGGGATCCTGCGCTCGGCCAACCGCGACGGGGGCGCACCGGGCGGCCGGAACTACGGCACCGGCTTCCGAATTGCCAGGACTTTTCGCCTTTAGCCCTTTTACACTTTTACCTTTTGGAAACAAGAAAGGCTGGAGGAACAAGCGGGTGTCGAGCGGGGGTGCGGGGGCGGTAGCGCCTGCGGTGGGGGTGGATGGCGCTACTTTTGCGGCACCAGCGACGGCGCGTGCTTGCCAGCGCGTCATGGGCTTCCCTGAACTCCACCCGCTCGCGGGCCTGGGCCACAAAGGCGGCATGGTCGTGGCGGACGGGTTGAAATTTCAGGTGCTCAGACATCTTGCCGGGAGAATTCTTGTTACTACAATCAATCCATGCTGACCGTCATCGAAACCCCCATCTTCCAGCGCATGGTGACCGAGGTCTGGAACGATGTGGAGCGCAGCGAGTTCATTGCATTCATCAGCGAAACGCCGTCCGCTGGTGATGTGATTCCCGGTGCGGAGGGTCTGCGCAAGGTGCGGTGGTCTCGCCCCGGCATGGGCAAGCGCGGCGGCGCACGGGTCATCTACTTCACTCGTCTGGTCGCGGGCGAGGTGGTGCTGATCGCCGTCTACACCAAGGCCAAGTTCGACAACATGCCGGTGGCTGTCTTGAAGTCCTGGAAGGAAGCCTACGATGCCTGAAACCAAGCTGGATGCAGAAATGCAAGCCTTCGCCAACGATGTGCTGGAGTCGATCCGCCAGGCCAAGCGCGGCGAACACGCCGCTGTCCACACGCCCGAGCAGATCGCCGCCCGGCGTGTCGGGCGTCCGGCTGGCAGCGTGAAGCAAACACCGAAACGCTCCACCACCATCCGCTTCGATGCCGATGTCCTCGACGCGCTGAAGGCCACCGGGCGCGGCTGGCAGACGCGCGTGAACGATGCCATGCGCGAGTGGGTGAAGACCCACGGCACCTGAATCGCCCCCGCAATCCTCACCTATTCCCGCCTTCTCCTAGTAGCCGGTTCCCTAGCATCCATCCGTCCCGGTGCGCGCGGCGCGCCGACACGACGGCTTGTCTGCCCGCCTCCAGGAACCGCCCATGTCCGATCTGTCCCAGTCGCATCTGAAGTCCGCCACACCGGCCGAGGCGCCGCTGCCGCTGTCGGCGCGTCCGCGCAAGGGCGGGGAGGCGCCGTTTGCCTGGCCGACGCCGCCGTTTGCCGCGTACGCGCTGCCCGAGCCGCAGCGCTCGCCGCTGGCTTGCGAGATCGAGGGCCGCACCGGCAATCTGATGACCGGCCAGCTGGTGCTGATGGAGGTGGGCGCAGGCATCGCGCGGGTGCAGGTGCCGCCGGAGCGGATCACGCTGCCGATGCGCTTCGACCAGATCCGGCGCATCACGCTGCAGGTGCCGGTCGTGCCGGTGCACCGGCTGGCGGACGCCGCCAGCCCGTCGCAGCCACCAGCGGCCACGTCCGCCGAGCCGGTGTCGCCCGACCAGGAGCAGGTGCTCGAACACCATGCGGCGCAGCCCTATACCGTCCACCTGCACGGCGGCGGCTCGGTCGGCGGCGTCACGGTGGGCCATGTCGAGAACGAGGTGGGCCTGTTCCTGTTCGCGCCGCTGGACGACCGCGGCACGGTGCAGACCTCCTTCCTGCCGCGCTCGGCCTATGACCGGGTGCAGGTGGGCGAGCGCCTGGGCCGGCTGCTGATCGAGGAGGCGGCCGTCACGGCCGAGCAGGTCGACCAGGCGGTGCAGATCCAGAAGAAGAACCGTGGCCAGAAGCTCGGCGAGCTGCTGGTGGCGCGCCAGATCGTGACGCCCGAGCAGCTGCTCGCGGCGCTGGACAAGCAGGCCCGCATGCCAATGGTGCGGCTGGGCGAGGCGCTGGTCGCCTTGGGCTATGTGACGGACGAGCAGCTGAACGATGTGCTGGGCCAGCAGGTCAACGAGCGCCAGCAGCCGCTGGGGCAGGTGCTGCTGAGCCGCGAGTGGGTGACGCAGCAGCAGCTGCGCGTGGCGCTGGCACGCAAGCTGGGCTATCCGGTCGTCAACCTGAGCACCTTCAAGCCGCAGATCGAGGCACTGGCACGCCTGCCGGCCGATTTGGCGCGCACGCTGGAGGTGCTGCCGCTGGTGCACCGCGCCGGCCGGCTGGTGGTGGCGATGCAGGATGTGACGCGCCAGGCGGTGCTGGAGCAGCTGCAGACGCTGACCCACTGCACCATCGCGCCCGCACTGGCCGGGACGGGCGATCTGAAGGCGGCGATCGAGCGTGGCTACGAACGCCTGCCGATGCCGGATCTGGGCGGCCCGCCGGCGCCACCGGACGCGGCGCCCGGTGAAGCGGCGGCCGATGCGGCGGCGCCTCGGCGTGCCACGAAGTCGGCCAAGGGCGACAGGGCGGACCGCGCGGAAGGCCCGGTCGTGCAGCTGCTCATCACGCTGGTGGCCGACGCGATGGGCCGCGGCGCCAGCAGCATCCACCTGGAGAACCACCCGAGCGAGGACAAGCTCTGGGTGCGTCTGCGCCGCGATGGCCGCATGGAGCCGCACAGCGAATTGCCCGGCAGCTACCGCAACAGCCTGATCCCGCGCATCAAGACGCTGGCCGAGATGGATGTGCAGGACACCCGCCGGCCGCAGGAAGGGCGGCTGGCGTTCTCGCGGCTGATGCAGGCCCACAAGATCGAGCTGCGCGTGACGACGCTGCCCACGCAGGGCGGCTTCGAGGATGTGGTGCTGGGCCTGCCGACGCGGCTGAAGGTCTTCAAGTTCGACGGTCTGGGCCTGACCACGCAGGACCAGGAGCGCATCGCGACGATGCTCCAGCGCCCGTCCGGCATGCTGCTGACGGTCGGCCCGGCCCGCTCCGGCCGCACCACGACATTGTTTGCCGAGCTGGCGCTGGTGAACCAGCCGCACCGCAAGCTGGTCTCGATCGAGGAGCGCATCGAGATGTCGCTGCCCGGCGTGCGCCAGATCGAGGTGAATCCGCGGGTCGGTCACACGCATGAGCAGGCGCTGCGGGCGGTGCTGTCGGCCGACGCGGACGTGATCCTGATCGACACCCTCCGCGATGCGGCCACCGCGCGGCTGGCAACCGAGGCGGCGCTGTCGGGCCGGCTGGTGCTGGCCTCGATGCCGGGGCGCACGGCGTCCGAGGCGGTCCAGCGCCTGCTGGACATGGGGGTGGAGCCGTGGAATCTCGGTGATGCGCTGCTGGGCGTGCATGCGCAGCGGCTGCTGCGGCGGCTGTGCAGCGCCTGCCGCATGAGCCGGTCGGCGAAGGAGCCGGAAATCGACGAATGGATCGAGGGCTACTTCCACGGTGCGGCGGTGGAAGCCGCCGAAGCCGAGCGCGAGCAGCTGCGCACGAGCTGGCTGGAGCGCTATGGTCGCGAAGGCCGCCTGCGCCGCTACCAGAGCGCCGGCTGCGAGCGCTGCCGCGAGTCGGGGTACCGCGGGCGGGCGGCGGTGCACGAGCTGCTGGTCATCAACCGGGAGCTGCGTCGGCTGATCCGCGCCGGTGCGCCGGCCTGGAACATCCAGCGGCAGGGCCTGGTCGACGGCATGCGCACGCTGCGCCAGGACGCGGTGGAGAAGATGCTGGCGGGTCTGACCAGCATGGACGAGGTGCGCTCGGTCGCGGATCTTTGAGCGTCGCTCCGGTGCGTTCAGCGCCCGCGCAGGAACAGGGTGTCCAGCTCCTTGATCGTGACCTGCCGCCAGGTCGGACGGCCGTGGTTGCACAGGTCGGCGCGCTCGGTGCGCTCCATGTCGCGCAGCAGCGCGTTCATCTCCTCCAGCGTGAGTCGGCGGTTGGCGCGCACGGCGCCGTGGCAGGCCATGGTGGCGAGGATCTCGTCGTGTGCCCGCTGCACCAGCGCGCTGGCGTCATGCTCCGACAGCTCGGCGAGCACCGACCGCGCCAGCGCCACGGCATCCGCCTCCCGCAATGCCGCCGGCACGGCCCGCACCGCCAGCACGCCCGGTGACAGCGGTGCCACGTCCAGCCCGAGGCGGGCGAGGGTGGGCATGTGGGTCTCGGCGGCGGCCACTTCGGTCGGCGTGGCGGAGAAGGTCGCCGGGATCAGCAGCGGCTGGCTGTCGATCGTCCGCTCGGCGTCCAACTGGGTTTCGCCGAGCCGGGCCTTGAGCTGCTCGTAGACGATGCGCTCGTGCGCGGCGTGCATGTCGACGATCACCAGCCCATGGCGGTTCTCGGCCAGCACATACAGCCCCCCCAGCTGCGCCAGCGCACGGCCGAGCGGCCAGTCGTCGGCGGGTGCGCTGGCCGGTGCTGCGGGCAGGGCGCTGGCGGTGGGTGACGTGGCGGCGCTGCGTGCGGACCAGTCGGGTGGCATCTCCCGGGCATGCAGGGCGGCTGCGTGCTGCAGCACCAGCGTGCCCTGGATCTGCGGCGTCGGCGGGCGCCAGGCCGGCATCGGAGGCGAAGGGGCGGCCCATGTCCCGGACGCGGGGGCTGAGGCCTCGGTGGAGGGGCCGAGTCCTGCCTCACCGGGGGCATCCGCCGTGCGCGACAGCGCCAGGGCCTGCTCCACGGCCCGCCGCACCGCCTGGTGCACCTCGCGCGAATCCCGGAAGCGCACCTCGATCTTGGTCGGGTGCACATTCACGTCGACCCGGTCCGGCGCGATGTCGATGCGCAGCACATAGCTCGGCTGCCGGGATCCGTGCAGCACATCCTCGTAGGCCGCGCGCACGCCGTGCCCGATCAGCCGGTCGCGTACATGGCGGTCGTTGACATAGGCGTACTGCAGATCCGCCCGTGCCCGCGCCGCTTCGGGCAGACCGACCCGGCCGCGGATGCGCATCGGCCCGACCTCGACCTCGACCGGCCGGCTTGCGGCGATGAAGTCCGCGCCGAGCACGTCGTGCAGGCGCTGTTCGGCCGTGGCGGGCCGCAGCTGCTCGACCAGCCGGCCTTCGTGCCACACCGCGAAGGCCACCTGCGGATGGACCAGCGCATGCCGGCGCACCGCTTCGAGGCAGTGGCCCAGCTCGGTGGCATCGGTCTTGAGGAACTTGCGCCGGGCGGGGGTGGAGAAGAACAGCTCGCGCACTTCCACGGTCGTGCCGGTGGCGCGGGCGGCGGGGCTGAGTTCGCCGGTGCGGGCGTCGATGCGGCGGGCGTGTGGTTCGTCGGCGGTGCGGCTGGTGATGGACAGCTCGGCCACGGAGCCGATGGCGGCCAGCGCCTCGCCACGGAAACCCATCGTGCCGACCTGCTCCAGCTCGGCCAGCGAGCCGATCTTGCTGGTGGCGTGGCGGCGCAGCGCGAGCGGCAGCTCGTCGGCGGGGATGCCGGCGCCGTCATCCTCGACCACGATGGCGCGCACGCCGCCGCCGGCCAGCCGCAGCGTGATCTGCGCGGCACCGGCGTCGAGCGCGTTGTCCAGCAGCTCCCGCACCACCGAGGCGGGGCGCTCGACCACCTCGCCCGCGGCGATCTGGCTGATCAGCGCATCCGGCAGTTCGCGGATCGGGCGGCGGGGGGGCGCGGAGGAAGAGGACGTGGTGGAGGCGGAGGGGGCGGGCATCGACATGGGCCGGATTGTAGGAAGCCGTGCCGCGCCAGACCCTGCAGGGGCGGGGCTTCAGCGCAGGTAGCGACCCGAGGCGGTGAGCTGCACCAGCTCGACGAAGCGCGAGCCACTGAGTTCCTGTCGGCTGAAGTTCACCGCCATGCCGGCGACATACCACTGCAGCACCTTCAGCGTGGCGTGCAGACGCGCCCGGCTGGGGTCGCCGTTGCAGCGCCGCAGGGCTTCGATGAGCACCTGCGCATTGAGCCAGCCCTCCAGACTGGCGTAGCCGACCGGCACCTTGGCGGCGGTGGCCAGCGCGCGGTAGTCGACGATCTGGCGGTCGCTCTCGCTCCAGGGGTAGGGCACGACCTGCGAGATCGCGAGCCCGCGGGCCTGCGCGCCGATGCTGCGGATGGCGTCTTCGTCGGAGACGATGGACAGGCCGTAGAAGGCCGGGTGGCGGCGCAGGCCGGCGGCGGTGGCCATCACGGTGGCCGCCTGCGAGCCGTTGACGAAGAGCACGATGGCCTGCGGCGCGAGTGCCAGCAGCTTGCGGGCGGCTTCCTGGGCGGTGGCGCCGTCGGGCGTGACGGCGGCGGTGCCCGACAGCGTCAGGCCTTCGCCTGTCAGGGCGTCGGCGATGGTCTTCAGGCCTTCCTGCCCGAACGGGGTGGCGAGATGGACCACGCCGATGCGCTGCAGGCCGACCGTGGCCAGATGCAGCGCGAGGGCCGAGGCTTCCTGGTCGAGGCTGGCGCGCACGAAATAGGCGATGTCCCGGCACTGCGTCCGCACCGAGTCGGCCACCCAGAGCCCGCCGAGTGCCGGCACGCCGTGGCGGCGCAGCAGCGGCTCGATGGCCGCCATGCTCAGGCTGCCGGCACAGCCGAACAGGGCGGTGGCGTTCTGCTCGGTGATGAGCTTGTCGCAGATCGCCTGCGCCAGAGCCGGATCACCGCGATCGTCGACCGTGATCCAGCGCAGACGCCGGCCAGCCAGGCCGCCGCGCGCATTCAGCGTGTCGAAGGCCAGCTGCGCCCCGGCATTGAAGGCCCGTACCGGCGGCGACAGCGGGCCGCTCAGCGGCGCCGACTGGCCGAGCACGAGGTCGGGGCCGGCCGCAGCCGATGCCGTTCCGGTGGCGCGTGCCAGTGCGGTGGCAGCACCCGCCAGAACGAGGCGTCTGCGTAACATGGATGGGGTGGGAGGCAAGGGCGCTAGAAGGGGGGTGACATGGCTGTCAATCCCTGAAATGGACGGCGTGGAGTGTGCCTAGCCGATGTGGAAATGTCATGTCTGCCATGCGTCCGATCGGCGCGCGCGTGTGGTAGTGCGCAATACCGCTCAGGATGCGGTGGTAATCTCGCGCGCCATGGACATCCTGCCTTTCCTGATCGATTTCATCCTCCATGTGGACAAGCATCTGGCTGCCTTCGTCGCCCAGTACGGCGCCTGGGTCTATGCCCTCTTGTTCGCGATCATCTTCGTGGAGACCGGACTGGTCGTCATGCCTTTCCTGCCTGGTGACTCGCTGCTGTTCGTGGTGGGCGCCATGTGCGGGGCGGGGCTGATGAACCTGCCGCTGGTGATGGGGCTGCTGCTGGTGGCGGCCGTGCTGGGAGACCAGACGAACTACACCATCGGACGCTATTTCGGGCCCAAGGTCTTCCAGTGGGAGGACTCGCGCTGGTTCAACAAGCGGGCCTTCAACCAGGCGCACGACTTCTACGAGCGCCACGGCGGCGTGACCATCATCATCGCGCGCTTCATGCCCTTCATCCGCACCTTCGCGCCCTTCGTGGCCGGCGTGGCGGAGATGACCCGGCCGAAGTTCCTGATGTTCAACGTGATCGGCGCGGTGCTCTGGGTGGTCGGCCTGACGCTGGCGGGTTACCTGTTCGGCAACCTGCCCTGGGTGCAGGCCAATCTGAGCAAGATCATCTGGGCGCTGATCGTCATCCCGGGCCTGATCGCGATTTTCGGCGCCTGGAAAGCGCGCCGCAAGGAAGAGGCGATCAAGGCCGCTTGATCGCCGGGGCCGTAGCCGCAGGGGGCCGGCGACGCTGCGGCACGCGGCTGTCGAGCGGCGCCGGCTGGTAATCGACGCGGATGCGGCAGCCGCTGGCGGGCTGCCACTGGGTCGGCAGCGTCTTGCAACGCTGCGCCAAGCGGGCCGCACTGGGCTTGTCGCCCTTGTCCACCCAGTCCAGCAGCGCCTCGACCGCGCTCACGTAGTGCGCATCGCTGGTGTAGCTGTGTGCGTGGTCGGCGGTGTAGACCTGCACCAGCTGGTCCGCCGCACCCGCCTCGGTGACGGTCTCGCGGAAATGCGATTCCAGCTCGACGAAGGCGGTCTGGTCGTCAATGCCGTGCAGCGTGAGCGTGGGCAGCAGCAGGCGGCCGGTCGGGTCGGTGTCCTGCGCGAGGGCGGCGAGCGCGTCCGGGTCTGCCCGGTAGCGCAGCACGTCGCGGTTCAGGGTCGCGTCGTCGTCCGAGCCGCTGTACTGCACGCCTTCATTGCCAAACGGGTTGCGGCCCTTCAGCTTGCGCATCGTGATGTCCTGGAAATGCCAGGTCGCCCAGTTCAGGTGCGACAGGATCTCGTGCTCGGGCAGCTTCACGACCCGGGTGAGCGTGGTCAGCCGCTGCTGCTGGGCGGCGCTGCGCTCGGCGGGCTTGCGCTGCACGCCCAGGCAGGTGTCGACCCGGCTGGCCAGTTCCGCCCGCGTCAGCTTGATGTCCGGCGGCAGTCCCATCCACAGCGGATAGGCGCTTTCGTCGGGCTTCGGGTGGTTCTGGCACAAGGCCTGGTAGACCACGCGCAGGTCGAGCCGCACATCGTAGGAGCGTGTGCCGCCGGCCAGCACGCCGCTGGTCAGCAGCACGGCGTCGTAGGGTAGCGGGCCGGGGGCCGTGCGGCGCGGGTCGATGTCGGGGGTGACGTAGCGCTCGGCCATGCGGGCGGCGACGCCTGCGCCCCAGCTCTGGCCGTGCAGCAGGGTGCGGCGTGGCTGTCCGATGGTGGCGACGGTGAGCTGGCGCAGCCGCTCGGTGTCCTCGGCCGCGGCCAGCAGCTCGACGCCGCCTTGCCGGAAGCTCGACCCCGCCCAGGCATGGCCTGCGCGCACCATCACGCTCCAGCGCTGCAGGTCGCCCGTGCTGCGCGCCAGGGTCGGCTCGCCCAGCGCCGGGCCGCCGTGGGCATGCACCACCAGCACGCCGGTCTCGGGCTGCCAGTCCCTGGGCACGGCGATCCAGTAGTAGGCCCCCAGGTAGTCCCGACCGTTCAGGCAGCGTGTCCCCTCGGGCAGGCCGCTGGGGCAGGCGGCAGCGGCGGGGGGCGTGGCCGATTGAGCTGCCGCGGGCAGCGCCAAGGCGCTCAGCGACAGCGCGGTGAGCACGGTGAGCGCCGCACGGGCCGTCGAGACAGGCGTGGCGTTCATGACATGCGTTCTCGGGCCAGCGGTGGGTTGCGGGAGAAGTAGCGGACGATGCCGGTGTAGACCGCCTTGACGAGTTCGGTCTGGTAGTTCTCGTCGCGCAGCTTGGCTTCTTCCTCGGGGTTGGAGATGAAGGCGGTCTCCACCAGGATCGAAGGAATGTCCGGCGCCTTCAGCACGGCGAAGCTGGCCTGCTCCACATGCGGCTTGTGCAGCCGGCCGACCTTGCCGATGTGGCCCAGCACCTCGCGGCCCACCCGCAGGCTGTCCTTGATCTGGGCGGTGGTGCTCATGTCCAGCAGTGTCCGCAGCACCTGGGTGTCCTTGCGGGCGATGTTGATGCCGCCGATCGCGTCCGAGGCGTTTTCGCGGCGTGCCATCCAGCGGGCGGCCGTGCTGGTGGCGCCCGAGTCCGACAGCGCGAAGACCGAAGCGCCCCGCGCCTGCGGCGTGATGAAGGCGTCGGCATGGATCGAGACGAACAGATCGGCCTGCACGCGGCGGGCCTTGTTGACCCGCTCTTGCAATGGCACGAAGAAGTCGGCGTCGCGGGTCAGCATGGCGCGCATGCCGGGGCGGGCGTTGATGCGCTCCTGCAGTTGTCGGGCGATCTTCAGCACGACGTCCTTTTCGCGCAGCCCGGTCGGGCCGATGGCGCCGGGATCCTCGCCGCCGTGGCCCGGGTCGATGGCGACGATGACGAGTCGGTTGATGCCGCCACGACCCGGCGGGACGGCGGGGGCGCCTTCGGCCGTGGCGGGCGCGGTGGCCACCCGCGGTGGGGTCGGCATGGGGGGCGATGCGCTGGGGGCGGAGCCGCCACTGCCGGCATCCGGTTTCACGGCGACGGCCGGAGGCGCCGGTGGCTGCGGCAGCGTGGGCTGGGCCGGCCGGTCGACGCGGCCGATGAACTCGCCGAGTGCGTCGTCGACCTCTGAGGCGGCGCGGGCCGAGGCGTCGGCCGTGGTGGTCGCGGCCGTGGGTGGAGTGGGCAGCGGGGTGGGCGCGGCTTCGCGCTCCTTCACCAGCGCCAGCAGCGGATCGGGCGCTTGCGCGGGGTAGAGGTCGAACACCAGCCGGTAGCGGTAGGGGGCGATCGGCGACAGCGTGAAGACCTGCGGCGTGGCGGCCCGCTTCATGTCGAACACCATGCGCACCTGGCGTGGCTGGCTCTGGCCGAGGCGCACGCCGGCGATGTGGGGGTCGTTGGTGCCGATCTTGGCGACCAGTTCGCGCAGTTGCGGGCTGAGTTCGAGGCCGTCGATGTCGATCACCAGCCGTGCCGGGCCTTCGGTGACGAAATGCCGGGCTTCGAGCGCGGTGTCGGATTCGAGCGTCACCCGCGTGTAGTCGGCTGCCGGCCAGACCCGCACCGCCACCAGCGTGGCGCCATGCACCAGATCGCCCGCACCGAGCACGAGCACCAGCGCACCGGCCTGGCGGAACCAGCCGCGGCGGCCCACAGCGGGCCGGGTGTCGGTGGTGGCCGGCTCGGTGGCGTGGGCCGCTGTGGTCGGGTCAGGAATCGGGTGTTTCATGGCAGGGTCTCGTTCAGCAGCGTCGCGCCCAGTGGCGTGCCGGCCTGCCAGTGCGCGGTCCGGCTGTCGTCGTCCTGCGGGGACAGGGACAGCACAAGATCCGCCACCGGCAGCAGTCCGGCCGCTTTCTCGGGCCACTCGACCAGTTTCAGGCCTGGACTGGCGAACAGGTCGCGAAAGCCGGCATCCTCCCACTCCCGGGGGTCACCGAATCGGTAGAAATCGAAGTGCCAGATGTCCAGTTTGTCCAGTTTGTCCCGGTTGTCCGCTGTGGTGGTCGCGGGCACCTCATGCGGCTCGACGATGGCGTAGCTCGGACTCTTGATCCGGCCGGTCACGCCGAGCGAGCGCAGCAGGTGGCGGGCGAAGGTGGTCTTGCCCGCGCCGAGCGGACCGTGCAGTTCGATGCAGGCGCGGCGCAGACCCGGATGGCGTGCCAGCGCACGCGCCGTGGCCTCGCAGGCGGCTTCGTCGGACCAATGCTGCTGGCGGGTTTCTAGAATCACCGGATGAACAACCTTGCGGATCAGGGAAATGCGTCGGGCGGACCCGCCCCGGGAACGGCTGCGCCCGATCCTGCACGGCTTGCCGGGCTGGTACGGGCATGGGCCATCGAGCTGGGATTCTCACAGATCGGCGTGGCCGATGTACATCTGGCAACAGCCGAGCCGGGTCTTGTGGCCTGGCTGGACGCAGGCTTCCACGGCAGCATGGGCTACATGGCCACCCACGGCCTGCGGCGGGCGCGCCCGGCCGAGCTGGTGCCCGGCACGGTGCGGGTCATCACGGCGCGCATGGACTACCTGCCGCGTGACACGCCCGACGACTGGCGCGCACACGAGGCCGCCCGCGCCGCGCAGCCGGGCGAGGCGGTGGTGTCGGTCTATGCCCGGGGCCGCGATTACCACAAGGTGCTGCGCGCCCGCCTGCAGCGGCTGGCGGACCGGATCGCCGCCGAGATCGGCCCCTTCGGCCACCGGGTCTTCTGCGACTCGGCGCCGGTGCTGGAGGTCGAACTGGCCGGCCGCAGCGGCCTGGGCTGGCGCGGCAAGCACACGCTGCTGCTGGACCGTTCGGCGGGTTCGATGTTCTTCCTGGGCGAGCTGTTCATCGACGTGCCGCTGCCCGTGACGCCGCCGGTCGAGGCGCACTGCGGCCAGTGCAGCGCCTGCCTCGACGCCTGCCCGACCGCGGCCATCGTCGCGCCCTACCGGGTGGACGCGCGGCGCTGCATCAGCTACCTGACGATCGAGCACGATGGGCCGATCCCGGTCGAGTTCCGTGCCGCGATGGGCAACCGGGTCTATGGCTGCGACGACTGCCAGCGGGTGTGCCCGTGGAACAAGTTCGCCCGGCGCAGCACGCTGCCCGATTTCGACGCCCGCGAACCGCTGCGGGCGCCGACGCTGCTGGCGCTGTGGGCCTGGGACGAGGCCACCTTCCTGCAGCGCACCGAGGGCAGCCCGATCCGCCGCATCGGCCACGCCCGCTGGCAGCGCAATGTGGCCGTGGCGCTGGGCAATGCGTGGCGCGAGACGGGTGATCCGGCCATCGCCGCAGCGCTGGCGGCGCAGCGGCCCGGCGCCAGCGCCTTGCTGGCCGAGCACATCGACTGGGCGCTGGCTCAGCCGCCGTGCAGCCGCGAGAACAGCGCCAGGGCCACCGGCACGCTGACCATGCCCAGCAGCGTGGACGCTGTCACCAGACCGGCCACGTAGACCCCGTCGCCGCCCATGCGCGCGGCCAGCACGTAGCAGCTCGACGCGGTCGGCATGGCGGCGAAGGCGACGAGGATCTGCGCCTGTCCGGTCGGCAGCGCCAGCGCCACGCCCAGCAGCAGCCCGACCGCGGGCAGCACGGCATGCCGGATCGCCAGCAACATGGCCGCCAGCCCCGGCGCCTGGCGCAGTCCGCCGAATTGCAGCCCCGCGCCGACCGCCATCAGCCCGAGCGGCAGCGCTGCAGCACCGATCCGCCCGAAGGTGATGTCGACCACCTGCGGCAGCTGCAGACCCGCCAAATTGCCCAGCAGCCCGGCCACGGTCGCCAGGATCAGCGGGTTGCGCAGCAGCTCGCGCCCGGTGCTGTACCCCCCGTGGCGCGCCAGGCTCCACACCGCGCCGATGTTGCACAGCGGCACGCACAGCGCGATCAGCAGCGCCACCCACGCCACCGAGGACGCGCCGCCCAGCCGCTCGGCCAGCGCGAGCGCCACATACGAGTTGAAGCGGAACGCCACCTGCGCGCCCGAGGCCTGCCGGTGTGCATCGACGCCCGGCACCGAGCGCAGCAGCGTCGCCAGCACGATGCCGGTGGCGACGGTCAGCAGCCCGCCCGCCGCCAGTCCGGCGGTGGCCGCCGGCTCCAGCGGGCTGCGCACGATCGAGGTGAACAGCAGGACCGGAAAGAGCAGCCAGTAGACCAGCCGCTCGACACCGCTCCAGACGGACCGGTCGAGCGCCGTCCAGCGGCACAGGGCAAAGCCGGTGACGATGAGCAGGAAATCGGGCAGCAGCAGCAAGGCGATGGAGAGCATCGCGCCAGCGTAGCGCAGCCGTCTGGTTTTCCCCTACGCACCATCCACAACGCGCTGCCGCTGGGTAGCATGAGAATCGCCACCACCCCAGGAACCGCAGGAGCCCACCCCATGCAACGACGTCAGATCCTCTCCACCACTGCCGCGGCCACCGCGTTGCTGGCCCTTCCGCTGGCCGCGCTGGCCCAGGGCTACCCGGCCAAACCGGTCAAGATCATCGTGCCGTTCGCCCCCGGGGGCACCACCGACATCATCGCCCGCATCATGGGCGAGAAGATCACGCCGGCGCTTGGCCAGACCCTGATCGTCGAGAACAAGGCCGGCGGCGGGGGCATCATCGGCGCCAACGAGCTGGTCAAGTCCGCGCCTGATGGCTACACGCTGGGCATGGCCACCGTCTCGACCACGGCCGCCAACCCCGCGATCAACCCCCGGACGCCCTATAACCCGCTGACTGACTTCGCGCCGATCATCAACATCGCCGCCACACCGAACGTGATCGCGGTCCACCCGAGCTTCCCGGCACGCGACTACAAGACCTTCGTCGAAGTGCTGAAGAAGAGCCCGGGCCGGTACAGCTTTGCCAGTTCCGGAACAGGTGGCATCGGCCACCTGCAGATGGAGCTGTACAAGAGCCTGGCCGGTGTCTTCGTCACCCACATTCCGTACCGTGGGGCGGGCCCGGCGCTGAATGACACGGTGGCCGGTCAGGTGCCCTTGATCTTCGACAACCTGCCCTCGGCGCTGCCGTTCATCAAGGATGGCCGGCTGATCCCGATCGTCGTGGCGGCGCCGGAGCGGCTGGCCGTGCTGCCGAACGTGCCGACCTTCAAGGAAGTGGGGCTGGAGCCCGTCAACCGGATGGCCTTCTACGGCTTCCTGGCGCCCAAGGGCACACCGCGTGAGGTCATCGACAAGATCAGTGCCGCCACCCGCAAGACGCTGGAGGATCCGTCCGTGCGCAAGCGCATCGAGGACACCGGCTCGGTCATCGTGGCGAACACGCCGGAGCAGTTCGCCGCGCAGATCAAGGCCGAGTTCGAGGTCTACAAGAAGGTGGTCGAGACCCAGAAGCTCAAGCTGGACTGATCGACCACCCTTCGGCGCCTTCGACCCCTTCGACGGTCAGCGCCCGCGCAGGTGGGCGGGCGCTTCGAGCCTTCTGGCCAGCAGCGACAGCACCAGCGTCAGCACCAGGTAGATGGCCGAGATCGCCAGATACGGCTCCCAGTAGCGCGAATACGCCCCCGCCACCGTGCGGGCGGCCAGCGCCAGTTCGGCCAGTCCGATGGCCGACACCAGCGAGGAGTCCTTGATCAGCGTGATGCCCTCGTTGACCAGGGCTGGCACCATGCGCCGGAAGGCCTGCGGCAGGATCACGAAGCGCATGCTCTGCGCGTGCGTCAGGCCCAGCGAGTAGCCGGCCTGGGTCTGGCCGAGGTGGATGCTCTGGATGCCGGCGCGGAAGATCTCCGAGATGTAGGCGCCGGCGTTCAGGCTCAGTGCCAGACAGCCCGAGAAGAAGGCGCCGTGCTCCTGCCGGAAGGTGCGCGCCGCCTCGCCGCTCAGCAGCAGGCCGTTGTCCGCGTGGATCAGCGCCGGCATCAGTGCGAAATGCACCAGCAGGATCTGCACGAACAGCGGGGTGCCGCGGAAAAACGTGACGTAGGCGGTGGTGACCGCCCGCAGCGCCTTCATGCCCCAGAGGGCGGGCAGCGAGCGCGGGGGCGGCGCGTTCACCGAGCTGCTGATCAGCCCGAAGGCGATGCCCAGCACCATGCCCGCCACGATCGCCACCAGCGTCAGCTCGATCGTGGTGAGCACCCCTTGGGCGAAGAGCGGCCCATAGCCGGCCAGAATGTCCCAGCGGAGATCCATGGTGGTGCGCGCCGGTCGAACTTACTTGGAGGCTGCGGCCGCTGCGGCCGGTGCTGCGCCGAAGTACTGGGCGTAGATCTTGTCGTAGGTGCCGTCGGCCTTCACGTCGGCCAGACCCTTGTTGATCTTCTCCAGCAGCTCGGCGTTGCCTTTCTTGACAGCGATGCCGTATTGCTCGGGCGTGAACGAGGTGTCGGAGACCGTCTTGAACTGCGCGCCGGTGTTGTTGGCCACGTAGTGGATCACCACGCCGTTGTCGGCCACGACCGCGTCCACGCCGCCGGATTCGAGTTCCTTCAGTGCCAGCGGGGTGGACTCGAAGCGCTTGACGGCCGTGCTGGTCTTGCCCAGCAGCTTGGTGACGACTTCGTCGCCGGTGGTGCCGGTCTGCACGCCGACCTTGAGCTTCTTCAGGTCATCGAACTTGGCGATCTTCGAATCGGCCTTGACCGCGATGAGCTGCTGCGCATCGAAGTAGGGCGCCGAGAAGTCCATCGTCTGCTTGCGCTCGTCGGTGATGGTGATCGCCGAGACCAGCAGGTCGCGGTCGCCCTGGGCCAGGTTGTTGAAGATGCCTTCCCACGGCGTGTTGACGAACTTGACCTCGATGCCGGCCTTCTGTGCCACGGCCGAGACCACCTCGATGTCGAAGCCGACGATCTCGCCCTTCTCGTTCTGCGACTCGAAGGGGGCATAGGCGGCGTCGGTGCCGACGACATAGACCTTGGCCGGCGGCGGTGCGGCGGCGGCCGACGCGGCGGGGGCTGCCGGTGCAGCGGCTTCCTGCTTGCCACAGGCGGCCAGCACGAGGCCGGCGATCAGCAGGCTGGAGGTCTTCAGGAAGCGACGGGTCGTCTGGGAATGCAGCATGGACATGGACGTACTCTTCTGACGGGAAGTCGGAGAATGGGGGAGCCTTCGGATGCGAAAGGCGCAGACTTGTCAGTTTAAGTGCCAAATCCCGCCGATCCGAGGTGGACAACCCGAGCGCCGGCCGGTCCGGTGCGGCCACTGTCTGTTTTCGGTGGCAAGCGGTCCCGATTCGTTCCAATTCGATCCCTGTTCAACCCTGTTCGATCCTGTTGCCGAGGTGATGATGCTGCTCGACCCCCAAGCCCGCGCCCTGATGGACCTGATCGCCGCGCGCGGCGTGCTGCCGACCCACCTGCTCACGGCGGAGGACGCGCGTCGCTTCTTCCGCGAGCGCCGCTTCTTCACGCAGCCCGACCCGCCGGTGGTCGCCGAGGTGCGCGATCTGGTGGCCAGCGGGCCGCACGGTGACATCCCGATGCGGCTGATCCGGCCGGCCGGGGCAGCACCCGAAGCGGTGCTGCCGGTGCTGGTGTACTACCACGGCGGCGGCTGGACCATCGGCGACCGCGACACCCACGACACGCTGTGCCGCGAACTGGCCAATGGCGCGGGGTGCGCGGTCGTGTCGGTCGATTACCGCCTGGGGCCGGAGCACCGCTTCCCGGCGGCGGTCGACGACACCGTGGCCGCCACGCGCTGGGTGCATGGCCACGCGGCCGAACTGGCGCTGGACCCGACCCGGCTGGCCATCGGCGGCGACAGCGCGGGTGGCAACCTGGCGGCGGTGGTGGCGATCGCCGCGCGCGATGCGGGCGACCTGCCGATCGTGTTCCAGCTGCTCATCTACCCGGCCACCGACATGCGCGCGGTGGCGCCCTCGCACACGGCGTGCGGCCAGGGCTACATGCTGACCGCCGACTCGATCGCCTATTACCGCGGCCATTACATCCCCGACCCCGGCCAGTGGAGCGACTGGCGCGCCTCGCCGCTGCTGCGCGAGGATCTGCAGGGCCTGCCGCCGGCGCTGGTGCTGACCGCCGGCTTCGACCCGCTGCGGGACGAGGGCCGCCAGTACGCCGACCGCCTCAGCGCGGCCGGCAACCGCGCCCAGTACGTCTGCTTCGAGCGCCAGATCCACGGTTTCATCACCATGGGCCGGGTGCTGGACGAGGCGAACACGGCGGTGGCGCTGTGCGCCGCCGCGCTGCGGGTGTCACTGCATGGTGCCGGTGCCGGGCAGGTGCTCGGCCGCTGAGAGGAACAGCTCGGCCGCATCGACCGGATCGAAGGTCTGGCGCTGGCCGCAGAACTCGCAGGTCACCTCCACCTGTCCCTGCTCGGCCAGCACGCTCTCCACTTCGTCCCGGCCCAGGCTGACCAGCATCCGCCCGACCCGCTCGCGCGAGCAGGTGCAGGCGAAACGCGGCGTCATCGGCTCGAACAGGCGCAGCTCCTCTTCCCAGAACAGGCGGTGCAGGATGCTGTGCGCGTCCAGCGTCAGCAGCTCTTCCTGGGTCAGCGAGGCGGCGAAATGGGCGATGCGGTTGAACGACTCGTTCAGGCCGATCTCGTCCTCGTTGCTGCGGCCGCCGAGGTTGCCTTCGCCTTCGATCGGCAGGCGCTGGATCAGCAGGCCAGCGGCCACATGGTCATCCGCGGCCAGCACCAGCCGGGTGTCGAGCTGCTCGGACTGCAGCATGTAGTGCTCCAGCACCTCGGAGAGGTTCTGCAGCGGCTCACCCCGGTCGCCGTGCAGCGGGACCACGCCCTGGTAGGGCTGCTGGCCGGGCTGGCGGTCCTTGGGGTCGAGCGTGATGGCGCAGCGGCCACGGCCATGCACATTCAGCAGGGCTTCGAGCCGGGCGTTGTCCGGGATCTCGTCGGTGATCTGCGCCGTGGCGCGCAGCGAGAGGTCCGGTTGTGCCTCGGCCACGGCCAGTGCCACCGGCCCGTCGCCCTGTACCTGCAGGATCAACGCGCCATTGAACTTGATGCCCGCCTGCATCAGCGCAGCCGCGGCGGTCATCTCGCCCAGCAGCTGCCGCACCGGCGCCGGATAGCCGCCGGACTGGGCCCGGCGCGCCAGGATGTCGGTCCATGCGCCGGTCAGCCGCACCAGCGCGCCGCGCACCGGCAGGCCTTCGAAGATGAACTTGTGGAGTTCGCCGCCCTGCAGCGTGCCTTGGCTCATCGTGCGATCTCCTTCAGGTTGGCCTGGTAATGGCGGGCGTTCTCGACGTAATGCCCCGCGCCGAACGCGATGCGTTCGGCCTGCTCGGGCGTGAGCGTCTTGACCACCTTGGCGGGGCTGCCGAGGATCATCGAGTAGTCCGGGAACTCCTTGCCCTCGGTGACGAGCGCGCCTGCACCGACGATGCTGTGGCGGCCGATCTTCGCGCCGTTGAGCACGATGGCGCCGATGCCGATCAGCGAGTGGTCGCCGACGGTGCAGCCGTGCAGCATGCACTGGTGGCCGATGGTGACGTTCTCGCCGATGACCAGCGGGATGCCTTCGTCGGTGTGCAGCACGGTGTTGTCCTGCACATTGCTGCCGCGGCCGATGTGGATGGCGTCGGTGTCGCCACGCACGACGACGCCGAACCAGACGCTGCTGTCCTCGGCCATGTGGACCTGGCCGATGACCTGTGCGTTGTCGGCGATGTAGGCGGTGGGGTGGAGTTGCGGCGCGTGTTCGCCGAGCTGATAGATGGCCATGGCCACTCCTTGCTGAAAACCGGGGGAAAATTCCAAGGATGGACTTACGACAACAGGCCCTGGAGGCCCTGCGCATCGCCGATCCGGTGCGCAAAGCATACGCGGTGCAGGCCCTCTGGGCACAGGTTGGCACGCCGAGCCTGCCGCTGGATCCCGGCGCCGTGCTGGACGAGCCCCCCGATCTGCCCGGGCGCCCCGCGCGGCCGGTGCTGGTGCGGGGCGATGCGGTCCCGAGCCGCTCGCCCTTCACGCTGGAGGGCCGCGCGGCGCTGATGCACGCCATCGCGCACATCGAGTTCAACGCGATCAACCTGGCGCTCGACGCGGTCTGGCGCTTTCCCGGCCTGCCGGCGGCGTATTACCTCGACTGGCTGCGCGTGGCCGCCGAAGAGGCCACCCACCATCTGCTGGTGGCCGAGCACCTGGCCACGCTCGGCCACGCCTACGGCGACTTCGAGGCCCACGATGGCCTGTGGACCATGACCTGGAAGACCCGCAGCGACTTCGTGGCGCGCATGGCGCTGGTGCCGCGCACGCTGGAGGCCCGCGGGCTGGATGCCACGCCGCAGATCCAGACCAAGCTGCGCAAGGCAGGTGATCTGCGGGCCGTGGAGATCCTGGACGTGATCCTGCGCGACGAGATCGGGCATGTGGCCATCGGCAACCAGTGGTACCGCTGGGCCTGTGCCCGGGAAGGGCTGGATCCCGTGGCGCACTACCGGGTGCTGGTGGCGCAGTACGCCGCGCCGCGGCTGCGTCCGCCGTTCAACCGGGTCGCACGGCTGCAGGCCGGCTTCAGCGACGAGGAGCTTGCCTTCCTAGAAGCGCAGCCCGCACCGCCGACTTCGGCGTCTTGAAGCTGCGCCGCTGGGCGGCGGTCACCGTGCCGCGGATGCCGTGGCGGGTCGGCTTGGGTGGCGGGGTGGAGAGCCGGTCCTTCAGGGCGAGAAAATGGCGCTCGAACAGGTGCCACGACAGCCAGCCCACGGCGTAGAGAGCGACCGTGGCCAGCACGAAGTAGAGCGTGGCGATGCCCAGATCCGCGGTGTGGGGCTGTCCCGTCCAATGGGTCAGCAGCGGCACGCCGACGAGGTCGTGCAGCGGCTTGTGGAAGACATAGATCGCGTAGCTGTAGTGCCCGAAGCGGCGCAGCACCGACCAGCGCAGCACCGCGCTCCAGCGGCTCACGCTGCCGCCGCGGCTGCGCGCCTGGTCGGTCAGCACGGCCCAGCCGGTCAAGGCCGCGAAGCTCAGTGCCAGCAGGCTGTAGCCGAGCACCTGCGGCACCGGGCCGATGCGCCGGAAGCCGTGGGAGGCCACGGCGGCGGCCACCAGCAGCAGCAATCCGATCATCTGCAGGTGCCAGGCCCGCCAGCGCGTGGCGCCGTGCAGCGCGCGGCCGTGGTCCCAGGCGGCCAGCGCGGCCCCGGCGGTCAGCGCATCCATGCGGCTGAACGTGAACTCGTAGAGGGCTTCGTCCGGAAAGCCCTGCTGCACCATGGCCCAGCGCACCAGCGGCGCCAGCGCGGTCAGGCCCAGGCACAGCCACCAGATGTGGCGCAGCCGCAGCCTCCACAGCAGCAGCGGCCAGACCAGGTAGAACTGCTCCTCCACCGCCAGCGACCAGAAATGGGGCAGCGGGCCGCCGGTGGGCTCGTAAGGCGTGGTCCAGTTCGAGAGGTAGAACCAGAGCCACAGGCTGCTGTGCTGCAGGGGGCGCTGCTCCACCCAGCCGGTGGCTGGCAGCAGCACCAGGAACACCAGCAGCGCCAGGTAGTACAGCGGGAAGATCCGCAGCACCCGCTTGATGAAGAAGCGCCCGAAGTAGTCCGGCGCGTCCTGTGTGGCCAGCAGGCCGCGGGTGATGAGGTAGCCGCTCAGCACGAAGAAGAGCTGCACCCCGATCCAGCCGATGTAGAAGGACTCCTTGACCAGCACCGACCCGAGCGTGTGCACCCCCCCCAGGTCCAGCACGTCGAAGTTGTGCAGCAGCACCAGCAGGATGGCGAGGCCCCGCAGCCCGTCCAGGGAGGGCAGGTGGGCGAGATGGCCGGGAGCCAGGGTGGGGGCTGGAGTACGCGCAGTCACGGCGGCGATGCTGCCATGCTGGTTCGCAGGCGTTCCTGAAGTCCACCCAGAAAGGGGGGTCAGCGTGAAAAAAGATGCTGTTCGCAGAACGGGTCGCCGCAGCGGCCGCAGTGGTGTCGCCAGCCGCCGGTCGGCCGGTGGGGTGTGCCGGCTGCGGCCTGGCGCTGCACGGCGGCCCAGGCCGCGCGGGCATTCGCCAGCCGCTGCGGCCCCACGCCGCCGATCACCGAAAAGCCGACGCCCGCCCCCAGCAACGCGCGGCGCAGCATCTGGTCGACGGGCTGCTGCACCTGCGGCCCGTCGCGTTGCAGGCCGTCGGCGATCCAGGGCAGATCCAGCGCCATCAGCAAGGTGAGGTCGGCCTGGCGGTGGTCGGCCAGCGCCTGCGGGTAGAGCGTGGTGTCGCCAAAGACGTAGTCGCTGTAGACCGCAGTCATCAGCGCCGTCGTGTCGGCCACGACCACGTCCACCGGCAGCAGCCGCGCGTCACGCGCCGCGGCGATGCGGCGCGTCTGCTCGGCGGCGATGTGCACCTGCTCGTCCTGGCGGGGCGTGCGGCCGTGCAGGTCGCAGAAGGTGCGCAGGTACTCGTCGAGGTGGGCGACCACCAGCCCGTCCGCCTCCAGCGAGACGGTCAGTTCGCGCGCCAGGGTCGACTTGCCCGTGCTCTCGGCGCCGATCAGTGCAATGACGAGGGCCGCCATCAGGGGTGTTTCACCTGCGAGCGCCACGCTTGCCAGCCCGCCACGGACAGCCCGATGAAGATCGTGTACAGGATCACCGTCAGGTACAGCCCCTTGTAGGCGAACAGGCCGACGCTGACGACGTTGACCACGATCCACGTGGTCCAGTTCTCGACGTACTTGCGGCCGAGCAGCCACTGGCCGATCAGGCTGAACGCGGTCGGGAAGGCGTCCCAGTACGGCACGTCGGTGTCGGTGTAGGTGTCCAGGAACCAGCCGATCGCCGGCCACAGCACCAGGCCCGTGCCGATCACCGGCGCCCAGGCCTGCCGTGGCAGGTGGCGCACGACCAGGGGGGAGCCGCCATCGGTGCCGCGCAGCCACTGCCACCAGCCCCACAGTGCGACCACCGCGAAGAAGATCTGCAGCGAACCGTCGCCGTAGAGCTTGTAGCTCCAAAACAGCCCGAAATAGAGCAGCGACGACACGATCGCCAGCGGCCAGGCGACGGGCATCACGCGCATGTTGGCGAAGACCATCGCGATGGCGAGCACGAAGGCGATCAGCTCCAGCCAGGTGAAGGGCGCCTCCCAGAGCGTGAACGCCGGGATGAGGATCGGTTGCAGGGCAGTGGTGATGGCGTCCATCGGCAGGGTCTTTCGCGGTGTCAGAGTGTGACAAATCGACGATCATGACACGCCATGCATCCCGATGCCATCCGCCGCATTCCGCCGATCCACTGCCTGGCCGCCTTCGAGTCGCTGGCCCGGCTGCGCAGCGTCACGCGCGCGGCCGACGAACTCAGCGTCACGCCCAGCGCCGTCAGCCACCGCCTGCGCCAGCTGGAGACCCAGCTCGGCGTGAAGCTCTTCGCCCGTGGCGACTTCAGCCTGACGCCGGAAGGTGCGGCGTATCTGGCCCGGGTGCGCGAGGGCCTGCTGGCGCTGCAGCAGGTACCCGGCGCGGCGGCCGAGCGGCGCAGCACGCCCTTGCGTGTGGCGGTGACGCCGACCTTCTCGCGCGAGATCCTGCTGCCGAGGCTGGCGCTGTTCCGCCAGGCGTGGCCGGACATCGAACTCGTGCTGCAGGTGGTGATTCCCTTCACCAATGTCACGTCCGAAGAGGCCGATCTGGAGATCCGCTACGGCCCCGGCCCCTACGCCGATGTCGAGCAGGTGCGCCTGCTGAGTGACGAGGTCTTCCCGGCCTGCAGCCCGCAGTACCTGCACGAGGTGGGCCCGCTCGGCGCCTTCGACACCGCCGGCGACATCGGGCGTGTGCGCCTGATCCGCAGCCCGCTGGAGCCATGGAGCACCTGGTTCCGCGCCTGCGGGCTGAGCCTGCCGGAGCCGCGTGAGGGGGCGCAGTTCAACGATGTCGGGCTGATGCTGGACGCGGCAGCCTGCGGCTTCGGCGTGACGCTGCTGCGGCGGCGGCTGGGTGCGGCGTGGCTGGACAGCGGGCGGCTGGTGCGGCTGTCGCCGCGGGCGGTGGCGTCGCCGCAGCACCACCACCTCTGCTGGCGGCCGGGGGCGATGGAGCGTTGGGAGTGCGCGGCGTTCGCGGACTGGCTGCGGCAGGCGCTCGGCCCGGTTGCCTGAAAATCCTTCACGCTGGCGGGCAACAACTCTCACGTCGGCGGTGCAGCGGCCCGGCAGGATCCACGGCACTGCACCCGCCCTGGGTGAGGAGACCCCGCCGTGTCGATCCCGACCCCCGAACCCCGCCTGGACGAGGCCGCCCGCGACGCCCGCCAGGCTTCCGTGCTCGCCCGCCTGCGCGCGGTGCTGCCGGCCCACGCGCTGCTGTCGCGCCGCGCCGACGTCACGCCCTACGAGTGCGACGGCCTGACCGCCTACCGCGAGCGGCCGCTGCTGGTGGCGCTGCCCGAGACCGACGCGCAGGTCGCCGACATCCTGCGCATCTGCCACGCGATGGGCGTGCCGGTCGTCGCCCGTGGCGCGGGCACCGGCCTGTCCGGCGGCGCGATGCCGCACCGCGAAGGCGTCACGCTGTCGCTGGCGAAGTTCAACAAGATCCTGCGGCTGGACGCCGAGGCCGGGCTGGCGGTCGTGCAGTGCGGTGTGCGCAACCTGGCGATCAGCGAGGCGGCGGCGCCGTTCGGCCTCTACTACGCGCCCGATCCGTCGAGCCAGATCGCCTGCACCATCGGCGGCAACGTGGCGGAGAACTCGGGCGGCGTGCATTGCCTGAAATACGGCCTGACGCTGCACAACGTGCTGGCCGTGAAGGGCTACACCGCCGAGGGTGACGCGGTGACCTTCGGCGGCGAGGCCTTCGATGCGCCGGGGCTGGACCTGCTCAGCGTGGTCGTCGGCAGCGAGGGGATGCTGGCGGTGACGACCGAGGTCACGGTCAAGCTGGTGCCCAAGCCGAAGCTCGCCCGCTGCATCATGGCCAGCTTCGACACGGTGGAGGCCGCCGGCGACGCCGTGGCCGCCGTGATCGCTGCCGGCATCATCCCGGCCGGGCTGGAGATGATGGACAAGCGCATGACGGCGGCGGTGGAGGACTATGTCCACGCTGGCTACGACCTCGACGCCGCGGCCATCCTGCTCTGCGAAAGCGACGGCACGCCCGAGGAGGTCGAGGAAGAGATCGGCCGCATGACCGCCGTGCTGCAGCGCTGCGGCGCCAGCCGGCTGGCGGTGAGCCGGGACGAGGCGCAGCGGCTGCGGTTCTGGTCGGGGCGCAAGAATGCCTTCCCGGCGTCCGGCCGCATCAGTCCGGATTACATGTGCATGGACTCGACCATCCCGCGCAAGCGGCTGGCCGAGATCCTGCGCGCCATCGAGGCGATGGAGCAGAAATACGGCCTGGGCTGCTGCAACGTCTTCCATGCGGGCGACGGCAACCTGCACCCGCTGATCCTGTTCGATGCCAACGACCCGGACCAGCTCCACCGCTGCGAGCAGTTCGGCGCCGACATCCTGGAGACCAGCGTGCGCCTGGGCGGCACGGTCACCGGCGAGCACGGCGTCGGCGTGGAGAAGCTGAACTCGATGTGCGTGCAGTTCTCGCCCGAGGAGCGGGCGCAGATGCTGGCGCTGAAGGCGGCGTTCGACCCGGCTGGCCTGCTCAACCCCGGCAAGGTGATCCCGACGCTGCACCGCTGCGCCGAGTACGGAAAGATGCACGTCAGCCGCGGCCTGCTGCCGTTCCCCGAACTGGAGCGTTTCTGATGGACGACGCACTGCAGACGCTGCGCGCGCAGCTCCTCGACGCGGCGGCCACCCGCACGCCGCTCGACCTTCGTGGCCATGGCAGCAAGGCCGCGTGGCGCCCCGAGCCGGTCCGCGCCGAGGCCCGGGTGCTCGACCTGACCCAGCTGGCCGGCATCAGCGCCTACGAGCCGACCGAGCTGGTCGTGACCGTGCGCGCCGGCACCTCGCTGGCCGAGCTGGAGGCGACGCTGGCCGAGCAGGGCCAGTGCCTCGCGTTCGAGCCGCCCCGGTTGGGCGGACGCGGCACGGTCGGTGGCATGGTCGCCTCCGGCCTGGCCGGGCCGTCGCGGGCGTCGGTGGGTAGCGTGCGCGACTTCGTGCTGGGCGCCACGATGCTCAACGGACGGGGCGAGCTGCTGAGCTTCGGCGGGCAGGTGATGAAGAACGTCGCCGGCTACGACGTGTCGCGGCTGCTGGCCGGATCGTGGGGCACGCTGGGCGTGCTGTGCGACGTGTCGCTGAAGGTGCTGCCGCGTCCGGTGGCGACGGTGACGTTGCGGTTCGCGCTGAGCGCGCCAGAGGCGCTGGCCAGGCTCACCGCGTGGTCGCGTCAGCCGCTGCCGCTGAACGCCAGCCTGTGGCACGAGGGTGTGCTGCTGCTGCGCCTGAGCGGCGCGCAGGCGGCGGTGGACGCGGCCTGCCAGAGCCTGGGCGGCGAGCTGCTGGACGACGCGGTGGCGATGCCGCTGTGGAACAGCCTGCGCGACCGCACCCACGCGCTGTGGGCGTTCGCGGCGCAGGGCTTGCCGGCGGGTCAGCGGCTGTGGCGCCTGTCGGTGGCGCCGCACGCGCCGATGCTGCGGCTGCGCGGCGAGGGGCTGATCGAGTGGCATGGCGGGCAGCGCTGGCTGCTGAGCGACGAGCCGCCGGCGGCGGTGCACGAAGCGGCAGCCCACGCGGGCGGACACGCCGAGTGCCACGTCGGAGCCGCGCCCGGCGAGGCCCGCACGGCGCTGCTGTCGCCGGTGCTGGCGCGGCTGAACCGGCAGGTCCGCGCGTCCTTCGATCCCCTCGGATTGTTCTCTCCGCACGCCTCCACCCATGCACACTGAACTCTCCCCCGAATTCGCCGGCACCGCCGATGGTGAGGCCGCGCAGGCCATCCTGCGCAAGTGCGTCCACTGCGGCTTCTGCACCGCGACCTGCCCGACCTACCAGCTCCTCGGCGACGAGCTGGACGGCCCGCGCGGCCGCATCTACCTGATGAAGGCTTTCCTCGAAGGCGAGCCGGCCACGCGCGAGACGCAGTTGCACCTGGACCGCTGCCTGACCTGCCGCAACTGTGAATCGACCTGCCCGTCGGGCGTGCCGTATGGCGAGCTGGTCGACATCGGGCGGCGGCTGGTGGACGAGCGGGTCGAGCGCCCGCCGCTGGAGCGCGCCACCCGCTGGCTGCTCAAGGAGGGGCTGACCTCGCCGCTGTTCGCGCCGGCGATGGCGCTCGGGCAGGCGGTGCGGCCGCTGCTGCCGGCGGTGCTGAAGGCGAAGGTGCCCGAGCGGGTGGTGGCCGATCCACGCGGCACACCGACGCGGTCACACACGCGGCGGATGCTGATGCTGGCAGGGTGCGTGCAGCCGGCGATGAGTCCGAACATCAACGCCGCGACCGCGCGTGTGCTCGACGCGGCGGGCATTGAAGTCGTGACCGCGCCGGGCGCGGGCTGCTGCGGCGCGATCCGGGCGCACCTGGGCGACCAGGGCGGCGGGCTGGCTGACATGCGGCGCAACATCGACGCCTGGTGGCCGCTGGTCGAGCGCGGCGAGGTCGAGGCGATCGTGATGAACGCCTCCGGCTGTGGCGTGACGGTGAAGGAATACGGCCACCACCTGGCTGGTGACCCGGCCTATGCCGACAAGGCAGCACGCATCAGCGCGCTGACACGCGACCTGAGCGAGCTGCTGCCGATGCTGGTGCCGATCCTCAAACCAAAGCTGGCCGCCGCCGCACAGGCCGGACAGCTCGCGCTGCACCCGCCCTGCACGCTGCAGCACGGCCAGCAGCTCAAGGGCGGGCTGGAAGCAGGCCTGCGTGAATTGGGGTTCACGGTGTCCTTGCCGAACGAAAGCCACCTGTGCTGCGGCTCGGCCGGCACCTACTCGGTGCTGCAGCCCGTGCTGTCGCAGCAGTTGCGCGAACGCAAGCTGGCGAACCTGACCGCGCTGAAGCCAGACACGATCGTCTCGGCCAACATCGGCTGCATCACGCATCTGCAGACGGGAGCCGGGTCACGCTGTGCGACGCCGGTGCGGCATTGGGTGGAGGTGGTGGACGCGGCGCTCGGGGGAGGGTGAGCGCCGCGGGCAGGCCGTCAGTTCGCCCGCGGGGCCCGCGGGTACTGCACCAGGATCTCGTCCGGCTTGACCATGCCCAGCTCGTGGCGGGCGGTTTCCTCGATGACTTCGAGGCCGTCCTTCAGATCCTTCAGCTCAGCCGCCAGCTGGTCATTGCGCACGCGCGCCGCGGCATTGCGGGTCTGCTGGTCGGCCACTTGTGCCGACAGCTCCCGCACGCGCGGCGTGCCGTTGCTGCCGAACCAGAGCGAGCCGTGGACCAGCCCGAGCAGGCCCAGCAGCAGCACGGTGATGACGCGCGAGGTCGTCATGCCCAGCCCTCAGGCGTTCAGCGCAGGTTGTAGAACGCAGCGCGGCCCGGGTACACGGCGATCTCGCCCAGATCCTCTTCGATGCGCAGGAGCTGGTTGTACTTCGCGATGCGGTCCGAGCGGCTCATCGAGCCGGTCTTGATCTGACCGGCGTTCAGGCCGACGGCGATGTCCGAGATCGTCGAGTCCTCGGTCTCGCCCGAGCGGTGCGAGATCACGGCGGTGTAGCCGGCGCGCTTGGCCATCTCGATGGCGGCGAAGGTCTCCGACAGGGTGCCGATCTGGTTGATCTTGATCAGGATCGAGTTGGCGATGCCCTTGTCGATGCCCTCCTTCAGGATCTTCGTGTTGGTCACGAACAGGTCGTCGCCCACGATCTGGACGTTCTTGCCCAGGCGGTCGGTGAGGTGCTTCCAGCCGGCCCAGTCGCCTTCGGCCATGCCGTCCTCGATCGAGATGATCGGGTACTTGTCGCACCAGGTGGCCAGGATGTCGGTCCAGGCTTCGGCCGTCAGCACCAGGCCTTCGCCTTCGAGGTGGTACTGGCCGTCCTTGTAGAACTCGCTGGCGGCGCAGTCCAGGCCCAGGGCGATCTGCTCGCCCGCGCGGTAGCCGGCCTTCTCAATGGCGTCCAGGATCATCTGGATCGCGGCTTCGTGGTTCGGCACGCTCGGGGCGAAACCGCCTTCGTCGCCCACGGCGGTGCTCATGCCCTTGTCGTGGATGATCTTCTTCAGCGCGTGGAACACCTCGGCGCCCCAGCGGACGGCTTCGCGGAAGGTGGGGGCACCGACCGGGATGATCATCAGCTCTTGCAGGTCGAGGTTGTTGTTGGCGTGGGCGCCGCCGTTGATGACGTTCATCATCGGCACCGGCAGTTGCACGCCGCCCATGCCGCCGAAGTAGCGGTACAGGGGCAGACCGGATTCTTCGGCCGCAGCGCGGGCCACGGCCATCGAGACGGCCAGCATCGCGTTCGCACCCAGGCGCGACTTGTTGTCGGTGCCGTCGAGGTCGATCAGGGTCTTGTCGAGGAAGGCCTGTTCGGCGGCATCTAGACCCAGCACGGCTTCCGAGATTTCGGTGTTGATGTTCTGGACGGCGTTCAGCACGCCCTTGCCCAGGTAGCGGCTCTTGTCGCCGTCGCGCAGCTCGATGGCTTCACGCGAGCCGGTGGACGCGCCACTCGGCACGGCCGCACGGCCCATGACGCCGCTTTCCAGCAGCACGTCGCATTCGACGGTGGGGTTGCCGCGGCTGTCGAGGATCTCTCGGCCGACGATGTCTACGATGGCGCTCATCTCTTCACTCCTGTTTCAAAGTCCTGGGTCGTTGGTGTGCGGATGGTGCCTTCCGGGCGTTACCCCCGCTGAACATTCCGACGCAACCCGTGATCCTAAATCCCCAGCCTGAAGTGGGGCTCAAGCAAGGCTCAACACGAAAAATCGTTTTCGAGCAAAGGTTGCGACTTGACGACGCGATCCAGTGCCACGAGTTGTTCCAGCAACGCCCGCATGCGCTTCAGCGGCACCGCGTTCGGCCCGTCGCTCCAGGCCTGGGCCGGGTTCGGGTGCGTTTCCATGAACAGTCCCGCCACGCCCGCGCCCACGCCAGCCCGCGCCAGCACCGGCACCATCTCGCGTGCACCGCCACTGACATTGCCCAGCCCGCCCGGCTTCTGCACCGAGTGCGTCACGTCGAACACCACCGGGGCGCCCGAGCGGCGCATCTCGGCCAGGCTGGTCATGTCGGCCACGAGGTTGTTGTAGCCGAAGCTGACCCCACGCTCGCAGGCCAGGAACAGGTCTTCCGACAGCCCGGCTTCCTTGGCGGCGGCGCGGGCCTTGTCGATGACGTTCTTCATGTCCCAGGGCGCGAGGAACTGGCCCTTCTTGATGTTCACCGGCTTGCCGCTCTGGGCGACGGCGCGGATGAAATCGGTCTGGCGGCACAGGAACGCGGGCGTCTGCAGCACGTCCACCACGCTGGCGACTTCGGCGATCTGCGCTTCGTCATGCACGTCGGTGAGCACGGGGAGCCCCGTCTGCCGACGCACCTCGTCGAGGATCTTCAAACCGGCATCGATCCCGACGCCGCGCTGGCTGGTGCCGGAGGAGCGGTTGGCCTTGTCGAACGAGCCCTTGTAGATCAGCGGGATGCCCAGCGCCGTGCAGGCCTCCTGGAGCTGTCCGGCCACGTCCAGCGACATCTCCAGCCCCTCGATCGAACAGGTGCCGGCGATCAGGAAAAACGGTCGGTCCAGGCCGACCTCGAAGCCGCAGAGCTGCATTTACTGACCTGCCTTGCCGGATGACTTGTGCTGGAGGGCCGCGTCGATGTAGCCGATGAACAGCGGGTGGCCGTCCCACGGGGTGGACTTGAACTCGGGGTGGAACTGCACGCCGACGTACCACGGGTGCACCGACTGCGGCAGCTCGACCATCTCGGTCAGCTTCTCGCGCTGCGTGATCGCGGAGATGACGAGGCCGGCGTTCTGCAGCGCGCCGAGGTACTTCTCGTTCGCTTCGTAGCGGTGGCGGTGGCGTTCGGTGACGACGTCGCCGTAGATGGCGTGGGCGATGGTGCCGGGCTTGACGTCCGAGCTTTGCGCGCCCAGGCGCATCGTGCCGCCGAGGTCGGAGTTGGCGTCGCGCCGCTGGATCGAGCCGTCAGCGTCCTGCCACTCGTCGATCAGGGCGATCACCGGGTGCTTCGTCTCCGGCTCGAACTCGGTCGAGTTGGCATCGGTCAGGCCGGCCATGTGGCGGGCGTATTCGATGGTGGCGACCTGCATGCCCAGGCAGATGCCGAGGTAGGGGATGCCGTGCTCGCGGGCGTACTGCGCCGCGACGATCTTGCCCTCGATGCCGCGCTTGCCGAAGCCGCCGGGGACCAGGATCGCGTCGTACTTCGAGAGCTGTGCTGCGGTGTCGGGCGTCAGCGTCTCGGAGTCCACGTACTCGATGTTGACCTTGACGTGGTGGTGGATGCCGGCGTGGCGCAGCGCCTCGTTGAGCGACTTGTACGAGTCCGACAGCTCGGTGTATTTGCCTGCCATCGCGATCGTGACCTCGCCCTTCGGGCTGGCGACTTCCTTGACCAGCCGGTCCCAGCGGCCGAGGTTGGCCGGCTTGGTCAGGAGCTGGAACTTCATGCAGATCATCTCGTCCAGGCCCTGCTCGTGGAGCATGCGTGGCACCTTGTAGATCGTGTCCGCGTCCCAGACCGAGATCACGCCATGCAGCGCGACGTTGGTGAACAGGGAGATCTTCTCGCGCTCCTCGTCAGGGATCGGCCGGTCGGCGCGGCACAGCAGGGCGTCGGGCTGGATGCCGATCTCGCGCATCTTCTGCACCGTGTGCTGGGTCGGCTTGGTCTTCAACTCGCCGGCCGCCGCGATCCACGGCACATAGGTCAGGTGGACAAACGCGGAGTTGGTCGGGCCGAGCTTCAGTGCCATCTGGCGCACGGCTTCGAGGAAGGGCAGCGACTCGATGTCACCGACCGTGCCGCCGATCTCCACGATCGCCACGTCCACGGCGTCCGGCGTGCCGACGCCCGCGCCCCGGCGCACGTAGTCCTGGATCTCGTTGGTGACGTGCGGGATGACCTGCACCGTCTTGCCGAGGTAGTCGCCGCGGCGCTCCTTCTCCAGCACCGAGGTGTAGATCTGGCCGCTGGTGAAGTTGTTCGACTTGCGCATGCGCGTCGTGATGAAGCGCTCGTAGTGGCCCAGGTCCAGGTCGGTTTCCGCGCCGTCGTCGGTGACGAAGACCTCGCCGTGCTGGAACGGCGACATCGTGCCCGGATCGACGTTGAGGTACGGATCCAGCTTGATGAGGGTGACCTTCAGGCCGCGCGATTCGAGAATGGCGGCCAGAGAAGCGGCGGCGATGCCTTTGCCCAGGGAGGACACGACACCGCCGGTGACGAAGACGAACTTGGTCATGTGGAGCGGCCCTCCCTTGCCGATGCTGCGGGCGGATGGGCGCCGGGCGAGCAACTTTCAGGAGGGCCGTGGTGGTAAAACGAGATTATAGGGCGGCGAAGGGTGGGGGGCGGGTGCCACAATCTTTGCCGTCGCCACCTGCCTCTCCTTGCCAATCGGGTACATGCCATGGGACAGCCACTTGCCAGACTCAGCCTTGCCGACTTCCTCGAATGGGAGGCGCGGCAGGAAGAACGCCACGAATTTGTGCTGGGGGAAACCTATGCGATGGTGGGTGCACGGCGCACGCACTGCGAGGTGGTCGTGAACGTGACCGCCGTGCTGTGGGGCGCATTGCGTGGCAGCCCTTGCCGTGTCTACAGCGAATCACGCAAGGTACAGGTGCACGAGAGCATCTGCTATCCGGACGTGGTCGTGACTTGCGATCCCCGTGACGTGTCGGGTGAAGGCCCTGTGCAGGCGCCGACGCTCATCGTCGAGGTGCTGTCGCCGAGCACCGGGAACTACGACCGTGGCCTGAAATTCGCGCTCTACCGCCGACTGGCGAGCCTGAAGGAATACGTGCTGATCGATCCCGAGACGCGCCGGGTCGAGGCGTTTCGGCTCACCGAGGCGGGGTGGCTGCTGGATGACATGAGCGATGGGGCGGTGCTGCGGCTGGCGAGCATCGGGTGCGAGGTGGCGCTGGGAGACGTGTTTGCCGGGGTTGCGAGGCCGGATGCACCATAGGATTGGCGCTGTGTGGCCGACAGAGCCGATCATGAACCACCAGCTCCGCCACCTCCGGCTGCCCGGCCAAGCTGGTGCGGCAGCAGGTGTTTCTCCTCCTCCGGCGCGGGAGACCGGGATGGGCTTCGGCCATCCGCCCACATCGCGGCCTCGCTACGATACCGCCCCATGCGCGTCCTCACCTACCAAGACCTGAACCTGCGCCGCGTGCGCCCTGCCTTCGACAAGTTTCGCAAGGCGATCGAAGCTGGCGACTTCCGCTCCGCCCAGGTCCGCAAGCTCTCTGCGGGCTCGGGTCTGGCCCCTTACTGGCGTGCCAAGCTAGACGACAGTAACCGCCTGCTGCTGCAGTTCGCCCGGCGCGGGGACGAGACGGTCTGTCTGGCGCTTGAAGTCATCGAGAACCACGCCTACGAAAAATCGCGTTTTCTGCGCGGCGCGGGGGTGGATGACACCAAGCTCGACGCCGAGCCGCCGCCCGCCGATCCCGCCACGCTGCCCGCAGGCGAGGTCGTGCCGCTGCGCTGGCTGCCCGGCGCGACCACGCCGGCGACCAAGGCCGCGGCCGGCCCCACCTTCGAGCTGCTCGACAAGCCGATCTTCTTTGACGACACGCAGGAGGCCGTGCGGCGCCTGCCGTGCCCGGTCGTGGTGGTCGGCTCGGCGGGATCGGGCAAGACGGCGGTGACGCTGGCCAAGCTGCGCGAGGCGAACGGGTCGGTGCTGTACGTGACGCACTCGGCGTACCTCGCGCAGTCGGCCCGCGCCCTCTACGCCAGCCACGGCTACGAGAACCCGCACCAGGAGCCGGAGTTCCTCAGCTACCGCGAGCTGCTGGAAACGCTGCGTGTGCCGGACGGGCGCGAGGTGAGCTACCCGGCCTTCGCGGCGTGGGTGCAGCGCCACCGCCAGGCCCTGCGCACGACGCTCGGCGACGCCGATGCCCATGCGCTGTTCGAGGAGTTTCGCGGCGTCATCGGCAGCGCCGCCACCGGGCCGCTGACGCTCGACGCCTACCGCGCGCTCGGCCCGCGCCAGTCGCTGTTTGGCCCCGACGCCCGCGACGCCGTGCATGGCCTGTTCGGCAAGTACCGCGACTGGCTGCGCGAGACCGGCCAGTCCGACCTCAACCTCGTCGCGCACGAGTGGCGGGCGCTGGCCGCACCGACCTACGACTTCGTGCTCATCGACGAGGTGCAGGATCTGACGCCCGTGCAGCTCGCGCTGGTGCTGGCGCTGTTGAAGGCGCCGGGCCAGTTCCTGCTGTGCGGCGACTCGAACCAGATCGTGCATCCGAACTTCTTCTCCTGGGCCGCCGTGCGCACGCTGTTCTGGCAGGGGCTGGCCGGGGCTGCTGCGCAGCGCCAGGACTTGTCGGTGCTGCAGGCCAATTTCCGCAACACCCGTGCCGTGACCCAGCTCGCCAACGCGGTGCTGAAGATCAAGCACGCCCGATTCGGCTCGATCGACCGCGAGAGCAATTTCCTGGTCCGGCCGGCAACGAGCGACGAGGGTTCGGTGCGGCTGCTGCCCGCGAAGGACAGCCTGCTGCGCGACCTCGACACCCGCACCCGTGCCTCCGCCCGCCACGCCGTCATCGTGCTGCGCGATGAGGACAAGGCCGCCGCCCGGCAGGTGCTGCACACGCCGCTGGTGTTCAGCGTCCATGAGGCCAAGGGGCTGGAGTACCCGCACGTCATCCTCTACCGCCTCGTCTCCGACCAGCGCGCCGCTTATGCCGACATCTGCGACGGCGTGACCCCGGCCGACCTGCAGGCCGACGACCTCGCCTACCGCCGCGCCCGCGACAAGGCCGACAAGTCGCTGGAGCTGTACAAGTTCTACGTCAACGCCTTCTACGTCGCGCTGACCCGGGCGGTCGAGACGCTGACGCTGGTCGAGCAGGACACGGGGCATCCGCTGCTGCAACTGCTCGACCTGAAGCCCGGCGAGGCGGGGCAGGGCGGCGCGGTGGCCACGTCGTCGAAGGAAGAATGGGCGCAGGAAGCGCGGCGCCTCGAACTTCAGGGCAAACAGGAACAGGCGCAGGCGATCCGCGAGGCCTTCCTGAAGCGCCCGACGCCGCCGTGGACACCGTGGTCCGAGGCGTGGGCGCGGGAGCTGCTGCCGAAGGTGGTCGATCCGAAATTCCCGTCTTCCAAGCAGCGCAACGCCCTCTATGAATACGCCCTGTGGCACGGTCAGCACCGCCCGCTCGAAGAGATCGTTGCCGCCGTGGCCACGTTTGTGCCGATGCTGCGCGGCCCTGACCTCGTGCGCCAGCGCCACCTGCAGCCGTGGGCCAGTCGCCAGTTCAAGGACGTGCTGCGCCAATGCGACCAGTACGGCGTGGACCACTGTGTCCCGGAAGGCGCCACCCCGCTGATGATGGCGGCACGGGCGGGCAACCTCGATCTCGTCGATGCGTTGCTGGCGCGGGGTGCCGATGCGGAACAGCGTGACGACTTCGGCCACACCGCCTGGTGGTTGGCCCTGAACCGGGCTGGCGAGGACGCCGCGTTTGCCGAGCGTGCCCTGGCGGGACTGGCCGAGCGGCTGATGCCGGCGGCGCTGGATGTGCAGACCGCGCACCGGCTGGTGCGGCTGGTGCCGACGCAGGCCGAGTACTGGGTGCTCAGCGTGATGCTGGCCGGCTTCAAGACGCTCGGCTCGCAGGTCTTGCCCCGCGCCGAGAGGCCGTACCCGTATCGCCAGGGCTTCTTCAACGACCACCTGCGCCTGACGCTCGACCGTCTGCCCCTGCACCTGTGGTCCGCTCAGCGGCGCAAGCGCGATTACGTCAGCAGCGTGCTCGCCCGCGCCGAATGCGACAGCACCTACCGGCCGGCGCGCCAGCTCTGGGTCCGCACCCGCGTGGGCCACTACCTGCCCAACCCGCAGATGCAGTTGCGCGTGCGGGCCGCAGCGGGCGACGAGGTGGCGGGGGAGCGGATGGTCTGGCGGCCGGTGTACGACGTGCTGAACCTGGACTGGGTCGATGCCGGGACCGGGCGTGTCGATGGATTCCTGCCCGGATACACCTACGCCGAGGTGCTCGGGCTGGCGCCATCGGGTGGGCCGACGCGCTGATGTCGACCCAGGCGGGTCGTTTCAGGGATTGGCCGCCGCCAGACGTGCCTGGATCCAGGCGAAGGCCTCCTGCACGTCATAGTTGCCGCTGTGGCCGGTCAGGTAGTTCAGCTTGAAGTCGAGCGTCTTCACCGACGGGTCGTTGCGGATCGCGTGCTGGAGCAGGAGTTGCATCGAGAACGCGGTATCACGGTCGATCATGCCGTGGCGGACGTACCAGTGCGGCGCGGTGTCGGCTGCCGTGTTCAGGTAGGCCAGCGGGTTGATCAGCTTGAGCTGCTGTGCGAGCGTGCTGGTCGAGCTGGTCAGGTAGTTCGACCAGCTCAGCCCGGTGTCGTCCACGCCCGAGCCGTCGCCCTCGACCGCGTTGTTGGTCCAGGCCCATTCGGTGAAATTTGCGTACTGGAATGATTCCGAGCCGAACAAGTTGGTCTCGCCACTGATGTTCCACGCACCGGTGGTGGCGTTCTTGTTCTCGGTCACCCCCACCGCGTCGAAGGCCACCACCGTCTTGAGCGGGATCGTCGTGGTGACGAATTTCAGGAATCGGGGGTAGTCGATGGCGGCCACTGTGGCCGTGGTGCCGGTTCCGCTCAGCGTCAGCCAGTCGTTGGGCACGGTGGAGGGGACGCCGCGCTGCACGACGGTGAAGTTCTCGCCCAGGGCAGGCACGGGGGTGCCTGCTGCGATCTGCCGTTCGATCTCCGCCTTCAGTTGTGCGGTGACCAAGGCGCGCAGACTGGCGTCGGTGAGCGCGCTGCCGTCCGCGAGCTTCAGGCCGAGGCTGTTGACGTAGGCGGGGAAGGCGGCGGCCAGCGCGGCCGAGGCGGTGGCCTGCGGGCCAGCCGAGTAGGCGACACCGTTGAGTGCCGGCGTGTTGGTGTCGGTGCGCACCGCGTTGTATTCCCACTCGTAGCCGCTGTCAGCATTGCCCAGGTTGTTGATCGGGCAGTAAGCGACCGCCGCAAAGACATCGTCCTTCAGCGTGCTGGTGGCGCTCGATCCCGAACCTGTCACGCCGGCCGCCCCGATGTCGGCCAGGAAGGGCAGGTAGTCGGCGCTGTTGCCACTGGCGGACACGGCGGCGGTCAGGCCGCCACCGCCGCTGGTGCCGTTCATGACGATGCGCTCGGCCGAGCCGGGCATCCGGCTGTCGTTCAGACGCAGGTAGCGGATGGCCGCCTTGGCATCGACCACCGGGGCGGGGGCCTTGCCGGTCCAGCGGCCGTCTTCGGCGCGGGCGCCACCGCGGCTGCGGGTGCCGACGTTGACGACGATGTAGCCGGCCTTGAGTGCAGCGCCGATGTTGTCGGTGTTGCTGGTGCTGACGAAGGCCTTGCCCTCGGTGACGGTCGTGGCCACTGGGCTGGCCCACCAGCCGCTGTTGTTGACTGCGAAATACAGGGCTGTCTTCTCGTCCGCGACCGAGGACTCCGGCACCGAGACGATCATCGTCTGGTAGGCATGGGGGTCGGTCAGCGTGAGGCTGGCGCCGCCGAGCGCCGTCTGGGTGGTGGCCATCCTGATCGGCTTGGCCACGTAGACGATGCGGTACTGGCGCACCTTCGTCGCCACGCCGTCCACGGTGACGTTGACCGTCGTGTAGGCGCTGGCGTCGAACTTGAGCGCCGTGTCTTCGGTGTCGGGCGTGGCCGGCGTTTCGCCTTCCGCGCCGCCGCAGCCGGCCAGCAGTCCGCCTGCCAGCAGGAGCGAGGTGGCCGAGGCCAGGGCATGGCGCTTCATGTCGCGCCGGGTGGTCTTGTTTGTCATGGGTGTTCCCGGTGCCCTTTGCGGGGCCTTGTCGTGCATCAGTGGAACGGGGACTGCCGGCGGGTGCCCCGGATGTGGACCACCCGCGTTCAGCGGACGGCGTCGGCCTCTTGGACCGAAGGTGTGTTCCAGTCGGTTCGTCGGGCATCCTTGCCCGCCACCGAATACAGGGCGCCGGGCGCGTTGCGCGTCTTCTGGAAGTCCTCCAGCGACTCGCCACGCATGGCGGCGTAGACATGCAGGTTCGACACCCCCACCACCGCGCCGAGCTTCTCCAGCATGAAGAAGATGACGCCGTAGTGGATCATCCCCCGCCAGTCGCGTCGGCGCACCAGGTCGCGCTCTGCGTCGGTCAGGTCCGACTGGGCCAGCACCGTCGGCTCGTCGGCCAGGAACCGGGCGCGGGTCTCCGGCACGATCAGCCCGTGCAGAAAACGGTTGAGCCGGAACGCCTTGACGCTGCGCGTGAAGTCGAACGGGTAGCTGCCCGTCAGCCGTTCGGCCCCGGCGAGCTGCACGGCCATCGACTGCCGGTGGCGCTCGATTTCACCGGCGATCGTCGGCCCGGCGAGGTTCTCGTACACCGCCGCGGCGATGCCGGTCATCGAGGGCAGGTAGTACGCCTGGTGCACCTTGCGCACCTGCGCCGACAGCGCGCCGCGCATCGTCAGCCACATCAGCACCTCGGCCCCCTCGACGCCGCCGAGTTCGGCCAGCTCGGCGTGGGTCAGCGACGCCAGCCGCTCGGGATCCTGCTCGAACAGGTCCAGGAACTGCAGATCCCACGGCGTGTTGTTGAAGCCGGCGCGCTCGCCGTGGACCTGGTGCGACAGGCCGCCGGTGGCGACGATGGCCACGCGCAGGTCTTCCGGGTAGCTCTCGATGGCGCGGCGCAATGCCTTGCCGAGTTTCCAGAAACGCTGGGCACTCGGGATCGGGAACTGCAGCACGCCCATCTGCAGCGGCACGATCCGCACCGGCCAGCCTTCGCCATGGTCGTGGTCATAGAGCACCGACAGCGGCGAGAAGCAGCCGTGGTCGAGCGGCTTGCCCTGGAAGAACGACATGTCGAACTCGTCGGTCATCAGCGACTGGCCGATGTGGGCCGCCAGCGCCGGGTGGCCGTTGATCGGCGGCAGGTCGCGCGGCCCACCGCCTTCGTCCGCGACCTCGTAGCGCTCGCCGATGCCCAGCGCGAAGGCCGAGTAGTGGTCGAAGAAGAACGAGGTGACGTGGTCGTTGTAGGTGACCAGCACCACGTCCGGTTGCTGTTCGGCCAGCCAGCGCTTGACCGGCGCGAAGGCCTCGAAGATCGGCGCCCAGACGGGGTCGGACTGCTTGTCGCGGTCGAAGGCGAAGCCGATGGTGGGGGTGTGGGAGACGGCAACGCCGCCGATGATCTTGGCCATGTCAGGCACCCTTATTTGCCGGCGGCGTGCTTGGCGATCAGCGCGCGGGCGCCGTCGAGCATCTCTTTGCCGTTGTGGCCCTTGGCGTTCATGTCGGCGATCCAGGCATCGGTCAGCGGCTGGCCGAGCTTCTTCCAGTTCTCCAGTTCGGCCTTCGGGATCACGTTGGTGGTGTTCTTCGCGGTCAGCTTCTTGCCTTCGGCGTCGGCCTGCAGGAAGGCCTTGCCGATCAGGCCCGACAGCGCCTGGCCGCTGTTGTGGTCGATCACCTTCTTCAGGTCGGCTGGCAGCGACTCGTACTTGGCCTTGTTCATCGCGAAGATGAAGGTCGAGGTGTAGAACGCCGGCTCGGCCGGGTCGGTCTCGGAGTGGAACTTCACGAGTTCCTGGATCTTCACCGACGGCACCACCTCGTAGGGCACGACCGCCCCGTCGATCACGCCCTTGGACAGCGCGTCGCCCACCTGCGGCACCGGCATGCTCACCGGCGTGGCCCCCAGCAACGCCATGAACTTGTTGGTCATGCGGGTCGGGGCGCGCAGCTTCAGGCCCTTGAGGTCGGCGGCCGTGCGGACCGGCTTGTTCGTCATGTGGAAGACGCCGTCGCCGTGGACGTGGAAGGCCAGCGGCTTGACGTCCTTGAACTCGGCCGGCGCGTACTTCTCGACGTAGTCCCACAGCGCCTTGCTGGTGGCTTCCGGGTTCTGCATCATGAACGGCAGCTCGAACACCTCGACCGACGGAAAGCGGCCCGCCGTGTAGCCGGGCAGCGTCCAGACCACGTCGGCCACGCCGTCACGCGCCTGCTCGAAGAGCTGCGGCGGCGTGCCGCCGAGCTGCATCGACGGGTAGGTCTGGCACTTCATGCGCTGGTTCGACTCCTTGGCGATGCGCTCGCACCAGGGCTGGATGAACAGCGTGTTGGCGAAGGACGTGGCGGGCAGGAAAAAATGCACCTTCAGCGTCACCTCCTGCGCCGAGGCCAGCGGAGCGAAGGCGGCAGCCGCCAGCGCGAGGGTCATGGACTTGATCAGGCCGTGTGTCATGGATGTCTCCTTGGGGAATGGGATCGGGGGCGGGGAGCGGGTGGTGGGGCGGCTCAGGTCAGCGCCTTGACCAGCCAGAGCGTGATGACGGGGAAGCCGATCAGCAGGCCGAGCCGGAGGAAGTCGGTGACCAGGAAGGGCACGACGCCCTTGTAGGTCTCGGACATGGGCACGTCCTTGGCGAGGCCGTTCATGATGTAGACGTTGAGTCCGACGGGCGGGAAGATCATCCCGATCTCGCACACCGTCAGGATCAGGATGCCGAACCACAGCGCCTTGTCGGCTGGCGCGAGACCGAAGAAGTCCATGCCCATGATCACGGGGAACAGCGTCGGCACCGTCAGCAGGATCATCGACATCTCGTCCATGACACAGCCCAGCAGCACGTAGAACACCATCACGCCGGCCATGATCACCAGCGGCGAGAGCTGCAGGTGGCCCACCAGGTCCGCCAGTTGCGCCGGCAGTTGCGACAGCGCCAGTGCCGCGTTGATCATGTCCGCGCCGATGAAGATCAGGAAGATCATCCCGCTGGTCTGCGCCGTGGTGCGGATGGCGGCGCTCAGGCGCTGGCGATCCATGTCGCCGCGCAGCACGGTGATCACGAAGGTCAGCACAGTGCCGATGGCCGCACCTTCGGTGGCGGTGAACACGCCGCCGTAGATGCCGCCGAACACGACCAGGAAGATGGTCAGGATCGGCCAGACACGGCTGGCGGCGCGCAGCACGTCGGTGGCCGAGGCCGGATTCGCCCCAGGCGCCTGGTCCGGCCACACCCGAACGACGACCGCGATGGCGATCAGGTAGCCCACCGCCGCCAGCAGCGCCGGCACGTAGGCGGCCAGGAACATCTTGGTGATGTTCTGTTCGGTCAGGATGGCGTAGACCATCAGCGTGACGGACGGCGGCAGCAGCACGCCCATCGTGCCCCCGGTGGCCAGCGCAGCCGTTGCCAGACGACCCGAATAGCCGATGCGGCGCATTTCCGGATAGGCGACCTGCGCGATGGTGGCGGTGGTGGCCACGGTCGAGCCCGAGATCGAGCCGAACGCGGCACAGGCCAGCACACCCGCCATCGCCATGCCGCCCTTGAAGCGGCCGAGCAGCGCGTTGGCGAACTCGAACAGCGCCTTGGACAGGCCGCCCTGCACCGCGAAGGCGCCCATCAGCATGAACAGCGGAATCACCGACAGGTCATAGACCGAGACCCTGCCGTACACGGCGCCCTTCAGGTGCGCCATCAGCGGCAGCCAGCCGGCCAGCGCCGTGTAGCCGATCGCGCCGGGCACGAACATCGCGATCGCGATCGGCACCCGCACGGCCATCAGCACCAGCATGCCGCAGAACATCGTCAGCCCAATGCCCATCGTGCTCATGCGGCGTCTCCTTGGGCGTGTTCTTGGGACGCCGCCTGCGGGCCACGCAGCGCCTGCAGCGTCTGGTGCAGACCGATCAGCACGCACAGCGCCAGCCCCGGCACCATCAGCGCGTAGGGAATCCACAGCGGCAGGTTCATCAGCATCGACGACTCCTGGTTGGCGTGGATGTCGAGGCCGCCTGCCGCCACCCGCCAGCACACCAGCGCCATCACGGCCGTGTAGAGCGCGGTGCCGAAGGTGTCCATCCTGTGCTGGGCCGCGGCCGACGCCTGATTGGTGAAGAAGTCGACGATGAGGTTGGCGCGGCGGTGCTGCGCATACGGCAGGAACGACGCCACCACCACCGCGCAGCCCAGTTGCACCAGTTCGACGTCACCCAGGATCGGGTGCGAGAAGAAGGCGCGTCCCACCACGCTGACCACGGTCATGGTCGCCATCGCCACGAGCACCAGCCCGCCGATGGCAGCACTCAGGTCGCACAGCCGCTCCAGTCGGCGATGCATCGCATCACCAGCGTTTCCGTCAGGGGTCATGTTTGTCTCCTCGTTCCAGGGAACCGGTCGTCGGGCCTCGGTCTGATCGACGAGCCCTTGATGTGAGTCAACCGGTGGCTGCGAACTCTAGGGATGGACGGTGCGGTGGTGGAGATGTGGCGTGCGTGGTCGCGATAACGTCTGGTTATTGCTCTGTGCGTGCGCGAAGGGCCTACCATGCGCCCGCATGAAACTCCATGCCCTGCAAGCCCTGATCGCCGCGATCGAAGAAGGCAGCCTGCGCGCTGCGGCCCGCCGCGTCGGTGTGTCACAGCCGGCGCTGACCAAGACGGTGCGCGAACTGGAGCGCGAGCTGTCGGCGACGCTGCTGACCCGCTCCACGACCGGTGTTGTCCCGACTCCGCAGGGCAAGGTGCTCTACGAGCGCGCCTGTGTCGCAGTGCGCGAGCTGTCCGGCGCGGTGGAGGAGATCGCGCAGCTCGGCGGGCAGATGGTGGGCGAGCTGCGCATCGGGGCGGTGCCGATGGCGGTGCTGCTGCTGATGCCGGAGACGCTGCGCACGTTCAGCCGCGCGTTCCGCGGCGTGCACCTGCAGATCCGCGAGGAGCTGTACATCGAGCAGCTCACCAACCTGCGCCGCGGCGATGTGGACATCGCGCTTGGCCCGATCCCGGACCACCTGCCGCCGGGCGAGTTCCACGCCGAGGTGCTGATGCCGGTGTCGATGGTCGTGGTGGTGCGCCGGGGCAGCCCGCTGGCCGAGGCACGCTCACTGTCAGAGCTGCGCGAGGCGCGCTGGGTCTACACCGGCATGTCGGGCGTCACCGGCTACGCGCGCCGGATGTTCGAGCAGAACGGGCTGCCGCCGCCGCAGGTGGGCGCGACGGTGAACTCGACGCTCGGGCTGCTGTCGCTGATCGGCAGCGGCGACTATGTGGGGCTGATGCCGCGTCCGCTGGCGCTGCACCCGGCGGCGGCGCCGTTCCTGGCGATGCCGCCGCTGCGCGAAGGGGCGCTGGAGCTGTCGATCGGCGCGATCACCCGCACCGACACGGCGCTCAAGCCGGCGATGCGGCATTTCATCGCCCACCTGCACCGGGCGGCGCACCAGATCAGCCGCCAGACGGCCTGAGCAGGGGGCCGCCGCCCGCGCTCGGCGCTCAGATTTCCAGGTTGTCGATCAACCGCGTCGCGCCCAGCTTGGCCGCCGCCAGTGCCACCAGTGGCGTGCCGTCGGCCAGGTCGGCGTCGGTCGGCGCCAGCAGGTCGGCGCGGCGGCGCAGCGTCATGTAGTCGGGCTTCCAGTCGCGGGCGGCCATGGTCGCCATGGCGCGCGCCTCGATCGCAGCCATGTCGCGCTCGCCGGACTGGATCGCCGCCTGCATCGCCTGCAGCGCCCGCGAGAGCTGCACCGCCTCGGCGCGCTCAGCCTCGCTGAGGTAGCCATTGCGCGAGGACAGCGCCAGGCCATCGTCCGCCCGCGCGGTGTCGCCCGCGACGATCTGCACTGGCATCGCGAACTGCTCGACCATGCGCCGGATCACCATCAGTTGCTGGTAGTCCTTGCGGCCAAACACCGCCACCGACGGCTGCACGCACTGCAGCAGCTTCATCACCACGGTGCACACGCCCGTGAAGAAGCCGGGCCGGAAATGCCCTTCCAGCAGGTCGGCGAGCGCGGCATCCGGCACCACCTTGAAGGTCTGCGGCGCGGGGTACAGCTCGCGCTCGTCCGGCGCAAACACGAGGTCGCAGCCGGCGCTGTTGAGCAGCTCGCAGTCGCGCGCCAGCGTGCGCGGGTAGCGGTCGAAGTCCTCGTTCGGGCCGAACTGCAGCCGGTTGACGAAGATGCTGGCGACGACCGGCACGTCCGGCCCGACCAGCGTGCGCGCCTGCCGGATCAGGCTCAGGTGGCCGTCGTGGAGGTTGCCCATCGTCGGCACGAAGGCGGGACGGGCGGTGTCGGCCAGCGCGGCGCGCAGCTCGGCAAGGGTGTGAAGGACACGCATGGAGGGAGCAGGTCGGGGGCAGTCGGTGGGATTCGAGCGGCGTCGGGCGGATTCAGGCGGCGGCGTAGGCGTGGGCGACCCGGTCGGGGAAGCTGCCATCCTTCACGGCGGCGACGTAGCGGCGCAGCGCATCCTCGATGCTGCCGCCCTCGGCCATGAAGTTGCGCACGAACCGGGGCAGCTTGCCGCGGGTGGCGCCGAGCATGTCGTGCAGCACCAGCACCTGCCCCGCGGTGTCCGGGCCGGCGCCGATGCCGATGGTGATCATGCCGGGGTTGTCGGTCTGCACATCGGCGGCCACGGCGGTGGGCATCAGCTCCAGCACCATCATCGCGGCACCCGCGTCCGCCAGCTCCTTGGCATGGCGGCGCAGCAGCGCGGCGCTGTCGGCGTCCCGGCCCTGCACGCGGTAGCCGCCCAGCGCATGCACGCTCTGCGGCGTCAGCCCCAGGTGCGCGCACACCGGCACGCCCCGGTCGACCAGGAAACGCACCACCTCGGTCGTCCAGCCGCCGCCTTCGAGCTTGACCATCTGCGCGCCGGCCTGCATCAGCGCGGTGGCCGAGGCCATCGCCTGCGCCGTGCCCTGCTGGTAGCTGCCGAAGGGCAGGTCGGCGATCAGCCAGGCTGCGCCGCCGCCTTGAAGGCCGCGGGCGACACACCGGGTGTGGTATGCCATTTCATCCAATGAGACCGGAATGGTACTGCTGTGGCCCTGCAGCAACATGCCCAGCGAGTCGCCGACCAGCAGCGTATCGAGGCCTGCTTCGTCCGCCAGACGCCCAAAAGTGGCGTCATAGGCGGTCAGCATGGTGACTTTCTCCCCTCGTGCGTGCATGGCGCGCAGGGAGTGCAGCGTGGCAGGCTTGCGGCTGTTCGGGTTCGTGGCAGGCTGTGCATGAGAGCTCATTCGGGTCTCCAGGCGAATATTTTTCAGGTACGGACCCCCGTTCTGCAGAGGTCTGAGGCATTCTAGTCAGCGTTGTTGCACTGCAGCAGTGATACTTTACGACCCGCCGCCGTGCGTTCCTATCCATCCACTGCCCGATGTTCTCACCATGACCGTCGACAAGCCCTTCGCACCAGCCTGTGACCGCAACCGCACGCCCATCCTCGGCGTGCTGCGAGGCTTGCTGGCCGATCGACGCTCGGTGCTGGAAGTGGGCAGCGGCACCGGGCAGCATGCGGTGCATTTTGCTGCAACGCTCCAGCACTTGCGCTGGCAGACATCGGATGTGCGGGCCAATCTGCCTGGCATCTGCCTGTGGCTGGCGGATGCGGCGTTGCCGAACACGCCGGCGCCGATCGCGCTGGACGTCACCGGCCCTTGGCCGACGGCCCAGTACGACGCCGTCTACACCGCCAACACGCTGCACATCATGGGTTGGTCGGAGGTGCAGGCCTTCTTCGACCGTGTCGGGTCGGTGCTGACGCCGGGCGGTCTGGTGATCGTCTACGGGCCGTTCAAGTACCTGGGCGAACACACCAGCGCCAGCAACGCCGCCTTCGATGCCACGCTGCGTGCGTCCGATGCGCAGCGCGGGGTGCGGGAATTCGAGCTGGTCGATGCGCTGGCGCGGGCGGCGGGGCTGGTGCTGGTCGAGGACCGGGCGATGCCGGCGAACAACCGCTGCGTGACCTGGCGGCACGTGGGCTGAAGACGGCTGCGGACGCGCTAAGGCCCGCTGGAGGGGGTGGTGAACGCGCCGATCAGCGCCGATACACGCTCGGCCGTCTCCTCGGGCTTTTCCAGTGCGAACAGGTGCGAGCCTTCGATCCACTGGAAGCGCTCGCGCACCAGCGCCCGTGTCGCCGCCAGTCCCACCTGCCGCACTTCGCGCGATTGCGTGCCGCCAATGAAGGCCACCGGAAACCGTGGCGGATGGCGGCGCAGCACGTGGCCCAGGTTGTGGGCCAGCGTGTTGTAGATCCTGGCCTCCACTTGGCGGTCGAATGCCAGTTGCACGCCCCCTTGTGGCGCAGGCTCCAGCCCGGCCTGCAGGTAATCCTCTAGGCAGCGCGGATCCCAGCGGGCGAAGACATGCTTGGCCACGAAATGCGCCCGCGCCTCGTCCACCGAGGCCCAGTGGTGGCGCCTACGCGCCGCCACCTTGCCGGGCGAGACGCGCTGGATCAGCCGCGTCGCCTTGGCGACCTGCACGCTGTGCGCCTTCCAGCCCGCCAGCACGGGCGAGTCCAGCAGCACCACGCCCCGCGCCAGATCGGGCCGCTTCAGCGCCGCCTTCAGGCTCAGGAAGCCGCCGAGCGAATGCCCGACGAACACCACCGGGGCGCCCAGCGCCAGCCCCTCCACGAAGTCGATGAGCTGGTCGCGCAGCCGCGGCCAGTTGCTGGTGACCGGGTAGCGCGGGTCGTGGCCGTATTTCTCCACCGCCTCGACCCGCCAGCCCGCCGCGCGCCAGTGCGCGAAGAGCTGCGCGTAGGTGCCCGCGGGGAAGCTGTTGCCGTGGCTGAAGACGATGACGCCGGGGGTCATGGCGCGGCTCAGACGATGCGCTCGCCCGGGTGGGTGATCTTGCGCATCGACTCGTAGCGCTGCGAGTCCTGCATCAGCGGGAATTCGGCGGCTGCACCATTCCAGGCTGGGTCGTCGATGCCCTCGAACACCTCGCGCAGGCGCTGGCCCCAGGTGTCGTGGATCATCTTGAAGTAGGGGTTCTTGTCGTCGATGCAGACGATGCTGTCGGTCTTCAGCTCGCCTTCGCGGTAGACCAGCAGGTCCAGCGGCAGCCCGACCGACAGGTTCGACTTCAGCGTCGAGTCCATCGACACCAGCGCGCACTTGGCGGCCTCGTCGAGCGGGGTGTCGGGCGTCAGGACACGGTCGAGGATGGGCTTGCCGTACTTGGACTCTCCGACCTGGAAGAAGCAGGTCTCGCGTGTGGCCTCGATGAAGTTGCCGGCCGAGTAGACCAGGAACAGCCGCATCGCCTCGTCGCCGATCTGGCCGCCGAAGATCATCGAGCAGTTGAAGTCGATGCCGGCGTTCTGCAGCGCCTTGCCGTCGGTCTCGTAGACCCGCCGCACGGCCGAGCCGAGCACGCGGGTCGCGTCGAACATGCTCTTGGCGTTCCAGATGGTGATGGGTTCGCCGTCACCGTTGGGGATCTTCTCGGTCTGCAGGATCTCGCGCACGCACTGCGAGATGCTCAGGTTGCCGGCCGACAGCAGCACCATGCAGCGGTCACCGGCCTTCTCGTAGACCATCATCTTGCGGAAGGTGCTGATCGCGTCGAGTCCCGCGTTGGTGCGTGAATCGGAGAGGAACACGAGACCGGCGTTGAGCCGGATGCCGACACAGTAAGTCATGGGAGGGTCAGGAGCTGAGGGAGGGATTCGATGAATTCGGGGCCACGGCGAGCGTCTTCAACCGGTAAAGCGCATCCAGCGCGGCGCGGGGGGTGAGGGTATCAGGGTCGAGTGCGCGCAAGGCTTGCAGCACCTCGTCGGCGAGCGGGTCCGTCGGCGCGGACGCCACAGCGGGCACTGACGACGCCCCGGCCGCGGATGCAGGTTCTGGCTCCGGCTCCGGTGCAGGGGCGAACAGGTCGATCTGCGCTTCGCCCGCGTGCTGCTGCGCTTCGAGCGTGTCGAGCGTCTGCCGCGCCTGGCGCAGCACGGCTGGCGGCATCCCCGCCAGCCGCGCCACCTGTACGCCGTAGCTGCGGCTGGCCGGCCCCGGCTCGATCGCGTGCAGGAAGACGATGTCGTCGCCCGACTCGGCTGCCGAGACGTGCATGTTCACCGCATGGCGGTGGCGCGCCGGGAACTCGGTCAGCTCGAAATAGTGGGTCGCGAACAGCGTGAAGGCGCGGTTGCGGTCGTGCAGGTGCGTGGCGATCGCGCCGGCCAGTGCCAGACCGTCGAATGTCGAGGTGCCACGGCCGATCTCGTCCATCAGCACCAGCGAGTGCTCGGTCGCGCTGTGCAGGATCGCCGCGCCTTCGGTCATCTCCAGCATGAAGGTGGACTGCGCGTTCGCCAGGTCGTCGGCCGCGCCGATGCGGGTGTGGATCGCGTCGATCGGCCCGAGGCGGCAGCGCGCGGCCGGCACATATGAGCCGATCGCCGCCAGCAGCACGGTGAGCGCCACCTGCCGCATGAAGGTGCTTTTGCCGCCCATGTTCGGGCCGGTGAGGATGACCATGCGCCGCGCCGCGTCGAGCCGGCAGTCGTTGGCGATGAAGTTGCCGCCGCCGGTCTCGGCCAGCCGGGCTTCGACGACCGGGTGGCGGCCTTGCTCGATGTCCAGGCACGGGTGCGCGACGAACTCGGGCGCACACCAGTTCAGCGTCTCGGCGCGCTCGGCCAAGGCGGCCAGCGCGTCGAGGCTGGCCAGCGCCCGGCCGAGTTCGGACAGCGGGTTCAGGTGCGGCTGCAGGGCGTCGAGCACCTGCTCGTACAGCCACTTCTCGCGCGACAGCGAGCGCTCCTGCGCCGACAGCGCCTTGTCCTCGAACGCCTTCAGCTCGGGTGTGATGTAGCGCTCGGCGTTCTTCAGCGTCTGGCGGCGCTGGTAGTCCATCGGCACCTTGTCCACCTGCCCGGCGGTGACCTCGATGTAGAAGCCGTGGACCTTGTTGTACTGCACGCGCAGGTTGCCAATGCCGGTGCGCGCCCGCTCGCGGGTTTCCAGGTCGAGCAGGAAGGTGTCGCAGTTGGTGGCGATGGAGCGCAGTTCGTCCAGCAGCGGATCGAAGCCGCTGGCGATCACGCCCCCGTCGCGCAGCAGCACCGCCGGCTCCTCGGCGATGGCGCTCTTCAGCAGCGTGGCGATGGCCTCGTCCGGCGTCAGCGCGGCGTGCAGCGCCTGCAGCAGCGGCGCGGTGTCCGGCACGCGCTGGCGCAGGTCGGGCAGGGTGGCCAGCGTCTCGCGCAGGCCGGCGAGTTCACGCGGGCGGACCTGCCGCAGCGCCGTGCGGGCGGTGATGCGCTGCACGTCGCTGACGTGGCGCAGCGCGTCGCGCAGCGGGGCGGCAGCGCGGGCGGCGATCAGCGCGGCGATCGCGCCATGCCGGCTGCGCGCCACGGCGCGGTCGCGCATCGGGTGCGTCAGCCACTGGCGCAGCGCGCGGCTGCCCATGCCGGTGCGGCAGGTGTCGAGCAGCGACAGCAGCGTCGGCGCCGGCTCGCCGCGCAGCGTCTGCGTCAGCTCCAGGTTGCGGTGCGTGGCCGGGGGCAGCTCCAGCAGCTCGCGGGCGCGCTCCACCGTCAGCGCGTTGACGTGCGACAGCGCGCGGCCCTGCGTGTGCTCGGCATAGCCCAGCAGCGCGGCGGCGGCGGCGTGGGCGGCGTGCAGATCCTGTGCATTGAAGCCGGCGAGGTGCGCCACCTTCAACTGCTCGCGCAGCTTGCGCTCGCCGAGCGCGGGGTCGAACTGCCAGTGCGGCCGGCCGATCACCGGCACGGTGAGCTGGCGCAGCGCGGCCGGGCGCTTCTCGGCGTTCAGCTCGCCGCTGACCAGCACCTCGGCGGGCGACAGGCGGGCCAGCCACGCGCCGAGTTCGCGCTCGCTGCACTCGGTCAGCCCGAGCTGCCCGCTGGCCAGCGCGAGCCACGCCAGCCCGAACACCGGCGCCGCCCCGCTGCCGCGCACAGCCAGCGCGAGAAGCCGGGTGTCCTCGCGCTCGTTCAGCAGCTCGGTGTCGGTGATCGTGCCAGGGGTGACCACGCGCACCACCTTGCGCTCGACCGGCCCCTTGGTCGCTCCGACCTCGCCGACCTGCTCGGCGATCGCGACCGCCTCGCCGAGCCGGATCAGCTTGGCGAGGTAGCTCTCCAGCGCATGCACCGGCACGCCCGCCATCACCACCGGCTCGCCCGCGCTCTGGCCGCGCGTGGTGATCGTGATGTCGAGCAGGCGGTGCGCCTTGCGGGCGTCGTCGAAGAAGACTTCGTAGAAATCCCCCATCCGGTAGAACAGGAGGGTGTCGGGGAAGTCGGCCTTGAGGCCCAGATACTGGGCCATCATGGGGGTATGCGGTTGCATGATGGCGGGCATCACAGGGCGGCGCGGGTGGCAATGTGTCCGGCCAGAGAGGCCACGAAGGAGCGCAGGCCTGTCATGGCCGACAGCTCGGCATGGTGTCCGTCGGTGATCGCGGAGTGTGGCGTCGCCAGCACCGTCGCTGACGAGTAGAGCTGCTCCCTGACGAGTTTCTGGCACAGCACATCGTAGCGTTGCAGGTACGAGGCTCCCGCAAACTCCGGGAACACCGGGAAGTGGGGTGAGACCTCGCGGACGGCGGTTCGTGACCCGGGCGCGTCCTCGACCACCATCAGCCAGCCCACAAAGGGCCGCTCCTGCTGTCCGAAGGCGCCTTCCCGGTACGCGGTCCAGAGGTCATGTGCCGTGCCGATGGCCTCTTCCGTCCGGTTGTTGAAGTTGTTGCCGAAGGAGGGTCCGACATGGCTCTTGAACTCCACGGCGGCGACCAAGTGGCCTTTGTCGATCACCAGCAGATCCCACAGCTTGGTCGGGCGGAAATAACCGGGCAGTGTCAGCACGGTTCGCTGGTGGTGAATCTGCGCATCCGGCAGGCCGTTGGCGCGCACCAGCGCGGTCACCAGATCCGAGAAACCGTCCAGGTTCTTGCCGCCGGTCACGCTGGCGCGTTCACCTTGGTCGGATTGGCCCGTGCTGGCCTGCTTCTGACGGGCTTGCTCGCGGGTTTGCCAGAACGCCCTGATCGCGTCCCGGGCCTTGTGTTCGTAGTCGCAGAGATTCAGTGCCATGTGATCGTTTCTTGTTTTCGAGTCAGCCCTGGGCCAGCAGGTGGGCTTCTGTGGAGGTCAGTCCATAGAGTTCACACGCCGCCTGGTCGCATGCGGCGATGTCCAACGCCTGAGCGGCCATGGCGAGCTTGGCGCGCATGGGCTCGGGCACCGACTCCCACCGGGGCAGCCGAATGCGCCGCAGATACTGAGCTTGATAGCGCAGGAAGCCACCGTGCATCGTCGTCGAGTAAGCCGTGATGAACTGCCGTGCGACACACGAGAGCAGCACCGCTTGCAAGGCCCGCAGATCCCATTCCTCGGAGGCCACGAAATAGAGGTTGTGGTGCGGGTAGAGCCAGCCCTCCTCGAACACCACATGGGCTGAGCCCTTGATGTCCGGGATCAGCAGCTTGGGCCGTGCCGCCAGCGAGGGCGTGATGCGGTCGATGGTTCGATACCAGCTTGCGGGTGACTTCTGTGCGACATGGCGTTTGGTGATGACGTCCCGATGGCGGTCCAGGTGGGCGCTCAACCTGGGGTACTGCGCCAGATCGACCAGCCGACCGTCGTCCTCGAAGGGGTTGATCACGCCCAATCCGCGCCAGCGCACGAACCCGCTGGCGATGTCCTTGGTGGTGACCAGTGCCAGCTTGCGGCTCGGCTCCACGTCCAGGGTGTCCATCGGACCGATGAAGGCCTTGTCCGCCCCGGTCGCCACACCGATGCCCACTTTGCAGCCAGCTTCCTCCAGTGTCGGGAACAGCGCTTCCAGGCGACGCAGCAAGACGCGCCGGTCGGAAGAACTCAACACCCACGGCGCGTCGCCGGTGCCGACCCGCTCGACCAGCGACACACCGAGTTCAGGACGTGGTTCGTCCCCGCGCAGCGCCTGCGCGAGGGGGGTGAGCGTGGAGGTCTGGATGTCGGGTTGTGTGGCCACCAGCGTGGCCCCCGGGGAGGTTTTTTCGATGAGGGTGATGGCTGGGTAGGCAATCACCTCGGCATCGAAAGCCGGGGTGTCCACCATGTCCACGTAGGCCCGAAGGTGGAAGCCTTCGGCCACCATGGCCCGCAGGGGACGGCCGTATTGGTTCTTGGTCCAGCGGTTGGCGCAGATGAACGCGAGCTGGCCTCGTTCGGCCAGCAGGCTCAGCGAGCGCTCGATGAACGGAACGTAGAGGTCCGCCCGGTCGTAGAGCGTGGTGTAGCGCAGGCGGTACTGCGCCAGCAGTGCGGCCGGGATCAGTTCCTGGCGCACGTACGGCGGATTGCCGACCACGACGTCGAAGCGATCCGGCATGGGCGAGAGCAGAAAGTCAGCGCACACCAGCCAGGTCGAGAGCAGGCGAGAACGCTCGGCTGCCTCCAGTCCGAATTCGGACAGCAGTCCGGACAGCCGTGTCTTCGTCCTGTCGAAGGTGTCACGGTGCAATTCGACCGCCCGGATGCAGTCCGCCAGATCCTCTGGGGGGTAGGCTGATGCAGCAGAGGCCATCAGCCGGCGTGCTGCAGCCAGCAGGAATTCACCGCTGCCAAACGACGGTTCAAGGAGCTTCATGCGGTACAGCGGCCTGTCCGGCGTGTACCCGGCCAGATCCAGCATGAACTCCACGACTTCACGCCGCGTGTAGACCGCCCCACGCGCATCGGTGCTGGCGCTCTGCGCGAGCAGCTCTACGGCCTCGGCAATCGGACAGAAGCCGTCCAGAGACGGCTGGTCGATCAGCAGTGCGGGGGGCGGCATGGCCTGAATCCAGGTGATTCGGGGTCAGAACGGCGCGTCATCACCACGACGACCACGCTTGCGCTCCGGCGCCGGCTCCTCCTTCGGCGGCATGTCTTCCTTCTTGATGCGCGTCGGCTTGCGGATCGTCACGACCGGGGCGGGCGCGGCTTCGGCGTCCGGCATCGGCTCGAAGGCGGCGGCCAGCGCGGCGGCGGGCGACAGCGGGATGTCGTACACGGGCTTCTCGGCGGCCAGTTCTGCCGCCTGCTCCGCGGCTTCCTCGGCAGCCAGCTCGGCGACCAGTTCCGGCTGCGTCTCGGCGATGAACACGTCCAGTGGCGTCAGCGTCGAGGAGCTGCTGCGGGTCGGCGCGATGGTGTCCGTGCCGGGGGTGGTGGATTTGGCGCGGACCTTGGGGGTGCGGGTCTTGGGGGTGGCCGCGGCCGGGGTCGGGGCGGCGGGCGCAGCGTCGTCTTCGGTGATCACGCGGGTGTAGGGCGCCAGGACCGGGACCAGTTGTGCGTAGACCTTGGGCGAGCCAGCCAGCACTTCGCGCTGGTACAGGAAGTCCGCTTCGCCCGTGAAGTTGCCGACCAGACCGCCCGCTTCGGTGACGATCAGCGAGCCTGCCGCCACGTCCCACGGGCTCAGGCCGGTCTCGAAGAAGGCGTCGTACCAGCCCGCGGCGACGTAGCACAGGTCAAGTGCCGCGGCCCCCGGACGGCGCAGGCCGGCGCACAGCGGCATCAGCTCTTCCATGATCTTCAGGTAGCGCTTGAAGTTGTCGCCCTTGCGGAAGGGGAAGCCGGTGCCGATCAGCGAGTCGGCCAGCCGGATGCGCTTGGACACGCGCAGGCGCTTGTCGTTCAGGAACGCGCCGCGGCCCTTGGTGGCGTAGAACAGGTCGTTGCGCGCCGGGTCGTAGACGACGGCCTGCTCGACCTTGCCCTTGAACGCCAGCGCGATCGACACCGCGTACTGCGGGAATCCGTGGATGAAGTTGGTGGTGCCGTCCAGCGGGTCGATGATCCAGACGTAGTCGCTGGTCTGCGAGCCCATGGAACGGCCCGATTCCTCGGCGAGGATGGCGTGGTCCGGGTAGGCGGTCAGCAGGGTCTCGATGATGGCGCGCTCGGCCGCCTGGTCGACTTCGGTGACGAAGTCGTTCGGCCCCTTGCTGGTGACCGTCAGGCGGTCGACGTCGAGGCTGGCCCGGTTGATGATCGCCCCGGCCGCGCGTGCGGCCTTGATGGCGATGTTGAGCATGGGATGCAAGTTGGTTTGCGACATGGCGATGGAACTCCGGGGGCTCGAATGGCGGATGGTCGCGGCGCGGCACGCGCGGCGACAAGGCAAGGGGCTGGCGGTAGGAAAGAGCGGGGGCGTGCAGTGCGGTGCTGCGGGCCTAAGATAACCGTCCATTTTACGGTGCTTTGATCCATTCGCGACCCTCCCATGCCAGATTCCACGACCTCCACCCCGGCTTCGACGCCCGATTCCACCCGATTCGTGCTGGTGAACACCAGCCACCCGGGCAATGTCGGGGCCACCGCCCGGGCCATGAAGGTGATGGGCTTCACCGATCTGGTGCTGGTGGCGCCGCGTTTTGGCAATGTGCTCAGCCAGGAGGAAACGGTGGCGATGGCCAGCGGCGCGGCCGACATCCTCGTGCGGGCGCGCATCGTCGCCACGCTGGACGAGGCGCTCGATGGCGTGCAGGTCGCCTGCGCCACGGCGATGACGCCGCGCGACTTCGGCCCGCCGACCGTGGCGCCGCGCCCGTATTTCGAGGAACTCGCCGCCAGCGCAGCCAGCGTCGCCTTCGTCTTCGGCAGCGAGCGCTACGGCCTGTCGAACGAGGACGTGTACCGCTGCCATGTCTGCCTGTCGATCCCGACCAATCCGGACTACGGCTCGCTCAACCTGGCGCAGGCGGTGCAACTGCTGTCCTACGACTGGCGGCAGGCGCTGGGCGGTTTCGCGGTGACGCCGCGCACGCGCGACCCGCGGCTGGCGTCGGCGGACATGGTGCAAGGCGCGCTGGCGCACTGGGAGGAGGCGCTGGTCCGGATCGGCTTCCTGGATCCGAAAGTTCCGCGAAAACTGTTGCCTAGATTGAACCAACTGTGCAATCGAACGCAGTTGAGCGTGGAAGAAATTCACATTTTGCGCGGAATTGCAAAATCCGTCCTCGATGCTGGGGGGGGCGCGCCAACATGATTCGGGCATGCACGCAGCACCCCGTTTCCACCAGCTCGATTTCTTGCGCGGCCTGGCCTGTCTGGCCGTGGTCGCTTTCCATTTCCTGCACCGCGGACAGCAGGGCGGCTGGCTGGTCGACACCACCTGGCCCTGGCTGCAGTCGCTGGCAGCGCTCGGCCATCTGGGGGTGCACCTGTTCTTCATGATCAGCGGCTTCGTGATCCTGATGAGCGCACAGGGCACCACCGTGCGTGGCTTCGTGGCGTCGCGGGTGGCGCGGCTGTACCCGGCGTTCTGGGTGAGCGTGCTGCTGACGGGGGTGGTGACATGGTCGGCTGGCAGCGAGTCGTTCGCGGTGACGCCGTCGCAGGTGCTGGTCAACCTCACGATGGTGCCGCAGTGGGTGCAGGTCGAGTTCGTGGATGGGGCCTACTGGTCGCTGGCGGTGGAGCTGCAGTTCTACCTGATGGTGATCGCCCTGCTGCATTTTGGCCAGTTGCGCCGGGTCGAGCGCTGGGTCGGGGTCTGGCTGCTGCTGTCCAGCGTGAACGCGCTGCGGCCGATGTACCCGCTGGAATTCTGGCTCGATGTGCGCTGGGCGCCGCTGTTCTCCGCCGGGATGCTGTTCTACCGTGTCAGCCGCAAGGGCTGGAACCTGCAGCGCTATCTGCTGCTGCTGTGGTCCTTCGGTCTGACGCTGTGGTACGGCTGGGTGGGTGCGGCGGGGGCGAAGCTGGGCAATGAGGTGGTCTGGCTGGGCCTGCCGGCGCAGGTCATGCTCTGCCTGACGCTGTTCTATGCCCTGTTCCTCGCGATGGTCAGCGGCAAGCTGCAGATGCGGGCCTCGCCGCTGGTGTTCTGGTTCGGGGTGCTGACCTACCCGGTCTACCTGCTGCACCAGAACATCGGCTACATCGCCCTGATGGCCCCGGTGGAGTCCTGGCGGGCGCTGGACTTCCATCTGCGGGTGCTGCTGGTGGTCGCGGCGGTGGTGGGGGTGTCCTGGATGGTCCACCACTGGATCGAGCGGCCGATGTCGGGATGGCTGCGTGCGCTGGTTGCGCCCCGCAAGCGCTCGTCTGCCGTGGACCCGGCCTCGGCCATGGCGGCGAACGAGATGGAGCCTCGCGCCGCCATGCGCTGATCGGGCCGGGGCTGCCCGGTTCGCGCGCGACCGACCATGTCAGGCGCGGTTTTCCTGCCGCGCCTACACTCGGAACCCCTGTCCGTCCTCCCGAGACCGCCATGTTCCGTCGCCTGAAAGAAGACATCGCCTGCATCCTGGAACGCGATCCGGCCGCCCGGTCGGCCTTCGAGGTGGTGACCTGCTATCCGGGCCTGCATGCGCTGTGGATCCAGCGCATGGCGCACTGGTGCTGGGTGCGCGGACTGCGCTGGCCCGGGCGTTTCCTGTCGCATCTGGGACGCTTCTTCACGGGCATCGAGATCCACCCCGGTGCCACCTTCGGCCGCCGTGTCTTCATCGACCATGGCATGGGCGTGGTGATCGGCGAGATGGCTGAAGTCGGCGACGACTGCACCATCTACCAGGGTGTCACGCTGGGTGGCACCTCGCTCGTCAAGGGTGCCAAGCGGCATCCGACGCTGGGCAAAGGCGTGATCGTCGGCGCGCATGCCAGCGTGCTCGGCGGCTTCACGGTGGGCGATGGTGCCCGGGTCGGATCCGGGGCGGTCGTGACCAAGCCGGTGCCGGAAGGGGCCACGGCGGTCGGCAATCCGGCGCGCATCATCGCTGCCCAGGTGGATGCCCAGCGCGAGGCCGTCGCCGCCCGCATGGGCTTCTCCGCCTACGGCGTGACGCAGGGCGAAGACCCGGTCGCGCAGGCGATGAAGGGGCTGATCGACAACGCCTCGGGCCATGAGCACCAGATCGCCTTGCTGTGGCAGGCGATCGAGAAGCTGTCCGCCCGGTCGCGCGAGCTGCCCGTCGATGCGTGTGTGCCGCAGGATGCCCACACCACCGAACAGTTCGACGCAGAGCGCCTGAACCGTCTCGTCAAGTAGCGCAGTTTTCCGGCGGTACTGAAAAGCACCAGCCAAGGTAGGCGGAGGCGTTCCGCGCTACCTTACGTCCCGTTACATTCTGTGTCGGGACCGTGCATGCAATCCAGTCGACTCCAGTCCGACGCTTCCCCTGGCGTGCGTGCCGGCATGCCTGCCTTGGCTGTGACGCTGGCCTTGTTTCTGGTTGGCTGCGGCGGGGGGGCGAGCGATGCCGCATCGGTGGCCGCGCGCGGTGGCACGGCGGTGTCGATGGCGTCCAATGTCGAGCCGATGACCGCACCGTTTCCCGCGCCGGACGAGCGTCCCCTGGTGGCCTGGCCGGCCTGTGAGCCGTCCGGATCGGGTGTGGACTACACCGTCGGACCCGGCCAGGCGCTGGCGGCGCTGGACGATGTTCCCTGGGAGCGTCTGGCTCCGGGTGACACCGTGCGCATCTTTCACCGCGCCACCCCCTACCGCGGCAAGTTCGTGCTCGCGGCACAGGGCACGGCCGCCCGGCCCGTGCGGGTCTGTGGCGTGCGCGGTCCGAATGGCGAGCGGCCGGTGATCGATGGCCAGGACGCCACGACCCGCCCGGCGCTGGCCGCAGCGCTGGGCGACAACGTGAGCGAGATCCAGCAGAGCCGTGCGCTCGTGATGGTCACGAAGCTGGCCTCGCAGGCCTGGACCGAGCGACCGTCCCACCTCCAGATCGACGGACTCCGGTTCACCCATGCCCAGCCGGCCTACCGTTTCCGCGATGCAGCCGGGGCGGTGAAGCCCTACTCGGACTTTGGCGCCTGCCTCTGGATCGACCGGGGCGTCCACATCACCATTGCCGACAATGAACTGACCGACTGTGTGATGGGTGTCTTCAGCCGCACCACCGACGACGGCAGCGGCGCGATCACCGAGAACCTGCGCATCGTCGGCAACGTGGTCCATGGCAACGGGCTGGCGGGCAGCGAATCGGAGCACAACACCTACACCCAGGGCCTGGGCGTGGTGATCGAGCACAACGTCTTCGGACCGCTGCGCCCGGGCGCCCGGGGCAACGCGATCAAGGACCGCTCGGCGGGGCTGGTCGTCCGCTACAACCGCATCGAGGAGGGCGCACGCGCCCTCGACCTCGTCGAAGCGGAGGATTTCCCGCTGCTGGCCATGTCCCGGGCCGACTACCGCACCACGCTGGTCTACGGCAACCAGATCCGCAAGAACGGCGAGACCGGCAGCCTCATCCACTACGGCGGTGACCACTACGGCAGCACACCCGGGGCATCCTGGGGCGAGCCGGTCTACCGCAAGGGAACGCTGTACTTCTTCCACAACACGGTCATCGTCACCGGGCGCAGCGCGGCGGTGTTCCAGCTCTCGACCACCGAGGAGCGTGCCGAGGTCTGGAACAACGCCTTCGTGTTCGCCAGCACCGTGGCCGAGAAGAGCCTGCGCATGAGCCAGTCGGTCGGTCCCGCCTGGACCAGCGGGGGCGTGCTGAACCTGGGCCGCAACTGGCTGTCGATCGGCTGGCAGGACATCGACCAATGGCACACGGTGGGCGGGCAACTGAATGTGCCGGCGCCGCCGCTGACGGGCCTGCGCTCGCCGCTGGTGGCAGGCGGCTGGGTGCCGCAGGCGGGCAGTGCGCTGGTGGATGCGGCGGTGGCGGGGCCGCTGGCGGTGCGGGTCGAGTGGCAACTGGACGCCAGCGGACGCTCGCAGCCCCGTGGTGTGCGGGGCGCGGCCGCCGATCTGGGGGCGACCGAGCTGCCTTGACGCCGTCGTTCAGCCGCGCGGCGGCCGCTGCGCCGTCTTCGGCCTGAACGCCTTGCAGACCGCGTCGCGGGTCTCGATGTACGGCCCGCCGATCAGGTCGAGGCAGTAGGGCACGGCCGCGAAGATGCCCGGACACGGCGGCACCGCGTTCGGCAGCCCCTCCAGCGTCTCGGCGATCGACTTCGGCTGGCCGGGCAGGTTCAGGATCAGCGCCTGGCCGCGGATCACCGCCACCTGGCGCGACAGGATCGCCGTCGGCACGAAGCGCAGGCTGATCTGGCGCATCTGCTCGCCGAAGCCGGGCATCACCTTGTCGGCCACCGCCAGCGTCGCCTCGGGCGTCACGTCGCGCAGCGCCGGGCCGGTGCCGCCGGTGGTCAGCACGAGGTTGCACTGGTGCACGTCGACCAGCTCGCGCAGCGTGGCGCTGATGCCGTCCTGCTCGTCGGGGATCAGCCGGGTGACCCAGGTGACGGGGTTGTGCAGCGCGCGGGCCATCCAGTCCTGCAGGGCCGGGAGCCCCTTGTCCTCGTAGACGCCGCTGCTGGCGCGGTCGCTGATGGACACCAGTCCGATGCGCACCGGCTCCGGTGGCGGCAGGGTGGCCACGGCGTTGGTCAGGTCACTCATCGTCGTCTTCCTCGTCATCGCCATCGTCCAGTGCGGCCGCCTGTTCGTCCGCCTTGGCGGCGGCTTCGAGCGCCGACTTGATGCGCTGGAACAGGTCGCGGTAGGCGCGGCCCTTGCGCTCGATGACGCCGTCGTGGGGTTGTGCGGCAGCGGCGGCGAGCTGTTCCTTGCGGGTGTTGCGGATCAGCGTGCGCAGCGACTGCGCATCGGTGTCGGGGTGCTCGGCCATCCATTGCGTGAGGGCGTCGTCCTCGGCCAGCAGGCGCTCGCGCCAGCGCTCGGCGGTGTGCAGGGCCAGCGTCTCCCGTGCGCCGGGCACCTTGAACGAGGCCACCGCCTCGCGCAGCGGCTCGGCATCGACGCGGCGCATCAGCTTGCCGACGTACTGCCACTGGCGGCGGCGGCCCTCGTGCGAGCGGGTGCGCTTGAGCTGCAGCAGCGCGTCGAGCAGGAACTCGGGCATGCCCAGCGCGGTCAGGCGCGCATCCGGCATCTCGATCAGCTCCTTGCCCAGCGCCTGGAGGTCGTGCATCTCCTTCTTGAGCCGGGTCTTGCTCGGTCGGTCGGCGAAATCATCGTCCCGTGCGGGCGCGAATTCGTCGTCGTGGTCAAAGTGTTCGTGGGCAGGCATGGGCAGGCGGGATGAAAGCGACCGCTATGATACGAGTGACCACCACCGGCCCGACCCGTACATGACTGCCACGACCGACACGACTGCCGCGATGACCCGTCCCGACTCCGGTTTTTCCTACACGCGGGACCAGTTCCGCACCCTGGTCGAGGACGCCCTGGCGGTGGCCAGATCGCTCGGCGCGACGGACGCGGGGGTCGAGGTGTCCGAGGGCGCCGGCCTGTCGGTCTCGGTGCGCAAGGGCAAGATCGAGAACGTCGAGCGCAACCGCGACAAGGCCATCGGCGTGTCGGTCTACCTCGGCCAGCGCCGCGGCAACGCCAGCACCTCCGACTTCTCGCCCGCCGCGCTGCGCCAGACGGTGCAGGCGGCCTACGACATCGCCCGCTTCACCGCCGAGGACAGCGCCGCGGGCCTGCCCGAAGCGTCCGATCTGGCGCTGGGCTGGGCGGCGGAGTGTGACCTGGACCTGTTCCACCCGTGGTCGGTCAACGCCGAGCAGGCGGCCGAACTCGCGCTGCGCTGCGAGGCGGCGGCGCTGTCCACCGACCCGATGATCACCAACTCGGACGGTGCGGGCGTGTCGGCCCAGCAGTCGCATTTCTACACCGCCAACAGCCGCGGCTTCTGCGGCGGCTACGCCAGCTCGCGCCATTCGATCTCGGTCTCGCCCATCGCCGGCCGTGGCCGCGACATGCAGCGCGACGCCTGGTACAGCTCGATGCGCGACGCCGCCGACCTGGCCTCGCCCGAGGCGGTCGGCCGCTACGCCGCGCAGCGCGCGCTCTCGCGCCTGAAGGGCCGCAAGATTCCGACTGGCGAGATGCCGGTGCTGTTCGAGTCGACGGTGGCGGCCGGGCTGCTGGGCGCCTATGTGCAGGCCACCAGCGGCGGCGCGCTCTACCGCAAGGCGACCTTCCTGCTCGACAGCCTCGGCCAGCCGATCTTCCCCGACCACATCGACATCGACGAAGACCCGCACATCCGCAAGGCCAAGGGCAGCGCCCCGTTCGACGACGAAGGCGTGCGCACCCGGGCGCGCAAGGTGGTGGATGCTGGCGTGACGCAGGGCTATTTTCTGTCGAGCTACTCCGCGCGCAAGCTCGGCATGAAGACCACCGGCCACGCGGGCGGCTCGCAGAACCTGCACCTGCGCAGCCGCCTGACCGCCGCCGGCGACAACCTGGACGCCATGCTGCGCAAGCTGCACCGCGGCCTGTTCGTGGTCGAGCTGATGGGGCAGGGCGTCAACTACGTGACCGGCGACTACTCGCGCGGCGCGGCGGGCTTCTGGGTCGAGAACGGCCAGATCGCCTACCCGGTCGAGGAGATCACCATCGCCGGCCACCTCGGCGAGATGTTCAAGGGCATCGTCGCCGTCGGCGCGGACGAGTACACGATGGGCAGCAAGACCATCGGCTCGGTGCTGGTCGACAAGATGATGGTGGCCGGGAGCTGATCCCGGCGCTGCCGCTGCCGCGTTTGGCGGCTCCGGCTCAGTACGTCGCCCGACCGCCCGTGATGTCGAACACCCCGCCGGTCGTGAACGAGCAGTCCTCGCTGCACAGCCACGCCACCATCGCCGCGATCTCGTCGGGCTGCACGAAGCGGCCCATCGGGATCTTGCCGAGCATGTAGTCGATCTGCTGCTGCGTCATCTGGTCGAACATCGCCGTCTTGGCCACCGCCGGCGTGATGGCGTTGACCAGCACGCCGGTCTGCGCCAGTTCCTTGCCCAGCGACTTGGTCAGCGCGATCAGGCCGGCCTTGGACGCGCTGTAGTGGCTGGCGTTGGGGTTGCCTTCCTTGCCCGCGACGGAGGCGATGTTGACGATGCGCCCCCAGCCGCGCGCGACCATCCCCGGCACGACCGCCCGACAGGTCAGGTACGGCGCCACCAGATTCACCTCCAGCACCCGGCGCCACACGTCCGGCGGCAGCGCCCAGGTCGGGCCATTGCCGCCGGTGATGCCGGCGTTGTTGATGAGCAGGTCGATGCCGCCATGGTCGGCCACGGTGCGGGCCGTGGCCTCGGTCACCGACGCCTCCTCAGTCAGCTCGACCACGAGCCCGTGGCACGGCCCCAGCGCCGACAGCGCCGCGACACTGTCCGGCAGGCGCGCCGCGTCGGCGTCCCACAGCACCACCGTGGCGCCCGAGCGCAGCAGCCGCTCGGCGGTGGCGTAGCCGATGCCCTGGGCACCGCCGGTGATGACGGCGACACGGCCGTGGAGGTCGATCTGGTTCATGCGCATGGGCGCTCCAGGCCTTGCAAGGCGGTGGGATGGTCGGCGTGGTCGGCGATGTACTGCCGGATGATGTCCTCGAACGCGGTTTCGGGCTGCAGGCCGAGCCGCGCGGCGCGCTCGGCGGTGGCGCCCGCTGGCCAGCGCGCCACGATGCCGGCGATGCGCTCGTCGCGCTCGAAGCGCACCCGCGCCCGCACGGCCGGCCCCGCCACCGCCTCCAGCGCGTCGAGCATCTGCGCCACCGTCAGGTTGAGCGCGGGCAGGTTCAGCGCGGTGCGGCCACCGAACTCGGCGCGGCTGCACTCGAAGACGCGGATCAGCCCCTCGACCGTCGCACGCGGCGAGGTCAGCGGATGCGACACGTCCGGGTCCACCGGACAGATGGCCTCCAGCCCCGCCAGCGGCTCGCGCACGATGCCGCTGAAGAACGAGGACGCCGCGCCGTTGGGCCGCCCCGGGCGCACGGTCACCGTCATCAGCCGGGCGGCGCGGCCGTCGAGGAAGCCCTTGCGGGTGTAGTCGGCGATCAGGTGCTCGCAGACGTGTTTCTGGATGCCGTAGCTGGTCTGCGGCGTGGGCAGCGTGGCGTCGGTGACGAGCGCGGGCAGCGGGTGGTCCTCGTCCGGGCCGAAGACCGCGACCGAGCTGGCGAACACCAGCCGGGTGGGCGCATCGCCCTGCTGCGTGACCCGATGGCGCAGCGCGTCGAGCAGCGCCCGTGTCGAGTCGAGGTTGGACGCCATGCCGAGGTCGAAGTCCAGCTCGCATTCGCCGGAGACGGCCGAGGCGAGGTGGAACACGCCGTCGAAATGTTCATCACGCAGCGCCGCGGTCTGTACCAGCAGCGGGCCTGTGCGGGCCTCGACCCGGGCGTCGGCGAGCAGGTCGGCGGGCGGGTCGAACAGGTCGGTGAGCACGAGGCGCCGGACCGTCCGGCCGCCCAGCGTGCCGCGGGCCAGCAGCGTGCGCGCCAGCCGCGCGCCGAGGAAACCGGCCGCGCCGGTGATGAGCAGGTTCATGGCAACAGGGAAGCGAGGGGAGGGGGTGGCAGCGGCGCCTTGAGGGGTGATGCCTGGGCAGCGAGCGACGGCAGGGTCCGCCGCGAGGCGAGCACGGCCTGGATGTCTTCGTAAGCCCCGTCGATCAGCACCAGCGCCGCCCGCTCGGCCCCGTCCGCGTCGTGGGCGAGCACGGCGTCGAGCACCGCGCGGTGCAGCGGCAGCGACTGCGCCGGGCCGTGCGGCTTGGCGGTGGACAGCTCGAAGCTCGTGCGCAGCAGCGCGCCGAGCGCCTTGCTCATCTGCACCAGCATGCGGTTGTGGCAGGCGCGCAGCAGGCCCTGGTGGAAGCGCAGGTCGTGTGTCACGTAGTCGCCGCCGTGTTCGATGGCGTGCTTCATGCCGGCGTAGGCGGTCTCGATCTCGGCGAGGTCGTCGGCGGTGGCGCGCGTGGCGGCCAGGCGCACTGCGGCGGGCTCGACCACGCGGCGCAGCTCCTGCAGGTCGCGCAGGAACTCGTGCGACAGCCCGACCCGGGTGTGCCAGCGCACGACCGACTGGTCGAACCAGTTCCACTGGTCGGCGGGCAGCACGCGCGTGCCCACCTTCGGCCCGGTGACGACGAGTCCCTTGGCGACCAGCGACTTGATGGCCTCGCGCACCACGGTGCGGCTGACGCCGAGCTGTTCACCGAGCACGGGTTCGGGCGGGATGGTGCTGCCGGGGGCGTGGCGGCCGCAGACGATGGCTTCACCGAGCTGGTCGAGTGTCTGACCAAGGACGTTCTGGTTCGTTTTCATGGCGGCGAGCCTAGCGCAGCGCCTGCAGCGCCCGCCTGACAAGCGCCTCGGGCGGCTGCGCGATGTCGAATGTGAGCGCCGCTTCGTCCGGGTCCGGGGGCTCCAGCGTCTGGAGCTGGCTCGGCAGCAGCGCCGGTGGCATGTAGTGGCCGGTGCGCTGGCCGATGCGCTCGGCGAGCAGCGCCGGGTCGCCGTCCAGGTAGACCAGACGCAGGCCCGGCGATGCCGTGCGCAGCCGGTCGCGGTAGACGCGCCGCAGCGCCGAGCAGGCCACCACCGCGCCGTGCTCACCCGCCTGCGCCAGCCGGTCGCCGATCACGTCGAGCCAGCCGGCGCGGTCGGCGTCGGTCAGCGGCGTGCCGGCGGCCATCAGCGCCACGTTGCGCGGCGGGTGCAGCGCGTCGCCTTCGATGTAGGGCACGCCGAGCGCCTGGGCGAGCGCCAGGCCGAATGTGGACTTGCCACAGCCGCTCACGCCCATCACGACGATGACGGGCAGTCGCGGCGTCTCGGTGCTGGGCATCGTCGCGTGGTGTGTCAGAGGCGCTGTTGCGACTGGCTGTCGAAGACATGCGCCTTGGTGGCTTCGACCACGAGGTGGACGGTGTCGCCCGGCTGCACGTCGGTGCGGTCGTGGATGACGACGACCAGCTGCGTGTCGCCGATCTGCACCAGCAGCTCGGTCTCGGCGCCGGTCGGCTCGACCACGACCACGCGGGCCGCGATGCCCTGGGGCGCCAGCGAGAGATCGGTCGGGCGGATGCCGTAATGCACCGCCGTGCCGTCGGCCGCGCGGGCGGCGTCCGGTGGCAGCGGCCAGCGCGCGCCTAGCGCTTCGACCGTGTCGCCACGCGCCGTGCCGCTGAACACGTTCATCGCCGGCGAGCCGATGAACTGCGCGACGAACAGGTTGTCCGGCCGGTCGAACAGCTCCAGCGGCGTGCCGATCTGCTCGACGATGCCGTCGTGCATCACCACGATGCGGTCGGCCATCGTCATCGCCTCGATCTGGTCGTGGGTGACGTAGACGGTGGTGGTCTTCAGGCGCTGGTGCAGGGCCTTGATCTCGGCGCGCATCGCCACGCGCAGCTTGGCGTCGAGGTTGGACAGCGGCTCGTCGAACAGGAACACCTTCGGGTCGCGCACGATCGCCCGGCCCATCGCGACCCGCTGGCGCTGGCCGCCGGAGAGTTCGCGCGGGTGGCGGTGCAGCAGGGTGTCGAGGTTCAGGATCTTGGCCGCCTCGCCGACGCGGCGGTCGATCTCGCTCTGCGGCGCGTTGCGCAGGCGCAGGCTGAAGCCCATGTTCTCGCCGACGGTCATGTGCGGGTAGAGCGCGTAGCTCTGGAAGACCATGGCGATGTCGCGGTCCTTGGATTCCAGGTCGTTGACGATGGTGTTGTCGATCAGGATCTCGCCGTCGGTGATCTCCTCCAGCCCAGCGAGCATGCGCAGCAGTGTGCTCTTGCCGCAACCGGACGGACCCACCAGCACGACGAACTCGCCATCGACGATGTTGAAGCTCAGGCCGTGCAGCACCTTGACCTTGCCGCCATAGGTTTTCTGGACGTTGCGGAACGATACGGAAGCCATCGGGTTCTTTCTTAGCTAGCTCAGACCAACTCAGCTCTTCACCGCGCCCGCCGTCAGGCCGGACACCATGTAACGCTTGAAGGCGTAGTAGATCGCCGCTGGGGGCAGCGCGTAGACGAGGCCGGTGGCCATCAGCAGCTCCCAGGGCGAGTCGTCCGCCGCGAGGAAGTTGCCGAGCGCTACCGCCAGCGTCAGGTCGGTTTCCTTCGACAGCAGCAGGAAACCATACAGATACTCGTTCCACGCCAGCAGCAGTGCATACGTCCCGACGGCGACCAGCGACGGCACCATCAGCGGCAGGTACACGAGCCGGAACAGCTGCATCGGCGACGCGCCGTCGATGCGCGCGGCCTCGTCCAGCTCCCAGGGCAGCTTGTCGGACGCCTGCTTGAGCACCCAGATGCAGTAGGGCGAGGCGATCGTCACCATCGCCAGAATGAGCGACCAGCGGTTGTTCAGCAGCCCGTAGGTCGCCATCGTCTTGTACATCGGCACGGCGAGGAAGGCGGCCGGAATGAAGTAAGTGAACAGGGCGAGGTTCATCACTGTGCGCCCGCCCTTGACCCGCAGCCGGCTGATCGAGAACGCCGCACAGGTGGCGACGAACAGCGTGAGTGCGCCGACCGAGAGGGCGATGAACAGCGAGTTGCCGAGCTGGGTCCAGAAGTGGGCGAGGTAGAAATGTTTCTGCCCGAACACCACGTCGAAGTTCTGCAGCGTCGGTGACTCGGGCCACAGGCGGCCCGAGGTGGCCTTGTCGCGCGGCGAGATCGCGAACAGCACGAGGTGGTAGATCGGCAGCAGCGTCCACAGCAGCACAGGGATGCCGACCAGCAGCAGTTGTGCCTCCCGAGAGACGGCCTTCCAGGAGAACTTGCTTCGGCGACTCATTTGGACAGCCTCTTCATCATCACGCCGACCATCGGCAGCACCAGCGGCAGGGCCACCACGATCGAGGCCATCGCCAGTTCGATCTGGTCGAGCCGCAGGTAGCGGATGCCCAGCGTGGCCAGCACATGCGTCAGGTCCGCAGGCCCGCCTCCGGTCAACAGGTAGACGCTGTTGAAGTCGCCCAGCGTCCAGATCATCGACAGCAGCGTGCAGGTCAGGTAGAGGTCGCGCATCGCCGGCCACGAGATGAAGCGGAACTTCTGCCAGCGGGTGGCGCCGTCCACGCTGGCGGCTTCGTACTGCTCGGTCGGGATCGCCAGCCGACCCGCGATCAGGATCACGGTCCAGAACGGCAGCGACTTCCAGATGTGCATCAACATCGACAGGCACAGCGCCAGCGTCGGCTCGTTCAGCCAGTTCGGGCCGTCCAGCCCCGTCATGCTGAAGTAGGTGCTGTTGATGACCCCCCACTCTGGGTTGAGCATGAAGCGCACCGACAGGATGGTCGGGATCGACGGCACCGCCCACGGCAGGATGAACACCAGCGACAGCGCCTTGATCCACCAGCGGGTCTGCACGAAGAAGCCCGACAGGCCCAGCGCGATCACCATCTTCAGGTTCACCGCCACCAGCAGGAAGATGACGGTGTTGACGACGGTGCGGAAGAAGATCGGGTCTTCCGCGAGCTTGACGTAGTTCTGCGGATCACGCGCCAGCCACAGCCCGTAACCCACCGGGAACAGCACGAAGACAAGGAACACCAGAACGTAGGGCACCAGCAGCAGCCGGCCCCAGAAGGTCCAGGTGCTGGTACGTGACTTCGGCCGTTCGGCGGCGGGCAGGGCGGTGGCGGTCACGACACGATCCGGGTCAGTTGGCGGCGACGGTCTTGATGCGGGCGATCATCTCGTCCACGGCCTTGTCCACTGGCACCTTCTCGCTGAGCACCCGGTTCATCGCCTTGGCCCAGACGTTTTCGTTGTTCAGCACCGTGAACTTGTAGTTCTTGGTGAATTCGAACGGCACCGTGCCCGACTTGAACTGGTTGTAGACCGCCAGACGGTGGGAATCGGCCTTCCAGAATGCGCTTTCCTGTGCTGCCTTGGTCACAGGGAACCAGCGTCCGAGCGAGCCTTCGACATACGGGGTCAGGTTAGCGTCGTCGAGCAGGAAGGCGACGAACTTCTTGGCCAGATCCTTCTTCTTCGCGTCCTTGAAGATCACGCCGGTCTTGACGGCGGCGCGGTACTGCATCTTCGTGCCGTCGGGCTTGGTCGGAAAGCCAGCGGTGGCGATCAGCTCGGTGTAATTCTTCTTGGCTTCGGCGCGCTGTGCCTCGGTCAGGGTGGCGTTGTTCATGTCATCGAGCCATTTCGCCGCGATCGAGATCGTGGCGTTGTGGGTCATCGCGATGGTCTTGTTGTGGAAGGCGACGTTGTTGTCCGGATCCTTCCAGCTGGTCGAGGACGGTGGGGTGCAGCCCTTGGCGTAGACCGAGGTGTAGTCGGTGACCGCGTTGATGAGGCCCTGGCGCACGGCGGGGTCGTCGACCAGCAGCTTGCCGGAGTCGTTGACCAGCTTGACGTTGTGCGCGTCCATGAAGGTCAGGAAGGAGAAGAACGAGTCGCTCGAATCGACGCCCATCGGGAAGCCGGTGCCGAAGGCGCGCTTGCCGGTCTTCTGCCGGTAGCCGGTCTGGACCTTCTCGCACCAGAAGCTCCAGTAGTCCTTCCAGTTGGTCGGGATGTCGCTGGGCTTGAAACCAGCGTCGGCGAGCATGTCCTTCCAATACTGGATGTGCATGGTCTGCTGCTTGATCGGGTAGGCGTAGTAGGCACGCTTGCCGTCGGTGTTGTTCAGCAAGAAAGTGGTGGACAGCGCCTGGGCCTCGAACTTGTTGCGCAGCGGGTCGATGATGGACGAGACGTCTTCGAGCTTGCCGTCGTAGGCCCACTTGGCGGTGACCTGGAAGTCGTAGACGTCGCCATAGGCCACGTCGGGCGGGTTGCCGGCGTCCAGTGCGGCGACCGACTTCGGGATCATTTCCTGGGGCGCGTAGAGCGACAGGTCGATCTTGACGCCCTTGTTCTTGGCCTCGAACTTTTTGATGGCCGCGAACAGCGCATCGTCCTCAGCCTTGTAGAAGCCCTTGCCCCACCAGACGGTGAGGGTCTCGGAGGTTTGAGCCTGGGCCGGCGCCATCGCCAGCAGTGCCGCAGCGGCCAGGGCGCTGCTCATCCATGTCTTCGCCTGCATCGCGTGTCTCCTCGTGTCGTTCGTCACGGTTGATGTCCCGAAGGGGGTGCGGCGATCGTATGATGAATGATGACCTGTGGTTAACGGGGAATCCCGTAAGGGTCAGCCGCATAGTGACTTGATTGGTACGGGCGATGGCCGTATGATTTCGGTGCTCCTTTTTTCTTTTTGTACGGAGGCCTCATGAGAGCCATGACACTCAAAGACGCACGCATGGAACTGAAGACGACGAGGGAAACGAAAGAGTTGCTCAGCAAGGCGGCCATCCTGGACGGGATGGATCTGTCCGCTTTCATGCTGGCGTCGGCGATCGAGAAGGCGCGCACCATCTTGCGCGACCACACGGCGATCACGCTGTCTGCCGAGGGGCAGCGGCAACTCGTGAAACTGCTGCAGGCACCACCTGAACCCACTGAAGCGATGATCGCCCTGCGCAGCCAGCCTCGCGTGAAGGTGCGCGGCGAATGAGTTTCGTGATTGACCGCTTTGACCCGGCCGTCAAGTACGCTGGTTTCAATCAGTTCGATTGCGGATTGCACCTGGTCAACAAGTTTGTCAAGGACTCGCTGAAAAAGCAGGTCAAGCAGGGGCTCAGCGTGGCCTATGTGATGCTGGAGGAAGGGCAAGACGGTGGCCTCGACCGATTTGTCGGCTTCTACACGATCGCCAACCATTCCGTTCCGATCTCCGTGTTTTCTGCCATGCAGTTGGGGTCACTTCCCCGAATCATTCCCTGCATTCGCCTGATCATGCTGGGTATCCAGGCGAGTGACGCAGGAAATGGTCATGGTCGCCACCTCATGAACCATGCCTTTGATGTCGTCAAGCGCAGTGCGCAGGACATCGGCAGTTATGGCCTGTACCTGGATGCGGATGCCGGGGCGGTTTCCTTCTATCAGCGACTGGGCTTCTGGCTGCTGGAGGGTGACAAGCGTCCGGACCCGTCGCCGATGTTCATTCCGTTGTCGGCGATCCGGTGACTGGGCGGTGACAGGCCGCTACTCTTGGACGCAGGTCGGCGCCCGGGATGGCGGGCAGGGTGCGGGTCGAGAACACCCAGGTGGGTTGTGTGTACGGCCACGCCGAGCCGGTTTCGGCGGCGACGGTCTGGGCGTGGCGCAGCATCCATTCGTAGGTATGCGCGCCCATGGCCAGCGCGCCGACCTCGGCGATGAAGGCTGGGTAGCTTGTGTCGTTGATGTCACCCAGCGGGAACAGCCAGTCGAGCGAGTTGTCTTCGGTGGCGATGAAGCCGTCGAGGCTGGAGGCGGTGTAGAACTGGGTTTTCATGCGGTTAATATATTTGCATGAGACTGTTACTGGATTCTACTTTGTTTTTTGGTCGACTTGGGTTTCTTTTGCCTTAATTGCGGAATGTATTTTCTGAAATTCCCCATGGCTTGCTATTTCAAGGGCAATTAATTTTTTTTCTAAAATCTCAACTTTTTTATCGAGTTCAGAATCCTTTGTTTCTCCGCTTAATAATATTGTTACGGCTAGTGTTAAGACGCCTAGAATTAAAGACCATGCCTGCAAGTCGAAGAAATTTTTCCCGGCTGATAAATTCCAATTCCCCGATGCACCAGAATTTCTAGCTTCGGTAATCGCCCCAGGGCGATCGCATCTAAATTCTGACCATCCCCAAGACCGTCTCCAGGTAGTCCAGATCCCACCCAGCGGTGCGGCGCTTGCCCTGAACGCCCAGCTTGAGGGTCTTCTCCCGCTTGATCTGCGTCAGCGCGATGCGTCGGATCACCGCCAGATTGGCCGGCGCGTTGTCCTTGCACACCTGACTGGCGTCCTCGCGGAAGCCCACATCCAGCGACCAGTGCAGCGCGTTCTCCACTGCCCAGTGGCTGCGCACCGCATCCGCCACCACCTTCGCCCCCGCGCTCAAGCCCAGACTGCTGAGGTAGTAGCTGTCCTCCACACTGCACTTGTCGCCCACCTGACGGTGCCGGCGCACCATCGCCAGCGTCTGCAGCCCCGGCCACTGCGCCGCCTTCTTCCTCAGATGCTCCGGCACCTCGATCACCCAGTGTTCGCGCCGCTCCATGCGCCCATGCGCGCACTTGCCCTCGTCGCTGAGGTGATAGGCGTGCTTGCGGTTCGCAAACCCGTTGTCCACGCACACCTGCATCAGCAGCGACGCATCGTTGTGCAGCGTCGGATGGTTTGCCTTCAAGCTCAGCACGTAGTCCGCCTCGGCCTTGCGGATCTCCCCGGCGATCGCCTTCTGGCACCCCATCGCGTCGATCGTCACGATGCACCCCTTGACGCTCAGCAGTTTCAGCAGCGCCGGAATCGCCGTGATCTCGTTGGACTTCTCCTCGGTGCGTACCTGCCCCAGCAGCAGCCCCCGCTGCGCCGCCCACGCGCTCACCACGTGCAGCGGATGCCGGCCCCCGTCAGCCGAGCCCCGCACGCTCTTGCCGTCGATCGCCACCACCCCGTCCACCGCGCCCGCCACCCCGCGCAACCACTGCACGCACGCCCCTTCCAGCGCGTCCGCGTCCAACAGTCGGAACACCCGCGCGAACGTGTCGTGCGACGGAATCCCGTTGGGCAACTCCAGGAACGTCTCAAACCATCCACGGCGCGCTCGTGCGAAGCTCACCACCTCCGTCCAGCAGTCTGCTCCGCCGATCACCGCGCACACCGACATCGCCAGCATGTCCAGCAGCCCGTGCCGCCTCGTGCGCATCATCCTCGGGTCCGGCACCTGCGCAAAGTGCTCCAGCAGGCCCAGCTTCGCCTTCTCGCTCATCGTCGCTCACTCAGCTTCCTGTCTTCGGAACCTCAGTTTGCACGCTCGCCCTGTGGCCGCGCTCAGTGCCTCACGACAGAAAATTTATAGGACTTACGCAAAAGAAACTTTCAAACTCAACTGAGTTTTGAGTGCCATATTCTGATCCATGGATTGATCCGGCACCCGATGTGCACTGAAATATCTTGTTTCAACTGGCTGTTCGGATTCATTAAATATGCCTACAATTGGCTTGCCTCAACTCAACAGGAGCCATGATGAAGCCGACAAGACGCGACTACTGTCAGTTTCTGATCTCCACCCAGACCAACTATACCCAAACCTACTTCGCCGACCATCACCCGCATTTCTCGCATGACGCCATCAACCGTTACCTGCAAGACGAAAACATAACGCCTGCCATCGTCTGGGAGCAGGTGGAGAAATCCATCGAACCTGATCCGAACGCTTTCTTGCTGTTCGACGACAGCGTCTCGGACAAGAACCACTCCCATGCGATCGAGCTGGTGCGGCGGCAGTACAGCGGCAATGCCCATGGCCTGATCAAGGGCATCGGTGTGGTCAACTGCTTGTACGTCAACCCCCGCAGCGGTCGCTACTGGATCATCGACTGGCGAGTGTTCGCCCCGCAGGTGGACCACAAGACCAAGCTCCAGCACGTCCAGGAGATGTTCGACGAGGCCATGACGGGCAAGAAGCTGCCATTCCGCGTGGTGCTGATGGACTCCTGGTACGCCACCAAGGAGCTGATGGTGCACATCCATCGTGCGGGCAAGATCTTCTACTGCCCGCTCAAGAGCAATCGCCTGGTCGATGACAGTCAGGCGCAGGCGCCCTATCAGGCCGTCAGTGAGTTGCAGTGGAGCGACCAAGGCGCCGCGCACGGCAAGCTCGTCAAGGTGAACAAGTTTCCAGGCAGCCTCAAGGTCAAGCTGTTTCGGGTGGCGACGGGAAACGGTCGCACGGAATGGGTGGTGACCAATGATCTGGAACAGACTTCGGTGGACGACACGCGAGAGATCTGCGCGATCAGGTGGAAGATCGAGCAGTATCACCGGGAGGTCAAGCAGGTGCTGGGCATGGAGAAATGCCAGTGTCGATCTGCCAGGGCGCAGAGGAATCACATTGCCTGTGTCATCTTGGCGTGGAACCATCTGTCCGCGCTGGCCAGAGACATGAGGACGAATATCTACAGCATCAAGAAGGCGATGATGTCGAATTACATGCGGCAGGAAATAGCTCGACCGTCAGTGCCGATGGCGTACATTTGAGATGGCTACAAAAGTCCAAGCTCTGTGCTAACTGAGTTCAACTTGCGTAAGTCCTAATTTAGATGCGATCGCCCTGGTAATCGCCCTTCCTGAAAGATAAATGCTGCCGATGAAAAATAAAAGCGTAAAAAAGGCTGTGCCTTCAAAGTAAACTGGTACAGTTTCTCTCGATGCTAAAGCATATGCCACATATGCGACTTGTGCTGTTAAAAGGGAAACCGTTGCTTGAACTAACTGGCCACTCAAGGTGACAGATAAGCTGACAGCGGTACGTAGATCTTCCTTCATTTTATCCCCATACTTCCATTCGAGATGTTTTCATGTTGTCGTACTGCCTCGCTGCCGAGCTTAGTAACGTATGGCCAGTGATTTCATTGGACTGGCGTGCTGCATCGGCAAGAATTATTTTGATGTCGTCGTGAATGGCGGGCCACATTATATCTTGATTGTATAAACTGGTATTTTGGAGTATTTTTTTAGCAAGAATTTTCGCAGTTATTGGCATAACAATCATTTGATGGAAATTGATTATTAAAAAATGAACCGCATCTGGCCTGATTTTGTCTTGTATATTAAGCTCAATAATTGCGCTATTGATTATGACCTTCAATTTTTCTTTGGTGGATTGTGCGGAAGATCTTTTGTTGTGTTTATTGTTTATTTTTGCTTTGTAATAGTTTGTGGATAATTCTTGATAAATTGTGTGAAATTCTTTTTTCATGATGACTTTTTCTTGATGCTACTATATATTTAAAATGCAAATTTTATTGAGTGATTTGAAGCTTATCAAAGGCTTTACAGTAAGTTCTGAAGATGAAAAATTCTATCACACGATACCTAGTGTAGGTCTGCGTTTCACCGACACTCCGGCACCGCCGTCACCACCGCCTCGCGAGCTGCCTTCGCCCTCAGATTCCCCGCCGCCAACCCCGCCATCGCCCCCCGCGTCGAGTTCGTCGCACTGCCAATGTGCGGCGTCAACACCACCTGCGGCAGTGCCCGCAACCGCTCCGGCACATTCGGCTCATCCGCGAACACATCCAGCGCCGCGCCGCCCAGTGCCCCGGATTCGAGCGCCTCGATCAGCGCCGCCTCATCGACCACCGACCCCCGTGCCACGTTCACCAGCAGCCCCTGCGGCCCGAGCGCGGCCATCACCTCGGCGTTCACCAGATGCCGCGTCGCCGCCCCGCCCGGCGTGATGACGCACAGCACATCGCTCTGCGCCGCCAGCTCGACCGCCGACGCCACATGCGGATACGGCACGTCCGTCCGCGCCGTGCGCGTGTGGTACGCCACCGTCATGTCGAACGCCAGCGCCCGCCGCGCGATCGCCTGCCCGATGCGCCCCATGCCCAGAATGCCGAGCCGTGACCCCGACAGCTTGCGCGCCAGCGGCATCGGCCCCTGCGCCGCCCACCGCCCCTCGCGCACATGCCGGTCCGCCGCCACCAACTGCCGCGACGCCGCCAGCATCAGCCCCAGCGCCAGATCGGCCACGTCGTCGTTCAGCACGTCCGGCGTGTGCGTCACGACCACCCCCCGCGCCTTCGCCGCCGCCACGTCGATGCCGTCATAGCCGACGCCCATCACCGAGATGATCTCCAGCGCCGGCAGCCGGTCCATCAGCTCGGCGCCGACCCGGCTCTCGCCACTGGCCGCGATGCCGCGGATGCGCGGCGCCACGGCCTCGAACGCGGCCGGGTCGGACTCGTGCAGCCGGTCGTGCACCGTGAACTGCGCGCGCAGCAGCGGCTCCAGCAGCGGACTCATCCGCATCACGGCCAGGACTTCGAAGGAGGGGTTCAAAGGGGTGGTGTGTTCGCTCAACTCAGGCTCCAAGGGATTCCACGGGGACGGTCGTCATTCGTCATACCATAGTATCGACGCGCACTTTCCTAGCCCGACACGGGATTAACGAGCACGCCGATGACCACCCCGAACAAGAAAAAGCGCCCCGAGGAACTCCGCAGCCAGCAATGGTTCGGCCGCCAGGACCGCGACGGCTTCGCCTACCGGAGCTGGGTCAAGGGCAAGGGCGTGCCGCATGACCAGTTCGACGGCCGCCCGGTCATCGGCATCTGCAACACCTTCAGCGAGCTGACCCCCTGCAACTCGCATTTCCGCACGCTGGCCGAGCAGGTCAAGATCGGCGTGTACGAGGCGGGCGGCTTCCCGCTCGAATTCCCGGTGATGTCGCTCGGCGAGACGCTGATGCGCCCGACCGCGATGCTCTACCGCAACCTCGCCAGCATGGATGTGGAGGAGTCGATCCGCGGCAACCCGATCGACGGCGTGGTGCTGCTGATGGGCTGCGACAAGACGACGCCGAGCCTGCTGATGGGCGCTTCCAGCGTGGACCTGCCGACCATCGGCGTCTCCGGTGGCCCGATGCTCAACGGCAAGTGGCGCGGCCAGGAACTCGGCTCGGGCACCGGCGTGTGGAGCATGAGCGAGCAGGTCCGCGCCGGCACGCTGAAACTCCAGGACTTCTTCGAGGCCGAAAGCTGCATGCACCGCAGCCACGGCCACTGCATGACGATGGGCACGGCCAGCACGATGGCGTCGATGGTCGAAGCCCTCGGCGTTGGCCTGCCGGGCAACGCGGCCTATCCGGCGGTGGACGGGCGGCGCAACGTGCTGGCGCGCCAGGCCGGGCGGCGCATCGTGCAGATGGTCCACGATGACCAGAAGCTCTCGCAGATCCTCACCCGCGAAGCCTTCGAGAACGCCATCCGCACGCTGGCGGCCATCGGCGGCAGCACCAACGCGGTGATCCACCTGATCGCCATCGCCGGGCGCATCGGCGTGCCGCTGTCGATCGACGACTTCGACCGGCTGGGCAGCGAGCTGCCGTGTCTGCTGAACCTGCAGCCGTCGGGCCAGCACCTGATGGAAGACTTCTGCTACGCGGGCGGGCTGCCGGTGGTGATGAAGGAGATCGCCCACCTGCTGCACACGGAGATCGTCACGGCCAATGGCCAGACGGTGGCCGAGAACATCGCCTCGGCCGAGAACTTCGACCCGCGTGTCATCAAGACCTTCGACGCGCCGTTCAAGGCGAACGCCGGCATCGCGGTGTTGCGCGGCAACCTCGCGCCGCGCGGGGCGGTCATCAAGCCGAGCGCGGCCACGCCCGCGCTGATGCAGCACACCGGCCGCGCCGTGGTGTTCGAGGACTCGACCGACTTCCACGCCCGCATCGACGACGAGGCCCTCGACGTGGACGAGACCTGCATCCTCGTGCTGAAGAACTGCGGGCCGAAGGGCTACCCCGGCATGGCCGAGGTCGGCAACATGCCGCTGCCGCCCAAGGTGCTGCGCAAGGGCATCACCGACATGGTCCGCATCAGCGACGCCCGCATGAGCGGCACCGCCTACGGCACCGTCGTGCTGCACACCGCGCCCGAGGCGGCGGCCGGCGGCACGCTGGCCCTTGTGCGCAACGGCGACCTCATCACGCTGGACGTGGTCGGGCGGCGGCTGCACCTGCATGTGGACGACGTCGAGCTGGAGGCGCGCCGCGCGGCGTGGACGCCGCCGGTGCCGCCGATGGACAGCGGCTACTGGAAGCTCTACATCGACCATGTGCTGCAGGCCGACGAGGGCGCCGACCTCGATTTCCTGCGCGGCAAGCGCGGCAGCGCGGTGCCCAAGGACAACCACTGACCTGTCCTGCACTGGCCTGACCTGCATCGACCTGTCCTGACGTACCAGCGGAGCCTCACATGGCAGACATCGGATTCATCGGCGCCAGCGGCATGATGGGCCACGGCATGGCCAGGAACCTGCAGGCCCGTGGCCACACGCTGCGGCTGACGCTGCGCCAGCGGCGCGAGCCGGTGGCGGACCTGCTGGCAGCGGGTGCCGTCGAAGCGGCGTCGCCGGCCGAGCTGGCGCGGGCCTGCGAGGTGGTGTTCCTCTGTGTCACCGGCTCGCCGGAGGTGGAGGCGGTGCTGGGCGGCGCGGACGGCGTGCTGGCCGGGGCGCGGCCGGGGCTGGTCGTCGTGGACTGCTCGACCAGCGAGCCGGCCTCGACGGCGCGGCTGCGCGAACAGGCGGCGGCTGCGGGCGTGGTGCTGGTCGATGCGCCACTCGGGCGCTCGCCGGTGCAGGCCGAGGCGGGGATGCTCAACGTGATGGTGGGCGCCGAGCCGGAGGTGTTCGCGCGCATCGAGCCGCTGCTGCGCTGCTTCGCCGAGAACGTCTTCCACGTCGGCGGCCCCGGCGCGGGCCACACCGTCAAGCTGCTGAACAACTTCATCGCCCAGGCGATCTGCAACGCCACCGCCGAGGCGCTTGGCGTGGCCGCCCGCGCCGGACTCGATCCGAAGAAGCTGATCGAGGTGATCTCGGGCGGGCCGGTGAACTGCGGGCTGATCCAGATGATGGCGCCCGCGCTGGACGGGCGGCTCGACGGCCTGAAGTTCAGCCTCGACAACGCGCGCAAGGACGTGCGCTATTACGGCCACCTCGCCGAGGGGCTGGGCGTGCCGGCGTGGATCGGGCAGGCGGTCCACCAGTCGCTGGTGCAGGCGTGCGTGCTCGGCTACGGTGACCGATTCGTGCCTTCGCTGATCGAGGCGCAGGAACAGCTCAACGGCGTGGCCCTGGTGCCGCGCCCGACCCCCTCGACTCCGACCTGAGGATTGCCATGACCGACCGACTCCGCGGCAAGACCGCCTTCATCACCGCCGCCGGCCAGGGCATCGGCCGCGCCACGGCGCTCGCCTTTGTCCGCGAAGGCGCCCGTGTCATCGCCACCGACGTGAACGCCGCCGCGCTCGACGCGCTGGCGGCCGAATGCGGCTGCACGACGCAGGTGCTCGACGTGACCGACCCGGCCGCGATCGACGCGGCGGCGGCCGCACACGGCCCGGTCGACGTGCTGTTCAACGGCGCCGGGTTTGTCCACGCCGGCACCGTGCTCGACTGCACCGAGGCCGAGTGGGACTTCGCGATAACCCTCAACGTGCGCTCGATGTTCCGCACCATCCGCGCCTTCGCCCCCGGCATGCTGGCCAACGGTGGTGGCTCGATCATCAACGTCGCCTCGGTCGCCGGCAGCCTGAAGGGCGCGCCGAACCGCTTCGTCTATGGCACGACCAAGGCGGCGGTGATCGGTCTGACCAAGGCGGTGGCGGCGGACTTCATCACCAAGGGGCTGCGCTGCAACGCGATCTGTCCGGGCACGGTCGAGTCGCCCTCGCTGCGCGACCGCATCGACGCGCAGGCCACCGCCTCCGGGCTGACGCAGGCGCAGGTCGAGGCCGCTTTCATCGCCCGCCAGCCGATGGGGCGTCTGGGCCGGGTGGACGAGATCGCGGCGCTGGCCGTGTATCTTGCGAGCGACGAGTCGTCGTTCACGACCGGGACGACGCAGGTGATCGACGGCGGCTGGTCGAACTGATCCACCTTCCGTCCCGCCTGCCGCCCCACCTCCCGTCATCCTCGCGAATGCGAGGATCCACCAACACAATCCCCGTCACAGCCCCGCGTGGGTGCCCGCTTTCGCGGGCATGACGGGGGTGGAAAGGACATCCGATGAAACTCCTCCGCCACGGCCCCCGCGCCAACCCGAAACCCGCCCTGCTCGACGCTGACGGCCAGGTCCGTGACCTCTCCGCGCTGATCGGCGACATCACGCCGGCCACGCTGTCGCCCGCATCGCTGGCCGCGCTGGCGAGCGTGGACGTGTCCACGCTGCCAGTGGTCGAACAAGGCGAGCTGCAGGTGCCGTGGACCGGCATGACCAAGTTCATCGCCATCGGCCTGAACTACGCCGACCACGCCGCCGAGTCCGGCATGGCGATCCCGAAGGAGCCGGTGGTGTTCCAGAAGACCACCGAATGCGCGGTCGGCTGCCACCACGATGTGGTGCTGCCGCAGGGCTCGGTGAAGTCGGACTGGGAGGTCGAACTCGGTGTGGTCATCGGCACGAAGGCGCGCTACGTGGCCGAGGCCGACGCGCTGGCGCATGTGGCCGGCTATTGCCTCATCAACGATGTCTCCGAGCGCGAATACCAGATCGAGCGTGGTGGCACCTGGGACAAGGGCAAGGGCTGCGACACCTTCGGGCCGATCGGGCCGTGGCTGGTGACGGCCGACGAGGTGGGCGATGTGCAGGCGCTGGGCATGTGGCTCGACGTGAACGGCCAGCGCATGCAGACCGGCAACACCGCGACGATGATCTTCAACGTCGCCCAGATCGTCAGCTACCTCAGCCGCTTCATGACGCTCAACCCCGGCGATGTCATCACCACCGGCACGCCGCCCGGCGTCGGCATGGGCCAGAAGCCGAACCCGGTCTACCTGAAGCCGGGCGACGTGATGCGGCTGGGCATCGACAGGCTGGGCGAGCAGCAGCAGACGGTGCATGCTTGGAACCCGGCGTTGATCGACGCCTGACGCGGCCGATCCGCAACCGGTCTTCGACGCCGCGCCATCCAGGTTCACACCCAGGGGAACGCTGCCATGAAAACCTTGCAATCCGCCGTCGGCCGCCAGGGCCTGAACGCCCGCACGGACCAGGAAACCGTCCAGACCCTGCTCAACCGCGTTGCGGTGGCCGACGGGGGGCCGACCCCGCCGCTGATGGCGCCGATCCGGGACCGCACGATCAGCGCGCCGCTGCAGACCGCCATCGAGCAGTTCCAGCGGCACAACGTCGACCAGCGTTTCCGCGATGGCCGCATCGATCCGGGCGGGCAGACGCTGCGCATGCTCAACGTGCTGGCGGGCGAGGGGCCGATCAAGCCCCACCTCGGGCAAGGCCGGCCCACCGGGGTGGTGGACTTCGACCAGCCCACGCAGCGCGCGATGGACGTGCGCGCGGGGCTGGTGCCGCTGAAGCAGCCCAGTCCCAATGCCTGCTGGGCCACCGTGGCCACGATGATGTGGAAGCTGCGCCACCGCGGCCAGATCTCCGACGCCTTGCCCGTGCGCCAGCAGATCAGCGACCTGCTCGCCCGCACCCGCGAACGCCACTGGATGGACGTGTTCGAGGCGGACACCGGGCTGCCGCAGCCGCAGATCAACCCGTTCTTCTGCCACACGCTGGGCATGCGGCCGATGGAGTCCGCGCTCCACATGCGCGTGGCGATGGGCAGCGCGGGCGGCGCGTATTTCTGGGTGCCGCTGCTGCGCCTGACCCACCGGCCCTGGCTGCTCAACACCGGACGGCTGGACGACGGCGCGCCGAGTGCGCACATGGTCGTGCTGATCGGGGCCTCGCTGGACGGGGATCTCCCCAACGCATTTGCCCCGCCACGCCGGGGGCCTTCGCTCGGGGTCGTGAGCATCCTCGATCCCAAGGTGGGCCATGAGCGGCGGCTCAGCGGGCACGACATCGACTTCCTGCTCGGCCAGCTGGCCCCGGCGCCGGGGGCCGACCCGCTGCCGCCGGAGCTGGCCTCGCGCATGCGCTGCCTGAGCTGGCCGTGACCTGAGCGTCATTCCCTTCCACGCCTCGACCTCGACGCATCGACACCTCGACATGTCCACCCCCTTCATCCGTATCCACCCGAGCGACAACGTCGTCATCGCCCGCACACAACTGCTCGGCGGCACCGCGCTGGAAGGCGAGGGCGTCACCGTCTCCGGCCTGGTCCCGCCGGGCCACAAGGTCGCCACCCGCGCCATCGCGGCGGGTGAGCCGGTGCGCCGCTACGGGCAGGTCATCGGCACGGCGACCCAGCCGATCGCGCCGGGCCAGCACGTCCACACCCACAACCTCGCCTTCAGCGACTTCGCGCGCGACCACGAGGACGGCGTGGACGCGCGGCCGACCGCGTTCGAGGCCACGCCCGCGACCTTCGACGGCATCGTGCGGGCGGACGGCCGCATCGCCACGCGCAACTACATCGGCGTGCTGACCTCGGTGAACTGCTCGGCCACGGCGGCGCGGGCGATTGCCGACCAGTTCCGCCGCGACATCCGACCCGAGGCGCTCGCGGCGTTTCCGAACGTGGACGGCGTGGTCGCGCTGACCCACGGCATGGGCTGCGCGACGGCCAGCGATGGCGAGGAGCTGCGTGTGCTGCGCCGCACGCTGGGTGGGTATGCGCGGCACCCGAACTTCGCGGCGGTGCTGGTGGTGGGCCTCGGCTGCGAGACGAACCAGATCCAGGGCCTGATCGCGCAGGAGGGCCTGCAGGAAGGCGCCCGGCTGGTGGCGTTCAGCATCCAGGACACGGGCGGCACGGCGCAGACCGTGGCGCGCGGCGTGGAGCTGATCCGCGGGATGCTGCCCGAGGCGAACCGGGTCACGCGCCAGCCGGTGCCGGCCCGCCACCTCGTCGTCGGCCTGCAGTGCGGCGGCTCGGATGGCTACTCCGGCCTGAGCGCGAACCCGGCGCTGGGCGCGGCGGTCGATCGCCTCGTGCGGCATGGCGGCACGGCCATCCTGTCCGAGACGCCCGAAATCTATGGCGGCGAGCACCTGCTGACCCGCCGCGCTATCAGCGCCGAGGTCGCCGACCGGCTGCGTGCCCGCATCGCGTGGTGGGAGGCGTACACCGCGCGCCACGCCATGCGCATGGACAACAACCCCTCCGCCGGCAACAAGGCGGGCGGGCTGACGACGATCCTGGAGAAGAGTCTCGGCGCCATCGCCAAGAGTGGCACGACGAATCTGGTCGAGGTCGTCGAGTTCGCGCAGCCGGTGACGGCGCACGGGCTGGTGTTCATGGACTCGCCCGGCTACGACCCGGTGTCGGCGACGGGGCAGGTGGCCAGTGGCGCCAACCTGATCTGCTTCACGACCGGGCGCGGCTCGGCCTATGGCTGCGCGCCGTCGCCGTCGCTGAAGTTCTCGACCAACACGGCGCTGTGGCACAAGCAGGCCGACGACATCGACCTGAACTGCGGCACGGTGATCGACGGCGCGGAAACCGTCGACGAGGCGGGCGAGCGCATCTTCCGGCTGATGCTCGACACCGCGTCGGGCCGCGCCACGAAGAGCGAAACCCACGGCTACGGCCAGAACGAGTTCGTGCCGTGGCAACTCGGCGCGGTGATGTGAAGACCTGCGCGTGAACAAGGAATCCTGATGGTGCAACCGATCGCCGAGGGCAGCGTGTACGTGCCCGCCGAAGACCTCACCGCGTGGGCGGTGCAGTGCCTGCAGGCGCTGGAGCTGCGACCGCCCGATGCCCGGCAACTCGCCGCCAGCCTGGTGCAGACCAGCCTGTGGGGCGTGGACACGCACGGCATCGCCCGGCTGCCGCACTACTTCGAGCGGATCTCGCGGGGGTCGATCCGGGCGCGGCCGGTGCTGCGGATCGAGCGCACGGGCGCCTCCACCGCGCAGGTCGACGGCGACCAGGGGCAGGGCATCCTGGTGGCGCATTTCGCCAACCGGCTGGCCATGGACATCGCCCGCGAGACCGGGATCGCGGCGGTGGGCGTGCGCGACTCGTCGCACTGCGGGGCGGTCGGCCTGTATGCCCGCGAGGCGGCGCGCGCCGGCCTGATCGGCCTGGCCTTCACCCACGCCGACAGCATCGCCGCTCCGCACGGCGGCCAGCGCCCGTTCTTCGGCACCAACCCGATCGCCATCGCCTTCCCGCGTGCGGGCGGCGAGCCGGTGTGTCTGGACATGGCGACGACCTCGATTCCGTGGAACCGGGTGATGAATGCCCGCCGCGAGGGCCATGTGTTGCCGCCCGACATCGCCATCGACGCCCATGGCCAGCCCACCACCGACCCGAACGCCGCCATCGCCGTGACCCCGCTGGGCGGCGCCGAGTATGGCCACAAGGGCTATGCGCTGGCGCTGATGGTCGATCTGCTGAGCGGGCCGCTGCATGGCAACCCGTTCGGGCCGCACATTCCGCCGATGTTCGCGGACCTGGATGCCCCGCGCCGCATCGGGGCGTTTTTTCTGGTGATCGATCCGATGCGCTTTGCGGGCGGGCCGGTGCTGGCCGCCGTGGTCGAGCAGATGGCGCGTGCGCTGGCCGCCGAGCCGGGCGCGCCCCGCATGCCCGGCGACCCGGAACACGACTGCGAGGCCGAACGCCGCCACACCGGCATCCCGATCGAGCCGCAGCTGGCGCGCCAGATGCACGACTGGAGCCAGCGGCTGGGCGTGCCATCACCCCTACGTACTATTGCGCAGGGGTAACCCTTGTGGTTTTGCTGCAGGCGGCTTCCTAGAATCGCCTGCAGTTTCGGGACTGTTTTCCTGTCCCCTTCCTACCCATCTCAGGAGTCTTCGCATGGAACGTCGCAATTTCATTCGCAACACCGGTCTGGCCGGCGTGCTCGCCGCAGGCGCTGCGCCCGCCATCGTCCATGCCCAGGCCAACATCCGCTGGCGTCTGGCGTCGAGCTTCCCGAAGTCGCTCGACACCATCTACGGCGCCGCCGACGAGTTCTCGAAGAAGGTCGCCGCGATGACGGGCGGCAAGTTCCAGATCTCCGTTCACCCGGGTGGCGAGCTGATGCCGGCCTTCGGCGTGGTCGACGGCGTGCAGAACGGCACCGTCGAGATGGGGCACACCGCGCCGTACTACTTCTTCGGCAAGGACGAGACCTTCGCGCTGGGTTGCGCCATCCCCTTCGGCCTGAACAGCCGCCAGATGACCGCGTGGATGTACGAGGGCAACGGCCTGAAGCTGATGCGCGAGTTCTACGCCAAGTACAACATCGTCAACTTCCCCGGCGGCAACACCGGCTCGCAGATGGGTGGCTGGTACCGCAAGCCGGTGGCCTCGATGGCCGACATGAAGGGCCTGAAGTTCCGCGTCGGCGGCTTCGCTGGCAAGGTGGTCGAGCGTCTGGGCGGCGTGCCGCAGAACATCCCGGGTGGCGAAATCTACCAGGCCCTGGAAAAAGGCACCATCGACGCCGCCGAGTGGGTCGGCCCCTACGATGACCAGAAGCTCGGCTTCAACAAGGTCGCACCGAACTACGCCTACCCGGGCTGGTGGGAAGGTGGTCCGCAGCTGGACTTCTTCATCAACCAGAAGGCCTTCGACGCGCTGACGCCCGAGTACAAGGCGATCGTCGAAGCCGCCGCCGCCTACGCCCATGTGGACATGCAGGCCAAGTACGACGGCCGCAACCCTGCCGCGCTGAAGAACCTGGTGTCCGGTGGCACCAAGCTGTTCCGCTTCCCGAAGGACGTCATGGAAGCCGCGTTCAAGGAATCGATGGCGCTGTACGCCGAGATCGGTGACAAGAACCCGAACTGGAAGAAGGTCTACGCCGACTACGCCAAGTTCCGCGCCGACCAGAACCTGTGGTTCCGCTTCGCCGAAGCCGGCTTCGACGACTTCATGCAGCAGCAGAAGCTCTGAGCCCCGCGGCCGTTGCAGGCCGCCCGACACTCTGGCCCGGTCTGGCGTTCGCGCTGACCGGGTCGATTGCTTTTTCGGGCAAGGCCATCATCGTCAAGCTGGCGTATCGGCACGGGGTCGATGCGGTGACCTTGCTGATGCTGCGCATGCTGTTCGCGCTGCCGCTGTTCGTGGCGCTGGCGTGGTGGTCGAGCCGCGGCAAGCCGGCGCTGACACGCCGTGACCTCGTCGCGGTGCTCGGACTGGGGTTCTCCGGCTACTACCTGGCGAGCTTTCTCGACTTTGCCGGACTGGCCTACATCAGCGCCAGTCTGGAGCGGCTGATCCTCTATCTCAATCCGACGCTGGTGCTGTGCCTCGGCGTGGTGCTGCATGGCAAGCGTGTCACCGCACGCCAGTGGGCGGCGCTGGGCGTGAGCTACGCCGGCGTGCTGGTGGTCTTCGGCCGCGAGCTGACGCATCTGGGGCCGAACGTGGTGCTGGGGGCTGCGCTGGTGTTCGGCAGCGCACTCAGCTACGCCGTCTACCTGGTGCAGAGCGGCCAGGAGGTGCAGCGCCTTGGGTCGCTGCGCCTGACGGGGCTGGCCACGACGGTGGCCTGTGTGCTGTGCATCGGGCAGTTCCTGGTGCTGCGGCCGCTGGAGTCGGTGCTGGCGGTGCCGACGCCGGTGCTGTGGCTGTCGCTGCTCAACGCCACCGCCTGCACCTTTGCCCCGGTCATCCTGGTGATGATGGGCATCGAGCGTCTCGGGGCGGGCCTGGCGGCGCAGACGGGCCTGGTGGGACCGATGAGCACCATCGCCATGGGCGTGCTGATCCTGGGCGAGCCGATGAGCGTCTGGACGGGCCTGGGCACGCTGCTGGTGCTGGTCGGCGTGGCGCTGCTGGCGCGCTGGCGCTAGGGGATTGGCGCAGCCGAGCATTCGGGTAAACACGGATCCGGGATCGGATCTGGAACCGTCAGGATCTCCGCCCACTCGAACGCCATGAAAGTGCGCGGGGCACTGGTGACGGGTTGTGCATGCAATTGACCATTTCTGACAAGCCCGTCTGGGCGCTGGCGCTGTTCATCGGGGGCCTTCTCAACCTCGTGGTCTGGACCGACCGGCTGGCGTCCGTCTATGCCTCGGCTCCCTGGCGCACGGTCTGGCTCGGCGGTGCGCTGGAGCTGCTGCTGCCGGTGGCGGTGACGTCGGTTCTGCTCTGGCTGGCTGCGCTGCTGGGGCGCCGTGCGCTGCAGATCACGGGGATGCTGGCGCTGGTGATTTCGGTGCTGTGCGCCTATTTCATGGTCCGTTTCGATGTCGTGATCGGCTATGGCGTGGTCAAGGCGGTGCTGACGACCGACCATGCCATGTCCGGCGAGGTGGTGGGCATGTTCCTGGCGGCCTGGGTGCTGCTGCTGGCCGGGTTGCCGGCCTGGTGGTTCCTGCGCATGACCCGCCGCAGGCCGGCCCATGCGGGGTTGCCGACCCTGTCCCGGCCTGCGACGCTGTTGCGGTTGGGGGTCGCGTTGCTGGTGCTGGTGGTGGTGGTGGCCGGCCTGCGTCAGGTGGCCCGCCAGCTGGAGACGGGGGGCCGCGGCCTGCACGCGAGCTTCACTGGCGTGATGGCGCACAGCTACCTGCCGATGAACTGGCTGGCTGGCGTCGCCATGGTCGTTGGCAACGAAGTGGCTGCCTGGCGCAGCGAGGCGTCGCTGGTCCACCCGGCCACCCGCCACCGCTACCTCGACACCGACCTGCCGCAGGATCTGCAGGTGGTGGTGGTGATCGGCGAGAGTGCGCGCTGGGACCATTTCGGGGTGCTCGGTCACCACCGGCCGACCACCCCACGGCTGCAGGCTGAGCAGGACCAGGGGCGTCTGGCCGCTTTCCGGGCGACGGCCTGTGACACGTCGACCAAGCTGTCGCTGGCCTGCATGTTCGTGCGTGCCGGCGGGGTGATGCCCGGCGACGGCCTGCACCAGCGGGACGAGATCCTGGAGCAGCCTGTCTTTGCCGTGCTGCGCACGCTGGGTTTCACGATCGACCTGTTTGCCATGCAGGGCGAGGCCGGTTATTACCAGCGGGTGCGTCCGGATTTCTACAAGCTGCGCGAGGTCATCATGGCCGAGGCGGGCGCGGGAGTGCCCGACCTGGATGGCCTGCTGGTGCCGCAGGTCGCCCGCGCGCTCGAACAGCGCGGGGCGGGACGGCGGGCGATCGTGCTGCACACCAAGGGCTCGCACTACCTCTACAGCCGGCGCTACCCGACCGAGCAGGCGCGCTGGCAGCCGGTGTGCGACATGGAAAACCGCTTCTGCTCCCGCGACGAACTGCTCAACGCCTACGACAACAGCATCCTCTACACCGACCGGGTGCTGGGCGAACTCTTCGACACGCTGCGCACGAAGCGGGCATTGGTGCTCTTCACCTCGGACCACGGCGAGTCGATCGGGGAAAATAGCCATTTCCATGCGACACCGCGGGCCATCGCACCGCCCGAGCAGCTGCGGGTGCCGCTGCTGCTGTGGGCGTCGCCGTCTGCCATGGCGGATCCGGCACTCGGGCCGGGTGTGCACCGCGCCATGGCACGGGCGCAGTCCCTGCGAGAGGGCAGCGGCGCAGATGTCACCCATCACCACCTGTTCTCGACGCTGCTGGGCTGCGCCGGGGTGCGCTCTCCGGATGGCGGGCTGGAGGCAGGGCGCGACCTGTGCGCACCGTGACTGGCGGGCCGCGCCGGCTTCAGCGCCGCGAGGACACCAGGATCCCCGCCACGATCAGCGCGAACGCCACGACGTGGTAGCCGTGCGGCGCTTCGCCGAGCATCGCGGTGGACAGCAGCGCGGCGAACAGCGGCGTGAGGTTGGCGAAGATGCCCGCCGTGGTGGGGCCGACCGCCGCCACCGCCCGCCCCCAGAAGGCATAGGCGATCAGCGACGGTCCGACCACGATGTAGGCGATCGCGGCCACCACCCCCGCTGACCACTCCACCGGCCGCGGCGCCACGACCGCCTCGATCCCGGCCGCACTGCTCGCCCAGACGATGCCGAACAGGGTCTGCACCAGCATGAACTCCTGCCAGGTCCAGGGGCGGCTCTGGCCGTCGGCTTCGGTGATCCGCGGCCGGGCGTTGCCGAGCATCGATGCGGGTGGGCGGGCCAGCAGCCAGCTGTACCCCGCCCAGCTCGCCGCCGCGGCCAGCATGTAGAGGTCACCCTGCACGAAGCGCACCGCCGCCAGCGTCGACAGCTGACCGCGTCCCAGCACCGTCATCACGCCCACCAGCGACAGCGCTGCGCCGACCACCTGCCACAGCCGCGGCCGTTCGGCAAAGAACAGGGCGCCCACCAGCAGCATCCACAGCGGCATGCTGGCCGCGATCAGCGTGACGTTGATCGGGGTCGAGGTCGTCAGGGCCAGGTACTGCAGCGCGTTGTAGGCGCCCATGCCGAGCAGTCCGATCAGCGCCAGGTGGGGCCAGCGCTTGAAGATGTCGGACCGCCGTTCCGCCGTGGCGATGGCCTGGCGCCCGACCACCAGCAGCACCAGCAGCACCACCGACCAGCGCATCGCGTTCAGCAGCATCGGTGGCACATGCGGCACGGTCATGCGGCCGACCACGGCATTGCCCGCCCACAGCAGGGGAGGGAGGGTGAGCATCGCGATCAGGCGTGGAGTGAGGGCCATGGAAGCAGTGTGGCTGACAGTGAAAAATTACCGGATTTGGATCTGGGTTCATGGCGTATACCCTCAAATTTGAGGATGCCGCGAAAAGATGGCGCACGCACAGTGTCGCCCAAGCGCGCCGCGTGCGTGTCAAGCAGTTGCAGTTCGATTGGGGGATTGGAATGGAAATGGTCAGCAGTTCAAACAGCGCCCGAGGGCGGGTGATGGGCGGAACCGAACCCATCGGTTGCAGCGTACCGGAGCCCGCCAGGTTGCTGCTGATCGACGACTACGAGTTCATCCGTGTGGGGGTGCGCACGCTGTGCGCCGAACTGCGTGGCGTGCCGGTCGAGTGGCTGGAGGCCGACAACCTGCGCGATGGCATGGCGCTGTACCAGCAGCACGGCGACATCGACGCCGTGCTGCTGGACCTGAATCTGGCCGATTGCAAGGGGCTGCAGGGCCTGCGGCAGTTCATGGAGGCCTTTCCGGCCGCCCAGGTCGTGGTGTTCAGCGGCACCCAGGACGAATTCGTGATCCGCCAGGCACGCGCCCTGGGCGCGCGCGGCTACATCCGCAAGACGGGTGCGGCGGAAGACCTCACGGCTGCGCTGGCGGCCCTGCTGCCCGGTGACGAGCGGCTCGGGCTGCGCCGCTCGGGCGGGCTGTCGTCGGTGATGTTCCCGCACATGCCGGGCTCGGCGGTGTTCGACCGCATCGCCGAGCTGGGGCCTCGGCACCTGGAGGTGCTGGAGCTGGTGCTGTCCGGCTGCACCAACCAGGAAATCAGCGCCGCCACCGGCCTGTCGCTCGGCACGGTGAAGAACTACGTCTCGTCGCTCCTGCTCGCGCTGGACGTGAAATCGCGCTCGCACCTGATCAGCCTGTTCCGTTGAGCGTGGCCCCGACGCCCGCCGCTGCGGCGTCCGGCGTGGCGCGGTTCACGGTGGTCGGGCCTGCCGGGGCACCGGACGCTGCGCTGTCGGGCAGCGCGCCGCAGCCTCCGGCCAGCGAGCGACGCTCGATCGAGCGCCGCCTGCAGGATGCTGCCTTCGTGGAGGCAGTGGACCGCGGGCCGGGTGTGCTGCTCGTGCTGGCGGCGTCGAACCTGCTGTTCGCGGTCTGGCAAGGCGGCTTGCAGCAGCGTCTGCTGGTGCTGCTGTGTGCGGCCGGGTCGCTGGTGTGGTTGCTGGTGTGCCTGCAGATGCAGCGCCGCTTGCTGTTCGGCGCGGTGCTGCACCGCACCACGCTGCGGCGGGAGCGCCGGGTCTGGGTGCGCATGATGGCGGTGGCGGTGCTGACCCCGGCGCTGAACCTGTCGGTCAACCTGGCCGTGGCGTCCCGGCTGGAGCCGGAGCTGACGGTGGTGCTGGTGCTGGCCTGTCTGTATGCGGCAGCGGTCTGGGCGGCGCTGCCGGCGCTGGCGCGGGTGGCGGCCTGGAGTGCGGGGGGCGCGGCGCTGGTGTGCGCGGGGCTGGGCGAAGTGCGGCTGGGGATGACGCTGCTGGTGGCCGCCGTGCTGGCGCTGTGGCTGCAGCGCCAGATGGCCGACGTCTGGCAGCGCGCCACCCGTTCGCGGCTGGCCGCCGACGACCTGAGTGCCGCGCTGGCCAGCGAGCGCGATGCCGCCGTGCGGGCGCAGCACGACGCCAACCGGTTTGTCGCCACCGCCAGCCATGATCTGCGCCAGCCCATGCACGCGCTCGGGCTGTTTGTCTCGACGCTGGAGCGGCGCGTGCGCGGCGGGCCGGATGAAGCGCTGGTGCGCAACATGGTCCGCTCCATCGAGGCGCTGGACCAGTCCTTCGGCGCGATGCTGGACATGTCGCGCCTGGACGCCGGCTCCATGGAGGCCAACCTGCAGTATTTCGCCCTGCGCGACGTGTTCCGGCGGCTGCACCTGCATTTCGCCGGCGTGGCCGAGGCGGCGGGACTGAGCCTGCGGTTCTCGCCGGGGGGCAAGTCGGTGCGCAGCGATCCGCAGTTGCTGGAGCGGGTGCTGGGCAATCTGATCCAGAACGCCCTGCGCCACACCCGCGAGGGTGGCGTGGTGGTGGTGGCCCGCACCCGCACCCGCAGCCGGCAGATCTGCATCGAGGTCTGGGACACGGGCAGCGGCATCGCGCCGGACGAGCTGCCGCGCATCTTCGACGAGTTCTACCAGGTCCGCGATGGCACACGGCGCCGGCAGCGCGGCCTCGGGCTCGGGCTGGCCATCGTCAAGCGGCTGGTGCGGCTCATGGGCCACACGCTGACGGTCGCCTCCCGTCCCGGGCGCGGCACAGTGTTCCGGCTCGGCGTGTCCACCAGCGATTTCGACGAGGTCGAGCGGGTGACCGCCGCGGCCGACACGGTGCCGCTGCCGGTCTATGCCGCCCGCACCATCCTGGTCATCGACGACGAGGACAGCATCCGCGAGGGCCTGTGCGTGGTGCTGGAGGAATGGGGCTACGAGCCGCACATGGCGGCCACGGTGGACGAGGCCGTGGCCCATGCCCGCCGGCTCGGCGACGGGCTGGACCTGGTGCTGTCGGACCTGCACCTGGCCGATGGGGAAGACGGGCTCGACGCGGTGGCACGGGTGCGGGAGGTCTGCGGCAGCCAGGTGCCGGCCGTGGTCATCACCGGCGACACCACCGCCGACGAGATGCACCGCGTGATGGCCGCCGGGGTGCCGCTGCTGTTCAAGCCGGTGCAGCCGCGCAAGCTGATGTCGGCGCTGCGGCGCATGACGCTGTGAGACTTGGGGCCGGGGACCAGGCGCTGGGGAGGAAGTGACTTTCGGCAGATTTTCGGATCGGGCGCAATGCCTAGACTGGGTCATCACCCACTGGAGGCCTGTCTGAGGCCTGTCTGACTGCCCGCCGCCATGCCTGCCTTCGATGTCGATGCCTTGTTGCTGCCGCTGGACGAGGCCGCGCCGTGCGGTCCGCCGGACATGGAGTACGACGACGAGGCCTTCCAGTTGCTGGAGACCGCTGCCCGTGGCAAGCCCGAGCAGCAGTTCGGCGACACCGTCATCCCGGCCGAAGACCCCGACTGGGGCGAGATGCGCCGGCTGGCGCTGGCGCTGTTCGCGCGCACCCGTGACCTGCGGGTGTCGCTTCACCTGATCCGTGCCAGCCTGCGTCTGCAGGGCCTGGGCGCGCTGTCGGACGGGCTGGCGCTGGTCACTGGGCTGCTGGAGCGGCATTGGGACCACGTCTACCCGCAGCTCGACGCCACCGACGGCGACGACCCGACCGAGCGCCTGAACGCGCTGGCGCCGCTGACGGACCTGATGTCGGTGCTGGCCGATGTGCGGGCGGCGCGGGTGCCGGGCGATCGCAGCGGCGTGACGGGCCGGATGATCGAGCTGGCCAGCGGCAAGGCGGTGGCCGGGCCGGACGAGCGGCTGCCGTCGGCTGCCGCGCTGGCGCCCGTGCTGCTGGCAGCGGACGCGGCGGAGCCGGGGTTCACCGCCCGACTGGCCGGTCTGCCGGCGCAGGTCGCGCAACTCGATGCGCTGCTGACCGAGCGGGTCGGCACGGCCAGCCCGGAATTCAAGCCGCTGCGCCTGCTGGTGCGCGCCATCGCTGACGTGGCGGCCGGGGCAGCGGCCAGTGTGGTGGCGCCGACCGAGGCAGTGGCTGCGGTGCCGGTACCCGCCGGTACATGGCCTGCGGCGGCAGCCGCAGCTGTGGGTGTCGTGGTCGCGCCGGGCCAGATCGCCAGCCGCGACGACGCGATCCGCATGCTGGAGCGCGTGTGCGAGTGGATCGAGCGCAACGAGCCGTCCCACCCCGCGCCGCTGCTCATCAAGCGCGCCCAGCGTCTCATGACCAAGAACTTCTTCGAGATCATCCGCGACCTTGCCCCGGACGGCATGGATTCCGTCGAGAAGATCGCCGGCCTGTCCTTTGATGAGGCCACCGGTTCCTGACCACCTGACCCCCGAGAGGACACGCCCCATGGCCACCAGCAGTCAGAAATTCATCGCCCGCAACCGCGCCCCGCGCGTGCAGATCGAGTACGACGTCGAACTCTACGGCGCCGAGAAGAAGGTGCAGCTCCCGTTCGTGATGGGCGTGCTGTCGGACCTGTCGGGCAAGCCGGCCGAGCCGCTGGCCCCCGTGGCGGACCGCAAGTTCCTTGATGTCGATGTGGACAACTTCGACTCGCGCATGAAGTCGATGAAGCCGCGGGTGGCGTTCCAGGTGCCCAACACGCTGACCGGCGAGGGCAACCTGTCGGTGGACATCACCTTCGAGTCGATGGACGACTTCTCGCCCGCAGCGGTGGCGCGCAAGGTCGATGCGCTCAACCAGTTGCTGCAGGCGCGCCAGCAGCTCTCCAACCTCATCACCTACATGGACGGCAAGACCGGCGCCGAGGAGCTGCTGGCCCAGGTCATCCAGGACCCCGCGCTGCTGCAGGCGCTGGCCTCCAGTGCCAAGCCGACCGCCTGACCCAGGAGCTGAACCGACATGGCCAACACCGCTACCGATACCCAGACCGTCGCCACCGCGCTTGCCGGTGTGGAATACCAGGGCAACGACTTCGCCGCGCTGCTCGACAAGGAGTTCAAGCCCAAGAGCGACGACGTGCGCTCGGCCGTCGAGCAGGCGGTGCAGACGCTGGCCCAGCAGGCGCTGGCGCAGACCGCGCTGATCGACGGCGACGTGCTGCGCTCGATCGAGGCGATGATCGCCGCGCTCGACGCCAAGCTCAGCGAACAGGTCAACCTGATCCTGCACCAGGCAGAGTTCCAGAAGCTGGAGAGCGCCTGGCGTGGCCTGCACCACCTCGTCAACAACACCGAAACCGACGAGATGCTGAAGATCCGCGTCATGAACATCTCCAAGCAGGAGCTGCACAAGACGCTCAAGCGCTACAAGGGCACGTCCTGGGACCAGAGCCCCGTCTTCAAGAAGGTCTACGAAGAAGAGTACGGCCAGTTCGGCGGCGAGCCCTTCGGCTGCCTCGTCGGCGACTACTACTTCGACCACACGCCGCCCGATGTCGAGCTGCTCGGCGAGATGGCCAAGGTCGCGGCTGCTGCGCACGCGCCGTTCATCGCGGCCGCCGGCCCGACGCTGATGCAGATGGAGTCGTGGCAGGAACTTGCCAACCCGCGTGACCTGACCAAGATCTTCACGACGCCGCAGTACGCCGCGTGGCGCTCGCTGCGGGAGTCGGACGACGCGCGCTACATCGGCTTGGCGATGCCGCGTTTCCTGGCCCGTCAGCCCTACGGCGCCAAGACCAACCCGGTCGAGGACTTCCACTTCGAGGAAGACACCGCCGGCGCCGACCACAGCAAGTACGCCTGGGCCAACTCGGCGTATGCGATGGCGACCAACATCAACCGCTCGTTCAAGCTCTATGGCTGGTGCTCGCGCATCCGGGGCATCGAGTCGGGCGGGGCGGTCGAGGGCCTGCCGACGCACACCTTTCCGACCGACGACGGCGGCGTGGACATGAAGTGCCCGACCGAGATCGCCATCAGCGACCGGCGCGAGGCGGAGCTGGCCAAGAACGGTTTCATGCCGCTGGTCCACCGCAAGAACTCCGACTTCGCCGCCTTCATCGGCGCGCAGTCGCTGCAGAAGCCCGCCGAATACGACGACCCGGACGCCACCGCCAACGCCAACCTCGCCGCGCGCCTGCCCTACCTGTTCGCGACCTGCCGGTTCGCGCACTACCTGAAGTGCATCGTGCGCGACAAGGTGGGCTCGTTCAAGGAACGCGACGACATGGCCAAGTGGCTCAACGCCTGGATCATGAACTACGTCGATGGCGACCCGGCCAACTCGTCCGAGGTCACCAAGTCCGAGAAGCCGCTGGCCGCCGCCGAGGTGGTGGTGGAAGAAATTCCCGGCAACCCCGGCTACTACACGTCCAAGTTCTTCCTGCGCCCGCACTACCAGCTCGAAGGGCTGACGGTGTCGTTGCGCCTCGTCTCCAAGCTGCCTTCCCAGAAGCAGGCCTGAACTTAGTCATCCACACAGTCCACACAGCAGAGGATCCTCACCATGGCAACCGATACCCACATCAAGTTCGACGGCGTCGATGGCGAAGCCACCCACAAGGACCACAAGGGGCAGATCGAAGTGCTGTCCTGGAGCTGGGGCGCGGCCAACGGCTCGGCGCTGTCGGGCGGCGGCTCCGGCAAGGGCAAGGGCGAAGGCCATCCCTTCCAGTTCGTGCACACCTACGACAAGGCCTCGCCGGTCCTGGCCAAGCACTGCGCCCAGGGCAAGCACTTCGCCACCGTCGTCGTGGTCGCCCGCAAGTCCGGCGAAGGCCAGAAGGACTTCTTCAAGATCACGATGAAGGAAGTCCTCATCAACCACATCGCCCCGGCCGGCTCGTCGGGCGGCGACATCACCGAGTCGGTGTCCATGACCTACAAGGACATCGAGTTTTCCTACAAGCCACAGGACGACAAGGGCGCGCTGGGCGGCGAGGTGAAGTTCGGCTGGAACCTGGCGACGACCGAGACGCGCTGAACTGCGCGGCGACACCGTGACCACCGACACCTACCTCCACCTCCAGACCAGGCGCGCCGGCAAGGTCAAGGGCGAGTGCATCACGCCCGGCCACGAGGACGACATCACCGTGCGCGCGTGGTCGTGGGGCGTGTCGGCGCCGACGGCGATGGGCTCGGTGCAGGCCACGGCGCGCCGCTCGTACAAGAACCTCACCTTTCTCAAGGGCACCGACACCGCCAGCACCGCGCTGCTGAGCGCGCTGGCCACCAACGACGAGGTGAAGGAAGCGCGGCTGACGATGCGCAAGGCCGGCGAGGGGCAGCAGGACTTCTTCCGCATGACGCTGAAGAACGCCCGCATCACCAACGTGGACCTGGACAGCATCGAGGATGGCGACGTGGTCGAGCGCATCACGGTCGCCTTCACCAAGGTCGAGATCGAGTACACGCCCCAGCAACGCACCGGTCAGCGCGGCGCGGGCTATGTCTTCACCGATGAAGTCTGAACCATGACCGCACCTTCCTCTGCCGAACAACTGCTCGTCCAAGGCGACCTCTCCGCCGCGCTGATGTCCCTGCAGCAGCAGGTGCGCAAGCAGCCCGGCGATGTGCGGCTGCGCACCTTCCTGTTCCAGTTGCTGGCCGTGCAGCAGCAGTGGGAGCGGGCCGGCAACCAGCTCAAGGTCTGCGGCGACCTCGACGCCAGCACGCTGGCGATGGTCAACACCTACCGCGAGGCACTGCAGTGCGAGGTGGTGCGCCAGGCGGTGATGACCGGGCGCGCCACGCCGATGGTGTTCGGCGAGCCGGCGTCGTGGATGGGGCTGCTGATCGAGGCGCTGGCGGCCGATGCGCGTGGCGATGGGGCGGCGGCCGCGGTGCTGCGGGCGCGGGCGCTCGACGAGGCGCCCGCCACCGCCGGCACGCTCAACGGCGAGCCCTTCGACTGGATCGCCGACGCCGATTCGCGGCTCGGCCCGGTGCTGGAGGTGGTGCTGCGCGGGCGCTATGGCTGGCTGCCACTGTCGCAGGTGCGCCGGGTCGTGGTGGAACCGCCGACGGACCTGCGCGACCTGGTGTGGATGCCGGCGCACCTGTTCCTGCCGAACGGCGGCGAGTCGGTGGCGCTGATCCCGACGCGCTACGCCGGTCCCGACCTGGGCGTCTACCTTGACACCGCACACAACGACGCGCTGGAGCTGGCGCGCCGCACCGACTGGCATGCACTGGCGCCCGAGCACGCGCCGGAGCACTACCGCGGGGTGGGGCAGCGGGTGCTGACCAGCAGCGGGCCGGAGCTGGGCCTGCTCGACGTGCGCGAACTCGTGCTGCAGCCGACCGAGACGGCGGGGCACTGAGCGCCATGGCCACGCAGATCCAGGACAGGCTGCAGCCGGCCCTGCTGGATCGGCTGATCGACCACGAGCGCGCGGTGCGCACCGACGCCGATGCGGCGCGGGTGATGAACAAGGGCCAGATGCGCGGCGCTGTGCTGCGCGACCTGGCATGGCTGCTCAACGCCGTGCAGCCGCTGTCGACCGAGGACGCGCGCCAGCACCCGCAGGCGGCGCAGTCGGTGCTGAACTTCGGCCTGCCCCCGATGGCCGGGCAGCTTGCGTCGCGGGTGGATGTGCCGACGCTGGAGCGGCTGATGCGCCAGGCGATCCTGCGCTTCGAGCCGCGCATCCTGCCGGGCACGCTGACGGTGAAGGCGCTCGAATTCAGCTCGGTGCTGGACACGCACAACATCATCGAGTTCGAGATCCGCGGCCACCTGTGGGCGCAGCCGGTGCCGATGGAGCTGCTGCTGCGCACGCGGCTGGACCTGGAGGCCGGGCAGATCGAGGTGCGCGAGACCGGGCGCAGCGTGCTGGCGGCGACACCGAGCGGAGCCGCGGGTGCGGCGAGCACCGGAGGGCGCGCCTGATGGACCCGGGCCTGCTGCGCCGCTACAACGAGGAGCTGGCCCACCTGCGCGAGGTCGGCGCCGAGTTCGCCCGCGAGTTCCCGAAGATCGCTGGCCGGCTGACGATGGACGGCGTCGAGGTGGCCGATCCTTATGTGGAGCGGCTGCTCGAAGGCTTCGCCTTCATGGCGGCCCGCATCCAGCTCAAGATCGACAGCGAATACCCGCGCCTCGTCGGCCACCTGCTGGAGACGGTGTGCCCGAACTTCGTGGCGCCGGTGCCGAGCATGGCGGTGGTGCGGATGCAGCCGGACCTGCTCGACCCGGCGCTGACCAAAGGGTTTGCGGTGCCGCGGGGCACGGCGCTGCACAGCGAGGCCGCGCGCGGCCAGAACACCCGCTGCGAGTTCCGCACCGCGCACGCGGTGACGCTGTGGCCGCTGGAGATCGCGGCGGTGCAGTACTTCACCCACGCGCCCGACCTGCCGGTGAACCGGCTGCCGGTCGGGCGGCAGGTGCGCGGCGGGCTGCGCATCCGGCTGCGCAGCCACGGCGTGGCGCTCAACCAGTTGCCGCTGGACACGCTGGCGTTCTACCTGAGCGCGGCGGACGAGACGGCGCTGCGCCTGCACGAGCTGGTGACGGGGCAGGCGCTGGGGAGCTGGGTCGTGGGCGGGGCGGCGCCGGCCGGACCGGCGCAGCCCCCGGTCGATCCGCGGCGGCAGTGGCGCGGCGCGGCCTCGGTGCGGGCGCTCGGCTTCGGCGACGACGAGGCGCTGTTGCCTGAGACGCTGCGCGGGTTCTCGGGCCACCGGCTGCTGCAGGAATACGCCGCCTTGCCGCAGCGGCTGCTGTTCTTCGCGCTGGACGAGCTGCGCGCACGGCTGGCGCCGGTGCGCGGGAACGAGGCGGAGCTGGTGGTGCTGTTCGGTCGGGGCGATCCCACGCTGGAGGCGGTGGTCGACCGGGAGGCGCTGGCGCTGTTCTGCACGCCCGCGATCAACCTGTTCCGCAAGCGCCTTGACCGCATCGCCATCACGCCAGGCACCTGGGAACACCACGTCGTGCCCGACCGGACCCGGCCGATGGACTTCGAGGTCCACGCACTCGACAGCGTCACCGGCCACGGCAGCGGCGCGCAGGCGCAGCAGACCTTCCTGCCGCTCTACGCCGCCTTCCACACCGAGGAGGCGCGCCACGACGCCTACTACACCGTGCGCCGCGAGCCGCGGGTCTGGTCCGAGCGCCAGCGCCAGCAGGGGCCGCGCACGGCGTTTGTCGGCACCGAGTGTTTCCTGTCGCTGGTCGATGCACAGCAGGCGCCGCACGCCGCCGACCTGCGCCAGCTCTCGGTGACGGCGTGGGTGACCAACCGCGACCTGCCGGTGCTGCTGCCCGGCGCGGTGCAGACGGCGCAGACGGTGTCGGGCGTTGGCGGCGCGGACGCGGCCGGGCGGGCGGGGCGCTGGACGCTGGAGGTGCCGGGGCCGGTGCAGCGGGTCGAGACGCTGCGCGGGCCGACGCGCCCGGTGCAGCGCCTGCCGCGCGGTCACATCGGCTGGTCGCTGGTCAGCCTGCTGAGCCTGGACCACCTGACGATCGCGGGCGAGGATCCGCGGCGCGCGGCGGCGGCGCTGCGCAGCCTGCTGCTGCTGTTCGGCAACGAGGCTGACACGGGCTGGCGGCGCTGGGTCGAGGGGCTGCTGACGGTCGAGGCACGGGCGGTGACGCGGCGGCTGCCGTTCTCGGGGCCGCTGACCTTCGGCAGCGGGGTGGCGGTGACGGTGGAGGTGGACGAACTGGCGTTCCAGGGCGGCAGCGCGTTTCTCTTCGGCAGCGTGCTGGAGCGCTTCTTCGCCCGCCACGCCGCGATCAACAGCTTCACCGAAACCACGCTGCGCTCGACCACCCGGGGCGAGCTGATGCGCTGGCCGCCGCGCTGTGGTGTGGCGCCACTGCTGTGAGCGCCGACCCGCACACGGCCGACACGCAGGCGCTGTGGACCGCGCTGGCGAGCGAGCCGTGGGCGCACGATTTTTTCCACACGCTGCGCCGGCTGGAGGCGCTGCACCCGGCCGCGCCCCGGCTGGGCGAGGCGCTGCGCCCCGGCGTCGAGCCGGTGCGGCTGGGGCAGGACATCGAGCTGGACTTTGCGCCGGCCGCGCTGTCGTCGCTGGAGCAGGGGGCGGGGCCGATGCCGCGGCTGGGCGTGCGCTTCTTCGGCTTGTTCGGACCGATGGGGCCGATGCCGCTGCACCTGACTGAGTTCGTGCGCGAGCGGCTGCGCCAGCACAACGACCCGACGCTGGCCCGTTTTGCGGATGTGTTCCACCACCGGGCGCTGCTGCTGTTCTACCGCGCCTGGGCACAGGCGCAGCCGGTGGTGCAGCGCGACCGGCCGGGCGACGACGATTTCGCGCGCTGGTCGGGTGCTTTCATCGGGCTGGGCTCTCCGGCGCGGGTGTCCGCCGCCGAGCATGTTCCCGACGACGCCCGCCGCCACCACATCGCCCACCTGATGCGCGGCCCGCGCAACGCCGAGGGGCTGGAGAAGCTGCTGGCCAGCCATTTCCGCGTGCCAGTGCGCGTGCTGCCGCACATCGGCCACTGGATGGCGCTGCGCCGCGAGGACCGCACGCGGCTGGTGTCGGTCTGGGAGGCTGGTCACCGGAACCGGCTCGGCGTCGATGTCGTCGCTGGCAGCCGCGTCTGGGACCGGCAATACCGCTTCCGCATCCGCCTCGGACCGCTGTCGCTGGTGGACTACGAACGCTTCCTGCCGGGGGCGTCGGCGCTGCTGGCGCTGCGCGAGTGGGTGCGGCAATTTGTCGGGCGCTCGCTGGTGTGGGATGTGCAGCCGGTGCTGCGCGGCGCCGAGGTGCCCGCGCTGCGGCTCGGCACGCGCCACGGCGGCCACCGCACGCGGCTCGGCCTGAGCACCTGGCTCGGCCGCCGCGGCCCGCACCCGGACCGGGCCGACCGGCTGGTCCAACCTGAACGATCCACGGGAGATCCGCATGTCTGAAATCAGCCGCGCCGCCCTGTTCGGCAAGCTCCACCCCATGGCCTACCAGGCGATCGAGGGTGCGTTCGTGTTCTGCAAGCTGCGGGGCAATCCGTATGTGGAGTTGGAGCACTGGCTGGCGCAGTTGCTCAACGCGCAGGACAGCGACCTGCACCGCATCCTGCGCCACTTCGGCCTCGACACCGGCCGGCTGGCCTCGGACCTGACCACCGCGCTGGACCGCCTGCCGCGTGGCGCCACCACCATCTCCGACATTGCCGAGTCGGTGCCGGACGCGGTCGAGCGCGCCTGGGTCTACACGACGCTGAAGTTCGGCGCGGCACAGATCCGCACGGGCCACCTGCTGTTCGGCCTGCTCAAGACGGACCGCCTGTTCCAGCGCCTGCAGAAGATCAGCCGCCAGTTCGACCGCGTGGACGCCAACGTCCTCGGCCGTGACTTTGCGCAGATCGTCGCCGGCTCGCCCGAGGAGGCCACGGGCGCGGCGCAGACCCCCGACGCCGCGCCGGGCGAGGCCAGCGGCGCCATCGCCCCGGCCGCGATGGGCAAGCAGGAGGCGCTGAAGAAGTACGCCGTCAACCTGACCGAGAAGGCCCGCGCGGGCGAGCTGGACCCGGTGACCGGCCGCGACGAGGAGATCCGCCAGATCGTCGACATCCTGATGCGCCGCCGCCAGAACAACCCGATCCTCACCGGCGAGGCCGGCGTGGGCAAGACGGCGGTGGTCGAGGGTTTCGCGCAGCGGCTGGTGCAGGGCGACGTGCCGCCGCAGTTGAAGGAGGTGGAGCTTCACGTGCTCGACATCGGGCTGCTGCAGGCGGGCGCCAGCATGAAAGGCGAGTTCGAGAGCCGGCTGCGCAGCGTGATCGACGAGGTGCAGGCGTCGGCCAAGCCGATCATCCTGTTCATCGACGAGGCGCACACGCTGATCGGCGCCGGCGGCGCGGCGGGTACGGGCGACGCGGCCAACCTGCTCAAGCCCGCGCTGGCCCGCGGCAAGCTGCGCACCATCGCTGCGACCACCTGGGCCGAGTACAAGAAGCACATCGAGAAGGATCCCGCGCTGACCCGGCGCTTCCAGGTCGTGCAGGTGCCCGAGCCGGACGAGGCCCGGGCGGTCCACATGCTGCGCGGCGTGGCGACGGTGCTGGAGAAACACCACCGTGTGGTGCTGCTCGACGAGGCGATCGAGGCGGCGGTCCGGCTGTCCCACCGCTACATCCCGGCGCGGCAGTTGCCGGACAAGGCGGTGAGCCTGCTGGACACGGCGTGTGCGCGGGTGGCGGTGAGCCTGCACGCGACGCCGCCCGCGCTGGAGGACAGCCAGCGCCGGCTGGAGGCGCTGACGGTGGAGCGCGGTCTGATCGAGCGCGAGGTGGCGATTGGCGTGGTGGTCGCGGACCGGCAGGCGCGGGTCGAGGCGGCGATCGCGGCCGAAGAGGTCCGGCAGGCCGAGCTGAAGACCCGCTTCGACCACGAGAAGGCGCTGGTCGATCGGCTGCTGGCGCTGCGCGCCCGCCTGCGCGCACAACCCGGTGATGTGCAGACCGACCCGCCCGCGCCGCTGACCGACGCCGAGCGCGCCGACGCGCTGGCCGAGTTGCAGGCGCTGCAGGCCGAACTTGCCGCGCACCAGGGCGACGCGCCGCTGATCCTGCCGACCGTGGACGAGCAGGCGGTGGCGGCGGTGGTGCAGGACTGGACCGGCATCCCCGTGGGCCGCATGGTCAAGAACGAGGTGCAGGCGGTGCTCGAACTCGCCGACACGCTCAACCAGCGTGTGATTGGCCAGAAACACGCGCTGGAGATGATCGCCCGGCGCATCCAGACCTCGCGCGCCCGGCTCGACAACCCGAACAAGCCGATCGGCGTCTTCCTGCTCGCCGGCACCTCCGGCGTGGGCAAGACCGAGACGGCGCTGGCGCTGGCCGAGTCGCTCTACGGCGGCGAGCAGAACGTCATCACCATCAACATGAGCGAGTTCCAGGAGGCGCACACCGTCTCCACGCTCAAGGGCGCGCCCCCGGGTTACGTCGGCTATGGCGAAGGGGGCGTGCTGACCGAGGCGGTGCGGCGGCGGCCGTACAGCGTGGTGCTGCTCGACGAGGTGGAGAAGGCCCACCCGGACGTGCACGAACTCTTCTTCCAGGTCTTCGACAAGGGCTGGATGGAGGACGGGGAGGGGCGCGACATCGACTTCCGCAACACCATCATCCTGCTGACCAGCAACGTCGGCAGCGACCTCATCATGGGCCTGTGCAGCGACCCGGACCTGATGCCCGAGCCCGAGGCCATCGCGCAGGCGCTGCGCGCGCCGCTGCTCAAGGTCTTCCCGGCGGCGCTGCTGGGGCGGCTGGTGACGATTCCCTACTACCCGCTGTCCGACGAGATGATGGGCCAGATCGTGCGGCTGCAGCTCGGCCGCATCCGCAAGCGCATCGCGGCCAACCACGGCATCCCGTTCGAGTATGGCGACGACGTGGTGCAGCTGGTCGTGGCGCGCTGCAGCGAAGCCGAGTCGGGCGGGCGGGTGATCGACGCGATCCTGACGAACACGGTGCTGCCGCGGATTTCGGTGGAGTACCTGACGCGGCTGACGCAGGGGCAGGCGCTGCAGGGGGTCCGGCTCAGCGTGGCGGACGGGGATTTTCAGTATTCGTTTGATTGATGAAGCGACAAAACGGAGGGTGCCATGTCCGATTTTTCCTGGCCGCTGGCTGAGAACATCATTCGCGGTTCAACCTTGGCCGAAAAGCGCAAGAACCTGTTCGGTGACAACGTCGGGCGCTACGCCATGGTGGCTGGCAAGCTGACCCCGCGGTGTCATCAGGGATGGGACTTCTCTGCGCTCACCGGGACACCGTGTTATGCGATCGCCGATGGCAAGGTGGTCCATGCCTTGCCGAAGAGCGGGGACTTCGGTGATTTGCTGATCATCGAACTGGTGCCGACCCTCGCGCCTTATCCGAAGCTCTACGCAGCGTATGCCCATCTGCGGCAATTCCATGTCAAGGTGGGTGATCGGGTGCGCCAGAACCAGTGTGTCGGCTTGACCGGTGACACGGGCAACGCCCGAGGCATGCCGGCCAGGGAGCAGCACCTGCATTTCGAGATTCGCACGCAAGCACTGCTCGGCAAGGGCATTGCCGGACGGATTGACCCGATCCGTGTGTTCGGTTTGTGCCCATTGCTCCAGCCTGTGCAGGAGCCCAAGCGCAGTGTGCTTGGCATGGACAGTCTTTTTGACCCGACGCCTTTCAGTCCTGTGCGATAGCGCGAGGGGTGACGGGGAGTCATGTCACCAGCGGTTGCACGTTGCCTTGCCGCCCGGTCAGGACGGTGCGTGATCGACGCTATCCTGACCGCCCCGTTGCGGTCGAATCGAGTTCATCCGCCTTGTTGGTTGACGCCGCCGCACGATGGATGCACGGAGCCTGCGCCTTGGAGTTCTGCGACGATTTCCACCTTGACCCTTTGACTGGCCCAGGCGAACCGATGTGCGTATGGAGCCGCGTGTCGCATGGCGGGCGTGTGGTGCTGCCCCGCACCGACGGCACCGACCTGATCGCGCAGATGCGCTGCCAGGGCGGGCACCTGCTGCTGCTCGGCTACGACGCACCGTTCGACGAAGCGCTGCACCTGGTCTATCTTGATGAGCAGGACCGACTGCGCGACGAGGTGCGGTTCAGCTTCGCACGGCCGGAGGGCATCGGCATCGTCACCGAACTGCGCCCGACGCCGGACGATGTGCTGACCTTCAACTTCTACGGTCGCTGGCGTGTGCAGGTCAGCCCGCAGGCCGGGCTCGGCGTCAGCCGCACGCCGCCGGGCGTGTACCGGCTGCCGGGCCGGCTGATCGGGCGGCATCACCTGAGGGTGGCGGCGCTGGTGGACTGAGGGTGGTGACGCTGGCGTTCACGGTCGAGTGACTTTGGTCGCTTTACCGCGGGGCAGGGGCGGCCGACGATGGCCCTGACGCCACGAAGCCGCCATGCCGAGCCCCCCACCGATCATTTTCAAGAGCCCGCTGCCCGCCACCGACCTGTTGTTCGAGTCGATGACGGCGACGTCCGGGCTGAGCGTGCTCGGCGAGGTGCAGCTCCACCTGCTCAGCGAGAAGCCGGACGTGGCGCCGGACGCGCTGCTGGGGCAGGTGGTGAGCGTGGAACTGACGCTGCGGGACGGGAGCTTGCGCCACTGGAGCGGCCACTGCACCCGCTTCGGCATGGGCGCGCCGAGCGGGCGGCACTACGGCTACGCGATGACGGTACGGCCGTGGCTGTGGTTCCTGACGCGCACCAGCGACTGCCGGATCTTCCAGGAGATGACGGTCCCGGACATCGTCAAGCAAGTCTTCGGCGACCACCCGGTGGCGAAGTTCGAGTTCAACCTGTACCGCACCTACCAGCCCTGGGTGTACTGCGTGCAGTACCGCGAGAGCGACTACAACTTCGTGGCGCGCCTACTGGAGCAGGAAGGCATCTACTGGCATTTCCGCCACGATGACGCCGGGCACACACTGGTGCTGGTGGACGCGGCCGGTGCGCATGATCCGGCACCGGGCACGGAACGGATCGACTACTACGACCAGCCGGACCAGGCGCCGCCGGACCATGACCACGTCACCGGCTGGCAGGTCACCCACGGCGTGCAGACCGGCAAGGTGGCGCTGACCGACTACGACTTCGAGCGGCCGTCGGCGAGCTTGCGGGTGAACGAGTCGCATGTGCGCGGCCACGAGCAGGCGGACCACGAGGTGTTCGACTACCCCGGCGAATACATCAAGGCGGTCGAGGGCGAGCAGTACGCCGAAACCCGGCTCGACGAGCACCAGACGCAGCACATCACCGTCACCGCCAGCACCAACGCACAGGGCCTGAAGGACGGCTGCCGCTTCACGTTGCAGCGCCATCCGCGCGATGACCAGAACACCGACTACCTCGTCGTCAGCACCCGCACACACGTTCACCTCGACGCCTACGAGTCCGGCAGCACCGGCGGCACGCAGGTGAAGAGCGAGTTCAGCGCCATCCCGCACGCGCAGCAGTTCCGCCCGCCGCGGGTGACCACTCGGCCATTCGTGCAGGGGCCACAGACCGCCGTGGTGGTCGGGCCGAGCGGCGAAGAGATCCACACCGACAAGTACGGCCGGGTGAAGGTGCAGTTCCACTGGGACCGCTACGGGCAGAAGAACGAGAAGAGTTCGTGCTGGGTGCGCGTCTCGCACCCGTGGGCGGGGAAGAACTTCGGCTCGATCCACATCCCGCGCATCGGGCAGGAGGTGGTGGTGAGCTTTCTGGAGGGCGATCCGGACCAGCCGCTGATCACGGGCCGGGTCTACAACGCGGAGCAGATGCCGCCGTGGGACTTGCCGGCGAACATGACGCAGTCGGGCATCCTGACGCGGTCAAGCAAGGGCGGCGGCTACGGCAACGCCAACGCGCTGCGCTTCGAGGACAAGAAGGGCGCGGAGCAGGTGTGGCTGCACGCCGAGAAGAACCAGGACATCGAGGTCGAGAACGACGAGACACACTGGGTCGGGCATGACCGCAGGAAGACGATCGACCACGACGAGACGGTGCATGTGAAGCACGACCGCACCGAGACCGTGGACAACAACGAGACCATCACCATCGGCGTGAACCGCCGGGAGCAGGTCGGCAGCCACGAGACCATCGCGATCGGCGCCAACCGCACCGAGACCGTGGGGGCGAACGAGTCGATCAGCATCGGCGCGAACCGCACGATCACGGTCGGCGCGAGCGAGACCGCCACCGTCGCGCTGCAGCGCACGCACACCGTGGGCATCAACGAGACCATCGCCATCGGTGCCGCGCAGGAAATCGCGATCGGCGCGGCCCAGGTGGTGGCGATCGGGGCGATGCAGAGCGTGACGGTCGGGGCCAGCCAGTCCACGGCGGTCGGCGCGAGCCAGTCGATCACCGTCGGCGCCAGCCAGAGCACCGACGTTGGCGCGGCGCAGTCCACCACGGTCGCCGCGGCCCAGACCACCAGCGTCGGCGCTGACCGCAGTGTCACCGTCGGCGGCGCCCAGAGCACCAGCGTCGCTAAGGCCCGCAGCACCAGCGTCGGCGAGGACGATGCGCTCACCGTCGGCAAGAACCTCGTCATCGACGCGGGCGACTCGGTGACGATCAAGACCGGCAGCGCCAGCATCACGATGAAGAAGGATGGGACGATCATCCTCAAGGGCAAGAACATCACGATCGACGGCTCGGGCAAGGTCAACGTCAAGGCGTCGAGCGACATCGTGATGAAGGGGTCGAAGATTCTTCAGAACTAGGTTCAGAACCGGGACACACACGCCATGAGTGCATGGGATTCGCTGGAAATAGACGCCGTGAACGAAGCGGTGAAGGCCACGGCTGGTCCGGTCGAACCGCTGCACGGCGTGTGGACCGGCGAGTTGCTGGCGCTCAGCGGCGATGGCAGCGAGACGGCGCTGGTGCGGGTGCCGGAGGTCGATCCGCACGCGGCCCTGCGCGCCCGAACCACGGTTGACCTGCACGGCGCGCACATCGGGCGCTTGGTGACGCTGGTGTTCGAGCGCGGCGACGTGGCGCGGCCGATCGTCACCGGCGTGCTGCGCGGGCCCGGTGCGTGGCCGCTGCCCGACCCGCCGGCGCAGGTGCAGGTCGAGGCCGATGGCCAGCGGCTGGTGGTGAACGCGGGCGAGCAACTGGTGCTGCGCTGCGGGCTGGCGAGCATCACGCTGACCAAGGCGGGCAAGGTGCTGATCCAGGGGGCTTATGTGTCCAGCCGGTCCAGCGGCGTGAACCGCATCAAGGGCGGCTCGGTGCAGCTCAACTGAGCCAACGGAGCCATGGAACTGATCAACTCCACCCGCATGCTGGCCGGCTACAACCTGGGGCTGGCGCCCAGTGGGCGGGAGTCGCTGGTGGTGGTGATCAAGGGCACCTTCGTGCTGCCCAAGCCGGACGAGGCGGTGCGGCTGCACGAGCAGCAGTTGCCGCTGGTGATGGCCGACACGTTCACGGGGGCGCCGGGCCTGTCGGCGCCCGTGCAGGAGGTCGATTTCGCGCCACGCAAGCCCGCCTGCGATGTCCTGCTCGTCGGCAGTGCCCATGCGCCGCAGGGCCGGCCGACCGACCGCACCGACGTGGTCCTGCGCGTCGGGCCGATGCTCAAGCGCTTCGATGTCGTCGGTGACCGCGTCTGGCAGGCGGGGCTCACGGGCATCCGCGTGTCCGATCCGCGGGCGTTCGTGCAGCAGCCGATCTCGTATGACGTGGCCTTCGGTGGGGTCGATCAGGCGTCCGAAGATCCGGCGGAGCACGACGCCTACATGCCCAACCCGGTCGGTCGCGGCTTTCATCGGCACCTGAAAACGGAGTGGGTCGATGGCCGCCCGCTGCCGAACACCGAGGTGGTCGGGGAGCCGGTCCAGTGGCCGACCGAAGCCTATGCCCCGATGGCGTTCGGCCCGCTGGGACGTGGCTGGTCGTCGCGGTCGGTGTACGCCGGCACCTATGACCAGCGCTGGCTGGACCACGAATTCCCGTTCCTGCCCCACGATTTCGACGAACGGTATTTCCAGGCCGCACCGCTCGACCAGCAGATCCCGCACAGCCGCACGCCGATGGAGGTCGCGATGCGCCACCTGACGCCCGACGGCCTGCGCCATTTCATGCTGCCGCACTTCGACGCGCCGGTGCATGTGTTCCCGAAGAGGGGCGGGCGAGAGGACTACCTCGCCACGCTCGACACCCTCGTGTTCGAGCCGGACCAGGAGCGTTTCACGATGACCTGGCGCGTCAACCGGCCGCTCAAGCGCAACCTGTTCGAGATCGCGCAGGTGCTGGTGGGCAAGAAGGGCCGCGCGTGGTGGCAGCAGCGCGAGCAGGTGGCCTTCCCGATCCCGGTCGTGATGGTGCCGATGCCACGTGAGCCCGAGGAGACTGCGGGATGAGCGCTCCCTCCCATGGGCAGCCGCTGGCGATCGGCCGCACCGGGCTGGTGACGTCGGTCGGGCTGAGCGCGCCGGCGGCGTGTGCCGCCATCCGCGCCAAGCTGACCAACCCGAGCGAGACGCGCTTCATCGACTCGCATGGCGAGTGGATCATGGCGCACCAGGTGCCGCTCGACGCGCCGTGGCGGGGCCGCACCAAGCTGGTGAAGATGGCGGCGCTGGTGGTGGACGAGGTGCTGGTGGAGGTGCCGCGCGCGGCGTGGGCGGGGCTACCGCTGCTGCTATGCGTGGCCGAGGCTGACCGGCCGGGGCGGCTGGACGGGCTGGAGGATCGTCTGTTCACCGAACTGCGGGCCGAACTGGACACCCGTTTTCACCCGGCGTCGGCGCTGGTCGCGCACGGGCGGGTGGCGGTGGCGGTGGCGTTGCGCAAGGCGCGGGCGCTGCTCTGGGAGGGCGGCTTCGAGCAGGTGCTGATCGCCGCGACCGACAGCCTGCTGACCTGGCCGACGCTCAGCCACTACGAGCGCGAAGACCGCCTGCTCGCGCCGCACAACTCGAACGGGTTCATGCCGGGCGAGGGGGCGGGGGCGCTGCTGGTGCGGCGACCGGCCGGGGCGGAGGAGCTGATCGTGTCCGGGCTGGGCTTCGGCGTCGAGAAGGCGCACCTCACCTCGGACGAGCCGCTGCGCGCCGAGGGCCTGTCGGCGGCGATCAAGGCGGCGCTGGCCGAGGCGGGCGTGGCGATGCACGACATGGATTTCCGCATCACCGACCTGTCGGGCGAGCAGTTCTATTTCAAGGAGGCGGCGCTGGCCCTGTCGCGCACGCTGCGCCAGCGCAAGGAGGAATTCGACCTCTGGCACCCCGCCGAATGCACGGGTGAGCCGGGTGCGGTGGCGGGGGTGTCGATCCTGGCGCTGGCGGACGCGGCGTGCCGCAAGCGCTACACCAAAGGCCCGGCGATCGTTGCGCACATGGGCAATGATGCGGGCCAGCGGGCGGCGCTGACGCTGCACTGGCAGGGGCGCTGACATGGCCAATCAGGTCTACGCCAACGGCATGGAGGTGTCCTGCAAGGCGGCCGATGGCAAGTCGATCTGCGCGTTTCCGGATGTGTGCTTCACACCACCGCAGACGCCCGCGACGCCGCCGGGTGTGCCGATCCCGTATTCGAACACCGGGATGGCCTCGGACACGAGCGATGGTTCCACCACGGTGAAGATCTCCGGGCAGGAGGTGATGCTCAAGAACAAGAGTTATTTCAAGAAGAGCACGGGGGATGAGGCGGGGTGTGCGCCGATGAAAGGGGTGGTGACGCACAAGATCACGGGGAAGGTGTACTTCAAGGCTTGGTCGATGGATGTTGTGGTCGAGGGCGAAAACGTGGTTCGTGCGTTTGATTTGACGACCCATAATCACGCTAGCGAGCCAGGGCAAATCGCAACAATTTACACTGACGAAGCTTTCATGTCTGCTGTTGCCGCTGGTGGAGATTCACTCCCGAAGTGCGAGTGTTGTGGTGGCAGTGTTCATTCAAAGGCGCAGGCGAATGGCGATTCGATAAGTGAAGACGAATTTTACTCCGGGCATCCAGATGGTGCAGAATGGTTGAAAATTACTCGAGATAATTGCCCTGGTATTGTGCCCGCACAGCCGCCAACAGCAGATCCCTGTGCAAAGTATTACAAGGGAATTAAAAGCACTAAAAGCCCGAGAGCTGAGTACAGCCAAGCTGGAGCAAATCCGCTTTCTAATCCAAATTCGTTGCCGCATATACATGGGCAAGGTCAAATGGCTCACCGCGTCCCCTTGGCTGCAGGAGGATGTCCAATCGGCAAGGGTAACGTGCACCCTGTTGCGCCAGGGCCATGCAAGACATTGGAGGACATGAGTTCTGATATACATGGTGCTTGCATGAAATTTTGGGGTTGATGAATTGCATTGACGTTGCTTTCTTGATGATTTTCTGAGGGTTGCATGATTATTCCTGGGTTTGTGTCGAGAGGCGCTTTTAATTGGACAAAATTGGGGTATCACTTCCATTTGTCCGAGGATGAAAAAGCGCAGATATTTTCTGAGAAAGCTACCGATCCGTGGCTGGATCTTGCTCGGATTGTAGAGGCGGCAAAAATTGGTGATTTTTCCCCAGCGAAGAATTTGATACGATATTTTCAAGGCGATCACCAAACCAACATAAATCCGGTTGCATTGCTTGTTGCGGGAGATATTGGGCGACAGGAAGATCTTGAGAGCTTGGTCGACGTGATGCGTAGAGGCCCAGATGGGCTTCGCATTTATGCATGTCAAGGGGCTAGAAACGCAGGTAGCCTTTGGCTTGTGCCTCACATGCTGGCGGCATGGCGTTTGTGCAGCGGTTCGGATGCGCACGAAACTATTGGATTTGCAATCGCAGATATGCTTGATCCTATTGCATCCCTGGATGATCTTGGCTTTATAGGCGCAATGGCGGGACATCATGAGGTAGATGTTGGCGAGAGTCTGGTTTCTTCTGACATTGGCCGACTGGCTCGTCGCCTAAGTTCCGAGAGTTCTGCCTATTCGTTTGCGCGCGCTGTGTATCAGCGTTATATGGAGTTGCGCGACCAGTGCGAAAGTGAAGAGGATACCGTTTGGGCTGGTAAGAAATCAGGTGTCGTGGAATTCTCTGAGCATTTCTTGAAAATGTTGAGCTGCGGGAGTTTTGATATTACACAGGCTCCATTGGTTGTGCCATTGAGAGAGAAGTTTGAAGCTATGACGGGCATGGATTGCACAGGTTTTTATCGTGAGGGTAGATTGGTTCATGGTGAAGTTGTGCATGTTTTGGAGAAATTTTTGGCTTCTTCTTTCGGCAATGAATACCAAGCGGGTAAAAGGTATTTTTTTTCGAGACGTATTGCTTGAGTCTGGCGCTGGATAATACGTGCACGCGATCTCTGTAATAACCAATCAATTGGTGGAAGGTGTGGTCGACCTTCGCCAGGTTAGGGTTGGACTAGAGCATGCGCCGCATGTGCGGCTGCTTAATTTGCGGCGCCTTGATGATCGCCTTGCTGCCTGTCTGGACGGTATAGTCGTTGCAGGGGGTCTGGGCTCCGCTTACTGTGCCATGGCTTGTGAGTCGTACCGTGCGGCGAACATATTCTTGCTGGGCGTTCAAGGATTTTTGGCCGGTAGCACTCCCATTGCCACGCTTATGTTGCTGAGTAGAAATAGTGCGGAGGCAGAGAGAGGTTTGCTGGGTGCGTTGGGGTGGGTCGGTGCTCCGGCATTGCGTGACCCCATCCGGGGGTTGCTGACTTCCTCCGACCCGCTACAACGCCGCATCGCCTTAGCTGCTTGCGCCCTGCACCGCGTCGATCCCGGCCCTCCACTCGACGCCGCTTTCACCGCCACCGACACCCCACTTCGCGACAGAGCCTTCCGCGTGGCGGGTGATGTCGGCCGCATGGACCTGCTGCCGCTGCTGCAGGCCGCTGCCCTTCGCGACAGCGAGCCCGCCGAGCCGCGCTTCTGGGCGGCCCGCTCTGCCGTGATGCTGGGCGATCGCGGTTCCGCGCTGGCTTTGTTGAACAAGCTGGCGGAAGGCACAGATCCCTTCAGCGACGCCGCCGCCGAACTGGCCCTGAAAGCCCTCGATCTCCCCACCGCCCACCAGCACCTGCGCCACTGCGCCGCCCAGACCAAACCCGACACCCCCGCCGCAGCCCAGGCCCGACGCCGCCTCATCCGCCGCTGCGGCATCACCGGCGACCCCCATTTCATCCCCTGGCTGATCGCCCAGATGACCGACCTGCGCCTGACCCGTCTGGCGGGCGAGGCGTTCTCGATGATCACCGGCGCCGACCTCGCCTGGCTGGACCTCGACCGCAAGCCTCCCGCCGGCATCGACTTCGGCCCGAACGACGACCCCGAGGACGACAACGTCGCGATGGACGAGGACGACGGCCTGCCCTGGCCCGATCCCGACAAGGTCCAGGCGTGGTGGCAGACGCAGCAGCACCGGTTCCCCGCCGGCCAGCGCTTCTTCATCGGCGAGCCGCCCAGCCCCGCCCACGCGCTGAAAGTCCTGCGCGACGGCTTCCAGCGCCAGCGCATCGCCGCCGCCCAATGGGCCTGCCTGCTCACCCCCGGCACCAAGCTGTTCCCGACCGCCGCCCCCGCGTGGCGCCAGCAGCGCTGGCTGAAGGCCATGGGCTGAGGGCGTGGCCATGGGACTGCTCACTGCCTCCACCGCGCTGTCGCTCGTCGCCGTGGCCATGGTGCTGCTCGCGGCGCTGGATGTCGTGCGCCACGACCAGATGACCACCACGGCCCGGGTGCGCCTGACGGTCGCGCTGGTGTTCGGGCTCGTGGTGGCCTGGCTGCAATGGCCGTTCCTGTCCTGATCCACCGTGTCCCGCAAGGAGTTCCCGCACATGCAGCGACGACATCTGCTCTCCCTGGCCGGCGCGAGCTGGTTGTTGCCGGCGTGCGGTGGTGGCGCCAATGCGGATCCCCCCGTGTCGCCGCCGGTTCCGGAGCCTCCGACGCTTGTGCCTTCCGCACCCGCCAGCTTGCTCGACCTCACCCACGTCACGCTGACCCTGCCCGTCAAGGCCGACGGCACGACCGGCGGCGCCCCGGCCCGCACGCTCAAGACCGCCGAACTCCTGCCTTCCGCGACCGGGGCGCGGGGATACGAATCCGAGTTCTTCCGCGCCGTGTTCGTGGACGGCACCGGAATCAGTCCCGACGCGGCCGTGATGTTCTGGTGCCCGGTCACGGGGGCCCTGTCCAGCACGACCAGCGACAGCCCGCGCACCGAGTTCCGCCACCAGCGTCAGTCCGGCACCAACGACGGCTGGACCACTGCTGACGGCTCGCCGGTGACGATGACGGTTGAATGCAGGCTGACGCAGTTGCCGCCAAGGCGCGGCTCGGTCGTCGTGGCCCAGGTCCACGGCTTTCGCATGACCGATGCCAGTGGTGCGCTGGTCAACGCGCCGCCGCTGCTGCTGGTGATCGTGGAGCCTGTCGCGGCCGGTGGCTACCAGGTGCGTGCCAAGCTGCGGCGCAGCGCGGACGACAGCCGCACGGGCTACGACAACCATGTGCTGATGAAGTTCGCATCGCTGGACACCTGGCTGACGCTGCAGGTGTGGGTGCGCGACATGAAGGTCTGGATCAACGGGGCCGACTTTGCCATCGACCCGACCTGGCGCGACATTGGCCAGTATTTCAAGGCCGGCGTCTATCTGGACGAAACCGGCACCGACGCCATGCAGGGCGGCCGGCTGCTGATGCGAACACTGACGTTCCTGTGAGCGACGCACCGAGGGAGACGGGCATGCACATGCGTGAGGTAGTGGTGTTGACCGTGGCGATGGCCTGGCCGCTGACCGTGCTGGCGGCGGGACCACCGAAGACGTGCCAGCCGGATGTCAGCCAATCCGCGCGGCTGGAGCAGGCGCAGCAGGCGTACCGGCCTGGGGAGTCGGGCGAGTCTGTGCGGCTGTGGGACGCGCTGCTGCGCGACAGCGCCGACGGCCCTGCTTGCCGGACCGTGGAGATCGCCTGGCGCATCGGCGAGTTCCTGAAGGTGCAGAAGACCGAATCGCCTGAGCTGGCGCTGCGTTTCCTCAACCGGGGCATTGCTGCCCACGTGAAGGGCAAGCCGGCCGAGGACTGGTCGCTGGGCAAGGTGCTGAAGACCACGGGACATTTTTTCCGGCGACAGCGCGACATGGAGAGCGCTTGCAAGAGCCTGAGCGCGGCCTGGCGCATCTTCAGCACGCTGGAGGGGGCCGCCGCGGCACGCGACCAGACCCGCGCGGAACTGGCGCTGAATGGCTGCCCGATGCCGTCCTTGCCCAGTCCGTGACCGCCGCGGGAGGTCTCAGCGGCATTCCTTGCGGATGAACTCCCGGTCGGCCGCTGTCACCGGGTCGCCGAGTGCCGACTTCTGCAGCAGGTCGTTGCATTTCACCTGGGTCACATAGTCGGGCGAGGGCGGGTTGACCCGGACGACCTTGGGCGGGCGTCCGTTGGGTGACCAGGTCGGATCTTCGGAGTAGCCCTGCGGGGAGAGGGGCGGCTTGTCGTTCTCTGTCGGGTATGCGGTGTCCGTGCGCTGCGCGGCCGGTGCGGGTGCCGGGGCTGGCTTGGCCACCTTGTCGACCGGTGCGGGCGCGGGCGCGGGGGCTGGGGGTCTGGGTCTGGTCACGGGTGCGGCTGGCGGCGTGGCGGGCGCGGCAACGACGGGCGCCACCGGGGGGGGCACCGGCGCAGGGGCTTCGGGGACTGTCACAGGTGCAGTGGCTGGCGGCTGTGGGACTAGGACGGTCGCCGGGGCGGCAGGGGCGATCGACACCGGGGCGGGCAATGCCGCGGGGCGCATCAGCGTGTAGGCCAGTCCGCCTGCGCCCAGCAGTGCCACGACACCGCCCGCGATCCAACGGCCCTGGCCACGCGAAGCCTGCGGCGCCGGCCCTGCGGGCATGGCGGTCTGCGGCCGGGGCGGTGGTGCGGGTTCAGGGACCGGGAGGGTGATCGTCGGGGCTGGTGTGGGCGCTGGTGTGGGAGAGGGCACGGGAGAGGGCGGTGTGGCGAACAGGGCACGCAGCGCGGCGATGCTCTGCGGCCGGTGTTGGGGCAGCACGGCCAGACAGGCGTCGATCGCCTCCAGGAACGCCGGGCTGTAGTGACCCGCCACGGCCTGCGCCAGTGGCACGTACTTGTCCGTCATCACCCGTGTCACCGATTGCGGCGGCGTCTGGCCCGTGATCGCGAAATAGACCACGGAGCCGAGCGCGTACAGGTCGGTCCACGGCCCCTGCTTGACACCGGGCATCTCGCCGTACTGCTCGATCGGCGCATAGCAGGTCTTCAGGATCACGGTGAGTGCCTGCGTCATGTCGCCGATGACCCGCCGCGCCGCGCCCAGGTCCAGCACGACCGGGCGGCCGTCCTCCAGGACCATGATGTTGTCGGGGGCGATGTCGCGGTGGAAGGTGTCGGCGCGGTGCATCACCTCCAGTGCGTCGAGCACGGGTGCCAGCAGGCTGCGCAGCCAGACCTCGTCGGGTGGGGCGGGCAGCGCCTTCAGCGTCGCGGCCAGGGTCCGGCCGGTGTAGAGCGGCATGACCATGTAGGCCGTGCCGTTGGCTTCCCAGAAGCGGTAGACCTTGATCAGCGACGGATGGTCGAACTGCGCCAGCAACCGCGCCTCGTTGACGAAGCTGCGCAGCCCCGCCTCGAAGGTCTCGGCGTGGCGGCGCGAGCGCACCGAGACGGTCATCGCCTGGGTGCGCGCCGCCAGCGCCGACGGCATGTATTCCTTGATCGCCACTTTGCGGTGCAGCGAGTGGTCCTGCGCCAGATAGACGATGCCGAAGCCGCCTTCGCCGATCATCGACAGCAGCTCGAACTCGCCCATGCGGGTGCCGGCGGGCAAGGCGTTGCCCTGGTCATCGTCGGGCAGCTCGCCCGGTTTCAGCGCGCAAGCCGGCGTCGGGGCCGCCGCGCCGGGCAGGTGGACGGTCATGTCCGGGTCGTGTTCAGTGCTCGCCATGGTTCATCCGCCGTACAGCTCGCGCCGACGGTCCTCTTCGGCCTTGCGCCGCAGGTCGACGCAGATCGGATGGCGGCTGAATTCGGGGTTTGCACAGGCGTCCTGGTGGCACATTTCGCGCGCCAGGAACTGCCGTTTGCCACAGACCTCGTCGGGCGAGCGCGGGCCGGCCGGCGGGCTGCTGCGGGCTTCGCTGGCGTTGGGCGCGGGGCGGGCGACCGGTCGGTCGACCACCTGGGGCGCTGGCGGGGTGACGGGGGCGTCGGGCTCCTGCTTCTTGGCAGTGGTGGCGGCTGCGGCGGCCGCAGCGGCGGCTCTGGAGGCAGCTTCTGCCCGGGCGGCGGCCAGTGCGGCCTTGTCGGGTCTGGAGGCGGCCGGGCTTGCCGGTACCGCGGCGCTGGCGGCGTTCACCGCAACCGGCGCAGGCGTCCCGGCTCCAGTGGCCGAGGCCGCTTCCGGGTATTCCGTGATGATCGGTGTCTCGGGCCGGGCCGTCGGGGCCGAGGCGGTGGAGGTCGGCGCCGACGCTGCGGCGACCAGGCCCTTGTCGCCGGGGGAGGGTTTCATCAGCATGTAGCCCCCGATGCCCAGCACGACGGCCGCCACCAGGACGGCCGTGACCAGGCCGCCGTGTGTCGAGGAGCGAGGGGAGGTGTCCGAATGGGCGGGCGGGGCGGCGGGCGGCGGGGGGGGCGGGGGCGGGACCGGTGGCGCGGCCGTGGGGGTGGGCGAGACGGTGGGCGAGACCGTCGGGTTCTGCTGCGTCGCGCCTGGCGGCACCATCCGCATGTCGCGCCCGGTCGGCGCCGTCAGACCTGTCCGTGGTGGCGGAGCGGCGTCGAACGGGCTGCTGGTCACCACCACGGTGTGGTTGTCGTCGACCGCGCGGCCCGGCGGGCGGGTCACGGGCGCGATCACGGTGCTGTCGTGGTCGAATCCGGTGGCGTTCGGCATCAGCCCGAGCAGCTGCAGCAGTGCCTGCACGCTCTGCGGCCGCTCGTTCGGGCGGACCGCCAGCGTCTGTTGCCAGGCATCGAGGAACGTGGCGCTGTAGTGTTGGCCATGTTCCGCCTCCAGCCGCGCGGCCACGTCCGCCAGCGGCACCAGCTCGTCCTGCACCGTGCGGGCGGCGGCGGGCGGTGGCGGCTTGCCGGTCAGGCTGGCGTAGACCACGGCGCCGAGCGCGTACAGGTCGGTCCACGGCCCCTGGCGCAGGTTGGGCACCTCGGCGTATTGCTCGATCGGGGCGTAGTTGGGCTTGAGGATGGCGGTCAGCGTCTGCGTGCGGTCGCTGATGACTTGCCGCGCAGCGCCGAAGTCCAGCAGCACCGGCCGACCATTGCGCAGCAGCAGGATGTTGTCCGGCGCGACATCGCGGTGGAAGATCTGCTGGCTGTGCAGCGCCTCCAGCGCGCCCAGCAGCGGCACCAGCACCCCCATGAGCCAGGTCTCGGTGGGCGGGCCGGGCAGTTGCTTCAGCGCTTGTGCCAGCGTCTGGCCGGTGTAGAGCGGCATGACCATGTAGGCCGTGCCATTGCCCTCCCAGAAGCGGAAGACCTTGACCAGCGCCGGGTGGTCGAAGCGCGCCAGCATCTTCGCTTCGAGCATGAAGCTGCGCCGGCCGGCCTCGAACGTCTCGGCGTGGCTGCGACCCCGGGCCTGCACCTGCCCGCCCACGGTGCGTGAGGCGAGCAGCCCTGGCATGTATTCCTTGATCGCCACCTCCCGCTCCAGATCATGGTCGAAGGCGCGGTAGACGATGCCGAAGCCGCCGACGCCCACCAGTCCGCGGATCTCGAATTCACCCAACCGGGTGCCGATGCTCAGGGTGCCGTCTTCTTCCACGGGTTCGTCTCGCGCTGGGAGGTTGGGGAGGGGGCTGTGGCAGTGGGCAGGACTGCCGAATCAGGATAGCCCCATGCGCCGCGGGTGTCTTGTGACTTTGGTTTTCGCCCAGGCCAGGTGCCCGCAGCGGGCCTGCATGACTTTCGTTGATTGCCGACCGCTGCTGCCGGGTCAACACTGGGAATCCGAATCCTGCTCTGCCCCCCACCCGGAGGAAAAATGCGACTGCTGATACGGGCCGTGAGCCTGGCCGGACAGCCCCTGACCCAGCCGATCACCGGGGTCTTCGATGACCGGGGCGGCACGATCGGCCGCTCGGACACCTGCACGTTGATGCTGCCCGACCCGGAGCGCCACATCTCGCGGGTACAGGCCGAGGTCAGCCGCGACGAGCGGGGTTATGCGGTGCGCAATGTCAGCCACGCCAACCCCATCGTGGTGAACGGTCGGCCGGTGCCATCCGGGCGCAGCGTGCTGCTGGCCGATGGCGACGATCTGCAGATCGGCAGCTACCTGCTGCGTGTCAGCCGCACATCGCAGGTGACGGCCGCGCCGGCTCCCGCCCTGGCCCCGGCCCCTGCTGTCCTGCCGGCGCCGCCTGTGCCCCCCGTCGATCCCTTCTCTGTCGATGCCTGGGCGGCGTTGCCTGGGGCACCGTCCTCGTCTGCTCCGCCCCTGCCCGGCCTGTTTGACGGCCTGGGCGCGTTGGCTGCCCCACCCGCGCCACCGCCGGCCGCCCTGCCTTCGGGCTTTGATCTGGGAGAGGATCTGGGTTTCGACGGGGCAGGGCGTCTGGGCGTCGGGCATGGGCAAGCGGCGGCGGGTCTGGACGACCTGTTCGGTCTCGGCCCGGCCGTCAAGGGCACCGATGCCGTCGACGACTTCCTGCGCCTGTCCCCGGCCGCCTCGGCGCGTCCACCATCCGCCCCGCCTTCTGCACCGCCAGTGGCCGACCGGACCCCGGAGCTGCACGGCTCGCTGCCCTTGCCCAGGCCCGCAGCCCGCAGCGCCGCGGCCGCGGGCGCCGGGCTGACCCAGCTGCTCGGCGATGTGCGCAGCTGGGGTGCACCGGCTCCTCCGCCGGCACCGGTGCCAGTGCCTGAGCCTGTTCCTGTTCCTGTGCCAGCCCTTGCCCCTGGGCCGTCTCGGGCGTCCGTGCCTGTCGGGCCTTCGGGTGGTCCTTCTCCGGTCGCGGCTGCGGCTGCAACTGCAGGTGCTGGCGCGGATCCGCTGTGGGATGCTTTCTGCGAAGGCGCCGGCATTGCCCTGCCGATGCCCGGCGGGCCGACCCCCGCGCTGATGCGCACGATCGGCCAGATGCTGCGGCGCAGCGTGGACGGCACGGTGCAGCTCGTGGCCGCCCGCGCCACCACCAAGTCCGAGCTGCACGCCCAGGTCACCATGATCCAGCCGCGCAACAACAACCCGCTGAAGTTCTCGCCCGATGGCCGCATGGCGCTGGAGCAGTTGCTGCAGCCGCCCCTGCGCGGCTTCCTGGCTGGCCCGGAGGCGATCGACCAGGCGATGGACGACCTGGTCGGCCATGCGGTGGGCACGATGGCGGGCATGCGCGCCGCGCTCGACGGCGTGCTCGACCGCTTCGCCCCCGACCAGCTCGAAGCCAAGCTGACCCGCCAGTCGGTGTTCGACAGCGTGCTGCCGATGCACCGGCGGGCGCGGCTGTGGGAGCTGTACCTGCAGCACTTCCAGTCCGTCAGCGACGACGCCAAGGACGATTTCCATTCCCTGTTTGGCAAGGCCTTCCTGCAGGCCTATGAAGAACAGCTCGACCGGCTGGACGCCACGCGCCAGGCCGCCCGCCCCGCAGACGGATCTTCGCGATGACGCCGCCCCCGCTCCTCCCGCTGGATGTCCACACCTGTGTGGATGCTGGCGCCCGTGACCACAACGAGGACGATCTGCGCATCGGGGCCGGCGGCGAGCTGGCCTGGGCGGTGCTGTCGGACGGGGCCGGGGGGCACAGCCGCGGTGACGAGGCGTCGCGGCGCGTGGTCACTACGGTCGACGAGGCGATGCGGCGCGCCGTCGCGGCGGGCGAGGGACTGTCCGCTGCCCGGCTCGGCGACGCGATCGAGCAGGCCCATGCCCGCCTCAACGCCGAACAGGCCAACTTGCAGGGCCGCCGCCGCATGCACGCCACCGTGGTCGCGCTGTGCCTGGACCGGGCGCGCAGCGAGGTGGTCTGGGCGCATGTGGGGGACAGCCGGCTGTACCGGCTGCGCGACGGGGTGGCCGTGGCGCTGACCCGCGACGACAGCCTGGTGCAGCAGATGGTGGACGCTGGCTACCTCACCGCCGAAGCGGCGCAGCACCACCCGCGCAAGAACCAGTTGCTCTGCGCGCTGGGCGGGGCCGAGCCGATCGAGGTGCATGTGGCCGAGGCGCCGCTGCCGGTGCGGGCGGGGGACGCCTTCCTGCTGTGCAGCGACGGCTGGTGGGACGTGGTGACGCCCGAGGCGATCGCCCGCACGCGGCGGCATGCGCTCGATGCGGCCGACTGGGTGCACCGGATGCGCAGCCTGATCCTGGAGGCCAACGAGTCGAACCAGGACAACTACAGCGCGGTGGTGATGATCGTCGGCTGAACCGCCGGGCCGGGGCGGTGGTCGTCAGTCGTCACCGTGCAGCAGCGCGGTGAACGCCGACCCGTCGGGCAGGCCCGGGCTGCGCCGCCGGTTGTCCCGGTGGGTCCACCACAGGCTGTGGCGGGTCAGGTCGGCGCGGTGTGTCAGTGGCTGTGGTGTCGCCGCATCGATCACGGGTCGCGGGTCCGCCGCCAGCGCGGCCTCCAGCGACCCCAGCGACGCACCGGGGCGCAGGCAGTCCTGCGCCGTGTCCGCCAGCCGCTCCAGCCACTCCGCGGCCGTGTCCCCGAGGGCGTCCTCCGCCAGCCATTCGACCGGGCAGGGCGCGGCCAGCAGCAGCGGAAAGTAGCGCCCGACCCGGTCCACGCTCGGCATCAGCACACCCAGCCAGGCCTCGTCGCCCGCGAGCCCCGGCCCCCACGCAAACCGCCAGATCGGCGCGGTCAGGTACAGGTCCAGCCACCCGTCGCCGAGTTCGCGCTGGCTGGCGGCGAGCCCTGAACTGAGCCAGGCGTCGCAGCGCGCCACCATCGCCGGCGTCAGCCGTCGCGTGGCGAAGTCGCCCACCGCCGGCAGCTTGCCGTACCAGCCGCAGACCACGGCCTCGCCCGGGGCCGCCATGTTCACAGCCCCGTCGGACACGAGAAGCTGCGCAGCGCCGCCAGCCGCAGCGGGTTCTGCACGCTGCTGGAGGTGACCTCGAACACGGCCTTGCGGCCGTCGAGGTTGAAGGTGGCGGTGAAGCGCTCGGGGCCGTTGCCGGGGGTGAGCTGCAGCCGGTCGAACAGCCGGAACAGCGCCCACGGCCCTTCGGTCGTCAGGCCCGAGGTACCCGTGCTCGCCACCGGGCTGAGCGCCACCCGCACCAGCGCATTGCCCCGTGGCCCGGGCCACTGCACCGTGCCGGGGATGGCCGGGCCGTGGGCGTACTTGACGGTCTGTCCGTCCACGTCGAGCAGGAACTGCGTGATGGTCGCGTCCATCTCCAGCGGCTTGAAATCGAGCTTCACCGACGGCGTCGTCCCGCCGGCGCGGAAAAACGCATCGCGGATCTCGGCCGCATGCTGGAACTGCAGCAGCGCGCCCGCGCTCAGGCCGCCGCCCATGCTCGTGCCGTCCACCTTGCGGAAGCTCCACGGCCGTGTCGTCGTGTCCACGAAGGTCAGCAGGTTCTTCTGCACGAACTGGTCCATCAGCCCGCCGGGCGCGAACAGCCGGGCGAAGTCGTCCTGCGTCACGTCGCGGGCGCTGCCCCGGTCGAAGGGGTAGCGCCCGGCGGTGGCCTGCTGGCAGAACGTGGTGATCTCCGAGCGCACCGCCTGGCTCAGGTTGCCGCGGGTCGCGTCCAGCGCGGCCTTCGTGCCGCTGACCGACAGGCTCTGCAGCAATGCCTTCATCGGCGGCGGCAGCCGGCCCGCCTCCGCCTTGGCGCGGTTCGGCACGTCGGACGGCGGGGGCGCGTTACCACCCTGCACGGCGGTTTCGGTGGCGTTGAGCTGGGTGTAAAGGTCGTTGATGAGGGCCACCGTGCCATCGATCGGCGCCGGCCCCTTGCCGTCGGGCGAGGCCATCAGCAGGCGCAGTGCGGTGAACCGGTCATCGACCAGCGTCTTCTCCAGCGAGTCGCCACGCGCGACCGACGCGGCCTGCGCATCCCCCAGGATCGGGGCGAGCACCTTCTCCTTCGCCAGCGTCGTCAGGCGTTTTTCCGCCTGGTCGATCACCGAGGCGTTCGGGTTCGCCGAGGGCGTCAGCGTCGTGTGGCGCACGATCTCGCGCAGCAGCGGCTTGAGCGGAGAGTCGGGTGCGGTCAGCACCTTGGACATCTGCACCGCCTTCGACAGGTTGTCGGTCGGCAGCATGCGCAGGTCGTCGATGAACGCACTCCAGCGGCTGGTGTAGTCCGTCAGGTAGACCCGCCGCACATCGTCCACCAGCCGGCTGGCGGCCAGCGGATCCTTCAGCGTCGCCGCCCGCGCGCTGTCCTGCACGCCGAGCACCCAGGTCTCCTCGGCGGCGAGTTCCGACGTCGCGTCCTTCACCACGCCGCTGAACGCCTTGTGGTAGCCCTCGTAGGTGTAGAAGCCCGGCACGCCTTCGGTGAGCGGCTTGCCGCTGGCGCGGGTGAAGACCAGCGGCGTGGACGGCCCGCCCGCGCGCACGGCGGTGAAGTCGGGGATGTCCGCGCCGAGCTGCACGCGCTGCAGCCGGTTGTAGACGCGGTTGGCCAGCGGTGTCGGCGTCAGCCGGGCGCGCGCCTGGGCGATCAGCGCCGCGTTGGCCTTGATCGGCGAGCTGACGGCGCCGCGGGCCAGCAGCGCATCAAGGTGGGCGAGCAGGCTGGTGCGCTGTTCGGCGGTGACCTCGCGCGGCAGGTTGGCGGCCCAGTCGGCCCGCAGGTAGGCGCGGATCCAGTCCGACTGGAAGTGCGCTGGGTCGTGCAGCATCACGGCGGTCTTGAGCGCGTCGTACTGCACGTCGGCGTTGTCCATGCTGCCGGCGACCTGCTCCTCGACCCGCAGCGCGATGCGGGGCAGCAGCGCCTCCTGCAGCATGCGCTCGTAGGTCTGCTGCGCGGCGTCGGCGAGCTTGGGGCGCTGGTCCAGCCCGAAGCGGGCGGCCCACGGCGAGCCTTCCTGTCCGACCAGCGCCCGTGTCTGGTCGAGCAGCGGCAGCAGCGCCACCACGTCCGACGACAGCCGCGCCGGGTCGCTCTGCAGCGCCAGGCGCAGGGCCTCGGTGCGCTGGTCGACGGCGGCCACGGTGTCGCGGTTGAGCTGGTGGCTGCGCAGCCACAGGCCGAGCGCCATCAGACACAGCAGGCCGATGCCGACATAGCCGGCCAGGGCCAGCGCGTGGCGGCTGCGCTCCCATTTCAGGTTGGTGCCGCCGAGCGCGCTTTCGGCAAACACCACCTCGCGCAGCAGCCGCTCTAGGAAGAAGCTCTTGCCGCTGGCCTGGTTGGGCGGCATGGCGGCGCGGTCGAGCTGCAGGTTGCGCGTCAGGCCGCCGAGCATGCGGTCCAGTGGTGTGCCTTCCTGGGTGCCGCTGATGAAGTAGACGCCGCGCAGCAGTGGATGCTCCTCGAACGGCGAGGGCGCGAACACCTCATCCACGAACTCCTTGAGCACCTGGCGCAGCGCGTTGAACTGCTGCGGGAAGGCGTAGATGCGGGCACGGCGGCCGAGGTCGCGCTCGGGCTGCAGCCGGTCGATCAGGCCGTCGGTCAGGCGCTGCTCCAGCAGGTCGAACTCGGTGAGGAAGCCGGAGAGGTCGCTGCGCTGCTGGGCATCGAGCGGGAAGGTGAAGCCCCAGGGGGTGGCGCGCTGCTCCTTGTCGAGCGTGCCGAGGTAGTCCATGAACCCGGCCAGCAGGTCGCACTTGGTCACCAGCAGGTAGACGGGAAAGCGCACGCCGAGCTGCTGGTGCAGCTCCTGCACCCGTGCCCGCACCGCGCCGGCCTCGCGCGCCCGGTCGGCCGCGCTGCGGGTGAGCAGGTCGCTGACCGAGACGGTGACGAGGGCGCCGTTGATCGGCTGGCGCGGCCGGCTCGACTTGAGCAGGCCCATGAAACCGTCCCAGGCGGTCTTGTCGGCGTCGCGGTCGCTGTCCTGCGTGGTGTAGCGGCCGGCGGTGTCGATCAGCACGGCCTCGTCGGTGAACCACCAGTCGCAGTTGCGCGTGCCGGCGATGCCGGCCACGCCGCGCGCCTGGGTCTGGCCGAGCTGCCCGGCGAGCGGGAAGCGCAGGCCGGCGTTGAGCAGCGCAGTGGTCTTGCCCGAGCCTGGCGCGCCGATGAAGAGGTACCAGGGCAACTGGTAGAGGTAACGCTTGGAAACCCGGGCCGAGAGCTGGTCCCACACGCTCCCCGCCGCGCTGGACTTGGCGGTGCCACCGTCGAAGCGGGTCTGGCGCAGCGTCTGCAACCCTTGCTCGAAACGCTCGCGCAGCAGCTTGACCTCGGCGGGCTCCTGCGGGGCCTGGGCGCTGGCGGGGGCGGGGCGCAGCAGTTGGTCGACCACGGCGCTGTTGGCCTGCCGCGTGCGCCATGCCGCCGCCAGCTTTACTGCCAGGTAGCCGCCGACCAGCGCGGCGATCACCACCGCGCGCACCGTCTCGGACGCCAGCGGCTCCCGGCCCGCGATGGCCACCATCGGCCCGACCCACCAGACCAGCGCCGACAGCGCCAGCAGCCCGAGGGCCGCCATCAGCCAGGGATGGAAGATCCACGACAGCAGTTTTTTCATGGCGTCAGCCCCCCGCCTTGGCGCTGGTGAGCAGCAGTTCGATTTCCACCCGGCGGTTGCGGGCGCGGTTGGCGGCGGAGTCGTTGGGCGCGACCGGCTCGGCCTCGCCCTTGCCGCGGGCCTGCAGGCGCTCGGCGGGCACGCCGTCGTTCTGCAGCAGCGTGCGCACGCTGGCGGCCCGCGCTTCCGAGAGGTGCCAGTTCGAGGGGAACTGCAGCGAGCGGCTCTGCACGTTGTCGGTGTGGCCGGTGACGACGACGGTGCCGGGGACGCGGGCCAGCGCCTCGGCGATGCGCTGGATCAGGGCCTCGCGGTCGGCGCTGAGCGTTGCGCTGCCGCTGTCGAACAGACCCTCGCCGCGCAGCACGACGACGCTGCGGTCCGCCAGGTCGCGCACGGCCACCAGACCGGCCTGGATGTCGGGCTGCAGGAAGCCCGCGAGCCGTGGCTGTGCCGCGGGCGCGGCCACGACCACCTGGGTCGGCGCCGGCGCGGGCGGGCGCAGCGCCACGATGCGCGCGAACACCGGGTCCGACGCCGCGCCGAGGCTGAACGCCAGCCCCAGGTACACCGCCAGCAGCGCGAGCATCGCCAGCGCCCCGGTCACCCACAGCGGCAGCCAGCTCAGCAGCGGGCGGCTGCGCTGCGCCTGGACGGGCCAGTGCTGGGCGAGTGCTGCGGCGTGGTCGCCGCGGGCGGTCTTCAGGATCTGCGCCAGCCGGTCGCGCACGGCTTCGAGCTGCGCCTGACCACCCTCGATGACGCGGTAGCGGCCCTCGAAGCCGAGGTTGAGCGCGGCGTAGACCATTTCCAGCAGGTCGCGGTTGGTCGCCGGATCCTGCGCGAGCTTGGCCATGAGCTGGAAGACCTTGTCGCCGCCGAAGCCTTCGTTGTGGAAGGTCACCAGCAGGTTTTGCTTGCCCCAGACGCCGCCGCTGCCCCACGGCGTGCCGGCGGCGGCCTCGTCGAGCACGGTGCAGAGGATGTAGCGTGCCGCCAGCACCCGCTCCTGCGCCAGCCCCTGGGCGCGGGCGCGCTGCTCGAAGTCGCGGATGGCCTGGGCGAGGCTGTCCTTGAGAGCTTGCGGGTCGGCGACGTGCGCGGTCATGCGCAGCCGCGGCGCCATGCACAGCAGCGGGTTCGCCAGCGCGAGCAGCGGGTTCAGCCCGGTCTCGGGTGGTGGCAGGTCGCGGGCGACTTCCGGCAATGGGCGCCCCGCAGCGCTCGGCGGCGGGTTGGCCGACGCGGCGGAGCGGTTCCGGGCGCCCGGCGTGGGCATCATGAACGTCCGGTCGTCCGGGGCGGTGGCGAATGGGTCGTCGGATCGCGGGTCGGTCATCGCAGCCTCCAGGGGGTGCTTGGCTCAGCTCAGCCGGGCGAGCGGATCGCCCACAGTTCCAGCTCCAGCCCGGGGAACTCGCCCGCGATGAAGAGCGCGAGGTTGCCGCTCTGGGCAAAGGTCTGCCACAGCTCGCCGCTGCGCTCCAGATCGAAGTAGTGGAAGCCGGCGTGGAAAGGCAGCTCCCGCGGCACGGTCGGCAGGCTGCGCAGCCCGAGGCCGGGCAGGTTGCTGTTGACGAGCTGCCGGATGCGTTCGGCCGGCCCCACCTTGCTCTGCGCCGGGAAGCGCAGGCGCAGCTGCTCGGCCGGCAGTTGTGCGTTCACGGCCAGCACGAAGGCCGCGCTGCGGACCAGCTCCGGGCTGGGCACCACAGCGGTGTGGACGTTGTGGCCGCGGTCAACGAGCGGGATCTGCTGCGCGAGCCGTTCGTGCTCGAAGGCCAGCATCGTGCGCAGCGCGTCCCACACCGGCGTGAAGCAGCCGCGCAGGTCGTCGTGGCGGTAGAGCGGGAAGTCGGGCGGTCGGCGGCCGGTGGTGGTGAAGGTCGCCAGCTCGCCGGCCAGCGACAGTGCCAGCTCGAACAGCGCGCGCGGATGGACGGTCGGCGCCTCGGCGATCTGGCGCCACAGCGGCTCATGGCGGTTGAGCAGTTGCAGCATCAGGAAGGCGGAGATCTCGGACGTGCCGTGGCTGAGCTGGCCCATGTCGCGCGCCATCGCCTGGGCGCGCTGGCGCACCAGCGTGTGCACCAGTCGCAGGTCGGCGGGCAGCGGCGCGCTGGCGTCGAGTGTCCAGGCGGGCGGGATGTGGCCGCGGTCGAGCCGCACGAGGGCTTCGGGCGTGCGGTCCTGCACCAGCGCGACCGACATCGCCGTGTGCGCGCCAGTCAGGTCGCGGCTGCGTAGCAGCTTGAGCCGCAACTGGCCGGTCTGCACCTCTTCGGGCTCGGCCGCGCCGTCGGTGTTGTCGCGCAGCGCCTCGGTCAGCGCGGTGTAGCGGGCCAGCTCCGGCGCGGCACTGTGGCCCTGGTCGACTTCGTCGGGGCCATCGCGCCGCGCCAGCGCCAGCGTCAGGTGAATGACCTCGTTCTTCAGGTCGGCGGGGATGTCCAGCGGCGGTGGCGGCGGGTCGCACTGCGGGATCGAGAACGGCGTGCCGTCGGGCAGCACGCCGATGGCGCGGGCGATGCCGAGCTTGCCTTGCGCGAGCATGCCCTCGTCGATCTCCAGCGCGCCGTAGCCCCAGGCGAAGGACTGCGTGGCGCGCACGCGGCTGTCGATCACCTGCTCCAGGTAGCGTGCCTCCTGCTGGAAATGGTGTGGCAGCAGGAACATGCCCTGCGACCAGACCACCTTGTTGCGCCAGCTCATCGGGCGGCGCCGGCGTCCGCCGGATCGAGCGTGACGGCCCGGGCGTCGGCCCGCACGCGCACGGCGTTGCGCATCTGCGCCTTCACTGGCACCACCAGCCGCCAGCGTGCCCGCTCCAGGTCACGGTAGCCGGCGACGATGCCCAGGTGGCGGACCTCGGGCGCGAGCGTCTTGTCGAGCACCCGCACCGTGCCGGGCGGCATCACCCACTCTTGCTTGCCGAGCATCTCGGGGCCGAGCGTCTCGCGGTCGCGCTCGAACAGCGCGAGGAAATCGGCCGTGTCGAACAGCGCATGACCGGACAGCTCGTAGACGCGCAGCACCAGCGGCGAGGCGCGGCGGCGGGCGTCCGGGTTGGCGTCGGCGGTGGTGGTGATCTGCAGGTTCAGCAGGGTCGGATCTGGCGTCAGCAGCCCCGCCAGCAGCGGCTTGCGCGGTGCCTCCGCGGTCTTGCCGCCCATGGCCCCTCCCAGTGCACAGCCGGACAAGGCGGCCAGCGTGACCGGACCGGCCAGCGCGGCGTTCAGCAGTCGCTGCAGGGCGGCACGGCGGAGGACTTCGCTGGCGTTCGACATGCAATCGAGGATAGCCGTCGATTTCCCCCCGGGACCATGACCAAGGTCACCTTGGGCGGGGCGATCCCTTAAGCTGCACACTCCCTTTCCGGACTGACAGGAGAACTCCACCATGCCCCTCGCCATCCAGATCTCCGCCTTCGGCGGCCCCGACGTGATGCAGCTTGTCGACCTGCCTGTCGGCGACCCCGGCCCGGGCGAAGTCCGCATCCGCCACCATGCCATCGGGCTGAACTTCATCGACGTCTACCAGCGCACGGGCCTGTACCCGAACACGCTGCCGCTGTCGCTCGGCATGGAAGCGTCCGGCGTGGTCGAGCAGGTGGGCGCCGGGGTCACGCATCTGCAGGCCGGCAACCGTGTGGCCTACGCCAGCCAGCCGCCGGGCAGCTACTGCGAGGTCCGGGTGATGCCGGCGAAATGTGTCGTCCAGCTGCCGGACGGCATCGACGACGAGACGGGGGCCGCGATGATGCTCAAGGGCATGACCGCCGCCTACCTGCTGCGCCGCACGCAGCCGCAGGGCGGGCTGCAGGCGGGGGACTTCGTGCTGTTCCATGCGGCCGCTGGCGGGGTGGGGCTGATCGCTTGCCAGTGGGCGCGCGCGATGGGCCTGAACCTGATCGCCACGGCCGGCAGTCCCGACAAGTGCCTGCTCGCGCTGCAGCACGGCGCCACCCACGCCATCAACTACCGCAGCGAGAACTTCCCCGCCCGCGTGCGCGAGATCACCGAAGGGCGTGGCGTGAAGGTCGTCTACGACTCCATCGGAAAGGACACCTTCGAGGGCTCGCTGGACTGTCTCTCTCCGTTCGGCCTGCTGGCGACCTACGGCAATGCGTCCGGGCCGATTCCGCCGGTCAACCTCGGGGTGCTCGGCGCCAAGGGCTCGCTCTATGTCACGCGTCCGACGTTGTTCACCCACATCGCCACCCGCGAAGGCACCCAGGCGCTGGCGGAGGAGCTTTTTGCGATGGTCGGCTCCGGCGAGGTGAGGATTCCGATCACGCAGCGCTATCCGCTGGCGCAGGTCGCACAGGCCCACCGGGATCTGGAAGCGCGTGCCACGACTGGCTGCACCGTGCTGACGCTGTGAACTGTGCCGCGAACCGCCGTGTCAGGCCGAGCTGTCGGCCTCGCTGCTGGCTTCGTCGATGACGGTGGCGCGGTAGGCATGCCAGCTGGCATGTCCGACCACCGGGCCGATCAGCAGCAGTCCGAGGAACCACGGCAGCATCGCCACGACCGTCAGCCCAGAGATCAGCACCCCCCACCAGACCATCACGACCGGCTGGTTCAGCACCAGGCGCAGGCTGGTCAGCCCGGCCGTGATGGCGTCCACCTGGCGGTCCAGCATCATCGGGATGCTCACCACGCTGACCGAGAAGATCAGCCCGGCGAAGATGGCGCCCACTCCGAGGTAGGTGACGATGAAGCCGATGTTCTCCGGATCGAGCAGGGCCAGCAGCGAGCCTTTCAGGTCCGGCATGCCGTCGAAGCTCACGGCAAAGATCACCATCGCGGCCCGCCCCCAGAGCATCTCCAGCACCAGCAGCACGAAGCCGAAGATGGCCATCTGGCCGGTCCGGGTGTCCCAGGCGGTCAGCGAGTCGCCGAAGTCGGGCACCTCGCCGCGCTCCAGCCGCATCGACATCTGGTAGAGCCCCATGCAGAGGAACGGCCCCATCAGCAGGAACCCGGCGGACAGCGCCATCGTGTAGGCCGGGGCGTTTTCGTAGACCTTCATCAGCGTCCAGCCCATGGCCATGAAGCACACGCCATAGAACAGGCTGATGGCGGGGTGGGCCAGGTAGTCGTGCAGACCCCGCAGCAGCCAGCGCAGCGGGTCGCCGAAGCCGACATGGCGCAGCCGGATCGGCGGCGCATCGCTGGCGGCGGGTGGGGTGGGTGTGGCGTCGTCGGGGAGCGTGTCGTCCGCGGCAGGGTGGGTCGGGCTCATGTCGGGGCGCACTCCTGATTCGATGACCGACGATAGGAGCCTGCGGGCCTTGCCGCCATCGGGACATCACCCGAACTGCCCGCCTGCACCGGTCAACTGCGGCGCACCCGCAACAGCTCGTCCAGGATCAGCCCGATCGCACCGGCCGTGATGGCGCAGTCCGCGATGTTGAACGACGGAAAATAGCCGCCGGGAAAGACCGGGGCGAGCCAGCCCCAGTGGAATTGCAGGAAGTCGACCACGTAGCCGTGCCAGCCCCGGTCGATGACATTGCCGATGGCCCCTCCGAGCAGCATCGCGACGCTGAAGCTGAACAGGCGCTGCTCGGCATGGTTCTTGATCATCCAGATGAACATGACCGAGGCAGCGATGCCCAGACCGATGAAGAACCAGCGTTGCCAGCCAGAGGCCTGGGCCAGGAACGAAAAGGCGGCTCCCGTGTTGTGGACCCGCACCAGGTTGAAGAAGCTGGTGATGACCTGTCCGTCACCCAGCTGGAAGCGCTGCAGGATCCACCATTTGGTGGCCTGGTCGGCGGCGATCACCAGCAGCGACAGCAGCAGCCAGGGTGTCAGCGTGGCCGAGGAAGATCGGGACAGGGAAGTGCGGGACTTGGAGCGCATCGGCAGGCCACCTGAGAGGTCTGAAGGGTCGGGCATGGATCAGGGCGGCACTGTAAACGTGAATCCGCACGCTGTTGCTCGCGCAGCCTTGCATGGCCTGCGTCCAGGGTCCGGATAAGTACCTGAGGTGGAGCGACCGCAATAGCAAAATATGAAAATTATTGCAAAAAATATTCGTGAAATTTTGCTCGGATACTGACTTGGTGTCAAATTGTAGGCCTTGCTGGTTTGTTGACTGGAAGAAAAGGTCGGCAAAGTACAGACAGCAGAAAAGAAAATTGTCCGGGCAAGTCGTGGCCGGGCGAGCACGATGGGGGTCGATCCGGTCAGCGCGGGGGGCACTGGCACAAGACGGATCCACCAGAAGATCAACCAAACGCACAAGATGGCATTCGATGTCTGCTCTGGCAAAAAAGCTGTTCTATTCCAAGCGCTTCAACAAGTTGGCGGTACGGCTGTATTCCGCGGTGAATCCGCCGCCCTACCGCCGCGCGAACATGGAATTCGACTACGACGTTTGGAACGGCATCTGCACGTTCCATTCGCATGACGGGCGCCAGATCGGGGAAAACAACACCAATCCGGCCATCTACCGCGAGGTGGTCGAGACCGAGCACAAGATCTGCAAGTTCGAGGGATCCCGCAACGGGCTGCCGATCAATGTGACGGCCTTGCGCCATGTGATGGCCGTCTGGACCGATGCGCTGCAGTTCACCACGATGCTGCGCAACGACTACATCCGCCGCCGCGGTCTGGTCGGGCCGCGCCTGACGCTGCGCCAGGGCTATGTGTTCTCCAAGCTCGGGGCGGCCTATGCGGCCTATCTGGCACGCAAGCGCCACAACCCGATCACCTCGCTGCCAGCGCTCGAGACCGCGTTCTTCACGCTCGGCGTCGGGCCGTTCATGATCGTGCGGACCTTCATGGAGCGGGGCGATCTGGCCGTGCTGCATGACGGCCCGCTGTCGGCGGCCGAACTCTACGAGATGGCCGACAGCTCCGGCACGCTCATCTCTGCCGAAGGCAAGGGCTGCGCGGGCAGCAAGAAGCTGATCCTGGACTTTGTCGACGTGACCATGAACGGCACGTACGACAAGCCGCTGGACTCGGTGGACGCCCAGCGCGCGGTCCGCAGCATCGCCGATTGGGACGAGTTCTACGCCTATGTCTACGCGACCTCCCGGCTCGAACTGATGGTGCGTCTGACCCAGTACCTCTGCGCACAGTCGCTGTGGGCGCTGCAGTCGCGTGATGGTCTGCTGAACGGGGTGGAACAGGCGCTGGTGTCGGAATGTCTGGCCAAGGCCTACCACGATCCCGGCCCAGGTCATGACGCCCGCACGGTGATGGGGAATTTCATCCAGATCGTGCTGGCGCTGCTCGACGAGTTCGACTTTCCTCAAGTGCGTGCGGTGCTCGTGAATGCCAATCTGGTGAACTCCGGTCATGGGGGTTACCTGATCGATCAGGTTGGTGGAGACGCGCGCATATCGGCTGCGCGCCGGATCCGGCTGGCCACCGAACTGATCCTGCCGCTCTGCAAGCAGGAACTCGACGCCACGCACCGGGCACTGCAGCGCTTCGAGTCAGAGACTGTCACGCTGGAGGATCTCCAGAGTCGGGCCTGCGGGCCATCGCTGACGTCGCTGCTGGTCCTGCTGGAAACCCGCCCGACGCAACACGGGGCACCGGCGGGTGTCCCCGCATGAGCGCACCGTCCACGCCGCTCGATGTTCCCTTCGGCCCCAGTGGCACCGTCGTGTTGCGCAAGATGGTGCTCGACGAGGATGCGCCGTTGCTGCACGACTGGTTCAGCCGCGACTACGCCCGTTTCTGGGGGCTGCAGGGCAAGACGGTGGAGGAGATCCGCGAGAAGTTCGCCGGGATCGAGGCCAGCGGCACCTGTGATGTCGTGTTTGGCATCCTGGCGTCCACGGGCGAGCGGCTGTTCATGTTCGAGTCGTATGACGTCGGCGCTGACACGCTGGGTCAACATTACCCGGTGCAGCCTGGCGACCGCGGGTTTCATTTCATGATTGGTCCGGTAGAAGTTCATCGCCCTGCGATGGCCTTTCATACCTTGCAGGCGGTATGTACTTGGATCTTTCGCGATGCATCGGTGAGTCGAATCGTGTGCGAACCTGATCTTCGCAACGAGAAGGCCATGCGGCGTCTAGTGCAAGCAGGCTACCAAGGTGTGAAAGTCGTGCACCTGCCATACAAGTCCGCATTGTTGATGCAGCGCTCGCGTGGGTCTTTCGAGGCCTCACACGACCAGCCGCCGCCGCGGCAACCGGAGCGTGCACCAGTGGCGGGCCTTGCACTCCAGTACCACCTGCTGGTCAGCCGCATCGGGCGCCGCATCGGCCTGATCGAGCGGCACTGGTGAGGCGGCAGGGCGTCCACGTCAGCGGCACTGATCCTTCGCCAGTTCCACGCTGAAGTTCTCGGTCCGCGTCGTGTCGAAGGACAGGCGCATCAAGCCGTTTTCGACCAACAACCCGAAATTCTCTTCCTCGGAGCAGGGCGGGTTGCGCGCCGTCACGGTGCTGACCATCGCGAGCTGGCCGGTGCGGACGCTGTACCAGGTGAGTTTCACGCTGTAGTCGTGGACGTAGCTGGTCTTGGTCGAGTACCCGATGACGCCGGTGCGCGCTTTCTGGGTGCGCTGGACGCAGGTCCGCTTGCCTGCGGCGTCGGTCGTGCAGTCGGAGAAGGTGCGGGCTGGGGCGACCTCGCCGTAGTCGGCGGAGGTGTACTGGTTCGCGGTGGTCGTGGCGGTCAGGGCGGCTGTCACCTGGAGGTCTGCTGGCGTGCCCTTCGGCGGGGGGCTCAGCGGGGTGTAGACCTTTGTGAACCCGCGCTCGCGCAGCCGATCGGCGATGTTGGGCAGGTGCCGCCGGTTGCGCAGCGCGGTCGACTCATCTGCCTCGGACGCCTTGAGCAGCACCACCATGTCCGGCCGGACCGGCAGGTTGGGGTCGGTTTCGGAGCTGACCGTGCCTTGGAGGTGGGTGGCGCAGCCGGTGAGCAGCAAGGTGGCCACCAGCGCGGCAGAGGATGCAGAGGCGGTGAAGTGCATGGGGCGGGTGTTCCGTGGACCTGAGCGCACTCTACCGCCTTGGCTGTTCAGGCGACCGAGCGGGCCTCGCCGTCGCTATGCAGATTGCTGTCACACCGCCCGCAGATCGTCGGATGCGCTGGATTCACCCCCACATCGTCGCAGTAGTGCCAGCACCGCTCGCACTTCACCGCCGCACTCGGCGTCACCGTGATCGCCAGCGCCTCGCCCACCGACAGGCTCGCCGCTGACGTGATGAGCACGAACTTGAGGTCATCGCCCAGCGAGGCAAGCACGTCGTGGTCGGCCTGGGGCGCGGCGATGTGGACGGTGGCCTGCAGCGACGAGCCGACCGCACCGCCGGAGCGCACGGTCTCGATCTCCTTGTTCACCGCCTCGCGCACCGCCCGCACCCGCGCCCACTTGGCCAGCAGCGCCTCGTCCGGCGCGGCGAACGTGCTGTACGTCTCCGTGAAGATCGACCCGCTCGACGCTTCGCCCGCGAAGACGCCCCACGCCTCTTCCGCCGTGAAGCTCAGGAACGGCGCCATCCAGCGCAGCATCGCGTTCGTGATGCGCCACAGCGCGGTCTGCGCCGAGCGGCGGGCCAGCGACTTCGGCGCGGTCGTGTAGAGCCGGTCCTTGAGCACGTCGAGGTAGAACGCGCCCAGGTCTTCCGAGCAGTAGACCTGCAGCTTCGACACCACTGGGTGGAACTCGTAGACCTCGTAGTGCGCGAGGATCTCGGCCTGCAACTGCGACGCCCGCGCCAGCGCGTAGCGGTCGATCTCCAGCAGGTCGGCATCCGCCACCAGATCGGTCGCCGGGTTGAAATCGCTCGTGTTCGCCAGCAGGAAGCGCACCGTGTTGCGGATGCGGCGGTACGCATCGACCACGCGGGCGAGGATCTTGTCGTCGATGTTCAGGTCGCCCGAGTAGTCGGTCGCCGCCACCCACAGCCGCACGATCTCGGCGCCGAGCTTGTTGCTGATCGTCTGCGGCTCGACCGTGTTGCCCAGGCTCTTGCTCATCTTGCGGCCCTGGCCGTCGGTGGCAAAACCGTGGGTCAGCAGGCCGCGGTAGGGTGCGCGGTCGTACAGCGCGCAGCCCAGCAGCAGCGACGAGTGGAACCAGCCGCGGTGCTGGTCATGGCCTTCGAGGTACAGGTCGGCTTCCGGGCCATCGCCGTGGAAGCACGGACCGGGGTAGGCGTGCGCGTGGCTGCCGCGCAGGACGTGCTGGAAGGTCGAGCCGGAGTCGAACCAGACCTCCAGGATGTCGGTGCTCTTGGTGTAGTGCGGCGCGTCCTCGGCCCCGAGGATTTCCTCCACCGTCACGCGGCTCCACGCCTCGATGCCGCCGCGCTCCACGATGTCCGCCGCCTGGTCGACGATCTCCATCGTGCGCGGGTGCAGCTCGCCCGAGTCCTTGTGCAGGAAGAACGGCACCGGCACGCCCCACGACCGCTGGCGCGAGATGCACCAGTCCGGCCGGTTGGCGATCATGTCGCGCAGCCGGGTGCGGCCGTTCTCGGGGTAGAACTGGGTCTGGTCGATGGCGTCGAGCGCGAGCTGGCGCAGCGTCTTGGGCGCCTTGTCCTTCGTGAACACGCCTTCGCCCTTGTCCATGCGCACGAACCACTGCGCCGCGGCGCGGTAGATCACCGGCGTCTTGTGGCGCCAGCAGTGCGGGTAGCTGTGGACGATCGGCTGCGTGGCCATCAGGCGGCCGTGCTGGCGCAGCGTGTCGAGGATGACGGGGCACGCCTTCCAGATGTTCAGGCTGCCGAACAGGGCCAGGTCTTCGGCGTACTGGCCGTTGCCCTGCACCGGGTTCAGGATCTCGTCGTACTTCAGGCCGTTGGCGACGCAGGAGTTGAAGTCGTCCACGCCGTAGGCCGGGGCCGAGTGGACGATGCCGGTGCCGTCGCCGGCCGTCACATAGTCGGCCAGGTACAGCGGCGACAGGCGCCGGTAGCCGGCGTCCACGTCGAACAGCGGGTGGCGGAAGGTCTGGCCGCGCAGCGCCTCGCCCTTGGCGGTGGCGAGCACGGTGCCGGTGAGCTGGTAGCGTTCGAGGCACTTCGCCACCAGCTCCTCGGCCAGCAGCAGCACGCCACGCGGCGTGTCCACCAGTGCGTAGCTCAGCTCGGGATGCGCGTTCAGCGCCTGGTTGGCCGGGATGGTCCACGCGGTGGTGGTCCAGATCACCGCGAACGCCTGCTTCGCCTCGGGCAGCGCAGCCAGGCCGAACGCGGCGGCCAGGGCGGCTGTGTCGTTCGCCTCGAAGGCCACGTCCAGCGTGTCGCTCTTCTTGTCCGCGTACTCGATCTCGAACTCGGCCAGCGACGAGCCGCAGTCGAAGCACCAGTACACCGGCTTCAGGCCGCGGTAGACAAAACCGCGCTCGATCACGCGCTTGAACGCGCGCAGCTCGCCCGCCTCATTCGCGAAGTCCATCGTCCGGTACGGCCGCTCCCAGTCGCCGAGCACGCCCAGGCGCTTGAAGTCCTCGCGCTGCTGGGCGATCTGCTCGGTGGCGAAGGCGCGCGACTTGGCCTGCATGTCGTCGCGGCTGAGCTTGCGGCCGTGCAGCTTCTCGATCGCGTTCTCGATCGGCAGGCCGTGGCAGTCCCAGCCGGGGATGTACTGCGCGTCGAAGCCGCCGAGCTGGCGCGACTTGACGATCATGTCCTTGAGCACCTTGTTCAGCGCGTGGCCGATGTGCAGCTTGCCGTTGGCGTACGGCGGGCCGTCGTGCAGCACGAACAGCGGCGCCCCCTTGCGGGCCTCGCGCAGGCGGCGGTAGAGCGTGGCGCCGTGGGCCTGGGTGTCGTTCCAGTCCTTGACCCAGCCGCCTTCGCGCTTGGGCAAATCGCCGCGCATCGGGAAGGGGGTGTCGGCGAGGTTGAGCGTCGCGCGGTAGTCGGTGGCGGGCGTCGAGGTGTCGGGTGTCTGAGTCATGGCGCTTCGTTCAATCCGCCCGCCCGGCCGTCATTCCCGCGCAGGCGGGAATCCACGAAGGGAAAAGCGGTGGGGCAGGGGCACTGCAGGGGTGGGTTCCCGCGTGCGCGGGAATGACGAAAAGGGGCGGTGGCGGCGTGGGGGCGCCGCGTTCAAATTCGGTCGCGCGTGGTCTGGCGACGGTCGGCGGCGTGGGTGTCGAACCACTGGCGTGCGTTCACCACGTCCTGACGGATCGCGGTGGTGAGGGCGTCAAGGCCGTCGTAGCGGGCCTCGTCGCGCAGTTTGTGCAGTAGTTCCACGCGCACGAGTTTACCGTAGCCCCCTTCGCGCCCCAGCTCAGCCGGCCAGTCGAGGCAGTGTGTCTCCAGCAGGATGCGCCCGGCGTCCTCGACGGTCGGCCGCACGCCCAGGCTCGCCACGCCGTCGACCGGGCGCCCGGTCGGGCCGGTGAGGCCGTGGACCCGCACGACGTAGATGCCCGCCGCGGCCGATCGATGGAAGGGGAAGCGCAGGTTGAGCGTGCGGAACCCGTCGCTTGCGCCCTCGGCCGTGGCGCCGAGTCCGCGGCCGAGCTTGCGCCCGTGCGTCACGTGGCCGCTGACGCTGTAGGGGCGGCCGAGTAGCTCGGCCGTGCGCGCCATGTCGCCTTGGGCCAGCGCGTCGCGGGTGGCCGAACTCGACACGCGCTGGCCGTGGACCTCGTAGCTCAGCATCCGCGCGACATCGAAACCAGCGGCATTGCCCGCGGCGTCAAGCATCGCGTAGTCGCCCGCCCGCTTCGCGCCGAAGCGGAAGTCGTCGCCGACCAGCACATAGCGCGCGCCCAGCCCGCGCACCAGCACGTCGTCGATGAACGCCTGCGGCGACTGGCCCGCCAGCCGCTCGTCGAAGCGCATCAGCACGACCTGGTCCACGCCACAGCGCTCCAGCTCCAGCAGCTTGTCGCGCAGCGTGGCGATGCGGGCGGGGGCCTTCTCTGGCGTGCCGGCCTTGCGGGCGAAGAAGTCGCGCGGATGCGGCTCGAACGTCATCACACAGCTCGGCAGGCCGCGGTGACGCGCTTCGTTGTTGAGCAGCGCGAGCATGGCCTGGTGGCCGCGGTGGACGCCGTCGAAATTGCCGATCGTCAGGGCGCAGGCCGGCGCCAGATCGGGGTGGTGGATGCCACGGAAAACGCGCATGTCGTGGCTCGGTCTCAGATGTCTTGCGGATCGATCCAGCACCACTGCCCCGGCGCCAGCCCCTCAGGGATCGTGATGCGCCCGAACGAGCGCCGGTGCAGCGACTCGACATGGTTGCCGACGGCGGCGACCATGCGCTTGACCTGGTGGTACTTGCCCTCGGTCAGCATCATGCGCAGCGTGAACTCGCCCGTCGCCTCGCATTCCTCCGAGCGCACCGGCACCGGGTCGTCGTTCAGCACCACGCCCGCACGCAGCTGCGCCACCTGCTCCGGCGTGACCGGGCGGGCGCAGGTGATCTCGTAGACCTTGTCGACGTGCTTTTTCGGATGCGTCAGCTTGTGGATCAGCGCGCCGTCGTCGGTGAGCAGCAGCACGCCGGTGGTGTCCTGGTCGAGCCGGCCGACGGGCTGCACATCGCCGCCGCTGCGCCACCGCAGCGGCGTGGGCAGCAGCGTCATCACGCTCGGCCAGTGCTTGGGTTTCTGCGAACACTCGTAGCCGGTCGGCTTGTGCAGCAGCACCAGCGCGAACTCGCGCCACGGCCAGTCGCGCCCCTCGACGGTCAGCACCAGTCCCTCGGGCGAGACCAGTGCGTCGGGATCATCGGCGACACGGCCGGCGATGGACACCAGCCCGTTCAGCACCAGCCCGTCGCAGTCGCGGCGGGTGCCGAAGCCCTGGGTGAACAGGGCGTGCGACAGCGTGATGTCGCGAGCGGCGGCGGATTTCTTGGAGGATTTCTTCGACATGAGGCCGCCAGTGTAGGGCGGGCGGCCCCGGGATTGCCGTGCCGCCGTGCCTGCCGCGGCTCAGGCGAAGACGCCCGCCGTGTCCTGCATCCCGGCGCTGACCTCTCCGAGGTGGTGCAGCGTGTCGCCCCACTGCATCTCCATGCAGGTCAGCCGCTTGAAGTAGTGGCTGCCGACGTACTCGTCCGTCACGCCGATGCCGCCGTGCAGCTGCACGCACTGCTGGCCGACGAAGCGCATCGACTGGCCGAGCTGCACCTTGGCCTGCGACACGGCGCGCCGGCGCACGTCCGGCGCGTCGCCGAGCCGCAGCGTGGCGAGGTAGCTCATCGAGCGGCCGAGTTCGAGCTGCATCTTGCAGTCCGCCAGCCGGTGGCGCAGCGCCTGGAAGCTGGCGATGGCCACACCGAACTGCTTGCGCGTGTTCATGTAGTCGGCGGTGAGCTTCACCAGGAAGTCCATCGCCCCCACGGCTTCCGCGCACAGCGCCGCGATGCCCACGTCGGCCGCGTGTTCGAGCACGGCCAGTGCGTCGGTGTCGGTGACCAGCGTCGCGGCGGCGGCGTCGAAGTGCACTTCCGCGGCGCGCCCGCCGTCCTGCGTCAGGTAGCCGCGCGTGGTCACGCCCGGCGCGCCGCGCTCGACCAGCCACAGGCCCAGGGTGTCTCCCGCGCGGGCGCTGACGATGTACGCATCGGCCACATCGCCGACCGGCACCAGGCTCTTCGTGCCGCTGAGCTGCCAGCCGTCGCCGACCGGCGTGGCGGTCGTGGTCACGCGGTCGAGCCGGTAGCGCGAGGCGCGTTCCTGCTGGGCCAGCACGACCCGCGCTTCGCCCGACGCGATCCTCGGCAACCACGCCGTCTGCACCGCCTCGGGTGCGGCGGCCAGCAGCGTCGGTGCCACCAGCGCGGCGGCGGCGTAGGGCGCCAGCACCAGCCCGCGGCCGAGTTCCTCCATCACGATCATCGCCTCGGTGGCGCCCCAGCCCATGCCGCCATGCGCCTCCGGCACGGCCAGCCCGGTGAGGCCCAGGTCCGCCAGCGCCTGCCACACCTCGCGGCTGTCGCCGCCGGCCTGGACGATCGCGCGGTGCTGCTCGAAGCCGTGGCCCTTGTCCACCCAGCGCCGCACGGCGTCCCGCAGCTGTTCCTGGTCGTCGCTGAAATCGAAATCCATGTCTGTCTCCTGGTGCCGGATCGGCGCGTGCCCGGGGGTCAGCCGAACAGCGTCTGCGCGACGATGTTGCGCTGCACTTCGTTGCTGCCGCCGTAGATCGTCGTCTTGCGGTAGTTGAGGTAGGTCGAGGTCAGCGGTGCGCAGTGCGCGGCGGCGCCCGGCCACAGCCCGCCGAGCGCTTGGTCGCCCTGCCAGCCGGCGTCCATCGCTTCATGGATGAAAGGCAGGCTGTAGGGGCCGCCGGCCAGCATCATCAGCTCGGTGTAGCGCTGCTGGATCTCGCTGCCGCGGATCTTCAGCAGGCCGGCGATGTCGAGCGACTTCTTGCCCCCGCGCTCGGCCGACAGCACGCGCAGCACCATCATCTCCAGCGCCACGATGTCCACCTCCAGCAGCGCGATCTGGTCACGGAAACGCTGGTCGCCATCCCACAGCCCTTCCGCCTTCGCGATGCGCTTGAGCCGCTCCAGTTCGCGCTTGGCGCGGTTCACGTCGGCGATGTTGGTGCGCTCGTGGGCGAGCAGGTACTTGGCGTAGGTCCAGCCCTGGTTTTCCTCGCCGATGAGCTGGTCCGCCGGCACCTGCACGTTGTCGAACCAGACCTCGTTGACCTCGTGCTCGCCGTCGAGCGTGATGATCGGCCGCACGGTGACGCCGGGGGACTTCATGTCGATCAGCAGGAAGCTGATGCCGGTCTGCGGCTTGCCCGTGGTGCTGGTGCGGACGAGGCAGAAGATCCAGTCTCCGTACTGGCCGAGCGTGGTCCAGGTCTTCTGGCCGTTGACGACGTAGTGGTCGCCGACGCGCTCGGCGCGGGTCTTGACGCTGGCGAGGTCGGAGCCGGAGCTGGGCTCCGAGTAGCCCTGGCTCCACCAGACGTCACCGCTGGCGATGCCGGGCAGGAAACGCGCCTGCTGCGCCGCGTTGCCGAAGGCCATGATGACGGGGGCGACCATGACCGGCCCGAACGGGATGACCCGCGGCGCACCGGCCAGCGCGCACTCTTCCTCGAACAGGTGGCGCTGCACGGCGTTCCAGCCGGGCCCGCCAAACTGCGTCGGCCAGCCCCAGCCGAGCCAGCCCTTGGCGCCGAGGATCTTCGCCCAGCGCTGCAGATCATCGCGCGTCAGGCGCAGCGCAGCATGGACCTTGGCCGAGATGTCGGCGGGCAGATGCCCGGCGACCCAGTCGCGCACCTCGGCGCGAAACGACAGTTCGTCGTCGGTGAAGTTCAGGTCCATGGTGCTTGTCTCCGTGCGTGTTCTGGCTGATTTTGTAGCACGGGGTCGGACAGGCGGCTTGTCCCTGCTGCGACAGGCCTGCGGTCGGCGAGGTGACCGGGGCATTGGGGCTCAAGTTCGCTGGTTCAGCGCCGAAACTGTGGCGCAAGAGTCCCGCTTCTGTCGCGATCGGGGATTCCGTCCAGCGTGCAGCCAAGGCCCGAACCATGAAAAAGTCCATCACCTTCATCCATCCCAGCCGCTACCAGCGGGTCGAGGTTCGTGTCGGTCCTGATCCGCTCCTGCTGCTGGCCGGTGCCGTGGCGCTGTCGCTTCATGCGTGGGCCGCGCTGTGGGGGGAGACTGTGCACTGGGGCTGGCTGGCGGGGGGCGCCGTGCTGGCCCATGCCCGGCTGTGGCGCCATGCGCTGACGCTGCCCATGGCCGCCTCGGTCACGCTGGCGCTGATGTCCGGCGGCATGTCGATGGCCATCACGGCCGTGGCGGTCAACAAGCTGGTGGCGCAGCGCTACCGGCATGCCGGCTGGAAGATCCGCAACACGGACGGCGAACTGGGCGAGTACTCGTCGCGCTTTCTCGCGGTCGACAAGCTCGGATTCCATGAGCGGGATCTCATGGCAAATGTCGTGGGCAAGCACCTCGATGAAGGACTGATCGACGTGCGCGACGACTACACGCCGGTCACGCCGCTGCCGGCCAGGGCCCCGGCCGCTGCAGCGCCGGCGCGCACGCCGGACCGGCCCTACATCGTGCTGTGAGGCAGCGTCCGGGGATGTCCCGCTGCGTGTGCGTCAGTCGCGGAAATTGTTGAAGCTCAGCGGCGCCTCGGTGATCTCCTTGCGCAGCAGGGCCATCGCGGCCTGCAGGTCGTCGCGCTTGGCGCCGGTGACGCGCACCGTGTCACCCTGGATGCTGCCCTGGACCTTGAGCTTGCTTTCCTTGAGCGTCTTCTGGATCTTCTTGGCGAGGTCGCTCTCGATGCCGGCCTTGACGATGACCTTCTGCTTGAGCTTGTCGTGGCTCATCTTTTCCGGCTTGGCGGACAGGTCGAGGAAGCGCACGTCCACGCCCCGCTTGGCCATCTTGCCCAGCAGCACATCGGTGACCTGCTGCAGCTGGAAATCGCTGTCGGCGTAGAGCGTCAGCTCCTTGTCTTTCTGCTCGACGCGCGCATCGCTGCCCTTGAAATCGAAGCGGGTGCCGATTTCCTTGTTCGATTGGTCGATGGCGTTGCGGACTTCGGTCAGTTCGGGTTCGAGGACGGTGTCGAAGCTGGGCATGGTGGTCTTTTCTGTGAATTTGCAGGGATGGGGGAAAATTCTGCCATGCACATCGAAACTGCCGTCAATTTGCGGGCCTGGAATACCTTCGGCCTGCCCGCCACCGCCCAGACCCTGGTCCACATTGACGAGGAAGCCGACGTGCGCCGGGTCGTTGACCATCCGGAATTCGGCCCCGCGCCCAAGTTCATCCTGGGCGGGGGCAGCAACATCGTGCTGGCGCGCGATGTGACGGCCTGCGTGCTGAAGGTGGAAATTCCCGGCCTGCGCATCGTCGAAGAGCGTGCGGACGCGGTCATCGTCGAGGCGGGAGCGGGCGAGTCGTGGCACCGGCTGGTGGCCTGGACCATCGAGCAGGGGCTGGGCGGGCTGGAGAACCTGGCGCTGATTCCCGGGACGGTGGGTGCGGCGCCCGTCCAGAACATCGGCGCCTACGGGCTGGAACTGGCCGACCGCTTCGACTCGCTCGACGGCGTCGATCTGGTCACCGGGCGCGGCTTCACGCTGGACCGGCGCCTGTGCCGCTTTGGCTACCGGGACAGTGTCTTCAAGCATGAACTGGCGGGAAAATCGGTCATCACCCGGGTCCGGTTCCGACTTCCGCGCCCATGGCAGCCGGTGCTGGGCTATCTCGACCTGCTGCGCAAGATCGAGGAAACCGGTGTCACGCATCCCGATGCGCGCCAGATCTTCGACTGGGTCTGCGCCATCCGGCGCGCCAAGCTGCCCGACCCGGCCGTGATCGGCAATGCCGGCAGCTTCTTCAAGAACCCGGTGGTCACGCCCGAGCAATGCCGCGACATCATCGCCCGCGATCCGCATGTCGTGCACTACCCGATGGACGACGGCAGCTTCAAGCTCGCCGCCGGCTGGCTGATCGATGCCTGTGGCTGGAAGGGCAAGTCGGTGGGTGGCGCAGCGGTCTACGAGAAGCAGGCGCTGGTGCTGGTCAACCGCGGCGAGGCGCGGGGCGCGGAGGTCATCACGCTGGCACGCGCCATCCAGGAAAGTGTCTACGGCCGCTTCGGCATTCGGCTGGAGCCTGAGCCGATCGTGGTGGGCTGACGCGGGCGGCGGCGTTCAACGCCGCCAGTCGCCGCTGCGGATGGCCTCATGGGTCAAGCGTTCCACCTCGACCGGCGAGACCGCGTGTGACACGCCCAGCCGCACGGCGGCGGCCAGCGAGAGGTCGATGATGCGGCCGGGCGAGAACGGCCCGCGGTCGTTGACCCGCACGATCACTTCCCGTCCATTGACCGGATTGCGCACCCGCGCATAGCTGGGAATCGGCATCGTCGGGTGTGCCGCGGTCATGGCATGCATGTCATAGCGTTCGCCGCTGGCGGTCGGCCGCCCGTGGAACTTGCCGCCGTACCAGGAGGCGAGCCCTGACTCGCGGATCTCGGCGTCGGTCGTGATCGGCGTGTAGCTGCGCCCGAGTACCGCATAGGGCTTGTTCGGCCCGCCGGTGCGCAGCGCTTCGATCCGGGGCTGGGCATCGGGGACTTTCATCAATTCGGCATGGGAGAGCCGATCGTTTCGGCTGCCTGGCGTGCCTGCACACCCGACCAGCAGCACGGCCAGTGCAGGGGCCATCCACCAGCGCGAGACTGCCGTATCAGGCAAAAAAGCCCGCACGGGGCTTGAGGAACTTGATCCCTTGTTCAAGGGGTTGGTCGGCGCAATTGTGGAAAAAATGAACATCTGCAAGGTAACCTTTCGGTACCGGAGTGCCCGAATGAGGGGTGCCCGGATACGCACATTTCATACCATTGGGGAAAACATGCAAGTCTCTAAGATCTCTCTGGCCGTGGCACTGGCCCTGTCCTTCGGCTCGGCACAGGCTACCGTCGCCGGTCTCGATGACCCGTCGTTCCAATCCTACGTCGCGGGTTCACTGATCGGCTCCGCTGGTCCCTGGTCGTCGGAAGGCACCAATGCCATGGCCCTGGACAACGCTGGCCAGCGCTACCTTTTCCTCGGCGATGGCGACCGCGTCGTCCAGAGCTTTTCGGTTGACATGGCCGGCACCTACACCGTGAGCTTCTGGGCCTCGGGTGAAGGCCGCTCGCGTCTGTTCGACTCGGACGACGTGGCCGCCAATCTGTTCACCTCGCCGGTCGCGGTGTCGAACCCCACCCCGGTCAACTATGGCGCGGTGTGGCAACAAGTGCAGTACACCTTCAACACGGGCCCGATCAGCGGCAGCAACTCCTACCACCTCTACCTGTCCGGCTTCGGCGCAGGGTTCTCGGTGGACACCGTGTCGGTGTCGGCAGTTCCGGAGCCCGAGTCCTACGCGATGTTGCTGGCTGGCCTGGGCGCTCTGGGCCTGATGGCCCGTCGCCGCCGCGCAGACTGATCGACAGCGCACCACGGCCATGACCGCCTGACCCCGCCGGTTCTTCCAAGGACCGGCGGGGCGGTGCAGGCAAAAAAGCACCGGTTTCCGGTGCTTTTTGTTTGCAAAGGCTGACCATATCCCCGATCCCAGGGATTGAATCCCCTGAAATGTGATCGTCCGGGGTCTTTTGGTGAAGGTGATGCGGTGCAATCTGTGGAATACAGCGGGTATGCCGGTCTGAATCTGGAAAATTCACCCGCGTTCAGGGGGTTTGAGGCGTCTGCCCAACCCAGATCCGGGGAACGCAGAGTAGATTGGGATGGTGGAAATGCGGGACGCGAAAAGACAGGCCACTTGTCTGAGGGGCGTATCCAGCACAGCCACAACCTTCTTCACATACCGGGAGCATTCAATGCGCAAGACTTTCACGGCCATCGCGGCATCGCTGTTGCTGGGCGCCACTGGCGCACAGGCAAACCTCGTCACCAATGGCACGTTCGACGCGCCCGACATTTCGACGGGTTCTTTCTCGACGGTGACGTCGCTGTCCTTTTCTGACCTGAACTGGGGTTACTACAGCGGTGGTTCCGGCGTGACGAAACTGGTCGACGACGCTGGCAACCAGTTTGCACAGATCGCGTCGGGCGACATCCTGTACACCTCGTTCAGCGTGGCCATGTCCGGCCAGTACAACATCGGCTTCGATTTCCAGGGCGGCGGGCTGTGGGGCCTGACGGGCGCCACCAACTGGACCCCGGAAGTGGTCGCCCCGACCTACCTGACCCCGTCGGCAGGCTGGACCGCCGCGACGGGTGGGCCGGTCTCGCTGGTCGCCGGCGACTCGTACAAGATCTACTTTGGCGGCATGGTGACCCCGCCGCAGTTCTACCCGACGCTGGGCCTGGACAACGTGTCCGTGACCGCCGTCTCGCCGGTGCCGGAGCCCGAAGGCTACGCGATGATGGTTGCGGGCCTCGGCGCGCTCGGCCTGATGAGCCGTCGCCGTCTGCGCAAGGGTGCCTAAGCACCGGACAAGGCGGCCTCTGCCGCCGCCTTCGACAAACGCCCTTCGGGGCGTTTTTTCATGGCCGATGTGCGGGCAGCCCTGATTCGAGGGCGTTCGAACAGGTGGTTGGCGAGATATTCAGGACAATATCTCACGGTAATTTTCCAGGTACTGACCGGTATTATCCGGCGCCACCCCTGGGTTGGGTGCGCAGTTTTATCACGTGCAGATGGCATCGAAATTGTGAGCTAATCTTGTCCATGTGATCCGCAGTTGCTGACTAAACTGGTTGCAGGTGATCGGATCCCGCAGGTATCTTTCCCGGTAAATTCTCCGGTGAATAGAGCACATATTTCATTCCACATCACGGAGTTTCCATGCGCAAATCTCTTGTTTCTACCGCTGCGGCGCTGCTGCTGGCCTTCGGCGCTGCAGGCGCCCAGGCGCAGGTCAGCATCACCAATGCCGATTTCGAGCTGTCGGTCGTTGCCGACGATACCTTCGACACCGTCTCCAATCTGGGCTACGGCAATGTCGAGTGGGGCTGGCTGGGTGGTGCGTCGAAGATCGTCGACGTGGGTGGTCAGCAGATGGCGCAGGTCGTCGGTGGCGATGTGATCTGGACGAGCTTTGCTGCCTCGTCGGCTGGCAACTACAACCTGACCTTCGATACCGCGGGTGACGGCTATTTCACGCTGTTCAACCTCGACACGTCCAGCACGGTGGCCCAGGCCTTCATCCAGAACGCGACGACCACGCAGTACTCGACCACCTTCGCGCTGACCAGCACCGACAACTACCGCCTGTACTTCGGCACCACGCCGCTGCCGCCCACCTTCTCCGGTTCGATGACGGTCGACAACGTCGCGATCACGCAGGTGCTCGCGCCTGTGCCCGAGCCGGAAAGCTACGCCATGATGCTTGGCGGCCTCGGCGCGCTGGGCCTGATGAGCCGCCGCCGCCTGAAGTCGCGCGTCTGATCCTCTGGCACCGCAGGGTGCCAGCGTTTTCCCCCCGGTATGCATTGACAGCGCCTCGTGAGAGGCGCTTTTTTTCTGCTCAACTCGCCGGTGCGAGTGCCCGCTCGATCTCGATCTCGATCACCACCGGTGCGTGGTCACTCGGGCGTTCGTTCTTGCGGGGAGCCTTGTCGATGCGACATGCCGTGGTGCGCGCAGCCAGCGGCGCACTCACCAGGATGTGGTCGATGCGCAGCCCCTGGTTCTTGCGGAAGGTCAGATTGCGGTAGTCCCACCAGCTCCAGCTCTTCGGGGCCTGTTCGAACAGGCGGAAGGCGTCGTGCAGACCCAGCTGCAGCAGTGCCTGGAAGTGAGCGCGCTCCTGGGGGGTGCAGTGGATCTGGCCGGACCAGGCGGCCGGGTCGTGCACGTCGCGGTCTTCGGGAGCGATGTTGTAGTCGCCCATCAGCACCAGCGCGGGATGGTGTGGCAGCGCCGTGGCGACCCATTGCGCCAGTGCGGTCAGCCACGCCATCTTGTAGGTGAACTTGTCGCTGTCCGGGGCCTGGCCGTTGGGGAAGTAGGCGCTGATCACGCGCAGGCCGTCCACCGTGGCCGAGATCACCCGCGCCTGCGGATCGTCGAAGCCGGGGATGTTGTGCACGACCTCGGTGACCGACAGGCCGCTGCGCGCCAGCAGGGCCACGCCGTTGTAGGTCTTCTGGCCGAACCAGACGCTCTGGTAACCGGCCCCGGCCAGTGCCTCGGCCGGAAACTTGTCATCGGTGAGCTTGGTTTCCTGCAGCACCAGCACGTCGGGTTGCTCCCGTGCGAGCCAGTCGAGCACCTGCGGCAGCCGCACGGCGAGTGAGTTGACGTTCCATGTGGCGAGTTTCATGGCGTGATGATGCCGCAGCCCGGGCTGGGTCGGGCTGGGCGATACTCGCGCGCATTGCTCACCAACTCCAAGGAACGACGCTGTGACCATCCTGCTGCTGGGTTTGTTGCTCTTTCTGGGTGTCCATTCGGTCAGGATCTTTGCCGACGACTGGCGCACCACACAGGTTCGTGTACACGGTCCGTTGAAGTGGAAGGCGTTCTACACGCTCGTGTCCGCGGTCGGACTGGCGCTGGTGGCCTGGGGCTATGGGCTGGCCCGGGCCGAGCCGGTGGACCTCTGGATGCCGCCTGCGGCGATGCGCCATGTGGCGGCCCTGCTGATGCTGCTGTCCTTCGTGCTGCTCACGGCGACCTATGTGCCTGGCTCGCGTCTGAAGGCCAAGGTGCGTCATCCGATGGTGCTGGGGGTCAAGGTCTGGGCGCTGGCCCATCTGCTGTCGAACGGACGTCTGGCCGATGTCGTGCTGTTCGGCAGCTTTCTGGTCTGGGCGGTGCTGTCGTTCCGCGCGGCACGCCAGCGCGACCGTGCCGCTGGCAGCCCTGCGCTGCCGCTGCATTCCGGGCGCGACGTGATCACCGCCTTCGTCGGCATCTTCGCGTGGATCATCTTCGCGCTGTGGCTGCACGGGCCGCTGATCGGCGTGCGGCCCTTCGGCTGAGGCTCAGCGCCGGCGGTAGGTGACGAAGGCAAAGCCCGGGTGGGCCGTCCGGGCGACTTCCTCGAAGTCCGCGCGCGGCCAGTCCGGGAACCGGACATCGCCGTCCAGCTCCGCCTCGATCTCGGTCAGCTCCAGCACATCGGCGCGTGGCAGCGCCAGCGCGTACAGCTCGCCGCCGCCCATCACGAACACCCGCGGCGCCTCGGTCTCGGCCACCGCCGCCAGCGCCTCGTCCAGGCTGAACACCACCTCGGCGCCCCGGGCCGCTTCACTGCCGGCCCAGTCGCGCTGGCGCGTCACCACCAGGTTGCGCCGGCCCGGCAGCGGCCGGAACTTCGCGGGCAGCGAATCCCAGGTCTTGCGGCCCATGAGGACCGGGCAGCCCATCGTCGTCGCGCGGAAGTGCTTCGCGTCGACCGGGTCGCGCCAGACCAGTTCGTTGCCGCGGCCGATCACCCCGTTGCGGGCGACCGCTGCGATCAGGCAGAGCGGAGCCTTTGCCATCAGACGGCCACCGGCGCCTTGATCGCCGGGTGGTGCTGGTAGTCGCGCACCTCGAAGTCCTCGAAGGCGTAGTCGAAGATCGAGTCCGGTCGGCGCTGGAGGTGCAGCGTCGGGTAGGGGAAGGGCGTGCGGGCGAGCTGCGTCTCGACCTGCTCGGTGTGGTTGCTGTAGAGGTGGCAGTCGCCGCCGGTCCAGATGAAGTCCCCCACCTCCAGGTCGCACTGCTGCGCCAGCATGTGCGTCAGCAGCGCGTAGCTGGCGATGTTGAACGGCACGCCCAGGAAGATGTCCGCGCTGCGCTGGTAGAGCTGGCAGCTCAGGCGGCCGTCGGCGACATAGAACTGGAACAGCGCATGACACGGCATCAGCGCCATGCGGCCCAGGTCGGCGACGTTCCAGGCGCTCACCAGGATGCGGCGCGAATCGGGGTTGGTCTTGAGCTGCTGCACGACCTCGGCGATCTGGTCGATGTGGCCGCCGCCGGGCGTGGGCCAGGAGCGCCACTGCACGCCGTAGACCGGGCCGAGGTCGCCGTCGTCGCGCGCCCACTCGTCCCAGATCGTCACGCCGCGGTCCTGCAGCCACTGCACGTTGGACTCGCCGCGCAGGAACCACAGCAGCTCCAGGATGATCGAGCGCAGGTGGACCTTCTTGGTCGTCACCAGCGGGAACCCTTCGCGCAGGTCGAAGCGCATCTGGTGGCCGAAGACGCTGCGGGTGCCGGTGCCGGTGCGGTCGCTTTTCAGGACGCCGTGCTGGTGCACATGGCGCATCAGGTCTTCGTATTGCGAGCGGACCGGGCGGGTGTGCAGCGCGGTCAGGGCGTCGGCGGGGGAAGCATCCATGGGCAAGGGGCGGGGAGCGGAAAGCGGAGAGTCGGAAATTATAGGAACGGCTGCTGTGCCGTCGCCTGAGCCGGCGCTTGGGGTCAGGCCTTGAAGCTCAGCTTGCGCATCCAGCCCTGGAGCAGGGTGCGCACTGTGTCGTTCAGGTCGATCCAGGTGCCGCCGACCCGGAAGTCGTGGCTTTGCATCACCACATAGGCCGTGTTGATGTGCACCGGCACCGCCATGATCCGCGACAGATCCTTCAGGTCCGGCACACCCAGCACCAGCAGCATGACCGTGTTGCTCGGCAGCGGCAGATCGGACAGCAGGCCCACGCCCTTCTCCGAGATGTCGCGCACGCGCACTTCCTGCACCTGGCCGTCCGGCAGGGTCAGCCGGCCGCGCCAGGTGACGCTGAAGCGGGGCTCCTTGCGGCTTTCGATCGAGCCTCGGGTGGGGGTGTTGACCATCATGGCCTCAGTGGAGATTGAATTGCATTGCCGCTAGTGTCGTGTCACAGCTGACTTGACGGACAGCCTGCGCGAACACATCACCGTCATGCCCGCGAAAGCGGGCACCCACGCAGGGACATGACCGTCTTTGGCGGGCGTAGATCCTCGCATTCGCGAGGATGACGGCACTTGGGGTGCGACAGTGGATCGTTGACGCAACACTAGCTTGGCATACAAACCGCCGCGTTGAACGAGTTCGGAATGGCTGCCTTCCTCGGCAATCCTGCCGTGATCGAGCACCACGATGCGGTCCGCCTGCTGGATCGTCGCCAGCCGGTGGGCGATCACCAGGGTGGTGCGGTTCTTCATCGCCGCTTCGAGGGCGGCCTGCACCAGCCGTTCGCTCTCGGCGTCGAGCGCGCTGGTGGCTTCATCCAGCAGCAGCAGCGGCGGGTTCTTGAGCATGGCGCGCGCGATGCTGATGCGCTGGCGCTGGCCGCCGGACAGGCGCACGCCGCGCTCGCCGAGGAAGGTCTGGTAGCCCTCGGGCAACGCCATCAGGAAGTCGTGCGCGTGCGCGGCCCGGGCGGCGGCGATCACCTCGTCGTCGCTGGCGCCGGGGCGGCCGTAGCGGATGTTCTCGATCGCGTTGGCGGAGAAGATGGTGCTGTCCTGCGGCACGATGCCCACCCGCCCGCGCAGGTCGGCCAGCGACAGCCGCGTCACGTCCACGCCGTCCAGCGTGACCGCCCCCGACTGCGCGTCATAGAAGCGCAGCAGCAACTGCAGCACCGTGCTCTTGCCCGCGCCGCTCGGCCCGACCAGCGCCACCGTCTCGCCCGGCCGCAGCGTCAGGTGGAAGTCCGACAGCGCCGGCTGCGTCGGCCGCGACGGGTAGTGGAAATTCACCGCCGAGAAGCGCACCGCCGAGCCACCCTGCGCCATCGGCAGCGCCAGCGGCTGCACCGGATCGACCACCGGCGAGCGGGTTTCCAGCAGCTCCATCAGCCGCTCGGTGGCGCCCGCTGCGCGTAGCAAGTCGCCGTACACCTCCGACAGCACCGCCACGCTGCTCACCAGGATGATCACGTAGACGACGGTCTGACCGAGGTGGCCGGCGCTGATGCGGCCTTCCATCACCGCCTCGGTGCCCTGGTACAGGCCCCACAGCAGTGCGCCGAAGGTGGCGGTGATGATGAATGCCACGAGGTAGGCGCGCACGCGGGTGCGCTTGCGGGCGGTCTCGAAGGCGTCTTCGGTGGCGGCGTCGAAGCGGGCGGCCTCGCGGGTTTCCTGGGTGTAGCTCTGCACGACGGGGATCGCGTTGAGCACCTCGGCGGCGATGGCGCTGGTGTCGGCGACACGGTCCTGGCTGGCGCGGCTGAGCTTGCGCACGCGGCGGCCGAAGTACAGCGACGGCAGCACCACCAGCACCAGGATGCCCAGCACCTGCGCCATCACCAGCGGGTTGGTGACGATCAGCATCACCATCGCGCCCAGGCCCATCACCGTGTTGCGCAGCCCCATCGACAGGCTCGATCCCACCACGCTCTGCACCAGCGTCGTGTCGGTCGTGAGCCGGGACAGCACCTCGCCGGTCTGCGTCGTCTCGAAGAACTCGGGGCTCTGGCGCACGACATGGGCGTAGACGGCGTTGCGCAGGTCGGCGGTGACGCGCTCGCCGAGCCAGCTCACCATGTAGAAGCGCGAGGCCGAGAACACGCCGAGTGCCGCGCCGACCGCGAACAGCGCGAGGAAGTGCTCGCGCAGCGCCATCACCCGCTCGCCGGGATCGGTGGCGACGAGGCCCTGGTCGATCAGCGAGCGCAGCGCCATCGGGAACACCAGCGTGCTCACCGCAGCGAGCACGAGGAACAGGCCCGCCAGCCCGATCTGGAGGCGGTAGGGCCGGAGGAATGGTTGCAGACCGGAAAGGGAGCGCGGACTCGCGGCGCGCGGGCGTTCGGAGGTGGGAGCAGGCATGGCCGCGAGTGTAGGCGCGTGTCGGCGCGCTTGCTGCGGATCGCCGTGGCGCGTCAGGCGGTCCGGCGCGACACCGACATCGCCGGCGGATGGGCCAGCGTCTGGTAGATGACGCAGTAGCGCTCGGTAAGCTTGAGCAGGGTGGCGACCTGCTCGTCGCTGGCGTCGGTGTCGAACGCGAAGTCGAGGCGCAGGTTCTGCAGCCCGACCGGCGCGTCCTTGGAGACGCCCAGCGTGCCGCGGGCGTCGAAGTCGGCTTCGGCGCGGACCGTGGCGTCGCGCAGCACGAGGCCCATCGAGGTGGCGACCGCGTTCATCGTCACCCCGGCGCAGGCCACCAGCGCCTCCAGCAGCATGTCGCCCGAGCACGCGCCCAGGCCGTCGCCGCCCGCGGCTGGGTGGATGCCGGCGGTGACCAGCGCGCGGCCGGTGTCGATGCGGCAGGTCACGCCGTCGCCGAGCCGCCCTTCGGCGCGCAGCGTGATGCGCGCGGCGTCCGGGTCGTCGCGGTAGCGGGACTTGATGGGGGCCTGGCGGGCGCGGAGGTCGTCGGCGTTCATGGGGGATTCCTTCTTCAGTTCAATCGAGGTCGGCGTACAGCGCGTCGTCCGGGATGTGCAGCCCGCCGACGCTGGCCAGCGTCATGCCCTGGCCCGGATCGAAGGGGTGCAGCACCCACAGCCCGTCGGCGCCGTGGCGGTAGACATCGACGCGGCGGGTGTCCGGGTCGATCAGGGCGATTTCGCGCAGGGTGGGCATCTGGCGGTAGTGGGCGAACTTGGCGCCCCGGTCGTAGGCGGCGGTGCCGGGCGAGAGGACTTCGATGACGAGCGTCGGCTCGCGCTTGAGGAGCGGGCTGGCGCGGTCGGCGTCGCTGCAGGTCACGAAGACATCGGGGTAGAAGTAGCTGTTGGCGGTGGCGGCGTGCAACTTCATGTCGCTGATGTAGGTGCGGCAGGGTGTGCCACGCAGGTGCTGGCGCAGCGCCACGTAGACGTTGCCAGCGATGCTCACATGCCGGTCCTCGGCGCCGGCCATCGCCCAGACCTCGCCATCGAGGAACTCGTGGCGGTCGAGCTGGAGGGCTTCCCAGGCGAGGTAGTCGGCGGCGGACATCGTGGGCGTGTGGGCGGGGTGTCCCATGGGCAGGGCTCCGGTTGGACAGGGCGTCTGGATTATCGGTCGGGCATTGGCGGCTGGCGCTCCACGCGGTACGGGAAGCCCTCGTGCCTCGGTCATTCCTGACCGATAATCGGCGTCATGAAGGGCAGCGAATTCCTGAAAAAGCTCAAGGCTCTGGCCAAGCGCAAGGGCTGGGACTGTGACTGGCGGCCCGACCAAGGCAAGGGCAGTCATGGTGTTCTTCAGCTCAACGGACGCAAGACGGTCGTCCGCAACCTCAAGGACGAACTCAAGACCGGCACCTACCACGCGATGCTCAAGCAGCTTGGTCTTGACGATCGTGACCTTCACGACTGACCCGGAGTTGATCCATGACGATGCGTACCTATGAATACCCGGTTCGATTCACGCCCGCCGAAGAGGGCGGCTGGGTGCTGACCTGCCGCGACGTGCCCGAGGCGATCTCGCAGGCTGAAGCGCACGAGGACCGCGAGGAGGTGGCTGCCGGGTGCCTGCAGGCGGCCATCGAGTCGCGGATGCAGGACGGGGAAGCGTTGCCCCGTGCCAGCCGGGTTCGGGCGGGGGAGCTGAAGGTGGCGCTGCCGATCGACACGGCGGCCAAGGCGGCGCTGTTCGAGGCGATGCGCGAGGCGCAGATCAGCAAGTCGGATCTGGCGCGGCGGCTCGGGGTGGACGAGAAGGAGGTGCGCCGGATGCTCGATCCGGGGCATCCGTCGAAGATTCCGAGGATCGCGCAGGCGTTGAAGGTGCTGGGCAAGCGGGTGCAGTTGGGGGTTGCCTGAAGGGCGTCGCCGCCGCTCTGAATGGCTCCTCCCCCAGCGGGGGAGGTTGGGTGGGGGTTCGTGGCCGGGCGCTGACCTGTGACCATGCGCCTGGTCCCGATCACACCCGGCACTTCAGCCTTGACACGGCTCCAGCGGATCGTCGTAGCGCAGCAAGCTGCCGCGCAGCCTCGTACGGGCGTCGTTGGCGACCTCGGCAGGGGTTTCGTTCTCGATCCGGACAGTGACCCGAGCGTGGCTCATGGCCGTGTGGGACAACTGCGCTCGCCACGCAGGGGGCAGGTCGGCGATGGGGACGTGCTCGATCACGAGGGTGTTCATGCGTAGCTTCTGCGGGTGCGGAGGGTGGAAGTGTGGCGTGGTCGGATCAGGTTCGTCCAATCGCGCGCCCGACCATCCCCGCAATCTGCCGCTGTGCCGCGCCCAACTGCTCGGGGTCTTCGGCCAGCAGCCAAAGCAGGTTGCTGTGGAGCATCTGAACGGCGGGTTCGCGCTCGCCTATCGTTGCCAGCAGCGTGAACAGATTCCATGCAGCGACCGAAGTGTCCGTATGCCGCTCGCCGAGGATTCCCCGCATCGTGTCAAGTACCTGCTCAGCGTAGCGCCGAGCGCCGACGAGATCGCCCTGATCCTGGAGGATCTGGCCGAGGTTGTTCAGGACGGTGAGGGTGAGGGGATGGTCCTGGCCGAGGACGCGCTGCTGCGTGTCGAGCGCCTGTTCAGCGTAGCGCCGAGCGCCGACGAGATCGCCCTGGTCTTGGAGGACCGTGGCGAGGTTATTCAGGGCGGATAGGGTGTGGGGATGGTCCTCGCCGAGGAGGCGCAGCCTCGTGTCGAGCACCTGCTCAGCGTAGCGCCGAGCGCCGACGAGATCGCCCTGGGCTTGGAGGATCTGGCCGAGGTTGTTCAGGGAGGTGAGGGTGAGGGGATGGTCTTGGCCGAGGGCGCGCCGCTGCGTATCGAGCACATGCTCAGCGTAGCGCCGAGCGCCGACAAGATCGCCCTGGGCCTTGAGGATCGTGGCGAGGTTGTTCAGAGCGGAGAGGGTGTGGGGATGCTCCTGGCCGAGGACGCGCCGCATCGTGTCGAGCACCTGTTCAGCGTAGCGCCGAGCGCCGACGAGATCGCCCTGGGCGTAGCTGATCGTGGCGAGGTTTCCCATGGACTTGAGAGTGTCGGGATGGTCCTGGCTGAGGACGCACCGCTGCGTGTCGAGCACCTGCTCAGCGTAGCGCCGAGCGCCGACGAGATCCCCCTGGTCCAGGAGGATCGTGGCGAGGTTATTCAGGGCGGAAAGGGTGTCGGGATGGTCCTGGCCGAGGACGCCCTGCCTCGTGTCGAGCACCTGCTCAGCGCAGTGCCGAGCGCCGACGAGATCCCCCTGGTCCAGGAGGATCGTGGCGAGGTTATTCAGGGCGGAGAGGGTGTCGGGATGGTCTTGGCCGAGAATGCGCCAGATCGTGTCAAGCTGACGGCGAGTGGACTGGCGGGCTGATTCATAGGCGCCTTGCTCTTTGTCATGCCTTCCCACCCATCCCAGCAGATAAGCTGTCGGCACATCCTCCGCCTCCGCACTGACCTGCCGCGCATGCGCCACCCAGTCCTTCAGCGCCTTATGCGTCCGAATGTCCACGACCGGCGGCATCTTGGTCAGCAGCACCCCAACCGCTGCTCCCCGCAGCGCCTCCACCCGCTCCGGCTTCCCATCATGAAACCGCACCGTCCGCACCACCAGCGTGTGAACGGTGATCGCCCCATCCCCCGCGTCGTCGGCCAGGCTGGTGTCGATCAGTTGCGCCGCCGCCGGGTCGGTCACGTCCTGCGCGTCGTCCTCGTCCAGCGCATCGGCCGCCATGATCGCCCTCCATTGCAGCTCCCGCGGAATCGCCACCGCCGCCAGCACCGCCGCCAGCCGCAGCAGATCCCGCGCCGGCTCGTCCAGCTCGCGCAGGCTTGCCAGCAGCGTGGCGGCGATGCTGCGCTCGTGGCCGTTGGGCAAGGCTTCGCGGAACTGCGTCGCGGCGAACTCCAGCGCGTCGCGGTCGGGCTGGCGCAGGTTCTCCAGCACCTTGGCATACCCGCGCCGCGCCACCAGCGCCGCCGCCACATCAACCGCCAGCGCGTGGTACCCGAGTTCCGCGCAGATCGCCCGCGCCGCCGCCTCGTCCGCCGCCGACAGCGCCTTGCCGCGTGCCAGCAGCCGCAGCGCCTCGTCCACCTCCAACTGTGGCAGCTCGACCGCCGCCACATGGTTGACCAGCCGCGCCCGCGTCGTGATGAGTGTGCGGCCGAGCGGGTGCGGCGCGAGCCACGGCGTCAGCTCGGTTTCGGGATCGCCCGCGACCGGCGGCAGGTCATCGACGATCCACAGGAACGGCTGCCCTTTCTGCGCGAAATGCCGGTGCAGCCCCGCACCGATCTGCGCCCTCGACAGGCCGTGTGTCTCCACGCCGAGGTGCGTTGCGATGCCGATGACCTGGCTGTCCCGCTGCGCCTCGCGCACGGCTGGGTCCATCTCCCGATCGCTGTCCGAGTACCCGAACGCCCGCAGCCAGAACACCCCGCCCGGATACGCCGCCCCGAAGCGCAGCGCGTATTCCTCCGCCAGCAGGCTCTTGCCCATCCCGCCCGAGCCGCGCACCTGCAACACCCCCGGCCGCCCCGCGCCGCCGACGCCGGTGAGCATGGCGGCCTGCTCGGCCTGCAGGACCGCATGCAACGCCCACATCTCGCGCAGCCGCCCGACAAACCGCGTCGAGCCGAGGCCCGCCGAGCCGTACCACGCTGGCCGACCCAGCGCCCGCACGCTGCCCAGCGTCGTCGCGGGCACGCCGCCGGCCGCGTCATCGAGCCGCGCCTGGATCCGCTCAGCCATCTCGTCCACCGACAGCGCCGCCGCGTTCAGGTGCAACTGATCGAACAGCTCGGGCAGGACGATGTGCGCCTGCGTCCCGACCTCGGCATTGACGACCAGCACGCGCCGACGCGGATCGTCCCCGGCCGCCTGCGCCGCGCTGTAGGCGGTGGTCAGCTCCCACTGGCACGCCCGCGAGGCGTTGTAGTCCTTCGAGTACCAGACCAGCAGCGCCCGGGCGTTGGCCAGACCGTCGTTGATGGCGTGCTGGATGCTGGTGAGGGTGTCGATCTCGCTGGCGTCCTGCCAGACGGTGATGCCGCGTGCGTTCAACGCGTCCACCAGCGGGGCGACGCGCTCGGCGTCGAGGCGGCGGTAGCTCAGGAACAGGTCGCGGCGGCTCGGGTGGTCGAGGTCCGGCGTGGCGGTGGTCATCGTGTGGTCCCCCTGGTGTGTCATGCAGCGCAGCGGGCGGGCTGTGCGCGTTTGCATGCCGTTTGCAGATCGGGACGCACGATCGCATCGCGGTAGAGGGCTGTCAATGCGGGGAATGGTGCAGCATGTATATACTTTATGTATCAACAAGGAGCGCCCCATGACCTACGCCCGCGTGTTCAGATCCGGCAACAGCCAAGCCGTGCGCTTGCCCAAGGAGTTCCGTTTTGATGTCGAGGAGGTCGAGATCGTGCGCCAGGGCGACGACGTGATCCTGCGCCGGCCGCAGCGATCGGCCGCCGTGATCTTCGACGCGCTGGCCGGGATGCCGACCGATTTCATGGCCGACGGGCGCGATGACGAGCCTCCGCAGTCGCGCGAGGAGTGGTGAGCAATGGCCGCGGCGACGACGAGGCGCTACCTGCTCGACACAAACATCTGCATCTACATCGCGCGATACCGCCCCCCCGAGGTGCGCGAACGCTTCGCCCGCCATGGTGCGGGTGAGCTGGCGATGTCGGTCATCACCTGGGGTGAACTGCGGTTCGGGGCCGAGAAGAGTCAAGCGCGTGCCCGCTCGCTGGCCGATCTGGCTGAGCTGGCTCGGCTGATCGAAGTGGTGCCACTGCCCGCACAGGTGGGTGAGCACTACGGGCGCATCCGGGCCACCCTGCAGCGCAGCGGGCAGCCGATCGGCAACAACGACCTGTGGATCGCGGCCCATGCCTTGGCCGAGGGCTGGACGCTGGTGACGAACAACGAGCGGGAGTTCGTGCGGGTCGAAGGCCTGGTGGTGGAGAACTGGGTCAACCCCTCGCCGTGAGCGCCCCACCCCTCACAGATTCAACCGCCCCACATACCCCGTCATCTCCAGATACCCCAACCCCACCCGCCCGCCCCGCGCGTCCAGCAGCTCGCTCAAGCCCTCCCAGTACACCGTCCCCGTGCTGCCACGGCTGTCGAGTTCCTGCGCATCGAGCAACGCGCGCACCGTCCAGCGCCCGACCGGCGTCTCGACCAGCCACTGCACCGGATAGCGCCCGCCGGTGGCCGGACTCGCCCACACCCGCTGCGGCGTGAAGCGCACCTCCTCCGGCCCGAACGCCTGCACCGCGCCGCCCGCCACCCGCCATGACCCGCCCGCCCACAGCGCCGAGCCGTCCGCCCGCCGCAGCCGGAAGGCGGTCAGCGCGCTGCCGTCGGCGAGGTTGATGCCGATCCAGTCCCAGCCGACCGCGTCGCGGTCCAGCACGGAGTCGCTCCACTCGTGGTCCAGCCAGGCGGTGCCGCGCAGCGGGCGGGCGGGCTGGCCGGGTGGGGTGAGGGTGGCGGTGACGGCGAGCTGCGGCTGGCTGTAGTAATGGCTGGCCTGCGCCGCGCCGGGGCCTTTGCGCGAGTAGCCGGCGTCGCCCTGCAGCAGCAGCGGCTGCGTCGTCTGCATGGCCAGTGCGAGCGTGCCGCCGAGGGCGGGGCTGGCGATGGTGGCGTCGTAGCGGCTGCTGGCCGGCGTGCCGTGGCGGCGCAGGTGCCAGTCGCCGAGGTTCACGTTCGTGTCGCCGACCGCGCTGTCCGCTCGCCCGAAGCCGGCCCGGGCGATGCGCTGGTCGTGCCGCTGGCGGCGCTCGGCCAGGTCGGTCAGCGCGACGTGTGCGAAGAGCAGTTGCTTCGCGGCGAACGCGCTCGGGTGGTCGGCGGCGACCTCGGTGCGCGAGCGGAAGAAGGTGAGCTGGAAGCCATGGCTCGGCTCGGTGGGACGTTCTGGTGTGGCCAGCCAGCCGGTGGCGTACCACCACTCGGTCTGCGTGTCCGGGTGGCTGCCGAAGTCGGCGGGGAAGGCCAGCGGGCGGCGCCGCACGCCCTGCGCACCCGCCCCCATCGGCAGTGTCGGCAGCGTGGCCAGCGCGGACAGCGCCACCCCGTGCAGGAGTTGCCGTCGGCGCATCACCAGTCCTCCTTCACCGCCAGCGCCATGTCATGCGACGCCGCCGCCCGCCCCGACACCCACGCCGTCACCGCGCCGGCCACCATCACCGCCGCCACCAGCGCCCCCAGCCGCCACCACGGCAGCGCCAGCTCCATCGTCCAGTGAAAGCTCTGCGGGTTCACCACCTTCACCAGCACCACGCTCACCGCCAGCCCCAGCGCCAGCCCGAGCAGCGCGCCCACCGCCGTCCACAGCGCGCCCTCCGCGCAGACCAGCGCGAGCACCTGCGCCCGCGTCGTGCCGAGGTGCTGCAGCGCGCCGAACTCGCGCCGCCGCGCCAGCACCTGCGAGGAAAAGCTCGCCGCGATGCCGAACAGCCCGATGACGATCGCCACCGCCTGCAGCCACGTCGTCACGGCAAAGCTGCGGTCGAAGATCGCCAGCGACACGGCGCGGATCTCGGCCGGCGTGGCGATCTCCAGTAGCGCCGGGTCGGCCGCGAGCGCCCGCAGGCCGGTCTGCACCGCCGCGACCTCGGCGCCGGGCGCCAGCCACAGCGCCAGGTCGTTGACCTTGTCGTCGCCGGTCAGGCGCTGCCAGTCGCTGCGGTCGATGACCAGCGAGCCTTGCTGGCGCGCGTAGTCGCGCCAGACGCCGCGGATATGCACCTCGGCCGTGCGCCCATCCGGCAGCGGCAGGCGCAGCGTCTGCCCGGCCTGCACGCCGTAGAGCGCGAGCACGGCTTCGCTGGCGTAGACCTCGGGCAAGCCGGATGGTCCGCCGGGCGCCGGCGGCTGCAGCGTGCCGACCAGCGGCAGCGTCCGCGCTGCATCGCCCACCTCGCGGGCGATCAGCGCCACCGCGGCGCGCGCCGGGTCGAGCGAGACGGCCACCACCCGCTGCGCCTGCACCCGCGCGACACCGGGCAGCGCCGCCGCGGCCTGCACGAAGGTCGGATCGAGGTAGGCGCTGTCGGCCTGCGCGGTGGACGAGGCGGTGCGGGCATAGAGGTCGGCGGGCAGCACCTCGTCCAGCCACTGCGTCACCGAGTCGCGGAAGCTCGCCACCATCACCGTCAGCGCCACCGACAGCGCCAGGCTCGCCACGACGCCGGCCACCGTGATCGTTGCGCTGGCGCGCTGTTCGCGGGCGCGCTCGATGGCGAGCAGCGCGATCGGGTGCCGCGGCGGCGTGAGGCGGCCCATCAGCGCACCGACCAGCAGCGGCACCGCCATGATCCCGCCGAGCAGCAGCAGGGCCACCGCGCCGTAGGCGGCCAGCGGCAACTCGCCCAGCGGCGGCACGAAGGCCAGCGCGACGCCGGCCACCATCAGCGCCGGTCCGAGCCACGGGCGCCGCAAGGCCTGGTCGTGGCCGCCCAGGCCCTTGAGGCTTTGCGCGGGCGACAGTTCGGCCGCCATGCGCGCCGGCTGCCAGCCGCCCGCCAGCGCGGCGGCCAGACCGAGTCCGCCGTAGACCAGCGCCGCGCCGCTCGACCACTGCAGCGCCGGGGCCGATCCTCCCAGCATCCCGCTGCCCAGGTCGCCGCCGAGCACCTGCAGCGCGAGCATCGCCAGCCCCGTGCCCAGCGCCAGTCCCAGTCCGGCCCCCACGACGCCCAGCAGCGCCGACTCGGTCAGCACCAGCACCAGCCGCTCGCGGGCGTGCATGCCCAGCACGCCGAGCAGCGCCAGTTGCGGCACCCGCTTGGCCACCGCCAGCGACTGCACCGAAAACACCAGAAACGCGCCCGTGAACAGCGCCACCAGCGCCAGCACGGTCAGGTTGACGCGGTAGGCGCGCGAGAGGTTGGACACGCGCTGCGCCGCTTCGTCCGGCGCCGCGGCGCGCACCGTGGCCGGCAGTGCCAGCGCCCGCAGCACCGTGTCGCGGTCTGCACCCGGCTGCAGGCGCAGGTCGATGCGGCTCAGTTGTCCGAGCCGGTTGAAATGCGCCTGCGCGCCGGCCAGGTCGATCACCGCCAGCGGCCCGGTGTCGGCGCCGACACTGCCGCCGACCGTCAGCATCACCAGCCGGTTGCCGGACTGCACCCGCAGCGTCTCACCGGCCTGCACGCCGAACAGCCGCTGTGCCGCCGGGTTGAGGAACACCCGGTCCGGGTCGAGCAGGGCCAGTCGGGGGCCGTCCCGCAGCGCCGGGTCCGGCCGCGGCAGCAGGGCAGGCGCCAGCGCCGCGGCCACCAGCGCGTCCTGGCCGACCAGCTTCAGCCCGCGCTTGCGGCCCTGGGCGTCGAGCGCATAGGTGTCGATCTCGATCAGCGGGCTGGCCAGCGCGACGCCCGCCTGTGCTGCGGCGCGGGCGTAGAGCGCCTCGTCCAGCCCGCTGCGGCCGACGGGGCGCAGCTCCACATCCGGCTGGCCGTTGACCGAGCGCACCGCCTGCCCGAACTCGGCCAGCGCCGACGCATTGATCAGGTGCACCGCGAAGGCCAGCGCTACCCCCAGCGCGATGGCCAGCAGGGCCACGCCGACGCGGCCTGGGTGGTGGCGCGCCTCCCGGGCGATCAGGTGCAGGGTGTCGCGGGCGTGCATGGGGGCGCAGGGGCGGTGCAGCGCCGTCGCAGGACGGCAAGGCTGTGGAGAATTGCGGGTTTTGCCACTGGAAACCCGTGAAAATCGGTGGAAGTGGTACTGAGTCGTCTCGACTGCACAGGGCAACGCGCACAATTCCGGACGCCATGCCCCAGCACACCGACCCCGCCGCCGCCTATCCCGAGATCGGGCCGCTGCTGCATGGCGTGGCGCGCTGGGTGCGCCGGGTGGGTGTGCGCAAGGCCACGGCGGCGGTGGTCGGCCTGAGCGTGGTGGCCTCGGTCGCGCTCACGCTGGTCTGGCATCTGGTGGCAGGCTGGTCGCTGCAGAGCCAGGGGATGGTGATGGCGGCCCTCGTGCCGGTGCCGATCGCCTCGGTGTGCGCGGCCTTCACGCTCAAGCTGATCCTGGCGCTGGACCAGGCGATGGTGCGCCTGGAAGAGCTGGCGATGACCGACTCGCTCACCAATGTGCGCAACCGGCGCTGCTTCATGCAGGCCGCGGCGCTGGAGTTCGAGCGCGCCACCCGTCACAACCGGCCGATGGCGATCGTGCTGATCGATGTCGACCATTTCAAGCGCATCAACGACCGCCACGGACACCAGGTCGGCGACAAGGCCCTGATCGACATCGCCCGTGCTTGCCAGGCGACGCTGCGCAAGACCGACCTGCTGGCGCGTTTCGGCGGCGAGGAGTTCATCGTGCTGCTGCCCGAGACGGGCCAGCGCGAGGCCGTGCGGCTGGCCGAGCGCATGCGCTCGGCCGTCGCCACGGATGTGCAGTTGCCGGACCGGGCGCAGGTGGGCCTGGTGACCATCAGCCTCGGGGCGGTGGCCCTGAGCCGCGCCACGCCGACGCTCGACCTGCTGATCCAGGCGGCGGACCAGGCGCTCTACGACGCCAAGCGGGCCGGACGGGACCGTGTCCACACCATGCCCGTGCCGCTGACGGTCTGACCGGTCCGTCATCCGCTGGCCTCGACGCCGTCGGCGCGCAGCCGCAGCGTGCGGTCGGCCTGGGCGGCGGCGGCCTCCGAGTGCGTGACGATCAGGCAGCCCGCGCCATGGCGCCGTGCTTGCGCGCACAGCAGGTCGAGCACCCGCTGCGCCGTGGTCGGATCGAGGTTGCCGGTCGGCTCGTCGGCCAGGATCAGCGCCGGCCGGTGCACCAGCGCCCGCGCGATCGCCACCCGCTGCAGCTGCCCGCCGGACAGCTCGCGCGGCCGGCGCTGGCCCAGCGTGCCCAGGCCGACATCCGCCAGCACGCCCTGCACGCGGGCGGCGATCTCGCCCCGGTCGCGCCAGCCCTGCAGCATCAGCGGCAGGCCGATGTTGTCCGCCACGCTCAGGTGCGGCAGCACATGGAAGGCCTGGAACACGAAGCCCAGCGACGCCCGCCGCAGCAGCGCTGCGTCGCGCTCGCTCAGGGCGCCGACGTCGCGGCCGGTGATCTCGACCGTGCCGGTGTCGGCGCGGTCCAGCCCGGCGATGCAGTTCAGCAGCGTGGACTTGCCGACCCCGGATTCCCCCACGAGCGCCACCACCTCGCCGCGCTGCATCGCCAGCTGGACGTTGTGGAAGACGCTCGTCTCGCCGTAGCGCTTGCCGAGGCCGGTGATGCGCAGCAGCGGGGCGTCGGTGTCCGGGGCTGTCATGGTGCTTCCCGTTCGAGCACCGGCATGACCCGCGCCAGCACCGCGCCGACCGGATCGCCCACGTCGCAGGCGATCACCTCGCGCTGCGCCATGCTGCGCAGCCAGGTGATCTGGCGCTTGGCGAGCTGGCGCGTGGCGGCGATGCCCTTCTCCGGCAGTTGCACCGCGGGCCACAGGCCGTCGAGCATTTCCCAGGTCTGCCGGTAGCCGACGCAGCGCATCGACGGCAGCGCCGGGTGCAGATCGCCGCGGGCGCGCAGGCGCTGCACCTCGGCGATCAAACCCTGTTCCAGCATCGCCTCGAAGCGCTGCGCGACGCGGGCGTGCAGCCAGGCCCGGTCGGTCGGCTCCAGTGACAGCAGCGGGAACTCGGGCGCCGCGTCCGGCGTGGCGGCAGCGCGCTCGAAGCGGCCGGTGTGGAAGCTGGAGAGCGGCTGGCCGCTGACCTGCCACACCTCCAGCGCCCGCTGGATGCGCTGCGCGTCGTTGGGCGAGAGCCGCGCGGCGGTGACCGGGTCGATCGCCGCCAGCAGCGCGTGCATCGCCGGCCAGCCGATGGCGCGGGCACGTTCGTCCAGTGCAGCGCGCACGGCGGGGTCGGCCACCGGGAGCGCGTCGATGCCGTCGAACAGCGCCTTGAAATACAGCATCGTGCCGCCCACCAGCAGCGCGCGGGCGCCCCGGGCGTGGATGTCGTCGATCAGCCGGCGCGTGTCGCGCACGAACTCGGCGGCCGAGTAGGCGTCCGTCGGCTCGATCACGTCGACCAGATGGTGCGGCACCTCGGCGCGTTCCGCCGCCGAGGGCTTGGCGGTGCCGATGTCCATGCCGCGGTAGACCAGTGCCGAGTCGACGCTGATGATCTCCACCGGCGGCAGGCCGCGGGCGCGGCAGGCGCGGGCGATGGCCAGCGCGGCGGCAGTCTTGCCGCTGGCGGTCGGGCCGGCCAGAGCGAAGGTGGTCGGCGCCGTCACCGGGCGCCCCCCAGGCGCTGCACCGCCGTCCAGGCGATCAGCGCCACCGCGACCGAGCCGACCGCGATGCCATAGGCCAGCGGGCGGGTCGTGCCGTCCAGCGCGAGGCCGAGCCACTGGCCGACGAAGAAGGCCACCACGGCCAGCACGAACCCCGCCAGCGCCGCGGCCACGCCCGCCTGCTGCGGGAAGGGGCCGACCGCGCCGGTCTGTCCACAGGCCTGGTGCGTGCCGTGGCCGAAGGCATAGAGCAGCTGCGGCACCAGGATGGCCCAGACCGTCTGCACGCCGCCGGCCGCGAGGGCCGCCATCGATAGGCCGCCCGCGAGCGTGAAGACCGCGGCGCGGCGGACGGCCCCCGCCATGCCGTGGCGGACCAGCCAGCGCCGGCAGACGAAGGTGCCGGCGAGGTAGGAGATCGAACTGGTGCTGAGGGCCAGTCCGTACTGCGCGGCGTTCAGCCCGAGCACCTGCATGTAGACAAACGACGATCCGGCCAGGAACACGAACAGCCCGCCATATGTCGCCGCCGACAGCCCCGCCCATGCGCGGAATGTGGGGTGGCGCAGCACGGTGGCCCACGACGCCAGCAGCGGGCCGGGGTGCATCGCCCGCGGGTTGCGCTGGCGGATGGTTTCGGGCAACTGGGTGGCGACGAAGACCAGCGTGCCAAGCCCGATCACGGCCGCGGCGACAAAGGTGGTGCGCCAGCCCAGGTGTCCGGCCAGCCAGCCGCCCAGCAGCGGGCTGGAGATGGCGATCACCCCCAGGCCCGACAGCCCGAGCGACATGATCCGCGCGCCTTCATGCGGCTCGTACAGGTCGCGCACCATCGCCCGCGCCACGACGACCACGCCGGCCATCACCGCGCCTTGCACGATGCGCACCAGCACCAGTGCCTCGATCGTCGTCGCCAGCACCGCCGCCAGGCTGGCCAGCACGTAGACCGCCAATGTGGACAGCAGCACCGGCCGGCGCCCGAAGCGGTCGGCGACCGGCCCGGCCACGAGCTGCCCCAGCCCGAAGGACAGCAGCAGCGCGGCCATCGTCAGCTGCGTGGCGTGCATCGAGGCGTGCAGTTCGGTCTTGATGGCCGGCAGCGCGGGCAGGTAGAGGTCGGTCGTCACCGGCTGCAGGCCGAGCAGCAGGGCCAGCGCGACGGCGGCGATCAGGGCGGAAGGCCGCCGGTGCGCGGCTGTCGTCATGTGGTGGCGCGGCGGCGGACGCGGTCGAGGTAGGCATGCGGGTCGGGCGGCCGGCCGCTGCGCTGCGATTCCCAGAGCATCTCGCCCAGGCAGTCCATCACCTCGTGCTGTGCGGCGTGCAGGTCGCCGCGCTTGGCGGCCAGCAGCTCGACCGCCTGCCGGATGCCGCGCGGCTGGTCGATCGAGACCTGCTCGCTGATGCTCAGGTGCATCGACAGGTGCAGGAAAGGGTTGGTGCGGCCCTCGTCGACCGTGTAGACGGCGGCCAGCGCGGCGGCCAGGTCGGCGAGGTCGGCGTGGTATTCGGGGTGGCGCTCGATCCACTGCGCGGCCAGCGTGTCCATCGCGGACAGCGGCTCACCGGCGCGGTGCTTGCGCCACGCCTCGCAAAAGAAGGTCCGGACGTCGTTCTGGCTGGGTGCAAACATTCCACAATTGTCGCCCGTTCCCGATGTCCCGCGACGCGCCGAGGCTGCCCTGTGATCACTGACCCGATGTTCTTCGCTGCGGCCGTGCCGGCGGTGTTCCTGATGGGGCTGTCCAAGAGTGGCTTCGGGGCCGGCTTCGGCGCGCTGGCGGTGCCGCTGATGGCGCTGACGATCCCGGTGCCGCAGGCGGCGGCGATCATGCTGCCGCTGCTGTGCCTGGCGGATTTTTCCGGGCTGGCGGCGCTGATCCGCCAGGCGGACTGGCGGCTGCTGCGGCTGCTGATCCCGGCGGGGCTGCTGGGCAGCCTGATCGGCTGGGCCTCGTTCGGGCTGATGCCGGTCAAGGCGGTGGCGGGCATCGTCGGGGCGGTGACGCTGCTGTTCGTCGCGCTGCGGCTGTACTTCCCGCCCAAGGCCGACGTGCCCGTGCCGCACCGTGGTCTGGGCTGGCTGCTGGGCGCCGCGTCGGGCTACACCAGCTTCATCGCGCACGCGGGGGCTCCGCCGATCAGCTTCTACATGCTGCCGCTCCGGCTGGAGCCGCTGTGCTTCAGCGGCACGATGGCGGTGTTCTTCACGGTGGTGAACCTGTCGAAGTGGATCCCGTACTGGCAGCTCGGCCTGATCGACCTGACCAACCTCGGCACCTCGCTGGCGCTGGGGCCGGTGGTGCTGGCCGGTGTCTGGACGGGGGTGCGGCTGGCGTCGCGGGTGAAGCCGACGCTGTTCTACCGGCTGGTGATGGCGGGGATGGTGCTGTCGGGGGGGAAGTTGCTGTGGGATGCGTTGCGTTGAGGAGGCTGTCACCTGTCAGGTAAAGCCCCGTCATTTACTGGGCATGGATCGGTCGCAACCGCTACAATTTGGCCAACACGGCCCCTCTCGGTTGAACGCGCTTCGGCGCCTAGACTGCTGAGGGGTTTTTTACTGGCCGTGAGGGTGTGTTTCACCAGTCGCGTGAAGACCAGTCCGGATCGATGCCCATGCCGCGCAGGTTCAGGCCGAGGTGCTGCAGGTCCGGAAACTCCTCGGCCAGCAGCGTCTTGAAGCGGTGGCCCCACTGCGATGCCGGGTTGATGACCTTGAGCAGGTGGTGCGTGATGCACAGCAGCAGGAACGGGCGAGCCCGCAATTGCCCATCGTCGTGGAAGGCTGCCAACGCTGGTACCTCTTCCTTCGGCGGTAGCTTGGGCTGGTCGATCACGTTGCGGTTCCACAATCGGCTGTGGTGAGCGCAGACATTGCGCAGGTAGTTCAGACTGCGCAGCCAGGTCGCGAAGACACGGCCGTTGCTGATGCCGTAGAGGGCTGAGATGTGGTCCTGGTCGGTTTCCTTCATCCCTCCGTACAGCCGCGACAGTGTCCCGAAGTCCCAGACCTCGCAGGCCACCCAGATCGCCAGCGGCAGGCCGTAGCGGCGGCGGTTGTGCTCGATGAACTGTTCGCGGGATCGGTTGATGAGTCGAGCTTGGTTGTCCAGCCAGGCGTGGTGCGGTGTCAGTCCGGTTTGTGCATCAAGGTCGCGCCCGAAGCTGTTGTGGAACAACTCGGGCTTCAGGTAGGCAAACGGATCATGCCGGCCGAGTCGATGCGACACGTCCACCCGCAGCGCCACCTCGATGCGTTCCAGCGCGTCCAGCACGAGCAGACGAAGCTTCTTGTCGAAGACGTACAGATCCACGGCGTTCTGAAAAGAAGCCTCCGGCTTGAACGAGTCCAGCGCCAGCGTTTCGGTCTTGACCTTGGCAGGTTTGCGGCCGGTCGTGGGATCGAGCGGACAGCAGACACCGGAGCGTTCGCGCATGGCGAACCAGTAGCCACTGAGCCGGTAGTAGCCGATTCGCTCCAGATGCTCCAGCGCCTTGTCGCGATCTGTCACGAGCAGGCCGCGCTGTTCGAGCTGAGACAACTGTGCCTCGAAGCTGCACCAAGGCTTGCGATAGACCATTACCCTGCCACCGCCTGCTTCACCAGCGCCTCGGCCAGTTGCGCCTGCTTGGCCCGGCCCGCCGCGATGCGTGCCTTGAGTTGGTCGCACAGGGCGAGGAGTTCGGAGACTTTGGCGACGATGCGGTGTTGTATATCCAGCGCGGGAGTAGAAACCTCAAGCCTACGAATTACATTCAAATGCAGATGTTTCACGCCCACGCCCTTGACGTGTGTATCGTCTAGCCGAAAACACGCTTCCTGCACCGCGAGCTGCAAATAATCAGCAAGAACTTGGGTATGATCAGGTTTTAAAAGTGCGAGACTCTCGAAAATACTGAACGGCTCATCGTCTTTTACTATGACCGCTGTTCCGATAGAGCCACTTTTGGAAAGTAGGATGTCACCTACTTCTGGGTGGCAGCGTTTGGTCAGCTCAATATGTTCAGCCTTACTAATATATCGGCATTCCTGCATGTCAAGAATGCCGGTTCGGACATTTTTGGCGGACAGAAATTTTACGCCCGACGAAACATAAATTGGCGTTTTGTGTGTGCCGTCGGTGATTTTGGTTGTAAGGTCAGCCAAGGGCAAGATTTTTGCTGCATCTTCTTCGCTTTGGGTCAGGTGTCCCTGCATAGCGATGGACATGATGGTTTGGCGTAATGCTGTAATGCTGCTCTCTGTGGAGAATATCGAATAAAACTCCCCCGCCAGCCGCTCCCACCCCGCCTGAAACTCATCCGCATCCCGCGCCTGCGTGAGCCCCTCCAGCAACGCCTGCACCAGTCGGGCGTGCGCGGCCTCGGCGTCCTGCTGCCGCGCTTCCAGCCGGTCGCACAGGGCCATCAGTTCATCGACCTTTTGCTGAGCCGCAATAGGCAACAGAGGAACAGGCACTTCACTGATTTTTGTGACAGTTAGACTGACGTTGGCTGTACCTATCATGCGGCTGACGAGTAACTCGTCTTTGAATGTACTTAAATATGCATGCAGATACCTTGCTGAAAGCTGGCCTGGATCTTTTGGTTGCACGACAGAAAGAATGCTTCCCACAGCGTACTGCCCGTCTTGGAAATGAACGCGTTTGAGGCTGGCATCACCGTGACCAGTTGATGAAACCATCGGAATCATCACGCCTGGGCCTTCGAAATCAAAATGATCCGCGCTTCCCCGTTTCTCCGCTGTCACCACTAATGGGAATATTCCAGATTTTGCATATTTGATCCCTGTCCGACCTTTGGCGATGGATGCTACTGAGCATAATTTTTGCGTCGGTAGTTGCGCCAGTAGGACTTCTAGTGCCGGTTTTGAAGATTCATTGGCTGATTCTTGGGCGGTGTGACTTGAATTTTTCCCCAGAAAACTTCCAGCGACCGTAGCAAACAATGCACGTCTCAAAGCATTGAAATCGCTGCCGGCTGCGAGCACTTCTAATGCCTGTTTTGATTCTGGATTACTCACGGTAAAAACTCCGCCAGCGCAGCCTTCAACTGCCCCTGCAACTCCGCAATCTCCGCCTGAATCCGCCGGTACTCGGCCAGCAGCACCTCCGGGTCGTGGTTTTCCTGCTCGCCGACGTGCGGGTTCTTGCCGTCAAGGTTGAAAACAGGCCAGTACAACTGGTCACCTTGTGCCTGTGCGGCACGGGCTTGGGCGCGCCGCTCGGCACAGCGGGCCTGCAATGACTCGATCTGCTCGGCCCGCGCGTGCTTGCCGTCCAGGCCCGCTTCATCCTTGGAATGCAGCCGCTTGAGTTCGCTCAGATCCTTTTCCAGCTTGGCCGCTTGGCTGTTGAGTTTGCCAGCCTCGTCCCAGTAGGGCTGGGCGGTGGCGCGCGCCTGGGCAATGCGGGTTCCGAAATCGACCTTCCACGACTGCGGCGTCTCCTGCCGGTCGTCCCACCACGCCTCCTCGACCGCAAATTCCTCGATCCGCATCGGCCGCGTCTTGGAATAGTTCTTCACCCCCGCCGGATACGGGTGCTCGTAGAACCACACCTCGGTCGTCGGCGCGCCCTTGGTGAAGAACAGCAGGTTGGTCTTGATCCCGGTGTACGGGTTGAACACCCCATTCGGCAGCCGCACGACGGTGTGCAGGTTGCACTCGGTCAGCAACTTCTCCTTGATCCGGCTCTTGATCCCCTCGCCGAACAGGAAGCCGTCCGGCAGCACCACCGCCGCCCGCCCGCCCGGTTTCAGCAGATGGATGATCAGCACCATGAACAGGTCCGCCGTCTCGCGGGTGCGGAAGGCCGCCGGGAAATTGCTCTCGATGCCGTCCTCCTCCATCCCCCCAAACGGCGGATTGGCGACGATGCAGTCCACCCGGTCCTTCGGCCCCCAGCCGATCAACGGCCGCACCAGCGTGTTGTCATGACGGATCTGGCTTGGCACCTCGATGCCGTGCAGGATCATGTTCGTCGTCGCCAGCAGGTGCGGCAGCGGCTTCTTCTCCACCCCGAAGACGCTGGCCTGCAGCGCCTTCTCGTCCTCGGGCGTCTTCACGTACTGGCGGCGCTTGTGCTCGATGGTGCAGGTCAGGAACCCGCCAGTACCGCAGGCCGGGTCCATCACCGTCTCGCCCAGCTTCGGATCGACCATGCGCACCATGAACTCAGTGACCGGCCGTGGCGTGTAGAACTCCCCCGCGTTGCCCGCGTTCTGCAGGTCGCGCAGCAACTGCTCGTACATGTCGCCGAAGGCGTGCCGCTCCTGCGCCTTGTTGAAGTCCACGCTCTCCTGGATCTTGTTGAGCACCTGCCGCAGCAACTGCCCGGACTTCATGTAGTTGTAGGCGTCCTCGAACACGCCGCGAATCACATGCGCCACCGGCCGCACCACCACGCTGCCGCCGTCGCGGCCCAGGTTCTGCAGCGTCGGGAACAGCTCGGTGTCGATGAAGCTCATCAGCGCCTCGCCGGTCAGCCCCTCCGCATCGGCGGCCCAGTTCCGCCAGCGGTATTCCTTGGGCAGCGGCGAGCGGTAGTCGTCGTCGAGCATCTCCCACTCGGTCTCGCGGTCGTCGAAGACCTTCAGGAACAGCATCCAGACCAACTGGCCGATGCGCTGCGCGTCGCCGTCGACGCCGACGTCCTTGCGCATGATGTCCTGGATGGTTTTGATGGCGGAAGTGATGGACATGGATGGACAGAACCTGGGGCTAAAAAGTAGGGGCGGATGGTAGCGGCAGGCCGCCGAGCAGGGTGGGGCGGCTCAGGCGTAGAGCTGGGCTTCCAGTTCGCGCACGGCCCGCTCGAAGCCACCCTTGCCGCCCAGCGCCTGCATCAGTTCGACCGGCGCGCCGAACCGGGAGAACGGATCGAGCGTCAGGATCCGCCGGTCCTCTATCGGCTCGATGCCAGCGTCGGCGTACTTGTCGAGCAGGGCTTCGAGCACCTGCCGTGCCGTGCCCTCGTACTTGGCGAACAGATCGCGCTTCCGCACGCTGTCGGCGCGCTCGCGGCGTGTCAGCGGCGGCCGGTCGAAGGCGATGTGGCAGACCAGATCGAACGGGTCGAGCGCCGGCCGACCCCGGGCGGTCAGCTCCTCCTGCAGCGCCTCCCAGATCACGCCCTGCGCGGCCAGCTCGTCGATCACCGCCTTCTTCTGGTCGGCGCCGTTCCAGCGGCGCAGGAAGTCGTCGAGCGAGGCGAACTGCCGGTGGACACACGAGCGCGTGTAGTCGCGCAGCGACTCGGTGATGAGCTTGCCGTCCGGGCCGTAGTACTGCACCCGCTCGGACACGACGCTGACGCTCACCGCGCTGCCGGAGACGACGTACTTGACCCGCTTGCCGCCGTTCGGGGCGTCGCCGCCATCGGTGGTCATGAAGTCGCCGCCGGGCAGAGCCTCCTGATCGGACGGCGGGTGGTCCGTGTCGTCCCCGTTCTGCGCCTCGGCTTCCACCGCGTCGGGCGGCACCGGCGATTCGCCGTCACCGGGCGTGTACACCTGCACCGGCTCGCCGTCGAAGGCCGGATCGGCGAACAGCTCGGTCGCTTTCTTGAAGTCCATGATCGTGAACCAGAACTTGCCGTGGTCCTCGTTGATCCGCGTGCCCCGGCCGATGATCTGCTTGAACTCGGTCATCGACTGGATGTGCTGATCCAGCACGATCAGCTTGCAGGTCTGCGCGTCCACCCCGGTCGTCATCAGCTTGCTGGTCGTGGCGATGACGGGCCAGTCGCTTTCCGGGTCGATGAAGTTGTCCAGCTCGGCCTTGCCCTCGACATCGTCGCCGGTGATGCGCATGACGTACTTGCGGTTGCGCCGGACCTGCTCGGGGTTGAGGTTCACCAGCGCCTGCCGCATCCGCTCGGCGTGGTCGATGTCGCTGCAGAACACGATGGTCTTCTGCATCGGGTCGGTGGCGTTCAGGAACTCGGTGAGCTTGCGCGCCACCAGCAGGGTGCGCGCCTCCAGCACCAGCGAGCGGTCCATGTCCTTCAGGTTGTAGATGCGGTCCTCGATCACCTCGCCGCGCTGGTCCCGCATCCCCTTCGGCGGTCGCCAGCCTTGCAGGTCGCGGTCCAGGTCGAAGCGCACCACCTTGTACGGCGCGAGGAAGCCGTCGGCGATGCCCTGCTTCAGGCTGTAGCTGTACACCGGCTCGCCGAAGTAGCCCAGGCTGGAGATGTCGTGGGTCTCCTTGGGCGTCGCGGTCAGGCCGATGTGCGTGGCGCTGCCGAAGTAGTCGAGGATGCGGCGCCAGGCCGAATCCTCGGCGGCGCTGCCCCGGTGGCATTCGTCGATCACCACCAGATCGAAGAACTCGGGCGAGAACTGCCGGTAGAGGTCGCTCGCCTCGTCCGCGCCGGCGACCGCCTGATACAGCGACAGGTAGACCTCGTAGCTCTTGTCGATCTTGCCGCCGGTGATCTTGGTCATCGCCGCGCCGAAGGGCTTGAAGTCGTTGGTGCGGGTCTGGTCGACCAGGATATTGCGGTCGGCGAGGAACAGGATGCGCCGCTTCTGCCCGCTCTTCCACAGCCGCCAGATGATCTGGAAGGCGGTGTAGGTCTTGCCGGTGCCGGTGGCCATCACCAGCAGGAGGCGGTGCTGCCCGCGTGCGACGGCCTCCAGCGTGCGGTTGATGGCGTTGAGCTGGTAGTAGCGCGGCGCGCGGCCGGAGCCGTCGTCGTGGTACGGCGCCAGCGCGCGGGCCTGCTGCTCGGCGTCCAGTCCGCGCCACAGGCACCAGCGCCGCCAGAGCGTGTCCGGGTCGGGGAAGGCGTCCAGGGCCAGCGCGGTTTCCAGCGTGTCCGTTGGCGCGCCGGTGCCGCTGCGGTCGTGGAACAGGAAGCCGCAGCCATTGGTCGAGAACACGAACGGCACCTGCAGCGACTCGGCGTAGTCCAGTGCCTGCTGCATGCCCGCCCCGACCGCCAGCGTGGCCTTCTTCACCTCGATGACCGCGATGGGCTGGTGCGGCTGGTGGTACAGCACGATGTCGGCGCGGCGGCCATTGCCCCGGGTGTGCAGGTTGCCGCGCACGATGACCCGGCCCTTGGTGAAGGTGACCTGCTCGCGGACCTGCCGCTGGATGTCCCACCCGGCCTGCTGCAGGGCCGGGATGATGAACTTGGTGCTGATGTCCTGTTCGGACAGCGTGTGTTTGTCCATGGCCATGGCGTGTCGCCGCTCCCCCGTCTGATTCTTCTGCGCCATGCCTTGGCGGTGCATGGGCGCGGTGGGGGATTCTCGCCGCATGGGGCTGTCTTGCGCTTCTGTGCCGGCCGGGGATGTGCGTGTGATGTTGACCAAACGTGCCCTGATCTGACCCGATCGGACAGAATGACGGCTGGTGCACAGGAGGCATTCATGCAGACACGACAGAGGCCGGACGACAAGGAGCAGCTCTCGCAGGCCGTCCTGCAGGCCGGGTCTGAGGCCGATGCGCCGCAGGGCCTCCTGCTGCACGGCCGCTCGGTGACGGAGGTGTCGCTGGTGGACTTCCTGCAGGCGTCACCGCTGGTCGGTCTGGACGATGTGCTGGTCTTCGAGCGTGACGCCAGTCTGACCCACACCTGCGCCGCACCTGAGAAACAACGATAGAGAGCCTCCCATGACCGCCGAAGTCCGCTACGAACCCCACGCCACGCTCCCCGACGTGGCCGTCGTCACCCTGTCCAATCCGGGCAAGCTCAACGCCGTGAACATCGCGATGTGGCGCGCCCTGCGCGCGGTCTTCGACGGCCTGGCCGAGCGCGAGCCGCTGCTGCGCTGCGTGGTCGTGCGTGGGGAGGGCGGCAGCTTCGTCTCCGGCGGCGACATCGAGGAGTTCCCCGCGTTCCGCTTCGACGAGGCGCGCCTGCGCCATTTCCACGAGGAGATCGTCCACCCGGCGCTCGACGCGATGTACCGCTGCGACATCCCGCTGGTGGCGCAGATCGAGCGGGCCTGCGTCGGCGGCGGGCTGGAGATCGCGTGTCAATGCGACCTGCGCATCGCCGGGCAGTCGAGCCGCTTCGGTGCGCCGATCGCGCGGCTCGGGTTCCCGATGGCGTGTGACGAACTGGCCGGCGTGGCGCGGGTGGCGGGGCTGGCGACTGCCGCCGAGATCCTGCTGGAGGCGCGGCTGCTGGACGCGGAAACCGCGCTGCGCCGCGGGCTGGTCCACCGCGTGGTCTACGACGACGAGGTGGCCGCCGAAGCCGAGGCCACCGCGCAGCGCATCGCCGCTGGTGCGCCCCGCGCCGCGCGGCTGAACAAGCGCGCCCTGCGCCTGGTCGCGCCGCAGTTCCATTTCACCGAAGCGCAGCGCGCCGAACTCGCCGCCTACGCCAGCGGCCCCGACCACCGCGAAGGCATCACCGCCTTCATCGAGAAGCGCAAGCCGAACTTCACCGGCGTCTGATCCCCGCCGGCCCCGTCGGCCCTCCGTCCGTCCCCACCTTCCGCACGACCATGTCCAACGAAAACCTGTTCGCTGCGCTGCGCAGCGCCTTTCCCGCCGACCTCGACGCCGCCGCCATCGAAACCGACAGCGGCCTCGTCTACTCCTGGCGTGACCTGGAACGCGCGACGGCGATGGTGGCGAACCTGCTGCAGTCGCTGGAGATTCCCGCCGGCAGCCGCGTGGCCGCGCACACTGAGAAGTCGGTCGAGGCGCTGGTGCTCTACCTGGCCACGCTGCGCGCCGGCTTCGTCTACCTGCCGCTGAACACGGCCTACCAGCAAGCCGAACTCGACTACTTCATCGGCAACGCCGAGCCGGCGGTGTTCGTCTGCGCGAGCCGGAATTTCCCGTGGATCAGCAAGCTGGCGTTCCAGCAGGGCGTGGCCCATGTCTTCACGCTCGACGACGACCGCACCGGCTCGCTGCTGGAGCGCGCCTCGCACTTCAGCGACCAGCACGCCCCGGCGGTGAAGGCGGCCGACGACCTCGCCGCCATCCTCTACACCTCGGGCACCACCGGCCGCAGCAAGGGCGCGATGCTCAGCCACGGCAACCTGCTGTCGAACGCGCAGGTGCTCAAGGACCACTGGGACTGGCGACCGGGCGACGTGCTGATCCACGCGCTGCCGATCTTCCACGTCCACGGCTTGTTCGTGGCCAGCCACGGCGCGCTGCTCAACGGCTCGACGATGCTGTGGCTGTCGAAGTTCGACCCGAAGGCGGTGGTCGAGCGGCTGCCGCGCGCCACCGTCTTCATGGGCGTGCCGACGCTGTATGTGCGGCTGCTGCAGGAGGCGGGCCTCGACAAGGAGGCGTGCGCGAACATGCGCCTGTTCATCTCCGGCTCGGCGCCGCTGCTGATCGAGACCTTCCGCGACTGGCAGACCCGCACCGGCCACACCATCCTGGAGCGCTACGGCATGAGCGAGACGATCATGCTGACGTCCAACCCCTGCCGCGCCGAGGACGGCGACCGGATCGGCGGCACGGTGGGGCCGGCGCTGCCCGGCGTCGGCGTACGCGTGGTCGATGACGCGGGCGTGCTGCTCCCGGCCGGCGAGATCGGCAACGTGCAGGTGCGCGGCCCGAACGTGTTCGGCGGCTACTGGCGCATGCCGGAGAAGACGGCCGAGGAGTTCACCGCGGATGGATGGTTCAAGACGGGCGATGTCGGCCTGTTCGGCGCCGATGGCCACGGCTACCTCACCATCGTCGGGCGCAGCAAGGATCTCATCATCACCGGCGGCTACAACGTCTACCCGGCCGAGATCGAGGGCTACCTGAACGACATGGACGGGGTGGCGGAGTCGGCGGTGATCGGCGTGCCGCACCCGGATTTTGGCGAGGCGGTGGTCGCGGTGATCGTGCCGAAGGCGGGGGCGGCGCTGGACGCGGACGCGCTGGTGGCGGTGCTCAAGGCGAAGATCGCCAACTACAAGGTGCCCAAGCGCGCCTTCGTCGTCGCCGACCTGCCGCGCAACGCGATGGGCAAGGTGCAGAAGAACCTGCTGCGCGAGGCGCACAAGGCGCTGTTCGCCCGCTGAGCGTCAAGCACGCAGCCACCAGCCGCCCCAGGCGACGGCGGCGATCAGCAGCAGGCCGGGGACCACCTGCTGCGCAAACGGCCGCCCGCCGGCCGACACGGCGGCCACGCACTTGGCCAGCGTGTTCGTGGTCAGCGCGAGCAGGATGGGCAGCGGCGCCGCCTGCGCGCCGATCGCGCCCGAGGCGACCAGCGCGGCCACCGACACCGCCGGCGCGTGCGTGTCGGCCAGTCCGGCGAGCGCAGCGCCCGCCGCCAGCCCCGCCTGTCCATACGCGCGGCTGAGCACGGCCGAGGCCAGCGAGACGGTGGCCAGCACGGCCGCCATCGCCAGCGCGGCCTTGAAGCTGAAGGCGTTGCCGAGGTCGGCGGCGACTTCGCCGCTGCTGCGCATCGAGCGCCACGTGACCAGCCCGCCGAAAGCCAGCGCCACCCCGCCCGCGCCGAGCAGCGGCAGCGCCATCGCGCGCAGCGTGGGCAGGCTGGTCACCGCCAGCAGCAGCGCCATCTGCACCACCGTGCCCACCGTGGACAGCACGGCACCCGCGACGGCCGCCTGCGCCAGCGCCGGGTTGTTCCGGGCGCGGGTGCCCATTGCGCCGATGGTGGCGGTGCTGGAGATGAAGCCACCCGACAGCCCGATCAGCGGCAGCCCCCAGCGGTTGCCCAGCACACGCAGCGCGACATGGCCCGCCGCCGCGATCGACATCACCAGGATCACCACCAGCCACAGCGCCCGTGGCTGCAGCGCGCCCCAGGGGTCGATCGGCCGGTCCGGCATCAGCGGCAGGATCAGCAGCGTGGCGACCGCCAGCACCAGCAGGTCGTGCAGCTCCTGCTCGGTCAGCCAGCCATGGACGAACTGGTGGATCGGGTCGCGCGCGGCCAGCAGCACCGCGACGACGACGGCGACCGCCGCCGCCCAGGCCGGCGCCTGCATCGCCCACGCGCCGAGCAGCAGCGTCACCAGCAGCGCGATCTCGCTGGTCAGTCCAGGATCGTCGGAGCGGCTGCGCAGGTAGCTGACCACCGCCAACAGCGACACGCCGACCACGCTGGCCGCCAGCGCCGCCGTCCCCAGCCCGCCGGCCAGCGCACCCAGCAGCGACACCAGCGCGAAGGTGCGGATGCCCGCCGGGCCACGGCTGGCGCCGGTGCCCTTGCGCCGCTCGCGCTCCAGCCCGATCAGCAGCCCGATGCCGAGTGCCACCGCGAGGAAGGGCCAGGAAACATCCGACAGTGCCGTCATGGCGCCGATGGTACGGCGCCGGCCGTCGTTGACGTTGCTGCCGTCGCTGTCGCCGTGCCCGCCTCGCGCCAGGCCTTGGGTGTGACGCCGTGGTGCGTGCGGAAGGTGCGGATGAAATAGCTCGGCGCCGCGAAGCCGCAGGCCCAGGCGACTTCCTTGCCCGCGAGCGTCGTCTCGCGCAGCAGCCGCGCCGCGCGCTCCATGCGCAGCCGGTTGAGGCAGCCGATCAGCGTCTCGCCGGTGACCTCGCGGAACAGGTGCGAGAGGTAGTCCGCCGTGCAGCCGGACTGCTCGGCCAGCCGGCGCACGCTGAGGGTGTGGTCGCCGAGCTGGTTCTGGATCAGCACACGCAGGCGGGCGATCAGTGCCGGTTCGCGGCGGGCTTCGCCATCGGCCGTGTTCAACGCCAGCAGCACGCCGGCCAGCGCCGCCGCCACCAGCGCCCGTGCCTGCGCCTCGGCCCACGGCTGCGCGGGGTCGGACGGGCTCTGGCTGGCATGGAACAGCCAGTCGTGGACACGGGTGGCTTGGGCGTGGTGGCGGGTTTCGAGGTGGGTGATGCCGGGGCGGCCGGGGCCGTGCTCATGCGCGAGGTGGCACATCAACGCGCTGCCCGCCGTGTTCACCACCACGTTGCGGAACACCGCACCACGTGCCGCGCCCACATGTTCGTCGTGGCGCAGCTGTGGCGGCACGATCAGCGCCTCTCCCGCCGCCAGCCGACAGCCGGCATGGGGGAAGCGGAAGTCGGTCCAGCCCTCGACCTGCACGAACAGTTCGGGGGTCAGGTGAAAGTGTCCGTCGCCGCGCGACTGCGGTGCGTCCAGGGGCTGCGGGCGGTGGACGACGAGCTGGCCGGCCTGTGCAGCGCCCAGTGCAGCGGCCAATGCGGCCTCCAGGTTTTTTTGCATCATTGTCAGAATTCTGCTAGTGCTTGAACTTGGATCCTTGGGCCGGAATCTCTACGCTATGGGCTTGTCACCTGCCGATCCCCGCTTCGGATGCCCTCCATGAAAACCAAGATTTCTGTCATTGTCTGGAACGAATTCCAGCACGAACGCCAAAACCCCGCCGTGCAGGCGATCTATCCCGACGGCCTGCACGCGGTCATCGCACAAGGCCTGCGCGACACGCCTGCGCTCAACCCCGGCGCGCTGCCGCTGGAGGTCTCGACCGCCACGCTCGACCAGCCCGAACACGGTCTGAGCGAGGAGAGGCTGGCGGGTTGTGACGTGCTGGTCTGGTGGGGCCACAAGGCGCACGACCAGGTGAGTGATGCCATCGTCGAGCGTGTGCAGCGCCGTGTGCTCGAAGGCATGGGCCTGATCGTGCTGCACTCGGGGCATTTCTCGAAGATCTTCCGCCGCCTGATGGGCACGAACTGCTCGCTGAAATGGCGCGAGGCGGACGAGAAGGAGCGGCTGTGGGTGGTCGAGCCGTCGCATCCGATCGCGGCGGGGCTGGGCGAATATTTCGAGCTGCCGTATGAGGAGATGTACGGCGAGCGTTTCGACATCCCAAAGCCCGAGAGCCTCGTGTTCCTGTCGTGGTTCGAGGGCGGCGAGGTGTTCCGTTCGGGCTGCTGCTGGGAGCGCGGGCACGGGCGGGTGTTCTATTTCCGCCCCGGCCATGAGGCGTACCCGACGTACCACGACGCCAATGTGCAGCGCGTGCTGACCAACGCCGTGCAGTGGGCGGCGCCGCGCGTCAACATCGTCGACGTCTGCCCGATGAGCCCGCCGCTGGAGACGCTCAGCCCGAAGGCGCTGAACTTCGGCAAGGTCGGCATCCAGCAGAGCCGGGGAGACATTGCATGAGCGAGAGCACGAACGGGGGGACGAACGGGGGGACGAACGGGCGGCGTTTACGCATCGGCGTGATCGGCCTGGGCATCGGCCGCATGCACATCGAGGGCTGGCGGCAGCATCCGCAGGTCGAGGTGGTGGCGATTGCCGACGCCGACCCGGTCCGGCTGGCCGCGGTGGGCGACCAGTTCGGCATCCCGGGGCGTCACACCAGCGCCGAGGCGATGCTGGCGGCCGAGTCGCTGGACGTGGTCAGCGTCTGCACGCCCAACAAGTTCCACAAGGACTTGACCCTGGCGGCGCTGGCGGCGGGCTGCCATGTGCTGTGCGAGAAGCCGATGGCGATGAACGCTGACGAGGGCCGCGAGATGCTGGCCGCCGCCGAGCGGGCGAGCCGGCGGCTGATGATCAACTTCTCGTACCGCTTCTCGGCGCAGTCGCGGGCGCTGAAGGCGCAGGTCGATGGCGGCGTGTTCGGCGAGTTCTACTTCGGCCGCACGGTCTGGCACCGCCGCCGCGGCATGCCGGGCTTCGGCGGCTGGTTCGGCACCAAGGCGCTGGCCGGCGGCGGGCCGCTGATCGACTTGGGTGTGCACCGGCTGGACCTGGCGCTGTGGCTGATGGGCTACCCGAAGCCGACCTGGGTGATGGGCGCGACCTACGACCCGATCGCCCGAGAACTGGCGGACAAGGCGGGCAAGACCTTCGACGTGGAAGACCTGGCCACCGCGTTCATCCGCTTCGAGAACGGCGCGACGCTGGCGCTGGAGGCCTCCTGGGCGGCCAACATCGCCGAAGCCGAGCTGATGGAGACGCGCCTGCTCGGCACCAAGGCGGGGCTGCTGCAGAAGAACCTGCACGAGGGCTACACCTTCGATGCGCACCTCTACACCGAGCTGAACGGGGCGCCGTTCGACCTGCACCTGCACCAAGCGGCGACACCCGCGCCGTCGGCGATGCACGACTACGCCGACGCCATACTCGGCGACCGGCCACATCCCGCGCCGGGCGAAGAAGGGCTGATCGTCATGGAGCTGCTGGACGCCATCTACGAGAGTGCGCGCACCGGCGCGCCGGTGAAGCTGTGACGGCCGCCGTCGAACTGCGGCCTGATGCTGCGCGGCTGTCGCGGGCGCGCACGGCGGTGCGCTGGCAGTTCGGGGCGCTGGGCGTGCTGGGCGGGGCGTGGGGCGCGCACATTCCGTCGGTGAAGGCGCAGTACGCGCTCAACGAGACCACGCTGTCGCTGGTGCTGCTGTCGGCGGCGCTGGGGGCGGTGTCGTCGCTGTTCTTCGCCGGGCGGCTGGTCGAGCGGCTGGGCGTGCGCGGCGTGGTGCGGCTGGGCGCAGTGGTCATGGGGGTGGCGCTGGCGCTGGTGCTGCACTGGCCGGGGCTGTGGGCGGTGCTGCCGGCGATGGTGCTGTTCGGGGCGCTGATGAGCTGCTACGACGTGTCCATCAACGCCGAGGGCACGGCGCTGGAGAGCCTGTCCGGCCGCACCGTGATGAGCAACCTGCACGGCACCTTCAGCCTCGGCGCGATGGCCGGGGCCGCGTTGTGCGCGGGGCTGCTGTGGCTGGAGATCGCGCCCGCGTGGCAGCTCGCGGGCCTCGGGCTGGGCGTGTCGGTGCTGGCGATGTTCACCTCCCGCGGGCTGCTGGACGGGCATCCCCGTGACGCCGGTGACGACAGCGAGCAGGCGCACTTCGCCTGGCCGCGCGGCATGCTGCTGGTGATCGGCCTGCTGATCTTCGCCGGCATGGGGGCGGAAGGCGTGATGTACGACTGGTGCGTGCTCTACCTGAAGCAGGAGGTCGGCATGCCGCAGGACCTGGCTGCCCTCGGCTACGCGAGCTTCTGCGGCGCGATGGCGCTGGCGCGCTTTGCCGGGGACGCCCTGCGGGCGCGGTATCCGGAGCGGCTGCTGCTCGGGGCGAGTGCATCGCTGTCGGCGGTGGCGATGGCGGTCGTGCTGCTGAGCGGGCACCCGGTGGTGTCGCTGATCGGCTATGCCTTCGTCGGGGCGGGGCTGGCGCCAGTGGTGCCGATCCTGTTCAATGCGGCGACCCGGGTGCCGGGCGTCAGCCGGGCGGCGGCGATCGCGTCGGTGTCGTCGATCGGCTACTCGGGTTTCCTGGTCGGGCCGCCGCTGATCGGCTTCATCGCGCACTCGGCGACGCTGACGGCGGCGATGTGGGTGGTGGTGGCCGGGACGGTGTTGCTGGGGCTGGGGGCGCGGCGGGTGCCGGTGCAAGACTGATTGCGCTGGACCGCGCAGACAAAAGGAAATCGCGCCCGAAGGCGCGATTTCTTGTGCTCTGTGTCTGTGGTCACTGCGGTGTCTGGTCGGGGTGAGAGGATTCGAACCTCCGGCCTCTACGTCCCGAACGTAGCGCTCTACCAGGCTAAGCTACACCCCGAAAAACAAATCGCGCCACGAATTTCGTGCGGCGCGATCGTTTGAATTGTTTCCTGGTCGGGGTGAGAGGATTCGAACCTCCGGCCTCTACGTCCCGAACGTAGCGCTCTACCAGGCTAAGCTACACCCCGTGTGCCGACCGATGCCTCTGATGACTCAGAAGCTCCTGTCAACTGCCAAGACTGACAATGTTAGCAGCGCGTCCTTGAATTGGGAAGGGGGCAGCAGTGAAATGTGCTGCCGCGCCCGTTCGGCTTCTTCCCGGGCGGTCTGGCGCGTGGTGTCCAGCGATCCGGTGCGGCGCACGATCTGGATGATCTCGTCGAGTCGCTCGACTTCGCCGTGTTCGATGGCGTGGCGGATCAGTTCGCGCTCGGCGGCTGTGCCATTGCCCATCGCGTTCAGCAGCGGCAGCGTCGGCTTGCCCTCGCGCAGGTCGTCGCCGACGTTCTTGCCGAGTGCCGCGGTGGCGCCTTCGTAGTCGAGCAGGTCGTCGACGATCTGGAATGCGGTGCCCAGCGACTGGCCGTAGGCGGCACAGGCCGCTTCGACCTCCGGGGCCGCGCCGGCCAGCACCGCGCCGATGCGCGCACTGGCCTCGAACAGCTTGGCGGTCTTGTAGCGGATGACACGCAGGTAGTCCTCGACGCTGGTGTCGGGGTCGTGCATGTTCATCAGCTGCAGCACCTCGCCCTCGGCGATGACGTTGGTGGCCTCGGCCAGCACGTCGAGCACGCGCATGCGGTCCACCGACACCATCATCTGGAAGGCGCGCGAGTAGAGGAAGTCGCCGACCAGCACGCTGGCGGCGTTGCCGAACAGCGCGTTGGCGGTCTTGCGGCCGCGGCGCAGCGCCGATTCGTCGACGACGTCGTCATGCAGCAGCGTGGCGGTGTGGATGAACTCGACGGTCGCGGCCATCTCGAAGCGCTCGGGGCCCTCGAAGCCGAGTGCGCGCGCAAAGAGCAGCACGAGTTGCGGGCGGATGCGCTTGCCGCCCGCACTGACGATGTAGTGCGAGATCTGGTTGATCAGCGCAACTTCCGAGGCCAGACGGCGGTGGATCACGGCGTCAACCTGCGCCATGTCGCCGGCCATGAGCTGCGTGACGGCGGAGGAGGACGGCTGGGTGGCGGTGGCGAGGCTCACGAGGAGGGGCTGGTTGGGATGCGCACAATCCGGCGATTATAGGAACCCCGTCACAAGTGCTGACCCGCCAGTCTTTGGTGCAGCGGGCTTTGCCTCGTGCAGATGTGATGCGAATCCGACAGCGGCCGGCTCAGGCGGGATTGTGCGTGGCATAATCTTGGGCTTCGCGTTTGCCGCTGGGATGTTGCCTGTGGCATCACGCGAAATACCTTACCCCCAAGAAAGGGCTGATATGTACGCGGTCATAAAAACCGGTGGCAAGCAATACAAGGTTGCAGCCGGCGAAAAAATCAAAGTAGAACAGATCACTGCGGACGTTGGCCAAGAGATCGTGATCGACCAGGTGCTCGCCGTTGGAAGCGGTGCAGAACTCCGGGTTGGCGCTCCCTTGGTTGATGGCGCAACGGTGACGGCCACGGTGCTGTCGCATGGTCGGCACGACAAGGTCCGCATCTTCAAGATGCGCCGTCGCAAGCACTACCAGAAGCGCCAGGGCCACCGCCAGAACTACACCGAGCTGCAAATCAGCGCGGTGCTCGGCTGATTCCCGTCGCCTCTCCCATCCAGCACATCCTCAGAGGATCTGAACCATGGCACAGAAAAAAGGCGGCGGTTCCACACGGAACGGCCGCGACTCCCAACCGAAGATGCTCGGCGTCAAGGCCTACGGTGGCCAGGTCGTCAGCGCCGGCTCCATCATCGTGCGCCAGCGCGGCACCCGTTTCCACGCTGGCAGCAATGTCGGCATGGGCCGTGACCACACGCTGTTCGCGCTGGTCGATGGCACCATCTCGTTTGCCACCAAGGGCGCCGAGAACCGCAAGACCGTGATCGTCACGCCGGTCTGAGCGATCCGCGACGACCTGCGGCACGCTTAGGCGTGTGCGCATGAAGCCCCGGCGTGCCGGGGCTTTTTTGCTTTGAAATTCGTTGTTCGTTGAACCCCTGGCGGTGATGCGCCTGGACGCTGGAGTACAAGCATGAAATTTGTCGATGAAGTCACCATCGATGTGGCCGCCGGCAACGGCGGCTCCGGCTGCGCCAGCTTCCGGCGCGAAAAATTCATTCCGTTCGGTGGCCCGGACGGCGGCAACGGCGGCCGTGGCGGCCATGTCTTCGTCGTCGGCGACCGCAATCTGAACACGCTGATCGACTTCCGCTACATCCGTCGCTATGAAGCCCGCAACGGCGAGTCCGGCCGCGGTTCGGACCAGTTCGGTGCGGCCGGCGCGGACGTCGTGCTGCGCGTGCCGGTCGGCACCATCATCCGCGACGGCGAGACGGACGAGGTCATCGCCGAGCTGCTCACGCACGGCGAGGAGATCATCCTGGCCAAGGGCGGTGACGGCGGCTTCGGCAACCTGCACTACAAGACCAGCACCAACCGCGCCCCGCGCCAGAAGACCGTGGGCTGGCCGGGCGAGGTCAAGAACCTGAAGCTGGAGCTGCGCGTGCTGGCCGATGTGGGCCTGCTGGGCATGCCGAATGCGGGCAAGTCCACGCTCATCACCGCGATCTCCAACGCCCGCCCCAAGATCGCCGACTACCCGTTCACGACGCTGCACCCGAACCTGGGCGTGGTGCGGGTCGGGCCGAGCCAGAGCTTCGTGGTCGCGGACGTGCCGGGCCTGATCGAGGGCGCGTCCGAAGGTGCGGGCCTGGGCCACTACTTCCTGCGCCACCTGCAGCGCACCCGCGTGCTGCTGCACATGGTGGACGCAGCGCCGTTCGACGAGGGCGTCGATCCGGTCGCGCAGATCCGCGCGATCGCCAAGGAGCTGAAGAAGTACGACAAGGGCCTCTACGAGAAGCCGCGCTGGCTGGTGCTCAACAAGCTCGACATGATCCCGGACCCCGAGGAGCGCAAGGCGCGGGTGAAGGACATCGTGCGCCGCCTGCGCTGGAAGGCGCCGGTGTTCGAGATCTCGGCGCTGACCCGCGAGGGCTGCGAGCCGCTGGTGCGTGCGCTCTACCAGCACGTTTCGGCGCTCAATGCCCCCCCGATCGAGGTGCCCGACGTGCGCTTCGTCGAAGCCGACAACGAAGCCACGCCGCCCGATCCGACCGATCCGCGTTTCCGCTGAACACCCGCCCAGTTCCTGTCTTTCACGAGGTCACCATGAGTGATGTGCTGCTGAACGCACGCCGTATCGTTGTCAAGGTCGGCTCCAGCCTGGTCACCAACGATGGCCGCGGCCTGGACGCCGAGGCCATCCACGCCTGGTGCGTGCAGCTCGCCGCGCTGGTGCGCCAGGGGCGCGAGGTGGTGATGGTGTCGTCGGGCGCCATCGCCGAGGGCATGAAGCGCCTGGGCTGGGCGACGCGGCCGAAGGAGCTGCACGAGCTGCAGGCCGCCGCCGCCGTCGGGCAGATGGGGCTGGCGCAGATCTACGAGACCTCCTTGCGCGAGCAGGGCCTGGGCAGCGCGCAGGTGCTGCTGACCCACGCCGACCTGGCCGACCGCGAGCGTTACCTGAATGCGCGCTCGACGCTGCTGACGCTGCTGGGCCTGGGCGTGGTGCCGGTCATCAACGAGAACGACACGGTGGTCACCGACGAGATCAAGGTGGGTGACAACGACACGCTGGGCGCGCTGGTGGCGAACCTGGTCGATGCGGATGTGCTCATCATCCTGACCGACCAGAAGGGCCTGTACTCGGCCGACCCGCGCAAGGATCCGGAGGCGAAGTTCATCTTTGAGGCCGTGGCCGGCACGCCCGAGCTGGAGCAGATGGCAGGCGGCGCGGGCTCCAGCATCGGCAAGGGCGGCATGATCACCAAGATCCTGGCGGCCAAGCGCGCGGCGGGCAGCGGGGCGTCCACCGTGATCGCCTGGGGCCGCGAGCCGCAGGCGCTGCTGCGGCTGGTGGCGGGCGAGTCGATCGGCACCCTGCTGGTGGCGACGACGCCGAAGGTGGCGGCACGCAAGCAGTGGATGGCCGATCACCTGCAGCTCAAGGGTGCGGTGGTGGTGGACGACGGCGCGGCGCTCAAGCTGCGCGACGAGGGCAAGAGCCTGCTGCCGATCGGCGTGGTGGAGGTGCAGGGCGAGTTTGCCCGCGGCGACGTGATCGCCGTGCGCACGCTGGCCGGCGTCGAGATCGCCCGCGGGCTGGCGAACTACGCCTGCAGCGAAACCCGGCGCATCGCGCGCAAGCCGTCGTCGCAGATCGAGGGCTTGCTGGGCTACGCGAACGAGGCGGAGTTGATTCATCGGGACAACCTCGTTCTCGGGTGACCTCCCCCTTGTCATGGGGGGTGTTGTGTGAATTTCGCATATTGGGGCATGGACCCCACCTGTCTGCGGGTGGTGATCGGCGCTGGACTGTCTAGACTTGGCTGCACTGGCTGATTCCGAACACGTTCTTTTCCTGCTATGGGCGGACGTGCTGGGTTGTCCTCAAATCAAGTACAGGAGCTTTTTCATGCATACCTCCATTCGCAAGACTGCCGCCGCCGCCGCGCTGATGTTCGTTGCCTTCGGCAGCCAGGCACAGACGATTCCCCTGGTCGATGCTGGCTTCGACGCCCCGACCTTGGGCTACCCGGCTTCCTGGTCGATCGGCAGCGGCACGCCGACACTGGTCGCCGGCCAGCTGGATCTGGACATGGACGAGTCGGTCTACCAGTCCTTCTCGGTGCTGAGCGCTGCGCTGTACACCATCAGCTTCGACGTCATAGGGGAAGGCCGCTCGCGTCTGTTCCTGTCCAGCTCCGTGCCCAGCTTCGGTTCGATCAACCCGGACACCCTGGTGGTGGCCACCAGCGGCAGCTCGCTGAATGCGGTCACGGACTGGGGCCCCACCATGACCAACACGTCGTACACCTTCCAGGGTCTGGCCGGCGAGTCCTACCATCTGTACTTCTCGGGCAAGGGCCTGAATGGCATGGTGGTGGACAACGTCAGCATCATGGCCGCTCCGGTGCCGGAGCCCGAGTCCTACGCGATGATGCTGGCCGGTCTGGGCGCGCTGGGTTTCATGGCCCGTCGCCGCAAGCAGTCGCAAGGCTGAGCCTGATCGCAGTGGCCGCTCCGGCGGTCACCTGCAAAAGAAAAGCGCCTCGACCGAGGCGCTTTTTTGTTGGCGGTTGCGACTGTGGACGGCGATTCAGCCCAGCACCGGCGCCAGCGCCCGGCGTGCCTCGGCTTCGCTCAACGCCTGCCGGGCCGCGAAGTCCGCCAGCTGGTCCTCGCCGATCTTGCCGACGTTGAAATACGCCGACGCGGGGTGCGCCAGATAGAAGCCGCTGACCGACGCGGCGGGCGTCATCGCCAGGCTCTCGGTCAGGTCCATGCCGATGTCGCGGGCGTCGAGCACCTCGAACATCGCCCGCTTGACGAGGTGGTCCGGGCAGGCCGGGTAGCCCGGCGCGGGCCGGATGCCGCGGTACTGCTCGGCGATCAGCGCCTCGTTGCTCAGCGCCTCGTCCGGCGCATAGCCCCACAGCTCGGTGCGCACGCGCTGGTGCAGCCGCTCGGCAAACGCCTCGGCCAGCCGGTCGGCCAGCGCCTTGAACAGGATGGCGCTGTAGTCGTCGAGGTCGTCGAGGAACTGGCGCTCCTTCTTCTCGATGCCCAGCCCAGCGGTCACGGCGAACAGGCCTATGTAGTCCGGCTTCGTGCCTGGACCCGATTTGGGCGCGATGAAGTCGGCCAGCGAGCGGTTCGGCCGACGCACGCCGTCGATCACCGGGCGCTCCGACTGCATGCGCAGCGGCTGCCAGCGCAGCACGACCTGCTCGCGCGATTCGTCGGCGTAGACCTCGACCGTGTCGTCGTCCACCGTGTTGGCGGGCAGCAGGCTGATGACGCCGTTGGCTTGCAGCCAGCGGCCCTCGATCGCCCGCTGCAGCATGCGCTTGCCGTCGCTGAACACGCGCACCGCCTCAGCGCCGACCACCTCGTCCTTCAGGATGTCCGGAAACTTGCCGGCCAGGTCCCAGGTCTGGAAGAAGGGCGCCCAGTCGATGCACTGGGCGAGTTCGGCCAGGTCGTAGTTGCGGAACACGCGCCGGCCGATGAACTTCGGCTTCGGCGGCGTGTAGGCCGCCCAGTCGAGCGGCGTCTTGTTGGCGCGCGCGGTCGCCAGCGGCACCATCGGCGTGGCCTTCTTGTTGGCGTGCTGGGTGCGCACGCGGTCGTAGTCGGCGTTGAGTTCGTCGATGAACTTCGCCGCCCGCTCGTCGCTCAGCAGGTCCGAGCACACGCCCACCGAGCGGCTCGCGTCCGGCACGTAGACCACCGGGCCGCTGTAGTTCGGCGCGATCTTCACGGCGGTGTGGACGCGAGAGCAGGTCGCACCGCCGATCAGCAGCGGTGTGCCTCGTTCGCGGAAGTAGTCATCGCGCTGCATCTCGGCCGCAACGTGCTGCATCTCCTCCAAACTCGGCGTGATGAGACCGGACAGGCCGATGATGTCCGCGCCTTCCTCGCGCGCCTTCTTCAGGATGTCCTGACACGGGACCATCACGCCCATGTTGACCACCTCGAAGTTGTTGCACTGCAGCACCACGGTGACGATGTTCTTGCCGATGTCGTGCACGTCGCCCTTGACGGTGGCGATGACGATCTTGCCCTTCGGCTTGGCCTCGCCGCCCGCGTCGACCATGGCCTTCTTCTCGGCCTCGATGTAGGGCAGCAGGTGCGCGACCGCCTGCTTCATCACGCGGGCCGACTTCACCACCTGCGGCAGGAACATCTTGCCCGCGCCGAAGCGGTCGCCGACGATGTTCATGCCGGCCATCAGCGGGCCTTCGATGACGTGCAGCGGGCGCCCACCCTTGGCCGCGATCGCCTGCCACGCCTCCTCGGTGTCGGCGTTGATGAAGTCGGTGATGCCGTGGACCAGCGCGTGGCTGAGGCGGTCCTCGACGCCCACTGGCTGCTCGGCCGTGCCGCGCCACGCGAGCTTGGCCGAGTCGTCCTTGGCGGCGCCCTTGGCGGTCTCGGCGATCTCGATCAGGCGCTCGCCCGCGTCGGGGCGTCGGTTGAGCACCACGTCCTCCACGCGCTCGCGCAGCATGGGTTCCAGATCGTCATAGACGCCGACCATGCCGGCGTTGACGATGCCCATGTCCATGCCGGCCTGGATCGCGTGGTAGAGGAACACGGTGTGGATCGCCTCGCGCACCGGCTCGTTGCCGCGGAACGAGAAGCTCACGTTCGACACGCCGCCCGAGACCTTGGCGCCGGGCAGGTTCGCCTTGATCCAGCGCGTGGCCTCGATGAAGTCCACGGCGTAGTTGTCGTGCTCCTCGATGCCGGTGGCGATGGCGAAGATGTTCGGGTCGAAGATGATGTCTTCGGGCGGGAAACCGACCTCATCCACCAGGATCCGGTACGCCCGTTCGCAGATCTCGATCTTGCGGGCGTAGGTGTCGGCCTGGCCTTTTTCGTCGAAGGCCATCACCACGGCGGCGGCGCCGTAGCGCTTGACCAGCTTGGCCTGGCGCTTGAACTCGGCCTCGCCTTCCTTCATCGAGATCGAGTTGACGATGCCCTTGCCCTGGATGCACTTCAGGCCGGCCTCGATCACGCTCCACTTCGACGAGTCGATCATGATCGGTACGCGCGCGATCTCCGGCTCACCCGCGATCAGGTTCAGGAAACGCACCATCGCCGCCTGGCTGTCGAGCATGGCCTCGTCCATGTTGATGTCGATGATCTGCGCGCCGTTCTCGACCTGCTGGCGCGCAACAGTCAGGGCGCGCTCGTACTCGCCGGCCAGGATCATCTTGGCGAACACGCGGCTGCCGGTGACGTTGGTGCGCTCGCCGACGTTGACGAACAGCGTGCCGGCGCCGATCTCGACGGGTTCGAGGCCCGAGAGGCGCATCGGCGGGGGGGTGAGGGTCGTCGTCATGTTGTTGTGGTCCGGTTCAGGCGGTGGCGGTGGCGGTGGCGTCGGCGGCGATCAGCGAGGAGAAGGTCTGCCCGTGCTGGCAGCGCGGCCGGTACTGGCCCACCCGCTCGGCGATGGCGCGGATGTGGTCCGGCGTCGTGCCGCAGCAGCCGCCGGCGATGTTCAGGAAACCCGCCTTCGCGAACTCCTCGACCAGCGCGCCGGTGATCTCCGGCGTCTCGTCGAAGCCGGTGTCGCTCATCGGGTTGGGCAGGCCGGCGTTGGGGTAGCAGGAGATGAAGGTGTCGCCCGCGATGCGCGACAGCTCCTCGATGTAAGGCCGCATCAGCGTGGCGCCGAGTGCGCAGTTCAGGCCGACGGCGATCGGCTTCGCATGGCGCACGCTGTTCCAGAACGCGCCCACCGTCTGGCCGGACAGGATGCGGCCCGAGGCGTCGGTGACGGTGCCGGAGATGATGACGGGCAGGCGCTCGCCGGTGTCTTCCATCAACTCGTCGAGGGCGAAGATCGCGGCCTTGGCGTTGAGCGTGTCGAAGATGGTTTCCACCAGGAACAGGTCGCAGCCGCCGTCGAGCAGCCCCTTGGCCTGCTCGTAGTAGGCCGCGCGCAGCGCGTCGAAGCTGGTGTTGCGGGCGCCGGGGTCGTTCACGTCGGGGCTGATGCTGGCAGTGCGCGGCGTCGGGCCGAGGGCGCCGGCGACGAAGCGCGGCTTGTCCACGGTCGAGAACTGGTCGCAGCAGGCGCGGGCGAGCTGCGCCGCCGCCACGTTCATCTCGTATGCCAGCGCGCCGAGGTCATAGTCCTCCTGCGCCACGCTGGTGGCGCCGAAGGTGTTCGACTCGATGATGTCCGCCCCGGCGGCGAGGTACTGGCTGTGGATCTCGCGGATCACGTCCGGGCGGGTCAGCACCAGCAGGTCGTTGTTGCCCTTGAGATCCTTGCCGTGGTCGCGCAGGCGCTCACCGCGGAAATCGGCTTCGGTGAGCTTGTAGCGCTGGATCATCGTGCCCATCGCACCATCGAGGACGACGATGCGCTGGCGGAGCAGGTCCGGCAGTCGGGTTGCGCGGGTGTAGGCAGGGGAGGGGGCGGTCATGCACGGGATTGTAGGAAAATCCGCTCCATCCATCTTCGGAGGCAATGCCGTGAGCTTCATGACCTTTCCCGAGACCGACACCCTGCGGCGTGATGCTGCGGTCCCCTCTCTGGCCGATCTCTATGCGGAGATGTTCGCCGCCGCCATGACGCCCTGGACCTGGGCCAGCGTCTGGTGGCAGCCCTGGCCGGTGCTGGACATTCGGCTTGGCGTGATCTCGGGGGATCCTGCGCCTGGCGACAGACCGACCTCCGCGTCGGCGACCGATGCTGCGGTGATCGAGGTGGTGCCTGTGGTGGTGTCCGAAGGCGCCGCCACTGTCGCTGACGATCTGACGCGCATCGAGGGCATCGGCCCGAAGCTGGCGCTCCAGCTGGGCGAGGCCGGCATCACGACGTTTGCTGCGCTGGCGGCGACGTCGGTGGAACGGCTGGAGGCGCTGATCGCCGCGGCGGGCGCACGCTTCAAGCTGGCGCGCCCGCAGACCTGGCCGGAGCAGGCTGCGCTGCTGGCGGCGGGCGACGAGGCCGGCTTCGCCGCCTTGGCCGCCCGACTGAAGGGCGGCGTGCGGGTCTGAGGTCCGCCGCCACCGCGGCGGCGGTCAATGCGTGAAGCCGATGCTGCGCCGCTCGCGCACCTGTGGCTTCACGCGGTGCTCGCCTTCGAGCTGCGACAGGAACTCGTCCGCGTCGAAGGCCTCGCCGAGGATGTCGACCTGCCGGCGCACCGCCGCATAGTCGCCGCAGGCCAGCTGATCGAGTGTCGACAGGCGTTGGCGCTGCTCCTCGGTCAGCCGGGCTGCATCGCCCTCCAGCGCTTCGGCCACGAACATGCGCACGCGCTGTTCGCTGGTCAGCGGGTTGAAGCGGATCTTGAAGGTGAAGCGCCGCAGCGCCGCCTCGTCCAGCTCCTCGAACAGGTTGGTGGTGCAGATGAAGACGCCGCCGAAGCGCTCCATGCCCTGCAGCATCTCGTTGACCTCGGTGACCTCGTAGGTGCGCTCGGCGCGCTTGCGGCTGCGCAGGAAGCTGTCGGCCTCGTCGAGCAGCAGCACCGCCTGTTCGGCCTTGGCCTCGCTGAACATCTTGGCCATGTTCTGCTCGGTCTCGCCGACGAACTTGCTCACCAGGTCGCTGGCCTGCCGGACCATCAGCGGCCGACCCAGTTCGCGGGCGATGTGCTCGGCCAGCGCCGTCTTGCCGGTGCCGGGGGCGCCATGGAAACACAGCGCGCCGTGGCCGCGCCGCTTGAGCGCCTCGACGATGCGCGGAATCTCGAACCGGCTCTCGACGTTGAGCAGGCTCAGGTCGTAGGTCGTCACCACCGGATGGGCACGGTCCTGCTGTCGATCGACGGTGCCGAGCGCGAGGTCGGCGTGGGCGATCTGGCGCTCGATCAGGGCTTCGATCGACTGCAGCGGCGCGGCACCGTGGGCATCTCCAATCAGCTTGGCGAAGCGCACGGCGGTGCGGATCTGCGCCGGGGTCAGCGCCTTGCGCTGCGTCAGCCGCTCGACGAACTCGGCGCTCACCGGCGTGTCGCCGAGCGCGCGCAGCACCAGCGCCTCGCGCGCGCCGGGTGGCGGCGACTTCAGCTCCAGGTGGTACTGGAAGCGCCGCCGGAAGGCCGGGTCGATCTGCTCGATGCGGTTGGTTACCCAGAGCACGGGCACCGGGTTGGTCTCCAGGATCTGGTTCACCCAGGCCTTGCCGTTGACCGACGAGCTGCCGCCGTGTGGGGCGTCGCTGCTGTCCATGCGGGCCATGAGCTGCGCGGCGTCGGACGAGACAGGCGGGAACACATCCTCCACCTCGTCGAACAGCAGCGCCACGTTCGGGCTCGCCTTCAGGAACACCTGGCTGATCTGCAGCGAGCGGTAGCGGTCACGGCCCGAGAGCGAGTTGCCGTCGCGGTCGGCGTATTCGACCTCGTACAGCTCCAGCCCGGCCGTCTGTGCAACGACGCGGCCGAGTTCGGTCTTGCCGGTGCCGGGCGGGCCGTACATCAGCACATTCACCCCCGCCTCGCGCCGCTCGACCGCGTTCTTCAGCAGCGCGATCAGCACATCCACCTCCTCGCCGACGAAGTGGAAGTCGGCCGGGGTCAGCTCGCTCTTGGTCGCCGGCCGCGTGAAGACGGCCATCAGATCCTGCGGGTCGCGGTATTCGCGCATCAGCACCGGCGGGAGCTGGTCCGAGACCTTCATCAGGTCGGCCAGGTCGGTGATGTTGTGCTCGGAGATGAGGTTCTCGATCATGCCGATGCGCTCCAGCCGCGAGCCGGCGCGCAGGGCTTCGGCCACGTCGCGCTGGTCCACGCCGGCCACCTCGGCGATGGTGGCATAGGCCTCCTGGGCGCTCGACACCTTGAACTCGACCAGCAGCCCGCGCAGGTCGCGCTGGTAGCGGGCGAGCGTGCCGTAGAGGAGGAGGGCGCGCTCGGCCGGGTTGAGCTGCAGCAGCCCGGCGAGCACCTCGACGTTCTTCTCGACCAGCGTGGCGCTCTCGCGCAAGTGCTGGCCGAGCCACTCGCCGGTGGTGCCGAGCACGGCCATCAGGTCTTTCGGCGCGTCCTTGACGTACTCGTCGAGGTAGAAGAAGAGGGTGCCTTCCTCGTAGGGGCCGCGCCACCAGCCGTGTTTTTCCAGAAAGGCGACGTCGTCCAGCGCCTCGTGGCCGGTCCAGGCCTCGTGTTCCTTGACCCGGCGCCCCAGGAATTCACGCAATCGGCCCAGCACGGTGACCGGCCAGACCAGATGCCGCGCGGTGAGGGCGAGCAGGCTGTTCCAGTCACGCCGGCCGGCGAAGCGGCTGGCCTGGCGCAGCGTCAGCGTCAGCACGAAGTGGGAGCACAGCTGGTCCAGCACCGGCGACTCCTGCAAGCCGGGCGAGAGCAGCACGGGCGCACCGCCGGGACGGCTGCGGGAGCGGCGGACAGTCTGTCTGGACACTTCCTTGCGCATGCAAGCTCCTCGGGATCGTTCAAGGACGGACACGCGGCCATCTTCGCGCCAATGGCCGATCGGACGCAAGTTGCAAAACGGCTCGGGCGCTTGCCGTTTACCCGCCGTTGCACACGGTCCCGGACACGCTGCAGCTCAATGCAGCACGACCGGGTGGTGGGCCAGCGTGGTGTAGCCGGACAGGAAATCGTCGATGCGGGCTTCGTCGTCGGTCTGGCTGATGAGGTACTCGACGCCGGCCTGGAAGTGGTCCGCCAGCAGTCCGCCGAGGTAGATCTCGCGCCGGCTGGTCTTGTCGACGATCTCGAAGCCCTGGCCGGCCACGGTGCTGCCGGAGAAATGCATGACGGCGAAGTTTTCCGAGTTGTAGAGCATCTGCATGGTGCCGTTCTCCTGGGCGTGGGTTGGGGGGCAGGTGGGGCGGTGACCTGGGGTTTCAAGCGCGGGGTCAGGCGGGCTGCAGTCCGTCGAGGACCAGCTCCAGGGGGTCACCGGACGGCTCGCTGAGGCGGATGCGCACGGGCCAGTGCTGCTGCTGGGGGTCGATCCAGACCTCGGCCCGTGTGTCGGTCGGCGTGTCGGGCTCGCGGCGCAGCTGCCACAGGCCGCTGCCGTCGCGTCCCTGCACCGTGAAGATCCAGCGCTGCACATCGCCGCCTGTGCTGGCCACGTCCATCTCCAGGGTGCTGCCGGGGCGCCAGTCCCCTGCGGGCGGCGCGGCCATGCGGGCGGCGAGCTGGGCGATCCAGCTCAGGCGGTCCTGGGCGCCCGGGCGCAGCGGCTCCGTGCCTTCGCGGGCGGAAAAGGCGATGCGCGGCGGCCCCTGGTCCCGCACGAAGCTGAGGGCCCGTTCGCTGCGCTTGAGGCGCCGCTCGGTGTGGCGCAGCGGGACCAGACCGCTGGCGTCGAGCTGGCCGGTGCTGGTTTCCATGAAGATCAGGCCGAACACCGGCACCCGGGCCTCCAGCCGCATGCGGTAGCTGCCCGCGTCGCGCTGCCAGTCGATCTGGCCGGTGCCGGCCAGCGGACCGCGCTTCATGCGGTAGCGCAGGAGCACGGATGGGGGCGCCACCAGCGCATGCGAGGCCGCGACCGTGGCGGCTGGGGGGCTGCGCCCTGGGCTGTTGCCTGCGGTGGCCAGCGCCAGCTGCAGGGGCTCGGCAGGCGCCTCGGCTGACATGTGGACGGCATCGGGCTCGGGTTCGGGCTCGGGCACTGCCACTGCCACTGCCACTGTGTCGACTGCCGTGGCCTTGGGGGGCGGTCGGGGTGGCGATGCCACAGGCAAGGGGACAGGCAAGGGGGCGGGCACAACGGGCACGGCATCGGACAGCGCGCCCGACACCCGTGTCTGCTGCTGCGGCGCTGGTGGCGCAGGCAGCGCGGTCACGCTGGGCAGCGCGGAGGGCACGGCAACGGGCACCCCCACGGGTGACACGGCCGGCCGGCTCCAGGCGTCCAGCACCCACAGGTGTGCGGCCACGACCGCCGCCAGCGCCAGCGCCAGGTGGGGCGCTGCTGCCCGCATGCCGGGCCGCCGCGGGGGAGCGACAGCGGTGGTGGCGGGCGGGCGGGTGGTGGGGCGGGGCATGGGTGCAATCTACAACGGATCCTTGGCGGCCCGCCCACAACGTGCGAGCAGCCCTGTCCGGTGACACGCCGTGCCGCAGCGCATGCCATCATCGCCGCATGAAACTCGCGACCTACCGGGACGGCTCCCGCGACGGACAACTCGTCGTCGTGTCGGCCGACCTCACCCTGGCCCACCACGCCAGCGGCATCGCCACCCGCCTGCAGCAGGTGCTCGATGACTGGAACTTTCTGGCGCCGCAGCTGCAGGATCTGGCCCGCACACTGGCCCTCGGCAAGGCCCGGCATGCGTTTCCCTTCGAGCCGCGCATGTGCATGGCGCCGCTGCCGCGGGCCTGTCGGCTGGTCGATGCGGACCTCGCGCCTGGTGTTGCGCGCATCGGGTCCGAGATGGCCGGCGATGCGATGACCGGGCCGCACGGCGCACTGCCGCAGGCCGAGCCGGGCACGGCGCTGGACTTTGCCGCGCGGTTGGTGCTGGCCCTTGGCGATGTGCCGCGCGGTGCGGCGCAGGACCAGGCGCGCGACGGCGTGCGGCTGCTGATGCTGGCCTGCCACTGGCAGCATGTGCTGTGCGGGCCGCCGCGGGCATGGCTCGATGCGTCGATGGCCTGGGCGCCGGTGGCGTTGACACCCGACGAACTCGGGCGGGACTGGCGCCGCGGGCGGCTGGCGCTGGCCCTGTCCACATCGGTCGACGGCACTGCGCAGCCGCCGGCCGAGGCCAGCCCGGCCAGCGTCCCGGAGGCGGGTGCACTGGTGGCTGGGCTGGCGCGTCACCGTGCCGTGACGGCCGGCACCTTGCTGGCGCTGCCGGGCCCGCAGCGCACAGCGCTGGACGGTGCGGCACAGATCGAGATCGACGCCCGGGACGGGCTCGGGCAGTCGGTGTTCGGTGCGATCCTGCAGCGGCACCGGTCCGATGACGACCGGGCCGTGGCGGGTTGACCGTGGCGACGGCCGTGGCCCGTGCCGGCAGGCGATGCATCCAGTGGGCCACACGGGCTACCCGGGCCATCCGGGTCACCTGGGTCACCTGGCTGGCGCTGGTCTGCCTCTGCCATTCCCCCCTGGCGTCTGCCCGGACAGGCGATGGGGATGCGCAGTGCCCGCCTGCCCCGATTCCCTTCACCGATGCGGAGCGCCAGGCGGGCGAGCACGCGCCGCAGGACCGCGGGCTGCTCTGGCGCATCGAAAAGGATGGCCGCAGCTCGCACCTCTACGCCACGATCCACCTCGCCCGGCGGGAATGGGCCTTCCCGGGGCCACGGGTGCGCGCGGCCCTCGCGGCGTCTGACCGCGCGGCGTTCGAGCTGGACCTGCTGGACCCCGCCGTGCTGGAGCGGCTGCAGCGCGCGGCCCGCAGCCGGCCTGGGGCTGCGCGGCTGCCGCCCCAGGAAGCACGGCAGATCGCCCAGGCCGCACGCCAGGCCTGCGTGCACGGCACCCTCGACGGACTGCGCCCGGAGCTGCAGGTCGTGACCCTGGTGTCGCTGGCTCTGCGCCGCGGCGGGCTGGACCCGGCCTGGGGCATCGATGGCGTGCTGATGCAGCGCGCACAGGCGCTGGGCGTGCCGACCGTGTCGCTGGAAACGCCTGAGCTGCAGATGGCCTTGCTGGTGCACGACACGCCCGGCGCGACACTGGCCGCCGTGCGGCAGGGGCTGGCGGAGCTGGACAGTGCCACGGCCCGCGCGGTCGCGCAGCGCATGGTGGAGGGCTGGGCCGAGGGCCGGCTGGCCGATCTGGAGGACTTTGCCTCCTGGTGTGCCTGCCAGGAGCATGAAGCCGACCGCATCCAGCACCGCGCCACCGTCGATGCCCGCAACCCCGCGATGGCCGACCGCATCGCCGCCTTGCACGCGCGCGGCCACACGGTCTTCGCCGCCGTGGGCGCACTGCACATGCTCGGCCCGGAAGGGCTGCCGCAGCTGATGGCGCGCCGAGGTTTCCGGGTCGAGGCCGTTCCCCTCGTGCCCCTTGTGCCGGTTCCCCCCCGTCTCCCCCACGAACGTCAGTGACACTGCGTGCATCGCTGGGCACAATGGACCGGCGCATCACCACCGTCCCGACCCTGAGGAAAACAACATGACAGACCCCAACGCCTTCAGCGAATCGTTCAGCAAGTTCGTCCCTGGATTCGAGTTCCTCCAGGGCCTGGTCAAGAACGCCGGCCAGACGCTGCCGAGCATCGGCCAATGGGTGGCGCCGACACTGGACCCGGCCGAGCTGGAGCGCCGCATCAACGAGCTGCGCACCGTGCAGTTCTGGCTGGAGCAGAACGCCAGGATGATCGGCACGACCGTGCAGGCCCTCGAAGTGCAGCGCATGACGCTGGGCACGCTCAAGTCCATGAATGTGCAGATGGGTGACCTGGGCGAGGCGCTCAAGGTGCGACCGATGAGCGACATGTTCCAGGCCGCTGCCAACGCAGCCGCGGCGGCAGCGGCGCCCGCCCCGTCTCCTGCGCCTGCGCCTGCTGCTGCCGAGCCGGCCGCCGCGCCGGCCGTCGACCCGATGCAGTGGTGGGGTGCGCTGACCCAGCAGTTCACGGAGCTGGCGACCCAGGCGATGCAGGCTACCTCCGAGGCCACCGCCGACGCCCAGGCCCGTGCGGCCGAGGCGCTCAAGGCGTCCACGGAGGCGGCGGCCCAGGCGCAGGCCCGTGCGTCGGAGGCGCTGGCCGAGGCGGTGAAAGAGGCTGTCAGCAATGCCGCCGAGACGGTGGCGGTCGCCTCGCCGAAGAAGACGGCTGCACGCAAGGCGACGCCCAAGCCCGCGCCCAAGCCTGCCAGCGAGTCACCTGTTCCCAGTCCCGCCTCCACCGCGGCCTCGCGCAAGGCGCCGGCCCGCAAGTCGGCCAAGGGCTGACCCGGCGCTCCTGCGTCGCACCCGCCCCGCCATGCACACCTTCCTCACCGCACACGCCACCCATCCCGACGCCCACATGGCGCTGGCGCTGGTGGCCGCCCAGATCGACGCCCAGCGGGCGGTGCTGCCGCCTTCGTCTTCCGGCGGTGGCGGTGCTGCAGAGCCCTTCCGCCTCGGCTTCGTCTACATCACCGACCACTACGCCGCCCGGGCAGAGGCGCTGCTGGGCGAGCTGCGCACGCGCTGGCCCTGGGTGTCGTGGGTCGGCGGTGTGGGCATTGGCGTGGCGGTCAGCGGGGTCGAGTACTTCGACGAGCCAGCGCTGGTGCTGATGCTGGCGGACCTGCCGCCCGACAGCTTCGAGCTGTACAGCGGTGAACGTCCCCTGGTGCGCAGCGACGTGCACACCGCGCTGGTCCACGGCGATGCCCAGACCCCCGACATGGGCGAACTCGTGGCCGAACTGGCCCAGCGCACGGCCAGCGGCTATCTGTTCGGCGGCCTGATGGCGTCGCGCAGCCGCAGCGTGCAGTTCTGCGCCCCGGCGGTGTCCCCTGGCTCTGCCGCGCTGACCGGGGTGTACGAAGGCGGCGTCTCGGGCGTGGCCTTCACGCGCGAGGTGGCGCTGCTGTCCCGGGTCTCCCAGGGGTGCCAGCCCATCGGGCCGGTGCGCCAGGTGGACGAGGCACGCGACCACATCGTCGCGGTGCTGGACGGCAAGTCCGCGCTGTCCTGCCTGCTCAACGACCTGCACATCGACCTCGACCACCCGCGCGAGGCCGTGCCACGCTTGCGCGCCACATTGGTCGGGCTGACCGGGGCGCGGGATGACGTGTTCGGCCGTGGCAGCCAGTTCGGCAGCGACACCTGGGTACGCCACCTGATCGGCCTGGACCCGATGCACCATGCGGTGGCGGTGGCCGCGCGGGTCGAGCCGGGCATGCAGCTGACCTTCTGCACCCGCAATGTCGATGCGGCGCGGCGCGATCTGGTGCGCATCTGCGCCGAGATCCGCGAGGAGCTGAGCCCCGATCCGGACGAGGCGGCCGCGGCCGGTCAGGCCGTGGTGCCGGGCACGCGCATCGCGGGGGCCGTGTTCGTGAGCTGCTCCGGGCGGGGCGGACCGCATTTTGGTGGCCCGTCGGCCGAGCTGCAGCTGGTGCGCCATGCGCTGGGCGACGTGCCCCTGGTGGGGTTCTTCGCCAATGGCGAGATCGCCCGCCACCACCTGTACGGCTACGCCGCGGTGCTGACGGTCTTTTTGCAGTCCTGATGGCCGCGCATGCCGTCCATGTCGTGCATCCGCAGGCTGACCCATTACAGTGCAGCCCATCTTTTTGCTGGAGACGCTAGTCGATGAACGCCCCCTTGCCGCAAGACGTCCTGGACGCCGCCGCCCGGCGCGAGCGCCAGAGCCGCCTTGTGCAGGCGCTGTCCTCCTCGCTGCCGGCCCACGCGCTGCTGTGGCATGCCGAGGACACGGTCCCCTACGAATGCGACGGACTGACCGCCTACCGCACGCCGCCACTGGTCGTGGCTCTGCCTGAAACCGAGGAGCAGGTCGCCCATGCGCTGCGCAGTTGCCACCGACTGGGCGTGCCGGTCGTGGCGCGCGGGGCGGGTACCGGCCTGTCCGGTGGTGCCATGCCGCACCGCGACGGCCTGACGCTCTCGCTGGCCCGCTTCAGCCGCATCCTGCAGGTCGATCCGCGTGCACGCACCGCGCTGGTGCAGTGCGGCGTGCGCAACCTGGCGATCAGCGAAGCGGCAGCGCCGTTCGGCCTCTACTACGCCCCCGATCCATCGAGCCAGATCGCCTGCACCATTGGCGGCAATGTGGCCGAGAACTCGGGCGGCGTGCATTGCCTGAAATACGGCCTGACGCTGCACAACGTGCTGAAGGTGCGCGGCTACACTGTCGAGGGCGAGCCGGTCGAGTTCGGCAGCGCCGCGCTCGATGCGCCGGGGCTCGACCTGCTGAGCGTGGTCATCGGCAGCGAAGGGATGCTGGCGGTCATCACCGAGGTCACCGTCAAGCTCGTGCCGCGGCCGCAGATCGCGCGCTGCATCATGGCCAGCTTCCCGACCGTGGAGACGGCGGGGGATGCGGTGGCCGAGATCATCGCCGCCGGCATCATCCCCGCCGGGCTGGAGATGATGGACAAGCCGATGACCGCGGCGGTCGAGGACTTCGTGCACGCCGGCTACGACCTGGAGGCCGCGGCCATCCTGCTCTGCGAGAGCGACGGCACGCCGGAAGAAGTCGAGGAAGAGATCGGCCGCATGACCGAGGTGCTGCGCCGCTGCGGCGCGAGCCGGCTCGAAGTCAGCCGGGACGAGGCGCAGCGGCTGAAGTTCTGGTCCGGCCGCAAGAACGCCTTCCCCGCGTCGGGCCGCATCAGCCCGGACTACCTCTGCATGGACTCCACCATCCCGCGCAAGCGCCTGGCCGACATGCTGCGTGCCATCGCCGAGATGGAGTTCCGCCATGACCTGCGCTGCTGCAATGTCTTCCACGCCGGCGACGGCAACCTGCACCCGCTGATCCTGTTCGATGCCAGCCGTCCCGGCGAGCTGGAGCGGGCCGAGGCCTTCGGCGCCGAGATCCTGGAGACCAGCGTGGCCATGGGCGGCACCATCACCGGCGAGCACGGGGTCGGTGTGGAAAAGCTCAATTCCATGTGCGTGCAGTTCGCCCCCGAAGAGCGCGAGATGATGCTGGCCGTGAAGCGGGCGTTCGACGCGCCCGGCCTGCTGAACCCCGGCAAGGTGATTCCGACCCTCCACCGCTGCGCCGAGTACGGAAGAATGCATGTCAAGCGCGGTCTGCTGCCGTTCAGCGAACTGCCCCGTTTCTGACCCCGACTCCGACTTCGACTCCGACTCCGTGATCCCTGACCGTGTCCCTGAACACCACACATCCATGAGCAAGGCCCTCGACAGCCTGATCGAACGTGTCCGCGCCGCCCGCGAGGGGCGCGGCAGCCTCGCCATCCGCGGCGCCGGCACCAAGTCCTTCTACGGCGAGCCCCTGCAGGGGCAACTGCTGGATGTGCGCAGCCTGAGCGGCATCACCCGCTACGAGCCCAGCGAGCTGGTGATGACCGTGCGCGGTGGCACCCCCATCGCCGAGGTCGAGGCCGAACTCGCCCGCCGCAACCAGTACCTCGCCTTCGAACCACCGCGCTATCCCGACACCGAGCGCCCCGGCCAGCGCGGCGGCACGATCGGCGGCATGGTGGCGACGGGGCTGTCCGGTCCGTCCCGTGCGGCCATGGGCAGCGTGCGCGATTACGTGCTCGGCATGACGCTGCTCACCGGCAAGGCCGAAGTGCTGAGCTTCGGCGGGCAGGTGATGAAGAACGTCGCCGGCTACGACGTGGCGCGCATGGTGACGGGCTCGCTCGGCATCCTGGGCATCATCTGCGAGGTGTCGCTGAAGGTGATGCCCACGCCGTCCTACACCAGCACGCTGCGCTTCGACTGCTCCGAAGGCGAGGCGCTCGACCTGATGCAGCGCTGGGCCGGCCAGCCGCTGCCCGTCAACGCCACCGCGTGGTGGCAGGGCGCGCTGGTCGTGCGCCTGTCCGGGGCGACCACCGCGGTCGCGGCCGCCAACCAGAAGCTGGGCGGCGAGCCGATCGACAACGCGCTGGCCCAGCGCTTCTGGCTTGGCATGCGCGACCAGACGGACGACTTCTTCGTCGACGCACGCCGCACGCTGGCCGAGGGTGCTGCGCTGTGGCGGCTGTCGGTGCCGTCGGGGGCGCCGCCGCTGCCGCTGCCGGGCGAGCAGCTCATCGAGTGGGGCGGGGCGCAGCGCTGGTGGGTCACGCGCGAGCCGGCGGCCCGCGTGCGCCAGATCGCCAGCCAGGTGGGTGGCCACGCCACGCTGTTCCGCGCCCGCGACAAGGCGGCGGTGTCCAACGGCCTGGGGGTGTTCGCGCCGCTCAAGCCGCCGCTCGACCGCATCCACCAGGAACTCAAGCAGGCCTTCGATCCCGACGGCGTGTTCAACCCGGGCCGTCTCTACCCGGGACTCTGAGCCAGCCAGCATGCAAACCACCCTCGCACCTGAATTCAGGGACACCCCCGACGGCGAACGCGCCGAGGAGATCCTGCGCCGCTGCGTGCACTGCGGCTTCTGCACCGCCACCTGCCCGACCTACCAGCTGCTCGGCAACGAGCTGGACAGCCCGCGCGGCCGCATCTACCTGATCAAGCAGGTGATGGAAGGCCATGCGCCGACCCGCAAGACGCAGCTCCACCTGGACCGCTGCCTGACCTGCCGCAGCTGCGAGACGACCTGCCCGTCGGGCGTGGAATACGGCGCGCTGGTCGAGATCGGCCGGCGCGTGGTCGACGCCAAGGTCGAGCGCCCGCGCGCTGACCGCACCGTGCGCTGGATGCTGCGCGAGACGATGACCTCGCCCAGCTTCGGCCCGATGCTGAAGGTGGGACAGAACGTGCGCGCATTGCTGCCCGGCATGCTCAAGAACAAGGTGCCCAGCAAGCTCAGCGCCGACGCGATGGCCCACGCCCAGCGCTGGCCGACACGCGAGCACCGCCGCAAGGTGCTGATGCTGCAGGGCTGCGTCCAGCCGACGCTGGCGCCCAACATCAACAGCGCCACCGCCCGCGTGCTCGACGCCTGCGGCGTGCAGACGCTGGTGTCCGACGAGGCCGGCTGCTGCGGCGCGGTGCGCGACCACCTCGGCGACCGCGAAGGCGCGCTGGCCGACATGCGCCGCAACATCGACGCCTGGTGGCCCAAGGTCGAGGGGCTGGGCGGGGTCGAGCCGGTCGAGGCGATCGTGTTCAATGCGTCCGGCTGTGGCCTGTCGGTCAAGGACTATGGCCACGCGCTGGCCGATGATCCCGCCTATGCCGAGAAAGCCGCGCGCATCAGTGCGGCGGCACGCGATCTCTCCGAGCTGCTGCCGACGCTGATCGGGCCGCTCAAGGCGGTGATGGGCCAGCGCCGCGCCCGCGGCGTGCTCGCCTACCACCCGCCTTGCACGCTGCAGCATGGCCAGAAACTGCGCGGCGGTGTCGAGGCGGCGATGGCCGAGATCGGCTTCGAGGTCCACCTGCCGACGCAGGACAGCCACCTGTGCTGCGGCTCGGCTGGCACGTATTCGGTGCTGCAACCCGACATCGCCTACCAGCTGCGCGACCGCAAGGTGCAGACGCTGGAGGCGCGCCAGCCCCGCGTCATCATCTCCGGCAACATCGGCTGCATCCAGCACCTGCAGTCGGGGACGCAACTGCCGGTCAAGCACTGGGTCGAGGTGATCGACGAGGTGCTGGCTGCGGGGTGAGGGCATTGCACGCATGACGCAGACCTTGGCCGCCACCGCCTTGCTCGTGCCCGACTACGACGAGGCGATCGCGTTTTTCACCACGGTGTTGCGCTGGACGCTGGTCGAGGACACGCCGCTGGCGCCGGGCAAGCGCTGGGTGCTGGTGGCGCCTTCGGGCGGCGGCACGCTGCTGCTGGCGCGGGCCGCAAACGAGACACAGCGTGCAGCGATCGGGCAGCAGGGCGGGGGCCGTGTGTTCCTGTTCCTGCACACCACCTCGTTCGACGCGGACCACCATCGCTTGCTGGCGCACGGTGTGCGCTTCCTGGAGACGCCGCGGCACGAACCCTATGGCACGGTGGCCGTCTTTCTGGATCCCTGGGGCAACCGCTGGGATCTGATCCAGCCGAGCTGATCCGATCCCGCGCTCTATGTGCGCTGACCTCGCAGCCAGTGGCTGAACCACTCGCCGAAACTGGCTGCCGGCGCGGCGCGCTCGCCGGAGTCATGCCACACCGTGATGACCTGACCGACTGCGCCCCCTTCGGCGGGGTCGAGGTCGAGGCAGAGGTGGTTGCCGCCGCCATCGTGGCTGAACGGGATCCAGCGTGGGTTCCACCAGTCGTCGCGCACACCCGCGGCCGGCGACGCGCGCAGGGCCTGGAACCGGCCTGCGTCGTGCAGTTGCTTCCAGACCTGCCACTGCGCGAAGACGTTCTGCGCCGAGAGGAACTCCTGCCCGTCGAACAGCCCTTCCGCCAGCCCGCGCTGTCCGTTGTGCTGGCGGAGCACCTGCACATAGTCCGCCGGCAGCGTGACGCCGAGCTGCTGCGCCAGCGTGGCAAGTTCGGCATCTGTGGCGGGTGGGTTCAGGTCGGCCAGGGCTGGCCAGCGGATGTCCATGGCTAGACCCCTCGGGCGCGATCGGCCTTGAACTGCGCCTGAAATGCGGCGAACTCACCGGCATCGAGCGCGTTGCGCACTTCCTGCATCAGGTTCAGGTAGTAGTGCAGGTTATGGATGCTGGTCAGCATCGGGCCGAGCATCTCGCCGCAGCGGTCGAGGTGGTGCAGGTAGGCGCGGCTGAAGTTCTGGCAGGTGTGGCAGCCGCAGGTGGGGTCGATCGGGCCTTCGTCGGTCTTGTGGCGCGCGTTGCGGATCTTCAGGTCGCCGAAGCGGGTGAAGAGGTGGCCGTTGCGGGCGTTGCGGGTCGGCATCACGCAGTCGAACATGTCCACGCCGCAGGCGACACCCTCCACCAGATCCTCCGGCGTGCCCACGCCCATCAGGTAGCGCGGCTTCTGGCTCGGCAGCAGGTGCGGCGTGTGGCGCATGATTCGCAGCATCTCGTCCTTGGGCTCGCCGACCGAGACGCCACCGATGGCGTAGCCGGGCAGGTCCAGCGCGACCAGACCGGCCAGCGACTCCTCGCGCAGGTGTTCGAACATCCCGCCCTGCACGATGCCGAAGAGCGCATTCGGGTTCTCCAGCCGCTCGAATTCCGCCTTCGAGCGCTTGGCCCAGCGCATCGACAGCTCCATCGACACCCGCGCCTCCTTCTCGCTGGTGATGTGGCCGCTGCCCTTGATCCCTTGCCAGTACGGCGTGCATTCGTCGAACTGCATGACGATGTCCGAGTTCAGCACCGTCTGGATCTGCACGCTGATCTCGGGCGTGAGGAACAGCTTGTCGCCGTTGACGGGCGAGGCGAACTTGACGCCTTCCTCGCTGATCTTGCGCATCTCGCCGAGCGACCAGACCTGGAAGCCGCCCGAGTCGGTGAGGATGGGCTTGGACCAGTTCTCGAACTTGTGCAGCCCGCCGAACTGCGCCATCACGTCGAGACCGGGGCGCATCCACAGGTGGAAGGTGTTGCCCAGGATGATCTGGGCGCCCATCTCTTCCAGCGAGCGCGGCATCACGCCCTTGACGGTGCCGTAGGTGCCCACCGGCATGAAGATGGGGGTTTCGACGACGCCGTGGTTGAGCGTCAGGCGACCGCGGCGCGCGTGGCCTTCGGTGCCAAGGAGTTGGAATTGCAGCATGGCGGTGATTGTCTCAGGCGGTGAAGTGCTGCTGGATCTGATGCTCCAGGTGCTGGAAGGACGGCAGGCGCCGCAATCGGTCGAGGCTGTTCATCAGGTCGGTGACGCGGTGGCGCTTTTCTTCCGGGTTGAACTTGCGCAGCCGGCCCGGTGGCAGTTCACTGGCCGTGCGCAAGGCGTCGAAGAGCACCTGTTTCGGGTCGGGCAGCGATTCGATTCTCGCGAGGCTCGGCAGATCGAGCGCGACCTTGCCAGAGGGATTGCCCGCTGCGGTTCGAATGGCCGGCGCATCGACCAGGAGCCAGGACTCCGTCATCCGGACGGGAACGATCGCGATCGAGGTCGGCACGGAGCCAGCATCGGTCAAGGCGTTTCTGATTTCATCGACCCGGAAGGCAAGTGACGCCTTTTCGGCATCCCGGTGCACGAAGAGCAGGTCACACGGGTACAGATCCAGTGCCGCCTTGATCCGCTCGATCAGCGGCAGTCCTGCGGGCAAGTCGACGAAGTGGGGTGATCGGTAAGGCCCGGGGCAATGTTCGTCGAGCAGCATCTCCAGCAACGGGATCAGAACCCGGTCGGAGCTGCCATCGGCCACCAGCGTGCAGGTCAGCGCCGACATCAGTGGCTCCTGTCGGGCGGGGCATCGAACAGATTGCGTGTCAGATGGTCTTGCACACGGCGTGTGGTGGTCGAGGCGATTCGGGTCGATCCCATCAGGTACGCCTGCAGCTCGCCTTTGGCGATCAGTTCCGTCTGGGGCAGATCCGCTGCCCGCCATGTCTGGCCCAGTGGCTTGAAATGGATCCACTCCGCCCGGCGTTCTCTCAGGGTTTCCGCCATCAGCAGATCGCTGTCCGGCAGTTCTGCCACCACCAGCGGCGAGTGGGTGTTGATGATGACCTGCCGCAGCGTGGCCGACCTGGGGTCTTCGGCCTCGTCTCCATCGATGTCCTCGGCAAGGCTGCGCACCAGACGCAGCATCTCGGGGATGCGCTGGGGATGGATGCCGTTCTCCGGCTCTTCGAGGCAGATCAGGCCGGTGGCCAGTGGATCGGAGGCCAGCACCGCCAGCGCGAGGAAGCGCAGCGTGCCATCCGACAAGGAGCTGGCGGCGTAGCGCTCCCGGTTTTTCATGGTGACCCCGAGTGTGCGCTGCTGGCGGACATCGTCGCTGTCCACGTCCACCGAGACGATGCCGGGTATCAACTCAGCCAGTTGTTGCGCGACCGTGGCCTGGCTGCCGATGCGCATCAAGGTGTTGGGCAGGTGGCCGCCGGTGGCGCTCAGGCTAGACCGGCCACGGTACTCGTCTGGTGTGCGCAGGGCGCTCGGTTCGAGTTGCAGCAGGCGCCAGGATTGCAGTTCGCGCCGAGCCGCCAGCGCGGTGGGGTGGGAAGAGGCATTCACGCCGGAAAGCACCGTCTGAGGCGACTTTCTGGCCGGCACAGCCGAGGGGCGTCCTGCCTTGGCCAGATCCCCGTAGAGCTTGATCGACTGGTCGTCACCCGTTTCGATGAAGGGCGTTCGACGTTTGCCGGGTCCGAAGACATGGCGCTTGATCCATGCCTTGCCCGGCTGGAAGTGCAGCAGCTTGTCGGCTTCGCTGGAGGGGCGGGCGACCAGTTCCTCCTTGTCGATGAAGATCGGATCTTTGCCCTCTTCGCCGTCACGTTTCGGATCGAAGCCCAGCACCAGCGTGTATTGCAGGAAGGAGGCGGTAGCGGTGGCGGGACGGTCGTAGTCGTCCGTGACCTCGCGTGGCACGACCATTTCGGCGATCAGCGACATGCGCTTGGGCACGGCATCCGAGCGGGCGAACAGGTTCTCGATGCCGCTGATGCGGTCCCCAGTGCCACGAACCTTCAGAGCGGCCTGCAACAGCGGCATCGACGCCAGATCGCTCAGGAACGTGATCGCGTCGAACAGGTTGGACTTGCCCACCCCGTTGCGTCCGGCGATGCAGGTGAACGGCCCGAAGTGGAGGTCAACATCCCGCAGGTTCTTGAAGCCCTTGATCTGTAGACGGGTCAGCATGCAGACGCTCCGTGGACGGTGAAGGGTTCGAATCGCGACATGGCCGCGATTGTCTCAGGCCGCCATCGCCGGCGCGCCCTCCCGCGCGCGCTGGTACGCCACCACATGCGCCAGCTCCAGCCGGATCCCGATCGCCTCGCCGATGGCGTGGTCGTGGTGCGAGGGCACGAGCGAGAGCACCTGCGCGCCGCTGTCGAGCGCGAGCGTGTAGAGAAAATCGGCGCCTCGAAACGCCTTGTGGACCACGCGGGCGCGGGTCGGCGCTTCGTCGTCGTGGACCACGTCGTCTGGCCGCAGCAGCACATCGACCGCACAGCCCGCGCTACACAGGTCGCCGTGCTCGGTGCAGCGGATGGGCTGGTCGCTGCGTGCCACGCCCAGTTCGGTGCGCAGGTGGTGGTGCCCGGCCAGCACCTCGCCCGGCAGGAAGGCGCCTTGCCCGACGAAGTCGGCGACGAAGCGGTTGGCCGGCTCGTGGTAGAGCTGGTAGGCGCTGGCCCATTGCTGGATGCGGCCCTGGTGCATGACACCGATCTCGTCGGCGATGGCGAAGGCTTCGTGCTGGTCGTGGGTGACGAGCAGGGCGGTGGTGCCGGCGGCTTTCAGCAGGCTGCGCAGCTCCGCGCCGAGCCGCTCGCGCAGCTCGATGTCGAGACTGGAGAACGGCTCGTCCAGCAGCATCAGCCGCGGCGACGGCGCCAGCGCCCGCGCCAGTGCCACCCGCTGCTGCTGGCCGCCGGAGAGTTCGTGCGGGTAGCGCGCGCCCGCGTGGCCGAGGCCCACGGTGTCGAGCATCTCGGCCACGCGCCGCGCGGGGTCCGGGTGGCCGCGCAGCCCGAAGCCGACGTTGGCGGCCACCGTCAGGTGCGGGAAGAGGGCGTGGTCCTGGAACACCATGCCGATGCGGCGCTGTTCGGGTGGCAGGTGGACGCGCGTCGAGCTGACCACCTGCCCGTCGAGCCGGATCTCGCCGCCCAGCACTGGCTCGAACCCCGCTACCGCGCGCAGCACCGTCGTCTTGCCGCAGCCGGACGGCCCGAGCAGGCAGCCGATGGTGCCTTGCGGCAGGTGCAGGGCGAGGTGTTCGACGACGGTTTTCGGGCCGTAGCCGAGCCGGAGACCGTCCAGGGCGAGCCAGGGGGTGGGGGATGAAGACATGACAGGGATGATAATCATTATCGTTGACCGAATCGTACTGTTCGAAAGGTGTCTTGATGTCCTCTGCTCCGACCCGTCGCCGTCAGCCGTGGCTGTTGTGGATTGCCGTGCTGGCAGCGCTGCTGGTGGCGGCGCCGCTGGTGTCGGTCGGCACGCACGTCTTCTCGGGCGGGACCGGCGACACCTGGGCGCACCTGGCGTCCACCGTGCTGGGCGACTATGTGGCGAGCACGCTGTGGCTGTGCCTGTGGGTCGGGCTGGGGGTGTCGGCGCTGGGGGTGGGTTCCGCCTGGCTGGTGACGCGCTATGAGTTCGCGGGGCGGGCGTCGTTCGAGTGGGCGCTGGTGCTGCCGCTGGCGATGCCGTCCTATGTCATCGCCTATGTCTACACCGACTTCTTCCAGTACGTCGGCCCGGTGCAGACTGCCCTGCGCGAGGCCTTCGGCTGGCGCAAGGCCGACTACTGGTTCCCGGACGTGCGCACGCTCGGCGGCGCGGCGCTGATGTTCACGCTGGTGCTCTACCCGTATGTCTACATGCTGGCGCGCACGGCCTTCCTCGAACGCGCGGGCGGGATGATCGAGGTCGGGCGCTCGCTCGGGCTGTCGCCGCTGCGGGCCTTTCTGCGGCTGTCGCTGCCGATGGCGCGGCCGGCGATCGCCGGCGGCGTGGCGCTGGCGCTGATGGAGACGCTGGCGGACTACGGCACGGTGTCCTATTTTGCGGTCCAGACCTTCACGACTGGCATCTACCGCGCCTGGTTCTCGCTCGGCGACCGGGTGGCGGCGGCGCAGCTTGCACTGGTGCTGCTGGCCTTCGTGGTCGCGGTGCTGAGCATCGAGCGGGTCAGCCGGGGAGGGCGGCGCTACCACGACACCACGCTGCGCCAGCGCGGCAATCCGCGGGTGCGGCTGGGGGGGGTGAAGGCGGTGGCGGCCGTGGTCGGCTGCGGGCTGCCGCTGGTGGCGGGGTTCCTGCTGCCGGCGGGGCTGCTGCTGCGCATGGCGCTGACCGACGGCGACGCGCAGTTCGGCGAGCGCTTCTTCGTGCTGGCGCGCAACAGCATGGTGGTGGCGGGCACGACGGCGGTGCTGGCGGTGGCGCTGGCGCTGCTGATCGGCTATGCGGCGCGCATCCACCGGGGGCCGGTCACGCGCTGGGCGCACCGGGTCGTGGGGCTGGGCTATGCGCTGCCGGGGTCGGTGATCGCGGTGGGGGTGCTGATCCCGGTGACGCGGCTGGACCACGCGCTGGCGGCGCTGATCGGCGAGCTGACCGGGCACACGCCGGGCCTGCTGTTCACGGGCAGCATCGCGGCGCTGGTCTATGCCTGCCTGGTGCGCTACCTGACGGCGGCGGTGCAGGCGATCGACGAGGGCCTGGGCCGCATCACGCCGAACATGGACCACGCTGCGCGCAGTCTGGGCCTGAACACCGCGCAGACGCTGCGGCGGGTCCACCTGCCGATGCTGCGCGGCAGTGCGCTGACGGCGGGGCTGCTGGTGTTCATCGACGTGATGAAGGAGCTGCCCGCCACGCTGGTGATGCGCCCCTTCAACTTCGACACGCTGGCCACGCAGACCTACACGCTGGCCTCGGACGAGCGGCTGACCGAGGCATCGACCGCCGCGCTGGCGATCGTCGTGGTGGGGCTGGTGCCGATGGTGCTGCTGTGCCGGAGCATCGCGAAGGGGCGGTCGGCCTGAGCCGTCAGCGCCAGCCGGCGCGGTCGAACACCTTCTGCGCGTTGACGGTGTTCTTCGCCAGATCGCCGATCGGCAGCGCATCCGCCTTGAACGTGCCCAGCGATTCGAGCGCGCGGTTGTTGGTCTTCACCGACGCCACCACCGGCCACTCGTTGTTGCCGTCGGCGAAATAGAGCTGCGCGGCGTCGCTGGCCAGGTACTCCAGGAACTTCACGGCCGCGGCCCTGTTCGGCGAATGTTTCAGCACGCCAGCGCCCGACACGTTCACGTGCGTGCCCCAGCTCGACTGGTTCGGCCACACCACACCGACGGCGCGCATCGCTTCCTGGTCCGCCGGCTTGGTCGAGCGCAGCATGCGCGCCACGTAGTAGGAGTTCGACAGCGTCACGCCACATTCGCCGGCCGCCACCGCCATGATCTGGTCGGTGTCGCCGCCCTTGGGCGCGCGGGCAAAGTTGGCGACCAGGCCGCGTGCCCAGGCTTCGGTCTTGGCCTCGCCGTCGTGGGCGATCAGCGCGCCGCCGAGCGACAGGTTGTACGGGTGCGCGCCCGAGCGCACGCAGACCTGGCCCTTCAGCGCCGGGTTGGCGAGGTCTTCATAGTTCAGCACCTGCTCGCGCTTGAGGGCGACCTTGTTGTAGACGATGACGCGGGCGCGGGTCGAGAACGAATACCAGTTCGGGGTGCGCAGTGCAGCCGGGATGCGTGACTCCAGCACCGAGGACTTGACCGGCTGGAACAGGCCGAGCTTGTCGGCGATCTCCAGCCGCGTGGCGTCCACCGTGATCAGCAGGTCGGCCGGGCTGGCCGTGCCTTCGTTGCGGATGCGCTCGACCAGCTCGTCTTCCTTGCCGTCGATGCGGTTGATCTTGATGCCGGTGGTCTTGGTGAAGTTGCTGTAGAGCGCTTCATCGGTCTGGTAGTGGCGGGCCGAGTAGATGTTGAGCACCTGCTCCTGCGCGAGCGCGGGCAGGCCGAGCAGCGAGAGGGACAGCGCGGCGGCGGTGGCGACGAAGGGGCGGCGGGTCAGGTGCGGCATGGTGAAGGAATCCGGGACAGGGGAGGGACGAGAGAGGAATGGAGTGATGATCATGGTATCAATAATCATTCTCATCCGCAAACGCATGGCAAGCTTCCTTGATCTGCGTAAAGTCCCGGCCAGCGAGGGCGGCCTAGAGTGGGCGTTCCACCACGAACCACAAGGATCTGTCCCATGTTCCCCGAATACCGCGACCTGATCAGCCAGCTCAAGACCACCGACCACCATTTCCAGCACCTGTTCGACAAGCACAACGACCTGGACCAGCAGATCAAGAACATGGAGGCGCGCATCGTCGGCGCCACCCATGAGGAGATCGAGGCGGCCAAGAAGGAAAAGCTGGTGCTGAAGGACCAGCTCTACGCGATCCTGCGCAAGGCCAGCGCCACCGCCTGATCGGGGCTGGCCGCTTCGGTGCGGTCGGCTTGTGTGCCGTGGCGCCAATGCTGCGGATGGAGTCGGCGCACGGCCCGGAGTACTTGCCGTGCCCTGTACAACAGGTGCCGACCGGCGTGTGTGCGTGTCACGACCAGGCGAACGGTGCGTAGCTCAAGGTCGTACCAGGCGTTGACGGCCTGTCGCTGGGCCAGCGGCGTGTGCAGGCCCAGCACATCGGACCATGTGCAGCCGCCCTCGAACGACTGCCGCAGCGCTTGCGCGCAGAGCCAAGTGCCGGGGGAGCTGCGTGCGTGCGCGGGATCGAAGGCCTTGAAACGTTCGTAGGTGATGATCCCCTGCCGCAGGCGGACCAGCCCGGCGATGTCGTGTGCGCCGTCGCACAGGAACCAGAGGCTGGCCTGACCAGACTGCGCCAGCCGAGGCAGCAGCGAACGGTGAAAGGCCACCTGCCGGTCGTCAGCCCATAGTCCGACCCGCGCGCTGTGCTTCCAGCCGAGCTGCTCAATGGCCAGGTAACGCTCGAACGCGGCCGGCATGTCCGCCGGATGGTCGACGGTTTCCACGCGCAGCCCCGGACAGGCCTCGGTCAACAGGCGCTGGCTGCGGCGGTAGGCCTGCCGGGCGTGTCGGGAGCGGCTGTCGAAGTAGTGTTCCCAGGTGCCGTTGGTGGGCTGCAGCCCTGCATAGGTGTCCGGCCGGATGCTGACGGACAGCCGCGCCTCCTGCCGGAGCAGAGCCTGCAGGTCAGGCAGGACTGCTTCTTCCACCTCGCGCAGGTCAAGGTGGTGCCAGACGGCGTTCCGTTCCAGCAGGGCTGACAGCGCCGCGCGCCAGACTTGTCCTGCGTTGGTGTCTCGCGTGTGGAGTACCCCTGGTCGATCTCCGGCCCAGAGGCCCATGTGCATCAGCGTACGGATCCGGACCAGCCGTCGGACCTCGGTGCGCAGCACCAGGGGCAGCAGTCCGACCATGCGGCCTCGGGTGTCTTCGACGCTGACCAGCCAGGGCTCGTCGCCCGGTTTGTGGAAGTGATCCCAGGACTGCCGGATGAAGACGGGCGTGATGAACAGGCTGGGGCCTTCGGCATGGTCGACGGCGTCTTGCCAGGCCTGCTGGAGGGCATCGAATGCCGACACGCCTCGGTGCAGCCTGGCGAACAGCGTGTGTGGGTTAGTCATCGAACGGATACCCGTGGGATCAGCGAGGCGACCTCTCGGCTCGCTGGTCAGGATTCAGCAGGTCTGGGTCTGCTGGGCCAGGCGCTGACAGGCCTCGTCGAAGACCTCGCGGGCGCAGTCCTGACAGCAGCCACAGCACGACGCCGCGCGGGTCACGTCCTTGAGCACTTCGAAGTTGCGAATGCCGCCTGCCACGACGGCTTGGCGGATGTCTCGGTCACTGACCCGGTTGCAAATGCAGACGATCATGGAAAACCTGCTGAAGAGCCCAAGGGGGTGGTCTGAATCGGAAAGTTAATCAGTGAATGCTAAACGAAATGAGATTGATTCTTAAATAATGAAGAAAAAAAGGGCCGAAGGCCCTTTGGATGTGGGGTGTGTCTCAGGTGTGGCCACGAATTTGCTGAATCAGGACGATCCGGTACCGATCTGGCTCTGCAGCCAGTTCTGCTCGCCGACCTGCGCCACCAGACCGATCTCGGTCTCCAGGTGGTCGATGTGTTCCTCGGTGTCGTCGAGGATGCCCAGCAGCACATCACGCGAGACGTAGTCACGCACGCTCTCGCAGTGGGCGATGGCCTCTTTCAGCAGCGGGTGCGAGGCCATCTCGATCTTCAGGTCGCAGTGCAGCGTCTCGACCGCGTTCTCGCCGATGTAGAGCTTGCCCAGATCCTGCAGATTGGGCAGCCCTTCGAGCATGAGGATGCGCTCGATGAGCTTGTCGGCGTGCTTCATTTCCTCGATCGACTCTTCGTACTCGTGCTTGGCGAGCTTCATCAGGCCCCAGTTCTTCAGCATGCGGGCATGCAGGAAATACTGGTTGATGGCGGTGAGTTCGTTGCGGAGCTGTGCGTTGAGGTACGCGATGACCTTGGCGTCGCCTTGCATGGGGATTTCCTGCGGAAGTTTCAATCCCGGCATTGTGGCGCCAAGGCCGCTGCCTGTCGTGTACCGGGTGTTGGCGGTCAGGCCGGCGCGCTGGTGCGGATCAGGTGGTCGAACGCGCTCAACGCCGCAGTCGAGCCCGCGCCCATCGCGATGATGATCTGCTTGTACGGCACCGTCGTCACGTCCCCGGCGGCGAACACGCCCGGCACCGAGGTCTGGCCGCGGTCGTCGATGATGACCTCGCCGCGCGGACTCAGCTCGACCGTGCCCTTGAGCCAGTCGCTGTTGGGCAGCAGGCCGATCTGCACGAAGATGCCCTCCAGCTCGACGCGGTGCATCGTGTCGTTGGTGCGGTCCTTGTAGCTCAGGCCGCTGACCTTCTGGCCGTCGCCGTGGACCTCGGTGGACAGCGCCGAGACGATGACGGTCACGTTGGGCAGGCTGAACAGCTTCTTCTGCAGCACGGCGTCGGCCCGCAACTGCTTGTCGAACTCGATCAGTGTCACATGGCGCACGATGCCGGCCAGGTCGATCGCCGCTTCCACGCCCGAATTGCCGCCACCGATCACCGCCACGCGCTTGCCCTTGAACAGCGGCCCGTCGCAGTGCGGGCAGTAGGCCACGCCCTTGTTGCGGTACTCGGCTTCGCCGGGCACGTTCATCTGGCGCCAGCGCGCCCCGGTCGAGACGATCACCGCCTTGCTGTGCAGGCTCGCGCCGCTCTCCAGCTTGACCTCGATCAGCCCGCCCGGCGTGCTGGCCGGCACCAGCGACACGGCGCGCTGCAGGTTCATCACGTCGACCTCGTACTGCTTGACGTGCTGCTCCAGCGCCATCGCCAGCTTCGGGCCGTCGGTTTCCTTGACTGAGATGAAGTTCTCGATACCCATGGTGTCGAGCACCTGGCCGCCGAAGCGCTCGGCGGCGACGCCGGTGCGGATGCCCTTGCGCGCGGCGTAGATCGCCGCCGCCGCGCCCGCCGGGCCACCGCCGACGATCAGCACGTCGAAGGCGTCCTTGGCGGCGAGCTTCTTCGCTTCACGGTCGGCGGCGCCGGTGTCGATCTTGGCGAGGATCTCGGCCAGCTCCATCCGCCCGGTCGCGAACACCTGGCCGTTCAGGTAGACATGGGGCACGCCCATGACCTGGCGCTCGTCGATCTCGGCCTGGAACATCGAGCCTTCGATCGCGGTGTGGCGGATCTTCGGATTGAGCGCGGCCAGCAGGTTGAACGCCTGCACCACATCCGGGCAGTTGTGGCAGGTCAGGGACATGTAGGTCTCGAAGACGAGATCCTGTCCCGGGTCCAGCGCCTGGATCTGCGCGATCAGGTCAGCGTCCACCTTGGGCGGATAGCCGCTGGTCTGCAGCAGGGCGAGCACGAGCGAGGTGAACTCGTGACCCATCGGCAGGCCGGCGAAGCGCACGCCGGTGTCGGCGCCCGCTCGGGTGATCTGGAACGAGGGCGTGCGTTCGCCGGCCGTGGTGCCAGTGCGCACGCTGAGCTTGCCGGCCGGGGCGACCGAGGCCACATCGGCCACCAGTTCGAGCATCTGGCGGCTGTTGGCGCTGTCGTCGGCGAAGGTGACGATCTCGATCGGCTGCACGAGGCGTTCGAGGTAGCCCTTCAACTGGGTCTTGAGGTTGCTGTCCAACATGGTCGGTGCTCCTGGAGGCGAGGTTGAGGCGTGTCAGGCCGGAAGGGCTGCAGTGGATGCAGTCCTTCGGGTCCGAAACGTGATGTGGTTTTGTGTTGTGTTGCTCCTCCCCCCAGCGGGGGGAGGTTGGGAGGGGGGTTCTGTGTACGCAGCCGCTCTCGACCGCGAGAACCCCCACCCCGGCCCTCCCCCGCTGGGGGAGGGGGAAAGACGGTGACGGTCAGCGTGCGATCAGATCTTGCCGACGAGGTCGATCGACGGGGTCAGCGTGGCCGCGCCTTCGTTCCACTTGGCCGGGCAGACCTGGCCGGGGTTGGCGGCGGTGAACTGGGCCGCCTTCAGCTTGCGCAGCGTTTCCTTCACGTCACGGGCGATCTCGTTCGAGTGGATCTCGGCGGTCTTGATGACGCCGTCCGGGTTGATGACGAAGGTGCCGCGCAGCGCCAGGCCTTCTTCCGGGATGTGGACGCCGAAGGCGTTGGTCAGCGTGTGGGTCGGGTCGCCCACCAGCGGGAACTTGGCCTTGCCGACGGCCGGCGAGGTCTCGTGCCACACCTTGTGCGAGAAGTGGGTGTCGGTCGTGACGATGTACACCTCGGTGCCGGCGGCTTGGAAGGCGGCGTAGTTGTCGGCGGCGTCTTCGATCTCGGTTGGGCAGTTGAAGGTGAACGCCGCCGGCATGAAGATCAGGACCGACCAGTGGCCCTTCAGGCTCTCGTTCGAGACTTCGACGAAGTTGCCGTTGTGGAAGGCGGTGGTCTTGAACGGCTGGACTTGGGTGTTGATCAGGGACATGGGAGAACTCCTTGGGTCGCGGGGTGAAAGAACGTTCAGTTTTGGAATGGACTGAATCTTAGACCGCGTCGCTCGATTGTTCCAATTGGTTGTTGCTCGGCATGTGATAGTCATTTGCTATTGAAGAAGCGGCACGGGCGGACGTTTTGCTGGCTTGAGGGGATTGCATTGCAAATGGGAATCGTTGTCATTAACATGTGGCCATGTCCTCATCCCTTGACTCTTGGCGGCCGTCCGCCCGTTCCGTGCCCGCCGATGCCGGTGCCATGTCCTCCCAGGGCGCTGAAGCGGTCGGTACAGCACCTCCCGCGCAGCGGCGCATCTCCAGCCGCGCGCTGATGGACGGCCAGCGCGAGATCGAGATCGAGCACGACGGGGCGCTGTACCGCCTGCGCCTGACGGCCCTCGGCAAGCTGATCCTGACGAAGTAGAGGTTTTCGATGTTCCACCTGCAAATGAAAGGATCTGGTCATGATGCGTATCGAAACAGGATTCGGTGATCCGGCGCCGGGGCGCGTTCGGGCGACGCTTCTGGTGAAACGGGTGGAGGTGGAGGTGCTGGGGGATGTCTTTGCTGCAGCCGAGCAGCAGGCATTGCCATTGGTGATCCAGCCTCATCTTGCCGGCATGACGGCTGGCGCCGATCTGTCGTCGATTGGTTCCGTGTGGTTGATCGGAGAGTCTTCGGCGATCGGGCTGCAACTGACGCTGGAACTGTTCGATGTCCGTGGTGACGTGCTGGCCCGGGTGTCGTCACAAGTCGGGGGCCGCAACTGTGGCTGGCGCCTGTTGCTGGAGCAATGCACCGACATCCGGCTGCACTGAGAAAGGGGGTCGGAATGTGTGCTTCTGATCGATCCAGACAAGGCTTGAACGGATTGCGCCTGGTCTCCTTGCTGTCCGCTGATGTGCAGGAGCCGAGTGGTCCGCCAGATCTGGCGGCTGCGGTGGCCAGTCAATTGGCCAATCGGGCCCATCCGGCTGAAGTTCTCGTCGCCACCCCGGAATCCTCCCCCCCGCAGGCGTCTCGCCGCCGCCGGCTCTGGGAACTGCCGCGTGTAGTGTTCTGCCCGGTGCTGGGCACTTGTGTGCCCATCGATCGCTTGCGTCGTCTGGCCGACAAGGTGCTTGGACAGCGCGCGCTGGCCGATGACTATGAATTGCACTGCGGCGCCATCAACGCCTGTGCCAGCCGAGGAGAGCTCTCGGAGCGGTTGCAGCGTGAACTGGACACCCGTCACGCCGCAGCGATCCGGAATGCCCGCGCGCTGCGCAGTGTGGAGGCCCTGGCGGCGTACTGGCGCGAGGCCATCCGTGGCAGTGAAGTCGGTGCGGCGTTGTGGGTGACGCTGACGCATCCCTGCTGTGATGCTGCACTGGAAGAACAGGTGCAGCGTGACATCCACATGCTGCAGCACCAGACCGGTACCGGGGTGCGTGTCGATGCACGGCGTCTGCAGGAACTGGTGACTGAAAACGGTGTGCTGACCCGCGAACTGGCCGCAGTCCAGGCGCGGGTGACGCGCCAGATGGCCGACAAGGTGGCCACGATCGAGCGCCAGCAGGCGGAGCTTGTCCGGCTGCGCGCGCAACTGGTCGCGCGCGACACCCGGATCGCCTGTCTGCGGGAGGATCTTGCGGTGGCAGAGGGCAGTGCGTCGGCGGCACAGGTGCGGCTGGACCTGGGCTACCGGCTGGAGTGGCAACAGCAGCGGCTGCAGTCACTGGCCGAGGCGCTGGAAGGCAGTCAGCAGCAGATGCAGGTGCTGCAGCGCCGCTTGGCCGATGCGGGGCAGGGCTGTGCCCGGGTTCCGGAGACCGCAGTGGCTGGCCCGACACTGGACCTGCAGGACAAGGCTGTGCTGTGTGTGGGCGGTCGGCCTGCCAGCGTGCCGATCTACCGCCAGGAAATCGAGGTGCGTGGTGCCCGTTTCCTCCACCATGACGGGGGGGAAGAAGACAGCGCCGCCCGACTGGAGGCGCACCTGGACGCTGCCGATCTGGTGATCTGCCAGACGGGCTGCATCAGCCACAACGCCTACTGGCGGGTCAAGACCCACTGCAAGCGGACGGGCAAGCGCTGTGTCTTTGTCGACCGCCCCAGTGCGACCGGGTTGCTGCGCGGTCTGGCGTCCGAAAGCGTGGACCGGACCGATCTGGCGGACTGAGCCGGTCAGCCGGCGCTGGTCGCCGCTGCCGCGAACTCGTCGAACGCCGCCACCGCCGCCGCCGCGTACATCAGCGACGGCCCGCCGCCCATGTAGGTCGCCACGCCCAGCGTCTCGTCGAGTTCCTGGCGGGTGGCGCCGAGCTTGACCAGCGCCTGCGTGTGGAAGCCAATGCACGGGTCGCAGCGCACCGCGACGCTAAGCGCCAGCGCGATCAGCTCCTTGGTCTTCTTGTCGAGCACGCCGTCGGCGGTGGCGGCGCGGCCGAGGTCGTTGAAGGCTTTCATCACGTCGGGCGTGCTGCTGCGCAGGGTGCCGAGCTGGCGGGAAACGGTCTGCGTCAGGTCGCGGTAGCTGGAGGTGGCCATGGTCGTGGTCCTTTCTGGAGGGGGCAGCGGGGAGGGCGCGGAGCGCAAGCAGAGGAAGTTCCCGCACCAGGCTCGATTAGGCCGCGGTGTATGTCGGGCTGGTTTGCCATACATCAAGGGGTATTTTGTCGCGCATTGTCGCGCATGAGCGACGGGATCGAGTCGGTGCTTTGCAATCTTAATGAGAATGAATATCATTGGCATAACAGCGCCCCCAGCAGACGCTAGGAACCGCGCCCCCTTGAGTCCCCTCACGCATTGCCTGGATCCGTCTACCATGTCCCGTTCCCGCTCTCCTCTGTTCCTCCCTGTCGCCCTGCCGCTGGGCGCCCTCGCTGCCGGCTTCGGGCTGGCCAGCCTGGCCCATGCCCAGGGCGCCGCGCCCGTGGTTTCCGAGCCGGTGGCCGAGGTCTCCACGCTGCGCAAGATCACCGTCAAGGCCAAGAAGGAAGAGGAACGCGGCAAGGACAGCGTGCGCGCCGTGACCACCACGATCGGCAAGGGCACGCAGGAGCTGCGCGACGTGGCGCAGTCGGTCACCGTCATCACCGAGAAGCTCATCGACGACCGCAACCTCGACACGATGAAGGACGTGCTGAAGAACACGGCCGGCATCAGTTTCCTGGCGGCCGAGGGCGGCGAGGAGGACATCCGCCTGCGCGGCTTCCCGCTGCAGTCGACCGGCGACGTGTTCATCGACGGCATGCGCGACCCGGCGTTCTACGACCGCGACACCTTTTTCCTCGACCGCGTCGAGGTGCTGCGTGGCTCGGCGTCGATGCTGTTTGGCCGGGGCTCGACGGGTGGTGCGGTCAACCAGGTCACCAAGGCGCCGCGCCCGATCAACGAACACCAGGTCGATGTGACGGTGGGCAGCCACCACTACCAGCGTGTCATCGGGGACTTCAACCTCCGCACCGGCGACAACGCGGCGCTGCGCCTGGGCGTGATGGACACGAAGGCCGACAACAACGGCGCCGGCTCGTCGATCAGCAAGACCGGGCTGGCGGGCACCTACCGCTGGGGCATGGGCGAGCGCGACGAGTTCTCGCTGTCCTTCTTCCACCTCGACAACGACAACGGCATGAACTACGGCATGCCGTGGATCCGCCCGACCGCGACCTCGGGCGTGGGCGAGACGACGCTGCTGCCGCTGGACCCGAGTGCCTACTACGGCATGGCCAGCGACAAGAACCGCGGCGAGGCGACGACCGCCGGGTTCAGCCATGTCCACCGCTTCTCGGCGACCTCCTCGCTGACGACCAAGGTGCGGCTGGGCGACTTCGACCGCGACCAGCGCGCCAGCACCGTGCGCCTGTGTACCCGCACCGTCAACGCCACCACGGGCGTGGTCAACAATCCCCTGTGCGCGACCTCGAACTCGCTGGCGAACTTCGGCGACGCCACCATCCTGACCCGTGGCACGCAGCTCAAGATCCAGAACGTGCGCAACCTCTACGCCCAGACCGACTACGCCGGGCGCTTCGACGCGCTGGGCGTGCGGCATGAGGTGATGGCCGGGGCCGACGTGGCGATCGAGAAGAAGAAGGTCTACGCCCAGCGCACGGCCGCGCAGGGCGGTGTCGTGCCCACCAAGGCGACCACCACGGTCGGCGCGGAAAACGACGGCGCCTCGGTGGACGAGAGCCTGCGCAAGCTGCGGCTGGCCAACGAGTACGTCTCGCGCGGCCTGGGGTTCTACGCGCAGGATTTGGTGCAGATCGCACCGATGTGGAAGGTGCTGGCCGGCACGCGCTATGACCGTCTGGTCGGCGAGTACGACACCCACGCCATCCCGACCGCCGCCGCCAGTCCCGTCACCACGACCGGCTACCGCATGGAAATCTCCGAATGGAGCCACCGCACCGGCGTGATCTTCCAGCCGTCCGAGCGGATGTCCTTCCACGTCTCCGGGGCGACCTCGTTCAACACCTCGGGCGATGCCTACTCGCTGAGCGCGCAGAACGTGGACACGCCGCCCGAGAAGGCGATCAACCTGGAGTTCGGCGGCAACCTCGCCTCCGAGGACGGCAAGTTCAACGCCCGCTTCGCCGTCTTCCGCTCCACCAAGCTCAACGAGCGCAACACCGACCCGGACGTCAACCTCGTCACCCTGTCGGGCAAGCGCCATGTGGCGGGCATCGAGCTGGACCTGGCCGGGCGGCTGACGTCTGCGTGGGAGGTGTTCGGCTCCTACATGTGGCTGCCGGTGGCCAAGATCGACGTGGCCGTGCCTTGCACCCGCAGCGCGACGGTGCAGTGCGTGCAGACCGAAGCCCAGGGCGCGCGTCCGTCGCTGACCCCGCGCCACAGCGGCACGGTATGGACCACCTACCAGCTCACGCCGAAGCTGCGCGTCGGCGGTGGCCTCAACGCCCGCAGCAGCATGTCCCCGAACCGCAACCCGGGCTGGGCGGCGCCGAAGTACGTGACCGGCGACCTGATGGCCGAGTACGCGGTCAGCGAGGACTTCACTCTCAAGGCCAACGTCTCCAACGTGACCAACAAGCTGTACGCCGAGGCGCTCTACACCGGCCACTACACGCCGGGTGCTGGCCGGCTGGTGCAGGTCACCGGCTCGCTGAAGTTCTGACCGACGTGCTGACCGACGTGCTGCCATGCTGATCCGCATCCCCGGCGTGTTCGACGCCGACGCCCTGGCCCGCGCCCGTGCGCTGCTGGCGGACGCGCCGTGGACTGACGGTGCCACCACCGCCGGCGCCCAGGCCCTGCACGCCAAGCGCAACCAGCAACTGCCCGCCACCTGCGCGGCGGCGCAGGCGCTGCAGGCGATGGTGCTCGCCGCGCTGGAGCAGCACCCGGTGTTCTTCTCGGCCGCGCTGCCTAAGCGGGTGTTCCCGCCGATGTTCAACCGCTACGGCGGCGCGGCCAACACCTACGGCGCCCATGTGGACAACGCCATCCGCTACGTGCCCGGCCGTGGCGAGCGGGTGCGCACCGACCTGAGCGCCACGCTGTTCCTGGCCGATCCGGCCGACTACGACGGCGGCGAGCTGGTGATCGACGACACCTATGGCGAGCAGCGCGTGAAGCTGGCGGCGGGCGACCTGGTGCTCTACCCGGGCACCAGCGTCCACCGGGTCGAGCCGGTCACGCGCGGCCACCGCCTCGCGAGCTTCTTCTGGATCGAGAGCCTCGTGCGCAGCGACGAGCAGCGCCGCTTGCTGCACGACATGGACCGCTTTCTCATGCACTTGCGCAGCACGGTGGGCGAGACCGATCCGGGGGTTGTCGGCCTGACCGGGACGTACCACAACCTGCTGCGCCAGTGGGCGGACACCTGAACCATGCACACGACGCCGTACCCGAACACTTCGCCCGATGCCCTCGGCCCCAACGCCAAGCGCACGCTGGTGACCGCCATGCTGGGCGCGCACCTGCTGGCCGGCTGGGGGCTGCTGCAGGTGCCCGCCGTGCGGGACATGGCCGCCGAGGTGGCGCCGATGATGGTCAACCTCATCGCCCCCACGCCCGAGGCGCCGCCGCCAGCCCCGCCGCCGCCGCCGAAGGTCCAGCCCAGGCTGCCCCCGCCACCGCCGGCCCCCGTGCTGGCGGCCAAGCCGCCGCCGGTGCCGACCCCGGTGCCAGCCTTCACCGCACCGCCGCCGCCGCCCGAGCCACCGCCGATGCGTCCGCCAGAAGCGCCTCCGGTGCCACCAGCACCCCCTGCGCCGCCCGTGCCACCGGCGCCACCAGCGCCTGTCGCGCCCCCGGTGCCGCCCGCGCCGGCACCGGCCGCGCCGCGCACCGTCGTGCTCACCGACAGCGACTGGGTGCGTGTGCCGGAGATCGAGTACCCGCTCGCCTCGCGCCGCCTCAAGGAGGAGGGCACCGTCGTCGTGCGGGCGCTGATCGACACACGCGGCGTACCGAAACAGGCCGTGCTGCAGCGCTCGTCCGGCCACACCCGGCTGGACCAGCAGGCGCTGCGGGCGGCGCTGACCGCCCGCGTCAAGCCGCGCACCGAAAACGGTGTGCCCTTCGAGTTCTGGATCGCGATGCCGCTGGCATTCGAACTGGAAGATTGATTCCGCAGATTCACAGGTTCCACAGGAGAAACCCATGGGCTTTGGCCATTTTCTTTCCCAGTCCGACGCCGTCGGCAAGACGCTGCTGGCCATCCTCGTGCTGATGTCGGTGGCCTCGTGGGCACTGATCGCCATCAAGGGCGTGACCCAGGTGCTGCGCCAGCGGCGCAGCGAGAAGTTCCTGAACTTCTTCTGGAACGCCCGCTCGCTCGACGAGGTGGATGCCGAGATCCGCGCCCACGGCGTGCAGGACCCCTTCGGCCACCTCGCCGCCCACGCCATCCACGCCCAGGCCCACCACGCCAAGTACGGCGCGGCCAAGCTCCAGGAGGCCGGCACGGCGCAGGAGTTCGTCACCCGCACCATCAAGAAGGTGCTCGACGAGGAGACCACCCGGCTGGAGAACGGCCTGACCACGCTCGCCACCATCGGATCGACCGCCCCGTTCGTCGGCCTGTTCGGCACCGTCTGGGGCGTCTACCACGCGCTGCTGGCCATCGGCATGAGCGGCGCGGGCACGCTGGACAAGGTGGCCGGGCCGGTCGGCGAGGCGTTGATCATGACCGGCATCGGTCTGGCGGTGGCGATTCCGGCGGTCATCGCCTACAACGCCTTCAACCGCGGCAACCGGGTGCTCAATGCCAAGCTTGACGCCTTCGCCTTCGAGCTGCTGACCTTCCTGTCGACCGGCTCGACGCTGGCCGACAACGGCCGCGACCGTGCTGCCGAGGCCGGCGCCGTGCGTCCGCTGCGTCCGGCCGCGGCCTGATCGAGCTGACCCGGAGAACCGCCATGGCCTTCGCCAGTTTCGACCGACAGTCCTCCGGCGCCCCGGTGTCGGAGATCAACATGGTGCCGCTCATCGACGTGATGTTGGTGCTGCTGGTCATCTTCATCGTCACGGCACCGCTGCTGACGCACTCCGTCAAGCTGGAGCTGCCGCAGGCCACCAGCCAGGTGAACCCGCCCGTGCCGGTGAAGATCGACTTCGCGATCGACGCCACCGGCCAGCGCTACTGGAACGGCGAGCGCGTCAGCCGCGAGGACGCCGCCGTCCGCTTCGTCGCCGAAGGCGGCCAGCCGGTGCAGCCGGAAATCCACCTGCGCGCCGACCAGGCCGTCGCCTACCGCCACGTCGCGCAGACGCTGGCCGACGCCTCGAAGGCCGGGCTGACCAAGGTCGGCTTCGTGAGCCAGCCCGAGGCGAAATGAGCCCCGCCCAGCCGCCCGCAGCGCCGGTCTGTCTGGCCGACTACGCCGCGCTGGCCCGCCACCGCCTGGACGACAACGCCCGCGCCTACTTCGAGGGCGGCGCAGCGGACGAGCTGACCCTGGCCGCCAATGTGCAGGCGTGGCGCGACATTCCCCTGTCGGCGCGGGTGCTGCGGCCGATGGCGGGCGCGCACACGCGGGTCACGCTGTTCGGCCGCACGCTGGCGCACCCGATCCTGCTGGCGCCCGTCGCCTACCAGCGGCTGGCCCACCCGGACGGCGAACTCGCCACCGCGCAGGCCGCCGCCGCGCTGCAGGCCGGCATGGTGCTGAGCACGCAGTCGTCCGTGCCGGTCGAGGACATCGCCCGCATCGTCTGCACCGACCCGGACGCCGGGCCGCTGTGGTTCCAGCTCTACCTGCAGCACGACCGCGGTTTCACGCTCGACCTGGTGCGGCGCGCCGAGGCGGCCGGCTGCACGGCGCTGGTGCTGACGGTCGATGCGCCGGTGCAGGGCGCGCGCGACCGCGAGCGCCGGGCCGGCTTTCGCCTGCCGCCGGGCGTGCGGGCTGTGCATCTCGACGGTCTTCTGCCCCCGCGCCCGGCGCGGACGCTGGCGGCGGGGCAGAGCGCGCTGTTCGACGGCCTGCTCGCCGACACGCCCACCTGGGACGACGTCGCCTGGCTGCGCGCGCAGACCCGGCTGCCGCTGCTGCTCAAGGGCATGACCCATCCCGAGGATGCGCGGCTGGCGCAGTCGCTGGGCGCCGACGGACTGGTCGTTTCCAACCACGGCGGCCGCACGCTCGACACGCTGCCCGCGACCGCCGTGCTGCTGCCGCGCATCGCGGACGCGGTGGGCGCGTCCCTGCCGTTGCTGGTCGACGGCGGCATCCGGCGCGGCACCGATGTGCTGAAGGCGCTGGTGCTGGGGGCGCGGGCGGTGCTGATCGGGCGGCCGGTGGTGCAGGCGCTGGCGGTGGGCGGGGCGCACGGCGTGGCGCATGTGCTGCGGCTGCTGCGGGATGAACTGGAGATCGCGATGGCGTTGACCGGATGCACTTCGCTGGATCGGATCAGGTAACACCAGCCAAAGGTACTGCTTGGTACAGAAGCCGCTCGGTATAGTGATCGTCTGTCCGATGATCTCTGTCTCTGCCGCCATGAAGGCCCTGCTAGTCGATGACCACGCCCTGTTCCGCTCCGGCCTGATGATGCTGCTGGCGCTGCGGTTTCCGGACGTGGTCATGCGGGAAGCGGACGGGCTGACCGCAGCGCTGGCCCACCTGGCGGCCGAGCCTGACATCGAGCTGGTGCTGCTCGACCTCGGTCTGCGCGACAGCGAGGGGCTGCCGACCTTGCGCCAGCTGCGGGCGGTGTCGGACGAGCTGACCCTCGTGGTGCTGTCGGCCAGCGACGATCCCGACACCATGATCGCCGCGCTCAACGAGGGCGCGGCCGGCTTCATCCCGAAGACGACCCGCAGCGGCACGGTCGAGCAGGCGTTGCGCATCGTGCTCGGTGGCGGCATCTACCTGCCGCCGGCGGTCTACAGCGCCGTGGCTCCGCTGCCCGCAGTGGCGCAGTCCGACGAGGACCGGTCCGCTGAAGTGATCGACCGGCTGGGCTTGTCGCCGCGGCAGGTGGACGTGCTGCGGCTGCTGACAGCCGGGCAGTCGAACAAGGTGATCTGCCGGGAACTGGATCTGGCGGAGTCCACCATCAAGACGCACCTGCTCGGACTGTTCCGCAAGCTCGGTGTGGGTTCGCGCACCGAGGCGGTGGTGGCGGCGGCGCGGATCGGGCTGAAGTTTCCGAACGGGTGAGCGCCTGGGCGTCAGCCCGCGACCACGCGCACCGCCGCCCGGTGCGCCTCCGGCTCCGAGTCAAACCGATCGAAGCCGGTGTAGCAGAGGAAATGCCGGTTCGCCGCCCGGCCGAACAGCGCCATGCCGAGCCGGGTCGCCAGGTCGTGGCCCATCTGCGTGACACCGTTGCGCGACACGACGATCGGCACGCCCATGTGCGCGGCCTTCATCACCATCTCGCTGGTGAGCCGGCCGGTGGTGTAGAAGGTCTTGTCGCCGCCGTCGACGCCGTGCAGCCACATCCAGCCGGCGATGGTGTCGATCGCGTTGTGGCGGCCCACGTCCTCGATGAACATCAGCAGTTGCGTGCCGAGGAACAGCGCGCAGCCGTGGACCGAGCCGGCCTTGCGGTGGATGCTGTCCTGCTGGCGCATCACGTCGAGCAGGCCGTTGAGCGTGCCCTGGCGGATGCGCGCCGTGCGGGCGTCGGGCAGGCGCAGGGTGTCCACCTGCTCCATCACGTCGCCGAAGACGGTGCCCTGGCCGCAGCCGGTGGTGACGACACGCCGGCCGGTGCGGGTGTCGAGGTCGGGGATGCCCGAGCGGGTGTAGACCGCTGCGGCGCCCACATCCCAGTCCACCGTGATCGAGACGATGTCGGCCAGATCCTGCACCAGCCGCTGGTTGCGCAGCCAGCCCAGCACCAGCAGCTCCGGGCTCGCCCCCAGCGTCATCAGCGTCACCACCTCGCGCTTGTCCACGAACACGGTCAGCGGGCGCTCGGCGGGGATGGCGATCGTGCGGCGCTCGCCGTACTCGTCCATCACCTCGATCTCGCGCAGCAGCGTGTCGCGTGCTGCGGTCATCCGGGGAGCGTCAGGTCGCAGGTCGGGGGCGATGGGCGCGGCGATGGCCATGGGCGGTCTGCCGGTGTGGATTCAGGTCTTGGACGCGGCGGCGGGCGGGGCCGAAGCGGCCGCGGCAGCGGGTGCGGGAGCTGGTGCCGAGGCGGCCCCGGGTGGCGTGTAGACAAACACGCCCGGGTCCGCGCAGGCCGGCGTCTCGGTGGCCGGCTTGACCTCCTTGCCGGCGGCCTTGGCCTTGGTGCGGTAGTCGGCGGCAACCTTGTCCATCGACAGGCACAGCTTGTAGGCGTCGACCTTGCCGGCGTGGGCGGTCTTGGCGGCGGTTTCGGCGGCCTTGGCCTTGGCTTCGTCGCTCGGGGCGGGCAGCTTGGCGACGGCCGTGCCGACCAGCGCGACCAGCAGCAGGGCGAGCGGGAGGGTGGGGGCGGGGATGCGCTTCATGCGGGTCGACTCGCGTGGGGTTGGGGCGCCACCGACGAGGCGACCGGGGTGGAACGCTGCGCCGGGATCTTGCCGGCCTTGACGTCGTCGTACCAGAGAGCGTGGTGCTCCTTGGCCCAGCCTTCGTCGACATAGCCGGTGCGCATGGCCGAGTAGGCGCCCTTCATGCCGAGAGTGCCCATGTAGATGTGGCCCATCAGGATGGCCATCATCACCATGGCCGCGGCGGCATGCACCATGTGCGCGATCTGCATCTCGCTGCGCAGCTCGCCGAAGCCGGGGACCAGCTTGTCCAGCACCAGCCCGGACGCCACGATGAACACGCCCGGGATCGTCACGCCCCACCAGAACATGCCCTTTTCACCGGCGTTGAAGCGGTGCGAGGGGATCTCTTCCTTGCCGAACAGCCCGCCGGCTTTCGACAGCCAGACGAAGTCGGCCCGGCTGGCGATGTTGTCCTTCACGAAGATCAGGATCACCACCGTCAGCGACACCGCGAACAGCGGCCCGGCGAAGTTGTGGGCGTTCTTCAGCACATAGGTGAGCCAGCCGAACAGCGTGTGGCCAAGCACCGGCAGCAGGAAGAACTTGCCAAACGCCATCACGATGCCCGAGACCGCCAGTACGACAAACGCCGTCGCATTGGTCCAGTGCGCGGCGCGCTCCAGCGGGGTGAAGCGCTCGATCATGCGGCCGGTGTCGGGCTCGTGGCCGCCGAGCGCGCCCTTGCGCCAGTAGAACAGGCCGATCGCGAGGGCCACGATCAGCAGCAGCGAGCCGCCGTACGGGATGATCCACTGGTTGCGCACCTGCCGCCACGCCTCGCCGGCGGTGGTCAGGCGCGAGCCGGGGTACTGGGTCATCGACTGGATCAGCACGCCTTGTTCGACGCCAGGCAGCGAGGTGTAGCCCGCAACGGCGCCCGTGTCACGGACTGCGCGCCAGACGGGGGCGTTGTTGCCGGGCTGGCTCTTGCTGCGTTCTGCAGCGGTGTCGTCAGGGCGCGGCTCGGCGGGTGCCACATAGCCGGCAGGCGCGCCGGTCATCGCGGGCGCCGAGGCGGCGTCTGCCGTCTGCGCGCCGGCCGGACCCGCGCCCAGCAGCGCGGCCGCCAGCAGCAGGGTGCCCAGGGGTCGGATCAGCTTGGACATCGCCGCTCCTCACGGCCGCGCGGGGGCGCGGACGTATTCGTTCTGGTGCTGGTTGCGGGCGCGGATCTGCGACTCCCAGGCCGCCTTGTCGCCGCCCGCGTAGGGCGCCTGATCGGGCTTCTTGGCCTGTAGCTCCTGCGTGCGCTCGCTGCAGCCCGCCAGCGCGGCCACGGCGGTCAGCGCGACGGCCAGCGTCCGCACGCCACGGGTGATCGGTGCGGTGTTCATGACTTGGCGGCCTCCGGTGCAGCGGGGGTGGCGCCACCGGCCGGCTTGCCGTAGGCGGTGCCCCAGCCCCAGACTTCGCTGCCCTTGCCGCGCTGGATCACGCGGGTGCGGAAGATGTCGGCCACCACATCGCCGTCGCCGCCGAGCAATGCCTTGGTCGAGCACTGCTCGGCGCAGGCCGGCAGCTTCCCTTCGGCCAGCCGGTTGCGGCCGTACTTCTCGTATTCGGCCTGGCTGGTGTTCTCCTCCGGGCCGCCGGCGCAGAAGGTGCATTTGTCCATCTTGCCGCGCAGGCCGAAGGTGCCGTTGCTCGGAAACTGCGGCGCGCCGAATGGGCAGGCGTAGGAGCAGTAGCCACAGCCGATGCACACGTCCTTGTCGTGCAGCACGACGCCCTCGTCGGTGCGGTAGAAGCAATCCACCGGGCAGACCGCCATGCACGGCGCATCCGAGCAGTGCATGCAGGCCACCGAGATCGACTTCTCGCCGGGGATACCGTCGTTGAGCGTGACGACGCGGCGGCGGTTGACGCCCCACGGGACATCATGCTCGGCCTTGCAGGCGGTGACGCAGCCGTTGCACTCGATGCAGCGCTCCGAGTCGCAGATGAATTTCATTCGGGCCATGTGGTTGCTCCGTTCAGGCTTTTTCGACCTGGCAGACCGTGGTCTTGGTCTCTTGCATCATCGTCACGCTGTCGTAGCCGTAGGTCGTGCCGGTGTTGACGGCCTCGCCCCGCACCACCGGCATCGCGCCTTCGGGGTAGTACGCCGCCATGTCGGCGCCGCCCCAGCGGCCGGAGAAGTGGAACGGCATGAACACCGTTCCAGCATCGACCCGCTCGGTCACCAGCGCCTTCATGCGCATGCCCTTGAAGTCGGGCAGGGCAGCCATCGGCGGCGTCTTGACCCAGACGTCCTCCCCATTGCGGATGCCCCGGTCGTTGGCAGCCTTGGGGTTGATCTCGATGAACATCTCCTGCTGCAGCTCGGCCAGCCACGGGTTGGAGCGGGTCTCCTCGCCGCCGCCCTCGTACTCGACCAGCCGACCCGAGGTCATGATGAGCGGGAAGGTCTTGCCGATGTCCTTGTTCTTCTCCTGCACCGACTTGTAGAGCGTCGGCAGGCGCCAGAACGCCTTCTTGTCGTCGTGGGTCGGGTACTGGGCGACGAGGTCCGGGCGGGTCGAGTAGAGCGGCTCGCGGTGCTGCGGGATCGGGTCGGGGAAGTTCCAGACCACGGCGCGGGCCTTGGCGTTGCCGAAGGGGTGGCAGCCGTGCAGCTTCATCGCCACGCGGATGATGCCGCCCGAGGAGTCGGTCTTCCAGTTCTTGCCTTCCGCCGCGGTCTTCTCGGACTCGGTCAGGTCGTCCCACCAGCCGAGTTTCTTCAACAGCAGGTGGTCGAACTCCGGATAGCCGGTGGTCAGGTCCGCGCCCAGCGAGTGCGAGCCATCGGCGGCCAGCAGCGAGCTGCCGTCCCGCTCGACACCGAAGTTGGCGCGGAAGTTGCCGCCGCCGTCCATGACGTGCTTGCTGGTGTCGTAGAGGTTGGGCGAGCCGGGGTGCTTCATCTCCGGCGTGCCGAAACACGGCCAGGGCAGGCCGAAGTATTCGCCGTCCAGGTTCAGCCCGGTTTCCTTGTCGATGCCGCCCTTGGCCTTGAGCGTCTTCACATCGAAGACCTGCATGTTGCGCATGTGGGCCTTCAGGCGCTCCGGGCTCTGGCCGGTGTAGCCGATGGTCCAGACGCTGCGGTTGATCTCGCGCAGGATGGACTCGGTCTCGGGCTCCATCTGGCCACCCTTGCCTGGGACCATCTTGAAGTTCTTGACCAGTTCCGCGCCGAAGCCGAGTTTTTCAGCCAGCTGGTACATGATCATGTGGTCGGTGCGCGATTCCCACAGCGGCTCGATGACCTTCTCGCGCCACTGGATCGAGCGGTTCGAGGCGGTGCAGGAGCCGGTGGTCTCGAACTGCGTGCAGGCCGGCAGCAGGTAGACGGCGCGGTTCGGGTTCAGGTCGTCCTTGGCGCCGGGCATCGCGGCCATCGCGGCGGTGGCACTCGGGAAGGGGTCGACCACGACCAGCAGGTCGAGCTTGTCCATCGCCCGCTTCATCTCCAGCCCGCGGGTCTGCGAGTTCGGCGCATGGCCCCAGAAGAACAGGCCGCGCAGGTTCGATTCCTGGTCGATCAGCTCGTTCTTCTCCAGCACGCCGTCGATCCAGCGTGAGACCGTCATGCCGGACTTGCTCATCATGCCGGGCGCGTACTGCTTCTTGATCCACTCGTAGTCGACACCCCAGACCTTGGCGAAGTGCTTCCATGAACCTTCCGCGAGGCCGTAGTAGCCGGGCAGCGAGTCCGGGTTCGGGCCGACGTCGGTCGCGCCCTGCACGTTGTCATGGCCGCGGAAGATGTTGGTGCCGCCGCCGGACTTGCCGACGTTGCCCAAGGCCAGCTGCAGCAGGCACGAGGCCCGCACGATCGCGTTGCCGATGGTGTGCTGCGTCTGGCCCATGCACCAGACGATGGTGCCGGGGCGGTTGTCGGCCAGGATCTTCGCGACCTTGTAGGTGGTGGCCTCGTCGACACCACAGGCTTCCTGCACCTTGTCCGGTGTCCACTTCGCCAGCACTTCCTCGCGCACCTTGTCCATGCCCCAGACCCGGTCTTCGAGGTATTTCTTGTCCTCCCAGCCGTTCTTGAAGATGTGGTGCATTACGCCGAACAGGAAGGGAATGTCCGAGCCCGAGCGGATGCGCACGTACTCGTCCGCCTTCGCCGCGGTGCGGGTGAAACGCGGATCGACCACGATCATCTTGCAGCCGGTCTCCTTGGCATGGAGCATGTGCAGCATCGACACCGGGTGCGCTTCCGCTGCGTTCGAGCCGATGTAGATCGCCGAACGCGAGTTCTGCATGTCGTTGTAGGAGTTGGTCATCGCGCCATACCCCCACGTGTTCGCCACCCCTGCGACGGTGGTGGAGTGGCAGATGCGCGCCTGGTGGTCGGTGTTGTTCGAGCCCCAGAAACTGATCCACTTGCGCAGCAGGTAGGCCTGCTCGTTGTTGTGCTTCGACGAGCCGACGACAAAGAGCGAGTCCGGCCCGCTCTGCTTCTTCAGCTCCAGCATCTTGGCGCTGATCTCGTTCAGCGCCTCGTCCCAGGAGATGCGCTTGTACTTGCCGTCGACCAGCTTCATCGGGGTTTTCAGCCGGTACTCGCCGTGGCCATGCTCGCGCAGCGCCGCGCCCTTGGCGCAGTGGGCGCCCATGTTGATGGGCGAGTCGAACACCGGCTCCTGGCGCACCCAGACGCCGTTTTCCACTACGGCGTCCACCGCGCAGCCCACCGAGCAGTGGCCGCAGACGGTGCGCTTGACCTCGACCTTCTTCGCGCCGCCGGCTGCCGCAGAGGCCGCATCGGCCGCCTCGACGCGCTTGACCAGCGTGAGCTGTGACGCGGCCAGCCCGGCGCCGACGCCCAGGCCGGAGCGGCGCAGGAAGCTGCGGCGGTCGAGCGTCGGGATCGCCCGGCCGATGCCACGGGCCAGGCTGGACACGAGCGGGGACGAAGGTGAGCCAGGGGAGGCCGGGGCGGCGCGGCGGGTGAGCAGCATGGGGGTGTCTCCTGGAGGCCTCAGACCTTGGCGGTCTGGTAGTAGCGCTTGACGTGCTCGGTCAACTGGTAGCCGCCGGAGGTGTCCGGGGCCGGCTTGGGGTGGGCGGCGGCCTGCGGCGGCGCGGGCAACTGGCCCGGCAGCACGGCGGCGACCGCGGCCAGCGCACCGGCGGTGCCGACGCCGGCGAAGACGCGCCGGCGGGTCAGCGTGGAACGCTCAGGGGTGGGGTACTGGCTCATCGAACGGGCTCCGGCAGCGTGAACTGCGGTGATTAGGTTGCGGTTATGCAAGGGCGGCAATAAGGGTCAATCCGTAAGGGTTCGCGACAGTTTGTCGTGGGTATTGCGCCAATTTGTCGGGCGTGTCGCCAAACCGACTGAAAACCCGGAAGGACTCGGGCCGGACAATTTGTCGCAGGCGGTTTGGCGAGTGCCCCATTCGGGGTTTGACTGCAGACGAACCGCTGGAATTCCCTCGTCGCTCAGGGGCAACGCCGATGCGCTGCGGAGGGCGGCCTGTAGACTGGCCAGCATTCAGCGCCCCTTTTGACCGCCCCTTGCCGACATATTCATGCGGACCGACACCGAAACTCTCCCGACACCCCGGATACCCCCGACCGACATCCGGGTCGCCGTGGTGATCGACCGGCAGCACCAGCCCAGCCGCTGGGAGGACTGGCGTTTCACGCTGGCCGATGTGGCGCTGGACGACGGCCAGTACGGTGACGTGCCGCGCCTGCTGCGCGATGACGGGACGGCGGCGCAGTTCCTGTTTCCGGGTCTGCCGGTCGAATTGCGCCGCGACGAGGGCGAGGGCTATTTCCTCAACCTGACCTCGGGCGCGCCGGTCTGGTTCGTGATGTGGCGCATCGACGAGGACGACCCCTCGCGTGCCTGGCCTGAGCGGGTCACGCTGTCCTACAACGAGGCCGGGCGCCTCCTCGACGCGCAGGAGCGGGTGGACAACCGGCCGCTGCCGGCCGAGGTGCGCGACTGGCTGCAGGTCTACACCGACGCGCACTACCGGCCCGAGCCGAAGAAGCGCCGCCGGCCGGTGTCCTTCGTCGCGCCGGAGCAGCGCGGCGCGGCCGACGAGCCGGCCTGCTGACCATGGCGACCGACCACGAGCCCGAGGGCGGTTTCCTGTCGCGCTGGTCGCGGCGCAAGGTGCAGGTGCGGCAGGGCGCGCCAGTGGCCGAGGAGCCGCTGCGGTCACTGCCCGCGGAGGAGCCCGTGGCGGCCGTGCCGGCCCGGGTGGTGGCACCACCAGCACCTGCATCGGCACCGGCACAAGCGCAGGCCCCCGCGCTGCCACCCCCGACACTCGCCGACGCCGCGCAGCTCACCCCCGCCTCCGACTTCACCCGCTTCGTCGCCCGTGGTGTCGATCCGTCGGTGAAGAACGCGGCGCTGAAGACGCTGTTCACCGATCCGCATTTCAACGTCATGGACGGCCTCGACACCTACATCGAGGACTACGGCCTGGCCGATCCGATCCCGCTGGCGATGCTGCGCCAGATGGCGCAGTCGAAGGCGCTCGGCCTGTTCGCCGACGATGACACCGACAAAGACAGAGACACCGAAGAGAACCCCGCCGATGAAAACACTGCTGTGCGACTGCAACCGGACGATGCCGCTGGATTCGGGGGCGATCGCCCGGACGCTGATGCGCACGCCGGGGGCGAATGCGGACGGGCTGGAGACGACGCACACCCTGCTGTGCCGGCGTGAAGCGGGCGCCTTCCAGCGTGCGGCCAAGGCGACCGGGCCGGGCGAGGCGCTGCTGGTGGCCTGCACGCAGGAGAGCCGGCTCTTCCTCGATCTGAACGCCGAGACCGCCGGCGCGCCCGGCACCGACGAGCGCCCGATCCACTTCGTCAACCTGCGCGAGACCGGCGGCTGGTCCCGCGACGCCAAGGCGGCCACGCCGAAGCTCGCTGCGCTGATCGCCGCGGCGCAACTGCCGGACGTGCAGCCCGTCACCACGGTGCCGTTCCACTCGGCCGGCCGCTGCCTCGTGATCGGCGCGGCGGACGCGGTGCAGTCGGCGGCGGCGATGCTGCGCGACCGGCTGGCGGTGACGCTGCTGGTGGACGAGGCGGCGGGCGTGGACGGATCACTGGCGCAGCGCCGCGACCTGCCGGTGTTCACCGGACGGGTGACGCGGCTGCGCGGCTGGCTGGGGGCGTTCGAGGTGCAGTGGTCGTCGTCGAACCCGATCGACCTCGACCTCTGCACGCGCTGCAACGCCTGCCTCGACGCCTGCCCGGAAGGCGCGATCGACTTCCGCTACCAGATCGACCTGAGCCGCTGCAAGAGCCACCGCGACTGCGTGCAGGTCTGCGACGCGGCCGGCGCGATCGATTTCAACCGTGCCCCGCTGCTCACCGACGAACGCTTCGATCTCGTGCTCGACCTGCGCGAGACCGCCGCCTTCTCGCAGCACCAGCCGCCGCAGGGCTACTTCCATGTGCCGCAGGGCGTGCGTGGCGCCGCCGAGCCGAAACGCCTGTTCGACGCCGTGCTGCAACTGCGCGAGCTGGTCGGCACCTTCGACAAGCCGAAGTTCTTCCACTACCAGCACCGCCTGTGCGCCCACAGCCGCAACGAGCAGATCGGCTGCACGGCCTGCATCGACGTCTGCTCGACGAGTGCCATTTCCAGCGACGCCTCGCGCAAGGGCAAGGCCAAGACCGCGCTGGCGGGCGGCATCGTCGTCGAGCCGCACCTGTGCGCGGGCTGTGGCGCCTGCACGACGGTGTGCCCGAGCGGCGCGCTCACCTTCGCCTATCCCGGCCCGGTCGACCAGGGCAAGCGGCTGCACCGGCTGATCTCGACCTACGCCCGCGCCGGCGGCCAGAACGCGGCGCTGCTGCTGCACAGCGAGCAGGCCGGTGCCAGGCTGATCGACGACCTCGGCCGCGCGGCGCGGGTCGATCGCGCGATGCACGGCGTGCCGGCGCGGGTGCTGCCGGTGGCGGTATGGCATACGGCCAGCGTCGGGATCGACCTGTGGCTGTCCGCGATTGCGCAAGGGGCGAGCCAGGTCTTCGTGCTGCTGACCGCCGAAGAGGCGCCCGAGTACCGCACCGCATTGGCCGAGCAGATGGCGGTGGCGCAGGCGCTGCTGACCGGGCTGGGCTATGCGGGCGAGCATTTCAAGCTGATCGAGGCCCGGGACGCTCGCGACTTGGTCGCGCTCGATGCCGCACTGCGCTGCGCCCCCGCCCAGTGCGTCGCGCAGCCCACCGCGATCGTCGCCCAGGCGGACAAGCGCGCGACGCTCGACCTGATGATCGACCACCTGAGCGCCCACGCGCCCACGCCGGTCGACGTCGTCGCGTTGCCCAAGGCCGGCGCACCGTTTGGCGCCGTGCTGGTGGACACCGCGAAATGCACGCTCTGCCTGAGCTGCGTCGGCGCCTGCCCGGAGAACGCGCTGGCCGACAACCCCGAGCGCCCGCAGTTGAAGTTCACCGAGAAGAACTGCGTGCAGTGCGGCCTGTGCGAGACGACTTGCCCGGAAGGGGCGATCACGCTGGAGCCGCGCCTGCTGCTGGCCGACGAGGGCCGGGCGCGCCGGCAGTCGCGCGTGCTGCATGAGGTCGAGCCCTTCCGCTGCATCCGCTGCACCAAGCCGTTTGGCACGCTGAAGGTGATCGAGAACATGCTGGCCAAGCTGTCCGCGCACCCGGCCTTCCAGGGCGCGGCGGCCGAGCGGCTGAAGATGTGCGGCGATTGCCGGGTGGTCGATCTGCACAGCAACCCCAGCGAAGTCCGCATCACCGATGTGCCGCGCGGCACGCCCCGTTATTGAGACCCAGACTGAGCCCGAGCCGATCCCATGAACCAAGACGATCTCCGCGCCCTGAGCTTCGCCAGCGCCGACCACAGCGAGGAACTCGCCCGCGCCGAGCTGTACGGCCTGCTCGCGCGGCTGTGGATGGCGCCGCCGGATGCCGCGCTGCTGGCGCAATTCCGCGTCGTGGTCACCGAGACGCCGGAAGGCGGTCTGCTGGAGGCGCCGTGGCAGGCGCTCGTGTCGGCGCTGCGGACCACCACGCCCGAGGCGGCGGCCGACGAGTACGACGCGCTGTTCGGCGGGGTGGGCAAGCCGGAGGTCTTTCTCTACGGCTCGTTCTACCTGGCCGGCTTCCTCAACGAGAAGCCGCTGGCGGCGCTGCGCACCGACCTGGCCGCCCTCGGCCTGACCCGCGACGCCAGCCGTGGCGAGACCGAGGACCACATCGCCTACGGCTGCGAGGTGATGCGTTTCCTGATCGCGGGCGACGACATCGCGGTGTGCAACCTGGAGCAGCAGCGGCGCTTCTTCCGCGGCCACCTGCAGACCTGGGTCGCCGACCTGTGCGACGCCGTCGAGGCGCACCCGCGGGCGCAGCTCTGGCGCGCGGTGGCGCAGCTCACGCGCGTGTTCATGGACATCGAGACGCAGGGCTTCGACCTGCTGGAGGCGTGAGCATGGCGACCGCCCTTCCGACGACTGGCATCGACCCGCAGGACATCACCGGCCTCGTCCTCGCTGGCGGGCGCGGCAGCCGCATGGGCGGCGTGGACAAGGGGCTGCAGAACTTCCAGGGGATGCCACTGGCGCTGCACGCCGTGATGCGCCTGGGACCGCAGGTCGGCAGCCTGATGGTCAATGCGAACCGCAACCTCGCGGCCTACGAGTCGATGGGCGTGCCGGTGTGGCCGGATGCGACGACCGATTTTCCGGGGCCGCTGGCGGGGTTCCTGGCGGGGCTGGAGCGCTGCGAGACGCCGTACCTGGTCACGGTACCGTGCGACTCGCCGCAGTTCCCGACCGATCTGGTGGCGCGTCTGGCGGCGGCGCTGCATGCCGAGGAGGCCGACCTGGCGCTGGCTGTCACCCGCGAGGCGGATGGCACGCTGCAGACCCATCCTGTGTTCTGTCTGATGAAGGCCGGGCTGATGGAGAGTCTGGTGGTGTTCATGGCCGGGGGCCAGCGCCGCATCGAGCGTTGGACCGACCAGCACCGCTGCGCCCGGGTGCTCTTCGACCGGGAGGGGGACGTTGCCGGTTTTTTCAATGCCAACACCCTGGATGAGTTGCGCAGCCTGTCGCGCTGATCTGAAAAAGTCACGTCCGCGGCACAATCCAGCCATTTTGTGGCGGGGTTGACGATGAGCACATGGATTCGACGGATGGCGCCTGTGGCGCGTGGCCTGGGTGCAGCCGTGCTGCTGGCCGGCACGGTGGCGGTGGCGCAGGCGCAGTCCGTGCTGCGGGTGGCGATGGCCCCCGAAACGACCCCGGCCGAGCAGGAGGCACGTTTCGCTTCGCTGGGTCAGTTCCTGGAGACGCGCTACAAGCTGCGCGTGAAGTGGGTGCCGGTGGCCAGCGAGGCGTTTGCGGTGCGCGCGCTGCTGAACCGGGAAGCGGATCTGGTGTGGCTGAACGGCCTGTCCTATGTGCAAGCCTCGCTGCGGGCCAAGGACCGGGTCGTGCCGCTGGTGCAGCGCGAGGAAGACCAGAAGGCGCGCTCCGTCTTCATCACCAAGGCCAGCTCCAGCATCAAGAAACTCCCCGACCTCAAGGGCCGCACGCTCAGCCTCGGCCCGAGTGCCAGCACCGCGGAGAACCTGATGCCCCGCAGCGCCCTGATCGCGGCCAAGCTGCGCCCGGACGCCGACCTCACCGCAGTGCCCGCCGCGAACGCGGCGGCGGTGGTGGCGGCGGTGGTCGCCGGCCAGGCCGAGGCCGGCGCGCTCGGCCTGGCCACCTGGGAGCGCCTGGTCGCCGACAAGCAGGTCGACCCGGCGGCGGTCAAGGTCTTCTTCACCACACCGGTCTACACCGACCACACCTGGGCGGTGCTCGCCGACATGCCCGAAGGCAGCCGCAGGTCGATCGCCGGCGGGATGCTGGTGCTGGAGGCGGTCAAGGGCGGGCGCGACATCCTGAAAGCCCAGCGCGCCCACCGCTACACCGAAACCAAGGATGCGGGTTATGCGGCCGTGCGTGCCGCAGCGGAGCAGATGGGTCAGTTGCAATGAGGCGCTGAGCAGGCACGGCACAATTCACGCCTTTCTGAGGCGTGAACATGACAAGAATTCCTTTGACCGCTGCCCGCAGCGTCCGACTGCTCGCACTGGGGGCCGCACTGGCGGGTGCCGCGCTGACCGCGCAGGCCCAGGCTGTGCTGCGCGTGACCGCGATCCCCGACGAATCCCCGACCGAGCTGGCGCGCAAGTTCGAGCCGCTGGGCAAGTACCTGGAGGCCAAGCTCGGCATGAAGGTCGAGTGGACGCCGGTGACCGACTACGCCGCGGCGGTCGAGACGCTGGTGAACAAGAAGGTGGATCTCGCCTGGTTCGGCGGCTTCACCTTCGTGCAGGCGAATGTGCGCTCCGGTGGCAAGGTGATTCCGCTGGTGCAGCGGGCCGAGGACGAGAAGTTCCGCTCGGTCTTCATCACCGACGCGGCCTCGGGCATCACGAAGCTCGACGATCTCAAGGGCAAGACGCTGAGCTTCGGCTCGGCCTCCAGCACCTCGGGCCACCTGATGCCGCGCAGCTACCTGCTGGCCGCCAGGATCAACCCCGATGCCGACCTGAAGCGCGTGAGCTTCTCCGGCGCCCACGACGCGACCATCGCGGCGGTCGCCAGCGGCAAGGTCGATGCAGGCGCGCTGAACATCTCCGTCTGGGAGAAGTTCGTCGCCGACAAGAAGGTCGATCCGGCGGTGGTCAAGGTGTTCTACACGACGCCCGGCTACTACGACTACAACTGGAGCGTGCACGCCGACATGCCCGCTGCGCTGCGCGAGAAGATCGCCGCGGCCTTCCTGGCGCTGGAGTCGGCGCCGGGGGGCAAGGAGATCCTGGCGCTGCAGCGCGCCAGCCGCTTCATCCCGACCAAGGCCGAGCACTACAACGGCATCAAGGGTGCCGCCGAGCAGGCCGGGCTGCTGAAGTGAGTCTGTCGGCGCCGGTCGTGGTCGATCTGGGCGGACTGCAGGTCGCGCCGATGCCGGGGGCTGCGCCGGTGCTGAAGGGCCTCGATCTGCGGCTGACGGCGGGTGAGCAGGTCGCGGTGATCGGCGCGTCGGGTGCCGGCAAGACGACCCTGCTGCTGGCGCTGGCCGGGATGCTGCGGCCCTCGGCCGGGCGGCTGGCCCTGTTCGGCCAGGATCCGTGGACGCTGGGCAACGCCGCACGCCAGACGCTGCGGGCGCGTGCGCTGCTCGCACCGCAGGTGCCGCCACTGCCGCCGCGCCAGCGGGTGGTGACGGCGGTGCTGGCGGCACGGTTGCCGCAGATGTCGCTGTGGGCCAGCCTGCGCACGCTGTGGACGCCGCGGGTGGCGGACGCCGAGCGCGTGCAACGGGCGTTGGTGGCGCTCGATCTGCCCGACAAGCTCTGGCTGCGTGTCGATCGGCTCTCCGGCGGCGAGCGGCAGCGCGTCGGGCTGGTGCGGCTGCTGGTGGCGGATGCGGATCTGTGGCTGGTCGACGAGCCGCTGTCGGCGCTCGACCCGGCCCGGGCTGAGCTGGTGATGCGCCGGCTGACCGAGGCGGCGCGTGCCGAGGGCCGCACGCTGCTGTGTTCGCTGCACCAGGTCGAGGTGGCGCGGCGCTGCTTTGCGCGCACGGTGGCGCTGCGCGAGGGGCGGGTGGTCTACGACGGGCCGTCGTCCGGGCTGGACGATGCGCGGCTGCAGGCGCTGTATGGCGGCACGGTGTTCGCGCCGCCCGTCCTGCCGGCGCTGGATCCGGCCTCGGTCGCTGCGGTGCTGCCGCAGGCGATGTGCCGATGAACGCTGCCACGCTGGCGAATGCGGTGGCCGCGCACGATCCGGCGCTGCAGCGGCGCTGGCTGGGGCTGCTGGCGGCGGCGGTGGTGCTGTGGCCGCTGCTGGTGCTGGCCGAGTTCCAGCCGTGGACGCTGTTCGACGCCCGCAGCCTGCGCGTGACCGGGCGCTTTCTGGCCGAATTCGTGCCGCCGCGCCACGACGCCGAGTTCCTCGCGCTGCTGGCCCGCGAGACCTGGCGCACGGTGGCGATCGCGACGGCGGGCATGGCGCTGGCGGGCCTGATCGCGCTGCCGCTGGCGCTGGCGATGACCGAGCGGCTGTCCGTCAGCGCGGTCGGCGGGCGCATGGCGCGTGGGCCGGCGTGGCTGCGGCAGGGTGTGCGCGCGTTCACCGTGGTGCTGCGCTCGGTGCCGGAGCTGGTGTGGGCGCTGGTGTTCGTACGGGTCGTGGGCTTGGGGCCGACGGCGGGTGTGCTCGCCATCGCCATCGCCTACGGCGGCATGCTGGCCAAGGTCTGGGCCGAGATCCTGGAAAGCGCGGACGCCGCTCCCGCACAGGCGCTGCTGGGCCACGGCGCCGGGCGGCTGCAGACCTGGCTGTACGCGGCGCTGCCGGCCTCCGCACACGAGCTGGCGAGCTACACCGTCTACCGCTGGGAATGTGCGATCCGCTCCTCGGTGGTGCTGGGTTTTGTCGGCGCGGGCGGGCTCGGGCAGCAGCTCGACAACGCCGCCAAGATGTTCGCGGGCGGCGAGGTGAGCGCGATCCTGCTGGTCTTCATGGCGCTGGTGGCGCTGTCGGACCGGGTGAGCGCGTGGATCCGGCGGGGGCTGGCATGAGCCCGGCGCCGCAATCGCTGCCACCGCGTCCACCGCGCAGCCGCGCTTTGCCCGTGCTGGGTCTGGCGCTGCTGGCCCTGGTGGGGGCGAGTTTCTGGAGCCTGTCGCTGCGCTGGTCCGACTTCCTCGGCCCGCAGGCGCTCGGGCAGATGGGGCAGTTCCTCGCCAGCTTCTTTCCGCCGGAGACCAGCGGCCCCTTCCTGCGCAAGACGGGCTGGGCCGCGCTGGAGACGCTGGCGATGTCGCTGCTCGGCACCGGGCTGGCAGCACTCTTCGGGCTGCTGCTGGCCGTGCCGGCGAGTCTGGCGGGCGGGGTGTCGGCGGCGCTGGTCCACGGGGCGGCACGCGCGGTGCTCAATCTGCTGCGTGCGGTGCCGGAGCTGGTCTGGGCGGCGCTGCTGCTGGTGTCGGCCGGACTGGGGCCGCTGCCGGGCACGCTGGCATTGGCGCTGCACACGACCGGCGTGCTGGGCCGCTTGCTGGCCGAGGCGCTGGAGAACGTGCCGCCCGCGCCGGCGCAGGTGCTGCGCAGCCGCGGTGCGGGCGTGGTCCAGGTCTTCCTGTTCGCCACGCTGCCGCAGGTCTCGGCCCAGTGGCTCGCCTACAGCCTCTACCGCTGGGAGAACAACATCCGCGCTGCCGCGGTGCTCGGCGTGGTCGGCGCGGGCGGACTGGGGCAGATGCTGAGCTTCCACCTCGGGCTGTTCCAGATGCGCGAGGCCTGCACGGTGCTGCTGGCGATGATCGGACTGGTGGCGCTGGTGGATGCGCTGTCGGCCTGGGTCCGACGGAACCACTTCGCTTGAATCTGCTCTGAAACGGGCGGGCACCACGACAGGATGCCCATAAAATCACGCCCCTTTCCTGCGTTCCCCCAGATTGACCACAACATGAGCATCAAGAGCGACAAGTGGATCCGCCGCATGGCCGAGCAGCACGCCATGATCGAGCCGTTCGAGCCCGCTCAGGTGCGCTACGCCCCCGACGGCCGCAAGCTCGTCAGCTATGGCACGTCCAGCTACGGCTACGACATCCGCTGTTCAGACGAATTCAAGATCTTCACCAACGTCCACTCCACGGTGGTCGACCCCAAGAACTTCGACGAGCGCAGCTTCGTCGACTTCAAGGGCGACGTCTGCATCATCCCGCCGAACAGCTTCGCGCTGGCGCGCACGGTCGAGTACTTCCGCATCCCGCGCAGCGTGCTTACGGTCTGCCTCGGCAAGAGCACCTACGCGCGCTGCGGGATCATCGTCAACGTGACGCCGTTCGAGCCCGAGTGGGAAGGCTATGTGACGCTGGAGTTCTCGAACACCACGCCACTGCCAGCCAAGATCTATGCGGGCGAGGGCTGCGCGCAGGTGGTGTTCTTCGAGAGTGACGAGGTCTGCGAGACCAGCTACCGCGACCGCGGCGGCAAGTACCAAGGCCAGACGGGGGTGACCCTGCCCAGGACCTGAGCGAGGCGGATCCCGCACCGACATGCGACATCTCGCTCGACCCGCGGCCATGGTGGCCAACTTCTTCGACTCCTTGCCGCCGGGGCAGGTGGCGGTCGCGACCGCCTTGCACCAGGCGGTGCTCGGCAGTGCCAGTGGCATTGACCAGGCGGTGCGATGGGGCAGTCTGATGTTTCTGGTGCGCGGCAACCAGCTGGTCACGCTGGTGCTCCACAAGGGCCAGGCGCATCTGCAGTACTTTCAGGGGGCGCTGCTGGTCGAACGCTTTCCTCAGCTGGAAGGGACCGGCAAGGGCATGCGCATCCTCAAGTTCCGCTACAGCCAGCCGGTCGACACCGAACTGGTGATGCGGATCACCGCTGCTGCGGTGGCGCTGCAGATCAGTGTCTGAACAGCGCTGTGCCACGCTGACCAGGACCGCCGTAGACCACGGCCTCCTCGCGTGGCAGCAGCACCTCCATGGCACTGTCCAGTGCGACAGTGGCCCGCAGCAGCGATTCACGCTGCACGGCGACCTCCCCGCTGGCCTTGACGAGCCGCGCGCGCAACGCCGCCGGCACCTGCCCGGCACGTGATGCGCGGCTGAATCCGTCGATGGCGCGGGTGAGGGCATCGCGCAGACCGCTGGCGTGTCGCTCGATGCGGTCGCTGTCGTGCTGGCGCAGCGATTGACCGAGGGCGTTCAGGTCCAGTTCGACGGCACAGAGCAGCTGCTCCAGGTCCGTGGCATCGGGGCAGTGCAGTGGGACGGACTGCAGGGGCGTGGCGGTCATGGGCAGGCGTGTCATGGCGTCAGGTCAGGGGGCACGCTGCCCGGTCGGGCCGGACAGGTGCTTCAGGTGGGTTTGCCGAGGTGTCCCAGCAGATCGTGTGCATTGGCCAGCAGCTTGTCGGCGATCGCGCTGGCGTTGACCTGGTAGCTGCCGTCGGCGATGGCGCTGCGGATACGGGCCACCTTGTCGGCATCGAAGTCGTCCGAAGAGCGCTCCAGCAGGGCCGTGGCGGTCTCCGAGACTTCCACCAGGGTACTGGGGGTGTCTTCGACGGCGGGGGATTCTGGGGCCTCAGCGGATGCCTCGGCCGCACGGGTCGGGTATTGGCTGGTGTTGACGGGGGCTGTCGCCGAGGTCGGGGCGGTGTTGCCGATCTTCATCACGTACTCCTTCGGGCCGAATCAGGCTCGGTTGTCGGGTGTCGCGGAGGAGAGTCCTTCGCGCAACCTCTTCGATGTGCCTGATATCGGTGGACGCTGCGGCCACTTTAGCGGGGCTGTGCAGGTCTTCTGGCATTCCTCCCCCGTACGGATGGTTTTCGGGCATATTTTTGCAAATTGCCATCGAATTGACGTGATTCAGGGTGGTTATTTCGGCTTTTGGCGAGCGGTCTGCGTCGCGTCGGACCTTGCGGCTCATGAGCGCACCTCCACCCGGTTTTGCCCGGTCGGCAAGCCGGTGATGACCTGCCCGGAGCCGACCCGGACCCGCACTGCCTGGCCTTCCATGCCCGAGTTCAGCGCCTGGCCGTCGGTGGAGGCTTCGAATCCCTCGCCGCGGTAGACCAGCGTCACCTTGTCGCCTGCCGCGAACCACTGGCGCACCCGCAGGTTGTCGGCCCGCAGCGCGGCGCCTGCACCGACACCATTCACCAGGCGTCTGCCCAGCAGGCGGGAGGTGTCCGTGAAGACCGGGGCGCTGCTGTTCGCCACATCGACCTCGGCGATCTGCAGGTCGGTCGCGGACAGCTCGGACCCCGCGGCCAGCGCTGCAGTGCTCACCACCGCCTTGCGCCAGACCTTCACCGTCACCGGCAGGTAGACATTCCAGGCCACCGGTCCGCTGACGCAGCGCAGGCCGACCCGGGTGCGGCCCCAGGGCAGCACGCCAGGCGGCAAGTAGGGCTCGATCTGCTGACAGGGCGCCAGCCGCAGACGCGCATCCAGCTGGCCGGGCAGCACTTCGACCCGCGCATCGCCCGCATCGGCCATGGCGCTGCGCGTCACGTCGACGACGCTGCGCGCCAGCGCGGCCGGCAGTGCGCTGTCAGTGTTGGTGGCAGCGCCGGGGGTCGCGGAGCGCGGGACGGCCGCCCGGGTGTCCGCCCAGGACATGGTCGTCAGCAGTGCCAGCCCGAGGGTCACGGCCACGGCGACCAGCACGCGCGGCGGTCGTCGGTGGCGGGCGGACTCCGGGGGCAGTGACACCTGCGCAGGGCAGGGGGCGGACGACTGGCGGAGCAGAGGCAAGCTGATCATGAAGGCGACTGTAGGAGCCACGCGCAGCCGATCAGGCCGCAAGATGGGCCGCGCAGGCCGTCCTATTCGTGGGAGCACAGGGGGGCGGGCGCATCAAGAATCGGATCCGAGCCCCCGGTGCGGGTCTGTCGCGATACCGGGTCCCCGTGGTCGCACCCGCTGCCGCTGCCGCCGACACTGCCATGCTGAACCGCCTATCCGCTTCACTCGAATTCCAGACCCAGGCGCTGGCGCTGCGCTCCGAGCGCCAGCGCCTGATCGCCAGCAACATCGCCAATGCCGATACGCCGGGTTACCAGGCCCGCGAGATCGACTTCGCCAAGACGCTGCAGCAGATGACGGGGGCGGGCGCCACGATCGGCGCGCCGGCCATGCTCAAGGGCACCGACGGACGGCACCTCGCCACGGGCGGCACCTCGGCCGCCATGCGCGACAGCCAGCTGCTCTACGCCGCGCCGAGCCAGACCAACCTGGACGCCAACACGGTCGACATGGACCGTGAACGCGCCAGCTTCGCCGACAACGCAGTGAAGTACGAAGCCACCCTGCGCTTCATCAACGGCAGCGTGCGCACCATGCTCGATGCCATCAAGGGCCAGTGAAAGGGGCAATGATGTCAATGTTCAACATTTTCCACATCGCCGGCAGCGCCGTCAGCGCGCAGAGCCAGCGGCTGAACACGGTGGCCACCAACCTGGCCAACGCCGACACGGCCGCCGGCCCGGACGGCAAGAGCTTCAAGGCCCGCCAGGTCGTCTTCCAGACCCTGCCGATGGGCGACCACGGCGCCGCCGGCGTCAAGGTGTCCCAGGTGCGCGAAGACAGCGCGGAGGGTCGGCGTGTGCACGACCCCGCCAATCCGAATGCGGACGGCAATGGCTACGTCACCTACAGCAACGTCAACGCGGTCGAGGAGATGGTCAACATGATCTCGGCCTCGCGTTCCTACCAGAACAACATCGAAGTGATGAACACCGCCAAGACCCTGCTGCTGAAGACGCTGCAGATGGGTCAGGGCTGATCTGATCCGCCGCACCAGGAACAAGGACTTCTCGCACCATGGCCTCGACCTCCACTGTCACCGACTCCTCCGCGCTCAGCCAGCTCACTGGCAGCGCGAAGAGCACCGCCTCCGCGACCCAGGAGGCGTCCGATCGGTTCCTGAAGCTGCTGGTCACGCAGATGCAGAGCCAGGATCCGCTCAACCCGATGGACAACGCCCAGGTCACCAGCCAGATGGCGCAGATCAACACCGTGTCCAGCCTCGGCACCGTCAACGACAGCCTGCAGGCGATGTCGGCGCAGCTCGTGCAGATGCAGGCGATGCAGAGTGCCTCGCTGGTGGGCCGCTCGGTCGTGGTGCCGGGCAACCGGCTGGAGGTCGGCGCGGACGGCGCCGTCGGGTATTTCGACATGGCCGGCGCGGCCGACAGTGTCAAGGTCGAGGTGCTGTCCAGCGCGGGCCGGGTGGTGGACACGATCGACATGGGGGCCGAAACCAGCGGCCGACATGCCTTCACCTGGACCCCGGGCGAGGGCGTCAGCGATGCCGGCGGCTTCCGCTTCCGCGTGGCAGCCACCGCAGGCACGGCCAGTGTCGCGACCACGGCACTGATGCGCGACCAGGTGAGCGCCGTCAGTTCGGGCGGCAGCACGGGCCTCAGCCTGCAGCTCAAGGGCGGCACCACCATCGCCTACAGCGACGTCCGCGCCTTTGGCGGCTGAACCGCCCGCACCCTCCGTTCCCCACCCGTTTCAGGAGCATCCACATGAATTTCCAGCAAGGTCTGTCCGGTCTGAACGCCACCAGCAAGAACATGGAGGTGATCGGCAACAACATCGCCAACGCCGGCACCTACGGGGCCAAGGCGGGGCGCGCCGAGTTCGCCGACATGTACGCCAACTCGATCGGCACCACCAACAACAACAACATCGGCATCGGCGTGCAGGTGGCCGCCGTGACCCAGCAGTTCTCGCAGGGCAGCGTCGTCTCCACCAGCAACATGATGGATGTGGCCATCAACGGACGTGGCTTCTTCCAGCTCAAGGAGCCCGCGGGCGGGCTGGTGTATTCGCGCAATGGCCAGTTCCAGGTGGACAGCACGGGCTACATCGTCAACTCGCAGAACCAGCGTCTGCAGGGCTACCAGGCTGACAAGGAAGGCGTGATCGAGACGGGGGTCAAGTCGGACTTGCAGCTCTCGATGTCGGGCATCGCGCCACAGGCCACCGACAAGATCAACATGACCTTCAACCTGGACTCGCGCGGCAAGGTGACCAAGCCGACCACCGGGACCATCGCGTTCGATGATCCGAGCACCTACAACAACGCCACCTCGGTGCAGGTGTTCGATGCCAAGGGCCAGCCGGCGGAAGTCACTTACTACTTCCAGAAGGCGGCCACCGACACCTGGAATGTCTATGCGGCCTTGGGCGACAAGTCGCTCAACGAAACCGCGGGTGTTCCGCAGCCGATGCTGGAGAACCTGACCTTCAATTCGAGTGGGCTCATGCCGAGCTTGGCCAGTGGGCCGCTGGAGCGGTTCACGCTGCCGGACATCCCCGCGACCGACAACAACGCGCTGATCAGCGGCATCAAGATCGATTTCACCGACTCGACCCAGTTCGGCGCCACGTTCAGCGTGACCGACCTGAACCAGAACGGCTACGCCCCTGGCCAGTTCGCCAGCCTGAACATCGGCGAGGACGGCATCATCAGCGCCCGCTACACCAACGGGCTGACCCAGCCGTCCGGCCAGCTGGAGATCGCCACCTTCCGCAATCCGCAGGCGCTCAGCTCGCTCGGCGGCAACGCCTGGGTGGGCACGCTGCAGGCAGGAGACCCGATCACCGGCACGCCCGGCTCGGGAACGCTGGGGGTGCTGCAGTCCGGTGCGCTGGAGGAGTCCAACGTCGACCTGACGGGCGAGCTGGTGAACATGATGACCGCGCAGCGCTTCTACCAGGCCAATGCGCAGACCATCAAGACACAGGACTCGATGCTGCAGACCCTGGTCAGCATGCGCTGACGGCACCGGGAGCGCTTGAATGGACCGTCGCATCTACCTCTCGATGTCGGGCGCCAAGGCGACGATGCAGCGCCAGGATGTCCTGGCGCACAACCTCGCCAACGTGTCCACCAATGGCTTCCGCGAGGAGCTGCAGTCCTTCCGCGCGGTGCCGGTGCGGGGCGACGGCGCCTCGACACGCGCCTTCGCGCTGGAAACCACCACGGGCTACAACCCGGAGCCGGGCAACGTCATCGCCACCGGACGGAGTCTCGACGTCGCCGTCAAGGGCAACGGCTGGCTGGCCGTGCAAGGCCTCGACGGCACGGAGGCCTATACCCGCGCCGGCGCACTCGACGTCAATGCCGAGGGCACGCTGGTCACCCGCAGCGGTCTGACCGTGCTGGGTGGCGGCGGCCCGATCAGCATCCCGCCCAACGCCGAAGTGAGCATCGCCGGGGACGGCACGGTCAGCGCCCGGGTGCCCGGCGGCGTGCCGGCGCCTGTGGGCCGGCTCAAGCTGGTCACCGCGGAAGCCCCCCTGAAGCGCGGTGAAGACGGCCTGTTCCGCGGCCCCGCGGGTGAACTGGACGCCGACCCTGCCGCCCAGGTGCAGGACAGTGCGCTCGAAAGCTCCAACGTCTCCGCGGTCAGCACGATGGTCGCCATGATCGCCGCGGCCCGGCAGTTCGAGGCCCAGATGAAGTCGATGCAGACCGCCGAAAAAGACGAGCAGCAGGCCCAGCAGCTGCTGTCCCTGAACTGAATCCAGCCGAACCAAGGACTCCCACCATGATGCGTTCCCTGTGGACCTCGAAGACCGGGATGGAAGCCCAGCAGACCCAGCTGGACGTCATCTCCCACAACCTCGCCAACGTCGCGACCAACGGCTACAAGAAGTCGCACGCGGTGTTCGAGGATCTGATGTACCAGAACCTGCGCCAGACCGGCGCGGCCAGCAGCGAGCAGACCCAGCTGCCCACCGGCCTGCAGGTCGGCCTGGGCGTGCGCACCGTGGCCACCTCGCGCCAGTTCAGCCAGGGCGGGCTGCAGCAGACGACCAACTCGCTGGACGTGGCGATCAAGGGCAATGGCTTCTTCCAGGTCCAGATGCCCGACGGCACGACCGGCTACACCCGCGACGGCGCCTTCCAGCTCAATGCCACCGGCCAGCTCGTCACCAACAACGGCCAGCTCGTGCAGCCCGGCGTGACGATCCCGCCCAACGCCCAGTCGGTCACCATCGCGCAGGACGGCAAGGTGTCGGTGTCGATGCCCGGCCAGGCGGCACCGCAGGCGGTGGGGCAGCTCACGCTGGCGTCCTTCGTCAATCCGGCGGGCCTGGAGCCGCGCGGTCAGAACCTCTTCACGGAAACCGCGGCCTCCGGCACGCCCGTGGCTGCCGCCCCCGGCTCGGATGGCATGGGCGCCTTGTCGCAGGGCTTCATCGAGACCTCCAACGTCAATGTGGTGGAAGAACTCGTGGCCATGATCCAGACCCAGCGCGCCTACGAGGTCAACTCCAAGGCCATCACCACCTCGGACCAGATGCTCCAGCGTCTGACGCAGCTGTGAACCAGACCGTGCGGGCTGCGGTGCTGCGGCGTCTGGTGTGGGGGCTGGGGCTGGTCGGTGCACTGTCCGGCTGCCAGCTCATGCCGACGGTGGCCAAGGTCGACATCGCGCCGGCAGAACCCGTGCGGCCCTACCCGACCGTGCGGCCCGTGGTCAACAACGGCGCCATCTTCCAGCACAGCCAGTACCGCCCGCTGTTCGAGGACCACCGCGCCCGCCTGGTCGGCGACACGCTGCTGGTGCAGATCGTCGAGCGGGTCAGCGCCAGCGCACGCTCCACCAGCAGCGTCGAGAAGACGGGCAGCCTCTCGGGCTCCATCGCCGCCGTGCCGCTGCTGCCGGCCACGGCACTGGGCAAGCTCGGGGTCGGGGGCGAGAGCGCCAACACCTTCAGCGGCAAGGGCGGCACCGAGAACACCAACAACTTCAGCGGCACGATCACCGCGGTCGTGGTCGAGGTGCTGCCCAACGGTCACATGATCGTCTCCGCCGAAAAGCAGATCGGCGTCAACGACAACGTCGACGTGCTGCGCTTCTCTGGCCAGATCGACCCGCGCTCCATCCAGCCGGGCAACACCGTGGCCTCGGCCCAGATCGCCAATGTCCGCGTCGAGCAGAAAAGCCGGGGCGGTCAGGCCGATGCCCAGCAGATCGGCTGGCTGTCGCGGTATTTCCTCAACCTGATGCCGATCTGAGTGATGGACATGCACCCTCTGAACCTTCAGTCGCCTCGCTGGCTGTGGATCCACCTCGGCTGCGTCGTGGTGCTGCTGCTGGGTGCCATGACACAGGCGCAGGCGGCCGTGCGCATCAAGGAAGTGGCGAATGTGCAAGGGGTGCGGCCCAACCAGCTGGTGGGCTACGGGCTGGTCGTCGGTCTGGACGGCACCGGGGACCAGACCACCCAGACGCCCTTCACCACGCAGAGCCTGAACGCGATGCTGCAGCAGCTCGGGGTCACCGTGCCGCAGGGCACCGGGATGCAGCTCAAGAATGTCGCGTCCGTGCTGGTGACGGCCACCTTGCCGGCCTTCGCGCAGCCGGGGCAGCCATTGGACGTCACCGTCTCCTCGCTCGGCAATGCCAAGAGCCTGCGCGGCGGCACGCTGATCGGCACGCCCCTGCGCGGCGCCGACAACCAGATCTATGCGCTGGCCCAGGGCAACCTGATCGTGGCCGGCGCCGGGGCCTCGGCCGGCGGCTCCAAGGTGCAGGTCAACCACCTGCTGGCGGGCCGCATTCCGGGCGGCGCCACGGTGGAGCGTGCCGTCGCCAACCCGCTGGCCCAGGGCGAGTTCCTGCAGCTCGACCTCAACAGCAGCGACTTCCACACCGCCCGAGAAGTGGCCAAGGTCATCAATGCCCGTTTCGGTCCCGGGACCGCCTCGGCCATGGACGGCCGCGTGATCCGCGTGAAGATGCCGGCCACGCCCGACCAGCGTGTGGGGTTCATGGCCGACATCGAGAACCTGTCGCTGGAGCAGGCCGCGCCGGCTGCCAAGGTCGTCGTCAACGCCCGGACCGGGTCGGTGGTGATGAACCAGTCCGTCACGCTGGGTGCCTGCGCCGTGGCGCACGGCAACCTGTCCGTGTCCATCAGCTCGACGCCGGTGGTCAGCCAGCCGGGGCCGCTGTCCGCCGGGCAGACCACCGTGACCGAGCGCACCGACATCCGCATGCAGCAGGACGGCGGCGCGCTGGTGCAGCTGCCCGCGGGCACGAAGCTGACCGAAGTCGTGAAGGCGCTCAATGCGCTGGGGGCATCGCCCGCGGACCTGCTGGCCATCCTGCAGGCCATCAAGGCTGCAGGTGCGCTGAGCGCGGAAATCGAAGTCATCTGACGCCCATCTGAGGCCCATCTGAGGCGATACAAGGTAGATCGACATGCAACGCCCGTCTTCCACCCAGCAACTCGCCGCCGGCGGTGCCTCGCTCGACGCCTTGCGCGGTGCGGCGGCCCGCAACCCGGCCGACACCATCAAGGAGGTCTCGCGCCAGTTCGAGGCCCTGTTCATGCAGGAGCTGATGAAGAGCATGCGCGCGACCACGATGGAGAGCGGCATGCTGTCGAACTCGGCCACCGCGATGGGCGGCGACATGCTCGACCAGCAGTACGCGGTGCAGCTGTCCGGCCAGCCCGGCGGACTGGCCGCGGCCATCGCCCGCCAGCTGGAGCGGCAGATGGGCGTGGCCTCGGCCACGGATCCCGCACCCGGCCAGCCGCGCTTTCTGCCGCTGCCGGGTCTGCGCAGCAGCGTCGGCGCCCCCGGTGGCCCCTCGGTGTCGGCGCTGTCCGGCGCGACGGAGTCGGCCTCGGCGCGCGCCGTCACCCCCTACGGCAGCAACGCACAGCAGTTCGTGGCGAGCCAGGCGGCGGCGGCGGCCCGGGTGTCCGCGGACAGTGGCATCCCGGCCGACTTCATGCTCGCCCAGGCCGCCCACGAGACCGGCTGGGGGCGTCGCGAGATCCGCGGTCGTGACGGCAGCAATTCGCACAACCTGTTCGGCATCAAGGCGGGCCCCGGCTGGAATGGCCCGAGCGTCACCATCACGACCACCGAGGTCATCGATGGCGAGCCGCGCAAGGTGCAGGCGCAGTTCCGCGCCTACGGTTCCTATGAAGAGAGCTTCCGCGACTACGCCCGCCTCATCGGCAGCAGCCCGCGCTATGCCGCCGCCCGCCGGGCCACCGACGACCCGAGCGCCTTCGCCCGCGAACTGCAGCGCGCGGGTTACGCGACCGACCCCGACTACGCCGCCAAGCTCACCCGCGTGATCCAGACCACGCAAAGATTGCAACGCAGTCTTGGGCGCGCTGGCCAGCCTGCCGATATACAGGCCTGAGCAACCAAGACAACCCAGCAACCGAGCCGACCACCATGAGCACGAACTCCTTGATGAACCTGGGTGTGCAGGCCATGTTCGCCGCCCAGACCCAGCTGAGCACGAGCAGCCACAACATCGTCAACGCCGCCGTCGACGGGTACTCGCGCCAGACCGTCAAGCTCGCCACGGTGGCTGGACGCAGCTCCGGGGTCGGCTACATCGGTGGCGGCGTGGCGGTGGAGGGGGTGGAGCGGGCCGTGAACCGTTTCCTCACCAGTCGGAGCAACCAGAGCCAGTCGGTCGCCGCGGCCGACAGTGCCCGCCTGGGGATGCTGAACCAGCTTGAAGGAGGCTATGCGCTGGGCGAACTCGGGCTCGGCCAGGCGGCCTCCAAGCTGTTCGCGGCCTTCGGCGACATGGCGGCGGCGCCCAAGGACGAGTCGGTGCGGGAAGTGGTGCTGTCGGCCGTCGAGACCACGGCCTCGCGCTTTCGCCGGACGGGCGAGCATCTGGTCACGCTGCAGACCGCCACATCCCAGCAGCTCAGCGACGAGGTGTCGATCGTCAACGGGCTCAGTGGTCAGATCGCGGAACTCAACCGCCAGCTCACCGGTACGGGCAACGCCAGGCACCAGCCCAATGACCTGCTGGACCAGCGTGACCAGCTGATCGCGCAGCTCGGTCAGCACATCGAGGTGAGCCGCGTCGACAGCCGTGGTCAGGACGGTGAGCTGGATGGGTCGGTGAGCCTGTTTGTCGGTGGCGGACAGTCGCTGGTGATTGGCGCAGAGCACCACACGCTCAAGGCCGTGGCCGATCCCCATGTGCCCGAGCAGATGCGCATCGCCCTCGACCTGAACGGGCGGGAGCGCGAGATTCCGGTCAGCCGGCTCAGCGGTGGCGCGATCGCCGGCTTGCTGCGCTTCCAGGACGAGGATCTGCGCAATGCCCGCACCGAGCTGGGGCAGCTGGCTGCAGGGCTCGCCGACGCCATCAACACCCAGCATGTCCAGGGCACCGATCTCGACGGTGCGGCCGGCAAGGCGCTGATGCAGGCCGGAGAGCCGACCGTGGCGGCGTCCAGGCTCAACGCGCGTGGCAGCGACGGCGAGCTGCTGGCCAAGGTGAGCATCAGCCGGGTGGCGGGGCAGGGCGCCCAGCTCAAGGCCAGCGACTACACGCTGCAGGTCGACCCCTCGGACAGCAGCAAATACCAGATGACCCGCCTGTCAGACGGCACCGTCTTCGGCGGTCTGGCCAACGGCGCACAGGTGGACGGCTTCACCTTCGATGTGGGCACGACCCCGCTGGCGCCGAAGGACAAGTTCCTGCTGCAGCCGGTCACCGGTGCCGCCGAGTCGGCCGCGCTGGGCATCACGGACCCCCGCAAGCTCGCCGCCGCGGGGGCCACGGCATCCGGCTCCGGCAATGCCAACGCCTTGTCGCTGCAGAACCTCGCCAAGACGACCGTGGTGGAAGGCAAGACCTTCAACAACGCCCATGCCCGGGTGATCTCGGAGCTGGGGGTGCGGGTGCAGCGCGCGACCTCCGACTCGGCGTCTTCCGGGCAGATCGCCGACCTCAGCAAGGAGCAGCTCGGTTCGGAGACCGGCGTGAACCTGGAGGAAGAGGCCGCCAAGCTGCTGCAGTTCCAGCAGAGCTACCAGGCCGCCGCCAAGGTGCTGGTCACCGCACAGAAGTTGTTCGACACGATGTTGTCGGTCATGAACTGAGTTCCATCTGAGTTCCATCGGAGAGTCCCACATGTCCCGAGTCGCCTCCGCCGTCAGCCAGCAGAACGGCCTGAATTCCCTGATGCGCCGCCAGCAGGATCTGGGGCGTGCCCAGGAACGCATGGTCAGCGGCAAGCGCATCGACCGTCCCAGCGACGATCCGGCCGGCGCAGCACGCGCCGAGCGCGCGCTCGCCGACCAGACCCGCAGCGAAGGTCTGCTGCGCTCGCTGGCGGCCAGCCGCAACGCCATGTCCGTGGTCGAGTCGGCCGTCGGGGATGCGGTGGATCTGGTGCAGGAGGCCCGCGAGGCGGTGGTCGGTGCGGGCAACGGCGCCTTCAACAACGCCGACCGCGCCTTGCTGGCCGATCGCCTGAAGCAGATCAAGGGGCAGCTGCTGTCGGTGGCCAACACCGAGGACGGCACAGGCCAGTACGTGTTCGGCGGGCAAGGCAGCGACCGTCTGCCGTTCGTCGACTCCGGGGTCGGTGTCGAGTACCACGGCGGATCCGGCAAGGCCGACGGATCGCTGTCCGAAGCGCTGCCGCTGGCCATCGACGGTGATGCACTCTGGCTCCAGGCCCGCTCCGGCAATGGCGTGTTCGAGACCAGCCGGCAGGTGGCGTCGACCAGCACCGCCTGGGTCAGTGCCGGCCAGGTCAGCGATCCGTCGGCCCTGACGCTGACGGACGGGCAGCGCTATGAGGTCACCTTCGACACCGCGAGCCGCTACAGCGTCAGCCTCGTGGCGAGCGACGGCAGCCGCACGCCCTTTCCCGATGCCGCCAGCAGCAGCCACGACTTCGTTTCCGGCACGCCGGTGGTCGGCCTGCCCGGCATGAGCGTGAGCATCTCCGGCGTGGCCGTGGCGGGCGACAAGTTCACGGTCGAGCCGTCCAGTCCGAACCTGAGCGTCTTCGATGCGCTGGACAAGGTGATCGACGTGCTCGGCTCGTCGGCGACCGTGGCGCCCAACGCGGGAGACCGCGCCCAGGTCATCAACCACGGCCTGCGTGACCTGGACCAGGTGCTGGGCAATCTGCAGGTGGTGCGCTCGCGCTCGGGCGAGACGCTGAACCGGCTGGACGGTCTTGACCAGCGCACGCAGGACCGCGTGCTCAGCGACAAGGCCATCCGCTCCGAAGCCGAGGATCTGGACATGGCCGAAGGCATTTCCGACTTCTCCACCAAGCAGACGGCCTACCAGGCGGCGCTCCAGTCGTATTCGATGGTGCGCAAGCTTTCGCTGTTCGACTACATCAGCAACTGACGCGGCGCTTGGCCCACCCCACCCCCACCATGCAGTCCCCGGACGCTCCCATCCTCGGTCAGGTCGCCCTGAGCTACTGCCCGATCATCGACAGCCAGCGCAACGTGATGGCCACCCGGCTGTCGGTGTTCCCGCTCGGGCACGCCCGCTGGCTGCCGGTCGGCGAGCTGCTCACCGCCGTCAGCCAGGTCTGGCCGGCCGACGGGCCGCGGGTCGTGCTCTCGGTGCGCCTGGAGCGGCTGCTGGCCGATCTGCTGATGGTGCAGCCCTCGGCGAACGTGATGATCGAGGTGCCGAAGTTCATGGCCTGCGACCCGGTGCACCGGGCGGCGATCCTGGAGCTGGCCGACAACGGCAACACGCTGCTGCTGTCCGGGCGGCCGGACCAGCCGCTGCCGCGGGAGCTGCTGGGCGCGTTCAAGTACGCCATCATCGACCTGGCCGATGAACGCCGGCTCGATGGCGGGCCGGTGCCGGAAGGCGTGAAGCGCTCGATCGGCTTCTTCCAGGAGGGTGTCCACACCATCGAGCAGATGGAGGGCGCGTTCCGGCGTGGTGCCGTGGCGGTGCTGGGCTGGCCTGTCGAGGGCGAGATCACGGCGCCACGCCCGGGGGGGGCCACCCGTCCGGACCTGCAGGTCACGCTGCAGCTCATCAACCAGGTCCACCAGGAGGCGCCGCTGGCGCAGCTGGAGGCCACGCTCAAGTTCGATCCCGCACTGGCTTTCAAGCTGATGCGCTACATCAACTCGCCGGTGTTCGGCCTCACGGTCGAGGTCACCTCGTTCTCGCAGGCGGTGATGCTGCTGGGCTACCAGCGACTCAAGCGCTGGCTCGCGCTGCTGCTGGTCACGGCTGGACACGACAAGAACCAGCGGCCGGTGATGTACGCCGCGGTGCGCCGCGGCTTGCTGATGGAGGCCCTTGCTGGCGAGGGCAGCAGTGCGGACTTCCGCAACGAGATGTTCATCTGCGGCGTGTTCTCGCTGCTGGACCGCATGTTCCAGCGTCCGTTCAACGAACTGCTGGGCACCTTGCCGGTCCCCGACGGCGTCTACCAGGCCCTGGCCGAAGAGCGCGGGCCGTACCATGCAGCGCTCGACCTCGTGCGCACGCTGGAAGGCGGCAGCGGCCATGACGTGCGCGAGAAGGTGGCCGAGCATGGTTTCCAGATGCGCCATGTGAACCGCGCATTGCTGCACGCCCTGGCCAGCGCCTTCCAGCTCGGCTGACACGAAACCGGCACCGGGCGCCGATCGGCCCGGTCGGCTCCTTACACTGGCGGCATGAAGCTGCCCCATGCCCTGCTGGATGCGCTGGTCGAGTCCGTGCTGGTCTTCGACGACTCGGCCAGACTGGTCCACGCCAACCAGGCCGCGCTGCGCCGCCTGCCGTGCGAGCCCGGCATGAACCTCGCCGACCTGGGCCCCGCATTGGGCCAGCCGCTGCTGGACCGGCTGCGTGCCGTGCTGGCGGGCGGGCGCACCGAGGCCTACTTTCCCGCGGGGGCCAGCGCGGGTTCCGCTCCTTGTCTGTCGCGGCTGGAGGGCGGGCCGTGGCTGCTGTGCCTGCCGCCCGAAGGCAGCACACCCTCCTTGCCGCGCCCCCCGCTGACGCTGATCGAGCGGCCATTGCGCGAGCTGCGTGCGTTGCTGTGGACGGCTCCGTTCCCGGCCCTGCTGCAGGATGACACCTTCCATCTGCTCGACGTCAACGACGCCTTTGTCGCCCTGACCGGGCGTACGCGCGACGCGCTGATCGGCACCGACCCCATCGCGCTGTGCCCGGAAGACGAACGCCGTGTCATCGGCGAAGACCGTGCGCGTCTGGCACGCGAACCCGGCGAGTTCGTCGGACCGGCCCTGCGCGAATGGCGGCTGCTCGACAGCGAAGGGCGTTCGCGCTGGGTGCGCTCGACCCGCTACGCCACGGGCGGGAGTGTGGCGGGCGGGCGCCGGCTGCTGCTGACCGTGCTGCAGGAGACCACCTCCGAACACGTGGCCCGCGAGCAGGCCGAGCGCTTTGCCCGCGAGCTGGACCAGTGGTTCGACCTCAGCCCCATGGGCATGGCGCTGTTCGACGACCGCGGACTGGTGCTGCGGGCGAACCAGGGCTTCGAGGCGCTGGCGGGGGGGGCGCTGGTCGAGCTGAGCGAAGCCTCCGCGCCGCTGCGGGCCTTGCTGAACTGGGAGCGGGGCACCATGGTGCAGCCGCTGCAGCCCGGTGGGGCCTGGGTCAGCAGCGAGGGCGCCTTGCCGCATGCCGACGGCCGCACCCGCTGGGTGCGGGCATTGCTGCGCTGTGACGAAGTCCGGGCCGGCCGCCGCCGCTACATGTGCATGCTGGAAGACCGCTCGGCCGAGGACGAGCGTGACCTGGCCCAGGCGCGGGCCGAGCAGCTGCTGGGGGACTTGTCCACCATCCTGGAGAGTTCACCGGCTGGCATCGCCTCGGTGCGTGGCCACCAGCTGACGCAGTGCAACAGCCGCTTCGAGCGGATGCTGGGCCTGGCGCAGGGCGAGGCGGTCGGCTGCGACATCCGTGGCCTGCTGGCCGCGGGTGCGCAGGAGCCGCTCGACCGGCTCGACGCGGTGCTCGACCGGGGTGAGCTGTATGAAACCGAGGTTGTGGTGCAGGACGAGGAAGGCCTGCTGCACTGGTACGCCGTCACCATCCGCCGCACGGGTCCGCCGGGTCGCACGCCGCTGGCCATCGTGGTGCTGTCGGAGATCACCCGGCTGAAGGCCCAGCAGGCCGAACTCGCGCACCTGGCCAGCGAGCACGGGCGCATGGCGGGTGTGCTCGGCCAGCAGGCGGACCGCACGCGGGCAGTGCTCGACTCGGTGCTGGTCGGCATCGTCACGGTCGACGAGCAAGGGCGCATTTCCTGGCTCAACCGCTCGGCTCGCCGCATGTTCGGCGGCGATCTGGGCGACTTCATGCGGCAGCCGCTGCACACCGTCGCGACCGACGAGGCCGACCATCCCTTCCGCCGCACGGTGCCGCTGTTCGGCGAATTGCGCGACGGCGAGGCGCTGCAGTTCGAATGCCGTGTCCAGGCGCGCGATGCCCGCACCTTCTGGGTGGTGGGCAATGCGGTGGCGACCCTGGGGCTGGAGGGTGGGCGGGAGATGACCTTCGCGCTGATGGACATCGACCAGCGTCGCCAGGCCGAGGCGCGCATCGCGGAGGCACAGGCCTCGCTGCAGCGCATCATCGAGGCGGCGCCGATGGCCATCACGGTCTGTGACGCCGCCACGCTGCGGGTGTTGCAGCTCAACCGGGCGGCGGCGGCACTCTGCGGGGTGCCGGTGCTGGAGGCGGTCGGGCAATCGCTGGTGCAGCTCCACCCGCAGCCGGTGGGTGCCAGCCTGCCGGCGGACATCGACGAGGCGCTGGCGCATCCCCAGGTGGTCACCCCGCGTGAATACCGGCTGGTGCGTGCCGGGCGGATGGAGGTCTGGGATGCCCGTTTCCTGCCGCTGGCCCGTGCGGAGGGCCGCATCGACCAGCTGCTGATGGTTTCCACCGACGTGACCACGCAGCGCGAGGCGCAGCGTGCCGAACTGGAGGCGGCGATCGCGCGGCGCGAGATGCTGGTCCAGGAGGTCCACCACCGCATCAAGAACAACCTGCAGGGGGTGGCCGGGCTGATGCAGCAGGCGGTGGTGCGCTATCCGCAGGTGCAACCGATCATCGCCGAGGTGGTCGGACAGGTGCAGGCCATCGCGCAGGTCTACGGCCTGCAGGTGGGCAACACCGGGCTGCTGGCGGTGCGCGACGTGATCGAGGCGATCGCCCAGTCGGTGCAGCGCACTTTCGGCCGCACGATTTCGCTGGACGTCGCCGGCGATCCGGGCTGGCGCTGGCTGCTGCCGGAGGCGGAGTCGATCCCGATCGCGCTGGCCCTCAACGAGCTGTTCACCAACGCCATCAAGCACAGTCCGGCCTGCTCGGACGTGGTCTGCCGCCTGTGGCTGGAGGCGGATGCGGTCCGGGTCGAGATCTGCAACCACGGGCAGCTGCCGACGGACTTCCGGCTGGACCGGCGTCCGGCCACGGTGTCCGGGCTGGGGCTGGTGAGCGCGCTGCTGCCGCGGCGCAGCGCCAGTCTCGCCCTGACGCAGCAGGCCGACACCGTGGTGGCGGCGTTGCGGCTGGCACCACCGGTGGTGCGCAACGAGCGCGCCACCACCTGAAGCCGGGCGGTACCGGTGCCGGCGGACCTGCGAGACAATCCGCGCATGCTGTTCCCTCACCACTCTGTGCGCAAGGCACCACGACCATGACCGGCACTTCCTCCCGCGGGCGCATCCTGGTCGTGGACGACGACCGTCTGGTGCTGGCCACGGTCGTGCACGGGCTCACGCACGCCGGATTCGACATCATCGATGCCGACAATGGCGACGACGCCATCCTGCTGGCCCGCCAGCACCGTCCGGATCTGGCGCTGCTGGACATCCGCATGGACGGCATGAGCGGCTACGACGTGGCGCATTACCTGCGCGAGGCATTGCAGATCCCGTTCCTTTTCCTGTCGGCGTTCTCGGACGAGGCGACGCTGGCCCGCATCCAGGCGCTCGGTGCACTCGCGTTGCTGGTGAAGCCGCTGGACATTGCGCAGCTGGTGCCGGCGGTGGCGTCGGCACTGGACGTGGTGCGCGGGCGCGCGGCCGGACAGGAGGCGGGGGTGTCCTCCGCACAGGCGGCGGAGCAGGCGAGCGCCAGCAGCGCTCCGGCCGCAGTGCCCGGACCCGCGGCCGCTTCGCCTGCCGACACGCTGGCCGGTCTGTCGACCGTCGAGGCGATCGCCGTCGGGATCGTCATGCACCGGTTTTCCCTGGCACGGACCACGGCCCTGGAGCGGCTGCAGCGTCTGGCGGACCAGGAGGGGCGCAGTCTGGCGCAGACCTGCAGCGCCATGGTGGGCGCGCTGGAGCAGCTCGCCCTGCCGGGCATGCTGGATCAGCCCAGCGTGAAGTAGAAGCGTGCGCCTTCGTTGACGGCGGCTTCTGCCCGGATGTCGCCGCCATGTCGGCGAATGATGCGGCGCACCGAGGCCAGTCCGACGCCGGTGCCCGGGAACTCGGTGGCCCCGTGCAGGCGCTGGAACGCTCCGAACAGCTTGCTGGCAAAGCGCATGTCGAAGCCCGCGCCGTTGTCGCGGATGCAGAACTCGGTCCGGCCTGCCGACACGGATGCGCTGAACTCGATGTGTGTCACCTCGCGCCGCGAGGCGTATTTCCAGGCGTTGCCGAGCAGGTTGTCGAGCACCGTGCGCAGCAGCACCGGATCCCCGCGCGCGGTCATCCCGGGGGCGATGTGGATCTCGGCCTGTCGCTCGGGCGCTTGCTGGCGCAGTTCGGCCACCACCTGTTCCGCCATCGCCGACAGGTCGACCGCCACCAGCTCGATCGGCTGGGTCGACAGGCGTGACAGCGCGAGCAGCGAATCGATCATGCTGTTCATGCGCGTGGCAGCGCCGAGCACCCGCTCCAGGTGGTCATTGCCGACCCGGTCCAGCAGATGGCCGTAGTCTTCGCGGACGATGCGCGTGAAGCCTTCGATGACGCGGATCGGCGCCCGCAGGTCGTGTGACACGGTGTAGACGATGGCGGCCCGGTCCTCGTCCACCGGCACGGTGGGCGGTACCGCTGCGGGCGCGCCGGATGAATCGGGTGGGGGTGTGGTGGTCGGTGCTGGCTGGCGCGGCGTCGGCGCATCCTGCGCGGAGGGGGGCAGCCACAGCACGCAGCAATCCCCCGGCAGTTCCAGCCGCTGGACACTGGCATCGGGGTCGAGGCTCCTGGCCAGCAGCTCCTGCACCATCCGGACCGAAGCCGGTGTGCCGGCCTCGGGCAGCGACACCTGGGCGGCACTGTTGCAGGCCAGCAGCTGCGGCGCAGCGTCGCTCAGGCGCACCAGCAGCGCGGGCCCGGGCAGACCGCGCAACAGGCGGGTCTGCAGGGCGAGTGACTGGGCTGTGGTGAGGCGCAGACCGTCGGCCGGCATGGCAGAGGACGTGGACGCTAGCGGCGTCTGTCCGGGGTCTGGCGGTCGGCGCCAGCGCCAGGCCACGACCAGCAGGCCGCTGCCCAGCAGCGCCAGTGCCAGCGCCCAGACCAGTCGGGCACTGGCCGTTCCTGGGCTCAGGGCCTGAGCCAGCCACTGGGCCGACACCATCAGGGCCAGTGCCGCCGCACTCAGCAGCATGGCCCGTGTCGCAGGGCGCAGTCCGGACTCGGGGGGTGACAACATGTCAACGATTGTAGGGACAGGTTTCCTGTGAGCCGGTCGCTGTTGCGCGCAGGTCGATCGCCCGCACGAGACTTCGGCGAAATTGCGCGATTGGGTGCGCCGCCGCATCGGCACAGGGGCTGGCTGCACCTATGCTTGTGCGCCCGTGCTGAACAAACCGAACTGCGATACCGCTCCCGACTGCCATGCGCCTGACCGATGATGCCCGCATGACCGACCACCCCTGGTCGCTCGACATCTGCGTGAGCACCGGACCAGCGCAGCTTGGCGATGCGGACGGGCTGATCACCGTGTCGGGCGCCGATGAGCCGGTCCCCATGCTCACGGAGGAGCAGATCCTCACCCAGACGCTGCTGCTGGCGCGCCGTCTGCACCGGTCGGAAAATCTCCAGGAAGGCCTGTGTCTGGTGGCGCCCGTGTTGCGTCTGTGGCTGCGCGCGGGCGCGGCCCGCCTGCTGCGGGTGAGCGACTGGAGCGAGGACGGGGCACTGGTCCAGCCGTGGGCGCTGCTCGACAGTGCGACCGAGGAGCTGATCGACCTGGGCCAGATGGTCACCACCCATGCCAGCGAGGCGCCATTGGGCACTGCGCTGGCCTTGCTGCGTCCGGTGCTCGCCGTGCTGTCGCCTGCGGCGCCGAGGTTGCCGTGGCGCTCGGTCGGCGTGCGCGCGGTGCTGGCGCTGCCGGTCGTGCATCGGCACTGCGCCGTGGCCGCCATCGAGTTCCACGACCCGGTCGATCTGACACCGGCGCTGCACCAGCTGCTCGAACTGGTCGGCTTGCACCTGGGCCATCTGGCTGCCCGCGACGAGCAGACGCGCGAGACGGAACTCTCCGCGCAGCGGCTCGCGCGGGTGGCCCTGCTGGCGGCGCGGGTCGGACGGGGGGCGGTGATCACCGACGCGCAAGGGGTGATCGAGTGGGCGCATCCGGCCTTCGTGCAGGCCACTGGCCATTCGCCGGGCAAGATCTGCGGCCGCACGCTCTGGGACGTGCTGCTGGGGGATGCCGATGACCAGCGGCTGGCACTGCTGCTGCGCGACTGCGTGGTCCGCGGCGACGACTTCGTGCGTGAATTCGTCGCCCGACGCGGACAGGACGACATGCTCCCGGGCGATCCGTACTGGCTCGAAATCGACGCCCAGGTCGTCATCGACGAGACCTCGGGGCGGCCGCAGGTGGTCTGTGTCTGCCGCGACATCAGCGACCGCAAGGAGCGCGAGTTCGGCATCGACGAGGGCCGTGCGCTGCTGGGGGTGCTGACCGAGCACATCCCGATCAGCCTCGTGGTGCTGGACGCGGAGAAATTCCGGGTCGTGTCGCTGAACCGGCACGCCGAGCTGGAGTTCTGTGCCCACAGCGCGCAGGTCGGCGGCTGGGATCTGGACGAACTGCTGGGCGCCGGGGTGCAGCAGCGGGTGCAGGCCTGCCTGCAGCGGGCGGTGGACAGCCACGATGCCGTCGAGCACGAGTTCGAGCGCTCCACGGCCGAGGGCGATCGGGTCATCAGCGCCCGCTATGTCGCGGTGCGCAACCGGCTGGGGCGGCCGACGGTGGTGATCTGCCAGCTGCGCGACGTCACGCAGCAGCGGCGGGACGCTCGGCAGCTGCGCGAGTCCGAGGAGCGCTACCGTGAGCTGGTCGAGTCGATCGACGAAGGCGTGTTCGTCACCGACCCGCGCCGTGACAGCTATTTCTACATCGGCGCGCGGGTCTACGACATGCTCGGACTCGTGGCATCACAGGTGCTGCCCCATGCGGAGCTGCTGCCGCTGCGGGTGCTGCCCGAGGACGTGTCCTTGCTGGAGCAGCAGCGGCGCGACGAGCTGCACGCGGTCAGCACCGATGTCACCGTGCGCATCCGCCATCCGCAGCGCGGCGTGCGCTGGCTGCGCCAGCGCACCCGCACCCGCGTGCTGCAGGGCAACGAGACCCGCGTCTACGGCCTGATCGACGATGTCTCCGAGGAACGCGAGCGCGAGCTGCAGCTGCAGGCCGCGCGCGATGCGGCCGAGGCGGCCAGCCGCGCCAAGAGCCAGTTCATGGCGACCATGAGCCATGAGATCCGCACCCCGATGAACGGCATCCTCGGCATGACCGAGCTGCTGCTGGGCACGGCGCTCAATGCCCGGCAGCGCCGCTTCGCGCAGGCTGTCTACCGCTCCGGCGAGAGCTTGCTGGAGATCATCAACGACGTGCTCGACTTCGCCAAGATCGAGGCCGGCAAGCTCGAACTCGCGACCTCGGAGTTCTCGCTGCGCAGCGTGGTCGAGGACACGCTGGAGCTGCTGGCGCCGCGGGCCCACGAAAAGGGGCTGGAGCTGGGCTTTCACGAAGCGCCGGGCCTGCCGGCGACGGTGGTGACCGATCCGCTGCGGGTGCGCCAGGTGCTGACCAATCTGGTCTCCAACGCCATCAAGTTCACCGAACACGGCGAGATCACGGTGAGCCTGCGCCCCGCGTCGGCGTCGGCCGAGGGCAATGTGCTGCTGGTGTTCTCGGTCAAGGACACGGGCATCGGCATCGCGGCCGACATGCTGCCGCGGCTGTTCAATGCCTTCACGCAGGTCCACGTCGGATTGGCCCGCCGCTACGGAGGCACCGGGCTGGGGCTGGCGATCTCGCGCCAGCTGGTCGAGCTGATGGGCGGGGAGATCACGGTGCGCAGCCAGCCGGGCGTCGGCTCGGAATTCAGCTTCACATTGCCGGTGGTGGCCGGCACGGGCACGGGCGACGCTGCGCTGGCACAGGGGCTGGGCGACACGGCGACCATGCCCAGTGTCCGGGTGCTCGTGGTCGACGACCACCCGACCAACCGCACCGTGCTGGAAAACATGCTGACGGCCTGGGGTCTGCGCGTGACGCTGGTGGGCGACGGGGAACAGGCGCTGGAGCTGCTGCGCCTGCTGCCGCCGGAGGCTCCTGCCTTCGACCTGGCGCTGATCGACTGGCACATGCCGGGCATGGATGGCATCGAGCTGGCGCAGCGCCTGCGCAGCGACGGCTTGGCGGGCGGGATGCAGCTGGTGCTGCTGTCCTCCGTGGCCGCGCCCGACGATGTGCGGGTGGCCCAGGAGGCGGGGTTCGTGCGCTTCATCCACAAGCCAGTGCGCAAGGCCGAGCTGCGCCAGGCCATCCTGGGCATCGCCGCCGCGCGCCAGGAGGCCGAGGTGGCCATGCCGCAGCTCGGCGCCTGCGTGCTCGTCGTGGAGGACAACCCGGTCAACCAGGAAGTGATGAACCAGATGCTGCAGCGCATGGGCTGCCGCGTGCGGGTGACCGGGTCGGCACTGGAGGGCTTGCGCGCGCTGTGCGAGGATCTGTTCGACCTCGTGCTGATGGACATCCAGATGCCGGGCATGGACGGGGTGGAGGCGCTGCAGTGTCTGCGCCGCGGCGCGACGCCGCGGTTCGCTTTCCTCACGCCGGCCCGCACGCCGGTGGTGGCGGTGACAGCCAATGCGCTGGAAGGCGACGAGGAGCGCTTCCTGGGGCTGGGCTTTGATGCCTACCTGTCCAAGCCGTACCGGCAGGGCCAGCTGCTGGCGGTGCTGGGGCGGTTTGTCGGCGCACGGCTGGGGCGGCGTGTCCGCCAGGAGATCGAGGCTGCGGCCCGCACTGCACCCGGCGCCCTGACCCGTCCGGATGGCGGTGTGCCGGACGGTGAGGAGGCGGCCGATCCGACGCTGTTCCTCGCCCTGGACGACGACCCGGATCCGCAGGACTCGGCGCTGCAGCTGGATGCGGCGGCGATGCAGCGGCTGCACGACCTCGACCCGACCGGGCGCAACCAGCTGGTGCGCCGGGTGATGCAGGCCTTCGACGCCTCGATCAGCCGCTTGCTGCCGATGCTCGACCCGGGTCCGCTGGGCCTGGACCTGGTGGCGGTGCAGCATGTGGCCCATACCCTGCGTTCCTCGTCGAACAGCCTGGGCGCGCTGCAGCTGTCGGCGCTGTGCGCGCAGATGGAGCAGGTCCTGCGGCGCGGCGTCGGACCGGTCGAGCTGGCACCGCAGCTCGATGGCCTGCGCGGCGAGATGCAGCGTGTGCAGGACGCCGTGCAACACAAGCTGTCCATCCGGACCGAGAGAGCAAGGACCACGGATTGAACCAAGAACATTCCTTGACACTGGCGGGAGTCGAGCGCCAGCCCCGCATCCTGCTGGTCGATGACGACGAGGTGAACCTGCTGCTCACCGGGGCGGCCTTGCGCGAGCGTGGCTTCACGGTGCATGAGGCCAATGGCGGTCGCGCAGCGCTGGGCATGCTGGCGGACTGGTCGCCGGATGTCCTGGTGCTGGACGCCGTGATGCCCGGCATGGACGGCTTTCGCACCTGCGAGGCCCTGCGTGACCTGCCCGGCTTCGAGCTGATGCCGGTGCTGATGCTGACCGGACTGGACGACGAGGCCTCCATCGAGCGGGCCTTCGATGCGGGTGCGACCGATTTTTTTGTCAAGTCGCACCACTGGAGCCTGCTGGCAGGGCGCTTGCGTTACCTGCTGCGGACCTCGCATGTCCAGATGGAGCTGCTGCGCAGCCGCGCCAAGCTGGCCCGTGCACAGGACCTGGCGCGCATGGGCAGCTTCGACTGGCGTCTCGGCGGTGGGCTGCACCTGGAGCCCGAAGCGCTGCGGGTGATCGGACATGGTCAGAGGGCGCCGCTGTCGGTGCAGGAGATGATGCGCCTGCTGGCCCCCGGGGCCAGGAGGGTGATGGCGCCCTTGTTGCGTGATGTCGTGCGCCACAGCACGGTGCTGGACAGCGACATCTCGATTCGCCTGCCCGATGGCCGCGAGCGCATCGTGCATGTCGAGGCGGAGCCCGAGTTCGATGACCAGGGCAGCCTCTGCGCCTACACCGGCATCCTGCAGGACGTGACGGACCGGCGGCTGATCGAGGACAAGATCCGTCACCTGGCCAACTTCGATGCGCTCACCGGCCTGCCGAACCGGCGCCAGCTCATCTGGCGCGCCGAACGTGCGATGGAGCAGGCGCGCCGCCTGGGCCATGACCTCGCGCTGCTGCTGATCGACCTGGACCGCTTCAAGAACATCAACGACACGCTCGGCCACGGGCAGGGCGACGAGCTGCTGGTGGAGATCAGCCGGCGCCTGCGCCATTGCGTGCAGCACTGCGACCAGCTGGCCGATGTGACGATCGATGCGGCCGTGCTGCGCTCGCACCGCTCGCTGGAGGCGGTCGGCCGACTGGGCGGGGATGAGTTCGTGGCACTGCTGCCCGAGGTCGCGGACGAAGTCCAGGCGGTCGAGGTGGCCCAGCGTGTGCTGGTGGCGATGCGCGAGCCGGTGGTGCTGGGGGGGCGCGAATACTTTGTCACGGCCAGCATCGGCGTCGGGCTGTATCCACGGGACGGTGTCAGCGTGGTCGACCTGTTGCGCAATGCGGACGTGGCGATGTATGCGGCCAAGGCGGCAGGGCGCAATGCGCTCCAGGTCTACCGGCCTCACCTGGCGGGCATGGGCCGCGAACGGCTGGAGCTGGAAAGCGCGCTGCACAAGGCGATCGACCGCAACGAGCTGGTGCTGCACTACCAGCCCAAGGTCCGTGTCGGCTCGTCCACCGTGGTGGCGGTGGAGGCGCTGATGCGCTGGCGGCGCAACGGCGTGCTGGTGCAGCCCGGCGAGTTCATTCCGCTGGCCGAAGAGACGGGGCTGATCGTGCCGATGAGCGAGTGGGCCATCGGCGAGGTCGCCCGCCAGATCGCGGTCTGGCGGGACGTGTGCGGCCTGGAGCTGAGCGTGGCGGTGAATCTGCCCAGCCGAGCCTTCGCACGTTCGGATCTGGTGGACATCGTCCGCGCGGCCACCGAGCGCCATGGACTGGCCCCGCGTTCGCTGGAGCTGGAGATCACGGAAACCGGTCTGATGAAGAACCTCGACCAGGTCATTCCCGATCTGCATCGCCTGACCCAGATCGGGGTCGACATCGCGATCGACGACTTCGGCACCGGCTACTCGTCGCTCGCCTACCTGACCCAGTTGCCGATCACCGAGCTGAAGATCGACCGGTCCTTTGTTCTCGATCTCGGCATCACGACCCAGAGCGCGGCCGTGGTCACCGCCGTCATCGCTCTGGCGCGCTCGCTGGACCTGAAGGTCGTGGCCGAGGGCGTGGAGACGATGCTGCAGCGTGATGTGCTCCTGCGGCTGGGGTGTGACCAGATGCAAGGCAACCTGTTTGCCCGTGCGATGGCGCCAGAGGAACTGGTCCGGTGGCTGCAGGCGTGGACACCGAAGCCGTGCTGCCCCCTAACATGAGGGGTGGTTGGCGGAATTAGTGCCGCAGTTGGTGGCGGAAATGAAAAATTCTGGCATTTCCCCTGAAGAGAATTGACGCTCCAATCCCATGGTCCCTTGCCAAGCTGTCAGATGTACATCGACCGATCCCTTCCTGATGCGTTTGATGCCCGACCGCCTGAATCACCCCGCGGAACATCCGTGCACGGGGTCGGCCTCGCCGGGGTACGAAGCATGACCCAAGCCACAGATGCCGGTGGCGTCTTTCCGATGGCACCGCAGTCCGTGCCCGTCTTCGTGGCCGCCCTGGCCGAGCCCTTGCTGGCGGTGCTGTGCCTGCTGCTGTCCTCGTTGTGGCTCGGGCAGCCACTGGATCGCTCGGTGATGCTGCTGGCGGTCTTCACGATGACGCTGATGTTTCCGGGGACCAACCGCTTCTATGAGCGGCCGTCCAATTCGGCGGTCGACATCGTGGCGGCCTGGGCGACGGTCGTCGCGATCCTGTTCCTGTGCGGCTATGCCTCCGACAGCCTGCGCTTCTTTCGCCGGGATCTGATGGCCTTCTGGGTGGTCACCACGCCGGTGGCACAGATGGTCTTCGTGCTGGCCGGGCGCTGGTGGATGCGCCACCATGCCGCACAGCCCGAGAACCGCCGTCCGGCGCTGGTCATCGGGGGTGGGGCGCTGGGGGCCAAGGTCGCGGAGGCGATCCAGGCCCGCACGCCCTATGGCCATGACCTGGTCGGCTTCGTGGAAGACCGCAGCCCGGACCGCTGCGACGAACGCATCCGGGCACGCCTGCTGGGTGGACTGAGCGAGCTGCCTGCCCTCATCCGGCAGCACCATGTCAAGGACGCCTACATCACCTTCGCCCTCAGCAGCCAGCCGCGCATCCGCACCCTGATCTCGGTGCTGCAGGACGCTGCGGTGTCGATCTATCTGGTTCCCGACGTGTTCGGTGTCAACGTGATCCAGGGACGCATGCGCAACATGGACGGCGTGCCGGTCGTCAGCCTGCTGGAGAGCCCCTTTGTCGGGCTCAATGGGCTGGTCAAGCGCCTGTCCGACATCGTGCTCGCGAGCCTGATCCTGCTGCTGATCACGCCGGTGCTGCTGGCGGTGGCCATCGGCGTGAAGCTCAGCTCGCCGGGCCCCATCATCTTCCAGCAGCGTCGCAATGGACTCGATGGCGAGGAGATCGTGGTCTACAAGTTCCGGTCCATGCGCACGATGGACAACGGCGCCGTGGTCAAGCAGGCCACCCGTGGGGATCCGCGTGTCACGCCGTTTGGTGCCTTCATCCGGCGGACCTCGCTGGACGAGCTGCCGCAGTTCGTCAATGTGCTGCAGGGCCGCATGAGCATCGTCGGCCCCCGCCCGCATGCGGTGGCCCACAACGAGCAATACCGGCCCGTGATCCGCTCCTACATGGTGCGCCACAAGGTCAAGCCAGGCATCACCGGGTGGGCTCAGGTGAATGGCTGTCGCGGAGAGACGGACGTTGTCGAGAAGATGGCCGCCCGGGTCCACTACGATCTCGAGTACCTGCGCAACTGGTCGCTCGGACTGGACCTGCGCATCATCGCGCGGACGGTCCGGCAGATGTTCTTTGACCGCAGCGTCTACTGAACGTGAACGGATGCGCGTCTCGCATTTTTGTCCCTTCCATCGATCTCCCACCCATTACACAGGCAGGACCATGAACATCACAACCTCTCCCGCGCTGAATCCCCTGCGGCCGTTGCTCACGATCCTGGTGGGTCTGGCCTGTCTGTCGGCTGGCGGTGCGGGCGCCCAGACCAGCCCGTATTACCTGGGCGCTTCCCAGCGGTTCACGCACAACAGCAATGTGTTCCTCGCCCAGGACGCGACGGCCAAGTCGGACACGATTTCCTCGACCGGCCTGCGCGTGGGCCTGGTCCAGCCCATCAGTCGCCAGCGCCTGAGCGCCAGTCTCAGCGCCAACGTGAACCGCTACAGCAGCCTGAGTGCGCTCAACAACACCGACTACGCCCTGGACACCCGGCTGGACTGGGAAACGGTCGATCGCCTGTCCGGCAATGTGGCGTTCTCGTCGCGCGAGAGCTTGCCGGCGGACGCGGCCGCCCTGTCGTCCGGCCTGCGCAATCTGCTGAAGGTCAACAGCGCGAGCGTGCAGGCCAATCTTGGCGGGGTGACGATGTGGAGCTTCGATGCGGGTGCAGCGGTGTCGCGCGCCAGTTATTCCGAGGCCCTCTACGCGCGTAACAACACCAACCAGACATCGATCAACGCGGGCGCCCGGGTCACACCGGCCAGCGGCCTGTCGCTGCGCGCTGGTCTGCGCCATGCCAACGTCAGCTATCCCAACGCCGGTAACGACGTGCGCCGCAACGACCTGGATCTCTCCGCGACCGTCAACCCCGGTGGTGCCAGCGTGTTCACCAGCCGTATCAGCCTGACCCGCGAGAACCATTCCCTGGCGGACCGCAACGTCAGCAACTGGACCGGTGCGCTGGGCTGGAACTGGAAGCCGACTGGCAAGCTCTCGACCAGCCTGAACCTGTCGCGCGACTCCAGCAACGGCAGCTATGACTTCACGAGCGGCACGATCAACGTGGGCGCGTCCAACAGCACCGTCGCCACGACCCTTGGCCTGACGGCCCAATGGGAAGTGACCTCCAAGATCGGGCTGACGGGCAATCTGTCGCATTCGCGCCGTTCGCTGGACAACGCGCTGACCGTGGGCACGGGCGTCGCGCCATCGACGGCGAGTGACAGAACCAACTCCCTGGGGCTGAGCGTGCAGTACGCCGTGCTGCGCAACGTCGACCTGGGCTGTGGCGTGACCTGGAGCGATCGCAGTGTGTCGTCTTCGGGCGTGACCGTGCTGTCGGCACCGTACAGCGCCACGACATACAGCTGCTTTGGCCAGGCGCTGCTGCGCTGAGCCTCCAGCCGATCCACTGAACTGCACAGCACAACGGGCGCCTTGGCGCCCGTTGTGCTTCGAGCGCGATCACCCGCGCTCCTGGTCCTGCGGGTTCAGGGCCGCCCGATGGAGTGGTAGGCCAGCCCGAACGAGCGGATCAGCTCCGGCTCATACAGATTGCGCCCGTCAAAGACGACCTTGTCCTTCAGGCTGTCGCGGATCGCCTCGAAGTCCGGCGTGCGGAACTCCTTCCACTCGGTGACGATCAGCAGCGCATCCGCCCCTTCGAGCGCCTGCTTCTGCCCTTCGGCGTAGGTCAGCCCGTCCCAGCCCGCCATCACGCGCTGCGCCTCGGCGGCCGACACGGGGTCATAGGCCTGCACCTTCGCACCACGTTTGAGCAGCTCGCCGATGATCACCCGGCTCGGCGCCTCGCGCATGTCGTCCGTGTTCGGCTTGAACGCCAGGCCCCACACCGCGAACGTCTTGCCCGACAGGTCTTCGCCGTACTGCGCCACCACCTTGTGCACGAGGACCATCTTCTGCTCCTCGTTGACCTCTTCGACCGCCTTGAGCATCTTGGACGGGATGCCCATCTCGGCCGAGGTCATCGCCAATGCCTTCACGTCCTTCGGGAAGCATGAACCACCGTAGCCCGCGCCCGCGTACAGGAAGTGCGTGCCGATGCGCGGGTCGCTGCCGATGCCCACGCGCACCAGCTCAATGTCCGCGCCCACCTTCTCGGCCAGACGCGACAGCTCGTTCATGAAGCTGATCCGCGTGGCCAGCATCGCGTTGGCGGCGTACTTGGTGAACTCCGCGCTCTTCACGTCCATGACCAGCAGCCGGTCGCGGTTGCGCACGAAGGGCTGGTAGAGCGCGCGCATCAGCAGGATCGCCCGCTCGTCCTCGGCGCCCACCACCACGCGGTCCGGGCGCATGAAGTCGGCCACCGCCGCGCCTTCCTTCAGGAACTCCGGGTTCGAGCACACCGAGAACTCCATGTCCGCCAGCCCGCGCTTGGCCAGCTCGTCGGCCACGGCCGCCTTGACCTTGTCGCCCGTGCCCACCGGCACCGTGCTCTTGTCGACGATCACCTTGTGGTCGGTCATCAGGCGGCCGATGTTGCGCGCAGCCGCGGTGACGTACTGCAGGTCGGCCGAGCCGTCCTCGTCCGGGGGCGTGCCCACGGCGATGAACTGGATGGTGCCGTGCGCGACCGAGCGCTCGATGTCGGTGGTGAACTCCAGGCGGCCAGCCGCCACGTTGCGGCGCACCACTTCGAGCAGGCCCGGCTCGTGGATCGGGATGCCGCCGTCGTTCAGGATCTTGATCTTGGCGGGATCCACGTCCAGGCACACCACGTGGTTGCCCATCTCCGACAGGCATGCGCCTGTCACCAGTCCGACGTAGCCGGTGCCTATGACGGTGACTTTCATCGCTTCTCTTACCTTCAGGTTGCTGAGTGAATCCGGTGTTGTAGCCGATCGTGCCGCCCGCACGGTGCTTTCGGTGACGGCGCCCACGCAAGGTGGACCGCCAGCGGTCCAAGGTCACGACCGCGTGTGGTTCCAGCCGAAGAATCGGGCGAGTGTAGTCGGCTCACGGATGTGGATTCATTCCCTGAACTGAACTGTCGCTGTCCTGTTGCTGTCACTTGGTGCTTTCCCTATCCCCCATTTCTCCCCCTTGGAAGGCTGCGCAAGCGCTGCGGATTTGTTGAATGATGTGAATCAGCGTGAAATGTGAAAAAAATGATCATTCCTGGTTTTTGTTCGTCAAAGGGAGCTAGAAAGTGTCATTCATCAGTGAATTCCGGCGTCGGCGGCAGTTGCTTGTCACGGGGATCGGGGCCCTGGGGGCGTGGTTTGGTGCGGTCTGGCAGGCCGTTGCGCAGACGGAACCGATCGACGAAGCCCGGATCGGCAAGCATTCCGGTGTGCTGCTGGCGCGGATCGCCGAGCCCGAGGTGGACCCGACCGGGTTCCTGGTCAGCGAAAAATACGACGGCGTGCGCGCACTCTGGGATGGCCGGACGCTGCGCAGCCGGACCGGCAAGGTGCTCGATGCCCCAGCGGATTTCCTGGCCCGCCTTCCGCCAGACGCACTGGATGGCGAGCTGTGGCTGGGTCGCAAACGGTTCGACGAGGTGTCGGCCCTGGTGCGCAGGCGGCGGCCCGCGCCGGGCGCATGGGATGGTGTGCAGTACATGGTCTTCGAGATGCAACGTGCTGGAGGGCGCTTCGACGAACGGGTCGAGCGCATCCGCAGCATCGTGGAGCAGGTGCAATGGCCGCAGCTGCACGCGGTCGAGCAGGAGGTGGTGGCCGACCGCGCCGCGCTGAAGGCCCGGCTGCGCGATGTGCTGGAGGCTGGCGGCGAGGGGCTGATGCTGCACCGCGCCGATGCTCCCAATCTGGGTGGCCGCAGCGATGTGCTGCTCAAGCTCAAGCCCGTGCACGATGACGACGCCCTGGTGATCGGCCACACGCCGGGACAGGGGCGTCTGGAAGGACTGCTGGGCGCGCTGCAGGTCCGCAATGCGGATGGCGTGGTCTTTCTGGTGGGGTCGGGTTTCACTGATGCGGAGCGCCGCGCGCCACCTCCGGTCGGCGCACTCATCGTCTACCGATTCCGCGGCCAGACCAGCCACGGTGTGCCGCGGTTCGCCAGTTTCGTGCGCCGCAGCGATGCGCCCTGAGCGGTGCCGCTTTCCCGATCGGTTAAGGTGCGCCCATGGCTGAATTCACCTACTTCTGGCACGACTATGAAACCTTCGGGCGTGTGCCGCGTCGGGACCGTCCCGCCCAGTTCGCCGGCATCCGCACCGACGCGCAACTGCAGGAAATCGGCGCGCCGGTCACATTCCACTGTCAGCCTGCGCCGGACTATCTGCCCGACCCCGAGAGCTGTCTCCTGACCGGGATCCTCCCCCAGCACTGCCTGGAGCAGGGCCTGCCCGAACACGCCTTCGCCCGTGCCATCGAGGAGCAGCTCGGTCAGCCCGGCACCATCGGCCTGGGCTACAACTCGATCCGCTTCGACGACGAGGTCACGCGCCACCTCTTCTGGCGCAACCTGATCGACCCTTACGCCCGCGAGTGGCAGAACGGCTGCGGGCGCTGGGACATCGTCGATCTGGTGCGCTGCGCCTGGGCCTTGCGCCCCGACGGCATCGTCTGGCCACGCCACGCGGATGGCCGCCCGTCCTTCAAGCTCGAACACCTGACCGCCGCCAACGGCATTGCCCATGAAGCGGCGCACGATGCGCTGTCCGATGTGCGCGCCACGCTGGCGCTGGCCCGGCTGATCCGCGACCGGCAGCCGCGCCTGTTCGATTTCTGCCTCGCACTGCGCAGGAAGGATGCGGTCGCCGCCGAGATCGAGCGCGCTCAGCGCCAGGGGCAGCCCTTCCTGCACATCTCCGGCATGTACAGCGCCGAGCGTGGCGGCCTCGCGGTGGTCTGGCCGCTGTCGACACACCCGACCAACAAGAACGAGCTGATCGTCTGGGATCTGGCCCACGACCCGGCCGAACTGCTGGGCCTGAGTGCCGTGCAGATCCGCGAGCGCCTGTTCACCCGCGCGGATGCGTTGCCTGAAGGGGTCTCGCGGTTGCCGATCAAGACCATCCACCTCAACAAGTCGCCGGTCGTGATTGCCAACCTCAAGACCTTGTCCGCCGAGCGTGCAGCGCACTGGGGCATCGACATGGCCCAGTGCCTGCGCCACGCCGACACGGCGGCGGTGCAGGTGCGCACGCTGGGCGGCATCTGGCAGGAGGTCTATGCCCGCCCCCCTCTGGAGGGGGCGCCGAAAGTCGATGTCGACGAAGACCTCTACGGCGGATTCCTGGACCATGAGGACCGCCGCCGGCTGGTGCGTCTGCGTGGATTGAAGGCGCACGAGCTGCCTGCCGGCCGCGCGCCAGCGTTCGACGACCCGCGGCTGGACGAGCTGTTCTGGCGCTACCGGGCCCGCAATTTCCCCGAGACCCTCACCGACACCGAGCGCGACCGCTGGCAGGCCCACTGCGCCGCACGGCTGCTGGACGGGCAGGGCGGGGCGCAGACCGTGGCACAGTTCTTCGAGCGCATCGACACCCTCGGGCAGGCCCATGAGGACGACGAGCGGGCCCAGGAGATTCTCGGCGCGCTCTACGACTACGCCGAGCAGATCACGCCGACCCGCGGCTGAGGCACAGGCCGGTCAGCGCTGGCTGCGCGCCTTGCGCTTGTCAATCTCGGCGAACTGCGCCTTCAGCAGCAGCATCAGCGAGCGCGCATCCGCTTCGCTCATGCTGAGCACATGGGCGGGCTCCTGGCCTTCCGGGGTCGGGCGCGGCACCAGCAGGCCGTCGAACTTGATGTTGACCAGCCCGTGGTGGCTGGCGGCGGCCTTGTAGCGCTGGACTTCGAGGGTGTAGGTTTTCATCCCGGTATTCTCCTGTTGTTCCACACCCCCGTTTTCGATCCAGAAAGATTTTCCAGATGTCCATCCAATGGTTTCCCGGTCACATGCACCTGACCAAGAAGGCCATCACCGCGCGTGTCAAGGACGGCATCGACGTGGTGATCGAATTGCTCGACGCCCGTGCCCCCGGCTCCAGCGCCAATCCGCTGCTGGCGCAGCTCACGCAGGGCAAGCCGGCGCTCAAGGTGCTCAACAAGCAGGATCTGGCCGACCCGGCGCGCACCGAGCTGTGGCTGGCGCATTACAACGGCCTGCCCGAGACGCAGGCGCTTGCGCTGGATGCCAGCATCACCGCGCCCGCCCAGCGCCTGATCGCGGCCTGCCGTGCCCTCGCGCCATTGCGGGGCGGCATGGCCAAGCCGATGCGCGTGCTGATCTGCGGCATTCCCAACGTCGGCAAGTCCACGCTCATCAACACGCTGGTCGGCAAGCGTGCAGCCAAGACCGGCGACGAGCCTGGCATCACCAAGCTGGAGCAGCGCATCGCACTGGCGAGCGACTTCTACCTGTACGACACCCCCGGCATGCTCTGGCCGAAGATCACGATCGAGAAGGGCGGCTACAACCTGGCCGCCACTGGCGCCGTCGGCCGCAACGCGCTGGACGAGGAACTGGTCGCGGTGGAGCTGCTGGCCACGCTGCGCCGCGACTACGCCGGGCAGGTCGAGGCCCGCTACAAGCTGACCGAGACCGAGGCGCTGAACGACGAGGAACTGCTGGCCGCCGTCGGGCGCAAGCGGGGCGCTGTGCTGGGGGGCGGCAAGGTGAACCTGCAGAAGGCCGCCGAGATCGTCATCCACGATTACCGCAGCGGTGTGCTGGGCCGCGTCACGCTGGAGACGCCAGCGGAATTTCTGGTCTGGGCAGCCGAAGCTGAAATTGCCGAGCAGGCCCGCCAGGAGCGCAAGGCCCGCAAGGGGAAACGGGGTGCGGCACCCGCGTCCGCCGAGCCAGAGGAGACAGGGGAATCCGATGATATTGCCTGAGCCATGGCAATATTTTCTAGATCAGGCGAGGCATTGACGGTCGAGGGCATAGTTCACGGTATTCCGTAAACATTGCATTCAGCTTCGAGACATCGCGCATTCAGACAGACATTCAGGGGGGAGTCGATCCGCAAGGGCTCTCCTAGACTGGGTTCCGACGCACAACGCAAGGACGCCCGCCATGAGCCACCAACGCCCCACAGACCTACGAAACCGCTACGCCTGGGTCGATTTCGCCAAAGGTTTCTGCATCGTGGCGGTGGTGGCCATGTGGATCGCAGGCGAGATGCAGGGGCATGTCGCCAAGGGCCAAGCCGGCTGGCTCGGGTATTTCGTGGTCTTCGCCAAGCCGTTCCGGATGCCCGACTTCTTCCTGATCTCGGGCCTGTTCCTGTCGCAGGTGATCGACCGCCCCTGGAAGCACTACCTCGACACCAAGGTGGTGCATTACCTCTATTTCTTTGTGCTCTGGACGCTGATCGTGCTGCCCGTGACCTGGTTGCTGGGCCACGATGCGCCTGTCAGCCTCGGGGATGCCGCGGCCTCGCTGCTGTTCCACCTGTACGAGCCCTTCGGCATGCTGTGGTTCGTCATGATGCTGTCGGTGTATTTCGTGGCGACGCGCCTGCTGCGCCAGGTGCCCGTCTGGATCCTGCTGCCGGCGGCGGTGCTGTTGCATCTCTTCCCGCTGCAGACCGGCATCTACCACATCGACCGCTTCGGCATGTTCTTCGTGTTCTTCTACGCCGGCCATGTCTTCGCCAGCCGCTTCTTTGCGCTGGCCGACTGGACGCTCGCCCATCGCCGCACCGCCATCGCCGCGCTGCTCGTGTGGGCCGTGGTGAATGGCGCGCTGGTCAAGCTGGCGCTGACGGAGCACCTGGCGGTCAATCTGCTGGCCGGCTTCATGGGCATCAGTGCCCTGGTGTCGATCGCGGCTCTGGTGTCCTCGCACCGCTGGGCGGGCTGGCTCAACACGCTGGGCAAGAACTCCATCGCGGTCTACCTCGGCTTCTACCTGCCCATGATCATCATCGTGCCGGCGCTGCAGGCCTCGCCCGTTGGACGCAGCCCGAGCCTGGTGGCCACCATCGCGATGGTCTCGGTGATCGGCATCGCAATGGGTGCCTACCACCTGTTCAACCGGATCGGGATGCGCTTCCTCTATGACCGTCCGAGCTGGATGCGTCTGGTGAAGCCGGGTCAGCGTGCTGCGTCGGCCGCTTCGGGAAGCAAGGGCGGCCGTGCCATCTCGCCGGTGGCTGGATCGAATCCCACTTCGGCCATGTAGCCGGCCAGGCCGGCGTCGGCGGCCTGGGCGTGGTTCTCGAACCACTGCATCAGCTCCGGCAGCAGCCGGCCGATCATGTCGGTCGCGCCGGCCTCCACATGCTGCCGGCGCACATCCTGCAGCACCGCCAGCACCTGGGTGTGCTGCATCGCATGGCAGTTCTGCGTCGCGAAGCCCAGGGCGGCCATCCAGCGGTCCTCTTGTGCGAAGTGCTCGACGGTGTGCGCGACCAGCGCGTCATAGCGCGGCAGCAGCACGGCGTCCGGCTGTCCCAGCGCTGACTCGACCTGGATCAGGTGCTCGACGAACTCCCGGTGGGTGGCGTCCATCTGGGGCTGGCGGGTGAGCAGCTCGTCGTTCCAGACGATGCCGGGTGTGGCCGTTGGGGTGGGCATGTCGGACATGGGGGTTCCTTCGTCGTGCTTCGGAGCGTGGTGCGGTGGCGCGCACGCTAGCAGGCTGTCCGTTGCGCACCGTTGACCGGGCGCAAGTTCCGCGAACTGCTGGACTTTCCCGGAAGCCATGAGGGCATGTCGGTGCCGTTTGGCAGTGGTAGCATTGCCACATGGCAAACACCCTCATCGACGCCCGCAATGCCGTCCGCCAAGGGCTGCCGTTCTCGGCTTTCGAGTCGGTCGCGACGCAGCTGGAGATGGCTCCGCAACAGATGACCCAGGTGCTCGGCATCCCGCTGCGCACGCTGGCCCGCCGCAAGACCGAACACCGCTTCACGCCGCAGGAGTCGGACCGGCTCTACCGCGTGACGCGCGCGGTGTCGCTGGCGACCGAGGTACTGGGCAACGCGGACAAGGCGCGCCGCTGGCTGAAGTCACCGAACCGGGCGCTGGGCGGCGAAGTGCCCTTCGATCTGCTCGACACCGAGATCGGCGCGCACCAGGTCGAGGAGGTGCTGGTGCGGCTGAACCACGGGATCTTCAGTTGAAGGTCTGGCGCCTGTGCCGCCAGCCGTTCGTGGCGACCGCGCTCGACGGCATCGGCGGGCTCTACGTCAGCGGGCGCTGGCACCGGCGTGGCCGGCCCATCGTCTACGCGGCCAGCTCGGCCGCGCTGGCTGCTCTGGAGGTGCTGGTCCACGTCGATCCGCTCGACGCGCCGGAGGATCTGCGGCTGCTGACGCTGTCGCTGCCGGACGACCTGCTGATCGAGCAGGTCGAGGTGGCGGCGCTGCCCGCGCGCTGGGCGGCGGTGCCGGCGCCGGACGAACTGGCGGCCCTCGGCACCGAGTGGCTCGCCAGCCGGCGCGGCGTGGCCCTCAGCGTGCCGTCCGCCGTGATCCCGATGGAGCGCAACCTGCTGCTCAACCCGCTGCACCCGGACGTGGCGCGGGTGCGGATCGTCGGCGACGAGGCGTTCACCTTCGACCCGCGGCTGATGTAGCCCGGGTCGCACGCCGTTGCTGGCTCAGGGGTAGAGCCCGCGCTCCTGCCGCGCCATCAGGATGCGCTCGCAGGCGACAGCAAACGTCGCGGTGCGCAGCGTGATGTGGTGGCGGTCGGCCATGTCCCAGATCTTGCGCAGGGCCTCGACCATGATCTTGTCCAGCCGCACATTGATCTCGTCCTCGGTCCAGAAGAACGACGAGAAGTCCTGCACCCACTCGAAATAGGACACCGTGACACCACCCGCGTTGCAGATCACGTCCGGCACGACCAGGATGCCCCGGTCGGTCAGCACGTCGTCCGCGTCGAACATCGTCGGGCCGTTGGCGCCTTCGAGCACCAGCCTCGCCTTCAGGCGGTTGGCGCGGGCGACGGTGATCTGGCCTTCGAGCGCGGCCGGGATCAGGATGTCGCAGTCCGTGTCCCAGAAGGCTTCGTCGTCGATGCGCTCCGCGCCGGTGTAGGCGCCGACGCCGCCGTCCCGCCGCACGACCGCCATCAGGTCGGCCATGTCCATGCCGTTCGGGTTGGCAATGGTGCCGGTGTGGTCCTGCACGGCGACGACCTTGGCGCCCGCGCTGGTGAAGAGTTCCGCTGCGGCCGAGCCGACATTGCCGAAGCCCTGCACCGCGATGCGTGCGCCGTCCAGGTTCAGCCCGATGCGCCGCGCCGCTTCCCGGCCGGTCACGAACACGCCGCGCCCGGTCGCCTTGACCCGGCCGAGCGAGCCGCCGAGGTGGATGGGCTTGCCGGTGACGACGCCGCTGGCGGTGGCGCCGACGTTCATCGAGTAGGTGTCCATCATCCACGCCATGATCTGCGGGTTGGTGCCCACGTCGGGGGCGGGGATGTCCTGCTGCGGGCCGATGATGAAGCCGATCTCGCTGGTGTAGCGCCGCGTCAGGCGCTCCAGTTCCTTGTGCGAGAGCTGGCGCGGATCGACCCGGATGCCGCCCTTGGCGCCGCCGTAGGGCAGGTTGACGGCGGCATTCTTCACCGTCATCCACGCCGACAGCGCCATCACCTCCTCCAGCGTCACGTCCGGGTGGTAGCGCACGCCGCCCTTGCCGGGTCCGCGGCTGAGGTTGTGCTGCACGCGGTAGCCCTCGAAGTGCCGCACCGTGCCGTCGTCCATCTCGATCGGCACATCGACGATCAGCGCCCGCTTGGGGTGCTTGAGCGTCTCGGACCAGCGGGCCAGCGCGCCGAGGTAGGGCAGGACGCGGTCGACCTGCAGCAGGTAGGTGCCCCAGGCGCTGTGGGGGCCGGGTGTGACATATGAAAGGGGTTCTTGCATGTTGTAGCCTCGTTGATGCGAGTTGGATGAAGATCGTGCCGCTGGAAGGGCTCTGGTGGATCCCGGCGGCGCGTCATCGGTGCCACTGTAGACAAGGTCAGGGCATCGCTCTTGCCGATGACATGCAGAATTTGCATGAGCCAGGACGCTGTCTGACGCAGTGCTGACATGCGTGCCGGGCGCCGACCATCCGTGGTAACCATGACGATCCGGGTTGCCTGCTTCCGGGGGCGGACTTCGGTCACACCGAAGTCTTGTTCAGCGTGTGCCTGCTGGCCCAAGGCTGCCGCGCTGGCCAGACTGCGGCGCCATGAGCCGAGCCGAACCTTTCCACCGTGCGCTGAGTACCGCGCAGCCCCTCAGCGTCGCCGAACTGCTGGCGCTGCACGGGCGTGCGTCGCAGGCGGTGCTGTTGCTGGTGGTGTCACTGCTGTGTGTGCTGCCCGTGTCCGGTGTGGGCACGGTGCTGAGTTTTCTGCTGTTCGCCGTGGCTTGGCGCTGGCCGCGACCGGGGGGCACGGTCATGCCGGGGCGGCTGGCGTCCTTCCGGCTGGATGCCGTCTGGTCCGGGCGCTGCCTGCGGTCGCTGGCCTGGCTGCACGAGCGCGCCGGCCAGCGGCTGCAGCGCCGCTGGCGGTTGCTGCGGCACCCGGTGGCCTTCGGCTGGTGGCGGGTGTGGATCGCGGTGATGGCGGCGCTGATCTTCCTGCCGCTGCCGTTCGGCAATGTGCTGCCGGGGCTGAGCCTGGTGCTGCTCGGCCTGGGCTGGATGTACCGCGACGGACTGATGCTGATGCTGTCGCTGCCGGCCGGGCTGGGCGCCCTCGCGTTCGGGTGGTTCAGTGCCGGACTGATTGCCGAGACGGTCATGCAGGCCGGACAGCAGCTGTCTTCCTGGCTCTGATCCGGGCTCAGCAGATCCCGCAGCGCACGCCCACCCGCTGCAGATACCGCCGGTACGCCGCACTCAGCCGATCCGCCGCGCAGTGCACCTCGCCGCCGCTGACCGGCAGCCGCCGGGGCTGCTGTGATTCGAGGATCGGCTTGTCCTGCGCGAAGATGGCGAGCTGGAAGTCGCGCAGTTCGGTGTCGGTGGAGGTGGTGTCGGCCGTGTACTGGCCCATCCAGACCCGGCAGTGCTCGTCGTCGAGCGGGGTGGCCCACAGCGTGTAGGCGTCGCCCGGGCTGCCGTCGTCGGGCTGCTTGCCCAGCACCGCGCCGTACGGGCCGAGCACCTCGTAGCGGTAGCGCACCCAGCCGCCACTGGTCGCGCTGGCGGTGGCTCGCGGTTGCCAGGCCCGGTAGTCCTCGATCACCGGGCGGCCATCGGCGGTGTGGGTGACGGTGTAGTCGGGTACCTCGGCATGGCCGGTTTCTCCGAGCCAGCCTTCATGCACGAAGGCGAAATGCGCGGTGTCGAGAAAGTTCTCCACCACCCGGGGCGCGGAGGTGGCCACGTCGAACGGGCCGTAGACCAGCCGGCGGGCGGGCATACCGGGCAGCTTCGGCGGCTCGGTGGTCGGGGGTTCCAGCGCGCCCCAGAGCAGGCCGTGGCATTCGACCACCGGGTGCGTGCAGGCGCTGTGCGAGGCCGGTGGCCGGAACGCCGGCACGGCGGGAATGCCGACACAGGCGCCGCCCGCGTCGAAGCGCCACCCGTGGTACGGGCACTCGATGTGGCCATGCCGGACGCGGCCGAGCGACAGCCGCGCGCCGCGGTGGGGGCACTGGTCCCGCATCAGCACGGGTTGACCAGACGCATCGCGCCACAGCACCAGCGCGTGCCCCAGCAACGTCAGGGCGATGGGGGCTGCGTCCAGATCCTCGTCCCGGCTCAGCGGGTGCCAGAGCTGTGTTTCCATGTCGTGACCTCTCCGAGCTGTCGGCATCGACCGGGATGGTAGCCGCCCGGTTGCTGTCGATGCCGACACCTGATCGGCCGATCAGCCGCCGCCGCCCAGCCAGGCCCGTGCCATCGCGGTGTACAGCGGAATGCCCAGCAACAGGTTCAGCGGAAAGGTCACGCCCAGCGCCAGCCCCAGGTAGATCGCCGGATTCGCTTCGGGCACGGCCTGGCGCAGTGCAGCGGGCACGACGATGTAGCTGGCGCTGGCGGCCAGCACCATCAGCATCGCCGCGTCGCCCGTGTCCAGCCCGACCCAGCCGGCCAGCAGCAAGGCGATCAGCGCATGCACCAGCGGGCCGAGCACCGCATAGGCCAGCAGCCAGCCAGAGGCCTGGCGCACCGCACCGAGCTGGCGTGCCACCTGCACCCCCATGTCGAGCAGGAAGAACGCCAGCAGACCCTTGAACAGGTCACCCGTGAAAGGCTGCATCGTCTTCTGGCCGTGTTCGCCACTGAGCCAGCCGATGGCCAGCGCACCGAGCAGCAGCAGCTGCGAGCCGTGGGTGCAGGCCTCGCGCACCGGTCGCAGCAGGCCGCCGCCGCCGCTGCCGCCGCTGCCGTGGGCCTGCGAGGTGGCCAGCCGGCTGCGCAGCATCAGCGCGATCAGGAGCGCCGGACTCTCCATCAGCACCATCGCGGCGGTCATGTAGCCGCCCGGCGTCAGCCCCAGCTGCTCCAGCTGCTGGTGGGCGGTCACGAAGGTCACGGCGCTGACCGAGCCGTAGGCGGCCGCGACGGCCAGCGCATCGACCGGTGCCGTCACACGGCGCAGCAGCCACCAGCCCAGCAGCGGCACCAGCGCGGCCATCACCAGCGCCAGGCCGATCGCCGCCAGCCCCTCGGCCGGCAGGCCGCCGGCGGACAGCGCGAAGCCGCCCTTCAGGCCCAGCGCCATCAACAGGTAGAGCGACAGGAAGCGGGCCACCTGTGGCGGCACCTCCAGGTCGGAGCGCAACACCCCGGCCAGCAGGCCGACGGCAAAAAACAGGACAGCAGGGTCGAGAAGCGGGTTCATGCCCAGATGCTAGGCAGGACGTGACTTCGTGGAAAATTGATTCTTGTGCATCACAACATAGAGTTTTATCTATGAACACCAGCTTCCGGCAACTCCGTCTCTTCCTCGCGCTGGCCGAGCAGGGCAGCGTCAGCGCCGCCGCGCGGGCGCTGCATGTCACGCAGCCGACCGCGTCGATGCAGCTGCGCGAGATCTCGGACGCGGCCGGGCTGCCGCTCTACACGCTGGTCGGGCGCCGCGTGCAGCTCACCGAGGCGGGCGAGGCGCTGGCGGCCACCGCGCGGCGCATGCTCGACGACTGGATCGACTGGGAGCAGCAGCTTGCGGCGTGGAAAGGGCTGGCCAGCGGGCGGCTGCGGGTGGCGGTGGTCAGCACGGCGAAGTATTTCGTTCCCCGGATGCTGGGGGGCTTCTGCGCGCAGTACCCGGACATCGACATCCGGCTGGAGGTGCTCAACCGCGACGGGGTGGTGCAGCGCCTGCGCGAGCAGCGCGACGACCTGGTGATCATGTCGATGCCGCCAGCCGATCTGGCGCTTGACGACGCGGTCTTCCTGCCGAATCCGCTGGTGCTGGTCGCGTCAGCCGGTCATGCGCTGACGCAGCGGGGGGCGCTGACGCTGGACGACCTGCGCCAGGAGCGTTTCATCCTGCGCGAACGCGGCTCGGGCACGCGCATGGCCGCGGACGCCCATTTCCGCGCCGCAGGCTTTCGGCCGCATCTGCGGCTGGAGCTGGGCAGCAACGAGGCCATCAAGGAGGCGGTGGCGGGCGGGCTGGGCCTGTCGGTGCTGTCGGCGCACACGCTGCGGGGGCGTGCGCGCGAGCATGGCGTGCAGGTGCTGCCGGTCGACGGCTTCCCGATCGCCGGCCAGTGGCATGTGGTGCACCGGCAGGGCCGTGCGCTCAGCCCGATCGCACGGGTGTTCCGCGCGCACCTGCTGGCGCAGGCGGCGCGGGTGGCGGCGGAGGTGGCCTCAGAGGGATGATGGGCGGCGCTGACGACGGTCAGCCGCTGTCCGCTGCAGGACGCAGCTCAGGTCATGGGCGCCGGGTGGCTGCCCCAGACTGCTGCGCGGCTTGCTTGGCCTTGGTTTCCTGCAGCAGCTTCAGGGCGCCGAACACATTGACGCCCGCGACCAACAATGCTGGCCACAGGGGCAGCGCCTGCTCCGTGTACCAGCCCCAGAACAGCAGTCCTGCCAGCGACAGTCCGCCGATCAGCAGCGTCATCGAGCCGAAGCTGAGAATTCCCTTGTCGATGTCTGTCAGTCGCACTTCCTTGTTCTCCATTTGCTGAGCGGGCCGCGCCCGGGGGGCGCTGAAAAATCGTGACAGATTGCCACGGCTGGCAGGCTGCTGCAACAGCATCTGTACCACCCTGTGCACCACCCGGCCGCGGCATAGGCTCAGGATCTGGCGGACACCCACTTCGCCGGTCAGCAGCCGGTAGTGGATCTCGCGCCGGACCAGCGGTGCCAGCGCGAGGTCGGGCTGCGCGCGGCTGGCTTCCAGCACCGCCGTCCGTACCGCAAGGTCCGGGTCCAAGCCGACAATGCGGTGCTCGGATTTCCCACCCATGTTCAGGAGAACCTGATGATCCCCCTGCAAGTCAACGGCTGCGCCCAGCAGCTGGGTGTCGATCCCTCCACGCCCATGCTCTGTGCGCTGCGCGAGCTGCCCTTCCGGCTGGCTTGAGGGCGTCGCCATGGAAGACCTCGACACCCTGGTCCTGCGCGCGGCCGGACATTGGCAGGCGCAGGGTCTGCCTGTCGTGCTGGTGACGGTGACACGCACCTGGGGCTCGTCCCCCCGGCCACCCGGCTCGCTGATGGCCATCAATGGCCGCGGCGAGACGGTGGGCTCGGTCTCGGGCGGCTGCATCGAGGACGACCTGGTCCGGCGCGTCCGCGAAGAGGGGCTGGCCGCCGTCTGCGCAGGCGGTCGTCCCGCCACGCTGCGCTACGGCATCTCGGCCGACCAGGCGCACCGCTTCGGTCTGCCCTGCGGGGGCACGGTGGAGCTGGTGCTGGAGCCGGTGGCCGCGCACAGCCGGCTGCCGGAGCTGCTGCAGGCCTGCCTGCAGCGGCGCAGCACCGAGCGCCGGCTCGATCTGCGCAGCGGCGCGGTCGAGCTGCAGCCCGGCCGGCGCGACGGCCTGCCGGTGCTGTGCGACGACACGCTGGTGACCCACTTCGGGCCGCGCCACCGCCTGATCGTGATCGGCGCCGGCGACCTCTCGCGCTGCCTGAGCCAGATGGCGCTGAGCCTGAACTTCGAGGTCATCGTCTGCGATCCGCGCGAGTCGCAGCACGCGGGCTGGTCGCTGGACGGCGTGACGCTCAGCCACGAGATGCCCGACGACCTGATCCTGCGGCTGCAGCCCGATGCCCGCACCGCCGTCGTGGCCCTGACACACGACCCCAAGCTCGACGACCTGGCGCTGATCGACGCGCTGCAGTCCGAGGCCTTCTACGTCGGCGCCATCGGCTCGCGCCAGCACACCGCGCTGCGGCGCGACCGCCTGCGTGTGCACTTCGGACTGAACGAGGCGGAGCTGGACACGCTGCACGGGCCGGCAGGCCTCTACATCGGCAGCAAGACCCCGGCCGAGATCGCGCTGTCCATCATGGCCGAGGTGGTGGCGGTGAAGAACGGCATTGCGCGGCCCGCGCCCCGCGCCGTGGCCGAGGGCAAGGCGGTGTCCGAAGGCCTGGCCGGGTCGGGGGGTCTGCCCTCGGTCTGTGAGGTGTGATGCGTGAGGAGATGCACGCACAGCCTGCCTGCCGGGTGGATGACCGCGGATCTGGAGGCCCTGCGGCGGCGCCTGTGGCCGCTGACAGTCGAATGGCCGTGATGCCGTGGCCGTCCCGGGCTCAGCGCCCGAACTCGTCGCCCAGCTCGTGCGCCCGCGTCTGCGCGGCGAGCATCGCGGCGATGAAGCTGTCCTGCATGCCCTGCGCCTGCAGCGTCGTCAGCGCGGCGTAGGTCGTGCCGCCCTTGGACGTGACGCGCTCGCGCAGCGTTGCCGGCGTGTCGTCCGAGCGGCGGGCGAGTTCGGTGGCCCCGCCGAAGGTGGCGAGTGCGAGTTGCTTGCCTTGTTCGGCGGTCAGGCCCATGCGCTCGGCGGCGGCGACCATCGCCTCGATGAAATAGAACACATAGGCCGGGCCGGAGCCGGACAGCGCGGTCACGGCGTCCAGATCGGCCTCGCGCTCGACCCACACCACCTCGCCGGTCGGCGCCAGCAGCCCCTCGACCTGAGCGCGCTCGGCGGCGCTGACGGCAGGGCGGGCGTACAGGCCCGAGATGCCCTGGCCGATCAGTGCGGGTGTGTTGGGCATCGAGCGCACCACGCGGTCGGAGCCGGTGGCGCGGGCGATGGCGTCGCTGCGGATGCCGGCCATCACCGACAGGTGCAGCGCGCCGCCGACATGCGCCGCGCACGGAGCGGCGGCGTCGGCGAAGCTCTGCGGCTTGACGGCCCAGACGACGGCGTCGGCCTCCGTCAGGGTGGCGTCGGCGGCGGCGAGGGTGCGCACGCCGAAGTCGCGTTCCAGGCGGGCGCGCTGGTCGGCGCTCGGGTCGAGCACGATCAGGTTCGCGCCGGGCGTGCCGCTGCGGACGAGGCCGCCGAGGATGGCGGTGGCCATGTTGCCGCCGCCGATGAAGGCGAGGGTGGGGGAGGTGGGGTGTGTCATGGCGCGGGAGTTTACTGACCACCGCCCGCCAGCAGCGCCGCATTCCCCCCCGCCGCTGCCGTGTTCACCGTCACCGTCTGCTCCCCGCAGAAGCGATACAGATAGTGCGGCCCCCCCGCCTTCGGCCCGGTCCCGGACATGCCTTCGCCGCCAAACGGCTGCACGCCCACCACCGCCCCGATCATGTTGCGGTTCACATAGACATTCCCGACCCGCGCCCGCTCCGCAATCCGCACCGCCCGGTCGTCGATGCGCGTGTGGACCCCCAGCGTCAGCCCATAACCGAGCGCGTTCACCTCGTCCACCAGCGCATCCACCGCGCCGCGCCAGCGCACGACATGCAGCACCGGCCCGAACAGCTCCTCGCGCAGCTCGCCGATCGACTTCAGCTCGAACGCGACCGGTGCGATGTGCGTGCCGGTCAGCCGCGCGGGCAGCGGCGTGCGGGCGATCAGCCGCGCCTCGCGCTCCAGCCGGGCGATGTGGCGGCTCAGACCCGCGTGCGCCTCCGCGTCGATCACCGGGCCGACATCGACCGCCCAGCTCTGCGCCGCGTCCGCAGGATCGCCGCAGACCAGCTCGGCCATCGCCCCCGCGACCATCTCCAGCACCTTGTCCGCCACGCTGTCGTGCAGGCACAGCAGCCGCAGCGCCGAACACCGCTGTCCTGCCGAGCGGAAGGCGCTTTGCACGACGGCGTCCACCACCTGCTCCGGCAGTGCGCTGGAGTCCACCAGCATCGCGTTCAGCCCGCCCGTCTCGGCGATCAGCGGCACGATCGGGCCGTCGCTCTGCGCCAGCGTGCGGTTGATGGCCTTGGCGACCGGCGTCGAGCCGGTGAAGCACACGCCTGCACAGCGCCGGTGCGCCACCAGCGCTGCGCCCACCGTCTCGCCCGGCCCGCACACCAGCGTCAGCGCCGCGCGCGGCAGGCCGGCGCCGTGCAGCAGCTCGACAAAACGCTGCGCAGTCCGCGGCGTCTGCTCGGCGGGCTTGGCGGCCACCGTGTTGCCCGCCACCAGCGCGGCCACCACCTGCCCGGCGAAGATCGCCAGCGGGAAGTTCCACGGGCTGATGCAGACGAAGACGCCGCGCCCGTGCAGCCGCAGCGCGTTCTTCTCGCCGGTCGGACCGGGCAATGCCTGCGGGGCGAGTCGGGCGGCGGCCTGCTCGGCGTAGTAGCGGCAGAAATCGACCGCCTCGCGGATCTCGGCCACGGCGTCGCCCAGCGTCTTGCCGCCTTCCTGTGCGAGCAGGCCGGCGAATTCGCCCGTGCGCCGCTCCAGCGCCTCGCCCGCCCGCAGCAGCACGGCGCAGCGCTCCGCCAGCGGGGTCGCGTTCCAGCCGCGCTGGGCGGCGTGCAGCGCGTCCATCGCGGCGGCGGCGCCTTCGACGCTGGCCTCCGTCGGCGCGGCGGGTAGCGGCACGCCCAACGCCGCCAGCAGCGGCAGCCGCTCGCGCTCGGCCGCCAGATCGACGCCCTTCGAATTCGCCCGCGCCGCGCCGAACAGTTGCAGCGGCATCGGCAGCACCGAGCGCGACGGCGCCCGCAGCGGCGAGGCCAGCAGCATCTGCGGCGTCACCGCCTCGTCGGCGAGCTGGTGGACAAACGACGAGTTCGCGCCGTTCTCCAGCAGCCGCCGCACCAGATACGCCAGCAAGTCGCGGTGTTCGCCCACCGGCGCGTAGATGCGCAGCGGCGGCGCGTCCGGGCGCCGCATGACCTCGCGGTAGATGCCTTCGCCCATGCCGTGCAGGCGCTGCAGCTCGAACGGCGTGCCCTGCGGGTGAGCGGCCTTGGCCATCTCCAGGATCGCGGCGATGGTGCCGGCGTTGTGGGTGGCGAACTGCGGGTAGATCTCGGGCGCGGCCAGCAGGCGCTGCGCGCAGGCGAGGTAGCTCAGGTCGGTGTGGCGCTTGTCGGTCCAGACCGGGTAGCCGGCCAGACCCAGTTCCTGCGCCCGCTTGATCTCGCCGTCCCAGTAGGCGCCCTTGACCAGCCGCACCATGAAGCGCAGGCCGTGGCGGCGCGCGATGGCGGTCACTTCGTCGATCACCTCGGGCGCGCGGGTCTGGTACGCCTGCACCGCCAGCCCCAGCCCTTGCCACTGTGGATATGTGGCCGCGACATGCGCCGCCAGCAGGTCCAGCACGGCCAGCGACAGCTCCAGCCGCTCGGACTCCTCGGCGTCGATGGTGAGGTTGATGTTCGCGGCGGCGGCGGCGTTCACGAGGTCGAGCAGGCGCGGCATCAGCCGCTCGGTCACGGTGGCGAACTGCGCCGGCTCGTAGCGGGCGTCGAGCGCGGAGAGCTTGATCGAGATGCCGTCGCCGTCTTCCGGGCGCGCCGGGCGGCCCTTGGCGGCGATGGCGCGGATCGCGTCGGCGTAGGCGCGGCCGTAGTGCAGCGCGTCGGCGTCGGTGCGGGCGCCTTCGCCGAGCATGTCGAAGCTGTGGCGGATCAGCGCGTGTTCACGGCGGTTGGCGTCGGCGCGGGTCAGCGCTTCCGCGATCGACTGGCCGAGCACGAACTGGCGCCCGAGCAACTGGATCGCCCGCACCGTCGCCGCCACCACCGTCTTGGCGCCGAGCCGCTGCAGCAGCCCGCCGCCGTGCATGTCCTCGCCATCCTCGGGCAGCAGCTTCTTGGACAGGTGGATCGCCTGCGACGCCAGCCCGGAGAGCATCGGGTGCGGCTGCCCGTCCTGGCCGTGGCTGGAGAAGTCGGCGCGGCCGAGCTGGTCGGCGGTGAGCGCGAGCGCGGTTTCGGTGTCCGGCACCCGCAGCAGCGCCTCGGCCAGCCGCATCAGCGCCAGCCCCTCCGCGCTGGAGATCGGGTACTCGCGCAGCAGCGACTCCATCGCCCAGAACGGCGCGGGCTGGCGGCGCACGGCGTCCACCCACGGCGTGCCGGTGGCGATCACGGCGGACCAGTCCACCCGGCCTTGCAGCTCGCCCAGCAGCCGGGCGACTTGCGCGGTTTCATCACGCACGGGGGCGGGCAGGCGGTCGGAGAAAGGTGTGGTGGCAGCGGGCGTCGTCATGGTGGAGGTCTCGGCGTGGTGTGGCGCAGACCTCCAGCTTATTCGCCATGCAGATGAATAACTCACCAATCAAATGGCCACTGATTGGATAATATTTTCCCATGAGCACCGACATCGACAAGATCGACCGCCGCATCCTCGCGCTGCTCCAGGCCGATGGGCGCATCTCCAACCTGAAGCTCGCGGAGGCGGTGCACCTGTCGCCGACGGCGGTGCTGGAGCGTGTGCGCCGCCTCACCCGCGACGGCTACATCCTCGGCTACGAGGCGCGGCTCGATCCCGTCAAGCTCGGCGCCGGACTGATGGTGTTCGTGGAGGTGCTGCTCGACCGCACGGTGCAGGACGTGATGGACACCTTCCGCGCGGCCGTGCAGGTGCGCCCAGAGATCCTCGAATGCCACCTCGTCGCAGGCGGCTTCGACTACCTGCTCAAGACCCGAGTGGCCGACATGGCTGCCTACCGCGAGTTCATCGGTACGGTGATCTGGGCGCTGCCCGGCGTGCGCGAGACGCGGACCTATGTGGTGATGGAAGAGGTGAAGAACACGGCGGCGATCGCGGTGTGAGCGAAAACGTGCGTGGTTCGCGCCAGAATCTTGCACATGTCGCATTTCTCTTCCGAATCCCGCTGGCCCGTGTTGGACAGCGCCATCGACAGCCTGGCGGAGTCGCTTCGGCTGCAGCAGTTGGTGCTGCTGGTGGGGCCGGAGGCGTTGACGGTGGAAGTGGACGATCCGGAGGTCGGGCGCCGGCAAGCCCCGTTCTACCGGCTGGTGGCCGAGCGGCTGCTGGCGGCGCGGCAGTTGTCGCCCGATCTGCTGCAGTCCGAGGCGCCTGGGGCCGGCTGGGATCTGCACCGAGCCTGTGCCGCCATCCTGACGCACACCGGTCTGTCTGCCGGCCGCCTGCGCCGCAGCGTCAGCCACACGATCAGCGAGTTGTCCGAACAGGTCGTGCCGGTCGGTGCGCTGGCAGCGCTGGCCCGTCTGACGTGTTTCGATCTGGTGGTCTGCCTGACGCCGGATGACGTGCTGCAACGCGCTTGCCGGGCCGCACAGCCGGGGCGGGTGGTCCATGTGGCCAGCTATGCGCCTCGGGCTGATACTGGCCAGGACATCGACGTGCCACCGCGTCGTGCCGGGGAACTGCGGCTGCACCACCTGCTCGGCCGCATCGCGGACACCACCGAGATCGCGATCCACGAGGAGGACGCGCTCGAATACTTGTACCGCTTTCGCGACGAGGGCGAGCGCCGGGCCAAGACGCTGCTGACCGAACTGCGCGGCCAGGATCTGCTGTTCCTGGGCTGCGGGTTGCCGGACTGGATGGCGCGCGGGCTGATGCGGCTGTTCAACACCGAGCGCCTGACCGCCGACGGGCGCACCTTCGAGTTCTTCTGCGCCGGCACGCAGGATCCGGCCCTGAACGGCTTTCTCGATCGCTTCAGCCACCACTCGACCGTGTTCCCGTGGTCGCCGCTGGCGTTCGTCGAGCAGATCGACGCGATCGTTTCAGGGATGCCCGGGCGCTATGCCCAGGCCGCGATGCCGGCCAGCCGCCCCGTGTCGTCTGGCGTTGCCCCGAGTGCCTTCGTCAGTTACGCCACCGAGGATGCCGACGCCGCGCTGCGCATCACGCAGGCCTTGAAAGCGGTCGGTTTCGGCAAGGTCTGGCTGGACCGCGAGGCCCTGATCCCCGGCGATCACTGGCCCGGCAAGATCGAGGACGCCATCGCTACCTGCGATTTCTTCGTGCCGTTGCTGTCGCATCAGGCCGACCGGCGGCGCGAGGGCGTCTACTGGGAGGAATGGCAGCAGGCCATCGAGCGTGCGCCGCGCATCCGCGACGAGTTCCTGTTGCCGATCGGCCTGGACCCTGATCCGCCGCTGCGGGCGGGCTACACGCACATCTTCACCGGCCGGACGCGGCCGTTCAGGGATCTGCACCTGCTGCACGCGCCGCACGGCCACCTGAGCGAGGCCGATCGGGCGCAGCTCGTCCGCCGCGTGCAGACCTTCGCGACTGGAGCCCGGCCATGAGCGACGACCACCTGCAGATCGACGCCGAGCACCCGTGGCCGTGGCTCGACGCCTTCCCGGAGTCGGCCCAGGGTTTCTTCAACGGCCGCGACGAAGCCACGACGCAACTGCTGCGCTGCGTGCTGGCGGCGCCGGCGACGGTGCTGTTCGGCAAATCGGGGCTGGGCAAGACCTCGCTGCTGCAGGCGGGGCTGTTTCCTCGGCTGCGCGAGCCGGCGCGGCGCCTGCTGCCGGTGCTGGTGCGGCTCGATCATGGCGAAGGGCGGCCGGGGCTGTCGGCGCAGTTGCTGGCGCGGCTGCAGGCTGAGGCACAGGCGCACGGCATCACCGGCGAGCACCCGGTCTTGCCTGACGAGGACACGCTGGGCGAGACGGCGCGGCTGTGGGAGTGGCTGCACGACCGCCGCACGCAGTGGCGCGACGACCAGGGGCAGCGCTGGATGCCGGTGTTCGTGCTCGACCAGTTCGAGGAGATCTTCACCCTGGTGGCCGACCCGGCCGTGCAGCAGCGGCTGTTCGACGAGCTGGGCAACCTGATCCAGGGGCGCATTCCGGCCGAGGTCGCGGCCCGGCTCGATCGTCATGACGAGTTGCTGGACCGCCTAGACCCGGATCGGCTTGGTGCGCGCTTTGTGCTCAGTCTGCGGGAGGACTACCTTCCGGACTTGGAGATCCACGCCGACCGGATTCCGCGTCTGGGGCCGAATCGCTACCGGCTGCTGCCGATGTCGCAGGCCGAGGCGCTGGAGGCAATCGACAAGACGGGCGGGACGCTGGTCGAGACCGAGGACGCTCGGCGCATCGTCGAATTTCTCGATCAGCAGAACGCTTCCGCCGCGCCGGGTCGGCCGCGTCCGCAGCGCCGCGAGCGCATCGAGCCGGCGCTGCTGAGTCTGGTCTGCGCGGGGCTGAACCTGCACCGCGTCGAGCAGCGGGCGCTGAAGCTCGATACCCGGTCGCTGGACCGGCTGGGCGGGCAGTTGCTGGAGCAGTTCTATGACCGGGCCTTGGCGGCGCTGCCGGACAGGCGGCGGGAGACAGCGGCGCGGTTCATCGAGAACGAGCTGATCACGCTGGACGGGACACGGCGGCCGTTTCCCGAGCAGTCGCTGGGGCGGGTCGGGCTGGATGGGGAGGACATCGCGCGGCTGAAGGACCGGCGGCTGCTGCGCACCGAGAACACCGAGCATGGGGCGTATGTCGAGCTGGTGCATGACCGGATCGCGACCGTGGCGGCGGGGCGGGCACAGAAAAGCCGGGAGCGGGAGGAGGCCAGGAAGGAGCGGGAGAAACGGGCGCTGTGGTGGCGGATCGTTGCAGTGGTCATGGCCGTTATGTGCGCGGGTCTGGTCGGGATTGCGCTCCAGTGGCAGAACGCTCGTCAGCTCAGCCTCCAACTGGACGGCGCCAAGACCACCTTGGAGGGGACCAATCGGACGCTGGAAGGCAAGCTGGCCGAGCTGAAGGCGGCGCTGGGTCGGGCCGCGAGTGCTGAGGCGGATGCGCAGGAAAAAGCCGAGCTGGCGGAGAAACGTGCCAGCGAGGCCAAGACCGAAGCCGAGCGGGCGATGAAGGCGGAGCGGCAGGCCAAGGCAGCGCAGGCCGAGGCGGATGCACAAAAAGGCAAGGCGTTGAGTGCGCAGGCGGATGCGGAAACGCAGAAAGGCAAGGCGCTAGCGACAGCTCGCGATGCGACGGCGCAGCGGGTGCTCAGTGATGCGAATGATTATTTCGCTGGAATCAATCGATCGGCTACTGGGCTTCAGAGTTTGCTGATGACGATGGCCGGCCATCGGCTGACTCAGAAATCGGCACAGCCATTTGTCCAGGCAGCCGGGTATGCTGGACTGCAGCGTGAGTTCATTCGATCCGGGTCAATGAAATGGCTACGTGAATCCGGTGATTCGATTACCTGTATCGCCATCAGTCCCGACGGCTCGCGCATCGTCTCCGGCAGTTCGGACAAGACCCTGCGCCTGTGGGATGCCCGTTCCGGCAACCCCATCGGTGAGCCCTTCAAGGGGCATTCGAGTTCCGTCCAGAGCGTCGCGTTCAGTCCCGACGGCTCGCGCATCGTCTCCGGCAGTTTGGACAAGACCCTGCGCCTGTGGGACGCCCGTTCCGGCAACCCCATCGGTGAGCCCTTCAAGGGGCATTCGAGTTTCGTCCGGAGCGTCGCGTTCAGTCCCGACGGCTCGCGCATCGTCTCCGGCAGTTGGGACAAAACCCTGCGCCTGTGGGACGCCCGTTCCGGCAACCCCATCGGTGAGCCCTTCAAGGGACATTCGAGTTTCGTCTGGAGCGTCGCGTTCAGTCCCGACGGCTCACGCATCGTCTCCGGCAGTTCGGACAAAACCCTGCGCCTGTGGGATGCCCGTTCCGGCAACCCCATCGGTGAGCCCTTCAAGGGACATTCGAGTTCCGTCTGGAGCGTCGCGTTCAGTCCCGACGGCTCGCGCATCGTCTCCGGCAGTTCGGACAACACCCTGCGCCTGTGGGATGCCCGTTCCGGCAACCCCATCGGTGAGCCCTTCAAGGGGCATTCGAGTTTCGTCCGGAGCGTCGCGTTCAGTCCCGACGGCTCGCGCATCGTCTCCGGCAGTTGGGACAAAACCCTGCGCCTGTGGGACGCCCGTTCCGGCAACCCCATCGGTGAGCCCTTCAAGGGACATTCGAGTTTCGTCTGGAGCGTCGCGTTCAGTCCCGACGGCTCACGCATCGTCTCCGGCAGTTCGGACAAAACCCTGCGCCTGTGGGATGCCCGTTCCGGCAACCCCATCGGTGAGCCCTTCAAGGGACATTCGAGTTCCGTCTGGAGCGTCGCGTTCAGTCCCGACGGCTCGCGCATCGTCTCCGGCAGTTCGGACAACACCCTGCGCCTGTGGGATGCCCGTTCCGGCAACCCCATCGGTGAGCCCTTCAAGGGACATTCGAGTTCCGTCCAGAGCGTCGCGTTCAGTCCCGACGGCTCGCGCATCGTCTCCGGCAGTGATGACAATACCCTGCGCCTGTGGGACGCCCGTTCCGGCAATCCCATCGGTGAGCCCTTCAAGGGACATTCGAGTTCCGTCCAGAGCGTCGCGTTCAGTCCCGACGGCTCGCGCATCGTCTCCGGCAGTTTGGACAATACGCTGCGCCTGTGGGATGCCCGTTCCGGCAACCCCATCGGTGAGCCCTTGAAGGGACATTCGAGTTCCGTCCAGAGCGTCGCGTTCAGTCCCGACGGCTCGCGCATCGTCTCCGGCAGTTTGGACAAGACCCTGCGCCTGTGGGACGCCCGTTCCGGCAATCCCATCGGTGAGCCCTTCAAGGGGCATTCGAGTTTCGTCCGGAGCGTCGCGTTCAGTCCCGACGGCTCGCGCATCGTCTCCGGCAGTGATGACCAAACCCTGCGCCTGTGGGATGCCCGTTCCGGCAACCCCATCGGTGAGCCCTTCAAGGGACATTCGAGTTTCGTCCAGAGCGTCGCGTTCAGTCCCGACGGCTCGCGCATCGTCTCCGGCAGTTCGGACAAGACCCTGCGCCTGTGGGATGCCCGTTCCGGCAACCCCATCGGTGAGCCCTTGAAGGGGCATTCATGGGCCGTTCAGAGCGTCGCGTTCAGTCCCGACGGCTCGCGCATCGTCTCCGGCGGTTGGGATAGAAGCCCGCGCATCTGGCCTGTCCTGGATACATGGGCCACCGAACTCTGCGCCAAACTCCCCCGCAACATGACCCGCAAGGAATGGCGCGAATGGATCTCCCCGGACATCGACTACGTCGTGCAGTGCCCGGGCCTGCCAGTGCCGGCGGATTGATCACCCGCCGGCGCAGGGATCGCCGTCAGCCGACCGTCTCGCTCTCGAACCCGACCAGATTGCGCTCGCGCCGCCCGAACGTCACCCCGACCCGATGCACCGGCTCGCCCCGGCCGAGGTACTTGTCGGCGTAGCCACGCGCCCGGATCTGCTGCAGCGCCGCGTCCGTGGCGGCGTCCTGCGAGTCCACGACCTTGAACTCGAAGAGGAACACCTGACCCTCGAACCGCACCGTCAGGTCGATGCGGCCGTGGTTCGTGGTGTCCTCGACCCGGATGTCCAGCCCCAGCGCGGCCAGGTGGCTGTAGAACACGCTGGCGTAATAGCCCTCGGCCTGCGCCAGGGCATTGCGGCGGTACCAGTCGTGCGGAATGCTGGCGAACAGCGTGCGGAACACGGCGGCCAGCGCCGGCAGGTCGGCCCGCCGCAGGCTGTCGATCACCCGGTCCTGGGTCTCGATCGATCGCTCGCCCGGCACGCCATGCGCGAGCAGCAGCGCCTCGTTCAGGCTCGACTCGACCTCACGGTTCGGGTAGCCCAGCGTGTAGACCCAGCGCCCCGGCACCGGCTGGCGCACCTCATGCACCGTCAGGTAGCCGGTCTGGAACAGCAGCGCCTCCGGGGCGATCTGCTCGACATCGAAGCTCGACAGCAGCGACAGGCTGCTCTGCAGGCGCTGGAGCCGGGGAGTGAAGAACTGCTGCTCGCTCAGCAGCTTGATGAGGAACGTCGGCGTCCCGGTCTCGAACCAGTAGGGTCGGAACTGGCGGCTATCGAACAGCAGCAGCATGTCGAAGGGGTTGTAGACCGGCTCGCCCGTCCAGTTGTAGCCGTTGTACCAGCGGCGGATCTCGTCGCGGTCCAGCCCGGGCAGCTCAGGGGCGAAGACGCTGTCCAGATCGGTGTCGGTGTAGCCGCACAGCGCGCTCCAGCGGGCGTCGAGCGTGATGTCGCGCAGGTTGTTCAGCCCGGAGAAGATGCTCACCTTGCTGAACTTGCTCACGCCGGTCAGGAAGACGAACTTCAGGTGCGCGTCGCTGGCCTTGAGCACGGAGTAGACGTTGCGCAGCCCGTCGCGCATCTCCCGGGCGATGGCCGGGCGGTCGAGGTTGTCGAGGATGGGCTTGTCGTACTCGTCGATCAGCACGACGACCGGGGCGCCGTGGCGCTCGTGTGCGCGCTGGATCAGCTCGGCCAGGCGGCCGTTGGTGCTGCGGCGCTGGCTGCTGACGCCGAGCAGCGCCTCATGGTCGTCGAGCAGTTCGTGCAGGCGCTCGTCGAGGCCGGCGCGGTCGCCGAGCACGCCGCCGGCGAAGTCGAGGCGGATGACGGGGTGGCGCCGCGTCCAGTCCCAGCGCGTCTCGGCCGCCAGGCCGGTGAACAGTGCGCGGTTGCCCTCGAACAGCTCCTTGAGCGTGTCGACCAGCAGGCTCTTGCCGAAGCGGCGCGGGCGGCTGAGGAAAAACAGCTTGCCCGACTCGATCAGGTCGATCGCCAGCCCGGACTTGTCCACGTAGTAATGCCCGCCCTCGCGGATCTCGCGCAGGTTCTGGATGCCGATCGGCAGCGGGCGGCGGGCCAGGGTGGGGGCGGGCGGGGCGTGCATGGTGCTCGAAGTGTAGTGCCGTGCTTTCAGTCGCTGCGCCCCCACGCCGCCGCCATCATGCTGCTGGCGCAGCAGCGGGTGCTCAGTCGACCTTGATGTTCACCGACGCCGGCTGGCTCGGCTGCACCTTGTGCAGCTCGACCTTCAGCACGCCGTTGCGGTAGCTGGCCTTGGCTTCGTCGCTGCGCACGGACGCTGGCAGCGGCACCGTGCGCTGGAAGCTGCCATACGCACACTGCAGCACGCGCCAGCGTCCCTGGGTTTCCTCGTGCTCAAAGCGCTTTTCGCCTCGCACGACGAGGGTGTCGCCACTGATCTCGATGGCGAAGTTGTCCTTCTCCATCCCCGGCGCCTCGATGCGCACGACCAGGCGCTGCTCGTCCTCGTACACATCGCTGCCCAGCATCGACCAGGACTGGCCAGGGAAATGCAGCGGGTCGTCGATCTGGGCGCGCTCGGGCAGGCGGGTTTCCTCATTCGGCTTGAAGCGGGTCAGGGCGCCGGCCGCCGTGTGGCGCATGCGGTCCCAGCCCTCGGACACCGAGCCCCAGAACGAGCCGAAGCCCTCGCGGAGTTCATCGATCTTGATCATGGACAACCTTCTTTCTCGGTTTGCCCGGCAGCGGGTGCTGCGAGCGCCGGGGCACTGAGCGCAGCGCATTCCGGCTCATCAGATGTGCGGTTGTTCGCGCGAAGTTCAAGAGAGGATCAACGCGTTCGGGCACCGAAGATCGCCGTGCCGATGCGCACGACCGTGGCGCCTTCCAGCACCGCCGCCTCCAGGTCGGCGCTCATGCCCATCGACAGCGTGTCGAGCGACAGGCCCTCGGCGTTGAGCTGGTCGAGCAGGGCGCGCAGGGCACGGTGCGGCCGGCGCTGGGCGTCGAGATCGGCCTCGGGTTCCGGGATCGACATCAGCCCGCGCAGCCGCAGGCGCGGCAGCGCGGCCACGGCGCGGGCCAGCGCCAGCACCTCGGCCGGCGCCACGCCGCTCTTGCTGTCCTCGCCGCTGATGTTGACCTGCAGGCACACGTTCAGCGGCGGCAGGTTGTCGGGTCGCTGCTCGCTCAGGCGCTGCGCGGTCTTCAGCCGGTCGATGCTGTGGACCCAGTCGAAGGCCTCGGCGACGGCGCGGGTCTTGTTGCTCTGCAGCGGGCCGATCAGGTGCCAGGCCAGCGCCGGGCGCAGGTCGGCCAGCGCCGCGATCTTGTCCAGGCCTTCCTGCACGTAGTTTTCACCGAAGGCGTGGAGTCCGGCCGCGCAGGCCTGGCGAATGGCATCGGCCGGCTGCAGCTTGCTCACGGCGAGGAGGTGTACTGTTTCTGGTGCGCGTCCTGCCGTGGAACAAGCCTGATTTAGCCGCGCTTGCGTGGCTTGTACGTTGCTCGCGATGGTCGTCATAATCGTCTGAATCGAAGTTTTCATTTTTCGTCACTTTTCCTTTTGGAAAAGTCGGCAAACTGGCCGCCTGATCCGCAGGAGCAAATGCATGGATATCACACAACTGCTGACGTTTGCAGTTCGTAACAAGGCGTCAGACTTGCATCTGTCGGCTGGCATGCCGCCCATGATCCGTGTTCATGGCGACGTGCGTCGCCTGAACGTCGATCCGCTGCCGCACAAGCGCATCCACGAGATGGTCTACGACGTCATGAACGACTCGCAGCGCAAGAGCTACGAGGAGAGCATGGAGTGCGATTTTTCCTTTGAGATTCAAGGCCTTTCGCGTTTCCGGGTCAATGCGTTCAACCAGAACCGCGGCGCGGGGGCCGTGTTCCGCACCATTCCGAGCAAGATCCTGACGCTGGAAGACCTCAACGCGCCGAAGGTGTTTGGTGAACTGGCGCTCAAACCCCGCGGGCTGGTGCTGGTCACGGGCCCGACGGGTTCCGGCAAGTCCACGACGCTGGCGGCGATGGTGAATCACCTCAACGAATCGGAATATGGGCATATTCTGACGGTCGAAGATCCGATCGAATTTGTCCACGAATCCAAGAAATGCCTGGTCAACCAGCGCGAGGTGTTCACACAGACCAAGTCGTTTGCGGCCGCCCTGCGGTCTGCTCTGCGCGAAGACCCCGACGCGATCCTGGTGGGCGAATTGCGCGATCTGGAAACCATCCGGCTGGCGCTGACCGCAGCCGAGACCGGCCACCTGGTCTTCGGCACCCTGCACACCTCGAGTGCGGCCAAGACCATCGACCGGATCATCGACGTCTTCCCCGGCGACGAGAAGGACATGGTCCGGGCGATGCTGTCCGAGTCGCTGATGGCGGTGATCTCGCAGACGCTGTGCAAGAACCGCGACGGCACCGGCCGGGTGGCGGCGCATGAAATCATGCTCGGCACCCCCGCCATCCGCAACCTGATCCGCGAGGCCAAGGTGGCGCAGATGTATTCGGTCATCCAGACCGGCCAGGGCCAGGGCATGCAGACCCTCGACCAGAACCTTGCCGATCTCGTGCGCCGCAGCCAGATCACGCCGGCCGAGGCCCGCGCCAAGGCCCGTTCGCCCGAGAACTTCCCCGGCTGACGCCGTTCCACCCAGACGAATCCCACCATGGAACGCGACCAGGCCTCCAAGTTCATCAACGATCTGCTGCGCCTGCTGGTCTCGCGCGGCGGCTCCGACCTGTTCCTCACCTGCGACTTCCCGCCGGCCGTCAAGGTCGATGGCAAGGTCGTCAAGGTCTCCCCGCAGCCGCTGTCGAGCCAGCACACGATGGCGCTAGCCCGCTCGGTGATGAACGACAAGCAGTCGGCCGAGTTCGAGCGCACCAAGGAGTGCAACTTCGCCATCTCGCCGCAGGGCATCGGGCGCTTCCGCGTCAATGCGTTTGTCCAGCAGGGGCAGGTGGGCATGGTGCTGCGGACCATCCCGAAGGAGCTGCCGAGCATCGACAAGCTCGGCCTGCCCAGCATCCTGAAGGACATCACGATGATCAAGCGCGGGCTGGTCATCCTGGTCGGCGCCACCGGTTCGGGCAAGAGCACGACGCTGGCCTCGATGGTCGACCACCGCAACGAGGCGGCCTGCGACCACATCATCACGATCGAGGATCCGGTCGAGTTTGTCCACCCGCACAAGAACTGCATCGTGACCCAGCGCGAGGTCGGCATCGACACGCTGACCTGGGACGCTGCACTGAAGAACACGCTGCGCCAGGCCCCCGACGTGATCCTGATGGGCGAGATCCGCGACCGCGAGACCATGCAGCACGCCGTCGCGTTCGCGGAAACCGGTCACCTCTGCATGGCCACGCTGCACGCCAACAGCGCCAACCAGGCGCTCGACCGCATCGTCAACTTCTTCCCCGAAGAGCGCCGCGACCAGCTGCTGATGGACCTGTCGCTGAACCTGAAGGCGATGGTCTCGCAGCGCCTGATCCCGCGCGAGGACGGCGCCGGGCGCATCGCGGCGGTGGAGATCCTGCTCAACACGCCCTTCATCTCCGACCTGATCTTCAAGGGTGAGGTGTCGGCGATCAAGGAGGTGATGAAGAAGGGCCGCGAGCACGGCATGCAGACCTTCGACCAGGCCCTCTTCGACCTCTACGAGGGCTATTACATTACGGAGGCCGATGCGCTGCGCAATGCCGACTCGGTCAACGATCTGCGGCTGCAGATCAAGCTCAACAGCATGCGCGCGCGCACCGGCAAGCCCACCGACATGGGTGGCCTGGGGATCGACCGCCGCTTTTGAAGTTTTTGAACTGACATGACCAAGACCTACGACTTTGCCGAGCCCCGTTCGGTGGCCTTCATCGGCCTGGGCGTGATGGGTGGCCCGATGGCCGGCCACCTCGCCCGCGCCGGTCACCGCGTGACCGTCTACAACCGCACCGCAGCCCGCGCCGAAGCCTGGGTGATGCAGCACGCGGCCGAAGGCCTGTCCGCCGCAATGGTCCTGACGCCGCGCGAAGCGGCGCAGCAGGCGGACATCGTCTTCCTGTGTGTCGGCAACGACGACGATCTGCGCTCGGTCGTGCTGGGTGCCGATGGCGCACTGGCGGGCCTGCGCCCGGGCGGTCTGCTGGTCGACCACACCACCGCTTCGGCCGATGTGGCGCGCGAGCTGTCGGCACTGGCCGCGGCACAGGGCGGACAGTTCATCGACGCGCCGGTGTCCGGCGGTCAGGCCGGCGCGGTCAATGGCGTGCTGACGGTGATGTGCGGTGGCGATGCAGCGGCATTCGAGACGATGCGGCCGGTGGCGATGGCGTTTTCGCGCGCCATCACGCGGCTGGGCGAGAGTGGTGCGGGTCAGCTGGCCAAGATGGTCAACCAGATCTGCATCGCCGGGCTGGTCCAGGGCCTGTCGGAAGCCATCGCCTTCGGCCAGAACGCCGGGCTCGACATGCGGCAGGTGCTGGATGTGATCGGGAAGGGCGCGGCGCAGAGCTGGCAGATGGACAACCGCGGCAAGACCATGGTGGACGACCAGTTCGAGTTCGGCTTCGCGGTGGACTGGATGCGCAAGGATCTCGGGCTGGTGCTGGACGAGGCACGCCGCAATGGTTCGCGGCTGCCGGTGACGGCGCTGGTCGACCAGTTCTACGCCGAGGTGCAGGCCATGGGCGGCCAGCGCTGGGACACCTCCAGCCTGGTCCGGCGCCTGCGTTAACGGCCCTTGAGGTTCTTGAGCTGCTCGGGCGTGATCACATCGACCAGCCGCACCACCTTCACGACACCGGGCACGGCGCGCGCCAGCGAGATTGCGCGGGTCGCTTCTTCCTCGGTGACCCGGCCCATCAGGTAGACCACCCCGCGCGCGGCCACGACCGTGAAAGCGTTGGACGCGAGGCTCGCGGCGTCGACGAAGGTGGCCTTGACCTTGCCGACGAGCAGCAGGTCGCGCGAGCGCTCGCTGGTGGATCTGGGCCACATCACGGCCAGGTCGTTGACCACCGACTTCACGCCGTCGATCTTGCCGATGGCGGCCTCGATGGCGGCCTTGTCGGCTTCGCTGTGCACTTCGCCGGTCAGCAGCACCTGGCGCTGGTAGCTGGTCACGTTGACGTTTGCGCGCTCCCCGGCCACGGAACGGATGCGCTGACCGGCCTTCAGCTCGATCGTCTCGTCTTCCAGCTGCACGCCCGAGCTGCGGCGGTCGGTGACCACCATCGCGCCACCGACCGCCGCGCCACCGACCAGCAGCGGCGCGCAGCCGGCCAGTGAGGTGCACAGGGCCGCAGCGGCGATCAGCGTCGACAGGGGGCGGGACAGGCGGGTGTGGTTCAGCGGCAAGGCCATCGGGTCATTCTCCAAGCAGTGAAACATCGACCGCATCGCACAGGCAGTGGATCACCAGCAGGTGCACTTCCTGGATGCGGGCCGTGCGGTCGTGCGGTACGCAGATGTGGATGTCGCTCTCGTTCAGCGCGCTGTTGACCTTGCCGCCACCCTTGCCCGTCAGGGCCACGACGACCATGTCCTTCTGGTGCGCGGCGTCGATGGCTTCGAGGATGTTGGCCGAGTTGCCGCTGGTGGTGATGGCCAGCAGCACGTCTCCCGGCTGGCCCAGCGCCTGCACCTGCTTGGCGTAGATCTGGTCGAAGGCGTAGTCATTGCCGATCGCCGTCAGGATGGAGGTGTCGGTGGACATCGACAGTGCGGCCAGGCCCGGGCGCTCGCGCTCGAAGCGCCCGACGAACTCGGCGGCGAAATGCTGGGCATCTCCCGCCGAGCCACCGTTGCCGCACGCGAGAACCTTGCCCCCCGAGGTGATGGCGTTCAGCAGGACCTGTGCCGCGTCGCTCACGGGGCGCGTGAGCACCTCCGCGGCGGCGTATTTCAGGTCGGCGCTGTCGAAAAACTGTTGCTGTATGCGTTGCTCAAGCATGACCGATGATATTCCAGCCAGATGAGCATTCGATTTCAGCCCGCGTCGAAGGCCGCCACCAGCCAGGTCAGCGTGTCGCCGTCGATGGCGACCACATCGAATCGGCACGGTGGCCAGACCCGGCAATGGCGCTGCAGGTAATGGCGCGCAGCGAAGATGACACGTGCCTGCTTGGACCGCGTGACACTGGCGGCTGCCCCGCCGTGGTCGGCATTGGCGCGTCGGCGCACCTCGACGAACACCAGCGTGTCCTCGCGGTTCCGGTCGCGCATGATCAGGTCCACTTCACCGGCGCGCACGGAGGGGCCGGCCGCGACCCGATAATTGCGCTGCACCAGCACGAGCCCCTGCGCTTGCAGATGCGCCAAGGCGCGTTCCTCGCCGGCATCGCCGATGTCCTTCCTGTCCCAGCCCCTGTCACCGCGATTGCTGCCCGTGAGCCTCGATACCATTGTTTCCCCCCTGATCCTGCAAGCCGCCAGCGCTGCCGCGGGGCACCAGCAGCACCCCGTCTCGGCACTGTATGTCGTGGCCACCCCCATCGGCAACATGGCCGACATGAGCTTGCGGGCCATCCATGTGCTGTCGCTGGTGGAGGCCGTCGCCTGCGAGGACACGCGCGTCAGCGCTGGCCTGTTGCAGCGGCTGGGCCTGCACCGCCCGCTGATCGCGCTGCACGAGCACAACGAGGAGTCCGCCGCACCACAGGTGATCGAGCGACTGGCGCGTGGCGAGCGTGTGGCCTATGTCAGCGATGCCGGCACACCGGCCATCTCCGATCCGGGGGCGCGGCTGGTGGCGGCGGTGCGGGCCGCGGGATTCCGTGTGGTGCCGCTGCCGGGGGCGAGCAGCGTGGTGACGGCGCTGAGCGCGGCGGGGGATGTGGCCGGGGGCGGGTTCCGCTTCGCCGGCTTCGTGTCGCCCAAGTCGGCTGCCCGTGCACAGGATCTCCGGCTGCTCGGCGCCGACCCGGGCACCTGCGTGCTGTTCGAGGCGCCGCACCGCATCGAGGCGCTGGCCGAGGCACTGGCCGAGACCTTGCCCGCGCGGCGCCTGACGGTCTGCCGCGAGCTGACCAAGCAGTTCGAGAGCATCCACACGCTGGACTGCGCCGGCTTTCCGGCGTGGCTGGCCGCCGATGCGGACCACCGGCGTGGCGAGTTCGTGCTGGTGCTGCACGCCCGGGCTGCCGGGCAGGCCGCGCCCGACGAGGCCGGTGCGGTGTCCACCGAGCGCCTGCTGCGCACGCTGATGGCCGAACTCCCCCTCAAGCAGGCGGTGGCGCTGACGGCGCAGGTGACGGGTGGGGCGCGCAACGCGCTCTACGAGCAGGCGCTGGCCCTGCGTCGACAGTCCTCGGACGCGGACACCGAGACGGAGGTGGAGACAGGCGAGGAGGAGGCGCCGGCACGGGCGGAACCCCGCCACCCCCCGGTGCCGACCGATCTGCCCCCGACACGCTTGCCGGCGCGGCGCGGACGGCCCCGCCGTTGACACCGCGTTGACACCGATTGGTGTGTCGTGGGCGAACATCCCAGAATGGTGCCATTCGACGGAACGCGCAGCACGCGCGTCAGGGGGACGTCCTTTCATGCTGGAACAGAAAGAAGAGCTGCTCGACGCGGCAGACACACCGGCCCGCACGGGTACCGAGGCCGCGAACCGGTCCGCCTGGCGCTGGCTTGTGACGGCCGTGGGTTGCGCGGCGCTGGCCACGCTGTCGATCAACCTGTCCTGCCGCGAGGTCGGTCTGGCGACGCTCTGGTATGCCAATGCCTTCGGGGCCTGCGCCTTGCTCCAGGCCGGAAAGGCCCGCGGGCCTTCGACGCTGTCCGCCTTGCTCGTTGCGCTGCTGGCCGCCAACGGGCTGGCCGGTGCGGACCTGCGCACCGCGGTGCTGTACGCCTTGCCCAACCTGGGCGAGATGGTCGTGGGCGGCTGGCTGCTGTCCCGCACGGCGGACTGGCGGCAGATCCACCGCAGCCCCCTGGCCGCCTGGCACACCTGGCTCCGCGCGGCGCTGCTGCCCGCGGTGCTGGGCGCCTGCCTGGCGGTGCTGTCGTTGGGCCTCGGCGCGGCGACGCAGCCCCCGCTCCTCGGGCTCTGGCTGAACTGGCTGGAGGGCAGCCTGATCGGGACTTCGGCGGTCCTGCCGCTGTGCCTGGTGCTGCTGGCACGCAGCGGTCCGCTGCAGGAGACGCTGCGCGGGCTGCTGGAGACCGAGTCGCTGGTGCTGCTGGCGCTGTCCGTCGGGGTGGCGGTGCTGGCCCTGCGCTACCTGCCGTTCCCGTTTGTCTACCTCGGCCTGCCCGTCCTGCTGGTGGCCGTGCGCCAGTCCTATGCCCATGTGGCGCTGCAGGTCTGGGGCATTTCGCTCGCGGCAGGCGCGACGATCTCGCGTGGCGGCCTGGCGCTGCCCCGCATCCTGGACGACTGGCATGCCCTGCTGCTGCACCTGCCCCTGCTCGCGGCCATGCTGCCGCCGCTGCTGCTGTCGTCGGCGATGGAGTCGTCCCGCAGCCGCCAGCGCGCGCTGGAGCGGGAGCGGGAGCGGCTGCGCCACCTCTATGAGCACACGCCCGCGATGCTGCATTCGATCGACACGCAGGGCCGCATCCTGGCGGTCAGCCAGCGCTGGCTGGAGCGCCTGGGCTATGCGGCCGAGGAGGTGGTGGGCCGCCCGGCCACCGCGTTTCTCGACACCGACTCGCGCGAGCGCATGCTCCGGCAGGCCTGGCCGGTGCTGATGCGCACGGGCGAGATCCGCGACATTGAGCTGCGCATGGTGTGCCGGGACGGACAGCTGGTGGATGTGCTGCTGTCCTCGACCTGCGAGCGCGACGCACAGGGCCGCGCAGGGCGCTCGCTGGCCATCGTCGAGGACGTCACCCGCAAGCGGCTGGCCGAGCAGCTGGCCATGCAGTTCCAGCGCATGTCGGTGATGCTGGCCAGCATCGGGGATGCGGTGGTCGGCACCGACGAGCGCGGCCACATCGTCAGTTTCAATCCGGCCGCGGAGTCGATGACCGGCTGGAGCGCGGCGCAGGCGACGGGGCTGCGCTACGGCCAGGTGGTCCGGCGCGTCGGACTCGACGATGGCGAGCCGCTGCCGGACCCGGTGCTCGCCTGCCTCGGTGCGGGAGAGTGTGCCCAGGCGCAGTCTTCCCGGCTGCTGCACCGTGACGGCAGCCGCCGCGTCGTCCGGGAGACGATCACGCCCATGCACGACCCGGCCAGTGGCGCGCTGATCGGGGCCGTCGCGACCTTCCAGGACACCACCACGGCGCACGAGCTGGCGCGCACCCTCGTCCGCCAGGCCCAGCACGACGCCCTGACCGGACTGCCCAACCGCCTGCTGCTGCAGGACCGTCTGCACCAGGCGCTGCAGCTCGCCCGCCGCACGGGCGGCTCCCTGGCGGTGATGTTCCTCGATCTCGACCACTTCAAGCAGGTCAACGACCGGCAGGGCCATGACGTCGGGGATGAACTGCTGCGCCGGGTGGCGCAGAGCGTGCTCGGTGCGGTCCGGGCCAGCGACACGGTCTGCCGGCTGGGCGGGGACGAGTTCGTGGTGCTGCTGCCGCAGATCCATGCCGCCGAGGATGCGGCCGAAGTGGCCCGCCACATCCTGGCCGCCGTCTCGACGCCCTACCAGATCGAGGCGGCGTGCCTGCAGGTCACCTTCAGCATCGGCATCGCGGTGTTCCCGGACGACGGCGATGACGAGGCGGCCCTGATGCGCCGGGCCGACACGGCCATGTACGCCGCCAAACGCGAGGGCCGCAATGGCCTGCGGTTCCACCGTGTGCACGACACCGATCTTGGCTCGCCCTGACCGCCGCAGGCTGCTGCGCGGGGGCGCCGTGGCCATGGCTGCCGCGGGCCTGGGTCTGACCGTCGGCGCGCAGCCGCAGCACCTGCCGCCAGGGACGGCGGCAGCCCTGCGGGTGCCGACGCTGCGGCCGCGGGTGCGCAGGCTGTCCAACGGCCTGCTGGTCGTGGTGCTGCCCGACACGCCGGGGGCGCCGGACGCCGCCGGCAATGGCCGTGCCGGGGCGGGAACGGCGGCTGTCCAGGTCTGGTACCAGGTGGGGGGCAAGGACGACCCTCCCGGTCGCTCGGGTTTCGCGCACCTGTTCGAGCACCTGATGTTCAAGGGCACGGGCCACCTCGCCGACGAGGCCTTCGACCGGCTGACCGAGGATGTCGGCGGCCACAACAACGCCTTCACCACCGAAGACACCACCGCCTACCTGAACGTGGTGCCATCCAACCATGTCGAGCGCCTGCTCTGGGCCGAGGCCGAGCGCATGGCGCATCTGCAGGTCGGCGAGTCGCAGCTGCGCAGCGAGCGGGCGGTGGTCGCGTCCGAGTTCCGCCAGAAGGTGCTGGACGATCCCTACGGCCGGCTGTTCCACGCCATGGCGCCGGCCTTCTGGCAGGCCCACCCGTACCGGCACCCGGTGATCGGCCGGGTGGAGGAGCTGAACGCCGCCAGCCTGGACGATGTGCGCCGCTTCCACGCCACCTTCTACCGCCCGGACAACGCGACGCTGATCGTGGCCGGCGATGTCGATCCGGTCCGCGTCGACCGCTGGGTGGACCAGCATTTCGGGCCCTTGACCTCGCCTGGCACGCCGGTGCCGCGGGTGGTGGTGCGCGAGCCGCGCCGTGTGCACGACCACCGGGTCACCTTGCGCGCGCCGAGGGTGCCCGCCCCTGCGGTGGCCCTGATGTGGCAGGCGCCCGGCGCCGCCCACGCGGACGCCGCCGCGCTGCAGGTGGCCGCCGCGCTGCTGGGCGGTGGCGATTCGGCGCGCCTGCCAGTCGGTCTGGTCGACCGCATGCCGCTGGCGCAGAGCGCCGGCTTCAGCGCGGACTTGCTGGTGGATGGCGGAATGCTCAGTGCCTGGGCGATCGCGGCCGGCGCACCGGCTCCAGCCGCCGATGCCGGTGTCGATGCCCGGCTGTCGGCGCTGGAGGTGGCACTGCTGCGTGGCGTGCACCGGCTCGCCCACGGCCGCATCCCGATCGGTGAGCTGGACAAGGTGCGCACCCAGCTGCTCACCGAGGCACTGGTGGCGCGCCAGACCGCCGAAGGCCGCGCCCTCGCGCTGGGCTGGGCGGTGGTGCAGCGCCAGGATGCCCAGGCGGCGGATGTGGCCTTGGCGCAGCTGCAGGCCGTGCGCGCGGAGGATGTCCAGCGGGTGCTGCGCGGGCATGTGCTGGAGGTGCCGCGGGTCACCTTGCGCTATGTGCAGGCGCCGCGCTCGGCCGCGGGGGGCGGGCCATGAACCGGCGCGGATTCGGGCACCGCTGCGTGGTGCAGGGCATGGGCATGCGCATGGGCCTTGGCCTGGGTCTTGGAGGCGGTGTGGCGGGCTGCGCCGTGCAGCGGTCGGGTGCGGGCAGTCCTGTGCTGGCCGGACAGGGCCAGACCCCGAACCCCGTGCCAGCGCCGGTGCGCCCACCGGCCCCCCCGACCCGCGCCCGAGCGTCGACGGTGCCGCCCGAGCCTGGCCCGACGCCCGCGCCACAGACGCCGGCATACAGCGCGGAGCCGCTCGGCGAACAGGGCCTGACGCTGATCGTCGCGCCGCGGCCCGGGCTGCCGCTGGTGAGCGTGGCCTTGCTGCTGCGCTGTGGACCGGCCTTCGATCCACCCGGTCGGCGCGGCACGGCCGAGCTGATGGCGCAGTTGCTCACCCGCGGTGCCATGCGGCGGGGCAGGGCGGTCGATGGCAGTGGACTGGCGCGGCAGGCCGAGGCGCTGGGGGGCGCGGTGTCGGTGCGGGTGGAGGACCGCCTGACCGTGCTGGAAATGACGGTGCTGGCGCCACGCGCTCCCGCGGCGCTGGCGCTGCTGTCGGACCTGCTGCGCCACCCCCTGTTCACGGCGGCGGACCTGGGCGCCGCGCGGGCCCAGTCGCGCGACGCGCTGGCGCTGCGGCTGCAGGATCCCGCCCAGCTGGCTGCGCTGGTGGCCCGCCGCACGGCCTGGGGCGCGGATCCGCAGGGGCGCGTGACGACACCGTCCAGCCTGATGGCGGTGCGCCGGGAGGATGCCGTGGCCTTGCACCGCCGCTGGGTGCGACCGGACCGGGTGGCGGTCGTGCTGGCGGGCGAGGTGGACCCGGTGGCGGCACATGCGATGGCCCTGTCGGCGCTGGGGGACTGGTGGCGTCCGCCCGAGGCCCTGGCCGACGACCCTCCGGAGCCGATGTCGCTGCCGTCCGTGGCCGTGGTGGCGCCGACCCTGCTCCTGGATCTGCCGGCGGCGGTGCAGACCAGTGTGCTGGTCTGCGCGCCCTTTGTCGGCCCCGAGGCGGCAGACCACGCGGCCGGCACGCTGGCGGCGGCCGTGGTCGGCGCAGGATATTCGGCACGGCTGAACCAGGAGGTGCGCATCCGGCGCGGGCTTTCCTATGGTGTGTCCGGCCGTGTCGAGGTCCAGCGCAGGACCGGCCTGTTCTTCGCGTCGGCACAGACCGACCACGGCCACGCCAGCGAGGTCGCCGCGCTGATGCAGGCCCAGCTGCTGGCGATGGCGCAGCAGCCCGCCGATGCCGCGGAACTCGCTGCCCGCCGCGCCGCGCTCCTGGGCGGACTGGCGCGGCAGCTCGACACCACCAGCGGGCTGGTCACCCGCATCGGCGAGGACTGGGCGCTCGGCCGCAGCGGCGCGCAGGGCTGGAGCCGCTGGGCTGCGCGGCTGGAGGTGGTCCGGCCGGCCGAGGTGCGGGCCTTCGCGCAGCGCCACTGGACGGCGGACCGTCTCCGCACGGTCATCGCCGGCCCCCTCGGCCGTGTCCTGTCCGCCACAGGGACACCCGCACAAGCCCTCCGCCTGGAGGCTTCTGCCCTGGATCTCGACCGTCCGACCCTGCTGCGCTGAGCGTTCGCCCTGGTGGCCGCCACGTTTGCCGCGACAATCCCGGGCAATCCGACTCTCCCGCCGTCCGAGCCCAAGATGCTGCGCATAGCCCTCGTCACCCCCATGCTGCCCGTTCCGCACGACCAGACGCGGGGCCGCTACATCCACGAAACCGCCCGCTCGCTGGGCAAGCTCGCCACGGTGAAGACCTTCTTCCAGACGATGCAGTACCCGCGCATCCCGGGCTTCAAGCCGCGCAGCTTCATTTACGGCTCGGTCGGCCCGGATTACACGCTGGACGGCTGCGATGTCGAGGCCTTCACCTTCCCCGGCGTGCCGGTGGTCAGCCGCGGCTACAACGGCCACATCGCCAGCCTGTCGCTGACGCCGCGGGTGCGCCGCTTCAAGCCGGATCTGGTGCTGGCCTACTGGGTCTACCCGGACGGCTTCGCCGCGATGCGCACGGCGCGGGCGCTGGGCGTGCCGTGCATCGTCGGCGCCCTCGGCTCGGACATCCATGTCCGCTCGGGCGTGAACGAGAAGATGACGCGCCGCACCATCGCCGGCATCGACGCGCTGCTCACGGTGAGCGAGGCGATGCGCCAGTACGCGATCCGCGAGTTCGACGCGCCGGCCGAGCGGGTCCACACCATCATCAACGGCTTCAACACCGCCGTCTTCAAGCCGCTCGACCAGCCGGCGCTGCGCGCGAAATGGGGCGTGAAGCCGGACGAGAAGATGATCGTCTACGTCGGCCGCTTCGTCGAAGCCAAGGGCATGCGCGAGCTGATCACTGCCTTCCAGCAGCTCGCCAAGGACGACCCGAAGGTGACGCTGGCCCTTGTCGGCGACGGCGTGATGAAGGCCGAGCTGATGGCGCTGGTGGCCTCGACCGGGCTGACCGAGCGGGTGCACCTGCCGGGTGGGCAGGCGCCCGAGCAGGTCGCCGAGTGGATCAACGCCGCCGATGTGCTGACGCTGCCGAGCTGGAGCGAGGGCTACCCGAACGTGGTGGTGGAGGGCGTGGCCTGCGGGCGGCCGGTGGTGGCGACCGATGTGGGCGGCACGCGCGAGATCCTGCACGCCGACAACGGCATCCTGATCCCGCCGAAGAACGCCGAGGCGCTGGCCCAGGCGCTGCGGCAGGCGCTCGACCAGCCGTGGGACCGGCCGGCCATCGCCGCCGCGATGAGCCGCACCTGGGACGATGTGGCGGTGGAGACGCTGGCGGTGTGCGAGCAGGTGGCGCGCGCCGGGCGCCGGCGCTGATCCGCCACCGCGCGGCCCGTCAGGGCAGTGGCTGTGTCTGCGGCGTGGCCTTGAATGCCGACCGCGCGTAGCCCAGCGCCTCGGCGCGGGCCAGCGCAGCCTCCAGATCGGCCGGCGCGATCGTCGGCTTGCGCGAGAGCACCCAGCCGAACTGGCGCGTCGACTCGCCCACCAGCACCCAGCCGTAGTCCGCATCCCCGCCCAGCGCGAGGATCCAGTAGTCGCCGTAGAACGGCCGGAAGAAGCTCACCCGCAGCTTGGCGTTGCCGCTGCCTTCGACGACCTTGGCGACACCGGTGATGTCGTCGACCTTGCCATCGGCCGTGCGGCAGCGGTTGACGACCTCGATGTCGGCGCCGGTCTGGCGGTAGCGGGCCTGGGTGTCTGCCGCGCACTGCTTCTGGAAGCGGTTGGGTAGCGAGGCGACCTCGTACCAAGCGCCAGCGTAGCGGGCGAGGTCGACCGAGGCGACGGTCGGCAGCGGGGTGGTGGGGGCCGTCGCACAACCGGCCAGCACGGCCAGCGCCGCTGCGGCGCCCAGGGCGGTGAAGCGTTTCATGGTCGATTTCATCCTGCCATCCCCTGATGACGCAGCAGCGCGTCGATGTTCGGCTCGCGCCCGCGGAAGGCCTTGAAGTTGTCGATCGCGTCGCGCGCGCCGCCCGCTTCCAGGATTTCGCGCCGGTAGCGCCGTCCCGTCTCCGGGTTCAGCACGCCTTCCTCCTCGAAGGCGCTCCAGGCGTCCGCGCTCAGCAGCTCGGCCCACTTGTAGCTGTAATAGCCGGCCGAATAGCCGCCCGCGAAGATGTGCGAGAAGGTGTGCTGGAAGCGGTTGAACGCGGGCGGCTGCATCACCGCCACCTCGTCGCGCACTTCGTCCACGACCTGCTGGATGCGCGCGTCGCTGCCCGGCTCGGCGTGCAGCCGCATGTCGAGCAGCGAGAACTCCACCTGCCGCAGCGTCATCATGCCGCTCTGAAAATTCTTGGCCGCTGTCATCTTGTCGAACAGCGCACGCGGCAGCGGCTCGCCGGTCTCCACATGGGCGGTCATGTGTTTGAGCACCTCCCACTCCCAGCAGAAGTTCTCCATGAACTGGCTCGGCAGCTCCACCGCGTCCCACTCCACGCCCGAGATGCCCGACACGCCCAGCTCGCTGACCTGCGTCAGCATGTGGTGCAGGCCGTGGCCGAACTCGTGGAACAGGGTCTGCACCTCGTCGTGTGTCAGCAGCGCGGGCTTGTCACCCACCGGGGACGAGAAGTTGCACACCAGATGCGCGACCGGCGTCTGCAGCACACCGGTGTCGGGGCGCAGCCAGCGGCCCTTCACGTCGTCCATCCAGGCGCCGGGGCGCTTGCCGGGGCGCGCATACGGGTCGAGGTAGAACTGGCCGATGAGTTGCCCGGCGCGTTCGATGCGGTAGAAGCGCACCGACGGGTGCCAGACCGGCGCCGTGTCCGGGCGGATCGCCACCTCGAACAGCGTCTCGATGATGCGGAACAGGCCGTCGAGCACCTTCGGCTCGGTGAAATACTGCTTCACCTCCTGGTCGCTGAAGGCGTAGCGGGCTTCCTTGAGCTTCTCGCTGGCGTAGGCGCTGTCCCACGATTGCAGGTCGGCCAGCCCCAGCTCGGTCGCCGCGAACTCGCGCAGCTCGGCCAGATCACGCTCGGCATACGGCCGCGCGCGGCGGGCGAGGTCGCGCAGGAAGGTCAGCACCTGCGCCGGACTCTCGGCCATCTTGGGCACCAGCGACACGTCGGCGTAGCTCGGGTAGCCCAGCAGCGTGGCCTCTTCCTGGCGCAGGCGCAGCAGCTCGGCCATCACCGGGCCGTTGTCGCGCTCGGGCGGACCGGCTTCGCAGGCGCGGGTGACGTAGGCGGTGTAGAGCCGCTCGCGCAGGGCGCGGTCGTCGGCGTACTGCATCACCGGCAGGTAGACCGGCATGTGCAGCGTCAGCTTGTGGCCGTCCTTGCCCTCCGCTTCGGCGGCGGCGCGGGTGGCAGCCTTCACGTCCTCGGGCACGCCGGCCAGCTCGTCGGTCGTGGCGTAGTGCGTGAAGCTGTCGGTCGCGTCGAGCACATGCTCGGAGAACTTCTGGCCCAGCTCGGCCATCTGCTCCTGGAGCGCGGCGAAGCGGGCCTTGGCCTCACCCTGCAGCTCGGCGCCGGACAGCACGAAGTCGCGCAGCCAGTGCGACAGCGCTTGCTTTCTCGGCGCACTCAGGGTTGCGGCGGACGGGCTGCTGGCAATCGCCTTGTACTTGGCGTAAAGCCGCTCATCAGCACCTTGGCGGGTGTAGAACTCGGTGATGCGCGGCAGGTTCTCGTTGAACGCGGCGCGCAGCTCCGGCGTGTCCGCGACGCCCTTCAGGTGACCGACCGCCCCCCACGCACAGCCCAGCCGCTCGGTGGCCACCGACAGCACCGTCGACAGCGTGTCGTAGTCGGCCGGGGTGTCCGGCGCCACGGCGGTGTCGAGCGCCGCCTCGGCGTCGGCCAGCAGCACATCAAGGGCCGGCGTGACGTGCTCGGGCCGGATGGCGTCGAACAGCGGCAGCGCCTGGGTGGACAGCAGGGGGTTCGTGGAGGTCGTGTCGGTCATGGGCATGGCGTGCGTTGGGCGGAGTGCCTCAGGCGGCGCTGGCAGCAGCGCGTTCTGCGGCTTCGATCGTATTGACGAGGAGCATCGTAATCGTCATCGGTCCGACCCCACCCGGCACCGGGGTGATCCAGCCCGCCACTTCCTTCACGCCGTCGAAGTCCACGTCGCCGCAGAGCTTGCCTTCGTCGTTGCGGTTCATGCCCACGTCGATCACCACCGCGCCGGGCTTGACCATGTCGGCGGTCAGCACGTTGCGCTTGCCGACCGCGGCGACCACGATGTCGGCTTGGCGCGTGTGGAAGGCCAGATCGGCTGTGCCGCTGTGGGTCACGGTGACGGTGGCGTTGGCGGCCAGCAGCATCATCGCCATCGGCTTGCCGACGATGTTCGAGCGGCCGATCACCACGGCGTGCTTCCCGCGCAGATCCTTCATGCCGATGGATTCGAGCATCTTCATGCAGCCGTAGGGCGTGCAGGCCTTGAAGCCGACTTCGCCCACCATCAGCGCACCCGCCGAGGCGATGTGGAAGCCGTCCACGTCCTTCAGCGGCGAGATCGCCTCGATGACCTTGTGGTCGTCGATGTGCTTCGGCAGCGGCAGCTGGACGAGGATGCCGTGGATGCTCGGGTCGCTGTTGAGCGCGTCGATGCGGGCGAGCAGCTCGGCCTCGGTCATCGTCGCGTCGTACTTCTCCAGCACCGAGTGCAGACCGCTGTCGGCGCAGGCCTTGACCTTGTTGCGCACATAGACGGCACTGGCCGGGTTCTCGCCGACGAGGACCACGGCCAGGCCGGGCTTGACGCCCTGCTGGCTCAGGGCGGCGGCGCGTTGCGCCACGTCGGCGCGGAGTTGCTGAGACAGGGCGTTGCCGTCGATGCGTTGGGCGGACATGGGGGAGGTCTCCTGGGAATGAAAAAGGCCGCTGGGAAGCGGCCTTGCTGGGATCGGGTGTTGCGGGCGACGTGGAGGCCGTGCTCAGGCCTTGATGGCAGCAGCAGCGGTGGCGCCGAGGGCGATCTTGAGCAGATCGGCCACCGTGTTGGCGTTGAGCTTTTCCATGATGTTCGCCCGGTGGGCTTCCACCGTCTTGATGCTGATGGTCAGGTCGTCGGCGATCTGCTTGTTCAGGCGACCGGCGACGATGCGCTCCAGCACCTGTGCTTCGCGCGTGGTCAGCCGGGCGAGCAGGGCGTCGCGGCTGGCCTGTTCCTGGTGGGTGGAGAAGGCCGAGCGGGCGCGGTCCAGCATGCGTTCGACGAGGCCGACCAGCTCTTCTTCCTTGAAGGGCTTCTCGATGAAATCCTCGGCGCCTTTTTTCATCGTCGTCACCGCCATCGGCACGTCGCCGTGGCCGGTGATGAAGACGATGGGCAGCGGGCTGCGGCGCTCCAGCAGGCGGTCCTGCAGCTCCAGGCCGCTCATGCCGTCCATGCGGATGTCCGCGACCAGACAGGCCACTTCGCGAGGATCAAAGCGCGACAGGAAGGCTTCAGCGGAATCGAAGCACTTGACGCGGTAGTCCTTGCCTTCCAGCAACCACTGCAGCGAATCGCGCACTGCTTCGTCGTCATCGACGACGTAGACGGTGCCTTTTTTGGGGATCAGGCTCATGCGGGGTCAGTGGATTTCTGAGGTTTTGGAGGAGTCGCCGGCGGTGCCGACGGGCAGCATGAAGGAGAAACGACAACCTGTGATGCTGTCGGCATTGTAGAGGTTCTCCGCTTTGATCCGACCCTGGTGGGACTCGATGATCGAGCGGCACAGCGACAGACCGATCCCCATGCCATCGGTCTTGGTGGAGAAGAAGGCCTCGTAGAGCCGGCGGCTGACGTCTTCTTTCAGACCGGGACCGGCATCGGTCACGCTGAACTCGATCACGCCGCCCATCTCGGGTGTGTGGCGCGGCACGACCCGCAGCTCGATCGTGCGCCGCTTGGTCGGCAACTGGGCGTTGTCGATGGCCTCGGCGGCGTTCTTCAGCAGGTTCAGCAGCACCTGCTCGATCAGGATCGGGTCGACCTGCAGCACCGGCAGGCGCTGCGCCACATAGCTGTTGATCGACACATTGCGCCGGCGCAGCTCCAGCCCGGCCAGCTCCAGCGTGTCGTCGACGATGTCGGCGGCGCGGGTGGCCTGGCGCTGCGGCTCGCTGCGTTTCACGAACTGGCGGATGCGGTGGATGATCTGGCCGGCGCGCTGGGCCTGCTTCGAGGTCTTCTCCAGTGCGGAGATCAGGTCTTCGTCCTTCAGCGTGCCGGCGCGCTGCCGGGTCAGCATGCCGCTGCAGTAGTTGCTGATCGCCGCCAGCGGCTGGTTCAGCTCGTGTGCCACCGAGGACGCCATCTCGCCCATCGTCACCAGCCGGCTGGTGGCCTGGGCGCGCTCGATCTGGTGGGCGGTCTGCTCTTCCATGCGGCGGCGCACGGTGATGTCGGTGGCGATGAGCATCTGCGCCAGCCGGCCGTCGGTCCATTGCAGATAGCGCGGACGCACATCGAACCACTTCTGCTGCACATCGCTGAACACCTCGCGTGCCTCGGCACCGGACTCGTCCAGGTCTGCGGTGGGCAGGCCGGTCATGCCGTCGATGGCGTCACCGAGTTCGTCCACCGACTTGGGCGGACGCCCGGCCAGCAGCGTGTGCCAGTGGGCATCGCCGCCGAACCAGAGCCGGTAGGTGCGGTTGGCGAACAGCAGCTCGCCGGTCTGCACCGACAGCACCGACACGGCCGCATCCAGTCCTTCGAGCACCGTGGTGAAACGTTCGTGCGAGGCGGTGAGCTGGTCGCGGATGCGCTTGGCCTCGGTGATGTTGGTCATCGAGGTCATCCAGCCGGTCTGGTGGCCGCGCGAGTCGATCAGCGGCGAGACGTACATGCGCGCGTCGAACTGCGTGCCATCCTTGCGCTGCACGCGCACCTCGATGCCGCCGGCAGGGCTGCGGCCGGCGAGTTCCTGCAGCAGCAGGCGGGCGCTTTCTTCCATGCGCTCGGGCGGCCAGTGTGGATAGGGCGGCATGCGGCCGATCAGCTCCGCTTCGCTGAAGCCGGTCATGGCGCAGAAGGCCGGGTTGACATAGGTGATGCGGCCGTCCTTGTCCATGGCGCGCATGCCGGTGAGCATGGAGTTCTCCATCGCACGGCGGAAATTGGTCTCCTGCACGAGCGCGCCCTGGATCTGCAGTCGGCGGCGCATGTGGCGCCAGGTGCCGAACAGCATCCACAGCGTCAGCGCCGACAAGGCCAGCACCATCCAGAACAGCGTGTTGCCGACCAGCCCGACCGAGGTACGGTAACCCTCGCCGCGCAAGGTGACGCCATGGTCCACCGGCGCGAAGGGCACCGTGTAGGTCAGGCCCGGACTCGGACGTCCGGGCAGGCCGCTGACGGTGCTGACCATCACCTCGTCGCTGGCGTCCAGCAGCGAGATGACCCGGCGGCGCGACACCTCGGCCGGCACGAAATAGCGCAGCATCGACTCGATGGCGTATTCGGCCACCAGCGTGCCGGCGAAGTCGCCGTGGTCGATCAGCGGCACATGCACCTGGAAGACCAGCAGGCGGTCTGCATGGTGGAACGGGCGGGAGTAGACCGGCAGGCGCAGCGACTTGGCATCGGCGAAGGCCGCCGTGGTCGCCTCCTGGCGCGGGGCTTCGGAGGCTTCGTTGCTGCCGGGTGTGCCCAGGCGCGGCATGGCGGCCACCAGATCGGGCGAGACATGGCGTGCCACGACCTGCCGGCTCTGCGACAGCCAGGTCAGGCTGACGATCTCCGGTCGGTCTCGCACGAGGGCTTCTGCCTGTGCCAGCAGCTGCTCCCGGTCGATCGTGTGCGTGACCACCTCGCGTGCCAGCCGCACCAGCTGTTCCTGGTTGTCGATCAGGCGCAGGCGGATCTGCTGCTGCACCAGCTCGGCATCGCGCTTGACCGACTCCATCTCCCGGTCGATTTCCTCGGTCCGCAGGTACCAGAACGCCGCGATGATGGCTGCGAGAAACAGCAGCACCGACAGCAGCGGCGCAAGCGTTGCCATGCGATCCTGACGTGACGGTGACTGGCGTCTCCACCAGGACCACAGGCGCCGCAAAGGCCGCAGACGACTGCTGATCACGGGCGGGCGGTTGGGTAGGGACAGAGGCATGCGGGAATTATCGTTGCGACCGGCGTCGGGCCGGATGGTTCGCAGAGGTTCCTGTTGGTTTCACATTATGAAAATGTTGCGCGCCATTTGAAATTGCTCGCCCGATGTGCGAGACTTCGGCCCCATACCCCGATGGAGGGGTGCGCCTGACCGCCGGTTCAGATGGGAACCAGCGGTCTACCCCTGACGCTGCAGAACGAGGAGACACCATGTCTGCAATCCCCCAAGGCCTGCCCGGTGCGGCCAACCCTGATTCCGATCCCCAGGAAACCCGCGAGTGGCTGGACGCGCTGTCTGCCGTCATCCAGGCCGAAGGGGGCGATCGCGCCCATGAGCTGCTGGAGCAGTTGCTGGAGCACGCGCGCCAGAGCAGCATCGACATGCCGTTCTCGGCCAATACCGGCTACGTCAACACCATCGAGACCGACCAGGAAGAGCGCTGCCCCGGCAACATCGAGATCGAAGAGCGCCTGCGCGCCTACATGCGCTGGAACGCGATGGCGATGGTCGTCAAGGCCAACCGCCACAACCCGGAAGACGGCGGCGACCTCGGCGGCCACATCGGCTCCTTCGCCTCGCTGGCCCACATGTTCGGCGCCGGCTTCAACCATTTCTGGCACGCCGAATCCGAGAACCACGGCGGTGACTGCCTCTACATCCAGGGCCATGTCTCGCCCGGCGTGTACGCCCGCGCCTACCTCGAAGGCCGCCTGACCGAAGAGCAGCTCCTCCACTTCCGCCAGGAAGTCGACGGCAAGGGCCTGTCCAGCTACCCGCATCCGAAGCTGATGCCCGAGTTCTGGCAGTTCCCGACCGTCTCGATGGGCCTGGGCCCGCTGATGGCGATCTACCAGGCCCGCTTCCTGAAGTACCTGCACGCCCGCGGCATCGCCAACACCGAGAACCGCAAGGTCTGGGTCTTCTGCGGCGACGGTGAAATGGACGAGGTCGAGTCGCTCGGCGCCATCGGCCTGGCCGCGCGCGAGAACCTCGACAACCTGATCTTCGTCATCAACTGCAACCTGCAGCGCCTGGACGGCCCGGTCCGCGGCAACGGCAAGATCATCCAGGAGCTGGAAAGCGAGTTCCGCGGCGCCGGATGGAACGTCATCAAGCTGCTGTGGGGCAGCAGCTGGGATCCGCTGCTGGCCCGCGACAAGGACGGCGCGCTGCGCAAGCTGATGATGGACACGCTGGACGGCGACTACCAGAGCTTCAAGGCCAACGACGGTGCCTACGTCCGCAAGCATTTCTTCGGCCGCGATCCGCGCACGCTGGAGATGGTGTCGAAGATGTCCGACGACGACATCTGGAACCTCAAGCGCGGTGGCCACGACCCGCAGAAGGTCTATGCGGCCTACCACAAGGCGGTCAACACCAAGGGCCAGCCGACGGTGCTGCTGATCAAGACCGTCAAGGGCTTCGGCATGGGCAAGGCCGGCGAAGGCAAGAACAACGTCCACCAGACCAAGAAGCTGACCGACGAGGACATCAAGCTGTTCCGCGACCGCTTCAACCTGCCGATCCCGGACAGCGAGCTGCCCAAGCTGCCGTTCTACAAGCCGGCCGACGACACGCCGGAAATGCAGTACCTGCACGCCCGTCGCAAGGCGCTGGGCGGCTACCTGCCGCACCGCCGCACCAAGGCCGACGAGAGCTTCACCGTGCCGGCGCTGGAAACCTTCAAGAGCGTGATCGAGCCGACCGCCGAAGGCCGCGAGATCTCGACGACGCAGGCCTATGTGCGCTTCCTGACGCAACTGCTGCGCGACCAGGCGCTGGGCCCGCGCGTGGTGCCGATCCTCGTGGACGAGGCGCGCACCTTCGGCATGGAAGGCCTGTTCCGCCAGGTCGGCATCTACAACCCCGCAGGTCAGAACTACACCCCGGTCGACAAGGACCAGGTGATGTACTACCGCGAGGACAAGGCCGGCCAGATCCTGCAGGAAGGCATCAATGAAGCCGGCGGCATGTCGAGCTGGATTGCGGCGGCCACGAGCTACTCGACCTCGAACCGCATCATGGTGCCGTTCTACGTCTACTACTCGATGTTCGGCTTCCAGCGCATCGGCGACCTGGCCTGGGCGGCGGGCGACATGCAGGCCCGCGGATTCCTGCTGGGCGGCACCTCCGGCCGGACCACGCTGAACGGCGAAGGCCTGCAGCACGAGGACGGCCACAGCCACATCCTCGCCGGCACCATCCCGAACTGCGTCAGCTACGACCCGACCTTCGCGCATGAAGTCGGCGTGATCATGCAGCACGGTCTGAAGCGCATGGTCGAGAAGCAGGAAAACGTCTTCTACTACCTGACGCTGCTGAACGAGAACTACCCGATGCCGGGCCTGACCGCCGGCACCGAAGAGCAGATCATCAAGGGCATGTACCTGCTCGAAGAGGGCGCCGAGGCGGTGACGCCGCGTGTCAACCTGCTGGGCTCGGGCACGATCCTGCGCGAGTCGATCGCCGCGAAGAAGCTGCTGGAGGAAGAGTGGGGCGTGGCCGCCAACGTGTGGAGCTGCCCGAGCTTCAACGAGCTGGGCCGCGACGGCCAGGCCGCCGAGCGCTTCAACCTGCTGCACCCGATGGAGGCGCCGCAGATCCCGTTCGTCACGCAGCAGCTGCAGCCGCACGCCGGCCCGGTCATCGCCTCGACCGACTACATGAAGGCCTACGCCGAGCAGATCCGCGCCTTCATCCCGAAGGGCCGCGCCTACAAGGTGCTGGGCACGGACGGTTTCGGCCGCAGCGACTTCCGCGGCAAGCTGCGCGAGCATTTCGAGATCAACCGCCACTACATCGTCGTCGCCGCCCTGCGCGCGCTGGCCGATGAAGGTGCGGTGCCGGTCGCCAAGGTGGCTGAAGCGATCGCCAAGTACGGCATCAAGGCCGACAAGATCAACCCGCTGTACGCCTGACCCTCAGCAGCACACGGAGACACAACATGGCATTGATCGAAGTGAAAGTCCCGGACATCGGTGACTTCAAGGACGTGGCGATCATCGAGGTGCTCGTCAAGGCGGGTGACACCATCAAGGCCGAGCAGAGCCTGCTGACGGTCGAGTCGGACAAGGCGTCGATGGAGATCCCGTCGTCGCACGCCGGCGTGGTCAAGGAACTCAAGGTCGCGCTCGGCGACAAGGTCAACGAGGGCACGGTCGTGGTGATGCTGGAGGTCGCGGGTGCGGCTGCCGCGGCACCGGCACCTGCGCCGACTCCGGCGGTTGCAGCACCGGCCGCCGTGGTTCCCCCTCCCCAGCCCTCCCCCGCTGGGGGAGGGAGCAATGCCGCGTCGGCGGCGATCGAGGTGTTCGTGCCGGACATCGGCGACTTCGACGAAGTGGCCGTCATCGAGCTGCTGGTCAAGGTCGGCGACACGGTGAAGGCGGAGCAGAGCCTGATCACGGTCGAGTCCGACAAGGCGTCGATGGAAATTCCGTCGTCGCACGCCGGTGTCGTGAAGGAGCTGAAGGTCAAGCTCGGCGACAAGGTGAGCAAGGGTTCGCTGGTCGTGGTGCTTGAGGGCGTGGCGGGGGCGGTGGCGCCCGCTGCGGCGCCGGTCGCTGCGGCGGCGCCGGCTGCTGCACCCGCACCGGCTCCTGTGGCGGCATCCGTTGCTGCCGCGGCGCCGGCTGCTGTGCCGGCCCATGAGCCGACCACGGCACTGGCCCTGAACCTGCCGCACGCCTCGCCGTCGATGCGCAAGTTCGCCCGCGAACTGGGCGTGCCGCTGGCCGAGGTCAAGGGCTCCGGTCCGAAGGGCCGCATCACCGAGGCCGACATCCAGGGCTTCGTGAAGGGCGTGATGGCCGGCAGCGTGCAGACCGCTGCGCAGAAGGCCGCTGCCCCCGCTCCGGCTCCGGCTGCTGCGGCTGGCGGCGCCTTCCCTGGCCTGCTGGCCTGGCCGAAGGTGGACTTCGCCAAGTTCGGCCCGGTCGAGCGCAAGGAGCTGTCGCGCATCAAGAAGATCTCGGGCGCGAACCTGCACCGCAACTGGGTCGTCATCCCGCACGTCACCAACCACGACGATGCGGACATCACCGACCTCGAAGCCTTCCGCGTGGCCACCAACAAGGAAAACGAGAAGTCCGGCGTCAAGGTCACGATGCTGGCCTTCATGATCAAGGCGGCGGTCGCGGCGCTGAAGAAGTTCCCCGAGTTCAACAGCTCGCTGGACGGCGACACGCTGGTGCTGAAGAACTACTTCCACATCGGCTTCGCGGCGGACACGCCCAACGGCCTGGTGGTCCCGGTCATCAAGGACTGCGACAAGAAGGGCATCGTCCAGATCAGCCAGGAAATGGGCGAGCTGGCGAAGAAAGCACGCGACGGCAAGCTCGGCCCGGCCGACATGAGCGGTGCGTGCTTCACGATCTCGTCGCTGGGCGGCATCGGTGGCCGGTATTTCACGCCGATCATCAACGCCCCGGAAGTGGCGATCATGGGCGTCTGCAAGAGCCAGATCGAGCCGAAGTGGGACGGCAAGGCTTTCCAGCCGCGCCTGATGCTGCCGCTGTCGCTGTCGTGGGACCACCGCGTCATCGACGGCGCGTCGGCTGCGCGCTTCAACGTCTACTTCGCATCGCTGCTGGCGGACTTCCGCCGCATCGTGCTGTGATCGGGAGTCACTGACATGGCATTGATCGAAGTACAAGTCCCCGACATCGGCGACTTCAAGGACGTGGCGATCATCGAGCTGCTGGTGAAGGCCGGCGACACGGTGAAGGCCGAACAGAGCCTCATCACGGTGGAGTCTGACAAGGCGTCGATGGAGATTCCGTCGAGCCACGCGGGTGTGGTCAAGGAGCTGAAGGTCGCCATCGGCGACAAGATGAACCAGGGTAGCGTGATCCTGGTGCTGGACAGCGCGGAGGCGGCTGCGGCTGTTAACCCTCCCCCAGCGGCACAAGCTTCGCCTGCGGCTTCACCCCCTCCCCAACCCTCCCCCGCTGGGGGAGGGAGTAATGCAGGGAGCTACAGCGGCGCGGCCGATGTCGAGTGCGACCTGCTCGTGCTCGGCGCCGGCCCCGGCGGCTACTCGGCGGCGTTCCGTGCGGCCGATCTGGGTCTGAAGGTCGTCATCGTCGAGCGTTACGCGACGCTCGGCGGCGTGTGCCTGAACGTGGGCTGCATCCCGTCGAAGGCGCTGCTGCACGTCGCGGCCGTGATGGACGAGGTCTCGCACCTGGGCGCGCTCGGCGTCGAGTTCGGCGCCCCGAGCCTGAACATCGACAAGCTGCGCGGCCACAAGGACAAGGTCATCGGCAAGCTGACCGGCGGCCTGGCCGCGATGGCCAAGATGCGCAAGGTCACCACCGTGCGCGGCGTCGGCCAGTTCCTGGACCCGTACCACGTGCAGGTCGAGGAAACCACCGGCGCGGGCACCGAGCGCGCTGGCGGCGCCAAGGTCGTGAAGTTCAAGCACGCCATCATCGCGGCGGGCTCGCAGGCCGTGCGCCTGCCGTTCTTCCCGCAGGATGAGCGCATCGTCGACTCGACCGGGGCGCTCGCGCTCAAGTCCGTGCCGAAGAAGATGCTCATCGTCGGCGGCGGCATCATCGGCCTGGAGATGGGCACCGTCTACAGCACGCTGGGCGCCCGCCTGGACGTGGTGGAAATGCTCGACGGCCTGATGCAGGGCGCGGACCGTGACCTCGTCAAGGTCTGGCAGAAGATGAACGCCAAGCGCTTCGACAACATCCTGTTGAAGACGAAGACCGTCGGCGCCGAAGCCACCCCGGAAGGCATCAAGGTGCAGTTCGAGGGGCTGGACGGCACGAAGTCGGAAGGCATCTACGACCTGGTGCTGCAAGCCGTGGGCCGCACGCCCAATGGCAAGAAGCTCGCCGCCGACAAGGCCGGCGTGGCGGTGACCGATCGCGGGTTTATCAACGTCGACATCCAGATGCGCACCAACGTGCCGCACATCTTCGCCATCGGCGACATCGTCGGGCAGCCGATGCTGGCGCACAAGGCGGTGCATGAGGCGCACGTCGCGGCGGAAGTCATCGCCGGCACGCTGCAGGGCAACAAGGAGCTGGCCTCGGCCGCGTTCAACGCCCGCGTGATCCCGAGCGTGGCCTACACCGATCCGGAAGTGGCGTGGGTGGGGCTGACCGAGGACCAGGCGAAGGCGCAGGGGATCAAGGTCAAGAAGGGCCTGTTCCCGTGGACGGCTTCTGGCCGCGCCATCGCCAATGGCCGCGATGAGGGCTTCACGAAGCTGCTGTTCGATGACTCGCCCGAGGCGCATGGCCACGGCAAGATCCTCGGCGGCGGCATCGTCGGCACGCATGCGGGCGACATGATCGGCGAGATCGCGCTGGCCATCGAGATGGGCGCGGACGCGGTGGACATCGGGAAGACGATTCATCCGCATCCGACGCTGGGCGAGTCGATCGGGATGGCGGCCGAGGTCGCGCACGGTAGCTGTACGGACCTGCCGCCGGGCAAGAAGTAAGCCGATCCCCGTCATACCCGCGAAAGCGGGTACCCACGCAGCGCATCAACGCCTGCGAAGAAAAGCCCGATCGGTGTGAGCCGGTCGGGCTTTTTGTTGGAGACATGCAGCATGTTTCGGTATCATTGGCAATACCATGCACCATGTGCTAAAAATTGTCATCGACACCAACGTGCTCGTCGCCGCCCTGCGTTCGAGGGCCGGTTGGTCATTCGAGCTGCTGACGCAACTGGATCAGGGGCGCTACCAGCCTGTGGTCACGGTTCCACTGGTCATGGAGTACGAGGATGTCCTGCTGCGCCCAGGCATGGTGCCGGTCGCCCCTGCCGCCGTGACGGACATCCTCGACTACCTTTGCGCCATGGCCGTTCGCCAGACGGTGCATTTCCTGTGGCGCCCCCGACTGGCGGACGTGAAAGACGACATGGTGCTGGAGGCGGCCGTGAACGGGCAGTGCCAATGCATCGTCACCTGGAACCTGCGGGATTTCGCGGCGGCCTCTTCCCTTGGCATCAAGGTGATGACGCCGCAGACATTCTTGAACCTGAACGATTTGAACCAGCCGGAAAGGAAGCAGCCATGAGCGCACTCAGCATCCGCTTGCCCGAATCCTTGCACAAGAACGCCAAGGTCTACGCATCGCAGGAGGGCATCTCGGTCAACCAGCTCATCAGCACGGCGCTGGCCGAAAAGCTGTCGGCGCTGGCCACCCAGGACTACCTGGAGCAGCGGGCCACCCGCAGCAGCCGGGACAAGTTCATGGCCGCGATGGCGCAAGTGCCGGACGCGGAGCCGGAGCCGATGGACCGGAAGTGATGCCCGAGGTCTGTTCGGGTTGGGTGCAGGTAGCGTGGGGCGGTCACGGGCGTGGTCATGTGGCCGATGTCCGTCAGAGCGAGTCTCGGGGGGTATCCGTTCCCAGGTCCGTGTCGTCGATGTCGTCCGGGATGTCATCACCCCACCCTCCGGCCACAGCGCGCAGGAACGCGGCGGTGTCCTGTGGGGCGGCATCGCCTCGACCGGGTGTTCTGGCCGCAGCAGGGGCGTAGCGTTGGAGCAGGAAGTCGATGAAGTCGAGCGCCTCTTGCGCCGCAGTGTCCGGCAGTTGCAGGCTGCGCTGGTAGATGGTCTGTGCGTAGTTCATGGTGATCCCTCTCGTCGGCCTACATCGTCGCGCGATCATCAATGATCGAGTCGAGTTGTACAACAAAGCCGGGTTCGGTGGGCTGCAAGCCCGGCACGAAGTCGGAAGGCGTCTACGACCTGGTACTGCAAGCCGTGGGCCGCACGCCGAATAGCAAGAAGTAAGCCAATCCCCGTCATGCCCGCGAAAGCGGGTACCTACGCAGCGCATCAACGCCTGCTAAGAAAAGCCCGATCGGTGTGAGCCGGTCGGGCTTTGTCATTCATGGTGAACAGCCTGTAGGGATTGCAGATCGATGAGCCTTGCCATATATTGCAGGCAATATGAACATTGTTCTGGATACCAATGTACTGGTGGCCGCAGTGCGCAGCCCGACAGGCGCTTCCGCCGAGATCGTGCGAGAGGTCATCACGCAGCGGTGGGCGGTGTTGTGCAGCGTGCCGCTGTTTCTGGAGTACGAGGCCGTCTTGACACGGCCGGAGCATCTCAAGGCGGCAGGCGTGGAGCGGGCTTCTGTGCTCAACCTGCTGGATGTGCTGGCGGGGCGATTGACGCAGGTGTCGATCCATTTCCTCTGGCGGCCCCAGTTGAAAGACCCGAACGATGATCTGGTGCTGGAGGTCGCGGCCAACCGGCAGGTGCTGGGGGCGTCAGTGGGCCTCGTGACCTTCAATGCACGGGATTTTCTGCCCCAGTCCATGAAGTTCGGGGTGTCGGTGCTGACACCTCGGCAGTTTTTCCAGCAAGACCCAAGGAGTTCGTGATGGGAACACCGAGCAATTACGCCCTGCGCCTGCCCCGATCGCTGAAGACAGGGGCTGAACAGGTGGCCAGGGAAGATGGCACGACGCTCAACCAGTTCATCGTGAGCGCAGTAGCCGAAAAGCTGGCGGCGCTGAAGACAGCGGATTACTTCACCGAACGAGCGCAGCGCGGGGATGTGCAAGCCGCCATGGCGCTGCTGAATCGCGCGGGAGGGCAACCGCCAACGGAGGACGACCGGCTGGCGTCCAAGACTGTCACCACAACATCGTCCATGAGACCCGAAGCATGCTGATTCGCCTGATTTACTTGAGCAGACCCGTAGGCCCACAGACGGTGGCACGCACCGATTCGATTTTGCGCAAGGCCCACGCCTGGAACACGGAAAACGACATCACGGGCATGCTCTGCGAAGGCCAGGGGGTGTATCTGCAGGCGCTGGAAGGAGACCGCAACAGAGTGACGAGTCTGTATGCACGCATTCACGCAGACCCACGTCACAAGGAACTGGAGCTGCTTCACTGCGAGAGCATTGTCGAGCGCCGCTACCGTGGCTGGTCCATGGCACACGTCAGTCTGTCGGACGTGGATCCGCAAACGAAGATCGCCTGGCCTGAATTTGATCCCTACTCAGCGAGCGGCGCGCTGGTCATGGCGCGCATCGACGCGCTTGTCGCCTGTGGCAGGGCGGTGCGTGCAACGCCTTGATCTGCCCAGCCGCTCGCGCAAACCTTGCGCGGCTAAGTCCGGCGCCTCTCCGTCAACGGTTCCTCGCTTTCAGTGGGCAATGGGTAGGCGTCGGCCACATACGCCGGCCCCTTCATCACCCGGACGATGAAGCATCCGATCGCAACGGTCAGCATTAATGTCCAGTGCAGCACCACGACGCCGAACATCGTGTAATCCCACAGCAGCAACGCGGCTGCGTCAGCGCTGGACTCGGCGACATTTGGCGCCAGTAGGTGGTTCAACCCTGCCAGCCCCAGCGGCAGCAGCGTGCCCCACAGTCCAATGGCCGGCAGGCGTTGCCAGACCTGCTGCTCCCGGCCCGGCTGCGATTGCACGAAACCGGGAAGTTTGTTGAACAGGTTCATGGTGATCTCGGGTCGTTGGGATCCGGCTGCGCCGCAGCCGCTTGGCCGGGGGCTTCAACCTTCGCCAGTGGGGCATGGGCCATTTTCTGCCCGTCCCACTGCTGACCACACCAGCAGCGGCCGTCGGCGTCGATGATGCAAGTACCGCTGCCGCAGCAGCGCAGGTCTTCGTTCATTTCCGTGTTCATTTTTTCGGTCATTTGACTTGGTTGCCGTCAGCAGAGGTTGAGAAATCACGTTGCGCGTCACGCCTTTCGGTGGTCCTCCAGCCGAGCACGCTGCCGCAGCTTGTCCAGACGAAAAGCCCAGCGTTGCAAGCTCGGCCGGAAGCGCAAGAAGAGCCGGTAGGTGCGCTCCATCGCCCAGACGGCACCCGGCACGCGGCCTGCCAGGGCCAGCCAACGCCAGCCAGGCAATGCAGCCCACAGCGCCAGGAACGCCTGCGCTCCGCTGAGCAGTTCACCGTTGCGACCGCGCACGTGGAAGCGCGCCAGCAGTTGCTCGCGTGTGGTGTCCGGCGGCAGCGGCAGCGTGGTGTCGCTGACATCAGCAAAACACACCGGCGCATCAAGGTGCAATGGCTGCAGACCACGGTAGACGCCAATCTCACGGCGACACAGCGGGCAGGCGCCGTCGTACAGCACGGTCAACGGTACGGCTTTCTGGATGTTCTCGTTCGCAGCGTTGGTCATCATGCAGGCCTCTCGTCAACGGTCAGCGGATCGGCGGCCAGGTGCAACCTGCAGGTGGCAGAAGCGCTCACCCATGTGCGACACCGACGTCGCCGCAGCGGATGGCCGCCGCACGCTGGGTCACCTCCTGCTTCTGCACATCGGTCAGCCGCGCCACGTTCTTCACCTGCAATGCCATGCGCGGGTTGCGCGCCAGGGTGTCCTCATGCCGCATCAGGAAGTCCCAGTAAAGCGTCGTGAACGGGCAGGCGCTGTCGCCGCTGCGTTGCGCCGGGTCGTAGCGGCAGCCCTTGCAGTAGGGACTCATGCGCTGGAGGTACTTGCCGGTGGCGACGTAGGGCTTGCTGCCCATCACGCCGCCGTCGGCGTACTGGCTCATGCCCAGCGTGTTGGGCAGCTCGACCCACTCGACCGCATCGACGTAGACCGCCAGGTACCAGGCATGCACCTGTTTCGGCTCGACGCCTAACATCAACGCGTACAGACCCGTCACCATCAGGCGCTGGATGTGGTTGGCATAGCCGTGTTCCAGCGTTTGCACCAGTGCGTCGCGCAGGCAGACCATGTCGGTGGCGCCGGTCCAGAACCAGGCGGGCAGGTCTTCCTGGGCACCCAGCGCATTGCGTTCCTGGTAGGCCGGCATCTGGGTCCAGTAGACACCGCGCACATACTCGCGCCAGCCCAGGATCTGCCGGATGAAGCCTTCGACGCTGGCCAATGGCGCGTGTCCACTGTGGTAAGCGGCCTCGGCCGCTGCGACCACTTCACGGGGGTTCAACAGCTTCAGATTGAGCGCGGCCGACAAGTGCGAGTGGTACAGCCACGCATCACCCGACCACATCGCGTCCTGGTAACGACCGAACAACGGCAGCCGTTCCTGGATGAAGACCTGCAATGACTGCAGCGCCTGGGCGCGTGTCACTGGCCAGGCAAAACTGTCGAGCCGGCCGGGATGGTCTGCGAAGCGGTCGTGGACGAGCGCGATCACTTCACGCGTGATGGCGTCGGGCTCGAACGCCGTGCGAGGCGGCACGTTGCCGGGGCCGGCAGGACCGAAGGCTTCGCGGTTCTCGGCATCGAAGTTCCACTGCCCACCCACAGGCGCATCGCCTTGCATCAGGACGTCATGCCGCTTGCGCTGCTCGCGATAAAAATACTCCATGCGCAACGACTTGCGGCCTTTGGCATGCGCTGCGAAATCACGGACGCTGCTGAAAAAATGGCGGTCCTCGCGGATGTCCAGCGGCAGCCCATGGGACGCAGCCACGGCCTTGATCGCTTGCAGCACCCGCCAGTCACCCGGAGCGGTCATCAGCAGGCGGGCAGGCTTCAGGTGCAGGAGGTCCGCCTGCAGGGTGCCCGCCAGGGTGCTGGCTTTTGAGGATGTGTCCAGGCGCGTGTAGTGCAGCGGACGACCAGCGGCCTGCAGCGCCAGCGCGAAGTGGCGCATGGCCGACAGGAACGTCACTGTCCTCGGCTTGCTCGACCAGACATGTGTCGACTCCTCGGCGACTTCAGCCATCCACACGGCGTCAACGCTGGCATCGAAGTCATCAAAGGCGGAGGCATCAAGATCGAGCTGGTCGCCGAGCACGACGATCAGTGAGCGCAGTTCGGTCATGTGCTGTCCTTGTGCGAGACCAGGGCAGCGTGTACCCGGATGTGCACTTGGTGTGTTGGCTTCATCGAGGGTTGCGACACACGCTGTGGATGGCTCATTGTCGTCAAATTGTACGACAGGACCAACTCAAAAGCAGTTCAAGAAATACATTGATGCGGAAATGGCCATATTATCGGCGTCAAAAACGAGTCAAAAAATGGAAAAAACCAAGCCAACAAGACCGTCCCCACTTCCCGCAGCGGAGGTGACGAAGGCCGCGGAGCCGTCACTCCACCGCAGTGGGGCGGTGGCGCGCATGTTGCACATGCCGGTGGCCACGCTGCGCGTAGGGGAGCGCCGCTACGGGCTGACCCAGCCAGCGCTGACGCCGAGCGGTCAACGCCTGTACTCGGCCGATGACGTTCGTCGGCTGACGCTCATCAAGCAGCTGACGGACCTGGGGCACGCCATTGGCAGCCTGGCCTCGCTGGACACGCTACAACTGCAGCGCGTTCTATCGTCATGCCCTCCAGTCTGGCTACCTCACACCTGCGGCCCGGAAGTCTGAGCACAAACCCTGAGCTCGCAATGTTCAGAAATGACTAACATCCGCGTTGACTGATATTGCTCGAACGGCAATATGTGGATTGCCAACCACTCCGTTCGAGACAGAAGCTCACACATCAAATGACCGGAGTCCCAATCAGATGAACATCAACGCATGGGCCATTGCGGCCGTGGCAACGGCCGGTTTGGCCCAGCCGCTGCTTGCTCAAGACCAGTCTGACGCCGGCATCGCCGCGTATCGCGCCGCCCTTCAAGATGGCAACCCAGCCGAGCTTTGGGAAATGCGGGGCGAAGTACTGTGGAAAACCAAACGGGGCACCAAGAACGCGTCGCTGGAAACCTGCGATCTGGGTAAAGGCCCGGGCAAGCTCGAGGGCGCTTACGCAGAATTGCCGCGCTACTTTGCCGACGCGCGCAAGGTCATGGACCTCGAAGCGCGCTTGGTGTACTGCATGGAAACCCTGCAGGGTTGGGACACCAAACCGTATTTCAACAAGGGCGCTTTCAAGAGCAAGGGTCCAGGCTCGGACATGGCGGCAATCGCCACATTCGTCGCAGCCAAGTCCAACGGCATGGCGTTCAAGGTTGACACCAGCCACCCCGCTGTGAATGCAGCAGTCAAGACGGGTGAAGACCTCTTTTGGCGTCGCAGCGGCCCCTTTGACTTCTCCTGCGCGACCTGCCATGCCGAGGACGGCAAGCGCATCCGCCTACAGGGTTTGCCCAACCTGCTGAAGACGGAAGGCGCAGCAACTGGAGTTGCGACATGGCCTGCCTATCGCGTCTCGCAAAGCGAGGTGCGTACGCTGCAGCACCGCATGTGGGACTGCTACTGGCAGATGCGTCACCCCGACGTTCAATACACATCCGATGCAGTGACGGCCTTGCTGACCTACATGAACGCAATAGGCAATGGCAACGAGATCAAGTCCCCTTACATCAAGCGCTGAAGCGGCAAGAGAGAACAAAACATGAAACCGAAAAACCTTCTCCTGAGCGCTGGCGCAGTGACCTTGTTGGTTGGTTGCGGAAGCCTGGGTGGCAGCGCAGGATTCCCGAGCGCCGAACAGGCCGTCGCCAGTTCTTGGCAGAACATGCAACCGGGTTGGGAGAAACGCCTCGTGCAAGACGACACCCAAAAAATTTGCAGCGCCGCAAGGGACAAACCGAGCAAAGCCGATGCCGAGCGCGTCGAGAAAATGAACGCTGCGATGAAGGTGGTGTACCCCGCCAGCGGCACATTGATCGGAGACTGGAAGAGGGGCGAAGCGATCGCCCAAAGCGGTTATGGCCTGCGCGTGGGCGACAACAACCCGAATCAAAAGCCTGGCGGCAACTGCTATGCGTGTCACCAAATGACCAAACAAGAGCTGTCTTACGGCACCTTGGGTCCCGGTTTGAACCAATACGGCAAGCTCCGGGGTAACAGCGAAGCCATCGTCAAATACACCTACGACAAGATCTATAACTCGCACGCTTTTTCGGCCTGCTCCAACATGCCGCGATTTGGTCTCAACGGCATCCTCCAGCCTGAACAAATCGCCGATCTGGTCGGCTTGCTGATGGACCCGAAGTCACCCGTCAACCAGTGAAAGCCATCGGTCCGGCGCGTCGGGTGCTTTTGAAACTGGCGCCTTTGATCCCCTGGGCATGGGGCGTATGCGGGGCGCCCGTTCAGGCTCAAACCCCATCGCCGAGCAAGCGCGAAGCCCGCCCGCCACCGCCCGTGGGTTCGCGCCTGATCCTGCCCGACCTGCCCTTGCTGGGTGGCACGACACTGCACCCAGCCACACTGAATGGCCACGTCGTCGTGCTCTATTGGTGGGCCAGTTGGTGCCCGTTCTGTGCCGTGCAGTCGCCGCTGATCGACCAACTGCAGCGCGCCCACGCCAACCGCGGCCTGCGTGTTGTGGGACTGTCGATCGACAAGAAGCCAGAGGATGCGACGGCTTACCTCTCGCGGCGCGGCTACCAGTTTGCCTCGGCGTGGGTGACGCCCGAGATCGCACGTGCGCTGCCTAAGCCCAAGGGCCTGCCGGTGACGGTGGTGCTGGGTCGAGACGGCAGGGTGGTGACAGGGCGATTGCATCAAATAGTTCTTGACAAAAAAGACAGCGGTTGGTGACGAGGAGAGGGAGACGGGCTCACAAGGGCACGAGGCCGAACAGGCTCTGCAGGTAATCGGGGCTCCAGCTGAGGCGGTTCCACTTGCGGCGCACGCTGGCCTTGGTGGAAGTTTCGCGCTTGAGGAGGTTGAGCACGATGCGGCGCAGGATGGCGAAGTTCTGTGCGCCGTGGCCGACATAGATTCGGGCGTCATCCTCGCCGAAGACGACATCAAGCACCCAGTGGCACTGGTTCTCGATGTGCCAGTGCTGGCGGATGCGGCGGTTGAACTCGCTGGGGTCGAAGGCGGCGGAGCTGATGTAGTAGCGCCGCTCGGTGCTGGCCTCGCCCTGGTGGCGCCCGTTGATGAACTCGCGGGTGGATTCGACCATGATGGCGGTCTTCAGGTCGGGCCAGTCCCGGCGGATTGCCTCGGGCAGCGTGCTCACGTCATGGGCGACGACGCAGCGGCGGGTCTCCAGGCGGCTGTGGCCCTTGTCGAGGGTGATGTCCTGCTGCAGGAGGCCGCGCTCGACATCCTGCACGGAGCGGTCGAACAGGGTCTGTGTGGCCTGCGCGAGCGTGGCCTGGTTGTCCTTGGCCGACAGGATGAACTCGGCCCCGCGCTCGCGGATCTTCGCGGCGATGTCACGCTGACAGCCCAGCGCGTCGATCGTGACGGTGGCACCCTTGACATCGAGTGCGTCCAGCAGTTCGGGGATCGCCGTGATCTCGTTGCTCTTGGCGGGAGTGCGCACCTGCCCGAGCGTCAGGCCGCTGGCGGTGTGGCAGGCCGACACCAGATGCACCATCGCTGCGCCCCCGGTGCGCGAGCCGCGCACGCTCTTGCCGTCGATGGCGATCGTGGGGCCACCCTCCACGGCCGGGCACAGCGGCTGCATCCAGCGGATGAAACACGCCTCGAACGCCTTCGAGTCCAGCAGTGCGAACACCCGGTTGAAGGTGTCGTGCGAGGCCACGCCCTGCTCGAAGGGCAGGAAGCGGCGCAGCCAGTCCAGCTTGAGCGCCCCCCAGTCGCTCACGCCCACCCAGTCCTGCGCCCCGCTGGCGATCCCCGCGAAGGCCACCAGCAGCAGCTCCTGCAGCGGGTGGCGGCAGTGGCGTCGGCGCGGGTCGGGCAGGTCTGCGAAGGCGCTCAGGTCTCCGGGGGGGTCTTCTGTACTCGTCACAGGCATCTCACTCGGACTTCTCTCTCACTTCAAGACCAGCTTTCTGGCACTTCTGTCAAGAAATATTTGATGCAATCGCCCTGAGGGTGGTGATGAGTGAAGCCGGGCAGCTGTTTCCTGAAGATATCGAGGGCATCGCGCGTTTTTTGTAACAGCGACGCATCCTTTCGTGGGCTCTTTCGTATTCACTGCAGGAGACCCACACATGACCAGCCTGACACTTTCTCAACGCACGCGCCAGGTGCCGCGGCAGTACCCGCGCGCTTTCTGTTCAACGCGGTACCTTGAAAGGCTTAACTTGAAAACGATGAATCGCAAATTCACTCGGTGGTTGGCCGCCACCTTGTTGGCTGCAGTGCCCCTGGCTGTGCAGGCCGTGGAGGTTCGTTTCCAACGTGTTGCTGACGGGGTCTATGCCCATGTCGGCGACAAAGGCGCCCGTTCCGTGGAGAACGAAGGCCTGAACGCCAACATCGGACTGGTGGTGACAAACTCCGGCGCCGCGCTTATCGACAGTGGAGCCACCTTTCAAAGCGCCCGGCAGATCCACGACGCTGTAAAAGCCGTGACGCAGCAGCCGCTGAAGTGGGTCTTCAACACCGGCGGGCAAGACCACCGCTGGCTGGGCAATGGCTACTTTGCGGCACAGGGCATTGAAATCATCGCGCACGCCCATGCCAAGGCCGACATGAACAACCGCGGTAACGACCACCTGCAGAGCCTAAAGGCCACGTTGGGTGCCAAGGCCGACGGCACCGTGCCCACGCTGCCCACGCGCTGGCTCAGTGGCAGCGACGAGCGGCTGGAACTCGGCGGTGTCGTCTTTGACTTCAAGCACCGCGGGGGCGCGCACACGCCGGGTGACACCATGGTTTGGCTACCGGGTAAAAACGTGTTGTTCACCGGCGACGTGGTCTACGTAGACCGCATGCTGGGTGTGCTGCCCGTTAGCCATACTCAGCGCTGGCTGGCCACCTTTGCCGTTGTCGAGCAGCTGAACCCGGCCGTGCTGGTGCCTGGTCACGGCAGCGTCACCAACGTGGCTACGGCCAAGGCCGACACCCAGGCCTATCTGATGGCCCTGCGCGCGCACATGAAAAAGGCGGTGGACGACGGCACTGACGCCAGCGCAGCGGTGAAGTCCTTCAACGCCGCACCTTTCACGCGATTGCTGAATGCCGCCGAGCTGATGCCCGGCAACGCCAGCAGGACTTACCTGGAACTGGAGCGCGAGTAATCGCTGAGCGTCAGCATGGGCGCAGACAAAGACCAGCAAGCGAACAGCATGTCCCCGGAGGATAGGAAATTCAAACGCCCTTTTTCCTCCCCTAAGGCCACCCCAGCCAAGGCGCTTAAACACCCACTGATGCGCTTCCTTGGGGCCGGCAGCGGCCTTCCTGAGGTAGCCTGACTGCCGTCGGCGTGGCCACACAGGGCCAGCCGGTCTTGGCACGCTACAACAGCCCCATGACGCCCTGGTTCATGCGTCGCAATGAAATCTGGCTGCTGCTGCGATGAGCCATGCGGCTGTCTCGGTCTGGATCAAAGCGTCCCCGGCACAGTGCTGTAGCTCACTTGGCCGGCTGGTACGGCAGTGACGAGTGGTGCAGCACGATGCGCAGCTGTCCCTTCTCGTCCTTCTTGAAGCCCCAGGTCTTGTCGACCACCGTGACCTTGCCCTGCTTGTCGGTCAGCATCACATGGCCCTGGGTCAGCGCCAGGTCACCATTGATGAATACGCCGGCATTCTTGAACTCGTATTTCTTCCAGCCCTTGAGGGCGAAGCCGGTGTCGTCGGGGTAGGTCTTGTCGTCGCCGACGAAGTAGGCCAGTGCACCGGCTCGGGTGGTGCGGAAGGTCTGCTGGCCGTGGGCCAGGGTGGGCTTGAACAGCACCACGCCCATGTTGTAGCCATAGGCGGCGTCGAGGACGGCGCCTGCCGTGGCCTTGGCCTTGCTCAGACCGCCGCTGGCGTGGTCTTCGCTGATCTGGATGAGGGCCTTGCCCCAGCCTTCCTGTGCGGACCGGACATCGGCTTCGGTGATGTTCGTGTTGACGACAGTGGGCGAGAAGGCCGCAGCCGTGCCAGACAGGGCGAGCAGGGCGGCTGCCAGCAGCGTGCGGCGCGGGGCAGGGGAGGAGGCGAGGACCGGGTGGCGGATGGACATGGAAGCTTCTCTTCAGCGAGTGGACACAGGCGAGAGTCTGCTGGGCATGCATGAAACCGCCGCTGCCGTTGCATGAACGGAACCCTTGCCCCAGATGACGAGAAGATGACGATCCTGTGTCGCCATGCCATGCCATGCCATGCCATGCCATGCCATGCCATGCCATGGCGCCTAGCCCGGTGCCTCCAGGCGGTAGCCCAGACCCCGCACGGTGTGGATGAGCGACGGCCCCTGTCCCTCGTCGATCTTGCTGCGCAAGCGGCGGATGTAGACATCGACCACGTTCGTCAGTGGGTCTTCATGCACCCCCCAGACATTGGCCAGGATGCGTTCGCGGCTGTAGAGCCGCCCCGGGGCGCTCATCAGCAACTCCAGCAGGGCCAGTTCCCGGGCGGTGAGGTCCAGCGCCTGGCCGGCGCGGGTCACGCGCATGGCGTCGAGGTCCGTGGCCATCTGCAGTCCTTCGGGGCCAGTGCGGGCGACCTGCACGCGGTGGCCCTCGGCGCGCAGGCCGCGCTCCAGAAAGTCGGCCACGCGCCGGTCGTCTTCAACGATGAGGATGTTCATGTGGAGGAGGAGGGCAGCGCTGCGGCATCACGGGCCCGCAGCGGCAGGCTCAGGCATGCCACCGTGCCGCCTTCGGGGTGGGGCTGCAGCTGCAGCTGGCCGCTGTGGGATTTGGTCAGGGTCTGGGCCAGTGGCAAGCCCAGACCGGTCCCGTCGGCCCGGTGCACCCGGGCCCGTGTGCCGCGGAAGTGGCGCTCGAAGAGGTGGGGCAGTTCCTCGAGTTGCAGGCCGATCCCGTGGTCGTGCACCTCCAGCTGCCAGCGTGTGCCGTCGTCGCTGCACCGGGTACGGATGTGCACCGCGCCGCCGCGGTGCGAATAGCGGATCGCGTTGTCGAGCAGCAGCATGATCAGCTGCCGCAGGCGTGCCGCATCCCCCAGCACGCAGAGCTGTTCCGGCAGCACATCCTGCACGTGCAGCGTCACCTGGCAGGAAGCCGCCAGCGGCTGGGCTTGCTGCAAGGCTTCCTGCAGGGGCGTCCGGATCGACACGGGACGCTGCTGGATGCTCAGCGCCTCGGCGTCGCTGCGGGCCATGGTCAGCAGGTCGTCGATGATCTGGCTGAGCTGGCTGGCGGTGTCGACGATGCGGCGCAGTGCGTCCTGGTACTCGGCCAAGGGCTTGTCGCGGCCCCTGAGCGCGATCTCGGCCTCCCCGCGGATCGCGGTGGTGGGGGTGCGCAATTCGTGGCTGATGTCGGCGAACAGCCTGCGCCGCGAGGCATCCACGGACTGCAGCGCCTGCAGGGCCTGCTGCAGTTCGGCCGTGCGGGTCTGCACCTGCTCCTCCAGGTCGTGGCGGACCTGTGCCTCCCGGGCCCGGTGCTGCTGCAGCTCCTGGGCCATGGCGTTCACGGTGCTCGCCAGGATGGCGAACTCGTCGTTCCGCTGGTCCGGGATGCGATGGTCCAGCTCGCCGCGCTGCAAGGCCTTGGCACCGGCGGCCAGCTCGTCCAGGGGCTGGCGCAATGCGCGGGCGAAGTGCATCGCGAGCACGGCGGCAGCGGCCGCGATCACCAGCGTGGCCCCCAGCGCGCCGGCCGCCAGCAGCGACAAGGAGCGGTCTGCCGCTGCCCGCTCGCGGTTCACGGCTTGCTGCTCCCGGGCAATCGTCTGGGCCAGCAGGCTGCGCAAGTCCCGGCCTTGCGAGGCATCGAATACCCGTGTCAGCTCGGCCCAGGCGACGGTGGGGTCGGCATCGCGGGGCATGGGCCGTGCGCTCGCCAGTGCCACGCGCAGCTCCTCCAGGCTGCGCCGCAGGATGTCCAGCGTCTCGCGCCGCTGTGCCAGATCGATGGCGGCGCGGTGGACGTCGTTGTCGAGTTCTGCGGCGAGCAGGGCATAGCCTTCCAGCCGCTCCAGTGTCATGAGCATGTCCAGCTGGTAGCGGTCGCGCAGCTGGCCATCGGCACCCGCCTGCAGCAAGACTTGCGAGGTCCAGCTCCGCAGGCGCTGCTTGGTGGCCGAGAGTTCCAGATAACCCTTCAGCAGGTCACTGACCACCCGGCCCCGCTGCACATGGCCGGTGGCCACGTCGATCGCCCACCAGGCCACGGCGCCCTGCAACATGAACGCCAGGGCCAGCACGCCCAGGGCCAGGGACAAGCGTCTGCGGTACATGGGGTTCGGTGCGTCAGGCGTTCAGGAGGTTGCAGGCATGCGGCACATGCGCCGCAGCGGAGCGCGGCACGGGTCTGCCTTCACCACATTCACCATGCGCCCACATTCGGCATCGACGCCCAAGGCTCCGCCACCGCCAGCGCCGCCCCATGCTGCAGCAGCTCGACCGAGATCCCGTCCGGCGAGCGCACGAACGCCATCCGCCCATCCCGCGGCGGCCGGTTGATCGTCACGCCGTGGTCCATCAGCCGCTGGCAGGTCGCGTAGATGTCGTCCACCGCATAGGCGAGGTGCCCGAAGTTGCGCCCGCCGGTGTAAGCCTCGGGATCCCAGTTGTGGGTGAGTTCGACCTGCGCCGTCTCGTTGCCCGGCGCGGCCAGGAAGATCAGCGTGAAGCGCCCCTGCGGCACGTCGCGGCGCGAGAGCACCTGCAAGCCCAGGGCGTCGCGGTAGAAATGGAGCGAGGCATCGACATCGGTGATGCGGACCATGGTGTGGAGGTAGTGCATGCGCGGCATTGTCCTGCCATGCCGTCGAGCCGGGCCGTACCTGATCAATCTCCCTGCCGGACCTCGGGTTCATGGGGTGAACCAGACGGCCAGGGACTGACAGAATATCCACGCCCATGCGCGGCAACCGATTTCAGCCTCTGGAGACTCTGCACGATGCAACGCCAACGTACCCATTTCTCGCCCGTCCTGCTTGCCACCGCCGCCGCTGCTGCGCTGCTGGCCGGCTGCTCGGGTTCAATGCCGTCGCTCCCGTCACTGAGCAAGCCGACCAGCAGCTTCACGCTGTCCAGCCCCGACATCGCCGGGGGCAGCACCATCGCCAACAAGCACGTGCTCAACGGCTTCGGCTGCAAGGGCGACAACGTCTCGCCGACGCTGGTGTGGGCCAATCCGCCGGCTGGCACCAAGTCCTACGCCATCCAGGTCTATGACCCGGACGCGCCGACGGGCAGCGGTTTCTGGCACTGGGGCGTCTACAACATCCCGGCCTCCGTCACGTCGCTGGCGCAAGGGACGGGCAATGCCGCCGCCAAGCTGCCGGCCGGCGCAAACGGTGGGCACAACGATTTCTTCGACACGGGCGCGACGGGCGGCAATGGCAACTGGGGCGGCCCGTGCCCGCCGGTGGGCGACAAGCCGCACCGCTACATCTTCACCGTCTATGCGCTGGCCGTGCCGGATCTGTATGCCGCCGCCGGCATTCCCAAGACGGGCTCCGCCGCGCTGCACGGCTTCGCGCTGAACAAGGGTCTGGGCGACAAGCTGCTGGGAACGGCCTCGTTCACGGCCACCTACGGCCGCTGAGCCCGTCCGCCACGCGGCCCGGTCAGGCTGCGGCGTCGATCCGGAACGCGCCCACGACCTGATTCAGCCGCTGTGACTGCTCCTGCAGTCCCTGCGCGGCGGCGGCGGACTGCTCCACCATCGCGGCGTTCTGCTGGGTCATCTGGTCCAGATGCACGACCGCCGAGTTCACGTCGGCGATACCGCCGGCCTGCTGCGTGCTGGCCACCGTGATGGCCTCGATGATCGCGGTGACGCGCTGCACCGAGGCTTCGATCTCGGTCATGGTCTTGCCGGCATCGGCGGCCAGGCGTGCGCCGGAGCTGACCTTGTCGACGCTGGTGGCGATCAGTGCCTTGATCTCGCGGGCTGCGCCGGCCGAGCGCTGTGCCAGGTTGCGCACCTCGCCTGCCACCACGGCGAATCCCCGACCCTGCTCGCCCGCACGGGCTGCTTCGACCGCAGCGTTCAGCGCCAGGATATTGGTCTGCAAGGCGATGTCGTCGATCACGCCGATGATGTCGGCGATCTTGCGGGAGGAGGCCTGGATCTCCTCCATCGTGGCGACGACGCTGGTCACGGCCGAGCCGCCGCGCACCGCAACAGCACCGGCCGTCGCCGCCAGCTCGCTCGCGTGGCGGGCCGCGTTGGCCGACTCGTACACGGTGGCGGTGAGTTCCTCCATGGAGGAGGCTGTCTGCTGCAGGTTGTCGGTGGTCTGCTCGGTGCGGGCGCTCAGCTGCAGGTTGCCGGCGGCGATCTCGTCGCTGGCGGATCGGATGTCCTCGGCCGAGCCGCGCACCTGACCGACCAGCGTGCGCAGCGCGTGCTGCATGTCGCGCAGCGAAGCCGACAGGTCGGAGGCCTCGTCTGCGCCCTTCACCGCAATGGGCTGGGTCAGGTCGCCCCGCGTGATGGCGCGCGCGATGTTCTGCGCTTCTTCGATCGGCTGCACGATGGAGCGCGCGTTCAGCCACGTCAGCGGTGCGAGCAGGGCGATGATCAGGCCGAGCGTGCCGAGGTAGAGCACGAGCGTCTGCTGCATGGCCGCGTCGAAGGCCTGCTGACCCTGTTCGGTGCGGGCGTCGACCTGCTGGCGCAGACCGGCAAGCTGCTGCTCGATCGCCCGGAGGTTCGTCTTGGCGCTGTCCATCGCCTTGTCGGCGTCGTGTGCGGTGTTGAAGCCGCCATCCTGCACCCGGTCGAGCACCACGGTTGCGTGCCGGATGTACTGGTCCAGGTGCACCATCGCCTCGCCGCAGCGTTGGGCCATGTCGGCCGATGCCTGGGTCTGCAAGGTGGTCAGCGATTGGTGGATGGCGTCCGCTGCGGCTTTCCAGGCCTCGCGCTCGCGGAGCACGGAAATGCCGTCCTCATAGTCGATGATGGCCTGTTTTTCATGCAGCGACAGCTGCCCCATGTGTTCTGCCACGACGCCGAGCAGGCGCACATCGCGCAATGCGTTCGTGGTCATGTGTTCATTGAGGGTCTGCAGGCGCTTGCCGGCGAAGATCCCGATGGCCCCCACGAACATGAACAGCACCACGACGAGTGCGATCGCCGCATTCATGCGGGTGCGGATGGTGAAGGTCCGGAGCAGTGGGATGAGCGGCATCTCCGGCCTATCGACAGGGCCGGGGGCGGGTTGAGTCTGGATGCAAAAAAGCCACTCCTCGGAGTGGCTTTTTCATGCGCGACCGGCTTGCCCGGCCCGCCCGGCGGACTGGCTTACTTCAGCAGCGCCTTGAGCAGCTTGGCCATCTCGGAGGGGTTGCGCGTGACGGTGAAGCCACACTCTTCCATGATGGCGAGCTTGGCGTCCGCCGTGTCGGCACCACCGGAGATCAGCGCACCGGCGTGGCCCATGCGCTTGCCGGCCGGCGCGGTCACGCCGGCGATGAAGCCCACGATCGGCTTGGTCATGTTCGCCTTGCACCACATCGCCGCTTCGGCTTCATCGGGTCCGCCGATCTCGCCGATCATGATGACCGCATCCGTGTCCGGGTCGTCGTTGAACGCCCGCATGATGTCGATGTGCTTCAGCCCGTTGATCGGGTCGCCGCCGATGCCGACTGCGCTCGACTGACCCAGACCGATCTCGGTCAGCTGCGCCACGGCTTCGTACGTCAGCGTGCCCGAACGCGACACCACGCCGATGCGGCCCTTGCGGTGGATGTGACCCGGCATGATGCCGATCTTGATCTCTTCCGGCGTGATCAGGCCCGGGCAGTTCGGGCCCAGCAGCAGCGTCTTCTTGCCGCCGGCCGCTTCCTTGGCCTTCATCTTGTTGCGCACTTCCAGCATGTCCCGCACGGGGATGCCTTCGGTGATGCAGATCGCCAGATCCAGGTCGGCTTCCACCGCTTCCCAGATCGCCGCGGCCGCGCCCGCCGGCGGCACGTAGATCACGCTGACGGTGGCGCCTTGCTGCTGCGCGGCTTCCTTCACGCTGGCGTAGATGGGGATGTCCGAGAACTTCTCGCCCGCCTTCTTCGGGTTCACGCCCGCGACGAAGGCGTTCTTGCCGTTCGCATACGCCTGGCAGCCCAGCGTGTGGAACTGGCCCGTCTTGCCCGTGATGCCCTGGGTGATGACGCGGGTGTCCTTGTTGATCAGGATGCTCATGTCTGTGTTCCTTGTGCTGCTGGGCTTACTTGACGGCTGCGACGATCGACGTCGCGGCTTCGGCCATCGTGTCGGCCGCGATGATCGGCAGGCCCGACTCGGCCAGCATCTTCTTGCCCAGATCCTCGTTCGTGCCCTTCATGCGCACCACCAGCGGCACCGACAGGTTCACCGCCTTGCACGCCACGATCACGCCCTCGGCGATGGTGTCGCACTTCATGATGCCGCCGAAGATGTTCACCAGGATGCCCTTGACCTCCGGGTTCTTCAGCATGATCTTGAACGCCTCGGTCACCTTCTCGGCCGTGGCGCCACCGCCCACGTCCAGGAAGTTCGCCGGCTCGCCGCCGAACAGCTTGATGGTGTCCATCGTCGCCATCGCCAGACCGGCACCGTTCACCAGGCAGCCGATGTTGCCGTCCAGGCTGATGTAGGCCAGATCGAACTTCGAGGCTTCCACTTCCGCGGGATCCTCTTCGTCCAGGTCGCGGTAGGCCACGATCTCCGGGTGACGGAACAGCGCGTTCGCGTCGAAGTTGAACTTCGCGTCCAGCGCGATCAGGTTGCCCTTGCCGTCGCGGTTCAGCGGGTTGATCTCGACCAGCGAGGCGTCCGTGTCCATGTAGCAGCGGTACAGGTTCTGGAACAGACCCACGGCCTGCGCCATCGACACGTCTTCCAGACCGATCGCGCGGGCGATCTTCTCGGCCTGCTCGGCGCCCAGACCCGTCAGCGGGTCGATCACCTCGGTGATGATCTTCTCGGGCGTCGAATGCGCGACTTCCTCGATGTCCATGCCGCCTTCCGACGAGGCGATGAACGCGACCTTCTGCGACTGGCGGTCGGTCACCAGCGAGACGTAGAACTCCTTCTGGATGTCCGCGCCGTCCTCGATGTACAGCCGGCGCACCTTCTGGCCTTCCGGGCCGGTTTGGTGCGTCACGAGCTGCATGCCCAGGATCTGCTCGGCCAGACGGCGCACGTCGTCCAGGCTCTTGGCCACCTTCACGCCGCCGCCCTTGCCGCGGCCACCCGCGTGGATCTGCGCCTTCACGACCCACACCGGGCCGCCCAGCTTCTGTGCGGCTTCCACCGCCTCCTGCACCGTGAACGCCGGGTAGCCGCGCGGCACCGGCACGTCGAACTGGCGCAGGACTTCCTTGCCTTGGTATTCGTGGATCTTCATCGGGGTTTGCTCCTCGGAATGGCGGAGAGTTTCGGGGTGTTGAAACTGGGGGACTGGGGGTGCGGAGTGTGACGCGCGGGCGCACTCTGCGACTTCAAACTGACCTCAAGCTGAGACATGTCACACGAGTCGCACGAAGGATGTGCCGTGGCGTGTCTCAGCCTGCAGCAGCGGCGAGGCCGCTGTCGAAATGCGCACGCATGAGCCGGGTCGCCAGGGCGCCGTCGCGGCGCTCCAGCGCATCCATCAGCGCGCGGTGTTCGGTGAGCGATTCTTCCGGGCGGCCTTGCTTGAACAGTGAATGGTGGCGGTTGAGCTTCATGACCTTGCGCAGGTCGGCCACGATCTGCTGGCGCCAGCGGTTGCCCGCGATCGTCAGCAACTGGATGTGGAAGGCCTCGTTGGTGGCGAAGAAGAACTCGCGCTGGTGCACCTCCCGCTCCAGGCGGTCGTGCAGCGCACGCAACTGGGCCAGGTCTTCAGGCGAGGCGTTGCGGGCGACTTCACCGGCGGCGTCGCTCTCCAGCAGCGCAAGCAGGTGGTAGACCTGACGCACATCGTCGGTGGACATCTCGGTGACGTAGGCGCCACGGCGCACCTTCATCGTCACCAGTCCCTCGACGGCCAGCACCTTCAGCGCCTCGCGCAGCGGCGTGCGGCTGATGCCGAGTTCGGCGGTGAGCTTCTGCTCGTCGATCCAGCTCCCGGGCTCCAGCTCGCGGTTGAAGATCTGTTCGCGCAGGCGCTCGGCCACATCCTGGTAGAGGGCGCGCGGGGCCAAGGCCGTGTCGAGGGCGGGTATGTTCACAGCAGGGGGCGGGCGAAGGGTGGCGGGGCTGGGCGGAAGCTGTGCAGTGTAGGGGTGTCAGAGCAACGTCAACATTGAATTCATAATTATGCATCATGTATCATGAGCGAACCAGCGCCAGGAACACAACATGTCGAACAGCACCTCGAACAACCCCGAATTCCAGCCCGCTTCGCTCGCCCAGTGGACCAAGGCCGCCGCCAAGTCCGCCCCCGGGGGGCAGGTCGATGCCCTGAACTGGGTCACGCCGGACGGCATCACCGTCAAGCCGCTCTACACCGCCGAGGATGTGCAGGGCCTGCAGCACACCAACACGCTGCCCGGCTTCGAGCCCTTCCTGCGCGGTCCGCAGGCCACGATGTACGCGGTGCGCCCGTGGACCATCCGCCAGTACGCCGGCTTCTCGACCGCCGAGGAATCGAACGCCTTCTACCGCAAGGCGCTGGCCGCCGGCGGGCAGGGTGTTTCGGTCGCCTTCGACCTGGCCACGCACCGCGGCTATGACTCCGACCACCCGCGCGTGACGGGCGACGTCGGCAAGGCCGGCGTGGCGATCGACTCGGTCGAGGACATGAAGATCCTCTTCAACGAGATCCCGCTCGACAAGGTCTCGGTCTCGATGACCATGAACGGCGCGGTGCTGCCGGTGCTGGCGGGCTATGTCGTCGCGGCCGAAGAGCAGGGCGTCTCGCAGGACAAGCTCTCGGGGACCATCCAGAACGACATCCTCAAGGAGTTCATGGTCCGCAACACCTACATCTACGGCCCCGAGCCGTCGATGAAGATCATCGGCGACATCATCGAGTACACGGCGGCCCACATGCCGAAGTTCAACTCGATCTCGATCTCCGGCTACCACATGCAGGAAGCCGGCGCGAACCAGGCGCTGGAACTCGCCTTCACGCTCGCCGACGGCAAGGAATACGTCAAGACCGCCATCGCCAAGGGCATGGACGTGGACGCCTTCGCTGGCCGCCTGTCGTTCTTCTGGGCGATCGGCATGAACTTCTATCTGGAGATCGCCAAGATGCGCGCCGCGCGTCTGCTGTGGTGCCGGATCATGAAGGGCTTCGACGCCAAGAACCCCAAGAGCTTGATGCTGCGCACGCACTGCCAGACCTCGGGCTGGTCGCTGACCGAGCAGGATCCCTACAACAACATCGTGCGCACGACGGTCGAGGCGATGGCCGCGGTCTTCGGCGGCACGCAGTCGCTGCACACCAACGCGCTCGACGAGGCCATCGCGCTGCCGACCGCGTTCTCCTCGCGCATTGCCCGCAACACGCAGCTCATCATCCAGGAAGAGACCCACATCACCAGCGTGGTCGATCCGTGGGCCGGCTCCTACATGATGGAGTCGCTGACGCAGGAGATGGTCGACAAGGCCTGGGCCATCATCGAGGAAGTCGAGGCGATGGGTGGCATGACCAAGGCGGTGGACTCCGGCTGGGCCAAGCTGAAGATCGAGGCGAGTGCCGCCGAGAAGCAGGCGCGCATCGACTCCGGCAAGGACGTGATCGTCGGCGTCAACAAGTACAAGCTGGCCAAGGAAGACCCGATCGACATCCTCGACGTGGACAACGTCAAGGTGCGCGAAGGCCAGGTCGCCCGGCTGCAGCAGATCCGCGCCACCCGCGACACGGCGGCGGTGCAGGCTGCGCTGGCCGCGCTGACGGAGGCTGCGAAGTCCGGTCAGGGGAACCTGCTCGACCTGTCGATCCAGGCGGTGCGCCTGCGTGCCACGGTGGGCGAGATCAGCGATGCGCTCGAAACCGTCTACGGCCGCCACCGCGCCGACATCCAGAAGGTCACCGGCGTCTACGCCGCGGCCTACGACTCGGCCGAGGGCTGGGAAAAGCTGCAGACCGAGATCGCCGCGTTCGCCGAGACCTACGGCCGCCGCCCCCGCGTGATGATCGCCAAGCTCGGCCAGGACGGGCACGACCGCGGCGCCAAGGTCGTGGCCACCGCCTACGCCGACCTCGGCTTCGACGTGGACATGGGCCCGCTGTTCCAGACGCCGGAAGAGTGCGCGCGGCAGGCGATCGAGAACGACGTGCACGCTGTGGGGGTCTCGACGCTGGCGGCCGGTCACAAGACGCTGGTGCCGGCCATCATCGCCGAGCTGAAGAAGCAGGGCGCCGACGACATCATCGTGTTCGTCGGCGGGGTGATTCCGCAACAGGATTACGATGTTCTGTTCGAAGCGGGCGTGAAGGGGATCTACGGTCCCGGCACGCCCATTCCGGCCTCGGCCAAGGATGTTCTGGAGCAGATACGCGCCCATGTGTCCGCGGCCTGAGGTACCCCCTCAGACACCTCGGTGACCATGAACGCTCCTTCTACTGCACAGCCACGATTCCAACTCACCCCCGCGGGGGAAGGCGATTTCGAAGCCTTGCTGGCGTTGCGGATGGCAGCGATGCGGGAGAGCCTGACCCGGCTGGGGCATTTTGATCCGCAACGGGCGCGCGAGCGCCTGAGCCGAGGCTTCAATCCGGCGCACACCCGGCACATCCTGCGGGACGATGAGCTGGTGGGGTTCGTGGTGGTGATTCCCCGGCCGCGCGACCTGCTGCTGGACCACCTCTACATCCACCCCAGCGCGCAGGGCGAGGGCATTGGCAGCTGGGTGATGCGGCAGGTGCTGGCGGAGGCCGATGTGCAGGCCATGCCGATGTCGGTCACGGCCCTGAAACACACCGACGCGACCCGTTTCTACCAGCGCCACGGTTTCATCCTTGAAGCCGAAGGCGAATGGGATCTCTACTTCCGCCGCCCGGCGCATCCGCCGAGCGACACCGACTGACGATGAAGGCCCTGACCGGCCACGAGCGGCAATGACTGAAGACTTTTCCCACCTGCCGGCTGCCGAGCAGGCGCTGGCCGCGGGCATCGTCGGCGACCAGCCCACCGTGCAGCGGCGCGCGATGGCCAAGGCCATCACGCTGCTGGAATCGACCCGGCCGGACCACCGCCTGCGCGCCGATGCGCTGCTGAACGCATTGCTGCCGCACACCGGTCGCGCCTTCCGACTGGGCATCTCGGGCGTGCCGGGCGTGGGCAAGTCCACCTTCATCGAGGCCCTCGGCCTGTACCTGATCGGCCGGGGGCACCGCGTGGCGGTGCTGGCCGTCGATCCGTCGTCGAGCGTGTCGGGTGGCTCGATCCTCGGCGACAAGACGCGCATGGAGCAGCTCTCCGTGCAGCCGAACGCCTACATCCGCCCGAGCCCCTCGTCGGGCACGCTGGGCGGCGTGGCCGAGAAGACCCGCGAGGCGATGCTGGTCGCCGAGGCCGCGGGCTACGACGTGGTCATCATCGAGACGGTCGGCGTCGGCCAGAGCGAGACGGCGGTGTCAGGCATGACGGACATGTTCTGCCTGCTGCAGCTGCCCAATGCGGGCGACGACCTGCAGGCGATCAAGAAGGGCGTGATGGAGCTGGCCGACCTGGTGGTCATCAACAAGGCCGACATCGACCCGAACGCCGCCACCCGTGCCCGCGCCCAGATCACCAGCGCGCTGCGCCTGCTGGGTATGCACCAGTACCACGGCGGCGGCCACGATCCGCACCACGGCCACGGCGGCGACCTGCTGTGGCAGCCGCAGGTCATCCAGCTCAGCGCGCTCAAGGTCACGGGCCTGGACGACTTCTGGACCGCTGTCACGCGCTTTCGCGAACTGCAGACCGCCAGCGGCCGGCTCGACCAGCGCCGCCAGCAGCAGAGCCTGTCGTGGATGTGGGAGCGCATCGAGGCCGGGCTGCGCGCGCGCTTCCGTGCCCACCCGGACGTGCGCGGCCACCTCGCTGACACCACTGAACAGGTTCGCGAAGGCCGCCTTGCCGCGTCGGTGGCGGCGCGCCGCCTGCTCGACCTGCTGAACTGACCTGACCTGACCTGACCTGCCTCTTTCCTTCCCGATTTCCGACCTGATCACCGAGGAGATGCTCCATGCATGACATCCAACAGATGCTCGAAGCCAAGCGCGCGAAGGCCCGCCTCGGCGGTGGGCAAAAGCGCATCGACGCCCAGCACGCCAAGGGCAAGCTGACCGCCCGCGAGCGGCTTGAACTCCTGTTCGACGAAGGCACCTTCGAAGAATGGGACATGTTCGTCGAGCACCGCTGCGCCGACTTCGGCATGGCCGACAACAAGATCCCCGGTGACGGCGTCGTGATCGGCTACGGCATGATCAACGGCCGCCTGGCCTTCTCGTTCAGCCAGGACTTCACCGTCTTCGGCGGTGCGCTGTCGGAGGCCCATGCCGAGAAGATCTGCAAGGTGATGGACCAGGCGATGAAGGTCGGCGCCCCGGTGATCGGCCTGAACGACTCGGGTGGTGCGCGCATCCAGGAAGGTGTCGCCTCGCTCGGCGGTTACGCGGAAGTGTTCCAGCGCAACGTGATGGCCTCGGGTGTGGTGCCGCAGATCTCGATGATCATGGGCCCGTGCGCGGGCGGCGCGGTGTATTCGCCCTCGATGACCGACTTCATCTTCATGGTGAAGGACTCGTCCTACATGTTCGTCACCGGCCCCGAAGTCGTGAAGACCGTGACGCACGAGGAAGTCACCGCCGAGGAGCTGGGCGGCGCGATCACGCACACGACCAAGAGCGGTGTGGCCGACGTGGCCTTCGACAACGATGTGGAAGCGCTGCTGATGCTGCGCCGCTTCTTCAACTACCTGCCGCTGAACAACAAGGAAAAGCCGCCGGTGCGCCCGAGCGGTGACCCGGGCACGCGCCTGGACCACTCGCTCGACACGCTGGTACCGGAGAACCCGAACAAGCCCTACGACATGAAGGAGCTGATCCTGAAGGTCGTCGACGACGGCGACTTCTTCGAGATCCAGCCCGACTACGCCAAGAACATCGTCATCGGCTTCGCCCGCATGGAAGGCCAGACGATCGGCATCGTGGCCAACAACCCGCAGGTGCTGGCCGGCTGCCTGGACATCAAGTCCTCGATCAAGGCGGCGCGCTTCGTGCGCTTCTGCGATGCGTTCAACATCCCCGTGGTCACCTTCGTCGACGTGCCCGGCTTCATGCCCGGCACCTCGCAGGAGTGGAGCGGCATCATCAAGCACGGCGCCAAGCTGCTGTATGCGTATGCCGAATGCACCGTGCCGAAGGTCACCGTCATCACCCGCAAGGCCTACGGCGGCGCCTATGACGTGATGTCGTCCAAGCACCTGCGCGGCGACGTGAACTTCTCGTGGCCGAACGCCGAGATCGCCGTGATGGGCGCCAAGGGCGCCGTCGAGATCATCTTCCGCGAGGACAAGGGCGATCCCGAGAAACTCGCCGCCAAGGAAGCCGAATACAAGGCCCGCTTCGCCAACCCGTTTGTCGCCGGCGCGCGCGGCTTCATCGACGACGTCATCCAGCCGCACGAGACCCGCAAGCGCATCTGCCGCTCGCTGGTGATGCTCAAGGACAAGAAGCTCGACAACCCGTGGCGCAAGCACGGGAACATCCCGCTGTGATGGGCCGGCAAGGAGAAAACAACATGTTCACCAAGATCCTGATCGCCAACCGCGGCGAAATCGCCTGCCGTGTCATCAAGACCGCCCAGAAGATGGGCATCAAGACGGTCGCTGTCTATTCCGAGGCCGACAAGGAAGCGCGCCACGTCGAGCTGGCCGACGAGGCCGTGCTGCTCGGCCCGGCGCCGTCGCGCGAGTCCTACCTCGTCGCCGACAAGATCATCGCCGCGTGCAAGGCCACCGGCGCGCAGGCCGTCCACCCTGGCTACGGCTTCCTGTCCGAGAACGCCGCGTTCGCGCAGCGGCTCGAAGAGGAGGGCATCGCCTTCATCGGCCCGAAGCACTATTCCATCGCGGCGATGGGCGACAAGATCGCCTCGAAGAAGCTGGCGCTGGAAGCCCAGGTCAACACCATCCCTGGCTACAACAACGCCATCGACACGCCCGAGCAGGCGGTCGAGATCGCCAAGGGCATCGGCTACCCGGTGATGATCAAGGCCTCGGCCGGCGGCGGCGGCAAGGGTCTGCGCGTGGCGTTCAACGACAAGGAAGCGTTCGAAGGCTTCTCGTCGTGCCGCAACGAAGCGCGCAACAGCTTCGGCGACGACCGCGTCTTCATCGAGAAGTACGTGCTGGAGCCGCGCCACATCGAGATCCAGGTGCTTGGCGACAGCTTTGGCAACGTGCTGTACCTGAACGAGCGCGAGTGCTCGATCCAGCGCCGCCACCAGAAGGTCATCGAGGAAGCGCCGAGCCCCTTCATCAGTGATGCCACCCGCAAGGCCATGGGCGAGCAGGCTGTCGCACTCGCCAAGGCGGTGAACTACCAGTCGGCTGGCACGGTCGAGTTCGTCGTCGGCAAGGACCAGGACTTCTACTTCCTGGAGATGAACACCCGCCTGCAGGTCGAGCACCCGGTCACCGAGTGCATCACCGGGCTGGACCTGGTCGAGCAGATGATCCGCGTCGCCGCGGGCGAGAAGCTCGCGTTCACCCAGGCCGACGTGAAGCGCGAAGGCTGGGCGATCGAGTGCCGCATCAACGCGGAAGACCCGTTCCGCAGCTTCCTGCCCTCGACGGGTCGCCTGGTGCGCTATGCACCGCCGGCCGCCGATCTGGTGCAGGGCACCGAGACGCTGCAAGGCCCCGCCTACGAGAAGGGCCACTTCGGCGGCGTGCGCGTGGACACCGGCGTCTACGAGGGCGGCGAGATCCCGATGTTCTACGACTCGATGATCGCCAAGCTGATCGTCCACGGGCGTGACCGCACCGAGGCAATCGCCAAGATGCGCGAGGCCCTCAACGGCTTCGTGATCCGCGGCATCAGCTCGAACATCCCCTTCCAGGCCGCGCTGCTGGCGCACCCGAAGTTCGTCACCGGCGAGTTCAACACCGGCTTCATCGCCGAGCACTACAGCCACGGCTTCAAGGCCGAGGACGTGCCGCACGACGACCCGCTGTTCCTCGTGGCGCTGGCCGCCTTCGTGCGCCGCAAGGCGCGCGAGCGCGCGGCCGGCATCAGCGGCCAGTTGCCCGGTCACGGTGTCAACAAGGACGCGCCGGATCTGGTGGTCGCCGTGCTGGGTGCCGAAGGCCAGCACGTCTACCACGACGTCAAGGTCAGCGGCTACGACAGCGCGCTCGGCACCGCCAACGTGCTGCTGGGCGACAAGATCTACGCGATCCGCAGCCACACCAAGCTGGGTGACCTGCTGATGACCGGCGTCTGCAATGGCCTGCCGTTCACCGCCCAGGTCGAGCGCAGCGCCAACAAGAACCCGCTGGCCATCCGCGTCGCCCACAACGGCACGCAGATCGACGCGCTGGTGCTGAACCCGCGTGCGGCGCAGCTGATGAAGCTGATGCCCTACAAGGCGCCGCCCGACACCAGCAAGTCGCTGCTGTCGCCGATGCCGGGGCTGCTGGCCGATGTGTCGGTGGCGGTTGGCCAGAAGGTGCAGGCAGGCGAGAAGCTGGCGGTCATCGAGGCGATGAAGATGGAGAACATCCTCGTCGCCGCGCAGGACTGCGTCGTCGCCGAGATCCTCGCGAAGAAGGGCGAGAGCCTGAGCGTGGACCAGCCGATCCTGCGGTTCGAGTGAACGTGGCCTGAAGTTACCCGAACTTGAATTTGGGTGATAAGCTGAAATCGTCGTATTGAAGGAGTTTTGTATGACAACCGTCAGTGTGTCACCCAAATTTCAGGTGGTCATCCCCAAGGATGTCCGCCGGGCATTGAATCTGAAGGCCGGACAGCGTGTCGACATCCGGGTTGTGGGCGGGCAGGCGGTTCTGGAGCCGCAGGTGGACATTCGCAGCCTGCGCGGCTTCTTGCCGGGCCTCTCGACCGATGTGCCCAATGATCCCGAAGGGGCCTGCTGGCCCGGCGGATGTGATCCTGCCCCTGGACCCTTCTGGCCTGCACCGTGAACGTCGTCGATTCCTGTGGCTGGCTGGAATATTTCAGCGGGGGTGTCAACGCATCCTTTTTCGAGCCCATCCTGCATGACACGGACCATTTGATCGTGCCTGCGCTGACGCTGTTCGAGGTCTGCCGCCGCGTCCTCACGATGCGCGGTGAAGAGGCCGCTCGTGTGGTGTACGGCGCCATGACGGTGCCGCAGGTGGTCAGCCTGTCACCGGCTGATCATTTCGCGGCAGCACAGGCCGCCAGGCGCTGGAAGCTCGCGATGGCCGACGCCCTCATCTGGCAAACCGCGCAGGCCCACGGCGCTGCGCTCTACACCCAGGACGTGGACCTGCAGGGCCTGCCCGGCGTGGTCTATCGCCCCAAGCTTTCATCATCACCATGACGACCCCCAAACCCTTCAAGATCCTCGGCCTCCAGCAGATCGCCATCGGCGGCCCCGACAAGCAGCGGCTCAAGAACCTCTGGGTCGATGTCTTCGGCCTGTCGGTCAAGAGCACCTTCGTCAGCGAGCGCGAGAACGTGGACGAGGACATCTGCGCCCTCGGCGACGGTCCGACCGCGATCGAGGTGGACCTGATGCAGCCGCTGGACATCGACAAGAAGCCCGCCGTGCACGCCACGCCGCTGAACCACGTTGGCCTGTGGGTCGATGACCTGCCCAAGGCGGTCGAGTGGATGTCGGCCAACGGCGTGCGCTTCGCGCCGGGCGGCATCCGCAAGGGTGCGGCCGGCTTCGACATCTGCTTCATCCACCCCAAGGGCAATGACGAGTTCCCGGTGGGCGGGGAGGGGGTGTTGATCGAGCTGGTGCAGGCGCCGGCTGAGGTGATCGCCGCACTCGGCTGAGCCACCGGACCGAACGACTGACCGACCCAGCAGCCCGGGATTCGCTTTTGACGCGAAACCTGGGCTGTTCTGTTTGAAGAGAGCGTTCAGAACCCTTCTGGACGCAGGACTGACAGGCGCCTGTCAGTCCGGTGATTTTGAATTATGAATTCGCTGAACTTGCCGCACTGAGGTCGCACCGACCGCCCGCCCAGGAGACAGAACATGACCCACTACGCCGACTTTCACCGCCGCTCCATCGAAGACCGCGAGGGTTTCTGGGGCGAGCAGGCCTCCCTGATCGACTGGCACAAGCCGTTCGACCAGGTCTGCGATTACAGCAACCCCCCGTTTGCCAAGTGGTTCGCCGGCGGCGAGACCAACCTGTGCCACAACGCGGTCGATCGCCATCTGGCGACCCGCGCCGACCAGAACGCGCTGATCTTCGTCTCGACCGAGACCAACACCGAGAAGGCCTACAGCTTCAGCGAACTGCACGCCGAAGTGCAGCGCATGGCCGCGATCTACCAAGCGCAGGGCGTCAAGAAGGGCGACCGCGTCCTGATCTACATGCCGATGATTGCCGAGGCGGCGTTTGCGATGCTGGCCTGCGTGCGCATCGGCGCGATCCACTCGGTGGTGTTCGGCGGCTTCGCCAGCCACTCGCTGGCCAGCCGCATCGACGACGCCCAGCCGACCCTCATCGTCAGCGCCGACGCCGGCATGCGCGGCGGCAAGTCGGTGCCCTACAAGCACCTGCTCGACGAGGCGATCAACCTCTCGACCCACAAGCCCGCCAAGGTGCTGATGGTCAACCGCGGTCTGGCCGACTACGCCCGGGTCGACGGCCGTGACGTCGACTACGCCGAACAGCGCGCGCAGCAGATGGACACCGTGGTGCCGTGCGTGTGGGTGGAGTCGACCCATCCGTCGTACATCCTCTACACCTCCGGCACCACCGGCAAGCCCAAGGGCGTGCAGCGCGACACCGCCGGCTACACCGTGGCGCTGGCCGCCTCGATGAAGCACATCTACATGGGCAACCCGGGCGAGACGTACTTCAGCACCTCGGACATCGGTTGGGTCGTCGGCCACAGCTACATCATCTACGGCCCGCTGATCAACGGCATGGCCACGATCATGTACGAAGGCCTGCCGACCCGTCCGGACGCCGGCATCTGGTGGAGCCTGGTCGAGAAGTACAAGGTCACCGTGATGTTCTCGGCGCCGACCGCCGCGCGCGTCCTGAAGAAGCAGGATCCTGCCTACCTGAGCAAGTACGACCTGAGCAGCCTGAAGGCGCTGTTCCTGGCCGGCGAGCCGCTCGACGAGCCGACGGCCACCTGGATCGGCGGCGCGCTGAACAAGCCCATCATCGACAACTACTGGCAGACCGAGACCGGCTGGCCGATCATGGCCATCTGCAACGGCGTCGAGCCGGCCCCGACCAAGTTCGGCTCGCCCGGCAAGGCGGTCTACGGCTACGACGTGCAGCTGATCGACGAGACCACCGGCGAGGAAATCACCGAGCCGAACAAGAAGGGCGTCATCGCCGTCAACGGCCCGCTGCCCCCGGGCTGCCTGCAGACCGTCTGGGGCGACGACAAGCGCTACGTCAGCACCTACTGGACCAGCATCCACAACAAGGTGATGTACTCCACCTTCGACTGGGGCGTGAAGGACGCGGACGGCTACTTCTTCATCCTCGGCCGCACCGATGACGTGATCAACGTCGCCGGCCACCGCCTGGGCACCCGCGAGATCGAGGAAAGCATCTCCAGCCACGCCAACGTCGCCGAAGTGGCCGTGGTGGGCGTGGCCGACCAGCTCAAGGGGCAGGTCGCGGTGGCGTTTGCCGTGCTGAAGGATCCGAGCAAGGTGGTGGACGCGGCCGACGCCAAGGCGCTGGAAGCCGAGATCATGAAGGTGGTGGACAACCAGCTCGGCGCGGTGGCGCGTCCGGCCTCGGTGCGCTTCGTCACCGTGCTGCCCAAGACCCGCTCGGGCAAGGTGCTGCGCCGCGCGATCCAGGCCGTCTGCGAAGGCCGCGATGCCGGCGACCTGACGACGATGGAAGACCCGGCGGCGCTCATGCAGATCAAGGATCTGGTCACCGGCTGACCGCGTCTCGACTTTTCCGGAATTGCCGCCTCCGCGCGGTGATTCGGGACACCAGCCCCGCCCATTCGAGCGGGGCTTTTTTTCGTCTGAAGGTCAGCGACTCTTCAGAATAGCAAGAAAAGGAAATCACGAAAAGTTACATAATGATTTGAAAATCGCCTCAAGACAGCCCTGAAGGAAGGAACTGGTCATGCCCCGCATCCACATCATTGCCGGCCCGCCGGGCGCAGGAAAGACCACCTTCGCCAAGGAATATCTGCCGCAGGAAGGTGCCTGCAAGAACTTCATCGACGCGGACCTCATCGCCAATGGCCTGTCGCCGTTCGCGCCGGAGCGCATGGCGATGCGCGCCAGCAAGCTGATGCAGATGACCATCCAGGACATGCTGCGGCTGCGCGAGACCTTCGGTTTCGAGACCTCGCTGCGCAGCCGCGACTACGCCAGCCACATCCCCGACTGGCGCAACAAGGGCTATGTGGTGCAGCTGGTGTTCCTGTCGCTGCCGAGCTGGGAGGTGGCGCAGCACCGGGTCAATGAACGCACGCGCCAGGGTGGGCTGCGCATGGGCAAGGACGTGGTGCAGCGCCGGTTCGAGACGGGGCTGCACAACTTCCACACGGTCTACAAGGATCTGGTGGATCTGTGGGTGCACTTCGACAATGCGGGCCCGGTCCCGAAGCTGGTGGACTGGAGCGGCGCATGAACACGGGCACGAACAGCGGCCCCTTGACGCAGGTCTACCTCGCGCCCGAGGTGCTGGGCGCCTACGCGGCGCTGAAGCGCTCGGCCGAGATCGCCCGGCAGATGGCCTTCCTGACCGGCACCGACGTGATCGTCGTCAAGGAGGGCCGGATCCAGCGCGAATCCGGCACCGAGAGCCACGACCTGCGCACCGAACGGCCGACCAGCAACGTGCATCCGCTGACCCGGTCGCCGCGCTGAGGCGGCTTCAGCGCGGCAGCGCGTCGCGCAGGCATTGCACCTGGCGTGCGATCGGGCTGGGCAGCGCGACCTGACCGGCCAGCACGGCGCGGAGGTGGGCCGCGGTGGTGCCAGCGTCGATCGCGTCGGGCAGCACGGGCAGTTCGACCAGCACCCCTTCCTGCGGCGCCACCGAACAGGTTGCATCGAGCACACCCGCCCGGTAGACATCGAGCCGCGGCTGCCGGCGCGCATCCGCCACCGGCTCGCCCTCCGTGCCACGCATCAGCACCGCGTCGGCGCCACTGCCCTGCAGGTACTGCGACAGGCTCACCGCGTATTCCGGGTGCGTGTGGTTGACGACCCGCAGCGCGCCCGGCACGGCGGGCAGCAGCTTGGCGACCGTGTGTCCGCTGTTGCGCAGGCCGAGCACGCGGCGCAGCGCCAGCAGTGCCGCCAGCGGCCGGTTCAGCGTGTCGATGGCCATGAACACCGGCGCGCCGCGCGCCCACTGCGCCGCGGCCTGGGTGGCATCGGCGACGGGCGGCAGGCCGAGCGCGGTGAAGATTGCCGCGCTGGTCACCCGCCCCGGATCGTCGACCGGGCCGTGGACCAGCACCGGCACGCCTTCGCGCGCCAGCAGCAGCGCCAGCAGCGGCGTGAAGTTCGGCAGCTTGCGCGCGCCGTTGTACGACGGCAGCAGCACGGCCGGCGAGGGCGCGACCAGCGGCAGCGTGTGCGCCATGGCGGCCTCGACAAACGCCGAGAGTTCGTCCGCCGACTCGCCCTTGATGCGCATCGCCAGCGCGAAGCCGCCGAGTTCGAGGTCGCTGACGCGGCCGTCGAGGATGCGTGTCATCAGGTCGAGCGCCTGGGTGCGGTCGAGCGCGCGGGCGCCGTCCTTGCCGCGGCCGATGGTCTTGAGGTAGGGGGCGATGGTCATGGGGGAATTGTCGTCGTCGGGTGCGGTTCAGGCGGTGCCCGTGTCGGCCTGTTGCTCCAGCAGCGCACGCCGCACCGCGGCCATGGCCGGCTGCAGCGCGCGCCAGGCGGCGGCATCGAAGCCCGCGGGGCCGCGTGTGGTGATGTCGCGCCGCTGCAGTGCCTGCGCGTGGCGGCAGGCGAGCACCACGCTGTTCGTGCCCCGCTCGCCATCGCCGACCACCAGCACCGCGTCCGCGCCGAAGGTCTGCCGGATGCGGGCCACATGCACGGCGAACAGCGGCTGGCTGGCGCTGCTGGGCAGGTTTGCCACCAGCCAGCCGCTGTCGGTCAAGGCCCCTGCACAGTCGTCGTAGAAGGCCTGCGAACACAGGGCGTCGGGCAGGCCTTCCCAATCGAAGCCGTCCACCAGCAGCACGTCGAAACGCTGCGGCGGATCGCGCACCAGCACCGCGCCGTCCTCGCAGACCACGCACAGGCGGGCGCTGTCCGGCGGAATGCCGAAGTCGTCGCGCAGCGCGATCACATGCGGGTTGATCTCGGCGACCCGCAGCGCGCTGTCCGGCAAGTGCCGGTGGCAGAACTTCACCAGCGAGCCGCCGCCCAGGCCGATCAGCGCGATGCTGGTCGGTCGCGGCTGCCACAGCAGAAAGCCCATCATCCGCTGCGTGTAGGCCAGGTCCAGCCCGTCGGGGTCGTCCATGCGCATGCGGCTCTGGATCTCGCTGAGCGAGAAGTGCAGGGCGCGCACGGTGCGGTCGCGGTCCTGGTAGATGTAGGGGCGGACATGGTCGGTCATGGTGCAGATTGTCACGCCATGGCCATCCCCCCGTTGACCAGCCCGCGCAGCGCCGGCAGGCACGACCCGCAGTTGGTGCCGCACTTCAGCTCGCCCTGCAACTGCGTCAACCGGGCCTCGGGGCTGCCCTGGCAGTGCCCGAGCACCTGCACGATCTGCGGCGCGGTGATGTTGAAGCAGGTGCAGACCTGCCGGCCCTTGTCCTGCACCGGCCCCGGCGCGGTCGGACTGCCGGCCAGCAGCGCGCGGCCATAGGACTGCGCCGGCAGCTCGTCCTGCAGCAGCGTGCGGATCCACGACTCGGCCTGCGTGTCGCCGGCCAGCAGCACGCCGCGCAGCACGCGGTCGGCGCCCTGCGTCTGCATCCGCACGGCGCGGTACTGGCCGCGTCGGCGGTCGTGGTAGACCAGCGTGTCGCCGCCGGACAGGCCCAGCAGCGTCTCGATCTGCTTGACCACGTCCTCCGGCATCGGCTCGGCCGCCGCCGCGCGCCAGACCAGCCCGGCCAGCCCCTCGCCATGCGGCTCGCGGCCGAAGGGCAGCACCATCGCGTGGCCGAACTGCGGCATCAGCGCCTTGAGCGCCTCGCGGGCCTGCAGCGCCTCCGCCTGCGGCAGCCACGCCAGCCCGAGCATCCGCCACGGCAGCTGGGCCGGCTCGATGCGCACGGCGCAGTGTTTCAGCTCCGGCTGCTTCGAGGTCGGGCAGTACGTCGGCAGCGTCAGACCGTTCACGCCGAGGCGGGCCACGCCCTTGGCGTCGGTGCCGCCCAGCACCTCCTCGCCCCAGTGCATCGGGATCGAGGCCTGCGTCGGCGCCACCGTGTCGCTGACCTGGATCGGCAGCACCAGACTGCCGCGCCGCGAGCGCACCTCCACCAGCTCGCCGTCCTTGAAGCCGCGCCGCGCCACGTCGGTCGGGTGCAGCTGCACCACCGGCTCGGCGACGTGGCCGAACAGGCGGCCGAGCGTGCCGGTGCGGCTCATGCCGTGCCACTGGTCGCGCAGCCGGCCGGTGGTCAGCGAAAACGGGTAGCGCGCATCGCGCGGCTCGGCCACCGGGCGGAACTCGGCCGCGCTGAACCGGGCGCGGCCGTCGTCGGTCGGGAACACGCCGTCCTCGTACAGGCGCGCCTTGCCGGTCAGGGCGCCTTCGGGCATCGGCCACTGCTGCGGGCCGTCGCGGTCGATCAGGTCGAAACTCATGCCGGTGATGTCGAGGTCGCGGCCACGGGTCGATTCGCGGTGTTCGTTCCACACCGATTCGGCCGTGTCGTAGGGGAAGAGGGTGGTCTGGCCGTCTTGACCGTTCAGCCGCTCGGGCAGGCGGGCCTCCAGCCGGTGGGCGATGTCCACGGCGATCTGCCAATCGTGGCGCGTGCTGCCCGGGGCTTTCACTGCGGGGCGCACGAGGCTGATGCGGCGCTCGGAGTTGGTGACCGAGCCGACCTTCTCGCCCCAGGTGGTTGCCGGCAGCAGCAGGTCGGCGTAGGCGGCGGTCGCGGTGGTCGAAAACGCCTCCTGCACGATGACGAACTCGGCGCGCTCCAGCGCGCGGCGCACCATCGCCTGGTCCGGCAGCGACTGCGCGGGGTTGGTGCAGACGATCCACAGCGCCTTGATCTGGCCATCGGCGGCGGCCTGGAACATCTCGACCGCGCTCTTGCCGGGTGTCGCCGGCACATCGGCCACGCCCCATAGGCGCGCGACTTCGGCGCGGTGCTGCGCATTGCCGAGGTCGCGGTGGCCGCTGAGCAGGTTGGACAGGCCGCCCACCTCGCGCCCGCCCATCGCATTCGGCTGGCCGGTGAGCGAGAAGGGGCCGGCGCCCGCGCGGCCGATCTGGCCGGTGGCGAGGTGCAGGTTGATGAGGGCGGCGTTCTTGTCGGTGCCCGCCGCACTCTGGTTCAGACCCTGGCAGTACAGCGACAGCGTCCGGCCGCGCTCGCCCGGCGTGCGGCCGGCGCCCTGCGCGAACCAGCGGGCGGCCTGGATCAGGTCGTTCTCCGCGATGCCGCAGACGCGGGCGGCGTCCTTCGGCGTCCAGCCCCGCACGGTGTCGCGCAGGGCGTCGAAGCCGGTGGTGTGCGCGGCGATGTACGCCGGGTCGATCAACCCCTCCCACAGCATCACGTGCAGCATCCCGTGGTACAGCGCCACGTCGGTGCCGGGCTGGATCTGCAGGAACAGGTCCGCCGTCTCGGCCGTCTCGGTGCGGCGCACGTCGACGACGATCCAGCGCTGGTCCGGCTTGGCCTTGCGGGCGTCCTCCAGCCGGCGGAACAGCACCGGGTGCGCCCAGGCGGTGTTGCTGCCACTGATGAAGACGGTGTCGGCATGGGCAAAGTCCTCGTAGCTGCAGGGCGGGGCGTCGGCGCCGAGCGTGCGCTTGTAGCCGGCCACTGCGCTCGACATGCACAGCCGCGAGTTGGTGTCGACGTTGTTGGTGCCGAGCAGGCCCTTGGCGAGCTTGTTGAAGACGTAGTAGTCCTCGGTCAGCAACTGGCCGGAGAGGTAGATCCCCAGCGCGTCCGGCCCGTCGCGGCGCACGATGTCGGCGAGCCGGTCGGCGGCGAGGTCGAGCGCCGAGGTCCAGTCGATCACCTCGGCTGGCCCGCGGCGTGTCCGGCGCAGGCGCGGCTGCAGCAGCCGCGTGGCCATCGTCACCGGGGCGCTGGCGGTCAGGTGCAGCGTGCTGCCCTTGGTGCAGAGCCGACCGAAGTTGGCCGGGTGGTCCGGGTCGCCGCGCACGCCGGTGATCTGCGCGCCATCGGACTCGATGATGACGCCGCAGCCGACGCCGCAGTAGGGGCAGGTGGACCTGGTGTCGGTCAGGGGCGTCGTCATCGGGGGGGCCCTGTCCGCGTCAGCCGAGGTCGCCGACGGCGACGGTGCGCAGCTCGGCGGCGTCGAGGAAGACCTCGTTGTCCACCACCTGCACGGCGAAGCGCGGGGTGCAGCCCTCGTCGGGCGCTCGGGCGCAGCCGTCGTTCAGGCCGATGGCCCAGTTGTGCAGCGGGCAGGCGACATGCTCGCCGAAGACGATGCCCTGGCTGAGCGGGCCGCCCTTGTGCGGGCAGCGGTCGAGCAGCGCGAAGACCTTGTCCTCGCCGTTGCGGAACACGGCGACATCGCACGACCCCGGCCGGGCCACGCGGCGGGCGCCGAGCACGGGGATGTCGTCAACGGTGCAGATGGATGTCCAGTCAGTCATGTCAAAAAGCCTCGAATACAGCATTCATTTCGTCATCCCCGCGCAGGCGGGGATCCACCCCGGCATGGCCGTCAGCTCACCGCCACCGGCGTGAACTGCCGGGTGTCCACGCTCGCCCTGGCCGACTCCAGCCACGGGTCCGCCGCGCCGTCCAGCGCGAACTGCAGCCGCTCCCACAGCTCTCGGCGCAGCTCGGCGTTCTCGACCACCTTGGCCTTGACGTAGTCCAGCCCGACGCGGTCGATGTAATGCACGGTGCGCTCCAGGTACCAGCCTTCCTCGCGGTAGAGCTGCAGGAAGGCACCGGCGTACTCCAGCACCTCGGCCGGGGTCTTCACCTTGACGAAGAACTGCGCGACCTCGGTCTTGATGCCGCCGTTGCCGCCGACGTACAGCTCCCAGCCCGAATCGACGCCGATGATCCCGACGTCCTTGGTGCCGGCCTCGGCGCAGTTGCGCGGGCAGCCCGAGACGGCCAGCTTCACCTTGTGCGGCGAGTACATGGCCCACAGTGCGCGCTCCAGGTCCTTGCCCATCTGGGTCGAGTCCTGCGTGCCGAAGCGGCACCACTCGCTGCCGACGCAGGTCTTCACGGTGCGCAGCGACTTGGCGTAGGCAAATCCCGAGGGCATGCCCAGATCGGCCCACACGCCCTGAAGGTCTTCCTTCTTCACGCCCAGCAGGTCGATGCGCTGGCCGCCGGTGACCTTGACGGTCGGGATGGCGTACTTGTCGGCTACGTCGGCGATGCGGCGCAGGTCGGCCGCCGTCGTCTCGCCGCCCCACATGCGCGGGATGACGGAGTAGGTGCCGTTCTTCTGGATGTTGGCGTGGCTGCGCTCGTTGATGAAGCGGCTCTGCGGATCGTCCTGCGCCTCCTTCGGCCAGGTGCTGAGCAGGTAGTAGTTCAGCGCCGGGCGGCAGGTGGTGCAGCCGTTCGGCGTCTTCCAGCCCAGGCGCCGGTAGACACCGTCCGGGCCGGCCAGGCTGGTCAGATGTTCCTTGCGGATCGCGTCGCGCACGTCCTGGTGGCTCAGCTCGGTGCAGCCGCAGACCGCCTTCTTCTTGGGCGTGGCGCTGTAGTCGCCGCCGGCGGTGAACATGATGAGCTGCTCGACCAGCCCGGTGCAGGAGCCGCAGGAGGCGCTCGCCTTGGTGTGCTTGCGCACCTCGTCCAGCGTGAACAGGCCCTTGTCCTTGATCGCCTTGCAGATGGCGCCCTTGGTCACGCCGTTGCAGCCGCAGACCTCGTCCGTGTCGGCCATCGCGGCGGCCTTGCTGTGGCCCTCGTGGCCGACGTCGCCGATGTTGGACTCGCCGAACATCAGCCGGTCGCGGATGTCGTGGACCTTGCGGCCCTCACGCAGCAGCTTGAAATACCAGCTGCCGTCCACCGTGTCGCCGTAGAGGCAGGCGCCGACCAGCTTGTCGTTCTGGATCACGAGCTTCTTGTAGACGCCGCCGACCGGGTCCGACAGCAGGATCTCCTCGCAGCCTTCGCCGCCGGTGAAGTTGCCGGCCGAGAACAGGTCGATGCCGGTGACCTTGAGCTTGGTGCTGGTCTGGCTGCCGGTGTAGCGGCCGATGCCGAACTCGGCCAGGTGCGTGGCGCAGACCTTGCCCTGCTCGAACAGCGGCGCCACCAGCCCGTAGGCGATGCCGCGGTGGCTGGCGCATTCGCCGATCGAGTAGATACGCGCATCGGTGACCGTCTGCAGCGTGTCGGTGACGACGATGCCGCCGCGCCCGCCGTGGTCGCACAGCAGGCCGATCTTCTTCGCCAGATCGGTGTTGGGGCGGATGCCGGCGGCCATCACCACCAGATCGGCGGGAATCTCGCGGCCGTCCTTGAACTGCACCGCCAGCACGCGCCCGCCCTTGCCCTCGGCCTGGTCGCCGATCAGAGCCGCGGTCTGCGCACCCATCTCGAACTTCAGGCCCCGGTCCTGCAGCGACTTCTGCAGCAGCTTGCCGGCGACGCTGTCGAGCTGGCGCTCCATCAGCCAGTCCGAGATGTGCACCACCGTGACCTGCATGCCGCGCAGCATCAGCCCGTTGGCCGCCTCCAGCCCGAGCAGGCCGCCGCCGATCACGACCGCGTGCTGGTGGGTCTTGGCCGTCTCGATCATCGTGTTCGTGTCGGCGATGTCGCGGTAGGCGATCACGCCGTCGAGATCCTTGCCCGGCACCGGCAGGATGAACGGGTTCGAGCCGGTGGCGATCAGCAGACGGTCGTATTCAGCCTCGATCGTCTCGCCCTGCGTGTTCACGGCGGTGACGGTGCGGCGGGCGCGGTTCACGTCGGTCACCTTGGCCCCCAGGTGCAGCGTGATGCCGTTGTCCGCGTACCAGCTCAGCGGGTTGAGGATGATCTCGTCGATCGTCTGCTCACCGGCCAGCACGGGGCTGAGCAGGATGCGGTTGTAGTTGGGGTGCGGCTCGGCGCCGAACACGGTGATGTCGTAGAAGTCAGGGGCGATCTTCAGCAACTCTTCCAGCGTGCGCACGCCGGCCATGCCGTTGCCGATCAGCACGAGTTTCATCTTCTTCATGGCGGACTCCTCAGGGGCCGGACCGGACGCGGGGCGCCCGCCGGTCGTCGTCGATCGGGATGGATGATTGCAATGCGGGGGAGCGGGGACGGCCCGGCGCGTCGATGCGCGGACGTCTGGCGTGGCGGGCGTGTTCGCCGGCGACTCGGGACGGGGCGGTCGTCGTTGATCGATGTCCGTGGATGCCAAGCACTTCGCAAGTTCCGGGCCTGACCTGGCCCGAGGCATGCTTGCGGCTTGCCGTGTCCGTGATGTGCCCTGTGAACCGAGAACCTGCCGACGTGATCCATCTCCTTGCTGTTGCCCCGGCCTTGCCCGATGCCCCGACCCTGGTGGCCGACCTGGAAGCCAATGGACTGTCCGTCCGTGCGCGCTGTGAAAGCACGCATCTGGTGCATGAAGCGGTGCGGCATGCACCGGACCTGATCGTGGTCTGGGAGCCGCATCCGGGCGAGGCGCTGTTCGAGGCGGTGCGGTTGCTGGCCCGGGTGATGCCGACGCCGACGCCGGTGCTGGTCTTCACCAGCGATGTCCGGGCCGAGCCGATGGATGCGGCGCTGGACGTGGGCATCGAAGGGTGGGTGGTCAACGGCTACGCGGCCGGGCGGCTGCGCCCGCTGGTGCAGCTCACGCTGGCGCGCCACCGCCGCAGCCGCCAGATGCGCGAGGAGCGCGACGAGCTGAGCCGCCGTTTCGAGGAGCGCAAGCTGGTCGACCGCGCCAAGGGCATCCTGATGTCGGCGCGCCAGGTCAGCGAGGATGAGGCCTTCCGGTTGCTGCGCTCGGCCTCGATGCACGCCAAGCAGCGCATCGGGCAGGTCTCGCAGCAGGTCATCGACGCCGCCCACTATGCCGAGGCCATCAACCGCGCCGGCCGTCTGCGCATGCTGTCGCAGCGGGTGGTCAAGCTCTACGCGCTGGCGGCGATGGGGGTGGAGGCGGCGGGTTCGCGGGCGTTGCTGGCGGATTCGGCGGCGCAGATCGACCAGAGCCTGGGCTTGCTCGGGCGCTCGCTGTCGCGGCCCACGTTCGGGGATCTGCTCGACGCGGTGCAGGGCTGCTGGGCGGGGCTGCAGGCGGGGCTGACTGGCGTGCCGGCCGTGGTCAAGGTGCCCGGGCTGGACGAGGAGGCCGAGCGGCTGCTGGCGCTGGCCGACCGGCTGACGCAGTCGCTCGAAAACGCTGGGCTGGCGCCGACGCTGCACGTCATCAACGTCTCCGGCCGCCAGCGCATGCTTGCGCAGCGGCTGGCCAAGCTGGCGCTGCAGCAGGACGGCTCGGCCCTGTCGGCTCGCGAGCCGCTGGCCCCCGGACTGGCGCCGACCGCCGAGGCGTTCGAGCACGGGCTGGCCTACCTGAAGGGCATTCCGCTGTCCACGCCGCTCATCCGCGAGGCCCTGGGGACCGCCGACTTGCGCTGGCAGGAGATGCTGCAGGCGGTACGGGCGGGCGCGACACCGGCGGCGCGGCTGACGCTGGCGGCGTCGAGCGAGGCCTTGCTGGAGCTGTTCGACCGGCTGACACGCGAGTATGAGCAGAGCATGCAGCTGCTGATGGGTTGATCCGCTGTGCGCCGAGGGCGCCGCTGGACCGACCCGCCCGCCCGAGCACCCGCCCGGTCAAGGGATGGGGACGGTGACGGACTTCACGTCCTGGGGACGAGGGGTTACCTTGTGTGAGTTCGGTCGCAGCCGGTGAACGCACACGCTGCCTATCATGGCCGGATGAACACCCTCGACACGCCTGTCCCTGTGGCGCCGCCGGCTTTGCTGGCCGGCGGACTGCTTGATCTGCTGCAGTCCGAGGGCGCCTTGCTGGCCCTCAAGGAGGCCGACAGCGGGCGCTATCTCTGGGCCAACGGGCCGTGTCTGGCGTGGCTGGGCGCCGAGGCGGCACAGGTCGTGGGCGCCACCGACCTGGAGCTGCTGCCACAGGCCGAGGCCAACGCGCTGCAGGCGGCCGACGCCCGTGCGCTGGCGGCCGGGCAGGCGGTCGTGGTCGAGGACCACCGCTTCGAGCGCCAGGGTCTGCGCACCGAGTTTCACGCCGTGCGCCATGTCCTGACACCGCCCGACGGCCCGCGCCAGCTGCTGATGCTGTGGCGCGATGTGACCCAGGGCCGGCGCGACGCCGCGCGCCTGCAATCCGCGCTCGATCAGATCGAGCGCCAGCAGCGTGCCGTCGAGATGCTGCGCCGCCAGCATGCCCAGGGGCTGGACCGGCCGAGCGAGCTGTTCCGCCGCGAACACTTCGAGGAGCACCTGCGCCGCGAGGCCGCCCTGTCGCAGCGCGAACACCGTGAATTTGCGCTGGTGCTGCTGGCGCTGGACCGGGTCGAGTCGATGCGACAGACGCTGGGCGAGCCGGCTGTGCAGGCGGTCACGCAGTCGATGGGCCACCTGATGCGCACCAACACCCGCGCCATGGACGTGCTGTCGCAGCTCGGGGATGGCCGGTTCGCGATCCTGCTGTCGGGTGTCGGGCTGGCGACGGCCCATTCGCGCATGGAGCACCTGCGCCGCGCCTGTGCCACGGAAGTGGTGGTGGTGAACGGGCAGGGCTTCAATTTCGAGGTCTCGATCGGCGTGGCAAGCTTTCCGCACACCGCCGCGACGCTGGCCGATCTGAGCCAGGCCGCCGTGCGGGCGCTTGCGGATGCGCGCCAGCGGGGTGGCAACCGGGTGGCGCTGGCCTCGATCCGGCTCGGCGAGATGTTGCCGGTGAACTGAAACGCGGCGTGGCGCGGCAGGGCGGCAGTCAGCCCAGCGACTTGTAGAACATGTAGGCCGCCAGCCCGTACAGGGTGCAGGCGAAGACCTTCTTCAGCTGCTTGATGTTCATCGCGTGCGCGGTGCGCGCGCCGAGCGGGGCGGTGGTGACGCTGGCAGTGGCGATGATCGCCAGCCCCGGCAGCCACAGATACCCCAGCGCCCCGGGCAGCGGGTTCGGCATCGACCACCCGCCCACCACATAGCCCACCGTGTTTGCCAGCGCGATCGGAAACCCCAGCGCTGCCGAGGTCGCCACCGCGTTGTGCATCGCCACGTTGCACCAGCCCATGAACGGCACCGAGAGGAAGCCGCCGCCAGCGCCGACCAGCCCGGAGATGAATCCGATCACGCCGCCGGCACCGAGGCTGCCTGCTGTGCCGGGCATCTGGCGCGTCGGGGCGGGCTTGCGGTCCAGCAGCATCTGGGTGGCCGAAAAGGCGACGAAGACAGCGAACACCAGCGCGAGCGTCGTGCCCTTGAGCAGCGAGAACACCCCGGCCCCTGCGAGCAGCCCGCCCAGCACGATGCCGGGCGCGAGGGTGCGCACGAGATCCCAGCGCACGGCGCCGCGCTTGTGGTGGGCACGCACGCTGGAAATCGATGTGAACAGGATCGTCGCCATGGAGGTGGCGATGGCCATCTTGACCGACAGCGCCGCGTCCACGCCGCGTGCGGAGAGGATCAGCGTCATGAACGGCACCATCAGCATGCCACCGCCGATGCCAAGCAGGCCGGCCAGGAAGCCGGTGAACGTGCCGAGGGCGAGCAGTTCGGCGACGAGGAGGAAATCGAGAGGCATGTGGGGTGTCCGCTGCAAGCCGAGGGCCGCATTCCTGAACCCAGGGGATTCAGGTGGGCGAGGTCAGACCGGCTTCGGGTTCATCTGACGCGAGACGATCACACCAGCTGGTCGATGTTCCAAGCCCGGGCTCGCGAGAGCATCGGTTCAAGGAAATAAAAACCCCCGCGAATGCAGCGGACGCTACGATTCTATGCCGATCCGCATCTGCCGATTCATGCTGGGGTGTGATCCTCGTCACCCAGTGCGGCGTCGATGCGCTGCACAAGGCTGTCGACGTCGATGGTGATGGGGGCCGCGGTCGGGGTGGTGGCTGGCACCGCCTCGGCGATGGGCGCTGCGGGGGTGGCGTAGCCGTCCTTCGTGCGCTGCTCGATGAGCGAATAGGCCAGATTGAGTGCCGCCAGCACGGCGATGCGCTCGCGCGCCTTCACCCGGCCCGCATCACGGATGGCGCACATCTCGCGATCGACCTGGCGCACGGCGGCGGTGAGGACGGCCTCGCCGCCGTCCGGACAGGCCAGGATGTAGCTCTGGCCCATGATGCTGATGTCCAGCTGTTTCATACGCCGCCTCCCGATGCGCCGCGGTCATGGGTGTCGACATCGCCGGCCGGCAGACGCTCGATCAGGGCATCGATGCGCGCCCGCGCTGCCGCCAGCCGAGAGCGCAGGTTGTCGCGTTCGGCGGCGACCGCGGTGAGCTGCTGTGCGAGCTGCGCGTTCGCTTGCACAAGCTCTTCATGGCGCAGAAGCAGCCGTTCTACCCGGTCGGCGAGGTCTTCTAGTGTGGACATTGCGCGTTGTCGGTTGGCGAAGGTCGTGGTGATTCGCGCGACAGTGCGCGCTCCCTGGCAGCGTCGATTGTAGTGGTCCGGGCACGCACCGTTTACAATTCACGCTGTTGGTGCTCGTGCCGGCCTTCACGCCGGCACGGTTAAACGGGAAGCAGGAAAGTTACCGCCCTTTCGGGCCACGCTCAACCTGCGCTGCCCCCGCAACGGTAAGCGGACGGGAGCTTCGCGCTCTCTGCCTCGGCGCACATGCCACTGGTGTCATCGGCACACCGGGAAGGTCGCTCGGGGTTCGTCCGTCAGCCCGGATACCGGCCAACGGGGGGTGAACGACGCAGGTCGTTTGCCATTTAGGTGTGCGCCTGCGGGGAAGCTGGCGCCACGATCTTTCCGCGTTGTGTTCTCCTATGACCTCCGAATTCCGGGCCGCTTCGCGGTCCAGCCTGTCCGTGCGTCCCGTTGCACTGGCCGCCGCGCTGTGCGCGTTCTCCCTCCTCCCGACGGCGGCTGCAGCGCAATCCAGCGCCGCCCACACCACGGCCGCCGCGGCCTCGCTGCCCAGCGTGGTCGTCACGGCCACCCGCACGCCGGTGCGCGCCGACCAGACCGTGGCCGATGTCACCGTCCTGACCCGCGATGACCTGGAGCGCGCCACCGGCCGCACGCTCAGCGAGGTACTGAGTCAGCAGGGAGGCATCCAGCTCTCGGCCAACGGCGGTCTGGGCAAGACCAGCTCGGTCTTCATCCGTGGTCTGGAGGCGCGCCATGTGCTGCTGCTGGTCGACGGCGTGCGCTATGGCTCGGCGACGACCGGCACGCCCGAACTCGACAACCTGCCGCTCGGCGACATCGACCGCATCGAGATCGTGCGCGGCCCGCTGTCCAGCCTCTACGGCAGCGATGCGGTGGGTGGCGTGGTCCAGGTCTTCACGCGCCGCGCCAGCGCCAGCGAAGGCACCCGTGCGAACGGCGCCATCACCGCCGGCAGCCACCGCTACGGCCAGGCCAGCGGAGGCCTCAGCTTCAATGACGGCGTGTGGAGCGGCGCCGTGCAGGCGCTCCACACCGAAAACCGCGGCTTCTCGGCCACCAATCCACAGGCGGAGTTCGGCAGCCACAACGCCGACACCGACGGCTTCCGCCAGAACGCCGCCAGCGCCCACCTCGGCCTGAAGCTGCCGCAGGGCTGGCAGGTCGGCGCCCACCTGCTGAACGCGGACGCCGTTTCTGGCTATGACGACGGCGCGGGAGCCGACGCCAAGGCCGGTCTGCGGACCCGCGTGATGTCGGTCGATGCGTCGGGCGCGGTCACCGCCGGCTGGCGCACGCAGCTCCGCGTCGCCCGCAGCGCCAACGACTACGAGACGATCGCCTCCGCCTCGCCGTACGCGGATCTGGGCACCATCGCCACCGTGCAGCAGCAACTGAGCTGGGACAACACCTTCAGCCTGCCGGTCGGCACGCTGCTGGTTGTCGCCGAACACCTCAAGCAGAAGGTGACCAAGCCCGCCGGCAACTACGACATCACGAACCGCACGGTCAACAGCCTGGCCCTCGGCTACCACGCCACGGTTGGTGTCCACACCGTCCAGGCCAGCCTGCGCCACGACCGCAACTCGCAGTACGGCAACCCCACCACCGGCACCATCGGCTACGGCCTCGCGCTGATGGACGGCCTGCGCGCCACCGCGCAGGTCGGCACCAGCTTCGTCGCGCCCAGCTTCAACCAGCTCTACTGGCCTTCCTACGGCAACCCGCTGCTGGCGCCGGAAAAGGGCAAGCACGCCGAAGTCGGCCTGCGCTACACGACCGGCGAGCAGCAGCTCAGTGCCACCGTGTTCAGCAACCGCATCCGCGGCTACATCACGCAGGGTGCCAATCCGGTGAACCTGCCGTACGCACAGAGCAACGGCGTCAGCCTGGGCTATGACGGGCAGCTCGGTCTGTTCAAGGTCGGCGCGGCGCTGGACCACCTGACGCCGAAGAACGACACCGACGGCAGCACCAACCAGGGCAATCTGCTGCCGCGCCGGGCGCGCAATGCGGCCAAGCTCAGCGCCGATGTCGATCTGGGTGCCTGGACGGTCGGCGCCGGCCTGCAGGCCTACAGCCACCGCTTCAACAACACCGCCAACACGCAGCGCCTGGCCGGTTACGCCACGGTGGACCTGCATGCGCAGTGGCAGTTCGAGCGCGACTGGGCGCTGGGCGCACGGCTGAACAATGCCGCCAACCGGGCGTACGAGACCGCGCTGGGCTACAACCAGCCGGGTCGCGAGCTGTATGTGACGCTGCGCTACGCGCCGCGCTGAGCCGTCTGCCCGCGACACCGGAGCCGCGCCATGCACCCTTGCAGCGAGTTCATCCTCGGCGGCCAGCGCAGCGGCAAGTCGCGCTGCGGCGAGCAGCGCGCGGCCGACTGGCTGGCCGCGCAGCCCGGTCACCGCGCCGTGCTGCTGGCGACCGCGATCGGCGGCGACGACGAGATGCGCGCGCGCATCCGTCGCCACCAGGCCGACCGTGCCGAGCGGGTGCCGGCCATGGCGCTCGACGAGGTGCGGCACGATCTGGCCGGCGCCATCCGCCGGCACAGTGCACTGGATTGCCTCGTGCTGGTCGATTGCCTGACGCTGTGGCTCACGCAGTGGCTGATGCCGCTGGAAGGCGAGCCGGTCGAGGACACCCGCTGGCTTGCCGTGCTGGCCGACCTGGACGCGGCCTTGCTGGCGGCGCCCGGCCCGGTCGTGCTCGTCTCGAACGAGATTGGCCTGGGGCTGGCGCCGATGTCGCGTGAAGCGCGGCGCTATGTCGATGCACTCGGGCGGCTGCACCAGCGGGTGGCGGCGCGCTGCCCGCAGGTGACGCTGATGGTGGCGGGGCTGGAGATGACAGTGAAATCGGCGGTGAAGCGATGATCGGCCGGCGCTGGAGGCTGGCTGCGGTGTGGGCGGTATGGGCCGTGGTGCTGGCTTCGTGGACCCTGTCGGCCCGGGCCGAGGTCATCGTCCGCGACGACCGTGGCGCGACGATCCGGCTCGCCGCGCCGCCACAGCGGGTCGTCTCGCTGCTGCCGTCGCTGACCGAGACGCTCTGTGCGCTGGGCTTCTGCGAGCGGCTGGTCGGCATCGACCGTTACTCCAACTGGCCGGCCAGCGTGCCGGCGCTGCCCAAGCTCGGCGGCATGGACGACACGCAGGTCGAGCGCCTCGTGGCGCTGCGGCCGGACGTCGTGCTGGCGGCGCGCTCGACCCGTGCGGTCGAGCGGCTGGAGTCCCTCGGGCTGGTGGTGGTCGTGCTGGAGCCGCGCAGCCAGGCCGAGGCGAAACGCACGGTCGCCACCATCGCCACGCTGATGGGACGGCCGGAGCAGGGCGCCATGCTGTGGGCGCGCATCGACCAGCAGGTGCAGCGCGCCGCGGCCCGCGTGCCGGCGGCGTTGCGTGGCCAGAAGGTGTATTTCGAGGTGGACTCGGCCCCTTACGCGGCTGGCAGCACCTCCTTCCTCGGCGAGCTGCTGACCCAGCTCGGGCTGGGCAACATCGTCCCGCCCGCGCTCGGGCCGTTCCCGAAGCTCAATCCCGAATTCATCGTCAAGGCCCAGCCCGATCTGGTGATGGCCGTCGAGCGCAACCTGCGCGACATGCCGCGCCGCCCCGGCTGGGCCACGCTGAAGGCGCTGCAGACCGGCCGCACCTGTGCCTTCGAGGCCAGCCGCTACGAGATGCTCGTGCGCCCTGGCCCGCGGCTGGGCGAGGCGGCCGACTTGGTGGCCGACTGCCTGCAGGCGCTGCGGTGACCGCCCGATGAGCGAACACGAGCAGCGCCGCCGCAGTCGCCTGGCCTGGGCGCTGGCGCTGGTCGCGCTGCTGGGCGGTGCGGCTGGATTGGTCGCCGGCAGCGAAGGCTGGAGCCTCACCGCGTTCCACACCCTGCTCGCCGATGGCTCGGCCGAGCTGATCCTGTGGCAGATCCGCGCCCCGCGCACGCTGGGCGCGTGGCTGACTGGCGCGCTGTTCGGACTGGCCGGGGCGATCGCGCAGGGGTTGTTCCGCAACCCGTTGGCCGATCCCTACCTGCTCGGCTCGGCGGCGGGCGCGTCGCTGGGCGTGGTGGTTGTGTTGGCGGCGGGCTCGCTCGCCGGGGTGGGGCTGAGTCTGGCGACGGCCGAGCTGCTGTCGCGCTTCGGGCTGGTGGCGGCGGCGTTTGTCGGCGCGCTGGTGGGGGTCGGCCTGACGCTGTCGCTGGCGCGTGGCGCGCAGCACACGACGCGGCTGTTGCTGGCCGGCGTGGTGGTCGGCGTGGTGCTGGGCGCGCTCAATGACCTGCTGACCACGCTCGCACCTGACGCGCTGCGTGGCAAGCAGGCCTTCCTGCTCGGCACGACGGGCTTTCTGGGCTGGTCGAGCTGCGCGGTGCTGGGCGCCGTGCTGCTGCTGGTATTGCCGCCGGGCTGGCGGCTGTCGCGGGTGCTGGACGCGCTGACGCTGGGCGAGGACAGCGCCGCCAGCCTTGGCCTGCCGCTGCCGACACTGCGGCTGGTGCTGGTCGTGCTGATGGCGCTGGCCACCGGCACGGCGGTGTCGCAGGCCGGCATGGTCGCCTTCGTCGGGCTGGTCGCGCCGCACCTGGTCCGGCGCTTCGTGCACGCGACGCACGGCTACCGGCTCGTCGCCAGCGCGGCGATGGGCGGCGCGCTGCTGCTGGTGGCCGACGTGCTGGCGCGCACGCTGATCGCGCCGCAGGAGCTGCCGGTCGGGGTGCTGACCGCCGTGCTGGGCGGGTTCTACCTGCTGTGGCTGCTGCGCCGCCGGGAGATCCACGGATGAGCACGCCCACCCCCTTCCGCCATGCCCGCGATGGCGGGCACCCACCCTCGCCACCCCTGTCCACCACGGCGCTGCACGTCCACCTCGGCGCCCGCCCCGTCCTCCACGGCGTCACCCTCGTGTTCGAGCGCGGCTGGACCGCCATCGTCGGCCCGAACGGCGCGGGCAAGTCCACGCTGCTGCGCGCACTCGCCGGCCTGCAGCCGCTGGCGGCGGGCGAGGTCACGCTGGCTGGCCGTCCGCTCGGGCAGTGGTCGGCCCGCGACCGGGCGCGACAGCTTGCCTGGCTGGCGCAGCAGGCCGAGGCGAGTGGCGAACTGACGGTGCGCGACGTGGTCCACCTCGGCCGGCTGCCGCAGCTCGGTCTGTTCGCCACCCCCGGCCCGCAGGACGAGGCCATCGTCCAGCAGGCCATGCACGACACCGAATGCCACGCCTGGCAGCACCGCCGCCTGTCCGCGCTGTCCGGCGGCGAGCGCCAGCGGGTGCTGCTGGCGCGGGCGCTGGCGGTGCAGGCGCCGGTGCTGCTGCTCGACGAGCCGACCACCCACCTCGACCCGCCGCACCAGGTCGCGCTGGTGCGCCAGATGGCCCGCCTCGGCCGCACGCAGGTGGTCATCAGCGTGCTGCACGACCTGAGCCTCGCGCTGGCGGCCGACCGGCTGGTCGTGCTGGCGGCGGGCGCCGTGCGGGCGGTCGGTGACCGCGACGATCCGGCGGTCCACGCCGCGCTGGTCGAGGTCTTCGGCGGCGCGATCCGCATCGCGCGTGTCGGCCCGCAGTGGGTCGCGCTGCCGCAGCTCCATTCCCTCCGGGATGTCTCCCAGGATTTGCAGGAACCCCCACCATGAACATCGAACAGCCTCCCGTGGACCGCCAGCGCATCGTCCCCGACGGCGAGCGGCGCGGCCTGGTTCTCGTCCACACCGGCGACGGCAAGGGCAAGAGCACGGCCGCCTTCGGGCTGGCCATCCGCGCCCACGGCCGCGGCAAGGCGGTCAAGGTCTACCAGTTCATGAAGGTGCCCAGCGCACGCTTCGGCGAACACCGGCTGTTCGAGCGGATCGGCATCCCGATCGAAGGGCTGGGCGACGGCTTCTCGTGGAAGAGCAAGGATCTGGAACACTCCGCCCAGCTCGCCCGCGACGGCTGGGCCAAGGCCGAGGCGACGATCCGCGCCGGCGAACACTTCCTCGTCGTGCTCGACGAGATCATGTACCCGCTGCGCTACGGCTGGGTGCCGCTGGAGCCGGTGCTGCAGGCGCTGCGCGAACGGCCGGCGCAGGTCCACGTCGTGCTCACCGGCCGCAACGCGCCGGAGGAACTGGTCGAACTCGCCGACACCGTGACCGAGATGACGCTGGTGAAACACCACTTCCGGGCGGGCGTGCCAGCGCAGCGCGGCATCGAGGACTGAGGCGATGATGAAAACCGCCATCAGCTGGAGCGCCGGCAAGGACTCGTGTTTGGCGCTGCTGCGCGCCCGCGAGGCCGGCCACGACGTGCAGACCTTCCTGACGATGTGCGAGGCCGACGGATTCAGCAAGTCGCACGCGCTGGCGCCCGGGGTGATCGCCGCGCAGGTCGCGGCCTTCGGCGGCGTGTGGCGTGCGGTGGCTGTGCCGGACGGGGTGCCCGGCGCCTATGCGCTGTGCTTCGACGCCGCGCTGCAATCGCTGCACGACAGCGGCCACACCCATGTCGTCTTCGGCGACATCGACCTGCAGGCGCACCGAGACTGGCTGGAGCCGGCCTGCGCCCGCGCCGGTCTGCAGGCGGTGTTTCCGCTGTGGGGGCTGTCGCGTGCGGCGCTGGCCCGCGAGATCCTCGACCGTGGCATCCGGGCGCGGCTGGTCTGCGTGGACACGGGCCGGCTGGACGCCCGGTTCTGCGGGCGCGACTACGACGCCGCGCTGCTGGCCGAGCTGCCGGACGGCGTGTGTGTCTGCGGCGAGGACGGCGAATTCCACACCGTCGTGGTGGACGCGCCGGGCATGTCCGCCCCGCTGGCGCTGGTCAGCGTCGGCCCCCGCACCGTCTTCGCCCGCCCGCCGATGCGCCCGACGACGCTGGTGTTCGACGAACTGCAACTCGCCGACGCGCCGTGACCGTGTCCCTGTCGCTGACCCCGCTGGCGGCGCTCGCCACCGAGCCGGCGCCGTGGCCCGTGCTGCAGGCCGGCGCGCTGCTGCTGGCCTGGGCGCTGGACCGCCGCTTCGGCGAGCCGCCGAATGCCTGGCATCCGGTGGCGTGGCTCGGGTCGGTGCTGGGGCCGCTCGGGCGGTGGCTGCGCGGCCGGCCGCCTTGGGCGGCGTTCGTGGGCGGGGCGCTGGTCTGGTGTGTGCTGGCAGGTGGGCTGGTGGCGGGGGCGTGGGCGCTGCAGGCGTGGCTGCGCACGCTGCCGGCGGTGCTGGCCGTGCCGCTGCTGGCGTTGCTGCTCAAGCCGCTGTTCGCGGCGCGGATGCTGTGCGACGAGGTGCGGGCGGTCGAGGTCGCGCTGCAGCAGGGGCTGGACGCCGGCCGCAGCCGCTTGTCCTGGCTGGTCAGCCGCGACGTGCGCGCGCTCTCGGCCACGCAGGTGCGCGAGTCGGCGATCGAGACGCTGGCCGAGAACCTCAACGACTCGGTGATCGCGCCGCTGGCGTGGTTCGCCGTGGCGGGGCTGCCGGGCGCGGTGCTGTACCGGTTTGCCAACACGGCAGACGCGATGTGGGGCTACCGGGGCGACTGGGAATGGGCTGGCAAGTGGGCGGCGCGGGCGGACGACGGGCTGTCCTGGCCCACGGCGCGGCTGACGGCGCTGCTGCTGCGCCCGGCGTGGCGGGCGGCGGACTGGGCGCGGCTGCGCGGCGAGGCGGCGCGCACGCCGTCGCCCAACGGCGGCTGGCCGATGGGGGCGATGGCGTTACGTCTGGACATCTGTCTGGGCAAGCCGGGGGTCTATGCTCTGAACCCCCGAGGCCGAGCACCCGAGGCTGCAGACGTGGATACCGCGCTGCGGCGTACCCAGTCGGCCACCCGGTGGTGGATGACCATGCTCGCGGGTGGCTGGCTGGGGTGGGCGCTGATGGGGGTGGCCGGGGGGCCAGCCTGAACGAGCACAACATGACGTCGATCCACGACCGCCTGGACCCGCACGACCTCGCACATACGCATGGAGGGCCGGATGCCCTCGGTGTTCCGCGCTGGGACTTCTCCACCAATGCCAACGCCTGCGGGCCGGCGCCTGTGGCGCTGGAGCAGGTGCGGCAGGTCGATGTGCGGCGCTATCCGGACCCGAGCTATGCGGTCCTGCGCCAGCAGCTCGCACGGCTGCACGGCGTCGAGCCGGCACGCATCGTCGTGGCGGCCAGCGCCAGCGAGTTCATCCGGCGCATGACGCTGGCGATCGCGCTGCTGCATCCGGGGGCGCGGGTGCGTGTGCCGGATTACGCCTACGGGGAATACGCCGCGGCGGCCGAGGCGCTTGGCCTGCGTGTCGTGCGCGAGATCGACGACCTGGACGCCCGCGACCCCGCCTGGCTGATCTGGCACACCGAGCCCGGCAGCCCGGTCGGCGACGCCCGCGCCGCGCCGCCGTTCAACCCGGGCGAGTCGGTGCTGGTGGTGGACCGCGCCTACGCGCCGCTGCGGCTGGACGGCGAGGCGCCGCCGGTGCCCGACCAGGCCTGGCAGCTCTGGTCACCGAACAAGGCGCTCGGGCTGACCGGCGTGCGCGGCGCCTATGCGATCGCGCCGGCCCGGGTGCCGGAGTCGGCCGCGCTCACCGACTGGCTGACCGGGCGGCTGCAGGCACTGGCGCCGTCGTGGCCGCTGGGCGCGCACGCGGTGGCGATGCTGCAGTGCTGGGCCAGCGAGGATGCGCAGAGCTGGGTGCGCTCCAGCCTGCACATCCTGCGCAGCTGGCGTCGCCAGCAGCTCGACCTGTGCCAGAAGCGTCTCGGCTGGACCTGCCTGACCAGCGTCACGCCGTTCTACATCGCCCGCTGGGGCCAGTGGACGCCGGGCGAGGACGCGGCGTCCGATCCGCTGCACCCGTCCCAGGTCTTGCCGGAGCTGCGCGCGCTCGGTGTCAAGCTGCGCGACTGCACCTCGATGGGCCTGCCGGGCTGGGTCCGCGTGAGCGTGCAGGCGCCACCGACGCAGCAGGCGCTGGCCTTGCTGTGGCGCCAGACGGTGGGCGATGGCGGGTTTGTGCCGACGGTGCGCCAGTCGGGGTTCCAGAGCCTGTCGACTTACTGAACATCGAGGAACAGGAACGACATGGCACGCGCAGTGATGGTCCTCGGCACGACGAGCGGCGCTGGCAAGAGCTGGCTGGCCACGGCGCTGTGCCGCTGGTATGCACGCCGGGGCCTGAAGGTCGCGCCGTTCAAGGCGCAGAACATGAGCAACAACGCCCGCGTCGTGCCCGCCCCCGACGGCCGCATGGGCGAGATCGGCAGCGCGCAGTACTTCCAGGCGCTGGCCGCCCGCGCCGTGCCCGAGGTGCGCCAGAACCCGGTGCTGCTCAAGCCCGAGGCGGACACGCGCAGCCAGGTGGTGGTGATGGGCGCCGTGCGGCGCGACCTGGGCGCCGTGCCGTGGCGGGAGCGCAGCGAGGCGCTGTGGCCGTTCGCGCGGCAGGCGCTGCACGAGCTGATGGCGGAAAACGATGTCGTCGTCATCGAAGGCGCCGGCTCGCCGGCCGAGATCAACCTGCACGCGAGCGACTACGTGAACATGCGCACCGCGCTGGCCGTGGACGCCGCCTGCCTGCTGGTGACCGACATCGACCGCGGCGGCGCCTTCGCCCACCTCTACGGCACGCACCAGTTGCTGCCCGAGGCGGAGCGGGCGCTGATCCGCGGCTTCGTGCTGAACCGCTTTCGCGGTGATGCGGCCTTGCTCGCGCCCGGCCCCGAGCAGCTCGAAGCGCTGACCGGCGTGCCCACGGTCGCCGTGCTGCCGATGTGGCGCGAACACGGTCTGCCGGAAGAGGACGGCGTGTTCGACGACCGCAGCCCGCTGTCCATGGGCGGCGCGTCGTCGGTCCGGCCGCTGCGGGTGGCCGTGGTCGCCTACCCGCGCATCAGCAACCTCGACGAGTTCCAGCCGCTGCGCAACCTGCCCGGCGTGCGGCTGGTCTGGGCGCGCGGGCCGGCGGACCTCGACGGCGCCGACTGGGTCATCCTGCCCGGCTCGAAGCACACCAGCGCCGACCTGGCCTGGCTGCGCGCGCAGGGGCTGGACCTGGCGGTCGCGCGCCATGCGGCGCAGGGCGGGGCGGTGCTGGGCGTGTGCGGCGGGCTGCAGATGCTCGGCGAGGCGCTGATCGACCTGCACGCCGTGGATAACCCGCTCGGCGGCAATGCGCCGGGGCTCGGGCTGCTGCCGCTGGTGACCGTGTTCGAGCCCGAGAAGCGGCTGGCGCCGACGCAGGCGCATTTCGGCGCGCTGACCGGGCCGTGGTCGGCGCTGTCCGGCGTCGAATTCGACGGCTACGAGATCCACCACGGACGCACCGCGCAGCACGCCGACCTGCCCGCCGCCGCCGAAGCCGTCCACAACGCGGCGGGCGAGGTGCTCGGCTGGCAGCACGGCGCTGTGCTCGGGCTGTATGCGCATGGCCTGTTCGAGTCGCCGGCGGTGCTGCGCGCGCTGTTCGGCGCCGAGGTGCGCACGCTGGACGCCGTGTTCGACGGCCTCGCCGATTTTCTGGACCAGCATGTGCCCGAAGGCGTGCTGCTGTCCCTGCTCCACCATGACAACGACAACATGTCCCGACAAGTGTCCCGATGACTGCACCCGATTTCACCATTCCCCAGATCGACGATCTGCACGACGCCGCGCTGACCGCCCGCGTCCAGGCCGCACTCGACCAGAAGACCAAGCCGCAGGGCTCGCTCGGCCGCCTCGAAGCGCTGGCGCTCCGGCTCGCCCAGATCCAGGGCCGCGACCAGCCGGCGCTGGAACACCCGCAGATGATCGTGTTCGCCGGGGACCACGGGCTGGCCGCGCGCGGCGTGTCGGCCTTCCCGAGCGACGTGACGTGGCAGATGGTGGAGAACTTCCTCGCGGGCGGCGCGGCGGTGAGCGTGCTGGCGCGGCAGCACGGGCTGGCGCTGACGGTGGTCGATGCGGGTGTGAAGCACGAATTCGCGCCGCGCCCGGGCCTGCTGCAGCGCAAGCTTGGCTGGGGCACGGCCGACGCGCTGGAAGGTCCGGCGATGACGGCCGCCGAATGCGCGGCGGCGATCGAGACGGGGGCGGGCGTCGTGCGCAGCCTGCCGGGCAATGTGGTGCTGTTCGGCGAGATGGGCATCGGCAACACCTCGTCGGCCTCGCTGCTGATGGCGCGACTGACGGGCGAGGCCATCGACCGCTGCACCGGCCGGGGCACCGGCGTGGACGGACCGGCGCTGGTGCGCAAGACCGAGATCCTGCGCAAGGTGCTGGCCCGACACGAGGCCGCGGCGGCGCCGCTGGATGCGCTGGCGGCTTTCGGCGGCTTCGAGATCGCGATGCTGGTCGGCGCGGTGCTGGAAGCGGCGGCGCAGCGGCGGGTCATCGTCGTCGATGGCTTCATCGTGAGCAGCGCGGTGCTGGTGGCGGCGCGCCTGGCGCCCAACGTGCTGCAGCGCTGCGTGTTCGCGCACCAGTCGGACGAATCAGGCCACCGGCTGATGCTGGCGCGCCTGGAGGCCGAGCCGCTGCTGAGCCTCGGCCTGCGGCTGGGCGAAGGCTCCGGCGCGGCGCTGGCGTGGCCGCTGCTGGACTCGGCGTGCCGGATCCTGGCCGAGATGGCGAGCTTCGCCTCGGCCGGTGTCAGCGACCGCGCGGGCTGAGCCGCCGATGCGCTGGCTGATGCACGCCGTGGTCCACGAATTCCGCCTCTTTTTCATCGCGCTGCAGTTCTTCACCCGTGTCCCCGTGCCCGGCTGGGTCGGCTGGACACCCGAGTGGATGCACGCCAGCGCCCGCCACTACCCGGCGGTCGGGCTGTGCATCGGCGCGGTGGGCGCGGCAGTGCTGGCGCTGGGCGCGGCGTGCTGGCCGCTGCCGGTGGCGGTCGGGCTGTCGATGGCGGCAACGGTCTGGATGACCGGCGGTTTCCACGAGGACGGCCTGGCCGACACCTGCGACGGTCTGGGCGGCACCGTCAGCCGTGAGCGCGCGCTGACGATCATGAAGGACTCGCGGCTGGGCAGCTACGGCGCGCTCGGGCTGGTCGGCGTGCTCGGGCTGAAGGCGGTGGCGCTGCACGGGCTGGTCACGGTGGACCTGCTGCCGGCGATGGTCGCCACCGTCTGGGCGCATGCGCTGTCGCGGGTCGCGCCGGTCGTGCTGCTGTGGGTGCTGCCGTACGCGGGCGATCTCGAGCACACCAAGGCCAAGCCGATGGCACAGCAGATCTCCGGGCGCGGGCTGCTGGTGGTGCTGGGCTGGGCAGGGCTGGTCAGCGTGGCGGCGGTGGCCGTGCTGGGCGATCTGCGCCCGGTGCTGGCCGGGCTGCTCGGGCTGGCGTGCATGGTGCTGTGGTGCGGGCGTTGGTTCCACGGGCGGCTGGGCGGCTACACGGGCGACACGCTCGGCGCCTCGCAGCAGTTGAGCGAACTGGCGGCGCTGCTGGGCTGGCTGGCGGTGCTGCATGGCTGAGACGGACGCGCGGCGGGAACTCTGCGTCTGGCGCCACCCGAAGCCGATCGGGGCGGCGGGCCGCTGCATCGGCCAGACCGACCTGCCGGTTGACCCTCGCCGCGCCAAGCGGCTGGCGCACCGCATCCGCCAGCACGCCCGCCGCGTCGGCCTGCCACATGCCATCGCCACATCCCCGCTGCGCCGAGGCGCCGACGTCGGCCGCTGGCTGCGGCGCTGGGGCTGGCGGCATGTGGTCGATGCCCGGCTGATCGAGCTGGATTTCGGAGCGTGGGACGGCCAGCCGTGGTCGGCGATCGCCCACGCCGAGGTGGCCGCCTGGGAGGCCGATTTCCAGCACCACGCGCCGGGCGGCGGCGAGTCGCTGCAGCGCTTGCAGGGCCGGGTGCGCGACTGGCTGGCGGGCGTGGCGGCGGGCGAGGGGCCTCGGCTGGTGGTCGGCCATGCCGGCTGGATGAGCGCCTGGGCGCTGCTCGACGCCCCGGCCCTGACGCCTTCGGCGTGGCCTCCATCTCCCCGGTACGGGCAACTTCACCGCCGAGCCGTTACCATGCGGCCCGCGTTCGCCCATTCTGCATTTTGAATTACGACTACAAGGCGCTGCCGTCATGTTCCGCACCCTCCTGAAATCCAAGATCCACCGCGCCGCCGTGACCCACTGCGAGCTGCACTACGAAGGCTCCTGCGGCATCGACGAAGACCTGCTCGACGCGGCCAACCTCTGCGAGAACGAGCAGATCCACGTCTGGAACATCAACAACGGCGAGCGCTTCGTCACCTACGTGATCAAGGCGCCACGCGGCAGCGGCATCATCTCGCTCAACGGCTCGGCCGCCCGCCGCGCCAGCACGGGTGACCTCGTCATCCTCGCCGCCTTTGCGCAGGTGCATGAGGACCAGGTCGCCACGCACCAGCCCAAGCTCGTGTTCATGGACGAGGCCAACCGCATCAAAGAGCTGCGCGCCCATCCCGAGAACCCGCCGCAGACCTCGCCGCTGCGCCGAACGGAGTGAGGTGATGGCCGATCTGTTCCCCCGCCGCATCGTCTGCTTGACCGAGGAGACGATCGAGACGCTGTACCTGCTGGGCGAGGAGCACCGCATCGTCGGCATCTCCGGCTACACGGTGCGCCCGCCGCGCGCCCGACAGGAAAAGCCGCGCGTGTCGGCCTACCTGACCGCCAAGATCGACAAGATCCTCGACCTGGAGCCGGACCTGGTGCTCGGCTTCTCGGACCTGCAGGCCGACATCGCCAGCCAGCTGATCCGCGCCGGCGTCGCGGTGCATGTGTTCAACCAGCGCAGCGTGGCCGAGATCCTGCGCATGGTGGCCATGGTCGGGGCGATGGTCGGCGCGCACGAGAAGACCGCCGCACTGCTGGCCGAGCTGCAGGCGGGGCTGGACGAGGTGGAGGCGATCGGGCGCACCTTGCCGCGCCGGCCGCGGGTCTACTTCGAGGAGTGGATGGACCCGATCATCACCGGCATCGGCTGGGTCAGCGAGCTGAGCGTGCTGGCCGGGGGCGAGGAGTGCTTTCCGGAGCTGGCCGGACAGTCGCTCGGCAAGAACCGCATCGTCGCCGATCCGCTGGAGGTGGTGCGGCGCGCGCCGGACGTGATCCTCGGCTCGTGGTGCGGGCGCAAGTTCCGGCCGGAGCCGGTGATGGCCCGGCCCGGCTGGGAGGCGGTGCCGGCGGTGGTGCACGGGCAGGTGTTCGAGATCAAGTCGAGCGAGATCCTGCAGCCCGGCCCCGCCTGCCTCACCGACGGCGTGCGCCAGATCCAGAAGCGCCTGCTCGGCTGGGCGGCGCTGCACGCCTGAGCTGACACCGGCGCGGCCTCACGGCGCCGGTGTCTTCGGCGTGAAGTCGCAGCAGTCCGCCACCGCACAGTCCCAGCAGCGCGGCTTGCGCGCCTGGCAGACATAGCGCCCGTGCAGGATCAGCCAGTGGTGGGCATCGACCCGGAACTCGGGCGGGATGCGCTGCAGCAGCTGCATTTCCACGGCGTAGGGCGTCTTGCCCGGCGCCAGCCCGGTGCGGTTGCCGACGCGGAACAGGTGCGTGTCCACCGCACACGTCGGCTCGCCCCAGGCCACGTTCAGCACCACGTTGGCTGTCTTGCGCCCGACCCCCGGCAGGGCTTCCAGCGCCTCCCGGCTGCGCGGCACCTGGCCGCCGTGCTGCGCCAGCAGGATCTGGCTCGTCTCATACAGATGTTTCGCCTTGTTGCGATACAGGCCGATCGTGCGGATGTGCGCTTCCAGTCCCTCGGTGCCGAGCGCCACGATCTGGCGCGGTGTGTTGGCGACGGGGAACAGGCGGCGTGTTGCCTTGTTCACGCCGATGTCGGTGGCCTGCGCCGACAGCAGCACCGCCGCGAGCAGCTCGAACACCGAGGTGTATTCCAGCTCCGACGCGGGGTGCGGATTGGCGTCGCGCAGCGTGACAAAAAATCGGTGGATGGCGTCTGGGGTCATGTCCGTGGGATTCTGGCCCCAGAAATCCGGGGGTTGGGCAGAGAAGGCACGCGACCCGGACCGGCGGTTTGCGCAGAATCCGACCCATGCGAGAAGTGCTGCACCGCCGCCGTCGACCCGAGCCACCCCTGGCGGCGCTGCTGTTTCTCGGCCTGTCGATGGTGTCGTTCAATGGCGACGACGGGCTGCTGTGGACGCAGGCCTTGCCCTGGCTGCTGCTGGCGATCGCCGCGGGCCTGTGGCGTGCGATGGCCTGGGCGCGCAGGCTGGCCATCACGGTGCTGGCGGTGCTGCTCGTGGCCGTGGCCTGGCCGGGCGGTGCGGACTGGCACCCGGTGCGCGTGCTGCTGATCGAGCCCTGGGCCGCCGCCCGGCTGGAGCACCACACGGGCCTGCACCCCACCCTCGGCGGCCTGCTCGTCGCGTCGGCGCTGCTGCTGTGGCTGGTGTCGCCGCCGGTGGGCCGCGCGTTCGCGCAGGCCGATCTCGACGCGGTACGGGCCGATCTGCCGCCGCTGTCCGATGGGCGGGTCAAGGACGACCATTGAGCGGCCCGCCCAGTGTGCCGTCCACGTAATACCAGCGCCCCTCCTCGCGGACGAAGCGGCTGACTTCCTCCAGACGGTGCGCCCGCCCGCCCAGCTTGCTGCGGGCCACGAACGACACCTGCGCGTGCGTGGCATCCAGCACCGTGTGCTGCCGCACCGTCAGACCAAGCCAGCGCAGCCCCGGCTCGTTCGGGGTCAGCGACGCCGGACGGGTGCTGGGGTGCCAGGTGGCGAGCAGGTAATCGAGCTGGTCCAGCACGAAGGCGCTGTAGCGCGAGCGCATGAGCGCTTCGGCCGTGGGCGCCTGTCCGGCCAGCGTGCCGCCGGGGTGGAACCGGCCGCAGCAGGCCGGCAGCGGGTGTCCGCTGCCACACGGGCAGGCGGGGGAGGAGGTGGTCATCATGTGCCCATTTTCTGGCACGCCGCGGCGCTGGTACGCTTGCAGGCTTGCCGACCCTGATGTTCGTTGCCCCATGCTCCTGCTGCTTTCGCCCGCCAAGTCCCTGGATTTCGACACACCGACGCCGACCACGGTCGATGCAAGCCGTCCGGTGTTCATGGGCGAAGCCGCCGCCTTGATCGAGCAGCTGCGCACGCAGTCCCCCGGTCAGCTCGCCACCCTGATGGCCCTGTCCGACAAGCTCGCGGCCCTGAACGTGGCCCGCTACCAGGCCTGGCGGCCGCGCAACACGCCCGGCAACAGCAAGCCCGCGATCCTGGCGTTCAATGGCGATGTCTATGACGGACTCGCCGCACCGACCTTGTCCGCCGAGGATCTCACCTGGGCGCAGGACCATGTCGCCATCCTGTCCGGGCTGTACGGCGTGCTGCGGCCGCTGGATGCGCTGCAGCCCTACCGGCTCGAAATGGGCACGCGCTGGACCAATCCGCGTGGCAAGGATCTCTACGCCTGGTGGGGCGACCGCATCGCCGAGGAACTGCTGCACCGCCTGTCGTCCCGCAAGGCCGGGGCCGGACAGGCCAGGCCGGTGGTCGTCAACCTGGCCTCGCAGGAATACGCGAAGGCTGCGCTGCGCCCGGCGCTGCTGGCCCAGGCCCGGGTGGTCGAGTGCGTGTTCGAGGACTGGAAGGACCACGGCTACAAGGTCATCAGCTTCTACGCCAAGCAGGCGCGGGGTCTGATGGCCCGCCACGCCATCACCCAGCGTGTCCATGTGCCCGAGGCCCTGCAAGCCTTCGCGCTCGGCGGCTACGGCTTCGACGCCGCGGCCTCCGACCCCGACCGCTGGGTCTTCCGCCGACGTGCCGCCGCCTGAGCACAACACCGCCTGACATCGCCTGACACCGCATGAGCACCACCATGAGCACCCAGACAGCCACCCCGGAACTGCGGCTTTGGATCCTCGAACAGGCGCGGGCCGGCCATGCGCCGGACGCGGTGCTGCAGGCCATGCGGCAGTCCGGCTGGGAAGAGGAGGTGGCCCTGGCCGCGCTGGAGCAGACGCTGGAAGGGTTCCTCGCCGAACACGCCCGCCAGCAGGCGCTGCCGTCCGCGACGCCCGTGCCCGAGCCGGATCTGGCGCGCTCGCCGGCCGTGGTGTGTCTGCCGGACGGCCAGGTGGTGCGGGTCGTGGTGTCGATGCGCGATCCGCGGGTGGTGGTGTTCGCCGATTTCCTGTCCCGTGCGGAGTGCGAGGCGCTGCGCCAGCTGGCGGCACCGCGTCTGGCCCGCTCCGAGACCGTCGACAACTCCACCGGCGGCAGCGAGGTCAACGCGGCCCGCACCAGCGCGGGCATGTTCTTCGGCCGCGGCGAGACGGCGCTGATCGAGCGCATCGAGCAGCGCATCGCGGCGCTGCTGCGCTGGCCCATCGAGAACGGCGAGGGCCTGCAAGTGCTGCATTACCTTCCGGGTGCCGAATACAAGCCGCACTACGACTACTTCGACCCCGCACAGCCCGGCTCGGCCACCATCCTCAAGCGCGGTGGCCAGCGCGTCGGCACGCTGGTGATGTACCTGAACACGCCCGAGGCGGGTGGTGGGACGACCTTTCCCGATGTCCAGCTCGACGTTGCGCCCGTCCAGGGCCATGCGGTGTTCTTCAGCTACGACCGTGCGCATCCCAGCAGCCGCTCCCTGCATGGCGGCGCGCCCGTGATCGCAGGGGAAAAGTGGGTCGCGACCAAGTGGCTGCGCGAGCGGCGCTTTGATTGAGCGCACCCCAAGGCTGAAAAAATCGACGGTTCGGTTTCCTGCGGCTACATTTCCCCCTCAACTTGGAGACACGCTCCCATGCAACCGCTGATTGCCGCCCTCGCGGCCGTGATGCTCACCGCCGGCGCTGTTGCGCAGGCCCAGACCAGCACCGGCCAGACCCCCAAGCCCATCACGATGCCTGCGGCCCCGGCGGCCGTGCCGGCGGTACCGGATCCGGCCACGCTGCGCGAACCGGCTGCGGCCGCCGCCACGACCACCACGGGCGCGGCCGAGCGCAAGGTCGAACAGCTGGACAAGGCGCTGGAGGCGCGGCGCACGCGCCAGGCCGAGGCCATGAAGAAGGCGGACACGGCCAAGGCTGCTGCGCCCGTGCAGTCCGCTGCCGAGCGTCGGGCCGCCCGCCAGGCAGCGCGCGCACAGGCCGCCGAGGCCCGCAAGGCGAAACTGGCCAAGGCCGGCAAGACCGGCAAGGCCAGCGCCGAGGAGCGGGCCGCCAAGCGTGCCGAGCGCCGTGCTGCACGCCTGGCGGCCCAGAAAGCCGGCAAGCGCGCAGATCCGTCCGCCGCGAAGCTGGCGGCCGCTGCCAAGGCGGAACGCCGCGCTGCCCAGCGCCAGGCCCGCAAGGAGGCGGCTGCTGCCAGGGCCAAGGCCAGCGCAGTGGCCCCCAAGGCCATCAACGACGGCTCGCGCCCCTGAGCGCAGCCGATCAGCCCAGCCTCAGGCGCTCCCCCACCTGAGGCACGCGGGCTGGCCAGCCCAGCGATTCCTGGATGCGGATGCGCAGGGCGTCGGAGGCTTCCGGTTCACCGTGCACCACCATCACCTGCCTGGGCGCGGTCGGCATCTGGCGCATCCAGGCGATCAGGCCGTCCGCGTCGGCGTGCCCGGACAGGCCTTCGAGGTGGTGGACCTGTGCGTTCACCGCCACGTACTGGCCCATGACCTTGATGTCCGTGGCCCCGTGGACCAGCTTGCCCCCGCGGCTGCCCGGAACCTGGAAGCCCGGGAACACGATGGCGTTGCGCGGGTCCGGTGCGAGTGCCGCGAGGTGGCCCAGCACCCGACCCCCCGTGGCCATGCCGCTCGACGACAGGATCACGGCCGGCCGACGCAAATGCGACAGCCGGGCCGAGTCCTGCGCCTTGGGCACCGGCTTGATCCCTTCGCTGAAGCCATGTGCCTCGGCCTTGGACAGGCGCAGCAGGTGGCGGTGCGCGCCGTAGATGGCGGTCGCTTCCTGCGCCATCGGGCTGTCGAGGTAGACCGGCAGATCAGCGGGCAGACTGCCCTCGGCCCGCAGGCGGTGCAGCAGCAACATCAGCGTCTGCGCCCGCCCGATGGCAAACGTCGGGATCAGCACCTTGCCGCCGCGTGCGGTGGTCTGGCGGATGATCTCGCCCAGCCGCGCGGCCGTGTGGTCCGCGGGGTGGAGCCGGTTGCCATAGGTGCTCTCCACCACCAGCAGGTCGGGCGCTGTCGACAGGGGGGCGGTCATCGGCAGCGGGGCCGGCATCATCGGGTCGTCGCAGCGGCCGACGTCACCCGAGAACACCAAGGCATGGTCGGCATCGCGCAGCGTCACGGCGCAGGCGCCCAGCAAGTGACCCACGGGCGTGAGTTCGGCGCGCAGACCGGGCAGCGGCTCGAACGGTTTGCCCGTTGCCACCGGCCGCAGCCGCTCGATGGTGCGGCGGGCGTCCTTGCCGGTGTAGAGCGGCCGGGCCGGGGTGTGGCGCGACCAGCCGCCCTTGTTGGCGCGGCGGGCGTCTTCTTCCTGCAGCTTGGCGGCGTCCAGCAACAGCACTGCCGCCAGATCGCGTGTCGCGGCGCTGCACCAGATGTGGCCGCGGAATCCCTGCTGCACCAGTGCGGGCAGCCAGCCGCTGTGGTCCAGGTGGGCGTGGCTGAGCAGGACGGCGTCGATCTCGTGGGGTGGCACGGCCAGCGCCGACCAGTTGCGCTCGCGCAGCATCTTCCAGCCCTGGAACAGGCCGCAGTCGAGCAGGACACGGTGCGGGCCGCTGGTCACCAGATGGCGTGAGCCGGTGACGCAGTCGGTGGCGCCCAGGAACTGGATCTCCATGACAAGCTCCTTGCAATGCGGACCGCACCAGCTTGGCACGGCCCGCGCTGCAAGGCATCAGCAGACACCCCGGGCACCCGATCCGGCATTGATCCGGATCAAGCAGAACGGCCAGCCGGCGCTCAGCCGCCGCGGCGACCGGAGGTCAGGGCCGGGCGCTTGGGGCCGGCACCGGTGCCCGAGCCACTGCCAGCGCCTTGCGGGCGTCCACCGCGCGGGGCGGCCGGGCGCTGCGGCGCGCTGCCGGGACGGGCCGGTGCGTTGCTGCGTGGCTGGCCACCGGGCGCGGCCGGTCGGCGCTGTTCGCCACCACGGCCACCACCGGCGCCACGGCCGCCGCCGCCACCACCACCGGCACCGCCGAGCGTGCGGCGACCGATCTGGATCGGCTCGGCCCGCTCGCCCGGGTCGGCCTCGAAGCCGGCCACGACTTCGCGCGGGATGCTGCGCTTGATCAGCTTCTCGATGTCGGCGAGGAAGGCTTCCTCGTCCAGGCACACCAGCGACAGCGCCTCGCCCTGTGCGCCGGCGCGGCCCGTGCGGCCGATGCGGTGCACATAGTCTTCCGACACATTGGGCAGCTCGAAGTTGATGACGTGCGGCAGCTGGTCGATGTCGATGCCGCGGGCCGCGATGTCGGTGGCCACCAGCACGCACAGCTCGCCCGTCTTGAACTCGGCCAGCGCCTTGGTGCGCGCGCCCTGGCTCTTGTTGCCGTGGATCGCCATGGCGGTGATGCCGGCCTTCACGAGGTGTTCGCACAGGCGGTTGGCGCCGTGCTTCATGCGCGTGAACACCAGCACTTGGTGCCAGTCCTGCGACTTGATGAGATGGATCAGCAGATCCTTCTTCTTCTCGCGGCCGACCTTGATCACGCGCTGGGCGATGTTCTCGGCGGTGGCGTTGCTGCGGGCGACCTCGATCACCTGCGGCGCATTCAGCAGCCGGTCGGCCAGCGCCTTGATTTCCGGGCTGAAGGTGGCCGAGAACAGCAGGCTCTGCTTCTTCGGCGGCAGCATCGCCAGCACCTTCTTGATGTCGTGCACGAAGCCCATGTCGAGCATGCGGTCGGCCTCGTCCAGCACGAAGAACTCGACCTGCGTCAGGTCGAGCATGCCCTGCTGGTGGTGGTCGAGCAGGCGGCCGGGGGTGGCCACCAGGATGTCCACGCCACGCTTGAGCTGCGCGATCTGCGGACCCATGCCGACGCCGCCGAACATCACCATGCTCTTCAGGCTCAGGTGCTTGCCGTAGGTGCGCACGCTCTCCTCGACCTGGGCGGCGAGTTCGCGGGTGGGGGTGAGGATCAGGGCGCGGATGGCGTAGCGGCCACGGCTGTCCTTGGCGGGCTGGCCAGCGGCCAGGCGGTGCAGCAGCGGCAGCGTGAAGCCGGCCGTCTTGCCGGTGCCGGTCTGCGCGCCGGCGAGCAGGTCACCACCGGCGAGAACCGCCGGGATGGCTTGCGCTTGAATGGGGGTGGGGGTTTCGTAGCCTTGTTCGCGGATGGCGCGAAGGATCGGCTGGGCCAGGCCCAGATCATCAAACGTCATGAAGTGGCACCCGTGTCGGGGTGCTTGTCGCGCCGCCTGCAGCGCCTCGGGCGAGGCGGCCAGTCGAGGGTGGCGCGGGATTGGAGAGGGCGTCAGAGGTGACTGCAGCGTTCTGACTGGTGCGAATGCTGCAGTGCGATTGTAGCGGCGGGGTGGGGCGTGGCGACAGAAGAACTGGCGGTCTTCCGAAGGGCAAGTCTGGCGCAGGATCTCTATATGCACTGAGTTGGTGCTGATGTGCCCAATACGTGGGCGAACCCGGGGCGGTCCTGGCTGAAGTGGTCTGCGGATGCGTTGGTTTGGTGCGCACAAGGATGTGAAGAAACGCACCAACTCGGCACAAAACGTGCTTGATTGGTGCCCTTTATCTGCCCGCTGTATGCCCGTTGTGCGCCCTTTGTGTGCGGCTGGTGCGTCGTTGCGGTGCAACTCAATCCCCCCACCTCCTTCGAGACCCCATGGATACCTTGAAACAGGGCGCTGATGCGCTCTTCATTCTGCTTGGCGCCATCATGGTGCTGGCCATGCACGCCGGATTCGCGTTTCTGGAACTCGGCACCGTGCGCAAGAAGAACCAGGTCAATGCCCTGGTCAAGATCCTGGTCGACTTTTCCGTGTCGACGGTCGTCTACTTCTTCGTGGGCTACTCCGTGGCCTATGGGGTGGACTTCTTCACCGGCGCCGAGACGCTCGCCGCGAAGAATGGCTATGAGCTGGTGAAGTTCTTTTTCCTGCTGACCTTTGCCGCGGCCATTCCGGCGATCGTGTCGGGTGGCATCGCCGAGCGGGCGCGCTTCAATCCGCAGCTGCTGGCGACGGCCATCATCGTGGGCCTGATCTATCCGCTGTCCGAAGGGGTGGCCTGGAACCAGCGGTTCGGGGTGCAGGCATGGCTGAAGGGCGCGTTTGGCGCCGAGTTCCATGACTTCGCGGGCAGCGTGGTGGTCCATGCCGTGGGGGGCTGGATCGGGCTGGCGGCGGTGCTGCTGCTGGGCGCACGCAGCAACCGCTACCGCAAGGACGGCGCGATGAGCGCCCATCCGCCGTCGAGCATCCCCTTCCTGGCGCTGGGCGCGTGGATCCTGGCGGTGGGCTGGTTCGGCTTCAACGTGATGAGCGCACAGACGCTGGACAAGATCTCCGGTCTGGTGGCGGTCAACTCGCTGATGGCGATGGTCGGCGGCACGCTGGTGGCCACGCTCATGGGCCGCAATGACCCGGGCTTTGCCTACAACGGCCCGCTGGCCGGTCTGGTGGCGGTGTGCGCGGGCTCGGACCTGATGCACCCGGCCGGGGCGCTGGTGGTGGGCGGCATTGCCGGTGCCATCTTCGTGCAGCTCTTCACCCTGACCCAGAACCGCTGGAAGATCGACGACGTGCTGGGCGTGTGGCCGCTGCACGGCCTGTGTGGCGCCTGGGGCGGCATCGCCTGCGGCATCTTCGGCCAGACCGCGCTGGGCGGCCTGGGCGGTGTCAGCCTGGCCAGCCAGACCATCGGCACGGTGATGGCAGTGGTCTGGGCGCTGGTGGGGGGCTTTGTGGTCTACGGCGGCATCAAGGCCTTCATCGGGCTGCGCCTCAGCCAGGAAGAAGAGTTCGAGGGCGCTGACCTGTCGATCCACAAGATTGGTTCGACTCCGGACCGCGAGGTGAGCTGGTAAGTGTTGCGCCGTTGAGTCGGCGGTACGAAGCAGGTCCGCTTGGCGGACCAATGTGTGACGAGGCGTTTCGCGAATCTGTTACAGGATTGGCGAAGCGCCTTTTTTCCTTGGTGCTCGAATCTGGACATCGCAACCCCTCGTACAAGGGGGTTTGCGTGCAGAGCTGATTGAAAAATTCACATATGGGCTGCGCTTGTGGGGATAGGCCGGGCCAGACAAACCCTGGATGCGCAGTGGGTTAACACAAACGTCCTGCCGGGGAGCCTTGGAATTGATCCGATTCGGGTTGCCTTGCTGCCCCTGGATCTGGGGGGGGATGGTGTGATTGGATCAAAATGATCGTTATAGTAAAAATGAAATCTGCCACCCACACCACCGACGATGGCAAGTCGTAATTCAGGAGATCTCCATGCTCAAGAAAATCGTTTATGCACTGGCTCTTACCGGTCTGGCCAGCGGCCAGGCATTTGCACTGACCAACGCGGGCTTCGAAGCCGGTCTGGGCGCAAACCCGACCGGATGGATCACGCCGCTGGGCACCATGACCGCGGTCGCCAGTGGCACCACGGTCCGCGTCATCGACGACGCTTACTTCGCCTCCCCGACGGAAATCTACGCAACCAGCGTTGACGCGATGAGCGGCAACAACTTCGGTCTGCTCGAGACCTGCCCGGCCTCGACCGCCGTTCTGGACTGCACGAGCAACGTGGCCTTCTCCATCAATCTGGGCGGCCCGGTGTCCAACTACGGCGACGTGCTGTGGATGCGTCTGTTCACGGCCGACTTCATCCCGGCTGACTACAACGACTCCGTGTCGGTGTCCTACTACGGCGTGTCTTCCGGCTCCGCTCTGCAAGTCGACACCCTGTCGGTGCAGACCATGTACGACGAAGGTCTGAACACCGATTCGGGCTGGAAGGGCTTTGCCGTGCCGATCGGCACCAACTCGCTGACCGTTCAGCTGAACAACGTCGCGAACTTCCCGGTCATCGCGTCTGACCACCTCTACAACCGCCCGATCGTCGCGCTGGACTACGCCGCTGCGGTGGTGACGCCCGTGCCGGAAGCCGAAACCTCGGCGATGATGCTGGCGGGTCTGGGCGTCATGGGCATGCTGGCTCGCCGCCGTTCCAAGCGCGCCGCCTGATTGAGCGCAACCAGACCGGATGCTGGGCGAGATTCCCAGTGACTTGACAACAGTATTCGGTATTTTCAAGGCACCTACTCAAGTAGGTGCCTTTTTCATTTTAGGAACCCCTTGGTTCAAGGTTGGTCCTTGCTTGTACCAATCCAGTCGCTACGATGACTTGGCGTGGGAAGCTTGGCTGCAGTTGTAGTCAACCGCGTTACCTTTTACTTGTCCAAGGAGTCACAAATGATCAGGAAGTCCTTTTCCACTGCAGTGGTCGCCGGTCTGGCCACCTTTGCCCTTTCGCCCGCTTTTGCATTGAACAACCCCGGTTTCGAGGCTGGTGTCGGTGCAAATCCGGCCGGTTGGATCACGCCCCTGGGCACCGTGACGTCGGTGGCCAGCGGCACCACGGTGCGCGTCATCGACGATGCATACTTTCCTGCCCCGACGGAAATTCTCGCGCGCAGCGTTGACGCGGTGAGCGGCAACAATTTCGGCCTGCTCGAAACCTGCCCCGCCTCCACGGCAGCCCTGGACTGCGCCAGCAACGTGGCGTTCTCGTTCAACCTGGGTGGTCCGGTGTCCAATGTCGGCGACATCCTGTGGCTGCGCCTGTTCACGGCGGACTACCTTCCGGCCGACTACAACGACTCCGTCACGGTCTCCTATTTCGGTGCCAGCTCCGCTTCGGCATTGAACAGCGACACCCTGTCGGTGCAGACCATGGCCGATGACGGTGGTCTGAACACGGATTCGGGCTGGAAGGGATTTGCCGTGCCGTTCGGTACCCAGTCGCTGATGGTCCAGATCAACAACGTGGCGACGAACCCGATCATCTTCTCCGACAACCTGTACAACCGCCCGATCGTCGCGCTGGACTACGAGGCTGCCCCGGTGACGCCTGTGCCGGAAGCCGGAACCAGCGCCATGATGCTGGCAGGGCTGGGTGTGCTGGGCCTGGTGGCGCGCCGCCGCAGTGCCGCCCGCAAGAGCAAGTGATCGTTCTGCTGGGTGACTGACTGAGCCCGGGCCGCCTGCTTCTGCAGGCGGCCTTGTCGTTTTACTGCTGCGGTGCAGCCGTCGACGCCAGCTTTTCGGCGGTGCCAGGCTTGCGTTCTTCCACCCACTGACGGACGTCGTCCGGCGCGATCGGCCAGATTTGCGTGGCGACGTATGTCAGCGTCTCGGTGACCGCGGCCTCGCGTGGTCCGAGGCGAGCGGCCTCCCGCCAGGACGCCAGCAGAGCCTCCGGCGTGTCATTGACGGCGTACTGCATCAGCGCGAGGTTGGCCCAAGCCATGGCGTGGGTCGGGCGCAAGGCGATGGACACCTTCTGGTGCCGCATGGCCGTCTGGTAGGCGGCGACTTCAGGCGAGTCCGGTGCCCCGGTGGTCCACAGTTCGCGGCCATCGAGGCTGTACAACTGCGCCAGCGCATCGTGCAGGGTGGCATCCTTGGGCGTCAGGGCAATGGCGTTTTCCAGCGCCCTGCGGGCTTGATCCCGCTGTGCTGCCGTGTAGGGTGTCTTGCCCGTCACCCATTTGTCCAGTGCGTTGCGTGCCACGGACGACGACCAATCGGCCGCCATCAGCACGGAGGCCTGCTGCACGACGCAGACAGCCACCACGCAGAGCGTGCCGGCCAGCAATCGGTTGAGCCACTTGTGTCGGGTTGTCAGGGCCATGCGGGCAACCCGGGGGTCAGCGGCGGCGATTGGGCAGAGGATTCAGATCGCTCAGACGGAAGCCTCTCCGCACGCCATCTGGGGTGATGGCGGGTGGCGTTGGTTCTGGGGTCTGACGCCGCGCGGCCGCCGTGATCGACTTGGCGATGGCCGCGATGCTGGGTGCCGCCTGGGATCCTGCCTGTGCCATCGAACCGTTCCGGGCCAGCGGAGTGGCCTGCGCCGGCAGGTGCGCAGCAGGCGAAGCGACGGCGCGGGGCGAGACTTCTTCCAGCCGCATGCCTCTCGGGACGGCTGGAGCTGTTGCGGCCTCGACGACTTCTGGGTGGGCGGCCGTCACTGCGGCGGTCGACTGCACCGATGCCACCGCCAATGGCGCCGGCAATCGCATGGCCACGACCGTCGGTGCTGGCACTGATGTCAGAACCGGGGCCCGCACGGATGCTGCTGCGGGCGCGGGCGCGGGCGCGGGCGCAGGTGCAGGTGCAGGTGCAGGTGCAGGTGCAGGTGCAGGTGCAGGTGCAGGTGCAGGTGATGCTGCAGCAGCAGAGGGCGGTACGGGTTCCCTTGTCCTGGCGACTGTCGGGGCTGCCACCGTGCTGGGGGCGCCGAATATCGGCAGCTGCCAGTCTTCGGGCTCTTCTGCTGTCTCGGCCGGCTGTGCCGACTGCATGGGTTGCGCCGGTGGCGGCATTTCGCCGTCGGCGTAGAGATCGTTGCGCAGCGAGGCGCTGTGCAGCTCATTCACCACCGCATCGATGCGGAAGTCGATCAGGGACCAGGCGGCATCGGACTGGGCCGCTGGGATGGCCTGTGCGGTTCCCTTCTGCGGACTTTCGGGGCCGAGCATCAGGTCGACGGACCACTGGTCCGCCAGGTTCAGCGGTGCCATCGCCGGCAGATCGCGGAAGACCAGCCGCTGCGCACCGGCCTGCACCGTGAACGAGGACAGCCCCGCGATTTCCGTCGGTTGGGTCTTGGTCAGGCGCAATGCCAGCGCCTCGTCGAAATGTTCGGCCAGCCAGTCTCGGGCCGCCCCCATGCGCGGACGGCGGCTCGACCGGTTGTGGGCGTCCGTGGCGATCACGTCCACCCAGCCCGCTTCCAGCAGCTTCTGCGCCGTCGTCTGGGCCCGGGTGCCGAAATCTCCCAGCACGGACCCTGCCGTCACCTGGAACTTGCAACCGATGCGGCGCAGCGCTTCGAGCCGCGCAGGTTGTTCCATCACCGCCTTGTTCCGCTCGGGATGGGCCATCAGCGGAGTGATGCCCCGCTCCAGCATCATCCCCATCAGCTTGTCGGTGCCGACGGGAATCTGCCCGTCTGGCAACTCGATCAGCGCGGTCGACGGTCCGACCAGACTGCCATTGAGCATCGGCAGCCGGCGCGCCTCGATCCAGTCGAGGATTTCCGGACAGATCCGGACTTCGGCCGCCCAGGTCATGGTCAGTGCGATGCCCGCGTCCGACACGGCCGACTGAAACTCGTCAAAGACCTCGCCGATGCGTGCGGCGGAGTTGTCGAACACGCCCGGGTAGATGTGCGGCGTGGCGACGATGTGCTCGATGCCATCGTCCGCCAAGGCCTTCGCCAGGGCAAGGGCATCTTCCAGCGTGCGCGGGCCGTCATCAATGCCAGGCAGAACGTGTACGTGCAGATCTAACATGGGCTCGGAGCGTCTCAGGCTTTGGATTGCTGAGAATAACCGTGATAGTAGGTGTTGCCGTAACCGCCGTTGACCGACTCGCCGTAGTAGCGCTGTGCATCCTCGAAGTTCAGGCCGTTCACGATCACGCCCATGATGTTGGCGCCGGAACGCTGCAGGCGGCTCAGACCCTTGCGGATCACCGGCACCGGCGTCTCGGTGGCGCGCACCACGTAGATCGTGCTGGTCGCCATCGGCGCAACTGCCACGGCGTCGCTCACCAGCTCCACCGGCGGCGTGTCGATCAGGATGAAGTCCAGCTGCGGCTGCAGGTGGCGGATCACGTCCTTGAAGCGCTGCGACACCAGCAGGTCAAGCGGGTTGGGCGGCACATCACCCGACGGCATCACCAGCAGCGAGCTGCCCTCGATCTGGTGCACACATTCCTTCAGCGTGGCCGAGCCGGTCACCAGATTGGACAGGCCCTTGGCATTGGCGGGCAGCCCCAGCCGCACACCCACCTGCGGGCGGCGCATGTCGGCGTCGATCAGCAGCGTGCGCTTGGTCTGGGACAGCGCCAGCGCCAGGTTGATCGAGGTCGAGGTCTTGCCCTCGGCCGGAACGCTGGACGTGACCATGATCAGGCGGTGCCGCTGGTCGACATCGGACAGCTGGATGCCGGTGCGCGCCGTGCGGATCGCTTCGGCGTGGTGCGAGTTCGGCTCGCGGATGAACATGGTGGCCACGTTCTCCAGGGCCTCGCCAGTCAGCGAGGGCAGCACGGCCAGCACCGGTTGCTGCAGCTTGAGTTCGGCGGATTCGCTGCCCTTGATGGTGTTGTCCATGCGCTCCAGCAGCACAGCCCCCATCGCGCCGAGCATCAGCCCCAGCACGAAGGCCACCAGGATGATCTGTCCCTTGTTGGGGCGCACCGGGTTCGTGGTCACCACTGCCGGATCGACCACGCGGGCCACTGCCGCCTGCAGGTCGCTGCCGGCGTCCATTTCCTTGGCACGGCCCATGAACAGGTCATAGAGCTGCTTGTTGGAGCTGACTTCACGCTCCAGCACCTGCAGCTGGAATTCCTTGCGGTTCACGTCCTGCACCCCGCCCGTGGCCGAGGCCAGTGCCGACTCCAGGGACTTCTCGGCCTGCCGCGCCAGGTTGTATTCCTGCACCATGCTGCGCGCCACCGAGCGGCGCTGCTGCGCCAGATAGCGCTGTGCCGAAGCCAGCGACGACTGCGCTTCCTGCATCTTGATGTGGTTGGGCCCGAGGTTCTCCGACAGCTCGGCCACCAGCTTCTGCGCTGCCGCTTCCTGGCGCAGCGCGTCCTGGACCGTCGAGTTGTTGGCCACGGCCGGCACATTGCTGTAGTCGCCACTGCCCGCATTGGCCACCATGTTGTAGGTGCCTTCCAGCTGCATCCGCTTGGCGCGTGCCTCGGCCAGCCGCTGGTTCGCTTCGCCGATCTGCATGCCGGCGAGCCCCTGGGCCGAACCGCTCAGGTTGATCAGGCCCTTCTCTTCACGGTAGGCCTGCAGTGCCTTCTCGGACTCCAGCAGGTTCTCGCGCAGGGTGGTGGCGCGCTTTTCCAGCCAGCCGTTGAGGCCCTGGGCCAGCTTGAACTTGGCGTCGCGGTCTGCGTCGATGTAGTTGGAGGCGATGTCGTTGGCCACCCGGGCGGCCAGCTTGGCGTCGGGCGAGTCGAAGCTGACCTTGACCAGTTGGCTCAGCCGCACCGGCTCGATGCTGAGGCCCTGCATCAGCGGCTTCACCGCGGAGTCGGCCAGCGTTTCCTCGGTCCACTCGGTGGTCGCTTCCGTCAGGCCGACCATGGACTTGATCTTGGTCTTGACGCTTTCGTCGCTCTTGCGCGGATCGAACAGCGGATCGTTCCACAGCTTCATGGTGGTCACCGTGCGCAGTGCCACCTCGCGCGACTTCAGGATCTCCACCTGGGTCTGGTAGTGCTCCTTGGTCTGCATCGCGCCGCCGAGCATGTCTTCCATCGACAGGAACTTCGGCTTGCCCGGCTCGATCAGCACGGTCGCGGTCGAGCGGTAGACCGGTGTCATCGAGAACGCCACCGCGGCGCCCAGTGCCGCCAGTGCGGTCGCCAGGCCCAGCACGGGCCACTTGCGTTTCTTGATGCTGCGCCAGTGGTCCAGCAGTGCGAGCTTGCTTTCCTCGGACAAGCCCAACTGTACCGGCGCAAAGGGAGGAGCCATCTGCGCCGGCACGGCCGACGCAGCTACTTGGATTTGATTCATGGAGTGGACTACCTAGACCGAAGTGACGTGGTTGTGCGCTTTGTCGGTACGCTCCAGACCACGGCCAATAGTACGGTGAGCGTCATTGCATTGGCGTTTATCTGGAGATTTAAATCCACCAGTGCGTGTAGGAGGGCGCACAACAATGCCATGCCCACACCCGCCGCAACACCCCGTGCATGCGGCGAATGGCCATCCTGCATCAGCCGATAGGCGCGCACGGCAGTCAGCAGCGCGACCCCTGCGAGCAGCAGCAGCCCCGACAGCCCGACATCCGCCGCGATCTCGACATAGTCGTTGTGGGCGTGGTTGTAGGGCAGCGTCAGCGACTCGACCTTGTACCGGGTGAAGGCGTTGTAGAACGCCCCCCCGCCAAAACCGGTCCACGGCCGCTCCTGCAGCATCGCCATCGCATCGCGCACTGGACGTGTGCGCTCTTCCAGCGTTTCCTCGCGGCGCGGCGGTGGTGCGCTGGGCTGTCCTGTCACCGGGGTCTGGCTGGCGGAGGCGGCGTCCGCGGCGATCTCGGTGGCTTCCATGCGGCTGAGCACCTTGGACAGGCCCACCCATTGCCCGATCACGATCAGGTCCACCACCAGCAGGCTGACCACCAGGATCCCTGCCGACTTGCGCAGGTTCGTGGATCTGGCCATGACCCAGACCGCCACGATGAACAGGCCCAGAAAGAACGCGCCATTGCCCATGCGCGAGCGTGTCAGCACCAATGCGATCACCAGCGTGACCAGCATCAGGCGCACGACCATCTTGCCGGACATCATGAATTCGAGCGCCGCCTGGATGCGGCGGTGTCGCTGCGCTGCCTTGACGGGCGCGCCTGGGTGGCCCATCTGCGTCAGCATCACGGCCAGACCCGCCGAGAAGGTCAGCAGCATGTAGTTGGCCAGGGCGTCCGCTTGCGGGAAGGTGCCTGTGGCACGCATGCCCTGTGCAAAATCAAATCCCAGGTATTCGTATCTGCCCGCGCTGGAGAACAGCACCATCGCGATGAGCGCCTGGATCACGCCAGCGCCCAGCAGGCCGACCAGCAGCGCCATGCGCCTGCGGTCCGAGGTCACCAGCAGCTGGACCAGCCAGAACGCGCCCACGTAGCCGATGCAGCGCAAGACGTAGATGCGCGTCTCGTGCGGGTCATCCGTGTAGCCGAAGGGGGTCAGCTGGACGCTGGTCCAGGCAGTGAACAGCACCAGCAGCGCCAGCACGGCGTGCCCACCCCAGCTGGTGCGCGAAAAGGGATCCGCCGGGGCGTGTGCGGGCGCGCGCAGGCGCAGCAGCCCGCAGGTGGCCAGCAGTAGCCAGACCACGGCGGCGAACAGCGAGATCGCCCATTGGCGGTTGCTGCCCAGCGGCAGTGGCAGCCATGTCAGCGCCACAATGAAAAGGCCCAGCAGGCCTCGCTCGGCCTGCCGGGCCCATGGCAACTTCTTCAACGAAGAACCTGCTGCGCAGTGCTGCTGTGGCTCAGCAGGGGGTGATGCCAGGGCCGCCGCGCTTGCACGGCGGCACGACCACCACCGGCGGCGGCGGCGCCACGCGGATCGGCGGGCGAACTGCCGGCGGCGTGCCGCGCGGGCCGGCGCCGCGGGGCGCCGTTTGTGCGCTGACCTGGAAGGACGTCATGGTGACCGCCACGGTGGCGACTGCCAGCAGCAGCCCCTTGATCGATCCCTGAACTTTGAACTGAGAAGTCATGCTTCTGCTCCTGAAAAAATATGAGTCAACTGCTGATGCAGGGGACTGAAGTGAAAAGTTTAGCCCACTTCTAGCACGAGTTTGAGGGCTTTTGTCCACGATCTCAACCCCGTGATCGTGTGGCAGGTGGGGTGACAGACGTCCTGACAAGCCGGGCGGCGTGCCCAGATTGGTTCTGGAATGTACCGCTGCAGGGGGCCGGCCTGCGCCATTTCCGTCCATGCGCCGGCATCTTGAGAAAAACGCCGCATTCGCCGTACTTATCCGGATGCGCGCACTGGACAGTCTGGTGTTGTGTCCCGTCTACTCGGTGCACTTGGTCGTTCTTGTCGTGTCGGACTTGAGCGCCAGTATCGGGTCAATAAGTAAATAAGAGTAACAAATCCACATCTGTTGGTTTGCCGTGTCATGGCGGCCAGCCTGTCCGGTGCCTTCTGGCCCATGTCTCCTTCCATCCCTGTGATCAACTCGACTTCAAGAATCTTCGTCACTGGCCACCGGGGGATGGTCGGCAGCGCTCTGGTGCGCCGCCTGCAGGCGGGTGGCTACCGCAACATCATCACCCGCGGTCGCGATGAACTCGACCTGCTGGACCAGGCCGCCGTGCAGGCCTTCCTGCAGGCGGAGCGGCCCGACTATCTCTTCATCGCAGCGGCCAAGGTCGGCGGCATCCGGGCGAACAGCCTCTACCGCGCCGACTTCCTCTACCAGAACCTCCTCATCGAGGCCAACCTGATCCACGGGGCCCACCTCGCGGGCGTGCAGCGGCTGATGTTCCTGGGGTCGAGCTGCATCTATCCGCGCGACTGCGCCCAGCCGATCCGCGAGGACTACCTGCTCACCGGCCCGCTGGAGCAGACCAACGAGCCCTATGCAATCGCCAAGATCGCCGGCATCAAGCTCGCCGAGAGTTACAACCGGCAATATGGCCGACAGTATGTAAGTGTCATGCCCACCAATCTCTACGGGCCGAACGACAACTACGACCTCGCCAACAGCCACGTCCTGCCGGCGCTGCTGCGCAAGGCGCACGAGGCCCGCGAGCGCGCGGACCCGTCTTTGGTCGTGTGGGGAACCGGCTCGCCGCGCCGAGAATTCCTCTATGTGGAGGACTTGGCCGATGCCTGCGTGTTCCTGATGGAATCCGGCTATGACGGCCCGCTGCTCAACATCGGCACTGGCCAGGATGTGTCGATCCGCGAACTCGCCGAAGCTGTCATGGAGGTGGTCGGCTACCGCGGCACCATCACATTCGACGTTACCAAGCCCGATGGCACGCCGCGCAAACTCCTTGATGTCGGCCGTCTGACCGCTCTGGGCTGGCAAGCCCGCACTACCCTGCGTGATGGCATGCGCCTGGCCTATGCCGCCGCGCCGTTCCATGCCACCCCGTCCCCCGTCTGATTGATGCATTCCCATTCCCCCATGACAGAACAGAAGAGAAAAGTTGCGCTCATCACGGGTGTGACCGGCCAGGACGGCGCCTATCTGGCGGAGCTGCTGCTGGGCAAGGGCTATGAGGTGCACGGCCTCAAGCGCCGCAGCAGCCTGTTCAACACCGACCGCATCGACCACCTGTACCAGGATCCGCATGTCGACGGCCGCAACTTCGTGCTGCACTACGGCGACCTGACGGACTCGACCAGTCTGGTGCGCATCGTCCAGCAGGTGCAGCCCGACGAGATCTACAACCTGGCGGCGATGAGCCATGTGGCCGTCTCGTTCGAGGAGCCGGAGTACACCGCCAACGCGGACGGCATCGGCACGCTGCGCATCCTGGAGGCCATCCGCATCCTCGGGCTGGAGAAGAAGACGCGCTTCTACCAGGCCAGCACCTCGGAGCTGTACGGTCTGGTGCAGGAGATTCCGCAGAAGGAAACCACGCCTTTCTATCCGCGCAGCCCCTACGCGGTCGCCAAGCTCTACGCCTACTGGATCACGGTGAACTACCGCGAGGCCTACGGCATGTACGCCTGCAACGGGATCCTGTTCAACCATGAAAGCCCGCTGCGCGGCGAGACCTTCGTCACCCGCAAGATCACGCGCGCCATCGCGCGCATCGCGCTGGGGCTGCAGGACTGCCTGTACCTGGGCAACCTGAGCGCGCTGCGCGACTGGGGGCATGCGAAGGACTATGTGGAAATGCAGTGGCTGATGCTGCAGCAGGACAAGCCCGAGGACTTTGTCATCGCCACCGGCGTGCAATACAGCGTGCGCCAGTTTGTCGAGCGCGCGGCCGCGGAGCTGGGCGTGACGCTGGTGTTCGAAGGGGAGGGCGAGAAGGAAGTCGGCATCGTCGCCGCGGTCCATGGCAAGCAGGCCAAGGTCAAGGTGGGCGATGTCATCGTCCGCGTGGACCCGCGCTACTACCGGCCGACCGAGGTGGAGACGCTGCTGGGGGATCCGTCAAAGGCCAAGGAAAAACTCGGCTGGACACCGCGGATCACGTTCGAGCAACTGGTCAAGGAAATGGTCGAGGCTGATTACACGGCGGCGCGCAAGGACAGTCTTGTGAAGCTGGCGGGGTTTCAGGCGTTTGATCATCATGAATAATCAATAGGGCGTACCGTCTTTATATGAAATTATTGGCAGTTTTTGGAACTCGACCAGAAGCCATCAAGATGGCTCCGCTGGTGAAGGCCTTGCAGGCCTCTGGCTCAGTTGATCTGCAGGTCTGCGTGACAGCTCAGCATCGGCAGATGCTGGACCAGGTATTGAGTCTTTTCGAGATCAAGCCCGACTTCGATCTGGATTTGATGCAGCCCGGGCAAACGCTGACACAACTCACGTGCAACATTCTTCAGGGCATGGATCACGTTCTGGCCGATAGCAAGCCGGACTGGGTGCTGGTGCATGGGGACACTTCCACAACGCTTGGCACCAGTTTAGCCGCCTACTATCGACAGATAGGCGTTGCCCATGTCGAAGCTGGGTTGCGTACGCACAATCTCTATTCCCCATGGCCTGAGGAAGCCAATCGCCAAATCACCGGGCGGCTGGCTGGTCTCCATTTTGCGCCCACTGAAGAAGCTCGCCAGAATCTTCTGAAAGAGGGTGTTGATTCGAAGAAAATTCATGTGACTGGCAATACCGTCATTGATGCGTTGCTCGCAGTCAGCAAAAAAATCGAGACCGATGATGAATTGAACGGAATGCTGGCGGCTCGGTTTCCTTTTCTGGATTCGGCGAAGCGGCTGATTCTGGTTACAGGGCATCGGCGAGAAAATTTTGGCGCTGGTTTCGAGGCGATGTGCCAAGCGCTCAAGGACATTGCGGCTGAACCTGGGGTGCAGGTCGTCTACCCTGTTCACCTGAATCCAAACGTCCAAGAGCCAGTGCGTCGAATCCTTGGGGATGCTTCCAATGTGCATCTGATTGACCCGCTTGACTATCTGCCCTTTGTCTATCTGATGAAGCGCAGTTACCTCATTTTGACGGATTCTGGCGGAATCCAGGAAGAGGCTCCATCTCTGGGGAAGCCGGTCTTGGTGATGCGGGATACCACCGAGCGGCCTGAGGCTGTTCTGGCGGGTACAGTCAAATTGGTTGGAACAGATCGCGGCACCATTGTCCATGCGGTACAAACACTGCTGAAGGATGCTGCTGAATATCAGCGTATGAGTCATGCCCATAATCCGTATGGTGATGGGCTTGCTTCTAGTAGAATTGTTGAATATTTTAAGGGGAATTGATCGTGAATAAAAGTTTTAACTCGGCTTCGATGATTGGTCTCGGGTATATTGGCCTCCCCACCGCTGCGATGCTGGCGTCGCGCAAGATCAAGGTTGTCGGTGTTGATATCAATCAACATGCGGTCGATACCATTAATCGGGGTGAAATTCATATCGTCGAGCCCGACTTGGATATGATTGTTCATGCCGCGGTGTCGCAGGGGTACCTTCGAGCGACTACTCAGCCCGAGCCAGCGGATGCATTTTTGATAGCTGTTCCGACGCCCTTTAAGGGGGACCATGAGCCTGATATTTCCTATGTGGAAACAGCGGCAAGATCGATTGCTCCTGTTATAAAGGCCGGCGACTTGGTTATCTTGGAGTCAACATCGCCAGTCGGGACAACTGAGCAACTTGCAAGTTGGCTGGCAGAAATGAGGCCTGATCTTAGCTTTCCACAGCAAAAAGGAGAACTGTCGGATATCAGTATAGCGTATTGTCCCGAGCGAGTTTTGCCTGGTAAGGTTGTGAGTGAGCTTGTAAATAATGACAGAATTATTGGGGGGATGACAAAGCGTTGTTCGAGACGCGCAACAGAGTTGTATAAAACATTTGTCACTGCAGAATGTATTCCTACTAATGCGCGTACTGCAGAGATGTGCAAGTTGACGGAAAACTCATTCCGTGACGTCAATATTGCTTTTGCCAATGAACTTTCAGTAATTTGTGATAAATTAAATATAAATGTGTGGGAGTTGATAAGGCTGGCCAATCGTCACCCGCGCGTAAATATACTTCAACCAGGTCCGGGAGTCGGCGGGCATTGTATTGCTGTTGATCCTTGGTTTATTGTTAGTAAGACTCCTGCAGAGGCCAGGCTAATAAAGGTTGCTCGTGAAATTAATGATGCTAAGCCGCATGTGGTTATAGAAAAGGTTAAGGCTGCGGCAGCTAAATTCCGTGTGCCGCGTATCGCTTGCCTTGGATTATCTTTTAAGGCTGATATCGATGATTTGCGTGAAAGTCCTGCGATGGAGATAGTAGAGCATTTGAAGTGTGAAGGCGTAGGGGATATTTTTGTGGTCGAGCCCTACATAAATTCTTTGCCGAGTAAATTGATTGCAGATAATGTTTCTTTGGTCTCTCTCGATGAAGCATTGCGTGAATGCGACATAATTCTCTTGTTGGTTAATCATAAAGAATTTTATGAGATGGAGCGGTCTCTGCTGATGCAAAAAATTGTCATAGATACTAGAGGCGTTTGGGCGTCGTAAGTCTTAAAGAAGGCAATTCCCCCATAAATTGGGGGAATTGTTTTTTATTTGAATAAATGAGGTATTGTTTGAAATCGACATACATAATTGGACCAAGTCTAAAGTCAAAAATTGCTGGCGGGGTTGTCACGCACGTAAAATTTTTGTCGACCTTAAAGGTTTTCGATGGCGCTAATTTTATTAAAATTGATAGCCTCGGTAGTAATCCAATTAAATCGTTGATTAATATTTTTATTGACGCATTAAAATTAATAAAAATCAATAAATCTATTGTAATAATAAATGCTTCCATATATAAGGGATCAATCGCAAAGCTTTGCATTCAAATTTTTCTTCTTGCTAAAAAAAATAATAAAATAATAATTTTTTTTCATGGAGGAAGTTTTAAGCGAGTAAAAAATAGTAATGGTGCAATAGTCAAGGCTGTACTACCATTTTTTGCCTTTATTGATAAATTATTTTTTCTTTCTGAAATTCAAAAAAAAGAGTTTTTAGAATTACGTGCTAATGCCATTTGTGAGCGTTATAGAAATTATTCTATGTGCAGTGATGTTGTGCCTTACTATATTGGTGAGAGTGGTTTTCATAGATTGCTGTTTGTCGGTCGAATAACAAAAGAGAAGGGGGTATTTGAGGTTCTTGATAGTTTTGTCGAGTTAACTAAGGGCGAAAAAAATAAATTCCAGCTCGACTTTGTCGGGGAGGGTGATGCTATCGATTCACTTAAGTCAATAATTAGAAGTTTGTCTATAAATAATGTAGTTTTTCATGGCTATTTGGCTGGAGAAGACTTGCAGAATATGTACTCCTCTGCTGACATGGTAATTCTTCCATCTTATGCGGAGGCTTTTCCATATGTTTTTGTAGAGTCTATGAGAAGCGGTGTGCCGATGTTGGCTACTGCAGTGGGTGCTCTGCCTGACTTGATTGTTAATGATTATAATGGATATATAATTGAAAATAGTGACCCAATTTTAATATTTAATGCAATGAGCAGACATTTTGAGAAATGTGACGCAGATAAAATTTCCATCAGAAATAATTGCCATAAATTTTTTAAAGAAGAGTTGTCCAAAAATAGTGCCGAGACATTTTATAAAAAAATATTGAGTGAATTGTGAGTTAAATAATGTCACTTAAAGGAATTAAAAAAATTGTAGTAGCTATTTTTATAAGTGGGTTTGGGAAATTTTTGGGTTTTGTAAGGGAGGTTCTCGTTGCTGGCATGTATGGTGTATCCCATGTGACGGATGCATTTTTTGCATCGCAACAGGTTTTTTTGATAATTTCAAATTATGTGTTTGGTGCGTTCAACATGGCTTTTGTGCCGCACTACATAAAATTAAAATCAAAAAATAGTGAGAAGTTTTTTTCCGGCGTAATTTTTTTGTTGTTGTTGGGTATTGGTGTTTTGATCAATGGTGTGCTAATTTTTTGGATTAATGGTTATATAAAAATATTTCCCGTCACTGATTTGCTTGGTGATTTTGTTGAAATAATGTCGTATTCTGTTGTGCCTACGTTAATTGTAGGTCTGGCATATGCGGTATTCCACGCTGAAGGTAGGCATTACCTTGCGAATTTTATAGGCATTGCAATGACAGTTGGGATGCTTGCTACATTATTATTTTATTGGGTGTTGAGTGCGGGTGAGGAGAAGAAAGATTTTTTATACGCACTTCCATTTTCATATCTGATAGGTACTTTGTTGTCTTTTTTATTGGTTTTTTTGGTTGGGAGGAAATATTTAGCGCCAAATATAAACTTAAAAAATATTGATAAATCTTTTATCAAGAGCTTGTCGTCTTCTTCGGTTGAGAATGTGTTTTTTAATATAAATCAATCGACAACTGTATATTTTGCGGCCATTGCCGGTGCAGGAGTGGTTGCTAGCAATGCATATGCAATGCGTGTTGCAATGCTCCCACTTGGAATAATATCTTCGCAGCTTGGAAATATATATCAAACGTGGATTGGAAAAAAAATTACGCTAGAGGAAAGACCATCTAGAAAAGTGTTTTTTGCTATGTGTTTGCCAGGAGTGGTGATAGCTATTTTTATGATTGTTTTTGGAGGTGAAATAATTAAATTAATATACGAAAGAGGTAATTTTTCGAAAGAAAATACAGCTCAGGTTGTTGAATTATTGACTCCTTATGCTGCTTATTTTGTGGTTATGTCAATAAATCAACTTGCAGCAAGACATTTTTTTGCACTTAATAAAGGTGCGGTTTATGTTAGACTGATGGTTTTTGCATACATTTTTGCCTCACTGGGGAAGTATATTTTTAGCGATAATTTTATAAATGTATTGTGGGTTTCTGTGTTATTTGAGGGTTTGGTGAGTTTAATTATGTGTGCAATGATTTGGAGAGGACGGTGATAGATTAATGTATTTATCGTACATGTATGGATTATCTTTTCTTTTGCTCGCCTTGCCAACTTCTTGGGCTGGCGTTCTGGCGCGTATATTGCTAGTAATTTCTGCGATAATTTCTTTGGAGAGAAATTTTTCCCGTAGTTTTTTTATCGCAAAAGCTGAGTATATTTGGTTATTGGCAGGAGCTATATATATAGGGGGTAGTTTTTTCACGGCACTGTTTGCTGTAAAGATGGAGTTGGCGGTTTATGATGTATTTAGGCAGTTGTATATATTTTTAGTGTCTTTTGGAATGCTAATTCATTTTAGGGATTGTAAGGCGCGAATGTACTTTGTTTATGGATTGATGCCTTATATAATATTCTCTGCTTGTTTGATTATATTTGGTTATAATTCGGTTATGGGTGGACTGGCGTCGTTTAATTTCGATGATTCTGCATATTTTAAATTTCAGATGAATCAAGAGTTTGGTGTTAATACCAATCCATTGTCGTTTGCTATGTTACTTGGTTTTATCCTGTGTTACTCTATATATAAAAACAGTTATTTAAATATAATATTTGTTATTGTTTCCATGGTTGCTTTGATGATAAGTGGTGCGAGAGCTACTATTGCGATGCTTTTTTTTGGCTTATCGTTTGTTTTTTTTGTTAAAGATGAAGTTTCCAGAAAATTATTTTCATATGCTATTTTATTAATTGGCTTCCTTGGTTTCTTGTATTATATTAACCTGGATGAAGTTGAAAAAATAAAGTATATGTATGAAGTTAGTGATGCGACTACGGGACGCCTTGAGTTATGGCTTGCTGCCATCGCTAAATTTTATGATAGGCCTGTTTTTGGGTGGGGAGCCTCTTCTTGGGATTATGATTTAGATAAGTATTTAATTTTAATATCTAGTGATATTGGTCGATTTGATATATTGACATCTGGTGCATTCCATAATGCGTATCTAACTGTTCTTGCGGAGAAGGGGTTGGTTGGTTTTTTTATAATGGCTAGTTTTTTATTTTTTATATATAGAAGCTCCATAGTTGTGTATTCAGAGAGATATAATATGAATATTTTCGATAGAAAGCTGGCGGCTGTTTCCCCATTGTTTATTTCGCTGCTCGTGATTCGTGGTTTTTTTGAGCATGGGGGCATAATTGGGTATGCAAATGCCAGTGTTGATTTTATATCGTTTGCTGGGGCAGCTTTGATTGTTGCTTTGTATGTTCCGATTTATCAATTAAATTCAAAATAATGTCATGCTGGTAATATCTTGTACTCAAGCCTCAAAATCAGGTGCTGCTAGGTATGTTTATGAGTTGCACAATGAGATATCAAAGATCAAAAATGATTCTATTTTGATTGCGCCGAATAATTTTGATTTTTTGCACTTGGTTGAAAACCTTGTCCCGTATAGAGAATTGGACGTAAAAAAAGGAAAAGTCAAAAAGACTTTCTCGATGATAAAGCAGTTTTTTGATTCGACAATCAAAATTAATGAGATTGTAAAAAATAGCGCAAATAAAAAAATTATCCTTCATTTTAATTTTCCCGGTTTGCCTGCATTATCTATACTGCAGTTTATTAGCGTAAAGAATAAAAATGTAAGATTATTTTTTACTGTCCACGATGTTTTGCCGCATAAGTGGCTTTTTCCTGATTATTTGAGGGGCGTTGAGTTTTTGTTATTAAAAATGCTCTACAAGATACCTAATATTATTATTGTTCATCATGAAAGTCAAAGGGTTGATTTAATTAAAAAATTTGGCATGGAAGCTAAAAAAATAAAAATAGCCCCGCATGGAGTGTTTGGCTTGTCAAGTGCGCCTTTAAAATACAAAAAAGAAGATGAATATAATTTATTGTGCTTTGGTGCAATTAGAAAAAATAAAGGCGTTATTTTGGCGATAAAAGCTGTTCAGGCACTACGAGAGCAGGGTTTTCCTGTGGTTTTGACTATTGCTGGAGCTGCAAGTAAAGGTGAATTGGATTATTGGGTTGAGTGTAAGAAGGCAATAGATGGTAGTCCTGATGGTATATTGGTGCATGAGGGATATGTTGGTGATGATGAGTTGAAGAAATTTTTCTCAAATGCGCACGCGATTTTATTGCCATATGTAGATTTTCATTCTCAAAGTGGTGTCGCTACGATGGCTCTTTCTAATGGCAGAGTTATTATTTCTACTCAGTCTGGTGGATTGTCTGATTTAGTTAATAATAAAGAATACGCTTTTGAAATTAAAAATGCTGACATTGCTGGTGTTTGTGATTCAATTAAGAGAGTTGTTTCTACGGGGCATGATAAATTAGAGTATCTTGGTGACTTGGCTTTTAAGGATATGATGGAGAAGTATTCCTGGTCTAGCGTGGCGAAAATACATTGTGATTACTATGAGGAGTGTGATTGATGGTCGTCGGTCCTGTTGAATTGCAGAGGTTCGCAAAGTTATTTTCCCGATACAAATTGAAGTTCTTGGCAAAATTTATTGATTATATTATTAGGCTTGTATTTGGTTGTTGGTTTCCTCATACGGTTGTTGTGGGTAAAGGTCTCGTTTTGGGGTACGGCGGACTTGGGGTGGTTATACATAAAGATGCAGTGCTTGGATCTTTTGTGCATATTGATCAGCATGTTACAATAGGAGGTAACGGGACAAAATTTGGTGTGCCAGTAATAGGTTCTAACGTATATATAGGAGCAGGAGCTAAGATTTTAGGGCCAATCACAATCGGGGATAATGTTAAAATTGGCGCAAATTCGGTAGTTATTAGAGATGTTCCTTCTAATGTTGTATTTGCTGGTGTGCCTGCAAAATTCATCAAAAATATTTATATATCGTGAGTTTTGTTAAATATTTTAATACCATAAAGTATTTGAAGCCTATTCAAATATATGGGCGGGTATGGTTTAAACTCGCTAAAACTCGTCTCGATCGCACGACTCCCCCTGCATTGCGCTATCGGCCAGGCCGATGGTATCGATCGGCCGGTCGGTCGCCGAGTATGTGTGGGCCAGGTGAGTTTGTCTTTCTGGGAGAGCCCGGTAAGCTGATGGAAATCGGCTGGGATGGCGACCAGCGCGAAAAACTCTGGCGTTATAACCAGCATTACTTTGACGATCTGAATGCCCTGCAAGCCGAAGACCGACGTGAATGGCACAAGGCGCTGGTGGTCGATTGGGTCGAACAGAATCAGTCGAGTGCCGGTAACGCATGGGAGCCCTATCCTACCTCCTTGCGAATGGTCAACTGGATCAAATGGGCCTTGACGGGGAACCCGCTACCCCAAGTCTGCATTCATAGTCTTGCGGTCCAGGCCCGATGGTTGATGCACAGGCTGGAGATCCACCTGCTGGGCAACCATCTTTTTGCGAATGCCAAGGCATTGGTGTTTGCCGGCATGTTTTTCAGCGGTCCTGAAGCTGAGAAATGGCTATCCAAGGGATTCGGTATCTTGGCGCGTGAAGTACCGGAGCAAATTCTGGTTGATGGGGGGCATTTTGAGAGAACCACGATGTATCACGCTTTGGCGCTGGAAGACATGCTGGATCTTTGCAATTTGTTCGGGTGCTATGGCACGGATGCATTGAGTGCCTCGTCTCGCCGGACCGTTGAGGGATGGCGCCCTGTGGCAATCCGGATGCACGCTTGGCTGTTGGCCATGTGCCATCCAGATGGAGAAATCAGTCTTTTCAATGATGCTGCGATCGGGATTGCCCCTTCGTGTGAAGAGATCCGCGCTTATGCACAGCGGCTTGGTCTGGCTGTCGATAGTCCGCCGGCCGGTATGCACGTAGGTGAGGTCGACGCGTTATGGATGGAGCAAACGGGATATGTGCGTCTCGCCTCCAACAGTGCCGTAGCGCTGATGGATATCGGCCCTGTAGGACCGGATTATCTTCCGGGCCATGCGCACGCGGATACGTTGAGTTTCGAACTGTCAGTGAATGGATTTCGCGTATTGGTGAACTCAGGAACTTCATGTTATGGAGCGGGCCCGGAACGGTTACGGCAGCGTGGCACGTCCGCACACAACACTGTTCTGATCAACGGTGAGAATTCCTCCGAAGTCTGGGGGGGGTTTCGTGTGGCGCGGCGCGCCCGACCTGTAAATCCGCAAGTGTCGGCTGACGGTGATACGGTGAAAGTCTCCTGTGGGCACGACGGATATGCCCGTTTGCCAGGACGCCCGTTTCACCAGCGCCAATGGCAGATGCGATCGAATCAATTGGTGATCTTGGATGAGATTTCTGGTCCATATCAGACTGCTCAGGCGAGATACCACTTCAGTTCGGATGTTGTGCTCAGCATTGATCAAGGTGGAACAAGCGGCCGGGCGCTACTGCCTGATGGAAGTACTGTTCAGTGGATCACCAATCATGGACGCGCACATTTAGAAGACACCACTTGGCACCCAAGGTTCGGTGCCTCTGTGCCTAATAAATGTTTGGTGTTAGAAATGAATAAGGGGCTTTCTGGGCTCGTTGTTTATTGGAACTGATTTTATATATATTTCCTATGCATATTTTATTCCTTACTGATAATTTTCCGCCAGAAGTTAATGCGCCAGCTAGTAGAACCTTCGAGCATTGCAAAGAGTGGGTAAAAGCGGGTCATAAGGTTACTGTGGTCACCTGTGCTCCGAATTTCCCGAAGGGCAGAGTGTTCGATGGTTATGCCAATAAATTGATCCAGCGCGAAGAGATGGCAGGCATCCATGTGGTGCGAGTGTGGTCCTACATCACGGCAAATGAGGGTTTTGTCAAGCGAATACTGGATTACATCAGTTTCATGGTCGCGGGCACGGTTGCCGCCATTTTTGTGAAAAAAATTGATGTAGTGGTTGGAACCTCGCCCCAGTTTTTTACTGCTTGTGCTGCATACATGGTGGGTGCACTCAAGCGTCGACCTTGGGTGTTCGAGTTGCGCGACATCTGGCCGGAATCCATTCGCGCGGTGGGTGCAATGAAAGAGTCGGCGACTCTGGATTTTTTGGAAAAAATCGAGTTATTTCTGTATCGGAAAGCATCAGCTATTGTTTCTGTCACCCAGTCTTTCCGTGATTCACTCATTCACCGCGGAATTGAGGGAAACAAGATCGATGTCATCACCAATGGCGTCGACGTGAGTCGTTTCAGTCCGCGTCCCAAGGATGTGGAGTTGGTGAACCGGCATCAATTGGGCAACAAGTTTGTGGCGGGCTACATTGGTACGCATGGATTGGCCCACGCACTGGATACAGTTCTGGATGCTGCCAAATTGTGCAAGGCCATGACGGGTGGAGATCGATATCGGTTCCTGTTGTTGGGGGATGGTGCTTGCAAGGCAGCGCTGATGTCCCGCGCACAGGCAGAGGGTATCGACAATGTCATTTTTGTCGATACCGTGTCCAAGGATGAAGTAGTGCGGTACTGGTCATTGCTAGATGCATCGCTTATTCATCTGAAGGCGACCCCACTTTTCGAAACTGTCATTCCGTCCAAGATGTTCGAGTGCATGGGCATGACGATTCCGATTCTGCATGGAGTGCAGGGTGAGTCGGCGCGCATCATTGAACAGGAAAGGGTCGGATTGGTGTTCGAGCCACAGAATGCCAAGGCACTGTGTGATGGACTGTTGCGACTGGATCAAGACCATGCGTTGTATGCAGAACTCAAGGCAAACGGTCCAAAGGGTGCCAAGAACTATGACCGTTCGATCTTGGCACATCGGATGCTTCGCATCCTTGAACGCGTTTCTTTGACTCGCGTCTAGAATCTTATTGGTTGAAAATTCAATTGTCTCTAGCGATGCAATCTAATACTACAGTCGCGGTCATTGGCGTCGGCTATGTCGGCCTTCCCCTCGTCATCGAGTTCGGCAAACATTTCAAGACGATCGGCTTCGACGTCTCTCGCGAGAAGATCCAGAAATGCCGAGCAGGCCAGGATCCATCCCGCGAGATCCCGGATGAGGACATGGCGTTGGCCATACACGCCGAATACAGCTTCGATCCGACGGATCTGGAGCGTGCCGACTTCGTGATCGTGGCTGTGCCCACCCCCGTGGACGAGGCCCATATCCCGGATTTCCGCCCGCTGCTCAACGCCAGCCGCAGCATCGGCGCCCATCTCAAGCCGGGCGCTGTGGTGATCTATGAGTCCACGGTCTATCCGGGCGCCACGGAGGAAATCTGCATTCCCGAACTGGAGCGCGTGTCCGGCAAGGTCTGGCAACGTGACTTCTTCGTCGGCTACAGTCCCGAGCGCATCAATCCCGGCGACCGTGAGCACCGCCTGACCAACGTGATCAAGGTCGTGGCCGGCGATTCACCCGCCACGCTGGAGAAGGTTGCGGCGCTCTACGAAACGATCGTGGAGCCTGGCGTACACCGCTGTTCCAGCATCAAGGCGGCCGAAGCCTGCAAGGTCATCGAGAACACCCAGCGCGACCTGAACATCGCGCTGATGAACGAGCTGGCGATCATCTTCGACAAGATCGGCATCGACACGACCGAAGTGCTCGAAGCGGCGGGAACCAAGTGGAACTTTCTGCGCTTTCGTCCCGGTCTGGTGGGCGGCCACTGCATCGGCGTCGATCCGTATTACCTGACCCACAAGGCCGAGATGCTCGGCTACCACCCGCAGGTGATTCTGGCCGGCCGCCGCATCAACGACGGCATGGGCAAGTACATCGCCGAGCAGACCGTCAAGCAGATGATCGCGGCGGGCAGCTACATCAAGGGCGCGCGGGTCAACGTGCTCGGGCTGACGTTCAAGGAAAACTGCGCCGACCTGCGTAACAGCAAGGTGGTGGACATCATCAACGAGCTGCGCACCTATGGTGTCGAAGTCTTCGTGCACGACCCCGAGGCGGATCCGGACGAGGCGATGCACGAATACGGCGTGCGCCTGCTGAGCTGGGACGACCTGCCGCGTGCGGATGCCATCGTGGCGGCGGTATCGCATCGCCGTTTCAACACGCTGGGCGTCGAAGACCTGGCGCGCAAGCTGGTCAAGGGCGGCTGCGTCATCGACGTGAAATCGGCCTTTGATCCGGCCGTGCTGACCACGGCGGGGCTGCGCGTCTGGCGGCTGTGAACTGAGGAATAGCCCAGGTCTCGATCAGGCCACCGCACCCGCCAACTCGAACCGCAGCGGCAGCCCCACGGCCACACTGGCGCGGGCCAGGGTGGCAAGCGTGACGCTGGTGTCGCGCTCGTCGAGCAGGCGATTGACCACCATGCGGCTGGTGTGCATCCGGGCAGCCATTTCGGTCTTGCTGATGTGCTGTGCCTTCATGGCTTGGGCCAACTGCCAGGCGATGACGCGCTTCACCGCCATGGCGGTGGCTTCTTCCAGTGAACCGTCTTCGGCCAGGAAGTCGTCAAAGTTGCTGCCGATGTGCTCGCTGCTCATGGTGTTCCTTCAGAGTTTGCGCAGGCGGACCAGCGCGGTTTTGAGATCGTCGGCGGGGGTCTTCTGGGACTTCTTGACGAAGCCGTGCAGCAACACCATTTGCCCTGTCACAACTGTGAACAGCACGCGGGCAATGCCGTCGGCGATGTTGCTGCGCACCTCCCACCGTCCGGGCGCCATCTTGCGCACCAGGGGCATCCCTAGCGGCCAGCCGAACTAACGGTCTCGATGTCCGTGCCAATCGCCTTGCGGTCTTCTACCGTCAAGTCCAGCAGGAAGGCTCGCACTGGCTCGTTGCCGGCGTCGGTGCGGAAGAATGCAACGCTCAGAATCGGCTCGTTCATGTCGTGCATCGTATCGAATTAGATACTATGCTGCAAGTGAGCTTTGCCGCCTCCACCTGCAAGCCAGTCGAGGTCTTCGTGCACGATCCCGAGGTGGACCAAGACGAGGCAATGCATGAATACGACGTGCGGCTGCTGAGCTTGGAGAATCTGCCGCGTGCGGATGCCATCGGGGCGGCGGTGTCGCCATGACAAACGGGGCCTTGAAGGCCCCGTTTTCATTGCTGTTGCAGCGCTTGTGGCGCGAGAGGTCAGTAGCTGTCCAACTTGGACAGGCGGCTGAATTCCGAGGTCATGTAGCCGCGCGTGGCATCGGCTTCCTGCACCGGCAGGGCGGCCGGCGTGCGCTGCACTGGCGGGACCGAGCGGGACTTGCGCACCAGCAGGCGCGGCGTGCTGAATCGAACGATCGAACGGTAAAGCAGCACATAGACCACGCAGAACACCAGCAGCGACAGCGCCAGCAGCCGGCTGTTGTTCCACCAGACCAGCGCCGGCAGCACCGACAGCAGACACAGCGCCCACAGATACGGCGAGGTCATCGAGTTGCGGCGCAGCTGGACGGCCGGGCTGGGCTTGTTGACCGCCCAGCGCATCAGGCGGCGGTAGATCAGGCTGTGCAGGTGCGTAGCATCCGGCAGGCCCATCGGCAGGCCCCGCACGACGCGGCGGCGGTACATGGTGAACAGCGTCTCGAACATCGGGTACGCGCAGACCATCAGCGGCAGCATCGTCGACACGTCGCGGTGGCGGTACACCAGCAGGATGCAGAGTTCCGCAACCCAGAACCCCAGCAGATAGGCGCCACCGTCGCCCAGGAAGATGTGGCCCTTGGGGAAGTTCCAGACGAAGAAGCCGAGCACCGCGCCCAGGCTGGCCAGGGCGCAGTACAGGATAGCGGTGTCATCGACCTGGTAGGCGATGAAGGCGATGGCGGCGAGCATGATCGCCACGCACATCGAGGCCAGACCGTTGAAGCCGTCGATGATGTTGACCGAGTGGGCCACGCCCGCCACCGCGATCACCGTCAGCAGCAGCGGGAAGCCGGTGATGAGCATCAGGGTCTCAAGGCCGGGAATGCCGGTGCGCACGATCATGGCGTCGACCAGCCACGCGGCCAGCGCCGCGGCGACGATGGTGGCGATCAGGCGCTGGGCCGGGGTCACGCGCTTGGTGAAGTCCTCGATCAGACCTGCGCCGAAGGCGACCATGCTGCAGCCCAGGATGGCGGCGAAGAAGCGCCAGTCGGCTTCGTCCGCTACCACGGCGGCGGCGCAGCCCAACACCATGCCCAGGGCGATGCCGATGCCACCGACACGCGGCACGACCCGGGTGTGGAATTTCTGGGGCTGTGCTTTGTCCGAATCGCCGGAGTAGTGGGCATGGCGGTCTGCATAGCGGACCAGCAGCCAGGTGACACAGAGCGACGTCAGGAAAGAACAGAGGATCAGTGATAACACGGCAGAGTCCCTTGGTTGCTTATATTGAATTTGCTCAAAAAACGGAAAGCCATTCGATAAGACGATTTGAGTTATTTTTATTACAAAGTCACTTCGATTACACGATTTTACAATTGCCGGAGGTCGGGTTTGTAAGGATCGACTTTTTTCATTGTAGGTTCCCCCGTCAGTTCTTCAACACTTGAATGGAGGGTAACGTGGAATCTGAACACAACTGCACAATGGAAAATGATAGTTTTATTGCGAGTTGTGCTGTCAATCCTTTGGTCGGGGGGGCGGGCTGCAGTTTGCTTTGTCGACAAGGTAGCGATGCCAGAATCCCGCCATGCCTTCTCCTGACCCGTCCCCTGCTGTGCTGACGTCCACGGTCCGACGACCGGCTTGGCGCCAGTCACCTGATTCGCAACAAGATGTATCGGCCTGCCTCGCCGAGGAAGTCCCCGTCGCCCTCGTCTACAACGGCATCTCCCACGCCGTGATGCTGGCCACGCCGCAGGACCTGGAGGACTTCGCCCTCGGCTTCTCGCTCTCCGAGGGCATCATCGACCGCGCGGACGACCTGCTCGACTGCGAGACCACGCCCAGCGATCTGAGCGTGTCCGAGTCGCTGGCCGGGGTGCCGGAGCAGGGGCTGTCGCTGGAGCTGAAGGTGACGCTGCGCTGTTTCATGCGGCTCAAGGAGCGCCGGCGCACGCTGGCCGGGCGCACCGGCTGCGGCCTGTGCGGCACCGAGAGCCTGGCCGAGGCGATCCGCCCGGTGCGGCGCGAGGTGGCACCGGTGGTCGTGGCCGCGGCGGCGCTGGCCCGCGCGATGGCCGAGATGCCGGCGCACCAGACCCTGTCGCAGGCCACCGGCGCCACCCATGCCGCCGCCTGGTGCGGGCTGGACGGCGCCGTGCGGCTGGTCCGCGAGGACGTGGGCCGCCACAACGCGCTCGACAAGCTCATCGGCGCGATGGCACTGGCCGAGGTCGATCCGGCCGACGGCTTCATTGCCGTGACGAGCCGGGCGAGCTACGAGATGGTCTACAAGACGGCGAGCGCGGGCGTGGGCCTGCTGGCGGCGGTGTCCGCGCCGACCGGGCTGGCGGTGCGCACGGCGGAGTCGGCCGGGCTGGTGCTGGCGGGGTTCGTGCGCGGGGACCGGGCGACGGTCTATGCCCACCCGGAGCGTGTCACCGCAGCGCGTTGAGGTCTGCGACCTCGTCATGCCCGCGCATGCGGGCACCCACGCACGCCAAGAACGCCGGGTGGCGTGGGTGGATCCTCGCATTCGCGAGGATGACGGCGGGTAGGGTGTGGCGGGACAGCGGTTTCACGCCCACGTGACCTCGCTCGCGAACAGATACCCCGCGCCGTAGACGGTGCGGATCAGCTTCGGGTTCTGCGCATCGACTTCGAGCTTGCGGCGCAGGCGCGAGATGCGCACGTCGATGCTGCGGTCCAGCGGCGAGAGGTCCGGGTCGCCGCAGATCTGCTCGCGCGCCAGGATGCGGTTCGGGCGCTGCAGGAAGGTGCAGAGCAATTTGGCTTCGCCCGAGCTGAGCGTCCATTCCTGCTGGTCGCTGCCGCGCAGGGTGTTGGTGTCGGGGTGGAAGACCCAGCCGCTGAAATGCGCTTCGGCCGGGCGGTGTTCGTCGTGGGGCAGGGGGCCTGCGCCGCCGCGCCGACGCAGGATGCTGCGCACCCGCGCCACCAGCTCGCGCGGCTCGAAGGGCTTGGTCACATAGTCGTCCGCCCCCAGCTCCAGCCCCATCACCCGGTCGCCCAGGTAGGCGCGGCCGGTGAGGATGAGCAGGCCGCAGTCGTGGCGGCGCTGGATTTCCTGCACCAGGTCCATGCCGTCGGCGTCGGGCAGGCCGAGGTCGATGATGCACAGGTCCGGCTTGCCCACGCGCAGCCGCTGGCGCAGCTCGGCGGCGTTGCGGCAGATGTCGGTGTCGAAGCCGAAATCGCGCAGCACGGTGTTCAGCAGCCGGGCGACTTCCGGGTTGTCCTCGACGATGAAGATGCGGGCGGTCATGGCAGGTCGAGGTGTTCGAGCGCGTCCCCCAGCTCGCTGCTGGAGAAGGGCTTGCGCAGCAGCAGCGGGCCGTCCTCCTCGGGCGGCAGGTTCATGGCGTCCGCATAGCCGCTGATGAGCAGGATGCGCATGTCGGGATGGCTCAGGCGCGCCTGCCGGCTCAGCGCGCGGCCGTCGAGCCGGCCGGGCATGACGATGTCGCTGATGAGCAGGCCGATGTCGGGCACCGTCTGCAGCAGGTCCAGCGCCTCCTGGGCGTGGCAGGCCTCGATGACCGGATAGCCCATGCCGACCAGCTGGCGGCGGATGACGCGGCGCAGTTCGTCGTTGTCCTCCACCAGCAGGACCAGCGGGCGTTCGGTCTGCCCCGTGCCCGGTTCGGCGGGGGCGGCGGGGTGGGGCAGGGCGGCGCTGTCCTCGGCGGGGTCATCGTCCAGGCCCGGGTGGCCGGACCGCGGCAGCAGCAGGCTGACCTGCGTGCCCTCGCCAGGGCGGCTGTGCAGCACCACGCCGCCGCCGCTCTGCTTGGCGAAGCCGTAGACCATCGACAGCCCCAGCCCGCTGCCGCTGCCGAAGCGCTTGGTGGTGAAGAACGGCTCGAAGACGCGGGCCTGGGTGGCCGCGTCCATGCCGATGCCGGTGTCGGACACGGTGATGCGCACATAGTCGCCCGGCGCCACATCGACCGCCAGGGCGGCCAGGCGGCCGAGGTGGACCGGGTGGGCCTCCAGGCGCAGCTCTCCGCCCTCGGGCATGGCGTCCCGGGCGTTGATGGCGAGGTTGACCAGCGCGCTCTCCAGCTGGTGCGCATCCGTGAGCGCACGCACCGGCACGCCCGGCTCGGGCGGCACCACCACCATCCGCACGGCATCCGGCAGCGAGCGCCGCAGCAGGTGGACCGCCTCTTCGATCAGGGCCCCGACCTCGACCGGCTGCGGCGCCAGCGGCTGCTGGCGCGCGAAGGTCAGCAGGCGGCGGATCAGCTCCGCGCCGCTGTGCGCGGCCTTGAGCGCGGGCGCCAGGAACTCCGCCATGTCGGGGTCGCCCGGGTGGCGGTCGCGCAGCGCGGCCAGGTTGCCGATCATCACGGCCAGCATGTTGTTGAAGTCGTGCGCCAGCCCGCCGGTGAGCTGCACGACGGCTTCCATCTTCTGCGCCTGCACGACGGCGGCCTGCGCGTCCTTGAGCTGCGTGATGTCCACCGACAGCACGAAGCAGCCGAGCACCTCGCCGTCCGGGCCGATCTCGGGCACCAGTTCGCTGCGGGCGTGCATGGTGCGGCCCTGCAGCCCGGGCGTGGCGTATTCGTAGCTGACGCGCTGGCCCTGCAGCGCCACGCGCACCTGCGGCGCCACGGCGGCGTAGACCTCGGGGCTGACCACCTCCGCGATCGAGCGGCCAAGCACGCGGTCCTTGCTGTGGCCGAACCAGTCGGCGTAGCCCTTGTTGACGTAGCGGTAGACCTCGTCGCGGTCGAAGTAGCCGATCATGGCCGGCACCGTGTCGGTGATGAGCCGCAGCCGCTCTTCACTGCGGCGCAGCGCGGCGGTGATCTGCTGGTTGGCCTCGTGGGCATTGCGCAGCTGGCGGTTGCTGGTCTGCAGCTCGGCGGTGCGCTGGGCGACGCGGCGCTCCAGCTCGGCGTTCTGCTCGCGGATCATGCGCTCGTAGCGGCGCTGGGCGGTGATGTCGGTGTAGAGCGCGATGAAGCCGTGGTGCGGCAGCGGCTCGCCGCGCACCGAGATGATCTGGCCGTTCGGGCGCTCGCGCTCGGTGCGGTGGGGCTGGAAGGTGCGCGCCATGCCGACCCGCTCGGCCACCAGCGTCTCGACATCGCCCGGCCCGTATTCGCCCCGCTCGGCGTTGTAGCGCATGAAGCTCTCGAAGGGCGCGCCGACATAGGTCAGGTTCTCCGGGAACTCCAGCAGCCGCAGCAGCGCCTGGTTCCATGCCACCAGCCGCAGGTCGGCGTCGAACACCGTGATGCCCTGGTCCAGCAGGTCGAGACCGGCCTGCAGCAACTCGTGGCGCTGCTGTTCGCGCAGGGCATCGGGGGTGTCGGGCAGGCTCATCGGTTCATTCTAGGAGCGGCTGCCAGCCCTGCGCCGGGACGCAAACATTCGATACATTCGCTCCGAGGTGATGCAAAAGTCACGTCCGATCATCGCGCTCCAACGGCTGGACCACCTGCCGACCCGAGTTTGATGGAGACGCCGACACATGCGAGTGACTGCCTATGACCAGGGACTGGAGCGCAACCGCGCCAACCACGTCGCCCTGAGCCCGCTGAGTTTTCTGGAACGCGTGGCGCACATCTATCCGCACCGGATCGCCGTCATCCATGGCGCGCTGCGCCAGACCTGGGCCCAGACCTACACCCGCTGCCGCCAGCTCGCCAGTGCCTTGCAGCGCCGCGGCGTGCAGGTCGGTGACACGGTGGCCGCGATGCTGCCGAACACGCCGGCGATGTATGAGTGCCATTTCGGCGTACCGATGTCGGGCGCCGTGCTGAACACGCTCAACACCCGGCTCGACCCCGAGGCGATCGCCTTCCAGCTCGACCACGGCGAAGCCAAGGTGCTGTTCACCGACCGCGAGTTCTCGTCCACGATCAAGCGGGCGCTGGCGCTGATGACCGGCCCGAAACCGCTGGTGATCGACGTGGCGGACGCCGAATACGACGCGGGCGTGTTCCTCGGCGAGAAGGAATACGACGACTTCCTGGCCGAAGGCGACGCCGCATTCGCCTGGTCGCTGCCCGGCGACGAGTGGGACGCCATCGCGCTGAACTACACCAGCGGCACGACCGGCAACCCCAAGGGCGTCGTCACGCACCACCGCGGCGCCTACCTGAACGCCACCTCCAATGTCGTCACCTGGGCCATGCCGCGCCACGCGGTCTACCTGTGGACGCTGCCGATGTTCCACTGCAACGGCTGGTGCTTCCCCTGGACGATGGCGCTGCAGGCTGGCACCAGCGTCTGCCTGCGCCGGGTCGATCCGACGCTGATCTTCCCGCTGATCCGCGAGCACCACGTCACCCACCTGTGCGGCGCGCCGATCGTCTACGGCCTGCTCATCAATGCGTCCGAGTCGCTGCGCGCCGGCATCGAGCACACCGTGAACGGCCTGATCGCCGGGGCCGCGCCGCCGGCTGCGATCATCGAAGGCTGCGAGCGCATCGGCTTCGACATCACCCACGTCTACGGCCTGACCGAGGTCTACGGCCCGGCGGCGGTCTGCGCCAAGCAGGAAGAGTGGGCCAGCCTGCCGATCGGCGAGCGCGCCCGGCTGAACGCCCGCCAAGGTGTCACGCACTCGATGCAGGAAGCGATTGCCGTGCTCGACCCCGAGACGCTGCAGCCCGTGCCGGCTGACGGCCAGACGATGGGCGAGATCTTCTTCCGCGGCAACGTGGTGATGAAGGGCTACCTGAAGAACCCGGACGCCACGGCAGAAGCCTTCCGCGGCGGCTGGTTCCACACCGGCGATCTGGCCGTGATAGACCCGGACGGCTACGTCAAGATCAAGGACCGCAGCAAGGACATCATCATCTCCGGCGGCGAGAACATCTCCAGCGTCGAGGTCGAGGAAGTCCTGTACCGCCACCCGGCCGTGCTGGTCGCCGCCGTCGTCGCGGCGCCGGATGCGAAGTGGGGCGAGGTGCCGTGTGCCTTCCTGGAGGTGCGCGAGGGCTCGGACGTGACCGAGGCCGACATCATCGAACACTGCCGCCTCGGCATGGCGCGCTTCAAGGTGCCCAAGCGCGTGGTCTTCGGTGTGCTGCCCAAGACGTCCACCGGCAAGATCCAGAAGTTCATGCTGCGCCAGCAGATGCAATCGGCTTCGGCCATCGGTTGAGGGACGTACGCATGTCAACCACTCCCGCCAAGTCCGCCAAGTCGGATTTCATCCTCCAGACCGTCGGTCTGACCAAGGAATTCAAGGGCTTCGCCGCCGTGCAGGACGTGAACCTGAACGTGCAGCGTGGCCACATCCACGCGCTGATCGGCCCCAACGGCGCCGGCAAGACGACGGTCTTCAACCTGCTGACCAAGTTCCTGCAGCCCACGCGCGGCACCATCACCTTCAACGGCATCGACATCTCCCGCGAGGAGCCGGCGCAGATCGCCCGGCGCGGCGTGATCCGCTCGTTCCAGATCTCGGCGACCTTCCCGCACCTGACGGTGCTGGAGAACGTGCGCGTGGCATTGCAGCGCAAGGTGGGCAACTCCTTCCATTTCTGGAAGTCCGAGAGCACGCTGAATTCGCTCAACGACCGGGCGGTCGAGCTGCTGGAGTCGGTGGACCTGGGCGAGTACGTCAACACCGTCACCGCCGAGATGCCCTACGGCCGCAAGCGTGCGCTGGAAATTGCCACCACGCTGGCGCTGGACCCGGAGCTGATGCTGCTGGACGAGCCGACGCAGGGCATGGGCCACGAGGACGTGGACCGTGTTGCCGAGCTGATCCGCAAGGTCTCCAAGAGCCGCACCATCCTGATGGTCGAGCACAACCTGTCGGTGGTCGAGACGCTGTGCGACCGCATCACCGTGCTGCAGCGCGGGCAGATCCTGGCGGAAGGGCCGTATGCGGTCGTGTCCAAGGATCCCCGCGTTCTCGAAGCCTACGTCGGAGTCGAAGCATGACGGCCATTCCCTCGGGCGCCAGCGCCTTCAAGCCCGGCGGCGAGCTGCTGCGCATCACCGACCTGCACGCCTTCTACGGCGAGTCGCACATCCTGCACGGCATCGACCTGACCGTGAACAAGGGCGAACTCGTCACGCTGCTCGGCCGCAACGGCGCTGGGCGCAGCACGACGATGAAGTCCATCCTCGGACTGGTCGGCCGCCGCACCGGCCAGATCATGTTCAACGGCACCGACATCACCGCGATGGCGCCGCACCGCATCGCGCGGCTCGGCATCGGTTTCTGCCCGGAAGAGCGGGGCATCTTCTCCGGCCTGACCACCGAGGAGAACCTGATGCTGCCGCCGCAGGTGGCCTCGGGCGGCATGACGCTGGACGAGATCTACACGCTGTTCCCCAACCTGCACGAGCGCCGCCACAGCCCCGGCATGCGGCTGTCGGGCGGCGAGCAGCAGATGCTGGCGATGGCCCGCATCCTGCGCACTGGCGCCAAGCTGCTGCTGCTCGACGAGATCACCGAAGGGCTGGCCCCGGTGATCGTCAAGAAGCTCGGCGAGGTGCTGCGCCTGCTCAAGACCCGCGGCTACACGATCCTGCTGATCGAGCAGAACTTCCGCTTCGCCGCGCCGCTGGCCGACCGCCACATCGTGCTGGAGCACGGCGCCATCGTCGCGACCGTGACCAAGGACGAGCTGTCCTCCAAGACCGAGATGCTGCACCAGATGCTCGGCGTCTGACCCCGAAACACCACGATCCCCTTCAGGAGACATCCCATGACACTCAAGTTCAAGCCCGTTTTCCAAGCGGTTGCCCTCGCCCTCGCCACCATCGGCGCAGCCTCTGCCCAGGTGTCCGACGGCACCGTCAAGATCGGCGTGTTGACCGACCTGTCCGGCGTCTATTCCGACGTGGCCGGCAAGGGCACGGTGGTCGCCACCCAGATGGCCATCGACGACTTCAACGCCAAGGAAAAGCCTTCCTTCAAGATCGAGATCGTCTCGGCTGACCACCAGAACAAGGGCGACATCGCCGCCAACAAGGCCCGCGAGTGGTTCGAGCAAGGCAAGGTCGACACCGTCTCCGAGCTGGTGACGACCTCAGTCGCGCTGGCCGTGCAGAAGATCGCCAAGGAAAAGAACCGCATCGCGCTGATCTCGGGCGCCGCCTCGACCCGCGTCACCAACGAAGATTGCAACGACGTCACCGTCCACTGGACCTATGACACCTACGCGGTCGCCAACGGCACCGCCAAGGCCGTCACCAAGTCGGGTGGCAAGAAGTGGTTCTTCCTGACCGCCGACTACGCCTTCGGCCATTCGCTGGAAAAGGACGCGGGCGACGTGGTCAAGGCCAACGGCGGTGAAGTCGTCGGCACCGTGCGCCATCCGTTCCCCGGCTCGGACTTCTCGTCCTTCCTGCTGAAGGCACAGTCCTCGGGCGCGCAGATCATTGGTCTCGCCAACGCCGGCGGCGACACGATCAACTCGATCAAGCAGGCCGCTGAATTTGGCATCACCCCGAAGCAGCAGCTCGCCGGGCTGCTGATGTTCATCACCGACGTGCATTCGCTCGGCCTGAAGACCACGCAGTCGATGTACCTGACGGAAGGGTTCTACTGGAACCTGAACGACGAGACCCGCGCCTGGTCCAAGCGCTTCTTCGACCTGCACAAGCGCATGCCGACGATGGTTCAGGCCGGTCAGTACTCCTCCGTCATGCACTACCTGAAGGCCGTCAAGGCCGCGGGCACCGACGACACCACCAAGGTCATGGCCCAGATGAAGAAGACGCCCGTCAACGACTTCTTCGCCAAGAACGGCACCATCCGCGCCGACGGCCGCATGGTCCACGACATGTACCTGCTGCAGGTGAAGAAGCCGGCCGAGTCCACCACGCCCTGGGACTACTACCACGTGCGCGCCACCATCCCGGCGGCCGAGGCCTTCCAGCCGCTGTCGGCGTCGAAGTGCCCGCTGGTCGCCAAGAAGTAACAGAACCCACGCGCAAGCGGCCCGCCCCGCCCCGTCATTCCCGCGCCAGCGGGAACCCACGCCCGCCACTGCCGGCCGCTGTCTGCTGTCTGCGTGGGTGCCCGCTTGCGCGGGCATGACGGGTGGGGCCGGGGACGGCATTCCTTTCTTCCATCACCACGGAAAGTCGTCATGGAAATCTTCGGTATTTCGTCCCAGGCACTGTTCGGCCAGTTGCTGCTCGGGCTCATCAATGGCTCGTTCTACGCCGTGCTGAGCCTGGGCCTGGCCGTCATCTTCGGCCTGCTCAACATCATCAATTTCTCGCACGGCGCGCTGTACATGGTCGGGGCGTTCGTCGCCTGGCTCGGGCTGGAGCACTTCGGCCTGAACTACTGGGCGGCGCTGATCGTCTCGCCGCTGGTCGTCGGCGCGCTGGGCATCGTCATCGAGCGGCTGCTGCTCAAGCACCTCTACAAGCTCGACCACCTCTACGGCCTGCTGCTGACCTTCGGGCTGGCGCTGATCGGCGAGGGCGTGTTCCGCAACCTCTACGGCAGCTCGGGCCAGAGCTACCCGGTGCCGGAGATCCTGCAGGGCGGCGTGGACCTCGGCTTCATGTTCATGCCGCTGTACCGGGGCTGGGTCGTGGTCGCTGCCTTGAGCGTCTGCGCCATCACCTGGTACCTGATCGAGCGCACCCGGCTCGGCGCCACGCTGCGCGCGGCCACCGAGCGGCCGCAGCTGGTGCAGGCGCTGGGCATCAACGTGCCGGTGCTGGTGACCATGACCTATGGCGCGGGGGTGGCGCTGGCGGCGTTTGCCGGCGTGCTGGCCGCGCCGGTGGTGCAGGTCAATCCGCTGATGGGCTCGAACCTCATCATCGTCGTCTTCGCCGTGGTGGTGATCGGCGGCATGGGCTCGATCCTCGGCTCCATCGTCACCGGGCTGGGCCTGGGCATCGTCGAGGGTCTGACCAAGGTGGTCTACCCCGAGGCCTCGGCGGTGGTGATCTTCGTGATCATGGTCGTGGTGCTGCTGCTGCGCCCGGCGGGTCTGTTCGGCAAGCAGGCGTGATGCACACGTCCGCCTTCAAGGAATCCATTCGATGAAACCCGTCGTTGCCACCACCAACTCCCGCGCTGGCCTGATGTTCGGCCTGCTGCTGGTCGCCGGTCTGGTCGCGCCCTTCATGGCGTACCCGACCTTCCTGATGAAGCTGCTGTGCTTCGCGCTGTTCGCCAGCGCCTTCAACCTGCTGCTGGGCTTTGCCGGGCTGCTGTCGTTCGGCCACGCGGCCTTCTTCGGCGGTGCGGCCTATGTCTGCGCCTGGCTGGTGAAGGAAGCGGGCTGGTCGCCGGAGCTGGGGCTGATCGCCGGCACGCTGGTCGGGGGCGGCCTGGGCGCGCTCTTCGGCTGGGTGGCGATCCGCCGCGCCGGCATCTACTTCGCGATGATCACGCTGGCGCTGGCGCAGCTGGTGTTCTTCCTGGCGCTGCAGCTGCCCTTCACCGGCGGCGAGGACGGGCTGCAGGGCGTGCCACGCGGCAAGCTCTTCGGCGTCATCGACCTCAGCGACAACACCGCGATGTACTACTTCGTCTTCGCCGTGTTCTTCGCCGGCTTCGCGCTGATCTACCGCACGGTGCATTCGCCCTTCGGGCAGGTGCTCAAGGCCATCCGCGAAAACGAGCCGCGCGCCGTCTCGCTGGGCTACCAGGTCGAGCGCTACAAGCTGGTGGCGTTTGTCATCTCGGCCGCGATGACCGGGCTGGCCGGTTCGATGAAGGCACTGGTGTTCCAGCTGGCCTCGCTCACCGATGTGCACTGGCACATGTCCGGCGAGGTCGTGCTGATGACCCTGCTCGGCGGGCTCGGCACCATCCTCGGCCCCGGCGTCGGCGCGGCGGTGATCGTGGCGCTGGAGAACGAACTCGCGGACAAGGTCGGCTCCTGGGTCACGGTCATCATGGGCGGCATCTTCGTGCTCTGCGTGCTGGCCTTCCGGCGCGGCATCGTCGGCGAACTCAAGGCGCTGCGGGCGCGGATCAACTGACACCGGACGCAGGACACCCACCATGAACGACCTCAACGGCTACGACGTCGAAGACCTCTCGGTCGGCATGACGGCCACCTTCTCCAAGACCATCACCGAAGCCGACATCGTGCTGTTCGCCGGCGTCTCCGGCGACGGAAACGCGGTCCACACCAACGAGGAATTCGCGCAGGGCACGGTCTTCAAGGGCCGCATCGCCCACGGCTTCCTCACCGCCAGCGTGATCTCGGCGGCGGTCGCCAACAAGCTGCCCGGCCCCGGCGCGGTCTACCTCGACCAGCGCATGAGCTTCAAGGCCCCGGTGCGTCCCGGCGACACGGTGCATGCGACCGTGCGGGTGAAGGAGGTCATGCCCGAGCGCGGGCGGGTGCTGCTGGAGACGACCTGCACGGTGCGCGGCACGGTGGTGATCGATGGGGAGGCGCTCATCAAGGTGGGGTCGAGCGCGAAGCGGCAGCAACGTGCCCCGGCCGTCACTGCGTCACTCTGACGGCCAGATCCTGCAAGCGGATGCGGGCCCTGCGCAGGCTGGGTGAGCTGTCGGCTGCCCGTGCAGGCTCCCAGTGGTCCTGCACCCACTGCACCAGACGGGCGTTGTACCCAATGCCTTGGCTGGCCATGGCGCCACTCTGCTGGACCAGATCGGCGCGCACGTCTCGGCTGGCATGGCGGGCAGCAAGCTGCAACAAGGTCGCCTTCGGATCCGGCAACGCATCGGGCTCGACGGGGAGCCTGCCTCGCTCGCCCAACAGTACGCGCATGGCTGGCTGGTCCGCCAGCAGCCATGCTTCCACTTCTCTGACGGCGATCCGCAGCAGCAAGTCGTCTGGCAGCACCAGCGTCCCGCGCCACTGCCTCAGCAGTTCGACCGGACAGGCGACCCGGTCCAGGTCCGTGAGCAACAGGATCGGCTGGAATCTGGCCAATTCACACCAGTTGGACATGCGCGAGCGCAGGTAGCCGAAGCCGTTGCGACGCAGCGTCTGGGAGACCTCCAGTGCCGGTTGCACTTCGGCGACGAGCCGCCGCGCCACCGCCTCGCTCAACTCGTCTTCGGTCGCAATCGCAATCCCGACCATCAGAACAGTCCCAGTTGATCCACGGAAGTCGGTCGGGTCTTCGGGAGCACGATCTCGGCCACTGAAAAGCCCTGTCTGATCATGCGGCTCTCGTCTTCATCCAGCGTGCGTGCCCGGGATCCGTCGGGACTGCTCTGGAGCAAGATCACGCCACGACCGTCGATGCCCGGATTGCTCAGCAGCGCTTCACTGTGCGTGCTGACGACAATCTGTCCGCGCACTTTCTTGTCACGCTGCAAACGGCTCAGCATCAACGGGATCTGTTTGACGATGGCGTCGTTCAGGGAAATCTCGGGTTCCTCCAGCAGCAGCAAGGCATGGCTTTCCATGAGGGACCACAGCAGACCTAGCAAGCGCAAGGTGCCATCCGAGAACTGTTCTTCTGACTGCCAACCAGCGTTGGGCCGGTGGTGCGCGTACAGGGCTTCGAGATGGGGGTGCCCCATGTCGTCCTTCTTGAAACGCAGTTCCTTGAACTGAGGGACGGCCATTGCCAGCGCCTTGTTGATCTTGGCCAGCCGGGCGGTACGGGTGCGTTCGTTTGTCTTGGCCAGCCGTTCGAGGAAACCCTGTCCGAACGGGTCGTCCTCCAGTCGCTGGCTACCCATCTTGTCGGAGAACTTCAGGAGTTGCGGGACGAGATGCAGATAGACCGTGGAACCAAAAAAATCCGCCAGATCGCGAAACTCGGCATTGGCGCCTATCTGCTCCAGACGTGTCTGCGTCAGCAGCATGGTGTCACGGCGGTCAGATTTGTCGGGGCGGCTGAACAGACGCGTTTCCCCCTGCCAGACCTCTTCGCTGGAAATCAGGATGCGCTGTGCGCCCTTGCCTTCGGGCTTGAAGCCGAGAACGTAGCGCCACTGCCGGGGGGCGTCGGGCGATACCCCCAGTTCGACGTCGATCAGAACCTCGTTGTCGTTGCGCGCATGCAGGCAGCGCAGCTTGCTGATGCCGCCTCGGTCTTCCACGGCGGTCTGCAACCCTCCACCCTTGGTCTTCCCGATGTCTCGCAGAAAGCGAAACACATCCAGCAGATTGGACTTCCCCGAGGCATTGGGACCGAGCAGGTACGTGACCTCCCGCAGCGGAATGTCCAAGGTCCGGAAGTTGCGCCAGTTCTTCAGCCTCAGGCGGGTGATCTGCATCTCGTTTTGCCGTTTGATCAGGGGAGGGGGGCGTGCGCCGGGTGACGCCGATTTTCAACGAGTTCAGGTGCGGTTTGGTGCATTCACAGCCGGCCTGCTGGCAGTTCAATGGTGAACCTGGCGCCCAGGTCTTCGTCTGCCTCCCGGTTCATCGCATGCAGCTCGCCGCCATACCGCTCCAGCAACCCCCGGCTGATCCACAACCCGAGCCCGTTCCCGTCACGTTTGGTCGTGAAGAACGGCTGGAACAGCGCCGCCCGCGTCGCCTCGTCCAGCCCCGGCCCGGTGTCGATCACGTCGATGCAGACCGCGCCGCCGTCGTCGTTGTCCGCCACCCGAATCGCCAGCGTCAGCACCCGCTCCCGGCCGTCCGCCCCGCCGGCCATCGCCTGCACGGCGTTCACCATCAGGTTGATGAGCACCTGCTGCAGCTCCTGCCGGTTGATCGCCACCGTCGGCGCGCAGCCCGCCGCACAGCGGTTGTCCAGCCGCACCCGCTCGCGCTCCAGCAGGTGGCGCACCAGCACCAGGCTGTCCTGCACCACCTCGGCCGCGTCCAGCCGCTCGACATAGCCGGCGTATTCGTTCGGCCGCGCGTACTGCAGCAGCTGCGTGACGATCAGCCGCATGCGCTCGACCTGCGCGTCGATCAGGCGGATCTCGTCCTGCACCGGCGTGGCGTGCGCGCCCAGCGTCAGGCGCATCAGGTCGAGGTTGCCCTGGATCACCGCGATCGGGTTGTTGATCTCGTGGGCGATGCTGGCGGTGAGCTGGCCGATGGCGGCGAGCTTCTCGCTGCGCACGAGCTGCTGCTGCGCGGCCTGCAGCTCGGCGGTGCGCTCGGCGACCTTGTGGTCCAGCGCGTCGCCCCAGTGCTGCAGCGCGCGGGTCTTGTCGTCCACCGTGTCGAGCAGGTGGTCCAGCGTCGTCGCCAGCCGGCCGATCTCGTCGGGCGGCGTGACCGGGCCGACACGGGCGGTGGCCTCGCCGGATTCGACGCGGCGCATCGTCTCGGTCATGCGCTCCAGCGGCCGGAAGATGCGCCCCGCCGCCCGCAGCGACCACCACGCCGCCAGCAGCATCACCGCGAAGAACACCACCCCAATGCCGGCCAGCACGGCGTATTTCGCCGTGACGAACGGCCGCTCCAGAAACCCGACGTAGAGCATCCCGACCCGCCGCCCGCCCACGTCCGCCAGCGGCAGGTAGCCCGAGACATACCAGTCCTTGACCACGAACGCCCGCCCCAGCCAGGTATCGCCGCGCCCGAGCACCGCCTCGCGCACGACCGCCGACACGCGGGTGCCGATCGCCCGCTCCGCCGCCGGGTCGCCGAACAGCCGCACGTTGGTGCTGACGCGCACATCGTCGAGGAAGAGCGTGGCGGTGCCCTGGCTGCCGAAGGCGAGCGAGCCGGCGGGGTAGACGATCTCGTTGATGTGGTCGATGAAACCGAGGTTGCGGTTGAGCAGCACGCCGCCGCGCAGCCAGCCGAGCGTCTGGCCCGCCGCGCCGGTGACGCGGGCGTGGGCGACGAGCACGAGGCCGCGGTCTTCGGTGGTGCGGTCGGTGGGGGCAGCGCCGTCGGTGGCGACCAGCGTGATGCGGGACTGCTCGGACAGCCCCGGCGCCAGCGCATCCAGCTCCGCCGCGGGCAGCACGGCGACCGAGGTGCTGTTGTCGGCGACCCCGGCCGCGTCCGGGGGGAGCAGTTGCAGGAAGTCCAGCCCGCGTTCGTGCCGCACCTGGGTCAGCAGGCCGTCGAGTGCGGCGGCCCGTTCCGGCGCCGGGATGGCCAGCGCGCGTTGCAGCCGGTACGACTCGGCCACCGCCTGCGTGCCGCCACCGACCTCGGCCAGCACACGGTCGAAGTAGCCCTGCGCGACGGCGAGGTCACTGCGGATCTTGCCGATCAGCAGTCCGTCGATCGCCGTGTCGCCCCACAGCAGCAGGATCAGCCCCAGCAGCGGCAGCACGCCCAGCAGCGGCACCAGCGTGAGGGCCAGCAGGCGGTGGCGGATCGACTGGACCATCGTGGTGTCAGCCCGCGCTGGCCCACTCCGCGACCCGCCGCTCCAGCGTGCGCCGCGAGATGCCGAGCAGCTCGGCGGCGCGGCCCTTGTCGCCGTCCACCGAGGCGAGCACGCTCAGGATGTGCTGCTTCTCCAGCGTGTGGAGGTCGGTCGTGGCCGGGGGGCGGGCGGCGGCCCCGCCACCGCGCGTCGGCGGGGCCGGCTCGACCGGCTCGGGCGCCTGGTACAGCGCGGTGACATTGAGCTTGCCGAGGATCAGCGAGCGCTCGACGAAGTTGCGCAGCTCGCGCACGTTGCCCGGCCAGTCGTATTGGCGCAGGTAGGCGAGGTCTTCCTCGCTCAGGGCCAGCGGCGCGGCGCCGAGCTGCGGCGCCAGCAGCTGCACGAAATGCGCGAACAGCAGCCCGAGGTCGTGCTTGTGCTCGCGCAGCGGGGGCAGGGTGATCTCCACCACCTGCAGCCGGTAGTACAGATCCTTGCGGAAGCGGCCGGCCGCGACCTCCTGCGACAGGTCGCGTGTGCTGGCGGCGACGATGCGCACGTCCACCGGGCTCTTCTGCTGGCTGCCCATCGGCCGCACCTGGCGCTCCTCCAGCACGCGCAGCAGGCTGGCCTGCACCGACAGCGGCAGCTCGGCCACCTCGTCGAGGAAGAGCGTGCCGCCCTGCGCGTAGTGGAACAGGCCGTCGCGGGCCTGCGCCGCGCCGGGGAAGGCGCCCGGCGCGTGGCCGAACAGCTCGCTCTCCAGCAGCTCCGGCGACAGGCCGCTGCAGTGCATGTGGACCAGCGGACCGGCCGCGCGCGCGCTGCGGTCGTGGACCATCTGGGCGGCGAGTTCCTTGCCGGTGCCCGATTCCCCCAGCAGCAGCACGGGGCTGTTCACCTGCGCCACCCGCCCGAGCGCGTCGCCCAGGCGGCGCATCGCCAGCGAATGGCCGACCAGCGGCAGCTCGGCCGGCGGCTGTGGCTGCAGCGACTGCAGCGAGCGGCGCAGCAGGTAGTTCTCGCGCGTCAGACGCGAGCGCTCCATGCCTTGCTGCACGGCGTTGAGGATCTGCGCCAGCCGGAACGGCTTGAGGATGAAGTCCGACGCGCCGGCCCGCAGCGCCTCGATTGCCACGTCCAGGTCGGCAAACGCCGTGATGAGCACCACCTCGCCGCCGTAGCCTTGCTCCCGCAGCTCGCGCAGCCAGACCAGCCCGCTCTTGCCGGGCAGCGTGATGTCGAGGATGACGAGGTCGTAGCGGTGGGCGCCGACGAGGGTCTGGCCGTCCTCGGCGCTGCCAGCGGCGTGGACCTGACCGAAGCGCGGGGCAAGCGCCTTTTCGAGGAAGTTGCGCATGCCGGGTTCGTCGTCGACGATCAGCGCGGCGCCGTGGGGCCAATGGGTGTCGTGCATGGGGGTCTCGGTGTCGCGGGCGACTGTAGCAGCGGCCCGCGGCGCGGGTATTCGTGGAAACTTGCACTCCGTGTCCCCCATTTGTCACCGGCCGAGGCCCCCATGACCGTCATCCCCGACCTGCTCGATCAGCTCATCCGCCTGGACGCCTGCGCCGCCGTGCCGCGTGTCAAGGCGCTGCACCTGCCGCCGCCGCACGCCGTGGCCGCCTCGCGCATCGCCGGGCGCGGCGAGTTCTGCGCGCTGGAACTGGCGGACGGCACGCTCGGTCTGGCCTATGTGCTGCTCGACGACCACAGCGACGCGCTGCGCGAAGGGCAGGGGCTGGACGGGCTGGTCGGCGCGTCGGCGCTGGACACCGCGCGTGGGCTGCTCGGGCCGCAGGGCGTGAACCGCGTGCTCGGCTGGGCGGCGGTCAACGCGATGACACGCTGGCTGTACGACCGCGCCGGCTACGTGCCGCCCGAGAGCCGCGACTCCTTCGGCCAGTTGCCGATCGTGCCCGGCGAGCGCATCGGCATGGTCGGTTTCTTCACGCCGCTGATCGACCGCGTGCTGGCGGCGGGCGCGCGGCTGACGGTGGTGGAGCTGCGCACGGACCTGCAGGACGCCCGGCCCGGCCTGCGCCTGACGAACGACCCGGCGGAACTCGACGGCTGCACCAAGGTGCTCTGCACGAGCACGGTCCTCCTCAACGACACGCTGGAGGCGACGCTGGCCCACTGCCGCGACGCCCGCTGGTTCGCGATGGTCGGGCCGAGCGCGGGCTGCTTGCCGGACGCGCTGTTCGCTCGCGGCGTGACGATGGTGGGCGGCACCTGGGTGACGGATCCGGCGGCGTGCCTGTCGGCGCTGATGGCCGGCCAGGCGCTCAAGGGCGGGACGCGCAAGTTCGCGGTCGAGCGGGCCGGGTGGGTGGGGGTGGACGTATTGCTGGCACGCCTGTGACACACGCTGCCACGCTGCCCACCCGTGCGGCCCGGGCGCTGTCCATCCTCGGCCACCCCGCGCTGCTGATGCCCGGCGCAGTGGTCTGGGCGTCGATCGCCCGGAACGCGCCACCGTCCGTGCTGTTCACCGCGGCGGGTGCCTCGGTGTTCGTGGCGCTCTGCGTCGGTGTCTACAGCGTGGTGCAGGTCCGCGCCGGGCGCTGGGGCCATGTGGATGCGTCCGTTCCCCGCGAGCGCGGCCAGCTCAACCTGTTCCTGGCGCTGCTGCTCTTCGGCACCGCGGGCGCGTTGTGGTGGAGCGGCCAGCCCCGGCCCGTGTTCCTGGGGCTGGCGCTGGGCGGTGGACTCGTGGTGGTCGGGCACCTGCTGCGCCGCTGGCTCAAGGTGTCGCTGCACGCCGGCTTCGCCGTGTTCGCCGCGGGCTTGTCGTGGCCGGGGCCGGTGGCCCTCGGGTTGCTGGCGCTGGCGGTCGGGGTGTGCTGGTCCCGGCTGGTGCTGCGTCGGCACACGCTGGCGGAAGTCGTGGTCGGGTTTGTGGCGGGGGGCATGGCGGGCTTCGGGTTCCATCTCTGCGCAGCCTGACGCCCTGCCGCTAAGGTGGTCGCTCATGCAGCATTTCAGGAGCCTCCCACCATGTCCGACCAACGCCTCGCCGGCCAGCGCGTGCTGATCACCCAGGCCGATGTGTTCATGGGCCCGGTCCTGTGCGATGTGTTCGCCCGGCACGGCGCCACCGTGATCGCCAGCACCGACCCGCTCGTCCACCCCGACGCCCCGGCCGCCGCCGTGGCCGCCGCCGGGTCGATCGACATCCTGCTGGTCAACCTCGGGGTGCCGGCGCCGACGACACCCGCCGCGGACGTGACCGACGCGGAGTGGCGCGACACCTTCGCCGCGCTCGTGGACCCGCTGCCGCGGCTGTTCCGCGCGGTGCTGCCCGCGATGACCGCGCGGCGCAGCGGCCGGATCCTCGTCATGGGCAGCGCCTCGGCCTTGCGCGGCATGAAACGCGCCTCGACCTACAGCGCTGCCCGCGGCGCGCAGCTCGCCTATGTGCAGGCGGTCGGCGTGGAGGTGGCGCCCCATAACGTCCAGGTCAATGCCATCGCGCAGAACTTCGTGGACAACCCGACCTACTTCCCGCCCGAGGTGCAGGCGAATCCCCGCTTCCAGGAGCGCCTGAAGCGCGAGGTGCCGCTGGGGCGGCTGGTCGGCGCGGAGGAGGACGCCGAGTTCGCCGCCTACCTGTGCAGCGAGCCCGCGGCGTGTTTTGTCGGGCAGGTGTTCCCGGTGTGCGGCGGCTGGGTGATGCGCTGACAGGCGGGCGCCGCTGCCCCGACACAGGGAATGAGGGGGCTCCGCCCGGCGCTTGCCCATCCAATCCGGAAATGCCCGGCGTAACCGGAAAAATCGCCACGGCCACCGACCGAATGAACGGTTGTTGCCCCTGACCTGGCTCTGCATCCTGCGCTTCCGAAACGTGAACCATGACCGTGTCCATTCGCACGGTTGCCCGCAGTGGGCGTTCACGGGAGGCACGAGGAGCGGTGTTGAACACAATCGGATGGCTAGGAGCAGCCGGCAGTCTGCTGGTGCTGATGGCGTGTGGTGGCGGGGGGGACTTGCTCGGGGAGTCGGGTGGGGCCGGCAGTGCGGGGCCGGCGGTGCAGATCCGCGGCGTGGTGGCGCGGGGCGGGGCACTGGTCGAGGCCAAGGTGACGGCGCGCTGTGCGGCCGGCCCCGCGGTGTCGGCCATCAGCGGGTCCAGCGGTGCCTATGCGATGGAAGTGGGTGAGGACGCCTTGCCCTGCGTACTGGAAGCCGTGTCCGCAGACGGGGCCTGGCGCCTGCATTCGGTCGTTCCCGCACCGGAAGAGGCCTCGCCGAGTGCCGCCGCCAGACCCAGGACAGCGCACATCACCCCGTTGACGGAGCTGCTGGTGGCACAACTGGCCGGCGTAGCGCCGTCCAGTTTCATGGTCAAGGCGAGCACCCGTGCCCTGGGCGCCACCATCACGCCGACCAACATCACCCAGGCCCACGGGGCCGTCGGCCGCGTACTGCAGTTGATGGGGGTCAATCCGGCGCCGATCACCGATGTGCTCGCCCAGCCGCTGGTGGCAGCCTCGGCTGTCCAGCGGGGCAATGCCCACGACAAGGTGCTGGCCGCGCTGGCGGCTGCCATGGAAGGGGCTGGCGCCAAGATGTCCGATCTGGTCGGCCTGGTGACGAGCCGTGCCAGGACGCTCGACCAAACCAGCCGTGCGAGCGCAGCGCAACGGTCGGGGTGAGCGGCCGGGGTGAAGTCCAGAACAAGGGCGGGACTCCGCTGCTTTTGCAGGCACAGCGAGATCCGCCCAGCGGCGACAGTCAGGGACCGTTCCCTCACTCTGGATCTCGCCATGCCCCAACTCCGACTGCTGTCCGCTTCCATCCTCCTCGCCCTTGGCCTGACCGCTTGCGGCGGTGGTGGCGATGCCCCCACGTCCACGCCCGATGCCGGCACGCCCGGTACCTCCGCCAGTGCGGTGAGCGGTGTGCTGGTCGATGACCTGATCGTCGGTGCCACGATCTTCTGCGATGGCAACGAAAACGGTGCCCTCGACGCTGGCGAGTCCAGCGCGACCACCGACGACGACGGCAAATACCTCTTCGACAAGGCCTGCTTCGCGCCGATCGTCACCGTCGCCGGAACCGGCTATGACAAGAGCACCATGAAGATCCCGAAGGGCCAGTACCGCGCGCTGGCGGGCAGCCAGGTGGTGTCGCCGTTCACGACCATGCGCGCCGTCAGCGGGCTGAGCGACGCCGAATTCAAGGCCGTGCTGACCAAGCTGGGCCTGGACGGCGTCGACGTCGCGACCTTCAACCCGGTGACCGATACCGCCCGCGCCACGACGGCCGCCGCCCTGGCCAAGATCCTCAACGACATCTCCGAGATCGTGGCCGGCGCCGGTGGCGATGCGACTGCCGCCTTCAAGGCCGCGACCATCGCCATGGCGACGCACGCGAAGAACAGCACCGGCCCCGCCTTTGCCAATGCCACGGACCTCGGCAACCTGGTCAGCGCCGCCGCCGAGGCGGGCTTGCGCGAGGGCAACAAGAAGAGCGACGGAACCCCGGTCTGGACCGACAAGGAACTGGGCAATGCCAAGTCGCTGGCCTCCGCCGCGATCACCACGCTGGCCGGCAGCATCAAGCAGCGCACCTCGCTGAAGGATGCGTTCAATGACCTGGGCAACAGCTCGGCCGTGCACCTGGTCGGCGACACCGATCTGAACGACGACAACAAGGTCGCCGAGAGCCGCACGAAGGCCGGCGATGCCACCGAGCTGACCAAGGCGCAGTACGTCTCTGTCGTGGACGACTCCGTGACCATTGCGCCGATGGAGGGCAAGAGCGCGTCCTACACGCTGACCCAGTTCGCCAGCGCTTCGGGTGTGGACCTGTCCGGTCAGACGCTGTCGACCCTCAGCCATGTGACGCTACCGCTGTCGAGCACCACGATGGCGCTGCCGCGCGCGGGCGGCGTGGTGGCGCTGGCGCTGGAGATCCGCAACACCGTCACTGGTGGCGTGATGCAAGGGGCCATCGACAAGGTCAAGCTGACCCGCGGCGAGAACGGTGCGGTCAGCGCGACCATCCTGGAGAACTCGAAGCTGCACCTGTTCATGAAGACCGCGTCGGACATCCAGTTCGGCACCGGCACCCAGCCGCTCGAAGGCGTCGGCACGCCGCTGCTGACCAACGGCGCCGACGGCCTGGGCATCGACCTGCAGAAACTCGCCAGCGGCATGCGCAAGCATTTCCCGGACAACACCTCGCTCATCAACAAGGTGCTGGAAGAGACCGGTACCTTCGAGATCAAGGTCGTCGTGGCCGACATGGACTTCCGCTACGCCGATGGCACGCGACTGGCCGCCGGCAAGGTGTCCGTCCAGGTGCCGGGCAACCTGGGTGTGGCCCGGGCCGTGCAGGGTGTCGCCGTGTCTGGCTTCGTGAAGTTCTGATCGCGTGGCGCCGCGCCTCGCCTGGCAAGCGCTTGCCGCTGCCGCCATGGCTGTCGGCGGCGGTGGCTTCGCCGGTCTGGCCGGTGCCGCTCCGCTGGATGCCCTGCTGGACCTGCAGGACGATCCGCAAGGCCCGACCCGCTGGACGGTCGAGGCCACAGGCGACGTGACCCAGCCGCTGTTCGATGCCACGGGCATCGAGCGGCGTGCCGGGCAGGCCGACACCCTGCGCGTGCAGGGTGCCGCAGGGCCGTGGTCGTTTGCACTGGGCGGCCACCAGCGGGCGCTGCACGACAAGCTCAACGACTACCGCGTGCAGAGCTGGCACGGGGCGGTCCAGTTCGAGCCAGGACAGGCCTCCGCGGCCGATGCCTGGCGCTGGGGTGTGCGGCTCGGGGTCTGGGGCAACCAGGCCGATCATCTGCGCCAGAGCACCAACCGCTCGCTCAAGGTCAGCGGCCTCAAGGCGCGGCTCGTCGAGATGGAGCTGGTGCGTCCCCGCGACCTGCAGTGGCAGCTGGACTGGATCGGTCGGTTCACCCCGCCGGATGCGCGCTGGCACGTCAGCGGCTTTGCGGGCGCTGGCGCCAGTGCCATCAGCCGCTCGGTCGTGAGCGGCAAGGCGACCATCTCAGGGTGCACCTACCAGCTGCAGTTCGGCGACGAGCGGCTCAACGCACTGCCGATGGCGGACTGTCCCAAAGGGCTGATCGTCAGCGTGCCCAATCGCCTGCTGGCGGTCGACGCGCTGGACGAGACCCGCTACCGGGCGGTCTACGGCCACGCCGGTGCGGCCGTGCACTGGCGCGCTGCTCCCTGGCGGCTGGCGCTGGGGGCTGAACTGCAGCAATGGCAGCGCGACGGAGGTGCTCCCGAGCGCCAGACCCGCAATGCGCTGCTGGTCAGCGAGGCGGTCCACACCGTCCATCCGGGACTGGCCGTGGTGCTGCGCGGGCAATACATGCACCGCCAGATGCTGGGCGAAGTGCCGATGCTCTACAACGCCCGTTCCACCAGCAGCACCCGCCGGGTCGTGTCGGTGTCCCTGGGCCTGCGGGCGCAGTTCTGACCTGAGCAGCCTCAGCGGCGTGTACGCTGGATGGCGGCGAGCAGCGCATCAGCCCGGAACGGCTTGTGCAGCACCTGCAGCCCGCGTGCCGCCATCAGGGCAATGTCTTCCGGCGCCGTGTCGCCCGTGATCACCAGCGTCGGCACCGGTCCGCCGTAGCGCTGCACGGCCTCGATCACCTCGATGCCCGTGGCGCCCCGCAGGCGGTGGTCGGTGATGAGCAGGTCGATGCCGACATGGCCCCGCGGCCGGGCCGCCAGGCTGCGCCGCAGCGGTGTCAGGCCCTCGTGGGTGTCGACGACCGCGCCCCATGCCTCCAGCCGTGCCCGCAGGGCAGCCCGCACGGCGGGTTCGTCTTCCACCACCGTCAGGCGCAGCCCCTTCAGCGGTTGCGGGTCGCTCGGCATGCTGGCCAGGGGCGGCTGGCGTGGCTGCGCACGCGGGACGAGGACCGAGAAGCAGCTGCCGTGGTCCTGCCGCGAGCGCAGGTGCAGGCGGTGGCCGAGCAAGGCCGCGCTGCGTTGCACGATCGACAGCCCCAGACCCAGCCCGCGGCTGCCATCACCGCCGTGGCTGGTGCGGCGCGCCACCGGGCGTTCGCCGTGCGCGTCCGCGAGTTGCACGAACTCCTCGAACACCGCGCGCTGGTGGGTGGCCGGGATGCCGTGGCCCGTGTCCCAGACCTCGATGCGCAGATCCGGTCCGCGGTGCCGCGCAGCCACCAGCACGCCACCGCTGTCCGTGTAGCGCACCGCATTGCTGACCAGATTGCGCAGGATCTGCTCCAGCATCACCGGGTCGGACAGCACCGATTCGCCGGTCGGGCGGAAACGCAGCACGATCCCCTTGCGCCGCGCCGTCTCTCCGTCGTGGCTGGCGATGGCGTCGAACAAGGGTTGCAGGGCCACGGGTTGCAGGCGCGGGCGCACGGTGCCGGCCTCCAGGCGCGAGAGGTCCAGCAGCCCCTTCAGCAGGTCTTCCATCGAGGACACGGCTTCGTTCACCCGGTCGGTCATCGGCCGCAGCGCCAGGGGCACCTGCTCGCGCATCAGGTCGATCAGCAGCCCGATCGTCACGACCGGCTGGCGCAGGTCATGGCTGGCGGCGGTGAGAAAGCGGGTCTTGGCCAGATTGGCCTGCTGCAAGGCTTCGGTGCGCTCGACGACGCGGCGCTCCAGGTCGGCGTTGAGCTGCTCCACCTGGTGCAGCGCCCCGACCAGCCGCTTGATCATCACGCCGCCCACGATGGCCAGCGAGACCGGCAGCGCATAGGGCAGCCAGTAGGCGTCCATCACGGACGTCATGCCGCGCCAGTAGAGGTAGTCGTGCAGCGCAGCCAGCGTCGAGCCCAGCACAGCCGCCACCAGTGCCGTGCGCAGCGGCAGGCGCAGCCGGCGGGTCTGCTGCCACAGGGGCAGCAGCGACAGCACCATGCCGGTGAACAGCATGGGATAGCTGCCGGCGCGGACCTTGTCGAGCGAATCCGTCAACCCGCCCCAGGCCGCCAGTGCCAGCAGCACGGCGGTGCCGACCTGCAGGATCCCGTAGGCGATCGACTCCCGCTGTCCGGACAGCACCATCGCGCTCCGGCAGAGCAGCGCCCCGGACACCACCTGCAGCGCGAAGTACACCGCCACCACCTGCGTGGAGGCGGTGTTCTCCATGTTGTAGTGCGCGATGTTGCACACCGCGATCAGCAGCCACATGGCGGCGAAGCTGCCCAGCAGGCGCTCGCCCGGTCGCCTCCACCAGATCAGCAGCAGGAACACCGCCAGCGCCACGCCCGCGACGTTCAGCCAGATGGGCAGCATCACCGACAGGCGCAACCGCGTCAGGTGGCCGCTGGCCATCGTGTCGGCGGGCCCGACCAGCACGGTCGACAGCCCGCCGCGGCTGTTGTGGGCCACCGAGATCTCCAGGTGGTTCACGCCGACGCGCAGCAGGTGCGGCGGCACGCTGATCCACTGGGTGATCGGGTGACCGCCTGCCGTGACGGGATGGATCCGGCCCAGCGCCGCGCCGCTCACGAGCCAGCCGTTCAGACGCACTTCGTGCACATCGCTGAGCCGTGCCATGCACAGCGCCCACATCGTGGTGGGCGCTGTGTCGAGCAGGATCCGACCCTGGTAGTGGCCGATGCCGGCATCGTCCAGACCGCGGGCAGTCCAGGTGTCGGGCAGGGGCACGGTCGACGGTGCCGAGCGCAGATCCCTGGTGAACAGTGCTTCCCGCAACTCGATGGCGGCAGCGCCCGGTGCCGGGTTCGCGCGGGCTGCGCAGGCAGCGGGCAGGGCGAGCAGCCCGGCCAGCGCGAACAGGCGCAGGACAGCGGCAAGGAATCGGACGGTAGCGGCGTTCATTGGCGGACAGGATCATCGCAGACCCGCCCGCCGCGCCGGACGGGTTAGCCGGGCTGCATGCCCAGGATCCACTTGACGAGGCCGCGGGCGTCCGCTTCCTTGATCGCCACGGCGTTCGGCGGCATCGCCAGACCCGAGGCCTTGCCCTTCCAGTGGCTGTCGTAAGGATTGGAGCCCTTCAGCACGATCTGGGTCAGCGTCTCCGCGGCCTTCTTGTCGCCCTTGTATTTGGCCGAGACATCCTTCCAGGCCGGGCCGATCGGGGCCAGGCCGTCTGGGCCCTTGGCGCCGGGCTCGATGTGGTGGCAGGTCATGCAGCCGCTCTTCGAGGCGAGGTGCAGCATGGCGTCGTCCTTGGCCTTGTCGGCCTGGGCGGCGCCAGCGGCCAGCAGCAGCGCGAGGGCTGCTGCGACGGGAAGGGCGTGGGAGGTGTGGGAGGTGGCGGTCTTCATGGAGGCTCCTGGGGACGGGATCAGATGCCGCCAAGGTACGACCACGCCGCGCCGCCGAGTTGCGCAGGATCAAGCTGCCACGCGCTTTTGTCAGCCTGGTACAGCGCTGTTGCGTGCTGGATCGCCGTGATTGACCGACGTTGCTGCACGCTGGAGCAGCATCGCGTCGCCGTAGCTGAAGAAGCGCATGCGCCGCGCGATGGCGTCGGCGTAGAGCGCCCGGACCGTGTCGTAGCCAGCGAAGGCGCTGACCAGCATCATCAGCGTGCTGCGCGGCAGGTGGAAGTTGGTGATCAGCCGGTCGACGACCTGGAACTCGAAGCCCGGCGTGATGAAGATGTCCGTCTCGCGGGCACCGGCCTGCAGCGTGCCGCCGAGTGCCGCCGATTCGAGCGAGCGCAGCGTGGTGGTGCCGACCGCGACGACCTGACCGCCGCGGGCGCGGGTCGCGGCGATGGCGTCCACCGTCGCCTGCGGCACCTCGAACCACTCGCTGTGCATCCTGTGGTCGGCGATGGCCTCCACACGCACCGGCTGGAAGGTGCCGGCGCCGACGTGCAGCGTGACGCTGGCCCGGCCGACACCGCGCGCGTCCAGCGCCGCGAGCACGCCTTCGTCGAAATGCAGCGCGGCGGTCGGGGCGGCCACGGCGCCGGGGTGGCGCGCGAACACCGTCTGGTAGCGGCGCGCGTCCTCGGCGTCGTCGGCGTGGGTGATGTAGGGCGGCAGCGGGATGTGGCCGAAGCGTTCCAGCAGCGCGAGCGCGTCACCCGGCAGGCGCAGGTGGAACAGCCCGTTCTCCGGCCCGCAGCGCCCGAGCACCTCGGCGGCGAAGGTCGCGCCGCGGTCATCCCGGAAATGCACCGTCTGCCCCGCCTTGGGCGACTTGCTGGCGCGCAGGTGCGCCCAGACCTCGTGCCGCCCGTCCGCCGCCCCGGGCAGCACACGCTCGACCAGCGCCTCGACGCTGCCGCCGGTGTCCTTGGCGCCGTGGAGCCGGGCGCGGATCACCTTGGTGTCGTTGAAGACCAGCAGGTCGCCGGGCGACAGCAGCGCGGGGAGTTCGCGGAACACGCGCTCGGTGGCGGGCAGGGCGCGGCCGTCGAGCAGCCGGGAGGCGCTGCGCTCGGCGGCGGGGTGCTGCGCGATCAGTTCGGGCGGGAGGTCGAAGTCGAAATCGGCGACGGTGTAGGACACGGGCGGGGCTCGGCGGAAGGCTTGCGGTCAGAGGCGACGGGGTGCAGAATATAACAGTGGTTATAACCAGGAGCCCGTCATGCACGCCTTGAAGCTTACCCAGATCGGAAACTCGGTGGGGGTGATCCTGCCGAAGGAGATGTTGACGCGTTTGAAGCTTGAAAAAGGGGACACCCTCTTCGTCACCGATTGCCCCGACGGGCTGCGCCTGACGCCCCATGACCCGGTGTTCGAGGCCCAGATGGCCTTGGCGCGCGACGTCATGAAGTCGCGCCGCGCGGTGCTGCACGAGTTGGCCAAGTGATTCGGCAGGAGTCGCCATGACACCGGCCAACACGAACTGGGTCTGGATCGATGCGCAGGTGCTGCACGCGGTGCACGAAGAACAACTGGTCGAGCACGGTGGCGCGCCGGGGATTCGGGATGCCGGCCTGTTCGAGTCCGCCTTGGCGCGGCCGCAGAACTTGGCCTGCTACGGCGACCCGGACATCGCGCTGCTGGCGGCCGCCTATGGCTACGGTCTCGCGCGCAACCATCCCTTCATCGACGGCAACAAGCGCACCGCTTTCGTCGCGGTCGAGTTGTTCCTGCTGCTCAACGGGCATGCACTGCAGGCTGACGATGCGTCCTGCGTGATCACGATGCTGCACCTGGCCGCGGGCGAGATGGGCGAGGACGAATTCGCCGCCTGGCTGCGCGAGCACCTCAGCCCCCGTGGACGTTAAAGACCCCGCGCCCGCGCCGGCCACGGCCGCGAAGTCCGCCCCCCAGCGGGCGATGGAGAAACTCGGCCTGGTCCGCGACATCGACCTGGCCCTGCACCTGCCGCTGCGCTACGAGGACGAGACCCGCCTGACGCCGATGTCCGCGCTGCGCGACGGCGAGACGGTCCAGGTCGAGGCGGTCGTGCGCGAGGCGTCGGTCCAGGGCGGGCGGCGCCAGCTCGTCGTGTGGCTGGTCGAGGGGCGCCATGAGCTGCTCCTGCGCTTCGTGCATTTCTTTCCGTCGCACCAGAAGGCGCTGGTGCCCGGCGCGCTGGTGCGGGCGCGCGGCGAGGTGCGCGGCGGGTTTCTGGGCCGCGAGATGGTCCACCCGGCGTTCAAGGTCGTGCAGCCCGGCGCGCCGCTGTCCGACGCGCTCACCCCCGTCTACCCGACCAGCGCACAACTGCCGCAGGCGTATCTGCGCAAGGCGGTGGCGGCTGGGCTGAAGCGCGCGCCGCTGGACGAGGTGCTGCCGCCCGGGGTCGTGCCCAAGGGCTTGCCGGGTCTGCGGCAGGCGCTGACCTTCCTGCACCACCCGTCGTCGAGCGCCAGCCTCGCCGCGCTGGAGGAGCGCACGCACCCCGCGTGGCAGCGCATCAAGTTCGAGGAGCTGCTCGCCCAGCAGTTGTCCCAGCTCACCGCCCAGCGCGAACGCGCCCGCCTGCGTGCCCCGTCGCTCAAGGCCAAGCCGGGCGGCCTGCACGAGCAACTGCTCGCCGCGCTGCCGTTCTCGCTCACCGGCGCGCAGCACCGCGTCTCCAACGAGATCGCCGCCGACCTGCGCCGCCCGCAGCCGATGCACCGCCTGCTGCAGGGCGATGTCGGCTCGGGCAAGACAGTGGTGGCCGCACTCGCGGCGGCGGTGGCGATCGACGCCGGCTGGCAGTGCGCGCTGATGGCGCCGACCGAGATCCTGGCCGAGCAGCATTTCCGCAAGCTGCTGCAGTGGCTGGAGCCGCTGGGCATCGGGGTGGCCTGGCTCACCGGCAGCCGCAAGGGCAAGGCGCGCACCGCGATGGTCGAGCGCATCGCGTCCGGCGAGGCCCGGCTGATCGTCGGCACGCACGCGGTGATCCAGAGCGATGTGCATTTTGCGAAGCTCGGGCTGGCGGTGATTGACGAGCAGCACCGCTTCGGTGTGGCGCAGCGGCTGGAGCTGCGCCACAAGCTGGCCGAGCAGAAGCTGGAGCCGCACCTGCTGATGATGAGCGCCACGCCGATCCCGCGCACGCTGGCGATGACCTACTTCGCCGATCTCGATGTGAGCACCATCGACGAGCTGCCCCCGGGCCGCACGCCCATCGTCACCCGCGTCTTCGCCGATGGCCGCCGCGATGACGTGATCGGCCGCGTGCGCGAGGAGGTGGGCAAGGGCCGGCAGGTGTACTGGGTCGTGCCGCTGATCGAGGAGTCGGAAGCACTCGACCTGCAGAACGCCACCGAGACGCACGCACAGCTCTCGGCGGTGTTCGACGGCGTGGCGGTCGGGCTGCTGCACGGGCGGATGTCGGCGTCGGACAAGGCGGCGGTGATGGCCGAGTTCACGGCGGGGCGCATGAGCGTGCTGGTGGCGACGACGGTGATCGAGGTCGGGGTGGACGTTCCGAACGCCAGCGTGATGGTGATCGAGCACGCCGAGCGCTTCGGGCTGGCGCAGTTGCACCAGTTGCGCGGGCGGGTGGGGCGCGGCGCGGTGGCCAGCGTGTGCGTGCTGCTCTACACCTCGCCGCTGTCGCAGACCGGCCGCGAGCGGCTGAAGGCGATGGCCGAGACGACGGACGGCTTCGAGATCGCGCGGCGGGATCTGGAGATCCGCGGGCCGGGGGAGTTCATGGGGGCGAAGCAGTCGGGCGATGCGCTGCTGAAGTTCGCCGATCTGGCGCAGGACGAGACCTTGCTGGAGCGCGCCAAGGCGGCGGCGCCGGGGCTGCTCGATGCGCACCCGGACGCGGCGCGGGCGCACATCAGCCGGTGGCTGGGGGGGAAGATGGAGTTTCTGAAGGCGTGAGCTTGAGTGATGCCCTTGGGGCACACAATGCGCGGCCAGCGTTTGCGAACAATCCCGTCATGCCCGCGAAAGCGGGCACCCACGCATGGAAATGACGGGTCTTGGCGAACGTGGATCCTCGCATCCGCGAGGATGACGGCACGACCCCTCCCGAGGCGACACATCATTTTTCTCATGAGCGAATACCAATACTACGAATTCGCCGCCCTCGACCGCCCGCTGACCCCGCAGCAGCAGGCCGAGTTGCGCGAGCGTTCCAGCCGCGCCCGCATCACGCCGGGCGGCTTCGTCAACGAGTACCACTGGGGCGACCTCAAGGGCAGTGCGCTCGACTGGATGAAGCGGTACTTCGACGCGCACCTGTACAGCACCAACTGGGGACACTGCCGGCTGATGCTGCGCGTGCCGAAGACGGTGCTGGACGAAGCGGCGCTGCAGCCTTACCGGTTCAATGGCGACGAGACACAGGGCTTTTCCCTCTTCGATGTCGGCCATGCCTGGGTGCTGGACTGGGCCTTCAGCACCGACGACCACAGCCTGGACCGCTTCGGCATGGACGATGGCCCCGGCTGGCTGTCCGAGCTGCTGGCGCTGCGCGAGGAGATCCTGCGCGGCGACCGGCGGGCGCTCTACCTCGGCTGGCTGATGCGTGCCTATCTGGACGAGCTGGACGACGATGCGCTCGAACCCCCCGTGCCGCCCGGCCTGCGCACGCTCAGCACCGCCCAGCAGGCCCTGTTGCGCTTCGTCGAGTTCGACTGCGACTGGCTCGCCGTCGCCGCGCAGGCCAGCGCCGACCTGGAGGCCGTGGCAGTGGATGAAACGCCGCTGCAGACCCGCTGGCTCGACAGCCTGAGCACGGACGAGCTGCGCGGCGTCGTGCGGCTGCTGGTGCAAGGCCACCTGCCCGAAGCGGCGCAGGTGGTCCGGCAGCACTACAACGAGTCGGCGCGGGCGTGGTCTGCGGCCGAGGGCACCACGCCAGCCGACACGCCACGCCGCACGGTGGCCCAACTGCGCACAGGCCTGGACGAGGCCCGCGCCGCCCGACAGGCCCGAGAACAGCAGGCCCTCGACGCGCAACGCCAGCATGAGGCCCAGCAGCGTGCTGAGTACCTCCGCCGCGAGATCCTCCCGCGAGCCGGGGCGATCTGGGGCGAGGTGGAGACGCAGTTGTCACGCGGCTCGGCGTCTGCCTACGACCGGGCGCTGACCCAGGTGCGCGACCTGTCCGACGCGATGCGGCTGGCCGGGCAGCAGGACGAATTCCGGCAGCGGCTGGCGATCCTGATGCGCGGGCATGGGCAGCGGCGGGTGTGGGTGAAGCGGTTGCAGGAGGCGGGGTTGATGTAGAGGGCTGTCATTGATAGCAATGAATGGCCCTGCCCAAGGAGACTCCCCATGCCTGACCTGCTGGTTCGAGGTGTAGACGAATCGCTGGTGCGTTCGCTGAAAGCCCGCGCCGCGGCCCACGGCCGCAGCGCCGAGGCCGAGCACCGCGACATCCTGGCCGCCGCGCTGATGCGCCCGCAGCGGCGCTCGCTGGCCGATGTGCTGGCCGCGATGCCGGATGTGGGGCGGGACAGCGACTTCGAGCGCGTCCAGTCCTTCTTCCGATGTGCGCGGCAGCAGGGGTCGGCGATGTAACTGTCGGTGGTGACAGTGGGCGAATTGCGGCCACGGCGCTGATGAACGACCTGACGGTGGTGACGCGCAACGTGGCGGACTTTGTGGGCACCGGGGCGAAGGTGCTCGACCCGTTTGGTTGATGCGCCCGGCCTCAGGTGGCAGGCCCGGCCGACTTGACCGCCCCCGGCCGCAACTGCCGCCGCCGCTCCGCGCTCAGATACGGCCACAGCAGCGCCATCACCTGCCGCGTCCCGTTGCGCACCGCCGCGTCGGCGTTGTCCGGCTCCAGCGCGTGGCGTGGGTCGCGCACGTACTCGTAGCTCAGCCAGTAGGTCAGCAGCACGACGATCGACACCGACAGCGCGCTCGCATCCTCGGCGGACAGGGACTCGCCGTCGATCACGCACAGCCGCACCACCCGTTCGCGTATCGCCGCCTGCTGCAGGGCGAGCGCCGCCTGGCAGCGTGTCTCCAGCTGCCGGTTGCGGGTCAGCAGGTCGTTGAGGTCGCGGAAGATGAAGCGGTAGTTCCAGGCCAGCCGCAGCAGGCCGGGCACGAGGTTCCATGCCCCTTCCGCGTCATCGGCCGGGCCGGCGGCGGCGAGGGTCTCGGTCAGCGCCTGCTCGTAGCGGCTGACCAGCGCGTTGACCAGCGCCTCCTTGGCCGGGTAGTGGTAATACAGATTGCCCGGGCTGATGTTCAGGTCGGCCGAGATCGCGTTGGTCGAGACGTTGGGCTCGCCGTAGCGGTTGAACAGGGCTAGCGAGTGGTCGAGGATGCGCTCGGCGGTGCGGCGTGGTGCTTTCTTGGCCCGGTCGGGAGTGGTCATGCGGCGATTCTGGCACCAGCGGCGAGCACCGCCGCCGCGGGTTTGCCTGCGGTTCCGGGGCTGCTCAGGGAGGTCTCAGGCGCTGCCGAGCTTGTCCTGCGTCCGGGTGTCGAAGTCGCTGGCCTCGTGCCGTTCGTGCAGCTGGCTCGCCGGCTCGCCGAAGGTGCGGTTGACCTTGCGGCCGCGCTGCACCGCCGGCCGTTCGGCCACCTGGTCGGCCCAGCGCTGGATGTGCTGGTACTCCTGCACCTGCAGGAACTCGCCCGCGCCATAGACAAGGCCCTTCACCAGCGCGCCGTACCACGGCCAGATCGCCATGTCCGCGACCGTGTAGTCCTCGCCCGCGATGTAGGGCCGCTCAGCCAGCTGGCGGTCGAGCACGTCGAGCTGGCGCTTGACCTCCATCGCATAGCGGTCGATCGCGTATTCGATCTTGATCGGCGCGTAGGCGTAGAAATGCCCGAAGCCGCCGCCCAGGAAGGGCGCGCTGCCCATCTGCCAGAACAGCCACGACAGGCACTCGGCACGCCGGGCCGGCTCGGTGGGCAGGAAGGCGCCGAACTTCTCGGCCAGGTACACCAGGATCGCGCCGGACTCGAACACGCGGATCGGCTCCGGGCCGCTGCGGTCCATCAGGGCGGGGATCTTGGAGTTCGGGTTGACCTCGACGAAGCCGCTGCCGAACTGGTCGCCGTCGCCGATCTTGATGAGCCAGGCGTCGTATTCGGCGCCCGTGTGGCCGAGGGCGAGCAACTCTTCCAGCATCACCGTCACCTTCACGCCGTTCGGTGTCGCCAGCGAATACAGCTGCAGCGGATGGCGGCCGACGGGCAGCGCCTTGTCGTGCGTCGGGCCGGCGATGGGGCGGTTGATGCTGGCGAACTGGCCGCCGTTGGCCTTGTTCCAGGTCCAGATCTTCGGCGGGGTGTAGGGCGTGGGGTCGGTCATGGGTGGTGCTCCGGTTGGCGCAGTGGGCGAAGTGGGTGAGCTGGGAAGCCTACGGGAATTGCCGGGAGGCTGCTGCCGCCTGCCCCTGGAAGAACGCCACCATCGCTGCCGTGGCATCCGGGCCGCTCGGGGCGGTGTAGCTGCCGGCCGCACTGCCGCCTGACCAGGCATGGCCGGTGCCGCGCACCATCCACTGCTCGGCGACCACGCGCCCTGCCGGGGTCCTGATGCGGTGCACGGTGTAGGCGGCGCCCTGGTCTGTCAGGCCCTGGCGGGTTTCTCGTGTTCCCAGCGTGGCGAAGGGCCGCATCGCCGCGTCCGCGTTGGCGGGGTGGACCACCGTGTCCTGGTCGCCATGGAAGACGATGGTGGGCGGTGGGGCGGACGTGCGCACCGCCGGGGCGCGCGGCCCGGTCTTCATGACCGCCATCGCCGACAGCATGTCGCTGGCCAGTCCGGTCGGCACGCCCGAGTGCAGTCCCACGGCGGCGAACAGCTCGGGATACACGTCGCCCAGCACCGCCGCCATCGCGCCGCCGGCCGACAGTCCGGCGACGCAGATCCGCGCCGGATCGACCCCATGGGCCGCCTGCACCTCGCGGGTCAGATCGGCCAGCAGCGCGGCCTCGCCGCGGTCGCGCTGCTGGTGGTGGCGCTTGAACCAGTTCCAGCAGCGGTGCAGGTTGGCGAACGCGCTCTGCGCCGGGTAGAGCACCAGGAAGCCGGCCGCGCAGGCCGCCTCGTGCATGCGCGTGCCGGTGGCGAAGTCGTCGGGGGTCTGGTTGCAGCCGTGCAGCATCAGCAGCAGCGGACGCAGGGCCGGGGGCTGGCCGGCCGCGCGTGGCGGGAGGTAGAGCCGGTAATCCCGTGTCCCGAACCGGTGCTGAAAGCGCCCGTCCAGGCTTTGCGCTGCGCTGGCGACACGGTCTGCCGTCGGTGCCGTCGCCGGGGCGGGGGCGCCTGCGGGGAGGGTGTCCGCCGCGTCGTTCCCGAGGCGGTGCAGCAGTGCCTTGGCCTTGGCGAGCTGGCGCTTCAGGAAGGGCATCGGGTTCAGGTTCATGCGGGCCTTTCGGGGTCAGGTCACGCCGTTCAGCGCATGGGGGGGCGTGGTGGGCGGTGGCCGATCCACTATCCTTCGCACCGTTTTTTCAGTCAGTCAGTCAGTCCGTCATCCATCCTCGCACAGCGGAGTCTCCCCATGAAGTTCCTCGTCCTCAACGGCATCAACCTCAACATGTTCGGCAAGCGCGACCCGAAGCAGTACGGCACGACCACGCTGGCACAGATCGACGCGCAGCTGCTGGCGCTGGGGGCGGAGCTGAGTGTCGAGGTCGAGTGCTTCCAGACCAACTTCGAAGGCGAGATGGCCGAGCGCATCCACCGTGCGCACGGCGAAGGCGTGGACGGCGTGCTGATCAACGCGGGGGCGTGGACGCACTACAGCTACGGGATCCGCGACGCGCTGGCCATCCTCCAGTGCCCGATCATCGAGGTCCACATGTCCAACATCCACGCCCGCGAGGCGTTCCGCCACCACTCGGTCATCGCCGAGATCGCGCGCGGGCAGATCGCGGGGTTCGGGGTGGACAGCTATCTGCTGGGGCTGCGGGCGGCGGTGTCGGCGGCGCGGGCGCCAGCATGACAGCAAGGTTGGCGCCGGATCCCTACAATCCGCCGCCGATGACTCCGGCAATCTCCTTCCAGCAGGTCAGCAAGACCTTCAGCACCCCGCGCGGTGCATTGCAGGCCCTCGACGGTGTCAGCCTTGACATCGCGCCCGGTGAATTCTTCGGTCTGCTCGGCCCCAACGGTGCGGGCAAGACCACGCTCATCAGCATCCTGGCGGGCCTGTCGCGGGCGACCACGGGCCGGGTGCGCGTGATGGGGCACGACGTGGTGGACGACTACGCCTCGGCCCGCAAGGCGCTCGGCATCGTGCCGCAGGAGCTGGTGTTCGATCCGTTCTTCTCGGTGCGCGAGACGCTGCGCATCCAGAGCGGCTACTTCGGCGTGAAGGGCAACGACGCCTGGATCGACGAGCTGCTGAGCGGCCTGGGTCTGGCGGACAAGGCGGGCGCCAACATGCGCCAGCTCTCGGGCGGGATGAAGCGCCGGGTGCTGGTGGCGCAGGCGCTGGTGCACCGGCCGCCCGTCATCGTGCTGGACGAGCCGACGGCGGGCGTGGACGTGGAGCTGCGCCAGACGCTGTGGCAGTTCATCGCCCGGCTGAACAAGGAAGGCCACACCGTGCTGCTGACCACGCACTACCTCGAAGAGGCCGAGGCGCTGTGTGGCCGGATCGCCATGCTCAAGCAGGGCCACATCGTGGCGCTGGACCGCACCAGCAACCTGCTGGCCGGCACGTCGAGCACGATGCTGCGCTTCAAGACCGATGACACGCTGCCGCCCGCCATCGCCGCCCACGCCCGCGTCACCGGCCGCATCGCGCAGGTCAAGGCCCGCGACGCCGCCGACGTCGAGCAGACGCTGGCCACGCTGCGCACGGCCGGCGTGCGCATCGAAGACCTCGAGATCGGCCGCGCCGACCTGGAGGACGTGTTCCTCGACATCATGCAAGGAGGTCGCGCATGAGCACGTCCGCAACGACCGCCGCCAACCCGCTGTTCGCCGGCGCCGGCACGCTGTTCTACAAGGAGGTGCTGCGCTTCTGGAAGGTCGGCTTCCAGACGGTGGCAGCACCCGTGCTGACCGCGGTGCTGTACCTGCTGATCTTCGGCCACGTGCTCGAAGACCATGTGCAGGTCTACGACTCGGTCAGCTACACCAGCTTCCTGATCCCCGGGCTGGTGATGATGAGCGTGCTGCAGAACGCCTTCGCCAACAGCTCCTCCAGCCTGATCCAGAGCAAGATCACCGGCAACCTCGTCTTCCTGCTCGTCACGCCGCTGTCGCACTGGGCGTGGCTCGTCGCCTATGTGGGCGCGTCGCTGGTGCGCGGCGTGGTGGTGGGGTTCGGCGTGTTCGCGGTGACGGTGTGGTTCGCGCCGCTGCGCATGGCCGAGCCGTGGTGGGCGCTGGTGTTTGCAGTGCTGGGCGCGGGGATGATGGGCAGCCTGGGCCTGATCGCCGGCCTCTGGGCCGACAAGTTCGACCAGATGGCGGCGTTCCAGAACTTCATCATCATGCCCATGACCTTCCTGTCGGGCGTGTTCTATTCGGTGCATTCGCTGCCCAGCCTCTGGCAGCAGGTCAGCCACCTGAACCCGTTCTTCTACATGATCGACGGCTTCCGACGCGGCTTCTTCGGCGTCAGCGACGTGTCGCCGTGGGTGAGCCTGGGCGTGGTGTCGGCGAGCTTCCTGGTGATCGCGGCCATCGCGCTGCGGCTGCTGGCGAGCGGCTACAAGCTGCGGCATTGATCGGGTCGCTCATGGCCCTGCGCCGTCCAGGTGCAGCTCCAGCTCGATCTGGCTGGCGACATCCCGGCCCTGATGGCGGCCGGGCAGGAAGGCGGTGTCGCGGAACATCGCCTCCAGCGCCGGCAGCGCGAACACATCCAGTTCGCTGACCTCGATCGGCTCGACCGCGACGACGTCCCCGGCCGCCGTGATGAACAGCCGCAGCCGCAGCGGCAGTCCGCTGATCGGCTGGCTCGCCAGCGTGTCCAGCCACCGGGCATCTGGCGCGGACACAGGCGTCGGGCGCCGGTCCAGACGGTCGGCGTGCAGGAAGGGGCTTGGGGGCGCGTCGGGTGCTGGCCGTGGTGCGGGCGGGGGCCTGCTGGACGATGGCCGAGCGGCGGGAGTCGGCACCATCACCGCCGCGGCACGGGTCAGGACGGGTGGCACCGACACCACCCGGACCGAGACGTGGGCGTCCGGCTGCGCGCGCCCACCAGTGAAGGCGCCTGCCGGCGACCAGGTGTCGAGCGCCAGACCGTGCAGCGCCACCACGGCCAGCGTCAGCCCGCCCCACGCCACCCGCCGGGGCCACCGCTCAGTTCGCGATCGGGACTTCACGCCAGTTCATGCGGCGCAGCGTGCCACTGCCACCATAGGTGCCCGGCAGGTTGCTGACGCTGCCATCGCTGCGGCCGGAGATGAGCCGGATCTTTCCGCCGATGTTCTTGAACGCCAGGTCCGACGCCACGCCGCTGCTGTACGGGCTGAGCGCCACCGACAGGCCCGCGCTGTCGGTCAGCACGCTTTTGCCATCGGCGAAGCTGAGGGCCATCACCGTGCTCTGGCCCGAGGGAGAGCAGGCCACACCATTGGGCAGGTTGATCGCCACGCCCACCAGGCCGTTGTTGACGACCGGCGCCACGGTGATGCGCTCGGCGATGCCGGAGGTGCTGTCGGTGCCCAGGTCGCGGTACCAGCCCATCGGCTGGCTCGGTGAGCTGCCGATGCCGGTGAGCAGGTCGCTGTTCGCGTTGAGCTTGCTGCGGGTCACGGGGAAGCTCACGCCGGTGGGCAGCGTGGCCGCCGTGTACATCTCGCTGCTGGTGCCGTCGATGATCGCGTAGAAGCTCTGCGTCTGCGTGCTGGCGATGTCGCTGTCGGCGAGCAGGCGGCCGGTGCCGACCAGCACATAGCGCTTGCCCGAGTTCGGCTCGACCATCACTCGCACCGGGGTGCTGATCGGTTGTGGCGCCCCGGTCGAGTCGGCCAGTTGTGCCAGCACCAGCGGTGTCGGGTAGCTGCCGCTGTCGGCGCTGACGTCGACGCGCCAGACGTGGCCCTGCATGTCGCCCGCGTAGAGTGCGGTGGCGGTGTAGTCGGTCAGGTCGGGAATGAAGGCGGTGACGTGTGCGACGTTCAGCGGGGTGCTGACACTGCCGCCGGGCAGGGTGATCTTTTCCAGCAACGCGCCAGTCCTGGGGTTGACGAGGTGGAGCGCGGCACTGCCGTCCGGGGTGTTGTAGCCCGAGGGGATGACCACCGTCCAGCCGTGCTTGGAGGTCTTGACGACGCGGGCATCGCCGTAGCTGTAGCCCATCGTGCTGTCGGTGTACTCCCACAGCACCTTGCCGGCCACGGCGGTCTCGCTGGTCCACGCGGTCGGGTTGGTCACGTCGATCGCGTAGTAGCCTCGGCCGCCCTTGCCCAGTCCGCCGATCAGCACGCTGCGCCAGTCGGATTCGCTGGCGCTGGGGGTTGTCTGGCCGTTGGTGCGGCGGAAATCGACGTCGAAGACCAGGGGCGTGGCGTCCACGTAGAAACGGTGCTCGAACGTCGGATTGCCGAGGGCTGCCAGGCCGGTGGTCGGCGCGGTGGCCGCGCTGCCGTAGAGGAAGCTGGGCATGTAGGCCATCAGCTCGGTGCCCTTGGTCGCGCTGGTCAGGCTGCCGTCGAAGGCGTGCATCATCCCGTCGTTGGCGCCGACATAGACGACGCTCTGGCGGGCCGAGTAGGTCCGCCGGAAGGCGTTGTAGCCCGGGTTGGTCACGTCGTAGTAGGTGCTCTGCGGCGCAGCCACGACGGTGACCTTGGCGTTGACGATGTCGCCGAGCAGGCTGTTGCGGGTGCGGTAGACGCCGCCATTGGCGACCTCGTTTGTCCGCACGCCGCGCAGGTAGTCGAGAAAGTTGGCGCTCGACTGCGAGGCCGTGGCGACGCCGGGCACGTTGGCGAAGGTGGTCCAGGCGGTGCGCGCGGACAGCGAGGCGCTGTTCAGGCTGTTCAGGCGGAATGGCAGGCCGGCGCCGGCCGTGGTGCAGCAGGTGACGATCTTGCGGTCACCCGGCACGGCGGCGTTGAGCAGGTCGCGGGCGTTCCAGGCCGTCGATACCGAGGGCGTGCCGTCGGCGGCGTAGCTGACCGAGGCGCCGACCAGCGTGCCGGTCCAGTATTTCGGGTCGTAGCTGGCGGCGAAGCTGGCGTTGCCGCTGACGGCCTCGTTGAGCGAGGCCGACGCGAAGGCGGTCGAGGTGGCGGCCGAGGCTTCGGAGGCGATCTTGGCGAAGGCGCTGTTCAGGCCGGACACCATGCGCGCTGCCTGCCCGCCGGTGAAGTAGTTGTCGGGCCTCAGCTGGGTCGTGCCGCCGTTGGGCAGCGTGTCGGTGTTGGTGTACCAGGAAGACTGGGGCAGCGTGGTGGTGGTGTTGGTGCTCGCGTAGGGGCTGAAGCCGGCGGGCACCTCGAAGCCGCCGTACTTGGCCGCCAGCCAGTACTGGTTTTTGTGCGTGTAGCTCTGGCCTTCGAGCACGTCCACCCAGTAGGTGGCGACCGTCTGCGTGCCGGAGAGGTCGCTGCGCAGGTCGCGGGTGTGGGCGTCGTAGGCCATGCCGGCGATGAAGAAGCTGTTGTTGCGCCCGGACGAGTAGCTGCCCAGACTGGACAGGCCTTCGAGCTGTCCGACCATGTCGGTGGCCGTCTTGACGTTGACCTCCGTGTCGGCGGTCACCTCTGCGGGCATGGTTGGCTCGCTGGTGCGGATCGTGCTGCCCTGCAGGTTGGCGTCGTTCCAGGTGTTGATGTCGCCGATGCCAAGGATGAAGTTCTTCTGGCACGAGTACAGGATGGGGTCGTCCCAGGTGGTGATGACCGGGAAGTCGTCGATCACGGCCGACAGCGTGCCCGCGCTGGTGATGCCGGCGAAGCTGCTGTAGCTGGCCACCGGGTCCAGCTTGCGGAAGTAGCGCAGGCCGGCGTAGTACAGCTCGCTCACCGGGTCGTAGCTCTTGAGGGTGCGCGAGATCAGGCCGAACTTGTTGACATAGTTCATCGCGCCGCTGTTGGCCACGGTGATGGTCAAGCCCGTCTGGGTCAGGGCGTTGGCGACGGTGGCGGTGGCGTCGGTCGCGTCCGGGTTGCTCAGCATGACCCCGGTGGAGGCGCTCCACTCGGCCGCCGTGTTGGACAGCGCGACCGAACCCGGCACCGGCTTGCTCGGGCCGATGTACTTCATGCGTGAGCGCATCACGCCACCGTCGCGCAGTCCGTTGTTGTCATTCAGGTAGCCGAAGGCGGAATAGCGCAGCTTGTTCGCGTACTTCTGCATCAACCCTTCGGGCTTGCTGCTGCTGGCGTAGGGCACGCAGTTGGTCTCCAGCCCCACGGCGGCGTCGCAGGCCTTGAGCTGGATGTAGACGCGGTAGAAGGCGCTGGTGCTGGCGGTGCCGGCGGCCGAGGACTGGCCGGTGTAATGGGTGAAGGTCGGGTCTGCGGCATTGCAGCTGGTGGCGTTGGTGTTGTTGACGGTTACCGTGCAAGTTCTGGAGACGCCGCCGGTCGGGGTGCCGACGCAGGTGTAGATGTAGTCGCTCGCGTTGCGCGTGTAGCCGCAGGTCACGGTGTAAGCCGGGTTGGCGACCGTCTGTGTGCAGGTGGCGTTGGGGGTGGACGTGGTGCAACTTTGCTGCGAACTGGCAAAGCCGTCGCAGGCGTGCGTGACAGTGGTTCCGCTTGGCCAGAATTTGCAGCGCAGGTCGAGCCCGGCGCTGACGATCATCGCGTGGCCCATGTTGTGGATGCGGGCGACCGCGCTGTTCCAGGTGAAGGGCGTGGCCCCGCCGACCGTGGCGGATGTAGTGATGACCTTGTCCGGATAGATGCCAGTCCGACCGCCTGACCCGTTGTGGTAAGTCTTCTGGAGCACCGTCAGCGTCGGTGTATCGAAGCCGGCCATGCGCGGGCCGCCGGTCAGGGCCCAGCGGAAGGCGTCGATGGTCTGGGTGGACGCCCAGTTGAGCCAGTTGCCGCTCCACAGTGACAGGGTCGAGGTGGAGGCGCAGGTGTGGCTGGTCGCGATGCTGTGCGGCACGAAGTAGCTGTTGGCGGGCGTGACGGTGTCGTTGTTGTAGCGGTAGCACTTCTCCGGGTCGAAGTAGCCGACGTAGGCGGTCGCCGGGGCGTAGGCAGTCGTGTTCGGGTACGCGGGCGTGCTGGCGGTCGGCCATTCGACGGAGAGCGCCAGCAGCAGGTTGCCCGGCACGCTGACCGAGGAGAACAGCGGCGTGTCGGCCAGGTCCAGCGCCTGCGCCGGGCCGGTGACCAGGGCGAGCAGGCCGGAGATCCCGAGCAGCAGCCGGGCGGCCAGGTGGTGGAGGTGGGTGCGAAGGTGGGTCATGGTTCAGCGCGCCACGGTGGACTGGAAATAGGCCTGCGTGTTGCGGGGGCCGGTGGCTCGCACACTGATGCGGTAGATGGGCTGCGCTTCGCCGCGCACCTGGCGGTAGCGGTCGTCGGCGGCCCGGTCGCCGTCGGTGGTGGCCAGCGCACAGGCGTTGCCGGCGATGTCGCCGACCGCGGTGCATTGCCGGTCGATGACGATGCGCACGGTCACGCCGTTGCCGCTGTCGGTCAGGTCGGAGCCGGTCATGCCGGCTGCGGTGAAGGCCGCGTCACTCAGCAGCAGCGTGGGAATGCCCTGGGCATTGGTGGCGAGCCGGCTGGCCGAGTAGTTGACGGTGGGGGCGTGGGCGTTGCGCAGCGCTTCGGTGGCCAGCGCGCCCGTGCTGCCGAAGCGGGCCATCGCCTGCGCCATGCCGCGCTCGGCCTGGTTCACCAAGTCGCGCCGGAAACCGAGGTTGCCGGCCTGCAGCAACCCGACATCCATGGCCTTGATCAGCGACAGGGCCGCGACCAGTACCACCACCAGCGCCACCAGGGTGAACAGCAGGATGAAGCCGGACTGGGCCGGGCGGCGGCGGTGCGTCATGGGGTGAGCAGCAGGTTGCGCAGGGGGACCGTCGACTCCAGCGTGCGGTAGCGGTAGCGCTGTTCGGCCGTGCTGAGGGTGCGGGTGTAGGTCAGGTCGTCGCCGAGTTCGGTGAACAGGCGCAGGCTGGCCGGGGCGACCGCCGAGCCTTCCTGCATCAACGTGCGCAGCAGCAGCCCGATCCGCACCGCCACGATGGTGCGCAGCCGGGTGTTGGCGGCAGCGCTGCCGTCCATCAGGCTGGCGACGGCGTAGTCGCCGGTCGGCGCGGCCCACTGGTCGATGCGCCGGTCGCCGTTGGTGTCGAGGCCGTAGAGCGCCTGCAGCTCGAACACGCCATCGCCCATCGGCTGCAGCGGGGCGCCGCTGGTCTGCAGCAGGTCGTAGCTGTAGAGCGTGTTGTCGTCGCCGACACCGACCAGTTGCAGCGAGGGCGGGTTGCCGTTGGCCACGTTGCCTAGATTGAGCACCTGGCTGACGATCGAGTAGTCGGTGAGGACTGCCGTATCGACGCTGTTGGCGGCGTAGGTGCCGGTCAGCGCCACGGTGCCGCCGGCGGTGGCGGGGTTGAAGCTGGAGGCGACCTGCTCGAACAGGCACGGCGCCATGCCGCTGGAGATTGGCTGGCGGTCGGTGACCAGCAGCAGGTCATTGGGCGCCAGTCCGACGCTGTTCTGCAGCAGCAGGGTGCCGAGCTGGGCGTCTGCGGCGAAGGACATGGCGGTTTCCGACTGGCCAGACTGACCCGACATGACGATCAGCACGTCCGAGGGCTGGCCGCTGATGCCCGGTGTGGTCTGGCCGTTGGCGATGACCACCGGGGCCAGCCGGAAGACACCGGTGGTGCCGGTGTTGACGCTGGCGAACGGAGCGGGCAGCGGATTGGCGCTGGTCCGCGGCAAGACCTGTGTTCCGCTGCGGGCGGCGTGGAGCTGGCAGCCGAAGGCGTGGGCGGCGGCCTGTGTGAAGCCCGAGCCGGCATTGCGCAATGCCCGGTCGAGCACGGCCTGCACATAGGCGGCCACCTGGCCCAGGTCGCTGCCTGAGATGGTCCGGCGCTTGCTGGTCTCGACCATGCTCATCACGCCGACGACGACGATCGAGATGAACGCGCTGACCACCAGCGACACCATGACCTCGATCAGCGTGATCCCCCGCGCCGGCTTCATGGGATGGCCACCTTCGTCGTGTAGCGCAGATCACCGCTGGCGGCCTTGCGCGAGACCGGGCGCCAGGTGATCGTGATGGTGACCACGCCCAGCGCGTCCGGGTCGCTGATGGTGGCGCCGGCCTGGGGCAGGCCGGAGGTGCTGGCGTCCTGCACCTGCGCCTTCCATCGGGTCACCGTCGCGGCGGGCAGCGTGACGGTGCGCGACAGCCACATCGCGCTGACCAGTTCGTCTGCGAGCAGCGAGGCACGATTGCGGTCTTCGGCGTCAATGGCGTATTGCAGCGCCCGGCCTTGCAGGGCCACCAGCCCCATGACACCGAACGACAGCACCAGCAGGGCCACCAGGGTCTCGATCAGCGTGAAGCCGCGGCAGCGGGTGAGGTTACGAATGCGAAGGGTCATGGTCAGCATCCATCGGCTGCGCCCGCAGCAAGCGAGCGTGCCGGATTGCACAGCCGGACCTGTCCCCCCATGAACACCGACACCCGCAGCGGACGGTCGCTGCTGGTGGCGCTGACCACATACTGGATGGGCGTGGTCGCGCTGGTGGGGGCGGTGCAGGTCTCGCCCAGTCCGGTGGACGCATTGCTGGTCGGTCGCCCGATCGCGTTGAAGCAGGTGACGGCCGGGCCGGTGAGGCTGACCTTGTTCTGCCGGGCATTGGAAGAGGCCAGGATGAAGTGCTGGTCGGAGAGCGTCTCGCCCGCCATCAGGGGCAGGGCCTGTGCAAACCAGCGGCTGCCATCGTCGGTGGCGGTGGCGTTGAGTTCCGGGGTGGCATTCGTCAGCGCGAACACGGTCTGCCGGTTGCGCCGCAGCGCCTCCGACTGTGCCAGGCGCAGGTCGTTGCCCAGCTGTTCGGCCACGGCGCGCACACGCGCATTGGCGGTCCACGTGGTCAGCAGCGGAGCCCCCATCGACAGCAGGATGGCCATCAGCGCGAGCGTGACCATCAGCTCGACCAGCGTAAACCCCCTGGGGTTCAGGTTCAGCATGTCTGGCCCTTGCGGCCGATCCAGCAGGGATGGCCGCCGCTGGGTACGCTGCCCCAGCCGGAGGGCAGGGCGAGCGTGCGCTGCGTGCCGTGGTGATCGACCGCGAACGTGAACCCGGCGGTGGTCTGGCTGCCGGTGGCGGTGATCGTGTAGGTTTCAGCGGTCGGTGCCGTGGTGCAGGCGATGGCAAACATGCCGACCGTCAGCGCCGTGGCACAGGGGCCACCGGTGTAGGCGCGCTGGTTCAGGTAGTGCTGCTCCATCGCAGCCCGCGCGTCGGCGAGGGCCTGCGTGGCGTCGGTGATCTGGCTGCGCAGCACGTGCTCGCGGTAGTTCGGCACTGCGGCGGCGGCCAGGATCGCGACCAGAGCGACCGCGACCATCAGTTCGATCAGCGTGAAGCCCCGGGGGCTGCAGCGAGGCGAGGGGCGAGGGAAGGCTGGCACGGACGGCGTTTCCACAGGGTCAGGGTGACGGGCTTCACTGGAATATGCCGGCCCTGGCGCAGGGGTAGCCGGCGATAAGTCCGGGCTTCCGGACGCATTCCTTGTGGCGCGGCACCGAGGCAAGCGGCGGCAACCGCTACAATCTCACGCACCATGGCCGATCCCACCCCCACCCAAGTCCGCGATTTCATTGCCGCCGGCCTGTCCTGCGAGCACCTGGAAGTCGAAGGCGACGGCCGCCATTTCTTCGCGACCATCGTGTCGAGCCAGTTCGAAGGCAAGCTGCGCGTGGCCCGCCACCAGCTCGTCTACGCCGCGCTCGGCGAGCGCATGCGCGAAGAGATCCATGCGCTGTCGATGAAGACGCTCACCCCCGCCGAATGGGCCAAGGCCGGCACCACGCCGACCAGCCCCGTCACCCACCACCATTGACCACCGCGCGCGGCCCCAGGCTGCGGCGCGGGCGTGTGCATGCCGGCCCCGGTGTGCGACAGGCCAGCCCGCACCGCGGCATGAGCCCCTCGCCACAGCACACGCAACCCCATGGACAAGCTCCTGATTCGCGGCGGCCGCACCCTCCAGGGTGAGGTCACGATCTCCGGCGCCAAGAACGCCGCCCTGCCGGAGCTGTGCGCGACGCTGCTGACGGCCGAGCCGGTTACGCTGGCCAATGTGCCCAGCCTGAAGGACGTCTCGACGACGCTGAAGGTGCTCGCGCAGCTCGGCGCCACGTCGCAGCGCAGCGCGGACCAGCCCGACGTGGTGACGGTCGATGCCTCGAACATCACCTCCACCGAGGCGACCTACGACCTCGTGAAGACGATGCGGGCGTCGATCCTCGTGCTCGGGCCGTTGCTGGCGCGCTTCGGCGTGGCGCGCGTCTCGCTGCCGGGCGGCTGCGCGATCGGTTCGCGGCCGGTGGACCAGCACATCAAGGGCCTGCGCGCGATGGGCGCCGAGATCCGCGTCGAGCACGGCTACATCCACGCCACTGCCACGCCGCGCCTGAAGGGCGCGCGCATCACCACCGACATGGTCACCGTCACCGGCACTGAGAACCTGCTGATGGCCGCGACGCTGGCCGAGGGTGAGACGGTGCTGGAAAACGCGGCGCAGGAACCCGAGATCACCGACCTCGTCGACCTGCTGGTGTCGATGGGCGCCCAGATCGAAGGCCGCGGCACCAGCCGCCTGCGCATCACCGGCGTCGAGCGCCTGCACGCGCCCAAGGTGCCGCACCAGATCATCCCGGACCGCATCGAGGCCGGCACCTTCCTGTGCGCCGTGGCGGCGGCGGGCGGTGAGGTCACGCTGCGCCGTGCGGACGCGAGCCACCTGGACGCCGTCATCACCAAGCTGCGCGAAGCCGGCGTCACGGTCGAGGCCGGCGCCGACTGGATCCGCGTGCAGATGAGCGCTCGGCCGAAGGCGGTCAGCTTCCGCACCAGCGAGCACCCGCTGTTCCCGACCGACATGCAGGCGCAGTTCATGGCCGTGAACTGCATCGCCGAGGGCGTGGCGCGGGTGACCGAGACCATCTTCGAGAACCGCTTCATGCACGTCAACGAGCTGGTGCGCCTGGGCGCGCACATCGCCGTGGACGGCCACACCGCCATCGTCGAAGGCATCGCCCGCCTGTCGGGCGCCACCGTGATGGCCACCGACCTGCGGGCCTCGGCCTCGCTGGTGATCGCCGGCCTCGTCGCCGACGGCACGACCACCGTGGACCGCATCTACCACCTCGACCGCGGCTACGACGCGATGGAAGTCAAACTGCGCGCCATTGGCGCCGACATCGAAAGGGTCTCGGCATGAACGGGATGCTCACGCTGGCGCTGTCCAAGGGCCGGATCTTCGAGGAAACGCTGCCGCTGCTGGCGGCGGCCGGCATCGAGGTGCTGGAAGACCCCGAGAAGTCCCGCAAGCTGATCCTGCCGACGAACCGGCCGGATGTGCAGGTCGTGCTGGTGCGCGCCACCGACGTGCCGACCTATGTGCAATACGGCGGCGCGGACCTCGGCGTGGCGGGCAAGGACATCCTCATCGAGCACGGCGGCCAGGGCCTGTACCAGCCGCTGGACCTGAACATCGCCAAGTGCCGCATGAGCGTGGCCGTGCGTGAAGGTTTCGACTATGCCGCCGCGGTGAAGCAGGGCTCGCGCATCCGCGTGGCGACCAAGTACACCGCCATCGCCCGCCAGCACTTCGCCGACAAGGGCGTCCACGTCGATCTCATCAAGCTGTACGGCTCGATGGAACTCGCGCCGCTGACCGGGCTGGCCGACGCCATCGTCGATCTGGTCTCCACCGGCAAGACGCTGGTGGCAAACCACCTCGTCGAGGTCGAGCCGTTCATGCAGATCTCGTCGCGCCTGGTCGTCAACCAGGCGGCGCTCAAGCTCAAGCGCGACCAGCTCCGCCCGCTGATCGACGCCTTCGCCTCCGCCATTCCCAAAGACTGACCGTCCCGCAACCCCAGAAAGACCCGCCATGTCCCCCGTCGCCATCCGCCACCTGAACACCGCCGCGCCCGAATTCGAAGCCGAGTTCCAGCGCGTGCTGCACTGGTCGGCGGAGACGGACCATGCGATCGAGGAGCGGGTCGCGGCCATCCTGCAGGACGTGCAGCAGCGCGGCGACGCGGCGGTGATCGAGTACACCAACCGCTTCGACGGCATGCAGGCCGAGTCGATGGCGGCGCTGGAGCTGACCCGCGAGGAGCTGAAAACCGCGTTCGAGGCCATCACGCCCGCGCAGCGCCACGCGCTCGAAGCTGCCGCGCAGCGCGTGCGCAGCTACCACGAGCGGCAGTTGCAGGCCTGCGGCCTGTCGTGGAGCTACCGCGACGAGGACGGCACGCTGCTCGGCCAGAAGGTCACGCCGCTGGACCGTGTGGGCATCTACGTGCCCGGCGGCAAGGCGGCGTATCCGTCGTCGGTGCTGATGAACGCGATCCCGGCGCATGTCGCGGGCGTCGGCGAGATCATCATGGTCGTGCCGACGCCGAAGGGCGAGAAGAACGCGCTGGTGCTGGCCGCCGCCTACGTGGCCGGCGTGAGCCGTGCGTTCACGATTGGCGGCGCGCAGGCCGTTGGCGCGCTGGCCCATGGGACGGCGACGGTGCCGCGTGTGGACAAGATCACCGGCCCCGGCAACGCCTACGTCGCCAGCGCCAAGCGCCGTGTCTTCGGGCAGGTCGGCATCGACATGATTGCCGGCCCGAGCGAGATCCTCGTGCTGGCCGACGGCACGACGCCGCCCGACTGGGTCGCGATGGACCTGTTCAGCCAGGCCGAGCATGACGAGCTGGCGCAGTCGATCCTGCTGTGCCCGGACGCGGACTACATCGCCAAGGTGCAGGCCGAGATCGACCGCCTGATCGACGGCATGCCGCGCCGGGACGTGATCCGCGCCTCGCTGGAAGGGCGGGGGGCGCTGATCCTGACGAAGGACATGGAAGAGGCCTGCGCGATCAGCAACCGCATCGCGCCGGAGCATCTCGAAGTCAGCTCGTCCGACCCGCACCGCTGGGAGCCGCTGCTGCGCCACGCCGGGGCGATCTTCCTGGGGGCGTACACGAGCGAATCGCTGGGCGACTACTGCGCCGGCCCGAACCACGTCCTGCCCACGTCAGGCACGGCGCGCTTCTCGTCGCCGCTGGGCGTCTACGACTTCCAGAAGCGCTCCAGCCTGATCGAGGTCAGCGAGCAGGGCGCGCAGACGCTGGGCGTGATCGCGGCCGAGCTGGCCTATGGCGAGGGGCTGCAGGCGCATGCGCTGGCCGCCGAGTTCCGCCTGAAACGTGCTGACTGAACCCATCGCCATCGGATCGACCCCATGAACAATCGACTGTCCCAGACCCTGCGCGCCGATGTCCAGGGCATGCACGCCTACGCCGTCCAGCCCAGCGCCGGCTTCATCAAGCTCGACGCGATGGAAAACCCCTTCCAGCTCCCGCCCGCGCTGCAGGCCGAACTGGGCCAACGCCTCGGCGCGGTCGCGATCAACCGCTATCCGGGTGGCCGGATCGACGCGCTGAAGTCCGCGCTGGCCGAGCACATCGCCATGCCCGAGGGCTGCACGCTGATGCTGGGCAACGGCTCGGACGAGCTGATCTCGCTGCTGGCGCTGGCCTGCGATGTGCCGGGGGCGACCATCCTCGCGCCGGTGCCGGGCTTCGTGATGTACGCGATGTCGGCGCAGTTGCAGGGCCTGAACTTCGTCGGCGTGCCGCTGACCGCCGACTTTGAACTCGACGAGGCCGCGATGCTGGCCGCGATCGCGCAGCACCGCCCGGCCATCACCTACCTCGCCTACCCGAACAACCCGACCGCCAACCTGTTCGACGACGCCGTGATCGAGAAGATCGTGGCCGCCGTCGGCGCGCAGAACGGGCTGGTCGTGTTCGACGAGGCGTATCAGCCGTTTTCGTCGCGCTCGTGGATGGCGCGCGCCGGCGAGTTCGACCACGTGCTGGTGATGCGCACGCTGAGCAAGTTCGGTCTGGCCGGCATCCGGCTCGGCTACATGGTCGGGCCGGCCGCGCTGATCGCCGAGATCGACAAGGTGCGCCCGCCGTACAACGTCAGCGTGCTGAACGCCGAGGCCGCGTTGTTCGCGCTGGAGCACGCCGACGAATACGCCCGCCAGGCCGCCGTGCTGCGCACTGAGCGCGAGCGGCTGCAGGCGGCGCTGGCCGGCATTCCCGGCGTGCAGGCGTGGCCGAGCGAGGCGAACATGGTCCTCGTGCGCGTGGCCGACGCGAAGGCGACGTTCGAGGGCATGAAGCAGCGCGGCGTGCTCATCAAGCATGTCGCGGCGCTGCACCCGCTGCTGGACAACTGCCTGCGCCTGACGGTCGGCACGCCGGAAGAAAATACCCGCATGGTCGACGCGCTGCGGGCGTCGGTCTGAAGATGAGCCCCATGAACAGCATGAGCACTCCAAGCGTCAGCCCTGACTTCACCCCTCGGATCGCCGAGATCCAGCGCAACACCAACGAGACCAAGATCCGTGTGCGGGTCAACCTCGACGGCACCGGCACCTCCAAGCTCGCCACCGGCATCGGCTTCTTCGACCACATGCTCGACCAGATCGCCCGCCACGGCCTGATCGACCTGGAGATCGAGGCCGACGGCGACCTGCACATCGACGGCCACCACACGGTCGAAGACGTGGGCATCACGCTCGGCATGGCGGTGGCCAAGGCGGTGGGCGACAAGAAGGGCCTGACGCGCTACGGGCACAGCTACGTGCCGCTGGATGAAGCGCTGTCGCGGGTCGTGATCGACTTCTCCGGGCGCCCGGGGCTGGAGATGGACGTCAAGTTCACCTCCGGGATGATCGGTGCGCTCGACACCCAGTTGGTCTACGAGTTCTTCCAGGGCTTCGTCAACCACGCGCTGGTCAGCCTGCACATCGACAACCTCAAGGGCCACAACGCCCACCACCAGTGCGAGACGATGTTCAAGGCCTTCGGCCGCGCAGTGCGCATGGCGATCACGCCCGATCCGCGCTCGGCCGGGGTGATTCCCTCGACGAAGGGGTGCCTGTGATGGCCCGGACGGTTGCAGTCGTCGATTACGGCATGGGCAACCTGCGCTCGGTGTCGCAGGCAGTGCTGCACGTCGCGCAGGACTCCGGGCTTGAGGTGGTCGTCACGTCGCGGCCCGACGAAGTCCGGGCCGCCGAGCGCGTCGTGCTGCCGGGGCAGGGCGCGATGCGTGACTGCATGCGCGAGCTGCACGACTCGGGGCTAAAGGATGCTGTGCTCGAAGCCGCCGCGACGAAGCCGCTGATGGGCGTGTGCGTCGGGATGCAGATGCTGCTCGACCACTCGGAGGAGCAGGACACGCCGGGTCTCGGCCTGATCCCAGGTCGCGTGAAACGCTTCCAGCTCGAAGGTCGCCTGCAGCCCGACGGCAGCCGCTTCAAGGTGCCGCAGATGGGCTGGAACCGCGTGCGCCAGATCGCCCACGAAGGGGTGGTGCATCCGGTCTGGGCGGGGGTGCCGGACGGGGCGTGGTTCTACTTCGTCCACAGCTACTACACGACGCCGGACGACCTGCGCCACGCCGCGGGCGAGACCGACTACGGCGCTCCGTTCACCTGCGCCGTGGCCCGCGACAACATTTTTGCCACCCAGTTTCACCCCGAGAAGAGCGCCGACCACGGTCTGGCGCTGTACCGCAATTTCCTTGGTTGGAAGCCCTGACATGCTGCTGATTCCGGCAATCGACCTCAAAGACGGTCAATGCGTGCGCCTCAAACAAGGCGACATGAACGACTCCACCACCTTCGGCGCGGACCCCTCGGTGGTCGCCCGCCGCTGGCTCGATGCCGGCGGCCGACGCCTGCACCTGGTGGACCTGAACGGCGCCTTCGCCGGGAAGCCGGTCAACGCCGGGGCGATCCAGTCCATCCTGGCCGAGGTGGACGGCACCATCCCCGTGCAGCTCGGCGGCGGCATCCGCGACCTCGACACCATCGAGCGCTACCTCGATGCCGGCATCACCTACGTCATCATCGGCACGGCCGCGGTGAAGAATCCCGGTTTCCTGCGCGACGCCTGCACCGCCTTCCCCGGCCACATCATCGTCGGCCTGGACGCCAAGGACGGCATGGTCGCCACCGACGGCTGGAGCAAGCTCAGCGGCCATGAAGTCGTCGACCTGGCGAAGAAGTTCGAGGGCTACGGGGTGGAGAGCATCATCTACACCGACATCGGCCGCGACGGCATGCTCACCGGCATCAACATCGAGGCCACCGTGAAGCTCGCGCAGGCGCTGACGATTCCGGTGATCGCCTCGGGCGGGCTGTCGAACATCGCCGACATCGAGGCGCTGTGCGCGGTGGAGGCGGAAGGTGTGACGGGGGTGATCTGCGGCCGGTCGATCTACACCGGCGATCTGGACTTCGCGGCGGGCCAGCGGCTCGCCGACGAGCGCAACGGCGCGGGCGTCTGATGCTCGCCAAACGCATCATCCCTTGCCTCGACGTGACCGGCGGCCGGGTCGTCAAGGGCGTCAACTTCGTCGGTCTGCGCGATGCGGGTGATCCGGTGGACATCGCCGCCCGCTACAACGACCAGGGCGCCGACGAGCTGACCTTCCTCGACATCACAGCCACCAGCGACGGCCGCGACCTGATCCTGCACATCATCGAGGCGGTGGCGTCGCAGGTGTTCATCCCGCTGACGGTGGGCGGCGGCGTGCGCACGGTGGCGGACGTGCGCCGGCTGCTCAACGCGGGCGCGGACAAGGTCAGCTTCAACTCGGCGGCGGTGGCCAATCCGCAGGTGATCCGCGACGCCTCGGACAAGTACGGCGCGCAGTGCATCGTCGTGGCGATCGACGCCAAGAAGCGTGTCGGCGAAGACCTGGCGAGCAAGGGCCCCGGCTGGGATGTCTACACCCACGGTGGGCGCAAGAACATGCACCTCGACGCGGTGGCCTGGGCGCGGCAGATGGCCGAGATGGGCGCGGGCGAGATCCTGCTGACCAGCATGGACCGCGACGGCACCAAGATCGGCTTCGACCTGGCGCTGACGCGCGCGGTGGCGGACGCGGTGCCGGTGCCGGTGATCGCCTCGGGCGGTGTCGGCAACCTCGACCATCTGGCCGACGGTGTGCAGCAGGGTGGGGCGGATGCCGTGCTGGCCGCCAGCATCTTCCACTACGGCGAGCACACGGTCGGCGAGGCCAAGCGGCTGATGGCGGCGCGGGGGATTCCGGTGCGGATCTGACGGGCGTCTTCCAGGCTCGCCATCGACAGGGTCAGGTTTCGCCCACCAGCTTGCACGTGATGCGGTAGCCCGCCCGCGCCAAGCGCTGTCGCTCCGGCTGGCCGCTGATGCGGACCAGTGGCCAGCCGCGTGCCCGCAGCAAGCGGTTGAAGCGGTGCAGGTCCGCTTCGGCACCCGACCGGGCCGAGCGCCAGGTGATGGACAGGCTGATCGACACACCGTCGCCGTTCTGCACGAAATGGGGAGCCTTCACCGGCACCAGTACCGCATCGCCGGGGGTCAGGGTCACGGGGTCCATCTGGTCGCGGAAGGCCTCGTCCCAGGCGAGGTTGCGGTGGCCGCCGGCATGGAACGTTTCACTCTGCGTGGGCGGGACCAGCACCGGATCGCCGGCCGGGAAGAGGTTCATCACCTTGCGGCCCTCGATCTGCAGCAGGATGTTGTGCTCCGGGTCCATGTGGAACGGCGTGACACTGCCGGGTGAGCTGAGGAAGAGGAAGGCCTCGCGGCGCACCATCGGCCCGGTCACCGGCATCACCAGCGGCGCCAGTTCGGCCAGCACGCTGTCCAGCAAGGCGCCGTAGGCGGGGTCGCGCTCGATGTTCTTCAGCACGATCCAGCTCCTGTTCTCGTCGATCGAGCGGATCGTCTCGGCGGCTGACAGCCCGTTGGCCGGAGTGTCGTGCGGGTCGAGGCCAACGGGCAGCGTGCCGAGGTTGTATTCCATCGACGCCTCGGGCAGGCGGGTGGCCAGAGCGGCCAATGCATCGCGCGTGAGCAAGGGATGGCCCAGCAACTGGTGGAGCAGCCTGGCATGGCGGTCGGGGTAGGCCTGCTGGATGGCCTGGAGCGCCGTGGTCGGAAAGACCGGCGTGGCAGCGGAGGCGGTGCCGGTGGGAGTCATGGTGTGATCCTGCGCTTAAGTCTCTGGAATCCGGCCTCCAGGACCGAGAGCGTGGGCAGCACCAGACGCCCGGCCGCGCCGCGTATCCCGCCATGTCGCAAGGCCACGCGGTAGTGGGCGATGGTCCGCCGCTCGCCCCAGAGGCTGTCGATCATGGGGTGGTCGGGTGCGGCGCAGCTGTCCATCCAGGGCGCCACGCGGTCGTCCAGTACCCGTGTGAGGTTGAACTGCTCGATCAGCACGCCCGGCGAATAGCGGGCGAAGGCGGGGTCGACGGCGATCTTGAACGAGAAGGCGCCGTCCGGGCCGACAAAGTTGAGCAGCATCGCGATGGTGCGGTCGCCGCAGTCCAGCCGCAGCAGATCCAGGGTGCCGCTCGCCATGGCCGCCGCGCAGCCGGTCCGGAAAAATGCAGTGTCCGCGGGGCTGGAGGCCAGTGCGGTGCCGCGCTCGCCCTTCCAGCCCGCGCGCTCGACCGCGAGAAAGGTGTCGATCCACTCGGGCAGTTCGGCAGCGTCGCGCAAGACACGGGTCTGCACCGGACCTTCGTCGCCCAGACGGGTCATCAGGCGGCGCAGCTCCTTGCGCTTCTTGGCGCGGACCTGTTGCTCCCAATAGGCCTTGGCATCCAGCGCGCTGTGCAGCAGCGCCCGCTGGGAACGCCCGACCTCCTGCAGGCGCCGTCCTTGTCGGGCACAGACCCGCGCCAGTGCCTGCGCCGCGGGGCCGTCCGCCGCGATGCGGCGCAGGTGCAGGAAGTGGCCGGACCAGGGCGCCGCATCCAGTGCAGCCAGCACAGCTTCCCAGCCGGCGTCTTCGTGGCCTTTGCGCAGCAAGGGGGCGCCGTAGAAGCCGTGGCGGTGAATCCAGTTGGCGCAATGGGCGGCCGGGAAGCGGCTGTGGCGCTGGCCGACCGTGACTGGCAGCAGGGCGATCGGCACGCCGTCCAGGCGGGGCTCGATGCAGTGGACCGTTTCCTCCCGCAGGTGCTCCAGCGCCGGCTGCAGCAGCATGGGCAGGTAGAAGTGGTTCGGCTCGGCACAACTGCCTGGCAGCCAATCCGTCGCAGGGGGCACACCCGCCCCAGGCCGCACTGGGGACGACGGTTCGGTGCTCGTCAGTTCTCGCCTGAACGGCTCACGTGCCAGGTGGGCCTGGCCAACCTTGGCGGCGATGCCGGCGGAACTGCAGGCGGGGGGTGGAAGAGGTGGATACAAAATGCGCCAATGCTGTGACATTGGTTACATTTTGTGGTGTTTTTAAGCTCTGTGCTGCGCCTGCGCGCGGGGAATGGGTGGGTGTTCAGCCGCTCCTAAGACACGCCCACGATGCCCCGGATGTCACACCAGCTCGTTGCGGATCGCGTAGACCGTCAGCTCCGAGTTGTTCGTCAGCCCGAGCTTCTCCAGCACCCGCGCCCGGTAGACGCTCACTGTCTTCGGGCTGAGCGACAGCTGCTCGGCGATGTCCGAGAGGCGCTTGCCGGAGGCGATCATCGTCAGCGTCTGCAGTTCGCGGTCGGAGAGCTTGTCGTGCGCAGCTTCCGGGGCTGGCGTGGTCAGGCTTTCGACCAGCATCTGCGCCATCTCGGCAGTGATGTACTTGCGGCCCTGGGCGACCATGCGCACGGCGGTGACGATCTGCGCGGTGTCGCCGCCCTTGTTGACGTAGCCGTAGGCACCGCCCCGCAGCGCACGCAGCGCGTACTGGTCCTCGGGGTACATCGACACGATCAGCACCCGGATCGGCGAGCCCTCGTCCTTGAGCGCGTGCAGCACGTCCAGCCCGCTGCGGCCGGGCATGTTGATGTCGAGCACCAGCACGTCGCAGGTGGTGGTGCGCAGCAGGTTGCGGAGTTCGCCGTATTCGCCGGCCTCGCCGACGATCTGCATGTCGGGCTGCTCGGCCAGCGTGTCGCGGATGCCGCGGCGGATCAGGGCATGGTCGTCACAGAGAATCACGCGGGTCATAGGGCGCCCCAGGTAGAAGGATCATGCGGGCTGCTGGTCAGCGGAGGGTCCGGCTCGGCATCGCCGGCGCGAGACATCTCGCCGCCCAGGTCGAGAGGCACGGAGAGTATCAGGGTCGTGCCGGTCGGCGAGCTGCTCAGGTCAATCCAGCCGCCGACGGTGTCCGCTCGTTCATGCAAGCCGCGGATTCCGAACGAATGGTCCTTGCCCAGGTCGCCATTGGCGAGTCCGCGGCCGTTGTCGCTGATCTCCAGCGACAGCACGCCGGCCGCCACGGTCAGGTCGACCTGCACCCGGGTGGCCTTGGCGTGCTTGGAGATGTTGGTCAGCGCCTCCTGGGCCGTGCGGTAGGCGACGAGCGGCACTCCGGGCGAGAGGCTGAGGTGGTCGTGGCTGGTGCGGAAGGTGGTGCGCATGCCGGTGCGGCGCTCGAAGCGCTGCGTCATCCACTGCAGCGCGGCCACCAGCCCCTGCTCCAGGATGGCGGGGCGCAGGTTGTGCATGATCCGCTGGCTGGCCTCGATGGCGTGGTTGACCGACTCCAGCGCCTGCTGCGCACGCTCGGCCATCGGGCCGTTCGGGGCATGGCGGGCGATCCAGGCCAGGTCGAACTTGACCGCGGTGAGCGAGCCGCCGACGTCGTCGTGGACCTCGCGCGCAATGGCGGCGCGCTCCATCTCGATGCTGGTCTGCAGGTGCTGGGCCAGCTCGGACAGGCGCTTGCGCGAGCGGGCAAGCTCCGCGTCGGTGCGCTGGCGGGCGCGCTGGCCCTCGCAGACCTCGACCGCGTGCAGCAGCGCCGGCACCAGGCGGTTCAGGTTGCTCTTGAGCAGGTAGTCGGAGGCACCATTGCGCATGGCCTCCACCGCGGTGTCCTCGCCGATCTCGCCCGAGACGAGGATGAAGGGCAGCAGGGTGTCGCGGTCGCGCAGCAGCTCCAGCGCGATCAGCCCGGAGAAGCCCGGCAGGTTGTAGTCCGAGATGACGGCGTCCCAGCTCTGGCCCAGGGCGGCGAGAAAGGCGCCCTCCGTGTCGACGCGGTGCATGGTGGCCTCGATGCCGCCGCGGCGCAGGTGGACCAGGACCAGCTGGTGGTCCATGTCCGAGTCTTCGAGGTGCAGGATGCGCAGGCGGCGCGGTGGAGGCGGGCGGTACATGGGGCGTCTCCTGAAAACTGGGCTGGATTTTGCGGCGTGATCCTTGCACCGCCGCTACCCGGTAGTGAGAAAAAATGAGGCAGTTGACGCATCCCCTGCCCGCAGGAAGCGTCTGGCCCCTGCCGGAGTAGCGCCTCATGCCTTTGATCCTCGCCGTCGATGACTCTGCCTCCATGCGGCAGATGGTTTCCTTCACGCTCAAGAGCGCCGGCTACCAGGTGGTGGAGGCCGTCGACGGCACCGATGCCTGGGACAAGGCCGGCAAGCAGAGCTTCGACCTCATCCTCACCGACCAGAACATGCCCCGCATGGACGGTGTCACGCTCACGCGCAAGCTGCGCGAGACCTCGCAGTACCAGTCCACGCCGATCCTCATCCTCACCACCGAGTCGGGTGACGAGATGAAACAGGCGGGTCGGGAGGCGGGGGCGACTGGTTGGCTCGTCAAGCCTTTCGACGCGATCAAGCTGCTCGAAGTCCTTCGCATGGTCATCCGCTGAACGCGGCCACTTTTCAGGCGCACTACATGTCCGATTCATACCAGGACCAGCGGGACTCCTCCAGCCGCTCCAGCGATGCGGGTCTCGATCTGCAGCAGTTCCACCAGACCTTCTTCGAGGAGGCCGCGGAAAACCTCCAGCGCATGGAGCAGCTGCTGCTCGCGCTCGACCCGACGGCCGTCGACGATGAGACCCTCAACGCCATCTTCCGCGTGGCCCATTCGATCAAGGGCGGTGCAGCCACCTTCGGATTTTCCGAAGTGGCCGAACTGTCGCACGAGATGGAGACGCTGCTGGACCGGCTGCGGCGCCATGAGCTGGCGCCGACGCCGCCCATGGTCGACGTGCTGCTGCGCGGCGGCGATGCGCTCTGGGGCCAGCTCTCGTTCCGCCAGGGGCAGTCGCCGGAGTCTCCGTCCACGCAGGCGCTGGTGGCCGACATCCGTCAGCTGGCCCGCTTGTCCAATGCCCCGACGGTGCCGGATCCGACACCGTCCGTGGCGGATGTTCCGGTCAGGAAGCCTGTTGCGGCGGGTCAGCGTGAACTGGAGGTGCGCATCGGGCCGCTGCAGCACGGCGGGGGCGCCAACCACCTGCACGAGCTGTTCGAGGAAATTCCCGGCCTGGGCGAGATGCGGCCGCTCGACTTCGGCGAGGCTGTCGACGGCATGCGCCGCTTCAGCGTGACCACCGGCTGCACCGACTCCGAGCTGCTCGACCTGTTCAGCTTCCACGTCGACCGCAAGCTGGTGCACCTGAGCGTGCTCGGTCTCGGCTACGGATTCCACGATGGCAATCCCGGCGCGCCATCGGAAGAGGTCCAGAAGGCCGTCGCCAACGCTGCGCTGGCCCCCTCGCTGCCGTCTGCTGCACCGGTCGCCCCGACGACACGGTCCGGTGGGGCGGGGGCCTCGGTGGACGCGACGACGCTGCGCGTGTCGGTGGACAAGGTCGACCAGCTCATCAACCTGGTGGGCGAGCTGGTGATCACGCAGGCCATGCTGATCCAGAGCAGCCGTGCGCTCGACCCGGTCGCGCACCAGGCGCTGCTGTCGTCGATCAGCCTGGTGGAGCGCAATTCGCGGGATCTGCAGGACGCCGTGATGTCGATCCGCATGATCCCGATGTCGGCCGTCTTCAGCCGTTTCCCGCGCATGCTGCGTGACCTGTCGGGCAAGCTGGGCAAGCAGGTCGAGCTGGTCACCATCGGCGAGGCCACCGAACTGGACAAGGGTCTGGTCGAGAAGATCACCGACCCGCTGACCCACCTGGTGCGCAACTCCTGCGACCACGGCATCGAGCTGCCCCAGGTCCGCACCCAGAGCGGCAAGACCGCGCACGGCACCATCACCCTGTCCGCCTGGCACCAGGGCGGCTCGGTCGTGATCGAGGTGCGCGACGATGGCAAGGGGCTGTCGCGCGAGAAGCTGCTGTCGAAGGCACGCGAGCGGGGTCTGCCGGCGCCGGATTCGCTGACGGACACACAGGTCTGGAACCTGATCTTCGAGCCGGGGTTCTCCACTGCGGAAGTGGTCACCGATGTCTCGGGCCGCGGGGTCGGCATGGACGTCGTGAAGAAGAACATCACCGGTCTGGGCGGGCGGGTCGAGATCGACTCGGCGCCCGGCTGCGGGATGAGCGTCAAGGTGCGCCTGCCGCTGACGCTGGCCATCATGGACGGCATGAGCATCGCAGTGCGCGACGAGGTCTACATCCTGCCGATGGCCTCGGTCGTCGAGAGTGATCTGGTCGGGCCGGACTCGATCCGCTCGCTCGGCAGTGGCGCCCGGGTGGCCAAGGTGCGCGAGGACTATCTGCCAGTGGTCGATCTGGCCGAGCTGCTGGGCTCGCCCGCGGCCGAGGGGCAGCCAGCACCCGGCATCATGGTCATCGTGGAGTCCGAGGGCTTGCGTGCGGCCCTGCTGGTCGACGAGCTGGTCGGGCAGCAGCAGGTGGTGGTGAAGAACCTGGAGACCCACTTCCGGCGCATCCCCGACGTGTCCGGTGCCACCATCCTGGGCAATGGCAAGGTGGCGCTGATCCTGGACGTGGGCACACTGGTCGGCCGGCGCTGAGCGGCCGGCCTCACGCTGCGGCCTGCCGCAGCGTCTCGCTCACCGGGCGGCGCAGCACCTCGCGCAGGCTCCACCACCCGGCGCCCAGTGCCAGCAGCGCGCCCGCCAAGGCGCCGAACAGCGGCACCCACAGCGGCGGGTTCCACTGGAACGCGAACACCTCCCGTGCCAATGCCCAGCCCACGGCGAGTGCTGCCGCCGAGGCCAGCAAGCCCGCCAGGGCGCCCACGCCGAGCAGCTCGGCCCGTTGCACCTGCCGCAGCAGCACGCTGCCGGCGCCCATCGCCCGCAGCAGCGCGAATTCCCGTGCCCGTGCCTCCCGTGTGGCACTGACGGCTGCGAACAGCACCAGCAGCCCGGCACACAGCGTGAAGCCGAACAGGAACTCCACCGCCCGGATCACCTGGTCGAGCACCCGCTGCACCTGGCCGATCTGGGCGGAGACGTCGACGTTGGTGATGTTGGGATAGTCGCGTGTCAGTGCGGCATCGAAGCCCGGTGTCTGGGGCGCCCGCAGGGCCGCGATGTAGGTCGCAGGCAGGTCCGGCATGGCGCTGCGCGGGAACATCACGAAGAAGTTCACCCGCATCGAACTCCAGTCGACCTTGCGCAGGCTGCTGATGCGGCCCTCGACCGGCACGCCGGCGATGTCGAAGCGCAGGCGGTCGCCGAGCTTCAGGCCGAGGGTCTGCGCCAGACCTTCCTCCACGCTCAGGCCGTCCGTCTCGTCGGCGGTCCACTGACCGGCCACCACCTGGTTGTGGCCGGGCAGCGCCGCGCTGTGGCTGAGGTTGAATTCGCGCTCGACCAGCCGTTGCGCGCGGGGCTCTGCGTAGCTGTTCGGGCCGACCTGCCGGCCGTTCACCGCCAGCAGCCGGCCGCGGATCATCGGGTACCAGTCGTAGCGTGCGACCCCCGCATCGGCCAGCGAGCGCTGGAAGGCCTCGCCCTGGTCTGGCTGGATGTTGATGACGAAGCGGTTCGGCGCATCCGCGGGTGTGGCTGCGCGCCAGCTGGAGATCAGGTCGGTGCGCAGCAGCACCAGCAGCATCAGCGCCATCAGCCCCAGTGCCAGCGCACTGACCTGCAGCACCGCCAGCGCCGGCCGTGCACTCAGGCTGCGCGTGGCCAGCGTCAGCCAGCGGGGTGCGCCCACCTCCGGCACCGCCCGCCGCAGCGCCTGCACCGCCAGCCATGCGCCACCGGCGAACACCGCCCAGGCAACGCCGAAACCACCGACGGCGATGAGGCCGAGCTTGGGATCCTGTGCCACCACCATCAGGAGTGCCGCGTAACCCGCGAGCCCGGCCACCAGCACCACCAGCGACGCTGCCCGCAGATCGCCCATGTCCCGTCGGATCACCCGCAGCGGCGGCACCTGCGCCAGCTGCAGCACAGGCGGCAGTCCGAACGCCACCACCAGCACCATCCCCACCGCCAGCCCGAACACGCCCGGCCACAGTCCCGGTGCCGGCAGATTCGTCTCGACCAGTCCGGCCAGCAGCACGACGAACACCTGGTGCACAGCCAGTCCGATCAGCACGCCCAGCGCACTCGCCGCCACGCCGACCAGCCCCAGCTCCAGCCCGTAGATTGCCGCGATGCGCCGCTGCGGCAGGCCGAGCACGCGCAGCATCGCGCAGGCGTCCAGGTGCCGCGCCGCGAAGCCACGCGCCGCGATGCCCACCGCCACGGCCGCCAGCAGGGCTGCCAGCACGGCCACCAGCTGCAGGAACTGCCCCGCGCGGTCCAGCGTCTGGCGCATCTCCGGGCGGGCGTTGTCCATCGACTCGATCCGGGTGCCGCGCAGGCGATCACGCTCGACCGTGGCCTCCACCCAGGCCACATAGCCGCGCACGGCGGCCAGGGCGGTGGCACGCCGGCTGTTGTCCGTCGGGACCACGGCCAGACGCCAGTTCACACGGCTGGCCGGCTGGATCAGGCCGGTGGCGGCCAGGTCGGCCTCGGCCAGCATCACCCGGGGGGCGAAGCTCATGAAGCCGGCATCCCGGTCCGGCTCGATCCGCAGCACCTGGGCAATGCGCAGTTGCGCGTCGCCCAGGTGCAGCGTGTCGCCGACCTGCACGGCCAGTGCGTCCAGCACGGCGGCATCGACCCAGACGGTGCCCGCCGCCGGGCCGCTGGTCTGCTCGCGGACCACGCCGGTGGCGCTGTCGCTGACGCCCAGCGTGCCCCGCAAGGGGTAGCCCGCGGACACCGCCTTCACCGACACCAGCTTCGAGGCACCGCCCTGCGCCTCGGGCGCGCGGGCCATGCTGGGAAAGCGCACATTGCGGGCGGACTTCAGGCCCATCTCGCGGGCGGTGCGCTCGAAGGCTTCGGGCAGCGGTTGGTCGCTGGCGATGACGGCGTCCCCGCCCAGCAGGGTCAGCGCATCGCGGGCCAGCCCGGCCTGCAGGCGGTCGGCGAAGAAGCCTACGCTGCAGATCGACGCCACGGCCAGCGCCACGGCCACCAGCATCAGCCGCAGCTCGCCCGCCCGCAAGTCGCGCAGCAGTTGCCGCCAAGCCAGTCGCAGCACGGAGGGGGGGATGTTGGCCGCTTTCGGCACGGGGGCGGACAGGACGTCTTCGGTGTTCATGGCGCCAAGGTACACCAGCCCGTGACGCCTGTCCGAACGCTGTGTGCAAAGGCACAGAATGGCGCTGGTCGAAAGCGGCGTTTCAATCGAGTCCACTATGCCCACACACTCCCTGCCCCCGCTCTACCTGTCGCACGGCTCGCCGATGATCGCCCTCGAAGACTCGCCTGCGGCGCAGTTCCTCGACCGCCTCGGCCCCGCCATCGACCGCACCTTCGGCCGTCCCCGGGCCGCCGTGGTGGTCTCGCCGCATTCGTCGACGCGGCAGCCGATGGTACTGGCAGCCGCCCGCCATGAGGCGATCCACGACTTCGGTGGGTTTCCGGCCGAGCTGTATGCCCAGCGCTACGACGCCCGCGGTGACACGCTGCTGGCCCATGCCGTGGCGCGGCGGCTGGGCGAGGCCGGCATCCCGACGCAGGCGGTGGACGCCAGCGGCCTCGACCACGGCATCTGGACGGTGATGAAACGCGCCTGGCCGGGGGCTGATGTGCCGGTCGTACCACTGACGCTGGTACCGACCTGGACGCCAGCACAGCTCTGGGCGGCGGGCCGTGCGCTGTCGGCACTGGCCGAGGACGGCGTGCTCGTCATCGGCAGTGGCGCGATGACGCACAACCTGCGGCGCTTCTTCGGCCCGCGCTCGGTGCCGGAAGGGCAGATCGAGCCGGACGTGGTCGCCTTCCAGGACTGGGTGCACGCCCGCGGCACGGCGCGCGACTGGCCCGCGCTGCTGGACTACCGCCAGCAGGCCCCCGGCGCCGCGCTGCAGCACCCGACGGACGAACACTGGCTGCCGTTCTACATCGCCGCGGGGGCCGGGGGGGAGGCGTCACCCGCCGTGGGCATCCACCGCAGTGTCGATGCGGGTGTGCTGGCGATGGACAGCTTCGCGTTCGGGCCACAGGCCGGTGTGCTGGCAGCAGCACTCGCCTGAACCCGATCCGTACCCGCTCCTGCTCAGCCCGGGTTGTCGATGTCGATGAACTGGTGTGCGAGGCCGAACTGCACGGCCAGATGTGCGCCGAGGGCCTGCACGCCGTAGCGCTCGGTGGCGTGGTGTCCGCAGGCCAGGAACGCCACGCCGGTCTCGCGGGCGATGTGGGCCTGTGGCTCGGAGATCTCGCCGGTCAGGTAGACATCGGCCCCGGCGGCGATCGCCGAGTCGAACCAGCCCTGCGCGCCGCCGGTGCACCAGGCCACGCGCTGCAGCGTGCGCCCATCGCCGGGTGCGACCACCGGGGTGCGGCCCAGCCGCGTGCCGACCCGGGCCGCAAAGGCCTCCAGCGTGCAGGCGCCGTCGTCCGGCCGACCGATCACGCCCAGGGCCTTGTCGCCGAAGGTACCTTCCGTGACCAGACCGAGATGGGCGCCGAGCTGTGCGTTGTTGCCCAGCGTGGGGTGGGCGTCCAGGGGCAGGTGGTAGGCGTAGAGGTTGATGTCGTGGCGCAGCAGCGCGGCCAGGCGCTGCTTCATCCAGCCGGTGACGCGCCCGTCCTGTCCACGCCAGAACAGGCCGTGGTGGACCAGCAGGGCGTCGGCGCCGACTGCGGCTGCGGCCTCGATCAGCGCCAGGCTGGCGGTCACGCCGCTGACGAGGCGGCGCACCTCGGCACGGCCCTCCACCTGCAAGCCGTTGGGACCATAATCCGTGAACCGGGCGGGTTCCAGGCATTGCTCCAGATGGCTGGTCAGTTCGGCTCGGTGTGCCACGTGTTCCGTCATTCATCGCTCCTTGTCCATGCGCAGGCTCTGGCTCGTATTCTCTCAAGCGGTCACGGTCGCCTTGGCCATGGTCTTCGTGCTGGCCACGCTCAAGCCGCAATGGATCGGCCCGCCGGCCGCCGCCACCGGCGCGCCGGTGCAGTTCAACATCGCCCAGGCGCCGCCGGCAGCGGCCAGCGCAGCCGGCATCCCGGCCAGCCCGGGCAGTTTCGCGCCCGCAGCACGCCGTGCCTCGCCGTCCGTGGTCAGCGTGGTCACCAGCGCGGCGGTCAACACGCGGCGCAAGTCCAAGCCCAATCCGGCCGAGCCCTGGTTCCACCGCGACTTCGGTGACCAGGACGGGCCGTCCAGTGGCACCGGTTCGGCGGTGATCGTCTCGCCCGACGGCTACCTGCTCACCAACAACCACGTGGTCGAGAACGCCGGCCAGATCGAGATCGGGCTCGCCGACGGTCGGCGCGTGGCGGCCAAGGTGGTCGGCACCGACCCGGACAGCGATCTCGCCGTGCTCAAGGTGGCCCTCACAGGCCTGCCGGCGATCACGTTCGGAGACGCGGATGCCCTGCAGGTCGGCGACATCGTGCTGGCGATCGGCAATCCGTTCAATGTGGGACAGACGGTGACCTCGGGCATCGTCAGTGCCGTCGGCCGCACCGGACTGGGCTTGAACACCTTCGAGAACTTCATCCAGACCGATGCCGCCATCAACCCGGGCAACTCCGGAGGCGCGCTGGTCGATGCCTCCGGTCAGCTGCTGGGCATCAACACGGCGATCTATTCGCGTTCGGGCGGCAGCATGGGCATCGGCTTCGCGATCCCGGTGTCCACGGCGCGGCAGGTGATGGAGGGGCTGATCACCGAGGGTGTGGTGATGCGGGGCTGGATCGGCGTGCAGCCGAGCGACCTGACGGCCGACATGGCCGAGTCCTTCAAGCTCAAGGTGGACCACGGCGTGCTGATCACGGGCGTGCTGCAGGGCGGCCCGGCCAGCGCCGCAGGCATGCAGCCCGGTGACGTCGTGCTGAAGGTGGGCGCCGTGCCAGTGGCCAGCACGGCGCAGCTGCTCAACGCGGTGGCGGCACTCAAGCCGCTGTCGCCTGCCGTCATCACCGTGCAGCGGGGCGATCAGGCGCTGGAGCTGAAGGTCAGGGTGGCGCAACGCCCCAAGGCGAAGGTGGTTGTCCGCGATCCGGCGCAGGAATGATGGATCGGGCGTCCGCCATCAGCCCGGACTGCTCGGGCTGTCGGGACTGTTTTCCGCCGGTGGCTGCGTGTGCTTCAGGAAGAACTGTGACGCGACGATGCCCACCTCGTACAGCAGCCCCATCGGGAGCAGCAGCGCGATCATCGACACGGCATCCGGCGGCGTGACCAGACCCGCCACCGCCGCTGCCGCCACCCAGAAATAGCGGCGGAATTCGCGCAGCTGCTCGACCGTGAGCACGCCAAGCCGTGTCAGCACCACCACGGCCACCGGCACCTCGAATGCCACGCCAAAGGCGATGAACATCGTGATGACGAAGTCGAGGTAGGCCTCGATGTCCGGACTCACGGCCACCGAGGCAGGCGCCATCGACTGGATGGCCGGGAACGCCTGCCCGAAGACAAAGAAATAGCAGAACGAGACACCCAGATAGAACAGCAGGGTGCTGCTCGTCACCAGCGGCAGCACCAGCCGGCGTTCGTGCTTGTACAGGCCCGGTGCCACGAAGGCCCAGATCTGGTAGAGCACCCACGGCAAGGCCGCGCCGAATGCGATCAGCAGCGTCACCTTGATCGGGATGAGAAAGGGCGAGACCACGCCGACGGCGATCATCTTCGAGCCCTCGGGCAGCGCCTTGACCAGTGGCAACGCCAGCAGGTCGTACATGCGCGACGGGCCGGGAAACAGGCAGAGCAGTGCGAAGATCGCGCCGACGCCGTACACGGTCTTCAGCAGGCGGTCGCGCAGTTCGATCAGGTGGCTGACAAAAGGCGCTTCGGTGCCTTGCAGCTCATCGGTGGGTGTGGGCATGGAACCAGGGGATCAGAACGATCGCGTCGAGCGTGCAGGGCGGAAGCGTGCCACCCGGGCGGCGCCCGACTGCACATGGCGGCGCACGTTCTCGCTTTTCTTGTACCACTGGGGCACCGCGGAACGCTTGATGCGCCAGTTCTTCTTGGGTGGCTTGTAGGCGGTGGGCGCAGGCGCGCTGTCCCAGTTGTAGGGCTCGTAGGTGGGCGTGTCGCCATCGACACCCTGACCGAGGGCGGCATTGACGTCGCGTGTGGCGTCATGCAGTCCGCCGGAGACCGACTGGCTCATGTCCCGGGCGGCGGTCTCGAACTGTTCGCGCACCTTGGTGAGTTCTTCCAGCTCGATCGAGCGGTTGACCTCGGCCTTGACGTCGGCGACATAGCGCTGCGCCCGGCCGATCAGCGTGCCGGCCATGCGGGCCACCTTGGGCAGCCGCTCCGGGCCGATCACGACCAGCGCGATGCCCGCCACGAGCATGATCTTGGAAATGCCGATGTCGAGCATGGGTCAGGCGCCGAGACGTGTCACTGTGGCCATCACGACTTGGTCTTGGCTTCGACGTCGATGGTCTGGCTGTCGAGGCGCTTCTCGGCAACGACCTGGGCGGCCGGTGCCGCCGTGTTCGCGGCTGCTGCGGTGGTGGCTGCGTCCGTCTTGTCGCTGTCCTTGACACCATCCTTGAACCCCTTGACGGCCGAGCCGAGGTCGGAGCCGATGCTCTTGAGCTTCTTGGTGCCGAAGACCAGCACGATGATGACGAGGAAGATGATCAGGTGGGTGGTGGACAGGCCCATGGTGGTGCTCCGGTACGGTGTGTGAGGCGTTGGATGGATTGTTCGGTGGATCGTTCAATCGCGGGATTCTAGGGTCAGCCGTGTTTCCAGGGCCGGGGGCCCCCCATCACATGCATGTGCAGGTGGTAGACCTCCTGCCCGCCGTCCGGTCCTGTGTTGATCACCGTGCGAAAACCGTTGGTGGCACCCTGCTCGACCGCCAGCCGCGGCGCCAGCGCCACCATGCGGCCCAGCAGCGCTTCGTGCTCTGCCGTCACGTCGCCGAGGCCGGTGATGTGCTGGCGCGGAATGATCAGCAGGTGCACGGGGGCGACCGGGCGGATGTCCTTGAACGCGATCAGTTCATCGTCCTCGTAGACCTTCTGGGCGGGGATCTCGCCGGAGGCGATGCGGCAGAACAGGCAGTTCGGATCGTGGCTCATGGCACTGCGGGGGTTAAGAGTCGATGGAGATGGAGTCAGAGCGGGGGGGCGAATCAGGTCTTCGGGCGACTGGCGAACTCGGCGAGCCCGGACAGGCCTTCGCGGCGCTCCAGCTCGGCGATCACGTCGGCCGGCGTCAGGCCGAACTGTGCCAGCGCCACGAGGCTGTGGAACCACAGGTCGGCCACTTCGTAGACGATCTTCTGCGCGTCACCATCCTTGGCGGCGATCACCACCTCGGTGGCCTCCTCGCCGATCTTCTTCAGGATGGTGTCGGTGCCCTTGTGGAACAGGCGTGCGACATAGCTCTTGTCCGGGTCGCCGCCACGGCGCGTGGCGATGACCTCGGCGAGGCGGGCCAGGCTGTCCTGGGAGGTCATGGACGTCGTCGGCGTTGTCATGGCTTGGCGTAGATGGTGTGGGGATCCTTGAGCACGGGCTCGACCGGCTGCCACGCGGGCTGTCCGTCTTCGCCCGGCAGCAGGCGTTCGTAGAAGCAGGAATGGCGCCCGGTGTGGCAGGCGATGCCGGGTTCGTGGCCGCGCTGCGTCACCTTCAGCAGCACGACGTCCTGGTCGCAGTCGAGACGGATCTCGTGCACCTGCTGTACATGGCCCGACTCCTCGCCCTTGTGCCAGAGCCGGTTGCGCGAGCGGCTCCAGTAGACGGCTTCGCCGCGCTCGGCGGTGAGCGCCAGCGCCTCGCGGTTCATCCACGCGAACATCAGCACGTCGTGCGTGCCCGCTTCCTGCGCGATCACGGGCACGAGGCCCTCCGCAGTCCATGCAATCTTGTCCAGCCAGTTCATGCGGGGGAGTGTAGCAACCGGACATGACCGCTCCGCGCGTTCCGTGACAATTGCCCCATGGCACACCTTGACCCTGTTCAATCCCTCGCCACGCCCCCTGTGGTGATCACGCTCGGCGACGCGCTGGGCATCGGCCCGGAAACCATCGTCCGCGCCTTCCTCGATGGCCGCACTGGCCCGGCCGGACAGACGCTGGTGCTCGGCGAGCCGGCGGTGCTGCGCCGCGCGGCGGCGGTGTGGCGCCAGCGGGCCGATGTGCCCGAGCTGCCCATCGCCGTGATCGATTCGGTTGCCGACCTGCCGCTGGTGCCGCCCGGCGCGCTGCCGGTGCTGCTGCCGAGCTGGCGCTGTCCGGAGCTGGCGCAGGCGCCGTGGGGCACGGTGGACGCCCGCTGCGGCCGGCTCGCGGCGGTGTGCATCCGCGACGCGGTGGCATTTGCCAGCCGCGGCGAGGTCTCGGCCATCGTCACGGCGCCGATCCACAAGGAGGCGCTGTTCGCCGCGGGTGAGCCGTATCCGGGCCACACCGAGATGCTGGCGGCCGAAAGCGCGCTGCACGGCCAGCCGGCGGACGTCCGCATGATGCTGGCCAATGAGGAACTCAAGACCGTGCTGGTGACGGTGCACTGCGCGCTGCGCGAGGCCATCGAGCGGGTGACCTTCGACGCCGTGCTGTCCACGCTGCGCATCGCGCACGCGAGTGCGGCGCGCTGGGGCCAGCCGGTGCCGCGCATCGCCGTGGCCGGACTGAACCCGCACGCGGGCGAGGGCGGGCTGTTCGGCCGCGAGGAGATCGAGGTCATCGCGCCGGCCATCGCCGCAGCCCGCGCCGAGGGCATCGACGCCCGCGGCCCCTACGCGCCCGACACGGTGTTCATGCGCGCCCGCACCGGCGAGTTCGACGTGGTGCTGGCGATGTACCACGACCAGGGGTTGATCCCGGTGAAGTACCTGGGGGTGGAGCAGGGCGTCAATGTCACGCTCGGCCTGCCCTTCGTGCGCACCAGCCCGGACCATGGCACGGCCTTCGACGTGGCCGGGCGTGGGGTGGCGGATGCGTCCAGTCTGGTGGCGGCGCTGGCGATGGCGCGGCGACTGGCTCAGCGCAGCGCGTAGTCGAGCACGGCGCCGGCAAAGACCGCCGCGCCCACCCAGTGGTTCTCGCGGAAGGCGCGGAAGCAGCCGTCGCGCGAGCGGTCGCGGATCAGCGTCCAGTGCCACAGTGCCTGCGCAGCGGCGACCGCGATGCCGGCCAGGAACATGGTGCCCAGCCCCGCTTGCAGACCCAGCCAGGTCCAGACCGCCAGGTAGACCGCGTAGAACGCCATGATCGCCGCCACGTCCCAGCGGCCGAGCGTGATGGCCGAGGTCTTCATGCCGATCTTCAGGTCGTCGTCGCGGTCGACCATGGCGTATTCGGTGTCGTAGGCCAGCACCCAGAACAGGTTGCCGGCCAGCAGCCCCCAGGCCAGCGGCGGGATCTCGCCGCGTGTCGCCGCGAAGGCCATCGGAATGCCGAAGCTGAAGGCCACGCCCAGCACCGCCTGCGGCATCGACACGAAGCGCTTGGCATAGGGGTAGACCAGCGTCACGGCCAGCGCACCAAAGGACCAAGCGATCGCCAGCGGATGGGTCGTCAGCACCAGTGCAAACGCTGCCAATGCCAGGGCGGCACCTACGGCCAGCGCTTCCTTGACCGACACCGCACCGCTGGTGACCGGGCGCTGCGCAGTGCGCTTGACGTGGCGGTCGAAGTCGCGGTCGGCGACGTCGTTGATGCAGCAGCCGGCGCTGCGCATCAGGATGGTGCCGAGCGTGAACACGGCCAGCAGGTGCAGTCCTGGAAACCCGTTCGCGGCCAGCCACAGCGCGGTCAGCGTGGGCCACAGCAGCAGCAGCCAGCCAGCGGGCCGGCTCCAGCGGATCAGGTCGAGGTACAGCGCAAGCCGGTCGGCGGGGCGGGGGGCGGTGGCGTTCATGGCGTCGATTGTCTCGCGTCACCGCACCGCCTTGCCGGATTCAGAGCATGGTCTCGGGCAGCGAGGGCATCAGCTCGGCGGTGCGGGTGTCCTCGAGTTCCAGCTCGCGCGGACGCTGCGGCCGGTCGCGCTCGCGCCACTTGAGGACGAACTCCAGCACCTGGTCGGCCGGCATCGGGCGCGAGGCGAAGTAGCCCTGCACCATGTTGCAGCCCTCGGCTTCGAGCACATTGACCTGCAGCGGCTCTTCCACGCCCTCGGCCACGGTCGACATGCGCAGCGACTTGGCCAGCGCCAGGATGTTGCGCACGATCGAGCGCGCGTCCCGGCTGATCAGCAGCTCGCGCACGAAGGCGCGGTCGATCTTCAGCGTGTCGAACGGGAAACGGCGCAGATAGGCCAGCGAGGAGTAGCCGGTGCCGAAGTCGTCCAGCGCGATCTGCACGCCCAGCCGGCGCAGCGCGTGCAGCCGCTCCACCGTGCCGCGGTTGTCGTTGATGAACACCGATTCGGTGATCTCCAGCTCCAGCCGGCCCGGTGCCAGACCGCTGGTCCGCAGCGCGCGCTGCACGGCTTCGGGCAGGTTGTGCGTCATGACCTGCACCGGCGAGATGTTGACCGCCACCTGCAGCGGATCCGGCCAGCGGGCCGCCTGGCAGCAGGCCTCGGTCAGCGCCCACTCGCCCATCGGCAGGATCAGGCCACTTTCCTCGGCCACCGGGATGAACTCTGCGGGGGGGATCGGGCCGTGTTCCGGGTGGTTCCAGCGCAGCAGGGCTTCGAAGCCGATGACTTCCCAGTCGTGCAGGCTGACCTTGGGCTGGTAGTGCAGCGAGAGCTGGTTCTTCTCCATCGCTTCGCGCAGGTCGCGCTCCAGCACCAGCCGGCGGCGGATCTGCTCGCCCAGCCGGGCAACGAAGAAGCGCATCGAGCCGGTGGCATTCGCCTTCGCGTCGTAGAGGGCGAGGTCGCCGTTCTGCATCATCTCGTCGACGGTGGTGCCGTCCTGCGGGAAGCGCGCGATGCCGATGCTCACGCGCACCGGCACGGCCGCGCCCATCACCTCACAGGGTGCGCGCATGGCGTCGACGATGCGCTGGGCGGTGGTGCCGATCTCGGCCTCCTCGCGCACCGAACGCAGCAGCACGGCGAACTCGTCGCCGCCGAGCCGCGCCACGACATTGTTGCGCCCGACCGCTTCCTTGATGCGCCGCGAGACCTCGACCAGCAGCGCGTCGCCCGTGGCGTGGCCGAGGGTGTCGTTGACGTTCTTGAAGCCGTCCAGGTCCAGGCACATCACGGCGCCCTGGCTGAGGCGTGTGCGGCTGTTCTGCAAGGCACCTTCGAGCAGCACGCGGAAGTGCGCACGGTTGGTCAGGCCGGTGAGGGTGTCGTAGTGGGCCAGCCAGGCCAGACGCCGGTCGGCGATGCGGGCCTGGGTCACGTCACGGGCCACGCCGCGCCAGCCGATGGCGCTGCCGCGTTCGTCCACCAGCGGCTTGGCGGTCATCGACCACCAGCGCTGCTTGCCCTGGACCACCATGGGCAGCAGCACGTCGCGGAACGGGTGGCCCTGGGTCAGCCGCTCGTGCAGCGTGTTGGCGGATTCACGGTCGGCCTCGCTGAGCTTCTTCTGCAGATCGGCCAGCAGCGCGAGCAGCGAATGGTCGTTGAGGTCTTCCACCGTCAGGCCCAGCGCGCCCGCGAACTGCTTGGAGACATGCTTGAGGCGGCCAGCCGAGTCGATTTCCCACAGCACGTCGCTGCCGTGTTCCTCGAAGTCGCGCAGCAGCAGGCCGATGAGCTGGTTCTGGTGCTCGGCCTTGACCTCGGCGCTGACACGGGCCTGCAGATTGCGTCGCACCCCGCGCGAGGCGCCGATGGCCAGTCCCGCCAGCAGGATCCACTGCGCTGTGCCGTGGGTCTGCAGCGTCGAGCCCCAGCCGACATAGCACACCAGCGTGCCCACACCCATGGCGCCGACGAAGGCGTTCATCGCTCTGGGCAGTGACAGCAGCGTGAACGCCCCCGCGCTGAGCATGGCCACCATGGTCAGGCCGATGGCAAGCTGGTGCGAAGGCCCGTGGTCGAAGATCAGCGTGGTGGGGGCCAGTCCCCAGACGGCCCCGATGAGCGCGGCATGCAGGTCATAGGCCGTGATGCGCCGGGACGAGACCGCCGAGGCGCGGTGGCGGCGGTGGTTGAACCAGAACTGCAGCTGGGCCAGGGTGAGGGCGACGATGGCGGTGAGCCAGACCAGCAGCAGCGCCTGTGGAATCTGCGGCGAGGCGGAGAAGGCCAGCAGCAGGGCACTCATCAGCGACATGCCGGCCATGAACGGCAGGGTGCGCAGCACGGCCGCGTGCTGGCGCAGGCGCACCCGGGCCTCGACCGCGGCTTCGGACGACTGCACGGAGTTCCGGCGGTCCTTGCTGCGGCGTTCCGCCTCGCGGCGACGCGGTGACGTCGGGGAAGTGCGGCTCGTTTTCGGGGAGGAGGGCATCGGGAAACTCGCAACCGGACATGTCGGACCATGTCCCCGTTGCTGATTTCGGCAGCGATGCGGGCAGCTTGAGCGGGCGGGGGGCGCCGCCGACGCTCCTGGATCAGTCGGTCACGCGGCGTACCCCGTGCAGCGGACACTGGTAGACGGCGTTGCGCAGTGCGGCAATGGCCTCGTAGCGCGTGAAGGAGCGCCGCCAGGCGAGGACGATGCGCCGGGTCGGGATCGGGTCGCTGAAGGGGATGTAGCGCAGCAGCGCATGCGGCTCGGCCAGCGCATGCCCGACCGGCACCGACAGCTGCGGCACGACCGTGATGCCCATGCCCGAGGCGACCATGTGCTTGATGGTCTCCAGCGAGGAGCCTTCGAAGCTCTTGCGGATGCCCTCGGTGTCACTGGAGAAGCGGGCGAACTCCGGGCAGACCTCCAGCACATGGTCACGGAAGCAGTGGCCGGTGCCCAGCAGCAGCATGGTCTGCTGCTTCAGCTCCGCCGACGAGATCGAGGTCCGTTCTGCCAGCGGGTGGTGCCGCGGCACGGCGACCATGAACGGCTCGTCGTAGAGCGGCGCGATGGCCAGACCGGTGTCCGGGAAGGGCTCGGCCAGGATCGTGCAGTCGAGTTCGCCAGTGCGCAGCATCTCCAGCAGCCGCACGGTGAAGTTCTCCTGCAGCATCAGGGGCATCTGAGGCAGGTGCGCGATCGTGTTGCGCACCAGGTCGGGCAGCAGGTAGGGGCCGATGGTGTAGATCACGCCCAGCCGCAGCGGGCCAGCCAGCGGATCCTTGCCACGCCGCGCGATCTCCTTGATCGAGGCGGCACTTTCCAGCGTGGCCTGCGCCTGCCGGATGATCTCCTCGCCGAGCAGCGTGACGCTGACCTCGCTGCCGCCACGCTCGAAGAGCTTGACCTCCAGTTCTTCCTCCAGCTTCTTGATGGCCACGGACAGCGTGGGCTGGGAGACGAAGCAGGCTTCGGCGGCCCGACCGAAATGCCGCTCGCGTGCGACAGCCACGATGTAACGCAGTTCGGTCAGGGTCATGGCAAGTCCCGGAGACATGCGGCGAAGATGCCGCACTCGCGGGATTGTCCTCAAAAAACCGGGTCGCGTGTCATGGTGCGTGCCCGGATGACCGCCTTGCCATGCTGGGTGAAAATGTGGCGCGTGGGCATCGGCCGGGTTTTCGTCAACCCGAAAACGGGGCGGATGTCAGTGATGCGTATCTATAATTCGCGGCGTTTTTGCTTGATCGTCATCAAACACTACATATGAGCAAACAGATAATTGCCACGGTCGCTTCCGCTCTTGCACTTGCCGCCGGTGTGTCGTCCGTGCATGCTCAGGACAATCCGGCTGGAGATGCGGCCAGCGGCCAGAAGAAGGCTGCGATGTGCATCGGATGCCACGGCATCCCGAACTACCGCGCCAGCTTCCCCGAAATCCACCAGGTGCCGATGATCTCGGGCCAGGGTGCCAAATACATCGTGTCGGCACTCAACGCCTACAAGAAGGGCGAGCGCAAGCACCCGACGATGCGTGGCATCGCCGCCTCGCTGTCGGATCAGGACATGGCCGACCTCGCCGCTTACTACGCCGCCCATCCGGTGCCAGCCTCGGCGGCTGCCGCTGCCAAGGTGCCGAGTGCCGCTGTGGCCGAGTTGCTCAAGAAGGGCAACTGCGCGTCCTGCCACGGCGAGAACATGAACAAGCCGATCGACGGCAGCTACCCCAAGCTGGCCGGCCAGCACGCCGATTACCTGTTCGTGGCACTCAAGGCCTACAAGACCGAGAACAACGCCAGCATCGGCCGCGGCAACGCGATCATGGGCGGCATGGTCAAGCCCTTCACCAACGCCGAACTCAAGGCGATGGCGAACTACATCGGTTCGATGCCCGGCGACCTGTCGACCGTCACGAACGCGAAGTTCCGCTGACGGTCGGAGCGGTCTGCCGATGCGCGAGGCCTGCGGTCGTCAGGTCTTGCGCGGCGTCCAGCGGGCCAGCAGCAGGGCATTGCTGATCACGCTCACGCTGCTGGCGGCCATCGCTGCACCCGCCACCACGGGGCTCAGCAGCCCGAAGGCCGCCAGCGGAATTCCCACCACGTTGTAGGCAAACGCCCAGAACAGGTTCTGGCGGATCTTGGTCGTCGTGCGACGCGAGATGTCGATCGCGTCGGCCACGGCACGCGGGTCGCCGCGCATCAGCGTGATGCCCGCTGCGTGCATGGCCACGTCCGTGCCGGTGCCGTCGCTGTGCGTGATCGCCATGCCGACATCGGCGGCGGCCAGCGCCGGCGCGTCGTTCAGGCCATCCCCGACCATCGCCACCCGCGTGCCATCCGCACGCAAGGCCGCGATTACCCCGGCCTTGTCGCCGGGCAGCACCTCGGCCCGCACTTCGTCGATGCCGAGTTCCCGACCCACCGCACCCGCCGCATCGCGGTTGTCGCCGCTGACCAGCAGTGTGCGCACGCCCAGTGCGTGCAGCTGGTCGATCGCCTCCCGCGCGCCGGGCTTGAGCGTGTCGCCGAAGGCCAGCAGGCCGAGCAGTTCGGGAGCGCAGGGTGTTCCTGGCGCGCTGTCCGCCGGGATCTGTGCCAACCAGGCCAGCGTGCGGCCCTGCGATTGCCACTGCTCGGCCCTGCTCTGCAGCGGCGCGACCGGCACGCCCAGCTCCTCCATCCAGCGCCGGCTGCCCAGCCGCAGCGCACGGCCCTGCACCATGCCCATCACGCCGCGGCCAGCCTGCGCCGACATCCGCTCGGCCGGCGGGACGGGCAAGCCGGCGGCGGCCGTCACCACGGCGCGGGCCAGGGGATGCTCGCTGCCCGACTGCAGCGCGGCGGCCCAGAGGAGCACGTCCGCATCCGCCTGCCCCGGCGCGGCGACATGGCCGACCAGCGCCGGCTTGCCCGCCGTGAGCGTGCCGGTCTTGTCGAAGGCGACGGTGCGCACCGCATGGGCGAGTTCGAGCGCCTGTGCGTCCTTGATGAGGATGCCGTGGCGCGCCGCTGCGCCGGTCCCGACCATGATCGCTGCCGGCGTGGCCAGCCCCAGCGCACACGGGCAGGCGATCACCAGCACCGCCACCGCCCGCAGCACGGCCATCGTCCAGTCGCCGCTCGTCAGGCCCCAGCCCAGCAGCGTGATGAGGGCGATCACCACCACCGCCGGCACGAACACGGCGCTCACCTGGTCGACCAGCCGCTGGATGGGCGCCTTCTTCGCCTGCGCCGACTCGACCAGCCGCACGATGCGCGACAGCGTGGTCTCGGCGCCGACCGCCAGCGTGCGCACGACCAGCCGGCCTTCGCCATTGACGGCGCCGCCCGTCACGCGCTGCCCGGGTTCACGCGCCACCGGCAGGCTCTCGCCGGTCAGCAGCGATTCATCGACATGGCTGCTGCCGTCGAGCACCTCGCCATCGACCGGGATGCGCTCGCCGGGCCGCACCACCACCCGGTCGCCGACCCGCAGCCGGGCCAGTGGCCGGTCGGCTTCGGTGCCGTCCGGGCCGATGACGTGGGCGAACGCGGGGGTCAGGGCCTGCAGCCCGCGGATGGCGTCCACCGTGTGGTGCCTGGCACGCGACTCCAGCCATTTGCCCAGCATCACCAGCGTGATGACCACGGCGGCGCTCTCGAAATAGAGGTGCGGCATGCCGGCAGGGTCGTTCAGCAGCAGCCAGACCGACAGCGCGTAGGCCGCTGTCGTGCCCAGTGCGACCAGCAGGTCCATGTTGCCGCTGCCGTTGCGCAGTGCTGCCCAGCCGGCGCGGTAGAAGCGGGCGCCGAGCCAGAACTGCACCGGGGTGGCCAATGCCCACTGCAGCCAGCCGGGCAGCATCCAGTGCCCGCCGAACACCTCGGCCAGCATCGGCAGCACCAGCGGCGCCGACAGCAGCGCCGCGATCGCCACCCGCCGGCCCTCGTTCAGCCAGGGCTCGGCGACGACGGGGGCTGACGCACCCTCCGCGACCTCGTCTGGCACGCTGAAGCCCGTGCGCTTCACGGCCGCCTGCAGCGCCTCGCGGGTGGCGGTGTCGGCGCGGGCGACGACATGGGCCTGCTCGATCGCGAGATTTACCTCGGCCTCGACCACGCCCGGCACCTTTTTCAAGGCCTTCTCGACCCGTGTCACGCAGGAGGCGCAGGTCATGCCGTCGATCGGCAGGGTCCATTCGCACAGGGCGGGTTCGTCAGGCTTCAAGGCGGTGTCCATGGCGCGACTGTGCCCGGATTGGCCCGGTCTGGTTTGATGTCTGTCAAGTCAGGCGGTGTGGGCACTCTGCACGGTCGATCCGCCTACACTGTTCCGGTTCTCGACCCCACCGCTGTTTGCAGGAGTTCGTCCGATGTCCGCTGCCACTGTCCGTTCCCTGTTGCCCACTGTCGCTGCTGCCGTGCTCGCGGCGACGCTCGGCCTGCCCGCCTCCGCCCAGACGCTGCGCTGGGCCACCCAGGGCGATCCGCAGACCATGGACCCGCACTCGCAGAACGAGTCGCTCACCAACCAGATGAACGCGCAGGTCTACGAGACGCTGGTCGGCCGTGACAAGCAGCTCGGCATCGTGCCGCAGCTCGCCACCGAGTGGCAGCAGACCGGGCCGCTGACGTGGCGCTTCAAGCTGCGGCCGAACGTGAAGTTCCACGACGGCTCGCCCTTCACCGCAGACGACGTGGTGTTCTCCATCCTGCGCGCCCGCGAGCCCAGCTCCAACCTGATCGCCTACGCCAACCAGGTCGGCGAGCCGAAGAAGATCGACGCGCTGACGGTCGAGTTCCAGCTCGCGCAGCCGAACCCGGTCTTCCTGCAGCACATGAACACGCTGTTCATCCTGAGCAAGGCGTGGGCCGAGAAGAACCGCGTCACCAAGCCGCAGGACTTCAAGAACAAGGAAGAAAGCTTCGCGGCGATGAACGCCAACGGCACTGGCCCGTTCCTCCTCGTCAGCCGCCAGCCCGACATCAAGACCGCCTACAAGCGCAACCCGGCGTGGTGGGGCAAGTTCGAGGGCAACCTGCAGGAAGTGGTCTACACCCCGATCAAGAGCGACGCGACCCGGCTCGCCGCGCTGGTGTCCGGCGAGGTCGACTTCGTGCTCGACCCGGCCCCGCGCGATGTGGCGCGGCTGAAGTCGACCGCAGGCGTGAAGGTCATCGAGGGCATGGAAAACCGCGTGCTCTTCATCGGCATGGACCAGTCGCGCGACAAGCTGCTCTACGGCCAGGTGCCGGGCGACGCCAATCCGTTCAAGGACGTGCGCGTGCGCCGCGCGCTCTACCAGGCCATCGACATCGAGGCGATCAAGTCGAAGCTGATGAACGGACAGGCGATCCCGACGGGTGCCGTGGTGCCGAGCCCGCTGGGCAGCCTGAACGATCCGGAGATCGAGAAGCGCCTGCCGTTCGACCTGACCGCTGCGCGCAAGCTGATGGCGGACGCAGGGTACGCCGACGGCTTCGAGGTCGGCCTGGACTGCCCGAACAACCGCTACGTCAACGACGAGGAACTCTGTGTCGCGCTGGCGGGCATGTGGTCGCAGCTCAAGGTCAAGGTGCGGGTCAACGCCATGCCGCGCGCAACCTATTTCCCCAAGCTGCAGAAGCTCGACACCAGCCTGTACCTGCTCGGCTGGGGCGGCTCGATCACCGACCCGGAGACGACCTTCACCCCGATCTACCGCAGCCGCGCCGACAAGGGCGTGGGCGACTGGAACTTCGGCAATGTGAAGAACGACAAGCTCGATGCGCTGGCGGCGGCGTCCAGCAAGGAGGCCGACGTGACCAAGCGCCAGGCGCTCATCAAGCAGGTCTTCGCCGAGCACAACGCGCAGGTCCACCACATCCCGCTGCACCGCCAGTTCGTGCCCTGGGCGGCGCGCCAGAACGTGACCGTGGTGCACCGCGCGGACAACTGGCTGGAATGGCAATGGGTGAGCGTGGCGCCGCGTTGAGCGCGGACCCAAGACGGGATCAAGGCGGCCACGGGCCGCCTTTTTTGTGCTTGCCGCAGGCGGGGTTGTGGGTGGGGGTGACCGGGGGGGAATACGCCGCGAAAGGCTGCGCTTATCGGATTCCAGTTCCCGGTTCCGGGCGGAAGAATGGCGGCGAACCCCGTGTCCACGGCCCGACCGTTCCGATTCCACCCCCCAGATGTCCGGCGACAGCGCACAAGACAAGCAACTACCCGCCACCGAGCAGCGCCTGAAGAAGGCGCGCTCGGAAGGCCAGGTCGTGCGTTCACGCGACCTCGGTCACTTCGCGGTGGTGGCCGCCTGTCTGGGCGTGATGTCCGCCGTGGCGCCGCTGGTCACGCAGCGCCTGCGTGACCTGCTGGCGGCGGCCTTGCGCTTTGACAGCGTGACGGTGTCCAGCCCTGCCTCCATGGTCGAACGCCTGGGGGTGGTGGTGCCGGACATGCTGTTGCTGAGTCTCTTCCTGGGCTGCGTGGTCGGGTTGATGTCGGTGGCCGCCTCGCTCGTGTCGGGGGGCTGGGTGTTCACGATGAAGGCGGTGGCTCCCAAGTTCAGCAAGCTCAACCCGCTCAGCGGCCTGGCCAATCTGCTGTCGAAGGAGCGGCTGAGCGACACGCTCAAGTCCTGTGTGCTGGCGCTGCTGCTGGCCACCGTGGGGGCGCTGTGGATGTGGGCGCACCGGGAGGATTTTGTGCGCAGCCAGCGTGTCGAGCTGAGCGCGGCGTTCCACGAGGCGGGGGGCCAGATCCTGTCCGGGCTGTGGCTGCTGGTGATCGTGCTGGCGCTGTTCTCGGTGATCGACCTGCCGCTGCAGCGCTTCCTGCACGCCTCGAAGCTGAAGATGAGCCACCAGGACGTCAAGGAAGAGCACAAGCAGCAGGAGGGCAATCCGGAGATCAAGGGCCGCCTGCGCCAGCGCATGCGGGAGGCCTCGCAGCGCCGGATGATGGCGGCCGTGCCCTCCGCCGATCTCGTCGTGATGAACCCGACGCACTACGCCGTGGCGATCCAGTACAGCGAGGCCAGCGGTGGCGCGCCCAAGGTGGTGGCCAAGGGCACCGATCTGGTGGCGATGAAGATCCGCGAACTGGCGACTGCGTCACGTGTCCCGGTGCTGGAGGCGCCACCACTGGCCCGCGCGCTCTACGCCACGACGGAGCTGGACCGCGAGATTCCCGTGGCGCTCTACAGCGCCGTCGCCCAGGTGCTGGCCCATGTGTTCCGTCTGCGCGAGGCCATGGCCGGTCGCGCACCGTACCCGGCATCGCTTGATCTGGTGCCTGTGCCGCCAGAGCTGGATCCGGCCGATCCCCGTCACAACCGGCACGCCGCCCGCCACGGTGGAGCCCCCACGCCATGAACGCCCTGACCCTGAACCTGCAACGCCTGTTCGGCCGCAACACCGCCTGGCTGCAGGGCATGGCGGCGCCGGTGATGATCATCATGGTGCTGGCCATGATGGTGCTGCCGCTGCCGACCTTCCTGCTCGACCTGCTGTTCACCTTCAACATCGCCACGGCGCTGATGGTGATGGTGGTGGCGTCCTACATGGTCAAGCCGCTGGACTTCGCGGCCTTTCCGTCGGTGCTGCTGCTGACGACCTTGCTGCGGCTGTCGCTGAACGTGGCGTCGAGCCGGGTCGTGCTGCTCGAAGGCCACACGGGGCCGGGCGCGGCGGGCGCGGTGATCGAGTCCTTCGGCCATTTCCTGATCGGCGGCAACTTCGCGGTCGGCTTCATCGTCTTCGCGATCCTGGTGGTCATCAACTTCGTCGTGGTGACCAAGGGCGCCGAGCGGATCGCGGAGGTTGGTGCGCGCTTCACGCTGGACGCCATGCCCGGCAAGCAGATGGCGATCGACGCCGACCTGAACGCCGGCCTGATCGACGAGAAGGAAGCCAAGCGCCGCCGCATCGAGGTCGGCAACGAGGCGGAGTTCTTCGGCTCGATGGACGGTGCGTCCAAGTTCGTGCGGGGCGACGCCATCGCCGGCATCCTGATCCTGTTCATCAACATCATCGGCGGCTTCATCATCGGCGTGGCCCAGCACGACATGAGCGCCTCGGCTGCCGCGAGCACCTATGTGCTGCTGGCGGTGGGCGACGCGCTGGTGGCGCAGATCCCCAGCCTGCTGATCTCGGTGGCGGCGGCGATGGTGGTGTCGCGGGTCGGCAAGGAGCAGGACGTCGGCACCCAGATCATTGGCCAGATGTTCCGCACGCCGCAGGCCGTGGGCATGGCGGCCGGGGTGATCGGCCTGCTCGGGCTGATTCCGGGCATGCCGCACCTGGTGTTCCTGACCGTGGCCGGCGGGCTGGGTTACCTGTCCTACTCGATGCGCGGTCGGGGCGACCGGCTCGCCGCATCCGACGCCGCTGGCCAGCTGGCGGACGACGAGCCCGCGCTGCGCGCCCCGGGTGAAGAGGCGAGCTGGGACGATCTGCAGCCGGTGGACACGCTCGGCATGGAGGTCGGCTACCGCCTGATCGCGCTGGTGGACAAGGAGCGGGGCGGAGATCTGCTGAACCGCATCAAGGGCGTGCGCAAGAAATTCGCGCAAGAGGTGGGCTTTTTGCCGCCATCAGTTCACATCCGTGACAACCTGGAACTCAAGCCGAGCATGTACCGCCTTACCCTGCGCGGCGCGGTCGTGGGCGAAGGCGAAGCCTATCCAGGGATGTTTCTGGCCATCAATCCTGGCAATGCACAGCCTGCGCTGCAGGGTCAGCTCACGGTCGATCCGGCCTTTGGACTGCCTGCGGTGTGGGTCGACGAGCGCCAGCGAGAAACTGCCCAAATGGCCGGGTACACCGTTGTTGATTCCTCGACCGTCGTGGCGACCCATCTTTCACACTTGATGCAACAACACGCGGCCCGTTTGCTGGGCCGCACCGAAACCCAGGCGCTGGTCGAGCATGTGACCAAGCTGGCCCCCAAACTGATCGAAGACGTGATCCCCAAGATGATCGGCATCGTCCCACTGCAGAAAATCCTCCAGTCCTTGCTGGAAGAGGGCGTGCACATCCGCGACATGCGCTCGATCGTCGAATCGCTGGCAGAACAGTCGGCTGCCGGGGTGACCGATCCGGCCGAACTGGCCCGGCGGCTGCGCGTGGCGCTGGCCCCTGCCATCGTCCAGCAGATCTACGGCACCCAGCGCGAGCTGGACGTGATCGCGCTGGAGCCCGAGCTGGAGCGGCTGCTGACCCAGGCGCTGACCGCCGCCAACGGCCCGGTGCTGGACCCGAGCGTGGCCGACCAGCTCAGCCGTGGCGCCTTCGACGCGGCCCGCCGCCAGGAAGACCTCGGCCAGGCGGCCTGCCTGCTGGTGCCCGATGCGCTGCGCCCGACCTTGTCACGCCTGCTGCGCCGCGCTGCGCCGCGCCTGAAGGTGCTGGCGCACAGCGAAATACCTGACACCCACTCGATCCGCATCGGTTCGATCATCGGAGCACACTCATGAATGTGAAGCGCTTTTTCGGGCGCAACTCGCGCGAAGCGATGCAGAAAGTGCGTCAGACCTTCGGCGACAACGCGGTGATCCTGTCGACCAAGCCGAGCAGTGACGGTGTCGAGGTGGTGGCGATGCCATCCGAGAGCATCGAGGCGCTGGATCGCCACGATGCCCCTCCTGCGGCCCCTGCGCCACAGCCCGCTCCCCCTGCGCCTCAGCCGAGCCGGCCGGCGCCCCGCTCGCTGGCCGCCGCCTCCGCGCCGCCTGCCGCTGCGGCAGCGGCTCCTCGGGCACCTGCCGTTCCCGAGCCACCGTCCACGCCGGTGCAGGACGATGTCGGCACGCTGGCGATGAGCACCTTGTCCTTTCAGGACTATGTGCGCGAGCGCATGCTCAAGAAGCGCAAGGCCGAGCTGAGCGGGCGTGAAGGTGCCGAGGCTTCCGAGTCCGATGCCCGTGCCGCCGCTGCCGAATCCCGGGCCGCGCCGCGGGCGGATCTGCGCCACGATGCCCGGCGCGATCCGCCGTCCGCACGCTCGGCGCCGCTGTCCGAGCCCAGCTACGGGGACTGGTCCTTGCCGCCCGACAGTGCCCGCATGTCCGCGCCGGCCCCGGCGCCGGTCTCGCCAGGTGCCGAGGAGGGCTCGATCCGTCCCTTCCTGCTGAGCCCGTCGGCGCCTGTTCGTTCCTCTGCTGCCGCACGTCCCGCGGCGTTCGCTGCGCCCCCTGCGGACACCCGCTCGGTGGCGGTGGACGAGGGCTTCGACGACGAACCCGAGATCGCCTCGTCTCCCGCGGCCGACGCGGACATGCTGGCCGAGATCCGCTCGATGAAGAGCCTGATCGAGGAGCGTTTCACGATGATGGCGTTCATGGACCGGCTGCAGAAGAGTCCGCGCCAGGTGCAACTGAGCACCCGCCTGCTGGAATGCGGCTTCTCGCCGGCGCTGGTGCGCGAGATCGTCGATGGCATGCCCGGCGATGAGGCGGACGAGATGGGTGCTGTGGCCGATCTGCTGCAGCGCAACCTGCTCACCAGCGAGGACGAGGCCGATCTGGAAGACGAGGGCGGTGTCTATGCACTGATCGGCTCGACCGGCGTCGGCAAGACCACCTCCACCGCCAAGCTCGCCACCGCCTTCGCCACCCGCCACGGCCCGTCGCAGCTCGGCCTGATCACGCTGGACGCCTACCGCGTCGGCGCCCACGAGCAGCTGCGTGCCTATGGCCGCATCCTCGGCGTGCCTGTGCACACGGCCCATGACCGGGCGGCGATGGAAGACCTGCTGGACCTGCTGTCGGGCAAGAAGATGGTGCTCATCGACACCGCGGGCCTGGCCCAGCGCGATGCCCGCACCCGCGACCTGCTGGACATGCTGACCCACCGCAGCATCAAGCGCCTGCTGGTGGTCAATGCTGCGCAGCAGGCCGAGACGATCGAGGACGTGATCACCGCCTACAAGGCGAACCAGGCCAAGGGCATCATCCTGTCGAAACTCGACGAAGCGGTGAAGCTCGGGCCGGCGCTGGACGCCATGATCCGCCACCGTCTGAAGGTGCTGGCCGTCGCCACCGGGCAGCGTGTGCCCGAGGATTGGCACCACCTGAACAGCCAGACACTGGTCCAGCGCGCCCTGCGTGGCAGCGCTTCCCAGGCATGGCGCATGAGTCCTGGCGATGTGAGCATGGCCTTTGCCCGGCCGGGTGCCACGACCGGGCCGGTGCTGCGCCGCAGTGCTTACACCTCGCGAGACCTGGGTGCATGAGCCCGGACTGGCCGACGGAGTCGCTGATGGCAGTTCCTTCTGAAGTTCGTCGTGCTCAACCCGGTGACCAGGCCGATGGTCTGCGCCGCCTTTTCTCGACGCACACGGTCCGCTTCATCCCCGTGGTGTCGAATCCGTTTGTCGCCCAGGAGTCCGTGCTGATCCAGCAGATCTGTGCGGCGCTGGAGCAGCTCGGGCTCTACACGCTGGTGGTCGATGTCTGTGATCCGGTCCAGGCCCCGGTGCGCACACCAGACGATCTGGGCAGCCGCATCCAGGTGCTGACGGACCGCACGGCCAGTCTGTCCGCGCAGGGCCTGCCAGCCCGCTGGACCAGCGGCAGCGGTTCGCCGCATGCGCAGGGTTTCCTGCGCGCAGTCGTCGAAGCGGCGCCGTTGTCGCAGGCGGTGGTGGTGCACGGTTCGGCGAGCGAACTGGCACGTCTTTTCGGGCGAGGGGAGCTGCACCTGAGCCGCCCGCGCCCCATCGTCATCTGTGGCGAACAGCCCGAGTCGATGACACACGCCTATGCCGCACTGAAAGTGCTGTCGCAGCGCGCGGACTGGCGGGCGCATGACCTGCTGGTCAGCGCCACCACCGGCTCGGCCGGCATCCGGCTGGTCAAGGACCGGCTGGCCCAGTGTGCCGCACTGTTTCTCGGCGGTGTCCGTCACGACGTGGTCGACATCGACCCCCGTGCCGCGGCGCTGTCCACCACGGCCTCGGCAACGCTCATGGCCTTCATGGACGCCTCGCTGAACGCCGCGGCGGCGTTTGTCCTGCCCGAGCTGGGGCGCCGCAGCCCGGCGCTGGTGACCTCGTCACCCCTTTTGCAGTCGATGGTCTGAACCGATCCGGAGCCACCTGATGTACACCTCCAAGGGCCAACTCGAAGCCAACAAGATGCTGGAGCAATACAGCTCGCTGGTTCGGCGTCTGGCGCACCAGATGATTGCCCGGCTGCCGGCCAATGTCGAACTGGATGATCTGATCCAGGTCGGCATGATCGGACTGACCGACGCTCTCACGCGCTTCGACGTGAAGCAGGGGGTCCAGTTCGAGACCTTCGCCACCCAGCGCATCCGCGGCGCCATGCTGGACGAGCTGCGCGGCGGCGACTGGATGAGCCGCAGCAACCGCAAGCACCAGCGCGACATCGAGGCGGCCGTGCACCGGCTGGAACAGCGCCTGGGCCGGGCACCGCACGAAAGCGAGATCGCCATCGAGATGGGCCTGTCGCTCACCGACTACCAGGACCTCCTGAACCGCGTGCGCGGCACCCAGCTGGTCTACCTCGAAGACATGAGCGGAGACGAGGGCGAGAACGACTACCTGGACCGCCATGTCGTGGCCGACAACGATGCTGACCCGCTGGCGCGGCTGAACGATCGGCGCATGCGCGAGGCGCTGGTCGATGCCATCAAGCACCTGCCCGAGCGCGAGCAGTTCGTGATGAGCATGTATTACGAAGAGGACATGAACCTCAAGGAAATCGCAGCGGTCCTGGGCGTCACCGAGTCGCGGGTCTGCCAGCTGCACAGCCAGTCGATCGCCCGTCTGCGCGCCAAGCTGCGCACCTGGTGATTCCGCCCCGACATCTGGAGACCTTCCCATGCTGAACCTGCTGCGCTCACGGCGTACCGCACCCGCTGACGCGGAGGCCGACGCGCAGAGCGCCGACGGCACTGTCCTCCCCACGGCGAATCCCGCGGATGTCGTGCAGCGCCTGTCGAGCCAGGTGTCCAACATCGGGCGTGATGCCGCGGAAACCCGCGGCGTCATCGAGGACACGCAGAAGATCGTCGCCGCCCAGCTCGACGCCATGCAGCTGCTCCACCTGGACCTGGGGCGCGTGCAGGAAACGCAGCACGCGATCGGTGAGGCCACCGGTGCGAGCCGGGAAGCGGTGGTCCGCGCGCGGCAGCAGGTCGAGCAGGTGGCCAGCGAGGTCACAGGCATCGTCGAGACCCTGCACCAGGTGGCCAATGCGGCCAGCGACATCGGACAGATCGCCTTGCAGACCCGGCTGGTGGCTTTCAACGCTTCGGTCGAGGCAAAGCGGGCTGGAGAGGCTGGCCGCGGCTTCGGTGTGGTGGCCGATGCGGTGAAAGATCTGGCCGGACGCGTGGAGACCTCCTCCCGCACCATCATGGGCACACTCGACGACCTGGACCGGCGCATCGAGGCGTTTTCGCGCGACATCCGTGTCGACCCCGCTGTCGAGCGCCAGCACCAGGGACAGATCCACCGGGCGTTCGCCGATGTGGAGACTGCGGTGCACCGCATCGATGCTGCAGCCGACATCAGCCGCACGATCGCGCAGCAAGTGATCGACAAGACGCAGCGGCTGGGCAAGGAAATCCAGGGGGCGATCGGCGGGCTGGACACTGCGATGAACTGCAGCAACCGCTTTCTCGCCGTGTCGGAGCGTCTGATCGACGAGCTGGCGGGCTGTGGCGTCGAGACCGAGGACACACCGCTGATCCGTTCGGCACAGGCCGCTGCGCAGCGCATCAGTACCTTGCTGGAGCAAGCGCTCGCCAGTGGCCAGATCGATCTGAAGGCGCTGTTCGACGAGCAGTACCAGCCCATCGCGCAGACCGATCCACCGCAGTTCCTGACCCGCTTCGTGCCGCTGGCGGATCGGCTGTTTCCCGATGTGCAGGAACATGTCCTGGCCAGCGGGGACAAGGTGGTCTATTGCATTGCGGTCGACCGCAACGGCTATGTGGCCACCCATAACCGCATCTACTGCCAGGCGCAGCGCCGCGGTGACGTGGTGTGGAACACCGCGAACAGCCGCTACCGGCGCATCTTCAATGACCGCACCGGTCTGGCCTCGGCCCGCAACCGCCGGCCGTTCCTCGTGCAGACCTATCGGCGCGACATGGGCGGCGGCAACTTCGTGCTGCTCAAGGAAGTGGCAGCGCCGATCCTGGTCCAGGGCCGGCACTGGGGTGGGTTGCGCATCGGTTACCGTTTCTGATCGACACGGTGCACCCGATGCTGTTCCACCGTGTCAGCCCAGTGCGGCGAACGCGCGGGCCGTGATCTCGTCGACCGTGCCCGTGCCGCTGATGGCACGGTACTGGGGGGCGGCGGCGTCGCCGGTGGCGGCCCACTGCGAGTAGTAGTCGACCAGCGGACGGGTCTGGCTCTGGTAGACCTCCAGGCGCTTGCGCACGGTGTCTTCGGCGTCATCGGCGCGCTGGATCAGGTCTTCGCCGGTCACGTCGTCCTTGCCTTCGACCTTGGGCGGGTTGAAGACGACGTGGTAGGTGCGGCCCGAGGCCACATGGACACGGCGGCCGCTCATGCGCTGGATGATGGACGCATCCGGCACGTCGATTTCCAGCACGTAGTCGAGCTTGACGCCCGCAGCCTTCATCGCGTCCGCCTGCGGGATGGTGCGGGGGAAGCCGTCGAACAGGAAGCCGCTGGCGCAGTCGGGCTGCGTGATGCGTTCCTTGACCAGGCCGATGATGATGTCGTCGCCGACGAGGCCGCCCGCGTCCATCACCTTCTTGGCCGCCAGGCCCATCTCCGTGCCCGCCTTGACGGCTGCGCGCAGCATGTCGCCGGTGGAGATCTGGGGAATGCCGTATTTCTGGCAGATGAAGGCCGCTTGCGTGCCTTTGCCGGCGCCGGGGGCGCCCAACAGGATCAGTCTCATGGATCTCCTCGGTCTCTGTCTGTCAGCAGGTGATGCTGATGGCGTGATGCCTAAAGCTGTCGTGAAAGCGTGAAAGGTACTGCGAATTCTGAGGTTCGTTTTGAGAATACCATGCCTCCCCTGAGTTGAAACTGACTCGACGGGGTGCGTCGTGTCGGTCGAACGTCAGGGTCTGCCCAGGGTTTTGCTGGCGCGGAATCTGGGGTATTCAGCCCGTCGCGACGGTGTCGAAGTGGCGGCGCACCCGTTCGAGGTCGTCCGGCGTGTCCACGCCGGGGCCGGGCCGGGTGTCGCTGACATGCACCGCGATGCGCTCGCCATGCCACAGCACCCGCAACTGCTCCAGCGACTCGACCTGCTCCACCGGGCTGGCGCTGAGCGTGGGGAAACGGCGCAGGAACCCGGCGCGGTAGCCGTAGATGCCGATGTGGCGCAGCGGGGCGGGATCGGTCGGCAGCGCGGTGATGCCGTCCGCATTGCCATCGCGCCACCACGGCAGCGGCGCGCGCGAGAAGTACAGCGCGCCCCCCACCGCGTCGCAGACCACCTTGACGACGTTTGGGTTGACGAACTCCTCGACACTGTCGATGGCGTGCGCGGCCGTGCTCATGACGCAGTCCGGCTGTTGCAGGAGACCTTGCACACAGGCGGCGATCAGCGCCACGTCGATCAGCGGCTCGTCGCCCTGCACGTTGACGACGAGGTCATTGCCGTCGAGCCCGAGCAGTGCGCAGGCTTCGGCCAGCCGGTCGCTGCCGGTGGCGTGGTCGGCGCGGGTCAGCACCACGCGCACGCCGTGCGCCGCACAGGCCGCGACCACTTCGGGTGCGTCGGTGGCGACCACCACGTCCCGCGCACCAGCGGTGGCGCAGCGCTGCGCCACGCGCACGATCATCGGCAGACCGCCCAGGTCCGCCAGCGGCTTGCCCGGCAGGCGCGTCGACGAGAGTCGTGCCGGGATGAGGACGGTGCAGTCCATCGTCATGGCGCAGCGGTGTCGGCGGGGAAGGGCAGTGGCGACGGCGGCGGGGCATCCGGATCGACCGTGCGCGCTTCGCTTTCGAGCATCACGGCCATGCCGTCGCGGATCGGAAACGCCAGCCGGTCGGCCGGGCAGACCAGTTCATGCGTGGCGTGGTCATGGTTGAGCGGCCCCTTGCAGAGCGGGCAGACGAGCAGTTGCATCAGGCGGGTGTCCATGGGGCGTGATGCTACCTTGCCGGCGCGGGGCCGAGCGCGTCCAGCACGCGCCGGATGAACACCGGCGGCAGTCCCAGCACCAGCGGCACGACCCACACGCGCAGCCCCGGACGCTCGGCGGCCACGCGCTGCGGGGCGAGCTTGACGGCGTCCTTCTCGGTCACGACCACCTCGGTGACGCTGTCTGGCCAGGGCAGGCGGGCGTGGTCGTGGTGGTCGTCCAGCGCGAGGGTGTCGAGGGTCAGGCCGGCGGTGCGCAGCGCGTCGAAGAAGCGCTGCGGCTGCCCGATGCCCGCGCTGGCGAGCAACTGCCGACCGCGCAGCGCCGCAAGCTGTGCGGGCGTGGCGGGCGCGCCAGACCACCAGCCGGCGAGGTCGACCGCTCCGGCGAGCTGCCGTGTCGCACAGTCGCCGGGCAGGGCGGTGCTGGGACGCGCCGCGTTGTACAGGGTGAACTGGTGGGGTGCAGAGGCGGGCGCGTCGATCGGCTCGCGCAGCGGCCCCGCCGGCAGCAGCCAGCCATTGCCCGCCCCGCGTTCGTCGAACACCACGACCTCGATGTCGCGGCCCAGCCGCAGGTGCTGCAGCCCGTCATCGCAGACCAGCACGTTCACCTCGGGATGGGCCGCCAGCAGCGCGTGCGCGGCGGCGGCGCGGTCGCGGCCGACCCAGACCGGCACGCCCGTGCGGCGCTGCATCAGCAGCGGCTCGTCGCCCACGGCGACCGCCTGCGCGTCCGGACCGACCGGACGCGGGCCGGATTCCCGGCTGCCGTGTCCCCGCGAGACGATGCCGGGGCGCCAGCCGGCCTGCTGCAGCGCGCCGATCAGGGCGAGCGTGGTCGGTGTCTTGCCGGCGCCGCCCGCGACGCGGTTGCCGACGACGATGACGGGGCAGGGCAGCCGGACCGTGTGCTTCCAGCCCTGTCGGTACTGCCAGCGCCGCAGCCCGACCAGGGCCGCGTGCAGCGCCCCGAGCGGCCGCAGCGCCCACTGCGCCGGCCCGCCCTCGCGCCAGACCGCCTCTAGCCGCGCCGCTGCGGTCACCGGTTCACGGACCCTTGCCGCCGCTGCGGGCGCTCTGGGTGGCAAAGGTGAGTTGCACCAGCCCGGCGCGGCGCGCCGCGTCCATGACGTTGATGACGCTCTGGTGCGCCGCCATTGCGTCGGCCGACACGATCACCGTCCGGTTGACGTCGCCCTGCGCCGCGACGGTCAGCGCATTGGTCAGCACCTCGATGCCCACGCCCTCCACCGGCAGCTTGTTGATCGTGTAGACCCCGTCCGAGGACACGCCGACCACGATCTCGCGCGGCTGGCTGTCGATCCGGTTCGACTCGGCCACCGGCAGCGTGATCTTGAGCTGCGTGTATTTGGCGTAGGTCGTGGTGAGCATCAGGAAGATGAGCACCACCAGCAGCACGTCGATGAACGGGATCAGGTTGATCTCCGGTTCCTCGGGGCGGCGGTGGCGGAAGTTCATGGCCATCGTGCGACTCCCGGCTCAGCGGCGCGGCGTGCGCGACAGCAGCTGCGGCAGCAGCCGCTCGGCCGCCTGCTCCAGCGTCAGCACGAACTCGTCCACTTGCCCGCGGAAATAGCGGTAGAACATCAGTGCCGGGATCGCCACGATCAGGCCGAACGCGGTGTTGTAGAGCGCCACCGAGATGCCGTGCGCAAGGGCTTCCGGATTGCTGCCCGTGGTGGGCGACTGGGCGCCGAAGATCTCGATCATGCCGACCACCGTGCCCAGCAGGCCCAGCAGCGGCGCGGCCGAGGCGATCGTGCCGAGCGCGTTGAGGTAGCGCTCCAGCCGATGGGTGGCGATGCGGCCTGCGTTCTCGAAGGCGTTGCGCAGCTGGGTCTCGTCGCAGCGCGGGTCGGCCATCGCAGCGCGGATGCCGCCCGCCAGCACGGTGCCGAGCACCGAATTGCCGTGCAGCTTGTCGACCACGTCCGCCGAGGGCAGGCTGCTGCGGGTGACCGCGAGCACTTCGTCGAGCAGCTTGGGCGGTGCGACCTTGGCGGCGCGCAGGCTCATGAAGCGCTCGATGATGATGGCCAGAGCGGCGATGGAGCACAGGATCAGCGGCCAGATCGGCCAGCCAGCGGCTTGTATGATCGAAAACAAGGGTCGTTCCCCGGTGTGAGGTGGACATCCGCAGCCGAGCGCGGCGCGGCGCAGTGCCGATGATTATGGCCTCAAGGCGCCGGCGTCAACCTTCTGCCAGTGCGGGACAAGGACTCCAGTTTCTCCCCGGTGGCTGTGGATAAGGTTGGGGAAAAGCTGAGGACAGCGGCGCCAAGTGCTTGTCAGGGCAGATGTTTTGTTGGATTGCCTGTTTTTTAATCAACCGTGAAGTTTTGAATTCCGCATGAACACTGCAAACGGCGCCCGGGTCTGGGATGTGGCCCTGCTGGTGCAAGCCATTGGTGACACGCTGCAGACGCGCTTCGGCGCCGTGGCCGTGCGGGGCGAGCTGGCCGGGTTCACGCGGGCGGCCAGCGGCCACTGCTACTTCAATCTGCGCGCGCCGGACGGCAGCGCAGGCCTGCGCTGCGCGATGTTCCGGCGGGCGGCCGGGTACCTCGATTTCTCGCCGCGCGACGGGCAGGCGGTCGAGCTGCGGGGCAAGCTGGCGGTCTACGAGCCGCGCGGCGAGCTGCAGATGATCGTCGAGGCGATGCGCCCGGCGGGCGAGGGCGCGCTGATGGAGCAATTCCTGCGCCTGAAGGCCCGCCTTGAAGCCGAAGGGCTGTTCGATGCCGACCGCAAGCGCCCGTTGCCGGCCTTCCCGCGCCGCCTCGGCGTCGTCACCTCGCTGGCGGCGGCGGCGCTGCACGACGTGGTGACCGCGCTGCGCCGCCGTGCGCCGCATGTCGAGGTGATCGTCTACCCGGCGCCCGTGCAGGGGACCGAGGCGCCGCCGCTGCTGGTGCGGGCCATCACCGAGGCCGGGCAGCGGGGCGAAGTCGACGCGCTGATCGTCTGCCGGGGCGGCGGCTCGCTGGAAGACCTGTGGGCGTTCAACGACGAGGCGGTGGTGCGGGCGATCGAGGCGTCGCCGGTGCCGGTGGTGTGCGGCGTGGGCCATGAAACGGATTTCACGCTGGCCGACTTTGCCGCCGACCTGCGCGCGCCGACACCGACTGCGGCGGCCGAGCTGGCCGCGCCCGAGCGGGCAGCGTGTCTGGAGACGCTGGCGCAGCGTGACCGGCAGTTGCGCCAGGGCCTGCAGCGCCGTCTGGACCGCGAGGTGCAGCGTCTGGACCGCGCCGGCCTGCGCCTGTCGCGGCCGACCGATGCGCTGCGCCAGCACCAGCAGCGACTGGCCCTGCTCGCCCAGCGCCACGCCGCCGCGCTACCGCAGACGCTGCAGCGGCGTGGCCAGCGGCTCGACCTGCTGGCCGCGCGGCTGCAGGCGCTGGACCCGGCGCGTGTGCTGCAGCGCGGCTACGCCTGGGTCACCGACGACACTGGCCGCGCGCTGGTCTCGGTCGGGCAGGTGCAGCCGGGTGCGGCGCTGACGGCGGTGCTGCGCGACGGCCGGGTGCAGACCACGGTCACCGCCATCGAGCCGAACCAGCCCCATCCGAGCGCGGATTGAGCGCCTTGCCTACAATCCGCCCAGCCGTTTTTCACTTCGACCGCCCCTGGTCGCTGCACACGAGGAAGCACATGGAACACACCCTGCCCGCACTGCCGTTCGCGATGGACGCCCTGGCCCCGCACATGTCGAAGGAAACCTTCGAATACCACTACGCCAAGCACCACCAGGCGTATGTCACCAACCTCAACAACCTGATCAAGGGCACGGACTACGCCGACCTCGACCTGGAAGCCATCGTCAAGAAGGCTCCGGCCGGCGGCGTCTACAACAACGCCGCGCAGGTCTGGAACCACACCTTCTTCTGGAACTGCCTGAGCCCGAACGGCGGCGGCGCCCCGACCGGCGCGCTGGCCGACGCGATCAACGCCAAGTGGGGCTCGGTCGACGAGTTCAAGAAGGCGTTCCAGGCCTCCGCCGTGGGCAACTTCGGCTCCGGCTGGACGTGGCTGGTGAAGAAGGCCGACGGCTCGGTGGACATCGTCAACATGGGCGCTGCCGGCACCCCGCTGACGACCGGCGACAAGGCCCTGCTGTGCATCGACGTGTGGGAGCACGCCTACTACGTGGACTACCGCAACCTGCGTCCGAAGTTCGTCGAGACCTTCCTGAACAGCCTGGTGAACTGGTCGTTCGCGGAAGCGAACTTCGCCTGAACCTGAATCCACTGTGCCACTGAGGGTTCGCCCTCGTGGGATGGAAGCCGGCCTGTGGGTCGGCTTTTTGCTTTTCTGGTTGCTTTTCTGATTGAACATTCCGCCTGCCGTGAGGGGAGGCGATTCGAGCGACACGAGGGAGCGACGCGGCGTTCAGACCACCCGCCGCGCATCCTTGAGCAGCAACAGCATCTGCGGCGCCCCCAGCGGCGAATCGACAAACCCGAAGCGGCGGTAGAACGCTGCAGCAGGTGCGTCGATCGGGTGGGTCAGCATCGCCCGGATGCCGGCTTGATCGGCGATGAGCAGCGTGCGCCGGATGGCGTCCTTCAGCAGCCCGACCCCAACGCCCAGCCCCTGCGACCGCTGGTCCACCGCCAGTCGGGCCAGCACCACGACCGGCAGCGGATAGCGCCCCATGCCTTGCCGTATGCGCTCGGGGGCTTCCAGCGTGTCGATCTGTCCGACGGTGAGTGCGAAGTAGCCCACCACTGCACCAGCGTCCGTCGTGACGACAAAGGTGCGCGCCGAGCCGCTGGCCTGTGCCTGGCGGGCGTGGCGAACCAGCCAGTCATCAAGCGTGGGCTGGCCGCAGTGGAAATCGTCCAGCCCGTGTGCCGCACCGAGCGGCTGCGGGGCCGACAGCGTCACGCGGTTTCCCATGGCGCCTTGCGGGCAAACAGCGCACGCAGGCCGGGGTTGTCGGCCGGGGCCTGGTCCAGCAGATCGAGCAGGGCCTGGCCTTGCGCGGGAGACGCGATGAACAGCCGCTGGTCGAGCAGCGTCTGCTCTGCTGCGCGACAGGCGCTGTCCAGGATGAACTCGGTCAACGACTTGTGCGCCACCTCGGCGGCGCGGCGCAGCACGGCTTCCTGGTCGGGCGTGGCGCGCAGGCCAAGGCGGGCGGAGCGGGTGGCGGTGGTCATGGAGCGAGTCCCGGGAGGTGGTGCGCAATGTTAGTACATTGAACGTACGCTGCGCACCGCCCCTTCGATCGTCGCGGGATACGGTCCGTCAACATAGTCCCCCGCCGCGCTCAGCTTGTCTGCCACTCGGGCGGCGGGCCGCTGTAGCCCCGGCACGCAGCGAAACGTCGCCCGCTTCTCCGCCACCAGCTTCACCAGCACGGCGTCGGCGGCCCCTTCGCCGCGCAGCACCGCCCGCGCCTGTGCCAGCAAGGCGGCGCCAGTCGCGTCCATTCCTTGCGCGACCCACGGCGCCGCGCCGCTCACCACGAACGCGAACAGCCCCGGCGTCATGCCCAGCGCGCCGTGGTCGAACGCGAACTGTGCCGGCGCCTGCGGACCCTCGGCGAGCGCCACCATCGGGGCGGCGAGTCGCGCATTGGCCGCCTGCACATAGCCGGTGACGATCGGCTCATACCCGAACGCCGCCGCGCTGGCCGACCACGCCGGCGCAATGTCGCGGGTCAGCCGCGCCGCCTCGCTGGCGCTGCAGGCGAGCACCACGCGGTCGAACGCCGCGCCGTCCACCGTCCAGCCCGCGCCGTCCGTCCGCGCCTCCAGCCGCTGCACCCGCTGCCCGATGCGCAGCGTCGCGCCGTGCCGCGCCAGCCAGCGCAGCGCCGGCTCAGGCAGCAGCTCCGCCAGCGGCCTGCGCGGAATCAGCAGGTCGCTCGCCCCCGGCCCGGCAAACAGCGCGTCGTGCAGCACGCGCAGGAACACCGTGGCGCTCGCGGCGTCGGCAGGCGTGTTCAGCGCCGCTACGCACAGCGGATCGACGATCTCGGCCCGCACCCGCGCCGGCAATCCGGCCGTCAGTTGCGCCACCGTCAGCGCCGCATCGCAACGAAAGCGCCGCAGCATCCAGCCCGCCGCCGCATGGCTCAAGGCCAGCCGCTCGCGTAGCGACCAGTGCCGCATCGCCCACACCGCCCGCGTGAACGCGATGACCGGGTGCCCCTTCGGCAACCGCAGCCCGACGCCGTCCTGGTCCAGCAGCGCCAGCGGCGTGCGCAGCAGCACCGCCTCGGGATCGACACCCACGCGCTGCATCAGGCTGAGCGTCGCGGTGTAGGCGCCGATCAGGATGTGCTGGCCGTTGTCCAGCCGCAGGCCACCCGGCTCGGCGGCAAGGCTGCGGGCGCGGCCACCGGCTTGCGGCGCCATCTCGAACAGCGTGACGCGCTCGTCCGCCTCGACCGCGGCCACCGCCGCCGCCAGCCCGGCCCAGCCCGCGCCGATCACCGCCGTGGAGGTGGTGGCCGTGCTCATGCCAGCCTCAGCCGATTGGCGTCGATGGCGCTGCGCACGCGCTTGAGCGTGGTCGTCCTGATGGCGCGACCGGCGGCGATGGCCGTGAAACGCCCGCCCAGATCGACCATCCGGTCTACCACGGCCGCCGCCCAGCCTCGGTCCACGCCACCTTGACCGGCCAGCGTCAGCAGGTGGCGGCGGGTGATGTCCCGACCCTCGCCGCACACGTCCATCTGGTGTTCGCCCCCCGGTCCTTCACAGAACGTCAGGTCGTAGCACGGCGCCAGCCGCCAGTGCCGATCCCGCCCGAGCCGGAAGGAGATGTTCTTCGCATGGTCGTCGCGGTTGTGGAACACGACATTGAACACCGCCCGTTCGTAGGCCTTGCACACCTCGCGCTCGTCCCGCGTGAACAGCCGGGTGGCCCGCAGCAGCGTCGTGTAATCGACGGCGGACGGCAGCCGGAAATCCACCTGCAGCGCCCCCGCCAGCGTATGCACCGGCACGCGCAGCCCGGCCTCCACATCGAAGCGGGCAATGCCAAACGCCCCGAGGCGCGTGTCGAGGTCGAAGCTGCGGGTGTCGGGCATGTCCAGACCTGCGTCCCGCGCCAGTTGCGCATAGGCGTCTTCCAGCGCACAGACCTCCTTGTGCTCGCTGCGCGCCTGGAACTTGACCAGCCACGGCTGGCTGCCCGGGAAGGGCGCTGTGCTGATGTCGGACGTGCGCGGGTCGTGGTGGACCAGCACCTTGGGCCGGGCGCCTTGCGGGGAGCCGCCCAGCAGTGCCAGTTGGCGCAAGGCCACGCTGTCCCGGTCATGCACCACCGCACGGGCCTCACGCGCCAGGTCGAGCAGCCGCAGGTCGTCCGGGGTGTTCGACTGGGGCTGCGCCGGCTCGAACGTCAGCGCGCCCAGCGTCCGCTCGCCGAGGAAGCTCAGGCGGTCCAGCGGCGAGACCATGGCCGGGTTCACGCCGTTCTGGCGAAACAGCCGGTCCATCACCAACAGCCCCCAGCCATCGGGCAGCGCATCGGCGATGAGGCCCGGCAGGTGCTGCTGATGCCCGGGGAATCCGCTGAAGACACCCGGTCGCAGCGGCAGGTGGCGCGGTGACAGCTCCAGACCTTGTCGCAAGGCATCGGCCGAATACTCGAACAGGAGATCACGTCCGTCGTGGGCCAGCGTGCCCAGCCGCCACCGCTCACCCCAGCCGACGTAATGCACCAGGACTTTGCGGATCATGGCCGAGGCGGTCGCTGGCGAGGGGCGCGTTGACGGGGGGCTGCGCGGCGCTCCAGCTCGGCGATGGAGCGAGGGGGCGGTTGCACGAACAGCGATTGCAGCTCGTTTTCCAGACCCAGCACCTGCACCACCCGCACCAGTGAGGCCAGGGTCGTCTGACCATGGCCTTCGAGCGTCACGATGGTGCCCCGCGACACCCCGGCCCGGCGCGCCAGTTCGGCTTGCGTCCAGCCCCGCGTCAGCCGCACACCCTTGAGGCGATGCCCCAGGGTCTGGCAGATTTCGTCAGAAGAGGCGAGGCCAAAGTCCAGAATATTGAACATGAACCCGGATTTTAAGCCGCAGTGATCGGTTTGGTGATCACTGTCTTGGCCATCACCGCCCGCGCCAGTTCGTCCGCATCGCGATCCAGAGCTTGCGCACCGGCGTCAGCGAGATGCGCTGGTGCAGCACCTGGAACTGGTTCGCCTCGATCTCGCGCAGCAATGTGCGGTAGATGTTGGCCATCATCAGCCCCGGTTTCTGCGCGCGGCGGTCGGCGTCGGGCAGCAAGGCGAGGGCTTCGTCGTAGGTGCGGTGGGCGCGTTCGGTCTGGAACTGCATCAGCGCGGTGAAACGCTCGCTGTAGCCGCGGTTCAGGATTTCGTTGGCCTTCACGTCGAACTGCTTCAGCTCGTTCACCGGCAGGTAGATCCGCCCGCGCCGCGCGTCGTCGCCCACGTCGCGGATGATGTTGGTGAGCTGGAAGGCCAGGCCCATCTTGTGGGCGTAGGCGGTGGTCTGCGGATCGGTCTGGCCGAAGATGCGGGCCGCGACCTCGCCGACGATGCCAGCGACGAGGTGGCAGTAGCGCTGCAGGCCGGGGAAGTCGAGGTAGCGGCTTTGCTGCAGGTCCATCTCGCAGCCGTCGATCACGGCGTGCAGGTGCGCGGCGGTGATCTGGTAGAGCGGCGCGTGCGGCATCAGCGCCTGCAGCACCGGGTGCTGCGAGGGCTGGCCGGCGAAGGCCTTGGCGACTTCCGCGCGCCACCACGCCAGCTTGGTCGCGGCCACACCGACATCGCTCGTCTCGTCCACCACGTCATCGACCTCGCGGCAGAACGCATAGAACGCGGTGATCGCGGCCCGGCGTTCCGGGGGCAGGAACAGGAAAGCGTAATAGAAGCTGGAGCCGCTGCTGGCGGCCTTCTCCTGGACGTATTGCGCGGGCGAGGTGGTCATGGGGCGGGATTGTCTCAGCGAACGCGCCGCTCACATGCGCATGGCGCCCCACACCAGCCCCGGCGCATCCAGCAAACCGACCTTTGGTCGCCGCTGCAGCGTCTCGAAATGCATCGCCTCGATCTTGTCGAGGATGCGCAAGCCGCCTTGCACCACCAGCCGCAGCTCCCAGCCTGCGCGCCCGGGCAACCGGGTGGCCAGCGGTGCGCCGGACAGCATCAGCTCACGCGCCCAGCGGACCTCCTTCTCCACCAGTGCCCGCGTGGCTCCGGTGTCGCGCTGGCGCATCAGGTCCGGCACCGTCACGCCCACGTCCGCGCAGTCGGTCAGCGGCACGTACAGCCGGTCGCGGGGCAGGTCGACGCTCAGGTCTTGCCAGAAGTTGATGAGCTGCAGCGCGGTGCAGATCGCGTCCGACTGCGTCAGCGAGTCGAGGTCGCGCACACCGTAGAGGTGCAGCAGCAGCCGCCCGACCGGGTTGGCCGAGCGCCGGCAGTAGTCGAGCAGCGCGGTGCGGTCCGGGTAGCGGCGCTGGTGCGTGTCCTGCTCGAAGGCGGAGAGCAGCGCCTCCAGCAGCGGCAAGGGCAGGTGGTGCCTGCGGAACATGGCGGCCAGCGGCACGAAGACGCCTTCCCAGCGTGGCGTTGGCGCATGGCCGCGGGCGACGCTGCGCAGGTCTTCGCGGTAGGCGTCGAGGTCGGCCCGGCGCTGCTCGGGCGTCGCGTCGCCCTCGTCGGCGATGTCGTCGGCCGTGCGGGCGAACCAGTAGATCGCCGTCACGGCCGGGCGCAGCGCCGGCGGGCACAGCACCGAGGCGACGGGGAAGTTTTCGTAGTGGTCGACGCTCATGGTGGGTCCGGGGCGCAAGGTGCGTGATTATCGCCACGGACGGCCGCAGGAATTGACAACGGCGAAGACCGACTCGTACATTACTGACCAGTCAGTCAGTTCGGAGCCACCCCCCATGCGACCCCTTCCCGATCGCGCCCGCCGCCCCCTGTCGATGGCCGCCGGCCTGTCGATGCTCACCCTGCTCGCGGCCTGTTCGCGGCCGGAGCCTGCGCCCGAGCCGATCCGCGCCGTGCGCACGCAGAAGGTGAGCACCGAGTCGGCCACCGCGCAGCAGGAGTACGCCGGCGAGATCAAGGCGCGCACCGAGACGCGGCTGGGCTTCCGGGTCGGGGGCAAGCTGATGAGCCGCGCGGTCAACCTGGGCGATGAGGTGAAGGCGGGGCAGGTGATCGCGCAGCTCGATCCGTCGGATCTGAAGCTCGGCCAGGACGCGGCGGCCGCCGGTTTGCGCGCCGCGCAGGCGAACTGGGACCAGGTGAATGCCGACCTGAAGCGCTACCGCGAGCTGCATGGCCAGGGCTTCATCGGCGGGGCCGAGCTGGAGCGTCGCGAAACCGCCGTCAAGGCGGCCCAGGCCACGCTCGACCAGGCCCGCGTCCAGGTCGGCGTGCAGGGCAACCAGGCGCAGTACACCCGCCTGATCGCCGATGCGGCCGGTGTCGTGACCGGTGTGGATGCCGAGCCGGGCGCCGTGGTCGGGACGGGTGCGTCGATCGTGCGGCTGGCGCTGGCCGGCGCCCGCGATGTGGTGTTCAACGTGCCGGAAGACCGGGTGGCCTCGGCGCGGGCGCTGCTGAAGCAGCCGGGCGCGCTGCAGGTGCGCCTCTGGGGCGCAGGCGGCGAGCCGGTGCGCGCCACGCTGCGTGAACTCGCTGCCGCCGCCGATCCGACCACGCGCACCTTCGTCGCCAAGGCCGACCTGAACGTGCCCGCCGCGGAGGTGCGCCTGGGCCAGACGGCCACCGTGGCGTTCGACCTCGTCAAGCGCGACGCGGTGGTGCGCCTGCCGCTGGCGGCCGTGGTGGAGCAGGGCGGCAAGAGCGCCGTCTGGCTGCTCGACCCGGCGACGATGACGGTCAAGCCGCAGCCGGTGCAGATCGCCGGTGCGGACGGCAATCTGGTGCTGGTCGGGGGCGGCGTGCAGCCGGGGCAGGAGGTGGTCACGGCCGGCGTCCATGTGCTGACGGCCGGCATGAAGGTCAAGCGCTACATCGAGCCGGTGCGCCCGGCGGCGTCGCGGTGAGGTCGGCGCCATGAAACCGCACACCCACGACACCGGCTCGCGTTCGGGCTTCAACATCTCGCGCTGGGCGCTGGAACACCCGGCGCTGACCCGCTACCTGATGGTCGTGCTGATGGTGCTCGGCTGCGCCGCGTACTTCCAGCTCGGCCAGGACGAGGATCCGCCGTTCACCTTCCGCGCGATGGTCGTGCAGGCCGTCTGGCCCGGCGCCACCGCCCAGCAGATGGCCGACCAGGTCACCGACAAGATCGAGAAGACGCTGCAGGAAGTCCCCAACGCCGACATCATCCGCAGCTACACCAAGCCCGGCGAGTCGGTGACGATCTTCCAGATCAAGGACAGCTCGCCGCCGAAGGACGTGCCGCAGATCTGGTACCAGACGCGCAAGAAGATCGGCGACATGCGCGGCACGCTGCCGGCCGGCGTGATCGGCCCGTTCTTCAACGACGAGTTCGGCGATGTCTACGGCTCGATCGTGGCGCTGTCGGCCGACGGCTTCAGCCAGGAAGAGCTGCGCGAGTTCGCCGACGACGTGCGCTCGAAGCTGCTGCAGGTCCAGGACGTGGCCAAGGTGGAGACCTTCGGCGCGCAGCCGGAGAAGGTCTTCATCGAGCTGTCGGGCAAGCGCCTGGCGCAGCTCGGCCTCGACCTGAACCAGGTGATCGCGCAGATCGGCACGCAGAACGCGGTCGAGAGCGCCGGTGTGCTCAACGCCGACAGCCAGAACCTGCAGGTGCGGGTGGGCGGCCAGTTCCGCTCGGTCGAGGAACTCGGCCAGTTGCCGATCCGCGTCGTCAACCCGGCCACCGGCGTGGCGAGCATGACCAAGCTGGGCGATGTCGCCACGATCAAGCGCGGCTACAGCGACCCGCCGGCCGTCAAGGTGCGCCACCAGGGCGAGCCGGTGATCGCGCTGGGCGTGTCGATGGCCAAGGGCGGCGACATCATCGCGCTCGGGCAGGCGCTGCATGCCCGTGTCGAGCAGATCCGCGCCGAACTGCCGGCCGGCATCACGCTGTCGCAGATCCAGGACCAGCCGGTGGCCGTGTCGCAGTCGGTGGGCGAGTTCGTCAAGGTGCTGGTCGAGGCGATCGCGGTGGTGCTGGCGGTGAGCTTCATCAGCCTGGGGCTGCATTTCAAGCCACTGCGCATCGACATCTGGCCGGGGCTGGTGGTGGCGATCACGATCCCGCTGGTGCTGTCGATCACCTTCATCACCATGTATTACTGGGGCGTGGGCCTGCACAAGATCTCGCTGGGCTCGCTCATCATCGCGCTGGGCTTGCTGGTGGATGACGCGATCATTGCCGTCGAGATGATGGTGCGCAAGCTGGAGGAAGGCCACGACAAGCTCTACGCCGCCACCTACGCCTACGACGCCACCTCGATGCCGATGCTCACCGGCACGCTCATCACCGCCGCCGGCTTCCTGCCGATCGGCATGGCCAAGTCGACGGTGGGCGAGTACACCTTCGCGATCTTCGCCGTGACCTCGGCGGCGCTGGTGATCTCGTGGGTGGTGTCGGTGTATTTCGTGCCGTACCTGGGCGCACGCTTGCTGCGGGTGAAGCCACACGCCGAGGGGCAGTCGCACGACCTGTTCGACACGCCGTTCTACAACCGCTTCCGTGGCCTGGTGGGCTGGTGCGTGGACCACCGCTGGGTCACGATCGCGCTGACGATCGGCGTGTTCGTGCTCGGGCTGGCCGGCATGGGCAAGGTGCAGCAGCAGTTCTTCCCCGATTCGAGCCGCATGGAGATCATGGTCAACCTGTGGCTGCCGGAGGGCTCGACGATCCAGGAGAGCGAGCGTGTGGCCGAGCGCTTCCAGAAGCGCATGCAGCAGGAAGCCGGCGTCGAGACGGTGACGACCTGGATCGGCAGCGGCACGCCGCGGTTCTACCTGCCGCTGGACCAGATCTTCCCGCAGACCAACGTGAGCCAGTCCATCGTGCTGCCCAAGGGCATGGCCGAGCGCGAGGCGCTGCGCAAGCGGCTGCCGACGCTGCTGGCCGACGAGTTCCCGGAGGTGCGCGGGCGGGTGCAGCTGCTGCCAAGCGGGCCGCCCGTGCCGTACCCGGTGCAGTTCCGTGTCGTCGGCGCCGATCCGCAGACGGTGCGGGTCTGGGCCGACCAGGCCAAGGACATCCTGCTCGCCAGTCCGAACATGCTGGGCGTGAACGACAACTGGAACGAGTCGGTCAAGGTGCTGCGCCTGCAGATCGACCAGGACAAGGCGCGCGCGCTCGGCGTGACCAGCCAGTCGATCGCGCAGGCCACGCGCATGCTGCTCAGCGGCACGCCGGTGGGCCAGTTCCGCGAGGGCGACAAGCTGATCGACATCGTGATGCGCCAACCGACCAGCGAGCGTGACGCGATCACCGACCTGGGCAGCGCCTACGTGCCGACCAGCAGCGGCAAGCCGATCCCGCTGACGCAGATCGCGCGCATCGACCATGTCTGGGAGCCGGGCGTGATGTGGCGTGAGGGGCGCAAGTACGCCATCACGGTGCAGGGCGATGTGCCAGAAGGCATGCAGGGGCCGACCGTGACGAACGAGCTGTGGCCGGCGCTGGAGAAGCTCCAGGCGCGCATGCCGCCGGGCTATGCGATCGAGATCGCCGGCGCCGTGGCCGAGAGCAGCAAGGGGCAGGGCTCGATCGCAGCCGGCGTGCCGGTGATGCTGTTCGTCACGTTCACGCTGCTGATGCTGCAGTTGCAGAGCTTCGCGCGGGCCATGCTGGTGTTCCTGACCGGCCCGATGGGCATTGCCGGCGTGGCCGCGGCGCTGATCCTGCTGGACCGGCCGTTCGGTTTCGTGGCGCTGCTGGGCGTGATCGCGCTGATGGGCATGATCATGCGCAACTCGGTGATCCTGATCGATCAGATCGAGCAGGACCGGGCGGCGGGCGTGCCGGACTGGAACGCGGTGGTCGAGTCGGCGGTGCGGCGGTTCCGGCCGATCGTGCTGACGGCCGCGGCCGCCGTGCTGGCCATGATCCCGCTGTCGCGCAGCATCTTCTGGGGGCCGATGGCGGTGGCGATCATGGGCGGGCTGATCGTCGCCACGGCGCTGACGCTGCTGGCGCTGCCGGCGATGTACGCGGCGTGGTTCCGGGTCAAGAAGGCGTGACGCCGGTCTGCGCCGGCCTGAAACTGACCTGAAAAGGGCGCCAGTCCGATCGGGTTAGAATTCAAGGTTCCGGGAATTTCCGACGCGTGCCGCGCGGGTGGCGAAATTGGTAGACGCACCAGGTTTAGGTCCTGACGCCTTCACGGGCGTGCCGGTTCGAGTCCGGCTCCGCGCACCACATCAGGCACGCAACTCCCCCAGATTCAAGCAACCTAAAGAGCTTCAGAACATGGCTGTTACTGTGGAGACCCTCGACAAGCTCGAGCGCCGTATCACGCTGACCTTGTCGGCCGTCGAACTCCAGACCGAGGTCGAGAACCGCCTCAAGCGCATGGCCCGCACGGTCAAGATCGACGGATTCCGTCCCGGCAAGGTGCCGATGTCTGTCGTCGCCCAGCGCTACGGCTACTCGGTCCAGTACGAAGTCATGAACGACAAGGTCGGTCAGGCTTTCCAGGACGCGGTGACCGAAGCCCAGGTGCGCGTGGCGGGCACGCCGCGCATCACCGAGAAGGAAGAAGCGCCTGAAGGGCAAGTCGCCTTCGACGCGACCTTCGAGGTGTACCCGGACGTGGTGGTCGGCGACCTGACCGCCGTCGAGATCGAGCGTGTGTCCTCCGAGGTCACCGACGCCGCCATCGACCGCACCATCGACATCCTGCGCAAGCAGCGCCGCACGTTCACCGAGCGCGCCGCCGATGACGTGGCCGCCGACGGCGACCGCGTGACCATCGACTTCGACGGCAAGATCGACGGCGACAGCTTCCAGGGCGGCCAGGCCGAAGGCTTCCAGTTCCTGATGGGCGAAGGCCGCATGCTCGAAGCCTTCGAGACGGCGGTGCGTGGCATGAAGGCTGGAGAGTCGAAGACCTTCCCGCTGAAGTTCCCTGACGACTACCACGGCGAAGACGTGGCCGGCAAGGAAGCCGACTTCCTCGTCACGCTGAAGAAGGTCGAGCAGCAGAACCTGCCGGACGTGGACACCGCGTTCGCCGAGTCGCTGGGCATCGCCGACGCGACCGTCGAAGGTCTGCGCGCCGACATCAAGAAGAACCTGGAACGCGAAGTCAAGTTCCGCGTCGCCGCCCGCAACAAGCAGGCCGTGATGGCGGCGCTGGAGTCGGCGACCTCGTTCGACCTGCCCAAGGCGCTGGTGGACAACGAACTCGGCCGTCTGGTCGAGAACGCCCGGGCCGACCTGAAGCAGCGCGGCGTCAAGGATGCCGACAAGGCCCCGATCCCGAACGAAGTGTTCCAGCCGCAAGCCGAGCGTCGCGTGCGCCTGGGCCTGACGGTGGCCGAGGTCGTGCGCACCCACTCGCTGTCGGCCACGCCGGACCAGATCCGCGCCCACATCGAGGAAATGGCGCAGAGCTACGAGCGTCCGGCCGACGTGATGGCCTGGTATCTGGGCGACCAGCAGCGTCTGGCCGAGGTCGAGGCGGTGGTCATCGAGGCCAACGTGTCCGACTTCGTGCTGGGCCAGGCCAAGGTCACCGACAAGGCGCTGGCGTTTGACGAGCTGATGGGTGCCTGAGGTGCTTCGGCACTAGCCGACTTCCGGAGTCGGTAAAGCACAAACAAGGGGCGCCACGAGCGCCCCTTGTCACATGATGGCCTCCCCCGTGTCCGGCGTTGAATGCCGGCAACCCCCATAATCGGGTTCATCGCTGACGGCCGACCCGTACCGAGCGGTCATCAGCGCGACACAGTGATGTTTCAAGGGTCTCCAATGAGCGCAATCGACACGCAGAACCTGGGCATGGTGCCCATCGTCATCGAACAATCCGGACGCGGCGAGCGCTCCTACGACATCTATTCGCGCCTGCTGCGCGAGCGGGTCATCTTCCTGGTCGGCCCGGTGAACGACCAGACGGCCAATCTGGTGGTCGCCCAGTTGCTGTTCCTGGAGAGCGAGAATCCCGACAAGGACATCTCCCTCTACATCAACTCTCCCGGCGGCAGTGTCTCGGCCGGCATGTCGATCTACGACACGATGCAGTTCATCAAGCCCCAGGTCTCCACGCTGTGCATGGGCATGGCCGCGAGCATGGGCGCGTTCCTGCTGACGGCTGGCGAGAAGGGCAAGCGCTTCGCCCTGCCGAACGCCAAGATCATGATCCACCAGCCGCTCGGCGGCACGCAGGGTCAGGCCACCGACATCGAGATCCACGCCCGCGAGATCCTCAAGACCCGCGAGCAGCTCAACCGCATCCTGGCCGACCGGTCGGGGCAGCCGCTGGAGAAGATCCAGGCCGACACCGAGCGCGACTACTACATGTCCGCTGCCGAAGCCCAGACCTATGGCCTGATCGACCAGGTCATCAGCAAGCGCGCCTGATCCGCACCGACTTCCACCTTTCTCCGATTCGACAAGGCCGCATTCCATGCCCGAGAAAAAAGGCTCCTCCGGCGAAAAGACGCTGTACTGTTCGTTCTGCGGCAAGAGCCAGCACGAGGTCAAGAAGCTGATCGCCGGTCCGTCGGTGTTCATCTGCGACGAGTGCATCGAACTGTGCAACGACATCATCCGTGACGAGGCGCCCGCCACGGACGTGCCTGGCAAGACCAGCCGCGACGACCTGCCGGTGCCCAGCGACATCAAGGCCAGCCTCGACCAGTACGTCATCGGTCAGGACCAGGCCAAGCGCACGCTGGCCGTGGCGGTCTACAACCACTACAAGCGCCTCAAGCACATGGCCGGCAAGGCCAAGAGCGACGAGGTCGAGCTGTCCAAGAGCAACATCCTGCTGATCGGCCCGACCGGCTCCGGCAAGACGCTGCTGGCCCAGACACTCGCCCGGCTGCTGAACGTGCCGTTCGTGATCGCCGACGCCACGACGCTGACCGAAGCCGGCTATGTCGGCGAGGATGTCGAGAACATCATCCAGAAGCTGCTGCAGAACTGCAACTACGAGGTCGAGCGTGCCCAGCGCGGCATCGTCTACATCGACGAGATCGACAAGATCAGCCGCAAGTCGGATAACCCGTCGATCACGCGAGACGTGTCCGGCGAGGGCGTGCAGCAGGCGCTGCTGAAGCTGGTCGAGGGCACGATGGCCTCGGTGCCGCCGCAGGGTGGCCGCAAGCACCCGAACCAGGACTTCCTGCAGATCGACACGACCAACATCCTGTTCATCTGCGGCGGTGCCTTCGACGGGCTGGAAAAGGTCATCGCCAACCGGTCCGAGAAATCGGGCATCGGCTTTGGCGCGTCGGTCAAGGCCAAGTCCGAGCGCAGCGCCGGGGAAGCCTTCCGCGAGGTCGAGCCGGAAGACCTGATCAAGTTCGGCCTCATCCCCGAGCTGATCGGCCGCCTGCCGGTGATCGCCACGCTGGGCGAGCTGACCGAGGACGCGATGGTCCAGATCCTCACTGAGCCCAAGAACGCGCTGGTCAAGCAGTACCAGAAGCTGTTCGCGATGGACGGCGTGGACCTGGAGATCCGTCCCTCCGGGCTGACCGCCATCGCCCAGAAGGCGCTCAATCGCAAGACCGGTGCCCGCGGGCTGCGCTCGATCATCGAGCAGGCCTTGATGGACACCATGTTCGAGTTGCCCACGTTCCACGGTGTGGCGAAGGTCGTCATCGACGAGCACACCATCGAGGACAACACCAAGCCCCTGCTCGTCTACCACGAGCAGGCCAAGGCCAGCGCCTGAGTTCATCCACGCCGGTACGCCACTGACTCTTGCAAACCGGCGGTGCGCTCCCAACTGTGAGCGCAGAAAGAGAGGTTCTGATGTCAGGCCACCCCATTCTCCCCACCGATCCGATCACGCTGCCGCTGTTGCCGCTGCGCGATGTGGTGGTCTTTCCGCACATGGTCATCCCGCTGTTCGTGGGCCGGCCAAAGTCCATCAAGGCGCTTGAAGCCGCGATGGATGCCGGTCGCCAGATCATGCTGGTGGCCCAGAAGGCTGCCGGGAAAGACGAGCCCAAGTCGGACGACATGTTCGAGACCGGCTGCGTCTCCAGCATCCTGCAGATGCTCAAGCTGCCCGATGGCACCGTGAAGGTGCTGGTCGAGGGCCTGCAGCGCGCCAACACGGTGACGATCGACGACAGCGGCGAGTACTTCACCTCGGTCGTCTCGCCGGTGCCCGTGCCCGACCAGGGCACGCCCGAGATCGAAGCGCTGCGCCGCGCCGTGACGCAGCAGTTTGACCAGTACGTCAAGCTGAACAAGAAGATCCCGCCCGAGATCCTGACCTCGATCGCGGGCATCGACGACGCGGGCCGGCTGTCCGACACGATCGCCGCGCACCTGCCGCTCAAGCTCGAGAACAAGCAGGTCATCCTGGACCTGGTGCCCGTGGCCAAGCGGCTGGAAAAGCTGCTGGAGCTGCTGGAGCACGAGGTCGACATCCTGCAGGTGGAAAAGCGCATCCGTGGCCGCGTCAAGCGCCAGATGGAGAAGAGCCAGCGCGAGTACTACCTGAACGAGCAGGTCAAGGCGATCCAGAAGGAACTCGGCGAAGGCGAAGAAGGCGCCGACTTCGAGGAGCTGGAGAAGAAGATCACCGCGGCGCGCATGTCCAAGGAAGCGCGCAAGAAGGCCGATGGCGAGCTGAAGAAGCTCAAGCTGATGTCGCCGATGTCGGCCGAAGCCACGGTGGTGCGCAACTTCATCGAGACGCTGGTCAACCTGCCGTGGGCGAAGAAGAGCAAGGTCAAGCACGACCTGCCGTTCGCCGAGGGTGTGCTGAACGAAGACCACTACGGCCTCGACAAGGTCAAGGAACGCATCCTTGAATATCTTGCGGTGCAGCAGCGTGTCGAGAAGGTCAAGGCGCCGATCCTGTGCCTGGTCGGCCCTCCGGGCGTGGGCAAGACCTCGCTGGGGCAGTCGGTGGCGCGTGCCACGGGCCGCAAGTTCGTCCGCATGGCGCTGGGCGGCGTGCGCGACGAGGCCGAGATCCGCGGCCACCGCCGCACCTACATCGGCTCGATGCCGGGCAAGGTGCTGCAGTCGCTGAGCAAGGTCGGCGTGCGCAACCCGCTGTTCCTGCTGGACGAGATCGACAAGCTGGGCACGGATTTCCGGGGTGATCCGTCGTCGGCGCTGCTGGAGGTGCTGGACCCCGAGCAGAACCACACCTTCGGTGACCACTATGTCGAGGTCGATTTCGACCTGTCCGACGTGATGTTCATCGCGACGTCGAACTCGCTGAACATCCCGCCGGCGCTGCTCGACCGGATGGAAGTGATCCGCCTGGCGGGTTACACCGAGGACGAGAAGGTCTCGATCGCCCAGCGTTATCTGCTGCCCAAGCAGCGCACCAACAACGGCGTGAAGGACGAGGAGCTGACGGTCGAGGAAGACGCGATCCGCGGCATCATCCGCTACTACACCCGCGAAGCCGGTGTGCGTTCGCTCGAACGCGAGATCTCCAAGATCTGCCGCAAGGTGGTGAAGGGGCTGTCGCTGAAGAAGTACGACGGGCGTGTCACGGTCGAGGCGGCCAACCTGAACGACTTCCTGGGCGTGCGCAAGTACAGCTTCGGCGAAGCCGAGAAGCAGAACCAGATCGGGCAGGTCAACGGATTGGCCTGGACCGAGGTGGGTGGCGACCTGCTGACCATCGAGGCGGCGATCATGACCGGCAAGGGCGTGATCATCCGCACCGGCTCGCTCGGCGACGTGATGAAGGAGTCGGTCGAGGCGGCACGCACGGTGGTGCGCAGCCGTGCGGCGCGGCTTGGCATCAAGGAAGAGCTGTTCGAGAAGCGCGACATCCACATCCACGTGCCGGATGGCGCCACACCCAAGGATGGCCCGAGCGCAGGTGCTGCGATGACGACGGCCTTCGTGTCGGCGCTGACCGGGATTCCGGTGCGGGCCGATGTGGCGATGACGGGTGAGATCACGCTGCGGGGTGAGGTCACGGAGATTGGTGGCCTGAAGGAGAAACTCCTGGCGGCGCACCGCGGGGGCATCAAGACCGTGCTGATCCCCGAAGCGAACGCCAAGGATCTCCAGGACATCCCCGACAACGTGAAGAGCCAGCTCGAAATCATCCCCGTCAAGTGGATTGACAAGGTGCTGGAGATTGCGCTGGAACGTCAGCCGCAGCCGTTGTCCGAGGAGGAGCCCAAGGTGGTGGTGGAGGCGGCCAAGGTGGAGGCCGCTGCCGTTGTGGTCGAGGCGGCGACCAAGCACTAAAAAACAGGCCCAAAAGGCTTGTGCGTCGAGAACGAAATGTTCTATACTTTCGTTCTCGACGCGATGCACCCAACACCAATGCGGTGCAAAAAGTCAGAAGGCGACGCGGGAATAGCTCAGTTGGTAGAGCGCAACCTTGCCAAGGTTGAGGTCGCGAGTTCGAATCTCGTTTCCCGCTCCAGTTTTTTGGTCTCTGTGGCGCGGTAGCAAAGCGGTTATGCAGCGGATTGCAAATCCGTCTAGGGTGGTTCGACTCCACTCCGCGCCTCCAGAATCCGGTTGTCTTTGTGCATGCGGGAATAGCTCAGTTGGTAGAGCGCAACCTTGCCAAGGTTGAGGTCGCGAGTTCGAATCTCGTTTCCCGCTCCAGTTTTTGTCGCGTCGGGTAGTTTCGGTTTTGAATCGGCCCGGGTGGTGAAATTGGTAGACACTGCGGACTTAAAATCCGCCGCTTTCCCGAGAGGGGGCGTACGGGTTCGATTCCCGTCCCGGGCACCAGATTGGCAAGCTTTGGTCAGTTGAAAGATTTTGCGGGAATAGCTCAGTTGGTAGAGCGCAACCTTGCCAAGGTTGAGGTCGCGAGTTCGAATCTCGTTTCCCGCTCCAGTACAGTCCGTACAAAGCAGAAAAGCCGTCCACCGTGACGGCTTTTCTGCTTTTCAGCTGTCAGTTTTCAGCGCTTGGGCATCAGGCGTTCGAATCCCAGATCCACCACCACTGCCAGCAGGCCCACCAGCACGGCGCCCTGCAGCACATAGGCGGTGTTGAACCCGCTGAGACCGACGATGATCGGCGAGCCCAGCGTCTTGGCGCCGACAGTCGATGCGATCGCTGCAGTGCCGATGTTGATGATGACCGACGTGCGCACCCCCGACAGGATCACCGGCCACGCCAGCGGCCACTCCACGCGCCAGAGTCGCTGCAGCGGTGTCATCCCCAGCCCGGTGGCGGCCTCCAGTGCGCCAGTCGGCACCGACGACAGCCCTGCCAGCGTCTGCTGCACCACCGGCAGCAACCCGTAGAGCGCGAGCGCGATCAGCGCCGGTGTCTCGCCAAAGCCGATCAGCGGCGCGGCCACCGCCAGCACGGCCACCGGCGGCACGGTCTGCCCCATCGCGACCACGGTTTCGATCAACGGACGAAACGCCAGCCCGGCCGATCGGGTGGCGAATACCCCCGCCGCCCAGCCCAGCAGCACCGACACCGCACTCGACACGGCGACCAGCCCGATGTGCGCCACCATCAGCGCGACGAAGCTGTCCTGTTCGTACATCGGGCGGTCCAGCGCCGGAAAGCCCGCGGCGAACAGTGGCTTGAGCGCGGGCATGCCCCAGGTCAGGCCGATCAAGGCCAGCAGCGCCCACAGCAGCGGATCCGCCAGGCGAGCGCGTTTCATGCCGAGGGCTGCACCAGATCGGACAAATGGAGCAGCCCGCACAGCGTGCCCGTGGCGTCGGCCACCGGCAGTTGGCTCGTGCCGCGTGCGATCAGCGTCGACAGCGCCTCCCGGAGCGAGTCGGTGTCGCGCAGCGCCGGCGCGTTGTTCGGCTCGATCGGCCCGGGCCGCATCCGGCTGGCCACCGTGTCCAGCGCGAGCAGGCGCAGGCCGAGGTCCGCGCGCCCGATGAAGTCGCGCACCAGATCGCTGGCGGGCTCGGCCAGCAACTGACGCGGCGTGCCCGCCTGCACGATGCGGCCGTGGTCGAGCAGCACGACGCGGCTGCCGAGCCGCAGCGCCTCCTCGATGTCGTGCGTCACCAGCACGATGGTCTTGCCCGACAGCCGGTGGATGCGGCGCATTTCGAGCTGCAGGGCTTCGCGCGTGATCGGGTCGAGTGCGCCGAAGGGCTCGTCCATCAGCAGCACGTCCGGGTCCGCCGCCAGCGCCCGCGCCACGCCGACCCGCTGCTGCTGGCCGCCGGACAACTCGTGCGGATAGCGGCGTCGGTAGACGTCCGGCGGGAGCTGCAGCAACTCCAGCAATTCGGTCACGCGGTCGCGGATCCGCGCCGCCGGCCATTTCAGCAACTCGGGCACGCAGGCGATGTTGCGCTCGACCGTCCAGTGCGGGAACAGCCCCGTGGACTGGATCGCGTAGCCCATGCGCCGCCGCAGGTCTTCCGGCTGGAACGCGCGGATCTCCTGCCCGGCGAACAGGATGCGGCCCCGGTCGTGCTCGACCAGCCGGTTGACCATCTTCAGCGTTGTGGACTTGCCCGAGCCGGAGCGGCCGATCAGCACCACGAACTCGCCCGGCGCGATGGCGAGCGAGAAGTCATCGACGACCGCCTGGCCGTGGAAGGACTTGCCGACCTGCTGGAATTCGATCATGGCGTTCATCGCCTGTGCCCCTTCACCGGCCCGTCCATTCCGCCAGCACCTTGAACAGCCCGTCCGCCACCACCGCCAGCACCACCACCGGCACCACCCCGAGCAGCACCAGATCCACCGCACTGCTCAGCAGCCCCTGGAACATCACCGCCCCGAACCCGCCCGCGCCGATCAGCGCCGACACCATCGCCAGCCCGATCGCCTGCACCGTCGTGACCCGCAGCCCCGACAGCCACACCGGCCACGCCAGCGGCACCTCCACGCGCCAGAACCGCTGCGCACGGGTCATGCCCATGCCGGTCGCGGCGTCGAGGACATCGGGCGGAATCTGGCCCAGCCCGGCCATCGTGCTGCGCACCATCGGCAGCAGCGCATACAGCGTCAGCGCCACGACCGCCGGCGCCACGCCGATGCCGCTCACACCCCACTGGGCCAGCACCGGCCAGCGCGTGGCCAGCGCCGCCAGCGGCACCATCAGCAATGCGAACAGCGCGATCGACGGTACCGTCTGGATCAGGTTGAGCGCCGACAGCAGCGCCGGCTGTGCCCCGGGCCGCCGCGCCGCCAACACCCCCAGCGGCACCCCGATCAGCACGGTCGGGATCACCGTGGCACCGACCAGCAGCAGGTGCCGCTGCAGCGCGGCGTCGAAGACGTCCTGCCGATTGGCGTATTCCTTCAGCAGCGAGAGCGCGTCCAGGTGACCACTCAACAGCAGCGCGACGATGGGTGCGGCGACGAATGCGCCGCCGATCAGCGACGCCGCTGCCCGCGCCGACCAACCCCGCAGCGCCTCGGCCGCCGCCAGCCCGCACAGCACGGCCATCGCCCAGTAACCGCCGCCCAGCGAGGTGCGGGCCAGCGGCAGGTCGTCGGAGAGCAGGGCGCTCGCGTGGGTGCCCGCCAGCCAGGTCAGGCCCGCCAGACCGCCGGTGGCGCCCAGCAGCGTCAGCCCTCGGACCCAGGTCCGTGTCGGTGTGCCCAACGCGGCGGCGACCAGCAGCAGCGCCGGTGTCAGCGCCCAGGCACGCGAGCCCCCCGCGCCGATCACCTCGGCCATCGGCACGCCAACCCCCGAGATCAACCGGTTCGGTGCCTGCGTCACGAACGACAGGCCCACTGCCGCAGCCAGCCCGGCCAGCAGCAGCACTGCCAGCACCGGGTTGGCCAGTCGGCGGCGCATTCCGGGCACGGGCGGACTTACTTGATGAAGCCCTTGGACTTCAGGTAGCTGGCTGCCACCTTCTTCGCGTCCTCGCCACCCAGCGCGATGCGGGCGTTCAGCGACTGCAGCGTCGGGCCGTCCAGCGTCTTGAACACCGGGGCGAGCAGGTCGCGGATCTTCGGGTGCTTGTCCAGCACCTCGGCGCGGATGATCGGCGCGGGCGCGTAGATCGGCTGCACGCCCTTCGTGTCGTCCAGCACCACCAGTCCGAGGGCAGCCACTGGCCCGTCCGTGCCGTAGGCCATCGCAGCGTTGACACCCGAGGTCTGCTCGGCGGCGGCCTTGATGGTCACCGTGGTGTCGCCGCCGGCCAGCGTGAGCAACTGGTCCTGCTTGAGCTTGAAGCCGTAAGCGGTCTGGAAGGCGGGCAGGGCGTCCGGGCGCTCGACGAACTCGGCCGACGCAGCGAGCTTGAACTTGCCGCCCCCGGCGATCCAGCGGCCCAGGTCGTCCAGCGTCTTGAGCTTGTGGGCGGTGGCCACGTCCTTGCGGACCGCGATGGCCCAGGTGTTGTTGGCCGGGGCGGGCTCCAGCCAGACGATCTTGTTGGCCTGGAAGTCGAGGGCCTTGACCTTCTCGTAACCGGCCTTGGCGTCCTTCCACGCCGGATCCTTCTCGACCGAGAACATGAACGCACCGTTGCCGGTGTATTCCGGGTAGAGGTCGATCTCGCCGGCGGTGAGGGCGCCGCGCACGATCTTGGTGTTGCCGAGCTGGACCTTGTTTTCGGTGCGGATGCCGCCGGCTTCGAGCACCTGGATGATGAGGTTGCCCAGCAACGAGCCTTCGGTGTCGATCTTGGAGCCGACGCGCACGGCGCTGGTCTGCGCCTGGGCGGCACCACTGGCGAGTGCGGTGGCGATCAGCGCTCCGGTGAACAGGCGGCGGGTCAGGGTGGGTCGCATCGGTCGTCCTTTTCGTGAAAAATGGGCGCTAATCAGGCGCTGGCGACTATAAACGATCACCGGATTTTTCGCGTTACGCGGGCTCGGTGGCCAGCGTGCAGGGGAAATCGAGCCAGCGCTGCACGAAGCCCTGCAGCGTCGGCAGGTCGCCGGTGGTCCACAGCGCCGCTGCGGTCGGCTCGGCGTCGGTCTGGTCGGACGCTGCCAGCGACTCGACCAGCGTGGCCGTGCGGCGGGCGACGGCGTCGGAGGTGTCGATCAGCGCCACGTCTGGCCCCATCTCGGCCTGGATGTGGTGGGCGACAAAGGGATAGTGCGTGCAGCCGAGCACGACCGTGTCCACATCCTGCGCGCGCAGTGCGGCGCAGTGCGTGGCCACCCGCTCGCGCACGGCGTCCGAGTCCACCTCGCCAGCCTCGATCGCCGCTGCCAGCCCGGTGCAGGCTTGCAGCCGCAGGTCGAGGTGGGCGGCGTGGGCCTGGGCGAGCAGGCGAAAGCGCTCACTGCGCAGTGTGCCGTTGGTGGCCATGACGCCGACCCGGCCGTTGCGGGTCTGCGTGGCCGCGGGTTTCAGGCCAGGTTCGACCCCGACGATGCGCCCGTCAGGGTAGCGTGCCCGCACGGCGGTGGCGGCGGCGGCCGTCGCGGTGTTGCAGGCGATGACGAGCAGTTGCGCGCCCTGGCGGTAGAGGAAATCGGCGATGACCAGCGAGCGGTCGCAGACGTAGTCGTCGCCACGCTCGCCATAGGGCGCGTGGCCCGAATCGGCCACGTACAGCAGTTGCGCGTGTGGCAGCCGCTGCCGGATCGACCGCAGCACCGACAGCCCGCCCAGACCGGAATCGAACACGCCGATGCGTGGAGAGAAGAGGGGCGCAGGGGTCGTCATGCAGGCGGGAGCGGCGGTGGAGCGCCAGTCTAGCAGCGCCCATTGCCATGTTTTTCGCCGGACCAAGGGTGTTCCCTGATGCAAAAAGCTTGCGCCGTGATGGTGCAGTGCGGCAAGTCTGGCTAAAATCGAACGATCGTGCTTTTTTAGGGCTTCCATCCGCGCCGGATGCCACAATCCGTCGCAATTCGGGTGGAAGCGGCCCCTAAAATCGCGCTCCCGAATCCCGCCTTTTCTCGTTTCCTGTTTCTTATTCGCACTCAACTTGGAGAACCTCGCATGAAGGCACTCGTACCCGTCAAGCGGGTCGTCGATTACAACGTCAAGGTCCGCGTGAAGTCCGATGGCACGGGGGTGGACATCGCCAACGTCAAGATGAGCATGAACCCCTTCGACGAGATCGCGATCGAAGAAGCGGTCCGGCTGAAGGAGAAGGGTGTGGTCACCGAGGTGATCGCCGTGTCGTGCGGTGTCACGCAGTGCCAGGAAACCCTGCGTACGGCGATGGCCATCGGCGCGGACCGTGGCATCCTGGTCGAGTGCGCGGACGAGCTGCAGCCGCTGGCCGTGGCGAAGCTGCTGAAGGCGCTGGTGGACCGTGAACAGCCGGGCCTGGTGATCCTGGGCAAGCAGGCGATCGACGACGACTGCAACCAGACCGGGCAGATGCTGGCCGCGCTGGCCGACCTGCCGCAGGCGACGTTCGCGTCGAAGGTCGAGGTCGCCGACGGCCGCGCCGTGGTGACCCGCGAAGTGGATGGCGGTCTGGAGACGGTGTCGGTGTCGCTGCCGGCGATCATCACCACCGACCTGCGCCTGAACGAGCCGCGCTACGTGACGCTGCCGAACATCATGAAGGCGAAGAAGAAGCCGCTCGAAGTCATCAAGCCGGACGCGCTGGGTGTCAACGTGGCCTCGCGCATCAAGACGCTGAAGGTGGCGGAGCCGGCCAAGCGCGGCGCGGGCATCAAGGTGGCGGACGTGGCGACGCTGGTCGCCAAGCTGAAGAACGAAGCGAAGGTGATCTGAGATGTCTGCACTCGTCATTGCTGAACACGACAATGCGTCCATCAAGGGCGCCACGCTCAACACCGTGACTGCGGCGGCACAACTCGGTGAAGTCCACGTGCTGGTGGCCGGTGCGAACGCGGCGGGCGCAGCGGCTGCCGCGGCGCAGATTGCTGGCGTCACCAAGGTGCTGCACGCCGATGGCGCCAGCCTCGCCGATGGTCTGGCCGAGAACCTCGCGGCCCAGGTGCTGGCCGTGGCCGGCGCCTACAGCCACCTGCTGTTCCCGGCGACCGCCAGCGGCAAGAACGTCGCGCCGCGCGTGGCGGCCAAGCTCGACGTGGCCCAGGTCACCGACATCACCAAGGTCATCAGCGCCGACACCTTCGAGCGCCCGATCTACGCGGGAAACGCCATCGCCACTGTGCAGAGCACGGACGCGGTCAAGGTCATCACCGTGCGCACGACCGGCTTCGACGCCGCGGCTGCCACGGGCGGCTCGGCTGCGGTCGAATCGGTCGCCGCCGTGGCGGACTCGGGCAAGAGCCAGTTCGTCTGCCGCGAAGTCACCAAGAGCGACCGCCCGGAACTCACCGCCGCGAAGATCATCGTCTCGGGTGGCCGCGCGTTGGGCTCCAGCGACAAGTTCAATGAAGTGCTGATCCCGCTGGCGGACAAGCTGGGCGCGGCGCTCGGCGCGAGCCGCGCGGCGGTGGACGCGGGTTATGCGCCCAACGACTGGCAGGTCGGTCAGACCGGCAAGATCGTGGCGCCGAGCCTGTACATCGCGGCTGGCATCAGCGGCGCGATCCAGCATCTGGCCGGCATGAAGGACTCCAAGGTGATCGTCGCGATCAACAAGGATCCCGAGGCGCCGATCTTCTCGGTCGCCGACTACGGCCTCGAAGCCGACCTCTTCACCGCCGTGCCGGAGCTGGTGAAGGCGCTCTAAACCGGCACCGACACCGACGTAACACCCGTCCCGAAGGGCGCCCCACTCGATGCGGCGCCTTTTTTTCGACGTTTCGACCGCATTCCGCCATTAAACGACCACAAAAGCCCCAGAAGGACTCCGAAAAATGACCTACCGCGCCCCCGTCAAGGACTTCATGTTCGGCCTCAAGGAACTCGCCGGCCTGGAGCAGCTCACCCAGATCCCCGCCTTCGCGGACCACGGACTCGACACCGCCCAGGCCGTGCTCGACGAGTGCGCGAAGTTCAACGAGAACATCGTCGCCCCGCTGAACTGGGAAGGCGACAAGAACCCGTCGTGGTTCAAGGACGGCGTCGTCACGACCACGCCCGGCTTCAAGGACGCCTTCCGCCAACTGGGCGAAGGCGGCTGGCAGGGCCTGCAGCACCCCGAGGAATTCGGCGGCCAAGGCCTGCCGAAGGCGATCGGCGCGGCCTGCATCGAGATGATCAACAGCGCCAACCTGAGCTTCGCGCTGTGCCCGCTGCTGACGGACGGTGCGATCGAGGCGCTGCTGACCGCTGGCTCCGACGAGCAGAAGGCGACCTACCTGACGCCGATGGTCGAAGGCCGCTGGACCGGCACGATGAACCTGACCGAGCCGCAGGCCGGCTCCGATCTGGCGGCGGTGCGCACCAAGGCCGAGCCGCAGCCGGACGGCACCTACAAGATCTTCGGCACCAAGATCTTCATCACCTACGGCGAACACGACATGGCCGAGAACATCGTCCACCTCGTGCTGGCCCGTGTGGTCGGTGCGCCGGAGGGCGTGAAGGGCATCAGCCTGTTCATCGTGCCGAAGTTCATGGTGAACGCGGACGGCTCGCTCGGTGCGCGCAACGACGCCCACTGCGTCAGCATCGAGCACAAGATGGGCATCAAGGCCAGTCCGACGGCGGTGCTGCAGTTCGGTGACCACGGCGGCGCGGTCGGCTACCTGGTCGGTCAGGAGAACCGCGGCCTCGAATACATGTTCATCATGATGAACGCGGCCCGTTTCGCGGTCGGCGTGCAGGGCATCGCGGTGGCCGAGCGTGCGTACCAGAAGGCGGTGCAGTACGCCCGTGACCGCGTGCAGTCGCGGCCCGTGGACGGCTCGACCCCGGGCGCGGCGGCGATCATCCACCACGCCGACGTGCGCCGGATGCTGATGACGATGCGCGCCTACACCGAAGGCTGCCGCTCGCTGGCGCTGGTGGCCGGGGCCGCGTACGACGCCGCGCACCACCACCCCGATGCCGAGACGCGCAAGGTCAACCAAACCTTCTACGAGTTCATGGTGCCGCTGGTGAAGGGCTACTCGACCGAGATGAGCCTGGAGGTGACGAGCCTGGGCGTGCAGGTCCATGGCGGCATGGGCTTCATCGAGGAAACGGGCGCGGCGCAGTACTACCGCGACGCCAAGATCCTGACCATCTACGAAGGCACGACCGCCATCCAGGCCAACGACCTCGTGGGGCGCAAGACCGGGCGTGACGGTGGGCAGACCGCCAAGGCGCTGGCCGGGCAGATCGAGCAGACCGAAGCCCTGCTGCAGGCCCGTGACAGCGCGGCGGCGCAGTCGTTCGCCCGCAGCCTGAAGGCGGCGCGGCTGGCCTTCCTCGACGCGGTGGACTTCATCGCTGCCAACGGGCGCGCCAACCCGAACGCCGCGTACGCCGGCTCGGTGCCGTACCTGATGCTCACCGGCAACCTGATGGCTGGCTGGCAGATGGGCCGCGCGATGCTGGCGGCGCAGGACTGCCTGAACGAAGGCGAGGACGTGGCCTTCATGCAGGCCAAGCTGGTCACGGCGCAGTTCTATGCCGAGCACATCCTGGTGAAGGTGCCGGGGCTGCGGGATGCGATCGTCGCGGGCGCGGATTCGGTGTGTGCGATGGCGCTGGACGCGTTCTGATCGGCCGGTTGACCGGCAGTGACGGGCAGCCAGCCTGATGGGGTGGCTGCCCGTCTTGTTTTTACCCGAGAGATTCCAGCAAGACCTCAGGGTGTTTGCGGGCGATGCGGATCAGTGCCTGCGCGGCTCCGGAAGGGGCGCGCCGACCTTGCTCCCACTCCTGCAGCGTGCGTTTTGAAATGCACAGCGCTTCGGCAAATTGAGCTTGCGACAGCCCCGTCTGCTGGCGGGCGTCTGCGACTTCGTTCAGCGCGACTTGGGTGGTTCTGGCGGCTTGGCCGGCCTGCATTTCCTTGACGGATTGAAGGAGTTTCAGGCCGAGTTCGGTGCCGGACAGGGTGTCAGTGGGTTGGCGACGATTCTTCATTTTCAATGGCCTCACGAACGGCTTTGAGAATATGGCCAGGGATGTTGCCTCTGACCGCCTTGGCGTAGATGACGAGGAGCCAGATCTTGCCGAATGGCAGGCGAGTGAAGTAGATCACTCTGACACCTCCGCGCTTGCCCATGCCTGGACGAGACCAGCGAACCTTGCGGCAGCCTCCACTGCTGGGGATGACATCGCCCGCCTCTGGGTTGCCGGCGAGCCACACGCAGAAGGCGGCCCGCTCTTCTTCAGTCCACAGTGTTTTCGCGTCTTCGATGAAGGACGGCGTTTCTGCGATGGTGTACATGAGGTTAACTGTACGTCAATGACGTATGGCGTGCAAACATGGCCCCTTCAGGACCGTCCGCCTGCGATCAGCCCCATCATTTCCGGATAGTGATAAGAGCGGCTAACACAACCTGCGCAGAGTCCGCAGACAGATGATGGAACAGGCCAGGGACAAAAGAGCCACATGGGTGGTGATGCTGCGCTCGAAGCGCACCCGGAGCTTGCCGAAGGCCGCCAGCCACGCATGCGTGCGCTCGACCACCCAGCGGTGACGGCCCAGACGCTCCTTGCTCTCGATGCCCTTGCGGGCGATGCGCACCCGGATGCCCCGCCGCCTGAGATGCTGGCGACAGCGTTTGCAGTCGTAGGCCTTGTCCGCATGGAGCTTGTCGGGCCAGCGCCGGGGCCTGCCGGGCTTGCCCTTGATCGCTGGCAGCGCATCGATCATCTCCTCGAACACCACCGAGTCATGCCGGTTCGCGCCCGTGACGCAGAACATCACCGGCGTGCCGTTGGCGTCAGTCAGCACATGGCGCTTGGAGCCGAGTTTGCCCCTGTCGGTCGGGTTCGGCCCAGTGTGCGGCCCCCCGGGGGCTGGCCACGCTGGAGCCATCGATGCACATGCGGCTGTAGTCGAGCGCGTCGTTGCGCCTGAGATGCTCCAGCAGCAGCATGTGCAGCCCGTGCCACACACCCGCCTCGTGCCACTGCTGGAGTCGTCGCCAGCACGTCATGCCGCTGCCCCAGCCCAGCGCTTGAGGCAGCTCTTCCCATGGGATGCCCGTTCGCAGGACGTACACGATGCCGTTGAGCGCGAGTTCGTCGGCAATACGGGGGCGCCCTCCGCGAGGACTGGCGGGCTTGGGCTCTGGCAGCAGCGGGCGGATGTGTTCCCACAACTCCGCACTGATTTCTTGCTGTTTCATCCCCTCAGCATCGCTCGGATCTGACGTGACGGGTGTTTGGTTTTGTTAGCCGCTCTAAGTCGCACTGATCGCCGGATGCCGCTTCGCCGCCGCGATCATCGCCTGCGCAATCTGCTCCACCCGTATCGACCGAAACTTCCCCGGCGTCACGAACGAAAACAAGGGCAGCGCCTTTTCAAGCAGCCACGGCGTGTGCCGCGACCCGATGATCATCGCGGGCCGGAACACGCTCACGATCGCCGGCCCGCTGGCGCGCACGGCTTCTTCGGCCTCGCCTTTCACCCGGTTGTAACGCGCCATGCCGGCCGCGCCACTGCCGCTGGTCTTCGCCGTCGGGTCTGCCCCTGCGGCGCTCATGAACGCGAGGTGCCGGACCTGGCCCGACGCTCGCAGCGCCCGCGCGAACGCCTCGTTCAGCGCCACATCGACCGCGCGATGCGCTTCCAGTGTGAGCTTCGCGGTGTCGGCGCCGACACCCAGCACGCTGAACCCTTCCAGCTCACCGCCGACCTCCCGCGCCACCTCCAGGGTCGCGGCGGCGAGGGACTTTGGTGCCATGTCGGGCACGAGTTTCTCCACCAACCGGCGGCCCGTGGCGCGGGCCAGCGCGACCGCCTCGGGCAGCGACCGGCGCGACAGGGTGATGACGGTCCCGAAACCCTCGTCGTGGAACAAGGCGTGGAGCAATGCGCCGCCGACGGAGCCGGAGCCGCCGAGGACGATGGCGGTGCGTAGCGGGGTGATCGTGGTGGTCAAGTCTCAAGCCTCGGGGAAAAACGCAGCCGACAGCACCTGCTCTATCGTCGATGCCACGACATCCTTTTCATACGGCGTACCCATTCGAAGCCTCCTTCATCAAGCACAGCCGGGTGCAGTTCCCGATTGTCGGCTTGCTGGCGACACGGTGCTACAGTGCCGTTGCTAGACTTGTATAGCAAACCGATGGAGCCCCCATGCTCGCCCTGCGCCTTCCCCCGGACATCGAGGACAGACTGAACGCCCTGGCCCAGCGCACCGGCCGCACCAAGACCTTCTACGCCCGCGAGGCCATCCTGGAACACTTGGATGACCTGGAAGACCTGTACCTGGCGGAAACGCGGCTGCAGGCGCTGCGCCGAGGTGACGATCAGGCCGTGCCGCTGGAAGAGCTGATGAAGCGCCATGGTCTGGCGGATTGAGTTTTCGCCCCACGCTGCCAAGGAGCTGGACAAGCTGGATGGGCCCGTGGCGCGGCGCATCCTGGGCTTTCTGCATCAGCGGGTGGCCGGGCTGGACGATCCCCGCAGCCTCGGCGAGGCGCTCAAGGGCTCTGCCTTGGGCGAATTCTGGAAATACCGGGTCGGCGATCACCGCATCGTCTGCCACATCGAGGACGGCGTGCTGCGGATCATGGTCGTGCGCATCGGCCATCGGCGCGAGGTCTACCGCTGACCAGAGACTAGACCCCCGACTCTAGTCCGCAGGCACTTGAGCGACAGGTCTCGCCCCTGGCGCGCGGCACACTCCCCCGATCCGCCATCGACCAGGAGCCCGCCTTGCCCCTCTCGCCCATCCTCGCCAACCTCCCGCTGCCCATCATCGGCTCCCCGCTGTTCATCATCAGCAACCCGAAGCTCGTGATCGCCCAGTGCAAGGCCGGCGTCGTCGGCTCGATGCCGGCGCTCAATGCCCGCCCGGCCGCCCAGCTCGACGACTGGCTGGCCGAGATCACCGAGGCGCTGGCCGCCCACAACGCCGCGCACCCGGACGCGCCCGCCGCCCCGTTTGCCATCAACCAGATCGTCCACAAGAGCAACGACCGGCTCGACCACGACATGGCCCTGTGCGCCAAGTACCGGGTGCCGATCGTCATCACCTCGCTCGGCGCCCGCACGGACGTGAACGACGCCGTCCACGCCTGGGGCGGGGTCGTGCTGCACGACATCATCAACAACGCCTTTGCCCACAAGGCGATCGAGAAGGGCGCCGATGGCCTGATCGCGGTCGCGGCGGGCGCGGGCGGACACGCCGGGGTGAAGAGCCCGTTCGCGCTGATCCAGGAGATCCGCCAGTGGTTCGACGGCCCCGTGGCGCTGTCCGGCGCGATCGCCACCGGCGGCGCCGTGCTGGCCGCGCAGGCGATGGGCGCCGACTTCGCCTACATCGGCTCGGCCTTCATCGCCACCGAGGAGGCCCGCGCCAGCGACGCCTACAAGCAGGCCATCGTGGACGGCAACAGCGACGACATCGTCTACAGCAACCTCTTCACTGGCGTCCACGGCAACTACCTGAAGCCGTCGATCCGCGCCGCCGGGCTCGACCCGGACCACCTGCCGGAAAGCGACCCGTCGAAGATGAACTTCGGCGGTGACGCGAAGAAGGCGTGGAAGGACATCTGGGGCTGCGGGCAGGGCATCGGGGCGGTGGACGCCGTGGTGCCCGCCGCCGAGCGGGTGGCGCGGCTGCGGCGCGAGTACGAAGCGGCGCGGGTGCGGCTCAGTCGGTGACCGGGCGCGCCGGGTTGCCGTGCCAGCGCGAGTCTGGCGCGGGCTGCTCGCCTTTCATCAGGAAGGTGTCGGTGTCGAACACCACCCGGTCCCCCGCCACCACGCCGTAGTGGACAAACGCCCGCGTGCCAAGCGTCACGTCGTCGCCGAGCCGGATGTGGTCCGACTTGAACAGCCCGTCTTCGAGCGAATGGCCCTGGATCAGCGCCGTCTCGCCCAGCGTGGCGTGGTCGCCGAGCGTGGTGAGGGTCTTCTCGGTGATCGAGCCGCCGTCGTCCAGCAACTGCCGCCCGACCCGCACGCCCAGCGCCCGCCACACCAGGCCCATGAACGGCGTGCCGCGCAGCAGGACCATCAGCACGCTGTCGCCGGCCAGCCCGAGTTTCCAGAAGCGTTCATGGCGCCAGAACGCCGGGTCCAGCACCGCGTCGGTGCGTGGCACCAGCGCCCGCCCCAGCAGGCTGGCCCGGTCCACCCCGACGAACCAGAGCACCTGCACGACCAGCGCCACCACCGAGCCGATCGCCAGCGACAGCGCCCCCGGCAGCGGCAAGCCCACATAGGCGCCGTAGAACACGACGGCCGCCAGCGCCGCGCCGCCGGCCCGTGCGGCCAGGAACAGCGCCATCGTCCGCCCGTTCGAGTGCCGCTTGCGCCGCAGCGCGTCGGCGCGCCAGACGGGGTCGAGCAGCCGCGCATCCGGCTGGTCGCGCAGCACCGAGCGCGGGATCTCGAAGCACGGCGAGCCGAGCAGCCCGACGTTCTCGCGCAGCGGCCCGTCGATCGGCACCATCGTCCGCGTGGCGAGCAGGCAGTTGTCGCCGGTGCGCGCGCCGGCCGGGAACAGCACGCCGTTGCCGATGAAGTTGCGCGCGCCGATCTCGGCCTGCCCGACCCGGAACTGCCCGGCCGACAGGTCGGTGTTGCTGACGAGCAGGCCGTCGGAGACCATCGTGCCGCTGCCGAAGGTGCACAGCGTCGGCACGTCGTGGGTCTGGCTCATGCCGAAGTTCGAGCCGGTCTGCTCCAGCGCGGGCATGCGGTAGCCGATGGCCTGCAGCCAGGTGGTGGCGAACTGGCTGTCGCCCGCCAGCGCGTTGTGGAACTTCGAGTTGCTCCAGGCGGTGATCCACTGCAGCAGCAGGTACTGCGGGCCGTAGAGCGGATAGCTCCGGCCTGGTGTCAGCAGGCGCGCCAGCCAGCGCGGCAGCGTCACCATCACCAGCGCCCACACCGCCGCGCCGGCCAGCAGCCCCCCGGCGCCGACCAGGGCGACCAGCCCCAGCGACTCCCAGTGGCTCGGGTGGGCATGGCCGAGCAGGTGCAGCCCGAAGCGCTCCTCCAGCCGCTGGCCCTGTTCGCTGCTGACGAGGTAGAGCCCCCACAGCGGCAGCGGCAGCGACACCAGCACCAGCAGGCCGAGCTGGGCCAGGGTAAACAGCCCGAGTCGCCAGCGCCCGGGCGGCGGGCCGTCGGGTAGGCGCCGGTAGTCGGTGTCGGTGGGCTGGGCGGGTGAGCCGTGGGCGCGCTGGCCGGCGGCGATGCGCTGGCCGGGCAGCAGCGCCGAGCTGTGGCCGAGCTGGCTGCCGTCGGCCATCGCGGTGTCGATGTCGAGCACGGTGGATTCGCCGATGAAGCAGCCCCGGCCGATCGTGACCGCGCCCGTGCGCACCCGGCCGGCCTCGACGCGGTAGCCGTTGAGCAGCACATGGCGGCCGATGACGCTGTCGTCGCCGACGGTGAGCAGGTCGGTGCAGACCGGCATCAGCGGCGTGGCCACCAGCACGCGGCGGCCGATGCGTGCCCCGAGCAGGCGCAGGTAGGCGCTGTACAGCGGCGAGCCGGCGAAGAGCACGACCGGGTTGAAGCGCAGCAGTTGGCGCACTGCCCAGAAGCGCAGGTATGTGCCGCCCCAGGCCGGGAACTCGCGCGCCGTCCAGCGGCCGATCAGCAGCCACTTGAGCACCACCGGCAGCGCCACGGCCCAGAGCCACAGGCCCGCCCCCAGCCCGATCGCCCGCCCGAAGGCGCGCAGCGGGTCGGTCTCGGCCAGCAGCCAGTCCAGCCCGGCCAGCATCGGCCAGAACTGCGCTGCGGCATAGGCCAGCACTATCAGCACCTGCGCCACGCCGCAGCCGAGGTAGGCGAGGCGGTGGGCGTGGTGGGGCGCCGCTGCAGTCGCCGCGGCCGTCGTCGCCGAGGGGGCGGCAGCAGCGGCAGCGGCGGAGGCCGTGCCGTCCAGGTGCCGGGCCAGCAGGCGCACCGACGGGTGCTGGTAGAGATCGGCCATCGACAGCGCCGGCCGCGCCAGCGTGCGCCGCAGCCGTGCGCCCAGCCCCGCCATCAGCAGCGAATTGGCGCCAAGATCGTCGAAAAAATGCGCGCTGGCCGGTACCCGGTCCAGCTGCAGCACCTCGGTGAGCGTCGCGGCGATGGTGGTTTCGGTCGGGCCTTCGGGCGGATCGTCCTCGGCGGCCGACTCGGCGGGCAGGCGGCCGGTGGGCGGTGGCAATGCCTTGCGGTCGGCCTTGTCGCTGGCCAGCATCGGCATCTCGGCCAGGCATTCGTAGCAGCTCGGCACCATGAACGCCGGCAACTGCTCGCGCAGGCGGCGGCGCAGGGCCTGGGGGTCTACGGCGGTATGACCAGGCCGCAGCGTGTAGTAGGCGACCAGCTCGACCGCCCCCGGCGCGAAGGCATGCGCCTGCACGACCGCCTGGCGCACGCCGGCCTGCTGCATCAGCACCGACTCGATCTCGGACAGCTCGATGCGGTAGCCGCGGATCTTGACCTGGGTGTCGATGCGGCCGAGGTACTCGACGCGGCCGTCGTCGCGCAGCCGGCCGAGGTCGCCGGTGCGGTAGAGGCGGCCGGACGGGTTCGGCTGCACGCCGACGAAGTCGTCGATGAACGCCCGCGCCGTCTGGTCCGGCCGGTTCAGGTAACCCTGCGCCACGCCGACGCCCGCGATCACGATCTCGCCGACCTCGCCCAGCGGCAGCACCCGGCGCTCGTCCGGCGCCAGGATCAGCACCGTGTACGTCGGCAGCGGCCGGCCGATCGTCACCACCGGCGCAGCGGGGTCGAGCACCTCCAGCGTCGCGGTGACCGTCGTCTCGGTCGGCCCGTAGGCGTTGAGCATGCGCCGTGTCGGCGTGGCCCAGCGCTGCACGAGGTCACGCGGGCAGGCCTCGCCCGAGACGATCAGCAGCCGCAGGTCGGGCAGGTCCGCCTCGATCGTCGCCAGCAGCGTCGGCACGCAGCACAGCGCCGTGATGCGCCGCGCTGCCAGGAATTGCGCCAGGTCTTCGCCGAGCAGGCTGGTGCCGCTCTGGTTGGGGTGCAGCGTCGCGCCGACGCACAGCGGCACCCAGGTCTCCTCGACCGCGAAGTCGAAGGCCATGGTCAGGCCCTGGTAGACCTGGTCATCCGGGCGGTAGCCGTAGGTCTCGGCGGCGACGCGCACGAAGTTGCAGATCTGCGCCTGCTCGATCGGCACGCCCTTGGGCCGGCCGGTCGAGCCGGAGGTGTAGATCACGTAGCACAGCGGGTCGTCGCAGCCGGCGCCGTCCGGCATGGTGTCGGCCAGATCCTGCGCACTCAGCCGCTCGCCCGAGGTGTCGCAGGCGAGCTGGTCCACGCACAGTCCCGGCACCGGCAGCGCCCCCAGCCGCTCGGCATAGCGCGACACGCTCAGCACCCGGCGCACCCCGGCGTCCTCGCAGATGAAGGCGCAGCGGTCGTCGGGGAAGCCGGGGTCGAGCGGGACGTAGGCCGCGTGCAGCTTGAGCACCGCCAGCATGGCGATGTGGCTGTGGACCGACTTGTCGAACAGCAGCGCCACCCGGTCGCCGGGCCGCACGTCGCCCGTGGCCAGCAGGTGCCGCGCCAGCTGGTTGGCGCGGCGGTCGAGGTCGGCGTAGCTGAGCGTGGCCTCTTCGCTGCACAGGGCGATGCGGTCGGCGCAGCCCTCGCGGGCCAGCGCGTCACAGCGGGCTTCGAAGAGGTGGTGCAGCCGCTCGCCGGGTTGCCAGCGCAGGCGGTGGTCGGCGTCGGGCTGCTGCAGGAGGGTGGGCGACGGGTGGGCGAGGTCCATCGGCTCAGGCGGCGTGGCGCAGCGAAGTCGCCAGCGTGTCGGTGACCGCGCCGTGCAGGATGGACAGGCCGTGCTCCAGCAGCGGCAGCGGCGTGTTCAGCGGCGCCAGCACCTTGAGCACCTGGTCGTGCGCCCCCGAGGTCTCGATCACCAGCCCGCGTGCGAAGGCCAGGCTGCACACCTGCCCGGCCAGCTCGCCGCTGACCACGTCCAGTCCCTGCATCATCCCGCGGCCCTTGAGGATGGAGCCCGGCACCTCGCGGCCGATGCGCTCCAGGTGGGCATGGGTCAGCGCGGCCCGGCGGGCGATCTCGGCCTCGAAGCCGGGTTCGCGCCAGTAGGTCTGCAGCGCGGCGGTGGCGGTGACGAAGGCGTGGGTGTTGCCGCGGAAGGTGCCGTTGTGCTCGGCCGGACGCCACTGGTCGTGGTCCGGGTGCACCAGCACCAGCGCCATCGGCAGCCCGAAACCCGACAGCGACTTCGACATCGCCACCAGGTCCGGCACGATGCCCATCGGCTCGAAGCTGAAGAAGGTGCCGGTGCGGCCACAGCCGGCCTGCACGTCGTCGACGATCAGCAGCGCGCCATGGCGGCGGGCGAGGGCGGCGATGCGCTGCGCCCAGCCGACCGAGGCGGCGTTGAGGCCGCCTTCGCCCTGCACGGTTTCCAGCAGGATCGCCGCGGGCGCGTCCACGCCGCTGGAGGGGTCGTCCAGCAGCCGCGCGAGCAGGTCGGCCGTGTCCACGTCCGGACCCATGTAGCCGTCGAACGGCACCCGCGTCACGCCCGATAGCGGCAGGCCCATGCGGTTGTAGGCGCTGCCCGTGGCGGCCAGCGCGCCCAGCGTCACGCCGTGGTAGCCGTTGGTGAAGGCGATGATGTTGTGGCGCCCGGTGACCTTGCGGGCCAGCTTCATCGCGGCCTCGACCGCATTGGTGCCGGTCGGTCCGGTGAACTGGACCCGGTGCGGCAGGCCACGCGGTTTCAGGATCACCGACTCGAAGGTGTCGAGGAAGGCCCGCTTGGCGGTCGAGTGCAGGTCCAGCCCCATCGCCAGGCCGTCGGCGCCGATGTGCGCCAGCAGCGCCTCGCGCATGGCCGGGTCGTTGTGGCCGTAGTTCAGCGCGGCGCAGCCGGCGAGGAAGTCGATGTACTCGCGGCCGGCTTCGTCGCGCATCAGGCTGCCGCGGGCCGAAGTGAAGACCGTGTCGAAGCGGCGGCAATACCCGCGCGCGGCCGATTCGCGGCGCAGGAAGACCGAGCGGTCGTTGGTGCCGGTGCCCGGCACGGTGCCCTGGGTGCCGTGGGTGCTGTGAAGGGAATGGGAGGTGGGGGTGAGAGGGGGTGTCATGTCCGTTCCTTCCTGCTGCGGTGGACATGTAGTATCAAAAATGCGTCTAAAAGTAACCTTATGTAATATTTCTGTGCAGGGTTGTTCCGCGACAAGTCTGTGCCATCGCGGTGTTCAGCGTGGCACGCACCAGACCGCTCCCGTGGCGAACGTGCCGGGCTGGCAGCCACTGCCGGTGGTGGGACCGGGACTGGGACCGGTGGCGGGCGGCCGGACGACCGGGGATGTGGTTCCCGACACCAGCGGCTCCGTGGAGCGCAGCGCATCCCGTTCGAGCCGACCGAGACTGGCTGCCAGCCGCCAGCTCGACAGCCGCTGGCGCGAGCGGGCCTGCTGCTGTTCGATCAGGGCGTCCGTCCAGTCCTGGCGCACGCTCAGCAGGTCGGCGAGGCTGGCCTCCGCGTCGTCGCTCTGGTAGCGCGCCGTTTCCGCGGACAGCAGCCCGCGCGCAAGCCGGACCAGATCCTGGTACTCGGCCTGCAGCGCGGTGGCGGTCCGCCATTCCTGGTAGGCCTCCCATGCGCCGGTCGCGAGCCGCTGGCGCTGGTCGTCCAGCGCGGTGAGGGCGGCTTCATGTTCCACGCGGGCCGCCTGGCGCTGCGCCTGGCGCACGCCGCCGTCGAACAGCGGCCAGCTCAGCGCCAGCGTGGTCTGGCGCGCGGAGCCGGACAGCGGCGCGCCGTCGGCGCTGTCCCCAGTGCGCCGGCCACGGCCGAGCGAGTGGCTCAGCCCGAGGGTCGGCCGTCCGGCACGTTCCGACTGGTCCAGCGAGGCGCGGGCAGCGCCGGCCCGTGCACGCGCTGCGGCCAGCTCCGGGTGCTGGTCGAGGGCTTGCGCCAGACTGCGTTCGGTGGCGCTCAGTGCGTCCGCCGTGGCGAGTGCGCCGAAGGTGCTGCTGTCCGGCTCCAGCGCAGAGGTGCCGGCGAACACGGGCCATGCCGCATCCGGTGCACGGCCGGTCAAGGCGGACAGGCGGGCATGTGCCACGGCCAGCGCCAGCGCAGCGTCTCGCAGGCCGATCTGGTTGCGGGTGCGGGCCTGGCGCAGTTCCAGCAGTTCGGTGTGTTCGGTCCGGCCGGCGCGGTGGCGTTGCTGCAGCGCCGGGTGCAGGGCTGCGAGGACGTCCAGCAAGGCCTGTCGGGCCTGCACGGCCTGCTGCGCATCGAGCACGGCGTGGTAGGCCTGTGCGGTGTCCAGCAGCACGGACTGGAAGGCGCTGTCCCGTTGTGCCATCGCTTCCGTGACGGCCAGCCGGGCGACGCGGGTGGCCCCTTCCTGGCGCCCGCCGTCGAGCAGCAGCCAGCCCAGCTCCAGCGTCGCCGTGCGGCTGCGGCTGTTGCTGGATGCCAGTGCGCCGGATTCGCGTCCGGCCTCCAGCCGCAGGGCCAGCTCCGGACGTGCGCTGGCCAGCTGGCCCTCCAGGCGGGCGGACTGGAGCTGGATCTGTTGCCAGGCCAGCCGTGTGCGGCTGTCGGCGCACAAGGCTTCATCGAGCAGATTGGTCAGGTGTGCCGAGGGCTGCGCCGCCTGCAGGCAGGGCATGGGCGGGCGCGGCTGTGCCGACAGCGCCGTGCCGAGCAGGCAGGCCGGCAGCCACAGCAGCGGGATTTGCCACAGGCGCCACCGCATGCGTCGCGGTGTGCTGCGGTGGCTGTCCGGTGACGGCCCGGACGGGAGAGGACAGCGAGGGCAGGACGTGCGCTTCATCGGCGCACATTCTAGTTTCAGTTCGTTACACCATGAGGGCGCCCGGACCGGTGGCTGGTGCTGGTGATCCAGTCGGCGATCCGGCCCAGTGGCAGCACCTCCTGTGCGGCGCCGAGCCGGATCGCTTCGGCCGGCATGCCGAAGACGATGCAGCTCGCTTCGTCCTGCGCGGCCGTCGCGGCCCCGGCCTCGCGCATCTCCAGCAGCCCGCGCGCGCCGTCGGCTCCCATGCCCGTCATGATGATGCCCACCGCCTGCCGGCCCGCGCAGCGCGCCACGGACGAGAACAGCACGTCCACCGACGGCCGGTGGTGGTTGACCGGCGGGCCGTCCCGGACCTCGACGGCGTACTGGCTGCCCTGGCGGCGCAGCGTCATCTGCTTGCCGCCGGGTGCGATGAGCACCCGCCCGTCGTGCACCACGTCGCCGTCGCGGGCCTCCAGCACCTCCAGCGCGTACTGGCTGTTCAGCCGTGCCGCGAACGAGGCGGTGAACTTCTCGGGCATGTGCTGGACGAGGACGATGCCGGGATTTTCCGGTCCGAGGTGGCGCAGCACGGCTTCGATCGACTGCACGCCCCCGGTGGAGATCCCGATCGCGACGACCCGGGAAGACGGACGGCCCGCCGAGGTCCGGGGGCTGGTGGCGACCGGTGACATGGGCATGGGCATGGGCATGCCCTGGGTGGCTGGTGCCGTGTGCAGGGGCGTTGCGTGCGGTGGGGACACCGTCGCATGGGGGCGCCCAGCCGGTGCGCACACGGCCGCGCGCGCAGCCTGGCGCACCGCCGTGACCAGCGCCTGGTCCGAGTCGCCCGCGCTGCCCGAGGCCGCCGCCGCCCGGGCCGCTGTCGGCGAGCGCCGCACGGCGAAGGCCACGGCACCGGCCGCGAGGGCGCTCTGCACGACCGGGTCTGTCGGCTCCAGGTGGGCGGCGCAGACCACGACGGGTGTCGGACGCTCGGCATGGAGCCGCTTCAGGAAGCCGGTGATGTCGAGCCGCGGCCACTCGATGTCCAGCACGATGACATTCGGCCAGCGGGCCTGCAGTTTCGGCCAGGCGAAGCCGGGGTCGGTTGCGGTGCCCGTGATCTCGAAGCCGGCCGCGGCCAGCGACTGGTGCAGATGCAGCCGTCCGACGGCGGACGGGTCGATGAGGAACAGGTGCGGTGCCACGCGGTGGGTGTCCTGTGGACTCAGGCGTGGCGGTAGACCGCCGGGGCGATGCCGACCGTCGGGATGCCGAGATTGGCGATGGATTCGGCGTGGCCGGTGAACAGCAGTCCGTCCGGTTTCAGCCGCGTCAGCACCCGCTTGACGATGTCCGCCTTGCCGGGGTTGTCGAAATAGATCAGCACGTTGCGCAGGAAGATCAGGTCGAACTGCCCGATCTCGGGCAGCGTGCGGGTCAGGTTGGCGCACTCGAAGCGCACCAGCTGGCGCAGCTCGGGCGCCACCATCAGCTTGCCGAGGTTGTCGCCCTGGCCTTTCAGGCACCAGCGCTTGAGCAGCGGCGTGGGCGTCAGCCGGGCACGCTCGATGGGGTAGAGGCCGCGCCGGGCGGTGTCGACCATCGCGGTGGAGAGGTCGGTGCCGATCACCTGCCAGCCTTTCAGACCGAAATGTTCGCCCAGCACCATGGCGATGCTGTACGCCTCTTCGCCGGAGGAGCTGGCCGCGCTCCAGACCCGGAAGTCTCCCGAGGCCGTGCTGCTGCGGCGCTCCGCCAGCAGGCGGCGCAGGTGCTCGAAGTGCTGCGGCTCGCGGAAGAAGTAGGTTTCGTTGGTGGTCAACTTGTCGACCACCTTGACCATTTCCTGTGCGTCACCCTCGCGCATCAGCAGGTCGACATAGGCGTCCACATCGCGCAGGCCGCGGGCCTGGGCCAGCTTCTGCAGCCGCCCGGCGACCAGGGCCTGCTTGGCGTCGGAGAGCTGGATGCCGGAGACCTGACGGAACATGGTCGTGACGGCCTGGAAGGAATTCTTGGAAAGCATGGTCGGTGTCCCGGGGCATCGAGAGGGTGATTCAGAACGCGCTGTTCAGAACGCGCTGAACTGGTGGTCTTCGGACACGGGCTTGCGCCGTGGAACGCTGTCGTGGGAGACCCGCAGCGCAGGCATGGCGGCGGGTTCGGAGCGGGTGAGCCGGAAGCTGGCCATCATGTCCTTGAGCGCCATGGCCTGGCCGGACAACTCTTCCGCGGTGGCCGACAGCTCTTCGGAGGCCGCCGCGTTCTGCTGGGTCGTGTGGTTGAGCTGGTGCATCGCCGTGGTGATCTGCTGCACGCCCTGGGCCTGCTCGCCCGACGCGGTGGAGATCTCCTGCACGAGCTGGCTGGTGCGGGCGATGCCCGGCACCATGCGCGTGAGCACGGCTCCGGCCTGTTCCGCGAGCCGGACGCTGGAGCCTGCGAGCTGGCCGATCTCCTGCGCGGCGATCTGGCTGCGCTCGGCCAGCTTGCGCACCTCGGCAGCGACCACGGCGAAGCCCTTGCCGTGTTCGCCCGCGCGGGCGGCTTCGATGGCGGCGTTCAGCGCCAGCAGGTTGGTCTGGTAGGCGATGTCGTCGATGATCGAGATCCGGGCGGCGATCGAGGTCATCGCCTCGGCCGTGCGGGAGACGGCCTGGCCGCCGTCCTGCGCTTCGCGGGAGGCCTCGGCGGCCATGGCGTTGGTGGTGCCGGCGTTGGTCGAGGTCAGCTGGATCGAGCTGGCCATCTGCAGCAGCGAGGCGGTGGTCTCCTCGACGCTGGCGGCCTGCTCCGACGCCGAATGCGACAGGGTCTGGGAGGTGCTGGAGACCTGGTGCGCCGCGACGCTGAGCGCCTGTGCCGCCAGACTGACCTCGGCCAGTGTCGAGGCCAGGCGCATCACGGTGCTGTTGACCGCGCCCTGCAGTTCGGCGAATGCGCCCTGGTACCGGCCTTCGACCTGCCGGGTCAGATCGCCTTGCTCCACCGCGGCCATCGTCGCGCGGACGGCGTCCAGCGGCGTGACGATGGCGTCCAGCGTCTGGTTGATGCCTTCGACGATGCGGCGGAAGTCCCCCTCGTGGCGCCCCGCATCGGCCCGCGCGTCCAGGCGACCGGCCAGCGCCGCCCGCACCAGCCCGTCCGTGTCGGCGACCAGCGTCTGCAGATGGGCGCGGACCTGCTCGATCGCCTGGTTGATGAACACCTTCTGCCCCGGCAGGGTGGCCAGCGGCGCGTCGAACTGGCCACACCCGAAGGCCCGCACCACCTCCAGCGCCTGCCGCTGGACCTGGATGTGGTCGTGCACGGTGGCGTTCACCAGCTCGGCCACCTGCCGGTACTCGCCTTGGAAGCCGGCCGGATCGATCCAGGTGTCGATGTCGCCGCGGGCGTGGGCGTCCGACAGGCGGCGCAGTTCGGACAGCAGTGCACGTATCGTCAGGCGGACGGTCTCGAACGAGCGGGCGATGTGGGCGAGTTCGTCCCGGCCGTGCAGCTCCTGGCCTGCGTCCAGCTCGCCGCGTGCCGCTGCCGCGGCCTGTTCGCCGATGCGCCGGGCGGTGCGCCCCATGGCACGGACGATGCCCACCGACAGATAGACCGCCAGCAGCACGCCGCTGATGGCCACTGCCGCCATGAGGTTGCGCGAGCGGGTCAGCGCCTCCTCGCGCGCCGCGAGCAGGGTCTGCAGGCGCACGATGCTGGTGTTGTGCACGGTGTCGATCTGGTCGAGTGCCTCGGAGCCGCTGCGCAGCATGGCCATCGGGTCGCGGCGCAGCATGTCGTGCTGGGTGGCGAGCGTGTCCACCTGGGCCAGGTAGCGCCCCACCGTGGCCCCCGCTTCTTTCCAGCCCGCCGGCATGTGTTCACCCACCCGCGCCATGGCGTCGAAGCGTGCCTGGACGTCCATCTGGCTGTCGATCAGACGCCGCCGCACCAGCGCGAGTGCTGCGGCATCGCCGGGCTGCCAGCCGTCCCGCGCCAGGGACTGGGCCGTGAAGTCCCGCAGCTGTGCCACGGCCTCGGCATGGCCGCCGATGCGGCTGAAGGTCAGGTCCATCAGCAGATAGCTGGGGGCTTCCGGATCGAGCATCAGCCCGCTGGCCTCGGCCACCAGGTCCACCATGGCCTGGGTGTCGTGCACCAGCCGATCGTGGCGCTGCGCGATGGCATCGCCCGATTCGCCCGCACGGGTGTGGTGCAGCAGGCTGTCGCGCAGACTGGTCCAGGGGCCGCTCAGGTTCAGCCCGGACGCCTGGATCTGGGCATCCACGCCCGCCAGGGCTTTGCGCAGCGCCTGCCGGGAGTCCTCCGTGGCGGTGCGGGCGGACGCGGATGTTGCCGAGAGCGTCTGTTCGCTGTGCCAGCGGTGCAGCAGCAGGGCCACATCCATCAGTCCGTGGGCGACGGGAATGCCGGAGAGTTCGGCGCGCGTGAAGGCGACGGCCTCGCTCTCCTTGCGCACCAGGGTGACCAGCAGCAGCACCAGCGGCACCAGCAGCAGCGCCACGACCAGACCGAGCTTGACCCCCAGGCGCAGTTGCCGTGTCAGCGCGGTGACGGGAGAAAACAGCAGCGAGAGCGGTGATGTCCGGGCAGTGTTCATGGGGCTTCCGATGCGAGACGGGGCGACCGTGGAGAGTCGGTGTGCAGGCGGGCCAGCGCGGGCACATCGAGGATGAGGGCCACCTCGCCATTGCCGAGGATGGTCGATCCCGCGATGCAGGGCAGGTGGCGGAACAGCGGTCCGAGCGGCTTGATGACCGTCTGGTGCTCGCCCAGCAGGCGGTCGACCAGCAACCCGATGCGCCCCATGCCGCTGCGCACGACGATCAGGCTCTGCCGTCCCGGGCGTTCACCGCCGAGGCCGAAACACACCCGCAGGTCCAGGTAGGGCAGCACCTGGCCCCGCAGGTCCAGGCAACCGCTCGCCGCGGGCATACCGGATGGCCGCCGTGCACCCAGACCGGCGGGGGTCTCGATGCATTCGGTGACGATGTCGAGCGGCAGCACATAGCCGACGTCAGCGACGCGGGTCAGGAAGCCGTCGATGATGGCCAGCGTCAGCGGCAGACGGATCTGCACCAGCGTGCCTTCGCCGGGCTGGCTGCGCAGCAGGATCTGGCCGCGCAGCGACTCCACCTGTCGGCGCACCACGTCCATGCCCACCCCGCGTCCGGACAGGTCGGTCACCTGCTCTGCGGTGGAAAAACCGGGTGCGAACAGCAGCTCGTGCACCTGCGCATCGTCCAGGATCGTCCCGGGAGCGACGAGACCCCGCGACACGGCCTTGGCCAGGATGCGCCCGCGGTCGAGGCCACGGCCGTCGTCCGAGACCTCGATCACCACGCTGCCGGCTTCCTGGCGGGCCTGCAGGCGCAGCAGTCCGCCCGCGGGCTTGTGGTGCGCGGTGCGTTCGGCTGGGGTTTCCAGGCCGTGGTCCAGGCTGTTGCGCACCAGGTGCATCAGCGGATCCGCGATGGCGTCGACCATGATCCGGTCGAGTTCGGTGTCGCCGCCGAGGATCTCCAGCGTGACCTCCTTGCCCAGTCCCCGGCTGATGTCGCGCACGACGCGCTGGAAGCGGCTGAAGGTCTGGCCGATCGGCACCATGCGCAGCGCCAGCGCGCCGTCCCGCGCCGACTGCACCAGCGCATGCACCCGCTGGCTGGCCTCGATGCAGGCCGGTGCGCGCGATTCGCGCGCTGCGCTGGTGGCGCCCGAGCCGGCGATCACCAGCTCGCCGATCAGGTCGACCAGCCGGTCGAGCTTGTCGGCGCGCACGCGGATGAAGCGGACTTCGTCGGTGGAGCGGGGCCCCGAGGCCGATGGAGATGCCGTTGCGGTGGCCACCGCGGACACCTCGGCGGGTGGTGGGGGCGCCGGTGGCACGGTCGCCTCCGCGGCGTGTGGCGTGGCCTGCACGGTCAGCGTGCAGTCGTCGCGCAGGAAGTCGAACACGTCCTCGATCGCGGCGCGTGTGGCCGGACTCTCCAGCGTGATGTCGAAGTCGAGCCAGCAGCCTTCGGGGTCGAGTGCCTGGAGCGTGGGCAGTCGGGTGTGCTGTGTGTGCACCGCGCGCACGGTGCCCAGGGTGTCGAGGTAGCGGATGAAGGACAGGGGGTCCAGCCCGTTGCGCAGGGCGTCCGGGCCCATCTGCAGCGAGATCTGCCAGTGTCCGGTGCTGGTGGCGACGCTGGCGCTGGCGGCGCGGGCGACCGCGCCGGTGTCGTGCCGGGCGGGCGGGGCGTCAGGCATTTCCTGGGCCGTGTGCAGCGCCGCCACCAGGGCGGCCAGGGTGTCGCCGCCTTGCAGCAGCGTCACCATCGTCGCGTCGGTGAGTGCCTGACTGCCGTCGCGCAGTGCGTCGAGGATGCCTTCGAGCGTGTGGGTCTCGCGCACCAGGGCGTCGAGGCCGAACATGCCCGCGGCGCCCTTGAGCGTGTGCGCGGCGCGGAAGGCCTCGTGCACGGCTTCGCCATCGCCTGGATCCTGTTCCATGCGCAGCAGGCCTTGCTCCAGCTGGCGCAGGGTGTCGAGGGCTTCGTCCATGAAGCCCGCCCGCGCGGTGGCCAGGATCTCGTCGTCGATGCTCATGTCAGTGGGGACCGGGGTCGGAGTGCAGGGGCTGGGTCTAGGTCTGGGTCTGGGACGGCGGCCGGGACGGGCGTTCGCGCTGCGCTGCGTCGATGTCGCCGTGCAGGCGCAGCAGCCAGTCCGTGGCCTGGTCCGCTGCCGGGTCTTCGGCGCCCAGCAGCCAGTGGCGCAGGCGCTGCATGTCCAGTTGCAGGGCTTGTGCGGCGGGTGCCGTGCGGTCCGCGCCTTGCAGATCGGCGTGGAGTGTCTGCAGCTCGTCCTGGAGCTGCTGGCACTGCGCGTAGAGCGCACGCGCACCCTGCCGCACATCGCCCATCTCCGCCGCCACCGCATGCACGACCCGCCGGGCGTGCTCCTCGGCCAGGGCGCCGACATCGTGTTCGCTGGCCTCGGGGTCGACGTCGTCGCGTCCGGTGTGCTGCAGCATGGCGTCCAGTGGGGCCTGCATCTGGTCGATCTGGCGGGTGATGCGCAGCCCGGCCTGCCGCGACTGGGCCGCCAGGTGGCGCACCTCCTGCGCGACCACGGCAAAGCCGCCGCCCCGCTCGCCGGCCCTGGTCGCTTCGACGGACGCATTCAGGGCCAGCAGGTGGGTGGCGCGGCTGATGGTCTGCACCTCGCGGGCGAGCAGGCGCAACGCTCCCATGGCCTCGGTCGTGGAGCGTGCCAGCGTCAGCAGTTCGTGGCGCAGCCGGGCGGTCGATCGGCTGTGGTGGAGCAGCGCGTCGAGCACCTTGCGGTGGCGGCCCATCAGGTCGTCGGTGAGCGGGGCGGCGGCGGCGGCCGTGGCGTGCAGGTTCAGGGTCGATTGCAGCTGGTGGTCGATGGACTGCAGGCGTGTGTCCAGCTGCCGCCGATGCTGGTGGGTGTCGCGCATGGCCTTGCCGAAGAGTTCCTGCCAGCGCGACACCACCGGCTCCACGAGTCGGGCTGCCGCCTTGTCGCTGCGGCGGCTGGGTCTGCCACCGGCGGGCCGCGCCGCGGAGCCGGCCCTGCCCGCGAGCCAGCCGCCCAGCAATCCCAGCGCCAGCACCACGGGCATCAGCCCGATCCAGCCGCCGGCCTGCAGCGCGGCGGCGCCGGCGAGTGCGGCCGCGGCAAAGGCCAGCCCCCCATGGAGGCGCCCGGCAACGGCCGGATCGTCCAGCGTCGGAGCCATCTGCGGGGGCGTCGGTGAAGGGGGCGGCATGCGGGTTCTCGGCACTGGGTGAAGTCCGAGGCGTGCGCAGGTGGTGCGCAAACGCCATGAAGTGGTGCCGTCGAGTGTGGAGAATTCCGCCCGGTGTCCAGCCGCGGATAAGGCGGTCATGCCGCGCCTTCTTCGGCGGTCGACCGCCGGTGCGCTCCCTATCATCCCGCCAGACTTTGCAGAAAAGACACGTCCAACCGTCCTCCATGGGCGCAGCGAGAGAGGAACGGGATGCCCGCAGAACACTTGACAGGTCCGGTCGACCGCCTGAAACACACCATGTCACACGGTGTCCGGCAGTGGTGGACCGCGCGGCAGACCGTGGCCGTGGCGCTGCGTCGCACCGTGTGGGGGCACCACGGCATCTGGTCACTGGGCATCGGACTGCTGCGCAACCTGCGCATGGCCCACAAGACCGCACTGGTGGCGCTGGCGCTGTCGCTGCCCGGCGGCATGCTGGTGCACGACACCCTGGAGCTGTGGCAAGACCGGCACACGCTGCACCAGGACGCCCTGGGCAGCTTCGCCCAGTACCAGGCGCTCACGGAGCTGAACATCACCCAGGACGCGCTGTTCCTGCAGCTGCTGCGCCGGGAGCAGCAACTGCCCGCGGAGCGCCTGTCCTTGTTGCGTGCCCAGGAAGCGACCCAGTACCAGCGGCTGGTGCAGCAGCTGTCCGAGACGGCGCCGGATGCGGTCGTGCGCTCGGCGCACCGGCTGTCGGTCAGCCGCGACAGCATGCTGGCGCATCTGGACAACGATGCGTCCGCCGCCGCGCCGGGCATGCCCTCGCCACGCTGGCAAGCCGTGATCGCCTATGGGCAGGATCTGCAGGCGCTGCGCATGTCCGTGTCCAATGCCCATGCGCCCCTGCTGGACCGCGATGCCGGTGTTCGCCTGCTGCGCACGGGCCTGGCGGATCCGCAGTTCCTGCTGATGGCCAACCTGAGCCGCATCGGCCGTGTTGGGCAGCGGCTGTACACGGAAGCCGCGATCCCGAACGACGTCAAGGTCCGCGACATCGAGCGGCTGGTGGCCAAGTCCGAGCTGCTGCTCGACCAGGCGCAGCCGATGTTCGACGAGGTCCGCCGCCAGAGGCTGGTCGACTCTGAGCAAGCCGAGCACCGGATGGCGGAAATCCAGGGGTTCCTGCGCACGACCGACCGGCTGTTGCGTGTCGCTGAGGGTGGGCCGAGCAGCGAGCTGGCCCTGCGCAGCGAGATCGAGGCGACCACGTACGCGCGCAAGGCCGCAGAGGCCGTGGAGGCGAGTGCCCGCCTGCAGGCCCTCGCGCTGACCGCCATGGGCGCGCGGGTGCAGGCCGACCAGCAGCAGTACGCGGTCCATCTGGCCGGGCGTGTCAGCCTGGTGGTGCTGCTGACGGTGTTCGGGCTGTACCTGATGGTGTGCCTGCACCGCGTGATGGCGGGCGGGCTGGCCACGCTGTGCCTGCATCTGGAGCAGATTGGCCGCGGCAACCTGTCGACCCAGCCCCGCGGCTGGGGGCAGGACGAGATCGGTCTGGCCTTGAACATGGTCGGACGCTCGACAGCGGGCATGGCCCGGATATTCGCCACACTCGACCGCAGCGTGTCGGCCATGGCGCACCAGACGGCTGCACTGTCGTCCCGCCATGCGGCCCTGCGCGACAGCAGCCGCCAGAGCCGCCAGCAGATCGAGGAGGGGGCGCAGCTGGTCCGGGCCTTCGACACGGCGCTCGGGCAATGTGCCGAGCAGGCCGCCGAGGGGGCCGAGCGGGTGCGCAGCCTGCAGGTCGACGCCCGGCGCAGCCACCAGGCGGTGCTGGGCCTGGGAGAGCGCATGGCGCAACTGCAGGCCCGCAGCCGCGAGATCACCCGTGTCATCGGGCTGGTGGAGACGGCGGCCTTCCAGACCAAGCTGCTCTCGCTGAACGCCTCGGTCGAAGCGGCACGGGCGGGCAGTGCCGGACGGGGTTTTGCGGTCGTGGCGCAGGAGGTGCGGGCACTGGCACAGCGCAGCGAAGACGCGGCCCGCACCATCCGTGGCCTCGTCGACCAGTCCGTCGCCGACATCGACGACGGCCGGCAGAGGAGCGACCGTGCCAGTCGTGCCGTGGCGCACACCGCCGACAGTTGCCAGACGCTGGACCTGCACGCGGTCATGCTGTTGCAGCTGACCCGTGCGAGTCACCAGCAGTCGATGCGGGTGCGCGAGATCTTCCGTGCCGTGGTGCCCGCGACGGTCGAGCAGGACCAGCTCGTCCAGCAGCTGGCCGATACCTGCGACGCCCTTGAGCACGAGGGCGATGCCCTGCGCCTGTCGCTCGACCACATGACGCCCAGGGGCTGACATGACCTACCTCGACCACACGCTTGCCACCGATCCAGCCGGGTCACGGCTGCTTCGACCGGGCCTGCGCCTGATGCGCATCCTGCGCATGCCCGCCAAGATGGGGCTGCTGGGGGCCATGCTGGTGATTCCCCTGTTCCTGCTGCTGGCGCTGGCCATGCTGGACGCGCTGGCGGACATCGGGGTGGCGCAATCCGAGCGCGAAGGGGCGGTGCTGGCACGGCAGGTGACAGAGCTGGCCCTGCTGGTGCAGTCGCACCGCAGCCTGTCCAACCAGGTGGCTGCAGGCAATCTGGCGGTGACGGCCGCGCGCGACGCGCTGCGCGCCAGGCTGCGCCAGTCGGTGCAGCGCACCGACGAGATCCTGGCCCAGACGACGCGCTTTTCCCTGGAAGACCTCTGGCCCGCCGAACGCACCCGGCTGCTGGCGCTGGCGGATGGCCAGCATGCCGAGCGGCGCGCCGAGACCGCCGCGGCGCACGGTGTCCAGGCCGAACGCCTGCACCGCCTGCTCAAGCTGATCGGCGAGCGCTCGCAGCTCCTGTTCGATCCACGTGCCGACACCTTTTTCCTGATGGATCTGGGGGTGGAGAGGATGCTGCCCTGGCTGGACGCGATCGGCCGGCTGGATGTGCAGGGGGGAGAGCTGCTGCAGCGCGATGCGTCGGTCCGCGAGCGCACGCTCATGCTCGGCCTGGCCGACGATGCGCAGCGCACGGCCGAATCCGTGGTGCTGCAGTTGCAGGCGCTGACCCGTGCGGGTGTGGAGGTCTCCGAGAACCTGCGACCCGCCTCCGAAGCGACGGGCCGCCTGATGCGCATGACCCGCGCCAGCTTCGATGCCGAGGCCATCAGCGGAGAGGCCTCGGCCCACCACGCAGCTGGCCAGGAGGCCTTGCAGGCGCTGGCCAGGTTCAGCGATGAACTGTGGGTCCAGCTCGACCTCCGGCTAGGCGAGCGCATCGAGGCGCTGCAGCAGCGGCTGTGGTTGCAGGGCGTGGCGGTGGTCGTCGGCCTGCTCGGGGTGTTCTATCTGGGGCTGAGCTTCTATGCCAGCTTCATGTGGTCGCTGCGGCAGGTGATGGGCAGCCTGGTGGCGGTGGCCCAGGGCGATCTGTCCCGACCTGTGCGGATCGAGGGGCGGGACGAACTGGGCGCGGTCGGGGCGGCGCTGGAGCGCATGAGTGCGCGGCTGTCCTCACTGGTCGGCGAGATCCGCAGCAGCGCGGTGGGGGTGGACCAGGCGGGGGTGGCGGTGGCCGGCGACGGACAGGCCTTGTCGCAGCGCACCGACACCCAGGCCGGCAGCCTGCGGCGCACCCTGCTGACGGTGGAGATGCTCAGCCAGGCGGTCGTCAACAACACGGTCGCGGCGGACGCGCTGCAGCGGCTGACCGCACACCTGCGCGAAGACGCCGCCCTCGGTGGCACAGCCATGCACGACTCCATCCAGGCCATGCACACGCTGGAGGAGAGCGTCAACCGGGTCGCCGAAGTCAATGCGGTGATCGACGACATCGCCTTCCAGACCAATCTGCTGGCCATCAACGCCTCGATCGAGGCGGCGCGTGCGGGGGAGGCGGGCAAGGGCTTCTCGGTCGTGGCGGGCGAGATCCGGCAGCTGGCCAACCGCTGCGGAGAGGCGGCAGGCGAGGTGCGTGTCCTGATCGAGTCCACGACCGAGCAGACGGGCCACTCGCGGCGTTCCATCGAGGACGCTGGTGCCCGCCTGACCTCGGTCATGGGCGGCGTGGACGACATCTCGGCGCGGCTGGTCGGCATCACCATGGCCAGTCAGGCGCAGAACACGGCCCTGGAGCAGGTCAGCAGCAGCGTCCATGACCTGGATGTCATCACGCGGCAGAACGTGGACATGGTCGAGCAGACCTCGGTGGCAGCAGAGTCGCTGGCGACGCAGGCGGCTTCCTTGCGCACCTCGGTGGCGTCGATCAAGCTGCGGCCGGTGCTTCAGCCGACGCCGACCACCAGCATCTGAACCCGCATCTGCCCCTGCCAGGTGTCGAGCGCCAGCCGGTAGGCCAGCCGCACCCGCTCGCCCACCGGCTCGGTCTGCCCGAACCAGATCGCGTCGCGCACCTGCCCGTGCAGCCGCACGCTGAGCTTCAGGTGCCGCTCGCCCACCAGCCGCTGGCGCAGCACCTCCACCTCGTCGGCGAACAGCGGCGCCTCGAAGGCCTGGCCCCAGACCTGCTGGTCGAGCAGCCCGACCGTGGTGGCATCGAACCAGCGCGGGTCGAGCGGCCCGTCCGTGGCCAGCCGGTGGTCCAGCGTCGCGGCGTCCAGCCCTTCCTCGGCGACCGCCCTGAGTGCCTCGGCGAAGGTGCCGAAATCGTCGGCCTCGACCGTGCAGCCCGCCGCCATCGAATGCCCGCCGAAGCGCTTGAGCAGACCGGGGTGCCGCTTGGTCACCAGGTCCAGCGCGTCGCGCAGGTGAAAACCGGGGATCGACCGCCCCGAACCCTTCAGCAGCCCGTCTGAACCCGCCGCGAACACGAAGGTCGGGCGGTGCAGCCGGTCCTTCAGCCGCCCAGCGACGATGCCGACCACGCCTTCGTGGAACTCGGGATCGAACAGCACCACAGCGGCGGGCGGCTCACCCTGGGGCATCAGCGACTCCAGCAGCACCTCGGCCTGCTCGCGCATCCCGGCTTCGACCTCGCGCCGCTCGCGGTTGATGCTGTCGAGCAGGCGGGCGAGTTCGGCGGCCTGCGTCGGGTCGTCGGTGAGCAGGCAGGTGATGCCGATCGTCATGTCGGCCAGCCGCCCGGCCGCGTTCAGGCGGGGCCCGAGCGAGAAGCCGAAGTCGGTGGCGCTGGCCCGCTGCGGATCGCGCCCGGCAGCGGCGAACAGCGCGGCCACACCGGCCTGCATGCGCCCGGCGCGGATGCGCTTGAGCCCCTGCGCGACGAGGCGGCGGTTGTTGGGGTCGAGCTTGACCACGTCGGCGACCGTGCCGAGCGCGACCAGATCGAGCAGGGCGTCGAGCCGTGGCTGGTTCGCCGCGTCGAAATGCCCGCGCTGGCGCAGCTCCGCCCGCAGCGCCAGCAGCACATAGAACATCACCCCGACCCCGGCGATCGCCTTGCTCTCGAAGGGGCAGGCCGGCTGGTTCGGGTTGACGATCACGTCGGCGTCCGGCAGCGTCGGCTCGCCTTGGGCATCGACGGCGGGCAGGTGGTGGTCGGTGACCAGCACGCGGATGCCGAGTGCGTGCGCCCGGTCCACGCCAGCATGGCCGGCGATGCCGTTGTCCACCGTGACGAGCAGGGCGGGGCGGTGCACCAGCGCCAGGTCGACGATGGTGGGCGTCAGGCCGTAGCCGTGGATGGCGCGGTCCGGCACGACGTAGTGCAGCGTGCCCGGCTGCGCGCCCAGCATCGCCAGCCCGCGCAGCGCGACGGCGCAGGCGGTCGCGCCGTCGCAGTCGTAGTCGGCGACGACGACGATGTGGCCCCCCGCGTCGAGCGTGTCGGCCAGCAGGCGGGCAGCGGCGTCGGTGCCGGCCATCGCCGACGGGGGCAACAGGCGGGTCAGGCCATCGTCCAGTTCCTCCACGCTGCGGATGCCGCGGGCGGCATAGAGGCGGGCGAGCAGCGGGTGGACCCCGGCCTGCTCCAGCGCCCAGGCGGTGCGCGGCGGCACGTCGCGGATGTCGATCTGTGGGGTGCTCATGGTCAGTTCGGTCGGGGCGGCCGTGGTGGCCGGGTCAGAGGGCTTGCAGGATGGCGACGGCGCTGGCCGGACGCGAGCGGCGCAGCAGCCGGCCGAGCCAGCCCTGCGCCCGCGGCGCCCAGGTCTGCGCCACCCGCTCGCCGCACAGCGTCAGCGTGACCGGCTCGCCCGCCTCGGCGCGCCGCAGCAGCGCGGCGATCGGCCCGGCGTCCAGCGCGTGCCACGCCGCCACCCAGTCCGCCCACTCGTTGGCGAGCAGCGGCGCGCGCAGGCGCATGTCCACCTCCATGCCCGAGGCCGCTAGAGGACGGCGCGGCTGCGCCGGACCACAGCCGCTGAGCCAGAACGAGTTCACCGTGAGCTGTCGGGCGGCCTCCCGCGCCTCGTTGAGGTCGTGTTCGTGCCAGAGCATCTGCGCCTCGACCTGCAGCCGGCGCAGCTTGCGCGTCTGCGGCGCATCGCTGAGCCAGAGGTCGAGGTTGCGGCCGATGGCGCGGTCGAGCGAGGCGGTCGGCAACTCGGCCAGCGCGGGGTGGCGCACATACCAGCGCAGCGGCGCGCCCCACTGCAGCGACCAGCCTTCTGCGTCGAACGAGGGCTTCAGCAGGTCGAACAGCGTGCGCGACTCCGCCTCGGTCAGCGCGAGCGCGGCCGGGTCGACCAGCGCGATCTGGTCGCTGCCGACGTGCCAGTGGACGGGCGTGATCAGGCCCCACGGATCGCCGCTGGTGTCGCTGTCGGCGCGCAGGCCGTCTTCTGCGGCGCTGGCCGCTGCCCAGGGCCAGCGGCCGTCGCTGCCCTGCCAGCCGTGCGCTTCGGCGAGCACGCGCTCGTGCGGGGCGCTGAGGGTGTATTCGTCGTCGTCCGGGCGCGGGCTGGCGCCGCTGGCCGGTGTCAGGCGACCGAGCAGCGCATCCAGATGCGGCAGTTGCAGCGCCTTCAGCGCGGCCAGCCCGGCGGCCGAGGCGGCGCTGGCATGGGCGATCAGCAGGCCGGGGGGAGAAGGGGGGCGGGCAGGGATGTGGTCTGGCATGGCGGGCGGATTATCCGACCCCCCTCGATCCGGCGCGGGAAATGTTGGCGAAGCGGGATCGCCTCTGCGTGCGTCCCCCCGGTGCGCTGGTTTCGGGTATGCGCCGGGTTGCGTACGATTTTTTCAATTGAAGACAACAGAAGAACAGCGGTCATGCACGAAAAAAAGGTTCCCACCATGTCCTTGCCTGTCCAGGCCAGCGGCCCTGAGACCAACCTGGATCTCTTGCGCACCTTGGCCGTGCTCGCCGTCATGGTGGACCACCTGGTGCCGACCTGGCGCTACTGCGGTCTCGGTGTGCCGCAGGGTGTCATGCTGGCGACGGCCCACATCGGGCAGGCGGGCGTGCTCGCCTTTTTCGTGCACACCAGCCTGGTGCTGATGGAGTCGCTGCAGCGCCTGTCCGGCGGCCAGCCGCTGCAGCGCGGGGTGGTGCTGCGCTTTTATCTGCGGCGCTTCCTGCGCATCTACCCGCTGGCGCTGGTTTGCATCACGCTGGTGGTGGTGCTCGATCTGCCCGCCATGACCTGGCGCGACAACCCGCCGCTGACGCCGCAGGTGGTGCTGGCCAACCAGTGGCTGGTGCAGAACCTGGTGACCGGGCGCAGCGTGCTGGGGCCGCTGTGGAGCCTGCCATACGAGGTGCAGATGTACGGCGTGCTCCCGGGGCTGTACCTGATCGCCTCCCTGGCCCGAGGCCCGCGCTGGCTGTGTGCCCTGCTGGGGGCGGCGGTGCTGGGGGCGCTGGTGCTGGGGGAATACACCGGTGGTCGGCTGAACATGGCGGCCTATCTGCCGTGTTTCCTGTGCGGCGTGCTGTGTTTTGCGCTGCGACAGCGGGGATGGCGGCCACGCTGGCCCAGTGCTGGCTGGATCGTGCTGCTGGTGGTGCTGTTTGCCGGCTATGCCGTGCTGCACCTGCGCGCCGACAAGCCCTCCGCCCCGCTGGGCTGGGTGTTTTCGCTGGCGCTGGCGCTGGGGGTGCTGGTGTTCGAGGACAGCCGCCGGCCCCGCCTGGACGCCCTGACGCAGTGGATTGCCCGCTACTCGTACGGGCTGTACCTGCTCCATGTGCCGGTGCTGTGGCTGCTGTTCCACCGCTGGGGGATGCAGTCGCTGGTGGTCGGCCTGCTGGCGTATCTGCTGCTGTCCGGGCTGGCTGCAGTGGCGGCGTACCACCTGGTCGAGGCGCCGATGGTGGCGCTGGGCCAGCGGCTGACCCGGCAACCGCATGTGAAGGTGCCCGCCCTGGTGGAGGTCGGCAAGCGTGAAGTGCCGCTGCCGACGGGATCGCAAGAGCAAGTCGATGCTCGGTGGCTGGCCCACCGGCACTGAGTCCCACCCTCCGTGCAAGGGGTCAGTGCACGGCCCGTTTCACCAGTCCGTGCATGACCCGGATGAAGCCCTGCAGGTGGTGGTTGTAGATGTCGTTGTGTCCGTTGATCACGTCTTCGGAGGCTTTGACAGTCCAGAACGGGTTCCAGTCCGGTTGCCAGTTCGATTCGGCTTGCAGATGCGCTCCCGTGCAGTAGCGCTCGTCGTTGCCGTAGCTGGTGCGACCCGGAAGCGTTTTCGAGTCGACCAACCGTGTTTCACCTTTCAGCAGTGCGTCCTCCGGCATGTTCACCGGGTCCGTGGAGGATGGGGTGTTGCGGGCGAGCGAAGAGGCGTCTTTGCAAACCGACGGAATGCAATCGGGGTCTTCTGCTTTGCAGGCTGTTAGGCGGTGCGTCTGGTACCTGGCGTCGTGGCCGGGTGGCAGCAAGTTGGCTTTGTACTGCTCCGGCGAGGCCGTGCTTTCCAGCAATGTGTTCAGAAAACGTGCGGCGGGGAAAGCCTTGCCCGTGGCCCAGTCGGCTTCACCGGTGACATTGATCAGCACGGGCAGCTGGTCCGATCGGTAGGTGTTGCCGAGGCGGCGCGCGGCGGCGTGCAGCGCTTCGTAGCGGGTGCCTTCAATCGCCGGATTGACCACGATCACCAGATCGCCATACCGCGACAGGTGTGCGTCCCCTGGGCGGGTCGCGGCATGCACAAATGTCTGCGTGAGGCCTTCCATCAGGATCTGGCCCCCCATCGAATGCCCGATGGTGAGCATTCGGACAAGATTCTCCTTGGCCGGCTCTTCGGTGACGCCAGAGGGAGTGCTTCGGCGCCTGCTGCTGCTCTCTCCATCACGCCAGCGATCAAGGCGGGCAAAAAGCTCCTGAACAGACCCTCCCGCAACGCGTTTTGCAGTGGATTTCCGGTCCCAGAACGACAGCTCCTGCAAAACAGGCATGTCGATCGATCCGCCACGCCAGCCCACGTACAGGCCGACCACACGGTATTGCTCTGCCTGCGGCCGTTCGCGCTCCTGAATCGCCAGCGACTGGAGCAGTGCGCGAAATTCTCGAACGTTGCTGTCATTGGCCGCAGCATTGTGTTTCCAGCCATGGACGTACACGACAAGCGAGATCCGTCGTCCTGGCGATTGCTGCTGGAGGCGGTGCAAGGCCGACATCGTCTCGGTCAATCGATCGGTGGTTTCTCCCTCTTGCCGAGCGACCCATCCTTGTTCGTCGAATTCGGTGAACGCCAGGTCGTAGTGTGGCATCTGCTCCAGCGACCTTTGCCAGCATGCGTCTTGCGTGTCGGCGATGGGCTGGCCAGCCGCATGCCGCTCGTAAGTGGCGCGGCATTCCGACGGAGACTGCGTGTAGTGAGCCTTGCGCGTGGGCATCAAAGGTGAGCAGCCAGCCAGGCCGAGCAGGACGAAGCTCAGCATGCTGAAGGCAGAAATCCGCCTGCGCCAAGATGCTGTCGAGGAGGAAGTGGATGGGGTGAAAGTAGGTGTGTCCATGCCGCCAATGTGGAGGACCGGTCCTTTGCTGTCATCCACCCTTTGGAGGATGAACATCGCAGAACGGGTAGCATCCGCGCCCATGAACTGGCCCTACGAAGTACGCATCGGCTGGCGTTACACCCGCGCAGGACGCGCCGGAAGACGCAACGGCTTCATCTCCTTCATCAGCGGCGTGTCCATGCTGGGCATCGCGCTCGGCGTGGCGGCGCTGATCATCGTGCTCAGCGTGATGAACGGCTTCCAGAAGGAAGTCCGCGACCGCATGCTCAGCGTCATCGCCCACGTCGAGATCTTCGACACCACCGGCAATGGCCTCGACCGCTGGCAGACGCTGGCCGAGGCGGCGCAGAAGAACCCGCAGGTCGCCGCCGCCGCGCCATTTGTCGCTGCGCAGGCGCTGCTGGCCCGGGGCGAAGACATGCACGGCGTGATGGTCCGCGGCATCTCGCCCGCCGAGGAAGCGACGGTGACGCCGCTGGCCGCGCAGCTCAAGGACACCGTGCTGACCAAGCTGCAGCCTGGTTCGTGGGGCGTCGTGCTGGGCGCGCAACTGGCGCGCTCGATGGGCGTCGTCGAGGGCGACTCGGTCACGCTGGTCACGCCGAGTGGCCAGACGACACCGGCCGGCGTCGTGCCGCGTCTGAAGCAGATGACGGTGGTGGGCGTGTTCAACGCCGGTCACTATGAATACGACAGCGGTCTGGCGCTGATGCACATCGACGACGCGGCCCGGCTGTTCCGCACCGGCGGTCCGCAGGGCGTGCAGTTGCGCCTGCAGGACCAGCAGCGCGCCCGCGAGGTGTCGGCCGAGTTGACCGCCGCGCTCGGCCCGCAGGTGCTGGTGCGCGACTGGACCCGCACCAACGCCGCCTGGTACGACGCCGTGCAGATCGAGAAACGCATGATGTTCATCATCCTGACGCTGATCGTGGCGGTGGCGGCGTTCAACCTCGTCTCGACGCTGGTGATGACCGTGACCGACAAGCAGGCCGACATCGCCATCCTGCGCACGCTCGGCGCCAGCCCGCGCTCGATCATGGGCATCTTCATGGTGCAGGGCGCGGCGTCCGGCGTGATGGGCACGCTGGCCGGGCTGGCGCTGGGGCTGCTGATCGCGTTCAACGTCGGGGTGATCGTGCCGGCGCTGGAGAGCCTGTTCAACGCGAGTTTCCTGCCCAGCAGCGTCTACCTGATCTCGCGCATGCCCAGCGACCCGCAGGCCAGCGACATCGTGCCGATCGGCGTGATCTCGCTGGTGCTGGCGTTCGTCGCCACGCTGTATCCGAGCTGGCGCGCCAGCCGCGTCAAACCGGCGGAGGCTCTGCGCTATGAATGAAGCATCGGCTGTGATCCTGCAGGCCACCGGCCTGGTGCGGCGTTTCCAGGAAGGCGGGCCGCGCGGGTTGGATGTCACCGTGCTGCACGGCGTCGATCTGGCGATCCACAAAGGCGAGACGGTGGCGATCATCGGTGCATCCGGTTCGGGCAAGAGCACGCTGCTGCACCTGCTGGGCGGGCTCGACGCACCGAACGCCGGTCGCGTGACGCTGGCCGGCCGCGATCTGGCGACGATGGACGCCACCGAACAAGGCCGCTGGCGCAACCAGCACCTCGGCTTCGTCTACCAGTTCCACCACCTGCTGCCCGAGTTCACGGCGATCGACAACGTGGCGATGCCGCTCCTGATGCGCCGCCAGCCGATCGCGCAGGCGCGCGAGCGGGCGGCGCAGCAGTTGCGGCTGATGGGCCTGGGCGAGCGGCTGGAGCACCGGCCTGGCGAACTTTCCGGCGGCGAGCGCCAGCGCGTGGCGATCGCGCGGGCGCTGGTGACGGACCCGGCCTGCGTGCTGGCGGACGAGCCGACCGGCAACCTCGACCGCGAGACGGCGGGCGGTGTCTTTGCGCAGATGCTGGCGCTGGCCCGCGAGCGCGGCACGGCGTTCGTGCTGGTCACGCATGACCCGGAGCTGGCGGGGCGGTGTGACCGGATTCTGCGGATCGACAAGGGGCGGATCGTCTGATCGGTGGGGTCGGGTTGACGTAGCGCTTTCCGGGGCTCACGGACAGACCTCCCGTTCGACCGTCTGCCGCACCTGCAGCCGGCACGTCACCGGCGCGTCAAAGCGACAACGCCACGACTTTGCGGCTGGGCTGCGGTCGCAGGCGATGGCATCGGCGTTGAACACGGCCTGTTCGAGCCGGTGTATCCCGCTCTTGGCGAACGGTGCGCACAGCCGCTCGGCCTCTTCCTGCACGCGCGGCGCCATTGCCGCCGGGCCGTTGTCTGCCTGAACGGTGGCCGACAGGTAAAGCGGCAGCACTTCGTCGCGTGGCACCCAGTGCTCGACCGGTCGTGTCGTGCAGGCGGCCAGGCGCGTGCGGGCTTCGTCGGCGAACATGCCTTCCGGGAACCGGGCGAGGTAGTCGCGCAGTGCTGCGCCGTCCGCCTCGGGTTTCTGGTGGTGTCGCATCACGCCGAGCCACGCCACGTCGTCGTCCTGCCAGATCACGCGGCTCAGCCCCGTCTCGCGGCACACCGCCTTCGCCCAGCCCTGCCGACACAGCGCCGCCGGCCAGCCGAACAGGTTGTTCACCAGCCCGAGTCCCAGCATCACCAGCAGCGCCAGCGCGCCGCCGATCTTCGCGACGCGGTGCCATGCGGGCGGCGGCAGGGGTGGGGCGAGGGGTCGGTGTGGTCCATCGGTGACGATCCGTCGCACGTCCGACAGCAACCGCTGCCAGCGAACGTCGCCCGTGTCACCGCGCCAGCCGATCAGGTCGCGGGTTTGTGTTTCTCGGAGGCCAAAACCAAATGGCAGGGGGCCAGCGTCGATCACGACCGGCAGGAGCACGCCGCGCTTCTTCGCTACCTCAGCTTCTTCCAATACATAGTCCGAGTCGATCGAGAGTGTGCTCCAGCAGACGATGACGCAGCGCGCCGCCTTCAGCTCATTTTCGATCGTCTGCCGCCACGACGCACCGCCGCTCGTGTCCTCGTCCCACCAGACGCTCAGCCCCTCGGCCCGCAGTGCGTCGAGCAGCGGGCGCAGGCGGGGTTTGTCTTCGGACTTGTGGCTGATGAAAACGTCGGCGCCCATCGTCACTTCTCGGCGGCCACGATCTTCCGAAGCGCCTCCAGGAAATGCTCGTCACTCGGGGCCAGCACCCCACGATCCTGCATGGCTTGCATCTCGCGCAAGGCATCCGACCAACGCACACCGGAATCCGGGAGGCGCGCCAGCCTGACCAGCGACACCACGACATCGCGCTGCGCTTCGGCCGATGTCGGGTTCGCGGCGGCCAGTCGCCGGTCCATCTGCAGGCTCTCCTCGAAGCTGCGCCGAGCGCCGGGCAGGTCGCCGGCCGCCACCTGCACATTCCCGAGCTTGCTCAGGCTGACCGACACATCGCGCTGCGCTTGGGCCGAGGTCGGGTTCGCGGCGGCCAGTCGCCGGGCCACCTGCAGGCTGTCCTCGAAGCTGCGCCGAGCGCCGGGCAGGTCGCCTGCCGCCACCTGCACATCCCCGAGCTTGATCAGGCTGACCGACACATCGCGCTGCGCTTGGGCCGAGGTCGGGTTCGCGGCGGCCAGTCGCCGGGCCACCTGCAGGCTCTCCTCGAAGCTGCGCCGAGCGCCGGGCAGGTCGCCTGCCGCCACCTGCACATCCCCGAGCCTGTTCCGGCTGACCGACACGTCGCGCTGCGCTTGGGCCGAGGTCGGGTTCGCGGCGGCCAGTCGCCGGGCCACCTGCAGGCTCTCCTCGAAGCTGCGCCGAGCGCCGGGCAGGTCGCCTGCCGCCACCTGCACATCCCCGAGCCTGTCCAGGCTGACCGACACATCGCGCTGCGCTTCGGCCGAGGTCGGGTTCGCGGCGGCCAGTCGCCGGGCCACCTGTAGGCTCTCCTCGAAGCTGCGCCGAGCGCCGGGCAGGTCGCCGGCGGGGAGCAGCAGATCCCCCATTTCGTTCAAGGCCACCGAGCGTTCCCGGTCGGTCGCGGCGACCCGCAGCAGTTCGCGGGCGGCGTCGATGGCCTGTCCGGTCTGCCCCGCCTCATGCCGAAGTCGGCTGATATAGCCCCATGTCGCGAAGTCCCCTGCATCGCGCTCGGCCGCCGCTTCCCACTCGGCCAGCACGATCAGCGTCGTCACCCCCGGATCGCCCCGGTCTTTCATGTCCGCCGCCAGCGCCGCCTGTTCGCGGTAGCGGGCGGCGGCGCGCAGCTTGACGGCTTTCTCCCCCGCCGCTTCCTCGATGCGCGTCAGCTCCTTCAGCGTCGCGAAAGCGCCGACACGGTCGCCGTCGGCGTAGCGTTCGAGGGCTTGGCGGCGTTCGGGATTGGGCGAGTTGGCGAGTTCCGCGACCAGTCGGCGGTATTCGGCCAGCTCGCCCTTGAACACCGTGTCCCGCCGCGTCAGCTCCTCCACCAGCCGCGCCCGTTCGGCCGTCACGCCCGCGAGGTCCGCGCGCAACTGTGCCGTCTGACGCCCCCCCTCCTGCGCTTCCTTCAAGGCACGCCGCAGTGTGCGGTCCTTGCCCTCAAGCTGGTCGAGCAGTTGCTGCTCGCGCTCGTCCGCCTTCTTCTGCACCCGCGCCAGCGAGGCCGCACGGTCCAGAACAAGCCGCTGGACGAGATCGGCGGTGGCGGCGTCCTGATCGGCCGACGGGGGTGCCGTCGCCACCGTCGCCGTCGCCGCCCATGCGGACGAAACACCCCCCGGCAGCGCCAGCAGCAGGGTCAGTGCCGCCAGCGCGGCGGGCAGCGGTTTCAACAGGTTCCCGGCGTGGACTGGCCGCTGGGGCCAACGGGTGGCGGCTTGACGTTCTGGCATGGCGGTGACTCTCCCTGAGTGCGATTTGAACAAATGCGCACAGAGGAATCACCTGTGGAAAATCACCGGTCAGCATCGTGAGTCGTGCGATTTTTCACGAAACCGAACACGGTGCCTCCACTCAAAGCGCCTCCAGCTCGACATGTACCCGCTGCCCAAGCGCCGCAGCGATGTTCACCAGTGCATCGAGCGAAAACCGCGATATCCGACCCCGCAAGAGATCGTTGATGCGCGGCTGCGTCACCCCGCAGCGCCCCGCCGCTTCGGCCTGCGTCCAGCCTTTGCTGTCGATGAGTGCGGTGATCTTGTCCATCAGCTCCGAGCGCAGTCGGAGATTGGCCGCCTCCTCCGGCGTGTCTGCGATGGCGTCCCACACGCTGGTGAAGCTCTCGACCGTGGGTTGGGTGGTGTCGTTCATGTCGCGTCTCGCTCTCTCATCAATTGGTGGTAGCGGGCCTTGGCGGTGTCGATGTCCCGTTTCGAAGTGGCTTGTGTCTTCTTCTGGAAGGCGTGCAGGACATACACCGCATCCGCCAGCCGGGCCGTGTAGATGACCCGGAAAGTGCCGTGGTCATCCCACACCCGGATCTCCTCGACACCTCGACCGATCGATGGCATCGGCTTGCAGTCGTTGGGCTGCGAGCCGCGCTGCACGAGGTCCAGTTGCCGACCAGCATCTTGCCGGGCACCCATCGGAAACTCGCGCACGCATTTGAGCGAATCGCCGAGAAAACGAAGCACTTTCATGGGTGAACTATATCCGACCGGATATATTCCGCGCCACCCATGTCAATCGCTGCGCAGCGTCACCGCCTCAATCCGGCTTGATCTTCGCCCGCGCGATCACCGGCTTCCAGCGCTTCTGCTCGGCGTCGATGAACTTGGTGTAGTCGGTCGGCGTGCTGCCGACGGCGATGGCTGCCTGCGGCAGGCTGGCGGGCACGTTCAGGCCGTACCACTGCCGACTCGTTCATTCCTGACAACAGCGTCATGCACCTTTGCATGGCTGGCATGCCTGGGTGCATCTGGATCGGCTCCGTCCCCATACCCATCATGGGATGCATCTGCCAACCACGCTGGAGCCAACCATGAACACGAACCTGCATCCGACCCCCATTCCGACCTCGCGCCGCCACTTCATCCGCCTGCTGAGCGGTGGTGTGGTGCTGGCCGCCGGCGCGGCTGGGAGCGGCTGTTCTGCCTTCGAACGACCGGCCTCTGCCCGCCGCATTGGCAGCCGACTGGGCACAGACCGCACGCACGTTTGGCTTGCGCACTGGTCTGGTGACAGGTGATGGGGCCATGGCGCCCATCCGCCGCATCACGCGCGAATCCTACGAAATCGAGTGCCTGACGCCGCGAACCTGGCTCGAATCGGCGCGATTGATGCGCATTGGGCCACAGGCCATCGCAGCCAACTGCTGCGCTCAGTCAATCCGTGACCCGCACACCCTTCCAGAACGCCACCCGCCCCTTGATCTCCGCCGCCGCTTCCTTCGGGTCGGGGTAGAACCAGACGGCGTCCGGGTTGACCTCGCCGTTGACGAACAGGCTCAGGTAGCGGGCCTCGCCTTTCCACGAGCACATGGTGCGGTGGTTGCTCGACAGCACGCAGTCCTGGCGCAGTGAGGCGGCCGGGAAATAGTGGTTGCCTTCGATGACGACGGTGTCGTCGCTTTCGGCCACGGTGGTGCCGTTCCAGATGGCTTTCATGGGGGTGTTCTCGCGGGATGGTGGAGGCTGGCGTTATACCGCTGATGCGGCGCAAGGTCGGTGTGGTGGCTTCTGGCGCAAGATGGGGCCGACTCCCCGAAAGGCCTTGCCGATGACCATCGCCACCCCCCTCCCCGATCTCGGTCTGCTGCGCACCCCGACGCGCTACCTGTTCTTCACCGGCAAGGGCGGCGTGGGCAAGACCTCGCTGTCCACGGCCAGTGCGCTGGCGCTGGCGGACACGGGGCGGCGGGTGCTGCTGGTGAGCACCGACGCCGCGTCCAACCTCGACGAGATGCTGGGCATCCCCTTGCGCAACACGCCGGTGCCGGTGCCCGGCGCGCCAGGGCTGTCGGTGCTCAACATCGACCCGCAGGCGGCGGCCGAGGCCTACCGCGCCCGCGTGATCGGCCAGATGGGCGCCGAGGCCGACGACACCGAACGCGCCACCGTGCGCGAACAGCTCTCGGGCGCCTGCACCACCGAGATCGCCGCCTTCGACGAGTTCACCGCGCTGCTGGCGGGTGGCGCCGAGGGCTTTGACCACGTCGTCTTCGACACCGCGCCGACCGGCCACACGCTGCGCCTGCTCAGCCTGCCGAAGGCGTGGACCGGTTTCCTGGCCGGCAACGACCGCGGCGCGTCCTGCCTCGGGCCGCACTCGGGGCTGAAGATGCAGGAGCTGCGCTTCCGGCAGGCGCTGCAGACGCTGGGCGACGCGGCGCTGACCACGGTGGTGCTGGTCACGCGGGCCGAGACCGGCGCCATCGCCGAGGCAGCGCGCACGTCGGTGGAGCTGGCCGAACTCGGGCTCGGGCACCAGCGGCTGGCGATCAACGGTGTGTTCCACGCCAGCCGGCGCGACGACCCGGTGGCGCTCGCCGTCGAGGCGCAGGGCGCGCAGGCGCTGGCGGCGATGCCGGCGGTGCTGCGGGCGCTGCCGAGTGACCAGGTGCTGCTCCGGCCGTTCGACACGGTGGGACTGCCGGCGCTGCGGGCCTTGCTGCGGCCCGGTGTGGCAGGGCCGGCGCCTGCGTTGGCCGCAGCGGGGCAGGGCGAAGCGACCTGGCACCCGCTGGCCGATCTGGTCGATGACCTCGCGGCGCCCGGCCGCGGCCTGATCCTGGTGATGGGCAAGGGCGGTGTCGGCAAGACGACCATCGCCGCCGCGCTCGCCGTGGCGCTGGTGCAGCGCGGCCACACCGTCCACCTGAGCACCACCGACCCGGCCGCCCACTTGGCCTCGACGCTGGACGGGCAGCTCGACGGCCTGCGCGTGGACCGCATCGATCCGCAGGCCGAGACGCAGCGCTACACCGACAAGATCCTGGCGGCACGGGGCAAGGATCTGGATGCGGCCGGGCTCGCCCTGCTGCGCGAGGATCTGAAGTCGCCCTGCACCGAGGAGGTCGCCGTGTTCCACGCCTTTTCGCGCGTGGTGGGCGAGGCGCGCAGCGCATTTGTCGTGCTCGACACGGCACCGACCGGGCATTCGCTGCTGCTGATGGACGCCACCGGCGCCTACCACCGCCAGATGGTGCGGGAGTTCGATGGCACCGCCGCCGCCGGCCGCATGGTCACGCCGCTGATGCGACTGCAGGATGCGTCGTACACGCACGTCGTGCTGGTCACGCTGCCGGAATCGACGCCCGTGTCACAGGCGGCGGCGCTGCAGGACGACCTGCGCCGCGCCCGCATCGAGCCAGCGGCCTGGGTGCTCAACCGCAGCCTGCTGGCCTCGGGGACCACCGATCCGCTGCTGGCCGGGCGTCTGGCCGGCGAGCGGCGGCAGGCGGCGCGCATCGCCGACGGGCTGTCGACGCGGCTGACCTGCGCCGTGCCGTGGCAGGCGGTGGCGCCGGTCGGGGTCGAGGCGCTGGCCGCGCTGACGGAGCGGTCACCGCAGCCATGAAAAAAGCCCCGCCAGGGCGGGGCTTCGGGTCATGCGCAGTCGGCAGGACGGGGTTCAGCTCACTTCATGAGCTTGAACACCCACACCGAGCCGCCTTGCTCCAGGTAGTTGACCTTCTTGGCCACGTCGCCACCCCACAGCGGCACGGCGCCGCCCCAGCCGGAGGCAACCGCGACATACTGCTCGCCGCCTTCACTCCAGGTGACCGGCGGTGCCACGACGCCGGAGCCGGTCTGGAACTTCCAGACGATCTTGCCGGTCTTGGCGTCCGCGGCCTGCAGGTAGCCTTCCGGCGTGCCCCAGAACACCAGGTTGCCGCCGGTGGTCAGCACACCACCCCACAGCGGGGCGTTGTTCGTCGCTTCCCAGACGATCTTGCCGGTCTTCGGGTCGATGGCGCGCAGGGCACCGATGGGGCCGTCGCCCAGCGTCTTGATCGTGAAGCCGGCGCCCAGGTAGGCAGCACCCTTCTTGTAGCTGATCGGCTCGTTCCAGATTTCCATGCCCCATTCATTGGCCGGGACGTAGAACAGCTTGGTGTCTGGGCTGTAGGCCATCGGCATCTGGTTCTTGCCGCCCAGGAAGGACGGGGCAGCGAAGGTCGAGGTGCCCTTCTTGCCATCGGCGCCGAGCGTCGGATCACCGGGACGGTTTTCCGGCACGAAGTTCGGGCGGCCCGTCTTCAGGTCGATGCCGGTGGCCCAGGTGATCTTCTTGACGAAGGGGAAGGCGTTGACCAGCTTGCCGGTGCGGGCATCGTTCACATAGAAGAAGCCGTTGCGGTCGGCCTTGCCGCCGAGGATCTGGCCACCTTCGTCATAGGTGATGAACTCGTTGACGCCGTCAAAGTCCCAGCCGTCGTTCGGCGTGTTCTGGTAGTGCCACTTGATCTGGCCGGTCTTCACGTCGATGGCGACGGTCGAGGTCGAGAACAGGTTGTCGCCCTTGCGCAGGTGGCTGTTCCACGGCGCCGGGTTGCCGGTGCCGAAGTAGGCCAGGCCGGTGCGCTTGTCGTAGGTGCCACCCAGCCAGGGCGCGGCGCCACCCGTCTTCCACAGGTCGCCCGGCCAGGTCTTGCCCTGCTCGCCGGAGATGCCGATCTCGGTCTTGTTGCCGTCCTTGTCGAACTTGTAGCCCATGTGGCCTTCGACCACCGGGCGGGACCAGACCATGCGGCCCGTCTTCGGGTCGCGCGCTTCGACGCGGCCGACGACGCCGAACTCGCCACCCGACAGGCCGGTCATCAGCAGCCCTTCGGCGATCAGCGGTGCGGCGGAGGCCGAGTAGCCGTCGGCGTAGTTGTCGATCTTTTCCTTCCAGACCACTTCGCCGGTGTCCTGGTTCAGGGCCACCAGTTGCGCGTCCAGCGTGGCGAAGATGACGAGGTTGTCATACAGGGCGGCGCCGCGGTTGATCACGTCGCAGCAGGGCATGATGCCGTCGGGCAGGCGGTGCTCGTACTTCCACAGCTTCTTGCCGCTCTTGGCGTCGAGCGCGAAGATCCGCGAATACGACGCCGTCACGAACATCTTGCCGTTGTGGATCACCGGCTGCGACTCCTGGCCGCGCTGCTTCTCGCCGCCGAAGGAGAAGCTCCACACCGGCACCAGCTTGTTGATGCTGGAGGGGTTGATCTGCTTCAGGGGGGAGTAACGCTGGCCCTGGGTGCCGATGCCCCAGCTCAGCACGTCACCGGTGGACTTGGCGTCGTTGTCGATCATCTGGTCGGTCACGGTGGCGTTGGCCATGGACGCCAGGCCGGCGCATACCAGCAAGCTCAACAGTTTCTTCTGCATGGTTGGTCTCCTCAGTGAGGTGGATGTCACAACGGCTGGAACAGATGCCGTTCGGGAACTAATCCCGGGCAACAACTGTGCCACCTCGTCTGTGCTAGGAAACCTTGGGGATCCTACTAGCTGCAGACCCCTCACACCCCCCTTGGAGGCCGTGCAGCGAGCGCTTCGATCAGGGTATCTCCCCGTGCGGTGTACCAGGAGCGAACACTCGCCGTCGGCAGTGCGCCATGCAGGGGGTGGGTGTGTTCAGACCAGCCCGTCGAACAGCCACACCTCCACGGCGTCCCCCGCGGCCACCGAGGTCTGCCCGTGGCCGAGCACGACCAGCGCGTTCGCCTCGCTCATGCTGCGCAGCACGCCCGCGCCCTGCGTGCCGGTCAGGCGCACTTCCCACTGACCATCCGCCGCCTGGCTGACGATGGCGCGCTGGAATTCGCTGCGGCCGGGGCGCTTGCGGATGGCGGTGGTGCAGCGCGCGCGCAGCGTCGGCAGCGGCGACGGCCGTGCGCCCGCCAGCTGCAGCAGCCCGTCGCGGGCGAAGGCGTAGAACGTCACCAGCGCCGCCACCGGGTTGCCCGGCAGCGCGAACAGCCAGGCCGGTGTGCGTCCCTCGCCGCGGTGCAGCGGGCCGAACGCAAATGGCCGCCCCGGGCGCATCGCCACCTTCCAGAACGCCACGTCGCCGCGGCTGGCCAGCAGGTCCTTGGTGTAGTCCGCGTCACCCATGCTGACCCCGCCGCTGGTGAGGACCACGTCCGCCCGCGCGATCGCCTCGTCGAGCGTGGCGGCCAGCGCCGCCGGGTCATCGCGCACGAGACCGAGGTCGATGATCTCCATGTCCAGCCGGGCCAGCGCGCCCATCAGGCTGTAGCGGTTGCTGTCGTAGACGCAGCCGGCGTCCAGCGGCTGGCCGAGCGTGCGCAGCTCGTTGCCGGTCGAGAACAGCGCCACGCGCAGCCGGCGCCGCACGGTGACCTCGCCGATGCCCAGCGACGCGATCAGGCCGAGGTCGGCGGGGCGCAGGCGCTGGCCGGCGGTGAGCGCGGGGTGGCCGGCGCGCAAGTCTTCGCCCTGCAGGCGGCGGTTGTCGCCGGGGCGGAGGGTGCCGGGGCGGATCTGCACGGTGCCGTCAGCGGTCTGGCAAAGCTCCTGCGGGACGACGGTGTCCAGCCCGGTGGGCATCACGGCGCCCGTCATGATCCGCACGCACTCGCCGGCGGCGAGCGCCAGGTCCGGCACGTCGCCGGCGTGGACCGTCCCGACGATGGCCAGCACGGTGTCGGCGTCGGTGCGCAGGTCGCTGCCGCACAGCGCGTAGCCGTCCATCGCCGAGTTGTCGTGCGCGGGCACGCTGATGGGCGAGACGATGTCCGCGCCGAGGACGCGGCCGAGTGCGGCGATCAGCGGCAGGGTTTCGGTGTCCGTGATCGGCTGCAGCGCGGCGGCGATGGCGGCGCGGGCGGCGTCGACGCTGAGCTGGTCGTCGCCAGAAGAGAGGGGGGAGGGGCCGAGTTCCGACATGGTGGGCAGGGTCCGTCTGTTCAGGGAATGCAGGGAATGGCGGCGATCATAGTGGCCGGCGGGTGGAGACGCCGCGTCCCCGGGGTGGACCACTATGCAAGCGGCGACATATCGCCAGCATCCGCCTCAGGCGACAGAATCGCGCCGCCATGTCCACTGTCACTGAGAGTTTCTCCACCGCCCTGCGCCTGATCGTCGAGGTCGATGCTGCGCTGTTCGCCATTGCTGGGCTGTCGCTGCGGGTCAGTGCGCTGGCCTGCGCCGTGGGTGCGGTGGTCGGGCTGGCGCTGGGGGCGTGGCTGGCGGTGGCGACCTTTCCCGGGCGGCGGGTGGTCATCTGGGGACTGAACACGCTGCTGGCGCTGCCGTCGGTGGTGGTGGGGCTGTCGGTGTACCTGCTGCTGTCGCGTTCCGGGCCGCTCGGGTCGCTGGGCATCCTGTTCACGCCGACGGCGATGGTGGTGGCGCAGAGCATCCTGATCCTGCCGCTGATCGCGGCGCTGTCGCGGCGGCTGGTGCTCGACGGGCTGCGCGAGGGCGGAGACCAGCTGCATTCGATGGGCGCGGGGCCGCTGCTGTCGGCGGGGCTGGTGCTGCTGCACCAGCGCTTCGCGGTGCTGACGGTGCTGCTGACGGCGTTCGGGCGGGCGGTGGCCGAGGTGGGGGCGGTGATGATCGTCGGCGGCAACATCGACGGCCTGACCCGCGTGATGACGACCGCGATCGCGCTGGAGACGAGCAAGGGCGATCTGCCGCTGGCGCTGGCGCTCGGCATCGTGCTGCTGGGCGTGGTCGGGGCGCTGAATGCGGCGATCGGGCTGGTGCAGTGGCGCGCCGGGACGTCGCAGGAGGCGCTGCTGTGACCACGATCTCGGCCGCCGAAACCCTGCTCACGCTGGACGGCGCCACAGTGCGCTTCGGCGACGTGACCGCGCTGCGCGACATCCGGCTGCACCTGTGCCGGGGCGACCGGCTGGCGCTGGTCGGCGCGAACGGCTCGGGCAAGACGACGCTGCTGCGGCTGATGCACGGGCTGCAACCCTGCGAGGGACGGCGGCAGACGCACGAACTGCGCGGACAGGGTCGGTTGCCGGTCGCCGCGATGCTGTTCCAGCGGCCGTTCCTGCTGCACCTGTCGGTGTGGCGCAACCTGATGCTGGCGCTGTGGCTGGGCGGCGTGCCGCGGGCCGAGCGGCGCGCGCGCGGGCTGGACGCGCTGGCGCGGGTGGGCTTGCAGGCGACGGCGGACCGGCCGGCGCGCTCACTCTCCGGCGGGCAGCAGCAGCGGCTGGCGCTGGCGCGGGCCTGGGCGCTGCAGCCCGACATCCTCTTCCTTGACGAGCCGACCGCCAGCCTTGACCCCAGCGCCAAGCGCGAGGTCGAGGCGCTGATCGACGACTTCGCCCGCGCGGGCATGACGCTGGTGATGTCCACCCACAACCTCGGGCAGGTCAAGCGCCTGGCGACCCGGGTGGCGTATCTGGAGGCGGGGCGGCTGGTCGTCGACCGGCCGGTGGACCGTTTTTTCAATGACGAGCTGCCGCTGGAGGCGGCTCAGTTCCTCAAAGGAGAATTGCCGTGGACCTGAAACGACGCTTGGCCTTCACCACGGTGGCGACCCTCACGGTGGCGCTGGTCCTGCCGGCTGCCACGGTGCAGGCGCAGGACAAGTCGATCGTCATGGCCTCGACCACCTCGACCGACCAGTCCGGCCTGTTCGGCCACCTGCTGCCGGCGTTCAAGCAGGCCAGCGGCATCGACCTCCGCGTCGTCGCCGTCGGCACTGGCCAGGCGCTCGACATGGCGCGTCGCGGTGATGCCGACGTGGTGTTTGTCCACGACCAGGTGGCCGAGGAAAAATTCGTCGCCGACGGCTGGGGCCTGAAGCGCCAGGCCGTCATGTACAACGACTTCGTGCTGATCGGCCCGGCCAGCGACCCGGCCAAGGTCAAGGGCGGCAGCATCGCCGAAGCGCTGCTGCGTGTGGCCGCAGCCAAGGCGTCGTTCATCTCGCGCGGCGACAAGAGCGGCACCCACGCGGCCGAGCTGCGCCTGTGGAAGCAGGCGGGCGCCGACTTCGCGGTCGCCAAGCCGGCCGGCTACAAGGAATGCGGCTGCGGCATGGGTCCGGCGCTGAACATGGCGGCGAGCACCGGCGCCTACGTGCTGGCCGACCGTGGCACCTGGCTGGCGTTCAAGAACCGCGCCGACCTCGCCATCCTCGTCGAAGGCGACAAGGCGCTGTTCAACCAGTACGGGGTCATGGTCGTCAATCCCGCCAAGCACCCGCATGTGAAACAGGCGCTGGCGCAGACCTTCGCCGACTGGGTGGTGTCGCCAGCGGGGCAGGGCGTGATCGCGTCGTACAAGATCGGTGGGGAGCAGTTGTTCTTTCCGAACGCGGGGCGCTGAAGGTTCTGAGACGCCAGCGAGGGCGTCGATTCTTTGCGACAGGAGCCTGCCGGTGAGGCAGGCGCCGGCGGCATCACGGCTGCTCGTGGGTGCCTTTGGCCTTCTCCAGCAGGGCGAGCCCGCGTGCCTCTTGGCCTTGCCCACGCTCGGACCTGAGCGCAAAGCGGGTTTCCGCGTCGAACTCGGCCAGCATCAGCGTGGTCATCTCGTCGATCAAGCGGTTGATGCTGGTGCCGCGGCGGCGGGACAGCTCTTTCAGGCGCTGGTGCTTGTCGTCGGGCAGGCGGATGGTCAGAGCGGTCATGGCATTTCCTCGCGCAGAAGGGCTTCTGGGGTGATGATTTGAAGGCCCGGAAACTTCAACTGGTGCGCCAGCAGATCCCGTGTGTTGCGGGTCACGATGGCGGCGGCACCACCGGCCACGGCCAGTTCGATCAGGTGGTTGTCGCCTTCGTCACGCAGGTTCGGGCGCCAGCCGAAATAGATCCGGGTCCAACGGCAACGCGCCAGAAAAATGTCGAGCAATTCGCTGCGCTCGTGGGCGTTCAGGCGGCTGTGCTGGAACAAGGCGGAGCGTCCGAGCACATCCTCGTACTCGTTCATCAAGGTGGAACCGATCAAGGGCTGGAGTCGGCCCGTCAGGCAGGCGGCCACGACTTGATTGGCTGCCCCTGCACCAAGGCAGGCGCCGACGAAGACATTGGTGTCGATAACCACAAGCATCACGAAATGGTATCAAAGGTGATGCCATCCCGAAATCTGCCTGTGCCAGCGTTTCCTGGCAGCTGATACCGATGGGTTTCAGCGTGTCAGGCTGGTACATCTGCAAGCCCGTTCATAGCCAGCCACCCAAAATCCCCAGCTTTTGAAGGGCTCTTCAGGGTTAAGCCTAGGTTTTCCAGTCGATCCGTTATGCAGATGATTGCATAGACCCCTCCCCGGTGTGCGCCCTCGCCCGCTCGGGGCACCCACCCAACGGACGACTGCGGAGAACCGATCATGCAGAAGAGCCTTCACATCAACCCGGACAAATGCACGGGTTGCCTGCAGTGCGAAATGGCCTGCTCGTACGAGAACTACGGCGTGTTCGCGCCGGCCAAGTCGCGCATCAAGGTGTTCGACTTCCACGAGACCGGCAAGAAGGTGCCCTACACCTGCACGCAGTGTGACGAGGCTTGGTGCCTGCACGCCTGCCCGGTCGAGGCGATCACGCTCGACAAGGTCACCGGCGCCAAGGTCGTCAACGACACCACCTGCGTCGGCTGCAAGGTCTGCACGATCTCCTGCCCGTTCGGCACGATCAACTATGTGCAGGAAACCGGCAAGGTGCAGAAGTGCGACCTGTGCGGCGGCGAGCCGGCCTGTGCCGAAGCCTGCCCGACCGGCGCTATCACCTTCATCGATTCGAACTGGACCGGTCTGAACAAGATGCAGGCCTGGGCCGACAAGCTGGGCAACCAGGCCGCCTGACCCCCACTGCTTAAGGAGCACACACATGTCTTGGGCAGGAAAAATCCTCCGCGTCAACCTCACCGCTGGCACCGTCACGTCCGAGCCGCTGCGCATGGACTGGGCAAAGCTGTACCTCGGCTCCCGAGGTCTGGCCTCCAAATACCTCGTCGAAGAGATCGATCCGAAGGTCGATCCGCTGTCGGCGGACAACAAGATCATCTGGGCCACCGGCCCGCTGACCGGCACGATGGCCTCCACGGGCGGTCGCTACACGGTGGTCACCAAGGGCCCGCTGACCGGTGCCATCGCCTGCTCGAACTCGGGCGGCTACTGGGGCGCCGAGCTGAAGATGGCCGGCTGGGACATGGTCATCTTCGAAGGCACGTCGGCCAAGCCGGTGTACCTGTCGATCGAGGATGACAAGGCCGAACTGAAGGACGCTGCACACCTGTGGGGCAAGTCGGTCTGGGAGACTGAAGGCATCATCAAGAAGAGCCACCAGGATCCGCTGGTGCGCGTCTCGTCCATCGGTCTGGCCGGTGAGAACAAGGTGCTGTTCGCCGCCGTGGTGAACGACCTGCACCGTGCCGCTGGTCGCTCCGGCGTCGGCGCCGTGATGGGCAGCAAGAACCTCAAGGCGATCGCCGTGCGCGGCACCAAGGGCGTGGGCAACATTGCCAACCCCAAGGAGTTCATGAAGGTCACCTTCGAGAAGAAGAAGATCCTGCAGGACAACGCCGTGACCGGCGCCGGCCTGCCGACCTACGGCACCCAGGTGCTGATGAGCGTCATCAACGAGATGGGCGCGCTGCCCACCCGCAACCACCAGGACGTGGCCTTCGAAGGCGCCAAGGACATCGGTGCGGAAGCCATGGCCACCCCGCGTGCCACCGATGGCAAGAAGCCGCTGGTGACCAACCAGGCCTGCTTCGGCTGCACCATCGCCTGCGGCCGGATCCAGAAGATCGACCAGAACCACTTCACCGTGGACAACAAGCCGCAGTACTGGGGCGCCTCGGGCGGCCTGGAATACGAGGCGGCCTGGGCGCTGGGCGCGGCCAACGGCGTCAAGGATCTGGACGCGCTGCAGTACGCCAACGTGCTGTGCAACGAGCAGGGCATGGACCCGATCACCTTCGGCGCCACCATCGGCGCGGTGATGGAGCTGTACCAGATGGGCGTGCTCACCCAGGAGCAGCTCGGCATCGACGCCCAGTTCGGCTCGGCCCAGGCACTGGCCCACTTCGCGGAAATCACCGCCCGCGGCGAAGGCTTCGGCATCGAGATCGGCCAGGGCAGCAAGCGCCTGTGCACCAAGTACGGCCACCCCGAGCTGTCGATGAGCGTCAAGGGCCAGGAATTCCCGGCCTACGACTCGCGCGGCATCCAGGGCATGGGCCTGACCTACGCCACCTCCAACCGCGGTGCCTGCCACCTGCGCAGCTACACGGTCGCCTCGGAAGTGCTGGGCATCCCGGTCAAGACCGATCCGCTGACCGCCGATGGCAAGCCCGAACTCGTGATGGCCTTCCAGGACGCCACCGCCGCGTTCGACTCGGCCGGCATCTGCATCTTCACCAGCTTCGCCTGGGGCCTGGCCGATGTGCAGCCGCAGGTGGCGGCCGCCTGCGGCGAGGAGTTCACGCTGGAGAACCTGTCGCTGATCGGCGAGCGGATCTGGAACATGGAGCGCGACTTCAACAACCGCGCCGGCTTCACCAGCAAGGACGACACGTTGCCCAAGCGCCTGCTGGAAGAGCCGGCCAAGACGGGCCCCGCCAAGGGCCTGGTCAACAAGCTGCCCGAGATGCTGCCCAAGTACTACGACATCCGTGGTTGGGACGGCGACGGCCAGCTCAAGGCCGCCACGCGCGAGCGCCTGGGGCTGTGACCGGCTTGTGCTGAACTGAACAACAAGGCGGTCGACGACCGCCTTGTTTTTTTGAAGAGACCGAACATGAAACATGTGATCCTGGGCGCCGGGCCGGCCGGCATCATCGCCGCAGAAACCATCCGCAAGCACGCGCCGAACGACGAGATCCTCGTGATCGGCGATGAGCCTGAGGCGCCGTATTCGCGCATGGCGATTCCTTACCTGCTGATCGGCAAGGTCGGCGAAGAGGGCACCTACCTGCGCCACGGCGTCGATCACTACGCGAAGCTGGGCATCACGCTGCGCCGCGCCCGCGCCAAGCATGTCGACGTCGAAGGCCGCGCGGTCGATCTGGACGATGGCACCACGGTGGTCTTCGACCGCCTGCTGATCGCCACCGGCTCCTCGCCGGCCACGCCGCCGATCCCGGGCATCCACGGCCGCGGCGTCCACCCCTGCTGGACGCTGAAGGATGCGCGCGCCATCATGGAACTGGCCCAGCCCGGGGCCAAGGTGCTGCAGATGGGCGCCGGCTTCATCGGCTGCATCATCATGGAGGCGCTGGCGATGCGCGGCGTCGAGCTGACGGTGGTGGAGATGGGCGACCGGATGGTGCCGCGCATGATGGGCCCGACGGCCGGGACCATGATCAAGGACTGGTGCGAGGCCAAGCACGTCAAGGTCCACACCGGCGCCCGCGTCGAGGCGATCGAACGGCCCGAGCCTGGCATCCTCGACAAGCTGGCCGACATCATGGCCGACATGGCCGGCCTGAAGCCGGCGCACAAGGTGGCCCCGATGTCGGTGCGCCTGTCCACGGGCGAACACCTGGAGGCCGATCTGGTCATCAGCGCCACCGGCGTGCGGCCGAACATCGGATTCCTGGAGCACTCGGGCATCACCTGCCTGGTCGGCGTGCTGACGGATGAACATCTGCAGACCAATGTGCCCGGCATCTACGCCGCCGGTGACTGCGCCGAAGCCTTCGACAAGGTCAGCGGCACCACCATCGTCAGCGCCATCCAGCCCAACGCCGCCGAGCAGGCGCGTGTGGCGGCGCTGAACATGGTTGGCCAGAAGGCCGAGCTGAAGGGCGTCACGCAGATCAACGTGCTCGACACGCTGGGCATGATCTCGGCGTCGTTCGGCAAATGGGACGGCGTGCCGGGTGGGCAGCATGTGGAGCTCACGGACCTCGCCGCAGGCCGCCACCTCAGCCTGCAGTTCGACGGCGACCAGATGGTCGGCTGCAACTCGATCGGCTGGACCGAGCATGTGGGTGTCATGCGCGGGCTGGTGGAGGGCGAGGTTCGCCTGGGTGAGTGGAAGGACAAGCTGATGGCCGATCCGACGCTGCTGATGGAGGCCTACATCGCCTGTGCGCAGGGGCAGCACCAATTCGTCGCCGGCAAGTGGTGAGGTCAGGGCCGTGCAGATCACGTTCAAGCTCTACGCCTCGCTGACCGACTACCTGCCGGCCGACCGGCGCACCAGCAACTGGATGGCGCTGGAGATCGCGCCCGACTCGACCATCGCCACCATCATCGCGCCGTTCAACCTGCCGATGAACCTGGTGCACCTGGTGCTCATCAACGGCGTCTATGTCTACCCGGCGGACCGGGCCACACGCACGCTGGTCGATGGCGATGTGCTGGCGATCTGGCCGCCGATCGCGGGGGGCTGAGCTGTGATCGGCCACTACGCGGCGGAGTTCGAGCGCGACCAGGGGTGCACCGAGGCGGAGTGGCTGGCCTGGTTGCCCGGGGCGGTGCGGGGCCATGCGCTGACCTTGTCCCGTCCGGGGGGCGGCGCGCGCGTGGACATCGACACAGGCACGCTCGACCTGGCGTGGCATGCACTGCCGCCGCGCCAGATCGCGCTGGTGCGCCTGCCGCGCTTGGCGATCCGCTTCCGCTTCGTCGGGGTGGACGAGGACGCCCGGCAGCGCTTCATGCGCTACTTCGATCTCTACATGCAGCGCGGCGGCGGCTGAGGCGGCGCGCTGGTGTGCGGTATCGTCGCGGGCATGAAAACCCGCGGCATCCACCTGCAATACACCTTCGGCGAACCCGACCAGCGCGGCGCCGATCTGCGCAACCCGTTGTTCGACCTGCTGGGCGCCGTGCGCGAATACGGATCGATCCAGCACGCCGCCAAGGCGCTCGGCGCGTCCTACCGCCACGTCTGGGGTTCACTCAAGCAATGGGAAGAAGCCCTGGGCGAGTCACTCGTGACCTGGACGCAGGGGCAGCCTTCGCGCCTGACGCCGTTCGCGGACCGGCTGCTGTGGGCCGAGACCCGTGCCCGCACCCGGCTGACGCCGCACATCGAGGCGCTGCGGGTCGAGCTGGAGCGGGTGCTGACCGAGGCGTTCGACGGCTCGCAGCAGGTGCTGACCGTCTACGCCAGCCATGACGTGGCCCTGCCGCGGCTGCGCGAACTGGCCAGCGCGGACGAGCGGCTCCACATCGACCTGCGCTTCGCCGGCAGCGTCGATGCGCTGCGGGCGCTGGCCGAGGGACGCTGTCTGGTGGCCGGCTTCCACGTGCCGCGCATCCAGACCGCCGCGCCGCTGTTCTCGCAGGCCCTCAAGCCGCTGCTCAAGCCCGGCCTGCACAAGCTCATCGGCTGCACCCGGCGCATGCAAGGGCTGATCGTCGCGCCGGGCAATCCGCTGGGCCTGCGCACGCTGCAGGATCTGGCGAGCCGGCCGGTGCGCTTCGTCAACCGGCAGGAAGGCTCGGCCACGCGGCTGCTGGCCGACCACCTGCTGCAGCAGGCGGCGGTGGACGCCGCCGCGATCACGAGTTTCTTCGACCCGCCGGAGGACAGCCACCTCGCCGTGGCCGCCGCGATCGCCAGCGGGCTGGGCGACGTGGGGCTGGGCATCGAGGCGGCGGCGCAGGCCTTCGGGCTGTCGTTCGTGCCGATCGTGGCGGAGGACTATTTCCTGGTCTGCCTGAAGGACACGCTGGAGCACCCGGCCGTGCTGCGGCTGCGGCAGGTGCTGCAGGGGCAGCGCTGGCAGCAGGCGCTCAAGACCCTGCCGGGCTACGAGGTGGCGGAGGAGATCGGCGAGGTGCTGTCGCTGACGCGGGCGCTGCCGTGGTGGACGCTCAAGGGGTCGAGGTCGTCCGGCGTGTCGATGTCGCGCAAGCAGCCCGCGTCCTCGTCTGCGGCCAGCCAGGTGAGCTGATCCGGCTGCTGGCGCAGCAGGTCGCGGGCGCCGTGGTCGCCGTCGAGCGCCTGCAGCGACGCCAGCCAGCGCGGCGCGAAGCCGACCGGGTGCCCCGCCTGCCCATGGTGCCGGGGCCGCACGATCGACGCGCCGGCCTGCAAGGCCTCGCCAACCGCGACGAGCGTGGCCGGCGCGATGGCCGGCATGTCCCCGAGCGCGACCAGCACGGCGCGGTCCGCCGGTGAATGTGCCACCCCGTCGGCCAGACTCGCGCCCATGCCCCGTGCCGCCCGGGCGCTGACCACCACCTCGGCGCCCTGTGCGCGCAGCAGGGCAGCCAGGTCGTCGCGGCCCTCGCGCACCACGGCGATGACCGGCCCGCCGTTCAGCCGCTGCAACGCCGCCTGCAGCCGTCGCAGCGATTCGAGCACGACCGGCGTGCCGTCCGGCAGCCGCGCCGTGAGCTTGTCGTCACCGCCCGCGGCCCGGAAGCGCTCGCCGCGGCCGGCGGCCAGCAGCAGGCCGCAGATCACGAGGCGGCCGTCAGCGCACACCCTGACCCCGATCCAGGCCCCATCCCGGCCACCGCCGATCCCACTTTCTTCTGCTGCAACACCACCCCATTGCGCACTGCGATCACTTCAGCCACCACCGACACCGCGATCTCCGCTGGCGTGCGGCTGCCGAGGTCCAGCCCGATCGGCCCGTGCAGCCGGTCGATCTCGGCGGCCGACAGGTCGAACAGCGCCAGCCGCTCCTTGCGCTTGGCCGTGTTGCTGCGCGAGCCGAGCGCGCCGATGTAGAAGGCCGGCGACTTCAGCGCCTCCAGCAGCACCAGGTCGTCGAGCATGGCGGTGCTGAACGTCGTGCCGGCCACGTCCCAGCCCAGGTGGTATTCCTCGCGCGGGTCGCAGACGATCACCTCGAAGTCGAGCATCAGCGCCATCTGCGCCACCGCGCGCGACAACTGCTCCGCGCCGATGACCAGCATCCGCCAGCGCGGCCCGAACAGCGCCCGCACCTCGTCGATCCACGCGGTCGATCACCGCCAGCAGCGCGCCGGGCGGGCGGGGCGCCGAGACCCAGGTCTCGATCACCGTCACCAGCCAGACGGCGTGGCACGCGGCGCGCCAGTCGCGCGCCTGTTGAAGTACTTGCAGGTCCAGGCTGCCCATCTCGGGTCTCCGGGCCGATCGACCGCTACCGCGTGCCCAGCACCTGCTGCTCGTAGACCGGGTACAGGTGCGCGACGTTGCGCACGTACTCGGTCCTGAACGCCGCCCAGTCGCGGAACTCGGCCGGCACCGGCGCACGCAGCACCTCGTTCATCTCCCAGCCCTGTGCCGCCCAGCGGCTGAAGTGCTGGTCGAGCCACTGCAGGTAGCGCCGGGTCTGGCCGATGCCGTCGCGGGCGGCGGCGGCCGTGGTCTGCACCGGTCCGTGGCTCGGCACCAGCGTGCGCAGGTTCAGCGCCTCCAGCGCGTCCAGCGACTTCAGCCACGCCGGCACCAGCGCGTGCGGCGTCGTCGGGATGCGCTGCACGAACACCAGCCCGCCGACGAAGGCCACGCCGCTCGTGCGGTCGATCAGCACCAGGTCCGACGCCGTGTGGCCGCTGAACTCGCGCAGCTCGAAGCTGCGCTGGCCGACCGTCCAGACGCTGCCGGCCGGGGCCATTGCGGTGGTGGCGGGCGTGTCGCGGTCTGGTGCCACGGTCTCGGTGCCGAGCATCCAGTCGCCGCAGAGGCGGTAGAGGTTGGTCTCGTAGGCGGCGGCCTCGCGGGCGACACCGGCGCGGGTCAGCGGTGTGGCGGCGCGCGGCACATCCGCAAAGCCCTGGTTGCCGAGGAAATAGTCGGGGTGCAGGTTGAGCTGCACCACCTGCACGACCGGCTCCTGCGTCGTGCGCGCGATCAGCGCCCGCAGCTGCTCGCCATAACGCTTGCTGGTGCCGGTGTTGATGACCACGACACCGGCGCCCGTGGTGATGAAGCCGGTGTTGATGATGTTGCAGCCATTGGCCACCGTGAAATCGTCGTTGGCGCCTTCGACGACATAGACACCCTCGGCCAGCGCGCGGGCGCGCAGGCCGTAGTCGAAACGGGCCAGATCGACCTTGGGCGCCTCGGCGAAGACCAGGGCCGGCACCGCCGCCAGCAGCGCCAGGGCCACTGCGAGCAAGAAGGTCTGGACCGAGAAGGTGGACGGTCTGCTCATGCGTTCACTCCAGCCGCGCGTCGATGCGGTTGCCGTTGTTGTCGGTGCCGACGATGCGCAGGGCGCCGGCCGGCTTGACGGGGAAGTCGAACGAGAACACCGGGTTCTCGCTGACCGGCTCGAAGGTCTGCAGGCGCAGCAGCTCCTTGTCCTGTGTGTCGCGCACCGACAGCCGGTTGACATAGAAGGCCGGGATGCCGCCGACCAGGCCGGTGTCCATCGGGTGCATGACCTTCAGGCGCAGGCGCGAACCGGTGGCGGTCTCAGCGGGTTCGCCCGGGATGGGCGTGGCATCGAAGACCCGCGCGCTGACCAGGCCGAGCGTCTGTGTCCAGGATCCGTCCTTGCGGGTCGCGCCCGAGACGGTGCAGCCACCGCCGGCCGAGTCGACCAGGGTGCCGCCGACATGCCAGACACCGTCCGCCGTGCGCGCAGCGGCACGGATCGGGCTGGCCTGTTCCAGCTTGAAGCGGAACGAGACACTGGGCAGGGCGGTCAGCGGCTGGTATTCGAGCACCTTGCGGATCGGGTTGCGGTCCACCAGCACGATGATGCGGTCCACGCCCGGCAAGTCCTTCACCGAGACCGTGATCGGCACATTCATCGGGTCTTCGGCGAACGCCGGGCCGCGCACCTGCACCCGGTCGTCGAACACGGCCTTGGCCGTCGGACCGAGGAATTCCTTGCGCATGTCGACCCAGGGGTGCGACTGGTAAGGATCCCCCTCGAACGGGTCGGCACCCGGGGCCGCGGTGGCCGGGGTGAGCCACAGCGACAGCGACAGCAGCGCGGTGGCGGTCAGGATCGGGCGGCTAGGCATGGCGTGGGACTCCTGTTCCAGTTCCTGTTCTGGCGTGGGCTCAGAAACGCCGCAGGTAGCGCAGCGAGACCAGGGCATTGCGCGGCGCGGCGGGCTCGAAGAAGCGGCCGTTGCCGTCGTTGACGATGACGCTGCCGACGACACGCCGGCCGGCGACGTTGTCCAGCCGCGCCAGCAGCTGCAGATCGGCCGCGGCATCGACCGGCCAGCGGTGGCTGTAGCGCAGGTTGACCAGACCGTGGCCGGCGGCGTGGTCGGTGTTGGTGTCGTTCACCACCGTGCGGCCCTGCGCGCGCCATTCGACGGCGGCTTCGGCGTCCGGGCTCCACGGCGTGACCCAGGCCAGCTCCGCATAGGCGGAGGCCGGCTGGGTGCCGGCGATGCGGTTGCCGGCCGGCACGGTGGTGGTGTTGGTCGTGGCGGTCAGCGTGCAGGGGATGCCGGTGCAGGTCACGAAGGCGTCGGCGTACCGGGCGTGCAGCAGCGTCACGGCCAGCTGCGCCCGCAGCCCCGGCACCACGCGCCAGCCGGCCGCGAGTTCGGCGCCCCAGCGTTCGGTGCGGCCGACGTTGCGGAACGAGGAGCGTCCGCCGGCATTGGTCGCCACACCGATCTCCTGGTCGGTGTCGATGCGGAACACGGTGGCGTCCAGCGCCAGGCCGCCTTCGCGCCACTTGGCGCCGAGTTCGACCTGGCGGCTGGTCTGGGCCTGCAGGTCGGTGTTGAAGCCGCTGGTGCCGTCCGGGCGGTAGGCCAGCTCACCCAGCGTCGGCGATTCATGTCCGCGCGAGGCGGCGGCGTGCAGTGTCAGCGCGGAACTGGCACGCCAGCGCAGGCCGGCCACCGGGTTGGTGTAGCGGTAGTCGAGCGCGCCCGAGTCGTCCCCGTTGGCCAGGTAAGCGTCCTGCACACGCATGCGGACCTGCCCGCTGCGCACGCCCAGGCTTGCCTGCCAGTCGGAGGCGAAGGCCCAGTCGGCCTGTGCATAAGCCTCGCGGGTGCTGGCACGGTTGGTTTCGTCGCGGCGCAAGGTGCCGGCCACGCCCAATGCGGTGGGGGCGGCGGCCGTGCCGGTGTAGTTGTTGTAGCCGAGGCGTTCGTCGGTCTGTGTCTCGACGTTCACCCCCGTGGTCAGGTCGACCGTGTCCCAGCGCCACAGGGCGCGGGCGTCGACCCCCTGGTACTTGCGGTCGAAATCGATCAGTCCGCCGCCGTGGCGCACATTGGCCTGTGTCCCCGGAGGGATCGCGAGGAACTGCATCACGCCCCGCGAGCCCGTGTAGCCGCTCAGCTGCGTGTGCGCCAGCGGGCCGGCGTCGCGGAACTGGTGGGTCCAGCTGGCACCGGCCTGGGTCTGGCGGATGACCTTGCGGGTGCCGTACTGGCTGGCGACGGAGGTGGTCTGGTCCGGATCGGCCTCGAACTGGGCACGCGACAGACCGAGCGGGTCGGCGGCGGTCTGGTTCTGGTCACTGACGGTGAAGCTCACGCGGTCGCGCTCGCCCTTCCAGCCCAGCCGGGCGGTGGCGAGCTGGCGATCGGCGCCGCTCTGCGGACGGAAACCATCGACCGACAGGCGCGACAGATTGGCGGACACGTCGAATCCCTCGCCCAGCGGTGCCGCCACCGACACCCGCCCCTGGCGCAGGCCGAAGCTGCCGGCATCGACGCCCAGCTCGAACTGCCGCTCGCGCACCGGCTTCGAGAACAGCGCGATCACGCCCCCCGAGGAGTTGCCGTACAGCGCCGAGAACGGCCCGCGCAGCACCTCGACCCGCTCGGCCCCGGCGAGGTCGAAGTGTGCGACCTGACCTTGCCCGTCCGGCATGGAGGCGGGAATGCCGTCCGCATACAGCCGCAGCCCGCGCACGCCAAAACCCGCCCGGGCGCCGAAGCCGCGCGAGCTGATCTGCAGATCCTGGGCGTAGTTGTTGCGGTTGGCCACCACCAGCCCTGGCACGCGGGCCAGCGACTCGGACAGGTTGACCATCGGACCGCTGTTGCGCAGCGCCTCGCTGCCCACCGAGGTGATGGCGTAGGGCACTTCGGTCAGTCGGCGCTCGCGGGGGGAGCCGGTGACGACGACGGTGTCCAGCGAGGCGTCTGCGGGCGTCTGGGCGCGGGCGGCGTCGGGCATGCCGGTCCACAGGCAGGCGAGGGCGGCGACGGCCGCGATCGGATGCAGGCGTGGCCGGAGGGAGTGAGCAGCAGCGGCGGAGCGGGCAGTCGGGGTCATGGTCGGTTCGGTGGGAGGAATCGGTCAGGGCCAAGCGCTGTGGTCCCAGGGTGGAGATGTACCCGTGCGGTACCGACCTCTGCCAGTCGGCATTTACCCGGTCCGGGGTGGTCGCTGCGCCAGAAAGTGACAGTGCGCCACCAGCTCAAGTTCATCCCCGGCGCGCCCGATATGAGCGAGAACCTCTCCTGGAGCGGGGCCCACGGTGGCCCCGGACGTTCATGCATGCCATCCGACCACTCGCCGCCCTGGTGTCCCTTGCCCTGATCTCGCCGCTGGCCATGGGACAGAACGCCAGCGGGGTGCGTGCCTTGGCCGATCTGTCGCTGGAAGACCTGATGCGGGTCGAGGTGGTCAGCGCCAGCCGTGGCAGCGACCGCCTGGGCGATGTGGCCGCGCCCGTGTTCGTCATCACCCGCGACGACATCCTGCGCACCGGCGTGCGTTCGCTGCCGGAAGCGCTGCGGCTCGCGCCGGGGGTGGACGTGGCGCGCCTGTCCGGGGCCCGCTGGGCGGTGGGTGTGCGTGGGGATGCGGGCCGGTTTTCCAACAAGCTGCAGGTGCTGATCGACGGGCGCAGCATCTACTCGCCGCTGTTTTCCGGCGTGATGTGGGAAACCCAGCGCGTGCCGATGACCGACATCGAGCGCATCGAGATCATCCGCGGACCGGCGGGGGCCGTCTGGGGGGCCAATGCGGTCAACGGGGTGATCAACATCATCACCCGGCAGGCACAGGACAGCCTGGGCCGGCAGGTCGATGTGGAGCTTGGCAGCGAGGGCGCGGCGGTCATCCACGGCAGCCACAGCAGCGGCAATGCGGCGCAGGGGGCGTGGCGCCTGTACGCCCAGATCGACGGGACCGGACAGTCCTCCGATCCTTCGGGCGGCGAGGCCAACGATGCCTCGATCGTCCGCACCGCCGGACTGCGCCACGACCGCGAGATCGACGCCGACACCCGGATCAGCACCCAGGCGCAGCTGCTGCACTCCCGCAGCGAGGACACCCGCCTGCGGCCCGTGGTGGTGGCGCCGTATCTGCTGCAGTCTCCGACGACCCAGACCATCAGCCGGGCCCACGCCCATGCGACGCTGACCCGCCGTCTGGCGCCCGACGCCCAGCTCACGGTTGCCGGCATGCTCGTCATCGAGTCCGGCGAAGAACGTGGCTCGCTGAGCATCGACAGCCAGACGGCCGATCTGGAACTCGCCCATGCGTTCCGGCCAGCGGCATCGGCGCACCAGATCACCTGGGGGCTGGGCACCCGCCTGTATGCGGACCACAACCAGACGCAGGGTCTCGGGCAATTCACGCCGGCGCGTCGGCGCCTGCTGGACTGGCGCCTGTTCGCCCAGGACCGCTGGGTGGGGTTCGACGACCGGCTGTCGGTGGTGGGCGGGCTGCGCGTGGACCACACCTATTTCGCGGGCACCCGCAGCCAGCCGAGTCTGGCCGTGGCCTGGAAACAGACCCCCGACACGACGCTGTGGTCCTCGCTGTCGCGGGCGATCCGTGTGCCGTCGCGCGGCGAAGAGGACGCCGATCTGGCCGTGGCCGTGATTCCGCCGGGTCGGGCGGGCAATCCACTGCCCATCCTGCTGCGATCCGGCTCCGGTGCGCCTACCTTGGTCGAGTCGGTGGAGGCACTGCAGGCGGGGCTGCGCAGCCGTGTCGACGAGCGGCTGGCGCTGGACGCGACCGTGTTCCGGCAGGTCTACGACCCGCTCAGTTTCCACTACTCGGTGCCCGTCAATCCACAGGTCGTGATGGCCCAGAACCCGTACATCGACGCTTCGCTGGACCGGGTGGCCGGACGGGCTGTCGTGCGTGGGGTGGAGCTGTCGGCTGACTGGCGGCCCCTGCCTTCGCTGCGCCAGCAGCTTGGCTACACCTGGCTGTCGACCGAGGTGCCGGAAACCGTCTCCCGCAACGGCAATGCCCTGAGCCAGAGCCCGAAGCACCTGCTCACGCTGCGCCTGTCCTATGACGTTTCGCCCCACCTCAGCGTGGATGCCTGGGCGCGCTACATTGGCTCCCGCGGCCAGGATCCGGCCTCGCCTAGCTATCTCCCGGCTCGCAAGGTACTGGACCTGAGCGCACGCTGGTCGGTGGCCCGCAATGTGGTGCTGAGCGCCCGGGCCTACAACCTGGGCGGGCCGCGGCGGGTGGAGATCCACCCGGACATCGGCTACTCCAAGCCGGTCGAGGTGGCGCCTGGCGTCGGGTTACGCGTCGAGCTCAGCCACTGACCGACCGACGCGCCGCACCACACTTCTTCAATCCCCGACATGGCTGTCCCCATGCTTCTGCCGCTACGCTGGTGCGGACGGTCCCGCTGTGCCGGCTGGACCGTCCGGCTGGCGGGTGCTGCCGTGCTGAGCGTGCTCGGCTGGGCGCCACCCGCCGACGCGGCCCCTGAAGAGTCGGTGCTGCAGGCCGCCTATGTGCTGAACTTTGCCAAGTTCACCGAGTGGCCCCCGACGGGGCAGCCCGGCAAGTCGGGTGCGATGCAGCTGTGCCAGTTCGGTGCACGCGACGAACTGGCGCAGGCGCTGCGGGCGCTGGAAGGCCGTTCGCTGCAGGGCGTGCCTGTGCAATGGCGCAGGGTGAGCCGGGTCGACGAGGTGCGCGGCTGCCATGTGCTCTTCATCGCCGAGGCCGGGCTGCCGCTGGGCCCGCTGGGCGGACTGCCCGTGCTCACGGTGAGCGATCTGCCCGACTTCGTGCAGCAGGGTGGGGTGATCGGCCTGGTGCGCCAGAGCGGACGCCTGCGGTTCGAGGTCAACCGTGGTGTTGCGCAGGCGGCTGGCCTGCGGCTGTCGGCGGATCTGCTGTCCCTGGCGATGCGCGTGGTCGAGGGCCCCGCCCGGCGAGAGGGCGGCCTGTGATTGCCCGTCTGCTGGACAACCTGCGCCTGCGCACCAAACTGAGCCTGGTGGTCATCGCGTCGACGCTGATGGCCTCGCTGCTGCTGTTCGCGGCGGTGACCGTGCTCGAATACCACGACTCGCGCCACCGGGTCGAGGAGCGCGCCCGTGGCCTGGCGCGGGTACTGGCTCAGAACGTGCGCGCGCCGTTGTCCTTCGAGGATCCGGCCGCGGCCCAGCGGGTGCTGGAGGGACTGGGCGCCGTGCCCGAGGTGCGCTGGGCGGCGCTGCTCGATGTGCACGCCGCTGTGTTCGCTGCCTTCGCCCAGAAAGGCGCGTCGGTACCGGCGTCTGTCGAGATCGGCCGGCTCACGGCCGAGACGCCTGCCTATGCGCTGTTCCATGCGCTGGTGTGCGTGGTGGAGCTGGTCCGGGTGGACGGTGCCGTGGTCGGGCAGCTCGTGGTGTGCACCGATGCCTCGCCTGCGTTCAGTGCCACGCTGGCGCGGGCGGTGCTGGTGCTGCTGGGGGCTGCCGTCATCGGCCTGCTGGCCAGCGCGGTGGCCGTCAAGGTGCAGGATGGCATGGTCCAACCGATCGCCGATCTGGCCGACGTGATGCACGATGTCTCCCGGACCCATTCCTACACCACCCGTGTCAGCATGCAGCGCAGCGACGAAGTCGGCGCGCTCTACGAAGGCTTCAACCGGCTGCTGGGCGAGCTGGAGGCCCGTGAAACGGTGTTGCAGCGCCAGCAGGCCCGGCTGTTCACGCTGGCCCACATCGATGCCGTGACCGGGCTGAGCAACCGGCACCACTTCCGGTTGATGCTGGACGAGGCGCTGGCCCGTGTGTCCGGCCATCCCTTTGCCATCCTCTGCCTGGATCTGGACCGCTTCAAGACAGTCAACGATGCGCTGGGCCATGACGTGGGCGACATGCTGCTCACGGTGGTCGGCCAGCGCCTGACGGCAGTGTCCCGCGAGGGGGACATGGTGGCGCGGCTGGGCGGCGATGAGTTCGCGATGGTCCTGCGGGACGTCGCCGACCGCCAGGAGGTACAGCGCATCGCCGACCGCGTGCTGGCAGCGCTGTGCACCTCGGTGGACGTCGAGGGCTGGACCGTGTCGATGGGGGTGAGCATTGGCATTGCGCTGGCACCGCGGGATGGCGATCAGCCCGATCAGCTGCTGAAGAACGCCGACCTTGCGCTCTACGGCGCCAAGGCGGGCGGGCGCGGACGGGCCTGTTTCTATGATGCGGGCATGAGCGAGGGGGTCGTGCGGCGCTTGCAGCTGGAGCGGGCGCTGCGCTCGGCGATCACGCTCGACCAGCTCTCGGTGGTCTACCAGCCGCAGGTCGATCTGGCCAGCAGCGCCATCACCGGCTTCGAGGCGCTGGTGCGCTGGAGACACCCGGAGCTGGGTGATGTGCGGCCGGACGAGTTCATCGCGGTCGCGGAAGAGGCGGGGCTCATCAACGAGATCGGCGCCTGGGTGCTGGAGCAGGCCTGCCTGGAGGCGAGCACCTGGCCGGAGCACCTGTCGGTGGCGGTCAATCTCTCGGCTGTGCAGGTGATGACGCAGGATCTGCCGCTACTGGTCGGGCGCGTGCTGGCGACCAGCGGGCTGGCGGCGGCACGGCTGGAGGTGGAGATCACCGAGTCGGTCCTGCTCAACGAGACCGAGGCCACGCTGGCCCAGCTGCACGGGCTGAACCGGCTGGGCGTGCGCATCGCCTTGGACGACTTCGGCACCGGCTATTCGTCGATGGCCTACCTGCGCCGGTTCCCCTTCGACAAGCTGAAGATCGACCGCTGCTTTGTCAAGGCACTGGCCACCGAGCCGGATGCCCGGGTGATCGTGCACGCCATCATCGACATGGCCACCGGCCTGCACATGAAGACACTGGCCGAGGGGGTCGAGCGCGAGGCCGAGCTGTCCGCCTTGCGCGAGGAGGGCTGTGCCGAGGTGCAGGGCTATCTGGTGTCCCGCCCGCTGCGGGTGGAGGCGGTGCTGCCGTTCGTGCGCGAGTGGACCACGGCACACCCGCCTGCCGGCTCACAGGCTGCAGCTGCGGAATCCGGTCAGGCCGTGGCACTCCTCGGATAGGCGGTGGCTGCGGTGCCGTGCGTCGCGCAGGCGGGCACGGGTCACGGTGGCGCCGCCCCGCAGCACACGCTGCCGTGCACAGGCGGCCAGAAACGCTTCACGCTGTGGCAGGTTGCAGTCGCCCAGGTCCTGCTCCAGGGGGACCAGCCGGTCGGCTGTCCATTCCCACACCTCGCCCCAGCGGAAGCCGTGGCCCCCCAGGCGCTCGGCCGCATGGGCCCACTCGGCCTCGCTGGGCAGGCGGCGCCCGGCCCAGCGGCACCAGGCGTGGGCTTCGTGCAGGTTGACGTGCACGACAGGGTGCTGCGGATGGACCCGCACTGTGCGGCCGAAGCGGGTCTGGGTCAGCCCGTCGCTGGGGTCTTCGACCATGGCCGGTCCCTGGCGCCGTGTCTGGCAGACCCAGTCCCAGCCGGCCGGGCTCCACCAGCGGGACTGCCGGTAGCCGCCGTCCGCCACGAACTCGAGGAACTGCTGCCAGGACACGGGCTGCGCGTCGATGTCGTGGTCGGGGCAGGACTGCAGGCGCCGACCGCGTTCGCTTTCGAACAGATAGCCACCCTCCGTGGGGGAGATGCCGATGTGCCAGTGTCCGCCCGCGACCGCCAGCGGCTGGTGGGGCACCCAGACCCCCGGCGCCGTCGCCTCGGCCAGCGGGACATCGAGCATCTGGGCCGCCTCGATCAGGCGCTCGGCCTGCTGGTCCTCATGGAACAGCGCATCCCGGAAGAAATACAGCGTCGCGTCCTGCTCAGGCGTGTCCATCAGCAGCTCCAGCGTCACTTCCAGCGTGTCGACCAGGTACTGGCGAATCGCTGCCGCCGGGGGCAGGTCGGCATGGCCACGCTCGACCGGCGAGCGCAGGCGCGCATCCCACCAGAGATCGGCCCGGGGATCGATGGACGCGAGCCGGATGCCGCGCGCATCGCAGCGCCGCCCGCGGTGGCGCTGCACATTGCGGGCGATCCAGACTTCCTGGTACCACCCCAGCTGACCGAGCCACCACCGCGGCGAGCCTTGCAGGGGCGCGGGCGTCCCATCCAGCGCGTCGGGTCGTGCCGCATCCTCGAAGGCTGCGAACAGCCGCAGACTGCGGTTGCGTGCGTCGATCAGCGCCAGCGACAGCAACTCGCGTCCTGCATGGCGCATCGTGACCGGGTGGTCGAGGTCTGCGGCGGGCATCAGCATCGTGGACAGGCCAGGGGAGGAAGGCATGCACGGATTGTGAACTCCTTCACGCACTGGCGCGCCCTCCGTCCAGGGGCCACGTTCAGGCGGTCAGGATCCAGCCTTCGAGGCAGTCGACCACTTCAGGCCAGCCGTGGCGGGGCTGGAGCGCGCCCCAGCCGGCCTGCAGCAGGCACAGCACCGCGTCGAGCCGGTCACCGCTCGGGTCGGCGACCAGGGCGTCGTGCTGGGCGACGCTCAGTTTCAGGCGCAGGCCGAGCCGGGTACGGCCCTGCTCCAGCGCATCGACCAGGTCGCGCCGGGCCAGCAGGCGATCCGGTGTCTGGCGGGCCGGGTCATCGCTCTTGTAGGAGCGGCGCCCCAGGATTTCGCGGGCCAGCAGCCCGGGATAGGCCTCCAGCGCCACACGGTCCGGATCCCCGGCGTGCAATCCCGGCAGGTGGCATCCCGCGTCCAGCAGTGCGGGCACGCCGGCGTGCAGCATGTAGGCCACAGGCGGATTCACCCACTGCATGGGCGAGGAAGAGCCCGCCGGCCGGTCACAGGCACGGTGGGCAAACTTGGAGCCGACGGGCCGCGCGTCGCAGAACGCCGCGAAGGTGGCGCGGACCGTGGCGCGGTCGAGTTGCCGGTAATGCGCGATCAGTGCATCCCAGGACACCGGCCAGCCCAGCGCATGGACCAGTTCGCGCGGCAGGCCGAAGGGCAGATCGAAACCGCCCAGCCACGGTCCGGGTTCGCGCAGGCTGTCGGCGAATGTGCGTTCGTCGGGGAATGCGCGCAGCCGCGTCAGCCGCAGCACCTGGCCTGCCAGCTCGCCCTCGGCCTGGACGATGGGCTTGCGCGGGGTCGGGCGGCTGGTGAAGTCCACCCCGCGCAGCGACCACCGCGGTGGCGCTGGCGGTGGCGTGGCGGGCGAGGCCAGTGGGTTCAAGCGGTGCGGCCGACGATGGACGCCGTGGCGATCAATTCTTCCAGCATGGCCAGCGAGGCGCGACCCGAGACGCTGAAGGGGTCGAGGATCGGCCGGTCGCTGTACTTCAGCACGATCGACGGATTGAGGCGGGCCAGATTGACCTGGCCCATCGTCCAGCCGGAAAAGCGCCGCTCGGTGATTTCCTCGTAGTGCAGCACCATGACATGGTGGTGGCGGTTGTCGCGGACGATGGCGTTGTACAGCCCGTTCACGGCGTCCCGGCCGCCTTCGAGCACCTGCATGAACACGTCACCACCGTGGCACAGGATGCCGGTGATGCCGAGGCCTGGGTTGTGGGTGCGTGACTGGGCGAGGATCGAATCGATCATCTCGGGCGTGACCGCATCGGCGCGGCTTGCATAGAGCAGACGGACGAGCATGGTGCTTCAGCCTTTGCGGTGGGTGACGAGTGAGAGGAATTCTCGGCGCAGGTCGGAATTCTTGAGGAAGGAGCCGCGCATGACGCTGTTGATCATCTTGGAGTCCATGTCCTTGACGCCGCGCCAGCCCATGCAGAAATGGTCGGCCTCCATGATCACGGCCAGCCCATCGGGCTGCATCTTGTCGTTGAGCAGATCGGCCACCTGCGTGACCGCTTCTTCCTGGATCTGCGGGCGGCTCATGATCCATTCGGCCAGGCGGGCGTACTTGGACAGGCCGATCAGCGCCGAATGCTCGTTGGGCATCACGCCGATCCACAGCTTGCCGATGATCGGGCAGAAGTGGTGCGAGCAGGCGCTGCGCACGGTGATCGGGCCGACGATCATCAGCTCGTTGAGGTGCTCCACATTCGGGAACTGCGTGACCGGCGGCTGTTGGACATAGCGGCCCTTGAAGACCTCCTGCAGATACATCTTGGCCACACGGCGCGCGGTGTCCTGGGTGTTGTGGTCGCTGGCGGTGTCGATGACGAGGCTGTCGAGCACACCGGTCATCTTGCCTTGCACCTCGTCGAGCAGGGCGTCCAGTTCACCGGGCCGGATGTAGTCGGCAATGTTGTCGTTGGCATGGAAGCGGCGACCGGAGGACTGGATGCGGTCACGGATGACGGCCGACATCGGTCGGCCCGTCGCCAGGTGTGCGTCTTGTTCTGGGTCGCCGGACGATGTGCTGGCAGGAGGGTGGGCGGGACTGTTCATCGGTCGTGGGCTTCCGGAGTGGTGACAAATGCTAGCAGGCCCGGTTTTTTCATGCCCGCATGCGGTTGCGGATGGATTTGCCCGGACAAATCCGCAACATTGCCGCGGCCTGCGACCTAGGGTTTGCAAGAATGGACGCATCGGATCGGAACCTCAGGAGTCTCCATGTCACGCCCCCCGCTGATCGGCATTTCCGCCCGCATCTATTTTCCCAACACCCCGGTGGCCGATCTGGGCGGTGTCTTCACCCGCACCTTGCACTATCTGGAGCAGTCGGTGGCCCATTGGGTGCTGGGCGGGCGGGCGCTGGCGGTGATGATCCCGGCCATCGAGTCGGACGGCATGATCGCGCGCAGCGAGATGAGCCTGTCCGAGTACGCCAGCCACCTGGACGGGCTGGTGCTGCAGGGCGGCAACGACATCGCGCCCGAGAGCTACGGCGAGACGCCGATGCGCCCGGAATGGAGCGGAGACCGCATCCGCGACCGCTACGAGATCGACCTCTTCGAGGCGTTCGTGGCGGCGGGCAAGCCGGTGCTGGGCATCTGCCGGGGCTGCCAGCTCATCAACGTGGCGCTGGGCGGCACGCTCTACCAGGACATCCCCACCCAGGCGCCATCCTCGGTCCGCCACCTGCACCTGGAGCAGTACGACCAGCAGTTCCATGCCATGGCCATCGTGCCGGGGACTCGGCTGTCAGCGCTGTACCCCGGGGTGCAGGCCACGGTGATCAATTCCATCCACCACCAGGCAGTGAAGGATCTCGGGCGCAACCTCACCGTCGAGGCGCGCGCGCAGCCGGACGGACTGGTCGAGGCCATCCGCTGGAACGGTCCGAGCTATGTGTTCGGCATGCAGTGGCATCCGGAGTTCATGGCGCAGCGGGTGAGCCATGCCACCCAGCTGGATGGAAGTCCGATCCTTTCGGACTTCCTGTCGGCCTGTCTGCGCCGAAGAGGCTGACCGCGCCCGGCGAGGACACTCCTCGCCCTGCTGTTCTCGCCCTGTTGTTACGGCTTGAAAGTATTGTGCTTCTGTCGATATAGCCCTGTAGTCGGCGTCAATGTGAAAAACGCTGCAGTACCGATCCATCAATCGGGGGGCAGCCTGAAAAGTCGCGTGAATTTATGTCAGGATTTGATGTTTTCGGATAATTCTTGAGCATCTTTCTTGACAGGTCAGAGGCCGATCCGACTGCATTCGACGGGATAGCATGAAATTTTCAATTCAAGACCGACGTGGGGGTGTCTGAACATGGCCGACATGCAAGCAACCCGACGCCGCGCAGCGGTGTCCGTCTTTTCGGACCTTCTCGATGAAGCTGCGCTGACCGAGGCACTCTGGCTGCAGCACGAGACGATGCGGGGCGAGAACGTTTCGGACATCATCGCGTTCGTCGACGCGGTGGCCCAGCGCAATTTGCTGGATGTGGCTTCTGTCAAGCGGCTCTACAACAGTTTCTACAAGGCGCTGCGCGAAAGCTCCGACCGGCTGCCGCTGGATCCCTGGCCTGCCATGCAGGCTGCGCGCGCCGCGGCCCGTCCTCCTGCGCCGCCTGCACCGGCGCTGGTCCCTGTCCCCGTCGCGGCGGCTGCTGCTGCTGCTGTTGCGCCCGTGATCAATCCGGTCGCGGTGGCGCTGGCCGCTGCACAGGCCGCCGCACCCGTGCAGTCACAGGTGCCCGAGGAGCCTCCCGTGATCTTTGGTGCGCTGATGCGGGCCATCGTGGACGAGGTGTACCGGCACCACCGGGAAGCGCTGGACGAGGTGCGCAAGGATGCCCTGCAGCGCCTGGAGGAGTGCATGGCCGCCCCGGCAGTGCGCCAGCAGTTCCGCAGTGGCTGGAGCCGAGCCCTGCAGCACGACTGGCAGCTGCCCGGCACACACGCCGATCTGGCCGAACTGACGCGGGTGGTCTATCTGGCGCTGGGCGACGCCTTCGGCCGCGCCGGTGCAGACCATGTGCTCAAGCGTGGACTGGATGTGGCCGAGGCCGTTCCGGAAGCCGCGGTGTTTTCGCCCCGGCGCCTGCTGGCCACCATCAAGGGCTTGCGTATCTGACCCCCATCGCTGGCGCGCCCGGCACCGTGCCGCCGCCTGCTGCCTTGCATTGACCACAGCGCCGCGTGCGCGGGCGCTTGCACCGCTCGCCCCGGCAGGAGAACAGCATGTCCAACCCGCAAGATGTCCGTGATGGCGCCGTCGACAACGACAACGCCGCGGATTACCACGATGCCCCGACTCCGATGACTGCGCAGGAGCGCAAGGTCATTGTGGCCTCTTCGCTCGGCACCATCTTCGAGTGGTACGACTTCTACCTCTACGGTGCGCTCGCGGCGATCATCGCCAAGCAGTTCTTCACCGCGCTGGATCCGACCTCCGCGTTCATCTTCGCGCTGCTGGCCTTTGCGGCCGGCTTCATCGTGCGACCGATCGGGGCCGTGATCTTCGGTGGCCTGGGCGACATGGTGGGGCGCAAGTACACCTTCCTGGCCACGATCATCCTCATGGGGGTCTCGACTGCGCTGGTCGCGGTGCTGCCGACCTACAGCACGGCCGGCGCCTTCGCGCCGATCGCGCTGGTGGTGCTGCGCATGCTGCAGGGCCTGGCGCTCGGGGGCGAGTATGGTGGTGCAGCCATCTACGTGGCCGAGCACGCGCCCCAGAACCGCCGCGGCGCCTACACCGCCTGGGTGCAGACGACCGCCACCGTCGGGCTGTTGCTGTCGCTGGTCGTGATCCTGGCCACCCGGAGCGTGCTGGGCGAGGCGCAGTTCGCCGAGTGGGGCTGGCGCATTCCCTTCGCGCTCTCGGCCGTGATGCTGGGGGTGTCGCTGTGGATCCGGATGTCCATGAGCGAGTCGCCCGCCTTCCGCAAGATGCAGGAAGAGGGCAAGACGTCCAAGGCCCCGCTGGCCGAGTGTTTCGGGCAGTGGAAGAACCTCAAGATCATCCTGCTGGCGCTGTTCGGTCTGGTGGCAGGTCAGGCCGTGGTCTGGTACACGGGGCAGTTCTACGCGCTGTTTTTCCTCACCGGCGTGCTCAAGGTCGAACCGAACACTGCCAGCATCCTGATTGCCATCGCGCTGCTGATCGGCACGCCGTTCTTCGTCGTGTTCGGCACCTTGTCGGACCGCATCGGCCGCAAGCCGATCATCATGGCCGGGCTGCTGATCGCCTGCGTGGCCTACTTCCCGCTGTTCAAGATGCTGACCTCGCTGGCCAATCCGGACCTGGCTGCAGCGCAGGCGCGGGTACAGATCGTCGTCAAGGCCGACCCGATGACCTGCTCGTTCCAGGGCAGCCCCATCGCGACGGAAACGGATTTCACCTCCTCGTGTGACATCGCCAAGCGTGCGCTGGCCCAGCTGTCCGCCAGCTACACCAATGTGTCGCTTCCGTCGGGATCACCCACCGAAGTGCATGTCGGGACCACTGTGCTGAAGCCGCCCAATGGGCGCCTGAACGCGGCAGGGGACAACTTCGAGTCCGAGAACCTGGTCGACATCTCCCATTTCCGCAAGCAGGATCTGCCGGATGCCCTGGAAGCGGCTGGCTATCCGCGCAAGGCCGATCCGGACAAGATCAACCATGTCGGTGTCGTCGCGGTGCTGGTGGTGCTGATGCTGCTGGTGACGATGGTGTACGGCCCGATCGCGGCCACGCTGGTCGAGATGTTCCCGACCCGCATCCGCTACACCTCGATGAGCTTGCCGTACCACATCGGCAACGGCTGGTTCGGCGGTCTGATGCCGACCATCGCGTTCGCGATGGTGGCGCAGAACGGGGACATGTACCACGGCCTCTGGTATCCGATCGCGGTCGCGGCGCTGACCTTCGTGGTGGGCATGCTCTTCATCCGCGAAACCAAGGACGTCGACATCTACGCCAAGTTCCTCTTCTGGCATCCGAACCGGATGCGCAAGTGAGCGCATCGGTTGCGGGCGGGCAGGGCGAGGGTCAGGGCTGGGGCTGATCCGTCGGCTCGCCGCCCGGATCATCGAGGTCTTCTGCCTCCAGGTCCGAGCGCCGCTGTGGCACCAGCAGCACAGGGACGTGGCTGTGGCGCTCCACGGCCTGCGTCACCTCCTGGCCACGACCTGCGAGCACGATGAGGTCGCAGTCCAGCAGATCGGCCTGTTCGACCACCTGCTGCGCCACATCGCCGGTGACCACCAGCGATTCGTGGGCCACGCCCGCTTCATCGAGCAGGGCATGTGCGGCCAGCAAGGCGTGCTCGCCCGCGGCGTGGCGTGCGCCTTCGATCACGTCGACATCGGGTGCCAGCACCACTTCATAGAGATGCGGCGGCTCCTGCACATTCAGCAGGACTGCGGTGAAGTCGAGTCCCAGTGCGCGCAGCTGCAAGGCCTGCCGCACGGCGTCCAGCGCCTGCGGACTTCCGTCGATGGGCAATAGGGTGCGGATCATCGGGTGACTCCTGTCAGGATTTCGGGTGGGTGTGCCGAGAATGCTACTGCCACTCGGGCGATACTGCCGGCCTTCTTGCCAGTCGACAGCCTGTCACCCATGCCGATGCCCATGCCTGAGTCCCCTGCGTTCCCGACCTTGACCTGGACCGAAGCCGACCGTGTCCACACGGCGCGCTGGAGGTCCGAGAACGGAGCTGCCGTTCCGTCGCAGGTTGTGGTCGCGGGGGACCAGACCCGGGCCGACGATGCCCTGCGAATCGCACGCAGCGGGGGTGTGCTGCTCTGGCGCGGGGATTTCCACAGCGCAAGGCTGTTGCTGCAGGCCATGGGCCGTCGCCTGGACCGGGCGGCTGGTGGGCGCCGCGGCGCCGTGTCCGAGGCGAATGGCGGCGCGGTGACGGACCTCTTCCATCGCAACCGCCAGGCGCAGGCTCAGCGCTCGCGCCTGCTGTCTGCGCTCACCATGGTGCTGGAGGCGGACTACGCCCTGGATCTGCGCCGGGCACCCGACCTGCGCCTCGCCTGCGAAGAGGCGTATGGTGCGCCGGATGGTCAGACCTCGGTTGTCTCGCTGCGGGAGTTGCTGGGACTGGTGGGGGCGCACGAGTGGCGCAAGAAAGGCGTGCCGATTCCTGCTGTGGGCGGTCGGATCCATGCCCACTACGGTGTCTTTTCGCCGGTGCGCGGGGAGTACATCGACCTGGTGGCGGCTGCGGACTTGCCCTCTCGGACGCTGGCGTTCGACATCGGGACCGGCACGGGTGTGCTGGCCTGCGTGCTCGCGCAGCGTGGTGTGCAGCGGATCGTGGCCACCGAACTGGATGCACGTGCGCTGGCCTGTGCCGCTGACAATCTGCAGCGTCTCGGATTTGCGGGGCAGGTCGAGCTGACAAAAGCAGACTTGTTCCCACCTGGACGGGCGCCGCTGGTGGTGTGCAACCCGCCATGGTTGCCTGGCAAGCCCAGTTCCTCGATCGAGCACGCGATCTACGATCCGGACAGCCGGATGTTGCGGGGCTTTCTGCGTGGACTGGCCGCGCATCTGACACCGGGCGGGCAGGGGTGGCTGATCCTGTCCGATCTGGCCGAGCACCTGGGTCTGCGTCGACGCGAAGAATTGCTGGAGTGGATCGATCACGCGGGATTGCGTGTCTTGGCGTGTCCGACGATCCTGCCGCGACATCCGAAGGCAGCTGATGTGGCGGATGCTCTGCACGCTGCGCGTTCCGCGGAGGTCACGGCACTCTGGCAGCTGGTCGTCAAGTAGGGTGGGGGTGACGAGCCTGAACCCTGGCACTGGAGGCTAACGGTTAGGGCTGCTTCGTTCCCGACCTGACCCGTTTGGCCGCGCCCCCATGCAGGGAGGCCCGTCGATGTCAATTATAGTCGACTTGCCGAGGGCGCTGAACCTGACGGCGTTCTGTGCGATTATTCGGCTCTTGTTACAGCGTGCCAAGCTGTCGGCCATTGATGAAATACTCCGAACGCCCGGTTGTCGACCACGAGGACAACATCGAGAAAATCGCCGCCATCCGCAAGATCCGCAAGCTCATGGAGTTCTGGCGGATCGCGCCTTCCGAATTGCGGGGGCGCCCGATTCCGGTGGTGCGGCCACAAGTGAGTGCTGAAGTCCGGTACCGCCACCCCATCACCCAGGAGGTCTGGGATGGCCAAGGTTCGCAACCGCAATGGTTGCGAGATGCCTTGATCAAGGAAGGCTATACCGTCGACGAGCTGAGGCCAGCGGCCAGCCAGCCTGCAGCATCAGCGTCCGAGCCCGCTGACTGAGGAGTGCCCGCAGTCCACACAGTCCGTGGCATGTCAGTCCGGAAAGCAAGAAGGCCTGCACTTCATGGAAGTGCAGGCCTTGGTGCTGCGTATCTGGCTCCCCGACCTGGACTCGAACCAGGGACCTGCGGATTAACAGTCCGTCGCTCTACCAACTGAGCTATCAGGGAATTGCATGCTTGACAGTGCTTTGACGCTACGTGATTTGGCTCCCCGACCTGGACTCGAACCAGGGACCTGCGGATTAACAGTCCGTCGCTCTACCAACTGAGCTATCAGGGAATCGCGTTGCGCTTTGGCGTCAACTGACAAGACCGCTATTGTAGTCGAACCATCTGATGTAATGCAATGGTTTCAGGCAACTTTATCGGCTGGCAAGACGGCGGTGGTCAGGTTCCGGGCAGGGAGGCTCAATTGGCAGACATTGCCGCCGTTGGGGTGGGCCTTGCACCGCACATCGCCATCCAGTCCGCGCAGGATCTGCTGGCAAATGGCCAGTTCGAGACCGCTGCCATCTCGGGAGCCCTCCTCGGCTCTGCGCTGCTGGATGAAGGCAGAGAACATCGTTTCGCATTCGCTGTCGGGCAAGCCGGGGCCGGCGTCATGCACCCACCAGTGCAATGTGCCTGCGTTGTCACGCGAGGCGCGAACTTCGATCTGGCTTCCGGGCGGCGATACCCGCACCGCGCGTTCGATGAGCGTGCGCACCGCCTGCTGAAAGCGCAGCGCATCCACGCTGGCCATGGTGTTGGCGCAGGGCTGGACGTCAATGTCGATCTGGCGGGCGCGTGCGTCGATGCGTGCGTGCCGAATGACTTCCTCGATCAGGTCGCGGGTATCGAGGTTGTTGCGGTGGAGCGTGCCTGTCGCGTTCTTCACCCGCGACAGGTCCAGCAGGTCGTTGACGACCGACAGCATGCGCTGCCCGCCGCTCTGGACGTGGGTGAACAGCTCGTGCTGGAGGCTGTCGTGCCGGCTGCGCATGACCCCCAGCTCGGAAAAACCGATGATCGACTGCAAGGGCGTGCGCAAGGCGTGGCTGAGATTGCCGATGAATTCCGATTCGGCCTGGTGGGCCTTGGCGGATGCGGTCATGGCATCGGCCGCACGCTGCTCGGCCTCGCGGAAGCTGGTCACGTCGGTGATGCTGCCGATCACGCCACCCGGGCGCCCGTCCGGGCGGGTCAGTGCCACCTTGGCGATCAGGGCCTGCCGGCAGGCGCCGCTGCGCAGGACGATGTTCTCCATGTAGTTGCTCTGGCCTGCGCCCGCCCAGAGCGCGACGTCCCGCACTGGGTGGTAGGCGAGATGGCTCAAGGTGGGGTCGGTGTCCGCACGCTGACCGATCAGGTCATCGCGGCGCACGCCGAGGAAATCCTCGAATGCCTGGTTGACCAGCACATAGCGCCCGAGCGGATCCAGCACGAACATCGGCGCCGGTGCCGCCTCGATCACCGCGCGCAGGTGGCGTTCGCTTTCCTCCAGACGATTGCGCGTGCGGTCGAGGGCAGCGGCCATGTGCTCGTGCGTGCGCAGGCTGCGCCAGGCGCTGACAGTGGCCACGAGGATGGTCAGCAGACCGGCCAGGCTGGCCACCAGCAGCCAGCCAAGCTTCTGGCGCCAGGCCTCGATGACCTGGACCATCGGCTCCTCGACCACGACCAGCAGCGGATGTTTGCGGCTCGCCCGGAACGAGGTGATCACGGCTGTTCCGTCCAGCCCCTGGCCCTCGTAGCTGCCGGACTCCTGCTCCGGCAGGTACTCCTGCAGAGCGCGGTGGCTCGGTACGCTGGTGCCTGGCAAGCGGAGCACGCCCTCGGTCCCGGTCAGCATGCGGCCCTGGTAGTCGAGCAGGGCCGCGGTCAGCGACCGCTCGCCCAGGATCTGCTGGAAGTGGTTGGACAGGTAATCCGGGTTCAGGGCCGCCACGGCCAGAAATGTCTGACCGTCGGAGGTGGTGCCGCGCTGGACCAGGGTGACGATGCCGACGCCCGGCAGGGCGCGGGCGGGTGGCGCTGGTGTGGCGGACGGGCTGCGTTTCGAGTCTGTCAGATCGCGTCCGGGCATCCAGGGCCCCAGCCAGGCTTCGCCAGCGCTGACGGGCTGGCCGAGGAGGTGCACATCGATGACCGCGCCGACTGCTGCAGGATTCGAGCTTGCCAGCACTTTGCCACTGGCATCCAGCAGCGACAGGCTGCGCATGTACGGCAGTCCGCGCACCGACTCCACCAGACGTTCCGGCAGATCGCTGCTGGACGCATCCCGGCTCTGCATGCGCTGGCTGATCATCGCCAGCGTCAGGCTGGCGGCATCCAGTGTCCGGGTGGTTTCGTCGGCCAGCAGCCGTGCCAGCAACTGGGTGCGCCGGATTTCCTGCTCGACCGTGTCCTGGCGCTGGACCACCGCGAATGCGCTGGCCAGCAGCACCAGCAGCGTGGCCAGCAAGCATCCCGCCCACACCAGGTGTGTGCTGCTCAGCCAGGTCGTGCGGGTGGTGGCTTCTTTCGGGCGCATGGACAGTTCAGCGGGCGGTGGGTCGGATCACGGTCTCGGACAGGCGATGGCGGCGGGCGGCGCTTTCGAGCCGGCCGTCCTGGCGCATGTCGGTGACAAAACGGTTGATGCGGGCCAGCCATGCATCATCTCCCGGACGGATGGCGTAGGCATACGGCACGACATGGAAGGGCTGTGGTGGACTGACCAGCCGTGCCCATTCTGCGTTGTCCAGCAGGCGGCGGCTGTAGGGATAGTCCGTCATGAAGACATCGACCCGACCGGCTTCGAGTTCCTGTTCACGCGTGGCGGGCGGACGGATCACCACCATGGTCGCCTGGCGCAGGGCGCTGCGCATCACCGGCTCCATGAAGGTGCCGGCCTGCACCGCCACCTGGACCCCCGGCTGATCGATGTCCTCCCAGCGCCGCACGACCCGGCTGCTGCGGCTGGTGACGGCATGGATGTCGCTCTGCAGGTAAGGCAGGCTGAAACGGAGATGCTGCTCCCGCTGCGGCAGCACGCCCACCGCGAACATCGCGATGTCGCAGCGGTCCTGGAGCAGATCATCGATCAGCGTGGCGAACGAGGAGTCGACGTGGCGCAAGCGCGCGCCCAGTTCTCGCGCAAACTCTGCGGACAGGTCGATGTCCAGGCCCGTGAACTGCCGGGTCTTGGGGTTGCGGTAGCTGATGCCGTAATAGTCCGGCCACACGCAAACCCGCAATTCACCGGTGCGGGTCACCCGGTCCAGCACGTCGCCGGCCGATGCTGTGCCCGCGCACAGCCCCACCAGGATCCAGCCGACCAGCCCCCGTGTCATCCGAACCATCTGCCTCATCTTGAACCTGCCTTGTGCAACCACCAGCCGACAACCAGCCTAAAGCCAGAACCGCAAAGATGCGAATATTGACACTGGAAGTGTGAGGGCGCCTTCGGTCAACCACAGGTGCGCTGAAGCCGCGCGGTGCCATTCCTGCCGCTTGCCGTGAGGCAATGCGCACAGACCTGTCCCCGAGCGGTCACAGCCATGGCCTGTCACCCGGACGAGGCCGGTGTCCTGGGCGATGCGAGGCCCGGCTCAGGAGGTGAGCCCGAGGCGGCGGTGCAGCAGCGCGCTGCTGGTCGTGTACAGCAGCGGCCCGTGCTCCTGCGGGCGCAGGCGGTCGTGGGCCGCATGGGCCGCCAGGGTCGCTTCATGAAAGCCGCAGAGGATCAGCTTTTTCTTGCCGGGATAGGTGTTGATGTCGCCGACCGCGTAGACCCCCGGCAGGCGGGTCTCGAACGTGGCGAGATCGACCCGCAGCAGCTTGCGCTCCATCTCCAGGCCCCAGTCGACGATCGGTCCGAGCCGCGGACTCAGGCCAAGGCAGACGATCAGCACGTCCAGCGGCCACAGGACTTCATCGCCCTGGACCCCCAGGACGGTCACTGCCTGCAGGCGATCATCCGCAGTGTGTGCGGCCGAGATCTGGCCGATCACGACCTGAAGACGGCCTGCCGCCCGCAGCGCGGCCACCCGTGCCAGCAGATCGGCGTCGGCGCTGAACTGGTCTCGCCGGTGCAACAGGATCACCTGGGTTGCGCACGGGTGTTCGGCGAGCTGCGCCGCGCGCAGCAGGGCGGCCTCGTCGCCACCGACCACCAGCACCCGCTGTCCGGCGAAGGGCGTCACGTCTTCGGGGTGGTGAACGACCTGCCGCTGCGCGTGTGCCTCCAGACCCGGCACCTTGAGGCGCCGCGGCGTGAAGGCGCCGACGCCGGCTGCGACGAACACGCTGCGGGCCAGGAACTGCGGTCCCGCGCCACAGTCGGATCCGGTGCCGACCGCGAAGCGGCCATCGTCCAGCAGCTGCAGCGTCTGCACTTCGTGGCCGAAGTGCAGCCCAGGCCGGAAGGGAGCGATCTGCGACAGCAGGCGCTCGGTCAGCTCCCGGCCGGTGCAGACGGGCACGGCCGGGATGTCATAGATGGGCTTGTCGGCGTAGAGCGCGACACATTGGCCACCTGCTTGCGGCAGCACGTCCACCAGATGCGCCGACAGCCCGAGCAGCCCGAGCTGGAAGGCCTGGAACAGCCCGACCGGACCAGCCCCGATCACCAGCGCGTCGGTCTCGATCACGGTGTCAGGCACGGCGGGCACGGGCATCGTCCCGGATCCGCGGATCAGCGGATCAGCTCGCCGAGCTTGTCCTTGACATTCTTCCAGTCGTCGGCGTCCGGCAGCGGGGCCTTGCGCTTGGTGATGCTGGGCCACTTGGGCGTCAGGTCGGCGTTGATCTTGATGAAGGCGAGCTGGTCGGCGGGCACGTCTTCCTCGGGCAGGATGGCGTTCACTGGGCATTCGGGGATGCAGACCGCGCAGTCGATGCACTCGTCAGGGTCGATGACCAGGAAATTGGGGCCTTCGCGGAAGCAATCGACGGGACAGACGTCCACGCAATCGGTGTACTTGCAGCGGATGCAGGCTTCGGTGACGACGTGTGTCATGACGCGGTTTTCACTCGGGTAAGTTGGATGGAAGACGTTCGGGGAAACGCGAGATTTTAAGGCGTATGTGCCACGGCACGTGCACCGGCGCCGACCGTGACCAGCGTGGGCCGGCCGAAGTGCAGCGTGTCAGCCTCGGCGAGGGTGGCGATGGTGTGGCGGCTGAAACACTCGTCGGGCCAGCCCGCGCGCGAGATCACCACCGCCGGCGTGTCGGCCTCCCAGCCGACCTCCAGCAGCCGCTCGGCCAGCGAGGGCAGTTGCCGGCCCGCCATGTAGAACACTTCGGTGTCGGCGCTGCGGCGTGCTTCGAGGTCGCCGGTGCGGGTCATCGCGGTGCTGAAGGCCACGCTGCGGCCGACACCACGCCGCGTGAGCGGCTGCTGCGACACGGCGGCGGCGGCCAGCGCCGAGGTCACGCCGGGCACGACCTCGCAGCCGATGCCCGCCGCGTGCAGCGCTTCCAGCTCTTCTTCGAGCCGGCCGAACACGCTCGGATCGCCACCCTTGAGCCGCACGACCCGGGCCGAGCGCTGCGCGCACGCGACCAGCAGCGCGTTGATGCGCGTCTGGCCGGTGCTCTCGGCGCTGAAGCCGCGCTTGCCGACGTCGATCCACTCGGCCTGCAGGGCTTCATCGCGCAGGGCTGGGTCGGTCAGCGCGTCCGCCAGCACGACCTCGGCTGCGCGCAGCCGGTTCAGCCCGCGCACGGTGATCAGGTCGGCCGAGCCGGGGCCGGCGCCGATGAAGACCACGCGAACGGGAGGCTGCGCCATCGCCTCAGGCGCCGACCAGCAGCGCGCCGCTGGTGCGGTTGGTGGTCGGATCGACGACGATCAGCGCGCCGCCGACGCGGTTGTCCGCATAGGCCTCGACGGGGAGCGCCTGCTGGGTTTGGATCTGCACGCGGCCGATCTCGTTGACGGCCAGCTCGTGCGCGTCGACTTCTTCGAGCGTGTTGATGTCCAGCCGGTGGTCGATGGCCGTGATGCGGGCCTGCACCCAGCGGTTGCCGTGGCGCACCCAGTATTTGCGGCCCAGGACGGCCGGTTCGGTGTCCAGCCACGCCAGCGTGCCGGAGAAGGTCTGCTGCGTCGGGGCGCTGCCGGGCGTGAAGACCCAGTCGCCGCGCGAGACATCGACCTGGCGGTCCAGCACGATGCCAGCGGACTGCCCGGCGGTGCAGGCGTCCACCACGCTGCCGGCGTGGCGCACGGCGGCGACGATGGCGGTCTCGCCGCTCGGGAAGATCTGCACGGTGTCGCCGGCCTTGACCGAGCCGTGGGCGATGCGGCCCCACATGACGCGGTGCTGGTGGCCGGTGCCCTGGCCCTCGTCGCGGGCGACGTACTGCACCGGCACGAGCAGGTTGCCGTCGTGCGCTTCATCCGCGACCGGCAGCGTCTCCAGCAGTTGCAGCAGCGTCGGGCCGGTGTACCAGTCCCAGTTCGCCGAAGGCGTGGCCACGTTGTCGCCGCGCAGCGCGGACACCGGCACGATGCCGCGCACGGTGATGCCGGCTTCCTCGGCGAACCGGGTCAGCGCCTTGGCGACGGCGTCGAAGGCGGCTTGCGTGCCGACCTCGATCGCGTCGAGCTTGTTGATCGCGAAGACGATGCTCGGCACGCGCAGCAGGCGGGCCAGCAGGCTGTGGCGGCGCGTCTGCGGCAGCAGCACGACCTCGTCCACCGCCGTGTCGAGCTTGGTGATGTCCACCAGCACCACGGCGGCGTCCGAGCCGGCCGCAGCCGTCACCATGTTGCGCGTGTACTGCTCATGGCCGGGGGCGTCGGCGATGATGAACTTGCGCGACTTGGTGGCGAAATATTGATACGCCACGTCAATCGTGATGCCCTGTTCGCGCTCGGCCTCCAGGCCGTCGGTCAGCAGCGACAGGTCGATCGGCGCACCGGCGGCGCGCTTTTCCAGCGCGTCGAGCTTGTCGGCCAGGATGCCTCGGCTGTCGAACAGTAGGCGGCCGATCAGCGTGCTCTTGCCGTCGTCCACGCTGCCGGCGGTCAGGAAGCGCAGCGCCTTGTGGGCCAGTTCTTCACCAGCGTCGATGTGTTCCACGGTGCTCATCAGAAATAACCTTCTTTTTTGCGGCGCTCCATCGAAGCTTCCGATGTGCGGTCGTCCATGCGGGTCGCGCCGCGTTCGGAGACGGTGACTTGCAGCGTCTCGGCCACGATGTCGGCGGTGGTGGCGGCGTCCGACTCCACCGGGCAGGTGCAGGTCATGTCCCCCACGGTGCGGAAGCGCACGTCCACAGTCTCTACCGTGTCGCTCGCGTTCGGCGGCGTCACATGCGTCACGGGCACCAGCAGGCCCTTGCGGCGGTAGATCTCGCGCTTGTGCGTGTAGTAGATGTCGGGCAGCGGGATATTCTCGCGGGCGATGTAGAGCCACACGTCGAGTTCAGTCCAGTTGCTGATCGGGAAGGCGCGGAAATGCTCGCCCGGCTTGATGCGGGTGTTGAACAGGTTCCAGAGTTCCGGGCGCTGCTCCTTGGGCTGCCACTGGCCGAAGCTGTCGCGGTGCGAAAAGATGCGTTCCTTGGCGCGGGCCTTCTCTTCGTCGCGGCGGGCGCCGCCGATCATGCAGTCGAAGCGGTGCTCCTCGATCGTCTCCAGCAGCGTCACCGTCTGGTGGCCGTTGCGCGACTCCAGCGGGTGCGCCAGGCGGATCGTGCCGCGCTGCATCGAGTCTTCGAGGTGCCCGACGATCAGCCGCTCGCCCATCTCGGCCACGCGGGCGTCACGGAACTCGATGACTTCGGGGAAGTTGTGGCCGGTGTCCACATGGACCAGCGGGAAGGGCAGCTTGCCGGCGAACACCGGGCGCTCGCCGGGCTTCGACAGCTTCTGCTTGAAGGCTTTTTCCGCGAGGTGCAGCACCACGCAGGAATCCTTGCCGCTGGAGAACAGCAGGCCGGGGCGCTCGAAGGCGCCGGCGACTTCGCGCAGGATGAAGATCGCTTCTTCTTCCAGCGCGTCGAGGTGGCGGTGGTCCACGTCGGGGAGCAGGTGGGTCATGGTCGTCGGGGCGTTCATTCGTCGGATCGGGTCAGGCGGCGGTGGACTTGACGTGCAGGCCGCATTCCTTGGCCGACTCGTCCTCCCACCACCAGCGGCCGGCGCGGAACTCCTGCCCGACCGCGATGGCGCGGGTGCAGGGAGCGCAGCCGATGCTGGGCATGAACTGGTCGTGCAGCGGGTTGTACGGCACACCGTTCGTCGCGATGTAGTGCCACACGTCGTTCCAGCTCCAGTCCACCAGGGGGCTGATTTTCGCACGGCCGTTGTCGTCGGTCTCCACGGCCTGTGCTTCGCTGCGGGCGTTGGACTGGTCGCGGCGCAGCCCGGTCACCCACGCGGTGCGCCCGGCGAGCATCCGGCCGAGCGGCTCCATCTTGCGGATGCCGCAGCACGCCTTGCGCAGGGCGAGGCTCTCATACATCGCCTTCTCGCCGTTCGTGCGCACGAACTGGATCACCGATTCCTCGACCGGCCGATACACCTCAACCGCCAGGCCGTAGTGCTCGGTGATGCGCGGGATCAGCGCCGCAGTCTCGGCGTGCAGCGCGCTAGTCTCCAGCGTGGCCAGCGTGATCGGCAGACCCAGCTTGGCGATCAGGTCGGTGACGACCATGTCCTCGGCACCGAGGCTGGTGGACTGGAGGATCGTGCCGGGGTGGGCGGCGGCGGCGTCCTTCAGGATCTGGACCGTGGCGGCCAGCCGCTCGTCGAAGCCGGCCGTCTTGCGGCCGTACAGGGCAATGGCGCTCATATCGCGGCTCCTGCGTTCAGGTACTCGGTGGCGCCCGCTTCGGCGGCCGGACGGGCGAAGACCGGGCGCGGCTCGCGCACATCGCCCTGGTAGTGGCCGGGGAAGAACATCAGGGCGCGGTCGGCCGCTTCCAGCGACTGGTCGCGCCGCAGCACGGCAGCGTCGAAGCCCGTGCGCTGCAGCAGCAGCACCATGTCCACCAGCACGTCGCCGGTGGCGCGGACCTCGCCCGCGAAGCGGTAGCGGCGGCGCAGCAGGCGGGCCTGCGTGTAGGCGCGGCCGTCTACCCACTTGGGGAACTGCAGCACGACCAGCGACAGCCGCGGCAGGTCCGCCTCCAGCGTCTCGATGTCCACGGTGTTGGGCACGATCACGCCGGTGAGCAGGCCCGCGGGCCAGGTCTCGCGCACGGCGTGCCACTGCGCCAGCGTCAGCAGCTGGTGGTCACGGGCGACGGGGTGGGGCGAGGGGCCGTCTTCACCGCCGACGGTGTGCCACGGGTCGTGAGGGGTGTCGATGAATTTCATGGTCGTGTCCGGTCGGATCAGGCCGCGTGGCGGGCGGTGGCGGTGCGCTGGGCGTTGGCGGCGGCCTTGAACGGCTCCAGGCCGAGGCGGTGCAGCGTGTCGATGAACTTCTCGCCGGCCTCGCGTTCGCTGCGGTAGGTCTCCAGGATGGCCTCCACCGCGTCGGTGATCTCGCTGGCGGCGAACGACGGGCCGATCACCTTGCCGGGCACGGCGATCGGGGCGTGCGCCGAGCCGTCCGAGCCGCCGAGCGTGACCTGGTACCACTCGGATCCATCCTTGTCGACGCCGAGGATGCCGATGTGGCCGCTGTGGTGGTGGCCGCAGGAGTTGATGCAGCCGCTGATGTGCAGGTCGATCTCGCCGAGGTCGAACACCTCGTCCAGATCCGAGAACCGCTCCGTCAGCTCGGCCGCCACCGGGATGGAGCGGGCGTTGGCCAGGTCGCAGAAATCGCCGCCGGGGCAGGCGATCATGTCGGTGACGAGGCCGATGTTCGGCGTGGCGTAGCCGGCGGCCTTGGCGGCGGCGTAGACCTCGGGCAGGTCGCTGGCCTTGATCCACGGCAGCAGCAGGTTCTGGTCATGCGTCACGCGCAGCTCGCCGAAGGAGTAGCGGTCGGCCAGATCGGCGGCCTGGTCCATCTGCACGTCGGTCACGTCGCCCGGCGCCTGACCGGCGCGCTTGACCGACAGCGTCACCGCTCGCCAGCCCGGCACCTGGTGCGCATGCACGTTGCGCTGGATCCAGCGCTGGTAGGCCAGCGGCAGGTCGGCGGGCAGGCCCACCTCGGGCTGCGGCGTGACGGCGGCTGGGCGGGTGAAGCAGGCAGCGACACGGTCGAACTCGGCCTGCGGGATGATCTGCGCGTCACCGTCGGTGTCGTGCGCCAGGATGGCGGCGAACTCGGCGTTCACGGCGTCGAAGAACCTCTGGCCTTCGGCCTTGACGAGGATCTTGATGCGCGCCTTGTAGGCGTTGTCGCGGCGGCCGTAGCGGTTGTAGACCCGCACGATGGCTTCCAGGTAGACGAGGATCTGCTGCCAGGGCACGAAGGCGCTGATGACGCTGCCGATGATCGGCGTGCGGCCCATGCCGCCGCCGACCTGCACACGAAAGCCGATCTCGCCCGCGTCGTTCTTCAGCAACTGCAGGCCCACGTCATGCCAGCCGATCGCGGCGCGGTCTTCCACGGCGCCCGAGACGGCGATCTTGAACTTGCGCGGCAGGAAGGCGAACTCGGGGTGCAGCGTGCTCCACTGGCGCAGCAGCTCGCAGTAGGGGCGCGGATCGACGAGTTCGTCGGCGGCGACACCGGCCAGCCCGTCGGTGGTGGTGTTGCGGATGCAGTTGCCGCTGGTCTGGATGCCGTGCAGGTCGGCCGCGGCCAGCTTGTCCATCACGTCGGCGGCCTGCGTCAGCGGGATCCAGTTGAACTGGACGTTCTGGCGGGTCGTGAAGTGGGTGTAGCCGCGGTCATGGACGCGGGCGATCTCGGCCAGCGCGCGGATCTGGCGGCTGCTGATCGCGCCGTAGGGCACGGCCACGCGCAGCATCGGCGCATGGCGCTGGATGTACCAGCCGTTCTGCAGTCGCAGCGCCTTGAAGTCGTCGCCGTCCAGCTTGCCGGCGAAGTGGCGGTCGAGCTGGTCGCGGAACTGCGCGGCGCGGGCGTGGACGAACTGGCGGTCGAAATCGGTGTACTGGTACATGGCTTACTGGAGCGCCTGGTAGAGGTTGTAGAGGCTGATCAGCGAGATGACCGTGCCCACGAGGGCGAGCAGTGCCTTGGTGTGCAGCCGCTTGGTCAGCATGGCGGCCAGCGGGGCGGCGAACAGGCCGCCGATCACCAGGCCTGCGACGGTCGGCCAGGGGCTTTCCCCGACCAGCATGGCAAACACGCCGGCGCTGACGAAGGTGAGAAAAAACTCGGCCAGGTTGACCGAGCCGATGGTCATGCGGGGGTCGTGCCCGGTGCCCACCAGCGTCGTGGTCACGACCGGCCCCCAGCCGCCACCGCCGATTGCATCGACAAAACCGCCCAGCAGTCCGAGCTTGGCGACATGGCGCGGCTCCTCGTGGCGGGTGCGGATCTTGCGGAAGATCTTGCTGATGACATAGAGGCCCATCACCAGCAGGTAGGCCGCGATGAACGGCTTGATCGCATTGCCGTCGACGCTGGAGACGATCCACGCGCCGGTGCTGGCACCGATGATGCCCGGCACCAGCAGGCGAAGGAACAGGTTCTTGTTGACGTTGCCGAGCTTGATGTGGGTGATGCCGGACACGCCGGTGGTGAACACCTCGGCGATGTGGACCGCTGCGCTGGCGACAGCCGGGCTGCTGCCGGTGGCGAGCAAAAAGCTGGTGGAGGTGATGCCATAGGCCATGCCCAGGGCGCCGTCCACGGTCTGGGCCAGCAGCCCCACGGCCACAGCGTTCCAGAAGGCGCGGCTTTCCAGGGTCTGGGCGATGATCTGGAATCCCGTGTGACCATCGGGCTGGTTGAACAGGCGCGTGCCGAGGTAGATGGTCACGCCCATGAGCAGGAACACCACCGACCACATGGCGAAGCGCAGCACGGGATGATCGGCAGAATGCGTCAGCGCGTTCTCGACCGGCGGCAGGCCAAGGGCCTGGTGCTCGGCGTTGATCGGGTTGTCGGAGAGGTCTAGGTCACGGATCTTCATATAGGGGGCGCATCCTAACGGCGCCTCTTATTACTTCAAAGTACATAAAAGTAGGTAGCTTATAACTGTGATGAAAAAAGAAACGCAAACCATGCCCGCTGAAGCCCTGGCGCGTGTGGATCGGCGGCGGTGGCTGGGGCTGGGTAGCGGGATGGCGGCGGCCTGGTTGACCGGCTGCACGACGGCGCCGACCGCTCCGACGGGCCCGTCGATCGACCTCGGCGACGTGCCGCGCCCGGCGGTGCGCGCCCCCCGCATCGGGCTGGCGCTGGGCGGCGGCGCGGCGCGCGGCTTTGCGCACATCGGCGTGATCCAGGTGCTGGAGGAAAACGGCATCCGCCCCGACCTCGTCGTCGGCACCTCGGCCGGCAGCGTGGTCGCCGCGCTCTACGCCTCGGGCCACACCGGCGCGCAGCTCGCCACGCTGGCCGACGGCATGGACGAGGCGACGATCACCGACTGGGCCTTCCCGCTGCGGGGCGCGATCCGTGGCGAGGCGCTGGCCACCTACATCCGCAAGAACACCGGCGGCAAGACCATCGAGCAGATGAAGCTGCCGCTCGGCATCGTCGCCACCGACCTGGCCGACGGCCAGCCGATCCTGTTCCGGCGCGGCGACACCGGCACGGCGGTGCGGGCGTCGAGTTCGGTGCCGGCCGTGTTCCAGCCGGTGAAGATCGGCGAGCGCGAGTATGTGGACGGCGGGCTGGTGGCGCCGGTGCCGGTGCGGTTCGCCAAGCAGATGGGCGCCGAGTTCGTCATCGCGGTCGACATCTCGTCGCCACCGGACGGCGCGGCCACGGGCGACGCGATGCGCATGCTGCTGCAGACGTTTTCCATCATGGGCCGCAGCATCAACAACTTCGAGCTGAAGGAGGCCGACATCGTGCTGCGCCCCCGGCTCAACGGCATCTCCAGCGCCGACTTCGCCGCCCGCAAGCGCTCGATCGCGGCCGGGCGGGAGATGGGGCTGGCGATGCTGGCGGAGATCAAGGGGAAGATTGCGGCGAAGACGCGGTGAGCGGGGTCCACCACATCGCCAGCGGCACGCCCCAGAGGTCTGGCCCGAACGCCACCACTTCCTGCCCGGCGTACAGCACGTAGCCGCGCCGGAATCGCGCCGGCTCTGTCTCCTGCAGGTGGCGCAGCCCCTTGAAATCGTTCGCGCCGAGCGACACGGCTGCCTTGACCTCGATCCCGGTCAGCGCGCCCTGTCGGGTCTCCAGCACAAAATCCACCTCCTGCCCGGCCTGCGTGCGGTAGTGCCACAGCGTCAGACCCTGGTCGCTGAACGCCAGGTGCTTGAGCAGTTCGGTCAGCACCCAGGTCTCGATCAGTGCGCCGGGCAGGCCGAGCGCACTGTCCAGTGATGCGGCGTCCTGCCCGGTCAGGTGGGCGAGCAGGCCGCTGTCGGGCAGGTAGACCTTGGGCGTCTTCACCAGCCGTTTGCCCGCGTTGCGCTCCCAGGGCAGCAGGCGGTGAACGAGGAACAGCGTCTCCAGCAGCGCGAAATAGCGCTTGAGCGTCGTCTGCTGCAGGCCGTTGACGCGCGCGAGTTCAGCGAAGTTGAGCAGGCCGCCGCTGCGCAGCGCGAGCAGGTGCAGCAGGTTCGGCAGCGCCTGCAACTGCTCCACCCGGGCGAGGTCTTGCACGTCACGCTGCATCACCGCCTGCAGGTAGCTGTCGAACCACGCCCGCCGCCGTGCCGCTGTCGCCCGCTGGGCCGCTTCGGGGAAACCGCCGCGCACGAGGATGTCGATCAGCGCAGGGCGAGGGCAGGGCAGGGTGCCGACGCGCTCGGGGCCACCGTCCACCAGCCACTCGGCGAGGTTGCGCGCCGGCTGGTCGGCGCGCTCGGCGCTGGACAGCGGCCACAGCGACAGAATCTCCATCCGCCCCGCCAGCGAGTCCGCGATCTGCGGCAACAGCAGCACGTTGGCCGAGCCGGTCAGCAGGAAACGGCCGGGCGTGCGGTCGCGGTCCACGGCCGCCTTGATCGGCAGGAAGATTTCCGGCGCTCGCTGCACCTCGTCGAGCACGACCGGGCCGCTCAAGCCTTGGATGAAACCGGCGGGATCGTGCCGTGCGGCGGCGAGGACCGCCGGATCGTCGAGCGTCAGGTAGCGGCGACGGCCCGGCTCGGCGAGCGTCTGGGCGAGTGTGCTCTTGCCGGTCTGGCGGGCGCCGTTGAGCAGGACGACCGGGGTGTCGGCCAGGGCATCGGTCAGGCGCGGGGCGATGTGGCGGGGGTGCATGGAGGGAGTTTAGTGGTTGAATATCAGCCGTTCAATGGTTGATTTTCATGGGAATTCCCGGTGCCACCTGAGGAACTGTCGTCCGGATCTGGCATCCTCGCGCAGGTGGGACAGAAAAAGCCAGGAGATGGGGAATGTCAGCGTCAGAGGTTGCGACCGTTCGGATCTTTCTTGCGTCGCCGAGCGCGGACACGCAGGCGGCGAGGCGCAAGGTCGTCGAGACCATTGCGGAACTTCAGCGGGACGGTGAGTTCGCCGGGCGGCTTCGGCTGGAGCTGCTGCGCTGGGACGACGAGATGCGGGCTGTCATGTGCGAGGCTGACCTTGCCCCTGGATTCCGTATCCCATAGCTGGACTACGCGCTGGCTTGCCTGGGTTGGCCGGCGAGCCAGTTTTCTTCGAACTGCATCGGGCTGACATAAGCCAGCGTCGAGTGCAATCGCGCCCGGTTGTACCAGAGCATCCAGGCCATGATTTCATCCTTGGCCTGGCGCCTGCTTTCGAAGCGCTGGCCGTGCAGACGCTCGACCTTCAGTGAGCCGAACAAGGTCTCACTGCAGGCGTTGTCCCAGCAGTTGCCACGCCGACTCATCGAGGCGGTGATGCCGTAGTCGGCCAGCGCGTCGCGGAAGTCCTTGCTGGCGTACTGACTGCCTCGGTCGCTGTGGAAGATCAGGCCGGCGTCCTTGCCCGGATGCCGCTTGAACCAGGCCATGCGCAGCGCATCGATCACCAGCTCGCGCGCCATGTCCTGGCGCAGCGCCCAGCCCACCACCTGGCGGCTGAACAGGTCGATCACTACGGCCAGGAACAGCCAGCCCTCGTCGGTGGCGATGTACGTGAGATACCGTCGGCGAATTGCAAAATCCGATGACGGTGGGCAAGCTTTGCGGATCGAAGTACAGCGATGCGACAGCATCCCGAAGATGAGCCTGAAGCCCAGCCCGATAGAAGGCATCCCTGCCGAGACCGAACGTGTGGCCCGAGCGGCGTTTCCACGTGGCACGACGATCACGCGCCTGCGCGACGAGTTCACCGAGTTGTACCGCGATGAAGACTTCGCCTCGCTCTACCCCCGTCGAGGGCAACCCGGTCTGGCACCCTGGCGGCTGGCCCTGGTGACCGTCTTCCAGTTCCTGGAGCATCTGAGCGACCGCCAGGCGGCCGATGCAGTGCGCTCGCGCATCGACTGGAAGTACGCGCTGGGGTTGGAGCTGACGGATCCTGGATTTCACTTCAGCGTGCTGACAGAGTTCCGCGACCGGCTGCTCAAGGCAGAGGCCGAGCACCTGTTGCTGGACAGGATGCTCGCGCATTTCAAGGCCCGCGGGCTGCTCAAGGCCCGTGGACGGCAGCGCACGGACAGCACACATGTGCTGGCGGCAGTGCGCGATCTGCGGCTACTGGAGTTGATCACCGAGACGCTGCGGGCCACGCTGAACGAGCTGGCGGTTGCAGCACCTGAGTGGCTCGGCGAAGTGGCACAGCCGGAGTGGTTCGAACGCTATGCGCGTCGAGCCGAAGATTGGCGACTGCCTGGCGGGAGCCGACCCAAACGGGAGGCCTACGCGCAGCAAGTCGGCGCGGACGGAGTGCGCTTGCTGGGAGCACTGGACGAACCCTCCGCCCCGCCGGCAGCAGGCGAGGTACCGACACTGCCCCTGCTGCGGCAGGTCTTGTGGACCTATTTCGACCGAGGCGCCGACGGCACGCTGCGCTGGCGTGACGGCGCAGAACTGCCACCGGTCGGCGAGCGCATCCAGACGCCCTACGACCCAGAGATGCACTACAGCACCAAGCGCGGCATGGAATGGTCGGGCTACAAGGTGTGAGGTGTCCTGTCAACCGTGGACAGTCGAAGTTAATGCGCAGAGCGCAGTTGTTGATAGAACTGCCGAGCAAAGACGGCAGGCGGGAGGTTGCCGATGGCGCTGTGGCGACGCTGGCGGTTGTAGAAGACCTCGATCCACTCGGTGATTTCGGCAATGGCCTGAGCGCGGGTGGCAAAGCGCCGGTGGTGGACGAGTTCGTTCTTCAGGCTCCCCCAGAAGCTCTCCATCGGGGCGTTGTCGTAGCAGTTGCCGCGACGTGACATCGACGCCCGCATGCCCAGTGCATCGAGCGCATGGCGGTAGTCGCGGGCGCAATACTGGCTGCCCCGGTCGGAGTGGTGGATCAGCCCGGGCGGGGGTCGGCGCCGGGCATGGGCGTGGCCCAGCGCGCGCAGGCAGAGCTGCTGGGTCATGCGCTCGTCCATCGCATAGCCGACGATCTCTCGGGTACACATGTCCTTGAGTCCGGCCAGGTAGAGCCAGCCCTCGTCGGTGCGGATGTAGGTGATGTCGGTGAGCCAGATCCGATCAGGGGCGCTGGCGGTGAAGTCCTGCAGCAGCAGGTTGTCGGCCACGGGCAGCAGGTGCTCGGAGTCCGTGGTGACGCGAAAGCAGCGCTTCTGCCGGCAACGCAGCGCCATCGTGCGGCGCAGTCGGTCCACACGGTCCCGCCCGGCCTCGAAGCCCTGCGCCCGCAACTCCGCCAGCACCCGGCGCGTGCCGTAGGTCTGGCGGCTGGCCGCATGCACCCCTCGGATGGCCACCTTCAGCCGCTCGTCGTCGCGCTGACGGGCCGAGGCTGGCCTCTCGCACCAGGCGTAGTACCCGCTGCGCGAGACCCCCAGCGCCGAGCACAGCACCGCCACCGGATAGTCGTGTCGAGCCTGCAGCTCCTTCATGACCGCGTACCTTGCAGCGACTCCCTCGCAAAGTACGCGGCCGCTTTTTTTACGATTTCGCGCTCCATCTCCACCCGCGCCAGTTCCCGGCGCAGCCGGCTGACCTCGGCCTTCAGTTCCGCCACCGAAGGCTCGGCCGCCTTCAGCGCCTGCGCTCCCCGGCGCTGGCTGCTCGCCACCCAGTTGCTCAGCGAGCCCTTCGGAATGCCCACTCTCTGGGCTGCTTCCTGGTGTGACAGCTTCTGTTCCAGCACCAGCTTTACCGCTTCCGCCTTGAACTCTGCTGTGTAGCTTTGGTTCTTCTTCATCGTCTTTCTCGTCGTGTCACCGGGTCAAGTGGGTGTCCACGGAAGTCAGGCTACCTCAGTGCATGTGACCGAGACCTGCGAAGCCACGGCAGTGAATCTGATCACCCATGTCGAGACGCGCCCGGCCATGGAGCCTGACATGAACGCCTTGGCGGGCATTCATGCGCGGCTGGCACAGCGGGAATTGCTGCCCGACGAGCACTTCGTCGACTCGGGCTACGTCAACGCGGAACTGCTCGTGTCCAGCCGGCGCGATCATGGTGTCTCGCTGCAGGGGCCTGTGCGAGGGCTGTCAACCAAGGCTGTCAAGGCCGAGCAGGGATACGACCTGCCGCACTTCGCGATCGACTGGATGCGGGAGCAGGTTACCTGCCCTCAAGGCAACGTCTCGGTCGGATGGACCACCAAGTCAGACCCGACCGGGCAGACGCGCATCCATGTCCGGTTCGGCCGAGCCGACTGCGGCGCCTGTGAGGCACGGCCGTCCTGCACGACGTCCAAGGCGGCCCGCCGAACGTTGTTCTTCCATCCCCGCGAGCAGTACGAGGCACTCAACGCCGCGCGGGCACGCATGCACGATCCCGATTGGAAACAGCGGTATCGTGTTCGTGCCGGTATCGAGGGGACCCTGTCGCAGGGTGTGCGGGCATTTGGCATGCGTCGCAGTCGCTACATCGGCATGGCCAAGACAGGGTTGCAACAGGTCCTGGCAGCCGTCGGCATCAACACAACTCGTGTCATTGCCTGGCTCGACGACAGGCCCAGACGGGCTGCCACTCGCCTCTCCCGCTTCGCTCGATTGACTCCGGGGGGCGTTTGAATTCGCCGACGGTATCTACGTGATGTCGCCCACCCAAGCCTTGTCGGGCTCGGCCACCGTGAACTCGCGGTTGAGCAGGTTCGGTGCAATGGGCAGGTCATGCTTGCTGTCGGTGGTGACCTTGAAGCGCCGTTTGCCCTTGGCACGGATGCCGTGCTGCTGCATGAGCTTTTGAACCCGGTCCTTGCCCACCCGGATGCCTCGGGCCAGCAGTTCCTTCCAGGTCCGCGGCCAGCCGTAGCCAGCGCGTGTCTCAGCGTGGATCGCCTTGATGTGCACCAGCAGCGCGTCGTCGCTGAGGTGGCGCCGCTGGGCGTTGCTGGCGCGGCGCACGAAGTGCTCGTGGTACCCCGCCACGCTGACCTGCAGCACCCGGCACTGCACCGAGATTGGCCACACGCGCCGGTGGCGCTGGATGAAGGCGTACTTCACTTCGCAGCCTTTGCTTCGTGTGAGCCGTCGCTTTTCCCAGAATGTCACGCTCCATCGTCACCCGCGCCAACTCGGCACGCAGCCGGGCAATCTCCATCTGTTCGGCGCTCACGGGCTTGCTGTCCGCACCCGTGAGCTTGCCCTGCCGCTTGGCCTTGACCCAGTTGAACAAGGTCTGATCGACCACGCCCAGCGTACGGGCCGCCGCCGCGATGCTCTGCCCGCCCTCGACCAGGCGTACCGCTTCCTGCTTGAACTCCAACGTGTAGCGCGCCCTTGGCGCCGCCTTCGGTTTCGTCATTTCCGTTCTCCTTGCTGACATTGCATCACTCAGCATGGGAGACGGTTTCCGAGGGCAAGGTCAGTCTACGGTTGGTGCGCAGGTTGGCCCCCCATTCAGAACCCGGTTTTCTGGACCATCGCGCCACCGATGAAACCTCCTCGCGATGAACCATGACCGCGTTTCCTTGGCAATCGACTGATCCATTGGATTACACTCGATTGCCATGCAGACCGTCGCCGAACTGCCCGAATACCAGAAGCGCGCTGCCAAGCTGCTTTCGGAGGAGGACCGTCGCGCCATCGTCACCTACCTCGCTGAGCACCCGAGAGCGGGTGACTTGATCGAAGGCACCGGCGGCGTTCGCAAGCTGCGTTGGGGACGTGATGGTCGGGGCAAGAGTGGCGGCGTTCGAGTGATCTACTACGTTCACAGTGATGTCATGCCGCTGTATCTGCTGACAATGTTCGCCAAGAACGAGCGGGCGAACTTGACCCGTGCCGAGTGCCATGCACTGGCCGGGCTGGTCGATCTGCTGGTGGACATTTGGCTTGAACGGACCACAAAGTAAGGACAGCAACCCCATGAGCACCGCATTCGAGAGCATCCGCCAGGGCCTGAAGGAGGCCGCTGCCCACGCCCGTGGCGAAACAGACGGCGTCACGGTCTACCGGCCAGTCCCGGTCGATGTGGCGGGCGTGCGGGCACGGCTGGGTTTGACACAAGACCAGTTCGCGGCGCGTTTCGGTTTCTCGGTGGCGACGCTGCGGCACTGGGAGCGCGGCGACCGCCGGCCGCAGGGAGCAGCGCTCGTGCTGCTGAACCTGATCGACCGGGAGCCGCAGGTGGTGATGCGGGCGCTGCGATAGTAGAGATCGGCACCGGCACTCGGCGTGACCGCGCTGGTGACTCAGGCCCGCCGCCGCGCCATCCACACCAGCGCCCCCGCCGTCATCGCCACCGGCACCAGCGACCCCACATTGAGCAGCGCCCACCCCTGCGTCGTCACCAGCAACCCCGACGCGAACGACGTCACCGCCAGCACCGCGAAGACGCAGAAGTTCAGCGCCCCCTGCGCCCGGTCCTTCTCCTCGGGCGCATACGCCTGCAGCGACAGCGTCGTGGCGCCGGTGAACAGGAAGTTCCAGCCCACGCCGAGCACGAACAGCGCGATCAGGAAACGGTGCAGGTCCACTCCCGTCAGCGCCACCGCGATGCACAGCGCGTTCAGCGCCACGCCGACCGCCATGATCCGCATCACGCCGAAGCGCTTGATGAGCTGCCCGGTGAAGAAACCCGGCGCGAACATGCCGATGACGTGCCACTCCAGCACCAGCGCGGTGTCCGAGAACGGCAGGCCGCACTGGTCCATCGCGATCGGCGTCGAGGCCATCAGCAGGTTCATCACCCCGTAACCGAGCGAACTGCACAGCGCCGCGACGATGAACACCGGCTGGCGCACGATCTCGGCCATCGGGCGGCCGCCGCTGGCCGTCTTCTTCACGGGTGGCGGCGGAAAGTCGATCGCCGCCAGCACCAGCATCGACAGCAACGCCACCCCGGCCAGCGCCACATAGGCGCCCGCAAACGGCACGGCCATCAGCGTGCGCGTCTGGGCCGCGAGGTTCGGGCCGGCGATGGCACCGATCAGCCCCCCGGCCATGACCATCGAGACGGCCTTTTCCGGCCCCGTGGACCCGGCCAGCTCGGCGGCGGCGAAGCGGTAGAGCTGTGCGTTGGCGTTGAAATACCCCGCGACCACCGTGGCCAGGCACAGCAGCTCGAAATGCCGCCCCACCGCCGCCCAGGCGCACGCCAGCGCCGACAGGAACGCCACCGCCGCGCCCATCTGGAACGAGGTCTTGCGCCCGAACCGTGCCTGCGTGCGCGCCACGAGGGAGGTCGACATCGCCCCGCCGAGCACATAGCCCATCACCGGCAGCGTCGCCATCCAGCCGAGTGGCGCCAGCGCCAGCCCCACCAGCCCGTTGATCGCGATGAAGGCGACGTTGTTGGTGAGGAACAGGCCTTGTGCGGCGGCCAGCAGCCAGAGGTTGCGGTTCACATTGCCGGCCGGTTCAGCGCGTGACCGCCGGCTTGAACACCGCGCCGCCGATCACGCTGCCGGCCTTCAGCCCGCGCTTGTCGAACCAGCCCTTGTTCATCTCCAGCACGAAGCGCACGGGTTTCTTCGAGCAGTGCGAATCGTCCGACTGCGGCTTCATGTCCGCGATGTTGACGATGGTGCCGCTGTCGTCGATGAAGGCCGCCGACAGCGGGATCAGCGTGTTGCGCATCCAGAAGCATTGCACCTCCGGCCGCTCGAACACGAAGACCATGCCGTCGCTGGCGCCCATGCTCGGCCGGTGCATCAACCCGATCTGGCGCTCCAGATCATCGTCGGCGACTTCGGCGCGGATCAGGTGCATGCCGGCCGTGAGCTGGGTGGTGGGCAGCTTCTGCGGGCCAGTCTGGGCGTTGGCACCGAGCGACAACAAGCCCAGGACAGCGAGCGCGCTCTGTGCCATGTGTCGGGTCAACCGATAGAACTTGATTTGAATCATGTTGTGCTGGACGTTGAGCTTCAAGAATAGCGCATCCATGTCCACGCTCGCCTCGGCCACTCCCTCGCCCATTGCGGCACCGGCACTCAGCCCCACCCAGGCCGCCGCCGTCAACGACGCCCAGCAGCAGGCCGCCTATACCCAATGGATCGACGACGGGCAGGGCGGTGAGCTGGGACAGTCGCGCCTGCTGCTCAGCGGCATGCATTGCACCGCCTGTGCCGGCCTGATCGAGGATGCGCTCTGCCGCGTCGAGGGCGTGCAGGCCGCCGAGGTCAGCGGTGCCGCCCAGCGCGCGGTGGTCACCTGGGATCCGAAGCGCACGCAGGTGTCGACGCTGATCGAGGCGGTGCGCCGCGCCGGTTATGGCGCCTTCCCCGACACCGGCGCGCAGGCGGTGGCGCTGGCGACCCGGGAGACGCGCCAGTCGATCTGGCGGCTGTTCGTGGCGGCTTTCTGCATGATGCAGGTGATGATGTACGCCACGCCGGCCTATGTGGCGGGCCCGGGCGACATCACGCCGGACATGCTGCAGTTGCTGAACTGGGCGAGCTGGGTGCTGAGCATTCCGGTGATCGTGTTCGCGGCGGGGCCGTTCTTCCGCGGCGCGTGGCGCGGTCTGCGCGAGCGGCGCATCAGCATGGACCTGCCGGTGGCGCTGGGCATCGCGGTGACCTTTGTCGCCAGTTCGGCGGCCACCTTCAATCCGGGCGGCATCTTCGGGTCCGAGGTCTATTTCGATTCGCTGACCATGTTCGTCAGCTTCCTGTTCGCGGCCCGCGTGCTGGAGGCCCGGGCACGGCAGCGTGCGGCGCAGTCGCTCGACGGCGTGATGCGGCGCCTGCCGGACGCGGTCGAGCGGCTCGATGCGCAAGGGCAGGGGGAACTGGTGCCCGCGTCTGTGCTGGCGGTGGGCGACCGGGTGCGGGTGCATGCCGGGCAGGCGTTCGCGGCCGATGGCTGTGTGGTCGAGGGCCGGACGCTGGTCGACGAGGCCATGCTGTCCGGTGAATCACGTCCGGTCGACCGGACGGTGGGCGACGAGGTGTCGGCCGGCTGCATCAACCTGAGCGCGCCGGTGGTGATGCAGGTGCTGCAGCTCGGCGCGCAGACCCGCTACCAGCGCATCGTCTCGCTGGTCGAGCGTGCGCTGACCGAGCGACCTGCCTTCATCCTGGCGACCGACCGGATTGCCGGGCCGTTCCTGTGGGCGGTGCTGGCGCTGGCGACGCTGGCCTGGGGCGCCTGGATGTTCATCGACCCGAGCCGTGCGCTGTGGGTGGCGGTGTCGGTGCTGATCGTGACCTGTCCGTGCGCGCTGTCGCTGGGGGCGCCGGTGGCGCTGCTGGCGTCGGCGGGCGAGCTGGCGCGGCGCGGCATCCTGGTGCAGCGGCTGGATGCGCTGGAGATCCTGACCCGCGTGCAGGACGTCGTGTTCGACAAGACCGGTACCGTCACCGAAGACCGGCTGACCTTGGCCGAAACCCGTGTGCTGCAGCCGGTCCCCGACCTGGACCGCGCGTCGCTGGAGAGGCTCGCACGCAGTCTGGCGCAGCAGTCACGCCATCCGCTGTCGCGTGCGCTGGCACTGTCCGCGCCGACCTCCGGGTGGACGCTGGAGGCGGTGACCGAACAGCCGGGGCAGGGCATGGACGCCTTGGCGCAGGTCGGCGGCCGGATGCGGCGGGTCCGTCTGGGTGGGCCGGGCTGGTGCGGCGTCGCGCCTGAGGTGGACCTGCCCGCGCGGCCGGCGGTCTGGCTGGGTGTCGAGCAGGACGCCGCAGCAACGGGGGACGGGGACGGAGACGGCACGCCGTGTCTGGTGCCTGTGGCCGTGTTCGAGTTCGACGAGGTGCTGCGCCCGGATGCCATCTCGGGGGTCGCGGGACTGGCGCGGGCCGGCCTGTCGCTGCACCTGTTCTCCGGCGACCAGACCGCCAGCGTCGAGGCCATGGCCCGCCGCCTGGGCATCGCCGACGCCCGTGCCCGCTGCACGCCGCAGGACAAGCTCGCCGGTGTCGAGGCATTGCAGGGCGCGGGCCGTGTCGTGGCCATGGTCGGTGACGGCATCAACGATGCACCTGTGCTGGCCCGCGCCGATGTCTCGATCGCGCTGGGCACTGCTGCCGCGCTCGCGCAGGCCCGCGCCGACGTGATCGTGTTGTCGGACCGCATCGAGGATTTGCCCGTGCTGCTCGACACAGCCCGGCGCACTGTTGCGATTGTGCGACAGAACCTGCGCTGGTCGCTCACCTACAACGCCGCCTCGGTGCCGCTGGCGCTGGTGGGCTGGCTGCCGCCCTGGCTGGCGGGTCTCGGCATGGCGCTGAGTTCGCTGGTCGTTGTCCTCAACGCGCTGCGGCTCACCCGGCGCAACGCATCCCCCACGGCGGACAAGGCCTGAACCATGGACATCCTGTTCCTGCTGATCCCGCTGTCCGTGGTGCTGGTCTTCCTGATCATCGCGGTCTTTGCCTGGGCCCTGAAGAGTGGTCAGTTCGACGACATCGAGCGCGAGGGCGAACGCATCCTGCGTACGGACCGTGACGAGCTTGATGCCGATCAATCCAGTGCGATCCCGGCTGCCAAAGAATCCACGCCGAGGATCGAGAGAGTTTCCTAGGAGCAACCAATGGCAATCAACACACAGACGGCTGGCCCCGTCTACACCGATTCGGTCGTGAGGCTATTCGCCCTCGCCGCGGTGTTATGGGGCATTGTGGGGATGCTGGTCGGGGTCGTGATCGCGGCCCAGCTGGCATTCCCTGAACTGACGGACGGCATCGCGTGGCTCAGCTACGGTCGCCTGCGACCGCTGCACACCAATGCGGTGATCTTCGCCTTCGGCGGCTGCGCGCTGTTCGCGACCAGCTACCACGTGGTGCAGCGCACCTGCCAGACGCGCCTGTTCGCGCCCGCACTCGCCCAGTTCACCTTCTGGGGCTGGCAGCTCGTCATCCTGGCCGCGGCGATCTCGCTGCCGCTGGGCTTCACGCAAGGCAAGGAATACGCCGAGCTGGAGTGGCCGATCGACCTGCTGATCGCGGTCGTGTGGGTCAGCTACGCGGTGGTGTTCTTCGGCACCGTCGGCATCCGCAAGGTCAGCCACATCTACGTGGGCAACTGGTTCTTCGGCGCCTTCATCATCGCCGTGGCCCTGCTGCACATCGTCAACAGCGCTGCGATCCCCGTCAGCCTGACCAAGTCGTACTCGGCCTATGCCGGCGTGCAGGACGCGATGGTGCAGTGGTGGTACGGCCACAACGCGGTGGGCTTCTTCCTGACCGCGGGCTTCCTGGGGATGATGTATTACTACATCCCGAAGCAGGCGGGCCGCCCGGTCTATTCCTATCGCCTGTCGATCGTCCACTTCTGGGCGCTGATCTTCACCTACATGTGGGCGGGTCCGCACCACCTGCACTACACCGCGCTGCCGGACTGGACGCAGTCGGTCGGCATGATCTTCTCGCTGGTCCTGCTCGCACCGAGCTGGGGCGGCATGATCAACGGCATCATGACCCTGTCGGGCGCATGGCACAAACTGCGTGACGACCCGATCCTGAAGTTCCTGATCGTCTCGCTGTCGTTCTATGGCATGTCGACCTTCGAAGGTCCGATGATGTCCATCAAGACCGTGAACGCCCTGTCGCACTACACCGACTGGACCGTCGGCCACGTGCACTCCGGCGCCCTGGGCTGGGTGGGTCTGGTGTCGATCGGCTCGCTGTACCACCTGATCCCGCGCATGTTCGGCCGCAAGCAGATGTACAGCATCCGCGCGATGGAGCTGCATTTCTGGATCGCCACCATCGGCATCGTGCTGTACATCGCCGCGATGTGGATTGCCGGCGTGATGCAGGGTCTGATGTGGCGCGCGGTGAACCCGGACGGCACGCTGGTCTACAGCTTCGTCGAGAGCGTCAAGGCCACCTATCCGTTCTACGTCATCCGCCTCGGCGGCGGCGTGATGTACCTGTCGGGCATGTTCATCATGGCCTGGAACGTGGTGAAGACCATCCAGGCCGGCAAGGTGGAACCCGTTGCCATCCCGCCTGTCGTGGCCCACGCCTGAACCGGAGCACAAGCACACCATGGCACACGCTAACCGCCCCGTGTCTGGTCACGAGAAGATCGAGACCAGCAACTTCCTGATGATCGTCCTGACCCTGGTCACCATCCTGTTCGGTGGCTTGGTCGAGATCGTCCCCCTGTTCTTCCAGACCTCGACGACCCAGCCGGTCGAGGGCCTCAAGCCCTACACCGCGCTGCAGCTCGCCGGACGGGACGTCTATCTGCGCGAGGGCTGCTACAACTGCCACTCGCAGATGATCCGTCCCTTCCGCGCCGAGACGCTGCGCTACGGCGACACCTCCAAGGCTGGCGAGTTCGTCTACGACCACCCCTTCCAGTGGGGTTCCAAGCGTACCGGTCCCGACCTGCACCGCGTGGGCGGCAAGTACAGCGACCAGTGGCACCGCGTGCACCTGATCAACCCGCGTGATCTGGTGCCCGAGTCCAACATGCCCGCCTACCCGTGGCTGGAGAACGCCCCGGCCAACGCAGGCATCGGCGCCAACATGGCCTCGCTGCGCAAGGTCGGCGTGCCCTACAGCGATGACGAGATCGCCAAGGCCGCGGACGAAGTCAAGGGCAAGACCGAGATGGACGCCGTCATTGCCTACCTGCAGGTGCTCGGCACCGCAGGCAAGGTCGCAGCCAAGTGAGCGGAGCAGGCCATGGACATCGTCAATGACCTGCGCAGTTTCGTGACTGTGGGCTTCTTCCTGCTGTTCCTGGGCATTGCTGCCTGGGCCTATTCCAGCCGCAACCGTTCCGCGTTCGACGAAGCCGCCGCGCTTCCGTTCCTGGACGACGACAACAAGACATCCAACGCATCCAACGGAGGCACCCAATGAGTGACTTCACTTCGAGCTTCTGGTCGTGGTACGTGATCGCGATCACCGTGGGCGGGCTCGCCTTCTGCGTCTTCATCCTGGCGGTGGCGAGCAAGCGCACCGTGATGGCCGATGACAACTCCACCGGCCACACCTGGGACGTGGATCTGCGCGAGATGAACAACCCGCTGCCGCGCTGGTGGATGGGCCTGTTCATCCTGACCGTCGTGTTCGCGGCCCTGTACCTGGCGCTGTATCCGGGTCTGGGCCACCTCAAGGGCTCGCTCGGCTGGAGTTCTGCTGGTCAGCTGGAGGCGGAACATGCCAAGGCCCGCCAGACCATGGCGCCGCTGTACGAGCGTTTCATGGCGATGACCCCGGAAGCCTTGGCGCAGGACAAGCAGGCCATGGGCATCGGCGAGCGCCTGTTCGTCAACAACTGCGCTGGTTGCCACGGCTCGGATGCACGCGGCAGCAAGAGCTTCCCCAACCTGACCGACAAGGACTGGCTGGGTGGCACGGGCGTCGAGTACATCGCCAAGACCATCGCCGAAGGTCGCCAGGGCATGATGCCGCCGATGGCCGCGGCGGTCGGCACGCCGGAAGACGTCAAGAACGTCGCCAACTACGTGCTGAGCCTGTCGGGCAGTGCCCACAACGCCATTGCCGCACAACTCGGCAAGAGCAAGTTCGGTGCGTGTGCCGCGTGCCACGGGGCTGACGGCAAGGGTCTGCAGGTCATGGGTGCGCCCAACCTGACCGACAAGGTGTGGCTGCACGGCTGGGGCGAAGCGGCGGTGATCTCGATCATCAACAACGGCATGTCGAACGTGATGCCGCAGCATGCCACCCGCCTGTCACCCGAGCAGACCAAGGTGTTGGCCGCCTATGTCTGGAGCTTGTCCCACAAGGGTGACAAGCAGACCGCAATGGCTACGCCGCAGTGATGCGGATCAAGGCGAGCCGTCCGCGTCAGTCCGAGAATTAGCCATGAACAGCCGCACCGAGACCTCCACGACTGAACAGGCGGCGGTGAAAACCGTCGCCCTGTACCAGAAGACCCAGAAGATCTATCCGCGTGCGGTGAGCGGGTTTTTTTCCAACTGGCGATGGGCGCTCGTCTGGATCACCCAGATCGTGTTCTACGCCACGCCGTGGCTGCAGTGGAACGACCGCCAGGCGGTGCTGTTCGACCTGCTCACCCGCCGCTTCTACATCGGCGGGCTGGTGCTCTACCCGCAGGACTTCATCTACCTGACGGGTCTCCTGATCATCTCGGCGTACGCGCTGTTCCTCTTCACCGCGGTGGCGGGTCGGCTGTGGTGCGGCTATGCCTGCCCGCAGACGGTCTACACCGAGATCTTCCTGTGGTTCGAACACCGCTTCGAGGGCGACCGTGCCAAGCGCATGCGCCTGGACGAGGCACCCTGGAACGGCGAGAAGATCCTGCGCAAGGGCGGCAAGCAACTTGTCTGGATCCTGTTCGCGCTGTGGACAGGTTTCACCTTCGTCGGCTATTTCACCCCGATCCGTTCGCTCGGTGCTTCGGTGCTGTCGCTGGGTCTGGGCCCGTGGGAGTGGTTCTGGGTGCTGTTCTATGCATTCGCCACCTACGGCAATGCCGGCTTCATGCGCGAGCAGGTGTGCAAGTACATGTGCCCCTACGCGCGGTTCCAGAGCGCCATGTTCGACAAGGACACGCTCATCATCAGCTACGACGCCGAACGCGGTGACCCGCGTGGCGCGCGTGGCAAGAAGGTCGATCCCAAGTCCAAGGGCTTGGGCGACTGCGTCGACTGCGGCGTGTGCGTGCAGGTCTGCCCGACGGGCATCGACATCCGCAACGGCTTGCAATACGAGTGCATCGGCTGCTCGGCGTGCATCGACGCCTGTGACGGCATCATGGACAAGATGGGCTACGAGCCCGGCCTGATCCGCTACGCCACGCAGCACAGCCTGCAGCAGCACCTCACGCGCGCCCAGATGTGGCGCCGTGCCTTCCGGCCGCGGGTGCTGATCTACACGGTGATCCTGGTGCTGATCGTCGGCGCGGTGGGTGCCAGTCTGTGGCTGCGTTCGCCGTTCCGGGTCGACGTGGTGCGCGACCGGGCATCGCTGGCCCGCATTGTCGACGAAGGCAACATCGAGAATGTCTACCGTCTGCAGATCATGAACGCCACCGAGCAGACACAGCGCTTCCGCATCACCGCCAGCGGTCTGCCGAGCCTGAAGGTGGACGCGGGCAATGCCGTCGAGATCGGCCCGGCGGAAGCCCATTGGGTGACCGTCTCGGTCCAGGCGGCGTTCGAGGTGGCGGCCCAGGCCGGCCCGGGTTCGCACGAAATCCATTTCGATGTCGAGCGGGTGGAGGCTTCCGGTGCACCAGCGGTGGTGCGCGAGAAATCGACCTTCATCGTGCCGCGCTGAGTCCGCCAGTCCCGCGAATTCCGTCGAACCACCTTGTACCCAGGAGCTATTCCATGACGACACAACACATGCCCGCCCCCGTCCCCGGCTCGGACACGATGCCCTGGTGGAAGTACAGGATGGTCTGGCTGGTGATCGGTGGTCCGCTGGTCGTGGTCGTGGCCAGCTTCATCACGCTCGCACTGGCGATCCAGAATCCCGATCCGGTGCTGGACACGGCGTCGTCGGCCCGGTCCGGTGCCGCCCACCTGCCGGCCATGCAGGGCCGCAACCATGCGGCCACCGGGGGCGTCAAGTGAGTGCCAGCGATCCGCGGCAGGCCGTGGAGCCCGACGACGAGGTCGAGCGCTTCGAGGCGGGCGAGCCAGCGGATGTGGTGCCGCCGATGTCGGGTCCGATGCGCCGTCTTGCGGCGGTGGTGTGGCCCGCATTCCTGATGGCGGGCGTGCTGGAGGTGCTGGTGTTTTCGCTGGTCGACCCTGGCATGTTGCACTGGCCGGGCGGACCCGTGCTGGAGGCCGACCGCATGCTGGTCTACACCCTGGGCTTCTTTGTCTTCTGGGGGGCGGTCGCGCTGGGCAGTGCCCTGACGCAGATGATGCTGGCCGAGTCGGACCCGCACGACAGGGCCCGCCGCACCAGTGTCTGAGGAGGCGGGCGCCGAACAGTCCGGGAAGGGCCGTTCAGCGCTCGGTGCTCAGCAGTTGGCCGCGTTGACGACCAGCTGGAGTGCTGGCTGGTTCAGGATGCGGATGTCGCGCTGCTTCACTTCGAGCAGGCCGTCGTCTTGGAACTTCGAGAAGGTGCGGCTGACCGTTTCGAGCTTCAGCCCCAGGTAGCTGCCGATTTCCTCGCGGGTCATGCGCAGCACCAGCGCGGAGGCGGAGAAGCCGCGTGCTTGCAGCCGCTGTGTCAGGTTCAGCAGGAAGGCCGCCAGGCGCTCTTCCGCCCGCATGCTCCCGAGCAGCAGCATCACGCCGTGGTCGCGCACGATCTCGCGGCTCATGATCTTGTGGAACTGGTGCTGCAGCAGCGTGAACTCGCGTGAGAGTGTCTCCAGCTGGCCATAGGGAATCATGCAGACCTGCGAGTCTTCCAGCGCGATGGCGTCGCAGGAATGGCGGTCGGTGCTGATGCCGTCCAGGCCGAGCAGCTCGCCGGCCATCTGGAAGCCCGTGACCTGCTCGCGGCCATCCGACGCGGAGACGATGGTCTTGAAGAAGCCGGTGCGGACCGCGTACAGCGCGGCGAAGGTCTCGCCGGCGTGGAACAGGCTCTCGCCGCGGCGCACGGTGCGGCGGGTGCCGATCATGTTGTCCAGCGAGGTCAGCTCTTCGTCGGACAGGCCCACCGGCAGGCACAGCTCGCGCAGGTTGCAGGCCGAGCAGGCGACCTTGAGGGCGTCCAGGCGGGGAGTGGTAGACGTTTCGTGCATGTTGCAAACCCGGTTGATCAAGCTTGGTTGATTCTTGTGCATCCACTGTGCAGCACACTTGAGCTGCGTCAAGGCTGGCGGGCGCCGTGACGGCACAGTGCGTGGGATGGAACATACGACACTTTTCCGTGGCCGCCCTGACACTTCGATCGAATCCGGAGCGCCGGGTCCGGGAACGACCACCACGGCGGCGCCGGAATTGACCGAGGCGCTGCTGGCGAGGATGGACATGCCGGGGCCGCGGTACACCTCCTATCCGACGGCCGACCGGTTCGTCGAGGCGTTCACCGCGGGCCACAGCGTGCAGGCGCTGGCCCAGCGCGGGGATCTGGGGGGCGTGGGTGGCGCGGGGGTGCCGATGTCGATCTACGTCCACATCCCGTTCTGCGAGTCGGTCTGCTACTACTGCGCCTGCAACAAGATCGTCACGCGCGACCACAGCCGCGTGGCGGCCTACCTGAAGGCGCTGGAGCATGAGCTGGACCTGGTCTGCCAGGCGCTCGGCGAAGCGCCCCAGGTGTCCCAGCTGCACTTTGGCGGCGGCACGCCGACCTATCTGGACGACGACGAACTGCGCCATGTGGTGGGGATGATCGCCTCCCGGGTGCGGCTGCTGCCCCAGGGCGAGCACTCCATCGAGATCGATCCGCGCACCGTCACCCGCGACCGGCTGGCCTTGCTGAAAGACCTCGGCTTCAACCGGGTCTCCTTCGGTGTGCAGGACTTCGACGCGGCGGTGCAGCAGGCGGTCCACCGGGTGCAGCCGCATGCGCAGGTCGAGGCGCTGATGCGCGACGCGCGGGAGCTGGGCTTCGAGTCGATCAATGTCGACCTGATCTACGGCCTGCCGCGCCAGACGCCCGAGAGCTTCGAGCGCACGGTGCGCCAGGTCGCGCTGCTGCGGCCGGACCGCATCGCGATGTACGGCTACGCCCACCTGCCGGCGCGCTTCAAGCCGCAGCGGCGCATCGTGTCGGCCGAACTGCCCAGCGGAGCGGACCGGGTCGGCATGCTGGCGCAGGCGCTGGCCGGCTTTGTCAGCCATGGTTACCAGTACATCGGCATGGACCATTTCGCGCTGCCCGAGGACGCGCTGGCGCAGGCCAAGCGCCAGGGTCGCCTGCACCGCAATTTCCAGGGCTACAGCACCCAGCCGGACTGCGACCTGATCGGGCTGGGCGTGTCGGCCATTTCCCGCATTGGTGCCACCTACAGCCAGAATGCCAAGACGCTGGACGAGTACTACGACCTGCTCAAGGGCGATGCGCTGCCGGTAGTGCGCGGGCTGGCGCTGACGCGCGATGATCTGGTGCGGCGGGCCGTGATCATGTCCATCATGTGCCACGGGCGGCTGAGCTACGAGTCGGTGGCCCTGTCGCACCTCATCGACGTGCGCCAGTACTTCGCCCAGGAACTGCAGGATCTGCAGGGACTGGCCCGGGACGGACTGGTCGTGCTGCACGAAGACGGGCTGGAGGTCACGCCGCTGGGCTGGTATTTCGTGCGTTCGGTGGCGATGGTCTTCGACCGGCATCTGCGGGCGGACCGCAGCCGGGAGCGTTTTTCCAAGGTGATCTGAGGCAGATCCAGGGTGTCGAGGGTGTCGAGGTGATCGGATGACGGGTGCGTTGCTGCTGACCGCGGCATTGATGGGGCTGGCTGGCACGCCGCACTGCGCCGCCATGTGCGGCGCTGGCTGTGCGGCGATTGCCCGGCGCTGCAAACCGGAGCAGCCATCGGGCGCCGTGGCGGGACTGCTCGTGGGGCGTGTGGTGGCCTATGCCGTGGCGGGTGCGCTGGCGGCTTCGCTGGTGGGCGGGCTGCGCTGGCTGGCCACCTCGGCGGACTGGCTGCGGCCGGTCTGGACGGGACTTCAGTTCTTCCTGCTGCTGCTGGGGCTGTGGATGCTGCTCAAGGGGGCATTGCCCGAGAGTCTGGCGGTCTGGCTGGAGCGGCGCGGACGTCCCGCCTTGCCGGACGGCGCAGCCCGCATCCGCATGCCGGGCGAGGTGAAAGCCGCCGCCTGGGGTCTGCTCTGGCCGGCCGTGCCCTGCGGTCTGCTGCATGCGGCGCTGCTGATGGCGTCGGTCGCTTCCACACCCGCCGAGGGTGCCACCGTCATGGCCGTCTTCGCCTGCACCAGTGCGCTCGGGCTGCTCGTGGGGCCTGCGCTCTGGCTGCGCTGGGTGCCTGCCGCCTTGCGTGCCGCGGGCGTTCGTGGCGAGGTGTCGCCGGCGTCCCTGTCGCTGCGGATGGCGGGGGCGACCATCGTGGTGCTGGTGGGCTGGTCCTTCGCGCACACGCTCTGGACCGATACCCTGGCTGCCTGGTGTGCCTGACATAGAATCATTTTCGACCCCGATTTGACCCCGATCACGACAAGATCGCCCACCGCTTCACGGAGACGGAACCATGTACGAGCACATCACGGTACCTGCCGACGGACAGAAGATCACCGTCAATGCGGACTTCTCGCTGAACGTCCCGAACCACCCCATCATTCCCTTCATCGAAGGCGATGGCACCGGCTACGACATCACGCCCGTGATGATCAAGGTGGTGGACGCCGCGGTGGCCAAGGCCTACGGCGGTGAGCGCCAGATCCACTGGATGGAGATCTACGCGGGCGAGAAAGCCACCCGCGTCTACGGCCCCGACGTCTGGCTGCCGGCCGAGACGCTGGAGGTGCTGCGCGAATATGTCGTCTCGATCAAGGGGCCGCTGACCACGCCGGTGGGGGGCGGCATCCGCTCGCTGAACGTCGCGCTGCGCCAGGAACTTGACCTGTATGTGTGCCTGCGCCCGGTGCAGTATTTCAAGGGCGTCCCGTCCCCGGTGAAGGCTCCCGAGAAGGTGAACATGGTCATCTTCCGCGAGAACTCGGAGGACATCTACGCCGGCATCGAGTACGCCGCCGAGTCGGACAAGGCGAAGAAGCTGATCAAGTTCCTGCAGGACGAGATGGGGGCGACCAAGATCCGCTTCCCCGGTACCTCGGGCATCGGCGTCAAGCCCGTCTCCCGCGAAGGCACCGAGCGCCTGATGCGCAAGGCCCTGCAGTACGCCGTCGACAACGACAAGCCCAGCGTGACCATCGTGCACAAGGGCAACATCATGAAGTACACCGAGGGTGGCTTCCGTGACTGGGCCTACGCGCTGGCGCAGAAGGAGTTCGGCGCCGAGCTGGTCGATGGCGGGCCGTGGTGCAAGTTCCGCAACCCGAAGACGGGGCGGGACATCACCGTCAAGGACTCGATCGCCGACGCTTTCCTGCAGCAGATCCTGCTGCGTCCGTCCGAATACTCGGTCATCGCCACGCTGAACCTCAACGGCGACTACATCTCCGACGCGCTGGCGGCGCAGGTCGGCGGCATCGGCATCGCCCCGGGTGCCAACCTGTCGGACTCGGTCGCCTGCTTCGAGGCTACCCACGGCACCGCGCCGAAGTACGCTGGCAAGGACTATGTCAACCCCGGCTCCGAGATCCTGTCTGCCGAGATGATGCTGCGCCACATGGGCTGGACCGAGGCGGCCGACCTGATCCTGGCGTCCATGGAGCGCGCCATTGCCTCGAAGCGGGTCACCTATGACTTCGCCCGCCTGATGGAGGGCGCGACCCAGGTGTCATGCTCGGGGTTCGGGCAGGTGATGATCGAACACATGTGATGCGCTGTGCGGTGCGGTGACATGAAGCCGTCCCGCCGGGCCTCTTGACGCCCTGCAGGCCGGGTGAGGCGTGCGCGGCACTGGCACGGCGCCGGAGTTCATCTGCGCACCTCGCGCTGCAGACGTTCGGCGGCTGCGTACAAGCTGCCGGCGTTGGTGACATGGGCGTAGCCCAGCTGCGTCAGCACGCCGCAGGCGATGCCGGACCGCGTCCCGCTGGCGCAGTAGAGCACCAGCGGCGTGGTCTTGTCTGGGGCGAGCTCGCCGATGCGGTGCGCCAGCTGTGGCAATGGGACATTGACGGCTTGCGCGACGGCCGTGGCGTGGAACTCGCGTTCCGAGCGCACGTCGATGACCAGGGGCCCCGGCGGTCTGGTGGGCACGGGTTGCGGTGCAAGGTGCGCGGCGGGGTGTTGCTCTGCGGTGTCGGGCTGGGCGGGCGCTGCGGGCAGCAGCCGGCGTTTCATGCGTTCGAACATGGTCATGCGATGGCCTTGAGGTGGGTGTTGAAGAAGCGCACGAGCTGATCCGCATGCGGGGCCAGTGACGCCCGCAGGTCGTGGTCACCCCCGACGACGAGCAGCTCGCCGCAGCGCAGCAACGACTGCAGCCGATGTGCGTCCGACAGCGGCACGGTCTGGTCCTGCTTGCCATGCACCAGCAGCACCGGGCAGGGGATGTGGGCCAGCTGGTGTTCCGGTGCGATGTGGTCGAAACGCTCGCCGATCACCTCCTGCACCTGTTCGAGGATCGCCGCACCGATCCATCGACGAGGGATGTGGTGCTCCTGCAGCCAGCGCTCCATCACCTCGCGTGGGTGTGCGAAGGCCGACAGGCTGACGACGGCCCGCACACCGCCGTTGCGGGCCGTGTGCAGCAGCACGGCGGCTGCCCCGACCGAGTGGCCCAGCAGGGCGATGCGGCCCGTGTCGAGGGCCGGATGGTCGCGCAGTGCGTTCCGCACCGCGGCCAGGTCCTCGGCGAAACGAGGGAGCGAGCTGAATGCCTCGGCCGAGCTGTCGCCATGGTTCGCGGCGTCGAACAACACCACCGCAATGCCGGCGCGCACGAGCGGCTCGACCATGGGGGCCAGCGTCGAGCCGTTGGCGCCCCAGCCGTGGACCGCCACGACCACCGGCACGGGTTGGGCGGCGTAGGCCGTCTGCGGCAGAGCCACCCAAGCCGCCAGCTGTTGCCCGCGGGCTCCGCAAACCTGAAACGGCGTCATGCTCCCGACGCCCAACCTGCCCTCGGTCCAGGTCGGCGCGTGTGGCAGTCGAGGCGCACGCAAGCCGCGCAGCAGCATCCATTGCAGCGCGGCACGCACCGGCTGTGGCAAGCGCCGCCCGACATCGCGGGACATGCCGGTGCGTGTGGACGATGCATCGGTCGCGACGGCGGGGGAGTCCGGGGCTTCGGTCATGGTCGCGATTCTCGGCGTTCGGCGTTCGGCGTTCGGCGTTCGGGAGTTCGGGAGTTCGGCGTGTGGCCCTCAGGGCGCGGTTCAGTGCTGCAGCTTCAGCACGGCCGCCAGCAACAGCGCGGCGGCACACGACCACCCAGAGAAGAGCGCGCGCCAGACCCACCGCTGCGGCACGAACCCCACACCGCGCACGAACCCCGCACTCATGGCCCAGAACAGCGCCATGGCCAGGGGGTGGTCGGCCTTGCCGGCCGCATCGGCCATCGCTGGCGGATACAGCGTGCCTGCCACCATGATCACCAGCGCTGCGGCCAGGCTGGGCCACTGGGTGCGGGGCACGCAAGGCTCTGCGGGCACGGCCGTGGCGGTCATGGCCGCGCTCCGTCATCGCCATCGCGTCGGGCTTGGGCGCGGGCCGCTTCGTTCTCGCCCCACATCGCGTTCATCACGGCCAGCAGCACGGCAAAGCCGACTCCCAGCATCCAGGCGAAATACCACATGGTCAGTTCCTTTCCGTTGGCGGCGTCGCCGATGGGGTTCCGCGCATCACACCGGCGCAGCGGTGCGGCGCGATCTCTGGATCGTGCAGAGTGGGGTGCATGGCGTGCTCCAGGCAACGGGGGTGGCAGGGGCTGAATGCCTGCTCAGTACGCGGTGTGCGCGTTGGCACGGATGTGCTCCACCGTCACCTTGCCGCGCATCACCCGGTAGGCCCAGGAGGTGTACAGCACGATCAGCGGCATGAAGATCAGCGTGGCCCAGAACATCAGGCCCAGCGTGAGGTGGCTGGAGACGCTGTCCCAGACGGTCAGGCTGGCGTCGGGCTGGCTCGACGAGGGCATCACGAAGGGGAACATCGCGGCGCCGGCGGTGCCGATCACGCCCACGATGGCCAGCGCCGAGGCCACGAAGGCGCTGAGCGTGTGGCGTGCCAGCACCAGGGCGGCCGCAGCCAGGGCGCCGGCGATGCCGAGTGCCGGCAGCGCCCACAGCATCGGCTGCTTGCCGTAGTTGATCCACCAGCCGTCGGCGCTGCGCACCACGGTCTTGGCCAGCGGGTCGGGCAGGGCGCCGGGGTCGATGGCCGAGGTGATGACGAAGCCCTCGATGCCGCCGAACTTCAGCCACACCCCGGCCCCGACAAAGGCCAGCACCATCAAGAGCGCCGCGCCCACCGCGCCGCGCACGGCGCGCTGCTGGACCGCGTCCTCGGTGCGGTGCGCGAGGTACATGCCGCCGTGCATCGTGATCATCGCGCTGCTCACCACGCCGACCAGCAGCGCGAACGGGTTGAGCAACTGCCAGAACGTGCCGGTGTAGGTGCTGATCAGGTAGTCATCGAAGCCGAAGGGCACGCCCTGCAGCAGGTTGCCGAAGGCCACCCCGAAGATCACCGGCGGCACGAACCCGCCGATGAACAGGCCCCAGTCCCAGGTGCTGCGCCAGGTGGCGTGGTGGATCTTGCTGCGGTAGTCGAAGCCCACCGGGCGGAAGAACAATGCCCACAGCACCGCCAGCATGGCCCAGTAGAAGCCGCTGAACGCGGTGGCGTAGACCAGCGGCCAGGCCGCGAAGATGGCGCCGCCGCCGGTGATGAACCAGACCTGGTTGCCATCCCAGTGCGGGCCGACGGTGTTGATGACGACGCGGCGTTCGTCGTCGCCGTGGCCGACGAAGGGCAGCAGCGTGCCCACGCCCATGTCGTGGCCGTCCATGATGGCGAAGCCGACGAGCAGCACGCCCACCAGCAGCCACCAGATCACCTTGAGGGTCGGGTAGTCGATCATGATGTGGACCTCAGGCGTGAGCGGATTCGAACTGGTAGCGGCCGGTGCCGAGCGAGCCCGGTCCCTGCCGGGCGAACTTCTGCATCAGGTAGACCTCGACGACCAGCAGCACGGTGTAGAAGCCGATGAAGCCGGCCAGCGAGCCGTACAGGCTGCCCACGCTGAGCGTGGAGACACTCATGTGCGTGGGCAGCACGCCGTAGATGGTCCAGGGCTGGCGGCCATATTCGGCCACCACCCAGCCCAGTTCGCAGGCGATCCACGGCGCGGGCAGCATCCACACCGCGGCGCGCAGCAGCCAGGGCCGGGCGCGGCATTCACCCTTCAGCGTGCTCCAGAAGCTCAGGCCGAAGAGCAGCAGCATCGCGAAGCCCAGGCCCACCATGATGCGGAAGCTCCAGAACATCGGCGTCACCCGCGGCACCGTGTCGTGCATGGCGCGGTCGATCATCTCGGGCGTCGCTTGGCGAACGTCCGTGGTGTATTTCTTCAGCAGCAGGCCGAAGCCGAGGTCGCCCTTGGTGGCTTCCAGCACGCGCCTGGCCTCTTCGTCGTTGCGGTTCTTGCGCAAGGTCTCCAGCGCGGTCACGGCGGTGATGCCGTTGACGATGCGCTCGCGGTTCCTGGCCTTGATCTCGTGGATGCCGGGGATTTGCTTGCTGATCGAGCGCGTCCCGATCAGACCCATCACGTAGGGAATCTCGACCTCCCAGTCGTTCTTCTGGGCCTGTTCGTTGATGCCGGCGATGAGCTTCAGGCCGGCAGGCGCGGGCTCGGTCTCCCACATCGCCTCCAGCGCGGCCATCTTGGTCTGCTGCGCTTCGCCCACGGTGTAGCCGCTCTCGTCGCCGAGCACGATGACGCTCAGCACGCTGGCCAGCCCGAAGGCCGAGGCCACGCGGAAGCTGCGCTTGGCGAACTCGATGTCGCGGCCCTTCAGCAGGTACCAGCTGCTGACCGACAGCACGAACATCGCGCCCGTCACATAGCCGGCCGAGACCGTGTGCACGAACTTGGCCTGCGCGTCGGGGTTGAAGACCACGGCCCAGAAGTCCGTCATTTCCATGCGCATGGTCTGGTAGCTGAATTCGGCGCCCACCGGGTTCTGCATCCAGCCGTTGGCGATCAGGATCCACAGCGCGCTGAGGTTGGTGCCCACCGCCATCAGCGTGGTCACCATCAGGTGCTGGGTCTTGGTGAGGCGGTCCCAGCCGAAGAAGAACAGGCCGATGAAGGTGCTCTCCAGAAAGAAGGCCATCAACCCCTCGATGGCCAGCGGGGCGCCGAAGATGTCGCCCACGTAGTGCGAGTAGTAGGCCCAGTTGGTGCCGAACTGGAACTCCAGCGTGATGCCCGTGGTGACACCGAGCGCGAAGTTGATGCCGAAGAGCTTGCCCCAGAAGCGGGTCATGTCCTTCCAGATGACCTGGCCGGTCATCACGTAGACGCTCTCCATGATGACCAGCAGCCACACCATGCCCAGCGTCAGCGGCACGAAGAGAAAGTGGTACATCGCGGTTGCAGCGAACTGCAGGCGCGACAGGTCGACGAGTTGTTCCGAGATCAAGGTTGTGCTCCGCTGGGTGGCGTAGGCCGGGAGGGCGCGTCGACAGAGGCGCCAGAGACGACCAGATGGGCAGCGGCACGATCGATGTCGACGCTGACCCGTTCGTCCCGGATGAAGACCCACCAGAGTGCGCACAGCACGGCCAGCTTCAACGCCACGGCGATGGCGAGGTGGCGGACGAGCGGATCACGGAGGGTCTTCATGCCGTGATGGTTATCAAGACGCGTGCCACCGCTCGGATCAGGAAAATGTTCTGGAAAATCAACAGCTTGCGATCAGGCTGCTGGTGCTGCTGTCCGTGATGGTGGCAAGCCTGCATGCCAGAATGGCGGAGAACTGCCAAAATGGCAAAATCAGGCAGGGCAAGGGGCATGCTGCCGGCCGACCCTCCGCAACCCGTGGCCCAGGGCCAAACAGCAGAACGGATGAACCATGGCCACAATCCTGCCGGAACTGGTGTCGTACCTGGAGGGGCTGCCGGAGCCTCACATTCTGTTCGATCGCCAGTACCGGATCCTGGCTGCAAACGCCGCCTACCGACGCCAGTTCAGCCCGACCGCCTCGGTGATCGGACGCACCTGCTACGAGGTCTCGCACCATATCAGCGTGCCGTGCGACCAGGCCGGCGAGAGCTGCCCGCTGGCCCGCTCCCGCGAGTCGGGGCAGCGAGAGCGTGTCCTGCACCTGCACCACACGCCCCAGGGCGAGTCCTACATCAACATCGAGCTGGCACCGCTGCGCGATGCCAGCGGCGAGCAGGCCTACTACATCGAGAAGATGGAACCCCTGCGCGTGGCGCAGGGGCAGCCCGCGACCCAGGGCCTGATCGGGCGCTCGGCCGCTTTCCAGCGCATGCTGGAACTGGTGTCGCGCGTCGGGCCGTCGCAGGCCAGCGTGCTGCTGCTGGGCGAATCCGGCACCGGCAAGGAGCTGGTGGCGCAGGCGGTGCATGAGGCCAGCGCCCGCGCGGCCCATGCCCTGGTGGTGGTGGACTGCGCCAGCCTGCCGGAGACGCTGTTCGAGAGCGAACTCTTCGGCCATGAGCGTGGCGCCTTCACCGGCGCCAGCACCAGCAAGCCAGGCTTGGTGGAGGCCGCCAGCGGTGGCACCCTGTTCCTGGACGAGGTGGGCGACATCCCGTTGCCGATGCAGGTCAAGCTGCTGCGTCTGCTGGAAAGTGGCACCTACCGGCGCGTGGGCAGCACCGAGCTGCGGCGCACCGATGTGCGCGTGGTGGCCGCGACGCACCGCGATCTGAAGGCCATGGTGGCCGACGGGCGCTTCCGCGAAGACCTGTACTACCGGCTCAGCACGTTTCCGATCGCGTTGCCGCCACTGCGGGATCGGGTGGACGACATTCCCCTGCTGGCTGTGGCCCTGCTGGCCAGAGTGGTGCCGCAGCGGCGCATGGCCGTGGCTCCCGCCGCGCTGGCGTGCCTGCAGCGGCACACGTTTCCCGGCAATGTGCGCGAGCTTCGCAACGTGCTCGAACGCGCCGCCCTGCTGGCCGACGGCACGCACATCGAACCCCTGCACGTGGAGCGCGCACTCGGCTCGGATGCCTTGCCCGCGGCGTCCGTTGCAGTGACCGCTCTGACGCCCGAAGATGCGCCGATGCCATCCTCGGACGCTTCGCTGCGAAGTGTGGAACGTGCCGCCTTGCAGGCCCAGCTCAAGGCCCACCGCGGCAGCCGGGCCGAGCTGGCGCGAAAGCTCGGCATCAGCGAGCGGTCGCTCTATCGCAAGCTGCGGGAGCTTGGTCGACCCTCCTGATGGAGGGCGACTCCCAGGAAATCGTCTCCTTCTGGTGGAGCGGAACCTGGCTGGATGTGGGACGTGTGTCCGTGGTGTCAGGCCTCTGCGTTGTCGGCTTGGGCCAGCGGCACCGTCCGTGGTGAGACACCTTGTATGGCGCAGATGTTCTGTGCGAGCTTGCCCTTGGGGCCGTCGACCAGTTCGTAGCTCACCTGCGCGCCTTGCTTGAGGGTGCGGAAGCCATCCATCTGGATGGCGGAAAAATGTGCGAACACATCTTCACCGCCGCCGTCGGGTTCGATGAAGCCGAAACCCTTCACATCGTTGAACCATTTGACCATGCCAATAGCCATCGTTTTGTTCTCCAGTTTCCCAACGAAAATCCCAACAATTTTGTCAAGATTTTGGGGATCGTGAGAAAAGCTGTCAAGAATCAGGTGAGCTTGTTGCGGCAATAGTCGTGACGCTCTTGGGGTTGCCCGCCACTGTGTGGAACCCTCCCGACCCAAGCTGCTTGTCCCGCACAGCGCGGGATTTCCGAGCGACCGATAGAATGCATCCATGGCCAGCAATACGCCGGAAACACCCAAATCTCCCACCCCGCCTGCCGATGGGCAGGGCGCTGTCGTCGAAGAGCGCCAGCAGCAACGGGTCGAACCACCACGCGCCTATCAAGTCGTGATGCTCAACGACGATTACACACCGATGGAGTTCGTGGTCATGGTGCTGCAGGAGCACTTTCACCACGGCATCGACGCCGCCACCTTGATCATGTTGAAGATCCACCATGAGGGCAGGGCGGTCTGCGGGGTGTATACCCGGGATGTCGCAGCGACAAAGGTCGAATTGGTTCTGGCAGCTGCACGGCAGGCGGCACACCCGCTGCAATGCATTATGGAGGTCGCATGATTGCGCAAGAGTTGGAAGTCAGTCTGCACATGGCGTTCGTCGAGGCCCGCCAGCAGCGCCACGAGTTCATCACGGTCGAGCACCTGCTGCTGGCCTTGCTGGACAACCCGTCGGCGTCCGAAGTCCTGCGTGCCTGCGCAGCCAACCTGGACGACCTGCGCAAGAGCCTGACGCAGTTCATCAAGGAAAACACGCCCACCGTGGGCGGTGCAGACGAGGTGGACACCCAGCCCACGCTCGGCTTCCAGCGCGTGATCCAGCGGGCGATCATGCATGTGCAGTCCACCGGCAACGGCAAGAAGGAAGTCACCGGCGCCAATGTGCTGGTGGCGATCTTCGGCGAGAAGGATTCGCATGCGGTCTACTACCTGCACCAGCAGGGCGTGACGCGGCTGGACGTCGTGAACTTCATCGCGCACGGCATCCGCAAGTCCGATCCGCCCGAGCCGACCAAGGCCGCGGGCGAGTCCTCGTCCTCCTCCGAAGGCGAGAAGGACGAGGGCGACGGCGGCAAGGGCTCGCCGCTGGACCAGTACACCCAGAACCTCAACCAGGCCGCGCGCGACGGACGCATCGACCCGCTGATCGGGCGTGAGCATGAGGTCGAGCGCGTCGTGCAGATCCTCTGCCGTCGCCGCAAGAACAACCCGCTGCTGGTCGGCGAGGCCGGCGTGGGCAAGACGGCGATCGCCGAAGGTCTGGCCTGGCGCATCACGCAGGGCGAAGTGCCGGACGTGCTGGCCGAGTCGACGGTCTACTCGCTCGACATGGGCGCGCTGCTGGCGGGCACCAAGTACCGGGGCGACTTCGAGCAACGGCTCAAGGGCGTGCTCAAGCAGCTCAAGGAGCATCCGCACGCGGTGCTGTTCATCGACGAGATCCACACGCTGATCGGCGCAGGCGCCGCGTCGGGCGGCACGCTGGACGCCAGCAACCTGCTCAAGCCGGCGCTGAGTTCCGGCCAGATCAAGTGCATCGGCGCGACCACGTTCACCGAATACCGCGGCATCTTCGAGAAGGACGCGGCGCTGTCCCGCCGCTTCCAGAAGGTGGACGTGGCCGAGCCGACCGTCGAGCAGACGGTGGAGATCCTCAAGGGCCTGAAGTCGCGCTTCGAGGAACACCACGGCGTCAAGTACGACGTGGGCGCGCTGCAGGCGGCGGCCGAGCTGTCGGCCAAGTACATCAACGACCGCCACCTGCCCGACAAGGCGATCGACGTGATCGACGAGGTGGGTGCGGCGCAGCGCGTGCTGCCCAAGAACAAGCAGAAAAAGCGCATCACCCGCAGCGAGGTCGAGGACATCGTCGCCAAGATCGCCCGCATCCCGCCCGCCAGCGTCACCAGCGACGACCGCAGCAAGCTCAAGACGCTCGACCGCGACCTGAAGAGCGTCGTGTTCGGCCAGGACAACGCGATCGACGCGCTGGCCGGCGCGATCAAGATGGCGCGTTCGGGTCTGGGCAAGCCGGACAAGCCGATCGGTGCTTTCCTGTTCAGCGGTCCGACCGGCGTGGGCAAGACCGAGGTGGCCAAGCAGATGGCCTACATCCTCGGCATCGACCTGCTGCGCTTCGACATGTCCGAGTACATGGAGCGCCACGCCGTCAGCCGCCTGATCGGGGCGCCTCCGGGCTATGTCGGCTTCGACCAGGGCGGTCTGCTGACCGAGGCCGTCACGAAGAAGCCGCACTGCGTGCTGCTGCTTGACGAGATCGAGAAGGCCCACCCGGATGTCTTCAACGTGCTGCTGCAGGTCATGGACCACGGCACGCTGACCGACAACAACGGGCGCAAGGCCGACTTCCGCAACGTCATCATCATCATGACGACCAATGCGGGCGCCGAGACCATGCAGAAGGCCACCATCGGCTTCACCAACGCCCGCGAGACCGGCGACGAGATGGGCGACTTGAAGCGCATGTTCACGCCCGAGTTCCGCAACCGGCTGGATGCGATCGTCAGCTTCCGGGCGCTGGACGAGGACATCATCCTGCGCGTGGTGGACAAGTTCCTGCTCCAGCTCGAAGGCCAGCTCAGCGAGAAGAAGGTCGAGGTCACCTTCACCGACGCGCTGCGCAAGCACCTGGGCAAGAAGGGGTTCGACCCGCTGATGGGTGCGCGCCCGATGCAGCGCCTGATCCAGGACACGATCCGCCGTGCGCTGGCCGATGAGCTGCTGTTCGGCAGCCTGACCGATGGCGGCCGCCTGACGGTCGACGTGAACGAAGCCGGCGAAGTGCAGCTCGACATCGAGCCACGCGACAAGAGCGACAAGCCCAAGGCCGAGCCGGCAACCGCCTGAGCGCTGGCGGGCATTGCCTCTGAAAGGGCCTCACGGCCCTTTTTTCATGCCCGTGCGCCTTGGAAACGTGCGGGATCCTGACCGAAGTAGGCGCTCAGCAATGCGTAGACCTCGGGAAACTCGGCCTGCAGCCCCTCCGGGGCCACGAAAAACGCCTCGGCCGTGACGGGAAAGAACTCCTCGGGCCCTTGCGCGGCGTAGGGGTCGAGCCAGGTCGCTTGTTCGGCGTCCACCTCGGCCTGGTGCTGCAGCAGCGCGCGCGGCATCACGTCCTGCCAGCGGGCCTGCATCGCCCGGTCGGGCAAGGCTGGCAGACCGTCCACGCCGCCGTGCTGCATGTCGAGCACGTGGACAAATTCATGGATCACGACGTTGTAGCCGTCCTCGGCCCGGGCGCGGTCACCGGCCATCTGCACGTCCTGCCAGGACAGCATGACGGGCCCGCCTTCCATCGCCTCGCCCGCCAGCACCTCGTCGCCGCTGTGGACCACACCGGCCTCGTCGCTCCACTGCCGCGGCACGACCACCTCCTGCGGATGCAGCACGATGCCGACAAAGCCGTCGTACAGGTCCAGCCCGCCCGGCAGCTTCAGCACCGGCACACACGCCTGCGCGGCCACGGCCACGGCCATGGTGTCGTCGAGTGCGAGGCCGCCCGCCGTGCTGAACTCCTTGCGCGCCAGGAACAGCGTGGCCAGTTCCCGCAGATGCAGCAGGTCCGCCAGCGGGCGGCGCGTCAGGAACGGGTATGCGCGCAGCGTGTCGAGCCAGAGATCGTCCGGGATGGCCCGCTCGGCCAGCACACGCTGCTGGCGCTGCAGGCGCCAAGCCGTCCACCAGCGGGCCAGCCAGCCGGTCAGCATGGGGGCTGGTCGGCGCGCTCGGGAGACAGACGGGTGGCGCCGCCGGCGCTCAGACGCAGCACTTCGGCGCGCGGAGCCGCCGGGTCATGGTCCAGATCCCAGTCGGTCAGCACATGGCGCCTCAGGCCGTCACCGATGGATTCATCGCCGGGGCGGTGGGTGTGGCCGTGGACGAGGGTGGTGGCGTTGGCGTCGCGCAGCAGGGTGCACATCGCGTCACGGTCCAGATCCGGGTAGGCGGCCAGGCCCAGCGTCTGCTTGCGGTGTTCGCTGCCGTCGCGCAGGCCACGGGCAAACACGCGGCGCTGCGCGAGCGGCTGCGCAAGAAACGCCTGCTGCCACGCCGGACTGCGTGCCTGCTGGCGAAAGTGCTGGTAGTCCTGATCGGCCAGACACTGCGCATCGCCGTGGACCAGCACCGTGCGGCGCCCGAAGGCGTCCAGCACGCACACCTCGTCCAGCACCTGCCAGCCCGCCAGCGCGGCGGCCCGTGCCCCGAGCAGGAAATCGCGGTTGCCCACCAGCATCGCCAGGGTGCGGTGGCGGGCGAAATCGGCAAACCGGTGCAGCACCTCGGCCTCGGCCTGGGTGTCGGCCGGCGTGTCGAGCGCATCGTCACCGATCCAGACCTCGAACAGGTCGCCGAGCACGAGGACCGCGTCGGCGCAGGTGCGGCCCAGGTAATCGGCCAGCGCCGCGGCGGTGCGCGGTGTGGCCGGGCCCAGGTGCAGATCGGACACGAGGTCCACGCAACGCCAGTGCGGCGCGGCGTGCAGCGTGCGGACCGGCCCCGGGCGCAGGCTCACTCCACGACCACGGCGCGGGTGATGACCACGTCCTCGACCGGCACGTCGTCGTGGAAGCCACGCTTGCCGGTGCGGACCTTCTCGATCTGGTCCACCACGGCGGTGCCGTCGACCACGCGGCCGAACACGGCGTAGCCCCAGCCCGATGCGTTTTCGGCGGTGAAGTTCAGGAAGCCGTTGTCGGCGACGTTGATGAAGAACTGCGACGTGGCCGAGTGCGGGGCATTGGTGCGCGCCATCGCCAGCGTGTACTTGTTGTTCTTCAGGCCGTTGTTGGCCTCGTTGCGGATCTCGCCTTGTGTGGGCTTCTGCTTCAGGCCGGCTTCCATGCCGCCGCCCTGGACCATGAAGCCCTTGATGACGCGGTGGAAGACGGTGCCGTCATAGTGGCCGCTCTTGACGTAGCTCAGGAAATTGGCGGCCGAGAGGGGCGCCTTCTCGGCATCGAGTTCGATGCGGATGGTGCCGAGGGTGGTCTGCAGATCGACTTGGGGGGCTGCCATGGTTATTTCTCCAGAGAGGCTTTCTTGATGAGGACCGGCTCGACGGGCACGTTCTGGTGGCGTCCGGCGTTGCCGGTCGGCACGGCGCGGATCTTGTCCACGATGTCCATGCCTTCGACCACACGACCGAACACCGCATAGCCGTTGCCGTCCTGCGAGTTGGGCTGGTCGAGGAAGGGATTGTCCTTCACGTTGATGAAGAACTGCGAGGTCGCCGAATCCGGGACCATGGTGCGGGCCATCGCCAGCGTGCCGCGGGTGTTGCTCAGACCGTTGCGGCTTTCCAGCGGAATCGGGGCGCGCACCGGCTTTTCCTTCATCGCCGGGTCCATGCCGCCACCCTGGATCATGAAGTTGCTGATCACGCGGTGGAACACGGTGCCGTCGTAGTGGCCGGCCTTGACGTACTCGACGAAGTTGGCCACCGACTTCGGGGCCTTGGCGGCGTCCAGGTCGACGACGATGTCGCCCATCGAGGTGACCAAGCGCACCTTCTCGGCGCTGGCGCCCCCGCTGAGGGCCAGACCGAGGGCCAGGGCCGCCGCAGCGCGCACAAGCTGAGATGAACTCATTCCAACACTCCTTCTGAAAAGATCTTCCATTGTCCACGCTCCCGGGCCCAGTACTGGCGGCGCAGGGTTCCGCCAGTGCTGCCGCGCAGCACCTCGCGGAAGGTGATGAACAGCGCGGGGTGGCCGTTGGCACCATCCGAGCCGTCCAGGATGGTCAGGTCGAGCAGCTGGCGTTCTCGGTCTGCGTTGCCGGCCGATTCCCGGGCGAGCTGCTGCTGCCATTCTGCCCAGCCTTGCAGGCCATTGTCGAAGGACCGCGCATACAGTCCGAGCAGGCGCTCCGGGTTGGCCTGCATCCGCGCCTGGCGCCACGACTCGGTCAGAGCCACCGCGGCATGGCGGGGCTCGGCCAGGGACTTCGGCGCGACCCACTCCAGCCGTTCGGCGATGACCACCGGTGTGCGGCGCGGCACCAGATCCTGCAACAGGCGCTCCATGTCTGGATCGGACAGCACGATGCAGCCGTTGCTGGAGAAGGGCGCGTCGGCATGGCGGTCGGCGCGGGTGCCGTGGAGCCAGATGTTGGCGCCGGTGCGGCGCAGGCGCCGGTCGTGCTCGTTGGGATAGCTCAGTGGCAGGGCGCCGGCACCGTAGAAGTCCCCCACCTGCTGGCGGCCGAGCCGGCCTGTGATGTCGTAGACACCGAGGGGCGTGCGCAGATCGCCCTCGTCCTGCTTGCCCACGCCGAGGCGGCCGATCGCGGCGTACAGACTGGCTGTCACGACAAGCTGGCCCGCACGGTGTTCCAGCACGAACAGCCGCGAGCGCAGACCGTCCACCACCACCAGCTGGCGCACCGAGGTCGGCAGCAGCAGCGCCTGTCTGGGCACGGTGCCCGGTGGCGGGGGCTCCCGCCAGGCGTTCAGGCGCTGCCGTGCCTCCAGCTGCAATGGGGTGATCTGCCGTTCCTGACCGCCAGGCACTTGCGCCGAGCCACGGCCGAAGCCGCGCAGCACGCCGCTGTGCGCCAGCAGCAGATCGCCATAGACCAGCTGTGCCAGCGTGAAGCGGGGCTGGTCGGCCACCAGGGATTCAGCGTTCTCCAGCGCCTGTGTCCAGCGGCCCTGTCCGATCAGGCGGTAGACCTCGATCAGGCGCTCTTCGGGCACGGCGCGTTCATGTTCCGGCACGGCGACCGTGGCCGGCGGGGACAGGGTGGATGCCGGCGACGCTGCCGGAGCAGCGGGAGCCGGACGCCGGCTCCAGGCCCACGCAGTGGCGCCCAGGGCCAGCAGCACGACCGCTGCCAGCAAGGGCCGCAGCCAGGCCGCGCGGTCGTGCCGTGCGGCGACCATGGCCGGCGGCGCGGACGCCAGCAGCACCTCCACCGCCAGCGCCTGGCTGGTCCCGGAGGCGGGTCGGGAGGCCGCCGACGCAGATGTGCCGTAGGACGGACTCCACTGTAGGCCGCTGTCGGCCGGGGGCAGCGTGGTGCTGTCGGAGCCCAGCGCGGCGGCGTAGGCGTGGCGGGCCATGTTGAGCTGGAGTTGCAGCAGGTTGTCGTGGGCGAGTGCGTGGACGGGGCTGGTGCGCAGTGCCTGGTCGAAACGCTGGCGCGCCTCCGGCAGCCGGCCCAGGCGCGCCAGGGCGACACCGAGGTCGATGAGTGCCTCCGGGTTGTCTGGTTCGCGCTGGACACGCTCCTCCAGCGCCGCCACCGCGACCGGTTCTGCCGAGGCCGTGGTCGCTACCGCGGGGAGCGAGACTGCAGCCAATGTGGCCATCAGAAGCCAGCCAGCACGGTGCGCCAGGAGTGTGTTCATGGGCGGATTGTGCATATTTTGAAGTCCGGCCTGTCCTTGGGACTCGGTCGAACCGGCCGCGCCGGCGCAGAAGTCCGGGGCTATACTGCCCCGCCGTTCCTGAGCTTCCGCGCCCCAAGCGACCCGATCGATGACCCTGCGTATCCACAACAGCCTCACGCGTTCGCTCGAAGACTTCCAGTCCATCGACCCCGGCCACGTGCGCATGTACGTGTGCGGCATGACCATCTATGACTTCTGCCACATCGGCCATGCCCGCATGATGATGGCCTTCGATGTCGTGCAGCGCTGGCTGCGCGCCAGTGGCTGGCAGGTCACCTATGTGCGCAACATCACGGACATCGACGACAAGATCATCCGCCGCGCCGTCGAGCGCGGCATCACCATCCGCCAGCTCACCGACGAGATGACGGCCGCCATGCACGCCGACATCGGTGCGCTGGGCATCGAGCGTCCGACGCACGAGCCGCGTGCCACCGAGTATGTGCCGCAGATGCTGTCGATGATCGGGCGGCTGCAGGACAAGGGCCTGGCCTACCAGGCCGCCAATGGCGACGTGAACTACGCGGTGCGCCGCTTCCCCGGCTACGGTCGGCTCTCGGGCAAGTCGCTTGACGACCTGCGCGCTGGCGAGCGTGTCGCCGTTGCCGATGGCAAGGACGATCCGCTTGACTTCGTGCTGTGGAAATCCGCCAAGCCCGAAGAGCCGGCGGATGCCAAGTACCCCTCGGCCTACGGTCCGGGACGTCCCGGCTGGCACATCGAGTGCTCGGCGATGAGCTGTGCGCTGCTTGGCGAGACCTTCGACATCCATGGCGGCGGACTGGACCTGCAGTTCCCGCACCACGAGAACGAGATCGCCCAGAGCGAAGGCGCCACCGGCCAGCCCTTCGTGCGGACGTGGATGCACAACGGGTTCCTGAACGTCGACAACGAGAAGATGTCCAAGTCGCTGGGCAACTTCTTCACCATCCGCGATGTCCTGAAGTCCTACGACGGTGAGACGCTGCGCTTCTTCATGCTGCGCGTGCACTACCGCAGCCCGTTCAATTTCAGCGACGCGGGTCTGGATGACGGCCGCAGCGCGCTGCGCCGGCTCTACACCGCGCTGGACGCCGTGGCACCCGACACAGCGCCGGCCGAGATCGACTGGACCCACCCCGCCGCCGCCCGCTTCAAGGCCGCGATGGACGACGACTTCAACACGCCGATCGCCGTGTCGGTGCTGTTCGATCTGGCGGGCGAGGTCAACCGCAGCCGCTCTGCCGAGACTGCTGCGCTGCTGTGGCGCCTGGGCGGCGTGCTGGGGGTGCTGCAGCAGCCACCGCGGCAGTTCCTGCAGTCCGGTGTCGGTCCGTCTTCCGTCGACGAGGCGCACATCCAGGCGCAGATCGCCGCCCGTGCAGCCGCCAAGGCCGCGCGCAACTTCGCCGAGGCGGACCGCCTCCGTGCCGAACTGGCCGCGCAGGGCATCGTCCTCAAGGACAGTGCCCAGGGCACGACGTGGGTCCAGGCCTGACGTCCGCTCCCGCCATCGCCACCGAGTCGCCCGCCATGCGCAAAACCCCTGTGGACGAGGGCGGCGAGCCGCTGCTGGTCACGCCGCCCTACTGGGATGACGCCTGCGGTCATCTGTCGCGGCGCGATCGGGTGATGAACAAGCTGGTCGAGCGCTTCGGTGCGGTGCGGCTGCAGAGCCGCGGCGATGCGTTCACGACGCTGGCCCGCTCGATCGTCGGCCAGCAGATCTCGGTCAAGGCGGCGCAGTCGGTCTGGACGCGGTTCGTGGCACTCGGTGTCGGCTCGCGCTACCTGATCACGCCGGCCGCCGTGCTGCTGCTGCCGGAGCCGGTGCTGCGCAGCGCGGGGCTGTCGGCGCGCAAGGTCGAGTACCTGTGCGACCTGGCGCGCCATTTCGCCGAGGGCGGGCTGCAGCAGATCCAGTGGGATGCCATGGGTGACGAAGCCATCATCGACGAGCTGGTGGCGATCCGCGGCGTGGGCCGCTGGACGGCCGAGATGTTCCTGATCTTCTACCTGATGCGCCCGAATGTGTTGCCGCTGGACGATGTCGGCCTGATCAAGGGCATCAGCCTGAACTACTTCAGCGGCGAACCTGTCTCGCGCGCTGAGGCCCGCGAAGTGGCCGATGCGTGGGCGCCGTACCGGTCGGTGGCGACCTGGTATGTCTGGAGAAGTCTCGACCCGTTGCCCGTCACGTACTAAACTTAAGTACTGACCCAGAAGGATCAATGCATATGAGCAAGAAACATTTCCTCGAATTCGAGCAGCCGATCGCCGAACTCGAAACCAAGATCGAGGAATTGCGCTACGTGCAAAACGAGTCGGCCGTCGACATCTCCGAAGAGATCGACCGCCTGTCCAAGAAGAGCCAGCAGCTCGCCAAGGACATCTACTCCAGCCTGTCGCCGTGGCAGGTCACGCAGATCGCGCGCCATGCCCAGCGTCCCTACACGCTGGATTACGTCAACGAGATCTTCACCGAGTTCCAGGAGCTGCACGGCGACCGCTCGTTCGCCGACGACCAGTCCATCGTCGGTGGTCTGGCCCGTTTCAATGGCCGCGCCTGCATGGTGCTGGGCCACCAGAAAGGCCGCGACACCAAGGAGCGCGCGGCCCGCAATTTCGGCATGGCCCGCCCTGAGGGCTACCGCAAGGCGCTGCGCCTGATGAAGGTCGCCGAGAAGTTCGGCCTGCCGGTGTTCACCTTCGTCGACACGCCCGGTGCCTACCCCGGCATCGGCGCCGAAGAGCGCGGCCAGTCCGAGGCCATCGGCCGCAATATCTTCGAGATGGCGCAGCTGGAGGTGCCGATCATCACCACCATCATCGGTGAAGGCGGCTCCGGTGGTGCGCTCGCCATCAGCGTGGCCGACCAGGTGCTGATGCTGCAGTTTTCGGTCTACTCGGTCATCTCCCCGGAAGGTTGTGCCTCGATCCTGTGGAAGACCGCCGAGCGTGCCAGTGACGCCGCCGATGCCCTGGGCATCACCGCCCACCGCCTGAAGGCGCTCGGGCTGGTCGACAAGATCGTCAACGAGCCGGTCGGTGGCGCCCACCGCGACCACAAGCAGATGGCCGCCTACCTGAAGCGCGCCCTCAACGATGCGCTGCGCCAGGTCGTCGATCTGCCCACCAAGGAGCTGCTGGACCACCGCTACAACCGCCTGCGCAGCTACGGTCGGTTCACCGACACCAAGGCCTGATCGCTTGGCCTGACCTGCCCGTGACGCCCCGCCCGCTGGCTGTGGCCTGCAGCGGCGGGCGCGATTCGATGGCCCTGTTGCATGCGACCTGGCGCGCAGCGCAGGCGCTGGCCGATGCCACCGGCCAGCCACACCCGATCCATGCGTTCCATGTCCACCACGGACTGAGCCGACACGCCGACGACTGGCTGTCGCACTGCGCCGAACACTGCGCGCAGTGGCAAGCGCAGGGCGCCGATCTGCAGTTCCACGCACGCCATCTGGATCTGGTGCCGAAGACCGGTGACAGCATCGAGGCGCTGGCGCGCAGCGGGCGCTACCGTGCACTGGCGGACATGGCCCGCACCACCGGCTGCGACACCGTGCTGCTCGCCCACCACCGGGAAGACCAGGCGGAGACCTTCCTGCTGCAGGCCCTGCGTGGCGCCGGGGCGGCCGGGCTGGCGTCGATGCCGGCCTCCATCTGGCGCGACGGCATCTGCTGGCGGCGCCCGTGGTTGCGCCATCCGCGGGCCGCCATCGATGCCTATGTGGGGCAGCACGGCCTGGGACACATCGAGGACGACAGCAATGCCGATCCCCGCCATGCCCGCAACCGCCTGCGCCTGCAGCTGTGGCCGGCGCTGACGCAGGCGTTTCCGCAGGCGCCCCAGGTCTTGGGCGACGCTGCCCGCCATGCGCAGGATGCGGCCGAATGTCTGCAGGCGCTGGCCGAGATCGACCTCGGTGCGGTGGCGGTGGAGGATGGCCTGGACGCTGCTGCGGCGGTGGCGCTGGGCGGTGCGCGGCTGCGCAACCTGCTGCACCTGTGGCTGCAGCGCACGGTGGGCGAGTCGCCGCGGGCGAGCTGGCTGGACCGCTTGTCGCAGGAACTGCCGACATGCCTTGACGCCCGCTGGCCGATGGCCAGGGGGGGTGAGCTGCGCCTGTGGCGCGGCGTGCTCCGCTGGGCTTCCGTGGCGCCGGTGGCCGGACTGGCGGTTCCGGTGGCCTTGCCGGATCTGCGCGCCGAGCGGTATGTTGCGCTGCCGGCCTACGGGGGTGTCCTGCACATCGAGCCGGTCACGCAGGGCGGTGTCGCGCCCGATTGTCTGGTGGCATTGACGGCCCGACCGCGTTCAGGCGGCGAGCAGTTCCAGCGTGCAGCCGGCACGCCGCCCCGGTCGCTCAAGAAGCAGTACCAGCTTGCGGGCGTGCCCGCCGAGGCACGCGGCGGGCCGCTGCTGTTCTGTGGCGACCGGCTCGTGTTCGTGCCCGGATTGGGGCTGGATGCCCGTGTGCTGGCGCCCGCTGGCGAGCCGCAGCTTGCGCTGCACTGGCGTGAACGCGACACCGAGGATTCCGCAGGGCCGGGAACCGGCTAAAATCGTGAGCTTTTCGACTCCCTAGCGAGCCACAACCCCATGGCTTTGATCGTTCACAAGTATGGCGGCACGTCGATGGGCTCGCCCGAGCGCATCCGCAACGTCGCCAAGCGCGTGGCCAAGTGGGCCCGCGCAGGCCACCAGATGGTGGTCGTGCCCTCCGCCATGAGCGGCGAGACCAACCGCCTGCTCGGCCTGGCCCGTGAAGTGTCCCCGGCGGTCCAGACGGATGCCGTCACCCGCGAACTCGACATGATCGCCTGTACCGGCGAGCAGGTGTCGGTCGGTCTGCTGTCACTGGCCCTGCAGGCCGAAGGCATGGACGCCGTCAGCTACTCCGGCTGGCAGGTGCCCATCCGCACCGACTCCGCCTACACCAAGGCGCGCATCCAGAGCATCGACGATGCCCGCGTGCGCGCCGATCTGGACGCTGGTCGCGTGGTCGTGATCACCGGCTTCCAGGGCGTCGATGAGGACATGAACATCACCACGCTCGGCCGTGGTGGTTCTGATACCTCGGCGGTCGCCGTGGCCGCGGCGATGAAGGCCGACGAGTGCCTGATCTACACCGACGTGGACGGGGTCTACACCACCGACCCGCGCGTCGTGCCGGAGGCCAAGCGTCTGGCCACCGTCTCCTTCGAGGAGATGCTGGAGATGGCCTCGCTGGGCTCCAAGATCCTGCAGATCCGCTCGGTCGAGTTTGCCGGCAAGTACCGTGTGCCGCTGCGTGTCCTGTCGAGCTTCACCCCGTGGGACATCGCCATCGAGGAAGAGGCCAAGTCGGGCACCCTGATCACTTTCGAGGAAGACGAGAAGATGGAACAAGCCGTTGTGTCGGGCATCGCGTTCAACCGCGACGAAGCCAAGCTGACCGTGTTGGGCGTGCCGGACAAGCCCGGCATCGCCTATGGCATCCTGGGCCGCGTGGCCGAGGCCAACATCGACGTGGACGTGATCATCCAGAACGTCTCGCACGAGGGCAAGACCGACTTCTCGTTCACCGTGCACCGCAACGACTACCAGCGCGCCTTCGACCTGCTGAAGTCCGAAGTGGTGCCGGCGCTGGGCGCCGCCGCCGTGGTGGGCGACACCAAGATCTGCAAGGTCTCGATCGTCGGCATCGGCATGCGCTCGCACGCTGGCGTGGCCTCGACGATGTTCCGCGCCCTCAGCGACGAGAGCATCAACATCCAGATGATCACCACCAGCGAGATCAAGACCTCGGTCGTGATCGACGAGAAGTACATGGAACTGGCCGTGCGCGCGCTGCACAAGGCGTTCGGGCTGGACGCCTGACCACGGCGACGAACGCGATCAGTTTGCAGATCGAGCGAAACTAGGCTATAGTCTCGCTTCTTCGCCGGAGACGTGACCGAGTGGCCGAAGGTGCTCCCCTGCTAAGGGAGTATGTACCAAAAGTGCATCGAGGGTTCGAATCCCTCCGTCTCCGCCAGAACGGGTAAGCCCTGAAATTGCAAGTGAATGCTTGTGGTTTCAGGGCTTTTTCCGTTGTGCCTGCGCCGACGTGTGCCGTGCGGGGTGGGGCATGCGCATGGATCCGGAGCCTTCGCTGTGGGCGAAGGCTCACTCGTCGATTGCCGACCGTGGCTCCGGTCGGCTTGGGGCAAGATAGGCGCCCCATGCGCTTCGACCTCGTCACGCTCAACCTCGTCCTCGCGATCGCCGAGACGCGGAGCATCACGCGCGGCGCCGAGCGTGAGCACCTGGCGCTGGCGGCGGCGAGCAAGCGGCTGAGCGATCTGGAGTCCCGCCTCGGCGTGCTGCTGTTCGAGCGGCGTGCGCGCGGCGTCGAGCTGACCGCCGCCGGCCACGCGCTGGTGCGCCACATCCGCAGCCTGCACGCATCGCTGCACGCGATGGAAGACGAGGTGGCTGAATATTCGCGCGGCATCCGCGGCCACCTGCGTGTCGTCGCCAACGCCTCCGCGATCGCCGAGTGCCTGCCGCCCGATCTGGCGGCGTTTTCCCGCGCCCACCCCGAGATCCGCATCAGCCTCGAAGACCAGACCAGCACCGAGCTGCAGCGCTCAGTGGCGGAGGGGCGGGCCGATGTGGGCATCTTCGTGCCGCCGCGGCTGGAGTCGCGACTGCAGACCTGGCGTTACCGCGAAGGCACGCTGGTGCTCATCACGCCGCACGGACACGGGCTGTCCGCGCAGACTTCTGTGCGCTTTGCCGAGCTGCTCGACTTCGACTTCGTCGGCCAGCACACCGGCGCCGCGCTGCAGCAGATGATCCTGGCCCAGGCCACCGAGCAGGGCCGCGCGCTGCGCACGCGCATGCAGGTGCGCGGCTTCGATGCCATCGCGCAGCTCGTCGAGGCCGGTCTGGGCATCGCGCTGATGCCTTCGGCGGTGGCCGAGCGGCTGGCGCGGCTGTTCCGCCTGCACCGGATCGCGCTGGACGAGCCCTGGGCGCAGCGCGAATACCTCGTCGGCGTGCGCGAGCAGGAAGTCCTGCCCGCCGTCGTGCGCCGTTTTGTCGAATTCCTTTGTCCACCCACGAACGAGAGCCCCCCATGACCGGACGCACCCTCTACGACAAGCTCTGGGACGAGCACGTCGTCCACACCGAAGAAGACGGCACCTCGGTGCTCTACATCGACCGCCACCTGGTGCATGAAGTCACCAGCCCGCAGGCGTTCGAGGGCCTGCGCCTGGCCAACCGCCCGGTCTGGCGCACCAGCTCCATCGTCGCCACCGCCGACCACAACACGCCCACCACCGGCTGGGAACTCGGCTACGACGGCATCAAGGATCCGATCTCGCGCCAGCAGATCACCACGCTCGACACCAACATCAAGGCGGTCGGCGCGGCGGCCTATTTCCCCTTCATGGACGGCCGCCAGGGCATCGTCCACGTCATCGGCCCGGAGCAGGGCGCCACGCTGCCCGGCATGACCGTCGTCTGCGGCGACAGCCACACCTCCACCCACGGCGCGTTCGGCGCGCTGGCGCACGGCATCGGCACCAGCGAAGTCGAGCACGTGCTGGCCACGCAGACGCTGCTGGCCAAGAAGGCGAAGAACATGCTGGTCTGCGTGGATGGGCAGATTCCCTTCGGCTGCGGCGCCAAGGACATCGTGCTGGCCATCATCGGCAAGATCGGCACCGCCGGCGGCACCGGCTACACCATCGAGTTCGGCGGCGCGGCCATCCGCGCGCTGAGCATGGAAGGCCGCATGACGGTGTGCAACATGGCGATCGAGGCCGGCGCCCGCGCCGGTCTGGTCGCCGTGGACGACAAGACGATCGCCTACGTCAAGGGCCGCCCGTTCACGCCGACCGGCGTCGAGTGGGAGCAGGCGGTGGCCTACTGGTCCACGCTGCAGTCGGACGCGGACGCGGTGTTCGACGCCGTGGTCGAGCTGGACGCGGCGCAGATCATCCCGCAGGTCACCTGGGGCACCTCGCCCGAGATGGTGCTGCCGATCGACCAGCGCGTCCCCGATCCCGACAAGGAACGCGACCCGGTCAAGCGCGACGCGATCGAGCGTGCGTTGAAGTACATGGGCCTGGAGCCGAACAAGGCGCTGGCCGACCTGCATGTGGACAAGGTCTTCATCGGCTCCTGCACCAACAGCCGCATCGAGGACATGCGTGAAGCCGCCGCTGTCGTGCGCAAGCTCGGCAAGCGGGTGGCGGCGAACATCAAGGTGGCGATGGTCGTGCCGGGCTCGGGTCTGGTGAAGGCGCAGGCCGAGCGTGAAGGGCTGGACCAGGTGTTCAAGGCGGCCGGCTTCGAGTGGCGCGAGCCGGGCTGCTCGATGTGCCTGGCGATGAACGCCGACCGTCTGGAGCCGGGCGAGCGCTGCGCCTCGACCAGCAACCGCAACTTCGAAGGCCGCCAGGGCGCCGGTGGCCGCACCCACCTCGTCAGCCCGGCGATGGCCGCCGCGGCTGCGCTGGAAGGCCACTTCGTCGACGTGCGCCACCTCGCCTGAGCGGCGGATTCACCGGATTCAAGGAACCCCACCATGCAAGCCTTCACCGTTCACAAGGGACTGGTCGCGCCGATGGACCGCGACAACGTCGACACCGACGCCATCATCCCCAAGCAGTTCCTCAAGTCGATCAAGCGCAGCGGCTTTGGCCCCAACCTGTTCGACGAGTGGCGCTACCTCGACGTGGGCCAGCCCGGCCAGGAACACGTCGTGCGCAAGCCCAACCCGGACTTCGTGCTGAACCAGCCGCGTTACCAGGGCGCCTCGGTGCTGCTGGCGCGCAAGAACTTCGGCTGCGGCTCCAGCCGCGAGCACGCGCCGTGGGCGCTCGACCAATACGGCTTCCGCGCCATCCTGGCCCCGAGCTTCGCCGACATCTTCTTCAACAACTGTTTCAAGAACGGGCTGCTGCCGATCGTGCTGCCCGAGAGCGTGATCGCCAAACTGTTCGACGAGGTCCACGCCTTCCCCGGCTACCAGCTCACGATCGACCTGCCGCGCCAGGTGGTCATCAAGGCCGACGGCGAGGAGATCCCGTTCGAGGTGCAGGCCTTCCGCAAGTTCTGCCTGACCAACGGCTTCGACGACATCGGCCTGACGCTGCGCCATGCCGACAAGATCCGCGCCTTCGAGGCCGAGCGCCTGGCCGCCAAGCCGTGGCTCAACCACCGTCTGGTGGGCTGAACCGCGCTGAATCTCTTCAAGAAAGACTGTCCCATGACCCTGAAAATCGCAGTTCTCCCCGGTGACGGCATCGGCACCGAAATCGTCGCTGAAGCGGTGCGCGTCCTGAACGTGCTCGACCTGCCCCTGGAGCTGGAAGAGGCCAAGGTCGGCGGCGCCGCCTATGAATCCCACGGCCACCCGTTGCCCGAGTCGACGCTGAACCTCGCCAAGGCTTCCGACGCGATCCTGTTCGGCGCCGTCGGCGACTGGAAGTACGACACGCTGGAGCGTTCGCTGCGCCCGGAGCAGGCGATCCTGGGTCTGCGCAAGCACCTGGGCCTGTTCGCCAACTTCCGCCCGGCCATCTGCTACGAGCAGCTGGTCGGCGCGTCCAGCCTGAAGCCCGAGCTGATCGCGGGGCTGGACATCCTGATCATCCGTGAGCTGACCGGCGACATCTACTTCGGCCAGCCGCGCGGACGCCGCATCGCCACCGATGGCCACTTCCCCGGCGCCGAGGAAGCCTTCGACACGATGCGCTACAGCCGCCCGGAGATCGAGCGCATCGCCCACGTCGCCTTCCAGGCCGCCCGCAAGCGCAGCAAGCGTGTGACGAGCGTGGACAAGGCCAACGTGCTCGAAACCTTCCAGTTCTGGAAGGATGTGGTGACCGAGGTGCACAAAGAGTATCCGGATGTCGCGCTCGACCACATGTACGTGGACAACGCCGCCATGCAGCTCGTCAAGGCGCCGAAGAAGTTCGACGTGCTCTTCACCGGCAACATGTTCGGCGACATCCTCTCGGACGAGGCCGCGATGCTCACCGGCTCGATCGGCATGCTGCCCTCCGCGTCGCTGAACGCGAAGGGCCAGGGCCTGTACGAACCCAGCCACGGCAGCGCACCTGACATCGCCGGTAAGGAAGTCGCCAATCCACTGGCTACAATCCTGTCCGCTGCCATGATGCTCCGATATTCACTCCAACAGCCCGAGGCCGCCGACCGCATCGAGTCGGCTGTCCGCGCTGTGCTGGCCGAGGGCTATCGCACGCCCGACATCTGGTCGGAGGGAACGACGCGAGTGGGCACGCGCGAGATGGGTGATGCGGTCGTGGCCGCCGTCACCCAGGGCATTAAAGGCATTACCAAGAGCTGATCGGCTCCGCCTCGTCTCGCCCAGACCTCTCAACCCCGGCGATGCGAGTCGGCGGGGAAGGTCGAATATCCGGAAAGGGCATCACATGAAACTCGTAGGATTGGTCGGATGGCGCGGCATGGTCGGCTCCGTCCTGATGGACCGCATGCAGGCCGAGGGCGATTTCGGCCTCATCGAGCCGCTGTTCTTCTCGACGTCCAACGCGGGCGGCGCTGCCCCCGCGATGGCGAAGAACGAGACGAAACTCCAGAACGCCTATGACCTCGACGCGCTCAAGCGCTGCGAGATCATCATCACGGCGCAGGGTGGCGACTACACCTCCGAGGTGTTCCCCAAGCTGCGCGCGGCGGGCTGGAACGGCCACTGGATCGACGCGGCCTCGACGCTGCGCATGAACGGTGACGCCGTCATCATCCTGGATCCGGTCAACATGCCGGTCATCCAGGATGCGATGGCCAAGGGTGGCAAGAACTGGGTCGGCGGCAACTGCACGGTGAGCTGCATGCTGATGGGCGTGGGCGCGCTCTACAAGGCCGGTCTGGTCGAGTGGATGAGCACCCAGACCTACCAGGCAGCCTCCGGCGGCGGCGCGCAGCACATGCGCGAGCTGCTGACGCAGTACGGCACGCTCAACGCCGAAGTGCGCGCGCTGCTGGACGATCCGAAGAGCGCGATCCTGGAGATCGACCGCAAGGTGATCGCCAAGCAGCGTGCGCTGACGTCGGCCGAAACCGCGAACTTCGGCGTGCCGCTGGGCGGCTCGCTGATCCCGTGGATCGACAAGGACCTGGGCAACGGCCAGTCCAAGGAAGAGTGGAAGGGCATGGCCGAGACCAACAAGATCCTCGGTCTGGGCGAGGGTTTCGATTCGGCACCGATCCCGGTCGATGGGTTCTGTGTGCGCGTCGGCGCGATGCGCTGCCACAGCCAGGCGCTGACCTTCAAGCTGAAGAAGGACGTGCCCGTGGCCGATCTGGAGGCCATGATCGCGGCCGACAACCAGTGGGTGAAAGTGGTGCCGAACACCCGCGAGGCCACGGTCCGTGACCTGACGCCGGTGGCGGTGACCGGTACGATGACGATCCCGGTCGGGCGCATCCGCAAGCTGGCGATGGGGCCGGAATATGTCGGTGCGTTCACCATCGGTGATCAGCTGCTGTGGGGCGCGGCGGAACCGCTGCGTCGCATGCTGCGCATCCTGCTCGATGCCTGATCCGGTTTGAACCATGCCCGTTGCCGAGTGGCAACGGGCATATTTTCAATGCTGGTAATCGTGCGAGATGCTCGGAATGTCAGGCAGAGCATGAGCTTGTCTTTGTATCTGCTTGATGCTATTGTCTTTTCGAACATTTTGAGCGCTTATTGCTCGTATTGACTGGTGCGAAAAAACGGAATGGTTCCACGATTCGCAGCTTGGGAGACGCCTTGAATACCCAGACGAAGCGCACGGGGCGTTTGGCTCTGAGAGAAGTCGCGGCCGTGGTCGCGGTGGTGGCAGCACTGGGTGCTGCGCCATCAGCATGGTCCTTGAGTCTCGGTCGCTTGAGCGTCCAATCTGCCTTGGGCGAATCGCTGCGGGCCGAAATTGACGTCACCAGCCTCACGCCAGACGAAGCCGCCAACCTGCGCGTGCGGGTTGCACCGCCGGATGCCTACCGCATTGCCGGTGTCGATTACAACGCGGTCCTGCCGTCCACGGCTGTATCGCTGCAGCGCCGCGCCGACGGTACGCCGTACCTGAGGATCAGCAGCGATCGCTCCGTCCAGGAGCCATTTGTCGATGTGATCCTGGAGCTGTCGTGGTCCAGCGGCCGCCTGCTGCGCGAATACACGCTGCTGTTTGATCCGCCGTCGGTCGCCCGCGCACCAGCAGCGCCAGCCACTCCCGCCGTCGTGGCGGCGCCTGCCCGTCCGGGCAAGGCTGAGCAGGCAGCGTCCGAGGTGGCGGCCCGTGCAGAGGCGGTCAAGCAGTCTCCTCCTGTGCTGACCGAGGCTCCCGAGCCCGTGCCGCTGGCCAAGGCGCCCACCCGTCGCCCCGTTGCGCCCACGCCGCCACCCGCTGCTGCCGAGGGCTCTGCTGGCAGTGGTGCGTCGTCCGGGGGGGAATACCGTGTCAAGCCAGGCGACACCCTGTCGAATGTCGCCAGCAAGCTGCAGGTCGAGGGCTTCTCTCTGGACCAGATGCTGGTCGGCCTGTACCAGGGCAATACGCAGGCGTTCATTGGCAACAACATGAACCGGCTCCGGTCGGGTGCTGTGCTGAACGTGCCGTCTGCGGACAAGCTCGGGGGGATCGATCCCAAGGAGGCCCGCCGTCTGGTGCAGGTGCAGAGCGCGAACTTCAATGCGTACCGGCAGCGTCTGGCCGCCGCCGTGCCGGAGCAGACCAAGGCGGCCGAACCTGCCCGCAAGTCTGGCGGACAAGTCCGCACCGAGGTCGTGGAAAGCGGCTCGGCCGGTGCTGCCAAGCCGGATCGCTTGCAGCTCGACAAGCCCAAGACCGCTGGCAAGGGCCAGTCCACTGCGCCAGAAGAGGCGGTGGTCAAGCAGCTTGCCGACAAGGAAGCCAGCTCGCGTGTCAATGAGCTGGCCCGTAACCTGGACGAGCTGAAGAAGCTGCAGGCGGCGTCGGGTGCTGCGGCAACGGGCACCGGCAAGTCGGCCTCTGCTGCTGGATCACTGGTCGTGGCGGGCAAGACGCCGGACAAGCCCACCGAGCCTCCTGCATCGGCCTCCGCTCCGGTCCCTGCCAAACCGGTGGTGTCGGCGCCCGCTTCGACGCCGGCCGTGGTGGTGCCTGCCTCGGCGGCAGAGCCATTGCCTGTCGTGGCCTCCGCTCCTGCCCCCGTGCCCGCCAGTGCTCCTGCGCCCGTGATGGCCGCGGCATCACGCCCGGCCATGCCCATGGATGCTGCGCCGGTCGAAGAGCCGTCGCTGATCGATTCGCTGTCCGAGAACCCGCTGCTGCTGCCAGGGGCCGGCCTGATCCTGGCCATCCTGGCTGGTCTGGGCTACTACCGGCTGCGCGGCAAGAGCAAGGACGAGGCTGGCGTCACCTCCTTCCTGGAGAGCCGTCTCCAGCCAGACTCGTTCTTCGGTGCGAGCGGTGGGCAGCGCGTGGATACCCGCGATGCTGCTGGCACGCCCTCGTCGATGAGCTACTCGCTCAGCCAGATCGATGCCATCGGTGACGTCGATCCCGTCGCCGAAGCTGACGTCTATCTGGCCTATGGGCGCGACCTGCAGGCCGAGGAAATCCTCAAGGAAGCGATGCGTGCCAATCCGGAGCGCCTCGCCATCCGCACCAAGCTGCTGGAGGTCTACGCCAAGCGGCGCGATACCAAGGGCTACGAGTTGCTGGCCGGCGAGTTGTACGGTCTGACCGGTGGCCAGGGCGAAGACTGGGTCCGGGCGCAGGAACTGGGTCGTTCGATCGACCCGGAAAATCCTCTGTACGAACAGGGCGGCCAGCCGAATTCGGGGTACGCCGCGGAATCTGGTGGTGGCGAGATGCTGGGCGCCAGCACCATGCCGCAGTCGGTCGTGCCGTCTCCGTCCCGTTTCGAGAACAGCGCGATCCCGGACTTCGACCTGGGTGCGGATACGCCGTCGGGTAGCTCGGCTTCCATCGACCTGGACATTTCGGTGCCGGGTCCGATGGATTCTCTGCCCCCGGTGTCGAGTCCATTCGGTACGCTCAAGCAGGGCCTTGCTGGTGGCGCGGCCGCGGGTGCGGCTGTGGGCGGGGCGGTCGCGGCGGGGGCCTCGACTTCGGCTGCTGCCAGTGACTTCGGGCATAGCAGTCTGGACTTCGAACTGCATGATCTGCCCGAGATCAGCGAGCCGATCACCGAAGCCGGCGATCTGCAGAAGATCGACATGGATGGGCTGTCGCTCGATTTCGACCTGCAGCCCACGACATCGCCCGGCGGAGTCGATGCCTTCCCGATTCTGGGTGATGGCGAAGACAGTGATCCGCTGGCGCGCAAGATCGAGCTGGCCAAGGAGTTCCTGGACTTCGGCGACGCCGAATCGGCACGCGACATGCTGCAGGAAGTGGTCGAGAAGTCCGACGGTGACCTGCGTGCCAAGGCGCAGGCCATGCTGGACAAGCTGGCGTGATGCGCTGGCGGGCGATGGTTCGGGTGGGTGATTCGCCTTGCGCCTCGCGCTAGGCATCACCTACCGCGGCACCGCCTACCACGGCTGGCAAAGCCAGCCCGACGGTTGCACGGTTCAGGACCATCTGGAAAAGGCGCTCACCCAGTTCGCGGTGGCGCCCATACATACCGTGTGCGCTGGCCGCACCGACACGGGTGTCCACGGCCTCAACCAGGTCGTCCATTTCGACACCGACCGCGGCCGCGACCCGTTCTCCTGGGTCCGTGGCACCAACCGCTATCTTCCGGGCGACATCGCGGTCCAGTGGTGCGTGCCGGTGGCGGACGATTTTCATGCACGCAATCTCGCCCGAGGCCGGCGCTACGCCTACATCGTGGTCGAGTCTCCCGTCAAACCCTCGATTGACCGCGGCTCGGTGGGCTGGACCTTCCGCCCGCTGGACGGCGAGGCCATGCGCCGCGCTGCCGCACACCTGATCGGTGAGCACGATTTTTCCGCGTTCCGATCCGCCGACTGCCAGGCGCTGTCGCCGGTCAAGCTGATGCGCGAGATCACCATCGAGCGCCACGGCGCCTACTGGCGCTTCGATTTCGAGGCAGTGGCGTTTCTGCACCACATGATCCGCAACCTCATGGGCTGTCTGATCGCCGTGGGCACCGGCACCCGCCCGAGCGACTGGGTGGCCGAGGTGCTCGCCTCGCGCAGCCGGGAGCGTGCAGCGCCCACTTTTGCCCCTGACGGACTTTATTTCCTCGGGCCCCGCTACGATGCGCACCACGGTCTGCCGACCCGCACGGCCGGCTTCGACTGGTTGCCCGGCGGCAGTTCGCGCTGAACGCTGCGCGCCGCTGGTTGGCTTGGCCGCCGCGTGCGATGTTCCATTTCCCTTTCGCTGGTGACGCCTGATGAGCGCTTCGAATGACCTGTCGCTGGTGGCGTCTGCCGCCCGTACCCGCATCAAGATCTGTGGCCTGACCCGGGAGCGGGATGTCGATGAGGCGGTGGCGGCGGGTGCCGATGCCATCGGCCTGGTGTTCTACGCCCGCAGTCCGCGGCATGTGTCGCTGGACCGCGCGGTGCAACTGGCGCGGCGCCTGCCGCCGTTCGTGACGCCGGTCGGGCTGTTCGTCAACGCCGAGCCGGCGCAGATCGCCGAAGCCTGCGCAGCCATCCCGACACTGCTGCTGCAGTTCCACGGAGATGAAACACTCGCCCAGTGCGAAGCCCCGGCACGCCCCTATCTGCGCGCCGCGCGCATGGTGCCCGGCTTCGATTTGTTAGACTTTGCACAGTCTTACTCCAGTGCCCAGGCCATCCTGCTCGACGCCCACGTCGAGGGGTATGGCGGAGGTGGAAAGGTTTTCGATTGGTCGCTCATTCCGTCAGGCGTACACCGTCCGGTCGTTTTGTCTGGTGGGTTGAATGCTGCCAACGTGACCGATGGCGTGCTTCGCGTGCGGCCTTGTGCCGTGGATGTGAGTTCCGGCGTTGAAATCGGCAAGGGCGTCAAGGACGCCGCGCTGATGCACCAGTTCTGCGAAGCCGTCCGCGAAGCCGATGCCCGACGGGCAGACGCCGACAGCGGATATTGAAGAACCTGATTCTTCAGAATCTCCCGAGAGTCACCATGTTTGCATACGACCAACCCGATGCCCGCGGGCATTTCGGGGTCTACGGCGGCAGTTTTGTCGCTGAAACCCTCAGCCACGCGCTGGATGAGCTGCGCGGCGCCTATGAGCATTACCGCCACGACCCGCAGTTCATCGCCGAATTTCGGCGCGAGCTGAAGCATTTTGTCGGCCGCCCCAGCCCGGTCTACCACGCCGACCGCATGAGCCGCGAAATGGGTGGCGCGCAGATCTACCTCAAGCGCGAAGACTTGAACCACACCGGCGCGCACAAGGTCAACAACACCATCGGCCAGGCGCTGCTGGCCAAGCGCATGGGCAAGCCGCGTGTGATCGCCGAGACCGGGGCGGGTCAGCACGGCGTGGCCACCGCGACGATCTGCGCGCGCTACGGCATGGAGTGCGTGGTCTACATGGGCTCCGAGGACGTCAAGCGCCAGAGCCCGAACGTCTACCGCATGCACCTGCTCGGCGCCAAGGTGGTGCCGGTCGAGTCGGGCAGCAAGACGCTGAAGGATGCGCTGAACGAAGCGATGCGCGACTGGGTCACCAACGTCGAGAACACCTTCTACATCATCGGCACGGTCGCGGGTCCGCACCCGTACCCGGCCATGGTGCGCGACTTCCAGAGCGTGATCGGCACCGAGTGCCTGACGCAGATGCCCGAGATGATCGCGGAACTCGGCGGCCCTGCAGGCCGTCAGCCAGACGCCGTGATCGCCTGCGTGGGCGGTGGCAGCAACGCGATGGGCATCTTCCATCCGTACATCCCGTTCGAGGGCACGCGCCTGATCGGCGTCGAGGCGGCGGGTGAGGGCCTGGACACGCTGAAGCACTCGGCCTCGCTGCAGCTCGGCAAGCCCGGCGTGCTGCACGGCAACCGCACCTACATCCTGCAGGACGCCAACGGCCAGATCACCGAGACGCACTCCGTGTCCGCCGGTCTGGACTACCCCGGTGTCGGCCCGGAGCATGCCTACCTGAAGGACATCGGCCGCGCCGAGTACGTCGGCATCACCGACAAGGAGGCGCTGGAGGCCTTTCACTACCTCTGCCGCACCGAGGGCATCATCCCGGCGCTGGAGTCGAGCCACGCGGTCGCCTACGCGATGAAGCTGGCGAAGACGATGCGGCCGGATCAGCACATCCTGGTCAACCTGTCCGGCCGCGGCGACAAGGACATCGGCACCGTCGCCGACCTGTCGGGCGCCGATTTCTACTGCCGCCCGTCGTGCCGCGGGCAGAGCGTCAAGGGAGGTGCGCTGTGAGCCGCATCCAGACCACCTTCGCCCGCCTGGCCGCGCAGGGCCGCAAGGCGCTGATTCCGTACGTCACCGCCGGTGACCCGTATGCGGACGTGACCGTCGAGCTGATGCACGGCATGGTCGCCGCCGGCGCCGACGTGATCGAACTCGGTGTGCCGTTTTCGGACCCGATGGCCGATGGCCCGGTGATCCAGCGCGCCAGCGAGCGTGCGCTGCTCAGGCACATCAGCACGGCGCATGTGCTGGAGATGGTGCGCGCCTTCCGCGAGACGGATGCGACGACGCCAGTCGTGCTGATGGGCTACGCCAACCCGGTCGAGTGCTACGGCCCAGACCGCTTCGTTGACGACGCGAAGCGGGCAGGGGTGGACGGCGTGCTCGTCGTGGACTATCCGCCGCAGGAGTGCGAGGCCTTCGCCGCCCGGCTGCGCGCGGCGGACATGGACGCGATCTTCCTGCTCGCGCCCACTTCGACCGACCAGCGCATGGCCGAGGTCGGCCGCATCGCCACCGGCTATGTCTACTACGTCTCGCTCAAGGGCGTGACCGGCGCCGGTCACCTCGACACCGACGCGGTGGCGCGCATGGTGCCGCGCATCCGGGCGCAGGTGAACGTGCCGGTGGGCGTCGGCTTCGGCATCCGGGACGCTGCGACCGCCGTGGCGGTGGCGCGGGTTTCGGACGCGGTCGTGATCGGTTCCCGTATCATCCAGCTGATTGAAAACGAACCGCGCGAGCGGGTGGTGCCGGTCGCTTCCGGTTTCCTCCGCGAGATCCGTGCGGCATTGGACACGCTCCAACCCTCCCCAGGAACAACCCCAGGAGAACGCGCATGAGTTGGCTCGACAAGCTGCTGCCCCCGAAGATCCAGCAGACCAAACCCAGCGAACGCCGCACGGTGCCCGAGGGCCTGTGGGTCAAGTGCGCGTCGTGCGAGACGGTGCTCTACAAGACCGACCTGGAGGGCAATCTCAACGTCTGTCCCAAGTGCGGCCACCACCACCGCATCGACGCCCGCGCCCGCCTGAACGGCTTCCTCGATGATGAAGGCCGCTACGAGATCGGCCAGGAAGTCCTGCCGGTCGATGCGCTGAAGTTCAAGGACAGCAAGAAGTACCCCGAGCGCCTGAAAGAGGCGATGGAGTCCACCGGCGAGACCGACGCGCTGGTGTGCATGGGCGGCTCGGTGATGAGCATTCCGCTGGTCGCCGCGGCCTTCGAGTTCGATTTCATGGGCGGCTCGATGGGCTCGGTGGTCGGCGAGCGCTTCGTGCGCGGGGTCGAGACGGCGATCGAGCAGAAGGTGCCGTTCGTCTGCTTCACCGCCACGGGTGGCGCACGCATGCAGGAAGGTCTGCTGTCGCTGATGCAGATGGCCAAGACCAATGCCGCGCTGACCCGCCTCGGCAAGGCGAAGCTGCCCTACATCAGCGTGCTGACCGACCCGACGATGGGCGGCGTGTCGGCGGGCTTCGCGTTCGTGGGCGACGTGGTCATTGCCGAGCCCAAGGCGCTGATCGGCTTCGCCGGCCCGCGCGTGATCGAGAACACCGTGCGCGAGAAGCTGCCCGAGGGCTTCCAGCGCTCGGAGTTCCTGATCGAGAAGGGCGCGCTGGACATGATCGTGGACCGCCGCGAGCTGCGCCAGACCGTCGCCCGCCTGCTGGCCATGCTGCAGCGGCAGAGCGCGGACGCGGTGTCCTGACGCCAGGAGACGGCCGCCATGCCACACAGGGGCGTCGCGAGACGCCCCTTCGGTTTTTCGAGAATCCCCTGTCCACCATGCCCCAGACCCTGTCCGACTGGCTCGCCCACTGCGAGCGCCTGCATCCCGTGACCATCGAACTCGGTCTCGACCGGGTGCAGCGTGTGCGTGAACGCCTCGGACTGCAGTTCGACGTGCCGGTCTTCACGGTGGCTGGCACCAACGGCAAGGGCTCGACCTGCGCGATGCTCGAAGCCATCCTGCAGCAGGGCGGCTACCGCACCGCGGTCTACGGCTCGCCGCACCTCGTGCACTTCGAGGAACGGCTGCGACTCAACGGCGACGTGGTCCGGGCCGAGGTGCTGCTGCCGCACTTCGCCGCAGTCGAAGCGGCACGCCAGGGCGAATCGCTGACCTATTTCGAGTTCACGACGCTGGCCATCCTGCATTGCATGGCCGCACAGCCGCTGGACGTGGTGATCCTCGAAGTCGGTCTGGGCGGGCGGCTGGACGCTGTCAACATCGTCGATGCCGACTGCGCCATCATCACCAGCGTCGATCTGGACCACATGGACTACCTCGGTCCGGACCGTGAATCCATCGGCCGCGAGAAGGCGGGCATCATGCGCCCCGGTCGGCCGGTGATCGTGTCCGACCCGGTGCCGCCGCGCAGCGTGGTCGCACACGCCGAGGCGCTGGGCGCTGACCTGTGGCTGTTCGGTCGCGATTTCAACTACGCCGGGGACCGCCAGCAGTGGAACTGGAGCGGGCGCGGGCGCCGCTACAACGCGATGGCCTATCCGGCGCTGCGCGGGGCGAACCAGCTGCTCAATGCTTCGGGCGTGCTGGCGGCGCTGGATGCCATGCGCCCGAGACTGTCGGTGCCAGCGCAGGCGGTGCGCAACGGGCTGGCGCTGGTCGAACTGCCTGGGCGCTTCCAGGTGGTGCCCGGCCAGCCGACGCTGGTGCTGGACGTCGCGCATAACCCGCATGCTGCTGCGGTGCTGGCCCAGAACCTGGACCAGATGGGCTATTTCCCGCGCACCCATGCCGTGCTCGGGGCCATGGCCGACAAGGATCTCGCCGGACTGGTTGGCCCCTTGCTGCCGCTGGTCGACGTCTGGCACCTCTGTGACCTGCCGACCGCGCGGGCTGCCACCGCCGACGGGCTGCGTCAGGTGCTCGAACAAAGCCGTGCAGCACGTCCGACGGGCGCTGCGCCGCTGCCGGCCGCCGTGGTGCAGTGCAGCACCGATCCGCAGCAAGCGCTGGGGGCTGCGCTCAAGGGTGCAGACCCCACTGATAGAATCGTGGTCTTCGGATCCTTCCTGACCGTCGGCGGTGTCTTGCAACACGGGCTGCCACGTCTGGGCGCCGCACACGTCGGCTGACACGCCCCCGGCTTCACCACTCCCCGAGCAACGCGGCCTGATGGCTGAAACAGATGGGTTTGTTCTCTTTTCTCCAGCGCAAGAAAACGCCGGTTCCCGAGACCCGCAAGCGCACGCCGCCGCCCCAGGATCCTGCCAACGTCGAGGCCCTGCGCACCCGTGCGCGTCGGCGTCTGATCGGCGCGGCGGTGCTGGTCAGCGGCGCAGTGGTCGGTTTGCCGACCTTGTTCGACCAGCCCCCGCGTCCCGTCGCGCAGAGCTTCAAGGTCCGCATGACCACCGAGGATGGCACGACCACGGTCTCGGCCCATTCCCCTGCGGCGGCGGGGTCTGCGGCGCTGGTGCGTCAAGGCCCTGTCGAGCTGGCCCCGCCGTCTCTGGGCGCCTCCAGCACTGCGGTGGTCGCCGCGACGGCCGCGGCGGCCGGGACTGCGGCGGTGGTCGGCATGCTCCCGGGGACAGGCAAGAAGCCCCAGGTCGAGGACACCATCATCACCGAGACCAAGGCAGAGGTGGAGGCGGACAGGCTGCGCGCTGAAAAGGCCCAGGCCCAGGCCCAGGCCCAGGCCGAGCGGATCAGGGCAGAAAAGCTGAAGGCGGACAAGGTCCGTGAAGCCCGTGCAGCGGAGCAAGCCCGCGAAGCGGAAAAGGCCCGGCAGGAACGTCTGGCGAAGAAAGCCCGGGAAGCCAAGGCCGCTCGCGAGGCCCAGGAAGCGCGTGATGCGGCCGCGGCCGTGCGCAAGGCCAAGGCCGCGAAAGACGCGAAAGACGCCAGAGAGGCGAAGGCGGCCAAGGAGGCGAAGGCGGCTAAGGATGCCAAGGAGGCCAGAGCCACCAAGCCGGGCAGCGACGGCGACAAGGCCGGTCGCTATGTGATCCAGGCAGGTTCCTTCGCCGACGCCTCGGCCGCCCGAGACCTGGGCCGGCGCATCGACAAGCTGGGACTGGACTCGCACGAACAGCGCGTCGTGACCGCTTCTGGTGCGGCCCGCACACGGGTGCGGCTGGGGCCGTTCAATTCCAAGGAAGAGGCGGTGCGGGCTGCCGCGCGGCTCAAGGCGGCCGGGTTCAACGCTGCGGTGCTGCCGCTCTGAAGGTGACACGTGCTCGGTGACCTCGGTTGGATCGACCTGACGATGCTGGCGGTGCTGGCCTTGTCGGTGGTCGCGGGCACCTTGCGCGGGCTGGTGAGTGAAGTGATGTCGCTGGCAGGCTGGGTTGTGGCGTGGCTGCTGTCGCAGGCCTGGGCGCTGGACGTGGCCGCGGCACTGCACATCGGCGAGCCGGGTGGACAGATCGCCCGCCTGTCGGGGCTGGTGATCACGTTCGTGGCGACCTTGCTGGCATGGCGCGTCCTGACCTGGCTGCTGCAGCAGGTGATCCACGCGACCCCGCTGGCGCCTGTCGACCGCTTGCTGGGCGCGGTGTTCGGTGCGCTGCGCGGCGGGCTCATCCTGCTGGTGGCGGTGATGATGCTGGGCCTGACGCCGATGGCACGTCAGCCGTCCTGGCAGCTGTCGGACGGAGTGCGCTGGTTGACGGTGGCGCAGGCGGTGCTCGCGCCGTGGCTGCCGGGGGATTGGCGCCCGCGCTCGGTCATGCCGCCCGAGCCGGCGGCCTCGGCATCCGGCTGAGCTGTGGCGGTGACCTGAAGCACGAACACGCAACACGAACACGAAGTACGAGGACACCGCGTCGTCCGGCCCGGTGCCCGTTGGGAATTTCTTGAAAAGATGGAGTGAGCGATGTGTGGCATCGTCGGTGTGATTTCCAGGTCCCCCGTGAACCAGCTGATCTATGACGCCTTGCTGCTGCTGCAGCACCGTGGTCAGGATGCCGCCGGCATCGTCACGGCCGTGGGCACGAAATTTTTCATGCACAAGGCCCGTGGCATGGTGCGGGACGTGTTCCGCACCCGCAACATGCGGGCACTGCCCGGCACGCTCGGCCTCGGCCAGGTGCGCTACCCGACCGCCGGCAACGCCTATAGCGAGGAAGAGGCGCAGCCGTTCTACGTCAACGCGCCGTTCGGCGTGGTGCTGGTCCACAACGGCAACCTCACCAACGCCCATGCGCTGAAGAACGAGCTGATCGACATCGACCGCCGCCACCTCAACACCGAGAGCGACACCGAGGTGCTGATCAACATCCTGGCCCACGAGCTGCAGGCGGCGGCGCAGGACTTGCCGCTCACGTCCGTGGAGGTGTTCAAGGCGGTCAGCGCGGTGCACCGCCGCGTCAAGGGCTCCTACGCCGTCGTGGCGCTGATCGCCGGCTACGGGCTGGTGGCTTTCCGCGATCCGAACGGCATCCGTCCGCTCTGTCTCGGCACGGTCGAGGCCCCTGGCGGTGGCGCCGAATGGATGGTGGCCAGCGAATCCGTCGCCCTGGAAGGCAATGGCTACCAGTTCGTGCGCGACGTGGCGCCGGGCGAAGCGCTGTTCATCACGCTCGACGGCGAACTGCACAGCCGGCAGTGCGCGGTGTCGCCGTCCCTGAATCCCTGCGTCTTCGAGTACGTGTACCTGGCCCGTCCCGATTCGGTCATCGACGGCATCTCGGTCTACCACGCCCGGCTCAACATGGGCGAGACGCTGGCGCAGCGCGTCATCAGCACGATGCCGCCGTCCGACATCGACGTGGTGATCCCGATTCCCGAGTCGAGCCGGCCCTCGGCGATGCAGCTCGCGCAGCGTCTGGGCAAGCCCTACCGCGAAGGCTTCGTCAAGAACCGCTACGTCGGCCGCACCTTCATCATGCCGGGGCAGGCCACCCGCAAGAAGAGCGTGCGCCAGAAGCTCAACGCCATCGGCATGGAGTTCAAGGGCCGCAACGTGCTGCTGGTCGACGACTCGATCGTGCGCGGCACCACCAGCCGCGAGATCGTGCAGATGGCCCGCGAGGCCGGCGCGAACAAGGTCTACATGGCCTCGGCCGCGCCGCCGGTGCGCTACCCGAACGTCTACGGCATCGACATGCCGACCTCGGCCGAGCTGATCGCCCATGGCCGCACGATGGACGAGATCCGCGACTACATCGGCTGCGATGCGCTGATCTACCAGGACGTGGACGCGATGAAGCGCGCGGTGTCGTCGCTGAACCCGTCGCTGGCGGGGCTGGAGGCGTCGTGCTTCGACGGCCACTACATCACCGGCGACGTGAGCCCGGCCGATTTCGAGGCGATGAAGACCCAGCGTGCCAGCCAGCCGCAGGAAGAGGAGGGCGCGGCAGCCGACCGTTCCCGCCTGGCCCTGCCGAACCGGGGGGATTGACCATGGGTGTGCGTGACGACCGCAGCCTGCCGGAAGGGCTGAGGCCCGAGACGCTGGCGGTGCGCACCGCGCTGCCGCCGAGCCAGCACGGCGAGAACTCCGAGGCGCTGTTCCTGACCAGTACTTTCGTGCAGCCCGACGCCGCGACCTCGGCGCGCCGCTTCGCGAACATGGAGGACTTCACCTACGCGCGCACCAGCAATCCGACGGTGCGCAGCCTGGAGATGCGGCTGGCCGCGATGGAAGGGGCCGAAGGGGCGATTGCCACCGCCACCGGCATGAGCGCCATCCTGCTGCTCATCATGGGCCTGCTCAGGGCGGGTGACCATGTGGTGTGCTCGCGCTCGGTGTTCGGCTCGACCATCGGCCTGTTCGCCAAGGAGTTCGGCAAGTTCGGCGTCGAGACCAGTTTTGTCTCACAGACCGACATCGCCGAGTGGCGTGCCGCGATCCGTCCGACGACGAAGCTGCTGTTCGCCGAGACGCCGACCAATCCGCTGACCGAGGTCTGTGACATCCGGGCGCTGGCCGATCTGGCGCATGAGGCGGGCGCGCTGCTGACGGTGGACAACACCTTCTGCACGCCGGCGCTGCAGCGACCGCTGGCGCTGGGTGCCGATCTGGTGATGCACGCCGCCACCAAGTACCTCGACGGCCAGGGCCGCGTGATGGCGGGCGCGCTGTGCGGCGCCAACCGACTCATCGTGGACGTGTTCGGTGCGACGATGCGCGCCGCTGGCATGACGCTGGCGCCGTTCAACGCCTGGGTCGTGCTCAAGGGCATGGAAACGCTGAACCTGCGCATGAAGGCGCAGAGCGAGTCCACGCTGGCGGTGGCCCGCTGGCTGGAGCAGCACCCGGCGGTGGCGCGGGTGTATTACCCCGGTCTGGCTTCGCACCCGCAGCACGCACTGGCGATGGCGCAGCAGTCGGGCTTGGGGGGCGCCGTGGTGTCCTTCGATGTCCGGGCGGATACGCCGGAGGCGGCGCGTGCCGCGGCGTTCCAGGTCATCGACAGCACCCGCGTGCTGAGCATTGCCACTAATCTGGGCGACACCAAGACCATCATCACGCACCCGGCCACCACCTCGCACGGCCGCCTGACCGAGGTTCAGCGCCAAGCGGCGGGCATCGGCCAGGGCCTGGTCCGTCTGGCGGTCGGTCTGGAGCATGTCGACGACATCACCGACGACCTGCAGCGTGGCCTGTCACTGGTCGGTCACTGATCTGAGCACACCATGAGTCAAGTACGCACCCGCTTTGCCCCGTCACCCACGGGTTTCATCCACCTCGGCAACATCCGCTCGGCCCTCTACCCGTGGGCCTGGGCGCGCGCCACCGGCGGTGTCTTCGTGCTGCGCATCGAGGACACCGACGTCGAGCGTTCGTCGCAGGCGGCGGTCGACGTGATCATCGAGGGCATGCAGTGGCTTGGCCTGGACCACGACGAAGGCCCGTTCTACCAGATGCAGCGCATGGACCGCTACAAGGCGGTGCTGGCGCAGCTGGTGGAGCAGGGCTGGGTCTATCCCTGCTACATGTCGATGGCCGAACTGGACGCGCTGCGCGAGCGGCAGATGGCGAACAAGGAAAAGCCGCGCTACGACGGCACCTGGCGGCCGGAAGAGGGCAAGGTGCTGCCGCCGGTGCCGGAGGGTGTGAGGCCGGTGCTGCGCTTCAAGACGCCCAAGGGCGGCTCGGTGGTCTGGGAAGACAAGGTCAAGGGCCGCATCGAGATCAGCAACGATGAGCTGGATGATCTGGTCATCGCGCGGCCAGATGGCACGCCGACCTACAACTTCTGCGTCGTGGTGGACGACATCGACATGCGCATCACCCACGTGATCCGCGGCGATGACCACGTCAACAACACGCCGCGGCAGATCCACGTCTTCCGCGCGCTGGGCGTCGAGCCGCCGGTCTATGCCCACCTGCCCACCGTGCTGAACGAGCAGGGCGAGAAGATGAGCAAGCGCCACGGTGCCAAGCCTGTGACCCAGTACCGCGACGAAGGCTATCTGGCTGATGGCGTGGTGAACTACCTGGCGCGGCTGGGCTGGAGCCATGGGGACGACGAGGTGTTCAGCCGCGAGCAACTGGTGGCCTGGTTCAACCTCGACCACCTGGGTCGCAGCGCCGCGCAGTTCGACGAAGCCAAGCTGCGCTGGGTGAATGCGCAGCACATGAAGGTGTGCGACAACGCGGTGCTGGCGGGGCTGGTGGCGGCGCAGTTTGCCAGCCGTGGCCTGAGCGTGCCCGCCGACGAACGACTGGTGGCCATGTGCGCGCTGTTCAAGGACCGCTGCAGCACGACGGTCGAGCTGGCGGACTGGCTGTCGGTCTACTTCGTCGATGTGCAGCCGAGCGAAGCGGATCTGGCGCAGCACCTGAATGCGGTGTCGCGTCCTGCCCTGGTTGCGCTGCGGGATCGTCTGGCAGAACTGCCAGGTTGGGATGCGCCCTCGATCAACCAGGCCATCAAGAACACCATCGGCGAGCTGAAGGTGAAGATGCCGCAACTGGCGATTCCGCTGCGTGTGCTGGTGTGCGGGCGTGCCCAGACACCGTCGATCGATGCGGTGCTGGCGCTGTTCGATAAAAATACTGTGCTCAAACGCTTGCAAGGCGTTTGAATTCATCCCATAATCTCGTTCTCGCTTGAACAACGAAGCGCCTGATTTAAGAAACAAGTCGATTGTTTCCTGAAGGGGGTATAGCTCAGCTGGGAGAGCGCTTGCATGGCATGCAAGAGGTCAGCGGTTCGATCCCGCTTACCTCCACCATCACAGCGCTTCGCGGTTCATCGGAAAAGTTTGAAGACTCCTTCGTCTAGAGGCCTAGGACACGACCCTTTCACGGTCGTTACAGGGGTTCGAATCCCCTAGGAGTCGCCAAGTTTTGTGCCACTGCGGAGTGGTAGTTCAGTTGGTTAGAATACCGGCCTGTCACGCCGGGGGTCGCGGGTTCGAGTCCCGTCCACTCCGCCACAAGTTGCGCAAGATGTATTTGGGGGTATAGCTCAGCTGGGAGAGCGCTTGCATGGCATGCAAGAGGTCAGCGGTTCGATCCCGCTTACCTCCACCAAATTTCAAGTTGTCAGTCGTCAGTCAATTGACTCCTTCGTCTAGAGGCCTAGGACACGACCCTTTCACGGTCGTTACAGGGGTTCGAATCCCCTAGGAGTCGCCAGGTTTCAGAAGTGTTTGGCCACTGCGGAGTGGTAGTTCAGTTGGTTAGAATACCGGCCTGTCACGCCGGGGGTCGCGGGTTCGAGTCCCGTCCACTCCGCCAAGTCGCAAGACATTTTTGTTGCTGACTCCTTCGTCTAGAGGCCTAGGACACGACCCTTTCACGGTCGTTACAGGGGTTCGAATCCCCTAGGAGTCGCCAAGTTTCAGAAGCGTTCACAAGCGCTTTGCCACTGCGGAGTGGTAGTTCAGTTGGTTAGAATACCGGCCTGTCACGCCGGGGGTCGCGGGTTCGAGTCCCGTCCACTCCGCCAATAACTTCTCGTAAGTTGTTGATTTTAAAAGAGAAAGCCGCCGCGAGGCGGCTTTTTTGTTGCCCGATCCCCGTCTCGACCCCCGGTTGTGAGTTGGATTCTGTGAGACTTCTTGAAGTCGAACAGCGCAAAGACGACGGCGAATGCGCATCTGTGGCCAGATTTTCGCAAGTTTTCTCCGCCCAACTTGATTGTCGAGTGATCCCGTTGTGCGGGGTGCAAGCATCGCTTTCAATGTGGCGTTTCGACCGCGCCCGCGCGCCGGCGCTCCGATGAGCGTACCTATGGCACGGTCGCGGCGAAGTGATGGGAAGCGCAGGCGCGTAGTCGACAATCCGAACTTTCGGAACGATCTTCGCCTGTGCCGCTTGCACCCACCGACTACTATCGCGCGCACCTCGCCACGCTGCATCAGCGGCTGCTCGACCACAGCGTCACGCAGGCGTACCTGACCGGCACGGGCATACGGTTCGATGGTGCGGATCTGGCGCCGGCGGATCGCTTCGCCCTGCCATTCGGCGAACTGTCCACGCTGGAGTTCGCTCACCTGTTCTCTGTCTTCGACGGCAGCCGCGTGCATCAGCAGGCCGAGAAGCGTCCAAGTCTTGATGACGCCCCTCCAGGCCTGTACTTCACGGTGATCAACAACAAGATCATCCAGAGCCAGCACAAGAACAGATCCGGGCTCTTCGTCGAAGAAGCAGGGGCGACGGACCTGTTCATTCAAGGTCTGCATGTCGATCACTTCTTCCTGAACGAGCGTAGGACTCCACCGAGCCTGGGAACCTTCGCATTCACGCTATGCGCGATCACGGCCCACCTGGCCGGCCTTGGCCACATTTCGCTCGTAGCCGCCGGTGGCAAGGGGTTCAGCCCGCGGCACATCGGCTACAAGGTCTGGCCGAGGCTCGGGTTCGATGCCGAACTCCTGCCTGGGGAGACGGATGCGGCGCCGAATCTGCAGGAGTGCCAAACAGTTCAGGACGTCCTGGCCACCGATCTGGCGTGGTGGGACGAAAATGGTTCGCAGCGCCGCATGACATTTGCCCTCGCGGCCGACAGCGCGTCCTGGCAAAAGCTGGTACCCTATGCCAGTGAAAAGGTATCAACCGGAGATGCTCATGGCTAAGACCGCCTCGGCTCTCAAGAAGCCCGATGAAACGCCCAGGCTCGCTACCAAGGCGTCGGCTGGTCGTGTCTTCGCGATCTCGCTGAAGGGCATCCCTCGGGTGGACGCGCAGGCCAAGGCACGACTGGAAGCGGCCTCGCGAACCCCGAGCAGCAAGCGCCGCGACTACCCGCAACTGGCTGTCGAGTAGGGTCCGCGCCTCTACCTTGGCGAACCCGTCCAATGTGGCGGGTTTTTCTTTGCTGTGCCATGCCTTCTGAAGGATTGCGCCCGACGCAGCAGAACTGCCGCTTGCACGGAGATCGACGGGCGATCCGGAGGGCGGCTGTTTGGTGCAACTCAACGCGTCCACGGTCGGTGCAGCGACTGCACTAGGCAAGACCGAAGTGCGTATCTGTATCTCTGGCCACATCGTGCCCGTACCCCGCGAGCCGCTCGAAATCGGTGCGGCTCAGGCGCTTGAGACTGGTCGGGAACGAGCGGGCAAATCGAGCTTCCGCGCAATCAGGTCCCGTGACGGGTGTGCCGATGAAAAGTTGCGCGCCAGCGCCGGGGTTGGTCTGAAGGTAGTTGGTGAAGGCTCGGATGCGCAGGGATCTCGACTGCTCGGACATGATGTCCATCATCCGTTTGACGCGAAACGGATTCAGCGGGCCCGAGCGAAGTCCAGGGGGTAGAGGTGCCCCGGCGTCACTGACGATGATGTAGTCGCCGGCGTTCTTGGCCTGCTGCTTGCCCGGATGAAAGAACGGCTCGGCACCGAGGTTGTCATACAGCCCGCCGTCGTAGAGGTGCAGCCGCTTGGTGCCGACCTCTACGACCTGCTCACTCCCCTTCGGGGCATCCCAGACCCGCTTCTTCCAGGTGTAGGCATCAGCGCGTAAGGCGAGTGGACCGAAGCCAATAGGGAAGGCAGCTGACACCGCCAACGCACTGCCCAGCGGAAAGTTCGGCGCCTGCGCGTAGCCGAGTTCCCAGTCACCGATCTCGGCGCCTTTGAACCGAAACCGCTTGCCGTTCTCGGCCGTGGTTCCGTTGATCGACCATTCGGGGCTGGGACCGATCGCCGACAACGGGACGTCCAGCCCCCAGTTCTTTCGCAGCTCGAGCGCGAGCAGGTTGGCCCTCGACAGGCAGAAGCGCCAGTTCCAAGGCCGAAGCAACTGCAAGAAGGCGCCAGCCTGCAGGCTGCGGGAGCACAGTTGCTCGCCCACCCACGGGTAGGTCTTGTCCAAGAACTGCTGCGACGTCGGCCACCGGAAGTCGCAGGATCTGTAGATCAGCCCCATCAACAGGCTGCCGCCCGAGACGGTCGAGAGGCGAGCGACCCGCTCGAGCAAGCTGCGCTCGGCCATGCGCTTGAGCACACCAAGGTGGAAGGCCATGGCCCGAATACCGCCCCCGGACAGCGCCAATGCAATGGGTGGCGCGGCGGTTGTTGTCATGCCATCACCTCGCCTGCATAGAGTTCGAGTTCATGCTCGCCGACGATGAGCTGGATGACAGGAAGCCCATCGTCGGCCATGCCCAGTGCGAGCTTGAATAGCTGCAGCAGGTCGTCGGGACTTTGCCGAGCGCTATGCCCTGGGGGATGGCTGTGCCACTCTCCCAGGTAACCCACGACATTGCCGGTTCGCCTTTGCACTTCGCTGTACGACTCCAGCAGCCCCTCGACGCCCCGCTCAAAATATCCGGTGCTGTGACGACTGTCCGGTGGCGGTGGCAGGACATCGACGATGACGGCCTCGCCCAGGTTGAGATCGTGGTAGCCCAAGAGCACGCCGCCGTTCTCTGCCGGCAGCTTCTCAGCGCGCAGCTGCCGCAGCTTGTCTTCCAGGCCCTTGTCCAGATGCACGGTGAGTTGGCCACGCAGCTGCACGATGGGCTCATGAACCGGCACGTCGAAGACCTCAACGCTGCCGGTCTCCGGGTCGCGATGCCAGGCCTGTATGACCGCCTGCGGTTGCACGTATCGGCGGATCAATTGCTCGGCCAGTGTCGCCGCGTGCGCGACGACACTGGAATGCGGCAGCTTGTACGAAATGTCGCGGCAACTCGCGCCGCTCCAAAACGAGCCCAGGTGACCATCCAGGTGGTGCTGGCCCCAAGCGTGGTTCAGGAGTGCCCGGTAGTACTGCGCTTCAAGGGTGCGCAGCCGACGTTGGCGGGCCCGATCTTCGAGCAACAGCACTGAGCCTTTGCCGCTGGGTGTCAGGAAGACGGATGCATGGCGTGCCGTGTGAGCGCTGGCGCTGGTCAGCCGCGGAAAGTCCACCGTTGTCGAGCAGTCGACGACCAGGCCGGCGGCGGCGAGCGCAGCGTCGACCTCTGCGCTGTTGCGGTCACACGCGTCCGCGACGATGGCGCGCGCCACTCCTGCATTGCCGTGGACGCGTTCGACTAGGGTCTGGCATGCGCTGGACTTGGGCTGTCCGACCTGGTGGAAGAACGCCGCGTGCCGGGCCAGGTTGTGCGGCTTCACGTGGTCGGAGTCGATGATCGTCCAAGATCCCCAACCCGCCCGTGTCCACAGGTTCAGCAGCTCACTGCCCAAGGCGCCAGCCCCAACGAGGACCGCCGCGTCGGGTCCATCGTTGAGGGTTGCGGACAGTGCTCGGAATGCCTGGCGACTCGGCGCTTCGAGAACCGCCGCGGGGAGGGTCAGCAGACTCCGCCAATCTCCTTCCGCGGGCGCACGGCCTCCAATGGGTGTGTCCTTGAAGACCTGGCCCTCAACGCGCGTGTAGGCGCCCAGGCGCAAGCCGAGTTCGAGGCGGCCCACAGCGGTCAACAACGCTAGCCGTTGCGTCCGCTCTGCAGGGGCGCCAGGCTCACGACACACGGGCATGTTGAGGATCACGACGAAACGGTCGCTCGCGCCCATCAGGGCCTCGCCCTTGGCGTGAATCTGCTGCCACAGCTTGTCGCGCAGCATCGCGGGTAGATCCAGGCCGCGCCCCGCCAGTTCGTCGGCTGCGGCACCAAGCGTCGAGGGAATGTCCGTTCGACCGCCTTGGACGATGGGCGGGCAGTCGATGATCGCCACGCCCAGTCCCTCGAGCTTGGCATCGCCGCCGACGACGGCTCTCAGCATCAACGTCGATGTGCCGCGCAGGTGCGCCGGTTCGATGAAGGACGCGAAGAACCGCAGGGCAGCTCGCTGCCGCAACTGATCGAAATCGGCCGGGATCACGAGTTCCCAGCCGGTGTCGAATAACGGCAGCTCCAGTGGCTGATCGGCCGCGTGCAGCGCCCCCTGCGAGGTCTTCAGCAGCCACCACTGGATTCGGCGCAGAAACTTCGGCGCCGTCCAGGTCCGCATCACAGAGCGATGGGGTTCGAAGTACAGGCACAGGCTTCGGGGCTCGCCCGTCGGCGTGGCGTTCAGGTGCATGACCCCCGGGAAATCCTGGCGCAATGCCAGCACCGTTGGCGGGCTGTTGCCTCCGGCACCTACCACGATCGCCAACCTCTCGGGACTGCGCAGGCCGACCGGATTGCGGTTGGGGATCTCGTCGCACTCGACATCGACCACCAAGGCCTCGCGGTCCGAGCCGTCGATCGACCTCAACACTTGCAGCAGCGAGATGTCTCGAGTTCGGTCGATGACTTGGCACAACTCGATAGTGCGCGGCAGACGCAGCGCCGCACGATCCGCCGGCGCAAATGCCGCGAGTTTGTGATACGGCAACGGCATCAACCGGCCCGTGGTGCGGTGCTGGTGATGATGGCCGCGCTGCCGACCACGACGCTCTTCTTCAGCGCCAAGCCCGACGACGTGAACTCGAACTCCAGCGGCTTGGGCTGACTGGCGTTCGGCTCGGACATGGTCACGAGGAACTTGCGGCCATCCACCTTGGCCAAGTGGCTTTCGTAGGCCTTGCGCGCCTGGATGTGCGGCGGCTGCACCTGCTCATAGGCGCTCTTGTCGTCGTTGATCGGCTTGCTGCAGCTGACGATGTACGCCCCGGCGCGCCCCTCAAGCAGCAGTTCCTTGACCAAGGGCTTGGGGACGGTCTCCTTGTCGCCCTTCTCGTCGCTCAGGGCCTTGTAGCTGCAGTGGTGCGGGATGTTGAACAGGTCCCACTTCAGGCGATCATCGTTCTTGTGCTCGCGCGTGGTGGTGACGATATCTTCGAGGTCTTCCCACTCGGCATCGCCCACCTCGAGGTAGTCGAACAGTTCCTTGCCCGACTTCAGGCGCACGTTGAACACCAGCGCCGCGCTGTTGCGGACAATGTCACCGTCGTCGCAGTGCTTGATGAACGGCGAGTGGCAGAAGAACTCGACCTTATCGGCGTCCAGGCTGAAACCGGGGACCAGTGTGCCGGCGTCGACGATGAGGTGATCACGCGCGTCTGGCTTCTCGCCGCGCGCCTTGAGGGCGGGTTCCAGCCAGTCCGCGAGATCCTGAGGCTTCGAGAACACGCGGATGCCCTTGCCGGCCAGCAGCCGGTGCCGCGCTTCCTGGCGCAGGACGACGAATTCGGCACTCTGCTCGTCGTTGCTGGCCGACTCAACGACCATAGCCGCCGGCACCCAGAGCTCCTTGATCTTGATCCGGTCCTTGTCCTGGTACTTCTCGGCGTGTTCCAGCCAGAAGAAGTCGGTGCTGCCCTGGATGTGGTCCTTGTCGGCGTGCGTAAAGGCGACGACGTCGAAATCCTCCCGCTTGGCGTCCTTGAGCTCCCCGCGCAAGCGCTTCTTGAGGTCGATCTCCGGGGTGTCGTCGTCCTCGGCCTTGTCGCGGTGGCAGAAGTCGAAGAGGACGCGGCGACCGTTGTCCAACACGATCTGGCTCGTGTCGCCGTTGCCCACCGGATAGAAGATCACCTTGTGCGTTTCAGACATGTCGTGCCTTTCTACTATTCGAACTTGTAGCTCTTCACGCCCGCCGAGTCGACGACGGTATGAATGGACTGTCCCTGGTTGCCGTTGGTCGCATACCACTCACGGGAGTGATCGCGGAAAAGTCGCTGCGCAGCCAGGTGCGGGTGACCGTACTGGCTTTGCACGCCGGCGCTGACCAGGATGGTGTGCGGCTGGATGCATGACAGCGCCGCCGCCGAGATGCCGTTCTCGGACCCATGGTGCGGGGCCGCCAGGACATGTGACTGCAGCGAGCGGCCGAAGTAGCGCACGATCGAATCCCAGCGGTCGACCTCGGTGTCGCCAGTGACGAGGTAGCTGCCGCCCGTCGCATGTTCGGTGACCTTGCACACGATCGAGCAATTGTTCGAGGAGTTCATGTCCTCGCGGTGCGGCGAGAAGATCTTGAACGAGAACTCGGCGCACAGCTTCTGATAGAAGTGCTCGTTGTTGTCGCCCAGGGCCACCGACACGTGGTCGATGTCCTTCTGCTGGTCCAGCACCTTGATCGCGTCGAAGCAGAAATCGGCGGTGCGCGTGCGCTTGCGGTAGTTGGGGTACATCAGCCAGTTCGGTCGGTACTTGTTCAGCACCATCTTCATGCCGGCCTCGCAGAAATGGTCGGCGTCAAAGCCGGTCACGACCAAGCCAACAAGTTTGCGGCCGGCCAGGATCGAACTCAAAGCCGCCTTCACGAACACGGTGTCCTGCCCTGAACTCAGGGGCACAAAGGTGTCGATGACGAAGGCCTCCTTCTTGCCGGCCACGATGACGAACTGGCCTTGTCCGACGTTGAGTGTGAAGATCTCCATGGGGCGAGGTTCCTGCTTGACCGAAACTCTGTGCGGCTGCCTTGCCATCGGTCCCGGCCTGGGGCCGTTCTCGCTGGCAGCGATGCCATCCGGGGCGGCACAATTGCCCTCCATACAGATATGCGGGCGACCTTCCGAAGCCGGACACGGGTGGTGACATGTCCGGTTTTCGGGTTTGACCCGCATACATCAAGATCGGGGAGAGTCCGTGGAAACAGGCGACGCGCCGAATGACGACCCGGCCACAGATGACGATATTCGCGACGCCATCGAGGCGCTGACGGAAGATGACGCCCTTCGTTTGCGCAAGGCCGGCCAGGGGTTCCTGCTTGGGACGGAGTACCAGGACGCGAACGAGCTCATCAACGAGGCCGTGGTCCGCGCGATGGGCGCCGCCGTGGGCAACCAGGGGCGCCATTGGCCCAAGCGGCGGGTGCCGTTCGTCGCGTTCATGATCATGACGATGATGAGCATCGCTGACGGATCGCGCGAGTCGCACCTCATGTCGAGGACTGACCGACTCGAAGGCCTGGCCCTCGAGGGCGAGGGCGCTGATCACGTGCTCGACTACCTCGGCTTCTCGACCCAGAGCGTTGAGGGCGAGGCGCTGGATGCCGAAGAAGAGGCCGCAGCGATCGCGCGTGCCAAGGTGGATGCTGACCGCATCGAGGCGATGTTTGCCGACGACCAGCAGGTCGCCTGGCTCGTGATGTGCATCAAAGAGGGCAAGTCGCCGGCCAAGGCGCGCGAGCTGGCAGGGTTCAACACCACCGAGTACGAAACCATCAGGAAACGCCTGCGCCGCGGCGCGGCCAAGTTGTTTCCCGGAAGGAGGTCTGCATGACCACGCCCAACCATCGAGCGGAGTTGGCAGCGCTGCGGGTCATCGCACTGGAGGACATCCTGAACACGTCCGATGCCGAACTGCGCAAGGAGGCCGTCGAAGATGGTGAGGATGTCGCGGCGATCGCGGCGGGCCTGAAGTCGGCGATGCGGGACGCCGCCGCGGCGGCGCTCAGGCAGCGATTGGGCCAGGCCAAGGCGCGCATGACTGTCCGCCCGGTGCAGAGGCCGGGCCAGCCAGCGCGGCCACCTCTGGAGCGGCTGAAGCAGCTGATTCACGAAGCGTTCGCCAGCGACCGCAGTTTGGGGCTCGCGTTCCGTGACGGCAAACGGCAGTCGGACGCCGACTGGGAGAGCCTGTACGACGATCTGGTGGCCTTGGGCAAGATCGATCCGGTGTCGCGTGAGGATTGACGCTGCGCGGCTGTCGCCGGCTGAGCGGCTGCTTTGGTCGCACGGTGTCGTTGAACCTGACCAAATCGACCTGGAAGCCATCGCGAATGCGCGCGGAGCGCGCGTGGTACATCGCCACCTCGATGGCTGCGAGGCACGCTTGGTTGCCAGTGCCGAGCAGGCGGTGATCAGTGTCAACACCACGGGTGGCTACGAAGGCCGGCGCAGGTTTTCCCTGGCGCACGAGCTGGCACACTGGATCTGCGACCGCAAGACGGGCTCGTTTCAGTGTGCGAAGGAGGTCATCGGGCCGCAGAACGCCGAGGCCAAGTCGGTCGAGGCTCATGCCAACGCGTATGCCAGCCAACTGATCCTCCCTGACTATTTGGTCGTGCCTTGGGCGCTCGGCAAGCGCACGAACCTTGATGTGGCCAAGACATTGGCCAACGACTTCAACGCGAGCCTGACTGCTGCTGCGATCAAGCTGGCCAAGCGAGCGACGGTGCCTGCGTGCATCGTGTGCCACAACCAGACCCGGCTTCTGTGGCATCAGCGTAATGGAGCCTTCCCCAGCGACTTCTTTGTTCTCGGCGAGTTGCACCAGGAGACGGATGCGTTCGGGATCGCATTCGGCGCCGCGAATGGTCTGTCTCGCCCTTGCAAGGAACCCGCCGATCGCTGGCTCTCGGGCGGTGGTGCGTATCGGCTCACGATCGAGTCGCAGTCCATCAAGTTGCCCGACAGCACGGTCCTGACGATGCTGTCCCTGGCGAAGTAGGTGCTTGGCCCGAGTTCGCGGCCTCGGGTCCCGGTTCTCGCTGCTGGGCGGCGACTTGCTGGGGTGGCGACCGCCGACTCGCGTCGCGATCTCGGTATGTCCACGGCGTACGGCCGGAGGACACGAGAGGGCGCGAGAAGCCGAAGGATTTCGGTGGCAGCAAAGCAGGGGCCATGTCGATGAGCGCATGGGGTTGCCAACGCTCGGAAGCCGTGTAGCCTTTCCGCCGGAGATATTCAAATGCGAAAACTCATCTTCATCTCGTTCATCGTGCTCGGCGCGGCCGTCGGGCTGTTCTCTGCCCTGCACGACGACTGGGGCGTCAAGGCTGTGATGATGACGATCGGCGCGGTCGTCGGCACCGTGTTGGGTGGAGCGCTGACCGGCATGGGTAGACGATCGCGCGCGCGGAGAAGTGTCGAACCAGAAGACGCGTTTGACGGCACTCCTCTGGAGGAACTGGATCGCAACTACTGGCGCGACAAGGGTCATCCGCCGTTCATGAAGCCATCGAACGCGGAACTCGATCACCACATGTTCGACCCGGATCGACAGGACTGATCAGTGCTTCTTCTTGAACAGATCCTTGACCGCATCCTTGGCGACCTCGACTGAGGCGCTAGCGTCGCTCCCGACCTGCTTTGCCGTCTGCTTCAGCAGCGACTTCTTCGACGTGAGCGTTCCGTCAGCCGTTGGGACGATCTCGGCTTTGGAGTCGAAGCCGTCCCTCGCGGCCCCCGCTTGTTGGCGTAGGTCCGCTGCGTGGGTTTGAACCTCGCCGCGCAAGGGTGATGCCGTCGGCGGCGGCTCGGCGACGGGCGCCGTGTTGCTGAAGCGCTTGACTTGGCGCCCGTGCCCACGCCCCGTTCCGACAACATCAGGATTGAAGGCCGGTTCGTGGGCCTCTTGCTCGTGGAGACGATGCAGGTCTTCGAACGAGGTTGGCAGGGCTGACCCGTTCGAGAAGACGCGGGTGGGGCGTAATCCCTGACGAGCGATTTCTGCATCGAACATGGCGCCGGCAGCTGCGCTGTTGCCACCGTACTGCTCGGCGTAGCGCATGAACATCTCCAGGTTGCGCGGATCCTGGGCGATGTCGATCGACAAGGTTTCGCCATGTTCACGAGCCGACGACAAGCGCTCGGCCCGGGCGGTGCGCTCCGCGAAGCTGGCGTCTGCCCGTTCGGAGCGAGAGGCCGTTGTCGCAAGTCGTGAAGACAACTCCCGGGCCTCGCGTGAATCACTGCCGACAGCGTTGCTGAAGCTGGTGTCCTTCGACACGCGGTCGCCGAACTGTTTGAACTCCGCGATCTGATCGCTGGTCAACGAACCCAGAACCTTTCGCTCCTCAGCAGACAAGGACGTCTGGTAGTTCTTGCCCGCGTTTGCTTTTACGGACGCACCCGCCGACACCGGGCTGATGGAAGGCGTACTCAGGCCGAGATGTGCGGCTGCCCCAAAGGCGATGTTGGCGACTTGAGATTGGGACAGGCCAGTGCTGTCGGACACGCCGCGTGTGATCTGATCCAGCCGGTTCATCGTCTCGCCGAGTTGCTCAAAGCTGCTGGAAGTCGACCCGGACGAACTTCGCGCCGAGCGGATCTTGGCCAGACCACGGGTGAAGGCTTCGGTGAGTACAGCAGAGCGCTGTTGTCCGGCGGAGACTACCTCACTGCGCGCCGCATCTGCCTGACGACTCGCCTCGGTCACATCCTGCTCCGACACCCGCATCGACACCACACGCGACGCGAACCCTTGATTCCGCAGCAAGCTGACTGCCGTTCTTCCGGTCAACGCATTCGACGAGAACGTGTTCCCACTCAGATCGTTCTGCAGGCTGCCCATGAACGCCGACGTGCGATTCGGCGCCAGTTGCATCTGGTCCATCGCCACATTGCCCATGTTGACGTTGCCCGTCGCGGCCGAACCGGTGCTCCCCGACAACGTCCCCTGCAGCCCCGACAGCCCACCCACCAGCGCCGTCCCGAAGTTTTCCATCCGCTTGAGCGCCGCCCAGGCAATGAACGGGATGCTGATCGCCAGGTACCCGACGATCGCTTCGCCCGAGATCGCCCCCGAGTAGATCGGCGACGCTGTCTGCAACGACAAAGCCTTCACGCCTGTCCCCAGATCGGCCGCCGCCGCCAGGTCATAGGCCGCATACACCGAGGCCATGTAGTTCAGCACCGCATACAGCGGCGGCCATAGCTGAATCCAGATCAGGATGCCGGCGTAGCCTTTGAACGCCATCATCGTCTCGCGCCCACTGGTCAGCAGGAGCAGCAACACCAGCAGCGGGAAGAGCGCATAGGTCACCGCCTCGATCACGTTCCTGAACACTGGCAAGGCTTGCTCGGCCACCTTCCCGTAGTTCAGCCAGGTCGCGTTCTGCTGCGCTGTCGCCTGCGCGCGGCCGACGGCCAACACCATCGCCGCCGGGTCGTTGACCTTCTGGCCGATGATGGTGCTGGTGTCGTTGATCGCGTTGATCACCGCGTTCTGGCGGATCAGGTCGGCGGCGGTGGCCGCCGCGTCGGCGATGCTGTTCTTCAGGTAGGCCTGCTGAATCTGCCCAGCGATCACCCCGGCGGCCGTGGCTGCTGGCAGCGTCGGGTTCAGCGCGAAGGCCAACTGCCCCTGGATCTTGGTGAGTTGCGCCGGCAGCCGCCCATTGAGGCTGGTGTACACGTTCGGGCAGGTGTCGATGTTGACCGCGCCGCCGCCGGTCAGCGTGCTGAAACGCGCCGGGTTGGGCGTGGCCATCAGCGCCCACACGTCGGCCGACGCCGAGAACGTCGCCGGGTCGAGCGTGCCGTCGACCAAGTCGTACATCGTGCAGTTGTTGATGAAGTTGATCAGGTCGGTGCGGAAGTTCGGATCCTGGAACACTACCTTGCCGGTGTCGCGGATCAGCCGATTGCCGAACATCAGCCCGTGCTGTTCGTAGGTGAGTTCGCTCGGCAAACTGCCGATGCCCGGGATGACCTGGAAGGCGGTCTCGAACAGCCCCGTCAACGTGTGGCCGATCGTGCTCGTCAAACTGCCCAGCACCGCAACGCCGAAGGGCACGTTGCCGACCACCTTGACGGCCGAGCCGCCGGTCTTGTCGACGACGCCCACCGTCACCTTCGGCACGATCAGCAGGCCGAAGACCAGCACGACACTTGCGAGCCATTTCCAGCCCTGCAACTTCTCCGGCGCGAAAGCGTAGGCCAGCAGCGCGGCCACGAAGCCGCAGAAGGCCACCGCCGCCAGCGCCGCAGCGTAGTCGCTCGACGCATGGATCGCCGCAGCCGCGTTGAAGATGCCGAACAGGCTGTCGGCATTCTGGTAGGCGTAGATCTCCCACATGGCTCAGTACACGCGAGCCGATTCAGCGGGCGGCGTAGGCCGCCTGATGGCCCAGCATGTCCATCACGTGCTGCGGCATGCTGGAGCGCAGTTGCCGTTCCAACTGCTCGAGGTGGCTGGACACGGCGCGGAACGAGCCCACCTTCTGGTACAGCGCGTTCTTCTCCTGCGCGATCTGCTGCAGCACCGCCTGCGCCCGTTGCCGCACGACGTTGGCCTGTTCGCGCTGCCCCTGTTGCAGCAGGTAGTCCTTGTCCAGTGCGGCCATGCCGAGGCGCAGGTTGCGTTCGAGGAAGACGTAGGCGTAGTCGGCAGCGATCACGTCGCGGTACTGCGCGATCAGGCTGTCGGTCAGCCCCGAGCCCGGGATGCTGGAGCCGATCGAGAGCATCTTGTAGACCGGCTCAGTGGTCTGGTTCACGAACCCCACCTCGGCCGAGTTATTCGCGATGGCGGTGCGGGTCGCGATCTTGTCGGCGATCGAGCGCATCATGTTCTCGACCAGCGCCGTGAACGGCGTGCTGGTGTAGCCGGTGTTCAGCGTCACGACGTCGCAGTTGCTGTAGTCGTTGCAGCGCAGCAGGTGTTGGGTCACGTTGGTTCCCGCGCCGGTGGCCTGGCCGTAGAGCAACTGGCTGATCGACGTGATGGTCGGCGCGATCGGTTCCGGATCGCGCGCCGCGTCTTCCGGATAGAAGATGACGGTGCCGACGACGCTCATGTTCAGCTCACGCTCCGCATCGTCCAGGTAGGTCCCGGTGCGCTGCAGCGCCTTCCAGGTCAGGTTGCCGACGAAGGGTGCCTTGTTCTTCAGGTTCGGATCCGACGAAGAGCGCGCCGAGGCCAGGATGCTCGGTCGGTCGGTGGCGCAGCGCCGGCGCGCGGCATCGCGGTCGCTTTCCAGGCCCATGTCGACCGCGAGGTCGGCGCAGGCTTCCTGCGAGCTGTAGCCTGCGGATTCGGCCGCCGTGCTGACGATGGCCTTGGCCGTCTCGCAGGAGTTGATGCGCGCGTTGTTGATCCAGGTCTCCAGGCCCTTGGCCCACTTGGTGAGGCCGCCCAGCAAGGGCGACACCGCTTCGAGCGCGAGCTGGAAGGCGATGCCGGGCAGCGCGGCCGTGATGTTCTTCAGCATGTTCTTGAACTCTTCGGCCGAGATGTGGCTGAAGCTGCCACCGAACACGTCGATGCCGCCGCAGCCCGCCTTCGCGCTGGGGAACTGGATGGCCGCCAGCTGGTACACCTTGTTCGGAGAGCGCATGAAGAAGCTGCCGCCGGTGTAGGTGTTGAAGGTCTGGCCCCGGAAGGCGCCGGGTGCTGTGTAGTTGCCGATCGCGCCGAGGTTGTTGAACATGTTGTTCACCTCGGTGTTGAGGTCGCCGGCATGCAGCGACAACGGCTGCAGCGCTAGGGCGATGCAGGCACCAGCGACAGCAGTGCGACGGAGGAGCGAGTGGGTCATGAGAGCACTCCTGGGAAACTATGGAAGGGCGACCTGCCGCGTGGCGCTGGGCAGCATCGCGTCGTAGCCGGGCGCGGAGACGGCGGTGATGCGTTCGAGCAGCTGCGCTTCGGACAGCACACCGAAGCCGATCGGGGTGATCTTTCCGGTGAAGGGCTGGGCGAGGTAGACGGCGGGGACCTGCGTGACGCGCAACGCGGTCGCGATGCCGTTGTCGCGTCGCGCGAAGGGGAAGCCCGGCATCGACCCGCCGTCGACGCTGACTGCCTCGATGCGGATGCCGTGGCGTGCCTGGAACGCATCCAGCGTCGGCGCGAAGGCGTGGCAGTAGGGGCAGTCGCCGCGGAAGAAGAAGATCAGCACGTGGTCACGCCCGAGGTCCGCGACCGAGCGCGAGCGGTCGCTGAGCTGTTGCTGCTCGAACACCTCGAGTGCCTTCGCATTGACGGGCCGGCCCTGCACCGTCGGATCGAGCTCAGGCGTCGACCAGGCGACGCGCTGGGCCACGTCGGCGAAGGTCGAGGCGCGCGCCACGACCTGCGACTCCAGCTCCATGTAGCGGCGCACGTTGGCCTCGGTGGGCCGCATGATCGCGACGTTGCGCACGTCCTCGAGCGTCTTCTGCAGGCGCTCGAACTCCTGCAACTCGGGCGGACGTGCCGGAGCGGTTGGTAGGGACTTGGAGGGCGCGACGGCAGTCTTGGGCGGTGCCGCCGGTCGATCGGGATCGACCTCCGGGTCTTCATAGAAGTGCCAGCCGCGCCAGGCATCGCCCCAGAAGCGGCTCGGCGGCTCCTGGGCCGAGGCGAGCGCCGACACGAGCCACAGCGCGATCGCGAGCAGGGTGCGCGCGTTCACGGCATCTCCTTCGGCGACTTCGGCGGCAGGCCGTCGCGGCAGTAGTTGATGCCGAAGTCCACCGTCTGCCGGCGCGGCACGGGCACACCGGGCAGTTGCACGCCGTCCTGCCAGAAGCGCACCTTCAGCCGCCGGCACCCCGCCTGCACGTAGCGCCGCTCGGTGTCGACGTCGATGTAGATCGGCGTCGTGGCCTTGAAGCGCTGCGTGATCGCGTCGGCGAGTTGGCCGGTGAGCACACCGCGGGCTTGGCCGTCGGCTGCGTCGATGGCCGCGATGAGCAGCGGGCGGGCATCGGTGACCGCAACGCGCTGCTGGGCCGCGCTGGCGGCTGGCAGCCATGCCGCTAGCAAAGCGAGGAGCACGACCTTCATTGGCATCTCCCTTGGCCGTAGTAGCAGGTGGGGACGCGGCCGGCGCTGTTGGACTGCAGCGCACCGACGTCGGGCAGCGTGGGGACCAGTGACGCGTAGAACTCCGACAGGTCCATCGCAGCGAAGGCCAACGACTGCAACTGGGCCACCGTGAAGCCCGAGCAGTCCGGGCTCTCAGCGCCGCCCCATCCCTTGCCGATCTGGGCACGGCCCTGTTCGTTGACGATGCGCGCGAGCATCGAGTTGAAGCAGCACTTGGAGGTCGTGTGCTCGATGCAGGACACGCAGGCGCCGAGGATGCGGATGCACGACGAACACCAGGTGCCGATCGTGTGGCAGAGCTTGGCGCCTTCCTTCATGGCCAGCTTGCCCTCGTCCTCGTTGCAGGACATCATCGACATGATGATGTAGATGATCACGGCGATGACCAGCGACCAGGGGTCGAAGGCAACGATCATGGTCTCGCTGGAGTAGACCGCTACCGAGCCTGCGGGAATCGCTGCACCGTTGACTGCAACGGTCACTCCGTAGCTTGTGAAAGTGCCGCTGAACCCGCCGCCCATCAAGAGCGCTGACATGCCCTGGTAGATGAACTGCTGGTTCTCCGAATTCATCAGGACGTCGTAAACCAGGCGCGAACCAGTCCCGAACAGGCTCTGGTTTGTCATGCCCGCGCCAGCGCCGTCGGAGTAGCAGCAGTTCTTGAGCAGGCGATCGCGGCAGCGGTTGTCCTCGCCCTTGAAGACCTGCATGCGATCGGTGTCGAGGTAGACGCCGGATTCCCGCGCGGCTTCCAGCATCGACATGCTGCGGCCGAAGTCGGCGTCGTTGGTGTACGAGGTATCGAAGCAACTGCCCTGGAAGCAGAACACGCTCGACGGGCAGTTGCTGGCACTGGTGACCGTGTGCGCCGCGACCGGGCAGCTGTAGCTGTCCTCATAGACCTCGCAGGCGCCAGTGGCGGCGTTGGTGCGCTGGCAGGCCGAGCCGGTTGCGGTGCAGCCCTGCGCAACGAGTGGCGCGCACTGATCGGCCGGCGCGCCGCTGCTGCAGCTCATCGTGCTCTGGTATTGCCAACAGTCGCGGGTCACTGCGACGCCATCGATCACCTTGGTGGCCGGCCCGTCGATGCAGACGGCGGCCGAGTTGACCGTGCAGCGGCCGCCATCGGCCAGCGCGGGGCACTGGTCGTCCCAATGGTCCGATGCCGTGGCACTGGTCAGCGGCCGGGTGTAGCTCAAGTGCATCGTCGGAATCGGCCCGTAGTCGGGGTTCGGCTCCCAGCCGATCACCGCGCGGTCGCTGTCGAGGTTCCAGTAGTAGCCCGGATAGGTGCCGGTGACGTCGTAGCCGGCGTAGGGCGTCCAGCCTCCGGCCGGCGCGTAGCACTTGGTGCCGTCGAGCACGGTGGTCGTGCACCCGCTGTCGCCCTGGCAGACGGTGTCCTGGATGTTGTCGCCGCTTTGCGTGCCGGCGCGGCAGGCGGCGTAGTGCTTCAGGAAAGGCTCGACGTCGGTGCAGGTGGTGCCCGAGTCGCCGCCGCCGGTGCAGGTTTCCTGCAGTTCGGAGGCGATCATCGCGGTCAAGCTGCAGGTGGTGCCCGAGCACGACTTGTCGGCCACCCAGACGCCGGTGCGGATCGGCTGGCCGGTGATCATCGAGTAGCTCGTGCTCAGCACGGCCACCATCTGAGGGAAGACCACCGGCGTCGTCATGTCGACGTCGAAGAAGACCAGCGGCGAGCCGTCCTGCGTGACTCGGAAATGCTGGGCCGTTTCCGGACGGTCCGGCGTGCACTGGGCATCGAGTCCCGTGCTGCCAGAGGCTGCGTGGGCGAACCACTCGCCCGGCGTGCAGTTGGTACTGCGTTCGATCCCGACCGAGAGCGTGTTCGCGCAGCTGTAGTTGCCGACGCCCTCAAAGCGCAGGCAACTGCGCGGCTGCGTGCCCGCCGGCACGGTGGTGGTGGTCGTGGTGCAGCCGCTGTAGTACGAGGCCAGGTCCTCGAGCACCGACGAGGGGCTGCGCATGATGCCCTGGGCCGCCAGCACGGCGGGATCGTTGGCGCTGACGGCGGGCCGCGGCGTGTTGGCAGAGTTCAGCGCCCCTCGCTGCGCCTGGCACACCGGGTCGTTCGGCATCGTGGCGCACAGCGCCAGCCGGGCGTTGCCCTGGGCGGCGAGGTTGGGTTTCTTGTAGTAGGCCGATTCGGGCGGTGCGGTCGTGTAGCCGGGTATCACGGCCGTGGCGCTGGGCGTGGTCACGCTGCCGCGTGCGACCGGGTTGGCCGCCTGGCCGGCGGCGACACCCTCGGCGTGCGGGTCTGCGGCCACTGCCGTCTGGGTCGTGACGAAGCAGAACAGCGTGAACCAGACGATGAGTTTGCGGATGAACGTGTCCATGGCCCCACCTCAGCCCTTGAGCCGCTTGATGAAGCTGCCCGCGTCCTTCGCGAACGCCGGCGCCGCGCGCTGGAAGTGCGCCAGCGCATAGTCCAGGCTCACGTCGCCGGCAGCGCGGACGAAGGCATCGCCCGGTGCGCACAGACCGCCGGCGCAGGGCTGCGCTGGTGCGCCGTCGCGCACCAGCACGAAGGATGGCGTCTGCGTGATCGCGTAGCGGTCGAAGGCCTGCGGATCGATCTGCACCGCAACCTTGCGCGAGCCGATCAACTGCTGCACGCGCGTGACGGTGTGGACCAGCGAGCCGTCGACCAAACCGCGCAGCACCAGCGAGGCCTGGGCGCGGCCCGCCTGGTCAACGAGCCGGCTCAGCGTTGCCTCAGGCATCGCGAAGCTGATGAACACCAGGAGTGCGGGACCGGGCTGCGCCCCCAGCGCGGGTTGACCGGCATGGGCATCGAAGCCACGCGACAAAGCCTCCAGATCCAGCGGAGCTTGGGTGGCGGGTTTTGGCAAGGCGTCGATCCGCGGCGACGAGGGCACCGGCACGCGGCGCAGTTCTGCGTCGGTCGGCATGCGGTTGCGCTCGCGCGCCCGCTGCATGTCCTGTTCGCTGACGCTGGGCTGCGAGCGCTTGGCGCGCTCGATGTCCGCGTCGGTGACGACTGGCGGCGTCCGGGCATGTGCGGTGTGCAGAACCACCAGCGCCGCCGCGACCATGAAACGATGGCGATCAGTAACCCACACAGCAGTTCCTTTTGCGAAACAACATGAAGGCGAAGTCTTCGCCACGCACCGGGTACTCCTTGCCCGCACCCCACACGATGGTCGAGCGGCCGAAGGGCTGGCAACAGCGGCCGCCGTCCTTCGCGGTGTTGGCGGTGGGGTAGGTGAGCTGGGTCTTGTAGGCCGTCTTGTCCATGGCCGGCAGGAAGTAGGGCCCGCACAGGCCCGCCTGGCCGTGCCAGCCCCAGGCCAGCAACTCGCGATGCATCTTGGCGGTCAGCCGCTGGGCCAGCAGCGCCGCGGTGCGCACGCCCCCCATGTGGTAGGGCACGCGGCCGTCCATCGGGTACAGGCCACCTTGGCAGCCGGCGCACCAGAACATCTCGGCGATGCCGAAGCCGGCCGTCGCGGCCACGCAGTCGGCCGCGCAGGCAGCGATGGCCACGGGGTTGGCAAACAGCACCGCCTCGGGGTTGAGGATCAGCGTCAGCTCGTCGTCGTTCCAAAGCGGGTCGACCTCGGTCATGTAGGCGAGGTCGAACGAACCGCGCTCCAGGCAAGGGAAGTCGGTGACGACCTCCAACCAGTACAGGACGGGGTTGATGTAGAAGTGCGCTTGGTAGAAGCTGCCGCCGTCGCCATCGCCTTCCGGTCGCGTGAAACGCGCGGCCGACGGTGCACTGATGCCCGGGTCGAGGTCGATGCCGCCGAGGGACGCCAGGCAGAAGGGCTTGCGCACTGCCTCGACGTGCCGCGCCGGCTCCCAGAAGCCGATCGACAAACCGATGGTCGGATTGACGCCGCAGCTGCACACTGGGCTGGACGGATTCGGGATGTCCTCCTGGCCGTCGAAGTTGGCGATCGTCGCGCTGCCGATGCTGATCGGCAGGATGCAGCTCCAGCAGATGTCGGTGATCGGGTTCGGGAACTTGCCGGTGCAGGTGAGGCTGTCCGACGCCACGGACAGGCCCGCTGAAGCGAGTAGCGTCAATGCCATGGCAAAGCGCATGAAGGCGCGAGTGGCGCGATGGATGGCGTTCATCTCGTCACCATCTCGTCGATGCGCAGGCGAAGTCCTTCCTGCGAGACCAGCGCCGGCACCTGCCGGATGCCGAATCGCCGGGTCAGCACGCCCTGTTGGTCGTAGTAGACCGGGACGCGCCAGGACTTCATCAGGTCCAGGTACGAGCCACCCGTCAGGATGGGCTTGATGGGCGCGCCGTTGCCGGCCATCAGCTCGCGCGCACGCGTGACCTGGCGACGGTCGCGCGCATCAAAGAACAGCAGCCGCTTGGACAGCGACACCACGTCAAGAGGGTTCTTGCGTGTGCCGGCGGCAAACAGCAACCGACCACCGGCATCGACGATGTTGCGGTCGAGCGTGAAGCTCGGGTCGACGTAGAAGGTCCTTGCGGTCTCGGTGGCGCGCAGGCCCTCTACCGGCGCTGGCTGCCTCACCGCCTCAACGCCGCGCGCGCGGGCCTCGTCGATGAGGCGCTGCAACTCCCCGCTGCGCTCCTTCTCGCGCAGGCGCCGCTCGATGTCGGCGAGCAGGTGCGGCTCGGTGATGCCGTAGGTGGGACCGATGGTCCCAAGGTCGACGGCGCGGGCGGTCACGCCGAACAGCAGCAGCGTTGCGAATGCGAAGGGTGCGAGTTGCGTCATCGCCGGCCCCCGCACTCGATGCGCTGGCCCAGTTCGGCCATCGCCTTGGCGTCGCGCAGCTGGCTGGCGCGGATCAGGCCCATCAACACCGGATCGCCACTGCCGTCCGACATCGCACGGCGCAGTTCCGCTGTGGTCAGGCTGCGTCGGCAGTGCCGCTCGACGGCTTGCAGGTAGAGCTCGGTGCCTTCGCGAGCCGCAGGCGAGATCTGGGCGAGCAGGCCGAGGTAGTCGGCCATCGGAATCTCGCCGGCGGTAGGCGTGGATACCGGTGCGGACGCCGGCTGGGCGTGCGCACCAATGGCGACCCACAGCGCCAACACCGGTACGAGCAAGCGTGCCATTCGTGCCTCCCTAAAGCAGCGGGACCACGGTGCCCAGCACCTGGTCGGCGCGCACCAGACCGCTGGCGCGGTAGCGCGAGTCGAAGGAATCGGGGCTGGTGCCCTGCACGTAGTAGCGCCCCGGCGGGATCACGACTTCGGCGATCGGCTCGAGCGGCCGCCGGTCGAAGGCGTGCGTCTTGGCCGTGCCGACGACCTCGCCATTGATCGACACAATGCGGCCGGCGACGGTCACGTGGTCGCCGGGCAGGCCACGCACGACCTTGAAGAAGGGCTGCCCCTGCAGGCCGGGGTAGGCCGCCCGGGCTTCGCCATCGAAGGCGAACACGATGTAGTCACCGCGCTTCAGTTCGTGGGCGCCGTGCTGCAGCCAGGCGATCCGGCACGGCAGGCTGGGTGTCCAGTTGAACAACACCGGCACGCGCGGCGTCGGATCGACGAAGAGCCGCAGGTAGGCAAGGGCCCAGATCGCGAAAACCGGCAGGTACAGGTACCAGCGCTGCCGCATGTGCCGCAGCAAGAGAACAAGTGCCTGGACCTTGGGGGAGTCGCGCAAGATCATGGCGCTTCCACCTTGTGCCTGAGGTGGGCCGTCAGATCCACCGTGCGTGGCGTTGCGCCGGCGACCGCGCTCTTGAGGACGACCAGACAACCACACTCGCGCGGCAGCTCGTCCAGCGCTGCCGGCAGCCGCTGCGCGAAGACGCGCGCCATCGCCATCGCCTTCTGGCGCTCGTCGTCGGAGCCGGCCTTGGTCAGGATCAGCGTGAACTCGGCTTCCTTCTGCCGGTAGACCTCGCCGACGTCGACGATGCCGACGCGCAGCGCCGGGCGCACGACCCAGTGGTCGTAGGCGGCGAGCATCGCTGCGGCGGTGAACAGCGTGGCCGCAGCTTGGAGCGACAAAGACACGGCGGCTCTCATACCGCGTGTCCCCGCCGGCGCAGCAACTCGGCGATCGCGTCGTCGATGCTGTAGCCCTGTGCGCGCAGCTCGTCGATCGGCGCGTTGTCCTCCAGCTTGTTCGAGAACAGCAGGTGCGTGGCCGGATCGAGGATGTTGCGCGCCACGCCTTCGCCGACCGGCGACGAGATGTAGAGCTCGGAGAACACACCCGGCTCGGTGCGAAGGGAATTCAGCAGCCGCTTCTTCGGCTCATCCATCGAGAGTCGCCCCTTGCGGTCGAGCATCTCGATCGATTCGGGCTTCTGCCGCAGCAGGAACACCCAGTCCGAGCAGTTGAAGGCCGCCTCCATCTGCGCCGAGCCGTAGTAGTCGTCGGCGCTCTGCGTCGCGGTGCCGAGCGAGCCGCCGTACTTGCGGGCGCGCCTGGCCGCTTCCTCGACCACCGCGGCCTTGACCGGATCGTCGGCGCCGATGTCACCCAACTGCTGCTTCAACTCGTCGATGAAAAGCACCTTGCGCCGGTTGCGCGTCAGGTACATCTCGCCGGTGATCTGGTGCAGCAGCAGGATGTTCACCACCGCATGCAGATCGGGCCGGCGCTTCAGCTCCTCGTTCTCGATGACGATGAAGTCGTTGCTGAAATCGACGTTGCTGCGCCCCTCGAAGAAGCGCTCGTACTGACCGCCACGCGCATAGGGATTGAGCATGACCGCGAGATCGCGGATGCGCGGGTCGTCGCGCACGCCCAGCTCTTCGATGGTCCCGGTCTTGAAGGCGTCGCGCAGCGCGGTGACGGTCAGGTCGTTGCCGTACTGGCGGAAGAGCTTGAGCACCATCGCCGAGATTGCCTTGTACTGGACCTCGTCCAGCGGCCGCGACATCGAGGCCATCTTGGAGATGGCCGGCACCAGCATGTCGATGTCTTCCTGGATGTCGAGAATGTGCGTGAACGGGTTCAGGCAGATGTCGACTTCGGGCTTGAACTCGATGTAGGTGCCCTTGGCCTTGCGGCACAGCTTCTCGAACGAACGGCCGAGGTCCAGCATCCAGACCTTGGCGTCGATGGCGCGATAGGACCAGGCCATCTCGTTCATCAGCACCGACTTGCCGGAGCCCGGAGCACCGATGATCGCGAAGTTGTAGTTGCCCAGGTCGTTGTCGAACAGGTCCAAGGTCATCAGCTGGCCGCGCCGGCCGCCGAACACCAGCGCCGGCGTGCGCGTGCCGCGCCATTCGCCGATCAGTGGCGCCAGGTGAATGGCGTTGGCCATGGTCTTGCGCGAGACGCGGCGCATCTTGGCAAGGTCGCGGTGGAAGCGCTCCGACAGCGTCATCGGCAGACTGGCGAGCAGCGCCTGCCGGTGCATGTAGGTGTCGGCGTTGAGCTGGAATCCGCGTCCGCGCCAGATCGCGTTGGCGGTCTCGTGCGCAGACACCGCCCGGGCCGGACTGGAGAAGATCGCGAGCTGGTGGTACAGGCTGACCAGGCTGCCGCCGGTGTCGATGGCCTCGGCCGCGGCGGTCCAGTCCTGCAGCTTCTTGCCCACGTCGGGCATCACCTCGGCCATCTTGCTCTTGGCGTTCTGCGTCGCCCGCACGTGGTTGGCGGTGACCACCGACTTGGTGACGTTGGGGTCGAGCACGTGAGCACCCATGGTCAGCAGGAAGGGCGCGGTGTACTGCAGCGCCGGCTGCATCAGGTCGCCAATCAGCGAGCCCATCTGCCAGAGCGCGAAGCGTTCGGGGAAACTCTTGATCGAATAGAAGCGCGCCTCCAACACGTCCGGGCTGCTCTCCTTCCACAGCCGCAGCCCGCCGGGCTGCGCATCCTGGATGGTGTCGAAGTCGACGATCTGGTCGCGGATCTCGCGGCCATCGTCGTAGTGCAGGTTCGGCGCGTCCGTCTGAGAAATTCGATCCGGGTTGGTGAACAGCGCGCACCAGTTGATCAGGTCGGCAGCGTCGCAGACCTGGTTCGGCAGCGAGGCCGAGCGCAGCGTCGAGGCGATCGACTCGCGCAGCGCCAGAACCGCGTCGCGGCGATTGAGATCCTCGGCGTCGCCGGGTAGGCTGACGCTTAGCATCAGCCGGAAATCCCGGATCGTGTAGTGGAAGCCCGTGGTCAACGAATGCTGTGCACCGTGCAGCAAGTGACCGACGCGCTGGCGCGCGAGGCGGCGGAACAGGTTGTCGTTGCGCGCGGGCCGGCCCCAACGCTGGGCTTTCTCGGTCTGGTCTTCGTCCTCGACGCGCAGATTGGTGTAGCGGCGCAACTGTTCGCGGATGTGCGGTGACGCGAACAGGTGGAACTGCAAGCCGGTACCGGGCGGGCAGTTGGCGTACAGCGACATCAGCACCTCGGCCATGCGCTCGTCGGCGCCCGACTGCGGCATCACCTCGAGCATGAAGCCCAGGCTGTCGCGGTTGACGAAGAGCTTCTCCGGGGCGAGGTAGGCCGAGTAGGGCAGCCAGGACGCGAACTGCTCGGCCGGGGTGTTGGTGGTCTGGCCGAAGCCGAACAGCGGTGGGCGCTGAGGTTGGCTTGGCTGAGGAGCGGTGGTGGTTGCTTGCATGGTGCTCATCCCTACTCGTTGTTGTCGCCACTGCGCGGGGCAGGGGCGACCGGAGACGGAGTTCCAGGAAATGCACCGTCCACTGGACGAGGCAGGCTCTTGAGGTTGGTGGGCAGCGCGGCGCCGTCTTTGGCCTCGGTGGCTGCGGCGCGTGGTGGTGGCTTCAACGGCGCATAGGTGGCGCGGATCTGCCGCTGCACGTGCTCGATTTGCCATTGACCGGCATCGACCTGCACGTAGACGTAGCCCTGGTCGTACAGGTCGTGATCCGCGTCTTCCCAGGGCTTGAACCATAGGCGCAGGATGCGCGGTGAAGAGCGCAGCGAGACGGGAGTGGCCGGGATGCTCTCGGTCATAGCGGCGGGGGTGACCACACTGGCCGTGGGAGCCGATGCCGGCGGGCTGCCGGAGGCCGCCGGCGTGTTCGCGCGTCGACGCTGGCTGGGCAGGTTGTTCTGCACTGCGTTGGCGTAGGTGCCGGACACGGAGTCGCAGGTCACGCCGTCGGGGGCCTTGCAGGCGTAGCTCGAACTGCCGCTCAGGCCGGACAGGTTCATGCAGCCGCTGATGCCGCTGCAAATGGCCAGCATGAGCCCGGTCAGGCCGCAGGCCTGCGGCAGGCGATGGGCTCGGTTCATGGCCGCACCTCCGCAGATGCCTGCTTCAGGCGCGCTTCGAGCACGCTGCGCTCCACGTAGCCGTCGGTGCGTGTTCCATCGGCCCAGATCAAGGTCGGCGTGCCCTGCACCCCCAGCCGGTGTGCCAGCGCCAGGTTGCGCTCCACCGGGTGCTCGCAGGTGGCGGTCTGGCTCAGCGACGCCGCATCGCCCTGAAGCATGTAGCGCTGCCAGGCCAGTGCGCGGTCGGCGGCGCACCAGATCGCGATCGGCTTGGCGCTTCCCTGGAAGGGCAGGAGGAAGGTGTAGACCGTGACGTCGTCGATGCCGGCCAGTTCGGGTTCGAGCCGGCGGCAGAACGAACAACCCGGGTCGCTGAAGATCGCCACTTTGCGCTGCCCATTGCCGCGCACCGTCTTGATCGCATCGGCCAGCGGCAACTGGTCGAACTCCACTTTGTCCACCGCGACCTCGGTTGCCGGACTGGGTGCCGAGCGCGATGCCGACGCGAGCTTGGGCCCCGTCAGGTCGCGCATCGTCTGGGTGTCGAACACGCGGCCAAAGACGAAATAGCGCGGGTTCCTGGCCGAGACGTAGGCGACGTTGCCGTTCATCCAGACTTCGTAGAGCCCGTCCACCGGAGAGCGCGTGACCTCGGTGAAGCGCGTGCCGGGGTTGGCCTTGCGCAGGCGTTCGAGCAGTCGGGTCTCGTCGGGCGTGGCCGCGGTTGCTGGTGCGATGGCACCCGCGAGTACGGTCAGCAGCAGCGCTGCGCAGCATGCGCGGCGCATGCGATCAGTAGTCGCCATCATCGGTAGGCTCCTGGTAGCGGGAGGTGGGAAGTGGGTTGGAGCGAGGCGCCTCGACCGACGTGGCGACCGAGGCGGTCATCGGCACATCGATGCGCACGCCCTTGGTGATCACGACGTCGATCTCGCGGCCGGCGTCGATCTCGATCACCGGGAAGGTGTTCTCGGCCAGCTTGATGTAGTACTGGGCGAGCCGGTCCAACGCCTTGCCCACGCCGCTGCCGATGCCGGCGCGGTAGGCCTCGGCGCCGGAGGCGCTGGCGATGGTGCCGAGTGCCGAGGTGCTGTAGGTGGTCGATGCGCTGGACACGCCCTGGCCGATGCCGCTCACCACACCGGCCAGCAAGGCATTGGCGAGCATCTGACCTTGCTTGGTGACCAGGCGCCCACGCATGCCGACCTTGCCGTCTTCGCCGTAGACGCTGCCCTGGACCTTGACCTCCAGGGTCGCGCCGTCGGCGCGCACGCAGGACAGGTTCTCGGTGCGCAGGTACGCGCGCTCGGAGCTGATGTCGCCGTAGCCGGCGGCGATCACGAAGCAGTCGCGGTACTCGCCCCGGAAACGGTTGGGCAGCACCGAGTTGTCCGACAGGCGGATCAGTACCGGGTGCGGGTTCGACTGCGACTGGCCGCCGGTGGGTGCATCCAGACCACCCAGCAGCGTGCCGCGCGTGAAGCTCACGGGCAGGAAGGTCGAGACGGTGCGCGCGTCGCTGGTCGCAGCCGCGCCGGGGCTTGTGCCCGCCGGTGAGGTCTCCGCCGCCTTGGCTCGGTCGCTCAGCGTGATGCGGGTGAGCACCGGGGCTGCCGGCGCCGGCGCGGTCGGCGTGGCCAGACCACCCGGCACGCCTGGCGGCATGGCGCCGGGCCGAGCCAGCGGCGGCGGAAGACTGGCTGCGGGTGGCATGCCTTGCGGCGCGGGTGGCATCGGCGCCGGCGCTGTTGCCGGCGGCGCGTTGGATGCCGCCGCCTGCGTTGCCGAAGTCAGCCGCTGTTCCAACTCGGAAAAGCGCTGCATCGTGCGCGCCTCGAAGGCCTGCCGGTCCTTATTGAGCCGGCCCTGTTCCTCGCGTTCGGTCTCGTACTGCGCGAGCTTGCTGCCCGCCGTGCCGACCCACTGGTCCACCGGGTTGACTTGCTGGCCGGGTGGCATCACGCCGATGTTGGTGACGGCGCTGGGCGTGCCGGTACCGGTCTTGATGGCCTTGTCCTTGCCGCTGTTGTCGTTGGCCGCAAAAACCAGCCAGAGCAGCCCGATGCCGCCCAGCAGCACGCCACCGAGCATCGCGACCTGGCGCTGCTTCGGCGACAGGCGCTCGACGATGCGCCGCAGTGCATCCCGAAGCCCGTTACGCAGCGCAGCGGCGGGTTTGAAGTTGGCACTGTTCATTGCGTGCCTCCACGACGGATGACGAACACGCTGGTGCTCTCGCCAGGGCGCAGGTTGTGGTGCTCGATCGCGACGCCAAGCACCTGGCCGCCATCGGCGCTGTTGGGGCGATCGAATTCCTGCTCGGCCAGCACCATCACGGTCGAGCTGACGTTGTGCAACTGGTAGTGTTCTCCGACCAGGCTGCGGCCTTCGTAGCGCCGTAGCAGCAGGAGCCTGGCTTCCGCCCAGAGTTGGACGGGTTGGTTGATCTCATCGACGCGTATGTCCGGAGTTACGCGGTCCGAGGCCATGGCCACCAGCAGGGCCTTCATCGCGCGGACGTGGTTCGCCGAAGTGCCTTGGGGGCCCTGGGTGGCCGGCGATCCGACGGCGGCTGCCGTACGCGCGGTCTTGTCGCGGATGACGATGGTGTCGGCCGGCGTGTCGGCGCGGCGCAGCAGCAGCGTGTAGGTGGCCTGGGCCGACGAGATGAACAGGTTGACGGGCTTGCCCTTCCCATCCAATGTCTCGCCCATTGGCCGCACGTAGATCTCGCCCTTGTCGCGGTCGCACTCGAGCACGATCTCGCCGGCGGGATTCACGAGCGGGCCTGCGTTGCCGCCGGGCGTAGAGACGCCGGGGCTCGTTCCCGCCAACGCCTGGGGCGGCACGCCACAGTTGCTCGAATAGATGCTGCCGAACACGTCGGTGATCGGCGCGCCTTCGATGCGGATGCGGGTCGCTTCCTTGATCGACACGATGGCCTCGACGGCCACGCCGTCGCGGGCTTCGATCACCTGCAGCGCGAACGCAGGCAGGGCGGGGACCGCGGCGAGGAAGAGGACCGCCGACCGGTTCAGCCATCGCCGCGTGGCGTGGCCGCCCGATCGCTTGCCGGAGCTACGGAGCAGCATTGGGAATCTCCTTGAAGGTCTTCAGGTGCATGCGTCCGCCGGCGTAGCTGAACTCGACCAGGTAGGCCTTGGCGTCGTTGGCGGTCTCCAGGCCGTTGACCAGGGTGCGCAATCGGCCCCGCACGACCACGCTTTGCGCGTCCTCGCTCGGCACCAGTTGCTGGGGAGCGAAGACGGTGCTGGCGTTGATGCGCTTCAGGCGCGCGGCCTCCAGTTCCTGGCGGGTCTTCAGCGCACCGTGCTGTTCAGGCTCGACGTAGCCGAGCAAGATGTCCTTCTTCCAGTCGATGGACGAGGGTGTGACGTCCAGCACCAGCCAGGCGATGAAACTGCCCATCTGTTCGAGGTATTCGCTGCTGGCCTTGTCGCGCTCGACCCAGAAGGACTTGTTGAGCGACGGCGGCACGACCAGCGTGCGCACCGAACCGAGCAGGTTCAGGATCACGACCAGCGCGACGATCTGGCCGATGGCGAGGGCGCCGACGGCCAGGCCGAGCCCGCGGTTGCGGCGACGCAGTTCCTTGAGGTCGCCGTTGAGCCGGTCGAAGTCCATGGTCGTTTCCTCGAGGCTTCAGCCGACCATGCGCCGCAGGTGCGACGGCGGCGTGGCGCGCAACATCGTCATCGGGCTGGTGGGCAGGTGCCAGTACAGCCAGTGCACGGCAAAGGCCGGGTGCTTGTCGGCCTTGATGCGGGCGATCCAGCGCGAGCTGAACATGCCCGCGGCCAGGCATGCGACGAAGGACAGCTTCGATCCCGACATGTAGCCCATGAACAGGCCGAACAGCAGTGGCGCGGCGACGTCGACGTCCCAGAAGCCGATCTTCCACTGGTCGTCCAGGCGACGCGGGATGTAGGTGTTGGCTTGCATGCGGCCTCCAGGAAGCGTCGGTGCCGCAGCGTCAGATCACCGCGCCCATGATGGCGCCGGCGATCACGAGACCGACCGCCGCGAAGATCGCCAGGCCGACGTAGAACAGCACCGGGCCGAAGTTGCGCAGCGCGGACAGCGAGATCAGTGCGACGACGAAGCCCACGAAGCCGACCAGGGCCTTGATGCCTGGGCCGAGCGCGGCGATTTGCGTGAGCGCGGAGACCATCGGGCCGGTGATGCCGGTGAAGGCCACCAGGTCCAGGGCGTAGCCGGGCATCGCGATGCCCAGGCCGAGGGTGAGCAAGGCCAGCAGCGCGAAGGCGGCCAGCGGCTTGCGGTTGATGACAACGGGGCGAAGGACAGCAGTGCTCATGAAGAGGCTCCAAATGAGGGGAACACAGGGTGCGAATGCGGTGTTGAGGGCGGCGCAGAGTGCGGCCGACGTCGCCGCGCGGCGGCGCACGGGCTGCGGCCGGCGTGAGCCAGCGCGGTGGCTGTGGCTCGGTACTCTCGAACGGCGGGCAGGGCGTCATGGCGTCCTTCCCGTTCGCGGCGTGAAACTGATCTCGACGCGGCGGTTCTGCGCGCGTGCCGGCTCGGTGTCGTTCGCAACGGCGTAGCAACAGCGCCCCTTGGCGTCGATCGAGATGCGGGCGGGCAAATCCGGCGCCAAGTCCAGCAGGTGATCGCGAATGGCGAGAGCCCGTGCGAAGGCCAACGACTGGTTGAGTGCCTCGCTGCCCAGATCGTCGGTGCGGCCGGCGATCACGATTCGATCGGTGCGCTGCAGGTCTGCCAGCGCGTCGCGCAGCAGGGCTTTGTGAGCGGTCGTCAGTGCGGCGCTGTTGATCCTGAAGTGCAGGACCAGCGTGTGGGGCGCCGGGGTTGTGAGCAGCGTGGACGGTGGCGGGGTGGTGTCCCTGCCCGGCGCCGCACTGGCGGTTTGGGCGATGGCCTGGGGAACGACGCGCGATGCGGCAGGAGCAGGAAGCGCCGCGAGCGTCTTGGATGTCACGGTGGGACAGGCGGGCTCCACGCAATGGGCGTATCGGGCCTCGCGTGCAAAGTCGAGTTGTGTGATCCGGTGGGTGGCGGATGCGGACCCTGGTGCGTGCGGCGAGTCGAGCTTCGCGACGTCGGTCCCGAACAGCCCGCAGGCGACGAGCGACAGGCCGCAGAACATGGCGACGAGCACGCCGAGCATCAATGCGGTTCGGCTCATGGCGACACCCGTGCGGCGAGGATCGGGCGTGCCGAGGCGATAGCGGCTTGGCCCTGTTGCGCCTGCACAGGCCCGCTGCGTGGAAGGCGGCGATAGACCAGCCAGGCGTATCGGCTGCGCGCCGACTCGCAGGCACTGCCCTTGAGCTGCGTGCAGGCGGCGTTGTAGGCACCGACGCCTTGCCAGCTGACGCCGTGCTGCGCGAAGTTCTGCGCGAGCAGCCAGGCGCCGACGTGGATGTTGGTGCAGGGGTCCTGCAGATCGCGCTCGGTGATGCCGTGCCGACCCAAGGCAGGCAGATTCGAGCTGTTGATCTGCATCAGCCCGATGTCGTAGCTGCCGGTGCGCTGACGATGGGTGAGGTTGACGGCCGCCGAATTGAGGTTTGACTCGACGCGGGCGATGGCGTAGAGCAACTGCGGCGACACGCCGTAACGTTGGCCAGCCTCGTCCCAGCAGGCGCTGGCCCAGCCGGGAAGCGCGATCAGCAGAATCGATGTAGCGACGTGCAAAAGCGGCATGGCTCACCTCGTAGGATCCGAACCACTCCGCAAAGCGCGGAGACGTGGGTGAGGTCGCTCGGGGCGGCCGGGGTCGGAGGCGGGTGAGTCCGGGTGCAGCCCGGGCGGGGTCAGTCAACGATGCCGTGCCCGGCATGAGGCTCCGGGGGGTTGGCGCGTGTGCAGGTCGGGAACGGGTGGAGGGCGGGTTGAAATCGGGTATGGCCGTTGGCCAGGGTGCGCGCGATCACGCGGACAGGATCACCTTGCCGATGGCCGAGCGGCGCACGATGTTGATGCGTGCATGTCGCAACGTCGTCGCGCCGCTCCGGTCCTCTCGGCACGCCAAGGCCACACAGGCCGTGGTCAACTGGTCGAGTTGAAATTGTGGGTTGGGGTAGCGGTTGCTGGGTGAGCGCTGCAGGGCCTGCAACTGCTGGTACTGGTCACGCCACATCGACTCCTTGCGACGCGGCGTGCCGGGTGCACGCATGATCAGCTCAGCGCCGAGGTAGCCGAAGAGGCGATCCGAGGCGTCCTCTTGCGCGAGGAGCTGGGATACGCAGGCGCTGATCAAGTCGGGCACGCGGAACTTCGGCGACACGTTCAACCCACTTTGAAGCAGGGCGTAGAGCCAGTCATGCTCCTCGACCCAGACGAAGGTTTCGATCGTGTCGCCGGTGTCCGTGCGGCCGGGCATCGCAGTCGAAACGGTGGTCGATTGGATCGGCGTGGTTGGTTGCATGGCGTGTGTCTCGGCCGGTGACTTGATGGACTCCAGCGTAGACATCGGCGTCGTTCCCGTCGCGCGGCAATTCGGGGCAAGGCAGGTCGAATTCGCCATCGGCGCGCGAACGGTCGGCGGCTGGGCTTACGGCCGTCGGTGATAGCTCGCCGTGCTGCCTCGAACGAATATCGCAACGACCAGCGGGACCGAGCCCCAGACCATCGGATCGATTGGGATCGGCAGGACGAATGCCAGCACAGTGCCGCAAACGACGGCAATGGCGGCACACGCATGCAGCGCGAAGACCTCCGGGTTGTGCTGCTTGAACTCCATGGACCGGATTACCCGCGTCAGCAGGCCGTCCGCGAACAGCGCCGCCACGATCAGCCAGAGCGCGGGCAACCATTCGAGCAGCGCACAGAAGCGGTAGGTGGCTAGCGCCAGCAGCGCGTCGATCGAGCGGAAGTAGACGTTTTGAAAGAGGCGCTGGTTCACGCGGCCCATCTCGTCGGCGACGGCGGCGTGGACTTGGTCGGGCGAGGGGGCGTTCGCGCCGGACGGCACCGGGTTCACGCCCGCCATGCCCGCCTGCAGATCCAGCATGCGATTCAGGATGCGCAGCGCATGCGGTTGCCCCCAAAAGCGCTCGTTCATCAGCTGTTCCGAGCGCAGTTGCGCGACGAAGCGTTCGGGCGGCATGGCCGCAGGCAGGTACAGCACGAGCACCAGCAGCAAGGTCAACGACGCGATCGCGGTCAGCCGAATCATGGTGCGCTGGCGGTTGCGGTTGCGGTTGCGGTTGCCGCCGCTGCTGGCTGCGCCGAGCCGGGTGCGCTCGTGTCGGGGATGGTGAACCGCCCCTTGATGCGCCGGCCGCCGGAGATCGAGGCGAAGTACTGCAGGTTGGGCAAGCGTCCCAGCACGTCGGCCGGCACGATCTCCTCGAAGCTCTCGGTGAGCTGGGTCGAGTGGCTGGATGAGAAGTCGCCCAGATGCGCGTCGCCGCCGTGGCTCAGCCCCACGCGAACGGTGTGGATGGCCGTCTTGCCAAAGGTCTCAACGACAAAGTCCTGTGTCGGCCGATCCTTGGTCCTCAATGCGATCAGGTTGTTCAGGTTGCCCAGCGCCATGCGCGCAGCGTCCTCGCTGCCCAGGCGCTTGGCCAAGTCGGCCAGTGTCTGCATCGCACAGGTGGTGTAGATGCCACCCTCGGCGCCCTTGTTGAGGATCTCGATCAAGGGCTGGTTGATGACGTTCGACACCTCGTCGACGAACAGCGAGATGCGGCGATAGCCGCCCAGGTTGTAGCGCATGCCGGCGCGCGCAGCCAGGTCGGCCAGCGCGAGCGCGCCGATCGCGGAGGCGACTGAGGGGTCAGGCAATGCATCCAGGCACATGTACAGCACATGGCCGCCGCGCTCGATCTTCTCGAAGTTCATGATCGGGCGCACGTCATCGGCATCGAAGGGGTCCGGACTCAGGCTGCGACCCAGATCGCCGGAGGTCAGCATGGACAGCACCGGCAGCAGGTTGGCGGTGATCTTCTGGTAGTGCTCGCGGTTGTGGCGGAACACGCGCAGTTGCGAGTCGATCACCTTGTTGCGCTGCGACTGCGGCACCTGGTGCTCGTAGTAGGACGCGAAGGCCATCAGGTCGGCGGTGGTCGCCTCCGACGGCCGCCTCATGTTGCCGCGGTGGGCCTCGTTGAGCAGACGCTTCATCTCGGGCTGCTCGCGCCATTGGGCCCCCAGCTCAGCCTCGAAGAAGCGGCGCAGCGACTGTTCCAGCACGGGCTCGATGCCGCCCTCGATGTAGCGGGCCAGTTTGGCGAGGTTGGGCCGTTCCTCCAGGTCCACCAGCGCCTGCACGACGACGTTCACCGCGTCCCATGCGAAGGCGCCGAAGGCTCCGGCCGTGTCGGGCGGCAGGATGGCCTGGATGCGAGATGGCAGCTCGGTCGGTTTCTGCCAGTTGAACGTGAAGTCCAGGCGGGCGCCCCGCTCCGGGAAGGCCGGATGGAACTCGAGAAAGCAACCCCGCTCGCGGTACAGCTCGCAGGCGCGCATCGCGGCGCGTTTGAGGCGCACGCTGTTCTTGGGGTCGATCACGATGACCACATCGCCGCGGCGGATGGCCTGGCCGATCAGGTTGGCCAGGGCCACCCCCTTGCCTGATTGCGTCGTGCCAACCAGCAGTGTGCCGCCCTCGAAGTTCTGCAGCGGTCGGTGTTGTGGATGTTCGATGGGCTCGACGCCGTGGATGTAGGGCAGACCGATCTCCGCATCAGGCTGTGGCCGCACGTCATGGCCGAGCAGGTTGAGCAGGCGAGGTGAAACGGCCAGTTGGCGGTGGTCGATCTTGGAGAGTTCGTAGAGACGCTGTGAATGGTGCGGCTGCCACTCGAAGCCGAAGCCAAGGAAGACTTGATCCGGATCGCGCGTCAGACGCTCCAGCTGGTCCGGTGGCATGACTTCCATGGCGCGTCCGGTCAGCGACGCGCGTGCGACCAGGATGCGCAGGGACTGGAGTGCGCGCAGCGCCGCCAGCGCAAGACAGCACAGCGCCAGCGGCAGCGACACCCGGACTGGCACGCCGGCACGCTGGGCCGCCCAGGCACTGCCCAGCGCGGCGAGCAGCCAGACGGTCGCCGCATAGGCCTCGTAGGCCCGGCGCCACGGCATCTCGTAGGGGCGGATCAGCATGTCAGCTGCCCTCGTGCGGGTCAATGTCCTCGGGCGCGATGAATCCCGAGACGTGGCGCGCGGCGATGATCACTCCGGGGACGGGCGCTCCATCCACGTCGCGATGCGCCATGGGGATCGCAGCGAAATCGCCGGGTGCCAGCATCCGGACGTCGCTCAGCGCGCGGATCGCGTGCGGGGTCTGGATGCCGCGCGCCTGCAGTTCGGCAAGAGGGACGAACAGCCCGGTGGGGACGCGGCGTGCGGCTGCTGCTCCTGCGCGGCCGTTGAGTTCAGCGACGATGTCGTCCAGGGCCTTGCGCACGGCGACATCCAGTCGCATGGGCGCGGCCAGCGACAGCGCTGGTATCGAGGCCGGAGCTGCTTCGGCGGGTCGAACGTTGGGTCCGGTATGGCCCTCGACCGACAGATGCAGCAGCGAGCCCAGAGGCGCCGGTGGCTCGACAGGCGGCACATAGAGGATGGCCGGCGACGAGAGCTTCATCGCCTCGACGGGCGTTTTGGCGCCTGGAGGCGTGACAGGCCACAGCGAAGTGCCGTCGTCCTGTGGCTGTGCCGCGCCGGCGATCAGCAGGGCGTCGAGCATGGCTTGCGGTTCGCGCGGCATGCCCGGCATCTGGTCGGTGTCGAACAACTTGCGGATGTCGTGGGCGGCACCTGGCCAGACGATGAACAGGCCGTCTGAGGCGTACCAGACGCGGGATCTCTCGGCATTTGCAGTCCAGGCTGCGTTCGATGCCACGAGGCGACGCATCGCGTCGACGAGGTACTGACCCAGATGCTGGCCTGGCGTCGGCGACCCACTTCGTACGGCACGCGCGCGCAGGTGACGGTCGATCACGAGGGCGGCGGAGCGGCGAACCAATTCGTCGAGCACGTTGTGCTGGCCGTACAGCGGCATGCCCGAGATGCTGGACAACAGATGAGGCACGACGACCGCATTGCCATCGGCCAAGTGCTGCAGCACGTCGGGTGGCAGCATGAGGCGCAAGGCGAATACACCTGCAGCGCGGCAACTCGGCGCGCCAGGCTGCCAGCCGAGTTGGTAGCGCTCGATCCGTGCATCCCCGAGCCAGCGCGCGAGTGGTGTGATGCAGCTCGGCCAGCGCTGCCCCGCCGGATCCGACACCGTGAGCTGGTTCAACGTGCAGTGGAGCTCGCAGCACATGCCCGCGATGAACGTGGCCAGCCGCCAGCGCGGCTCCAGATGACGGCGCGCAGAGATCGTGGCCCTGCCGGAAAAGATGTGGGCGTCGGTGCCCTGCAGTGCGAAGAAGGCAACTTCCAGCCCCAGTTGCAGCAATCCGCCGGGATCGCTGAAGTAGTTGTTGGCGGTGGCCGGCAGCAGGTGGACATAGGCCGCGTAGCCACGCACGACGGCCAGGATGTCGCGCTCGAAACTCGGTGGATCCACGCCGTAGCAGATCCTGATGCGATCGAGCAGTTCGCCGTGCGGGGCCAGGATCTGGTCCACGGGCAGCGCGGCGATGTCACCGCCGCGCGCCGAAGGCGTCCAGTTGGCGGGGCCCGCGCCGTGGGTTGGTGGAGAAGTCTGGGTAGCGCCGGCAGGATTGGACATGTAGTGTGCACCGGCGTTTGGGGCCTCCATCGTCATCGCATCTCTGGCGCCCATGCCACTGAAAAGTCGATCTCTGGTAGCTCCATATCGAAGGTGGCGGCTCAGCGCATGGCGCGCAGCACCAAACCGATAGGCAGCAGAACTTCGGGTGGTTCGCCCACCTCCACGGCCGCAAACGAGTCCTGAATGCGGGGATCGCGCGGGAAGCGCTCAAGCAGCTTGCAAAAAGGGCACTCAGCCGCCGCGCCGTTGCTGGCCAGCAGGCCGGTCAGGAATTGCGACGCGCACGCGGGGCAAGTTGCGAGCGAGAAACTGCGCTGCGATGCCACCCAGCGGCCGTCGAAGTGCGAGACCAGATCGAAGGCGCGATCCATGTTCAGTCGAGGGCGGCCCTTGCAGGCAGCGACGTAGTGTGCGTAGCCCTGTACCAGTGCGCGCGCTGGGTCGATGCCGACCTTGCACAAGCGCCGGTAGATCGACACCAACATGCAAGACTGAATGCGATTCGGCAGGTCGGTGGTGTAGTACCACTCGCGCGAATCCGGCGGCCGGCCACGCTGCGAGGGCCTGGGGTGGCCGTGAAACAAGCGGTTGATCTGCGAGGCACTCAGCCCGGTGAGCACTTCGACGGTGCGGGTGCGTGCGCCCAGTTGTACGCAGTCGCGGGCCAGCTCCAGCGCGCGAATGTGGCGTTCGGCGGCTGCGTTGCTCCGGGCGGTGCGCATGAATGCCTCATGTCGCCGAGCGAGACTGCGGTGCCTGATTTGTCGTGCTGGCGAGGGCTTCGGACGCTTCCGGCAGCGGGGCTGGGCGCGGCGGGTGAACCGCAAAGAGAGGGGCCAACAGCGGCAGGGGCAGCGAGAGCAGCTGGCTCAGATTCTGGCGAGGCAGAAACAGGCATTCGTTGCCGAGATTCACGATGATGGAGAAAATCTGTGCGTGCGACAGCGCCGTGACCAACTGGCCCAGGTCTTCTGCAATGCCGAATTGGCAGCAGGCGGCGACGGCGTTCTTCAGGACGCAGTCGCGGATCGTCATCAGCAGGCACAGGTTTGCCATCTGAACCTCGGAAAGACCGTCGATTGACCCCATGTCGCCTCCTGCGGACCAACGTCTGCCATCGGTCGCAAGATGCCTTGCATGCCCGTAGGTGGAAGTTATTCTTCAGCAGGAGGCCAGGTCAAGATCAATTTATCCTGACCGTCAACCATGCAGCACCCACAACTCCAGGTGGGCAACTCGTGGGCTCGGACACGACGTGCTGCCGGTGAAGCACCCCGGCAAATCACCCCAACCAGAGGCAATGGCTAACCGACTATCGGAGCGGCCATGAAGGCAACTGCACGAACTGCTGCGGTGCGAGGCACTGCCGACAAGGCCGCAAAGCCCGACCACGTTGCGGGAAAGCTCGCGGCGCTGAAACTGCGCCCGATGATCCGGGACCGGCTGCTCGCCGCGATGGGTCTGAGGGTGATTGGCAAGGGTGCTGGGAGGAATCGGGCTGAAGCGCTTCTGGCGGTCCGGTTGACTCGACAGGCAAAGCAGCGTTTGCGCGGGCAGGATTGATAAAAGAAGGAGGGCAGCTCATGGCTGTCCCTCCCCCAGGAACTCACGATGAGGCGTTCATCACGCCGCTTCGGCGAGCCCCTTCCACTCGGTGGCAGGCAGCTCGATCAGCTTGCCACCCAAGGCTTCGAACTCGGTCGCCCGGTCGTAGTCCTCGACCTCCTGCGAGAAGTGCGTGACGGCGTTGACGAGGCCGTAGCCCGACAAATCGCCTTCGGTGATCAGGTGCCGCAGCACACCGCTGCGCTCGCTGTCGTTGAGCGTGTAGCGCTGGGCCAGCACCTCGACCGTCTTCACCGGATCGCCGATGAGTGGGATGTTCAGCGTCCGCTGCATCTTGATCGCGGTCTGCCGGAACGTGGTCTCCGACACCGCCGCCTGCACCACGTCGCGCACGCGCAGGAAGAAGGCCTTGTCGTCGGCGCGCAGCGTGTCCTCCTGGTAGACGGCGATGCCTTCGTCCTCGGTGGCCAGCGTGCGGCCGACGTGCGTCTTGCGCAGCGAGCGGTCGGCGGCGATCAGGCCGTTGCGGCACAGCAGCCTGAAGACCAGCGGCTGCACCGACAGCATGCCCTGTCCGACCTCCGAGTTGGAGATCACCAGGCCGGCTTGCACGATGTCGCCGGGCGCCATCTCGTAGGTCAGGCGCGGCGTGACGACCTTCAGGTACATCTTGGTGTCGGTGAGTTCCACCGATTCGAAACGCACCTCTGGCAACTGCTGCAGGATGGGCAGCACGCTCTCGGCGAGGTCGAAGTTGTCCAGTCGGCGGTAGCGGTCCGACAGCACCGCGCGCACTTGACCATCCAGCGTGCGGATCATGCGGCGGTCGTCGTCGCTCTGCAGCCAGGTGTTGACGTTGCGGTCCAGCAGCACCGGTTGCTCTTCGCGCATGCGCTCGAAATACGCGTACGGAATCTTCAGCTTGTCGGCGAGTTGCCGGCGCGCCAGCGGCGTGACGCCGTAGCGCACCGCGCCGCTGTTCTCTTCGATCACGAGACGGGTGTCACCGCGATCGTCGGTGTCGTGCCGCAACAGCGACGACGACACCACCAAATCCTTCTTCGAGTGCAACTGGCGCTCCAGTTCCTGGGCCAGGCTCACGAGAGAACGTCCGTTCTTCATTTCAAACTCCATTGGATTGGAAGGAACGGAGACGGCACGACCCATCCGCGGGGTGCACGTCCCCGTGGGGTTGACGAGGAGAAGGGCAGCAGGCCCAACTCAGGGACGCGCGAGAGGTCGCGCGGGTTCAGATGCCGTCGGCGGCGAGAGCGGCCGTCAGCACATGGCGAGTCATGCGGCGCGCCTGACGGCGCTCACGCGGGCCCACCAGACATCCGCCCAGTCGCTGCCGGGCTGCTTGGGCAGGAAGACCTGCACCTGGCGCGGCACGTGACGGGCCATCTTCATCAGGCGGCGCGCCAGCGCAAAGGCGCTGGCTTGGCCGTCGAACTGGGAGTCAGCGTCGTTGTCGGCGTAGATGCAGACGCGCTGCACCGAGTCCGGCAGAGAGAGCTTCTCCAGATTGCCCGCGCTTAAGGCCGCCCACACCGGTTTGCCGGTGGCCAGATGCACCGCGAGCGCGGTCTCGATGCCCTCAGCGACGCCGAGTTCGTCGGTGGCTGCGAACAACCTCACCGACGCGCCGTTGATGCCGGAGGACAAGACCTTCTTGGCATCCGGAACCATAGCCTTGCGGCCGCCGCTCAGGTAGGTCCGGTGCAGCGTGACGGCTTGGCCGTCGGCGCCATCGATGCGGGCCAGCATGGCCGGGTACTCGGCGACCTTGCGCGACTTGCCGCCCTCGGTCTTCTCGAAGTAGCCCAGCGCCGGATGGAATCGCAGCGCGACCGGATGGGTCGGCAGCGACAGTCCACGGCCACTCAGGTAGCGGTCCACTTCGTCGCCCGGCGTCACGGGTACGGCCTCATCCCAGATCTTGCGGGCGAGCTTCTTCATGCGTTCGGCCAGGGGAGCAGCACTGAACTGCGTGGTTGCCGGCATGGCACCGACGCAGCGCTCCACTTCGCCGAGGGCCTTGACGAAGTCCCAGCCCGTCAGTGCCTGCAACAGCTTGAAGGGCCCTCCGGGTCCGCAGCCGTGACAGAAGTAGGTGCCTTCACCGTCCTTGTCGGTGTAGCGGAAGCGGTCCTTGCCCTTGGCGCAGACGGGGCAGCCCTGGTTGCTGCCCTTGAGGCAGGGGTGGTCTCCGGTCAGGCTGCGCAGGATCTCCGTCCAGCGGCCGGCGGCGCGTTGCTTGACGTGTTGGACGCGCACGTCGCATTCGTCCTTGGTCATGGTGAACTCCTTGTGGGTGAACCCGCGAGGCAAGGACGCGCCGGAACAGTCCGGTGTGACTCCAATGCAGCAGGCGGGCGAATGGCAGGGCGCCATCGATGGGCGAAAGTGACCCGGCCCGTCGATCGGGCTCAGGACATCGCGAGGGAACTCCGAGGCTGACTTGGTGCTCGCCGATGCGGGCCAGGTGTGTCAGCTACCTGTGGGGAAGACTTTCCGGAGCGGGCAATGCGGCGAAGGCGCACGACCAGTTCGGGAAAGGAAGCCGCAGCTTCCTCCCCAGGCGCAACGAGATCAGTCGATCAGCTCGATGGCGTGCTCGCCCGCGACCTGCCCGACCGTCACCCGAAACGCCTTGCCATGCAGCAAGGGGTACTTCTCCAGCCGAAGTTCGGCCAGCAGTGTGTTCAGCGTGTCCTTCGGGTTCACTGACCGCAGCAGCCGGATCAGATCGGCCAGGGCCTCGCGGTCGGCCTCCAGATCGTCCTCGCGGAACTGTTCGTTCGAGTCGATGAAGTTCGAGGCCTGGCGCACGGCGTCGCCGCTGGTCTCGCCCTCGGGGATGTAGAGCCTGCCGTCGCTGTAGACGCCGGCATCAGTGATCTCCACCGCATCGCCGCCCACCGTCACGCGGACGCTGCGGCACAACTGCAATTCCGGCCAGACCCAGCGGCCTTCCAGCGTGGTGCTGGCCTGCACGCCGATCGGCTCCACGGTCACGTCCTCGTCGTCGAGGTAGCGGACGTGCGCCTGCACCCAGTGCGTCGGCCCCAACAGGTAGGGCGAGAACACGACGAGTCCTTTGGCGCGGGCGTACATCCAGCGCCCGGCGTTGTCTTCACCGATTTCCTCGACACTGACCAGCGTGACCTTGCCCGACTCGATGTCTTGCCTTGCCGGTGCGCGCGTCATCGTCTGCAGATAGCTTCGCTCGGTCGAATCGACTTGGATCGGGTAGCCGACGACGGCCTCGCAGCTCTCGGCCGGCAGCACGTCAACATCGTCGAGAAGGTCCAGATGCGACCAGGACCGCATGACGGCGTAGAAGTCGGCCACAAAGCGCTCGGGCAACAGTTCTGCCTTGCGCTCGAGCAGCACCTCACGCCACAGGGCCCGCAACTCGACCCGGATGCGCTGCTCCTGCTTGTCGGCGTCGATCAGCGTGTCGCGGTCTGGCAGGCGAGCCATGAACTCCTTCGGGTCGAGGTGGATGACGTTGACGCGGTGGCTCAGCGGGTAGCTGGGGCGGCGCATGACGCAGAAGCCCTGCAGGTAGACCTGCAGTTCGGTGCTGTGCTCGCCGTTCAGGGTGCCGACCAGGTGCACTTCGCCTATGGTCGTTCGCACGAAGTGCAGTGCGCCCTTCGCGTCGGGACGGATCAGCATCTGGCCGTTGAACTCGACGGGGACCTCGAAGCCGCGGCACAGCGTCTGGATGCGTTGTGCGAGGTCGGGCAGGTCCACACCTTGGAGCTGGACACGGGTGCCGCGCTCCATGGAGCCGTCGACGGCGCTGCTGGCATGTTCATTGATCCGCTGCACGTCGATGGACGCGCGGGCCAGCGCATTCTCGGTGTCGAAGTCGATGCGATGGCCACGCGACGCCACGGTGCAATGCGTGGCCGCGTACAGGCACTTGGTGAACCCGACACCAAACGGGCGTTCCTCCTGGCAGGTGGCGTCGTCCCATCCAGACTCGTGGAAGGTCAGCAGCTTCTGGAAGTCTTCGATGCCGGCACCGTCATCCTGCACGCGCAGGGTTCGGGCTTCGGCGTCGTGCTGAATCTGGATCAAGCTGGCACCCGCGCGGCGGGCGTTCTGCAGCAATTCGGAGACCAGGGTGAACCGGTCGGAGAAGGCGAAGCGTTGGTTGCGCAGCGCGCCGTCTTCGTTGATTCGAATGCGTATCTTCATGGAATCCTCGATGGTCAGAGGTGGGGGCGGTCGACCTGTCCTGTGTCGGATGAGGGCGAACCGCGATGAGATCGGCGCACGGCTGTGAATCAGCGCGTGACCGGGTGCGTGTAGAGCTGGCCGGCCCGCAGGGCCTCGCACAAGCTGTGGTCGTGAAACTCGGGGAGCAGCAGAAACTGCGTGCTCAGCGCCTTGTCGTCGTCGCCGAGGCGCTGCACCTTGCAGCCCAGTGCGTGCCACTGAAGCCGGTAGGTCAGGCGTTCGGCGCCAGCGATGACAAAGGTACGGCCCGCGTGGCCGGTAAGCACCTCGCACTCCTTGACGAGGTACTCGATGTCACCGGCCTGCGCGACACGGAACATCGGCTGGTCGGTGCGTTGACGGTGTTCAGTGCTGAGCATGTTGAACTCCATGGGGTGTGGGGGTGTTGCCGTGCGGTGGCGATCCATCGGATGCCGTCGGGGGCAACGCTGCGCTGGCATGAATCTCTTCCTGTTCTTCATTCGCGTCCCAGTACGCCGCCAGCCCGTAGGCGGCGAGGATTGCCAGGAGGCAGAACGTGTTCTTGATCGACGGCATGGGCTGTCCTTGGGAAGAGTGCGCCACCCGCTCCGGGATGGCGCTACGGCAGAGGGCCTTACGCGAACAGGTCGGACTGCACGGTGAGTTTTTTGAGCTGTTCGTTGATCCACTGCGGGTTCTTGGTCAGCCGCTGTTCGACCCATTCGGGATTGCGCTGCACGGCGTCGCGCACCCACTGCGGGTAGCGCGCCAGCGTCTCGCTCATCCAGACCCTGAGGCCTGCGCGGATGTGATCGCGGATCTCTTCCGGGTCGACCAGGCCGCAGTAGGGAATGGGCGACAACGGGCTGCAGCCAACCACCCGCAGGCAACTGGTGAACGAGAACGGACGCCCGTCCTTCTCGCGCTCGGTGAACACCCAGCGCAGGGTGTCGAGCTTGTCTTCGAGCGGTGTGTCCGGATCGCTCAGGCTGCTGACGTCCTGCAGCAACCGCCAATGCAGATAGACAACGTCTTCCTCCGTCCAGTCGACCGGGTTCTCGTCGTTGCCGAGCAGATGGGACGTGCAGGGCGTGGTTTCCGAATCGAACAGCCAGGGCGTGCCCAACTGCGCGGACCAAGCCGGCGCTGCTGCGAGGTGGGGCATGTCGGTGTAGGGCCCGTCGGCCTGACGGTGTGCGTTGATGTCGGGCATCGCTGCCTCCATGAGTGAGATGAAGGCACGGCTTCCCGTGGCGGGGGCGTGCCCACGGTGGGTGACGATCGTCGGATCGAGTCCGACGGCTTGAGGTATTGCTCTGGTCTTGCGACCTGGGCTGGCTGGGTGAATGGCGGCACGAGCCGCCTGATCGGAGCCAACGGCCGATCGAGAAAGCTGTCGGCGCGCGGTGAAGGTCGCGCCCCGAGAGATTTCGTCGATGCGGTGAACTCGCCGGTCGGGTTGCCGGCCTGTGGACGCCGGGTTGGTCGTCTCAACCGTGCGAGGTTGGTGCGACGCCGACGGCGATGGCGATCAACTCCAAGGCTTGCCGAAGTGGGTGCAGGGCCAGCTGCTGCGTGAACGGACAGTAGAGCTTGATGCCTACCGGGTCAACGTCATCGGCGGGCCAGGCCTCGCATGCCACAAGCACGTTGCCGGATTCACGACATCGTGGGTGCGGACAGTGGTGAGGCCGCTGCGCAGGTCACCGACCGCGAATTGGCGTCGGCAGCGTGGGAATTTCGAGTGGCGGCGCCGCGCGGTCCTGTCCACGATCGATCACAACCACGACCGGAGCATGCCCATGACAGCGACACCAGCAACGACCGCCATCGTGAAGGTCGACCAAGGCCGAGTGAACGAGCGCATCCTGGCGCGGGAGGCCAAGACCGATTTCCGGCGCGTCGAAGGTGCGAGCATCAAGATCATGGCGCGTTTCACCAGCGCCGAGGGCAAACGACTCTTCGTGCGCTTGTTCAACACCCTGCAGTTGAACGCGCACTTCATCTCGGTGATCGCGCGTACGCGTCTGGACTCTGACGGCGTGGCCAAGGTGGAGCAGGTGCTGCGCGACATGGTGGACGCGTCGGCCGAGGCCTTGAACCAGGCCATCGATGGCGCCGAAGCCCTGTTCAAGGCGCATGGCATCGAAGGCGTGGCCACCTACGACACGCAGCCGCTGGAGATCGAAGTCGGCATCCTCTCGTCGATCGGGCGGCGCTATCTCGAGGTACTGGGCAAGCTGGATCAGCTGATGCCGCTGCTGCAGACGCTGGAGATCCACGATGTCATCACCTCGCGAGCGGTGGACACTCAACGCGCGGGCCAGAAGCGGCAGGTGCGTGACGTTGCCAACGCCGCGCGGCGTCTCGCGACGGAATTGCGCAAGCGAATGGACGCCGCCGCTGCGGCGCAGGCCGGCGGCGCTGTACCCGGCCGACGCGGCGACCGCTCGGCGGCGTCACCGGATGAGCAAGGCTCGCTCGATCTCGCACCCGTGCTTGATGCCGCGTCCGAGCCCGCACCTGGCGTGATGGCAGACCTGGATGATGGACGCACCCCTCTGTCGGGCGACGAAGCGGGTCTTGACGGCGCCGAGGAGGAACCGCAACGCGAAGCGAACCCGGTGGACACGGACGAGCGCGGGGACGCAGTGAAAGAGGCTTGATCGCCGCCGCATGGCCTCGCCGTGCGAACGATCCGCCCAAAGACCGGTTGCGGGCGCGGCAAGTGATCGACGCGCCGCTGCGCGCCTTGATGCATGGGCCCGAGGACGCTACCGTCTCGACAGGTCGCATCACGTCGCGGCTCGCACCTCGGGTGCTTCCGTCTCTGAGCGAGGCGGCGTAGCAGTCGTCACCTGCCTGTGCCGCTCGCGGCCAATCCCGGCGCCTCGCGCCGTGCCCGGTTGTGCCGATGCCTGATTGCCGCATGTTTGCATCGGCATCCCGGTTGCGAAGACCGCGTGTACCTGATCCACACCTCCCGGCGGGACTCCGAGGAGTGTGTTGCGGAGCTTGCTGACGTTCCCTATCGGCTTGGCGCAACCCTGACCTAGCGCGGCCGCAACAGTGCAGGTCATGACCTTCGTGCGGCGCCAGCCGCCAACGGGGCAGATCATGCGTTCACCACCGCTTTCCTCATTGCCATCCACTGCCGCTGCACAAGCCGTGGCGGTGCCACCTCCACCCACCAGCCTTCGCCTGCCTGACACGGGGTTTCTGCGTCAGTCACAGGTCCTGCAGTTCGTGCCGATCTCGAAGTCCACGCTATGGCGCCGGGTCGAGGCGAGGACGTTCCCGCCGCCGGTCAAGCTCTCGCCACGGGTCACCGTTTGGCGGGCCGAGGAGATCAGGCGCTGGATCGCGCAGCAGGTGCCCAGTTCCTGACGCATCAGGCATGCGCGTGGCCGTGTCGCGCGTGTCGCCGGCCAGCGGGGCGTGGTGGGTCGGCGTAGCGGACAATTGCACCGCCCGCATGTGCGGGAGCCACTGCACCGACTACCCATGAACAAAGCCGAACTGATCGAACACCTGGCTGGCCAGCACGCCCTCACCAAGGCCGAGGCCGGTCGCGTCGTGCACACCCTGCTCGATGCCATCGTGACCACCGTCAAGAAGGGCGGGGCAGTGGTCATCCCGGGTTTCGGTTCGTTCAAGCAGCACGCTCGCGCGGCCCGCAACGGCGTGAACCCGTCCACCGGCGCCAAGATCAAGATCGCTGCGGCGAAGCTGCCGAAGTTCACGGCCGGCACCGCGTTCAAGGCGGCGGTCGATCCCAAGGCGGCTGCTCGCAAGCTTGCGAAGGCCAGTGGCGCAGGGCCGAGCAAGAAGGCAGTGAAGGCCAAGAAGGCCTGACGACTTTGCACACAGCGGTCGAGCATGACGGCCGTGAAAAGACCCCATCACCGCGAGAGTGATGGGGTCCAAATGAAATCCAAACGAGATTAGGCGGCTTGCAAGGCTTCTTCGGCCTCGGTTGCCGCCGTGCCTGCCTCGTCCTTGTCCAGGTCGAGTTGCCTGAGCAGTCCACGTTGCCTGGCGATCAGATCACCAAGTCGCGCTTCGTGCTCGAACGGTCGTGCCAGTTCCATCTGGATGTCATCCAGGCGCTTGCGGCGTGTCAGCAGTTGAGCCTGCGCATCGGCATGCAGCTTGGCCACCGAGTTCAGCGTGGCCAACAAAGCGGCCACCAGCGCCGGTCCCGTTTGAAAGGGCTCTGCGTTGTACAGGCAATGCCCCGCCAAGTAGAAGCTTGGCATCTCTTCGCCGCGCGAAGCCAACAGGCCGAGCTCGAAGCCACCGAAGTGGCCCACGATCCGCTCGATCATTCGGCTGCCGGCACTGACCTCTTCCTTGGCGGCTTTGACGACACCGCGCAGCGCATCGCCGACGGCATCCGGTCCCACGATCTTGCGTCCGCCCAGTTCCAGGCAGATGCCCTGCAGGGTCTGTGCTTCGATCCGGGGCAAGTCCAGCGCATACGCCGCGACCTTCTTCTCCAGCGCCGCAATGCTCATCGGCAAACGACCCACCTCGCTCTCGTTGGCGTAGCGCTGGTTGCGCCACACGGAGAACAGGGTCGAGAGCTTGGCCACTTCGGCATCGACGCCGGCCTTCTCGATCACCAGTGGGTTGCCCGAGGCCAGCGCCTTCACTTCGGCATACGATAGCGCCGCCAGTTCGACGTCTTCCAGCGACCGGATGCCCTGGTCCCCGCTCATCACCTGGGCGATGAAGCGGGCCTTGGTCTCCAGCGTTTGCCAGCTGTAGGAATCGAAGCTCTGCTTCGTGACGTAACGGAAAATCTCCACGTCCTCTGACTCATTGCCCTGACGCAGGATGCGGCCTTCGCGTTGCTCGACATCGCAGGGCCGCCACGGCGCATCGAGGTGATGCAGTGCGACCAGCCGGGTCTGCACGTTGGTGCCGATGCCCATCCTCGCTGTCGATCCGAGCAACACACGGACCCGGCCTTCACGAACTGCCTTGAACAGCGAGGCCTTTTGAGCATCTGTCTCGGCGTCGTGCACGAATGCGACCTCCTTCTCGGGGACACCGGTGTCGATCAAGCGTTGCCGCAGGTCGTCGTAGACGCTGAAGGTCTTGCCACCCTTGGGTGACGACAGGTCGCAGAACACCATCTGCGCGCCGCGGAACTGCGCCGTCCGTTGCCAGATGGCCAGCACTTCGCGAACGCAGGCAGCGATTTTTCCTTGGCCGTCGAAGAACGCGGCGGGTGCGACCAGCCTGAAGTCCAGCGCAGCCTTGCGCCCATCGGTGGTCACCGCCAGCATGTTGTCGTCCTGCGGCTTCACACGACCCGCGCGGATCGCTTCGGCCCGGTGCACCAGCGTCTGCACGAAGGCCTTCAACGCGCTGCTGGACGGGCAGGTCACGATGCGTGGCTTGCCGCCGCGCAGCTTGGGCACCGGCAGGTTCAACATCTGCGCCGTGCGGATATCGGCGACCTCGCCGAACACGGCCATCAGCTCTGGCACGTTGATGAAACGTGCGAACCGTGTGTGCATGCGGTAGCCGCTGCCGTCCGGTGCGATCTCCAGCGCCGTGACGCTCTCGCCGAACGTTGCCGCCCAGGCGTCAAACTGCTGCAGCCCGAGTTCCTCCAGCCTTCTGGGCTGCAGGTAGCGCATCATCGTGTGGATCTCGGCCATGGTGTTGGCCACCGGCGTCGCCGTCGCGAACACCACCCCGCGCTGCGCATGCCCGTGAATCTGCATCGTGTAGCGCGTCTTCAGGAACAAGTCGAACGCGCGCTCCGAGCTCGTCATGGGCAGGCCTGCCACCCGCGTCATCTTGGTGAACCGGTAGAGGTTCTTGTGGAGATGCGCCTCGTCCACGAACAGCGCATCGATGCCGAGGAGTTCCCACGTCAGTTGCTCGTCCTTCTTCTTGTCGGCCAGCAGTTTCTCCAACCGCGTGGCCCAGTTCTTCTTCATCGTTTCGAGTTGCTTGATGATCCGGTTGGACCGGTCACCGTTCTTCTCGGCGCGAATCGCCATCGCGATCTCATGGATGATCTCCTTGATGAATCTCTCGGTGAATTGCGGCGACATCTTGATGCGCTCGAAGCTCGAGTGCGTGATGACCACCGCGTCCCAATCGCCCGTGGCAATGCGCGATACCAGCTCGCGCCGGCGATCGCCTTCCAGGTCCTCCTTGCTCGCCATCAGCACCGAGGCGTTCGGGTACAGCCGGACGAACTCCGCCGTGTAGGCCTCCAGCATGTGGTTCGGGACCACGTGGCATGGCTTGCTGACGAAACGCAGGCGACGCAGCTCCATGCTCGCGATCACGCACACGGCTGTCTTGCCGGCGCCGACCACGTGGAACAGGCCGGTGTTGCCCGACTGCACGATGCGCCACACGGCATCAAGTTGATGCCGGTGCAGTTCGTAGCAGCGCGAGAATCCCGGCAGCTTCAGGTGTGAGCCGTCGAAGCGGCGGGGCCGCGTCGCGTTGAACAGCGCGTTGTAGATGCCGCAAAGCCGTTCCCGGCGCTCGGTGTCTTCGAAGGCCCAGGTGGCAAAGCGCTCTTTGAGCAGGCCCAGCTTCTCGCGGGCCGCCAACGTCTCGTCGGGGTTGACGAAGTAGCGGTCGGTCTCCGGGTCACGGTCCCGCACCGTGGGCACCTGTACGTTGAGTGCGCACTGCACCAACTCGATTGCGTTCATCCGCGAGGTGCCGAATTCCTGGGTCACCTTCACGGTCTGGCGCGCGGCCCAATCGTTGTACTTCACGGACCAGGCGCCGGCCTCGGCCGAGTAGCTCACCTGGCTGTCCTTCAGTTCCAGCACCTGCTGGATGAAGGTCTCGACGTCGAGCGCCGGAATCCACACGGCGCCCAGGCGCGGCTCGATGGCCGCGGGCGGCAGGTCTTCTGGCTGGACCTGCTGCAGCGCGTTGGCGTTGCGCAGGTACCGGCTTCCTGACAGGGCCGCCTGCTTGAGCTTCGCCTTGACGTTGCCCGACAGGTACTCGTCGGCTGTCTTCCACTCGTCATCGGCCGGATCGGCAAAGATCTGGCCCGCCTCGGCGAGCGTGTCCAGCACGGCCGGTACGGGTGCAGCCAGCAGGCCCGCCATGTAGTCAGGATCGACACGACCGCGCCAATGCACGGATGCCGCGAGCGCTTCGGTCGGCTCGCTGGCGGTGCTGGGCTCGATCACCCGCGTCAGCGTGCGTCGAGTGAACAGTGCCGCCTTGCGTGCCGTGCCCGATTCGTCGTCGTAGTGCTCCAGCGACAACAGCAGCGGGTAGTCCGCATCGCGCCGGAACGCCAGCGCGTTGGACCGGGTCGACAGGCATCCGTACTTCGCGACGTAGCGGTCGTAGGTGCCGTTCAGCATCGCCCGCAGGTGACCCATACGGCTGTCGCCGCTATCTGCCAGTTGCGCGTCGAGCAGCGCACGGGCATGGTCGCGGACCGCGCACAGGCCGGTAACACGAGCTCGTTGAGTGGCGTTGAGCTGTTCATGGACATCGACCATCTCGCCGCCGTCGACGCGATGGACACGTCCCCGGTGAAGGCGGTAGCTGCCAGGTCGCACGCCGGGCTCGGCCGGAACGATCACCCGCTGTGAGGCGGCCTTCACCGCTGCGGGTTCGTAGACGTGTTCAGGCAGCATCGCGATGCGCTCACGCAACTCGACCTCGAGATTGCCTTCGAACACCAGCGTGGGCACTTCCTCGTAGCCGTTGCTTTGCAGGCGAACCTGGCCGATGCAGAACCGGGGGTTCTGTGCGTACCAGGCGTTGATCTGCAGGTAGCGCGCATGGCAATGCGGGTGCCGCAAACCATCGGGCACGGCGCCCAACTCCACCCATTCGTTCGCCACTTTCTCCGCGCGATGCCGCCTGCGCAGAAACAGGATGTCGGTTTGCACATCCGTCGCTGCGAGTCCGGAGAACGCACCTTGCGGCAGGCGAATGGCACCCAGCAGGTGGGCCTGCGAAGCGATGTACTCGCGCACCGCGTCGTACCGCGCATCCAGGGTGTGGGTGCTGGTGATCAGACACACCAGCCCACCGGGCCGCACCAGGTCGAGCGCGCGGCCGAAGAAGTAGTTGTGGATGCTGAAGCGGCCATAGGGCCGGTTGCTCGGATCGGCGACCTTGTACTTGCCGAAGGGCACGTTGCCGATCACCAGGTCGAACCATTGCTCGGGCAGTGCCACCTTCTCGAACGGCGCGATGCGCACGTCCACGCCGTGCGGCGCGTAGAGCGCCTCGAGCATCCGTCCGGAAACCCGGTCGATCTCGATGGACGTGACCGTGCTGCGCTCGGCGAGCCCGCGTGGCATCGCACCGACGAAGTGGCCGATGCCGGCGGCGGGTTCCAGGACGCGCCCGCCGGAGAAGCCGAAGCGCCCGACCGCCTGCCACATCGCCTCGATCAGATGGACCTCGGTGTAGTGGCTGTTGTTGACCGACGCACGTGCGGACTCGTGGTCCTCGGCTGACAGCAGCGCTTGCAGCTGCCGGGCACGTTCGACCCATGACGGGTCTTCGCCTTCGAGGTTGAAGCTTGCCGGCAGGCCGCCCCAGCCGCTGTAGCGCAGCAAGATGCGGCGTTCAGCATCCGTCGGGGCGCGATCCTCGGCTTCACATTGCCGCAGCAATGCGATGGCCGCGACGTTGGCCTCGAACTTGGTGGCGGCGCCGGTCAGGCCGAGCAGGTCGGCATGGGTCAGGCGGGGCCACGAGATTTGGGGTGCACCTGCGAGTGCATCGACCGGCCGATCTGCGGGACGCCAGGGCGTTCGCTGTGCTGGCACAGCAGTCGTACCGGTGTCGTCCTGCGACGCGTGTTGCGCCTCTTGCGGCGCAGTGACCTCGGCCGCCGCGTCGGCAGCGAACAGACACATCTGCTCGGCCTGCAGCTTGGGGAGTCCAGCGCGCTCCGGCATCGAGCCGCGATGCAACGTGGACGGGGCAATGGGATGAACCATCGGTGTGTGCTCCGTGGAAATGGGGAGCACGCACGTCCGCCGTCGGGGAGTGGGCTCCCCGGTTGGGATGGATGAAGTTGCTGGCGAGCGGGCCGGTGGACCGGTTGCGCGCCGAGGACGTCGATGCGGGTAACGACCGCTACGCCTGAATCATTCAGGGCCGCCCATGAGGGCGGGCAACGGCGCAATGGCCGAGATGCGGCGCCAGTCTGGCGCAGCGATTGGCTGCAGGTGGCGAAGCCCGATGAATCGCCGCACCCACGGTGCCGCCTCCGGGAGGCGTGGGTGCGGAAAGTTCACTTCCGGCCAGGAACCGCCTCGCACACGCGCTGGCTCGGTTGCGGTTGATTCTTACAGTTCGCAAGAAATCGTGAATGAGAACCACTTACGATTAGATCGCGATGGCCGAAAACGATGCGTGTGCCCGCAGCAGGTGTATCGGTCGACGCTGACGCCAGCGGTGAATGCGGTTGTTTTCGGTGGCCATTTTTGAGTGGCGCATCGCGCGCTGCGCGTCGAGGATGGGCGCAGCGCATCACAGGAGTCGGCAGAATCATGAACAGCGAATCGATCACGCGTTCGGTGGCGATGCTCCGTGCCGTGGTGGCGGGTCGGTCGTACTCGGACGTGGCCGCCGAGCACGGGCTGGCGAGGACGTCGGTCGAGCGTCGCGTCAAGACCTTGGCGGTGCGGCTGCATCAGGAGTTGAATCTGCCGGGCGTGGGCGACGATGGTGTCGTTCACGTGCGGCGGTTGCGCCTGTGGCACGCGGAAGTCGAGGCGGTGTTGGCACGGTTCGAGCCGTCGCGGCCGGCGCCGAGGCCCAGTCCGCCGGTGCTGTCCGACGCGGACGTGCGCCTGGCGTTGCAGCGTGCACGCCTGCGCAGCCCGATGCCCACGCGCGACGTGGCGCTGGTGGCCTTGCTCTTCGCTACCGGCGTGCGGCCGCTGGAACTGGCGCGCATGACCGTCGGCGACTACCTGCGCGCGGATGGCAGTGTGCGCGCCATATCGCTGTTGCGGGCCGAGGTATCGGTGAACCGCAAGAATCGGCCGTTGTACTTCGTGAGCCCCGGTCTGCATCGGGCCCTGGATGCCTACCTGGAGGAGCGGCGGCGGGTCACCGGTTCCATCGGCACGAGGAACGCGACCTACTTGGGTTTCGATCCCGAGGAACGTCTGCTGCTGAACGACCAGTGGCAGCCCTACAACGTGGATCAGTTCATGGGGGCACGTGGGAAGACACGGTACCTGTGCCGGGCCATGCTCGTGACGTGCCGAAAGGTGTTCGGCCGCATCGCGATGCCCGGGGTGTCGGCGCTCACCGTGCGCCGCACGGTGGCGGCACGCCTGGCGGAGCGCGGCGCCGACGAGAAGCAGATCGGCGAGATCCTGGGGATCTACGAGCGCAAGGCCGTCCGAGGCCTGCTACCGCAATCTTCCCGCAAGCCCGAGGACTTGATGAGCGGGCTGGTCTAAGGTCCGGCATCAACTGCCGATGGACCGCGGGAACGCTGGCATCGCTTCGCCCGTGTGCCACACCCATGCCGATGGCCCGAGCACCTCGAGGACTCGCGCCTTGGCCGCCTTGTCCTTCGGCTCCACGAAGTCACTGGACACGTGCAGCGCCACGGGTTCGTTGCCAGCGTCCAGCAGCAGCGCGTTCGGAAACTGCGCGGCCGACCTCGCGTCGTAACGCAGGGGCTTGAGGAAGCGGCGTTGTTGCGCGATCAAGGCGTCGATGAGGGCGAGTTCGTGAACACCCTCCAGAGGGACCCACTGCGGGTGGACCAGCATCAGGCTGAGCGAATCGATCTGGTAGGTGAATTCCCGTCGCGCGAAGATCAGTGCGCTCAGTACCACTCTGGGCGGAACTGAAGCGTCGGCGTGGCGCGCTTCCAGCGCCGGGCCGTACATGCGTTCGGCTCGCTGCCAGGCCTGGGCGGGCATCAAGAAGGGGACATCCGGCATGTGTTTCACCCACAGCCGCTGCCCCTGGTGCGTCGTTTCGCTGGCCTTCAATTCGCCGATGAGGAGTGCCATCGCGAATCGACGCTCGCTCCGGTTCTCGAGCAGGAAGGCCAGCCTGCGGCGGCGGCGCTCGGCAGCTGCGGCGTGCGTGGATTGATGGAAAGGCTCGGGAACGTAGAGACGGTCAACGAGCCGCATGCCCTTGAGGCGGATCTCGGCAGCAGCCTCGCCGAGGTACTTGTGGATCACGCCCTGTCCACGCTTGCCGGCCATCGCGGGTGTCCAGCGGTTGAAACCTGCTCGCTCGAAGAGGTAGTGGGTGAGGGCGCGCAGCGACATGCGCTTGGGCTGAACGCGCACCTCGCCGGGTGGATGAGGCTCCCCCCTGGCGACAGCGCGTCCGGGTGAGCGCTCCAGCGCGAAGTCCACGTGAAGTTCGACGGCATCCGGCGCGTGCTCGATCACGGCCTGGCCCAGCAACTCGCCGAGGCCCGATTGCTGTGCCTGCAGCGCGAACGAGGGGCACGCGGGATGGTGGAGATGCCCGGTCTCCGGCATCCGCTTGACGATGAACGCGCGGTGCCTGGCGATGTACATCTCCACGCCATCGGGCACGCAGAGGCAGCGCGGACGCCGTGATGCCTCGTACGCCGCGGCCAGCGCAGCTTGCAGGCGAAGGTCGGACTCGGCGTAGCTCTGTCCGTCGATCAGGAAGTGCTGATGTTCCACGGCGTTGACCAGTCGACCGGCGGGCGAGAATGCCTTGGCGGGACGCCACCGATGGTCGGCTCGGTGCTCGCGTTCGCGCGATGGAGAAGTCGCCGTCAGACGCGGCGATTTCGACCTCGGTGACGGGCCATCAGCGTCGGGCGGCAGCGGCTTCGACCTTGGCCACCAGATCGGCGCCTGTCAGACCCAGGGCCTTGGCAATGCGCAGCAGCAAGGCCAGAGAGGGCTGGCGTTCGCCGCGTTCGAGCTTGCCGTAGTAGGAGCGGTCGACGTTGGCGAGCAGCGCGAACTGGTCCTGGGCGATCTGGCGCTGCACGCGCTCACCGCGGATCACGTCGGCGAAGGCGCGCGCGACCGCGGGGTCGAAGGATGTCGCTCTCCGGGTGCCGCTGGCACGTAGTGGGTTGTAAGTCTTGTCGCTCGGCACCGACCGAGGGTGCCGGCTGTGCTACCTTCGAGGCCACGGCATATAAGCCGTCGATCGGTATCGAGTGGGCGCTGCGCGCACTGGCGGCTCCGCAGGCAATGCGCAAGCAAAACCGGTCGAATCACCGATTGATCGGCCACACGTCTTCGGTCAGGCTCCCGCTCCAGTTGACACGGGGGCCGAACGGGCAGGCACTGCAATTGCTCCGACCGAGCGGCGCACGGGACGGTTTCGGCGGCCCGCCAGCTGAACATCGCGATCACCACGTCCATGCACGGCAGACGACTGAACGAACTCGGGCTCAAGGCCACACGACCTCGCCTGCGCGTGCTGGAGGCCTTGCTTTCCAGCCGGAAGCGGCACCTCTCGGCCGAGGATATCCATCGCCGCGTGGTCGACGCTGGTTCCCGGGTTGGACTCGCTTCGATCTATCGGATCCTGGCGCAACTCGAAGCCGCGGGGGCCCTGCGCAAGCACGTCTTCGAGGCAGGGGTGTCGGTCTTCGAGCTCGACGGCGGCGACTGCCATGACCACCTGGTCTGCGTGAGCTGCGGCCGGGTGGACGACTTCCAGGACCGCGCCATCCGGCTGCGCCGGCAGAAGATCGCTGACGAGCACGGCTTCGACGTGAGCGACGAGCCGTTGATGCTGCGTGGGCTCTGCGCAGGCTGCGCCAGGAAGCGCCGAACGCCTGCTGCGCAACGCGCAGGGACGCCAGCGGCACCGCGTCGCTCGGCTTGACCCTGAGGCGCGCGTCGTTGGGGCGAACTGTGCTCCGACGCCGCACTTCGTGGCGCTATGACGCGCCCCCGCCATCGCCCATCTGCGACTGCAGCCAGTTCTGCTCGCCGACCTTGGCGACCAGTTCGATCTGCGTTTCGAGGTGGTCGATGTGGCCCTCGGTGTCGTCCAGGATGTCCTGCAGCACGTCGCGCGACACATAGTCGCGCACCGACTCGCAGTGGGCGATGGCGTCCTTGAGCACCGCGTGGGCGCCGAGTTCCGCCTTGAGGTCGCAGTGCAGCACTTCCACCGCGGTCTCGCCGATCAGCAGCTTGCCCAGGTCCTGCAGGTTGGGCAGGCCTTCGAGCATCAGGATGCGGTCCATCAACTTGTCGGCATGCTTCATCTCTTCGATGGACTCCTGGTACTCGTGCTTCGCGAGTCTGGCGAAACCCCAGTTCTTCAGCATGCGGTAGTGCAGAAAGTACTGGTTGATCGCGGTGAGTTCGTTCCTGAGCTGGAGGTTGAGGTACTCCAGAACCTTGGCATCGCCTTGCATGGCTTGATCCTTGTTGTTTGCGTGTGCTCATTGTGCGAGCCTGCGCTGAAAACCCGCATACCCGAGTACGCAGCGTCGGTGCTCGAATCGCGACGCGTTTCCATTCGCACTGGCGTTAACCAACCTGGCTAGCCTGCGGTTTGCGGTGCCACAATGGCACCGACCGCCTCTAGCCCTTCGCCAGTGAGGTGGACGTCCAGGGCAAATCGTTGCCGCCTACCGATTCATGTCGAACACAAAGACCCGCAAGCCTCCCGCCATTGACGAGGAAGCCAGCCTGCACAGCGCCGGGCTGAAGGTCACGCTGCCGCGCCTGAAGGTGCTGGAAGTGTTCCGCTCCAGCAAGACGCGCCACCTGAGCGCCGACGACGTGTTTCGCAACCTGATGCAGCAGGACGGCGACATCGGCATGGCCACGATCTACCGCGTGTTGTCGCAGCTGGAGCAAGCGGGCCTGATCGAGCGCAGCGCCTTCAGCGAAGACCGCGCGGTGTACGAGCTGAACGAGGGCTCGCACCACGATCACCTGGTGTGCATCAACTGCGGCCGGGTCGACGAGTTCACCGACACCACCATCGAGGCCCGCCAGCAGGCAGTGGCCAACCAGCACGGCTATGTGCTGACGGACCACCGGCTGGCGCTGTACGGGCTGTGCCCCAAGTGTGGGGCGGGCAAGGCGAAGGGGCGGTGAATCGCGCCGTTCACCAGCGATAAGTGGCGGTTGCGGTCAGCCTGCGCGGCTCCCCGTATGAACAACTGGTGCCGCTGCCGTCGCAGGTGGCGACGTAGGTCTTGTCGCCGAGGTTGCGCGCGTTCAGCGCCAGCACCCACGTCCCCGTGTCGTAGCGGATCGATGCGTCCACCAAGGTGTAGGCCGGAATGCTGGCGGGCGCCGCTTCCTGGCTACCGCGAGTCGAACTGGTGTGGCGAGCGCCGATTCCCAGCGTCAGGCTGGTACCTAAGCGATAGTCGGTCCACAGCGCGAGTTGGTGCCTGGCGACAACGTTCAACTGTTTGCCGACTTCCAGTGGGTTGTTGCTGGCGGCTACGTCCGCCTTGGGCGTCCAGGTGTAGGCGGCCGTCAGGTTCATCCGCGTTGTGGGCTGTAGCAGGGCTTCCAGTTCGACGCCGCGCACCTGAACTTCGCCCGTTTGTCGGGGTGAAAAGGCCGCGTCGTAGCTCACGTAATTCTGCCGCCGCACGTCGAAGATGGCTGCGCTGTAGCTGTCTCGTCTGCCGGGCGGCTGGTAGCGCAGGCCGGCTTCCACTTGCTTGCCCGCCTCGGGTTTGAAGGGACGCCCGGTGCCCGGATCCACAGTGGTCGTCGGAGCGAACGACTCCGAGTAGCTCACGTAGGGTGCCCAGCCTTCCGGGGCCAGGTAGACCAGGCCTGCCCGGCTGGTGAACTTGCGGTCGGATTGCCGCGAATCCGAGTTCGACAGGCGGTCGTTCGTCTCGACCGTGGCGCTGTCGTGGCGGCCACCGAGTGTGGCCACCCAGCGGTCGCCGAACTTGATCTGGTCCTGCACGTAGACGCCGGTTTGCGACAGCGTGGTGGCCGAGTCCAGGAACGGCGATGGCGCCACTGTGACCGCGCTGCCATAGGTGGGCGCGTAGAGATCGATCGGCGCGGCGCTTCCCCCATAGTGCGCGACAACGTCAAAACGCGTGCGCTGCAGGTCCAGCCCGAACAGCAGGGTGTGCTTCCAGTCACCTTGCGTCAGCTTCAGTTGCGCCTGGTTGTCGACGACGAGCGACCTGGCGTTCTCTCGGCTCGAAAATGGCGTGCGATCCATCAGGCGGAAGTTCGCCGGATCGTCTGGGGCACCCGCATTCACCGTCGCGAACTGCCCGTTGTAGAAGGTCTTGTAGTCGGTGTCGAAGCGGCCATAGCGTGCGTTCTGCCGCAGCGCCAGCGTGTCGTCGATGTGGTGTTCGAACAGATACCCGAGCATCCACTGGTCCTGGTTGTAGCGATTGAAGTCGCGCTCACCGATGAAGGTCCCGACCGGGATCTTTCCGTTGGGGTTGGGCAGCAAGGTGCCGGCCGCGGGGTAGGAGTTCCACACCGAGCCTGTGCGCATGCGCAGGAACTCCGACAGCAGCGTCAGCGAGGTGGCGCTCGATGGCCTCCACGTCAGCGACGGTGCGATGAACAGCCGATCATTCTGCAGCCCACCGCTGGACAATTCGGCATCGAGCAGCAAGCCGGTGACGCGGTACTGCAGCGTGCCAGGCTCGTTCAACGGGCCCGAGAAGTCACCTGCGAACTGGCGCCGGGCATGGTCGCCGATCTGCACTTGCAGTTCGTGAATGGGCTCCGCTGTAGGCCGCTTGCTGACGACGTTGACCATGCCGCCAGGACCGTTTTGACCGTACAGCACCGACGCAGGGCCGCGCAAGACTTCCAGGCGTTCCATGCCGTAGTTCTCCGTCTGCCACACGCCCCAGCTTCCGGTGTTGCGGAGCTGAAGCCCGTCCCTGTAGAACCCGGGCGAGTAGGCATCAAATCCGCGCAGGTAGATCCAGTCGTATTGCGACTCGTCCCCCCAGGGCGAAGCATTCACGCCGGGGGTGTAGGCCAGGGCTTCTTTCAGACGGGTTGCGCCGATGGCCTCGATCCGGTCGGCCGTCACCACGGAGATCGACTGTGGTGTCTCTATCAAGGGCGTGTCGGTCTTGGTGCCCGTCGCGCTTCGCTTCGCAACATAACCTTGCACCGGCCCGGTGGCCGTCTCGCGCACCGCGTCGGCCTTGACCCGGACCACCGGCAAGGTCGTCTCGGCCTCGGCGGCCGCGCCGGCCGGAGCGGCATCGATGGCCCAGGTGCTGCCCAGCTGGCGCGCGCGCAGACCGGTGCCGCGCAGCAGTTCTTGCAGCGCGGTCGCGGTGTCCCTTGCGCCCGTGACGGTGCGGCTCTGCTTGCCTTGGGTGACCTCCGGTGCGTAGACGAGCTGCAGGGCGGACTGGCGCGCGAACTCGGCCAGCGCCGGCGCCAGGGGCTGCGCGGGGATGTTGAACGTTGCCGCGGCGGACGGCACCGCCGAGGGCGTCTGCGCCGAAGCCGAGGGCGGCGCCAGGCCGACCAAGGCCGTGCCGAGCGCGGCCAACGCCGCGGCTGCTGTGCAGCGCAGCCGGGCTCGCGCGGGGCCGTGCTGCTGGGCCGTGGGTTTGAGGCAGGGGCGGTGCTGGAGCGCTGCGGGAGTGAGGTTCATCGAGTTGCTTTCGTTGGCTGAGGAAAGAACGCGGCGTGGTGCCGCACCTTTCCAAGACGAAGCAGTGCGAAAGTTCCTGAATCGGCGCGGACCTTGCGGCGACCTCGGCGGCACCCGCCTACCGCCCCGCGATGTGCCAGCCCTCGGCGCTTTGCGACACCCGCACCGGCAGCACCGCCGGCAGGGCCGCGAGCCAGTCTTGCGCCTGGCTGATGCGCACCTGGCCGCTGACGGGCAGGGTCGCGACTTCGGGCGCCACCGTCACCGCGCCGCTGCCGTAGCGCGCCAGGCGCTGCACCGCGTCGCTCAGGGGCGTGGCGTCGAACCACAGCGCGCCGTTGCGCCAAGGCGCCACGGCACCGGCGGCGACATGGGGCAGCGCTGCGTAGCTTGCCGCCCCGCCTGCGGCAGCAGAACTCACGACGCGCAGCGCTTGCCCGGCGCCCAGCAGCACAGGCTCGGCCGCCCGCCCATCGTGGCCGGCGAGGGCCTGAACCTGAACCCGCCCGCTTTCGACCTGCACGTCCACCCTGTCGTTGGCGATCTCCACACCAAAACGCGTGCCCGGCACGGTGATGCGCGCGTTGCCCGCGTCGACGACGAAAGGCCGGTCGGCATCGCGCGCCACGTCGAAGAAGGCGGCGCCGGCGCGCAACGCCACGCTGCGGCGGGCGGCGTAGTAGGTGAGCTCTGCGGCGCTCAGGGCGTCCAGCGACAGCACCGAACCGTCGGGCAGCGGCTGGCGCAGCGTCTGGCCGCGCCGTGTGGCCAAGGCCAGTTGCCACTGCGGGACCTCGCTGCGCCACAACTGCCACGCCAGGCCGCCGCTGCCGCAGAAGCCGGCCACCCCCAGCAGCGCGGCCAGCGAGCGGCGGCGGCCCTTGCGTGCCGCGACCTGGCCATCGGCCATGGTGGCGCCACGCCAGTGCTCCATGGCCACCTGCACGCAGTCCATCGCCAGCATCACGTCGCGCTCGATCATGTTGCGCGACAGGCCGTGGCGCTCGGCCAATTCGGCTTGCCCCACACCCATCAGGCGGTGCTGCAGGAACACGTCACGCGCTCGTGCAGGCAGTTCCTGCAGGGCTGCTTCGACGGTCTGCACCGCCTGCCGGTACATCACGCTGTCGGCCACGTCGGGCGCCACCTTGTCGAGCCCCGAGGCTTCGCCACGCTGAAGCCGGTTGCGGCGCAGATGGTCCAGCGCCAAATGGTGCGCCACCGTGAACAGATAGGCGCGTGTGTTGCCCGGGGCGGTGGCACCAGGGGCGCGTTCGTGCTCGGCCAGCCGCAGCCAGGTGTCGTGCGCCAGGTCGCGCGCTTCGTCGTCGTTGCCGGTGCGCCGGGCGATGAAGCGCACCAACTCGCGGTACAGCGCCGGGAAGTGTGCCGTCAGCAGGCCGCTGCCAGCGTCCGCGGCGGCGGTGGTGGGTGCGGGCAAGGTAGGGGCTGCGCTGGGAGGCATGGGCGTGGACGCGGGCAGGGTGGGGTGGGGCCGGGCCGGGTCGTGTCGGGCTATTGCTCGGCGAACGCGCGCTCGACCACGAAGTCGCCTGCGTGCTGCGTCGTGCCTTCGTGGAAGCCGCGTGTCTCCAGCATCGTCTTCAGGTCGCGCAACATCGCCGGGCTGCCGCAGATCATCACGCGGTCGGTGGTGGCATCGAGCGCCGGCAACCCGAATTCGGCCTCGACCGCGCCGTGCGCCAGCAGCGTTGTGATGCGCCCCTGGTGACGAAAGGGCTCGCGCGTGACGGTGGGGTAGTAGTGCAACTGGCGACGCACCATGGAGCCCAGGAATTCGTGCGCCGGCAGTTCATGCTGGATCAGATCCTGGTAAGCCAGCTCCGACACGTGGCGGCAGCCGTGCACCAGCACCACGTGCTCGAAGCGCTCGTAGGTGTGTGGGTCGCGGATCAGGCTGAGGAAGGGCGCCAGCCCGGTGCCCGTGCCCAGCAGGTACAGGCGCTTGCCGGGGCGCAGATAGTCGATCAACAAGGTGCCGGTGGGCTTGCGCCCGACCAGGATGGCGTCGCCCTCACGCAGGTGCTGCAGCCGCGAGGTCAGCGGCCCGTCGGGCACCTTGATGCTGAAGAACTCGAGGCTGTCTTCATGGTTTGCGCTGGCCACGCTGTAGGCGCGCAGCAGCGGCCGGCCTGCCACCTTCAGCCCGATCATGGTGAAGTGGCCGTTCTGGAAGCGGAAGCCCGGGTCGCGGGTGGTGGTGAAGCTGAACAGCCGGTCCGTCCAGTGGCGGACGCTCAGCACCTGCTCTTCGTTGAATGCGCTCATGGCGGATCTTGGATGGCGGCTCGCCAGTTTACATGTGAATGCGAACCGTTCGCGTTTATAGGCCGGGTGTCCGGCGCCGGAATCCAGCAGCAGCCAAGCCCAGGGGTCAGGTGGCGCGCACAGCGTCCTTCATCCGTCGTCCCCGCGATCCGGCGTATAGTGCTGCATGTTCCTACAAGCGGGGAGAACAAGCATGCATTCGGTCAACGTCCGCCAACTCAAGTCCAACCCCTCCATGGCTTTGCGTGAGGCCAAGAACGACCTCGTCGTCGTGATGAACCGCGATACGCCGGATGCCGTGCTGGTCGGCATCGAGCAGCTGGGCATCGCAGATCTGCCGCACGTGCGCCGCGCGTTGGCGGTTTCCCTGTTTCGCGGCGGTGACATCTCGGCGGCCACGGCGGCCAAGGTGGCACAGGTGCCGCTGGCCGACATGCTGAGCCTGCTCTCCGCCATGGGCATTCCGCTGTACGGCGGTTCGCCTGCCGATGCCGTGCAGGAAATGGACACCGGTGCCCGATGGCTGGCGCCGAAGCGCTGACCCGCGTCGTCATCGCGGATGCGGGCCCGCTGATCGCGCTCTCCCGCGTGGGCCAGTTGCCGTTGTTGCGCGGCTTGTTCGGCGCTGTGGAGACTACCGAACAGATCCGGGCTGAAGTGCTCGATGGCGGCGCCTTCCCCGGCCAGGGCGACATCGCCGCCGCGCTGCAGGCCGGATGGCTGCGCTGTCACGCGATCGACCTTGCGCCATGGCAGCCCCGCCTTCCGGGCGTGGATGACGGCGAGGCCAGCGCCTTGCTGCTGGCGGCGATACACCCCGCGGCCCTGCTGATCATGGACGACCGGGCAGGCCGCGCCGAAGCACGCATGCGTGGCTTCACCGTCATGGGCGTGGCGGCGGTGGTCGGCCTGGCGAAGCTGCAAGGTCTGGTTCCGCTCGCGGGCCCCATCCTCGCCGGGATGCGCTCGAACGGCTACTTCATCGGCAACGACGTCGTGGCCTCCGTGCTGGCGCGAGTGGGCGAGCTTGCAGCGCAGAGCTGACCACCTTCGCGCCCTCAGCGCAGCAGCGGCCGGCCCGCTACATGTGAGTTGTTCTTGATTGGACTCGTCATTACCACCGATACCCAACGGTCAGCACTGCCTGCCGTCTTGGGCCGTAGTTGCAATAGCCGTAGTTGCAAACGCCGAGATATGTCTTGTCAGTCAAGTTGCTGACGTTCAGGGCGATACGCCAGTTATGGGGCTCATAGGCAACCATGGCGTCCATCAAGGTGTATGAGGGGGCTGTCACATCGTCGTACCCATCACCAGTTTTTCCAACGTATCTAATGCCGAAACCAGCCTTAAGTTCTGGCAACCCGAAAGAGCCAAACTTATGAACTGCCCAAGCTGCGGCGCTGTGCTTCGGGATGCTCACAAGTTGCTTGTCGAGAGCCGCGATGTCGTCGGGCGTTGTGCGGGTGACCCGGGCTTGGGTATGGGTGTAATTGGTGGTCAAATCCCAGTCTCTAAAGCGCCCAGCAATTTCCAACTCGACGCCCTTTGCTGTCACTTCGCCCCGTTGAATGGAGTAGTTGGGGTCAGCAGGGTCGGTAGCAAGGCGATTGTTCTCCTTTAACTGGTAGGCAGCGGCACTCGCGGTTACCTGCTTGTTTGGAGACCAACGAACCCCGAGTTCAACTTGCTTGCCTCGCCTGGGTTTGAACGCAGTTCCGGTTTTGTCTGAACCAGCCTGTGGTTCAAAGGATTCGGTATAGCTGGTATAAGGAGCCCACCCGCCATTTGCGAGATAGACCAAGCCAATATTTCGCGAGATTGCACTACTGTCAGTGACCTGGTCGCCGTCCGTCGTCTTGGCGCGGTCATGCCGTAATCCGGCAACGACCACATAGCGCTCGTCAATCTTGATTTGGTCCTGCACGAGAACCCCGGCATTTCGCATGCTCCCTTTGGTGGTTTGTTGCCCATCAAAACTGGGTTCGGGGAATGTGCCATATACTGGGTTGTACACATCCAAGGGCGTCGCACTGCCGTCGAGCGTTCTGTAGCTGACATTGGCGCGCATCGCGTCAACACCCAGCAGGAGTGTGTGTTGGGTTCGACCCCAGACTAAGTTCCCCTGAAGCAGTAGGTCAGCGTTGGTGACATTTGTCTTGTTGTCGAAGCCGAATTGGCTGCGATTCAGGTAGGTTCCATTCGGATCCGATGCGCCACTGGAGTCAACGAACCCCTCCCACCAGTTTGGATAGAGCTGCAGATATCCACCCTTGGTTCGATCGTGGCGTAGGTTGTGGCGTAGCTTCCAGTTGGGTGAGAACTCGTGCGAGAACTCGTATCCAAACCGGGTACGCTCGCCACCGTTCCGATCCCAGCTTGGCTCGCTGGTGAATAAGGAGGGGGAGATTCTTCCATGCGGGGCCGACTGAATTGTTCCCTGATAGGGAAGGTAGCTGATGGTCGTTCCGGAATCGTCCTTCTGGTACTCGCTGTACAGCGTCAGTTGGGTTGCCGACAGGATTTTCCAGGTCAGCGAGGGGGCAACGAACGTGCGGTTGTTCTTGGCATGGTCTACGCTGTAGTTGCTGTCCTTGCCTAGCGCGATGAAGCGGTACAACAGGTTCTGATCGTCACCGAGGGGCCCCGTGAGGTCGACGGCGATTTGTTTGTGGTCGTAGTTGCCGACCTGCAATTCCACGTTGCGGCTGGCGTCAGCTTGTGGCCGTTTGGACACTAGGTTAACCGCACCACCAGGGCCATTTTGCCCTGCAATTACGGAGGCAGGCCCGCGCAGCACCTCAATACGCTCCAGTCCGAACGGCTCGTTTGTCAGGTAGGGGTTGAACGGATGTGATTGGGACGAGCGAAGTCCGTTAAGTAGAGTGGATCCTTCGCTGCCGCCGCGTAGTCGGAATGAGTCATCCCGATTGTTGAGCGCAAATGCTTCCGCACGGACACCGGCAGAATAGCGGAGTGCTTCGGTGAGCGTCCCTGCTCCCTGATCTTTGATTTGGTCGGCGGTGATGATACTGATCGACTGCGGCGTCTCGACAATTGGCGTATCCGTCCTCGTGCCCGTCGCGCTGCGTTTGGCCACATAGCCCGCCACCGGCCCGGTGGCCGTCTCTCGCACCGCATCGGCCTTCACGCGCACCACCGGCATGGTGGTCTCCGCTTCGGCTCTCTGCGATCCGCGTTCTATCGTCAACAAGCCATCGGCAATGCGACCGCGCAGCCCGCTGCCGCGCAGCAGTTCATCCAGCGCGGCCTGCACGCCGAGCGCGCCGCTGACCGCCCGGCCTTGCAGGCCCCGCAGCAAGTCTGGCGAGGCGGCCAGTTGCAGCCCCGCTTGGCGCGCGAACCGGGCCAGCGCCTGGTCCAGCGGCTGGGTGGCCACATTGAAGGTTACCGATGTTGGGGCGGCTGCAGGCGCGGTCTGCGCGATGGCGGCCTGGCAGGCCAGCAGCAACGCGACGGCCGAAGCAATGTGGGTCAGGTGCCGTTGCGAAGTGCGAGGCGTGTTGGTGCGCGTGAAGGTTGGCATGGCGGTTCGACGGAGTGCGGGGTGAATGAAGGGGTTCACCCTGCACTACGAACGGGCGGCACGAATCCCTCACGGTGCGCTCAACCGTTTGGGTTCAGGTGCGCCCGGCCCGCCGAGTTGCATCGCCAGGGCATGCACATGATCTGCTAATATCCGTGGCCACGAAATGGTTCGGAGCGTGTGCATGAGAACCCATGTTGATCTCGACGAAGTGCTGATCGATCAGGTGGTGGCGCTAGGGGGTTTTCCCAGCAAGAAGGCCGCCATCCACGCCGCTCTGGCCGAGTTCGTGAAGGCTATGAAGCGGCAGAAGTTGTTGGCGCTCAGGGGCAAGATCGCGTGGCAGGGTGATCTGGGGCAGTTGCGGGCAGACCGGGCAGGGCGCGTGGCGCCGGCTGAGCGCGAAGGGCGCGCGCAGCGCGGCGGCGGCGACAGGCGCGTGTGATGTTGGTCGATACCTCGGTGTGGATCGACTTCTTCAACGGGCATGCGTCCGCCCAGGCCGAGCGGCTGACCGCCGCCATTGCCGATGGCGAACCCATCGCGCTGCCCGGGCTGGTGATCACCGAGATCCTGCTGGGCCTGAAGAGCGATGCCGAAGCCGCCAAGGTGCTCGGCCTGCTGGACGCGTTCGACGCGGTGGCGGAACCTGCGCGCAGCGACTACGTGGCTGCGGCGCGCCTGTACCGCCAATGCCGCGCCAAGGGATTCACGATCCGATCGACGATCGACTGCCTGATCGCCCAGCTGTGCTTGCGCGACGGGCTGGTGTTGCTGACGAAGGACCGGGACTTCGAGGCCATCGCCGGCTGCAGCGCATTGCGGCTGGTGGCGGCGTAGGGCTGCACGGCGCGCGGCACCCGGCGTCAGGCAACGGCTCACCACCGATCACCGCCGCCGCAGCGTCACCCCGCCATCGGCGTCGGCGCTGAAGCTCACGGGCAGCACCGCTGGCAGGCTTTGCAGCCACTGGTTGCTGCGGGCGATGTTGACGCGCGCCAGCACCGGCAGCGCGGCGGCAGCCGGGCCCACACGCACGGGCGCGCCGGGCCGGTAGCGGTTGAGCCGCGCGGCGGCTTCGCCCAGCGGCAGGTTGTCGAAGGCCAGCCAGCCGGTGCGCCATGGCGCCACCGATTCGGCCGCGCGCGCGGGGGCAGCTTCCAGCGTGCCGCCGGCACCGACGCGGGCCGCTTCGCCGGCCCGCAGTTCGAGCGGCTGTTGCGGCGCAGGGCCTTGCGCCAGCCCCTGCACCGCAACGCGGCCGGATTCGACGGCGACATCAACGCCGCGCGGGCCCATCTCGACCGAGAAGCGGGTGCCGAGCACGGTGACGCGCGCGGGGCCGGCCAGCACGATGAAGGGCCGGGCCGTGTCGCGGGCCACGTCGAAGAACGCGCCGCCGCGCAGCAACTGCACTTCGCGGCGGCCGGCCAGCAGGCGCACGTTCACGGCGCTGTCGGCGTCCAGCGTCAGCTCGGAGCCATCGGGCAGCGGCAGCCGGCCAATGCGCCCGGCGGACGTGGCGAACGCGGTCTGCCACTGTGGCACCCACTCGCGCCACAGCTGCCAGGCCACGCTGGCCGAACTGCCCAGCCCGGCCACGCCGAGCAGGGCGCCCAGGGCTTTGCGGCGACCCTGGCGGGGTGCAGCCTGATTCGCACCCGCCAGCGCGTGGACCTTGCCAACGGGCGCGACGGCATCTTGCGCAAGTGCCGCCTGTGCCAGATCCATCGCCCGGGTGATCTCGCGCTCGATGGTCTTGCGTGAAACGGCATGGCGTTGCGCCAGTTCGTCGTGCGGTACGCCCTCCAGCCGGTGTGCGACGAACACCTCGCGCATGCGAGCGGGCATGGTGGCCAGCGCGCGGTCCACCGCGTGCAGCGCCTGCGCGTAGGCGTGCGACTCGGCCACGTCGGGCGCATGCCCCTGCGTGGCCGACAGCCGCGGCGCGAGTTCGGCCTGCCAGTGGTGCTGGCGGCGCAGATGGTCGATGGCCAGGCGCTCGGCCACGGTGAACAGCCAGGCGCGGGCGTGGTCCGGCGTGGCCGGTGCGCAGGCGCTGCCGTCACCGGACGCGTGATTTTCGGCAACACGCAGCCAGGCATCCTGGGCCAGGTCGCGCGCGGTGTCGTCGCTGCCGGTGCGCCGGCGCAGAAAGTGCAGCAGGTCGCGGGAGGTGGCCGCGAACTCGTCGAACCAGATGGCTTGGGTGGCTGGAGGCGTTGACTGCATGTCAGTGGCTCGGGCGCTGCGTGGGCACGTTCTGGGCGATGCGCCAAAGCACGCCGCTGGGGTCGGTGAGCACGAAGTCGCGCATGCCCCAGGGGCGCAGTTCGGGGCGGTCCAGGCGAACGCCGTAGGTCTGCGCGAGGCCGGCGTCGTGCAGGCGCTGCCACCATGCGTCGACGTCCTCGACCAGCAGATGCATCATGAAGTTGCGTGCATGGGCCTCGTCGTAGAAGTCCTGCAGCAGGAAGGAGGCGTTGCCGTGGAGGAAGTAGGCGACGCCCGCGGTGTCGGAGGCGAGCGTGAAGCCCATGTCGGCGTAGAAGCGCAGCGACAGCGCGTAGTCCCGGGCAGGCACGAAGGCCTTGATCTCGACGACGCGGTCGGTCATGCGGTGTCCTTGGGCTTGGCATGCAAGGCAGGCGCCGAGGTTCGGGAGTTCTCGGCAACTTCGGGGCGTGCTGTCGTTGCGGCGCGGAGCGCCCGATGGCTGGCGAGCCGCGGCCGTGTGGCATCACCACAGCCGCAAAGGCACTGGAGCGCGGCCTGCTTGGCGAGCCGCTTGGCGGCGAGGGACTGGTGCGGTGGCATGGGGCAGGCTGTGCGGTGGGTTGGGTGTGGCCGTTCGCCGGGCTGAGCGCTGCGCGGCTTGCCCATGAATGAGCGGTAGTCCATAATGTAAATGAGAACCACTCGCAATCGTTGAGCCTCACCTACCGCGCCGGAACCGACCGGTGCCCTTTCATGCCCGACTCATGCCTGACGACACCGCTACCACCTCGACCCGTGCCCGGATCAATGCCGATGGCCTGACCTACCACCACAAGCCCGGCGGCTCGCCCTTCAGTCGCGGCTCCGGCCTGCACGGGCAGCCCATGTCCTGCTTTCTGTGCGGCCGGCACCGCCCGCGCTCGATGCTGCGCAGCCGCAGCCTGCTGGGCAAGTCGCACTGCGTCTGCGCACCCAGCTGCAACGCGGTGGCGGCCAACCTCGAAGCGCCGGCGTGACAATGCGGCAAGCCAGGCACATGGAGGCAGGCATGAGCCCCCGAGTCGAAGAACTCAAGACCAGCGGCCTGAAGGCCACCTTGCCGCGCCTGAAGGTGCTCGAAGTCTTCCAGCGCACCGCGCAGCGCCACCTCTCTGCCGAAGACGTTTACAAGTTGCTGCTGGCCGAGGGCTCCGACATCGGCCTGGCCACCGTCTACCGGGTGCTGATGCAGTTCACGCAGGCAGGCCTGCTGTCGCGCCAGCACTTCGAGGAAGGCAGAGCGGTGTTCGAGCTGAACGAAGGCCGGCACCACGACCACATGGTGTGCCTGCGCTGCGGCAAGGTGCAGGAGTTCTTCGACGCTGCAATCGAACAGCGGCAGCGCGAGCTGGCCGCGCAGCACGGCTTCGAGCTGCATGAGCACTCGCTGGCGATGTACGGCCTGTGTGCCGACCCGGCCTGCCGGGGCGCCAAGCCCTGATCTTTGTCATCGCCCGGCGCGGGCTACGCCTTCGCCGCCGCTGAACGCCGGGCCTGCAGCCACCCCAGCATCACCAGTCCCAGCGCGAAGGCCTGCGCAGCCAGCCCTTGGGCCGTGGGGTGCACGCCCAGCAGCGGAATGGCAACGAAGTTGACGGCTCTGGCGCCGATCACACCCGCCTCCTGCAAGGCGGCCACGCCGTTGCCCGCGAAGACCACGGCCAGCAAGGCCAGCAGGCCTGCGGTGGCCGCAAAGAAGGGGCCGATGGGCAGGCGCACGCTGTACTTCAGGATCACCCAGGTGAGCACCGCCAGCGCCGCCGCCGCTGCGCCTATGCCGGCCAGCACCGCCGTGTGTCCGGCCGGGCCGGCCTGCACCCACAGCGCCTGGTAGAAGAGGATGATCTCGAACAACTCGCGGTAGACGGCCAGGAACGACACGGCCGCCATCGCCCACAAGGTGCCCTTGCCCAGCGCCGCGTTGACCTGGTCGCGGATGAAGTGCTGCCAGGCCTGCGCGTACGACTTGCTGTGCAGCCAGTAGCCCACGTACAGCAACATGCCCGAGGCGATGAGCGCGGTGACGCCTTCGGTCAACTCGCGGTTGGCCCCGGAGATGCTGACCAGCCGGCTGGCGACCCACCAGGTGAGCACGCCCAGCGCCAGCGCCGCGATCCAGCCCACGTGCACGTACACCAGCGCATCGCGCCGGCCAGTCTTGCGCACGAAGGCGATGATGGCGGCCAGCACAAGCACCGCCTCAAGGCCTTCGCGCAGCAGGATGAGCAGTGAACTCAGGAAGGCGGTGGTGGGCGACAGCCCTTCGGACGACAGCTTGCTCTGCGCACGTTCGAGCAGGCCGTGGATGTGGCCGACCTGGGCGGCCACGCGGTCAGCAGCCTGGCCGTCGCCGATGGCCCCGCGCAGCGCCATCATCTCGCGCTCGATCTCCACGCGCAGTGGGCCGTCCACGTTGTCCAGGCTGTTTTCGACGAGCTCGAAGCCCTCCAGGTAGGCGGTGATGGCGAGCTGGCGTGCCCCTTCGCGGTCTCCGCGCTGATAGCGCTGCAGGCTTTCGTCGAGCTTCTCGCGCGCCAGCGTCAGCGGGTCGGGGCCGGCGGCTTGCAGCGCCTCGGGGTGGGTGCTCAGGTAGGCCTGCACGGACTCCATCGCCTCGCCGTGTCGGGCGACGGTCTCGCCCGGCGTGCGCGTGACCAGGTCTTTGAGGCCGGCGAAGGCGGCGCGGTTGCCGCCATCGCGCCATGCGTGCTCGCCGGCCTGCAACTGTTCGGGCCCGAAGCGCATGCTGGCCGCCAGCAGCGCCAGAGCCCAGCGTTCGTCGTCGGACAGCGCCTTGAACGCCGGCATCGGCGTGCCGGCCACGCCCAGCGTCAGCGTGTTGTACAGGCCGTAGGCGCTGCGCGAGCGCATGCGCTCGGCGTCGTGGAAGTTGGCCGGCGCCGGGTCCATGCCCTTGGCGGCCGGGCCATCGCCGCGGCCGGTTGCACCGTGGCACGCAGCGCACTGCGCCTCATAAAGCTTGGCCGCCGTGGCCATGCCGGGTGCGCGTTTGGGCGCCACGGTGATGCCGTAGGCGCGGATGGTGTCCCAGCGCAGTGCGGCGGCGGCGCTGCTCACCTCGGTACCGGCGGCCTTGGCCTCCACCAGGGCCAGCAGCCGGCGGGCCTTTTCCTGCAGCCCGGCCTGGGCCGGGTTGGGCGGCATCTGGCCCAGCAGCGCGATGGCCTGCGTGACGAACTCGCGCTGTTCTTCGTACTCACCGGCGTCAGTGACCTTGCCGTCTTTCACGGTGCCGGGGTAGTCCACGCCCACGTAGTCGAGCAGGTGGACTACGGTGGGGCCGGCGTCTGCTGCGGCGGCCGTCTCGGGTGCCGCCTGCGTGGCGGTGGGCACCAGGGCCATTGCGAAGGTGGCGAGCAGCGTGCAGCACAGAGTCAACATGGATGCGAGGAGTCGGCGTACCGACCGGGGGAACGGGGCGATGGCGGAGTTCATGGGCGGACGGATGGAAGAGTCTGGGTACTTCAGATCAGAGGCTGGCGCGGCACCGGTGCGGTTGCAGGCCGAACTGGCGTTTGAAGGCGGTGGCGAAGTTGGCGGCACTGGCATAGCCCGCCAGCTCAGCGGCCTGGCCGACCGTGAGGCCTTGCTGCTCCAACGCGTGGCGGGCTGCTGCAAGGCGGCGTTTGCGCAGGAACTCGACGATGCTGCAGCCGCGCGCGTCGCGAAAGCGCTGTTGCAGCGTGGTGGTGTTCAGGCCGGCACGGTGTGCCATCTCGGACAGTGACAGGCCGTCTGCCTCACCGCTGTCGAGCCAGGCGATGAAGTCCTGCAGGCGCCGCAGATCGCGCGGGCGCAGGGCGGCAGACGGGCGGTTCGGTGCCTCGGCCAGGCTGCCCAGCGCCTCGACCACCAGGTCCAGCGCGCGGCTTTCCAGGTAGAGGTTGAGCAGCAGCGGTTCGAGCGCAGGCGGGTGCACGAGTTGCTCGGCCAGCGACGCCGCGCGGGCCGAAGGGCGCCATGCGCGCTGCGCCAGGTGCGTGCGCAGCAGGGCCAGGGCCTGCGCGCCGGCCGGGCCTGCTGCGGCGCCGTTGGCCTCCAGCCACGCGGCGTCGATGCCGATGCTCACCTTGCGGGCATGGCGGCCGCGCTGGGCGTGGCGAACGAAGCGGTCGGGCTCGGCCAGTGAGGTCAGCGCTGCCGTCGGGCCGCTGCTGTCGTCCAGCCGCAGCGCCCGCGCGCCCAGGCTGGCGTCGATGCGGCCGGCCAGCAGGATCACGATGCCCAGCCCCGGCTCCTGCTCGACCTCGGTGCTCAGGGTCTGCAGGTCCTGCGTATCGGTGCAGTGAAGGCTCATCCCGTGGCGCAGTTGCCGAAGGTCAAACCGACCGGCCAGCACCGGCGCACGCGCGCAAAGGCCCGGCCCGTTCACTCTGTAGCTGCCGCCCAGGTGCGCGAAAGCCCGCGCCAGAAAGCCGGCGTCGTAGGTGGCGCTGCTGCGTGGCTGCGGCCCTTCGGCGCCGGGTGCAACGGTGATGTCGGGTGTCTCAAACAAAGCACTGTGCCGCGCAAAGGCGGCGGGAACGAACCCATGGGATGCTTGCGGCCAAAGCGCCGGGACGCAAATGATTCGCAATCTCGAATACGTATTCTCGCAGATCTCACCCACCATGACTGACCTCACCACGCCCCGTTCGATGACCCCCCACCGCCCCAGCACGCTGTACCTGCGAGTCACGCCGCTCGCCACGGCGGCCGTGCTGTCCTGCGCCCAGGCCGCATGGGCGCAGACGGCGGTAGCGCCTGCCGACACCACGCTGGCGCCGGTCACCGTCAAGGCCCGCCCCGTCGAAGACGGCGACGTGATCAGTGCCAAGGCCCTGGCCGACGCGCAGGCCAAAGACGCGCGCGAGGCGCTGCAGTCGGTGCCCGGTATCAGCGTGGGCGGCGGCGGCAACGCCATCGCGCAGAAGGTCTATGTGCGCGGCCTGGAAGACACTTTGCTGGGCATCACGCTCGACGGCGCGCCGCAGGGCGGCTACCTGTACCACCACCAGGGCCGCTTGCTGATCGACCCCGGCCTGCTGAAATCAGTGCAGGTGCAAAAGGGCGTGGCCAGCGCCAGCGCCGGGCCAGGCACGCTGGCCGGCGCGCTGAACTTCACCACCCTCGACGCCGCCGACCTGCTGGTCGCCGGCCAGAACCTGGGCGGGCGCGTCGGCTTGGGCGGCTTCAGCAACAAGGGCTGGAAGGCATCGCTCTCCGGCTACGGGCAAAGCGCCGACAAGGTCTTCGACGGCCTCGTCAGCGTGGCGCGGCAGGACATCGATGAATACCAGGACGGCCAGGGCCAGCAGGTGATCCACAGCGGCTCCACGCAGGACTCGGCCCTGGCCAAGCTGAACTGGCGCCCCGCACCGGGCCATCAGTTCAGCCTGGGCCTGAACCACTTCAACGACGAGGGCGTGCGCTTCCTGCGGCCCAACATGGTGGACTTCGCGCGCAGCGGCGCGCCCATGCCGCAGACCTATGCGCGCGACCAGCTCACGCTGGGCTACCGCCACGCCGGCAGCGCCGATGCGCCGGCCATCGAGGCCACGCTGTTCAACGACGACAACCGCAACGAGCGCACCGTCACCGCCACCGGCCGCACCTACGGCGAGCAGGTGACCGGCCGCGGCGTGAACGCGATGCTGAGCCAGCGCTGGGGCAACCACCGGCTCAAGCTGGGCCTGAACCACCACGCCTACGAGGCCGATGCCCTCAACCCCGCCAACCGCAGCGTGGCGCCCTACGGCAACGGCAGCGAGACGGCCAGCGTCAGCGGCCTGTTCATCGAAGACAGCGTGGCGCTGACCGAGCGCTGGCAGTTGTCCGCCGGGCTGCGGCTGGACCATTACCGCTACCGCGACGACCACGCACAGCGCTTCTCCAGCACCGGCGCCAGCCCCAGCCTGGGTCTGCACTACGCCGCCACCGAGGCGCTGAACCTGCACGCCAGCGCTGGCAGCACGCTGCGCGGCGCCGGGCTGAAAGAGACCTTCCTGCTCGACAACGGCCCCGGCTACCGCAACGTGGCCGACCTGAAGGCCGAGCGCGCCCGCAACCTGGCACTGGGCTTCGACGCCGCGCTCGGCCCGGTGGTGCTGCGCGGCGAAGTCTTCCGCCAGACCATCGGCCACTACATCGCCTACGCCTTCGACGCCGACGACAACGCCATCCGCCACAACGGCGGCGAGTTGCGCAGCACCGGCTACGAACTGGGCCTGGACACGCGCGTGGGTGCATTGCAGGCCGGCGCCAGCGTGGCGCACAGCAAGCCGCAGCTGAACGGCGTGCCGCTGTCCGACGGTGACTTCGGTGCCGGCGTGGCCACCGGCCGCACCTGGAACCTGCGCCTGGCCTACGCGCTGCCGGCGCAGGGGCTGGACTTCGGCTGGACCACGCGCGTGATCGAGTCGCTCAGCTACGCCCCGGCCAGCGACCCCACCCAGCGCCTCACCAAGGCCGGCTACGCGGTGCACGACGTGCACGCCGTGTGGAAGCCGGCGGGCGCGCGCGGCCCGCAGCTGAAGCTGGCCGTGCACAACCTGTTCGACAAGTTCTACTTCGACCAGGCCACCTACGCCTACCACACCGGCTTTGCCAAGGTGCTGGGCTACCCCGAACCTGGGCGCGATGTGCGGGTGGAACTGGGCTGGCAGTTCTGACCCGCGGTGCCGCGATGGCGTTGCAGCAGATGGGCCGGCTCGACGTGGCGGAGCCGGCGCGCGTGATGGCGCGGCTGTGCTTCCACTTCAGCCGCAAGGTGCAGGCCCGGCACGACGAGGTGCAGGGCGAGGTGCTGTTCCCGTGGGGGCGGTGCGAGTTTGACGTGGTGGAGGGTGGGCTCGCTGTACGGCTGAGCGCTGATGACGACGCGGCAAGCCTGCAGCGCGTGCGCGAGGTGGTTGATGCGCATGTGGCGTTGTTTTCGCGCAGGCAGCCGCTGGCGGTGCAGTGGGGGCAGGTGACGCACCACCGCTGAGCGTTGCGCATGGGGCGAGCCGGGGCGGGTCGGGGGCGGATCCGTCGCCCGACCACCCACCTACACTGGATGCATGTTTTCGCGGCGCAGCACCCAGGCCTTCACCACGTGGATCGTGGGGATCGCGCTGCTGTTGGCGGGGCTGGCGCCTGCGCTGTCCCACGCCCTGCGTGCCGGCGATAGCCCCGGCTGGATCGAGGTCTGTTCGGCCGCCAACGGCTTGCGCCTTCGCGCGACCGGACCGGTACAAGACGATCCAGCATCGAAGCCTGTGCCGGGCCATGTGCTCGAGCACTGCCCGTACTGCTCGCTGCGCAGCGCCGTTCTGGGGATGCCGCCGGCGCCGCTGGTGACTGTTTGGGCGCCGATGGCTGTTCAGGCGCACCCCGGGCGTTTCCTCAGCGCACCCCGCACGCCGCACGTGTGGGTCAGCGCGCAACCGCGCGCACCACCGAGCTTCTCCTGATCCTTGCCGACCGCGCCGCGCACCCCCGTGCCTGGTTCGGCTTGCCGTGGCTGAAGCGCGCGTCCGTCGCCAAGCCATCCCGCTGCGTCCACCCCACACCGCTGCCTCTGGACGAGGCGCCGCCGGTGGCCGTGTAACGCGCACCAGGTATCAAGAGAACCGACATGACCCCGAACACGACCCGCCTTGCGCCGGTAACCGCCGCGCTGTGCGCCGCAGGCCTTTGCGCCTTCCAACCCGTTGCGCGCGCCCAGACCGCGCCCCAGTCCACACCCGAGGCCGTCTTGCAGACCGTCACCGTCAAGGGCCAGCGCAGCGAAGTGCCGCGTGCTGCCAGCACGGCCACGAAAACCGACACCGCGCTGCTGGACGCGCCCATGGCCGTGCAGGTGATCGACGAGACCACGCTGCGCGACCAGCAGGTCACCACGCTGGGCGAAGCCGTGCGCAACGTCAGCGGCGTTCAGAGCATGTACTACCTGGGCGGTGCTTACGAACGCTTCGTGGTGCGCGGCTTCGAGCAGAGCCTGGCCACATACCGCAACGGCGTGCGTGTGCCGTTTGCGCGTTTCGAGCTGGCCAACACCGAGCGCGTGGAGGTGCTCAAGGGCCCGGCCGCCATGCTCTACGGTGCCAGCGACCCTGGCGGCGTGATCAACGTCGTCACGAGGCAACCCGCTCGTGCGCCGGCCCATGAGGTCGAACTGGGCATCGGGGCGCACGATGCCTACCGCGCGCGTGCCGGCACCACCGGCGCGCTCGATGCCGACGGCGCGCTGAGCTATCGGCTCGATGCCGCCGCGCTCTCGGCAGGGAGCTACCGCGAACTGGCCGACAACCGCAACCTGTTCGTGGCGCCAGCGCTGAGCTGGCAGCCGAGCGCGGCCACGCGCGTGAACCTGTCGTTGGAGGTGTCGCATGCCAAGGCCGTGTACGACACCGGCGTTCCGGCGGTGGGCCGGGGCCTCGCAGACCTGCCGATCGAGCGCACCTTCAACCAAAGCGGGCTGGGCGACACGCACGACAACCGGCTGCTGGACCTGAACGCTTCGCACCGGATCGACGAGCGCTGGCAGCTCTCCGGTGGCTTGCTGTCGTCGAGCAATCGCAAGACCTTCCGCAGCTTCTATGTCTACGCCAACGCGCTGCAGCCGGGGGACCGCGATGCCGACCGCTACGCGTGGTTCGGCCGCGAGAAGCTGGACAGCCACACGGCGTGGGCCCACCTGGCCGGCAGTTTCGACACCGCGGGCGTGAAGCACAAGGCGCTGATCGGCGCGGAGGCCACGCGCTTGAAGGCGCGCGACTACGCCATCGACCGCTTCGTCGACACCATCGACCTCTACGCCTATCGACCTGCGCAATCGACCGTTGACATTGCCGCGCTGGACGCCGCGGCAGGCAACGAGGCACCGGACTTCATCGCCAACCAGCGTACACGCTCACTGGCCGTCTTCGCACAGGACCAGATGCAGATCGGCGACGCGCTGCACCTGCTGATTGGCCTGCGCCACGACCGGCTCGAGCGCGAGCTGGAGGCGGCGTACTACTCGCCGCTGGCGACCGACCGGCGCAGCGATCACCAGACCAGCCCGCGCCTCGCGGCGCTGTTCAAGCTGACGCCGACTTTGTCCGCCTACGTCAGCTACGGCACCTCCTTTGGCCCGGGCTTCTCGTACGAGCCGAGCGCGCTGTACGAGCCCGAGAAGGCCCGGCAGGTTGAGGCAGGCTTCAAGGCCGAGCTTCTGGATCGCCGCGTCCTGGCTTCCCTGGCCGTGTTCGAGCTGATCAAGCGGAACCTGCCGACGCCCGATCCGAACAACCCGCAGCTCACGGTGTCGATCGGCGAGGCCCGCAGCCGCGGCCTGGAGTTCGACCTGCAAGGCCAACTGTCTCCCGGCCTGAACGCGATCACCAGCTACGCCTATACCGACGCCGTGATCACGCGCGACAACGGCGGCAACCAGGGCCACCGCCTGCCGAATGCGCCGCGCCACCAGGCCAGCCTGTGGCTGAAGTACGCGCTGCAAGACGAAGCCTGGCGGGGCCTCAGCCTGGGCGGTGGCGTGTACGCGGCCAGCGCCCGCTACGGTGATGCGGCCAACAGCTGCAGCGACGGCAAGTACGCGCGGCTGGACGTGATGGCGGCCTATGCCTTCCGTCTGGCCGCAAGCCACGCCACGGCGCAGCTCAACCTCGACAACGCCAACGACACGCGCTACTACACGATGCGCGCTCGCTGGACCAACCTGCCGGCCGCGCTGCGCACCCTGCGCGCCACGCTGAAGGTCGACCTGTGAAGCACGGGCTGACGCTGCGCGGTGCCTGCCTGTAGCTGCACCGCTGGGTGGGCCTGGCGACGGCAGGTTTTCTGGTCGTGGTCGGCCTCACCGGCAGCCTGCTGGCCTTCTACGAGGAACTGGACGCGCTGATCAATCCCCACCTGTCGGTGCCCGCGCGGCCCGGGGCCGTGCCGCTCGATCTGGCCACCCTGGCCGAGCGGGCGCAGGCGCTCGCGCCGCAAGCGCAGGTCACCGAGATCACGCTGCGCAGTGCCCACCAGGCCGAGGCGCGTGTGCGGCCCTGGCCCGCGCAGGCCGCGGGCGCGACGACGACGCTCGACTTCGACAACCTCCTGCTCGACCCGTACACGGGCAACGAACTGGGCCGCCGCCGCTGGGGCGACCTCGGGCAGGGCTGGACCAACCTGATGCCCTTCGTCTACCGGCTGCACTACGAATTGGCGCTGGACAGCGTGGGCTTGTGGACGCTGGGCATCGTGGCCCTGGCCTGGACGCTGGACTGCCTGTGGAGCCTGGTGCTGACCCTGCCCGCGCCGCGCCGTTCGGCATCGGCATCGGCATCGGCATCCGCCAGGCGCGGCTTCTGGGCACGCTGGATGCCGTCCTGGCAGATCAAGCACCCGGCGACGGGTTTTCGGCGCGTGTTCGACCTGCACCGCGCCACCAGCTTGTGGCTGTGGCTGGTGCTGCTGGGCTTCGCCTGGTCCAGCGTCTACATGAACCTGTGGGACACGGTCTATACCGCCGTGACGCGCAGTGTGCCCGAGTACCGCACGGTGTGGACCGAACTGCCGCCGCTGCCGGTGCCACGCGAGCGGCCGGGCCTGTCGTGGCGGCAGGCACAGGAACGCGGCGAGGCCCTGATGGCGGCGCAGGCAGGTGCAGCAGGCCTGGTCGTCGAACGTGCCGCGACCCTGCGCTACGTGCCGCAGCACGGGGCTTGGCTCTACCGCGTGCACAGCAGTGCCGACGTGCAGGCCCGGCGCGGGCGCACCGACCTGTACTTCGACGCCGACACCGGCGCCCAGCGCTTGTTCGTGCAGCCCAGCGGCCGGCACGCCGGCAACACCGTGACCGAATGGCTGTACGCGCTGCACAAGGCCGACGTGTTCGGGCTTGCGTGGCGCATCTTCGTGTGCGCGCTGGGGCTGGTGGTGGCGATGCTGGCGGGCACCGGGGTGTGGATCTGGCTGAAGAAGCGCGGGGCACGGCGGGTCGGTACGGGATCGGCGCCGGATTGAGCGCGCGCTATGGGTTGACGTTCGCGGCGGGCTGCCGAAGTGCAGCGCTTGTTCGCACTGGCGTGTTAGCATTCATCCCATCCAATATTCCCATGAGAGGTGGGTATGGAAACGGTGAATGTCAGCAGCCTGAAGAACAACCCGAGCGAAGCCTTGCGCATGGCGCGCAAGGATGTGGTGATCGTCATGAACCGCGATCGGCCGGATGCGCTGATGGTCGGCATCGAGGCGGCCGGCGTTCTTGAAGCGCCGGGCGTGCGGCCCGCCCTGGCCACCGCGCTGTTCCGCGATGGTCAGCTCTCGCTGGTGCGCGCCGCCCGGTTGGCACAGATGCCGGTGGCCCGCTTTGTCGATCATGTGTCGCGCCTGGGCATCCCCGTCATCCGGCTCGACGAGCGCGAGACCGCGCGCGACATGGACACGCTCGACGAGTGGCTGGCCTCGTCCTGACCGACGCCAGCCCGCTGATCGGGCTGGCGCGCGTCGATGGCTTGCCGTGGATGAGCGACCTGTTCGGTGCGGTCTGGTGGCCGGCACAGGTGCGCTTGGAGGTGCTCACCGGGCAGGGCTTGCCGGGCGAGGCCGCCATTGCCGCTGCAGAGACCGCCGGCTGGCTGCGCTTGACGGAGCCGGCCCCGGCCCTGCCCGAGCTGCCCGACCTGGACGAAGGCGAGGCGGCGTGCATTCGCATTGCGCTCGCGCATCGGGCGCGGGGCGCAGCAGGCGCCCCAGCGCTGCTGCTCATGGACGAACGGGCCGGGCGGCACATCGCGGCCGAACACGGCCTGCGTGTCGCGGGCACGGCCGCGGTGATCGGCATGGCCAAGGCGCGCGGCATCATCACTTCGGCTCGCGACGTGTTCGGCCGGCTCCATGCGACGGACTTTCGCATTGCGCCGGAGGTCATCACCACGGTGTTGAGGCGGGTGGGCGAGGTGTGAAGGCCGCGGTGACTTCGATGCCGGCGTGACCACTGGCCGCACCTGGAACGCGCGCCTGAACCGCTGCGTGCCTGTTTCGCTGCAACACTCGCCGCCGAGCCGGCGCGTGATGGCGCGTCTGTGCTTCCACTTCAGCCGCAAGGTGCAGGCCCGGCACGACGAGGTGCAGGGCGAGGTGCTGTTCCCGTGGGGGCGGTGCGAGTTCGAGGTGGTGGAGGGTGGGCTTGCCGTGCTGCTGAGCGTTGACGACGCGGCAAGCCTGCAGCGCGTGCGCGAGGTGGTTGATGCGCATGTGGCGCTGTTTTCGCGGAAACAACCGACGATCATCAACTGGCTGAGCCCAGCGTGAACGAACGCCGTCGGTCTTGTCCGTTTGAGGCACCGGGGCGCCCGGGTTCTCGAGTCTTCTCGCGCCGATATCAGAACTTGTAGCGGGCAGTCAGTGTGGCCGCTCGCCAGGCGCCTTGGTAGCACTCGCCGTGGTAGCAGATCGTGTTGTACTTCTTGTCCGCGACGTTGCCGACATTGAGGGCGAAGCGCCACGAACCGGTCTCATAGTGCAGGGCGGCATCGAAAAGCGTGATGCCGCTGCGGGCCGTGGTGTTGTACTCGTCATCCTGCCGTTCGCCGATGTAGCGCACGCCGCCGCCAAAGCCCAGCCCGTTGCCGAGCAGGTAGTCGAACCAAAGCGAGGCGGACTGCTTCGGCACGAGCGGCGGGATCTTGCCGACTTCATTCGGATCGGCGCTGGCGAGCACCTTCATGTCCAGCCAAGTGTAGGCGGCGGCGATGTTCAGCCCCGGCGCGATCTCGCCCTTGGCTTCCAGCTCGATACCGCGCGAGCGTTGCTTGCCGATCTGGCGTTGCTCAAAGGTGGCCGGGTCGGAGGTGATCACGTTGGTCTTGCGCAGGTCGAAGGCTGCCGCGGTGAACAAGGTGCGCGAACCCGCGGGCTGGAACTTGACGCCCACCTCGACCTGCTTGCCGCGGCTGGGGTCGAAGGGATTGTTGTTCGCGTCGGCACCGCTGTTGGGCAGGAAGGATGTGACGTAGCTGACGTAGTGCGCCCAGCCGTTGCCCAGCAGGTACGTGAGGCCCGCGCGGCCGCTGAACGCGTTGTCCGATTGCCGGGTCAGGCTCGTGTTCAGGATGTCGTCGGTAATCTGGCGCACGTGGTCGTGGCGGCCACCGAGGGTGACGACCCAGCGCTCGCCGAACTTGATCTGGTTCTGGGCGTACAGGCCGGTCTGGCGCGTCGACTGGTCGAGATTGCTCAGCGGGGTGGTGGGCAGGGCCACGGCCTGGCCGTAGACAGGGGCGAGCAGGTCGAGGTCGGGTGCCGTGCCGATGAAGCGCCGCCGCTGGCCCTTCTGGTCGCTGTAGTCGATGCCCAGCAGCACCGTGTGCTGCACGTCGCCATGCTGCAGCTTGCCCTGAACGTTCGTGTCGAGCGATGTCTGTCTCACAGGGTCGTTCCAGGTCCGGGCGATGCGCGAGAGCGTGTGGCCGTCGTCACCGAGCGAGTCGGCCCAGACCACGCGCCGGCTCATGTCGATGTCGCTGTAGCGGAAGTTCTGGTGCAGAGTCCAGACGGCGTTCAGCGCGGTTTCGAAGCGGTAGCCGATCGCGCTCTGGGTCTGCTTCATGTGGCTGAAACTGTAGTCGCCCACCTTGATGTCGGTGAGAACGTAGTTTGCGGTGGCGTAGTACGGGTCTTCAGCCGTGGTGTTATGGAGGAACTCGCCGAAGACCGTCAACGAGGTGGTCGAACTGGGCTGCCACCGCACGGACGGCGCGATGAAGCTGCGTTTGCGGTTCAGCTTGTGACCGTCGGGGTATTTGTCCTGGTCGTTGCTGTCGAGGCTGACACCGGTCAGGCGATAGCTCAGGTCGCTGTTGCCGGCCAGTTGATCCCCGAGGTCGAACGCCAGTTGCTTGCGCTGAAAGCTGCCGTACTGGACTTCGATCTCGCGAACCCGCTCGCCGGGCTCCTTGCTCACGCGGTTGACGATGCCGCCTGCATCTCCTCTGCCGAAAACCATCGCCGATGGGCCGCGGAGCACTTCCACGCGCTCCAGTGCGTAAGGCTCGGTCAAATAGTAGGTGGGCAAGAATGTCGGCTGGCCGAGCCCGTCGCGGTAGATGCCGGTGACGCTGGCGTCGAAGCCGCGCAGCAGGATGTATTCCCAGCCGCGGTTGTCGGGGCCGTAGGTGTTGGTCGTCACGCCGGGTGTGTAGCGCACGGCATCCATGACGTCCTGCGCGCCGCGCGCGTCCATCTCCTCGCGACCGATGACGGAGATCGACTGCGGCACCTCAAGCACCGGCGTGTCGGTCTTGGTGGCGGTCGCGGTGCGTTTTGCGACATAGCCCGCCACCGGTCCCGCCGCCGCTTCCCGCCCCACTGGCGCTGTCACCCGTACCACCGGCAACGTCGTTTCCTTCTCGGCCGCAGCCGGCTGCGATGCCACCGTGTAGCCGCCATCCGGCAGCGCCTTCAGCACCAAGCCGGAACCGGCCAACAGACCCGCCAGCGCTTGCTGCGGCGTCAGCGTGCCCTTCAGCGCCGCGGCCTGTTTGCCGTCGGTGAGATCGGTGCTGAACAGGATGCGCACGCCCGCCTGGCGCGCCAGCGCGCTCAGGGCCTTGTCCAGCGCCTGCGCCGGGATATCGAAGGCACGTTCGACGGTTGGGGCAGAGGTCTGCGCCAGCGCGGCGCCGGCCAGCAGCAGGCTGGCGGCCAGGGCGCTCAGGCGCGGCCGCCACAGCCCGCCGGCCGGGCGGGCCAGCGGGCCGCGTGGGTGGTCAGTGGGAGATGCGTGATTCGGTCGGGTTCGGTGGGCCATGGTGTCCTTTGTGAAGCCTCTGCTGCCGTCAGATCGGCAGCCTCACAGGACATGGCGTTTGAGCGAGCGGGTTGTTGAGGTCCGCAGCAAGAAAAAAACATCAGCGCCGGCTGACGACGCTCACGCTGCCGTCGGCCGCCCGCTCCACCCGCACTGGCAGCGTGGCGGGCAGGGCGTCGATCAGGGCTTCGATGCCGGCCAGGTCGTATTCGCCGGAGATGCGCATGCGCGCCGCAGCCGGGTCTGCCACACGGATCGGCGCGCGCCGATAGCGCTGCACCTCGGCCAGCGCGTCGCTCAGCGGCGTGCCGTCGAAAACGAGCTTGCCGTGACGCCAGGCCGTGGTGGTGGTTGCGTCCGCTGCCGCCACCTGAGTGCGCGCGGCGCTGGTGCTGGTGCCGGTGCCGGTGCCGCTGGAGGACCACACCTGCCCGGCCCGAACCTCCTGCGGCGTGCTTGTTTCGGTGGCGCTGGCCCTGCTGACTTCAACCGCCCCATCGACCACGGTCACCTGCAGGCCGGCGGCTGACTGGCGCACGTTGAACACGGTGCCGATGTCGCGGATGGTCGCGCCTGGCGCGTGCACGATGAACGGCCGCCAGCCATGCGACACGGTGAACAGCGCTTCACCCTGCACCAGGGTCAGCTGCCGGCTGCGCAAGTGGCTTTGCACCCGCAGCACGCTGCCGGTGTTGAGCTGCACCTGACTGCCATCGCTGAGCGTGACCGTGCTGCGCTCGCCGATGGCGGTGCGCAATTCCTGGCTGCGCCAGGCGGGGTCGATCAGCCACGCGGCCGACAGCAGCGCGATGGCCAGTGCGCTGCCGGCGGCCGACCGGCGCCGCGCGCTCTGGCGTTGCTGCTGCCGGGTCTGTGTCCGCGCTTCGGCAAGCAAGGCCTCGCGATCGGGAAACGCGGCGCGCAGCGCGCTGTCATAGGGAGCGAGCGCGTCGTTGGCGGCCACGTCAGCGCGGGGCGTCGATGCGGGCGCTGCGCCGTGTGTGTCGGTGGCGGCGGCCGTGGTGGCCGCGGTGCCGTCAGCGCTCATTCGATGCCCACTCCGTGGCCTTGCTCGGCGCGGGCCGCCGCCCGCACGGCGTGACACGCCCACTCGCGCGCCGGCTCCCATTCGGCAGCGATGGTGCGCATCGCCCGGCTGTGGTGCTGCGCCACCATGTTGCGCGAGATGCCCATGGCCTCGGCGATCTCTTGCTGCGGAACGCCGTGGATGCGTTGCAGCAGGAACACCTGGCGCGCGCGCGGCGGCAGTGCCTCGACGATGCGCACCAGCGACGCCAGATGCTGCTGAAAGGCCAATGCCGAGGCGCCGTCGTGGTGGTCTGCATGAACGTCCGGCAGCTCGGCCACCGGCTCGATCAGCGCCAGGCGGTGCGCGTCAGCACGGCAGCGGTCGATCGCGCGGTGGCTGCTCGCCACGCGCAACCAGGCCAGGGGCGTATGCACGGCTTGCGTCGGCGGCGCTTCCAGCAACTGCACGCAAACGTCGTGCACCACCTCGCGAGCGAAGCCGCCGTCACCACTGCGCCCGTTAAAGCGGCGGCGCACGTAGTCCACCAGTTCGTCGTAGTGGTGCTCGAGCGCGGCCAGCAGCGTGGGCGAGTGGGATGTTGCGGGCATGCCGTGCTGTGGAACGTCAGGTAGCGCCGGTCGCGCGGTCGGCCGCAGGGGTCATCCCTTGCCGCCGCTTGAAGTGCCGCGCCAGGTGGCTGGGGTTGCTGAAGCCGCAGCGTGCCGCGACTTCGTGCACCGGCACTGCGCTGCCGCGCAGCAGGCGCGAGGCCTCGGCAACGCGTTGTTCGATCACCGCCGCGTAGACACTGTGGCCGAACAGCGCCTTGAAGCCATCCTGCAGCGCCCCGACGCCCAGCCCGGCGATGCGTGCCAGGTCGTCGACGCGCAAGGGGTCGGCATAGGCTTGCTCGATGTGCCTCAGGGCCGCGAGCAAGGCGCGCCGATCGCGTGCTGAAAGACGGCTGGACGGGCCGGCTTCCAGCGGTGGAACCGGCGTGCGCAGCCGCTCTGTCACCTGCCGCAGCAGATCCAGCGCACGACACTCCCAATGCAGCGCATCGCGTGCCGAAGCCGGCAAGCCCGACGCGATCAGTTCGTCGATGATGGTCTTCTGAAAAGCATCGAGCGGCAGCCGTGCGACCCAGGCGCGCGCCGTGGCATGGCGGCACAACTCTGCACCGCTGTGGGCAATCGGTGTCTCGCTGTCGAACATCCGGCGCAACCCTGGGCGGAACTGCAGGATCACGCAGCGGAACCGTGTGACGGCCGGGATGAAGTCCACCCCCTCGAAGTGCTCGGCCGACCAGCTGAGGAAGGCGTGGCCCGCGGCGAACTCGCAGCGCGCGCCACGAGAGTCGCGACCCATCGCGAAGTGCCCCTGGCCGTCGAGCATCAGCGCCAGCGACAAGTGTGGCGCGGCGCGACTGGGCATGCAGATGTCCTGCTCGGTCTGACCGTCGACAACGGCGGCGCGCAGGCCATCGCCCACCGTCGCCCAGCGCATGCCGGCGAGAGTGGGCACCTCGGCCGGATCGTCCAGCGACAGGGGGTTGGGGTGCTCCACTCGAAGGCGGCGCGGCGCAGTGCTGAGCATGGCAAGAACAGGGGTCGGCGGAACGGTGCGCTGGGTGCGCGGAATTTTGCGAACAAGAATCATTATTAAATAGATCATTCGTGTTTGGTGCCGACGGATCGTGTTTCGTGCACAGCGCCGTGCCGCCTAGCCTCGCTGATTCAAAACAAAGCGGGCATGAGGCGCGACATGAACAAAAATTGGTGCGGGGCCGTGGCGGCCTTTCTGATCGCAACGACGGACGTGTTGGCGCAGGCGGCAGTGCCCATAGCGCCCGCGCCAGCGCAGGCGGCGTCGGCACCGGGTGGGGCACAACTCCCCACCGTCACCGTGGTCGCCGCCAAGCGCGCCCAGGCCACGTTGGACGTGCCCGCTGCGGTCAGCAGCGCCACGGCGGATCAGTTGCAACGTGCCGGCGTGCAGGCCACCGATGCGCTCGACGCCGTGTTCCCCGAGCTTGCGTCGATGGGGCGCAGCAGCCGCATCTACAACAACTTCACCGTGCGCGGCGCCGCGTCGGCCGACTTCTATGGCCCGGGGCTGCTGCTGGTGGTGGACGGCGTGCCCCAGCTGCCGCATGCCTACGCCCAGGGCCTGCTCGATGTCGCGCGGGTGGACCTGCTCAAAGGGCCGCAGGGCGCCATCTACGGGCGCGGCGCGATCGGTGGCGTCTTGAGCGTGCAGACCGCCCGGCCCGGCGGCAAGCCGACAGCTGAAGCAAGCGCTGAGTTGGGCCCGCGCGGACACAGCGTGACGGGCAACGCGAGCACCGGCGTCAGCGACAGCGGCTGGGCGCTGCAAGCGGGCCTGGCCGACGCACGCCAGGACGGCACGCTGGACGACCCGGCCACCGGTGGTCGCCACGTCGATGACCGCCACAACCGCGGTGGCCGTGTCGCGCTGAGCTGGCTGTCGCCCACGCTGCCGCTTGAGGCGCGCGTCAAGCTGGGCAGTGAGCGCTATCGGTCCAACGAGGAGTACTACGTGCCCTTCTCGCCGATGTCGCGCGCCGCGGTCGGCCCGGTGGTCATGCAGCCGCTGATCGACCGCCGTGTGGACGACGTGGCTGCAGACGTGCAATTCGTGATCGGCAAGCACTGGACCCTCAGTGGTGTGCTGGGCTGGCAGCAGGTGGACCTGGACCGCGTCATCGGCAGCTATGGCATCAGCACGCCCGAGGCCCAGCGCAGCCGCTTTGCAGAGGCGCGCGCCGCCTACCGTGGCGAGGTGTTCGACGCGGTGCTGGGCGTGGCCGACCAGCAACTGCGCTTCGAGCGCAAGGTGGCCAGTTTTGTCTACGGCCCCTACACCTTCGGTGATGCGCGCTCGGTCAACGACGTGCACAACCTGGCCTTGTTTGCCGATGGCACCTGGCGCTTGGCCCCGGCGTGGGAGCTGACGGCCGGCGTCCGTTGGGCGCGCGAACGGGCCGAGGTGGACATGGCTCGCACGGGCGGCACGCCAGGCACCGAGGTGACCTACCGCGGCAGCGACAGCAACGGCGCCGTCACGCCGCGCGTGGCGCTGACTTACCAGCTGGCACCGGACCAGCGCTTGTTCGCCGGCATCGGCAGAGGATTCAAGCCGGGCGGCTTCAACAAGGCGGGCAGCTCCACGGCCGACGCCATTGCCTACCGTGCCGAGACGGCCACCAGCCTGGAGGCTGGCTGGAAGTGGGCTGCCCGTGGCGGCCGCCAGCATGCCGGCGTGACGATCTACCAGGTCCATGGCCGGGACGTGCAGGGCTGGGTCGGCCCGCTGGGCCTGCAAACCTTGTCCAACGTCGGCAACGCGACCAGCCGTGGCCTGGAGTTCGACCTGGCCATGCCGCTCGGCAGCACCCACGAGATCAGTGTGGGTGGCATGGTCAACCGCAGCCGCTACGACGACTACAGCAACCCCGCCGGCAACCTGGGCCGGCGCGATGTGCCCTATGCCCCCACGCACAGCCTGCGGCTGTCGTGGTCGGCCCGCTGGGGCCAAAGCGGTGCCTGGCAGCCGCAGGTCACGCTGCGCCGCGTGGGGGGCTACTGGTTCGACCCCGAGAACACGCTGCGCCAGTCGGCCTACACCGTGGTCGATGCCGGGCTCACCTGGACGGCCACACCGGCGCTGGAGTTGGGCCTGCTGGTGCGCAATGCCGGCGACACCCTGTACCGCACCTATGCCGATGCGGCCGGCGCCCAGCTCGGTGCCGCACGCGAGGCGGTGCTGCAGTTGCGGACGAGGTTCTGATGGCCCCTGTTGCTGCGCCCTCAGCCACGCCCGCCGCCACGGCTGTGACCCGGCCGCGGGCACCGCGTGTCTGGCGCCAGCTGCACCGCTGGCTGGCCTACGTCTTTGGCGCCCTGTTTGTGCTGCAGGGTCTGTCGGGCAGCCTGCTGGTGGTCAGCGGCCCGCTGGACGCCTGGCTCAACCCCGATATGGCGGTGCCCGCAGCGCAGCGCAGCAGTCTGGCGGCGATGGCCGAGCGGCTGGAGCGGCAGCATCCGGGTGCGGTGGGCCTGGGTGTCAAGCAGGGCGACGACGCCGGCCAGCTCATCATGGGCTTCTGGCCCGAACCCGACCCGCTGATCCCGATTGAGCGGCGCTGGCGCCTGGCCCGCCTGCATCCCGGCAGCGGCGACGCGGTGGCGGTGCAGGCCTTTGGCGACTGGCCGCGCACGCGCTACGACGCGCTGGGTTTTCTGTATGCCGTGCACTCGAACCTGACGCTGGGTGCAGTGGGCCGCTTGATCCAGATCGGCGCGGCGATGGCTTTGCTGGTGCTGTTGGCGGCGGGCATCGCCAACTGGGTCAACCGGCGGCGCGCACTGCACGGCAAGCCGGCACACCTTGTCTTTGACAGCGCAGCGGCGCGCTGGCACCGAGGCGTGGGGCTGGCCAGCGCCTTCGTGCTGGCGGTCTTGCTGACCAGCGGGCTGGCGCTGCAGTTCGAGACGGTGCTCGACCCATCGTTCAGCTATCGATCAGAAGACGGGGCCGAGGGCCAGCCCAGGCTGCCGCTGCAGGCGGCGTGGGTGGCCGCTGAGCGGCAGTATCCCGGCGCCCAGGCACGCCTCATCATGGCGCCGTTCACCGAAGGCGGGACGTTTCGAGTCGACCTGGTGCCGGCATCGGGGCCGCATGCCGGGCAGACGGTGGAGCTGTTTGTCGACGCGCACTCCGGGCGCGTGCTGCGTGTGCGCGACGAGGGCGGCCGCCAAGGCATCGACCGTTTCGTCGCGCTGCTGGAGCCCGTGCATGGGGGCGGCATCCTGGGCCTGCCGGGCGAGGCCTTGGCTCTGCTCTCAGGCCTGGTGCCGCTGCTGATGCTGTGGACGGGGTTGCGCCGACGGCGCAGGAAGGTGCAAGTGCCGTGAGCAGCAGGTCGCAGTTAGCAGGTATCAGCCTTCAAGGCGCTGATGAAGGCGCAGTCCGGTTCGGGGCAGTTGCCATTGCGGTACTGCGCCGTCGCGCTGCCGCCTGCCGTTTCTTCCACCAGACCAGCACGCCGGTGATGCTGAGCATGGCCACCGCCAAGCCCATCAGGCTCACAAAGACCTGCATCGCAGTGCCGCCCACGGCGGCCATGTGCAGCGTGGTGAGCCAGGTGTGCACGGTGTCGCCGCTGGCTGCGCCGGTAGGCAGCCGCAAGCCGGTCATCTCGCCGGTGCTGGCGTCGATGCCCACGTGGGTGATGCCCCAGCGCTCGGACACGTCGCGGCTGGTGCGCGCGTAGTAGCCGTACAGCCCCGTGCGCGGGTCGTAGATCAGCATGTACTCACCGAGCACCGCGAAGCCGTTCGCCTGTGCTGCCTGGTCCAGCCGCGCACGGCCAATGTCGCGGGCCTGCCGCCAGTTGACCGGGGGCTGCAGCAACGGCGGGCCGCTGCGTCGGGGGGCATCGTCCTGCTGGAAGGTGAACAGCGTGCGCATCACGGGCTCATAGACCTCGCGCAGGTTGAAGGCCACGCTGCTCCAGGCCAGCACGAAGAGCATCGCCCACGGCCACAAGCCGCCTGCGCGGTGCAGGTCGAAGTTCAGTTTGTGCGCGCCGGCGCGCCAGCGCAGGCCCCAGGCCGGCCGCCAGCGGCGCAGCCAGGAGGGCCCGCCGTTGCGTGAGGCGCGTGCCGGCAGCGTGAGCCAGGCGCCGACGAAGCAGTCCAGCGTCCACAACAGCGCGACCACGCCCAGCAGGTAGCTGCCGACGATGTCGAGTGCCAGCGAGTCATGCAGGCGCAGCACGAAGGGCATCAGGTTCTTCGTGCCCTGGCCGATGTCGCCCCACTTGCGCTGGCCCTGGATGCGGCCGGTCCAGGGGTTGATGAACACCTGGTCGTCGGCCAGTTCCGGCGCTGTGCCGCCGCCAGGCGGTGGCAGCGCGCGCAGGCGGAACGCCAAGGTCCGGCCAGGTTCGATCTGCAAGGGTGCCCTTGGCACGAAGGCTTGCGCAAAGGCAGCCTGCACGCGCTGCCGCAGTTCAAGCGGGTCCAGCGCAGGCCCGGGGCCTGCGGGCGACGCGACGAACAGTTCCGGACTGACAAGGGCCTCCAACTCGTCGTTCCAGGCCAGCAGGCTGCCCGTCACGCCGGCCATCACCAGGAAGCCGGCCATCACCAGGCCGAACCAGCGGTGCAACCTCACCAGGGTCGGGCGCATGGTCAGAAGTCGAACTGCGCGCCGAGCTTGACGGTGCGCGGGCCTCCCTGCATCAGGCCGCTGCTTTCCGATTGCGTCACCCAGTAGGCCTTGTCGGCCAGGTTGTCGATGTTCAGGCGCAGCGTGACCGGCGTGCCGGCCCATCGGGTTTCGAAGCGGGCACCGGCATCGAGCAGCGTGACGGCACCGACCTGCCATTGGTTGTCGGCATCCAGCGGGCGTTTGCCGATGTAGCGCGCGCCGGCCGAGAAGGTGAGCGGCATGCCGGCCAGCCGGTACTCGACCAGGCTGCCGATCTGCTGGCGGGCCACGCCCGGGATGCGCTTGCCGTCGAGCGCACCGCCGCTGGTTTTCTGGCCGGTGGCGTCCAGCCACATGACGCTGGCGGTGGCCAGCCACTGGCGGCTCAGGCGCGCCTTGCCCGCCAGCTCGACGCCCTGGTAGCGCGCTTCGCCGTCCTGGCTGAAGACGTTGTCGGCGCTGGTGTAGGTCAGGCCGCGTTGCAGGCGGAACAGCGCCGCCGTGGCCGACCACTGCGCCCCTTCGGCCTTGATGCCGACCTCATGCTGCTTGCTGATCAGCGGAGGAAACACCTGGCGTGCATTCGCTGCGGTGTCAGGGGCGGTGGCGCCCTGTTCCAACGCCTCGACATAACTGGCGTAGACCGAAAGCCCCGGCAGCGGCCGGTAGATGGCGGCCAGCGTTGGCGTGGTAGCGCTGCGCTTGTAGCCGCTGTAGTGGTCGTCGAGCGTGCCGCGGCGCAGACCGGCGATGAGGTCCCAGTCCGGGCCCAGGTGCAAGGTGTCGGACGCGAAGACTTCATGCAGGTTCACCTTGTCGTATTCGGTGTCCACGTCGCGCGTGGTGTAGAGCACGAAGGGGTTCGCGAAATCGACCGGCCGGGCCAGATTGCCTGAGCCGACGTCGCCACCGTCGTCGCCGCTGGTGTACAGGCTGCGTGTGTGCGTGCGCGAGGCCCCGAAGCTCAGGTCATGCCGCACCGGGCCGGTCTGCAGCTTGCCCGTCAGCAGGGCTTGTGTGTCGCTGCTCTGGAAGCGGTTGGCGTAACTCCAGAAAGTCATCGAATAGTTGCCCTGCGCATCGGCAAAGATGGCCGGCGCCAGGAACTCGCGGCCGCTTTCCGAGCGGCGATGGGCCAGCGACAGCGACCAGTCGGGCGCGACCTGCCAGCTCAGGTCGGTGCCCCAGGTCTGCTGTTTGGACCCATAGCGGGTGAACGAGGGCGCCAGCCGCTTGCTGCCGTCGATGGGCGCCAGGGGCGCGCCCGGGTCCCAGTTGCCGGTGCTGCCGTCCGAGTTGGGGATCAGGGCCCAGTAGCCGCCGCGGCGCACGTGTTTGGCGGCCAGTGCGTCGACGCGCCACACCAGGCCGGGCGTGATGCGCCAGTCCAGCGCCAGCGAGGCCGAGGCACGGCGCGAACTGCCGCCCTCGACATAGGTGTCACCGGTCTCGCCGACGGCGTTGACGCGGTAGCCGAAGGCCTGCTGATCGCCGAAGCGCCCAGCCAGGTCGCCATGCAGCAGCATCAGGCCGCTGTCCATCAGCTGGGCATTGAGCTGGCGAACGGGCTCGTTGCCAGCCCGCTTGAGCGTGTAGTTCAACACACCGCCCGGCGCGCCAAAGCCATACAGAAACGCGCCTGCGCCCTTCAGGATGTCGACGCTTTCGAAGTGCTCCAGCGGCAGGTCGCTGGCACGCGCGCGCACGTTGCGGCCGTCGATCTTTTGCCCGGTGTAGAAGTCCGGGCTGATGCCGCGGATGGCCAGCGAGTTGTTCTCGGTCACCAGGTTGTCCGAGCCCAGGCTGACGGCGGCATCGGCCTTGGTCAGGTCCGCCAGGGACCGCGCCTGCAGGTTGTCGATCAGGTCGCGCGGGTAGACCTCGATGCTGTAGGGCGTGTCCTTCAGGCTCTTGTCGCCCAGCACGCCGACGCGGGCGCTCTTCTGTCGATAGGCGTTGTCGGCGCTGCCTTCAATGGCGGCGGCCTGCACGCGCACCACCGGCAGCACCGTCTCGCCCGCACCGGCTGCAGCCTTCGTTGCGGTCGTTGCGCTCGCGGCCGACGCGGCCAGTACTGTGGGCGCCGCTGCACGGCGCAGCGTGTAGCTGCCGTCCGAGCGCAGCACAATTTCGAGGCCGCTGCCGTCTAGCAGGCGTGCGAACGCTTCGCGTGCGGTGAGGTTCCCCGCCAGCGCGGGGCTGTTGCGCCCTTCGGTCAGCGCGGGGTCGAACGACAGCGCGAGGCCGGATGTCACGGCGGCGGCCGACAGTGCGCGGCCGAGCGGGCCGGCTTCGATGCGGTAGGTCTTGGTTGCGGTGTTGTCCAGCGCCGGCGGTTCGGCGGCGTGGGCGGCAGGGGCCAGGGCGGCCGACGCGGCCACCACGGCCAGGCCGAGCAGGGCTGCCTGCAGGGCTTGCGTGAGTGGGCTGAGCGCGTGTTCGCGCGCGGCGGCGCGGCTGCTGGAAAGAGCGTGTGATGCGGGCACGGTGTTGGTCCTGGCGAGTTGGGAGTGAAGGGGTTCACCGCCCTTGCCAGCCGAGCCGCCAAAAAGTGTCAGCGCGGCACGAAAGTCAGCCAATGGCCGCGCAGGCGCTTGTGGGCCTGCACCGGGTAGGTTGTCACCAACATCACCAGCGCACGCTCGGTGTCGGCCATAGTCCCCACCGGATAGGCGCCTGAGACCCGCAGGTCGGCCACTGCCGGATCGCAATGCACGAAGCCGCCGCGGTAGCGCTGCAATTCGGCGGCCAGGTCGGCCAGGCGCATGCGGTCAGCCAGCAGCAGGCCTTGCGTCCAGGCTGCCTGGGTGTCGTGCGTCGCCGAGACGGCGCCTACTGCGTTGGGTGTGAACGATGCCTGCTCGCCGGCCTGCAGCAAGGCGGGCGGCATACCGCTCGGTGCCACCGGCGTGACGAGCACCGCGCCCTCGAGCACCGCCGCATGCGTGCGGCCATCGAAGTGCCGCACCGTGAAGCGCGTGCCCAGTGCCTGCAGCGTGCCATGCGCAGTGCGCACGCGCAGCGGCCGCGGGCGGGGCGACGGGTCGGCGTGGGACTGCACGAGGATTTCTCCGGCGCGCAGCTGGATGAGGCGCTGCTCGCTGTCGTAGCGGACGTCGATGGCGCTGCCGGTGTTCAGGGTGACGCGGCTGCCGTCGGCCAGCACGACTTGGCGCCGCTCGCCGGTGGCCGTGCGCTGGTCGGCGCCAAAGTTATAGCCCTCGGGGCCCTCGCACCATTGCCAGCCGGCCCAGGCCGCCCAGGTGGCCGGCGCAGCGCCGATCAGCATCGCCAGTTTGCCCAAGGCCGCGCGGCGCGAACTGCCGGCAGGGCGGTCCAGTGCGGGCATCGCCAGCGCGGGTGGCAGGCCGCCCAGTGTGAACAGCAGCCGCTCGGCGCGCGCCCAGGCGCGGGCGTGATCGGGGCTTTGCGCGCGCCAGCGTTCGCAGGCGGCCCGGTCGGCGTGGGTGGCCGCGCCGGACTGCAATCGCACCAGCCAGTCGGCAGCTTCGTCGAGCACGTGGGCCGGCAGCGCGTCGGCAACGGGCAGGGCGCCGTTGCAAATGGCAGACGTGGCGTGCTGAGTGCTCACGGCATCAATCCATCAGCGCCAGGCATTGCACAAAAGCCAGCTTCATGTGCCGCTTGACGGTGGCTAGAGATACTTTCAGGCGCAGCGCGATGTCGTCGTAGGTGAGGCCTTCGATCTGCGAGAGCAGAAAAGCGCGCTTTGCGGCAGGCGGCAAGGTGTCGAGCATGGCATCGACCTGGTGCAAGGTCTGCAGGATCAGCAGCCGCTGCTCGGGGGAGGGAGCCTGCGGTTCGGGCAGCGCGGCCAGGGCCTGCAGGTAGGCGCGCTCCAGTGCCTGGCGCTGGCACCAATTGATCATCAGTCCGCGCGCCACGGTGGTGAGGTAGGCGCGTGGCTGCTGGATGGTCTGCAGGTCGCGGCCGGCCAGGATGCGCAGGAAGGCGTCATGCGCCAGGTCGGCCGCGTCGTGCCGGTTGCCCAGCTTGCGCTGCAGCCAGGCCAGCAGCCAGCCGTGATGGTCCGCGTAGAGCTGCCCAATCGGCGACTGCGCTCCGCCGGGTGGCGCAGCGGGCAATGTGGCCGGCGATGGGAGGACGAGCGAATCTGTGGACACTGGGCGCTGGCAGGCGCAAACTCGGCGCCCGGGTGACTAAATGCGAATGACTCTCATTATATGATTTCCCGCTGAGGCATTCGGGTCACCAGCGGCTCATGGCGCCGCGCGGTCGCTGTGGCCCAGCGGCTTGCCCGGTGCGATGCCGTCGCGCACGAGCTGCTTGAGTTCCTTGCTCTCGGGGAAGCGCCCCGCAGCGCTGCGGGCGAAGATCACTTCGCCGTCAAGCCGCACCTCGAACACGCCGCCCTGCCCTGGCAGGAGGGCCACCTCGCCGAGTTCGGACTCGAAGGTGGTGAGCAGCTCCTGCGCGAGCCAGGCCGCGCGCAGCAGGAAGCGGCATTGGCGGCAGTACTCGATCTCGACCCGGCCGGTACTCATGGAGCGCAATTGTCCATCGGCGGGTCGCCGCCAGCGCAGGAGGAGGCCGGCTTTGAACCGTTGTCCTGGAACCGGACCTCGTCATGCCCTCGTTGCGCAAGCCGGGACCTCGCGCCCAGCGGCCCTCGGCCTGCCGGCAGCCTCACTTCCTCACTCCGGCGCGTGCTCGAGCATGAAGCTCAGCGTCGCGAAGTGATGCGTGCGATCGGTCTTGCCCGGGTCCACCGAAGCGCTCTCGTGCTCGGCACGAACCACGTTGAGCCCCTGGTTGCGCACCGGCAGCGTGACGCGCCCGTCGGCATCGGCCACGAGGGGCTCGCCGTCGGGGTCGGTCACCACGTCCTGCCAGACCTTCGCGCGCGGCAGCGGCTTGCCGTCGAACAGCACCTGGACGCTGAGCGGCTCGTTCTTGTTGCGCGGAAACTTCGTGCCCACGGGGACGATCTGCAAGGCCAGCCCGGGCGCCGGCGCCACGCCCCCGGCGGGCAGCGCGACCAGGTGGGTCGCGTACTTCAGGTAGCGGCCGCTGATCGTGGCGCCGGGCACCTCGTCCTTGCCCTTGCCGTGCCACTTGCCGGCCGCGTCGCGCGACCACAGGCCGTTGTTCAGGGTCGCGGTGAGAACGGTTGGCTTGTGCGTGAGGTCGACGAAGGCCATGCGGCCTTCCGTCTCCAGCTTCACCGACACCGGCTTGCCGGCCGCGTCGGTGCCGCCGACCGAGCTGATTTTGGGCAGCCGCTTGACCACGTCGAGGTCTTCGGCGCCGTCGCCATAGACCATCGCCAGCCGGTCGGCGCGCTGCGCGAACCAGATGCCGTGGGCCTGGGCCAGGCCGCACAGCGAGGCGGCGATGGCCGCCAGGATGAGTTGCTTCGGTGCGTTCATGATCGTATTGTCCTTGGTGCGTTTCAGAACTTGTATTGCAGGCCCGCGGTCACGGTGCACGGGCTGCCCGGCGTGACCCACACGCGGTTGTAGGCGCTGGCGTAGTAGGTCTTGTCGAACAGGTTGTCCACGTCCAGCGACAGCCGCAGTGCGGGCGTGGCGCGCCAGTAGGCCGTGAGCTTGGCGGTGGTGTAGGCCGGCAGCTGCGGCGGCGTGGAGTAGGGGTCTTCACCGGTGCGCGCGCCCACGTGCGTGAGGCCGCCGCCCAGGCCGACCAGGCCGCCGCCCGCCAGCGGCATTTCGTGCACGACGAAGAGGCTGCCGCTGTGGCGCGCGTACTGCGTCAGGTGGCGGTCGGCGTCCAGGTAGGCATAAGCCAGCGCCACGCGCCAGCCGCGCGCGATCCATCCCGCCAGTTCGATCTCCGCGCCCTTGTTGCGCACCTGGTCGAGCTCGATGTAGGAGTCGGTGTCGGCGTCGTACTGGGGCACGTGGCGCTTGGTGATGTCGAACAGCGCCACGCTGCCGCCCAGGCGGCCGTCGGCCGATTCCCACTTCAGCCCCAGCTCCTTGGCGGTGCCGCGCTGAGGTGCGAACAACTGGCCGCTCGCGTCTGTCTCGGTCTGCGCGCGGAACGAGCGGCCGACGCTGGCGTAGGCCGACAAGCCGGGCTGGACCAGCCAGGTCAGGCCCACGCGCGGCGAGGTGGCGCTGGTGTCCTGCTCGGCCACCGAGCCATCGACACGGCTTTCGAAGCGGCTGCTGGCGCGGTCGTGGCGCAGCCCGGCCAGCAGCCTGAACGACGCGCCGAGCGCGATCTCGTCCTGCACGTAGACGGCTTGCTGGTGGTCCTTCAGCTCGCCGTTCCATGCCGCGAGCACGGGGCCCAGGGTCTGCGCCGGCACCTGGCCGTATTGCGGGTTGGACACCGAGATGCCCACGGCGTAACGCTGACCGCCCGCGTGGTCCAGCAGCGTGCGGTCCTGCCCGAAGCGCGCGGCCTCGGCGCCCACCAGCAGCGTGTGCTCGATGCCCCCCGTGCGCAGTTTGCCGGTGGCCTCCAGCTGCAGCGAGGTTTCATCGGAGCTGTAGTCGCGCCAGCGCACGCGCCGGCACAGCCAGTCCTGCGTGTTCATCGAGGTCGAACAGCCGAGGGCGCCGGGCCCGTACTGGTGCGGCTCGGTGGCCCGGCCCTCCAACGTGCCGCGCTTGAGCTGCAGGCCGCCGCGCAGCAGCCAGTCCGCGCCGAGCGCGTGGTCGACGAAGAGCTGGTGGGTCTGGTTGACGATAGTGATGTCGCCGTCGCCCGGCTCGCCGTAGAAGCGCGTGCTGGGCACGGCACCGAGTTGGCCGTTGATCACCGGCACGCCGCGATCCAGCGGCGCACGCTGGCGCAGCACTTCGCCGTCGTAGCGAAGCTGGGTGTCGGGACTCAGCTTCCAGGTCAGCGCGGGCGCCAGCAGCTCGCGCCGGCTGTGCGTGTGGTCGCGAAAACCGTCCTTGTCTTCCACCGAGAGGTTCAGCCGGTAGGCCTGCGTGGTGGGCTCGTTGCCGCTGACGTTTGCAGCGCTGCCGCCGTTCAGCGGCCCGGTGCTGTCCAGCGCCAGGCGCTTGGTGCCGAAGCTGCCGAAGTAGGCTTCCACCGAGTGCCCCGCCGTGAAGCGCGGCTGCTTGGTCACGAGGTTGACGCTGCCGCCGGGCTCGCTGGCACCGTACAGCGCCCCCAGGGTGCCCTTGAGGAACTCGATGCGTTCGAGGTTGGCCGTGTCGCGCGGCGCGTTGAAGCCGCGGTTGGAGGGCATACCGTTGCGCAGCAGGCTCATCGTGGTGTCTTCGTGGCCCTGGAAGCCGCGGATGGCCACGTTGTCCCAGGTGCCGCCGAAGTTGTTCTGCCGGCTCACGCCGGCCACGAAGTCCAGCGTGTCGTCCAGGCGCAGCGCGCCCAGGTCGTCGAGCAGCTGGCGCGGCAGCACGCGCACCGCCTGCGGCACTTCGAGCAGCGGCGTGTCGGTCTTGGTGGCGCCGGCGGACTGGCCGTCGTGGTAGGCACCCGACTGGCGGCGGCCGACCACTTGCACGGTGGGCAGCGTGGGCTCGGCGGACGTGCGCGCGGCGGCTGCAGGTGCCTCGGTGCTCGGTGCCGGCGCGGACTGCGCCGTGGCGAGCGTCGGGGTCGAGGCGGCGAGCCAGGCTGCGATGGCGGTGGCGACATGGGTGAGGCGTGGCCTCGGGAAGCGGTGGTGCATGGGAACTGTCCTCCAGGTTGATCGGATGCGTCGGCGGCTTGGTGCCGCTTCATGCTGGAGGACACGCAACGGGTCGTTTGCGGACAGCCGCAGCGCGCGGAATTGCTACGAGGTGTGTCGGCGAAGGGCGGCGAATGGCGATGCTCACGGCGTCCATCCCCATGTCAGCCGCCAGGTGCGCGGTGGCCCGGGGGTGACCCAGGCGTCGTTGTAGGCGCTGAGGTAATGCCGGCGGTCGAACGCGTTGTCCAGGTCGAGGTCGATGCTCCAGCGCGGCGTCGGCCGCCAGCGGGCCAGCAGCCGCGCCAGCGTGTAGGCCGGCAGCCGCGGGCTGCCGCCGTCGCCGGTGCGCGGGCCGACGTGGCTCAGCCCGGCCCCGAGCGCGAGCACGCCGCCGAACGTGGGCTGCTGGTGCATCAGCAGCAGCGAGCCGCTGGCGCGGGCGAACTGCGGCAGCGCGCGTTCGAGCCGGCTGGCGCTGAAGGCGATGCGCCAGCGGGAGTTCAGCCACCCGACCAATTCGGCCTCGGCGCCGCGGCTGCCCACGCGCTCGGCCGCGACGCTGAAGTCCGGGTGCTCCGGGTCGGCGCGCAGCACGTGGCGCTTGACGATGTCGAAGGCCGCGACGGTGGCGGTGAGCCGAGCATCGCCGGGTTGCCCTCCGCTGGAATCCCACTTCAGGCCGATCTCGCGGGCGCGCCCACGCTCGGGCTCGAACGCGTGGCCTTGCGCGTCGACGCCGACGTTGGGCCGGAACGAGGCCGCCACCGTGGCATAGGCCGAGGCCTCGCGCGCGAAGCGCCAGTTCAGCGCCAGCCGCGGCGTGCGCGCCTGCAGGGCCCGGGCGCGACTGCTGCCGCTCAGGTGGTCCGACACCTGCTGCTCGAAGCGGTCGGCGCGCCATCCGGCCGTGAGCGTCCAGGCTGGCGCGAACTGCCACTCGTCCTGCAGGTACAGGCCCAGGCCCTGCTGCTGCTCGCGCGTGTCGATGAAGTCCTGCGGCATGCCGCCAGCGTTGCCGTAGGCGGGCGCGTAGACGTCGATGCCATCGGCCTGCCACTGCGAGGGCGGCGTGCGCTGCATGCGCTGGTCGATGCGAAAGCGGAACGCCTCCAGCCCCACGAGCAGACGGTGCTCCCCGCCGGCCGTGCGCCGGGGGCCGCCGATCTCGGCCTGCATCGAGCGGTCGTCCCAACGGAAGTCGCGTGCGCGGCGCTGGCGCCACAGCCAGCCGGTGTCGTTCAGCGATGCCAGCCCGGCGCCGTAGCCGTGGCCATAGGTGGTCAGCCCGCCATAGCTGCCGCTGCGCGCCATCAGCCCGGCGTGCAGCGCCCAGCCCTCGGCGAGCGTGGCACCGAGGTCGTGGTCGAGCAGCAACTGGTGCGTGCGGTTGACGATGGTGATGTCGCCGTCGCCGGGCTCGCCGTAGAAGCGCGACAGCGGCACCGCGCCGAGCCGGCCGCCGATGGCCACCACGCCGCGGTCCAGCGGCGCGCGCTGGCGCAGCCACTCGCCGTCGTAGCGCAGCAGGGTGCCGGCAGCGGGCTTCCAGGCCAGCGCCGGCGCGAGCAGTTCGCGCCGGGTTCGCACGTGGTCGCGGAAGCTGCCTGCTGTTTCGCGCACGGCGTTGAGCCGCCATGCTGCGGAGGGGGCGTCACTCGAGGTTTCGCCCAAGGCGTCGCCGTGGCCGGCGTCACCTTGCACGCGCCAAGGTCCACCCAGATCGAACGTCAGGCGCATGCGGCCGAAGCTGCCGGTGCCGGCCTCCGCGCTGCGCCGTTCGGTCCAGGGCGGGCTCTTGGTGATGAGATTGAGCGTGCCGCCCGGCTCACTGGCGCCCATCAGCGCAGCCACCGGGCCGCGCAGGAACTCGAAGCGCTCGGCGTTGGCCGTGTCGCGCGGCGCGTTGTAGCCGCGGTTGGCGGCCATGCCGTTGCGCAGCAGGCTCATGCCGGTGTCCTCATGGCCGGCAAAACCGCGCAGCGCGATGTTGTCCCAGGTGCCGCCGAAGTCGTTCTGCCGGCTGGCCCCGGCCACGTAGGGCAGCAGCGCGTCCAGTCGCGCGGCGCCAAGGTCGTCGATGAACTCGCGCGGCAGCGTGCGAGTGGATTGCGCGAGCGTCAGGTCGGGCCCCGCGTGGCGGGTGGCCTCGGCCGGCTCGGCGGCCTGCCAGCCGCCATCGATCGGGCGTGCCCGCACCCGCACGGCGGGCAGGGTGGTGAGCGACGCCGCACCGCGCGGCTGCGGGTTCGGCAGGGCGGTGCCGGCACGGGCCACGACGACGTAGGTGCGGCCGTCCGTGGACGTCGCCTCCAGCCCGCTGCCCGCCAGCAGGCGGGCGAGCGCCGTGGCAACGTCCTGCTCGCCGCGCACGCCGGGCGAGCTGCGGCCGCCGGCCAGGCGCGCGTCGAGCTGGATCGTGACGCTGGCCGCCTCGGCGAACGCGGCCAGCGCGTCGAGCAACGGGCCTGGCGGAATGTCGATGGGCCAGGCCAGGCGCGCGCCGCGTCCTGGGCTGGTCGGCGCGTCCGAGCCCTGCGCATGGGCAGACCCGAGGTGCGCGGCACCGAGGCCAAGGGCCGCCGACAGCAGGGCCGTCGCCAGACGGCGGCTCGGGCGTGGCCGCGTCAGGCGCTGGTGCCGGCGGCGCTGCTGGACGGCCTCAGGCGCCGCGCGCATGCGCCGGCTCGATGCTCGCCCACCAGCGCGTGCGCCAGACCACGCGCACGGGCAGCGTGCGCGGCAGCGCGTCGAGGACGGCATCGGTCTGATCGAGCTGGAACACGCCGCTGATGCGCAAGACCTGCAGGGCCGGGTCGCAGCGCAGCCAGCCGGGCCGGTGGACCGCCAGGCGCACCGCGAACTCGGGCAGCGGCAGGTCGCGCGCCACCAGGATGCCCCGTGTCCACGCGGTGTCGGTCTCCGTGTCGCTTCGCCGCGCGGCTGGCGCGTCGCCGGCCAGGTCCAGGGCCTGCCCGGCGGCGACCACGGTGCGGCGCCCCGCGGCATCCGTCCACTCCACGGCACCCTCATGGACCGCCAGGTGCACGGCCGGCCCTGCGGCGCCCGCAAGGTCACGCACCAGGAAGCGCGTGCCCAGCGCCCGCAGCAGGCCCGACCGCGTCTGCACCAGGAAGCTGCGCTGCGGGTCGGGCGCCGTCTGCACCAGCAGTTCGCCCTGTGCGAGCTCGACCCGGCGCTCGTGGGGGCCGTAGGCCACGCGCAACTCGGTGCGCGCGTTCAGCCACAGGCGCGACCCGTCCGGCAGCGTGGCGTCGCGCCGCTCGCCGGTGCCGGTGGCGAGCCGGTCCGCGCTCGGCGCCGCGTTCCATTGCCAGGCCACCCAGACGGATGGCGGTGCCAACAGCAGGCCGCCGACGAGGCGCAGCGTCTGCCGCCGTTGCGCCTGGGCAGCGTGGGCGGTGTCGGCGTGCCGCCGTAAGGCGTCACGGGCCAGTGCCGCAGGCACACGCTGCAGCGATGCCTGCAACGCGGTGGCCCGCTGCCACGCGCGCGCATGCTCCGGGTCGGCCTCGCGCCAGCGGCAGCAGGCCTCGGCCTGGCGCGCGTCGAAGCCATCCAGCAGCAGGGTGGTGAGCCAGCGCGCGGCTGCGCGGGCCACCGCAGGCCGGATCGGCAGGTCCGATGCGCGGCCGGTGGTCACGCCAGCTCCAGGATGCAGGCCGCAAAGGCCCGCTCCAGATAGCGCCGCACCGTGCGTTCGGTGACTCCGAGATCGCGCGCGATCTCGGGCGCTGAGTGGCCGTCCAGCTGCGCCAGCAGGAAGGCCTGGCGCACCGCAGCGGGCAGCCGCGCAAGCGCGGCGTCCAGCTGGCGCAGCGCTTCGAACGCGAGGGCGCGTTCCTCCGCGGACGGCACCAGAGCCTCGGGCAGCGCGGCCAGGGTTTCGAGCCACGCCCGCTCCAGCGACTGGCGCCGGTAGTGGTTGCTGACCAGGCGCCCGGCGATGGCCGACAGGTAGGCGCGCGGCGTCTCGATCAGCTCCGGCCTGACCTGGGCCGTGATGACGCGCACGAAGGTGTCCTGCGCCAGGTCGGCTGCGGCATGGTGACAGTCCAGGCGGCGGCGCAGCCACGTGACGAGCCAGGAGCGATGCGCGCCGTAGAGCGATGCCCAGCCATCCTGCGGGAAACGGTCGGTGGTGGGCACGATGGCGTCAGGCAATGTCGGATATGAGAAGCATTCGCATTGTATGGGTCATTGTTCGTGTGCCTGGTCGTACGCAGGTGCTCGCGCGATGAGGCCTGTCGCGCGATGCGTCGCGCGGCGCGGGTTCTGTGCGTGTGCGCGTCGAGATCAGCGCGGCCGCACGTTGTCGAGGTCGCCTCCGACGCCTAGTCCACGCTCCACGCGGCCTGCGGAAGGCCCCACCCACTCGCGCACATGCGCCTCGCGCGACGGCCGCTGCGGCGGGCGCGAGCCCGGCGGCGGCGTGCCGACGTAGAGGAAACCGACCATGCGGTCGCTGCCGCCGAAGCCCAGCGCGCGGCGCACAACGTCATCGCGCACGTTGGCGCCGGTGGCCCAGAAGCCGCCGTAGCCCAGCAGGTGCAGGGCGTTGAGCATGTTCATCGCCGCGGCGGCCACGGCCATGACCTGCTCAGCCTCGGGCACCTTGTGCCCCATGCGCACGCGCGCCGCCATCGCGATGATCAGCGGCGCAGCCATGGCCTTGGAACGGAAGCGCTCGGCGTCGCCCTGCGGGTCGCGCGCGCGGGCGGCCTGCACGAAGACCTCGCCCAGCGCCTCGCGCGCGGGGCCACGCACGACGGCGAAGCGCCACGGGCGCAAGCTGCCGTGGTCCGGCGCGCGCAGGGCCAGGTCGAAGACGAGGTCCAGTTGCGCGGGCGTGGGCTCGGGGGCGGCCAGGGGCCACGGCGAGTGCCGCGCCAGCAGCCGCTCCAGTAGGGCGCGGCCTGCGTCGGCCGGGGTCGCCACCGCTTCCATCGCGTGCCGCACCGCCACCGTCAGGCGGCGTCCGGGGCGCGGCCGAGGGCGCGGTGGATGCCGGCCCCCAGCAGCGCGCCGACGATGGGCGCCACCCAGAACAACCACAGCTGCGAAAGCGCCCAGCTACCCTGGAACACCGCCACGCCCGTGCTGCGCGCCGGGTTCACCGACGTGTTGGTGACCGGGATGCTGATGAGGTGGATCAGCGTCAGGCACAGGCCGATGGCGATCGGCGCGAATCCCTGCGGCGCCCGGGCGTCGGTGGCGCCGAGGATGACCACGAGGAACAGCGCCGTCATCACCACCTCGCACACGAGCGCCGCCTGCATCGAGTAGCCGCCTGGCGAGTGTTCACCGAAGCCGTTGGAGGCGAAGCCGGCGGCTGCATCGAAGCCGGCCTTGCCGCTGGCGATGGCGTACAGCACCGCGCCGGCGGCCAGCCCGCCCAGCACCTGGGCGACGATGTAGGGCAGCAGCTGCGCCGCCGGGAAACGACCGCCCGCCCACAGCCCCACCGACACCGCCGGATTGAAGTGCCCGCCGGAGATGTGGCCCACGGCGTAGGCCATGGTCAGCACCGTGAGGCCGAAGGCCAGCGACACGCCGAGCAGGCCGATGCCGAGTTGCGGAAAGGCTGCGGCCAGCACGGCGCTGCCGCAGCCGCCGAGTACGAGCCAGAAGGTGCCGATGAATTCGGCGCCGAGGGTCTTGGGGTTGATCACGGGTCTCTCCTCGAAGTGTCGTTTGACAAGGTGCACGGACGGCTCGCAGCGAAGCGCACGGTGGTTGCCGGCGCTGATCGCGCTGCCTCGGGCCGGTGCCTCATTTGACCTGAGCCAGCGCCTTGTCGAAGCGGTCCTTGCCGACCACAAAGCTCGCCTGCTCCTTGGCCGCGGCGGCCTTGGCATCGGCCAGGTTCACCGGCTTGCCGGCCTGGATGACGCCGACCATGCCCATCACCTTGTGCGGCTCGCAGGCGTAGAGGTAGACGCCTTCCTTCTCCAGCTTGACCTTCACTTCGGTGTCGGCGGCGCCCTTCCACGGTTTGGCACCGGCGGGCAGCAGCAGCGAGGCGCTGTTGTGCGCGGCCTTGTCGGTGGGCGTGAAGACCACGGTGTCGCCGACCGCCGCCTTCACGAACGTGGGCTCGAAGGTCATGGCCCCGTCCTTGCCGTTGTTCAACATCTTGACGATGTGTTCGGCGGCCGTTGCCGCGGGCGTGTTGGCGAGGCCTGCACACAGCAGGGCGGCAAGCAGGGGAAGCGGGTGTCGGCGGGTCTTCATGAAGTTTTCTGCTCGTGGGTTGGCTTGATGTAAAGGCGTGTGGATCAAGTGGTGGCGCCGGCAGGCCGCGGCGCTGGCCGCAGCGCTGCGCATGGGTCTTCGCGCGGCTGGCGCGGTGTGGTCAGGGTCCGGTCATAGGCTGCGTGCGAGTCGTCGCCTTCCTCCAGCAGGCCGATGGCCAGCACGCGCGAGCGCAGCGGTGCGCCCAGCCAGCGGGGCACGCCGATGTCGCGCCGCACATGGCCGTTGCCGGCGAGCAGCACCACGCCGCGTTCGGCGTACCGCTCGACCAGGCTGGCCATGAACTGGTCGCGTGCCACCTGGGCGGCGGCCATGCGCAGGCCCTGCGCGGCATCCACCGCGCCGCAGTGCGAGGCGACGATGATCTCGGCCTGTGCCGCCGTGATGTCGGGCGGCACGCGCTCGTCGAAGCGCATGGCCTGCAGGCCCTCGGCGACGACGCGGCGCGCATCGGCGCGCGACACATTGGCCGCCACGATGGGCAGGCCGTTCTGCAGAGCCAGCGCGATGAAGGGCTTGTAGAAGGGCCAGTGCCAGCGCGCGCCGGCCGTTGCGGCGGCGGCGATCAGCGCATCGGCATTGGCGCCAGGCTGTGCGCGGGAGCGGTCCAGGTCGGCCTGGCGCTCGCGGTCGAACTGCTCCATCAGCAGCGCCGGGCGGGCACCGCTGGCGAGCAGGGCCTCGAAGGCCTGCAGGCGCAGGGCATGTTGCTGGGCGTTGTCGTGCACCTCTCCCAGCAGGACCAGGGGCCGGGGCGCAGTGGTCGTCAGCAGGTCCACCAGCGGCGCGCCGGCCACGGCCCAGCCGCCGCCCAGGCTGGCGCCTGCCAGGCAGGCCAGCGCGGCGCAGCGTACAAGCCTGCGGCGGGCCGGCGTGAGGCTGCGGCCGAACAGGGCATGCTGCACCCGCTCGCCGGCCAGCGCCAGCGCCGTGCAGGCGAACAGCGCCAGGCCCAGGGCCAGCAGGGCGGGGAGCACTTGGGGAGCGGAGGCAACGGTGGGCATGGTGTCAGTGCACCGTGGTGGGGTATTCGGTGTCGCAGCCATCGCCATCGCCATCGCCATCGCCATCGCCATCGCCATCGCCATCGGCGCTGCGCGAGGTGCGTGCGGCACAAGCGCAGCCCTGGTGCAGCCAGCGCGCGATCTCGGGCCGCTCGCCGTACACGGCCTGGAAGCGCAGCAGCGCGACGTAGGTCTCGCGCAGCCGGCTGCGCGACGCATGGCGCACCGCCTGCGGCAGCCGCTGATCGCCAGCGGCGCGCAACATGCCGCCGTGCACGCTGCACAACGTGGCCGCGGCCTCCGCAATGCGTTCGGCGCGGGCCAGCCCTTCCGACAGGTTCAGGCAGCTCACGACGAGCGCCGTCACCGCATCGTCGGCGTTCGGCCATTGGTTGAAGTGTTCGAGCGCCCATTCGCGTGCCCTGAGGTAGGCCTCGATCGCGTCGTCCAGGGCGCCGTGCTCGAACAGCATGTTCGCGTGCAACGTCAGCTGCTTCCATTCGTGGCTGACGCCGACAGGCTGTTTCTGCGCCGGCGGTGATCGATGCGGGTCAGACATGATCAGGCATGGGCGCCGAGGTGTTGGCGAGGAAGGGGCAACCGCCGGGCGCAGGTGTTGACGGCGGCTTCGATGGCCTGCATCGCCAGCGGGTCGTGCAGCCCGATCAGGTGGCGCAGGCGCAGCAGCGGCACCGCGGTCAGTTCCAGGCAGGCGCTGCGCCAGAAGTTCGGCAGCTCGGCGTCGCGCGCGGTGTGCAGCAGCGTCTGCAGCATCTGCGCCTGCGCGGCCACTTCGTCGATGGCGCCGAGCGCGGCCAGCTTGTGCCCGCAGTGCAGGTACTGGCGGATGCGCGCGGGCTCGCCGGCGTGCAGGGCGCAGCGCACGTCGATGTGCAGCCGCTCCCAGCGGGAGCGCAGCCGCTCGCGGCAGCGCAACAACGATGACCTTGGCGTGGTGGTGGTGTGCATGGCGGGCGCGCTCCGTTCAGTCTTCGCCGGTGAGCCGCGCCGGGTCGAGCAGGCGTTCGAGGTCGGCACGCGGGATGTCGGTGCGTTCGGCCGCCACGTCGACGATGGGCCGGCCCTCGCGGTAGGCCTGCTTGGCGATGTCGGCCGCGCGGGTGTAGCCGATCAGCGGATTCAGCGCGGTCACGAGGATCGGGTTGCGCGCCAGCGCTTCCTTCAGACGCGCCTCGTTCACCGTGAAAGTGGCGATGGCCTTGTCGGCCAGCAGCGGCACCACTCCGGCCAGCAACTCGAGGCTCTCGAGCAGGTTGCGCGCCACCAGCGGCAGCATCACGTTCAGCTCGAAGTTGCCCGACTGGCCGGCGATGGTGATGGCCGCGTCGTTGCCGATCACCTGCGCGCAGACCATCGCGGTGGCCTCCGGGATCACCGGGTTCACCTTGCCGGGCATGATGGACGAGCCCGGCTGCAAGGCTTGCAGCTCGATCTCGCCCAGGCCGGCCAGCGGGCCGCTGTTCATCCAGCGCAGGTCGTTGGCGATCTTGGTCAGGGCCACGGCCAGGGTCTTCAGCGCGCCGGAGGCGGCCACCGCCACGTCTTGTGCACCCATCAACGCAAAGCGGTCCGCACCGGGCTGGAAGGGCAGGCCGGTGATCTCGGTGAGTGCATCGCAGCAGCGGCGCGCGAAGCGCGGGTCGGCGTTGACGCCGGTTCCTACCGCGGTGCCGCCCAGCGCCAGGCGTTGCAAGGCGGGCTGCACGGTCTTCAGGTGGTCCATCGCGGCCTGCACCTGCGCGGCCCAGCCGGTGAGGGCCTGGCTCAGGCGCACCGGCATCGCGTCCATCAGGTGGGTGCGGCCGGTCTTGACGTGCTGGCGCGTGGCGCCGGCCTTGGCGAGGGTGGTCTCCACCAGATGTGCGAGCGCGGGCAGCAGCCGGCTGTGCAGCGCCAGCGCCGCAGCCACGTGGATGGCGCTGGGTACCACGTCGTTGCTGCTCTGGCTGGCGTTGACGTGGTCGTTGGCGTTGACCACGCTGCCCAGCTTGCGGCTGGCCAGTGTGGCCACCACCTCGTTGGCGTTCATGTTGCTGCTGGTGCCAGAGCCGGTCTGGAACACATCCACCGGGAAGTGGTGCATCAGCTCGGCATCGGTGGCGCCCAACAGGTCCCCGCACACCGCTGCGATGGCGCGCGCCGCGGGCTCGGGGATGGTCTCCAGCGCGCCGTTGGCATGTGCCGCAGCGGCCTTGATCGACACCAGCGCGCGCACGAAGGCCAGCGGCATCGGCCGGCCGCTGATGGGAAAGTTGAGCACCGCGCGCTGGGTCTGCGCACCGTAGAGCGCACCGGCGGGTACGTCCATGTCACCCATGGAGTCGCGTTCGATGCGCGAGGCGGTGGACGCGGGAGCGGCAGTCTGGGTCATGGTCGAGAGGCTTCTTGAGGGCGGTAGGAGAAGGAAGCGAGGCGCCAGGCCAGGGTGCGCAGGCGGGTGGCCGTGACGTTGTCGTGCACCAGCGGGCCGAGCTGGCCCAGCGGGCGGCAGCAGGCGTCCAGGCAGGTGATGCGCCAGACGATGGGCAGCAGTGCGTCGTACGCGGTGTCGAGCAGAAGCGTGAGGCTGCGTTCGTGGGCCCGCCACGGCGGCTGCAGGCCCTGGGCGATCAGCGCCTCGGCGTGAAGGAGGTAGGTACGCACCAGGCCCGGGCTGTCGGGTTGCAGCGCCAGGCGAATCTGCAGGCCGAGGCGGTGCCAGTCGTCGAGCGTGGCCGTGGCGGCGAGCGGTTGCGCAGCGGGCATGGCGCTCAGGCGGACACGGGGACGAAGACGTACACGGCAGCGACCATGGCTGCGAACGCCAGCCATTCGGCCCAGGCGCGCAGGGCGCTGTCTCTCATGGCCGTCTCCAGGCGATGGAGTGGCGCAATGGGATCAACTTGGGCCGCCGGCGAGGGCGGGCAGGGTGGCAGGCTGACATGGCGAGGCGCCTCCGTTTGGCAGGGGGTGCACCGGCTGGCAGCAGGCTGGCGTGCGGGGCGGGCAGTCGGCTTGCTTTCTGTCTTCTGTCCGCCCGATGCAAGGCCGCAGTCTATATGCGAATGAGTCGCAATAGCAATGGTGAATGAAAGCCCGCGATGCCGAGGCGTGAATACGGCGCCAAGCTCGCTATTGCCAACGGTAGGTCAGCGTGCCGAGGATCTCTCGTCTGTCTCCGGGGTAGCAAGAACCATAGCTGCAATTGACGAGGTGCACCTTGTCGAGGAGGTTGCGCGCGTTGACCGCCAACTCCCACTGTGCGTATCGGTACGCGACCCGGGCATCGAACAGTGTGACGCCAGCCACCCACCGCGTGTTGTCGTAGTCGGGGATCTTGCTGCTGTGGCGAGCGCCGACGCCAATGCTCAATCCGTCAACCATGTCGGACGGCAGGCGCCAGTTCACCCAGGCGCCGAATTTGTGGCGTGGAACGGAGCCGTTCCATTTTCCGACCAGGTCGGGGTCGGTGTCCCGTTTGACGCGAGCATCCGTGTAGCTGTAGCTGGCCGTCAGGTCGATGCCTTTGGGCAGGCTCGCGCTGGCTTCGAGCTCGAGGCCGCGTGAACCGATCTCGCCACGCTGGACGCTGAAGTCGCGATGGTCCGGGTCGGTGGTGGGGACGTTCTGACGCAGGATGTCGAACACCGCCGCCGAGAGCTGCGCGTTGACGCCGACGGGCTCATAGCGAAGGCCAACCTCGTACTGCCGACCTGTCGTCGGCTTGAAGCGCTCACCGGCGTAGTTGACGCCTCCCTGCGGCTGGAACGAAGTCGAGTAGCTGACGTAGGGCGAGATGCCCAGAGGCAGCAGCCAGACGCCACCGATGCGACCGGTGAAAGCGTCGCTCTTCTCGCGCGTTGTGGCCGTCGGGTCGGTCTTGTTGTCGATGCGATGCCAATCCTGGCGGCCACCCACGAGCAGCACGAAGCGCTCATCGAGCTTGGCCTGGTTCTGAACGTAGAGGCCTGTCTGCCGCGTGTCCGCGACGTAGGTCGGCGCCGGCGTGGGCGGGACGAAGCTGCCCACGCCTTGACCCGTTGCCGGATCGTAGGGCGACGCGATGCCGTACCCCAGGAACTCGGCACCCCTGACCAGGCTGAGATCAAGCCCGGCGATGGTGGTGTTCTTCCATTGGCCAAGCGACCACTTGGCCTCCAGGTAGTTGTCGGTCTGCCAGACCTTGCCGTCGTCCTTGATGTGTTGAGCCGCTCTCTCGACGAGGCCGTTGTCCAGCAGATCGTTGGCGAAGTTGATCCGATAGTCCAGGCGTGCCCTGCTGTAGCGTGTGCGGCTGTGCAGCGCCAGGTTCGCGCTGATTCGATGGTCCACCAGGACGCCCGCGGACCACTGGTCCCGGTTGAACCGGTCCCAACCCTTCTCGACGACCGGAATGTAGGCGTTGCCCAGCGGCTCGTAGTACGAGTACGGGTAGGCGTCGCCGTCGATTCGGTCTTGCTGATAGCTGGCCAGCAATGTGATCTCGGTATCGTTTCCGGGCCTGAGCGTCAATGCCGGGGCGAAGTAGCGCTCGGACTTTGTTGCCCCGGGTGTCGGCAGGTCGTACCGCTCTTGCGATGCCACCAGGCGATAGAGAAGCTGACCACTCTGGTCCACCGGGCCCGAGAGGTCGGTTGCGACGCCTAACCGGTTGAGGTCGCCGCCGCGCACTCGGAACTCGTGCTGTGACTCGCGCGTCGGTCGCTTGGTGATGAAATTGACCGCGCCGCCCGGGATGTTGCTGCCGAACAGCACTGATGCCGGGCCGCGCAAGAACTCGACTCGTTCCGCGCCATAAGGATTCAGCTTGGGGATGGCGTAGACCGATCCCGCCTCCTTCAGGCCATCGCGAAAGTTGCTGCCCACGGTCTCGCCGATTCCGCGGGCGATCGACCAGTCGTAGCGATCATCATGGCCGTAGGCAAGCGCCGTGAACCCGGGGGCGTACTCCAGTGACTCGGCCAGGCTGGAGACGCCGCGTTCATCCAGCGAGTCTCGCGTCACCACCGAGATGGCCTGCGGAATCTCCCGGGTCGCGGAGTCGGTCTTGCTGCCCGAACTGCTGCGTGCGGCAACGTACCCTGTCACCGGCGCTGTTGCGGACTCGCGCAAGGCATCTGCCTTGACGCGAACGACGGGGAGCATCGTGTCGTTGGTACTGTTGGGAGCGGGGCTCGTGGTGGAGCTTGTCTGATTGGGCGCGGGCATCGCCCGCAGCGACCACGCCCCGCCCGTGCCGCGCACCGCCTGCAGGCCATGCCCGCGCAACAGTTTCCCAAAAGCTTCGGGCACGGTGTACGCGCCACTGAGGCCGGTGCTGGTCTTGCCGCGCGTCAACGCGGCGTCCACGGCCAGTTCGACACCGGCTGCCGCGGCCAGGCGGTTCAGTGCCTGGTCCAGTGTGCCGGGCGGGATGCTGAAGCTGCGCGCCACTTCTGCTGCGGCAAGCGCTGGCTGTTGCCCGAACGCAGGCGGCGTAGCGGTGCCCGCCAGGCAGCCGAGCGCGAGGCCCAGCATTGCGAAGGGGTGCCGGGCGGGGGCGAAGGCGCGCACCCTGCGCAGCGCTGCCTGGCGGGGCCGGGGTTGTTTCGCGATGTTGTGTCGGTGCTTGGGCATGGTGGGTCTGGCGTCCGAGGTTGCGGGTTTTGATGGCTTCTCATCAAGGTTCCCGAACGAGGACGCGAAACCCTCAACGGATGGGCGTGCGCGCCATCGGGGGCGCGTCAACGATGAACTGCTGCTCCTGGCGCGTTGGCGCCTGTTGAAGTGCGCGCCCGGCATGGATGTGCCGCGTGACACAAACGCAGTCAAGTCAGGGCAGCGGCTGCACCGTCACCCACCAGCGCGTGCGCCGCACCACCTCCACCGGCAGCGCCAGCGTCAGGTTGGCCAGCGCCCGGTCGGTGTCGCGCAGCGGGAACACGCCGCTGACCCGCAGCTCGGCCACTCGGGCGTCACAGCGCAGCACGCCTTGGCGGTAGCGGCCCAACTCGGCCAGCAGGTCGGCCAGGCGCATGCGCTCGGCCATCAGGGTTCCCTGGGTCCAGGCGGCAGCGTCGTCGAGCGCGTAGTGTTCGCCCACGCTTTGCATCGATAAAGATGCTTGTTGACCCGCGTCCAGCCGAGCCACGTTGCCTTGTGTCCCGATGGGCGCCAGTTCGACGGCGCCGTGCAGCACCGCAACGTGGGACACATCCCCCTCCTGCCGGACCGTGAAGCGCGTGCCCAGCGCGCGCACCAAGCCCTGCCGCGTCTGCACGACAAAGGGCCGGTGGCGGGCGGCAGGGTCGTGTGCCGTGGTCACGTGGACGCGGCCGGCGAGCAGGCGGACACGGCGTTCGTCGGCCGAGAAGTACAGATCGATGGCGCTGGCCGTGTCCAGGGTCACCTGGGTGCCGTCGGGCAGTTGGATGTCGCGGACCTCGCCCGTGCCCGTGCGATGCGCCGCGAACGCCGACCGCAGCGCACCCGGCTCGCCGATGACGTGGTAGCCGTACCCCGTGGCGACGGTGGCGACGAAGAGGCCCAGGCCTTGCAGGGCGCGGCGACGGTTGGGCTGCCGTGCGCCGCGCCCGGGGTCCAGGATCGTGCTGCGCACCGCCGCCGGCGAGGCTGCCGCGATGTGGCCGTCCAGGCGCGCATGGCTCGCGTGCAAGGCCTGCCAGGCCCGCTCGTGTTCAGGCTGCTGGGCGCGCCATGCGGCGCAGGCGGACCGGTCCTGGTCGGTCGCTTGTTCGGACCAGAGCCGGGCCATCCACGTGGCGGCCTGGGCCAGCGCCAGCGTATCGCCGTCGTCGGCGGGCTGCGCCTTCATTGGGCGCTCACCGCCAGGTGGCAGGCGAGCAGCGCTGTGGCGATGTACTTCTCCACCGACGAGACCGAGACGCCGAGCTGCGCTGCGATCTGTGCGTAGGTCAGCCCGTCGAGCTTGCACAGCAGGAAGGCCTGACGCGCCTTGGCAGGCAGGCGATCGAGCAGGCTGTCGATCGCCATCAAGGCCTCGACCACGATGGCGCGCGTTTCCGGCGAGGGCGCCTGCGCCTCGGGTTGGTGGGCCACGGCGCCGAGATAGGCCGCTTCGATGCGGCGCCGGCGCACCAGATCCACCACCAGGCCGTTGGCCACCTGGGTCAGAAACTGGCGGGATTGCTGCGGCTGCGGCAGCCGGCCCGAACTGATCACGCGCACATAGGTGTCGTGGGCCAGGTCGGCGGCATCGGCGGCGTTGCCCAGGCGCTTGCGCAGCCAGCCACGCAACCAGCCATGGTGATGGCGGTACAGCGTGGCCGGATCCTGTGGAGCATCGGCCTCATTGGCGAGAAGAGCGGCGAGGGCAGGCGGTGCCATGAGCAAAACGACGCGCGCGACCAAATGCAAGTGAGAAGTAGTTGCATCGATTCTATCGGTGCTCGTTTCCTGTGGCTCGGGATAAGATGCGAACGAGTCGTATTCGATATTTGTGCGCCAGCCCTTCGGCGGCGCCCAGGATGGGATTTTTTCGTGTCCGCCACCGAGTCAGTCTTTCAACAGCATGTGCAGTCGCTCTATAGCGACCATCACGGCTGGCTGCACTCCTGGCTGCGCAGGAAGCTGGGCTGCACGCACCAGGCGGCCGACCTGGCGCACGACACCTTCGTGCGCCTGCTGGCCAAGCGCGAGGCGCTGGCGCTGGACGACCTCCGCGAGCCCCGCGCCTACCTGACCACGGTGGCCAGGGGCCTGGTGTTCAACCACCACCGGCGCCAGAAGCTGGAGCAAGCCTGGGGTGAAACGCTGTCAGCCCTGCCTGAGGCTATGGCGCCTTCGGCCGAGACGCGCGCCATCCTGCTCGAAACCCTGGTCGAGATAGCCCGCCTGCTCGACACCCTGAAACCGAAGGTCCGGGAGGCCTTCCTGCTCTCGCAGCTTGACGGCCTGACCTACCAGCAGATCGGCGAGCGGCTGGGCGTGGGCGAGCGCATGGTCAAGAAATACATGGCGCAGGCCATGCTGTGTTGCCTGCAGGCTGGCGACGGCCCGCAAGGCGGCGCTGCCGGTGCCCAGACCGATGGCCGCTGAGAGCGCGGCCCACGACAACGAGCCTGCCCTGCTGCGCGCGGCGGCCGAATGGTTTGCCCTGCTGCATGATGAAGACGCCAGCGATGCCGACCGTGCGCGGTGGCGCGAGTGGCTCGCCGCCGACGCCGCGCACGCCCGTGTCTGGGAGCGGGTCAGGGCCATCAGTCAGCCCTTTGCCGACGCGGCCGAGGCAGCACCTGCGCAGGCGCTACGCGACACCCTCACCAGGGCACAGGATGCCGGGCGCCGCCGGGCGCTGCGCCTGCTGAGCCTGGGTGGCCTGGTTGCCGGCGTGGGCCTGCTGGCGCGCCAGGCCCTGCCATGGCCAGGCTGGCTGCATGAGCTTGCCATGGCCCGTGCCGACCACCGTACCGCCGCCGGCGAACAGCGGCACCTGAGCCTGCCGGACGGCACGCGGCTGGCCCTCAACACCGCCACTGCGGTGGACGTGGACTTCGGGCGCGCGCTGCGGCGCATCGTGCTGCATGACGGCGAGATCCTGGTCGAGACTGCGCCCGACACGCAGTCGCCCGCACGGGCGCTGGTGGTCGACACCGCGTTCGCCCGGCTCACGGCCTTGGGCACCCGCTTTGCGGTGCGCGGCAACGCAGGCGGCGGCCACGTCGCCGTGTTCCAGGGCAGCGTGCGCGTTGCGCTCAGCGGTGGGGTCAGCGGTGTAGAGAGCGGTGTGGACAGCCTGGAGGTGCCCGCCGGGCGGCAAGCCCGGTTTTCTGCCGATGGCATCACAGCCGACGGCCACGCCGACACGGCGCGCGAGGCCTGGTCGCGCGGGCAACTGGTGGCCGACGACGTGCCGCTGGCGGCCTTCGTGGCCGAGCTGTCGCGCTACACCACCGTGCCCATCACCATCAGCCCAGCCGCCGCGCCATTGCGCCTGGTCGGTGTCTACCCCATCGCCAACCCCGGCCGCGACGTTCCCCTGGTACTGGCTGCGCTGGAGAGTGCCTTGCCGGTGCGGGTGCAGCGCACACCGGCAGGGGGTGTGCACATCGGTTTGCGCTGACGGCAGGTGGCGCTGCCACTTTTCATGGGCGGGAACGGCCGCACCAGTTCCCCTTTTGCGCGGCAGCGGGGCAAACCGGATGAAGACCTCACAACCTCATCCGGAGCCCAACACCGTGCAGAACCATCACCGATCAAGCACTCCCTCCCGCAGCCCATCCCGCACTCCCTCCCGCAGCCCATCCCGCATCGCATCCCCCCGGCCGAGCCTGCTGGCGCTGGCCATCCGCACCGCCATGGTGGCGCTGCCTGTGCTGGCAGTCAGCGTTGAGCCGTCCACGGCGCAGGCGCAAGCCGCTGCGCAGGCGCCGGTGCCGGCCCTGCACGAGTTCGACATCCCGGCCGGCGCGCTTTCCACCGCCTTGACCCGTGCTGCGTCGGCAGCGGGCGCGCCCTTGACGGCAGACGCCGCACTCACCGCCGGCAAGAGCGCCCCCGCGCTCAAAGGCCGCATGACGCTGCGTGAAGCGCTGGCGCAACTGCTGGCCGGCAGCGGGCTGGCGGCCATGCGGCAGGACAACGGCGGCTGGCTGCTGGTGAGGCGCCTGCCACCGGCGCCATTAACAGCGCCGCGCGCGGCCGACGAGACGGTGTTGCCGGTGGTGAGGGTGAAGGCAGGCGTCGAGCGCGAGACCGCGACCGGGCCGGTGGTTGGGTATGTGGCTCGGCGCAGCGCGACCGGCACGAAAACCGATACCAGTCTGCTCGACACGCCCCAGTCCGTGACCGTGGTGACCAAGGATCTGATCACTGACACAGGCGCCGTCAGCATGCAGGACGCCTTGAGCTACGCTGCGGGCGTGCTTTCTACCCCCTACGGCGTGGACACACGGACGGACTGGATGCGCGTGCGCGGCGCGGACCCCACAGTCTTCCTGGACGGCTTGCGCCATGCCTTTGGCACTCGAAGCGCACGCGCCGATCCCTACACCCTGGAGCGCCTTGAGGTTCTTCGCGGACCTGCTGGCACGCTCTATGGAGCGGGCACGGTGGCAGGGGTTGTGAACATGGTGAGCAAAAAGCCGCTGTTCGAAACGCAGCGGGAAGTGGCTGTGCAGTACGGCAGCTTCAACCGGCGCCAACTGCAGATGGACCTCACCGGAGCCATCGGCCAAGACGGCATCCTGGCTTATCGCCTGGTTGCCGTGGTGCGCCAGGCCGACACCCAGGTGGACCACGTGCCGGACAACCGCACTCTCCTCGCGCCATCCATCACCTGGCGGCCCGACGCGTCGACCTCTCTGACGCTGTTGGGTCTCTACCAGGACGACAAGAGCGGCGTCACCTCGCAATTCTTTCCCTGGGAAGGAACAGTGCTCGAAAATCCAAACGGCCGCCTGTCGAACAGCCTGTTCATTGGAGAACCGACGGATTACTACGATAGCCAGCGCAGAACCATTGGCTGGCAACTCGAACACAAGTTCGGATCGGAATGGTCGCTGCGCCAGAACTTCCGCATCGCGAACAACGAGAACGACACCGTCTACCACTTCGCTGACTTCTACGGCAATGGAACCACTGCAGGCCCCGGAGGCTGGAGCATCGATCCCGTCAACAAGCGCATGCTGCGCCGCTACTGGTGGAGTGGCCTGACGAAGCAACGGGTCACGGCCGTCGACACCCATGTGGAAGGGTCTGTGAGCACGGGCGGGCTGCAGCACCAACTGCTCTTTGGCACGGACTACACAGGCAAGCGTGAACGAAGCGCGAGCACCTACGGATCCAGCACCATTGACGCCTACGCGCCCGTGTATGGCACGCCCGTGGCAGGGGTCCGCAAGGCAAATCCGATGACCAAGGAGCACCAGCTCGGCTTCTACGCCCAAGACCAGATCAAGATGGCGGCCTGGACGGTGCTGGCAGGGCTGCGCCATGACCGCGTAGAGTCCTCCGCGCAAGGAGGGCCCACGGATGAATCGTCGGCCACCACCAAGCGGCTGGCGGTCATGCACGGCTTCGATTCGGGATGGACTCCCTATTTGAGCTACGCCGAGTCGTTCACGCCGCAGTCGTCCATCAATGGCAGGATCTTCAAGCCGCTTTCAGGCATGCAATGGGAAGCTGGTGTCAAGTACGCACCTGCCGGCGGCACATTTGCACTGAATGCCGCCATCTTCGACCTGAAGGAAAAGAACAGGATCAGCGAAACCCGCGTGGACGAGTACGAGCAATTGGGCAAGATCAAGAACCGCGGCGTAGAGTTGGAAGCGAGGAGCAGCATTGGCCGGGATCTCGATTTGATTGCCAATTACAACTACGTGAAGATCGACTCGCAACTTGACGGGCAACCTCGCCAGCAAGCGAGCGTATGGGCGAGATACCGATTCGGTATGGCCGGCCTGACTGGATTCTCGGCTGGCGCAGGCTTGCGCTATTTCAACTCCTTCCACGATACGGCCAATGGCGGTGTCAGCCCCCAAGTCTCGTCCGTCGCCCTTGTCGACCTGGTGTTCGCCTATGACATTGAGCGCTGGCGTTATGCCCTCAACATCAACAATGCCGGCGACAGGTATTACGTCAGTTCATGCATGACCCGGGGCGACTGCTTTCTCGGTGCACGGCGCAACGTGGTGGCCAGTGCGACGTACCGCTTCTGACGCGGCGGTGAGTGCGTGGCCGCTGCGATAAGATGCGAACAGTTCCCATTCGCGCAAAAGGTGCCGAGCACCCGCGCCGACCCTGGTGTGAGGTTCCTCCGTGTTCGCTGCCGATCCAGCCGTCCGACAGCAGGTGGGGTCGCTCTACAGCGACCACCACCGCTGGCTGCATGGCTGGCTGCGCCGCAAGCTGGGCTGCACGCACCAGGCGGCGGATCTGGCGCACGACACCTTCGTTCGCATCCTGGCCCGGCGCGATGACGCAGGCATCGAGGCTATCCGCGAGCCCCGCGCCTACCTGAGCACCATCGCCCAGGGTCTGCTGTCCAACCACTACCGGCGCCAGAAGCTGGAGCTGGCCTGGGCCGAGGCGCTGGCGGCCTTGCCTGAGCCGATGGCGCCGTCGCCCGAGACGCGCGCCATCCTGCTCGAAACCCTGGTCGAGATCGACCGCCTGCTCGACACGCTGCCGGCCGCCGTGCGCGAAGCCTTTCTGCTGTCCCAGCTCGACGGCCTGCCGCAGGCCGAGATCGCGCTGCGGCTGGGGGTCTCCGTGCCGACGGTCAAGCGCTACGTGGCGCGTGCGCTGGTGTTGTGCTGCTTTGCCGATGAGGCATAGCCCGCCGGTCCCTGGGGGAACCATCCCGCCCGATGTGCGGCAACGCGCTGCGGAGTGGTTGGTCGAATTGCAGGCCGACACGGCCGACGATGCGACGCAGGTGCGCCTGCGCGAGTGGCGGGCCGCGCACCCTGACCATGAGCGCGCGTGGCAGCATGTCGAAGCCTTTGGCCTGCGCCTGCAGGCCATGCCGGCCGATCTGGCGCGCGCCGCATTGGCCGCATCGGGCGAGACCCACCCGCCACGGCGCCGCCAGGCCATCAAGACGCTGGCGCTGATGCTGTTTGCGGGTGGCTCGGCCTGGGCGCTGCGCGAGGCCACCCCCTGGCCCGAGTGGGTGGCCGACGAGCGCACCGGCCCGGGCGAGCGGCGCAGCCTGGCGTTGGCTGACGGCACCCGGGTGGATCTGAACGCCGGCACGGCGCTCGACGTGCGCTACGGGGCGCACGAGCGGCTGCTGCGCCTGGTGCAAGGCGAGATCCTGGTGACCACTGCACACGAGCCCGGCCCGTTGGCCACCGTCGGCCGGGTTGCGCGGCCCTTCGTCGTCGAAACGGCGAACGGCCGCATCCAGGCCCTGGGCACCCGGTTCGCGGTGCGCAGGCTGGCCGGGGGCGGTGATCCGGATGCCAGCCTGGTCAGCGTGTACGAGGGGGCGGTGTCCATCCTCCCGCGAAGCCCATCCGGCGCAAATGGGCTGGCGCCCGAAGCCGGCCACCTGCTGCGTGCCGGCGAATCGGCCCGCTTCAGGATCGACTCTGTGCTCGGCGCCGGCCAGGCCGACCCCGCCGCCACAGCCTGGACCCAGGGCATGATCGTCGCGCAAGACATGCCGCTGGCCGACTTTGCCGCCGAGGTCAACCGCCAGGCCGAGCCGGGTGGCGCCGGCCGCTGGGTGTGCGAGCCCGCCGTGGCCGCGCTCCGGGTCACCGGCACCTATCCGCTGGCCGACCGCGACAAGCTGCTGAACATGCTGCAAACCGCCTTGCCCATCCGCGCCCAAGTGCAGCGGCGCTGGTGGGGTGGGGCAGTGGTGGTGCTGGTGAGGCGCTCATCATGATGAACAAGGGCCATGTCACCTTGCGCTTTGAATCGCGGCTGCCGGTGCCGCAGAGCCTGCTGTGGCAATGGATCACGTCGGTCGAAGGCATTCGCGCCGAGCTGTGGCCGCTGATGCGCATGACGCTGCCGCGCGGCGTCCGGTCGCTCGCCGACCTGCCGGCGACACCGGGGGTTCCGCTGTTCCGCAGCTGGATCCTGCTGGCGGGCGTGCTGCCCATCGACCATTCCGACCTGACCCTGCAGGAGATCAACCCCGGCCACGGCTTCGTCGAACAGTCCGCCATGGGCTCGATGGCCCTGTGGCGCCATGAGCGCCGCATCGTGGTCGACGCAGGGGGCCCGGGGACCGTGCTGCTGGTGGACGAACTGAACTTCCGGCCCCGCTTGGCCAGGCGCCTGGTGGCCTGGTTTGTTCACCGGTTGTTCGAGCACCGGCATGCGGTGCTGCGGGCCCGGGCTGCGCGGTATCGCGGACCGACCTGATCCACCCGATTCTCCAGGAGTTGCCGGGCGCGCATTTCCGGAAATCGGCCCCCCATGGCTGATCCCTTTTGCGATCTCGCGGGGCAATGAAGACAAGCGAGCCGTCTTCACGCCAACGCGAGAGAGCTCCCCCATGCCCCAACCCACCCGACCGCGTCTGGCCCCGAATCCACGGCCGCGTGCGCCGCAGCGCCTGCCCCTGTCGCTTGACTCGGCGGCGCAACTCGGTATGGGCGTTCGGTGGATTGCTGGTGTCCGCGCTTCGGATGCAGGCTGTCAGGTTCGCAGGTGCCAGAGCAAGTCTTGGCAAACACCCTACCGCTCCCAGTTCCACACCAGTTTCACCGCCGCCACCGTGTGCAGGCTGGCCGCGTCGGTAGGCCGCGGGTGCACGCGGTCCAGGGCCAGCAGCAGGTCGCGGCCCGGCGCCAGCGTCCAGCGCGCGCGCAGGCTCAGGCCCCACTGGTCGGATACGTTGTCGTGTTGCAGCAGCAGGCTTTGGCTGCTGAGCGTGGAACTGGCGTGGTCCAGGCGCAGCGACAGATTGCGCACCGTGAAGTGGCCGCCGGCAATGCCCTGGTCGGCCCGGGCCGGCAGATGGATGTCGTTGACGGTGCCGCCCAGGGTCCAGCCCCAGTGCGGGCTGGGCTTCCAGTTCACGGTCGCTTCCAGGTCGTGCCGTTGGCCGCCGTAGAAGCCGCCAGAGCGCAGGTAGCCATCGACCGACCACTCGCGCGCGGGCGAGGTGCCGGCCATCAGCAGGGCATAGTGAGAGCGATGCTCACCGGCAGCCAGCGTCAGCCCGGGCAGCAGCGCGTAGGGGCCGGACAGCCGGTCTTGCTCGAAGCTGATCTGCGGGCGCAGGTAGTCGCCGGCCGCATTGCCCCACTTCCACACCGGCGACAGCAGCCCACTGCGCTCGCTGCCGTCCAGCCGGCGGCGGGCGCTCCACTCGACGCGGGCAACGCGGTCGCCGCCGTCGTCGCTCTTGTGCCACCAGCCTACGGCGCCTGAACCGCGCTCCACACCCGTCTCGCTGACAAAGCCCAGCGCGGGCTCGAAGTTGGCATCGATGCGCTGCCAGCTGGCGTCGCTGAAGAAGCCCAGGTTCGGGAAGCTGTAGCTCGCGCCCACCGCCTGCCCGCTGCCGATGGCTGCGTTGCGGGATTGCAGGGCCCAGACGAAGGCATTGAGGCTGCGGCCGTCGCCTACGTCGTTGCTGCGGAACTGGTAGTCCAGCCCGCTCAAGCTGCTGCCGCGCAGGCCGTCGGGGTGGCCTTGCGTCGCAATGGCGCCCACGCGGTGCGCCTGCCCCAGCGAGGTGGCGGCACGCAGCACGCCCACGCGGGCGGCGCGGTCCTGGCCGTCGCCTGTTTCCACCTGCGCCGCGAAGGCGCCGAACTCCACCGGGCCCGCGCTGCCACCGAGCTTCAGGCCGGCGTCAAGGTTCAGCGCCTGGCCCTGAGCGCCCAGGCCGACGCGGCGCGAGAAGAAGGGCAGCAGGCTGGTGTCGCCGTTGTCCAGCCCGCCGAAGGCGAAGCGTGCGGCGTCCTGGTTGAAGAAGGCGCGCTTCTCGGGCTTGAAGAGGTTGAAGCGCGTGAGGTTGACCACGCGGTCATCGACCTCGGCGTCGGCGAAGTCGGCGTTCAGTGTCAGCGCGGCGGTGACGCCGGGGCTGACCTGGTAAAGCGCATCCAGGCCCGGCTCGATGCGCGAGCGCCGGGCCGCGCCACTGCCGCCCTGCTGTTGCGCTACCCAGCGCAGCGTGGGCCGCAGGCGCAGGCCCCAGCCGCTGCGCTCGGGCTGCACACCGGCCAACGGGCCGGCATCGGCCAGCGAGGTGACGGCCTTGTCGCCGGCGGCGCCGTGCAGGCGCATCAGCTCGCTGCCGTTGGCCGCCCAGCGTTCTGCGTTGATGCGCCAGGCGCGGCCGTCGGCCGGCACGGCCAGCGCCGCCAAGGAAATGGCCAGTTCGGCCGTCCAGCCTTCGCCGTCGATGGCCGCCGCAGCGTCCCAGACGGCATCCCACTCGTAGCGCGCCTCCAGGCCGTCGTAGACCAGGCCGTCGCGCTGCGCGCCCAGCGCATTGACCATGAACACGAAGCCGTGGCGGGCCCCGCCTTGCGGGTCGAGCACCAGGGTGAAGTGGTCATCACCCTCGATGGCCTCGGCATCGCGGCGCAGCGTGCGCGCGGCGATGGCTTGCGGCGCTGAATCGTAGGCACGCAGGGCCACGTAGAGCATGCGCCCGTCGTGCGCCAGCCGCAGCTCGGTGCGGCGCGTCGGTGGGGTGCCGGCCAGCGGCTGGGCCTGGGTGAAGGTCTCGATGGCCGGCACCTCGCGCCAAAGGGCGTCGTCCAGCCGGCCGTCGATGCGGGGCGGGGCGGCGACGCGAACGGCCTGAACGGGGGACGGTTCGCCGGCATGCAGCGGCCCACTCCACAGCAGCAGGCCAGTCGCGGCCCCCAGGCCAATCAAGCGCAGCGGTCGCACGACTCCTCGAGTACGAGCCGGCTTCAACAGTGTGCCGATACCGTCACGGGTACCCAAGCCGCGAGCAGTCAGCGGCTGCGCTTCGTCGCACTGCCGCCGCACACCGATCTGCACCGCCGTCAGAACTGCGCCCTCACCGTGACCGACAGATTGCGCGCCTCGCCGACATTGCCCGCAGACCAGCCGCCGCTGGCCCAGTACTTCTGGTTGAAGACGTTGTTCAGGTTGGCAAACAGCGTCAAGTCCTGGCCCTGCATTCTGAAGTCGTAGCTCAATCCGGCATTGGCCACGGTGCGGGCGGGCACGCTGAGCAGGTTGTTGTCGCTCACGTAGGTGGCGCCGAAGTAGCGAACGCTGCCGTGCACTTTGAGGCCTGCGATGCCGGGCACCCTGTATTGCGCATTTCCAATGACCTGCCACTTTGGCGCATTGGCGGGCGTGTTGCCTGCCAGAGCGGCGTTGTCGACCGACACCTTGTCAATGGATGCATCGAGATAGATCGCGCCCAGGCCCAGGTTCAAGTTCCGGGTGGCCTGATAGGCGCCCGACAGTTCCAGGCCTTGGTACAAGACCTGGCCGTCTTGCGTGAGATAGCGGTCGCTGCCCCTGAGCACATCCATCTGGTTGGCGCGCTGGATGCGGAAAACGGCAGCGCTGTAGTCGATGGCGCCCGACTGGTGTTTGACGCCGACCTCCGACTGCTTGGAGACGGTGGCGCCGAGCAACTCGCCGGCGTTGGCATACGTGCCCCCAACACGCGAGCCGGCCTCCAGGCCCTCGACATAGCTGCCGTAGAGACTGGTTTGCGCATCGGGCTTGTAAATCAGCGCCAGGGTCGGGCTGGCCTTGCGGGTTTGATAGCGTGAATCGACACTGGGGTCGCCATCCAGGTCCTTCATGTCGTAGTGGGTGAAACGCAGGCCGGCAATGGCCTGCCAGTGTTGGCCCAAGTGCACGGTGTCGCTGAGAAAGGCGTACGACTGGCGGGTGTCGGCGCTGACCGGCGTCAGCGAGAAGTCCGGCGTGCGCGTGGTCACGAAGGTCTGCGTCACCTGGAGGTTGCCGTTGAAGTCATTCTCCCAGTACCACTCGTTGCCCCACTTGTCCGTGCTGCGCTGCAGGCCCAGCCCGCCGACGAGTTCATGCTTCATGCCGCCGACCGACACCGTGCCCTGCAGCATCGCCTGAGTGAAAGTGGTGTCGAGCTGCCCGGCAAAGTTGTACATCGCCCCGCTGTAGTCACCTTCCTTGTCCAGCAGGTTGGCAAAGGCCTTGTTCGAGCGATGGTCCTTGCGCGAGAAGCCGACCTGGGCCTTCAGGCTCCATTGATCGTCGATGCGCCATTCAACGCCTGTGGCGGCCAACAAGGTCTGGGTCTTGTAGTACGCGTTGTCGACGTTGATCTTGTCGTAGTCGTAGGTCACCTGCGGCAACTGACCGCCGCTGCCCGCGACGTCGTAGCTGTCGAAGTAGAACTGGAGCGGTTCGCCAGTGGTCTTGCTATCTTCATAGACCAGCGTGGACTGCCATTTCAGTGCGGCGCCGAACTGCTTGTCCACGGCCACCGACGCCACCGTGCGGTTGATTTTGCTGGTGTTGTAGGCCGTGCCCTGCTCGGTGGCCAGGTTGGCCCGCACGCCGAGCTCGTCCCCGAAGTTGTGGCTGGTGTCCACCTGGGCAGAGAGCAGCCGCGGGTTGCTGTAGCCCACGGTCACCGAGGTCTCCGGCGTCTTGGTCGGACGCTTCAGTTTGTAGCTCAGCGCGCCGCCGGGGTCGCCAAAGCCGTACATGAAGCCGGTCAGCCCCTTGAGCGCCGTGACGCTCTCGACGACCTCGGTGGGGAAATCGCCTCCCCAGTACAGCAGCACCGGGATGTCGTCGATGTAGTTGTTGCGAACCCCCAGCCCGCGGATCTGCGTCCCCCACCAGTCGGTGGACCGCGATGAGGTCGGGGTGTAGACCGAAGGGTCGCTGAAGAAGATCTGGCCGATGGACTTGGCGCCCCGCTCCAGCATCTGTTCACTGTCAACGACGGTGACGGAGAACGGCGTGTCGAGAACGGATTTGGTGCCCAGAGCGCCGTTTGCACTCTGCTTGGTCAGATAGCTCAGTGAAGAGTCTTGAGACGTTGCCTTGGCGGTGGCTTTGATCGTTGGCAGCGTGACCTCATCCGCGTTGGCGGCAACGGGCGCCGGCTCGATCACGAGCGTCTTGCCGTCAACCCGCCCGCGCAGGCCCGTGCCCTGCAGCAGCCGGTCCACCGCGCCTTGCAGGCTGGCGGTGGAAGGCACGGCACGGCCGGTCTTGCCTTTGGCGAGGCTGTCGGCGGCCACCAGTTGCAGCCCGGCCTGGCGTGCCAGGCGGGCGAGCGCTTCGTCGAGCGGCAGGGCCGGCAGCTCGAAGGCGGCGGCGGCAACGCCTGTGGCGGGCTGGGCGAGCGACGGAGTCGGCGCCTGCAGGGCCAGCGCCATCAAAGCGGCGCAGGCCGCGGCGGAGGTGGCGCTGCGGCGGTGGGTGCGGGCGGCATGGCGCCGTGTGGACGGGTGCGGGTGCGGGTGCATGGGCGGTTCTTCCTGTGAGGTCTGTGGGGTATGCGAAGGCGTGCGAACGGATGGCCCCAACGGACGATCCGGACGTGCTCACAAGGCTGAACACCTGAACGCGACGATTCCCTCACGCGAAGTCGCGGCGGGCCGATTCGTTCAGCGCGGGCCGCGTGCGCGTGGCGCCGGCCCGATCACCACGCCGCCATCGGCCGCGACGCCCACGCGCACCGGCAGCGACGTTGGCAACAGCCGCAGCCAGGCCAGGGCGTCGGCGATGTGCACCCGGCCCAGCACCGGCAGTCCGGCCACCGCCTCGTCAACGTGGATAGTCTGCGCGTGGTAGCGCGCCAGCCGGCGCGCGGCCGTCGCCAGCGGCGTGCCGCGGAAATCCAGCCAGCCGTCGCGCCAGGGTGCCACGTCGTCATCCGTGGCGGCGTCCGTGCGACGGAACACGCGGGCGCTGCCGTCGGCCTCGATGCGCCAGCGGTCGCCGTCGTGCAGGTCCACAGCCTGTGCCGATGCCAGGCCCTGGACGCGGACGTGTCCCCGCTCCACCGCCACGGCGAGCGCGGCGGTGCGCCCATCGTTGCCGTCTTCCAGCTCGACGCTGAAGTGCGTGCCCAGCACCGTGACTCGCGCCATTTCCGTCTCGACGATGAATGGGCGCTCGGCATCGCGTGCCACGGCGAAAAAGGCACTGCCGGCCAGCAGGCGCACCGTGCGGCGCGTGGCGCCGAACACCACCTCGGCGCGGCTGGCGGCGTCGAGCACCAGGCGGCTGCCGTCGGGCAGCGGCTGGCTCAGGCGCCGGCCGCGCGGCGTGGTCAGCGCCAGCTCGTATTGGGCCGCCAGTTCGCGCCACAACTGCCAGGCGCACCAGGTGGCGCCCGTGCCGACGCCGATGCCAGCCAGCCCCAGCAGGCCGGCCAGGGCTTTGCGCCGGCCGCGCAGCGGCGTGGTGGCCGGTGGGTCGCCGCGCCAGCGCAGCATGGCGGCGTGCACGGCGTCCATCGCGGCCGTCACCTCGCGCTCAACCGTCTTGATCGAGATGCCATGCTGCGTGGCAATGGCGGCATGGCCTTCACCATCCAGCCGATGCGCCAGAAAGATGTCGCGCCGGCGCGGCGGCAGCTCATGCAAGGCCTGCTCGACGGCGGCCACGGCTTGCCTCAGCGCATGGGTGCGTGCCACGTCGCCGGCCGCTGCCGCGGCCGATGCGTCGGCGTGACCGGGCTGCACGAACCAGCGGGCGCCGCGCGCTTGGTGCCGGTGCAGGTTGGCCGCCAGGTGCGCGGCCACCGTGTACATGTAGGCACGTGGGTCGTGTGGCGGCATCGAGTCGCCCGGCGCTGGTGCTGCATCGGGCGGCGCCGGCCGGTTGTCGTGTTCGGAGACACCTTGGTACTGGCTGCCTTCGACCAGGCGCAGCCAGGTGTCGTGCGTCAGCTCACGGGCCGTCTCGGCGCAACCCGTGCGCCGTGTCAGGAAGCGAAGCAGGCCGCAGTAGTGGTCGGGAAACGCTGCCAGCGCAGCGTCGGCGGCCGGAGCGGGCGGCATGGCGATCCCTTGTTGTTGAGAATGAGTCGAAGGCGCACTGCAGTTGAGGCAATTGCCGGCGCCCGGGCCGGTCAGGCGCCGGTATGCACCCAGGCCACCAGCGGCACCAGCAACCGGGGTCGCCAGGCCAGCGTGAACGCGACGGTCAGCGCCGCGGCCGTCAGCGTCAACACCCACACCAGCGAGGCCATCGACGCGTGGTCGGCGCGCAGGCACAGCAGCAGCGATGCCAGTACAGCCAGCGTGCCCAGCGCGCGCAGCAAACGCACCGTGCCGGCGGGCAAGCTCGTGTCCGCGCGGACCTGCTGCCAGTGCGACTCCATCGCCAGTGCCACCCAGGCCCAGCCGAGCACGCAGCTCAGGTAGGCCGCGAGCAGCAGCAGGGGCTTCATCGTGGCGGTTTCAACCATGGGCGGCTTTCGTGGCCACGGCGGCACCCGCCAGGGGCAAAGCGCCCGATGTCGTGGCCTCGTCGTGCTCTGCTTCTTCGGCGCGCTGTGGCTGACCCTGCCCGCTCTCGCGTCGGCGCAAGTGCCGTGCGGCCAGCGTGGCCAGCGCCGCCGTGGCGAGCAGGCTCAGGTCCATGCCGGCCACCGGCCAATTACCCTGGCCCAGCGTGTGCAGCAGGTGGTGGCCGGTGCTGGCCCAGTTCAGCAGCACCGCCAGCACGGCCAGCGCCGCCACAGCCCAGCACTGTTCACGCCAGGCGGGCGCGATGCGTGCCGCGCGCACCGGCGCCGTGCGCCACAGCGCATGCGCCAGCGCGACGAGCCAGGCGCCCCAGAAGCAGGCCTCTTCCCAGTCGCCGCGCGCGGGCAGGTCGGCCGGCAGCAGGCGGTTGGCCACCAGGATCGCCAGCGTCGCCACCAGCATGCCGGTGACGGTGGCCACGGCCAGCGCGTCCACCACGCGGCTGCCCTGCAGGCCGGCCTTGGCATGCTGCTTTTTGCGCTTCTCGACAAAGAAGATGAAGCCGGTGGCGATGCACACGCAGCCGATCAGGCCGCCCAGCACGTAGAACCAGCGCAGCAGCCAGTGCTCGAAGTGCTGCAGGTGCAGGCCGGTCAGGAATTCGTTGATGCTGCCCACCGCGGTGCGCGGCGGGTCTTCGCGCAGCAGCTCGCCGGTGGCGGCCTTGAAGTGCACGCCGTAGCCCACCAGGGCCACGCTGTCGCTGCCGGCGCGGTAGATGCTGACGTAGCCATTGCTGTCGCCCACGTGGTTGACGGTGAGGAAGCCCACCTCGCCGGGCATGTCGCGTGCGGCCCAGCGGCGCTTGGCCTCGGCCACCATCGCGTCCACCGAGGCCATGGGCGCGGCCACGCCGGCCGCCTTGTGCGGCAGCCCGGTGCGGGCTGATTCCTGAACCTCGTGCGCCTGGGCCAGTGGACGCAGCATGGTTTCGGACACCGGCAGGTAGATGCCGGAGAAGATCACCAGCCCGGTGAAGGCGAAGAAAAAGTGGAAGGGCAGGGCCACCACGCCGGTCAGGTTGTGCAGGTCCAGCGTGCTGCGCTGGGTACTCTTCTTGGGCCGGAAAGTGAAGAACTCGCGAAAGATCTTGCGGTGCATCACCACACCGCTGACCAGGGCCGCCAGCATCACCAGCGCGGCCAGGCCGACGATCCAGTAGCCCAGGTCCTTCCAGTGCAGGTGCAGGCTGTAGTGCATCGGGTAGAAGAAGTCGCTGCCGATCTTCAGCTTGTCCGAGGGCAGGGTGGCGCCGCTGCGCGGGTCGATGGTGATGTCGCCACCGATGTGGTTGTGGCCATCGGGGTCTTTGGGATTTGGCACGCCAAAGTCGGCGCCCATGCGCAGAACCGGGTCGCGATGGGTCGTGTACGCCCAGTATTCTTCGGCCTTCAGGCTGGCGCGCGGTGGCATCGGGCCTTGGGCCAGCACCGCCGGGTCCATCAACAGCTTCAGCGCGTCTTCATAGCCCTTCTCGTTGGGTTGAAGCTTGGCGAAGATCGGCAGCAGCAGCTTGTCGAACGACGGCATGGGTTGCGGATCAAAGCGCGTCTCCGGAATCGCCCAGCGGTCGATCTCGCGGTCGAACACCGACAGCGAGCCGAAAAAGAAGCAGGCCATCAGCACATAGCCCAGCACCAGGCCGAACCAGGTGTGCAGCCAGGCCATCGAGAGGCGGAAGTTCTGGAACATCGGGGTCTCCGGCAGTCGTCGGCAGGTGTTCAGACCAGGCTGCGTTGCAGCAGCCAAGCCGCGCCGGTCATCAGCAACGCACCGCCGCCGAGCACCGCCCACACGCGCGCCATGCTCGCAGCGGCAAAGGTCCAGCAGAAGGCGGTCAGGAAGACCAGGAAGGCCAGCAGCATCACAGCCGTGCGCGCTTCGTCGTAGGGCTGGCCCAGCGCCACCAGGCCGGTGATGCCCAGCGTGGAAAAGCCCCAGACGAAAGCCCAGCCGCCGAGCAGGCTGGCGGCAATGCGGCTGGTGATGTGTGTGGCGGTCACGGGAGTCTCTTGGTGGAAATGATGGGCCTGCGGCGTCGCGCGCAGATGATGCGAATGGTTCCCAATCGCAGTATACGGGCAAGCCCGGATGGAGGCGAGGTAAGGGCGGGTCGGGCCGGGGCGGGCCTCCGTGCTTGCCAGCACTGGCGGAGATAGATTGACTCGCGGCGACGATTGATATATCTTTTTGCTATACATCAACCGACCCTGGAGTCCTCGCATGGAGACCGCCAAAATCTTCTGGTCCGGCCGCTCGCAGGCCGTGCGGCTGCCCAAGGACTTTCGCATCGAAGGCAGCGAAGTTCGCATCCGCCGCCACGGTGCTGCCGTGATCCTGGAACCCATCGCTCACGACTGGGCTTGGCTGGACGCCTTGGCTGGCCCGCTGGATGCCGACTTCCAGCAAGCGGCCCGTGAGCAGCCCGCCGCGCAAGAGCGGCCCGAACTCGGCGCGCTGTTCGACTGAGCGTCCGCCGCATGCGCTACCTGCTCGACGCCAACGCGGTCATCGCCGCGCTCAATGAGCCGGCCGGCCTGGTGTCTGTGCGGTTGCGCGCCCTGGTCCCGGCAGACGTGGGCGTGAGCGCCGTCGTCATGCATGAGCTGTACTTCGGCGCCTACAAGAGCCAGCGGCGCGAACGCAACATGGCCCTCGTGGATGCGCTGCGCTTCGAGGTGCTGCCGCTGGACACCGAAGACGCCCGCCACGCGGGTGAGATCCGCGCTTGGCTGGCGGCACAAGGCACGCCCATCGGCGCCTACGACCTGCTGATTGCCGGGCAGGCCCGCGCCCGTGGGCTGGTGCTGGTCACGCGCAACCTGCGCGAGTTCGAGCGCGTGCCTGGCCTGGTTTCCGAGAACTGGCACGAGGCACCAGCGCCCTGAACTCACAGCGAGCCTGCGTGCGCCGTCAACGCGTGCGCATGTAGACCACGAACAACGTCTGCGACAGCGCCTTCAGCCGCCGCCTGTGCGCGACGATCTCGTGGTGCCTGCCCTGGCGCTCGAGGCGCAGCAAGGCGGCCACCAGGCCGTAGCCATCGGCCGGTGCGCAGTCCGCGGGCGCATCGGCCGGGGCCAGCGTTGCCAGCAGGCCGGGTTGATCGACCAGCGCCCAGGCCGGCAACCAGGCCCAGTCGTCGGTGGCAGGGTCGAAATCGCTCTCGAAGCCGCTTGCCAGCCTGTCCAGGCGCGGGTCGGCGAGTTGCGGGATCAACGCCGCGGCGCGCGTTGGCGCCAGCCACAGCGCCTCGGCCAGCAGCGGCCAGGCGCCGGTGGGCCCGTCCATGCGGCCCAACCGCCAGTGCGCGTGCACCACCCACAGCAGGGGCAGCGGGATGCGCCGCCAGGATTCGATGGCCACCGCGGCTTCGGCCGCCGCGGCCCAATCGCCCGCGCGCAGGTACAGCGGCGCGGCGTGTGCGTCGGCGTGGCTGGTGTGCCAAGGCACCGTGTGTGCCCGGTCGGCGAGCCAGCGCCATTGCGCGGCGAGCCAGGCCCGCGCTGCCTGCGCGCCCAGCAGGGCGTGGGCGGCTCCATCGATCTCGCCTTCGAGCTCACCGCGCCACGCCAACACCTGCGCCGCGTCGAAGCGCGCCTGCGCGCCCTGCTGCGTCTCGATGTGCGCGACCAGGCGCTGCGCCGGCGGCAGCACCGGGTCGTCGCCGAACTCGCTGCGCAGCGCGGCCGTGGCTGCACGCGCGGCGTCGGAGTCGCAACGCTCGACGGCGCCTGCCAGGTCGTTGCGCAGCGCCACGTCGCGGGCGTCTTCGAAGATGTCGAGCTGTCGGTGTTCCATCGCGGTGGTGGCTTCACGATTCGCCATCGGGCGCGGCGTGCTTGCGCCGGCTCGTCCAGTGCGGCGCCACGCCGCAAGCGGCGCACCACTGCCGCGCCAGCCGCTCCAGCGCCGCGTGCTCGAAGGCGAACCAGGCCTCGCGTTGCGCGAGGTGGCGCGCCAGTTCGTCCTTGAAGTGCCGGAAGGGCTTGCGCTGCGCGAGCGCACGGCCCAGGCGCCGCGCCAGCGCGGCATCGCCGAGCTGTTCAACGAAGTCCTCCATGATGCGGAAAGACTGCCACGAATCGATCGCATCGATGCGCACGAAGCGTTGATCATCGCGCGGGTCTTCGGCCATCGAATCGAGGTCGCCGGGGTCGGCGACGAACACCACCTCGCCGGTGTCGAGGTTCAGCCAGTGGCTGCTGCCCTGGTAGTCGTCGTGCCAGGTCAAGGCGAAGGCCAGGTCGTCCAGGTCGATGGTCAGCGGCCGCAAGGCCGCATCGTCGGCGGGTGGCCCGGCCGTGTTCACGGCGCGATGCCCAGCGCGTCCCACAGGAAGCGGTACGACACGGCGCGGCGGCCCTGCGCCGCGGCCTGGTGTGCCTCGCCGGCTTCGTACTCGCGCAGCAGGCCCTTGACACGTTCAAGCCCGCTGGGCGTGGCGATGGCCTGGCGCGGAGTCTGGTCGGCCAGGGCCGGGATCGGCTCGTCGCACCAGTGGGCGTAGTGCCGGTGCATCACCTGCTCGATGGCCTGGGCCAACACCTCGGGCGGCAGGTCAGGCGCGGCCGACCCCGCGCCGAGGCCAGGGTCTGGACGGCCGATGACCGACGTGGGGTCGACGATCTCCCGGGTGAGGTGCCGCACCGCCCCTGCGGTCACGCGCTCGAACCACGCGCGCCCGCTGTCGGCCAGGCCCTGCGTGCGGTAGAAGACCGAGATGCGGTCGGCCGCCTGGCCCGGGTTGATGGCCGCCAGGCTGCGCATGGCGCCACCGCCGATGTCGGTGCCGCGCACCCAGCCGTGCTCGGCGTCGCCGCTCACGTCGGCTTCCTTCGCCAGCGCTGCGGCCAGCGCCGCAGCGTCAAGCACGCGGTAGTGGTCGGTGACCAGCAGCATGGGCTCGCCAGTGCCCGCGTCGCGCAACTGCGGGCGCGGCGCCGGGGCGAGCCACTGCGCCAGCCAGCAGCGGGCGATCTCGCGCTCGGCCAGATCACGCTGGTTGTCCTGGTGCAGCGCCAGCGCCGCCGAGCCTTCGAGTGCGTCGCGCACGGCCGCCAGCGCAGCCGGTTCGTGCAGTTTGGTGAACGGGTAGATCGCACCCGACAGCTCCAGGTGTTCGTGCGGCGGCTCGCCCACCGCCATGACACGCGCGCCCATCAGCATGCCCGGCGTCGCGCTGCGGCTGCCGCTGATCTCACGCACCTCGAGCGGGGGCACGTCGGCGTCGAACTCGTCCACCAGCGTCAGCCCGGCGCCGGGCCGCACGCCGGTCACGCGGTACAGGCGCAGCGGGCGTTCGCGAAGCTGCGCGATCCAGCGCTGCTGGCCCGGTGTGAGGTAAGGCCCGTCGCGGCCGATCAGGTAGGCGTTGATGTCGCGCAGCCCGCCGCGCGCGTGGATCTCGCCGCGCGCGATCAGCCACTCGCCGACGTTGATCGACAGCATGGTGATGCCGTCGTCGTCGAGCGCGTTTTCGGCACCGGCGTCATCTGGGCGCCAGAGGTCGAACAGCTCGCCGAAGGCGTTGCGCCAGCCCTTGCGGTGGCGATCCTCCAGCCAACGGATGCAGATGCGGGCCGCGTCTTCATGGTCGCGCGGGCGAAGTGGGTGGATGGTGGGAGAGGGCATGCAGAGGCGGCGGGGTGGCCTTGAGAGTCACGACATCGCCGGTCATTGTGCCGGAGCGCTCCCGGCATCCGACGCACCGTGGCTGGTGATGAGCTATGTATGGGTGCGTTGCCTCAGAAACTCAGGCTCATGCTGGCCCATGCCGTACGCGGAGCACCGGGCACGAGGTAGTCGTCGTACACGGTTCCCCAGTAGCTTTTGTCGAACAGGTTGTCGATGCTGACGCGGACGGTCACTTCATAGCCTCCCAGCCGGCCTTCATGGCGTATGCCCAGGCCGAACACGTCGTAGTCCGGTGCGAAAACCGAGTTGGCCGCCGTCACGGCACGCTTGCCAGTGCGCGACCAGTTGGCGACGAAGGTCCAGCCCGCCAGGCCATGCGGTGCGTACTCCGTGGTCATCGCCAGGCGATGCGCTGCAACGCCTGCAGGGCGTTTGCCGCTGACCGTGGGGTCGGCGGTGTCGGCCAGCTTCGCGTCCAGCCACATGGCGCTGCCGAACATTGTCAGTTCCCGGGACAACTTGCCGGAACTCGACAGTTCGAGCCCCTGATGCACCTGCCGGCCGTCCTGCACGAAGGTGCTGGAGCTGTCCGCGTTGCTTCGCGTGTACTCGGCCGCCTTGGCGATGCGGAACAGGCTTGCCTCCCAGCTCATCTGGCCGACTTCGCCCTTCAGCCCAGCTTCGAACTGCTTGCTGACCAACGGCGCCATGACCGCGTTGGCATTGGTGGTGCCCAACGGTGCCGTGCCGCCTTGCTCGAGTCCTTCGGCATAGGTCGCATACACGGACAACGAGCGAATGGGCTTGAACACTGCCGCGACGGATGGCGTGAACCGGGACTTCTGATAAGCGCCGTAGGTCGATCCGTCGGCATTGAAGAAGCGGCGATCGATGCGAGCGTGGCGGCCGCCGAGGTGCAGGTCCCATTCGGGGCTGAGGGCGAGGACATCGTTCACGAACACACCGTGCTCGCGCCAGCGTGCGGCAGGATAGGCGCTGTCGCTCAGGCCCGGTTGGTTGATCGCGGTGGGGTTGTGGATATTCGTCGAGCCGATCTGGCCCCAGAACCCATCACCCCAGCGAGCCGACATCCTCGAGTGCGCGTAGCCGAACGACAGGTCGTGCCGTACATCCCCCGTGTCGAAGCGGCCATTGAAGGTCAGATTCGCGTTCAGCGGCTTGCGTGACTGGTCTGGCGCATAGTAGAGGTAGACATCTGCGCTGCCGTCGGGCTGGATGGCCTGCAGGTAGATGTTGTTCTGGTCGCGCCGCTGATCGGCGTAGTTGAACGCGCCGGTGACCGACCAGCGCTGGTCAAGTCGGTGCTCGATCCGGGAGCTGATCGTCGTGGTCTCGCTCGGAAAGCGCGCTCAGCGCTGGCCGAGGAATGTGGTGGGGTCGACATCGGGCAGCTTGCCGTTGCTGTCGAGGCTGAAGGCCGGTGTCGAATGCTGGTTGCGGCGCTCATGCTCCACATCCAGTTGCACGAGCGTCTGGGGGCCCATGCGCCAGTCCGCCGCCAGGCTCGCAAAGAGCCGCTTCCCGTCCACGTGGTCGACGTGGGAGCGTTCGTCTTCGCCCGCAAGGTTCACGCGGATGCCGAAGGTGTCGTCGATCTTGAGCCCTACGTCCGCATGCACGCCGAAGTTGCCGAACTGGTTTGCGTGCAGGTGCAGCGCCGTCACATCCGTCGGCCGCTTGGTCGCGTAGTTCAAGAGTCCGCCGGGCGCCGAGAAGCCGCCCTGCAACGCGGACAGGCCTTTCAGAATCTCGACGCGCTCCTTGTTCTCCAGGCCCATCGCGACCTGGTTGGAGATGGTCTGGCCGTTGTAGCGATAGTTGCTCCAGTTGTGCAGATCGAACCCGCGCACGGTGGGTGCGCTGAACCAGCCGGCGGTGGTCGAGGTGTTGCCGACGCTCGCGTCGTATTTGTCGAGTTCGTTGATCTCGTTCACGCCGCGATTGACGAGCAGTTCGCCGGGAACCACCTTGACCGAAAACGGCGAGTCCTTGATGGGCCGGGTGGAAAAGCCCGCGACGGCGCTGTCGGAGACGCGATAGCCTTCGATCGCATGGCCGTCGCGACCCCTGTCCGCGGTGGCCGTCACCTTCACTGCCGGCAGTGTGGAATCCTCCATCGCGGTGGCGCGAGCCTGGTCGACGATCAACGCCGTGCCGTCGATGCGCCCTCGCAACCCGCTGCCGCGCAGCAGCTCCTCCAGCGCTTCGGCCGGCTCGCGCGTGCCGCTCACGCGGGCGCTGCTGAGGCCGGCCGCCAGCGCAGGCGGCAGCGCGAGCTGCAGGCCGGCCTGGCGGGCGAACAGCGCCAGCGCGCGGTCCAGCGGCTGGGCCGGCACGTCGAAGGCTACCGGCGCGGCCAGCGCAGCGCTGGTGGCCAGCAGCAGCGCGGCGGCGATGGCCAAGGATGAGCGGCGCCGTGGTGAGGCACGGCTATGGCAATCCTTGTGGGCAGGGGACTCGGGCTTGTGGCGCTTGTTGCTTGTCATGGTGTGGTGGTGCCCCGGCTGCGGGGCTCTTGCGGTTGAAAACCACCATGACGCGCGGCGCCCGCGCGAACCCTCACCGATTTCTTCGCCGTCAGCGCCGAGGCCCGATGCGCAGCCCCGCGGCCGTGTCCACCACGCGCACCTTGAGCGCACGCGGTAGCACGTGGCGCAGCCATTCGTCGGCCAGGCCGATGCGCACCTCGGCGGTGACGCGCCAGCCGGCGACGCGCGGATCGACCTCGAGCGTGCGCGGGTGGTAGCGCGACAGGCGCTCCGCGATCTCGGCCAGCGTGGCGCGGTCGAACCCCAGGCGGCCTTCGCGCCAGGGCGCCGTGGCGGCGGTCCGTTGCGGCGCGGGCAGGGGCGCGCCAGCGTCGGTCGTGTCGACCAGCAGGCTGTCGCCCACGTCCAGTTCGACGACACCGCCAAGCGCGCCAGGGCTTGCATCCATGCGCTCGACGCGCACCCGGCCATGCTCCACCTCCACCCGCACCTGGCCGGCCTGTCGCTCCACGGCGAAGCGCGTGCCCAGCACGGTGACGCGCAGCGTGCCGCAGTCCAGCGCGAATGGGCGGGCCGTATCGCGCGCGACGTCGAAAAACGCGGCTCCGCCGTGAAGAACACCGTACCGCCGGGCGCCGTAGAAACTCAGCTCGAGTATGGTCTGCGCATCCAGCGTCACGCGGCTGCCGTCGGGCAGGGTGTGCCGGGCCTGCTGGCCGCGCAGCGTGCGCCACGCCACCTGCCAATGCGGCACTTGTTCCTGCCACAGGCGCCACAGGAGCCCACCGCTGCCCAGCAAGGCGCCCAAACCGAGCAGCGCGCCCAGGCCGCGGCGGCGCGCGGACGGTAGCGCACCCTCAGGCTGGCCTTGCCGGGGCGCCAGCGCACGCTGCACCGTGGCTGCGGCACGCGCCACTTCGCGCTCGACCGTGGCCAGCGACACGCCGTGCGCTGCGGCCAGTTCGGCCTGCGTGGTGTCGAGCAGTCGGTGCTGCAGATAGATTTCGCGCGTGCGCAGCGGCAGCGCCGCCAGTGCACGTTCCACCGTTGCCAGCGCCTGGCGATGCGCGGCAGCACGCGGGATGGTGTCGGCATCGGTGGCCATCGGCTGCGCGGCGGTGGCCTCGGCGGCTCGCGCGGTGGACCGTTGGCGGTGCTGGTCCACCAGCAGGTGGCGCGCAGTGGCATAGGCATAGGCTGGCGCATTGGCGGCTGGCGGCATCTCGGCCTGTGCCAGCCGCAGCCAGGTGTCGTGCAGGAGCTCGCGCGCAGCGTCGGCGCTGCCGGCGTGGCGCGTCAGCAGGCGCACCAGGTCCGGGTAGCTGGATTCGAAGTCACCTGCCAGCAGGGGCGCGCGGGTGGGAAGGGTGCTGGTAGTCACGGCGCGGCGGGCTCGGTGCCCTGGGACTGGGATGGCTGCCCGAAGTGCATCGGCGTCAACACGGTGACAGCGGTGGCTACGCCGTTCACGCGGTGGGGTGCGAAGCGCGCCTCGCGCGCGGCGTGCAGCGCAGATTCGTCGAGCCCGGCGTGGCCGCTGCTCTGCAGCACCGCCGAGCGAACGACCCGGCCAGACTCGTCCACGAGCATGCGCAGCACCACGGTGCCGGACGGCGGGCCGTCGCGGCGGCGGTACTCGACGCGGGTGCGCATGGGGACGAGCGGGCGCATCGTGTCCACGCTCACTACCGTCGTGGGCCAGGGTGCACTCGTCGTGGCGCAGGCGGCGAGCAGTACCGGGCCGACGAACGCAATGACCAGCAGGCGCCACGGCATGTCGGGTTACTTGTGCTCGAGCTTGCCGAACTGCTCCTTCGTGAGAACGCCCTTGAGCTTGTCCTGCGTCTCGCGCTTCAGCGCTTCCTTCTTCTCGTGCTCGGCATCGAGAATGAGTTTCACCTTGGCCTGCTGATCGGCGCTGAGGTTCAACTCCTTGGTCATGCGGTCCAGCTTCGATCCCTTCGGGCCGTCCGCAGACCATGCGACGCCGGTTTGCAGGGCCAGGGTCAGGGCGAGGAGGGGCAACAGCTTGTTCATCGTGAAGTCCTTTCGGTGGTTGAGAAAGCAGGGCGTCACGCCGCGGCGCAGCGCAGCACCAGATCACTGGTCGGCACGCAACAGCAGGCGAGCAATTCGTTGGGCGCCGTTGCGAACTCGGGGCTGATGACCTGGCGCACGCTCCCGGCGCGCAGCTGAACGATGCAGCTGCCACAGGTGCCGTTGCGGCAGTCGCTGACGATCGGCGCCCCCTCGGCCTGCAGCAGCGCCAGCAGCGAAGGTTCTCCGCAGAAGGTCAGCTCGCGCCCCGAGGGCTGCAGTTCCAGTCGATAGCATTGCTGGTCCTGATTCGCAGCGGCGGCAAAGGCCTCGTGGTGGATGCGCGCATCGTCCACGCCCTGCGCCACCAGCCCGGCGCGCAGGGCGTCCATCATCGGCGCGCTGGCGCACATCCAGACGCCTTGTGCGTCGCGCGTCTGGCACCAGCCCAGCAGCCGGGATGCGTCGACGCGGCCGCGTTCGCCGTGCCAGGTGGCGTCGTCGCCGGTCAGCACCGGCACATACCGCAGCGCGGGCTGCGCCGCCGCCAGCGCACGGAACTCGGTGTCGTAGTCCATCAGTTCGGCACGCTGGCGCACCGACCACACCAGGGTCATGGGCGTGCTGCGACGACCGGCCGCCCATGCCTGCACCATCGCGCGCAGCGGCGTGATGCCGATGCCGGCGGCCACGAGCACGACTTCTCCGCCCAGGCCTCGAGGCAGCACGAAATCACCCGCTGGCGGCAGGATCGACACGCGGTGGCCGCGCAGCAGCGTGTCGCCCGCCCAGTTGGAGATCAGGCCCTTCGGTTCACGTTTGATGGCCAGCTCGTAGCGCCAGGGCAGGCGCCGCCAGCCGGCCAGCGAGTAGCGCCGGCTGGCGTTGCCGCGTGTGCCGAGCGGGGCCTGCAAGGCCACGTACATCCCGGCGTTGAAGCGTGGCAAGGGTCGCCACAGGCTGAGCCAGGGTCGGCGCAGCGTGAGTTGGAAGCAGTTGCCATGGTCGCGGCGCGCGGCCACCACCAGACGCAGCGGCGCGGGGCGGTGCCGCCGAGCCAGGGCCGTGGCCCGCAGCGTTTGCCGCAGGCCGATGCCAAACATCGCGGTTGCGACCAGTACCAACGCACCGCCTGCCAGCGCCGCGGCTGCCCCCCAGATCACGGCGTTAGGCGGGGCGTGCGGACGGGGGCACGACCGCAGCGGGTTCCAGCGCCGACTGGACCTGGCTCTGTGCCTGCGCCAACAGCGCAGCGGCCTTGCGCCGCTGACCACGCCACCACATCAGCAGCCCCGTGATCGTGAGCAAGGCCATCGTGGCGCCGATGACGTCGATCCACAGCCATTCGTACTGCTTGCCGAGGAAGGCCTTGCCGGTGTGCAGGTCCAGCACCAGCTTTGACAGGGGCACGGCACCGTCTGATGCCGTGCTGCCCATGCCCGCGGCCACGCGATCGCTGGCGGCCAGCCCCGGCGCGTGCTCGCTCCAGGTGGCACCGCCGTCGGCGCTCAACAGCAGCGCGTCGTCCTTGCCCACCGCGAGCAAGCCTTGGGGACCCACCGCCAGCGACCAGAAGTCACCGCGCGCCACGCGCTCACCCGAGCCGGCGTCCACCGCCACGCGGTACAGCCCCTTGGTGGTGGCAACGACCAGGTGCGAGCCCATGGCCTGCAGCGCCCGCACGTCGGCGCGGCCCAGGTCTTCCACACGCTCGACCTGCTCGCCGCGCACGCGGTACAGGCCGGTCTTGGTGCCCAGCCACTGCACGCCATCGGGCGCCGTCCAGTACGCGCGCAACTCGGCCTGTTCGGCCTTGCCCGCACCCATGCCCGGCAGCCAGCCGGCATTGACCTGGATCTCTTTCAGGCCCAGCGACTTGCCGTGCGTGATGAAGATGGCCGTCAGCGCGACGATGAGGATGGGCAGGCTGAGCGCAATGCTCACCCACAGGTGCCAGCCGCGCACGCTGCCGAGGGAAAGGCGGGGTTTGTCCATCGAGGGCTCCTGGTGTAGGTGGTGGGGTGTGGAGGGCATGGGGTCAGCGCTGCGTCGGGCGCCGGATCAGAGCCGGGCTTCGAGCGTGAGCAGCAGGCCGCGCCCGCTCATCTCCTGCTCGCGCGTCAACCCTGTGAGCACGCCCGAGGTGTTGGTGGTCGGCTTGTACTTGGTCTTCCTGGTGTTGAGCAGGTTGCTGCCCGACACGCGCAGCGACCAGGTGCGGTCGATGTCCCAGTACGCGAAGGCATCCAGCAGGTGCTGCGGCGACTCGGTCTCGCCGCTGGCCTTGTAGACGCGGCCCTGGTAGTTGTAGCGCCAGCCCAGCAGGGTGTTGATGGCGCTGACGCGCCAGTCCATGCCGGTGTTGACCACATAGTGCGGCTGGTCGCCCAGCGGGTCGGTGCTGCCGGCCTTGCGCGAGAAGAAGCGGCTGTAGTTGGCCAGCAGCGTCACCTCGCGCAGGCCGATGGTGCGCAGGTCGAGGCGGGCATCGACCTCGATCGCGCGCGTGCGGCTGGTGCCGGGCACGTTGTAGGGCCGCTGGTAGTAGAAGCCGTCGGCTTCCTGATAGGTCTGCTTCTCGACCGCGTTGGTGATGAAGCGCTGGCTGTAGTTCAGCGCCGCGAACGCCGTGCGGCCGAAGAAGTCGTGCTCCACGCCCAGGTCGAAGCCCTTGGCGCTTTCCGACTTCAGGTCGGGGTTGCCCGAGACGTAGGGGCTGGTGCTGGTGCCGCTGCCGCTGGCGACCGCGGTGCTCAGGTTCTCGAACTTCGGCGTGCGCAGCGTCTGCGCGGCGGCGGCGCGGGCGCGCCAGTGTTTGGCGAATTCCCAACGGTAGGCCACGCTCGGGTTGAAGGCGCCGCTGCTGCCGCTGCGCTGGCTGCCGTCGCCGGCAACAGATTCCGTACGGCGGCGCTCGTAGCGGAATCCGGGTACCAGCAGGTGCTCGGGTGCGATCTGCCAGTCATCGCGCAGGTAGAGCGTGGCCCTGGTTTCGTCGATGTCGAAGCGGTCGCCCAGGCCGGTCTGCTGCACGCCGTCCTTCAGCTTCTTGTCCTTGCGGTTGTCCACGCGCAGTTCTACGCCGGTGGCCAGCAGGTGCTCGGGCGTGGCCGCCCAGCGCAGGCCGCCATAGGCCTTGTGGCTGCTGCCGCGCACGGTGGCGTCTTCCAACTCGGTGGCCGTGGTGTTGCCCAGCAGGTCGTAGCTGGTCTTCGGCTTGAGCTTGTCCTCGGTGGCGCGCTGGGTGCCCAGGCCCACGGTGCCCACCAGTACATCGGACAGCTTGCGCTGCCACTGGCCGCCGACGATCAGGCTGCTGCGATCCTTGTCTTCGTCTTCGACGCTGCTGCCGCTGCCGATGAAACTGCTGCCGTCGGCCGGCGACAGCGAGGTCCAGTTGTCAGTGGTCTTGTGCTTCTGGCCGTCGTTGAGGTTGTAGAAGGCGGTCAGCGTGAAGGTGTCGATGGCGTCGGGCTTGTAGGTCAGACGCGGGCCCAGGGTGAATTCACGCACCCGGTTGTTCTCGACCTCGCGCGATTCGGTGAGGCTGGTGCGCGTGCCGGTGCTGGCGTCGAAGGCCTCGACGATCTTGGGCTTGGTCTTGAGCTCGTGCCGGTGGTTGATGTTCATCGGCAGCACCAGCGACAGGCCGGTGTCCCACACCTTGGCGTAGTTCACCTGCAGCGAGGCCTGCGGCTGCCGCGTGCCGTTGAACCACACCGCGCCGGCACCGAGCTTGACGTTCAGCTCGTCGGCGTTGGCCCGGCGCAGCACGATGTTGATGGTGCCGCCGATGCCGTCGGCCGGCATGTCGGGCAGCGGGCTGCGGATGATCTCGACCCGCTCGACCATGCTCATCGGCAACTGGTCCACCTGGATCTGGCGTTCCTTGGTGCTGCCCAGCCAGGGCTCGCCGTCGACCAGGATCTGCGTGTAGCCCTTGTCCAGGCCGCGCATGCGGATGTCCTTGATGTTGCCGGCCGGCCCGGTGAAGCTGATGCCGGGCTGGCGGCGCAGGAAGTCGCCCAGCGTCAGGTCGTTGGTCTTCTCGATGTCCTCGCGCCCGATCACGACCACCGGATTGGGTGCCTCGATGCGTTTCTCGACTTCCTCGCGGGCGGCCTTGACGCGCACCACGTCGAGCACGGTTTCCTTGACTTTGACGGTCTGCTGGGCTTGGGTGGCGAAGGCCGCGAGCAGAGCGACGGCCAGCAGGGTGGGGCGCACGGCGTGCTGCGCAAAGTGGCGCTGGTTCATGTTCTTCTTGTCCCGCTTCACTGCGACACCAGCACCACGAAGTGCGGCTGGCCGTTCTTGGTGCCCGATTCGATGCCGATGTACTTGGTCTGCGTGCCGCTGGTCACTTTCCAGAACTTGCGCTCCACCTTCTTGGCCGACCAGTCCTTGCCGATGTGGGCTGAGATCAGGCCGGTGATGCTGGCGTCCGAGCCGTCGCTGACCTGCCCCGTGGCGCTGACCGCGAACACGGTGTCGGCTTTGCCGCAGGCCACGATGCGGCCGAAGGTCAGGCCGTACAAGGGCGTGACGGCCTCCTTCTTCACCTCGGCCGCGCTGTCTTTCTGCACCGTGGCGTAGGGCATCAGGATGAAGTCGTCGCCCGCGTTGGCGCCGCACACCATCACCATCGACGCGTACAGGGCCTCGTAGCAGGCCTCACTGGCAGGCGTCGCGTAGCCGCAGTTGCCGGGGTTGCCGCTCTGGTACTTGCCGGTGAAGCGCAGCCCGCGCGCGGCGACATCGATGTCGTAGTTCAGGATCTTGCCGACCTTGTCGCTCTTGAGTGTGACGGTCTTGGTCCAGCTGCCATCGGCCTTCACCGCCAGGTCGACATCGTGCTCGTGGAACTTGGCTTCGGGCTCGCCCTTTTCGTTGACGCGGCCCTGGGCCAGCAACTTGTAGCTCGTGGTCGGCCAGCAAAAGCCGGTGGCATCGGAGCAGGGGCCGGGCAGGGTGAAGCTCACCAACGCCGCGCGCGCGGTGGTGAGCGTCAAGGCATTGGCGCTCAGACGTGCGGCCAGCGATTCGAGCACCGCGTCATGCGCGTCACCGGTGGCGGGCGTGAAGCTGCCGGTGATGAGGTTGAAGCTGGTGAGCGAGGTGGTGTCCACGCCGAGCGCCGCCAGGTACTGCTGCAGTTCCGAACTCGCGGCGGCGGCCGTGTCGGCACTGATCTTGCCGCTGCGATTGCCGCTGGTGAAGCTGTCGACATAGGCCACCGGGTCCTCGGCCGCCAGGCGCGCCACCAGCAAATCGGTCAGCGGCGTGACGTTGACGCGACCGAAGGTGTAGAAGACCGAATGCAGGGTCTGCGTGTTGGCCACGCCAGCCACCGTGCCGCCGCTGGCGCGCACGGCGCAGGGCAGCACCTGCTTCTCGGCCGGGAAGGTGAAGGCACCATTCGCATCGGCCGCCACGCTGAACGGCGTGCCGCCGGCGCAGGTGATCTGCAGCATGGCGTTGGCCACCGGGTCGCCGACCGCCACCACACCGTTGCCCTTGGCCTCGTTGCCGGCAGCGGCGCTTCCGAGTTGCAAATCCGAGTCCCCGCCGCCGCCGCAGGCGGCCAGGCCCAGCCCTGTTGCAAACAGCACGTTGAGCAGCACCGCGCGGGTCGCCGCTCGTTTCCCTTCCAAACCCATGAATTCCTCCAGCCCAAGATAGGCGCCTGCCGCTTGTGCGGTGGCGCGTGTTGTTCATTGGCTGGCGGTGCGTTCCAGGCCGGGCGGCGAGGTGGTGCGTGGCTGGCTATGCTGCTCGTGCGCGTCGAATCAAAGCGCAGACACAAATGCGAAGCGTTCGCATTGTATGCGACGACGGGGTGACGCTTCAGGGTCGCTCGGGCTCGCTGACGAAGCCGATCTTGCTCAAGCCTGCCTTCGAGGCATCGGCCAGCGTCTCGGCCACGGCGCGGTAGGCCACCGACTGGTCGGCACGCAGGTGCACCTCGGGCTGCGGCTGCTTCTTGCCCTCGGCCGCGAAGCGGCGCGCGGCCTCGTCGCGCGCCACCGGTTCACCGTTCCAGAAGCGCTGGCCTGCGCCGTCGATCGCGAACTCGACCTTGTCGGGTTTGAGCTGGTTGGCCTGCGAGCTGACCTTGGGCAGGTCGAGCTTGACGGCATGCGTGAGCAGCGGCGCGGTGACGATGAAGATCACCAGCAGCACCAGCATCACGTCGATCAGCGGCACCATGTTGATGTCGGACACGGGCGCGCTGCTGCCCCGGTTGTCGAAACTGGCGAAGGCCATCGTGGTTCCTTCGCTCAGGCCGCAGCGCGGGTGGTCTGCACGGGCCTGGCCGCAGCGGCCTGTTCCTGGTTGGCCGATGCCACGCCACGCAGCGTGCGCCCCATCTGCAGGAAGTTCATCAGCTCGAAAGCAAAAGCGTCGAGCCTGGCCAGCAGCACGCGGTTGCTGCGCGTGAGCCAGTTGTAGGCCATCACGGCCGGGATGGCCACGGCCAGGCCGACGCCGGTCATGATCAGCGCCTCGCCCACCGGGCCGGCCACCTTGTCGAGCGTGCCCGAGCCGCTCATGCCGATGGCCACCAGCGCGTGGTATACGCCCCACACGGTGCCGAACAGGCCGACGAAGGGCGCCGTGGCGCCGATGGTGGCCAGCGCTGTCAGGCCGTTCTCCAGGCGCGTGGTCTCCTCGTCGAGCTTGGTCTTGATGGTGCGCGTGAGGAACTCTTCTTCCGTGCCCGCCTGGCTCAGCTCGGCGCTGCCGTACTTGGCGTGATGACCGCGCGCATGCATGGCGTGCGCCGTGAGGTTGGCAAACGGATCGCGCACACCACGCGCATCGATCTCCGCCTGCACTTGCTCCAGCGTGCGCGCCTTCCAGAAGAGGCCGAGAAACTGCTGCGAACGCCTGCGCCGGCTCCACTGGGCCAGGCCCTTGGCGGCAATCAGCACCCAGGAGATGACCGACATCGCCAGCAGGATGAAGAGCAGTGTCTTGCCGACGGCGTCGCTCTGCGACAGGAAGTGGGCGATGCCCAGGGAGGTGGGTTCGTTCATGGTCAGCTTTCCAGTTCAAAGACGATGGGTACCGTGGTCCAGACAACCAGGGGCTGGCCGTTTTCGGTGTAGGGCTTGAAGCGCGCGGCGCGCACGGCGGCCAGAGCGGCTTCGTCGAGCCGGTTCGAGCCCGACGAGCGGGTGAGTTGCACCTGGCGCGCACGGCCGTGCGCGTCGATCTCGACGCGGATCAGCACGCGGCCGCTTTCGTTGAGTCGACGAGACGCGGCCGGGTAGGTGGGCGCGGGCGGATCGATGTACTCCACTGCGGTGGCCGGAACGGTCCTGGGAGGTGGCGGCGGGGCCGGTGGGGCGGGGGGCGCGGGTGGTGGCGGGGGCGCCTCGGCCACCGCGGGCGGCGGTGGCTCGGCCGGCGCTGGTGGCACGACGAAGGCGGGCGGCGCCGGTGAGGGCGAGGGCGCTGCGGCAACGATGGGCGGTGGCGCCGGCGGCGGCTTCACCAACTTGGGTGGCGGCGGTGGAGGGGGCGCTGGCGGTGTCGGCGGGGCGATCAGGTCCACCATCATTGGGGCCACTTCGCCGACGGCTTGGCGCACCGATTCGACCTGCAGCAAGCCCCAGGCGCCCAGCAGGTGAACACCCAGCACGCCCGCGACCAGCGTGCGGCGGGCCAGGGGCGATGTGCTGTCGTAGTCGTCGGACTGCGGTGGAGCGGGGGGCGGGAAGAGGGCGTCATTGTTCACGGGATCAGCCACGAGTCGAAGGGTCTGCGAGTGCTGCTGAGTCTGCCGAATGCGCCTGCTGCGCACGGCGCCAGGGGATTGCGTGCCATGCGGCGATGACCACGCCCAGGCCGAGCGCCAGCCAGGACAGCAGGTCCCATGGGCCGTTGGCGACCAGCGCCGAGACGAGGCCGACGACGCTGGCGGCAGCCACCAGACCGGGCACGCGGAAGATGCGGCTCAGGCTCTGGCTCATGACCGACCTTCGACGACCCTTCGCAGCAGCCTCGTCCGGCATCCACGTCAGAGCTTGTATTCGAGCGACACGGAACCGTTGCGTGGCGCCCCGTAGATCGCGCCGTAGGTGATGCCGCCGATGTACTTCTTGTCGAACAGGTTGTTGACGTTCAGGCGCAGCGTCGCCGCCTTGTTGATCTCGTAGGCGGCGAAGGCGTTGGCCACCACATAGGCACCTTGGGTGGCGCTGCCGGCCTTGCTCACCTCGGACTGCCAGCGCCCGCCAAGCCCCAGGCGCAGGGCTGGCAGCATCGGCACCCGGCTGTCGAAGCGGAAGTTCATGGTCTTGCGGGGGATCCACTCATAGATGTCGTTGCCGTCCGGGCCGGTCAGCTTCAATTGGGTGTAGCCCACGGTGACCTTGGCATCCTTGCTGATGCGGCCGGTGGCTTCGAACTCAAAGCCCCTGGACTTCACGTCCTTGGGCTCGTACCAGTACTTGCCGTCCAGAGGGCCACCCGGATCGCTGATGATGCCGGCGTAGGTCGCCAGGCCTTTTTGCTTCGCGGTGAACAGGGCGAAAGTGGTCAGCAGAGACTTGTTCAGCCACTCGGCTTTCACACCGGCTTCGGCGTTGACGCCCTTCATGGGCGCCAGGTACTCGCCAATGATGTCGGTCTGATCCTGGTTCTGGAAGATGTCCGAATACGACACGTAGCCCATGGCTTCTGGCGTGATGTCGTAGGTGAGGCCAACGTAGGGGCTGACCTCCTTTGTGTCGGGATAGACGGTGTTGGTGGCGGCGTTGCCGTAGATGGAGGCGCCACTGCGCTCCAGCCGCACCGCATTGACGCCGACGATGGCTTTCAGCGCATCGCTCAGGGCCAGTCGTGATGCGCCGTACAGCCGCGTCAGCGTCTGCTCGCCGCGGGTACTGGGCGCGCGTGGGTCCCAGGCTGGTTCTGCATAGACGTTGCCGCCAAAGGGGAATGCCGGAAACGCCAGGAAGTTGGTCTGTGGCTCGTAGGTGTCCACGGCCGTCTCCTGCCGTGACTGGCTCAGGCCGACCAGCAGGCTGTGCTGGCGCCCGAACGCGGAGAACTCGCCGCTCAGGTTGGCATCCAGGATGCGATCGGTCGAGTCGCCTACGCTGCGGTAGGCCCAGCCCAGCAGGCCCGTGTTGTCCGCGTTCAGCGTGCCCGTCGGCGAGTAGGCGTAGAGGATCTTGGTCGCTTCGTCGCTCTGCCGGTGGCTGTAGGTGAGCTTGGCCTCCCAGTTCATGCCCAGGCGGTGGGTGTACTCGACGAAGGCATTGGTGTACTTGTTGTTCCAGTAGGTCCAGTCCTGAGAGGTTGACGATCCCACGGGGAATTCGGCCTGGGTGCCGTCGGAGCGGCGCAGGGTCAGCGATCCCCACATCGGCGAGTCTTGCTTGGCATCGACGTTGGTGATGCCCAGCGTCAGGGTGCCGTTGCTGCCGATCTGGCCGTCGACCACACCGTAGAGGCTGGTGCGCTTGTTGTGCAGGGCGCGCAGGTGAGAATCCGCGTCTTCGTGGGCCACCACCAGCCGGCCGGCCCAACTGCCGTCCTCGGTCAGCACCTTGTTGTAGTCCAACGCCACGCGCTTGAGGCCGTAGGAGCCGAGCCTCAGGTTGGCCTCGCCGCCGTCGGCATTCTTGGGGCGCTTGCGCACGTAGTTGACCGTGCCCGACGCGTTGCCCACGCCAGTGAGCAGCCCGTTGGCGCCGCGGATCACCTCAACGCGGTCGAACAGGAAGGTGTCTTCGCGGCCCAGCGCGACGCCGTAGGAGTTGCTCATGCCCAGGCCATCGATCTGCGTCAGCTGGATCTCGAACCCGCGCGAATTGAAGCTCGCGCGGTTGGTCTCCCACAGATCGACGTTGATGCCGGTGGCCAGGCCCAGCGCTTCGTTGCTGCTGGTGAGGCCGAAGTCGGCCATCTCCTCCTTGTCGAGCGTGCTGATGGACTGCGGCGTGTCCTTGATCTCCATCGCCAGGCCGGTGGCGCCCTTGGAAACACGGTTGGCACGCTTGCCCGTCACGACGATCTTCTCGAGTGTGGCTTCCGTCTTCTCGGTCGACGCCTCTTGGGCGTGCACGGGGCCCAGGGCCGCAGAGGCTGCGATCGCGCAGGCCCTCATCACCAGTTTTTGTCTTTTCATCGTTGTGACCCGTTGCGTGTGATTGTGGAAAGGACCGCGCATGTGGCGCTGGAGGGGGCTCTCGGGGCGGGCGACCATGTGTGCAATGTCAATGCAACGCAGCCGAACGTTCGCCAGCGTGGTCACCAAGGCTGTCGGTGGCCGGCACCTGCGCCAGCCCCACCCAGCGCTGGTGCGCATTGGCCATCACCTGGCGCAGCGCCGGGCTGGCGCAGGGGTGGTTCTGCATGAAGAACAGGTTGGAGACCACTTTGCGCGCCAGCAGGGAGCGCTGGTCGGCCCGCGTGATGCGTGCGTCGACGCAGGGGTCGGCCCAGGACGTCATCAGGGCCACGGTGCCTGCCACCAGCGCTTCGAGGCTGGGCAGGGGCAGGTCGGTGTCTTCGTCGGCAGCTTGCATCGTGTCCTCGCGCGGCTGCGCGTCAGGGCAACGTGCAGGCCAAGTCAGTGGGCGAAGGCTGGCGGCGGCTGGCTTCGGGTGTTCGCGCGGCGCCACTGGAGCGGCAGCCAACCTTGCGAGCAACGCATTGTAATGCGAATGAGTCGCACTACTAATCGACTGGCATCAACGATCCGTAGGCGTTGCGCGCTGCTGTGCGCAACGCCGGACCCTGCGGCCATGTTCTCGGCGTCACTGTCGACCCCAAAGCGGACTTCCGGCCGACACGATTGCAGACGTTCTTCGGTGCAAAAAGTCTGCGTCGCCCGATGCGACCGGACGTAACTGGACGAGCCTGCGGCAGCGGAATGGCGGAGGCAGTCAGGCGCCGAGTGCCGACTTCGCCGAAGCGCGCATGCCGGCCCGGAGGGTGTCGAACATGGAATCCATCATCCGGTGCACCGCTGGCGGCGCCGTCTTCGGCGTGCCAGCGTGCAGCGGTGGCTGCGGGGCGTACTCGGCCATCAACTGCACGCCCTGTGCATAGGTCTTGTCGCGCAGCTTGGCGACGACGGCCAGCCCGAGATCGAGCCCAGCCGACACGCCCGCACCGGTGACGAGCTTGCCGTCCCAGACCACCCGCCGGTCCACCGGGATGGCACCGAACTCCTTCAGTAGCGCATGCGTGGCCCAGTGGCTCGTTGCCCGCTTGCCGCGCAGCAGGCCCGCCTGGCCGAGGATCATCGAGCCGGTGCAGACCGAGGCCACCAGCTTGGCCCGGCGTGCGCGGTCGGCGACCCATGCGATCAGCTTCGGGTCCTGCATCGCCTTCAGCGTGCCCACGTCTCCTCCGGGGACGAACAGGATGTCCAGGTCGGCCGGTGTTTCATCCAGGGTCATGCTGGGCATGAAGGTGATCCCGTTCTGGCCGCGGACGGGCTCCTTCGTGGCCGCCACCAGGTGCACCGTCGCCCCCCAGAGACTGGTGAACATGTGGTGAGGCCCCACCAGATCGAGCGCGGTGAACTCGGGGTACAGCAGCATCGCGATCTGCTCCTTGCCTTGCCACTGCGGGGGCATGGTGCTCATGTCGTGCATCACTTCGGGCTGCGATGCCGCCGGCTCCGCAGCCGACGTTGCCGCTGCGGCAGAGCCCGCCAGGCTGGCTGCTGCGAGATTGCGCAGGAAGTCGCGTCTTGGGTGCGTCATGACCTTCTCCATCAGTAGTCCAGGCGCAGTGTCAGCGACGCCGTGCGCGGCGCGCCGGGCTGGATCCAGTCGCGCGCTCCCGGGTGGCTGCCGCTGTAGTAGAGCTTGTCGAAGGCGTTCTTCAGGTTGAACTGCACCGAGCCTTTGCCCGAGCCGGCACGGAACGCGTACGACAGCATCGCATCGACCCGGCCGTAGCCTGGCAACTGGAAGCTGTTCAACTGGTCGCCTTCGCGCTGGCTCTGGAAGAAAACGCCGGCGCCGGCCGCCCACTGCCCATCGAACATCCACCGGCCCCACAGGCTGCCGGAGTTGCGTGCTGCGTTGGCCAGGCGCGTGCCGGCATACGCGGCCTTGTCGGTGATCTTCGCGTCGAGGTAGGCGTACGAGGCCATGACGGCGAGCTGCCTCGTGAGCTGGCCCAACATGTCGATCTCCAGTCCCCGCGAGCGGGCCTCGCCGATCGTCGTGATCACTGGGTACAGCGTGTAGTCGGCGCGGTTGCGCTTCACGAGGTCGAAGACCGCGACCGTGGTGTTCAGCCGGCCTTCCAGCGCGGTGCTCTTCCAGCCGGCTTCGAACTGCCGCGCACGTTCGGCCGCCAGCGGCGAGCCGTCCGGGTTGCGGCCATTGTTGGCGGCCACCGCGTCCTGGTACTGCGCGTAGAGCGTCTGGCCGGGCACGAACTCGTACACCACGCCGACACGCGGCGTCGTGAAGCTCTGCCGGTTCAGATCTAGAGTCGGGTCCGAGGTGTAGATGCCGGCGGTGCGGTCGTGACGCAGTGCGAACACCGCATGCCACCCGTTGCCGAAGGCAATCTGGTCTTGGGCCACCAGGCTGGTCCAGCGCTGAACGTCGCGCGTGTCGGAACCCGGCGCGCCCGTCTGCGCAATCGTCGGCGTGCCGCCGAAGTCGGGGTTGCGCACATCCACGGCATTGATCTGTGCGAACACCAGCGCACCGGTACGGCTGTTCTCGTAGTGGTCCAGCTGGAACAACAGCTTGTGCTTCAGCCCGCCCCAGGTGACGTCGCCCTGCAGGTCGAAGGTCGCCTGATCCAGCCGCACCCGGCCGTCTGGCCGGTTGGACAGGTAGTAACGGCACATCGTCTGCAGCGGGTTCGTCTCCACGCAGCTGTCGGCCGGCCCGCTGCCCGCGCCGAGATCGACCCGGTACGGCCAGATGTCGAGCTCCTTGACCTTTGCACGCATCGTGACCGCACGGGCCTTCAGCGTCCACGCCGTCGACAACCGGGTCTGCGCCTCCAGCGTCAGCGACTGGTTGTCGAACGACGACAACTCAGGCGCATTGTTGAACTGCCGCGAACGCGGCACCTCGGCCGGCCGGTCGCCGTCGGCATAGACGCCGAAGTCGTTGCGATACTTCTGTGCGTTGCGGTCGTAGGTCAGCGCAACGCGCGTGTCGGCGTCGGGAATCCACGCGATGGAGCCGCTGAATGCTGCCATGCGGTTCTCGACGAATTCGCGGTTGGACTTCGCGGTGTCGTACGAAGCGTTGGCACGGCCGAGCAGCGTCTTGTCGGCGTTCAGCGCACCGCCACCTTCGAGGATGGTGCGCGATTGGGCGTACTGGCCAATGGTCTGCTCGAAGCCGAAGCTCGGCGTGGCCGAGAGGGCGCGCGGCACGACGTTGATGAGCCCGCCCGGCTCGGAGCGGCCATACAGTACCGAGGCCGGGCCCTTGACCACTTCCACCGAATCGACGTTGGCCATGTTGACCGGCACGCCCTTTACCTTGACGCCGTTGATGTAGTAGGTGGACATGCCCGACATCGGACCCGATGCGGTCATCGACTCGGTCTGGAAGCCGCGCAAGAGGATCAAGGGCTGGGAGCTGCCGTTGAACCCGAAGTCGCCACCTGTGCCCGCGACGTTGCGGATCGCGTCGGTCAGCGTCAGGGCCTTCTGGTCGTTCAGCACCGCGCGTGGCACGACCTGCACGGACTGCGGCGTCAGCAAGATCGGCATGTCGGTCTTCGTTGCAGCGGAGGTCGGCGGCGCCTGGTAGGGCTGGGACGTGCCAGTGATCTCCACGCGCTGGAGTTCGGTCTGGGCCTGCGCGGTCATCGCGAACAGGACGGCGCTGGCGATCAGGGTCTTGCGGCCGGGGTGGCGGGGTTTCATGGTGGTGTTCTCCTGGGTGTTCGATACATGGCCGCAGTCAGCAGCGTCGGTGATGTGAGCGGCTCAGTGGTCCCGCATGGGCAACTCGTCGCGGTTGTCGAAGCGCCAAGGCGGCTCGGCGTCCTGGCGCTCCGGCAGGGGTTCCAACTCGCTTCCTGCGACTGCCCGACCGGAAGTGATCACCGAGACGGGAGGTCCCTCGACGTGACGCGCAGGCGCGCGCATCGCGACTTGATCATCCGGCGGGAACGGTGGCGGCGCGAATCCGGCGCCTACCTCGAGTGCCATGCCGTAGCTGAGACCCACGGCGACAAGGGGTGCAGCGACGAAGAGGCGGACGTGGCATCGGTTGCCGCGCCTCGGTCCACGCATGACGCGTTCGAAGGTATTCACAAAGTTCTCCTGATGCCCGGCAGGCGTGCCGTGGCGGTCGATGACCCGTCTGCGGGCTCAAGCCCGACGAACGGCATCCAGACGATCAGGAGAGTTGCGGCGGTGCTCGTGGACGCGCGCTCACCCACGCATGCGGCGTGCGAGGAGCGGCGTAGAAGGCAGGAGGAAACTCGCCATGACCTTCGATCGGCAATGGCACGAGTTCAGCAGATGGTGGCAGGCCCAGGGTCGCCGCATGCATCGAGCAGAACGAACAATGCTCGAACACGTGGCTGACGGTCGGCGCCGACGGCGAATCGTCGGTCTTTTCCGCGATCCACTTCGAGCCTTGCAACGTGCAGATCTCGATCCAGGATGCTGCCTTGGCCGAGCCCAGCGCATGGCTTAACGATGGCGCGAGCGATGCCAGCAGGATCGCCATGGCGGCAATCCAACTGGGGAATCGGCGGTAGGTACGGAATGCGTGCATCGACCATTATTTTAGTAGTAGGCCCTGCTTGGGCCTGGCACTGGTCGGGCGGAGGCGGATCCCCCATCCCCTGCGACCTATAGGCGTTCATGCGCAGTTCGGGCCGCAGGGTCTTCAACGCCTCGTCGCCGGCCATCTCGACGAAGGGATACAGGTGTTGTTCATGCCCATCAGCGCGGCGGCAGGGAGCGCGGCTTCGGCGTCGCGTGGTTTAAGGCGTTCGCGCAGCGCCGCCACCAGCGGTGGGCAACGCGCAGCAAACGCCGCCGCCAGCGCGCAACTCAGCGCCTCGGGCAACGCCAGGTTGGAGCGTTCGACCACCGCATCGAGGTTCAGGCGGATGTCCTTGGCCGAGTCGGGCAGGGTGTCGCGCAAGGTCTGCCAGGCCGTCATTCGGCGCGCTCTGAGCGACGCGGAGCTGCATCCAGTGCATCGCCGGCAGCCTGCACGGCGCAGTGCATGGCGTGGCACGCCACCGGGTCGTGCTGCTGCAGCAGCGAGGTCAGCCGCGCCATCGGCAGGGTGGTGTGCTCCAGGCACACGCTGCGCCAGTACCAGGGCAGCGCCTCGTCGTGGGCAGTCTGCAGCAGCACCGTCAGCAGGCGCTGCATCACCTGCTGTTCGGGCCGCACCCCGGCGATGACGACGCGCCGCCCGGCGTCCAGGTAGTGCCGTACGGCGCAGGGGCAACTGGGGTTGTAGCCGCAGCGCACGCCGACACCGATGCGGTCCCAGCGGCGCAGCAGCGCCGCCGCCTGCGTCTGCGATGTTGTCAGGGCGTTGGGGCGTTCCATGGTGTTGCTTCTTCGGGTTGGGGTTTGATGACGTGGATCGGACGAGCCGCCGCCTGTGTCGCAGCAGCCTGGCCCTTGCGCGTTCGGCGCCACCACAGCCACAGGCCGCTGCCCAGCAGCAGCGCCGGCACCAGGCCGAAGGCCGACCACAGCACACGCGCCATGAGGCCCAGCGCCTCACCGCTGTGCAGCGGGAACACCCAGTCCAGCAGCACGCTGCCGGCGGGGGCACGCAGGGGGTCTTGCACGGCGACGATGCGGCCGGCGGCGTCCAGCCGCACGCGGGTGCTGCCGGTGTCGGCGCGTGGTTCACCGGGCTGCAGCAGGCGCACTTCGGCAATACTGTCCTTGCCGGCCGGCAGCGTCAGCCGCGACCAGGTCGCCTGCGGAAACCGCGCCATCGCGCCGGCAACCAGATCGTCGGGCGCCGGCCGTGCATCGGCCGCTGGGCCGGACTTGTCTGGCGCCGCCTGCGGCATGCGCGGCAGTCGCTCCACCGGCAACACGGTCGCGACGACGGCGCGCGCGCTGGCGTCGAAGACCAGCGCCGCGCCGGTCAGGGTCAGCAGCAGGCACAGCGGCGCCAGCCACAGGCCGGCCGCGCGGTGCAGGTCGAACCACCAGCGCTGCGCGGAGGCGCCGGCCTTGATCGTCAGCACGCGGCGCCAGGCCTCGACCGAGAAGCGCTTCGGCCACGCCAGCCAGACTCCGCTGAGCGCCAGGCCGAACAGCAGCAGGGCGCCGCTGCCAACGACGAGGTGGCCCGTTTCGCCGCCGAGCAACTTGCTGTGCAGTTCGTACAGCAAAGGCACGGCGTGGGCGCGGTCGAGCTGCCAGGCGCCGCGCAGGCGCGTGCCGAGGTAGCGCCCGCAGGCGGGGTCGATGAAGTGCTCGCGCCGCAAGCCGTTGCCCGGGTCGCTGCGTTCCCACACCTGGTAGGCGGCACCCGGGTGCGCCGGGGCCAGCACCAGCGCCGGCTTCGCGCCGGGCGCGGCACCGGCCAGAACGGCCAGCGTGTCGGCCACCGGGCGCTGCGTCGCTGCGCAGGCGCCGGGCTCGCCCGGCCCGCCGGGCCCGGGCCGGGCGCTGAACCAGGCCGGGTTCAGCGCTGCGTCCAGTTCGGCCTGCCAGACCATCAGGCTGCCGGTCAGGCCCAGCAGGGCCAGCAGCAGCCCGGCCAGCAGGGCCACCCAGCGGTGTAGCAGCGCGAAGGTTCGACGCATCGTCGGCCTTCAGAAACTGCGCCGCCAGCTCAGCGTGAGCGTGCGGCCGCGGCCGGCGTAGTAGTCGTCGTTGGTGCCGGCGTAGTGGCTCTGGCTGTAGTAGGTGATGTACTGCTTGTTCAGCAGGTTTTCGATGCCGGCGCCGACGTCGCCCCAGGGCGAGGCCCAGCGCAGCGCCAGGTCGGCCACCGTGTAGCCCTTGAAGTGCTCCTCCAGGCTGGTGGTGCCCGAAAACTTGCCGACGTTGGCGTCGCGCGAGGACCAGCGCGCCACGTTCAACTGCGCGCTCCAGGCCGGCGCGAAGGCCCACTGGCCTGCCAGCACCAGCTTGTCCGGCCCCTGCGAGCGCGCGCCCAGATCCAGCTCCAGCGGCTGGCCGGCGGCGCTGGCGGTGCGGCCGCGGGTGCGGGCGTAGGTGGCGTCCAGCCGCAGCGTGCCGGTGGGGCGCCACTGGCCGCTGAACTCGAAGCCCTTCACGACGATGGGCACACGCTGCACGGTGCCGATGCCGTTGGCCACGATGATCTGGCTGCCGAGCTCGGAGCGCGACTCGTAGACCGACGCACTCAGGCCGCCCGCCGTGCCGCGCCAGGCGATGCCCAGTTCGCGGTTCTCGGTGACCACGGGCTGCAGGTCGACCAGCTTGTCCACCGACTGCCCGGCCGTGCGCACGGCGCGCAGGATGAGCCCGGCATCAGGCGGGCCGAAGCCTTCGTTGTACGACACGAAGCTGGACCAGCCGCTGTGGCCGAAGCGCCAGACGCCGCCCAGGCTCTTGACCAGTTCGTGCGCCTCGCGCGTGCCGCCCGCCACTTCGCGATTGCCGTAGAACGCCAGCGTGCGGTAGCTGTCCACCGACAGCGAGTTGCGCTCGTCGCGCAGCCCGCCGCGCAGCGTGAGGTTGCCGATCTCGTACTCGAGCTGCGTGAACGGCGCCAGGCTTTTGTAGCGCAGCGGCGGCACCCAGGTGCGCCCGGTCTGCGTGAGCTGCTGCGACGAAGTGTCGTGCAGCAGGTCGATGCCGGCGGTGAACTCCAGCCCGGCCAGCCCCAGGTCGGGCCGCACCCAGCTCGTGCGCAGGCCCCATTTGTCGGCCACGATCTCGCTCTGGTCGATCAGCGTGTTGGCCGGCGCGATGCGGGTGTCCTGGAAGGTGCTGATGATGCCGCCGCTGTAGCGCGCGGCGAAGTCCTGCTTGAAGAGCTGGGCGCTGGCGTAGCCGCCGGCCAAGCTGGCATGCGTCCACTCCAGGCTGGCCGAGGTGACGTTGTTGCGCGGCGAGTCCCAGGCCAGGCTGCCGCGCTGCGCGCTCGTGGGAATGCCGGTGCTGCGGTTGCCGGCCACGTCGAGCCAGTCGTCGAAGCCATCGGCACGGAAGCGGTTGAGCATCAGCTGCACACGCTGGGGGCCGAAGTCGCGGCCGATCTTGACGAAGGCGTCGGCGGCCTCGTGCAGCGATTCGGTGGCGAGCTTGCGGCCGTCGCCGTCGGTGCCCACGCTTTGGCTGCGCATGCCCAGGTAGGCCAGCGCGTCGAAGGCGTCCGGACCTTCGCCCTTGTGTTCGAGCATGTAGCCGGTTTTCCAGCCCTGCGTGTCGGCGTGGCCCTGGGTGCTGTACTTCAGCTCGACCATGTGCCGCGTGCCGGGCCGGCTGGGCCGCCGCGTGATGGTGTTGATGATGCCGCCGGTGGCGCCCATGCCCTGTACGGCCGAGGCGCCGCTGACGACTTCGATGCGCTCGACGAGCATCGGGTCGGCAAAGTAGCCCTCGCGGCCACCGAAGCGCAGCGGATTGGTCTGCGGGATGCCGTCCAGTAGCAGCAGCGCGTTGCGCCCGCGCAGGCTCTCGCCGAAGTTGGACAGCTTCTGCCGCGCCGGCGCATAACCCGGTACCTGGGCGGCTAACAGCTGACTCGGGTCTTCGCTGATCAGGCCCTGGGTGTCGATCTCGCTGCGCGTGATCACGCTGATGGCGCCGGGAATCTTCTCCACCGCCTTGCTGCCGCGGGTGGCAGTGACGACCACGGCCTGCAGTGACTGTGTCTCCTGTTCCGGCTGGCCGGTGTTTGCGGAGGGTGGCTGTTGCGCCTGGGCCGCGCCGGCCAGCAGGCAGGCGGCGATGGCGGTCAGGCGAAAGTTCGAGGGATGGGCAGCGCTGGCGCGGCGGCGCGTGCGGAGGTTCTTGTTGTGCATGGGGCAGGGCCATTGCGCGGGCTGGGCGCGCAGCGGCACGGGGGCTTTGTCGTTGTTGTGGTGGGGGATGCGGAGATCAGGCCGAGGCCGTCACAGCGTGGCGCCGCCGACCGAACGGTTGCAGGGGCACAGCTCGTCGGTCTGCAACCCGTCCAGGACGCGAAGCACTTCTTCCGGGCTGCGGCCGACGTTGAGGTTGTTCACGCTGACGTGCTGGATGGTGTTGTCGGGGTCGACGATGAAGGTGGCGCGCAGCGCTACACCCGCGGCCCGGTCGCGCACGCCGAGCTGGTCCACCAGGCTGCCGGTCACGTCGGCGAAGCTCCAGTGCGCCAGCTTGTTCAGGTCCTTGTGCTCGCGCCGCCAACCGAGCTTGCAGAACTCGTTGTCGGTGCTGCCGCCCAGCAGCACGGCGTCGCGTTCCTCGAACTGTTTGGCCAACCTGTCGAAGCCGGTGATCTCGGTCGGGCAGACGAAGGTGAAGTCCTTGGGCCAGAAGTAGATGACCTTCCACTTGCCGGCGAAGCTCTTCTCGTTGATGAGCTCGAAGGCCGAGACGCCAATCTCCTCATGCTGGTTGAACCCGGGTTTGACGCCGGTGACGCTGAAGGCTTCGAGCTTGTCGCCGATGGTTTTCATGGGGTGTTTCCTTGCGTTATGAACGTGGTGAGAAGGACTCGCGAGGCCGTTGATCGGCGCAGGCAGGCATCGATGCGGGTGGGTCCCGCCAGGACGCAGCGGTCGATGGCCGCGAGCACAACGCGGCAGCGCGGGGCCTCGGCCGCGGTGAGGTCTTCGCAGGGCAGCGGGTTGTTTTCGAGCAGACAGGCCTGACAGTGGCCGCGCATGTCAGCCTCGACCGGACCACATAGCTCGTCCATCAACCTCGCGCGCTCGCACAGCGCTGCACCCAACGTGCCGGGCTGCGCAGGGCAGGGCGGCGGCTCAGCGGCCGGCGTGCGCCACGACCACAGGGCGATCAGCGTCGCGGCCAGGGCCATCCACACCAGGCGCCAACGCCGACGGCGCGATTGCACCTGCATTTGCACTCGCTCTGCGGTCATCGAGCGCCCATCGTACTGGTCTGCAGCGCACCTCGCACGCAGCGCATGAATTCCAAGCCCGGCTTGGACTCGCAGGCCTTGAATGCTGCGGTCTCGGCCGTGCATTGGGCTGCGGCATCGCCGGCGTATGCCTTGCAGTCCAGCAGGTGGTCGAGCAGGAACTGGCGGTCGCAGGCGAAGTGCGCTTCGCCCTGGATCGGGCCGCACTGTGCGGCCATCTTCTGGTGGCGTTCGCAGCGCGCCAGGGCAATGCCGGTGCGGCCGGCGCAGTCGACCTCGTGCGCGCGGGCAGGCAGGGGAATGGCGAACCAGATCAGCGAGACGATCGCGACGAAGGCGATGACTTCGAGCAGGGTGCGCAGGCGTTCGTGCATCCCCAGTCTCCGAGGTGTGTGGGGTGGGAGGGGATCGAGCCGCAAGGCGCTCATGCGGTGCTCGACGCCTTGCCGGGCGAAGGCGCCTCGACCACCGCCAGCGAGCGCAGCGCACGGCCAAGGCCGGCACGGCTGGGGCTCTCGACGAAGACGCAGCGTTTGCCGGTGCGTTTGCAGTGGTCCTTCACGCGCCAGTAGGCGTTGTGGCTGATGCAGCCGGTCTGGCAGATCACCAGGTCGGCGGCGGCCAGCGTGGCGTCGAGCTTGGCGTCGCTGTCTTCCTCGCCGCCGTCGTGGTGCATGAAGCGCCCGCCGGTGCCTTCGATCAACTGGCGATAGATTGGCACGCTGGCCGGCCGCCCGCCGACGCACAGCACGGCCTGGTCATCCAGGCGCGCGGGCAGTTCAGGCGTGGTCGTGTCGGCTGTGGCGTCGGCCGCGATGGCGTCGCGCTGGGCCAGTTCGGCGGCCAGATCGTCGGCACGTCGGCGCTGGCGCTCGGACTCCTGCTGGGCGTGCAGCAGGGCGCGTTGATGGCTGTGGTTGTGTTCGACCAGTCGTTCCAATTCACGCGCCATCTCGAAGCGCGTCTTCAGCCCTGGCGAGGCGGCTTCCAGTGTCTGCAGATCGGCCTGAAGCGCGGCCACCGCGGTGTCGCGGGCCATCAGCTGCGCCCGCAGCTGCATGACCAGGCTTTGCAGAGCGTCCTGGCGGCGCGTGTGTTCCTCGACCTGACGCGTGCTGCGCTGCTGCGCGGCGGCGAGCTCACGCGTGAGCAGGGCGTTTTCGTCAAGCAGGGCCTCGAAGCGGTCGAAGTCCATGCGGGTGGCCATGCCCACCTGGTGCTGCAGCATGTGCACCTGGCCTTCCACACGATGCGCCAGCTCGGGCGTGCAGCGGGCGTGGGTCAGCGTGGCCCACAACGGGCCGGCGATGTCCTGGCAACGCAGCGCCTCGTCCCACCACGCCGCCAGGGCCTCGGTGGTCTTGAGCTTGCCGGCCTTCTGAACGGCCAGCACATAGCGGCGCTCGAGTTCGCGCTGCACGGCTTCGGCCACGGCGCCGCGCTGTTTGCAGTCGGCCACCGCGCCGCAGTGCAGTTCGTAGTCGTCGGCCACGGCCTGACCGCCGAGGGCCTTGTTGACCACCTTGCGCAGCAGGCTGATCGGCAGGCACACGCCAACCACGGGGCAGTGTGCGTGGCCGTCCAGCTCCCACAGGCGCTTGCGGCGCGAGCCGTGGTTGCAGAGCGATGGCGCTTCGATGCCGGTGACGACGGCGCCGGTGCCGGCCACGGCCTGCCGGACCAGGGTTTCGAGCTGATTGGGATCGGACTTGCACATGAAATGGTCCTTTCAAGGGTTCAGTGCACGGCGGGCGCGTCGCTCGACGCGGAGGCAGGAGCGATCCCCATCGCGGGGTCGCCGTCCAGTCGACGCTGCGCGACGCTCAGCAGCGCCTGCAGTTCGCGGAACGCGCCGGGTTCAAAGCGCAGGCTGAGGTACTGCAGCGTCAAGGTCAGCACGCCGCAGCCGCACACGCTGATGGCACCCATGTCGCTGCGGGCGAGCAGCAGGCCGGGGCCGTGGTCTTCGGGTTCGGGATGAGACATTGGGGCACCTCGTGTCAGGTCGGGCGCTCGGCCACGGCGTGGTCGAGCTTGTGGGTGGGCAGCACCAGGTCACGCCGCAGCCGTTCGATGCTGGCCGGCGGGATGACGCGGCGGAACTCGTAGTGGTCGTGTGCGCAGCCCAGCGTGGCGGTGGCGCCGCCCAGCAGCGCCGCGCGCAGCGACTCGGGGAACTGGAAGCGCAGGAAGTGCACGGCCGAGGGTCGGGTGCGGTGGCGGTCGGGCAGGTCTTCGTTGGCGAAGGCGAACACACGCGGGTGGCGTGCCACGTCCACGAAGATGCGGTGCGCGGCTTCGTTGAGCTGCGGCAACTCGCGCCGCCGCTGCGCGGCATCGGGCAACTCGATCTGCAGCGTGGCCTTCCAGTTGCTGCCGTCGGGCACCAGGTGGGCGTAGGTGGCGATCTCGTCGGCGCCGGCATCTGGCAGCTCGGGGCGCTCGGCGTGCAGCACCTCCTGGATCTGGTAGCGGATGGTCAGCTCGTCTTCGAACTGCAGCCGCATGCACGGGCCCAGCATCAGGCTGCGCTCGCGGCGGTGCCGGATCATCTGTTGCCGGTGGACGCGGCGCGACAGGCTGTAGGACTGGAGCGTCATCAGGCTCGCTGCAGTGATGTTCATGCGGCAATGAGGGCGGGAGCGCGCCGCACCGGCACTACCGCAAGGCCGTCGTGTTCGTCTTCGACACAGCGCAGCCCGATGCCGTACAGGTCTTCCAGCGGCTCGACGGCGGTGCGGCCGCTGGGCAGGTCGGCGACCAGGCGGCCTTCGCGCAACAGCCACAGGCGGTCGAACGAGGCCAGCGCCTGGTTGATGTCGTGCAGCACGGCCGCCAGGGCATGGCCGCGCGCCAGGCAGAAGCCCTGCATCGCGTCCATCAGTTCGAACTGCAGGCCGGGGTTCAGCGCGGACAGGGGCTCGTCCACCAGCAGCAAGGCCTCGCGCTCGTCCCACAGTTGGGCAAACACACGTGCCAGTTGCACGCGGGCCTGTTCGCCGCCCGAGAGCGTGTCGAAGCGGCGCCCGACCAGGTGCGCGGCGCTCGCCAGTTGCAGCGCCTGCGCGACGATGCCGGCTTGTTGCGGATCGGGCTCACGCGCCACGCGGCCCAGCGCCACCACCAGTTCCACCGGCAGGCCGAAGGCCACCGCGTGCGACTGCGGCAGCACCGCGCGGCGCCGGGCCAGTGAGGGCAGGGCCCAGCGCTGCAGCGGCCGGCGGGCCAGCGCCACCTGGCCTTCGTGCGGCGCCCGCTCGCCGGCCATCAGCTTCAGCAGCGTGGACTTGCCGGCGCCGCTGGGGCCGAGGATGGCGATGCGTTCACCTGCGTCCAGGCGCAAGGTGAAGGGGCCGATGCGATGGCCGGGCAGCCGGGTGACGGCGGCATCGAGCGCGAGCAGAGCATTCAAGGTGGGGGCCACAACAGCGTGGGGATCGAACGGCGGTGAATCGGCTTCATGCATGCAGTTCATCTCCGACAGAAACATCTCGGGCGGCAGGCGCTCGGCAAAGGACTCGCTCACACGGCACCCCCACGGCTGCGCGCGGCGCCGCGCAGCATCGCCAGGAACACCGGCGCGCCGATCAACGCGGTGAAGATGCCCACCGGGATCTCCGCCGGGATGACCACGGTGCGGGCCACCGTGTCGGCCAGCAGCAGCAGCAGCAGCGCTCCGGTGCCCATGGACAGCGGCAGCACGCGCCGCTGGTCGCTGCCGGCCACCACGCGCACCAGGTGCGGCGCCATCAGGCCGATGAAGCCGATCACGCCGCACCAGGCCACGGCCAGCGCCGACAGCAGCGCCAACACCACGACGATGCGCGTGCGCAGGCGCTGCACGTCGATGCCGACATGGCCGGCGGCGGCCTCGCCGAGCGCCAGCGCGTTGAGGGCGCGGGCCAGCGCGTTCAGGCGCAGGCTCACCAGCGCCAGCGCGGCTGCCATCACGCCGACGACGAGCCAGCTCGCGCCGGCCAGCGAACCCAGGGTCCAGAAGGTCAGGCTGCGCAGTTGTTCATCGGTGGCGACGTAGGTGCACAGGCCCACCACAGCCATGGTCACCGCCTGCAGCGCCAGGCCGGTGAGCAGCAGGCCGGCCACCGAGCCGGGCGTGAGCCAGCGTGCCATCCGGTCCAGGCCCCAGCACACCGCCAGCGCGCCGCCGAAAGCGCTGGCCGGCAGCACCCACAAGCGCCATGCCGGCGGCAGCGCCAGGTGCAGGCTGGCGAAGACGGTCAGCACCAAGGCGGCGGCGCAGGCCGCACCGGCGGTGACACCGAGCAGCCCGGGGTCGGCCATCGGGTTGCGGAACAGCCCTTGCGCCAGCGCGCCGGCCAGGCCGAGCGCAGCGCCCACCGCCACGGCCAGCAGGGCGCGCGGCAGGCGCAGATCCCACAGCACGTAGGCACCGCCGGCCAGCGGCGCGTCGCCCGTTGCGGTGAACGGGGCCAGCCAGTCGCGCCAGCCCACACGCACGGCACCGAACTGCACCGACAGCGCCAGCATCAGCAGCAGCGTGATGAACAGCCAGATGCCCATAGTGAGCGGCGGACGAACGGCGAGGACGGGCGCGGTCCGCTGCTCAGCGGGTGAGGCCAGGGACTGCGAGACTTCCATGTCCTGCGCGGCTCGCTCGTTCAACTCGTGGTGCGGCTGTGCACCGCCTCGGCGAAGGTGCTGACCGCCAAGGGCAGGCGCGGGCCGAAGCCCAGTGCGAGCAGGATCTCGACACTGGCCACACGCTGCGTGCGGCCGGCGGGTGTCTGTGCCAGCCCCGGCGCGCGCAACAGGTTGGCCGGCCCGCCGACACTGGCCAGCCCGTGGTCGGTGGTGACGATCACGTCGGGCGCCGCCGCTACGGCGGCCTCGGGCGACAACTGCTTGTAGCCATCCACACCAGCGAAGGCATTGCGCGCGCCGACGTAGGCGATCAATGCATCGGGGCCGGTGCCGATGCCGGCCGCGCGCATCTGGCTGGGCGACTGCACCATCAGGAACAGCACACGCGGCGCCTTGGTCGGGTCTTTGGGGGCCAGCGTCGCCACCTTGGCGCGGGCAGCCTGCCACTCGGCTTGCAGGCGCTCGATCAGTGCGACGCCGGCTGCAGTGCGGCCAGCGAGATCGGCCAGGCGCCGGGTGCGCGCGAGCACGCCTTCGAAGCTGTGGCCCGAGTCGAGGATGTGGATGGGTACCTGAGCCGCTTCGATCTGGCGCAGCACGGCTGGGGGGCCGGCGTCCTCGGTGGCCACCAGCAGCGTGGGCGCCAGCGACAGCACGCCCTCGGCTGACAGCGTGCGCTGGTAGCCGACGCTCGGCAGCTTCTTCGCCACCTCGGGGTAGAACGAGGTGGTGTCCACGCCCACCAGATCGCCCTGCGCGCCCAGCGCATACAGCGTCTCGGTCAAGGCCCCGCCGACACTGATGATGCGTGCTGCCGCAGCATGCGCATCGCGACCCGCGCCGAGTGCTACGGATGCCAGCGCTGCGGCACCGCCGAATACGGCACGGCGCCGACGTCGATCGGGCGCCGTCAGCACGCCTGCACCTCGGCACCGGACTCCGAACCCAGCGAGGTCAGCAGGTTGCGCCAGTCGCAGCGCTCGGCCTGGCCGGGCTTGCGTTCGCCGAAGAACATCGCGATGGTCTCGCCCTGCGCGTCGAACAGCTCGACGGAGTGCACCAGGCCGTCGCTGGTCGGCTTTTTCACCAGCCAGGCCTGGGCGATGTGGTCTTCGCGCAGGTGCAGGTTGAAGCCGGGGTCGAGCACGTTGACCCACGGGCCCATGACCTCGACGCGCTTCACCGGGCCGCTGTGGATCTGGATCATCCCCGGGTTGCCGACGAAGACCATGATCGAGGTGCCATCCTGCGCGGCGCGGTTGAGCACCTCGTGCGCGCTGGCGGTGCTGACCTCGTGCGCGTAGTCGGGCGGGGCCAGGCGCAGCGCCTGCGTGCGCGTGAGGCCGAACTTCTTCAGGATGCCGAAGAACTCGTGCGTGTCGTGCATCGAGGTCCAGGCGGCGTGGAAGCCGGCCACGTCCACGTCGGCGTCGGCGCGCTCGGCCTTGGGTGCCGGCCCTTCGGTGCATTCGATGTTGGCTTCCAGCTTGCCGTCGCCGAACTGTTCGACGAGGTCGAAGTACGCCGCCACCGCGCTGGCGGGTTTGAGAAACACCTTGTGGATGGCCTGCCCCTGCGCGTCGAAGAACTGCAGGCTGCGCTGCTCCGCGCCGTCGGCCAGGCGCTCCTCGACCGCGAAGCCGTGTGCCCAGCGCTCGTAGAACACACGCAGGTCGATGGCGCCGGCCAGCACCAGGCCAATCCGGTGACCGGGTGGGCCGTTGACGCTGGTGTTCCTGTAAACGCCGAGCTTCTCGTGCACGCAGGACTCGTTGCGCGTGAGTGCCATCACCTCGCCCAGCGCCTCGAGTGCCGCGACGATTTGCGGCCACTCGCCGCGCAGGCGGCGTGCCTTGAGCGGCGACTCCAGGGGATCGAACACGCCGCAGTGCACGGCGACGAGCTCACCCTCGCTGACGCCCAGGGCCTGGGCGATGTCGCGGTGGCGCGAGCGCGGCGTCTGCCGCGCCTGGCGGAATCCGCTGCGGAGGGCTTGGTGCTGAAGGTCCATGGGCTGGCTTCCTGGGTTGGATCGATGGGGGGCGGGCATGGTCAGAACTCGTAGCGCGCCGAGACCTGCACGTTGCGGCCCGGTGCGGTGTAGGCGTCGAGCACGGTGCTGCTGGCAAGCTGGCCGCGCACGTCCGACCAGTTCCAGTACTTCGTGTCGAAGACGTTGTTGAGGTTGGCGTTCAGCGTCAGGTTGGGCAGGGGCTTCCAGCTCGCGCCGAGGTTGAGCACCGTGTAGGCCGGCGTCGCGTAGTAGTCGTCGGCGGTGCTTGCCGTGCTGGAGGTTGAGATGCGGCTGGCCTGCTTGTGTTGCACATGCGGCGCGTCGGCGCGCAGGTCCCAGGTGGGCGCCTCGTAGCGCAGGCCGAGCACCGTGCGCAGCGGCTCGACGGTGTCCAGCGCCGTCTTCACGCCATTGGCCTCGGTGTGCCCGCGCGCGAGTGCGGTGCCGGCCTTGACGGACCACGCCGGGTCGAGGCGCCACTCGGCTCGCGCTCGAGGCCGCGGATGCGCGCCTTGCTGAAGTTGACGTACTGGAAGACCAACGGGTCCACGCCGGGGATGCCGGTGCCGCTGACGACCTGCTGGCTGATGAAGTCCTCGTAGCGGTTGTCGTAGCCGAGCAGTTGGTAGCGCAGCCCGCCGATGCGCCCGCGCAGGCCCGCTTCGATGCTGTCGGCCCGCTCGGGCTTGAGGTTCGGGTTGCCGATGCTGCGGTAGCCGGCGGCGGTGTTCTCGAAACCGTTGTTGACCTGGCTGGGCGTCGGCGCGCGGAAGCCCTTGGCCCAGTGAATGTAGGGGCTGAAGGCGTCCGTAATCTTCCAGATCGCGCCCAGCCGCGGCGTCACCGCCGAGTCGGACAGCGAGACCACCGTGCCGCTGAAGCCGGCCGGGTCGGCCGAGAGCTTGAAGCGGTCGTAGCGCAGGCCGGGGATGATGCTGAACGCGCCCCACTCGATCTCGTCCTGCACGAAGGCGCCGGCCAGCGTGTAGGTGGTGTCGGGGAAGAGCTTGCCGGTGGCCACCACACCGGGGAACAGCGCGGTTTCTTCGCTGCGGTTGACGTCGCCGCCGTAGCTCAGCTTGTGGCGCGCGGCAGCGGTGCTGAAGTTGCTCTCAAGTTGCGTGGACAGGCCAGTGAGCTTCTGGCGGTAGTCGTAGTCGCGTGTCAGCGGTGATGCGGCGCCGGCGACGGTGCGGTCGGTCAGCGTCAACTGGCGCGTCGTCGAGTCTTGCGTGTAGAGGTGGGTGTGGGCGCGCTGGACATAGGCGCCGCCATCGTCTTCGTAACGGTGTTCGAGCGAGACGCGCTTGCGCTCGAGCTTGTCGTGCGCGTCCATGTCGTTGACCGTGGTGGTCACGCCCCGCGAGGTGGTGGTGCCGCGGCCGCTGTAGACCTCGGTGTCGGTTTTGCGCTGTTGGGCTTCGAGCGTCAGTCCCAACTCATGTGTGAGGCCGAGCGTGTAGAACACCTTGCCCAGCACCGCAGGCGCAGAGGTGTCGGCCGGGTTGGGCGTGGTGCGGGTGGCGTTCTGCGCATCGGCCGTGCCCTGGTTGTCCGGCTCATGGCCCTGGCGTTGGGTCGCCATCAGCAGCGCGCGCCAGTCGCCGCTCTTGATCGCACCGGCAGCGGTGACGTTGAAGGATTTGTCCACCGACGAATAGCCGAAACGCGCGAATCCACCGAGCGACTGACCCTTCTTCAGCAAGTCCACCGGGTCGGGCGTGCCCAGGCTGACCACACCGGCCAGGCCGTCGCTGCCGTACTGCGTGGAGGCCGGCCCGCGCAGCACCTCGATGGCCTGCGCGCTGTCGATGTTGAGAAAGTCGCCGCGGCTGGTGCCGATGGGGCCGAAGCTGAAGCTCGACGGCACGCGGATGCCGTCCACCAGCATCAGTACCTGGTTGCCTTCGAGGCCGCGCACGTTGATGCCTTCGTTGCCGGCGCGTGCCGCGCCGCCCGACTGGTTGTAGCGGTTGGCCTGCTGGCGCACGGTGACGTCGAGCTCGTCGCGGAACACGTCCTTGATGTCGCGTGCGCCGGACTTCTCGATGTCCCTGGCCGGCGTGACGGTGACGGTCACCGGAACCTCGTCCACCTTGCGCGGCGTGCGCGTGGCGGTGACGCTGATCTCGGGCAGCGCTTCGTCGGCCTTGGCGACCGGTGTTGCGGGGCTCTGCGCGGCAGCAGTCAGCGGCGCGAAGCTCCACGCCAGGCCAAGGGCCAGGGCGAGCGGGGACAGGCCGGGAATCTCGTTGTTCTTGGTGAGCACGTGGTGGTCCTGGCGAGGTGTTGCAGGTGCTGGCTCCGGCTGGCGGGTGCGGGGTGGGCGGAGAAGGAGGTGCGGTGTACTCTTGTGCTTCCTTCTACTTCGTGAGGATCAGCTTGCCGAGCGAGGTGATGCGCAGCCGGTACAGCGCGTCGCCATGCTCGATGTGCACCTCGCTGCCCTGGCCGAAGAGCTGCGCGCTGCTCAGTCGAGGCGTATCGGATGCCGGCGACGGGGCAGGCGATCCCGCGGCAGGGGTCGGAGTCAGGGCGTGACTGGAACGTGGCGCCGTCGGCTGTCGCAGGGGAAGGACGTCAGGCATGCAGGGTCTCCGGCACTCGGCCTCGCGGCGCAACGGCAAAGAGGACGGGGGCTTGGCCCGGGGCACGCGCACACGCGGCATGAAGCTCGCGTGCACACGGCTCGTAGGCGCCGCAGCCCGTGGCCACTCGCAACTCGTCCTGCAGCGCATCGAAGGTGGCGCAGCCGCGCCGCACGGCCGAGGCGATGTCGTGGTGCGAAACGCGATGGCAGAGGCAGACGATCATGGGGGCGTTTCGAAGGACAAGCCGTCGATGCGCGGGACGGAGGCTTGCAGTGTAATGCGACGCGTTCGCATTTACAAGATGGGTTCGCGCGCCAGGAGCCAGCGCACTGTCCGGCCGGCGCCGTCTGCGTCGATTCAGGTCTGCGCCGGGTGAGCGAAGGTCACGACGTGGCCGATGTCCGGCCTGATGCCGATCCACTCGCCGACCGCGTGATCGTGGTGCGACGGCACAAGCGCCAGCACCTGCTCGCCGCTGCCCAGGCGCAGCGTGTAGAGGAACTCCGCGCCGCGGAAGATCTTGCGCTCGACGCGCGCCTTCACGGGGCTTTGATCGTCGTGCACCACGTCGTCAGCACGCAGCAGCACCTCGCAGCTGCCTTCAGGATCGTCTGGCGGCGCGACCGCTTGGTGCAACGTGCTCAGCGGCGTCTGCACAAGCCGGCCATCGCCGTTGCTCACGATGCGGGCCGGTGCGAATACGCCCTGGCCAATGAACCCGGCGACGAAGCGTGTCGCCGGGCGGTGGTAGACGGTATACGAATCGGCCCACTGCTCGAGCCGGCCGTGGTTCATCACCCCGACCGAGTCGCCCAGCGCGAAGGCCTCGAACTGGTCGTGCGTGACGACCAGCGCCGTCGTGCCGTGCTCGCGCAGAATGCTGCGAACGTCCTGCGCAAGGCGCTCGCGCAGGTCCGGGTCGAGGCTGGAGAACGGCTCGTCCAGCAGCAGCAGCCGCGGCGACGGCGCCAGTGACCGCGCCAGTGAGACCCGTTGCTGTTGGCCGCCGGACAGCCGATGCGGAGCGCGCGCGGCGGCATCGGCAAGCCCCAGCAGGTCCAGCACCCGGCGCACACGCTCGGCCCGCTGTGCGCGAGGCATGTGGTGCAGCCCGTAGGCCACGTTGTCCGCGACGCTCAGGTGCGGGAACAGGGCGTAGTCCTGGAACACCATGCCGATGCGTCGCTGCTCGGCGGCGACGTGCAGGCCTTCGCGTGCGTCGGCGAGCAAATGCCCTTCCATTGCGATGCTGCCGCCGGCCAGCCGCTCGAGGCCGGCGATGGCGCGCAGCAGCGAGGTCTTGCCGCAGCCCGAAGGACCGACGAGCACGCCGATCCGGCCGGCCGGCAAGTCGAGCGAGACCTGATCAACCGCGCCCCGCTCCCCGCGGCCGCGTGCGTAGCGGACGTCGACGCCATCGAGCTGGAGTTGCATTCACCTATGACATCGACGCCAATGACAACAACAATCGTTCCCATTCTGTTTGCGCAAGCGCGGAGCGGGCCTTGCGCCGAGTCTGGGCGAGGGGACGGTTCGTGCGCGGCCTGCTGACGCTCGCCTGCGCGTTGCTGGCCTTGCCGGTGGTCGCGATCTTCGCCTCGTGGCTGGCCTTCGATGCCCATGCCTACGCGCTGCTGCGCCACCAGGCCGAAACGGTACTTGCCGGATGCGCAACGCAGTCACTGTGGCTGTGTCTCGGCGTCGCGGCGGGTGTGGCGCTGCTGGGCATGGGCACGGCAGTGGCCGTCGCGCTGAGCAGGTTTCCCGGGCGGGCCGTGTTCGAGTGGGCACTGCTGCTGCCGCTGGCGATGCCGGCCTACGTGATGGCGTATGCCTATACCGATGCACTGCAGTTCAGCGGCCCGGTGCAAAGCGCGCTGCGCCACGCGTTCGGGGGGCAGGCGCCGTTGTGGCCGGACGTGCGCAGACTGCCCGGAGCGATGCTGCTGTTCGTCTTCAGCCTCTACCCGTATGTCTACCTGCTCACGCGTACGGCGCTTGGCGAGCGCGCGCAGCATCTGCTCGAAGCCGCGCGTCTGCTCGGCGCCGGCCCGCTGCGCCGCACCGCCGACGTGGCCTTGCCGCTGGCGCGGCCGGCGGTCACTGCCGGCGAGGGTGCTGTCGCTGGGCTACGCGATACCGGGTGCGGTGGTAGCCATCGGCATCCTGCTGCCGGTGGCATGCTTGCAGTCGCGTTGGCCAGACAGCGGCGTGTCGTCGCTATTCACGGGCACCGTGACGGGTGTGATGTTCGCCTATCTCGTGCGTTTTTCTGCGGTGGCGATGCAGAGCGTCGAGGCCGGCTACGCGCGCATCCCGATGGCGGTGGGCGAGACCTCGCGCATGCTGGGTGGGGGTCCGCTGCGCCTGTTTGGCCGCCTGCACTTGCCGCTGCTGCGGCGTTCGGCGCTGGCGGCCGGTCTGCTGGTCTTCGTCGACACGATGAAGGAACTGCCGGCGACGCTCGTGCTGCGCCCGTTCGGCAGCGACACCCTGGCGGTCGTGGCCTACAACCTGGCGCGCGACGAGCGCCTGGCCGAGGCGGCGCTGCCATCGCTGGCCATCGTTGCCGTGGGCCTGGCGCCGGTCATCCTGCTGGCGCGCACGATCTCACGCAACGGCGACGCGTCGGCCGGTCACTTGTAGCCGACGCGGTCCAGCATCTGCTGCACCTTGGCCTGATTGGCGCCTACTGCGGCCACCGGCACGGCTTCTTGCCTGAAAGAGCCGAAGGCATCGAGCGCGGGGTTGGCGACCTTGACGCCGCGCACCGCCGGCCACTCGTTGTTGCCGTTGGCAAAGTAGCTCTGCGCCTCGTCGCTGGCCAGGTATTCGAGGAACTGCACGGCAGCCTGGCGATTCTTGGCGTGGGCCGCCATTCCGCCGCCTGAGACGTTGACATGCGTGCCGGCACCGTCTTGGTCGGGGAACACGACGCCGACCTTGTCGACGACGGCGCGGTCCTCGGCCTTGTCGGAGCGCATCAGCCGCGCCAGGTAGTAGCTGTTGGTCAGGGCCACCTGGCACTCTCCGGATGCCACGGCCTTGATCTGGTCGGTGTCGCCTCCCTTGGGCGCGCGAGCCATGTTGGCCACCACGCCCTGCAGCCAGGCCTCGGCCCTTTCGGGGCCGACACGTTCGAGCATCGAGCCGAAGAGGGAGAGGTTGTAGGGGTGCGAACCGGAACGTGTGCAGACACGGCCCTTGTTCTTCGGGTCGGCCAGTTCAGCGTAGGTGTCGACGTCTTCCTTCTTCACGCCGGCCTTGTTGTAGACGACGACACGGGCGCGTGTCGAGTAGCCGAACCAGGCCGAACCCTGGCCGCTGTCCTTGCCGCGCAAGGTGGCGGGCAGGCGTTGCTCGAGCACGGCGGACCGTACCGGGGCGAAGAGTCCGTCGGCCTCGGCCTTCCACAAGCGGGCCGCGTCAACGAGCAACACCACGTCGGCCGGGCTGGCCGCGCCTTCGCTCTTCAGGCGCGCCAGGATGCCGGCGTCGTCGGCATCCACACGGTCGATGCGGATGCCCGTCGCCTTGGTGAAGTTGGCGTACAGCGCCTCATCGGTCTGGTAGTGCCGGGCGCTGTACAGGCGCAGGACCTTGGCGTCCTGGGCTTGGGCGGCCACTGCACCGGCGGCAAGGCCGAAGGCGAGCAGAGTGGCGCGAATCGTTGCGGTACGGGACATGTCGGCAGGCTCCTTCTGGGTTGCGTGTAATGCGAACGAGTCGCATTATGATGCGGTCTGTCGTTGCGGTGCCAAGCGTGCCCGCTTTCATGTCCCGAGCCGCCAGCCCGTCGCCAGCCGCGCCCACCCTGTTGCCCGATCCGGGCCACGCAAGACGGAGCCGGCATGGCCGAGAACCTGCACGATCCACACAGCCGTACACCGCTCCAGATCGCTGCACGCATGGCCGCGCAGCACGCGCCGATCCAGGACGAGGCGCGCTTCGTCTGCTCGGCACGCTGAAGAAGGCGGCGCGGATGGATCTCGCCTTGCCCACCTGGTTTGCCGACTGCCTGGCGCACTACGGCGAGCTCAAGCGCTACCTGCAGCGCCGCCTGCGCAATGCCGAAGATGCAGCCGACCTGACGCAGGCCAGCTTCGAGCGGGTCTTCGTGCACGCCCAGGCGGGACCCGGGCAGGGCAGTGTGGTCCACAACCCGCGCGCGCTGCTCTTTGGGGTGGCGCGCAACTTGTGCGTCGACATGGCGCGCCGCCGTGCCGTGGAGGACGAGGCGCTGCGGCGGCTCGGCGCCGCCCCCGCCGAGCCGGCGCCCAGCGCCGAGCACGAATCGATCTGTCGCCAAGCGGTCACACGGCTGCTGGACCGCCTGGCCCGCATGCCGCATCGGCGCCGCGACGCCTTCGTGTTGGTGCGCGTGCTTGGCTGCACGCACGCCGAGGCTGCGGCACGGCTCGGATCGAGCGTGGCTGCCGTCGAAAAGAACGTCGTGCGGGCCGCGCTGGACCTGCGCGACCTGGCGGGCCTGCAGCCGGGGTCTGACGTGGCGCCCGCGCGCACACTGCCGTCTGCGCCCGTCACGGCGGAGTGCGCAGCGTGACGGCCGTGGATGTATCCGACGCTGCCGGCGCGACGCCCGTGCCCGAGGCGCTGCTCGAAAGGGCGCTGACCTTGCTGGCGCGGCGCGACGGAGCCGACGCGGCAGGCCGCGACAAGGCGGCCTCGCAACTGCGGCGCTGGAGCGAGGCTGGCGCCGAGCATCGTCGCGCCCTGCAGCAGGCCGAACAGTTGTGGGGCGGCCTGGGTAACTTGGCAGCGGCCTCGCGCGACGCGATCTCGCTGCCCGCTGCCGACGACCGCTTGCCTCCCGCGCGCGCGGATCGCCGTCGTGCCCTGTCACGCCTGGGCGGCGGCACGGCGCTTGGCCTGGCGGCCCTGGCGGGGCTGGGTTTGTGGCGCTGGCACGGCGAGCAGGCACTGTTCGACCGCCGATTCGCCACCGGCATCGGGCAGTTGATGCCAGGTGTCACGTTGCCCGACGGTTCGACGCTGGCGCTCGACGCCGACAGCGCCGTCGAGCTGAGCCTGTGGCGCAACCGGCGCGAGGCGCGGCTGCTTCATGGCCGCGCGCTGTTCACCGTGGCGTCGGATGCCGGTCGGCCATTTACCGTGTTCACCCGCGCCGGCGAAGTGCGGGTGGTGGGCACGCGCTTTTCGGTCAGCGATCGCGGCGGGGCCGTGCGGGTGCTGGTGGCCGAAGGGCGGGTGCAGGTGCGCTCGGGCCCCGAGCAGGCCTTGCTCCGGGCGGGCCAGCAGATCGAACTGCGCTCGGTCGACGCTTCGGACACCGAGCCGGGCGCGCAACCCTGGCTGGGGCCAGTGCGGCCGGCCAGCGTCGAGGATGCCGCCGCATGGCGCAGCGGCTGGTTGAGCTTCAACGACACGCCGCTGGCCGAAGCCGTGGCCGCCTTCAACGCCTACCTGCAGCACCCGATCGAGCTGGCCGAGCATCCCCGGCTGCGTGCCTTGCGCGTCAGCGGAGGCTTCGACGCCAGGGCACCGAAGATCTTCGTCGAGAGCCTGCCAGCGGTGCTGCCGGTGCGTGTGGAACGCGGGCCGCTGCACTACCGCGTGAAGCTGACGAATGCGGGGCGGGGCGACAGCGGCGGGCGCTGAAGCCCGGCGGGCGTTGGCCGGCGGCCGAAAAGATTTCTGTCCGGACTTCGGCGTGGGGTGCGTCTTCCGCGCGGTCCCTCGCGATCTCCGGCTGTCCTCCAAGGACTGCCGGAGGCATTGGCTGCCTGCCGCGCGAGGTTGAGTTTCAACCGCACGGAGTCCAGACTTGAATCACCGCCTTTCCCGTATCGCCATCGCAGCCGCAGCCCGAGTTTTGTGCGCGCCGCTGGCCCAGCCCCTGCCGCCGCTCGGCACCTTGTGCGTGCTGTCGTTCGCTGGCGCGGCGCTGGCCCAGCCGGCAACAGTGAACGTCGAAATCACGGCACAGCCGCTCTCGCAGGCCATCGCGGCGCTGTCGCGACAGGCCGGCGTGGCCATCGTCGCCAACAGTGAACAGCTTGCCGGCAAGGCGGCGCCTGCCGTGCAAGGGCGCATGACGCTGCCCGACGCGCTGAACCGCCTGCTGGCCGGCAGCGGCCTGGCGGCGCGGCAGGACGGCAACGCCTGGGTGATCGTGGCCGCGCCGGCGCCCGCCGCGGCGGGCGCAACGACCTCCACGCTGGGCGAGGTGAAGGTTCGCGCGCGCGCCGAGCCCGAGCGCGGCATCTTCGGCAACCGCGGTCGGCCCGGGCCGGTGGAACCTGGCGTCGTCACCGCCGACGCGCTGGCCCGCTACGCGGCCGGCGATCTGGAAGACGTGTTCGCCAAGCAGCCGGAGATGGCGGTCGGTGGCGGACACGCCATCGCGCAGAAGATCTACCTGCGCGGCATTGAGGACACGTTGCTCAACATCACTGTCGATGGCGCGCCACAGGCGGGCCAGACCTTCCACCACAGCGCGCGTGTGCAGCTCGAGCCGGAACTGCTCAAGCGGGTGGAGGCGCTGGGCGGCACCGGCGACGCGACGGCCGGCCCCGGTGCGCTGGGTGGCGTGCTGCGATTCGTGACCAAGGATCCGCTGGACCTGTTGCGCGCCGGCGAACGCGCCGGGGCGCTGCTGAAGGCCGAGTACTTCAGCAACGGCGAAGGTCACAAGGCCTTCGGCAGCGTGTTCGGGCGACTCACCGACGACTGGTCGCTGTTGGCGGCGCTGACCCGCCAGGACCGCAAGGACTACGACGACGGCGCCGGGCAACCCGTCGCCGCCACCGGTTCACAACAGCAGTTCGACTTCGTCAAGCTGATGGGCCAGATCGGCCGTGACCAGACGCTGCGCCTGAGCCACGAGCGCCATGGTGACGAAGGCATCCGCAGCCAGCGCCCACAGTGGGTGGTGAGCAGCTTCAACCGCGCCTACCCCATCGAAAGCGAGCGCGCCACCTGGAACCTGAACTACGCCTGGCAGCCCGACGGTGGCCTGATCGACCTGGCGCTGAACCTGTTCGACACCGACATCGTGCTCGACCAGAACGCGCGTTTCGGGCCGTATCGCGGCCGCGTCGAATCACGCGGGCTCGACCTGCGCAACACGAGCCGCTTTCCTGCGAGCGCGGGTACGCACGAGATCACCTACGGCGTAGATCGGCGCAGCGACCGCATCACGCTCGGCCCCGACAGCGCGCCCGAAACCGACATCGAGCGCGGCACCGTCACCGGCCTGTACGCGCAGGGCCGCTTCATGCTGACGCCGCAGACCCAGCTGGGTGCCGGCGCGCGCTACGACCGCTATGCGCTCACCGACCCCAACGGCCAGCAGCTGAAGGACAGCGGGTTCAGCCCCAACCTGAGCCTGCGTCATGCGTTGACGCCCCAGCTCACGCTGTTGGCCGGCCACGCTCGCGCACTGCGTGGCCCGGGCGTGCGCGAGGCCTTCAAGCTCGACGGCATCGCATACGACCCGCAGCTCAAGGCCGAGAAGGCGCGCACCAGCGAACTCGGCTTCGAATACGCCAGCGGCGCGTGGCGCTTCAATGGCAAGGCCTACGACACGGTGATCGCCGACGCCATCAACGACCCGGTGGGCCGGCCGACACTGTGGCTGAACGTGGGTGACGTGAAGTCGCGCGGCGCCCTGCTGCACAGCACCTACACCTGGCAGAACCTGAGCGTGGGTGCCGGGTTGCATCACAACCGCGCCACGCTCAACGGGGCGCGGCTGAACGGCTACGAACACTACGGCCTGGGCATCAGCCAGGGCAACACCCTGACCACCAGTGCCGACTGGCGCGTGACGCCGCAGATCGACCTCGGCTGGCTGGGGCGCTACGTGCAGCGCATCGCAGCACTGCAGACCGGCGAGGGCACCGTGCGCAAGCCGGGCTACGGCGTCAACGACGTTTACGCGCGCTGGCGCTCGGGGGCGGACGAGCGCGTGGTGGTTTCGCTCGTCGTCAAGAACCTGTTCGACAAGAACTACCTCGACCACGGCAGCAACGAAGACTTCCAGGCGATCCCGGATTTCGCGGGGGTGGTCGGCGCGCGCGAGCCCGGGCGGGAGATCCGTCTCGGTGTGGCGCTGAGGTTCTGATGCTTGTCGATCAGCCAGCGTGTCGCCGCTGTCGCCGCCCATGAGTCGCCGCGCCTGGTTGCTCTTTCACCGCTGGGTGGGCCTGGTGATCGCCGGGTTTCTGCTTCTCGCCGGCCTGACCGGCGGTCTCATCGTCTGGTACCACGAGCTGGATGCGGTGGTGGCTGCCGAGCTTCACCACCTGCCAACGCGGCCCGCGCCACCGGCGCAACCGACAGCGCCGGACCGCTTCGACCTGCGCGAGCGGGTGGCGGCGGCCTACCCGAAGGCCTGGGTGAACTATGTCGATCTGCGTCCGCTCGAGCCCGGCCGTTCGGCGGTGTTTTTCATCGAAGGTGCCATTCCCCCGGGATCGCGCGAGCACCGGATGTTGCCCAACGACGAAGTCTTCATCGATCCCCTCAGCGGCGGCATCGTGGGCGAACGGCGTTGGGGCGCCATCTCGCAGGGCTGGCACAACCTGTTGCCCTTCATCTACCAGCTGCACCAGCAACTTGCGCTGGGCACGGTGGGCACCTGGGTGTTCGGCATCGTGGCGCTGCTGTGGACGCTGGACTGCTTTGTCGGCGCGTGGTTGACGCTGCCGCCCAAGGCGCCGCGGTCGCACGCCACCTCAGCCCTGCGCGCCGCGCGCCGTGGCTGGCAGCGCTGGATGCCGGCGTGGCGTGTGCGCTGGCGCGGCGGCGCCTACAAGCTCAACTTCGACCTGCACCGCGCCGGCGGCCTGTGGCTGTGGGCGATGCTGTTCGTGCTGGCCTGGAGCAGCGTTGCCTTCAACCTGAACGCCGTGTACAGCCCGGTGATGAAGCTCTTCTTCGCCACCGACGATGGCCCGGTGCCCGGGCCACGCCCCAAGGCCGACCAGATCGAGCCCGGCATCCCCTGGCGCCAGGCGCATCGCATGGCGCAAGCGCACATGGCAGCCGAAGGCCGGCGCCTGGGCTTCGAGGTGGTCGAGCCGCAAGCCCTGAGCTACGACCCGCACAAGGCGCTGTACCGCTACAGCGTGCGCAGCAGCGCCGACGTGCGTGAGAAGTTCGGCAGCACGCGGCTGTGGTTCGACGCGAACACCGGCGAGTTGCGCCGCAGCTGGTTGCCGAGCGGGCGCCATGCCGGCGACACCATCACCACCTGGCTCGTGACGCTGCACATCGCGCAGGTGTGGGGGCTGCCGTTTCGGGTGTTCGTGACGCTGATGGGTCTGGTGGTGGCGATGCTCAGCATCACCGGGGTGGTGGTGTGGGCGAAGAAGCGGCGCGCTCGGCTGGCGGCCAGGTGAGCCAGGCAGCGGCCGGACCGGCGCCGCGCCATCAAAGGCTGGGCCGCGGCCAATCGACCGGCGCAGCTTGCGTTTGGCCGCGCTGCGCGAGCCCGGCCTGCCACGCGGCCTGCCATGCGCTCAGTGTGCGCCTCGGGTCGTCGCCCAGGCCGCGCACCACGCAGCCGCCTTCTGCGCCCTGCGCCGCGACGGCCTGCAACTGCGCCGGCCCGAGGATGCCGCCGATGGCCACCACGGGCGCAGGAGCCATGCGCACCCACCACGCCAGGTTGTGCAGCCCCTGCGGGCGCCACGGCATGGCCTTGGTCGTGGTGGGCCAGACCGGGCCGCAGGCGATGTAGCTCGGGCACCAGGCCGCCGCGCGCGCCAGTTCCCACAGGCTGTGGCTGGACAGGCCGAGCCGCAGGCCGCGGGCCTGTGCCTCGCGCAGCCGGTCGCGTTCGCCGGCCGTCAGGCCGAGCAAATCCTCCTGGCCAAGATGCAGTGCGGGCGCACCGAGTTCCAGCGCCAGTTGCCAGTGGTCGTTGATGTAGAGCGTTGCGCCATGGGGCGCAGCCGCAGCCAGGCCGTCGCGCAGGATCTCTCGCAGGGCCGCTTCGCCGGGCGGCTGCTTGATGCGCAACTGCACTGTGCGCACGCCGGCGGCCAGCACGGCGCGCAGGCGTTCGCTGCTGTCGACGATGGCGTACAGGCCCGGCGCGCTTCCAGGTGTTGCCGTCGGCGCCGGCCAGTGCCTGGGTGCGCGTTCGTCGCACGACAGCTGCGGCAGCACCGAAGGATCGTAAGCGTTCCGCGAACCCATCTTTCCATCCGATGTTGAGCCCGGCAATCTCGCAGCCATTGCAGAGGCGAAGGAGGCGAGGCGGAGATGGAGCGGGAACGGCTGGAGCGGTGCCTGGCGCAGGTGGCTGCGTTTCGGAAGTCTGGGCTGAAGGCCAAGGCGTGGGCAGCGGTCAACGGGGTTGAACTCAAGGAGTTGCAGAGCTGGTGTTCGCATGCTGGGCGGTGGCGGGCGCGGCTTGATGGGGTCGCGGCGGCGCTGCCCCTGCAGGCTGGTGGATTTGTTGGCGTGCGGGTGCCGGTGGCGCCGACGGCAGCAAGCATCCGCGTCGAGCTGAGCCTGGGCGCGGGCCGTGTCGATGTGCACTGGCCGCTGAGCCACGCTCGGGAACTGGCCACGTGGCTGCGTGAGTTCAGCCGGTGATCCGCATCGAGACGATCTGGCTGGCGCTGGGGGCGAGCGACCTGCGCGGGGGCATCGATGTGCTGCTGGCGCAGGTGGTGCGCGGCTTTGCCGGCGGCGCGCAGCCGCACCACGCCTATGTGTTCGCCAACCGGCGCGCTGACCGGCTGAAGGTGCTGGTCTACGACGGCATGGGGATGTGGCTGTGCACGCGGCGCCTGCAGAGCGGTGGTCTTGTCTGGCCGACCCAGGCTGGCGGCTCAATGACGCTGAGCGTGGCGCAGTTCGACTGGCTGGTGGCCGGCCTGCCGTGGCAGCGCCTGAGCATGCCCGCACCCCGGGCGATCACCACGGTGTGAGCCGCCTGCATCGCGGAGGTCGCTTGGCTCGTTTGTCCATGGGTGAATGTCTGGCTTCTCGCGCGCACGCGCGAGGGACATACTTTGGTCATGCTCGATGCTCCGCCAGCGCCCGCCCTGGACACCGCCGCGGATGGTGTGCCGGCAAGCGATTCGCTGCAGGCGCTGCGCGATCAGATCGAACGCATGCAGGCCGAGCTGAAGTTCAGCCAGACCAGGATCGAGGCGCTGAACTTCGAGGTCGCACGCCTGAAGCGCTGGCGCTTCGGCACCTCGGCCGAGAGCCTGGATGCGAGCACTCAGGCCGTGCTGTTCGACGCCATCCTGGCCGACACCGCGCAGGAGGACGATGCGGCCAAGACAGAAGGCAGCACGCCTGCGGCAGCGCCCCGTACCAAGCGCCAGGCCGTTCGCCAGGCGCTGCCCGCTGGCCTGCCGCGCGTCGAGCGCCACCACGACATCGGCGCTACGCACTGCGCCTGCGGCCAGGCCCTGCAGCGCATCGGCGAAGAGGTCAGCGAGCAACTGGACTGCGTGCCCGCCCAGTTCTTCGTGCTGCGCCACATCCGCGGCAAGTACGCCTGCGCGTGCTGCCAGACGATCCAGGCCGCACCCATGCCCGCGCAGATGATCGACAAGGGTATCCCGGCTGCAGGTCTGCTGGCCCAAGTCGCCATCGCCAAGGTCGACGACCATCTGCCGCTGTACCGCCAGACCGAGATCTACGCCCGCAGTGGTGTGCACATCCCGCGCTCGAGCATGGCCCAGTGGCTGGGCATCTGCGGGGTGCGGCTGCAGCCGCTGGCCGCGGCGCTGGCCGACTTCATCCTCGGCCACGCCGTGCTGCACGCTGACGAGACACCGGTGGCGCTGCTGGCGCCGGGGCGCGGCAAGACCAAGAAGGCCTATGTCTGGGTGTACCACACGACGAACTTCGTGGGGGCCCAGGGCCGAGGCCGTGCGATGCTCTACGACTTCACCGCCAGCCGTGCGGGAGAGCACCCGCAGCGCGTGCTGGCCGGGTTCAACGGCACGCTGGTCAGCGACGACTTCTCGGGCTACCACGCGCTGCACAGGCGGGGCATCACCCCCGCGTTCTGCATGGCGCACGCCCGCAGGAAGCTGTTCGAGGCGTTCGAGCTCAACGGCAGCCAGATCGCGGGCCAAGCCGTCGCGCTGATCGCCAAGCTCTATGAGATCGAGCGCGAGGTCCAGGGCGCCAGCAACGACGACAGGCTGCTGGCGCGCCAGCAACGATCAAAACCGGTGGCCGATGCGCTGCATGCCTGGCTGACAGGTCAGCGCCAACTGCTGGTCAAGGCCGACGCCACGGCCAGGGCCATCGACTATGCGCTGAGCAATTGGCCAGCACTGACGACCTTCCTGGGCGACGGGGCGGTGCCCATCGACAACAACGCGGCCGAGAACGCCATTCGCCCGCTGGCCGTGGGGCGCAAGAACTGGCTGTTCGTGGGCTCGCAGATGGCCGGCGAGCGCGCCGCGGTGCTGATGAGCCTGATTGAATCGGCCAAGCTCAACGGGCATGACCCTTGGGCTTATCTGAAGGACGTCTTCGAGCGGCTGCCAACGCTGAAGAACCGCGACCTGGCGCAGCTGTTGCCGCACAACTGGCAGCCGGCCAAAGCCATCGCCGACCCCTGTCCTGGAGCCGTCTGCGCAGCCACGTAGCCGAACTCACCACAGCGCCGAGCACGGCGCAAGGATGGGGTTCGCTGAACGCTTACATTGCCGGCGCCAACTCGATCTTCTACGGCGACAAGCTGCTCGTCACCGGCAACCCGGACACCGACGGCGACCTGCAGTTGTTGGCGCGCCTGGGCATGCACGCTGCCGGAACCAAGGCCCGTGACGAGAGCCCGATGGAGGCTCGCCACTGCGCGCAGGCCCGCACATGACAGGCGCGCACATGACAGCGGCGCACCTGAGCGTTGCAAGCCTGCACGACCCGGCGCTCGCGGCCCGCGTGCAGCACACGCTGGACCGCAAGACCAAGCCGCAGGGATCGCTCGGCCGGCTCGAAACGCTGGCCTTACAGCTGGCGCTGATTCAAGGGCGCGAGCAACCGCAGCTCGTGTCGCCGCAGCTTGTGGTGTTCGCGGCCGACCACGGCATTGCCGCGCGGGGTGTCTCCGCCTACCCCAGCGACGTGACCTGGCAGATGGTGGAGAACTTCTGTGCCGGCGGCGCTGCCGTGTCCGTGCTGGCGCGTCAGCATGGCCTGGCCGTCACCGTGGTGGACTGCGGTGCGCGGCACGACTTTGCGCCACGGCCTGGTTTGGTGATTGCCAAAACGGGCGCTGGCAGTGCCGACAGCTCGCAGGGGCCTGCGATGAGCGGCGCGACCTGCGAGGCTGCGATGGAGCACGGTGCCGCGTTGGTCAGTGGCCTGCCGGGCAATGCGCTGCTGCTGGGCGAGATGGGGATCGGCAACACCTCGGCAGCCGCTGTGCTGATGGCTCGCCTGAGCGGCGAACCGCTGCAGGCCTGCGTAGGGCGCGGCACCGGCCTGGACGACGCCGGCCTGGCGCGCAAGCTCGCGGTACTGCGCGAAGCGCTGGCAGCCAACGCCGCGGTGACCGAACCGTTGGACGTTCTGGCTGCGCTGGGCGGCCTGGAGATCGCCACCATGACAGGTGCGGTACTGCAAGCCGCGCGTCAACGCCGCGTGATCGTGGTCGATGGCTTCATCACCACTGCGGCGGTGGCCGTGGCCGCAGCACTGGCACCTGCCGTGTTGGAGCGCTGCGTGTTCGCTCATTGTTCGGCCGAGAGCGGGCATGCGCGCTGGTTGGCACGCTTGGGTGCCGAGCCGCTGTTGAACCTGGGCATGCGCCTGGGTGAAGGGTCAGGCGCCGCGCTGGCTTGGCCGCTGCTGGAGTCGGCCTGCCGCGTATTGAAGGAGATGGCGAGCTTCGATTCGGCGGGGGTGAGCGAGCGCGGTTCATGACGGCGTGGTGCTTCGTGGTCCACGAACTGCGGTTGTTCCTCGTCGCCTTGCAGTTCCTGACCCGGCTGCCCATACCCGCCTGGGTCAGCCAGGACGACGGGTTCGATCCGCGCTGGCTGAACGCCTGCGTGCGCTACTTTCCGCTGGTGGGCGTGCTGGTCGGAGCCTGCGGCGCAGCCATGCTCGCGCTCGCCAGCCTGTGGTGGCCACCGCTCGTCGCTGCCTCGCTCGCCGTGGCGGCCACGGCGTGGGTCACGGGGGCATTCCACGAGGACGGCCTGGCCGACACCTTCGACGCGCTGGGCGGGAACGTGCCTCGCGAGCGTGCATTGGTCATCATGAAGGACTCGCGCATCGGCACCTACGGGGCGGTGGCGCTGGTCTTTGGCTTGGGCCTGCGCGTCATGCTGCTGGCATCGCTGGCGCAGCGCGATCCCTTGCACGCATGCCTCGTGATGATCGGGTCGCATGCGTTGGGTCGCGCCGCAGCCGTTGGGTTAATGGCACGGCTACCCTATGCCGGCGACGCTGAGCATGCGAAGGCCAAAGCTCTGGCCACTGCAGTCCCGCGAGGCAGCGTGGTCGCCGCGATGGGGTGGGCGCTGCTGCTGATTGCGGCTCTGATGGCTGCGGGCCAGCTGACCGGCGCAGGTGACCCGGGATGGGTATTTCGTTGGCCGCTTGCGGCGCTGAGCTGCGTGATCGTCGTGCGTCTGCTGCGCCGGTGGCTCGCTCGCCGCCTGGGTGGCTACACCGGCGACACGCTGGGGGCGGCCGAGCAGTTGAGCGAGATTGCCGTGCTGCTGGTGTTGGCCGGTGGTTGAGAGTGCGCCGCTGATCTGGGCCTGGCGCCATCCTCGACCCGAAGGAGCGCAGGGACGCTGCGTCGGCCGCACCGATCTGCCCGTCGATCCCCGTCGAGCCAAGCGCCTTGCTCGACGCATCCAGGCGGCGGCAAGCCGCCACGGTCTGCCCCGCGTGGTGCACACGTCGCCATTGCGGCGCTGTGCCGACGTGGGGCGTTGGCTGCGGCGCTGGGGATGGCGGCACTGCATCGACAGCCGGTTGTTGGAAATGGACTTCGGTGTTTGGGACGGGCGGCCCTGGCACTCCATCTCAAAGCCGGAAGTCGATGCCTGGTGCGCGGACTTTGCGCGCACGGCGCCCGGTGGCGGCGAGTGCCTGCAAGCGATGTTCGAGCGCGTTGCCGTTTGGGAAACGACTTCGCCGTGCGTCGTGGTCGCCCATGCGGGTTGGATGCAAGTGCGGCGCTGGCACGCGGCCCGCAGGCCTGCACCTTCGAAAGCGCAGGAGTGGTCTGCCGGGCCGGTGTATGGCGAGGTGTGGCGACTGCGGTGACTGCGCGCCATGGCCTGCCGGCGCAGGCCGGGTGGCTGGCGATCCGTCGCCCACAATGGCGTTGACGCAGACCGCGCTCGTTGCCGACTGGCGTCGCGGTCACAGGCATTGCCGGTGGGCCGGCGACCACCCGCTGCTGCGCCGCTTCGAAGAAACTGAGGAAATAGATGTCTGCCAGATTCGAATCTCTGGATGCCGGTACCGGCGTCTTTGTTTTCCCGGACGATCCGTTCGACGGGCTGGTCGCGGCGTTGGACATGCTGCTCGACGAACGCGAACGGCGCGTGTCGAGCGAGGCAGCCTACGTGTCGGGCCTGCAGAGGCTGATCGAGGAGGCCCCCGATTTCATCGACGCGCACGCCCATCTCGCGTACGCGTGGATCGAGCAAGGCAAACCAAAGAAGGCGCTGGACGCGAGCCTGGCAGGCCTGGCTCGCGCCAACCGGCTGATCCCGGAGGGCTTTGGCGGGCGCATCGCGTGGGGCCACCTGGACAACCGCCCCTACCTGCGGGCCATGCACGGTGCGGTGCTGGGCACCCTGCGGCTGCACCGGCACAAGGATGCGGCGGCGCTCATCGACCGGATGCTCGCGTTCAACCCGAACGACAACCAGGGCGTTCGCTTCCTGCTGGGTTCGGAGCTGATTCGCTGTGGTGAAGCGGAACGTGCCAAGGCGGTGATCGAGGCCGAGTGCGGCAACTACCCGCCTTACCACTATGAACTGGCGCTGCTGCACCTGCAGGCCGGTGAATGGGTGCAGGCCGCGACAGCGTTGCGCCGAGGCTTCTTCGCGAATGCCTACATTGCCGAGGTGTTGTGCGGCACGGCCGAGCCCATGCCGCTGGCAATCTGGCATGGCAGCAACCTGGCCGAGCCGGAGACCGCGCGTGACTATGTCTCGTCCTACGGCGCGCTGTGGTCGCGTCGGCCGGACTTCGTCGCCTTCGTGCGCTGGCTGTTCCAGCACTCGAAAGTACTGGCCGAGCGGGCCGCGGTGCTGGCTTGCCGTGAGGAACTGTGTTGGGAGCGCGAGTTCAACGCCCGGAGCGACCTGGTCGATCAGCTGGAGTGCTTGCAGGCGACGATCGACGACACGCTCTCGAAGGCGCTGGTGGTGCAACAGCCAGACCGCAAGGGGCAGCCGATCTGGCCCTGGATGGCCTGGCTGCTGCCATGAGAGTCTCGCTTTCTATAGTTGTCTATAATTGACTGTAATTCAACACTTGCCGAGGAGCGGTCATGGACGTGTTCCATCGCGAAGCGCTCGCCGCCGACCTGGCCAACAAGGTGCTTTTCGTGGCGCCGACCTCGGCGTCGGGATCGGGCCTGTTCCTGGCGGCACCCAGGCGCACCGGCAAATCCACCTTCCTGCGCGAAGACCTGCGGCCGCAACTTGAGAAGCAAGGCGCGCTGGTGGTCTACGTCGACCTGTGGGAAGACCGGCGCGCCGACCCCGGCGATGTGATCGTGCATGCGGTTCGGGCCGAGTTGTCGCGACACGACGGCGTGGTCAAGCGCCTGGCCCGCTCCGCCGGCATGGAAAAGGTGACCGTCGGTGGCGTGGCGTTCTCGCTCGACCGCGTCGGGCTGGGCGAGGGGGTGTCGCTGTCGGCGGCACTTGCCGCACTGTCGGACGAGACGAATCAGGTCATCGTGTTGATCGTCGACGAAGCGCAGCACGCCATCACCAGCGAGCGTGGCAACGACGCCTTGTTCGCCCTCAAGGCCGCGCGCGACGAGCTCAACAGCAGCCGCCACAGGGGCCTGCGCGTGGTCGCCACCGGCTCCAACCGCGACAAGCTCGCGATGCTGCGCAACAGCCGCGACCAGGCTTTCTACGGTGCACCGCTGGTCAACTTCCCGCCGCTGGGGCCGGACTACGTGGCCTGGTTCTGCGAGCGCGTGGGCCTGGCTGCGCCGCTGGATCCGATGGTGGTGCAGGAACTGTTCACGCACGCGGCCTTCCGGCCCGAACTGCTGGGTGCCGCGGCCGACGCATTGCGCTTCGAGTTCGGCCTGGCACCTCAGGATGTGCCGGGGCGTTTCGCGGCGGCGGTGCAGGAACAAATCGATGCCAGCAACGATGAACTGCTTCGTGTCGTGCACAGCCTGACACCGCTGCAGGCGGCGGTGCTGAAGGTGCTGGCACGCCGCGGTGCCGACTACGCGCCGTTTGAGGGTGCCACCTTGCAGGCCTATCAAGCCGTGCTGCAGGCGGCCAACCCCGCGGGCGAGGCGAGGGCGGATGTTCCGGCAGTGCAGCAGGCGCTCCTTGCGCTGCAGGAGAAGGCGCTGGTGTGGCGGGCCGCACGCGGTGTGTACGCGATCGAGGAGGCCGTGCTCGCCGAGCTGATGGAGCAGCGGGGGTTGCTGGCGGACGTGCCCTGAGGCTCGAAGCGACCGGGGGCCACCGAGGTGGCGCAGCTTCCCACGTGGGCACGGCGTCAGTGAGCGTCAGGCTGCCGCCTGCAACGAGGCCGGTACCTGATCCGGTGGCGCCGCGCCATCCAGGTGGTGCACGCCAGGCCCGCGGGATTTGAGCGGTCAGGAATCGCGCCGTGCGTGCGCGTTGGCCGGCGTCTGGTGTCGGGGCCTCGGGGTTGCACGGGGAAAAGCCTGGTGGAGCATGGATGGACCTCTCCAACGGAGCGACTCCATGCCTGTTCCCACCATCATCAACGACAGCGCCAGCGCCGGCCCGCCCACGGTGCTCGGCCAGGCGCACGCACGCATCCCCATCGGCGGCAAGATCCGCGCCGGTATCAAGGTGCTCACCGCCAAGGCCGCCGCGCAGCCGCGAGCCCAATCGCTCTACGAGCAGGGCGTGGCCGCCGGTCAGTCCTTCGATCAGATCGAGCACGCCATCACCGAGGCGCTGCCGCAACTGAAGAACCCGCTCGCACCGCGCAACGTGGCCTGGTTCACCGTGCGGCCGCAGGACTTTCCGAACCCGGCCATCGCCCGGCAGATTCTCGACGCCTACGCCGAGGATCGTGGCGAGGGGCGCCGGCTGTACCGCTTTCCGGTGGTGTTCCCGTCCGACCGCTGGCAGACCGTGATGCCGCACGAACTCGCCGCATGGAGCACGCACGAGAAGCGCTACTGGTCCGAATACTCGCCCGATGGCCGTGTGCGCCACTGCATGACCCACGCGCCGGTTCCCATGGACGATACCGGCCGGCGCACGATCCGCATCTTCGGCGGACGCAAGACCATGGCACGCGAGACCAACGGCGGCCTGTGCGAGCCCGAGCGCTGCCCCGAATACCAGCACCGACAGTGCAATCTCAGCGGGCGCTTCCTGTTCTTCATCCCGGGCATCCGCTCGATCAGCGCCTTCGAACTGCACACCAACAGCTTCTACGCAATGAACGGCGCGATCCAGAAGTTCGAGACCGTGAGCTTCCTTCGCGGTGGGCGCATCTCGGGCTTCCTGGATCGGCAGCATGCGACGTTCTTCCTGACCAAGAAGCTGATGGAGGTGGCGCACATCGACGAACAGGGCAAGCCGGTGCGCATGCCGCAATGGATCATCGAACTCGAAGCGCCGGTGGACGTGACGGCCTTGCTCCGGGAGCGCGAGGACGAAGACGCTGCGCTCCGGCAGGCCCAATTGGCGACGCAGCTGCTGGGCGGTGAAGCGCCCGGGTCGGTCGCCGCTTCGGCGCCTGCAACTGGCGGGCTGCCGGGGCCTGAGCCCGCGCCCGACGATGGCGCGCCATCGCTCCAGCAACTGCTCGCCCAGGCCGAGGCCCGCGGCATCGATCCCGTGCGCTACCAGGCGTATGCCGCCCGGCGCTGGGGCGCGGGCTGGAAGCTCAACCGGCACGGCCGCCGCCAGGCCTGGAACGAGATGGCCGAGCGTTACCGCCACGATCCCGAGGGCTACCGCGACAAGATCGAGAGCGAGCTGGCATTGGCCGACGGGAGCGCGGCATGATCCGCGTGGCGCACTTCTCCGATCTGCACTATGGGCACAAGACGCTGGCCGAGGCGGACAGGTGCTTCGGCGCAGCCATCGACCACGCCATCGGCGCGGGCGTCGAAGTGGCCGTGATCTCCGGCGACAGCACCGATCACGCGCTGGACCTGCACGCGCCGGCGGCGCTGCGGCTGCTGGCGCAGGTGCGCAGGCTGGCCGACCACTGCCCGGTGCTGATGCTGCAGGGCACCTTCTCGCACGAGCCGCCGGGGACATTGGGTGCTTTCCGGCTGCTGGGTGCCCGGCATGCGATCTACGTCGCCGAGCGCATCGAGCAGGTGGCGTTGAGCACGCAAGGGCAGTGGCTGCCGTCGGCAGGCTGGTGTTTCGACGCCTTGCCGGATCGAACGGCAGCCTTGTTCTCCTGCATACCCACGGTCAACAAGGCGACGGTTGCGGCGGTCGTGGGCGGCGTAGCGGCGGCGGCAGAGGTCGGCGAGCAACTGACCGCCTTGCTGCGGGGCTTTGCGCCCATGCATCGATCAGCGCGTGCAGGCGGCGCGCCAACCATTGGCGTATCCCACGGCACGGTGTTCGGAAGCCTCAGCGAGCACGGCGTGCCTATGGCTGGCTTCGACCACGAGTTCACCAGTGGTGCGCTATTCGATGCCGAGGCCCAGGCTTTCATGCTCGGCCACATCCACAAGCACCAGGCGTGGACGCGCGAAAGCGCTGTGGGCCGCCAGTGCATCGCCTACCCCGGCTCGATCGGGCGGTTCCACTTCGGCGAGGAGGGTGCGAAGGGGTTTCTGCTGTGGGAGGTGGAAGCCAACTCGGCGCGCTGCCACCTGGTGCAGACGCCGGCGCGGCGCACCGTGGACATCGTGTTCGAGGGCCGGCCTGACGTGAATGCGTTGCGCGATGCGGTGCGCGCGCAGGGACTGGCCGGTGCCAGCGTGCGGGTGCGGTGGACGGTGGCCGAGGAAGATCAATCGGCTGTGGACCGCGCCGCGCTGCAGGCGGCGTTGGCGGAAGCCGCAGAGGTGAAGCTGGAGGGGCGCATCGTGCCGGTGGTGCGCACACGGGCGGCGGGCATCTCCCAACTGCGTGAGCTTGCTGACAAGGTGAGCCGATGGGCGGAGGTCGCGGACGTGCGGGCAGAACCCCTGATCGCCTGTCTGGCCAGCATGCGCAGCCAATCGCCGGAGGCGATTGCCGAGGGTGTGCTGCAGCGCGACGGTGTTGATCAGCCGCATGTCGATTTCGCCGTGTCAACAACGAACCGAATCGCCGAGCGATTCACTGCTTCTGCAAGGTAGCGATCAACGGGCACGACACGGTGCCACGGCTTGTGCAGCAGTCGCGCACGAGGGAGGCCAGCACCGACTCGATGCGCCGCAGATCCTTCAGCTTCTTGCGCACGTCCGCCAGCTTGATCTCGGCAAGCTGGCGCGCTTCGTCGCAGTGCGTGCCGTCATCGAGCGTCAGCAGGCCTGCCACCTCGTCGAGGCTGAAGCCCAGGCGCTGCGCGGCCTTCACGAACTTCACGCGCGCGACGTCCTCGGTCCCATAGCGCCGAATGCGGCCATAAGGCCTGTCCGGCTCGGGCAGGAGAGCCCGGCGCTGGTAGAAGCGCACCGTCTCCACGTTGACCCCGGCCGCCTTGGCGACGCCCCCGATGGTGATGCCGTTCATCAGTCCGTTCTGATCGCTCTCCATGCCGCTTGACTCCGTACATGAGTACGGCAATAAGCTTACGCCATGGTCTCCAGATTTGCCGAGGAAAAACGAATGACCGAAACACAAACCGGGCGCGGTGCCCTCTTCACCGGCGGACTGGCCGCGATCCTGGCATCTACCTGCTGCCTGGGGCCGCTGGTGCTGGTGACGCTGGGCTTCAGCGGCGCCTGGATCGGCAACCTCACGGCGCTGGAGCCCTATCGCCCGTTCTTCATCGGCGCCGCGCTCGTCGCGATGTTCTTCGCGTGGCGACTCATCTATCGGCCGGCACAGGAATGCAAGCCGGGCGAGGTGTGCGCCATTCCCCAGGTACGGTCCACCTACAAGGCCGTCTTCTGGATCGTCGGCGCGCTGGTGCTGATCGCGCTCGCCTTTCCCTATGTTCTTCCGTTGTTCTATTGACCAGGAGTTCCCCATGAAGAAGCTGTTCCTGACCGCCATCCTCACGGTCGGCGCCGCCACCGTGCAAGCGTCGCCCCAGACCGTCACGCTCGACGTGCCCGGCATGACCTGCGCGGCCTGTCCGATCACCGTGAAAACGGCGATCTCGAAGGTCGCCGGCGTGAGCAAGGTCGACGTGAGCTACGAGAAGCGCCAGGCCGTCGTGACCTTCGACGATGCCAAGGCCAGCGTGCAGAAGCTGACCCAGGCCACCGAGAACGCGGGCTACCCGTCCAGCGTCAAGCGCTGAACCGTTGCAGCGAACGAGGGACCACACCATGAACGTCATGACGCGCATTGCCGACAAGGCCGGCTCGCTGGGAAGCATCGTCTCGGCGATGGGCTGCGGAGCCTGCTTCCCGGCCCTGGCCAGCCTGGGCGCAGCCCTCGGGCTCGGCTTCCTGAGCCAGTTCGAGGCCTTGTTCGTCACCGTGCTGCTGCCGCTGTTCGCAGGGCTTGCGCTGTTGGCCAATGCGCTGGGCTGGTTCAGCCATCGCCAGTGGCATCGCAGCGTGCTCGGCATGGTCGGGCCGGCCATCGTGCTGGTCGCCAGCTTCACGGTGGCCGAGAAGCTGCTCTATGCGGGCCTCGCGACGATGGTCGCGGTGTCGGTGTGGGACTTCGTCGCGCCGGCGAATCGGCATTGCGGCCCGGACGGCTGTGCGGTGCCGGCCAAGCAGGCCTGAAGCCTCTGCACAAGCTCTCTGTTGAAGGCGACCCCATGACCGAACTCGTGATCGGCGGCATGACTTGCGACTCGTGTGCGACGCATGTCCGCCAGGCCTTGGAAAAAGTCCCCGGCGTGTACTCCGCGCGGGTGTCCTACCCCAAGGGCACGGCAAAGCTCACGCTCGCCCCCGAAACGCCCATGACGGCGCTCGTGGCGGCGGTGACCGCGCTGGGCTACCGGGCGCGTCCCGCAGACGCTGCGCCCGATCGGCCGCGCGACGGCCTGCTCGACAAGGCGCGCAGCTGGCTCGGCGGCGGCCAGAAGGCAGCTGGCGGCGGCGAAGCGATGCACATCGCCGTCATCGGCAGCGGCGGCGCCGCGATGGCCGCGGCGCTGAAAGCCGCCGAGCGCGGCGCGCGCGTGACGCTCATCGAGCGCGGCACGATCGGCGGCACCTGCGTCAACGTGGGCTGCGTGCCGTCGAAGATCATGATCCGCGCGGCGCACGTGGCGCACCTGCGGCGCGAGAGCCCCTTCGACGGCGGGATCGCCGCGAGCGCGCCTGCCATCGACCGTGGTCGCCTGCTCGCGCAGCAGCAGGGCCGTGTCGACGAACTGCGGCATGCGAAGTACGAGGGCATCCTCGAAAGCACACCGGCGATCACCGTGCTGCACGGCGAGGCGCGCTTCAAGGACAGCCGCCATCTTGCCGTAAAACTCAACGACGGTGGCGAGCGCGAACTGGCCTTCGACCGCTGCCTGATTGCCACCGGGGCGCAGCCTTCGATTCCGACTATCCCCGGTCTGAAGGACACACCGTTCTGGACCTCCACCGAAGCACTGGCCAGCGACATGATCCCGCCGCGTCTGGTGGTCATCGGGTCGTCCGTGGTGGCGCTGGAGCTTGCGCAGGCCTTTGCGCGGCTGGGCAGCCAGGTGACCGTGCTCGCGCGCCACACGCTGTTCTTCCGCGACGATCCGGCGATCGGCGAGGCCATCACGGCGGCATTCCGTGCCGAAGGCATCGAAGTGCTCGAACACACGCAGGCCAGCCAGGTGAACTGCATCGACGGCGAGTTCGTGCTCGCGACCGATCACGGCGAACTGCGAGCCGACAGGGTGCTCGTGGCCACCGGCCGCACGCCCGGCACAAGCGGCCTCGGACTCGACGCGGCGGGCGTGACCGTCAGCACGCAGGGCGCCATCGTGATCGATGCGGCGATGCGCACCAGTGCCGCGCACATCTACGCCGCCGGCGACTGCACCGACCAGCCGCAGTTCGTCTACGTGGCCGCGGCCGCGGGAACGCGCGCGGCGCTGAACATGACCGGCGAGGATGCCACGCTCGACCTGAGCGCGATGCCGGCCGTGGTCTTCACCGACCCCCAGGTGGCCACCGTCGGGCTGACTGAAAGCCAGGCTCGCGCCAAGGGCATCGAGACCGACACGCGCACGCTGACCCTGGACAACGTGCCGCGCGCGCTGGCCAACTTCGACACCCGCGGCTTCATCAAGCTGGTGGCCGAAGCCGGCAGCGGGCGGCTGCTGGGCGTGCAGGCCGTCGCGCCCGAGGCGGGCGAGGTGATCCAGAGCGCCGCGATCGCGATGCGCGCGCGCATGACGGTGCACGATCTGGCCGATCAGCTGTTCCCGTACCTGACCACGGTCGAAGGGCTCAAGCTGTGCGCGCAGACCTTCACCAAAGACGTCTCGCAGCTGTCCTGCTGCGCCGGATGAAGCGTGTGCCATCGGTGGCGACGGCCCCGCCGCGCAGGCTCCCGCCGTTGCTTGGGTCACGGTGGCCTCGGCCGCGGTGGTCTGGCGGGCGTCCCCGACTTGGATAAACTGCGACTGTGATCCGTCGCATCCTCTTCATCCTGGTGTGCCTTGGCCTTGCCCTTCAGGGTGAGGCCGTGCGCGCGCTGGAGAAGCAGCCTTGCCCGATGGAAGCGGCGATGCAGACCATGCTGACTGCAGGCGATCTGGACCCGACCGATCTGGCCGACTGCTGCAACGACCTGCAGACTTACGCCGCGACCGGCCACTTGTGCAAGTCGGGCACCGACTGCAACGCGCCGCCGGCCATTTCGCCGGTGTCCATGCCGAGCACTGCCGTCGCTGCCGCTGCGTCCACCGGGCCGGAGGCAAGCCCCACCTCGACCCACTCGGCGCCGACCGCCACGCCCTGGCGACCTCCGGCGGGGAACTGACCCGCGTTTGCGCGCCTTTGGCGCGCTCGTGACCTGCCGCCTTCAGCGCCAGGTCAATCAAGCCTTTCGCGTTGCCGGCGCTCGTTCGCCGCAACGTGTGCTCCGGAGTTCGGTTCATGCCTCATTCCCCTCGTGCGCGGGCGTGCCTGCGCCCGCTCTACAGCCGCCCGTTGTCGCCGCGCGCCCTGCTCGCGGCGGCGTTGTTGGCTATCACGGCAGGCGCGCAGCCGCAAACATCAGCGGGGCTCGCCGCGCCGCTGTCGGTCCGCGACGCGGTGCGGGCCGCCGTCGATCGCGCTGCATCACCCGCCGCCGCCGACGCCACCGCGCGGGCCGCGCGCGAGATGGCGGTCGCCGCTGCGCAGCGCCCTGACCCGGTGCTGCGCCTTTCGCTCGACAACCTGCCGATCGACGGCCCCGACCGTTTCAGCACCACGCGCGACTTCATGACGATGCGATCGGTCGCGTTGATGCAGATGTTCACGCGCGAGGACAAGCGCCGCTCGCGCGCCGAACGGTTCGTGCGCGAGGCTGAGGCGGCACAGGCCGAACGCCGAGTGCGTGTCGCCGCAGTGCAGCGCGAGGTCGCCACCGCTTGGTTCGAACGCCGCGCGGCCGAGCAGCGCCTGGCGCTGCTGCACGCCCAGCGTGACGAGGCGCGGCTGCAGGCCGAGGCCGCCGAGGCCGCACTGCGCGGCGGGCGCGGCGGCAACGCCGACGTGATCGCAGCACGCGACGCGCTGGCGCAACTCGAGCAGGCCCTGCTGGCCGCCCGGGCCGAGCTAGCCAACACGCGCCGCATGCTGGCGCGCTGGACCGGGGGCCCGGACGAGCAGCCGCTGGCCGAGGCACCGGCGCTCGAGCGCCACGCCTTCGTCGCCCATCCCGTGGCGGATCGCCTGGAACACCACCCCGCCCTGGTGCAGCTCTCTGCACGCGAGGCCACGGCGACGGCGGAGGCTGCCGTCGCCCGCGCCGAGCGCGAGCCGGACTGGAGCGCCGAGCTGATGTTCAGCCAGCGCGGATCGCGCTATTCGAACATGGTGTCGTTCGCGGTCTCGCTGCCGCTGCCCTGGGACCGGCCGCAGCGCCAGGATCGCGAGCTCGCCGCCCGGCTCGCGCAAGCCGAGGCGTTGCGCGCCGAGCGCGAGGAACTGTCGCGCGAGCACCTCGCCCAGACCGAAGGCTGGCTCGACGCGTGGCGCTCCGGCCTGGCACGGCTGGCGCTGATCGACCGCGAGCGCGGGCCGCTGGCGCAGCAGCGCATCGACGCCGCGCTGGGCGCCTACCGCGGCGGCAGCGCGGCGCTCGCCTCGGTGCTTGAAGCGCGCCGCACGGCGCTGGCGCTGCGCATGGAGCGCATCGACGTGGAACTCGAGACCGCGCGCCTGTGGGCGCGGCTCGAGTTCCTGGTCCCCGAACCGGACAGCCAACCGATCCCGAACGCTGCCGCGCCGGCCAGTGCCGGCCACACGCAAGGGGTGACACGATGAACCGCAAGACCAAGATCCTCGGCGCGGCCGCACTGGCCGTCACCGCCAGCGTCGGCGCCTTGGCCTGGTGGCTGGGCATGCAGCAGGGGATGGGCATGGCTGCGACCCCGCAGGCCGCGGCGGTCGCGCCGGCCGACCCGTCGCAGTGGAGCATCCCGCAGGGTGAGGATGCGACGCGCCGGCACATCCGCGCCGGTCTCAAGGCCGGCGACGTCGACCCCGTCACCGGGCTGCGCATCCAGAACTATCACGACCCGATGGTGCCGGGCAAGAACTTCGACGCCCCGGGCAAGTCGCCGTTCATGGACATGATGCTGGTGCCGCGCTATGCGGGGTCCGCTGGCGGCGAGGACGCCTCCGGCGTCACGGTGAGCTCGCGCATCCAGCAAAACCTCGGCCTGCGCACCGCGCCGGTGGTCGAAGGCGCGCTGGCCAGCGAGGTCGGCGCCGTCGGAAGCGTGACTTGGAACGAGCGGCTGCAGGAGATCGTCTCGGCCCGCGCGATGGGCTTCGTCGAGAAGTTGCACGTGCGCGCAACGCTGGACCGCGTGGCCGCTGGCGCGCCGCTGGTGGAACTGCACATCCCCGACTGGGTGGCGGCACAGGAGGAGTACCTGGCCGTGGCGCGCATGACCGGCCCGGGTGTGGACGCGCTGCGCGACGCGGCCCGCGCACGCATGCGCCAGGCCGGCATGGACGAGGCGCTGATCGAACGTGTGGTGCATGAGGGCCGCGTGCTGGCGCGCGTGACGCTTACTGCGCCGGTCGGCGGCGTGGTCAGCGAGCTGATGGTGCGCGAAGGCGCCACCGTGATGCCGGGTATGCCGCTCATGCGGTTGCAGGGCACCGGCACGGTCTGGGCCGAGGGCCAAGTGCCCGAGAGCCAGGCCGCCTTGCTCAAGCCCGGCGTGCGCGTGAGCGCCACCAGCCCGGCTGCACCCGGCCAGACCTTCGAGGGCCGCGTGCAGGCACTGCTGCCCGAAGTGGAAGCCAGCACCCGCACGCTGAAGGCACGCCTGGAGCTCGCCAACCCCGGCGCGCGCCTGGTGCCCGGCATGTTCGTGCAGATGCGCTTCGCCCGGCCCGAGCGCGAGAAGACGCTGCTCGTGCCAACCGACGCGGTGATCCACACCGGGCGGCGCAGCGTCGTCATGCTGGCCGAGAGCGGCGGCGGCTTCCGCCCGGTCGAGGTCAGGACCGGGCTCGAGTCGGGAGGGCAGACCGAGATCGCCGCGGGGCTCACGACTGGCCAGCGCGTTGTGCTGTCAGGGCAGTTCCTGATCGACTCGGAAGCCAGCCTGCGCGGCCTGGAAGCCAAGCTCAACCAGCAGCCCGAGGCGGCCGCTGCGCCCGCGCACCGAACCGGCGCGCGCATCAAGGCGATCGATGGCGACACGGTCACGCTGGATCACCCGCCGATCGCCTCCCTGAAATGGCCGCCGATGGTGATGGACTTCCGCCTGCCGCTGCGCGCGCAGCGCCCGCGCGATCTGGCGCCGGGAGACCAGGTGCAGGTTGAGTTCCGGATGCAGGACGGCGACATGCCGCAGATCACCGCCATCCAGCGCGTCGCGCCGGCGCCCTCACCTGGAGCTGCCAAATGATCGCGCACCTGATCCGCTGGAGCATCGCCAACCGCTTTCTGGTGCTGCTGGCCAGCCTGATGATCACCGCCTGGGGAGTGGTTTCGCTGCTGCGCACGCCGCTGGATGCACTGCCCGATCTGTCGGACACGCAGGTGATCATCCGCACCAGCTGGCCAGGACAGGCGCCGCAGATCGTCGAGAACCAGGTCACCTATCCGCTGACGACCACGATGTTGTCGGTGCCGGGCACGAAGGCGGTGCGCGGCTTCTCGATGTTCGGCGACAGCTTCGTCTACGTGATCTTCGACGACGGCGTGGACCTGTACTGGGCGCGCTCGCGGGTGCTCGAGTACCTGAATCAGGTGCAGTCGCGCCTGCCGGCCGCGGCGAAGTCGTCGATCGGGCCGGACGCGACTGGCGTCGGCTGGATCTACCAGTACGCGCTGGTGGACAGGAGTGGCCGCAACGACGTGGCGCAACTGCGCGCGCTGCAGGACTGGTTCCTGCGCTTCGAGCTGAAGACCGTGCCCGACGTGGCCGAGGTCGCCAGCGTGGGCGGCATGGTCAAGCAGTACCAGATCGTGCTCGACCCGGACAAGCTCGCCGCCTACCGCATCTCGCAGATGATGGTCAGCAACGCGGTCGCACGTGCCAACCAGGAAGCGGGAGGCTCGGTGGTCGAGATCGGCGAGGCCGAGTACGCGGTGCGCGCCAGCGGCTACCTGAAGACGCTGGACGACTTCCGCGCCATCCCGCTGATGACCACCGATGCCGGGGTGTCGGTGCGGCTGGGCGACGTGGCGCGTGTGCAGATGGGCCCGGAGATGCGCCGTGGCATCGGTGAACTCGACGGCGAGGGCGAGGCCGTCGGCGGCGTGATCGTGATGCGCTCGGGCAAGAACGCGCTGCAGACCATCGCGGCCGTGAAGGACAAGCTGGCCGAGCTGCAGCGCGGCCTGCCCGAAGGCGTCGAGATCGTCCCCGTGTACGACCGCTCGAACCTGATCGAGCGTGCGGTCGAAAACCTCACCGGCAAGCTCCTGGAGGAGTTCATCGTCGTCGCGCTGGTGTGCCTGGTGTTCCTGTTCCACCTGCGCAGCGCGCTGGTGGCCATCGTCTCGCTGCCGCTGGGCGTGCTGGCGGCCTTCATCGTGATGCAGCAGCAGGGCATCAACGCCAACGTGATGTCGCTGGGCGGCATCGCGATCGCCATCGGCGCGATGGTCGACGCGGCCATCGTGATGATCGAGAACGCCCACAAGCATCTCGAACGCTGGGTGCACGATCATCCCGGCCACGTGCTCGAAGGCGAGGCACGCTGGCGCGTGGTCGGCGACGCAGCGGTCGAGGTGGGCCCGGCGCTGTTCTTCTCGCTGCTGATCATCACGCTCAGCTTCGTGCCGGTCTTCACGCTGGAGGCGCAGGAGGGACGGCTGTTCGCGCCGCTGGCCTTCACCAAGACCTACGCGATGGCGGCCGCGGCGGCGCTGGCGGTCACCTTGGTTCCGGTGCTGATGGGCTACTTGATCCGCGGCCGCATCCCGAGCGAGACCGCCAACCCGCTGAACCGCGCGCTGATCGCGCTGTACCGCCCGCTGCTCGACGCGGTGCTGAAGGTCCCGAAGCTGACGCTCGCGGCGGCCTTGCTGCTGCTCGTCGCGAGCCTCTGGCCGCTGCAGCACCTGGGCAGCGAGTTCATGCCGCCGCTGGACGAGGGCGACCTGCTGTACATGCCCACCGCGCTGCCCGGCCTGTCGGCCGGCAAGGCGACGGAGCTGCTGCAGCAGACCGACCGCCTGATCAAGACCCTGCCCGAGGTGCGCAGCGTCTACGGCAAGGCCGGCCGTGCCGAGAGCGCCACCGACCCCGCGCCGCTGGAGATGTTCGAAACCACGATCCAGTTCAAGCCGCGCGAACAGTGGCGGCCCGGCATGACGCCGGACCGTCTGGTCGAGGAGTTGGACCGCATCGTGCGCGTGCCGGGCCTCGCGAACATCTGGGTGCCGCCGATCCGCAACCGCATCGACATGCTGGCCACCGGCATCAAGAGCCCGGTGGGCGTGAAGGTGGCGGGGCCTGACCTCGCCGCCATCGACCGTCTGACCGGCCAGGTCGAACGGGCGGTGAAACATGTGCCGGGCGTGACCAGCGCCTTGGCCGAGCGCCTGACGGGCGGACGCTACATCGACATCGACATCCGCCGCGACGCCGCCGCCCGCTACGGCCTGAACATCGCCGACGTGCAGGAGGTGGTGGCCGGCGCGGTGGGCGGCATGAACATCGGCGAGACCGTCGAGGGGTTGCAGCGCTATCCGATCAACCTGCGCTACCCGCGCGAGCTGCGCGATTCGATGACCAAGCTGCGTGCGCTGCCCATCGTCACGCCACGCGGCCAGCGCCTGGTGCTCGGCGACGTGGCCGATCTGCGCATCAGCGACGGCCCGCCGATGCTGCGCAGCGAGAACGCGCGCCTGGCGGGCTTCGTCTATGTCGACATCCGCGGCCGCGACCTGCGCGGCACCGTGCTCGACATGCAGCGCGCGGTGGCCGAGCAGGTGAAGCTGCCGCCGGGCTACTCGGTGAGCTGGTCGGGCCAGTTCGAGTTTCTCGAGCGCGCCACCGCCAAGATGAAGCTGGTCGTGCCCTTCACGCTGCTGATCATCTTCGTGCTGCTGTACCTCACGTTCCGGCGCTTCGACGAGGCTTTGTTGATCATGGCCACCTTGCCCTTCGCGCTGGTGGGCGGCGTGTGGCTGCTGTGGTTGCTGGGGCACAACCTGTCGGTGGCCAGCGCGGTGGGCTTCATCGCACTGGCCGGCGTGGCCGCCGAGTTCGGCGTGATCATGCTGCTGTACCTGAAGCAGGCCTGGGGCAGCCGGCTCGATGCCGGTCTCGACGGCGACGCCGACCTGCTCGACGCGATCCGCGAAGGGGCCGTGTTGCGCGTGCGCCCGAAGGCGATGACGGTGGCCGTGATCATTGCCGGACTGCTGCCGCTGTTCTGGGGCGCGGGCACGGGCAGCGAGGTGATGCAGCGCATCGCCGCACCGATGGTCGGCGGCATGCTCAGCGCGCCGCTGCTGTCGATGTTCGTGATCCCGGCGGCGTACCGGCTGATGCGGCGGCGGCGCGCGGCGCGCGCGGCCTCCGCGAGCGCATCCAGCCCCGCCCTCGCGACGGTGACGGGGGCGCCGCAATGAACGCGCGCCATGGCGTCCCGACCACGAAGCGCCGCCTGGTCTTTGCCTTCACCGGCCTGCTGGCGGTCGCCGGCCTGGCCTGGGTGCTCTTCGGCAAGCTCGCCTTGCAGCCGCCAGGCTCCCACGCCCTGCGTCCGACCGACGCCCGCACGGTTGCGCTCGGCCGCGAGGTCTACCAGGCACGTTGCGCGGCTTGTCACGGCGCGCAGCTGCAGGGCCAGCCGAACTGGCGTGCGCGCGGACCCGACGGCCTGCTGCCCGCGCCGCCGCACGATGCCAGCGGGCACACCTGGCACCATCGCGACGAGTTGTTGTTCCGCATCACCAAGTTCGGCGTCGCCAAGGCGGCGAACCTCGAGAACTATGCGACGGCGATGCCGGCGTTCGAGGGTGTGCTCAGCGACGACGAGATCGTCGCGGCGCTGTCGTGGATCAAATCCCGGTGGCCGGACGACGTCCGGGCACGGCACGACAAGTTCAACGAGCAGGCGCCGCAGGTGCCTTGAGGCGAGCCATGTCGAAGCGCAGATTCCAGCTTCCCGTGCACCGTGACCCACCCACCGTTCGGCGTGTCGCCGCGGCCTTGCTCGTCGGGGCGGGCCTGTCGCTGCCGTTTCATCTCGGCTGGGAAGTCGCGCAGCTGCCGCTGTACACCTTGTGGCACGAGCCCGACCGGCTGCGCATCGCCTGGGCCATCCTCCATTGCACGGCGGGCGACGTGCTGATCGCCTGCTCGAGCTTCGCGCTGGTGTCGGTAGGCCTTCGAGGGACGGACTGGCCGGCCCACCTGCCCGGGCGTGGCTTGCTGCTGATCCGCCGGCCCGCCGACCACCCCAGGCTCACCGACTTGGGGTTGCAAATGCGGCCGGCCTTGCGCCGCGGTGCGGGCCGTCCCGCGCGCGGCCGGTCGTCAGCGGCGCACCACCCGCGCGCCGCGGCGCGGCTGCGCGGGCGAGGCGTCGATCAGCAGGGCATCGATCAGCGCGTGGCGCGAGCGCCGGAAGTCCCGGGCGGTCCAGCCCCGTTCGACGACCAGGTAGCGCCAGGCCGACGGCACCAGCAGGGTCAGGCACAGGTCGGCCAGGCGCGACGGGTCCTGATCCGCGCGCAGACCGCCGTTTGATGCGATCTGGCCGAGGATCCGGTCCAGCCCCATTCGCACGCCCTGGCTGAAGATGCGGTCCTGCCAGGCGGCATTGGCGTCGGGATCGGACAGCGAGCCCGATTCCAGCTGGATCGCTACCGGGTAGACAACGGGCAGGTAGTCCAGCCAGGCGTCCACGAAGGCGTGCAGTGCATGGGCATCGCGCCCGGTGGCCGCAATCTGCCGCATGCGCAGCACAAGGTCGCCCTGCGTGTCCTTGTGCCGCGCCATCGCCACCAGCACCCCGGCCCGATTGCCGAAGGCATAGAACAGCGTCTGCCGGGAAACGCCAGCCGCCGCCGCGATCTCGGCCATGCCCGCGTCCAGCCGTCGCTGTTCGGCCATCAGGTCCCAGGCAGCTTCAAGAATGCCGGCCCGCGTTTCGTCGCCGATCTTGGTCATGACTCCGTCATCGCTTTACGCGCGTAAACTTTCATGCTATTTTACATGCGTAAACTTCGAGTGAGTAACGCATGCGCTACGACCATTCTCTCTGGGCCCACATCGGCATCGGCACCCTGGCCATGGCGCTCTTCTGGTGGACGCTGCTGAGCGTCAAGGGCAGCGTCGGGCATCGCCGTACAGGCCGGACCTTCTTCCTGGCCCTGCTGGCCACCGTGCTCACCGTGCTGCCGGTGGTGCTGCTGCGACCCGTGCCCTTCGATCCTGGCTGGATCGTCTCTCTGGTGTACCTGTCAGCGTGTGTGGGCACCGTGGTCACCGTGGCCTGGACGTCCATCCGCTGGAAGAACCAGCCTGAGCGCTTTCGCGGCCTGCACTTCCGCTTGCTTGGACCGCTGGTCGCGGTGCTCGGCGCCGTGGTGCTGGCTGCGGGGCTGGTCAAGGGCGATCCGGTGGCCGCGGTGCTGTCGTGGGTTGGCCTGGCCTACGGCGTCGCGATGCTCCATTTCGCCTGGTCGCGTACCCCCTTGCACCCGCGGTGGTGGCTCAGCTGGCACGTGAATGCCGTCCTCGGCCTCTTCACCGCGGTCCACGGCACGCTCGGCTTTGTCGTTTGGCGCGCGCTGGTGGCGCCCGATGCCACGCGGGCCGACGCGGCCGCCTGGCACGCTGGCGTGCTCGTGATCGCGCTGCTCATGCGTGCGGTCGTCAGCCGCCAGCGCAGCCTGCCCTGGGGATTCTTCGAGCGGCAGGCGCAGCCCCGGCGGGCGGCGGGCTGGGTCGGCGACTGACAGGCTGGGATCTGCATCACTGGCGCTGCCAGCCGGGTGACGAATTAGACAAGCTGGCCGGCGGACCGGGCTCGACTGGAGTGCTTGATTGACAGATCCTCCGCGAACGACGCCGAGCGCCGCCGATGGGTCATGGTCGCCTCCGTCACGGGCGGCGTCGGAGCGGTTGCCGCGAGCGTGCCGTTCGTCGCTTCGCTGGCGCCCAGCGAGCGAGCGAGCGCGCGCTCGGGGCGGCGGTACCGGTCGATGTCCGGACGATCCGGCCAGGCGAGTTGTTCACCGTAGCGTGGCGCGGCAAGCCGGTGTGGGTGCTGCGCCGGACGCCGCCGATGCTGCAGGCCTTGCGTGGCCAGGACGACCTGCTGGCCGACCCGCGTTCGGCGCGGCGTGAGCAGCAGCCCGACGACGCGCGCAACGACACCCGCTCGATCCGGCCGGACCTTGCGGTGCTGGTCGCCATCTGCACCCACCTCGGCTGCATCCCGACCTTCCGGCCCGGGCCGGGCCGGGCGCGGCGGATATCGGGGCTAACTGGCCGGGCGGATTCTTTTGCCCCTGCCACGGCTCCAGGTTCGATCTCGCCGGGCGTGTCTTCAGGAACGTTCCCGCGCCGAGCAATCTCGAGGTGCCGCCGCACCACTGCCGCGCCGATGACCTGCTCGTGATCGGCGAAGGGCCGCCCGCTTGAAGGCCGATCCGATCCGCCGCAAGGAGGACGGCGCCGCTGCTGTTGTCGCTGTCGGCCCTCCTGGCCGCGTCCCGGCAGTCGCGACAGCGCCTGTCGCGTGCCGGTGCACCAAGGGCGCGCTTCGCGCTATGCTTGCCTCCACGCCGTGGAACTTCCGCGGCGGCCGTCGAAACGAAGTACTGTGTCGATAACGCGCGCCCTGAGCCGGTTCATCGCCCGCCTGATGGTGGGTGTGCTGCTGTTCGCCCAGATCGCGGTGGCAGCCTACGCCTGCAGCGGCGGAGCGGCGATGGTCGGGGCCGGTGCTGCCGGGGCAGAAGCGATGATGGCCGACGCGTCGATGGCCGGGATGGCCTCCGAGGACGCCGGGCGCGGCGCGATGGATCCGAATCTGTGCGCGGCGCATTGCCAATCCGGCCAGCAGAATGCCGGCGCCAAGGCCATGCCGGACCTGCCGACGGCCGTACCGGTAAGCCTGTATCCGCTGGTGCCCGTGGTGCTCCCCGTTCGGACCCCTCGCGCCGTTGCGGCACCGGATGATCCGCCGCCCATGGCGGATCCACCGCACGCCATCCTGCACTGCTGCTTCCGCATTTGACCTCACGCTGCGAAGGCTGCTGAGCGCCCATTGGGCGGCTCTCGGCATTCGGCGGGGCGCACTCGCCCGCGCGCATCGACGCGCTGGCACTGAGCCGCCCCTCATCCGCCCCGACGGGGCCGGCTGTTCCGGAGGTTCTCATGCCCTACAAGTACGTCATCGCCATCGTCCGGCCGGACAGCGTGGCACCGCTGGAGAGGAAGCTGACCCAACTGGGCGTCAGCGGCATCACCTTGAGCCGCGTGAAGGGCTTCGGCGAATACAAGAACTTCTTCTCCGACGACTGGCTGAGTGAGCACACCAAGCTCGAGATCTTCGTCGAGGACGCCCACGTCGCGGCGCTGCTCGATGCCCTGAGGGCGAGCGCCTCCGACGTGCCCGGCGCCGGTGTCGCGGCAGTCATGCCGGTCGAGGCGTTCCAGCACCTGCGCGCCGGAAGCGATGCGGCGTCAGACCACAAGGAATCGAAACCATGAAGTGCAGTCTGAAAACCATGGTCACTCTGGCCGCAACGCTTCTGGCCGCCCTGGGTGCCGCCTATGTCGCCTTTCCCGCGGCACAGGGCTTCGTAGTGGCATCCGCGCCCATCCTGCTGGCGTTGATCTGTCCCGTGACGATGATCGTCATGATGCTGACCATGCGCGGCCATGGCGCGAATGCAGCGGACGCCAAGCCAAAGGCCGAGATGCCAGCGCCGCGCGAGACGCCCGATGTCGTGCAGGAAGCGTAGGGCGGTCATGCGTCGCCGAGCGACTTGCCATGCTCCGGTCCGCTCCGGGCGCTGCGCGCTCGGCATGGCCGGGCTGCTCCTGGGCCTGTCGGCGGCCGCGCCGGTGCTGGCGGCAGGCGACGTGCAACGAGGCGCGCAGGCGGCCCGCCAATGCTTTGCCTGCCATTCGTTCGCACCCGGCCGCCACATGACGGGACCCAGCCTCGCGGCGCTGTGGGGTCGACGGGCCGGGACCGCTTCGGGATTCGGACGCTACTCCGAGGCCTTGCGGGGCGCCGGCATCGTCTGGGAACGCGACACGCTGGATGCCTGGCTGCGCAATCCGCAGGCGCTGGTTCCGGGCAACACGATGGCCTTTCGCGGCGTTCCCGATGCCGCCCTGCGCGCCGACCTGCTGGTTTTTCTCCAGGCCGCCTCGGACGGCCGAATCGCCGTGCCCGACCAACCGCCGCCCGACCTCGAACGCGCGCCGGCCTCGCGCACGGTCAGCGCCATTCGCTATTGCGGCGACGCCTATCGCGTGTCCACCGCCGACGGCGCAACGCAGACCTGGTGGGAGTTCAACCTGCGCTTCAAGACCGACGGCAGCGCGAACGGGCCGGCCGCCGGCAAGCCGGTCCTGGTGGACAGCGGCATGCAGGGCGACCGCGCGGCGGTCATCTTCTCGCGGCCCGAAGAGATCTCGACGTTCGTGCGCCGGCAGTGCCCATGAGACCTGTCGAGGCACCCCCCGCTTCAGGCCCGGCCACAGGGCGCAGGACCTGGCTCGCGCTCGGCGTCGTCGGCGGCCTGCTGGCGCTGTCGCCGCTGGCGTGGCACGTCCTGAAGGCGCGAGGGAAGGCAAGCGGCATCGAGCTGCACGCGTCGCCACGCCCCGTGCCGGCGCTGCCATTCGCCGACGCCGCGGGCCGCACCCTGGCCCTCGACGACTTCCGCGGGCGCGTCGTGCTGCTGAACGTTTGGGCCACCTGGTGCCTGCCCTGCCGCGAGGAGATGCCGGCGCTGGACCGCCTGCAGGGCTTGCTGGGCGGACCGGGCTTCGAGGTACTCGCGCTGTCGGTCGACCCGACCGGCCTGGCCGCCGTGCGGCCCTTCTTCGAGCGCGCCGGCATCAAGCACCTGCGGCCGTACCTGGATAGCGCGGGCGCGGCCCTGTCCGTGCTCGCCACCGCCGGTGTGCCGTTGACGCTGCTCATCGACAGCGACGGCAACGAGATCGGCCGCAAGCTGGGCCCCGCCGCCTGGGACGACCCGGGCCTGGTCGGGTTGATCCGTGGGCGCATCGAAGCAGCCTGGCGGGCACCGGCTTCGCCCTTCAACGCGACCGAGATCACCCGTGTCGCGTGGGGGCGCGACTTTCACCTGACCGACCACCATGGCCAGCCGCGCAGCCTGCAGGACTTCCGCGGCAAGGCGGTGATGCTGTTCTTCGGCTTCACGCATTGCACGGATGTCTGTCCGACCACGCTGGCCGACCTGGCCCGCGTGATCCAGCGGCTGGGCGCCGACGGCGCGCGCGTCCAGGTGCTGTTCGTGAAGGTCGATCCGCAGCGCGATACGGAACCCGTGCTCGCGAAATACGTGACGGCCTTCCATCCGGACTTCCTCGGCCTGCGCGGCGATCCGGCCGACACCGCGGCGCTCGCCAGGGAGTTCAAGTTCTTCCACGCCGCGCATGCCCCCGACGCCCACGGCCACTACGCCGTCGACCACGGCAGCGCGATCTACGTCTACGGCCCGCAGGGGCGGCGGCGCCTGCTGATGAGCGGCCCGCGCGACGTCGCGGCGATGGCCGCCGACGTGGCGCGGCTGCTCGCGCAGTGACGCGGCCCGTGGCCGACGAATTCCACTTCATCACCCGACAAGGACTGTCATGCGATCGAACCTGAAGAAGCACCTTCCTGCCCTCATGCTCGCGCTGGCGTTCGCCAGCGGCGCGATGGGTGCCGCGCGCGCCGGCGACGCGGTCACGCTGACCCATGTGCACGGCCTCGCCTTCAGCGCCGACGGCAGCCGGCTCATGATCCCGAGCCACCACGGCCTGGCGATCTACGAGACCGGCGACAAGGGCCGATGGTCCAAGGCCGACGGCCCCGCGCACGACTACATGGGCTTCGCGGCCGCGCGCGACGCTCTGTACAGCAGCGGGCATCCGGCGCCGGGCTCGGGGCTGACCAACCCCTTCGGCCTCATCAAGAGCGTCGACGGCGGCAAGACCTGGCGAATGCTCGGCCTGGAGGGCGAGTCGGATTTCCACCTGCTGGCCACGAGCTACGGCACACACTCCGTGTACGTCGTCAACCCCGGCACGAACTCGCGCATGCGCGAGCCGGGCCTGTACCACACCGAGGACGACGGCATGAAGTGGACGCGCGCCGCGGCCAACGGCCTGGGCGGCGAGATCAGGAGCCTGGCCGTTCACCCCGGCGCCGCGCGCATCGTCGCCGTAGGCACAGCCGACGGCCTGTACCTGTCGCGCGATGCGGGCGGGCGCTTCGAGCGGCTCGTGGCCGGAGCCCAGGTGCTCGGCGTCACCTTCGACCTGGACGGCACGCAGCTGTGGTTCAGCAGCTACGCGGGCCAGGCGGCGCTGGCGCGCCTGGCGCTGACGGCCGGCGCGAAACCGCAGGCGCTGGCAATCCCGGCGCTCAGCGACGACGCGGTGGCCTACATCGCGCAGAACCCGGCGCGGCGCAGCGAGATCGCCATCGCCAGCTTCAAGCGCAATGTCTACCTCAGCCGGGACGCGGGCCGCACCTGGAAGCCGATCGCCACCCACGGAGCAAGCCATGAGTGACCACGGCGCGAACCCGCAGGGGCGATCCTCGATGCCCGCAGACCCCCATCGACGCGAGGTGCTGGTTCGATCGTCTCGAGGGCTGGCGGGGCTCACCGCAGCGGCGCTGGGCTGGCCCGGCACCGCGCGCAGCGCCGAAGCAGGATCGCGGCCCGATGTCCACCTCGAACTGCGCGCCGAGCCCGGCGAGGTGTCGATCCGGCCCGGCACGCCGACGCGCGTGTGGCGCTACCACGGCCGCCTGCTGCGCGGCGACCACGCGGCCATCGATGACATGGCGGCTGGATACCTCGGCCCCCTCATCCGCGTGCGGCGCGGCCAGCGCGTGCGCATCGACCTGGTCAACGGGCTGTCCGAGCCGACCATCATCCACTGGCACGGCCTGCATGTGCCCGACGACATGGACGGGCACCCGCGCTTCGCGATCGCGCCGGGTGCGCGCTACGTCTACGAGTTCACGGTGCGCAACCGCGCCGGCAGCTACTGGTTCCACCCGCACCCGCATGGCCGTACCGGCGCGCAGGTGTACGCCGGGCTGGCCGGCCTGTTCATCGTCGGCGACGACGAGGAAGCGGCGCTCGAGCTTCCCGGCGGCGCGCACGACCTGCCGCTGGTCGTCCAGGACCGGGAGTTCGACGGCGACAACCAGTTCGTCTATCCCGGCGGCAGCGCCGCAAGCCCGGGTGTGCGAGACCGCGGAACGATGGGCGGCGGCATGATGGGCGGCGGCGGGATGATGGGTGGCGGCTCGGGCGGCGGCGGCATGATGGGCGGCGGCATGGGCTCGATGATGGGCGTGCTGGGCGACCAGATCCTCGTCAACGGTGGCACTCACGTCGTGCGCGAGGTCGCGCGCCGCCCGCACCGGCTGCGCCTGCTCAACGGGGCGAACACGCGCACGCTCAAGCTGGCCTGGAGCGACGGCTCGCCACTCACCGTGATCGGCAGCGACGGCGGCCTGCTGGCCGCGCCCGTGCAGCGCGACTACGTGATGCTCGCGCCGGCCGAGCGCGTCGACCTGTGGGTGGACTTCGGCCGCCGCCGGGCGGGCAGCGAGGTGACGCTGCGCAGCCTCGCCTTCGAAGGCGGCACGAACATGGGCGGAATGATGGGCGGCATGATGGGTGGCGCCCAGGCCGGCCTGCCCGACGGCGCGGCGTTCGACGTGCAGCGCTTCCGGGTGGACGGCGGCCCTGCGCAGCCGGGCACGCTGCCGGCAGCGCTGACGCAGATCGCGCCCGCGGATCCCGGCGCGGCGGTCAACGCCGCGCGCCCCAAGGTCTTCGAGCCGACGATGGGGATGATGGTCTGGGGCATCAACGGCCGGGGCTTCGACATGCTCGGCGCGAGCGAGCTGGAGACCGTCAAGCTCGGCACCCAGGAGATCTGGGAGTTCCGCAACGAAGGGCGCGGCTCGATGATGGGCATGGCCATGCCGCACTCGATGCACGTGCACGGCCTGCAGTTCCGGGTCCTGTCGCGCGCGCTGTTGCGCCGCAACGCCCGCGAGTACACCACCGTCAGCGCCGGTTTCGTCGACGAAGGCTGGAAAGACACCGTGCTCGTGATGCCCGGCGAGCGCGTGCGCGTGCTGCTGCGCTTCGAGGACCACGCGGGCCTGTTCCTCTATCACTGCCACATGCTCGAGCACGAGGACACGGGCCTGATGCGCAACTACCTCGTCAAGGCCTGAAGCATGGGATCGCGAAGCCTGATCGCGCTCGTGGCCACCGGGCTGGCCACTGCGGCATACGCCGATGAAGCCGCCGTGCGCGCGACGGTGCAGCGCCTGTTCCCGAACGCCGAGGCGCCGACCGTCGCCAGCACGCCGATCCCCGGCCTGCTCGAAGCGGCGGTCGACGGCCAGGTCTTCTACGTCACCGAGGATGGCCGCTATCTGCTCGGCGGTCCGCTGGTCGACGTCCGGGCAAAGCGCAACCTCACCGACGCACGGCTGGCCCAGATCAACCGGATTGCTTTCGACACGCTGGACACCCGGCTGGCAATCTCGTGGGTGCAGGGAAGCGGGGCGCGCAAGCTGGCCATCTTCGAGGATCCCGACTGTCCGTACTGCAAGGCCCTCGAGACGACCTTGAAGGAGATCGACGACCTGACCGTGTACGTCTTTCTCTATCCGATCGACCAGTTGCACCCGGAGGCTGCCGCCAAGTCGCGCGCCGTCTGGTGCGCCCCCGACCGCACCAAGGCCTGGGCCGAGGTGATGCGGGCCGGCGTCGCGCCGGTGGGGACGGCCAACTGCGCCGACCCGATCGCCGAGATCGCCGCCTTCGCCAAGCGGCACCGCATCAACGGAACGCCGACGTTGGTGCTGGCCGATGGCACCCGGCTCGTCGGCGCGGTGCCGCGCGCACAACTCGAAGCCGAGCTCCGGCGCGCGTCCAAGCCCTGAGGACCATTTTCAGGAGATGCCCATGAAGCGACGTGCCCACGACAAGTGCTCGATCCGGAACGGCCACGACCGCAGTTCGAGCGTCGTCGCCAGGCCCGGGACCGCGCGCAACGCTGTACTGGCACTGCTGGCCGTGCTGGCGGTGGTCTGCGTGGCTGCGCTGATGACATGGCTCGTCCCGACGCCGCCGCGAGACGCAAACGTCGGCGCTTCTCGGGCCGAGGTGCCGAGCGCCGGCGCGAACGGATGGCGAGTCGGCATGTTGCGCGCCGACGGACTTCGCATCGTCGTCAGCGGCCGCAGCGATGCGTCGGCGGTGCTTGATGCCGATCAGTTTTCGCGGCCCGAGGTTCGGCGCGGCTATCGAATCGCGGCGAAGATCCCGGCGCTGCTGAACCGGCTCTATTGCTGGTGCGGGTGCGAGAACCGCGGCGTGCACCGCTCGAGCCTCCAATGCTTCGAGGACCGGATGGCCGAGGACTGCGCCGTGTGCCTGGGCACGGCCGAGATCGCTTTCGAGATGAGCGAGAAGGGCATCACCGATGCCGCAAAGATCCAGGCGGCGGTGGATGTGCGCTGGGGGCCTCGAAGGTGAGCGCGGCATGAGCGGTGCTGCCGCGCTCCGGCTCCGCCGCACGATGCTGTGGGCCGGCCTGGCCTTCGGCGTGTCGGCCGTGGCGTGGGCGCAGATCCCCGATGTCGGCGGCACGGCGCGCGCGCAGCCCGCCCCGTCGAGTTCCACGGCGCCAGGCCCCCTGGATTCGCTGCGCAACTTGCTGGGAGGCACGAAGCTGCCTGGCGAACTGCTGCCGCCGGACCAGGCCTTCCAGATCGTTGTCGCGGCACGCGACGCCAACACGCTGGTCGCCACCCTGACCCCCGCGAAGGACTACTACCTCTATCGCGACCGCATCAGCTTCAGCGTCGCCGATCCGCCCGGGGTGTCGGTGGCCGGCGTCGAACTGCCGGCGGGGGAACCCAAGGCCGACCCGACCTTCGGCACCGTGCAGGTCTACCACCGCGCGTTCCAGGCGCTGGTCGCGTTACGCCACCCGGACCGTCTCGCACGGGAGGTCCAGTTGCGCGCCTCCTACCAGGGCTGCAACGAGCCGCTGGGTGTGTGTTATCCGCCGATCGAGAAGACGGTCACGGTCGCGTTGACCGGGACTGGCGGGGTCGCCTGGGCTCCCGCGGCGGGCGCGTCGGATGTCTCGGCGACTCGCGCGCGGCCGGCAGCGCCGGATCCGTCGGACGCCGATGCCGTGCGAGGGTTGTTCACCCAGGGCAGCCGCTGGCTTCTGGTGTCGGCCTTCTTCGGCTTCGGCGTGCTGCTGGCTTTCACGCCCTGCATGCTGCCGATGATCCCCATCCTTTCCGGCATCATCGTCGGGCAGGGGCGGCACACGACGCGGCGGCATGCGCTCGGCCTGTCGGCGCTCTACGTGCTGGGCATGGCGATCACGTACGCCCTGGCGGGCGTGGCCGCGGGCCTTGCCGGCACGCTGCTGTCGGCGTACCTGCAGACGCCGTGGGTGCTTGGCGGCTTCGCGCTGGTCTTCGTGCTGCTGGCGCTGTCGATGTTCGGCCTGTACGAGCTGCAGCTGCCCGCCGCGCTGCGCAACCGGCTGGCCGGAGCCGGCAGCCGGGTTCGCGGCGGCCGCGCGGCCGGCGTCTTCCTGATGGGCGTGCTGTCGGCCGTCATCGTCGGGCCCTGCGTGGCCGCGCCGCTGGCCGGCGCCTTGCTCTACATCGGCCAGACGCACGACGTCGTGCTGGGCGCAACGGCGCTGTTCGCGATGGCCGTCGGCATGGGTGTCCCGCTGATCGCGGTCGGCACGACGGCGGCAGCTCTGCTGCCGAAGGCAGGCCCGTGGACATTGGCGGTGCAGCGGCTCTTCGGCGTGGCCATGCTCGGCGTAGCGATCTACATGCTGAGCGCGGTGATTCCGGTCGTCGCGCAGCAACTGCTGTGGGCCGCCCTGCTGATCGTCGCGGCGATCTACCTGCACGCGCTGGACCCCCTGCCGGTCGACGCGCCCGGCCATCGTCGACTGTTCAAGGGCCTTGGGGTGCTGGCCCTGCTGACGGGGGCGGCGCTGCTGGCAGGTGCACTGTCGGGGCATCGCGACATCCTGCAGCCCCTGGCCGGCCTGCGCGCCGAGGCCCGCAGCGGCGCCGCGCGCGAGTTGCCGTTCCAGACGGTGCGCAGCGTGCCTGACCTGGACTCCCGGCTGCAGGCCGCACGCGGCCGCCCCGTGATGCTGGACTTCTGGGCCGAGTGGTGCGTGTCGTGCAAGGAGATGGACCGGTTCACGTTCAGCGATGCGCGCGTGCAGGCACGCCTGAAGGACACGCTGCTGCTGCGCGCCGACGTGACCGCCAACAGCGCCGACGACCAGGCCATGCTGCGCCGATTCGATCTCTTCGGGCCGCCGGGGATCGTGTTCTTCGACCGCGCGGGCCGGGAGGTGGCGTTGCGCGTGATCGGGTTCCAGCCGCCCGAGCAGTTCCTCGCGTCGCTGGACCGCGCCGACGCGCTGCGCGCAGGGCGGTAGAGGAAAGGCCGTCGATGGATGTACTGGCACATGCACTGTGGGTCGGCGCCGGCGTGATGATTGCACGTCGCCGCTGGGCGATCTCGTCGCGTGCCGCGACGGCGACGGTGGCGCTCGCGGTGGCGCCGGACGTTCCGCATCTGCTTCCCATCGTGGGCTGGTCGGTGTTCGGGTCCGGCAGCGCGGCAACAGTACGGGGCTACGCGATCGCTGCGCCAGGCCAGGAGCCGGCGCTGCCATTCTGGGTCGAGTGGCTGTCGCACAACCTGCACTGCGTCACGCACAGCGCGATCGCGGCGGGCGTGGTCACGCTGCTGCTGTGGCTGTGGACGAGGCAGTTGTGGATTCCGCTGCTGGGCTGGTGGTCGCACGTCGTCATCGACGTGTTCACGCATTCGAACGACTACTACCCGTCGCCGGTGCTGTGGCCGATCACGCGCGAGGGCCTCGACGGGCTGGCGTGGAATTCGCCGGGGTTCATGGCCGCGAACTACGCGGCGTTGGCGGCGGCATATCTCTGGCTCCTGCGGCGAAGGCGGCGCGAGCGCGAGGCAGGCAGGGCGTGACGGCCGCGTCCGGATCGGGCCCCAGAGTCATTCTCCGCACTGCGGACTCGCCGTCGGCGGCATAGCGGGGAGTCTCCACCTCGGTCGAGTTGAGCCAGGATGTCGCTTGCAGAAGGGCAGGGGCTTGAAGGGGTGACGGTGCATGGGAGCCTGAGCACACCTGCTTCCTGAAGGCTCACCATGCAACCTCTCGCACTCACCCTCAAGGGATTCCGCGGCATCCGCGACGGCCTGGGCCGCGACGAAATCACGCTCGACCTCGAGCGCCTGACGCAAGACGCGCAGCTGATCGCCATCGTCGGGGCGAACGGCAGCGGCAAGTCGACGATCATGGACTGCCTCGTGCCCTTCATCGGACTGCCGAGCCGGGCCGCCCTGGCGGGGGCGGGCGGCTTCTCCTACTACGACCATGTGTACCTGCCCGAGAGCTTGAAGGATCTGACCTGGGCCCACGAGGGTCGCAGCTATCGATCACAGATCGTCATTCGCCTCAATGGCCGCCTACGCACCCAGGCCTACCTGCACATGCTCGACGACGCCGGAGTGTGGCGGCCGGTGCGGCTCGATGACGGCACGGTGTCCGACGGCCGGGTCGAGACGTACACCTGCTGCGTCGAGGCCATCTGCGGGAGCGCCGAGACCTTCTTCACCTCCGTGTTCGCGGCACAGGGTAAGCGGCAGCTCAGCACCTATCGCAACGCCGAGATCAAGTCGCTGCTGGCCGATCTGCTCGGGCAGGAGGAAATCCGCGCCCTGGGTCAGAAGGCCGCGGAAACGGTGCGCCTGTTGAAGGCGGGGTTGGCCACCATCCGCCAGGACCTGTCCGGACTCGATGCGGAGGGTCAGCGCCTCGAGGCGACGCGCCGGCGACTCGAAGGAGCGGGCGAGCGCGTGTTCGCGGCTGAGCGTGCCAAGACGGCGGCGCATGCCGCCTTGGAGGCGGTGCAGGCGCTGCATGCCCGCGTGGTGGTCGAGCGCGAGCAGGCTCAGGCCACCGAGGTTCGCCGCGTGCAGCTCATCGCCGAGCGCCAAACCACGTTGGACACCAGTGCGCAGACACGCCGCGCGCTGCAGACCCAGGATCAGGCCGAGCGGCAGCGGCTGGGGCGGCTCGGCCAGCGGGTTGCCGGACGCCTGCAGCAGGAACGCTCGCGGCGGCAGGCCCTGACCCAATCCAGGCAGCGATGCCTGGCGGTGCTTGCCGAGGCTGGCGAGGTGCAGCGTGCGGACCGGCGCTTGCCGCTGGCGCAACACGTGCAGGTGCTGCGCAGCGCGCGCACGGAGGCCTGTCGCGAGAAGATCCATGCGCTGACGCAGTGCCAAGGGGCGGTGCGGCTTGCGGAACAGCGCGTGGCCGGCATCGAGCGGGAGGCAGGCCGCGCAGCGCTCAGGGCCGAGGAACTCGCGTGCCGGTTCGGCCTGGCCGGCGAGGTGCCTTGTGCCGGTACCGATCTGCAGGGCCGCTGCAAGCTGCTGGGCGATGCGCGCGAGGCGCAGGCGCTGATCCCGAGCGCCCAGGCCCAGGTGGCTCGGCTGGCGGGCGAGAAGTCGGAGGCGCAGCAGGAACTCATTGCCGCGCGCCTGCGCAGCGAAGCGCTGGCCGGCGCACCTCAGAACCTGGCGCGGGCCGAACGACACGAGGCCATCGCACGCGAGCGGGTGAGTTGCCTGGCCGTGCTGCGCTCGAAGGCACCGGCGTGTTCCCAAGCGCAGACGACTCTGATCGAGACCGAACGGGAGTTGCAGGAGCTTGGCCCCGAGGCGGCTGCCGATGCAGTTGCCGAAACACCCGACGAGCGCGCCGAACGCCAACAGGTTGCCGCGTCACGCCAGACGATCGAGCAGCAACTGGATCGGCAGGCGAGCCAGGCCGGGGCAGCGCTGGCGCGCCTGGATCACGCGCTCGCGTCGCTGTCGCCTGCCTTCGACGAGCGGCAGGTGACGGAAGCCTCACGGACACTGGGCGCCGCTCGGGAAGCCCTCGGCGCCGCCGAGCAAGCGATGCTGACGGCGGTGCGCGAAATGCAGACGCTGGAAGAAGTCTCCAAACAAGAAGCCGGGCTGGCAGAGCGCCGCGAGCAGGTTCGTGCGCGCAGCGCTCGCGTCGAGGACGAGCTGGGCAACTGGAGCCTCTTCGCGCGCTGCATGAGCAATGACGGGCTGATCGCACTGGCGATCGACGATGCGGGGCCCGCGCTCTCGGCGCTGGCGAACGACCTGCTGCTGGCCTGCTATGGGCCGCGCTTCACGCTGTCGATCCACACCTTGCTGGAGACGACCAAGGGCGAGCAGAAGGAGGGATTCGACATCGTCGTGCACGACGGCGACACCGGCGAAAGCAAGAGCGTCAGCTTGATGAGCGGCGGCGAGCGCACGTTCGTGGAGTCATGCCTGACCCGCGCGATCGCGTTGTACCTGGCGCGAAACACCGGCCGCCGCTACACGACGTTGTTCACCGACGAGGCGGACGGCGCGCTGGACCCGCAACGCAAGCGCATGTTCATGGCGATGAAGCGTGAAGTGCTGCGCCTCGGTGGCTACGAGCGCGAGTTCTTCGTCTCGCAGACGCCCGAGCTGACGGCGATGGCCGACGCCGTGATCGACCTCGACGCGCTCAAGGTGGACGGAGTCGAGGCGCAAAGGTTCGTGGTCGCGGCATAGCGGCCGCGCCTCCCCCAAGCCGCCGCCGGCGCCGGCATCGATCACTGCGGCTCGGCGCGTGGCGTGCGCGGGTCGGTCGAATCATGGTGACTGATTCCCCACAGGTATGCCTGATCGAGCAGGCGCTCGCACGCAGCTTCGCTCTTCGCGAGCTGCTCCAGGGCGCACAACAAGTGATCAGCAACGCCGCGGTGCTCACTCGCGACGGCCAGACGGTAGAGCTGCAAAAGGCCTCGCGCGAGGCGAAGGCAGGATCCGAGGTCGCTGTTCATAGCAGGCCTCCAAGCGGGGCACCACTGCCCCGAGTGTTGGCAGCGTAGGCCTTGCCCCCGTGTCAAGGTCAATCGGTCAATCGGCGGCCGCGGATCTGATCCCTGGGCTGCGCTTCGGCGGGGTGAGCGCTGCAGGTGCCGGAAAGGGAGAGCGGGGCACCGGCTTGGCAGCACGGTGCCCCACATCAGTGAAGTAGGGTGGGGTGAGTGAGGGTGAAACAGTCAACCAGCCAGCAGCACCTCCGGCGGCTGATCGAAGTGGTGAACGACGATGCGATTGCCGGTGTTCGAAGCCCGGTCGTTGCTCACTGCATCGAGCATCCCGGGCGGCAAGCTCAGGCGCAACTCGGCCACGACCACGTGCAGGGTGTCGGGATCGCGCCAGTCGCGCTGGGGCTCGTGCAGGCTGCTGTACAAGACCACCTCTTCGCCTTCGGTGTCACCGTCGTCGGGCAACACCTGCAGGAAGAACTCCTTCGTCGGCCGGTCGTAGCCGGCCACGACGACGACTGGGTGGCTGTCGAACTCGGATTGGACATGGTGCCTGCTCATGCCGCTGCCTCGGTATCGCGGCCGGTCGGCAGGCAATAGATGAGGCCGGCATCGGCATCGAACTTCAGCCACACGAGGCCTGCACGGCATGCGAGGTCGAAGATCGCGGCCATCGGCTCAGCGAGGTTCAGCGGCCGGGCGGCGAGGGCTTCAGGCATGACTTTGTTCTCCACGGTTGGATGAGTCGGGCTTGCGTTGAGGGCGATTCGGGGCTGCGCGGCTGAAGTCCCAGCCGCAGTCTCGGCAGCGGTACCAGCGCAGTCGGCCGAGTTGCCCCAGCAGTTGACCTTGCCCCGGACACATCGGGCATGACGGTTGCGACGCGGTTGCCATGGCTCTACACCAGTCCGCGTTCGGCCATGCTCAGCACGGCGTTGCCGGAGACGATGAAGTGGTCGATGACCCTCACATCCACAAGATTCAGCGCGTGCCGAAGAGTCGAGGTGAGGAACTCGTCGGCCCGGCTGGGCTCGGCGCATCCCGATGAGGGGTGCGGATGGGCGAACGCCACGGCGGCAGCGTTGCGCCTCAGTGCGCCCTTGACGATCTCGCGCGGATAGACGCTGGTCTGCGTCAAGGTGCCGCGGAACATCTCCTCGGCTTCGAACAGCGCGTGGTGCGCGTCCAGGTACAGCACGAGAAACACCTCGTGCTCGATGCGGGCGCAGTACAGCCGCAGCCACTCGCGCAGCACCTGCGGCGAGTCGAAGACCGGGCCGCGCTGCATCGCCGCTGCAAGGTCACGCAGCAGCAGTTCGCGAGCGATGCCGAGCTTGTGTTTCAGCGCGGGATGGCCGTGGACGATGAGGCCGTTGGTGGGATCGTTCTCTACGTCGCGGGCGGTCAGCACGCAGACGCCAGGTTTGGCGATGGTCACCGGCGCGAGCAGCTCGCGCGCCAGTGCCTCGTTGGACAGTTGTGCCATGTGCATGGCGTTCTCCTCTGTGAATCGAATGGAAGAGGGAACGCCGACCCGCTCGGGAACGACGTTCCCGGATCGGGGGGCTCAGGTCAGGCCTGGGCCGCTATGGGGCAGGTGACGACTGCGACGCTGGCTTGTCACCAGGGGCGCTGCGCGATGCAGCGTTCGGAGCGCTCACAGTGTGGCGCGCGCCTGGATGCTCGCGCGCCGACTGTTCGACGAGCCGCGCCCATGTTCCGTAGGCCGACCGCTGTGCGCGCAGCATCCGTGGAGGCCGGGGTTGAGGCTCTTGCCCGCTGTTGGACAATGAACCTGCTCGCGCGGCTCACGCTGCGGCCGAGCCAGGCATCTTCCTCCCTGTGCCTGTGCACGAGAGTGCATTCACGCCCGAGCCTCAACGCTTGGGCGTCCTTTTTTTGGGTCGGACGGATCTGCAGTGCAGGGCCTGGGGGTGCGCGCAAAGCAGATGCCTGGCGCGCGCGTGGTTGTGCGTGCCGACGATGACGAGCGGGACGCACGTCCCGAACGACCTGCTACGCGAACACTCTCGGCTCGATCGTCGCACCGCGCATGAAGGCGAGGTAGGCCGCCGCCTTCGTCAAGTCGGCGAAGCGCGCCAGCGTCTTGTCGCGATGCCGAACGCTCCATCGATACCGACCGTCGGTCTCGGGGAACAAGCCGAGCTCGGGCTCACAGTACAGCGGGTGGCGGAAGACCGCCTTGCCGCTCTTCCAATCGATGACTGCCAACAGACAAGCCGTGAGAATCGCCGGCCCGCCGTCTTCGCCGGGTGGCACGAGCAGCGGCACCTTCAGCGCGCCGCAGGAGCGTCCGACTCGGCCGACGACGTCGTTCTCGTCGAACCAGGACTCGCCGGTCTCGGGGTCACCGAGGATCAGCCGGCACATCGTGCCTCGCCGGCGGCAGGTCTCCAGCGCCCGTTGCGCGTCGGGGTGCGTGCCCGGATCGAAGTAGGTGTGCTCGTGCTGCGGAGAGGTCGACCAGGCGTCGACGGCCAGCCGGTACTTGCGGTAACCGCTCTCGGCGCCGTGGTCGGAATCGGCGAAGTGAAGGTCGGGACGGTTCAGGCGCTCGGCGATCTGGTTCGTGTGGTCGCGCGCGTTGTCAAAGCCGAAGCAGCTGACGCCATCGGCGTGTTGGAGCACGTAGTGCCCGCGCTGGGGATCCAGCTTGATCGTGGTCATGAGGTATGCCTTCCGAAAGAAGGCGGGGCCACCCGGCAGGGGCAGCCCCGCGGGGTGGATATCGAAGCGGCGTCTATCGCCGCTCATTTCATCAACGTGGACTCGGCGCTACGGCGTCGCCGTGTCTGCAACCGGGGACGGGCACACGGCCCGGTACACCAAGCTCCCGCTGATGGGCGTGCAGGCCAGCAACTCGCAGATCGCGTCGCGGCTCACGTCGAGGACGTGCTCAGTCCAGCCGTCGGGGCCGTCGCTGATCGCGCTGTACAGGCAGTAGTCGTTCTCGTCCAGATCGGCTTCGATCACACTGATCGCAGCGGTCTCGTCGAATCAACCGTCGTCGGTCAGATCCTCGGGCAGCGCGGCTCCCGGAATCGAACTCACAGCGGAGACGCTGTTGCTGATACTGCGATAGCTGCCACCCTGATCGTCGTACTCGGCCGACGCCCGCAGGGCGATGCGCAGCGATTGCAGCCAGGGATGCCGCACGAACAGGCTGGCCAGGTAGGCGCCGGCCCAGCTCGGCTCCAGGGCATCGAATGCTGCTTCGGCCTCGCGGAAGGCGCGCACGACGGCCTCGCCCTCTTCGGTCAACTCGATCTGGCCAGACGCGCCGAGCCGGTAGTCGGCCGCAGGGGCCGGGGTGATGGAACTCATGGGGTGGATCGCTTTCTGCGGTGATTGCCTTCGGAGAAGACCACCGCGTGGGGGTGAAGGGAGTCGAGCAGCGGATGCCACCAGGGCGCTTGATCGCAGACCTGGTGCCAGTCGCCGCGCCCGTTGTTGGCGCTGACGTGCACTTCGATGCAGCGCTCGCAGGCCAGCATCTCGCGCACGAGGGCGTCGTCGCGAACACCGCTGGCAGTGGCCAGGATGTTCAGGTGCGACAGGTCCAGCGCGTAGGGCACGCCGGACTCGAAAAGCTGCCGGTACTCGGCCCAGCTCGACACCAGCCACGCGTCGCCGCGGGCCGGGTACAGGCCTTCGACGCCGACCGGGCAGCCGAACAGGTCGGCACAGCGCCGCGCGTTGTCCAGCATCGCCGGCAGCGTCGATTCCGAACGCAGGCCGGCATGGGCCGTGTAGGCCGGGGCCGACAAGCGTCGGCTGATGCGGGCGGCTTGCCGAAACCAATCCGCTTGGACTTGGAAGCCCGACAGATCGGCGACGCGATGCTCGGGCAGCACGCGCACGTTGGCGTGCAGCCTGAACCGCACCTGCGGGAAGGCCGACATCAACTGATCGGCCAGATCCTCGGTCATGATGCCGAAGCTCTGCGGGACGAGTTGCACGTGCGCCGTCGACAGCGGTCCGAACATGGGCTCGCTGATCTCTTCGGACAAGTGCTGTGCAGCCTGTTCGTGGCGCAGCCCCGGCCAGCAGGCCAGCGACACGTGAACCGCGAAGCGGTGCATCGTGGGCGCCGCCGCCGTCACAGCACCGTTTCCTCGTAGTCGGAGTCGGTGAAGTACGCGGTGTGCTCGATGCGCACGCTGTCCTTCGCGCAGTCGAAGACCACGCTGCCGGAGGCGCCGTCGCCGTTCTCCCAGCCGCCATGCAGCCAGTCGACGATCTCGTCGGCGAAATCCCTCAGCGCTTGCTCGATCGGCACCGAGTGCTCGACCTCGGTCGTTTGCCACGCACCATCGCTGTAGGTGGCGCGCTGTGTATGCAGGGTGACGGGTGCCATGGCTTTGAAGCACGTGCCTTCCGGCATTGCGGCTTCGACGCCTTCCACGCCGCCCGAGTCGCCCATGCCCACGTAGGTGATGGTGACCTGGGCGATGCCGACCTGGCGCAGCGCAGACAGCAGGAGGCGTTTGTTGCGCCCAAGGATCGACGCTTCGTCGAGCGCCGGGGGAGTCGGCTCGACGATGGCTTGGTCGTCGGATGCCGTTGAATCGGTGGTCATGCTCGGTACTTCTTCATGAACAAGAAGGGGCACGACCTCCCCCGAAGGGCAGGCGTGCCCCTCGGGGTTGAAAAACTCTCTCGCGTTGCGCGGGCCGGACCCGGAAGGTCAGGCTGCTTCGAGCGTTCGCTCGTTCGGCACATGCTCGAACAGCCGCGCGACGGACGAAGCGTCGCCGTGGCGCAGCGCCTGGCAGGCGTCGAGCACCGGCGGCAATGCCTCAGGCATCGCGTCGTCCAGCGTTTCGAGGCGAGCCAGCACGCTGCCGTGCGGCGAGGCCACGGTCAGCAGGCCGTGGCCGTTGGCCCAGGTGGCTTCGATGACGTGTTCGCCATCGGCGGGCAGTCTGTCGCGAACGACCTGCACGCCGGTCTCGAACGCATCGACGGTGACCACGTCTTCGAGGTCGCCGTACTCGCGGTTGTAGAACGAGGCCTTGTAGGCCTTGGGTTCGGCCATGGTCAGCGGATCGAGCCGCAGCAGCGGCATCAGGAAGGCTGTGGCCTCGTCGGCAGCGCGGGGCGCCACCACTTGTTCGCGCCCGAGGTGGTCGAGCTTCATCAGCAGGGCGTCGGCATGCGCACGGTCTTCGAGGACCAGGTGCGTGCGCAGGCGCAGGATCTCCTGCGTCATCAGGTGCAGTTCCTGGACGATGGCGCGTTCGGCGCGTGCCTCGATGGCGCGCAGGGTGTCGGCGGCAGAAGTCATGGGAAGAAGTCCTTTCGTGAGGGGCGACCTGCCGCGGGCAAGTCGGTGAAGTGGGGTGGTCCGCGTTGTCATAAGGGACTCGACGCTGACCGTTGGCACGCGCCGCGACAGGCGTGGGCTCGGAGGAGGGTGTCGACCGCCTCGCGCAACGCCTGGGAGGCGGGCGCGAGGGTTCGACGATCAGGGCACGACGCTGAGCGTTGTCGCGCCCATGCCTGGAGCAGAGCTTCCTGGCATCGCAGGCCCGGCCGCCTTGGCGACGGCATCGGGCCGGATCTGGCGCGAGGACGATTCCTCGACGCCTGCTGCCGCGGGTGCGGCGGCAACTACCGTGGTCACAACAGCGGTCTTCGGTCGCGGCGTCGCCTTGCGGGTCGGGCGCAGCGTCGGCTCCACCGGAACGGGAATCCGCTCCGGCAGGCATTCGGCGGCCAGATCGCCGCCCAGGTGCCATGCGCGGTGCAGGGCCTGCACCGGCACGACGAACAGTCCGTGGCAAAGCCAGCGGACGAACTGCCCGATCCGTTGGTGGCGTGCCTGCCTGAACTGCTGCGTGCCCAGCGATTGCCGGCAACGCAGGTACAGCGCGAGGTGGGCACGCTTCATCTCCGGATCGTCATCCAGCTGGGCCAGGACTTCAGCAGCGATGGCGGGCTCGCGCCCGACACGCCGGTAGAAGTCCACCCAGGCGCGCTCTTCCTCGTCGAGGACGCCGGAACGGCGCGGACGAGGACGTGGTTTCTCGAAGGACATGGTGCATCTCCGTGAAGTGCAGAGGGAACACCCATCCCCGGCTGGGGAGACGGAATGGACTCCCCAGGGGTTGCAAGGGCGTGGGCAGGCACCTTGGAAGGCACTCGGCACGCAGGAACACGGGCTGGCGCTGATCAGGTGTCCACCGGGTGGTGGACACGCCAATCAACGCGGGGCCCGATCTATCGATCACGATCACCATCGCTTGACGTGGCCTTCGCGGGCCGAGGGGTGCGTGGCACCCACTCAGGCTCGTTGGGGCCGGCGGTTCTGCTCGGCGATCCTGATCCAGTTGTCGGCGATGCGGTCCAGGTAGACCAGATCGTCGGGTTCGATGTCGCCGGACTTGCGCAGTCGGGCGATCACTGCCTTGACCAGCTTGGGGTCGTCGATGGCCAGTTGAACGGCCGTCGCGGCAATGCGCTTGCGGTAGACGCCGACCAACATCGTCAGCTTTCCGCGCGCAGGGACTCGATGGCTTGCGCCATGCGGGGGCAAGTCACCGGGGCGGCCTGCAGCAGCGCGGCAACCGGGCGTGCTTGAACCAGGTTGGGCGCGGCGCGGCCGTTCCCTCCCAGCAGCACGCAGGTGCAGCGCGAGGCTCTCGTCGAACAGGACATGGGTGTTCTCCTTCGGGAAAAGGGAACACCCACCACCCGGCACGGGAAACAGGGTTCCCGTTCGGGGTGCCTCGCCACAAGGGCAGGGCGCGATGGCCGCGGATCGGAAGATCCGGACCTGGTGCTACGCCCGACTGCGAAAGCCGGGCAGAACTCGACGCCGCGATGGCGGCATGACCCGGACGAGACCGGGTCGCTTCAAGGCGGTTAACGGCCGCAACGCCAGCCGAGGCTGGACTTCAGGTCGCCTGACGACAGGCGGCGGTGAAGGCTGTGTGGACGCGATATCCACGGGTAGCAGTTCGCAGTATGGGCAGGCGGTGGCGCGGGGCAAGACGCCGGCGTGCGCATGCGCATCGATGCCGACCGCACGGGTCGAGGTCCGCGCATCGTGGGTGCGGCGTTTCAGCTCGGGCGGATGTCGCGAAATCCCAGCTCGATGAAGTGCCGGGGCAGCCGGGACGCACCGCGCAGCAGCGGTTCGAGCCACCGCGGGATGAAGACCTCGGCCAGCCAGCGGCGGGCGGCTGGGATGTTTCGCCGGCCGCGGACCTCAAGGGTGAACACGACGAGTTCGAAGCCGGGCAGGGCGAACATGCCGGCGGGCTTGGGGCCGAGCGCCTGCGCAAAGCCGGTCCAGGGTTCGTACGTTGGGGGGCTGTCGATGCCGAGCTGGCGTCGCAGGTACATCTGCACGTCGATCTCGTCGAGGCCGGCGGCGATGAAGGTCTCAAGTACCGACGACAGGACGAAGTGCCACTCGATGTCGGGCGCGGGCCAGTCGTCGAAAGCACTGACTTCATCGATGGCCGGCGTCGTCCTGGCATCGTGCTCGACGATCTGGAACGTCCCGAAGTCGAAGCCTTCGTAGGGCGCCAGCAGGCCGGCAAGCGCATCAGCTTCTCGCGCCCGGGCTTCGGGCCGTGCGAGGTGGCTGAGCATGCGGCCTGGGACAGTCAGAGCCATACGGGCGCCACGCAGGCGGCGCAGATTCGACGGTGCGTTCATGGAGGGCTCCGAGTTCGACGGAGCCTGATTCGACGGCCCGTGGGCGGCGGCGTCGAGCCGGAATGGAGCGTTTGTGGATGGGGTTTCGACATCGGCTCGGCTTCGAAGCCGCCGGGCGAAACGTCATCCAGTGCAACTCGGGTCAGCGTCCGGCCGCATCGCAGCCCGGCGATGCGGCGATGCGGCGATGCGGCGATGCGGTGGTTCGCAGCGGTCGCAGCGGTCGCAGCGACCGAGTAGCGGATCTCGTGTCGCTGGACGGTGAAGCCCCTGGGCGCCAGGTTGATCAGGCCGCCAGGGCACCTGAGCGCGTCGAACACGCGCCTGCGCTCAGTGCACTGGAATCGACGGTGGTTTGCGTGCCAGGCCGGCCGTATGGCGGGTTGTCGTCGAGCAAGGTGACGCTCGCTATCGCACCGCACGCACGCCGTAGCCGCTTGCGATGCGTGCCGCCATGTCCGGAAACAGCGCGCAGAGGAGGTCATCGTAAGTGCTGGGGCGGAGGTAGGACTCGTCCTTGGCCTGCACCCCGTCAACAATGCTCATTCGCCAGCTTGCGTAGAGCGCGGCCTGCTTCTGCGTGAAGTGTTGCGGGAGGTCGTAGGTCTTCACGGCCATGGTGTACAGCGTGTGCCAGCGCCGGTTGTCTTCACCGCTTTGCATGATGGCATTGAGCACCTGGAAGCCGCTGTCGACCGCGTAGCCGATGCCCCGGTTGTGCCGGATCGACAGGATGCGGGGGACGAGCCCCGTATCGCTGATCATGTCCGGGTCCAGCCCACCCGGCAGGCCGTGCGCACGCAGCGCTTCTGCGGCCTCAGCCAGGCGCTGCCACGTGGTGTCGGCCACGCGGGGTTCGGACTGCAGCGTTTCGGCAGCCTCCGTTGATCGCAGCGCACGCCTGACCCGCACGTTGCCGTCGTGATGGGCGGTCGCAGCCTCGACGTACTCGGCCGCCCAGTGTTCGACCGGCTTCGCAAGCCAGCGTGGGCGGTGGAGCTCTCGCATCCGTGCGGCCCAATCGGCGCGCACCGAATGCGCGTCGATCTCGGCCTCGAGCACCCGGTACTTGCCGGCGAGGGCGGGGTGGTGAACCCAGCGCTTGCCGACAATCTGGTCGACCACCAGATCCCTAAACTGCTCACGTGTGAGGCGGCCGCCCATGGCGCTCAGGTCGACTTCCAGGGTGGGAAGGTTCAACTTCCGGATGCGTTGAAGCTTCTCGTGGTCGATGCCGTGGGTGACGGTCACTTCAACCAGCAGTGTGGCCGGCCAGGCCGGCGAATGGCCGTCCTCGGCGTCCTCATCGAACACCTCACCCACCGTGGTCCGCGTGCCGCCGTGCACGTAGCTTTGCCGGCCGCCCAGCGTGGCGATCACGTCCGGGACGATGCGACCAAGCCGCCGCTCCAGGCAAACCTCGTCCAGTTCGAGGCGTCGCCGGCCGGTCATCTAGACCTTGCGTATCGTCTGGTCGTCCCAATCCCCGGCCAGTTCATCCGGCGGATGGCGCGTGACGATCAGTTCCAGGCCAGGCGTGTCGATGGCCCCGGCTTGCTCGATCGCGGCCTTGGCCTCGCGATGCAGCAGGGTCTCCCGGCGGTAGGTCTGAGCCAGCGCGGGTGCTGTGCCGGTCGGCAGCGTGCCTACAAACTCGGCCTCGTCTTCAGCGGTCCAACCATCCATCGCGTCGCTGGCCGCCTTTTCCGCCCTCGACCGGCCTTGCGCCTGGAGTTCGTCGTCCTTCCAGTGTGAACACCAGCGCAGATCGGGGAGCACGCGCAGCCGCGCCCGGATCGCCGGGGCGTCCAGCATGGCCAGTGCCAGGTCCGACAAGGCCATGGTCACGATGGCCACGCCAGGGCCATCGTCCGTTGGTGCGCGTGTGCCCGTGAGGTCGACGATCAGTTCGCGCCCGTCGTCCAGGGTGAGCACGGCCGTGGCGTGGTCGCGCATGCGGGCCAACGAGACGCGCACACGCTCGGCCGGTTCTTCGACCCAGACCTCGTAGTCCTCGCCACTGAAACCGCGCGCGTTGGCGGAGACTCTCCGGCGAGGCAGGTCGATGAACCCGCGCTCCGCGAGGTGGCGCGCCGCCGCCACACGTGCCGCGACCAGGACGCAGTCGTCCCGCTGCGCTCCGGCCGGGTGCCTGAAGTGGGCCGTCGGTCGCACGCGCATCGGCTGGCCGGCCAGCACCGGCGTCAGTTCGAGGTGGCAGGCCGGGCAAACGCAAGTGCCGCATTTGCTGACGACCTCCTGGTCGTGGATGTACCGGGGCTCGCCGGTGGTGGCGTCGTGCGCCCACTTCAAAGGTACGGCACCGGGAGCGGCATCGCTGTCTCGAACCGCCGGGGTGGCCGGATCAAGCTGCCATCGCGTCATGGGTCATCCATCCCAGGCCACTCATCGAGCGCCGGATGCAAGGCGTCAATGCGCTTGGCAGCGCACCACGTGCCTTCTCGCGTGGTGACGGCGAAGTCGAACGTCGTGGACACCTGCGAGCTGCTGGCCGCCACGTCGCACAGTGCCCGGCACACCGAGCCGAGGTGGTGCCGAAGGCTGTCCGCACGGGTGCCTTCATCCGCAACGCGAACGTCGGAGCGCAGGTCGCCTGTCACCCGATGGACGGTTTCCGGCGGCGTGTCGAGAGGAAAGACCGGCATGACCATGCCTTGCTCGACGACGACGAACCGCCGACCCTCCAGCACAGGCAGGAAACCAACGCATCGCACCGCGATGTCGCCGCCGACCGGCGCGCGGTAGGTCAGGAGCCAACTCGTGTAGGCGAGATCCTGTTCGCTCGCGCTGCCTTGCCCGCGGGCGCGGTCTCGCTCGTCGTGGATGATGGACAGCACCTGGTCCGTGTGCGAAACCGGTTCAGCCTGAATCCGCGCCTTCACAGCATCCAGCAAAGACACCAATCCGGCGCCGGTGATGGCGCCCAACGGGGTATCGACGATCTTGGAGGCCGTGCTGTGCAGCGGAAGGCTCTGATCGAAGACGCGCACGCTCTCCATCTTGTCTGCTGCCAATAGGACATAACTGCCCGCGTGGATGGCGACCAGGAACGTCATGCGCCGGAGGCCTTCCATCGCCGCTGCTGGCCCCTGGTCGCAGTGGCTGGCAGGTCGTGCCGGCCGGTCTCCACCAAGCGGCTCCGTCGAGCGCAGAGCAGGCGAGTGGATTCTTCCCGGAGCGCTGCTGGCATAGAGGAAAGGCAGATCGCTGGCGAAGCACGTTGCATTGCGTGGTTGTCCGACGCATTCCACTCCGATGGGAGTGCGGATCGCGGCCTTGAAGACGGAGCGGCCGATGAGATTCTGAATGCAAGGACACGCGGCCCGCGTGATCCACCCACCGCATTCAGGAGCCCCTGATGAAGTTCACCAAACAAGAGATCGACGCCATCATCGAAGCGTCACCCCGCACCTTCGTCCCCTTCAACAAGCTGGTCCTGTCCGAGGACCACCAGGCCCGCGGCGGCGGCAACACGCCGAAGATGAGCGTTGCCGAACTCGCGGCCTCGATCAAGGACAGCGGCGTTCTGCAGAACCTGATCGTGGTACAGGGCGCTCGCGGTCGCTATGAAGTCTGCGCTGGCGGGCGTCGCCTCGGAGCGCTGACGCTGCTGGTCGCCAACGGCGACATCCCCGAGAACTATCCGGTGCCGGTGCTGATCGTGCCGGCGGACAAAGGATTGATCGCCAGCCTGTCGGAGAACTGCTTCCACGTCCCCATGCATCCGGCCGACGAGTTCGTCGCCTTCGCCAAACTGATCGAACAGGGCAAGGCGGTCGAGGACGTGGCCGCTGCATTTGGTGTCTACCCGGTCACGGTCAAGCGCCGTATGAAGCTCGCCGCGGTCAGCCCCAAACTGATGGCGCAGTACCGCGAAGGCGGCATCGGCCTGGACTGCCTGATGGTGCTGGCCTCGGTCGACGATCACGACAAGCAGGAACAGGCCTGGGCCGGGCTGCCGCAGTGGAACCGCCGCGCCGACCACCTGCGCCAACTGCTGACCCAGGGCGAGGCCGAGTCCGACCGCGATCCGGTGGCCCGCTACGTGACGCTGAAGGCCTACGAGAAAGCTGGCGGCGTACTGCGGCGCGACCTGTTCTGCGACAACGATCGGAAGGCCTACCTGCTGGACATTCCGCTGCTGGAGCGGCTGGCCACCGACAAGCTGCAGAAGAAGGCCAGGCAGATTGCCGTCGAGGGCTGGAAGTGGGTTGCCGTGCGCACGCGATACGTCTACGACGAGTTCGTCAAGTTCGGCGAGCTGCGGAAGACGCGCCGCGCGCCCACCGGCGACGAGGCGACCCAGCTCGCTAAGCTTCAGGCGCAGCAGACCGGCCTGAACGATCAGATGGGAAGCCTTGTGCGACCAAGAGGACGATGATCCGGCGCGGGACGAGGCGTACTGCCGGCTGGAATCAGAGGCGGACGCGCTGGGTCAGCAGATCCGCGCCATCGAGGACTCGCTGAGCGTCTGGCCACCCGAACTGATGGCGCAAGCCGGTTGCGTGGTCTACGTCGACAACGACGGCACGGCCGCCGTGAAGCGCGGCCTCCTGCGCCCGGAGGATCGCGCTGACATCGCACAGGCTGCACGACAGGCCAGCGAGGATGGTGACCACGGATCGCTGGTGTCGCTGCCGTCCGCGAAAACCCGGCCCGTGCACTCCGAGAAGCTGATGCGCCGGCTCACGGCCCACCGCGTCGCCGCCGTGCAAGCCGAGTTGCTGGCGCGGCCGGACGTGGCGCTCGCCGCCGTCACCGCTCACCTCGCGGGCAACATCTTCCAGCACGAGCTGCGCTTCGACTACCGTGCAAGCGACGTGTTGTCCATCTCCGCCACCGACGGCGCGACGGACCTGCGCGCCGCCGCCGAGGACATGGAGACCAGCCCGGCGTGGGCCCAACTGCAGGCCGAACGCGCGGCCTGGATCGAGCGGCTGCCGAAGCAGCCTGAGGCGATCTTCGGCTGGGTGCTGGCGCAGGACCAGGCCACCGCGCTGCAACTGCTGACGTTCGTCGTCGCAGTTACCGTCAAAGGTATCTCTGGCTCCGAAACCGACCAACCCTGCAACGGGGCCATCGCCCAAGCCCTTGGGCTGGACATGACCCGCTGGTGGTCGGCCACCGGCCCCTCGTACCTCGATCACGTGTCCAGGGCGCGGGTCATCGAAGTCGTGACCGAGGCGGTCGACGCCAATGCCGCCAGCCCCCTGGTCGGGCTGAAGAAGGACGCCGTCGTGGCCGGCGCCGTGCAGGCGATGGCGGAATCAGGATGGTTGCCGGCCTGCCTGCGGACGCAGGTGCCGAAGCCGGCAAGCGTGCACAACGCGGGCTCGGGGAATGACGCGGGCGACCTGGCTGCGGCCGACACTGACGCTGCCACGGTGGCGTGACATGGGCATCCGCCGGCCAGAGCTACGGGTCGCCGAAGCCGCGGCGCGGCCCTTGCCCGCAGTGCCGCAAGCGTGGCATGACGCCATGGCGAGCGACTCCCCATGGGATGTTGCGTTGTTGCCAATACTGCCGGCACAGCGAATGGCCGGGCCGAGCGTCTACGAGGCAGCCCATCGTCGCGCCAGACCCGGCAACTGATGCTCCTGCAATCCTGCCATCCGCACATTCCGTGCGCGACCCGCTTGAAGGGGGAACGATGTCGAAAGCACGCACGCTGGATGTCCGCCAGCGCCTGACAGCGCTGCATGCCAAAGTCCACCAGGGTGACTGCTGATCCGCTGTGATGAGACGGCCGGTCCATCTGCTCGACGTTCGCGCCATTTGTAGTTGCGCTGCCCGCCATCGAGCGGTCGCTGGTGGTCCTGATCGATCAGTTGCTGACCGCAGCCACACTGTCGCCAGATTGCTCTGACAGCAACTCCGTCACCGGAGGGCTTGCCGTCGCGCCCGGCGGCCGCGTGAGGGGGCGGCCGACGTAGGTCCCCACGATCTGCAGGCGACCGTGCCCGAGGCGTTGAGAGATTTCGAACCTGGCTCTGCGATCAAGCTCAAGATCGACGCAAGGGCCTCCGGCAATTGGCGGCGGCGAGCCCGTCATCTGCTCGAAGTCCTCGGCCGCGCCCTGATGCCTCAAGCCATGTGGCACCACACCCAGGCCCGCGCGCGTGATGCCGAACCGCTCCATCACGTAGCGAAGCCGGCGCATCGCTTGCAGCAGCGTCAGGCGTGGGTCGCTGACGCTGTCATTGACGCCCACAGCGACCCGCCGCGCGTAGGCGATGGCGCCCTGGCGAGTCGCGTTGTCGATGGGGAACAGCCGTTCCCGTCCACCCTTGGTGCCCCGATGCGTGTCAAGAAAGGACTCGACACCGTCATTTGGCTTGCCCGCCTGCGCCGCCGTGATCACGTCGCTGTGCGGCCGGAACATCACGCTCTCCTTGAAGCGCAACTGGAACGCCTGCATCAGTTTCAGCGAGGCCGCAGCATGCACGTCGTACACCTCAACTTCGGCGATCACTGCGGCCGCATTCACACCCTGGGCCTTCCATGACTTGTCGACGCCGCTGAACAGACCGCGCTGGTAGAGCGCGGGATCGTCGAAGTAGCATCCGATCGGCTTCAGCAGCTTCGCCTTGCCGATCCAGCCGGCGAAGGTCTTCATGAAGCTGAAGTAGGTCTGGATCGTCGCCGGGCTCATGCGATCGGCTTTCGCTTCGTCCTGCCAGTATCGAGTGACGGCTTCGACGTGCCGACCGCTGAACGACCGCGGGTCGAGCTTGAAGTGCTTGGGGTGGTCGCGCAGGAAGTCGAACAACCAGTAGCAGAAGCGCGCCCGTTCGGCGACGGTCTTGTGGCTCACGCCTTTGGGCTTGCTGCTGTGGCGCCAGTTGTGCTCCTTCAGGATCAACTGCAGCACATGGCTGCACCGGCGCGGATTCAGGGGAACGGTGTCGAGCGCCGGGTGTTCATAGGTGCGATGTGGCCCATCACGCGGGGCGCGCGATGCCGAAGGCTTGGGCTTGTCAGGTGGTCGGTTGTTGATGTGCGTTTCCATGTCGTGGCGTGCCGTTGACTGCTTGAGCGGAACCCTGTCGTTCGTGCATCGGCGGGATTCGGGCGCCGACGCCAGGCCAGAGGCTTGCGACCGTCGCCTGGACGACGGCCGCGCGGAGGTGCGTAAAAGTGACCGCCAGCCAGCACGCGTCTTGCGCAATGTGGCGTTCGCCGCAGCGAACCAGGTTCTCGAGGAACCCGAGGCAATCCCGGAGGCATGACCCCCGGTGCAGTGCCCGAACGGCACCGCGAATTCACTCCCTGCACCGGCCTGACTGGCTGCGCCCGTTCCGCGACGGGCGCGCAATGCCGTTCACGCGAGCCGTGCCGCCGCACCGAAGTGCGGGCATGCACGGCCGACCAAGTGGTCGGTGCGTGAGTGCGAGGGAGGGGAACTCGAACGCCGGCTCCGCAGAGCTGACGCGATTCGCGCCTTGATCGGGCGCGAGAGGAGAGGCCAAGGGGTTGACCTCGGCAAGATGCTCAAGGCACCGGTGGTCGAGCCACCGGCAACGACATCACCGCTCGGGGCGGTTGATGTCCAAGGCGTTGCATCCGGACCCTGCGTCGAGCGCGAAGGTCGGGACGGGCTCCATCGTCAAGCCATGGGCCACGCCGCTGAGAAGAAAACACCGGAGAACGCGACGCGTCCCGGGGGAACAGGCACCGAAGGTGCCAAGGTGAAGACCACCACTTGAAGGGCTTGCGTTTGGGTGCGCGATGCACGCGGGTACGCCAACTGAACCGTGCCGAAGCAGCGCCAGTGTCTACCCGAAACCTTGCCCTTGCAAGCGCAAAAAGTGCCGATTAGCGCGCCGTGAGAGGCGAATGCCTGGATTCGACCTGGGGTTGACAAGGCTTCCTTCTACCTCTGGCTCCGAACCCGACTGGCGCGGCCGCGGTTCGACGGTGCCGATGCGGAAGGCACCCTTGACGCAGCCGGTTCGAGTGCAAGTCTGCTCCGACACGTAAGGGTTACGCGTCGGTCTGCGAGCACGGCTCGAAATCGAGCCCGCGCGGATCCGGTTGCAAAGCGAACCGGCATCGAGCCGCCGTCGAAATGGTGCTCTTTGCCGGGGACTTTTGCGTGGAACGGTCGGCGCGGGCAATCGATGCTGACCACTTGCCAACCTGAGTTTGGAGCCCTTCATGGACTATGTCGTCAGAGCGGTGGATGTCGGCTACGGCAACACCAAATACGTCAGCAGCGTCGTCGGCAACGAGATCCGCTGCGCCAGCTTCCCGTCAGTCACCTACCCCACAGTGCGTGACCCGACGCTCAATCCGGCTTTCGAGCGGCGCAAGACCGTCGTCATTCCCATCGACGGCATGTTCTATGAGGTGGGGCCGGACGTCGACCTGGCGGCCGACAGCTTCCGCGCCACGCAGATGCACGACCAGTACATCCACACGCCGGACTACATGGCGTTGGTGCGCGGTGCCCTGGCGATGATGAAGCTTCGCCACATCGATCTGCTGGTCGTGGGCCTGCCCGTGTCGCTGTTCGCCGTCAACAAGGCTGCGCTCGAGCGTGCCGTCAGCGGTACTCACGACATCGGCGGCGGCAGGACCGTTGTGGTCAAGAAGGCGCTGGCCGTGGCGCAGCCGCACGGAGCCCTTGCCGACTTCGTCGCCCAGCATCAGAAGGGCGACAGCATCGAGAACGAACGCAGCCTGATCATCGATCCGGGCTGGCGCACCTTCGACTGGCTGGTGGCACGGGGCATGCGCCTGGTGCTCAACAAGAGCCACTCGCTCAACGGCGGCGTGTACAAGCTGGTCAGGGCGGTCGCCGAGGACATCAGCGCCAGCATCGGGATGCCCTACGAGGACCTCGACACCATCGACCTTGCGCTGCGCACCGGCAAGAACCCGATGGTGTTCCAGAAAGCCTACGACATGTCGAGCGTGATGCCGATGCTGCAGACCCGGGCTCAGCGCACCGTGGCGTCGATGGTGAACTGGTTCGACGGCACCTACAGCTTCCAGAACGTGGTGCTGGTCGGCGGTGGCGCGCATCTGTTCAAGAAGGCGGTCAAGCAGGCGTTTCCGCAGTTGCGCATCCTGGGGATCAAGGACCCGCTGCACTCCAATGTGCGCGGGTTCCAGATCGCCGGCATGGCCTACATGCAGCGGCAGGCCGCGACGCAGCCAGCGGCGAAGGAGGACGCGAGATCAGGGGAGGGTGAATCGTGAACCACAAGGCCGCGACCAGTGAGGGGCCGCTGCGCATGCAGTTCGAGCTGTCGAGGGACGATGACCCCAGCCTCTATGACGACATGGTTCGCTTCAAGAAAGGCACGAAGCGCATCAACCGGCTGCGCTTCCTCGCGCACGAAGGCATGGTCGCCCAAACGTTGGCCCAGGGCGGGGTGGCCTCGCGTGGCAGCGCAGCATTTGCGCTGGCCGCCGGGAACCACGGCCTTGACGAAATTGCGCCGAGCGGCAACGTGACCGCCAGCATGTTCGACGGCGGCGTCGTTGACGAATAGACCAGTCGTGCGCCGGCTGACCGTCACGCGCTGGAAGACTTGAAGGAAAGGAATCAATGATGTTCACACTGAATCGCCCGCTGCTGGTTGTGCGTGGGATCGTGGAGAGTGCGATCGGGACGGGTTGCGTGTTGCGAAGGCGAGACGGTGTGCTGGTGCCGTGCTCCTTGCCGGCCAGGACGCTGCCAGTGCAGCGTGGGGAAGAGATCAGCGTCATCCTCATCGCCCGCGCGAGGGCCAACCCCGTGGTCGGCCTCGTGAACCACACCGCTATCGACGGCGAAAACTACGTGCGGTTGACGGCTCGGCGGCGGCCGGACGCATGGGATGGCATCCTGGTGTCCGCGGCGTTCGTCGGCGCGATTTCGGCGCTTGGCGTCGATGGGTTGCTGCCGTTCGGGTTGATGGCAAGTCTGTATGAGCTGCTTGCCGGCCTCTTTCCTTGGTGGTGCCGGGAGCGTTTCGCGCAAAGAGTGGATCGGTTGCTCGACGTCGAGGCTCGGCGCCGCGAGGTGGACGAGAGAACAGGCGTCGCGGCGCCGCGGTCTTCATCGTTTGACGGGGAGCAACCATGACCCGACGCGTCGCGAATCAACCCGCCACCCTCAAGCCGATCGTCAGCGCTTCAGAGCTGGCGCGGATGGGTTTGTGCGAGCGCATGGTGGTCCTGGAACATCGGTTCGGTCAGCGTCTGTCGGTGGCCGGGCTGGCTGCGACGGCACGTGGACGACGTGCTCACGCGCGGTTCCTTCGGGAAGGCAAGCGAGCGCCGGGGGATGAACCGCTCCGGCCAGCAGGGCATGTCTGCAATGCACGTGGCTTCGTCGCGAAGCTGCGCAGTGCGTGGCGGTACCTGCGCTCGCAGGGCCGGTGGCTCAGGATGCTGTTCCGTGTCCGCTGACATTGTCGCGACTGTCCTCATTGCGCTCGCCGGCGCATGGTGTTGTCGGTGGGCGTACCGGCGGATTGGCGCGGCGTGTGAACTGCCGGACGAACTGTTGGGCGCGGAACTCGCGTATGCGGAACGGACGTTCCGTTTGGAGTTGCCGCAGATCAGGCTCAGCGCGAGGGTGGATAGGGCGTACCGGGCGCAGAACGGTGTCGTCACGCCGGCCGAACTCAAGACCCGTCGTATCCATCGGCCCTACCTGTCCGACGTGATTGAGCTGTCGGTGCAGCGCCTGGTGCTCATGTCGGAGACGGGCGAGTCGGTGGCTCGTTACGCCTACGTCCTGGTGCAAGGGCCAAGGCGGACCTCGACGCACCGCGTCGAGTTGTTGTCGGAGGCGCAGGTGCTCGCGCTCGTTGCTCGGCGCGAGGCGATTCTGTCGGGGAACGCGCAGGCAGCGCTTGCGCGCGACTCGGGTCTCTGTGCCCACTGCGCTTTCGCGATCGAATGTCGTCGATCAGACCATGGGTCGCCATCGCGGCGATAGGCGCACCGCGCGATGAGCGTCCGTCCAGTCGACTGGCGAAGCTGACCGCGAAATCGGCCATTTGACTCGGCGATTTTGCGTGGCGCGATCACTTCGACTTGCCGATGCTGGAGGGCCTTACAACCCAACCCCGAAGAGTCGTGCGCCGTCGCCACGGCAGCTGCGGCTGCAATGGTCTTGGTGACGTTGCCGGCTCCCAGTCCTTTGACTTGATCGGGGCTCATGCTCGGCAGCTACTCAATGGATCACCAACGTGTCAGTGAAATTTGCTTTAGCGAGGTCTACGTCGTTCCATCAGATCAAACGGCGCGCGCGCTGTTCACGCGGCTTCCGCATGGAAGGGGCTACGCCGACACCCTGATCGAGTGCCTCGCCACGGGCTATCTCATCGCCGTTGTCGAATCGATCTGCATCTTGGAGATGCAGCGGCACATCGATGGCTTGGTCGAAGTGCCTGTCGGACACGACATTCAGCTCGTGCACCGCGGGCCGATCCCGCCCGGTACGACGATTCGGCTGACCGGCTGGGTGGAACAGGTCGGGGAACGCAGCGCGACATTCTGCGTGCGAGCCCACGATGACCACGAAGTCGTCTGCGACGGCAAGGTGACGATCGTGGCGGCGGATCGCCCGACGATGGAGTCGCGCATCGCGACCAAGCTCAGCAGGTTGGAGATCTCTGGCACGGCTCGTGAACCGGTCGGCGCCCGTTGATGCTCGCGGGCTTGGTTCCACTACCCGAGCCGCCACCCCACCCGGGGTGCTTTCGATGCTCTGTTTCCGAGGGGTTGAAGCCGCAACTTCGGATGTTTTCATGAATGCATTGGATCGGGGAGCGTCCTTCCCGGCAGCACGCGAGGACATTCGAAATGGCAGGTGGAATTGAGAAGCTGTCGGCGATCAAGGTTGCCCGGCTCTCGAAGCCGGGCCGCTATGCCGACGGCAAGGGGCTGTATCTCCAGATCACCAAGGCCTTGGTGAGGAGCTGGATCTTCCGTTACGAGCGGGACGGCAAGGAGCGCTACATGGGCCTCGGTGCCACACATACCGTGGGTCTCGCCGAGGCGCGGGAACTGGCGCGAGAGGCGCGCGTTTGCTTGTCGCATGGCAAGGACCCGCTTGAGGTTCGAAACGCGCTCGTCGTCGCGACCAGGGCTGAGCAACTGAGCAACCTCGACTTCGACCGCTGCGCAGCGGAGTACATCAAGAGTCACCAGGACGCCTGGAAGAACGAGAAGCACAAGAAGCAGTGGGAGGCTTCGCTGAGCACGTATGTGTCGCCGCACGTCGGGCGGCTCTACGTCCGGCGTATCGACACCCCCATGGTGCTGAAGGTGCTGCAGCCGATCTGGAAGACCAAGACTGAAACCGCCTCGCGGATCCGGGAACGGATGGAGCGCGTGCTGTCCTGGGCCGCCAGGCAAGGCTACCGCGAGGGGGACAACCCGGCGCGGTGGCATGGCCACCTGGAAGAGTTGCTGCCGAAACCTGCGAAGCTCAAGAAGGTGAAGCATCACCCGGCCCTGCCGTATCGGGAGGCCGGTGCGTTCTTCGCGCAATTGCGGCTGCAGAAGGGCATCGGGGCTCGGGCCCTTGAACTGACCATTCTCACGGCCAGCCGGACGGGTGAGGTGCTTGGGGCGACGTGGGGTGAGGTCGATTTCAAGGCGAAAGTCTGGATCGTTCCCCCGGAGCGGATGAAGAACGGAAAGGAGCACCGCATCCCGTTGGTCGATGCTGCGGTGGAGACCTTGAAGAAGCTCCGGGGCTTGCACTCGGTGCTCGTCTTCCCGGGGGCAAGGGAAGACACAATGCTCTCGAGCATGTCGATGCTGACGGTGCTGCGACGGATGAGCCGTCAGGATCTGACCGTTCACGGGTTTCGTTCGACCTTCAGGGACTGGGCAGCGGAGATGACCCAGTACCCGAAGGAACTGGCCGAACTCTCGCTGGCGCATACCGTGGGGAATGCCGTCGAGAACGCCTACCGGCGCTCTGATCTCTTCGAACGTCGCCGTGCGCTGATGCAAGACTGGGCGGCCTGGTGCGCCGTTGTTCAGCCGGATCCGGTGGACGCCGCGGATGAGGGCGACGAGCCTGGAGTTGAGGTCGCGGATGCCGATGGCGACGCTGGGCCGGCCGGCGAAACCTGAGGATCATCGGCGATGGGTCGGCCAGAAGGAGGCCGTTCGATAGCTGTGTTCGCGCGGCACATCGATCATCTCGAGGTCAAAGAGCGGCCCTTCGCTGCCAGGTACGGACGGGATGTGCGCCCGTACGAAGCCGAGGAAAGGTGTCGCGGAGGATGTCGCCGGAGTCCTGTGTCGCGCCGATCCGTGGCGGCGTGGCGCGTCCGGGGGCCGTGCATGGTCGCAAGGTGGTGGTCGTCGCGGACGTCGCGCAGGCGGTGTGGGACCATGGCCGGCGCTCTGTCGCCCCGACAGGCCGCGCGGTGCGCTGGCCATCCTCGCGACGCTTTACACGTCGATGCTGCCCGCGGCGTCTTGGCCAGGTGGGTGAAGCGATTTTTAGGCAATTTCTCCGACCGTCACCATTTTTCTTCCCCTGTAGATGATTTTATGTAACCATTGCGCGTCAACGATTTTCCTGGCGCAGGACGGATCTGTTCACGTTTCTGCGGAGGTAGGAAGGGTTTTCTGTAACATGCAGATCGGCTTCAAGACCCTGGAGTCCCGGTTCGGCATCGTGCTGGTTCAACCGCTGCGCGTGGAGTCCACCATTGCGACCGCCCGTGCAGCGCGGGAGTCGCCGCAGCGTATCGAGAACCAGTATCCGGCCGTCTACAGGCCGGCCGATACCTTTGCCGGGCACTTCGAGTTCGGCCTGAAGTACGAGGAGATCCACCTCGAGTTCTTCGCGAGGCTGTTTGCCGCCTGCGGGCCCGAGCCGCTTGAAGCGTGGTGTCGTGCGGAGCCGTTCGGGCGCTACGCACGCCGGGCCGGCTTCTTCTACGAGTGGCTCACGGGACGCCGCCTGGACGTTCCAGATCTGACCGGCGGGACCTATGTCGATGCTGTCTCGGGCGGCGCCTACCTGACGCGTACGCAGGCCGTTCGCGAACGGCGCTGGCGGGTCAACAACAACCTGCCGGGTACACCGGCCTTCTGCCCCCTCGTTCGACGCTCGCAGGCCCTCGCCCAGGCGATGCAGTTCGATCCTTCCGCTGCAATCACGGAACTGGATCGCCAGTTCGGCGAGGACGTGCTGATGCGCGCCGCAGCTTGGCTCACGCTCAAGGAATCGCGCGCAAGCTTCCTGATCGAGCGTGAGGCGGACCAGACCGATCGCGTCAAGCGGTTCGCCCACGTCATGGCGGAGCACTGCGGCAAGCTCGAAGAGCCGCTCGGCAGCGACGGCCTGACCGTGCTGCAGAAGGGAATCCTTGGCGAGAGCGCGCTTCGGCTTGGCGTGCGCCGCTCGCCGGTCTTCGTCGGCCAGGCCACCATTCGCGAGGACATCGTCCACTACATCGGTCCGCACTGCTCGGTGCTCAACGACATGATGGATGGGCTGAAGGTTTTCGAGGAGGCGACGCGCGGGCGCGAGTCGCTGGCGCGGGCGGCCGCCATCGCGTTCGGCTTCGTCTACATCCACCCAATGAGCGACGGCAACGGACGCATCCACCGCTTCCTGATCAACGACACCTTGCAGCGCGACAAGGCCATTCCGGCTGGCGTAATCCTTCCCGTGTCGGCGACCATCACCGGCGTGCGCGAGTTCGGCCACGGGTACGACCGCGTGCTGGAGGCCTTCTCGCGGCCCTTTATGCGGCGATACGACACGGCCTACCGCTTTGGAGACATGATCACCTACGAGGACGGCGTACGGTCGAACCTCGCGTTTGACGCCTACGAGGATGCCAGCCTTGCTTGGCGTTACCCGGACCTCACCGAGCACGCGATCTACACCGCCCAACTCGTCGCGCACACGATCCGTCACGAGATGGCGGACGAGGCGCGCGTCCTGATGCGCTTTGATCGGGCGGAGCGGCGTCTCAAGGAGGTGCTCGAGATGCCGCATCAGGACGCGGTCCGCATGATCCGCTCAATCAAGGAAAGCGGTTGGCGAGTCTCCGGCAAGCTCGCGAACGAGTACCAAATGCTCGCCGACAAGGCGCTGGCATTGCGCGCAGTCGAGGCCGTGCAGTCCGCGTTCGAGGATCGGGAGCCGGTGCCGATCATCGAATGACCCCGTGGCCCCGGCGCTGGACAGGCTGGGGGGCAGCACAGTCAAATCGACCGGGCCCTGCTTGCACGGTACAGTCCCACAAGTCGGGGGTCGGCCGGGGGTCGGCAGTTCAACGGAGGCATGCTCCGCCCTACAGAGCTCTCCGCCCAAGTTGACGACCCCCGTGACGACCCCCGGATGCGACAGGGATTTGATGAGTTTTCGTGGGACGTTAAGAAGTGATCGCTTGTGCTGCCCGCAAAATCTGGGCTAACATTTGATCTTTGGTGAGACGTTCTGACCCCTTAGCGGCCCGGACGTCCACTCCGCCACTTGTCGTCAGATGATGAAAAATCGCCCGTTCATGGCCATGAGCGGGCTTTTTGTTTTTCGGGATAACTTTTGCGTTGATGAACTGCACCGGGGATTTACCACCATGCCGGTGGTGGAACGACACGGGCCACTGCCTACAATGCGCAGGCTTCTTCTATCGAACCAGGATTCCCCTTTATGCAAGTGATCGCTTCCGCCTTCAAGGCCTATGACATCCGTGGCATCGTCGGCCAAGCCCTCGACGTCGTGTTCGCCGAACATCTGGGCCGTGCATTTGGCACCGAGGCCCTGGCCTTGGGCGAGCGCGCCGTGGCGGTCGGCCGTGACGGCCGTGTCTCCGGCCCCGACCTCAGCGCCGCCCTGATGCGCGGGCTGGCCTCCACCGGGATCGACGTGATCGACCTGGGCGCCGTGACCACGCCGATGCTCTATTACGTGGCGGCCACGCGCGGCGACCTCGGCTGCCGCAGCGGCATCCAGGTCACCGGCAGCCACAACCCCAAGGACTACAACGGCTTCAAGATGGTGCTGGCCGGCGTGGCCATCTATGGCGACACGATCCAGGGCCTGCGTGCCCGCATGGAAGCCGAGACCTACACCACCGCCGCCACGCCGGGCACCATCACCGCCCACGACATCCTGCCCGAGTACACCACCCGCATCACCGGCGACTGCAAGCTCGCGCGCCCGATGAAGATCGTGGTCGACTCCGGCAACGGCATCCCCGGTGCGTCCTCGCCCGGCATCCTCAAGGCGCTGGGCTGCGAGGTGGTCGAGCTGTACAGCCGCGTCGACGGCGACTTCCCGAACCACCATCCGGACCCCTCCAAGCTGGAAAACCTGTCCGACCTCATCAAGGTCGTGCATGCCACCGACTTCGAGCTTGGTCTTGCCTTTGACGGCGACGGCGACCGCCTCGGCCTCGTGACCAAGGACGGCGAGATCATCTTCCCGGACCGCCAGATGCTGCTGTTCGCGCAGGACATCCTGACGCGCAACCCCGATTGCCTGATCATCTATGACGTCAAGTGCTCGCAGCGCCTGCCGGTGGGCATCCGTGCGGCGGGCGGCGTGCCGATGATGTGGAAGACGGGCCACTCGCTGATGAAGGCCAAGCTGCGCGAGACCGGTGCGCCGCTGGCTGGCGAGATGAGCGGGCATATCTTCTTCGGCGAGCGCTGGTATGGCTTCGACGACGCGATGTACACCGCCGGCCGTCTGCTGGAGATCCTGTCGCGTTTCGACGATCCGAGCGCGGTACTCAAGGCGCTGCCGACCAGCTACAGCACACCGGAGCTGAACGTGGCTGTGCCGGCGGGCAACCAGCACGCCATCGTCGACCAGCTCATCGCCCAGGCCGATTTCCCGGGTGCCGAGATTGGCACCATCGACGGGCTGCGCGGTGACTACCCGGATGGCTTCGGCTTGATCCGGGCGTCGAACACGACGCCGGTGCTGGTGCTGCGCTTCGAGGGCCACACCGCCGAGGCGCTGGCCCGCATCGAGCACGACTTCATGGCCGCGCTGCGCAAGGTGATGCCGGAAGCCGAAGTGCAGGCCTCTGCACACTGAGGGCGGACGGCTCCTGTTGACCGTGCGGCGTGTCCTGATCGTCAAGCTGTCGTCCCTGGGCGATGTGATCCATGCGATGCCGGTGGTGGCGGACCTGCGCGCCGCGCTGCCCGATGCGTGCATCGACTGGGTGGTCGAGCCCGGCTTCGCGCCGCTGGTGCGCCGGGTCGAGGGCGTCGGCGAGGTGATCGACTGTGCGCAGCGGCGCTGGCGCAAGCGCTGGTGGACGGCGGACGTGCGGCGCGAGACGCGGGCCTTCCGCGCCCGCTTGCAGCAGCACCGCTATGACGCGGTGCTGGACCTGCAGGGCTTGACCAAATCCGCGCTGGTGGCACGGCGGGCACGGATGGCACCGGGCGGCTTGCGCTACGCCCTGGGCAACCGGACCGATGGCTCGGGCTGGGAAGCGCCCACCCGCTGGCTGGCTGACCGTGCCATCACGCTGGCGCCGCACATCCACGTCGTCGACCGCTCGCGCCAGATGGCGGCCGAGGCGCTGGGCTACGCGGTGAGCGGGCCACCGCGGTTCGGTCTGCGGGCCCGTGTGGCCCCGTCGGCGCAGTCCCGCACGCTGGTCTTCGTGCACGGCACCTCCCGCGACGACAAGCTCTGGCCCGAGGCGCACTGGATCGCCTTCGGCCAGTCGCTGGTGCAGCGCGGCTGGCGCATCGCCCTGCCGCAGGCCAGCGAGGAAGAGGCGCGGCGGGCGGGGCGGATCGCCGCGGGCGTCGGCGCTGCCTCCTGCGATCTCTGGCCGCGCATGGGGCTGGATGCGCTGGTCGACTGGATGGGCGGCACGCAGGGGGTTGTCGGCGTCGACAGCGGTCTGTCCCACCTGGCAGTGGCGCTCGATCTGCCGCATGTGCAGCTCTACAACTTCCCGACCGCCTGGCGCACGGGCCCGCTGCCCGAACACGGACACGCGCACCAGGTCTGCGTCGGAGGGGACCGCGTGCCGACGCTGCAGGTGGTCGATACCGCCTGGCAGCGTGTGGCGATGGCCCGTGGGGTGTCGCCTTGAACATGCCGCAGCGGCTGGCCTTGCTGGCCTACGGGGTGCTGATGCGGCTGCTGGTGCCGCCGCTGCTGATGCGTCTGTGGTGGCGGGCCCGGCAGGAGCCGCTCTATGGCCAGGCGATGCCCGAGCGTCTGGGTTTCGGGCCGGCCACCCCGCCTGGGGCGGTCTGGCTGCATGCGGTGTCGCTGGGGGAAACCCGTGCCGCCGAGCCGCTGATCCAGGCGCTGCGGCAGCTGTATCCGCAAGTGCCTCTGCTGCTCACGCATGGCACCGCCACCGGGCGGGCGGCCGGTGCCACGCTGCTGGGGCCTGCGGACCACCAGTGCTGGCTGCCGCTGGACACGCCGGGCGCGACGCGCCGGTTTCTGCAGCGCCACCGGCCGGCGCTGGGCATCCTGATGGAAACCGAGGTCTGGCCCCGCCTGCTGCACGAGGCACAGCGCGCCGCGGTGCCGGTGGTGCTGGCGAACGCGCGGCTGTCCGAGAAGAGCCTGCGCCAGTCGCTGCGTTTCGATGCGCTGCTGCGGCCGGCTGCCGCGTCGCTGGCCCAGGCGCTGGCCCAGACGGAGGCCGATGCGCTGCGCCTTCGGCTGGCGGGCGTGCGCCACGTGCGGGTCGCCGGAAACCTCAAGTTCGACCAGCGGCCTTCACCGGAGCTGCTGGCCGCGGGTGAAAGCTGGAGCGCAGGTCTGGCCCGGCCAGTGGTGCTGGCGGCCAGCTGGCGCGAGGGCGAAGACGCACCGCTGCTGGCGGCCTGGCGCAGGCTGCTGGACCGGCGTGCAGCGGCCGACAAGGGTCAGCCGGAGCCCCTGCTGCTGCTGGTGCCGCGTCACCCGCAGCGTTTCGACGAAGTGGCCCGGCTGGTGAGCGACGCTGGCCTGACACTGGTGCGGCGCAGCACCTGGGGCGGCGGCGGACCAGGTGCGCTGGCACGGCAGGCGCAGGTCTGGCTGGGCGATTCGCTGGGGGAGATGCCCTCCTACTACGCCTGCGCCCATGCGGCGCTGTTGGGCGGAAGCTTTGCGCCATTGGGCGGGCAGAACCTGATCGAGGCAGCGGCCTGTGCGTGTCCTGTGTTCATGGGGCCGCACACCTTCAACTTTGTCCAGGCGGCCGAAGGGGCCATCGCGGCGGGTGCTGCGTGGCGCTGTGCAGACCTGGACGTGGCGGTGGCCGCCGCGTGCGCGCTGGCAGAGCGCAGTGGCGCGCGGGCACAGGCCGGCACTGCCGCCCGGGCCTATGCCGGACAGGACCAGGGCGCTGCGCTGCGCATGGCCGAAGCCATGCGCCGGCTCATTTCGCCGACAGCAGCCCGTTGACAGCGTCGAGGTCGTCCGCCGTCAGCACACCGGCGGCCTGGCGCAGCTTGAGGCTGTTGACCAGCACGTCATAGCGCGCCTTGGCCAGATCGCGCTGGGTCGAGAAGAGCTGGGTCTGCGAGTTCAGCACATCCAGATTGACCCGCACGCCAACCCGGTAGCCGAGCTTGGTGGCATCCAGCGCGAGCTTGCTGGAGGCTTCCGCGGCTTCGAGTGCCTTGACCTGTGCGGCGCCGGACTGCACGCCAAAGTAGACCTGCCGGGTGGCCTGCGCCACGGCGCGCCGCGCCGCTTCCAGTTCGTTGCGGGATTTTTCTTCGAGCGAGACCGCCTCGCGGATCTGGTTCTCGATCGCTTGGCCGGTGTAGAGCGGCACCTTCAGGGTCACGCCGACCGAGTGGTTGAGCGAGGTGCCGGCGCCCCCGGAAGAGCTGGCGCCGGAGCCGCGGCTGTAGGCGCCACCGATCTGGCCCTGCAGATCGACGGTCGGCGAGCGCACGGCGTCGGTGCGCTGCGTCTCGAGCTTGGCGATGTCATAGGCCAGACGGGCCTTGCGCACCGACGGGTTGCCCTCGGAGCGCTCCACCCAGGCGTCGACCGCGTCGGCCTGCACTGGCAGGTTCACCGGCATCGACAGGCCGTTGGGTTGCAGGCCCTGCCGCCCGACGATCTGGTCCAGCGCCAGGCGCCGGGTGCGCACGTCGTTGTCGGCCGCAATTTCCTGGGCCGTGGCCAGATCGAAGCGGGCCTGGGCTTCGCGGGTGTCGGTGATGGTGGCGGTGCCGACCTCGAAGTTGCGCTTGGCCGAGGCCAGCTGCTCGCTGATGGCGGTCTTGGACGCCCGGGCGGTGGACAGGGTGTCCTGTGCGGCCAGCACATCGAAGTAGGCCTGCGCGACACGGACCACCAGATCCTGCTCGGCGCTGGCGAGGTCGGCCTGTGCGATGTCCAGCGCCTTGCGTGCCTTGTCGATGGTGAAGCCGTTGGGGCGGTTGTACAGCGGCTGCACGGCCACCAGACCCAGCGAGCCGGTGCTGGTGGAGCGGGTGCCGAACAGGGGGGTATCGGTGCCGGCCTGCGTGGCGCCGGCCTGCAGGTTGACGGTCGGACGTGTCAGCGCATCGGCCTGCGCCGCCTTGTAGCGGCTGGACTCGGCCGCGGCACGGGACGCCAGGTAGGTCGCGTCATAGGCCTTGGCCGCCTCGTAGACCTCCTTGAGGCTCTGGGCCGAGACGGGCGCACACAGGCCCGCCATGACAGCAGCGGCAAGGGCCAGACGGCCGAAGGGCAGGGGAGTTTTCAACACGGACATGGACGCTTCCTCGAACTGGAACGGGAACTCAGTACACGGGCACCGATGGATCAATCTGGCGGGACCAGGCATCGATACCCCCTGTGATGTTATACACCATGGGGTATCCCTGCCGGTCCAGGAACAGCGCCACCTGCTGGCTGCGCATGCCGTGGTGGCAGAGCGCAAGGATGGGTTGATTCCGATCGATTTCGGCCAATCGGGAGGGAATTTGCTGCATCGGGACCGTGACCGATGCCGCGCCGTCCAGCACTATCCGCGCCGTGGCGATCTCCCAGGGTTCGCGCACGTCCAGCAGCACCGGGCGCTGGCCCTGCGCCTGGCAGGCCTGGACCAGCGCGGCGACTGCCTCGACTCGAAGTGGCTGCATGTCCGTGGGTCCGTGGTCAGAACTTGAAGGAGGACGGCTGGGAGAAGCCTTCGAGACGCGGCGCCACGGTGTCGAACAGCACTTCGGTGGCGAAGTCCCGCTCGCTCAGACGGCGCACGCGCAGGGCGCGCATCATCGGCTCGTCCCCGATCACCGCGACCAGACGGCCACCGACCTTGAGCTGCTGCAGCAGGCCTTGCGGAATCTCGGCCACCGAGCCGGACAGCACGATCGCGTCCCACGGGCCGCGGGCGGCATCGCCCTTGGCGCCGTCACCCTGGCGCACCTCGACATTCATCACCGCGGCCTGGCGCAGGTTCTCGCGTGCCATCGCGACCAGTTCCGGGCGCTTCTCGTAGCCCACGATCTGCTGGGCCTTGTGGGCCATCAGCGCCGCCATGAAACCCGAGCCGGTGCCGATCTCCAGCACCTTCTCGTGGCGGTGCAGTTCCAGCTCCTGCAGCAGGCGGGCCTCCAGGCGTGGCGCCAGCATCACCTGGCCGCCGGGCAGCGGAATCTCCAGGTCCGTGAACGCGATGCTGCGGTGGGCGGCGGGCACGAAATCCTCGCGCTTGACGATGGCCAGCAGGGACAGCACCGACTGATCGAGCACGTCCCAAGGGCGGATCTGCTGCTCGATCATGTTGAAGCGGGCTTGTTCGACATTCATCTTGATTTCCTCGGGATCATGCGCAACGAAACCTGCCATTTTAGGAGCTGGCTGTGTCGTCGATCTGACGAACTGCCGACGGCGGCGCAAATCGGCGCCGCAGCCACGCCGCCAGATCGTCCATGTAGCCGTACATCACCGGCACCACCACCAGCGTCAGCACCGACGAGGTGATCACGCCGCCGATGACCGCCTGGCCCATCGGCGCGCGCTGCTCCGAGCCTTCCGACAGCGCGAACGCGAGCGGCACCATGCCGAAGATCATCGCCAGCGTGGTCATCAGGATCGGCCGCAGCCGCACCTTGGCGGCCAGCAGCAGCGCGGCGTGCCGGTCCATCGGGGTTCCGGTCGCTTCGCCGCTGCGGGCGCGGATGGCGAAGTCCAGCAGCAGGATCGCGTTCTTGGTCACCAGCCCCATCAGCATCACCACGCCGATGATCGAGAACAGGTTCATCGTCGAGCCGAAGGCCAGCAGCGTCAGCACCACGCCCACCAGCGTCAGCGGCAGCGAACTCATCAGCGCGATCGGCTGCAGGAAGCTGCGGAACTGCGACGCCAGGATCATGTAGATGAAGATCACGCCCATCGCCAGCGCCGACACCGCGTAGCCGAAGCTCTCGGCCATGTCCTTGGTCGAGCCGCCGAAGCGCCAGCGCATGCCGGGCGGCAGCGTCTCGGCTTCGAGCACCTTGCGCACGTCGGCCGAGACCTCGCCGAGCGAGCGGCCGTAGACATTGGCGGTGATCTCGACCTCGCGGGTCAGGTCGCGGCGGTTGATCTGGTTGGCGGTGCTGTCGGCGCGCACGTCGGCGACCTGGCCGAGGCGGACGAGGCGAGGGCTGCCATCGGCGTTCTGGCCGGCCGTGAACGTCAGGCGCTGCAGGTCACCGAGGTCGTCGCGGGCGTCCGGTGCCAGCCGTACCTTGACATCGATGTTCAGGTCATCGCTCGCCCGCCAGTTGCCGATGGTCTGCCCGGCCACCAGCGCGCGCAGGCCGTTCGTGATGCTGCCCACGCTCAAGCCCAGGTCCGCCGCCACGTCGCGCCGCACGTCGATCGCCACCGTCGGCTGGTTCGGCTTGGCGCTGGTGTCGAGGTCGACCAGGCCGGGGATGTTGCGCAGCTTGTCGGCGATCAGGGCACTGCGGCGCTGCAGATCGGCCAGATCGCTGCCCTGGATCGACACCTGCAGCGGCTTGTTGCCTCCCACGGCGTCGAGCAGGCCGACGTGGGTCACCGTGATGCCGGGGATGCGCGCCAGCCGTTCGCGCAAGGGGCCGGTGAGCTGGTCCTGGTTGAGGGTGCGGTCCTTGCGATCGACGAGGCGGATGTAGATCTGCGCGTAGATCTTGCCCTGCGCCTGGCCGGTGTTGATGGTCGTCAGCGTGTAGCGCACCTCGGGCCGCTCGCGGATGATCGCCTCGACCTCGCGCACCTTGCCTTCGGTCACCTCCAGCGACGAGCCGACTGGCGTGTTGAAGCTGACGAAGGTTTCCGAGTAGTCGGCCTTCGGCACGAACTCGGTGCCCAGCGACTTCACCAGCGCGAGGCTGCCGATGAACGTGGCCAGCGCCAGGCCGAGTGTCGCCAGCGGGTGCCGCAGCGACCAGCCGAGTGCCGACTGGTACCACTCGCCCAGCCCGTGCGAGAACCGGTCCACGGCGTGCGTGACACGGCCGAGTGTGTGGTCGTAGAGGGTGCGCGGCTGGAAGGGCTTGCCTTCGTCGTGGATGGCCGGGTCGTGCCAGACCGAGCTGAGCATCGGGTCGAGCGTGAAGCTGACGAACATCGAGATCAGCACCGCCGCCACGATGGTGATGCCGAACTCGTGGAAGAACTTGCCGATGATCCCGCCCATGAAGCCGATCGGCAGGAACACGGCGACGATCGACAGCGTGGTGGCGAGCACAGCCAGCCCGATCTCCGCCGTGCCGTCGAGCGCGGCGTCATGCGCCGACTTGCCCATCTGGACGTGGCGCACGATGTTCTCGCGCACGACGATGGCGTCGTCGATCAGCAGGCCGACGCACAGGCTCAGCGCCATCAGCGTGATCATGTTGATCGAGAAGCCGAAGAGCTGCATGAACAGGAAGGTGCCGATCAGCGCGATCGGCAGCGTCAGGCCGGTGATGACCGTCGAGCGCCACGAGTTCAGGAACAGGAAGACGATCAGGATGGTGAGCGCGGCCCCTTCGATCAGGGTCTGGCGCACGTTGTTGACCGAGGCGCGGATCGGCCGCGAACTGTCGCGCACGACGCTGAGTTCGACACCGGGGGGTACCTCGCCGCTGGCCTGCACCGCCGCGAGCGCCTTGTTCAGGCCGTCCACCACCTCGATGGTGTTCTCGCCCTGCGCCTTCTGGATTTCGAGGGCGACGGTGCGCTGGCCGTTGTAGAGGGCGAGGGAGTCGATCTCCTCGGGGCCATCGACCACCCGGGCGACCTGGCCGAGCCGGATCAGCGTGGCGCCGCGGCGCGCGACGACGATCTGCGCAAAGTCCTCCGGGCGCTGCACCCGGCCGCGGATCTGCACCACGCGCTCGCTGTCGGCCGCGCGCAGCGTGCCGGCGGGCAGGTCCTGGTTTTCGGTCTTCACCGCGGCCATCACCTGGTCGGCGCCGACTCCCAGCGCTTCGAGCTTCTGCGGGTCCAGGTAGAGGTTGATCTCGCGCTTCACCGCCCCGACCAGCGCCACCGAGCCGACGCCGCGCGCGTTCTCCAGCCGCTTGCGCAGGGTCTGGTCGGCCCAGGTGGACAACTGCACCGCGTTGACTTGGGCCGGATCGCTCGCCTTGACCGCCAGCGTCCAGATTGGCCGGCTCGACGGGTCGAAGCGCTGGACCTTGGGCTCCTTCACTTCCTCGCGCAGCAGCGGCTTGAGCACGGCCAGCTTCTCGCGCACGTCGTCGGCGGCCTTGCGGCTGTCGAGGTCGAGGTTGAACTGGACGATGACGACCGATGTGCCCGAATAGCTGCGCGAATAGAGCTGGTTGACGCCGGCGATGGCGTTGAGGGTTTCCTCGACCTTGCGCGTGACCTCGGTCTCGACGATCTCGGCCGAGGCGCCGGGGTATTCCAGGCTGACCACCACGGTCGGGAATTCGACGCTCGGGAACTGGTCGACCTTGAGCCGCTGGAACGAGAACAGGCCGAGCACGACCAGCGCGAGCATGGCCATGGTGGCCATCACCGGGTTGGTGATGGAGACGCGGGTGAACCACATGGCGGCGCGCTCCGCTCAGCGTGCCGCGGCGACCAGCCGGGCGGGGGTGCCGTCGCGCACGGTGCCCAGACTGCCGCGCAGCACACGATCGCCTTCGCGCAGACCGTCGGTGATCTCGACCGACTCGGTCCGCTCGACCAGCCCGCGTCCGCCGGTCTTCACCGTGCGGCGGCGCAGTGCTGACCCGTCGAGCACGACCACGTAGGGCAGGGCGTCGTCCAGCCGCACCGCCGACAGCGGCAGGCTCAGCACGCGGCGCTGCTCCAGCGCCACCGTGCCGCGGGCGAACAGGCCCACGCGCAGGCCTTGCGCCGGCTGCAGACTCAGGTAGACCAGCACGGCGCGGGTGCCGGCCTGCGTCGCCGGATTCAGGCGCGCGACCTGGGCACTGACCGGGTCGGACAGCCCCTCGACCTGCAGCTCGGCCGTGGCACCGGGGCGCAGCAGACCCGCATCGGCCGCGGGCAGCGCGGCCTCCAGCTCCAGCTGGCTCAGATCGACCACCTCCAGCACGCGCGCATCCACGGCGACCCGCTCGCCCGGCTGGGCCAGGCGCTGCGAGACGGTGCCGTTGATCGGCGACTTGAGCACGGTGTCGGCCTGTGCCTTGCGCGCCAGGTCGGCGGCGGCCAGCGCGGCCTGCAGGCTGGCCTGGGCGGCGGCGTGGTTGGCGACCGACGTGTCCAGCGCCGTGGCGGAAATGAAGCTCTGTTCGACGAGCGCGCGGTTGTTGTCGAGCTGGCGCCGGGCGATGTCCAGTTGCGCGCGCGCGGCCTCGGCCTGCTGCGCGGCCTGCGTCACCCGCAGCGCGAACTCGGTGGCGTCGATGTCACCCACGGCCTGGCCTGCACGCACCGTGTCGCCCTCGCGCGGCCCCAGGTTGCGCAGCTCGCCGGCCACCTTCGCCTTGACGAGCGCGGTGCTCACCGCCTTGACACTGCCGGACAGGGTGACCGTGCGGGCCAGGTCGGCGCTGGCGGCCAGCACCAGATCGCTGTCGCGCAGATCCAGCGCGGCAGGCGCCGGGGCCGAGGCGGCGGCCGTCGGGCTGGCGGCGGCATCGGCTTTGCGGCTCTGCAACAGCCGCGCACCCAGGACCACGGCGGCGACCGCCAGCACGGTGACGGCAATCTTGACAGGACGGTTCATGGCGTGGCCGGGGTGTGGAGCGGCAAAGGGGATGTCGGGACGGAGGTGCACAGTCCGCTCAGCAGCAGCGCGATGTGCTGGCGGATGAACAGGCGTGGCGCCGGCATGGCCTGCATGCCACCACACGCGCCCAGCGAGTGCTTGTGGATGCACAGCATCACCATCGGCAGCACCAGCGAATGCACGACCATGTCGACCTGCACGGGCCGGAACTCGCCCCGCTCGATGCCCCGCTGCACGACGCCGCCGATGAGGTTCTGGCCCGGCTCCACCACTTCGCGGAAATAGAACTCGGCGATCTCGGGGAAGTTGCGGACCTCGGTGATGATGAGCTTGAACACCCCCGAGGCATCGCTGTCGAAGACGTTTTCCCACCAAGTGGCCAGCACGTCCAGCAGCAATTCGGCGCAGGAGCCCTGGTGCTGCGCCACCTGGCGTGCGCCTTCGGCGATCTGGCTGGACAGGCGTTGCGCGATGACCGCCTTGAGCAGCTCTTCCTTGCTGGCGTAGTAGAGGTAGAGCGTCCCTTTGGACACACCCGCCCGGGTGGCGACTTCGTCGATGCGGGTGGCCGCAAAGCCTTTCTCCACGAACAGGCTCAGCGCCGCATCCAGCAGTTCCTGCGGGCGTTCGGCCTTGCGGCGCTGGTGCGAAACGGGCGCGGGGGACTCGGGGCTCGGTGTCAAGGTCAAGATCAGGGGGATGGTTTTAAGTGACTAACCGGTCAGTAATGTTAATGTAGACGGGTTTTGCGCACTCGGTCAATCGGTATAGTCCGCGGAATGACGTGGCGTGGCCTGTCTGTTCTGCCTGTCCTGTTCCTGGAGTCCTGCAATGGAGTTCGACTTGTCTGCATCCACCGTGTCCACCGAGGCGGTCCGAGCGACCGCGCCGCACTGGCCGAACCGGCGTGACTGGCTGCGCAGGGCCGGCAGTCTGGCGGGGGCCGTGGCGCTGCTGTCGGCTTGCGCCACACCCGGGCCGCGGGAGTTCACGCTGAGCGAACGCCAGATCCTGGCCGCGCTCAGCGAGCGCTTTCCGGCCAATCGCCGGGTGCTGGAGATCTTCGACGTGCGACTGGCTTCGCCGAAACTGCGGCTGCTGCCGACGGAAGACCGGCTGATGCTGGGCTTCGATCTCGGTGTGCAGGAGCGCATGCTCACCTCGCGCAGCTTCAAGGGCTCGCTGATGTTCAGCAGTGGCTTGCGCTTCGACGCAGGCGATTCGACGGTCCGCCTGGCCCGTGTCCGCCGGGAAAACCTCGCCATCGACGGCCTGCCGAGCCTGCTGGCCTCCAATCTCAACCGCTGGGGCGGATTGCTGGCCGAAGAACTGCTCGAAGGTGCGGTGGTCCACAAGGTCGAGCAGAGCGCCATCGACCAGGCGGCCCGGATGGGGCTGCGGCCGGGTGCCCTCAAGGTGACGGAGGGCGGTGTCACGGTGACGCTGGAGCCGATCCGCGCCCAGGGTGCCTGAGGCATGGCCCGCACCCGTGTCCGGCTGTCGCCCCTGCTGGCCTCTGCGCGGCGCATGGGCGCCGTGGCGGGCAAGATGGTCCACCGCGCAGTCAAGCAGGCGGCCCGTCAGGTTGCCGCGCAGAGCCACCGGCCACCCAGGACGGGCGACTGGACGAGCGGGATGGTGTTCGGCCCGGCAGGTGCACGGCGTTTCCGGCTGTACCTTCCGCCCGGCGTGCATGCCAGCGCACGGGTGCCCTTGCTGGTGATGCTGCACGGCTGCCAGCAGGACGCCGACGGATTCGCGACGCTGACCGGCATGAACCGCCTGGCCGCCCGGCAGGGGTTCGCGGTGCTCTACCCGGAACAGGACCGGCTGGCCAATCCGCAGGGCTGCTGGAACTGGTACGGCACCCGCAGCCATCTGGCCGACGCCGAAGCCGCCACCTTGCTGCTGGCGCTGGACCAGGTGCTGCTGCGGCACCCGCTTGATGGCGCGCGGGTGGCGGTCGCCGGCCTGTCGGCGGGCGCCAGCATGGCGGCATTGCTGGCCGCCCGGTCGCCCGACCGTTTCGTGGCCGTAGCCATGCATTCGGGCCTGGCGCCCGGAGTGGCGGATTCCTCGCTGTCCGCCTTGCGCGCGATGTTCGGGGGGGCCGAGCCGCAGGCGCCGGGTTCGGCCGCGGCCAGTTGGCCGCCCTTGCTGGTGATCCACGGCAGTCTGGACGGTGTGGTGTCGCCGAACAATGGCGTCGCCGCAGCGAATCTGTGGGCGCAGGCGCTGGGGGCCCGTGCCACGGCGGAGCGCCGTGTCCAGCGCGGCCAGCGGCGGCCCATGCAGGTCACGGACCATCTGGTCGGGCGGCGGGTGGTGGTGAGCCAGTGTCTGGTGTCGGGTCTGGGCCATGCCTGGAGTGGCGGGGCCAGGTCGCTCCCGTTCAGCGAACCATCCGGGCCGGATGCTTCGGCGCTGATCTGGGCCTTTGTCCGACGGCAGTTCGTGCGCTGAAGGGTGCCGGCCGGCGCTTGCCGTCAGCGCAAGCGGTGATCCGCACGTTGCATGGGCATGTTGACCACTTCAGTGCCGCCGTGCGCTGCGATGCCATGACCACGACCACAGTGACTTTTCGGGTACGGCGCATGCTTGGCTTGGCCATGCTGGCGCTGGGGGCCAGCATGGCGGGCTGCGTGATCGCCCCTTATCCCCGGCATGCCCACCATGACGACGGTGTCGTGGTGGTGGTCGAGCCGCCGCCGGTGCGCACCGAGCGGCCAGGCCCTCCACCGGCGGTGGGCTATCTCTGGATCGATGGATTCTGGAACTGGTCCGGCGGACGCCATGTCTGGATCCCCGGGCGCTGGGAGGCCCGACGTCCGGGACAGCACTGGGAGCCGCACCGCTGGGAGCGTGGTCAGCGGGGATGGGCACGGCGCGGTGGCGAGTGGCGTCGGCACTGAACGGACTTGGCGACACAGCCGCACGTGGTCGGGCCCGGACGAAAAAAAACCGGCCGAGGTCGGCCGGTTTTTCATGGAGAGGCGGGCTTCGCCTGCACGGAACGTTCAGCGCGGGCCAGTGCTGCGCGGACGCATGGCCGGACGGCCGGCGCCGAAGCCGCTGCGCGGAGCGCCACGGTCGTTGTCGAAGCGGGGCGCGCTGCGCGGAGCCCCACGGTCGTTGTCAAAGCGCGGAGCATCGCCACCACGCGGACCGTCGAAACGGCTGTCCTGACGCGGACCATCATGACGCGGGGCGCCATAACCCGCGTTGGCGCCACGGTAGCCGCCACCCGGCGCACCACGGCCCGGGGCACCACGGAACGGCGGACGACCACCTTCGCGCATCGGGCCACGGTTCGGGAACATCTCCGGCGCGGCACGGGTCGGCTCCAGGCCTTCGATGATGCTGATCGGGATGGCGCGGGTCGTGAACTGCTGGATGCGGCGGATCATCGACACGTCACGGCGCTCGGCCAGCGTGATGGCGCGACCGGTGCGGCCAGCGCGGCCGGTGCGGCCGATGCGGTGCACGTAGTCCTCGGCCTTCATCGGCAGACCGTAGTTGATGACGTGGCTGATGGTGGGCACGTCGATGCCGCGCGCGGCGACGTCGGTGGCCACCAGGATGCGCAGCTCGCCGCGGCGCAGCGCCATCAGCGTGCGGGTGCGACGGCCCTGCGGCATGCCGCCGTGCAGCGGTGCCACGGCGTGGCCGAGGTCGTACAGGCGGGCCGCCAGATCGTCGGCATCACGCTGCGTGCTGGTGAAGATCACCGCCTGCTGCATGTCCTTGTCGGTCAGGATGTGCTCCAGCAGCGCGGACTTGTGGTCCAGGCTGTCGGCCCACAGGAGCTGCTGCTCGATGCTGGCGTGGTTGTCGGTGTGGTTGGCGACCTCGATGCGCTGGGCATCGTCCTTGAGGATCTGGTCGGCCAGACGACCGACCTGACCGGCGAAGGTGGCGCTGACCATGACGGTCTGGCGCTCGGCCGGCAGCGATTCGGCGATGCGCTCGATGTCCTCGATGAAGCCCATGTCCAGCATGCGGTCGGCTTCGTCGAGCACCAGCAGTTCGACCTGGCCGAGGATGGCCTTGCCGCTGTCGAGGTGGTCGATCAGGCGACCCGGGGTGGCGATGAGCAGGTCGAGCTGGCCGCGCAGTGCGGCGAGCTGGGCGCCGTAAGGCACGCCGCCGACGACCGTGGCCACACGCAGGCCCTGGACGTGACGACCGTAGGTCATCGCGGCCTTCGAGACTTGCAGGGCGAGTTCACGCGTCGGGGTCAGGATCAGGACGCGGGGGCCCTTGTTGGGCTGGAATCCCTTGACGCCGCGTGCGGCGGCATCGGCACGGGCAGCCAGCACGCGCTCCAGTGCCGGCAGCACGAAGGCGGCGGTCTTGCCGCTGCCCGTGTTGGAGCACACGCGCAGGTCGGAGCCGGCGAGGGCGGCGGGAATGGTGCGTGCCTGGACTTCGGTCGGGGTCTCGTAACCGGAATCGGTCAGGGACTTCAGCAGGACTTCGTTCAGGCCAAGGGTATCAAAGCTCATGGGTTCTCATCTGGCACCGTCGATGGGCGCCGTTCAGGCTAGCGCCGTCAGCACAACACGTGCGACAAACGCAATGGCGGGCCAGCGTCCATGGGGCGTCATCCGTCAACGCGCCACGCTCGCAAGCTTCTAAGGGGGTGGAGAAATAGCCCGCCCGGGTCGAACAGCATCGCCGCCGACCGCGCCTGCAGCCCCGCAGAACCAAACAGGTCTGCCGGAGGGATGAGGGGAAAGAGGAAGGTCAGAGGGGATGAACGAAACAGCTGTGCCTGTTGTCGTTGCTGCCATGCGAAGGTCGTTGAGGACGTCGCGGCAGTTGCGTCAGAGACAGCAGCTGCGATTGTAGCGTATTCCCGGAGTTGATGTTGCGCCGCATCATCAAATTGAACACAGACTGAGACGGGGGTGTAACTGCCGCTGGCTACGATGGGCTTTTGAGCGAGGAATTCCCTGTGATGGACCCCCAACCCTGCCGTGTTGCCTTGATTGCCCACGATGGCAAGAAAAACGAGATGGTGGCGCTTGCCACGGAATTCCGCAGTCTGCTGAACACCTGTGCCTTGTGTGCCACCGGCACCACGGGCTCGCGGCTGCAGGCTGAAGTCGGTCTGGCGGTGGAGCGGCTGCTCAGCGGCCCGCTGGGCGGGGATCTGCAGATCGGTGCACGTCTGGCGGTCGGTGAGATCGACGTGGTGATTTTCCTGCGTGACCCGATGACGCCGCAGCCGCACGAGCCGGACATCAATGCACTGGTGCGGGCCAGCGATGTGCACGACGTGCCGTGCGCCACGAATGTGAGCACGGCACGTCTGCTGCTGCGGCAGATGGCCAGCCAACTGGCCGCAGCAGGATCCGATCAGCCCTGAACCACCTTGTGGTAGGCAGCAGGCACCGGCCAGCCGGCTTCCTGGCAGACCTTGATGATGGCTTCGTTGGTGTCGAAATAGACCTGCCAGTAGTTGTCGGTGTGCGTGTACGGGCGCACCGAGATCACCGGGCCTTCGAGCTTGAAGTCGAGCAGGTGGACTTCCGGCGCGGGGCTGGCGGCGACGTTCGGGATCTTGGCGACTGCCACCTTCAGGCGTGCGATGGCGTCCAGCGGGTCGACGCCCTGGGCGAGCTGCGCGGTGCGCTCGACGCGGCGGGCCGGCAGTGCGGAGAAGTTCTGCACCGTGTCGCCGAAGACCTTGCCGTTGCCGACCAGGGTCATGACGTTGTCCGGCGTGATGATCGTGGTGGCGAACAGGCCGAGTTCGTGGATCGTGCCGGTCATGCCGCCGATGCTCACGAAGTCACCGACCTTGAACGGACGCAGCACCAGCATGAACGCGCCGGCTGCGAAGTTGCCCAGCATGCCGCTCCAGGCCGCCCCGATGGCCACACCGGCACCGGCCAGCATCGCGACGAACGACGTGGTCTGGATGCCGAAGTAACCCAGGATGCCCAGCACCAGGGTGATGTTCAGGGCGATCGTGATGATCGAGCCGAGGTACTTGGTCAGCGTCGGGTCGATCGAGTTGCGGTTCATGCCCGCCTGGATCAAGCCCACCACCTTGCCGATCAGCCACCGGCCCACGATCCAGAAGGCAATCGCTGCCAGGATCTTGATGCCCAGGTCCAGAGCGGTCGTGCTCAGGAAGTTCTGGATCGAAGTCATGTCCATCGCGGAAGTCCTCAGTCGCTATGTGCAAAATTGCACGCTGCAACTGTGAAGGAATTCCGGAATTAAATCTACCGTCTTTGGTCTGGGTTATTTCTGATCAATGCGGAGAGGCGCGTCTGATCCAGGGTGCGTGCGGCACCGAAGCCGGCCACGTGCCGGGCCTGAAGCGGACGCAGGCGCACCCAGCGGAAGTCGGGCAACTGCGTGAGCAGCTCCGCTGCCGGGTGCCGGGCCAGATAGGTGGCCGACGCGGCCTGGGCGTCTCCGGAATCCACGATCGGCCAGTCTGCCTCCACGTCGAGGCTGACTCTGGCGAGGGCGTGCACGTTGTCGGCCTGGTCCTCGCTGTCGCAGACCAGCAGGCTGGCGCGTGGATGGTCCTGGAGCTGCCGGGTGTGTGCGGCGAGTCCGCTGATCAGCAGCACGAAGACGCCGCTCGCCGGGTCTATCGCGTACGGGACTATCGACAGGGCCGGCTCCCCCTCCACCGTTCGTGTGCCCAGCGCGGCTGTGCGGCGGCGGTGCAACAGATCCAGCAGACTCCGGTCGAGGTGTGACATTGGTACGGGGGCAGGAGAGGACGGCGAGTCAGGGGCAGTGACGGATGGCATGTGGCGTATTTTCACTTTCGGTGGGTGAGATACTGGTCAGCGTGAACGGGGTGGGCGGAAGGATCGCGGGGCAGGGGGCTACGCGGCGCCCTCACCGCGTGGAGACCGCAGTATGGACATCCATTCGCCGACCGTTCTGATCGCCCTGGTGACCAGCTACGCCATGCTGGTGCTGGACTTGTGGCTGGCGCGGCGTTCCCTCATGGCGGAGCGGCCCGAATTGCGCATCTGGGCATGGGGCAGCTTGTTGGCGCTGCTGGGTTTCGTGAGCATGCCGCTGCGCCTGTGGATGCCGATGGGGCCGGCCATCCTGCTGAGCAACGCGCTGCTGGGTGCGGGGATCGTGTTCTATGGACATGCCGTGCACCAGTTCGTTCACCAACAGAAGGCGCCGCTGACGGGGTGGCTGGTCTACGGTGCTGGCGTGCTGCTGCTGGCCTGGATGGCGCTGCGCACCACGCCCTACGCTTTTTATGCGGCCATGGTCAGCTTCTGGTTCACATGGCTGCTGGTGCCCACGCTGCAAGTGCTGCTGCGGAAAGGATGGCAGTTGGAGCCATCCCTGCGGACCATGGCCATCACGCTGATGGTGTGCTGGACTGCGCTGGTGGTGCGAGGGGTGCACGCGCTGCAGGAGCCGGACCGCTACCGCCATCTGCTGCATCCTGACTGGGTGCAGAGCCTGACCTTGCTGACGGCGTTCCTGGCTGTGATCGGATCGAGCTTCGGCTTTCTGCTGGCCAACATCGAGCGAACACAGGGGCAGATGCAACGACTGGCGTCGTGTGATGACCTGACCGGCTGCTACAACCGGGCGACCGCCCGGACGATGCTTGGCCATCTGCTGGACCGCTGTCGGCGCGAGGGTACGCCGATGGCGTTGCTGCTGCTCGATCTGGACCACTTCAAGCGGGTGAACGACGAGCACGGGCACCAGATCGGGGATGAGGTGCTGCGGCGCTTCTCGGCGGCGGTCCGGCTGCGGCTGCGGGCGTCGGATGTGTTCGGCCGGATGGGTGGCGAGGAGTTCTGCGTCGGTTTACCGCTGACCGATCGGGCCGGGGCCATCGAGCTGGCCGAGGCGTTACGCCAGACCACTGAAGCGCTGGTGTTGCCCGGCAAAGGCGGTCAGCCGCTGGCCGTGACCGTTTCTGTGGGTGTCGTGGCGGTCTGCCACACTGCGTTGGAGCAGCATGGCACTACCCTGGAACTGCTCTACGGGAGCGCCGACGACCTGCTGTACCAGGCCAAGCGTCTGGGGCGCAACAGGGTCGTGATCGGCTGACCGCGGCCCCTGTGCTGCGCCCGCCGGGCGTCAGCCGGCCTGCTGGATCCCGGCGATGGCCCAGTTGCGGCTGCGGTCGCTCGGCTGGATCAGGTGCCAGACCTCGTCGAACGGCGCTGCCTGCGCACCGGCTTCCTCGCGGATCAGGCCGGTGTAGCGCACGCTGACGACGTCGCGCTGCGCTTCGCGGTCGAAATCGATGATCTCGGCCCGCACCTCGACCACGTCGGTCTCCTGCGGCTTGCTGCCACGGTCCTGCAGATCGGCGCGGATGCTGGCGAACATCTCGGGCGTCGTGAACTCGCGCAGGTCGTTCAGGTCGGCGCGGTCGTTGGCGGCCTGCATGCGGATGAAGATCATCCGGGCGATGCGCTCGAAGCCAGCACGGTCGAAATCGGCCGGGAAACTGGCTGCGGCCGGTGCCGCGGCAGCTTGACCGAAGCTGGCGGCTGCACTGCCCTGGGTGCCGGCACTGGTGGCGCCGGGCCAGCTCACGCTGTGCGCAGAGCGCTGCATGGCGCCGTCAGGCTGCGAGGCTGCGTTGCCGAAACCACCGCCGGCTCCAGCACCCGCGGCGGCACCCGCCAGGGCCGGGCGCTGGCCCGAGCCGTTCGAGCGGCGCTTGAACCAGGCGAAGGCGGCCAATGCGGCCATGACCAGCAGGGCGATCATCAGGAAGTTGCCGAAGGCTTCGCCCAGACCGAGGTGGCTCATCAGTGCTGCGATGCCGAGGCCCGCGGCGAGGCCGGCGATCGGCCCCATCCACGAGCGTTTGCCCGCTGCGGCTGCGGCGCCGGTCGCGGCCGCCCCTGCCATCGGCGCTGCGGCTGTGGCGCCTTGTTGCGGAGTCTGCGGTGTCTGGGCGGGCGTGTTCTGTGCCGGTGTGCCCTTGGACGGCGCGCTGCGTTGCATGCCGGAAGAGCTGCCGCCGCCAAGGCGCTTGGCCTCGGAGAGTGCAGGAGCCAAGGCGGTGCTCAGCGCGAGCACGCAGACCGCGGTACGCCAGAAGTGGTTCATCGTTTCCTCAATGGTGGGGGTTGGGTGGAGCGTGCAGCTTGAGACTGCAGGATCGCCGAAAAGTTCCAGCTGCCCGCAGGGGCTCTCAGAGTGCGGGACGGTGGACCCGGATGCGGGTGTGGGCCGCAGCGACCGTGACCACCTGCCCCGCCCGGATCTTGCAGGTCTTGCGCGACTCCGGCTGTCCGTCCACCTGGACCGCACCTTCGGCGACCAGGGTCTTGGCGGCCCCGCCGCTGTGGGCCACCGCAGTGGCCTTCAGCAGGGCATCCAGAGGAATGAATTCGCCACGCAGTTCAAAGTCGATCAGGTTCATGACCCGATCGTACGTCAGTCGACGATCCGCACAACCGTCGGCCGCCCCGTCTTGTCCACCGACTCGCCGCGCGCACGCCGCTCGGCATAGTCGCGGATCGAGGCCGGCAGACGCCCCAGCAGCCAGCGCATGACCAGCGGAATCAGCACCATGTCATCGACCAGGCCCAGCATCGGCAGCATGTCTGGCACCAGGTCGACCGGCGACAGCAGGTAGGCGACCATGCCGACCGCCCCGAACTTCAGCCAGCGCGGCGACTGCGGATGCTGCAGGGCATACCAGAGCACCCGGGCATCTGTCTTGATGAGGGCCCACACGACCGCGATACGTTTCCACATGTTTCACCTCCGGAAAGGACGACGAGCGTCCGGATTCTGCGACAGAAATCCACCCGGTACCTGGACTCAAGTTCTGTGTCGGGGATCCCCGGCGGTCCGCCCGTAACGCAGCAGCGGCCACCGGGGATGACGGCGCCGTGTGGAGGCGCGGCTCCATGCAGCGCCCGGCGTCCAGTGCTCAGCGTTCGGCGGCGATGAACCTCATCGTGGTGCCGCTGCTGGCGGTGACGACCCAGTCGCTGCTGTCGGTGGTGAGGACCGAACCGCGGCCGCTGACGACGATCGGCCGTGCGTAGCGCGCCTTGGGCAGCAGCCAGGTCTGGTCGGCCAGCGAACTGGGATGCGTGACCGTGAAGGTCGAGAAACCGAAGTTGCTGGCGGCGCTCCAGCGGGTGGCCAGACGGCGCTCGTTGAACTGGGCCAGCTGCGTCATCGTGTACCAGCGGAACTTGCCCGCCGCCTGCAGCCGGTCGGCGGCCGTCATCAGCGGGTTGAGGGCGGGCAGATGGCCGCGTGCGCCGGGCGGGTGGTTGTAGAACATGCGGTTGGTGCGCTTGTTCACGACGAAGTTCTGCAGATTCAGCAGCCACTGGCCCGAGGCGGTGTCGGGGATGCCGAACTCCTCGAATTCCTCGAAGGTGCCGTACTTCTCGAACGGGGACAGCGGGAAGCTCCAGACCTTGTTGCTCAGCCGATTGCCTGCGCGCCACGACCGCACCGCGGCCGAGCCGGTGTCGCCGACGAAGTACATGCCGACGACGCCACGGCTGTCCAGCCAGTTGACGGCCCAGGTCGGGTTGTTGCCTTGGGGTGCGGAGTATTCCGTGGTCTTCTTGCCGTACAGGCGCTCGACCGCCGCGAAGTTCAGCTCCAGCCAGGGCAGGTAGGTGGCGGCATTGGTCTCGTCGGCGCCCAGACCGAAGAGGTCGTGGTTCCAGCCGCCGTGCGAGGCCAGCTCGTGCTTGACGGGAAGCTGCTTGATCCGCTGGAACTGGGTCTGCGAGGCGGTGTTGGTGTCCAGGCTCATGCCGCGGCGGTCGCCGAGCGTGACGGTGTCCGGGCCAGCCGTGAAGTGGACCGAGAACGGCCCGCGCTTGAGCAGGCTGGTCGAGTCCAGCAGGAACTTGGCGTCCGAGGTCAGGTCGTCGCCGTCGTCGATGTGCCAGTTGTAGACCAGCCCGCCGACGCCCTTGGGCTGCACCGACATGGTCGGCATCTGCACATGCTGGCGGGCGAAGAGGTTCAGGAAGCCGTGCAGCGGCGCGCTGTCGGTGCCGATGGCCTTGAAATAGCCCAGCGGCATGTTGACGAACAGCACCTTGCCGCTGCCGACCTGGCGGCTGCCGGCGACCAGGCCGTGGTCCGGGGAGGTCAGGTGGGCGGTGCCGGTGTAGGTGCCCTGCGTGACGAAGCTGAAATAGTCGAGGTAGCCGTAGCCGTAGCTGCTGATGGCCTTCAGCGGGGCGGTGGCGGGGGCGGTGGTGGCGAGCCGCGCGGTGGTCGTGGACGTGGTCGTGGTCGTGCCACTCACCGGGGTCGTGTCACTGACCTTGGGCGCCAGCGTGATGCTGGACGTGGCGGGCAGGCTGTTGAGGCCGAGCAGATCGCGCACGGCCTGGGTGCCCAGGGTCTGGCCGGTGCGCACATTGCGCGAGCTTTCGTCGATGCGCTTGAGCGCGCGGGCCTCGATGTAGCTGCGCATGGCCTGCGTGCCCACCGGGTCTGAGGCGCTGGTCTGCACGAACTGGCTGCTCGTGCTGGCGGTGCGGGCCAGCGTGGTGGGTGGGGTCCAGGTCATGTATTTGCCGGGGGGCAAGCGCAGGGAGTCGAGCGTGGCCGCATCGCTGACCACCGGCCCGAAGCCCACCAGGCGCTCCCGCAGCGTGTCATAGAGCGTGTAGTCCACGCCGGCCAGCGCCGAGAACCGCGACTTGCCCGGGGCATAGAAGCCAGTGGGGGTCAGGGCGCCGGCGTCATACACCAGCATCAGCTTGCCGCCCAGGTTGGTGTACTGCGTCACGGCAGCCACGACAGCGTCGCTGGCTTGCAGATGGGCGCTGTCGGGCAGGATCAGGCCGGCGATCTTCGTCGCGGCGGTGTTGCCCAGCGCGAGGAAGGCCGAGTCGGTCATGGTCTGCAGGCGGATGCCTTCCTCGGCGGCCGAATCGGTCCAGACCTTGACCGGCCAGGCGCCCAGATTGGCGCCGTCCGGCACCAGCATGACCAGCGTGTCGCGGGCCGGTTTGCTGGTGATGAAGGTGGCGTGTGCGGTGGGCGTGTACAGGCCCAGGCCCAGCACCAGCGCGGTGGTGAGGGCGGTGAGGGTTCGGGGGATGTGCTTCGTTGGCATCGGGACTCTCCTTGGGGTTGGTTGGAACGGAATGGGGGGCAAGAGCAAGACGGGCGGCGTGCTTCAGCCGCCCGGTCGGTCGGCAGGGGCGGCCGTCGGTGCGGGCAGCGGGGCCTGCGGTGGTCCGGGTTCAGCGAGCCAGAGCAGCCAGAGCAGGTCGCTGACCTGGAAGGGCCAGGCAAATGGCGCTTCCGGCCGGAGCCAGGCAGCGCGGGCGCGCGCCACCCAGTCCACCGCCGCGGCCGTGTCGCCGACACAGTGCGCGGCCACCGCGGCGGCCGGCCACCAGAAGCCGGCCGGATCGACGTTGCGGGTCTGCCAGGCGGTGTCGTTGGTGCGCCACCGGGCGGCGGCCCGTGGCCAGGCTGCGCGCGAGGCGCTGAAGCTGGCCGGCTGGCCGGGTGAACTCCACAGCAACGGCCAGGCCTGCGCCATCGTGTCGGGATACCAGTGGCGGGTCTGCGCCGGGCCGGAGTCCAGGCTGACCCGCCAGAGGCCGGTGTCCACATCCCAGAGCTGTTGCTCGACGCCGCTGCTGGTGCGCTGGGCGCGGGCGCGGCTGGTCTGTGCGGCCTGGGGTTGGGCCCAGACGGTGTCCTGCACATGGGCCAGTGCCCGCCAGCCCGCGGCCACCTCCACCGCGTCCATCAGGTAGGCCACCGGGTGGCTGCGCTTGGCCCAGCTCAGGCCGTTGGGCTGCTGCAGCCGCGCCAGCGTCACCGCGGCGCGCTCCAGCGCCAGGCGCACTGCCGGCTCGCGCAACAGGGCCGCGTCGCCACCGTTGTCCAGATAGGCCTTGGCCATCAGGAACAGCGAGGCGATCGTGCTGTCGGTGGCGTCGATCTGCTTGCAGTGGCGGGCGTCGATGTCGGGCGGGCAGGTCGACTGCAGCGACCCGTCGGCCAGCACCCAGCGGTCGTGCAGCACCCCCTGGTCCACACCCCGCAAGGGCAGGTTGCGCACCTGCCAGCGCAGCCAGTCGGCGGCCTCGGTGCGCAGGGTGGGATCGATCCGCAGCGCGCCGATCAGGCCGAGGTTGCCTTCGTAAGCCGCGATGTGGTGCCAGGGGCGGCGCTGGCTGTCGATGTGTGCGGCGGCGAGTGCGCGGCGCACGGCGCCATGGCTGGCCTGGCCCGGGGCGCGCACGACCAGCTGGCGTATCGTCAGCACCGCCGCGTCGCGGAAGGCCGCGTCCACCAGCGCACCTGGCGGGCACAGGCTGTCCATCGGCGGCGTGCTGGCGCTGACCTGCGCGCTGGCGGGCGTGAGGCCGATGCAGGCGGCGCCGGCGAGGGCGGTCAGGGCGTTTCGCAGGCGCTGGTGTGGTTGGTGTGGCTGGTGTGGCGTGTGGCGGGGCATGGTGCTCCTTCAGGGGATGGGGGCGGGCTGCAGGCGTGCGTTGGCCCAGCCCATGGCCCAGCCATAGAGCGCCACGAAACCGATGATGGTCACCATGACGCCGAACAGCAGGTGCAGCAGCGGCATGGCCAGCGGCCCCCAGGCGTGCAGCACCAGCGCGTGCAGCGCGAACAGCAGCGGCGCCAGCACGAAGAGGTAGGCCCAGGTCAGCAGCGTCAGCGCCAGGCGCTGCAGCCAGGTCACGGCGAACAGGTAATAGGTGCAGAGGTGGATCCACGGCGCCAGCAGCATCAGCGCCCAGCACTGCTGCAGGCCGTTGCCGATGTGCTCGTTGACCGAGTGCGGAAAGCTCGCTGGCCAGATCCAGAAGAACAGCACCGCCGCGCCATGGATGACCGCGGCGAAGCGCAGCAGGTAGCAGCCCGGTCGGGCCACATCCGGCAGCAGCCCTGCCAGCCACCAGGCCGCCACCACACCGATGGCGTTGAACATCAGCGTCGTCGGCAGCGGTGCATTGACGAAGAGCATGAGGGTGGGGGTGGCGATCTGGAAGGGCAGGTGGCTGTGTTCCGTGATGGCCGTGAAACGCCCGGACAGCTCCATGCGCGTCACCCACCAGAGCAGCTCGGTCGACCACAGCGCCGCGATCGTCGGCCGCAGCAGCACCAGCAGCGCCGTCAGCACCAGCGCCAGCAGCACCGAGCCGGCCAGCCGGTGTGGCGGCAGGTGCAGGCCCCAGATCGAGCGGTGCATCTGCACCCGGCCGCCACGGGCACCGCGGGGCGTGAGTTCGCCCAGCACCGCGTGCAGCACCGAGTGCTGGAAATCGGGCCGGTTCGCCGGAGGGGATCTGCGGAACATGGGTGAGGACTCCGTGGGCTCGCTGTGGACGGATCAGAGCTGCAGGAACAGCCCGCCGCCCACGGTGGTGCGGCGGTAGCTCGGGTTCCGGTAGCGCTCGGCGTGCAGGTGCATGCCCCAGTCCGGCGCCAGCCAGTAGCGCCAGTCCAGGCTCAGCGACTGGCTGTCGAAGTCGACCAGCTGTGCCGCCGTGCCGACGCTCTGGTAGGCCTCGCTGCCGCGGCTGGCGCGCAGGCTCAGGAACTGCAGGCCCTCGGTGCCCAGCGTCACGGCCAGATAGGGCATCTGCGAGCGGACCTTGCCCGGGTGGCTGCTGTTGAAGGTCGCGCCGCCCTCCAGCACCACGAAGTGGTTCAGGTAGTAGTTCGCCGACACCCGCAGGCCGCGGTCGCTGCGGCCGGCGTCGAAGTTGGCGCGGTACAGGCCCAGCGTGGTCACGAGCTGGCGGTCGGCGCCCCATTTGCGCGAGACGGTGCCATCCAGCCGGCTGCGTGCCCAGTTCGGGCCGCCCCAGCCCCGTGTCAGGTTGGCGCTGACGAACCAGTCGGCGTCCAGGTTGCGGGTCGCGCCCAGCGCGGCGACCCCGCCGCGGGCGTCGAACTTCTTCTCCGACAGCAGCTCGGCGTTGAGCACGGTGTCCTGGCCCAGGGCCCAGCTGCCGCGCAGGCTGGTGGCCTGTGCGCTGGGCAGGCCGGCGCTGTAGCGGCTCTGGCGCTGGGTGAGTTCGATCTGGCCGCTGCGGGCGGGCGTGGGGGTGTCCTGGGCGGCGACGGTGCCGGCGAGCAGCAGCAAGGACGCGGCGACAAGGGAGCCATGGCGTTGCATCTCAGACTCCCAGGTCGTGTTGCAGCACCGCGGCGATCTGCTGCGCCGTGGTGCCGTCTCCGAAGGGATTGACCGCGTCCCGCATGGCCTGCAGGCCGGCACTGTCGCCCAGGAGGCGAGAGACGGTCTGGACGATGCGGGCCCGGTCGGTGCCCACGATCACGCCGGCGCCGGCCTCGATCAGCTCGGGCCGCTCGGTGGTGTTGCGCAGCACCAGCACCGGGCAGGACAGCGCGGCCCCTTCTTCCTGGATGCCACCGGAATCGGTCAGCGCCAGCACGCTGCGGTGCAGGCACCAGAGCAGCGCCGGGTATTCCAGCGGCGCGCACAGCGTCAGCCGGCCCTCCAGCCGCCGTGCCTGGTCGCCCAGCGCGGCCTGCACCGCATCGCTCACCGCCGGGTTGCCATGCACCGGCCAGACCACCGCCAGATCCGGGTGGGCATCGAGCAGGTCGGACACCGCGCGGGCGATGTTCTCGATGCCCTCGCCCCAGTTCTCGCGGCGGTGGGCGGTGACGGTGACGAGGCGCCAGTGGCGCTGTTCCAGCCCCTCGCGCAGCAGGTCCAGCTCGGCCGGCAGCACGGCGTGGCCCTCGGCGAGCAGGGACGTGACCCGCGCCGTGCCCGCCAGGGCGGCGTCGACGGCGGTGTTGCCGACGGTGTGGATGGCGGGCGCCTGCACGCCCTCGTTGCGCAGATTGGCCGCCGCCTGGGCGGTCGGCGCGAAATGCCAGTGCGCCAGGCGCGCGGTCAGCTCGCGGTTCATCTCCTCGGGGAAGGGCTCGCGGTGGTTGAAGGTGCGCAGCCCCGCCTCGACATGGCCGACCGGCACGCCCTGGTAGAACGCCGCCTGCGCCGAGGCCAGCGTGCTGGTCGTGTCGCCGTGGACCAGCACGGCGCGGGGCTGCACCTGCTCGAACACGGCCGACAGGCCCTCCAGCAGCAGCGCGTTCAGGTGCGAGAGCTGGCCGTTGCGGCGCTCCAACGTCACCTCGTGCTCGGGCGTGATGCCGAAGAAGGCGTAGAGCGGCTGGGCCATCTCGCGGTGCTGGCCGGTGTGGACCCAAGCCACCGGCAGGCCTTGGCGCCGCAGTGCGTGGTGGACGGGCGCCATCTTGATGATTTCAGGGCGGGTGCCGACGGAGATGAGGATGGGGCGTTGCATGGCGTGGGCAGGGGAGGGAGGGGGATGTGGACAGGCAGGGTCTGAAGCGGCTCAGGGCGGCATGCCGGGGCGGCGCGGCTCCAGCGGGAGGTGCAGGCGCAGGCCGACACCGGCCTTGGCGACGACACGCCACTGGCCGTCCACGGCGTCGACCACGGCTTCGCCGCTGGTGACGACCGGCTGGGCATAGCGGCTGCGCGGCAGCAGCCAGGTCATGCCGTCGAGGGACTGCGGGTGGTGGGCTTCGAGCTGCTGGCTGGGGGTGCTGGCGCTGCGGCTGGAGTCGGTCAGCGTCCAGCGGGTGCGCAGGCGCTGGTTGGCGAACGCGCTGTGGTCGGCCATCGTCGTCCAGCGCAGCTGGCCCTGGTCGGCCAGTGCCTTGCTGGTCTCCAGCCAGCGCTGGAAGGCCTGCGGATACATCACCAGCCCGATCGGGTGGAAATACACCAGCCGCAGCGTGCGCTGCTCGGCGCAGAAGCGGCTGACGTCGCTCAGCCAGGCGGCAACCTCGATTTCAGGCAACTGGTCGGCCTTGGCCTCTTCGAAGGAGGCATAGACGCCGAAGTTCAGCACCGGGTAGGACCAGCTGTCCGGCAGTGGCTGCACGCCGTCCTGGTAGCTGCGGGTCGGGGCCATGCCGGTGTTGCCGGTGAAATAGTAGGAGCGGATGTCGCGCTTGCGCAGCCAGGCGGTGGTCCACGCCGGGTGGTTGCCCACCGGCGCGGAGTATTCGCGCACCGGCCGGCCCCCCACCTCCAGCAGCAGTGCCGAGTTGCGCTCGATCAGCGAGGCCACGACCTCTCGGTCGAGCTTGTCGGCCCGTGCGCCGAACCAGTTGTGGATCCAGCCGCCGTGGCTGCCGATCTCGTGGCCGGCCGCACCCAGGCGGCGCACCCAGTCCTGCGCCTGGGGGTTGTTGCTCAGGTGCATGCCCTTGGCGTCGCCTTCCTCGTTGACGTCGGGGCCGGCGGTGAAATGGATGGAGTACGGGCCTTGCTGGAAGGCGCCCATCTCGGCGGCCCGCTCCAGCGCTGGCAGCGCCTTGAGGTCGTCGACGTGCCAGTTCATCACCACCGCGCCGCGTCCCTGGGGCATCGGCGAGAGCTGCGGCACACCCACCACCCGCTCGGCGAAGAACTGCAGGAAGCTGTGCAGCAGCAGCCCGTCCGTGCGCACCTTGAGCTGCGTCAGCGGCAGGTTGACGAACAGCACCTGCCCGGCACCGTAGCGGTGCAGGCCTGCCACCAGACTGCCATCCGGAGCGTTCATCAGCCGGGTGCCGTCGTAGGAGCCGCGGGTGATGAAGGTGGGGTATTTCAGCTCGCCGTAGATGTAGCCGGCGATCGACAGCGGCTCGGCGGTGTCGGACGCCGCCTGCGCGCTGGTGAACGGGCGGCCCTCGGCACCCCGCACCAGCTTGCCCGGCGGAATGCCCAGCGCCCGGACCTGTGCCGGCTCGACCCAGGCCGGTGCGTCGCGCAGCATCCCGGTCTTGAGTTCACCGTACAGCCCGTAGTGCACCCCGGCCAGGTCGGACAGCCGCGAGCGGTCCTCACGGTAGCGCCCGTCGATGTCCGACAGCCCGGCGTCGTGCACCAGCATCAATGTGTCCCCGGCCCGCACGCGCTCGCGCAGGTGGCCGATCAGCACGTCGCTCATGCGGCGGTGCAGCGTGTCCGGCAGGATGAAGGCCGTGCCCTGCGCCTGCCGGCCGGCACGCATCACCTGCGAGGCGGTCCGGGTCTCCAGGTGGAGGCCCAGCTCCTCGGCGGCGTCCTGCCAGGCCCGCACCGGCACGGGGTCGCTCAGCTCGGCATCCGGCAGCAGCAGCACCAGCTGCTGCACGTTGTCGGGCAGCCGGTCGGCGCGGGCCTGCCACCAGGTGGCCCCGGCCGCGCCGAGCAGCAGGGCGGCCATCAGCACGCGCCCCCAGTTCCAGGTCGCGATCCGGGCCATGGTGCGGGACAGGAAACCGCCGCTCATGCTGCAGCCCTCCCCGGCAGGGCCGACAGCGGTGGCAGCTCGGGCAGATGGTCCTCCGGATCGACATCCGAGTCGATCTGCAAGGCGCCCATGGCATCTCCGCTGGCTCCAGCCCACACGGTGCCGTGCACCACCACGCCGAGGGCGACCTCAATGCGCGGCGCGCAGACCGTGGCGTGCCGCTCGGGCGAGCCGATGGTGCAGCCCGGGCCGAGCACGACCGCGGTCTCCGACACCACCGAGCCGCGCACCTGGCTGCCCGCGCCTACTAGCACGTCGCCCTGCGCCACCACGCTGCCCTCGACCCGCACGCCCGGGCCGAGGCCCAGATCGCCGTAGGCCTTCAGGCTGCCGTCGACCTGGCAGCGCGCGCCCAGTTCCAGGTCACCCTGGCAGACCAGATCGCCGCTCCACTGCCGCAGCGGCGGCACCTTCAGGTCGGCGTTGGCCAGACCGCGGCCGGACACCGGGTTCCAGCGCACGGCCGGACCGAGACCGGCGGGGTCCATCGGATCGAGATCCTCGTCCTGCGGCAGCCCGACCCTGCGCATGTGCTGGCCGGACCAGACGGTGCCGTGCACCACCACGCCCTTGCCGATCTCCACCCGCGGCGCGCGCACGGTGGCGTGCGCACCGGGCACGCCGACCACGCAGCCAGCCCCGAGCACCACCAGCGTCTCGGAGACGATGGACGATCCGACCGTGGTGCCGGCCGCCAGATAGACCTCGCCGCGCGCGATGAGGCCGCCGTGGACGCGGCTGCCGGCGCCGAGGCTCAGCGTGCCGGTCGAGCGCAGGCTGCCTTCGGCTTCGCAGCCCTCGCCCAGCGAGAGGTGGCTGGCGCCGTGCAGGTCGCCACGCCAGCGCCGCAGAGGTGGCACATGCAGCGCATACGGCACGTGGCCTGTGCCACTGGCTGCGTCCCAGCGCACGCCGTCCGTGCTGCCGATCGACCAGCGGCCGTCGGGCGGGACTGGCCAGTCCATCGGCACCTGGCCCGTGAAGCGGATGGCGGGCGCATGCAGCAGGGAGAAGCTCACCTCGCGGCCGAGCATCAGCACCTCTGTGGCGCTGATGCGGGCAGGCAGCTGGCAGTGGTCGCCGATCACCAGGCTCTGCGCATGCGCCCAGCGGATGACCCGCGTGTGCGGCGCCAGGGTGAGCTGCGCGCCGCTGAGCAGCGCGCGGTAGGTGCGGCCTGCCGCGGTGCGCAGTGCGCCGCGGGCGGACATCTCGGCCAGGCAGTGCAGCCGCTCGGGCAGCACGCAGTCGCCATCGGTGTGCCAGATGCGCCGGGTGCGCTGGGTGCGCACTTCCTGGGCATTCAGGGGCCACGGCGCGTGGACGGCATGGGCCGGCAGGTGCACCAGCGGCACGCCGCCCAGCGCGATCAGGCCCTTGTCCAGCGCCGGGCCGATCATCTCCGAGAAGCGCCGGGCGAGGTAGGCCGGCTCCAGGGCGTCGGTCTCGTCGATGGGCAGCGGCGTCACGTCGGTCGGCTTCCACCATTCCCGGAAAGCCGGCAGCAGCGGCAGCAGGATGACGGCCAGCGTGAGCAAGGTCAGCAGCAGCGCGAACTTCATGGCTGTGCCCCCGGTTTTGGCGTGGCGCTGCGGTAGCGGATGGTCTTGTCCCAATGGAAGGTCGAGGTGCCGATGCGGTCGAGCACCATCTGCTCCAGTGCGCCGCGGGCGATCGCCACCGCGCTGACGATGAAGCCCAGCCAGTTGAACGCCAGCAGCCGGATGCGGTTGCGCGAGCGGTCCATGTGCGTGGCCGCGGCGATCTCGAAGAAGGCAGCGAAGTTGCCCAGCGCGCCGTGGGACATGAAGGCCAGCAGCAGCAGGGCCGGCGCGATCCACTGCACCGACACCGTGAAGTACAGCAGCAGGCTCACCACCCAGCCGATGATCAGCACCGGCGCCATGATGTAGACGCCCAGCAGCAGCGCACCATCGATGCGCTCGCGCCAGCTCAGATCGGATTGCCGCAGCAACGCCAGCGTGTGGCGCCACATCGCCTGGTTGTGGCCCTTGGCCCAGCGCTTGATCTGGCGGGTGCGCACGGACCAGTTCTGCGGCACTTCCTCGTAGCACTCGGCGCGGTTCTGGTAGATGGTCTTCCAGCCGCCCAGCAGCAGGCGGTAGGTCAGGTCGGTGTCCTCGGCCAGGACATCGTCGTGCCAGCCGCCCACCGCCTGCAGCGCCGACAGCCGAATCCCGCCCACCGTGCCACCGTACTGCGGCACCAGTCCCAGGTTCATGCGCGCCTGCTGGTCGACCTGGTAGCCGCCCGAGCGCTCCAGGTCGAGCAGCCGCGTCAGCAGGTTGGCGCCGCAGTTCTGCGGGACTACGCGGCCCATCACTGCGCCGACCTCCGGATCGAAGAAGGGTGCCATCAGCCGCCGGATCAGCCCGCGCGAGGGGAGGTAGTCGGCGTCGAAGACGATGATGAATTCGGTGTCCACCGTTTCGGTGGCGTCCTTCAGCGCGGCGGCCTTGCCGGGCTTGCCGTCCACGCGGTGGAAGGGCCGGATGCGCCCCGGGTAGCGGGTGACGACCTCGTCGACGATCTCCCGCGTGCGGTCCTTCGAGCGGTCGTTCACCGGCACCACGAGCATGCGGTCGGCGGGGTAGTCCACGCCCATCAGGTTGACCAGGCAGTCCTCGATCACCGCCTCTTCGTTGTGGGCGGCCACGAAGATGGTCACGCGGGGCCAGTCGGCGCTGACGATGCTGGCGTAGGGGTGGCGCTGGTCGCCGAAGAGCCGGTTCAGCGAGAACCAGTAGTGGCGGAAAGTGTAGGCCGCCAGCAGCAGCACGATGGTCATCATCACCGCCACCAGTGCCCACGCCCAGGCGGCGCCGAGCGGGCTTTCCAGCGAAAGACGCATCCACGCCGATGCGTCCGCCGCCTGCGCGCTGCTGGTGAGCAGCAACAGGCCTGTGCCGTTCGTGCCACATCGAAACAGGGTGCGCAGCGGGCGAAAGTGGGTGGGTGACATGTGCAGTTCGGGGCGATTCGGCCGAGGTGGAGGGAGGACGCTATTGGTGTCTATTTGTAAGATTAACCCGAAATGTGTGACTTTTTGTGAATATGCGGCACCGTCTTAAGTTGTGGAGCACTTGCGCCCGCCCGCTCAACCCTGTTGCAGATCTGGCGTTGGGCTGCGATCGAGGGGCTTGACGGCAGGGCGTGCCTACACTCCGGACTCGTGCACTTCAGGTTCTTCCTGTGCTGCCGATGTCCCGTTGCAGTCAGTCAGCAGCCAGTTCCGCGGAAAGAAGTCCTTGAGCCAATCGACCACCGAACAAGACGGGCACGCGGTGTCCGGCGATACCCGCACAGGTCGCTGGCTCGGGCACGTGCTGGTGCTGGTGGGGTGTGTGGTCACGCTGTACGCCTGGCATGCGATCGCCGGGCGCCTGGCTGCGGATGCGCAGGCCCGCTTCGATGTGTTCGGTGAAGCGCGCGAGCTGCTGTTCGACCGCCATGTGAAGCGTCTGGTCGATGTGGCCCGCAGTTTCCAGGGGCTGTTCCTGGCCAGCGAAGACGTCTCCGGCAAGGAGTTCCGGACGCACTACGAGATCCTCCAGATCCAGGCCAACCTGCCGGAGGTGGTGTCGGTGCGTCTGGACGGCTGGCCCACGCCGGCGCAGGGTCTTGTCACCCGTTTCCGTGAACCCGCCGCCGCCGGCCAGTGGCGCGACCCGGTGGTGGACCGAGACCGTGCGCGCTGGATCGAAGCGTCGCGGGACGGCAACCTCTGTGTCCTGACGCCGCCGCACCACCTGCCGGAGGGGTTCTTGGGCGTCGACATTGGTGTGCCGGTCTACCGGCAGACGGGCGGCCCGGGTGATCCGGGTACGGTCGAGGGGCGCCGCGCGGCGTTCCTGGGCCAGGTGAATGTGGCCATCGACCTGGCACGTCTCGTCGCCACCGTGATGCCGGAAGGCGTCAATCTGCCCTATCGGGTGCGCGTGAGCGACATCGGCACGGTCGACGGCGCCGATCAGTCGGAGACCGTGGTGTACCAAGGTGGCGGTCTTGCACGGGGGGCGGTGACCCCGTGGGAGCGTGCCTGGGCGGTGGTCGTGCCGGACCGGCGCTTCGTGATCGAGGTCGGGCAACGCCTGTGGATGCTCTCGATCCACCAGCCGCCCACCGTGTACGGTCTGCACCCCGAAGCCCTGCTGGTGCTGCTCACGGGTGCGCTGGGCACGCTGTCACTGGCGTTGCTGCTGCGGCACCAGCAGCGCCGGGTCGACCTGTCGGCCAAGGCCGTCCGCTTGAAGGAGCAACAGTCCGCGTTCGATGATGCCCGCCTGCGTGGCGTGATCGACCAGAGCGCCGAGGGCATCATCACCTTCGATGCGCAGGGGGTGCTGCTGGCGGCCAACCCGGCGGCCCTGGCCCTGTTCCGCCGGACCGCGCTGGCCGGACATTCCCTGTTCGATCTGGTCGAGGCCTCCGAGCAGCCGGCTCTGCGGGCGCATCTGGACGGGCTGGCGGGCGCCGGTCCCGCACAGGCCGGCCTGCGCATCGAACTGCGGGCCGTGCGGTCGGACGGCAGCGGCTTTCCGCTCTCGCTGGTCTGCCGGCCGCTGGTGACGGCGTGGGCCCAAGGTGTGTGCCTGGGCATGCTGCGGGACATGAGTGCCGGTCAGCGTGCGGCGGCAGCCATGCGCAAGCTGGCCCAGCACGACGCGCTGACCGGCCTCATCAACCGCGAGGCCTTCCAGCGGCGTCTGGTGCAGGCGCTGGAGGAGCGGCGCCTCAGCGTCGACCGCGGCGTGCCGGCATCCCTGGCGATGATGATCATCGACCTGGACCGTTTCAAGAAGATCAACGAGACCCTGGGCCACCTGGTCGGAGACCGGGTGCTGCTCGAGATCGCGGCCCGCTTGCGTGGCGAGCTTGACGAGGAGACGGTGCTGGCCCGACTCGGGGGAGACGAGTTCGCCGTGCTGCTGATCGCGCCGGATGCCGTGGCCCATGCCGAGCGGGTGGCGCGCCGGATACTCAAGCTGCTGTCTGAGCCGCTGGAGGTCGACGGGCACCGGCTGCGGGTGAGCGGCAGCATCGGCATCACCGGGCTGGCGGCCCACGACAGCATGGCGGGTGTCGATGGCGTGGAGATGATGAGCCAGGCGGATTCCGCCATGTACCTGGCCAAGAATGCCGGTCGCAGCCAGCTGCATGTGCACCGCCGTGAAGACCGCCAGCACTCGCCGGTGCAGCTGCAGCTGGAGGTCGACCTGCACCGTGCCCTGGACAACAGAGAGCTGGAGCTGTATTTCCAGCCCCAGTTCGATTGCCGGACCCGCGCGCTGGTCGGCGCCGAGGCGCTGCTGCGCTGGAACCACCCGAGCCAGGGCATGGTTTCGCCGGCCGAGTTCATTCCGATGGCGGAGGAGTCGGGCCTGATCGTGCCGATCGGGCGCTGGGTGCTGGACGAGGCCTGTCGCCACGCGCATGTCTGGCAGGAGCAGACCGGCCGGCCGCTGTCGGTGGCGGTCAATCTGTCGACCCGGCAGATGGCGGACGACGACATCGTGACGGCCGTGCGCGAGTCGCTTGCCCGGCATGCGCTGCCGGCGCAGTCCCTGGAGCTGGAGATCACCGAGAGCGCGGCCGTCACGGACACCGAACAGGCCCGCGGACTGCTCAACCGTCTGGCCGAGCTGGGGGTCGGTGTCTCGATCGACGATTTCGGGGTGGGGTATTCGAGCCTGTCCTATCTGCGCGATCTGCCGGTGCAGCGCTTCAAGATCGACCGGTCCTTCCTGGTCAATGTGCCGCGCGATGCGGGCAGCTCGCGCCTGGTGAGCGCGATGATTTCCATGGCCCGCAGCCTGGAGGTCGGGCTGGTGGCCGAGGGCGTGGAAACCGAGGACCAGCTCCGGTTCCTGGCCCAGCAGCAGTGCGATGTGGCGCAGGGCTATCTGCTCGGCCGACCGGTGCCTGCAGAGGAATTCCTGCGACGTCTTCGCGACGAATGGCTCATCCGGTGAGCTTAATGGTGCTGTCGTGGCGCATTCCGGCGAGTGTGCAGGAATGCCGCAAATCCATCCAGAAGTAGAAAATAACACCTGATAACATGTCTGAAACCCCGGGAAACAGGGGGTTACGGCCGTGCATTCTTCGGTGTTTGGCGGATATCTGGCTTGCGGTTACCCCATGTTCGGGGGGTGTATCAGGTGTGGCCCAGACGCATCTTCCCGTTACGGTTCGTCCTGTTGGCAACCTCGGATTTTCAAGCATAAATAGCTCGGGTGCTGAGCCACGCAGCCCTGAGAAAACACGGGAACTGGTATGAACAGGAAAATGATCGCGGGAATAGTTGCGGGTTGGGTGGGATTGGCCGCGCCGGCCTGGGCGGCGGGCCATTCGGCAACGGTGACGCTGGACGGTGACTGGTATCTGCAGGCGGGGCAAGTCGTCAACCATTCCGCGCCCGGCATCCTGGTGACGGGGCTGGTGTATGCGATGGGCGCGCAGGAGGACGGTGTGGCGGTCTGGGAAGACTATCTGTCCGATGGACGACGCGAAGACCGCCTGCCCGGCAGCAGCACCCACTATTCGTCACAGGTCTGGACCGGGCTGCAGCTGGAGCACCATGCCACCTGGACCTTCGACGGGCTGGATCTGGACCGCATCGTCCACGCCGCCACCGGCGAGGTCGACAGCCAGAACCTGGACTACGGCGGGACATCGCTGCGCCATGCCTATGTCGAGGTGCACTTCAGTGATGGATTTTCCGGCCGTGCATGGCTGGAGCAGACGGGCTGGGATGTGGGGCAGGTGCTGGTCATCGGGGATGCCGTGCCAGCGGTGCCGGAGCCCGCCTCCGCGCTCATGCTGATGGCCGGTCTCGGCCTGGTGGCGGGGGTCCGGTACCGGACAGGCCGCACCGCCTGAGCGGGCGCGCAGGCGAACGCGGCCCGTGCAGGCTTCAGCCGGCGTTGGCCGGCTCGCCTGCGCCGGCTTGCGGCGGCAGGCCAGCGTCGTTCAGTGCCGGGCCGGCCCCGTCGGCGCCGGGGGCGCTGTCCTCGCGTCCCGGGTTGTTCTTGCGGTTGCGCTTTTCTTCCGTCTTGCGCTTCTTGGCAAGTTCGCGCTGACGTTTTTCGTAGGAATAGTTGGGTGTTGCCATGGCGTGCTGTGCTCCTGAGCGTGGCGTGGACGGGACATCCCCCGGATGAGCCGACGCTGCATCGGCGTCGCGATCCGTGGTCGGAACGCGGCGTCAGCCGGTCGGCCGGCCGCGTGCGAGATGCCGAAAAGTGGCTCGCAGCATAAGGCATCGCCAGCGATCTGATCCGGACATGCTCGACGCGACAACCGGACAGGCGCGGGGACGCCTGCGCCGGCTGCGCACACTATTAGTGCATTTGGGTGCAATGGCTTGTTTTTGGCGACAGTTGGCACTTTTTTGGTGCTTGAAGGAGGCATTTATTTGAATCCAGTCCCTGCAATGTCATGGAAAATTTGGTGCTTCGGGATTACCCTTGAGCGCTTTGACGCGCCATTGACACTGCTCGGTGGCCCACTGGCTCGACTCCGTACCTTTCCGCACATGACTCTCCTGAACAACCCCCACCCTTCGGACATTGCCACCCCTGACGGCGCACTGCAGATCGCGGGCGCCTGCGGCTACCGCCTCGACGCAGACCAGATCACGCTCTGGGCGGAGGTTGGCGGCGGGCCTGCGGAGGTGTGGCTGATGCTGTGGGCGCAGCCCGTCGAGGCGGCCGAGACCGCGCCGCGCATCCTGGTCGCACAGGTCCACTCGACCTTCCCGGGGTCTGCGAATGGCGCCACGGCGAGGATCGAGGGGGTGGCCTCTGCGGCGGTGCCGTCGGGTGTGTCGGACTGGCGGATGGTGATGACGCTGTCGGCTGTCGAGGCCGACGGGCAGCTGTCCGTGCACGACGAGCAGGTCTTTGCGCAGACGCAGTCGTTCCTGCAGCCAACGCTCGTGCTCGACCGGCCGCTGCTGGCGCATCCTGTCGGTGTGGCGCTGGAACTCGACAGGGTCGCGGTCAGCAACCCCCGTGCAGCGGACAACCTCAGCGGCAGTCTTTGCCTGGAGCTGTGGGCGCTGGGGCAGCCTTACACCGGCGGGGCGTTTGCCGGGGAGTGCCTCGGGCGTGTCGAGGTGGGGCAACTTGGCGGGCAGGCGGCTTGCGAGGGGCTGGCTGGTGCCTGGTCGGCACCGACGGATCCGGCTGCCGCGCTGGTGCTGATGCTGCGGGAATGGACGCAGGACGGGTTGCTGACCCGCGATCACCGCCCCGTGGTGCTCGCCGCCCCGGCGCCAGCACCAGCACCAGCGCTGGCACCGGTTGCCACTGTCGCTGCGGCCAAGCCCAAGGCCCGCAATGCGCACCTGCTGAACGTGAACCTGGCGACCGAGGCGCAACTGGTCGCCATCGATGGTCTCAACCGCTCGCTGGCCAAGGCGGTGGTTGCCGCGCGCCCGTTCGCCTCGATCGACGAGCTGCTGGACATCAACGGCGTGGGCGAGAAGCGCCTGGCGCGCATGCGCCGGCACCTCTGCGTCTGAGCTGCTTCTGAGCCAGTGGCGGTGGGTGACCGCCGCTTCGGAAGGTGAATGCAGGCCGTGCTGGCGGTGTGGGCGCTGACAGAAGACAATCGAGGGTTGATTTCTTCACGCATCGAGAGCCCCGCCTTGGCCGCCACCCTGACCGCCCCCGCCATGCCCCGCGCCCTGAAAGCCCTCAACGGCTACCGCCCGTACTGGGCCAAGCGCTTCGGTGTGGCCAAGTTCCTGCCGATGAGCCGCGCCGAGATGGAGCAGCTCGGCTGGGACTCCTGCGACATCGTGCTGGTGACCGGCGACGCCTACGTCGACCACCCGAGCTTCGGCATGGCGGTGATCGGCCGGATGCTGGAGGCGCAGGGCTTTCGCGTCGGCATCATCGCCCAGCCCGACTGGCAGAGCGCCGAGCCGTTCAAGGCGCTCGGCAAGCCGAACCTGTTCTTCGGCGTCACCGCCGGCAACATGGATTCGATGATCAACCGCTACACCGCCGACCGCAAGATCCGCAGCGACGACGCCTACACCCCCGGCGGCCTCGGCGGCAAGCGGCCGGACCGCAGCTCGCTGGTCTACGCCCAGCGCTGCCGCGAAGCGTGGAACGAGGTGCCGATCGTGCTCGGCGGCATCGAGGCCTCGCTGCGCCGCATCGCGCACTACGACTACTGGCAGGACAAGGTCCGCCGCTCGATCCTGGTGGACTCGAAGGCCGACCTGCTGCTCTACGGCAACGCCGAGCGCGCCATCGTCGAGATCGCCCACCGCCTGGCCGCGCGCGAGCCGGTCGAGCAGATCACCGACGTGCGCGGCACCGCCTTCATGCGTCGCACCGGCGATCCGTCGGCCGAGGGCTGGTTCGAGCTGAACTCGTCCGAGGTGGACCTGCCGGGCCGCATCGACGCGCACATCAACCCCTACCAGACCACCGCCGAACAAGCCGAGGCCCAGGGCACGACCTGCGCCAAGGATGACGGGCAGGGCGCGTCGGCCGCCGCCGCGCTGCCGGACGGCGCCCAGCCGATCCGCTTCATCCCGATCGCCCGCGCCGCCGGCCGCGTGCAACTGCCGCCGCGCGAGCGCACCGTGGTTCGCCTGCCGGCCTACGAGCAGGTCAAGAGCGACCCGGTCCTCTACGCCCACGCCAACCGCGTGCTGCACCTGGAGACCAATCCCGGCAACGCCCGCGCGCTGGTGCAGCGCCACGGTGAGCGCGACGCCTGGATCAACCCTCCGCCCATCCCGCTGACCACGGCCGAGATGGACTTGGTGTTCGACCTGCCCTACGCCCGCAGCCCGCACCCGAGCTACGCCGACGAGCACGGCGGCCACGACGGCGCGACCAAGATCCCCGCCTGGGAGATGATCCGCTTCAGCGTGAACATCATGCGCGGCTGCTTCGGTGGCTGCACCTTCTGCTCGATCACCGAGCACGAGGGCCGCATCATCCAGAGCCGCTCCGAGGACTCGGTGATCCGTGAGATCGAGGACATCCGCGACCGTGTGAAGGGCTTCACCGGCGTCATCTCCGACCTCGGCGGGCCGACGGCGAACATGTACCGCATCGGCTGCAAGTCGCCCGAGATCGAGGCGGCCTGCCGCAAGCCGAGCTGCGTCTACCCCGGCATCTGCTCGAACCTGAACACCGACCACGACCCGCTGATCCAGATGTACCGCCGGGCGCGCGCACTGCGTGGCGTGAAGAAGATCCTGATCGGCTCGGGCCTGCGCTACGACCTGGCGATCCGCTCGCCCGAGTACATCAAGGAGCTGGTCACGCACCACGTCGGCGGCTACCTGAAGATCGCGCCGGAGCACACCGAGGGCGGCCCGCTGTCCAAGATGATGAAGCCGGGCATCGGCACCTACGACCGCTTCAAGCAGCTGTTCGAGAAGTTCAGCGAAGAGGCTGGCAAGAAGCAGTTCCTGATCCCGTACTTCATCGCCGCCCACCCCGGCACCAGCGACGAGGACATGATGAACCTGGCCGTCTGGCTGAAGAAGAACGGTTTCCGCGCCGACCAGGTGCAGACCTTCTACCCGAGCCCGATGGCCACCGCGACGGCGATGTACCACTCCGGCTTCAACCCGCTCAAGGGCCTGAGCCGCGAGGCGGGCCGTGCCGAGAAGGTGGACATCGTGCGCGGTGACCGCCGCCGCCGACTGCACAAGGCTTTCCTGCGCTACCACGATGCGAACAACTGGCCGCTGCTGCGCGAGGCGCTCGCCGAGATGGGCCGCGCCGACCTGATCGGCAACGGCAAGCACCACCTGATCCCGACCTACCAGCCCACCACCGACGGCAGCTACCAGAGCGCACGGCGCAAGAATTCGACGCCGGTCGGCATCAAGACCTCGGTCGCCAAGCCGGCGGGCAAGGCGAAGATCGTCGTGCCGGGCGCGGGTCGCATCCTGACGCAGCACACGGGCCTGCCCCCGCGGGTCACCGGCAGCGCCAAGCCCGGCCCCAAGAAGGGACGTTGAGCCTTGAACCGCCTGCTGCGCGCCTTCGAGCGACTGGTCGATCCGTTTCCGTCTGCCGAGATATCGCCGCCGCCGCGCGGTTTTCTGGCGTTCATGTGGTGCTGCACCGAGGGCGTGCGGCCGTACATCCTGGCCATGGCGCTGCTGACGGCGTGCATCGGCGCGTTCGAGGCTTTCCTGTTCGGGCTGCTCGGGGACATGGTCGACTGGCTCAGCCACACGCCACCGCAGCAGTTGTGGGCGGAGCAGCGCGGCCAGCTGCTCGGGCTCGCCGCGCTGGTGATGGGCAGCACGGTGCTGGTGGCGCTGCAGACGCTGTTCAAGCACCAGACGCTGGCCGGCAACTTCCCGATGCGGCTGCGCTGGAACTTCCACCGCCTGATGCTCGGCCAGAGCCTGTCGTTCTACCAGGACGAGTTCGCCGGCCGGGTGGCGGCCAAGGTGATGCAGTCGGCGCTGGCGGTGCGCGACACGGCGCTGATCACCTGCGACATCCTGGTCTTCGTGGTCATCTACTTCGTGACGATGACGACGCTGGCCGGGCGGCTGGATGCGTGGCTGCTGTGGCCGTTCATGGCCTGGCTGGCGCTGTATGTGCTGTCGGTGCGCTACTTCGTGCCGCGGCTGGCGCGCATCGGGCAGCGGCAGGCGGACGCGCGCTCGCTGATGACCGGGCGCATCTCGGACGCCTACACCAACATCGCCACCGTCAAGCTGTTCTCGCACGGCCGGCGCGAGGCGGGGTACGCCCGCAGCGCGATGGGCGAGTTCCTCGGCACGGTCCACGGCCAGATGCGGCTCGTCAGCGGCTTCGAGGTCGTCAACCATGTGCTGAGCATGGGCCTGATCGCGGCCACGGCCGGGGTGGCGCTGTGGCTGTGGATGCGCGGGGAGGTCGGTGTCGGCGCGCTGGCGGCGGCGACCGCGATGGCGCTGCGCCTGAACGGCATGTCGCACTGGGTGATGTGGGAAATGACCTCGCTGTTCGAGCACATCGGCACCGTGCAGGACGGCATCGGCACGCTGTCCCGGCCGCGCACGGTGGTCGACCGGCCGGACGCGCCGGCGCTGGAGGTGCCGCGCGGTGAGGTCGTGTTCGAGGACGTGACCTTCTCCTACGGCGCCACCGACGGGCGCCCGCCGGTGATCCGCAACCTCTCGCTGCACATCCGCCCCGGCGAGAAGATCGGCGTGGTCGGGCGCTCGGGGGCGGGCAAGTCCACCATCGTCAACCTGCTGCTGCGCTTCTACGACGTGCAGTCCGGGCGCATCCTCATCGACGGCCAGGACATCGCCGGTGTCGCCCAGGACAGCCTGCGCGAGCACATCGGCATGGTGACGCAGGACACCTCGCTGCTGCACCGCTCGGTGCGCGACAACATCCTCTACGGCCGCCCAGAGGCTGGCGACGAGGCCATGGTCGATGCCGCTCGGCGTGCCGAGGCCACCGAGTTCATCCGCACGCTCAGTGACCCTGCGGGACGTCAGGGTTACGACGCCCACGTGGGCGAACGGGGCGTGAAGCTGTCGGGTGGCCAGCGCCAGCGCATCGCCATCGCCCGCGTGATGCTCAAGGACGCGCCGATCCTGCTGCTCGACGAAGCCACCAGCGCGCTCGATTCCGAGGTCGAGGCGGCGATCCAGGCCAGCCTGTATGCGCTGATGGAGGGCAAGACCCATCCCATTACACACAAGTCTGTCCGGTGAGGTGACGGGGAGACGTGAGGGAAACTGTCGGGATGACGAAGTGGGCGCAAGAAGAACTGAGGACGCTGTCGCTGGGCGACGCGAGGCTGGACAAGCGAGCGGTGCTGCTGGCGGAGCAGTTGGCGCAGAGCCCTGGGGCGAGCATTCCGAAGGCGTGCGGGGACTGGGGCCAGACGCAGGCGGCGTACCGGTTCCTGGGGCACGAGGACACGAGCGGGGAAGCGGTGCTGCAGGCGCACGCGCAGGCCAGCGTTCGGCGCATGCAGGCGCAGGCGGTGGTGCTGTGCTTGCAGGACACGACGGAGCTGGAGTTTGACGGGCAGAGCGCGCAGGGGCTGGGGCGGCTGAACTACGAGGCGCGGCGGGGGCTGTACGTGCATCCGACATACGCGGTGACGCCGCATCGAGAGCCGCTGGGGCTGGTGAATGCGTGGAACTGGGCCCGGCAGCCCAAGGGGCAGGACGGGCAGATCGACGAGGGAGTGCGCTGGGTGGAGAGCTACGCGCACCTGGTGGGGCTGGCAGAGGGGCTGCCCGAGACGAGGCTGGTGTGCGTGGGGGACCGGGAGTCGGACACGATGGCGCTGTTCGAGCGTGGACAGTGCAGCGGCTGGGCGGTGGACGTGCTGGTGAGGGCGCAGCATGACCGGGTGCTGCCGGGCAAGCAGGCGGGCAAGCTGTGGTCCAAGGTGATGGCAAGCGAGTCGCTGGGCACGGTGGTGTTCGAGATGCCGGCCGGGCGAGGGCGCAAGGCGCGAGTGGTGCAGCAGGAGCTGCGGGCGCAGCGCGTGGTGCTCAAGGCGGCGGGGCCGGACAAGGCCGGTGAGCCGGGGCGGCCAGCCATCGAGATGACGTGCGTGATCGCCAGCGAGGTGAATGTGCCGGTCGGGGCCAAGCCGGTGATCTGGCGGCTGCTGAGCAACCGAGCGGTCCAGACGCTGGAGCAGGCGGCCGAGATGGTGGAGTGGTACCGAGCCCGCTGGGAGATCGAGCTGCTGTTCCTGGTGCTCAAGGAGGGCTGCCGGGTCGAGCGGCTGCAGCTCGGTCACATCGATCGGCTGGAGACGGCCCTGGCGATGTACCTGATCATCGCCTGGCGCATCAACCGGCTGATGCGGCTGGGCCGGCAGTTGCCCGAGTTGCCGGCCGAGCTGTTCTTCGAGGACATCGAGTGGCAGGCGGCGTTCATCCTCAACCGCAAGAAGCCCCCGAAGGAGCGCCCGAAGCTCAACACCGTGGTGCGCCTGATCGCTCAGCTCGGCGGCTTCCTGGGGCGCAAGCATGACGGTGAACCCGGTGCGAAGACCCTCTGGCTGGGCATGCACGAGGTCAACACCTTCGTGCGGGGCGTGCGCTTCGCTAAGGAGATGGGGGCTTGTGTGTAATGGGATGGGCAAGACCGTCGTCGCCATCGCGCACCGGCTGTCCACCATCGCCGCGATGGACCGGCTCATCGTGCTGGACCAGGGCCGCATCGTCGAGCAGGGCGACCACCGCAGCCTGCTCGCGCAGGGCGGCCTCTATGCCCGCCTCTGGGCGCGCCAGAGCGGTGGATTCCTGGGTGAAGATGAAACTGAATGTGTCGGTGAAAATTCACCAGTTTGACCATTCAATCATGGGATCCCGCTACAGTTCTCCATAAGGTGCCGTTCGGTGACTTGGGGCCGGCATCCAGTGGGTACACTTGTCGAATTACCGGATGTCGATTGCTGTCACATGGCCCTAGCCTCTACGGGTAACCTGCCCGCCGTGTTTGATTTGAAAAGCGCATCGCTCACGCTGGTGGCTCTCGTGGTGAAGTCCCCGCGCTTGTCGGAGTTAGCCGAACAACTGCGGGTCCGACTCGGGCCATCGACGGAATTTTTCAATCAGGATCCGGTGCTCATCGATCTGGCGCAGATTCAGGATTCTGCCGAGGCGCTGGATTTTCAGGGTCTGATCGGACTGCTGCGCAGCTACAGCATGGTGCCGGTGGCCGTGCGCGGTGGATCCCCTGCCCAGATGGCCTCCGCCCGGGACGCCGGCCTGTGCGAAGTGCCTCCCCAGGAAGGCCCGCCGCCGGCGCGGGTTGCCGCACCACCTCCCGTGCAGCCTCGCACGTCATCGGTGATGGTGATCGACCGGCCGCTGCGCTCGGGCCAGCAGATCTATGCCAAGGGTTCCGATCTGGTCGTGCTGGCGCTGGTCAACCATGGCGCCGAGGTGATCGCCGACGGCAGCATCCATGTCTATGCCCCGCTGCGAGGCAAGGCAATTGCAGGGGCCACCGGAGATGTGAATGCCCGCATATTCACCACCTGCATGGAACCTGAATTGATCTCGATCGCGGGTATTTACCAGACCACCGATCCGCCGCTGCCGGTGGAGGTTCGGGGAAAATCCGCTCAGGTGCGACTGGATGGCGACACCTTGATCATCGAGCCCATCAAGGTCTGATGTTTTCCCCAATCGGCAAATAACAAACAAATCAACAGAAAGGACCTCGACGGATGGCCAAGATCATTGTGGTGACCTCCGGAAAGGGCGGAGTCGGCAAAACCACCACCAGCGCCAGCTTTGCGTCAGGACTGGCGATCAGGGGGCACAAGACCGTCGTCATCGATTTCGATGTGGGCCTGCGCAATCTCGACCTCATCATGGGTTGCGAGCGCCGTGTGGTGTATGACCTCATCAATGTCATCAACAGCGAAGTGCATCTGCAGCAAGCCCTGATCAAGGACAAGCACTGCGAGAACCTCTTCGTGCTGGCGGCTTCCCAGACCCGGGACAAGGAGGCGCTGAACAAGGAGGGCGTCGGCCGCGTGTTCCAGGAACTGTCGGACATGGAGTTCGAGTACATCGTCTGCGATTCGCCGGCCGGCATCGAGACGGGTGCGATGATGGCCATGCATTTTGCCGACGAGGCGCTGGTGGTCACCAATCCCGAAGTGTCCTCCGTGCGCGATTCGGACCGCATCCTCGGCATGCTGGCGTCCAAGACACTGCGGGCCATCGAAGGTCGGGAGCCCGTCAAGGAGCATCTGCTCATCACCCGCTACAACCCCACCCGTGTCCAGGGCGGCGAGATGTTGTCGATCGAGGACATCCACGAGATCCTGCGCATCAAGCTGATCGGCGTGATCCCGGAGTCGGAGGTGGTGCTGCAGGCGTCGAACCAGGGCGTGCCCGTGATCCACATGGCTGGCGCCGATGCTGCCGAGGCCTACAAGGATGTCGTGTCACGGTTCCTGGGCGAGGAGAAACCGATGCGCTTCATCGAACTGGTGAAGCCGGGATTCTTCAAGCGGTTGTTTGGCGCGAGGTGACCCCATGGGGTTTCTATCATTCATGCTCGGTGAAAAGCAGAAATCCGCGACCGTCGCCAAGGAACGCCTGCAGATCATCCTGGCCCATGAGCGCACTTCGCGCAGTGCCAGCCCGGATTACCTGCCGGCCCTGCAGCGCGAATTGCTGGCCGTGGTGACGAAGTACGTCGCCATCCACCCGAACGACATCAAGGTCCATCTGGAGCGCCACGACAACCTCGAAGTGCTGGAGGTCAAGATCGAGTTGCCCGAAGGACCGCGGGTCAGCTTCGAGAGTCAGCGCGGCGGCGGTGCCTGACAGCGCATGACCGTCGGTTCACCCCGCCATCCGCAGGGTGTCAGACGGTCCCAGCGCGGGAAGGGCGTTCCTGCGTCATCCATCTGTGCTTCCACCGTGTCCCAGGTCCGCACGCCGCGGCGGTCCACTGTCATGCGCAGCACCCAGCCAATGCGCGCCGGCGGCAGGTCGAAGCCGTCGAACAGGAAATTCCCCAGGCTCCAGATGATCGGCCGGCCCTTGTAGGTGTCGGCGCCCTGGGTGACATGCGGATGGCCGCCCACCACGGCGTCGGCGCCCGCGTCGATCATGCGGCGGGCGAGCTGTTGCTGGCGGACGGTGGTGTGGGGTTCGCGTTCCCAGCCCCAGTGCATGAACGGGATCACCACATCCGCACCCGCCCTGCGTGCTGCCCGGATGTCGGCGACCACCTGCCGGTCGTCGCTCCAGGCGATGCCGGGCCAGTTGGCGCCGGCTTCGAACGCCCGCGGCTTGAACTCGTTGTAGCCGAGCACAGCGATGCGCAGGCCGCCGCGTTCGATCCACAGTGGCGCATGCGCAGCCTTCAGGTTCTCGCCGCCGCCGAACACCGCGATGCCGGCGTCGCGCACGCGCTGCACCGTTTCCATGAACGCCGCACGGCCGTAGTCGCCGGAATGGTTGTTCGACACGGCGAGCGCGTCGAAGCGGCCCTTCAGCACCGGGATCACCCGTGGGTGGGCGCGGAAGTTGAAGATCTTGCTGTCCATCGGCTCGCCGACGGTGGCGATCGGGGATTCGAGGTTGCCGATGGTGAAGTCCGCGTCACGCAGCACGGCGTCGAACGCGGCCAGTGGGTCGCCACCGGCGGCGATCGTCTGCCCGGGGCCGTCGTCCAGCATCACGTCGCCTGCAAAGATCAGCCGGACGGGCGTGTCCGCCGCAGGTCTGGCGGCCAGGGCAGGGGCGCTCGCCAGCAGCATCAGGGTGGCCCATGCGAGCGGGCGCAGGGTCTTGCGCAGGGGGTTCATCAGGGGCTTGTCCATTCGCAGCGGTACTGCAGTTCGCCATCGCGCACCGGCTCGTAGACGGTCTGATGTCCCGTGAACTCGCCTGCGCGGCGCGGCAAGGGGTAGCGGCTCTGGTGGATCAGCACCGGCCCGTCATCCCGGTCCGAGAACGTCTCGATGCGCACCTCGTCCGGCAGGCCCGCTGCGCGCAGCACCACGAGCCGGAAACGGAAGTAGGAGCCGACCTCGACGGGCGCGACGGCCAGCGGGCTGGCGACCGGGCGGGCGTCGATGGTCCGGGTTTCGCCGCCGTAGTCGACGTGGCAGCGCACCCGTGGTCCGGCCACCGCCAGCGACGGCGCAAGCACCAGCGCCATCAGCACGGCTCGGCCGCTGCGTTCAACCCTGCGCATCGAACTGGTCCGCGTTTTTCCCGCGGATACCGGCGTAGAACTGCTTGATGACCACCATGTCGCGCTCGATGTCGCCGGTCGGGTGGAACACCGGACCGAGGCCGCCGACCTTGCGGTGGTAGTCGAGATAGGCCAGCACGATCGGCACCTGGGCCTGCAGCGCGATGTAGTAGAAGCCGGTCTTCCAGTAGCGCACCTTGCTGCGTGTGCCCTCCGGCGGCACGATCAGCTGCACCGGCCCTTCGGCCTCGGCCAGCGCCTGCGCCGAGGCCGCCACGAGGTTGTTCGACGTTTCCCGGCGCACCGCGATCCCGCCCAGCCAGTGCATCAGCCCGCCGAACGGCGCGCGGAAGATCTGCCACTTGCCCATCCAGTAGATGCGCAGGTCCAGCACGAACGCCACCATCAGCGTGTAGGGCAAGTCCCAGTTGCTGGTGTGCGGCGCGGCGATGACCACGCATTTGGTGACGCCGGGTGGCAGAGTCCCCTCGACGCGCCAGCCGGTCAGGCGCAGAAAGCGGGTCGAGAGCGCCTTGAAGACGGTGTTGACCCCGGGGGTGTCGAAGATGGTGCGGTGCATGGGCGCGGATTGTCGCCTGCCCGGATAATCCGCCCATGCAAGAAACCCCGAATGCCACCGACTCCTTCGCGCGCCTGCCGCTGTCGCCCGCCATGCTGGCCAACCTGGAGCAGCTTGGCTACACCCGCATGACCCCGATCCAGGCCGCCAGCCTGCCGCTCGCGCTGGCCGGTCACGACCTGATCGCGCAGGCCAAGACCGGCAGCGGCAAGACGGCAGCCTTCGCGCTGGCGCTGCTGGCGCGGCTCGACGTCGCGCGCCAGGACGTGCAGGCCATGGTCCTGTGCCCGACCCGCGAACTCGCCGACCAGGTCACGCAGGAGATCCGCCGCCTCGCCCGGGCGCAGGACAACATCAAGATCCTGACCCTGTGCGGCGGCGCCACCATGCGCCCGCAGGTCGACAGCCTCGCCCACGGCGCCCACATCGTCGTCGGCACCCCCGGCCGCATCGGCGACCACCTGGAGCGCGGCAGCCTGGTGCTGGGCGTGCTCAACACGCTGGTGCTGGACGAGGCCGACCGGATGCTCGACATGGGCTTCCACGACGACATCGCCTCGATCGCCCGCCAATGCCCACGCCAGCGCCAGACGCTGCTGTTCTCGGCGACCTACCCCGAGGGCATCGCCAGCCTGAGCCGCGAGTTCCTGCGCAACCCGCGCGAGGTCACGCTCAAGGAGGCCCACGCGCCGACCAAGATCCGCCAGCACTGGTACGAGGTCACCGAGTCGCAGCGCCTGCACGCCGTCGCGCTGCTGCTGAAGAAATACCGCCCCGAGAGCACGATCGCCTTCTGCAACACCAAGCAGCGCTGCCGCGACTTGGTGGACGTGCTGACCGCGTCCGGCTTCGAGGCGCTGGCGCTGCACGGCGACCTGGAGCAGCGTGAGCGCGACCAGGTGCTGATCCAGTTCGCCAACCGCAGCGCCTCGGTGCTGGTGGCCACCGACGTGGCCGCGCGCGGGCTGGACATCGCGCAGCTTGAAGCCGTCATCAACGTGGACATCACGCCCGACACCGAGGTCCACACCCACCGCGTCGGCCGCACCGGCCGAGCGGACGAGGAAGGGCTGGCGTTCAGTCTGGCCAGCCTCGACGAGATGGGGCGTGTCGGGCGCATCGAGGTGCTGCAGGGCCGCGAGACGGTGTGGTCGCCGCTGGCGGAGCTGTTCTGCGCTGAGGTCGAGGACGCTGCGCCGCTCGTGCCGCCGATGCAGACCATCCAGATCCTGGGCGGGCGCAAGGACAAGATCCGCCCCGGCGACGTGCTGGGCGCGCTCACGGGCGAGGCGGGCTACAAGGCGGACCAGATCGGCAAGATCAACGTCACCGAGTTCCAGACCTACGTCGCTGTGGACACCAAGGTCGCCCGGCAGGCCGCCGACCGGCTGAGCAAAGGCAACCTCAAGGGCCGCAAGGCGAAGGCGCGGCTGCTCAAGGACGTGCTGGCCGAGTCGGCGGCACGCGGCTGATGCACCCGCAGGCATCTGCACCAGGAGACGAGGAAACGAGGCGATGGGCAAGGACAAGAACGGTCAGAACGGCAAGGACAGCAAGGACGCCAAGGGTGACCGCCTCGGCAAGTCGGGCTACGCCGACGCGCTGGCGCCGCTGGAGGTCGAACTCAACCGGCTGGCGCGCTGGGTGGCGCACCACGGCAAGCGGGTGCTGGTCATCTTCGAAGGCCGCGACACCGCCGGCAAGGGCGGCGCGATCAGCGCGGTCAGCGACTGCCTGAACCCGCGCCAATGCCGTGTCGTCGCGCTGCCCAAACCGAGCGAGGTCGAGCGCACGCAGTGGTACTTCCAGCGCTACACCGCGCACCTGCCTGCGGCTGGCGAGATCGTGCTGTTCGACCGCAGCTGGTACAACCGCGCCGGGGTCGAGCAGGTGATGGGCTACTGCAGCGAGGACGAGGTGCAGCGCTTTCTGAGGCAGGCGCCTGCGTTCGAGCAGCTGCTGGTGGACGACGGCCTCCTGCTGTTCAAGTATTGGCTCACCGTGGACCAGGCCGAGCAGGAAGAGCGCTTCGCCGAGCGGCGCAGCGACCCGCTCAAGCGCTGGAAGCTGTCGCCGATCGACCTGAAGGCGCGCCTGAAATACCGCGAATACGGCGCCGCCCGCGACGCGATGCTGGAGGCGACGCACACGAAGCACGCCCCGTGGACGCTGGTGGACTTCAACGACCAGCGGCGCGGCCGGCTGACGCTGATCCGCCACCTGCTCGACCAGTTGCCCGACTGTGATGTGCCCGAGCCGCTCATCGACTTCGAACCTTTGCCGGCGCCAGCGGCGCGAGAATCGTTCACCGGCCCGTTGAAGCCGATTGCATCTTTCTGAACGGTTTGAACGGTCTGAACGAGGAGCGACCACTGCCATGAGACACCTGTTCCCCCGCGGCGCGCTGCCGCTCGTGCTCGCCGCTGCGCTGCTGGCGCTGGTCGGCTGTGACCAGCAGAAGATCGCCAAGCTCGAAGAGGGCGTGGCCAGCGAGATGGACGTGATGCGCGAGTTCGGCACGCCGCTCGACATCCAGCGCCTCGAAGACGGCACGCGGGTCTTCGAGTACACCCGCCAGCCCGAGGGCAGCACCAACTACTTCATCACCATCGGTCCGGACGGCAAGATGACCGGCCTGCGCCAGGTGCTGCACCCGAGCTACTTCGCCAAGGTCCAGCCGGGCATGTCGGTGCCGGAGGTGCGCAGACTGCTGGGGCAACCCGCCGAGAAGCAGGCCTTCCAGCTGAAGAAGGAAGAGGTCTGGGACTGGCGCTGGCTGGATGGCCAGACGCGCAAGGTGTTCCGCGTCACCTACGACTTCAACGGCAAGGTGCTGAACGCGGCGTCGCTCGACGACCCGCGCGACGTCTACCAGGGCAGCAAGTGACCACGCTGAACTACCTGCGCGGCTACTCGGCCGACCTGCAGGCGCAGGTGCTGGCGCTGGTCGCGCAGGACAAGCTCGGCGCGCTGCTGGCCCAGCGCCATCCCGAGCCGCATGAGGTCCGCACCGACCGCGCTCTCTACGACTACACGCAGGCACTGAAAAGCCGCTTTCTCCGCAGCGCCGAGCCGCTGGCCAAGGTGGTCTACGACCCCAAGCTCAAGGTCATCCAGCACGCCCTCGGCACCCACACCACCATCTCGCGCGTGCAGGGCGGCAAGCTCAAGGCCAAGCGCGAGATCCGGGTGGCCAGCCTGTTCCGCGACGCGCCGGCGGCGTTCCTGAAGATGATCGTGGTGCATGAACTCGCGCACCTGAAGGAGCGCGAGCACGACAAGGCGTTCTACGCGCTGTGCTGCCACATGGAGCCGGATTACCACCAGCTGGAGTTCGATCTGCGGCTGTACCTGACGCACCTGGACCAGGTGGCCACGGCCGCAACGGCGGTCACAGCGCCGGCGTGAGCGCGGGCAAGGGCGAGGACGCGGGCATGGCTGGTGGCTCGACCGGACCAGGCAGCGGCGCCAGACCAATCTCGCGGACCTGTCCACCCAGCGCCCACTCGGCGTAGCGCCAGTCGTCGCCGACCCGCACGACGCCATCTGGCACGACCGGAGTCGATTCGGGGCGCCCCGCCAGCGCCTGCTCCATGAAGCCGATCCAGATCGGCAAGGCCAGTGAACTGCCGGACGCCTGCTCTCCCAGGCTGCGCGGGGTGTCGAATCCGACCCATGCCACTGCGACGACACCGGGCTGGAAGCCGGCAAACCAGGCGTCGACGGCGTCGTTGGTGGTGCCGGTCTTGCCGTAGAGGTCGTTGCGCTGCAAGGTGCGCTGGGCGGGGGCGGCGGTGCCGCCGGCGCGGGTGACGTCCTGCAGCATCGTGTTGACCAGGAAGGCATTGCGTGCCGGGATGGCGTGGCTGTCGGCTTCGTGGGGCGGCAGGGGCGGAGGCTGGAAGACGACCACCCCCTGCGCATCCGTGATGCGGTCGATGAAGACCGGGGTCGTGTCCTGGCCGCCGTTGGCGAGCAGGGCATAGGCTTGCGCGAGCTGCAGCGGCGTGGTGCTGCCCGAGCCCAGGGCCAGTGTCAGGTTGTTCGGCAGGCGTGCAGCGTCGAAGCCGAAGCGGCCGATCCAGTCCCGTGCGCTGTCGAGCCCGATCTGCTGCAGCAGCCGCAGGCTGACGAGGTTCTTCGAGCGCACCAGCCCTTGGCGCACGGTGACCGGGCCATCGAAGCGGCCGTCCGCATTGCGTGGCTGCCAGCCGCTGAGGGCGGTCCCGGCCTCGGTTTCGGTTCCGGTGTTGGCGTCGCCGGTGTCACCGCCCAGCAGCGGGGCGTCGTTGACGAGGGTGTCGGGCATGATGCCCTGCTCCAGTGCGGCCGAGTACAGGAAGGGCTTGATGCTGGAGCCCGCCTGCCGCCAGGCCTGTGTCGCCCGGTTGAAGGGGCTGCGCGTGAAGTCGAAGCCACCGACCAGCGCGCGCAGCCGTCCGTTGCCCGGCTCCAGCGCGACGAAGGCGGCTTGCACCTGCGGCCACTGGGCGATGGCCCATCCGGCCTCCAGCCGCTCCAGCCGCACCACGGCGCCACGGCGAACGGCCAAGGCTTGGGGTGCATCCGGCAGCAGTGCATCCCGCACCCGTGCGAGGCCGGCGCCGGTGAGCTGGACGGTCTCGCCGCTGGCCATGTGCGCGGTGACGCCCCGCGGGCCGGTCTCGGTGACGATGGCCAGCCGCAGGTCGGTGTCGTCCTGGTGGTCGCGCAGGGCCTGGGCGGCTGCCCGTTCCAGCTCTGCGCCGCGCAGGAAGGGCAGCGGCTCGTGCGCTTCAGGGCCGCGCCAGGGCTGCTGGCGCTCATGGTCCAGCACGGTGGCGCGCAGCGCCGCATACGCCGCTTGCTGCTCGGCCGCCCGCACGGTGGTGTAGACCCGGTAGCCTTGCGCGTTCGCGGTCTCGCCGAAGCGGGCGACCACGGCCTGGCGCGCCATCTCGGCCAGGTACTCGGCATGGACCTCGGTGTGCGTGGGCAGCCGTATCGCCAGCGCCTCGGCCAGCGCCGTGGTGCGCTCTTCCGGTGTGATCAGACCGACCTTTTCCATGCGTCCTAGCACCAATGCCTGCCGGGCGCGGGCGCGGGCGAGGTTGGTGACCGGGTTGGCGTAGCTCGGGTTCTGGGGCAGACCGGCGAGCATGGCCGACTCGGCGATCGACAGCGCCGACAGCGGCTTGCCGAAATACACCTGGGCGGCGGCAGCGAAGCCGTAGGCGCGCTGGCCGAGGTAGATCTGGTTCATGTACAGCTCCAGGATCTGCGCCTTGCCGAGGCGCTGCTCGATCTGCAGGGCGAGCAGGGCTTCCTTGAGCTTGCGCTCCAGCGTCCGGCTGGGCGAGAGGAAGAAATTGCGCGCCACCTGCTGCGTGATGGTCGACGCCCCCTGGCGCATGCCACCGCCGAGGTTGGCCAGGACCGCACGCGCGATGCCGATCGGGTCGATGCCGATGTGCCGCTCGAAGCGCGTGTCCTCGATGGCCAGCACGGCGCCCTGCAGCATCGCCGGGATCTCGGCGATCGGCATGAACTGGCGCCGCTCGGCACCGAACTGACCGATCGGCACGCCATCGGCGGTGTAGACGATCAGGGGCTGCTGCGGTTCATAGTGGGTGACCTTGTCGAGCGGCGGCAGCTCTTGCCACAGGTGGGCAACGGCCACGCCGAGCGCTGCGCAGACCAGCACCACCACGGCCAGCACCAGACCGAACAGCACCTTGCCTGTCGTGCGCACGGCCTGCCAGCGGCGGCGGTGCGGGGGGAGAGTCGACTTCACGGCGAGGGGCGTGCGGCGCGGCAGGAGTGGGTGGACCCGCAGACTGTAGCGGCCGACCTCGCGGGCCGATCCTCGCCTAAGGAATGGGAAGGGGAATGTTCAGTGCACACTGGGGGCCATTTTCCGTCTGAGTCGATGGCTGAACCTTTCAAGATGTTGCTGGACCCTGCCGTGGTCAGGGCGATCGGGATGCACCTCCAGCGGGTCGCGCCCTCGGTCGAGCGTGTCCGTTTCGAGCAACTGGCGCTCGACGGGCTGGATGCGCTGGAGCTGAAGGCCCGGGCGATGCAGATCGCCGACGCGCTGGAGGCGACGTTGCCCGCCGGGTTCGAGGCCGGCGCAGCGATCCTGGAGGCCACGCTCGCGCCGGTCACCCTCGATGCCGAGCTGGGCAGCCTGCGCACCGGGCCGGACGGGCTGGCCGGCTGGGCGCTGTGGCCGCTGGGCGAATGGGTGGCGCGCCGCGGGCTGGACGATCCACACCGGGCGCTGCAGGCGCTGCATGCCTTGACCCAGCGCTTCACGGCCGAATGGGCGATCCGACCCTTGCTGCTACGGCACCCGGACACCGTGTTCGCCACATTGCGCCGCTGGTGCGACGACCCCAGTCCGCATGTGCGCCGCCTCGTCAGCGAGGGTAGCCGGCCGCGTCTGCCCTGGGGGCTGCAGCTGCGCCCGCTGATCGCCGATCCGACGCCGACGCTGCCACTGCTGGCGGCCTTGCAGGATGATCCGAGCCCGTATGTCCGTCGCTCGGTGGCGAACCACCTCAACGACATCGCCAAGGACCACCCTGCCGTGGTCGCGGACTGGCTGCGGCGCTACCTCCCGGAGGCCTCGGCCGAGCGCCGCGCCTTGCTGCGCCATGCCAGCCGGTCGCTGGTCAAGGCGGGTGATGTGGCGGTGCTGGTGGCCTGGGGGCAGGGCGCGGCGCTGGAGGGCTGTGCGGACCTGGCCGTCACCCCGGCGCAGATCACGCTGGGCGAGCGCGTCGCCCTGTCGGCGACGCTGACCTCGCTGTCCCGCCGGCCGCAGGCGCTGGTGGTCGACTATGTCATCCACCATGTGAAGGCCAATGGCAGCACCTCGCCCAAGGTCTTCAAGGGCTGGAACCTGACACTGGCGCCGGGCGAAACACGCACGCTGGTGAAGCAGCACGCGGTCCGTCCGATCACGACCCGCGTCTACTATCCCGGCCAGCACCGGGTGGCGCTGCAGGTCAACGGTGCGGTGGTGGCGGACGCGGCGTTCGAGCTGCTCGGCCTTACCCCAGCGTCTGGGCAAAGCGCTTCGGGCTGAAGCCGACCGAGACACTGCCGTCCGGCCACTGCACGACCGGGCGCTTGATGACGCTGGCCTGCGCGACCATCAGCGCACGGGCGCTGGCTGCGTCGGTGACGGCGGTCCGGGTGGCGTCGTCGAGCTTGCGCCAGGTCGTACCGCTGCGGTTGACCAGCGCTTCCCAGCCCACGGCCGCGATCCAGCCGTCCAGCGCCGCCTCGGGCACACCTTGTTTCTTGAAGTCGTGGAACGTGACGGCCACCCCTTGCGCGGCCAGCCACGCGCGGGCCTTCTTGACCGTGTCGCAGTTCGGGATGCCGTACAGCATCAACTCGGTGCTGCTCATTGGCGGGCGTTGCGGACGTTGGCCGGTGCGGCGGCGGGGTGGCTGGTGCGCCAGGGGTTGATGTCGAGGCCGCCGCGCCGGGTGTAGCGCGCGTAGACCTGCAGCTTGAGCGGCTTGCAGCGCGTCAGGATGTCCATGTAGATCCGCTCGACGCACTGCTCGTGGAACTCGTTGTGGCCGCGGAAGCTGACGAGGTAGCGCAGCAGGCCGGCTTGGTCGATCTGCGGGCCGCTGTAGCTGATCTGCACGCTGCCCCAGTCGGGCTGGCCGGTGACGAGGCAGTTGCTCTTGAGCAGGTTCGAGGTGAGCGTCTCGGTGACGGGTAGCTCGTCGAAGGCGGCGGTGAGCAGCTCGGGCGCCGGCTGGAACACGTCGCAGTCGATGTCCATCCGGTCCAGGCACAGGCCGGACAGCTCGTGGATCGGCTGCGCATCGAACGCCTCCGGCAGCACCAGCCGCACGCCCACCCGCACGCCAGCCGCCGCGCTCAGGTCGCGCACCAGCACCTCGCGCACGGCGTCCGGCGACTCGAAACGCGTCATGTTGAAGCTGTTGAGGTAGAGCTTGAGCGACTTGCTCTCAATGATGTTGGGCGACTCGCACGGCACCGTGAACGTCGCCAGCGCCACCTCCGGCCTACCCCGCGGCGTCAGCCATGACAGCTCGAATGCCGTCCACAGGTCGGCGCCCATGAAGGGCAGGCGGCCGTCGGCGTTCGTGGTGGTGAGGCCGATCTCTTCGCGCTTGGGGGTGCGCGAGAGGGGGTAGAGCAGCTCGGGGGCGTAGGTGTCGCGGTAGGTGGCGACAGGTTTGCCCAGTGGAGAGGCGTCGGGGTCGGTGTGGACGAAAGTCATGCCGCGATGGTAGCGAAGCGGGCGCGGGCGCGCCGATCTGCATAATTCGCCATCACTGGGCCAACCCCCCACCAAGCGCCCGCTTCGCACAGGGAGACACCATGTCCGCACACGAGTTCATCGACCAGTTGGTGTTGTCCCGCGCCGTGCCGGTCCACCTTCGGCGCACGGTCACTCGCGATGCGTCGGCTGCGGCGCCGGCACCGGCTCCGGACTTGCCTGCGTTCGCGCTGCCGGCGGACTTGCAGGCGGCGGTGGACGTGGGCAGCGTGCTGTCGTTCGTCGACGGGGTGGGCGTGCAGGCGCGCGACGACGTGCTCTATTCGGTGCAGCTCGCGCAGCGCGGGGCCAGCGGGCGATTCGACCGCCACACGCAGGTGGCCGATTGGTACGGGCTGTACGTGCAGATCCTGGAGTCCGTCGGCTGGACCGCCGAGCAGCTCGCCTTCGCCACCTTCCGCCAGACCGAGGGCGAACTGCGGCTCGACAAGGCGGCGCTGGCCGTGATCGCGGCAGTGGCGACGCAGAACCAGTTGGCGGTGCTGACCGAGGCGCTGGGCGCGCTGGAGGCGCTGGCGGACGAGAACGGCTCAATGCAGCTCTTCAACTTCCACAGCCAGTCGCACACGGGCGGGAATTTCCAGATCGGCGCCGTGCAGCGTTCGGCCAATGGCGCGCTGTCGATGGCGCTCGGCGCATTTCACTTTCGCTGCGATGACCGGCGCCGGCGCGTGCTGTTTACCGGCTGGGGCGCGCAGGCGCTGACCTTCTGGACGGCGGCGCAGAAACTCACGCTCAATACCGACCAGTACGCCGCCGTGCGCGAGCCGGTGCGGCACAAGCTGGGCGTGGCGTCGCAGGACTTTCTGGCCGGGCTGGTGCTGGGGTGATGCAGGATTGAATTGAAGCCGGATTGAAGCCGGATTGAAGACAACGACGAGGGGGAGCATCCATGAAAGCAACGATCGAAATCCTGGGCGACGACGTGTACTGCCGCGCCGACAACGCCGCGCGGTCCGAACGCCGCCTCGACGGCGCTACCGCGCGCGGGCGGCTGCAGGCGTGGGCTCGCGCCTATGACGAGGCCGTGGCGCGGCACGACGCCGGGGCGGCGGCGGTGTTGCAGCAGATCGGCACCGAGATGTGGCAGTGGCTGGACGAGGACGGCGGGTGGGCGTCGGCGTGGGCGAACGAGCCGGAGGCGCGGTGCCTGGACATCCTCGTCGACCAGCCGCGCCATCCGCTGGCCGACGCGCTGCTGGATGCGCCGTGGGAGCTGCTGGTGCAGGAGGGCTCACCACTGGCGGCCGACACCGTGCAGGTGTTCGAGGTGGTGCGGCGGCTGGCGGCGGCGGGCAGCCCCTGGGCCGCGCTTCACCGCGACCTGCAGATGCTGTTCATGGCCGCAGCGCCCGATGGCGAGCATGTACTGTCGTTCGAAAGCGAGGAAAGCGCGATCCTGCAGGCCACACGGGGCGCGGCGCTGCACCTGCTGGTCGAAGAGTCCGGCGCGCTGGAGCCGCTGCAACGTCGCTTGGCCGACGACAAGCCGTTCGAGGTGCTGCACCTGTCCTGTCACGGCACGATCGACGCCAAGCGTGGTCCGTTGCTGGCGCTGGAAGACGATGGCGGCCGGCGGAGTCTCGTCGATGCCGGACAACTGTCCGGCGCGTTGGGCGGCGGTGACCGACCGCCTCTGGTGTTCCTGTCGGCCTGTCGCACGGCTGAACAGGTCACGGCGCAGACCCGGCCAGCCGGCGGCGTGGCGCGGGTGGCCACGCCGGTCGAGTCGATGGTGCGCAGCCTGGTCCGGTCCGGGATTGCGCATGTGCTGGGGTGGGACGGATCGGTGTACGACCGGGATGCCCGGGCCTATGCCGAAGCGTTCTACCGGCAACTGTCGCTGGCCAACACCGTGCCCCATGCCGCCGCGCGGGCGCGCACGGCGTTGCTGGTCCAGCACCGGGCCGACCCGCGAACCGGCCAGCACTGGCATCTGGCCCGCCTGTACGTCGGTGCCCACGGCGGCTCGGTGCCGCTGATCGACCGGCGTCGGCCGGCGCACGCGCTGGCGGGGGGCGCGAACGACAAGGCGTTTCTCGATGACCACCGCCAGCGGGTGCCCGTGGCGGGCCGGTCGGCCTTTGTCGGGCGGCGCCGGGTCATGCAGGCGGTGTTCCGGGCGTTTCGGGCCTTTGACGAAGGCACCACGTCCGGCGTGCTGCTGCACGGCATGGGCAACCTCGGCAAGTCCAGCGTCGCGGCGCGCATTGCCAGCCGGCTGGCGCGGCACCGGGTGGCGGTGGTGTTCGGGCGCTATGACGCGCTGGAAATTCTGGACCGGGTACAGGACTGCCTGCCCCGCGCAATGGAGGTCCGCGAAGCCAAGGCGCGGTGGCGCGAGGAGGTGCAGGCCGATCCAACGGCGCTCGCGGATGCGCTGGAGGACTGGCTGACCGGGTGGTTGAACGACCAGCCGATCCTGCTGGTCATCGACGACCTGGAGCAGGTGCTGACCCCGCCCAGGGCCGAGGAAGCGGGCGTGTTGACCGAGGTGAAACACCCGCAGTGGCGGGCGGCGCTGCTGGCCGTGCTGCAGGCATTTGACCGGGTATCGGGGCGCACGGCGTCGCGCCTGCTGCTCACCAGCCGCTATGTGTTCCGCCTCGCCGACGAGCGCGGCGGCGACCTCGCCGCGCGGTTGACCCGTGTACCGCTGCAGCCGATGAACGAACTCGACCGCGAGAAACAGCTCGCCGCCGCCGAGCGCCTGCTGACGCAGCCGGCGCAGGATTCGGACGCGTTACAACGCCTGAAACAGCAGGCGCTGGACTTGGCCGCCGGCAATCCGGGCCTGCAGGAGACGCTGACCCGCCCGCTGCTGGCTGGCGAGGTGGCGGCGGCTGAACGCGCCCTCGCGGCCATCACGTTTTTCAACGTCCACGGCCAGCCGCCCGAGGCGCTGCGGGCGCGGTTGCAACAGCACGTCCCCGGTGCGGCGCAGGCGTCGGCCGACTCCGACAACGCGCTGCTGGACTTCTTTCACCGCATGGCGTTCGAGGTCTACCGCGACGGCCTGACACCGAACCAGGCGCGTGCGCTGCAGTCCGCCACGCTGTTTGACACGGGCGTGCCGATTCCCCGGCCGGCGCTCGACGCCGTGGCGGCGGCGGCGGGTGTCACGGGCGCGGCGGCGGCGCTGGACCGGCTGATTCACCTCGGCCTGCTCGACGACTTCGGCCAGCTCGGCGGCGCGCCGGCGCCCCAGGCCGCCGTCAACCCGCTGGCCCGGCCGCTGTGCCCGGCGCTGCCGGAGTCCGAGGTGGCGGCGCTGTCCGCTGCCGCGCTGGAGCCGCTGGACCGGCTCTGGCGAACGGAAAACGGCGCTGTGCCCCAGGACACCCGGGCGCTGTGTTTCTGCCGGCTGGCCTTGGCTGCGCCGGCACCAGCGGCCACGCTGTTGAACCGCGTGGCGGAAGCGGCGGCGCGGGTGCTGTTTTCCATGCACCACGACGCTTCGCGGGCCATGGCCAGTGTGCTGACCCCGGCCCATGACAAGCTGGCGGCCCTGGGTGCGACCGCCAGCCACGGCCTCTCACACATCACGGTGGACTGCGCCAATCGCCTCGGCAAGCACCGGATGAAACAGGACGCCACCCGCGCCATGCAGGCCACCGCGACCAGTCCACAGGAGCAAGCCGCCGCCGTCCTGTACCAAGCCCGTCTGCTGAAAGCGACCGAACCGGAGGAGTCGCTGCGACAGTTCACCCACGCCGTGACCCTGTTCCTCGCCACCGACATGGACCGAGAAGCCGCCATTGCCCATGGAGAAATCGCCGACATCCTGCAGTCGCGCGGGCAGCTCGATGAGGCGCTGCGGATCCGGCTGGAAGAACAGTTGCCGGTGTATGAGCGGCTGGGCGATGTGCGCGAGAAGGCGGTGACGCAGGGCAAGATTGCGGACATCCTGCAGTTGCGCGGGCAGCTCGATGAGGCGCTGCGGATCCTGCAGGCAGAGGTGCTGTCAGCGTTTGAGCGGCTGGGCGATGTGCGCTCGAAGGCGGTGACGCAGGGCAAGATTGCGGACATCCTGCAGTCGCGCGGGCAGCTCGATGAGGCGCTGCGGATCCGGCTGGAAGAACAGTTGCCGGTGTATGAGCGGCTGGGCGATGTGCGCTCGAAGGCGGTGACGCAGGGCAAGATTGCGGACATCCTGCAGTCGCGCGGGCAGCTCGATGAGGCGCTGGCGCTGCATCTGGAACGCCTGCCGGTCGCACAGCGGCTGGGCGACATCGACAGCTTGGCGCACATCCGCTTCCGCACTGCATTGTTGCGTCTGCAGCGTGGGGATCATGTCCGTGACCCGCAGGCGTTGCAGGGGATACACGATGAACTGGCGGAGGCGTTCGGGTTGAGTCTGAAGCTGCAGCGGCCCGATTTCATTGCGCCGATCGGGGCATGTCTGGCGCAGGTGCTCGCCGTGGGCGGTTTGCCGGAGGAAGCCCTGACGGTGCTGGACACAGCCGAAGGCGGTTTCCGAACGATGGGCGACACCAACGGCATCGCCGAGATCCACCAGCTCCGCCAGCAGATCCGCGCCGCCTCAGCCGCCTGACGGCGCCGCCGCGTCGAGGGCGGATCCAGACGCGATCAGCGTGACCGGCGGCTGCAGCCCGAGCCGCTCGGCGTGGCGCGCCAGCACGGGATCGGCCGTGACAAACGCCGTGGCGCCGGCCTCGGCGCTGATCGCCAGGTGCAGCGCGTCGGCGAAGTCCATGCCGGCGGTATGTGCCATCTGGGCGGTCCAGACGGCTTCGATGTCGGGGCAGTGCAGGTTGGGCAGCGCCAGGATGGCGGCGATGGCGCGGCTGAGGTCGTTGTTGCCGATGCGCTTGCTCTTGAGCAGCCAGACCAGCTCCAGCAGTACCGTGCCGGTGACGCCGTAGCGCTTGGGCTGGCGCAGCAGTTCGCGTGCGGCGAGGTAGGCGGCAGGCTGGTCGCGCAGGATGAGCCGCGCCAGCACCGAGCTGTCGAGGAAGATCATGGCTGGCCCCGCCCCATTCGGCGGTCCTCGGCGCCGAGCAGGGCGACGATGGCCGCTGCGTCCTCGGGCGCGCTGGTGGCGACGGCATCCGGGCGGTGGAGACAGCCGGCGAGCACGTCGACCGCGGCGTGGATGGCCTCCAGGTCGAATTCGGGCTCGCGCAGCGGCTCCAGCACGAGACGCCCGGCGTCTACGCTCAGTTCGAACCGGGTGCCGGGCAGCAGGTTCAACTCGTTGCGCAGCGCCTTGGGGATGACGATCTGGCCTTTGCTGGAGAGGCTGGCGGTGTGCATCAGAGGGGACTCGGCAGGACGGGCGGGAGTGTTTGCGCAGTTTAGCCACTTCCGCGCACAGTCCTGCTGGCCGTGCCGGGTTCCTGCGCCCGTGCGGCGAATGGCCGGATTTCCCGCTTCTCGCCGGATGCGTGCAGGGGCTTGGCGGATCCTTCAGCGGTGGCGCACATGGCCGGTCCTATACTGGCCGATCAATTCATGGTGTGCAGGCTGGCATGGCCTGCAACGCAAGAGGTGTCCGAGATGGGTAGCAAATTGAAGGTTGCGGGTTGGGTGGCGGTTGGGGCCATTGCCGGTGCGCTGACCACGATGCAGTTGCAGGCCACGGCGCGCAGTGCGCTGTCGCCCCTGCCGCTGGAGGACATGCAGCAGCTCGCCGCGGTGTTCGACCTGGTGAAGCGCTCCTATGTCGAGCCGGTGGACGAGAAGAAGCTGATCCGTGACGCGATCGGCGGCATGGTGTCCGGGCTCGACCCGCACTCGGCCTATTTCGAGGGACAGGCCTACAAGGAGTTCCACGAAGGCATCAGCGGCAAGTTCACGGGGGTCGGCATCCAGATCGAGATGGAGGAGGGCCTCGTCAAGGTCGTCTCGCCGATCGAGGGCTCGCCCGCCTTCCGCGCCGGCCTGCAGACCGGTGACCTCATCACCCGCATCGACGAGACGCCGGTCAAGGGCCTGAACATGGACCAGGCGATCAAGCGCATGCGTGGCCCCAGCGGCTCCAAGGTGCTGTTGACCGTCTACCGCAAGGCCGAGAACCGCACCTTCCCCGTGCCGATCGTGCGCGAGGAGATCAAGACCAAGAGCGTGCGCTCGAAGGTGATGGAGCCGGGCTATGCCTGGATCCGCATCAACCAGTTCCAGGAGCCGACGCTGCGGGATTTCGCCGAGCAGCTGAAGGAGATCTTCCGCGCCGAGCCGAATCTCAAGGGCCTGGTGCTCGATCTGCGCAACGATCCGGGTGGTCTGCTCGACAGCGCCGTCGGCGTGTCGGCGGCCTTCCTGCCGAAGGACGTGGTGGTCGTCTCCACCAACGGCCAGATCGCCGAGTCGCGCAGCGTGCTGAAGGCGTCGCCGATGTTCTATTCGCGCGATGGCAACGATGTGCTGGCCGGGCTGCCGGCGCTGGTCAAGACGGTGCCGGTGGTGGTGCTCGTCAATGAAGGCTCGGCGTCGGCCAGCGAGATCGTGGCGGGCGCGCTGAAGGACCACAAGCGCGCCGTCATCATGGGCTCGCAGACCTTCGGCAAGGGCTCGGTGCAGAGCGAGATGGCGCGCCTGCCGATGCCCAACACGTCGCTGAAGATCACGACGGCGCGCTACTACACGCCGTCGGGCCAGTCGATCCAGGCCAAGGGCATCCTGCCGGACATCCCCGTCGACGAGACCGCCGAAGGCAGCCCGTATGCCGCGCTGCGCCTGCGCGAGGCCGATCTGGACAAGCACCTCGTGAACGGCCCGGAAGCCGAAAAGAAGGATGCGGCGCGCGAAAAGGCCCGCGAAGAGGCGCTCAAGAAGCTGGAAGAGGCCAACACGAAGGCCAAGGAAGCGCGTGACAAGAACCGGCCCGTCTCGGCTCTGCCCGAGTACGGCGCACCCGATGACTTCCCGCTGCAGCAGGCGCTCAACCGGTTGAAGGGCAAGCCGGTGATGGCCTCGAAGACGCAGGTCGAGCGCAAACCCGAAACACCGAAGTCGAACTGAAGTCGAGCTGGACATGAACGACGACCAGCTGCTGCGCTACAGCCGGCACATCCTGCTCGACGAGATTGGCGTGGAGGGGCAGCAGCGCATCCTGTCGGGCCATGCGCTGGTGATCGGCGCGGGCGGGCTGGGCTCGCCGGTGCTGCTCTATCTGGCGAGCGCAGGCGTCGGCACGGTCACCGTGGTCGACCACGACACCGTGGACCGCACCAACCTGCAGCGCCAGATCGCCCACACCGAGGCGCGTGTCGGCCAGCCCAAGGTGCAGTCGGCCGCAGCGTCGATGGCGGAGATCAACCCGGAGGTGCGCGTGCACACCATCGCCGAGCGCGCAGACGCTGCGCTGCTCGACACGCTGGTGGCGCAGGCCGATGTCGTGCTGGACTGCAGCGACAACTTCCCGACCCGGCACGCCGTCAACGCCGCCTGCGTGCGGCATGGCAAGCCGCTGGTCTCGGGCGCGGCGATCGGGCTGGACGGGCAGGTCTCGGTCTGGGATCCGCGCGGCGCGGCCGATCCCTGCTATGCCTGCGTGTTTCCGCCGTCTGCGGAGGTGCCGGAGGTGCGCTGCGCCACGATGGGCGTGTTCGCGCCGCTGGTCGGCATCATCGGCACGGTGCAGGCCGCGGAAGCGTTGAAGATCCTCGCCGGCTTCGGCACGTCGCTGGCCGGACGGCTGCAGATGCTCGACGTACGCCGCATGGAATGGACCGAGATCCGCCTGGGACGCGACCCCGCGTGTCCTGTCTGCGCGGGTCGACACACTGCACACCATGGACCAACAACACCCTGACCTGATCGCCCGCAACTTCCCCAGCGCGGAGGAAGAGGCCCTCGCCGCCCAGCCGGCCTCCCGCTACAGCGGACCGGAAAGCGCCTACCGGCTGGCCTTCACGGACAACGAGTTCCTACTGCGCGACGAGCTGCGGCCTGTGCGCATGCAGCTGGAGCTGCTCAAGCCAGAGCTGGTGCAGCGCGAGCAGGGCATCGAAGCCACGGTCGTGATCTTCGGCAGTGCCCGGATCCTGCCGCTGGAGGTATCGGCGGCGCGGCTTGCCGAAGCCCAGGCCACGGGAGACGCTGCTGCCATCGCCCGCGCCACCACCCAGGTGCAGATGAGCGGCTTCTACGAGGAGGCACGCCGCTTTGCCGGCATCGTCACGCGCGAATCCGGTCGGCTGGAGACGCCGATCCATGTCGTGACCGGCGGCGGCCCCGGCATCATGGAAGCGGGCAACCGCGGTGCACACGAGGTCGGCGGACGCAGCATCGGCCTGAACATCGTGCTCCCGCATGAGCAAGAGCCGAACGCCTACATCACGCCCGAGCTGTGCTTCCAGTTCCACTATTTCGCGCTGCGCAAGATGCATTTCCTGATGCGCAGCATCGCGCTGGTGTGCTTCCCGGGCGGCTTCGGCACGCTGGACGAGCTGTTCGAGACGATGACGCTGGTCCAGACCGGCAAGTCCCGCCGCCGGCCGATCCTGCTGTTCGGGCGTGCGTTCTGGAGCCGGTTGATCGACTTCGACTGGCTGATCGAGACCGGCATGATCGGCCCGCGTGATACCGAGCTGTTCCATTTTGTCGAGACCGCGGAGGAGGCCTGGGCCTGCCTGTCGGCCCACTACGGCTTCGACCTGCCCGACACCCAGACCGGCAAGTTCGCCGAGGACATGTGAGCATGGCCCTGCTGCACAGACCGGAAGTGGCCCTGATCGGCGTGCCGACCGACGCGGGCGCGTCCGCTCGGGGGGCGTCGATGGGGCCGGAGGCGCTGCGTGTGGCCGGTCTGCGCGAGCGGCTCGAAGCGCATGGGCTGACGGTGCGCGACACCGGCAACCTGTCTGGCCCGGCCAACCCGTGGCAGCCCCCGGTGAACGGCTATCGCCACTTGGCCGAAGTGGCGCACTGGAACCGCCTGACGCACGAGGCCGTGCTGGCGGAACTGCAGGCAGGTCGTCTGCCGATCATGCTGGGCGGTGACCACTGTCTGGGCATCGGCTCGATCAGCGCCGTGGCGCGCCATTGCCGCGCGCAGGGCCGCAAGCTGCGTGTGCTGTGGCTCGACGCCCACGCGGATTTCAACACCAGCACCATCACGCCCAGCGGCAATATCCACGGCATGCCGGTGGCCTGTCTCTGCGGCTTTGGCCCGGACGAGCTGACCCACATCGGCGGGCATGTGCCGGCCATCTCGCCCAAGGTGATCCGCCAGATCGGCATCCGCAGCGTGGACGAGGGCGAGAAGCGCTTCGTGCACCAGCAGGATCTGGAAGTCTTCGACATGCGCTTCATCGACGAGATGGGCATGCGCCATGCGATGGAGCTGGCCCTGGCCACGCTGGATGCCAACACCCATCTGCATGTCAGCTTCGACGTCGACTTCCTCGATCCGGACATTGCGCCCGGTGTCGGCACCACGGTGCCTGGCGGGCCGACCTACCGCGAGGCGCAGCTCTGCATGGAGATGATCGCCGACACCGGACGACTCGCCTCGCTGGACGTCGTCGAGCTGAACCCGGCCTTCGACCTGCGCAACCGGACGGCCGAACTCGCGGTCGATCTGATCGAAAGCCTGTTCGGCAAGAGCACGCTGATGCGCAAGTGATGCGCAATTGAGGGGTTTCGCGCCGGGGATCTGGCGAGTCCGAGGGGCGGCCAAGCGGCCCGTCATCGGCGTGACGGGCGAGGCGGCGACAATGCAGCTACGTTGCCAGGTTGTCTCCTGTCCTCTTCGGCCCCACTTCATCCCCATCGCGCATGACCGTTCGGACCTCCCCTTCCTCGCCCTCCGATTCCCGAACCGCGTACACCCTGTCCCTGACGCCGCTCCCGGAGCGGTCCCGCTTGCAGGCGCAATGGCTGGACCTCGATTCCCGTTCGGACGCCAGTTTTTTCACGTCGTGGGCCTGGATCGGGGTGTGGCTCGACACCTTGCCGCCCGATGTCCAGCCGCGCTTGCTGCAAGCCCGTCAAGGCGAGCAGACCGTCGGGCTGGCGCTGGTCGTCGACGGACCACCGCGCCAGCGCTTCGGCCTGCGGTTCTGCGCCACGGCCCACCTGCACGCCACAGGCCGTCCGGACTGCGACATCCTCACCGTCGAGCACAACGACTTCCTGCTCGACCGGACACAGGCCGACGCGGTGCGCGCCGCCATGCTGGGCCACTGGCTGGCCGCGCTGCGGGGCGTGACCGAGGTGAGCCTGCCGGGGCTGGCAGGTGCCGGCTGGCCGGTGGGGGTGGAGCTGTCGGGGCGGCGCAAGGTGACACGCGAGGACTGGGTCCGGCATTCCTATGCCGTGGACCTGCAGGCCGTGCGTGACGCCGGGGGGGATTTCCTGAAATGCATCAGCGCCAACACCCGCTCGCAGATTCGCCGCAGCATGAAGGAATACGGGCAGTTGGGCGCGATCACGCTGGAGGCAGCGTCCACCGTGGCGCAGGGCCTGGACTGGCTGGACCGGCTGGCCGCGCTCCACCAGGCGCACTGGGTGGCGCAGGGTCAGCCGGGTGCGTTCAGCAATGCCTTCTTCACCCGCTTCCACCGCACCCTGGTGGAGCGGCACCTGCTGGACGGCGGGGTGCAACTGCTGCGGGTGGCGGTGGGCGAGCACGACCTCGCGTTCCTCTACGGCTTCGTCCGAGGAGGGCGGGTGTATTTCTACCAGTCGGGGCTGGAGTACGGGCTGATCGAGAAGCATGCCCGTCCCGGTCTGGTGGCCCATGTGCTGGCTGCGCAGTACAACGCCAGCCAGGGCCACCAAGTCTATGACTTCATGGCGGGCGAGTCGCGCTACAAGGTCAATCTGGCCACGCTGGAGGAGCAGATGACCTGGACGACACTGCGCACGCCGGCCTGGCGCTTTGATCTGGAGGCAGCGCTGCGCCGTCGGCGACAGCGCCAGATCGCCGCGGCGGCTGCCGCCACGGCACAAGCGCCGGTGACACCGTCGCCGCCTGCTGCTGACTGAGCAGCCCAGGGCCTGCCAAGGGGACTGGCGGCGCTCAGGGACTACTGGTCAGGCGTCGCTGGCGGCTGGCCAGCAGCAGCCAGCCCGGCACGATCAGCTTGAGCAAGACCCGCAGCGTCAGCGCATCGATCCGGCCGAAGCGGAACACGCTGCGCCAGAGCAGCCGCGCTGCCCGGCGCTTGTCGTGTTCGACCGCGGCGTCGGCTGCATCGGCACAAAAGAAGCCAAGATCGGACCGGAAGCGCGGCAGTTCGGCCAGGTAGAGCGCCTCGTCGCGCCGGCAGATGCGCTCGGCCACCCGCAAGGTGTCGGTGCTGGCGCGGATGCGGTGGCGCGGCGATGACATCTGCGTCGGCGAAATCCGGTAGTCGAGCAAGGCGCGCTCCACGAAGGCGATCTGCCCGGCTCCGGCGACACGGGCCACCCAGTCCCAGTCGCACATCGAGCCTGCGTCAGGGTCGAAACTGCCGACCTGTGCCAGCAGGCTGCGGCGGAACAGGATGGTGGGCGGGTGGACAAAGTTGCCGTGGGCGATCGCGCGGTAGGCCTTGCCCCTGCACACGGTCACGTGTGGATCCGTCTCGTCCGAGCCTTCCGGCAAGCAGCCTTGCAGGTCCAGCGTGTCGACCCGGTCGAGCAGCGTCCGCATGCCATTCGGCGCCCGTTGCACGGCGGCGTAGTAGCGTGCGGCGAAGGCCTGTTCGACCCGGCCATGCCCGTCGAACGCATCGAAATCACTGCAGCACAGCACCACATCCGGCCAGCGCTGCAGCACGCGGGCCTGCACGGCCAGACGCTCCGACCGGCAGAGGTCGTCCGCATCCAGCAGGGCGATCAACTCGCCACGGGCTGCTGCAACACCGGTGCGGCGCGCACTGGCGAGCCCTCCGTTCGGCTGGTGGATGGTACGCACCCGATCGCTGTAGGTGGCCAGCAGTTCCGCCGTGTGGTCGGTCGATCCATCGTCCACCACGATGATTTCGAGGTCTGGCCAGGTCTGGGCAAGGACGCTGTCCAGTGTGGAGCGCAAGGAATGCTGGGCGTTGTAGGCCGGTATGACGACGCTGATCAGGCCGGGTGGTCTGACAGGGGCTCCTGACATGGGCTGGGCTCCGTGGTTTCCCGCATGATTTCAGAACCCGCAAGAAAAGGGAAGTTTTCCCACCTGGAATGAGCCTGGATCAAACACGGTCAGTCGCCGTGTTCAGTTTTACTCAAGTCTCGGTCCATTCAGGCATCAGACATGCCGCGCCCATGGAATCAGCAGAAATGCCAGACGCTTGAAGGCGGGTATGCGGTTGCCCAGCTTGCCCAGCATGGCCAGGTCGTGCTGATTCCAGACCTTGAAGATCAGGGAGCAGGCCAGATACGTCAGCACGTACAGCACGCCCACCAGTATCTGGTGCAGCGATGACGGGGCATCGGTGGCAATGAGGGCCCCCATCGACACCGCGGCTGCGCTCAGCGCTGCCGCGGTCATGCGCAGGGTGTCCCCGTACGGCAAGGGCACTTTCAGCACGATCCGCACGCAGGCATACGAAAACATGAACACGCAGGCGGTCGAGAGCATGTGGGCAAAGATCGCGCCCGTGAGCCCGTGGCGCGGCACCAGCCACATGGCGGTCGCCGCACTCACCACCACGGCGAAGATGGACTCTGCGGCCCGCAGGCGCTGGTTGTCGGTGATCGACAGCAGGGCGCCGAATGCCGCGTGTGACAACGTGAGGCCGCGGATGATCACCATCATCTGCAGGGCGAAGGCCGCCGGTGCGTACTTGTCGCCGTACATCAGCGTGATCGCGGGGGCTGCCCAGAAGAAGCCGATGCCCGCCAGCAGCAGCCCGAGAAAATGGAAATAGCGGACCGCATCGCCCGCGATGCGGTTGACGCGGTCACGGCCGCCCGCACCAAAGGCATTCGCCATCATCGGCATGAGCACGGTGATGAGCCCGGCCGACAGCAGTTCGACGCCACCGCGGGTCAAGGTCGCCGCGATGGTGAAGAAACCCACCGCCTCCGGTCCGGCAAGCTTGTTCAGCAGGAAAGTCTCGACCGACTTGTTGCTGAAGGCAAACACGAAGGTGCTCACCATGGTCCAGAACAGGTGCGGCCGCACCCGCTGCAGCAGCGTTTCCTCGCATTCGCGTCCGCCCTTGCGGATGTTGGCGCGCCGCAACTGGATGGTCGCCAGGACAGGATGGGCGATCGACACCACCAGGAACAGCAGCATGAACCCGTCGAGCGGAACGCCAATCCAGGCCAGGATGCCGGCGCCCGCCAGATTGACCAGGCTCAGCGCGCTGACCGAACCGGCCTCGACGCCAAAACGGCCGTGGCCCTTTGCGACCGAGATGCTGAACAGGTACCAGGCCTTGGTGGCGGACGCCAGCAGCGCGACCAGCGCGAACAAGGCGAGATGCCCTTCCCAGCCCGCCGGCTTGAGAAAGGGCAGCCCCGCCAGAAACACGGCGCCGACGACGAGGATCGACCAGCCCTGGCGCTTCTGGAACCAGCGGTGGAGCGCCTGCGCGCCGGCGTGGTCGTTGCGGCCGAGCGACTCCGAGACAAACCGGATCGCGGACGTGGTGAGTCCGTGGTTCATCAGGATCACCAGCACCCCGGAAAGCCAGATCAGGTAGGCATAGCGGCCGAAGTCTGCCGGGCCCAGTGCGCGGGCCACCAGCATGCTGGCCACGAGACCGGCCGCGTAGGCGACATAGGTGGAGCCGGTCATCAGCAATGCCGAGCGCAGCATGGCCTTGGCACCGAACTGGTTGCTCATCTGGATGCCCTGTGCGGCAGGGGGAGCAGACCCGCTGCGATAGAAGTTTCTGTCATCGTTCGGATCCGATGCTGTCCGCAGACCTGATACGTGACAAATTGTATTCTGATGTGAAAGTCAATCTGCAACCTGTCGATGGCGGTGTGTCGCCATGCGCACCATGCGCGCAACGAACTGCGCCGCGCTGCGTTCCCGCGGCATGAAACGGGGGAGCTGGAAGGGGTCGGCATCATCGGACGCCACGCCGACGGCGGTGGAGACCGCGGCCAGGTAGCCGGCCTTGCTGACCATGCGCGCATGCGCGGAGGTGTAGTCCAGATTGGGCTTGCCGTTCGGGTAGGCAAAGCACAGGGGCTGCTTGCCCGTCAGGGCCGTGATCTGGTCGCGGTTGGAGTCGATCTCGCGCTGGGCTGCGTCCGCGTCGACACGGGCCAGGATCGGGTGGTTGACGGTGTGGCCGCCGATGTCGATGCCGGCATCCGACATGGCCTTGACCTGTCGGTCGTCCATCATCAGATCGGTGGGCAGACGGGATCCTGCACGGTGGCACAGGGTTTCGCAGAAGTCGTCTCGCTCGGCGGGTTCGAGGTATTTCACCGCCTTGGTGAGGTCGCTGATCAGCGTGCGGCGCGAGGCGATGTCACTCACCAGGCGCGTGCCGAGTCCGACACGCGAGAGGTCGATGGCACCGGTGTCCAGTCGGCGCACGGTCTCGACCACCGAGTCGTTGAACATGCGGCCGCCATTGAGAAACCCGGTGGCCACGAACACGGTGGCCGGCAGACCGAACTCGCGCAGCAGCGGCAGCGCGAGGTCGTGGTTGTCGCGGTAGCCGTCGTCGAAGGTGATGCAGGCCGCGCCCGGAGGCAGTCGGCCCTGCTGGAGCAGCGCCGCAGCCTCGTGCAGGGGCAGCACATTGAAGGCGCCTGCCAGCGTGCGGAACTGTTCGGCCAGCAAGGCCTGGTGCGGCACATCCGGCTGCAGCGGATCCGGCTCGGCCAGCACCCTGTGGTACATCAGGATGGGCAGCAAGTTGGTCCCCGATGGATACCGGGCCTGTACGAACCAGCGCGCAATCGGACGAGAAATCCTGATCATTCGAGTTACTCCCACTCCCCGGGTAGTGTTCCCGTGGCGTTGATATTATCTGCAACGTAACTTATTGTTTCCATCGGGGTGGGTGTCCAACCCGCCATACGGGCACCGAATTGCAGTGGTCTGCGAAGTAAAAGGGATTTACGTGTTCGGGCCTGCAGGACAGCGCTGATCGACAAGGATTCATGCAGAAAACCAGTCCCAGTGTTCCCGTACTGAAAACGCCATGCCGGCATGGCGCGGCGTATTGTGACGCCTGCCCGCGTCTGCGGTGGCATGTCGTCGTGGAAGTCTGCATGGTCTGAAGTGGGTTTTCGCGCTTGGGACTGCCCCGGCTGGTCGTCGCCAGTCTGAATCCAAAATGAAGCGCCTCTCGCAACGTCGGAACATTGTAGACCGCCCCATTTGTTGCGACTACGATCAATGTGAACAATCAATGCGACCCGATCCGTGATCAGGTTGCGTAAATTCATGTGTGATTGATGGGTTGATCCTTGACAAATGCCTGAAGTTTCTATCGTTTTGCCAACGTTCAACCGAGTGGATGTGGTCGGCCGAGCGGTTGCCAGTGTTCTGAAGCAGTCCTTTGAAGATTGGGAGCTGCTGGTGGTCGACGATGGATCGACGGATGGCACCCGTGCCCGCCTGGAAGGCCTGGATCCGCGCCTGCGTTACATCGAGCAGGCCAACCAGGGTGTGTATGTTGCCCGCAACACCGGATTGCAGGCCGCCCGCGGGCGCTTCATTACCTTTCTGGATTCCGACGATGAATGGTTGCCGCATTTTCTGGCGCTGACCACGGCATTTCTGCGGGCGCATCCCGACCGGCAATGGGTGACCACCGAGTTCACGGAAGACCTGGGCGATGGTTCGGCGCCGATTCAGCATGACCGCCACGACATCGGTGTTCTCTATTGTGGTTTCGCGCGGGCGATCGGCTCGCGGGCCTTGCTGCTGCCGCCCGGTGTGCGGGACGATTACCTGCGCGTCTACGAGCGCAAGCGCATCGTCGGCGACTGGGGGCGCGAGATCGTCGAGTCGATCGGCCGCCCCGACGCGATGCTCTACCAGGGGCAGCTCTTTCCCCACATGCGCTGGGGCTACCTGAACTGGCTGCCCGTCACCCTGTGCCGACGCGAGGCCATCGACCACATCGGTCCCTTCGCCACCCACACCCGCAGCGCGGCGGACTACCACTTCCTCGCACGGCTGGCGCGGGCCTTTCCGGCCAGCATGATCGCGGTGCCCTCGGCGATCAAGTACGAACGTGCTGCCGGCAACCAGCCGCTGGCGCAGGCCCATCTGGCCACCGGCAGCGGGGCTTACCGTTTCGAGGTGAACAAGCTCGGCTTCTTCGACGAGCTGTTCGCCGGGCCGGACTGCACCGACGAGGAGACGCTGCGCCTGCGCCGCCATTACTGTCTGGCGGTCGGACACCGGGCCTTGGCGCTCGGGCTTCGGCAGGAGGCCATCGGCTATCTGCGCCAGGCCACCGCCTGGCGACGGGGACTGTGGGCGGCCTGGCCGAGGCTGGTGCTGGCGCAGCTGGCGCCCTCGGATGCCATGGCCGGCCGGCTCTACCGCGGCTGGATGCGCGGCACCGATGTCCTGGGGCGGTTGTTCACGGGGCGGCTGTCGCCTGCCACGGCCCTGCGCAAGGGGCTGCGTCGTGTGTGGAACCCTTCGGCATCACGGCACCCGGTGCCCGGCGATGGCCAGACGGTGACCGACACGGCGCTGGGCGATCTCCCGCGGTCGCGCGTCCGCTGATTCAGGATCTGGGCGGGGTGTCGTCCTTGCCATCGGCATAGCGGCGCCAGCCGTCCAGCGCCCCGTGCATCAGCCGCACCTGCTGCGAGAAGCGCGTGCAGCCCCTGCACATGCCCAGGTGCATCCGCACCAGCACCCGCTCGCCGAGCGGCAGTGCGCGGTCCTCGCCTTCGAGCACGAGGCGGGTGGTTTCCTTGCAGGTCAGGCGAAGTCGCATGGCGTGGGCTCGGTCGGGGCGTATCGGATCGTGGTCAGGGCTGTGTCCGTGGCCGGCTGAACCAGTTCACCTGCAGGCAGTCGCGCAGCCGCAGCCGCGCCCGGTGCAGCAGCACGAACAGGTTGGTCGAACTGATGCCGGTTTCCTTACAGATCTCGTCGGTGTCGAGTTCAAGCCACTCGCGCATCATGAACACCCGCCCTTGCTGGCCCGGCAGGTGTTCCATGCAGGCTTCCAGCACCTCGAAGAACTGCCGCTGCCCCAGCGCCGCGCTCGGATTGCCCCAGTCGGCGGGCGCTTCCTGCCAGTGGCCGTCGGCCCGGAACATCAGGTCGTCGAGGTCTTCCCGGTCGTCGTCGTCCGAGGTGGTCGAGACCTCGCGCCGGTGGCGGCGGATCTGGTCGATCACCTTGTGCTTGAGGATGCCGATCAGCCAGGTCTTGAGCTGCGCCGCGCCGGTGTAGGCCTGCGGCTTTTCCAGCGCGGCCAGCAGTGTCTCGGACACCGCGTCCTCTGCCCAGGCGTCGTTGCGCAGTTGGTTGCGGGCATAGCGCAGCAGCTGGGGGCGCAGGGCCTGGACCTGTCGGGCGAAGTCACTCATGTCACTCATGGGTGGCGGGATCGGGGGCGATCCGAAAAAAGTTTGTCGGCAGTGTAAGGACTTGGCCGGTCCGTGCGACAGAGTCCTGTCCGCTGCACAACACCGCCGTCCGGGCGGCCCAGCGAGATGCGTTCCTACCCCCAACCCGTCGCGTCGTCGCGACTTCGGAGATTCCACATGAACCAGCGCCTCATCCTCTCTTCCGCCCTCGCTTCCGTCCTGGCCCTCGGCGTCATCGCCCCGGCCGCTGCGCAGGACAAGGCCAAGGAAAAGTGCTACGGCATCGCCAAGGCCGGCCAGAACGACTGCGCCAACCTCTCGGGCACCCACTCCTGCGCCGGCCAAAGCAAGATGGACAACGACGCCGGCGAGTGGAAATACGTGCCGAAGGGCACCTGCAAGGACATGAAGGGCATGACCGCCGAAGAAGCCAAGATGGGCATGAAGAAGTAAGGCGTCCGCCATGCCTGCACTGACCTCTGCGGGCATCGGCCTGCGCCAACCCCACGCCGCTCGGCTGCGCCAGCAGCGCCCGCCGCTCGGCTTCCTCGAAGTCCACAGCGAAAACTACTTCGCGCCGGGCGGCGCGGCCCGCGCTGTGCTGGCCGATCTGCGCCAGGACTACGCCATCAGCCTGCACGGTGTCGGCCTGTCGCTCGGCAGTGCCAGCGGGCTGGATGCGTGGCACCTGGACCGGCTGGCCGCGCTGGTGGCGGCCACCGAGCCGGTGCGCGTGTCCGACCACGCCAGCTTCGCCCGGGTCGATCCCGGACGCGGCGCGCCGGTCTGGCACGGCAGCGACCTGCTGCCGATCGCCTTCACCGACGCCTCGCTCGCGATCATGGTCCGCAACGTGCAGCAGGTGCAGGAGCACCTGCGCCGGCCGATCCTGGTCGAGAACCTGAGCGCCTACCTCGGCTGGGCCGACGACGGGCTGGCCGAGCCGGATTTTTTCAACGAGCTGGCATGGCGCAGTGGCTGCGGCGTGCTGCTCGATGTCAACAACCTCGTCGTCAACGCGCTGAACGCGGGCGACGACGAGGCCGCCGCCGTGCGCCGCGCCTGTGCCTGGGTCGATCGGCTGGCGCCCGGGGTGGCGGGCGAGGTCCACCTGGCCGGCTATGTCGAGACCGACACCCTCGTCATCGACGACCACGGCAGCCGCGTCCACCCGCCCGTCTGGCAGGTCTACGCCCATGCCATGCGGCGCCACGGCCCGGTGCCGACGCTGATCGAATGGGACACCGACCTGCCGCCGCTGGAGGTGCTGCTGGACGAAGCCGCGCAGGCCGACGCCGTGCAGCAGGAGGCCCAGGCATGAGCGCCACCGGCACGACCGACACGATCTCGACCGAGGCGTTCCAGCGCGAGCAGATCCGCCAGCGGCTGCTGATGCAGGCGCTGCGCAGCGGGCAGGCCGCGCCGCTGGCGGGCTGGACCCGGGCGCCGAAACGCGCCGATCTGGCGCGCGGCCTGGCGGTCTACACCGCCAACGCCGCCGTCAACGCCGAGCGGGCGCTGGGCGCGCGCTACCCGACGGTGCAGGCCATGCTCGGCGCCGAGACCTTCGGCCCGATGGCCCGGGCGTTCTGGCGCCAGTCGCCGCCGGGGCGGGGTGATCTGGCGCAGTGGGGCGACACCTTGCCGGCCTTTCTGGCGGAGGCCGAGCAGTTGGCCGACCTGCCGTACCTGGCCGACGTGGCCCGTCTCGACGACGCGGTGGCCCAGGCCGAGGGGGCGGAGGAGGTCGAGGCCGAGCTGTCCACGCTGATGCGCCTGGGCGACACCGAGCCGGACCGGCTGGTGCTGCGGCCCGCGCCGGGGCTGGCGCTGGTGGCCAGCGCGCATCCGGTGGTGACGGTCTGGCGCGCCCACCACGACCCGCAGCAGACCGCGCAGCCCGACCCGTTTGCCGACGCCCGTGCGGCGCTGGCGGCCCGGCGCGCCGAGACCGCGCTGGTCTGGCGCCAGGGCTGGACGGTGCGGGTGGCCGAGGTCGATGCACAGACCGCCGCATTCCTGCGCCTTGCCTTCGGGCAGGCGCGACCCTTGGCCGCGGCGCTCGGCGTGCCCGGCTTCGATGTCGAGCGATGGCTCGCGCCCGCGGTGGCCGATGGCCTGCTGGTGCGCATCGACGTGACGACCTGAAGACCTGAAGACTTGACGACCCGAGGAGATTCCCATGCTGACCGACGTGCCCCTGTTCCATCCCGTGCGCCGTGCCCATGCCCGGCTGGTCGGGCTGCTCGAATCCCTGCAGCCGCTGGCGCAACTGGCAGCGCGGCTGTTCGTGGCCAAGGTGTTTTTCCTCGCCGGGCTGACCAAGCTGCGTGACTGGGAGACGACGCTGCTGCTGTTCACCGAGGAATACCAGGTGCCGCTGCTGTCGCCCGCACTGGCCGCGGCGCTGGGCACGGCGGGCGAGCTGGTGTTGCCGGTGTTGCTGGTGCTCGGACTGGGCGGACGCATCGCGGCGCTGGGGCTGTCCGTCGTCAACATCGTGGCCGTGCTGAGCGTGCCCGAGATGCCGGAGCCAGCGTTGGCGCTGCATGTCTTCTGGGGCAGCCTGCTGGCGGGGCTGGTGCTGTGGGGGCCGGGTCGGTGGTCGCTGGATGCGGTCATCGGGCAGCGTCTGCCGGCCAGACGTCCTGTGCTGGCATGATCGTCCGGCTGTCCGTCAGGATCAATGTGTTCACTTCCGAGGATTCCGTGTCCCCACTGCCTGCTTCCCCCTCGCTGTCCCGTCGCACCTTCCTGTCCGCTGCCGCCTGCACCGCGACCGCTGGCGCTCCGTTTGCCTGGGCCGCCCCGGCGGACGCGGCGGTCTGGAAACGGGTCGAAGCCGATGCCCGCGGCCAGACCGTCTACTTCAACGCCTGGGCCGGCAGCGAGCGCATCAACGCCTACCTGCAGTGGGTGGCCGGCGAGGTGAAGCGGCTGCACGGCGTGACGCTGAACCACGTCAAGATCACCGACGCGGCCGAGGTGGTCAAGCGCGTGCGGGCGGAGAAGGCGGCCGGGCGGCTGGCCGATGGCTCGGTCGATCTGCTGTGGATCAACGGCGAGAACTTCCTGACGATGAAGCGCGAGGCGCTGCTGTTCGGGCCGTGGGCGGAGGCGTTGCCGTCGTTCGCGGCGGTCGATGTCGTGGGCAAGCCGACGACGCGGCTCGATTTCTCGGAGCCGGTGGACGGCATGGAAGCCCCGTGGGGCATGGCGCAGCTCACCTTCTTCGCCGACGGCCAGCGCGTGACCACGCCGCCCGACAACCTCGCCGAGCTGACCGCCTGGGCGCAGCGCCACCCGGGGCGCTTCACCTACCCGCGCCTGCCGCAGTTCCACGGCACCACCTTCGTCAAGCAGGCGCTGATGGAAACCACCGCCGACCGCGCCGCGCTGGGCCGGCCCTACAGCGCCGAGGCCTTCGCCCGCGTGACCGCGCCGCTGTGGAAGGCGCTCGACGCACTGCACCCGCACCTGTGGCGCCAGGGCCGGCAGTTCCCGGCCAGCGATTCGGTGGCGCGGCAGATGCTGGCCGACGGCGAGCTGTGGATCAGCCTGACCTTCAACCCGAACGAAGCCGCCAGCGAGATGCTGGCCGGCAAGCTGTCGTCGTCGGTGGTCAGCTACCAGCACAGCGGCGGCACGGTCGGCAACACGCACTTCGTCGCCATCCCGTTCAACGCCCGCGCCAAGGCCGGCGCGCAGGTGGTGGCGAATTTCCTGCTCTCGCCCGCCGCGCAGGCGCGCAAGGCGGACGTGCGGCAGTGGGGTGACCCGACGGTGCTGGCGATGGACCGGCTGACGCCGGCCGAGCGGGCGGCGTTCCAGGCCAATCCGCTGCCGGGCACCGTGCAGCGCGTGGCGCCGGTGTGGCCGGAACCGCACGGCACCTGGGTCGATCCGATCGAGCAGGAATGGCTGCGGCGCTACGTTCGCTGAACGCGCCGTCGCCGCTTGCGTGGCGGCTGGCGCGCTGGGCGGCGCGGGGTGCGGGCGTCGGGCTGGTGGCGTTGCCGCTGGGGGTTGCACTGGTGGCTGCGCTCGGCGAAGCGGCGCAACCAGCGGCCTGGCAGGCGCTGCGCGACGATCCGCAGACCGGGCCGGCGCTGCGGGCCTCGCTGGTGTCCGGTCTGGGCAGCACGCTGCTCGCCACCGCGCTGAGCCTGTGGTGGACGACGCACCTGTGGGACCACCCGGCGTGGTCGGCGCTGCAGCGGCGCCTGCCGGCGATGCTGGCGGTGCCACACGCGGCGCTGGCGATCGGGCTGCTGCTGCTGTGGATGCCCGGCGGCTGGATCGCCCGGCTCGTCGCGCCGCTGGCGGGCTGGGACGCACCGCCGGACTGGACCACCGTGAACGACCCGCAGGCGCTGGCGCTCACGCTGGCGCTGGTGCTCAAGGAAACGCCGTTCCTGCTGTGGACGATCGCGGCGCTGCTGGCGCGGCCGGACGTGGCGCCGCGGGTGCGCCAGCAGCTCGCGCTCGGCCGCAGCCTCGGCTATTCGGTCGCACAGGTCTGGTGGCGTGTGGTGTGGCCGGCGTGGGGAGGGGCGCTGGTGTGGCCGGTCGCGGCGGTGGCGGCCTACGGGCTGACGGTGGTGGACATGGCGCTGATCCTCGGGCCGGGGGCGCCGCCGACGCTGGCGGTGCTGGCGTGGCAGTGGCTGATGGACGCGGACCCGGCGCGCAATGCGCAGGGGGCAGCGGCGGCGTGTGCGCTGGTGCTGGTGATGGCCGCGGTGGCGGGTGTGCTGGCGGTGCTGCACCGCGTCGCGCGGCCCGCGCTGCAGGCTCGGCGCGTCCGCGGCACGCGCCCAACATCCGTCATTCCCGCGAAAGCGGGAACCCACGCACGGCGCGGCCGGTGGACACAGTGGGTTCCCGCTTTCGCGGGAATGACGGAGGGGGGGGTGGCGCTGCTCTGGCTGGCGGCGGGCTTGGCGCTGGTGCTGGCGTCGGTCAGCGGCGTCTGGCGCTTCCCCGCGCTGTGGCCGGCCGTGTGGACGCTGGACGCCTGGGCGCAGGTCGGCGCCGCCGCCGGCACGCTGTGGACGACGCTGGTCGTGGCGCTGGCGGCCTCGGTGCTGTCGGTCGGACTCGCCGTGCTGTGGCTGGAGGCAACGCCACCGATCTGGGACCGCGCGGCCACCGCCGTCGCGCTGGTGCCGGTGGTCGTGCCGGGGCTGCTGCTGATGGTCGGGGCCTACCGGATCGCGCTGGCGCTGCGGCTGGATGGGACGCTCGCCGGACTGATCGGCGTGCATGTCTGGATGGCGCTGCCGTATGCGCTGGTCACGCTGCTGCCGGCGTGGCGGCGTTTCGACCCGCGCCACGCCTGGGTGGCGCAGGCGCTCGGCCGCTCGCGGCTGGCGTTTGCGTGGCAGGTGAAGCGGTCACTGCTCGCCGCGCCCATCGCCTCGGCCTTGGCGGTGGGTTTCGCGGTCAGCGTGGCGCAGTACCTGCCGACGCTGTTCCTCGGCGCCGGCCGCCTCGCCACCGTGACGACCGAAGCGGTCACGCTGTCCGCTGGCGGCCAGCGGGCCACGGGCGCGGCGTTTGCGGTGCTGCAAGCGCTGCTGCCGCTGCTGGGGTTTGCGCTGGCGGGCGCCGTCGGGCGGGCGCAGGCGGGGCGGGCATGACGGCGCTGCGCCTGGTGGACGTGACGGTGACGCTGCACGGCCGCGTGCTGGTCGGGCCGGTGAACGCCGAGGTCGCTCCCGGCGCGGTGCTGGCCGTGACCGGGCCGAGCGGCTGCGGCAAGAGTTCGCTGCTGCAGGCGCTGGCCGGGCTGGCCGCGCCGCCGCTGCAGGCCACGGGCGGGCTGTGGCTGGGCGAGGTGCCGCTTCATGCGCTGCCGGTCGAGGCGCGCCGGCTCGGGCTGATGTTCCAGGACGATCTGCTGTTTCCCCACATGACTGTGCTCGACAACCTGCTGTTCGCGATGCCCGCGGGCCGCCGCGCCGACCGGGTGGCCCGCGCCGAGGCCGCACTCACGGAAGCCGGTCTGGCCGACCACACCGCGCACCGCCCGCACCAGCTCTCCGGCGGCCAGCGCCAGCGTGTCGCGCTGCTGCGCACGCTGCTGGCCGCGCCGCGGGCGTTGCTGCTGGACGAGCCGTTCTCGCGGCTGGACGCGGCGCGGCGTGCGGCGATGCGCGCCGTGGTGTGGCAGACGCTGGCGCGCCACGGCCTGCCCGCCGTGCTGGTCACGCACGACCCGGCCGACATCCCGCCGAACGCGCAGGTGCTGGCGCTGGGAGACGCCGATGCTTGACCGACTGATGCTCGCGGTGCTCGCACCGACCGTGCAGCGGCTCGCGTCGGCGCTGGTGCAGCGCGGCGCCACGGCGGACGCGGTGACGCTGGCGGGGGCGGCGGTGGGTCTGTCGGGCAGCGCGCTGGTGGCGCTGGGGCACCCGCTGGCGGGGCTGGTGCTGATGGCGCTGGGGCGGCTGGCGGATGGGCTGGACGGCGCCATCGCCCGGTTGACCACGCCGACGGCGCGGGGCGCCTTCCTCGACATCACGCTCGATTTCCTGTTCTACGCCAGCGTGCCGCTGGCCTTCGCGGTGCTGGACCCTGGGCGCAACGCGCTGGCGGCCGCCGTGCTGCTGGCCGCGTTCATCGGCACCGGGTCGAGCTTCCTCGCCTTCGCCATCCTGGCCGAGCGGCAGGGGCTGGACAGCGCGGCCTATCCGCAAAAGGGCTTCTATTACCTGGGTGGTCTGACCGAAGGAACCGAGACACTGCTGTGCTTCGCGGCGATGTGCCTGTGGCCGGCGGCGTTTGCGCCGCTGGCGTTCGGCTTTGCCGCGCTGTGCGGCTTGACCCTGCTCACCCGGCTGAGTGCCGGGTGGACGCTGCTCCAGGCAGCCCCCGACAAGGACACGACACCATGAACCGACGCACCTGGCTGATCCTGCTGACCGTGGTGGCCGCCGCCGCCGCGTTCTGGTTCTTCGACCTCGGCCACTGGCTCAGCCTGGAGACGCTCAAGGCGCGGCAGGCCGAACTGGCCGCGCTCTACGCCGCGCACCCCGCCGCCGTGGTCGCGGGCTACCTCGCCGTCTACGTGGCGGTCACCGCGCTGTCGCTGCCCGGCGCGGTGATCCTGACACTGGCGGGCGGGGCCTTGTTCGGGCTGTGGACCGGGCTGGTGGTGGTGTCGTTCGCGTCCACGGCCGGGGCGACGCTGGCGTTCCTGGCCGCGCGCTACCTGCTGCGCGACAGCGTCACCCGCCGCTTCGGCGCACGGCTGGACGAGGTCCACCGCGGCATCGAGCGCGACGGGGCGTTCTACCTCTTCACGCTGCGGCTGGTGCCGCTGGTGCCGTTTTTTGTCATCAACCTGGTGATGGGCCTGACGAAGATGCCGGCGCGGCGCTTCGCCTGGGTGAGTCAGCTCGGCATGCTGCCCGGCACGCTGGTCTATGTGAATGCGGGCACGGCGCTCGGTGGGCTGCAGTCGCTCTCGGGCATCGTGTCGCCGAGCCTGCTGGGGGCGTTCGTGCTGCTGGCGGTGTTTCCGTGGCTCGCGCGGGCGGGGCTGGACGCCTGGAAGGCCCGCCGCGTGCAGCGGCCTTGGGCGGCGCAGCGACCGAAGCGGTTTGACCGCAACCTGGTCGTGATCGGCGCCGGGGCTGCCGGGCTGGTGACGAGCTACATCGCCGCCGCCGTGCGCGCCAAGGTCACGCTGGTCGAGCGGCACCAGATGGGCGGCGACTGCCTGAACACCGGCTGCGTGCCGAGCAAGGCGCTGATCCGCGCCGCCCGGCTGGCGCACGAGGTCACGCGGGCGGGCGAATTTGGCCTGACGGCGGCGCCGACGACGGTGGACTTCGCCGCCGTGATGGACCGGGTCGCCGAGGCGGTGCAGGGTGTCGCGCCCCACGACTCGGTGGCGCGCTACACGGCGCTGGGCGTGGACGTGCGGCAAGGCCACGCCCGGCTGCTCGATCCCTGGCATGTCGAGATCACCGCCGCCGACGGCACCCGCGAGGTGTTGAGCACCCGCGCCATCGTCATCGCCACCGGCGCGGCGCCGACCGTGCCGCCGCTGCCGGGCCTGCAGGACGTGGCCTTCCTGACCAGCGACACGCTGTGGGGGCTGCGCGCGGCGCCGCGCCGGATCGCGGTGCTGGGCGGCGGGCCGATCGGCTGCGAGCTGGCGCAGGCGCTGGCGCGGCTGGGCTGCGGCGTGACGCTGGTGGAGCAGGCGCCGCGCCTGCTGGCGCGCGAGGACGACGAGGTCAGCGCGTTCGCGGCGGGCAGCCTGCGCGCCGCGGGTGTGGACCTGCGGCTGGGCGTGGCCGTGCAGCGGGCCGAGGCGCGCACCCCCGGCGCGCCCGAGGGCACGCTGCACTTGGCGGACGGCACGGCCGTGGATTTCGACCGGCTGCTGGTGGCGGTCGGGCGCTCGGCGCGGCTGCAGGGTTTCGGGCTGGAGGCGCTCGGCATCCCGGTCGGCCGCACCATTGAAACCAACGAATACCTCGAAACCCTGCACCCCAACATCTACGCCTGTGGCGACGTCGCCGGCCCGTGGCAGTTCACGCACGCGGCCGGGCACCAGGCGTGGTCGGCGGCGGTGAACGCGCTGTTCGGCACCTTCAAACGTTTCCGCGTGGACGGCCGCGTGATGCCGGCGATCACCTTCCTCGACCCGGAGATCGCCCGCGTCGGCCTGAACCAGCGCGAGGCGGTGGCGCAGGGCGTGGCGTTCGAGGTCACGCGCTACCCGCTCGACGACCTGGACCGCGCCATCGTCGAGCGCGAGACGGCTGGGTTCATCCAGGTGCTGACCGTGCCGGGGCGCGACCGGATCCTGGGCGTGACCATCGTTGGGGCGCACGCGGGCGAGTTGCTGGCCGAGTTCACGCTGGCGATGAAACACGGGCTGGGGCTGAACAAGATCCTCGGCACGGTGCATCCCTACCCGAGCTGGTCGGATGCGGCCAAGCTGACGGCGGGGCGGTGGAAGGCGGCGCACTCGCCGGAGGCGGTGTTGCGGTGGGTGGCGCGTTACCACGCCTGGCGGCGGGGAGGGTGAGATGGCTTGGACGGGATCGCAGGGGCTGCGTCTGGGGTGGGTGCTCGCGTTCGCGAGCATGACGGTGGCGGTGGTCGGGGTAGTCGGGGGCGTGGGGCGTGCGCAGGCGCAGCCGCAGCCAGCGGGCGTGCCGCCGCTGCTGGTGGGGGAGCGGGTCGGGCCGGGCTGGCAGTTCAGTGGCTTGCCGGAGCAGAAACTGCCGCGCACCCGCTATGACAGCGTGCTGCTGGATGGCCAGCGCGTGCTGCGGGTCGAGGCGCAGGGCAGCTACGGCCACCTCGTCCACGACCTGCCGCCGCACGCGGCGCCGACGTCCGGGCAGCTTGTCTGGCGCTGGCGGCTGGACCGGCCCAATGCGCGGGCCGACCTGCGGCAGAAGGCCGGTGATGATGTGGCGCTGAAGGTCTGCGCCTCGTTCGACCTGCCGCTGGCGCAGGTGCCGTTTGTCGAGCGCCAGGTGCTGCGACTGGCGCGCAGCCGCACCGGGCAGGCGCTGCCGGCCGCCACCGTCTGCTATGTCTGGGATCCGTCGCTGCCGGCGGGCACGGTGCTGGACAACGCCTACAGCCGCCGGCTGCGCATGGTCGTCGTGCGCGGGCAGGGCGATGCGCTCGGTGCCTGGGCGGACGAGCGGCGCGACGTGGCGGCCGATCTGCGCCGACTGTTCGGCGACGAGCTGGGCGGGGCCGGGGAGGCGCTGCCGCCGCTGACCGCCATCGCCGTCTCGGCTGACGCCGACAACACCGGCGCAGACAGCCTCGGCTACGTCGCCAGCGTGGCTCTGCAGCGATGACAGCGCCGCGGCCACAGCGCCTGCTGCTGCTCGGCGGCGGCCACGCGCAACTGGCGGTGCTGCAGGCGCTGGCGCAACAGCGGCCAGCGAACGTCGAGGTCGTGCTGGTGACGCCTGCGCCGCGGCAGGTCTACTCGGGCATGCTGCCCGGCTGGCTGGCGGGCCACTACACCGAGGCGCAGTGCGTGATCGCGCTGGCGCCGCTGGCCGAGGCGGCGGGCGTGACGCTGCGGCGCGCGGCGGCGGTCGGGCTGGACGCGGCGGCGCGCACGGTGCGGCTGGACGATGGCGGCGTGCTCGGCTATGACGTGCTGTCGGTGAACACCGGCCCGGTGCAGGATCCGGCGGCCTGGGGCGTGCCGGGTCAGACCGCTGTGCCGACGCTGCGTCCGATCGAGGACTGGCTGGCCCGCACCACGCGCCGGCTGGCCGAGGTGCCGCCGCGGCGGGTGGTCGTGGTGGGCGGCGGGGCGGCGGGGTTCGAGCTGGCGCTGGCGTGGCGGCACCGGCTGGAGGCGGCGGCAGAGGTGTCGATCGTCACCGGCCGCTCCGGCCTGCTGGCGAACTACCCGGCTGCCGTGCGCCGGCTGGGCCGGCAGGCGTTGGCGGCGCGGGGCGTGCGCTGCATCGAGGCTGCGGCGCGCGAGGTGTCGGCCGAGGCCGTGGTGACGGCGGACGGGCAGCGCCAGGCGGCGGACGAGGTGGTGCTGGCGGTCGGGACGGTCGCGCCGCGCTGGCTGCAGGGCAGCGGGCTGGCATTGGCGCCGGACGGCGGGCTGGCGACCCGGGCGACGCTGCAGAGCGTGTCCCATCCCGAGGTGTTCGCTGCGGGCGATGTCGCCAGCCGGCTGGACGGGCCGCTGCCCAAGAGCGGCGTCTACGCGGTGCGGGCGGGTGCCGCGCTGGCGGAGAACGTGCTGGGCCGGCTCGCGGGGCGGGCGCCGCAGCCGTGGGCTGCGCCGGTGCGCACGCTCAACCTGCTGTCGCTCGGCGAGCGCAGCGCCATCGCCGCCTGGGGGCCGCTGGCGGTGCAGGGCCGCTGGGTCTGGCGCTGGAAGGACCGCATCGACCGGGGCTTCATGGCCCGCCACGGTACGCACGCCAAGCCTGCCGCGACATAAAACGAAACACGCCGATACCTGCGGGAAAGGACAGCGCAGCAGGCGACGGGCACGATGGATCCCATGTTGCACCCGATTCCCTCCCTCAAAAGGAACCCCACCATGCGTCCCCTCATCAAGCGCTCCCTGTTCGCACTCGCCACCGCTGGTCTCGTGCTCGGCCTGTCCGCCTGTGGTCACACCCCGTTTGGCGGCGAAGGTCGCGGGGAAGGCCGTGGCGACCGTGGCGCCCACCACATGGGCATGGGCCACAGCCACAGCGAAGCCGACATGCAGAAGCGCCGCGACAAGATGGTGGAGCGCGCCACCAGCGAACTCTCGCTCGACGCCGCCCAGAAGGCCAAGCTCGTCACCCTGATGGACACGATGCACGCCAAGCGCATGGCCATGATGGCCGCCAATGGCGGGCAGATGGGGCAAGGCCAGGGCCAGGGCCAGGGCCAAGGCAAGGGCCAGGGCGACATGAAGGGCCATGAAGGCCACGGCGGTCGTGGTGGCATGGGCGGCGGCATGATGCCGCGCGCCGAGATGCAGGCGCTCATCAAGGGCGACAAGTTCGACCGCGCTGGCGCCCAGGCCCTCATCGACCAGAAGGCCAACGCCTTGCGCACCGCCTCTCCCGACGTCATCACCGCCATGGGCGACTTCTACGACAGCCTCAACCCCGAGCAGCAGGCCAAGGTCCGCGCCTTCATGGAACGCGGCCCGATGCGCCGCGGCATGATGGGTGGCCACCGCGGCTGATCCGTCGCACATCACACGTCACCGGCAGCAGGCGGACACACGGCGCTAGGATCCGGCCATGCCCCGCCTGCTGCTCATCGACGACGACGAACACCTGGCCGCCCCGCTGGCGGCCTACCTGAAACGCTTCGACCTCACGCTGGAGAGCGCATTGCGCCCGAGCGTGGGGCTGGCGAAGCTGCGCGAGGGCGGTTTCGATGCGGCGATCCTCGACGTGATGCTGCCCGAGATGGACGGCTTCGCGCTGTGCCGCACGGTCCGCGCCGACCCGCAACTCGCCACGCTGCCGATCCTGATGCTCACCGCGCGCGGCGACGTGATGGACCGGGTCATCGGCCTGGAACTCGGCGCCGACGACTACCTGCCCAAGCCCTTCGAGCCGCGTGAACTCGCCGCGCGGCTGCAGACCATCCTGCGCCGCCGCCAGCCGGTGGCCCCCGCGGCGACTGCGCCCGCGGAGAACGGCCGCCGCCTGGTGTTCGACGGCATCGAGATCGACCTGGACCGCCGGCAGGTGCTGCGCGACGGTGCCGAGGTCGAGCTGACCGGCACCGAGTTCGAGCTGCTGGCGCTGCTGGCCGGCGAGCCGCACAAGGTGTTCACCCGCGACGAGATCCTGTCCCGGCTGCGCGGCCACGACGCCGATGTCTACACCCGCGCCATCGACATCCTCATCAGCCGCATCCGCAAGAAGCTGGAGCCGCTCGACTGCATCAAGACCCTGCGCAACGCCGGCTACACCTTCGCCGGGGCGCGTCGGCCATGACCGTCATGGGCACGGCCGTGCCGGCGTGGCGGCGCTTCACCGGCGCGCTGGGCATGCGGCTGGTGCTGCTGTTCCTGGTGCTGGCGCTGGCGCTGACGGCGGTGTTCACGGGCGGGATGCAGCGGGCGATCGGCGGTGGCTGGCGCGCGCTGGTGCGACCGCTGGTGGCCGACTACGTGGACCGCCTCGCCGACGAACTGGGCGCGCCACCCGACGTCGAGCGAGCCAAGGCGCTGGTCGAGCGGCTGCCGCTGTCGGTGCGCATCCAGGGGCCGGCGGTGAACTGGGATTCGCACCCGCACCTGCGCGCGCTGCGCGAACAGCGCCGCGGCGAGGGGCCGCCCTGGCTCGCCAGCGGTCCCCATCACGGCGGTGCCCCGATGCACCGCAGGATGCATCCCGAGGACGACGACGCGCCCGATGCCGGCGACGACTCCGGGCGCGGCTGGCTGCTGCTGACCCGGACCACGGCCGATGGGCACACGGTGCATTTCGGCCTCGGCGACGTGCCCTGGCGCCAGCGCCCGCGCTCGATCGGCTGGTTCACGCTCGCGCTGCTGCTGGGGCTGACGGCGGTGGCCTATGCCGTGATGCGGCACTGGCTGCGCCCGCTCGGCGACATCCGGGCCGGGGCGGTGCGCTATGGACAGGGACAGTTCGATGCGCCGATCCCCGTGCGCGGCGACGATGAACTGGGACGGCTGGCCGGGCAGATCAACACGATGGCGGGCGAGCTGCGCCACATGCTCGATGCCAAGCGGGCGCTGCTGCTGTCGATCAGCCACGAGCTGCGCTCGCCGCTGACGCGGGCGCGGCTGAATGCGGAACTGGTCGAGGAAGGGCCATCCCGCGATGCGCTGCTGCGCGATCTGGGCGAGATGCGCGAACTCATCAGCGACCTGCTGGAGAGCGAGCGGCTGGCCGCCGGCCACGCGGCGCTGCAGCGCGAGCCGGTCGATCTGGCCGCGCTGGTCGAGGTGGCGGTGCATGAGCAGGTGCCGGCGGATGTGGCGCTGACGCTCGATCTGGACGCCGACCTCGGCACTGTGGCGGTGGACCCGGCGCGCTGGCGGCTGCTGGTGCGCAACCTCGTCGGCAACGCGCTGCGCCATGGCCAGCCGCCGCTCCACGTGCGCCTGGCCCGCGAGGGAGACGAGCTGGTCTTCACTGTCCGCGACCACGGCCCCGGCGTGGCGCCCGAGGCGCTGGCCCAGCTCGGCGAGGCGTTCTACCGGCCCGATGCGGCGCGTGGGCGCAGCAGCGGCGGGGTCGGGCTGGGGCTGTACCTGTGCCGGCTGGTGGCGCAGGCGCATGGCGGGCGGCTGGTGGCGCGGGCGGCCGAGCCGGGGTTGGTGGTCAGCGTGCGGATGCCTGTGGCGCGGTGATACGCTCCCCGTCATGAACGACCCCACCCAGACCGCCCCCCTGACCTCGGCCGAACTCGACCAACTCGACGCCTTCCTCGCCAGCCTGCCCGCCGGGGCGATGAACGTCGAGATGCTCGACGGTTTCTTCTGTGCGCTGCACTGCACGCCCGATCTGGTCGGCCCGGCCGTGTGGCTGCCGCTGGTCTGGGGCGAGACCGCGGACGCCGAAGCCTCGTTCGAAGATGAAGGCCAGGCCCGCACGATCGTCGGGCTGGTCACGCGCCACTGGAGCGCGGTGGCCGAGGAACTCGTTCGGACCGATGCCTCGGACACGCCCCGCGTGCCGCGCCTGAGCGCCGATGCACAAGGCCGCGTCGCCGGCAACGCCTGGGCCACCGGCTTCACGCGCGGCATGCAGGTGTCGCCGGAAGGCTGGCAGGAGGTGCTTGGCGATGACGAGGCCGGGGAGGTGCTGGTGCCGATGATGATGCTGCACCACGAGCACGACCCCGACGCGGCGCTGCGCCCGCCGCCGTTCGATGACGCAGTGCGCAGCGAGGTGATCGAGGCGATGGTGATGGGTGCGGCGCAGCTCTACCGCCATTTCGCGCCCGCCCGCCGCGCCGCGTCCCGCGCCGACCGTCAGGCGCTGACCTTTCGCCGCGAGGGCATCAAGCCCGGGCGCAACGACCCGTGTGCGTGCGGCAGCGGCAAGAAATTCAAGGCGTGCTGCGGGCGCAATTGATGGCCGCGCATCCTTTTGGTGGGGAGTTCGTCTTCACCACCATAGGAACCTCTTGAACTCCCATGAACAGCCTCACCCTGTCCCAGCGCACGCAGCAGTGGCCGCAGCAATACCCGCGTACTTTCCTGGTGGTGGCCGCCGCCATTTGGTGGGGGCTTTACCAGTCGCTGATTCCGGCGTCAGAGGCCTTGGTCGCAGCCTTGCCGGTGGACCGCAACAGCCACCTGGGGGGCGCGCTGCAGTTCTTTTTCTATGACACGCCCAAGGTGCTGTTGTTGCTGACAGCCGTCGTGTTCGTGATGGGGATGATCAATTCCTATTTCACGCCCGAGCGCACCCGCGCACTGCTGGCCGGACGCAGCGAAGGTGTGGCCAATGTCATGGCCGCCAGCCTTGGCATCGTCACACCGTTCTGTTCCTGTTCGGCGGTGCCGCTGTTCATCGGTTTCGTGCAGGCTGGCGTGCCGTTGGGCGTGACCTTCTCGTTCCTGATCTCGGCGCCCATGGTCAACGAAGTGGCGTTAGCGCTGCTGTTCGGCCTGTTCGGCTGGAAGATTGCGGCGCTGTACCTGGGTCTGGGGCTGACGGTGGCCATTGTCGCCGGCTGGGTGATTGGCCGGCTGAAGATGGAGGCGCACCTGGAAGACTGGGTGCGCGACATGCCCAAGGTGCACGCTGCTGCGGGTGAGGCCGGCCTGACTCTGGCCGAACGCATCGACGCCGGTTTTGCCAGCGTGCGCGAGATTGTCGGCAAGGTCTGGCCCTACATCCTGGCCGGCATTGCCATCGGTGCGGCCATCCACGGCTGGGTGCCGGAGGACTTCATGGCCTCGATCATGGGCAAGGAGGCTCCGTGGTGGTCGCTGCCACTGGCGGTGCTGATGGGTGTGCCGATGTACACCAACGCTGCCGGTGTCATCCCCATCGTGCAGGCGCTGCTGGCCAAGGGCGCGGCGCTGGGGACGGTGCTGGCGTTCATGATGAGCGTGATCGCGCTGTCGTTGCCTGAGATGATCATCTTGCGCAAGGTGCTCAAGGTGCGGCTGATCGCTACCTTCGGGGCGGTCGTGGCCACCGGCATCCTGCTGGTCGGTTTCGTGTTCAACGCTGTCGTCTGAATGCCATGCAACGCTGTTTTTCCCACTGGATCACCGCCTTGCTGCTCAGCGCCGCAAGCCTGACTGCGCACGCCGTGCAGGTCGAATTCCGCCCGGTGGGCGACGGTGTTTACGCCCATGTGGGCGACACCGGCGCACGCACTGCTCAGAACGAGGGACTGAACGCCAACATCGGGTTGGTCGTCACATCGGCGGGCGCGGTGCTGATCGACAGCGGCGCCACGTCCAGCAGTGCTGCGGACATTGCACGGGCAGCGGGCCGTGTGACCTCACAGCCTGTCCGGTGGGTGATCAACACCGGCGGTCAGGACCATCGCTGGCTGGGCAACGGCTGGTACAAGGCGCAGGGCATCGAACTGATTGCACATGCCCAGGCCGAAGCCGACATGAAGAGCCGCGGGAACGATCACCTGCAGGGTCTGAAGACTGTGCTGGGGTCGAAGGCCGATGGCACGGTGCCGACACTGCCGACGCGCTGGTTGCAGGGCAACGATGAGCGACTGGAACTCGGTGGTGTGGTGTTCGAGTTCAAGTACCGCGGTGGTGCGCATACACCCGGTGACATGATGGTCTGGTTGCCGCAAAAGGAAGTCCTGTTCACGGGCGACGTGGTGTACGTTGACCGCATGCTGGGTGTGTTGCCTGTGAGCAATACACGGCAGTGGCTGGCCACTTTCGCGGTCATCGAGGCACTGAAACCGCCCGTGCTGGTGCCTGGGCATGGCCGGGTGGCGAACTTGGCCATCGCACAGGCCGATACCCAGGCCTATCTGCTGGCGCTGCGTGCGCACATGAAACAGGCCGTGGACGGTGGCGCCGACGTGACGGCAGCCGTGAAATCCTTCGACGCCAAGCCGTTCATGCGGCTGTTGAACGCAGCCGAATTGATGCCAGGCAACGCCAGTCGAACCTACCTCGAACTGGAGCGCGAGTAGCGCTCTGCTCGCGCCCGACCGATCCCGATCACTTCACCCACGTCATCCACTTCATTCAGGAGACTCTCATGGACATCAAGGTACTCGGCACGGGTTGTGCCAACTGCAAGAACACCATCGCGCTGATCGAACAGGTCGCCAGGGAAAAAGGTGTGCCGGTCACGCTGACCAAGGTCGAAGAGCTGCGCGACATCATGGGCTATGGCGTCATGTCTACCCCCGGTGTGGTCGTGGACGGCAAGGTGGTGCATGCCGGTGGCGTGCCCAGCCGCACCAAGGTGGAACAGTGGATTGCTGCCTGAGCGATGCACCAGGAGCGATTGCAGGTGCTGGCCTGGCCCAGTACGCACGCAAAGGGTTTTCCGTCACCGGGAACGCCGTGATGGATGCGCAGACCATTGAGGCAAGCTGCTGCGAGGTCAGGCCATGAGTGCAGGACACGCGCATGCGCACCAGCCGGCCAACTTCGACCGTGCTTTCGGCATCGGGATTGCGCTGAACATTGCGTTTGTCGCGATCGAGTTCTTCTATGGCTTGAAGATCGACTCGCTGGCCCTCCTGGCCGATGCCAGCCACAACCTCAGCGATGTGATCGGGCTGGTGCTGGCCTGGGGAGGCACGCTGGCTGGCCGCCTGCAGCCCGATGCCCGCCACACCTACGGCTGGAAGCGCGCCAGCATCCTGGCGGCTTTCATCAATGCCCTGTTGCTACTGGTGGCGATGGGCTCGCTGGCCTGGGAGGCGGTGCACCGCCTGCAGACACCGCAGGCGGTCGAGGGCATTGCCATCATGGTGGTCGCTGGTATTGGTATCGCCGTCAATGCGACCACCGCATGGCTGTTCATGCAAGGTCGTGAGACCGACCTCAACATCCGCGGTGCTTTCCTGCACATGGCTGCAGATGCGTTGGTATCGGCTGGTGTGGTGGTGGCGGGTGGCCTGGCGCTGTGGTTCGGTTGGACTTGGCTGGACCCGGTGGTCAGCTTGCTGATCGCAGCGATCATCGTGGTGGGCACTTGGAGCCTGTTCAGGCAATCGCTGCACCTGTTGTTCGACGGCGTGCCTGAAGGTGTGGACCTGCATGCCGTACAAATGCTGTTGGAGTCGCTGCCCGGCGTGGAACGGGTGCATGACCTGCATGTGTGGGCGATGGGCACATCCCAGATCGCGATGACTGCGCATTTGGTGATGCCCCAGGGCCATGCCGACGATACCTTCCTGAAGCATGCGTCCGATGAACTGCATGAACACTTCGGCATTGAGCACGTGACGATCCAGGCGGTGAGGGTGCCGTTTACGCGGGCTTGTGCTGAACACTTGCACTTGCAACGGTGATCAGCGAGTCGAAGTCCGCACGGGCTCCTGCAGGCCATTGACCCCGGTACCGCGCTCCGTGGTCTTGGCCGTTGTCTGAATCCATTGGACTGAGGCTGGTGCCGGGCTACGTCCGACCACGTGCTGCGATCAGCGTCTCCAGACACTGCTCTCGAATGCCGTAGAACTGCTTGATCTCGCGAATCTGCGCCCGCACGGTGTCGGCGTGGCCTTCCGGTGTCTCGGTGCGCTTCACCGCCAGGATCATCTTGTTCTTGTTCGTGTGTTCCAGCGAGACGAACTCGAAGACCTGCGTGTCGTAGCCCTCGGCGTCCAGCAGCAGCGCGCGCAGGCTGTCGGTGACCATCTCGGCTTCCTGCCCCAGGTGGACGCCGTGCTGCAGCATCGGGCGCAGCAGCGGCGGCGTCTTCATCTGCGGGCGGACCTGCTGGTGGCAGCAGGGCGAGCACATGATGATCGACGCCCCGGCGCGCAGCCCGAAGTCGATCGCGTAATCGGTGGCAATGTCGCAGGCGTGCAGCGCGACCATCACGTCCAGCCCGACCGGCGTGTAGTGGCGCACGTCGCCCGCATCAAACCGCAGCCCGTCCAGCCCGTGCCGCGCCGCTGCGTCGTTGCACAGCGCCACCAGCTCCTCTCGCAGCTCCACCCCGGTCACCTGCGGCACACGCCCCTGCGCGCGCAGCCAGTCGTGCATCGCGAAGGTCAGGTAGCCCTTGCCGCAGCCGAAGTCGAACACGCCGACCGGCCGGTCCTTGGGCGCCCCCGCCAGCGGGGAGGCCGCCATCGCGCTGGCGAACACCTCGGTGAACTTGTTGATCTGGCGCCACTTGCGTGACATGGCCGGGATGAGCTGGTGCTGCGCGGTGGTGACGCCCAGGTCGGCCCAGAACGGACGGTCGAGCGAGAGCAGGCGGTGTTTCTCGCGGTTGTGCGCGGTGGCCGTGCCGGCGCTGTCGCGGCCGTCCCCGTCTCCGTCGTCGGCGGTGTCCTCGGCGGACGCGCCTTCGGCCGGCGCCGCCTTGCCCACGCGCAGCAGGCTCTTGTCGCGCCCGCCCTTTTCCTTGACGGTGAGCTGCACCTCCTGCGTGCGGGTGTGCAGGTGGGCGTTCTGGAACGCCGGCCCGATCAGCCCGTCCAGCACTGCCAGCGCCTCGGCGACCGGGTGGTTCTTGGTGATGTCCTTGGTGGTGTGGCGGTAGACGAGCTGCAGGCTGGCCGCGCCGCGCAGCATCACCGGCCGCACCAGCAGCCGCTCCAGCCCCGCTTCACCGCCGCGGTACTTGCCCAGCGTCAGGCGCACGAACTGGCGGCTGGCCAGCGCTGTGCCCAGCAATTGCAGGAACCGGGCGCGGGGCGTCGGCTGGTCGGGTGCAGGGATCAGGGTCGAGAACATGGGGGGATTGTCCCGCATCACTGCAGGGAGAACCGACGCCCCCTGTTTGAGGGGGTTTTGGTGCAACCGTTTGTACGACGCCCAAAAGTAAAAAAATGGAGCTAGATTGTGTAAAAACGTCCCTCTTTCCCCCGCTGTTCCCACGATTGCCGCCCATGAACAACCGCAGCCTTCCCTCCGCCGTTGCCCGCCCGCTGGTCCCCACCGTTTCCGGTGATGCGCTGGCCACGGCGGCTGTTTCGCTGCAGCCGGTGGCAGCCGATCCCGTGGTGCCCATCATCAGCATCGCTGCCACCAGCGCGAGCAAGGCCGAAGGGCCGTCCGGCACGACCGCCTTCACCTTCACCGTGAGCCGCGACAGCGCCCTCGGCGCCTCGTCGGTGAGCTGGTCCCTGATCCATGGCGGCACGGTGGACGAGGACTTCACCGGGGCCACCAGTGGCGAGGTCAACTTCGCCGACGGCGAAACGAGCAAGGTCATCACGGTGAGCGTCGTCGGGGACACGGTGATCGAACTGGACGAGACGTTCAGCGTGATGCTGTCGGGCCCGGAAGGCGCCACCCTCGGCACGGCGACTGCCACCGGCACCATCCTCAACGACGATGTCGGCAGCATCGGCATCGCCGCCGTCATCGGCAGCCGCCAGGAAGGGCAGAGCGGCGCATCCGCCTTCACCTACGCAGTGACGCGCACGACCGATGTCGGCACCGCGTCGGTGAACTGGGCGGTGGCGCACGGCAGCACCGTGGCGGCGGATTTTTCGGGCGCCACCAGCGGCACGGTGACTTTCGCGGCCGGCGAGATGGTCAAGCTGATCACGGTGAGCGCACTCGGCGAGACGCTGGTCGAGTCGGACGAGACGTTCAATGTCGTGCTGTCGGGCGCGGTCGGTGCCACGCTGGGCACGGCGTCGGCTGCTGGCATGATCCTGAACGACGACCTGCCGGCGGTGTCCATCGTGGCGATTGCCGCCAGCAAGGCCGAAGGCACGGGGGCGGCTGGCACCACGACGCCGTTCACGTTCAACGTCAACCGCAACAACGCGCTCGGCGCCTCCCGGGTGTCGTGGACGGTGCTGCACGGCACGACCACAGCCGCCGACTTCAGCGGCCCCACCAGCGGCGTGGTCAGCTTCCTGGCAGGCGAAACCAGCAAGACCATCACCGTCAATGTGGTCGCCGACAGCACCATCGAGCTGAACGAGAGCTTCAGCGTGCGCCTGTCCGGGACGCGCGGTTCCTCGCTGGGCACCGGCAGTGTGGCCACGGCCACCGTCATCAACGATGACCTGCCGACGGTGAGCATTGCGGCCACGAGCGCGAACAATGTCGAAGGCAACACGGGCACGACGCCGTTCACCTTCACCGTGACCCGCAGCAGCGGGGTGGGCACGTCGAGCGTGAACTGGGCGGTGCAGCACATGGGCACCAGCGCAGCCGATTTCACCGGCGCGACCAACGGCACGGTGAGCTTCCTGGCCGGTGAGACGAGCAAGGTCATCACGCTGACAGCGGTCGGCGAAACGGCGATCGAGCTGGACGAGGCCTTCAATGTGGTGCTGTCGGCGCCTGGTGGCGCCCAGCTGGGCACGGCGACCGCTGCCGGCCTGATCCGGGCGGATGACCTGCCGACCGTGGGCATCGCCGCCGCCAGCGCAAGCAAGGCCGAGGGCACCTCCACCACCGCCGGGGCCACGACCGGCTTCACCTTCACCGTCAGCCGCAACACCACGCTGGGCACCTCGTCGGTGAACTACGCGCTGGTGCTCGGCACGGCGACCGCCGACGATTTCAGTGGCGCCACGACCGGCACCGTGAGCTTCGCGTCTGGCGAGTCGAGCAAGACGGTGACGGTCAATGTCGTCGCGGACAGCACGATCGAGCTGGCCGAGACCTTCAGCGTGGTGCTGTCGAACCCGGTCGGTGCCTTGCTCGGCACGGCGACTGCCACGGGCACCATCGCCAACGACGACCTGCCGACCGTCAGCATCGCCGCCACCTCCGCCAGCCTCGCCGAAGGCAACACTGGCACGACATCCCGCACCTTCACCATCTCCCGCAACAGCAGCGTGGGCACCTCGTCGGTGAACTGGTCGGTGGCGCATGTCGGCACGGCCGCCGATGACTTCAGCGGCGCGCTGTCGGGCTCGGTGTCCTTCGCCGCGGGCGAGACGAGCAAGGTCATCACGGTCACGGCGCTGGGCGACACCACGATCGAGCTGAGCGAGGCGTTCAACGTCGTGCTCTCGACCCCGGTGGGCGCCAAGCTCGGCACGGCGTCGGCCACCGGCACCCTCGTCAATGACGACCTGCCGACGGTCAGCATCGCCGCCACCAGCGCGAGCAAGGCCGAGGGCAGCACCGGCACGACCCCGTTCACCTTCACCGTCACCCGCTCCAGCGGCGTGGGCACCGCGGCGGTCGGCTGGGCCGTGGCCCATGTGGGCACGGTGGCGGCCGATTTCTCCGGGGCGACGAGCGGCACGGTGAGCTTCCTGGCCGGCGAGACCAGCAAGGTGCTCACGCTCAATGTGGTCGGCGACACGGCGGTGGAACTCGACGAAGGCTTCAACGTCGTGCTGTCCAGCCCGACCAATGCGCTGCTCGGCACGACCACCGCCGCCGGCGTCATCCAGACCGACGATGTGCCGACGGTGAGCATCGCCGCCACCAGCGCGAGCAAGGCCGAGGGCAGCACCGGCACCACCGGCTTCACCTTCACCGTCACCCGCAGCAGCGGCCTGGGCACCTCGTCGGTCAACTACGCGCTGGTGCATGGCACGACCACCGCCGATGACCTCAGCGGCACCACGTCGGGCACGGTGAGCTTCGCCTCCGGCGAGACCAGCAAGGTGGTGACGATCAATGTGGTGGGCGACACCACGATCGAGCTGAACGAGACCTTCAGCGTGGTCTTGACCAACCCGGTCGGCGCCAAGCTCGGCACGGCGACGGCCACCGGCACCGTCGTGAACGACGACCTGCCGACCGTGAGCATCGCCGCCACGAGCGCGAACCGGGCGGAAGGCAGCACCGGCACGACGCCGTTCACCTTCACCGTGACGCGCAGCAGCGCGGTCGGGACGTCATCGGTGAACTGGGCCGTGGCCCACACGTCGACCGCCGCCACAGACTTCAGCGGCGCGACCAGCGGCAAGGTGAGTTTCCTGGCCGGCGAGACGAGCAAGGTCGTCACGGTGAACGTGGTGGGCGACACCACGATCGAGCTGAACGAGGCGTTCAACGTGGTGCTGTCGTCGGCCGTGGGTGCGAAGCTTGGCACCTCGACCGCAGCGGGCCTGGTCACGAATGACGACCTGCCGACCGTGAGCATCGCCGCCACCAGCGCGAACCGGGCGGAGGGCAACTCCGGCACGACCGGGTTTACCTTCACCGTGACCCGCACCAGCAACGTGGGCACGTCGTCCGTGAACTGGGCGGTGGCCAACGTCGACACGGTGGCGGCCGACTTCTCGGGTGTGACCAGCGGGGTGGTCAGTTTCCTGGCCGGCGAGACAAGCAAGGTCGTCACGGTGAACGTGGTGGGCGAGACGGCGATCGAGCTGAACGAGGCGTTCAACGTCGTGCTGTCCAGCCCGACCAACGCCCTGCTGGGCACGGCCACCGCTGCGGGCACCATCGTCAACGACGACCTGCCGACGGTGAGCATCGCCGCCACCAGTGCGAGCAAGGTCGAAGGCGGGACTGGCACGACGCCGTTCACGTTCACGGTCACGCGCAGCAGCGGGGTCGGGACGTCGTCGGTGAACTATGCGGTGGCGCATGTCGGCACCAGCGCGGACGATTTCAGCGGCGCGACCAGCGGCACGGTGAGTTTCCTGGCCGGCGAGACCAGCAAGGTCATCACGCTCAATGTGGTGGGTGACACCACGATCGAGCTGAGCGAGGCGTTCAACGTGGTGCTGTCGTCGGCCGTGGGCGCGAAGCTTGGCACCTCGACCGCAGCCGGCCTGGTCACCAACGACGACCTGCCGACGGTGAGCATCGCTGCCACCAGCGCGGACAAGGCCGAAGGCTCGGCCGGCGGCACGACCGCGTTCACCTTCACGGTGACACGCAGCAGCGGGGTCGGCACCGCGTCCGTCGGTTACGCGCTGGTCCATGGCACGACGGTCGCCGCCGACTTCAGCGGCACCACCGCGGGAACCGTGAGCTTTGCTGCCGGCGAGACCAGCAAGGTCATCACGGTCTACGCGGTGGCCGATGCGGTGATCGAGGGGAACGAGACCTTCAGCGTCGCGCTGTCGGCCCCCACGGGCGCGACACTCGGCACGGCGACCGCCGCGGGCCGCCTCGTCAACGATGACGTGCCGGTGCTGAGCCTGTCGGCGACCAGCGCCGACAAGGTCGAGGGCAGCAGCGGCACGACGCCCTTCACCTTCACCGTGACCCGCAACGTCGGCACGGGGGTGTCGTCGGTCGGTTACGCCGTGGTGCATGGCTCCACCAGCGCCGCCGACTTCAGCGGCACGACCAGCGGCACCGTCAGCTTCGCCGACGGCGAGACGAGCAAGGTCATCACGCTCAATGTCCTGGGCGACACGGTGGGCGAGGGCAACGAGACCTTCAGCGTCACCTTGTCCGGGGCCAGCAACGCCACGATCAGCACCTCGACTGCCGCGGGCACCATCCGCAACGACGACTCGGGCGGCGTGGGCGGCCTCAACAGCTCGATCTCGCAGGTCACCTACATCACCGTGCCGACCTCGGTGTCCGACAACATCGAAAACCTGGTCGACGGGGCCAAATGGGGCGGCGCGATCGGCACCGGTGCGCAGCTCACCTACAGCTTCTCGACATCCGCGTCGGTCTTCACCTACTCGAATCTGACCCACAACCCCTTCACCGAACTCAACGCCAACCAGCAGGCCGCCGCCCGCATGGCGATGAATGCGCTGTCCTCGGTCTGCAACATCACCTTCACCGAGGTGGCCGACACCTCGATCGGTGCCGGCGACATCCGCTGGACCCTGTCGCAGAACGCGGCGCTGTCCACGGCCCACGCCTATTACCCGTCGACGGCAGCGGCAGGGGGCGACATCTGGTTCGGCCCGAGCGGCTCCTACACCACGCCCGTGGTCGGTGGTTACAGCTACCACACCTTCATCCATGAACTGGGCCACGCCGTGGGACTGGAACACCCGCACGATGGCTCGCCGGCGCCCGTCGTCGGCGAGGACCAGCTGAAATACAGCGTGATGAGCTACAAGGACAACGCCACCGACACCAACGACGGCTACGGTTCCTCGTACTTCCCGACCTCGTACATGCTCAACGACATCGCTGCGCTGCAGTACATGTACGGCATCAACGGCGCGACCAACCAGGGCAACACCGTCTACACCTGGACCGCGGGCAGCAAGGTCTACGAGTGCCTCTGGGACACCGGCGGCATCGACACCATCGACGCCAGCAGCCAGACGCTGAGCGTCACGCTCAACCTGAACGGTGGTACCTGGTCGACCATCGGCTCCAGCTACTCCAACCAGGCCGCCCAGGTGCGCGACAGCCTGGGCATCGCCTTCGACGTGGTGACCGCAACGGTCGACAGCCGCATCGAGAACGCCATCGGCACCGCGCAGACCGACACCCTGATCGGCAACGCGGTGGCCAACACGCTCACGGGCGGCGCCGGGGCGGACACGCTGACCGGTGGTGCGGGCGCGGACGTGTTCCGTTTTGTCACCACCGCGCAGGGCGGCGACACGCTGACGGACTTCACCAGCGGCAGCGACAAGATCCAGGTCGTCAGCGCGAACTTCGGTGCCTTGCCGGTGGGCACGCTGGCGAGCACCCGGTTCGTGTCGGGGGGAACACCGACTGCGCTCGATGCGAATGCAGTCTTCCTCTACAACTCGACGACCGGCGTGCTGACCTTCGACAGCAACGGCACGGGCGCCGGTGGTACGACCGTGGTGGCGACGCTGGCCTCGGGCTTCCGCACGCTGGTGGCGGGCGATATCCAGGTGACAGCGGCCTGAGCCTGACTTTCGGCACCTGCCACGCATCGCTTTGTGCATGAACATTGCCACACGGTGATGTGTCGCGCGCAGCGCGATTGCCCAGTCTGCTGCGTCGTCAGGTGGCTGCATGCACGGCGCTTCACCGGTGGAACATTCATGTCAATCACGTTCTGGTGACCGGGGTAAGCAAATGAAGTCGATCGGTGAAGTGCTGTCAACCAACAAGCTCAACGCCCAACACGGAGGTGGGCGACTCATCTGGCCTGCTGCCTGCGTCGTGATGGCCTTGGCAGGGTGTGCCACTGCGCCGACGTCACCGCCGCCGCCCGCATCCACTGGCGCGGCTGGTGGCGGAGCTGCCGTGGGTGCCGACGACAAGCTGGAGACGTGTGCACAACCGGTCGGTACGGTCCGGTTGCAGGATGGCAATGCCTCGGCGGATACCCGAAATGATGAAACAGCCTCTAACGCGACGGTCCAGTCGTTGCGACTGCTGCTCCAGGATCTCAAGGATTTCAGTCCAAAAGGCAAGGGGCAGTCCGACGGGTTCTCGATCGATTCGTTGCGACTGTTGATTCAGCAATCGAATTGCCTCGTCATCGTGGACCGCGGTGCGGCAGAGGGCGCCTCCAGTGATGAGAAGCGGCGTACTCGTACCAGCGGAGAGGTTCGGGACGGTGCCAACATGGGCCAGGGTCAGGAAGTGGCCGCCGATTTTGTGCTGCGTGCGGTCGTGTTGTCGGCCGGTACCGAGCAGACAAGCAGCTTCAATGTGGGGTCGCTGCTGCCCATTCCCATGCTGGGTGGGCTGAGCACAGGCCAGTCGACCTCAACCGCCAATGTCCAACTGGTGCTGTCCGATGTCCGTGCCAAGATCCAATTGGCTGTGGCGCAAGGAGCGGGTTCTGGAAAGAACACCAGTCTGGCCAGCGGGGTGCTGGGCCGGTTTGGTGGAGGACAGATCAAGACAGAAAACAAGACCCAGGCCTCCACCGTGATGTTGCAAGCCTTCGCGGACGCCTACAACAAACTGGTTCCTGCGTTGCGCAACTACAAGGCCCAGACCGTCAAGGGCGGGCTGGGCGCAGGTGGCACGCTGGGGGTGTCTGGCGGTGCGACCGAATCGTCCCGCGCGGTTGATCAGAAGGCGAAAAAGAAATGAACCGCACGCTGGCTGCAGGGGAGCGTTCGGGCGTCGCCCATGCTGCGACTGTGGTCGTGGTGGCGCTGGGCCTGTGGGGTGGGGCTGTGCAGGCGGCGGAGTTCCACCTGTATCTGCAGTGCCAGGGCAAGGTGGCTTCTCGGGGCATTGCCCATGATGCCCACCTGCAACTGGCAATGAGGGACAACAATCTCACCGCGCTGATCCAGAAGTCCAACCTGCTGCCTGTCGGTGAGCGCATGAAGTATGTGAAGACCGAGGTGGCTTACACGCTGACCTATCGAACACCACAGGCCCGCAGCCACATCGTGAGGGACTGGTTCAGCGGCCAGATTTTTGTCTGGCTGCCGGATCTCAAGCGCCTGGCCGAGACTCGCCTGTCGATCGACCGGCAGACCGCCGTGCTGCAGGGCGAACTGCTCAACGCCGAGGGCGACCTGCTCGGCAACCTGCGCATGGACTGCCAGCCGGTTTCGCCGGACGATTTGCCTGCACCGAAATTTTGACATCGCGCAGCCCGGGAGCCGGGCGTGCCCATGAGAATCACGGGATCTGTTGGCTGTGAAAGGCCTGTTCCGTGCCCAGTGCATTCAATTTTTCGGCGTCGCCCTTCGACGCCCTCCAGGCCGAGGAGCGTCAGCGCGTTCGGCGCAGCGTGGACATCGAGTATTTCCGCGAGGGCGCTGTCATCCTGGCTCCCGGCGTGGAGCCGACCCACCTGTTCGTGGTCATCAAGGGCCATGTCCAGCAATGGGAGGGCGACGAGCACCAGGCCACCTTTGGTCCCGACGACTGCTTCGACGGTCGCGGGCTGGTGGCGGGCCGGACCAGCAGCCGCTTCGTGGCCAGTGAGGAAGTGGTGCTGTACCGGCTGGCCCGGGCGACTGTCCTGGCGCTGATCGCCAGCAATGCCACGTTCGGGGCGTTGCTGTTCGCCGATCTGTCGAACAAGCTCGGTGCGCTGGCCGAGCGGCGCAGCCAGCATGAACTCCAGTCGCTGACCATGGCGCGGGTCGACCAGGCGTACCTGCGGGCGGCACATTTTGTCGATGCCGACCAGGATGTGGCCTCGGTGGCCCGGGTCTTCCACGAACAGCGCACGACCAATGTGCTCGTGCGCGACACCGCGGCCAGCCCGCCCCGGCTCGGCATCTTCACCGTCACCAGCCTGCCCAAGGCCATCATGACCGGCGTGCCGCTGGACCAGCTGCCCGTGCGCACGCTGGCCAATTTCAAGCTGGTGACGATTCGCCCGAGCACACCGCTGTTCGACGCGCTGGCGCTGATGATCCGCCACCGCATCCACCGGCTGGTGGTGGCCGAGGGGGAGCACATCCTCGGGTTCCTGCAGCAGCTCGACCTGCTGAGCTATCTCTCCAACCACTCCTACCTGATCACGCTGCAGATCCTGGAGGCGAACGACCTGGCCGCACTCCAGGCCGCGGCCGAGCAGATCACGCGCCTCATCGGCGTGCTGGAGCACAGCGGCACCAAGGTCGGCATGATCGCCCGGCTGGTGCAGGAGCTGAATGCGACCTTGTTCGAGCGCGCCTGGCAACTCATCGCTCCGGCGGATCTGGTCGCCAACAGCTGCCTGTTCGTCATGGGCAGCGAGGGGCGCGGCGAGCAGCTGCTCAAGACCGACCAGGACAACGGGCTGATCCTGCGCAACGGCTATGAATGCCTGCACGACCTCGGCACGCTGTGTGACCGGTTCTCTGCGGCACTGGCCACCTTCGGGTATCCGCCGTGCCCGGGCCGCATCATGGTCAGCAACCCGGACTGGCGCGACAGCGAGGACGGGTTCGCGCGGACCGTGCGCGAATGGCTGTTCGCGCCGACCTCCGACCATCTGATGTCGCTCGCGATCTTCCTGGATGCGCACAGCGTGGCGGGCGATGCGGCGCTTCTGGAGAGCGTGCGCGAGCAGGTCTGGCGCTTTGCCCATGACAACGCCGGCACGCTCGGGCGCTTTGCCGGGGCCATCGACGCCTTCAGCACCGACAGCGGCTGGTGGAACCGCCTGCTGCACCTGGGCGATGGGGGCAAGGATCTGCTCGATCTGAAGAAGGCCGGCATCTTCCCGATCGTGCACGGTGTGCGCAGTCTGGCGTTCGAGCACCGGATCGCCGCCACCGGCACGGCAGAGCGGATCGAGGCCCTGCTCGCAGGCGGGCATCTGCCCGCCGACCTGGGCACGGACCTGGTCGACAGCCTGCACTTTTTCATGGGGCTGAAACTGCGCGCGGGGCTGCAGGCGCTGGAGCAGGGCCGTACGGTCAGCGCCGGCATCGCGCTGGACAAGCTCGGTAGCCTGGACCGTGACCTGCTGAAAGACACCCTGGCCGTGGTCAAGCGCTTCAAGGCCTATTTGCGGCTGCACTTCCACCTGGACGTGATCTGATGTCCGCCGGTCAGCATGGAACGCACGGCATGGACGGCATGGCCCCAATCTCCGGCCGCTGGGCGGCACTCAAGCGGGCGTGGATGCTGTGGCATCTGGCGGATCCGGGCCTGCGCTACCTCTACGATGCGCCGCCGCCGAATGAATGGGTGTCAGTCGACTGTGAAACCACCGGACTGGATACCCGGCGGGACGAGATCATCGCCATCGGCGCCGTGCGCATCGTCGGCGACCGGGTGATGACCAGCGAGGCCTTGTCGCTGCTGGTGAAACCCAGCAAGGCCTTCACCGCGGACAGCGTGCGCATCCACCGCCTGCGCGAGCAGGATGTTGCGCAGGGGCTGGAGCCGGAGGAGGCGATGCGCCAGTTGCTGGCCTTCATCGGCAGCCGGCCACTGGTCGGGTATTTCCTCGAATTCGATGTGGCGATGATCAACCGGGTGTTGTTTCCGATGCTGGGAGTCGGGCTGCCGCAGCCGAAGATCGAGATCTCGGCGTTGTTCCACGACTACAAGACCCGCCAGCAGGCGGGGCGTGTGCAGAACCCGCACATCGACCTGCGCTTCGACACGCTGATGGCCGAGCTGGAGCTGCCGCGGCGGGATGCCCATGACGCGCTCAACGACGCGGTCATGGCGGCGCTGGCCTTCATCAAGTTGCGGCATCTGAGCATTTGAGCATCTGAAACAGCCAACAAAAAACCCGGCAGGGTTGCCGGGTTCTTGTGGGTTCCCGCTTGCGCGGGAATGACGGGGCGGGGGGTCAGTGGCCCGAAGCGCCGTCGGCACCGAGGCCGGTTTCCGAGCGCACTTGCTGTGCTTCGAAGGCCGCACGTTCCGAAGTCGCTTGCGCGCTGCGGTCCATGATCGACACGATCCAGATCACCACGAAGGCGATGGTCATCGAGAACAGCGCAGGCGAGCTGTACGGGAACCAGGCCGAGCCCTTCGGGTTGCCGAGCGTGGCTTCCCACACCGACGGCGACACGACGGTCAGCACGACCGACGAGATCAGGCCCATGAAGCCACCAGCGACAGCACCCTTGGTGGTGCAGTCCTTCCACAGCACGCTCATGAAGAGCACCGGGAAGTTGGCCGAAGCAGCGATCGCGAAGGCCAGCGACACCATGAAGGCGATGTTCTGCTTCTCGAACACGATGCCCAGCGTCACGGCCAGCACACCCAGGCACAGCGTGGTGATGCGCGAGACCTTCAGCTCCGCATTGCTGTCCGCCTTGCCCTTCTTGATCAGCGTGGCGTAGATGTCGTGGGACACCGCCGAGGCGCCCGACAGCGTCAGACCGGCCACCACCGCCAGAATCGTCGCGAAGGCCACGGCCGAGATGAAGCCGTAGAACACGTTGCCGCCGACGGCCTTGGCCACCAGCACGGCCGCCATGTTGGCCGTGCCCGCGCCGCCGTTGATGACGCCCTTGGCGACATTGGCGTACTCGGGGTTGGTCAGCACCAGCGTGATCGCGCCGAAGCCGATGATGAAGATCAGCACATAGAAGTAGCCGATCCAGGTCGTCGCCCAGAACACCGACTTGCGGGCTTCCTTGGCATCCGGCACCGTGAAGAAGCGCATCAGGATGTGGGGCAGACCAGCGGTACCGAACATCAGCGCCATGCCGAAGCTGATCGCGGAGATCGGATCCTTGATGAAGCCACCAGGGCCCATCAGCGACAGGCCGGTCTTCTCGGGGTTCATCGCTTCGGCCTTGGCCAGCGCAGCGGCAGCGGCCGAAGCGGCTTCCGGCGTGGCGGCTGCGGCAGCGGATGCGGCGGCGGCGGCCACGGCAGCAGCCTGCGCGTTCACGGCAATGGCGGTCTTGACCGCGACACCCTTGGCGAACAGCGCTTCCGGCGAGAAGCCGAACTGCGACAGCACCATGATGGCCATGAAGGTCACGCCCGACAGCAGCAGGCAGGCCTTGATGATCTGCACCCAGGTGGTGGCCGTCATGCCGCCGAACAGCACGTAGACCATCATCAGCGCGCCGACGATCACGACCGCCATCCAGTATTCGAGACCGAACAGCAGCTTGATCAGCTGACCGGCGCCGACCATCTGGGCGATCAGGTAGAACGCCACCACGACCAGCGTGCCCGAAGCCGCAAACGCGCGGATCGGACCCGGCTTGAAGCGGTAGCCGGCCACGTCGGCAAAGGTGAACTTGCCGAGGTTGCGCAGGCGTTCGGCCATCAGGAAGGTGATGACGGGCCAGCCGACCAGGAAGCCGATCGAGTAGATCAGGCCGTCGTAGCCGGTGGCCATCACGGCGGCGGAGATGCCGAGGAAGGAGGCGGCCGACATGTAGTCGCCCGCAATCGCCAGACCGTTCTGGAAGCCGGTGATGCCGCCACCGCCGGTGTAGAAGTCAGCCGCCGACTTGGTCTTGCTGGCTGCCCACTTCGTGATGTAGAGCGTGCCCGCCACGAACGCCGCGAACATGCCGATCGCGGTCCAGTTGGTCGCTTGCTTGGCGATCTGGCCCATGTCGGCGCCAGCGGCCAGCGCGGCCCCTGCGCCCAGCAGCCCGACCAGGGCCATCAGGGTTTTGAACGTACGGCTCACTTGGAGACCTCCTGCAGGATTTCGCGGGTCAGGCGATCGAACTCGTCGTTCGCACGACGCACGTAGATGCCGGTGATGATGATCGTGAAGACGATGATGCCCATGCCGATGGGGATGCCGATCGTCGTCACGCCCGCGCCCATGGGCTGGGCGAGGAATTCCTTGTTGAACGCGATCAGCGCGATGTAGCCGTAGTACACGACCATCATCAGCAGTGTCAGCATCCAGCCGAAACCGCCGCGTTTTTGTTTGAGTTCCGCATATTTAGGGTTTGCCCTAATGCGAGAGATGACAGGATCTGCCATTGAGGTCTCCTACTAGATACCATTGAATCAGAATAATTCGAAGTGCAGTCTAGGAGTCGATTCTGACCAAATACTGACCCTTGGATCATAAATATCTGACGGATAAATTACATATAATCGGCAGGCTGACGGTGTGATATTCGTCAACACTGACTTTTTTCTGACAAAAGGCTGGCGCCTTGAAACAGCCAGGCGCCAGTCGAGGCGACTGTGCCGCCGTGCCGTCGATGGGCGATCGGGCGGCAGCGGTGTCCCTGCGCATGGCGGCAGGCTTTCACGGTTCTGCCAAAGTTCTGTCGAGGACTTGGCTGATTCGGTGTGATCAATTCACCAAAAATTGTCACTCAACCCCCCAATTGCAGGAGTCTCTCCCCTTACAAGCAGGGGGCCTTCGTTTATAAAGCACTGCCGGTTTTCATTTTCCTCTGATTCAGAACCTTCAACTGAAACTGAATTGCCTAGGGGGTCGAAATGAATATCCGGCCATACATCCGGGAAATCCTGCGGGGCGGGATTGGTTCAAATAGGCGACAAGGTTCTTTCATGCGTTCCACTGAGATCATGGCCACTACCACGGCCACTGCCACGGCCGCTACCACGGTCAATTCCGCGACCAATCTCCGCGCCGCCATCGCCGCCGCCGCAGTCGCAGCGCGCAACGTGGTATCCGGAGCAGATACCGCCGATACCTTGAGCGGCACTGCCGGCGTCGACGAGTTGTTCGCTTACGGGCAGGCGGATCTGGTCAATGCGGGCGACGGGGATGACACCCTTTGGGGTGGTTCGGGCAACGATACTCTGCTGGGTGGCGCCGGAAATGACCTGCTCATCGGTGAAAGTGGCGACGACCAGATGGACGGCGGCCAGGGCAGCGACACCTACCGCATCACCGGCAACACGGCCGTTGGCTTCCACGGCTATGACATCTATGCGGACAGCGGCACCACGGGATCCGACACGATCGCGGCGCTGGGCACGGGCAATGTGGACATCGGCTTCAAGGGCAATTTCGGACCGGCCAGCGGCATCGAGGTGATCGACACGACGGGTGCGGCTGGCGATGTCCGCCTGCTGGGAGACAGCAGCGCGCAGACGCTGGACTTCCGCGGTGTGACGATGACGGGCACGCGGATCGTGATCGATGCGGGCAACGGCAACGACGTGGTGTACGGCAGCGCGGGCGCGGACACGCTGGTGAGCCACAACGGCGAGGACACGCTGGACGGCGCAGGCGGTGACGACCTCTACCGTGTCACGGGCAACACGGCGGCGGGTTTCCATGGCTACGACGCATATAAGGACAGCGGCACATCGGGCACGGACAAGATCGTGGTAGCGGGCACGACGACGGGTGCGGTGGACATCGGCATCCGAGGCTGGAACGCCACGGGCATCGAGGTGGTCGACGCGACGGGCACGACGGGCGTGGTGCGGTTGCTGGACACGGGGGACGCGAACCTGCTGGACTTCCGCACGACGACGCTGACGGGCAGCAACCTGGTGATCGACGCGGGCAGCGGCAACGACACGGTGTACGGCAGCGCGGCCAACGACACGCTGCTGGGTTCTTCGGGCGATGACCTGGTGGATGGCGCAGGCGGTAGCGACACCTACCGGGTGACGGGCAACGTGCTGGCCGGCTTCCACCACCACGACATCTACAAGGACAGCGGCACGAGTGGCACCGACACGGTCGTCGTGGCCGGCACGACGACCGGTGCAGTGGACATCGGCATCAAGGGCTGGAACGCCACCGGCATCGAGGTGGTCGACGCAACCGGCACGACGGGCGTGGTGCGGTTGCTGGACAACGGGGATGCGAACCTGCTGGACTTCCGCACGACGACGCTGACGGGCAGCAACCTGGTGATCGACGCGAACTACGGCAACGACACGGTGTACGGCAGCGCGGCAGCCGACACGATCGTGTCCGGGAGCGGCAACGACCAGGTGGACGGTGGTGAAGGTGGCGACACGTACCGGGTTTCCGGCAACGAGGCGGCAGGTTGGAGCAGTTTCCAGGGCCACGACACATACCAGGACAGCGGCACGTCGGGCACGGACAAGATCGTGGTGGCGGGCACGACGACGGGCGCGGTGGACATCGGGGTCCGGGGCTGGAGCGCGACCGGCATCGAGCAGGTGGACGCCACGGGCACGACAGGCGCAGTGCGGCTGCTGGACACCTGGGACGCGAACCTGCTGGACTTCCGCACGACGACGCTGACGGGCAGCAACTTGGTGATCGACGCGAACTACGGCAACGACACGGTGTACGGCAGTGCGGCGGCGGACACGATCGTCGGCGGCGGTGGCGACGACGTGCTGGACGGCGGTGCCGGCGGGGATACCTACCAGGTCACGGGCAATGAAGCGGGCGGCTGGACGAGCTTCCGGAACTACGACACCTACCAGGACACGGGCACGAGCGGCACGGACCGGATCGTGGGGGTGGGCACGGGCAATGTGGACATCGGCTTCAAGGGCAGTTTCGGTCCGGCCAGCGGCATCGAGGTCATTGACGCGACGGGGGCTGCGGGGACGGTGCGGCTGCTGGGCGACGGCAGCAATTCGATGCTGGACTTCCGTGGCGTGACGCTGACGGGCTCGAACATCGTCATCGACGGCGCGTACGGACACGACGTGCTCTTCGGCAGTGCGCAGGACAACGTGATCGTCAGCGGCTGGGGCGATGACACGGTGGACGGTGCCGGTGGCAGCGACACCTACCGCATCACGGGCAACACGACGAAGGACTTCCAGGGCTACGACGTCTACGCGGACACGGGCACGAGCGGCACGGACAGGATCGTGGCACTGGGCACGGGCAATGTGGACATCGGCTTCAAGGGCAACTTCAGTTCGGCCAGCGGCATCGAGGTGATCGACGCGACGGGTGCTGCGGGCGACGTGCGCCTGCTGGGTGACGGTGGCGCACAGACGCTGGACTTCCGTGGCGTGACGCTGACGGGCACGCGCCTCGTGATCGACGGCGGCAACGGCCACGACGTGGTGTACGGCAGTGATGCAGCGGACACGCTGGTGAGCCACAACGGCGAGGACACGCTGGACGGCGCAGGCGGTGGAGATCTCTACCGTGTCACGGGCAACACGACGGCCGGCTTCCACGGCTACGACACCTTCAAGGACAGCGGCACGAGCGGCACGGACAAGATCGTGGCGGTGGGCACTGGCAACGTGGACATCGGGCTGCGCGGCGGGTTCAGCGCAGGATCGGGCATCGAGGTGATCGACGGCACCGGCGCGGCCGGCACGGTGCGCCTGCTGGGCGAGAACGCGGCGGAGACGCTGGACTTCCGCAGCGTGACGCTGACGGGCAGCAACCTGGTGATCGACGCATCGGGCGGCAACGACACGGTGTACGGCAGCGCGGGCAATGACACGCTGCTGAGTTCTTCGGGCGATGATCTGGTGGATGGCGCGGGCGGCAGCGACACCTACCGGGTGACGGGCAACTCGCTGGCCGGCTTCCACCACCACGACATCTACAAGGACAGCGGCACGAGCGGCACCGACACGATCGTCGTGGCGGGCACGACGACCGGCGCGGTGGACATCGGCATCAAGGGCTGGAAGGACACCGGCATTGAGGTGGTGGACGCCACGGGCACGACGGGCATGGTGCGGCTGCTGGACAACGGCGATTCGAACCTGATCGACCTGCGCACGACGACGCTGACGGGCAGCAACCTGGTGATCGACGCGAACTACGGCAACGATACGGTGTACGGCAGCGCGGCGGCGGACACGATCGTCGGCGGCAGCGGTGACGATGTGCTGGACGGCGGCGCGGGCGGTGACACCTATCGGGTCACGGGCAACGAGGCGGGTGGCTGGAAATCCTTCCACCACTACGACACGTACCAGGACACGGGCACGAGCGGCACGGACAGGATCGTCGCACTCGGCACGGGCAACGTGGACATCGGGTTGAAGGGACATTTCGGATCGAACAGCGGCATCGAGGTCATTGATGCGACGGGGGCGACCGGGACGGTGCGGCTGCTGGGCGACGGCAGCAATTCGACGCTGGACTTCCGCAGCGTCACGCTGACGGGCTCGAACATCGTCATCGATGGCGCCTACGGCCATGACGTGATCTACGGCAGCGCGCAGGGCAACGTGATCGTCAGCGGCTGGGGCGACGACACGGTGGACGGCGCCGGCGGCAGCGACACCTACCGCATCACGGGCAACATGGCGAGGGGCTTCCAGGGCTACGACGTCTACGCGGACACGGGCACGAGCGGCACGGACAGGATCGTGGCCGCGGGCACGGGAGATGTGGACATCGGCTTCAAGGGCAACTTCGGCCCAGCCAGCGGCATCGAGGTGATCGATGCCAACGGTGCCACAGGCACGGTCCGCCTGCTGGGCGACAGCGGCGCGCAGACGCTGGACTTCCGCGGCGTGACGCTGACGGGCACGCGCCTCGTGATCGACGCGGGCAACAGCAACGACGTGGTGTATGGCAGTGGTGCGGCGGATACGCTGGTGAGCCACAACGGCGAGGACACGCTGGATGGCGCGGGTGGCGGAGATACCTACCGTGTCACCGGCAACACGACGGCCGGCTTCCACGGCTACGACACCTTCAAGGACAGCGGCACGAGCGGCACGGACAAGATCGTGGCGGTGGGCAACGGCAATGTGGACATCGGGCTGCGCGGCGGGTTCGGCGCAGGATCGGGCATCGAGGTGATCAACGGCACGGGGGCGACCGGCACGGTGCGTCTGCTGGGCGAGAACGCGGCGGAGACGCTGGACTTCCGCAGCGTGACGCTGACGGGCAGCAACCTGGTGATTGACGCGGCGGGTGGCAACGACACGGTGTACGGCAGCGCGGGCAATGACACGCTGCTGAGTTCTTCGGGCGATGACCTGGTGGACGGCGCGGGCGGCAGCGATGTGTACCGGGTCACGGGCAACACGACCTCCGGCTTCCACGGCCATGACACCTACAAGGACAGCGGCACGTCGGGCACGGACAAGATCGTGGTCGCGGGCACGACGACGGGCGCGGTGGACATCGGAATCCTGGGCTGGAACGCGACCGGCATCGAGCAGGTGGACGCCACGGGCACGACCGGCGTGGTGCGGCTGCTGGACACGGGCAACTCGAACCTGATCGACCTGCGCACGACGACGCTGATCGGCAGCAACCTGGTGATCGACGCGAACCATGGCAATGACACGGTATACGGCAGTGCCGGATCTGACACGATCGTGGGCAACGTGGGCAACGACATCGTGGACGGTGGCGCAGGTGGTGACATCTACCGGATCTCGGGCAACGAGGCAGCGGGTTCGTCGAACTTCCACGGCCACGACACCTATCAGGACACGGGCACCAGCGGCACGGACAAGATCGTGGCGGTGGGCACGGGTGACGTGGACATCGGCTTCAGGGGCAATTTCGGCGCAGCCGGCGGGATCGAGGTGATCGACGCGACGGGGGCCGGCGGCACTGTGCGTCTGCTGGGCGAAAGCAGTTCCCAGACGCTCGACTTCCGCACCGTGACGCTGACGGGCATCAACCTGGTGATCGACGCCGGCAGTGGCAACGACACGGTGTATGGCAGCGCTGCCAGCGATACCTTGCTGAGCGGCTTTGGTGAGGACGTGCTGGACGGTGCCGGGGGCAGCGATGTGTACCGCGTGACGGGCAACACGACCGCCAGCTTCCAGGGCTACGATCGGTACCAGGACAGTGGTGCCACGGGCACGGACAGGATCGTGGCGGTGGGCACCGGCAATGTGGACATCGGGCTGCGCGGCGGGTTCGGGTCCGGGTCTGGCATCGAGGTGATCGACAGCACCGGGGCGACCGGCACGGTGCGCCTGCTGGGAGAGGGCGCAGCGGAGACGCTGGACTTCCGCAGCGTGACGCTGACGGGCAGCAACCTGGTGATCGACGCGGGCAGCGGCAACGACACGGTGTATGGCAGCGCGGGCAGCGACACGCTGCTGAGTTCGTCGGGCGATGACCTGATGGACGGTGCGGGCGGCAGCGACGTGTACCGCGTCACGGGCAACACGACCACTGGCTTCCACGGCCATGACACCTTCAAGGACAGCGGCACGTCGGGCACAGACACGATCGTGGTGGCCGGCACGACGACCGGCGCGGTGGACATCGGGATCCGGGGCTGGGATGCCACCGGCATCGAGACAGTGGACGCGACTGGCACGACGGGCATGGTGCGGTTGCTGGACACAGGAAGCGCGAACCTGATCGACCTGCGCACGACGACACTGACGGGCAGCAACCTGGTGATCGACGCGAACTACGGCAACGACACGGTGTACGGCAGCGCGGCGGCGGACACGATCGTGGGCGGCAGTGGCAACGACCTGCTGGATGGTGGTGCCGGCGGCGACACCTACCGCGTCACGGGCAACGAGGCGGGCGGCTGGGCGAGCTTCCACAGTTTCGACACCTACCGGGACAGCGGCACGAGCGGCACGGACAAGATCGTGGCCCTCGGCACGGGCAATGTGGACATCGGCCTGCTGGCGAGCTTCGGGTCGGCCAGCGGGATCGAGGAAATCGACACGACGGGTGCCACCGGCACGGTGCGGCTGCTGGGCGACGGCAGCAGCTCGACGCTGGACTTCCGCAGCGTGACGCTGACGGGCACGAACATCGTCATCGACGGCGCCTACGGCCATGACGTGCTCTTCGGCAGCGCGCAGGACAACGTGATCGTCAGCGGCTGGGGCGACGACACGGTGGACGGCGCCGGCGGCGGCGACACCTTCCGCATCACGGGCAACACGACGAAGGACTTCCAGGGCTACGACGTCTACAAGGACACGGGCACGAGCGGCACGGACAGGATCGTGGCACTGGGCACGGGCGACGTGGACATCGGCTTCAAGGGCAACTTCGGCCCAGCCAGCGGCATCGAGGTGATCGATGCAACCGGCGCGACAGGCAATGTCCGCCTGCTGGGCGACAACGGCGCGCAGACGCTGGACTTCCGTGGCGTGACGCTGACGGGCACGCGCCTCGTGATCGACGGCGGCAACGGCAATGACGTGGTGTACGGCAGTGATGCAGCGGACACGCTGGTGAGCCACAACGGCGAGGACACGCTGGACGGCGCAGGCGGTGGAGATCTCTACCGTGTCACGGGCAACACGACGGCCGGCTTCCACGGCTACGACACGTTCAAGGACAGCGGCACGAGCGGCACGGACAAGATCGTGGCGGTGGGCACTGGCAACGTGGACATCGGGCTGCGCGGCGGGTTCAACGCAGGATCGGGCATCGAGGTGATCGACGGCACCGGCGCCACGGGAACGGTGCGTCTCCTGGGAGAGAGCGGCGCCGAACTGTTCGACCTGCGCAGCGTGACGATGGTCGGCAGCAACCTCGTCATCGAGACCGGGGCCGGCAACGACACGGTGCTGGGCAGTGCCGGTGCTGACACCATCCTCAGCAACCGTGGGGACGACCGACTGGACGGTGGTGAAGGCAGTGACCTCTACCGCGTCAGCGGCAGCTTCGCCGCAGGATGGAGTGTGTTCAGCGGGCGCGACACCTATGCCGACACTGGCACCACCGGCACGGACAAGATCGTTGCGCTCGGCACCGGCGACGTGGACATCGGCATCAACGACTGGCAGTCGACCGGCATCGAGGTGATCGATGGAACGGGCGCCACCGGCACGGTCCGGCTCTGGGCGAACGACACGGCCAACGTGCTGGACTTCAGCACGGTGAGCTTCGTCGGCGGCAACATGCTCATCGACGGCGCCTATGGCAACGACACGATCACGGGCAGCGCAGGCGCCGATCTGATCCTGGGCGCGGGAAATGACGATCTGCTCGACGGCCGCAATGGCAGCGACATCTACCGGGTCACCGGCAACCAGGCCGGCGGCTGGTCCAGCTTCCACGGCTACGACACCTACCGGGATACGGGCACCTCTGGCACCGACAAGGTCGTCGCGCTGGGCACCGGCAATGTGGACATCGGCGTGGCCGGGTGGCAGACCACCGGCATCGAGGTGGTCGACGCCACGGGGGCGACCGGCACGGTGCGCCTGCTGGGCCGCGACCGTGCCGACGTGCTCGACTTCCGCGGCACCACGCTGACCGGCAGCAACCTGGTGATCGACGCCAGCTACGGCAACGACACGGTCTTCGGCAGCGCGGGGGCCGACACGATCGTGGGTGCCGGCAATGACGACCTGCTCGACGGCGGCGGGGCGGGTGACACTTACCGCGTCACCGGCAACTTCGCCGGCGGCTGGAACAGCTTCCACGGCTATGACACCTACCGCGACACCGGCACCGCCGGCACCGACCGCGTCGTCGCCGCCGGCACCGGTGCGGTCGACATCGGTCTGTCGGGCTGGCTGGACACCGGCATCGAGGCCATCGACGGCACGGGCGTCACCGGCACGGTGCGCCTGCTTGGCGGCGACGGCGCCACCGTCTTCGACTTCAGCACCACCACGCTGACGGGCGCCAACCTGCTGATCGACGGGGCCGGGGGCAACGACAGCATCATCGCCAGCGCGGGCAACGACCAGATCGTCGGGGGCGCTGGTGACGACACCCTCGACGGCTTCGACGGCAGCGACACCTACATGGTGACCGGCAACCTGGCCGGGGGCTGGCGCTCCTTCCAGGGCTTCGACGTCTACCGTGACAGTGGCACCAGCGGCGTGGACACCCTCCGCGCGCAGGGCGCCGGGGATGTGGACATCGGCCTGATGGGCTTCGACGGTGACAACGGCATCGAGGTCATCGACACCACCGCCGTGGTCGGACAGACACGTCTGCTGGGAAGCTGGTCGGACGACTGGCTGGACTTCAGCAATGCCAGCATCCTCGGCAACCGCGTCGTCATCGATGGCAGCGGCGGCACGGACGTGATCTTCGGCTCGGCCGGCAACGACACGATCCTGGGTGGCGGCGGTGCAGACTCGATGGCGGGCGGTCTGGGCAACGATGTGTACCGCGTCGGCCGTGGCACGGGACTGGATGTGGTCTGGGACTATGACGAGACCGAAGGCAACCTGGACACGGTCGAGTTCGGTGCGGGCATCGCCACCGACCAGCTCTGGTTCCAGCGGCTCGACGGCTTCCTCGAAGTCAGTGTCATCGGCACCTGGGACCGCGTCTACGTGATGGACTGGGACGCCGGTCCGGCCAGCCAGATCGAGCAGTTCCGCACCGCTGATGGCCGTGTCCTGCAAAGCGCCCAGGTCGAGGGGCTCATCAGTGCCATGGCGGCCTTCAGCCCGCCGTCGGGCGGCACGACCACGCTGTCGCAGGCCTACCAGGATGCGCTGGCGCCCGTGATTGCCGCCGCTTGGTCCTGATTGGTACAGTCCTGAAGCACCGGTTTGTCTGATCCCTGTCAGCCGACGCCCTCACCATGAGGGCGAAGATGTCGACACGGATGAAGGAGACAAAACCGATGGCCCTGCAACAAGACGAGCCCTGGGCGGGCTGGATGACCCCGTGGGCGCGCGCGACCCTCGGCCCTCGGGCAGCCGAGCCGAGCCTGGTGGCGCAGCGCCGCCAGTCGCTGCTCCAGCATGCCCACGCCCGCAGCGCGTTCTACCGGCGCCACCACGGCGTGACCGAACGGTCCGCGCCGCTGGTGTGGTCCGACCTGCCGCCGGTCACCAAGCCGGTGCTGATGCAGGCCTTCGACGAGTGGGTGACCGACCCTGCCATCACGCTGCAGGGCGTGCAGGCCTTCCTGCGCGATCCGGCCCGGATCGGCGAAGACTTCCTGCGCCGCTACGCGGTCTGGACCAGCTCGGGCACCAGTGGCGAGCCGGGCATCTTCGTGCAGGACAGTGCGGCGCTGGCCGTCTATTCGACGCTGCTCGAAAGCCGCATGGACCGCCGCTTCGCCACCCAGCGCTGGTGGGCGCTGGCCGCGACCGGTGCGATGGGGCCGTGGGGCCTGCGTCCGCGCAGCGCGCTGGTGGCCGCACTCGATGGGCATTACGCGGGCGTTTCGTTCTGGTCGCGCCAGTGCCGCTTCAACCCGGTGACGGGCAGCGAGTCGCGTGCGTTTTCCGTCACGGCGCCGATCGGCCAGCTCTGCGACGCGCTGCAGGCCTGGCGTCCGGCGTTTCTGGCCAGCTACCCGAGCATGCTGGTCGAGCTGGCCCGGCAACAGGAAGCCGGCCGTCTGCGCCTGATGCCGCTGGCCCTGTGGTCCGGCGGTGAGGGGCTGGCAGCGAGCACACGCGACTGGATCGAATCGGTGTTCGGCGCGCCGGTCATCAACGACTACGGCGCCTCCGAGTGCCTGGCCATCGCGTTCGAGTGCCCGCATGGCCGCCTGCACCTGAACGACGACTGGGTGCTGATGGAGCCCGTCGATGCACAGGACCAGCCGGTGCCGGCCGGCACCGCGTCGCATGCGGTGCTGCTGACCAATCTGGCCAACCGTGTGCAGCCGCTGATCCGCTACCGCCTCGGCGACAGCGTGACGATGCACCCGGACGACTGCCCCTGTGGCAACCACCGGCCCTCGTTCACCGTCGAAGGCCGCTGCGACGACACGCTGCGGTTCCCGAACGCGGCGGGCGAGGTGGTCCACCTGTCGCCGATGGCGGTGACGACAGCATTGGAGGAGGGCGCCGACGTGCACCGCTTCCAGCTCCGCCAGACGACCGCGGACGCGCTGGAGCTGCGCCTGGACGTCAGCCTGAGCGCCGATCCGGCGGCACTGCGCGCGGCGTCTCTGCAGGCCTTGCAGGCGTATTTCGCCAAGCAGGGACTGCCCGGCCTGCACCTCAACCTCAGCGACGAGGCGCCGGCGATCGACCCGCGCAGCGGCAAGCTGCGCCAGGTCGTCTGCGAGGTCTGAACCCGTGCCAGCGGCGCCAGGGTCAGAGCTTCATCTCCAGCCGCAGTGCCCAGGCGGTGGTGCTCGGGTTGCTGCTGGTGGCCACCTGCTGCGTGGTGGCGGTGGTGACGGTGCTGCTGCTGACGTTGTCCAGCGGCAGCGCGTTGCTCACCGAGGCGCGCAGCTGCAGCTCGGGTGAGAACCGCCACAGCGCGTAGGCGTCGATCACGCGGCGCGTGTCCACGGTGTTGCGCTGCTGCTCGCTCAGGCGGATGGCGTAGCCGGGCGTGAAGTTCACGCTGGCCCCCAGCGTCAGCGGCAGACCGCGCAGGCGCCAGTCACCGCCCAGGTTCGCGCTCCAGTCGGGTTGCCGGTCGAGGCGGTTGTCCGGCCCGCTGACGCTGTGCACGGTCGAGCGGAAGGCGCTCACGTTGGCGCGCAGCTCCACCGGCGGCGCATCCGCAGTCATCACCTCGCTCAGCCGGAACTTCGCTTCCAGCTCGACGCCGCGGGTCACTGCGTCGCCAATGTTCTGCGGGCGCGACACCCAGCGTGACACACCGCCCACCGTCTCCAGCGTGGTCTGCGGGCGGATGAGCTGGTCGATGCGGCGCTCGAACACGCCGATGCTGAGCACGCCGCCGGCTGACAGGTAGTGCTCGAACGCCAGGTCCAGCCCGGTGGCCAGCTCGGGCTGGAGCTGCGGGTTGCCAGCGCGGTCGGGGTTGGTTTCGAGGTTGGTGCCGGTGGCTTCGCTGCGGCGGGCGATCAGGTTGGTGAGGGTCGGTGCGCGGTAGCTGCGTGTCAGGCTCAGGCGTACCTGGTCCTTGCCGCCTTCCACCGGCTTCCAGGCGGCGTGGAACAGCGGCGTCAGCACACGGCTGCTGCTGCTGATCCGGCCGTCGGCGGCGTCGCTGGTGGTGTCGATCGCCTCCCAGCGCAGGCCGCCCTGCAGCGACCACTGCGGTGTCAGCGTCCACTCGTCCTGTGCCCACAGCGCGGTGCGCAGCGTGCGTGCCTGCAGCGTGTCGCCGACTTCGCCGTTGAGCGAGCGGGTGCCGGTGGCGCTGGTCTCCAGCGTGGTGCGGGTCTCGTCGCGGCGGTTGTGCTCGGCTTCCCAGCCGAGCGAGAGCAGGTGCGCGCCGTCGGCCGCGGTGCGGCTGAGCTTGCCGCCCGTGCTCAGGCCGCGGTCTTCGCCCGCCCGCTCGTCGTCGACGCGGCGCAGCACGGCACGGCTGCCATCGCGCTCGTTGCGCACGCTGTCCCCCGCTGAACGGCTCAGGCTGCCGCCGGCCTTCAGCTCCAGGCGCAGGCCGTTGTCGAGGCGGGTCTGCCACTGGGCGTTGAGCCGTCCGAGCGCGAAGCGGCCCGTGCCGGCCTGGTCGGCGGTGGCGTAGTCCGGCACGGCGGTCGGGGTCAGCGACTGCAGCGTCTGCGTGCTCTGGCTGCGCGACTCGGACAGGATCACGAAGGGCATCAGCGCGAAGGTCTCGCCCGCGCCGAGGCGCCATTGCATGCGCCCGCCGGCGTGGAGGGTCTGGCGGCGCGAGGCTTCGTCGGTGAGGCGTTGCTCGTCCAGCACCGTGCTGCCATCGGCCAGCCGGGTTTCCACGGTGCGGACGTCGGCGTGGTCGCTGTCACGTCCGCTGCGCAGGTTGGCCGAGAGGTTGTAGCTGAACGCTTCCTGCTGGTCGGCGCGGGTCCAGCTCAGGTCCGGTGTCCACAGCCCGTTGTCGTGGCCGAGGCGCAGGTGGACGTTGTTGAGCCGCTGGCGCACCGCTTCGCGCAGCACGATGTTGATCGTGCCGGCGATGGCCTGCGCGCCGGTCTCGGCGGTGGGGCCGCGGGTGACCTCGATGCGCTCGACCTGGTCGGGCGTGAGCGCGTCCAGCGACATGCCGTAGGGCATGCGCTCGCCGTTGAGCAGGATCTGCGTGTAGCCGCTGCCCAGTCCGCGCATGCGCACGTTGCCGCCCCGCCCGGGTCGCCCGCCGTCCAGCGTCACGCCGGGCAGCCGCTTGAGCACTTCGCTGACCGTCGCGTCGCCCATGCGCTCGATCTCCTCGCGGCCGACCACGGTCTTGGCGGCGGTGGACTGCTGGCGCTGCACGGTGTCGGACGGCGCCGTGCGGCGGATCTCGACTCGTTCCAGTGTCGCGGAGGGGGCCGTGGGGGTCACGGGTTCTGTGCCGGGCGCGGTGGCGGGGGCCGCGGTCTGGGCGTGGACGGCGCTGGCGATCAGCAGCAGCGGGAAGGGCAGCGGGAGGGCGGTGAAGGTGCGCATGGGCCGCATTGTCTCGCCGTTGCTGCACCCGGATGGGGCGCAGGGTCGAACCCGGACACGGTGTGCGAAAGGGCCGTTTAGACTCCCCGCCCATGACTGAAACCCTGCGTTCCCGCCCCGATCTCGCCGGCCGCCGCCTTGTGCTGGGCCTCACTGGCGGCATCGCCTGTTACAAGAGTGCCGAGCTGCTGCGCTTGCTGGTCAAGGCCGGTGCCGAGGTGCATGTGGCGATGACCGACGGCGCGCAGCGCTTCATCACCACCGAGACGCTGCAGGCCTTGTCCGGCCACCCCGTCACCACCGACACCTGGGATGCCCGCGAACCGAACGGCATGCCCCACATCAACCTGACCCGCGGTGCGGACGCCGTGGTCATCGCCCCGGCCAGCGCCGACTTCATCGCCCGACTGGCGCAGGGGCGGGCCGACGACCTGCTGAGCCTGACCTGTCTGGCGCGCCCGCTGGCCAGCGGCGCAGCCGACGCGCGCCCGGTGCCGCTGATCCTCGCCCCCGCGATGAACCGCGAGATGTGGTCGCACCCCGCCACGCAGCGCAATGTGGCGCAGGTGCAGGCCGACGGCGCGCTGGTGCTGGGCGTGGAGGCGGGCGCGCAGGCCTGCGGCGAGATCGGCGATGGCCGGATGATCGAGGCCGAGGCCATCGTCGAGGATCTGATCGCTGCGCTGTCGCCCAAGCCGCTGGCCGGCAAGCGCGTGCTGATCACGGCAGGCCCCACCTTCGAGGCGATCGACCCGGTGCGCGGCATCACCAACCTGTCGAGCGGCAAGATGGGTTTCTCGCTGGCCCGCGCGGCCCGCGAAGCCGGCGCCGAGGTGACGCTGGTCGCCGGCCCGGTGCACCTGGACACGCCGCGCGGCGTGCGCCGCATCGACGTGCGCTCGGCGCAGCAGATGCACGACGCCGTGCTGCCGGCCGCGCCGCTGCACGACCTCTTCATCGCCACGGCCGCGGTGGCCGACTGGCGCCCGGCCAGCCTGTCCGCGCACAAGATCAAGAAGGACGGCAAGAAGATCGCGCCGACCTTCGAGCTCAGCGAGAACCCCGACATCCTCGCCGCCGTGGCCGCCTTGCCGGACCGTCCCTACTGCGTCGGCTTTGCGGCCGAGAGCGAGAAGCTCGAACACCACGCCCGCGAGAAGCTGCTGCGCAAGAAGGTGCCACTGATCGTCGGCAACCTCGGCCCGGCCACCTTCGGCCGCGACGACAACGCGCTGCTGCTGGTCGATGCCGACGGCGCCCGCGCGCTGCCCGAGGACGGCAGCCGCTGCGACAAGCAGATGCTGGCGCGTGCCCTGGTTGCCGATGTGGCGCTGAGGATGGCGCGTTTATTCAAATAAGCTGAACGGTTTGTTCATAATCTGAAGTTTTTCGCTACAAAACTTCAGAAAGCAGCAACATGAACAGCAGACCTCGGGGGCGTGCCGCTCCGAAGGCCGGGCATTGGGAACGCAGCCGGATACTCGTCGCCGGTGTGGTGTTGGGAGGGGCGGCGCAAGCGGGAGGTGCCACGGCGCAACCCGCCGAGGCGCTGCCGCGGGTCGAGGTGACCGGCAGCCAGCTGCGCCGCAGCATCACCGATGCCGGCCTGCCACTGCAGGTCATGGGCCGTTCTGAACTGGAACGATCCGGCGCCACCTCGGTGGCCGAGCTGCTGCAGCGGCTGCCGATGGCGCAAGGCCACCAGGCGCTCACCGAGAGTGTCGGCAACGACGGCAACGGCATCACCAGCGTCTCGTTGCACAACCTGGGCGCCCAGTACACGCTGGTGCTGCTGAACGGGCAGCGCATGGCCTCCAGCGATGGTGGCTCGGTGGTCGACCTCGGCACCTTGCCGCTGGCGGCGCTGGAGCGCATCGAGATCCTGGGCGATGGTGCCTCGGCGGTCTACGGCGCGGACGCGATCGGCGGCGTGGTGAACCTGATCCTGCGGCAAGACGAGACGCCGCTGTTCGTGAACACCCGCGTCACGGCGCCGCAGGGTCCGGGCGGCGGCGGCTGGCAGCTCGCCCTCGGCCAGGGGCTGGGCGACCTCGCGCGGGACGGCCATGCGCTGACCTGGGTGGCCAGCCTCGACCGTGCCCGCGCGCGGCAGGCCAGCGACCGCCGCGTGTCGGCCAGCGGCCTGATCCGCTTCCGTGACCCGTCGGGCCAGGAGCGGCTGTTCTTCAACGGTTCGCTGCGTGGCGCACCCGCCAACGTGGCCGTCGACTACACCGACGCCGCGGGCGATGCGCAGTCGGTCTACCTGAACCCCGGCCTGCAGGCCAGCGGGCAGTGTCCGGGCGCACACCTGGACGCCGGGGGGCTGTGTTACTTCGACTACGCCGCCTCGGTCGTCGACCAGCCGCAGGTCGAGCGTGGCAGCCTGATGGCCAGCGGCGTGCTGCGGCTGGGCACGTCGGGCTTCGACTGGCGCGGCGACGCGCTGCTGGCCCGCTCGCGCACCCGCATCAGGCTGGCGCCGTATCCCGCGGACGTGGCGGTGGCGACCGACTCCGCTGCATTCACCTCCCACATCCAGCCCTGGCTGACCGACGAACAGCGCGCAGGACTGAGCGGCGCGACCGCCTACTACCGCCTGCAGGAGCTTGGCGGCCGTGTGGTGGACTACACCAACGACGCGCTGCACCTGAGCACCGGGGTCGAGGGCGACACGGGGGGCTGGCACCTGCGGTCCGCGCTCACCTGGTCGACCCGCGAACAGCGCCAGGACCACGGCAGCGGCTGGCTGCTCGGCGAGCCCTTCATGGCGGCGGTGGCGGATGGGCGGATCGACCCCTTCGCCACACCCGGCCAGCAGAGCGCGGCCGGGCAAGCGGCGCTGGCCGGCGCCGGGGTGCAGGGCCGCTACGACACCACACGCAGCGACCTCTTCGGCGCCGAGCTGCGCGCCACCACCGAGCCGTTCACGCTGCCCGGTGGCCCGGCGCAGTGGGGTGTGGGCAGCGAGTGGCGCCGCACGCTGTGGCGGCGCACCCTGTCGGACGTGGCGCGCAGCGGTGCCTTGCTGTCCGGCGATGTGCAGCAGGCGCACGATGTCCAGCGTGACACCCTGGGCGCCTACACCGAGCTGCTGCTGCCAGTCACCCCGGCGGTCAACCTGACCGGCGCGCTGCGCTATGACCACCTCGGCGCTGCGCACGACCGGTTGCGCGGTCTGCGCATCGGCCACACGGCGGGCCAGTTCACCTCGCAGCTCAGCGGGCGCTGGCAGGTGCGGCCCGGGCTGTTGTGGCGTGCGTCGGCGGGCACCGGTTTCCGTGCGCCCGACCTGCTGCAGATCACCCGCACCCAGGAGGACGCCGGCGTCACGGCCGGCGCCTATGCCTGTCCCTTCACGGCGGCCAACGGGTTGGCCGATCACCCCTATGCGGCGCTGTGCTGGCCAGGCGCGAACCAGGTCGAGGCGGTCAAGGGCGGCAATGCAGCCCTGCGTCCGGAGCGTTCGCGGCAGTGGTCGCTGGGCGGGGCGTTCGAGCCGGCCGGATCGCTCAGCGTCGGGGCGGATCTGTGGTCGGTGCAGGTGCGGGACGCGGTGCAGGCCGTCAGCGAGCGGCTGATCCTGGCGGATCCCGTGCGCTACGCGGCGCTGTACACCACGAAGTACAAGGCATCGGCCGGGGCCGATGCGCTGGCCGTGCGCTTGTTGCCCGTCAACATCGGCCGCATCGAGGCGCAGGGCATCGACTGGCGTGCCGCCTGGCGCCACGGCTCGCCGGTCGGGCGCTGGACGCAGCAACTGCAGGGCACCTGGCTGCTGCGTTCGCGCTACACGGTGCCTGGCGACGACACCCGCTGGGCCTCCAGCCTGAACCGCTTCGGGGTGGACGACCGGGTGGCGTTCCGGCACATCGTGGCACTGTCGTCCACGCTGGACCGGGGCGGCTGGTCGCACCAGGCCCGGCTCCACTGGCGCAATGGCTACGCCGACCAGCCGCAGAGCGAGAACGACTGCGCCGTCACGACGCCGGACGGGCTGACCTGCACCGCTGTGCAGCGCCGCGTCGCCGCGCACTGGACGGTCGACTGGACCAGCACCTGGCGCCCGACCCGCAGCGCCGAGGTGTCGATCGGGCTGCGCAATGTGTTCAACCGCCGCCCGCCGCTGACCCTGCGCACGGTGGGGGCGCACATGCTCGGGTATGACCCGCGCTACGCCAGCGCCGAGGGGCGGGCGCTGCAGGTCGGGGTGAACTGGCGGTTCTGACCGCTGGCGTTGCCTTCGGCGGGCCGCCCCGCTACAGTGCCGGGATGCACCTCGTCCGTCGTTCCCTGATGCGCTTCGTCTGGCTGGCCTTCGCGGCCTTGCTGGCCGTGGCGGTCGCGCCGACGGCGTCGCGCCTGCTGGCGGCGAGTGATCCGGTCCGTGCTGCTGCGCTGGCCGAGATCTGCTCGGCCAGCATGGCCGTGCTGGTGCAGCCGTTGTCCGACTCGTCCGGGCCGGAGGCCGCCGGTGGTGCGCACTGCCTGCTGTGCCTCTCCGCTGCCATGGCCGTCGCCTGGCCGGAGTCCGATCGCCGCGCGGACCATGCCCCGCCGGCCCCGCACCTGCGGCCCACCACGGCGTCGCTGCTGCCACCTGGACGTGCGCCCGTCTGGCCGTCTGCGCCATCCCGGGCGCCTCCCGCCCAAGCCTGACCCCTGGCCCTGGCCCCTGATCTGGTCAGTGCCGGTGGCTGCCGTCGCGTTCGCGTGGCTGCTGCACCCAGACTGTCACCTCCTGCTCGCCCCCGCGCTCGAAGCGCAGTGTCAGCTTGAAGCGGTCACCGGCCACCAGCGGTGACTTCAGGTCCAGCAGCATCAGGTGGTACTGCCCGCCGTGTCGAAACGGCAGCGCTCCACCTGCAGGAATGGCCAGCGTGTCCAGTGCCCCCATGCGCATGACATCACCGTCCATGACCATCCGGTGCACCTCGACCGAGCCCGCTGCGGCGGTGCGCGCACCGACCAGGCGATCCGGCAGGCGCCCGGTGTTGCGCAGGCCACGGAAGTAGACCGCCCCCGTGCGGGCGCCCGGCAGCGAGGGCGTGGCATACGGGTGGTCGATGACGATGTCGCCGGCCTTGAAGTCATGGGCCAGCACCGTGCCGGGCAGGGCCAGGGCCATGGCTGTCACCAGGCACTGGCGGCGCGCGGGTTTGAAAAACGTCTTCATCGCTTGGATCCGTGTGAGACTGGTTGCAGCATGGGCGCACAAGTGTTGTCTTTTGTTGTTTAACAGTCAATAAAATTCAGCATGTGTTGTCATCGGGTATTAATTTTCTGGATAATCATCGGATGACATTGCCTCGACGTTCATTGGCACGACTGACCCGGATGGCCTGCTGGCTGCTCCTGGTCGCGGCGTGCCTGCCGACGTTGTCGCGGCTGATCGCCGCCGCCGATCCAGTGCGTGCGGCAATGATGGTCGAGGTCTGTTCGGTGTCGAGCCGCGACCGCGGGGAAGACCGGGCCCTCCCGGGCGATGTCATGGGCGGTGTGCACTGCGCCGCCTGCGTGGTGTCCGTGCTGCAGGTGGACGTGCCGACACCGGATCGCCGGGCTGATTTCGACCGGCCGGTGCTGCGCCTGCGCCCGGTGGAAGAGCCGCTGCGCGCGCCGCGCCCCCGCCCCGTCGGGCCACAGATCCCTCCCCGAGCACCTCCGCTGTCCGCCTGACGGGTTCTCCGTCCCGCCGCTTCACCGTCTGTCATCCCGTTGTCGAACGCTGTCTGCTCCGTGAGGAGTGGGCGGGCTTCGGCCGCGCGGCATGGCTGGCTGCATTTCCTGCATTCCGCTTCTCATCTCCTGTCTGGATACGACCATGACTTCGTTCGCTTTCGCCCGTGAATTCCGTTTCCCGATCTGTTTCCCGATTGCCCTGCTCGCTGTTGCCGCACTGACCGCCTGCGGCGGCGGTGACGACACCACGGCCACCACCCCGACCACCACCACGCAGAGCGTCTCCATCGACTTCGCCGCCACCGTCGGCAGCACGGTGCTGAACATCGGCAAGTGCGCGGACACGCAGGTCAACGGCATCGCCACCCGCGGCGGCGCGGCGGTCAACGCCAAGCTCACCGACCTGCGCTTCTACGTCTCGAACGTCAAGCTGCTGAAGGCGGACGGCACCGCCGTGGCCGTCACGCTCGACGAGAGCACCTGGCAGGCCAATGCCGGCACCGACTCGCTGGCGCTGATCGACTTCGAGGACGGCACCTGCACCAACGGCGGCGCCACCGGCGGCACCAACACCAAGCTCACCGGCAATGTCCCCAGCGGCACCTATGTCGGCGTGTCCTTCGTGCTGGGCGTGCCCAACGCGCTCAACCACACCAATCCCGCGCTGGCCACCACGCCCAAGCCGATCGACGCCAGCGTGCCCGGCATGGCCTGGTCATGGCAGGCGGGCCGCAAGTTCCTGAAGATCGAACTCAGCCCCGAGAACGCCACGACGGCCGGCACCTACACCGGCGGCGTGCAGACCATCACCGCCGCGGGCGCACAGGCCACAACGACGACGGCCGGTGTCACCACCAACGTCGCCAACACCAACGCCTTCGTCTACCACCTGGGCAACACCGGCTGTGTGGCGGATGCGGCGGCCACGGCTACGGGCGGCTACACCTGCAGCACGAACAACCAGGTGCCGGTGACGATCGCCGCGTTCAACCCGACCAGCCAGCGCATCACGATGGACCTGCAGGCGCTGTTCGCCGGCAACAACGCGACGCAGAACACCGTCAGCACCGCCGCAGGCTGCATGTCGGCCGCCGACGATCCGCAGTGCCCGGCGATGTTCACCGCGCTCACCGGTGCCAAGTCGGGCGGCACCATCTTCCGCGCCATCGCCAAGTGACCCGCGGAGCGACTGCCCCATGACTGCTGCAAGCCGCCTGCTGAACCGACTCAAGGTGGCTTGCGTGCGCCCCGCCACGCTGGCGCTGGTCCTTGTGGCCAGCCTGTCCGGCTGTGGCGGGGGCGGCACGCAGGCCATCGACACGGGATTGAGCACCTCGTCCTGGACCTGGCGCCTGCCGGCCGGATTCCCGGTGCCGGTGGTGCCGGACGACAACCCGATGAGCGACGCCAAGGTCGAACTGGGTCGATTCCTGTTCCACGACAAGCGTCTGTCGGGCAACGGCACCCAGGCCTGCGTCAGCTGTCACCTGCAGTCGCTCGCCTTCACCGATGGCCGGACCACCTCGCTCGGCTCGACCGGCGAGGCCCACCCGCGCAACGCCCAGCCGCTCGCCAATGTCGCCTACAACGCCACGCTGACCTGGGCCAACTTCTCGCTCACCGACCTGGAGCGGCAGATGCTGGCGCCGCTGTTCGGCGACAACCCGGTCGAGATGGGCGTCAACGACCGCAACCAGGCCGAGGTGCTGGACCGCATCCGCGCCGACGCCGACTACCCGGCCCGCTTCGCCAGCGTCTACGCCGGCCAGGCGCAGCCGGTCACCTGGGACAACATCATCAAGTCGATCGCCGCATTCCAGCGTTCGATCCTGTCCGTCAACAGCCGCTTCGACCGGGCGCAGCGCGGCGAGGTGCTGCTCACGGCGGCCGAGACCCGCGGCCTGAACCTGTTCAACGGCGAGAAGGCGGAGTGTTTCCACTGCCACGGCAGCTTCAACTTCAATGACCAGACCCGCCACCTCGGCCTGCGGCTGGTGGACACGCCCTTCCACAACACGGGGCTCTACAACATCGACGGCCGTGGCGAGTTTCCGTTCCCGAACCGCGGCATCCTGGAACTCAGCGGCAAGCCCGAGGACATGGGCAAGTTCCGCGCGCAGACGCTGCGCAACATCGCGGTGACGGCCCCCTACATGCACGACGGCAGCATCGCGACGCTGGAAGAGGTGCTCGATTTCTACGCTGCGGGCGGGCGCGTGATCACCAGCGGTCCGCACGCGGGCGACGGCCGCAACAACCCGTTCAAGAGCGACCTGGTCGCCGCGATCAGCCTGACCGCGCAGGACAAGGCCGACCTGGTGGCCTTCCTGAAGACGCTCACCGACGAGGATCTGCTGACCGATCCGCGTTTCTCGGACCCGTTCCAATGAGGCGCCCGATGTGCAACAACCGAATCCTGCGCGGCGGGCCGCTTGGTGTCCTGGTGTCCGTGCTGATCGCGGCGGGTGTCCTGGGCAGCGGCGTTGTCCGCGCCCACGAGGCCGAGGAAGACACCATGCCCGGGACGGCCGGCTGGCGGCTGAACGCGGCGGCGGCCCTCTCCGCCATAGAAGCGAAGTCGTCCTGGCCGATGCCGCGCTGGTCTGGTGTGCTGGGCAGCGGGCAGACGGTGGATGACCGGCGCGGCCTGCATGTCGAACATGCGATGGCGGGCGGGGCGTTCCGTGCGGACACCGCCAGCGGCGTGCAGCTCGGCGCACGGCTGGCGGTGGGCTGGCACGGTCAGGGCGCCGCCCACGTCGAAGCCGCCACCGGCGAGGCGCGTTACCTTGTCGGCGATGACCAGATCGGCCTGTCGGCCGGACGCATGGCGATGCCGATGGGGGCTGCGTTGACGGAGGCCGGTCACCTCGACCGTCATGCGCAGACGCCACTGATCCGACGCGCGGTGTCCGATAGCGACTGGATCGACGACGGGATTCACCTGCGCTGGCGCCGTGGCGATGGGCAGGACGACGGGCTGCAGACCGTGGGCGTCGGCCTGTGGCGCGCGAAGGCTTTTCCCGGCTCGGCCGACGCCGCGGTGGCGCCGAGCCTGCACCTGCGCGCAGGACAGGGCGAGTGGACCGCCGACGGCTTCGCGACGCGGCTGGCGCCTCGGTCGCGCGGCGCCTACGCGGCGAGTTCCACGGCCGGACACACCCACGCGCAGCCGGACTGCGCCCGCAGCCTGGTCGGCGTCACCTGCTTCGACGGGCGCAGCGTGGTGCTCGGGGCGAGCCTGCGCTGGACGCCGCACGACCTGCCGCTGACGTTGACGCTGGCGGGCCTGTCGCAGCAGGAGCGCGGCACGCTGGATTCCATGAGCGGGTCGGCGGCCTACCGCGGTCGCACCACGGGCGGCTGGCTCGACGCCGTCTGGTCGCTGGATGCCCGCTGGCAGCTTGGACTGCGCGCCGAGCGGCTGGTCGCCCGCCACCGCCTCGAAGGACCGGGCGCCACTGGCGTGGCCCTGGACGCCGGTCTCGCCACGAACCAGCCGATGCACCGGCTCGCCGGCAGCGTTGCGCTGCAGCCGTCCGAAGGCTGGCGCGTGATCGCCGAGGCCGGCGCCGAGCGAGGCGCCGAACGCACGCTGCGCTGGGTCGGGCTGCGCCTGATCACGCAGGCCTCGTTTCCACGATGACCTCACCTTGTGTCATCACCCCGTTGTTTCCGGAGATCCCCATGCTGAACCTGAACCTGAACGTGAACCTGAGCCGCTTGGTGCCTGCCGCCGCCCTGATCGTCGCCTTGCTGTCCCCGGTCGCCGTCCATGCGGCCGATGACGCCCATGCCATCCGCCGCGTGATGATGAAAACCTGGGACAAGCCCGAGGCGCGCCTGCAGGTCGCGCCGGTCGTGCTGCGCGGCGCCCATGCGGTGGCGGGCTGGACGCAGGGCGAGCGCGGCGGCCGTGCGCTGATGGCGCGCAACGGCGACGGGAGCTGGCGTGTCGTGCTGTGCGCGGGGGATGGCATCCGCCACGCGCCCGCACTGCAGGACGCCGGCCTGAATGCCACGGACGCGCAGGCATTGGCCCGGGATCTGGCCGCCGCCGAAGCGAAGCTGCCCGCGGCACAGCGCGCCAAGTTCGCCACCTTCGACGGCATCGTCCGCATGGACGCGCATGGCCAGCACCCGCCCGCCAGTGATGCCGCCCAAGGCCACGGCCAGCACAAGGCCCACTGACGACCGCGCCCGCGGTGCCCCCCGACGCTTCCGACACTTCCGACGCTTGTTTCGAGGATCCCGACATGATCACGATCTCCAGCCCTGTTTCTTCTGCCCGCCACGACGACCTGCTGGCCTGGTGCAGCCCGGAGCGCGAGCGGTTCCGCCGCGGAGCGCTGGTGTTCCGGGCTGGACGTTTCCAGTGGCCGTTCGTGGTCGTGGCCGGGGCGATGCGGCTGGACCTGCCGGCAGGCGATGACAGTGCGCTGCACCTCGCGCTGCCCGGTGATCTGCTCGGCGTCGAGCACCTGATCGGCCAGCCACAGAGCACCTGCTGCCGTGCGATCGTCGAGACGGTGATCGCCCCGCTGGGTGTGGTGCCGGAGGGGCTGCGGCAGGAACTGCTGATCCGGCAACTTGCGGCCAGCCACCGCCGCGCCGCGGAACAGGGGCGGTTGCGCTTCGGTCCTGCGTCCGAGCGAATCCGGGCGCTGCTGCTGATGCTGGCGCAGCACGAACGCATGGCGGACGAGCCGATGTCCTGCGAACTGCCGCGCCTGAGCGACATCGCCGCATTGACCGACACCGCGCCCGAGACGGCCTCGCGGGTGCTCTCCAGCCTGCGCCGCAGCGGGCTCATCGCGTCCGGTGGCGATGCCGAGCCGCAGCGGTCGGTGCAGATCGGGCCGCTGATGCACCTGCGGGCGGGCGAGATGCCAGCCGGCATGACGCGCAGCCGCACCAGTGCCGCCCATGCCCGGGCCGCATGAGACAGTTCCGACCATGCGCTGTCCGTTGCGCTGTCTCACCCACTTTTCGTTTTGACCTGAGTTTTCCCCACTGAAGGAGTTCCCCATGAAGTTTTCTCGTTCGATCCTGACCACCACCGCTTTTGCTGCGCTGACCCTGGCCAGCGTCACCGCTGCACACGCCCAGGTGACCGTCAAGGAGCCCTGGGTCCGTGGCACCGTGGCGAGCCAGAAGGCCACCGGCGCCTTCATGCAACTGACCACCACCGAAGCCGTTCGGCTGGTCGAGGCCAGGTCCGGCGCGGCGAAGATCGTCGAGATCCACGAGATGCGCATGGAAGGGGACCGCATGATGATGCAGGCGGTGCCTGGTCTGGACATCGTCCCGGGCAAGACGCTGGAGCTGAAGCCGGGCGGCTACCACGTCATGCTGATCGACGTGGTCAAGCCGCTGAACGCGGGCGACAAGGTGCCGCTGACGCTGGTGCTCGAAGGCAAGGACAAGAAGCGGATCCAGGTGGATGTGAGCGCCGAGGTGCGTGCCCTAAACGCCAGGCCGGCCATGCAGCAGCACCAGCACTGACCCGGCCGGGATGGCCTATAGTCGCGCCGCATTCGCACAGGACCACAAGACTCTGGAGAGCATTCGGTGGACGCAAGCAATCCCTACGGCCTGGCCGCGCTCTGGAGCGGCTCGGATCTCGTCGCCAAGGCCGTGCTGCTGGTCATGGTCATCATGTCGGTGGGCAGCTGGTACCTGCTCGTCGTCAAGTGGATCGAGCAGCGGCGCATGCTCACGCAGGCCAAGGCGACTGAGGCCTTCTGGACAGCGGCCAGCGTCGCGCAGGGCGTGGACACGCTGGCCGCCGGCAGCCCCTTCCGCTTCATCGCCCAGGCGGGTGCCGATGCCTCGCTCAAGCACGCCGGCCTGCTCGGCCAGATCGACCTGAACACCTGGATCACGATGTCGATCCAGCGCGCCATCGAGCGGGTGCAGGGCCGGCTGCAGAACGGCCTGGCCTTCCTGGCCACCGTCGGCTCGACCGCGCCGTTCGTCGGCCTGTTCGGCACCGTCTGGGGCATCTACCACGCGCTCACCGCCATCGGCGTGGCCGGGCAGGCCAGCATCGACAAGGTGGCCGGGCCGGTGGGCGAGGCGCTGATCATGACCGCCATCGGGCTGGCGGTCGCGGTGCCGGCGGTGCTCGGCTACAACTGGCTGGTGCGGCGCAACAAGGCGGTGATGGACGAGGTGCGCGGCTTCGCGGCAGACCTGCACGCGGTGCTGCTGGCGCAGGCGTCGGCGAAGGCTGCGCCGGCCTCGCCGTCCAAGGGCTGAGATGGCCTTGCCACCCGGCCCGTTCGACGCCCCGGCGGGCGACGACGAGGTGATGGCCACCATCAACACCACGCCGCTGGTGGACGTGATGCTGGTGCTGCTCATCATCTTCCTGATCACGATCCCGGTCGTGACGACCTCGGTCAAGGTCGATCTGCCGCAGGAGCGCCTGAACCCGCGCCAGAGCAAGCCGGAGAACATCGTGCTCTCGGTCGATGCGCGCGGGGTGGTCTACTGGCACGACACGCCGCTGCCGAACGCCGAGGCGCTGGTCGAGCGGCTGAAGAAGGTGTCGGTGCAGTCGCCGCAGCCGGAGGTCCACATCCGCGGCGACCGTGCGGCGGTGTACGCGCCGGTCGGGCGGGTGGTGCTGGCGTGTCAGCGGGCCGGGATCGCGCGCGTGTCGTTCATCACCGAGCCGCCGGCGCTGAACTGAACTGAAGCCGGCGCACAGCCCAGGAGACACCCCATGGCGATGAACCTCGGCCCCGGCGACGGGCTGGCCCCCGGCAGCGATCCCGAGCCGATCATGGAGATCAACACCACGCCGCTGATCGACGTGATGCTGGTGCTGCTGGTGATGCTCATCATCACGATCCCGATCCAGTTGCACTCGACCGACCTGAACCTGCCGACTGGCAAACCGCCGGTCAACGCCGTGCCGCCCGAGGTGGTGAAGATCGACATCGACCCGGCCAACGTCGTGTACTGGCAGGGCGTGGCGCTGGCCGACCGGGCGGCGCTGGAGGAGAAGCTGCAGGCCGTCGCCGCGCAGGCCGAGCCGCCCGAGATCCACATCCGTCCGGATGCACAGTCGCGCTATGACACGTTTGCCGCGGTGATGGTGTCGGCGCAGAAGCTCGGCCTGCGCAAGCTCGGCGTGGTTGGTGGGGAGCAGTTTCAGTGAGGCCGGGCAGCCTGCCGGAGTTCGATCCGAAAGCCGGCGCACCGCGCTGGATTGGCGTGAGCGCAGTGGTCGGGCTGCATGTGCTGGTCGGCTGGGCGCTGGTGTCGGGGCTGGCGCGCAAGGCGATCGACGTGGTGCGCGAGCCGATCGAGATGGCGATCCTCGACGAGGTGAAACCGCCACCACCACCTCCGCCCCCCCCGCCGCCACCGCCACCGCCACCGCCGAAGGTGGTGAAACTGCAGGACGCCCCGCCCCCGCCGCCGGCCCCCGCCCCCAAGGCCTACGTGCCGCCACCTGAGGTGACCCCGGCGCCGACACCCCCCGCCCCCGCGATCCAGGCGGTGCAGGCCGAGCCGCCGCCGAAGCAGCTTGAGATCAAGCCGCCACCACCCCCCGCGCCGCCCGCGCCGCCGGCCCCCCCGGTGCCGCCTGCGCCACCCGCCCCGCCGGCCCGTGTCGACGTCGGGCTGGCCTGTCCGGGCTACGTCGACACCATGCAGAACGCGATGGCTGGCGCGTTCGACCGCTACGGCATCACCGGCGTCGTGCGCGTGCGCATGCTGGTGCGGGGCAGCCAGATCGTCGACGTCACGCCGCTGTCCGGCCCGAAGGAATACCACCGCCTCGTCACGCAGGCGGCCCGGCGCTTCAAGTGCCAGGCCAGCGGGGCGGAGGAGGTGCAGGTGATGTTCGAGGTCAGCGTCCGGGAAGATTGAGGGCTACGCCAGCGCCGCCTGCATCAGCGCAGCCCACAGCCCGACATAGCCGACCGTCCCCGCCGTGAGCCAGACATCGGGGCGCTGAAAACGCCCCTGCTGCAGCATCCAGCCCGCCAGCGGCAGCAACTGCTGGGCATGCACGCCCAGGAAATGCGCCGGCCGTGCGTCGGGCCCGCCGAGGTGCCAGCCCACCAAGGGCAGTCCTGTGCCGGCCGGGGGCTGTTGACCGCCAAGCAGAAAGCCGCTGACGGTGGCGAGCACGAAGGTCAGCACCAGACCGATCACCACCGACCGGGTCAGCGTGCTGGCCCGGTCCGCGCTGTGGCGTGCGATCAGCCAGGCCAGCACCGCCTGGGTCGCCGTCAGCATCACCGCCGCCACGGCCATCAGACCGAACAGCGCCGCGTGCAGCGGATCGCCCACGTTGTGGTGCGAGCCCTCGCCCAGGGCGGCCTGCAGGCTGATGTAGCCGACCTCGAAACTCGATGTGAGCACCACCGTCCAGACCAGCGCCCGCACCGTGCGGCTGCCGCGCCGCGCCTCGGGCAGCAGACCCACGCACCAGGCAGTGGTGGCCGCAAACAGGGCCGTGGACGCCATGAACTTCAAGGGTTTGGCCCAGATGGCCACGTCGCGCCAGATGCGATCGTCCAGCACCAGCAGGCCGGCGGCAGGCACCATGCACGCCACCATCAGCCACGCGAACCAGGTGAGCAGCGGCTGGCGTGCGCTCAGCGTGCGGTGCAGCGCCAGGAAGGGGGAGGGCCACGTAGGGGACATGGTCGGACTCTTGAGTTGACGGTGTCAACCAGTGTGCTGGAGCCATGTAGACGCTGTCAACTACTGACTGCGGCTCAGGCAGAATATGCACCCATGAACAAAAAATCTGTCCCTGCTCCGTCGCTCAAGGAAGCCTGCGTGCAGGCGGCACGCGAGGTGATCGCCGAACACGGCGTGGAAAGCCTGAGCATGCGCGACGTGGCGCGCAAGCTGGCCATTTCGCACCAGGCGCCCTACCGCCACTTCGAGAGCCGCGACCACTTGCTGGCCGAGATCATGCGCCGCTGTTTCGCCGACTTCGCCCGGCACCTGGACGGGCGCCCCCGCACTGGCCAGCCCGAGGCGGATCTGGAGGCCATGGGACACGCCTACCTGGCCTACGCCCGCGAGAAGCCGCTCGAATACCGCCTGATGTTCGGCACGCCCTGGCCCGAGCCGGCGCAGCACCCCGAGCTGGTGCAGCACGCCGTGCATGCCTTCGACCTGCTGCGCGAGAGCCTGCGCGCCTTGCACCGCGACCAGCCCGACGCCCCGGCGCATGTTGACCGCCAGGCCCTGTTCATCTGGTCCACGCTGCACGGCATGGCCAGCATCACCCAGGCCGATGTCATGCAGCATCTGCAACTGGCGCCCGGTGTGGAGCCGGCCCTGGCGGGCGACGTGATGGCGCGCATCGGTCTGGGTCTGGGTCTGCCCTGCGAAGTGCGGGCGGCCTAGTGTTGCGTCAACGATCCACTGTCGCACCCCAAGTGCCGTCATCCTCGCGAATGCGAGGATCTACGCCCGCCAAAGACGGTCATGTCCCTGCGTGGGTGCCCGCTTTCGCGGGCATGACGGTGATGTGTTCGCGCAGGCTGTCCGTCAAGTCAGCTGTGACACGACACTAGCCCCTGGACGCGCTATTTCGTGCAGGTGCAGGCGGCAGGGGAAGCGGCCGCGCGGGATCTGCTGCCGGAGTTGAAGCACCGGATGGCGCTGGCGCAAGCCCGTTGAGGGCAGAGGGCGCTCTTCAGCGTGGCCGAGGGTGACTCGCCGAACTGCCGCTTGTCGTCCGCCGCCAGCCCAGCAGCCCGCCGCCCAGTAGCCACAGGGCCAGCGTGGCGGGCTCGGGTACCGCCTGCACCTGCACCTGGATCGGCAGGCTGGTGGCACTGGTGACCTCAGTCCAGGCGCTGTCTTCGTGGAGGCGGTCGGTGAATGTCCAGTGGCTGCACTGCAGCGAGTTGTCGAAGCCGATGCATTCACGGGTGCCGTGCGTGTCCCCGCGCCGCACGATCTTGTCCTGGGTGATGGCGGCGTCCGCTGCCAACTGGTAGCTGCCCGCCTGGGCGAAGGTCAGGCGCAGGTTCCAGCTGGTGAAATAGTCGGTGCCCGGGCCTGCATCCGGTGCCAGCATCTGGCTGTTGTGCGGACCGCCGAGGGCGCCCACCTGCAGCGTGAGACCCGTCAGGCGCTCGGTCGACATCTCGAAGAACGAGTAGACCCACTCTGACGGGGGCAGTCGGTTGGGTGGTTTGATGTTGCTATTTTTGCGCATTTCCCCATGAAAAACGGCCCCGCAGGGCCGTCTTGGTATCCGGTTTCGCGATGTCGCGGCGTCGGATCAGACGCGCTTGCGGTACTCGTGCGTGCGGGTGTCGATTTCGATCTTGTCGCCCTGGGCCACGAAGATCGGCACCGGGATCTCGAAGCCGGTCGAGATCTTGGCGGGCTTCAGAACCTTGCCCGAGGTGTCGCCCTTGACGGCCGGCTCGGTCCAGGTGACTTCGCGCACCAGCGAGGTCGGCAGTTCGACCGAGATCGCCTTGCCTTCGTAGAACACCACTTCGACCGGCATCGCGTCTTCGAGGTAGCTCAGCGCGTCGCCCATGTTCTCGGCTTCGACTTCGTACTGGTTGTACTCGCCGTCCATGAACACGTAGAGCGGGTCGGCGAAGTAGGAGTAGGTGCACTCCTTCTTGTCCAGGATGATCTGGTCCATCTTGTCGTCGGCCTTGAAGACGACTTCGGTGCCGGAGTTGTTCAGCAGGCTCTTGAGCTTCATGCGCACGGTGGCGCTGTTGCGGCCGCCGCGGCTGTATTCGGTGCGCAGCACGACCATCGGGTCCTTGCCGTGCATGATGACGTTGCCGGCGCGGATTTCCTGAGCGATCTTCATGGGTGAGTTTCCGTTGGAGACCGATGTCCCGGCGGGAGGACTCGGTGTCGGTCTAAAGGGTGCGTGAGGGGCGGTGAGCAAGCCGCCACACCGCAAAGCCCTCGATTCTAGCCCAGCCCGCCCGACTGCCTGGCCTCGGCCCAGGCGAGCAGGCTGCTGACGAGGTCCGGCTGCTCGGCCCAGCGGCGCTGGCGCCTGGCGGTGTCCGCGCCCCACGCCTGCTGCAGTGCCGGCCATAGCGCCGCCCAGGTGCGTGGCAGATCGGCGGGATCTCCTGCGCCATTCCACAGCCGAGCCATCGCCCGCAGCGGTGCGGCCAGCGCGGGTGGTGCCCGGTCGAGGGCCACGTCCAGGAAGGCCGAGAGCTTGTCGGCGTGCACGCCATCGTCCTGCGGGTAGAGCTGCCACAGCAGCGGCTGGCCAGCCCAGAGCGCGCGCACCAGGCTGTCCTCGCCGCGCACGAGGTTGAGGTCGCTGGCCCAGAGCAGGCGGTCGAACTCGACCTGCGTGACGTGTGGCAGGAAGTGCAGCCGCAGCGCGCCCACCACCGGGCCGGGGCCGGTGGCGCCGCGCTGGTGCAGCCAGGCGCGCACTTGCTGCGCGCTGAAGCCGGGCGTGACCAGCAGCGTGGTGCGCACGCGCCGGTCGCCGCGCGCATGGGGCGCATCGGCCAGCAGGTCGAGCCAGGCCGCCAGCAGCGGCTGCGTGTAGCCGAACAGCAGCATCAGCGCATGGTCGGGGTGGTCGTCGGCGCCGAGGTGGATGCCCAGGCGTGTCAGGGTGGTGGCCGGGTGGTGGGCGTCGCGGCGGGCGAGCAGGCCGGGTTCGCGCAGCAGGCCGCCGGTGGCGGCCGTGAAGCCAGGGTAGAAGAACCACTTGGTCAGACCGCGCCCCGGCCCGCTCCACTGCGGCGAGGCCAGTCCGTGCAGGCGCTCGACGTGTGGCTCGGCGCTGAGGTATTCGAGGTTGATCCACAGTGGCGCCGTGCCGGTCTCGGCGGCGCTGACCATGCGGCTGACATAGGCCGCAGGCGGGTCGCAGCCGAAGGCCTCGATGACCACGTCGGCCGGCACCTCGTCCGCCAGCGGGTCGCGCCAGGGCAGCACCCGCACGCCCGGTGCGCCATCCGGTGCCATCCAGGCCAGGGCGCTGGCGTCGTCGACCCAGAGCCGCACCTGCGCGCCACGTCCGGCGAGGTCGCGCGCCAGGCGCCAGCACACGCCCAGATCGCCGTGGTTGTCGATGACGCGGCAGAACACGTCCCAGCGCTGCAGCGCCGACGGAACCGTCAGCACGGGCGACAAGGAAAAGGCGGAGGGGGTGTCTGCGTTGGTGTCGGCGCTCATCGCGGAATTATCGGTGGCGGCACAATCGCCGACCATGACGCGCCGCCTGACCCCCGACGAGGCCGAAGCCCTCCTGACCCCTGAACCCGCGCTCGAAACGCCGGCCGCCGCCGCCCGCGAGCGGCTGCTGAGCGAGGTGGCCGCGCTGCCGGCGCTGCCCGGCGTGTACCGCTATTTCGACGCCGAGGGCGGCCTGCTCTACGTCGGCAAGGCCAAGCACCTCAAGCGCCGCGTGTCGAGCTATTTCCAGAAGGACCACGGCGGCACCCGCATCGGCCACATGGTCAGCAAGATCGTGCGGATGGAGACGACGGTGGTGCGCTCCGAGGCCGAGGCATTGCTGCTGGAAAACAACCTCATCAAGTCGCTGAACCCGCGCTTCAACATCTTGTTCCGCGACGACAAGAGCTACCCCTACCTGAAGTTCGTGTCGCACGAGTTCCCCCGCGTCGTGTACTTCCGCGGCGCCGTGGACCGTCGCCACCGCTACTTCGGCCCGTACCCGAGCGCCTGGGCGGTGAAGGAGGGTATCCAGCTGATGCAGAAGGTGTTCCTGCTGCGCACCTGCGAGGACACGGTGTTCCACAACCGCACCCGGCCGTGCCTGCTGCACCAGATCCACCGCTGCTCGGCACCGTGTGTCGACCTGATCTCGCGCGAGGACTACGCCGAGGACGTGCGCAACGCGACGCGCTTCCTGAGCGGGCAGACGCAGGAGGTGCTCGACGGGCTGCAGGCGCAGATGATGGCCTGCGCCGAGGCGTTCGACTATGAGAAGGCGGCCGAGCTGCGCGACCAGATCGCCACGCTGTCCAAGGTGCTGCAGCAGCAGTCCGTCTTCACGCAGGAGGACCGCGACACCGACATCCTGGCCGTGAAGGTGCAGGGCGGGCGGGCCTGCGTGAACCTGGCGATGGTGCGCGGCGGGCGGCACCTGGGCGACCGGGCGTACTTTCCGGCGCATGTCGAGGATGCGGTGGCGGTCGATGTCGGCGACGAGGTCTCGGAGGAGGGCACCGGCGCGGAGGGCGCCGTGGAGGGCGAGGCCGCCGAGGTGGCCCTGCCGGTCGAGGTCCGTGTGCTCGATGCGTTCATCGCGCAGCACTACCTTGGCGCCGACTGCCCGCCGGTGCTGGTGACGAGCCACCCGGTGTCGCGCGGCCTGGTCGCAGCGCTGACCGATCCTCGTGGCCACAAGGTCAGCGCCCAGCACCAGCCGCGCGAGAACCGCCGCGCCTGGCTCGACATGGCCATCAAGGGTGCGGAGCTGGCGCTGGCGCGGCTGCTGTCCGAAGAGGGCTCGCAGCAGGCGCGCACGCGGGCGCTGGTCGAGGCGCTCGATCTGGCGCCCGAGGGCATCGACGCGGGGCTGGACGGCCTGCGCATCGAGTGCTTCGACATCAGCCACACGGCGGGCGAGGCGACGCAGGCCTCGTGCGTGGTCTTCGAGGGCCACAAGATGCAGTCCGGCCAGTACCGCCGCTACAACATCACCGGCATCACCGGCGGCGACGACTACGCCGCGATGCGCCAGGTGCTCACGCGCCGCTACGCCAAGCTGGTCGACGCCGTGCAGCAGGGCACGGGCCGCCTGCCGGACCTGGTGCTGGTGGACGGCGGGCGCGGCCAGATCGGCGTGGCGCGCGAGGTGTTCACGGCGCTCGGGCTGAACCTGTCGCTGCTGGTCGGGGTGGAAAAGGGCGAGGGGCGCAAGGTCGGTCTGGAGGAGCTGGTCTTCGCCGACGGGCGCGAGAAGGTCTACCTTGGTCACGACTCGGCCGCGCTGATGCTGGTGGTGCAGATCCGCGACGAGGCGCACCGCTTCGCCATCACCGGCATGCGGGCCAAGCGCGCCTCGGTGCGCACGGGCGGCAGCCGGCTGGAGGACATCGCCGGTGTCGGGCCGAAGAAACGGGCGCGCCTGCTGCAGCGCTTCGGGGGCGTGCGCGGGGTGGCTGCAGCGTCAGTGGAAGACCTCGTCGGGGTCGAGGGCATCTCGTCCGAACTGGCAGAAGAGATCTACCGGGCCCTGCGTTGAGGGACCAAAACGCCGGCGTTTCGTTACACCATGCACAATGCGTGGATGTTCTGGACCCTCCCCACGCTGCTCACCTGGGCGCGCATCGTCGCCATTCCGCTGATCGTCGGCATCTACGAGCTGCCGATCGACATGCCGACGCGCAATCTGATGGCGACCGTGCTGTTCGTGGTCGTGGCGCTGACGGACTGGCTCGACGGCTGGCTGGCGCGCAGACTGAACCAGACCTCGTCGTTCGGCGCCTTCCTCGACCCGGTGGCGGACAAGTTCCTGGTCTGCGCGGCGCTGCTGATCCTGCTGCAGCTCGACCGGGTCGGCGCGCTGGTGGCGCTGGTCATCATCGGCCGTGAGATCGCCATCTCGGCGCTGCGCGAGTGGATGGCCCAGATCGGCGCCTCGCGCAGCGTGGCCGTCCACATGATCGGCAAGCTCAAGACGATGGCGCAGATGGTGGCGATCCCGTTCCTGCTCTATGACGGTCTGGTGTTCGGCGTGGTCCACACCCGGCAGTGGGGAACCGTGCTGATCCTGGTCGCCTCGGTGCTCACCGTCTGGTCGATGGTGTATTACCTGCAGAAGGCGCTGCCCGAGATCCGGGCCAAGGTGCGCTGAATCCACTGGCCGGACCTGTCTCCTAGAATCCGCTCCCTTTCCAACGAGGCTTCAGGGGCTCCACGTGAACAAGACCGAACTGATCGAGCACATCGCGCTGCAGGCCGACATCTCCAAGGCCGCCGCCGCCCGCGCGGTGGATGCCATGGTCTCCGGTGTGACGCAGTCGCTGAAGAAGGGCGAGCCGGTCGCGCTGGTCGGATTCGGTACCTTTGCAGTCTCCACGCGGGCGGCGCGCGAGGGCCGCAATCCCCGCACGGGCGCCCCGGTCCACATCCGTGCGGCGCGCATCCCGCGGTTTCGTCCGGGCAAGGTGTTGCTCGACGCCTTGAGCTGATACAGTTGCGGACTTGCCGAACGGACGGTACCCGGGTGCTTAGCTCAGTTGGTAGAGCGGCGCCCTTACAAGGCGTAGGTCGGGGGTTCGAGCCCCTCAGCACCCACCACACGGGTTCCGGTCACGTGGTCTGCCGTGATGCGTTGCGGTCATTTCTCTTCAAAGGCGAACCCTGGTTCGCCTTTGTCGTGTCTGGCGCTGCTGCTGGCAGTGCACCCTAGGAAGCTCAGATGTTCGATTTTTTCCGTCGCCATACCCGCATCCTGCAGTTCCTGCTCCTGCTGCTGATCGTGCCGTCCTTCGTGGTGTTCGGCATCCAGGGCTATGACCAGTTCTCCGAAGGCAAGGACGAGGTGGCCAAGGTCGACGGCCAGGCCATCACCCGCGCCGAATGGGAGCAGGCCCACCGCAACCAGGTCGAGCGCCTGCGCAGCCAGATGCCCAATGTCGACGTCAAGCTGCTGGACACGCCCGAGGTGCGCCAGCGCGTGCTGGACGACCTGATCCGCCAGCGTGTGCTGTTCGCGGCTGCGCGTGACCTGCATCTGGTGCCGACCGACGCACGCCTGAAGCGCCTGTTCGAGACCGATCCGCAATTTGCCAGCCTGCGCAATGCCGATGGCACGGTCCGCAAGGAGCTGCTGGCTGCGCAAGGCCTGACCTCGCAGCAGTTCGCCGCGCGCCTCAGCCAGGACATGGCGCTGAACCAGGTGCTGCTGGGCGTGGGCGCGACGAGCGTGGTGCCGAACGCCGTGGCGCGCTCGGCGGTGGATGCGTTCTACCAGCGCCGAGAAGTGCGCGTGCAGACCTTCCCGGCCAAGGACCACCTGGCCAAGGTGCAGGTCAGCGACGCCGATCTGCAGGCCTACTACGACGACCCGAAGAACGCTGCGCGCCTGCAGTCGCCCGAATCGGTGAGCTTCGACTATGTGGTGCTCGATCTGCCGACCATCGCGAAGAGCATCAGCGTGGCGGAAGACGACCTGCGCAAGTACTACACCGAAAACGCCGCCCGCTACGAGCAGCCCCAGGAGCGGCGTGCACGCCACATCCTGATCAAGGTCGATGCGGGGGCCAGTGCCGACACGAAGGCCAAGGCCAAGGCCAAGGCCCGCGCCGAAGCGCTGCTGGCCGAAGTGCGCAAGAACCCGGCCGGATTTGCCGAGCTGGCCAAGCAGAACTCCGAAGATCCGGGCTCTGCCGTGCAGGGCGGCGATCTGGACTGGTTCGGCCGGGGCGCCATGGTCAAGGTCTTCGAGGACACGGCCTTCGCACTGAAGAAGGGCGAGGTCAGTGGCGTGGTCGAGAGCGATTTCGGCTTCCACATTCTCCGGCTGGACGATGTCCGGGGTGGCGAGAAGCGCAGTTTCGAGTCGGTCCGGGCCGAGATCGAGGACGAGGTGCGCAAGACCCTGGCGCAGAAGCGCTATGTGGAAGCGGCTGAGCAATTCTCCAATCTGGTCGAGCAGGAAGACACCCTGCAGCCGGTCGCCGACCAGCTCAAGCTGACTGTCCAGCGGGCCGAGCGCTACACCCGTGGCTTCCAGGCCGAGCCTGGCAGCGTGCTGGCCAACCCGAAGCTCGCCGAAGCGGCCTTTCTGACCGACAACCTGCGCAGCAAGCGCAATGCACTGGCGCTGGAAATCGGCACGAACCAGATGCTGTCGCTGCGTGTCACCGAGCACCAGCCGGCGCGCAAGCAGGCCCTGGCCGAAGTGCGCGAGCGGATCCGTGCCAGCGTGCAGCAGTCGAAGGCGGCACAGGCGGCCCGTGAGGAAGGCAGTGCGCGTCTGGCGCAGTGGAAGGCACAGCCGACCGCCGCCACGCTGCCCGCTGCGGTCACGCTGTCACGTGTCAAGCCGCAGAACCTGCCGCAGGCGGTGGTGGATGCGGTGCTGAAGGCGAAGGCGGATGCGCTGCCGGCATGGATCGGGGTGGACCTGGGCGACGAAGGGTATGCCGTGGCCGTCATCGACAAGGTGCTGCCTGCCGATCTGGCAGAGGCCGGGTCGCTGGACAATGCCCGTGAACAGGTCTCGCAGCTGTGGGCGCAGGCCGAAAGCGAGGCGTACTACGCCGCGCTGCGCACGCGCTACAAGGCGGTGGTGCTCGACAGCGCCAAGGCCAAGGCGACCGACGAATCGGCTCCGGCATCCGCACCGGCGAAGTGATGACTTGGGCCCGTGTCAGGGGCTGAAAATAAAAGTCCCTGAAAGTCGACACAGGACGAATTTCCTGGCCTATAATTTCTTTCTCTGCGGTGGCTATAGCTCAGTTGGTAGAGTCCCAGATTGTGATTCTGGTTGTCGTGGGTTCGAGTCCCATTAGCCACCCCACCTGACGCAGCAAAAAGGCCAGCTTGGCAACAAGCTGGCTTTTTTCATTGTGCAGGCCACGCAAGTCAATCAGGCCTGCTGTCACTCACTCAGGCATCGGCCTGCCGCCCGACCTGCAGCCCTTCTTCCGGCGTGCTCGCCAGGGCGAGCTTGCGGTACACCACGCGGATGTGGTCGTTCACGGCCTGCCACTTGATGCCCATGTGGCGGGCGATTTCCTTGATCGTGTAGCCCTTGCTGAGGTAGTTGAGCACCTCATGCTCGCGGACATTCAGACTGTCGAGCGTGCCGGGGTCTGCGGCGTCCAGTGGTGCAAACCGGCTGTCGTGCTGCCGGAAATGGCCCAGCAGGCGCCGCGCCATGGCGGGCGAGAGTGGCGGCTGGCCGCGCACGATGCGCTGCAGTTCCTCCACCAGCACCTCGAACCGGTCCTCCTTGAGCAGATAGCCATTGGCGCCGCAGAGCAGCGCCGGGAACAGGTGCTCGTCGTCCGAATGCAGTGTGGTGGCGATCTTGATGGCCGGATAGTCGCCCAGCTGGGCCAGCAGTTCGAGTCCGGCCTTGTCAGGTTGCTCCAGGTCGCACAGGATGAGACGGAAACCATCCGCATCGGCGCGTGCCATCTCGCCAGCGCTGACGCCCAGCAAGGCGCGCGCGGACTCCAGATCGCTGGCTTCGCTGAAGCGGATCTCGTCGCTGAAGCTTTCCCGCACCACCCGGGTCAGGAAACTGCGGGCGACAGCGTTGTCTTCAACGATCAGCGCGCGGATGGACATGAATGGAATCCTTGACGTGGGACACGGAATCTTGAAGCCCGATTATCCGTGGTGAGCGGGCCGAAGGTGTCCCTCGGGTACAGGGTCGGCGACGCGAAAGAAGGTGGGTGGCGACCACGCGTCAGCGGGACACACTGCCTACAATCCTTCGCATGCGCATTCTCGTAGCCAATGATGATGGGTACCTTGCACCGGGGCTGCTGGCCCTGGCCCAGGTGTGCCGTGAGTTCGCCGACGTCGACGTCGTCGCCCCTGAACAGAACGCCAGTGGCACGTCCAATGCCTTGTCGCTGCACCGCCCGCTGTCGGCGTGGAAGGCGTCCAATGGCGTGCAGGTGGTCAATGGCACGCCCTCGGACTGTGTCCATGTCGCGCTGACCGGCCTGCTGGACGCCCGGCCCGACCTGATCGTCTCGGGCATCAACAACGGTGCCAACCTCGGCGACGACACGCTCTACTCCGGCACCGTGGCCGCGGCCACGGAGGGCTACCTGTTCGGCGTGCCCGCCATTGCGTTCTCGCTGGTCGGGCACGGCTGGCAGCACCTGGAGGCCGCCACGGCCGCCGCACGGCGTTTGCTTGCGGATGTGATCCAGCGCCCCCCCGCGGCCGCGCCATGGTTGCTGAATGTCAACATCCCGAGCCGGGCGGATGCCGCCAGCTTGCCGATCCAGGTCACGCGGCTTGGCCGGCGCCATGCCAGCGAGCCCGTCGTGCGCCAGTTCAGCCCCCGAGGCGATCCGATCTACTGGATCGGCGCCCAGGGCGATGTCCGCGAAGCCGGTGTCGGCACCGACTTCCATGCCACCGCCAATGGCTGCATCTCGGTGACGCCGCTGCAGATCGACCTCACCCACCACGCTGCCACGCCCGAATGGACACGCTGGGTGGCCGGCGCGGCGGCCGCGTCCCCTTCCGGCGGCTGAGCGGGGCGCGGGTCGGCATGTCGGATTCGGCCACGCGTAAGCCCCGCCCGGGATCTTCCCGGCGCTGGCCGCTCAGCCTGGAACGCATGCCGCGACCGGCCAGCGCCACCGAAGGCGGGCGCGTCATGACGACCGCCGACGCGCAGACCCTGCGCCCGCAGCGGCCCTTGTCCGACGCCCACCGCGAGGCCAGCCGGGCGCGTTCCGTTCCGGCCGGGCAGAGCGATCTGCTGGCCTTCCGTCAGAACATGGTGGTCCGTCTGCGCGCGGCGGGCTGTCAGGACGAGCGTGTGCTGGCTGCCATGCAGGCGGTGCCGCGGCATCTGTTCCTCGACAGTGCGCTCTCTGCGCAGGCCTACGAGGACACCAGCCTGCCCATCGGCCTCGGGCAGACGATTTCCAAGCCTTCGATCGTTGCACGCATGATCGAGCTGCTGCGGCAGCGCCCGGGCGGTCCAGCGCTGTCGCGCGTGCTGGAGATCGGCACGGGCTGTGGCTACCAGGCGGCCGTGCTGGCGCATGTCGCGCAGCGGACGGTGTCCATCGAGCGGCTGCTGGCGCTGCATGAGCGTGCGCAGCGCCATCTCGGCGTGCTGCAACTGCCCGGCATCACCCTGGTCCATGGCGACGGCCGCCTCGGCCACGCCCCGGCCGCGCCCTACGACGGCATCATCGCCGCGGCGGGCGGCCGTGATCTGCCCGCTGCCTGGCTGGAGCAGCTCGCCCGCGGCGGGCGTCTGGTCGCGCCGGTGCAGGATCCTGCGCTGGGCACCCAGGTGCTGATGGTGGTCGACAAGCTCTCCGATGGCAGCATCGTGCAACGCATCCATGAAGCGGTACGGTTCGTCCCTTTAGAATCCGGCATTGGTGATGGCTAGCACGGGCTAGCGACGGCCAGCGACCGCCGGCGATGACCAGCGATTGCGGACCATTCCGAGGTGACGCTCATCCCCGTCCGACACACCCTGAGGCTGCGGGTTCTCCCCGATCACTCCATGAAGACTTTCCCATTCCAGGTGCCCGGCTCTCGGGCACTCATCAGTGCCGCACTGGCGATCACGCTGACCGGCTGTGCGTCCCATCTGCGTCCGCCGGCGCCGGTGGACTACCGCGGCGGTGCGGGCCGTCCGGCCACCACGGCTGGCGAAGCCGAGCGCGTGCCGCCCGGTGCCGAGAACGCCGGAAAGCCCGGTTACTACACGGTCAAGCCCGGCGATACGCTGATCCGGGTCGGGCTGGAGTCGGGCCAGAACTGGCGCGACATCCAGCGCTGGAACCAGCTGGACAACCCGGACCTGATCGAGGTCGGGCAGGTGCTGCGCGTGGTGCCACCGGGCCAGGATCCGACCCAGGTCGCCACCCGCCCCGTCGTCACGCCGCGGATCGAACCCCGTCCCCTCGACGCCAAGCCTGCGCCTGCGGTCGTGGCGGCGCCTGCGGTGCCCGTTCCGGGCGCTCCTGCAACGCCCGCCGTCCCGGCGGCCTCCGCGACCACGCCCGCCACTCCGGCGCCTGCGGCAACGCCAGCCCCCGCTCCCGCCACGGCGGCCGTGCCCGCCCGTGAAGGCGACGACAACGTCAACTGGATGTGGCCGGCACAGGGTGCGGTGGTCGGCTCGTTCGAGGACACCCGCAGCAAGGGTGTGGCCATTGGCGGCAAGCTGGGCGATCCGGTCTATGCCGCCGCGGACGGTCGTGTGGTGTACGCCGGCTCCGGCCTGCGCGGCTACGGTAATCTGGTCATCGTCAAGCACAACGAGACGCTGCTGACCGCCTACGCCCACAACCAGTCGCTGCTGGTGCGCGAGGACCAGGTCGTGCGCCGTGGCCAGAAGATCGCCGAGATGGGGTCGAGCGACACCGACCGCGTGAAGCTGCATTTCGAGGTGCGCCGCCGCGGTAAGCCGATCGATCCGACCAAGGTGCTGCCGGCCCGCTGAGACGTTCCCGAGACTTCATGACCGATATCAACGAATGGCTGACGGTCGACGCGCTCGACCTCGACGCCCAGGGCGTGGCCCGCAATGCCGAGGGCAAGGTCGTCTTCATCGACGGCGCGCTGCCCGGTGAGAAGGTGCGGGTCCAGACCGGCCGCCGCAAAAACAACTGGGAACAGGCCGCGCTGGTCGAGATCCGCCGCGAGAGTGCGCAGCGGGTCACGCCGGGGTGTCCGAACTTCGGCCTGCATGCGGGCGCCTGCGGGGGCTGCAAGATGCAGCATTTCCACCCGTCCGCGCAGGTCGCCGTCAAGCAGCGCACGCTGGAGGACAACCTCTGGCACCTCGCCAAGGTGCGCCCCGAGCGCGTGATGCGCCCGATCGAGGGGCCGACCTGGGGCTACCGCTACCGGGCGCGGCTGTCGGTGCGGCATGTGGTCAAGAAGGGCCAGGTGCTGATCGGCTTCCACGAGCGCAAGTCGCGCTATGTGGCCGACATGACGACCTGCCCGGTGCTGCCGCCGCACATCAGCGCGATGCTGGTGCCGCTGCGCGGGCTGATCGCGTCGATGGAGGCGCGTGACCGGTTGCCGCAGATCGAGCTGGCGCTGGGCGAATCGCCTGAGGGGCTGGTGAACGCGCTGGTGCTGCGCCACCTGGAGCCGCTGAGCGCGGGGGATGTGCAGAAGCTGCGCGACTTCGCCGCGGCGCACGGCGTGCAGTGGTGGCTGCAGCCGAAGGGGCCGGACACGGTCCACCTGCTGGAAGCGGCGGACAAGGCCGGGCCGGTGCTGGCCTACACGCTGCCGGAGTTCGGCGTGACGATGCCGTTCAAGCCGACCGACTTCACGCAGGTGAACCACCACATCAACCGCGTGCTGGTGGCGCGGGCGCTGAAGCTGCTGGAGGCGCAGGCGGACGAGCGCGTGATCGACTGGTTCTGCGGGCTGGGCAACTTCACGCTGCCGATCGCCACGCAGGCGCGCGAGGTGCTCGGCATCGAGGGCAGCGAGACGCTGGTGCAACGCTCGCGCGAGAACGCCGCGCTGAACGGACTGTCCGCGAAGACGGGGTTCGAGGCGCGCAACCTGTTCGAGATGGGCGCGGCCGATCTGGCGGCGTATGGCTCGGCGACGCGCTGGCTGGTCGATCCGCCGCGAGAGGGCGCGTTTGCGCTGGTGAAGGCGCTGGCCGAGGTGCGCCAGACGCCGATCGACGGCTACACGCCGCCGCAGCGCATCGTCTACGTGAGCTGCAGCCCCGCCACGCTGGCGCGGGACGCGGGCTTGCTGGTGCATCAGGCTGGGTATCGCTGCGTGGCGGCGGGCGTGGTCAACATGTTCCCGCACACGGCGCATGTGGAGTCGATCGCGGTGTTCGAGCGGGTCGATGGCTGGACGCTGCCGGTGGCCGAGGCCGACGAGGCGGTGGTGCCCGAGGCGGGTGCTGAGGTGGCGGTCACCACGACCGAGTGATCCACCGGGCGGGCGGCTTGCCCGCCGGCCGCTTCCTGTGCGTGGCCGTGATATTCCGCACAGAAAACTGTCCCGAACATGCCCGCGCCCGCGGGCATTTGCACGTCGCACGGAACTCCCCGTAGACGAAAAATCCCCAGTCTGTATGCTGACGCCCGTGACCAAGACGGCGCATCGGCGAAACTCGGCATTGCAGGGTTTGCGTCTGTTTTTAGGGGAGTGAAACCATGCAGAGTGCAGAAAAAATTCAATACCGACAACCACTTGGACGGCATCGCCGCGACGTGTTAGGCGTCAGAGGCCAAGTTAGACGGCAGGGCCGTGAGGTCTAAATTACTACAAGGGCATCCCCGCGAAGTCAACAAAACCTCTCCGGGCGGATTCCTCTGAAACCCGCCTGAGCAGTGTTAAAACGATCTGGCCAACGCACACGAAACCAGCTTGTCGACAGGGAGAACAAGGTGCGGACTGCAAAACTACAACCGGTCTTTACTGCGGCTTCTTATGCCGCTGACCCTGATGAAAGACGCGCGTGGGGGCTCCATTCGTTAGCCGAGGTTGCTCTTGCGAGCTTGCCTCCGAAATATAGCCGAGCACTCCCCACGCAGGTCTGACCTTGTTCCATCAACGCAGGCATCACGCGGTGGCAGATTCTTCCTTCACGGTGTCGGATGAGAGATTCGAAATCGGTTCGACTGGCCGGATCGGCTCACGTCACGGGTTTGAATGCCTCACCTTTGGCCAGCATCGCCCAGGCCATGCGGGCATTCTTGGCCGCGATGGCCACGACAGCCTTCCAGTAACCCCGCCGCTCGGACAACGCCACTGCCCAGCGACTGATCCGGTCCTTCTTCTTCGTCGCCGCAGCCAGCGTGGCCCGGGCGCCCAGAATCAGCAGCGAGCGCAAGTATGGGTTGCCGGCCCGGGTAATGCTGCCGAGCCGCTGCTTGCCGCCGGAGCTGTATTGCCCCGGCACCAGACCGAGCCAGGCGGCGAGCTGGCGGCCATTGGCGAAGTCGTGACCGTGGCCGATGCTGGCCAGCAGCGCGCTGGCGGTGGTGGGACCGATACCGGGCACTTGCATCAGTGCCTTCGATCGGTCGTCGGCTTGGGCCATCGCGCGGATGTGCTCGTCGTACTCGGCCACCCGTTCATCGAGTCGGCGCAATTCGTCGAGCAGGTCCATGCAGGCGGTCTTCATCCAGCCAGGGAATCTGTCGGCGTGCTCGGCGGCTTGCCGGCGTACGGTCTGAGCCTTGAGCGGCAAGACGATGCCGAACTCGCTCATCAGGCCGCGCAGGCGGTTGATGGTGGCGGTGCGAGCGGTTACCCAGCCTTGGCGGACGTTGTGAATGGCCAGTCGGCACTGCGACAACTCGGACTTGACCGGCACGAAGCGCATGGACGGCCGCTGCACGGCTTCACAGATGGCCGCAGCATCGGCGGCGTCATTCTTGCCACGGCGACCGCTCAAGCGATACGGGACGACGAATTTGGGGGCCATCAGCCGAATGGTGTGGCCGAAGTTGGCGAACTGCCGCGCCCAGTGGTGCGCACCCGAGCAGGCTTCCATGCCAATCGTGCACGGCGGCAGTTTGGCCACCATCTCCAGCAACTGGTCGCGTCGCACGCTCGGGCGCACCAGACACGCCCGGCCGGTGGTATCGACACCGTGCAGGGCAAACACGTTCTTGGCGAGATCGATGCCGAGAAAGACAATGGTGCTCATGGTCATCTCCTTGGTGCAACCGGGTCGGGACTGGAATCACGCAACCCCATGGTCGATCCGGGCCGGCCTCGGTGCATGAGGGAAAACCTCAGGCGCAGGGGCGGCGGGCTTGGGGATGGCCCTTTCATTCGTTAGGCCGCATAAACCAGCACCAGAGCCACATGTCGAAAATTACTGACGTAGAACTAGCAGATTGATCAACGTACTACTTTAGGAAAAGACAGCGCTTCCGGAAACCGGCAACGTTAGGCCGCATAAACCAGCACCAGAGCCACATGTCGAAAATTACTGACGTAGAACTAGCAGATTGATCAACGTACTACTTTAGGAAAAGACAGCGCTTCCGGAAACCGGCAACAGTCGCCTATCAATTTCAAAACAGGCATCAAGGAATAATAAATTATGGCGAAATTCAGGATTTTCAATGTGCAACTGTTGCCAAACGAAGATGGCATCAATGAAGTAGGGCGATCAGGGTACAGAAAACTGTTCTCAAAGCTGAAAACGCTAAACAGTAACCACTTAAGAGCGAGCACACACACGAGCTACCATTACAAAGTTGCCCCAGATAAATTTATTGGCCCTTATGACTTCAAATTTCCAAGCGGCTATGTATATGGATATTTTGTTAAATATGCCAAGGCTTCAGAGGTAACCGAATTAAGAACTGGAAAGACTCTTTATCGTGCGCATCGAAGCGGCAAGGAAGTAAGTGGGATCATAAAAATCCCATATGTATTCGACACGGACCGCCATCTGTTGGCAATAGATGGCGCGGCGCTTCCAAAGTCAGAATTTTTCGTCGATGCGCTCATTCGCTTTTTTTTACCTGTGCAGGAAGCCTCGTTTCCCAATCACGAACTTACGGTCAATCTTGTATCAAGAGCAAATGCTATCGAAGAAGTTTTCCAAACTGCGCTTTCGTATAAGGTCGTAACGTTGAATTTAAGTTTCCGCAATGGCCCCGCATCCGATGCATTACTTGCAGAACTTAAGGAAATAGGACTTACGCAAAAGAAACTTTCAAACTCAACTGAGTTTTGAGTGCCATATTCTGATCCATGGATTGATCCGGCACCCGATGTGCACTGAAATATCTTGTTTCAACTGGCTGTTCGGATTCATTAAATATGCCTACAATTGGCTTGCCTCAACTCAACAGGAGCCATGATGAAGCCGACAAGACGCGACTACTGTCAGTTTCTGATCTCCACCCAGACCAACTATACCCAAACCTACTTCGCCGACCATCACCCGCATTTCTCGCATGACGCCATCAACCGTTACCTGCAAGACGAAAACATAACGCCTGCCATCGTCTGGGAGCAGGTGGAGAAATCCATCGAACCTGATCCGAACGCTTTCTTGCTGTTCGACGACAGCGTCTCGGACAAGAACCACTCCCATGCGATCGAGCTGGTGCGGCGGCAGTACAGCGGCAATGCCCATGGCCTGATCAAGGGCATCGGTGTGGTCAACTGCTTGTACGTCAACCCCCGCAGCGGTCGCTACTGGATCATCGACTGGCGAGTGTTCGCCCCGCAGGTGGACCACAAGACCAAGCTCCAGCACGTCCAGGAGATGTTCGACGAGGCCATGACGGGCAAGAAGCTGCCATTCCGCGTGGTGCTGATGGACTCCTGGTACGCCACCAAGGAGCTGATGGTGCACATCCATCGTGCGGGCAAGATCTTCTACTGCCCGCTCAAGAGCAATCGCCTGGTCGATGACAGTCAGGCGCAGGCGCCCTATCAGGCCGTCAGTGAGTTGCAGTGGAGCGACCAAGGCGCCGCGCACGGCAAGCTCGTCAAGGTGAACAAGTTTCCAGGCAGCCTCAAGGTCAAGCTGTTTCGGGTGGCGACGGGAAACGGTCGCACGGAATGGGTGGTGACCAATGATCTGGAACAGACTTCGGTGGACGACACGCGAGAGATCTGCGCGATCAGGTGGAAGATCGAGCAGTATCACCGGGAGGTCAAGCAGGTGCTGGGCATGGAGAAATGCCAGTGTCGATCTGCCAGGGCGCAGAGGAATCACATTGCCTGTGTCATCTTGGCGTGGAACCATCTGTCCGCGCTGGCCAGAGACATGAGGACGAATATCTACAGCATCAAGAAGGCGATGATGTCGAATTACATGCGGCAGGAAATAGCTCGACCGTCAGTGCCGATGGCGTACATTTGAGATGGCTACAAAAGTCCAAGCTCTGTGCTAACTGAGTTCAACTTGCGTAAGTCCTAGGAAAGCAAAACACATCAAATATCTGTGCGCGCTTCTGCAGGCCCGAAAGGCAGAATGTCAAAGGTTCCTGAATTTATCAAAGAACTTTTGAGGGCAGCATCTTCATTGGGGCAGAGCAAAATAACCTACTTTGTTCAACAACCTGGCGCGGTTAGTGGTGTTGTAAAGAAAGCCACTTTTGATTCCCGCGAGGCCCCCTTAACTTTTGCCGCTAAGCAGCCTCAATCAAATTTGATTGTTTTTAAATTTTCATCGCTGCGTGTATAGTTGCGACACCACATCAATGATTTTGAATCATGCTCAAGAGCCGTGAATTCTCTCTCGCCCCAGAAGATCTGGAAAAACTTCGCAAAATCGAAGCCAGGGATGAGAACTGGCGAAAAAGAGAACGGGCGAGGACACTTTTGACACTGCATCAGACCAAGTCAACTGCTGAAACAGCCTTGCTGGTCGGAATCCATGACCGAACTGTTGGACTGACGAAACGAGATTGGGTTGCTCGCGGCTACGAAAGCTTGGTGGACCGCCCAAGAAGTGGTGCGCCATCGAAGATCACAGAAGCACAGTTGCAGAATATTGTGAACAAAGCTCGCGCGGAGCCAAGTTCAGCCAAACAATTATTGGCTTTTCATATTGAATGCGGTGGAGATGCGGTGCATCCGGCGACACTGAGTAATGCACTAAAATCAGTTGGTTTTGTGTGGAAGAGAACAAGGGCGTCATTAAAAAAAACGGGATGAAGTCAAATTTATCAAGGCAAAACAAGAACTTACAGAGTTGAGGAAGAAGGCAGAAGACGAAGAGCTGGTTCTGGCATATGTAGACGAGACTGGGTTCGATGCGGTACATCCAAACCAATATGCATGGAGTCCCAAAGGAGAGAGGCACCTGATACAGGCAGATCGTGGAAGCAGACTCAATGTGATTGGGGCAATGCTATCGACCGGCCAGCTTTACGCGCACAAACTATGGAAGACTACTGACTCAGCCGCTTTTTCTGCATTTATTGAAAATCTTGTTCATCATGTTGGAAAACCACTGACTATTGTTATGGATAATGCATCGATTCATACGAGCAAGCTAATGATAAATGTCATGGCCGCTCTCGCGGAGAAAGGTGTGAGTTTTTATCGCCTTCCGGCCTATAGTCCTGAACTTAATCGAATCGAGCGGCTTTGGCACAAAATGAAGTACGCATGGATGAAGGCTAAACGTCGGGACAAGATAATTTTAGAGCAGGATGTGACTGAAATAATTGATGGATTTGGAAAAGGAAAGAAGTTTGAGCTTAAATTTTAAGTATTAAATTTATTTGAAACTGCTTATTGCAAGCCAGGCGCCCTCGCGGCATCAATAGTTCCTAGCACACTAGGATTTGGGATTGGCGTCTATGCCCTAATATTTACATTAAGCGCTGCCTTCGTTAAAGATGTTCATGAAAAGATTGCTGCGCAAAAGACAGCGGGCAGCAGGTTGACTGGGTCTGAATTGATGTTAAACGTAGACTTAGCCTTGCCGCTTCTCGCACTTGTAATCGCCTTAGTAATTGGCATCATTCAACAAGCCGCACCCACATCCATTTACTTGGTGCTGGCCGCATGGATAGCTCTGTGGTTTTCTATTATTTCACTACTTGGGTTAATATCTGTCATATTTGGACTGGCGGAACACTCCTTGCTCGATAAGGCAAAATGATTATTATTGCACCAGCAGTCAAATCGTTCAGTAGTTATCGGCGGACAGGCATCAACAGTGAAGGTCAACAAGTCAGTTAAAAATTCAGAGCCTAACTGGGCGTTCAACGCGGACGCCAACACAGGCCATGCCTTCGGCATTTTCATGGCCTGTGTTGGTATCCTACGCACTTCGTGCTCCGGCGCCGGTTAACTAAGGCGTTAGGCATCTTAGAGGCACTTCATGCCCGATACCATCTACCTCCTTACAAACGAAGCAATGCCCGGCCTAGTGAAGATCGGCCGTACCGGTGACACTGTGGAAGCACGTATGGCGAGTCTGAGCGCAGCAAGCGGAGTCCCACTGCCCTTCGAGTGTTACTTTGCTGCAGAGGTGAAGGACTGCGTAAAATTAGAGAAGATCCTTCACCAACTGTTTGCAGATGCTCGGCTAAACCCAAAGAGAGAGTTTTTCAGCGTCGATCCGGAGAAAGTTGTACTGGCGATTGGCATCGGTGATTTCAAGGAAATAACACTAGGCTATGCGCCTTTGGACCAGGAGGACAAAGCCGCCTTGGAGAAGGCCAAGGCGCGTAGACCTCGGATTAAGCTCGATGCATTAGGAATCTATCCAGGCGCCACCCTCGCCTTCTCGCGAGACGAGAACATTACAGCCACCGTTGTTGATGGCGGCAGGGTCTTTATCCAAGGCCAGACCATGAGCTTGTCAGCAGCTGCGCTGATGGTGCTGCACAGCCTCGGATATCAGACCACCGCAGCAAGTGGCTCAGAGTACTGGATATACGAGGAAGAACTGCTGGACGATCGCCGTAAGCGCATGGAGGCAGAGCAATTCAATGCTGCACCCAGCGAAGATACCTAACTCGAACTACAAGGGTTTCCCCTTCTGTCAAGCGACACGTATCCCGAATGAATTGCGACAGCGATTCATTTCATGTCTTTCAGTCGAATAAAAGTCCACCGCGAGGTGCTTGCGGCTTGTTGATGCAGTGCGCAGGGTGCGGGCGGAAGAAACTACAACCGGTCACTGAGCAGCGCGGCTTAAAAGCAGGCCTGCTGCGGACCCTGCTGGAAGAAGTGCCTAGGGGATCCATTCGTCAGCCGAGTCTGTCCGGCCGTCGCCAGCCGGCTGCAACCCAAGACAGCGCAGTTCAGCTCAGCTCAGCGCCCCCAGCAACGCCTCCCGCGTGACCAGCAGCACCTGATCCTCGCCAGCGCTCGTCTCCAGCCAGACCACCTCCAGCGTCGGAAACGCCGCCTCGAAGTGGGCGCGCTCGTTGCCGATCTCCAGCACCAGCACGCCCTGCGGCTGCATGCGCGCCGGCGCGTCCTGCAGCAGCCGGCGCACGAAGTCCATGCCGTCCGCCCCCCCGGCCAGCGCGAGTTCCGGCTCGGCGCGGTATTCGGCGGGAAGCTGCTGCATCGACGCGGCGTTCACATACGGCGGATTGCACAGGATCAGGTCGTACGGCCCGTGCAAGGCCGCCAGCCCGTCGCTCTCGATGAGCGTGATGCGCTCGGTCAGCCCGTGTCGGCGCACATTGATGCGCGCAACCTCCAGCGCGTCGGTGGACAGGTCGGCGCCATCGACCTGCACCTGCGGATAGGCCATCGCCGCCAGCACCGCCAGGCTGCCATTGCCCGTGCAGAGGTCCAGCACCCGGTCGGTGTCGACGGACAGCCAGGCGTCCAGCGCCTCGCCCAGCTCCGGGTCCGCGAGCAGCTCGGCGATGAACGAACGCGGCACGATCACCCGCTCGTCCACATAGAACGGCACACCCTGCAGCCACGCCTCGCGGGTCAGGTAGGCGGCGGGCTTGCGGGTGGCGATGCGCTGCGCGACCACCGCCTCCACATCAGCCTGGCGCCCGGGCGTCACCGGCGAGGCGGCCACCGCGTCCAGCTCGTCCAGTGGCAGTCCCAGCTTCCACAGCGTCAGCCAGACCGCCTCGTCGAAGGCGTTGGTGGTGCCGTGGCCGAAGCTGACACCGGCCTGCGTCAGGCGCTCGGCCATGGCGTTGACCACGTCGAGCACCGTCATGGCCCGGGGGAGGTTGGTGGGAATCGGGGTCATGCGAGCATCGCCTCCAGCGTGCGGCGGTAGATGTCCTTGAGCGGACCGAGGGCGGCCAGCGCGCAGTGTTCGTCGATCTGGTGGATCGTGGCGTTGACCGGGCCGAACTCGACCACCTGCGGGCAGATCTGGGCGATGAAGCGGCCATCCGAGGTGCCGCCGGTGGTGGACAGCTCCGTCTCCAGCCCGGTCACCGCGCGGATCGCACCCGCCAGCGCATCGACCAGCGGGCCGGGGCGCGTCAGGAATGGCCGACCGCTCAGGCTCCAGTCGATCCGGTAGTCCGGCCCGTGGCGGTCCAGCACGGCGTGGACCTGCGCCTGCAGGCCTTCCGGCGTCGATTCGGTCGAGAAGCGGAAGTTGAAGTCCACCACCATCGTGCCGGGGATGACGTTGGTCGCGCCCGTGCCGGCGTGGACGTTGGACATCTGCCAGCTCGTCGGCGGGAAATGGTCGTTGCCGCGGTCCCACTCGATCGCGCACAGCTCGGCCAGCGCGGGCGCGGCGAGGTGGATCGGGTTCTTCGCCAGCTGCGGGTAGGCAATGTGGCCCTGCACGCCGCGCACGGTCAGCCGGCCCGACATCGAGCCGCGCCGCCCGTTCTTGACCATGTCGCCGACGCTGCGCACGGAGGTCGGCTCGCCGACGATGCAGGCGTCCAGCCGCTCGCCACGCTCGACCAGCCATTCGCAGACCTTGACCGTGCCGCTGTGCGCCGGGCCTTCCTCGTCGCTGGTGAGCAAGAAGGCGATGGCGCCGCGGTGGTCCGGGTGGGCGGCGACGAACTCTTCCACCGCGACGACCATGGCGGCCAGCGAGGTCTTCATGTCGGCACTGCCGCGGCCGTAGAGGCAGCCGTCGCGGTGCGTGGGCACGAAGGGGTCGGAGGTCCACTGGTCGAGCGGGCCGGTGGGCACCACGTCGGTGTGGCCGGCGAGGACCAGCGTCGGGCCTTCGGCGGCGCCGCGGCGGATCGCCCACAGGTTGCTGACCCGGAAATCGTCCGGGCCGAACGGCAGGTCGACACAGTCGAAGCCCAGCGGGCGCAGCCGGTCGGCGATCAGCGCCTGGCAGCCGGCGTCGTCCGGGGTGAGGGAGGGGCGAGCGATGAGTTGCTCGACCAGGGCGAGGGTGGGCAGGTGCATGTCGGGTGGCCGCGTCCGGCGGCGGTGTTCAGGGTCCGGCGCCGGTCAGCGCTTCTTGGACAGGAAGGGCAGCGGCTTGATGGAGGCCGAACTCGGGGGCGCCGGCAAGGGCGGACTGGTCGGCGTCGGCGCAGGCGTGAAGCTGCCGCGGGCGTGCGGGTTCTGTCCGGGCACCACATCCAGCGTGATCTCGGTGAAGGACGGTCCCGGCTCGGCCTCCTTCTCCTCTTCCTGCTGGCGCTTGCTGCTGACCTGGTCGTTCTGCAGACGCCAGAGCAGGTTGGTCGGCGAATCGGCGTGGCTGATGCCCTCGTCGCGGGTGACGACGTTTTCGGTGACGAGACGGGCGATGTCCTGCTCGAAGGTCTGCGAGCCTTCGGCCATCAGGCGGTCCATCGCTTCCTTGATGCCCGAGAAATTGCCTTGTTCGATCAGCTCGGCGACGAACTGCGTGTTCAGCAGGATCTCGACCGCCGGCACCCGCCCGCCCTGTGTCGAACGCAGCAGCCGCTGCGAGACCACGGCCCGCAGCCCGGCGGCCAGGTCCGACAGCAGCGCCGGCCGCGACTCCGGCGTGTAGAACGACAGGATCCGGCTCAGCGCATGGTGGCTGTTGTTGGCGTGCATCGTCGACAGCACGAGGTGACCGGACAGCGCATACGACAGCGCCGCGCTCATCGTCTCGCGGTCGCGGATCTCGCCGATGAAGATGCAGTCCGGCGCCTGCCGCATCGCATTCTTCAGGCCGATCTGCAGCGACTGCACATCGCGGCCGACCTCGCGCTGGTTCACCACCGACTTGTAGTTGGTGAACAGGAACTCGATCGGATCCTCGATGGTCAGGATGTGGCCCGCGACCTGCTTGTTGCGGTTCTGGAGCATCGAGGCCAGCGTCGTGCTCTTGCCGGTGCCGGTGGCGCCGACCATCAGCACCAGCCCGCGCTTGGCCAGGCACAGCGTGTTCAGCATCTCCGGCAGGTTGAGCGAGTCCAGCGCCGGAATCTCGGTCGGCATGAAGCGGAAGACGGCCGCGACCGAGTCCCGCTGCTTGAACCCGGACAGGCGGAAGGTGCCCACGCCCGTGATCTGGATGCCGAGGTTCAGCTCCCCAGTCTCCTCCAGCTCCTCCATCTGTGCGGCCGTGATCACCTCGCCCAGCAGCACGCGTGGCTGGTTGGGGGCCAGCGGCTCCTGCGTCAGCTGCAGGATCTGGCCGTGGATCTTGATGAGCACCGGCATGTTCGCCGACAGGAAGACGTCCGACGCCCGTTTTTCGGCCATCAGGCGCAGGATGCGCTCCATGTTCTTGCTGCTCATCGCGTGGTTCCAGTTCAGCCGCGCAGCAGATCGTTGATGCTGGTCTTGGCGCGGGTCTGCGCATCGACGCGCTTGACGATGACGGCGCAGTACAGGCTGTACTTGCCGTCGGCGCTGGGCATGTTGCCGCTGACGACGACCGAGCCAGACGGGATGCGGCCGTAGGTGACTTCGCCGGTGGCGCGGTCATAGATCTTGGTGCTCTGGCCGATGTAGACGCCCATCGACAGCACCGAGTTCTCCTCGACGATCACGCCTTCGACCACTTCGGAGCGGGCGCCGATGAAGCAGTTGTCTTCGATGATGGTCGGGTTGGCCTGCATCGGCTCCAGCACGCCGCCGATGCCGACGCCGCCCGAGAGGTGCACGTTCTTGCCGATCTGCGCGCAGGAGCCAACAGCGGCCCAGGTGTCGACCATCGTGCCTTCATCGACGTAAGCGCCGATGTTGACGTAGGACGGCATCAGGATCGCGCCCTTGGCGATGAAGCTGCCGCGGCGTGCGACGGCCGGCGGCACCACGCGCACGCCGGTGGCGCGCAGCTGGGCTTCGCTCATGCCGGCGAACTTGGTCGGCACCTTGTCGAAGAAGTTCAGGTCGCCGGAGGCCATCGGCACGTTGTCGTTCAGGCGAAAACTCAGCAGCACGGCCTTTTTGGCCCACTGGTTGACGTGCCACTGGCCCACGCCCTGGCGCTCGGCCACGCGCAGCTTGCCGGTGTCCAGGGCGTCGATGACGTGGTTGACGGCGTCACGCACTTCGGCCGGTGCCGAAGCGATGGACAGGTTGGCGCGGTCTTCCCAGGCGGCTTCGATGACGTTCTGGAGTTGGCTGAGGTCGGACATGGAGGGTTCTCGGATTCGGTTGGAATTCGGTTGAAATTCGGTGGGGCGCAGGGGGTTCAGGCGGCACGGTGGCTGTTGGCGCGCACGAAGTCGGCGATGCGGTGGGCGGCTTCGAGGCATTCCTCGACCCCCGCCACCAGCGCCATGCGCACGCGGCCGGCGCCGGGGTTCACGCCGTGCGCCTCGCGCGCCAGGTAGCTGCCGGGCAGCACCGCGACATTGTATTGAGCCAGCAGCTCGCGCGTGAACGCGGTGTCGCTGCCGCCGAAGACGGTCTCGGGCACCTTGGCCCACAGGTAGAAGCTTGCGTCGGGCAGCGCCACGTCCATCACTTCGGCCAGCACGGGCGTGACCTGCGCGAACTTCTGGCGGTACAGCGCGCGGTTCTCGACCACATGGGCTTCGTCATCCCAAGCGGTGATGCTGGCCTGCTGCACGGTCGTGCTCATGGCGCTGCCGTGGTAGGTGCGGTAGAGCAGGAAGGACTTGAGGATCTGCGCGTCGCCGGCCACGAAGCCCGAGCGCAGACCCGGCACGTTCGAGCGCTTGGACAGGCTGGTCAGCACGATCAGGCGCCGGAAGTCGTCGCGGCCGAGCTGCTGCGCAGCTTCGAGCGCGCCGAGCGGAGCGTCGTCGCGGAAGTAGATCTCGGAGTAGCACTCGTCCGAGGCGATCACGAAGCCATGCTTGTCCGACAGCGCGAACAGCTCGGCCCACTCTTCGAGCGGCACCACCGCGCCGGTCGGGTTGCCGGGTGAGCAGACGAACAGCAGTTGCGTGCGCGCCCAGGTGGCGTCGTCGATCTGCGACCAGTCGGCGGCAAAGTTGCGCGCCGGGTCGCTGTTGGCGAAGACGGGCGTGGCGCCGCTGAGGTAGGCCGCGCCTTCATAGATTTGATAGAACGGATTCGGGCAGACGACGACCGGGCCGCCCTGGTCGGCGTGGCGGGTCGGGTCGATGACGGTCTGCGCCAGCGAGAACAGCGCCTCGCGCGAGCCGTTGACCGGCAGGATCTGCGTGGCCGGATCGAGCGCCACGCCATAGCGCCGCTGCACCCAGCTGGCGCACGACTGGCGCATCGCCGGCAGACCGGCGGTGGCCGGGTACGCCGCCAGCCCGTCGAGCGACGAAGTCAACGCGAGCTTCAGGAACTCGGGCGTCGGGTGCTTGGGCTCGCCGATGCCGAGGCTGACGGGCGTGAAGTCCGGGTTCGGGCGGACATCCTTGACGAGGGCGCGCAGCCGCTCGAAGGGGTAGGGCTGGAGGCGCGAGAGCAGCGGGTTCATGGGGCGGGATTATCGGGCATGGGGACGTGCATCATTCTTGGGCTTTCGGTGACAATCCGATGGAGATTGTGCAACCATTGCACATCAGCACACCAAGATGCCACTCCTCCACCGCTTGCCCAACATGACCATCCGAGTCAACGTCCCCGATCACCCGCCACCACATGTGCATGTCGTGCTGGCGGATCGCCGTGACGCGCTGGTCGATCTGGCGACGCTGGCCGTGACCAGCCGCACCGAACGCATCGCCGAGATTCCCGAGGCGCTGGCCTGGATTGCTGCCCACCGCGACCACGCCCTGGCCGCCTTCAAGGAGTACAACCCGTCATGATCCACGACCCCCAGCACACGCTCACGGCCCTGCGCCTCACCGACCCACAGCACCTGCGCCTGACATTCGCCGATGGCGCCACGCTCCCCCTCGACCTGACCCCCGTGATCGCCGCTCACCCGGCCTTGCGGCCACTCGCCGACCCGACCCTCTTCGCCCGGGCTCGCCTGGATGCCCGAGGCGGCTATGTCATCTGGATCGACGACGAACTGGAACTGGCGGCCGACAACCTGCGCCACCTCGCCACCGAGCAGGCGGGCGGCATCGGCCACGAGCGCCTGTGGCACTGGCTCCACGCCACGGGCCTGACCCAATCGGCCGCAGCGGACGCCATCGGCATCTCGCGCCGGATGCTCGGCTACTACCTGTCGGGCGCCCGGCCTATTCCGAAGACGGTGTGGCTGGCCTGTGTCGGCTGGCAGGCACAGCAGTCGATGGCGCTGGCGGCATGAATTGAATTGCGCGGCGATTTCAGCAGGTCTTCCGGATAGAACTGCACCCCGAAGAAGCGCGCCGCTGTTGCCGGCCCGTCGGATTCGACCAGTATGTCGATCCGCAGCCAGTCCAGAAAGTACCGGCGCTGCCCCGCGACATCGCGACTTTTCTCTCGGTTCGGGTCGATTGCCCCGGGGGCTCGGGGCGTTTGGGTGGCGGCTGCATACACTGGTTCGCCCTCCCTGGGGACGCTATAAACACCACAAATCATGCCCATTCCCTTCAATTCCTTCTCTCCCTTCCTTTCCCGGCCTGCCGCGCTGGCCCTGCTGAGCACCGCCTGGCTCGCCGGCTGTGGCGGCGGTGGCAGTGACAGTGATGTCACCCCGGTCCCGACCACGATGCGCGTGACCTCGGCCAGCGCCGAGACGCCGGTCTACGGCCAATCGCTGCACATCACCGTCCAGGGCGAGCTGCTCGACCAGGGCCTGACCCCCGTCTCGACCGCCTGCAAGACCCTCCAGCCGGCCGCCACTACCCAGTACGCCAGCAGCGCGACGACCCTGCACTACCTCTGCGATGTGCAGTCGGTCGGCAACCAGACAATGGAGCTGCGCCGCACCGACACCGGCGCCGTGCTGCACACGCTGAACTTCACCGTGTCGCTGCCGCAGGTGACGATGGCGGTCAGCAATGGCGCGGGGGTCAACGGCGATGTCGTGTTCACGCTGCGCCCCGATCTGGCGCCGATCACAGTGAACAATTTCCTGGCTTATGTGCGCAGCGGCTTCTACGACAACACGGTCTTCCACCGCGTGCAGACCAACTTCGTCGTGCAGGGCGGCGGCTATCCGTCGCCGGTCGTGGCCGGCACCGTGCCGACGCACAAGACCACCAACGCCGCGATCACGCTGGAAGCCGGCAACGGGCTGAGCAATGTGCAGTGGAGCGTGGCGATGGCGCGCACTTCGGCGGCCAATTCCGCGACCTCGGAGTTCTTCATCAACCTGAAGGACAACAGCGCCTCGCTCGACAAGACCACCGCCAATGCCGGTTATGCCGTGTTCGCCAATGTGACCGCTGGCACCGACGTGGTGTCGGCGATGACCAGTGCACCGTGCCAGACGATCACGGGGTTCGTCTCCAGCGCGCTGGGCTGCGTGCCCATCCCGAACGTGGTGGTCTCGACGGCACGGCAGACCCGCTGAGCGCAAGCCGGCTGGCCGTCGGGGGGGCTTCAGGCGGTGCGGTTGCCCGCGACGACTTGCAGCCGCCCCACCAGCCACACCATCGCCACCGTGCAGCCCAGCGCCAGCCACCCCGTGCGCTCATAGCCCTGCACCAGCCCCTGCGCATCGCGCGAGATCATCAGCCCGCCGACCAGCGACGCGACCCCCATCGCCGCCGACTGCAGCGAGTTGTTCAGGCTCATGAACGCTCCGCGCCGGCGTGGCTCGACGGCGGAGGTGATGAGCGCCATGCCCGGCACCATCCGGCCCGACACCAGCACGAAGAACAGCGTCGTCACCACCAGCACGCCGACCAGCGACACCCCCGCCAGCTGCGGCAGCGTCAGGATCGGCACCAAGGCCAGCAGCGCGATCAGCCGGAAGGTCGGCGCCTTGCCCCACTGGTCGGCCAGCCGGCCCCACAGCCGCGCGGTGAACAGCGTCGCCGCACCGCCGACGAGGTAGATCAGCGGCACCTGCTGCGCGGTCAGGCCGAGGTTGGTGGTGGTGAAGATGGTGATGTAGGGAATCATCGCGAAGCTGCTCGCCATCATCAGCATCGACAGCCCGAAGGCGCGCCAGTGGTTGCGCTCGGCCAGCACGGCGCGCAGGTGGTGCAGTGTGCCCTCGGCGGTCTGCTTCGGGCCGAGGTGGGCGGTCAGCGTGGGCACCTGGCGCAGCGCGAGCACCCAGACCAGCGCCGACACGCCCGCGATCGCCACGAACGGCGCGTGCCAGCCCAGCAGGCTCGCCAGCCACAGCGACGCCGGTACGCCCGCGACCGTCGCCATCGAGAACGCCGACATCACGATGCCCATCGCCGCACCGCGCCGTTCGAACGGGATGGTGTCGGCCACGATGGTCTGCACCAGCGCGCCCAGCACGCCGCCGAACAGTCCGGCCGCGACGCGCGCCGCCATCAGCGTCCCGAAGGTCGGCGCCAGTCCGCAGGCCAGTGTCGCCACCGCCAGCCCGGCGAACAGGATCAGCAGCAGCCGACGGCGCTCGAAGCGGTCGATGTAGGCCGTGGCCGCCAGCCCGGAGGCACCGCCGGCCAGCGTGTAGGCGGAAATCAGCAGCCCGAATTGCGCATCGCTGATGCCGAACAACTGTGTCAGTTGCGGGCCGAGCGGCATCATCAGCATGAAGTCCACGATGTGGATGAACTGCACGGCGGCGAGCGTCAGCAGCATGGCGCGTTCACGGCGCGGGGTCAGGGCAGGGGCGTCAGGCATCGGGGGCTTGGTGGGGGTAGCCCGACAGTGTGCCCAAGTTGGCGGACGGGCGCAGGGTCGGTGCTATCATCGCCGCCGCTCGCAGGCATGGCTACCTGTCAATATTTCAATATAAATCAAAGACTTAGCACAAAGGCGCGGCGCGCCAACCCCCCAGCACCATGCGTCTGAACTCGATCAAGCTCTCGGGCTTCAAGTCCTTCGCCGATCCGACGCATTTCCAGTTGCCCGGGCAGCTCGTCGGCGTCGTCGGCCCCAATGGCTGCGGCAAGTCCAACATCATGGACGCCGTGCGCTGGGTGCTGGGCGAGTCGAAGGCGAGCGAGCTGCGCGGCGAGTCGATGCAGGACGTGATCTTCAACGGCTCCGGCAACCGCAAGCCCGCCAGCCGCTCCAGCGTCGAACTCGCCTTCAGCAATGACGCAGGCCGTGCGGGTGGCTCGTGGAACCAGTACGCCGAGATCGCCGTCAAGCGCGTGCTGACCCGCGACGGCACCAGCACCTACTACATCAACAACCAGCCGGTGCGCCGCCGCGACGTGCAGGACGTGTTCCTCGGCACCGGCCTGGGCCCGCGTGCCTACGCCATCATCGGCCAGGGCACGATCAGCAAGATCATCGAGTCGCGCCCCGAAGAGCTGCGGCTGTTCCTGGAGGAAGCGGCCGGCGTGTCCAAATACAAGGAACGCCGCCGCGAGACCGAGAACCGCCTGAAGGACACGCGTGAGAACCTGACCCGCGTGGACGACATCCTGCGCGAGCTGACCGCGAACCTGGAGAAGCTCGAAGCGCAGGCCGAGGTCGCGCTGCGCTACCGCACGCTGCAGGAGACGGGCACGCGCAAGCTGCACCAGCTCTGGTTCCTGAAGCACCGCGACGCCACCAGCGAGCGCGAGCGGGTGCGGCTGGCCGAGCTGGCGGCGACGAACGCGCTGGAGCTGCGCATCGCCGAGCTGCGCCAGACCGAGGCCGAGCAGGAGTCGCTGCGCCAGTCGCACTACGACGCCAGCGACACGCTGCACGCCGCGCAAGGGGCGCTGGCCGAGGCGTCGATGCAGGTCAGCCGGCTGGAGGAGCGCATTCGCCATGTTGTCGATGCGCGCCAGCGCGGTCTGCAGCGGCAAGTCGAGATCGCCGCGCAGACGCAGCAATGGACGCTGCGCCGCGAACACGCCGAGGCCGAGCTGGAGACGCTGGCCGAGCAGCTCGCCGAGGCCGAGGAGCAAGGCGAGATCCTCGCCGCGCAGGTGGAAGAACGTTCGATGGCGCTGCCCGCCGCCGAGGACACGCTGCGCCAGGTCAGCCAGCGCGCCGCCACCCAGCGCACCCGCGCCAGCGAGGTGCAGCAGCAGATCCAGTTGCTGGCCGCGCAGTCGCGCCACCTGGACGAGCGCGGCCGCGAGCTGCAGGGCCGCCGCGAGCGCCTGGCCGCCGAGCGCCGCCAGCTCGGCACGCCCGACGACCACCGCCTCGCCGACCTGCGCACCCAGCTCGAACGAGCGCAGGAGGTGCAGGCACTCGCCGAGGCGCGGCTGCACGAACTCTCCGACCTCGTGCCGGCGCTGGACGAGCAGCGCCGAGGCCAGCAGAACGCCGCCAACGGCGAGTCTGCCCGCCAGTCGGCGCTGACGGCGCGGCTTGACGCGCTGCGGGCGCTGCAGGACAAGGTGCAGACCGAAGGCAAGCTGCGGCCGTGGCTGACGCGGCACGGGCTGGACGGGCTGCAGGGGCTGTGGCGGCGCCTGCACATCGAGCCGGGCTGGGAAACCGCGCTGGAGTCGGCGCTGCGCGAGCGGCTGCAGGCGCTCGAAGTCGGACGGATCGAGACGGTGCGCGGTTTCGACCTTGATCCGCCGCCGGCCAAGCTCGCCTTCTATTCGCCGCCGACCACCGCCATCGCCAACACGCACCGCACGCTGCCGCGGCTGACCGACCTGTTGCGTGTGGGCGACCCGGGGCTGGTGGCGCTGCTGAACGACTGGCTCGAAGGCGTCTACACGGCGGCGAACGTCGAGGAAGCGCTGGCGCTGCGCAGCCGGCTGACCCACGGCGAGCTGATCCTGACACCGGCCGGGCACGCGGTGAGCGCGTACGCGGTGAGCTTCCACGCGCCGGATTCGGAGCAGGCGGGGCTGCTGGCGCGTGCGCAGGAAATCGAGAACCTCGACACCCAGGTCCGCGCCCAGGCGCTGATGGCCGACGAAGCCCGCAGCGCGCTGGTCCGCGCCGAGGCGGCGTACACCGACGCGGCGCAGCGGCTGGCCGGCGCCCGCCGCGACGCCGCCGACAGCCAGACGCGGGCGCACCAGCTCCAGGTCGAGGTGCTGCGCCTGACGCAGCAGGCCGAGCAGGTGACCCGCCGCCGTGACCAGCTGGACGCCGAGCTGGCCGAGGTCGAGGCCCAGACCGAGGAACTCGAAGAGCGCCGCATGACGGGCGAGGCGCGTTTCGAGGAACTCGACCTGCAGCTCGCCACCGAGCAGGAGCGCCACGCCGAGCTGGAAGACGCGGTGATCGGCGCCGAGCGGCGGCTGGCCGACGCGCGCGAGCAGTTGCGCGGGCTGGAGCGCACGGCGCAGGAGTCGCAGTTCGCGGCCCGCTCGCTGCTGGCGCGGCGCGGCGAGCTGCAGCGCGGGCTGGAAACCGCCGCGCAGCAGCTCACCGTCAACGAACGCGCGCTGGAGCAGCTCGCCGCCGAACTTGCCGGGCTCGACGACGCCGCGGCCGAAGGCGGCTTGCAGGAGGCGCTGGCGCTGCGGGTCGAGCGCGAGCAGGCGCTGTCGTCGGCCCGCCAGACCTGGGACGACCTGACGCTGCAGATGCGCCGCGCCGACGAGCAGCGCGCCGCGCACGAGCGCAGCCTGCAGCCGCTGCGCGACGAGATCACCAAGCTCCAGCTCGAAGCGCAGGCCGCGCAGCTCGGCGGCGCGCAGTTTCTGGAGCAGTTGCAGGCGGCCGCCGTGGACCTGGAAGCGCTGGCCGCCGGCATCGCGCAGGACGGCGTGCGCCTGCACGGGCTGCAGGGCGAGATCGACCGCATCCAGCGCGAGGTCAACGCGCTGGGCGCGGTGAACCTGGCGGCGCTGGACGAGCTGGGCGCGGCCCGCGAGCGGAGGCAGTTTCTCGATGCGCAGGTCGCCGACCTCACCGAGGCGATGCAGACGCTGGAAGCCGCGATCCACAAGATCGACCTGGAGACCCGCGACCTGCTGAAGACCACCTTCGACCAGGTCAACGACGGTTTCGGGCGCATGTTTCCGAGCCTGTTCGGCGGCGGTCAGGCGCGGCTGGTGATGACGGGCGACGAGATCCTGGACGCCGGCGTGCAGGTCATGGCGCAGCCGCCCGGCAAGAAGAACTCGACCATCCACCTGCTCTCCGGCGGCGAGAAGGCGCTCACGGCGATCGCGCTGGTGTTCGCGATCTTCCTGCTCAACCCGGCGCCGTTCTGCCTGCTGGACGAGGTGGACGCGCCACTGGACGACGCCAATACCGAGCGATATGCCCGGCTGGTCCGTCAAATGTCGTCCGGCACGCAGTTTCTTTTCATTTCGCACAACAAAATCGCGATGGAGATGGCCGAGCAATTGATCGGCGTGACAATGCAGGAACAGGGTGTGTCGCGCATCGTCGCGGTGGACATGGAGGCAGCCGTCTCACTGGCTGAGCCACCGTGAAGTGGGCGACACACTGTTCAGGCCATGACCAGGAACCCGGGGACCGATGAATTCATTGCAAGTTTGGTTGGCCATCGTCGGAGGGCTGGTGCTCGCCGCTGTCGTCGGGCATGGCGCCTGGCAGACCCGCCGCGCCGGGGGCAAGGCGCGCCTGCCGAAACCGGCCGACGCCACGGACGTCGCACCCGAGGCATCCGATGCCACGGCCGCGCTGGCCGGTGTTTCGCCGGTCTACCGGGAGCCGAGCTTCGAGCCGGACCACGCACCGACCGAGCCGATTCCGCTTGATGACGAGAACCGGGGCCGGGTGGCCGCCGCCGCCGCACCGGTGGAGGCCATCGAGCAGCGGCTGGCAGATGTCCCCGCGGCGTTGAATCTGCTGGCGCGGCGCACGTCCCTGGCACCGCGCATCGACGGCCTGATCGACGCGATCGCCCGGATCGTGCCCGAGCAGCCGCTGTCCGGCGAGGCGATCCTGGCGCACTGGCCGCCGTCCCGCCGTGCTGGCGGCAAGCCCTTCCTGATCGAGGCGTGCAACCGCCAGACCCGGGAATGGGAAGTGCCCGTGGCTGGCCAGACCTATGGCGAGCTGCACGCGGGTCTGCAGATGGCCAACCGGCTGGGCGCCGTCAACGAGATCGAGTATTCGGAGTTTGTCCAGATCATCCAGCGCTTTGCCGAGCCGCTGTCGGCCGAGGCCGAGTTCCCGGACATGCTGGACGTGGTGGCCCGGGCGCGTGCGCTCGACCGTGTGGCCGTGCACCACGATGCCCAGCTCGCCATGCGGCTGACCGCCCGCCAGGGCCAGTGGCCCGTGAGCTGGATCCACCAGCACGCCGGACGGCATGGCTTCGTCGTCGGGCCGGTGCCGGGCACGCTGGTCCTGCCCGGTCGCGAGGAGGGCGCGCCGCCCGTGCTGGCGCTCGTGTTCGATGCGCAGGCCGCGCTGGCCGACGATCTGGACGACTCCTGGGTGTCCGAGCTGTCCCTGGTGTTCGATGTGCCGCAGACGCCGCAGATCGAGCAGCCCTTCAACGCCTGGTGCGCCTCCGGTCAGGCGCTGGCCATCGCGCTGGACGCCGATGTCAACGACGACGAAGGCCGCCCGCTCAACGCCGAGGCGTTCTCGCTGATCCGGGAAGACCTGGAGGGCCTGTACGCCAAGCTGGTGGAGTTCGAGCTGGCCGCGGGCTCGCCGGCCGCCCGTCGGCTGTTCAGCTAGTCAGTCTGCTGCGCCGAGGCGCCGCAGCACGGCCTTCTCGGCCTCCAGGAGCAGCAGCAGCCCGACGCCCACCGCCAGGATGCGCAGGCCCCAGACCAGGGGCAGCGCTTCGGTGCGGAACAGGGTCTGCACCACCGGCGCATAGGTGAAGAGCAGCTGCAGCACGCACACGCCGCCAACCGCGACCAGCACCCGCGGTGTGCCGCGCACCCCTTGCCAGGTGAAGGACGGCGACTTCAGGTAGCGCACGCTGAACAGGTAGAACACCTCCATGCACACCAGCGTGTTGACCGCCACCGTGCGGGCCGCCTCCACGCTGGCGCCGTGCCACAGCGCCCACTCGAACATGGCGAAGATGCCGCCCAGGAAGAGCGTCGAGACGAACACGATGCGCCAGACGAGAAAGCGCGACAGCAGCGGCTCGCCGGCAGGCCGGGGTGGCCGGCGCATGACGTCGGCCTCCGTCGGCTCGAACGCGAGCACCATCGCCAGGGCGACCGAGCTGACCATGTTCACCCACAGCACCTGGGCCGGCAGGATTGGCAGGGCCACGCCCAGCAGCACCGCCAGCAGCAGGGTCAGCGACTCGCCGCCGTTGATCGGCAGCAGGAAGGTGACGGTCTTCTTCAGGTTGTCGTAGACGGTGCGGCCTTCTTCGACCGCGTGGGCGATCGACGCGAAGTTGTCGTCGGCCAGTACCACCGCGCCGGCCTGCTTGGCGGCTTCGGTGCCCTTCATGCCCATGGCGACGCCGACATCGGCCTGCTTGAGTGCCGGTGCATCGTTGACGCCGTCGCCGGTCATCGCGACGATCTCGCCGTTGGCCTTCAGCGCGCGCACCAGGCGCAGCTTGTGTTCGGGGCTCGCCCGCGCGAACACCCGTGCCTCGCGCACTGCCTCGCGCAGCGCCGCGTCGTCCATGGCCTCGATCTCGGGTCCGGTGATGGCGCGGTGGTCCATGCCCATGCCGAGCTGGCCGGCGATGGCGCTGGCCGTGACGCCGTGGTCGCCGGTGATCATCACGACGCGGATGCCGGCCGCCTGGCACCGTGCCACCGCCTCGACGGCTTCCGCGCGCGGCGGATCGATGATGCCGACGATGCCCAGCAGCGTCAGCCCCTGCTCGACATCGCGGTGCTGCAGGTCTTGCTGGTCGGCTGGCAACGTGCGCTCGGCCAGGGCCAGCACCCGCCGACCGGCGCGGGCCTGTGCGTCGATGGCGTCGCGCCACCCCTGCGCTGCCAGCGGCTGCACGCCGCCGTCGGGGCCGAGTTGCTGCGTGCACATGGCCAGCACCTGTTCGGGCGCGCCCTTGAGCAGCAGCACCATGGCCTCGCCCCGTGCCTGCAGCGTGGCCATGTAGCGGTGCTCGGACTCGAAGGGGATGACGTCCCGGCGCGGGCGTTCGGCCCTGAGCGCGCCCGGCTGCAGGCCAGCTTTCATCGCCAGGGTGAGCAGGGCGCCTTCGGTCGGGTCGCCGGCCAGGTGCCAGCCCGTGCCGTCTTCGTGCAGGCTGGCGTCGTTGCACAAGGCCGCGACTTCGGCGAGCCGCAGCATCCCCGGGGCCGCCGTGGGCAGCCGCGCGGTGTCGATGGCCTGGCCGTCGAGCACCAGGTGTCCCTGTGGCGCATAGCCTGCTCCCTGCACCTCCAGCGTCTGCCCGGCGCAGACCACCGACTGCACGGTCATCTCGTTGCGGGTGAGCGTGCCCGTCTTGTCGGAGCAGATGACGCTCACCGACCCCAGGGTCTCGACCGCCGGCAGGCGGCGGATCACCGCATGGCGCCGCGCCATGCGCTGCACGCCGATCGCCAGCGTGATGGTCAGGATGGCCGGCAGACCTTCGGGGATCGCCGCCACTGCCAGGCTGACCGCGGCCATGAAGGTCTCGTCGGCCGGCATGCCGCGCGCGAGCGTGCCGAACAGGAACAGCAGCGCGGCAACCGCCAGGATCACGGTCGTCAGTCGCTGGCCGAAGACGGCCATCTTCGCCAGCAGCGGCGTCGTGTCTTCCTCGACGCACGCCAGCAGGTGCCCGATGCGGCCGATCTCGGTGGCCGCGCCAGTGGCCACGACGACCGCCTGCGCCTGGCCCTGGGTCACCAGCGTGCCGGCGTAGCCCATGCACAGGCGGTCGCTGATGGCGGCCTCGGCGGCCACGGGGCTGGTGGCCTTGTCCACCGGCACCGACTCGCCGGTGAGGGCGGATTCATCGACGCGCAGGTTGCGCGCCTGCAGCAGGCGCACGTCCGCCGGCAGGCGGTCCCCCGAGGCCAGCAGCACGATGTCACCGGGCACGAGGTCCGCGGCATCGAGGTCATGCTGCCGGCCGTCGCGCAGCACCACCGCGTGGGGCGACAGCAGATGGCGGATCGCCTGGAGCGCCCGCTCGGCCTTGCCTTCCTGCACGAAGCCGATCAGGGCGTTGAGCACCACGACCACGGCGATGACCCCGCCGTCGATCCAATGGCCGATCGCCACGGTCACCGCCGCGGCCACCATCAGCACGATCAGCAGGAGGTTGTTGAACTGGCGGGCCAGTCGTGTGAGCAGCCCCGGCGGTGGCGCCTCGGCCAGGCGGTTCGGGCCATGCACCTTCAGCCTGCGGCTGACCTCGGCCTGGTCGAGCCCGTGGGAGGTCGAACCCATGGCCCGCAGGACGTCGGTACTCTCGGACGCATGCCAGGGGCTGCGTGCGTCTCGTGTGGTCGATCCAGCATCCGCTTTCAAGCATTCCTCCGTCCGTTCAGGGGCAGAACGGCCAGTCTGGTGCCCGCTTCCGGCGTCGGGATTGAGATGTGTCAAGGTTCCCTCCGCCCTGGCTTCGGCGCGGGTCCGGGCGCCGGGAGAAGCGGCGCGCCTACACTGGCATGCATGTCGCAAACCGATCTTTTCTCCTCGCCTTCCCTGCCGCCGGACGCCACGCCCGGCGTCGCTTCCCCGGCCGCCGAGGCCGCCGAGTTGCGCCGGCAGCTGCACCACCACGCCCACCGCTACTACGTGCTCGACGCGCCGGAGATCCCCGACGCCGAGTACGACCGGCTCTTCCAGGCCCTGCAGGCGCTGGAGGCCGCGCACCCCGACCTGCGCACCGCCGATTCGCCGACGCAGCGTGTGCTGGGCCAGGTACTCGACGGCTTCGAGCCGGTGCGCCACGCGGTGCCGATGCTGTCCATCCGCACGGAAACCGACACCGAGGCGACCGGCGCCAGCACCTTCGACGCCCGCGTGCGCCGCGAACTGGCGCTGGCCGAGGACGCGCCCGCGCTGCGCTACGCCTGCGAGCTGAAGTTCGACGGGCTGGCGATCAACCTGCGCTATGCGGACGGCGTGCTGGTGCAGGCGGCCACGCGCGGCGACGGCGAGACGGGCGAGGACGTGACGCAGAACATCCGCACCATCGGCCAGATACCGCTGCGCCTGCGCGACGTGCCGGACACGGCGCTGCCGGCGGTGCTGGAGGTGCGCGGCGAGGTCTACATGCGCCGCGACGCCTTCGACCGCCTCAACGAGCGCCAACGCGAGCGCATCGCCCGCGGCGACAAGGGCGAGCGCACCTACGTCAACCCGCGCAATGCCGCCGCTGGCGCCGTGCGCCAGCACGACCCGGCGCTGGCCGCCGAGCGTCCGCTGAGCTTCTTCGCCTACGGGCTGGGCGAGGTCCAGGGCTGGGCGCTGCCGGGCACGCACAGCGGCGTGCTGGATGCGCTGGATGCCTTCGGACTGCCGGTGTGCGCCGAGCGTGCGGTGGTGGAGGGCGCGGACGGGCTGTCAGCGTTTCACCAGCGCATCGGTGCGCAGCGCGACCAGCTGCCGTTCGACATCGATGGCGTGGTCTACAAGGTGGACGACCTGGCCCTTCAGCGCCAGCTCGGCTTCGTCAGCCGCGAGCCGCGCTGGGCGGTCGCGCACAAGTACCCGGCGCAGGAGCAGATGACCACGGTGCGCGAGATCGACATCCAGGTCGGCCGCACCGGCAAGCTCACGCCGGTGGCCAAGCTGGAGCCGGTCTTCGTCGGCGGCACCACCGTGAGCAACGCCACGCTGCACAACGAGGACGAGACGCGCCGCAAGGACGTGCGCGCGGGCGACACCGTCATCGTGCGGCGGGCAGGCGACGTGATCCCCGAGGTGGTTGGCGTCGTGCTGGAGCGCCGACCGGCGGACGCGGGCGAGCCGTTCGACCTGTACAAGCGCCTCGGCGGCCATTGCCCCGTCTGCGGCAGCGACATCGTGCGCGAGGAGGGCGAGGCGGATTGGCGCTGCACCGGCGGCCTGTTCTGCCCGGCGCAGCGCAAGCAGGCCATCCTGCATTTCGCCGGCCGGCGCGCGGTGGATGTCGAGGGCCTGGGCGACAAGGTGGTCGAGCAGCTCGTGGACGCGGGCATCGTGCGGACGCTGCCGGAGCTGTACACGCTCGGCGTGGCCAAGCTCGCCGCACTGGACCGCATGGGCGAGCGCAGCGCGCAGAACCTCGTCGACGCGCTGGAGAAGAGCCGGCACACGACGCTGGGCCGCTTCCTGTACGCGCTCGGCATCCGCCATGTCGGCGAATCGACGGCCAAGGCCCTGGCGAAACATTTCGGCGGCATCGACCGGCTGATGGACGCGACCGAGGCCCAGCTGGTCGAGGTGGCCGATGTCGGGCCGGTGGTGGCACAGAGCCTGCGCACGTTCTTCGATCAGCCGCACAACCGCGAGGTGGTCGAGCAGTTGCGGGCCTGCGGGCTGACCTGGGACGAGCACGACGGCGTACCGGACGCCGGACCGCAGCCGCTGGCCGGGCTGACGCTGGTGCTGACCGGCACGCTGCCCACGCTGGGGCGCGACGCTGCCAAGGAGTTGATCGAGGCGGCGGGCGGCAAGGTGAGCGGCTCGGTCTCGAAGAAGACGCACTACGTGGTCGCGGGGGCCGAGGCGGGATCGAAGCTGGAAAAGGCTCAGTCGTTGGGCCTGCCCATCCTGGACGAAGCGGGATTGCTGGCCTTGATCGAGCAGGGTGCCGGTGCGCCGGGTCTGCCGAATGCTGCGTAATTGGCATTAATGGAAATGTTCAATTCATCACCACTCGAATGAAGGGTGTGTACCGCGCTTTACCGGTTCGAAAATGTGTTTTGCCGGGCAGCAGGATCCGCTGTTCAGGGAAACCGCTCACGTCGTGGGTGGGCTCATGCAGTGAGACTGTCCGGCAAGAGACAACAAACAAGACTGAAACCGAAAGAGTGTGGAAGTGATGCTGAACAAGACAACTCGACTTCTGGGGCTGGTCGCCTTGGGTGTGCTGACGGGGTGTGGCGGCGGAGGCGGGGGAAGCGAAGCCCCTCCCGCTGAAGCAACGTCCGCAGTGGTGGCCCGGTTGCAGACCAACGGGACGCTGCTGACGCTGGACCGCTCGACGGCGGTGGCCGGAACCGATGCGAATGGCGATGGTGTTCGTGACGACGTGGCGACCTGGATCGGCGCGCAGTCCTACACCTCCGTCCAGTCCAAGGCCGCCACCCAGTTGGCCAAGGCCTACCAGAGCGTGCTGACCGTGACACTGACGGATGACACCGCGGTGCGCGCTGCGCGTCTGGCGTCCAGCGACGCGGTGGAATGCGTGATGCAGAAAGCGGATTCGATCGAGGCCGGCTACAAGGCCGTGGCCGATCTGCGCCGCGTGACTGTCAACACCGACGCCCGCGTCACGGCGTACCTCACCTATGTCGAGAAGGTCAATGACACCGTTGCCCGCGCACCCGAAGGAGACGGCTGTGTCTGATTTCCGCTCCGCTCCCTTCCTCCGTTCCCTGCTGGGCGCTGCCGTCGGCCTTGGTCTGATGGCAGCCAACACTGCTGGCATCGCCCAGACCGCCTCGACGATCTGCGAGCCCGATGGTGGCTACGTCGTGGCGTACTACAACGGCACCTTCGCCACGCCGGAAGACGCCGATGCCCAGCGCGCTGCGCTGCGGATCGCGCGCCACGGCAAGTACACCGGCGCGGCCGAAACCGCGACGACCGCAGCCGGCAAGGCCGAGCCGGTCCGCTACGAAACCTTCTACAGCACGGCCGGCACCGCGAGCGGCGCGACCGAGTCGCGGTTCCAGGCGCTGGCCGGTGAATACCGCAAGCTGCTCGATGGCGCGCTGACCCAGAACTGGGAGTACTTCTGGGACATGGCGTCCGGCAACACCGATGCATGGTCGGTGCTGGCGGCCAAGTCGGCAGACGCGCGGTTCCTCGCGGTCACCAGCAGTTTTCCCGGGACGGTCAACTCGCTGTCTGCCAAGGTCCGCACCGAACTGACCGCACAGCTGGCCGACGGCAACAACACGACACTGGCTGCTCGCCAGCTGGCCCGTGCGCAGGCGCTGTACACGGAGCGCCAGAAGCTGCTGATGGTGGCGTATTCGCAGGGCGAGCTGTTTGCCAACAAGGCGTTCACCAAGCTGGGTGCCCCGACCGACAACACGGTTCGCAAGGAAGTGCTGGCCACCGCGCCCGCCTCAGCGCTGGGAACGTCGCTGACCACCACCATGGCGGCGCTGACGATCCCGAATCCGACCAGCAACCAGGGCTTCATCACCGCGACCTTGTCCTGGTCCGTTCCGGCGACGGCCATCGGCAAGCTGGCTGATGGCACCGACATCCAGAACGATCTGGACCTGCACGTCATCGAGCCGACTGGCACCCATGTCTACTACGGCCTGGCCGAGCGCAACAAGGGTGGTGGTCAGACCACGGCAGCCCGCCAGGGCGACGCTGGTTACCTGGACGCAGACAGCACCACGGTCGGTCCGGAGCACTACTACGCTTCGTGTGACGAAAACGTGCTCAAGGAAGGGGTCTACAAGATCTCGGTCGCCCAGGAGTCGGTGTCGAATCCTGCGCTGACCAACCTGACGCTGCAGGTGGCGTTTGCCAAGTCCGGTGAAGTGTTCTCCAAGACCTGGAACGCCCGCCAGTCGCAGAATCCCTCCACCAGCTGCGTGGGCTGTACCGGCGAGGTGCCGGGCTTCACGCAAGCCAGTGCGCTCAAGACCCATGTCAAGGTCCAGGTGACCAAGCTGGGTCCGGGCAACTGGACGGCTGCACTGGTCGATTGACCGGACCGGCGGTATCCAACCGCCGCCCATGAAAAAAGCCGCAGCGCAGACGCTGCGGCTTTTTTCTTGTTTTCAGATCGGTCCGGGGTTCAGAGTTCCTGATCGAGCGCCCGCGCCACGCCCAGCAGCGCTGGCGACACGCTGGCATCGATCACGAACACCGGCATCTGCGCCAGATAGGCGCTGAAGCGGCCCTTGGCCTCGAAGCGCTGGCGGAAGTCCGAGCGGTCGAACAGCTCGCCCAGCCGGGGCACGATGCCGCCACCGATGTAGACCCCGCCCAGCGCGCCCAGCGTCAGCGCCAGGTTGCCCGCCACGCTGCCGAGCAGTGCGCAGAAGTGCGCCACCGCCTCGGTGCAGCGGGCGCAGCTGCCCGCCAGCGCGCGTGACGAGACATCCGCGGGGCTGAGCGCTTCCGGCATCGCCCCATCGAGCGTGCACACCGCGTCGTACAGCGCCACCAGTCCGGCGCCGCAGATCGCCCGTTCCGCCGAGGCATGGCCATAGCGTTGCGTCAGCAATCCGATCAGTGCGGCTTCGCGTGTGTTGGTGGCCGGCAGCGTGACATGCCCACCTTCGCCGGCCAGCGCTACCCACTGCGTCCCCGCTGGCACCAGCCCCGACACGCCCAGCCCGGTTCCCGGCCCGATCAGCGCCATGGCCGCGTTGGCCCGCGCGCTGCCGCCGCCCACCTGCCGCAGCTCGTGCGGCTGCAGCGAAGGCAGCGACAGCGCCAGTGCCGTGAAATCGTTGATGACCACCAGCCGCTGCAGCCCCAGCTCGGCCTGCAGCCCGGAGATCGAGAACTGCCAGTGGTGGTTGGTCATGCGCACCTCGTCCCCGGTGATCGGGTTGGCGATGCCCATGCCCATGGAGCCCGGCTGGCCCCGGCCGAGTGCGGTCAGATAGGCCCGCACCGCGTCGGCGAGCGTGGCGTGTTCAGCGCAGGGCAGGGTGCGCACGGCGTCGATGGCTGCACCGTCCTCGGCGATCCAGCCGAAGCGGGCGTTGGTGCCGCCGACGTCGGCCACGAGACGGGGAAAGGGCGAGCGAGTGGTCATGGCAGGCTGGGGCGAGGGGGGAAGTTCAAGGGGAGACGGCGCGCATCGTAGCGCGCCGTCGGTTTCTCGCCTACGTCAATCCGGCTCAGTCGGCCAGACGCTTCTGGCTCTCGGCATCGAACAGGTGCACATCGTGCGTGCCCCAGGCCAGGTGGACGCGGTCCCCCACCTGGTAGAGCACCTTGCCCGGCGAGCGCACCACCAGCATGCCGGCCGCGGTCCGGACGCTGACATAGGTTTCCGGGCCGGTCGGCTCCAGCATCGTGATCTCGCCGGCCACGCCGCTGTCGGCGAAGTTCAGCGCCTCGGGCCGCAGGCCGTAGATGACTTTCTGGCCGGGCTTCGTGGCGGCTTGCTGCGCTGCGCTGGTCGGCAGCGTCACGCCATGGGCCACGACACCTTGCGCGCTGGCCTGCGCCTGCACCATGTTCATGGCCGGCGAGCCGATGAACTCGGCCACGAACACCGTGGCGGGGCGGGCATAGATGTCGTCTGGCGAGCCGAACTGCAGCACCACGCCGTCCTTCATCACCGCGATCCGGTCGCCCAGCGTCATGGCCTCGACCTGGTCGTGCGTCACGTAGACGGTGGTCGTCTTCGTGCGCTGGTGCAGCAGCTTGATCTCGGCGCGCATCTCGACACGCAGCTTGGCGTCGAGGTTGGACAGCGGCTCGTCGAACAGGAACAGCAGCGGGTCACGCGCCAGCGCGCGGCCCATCGCCACCCGCTGGCGCTGGCCACCGGACAGGGCGCCCGGCTTGCGGGCCAGCAGGTGCTCGATCTGCAGCATCTTGGCGACACGGGCTACGGCCTTCTCGCGCTCGGCCTTGGGCACCTTGCGCATCTCCAGCCCGAAGGCGATGTTTTCGGCCACGTTCATGTTCGGGTAGAGCGCGTAGCTCTGGAACACCATGGCGATGTCGCGGTTCTTCGGCAGCTCGTGTGTCACGTCGCGCTCGCCGATGTGGATCGTGCCGGAGGTCGGCGAATCCAGGCCGGCGATCATCGACAGCAGCGTCGACTTGCCGCAGCCGGACGGCCCGACCAGGATCAGGAACTCGCCCTTGTCGATCTCCAGGTCGATGCCCTTGAGGATGTGCGTCTCGCCGTAGCTCTTGCGGACGTTGCGGATGGAAAGTGCGCCCATGATGAATCTATCCTTCGAGCCGTAGCCCTTAACCCTTGACGGCGCCGGCGGTCAGGCCACGCACGAAATATTTGCCAGCGACGACATAGACGAACAGCGTCGGCAGCGCGGCGATCATCGCGGCGGCCATGTCCACGTTGTATTCCTTGACCGAGCTGGAGGTGTTGGCCAGGTTGTTCAGGCCCACCGTGATCGGCTTGGAGTCCGCGCCGGAGAAGACGACCCCGAACAGGAAGTCGTTCCAGATGTTGGTGAACTGCCAGATCACCGTCACGACCAGGATCGGCGTGGACAGCGGCAGCACGATGCGCCAGAAGATGCGGAAGAAACCCGCGCCGTCCAGCATCGCCGCCTTGACCAGCTCGTCCGGCAGGCCGAGGTAGTAGTTGCGGAAGAACAGCGTGGTGGATGCCAGGCCCATCAGGACGTGGACGCAGACGAGGCCCCACACCGAGTCCGACAGCCCGATCCAGCCCAGCACCTGCGACATCGGCAGCAGCACCACCTGCAGCGGCATGAACACGCCGAACAGCATCAGCGAGAAGAACAACTCGCTGCCCTTGAAGCGCCACTTCGTCAGCACATAGCCGTTGAGCGCCCCGAGCGTGGTCGAGATGAGCACGGCCGGGATGATCATCGTCATCGAGTTCCAGAAGTAGGGCTGCAGGCCGCCGCAGTCGGTGCCGGTGCAGGCCGTGGACCACGCCTTGCCCCAGGCGGTGAAGTCCAGGCCGGCGGGCAGCGACAGCAGGCTGCCGCCACGGATCTCGCTCATGTCCTTGAGCGAGGTGACCAGCATCACATAGAGCGGCAGCAGGAAGAAGACCGCGAACAGCGCGAGCAGTCCGAACAGGACGAGTCGGTGGATGTGTTTCATGGGGAAAGGCTCCTCGTTCGTCGCTCAGCGGCGCTGCGAACGCAGTTCGCTGTAGAGGTAGGGCACGACGATCGCCGCCACGGTCGCCAGCATCACGGTGGCGGACGCAGCGCCCAGGCCGATCTGGCCGCGGGTGAAGGCCATCGTGTACATGAAGGTCGCCGGCACGTCGGTCGCGAAGCCCGGACCGCCTGCGGTCAGCGCCATCACCAGGTCGAAGCTCTTGATCGCGATGTGCGCCAGCACCATCAGCGTCGAGAAGAACACCGGCCGCATGCTCGGGATGATGATGCGCCAGTAGACCTGCGGCAGCGTCGCGCCGTCGATCTGGGCGGCCTTGATGATGGAGTCGTCGATGCCGCGCAGGCCGGCCAGGAACAGCGCCATCACGAAGCCTGCGCTCTGCCAGACGCCGGCGATGACGACGGTGTAGATCGCGTAGTCCGGGTTGACCAGCCAGTCGAAGGTGAAGTTCTCGAAGCCCCACTGGTGCATCAGGTGCTCGATGCCCAGACCGGGGTTCAGGATCCATTTCCAGGCGGTGCCGGTGACGATGAAGCTCAGCGCCATCGGGTACAGGTACACCGTGCGCAGCACGCCTTCGACGCGGATCTTCTGGTCCAGCAGGATCGCCAGCAGCAGGCCGACCGCCATCGAGAATGCGATGAACAGCGTCGAGAAGATGGCCAGGTTCTTCAGCGCGACCATCCAGCGTTCGTTCGCGAACAGGATGGTGTACTGCTGGAAGCCGACAAATTCATAGTTGGGCAGCAGTCGCGAGGCGGATACCGACAGGTAGCCGTTCCAGGCGATCAGGCCGTAGATGAAGAGGAAGGAGAGGATGAAACTGGGCGCCAGAACGATCCGGGGCAGCCAGTGATCCAGACGCGCAGCGGCGCTAGGGGAGGCCATGTCGTGTGTCCCGCAGGTGCAAACGAAACCACCGGCTTGTCAGGGCCGGTGGCTCAGGGGAGAAGGCCGCCATGGTGACGGCCGATCCGGCTTACTTGGTCTGGGCCGCCGTGGCGATCTTGGCCATGGCTTCAGCAGCGGTCATCTTGTCGCTGTTCCAGAACTGGCTGACGGCGTCCTGGATCGCGCCGGCGGCGGCCGACGGCACGGCCATGCCGTGGGCGACGGACGGCACCAGCGAGCCCGACTTGGCGGTGTCCACGAAGTCCTTGCTGGAGAGCTTGGCGCAGTCGTCGAACTTGGCCAGGTCCATGTTCAGGCGAACCGGGATCGAGCCCTTGTTCAGGTTGAACACTTCCTGGAAGCCGGTGGACATGATCGCGGCGGCCAGGTCCTTCTGGGCCTTGACGTTGGCGTCGTTCTTCAGCTTGAACATGGCGAACGAGTCGACGTTGAAGGTGAAGGACTTGGCCGTGCCCGGCGCGGCGGCGCAGACGAAGTCCTTGCCCGGCACCTTGCCGGCGGCGACGAACTCGCCCTTGGCCCAGTCGCCCATCAGCTGCATGCCGGCTTCGCCCTTGATGACCATCGCGGTCGCCAGGTTCCAGTCACGGCCCGGGGCGTTCTTGTCGGTGTAGTCCTTGACCTTCTTGAAGGTGGTCAGCACCTTGTCCATGGTCGGGCTCTTCAGGGCGGTCTGGTCGAGCTGCACCAGGGCCTTCTTGTAGAACTCGGCGCCACCGACGCCCAGTGCCACGCTCTCGAACGTGGTGAAGTCCTGCCAGTTCTGGCCACCGTGCGCGACGGGAATGACACCGGCCTTCTTCAGGGCTTCGGCGGCGACGAAGAACTCGTCCCAGTTGGTCGGCACCTTGGCGCCGGCCTTCTTGAAAGCTTCCGGGTTGGCCCACAGCCAGTTCACGCGGTGGACGTTCACCGGGGCGGCGATGTAGTTGCCCTTGTACTTCATGACATTGGCGACCACCGGCGGCAGCAGGCTGTCCCACTTCTCGGCCTTGGCCACGTCGTCGATGTTGGCCAGCACGCCTTCGGCAGCCCATTCCTGCAGCGACGGGCCCTTGATCTGGGCCGCGGCCGGGGCGTTGCCCGACACGACACGCGACTTCAGCACCGTCATGGCCGAGTCACCACCACCGCCGGCGACCGCGAAGTCCTTCCAGGTGTGGCCCTTGCCCTGCAGCGTGGCCTTCAGGGCGGACGCGGCCTTGGCTTCGCCACCCGAGGTCCACCAGTGCAGGACCTCGACTTCGCCCGCTTGCGACAGGCCTGCCATGGACAGACCAGCCACGAGGGCCAGCAGGGTACGCGCGGGGCGGGTCATCTCCAACTTTTTCATGTGCACTCCGGAATCAAGAACGGTGGTGAGGTGAGAACAAGCCCGAATATTAATTTTGCTTTAAAAAATTAACACTAGGTGAAAGCCCTGACGCTCTGCGGCAGCCGTATCTGGACACGCAGTCCGCGCGGGTGCAGCGACGCCACCTGCACCCGCCCCCGGTGCCGCTCGACGATCTCCTTGACGATCGCCAGCCCGAGCCCGCAGCCTCGCCCCTCGTTGGTGCCCCGAAAGAAACGGTCGAACACCTGTGTGTGCAGCGCCACCGGCAGGCCAGGCCCGGTGTCGTCGACCTCCACCAGCGCCATGTCCTGCAGATCCGGATCAGGCCGCACGCGCACGGTGATCTCCGTGCCGCGACCGGCATAGCGGATGGCGTTGTCGATAAGATTAACAATTGCTTCACGGATTAACAGTGCATTGCCTTCCATCGTCAGAGGGCACAGCGGTGTGTCGTCGTCGGTGTCCTGGTCGGAGGCGCCATCGGGCGTGTCTCCGCCATCCATGCCGAGATCGATGCCTTCACCCAGCGCCCGCGGCACCATTTCTGCCGTCAGGTCCTGCACGAGGCGGCGCAGGTCGAAGCGGCTGCGTCCCAGCGTAGCGAGCGACTCCGGCTCGGCCCGTGCCAGGGTGAGCAGCTGGGTGACGAGGTGGGCGCTGCGGGCGGCACTCTCGCGGACGCGCTCCAGCCGGGCGCGCAGGGCTGGCTCGGTGGCTTCCTTCAGCGCGAGTTCGGACTGGCTTTTCAGGCCGGCCAGCGGGGTGCGCAGCTGGTGTGCGGCGTCGCTGATGAAGCGGCGCTGCTCCACTACCGAGGCGTGCACGGCGGCCAGCAGCGTGTTGACGGCTGCCGCGAGATCGCGCACCTCCTCGGGCGCGGAGTGCAGCTCGATGGGCGCCAGGTCGTTCGGCCCGCGTCCGCTGACCGCCTCGCGCAGTCGGGCCAGCGGTGCCAGCCCGGTGCGCACGCCCGCCCACACCAGCGCCGACATCGCCAGCACCAGCACCGACAGCGGTAGCACCGTGTCGATCAGGATGTTGCGCGCCAGTGCCTCGCGGCTGACCCGGCTCTTGGCTACCTGCACCAGCATCCGCTGCTGCAGGCTGGGTTCGCCGTAGTCCAGCAGGATGGCGGCGACACGCACTTGCACGCTGCTGCCATCGGAGGTGTCCACCTGGCCGTCGTAAAAGGTGGGGCGGTCCGGACGGAGGGTGTCGGCCGCTTCGGGCGGAGGCGGCAGCTTGTGGTTGCCGAGGATGAACTCGCCCGGCGGGCTGCTGACCATGTAGTAGACACGGTCGTCGGGGTCGGCTTCGATGATGTCCTTGGCTGCGCGCGGGAAGTCGACCAGCAGGCCGCTGTCGATGGGCTTGACCTGCCGGGCCAGGGCACGGGAGGACAGGTAGAGACCGTGGTCATTGGCCCGGTCGGCATAGCGCACGGCGACGTTGTAGGTTACTGCGGCCGCGGCCAGCCACAGCACGAGCTGGGGCAGCAGCAGCCAGGACAGCAGGTGGCGGCGCAGCGATCTGCTGCCGGGAGAGACCACCGGCAGCCGGTTGAGCAGGGGTTGGAGCAGGTTCAGCATGGCAGCACAGTGTGGCTGCGCCGAGCGCAAGGCGGTGGATCTGCCGCGTGCCCTGTGTCCGGCTCAGTCCTGGGTTTCGAGCAGATAGCCCAGTCCGCGCACGGTCCGGATGCCCACGCCCGAGCCCTCCAGCTTGCGGCGCAGGCGGTGGATGTAGACCTCCAGCGAGCTGGGACCACCGCTCTCCGAGACTTCGGTGGACCACGCCTGTGCGATCTGTTCCTTGGTGATGACCTTGCGCCGCTGGCTCAGGAGCAGCTCCAGCAGCAACCATTCGCGCGGCGAGAGGTCGACCGGCTGGCCGGCGATCGTCACGCGGCGGGCGTCGCGGTCGAACTGCAGCTGGCCGACCAGCAGTGCGTCAGAGGGCTCGGCCGGTGTGCCGACGGGTGCGGGGGGCTGGCTACGGCGCAGCACGGCCCGGATGCGCGCCTCGAGTTCGGGGAAGTCGAAGGGCTTGGTCAGGTAGTCGTCGGCACCGGCGTTCAGGCCGGCCACGCGGTTGTGCAGGCCATCGAGCGCCGTCAGGATGAGCAGTGGCATGGCCGGTTTGGCCACCCGAACCCGCTGCACTACGGTCAGACCGTCGATCAGCGGCAGACCGATGTCGATGATGCCGACATCGAAGGTCTGGCGGGTCAGCAGGTACTCGGCAACCGCGCCGTTGTCGGCGACCTCGACCTCGAAGCCTGCCGAGCGCAGGTTGGCGCACAGCGCATCCGCCAGGATGGCGTCGTCTTCGGCGAGCAGGGCGCGCAGATGGGTCATGGTGTGGTGCCTGCCGGACTCATGCATCAGACGAGCCGACCATGACGTGGCTGAACCCGCCGTCCACATAGGTGATCTCTGCCGTCATGCCTGCTGCCAGATCGGAGAGCAGGAAGGCGGCGACGTTGCCCACGTCCTCGATGGTGACGAGGCGGCGCAGCGGGGCGTTCTGCGCGAAGATGGCCATCAGCTTGCCAAAGTCCTTGATGCCGCTGGCGGCCAGTGTCCTGATCGGACCGGCTGAAATGCCGTTGACGCGGATGCCCTGCGGGCCGAGGTTGGCCGCCAGGTAGCGCACGCTGGCTTCGAGCGAGGCCTTGGCCAGTCCCATGGTGTTGTAGTGCGGCACGACCCGCTCTGCGCCCAGGTAGCTCAGCGTCAGCAGGGCGCTGCGCTCGCGCAGGTGGGGCAGGGCGGCCTTGGCCATGGCGGGGAAGCTGTAGGCGGAGATGTCGTGGGCGACGCGGAAGGCTTCACGGCTCAGGCCATCCAGGAATTCGCCGGCGATGGCCTCGCGCGGGGCGAAGCCGATCGAGTGGACGAAGCCGTCGAAACCACCGGCCCAGGCGAGCCCCAGTGCGTCGAACATGCGCTGGATCTGCTCGTCGCTGCTGACATCGCAGTCGTGGACCAGCGTCGAGTCGAACTCCTGCGCGAATTCGGTGGCGCGTTCCCTGAAGCGCTCACCGACGTAGCTGAATGCGAGTTCGGCGCCTTCGCGGTGGCATGCCTTTGCGATGCCGTAGGCGATCGAGCGATTCGACAGCAGACCGGTGATCAATAGGCGCTTGCCTGCGAGAAAACCCATGGACTCTCCGAGCGGTGGATCAGGGATCGAAACAACGGATTCTCGCACGCACCCGAGTGGTCGGTGTGCAGTGGTTGCCCGCGGGGCCGGCGTCGGGTATCATCGCGTTTTCGCTAAAACGCTGAATGGGCGGAGGAATCCAGCCCATTTTTTTTGCTTGAACCGCCGCAAGGCACCGGAAGGAGCGCGGCAGCCGGCTGGCGTGACGACGGGAAGCACCGCAGGGTGTTCACCGTGGTTGCGCGGCTAAGAGGCTGCCGTTTGTACTGCATTGATGAACTGGCAGCAGGCTGTCGAACGCACCGTGACCGGATTGGGCTACGAACTCGTGGATGTCGAGCGTGGCCTGCGCGGGCTTCTGTGCGTCTATATCGACCGGTTACCCGGTGCCGTCTACCCGACCGGGCCGGGCGAATTTGTCACGGTGGAAGATTGCGAGCAGGTGACCCGACAGCTTCAGCGCGTGCTGGAGGTGGAGGGTTGCGATTACGAGCGGCTCGAAGTCTCCTCTCCTGGTCTGGACCGGCCGCTCAAGCGTCTGGATGCCTTCGTGCGGTTTGCAGGATCGGAAATCGATCTGACCCTCAAGGTGGTTTTCCAGGGGCGCAAGAAATACCGCGGCGTGTTGCGCGTGGTGGGCGACGACCCTGCTGCAGGTCTCGAGCTGGTTTTCCATGAAGGCAAGGAAAGCCAGGTGCTGGGGTTTGTGCTCGATGAAGTCCGTGATGCCCGGTTGGTTCCGGTCGTGGATTTCAAGGGGCGCGGCCGACGAGACACGGCGGCGGGCGGGGCGACACAGGAATCCGGAGGTCACGAAGAATGAACCGCGAACTGTTGATGCTGGTGGATGCGATCTCGCGTGAGAAGAACGTGGATCGTGAAGTCGTGTTTGGTGCCGTCGAACTGGCACTGGCATCGGCCACCAAGAAACTCTATGAGGGCGAAGTCGACATCCGTGTCGCCATCGACCGCGAATCGGGTGCCTACGAGACCTTCCGCCGCTGGCACGTCGTGCCGGATGAAGCGGGTCTGCAGCAGGCCGAGGCCGAGATCCTGCACTTCGAGGCGAAGGAGCAGATCGACGACATCGATGTGGGCGACTACCTCGAAGAGTCGGTCGAGTCCGTGCCGATCGGGCGCATCGGTGCGCAGGCCGCCAAGCAGGTCATCCTGCAGAAGATCCGCGACGCCGAGCGCGAGCAGCTGCTGAACGACTTCCTGTCGCGCGGCGACAAGATCTTCACCGGCACCGTCAAGCGTCTCGACAAGGGCGATCTCATCATCGAGAGCGGCCGTGTCGAAGGCCGCCTGAAGCGCAGCGAGCTGATCCCGAAGGAAAACCTGCGCAGCGGCGACCGCGTGCGGGCCATGATGGTCGAGATCGATCCGACGCTGCGCGGTCCCCAGATCGTGCTGTCGCGCTCGGCTCCCTCGTTCATGGTCGAGCTGTTCCGCCAGGAAGTGCCCGAGATCGAGCAGGGCCTGCTGGAGATCAAGAGCTGTGCCCGTGACCCGGGTTCGCGGGCCAAGATCGCCGTCGTGTCCTACGACAAGCGGGTCGATCCCATCGGCACCTGTGTCGGTGTGCGCGGTTCGCGTGTCAATGGCGTGACCAACGAGCTGGCGGGCGAGCGTGTGGACATCGTGCTGTGGTCGGAAGACCCCGCGCAGTTTGTCATCGGCGCACTGGCCCCGGCGAATGTCCAGTCCATCGTGGTGGACGAAGAGAAACACGCCATGGACGTGGTGGTGGACGAGGAAAACCTCGCCATCGCCATCGGCCGTGGCGGCCAGAACGTGCGCCTCGCCTCCGAGCTGACCGGCTGGCGCATCAACATCATGACCGCCGAGGAATCGGTGGCCAAGCAGGCTCAGGAGAGCGACGGCATCCGCAAGCTCTTCGTCGACAGGCTCGACGTGGATGAAGAGGTGGCCGACATCCTGATCGCCGAAGGTTTCACCAGTCTCGAAGAAGTGGCCTATGTGCCGATTCAGGAGATGCTGGAGATCGAATCCTTTGACGAAGAGACGGTGCAGGAATTGCGGACCCGCGCCAAGAACGTGCTGTTGACGATGGAAATCGCCAAGGAAGAGCGCGTCGAGGAAGTCACCCAGGATCTGCGCGATGTGGAGGGGCTGTCCCCCGAGCTGATCGCGAAGCTCTCCGAAGGGGGGATTCACACCCGCGATGATCTGGCTGATCTCGCCGTGGATGAACTCACCGAGATGACGGGCATCGACGAAGCGGCGGCCAAGGCCCTGATCATGAAGGCCCGTGAACACTGGTTCACCGCCTGAACGCTCACTCTGTCCGATCCGACCGCACACGACGCACGTCCCAAGGAAACAAACACATGGCTGTGACCACCGTTGCCCAGTTCGCTGCCGAACTCAAAAGTTCGGTATCGACTGTGCTCGAGCAACTTCAACACGCCGGAGTGAGCAAGGGATCCGACCAGGATGCCTTGACCGAGGCCGACAAGGAGCGCCTGCTGGCGTACCTGCGCACCTCGCACGGCACGGTTGGCGGAGATCGCAAGAAGATCACGCTGACCAAGAAGTCCACCAGCGAGATCAAGCAGGCGGACGCTTCCGGCAAGGCCCGCACGATCCAGGTGGAAGTGCGCAAGAAGCGCACCTTCGTCAAACGTGATGACTTCGTTTCCGGCGCTGCGGCTTCGGAGCCACTGGCGGCGTCAGAGGCAGAAGAATTCGAGCCGTCGGCCAAGGACGACGGCGTCGACCAGGCTGCGGAAGCGCTGCGCCGCGCGGCAGAAGCCGCCGAAGCCGAGCGCCAGGCCGAACAGGCCCGTGCCCGCCAGGAAGCCGCCGAGCGCGCTGCCATCGAGGAAGCCGCTGCTGCTGCGGCGGCCGAAGCGGCTGCCCGTGCGGCGGCCGAAGCGGCTGCCCGCGCTGCGGCAGAAGCGGCCGAGCGAGAAGCGGCCGCCCGTGCGCAGGCTGCTGCTGCTGCGGTCGTGGTCAGCGACGCCGATCTGGCGGCGCAGGCCCAGGCTGCCAAGGACGTGCTGGCCCGTGAAACCCAGGCCCGTAACCGTGCCGAGGCCCAGGCCCGTGCGGCTGCCGAAGTGGCCGCCCTGAATGCGGCGGCGGATTCCCGTCGCCGTGGCAACGGGCCGGCTGGCGCACGACGTGGCGTCGCTGCGGCTCCGGTGGCTGCGCCCGCCGTGGTGGCCCCTCCGGTCGTGGCCGCTGTGCCGCCGGTGGTGGAAGCACCCGTGGTGGTCGCGGCAGTCGACAAGCCTGTCGCGCCCCCTGCCGCCCGTGCGCCCAGCGTGCCGATGCCCGTGCCTCCGCGTGGGGTGGTGGCGCCGCCGCCGCCCGCCGCCGTGACGCCAGTGCGTGGTGTGCAGGCGCCGTCGTTGCCCGGCGCCGGTGCGCGTGTCGTCAAGGCGGCAGATGCCGCCGCTGGTGACGCACAGCGTCAGATCGAGCAGGACCGCCGCCGCAAGGCTGCGGAAGCGGAGGCTGCCGCGATCCGCGACATGATGTCCCGCAAGAGCAAGGTTCTGGTGGCCAAGAAGCCGGAAGAGCCGAAGCCTGCACCGGCTGCTGCCGTGCCGGCTGCCGGTGCTGCTGGCAAAGATGGCATCAAGGGCACGATCCACCGTCCGAAGCCGGGAACCCCCGGTGCTGCGCCGGCCACGACCACGGCCGCCAAGCCGGGCGAGAAGCCGGGTGACAAGAAGGCCGTCAAGTCGGAGAAGCTGTCGTCGAGCTGGGCCGATGACGCCGCCAAGAAGCGCTCCGCCGCCGCGAAGGGCCGTACCGACCCGCCGCGTCCCGGCGGAGGCACTGGCTGGCGTGCGCCGGCGGGCCGCTCCAGTGGCCGCCGTGGCGACCGCCAGGACAGCGGCAACGAGCGTTTTGCACCGCAGGTCGAGGTCCAGGTCCATGAAGTCCATGTGCCCGAGACCATTTCGGTGGCCGATCTGGCGCACAAGATGTCGGTCAAGGCGTCCGAGGTCATCAAGCAGCTGATGAAACTGGGTCAGATGGTCACCATCAACCAGCAGCTGGACCAGGAAACGGCCATGATCCTCGTCGAGGAAATGGGCCACAAGGCGTTTGCCGCCAAGCTGGACGATCCGGATGCCTTCCTCGAAGAGGAAAACGCCGCGGAAGCTGGCGAGGCGCTGCCGCGTCCTCCGGTGGTCACCGTCATGGGCCACGTCGACCACGGCAAGACCTCGCTGCTCGACTACATCCGCACCACCCGTGTGGCGGCGGGCGAAGCCGGCGGCATCACGCAGCACATCGGCGCCTACCATGTGGAAACCGAGCGCGGCGTGATCACCTTCCTCGACACCCCGGGTCACGAAGCCTTCACGGCCATGCGTGCCCGCGGTGCCAAGGCCACGGACATCGTCATCCTGGTGGTGGCGGCGGACGACGGCGTGATGCCGCAGACCAAGGAAGCCATCCACCACGCCAAGGCGGCGGGGGTGCCGATCGTGGTCGCGATCAACAAGATCGACAAGCCAGACTCGAACCTCGAGCGCGTGAAGAGCGAACTGGTCGCCGAAAGCGTGATCCCGGAAGAGTTCGGTGGCGAGTCGCCGTTCTGTCTGGTGTCCGCCAAGACCGGTCAGGGCATCGATGCGCTGCTGGAGCAGGTGCTGCTGCAGGCCGAAGTGCTGGAGCTGCGCGCCCCGGTGGCCGCGCTGGCCAAGGGCCTCGTGATCGAAGCCCGTCTGGACAAGGGCCGCGGCCCGGTCGCGACGGTGCTGGTCCAGTCCGGCACGCTCAAGCGCGGCGACGCCGTGCTGGCGGGTCAGAGTTATGGCCGCGTGCGTGCCATGCTCGACGAGAACGGCAAGGCGACCCAGGAGGCTGGTCCGTCCATTCCGGTGGAAATCCAGGGCCTGACCGAGGTGCCGCGCGCCGGTGACGAGTTCATGGTGCTGGTGGACGAACGCCGTGCCCGTGAAATCGCCACGTTCCGCCAAGGCAAGTACCGCGAAGTGACGCTGAACAAGCGCCAGGCCGCGAACCTGGAGAACCTGTTCGAGAACATGGGCCAGGGCGCTGCACAGATGCTGCCGCTGATCATCAAGGCCGACGTGCAGGGTTCGCAGGAAGCGCTGGCGACCTCGCTGCTCAAGCTCTCGACCGACGAGGTCAAGGTGCAGATCGTCCACGCGGCGGTCGGTGGCATCAGCGAGTCCGACGTCAACCTGGCGATCGCGTCGAAGGCGGTCATCATCGGCTTCAACACCCGTGCCGATGCCGGTGCGCGCAAGCTGGCGGACAACAACGCCGTCGACCTGCGCTACTACAACATCATTTACGACGCGGTCGACGAGATCAAGGCGGCCATGTCGGGGATGCTGGCACCGGAGCAGCGCGAAGAGGCCATCGGTACCGCGGAAATCCGCACCGTGTTCGTGGCGACCAAGATCGGTACCATTGCCGGCTCGATGGTCACCTCGGGTCTGGTGCGCCGTGGCTGCCGCTTCCGCCTGCTGCGCCAGAACATCGTCATCTACACCGGCGAAGTCGATTCGGTGCGCCGCCTGAAGGACGATGTGAAGGAAGTCAAGGAAGGCTTCGAGTGCGGTATCAAGCTCAAGAACTACACGGACATCGCTGAAGGCGATCAGCTGGAGTTCTTCGAGATCAAGGAAGTGGCGCGCACGCTGTAAGGCGGCACCCCCACGTTCCGGGCCCCGACGTTGTGTCGGGGCCTCGTTGTTTTTCCGTGGCAGATTGCCATGGGCTTCGATGCGATATCCATGCGACACAAGCGTTCCATTCCCAACCGCAGCTTCCGGGTAGCCGACCAGATCCAGCGCGATGTGGCCGAGCTGATCCGCGACCTCAAGGATCCGCGCATCGGCATGGTCACGGTCAGCGCCGTGGACATCACGCCGGACTACGCCCATGCCCGCATCCGCTTCTCGGTGCTGACCGGCGAGGCCAGCGAGACCGAAGTGGCGCTCAACGAGGCCGCCGGCTTCCTGCGCAACGGCCTGTTCAAGCGTCTGCAGATCCACACCGTGCCGACGCTGCATTTCCATTTCGACCGCACCACCGAACGTGCGGCGGAGTTGAGTGCGCTGATCACCCTGGCCAATGCGCAGCGTGTCCCGGACGACGCTCCGGTGGACGCTGCAGTCGACGGCAAACCGAAAGACGACGCATCCCGATGACTGCCGACGTGACTCCGGTGGCTGCCGACGTGGTGGCCTCGCCGCCGCCCCGCGTGCGCATCCAGCGCCGCGCGGTGCATGGCGTGCTGCTGCTCGACAAGCCCATCGGTCTGTCGAGCAACGACGCGCTGCAGAAGGTCAAGCGCCTGTTCCGCGCCGAGAAGGCGGGCCATACCGGCACGCTCGACCCGCTGGCGACCGGCCTGCTGCCGATCTGCTTCGGTGCGGCGACCAAGTTCTCGCAGGTCAGCCTGGAGGCCGACAAGGGCTACCGGGCCACGCTGCACCTCGGTCAGCGCCGGGTCGGTGGTGACCGCGAGGGCGAGGTGGTCGAGGAGCGCCCGGTGCAGGTGGACCGGACGTTGATCGACCTGGCCTGCGCGCGTTTCACGGGGTTGATCTCGCAGCTCCCGCCGATGCAGTCGGCGCTCAAGCACAACGGCAAGGCGCTCTACGAGTACGCCCGCGCAGGCATCACCATCGAGCGCCAGCCGCGGCAAGTCACGATTCACCGCATTGACTTCATCGCGTGGCAGGCTGATCGGCCGGAAACGCTGGTGATCGACGTGCTGTGCACCAAGGGCACCTACATCCGCACGCTCGCCGAGGACATCGGTGAAGCGCTCGGCTGTGGCGCCCATCTGGCGGGACTGCGGCGCATCGCCAGCGGTCCGGTCGATCTGCGCGGCTCGGTCACGCTCGACGCCTTGACGGCGATGGGCGAGGCCGAGCGCGATGCACGGGTGCTGCCCGTCGATGTGCTGCTGTCGGACTGGCCGGCGGTGCATCTGAGCCCTGAAGACGCCGGTCGTTTCCTCTCGGGCATGCGCCGCCGCACGGGTCAAGCCGATGCCGAGCGCGTGCGTGTCTATGGTCCCGACGGTCGCGCCCTGCTGGGCAGCGCCCACATCACGGCTGGCGAGCTGATCGCCGATCGGCTCCTGAGTCCTCTTGAAGTCCAGGCCCTGCAGCCGTCCTGAATCCTGAAACCTGAATGATCGGAACGGCCACACCCTGGCGTTACACCCCATGAGCAAGCAAATCCGCAACATCGCCATCATCGCCCACGTCGACCATGGCAAGACCACGATGGTCGACCAGCTTCTGCGCCAGAGCGGCACCTTCGCCGAGCACGAGAAGATCGTCGACACCGTGATGGACAACAACGCCATCGAACGCGAGCGTGGCATCACCATCCTGGCCAAGAACTGCGCCGTGAGCTGGGAAGGCACGCACATCAACATCGTCGACACCCCCGGACACGCGGACTTCGGCGGTGAAGTCGAGCGCGCGCTGTCGATGGTCGACGGCGTCGTGCTGCTGATCGACGCGCAGGAAGGCCCGATGCCGCAGACGCGCTTCGTGACCAAGAAGGCGCTGGCCCTCGGTCTGAAGCCGATCGTCGTGGTGAACAAGGTCGACAAGCCGGGCGCGAAGCCAGACGCTGTCATCAACGCCGCGTTTGACCTGTTCGACAAGCTCGGCGCCAGTGACGAGCAGCTCGACTTCCCCGTCGTCTACGCCTCGGGCATCAACGGCTGGACCTCGCTGGTCGAGGGCGCACCGGGCGAGCAGTGGGGCCCCGACATGTCGGCCCTGTTCAACACGGTGCTCCAGCACGTGCCGGCGCAGAACGGTGATCCGGCGGCGCCGCTGCAGCTGCAGATCTCGGCACTCGACTACTCGACCTTCGTCGGCCGCATCGGCGTGGGCCGCATCAGCCAGGGCACGATCAAGCCGGCGATGGACGTGCTGGTCATGGAAGGCCCGGACGGCCGCACCATCAAGGGCCGTGTCAACAACGTGCTGACCTTCCAGGGTCTGGACCGCGTGCAGGTGACGGAAGCCGGCCCCGGCGACATCGTGCTGATCAACGGCATCGACGAGATCGGCATCGGGGTGACCGTGACGAGCCCGCTGAACCCGGCGCCGTTGCCGATGCTGAAGGTGGACGAGCCGACGCTGACGATGAACTTCTGCGTCAACACCAGCCCGCTGGCCGGTCGTGAAGGCAAGTACGTCACCAGCCGCCAGATCTGGGACCGCCTGCAGAAGGAACTGCAATCGAACGTCGCGCTGCGCGTCAGCGAGACGGACGAAGATGGCATCTTCGAGGTGATGGGCCGGGGCGAACTGCACCTGACCATCCTGCTGGAAAACATGCGCCGCGAAGGCTACGAGCTGGCCGTGTCGAAGCCGCGCGTGGTGTTCCAGGAAATCAACGGCGAGAAGTGCGAGCCGATCGAGCTGGTCACCGCCGACGTCGAGGAAACCCACCAGGGCGGCGTGATGCAGGCGCTGGGCGAGCGCAAGGGCGAGCTGGTCAACATGGAGCCGGACGGCCGTGGTCGCGTGCGCCTGGAGTACCGCATCCCGGCGCGGGGCCTGATCGGTTTCTCGAACGAGTTCCTGAACCTGACGCGCGGCTCGGGCCTGATCTCGAACATCTTCGACGGCTACGAGCCGCACAAGGGCGACATCGCCAGTCGCAAGAACGGCGTGCTGATCTCGATGGACGCGGGCGAAATCTTCACCTATGCCCTGGGCAAGCTCGACGACCGTGGTCGCATGTTCGTGAAGCCGAACGATCCCGTCTATGAAGGCATGATCGTCGGCATCCACAGCCGCGACAACGATCTCGTCGTCAACGCCACCCGCACCAAGCAGCTCACCAACTTCCGCGTGAGCGGCAAGGAAGACGCTACCAAGATCACGCCCCCGATCGATCTGTCGCTGGAATACGGCGTCGAGTTCATCGAGGACGACGAGCTGGTCGAGATCACCCCGAAGTCGATCCGCCTGCGCAAGCGTTTCCTGTCCGAGCATGAGCGCAAGCGCGCGGCCCGTGGCTGATCACCTGCGCAGCTGACCGACCGAGCGCCTCGGCCTTGGTCGTGCCGAGCCCCGGAACTTCGCCGGGGCTTTTTTCATGGACGAAGGGTGAAGGGATTGCCATGTCGCACCTGCGTGCGGTGTCGCTGATGGTGCTGGTCACGCTGCTGTGGAGCACGGCCGGCGTGGTCAGCCGCCATCTGGAGGCGGCGCAGAGTTTCGAGGTCACGTTCTGGCGCAGCGCGTTCAATGCGCTCGGGCTGGCGGTCGCATTGACCGTGCTGCGCGGGCCGGCGCTGTGGCGCGGGCTGCTGCAGTCGCCGCGGGCGGTCTGGGTGTCGGGCGTGTGCTGGTCGGTGATGTTCACGGCTTTCATGGTCGCGCTCACGATGACCCGCGTCGCCAATGTGCTGGTGACGATGGCGATCGGCCCGCTGGTGACGGCGCTGTTCGCCCGCCTGTTCCTGCAGCACCGGTTGCCGGGGCGCACCTGGGTGGCAATCGCGGTGGCTGGTGCGGGCATTGCCTGGATGTTCGGCCACGAGGTGCAGGCGGCCGATGCCCGCAGCCTGCTGGGCATGGCGGTGGCACTGGCCGTGCCACTGGCGGCGGCGATCAACTTCACCGTGCTGCAGCACATCTCGCACGGCGAGGTGGCGGGCGAGTCGCAGGACATGCTGCCGGCGGTGCTGATCGGCGCGCTGCTGTCGGCGCTGTGCACCTTGCCGCTGTCCTGGCCGCTGCAGGCCTCCCTGCACGACCTGGTGTTGCTGGCGGGCCTGGGCGTGTTCCAGCTGGCGCTGCCGTGCCTGCTGGTGGTCGGCTTGTCGCGGGTTCTGCCGGCGCCCGAGATCGCCTTGCTCGGGCTGCTGGAGGTCGTCTTCGGTGTGCTCTGGGCCTGGGTGGGTGCAGGTGAGGCACCGGACTCGACCGCCCTGACGGGCGGAATGCTGGTGCTCGGCGCATTGCTCGTCAATGAGCTGGTGGCCCTGCGCGACAAATCGGTACCGGGTCAGCCAGATTGACTGCCTGTGCGCGGCGGCGCGCGCAGGGTCGCTAGGATGGCTGCATCACCACTGCCGCACGGATTGCGCCCCCCATGTCTGTCCACCCGTTTGCCCCGCCCCAGCCATTGCCCGACCTGTGTGCCGCCGGCCATGTGCGGGCCGAAGTCCGAGGCCGCATCGGCTTCCTGACCTTGAACCGCCCCGGCGCGCTCAACGCCCTGTCCCTGCCCATGGTCCGTGACCTGACCACCGTGCTGCTGCACTGGGCCGCAGACCCCGCCGTACTGGCCGTCGTGCTGCAAGGCCAGGGCCGCGAGGGCAAGCCGCCGGCCCTGTGTGCGGGCGGCGACATCCGCTTCTTTCACCAGGCCGCTCTGGCGGGCGATCCGCGGCTGGAGGATTTTTTCACCGAGGAATATGCCCTCAACCACCTCATCCACCGCTATCCCAAGCCCTATGTCGCGGTGATGGACGGCATCACGATGGGCGGCGGCATGGGCATCAGCCAGGGCGCCAGCCTGCGCATCGTCACCGAGCACAGCCGCCTGGCCATGCCGGAAACCCACATCGGCCTGTTTCCGGATGTGGGTGGCGGCTGGTTCCTGTCCCGCTGTCCGGGGCATGTCGGGGAATACCTCGCCATGACGGGCGAGACGCTGGGCGCAGCGGAGGCGATCGAGGCCGGGCTGGCCGATGTCGCCGTGCGGGCCGCGGACCTGCCGGCGCTGCTTGCCCGGCTCGGCTCGGACGGCTTGTCCTCGCCCGAGGCCGTGCGGGCCTGTGCCGAGGCGGTGGCGTCACCGCCGGGCGTGTCGTCGCTGGCGGCTCGGCGCGAGGCCATCGACCTGCACTTCAGCCTGCCGACGCTGGCGCGCATCGCCGCCTCGCTGGCGGCGGACACCGGCGATTTCGCCCGCCACACGCTGGCCGCTCTTCACAAGCGCTCGCCGCTGATGCTGGCCGTGGCGCTGGAGCAGATCCGCCGCGCCCGCACGATGACGCTCGCCGACGACCTGCGCATGGAGCGTGACCTGGTGCGCCACTGTTTCCACCTGCGCCCTGGCACGGCCAGCGAGACGGTCGAGGGCATCCGGGCCCTGGTGATCGACAAGGACCACCACCCGCGCTGGAATCCGTCGCATCTGGACGGTGTGGTGCAGGCGGAGGTGGACGCATTCTTCGTCAGCCCGTGGCCGGCGCATGTCCACCCGCTGCGGGCCCTGGCCTGAGCACCACCGGTGTGTCCAGCACGATCTCGCCGGCGCCGAGCAGCGCCATGCCCCGGCTCCAGTGGCGCACCATGCGGTCGACGAGGTCGTATTCCTGGAAGGGCTGGCCTGATTCCACCGCGCGGGCGCCCTTGAGCAGCAGCGAGCGCGCCAGCACGCTGAGCTGCCGGAACGCATCGGCCGCCTGCAGCAGGTGAACGGAGCCGCTGCTGCCGCCCGCCATCCAGACCAGGTACAGCGCTGCCAGCTCGAAGGCGGCGCCCAGCTGGTGCGGTCCGGCTTCGGCCCAGTGCTGGTAATGGGTGGGGCCGCTGGCCAGCAGCGGTGTCACCTCGCGCGCAAACCGGCGCTTCCACCGGCGCAGCGGATGCCGGGTCGGCACACGCTGCAGTGTCTTGTCCAGCAGCTGGCGCGACAGGTGGCGCAGCGTGTCGGGTGGGCGGCGCACCATGCCGTGCAGGTTGATGACCTCCGCCCGCCCGACCAGCGCCTCGGCTTCCGGCGCCGACGCCGGGTGCAGCAGCCGCCGGTACTCGGGGCCCTGGAGCACGCGGTAGTCCGTGCGGTGGAAGAAGCCCAGCCGCTCGCCGCCGATGTCGATCTCGTTGACGACGATGGTCTCGGTGGCGCGGCGGGGATGCAGCAGTCCCCCGCCGCCGTCCGGCAAGCCCCGGGTGGGCACATCGACGATGACCAGCCGCCCGGCCCCAAGCTGTTCCTGCAGGTGTTCGACCAGGGGTCGCCAGAGGAGGAGCGTCTGCACCTCGATGCCATACAGCGTGTACAGGTCATCGTGCGACGGTCGGAACTGTGTCCACTGGTCGTCGAGGAAGTCCACCGCCAGCGTGTAGGGCAGGCAGGCCGCCGGGTCCAGTCGCAGTGCGGACAGCACGCCCAGCCACAGGTCGGTGAAGCGGTTGGTCTCGGGCCAGATCCGGTCCTGTCCGGATCCCTGCCAGGCCGACGGGATGCCGCTTCGGTCCAGGCCGGTGATGAGGCAGAGTGGGCGAGAGAGTGGCATGCGGCAATGTAACACTACGTAATATTGCATCGCAATCGTTAACAGCATCACGTTTGCCAGGTGTTGGCCAGGTGTGCGCTGTCCCCAGAGCCGGCCCGGCGGACTGCCGGGATAATGCGAATGTGAACACCCCTGACACCCCTTTCGCTTCTTCCTGCCCGCCCGCGCAGTCCCCTTGGCGCCTGTCGGTTGCGCCCATGCTCGACTGGACCGACCGCCACTGCCGCTATTTCCACCGACTGCTCACCCGGCGGACCCGGCTCTACACCGAGATGGTCACGACGGGCGCCTTGCTGCACGGCGACGCGGCCCGCCATCTGGATTTCGATCCGGCCGAACACCCGGTCGCGCTGCAGCTCGGGGGCAGCGAGCCGGCGGATCTGGCCGCCTGTGCCCGGCTGGCCGCGCGCTGGGGCTATGACGAGGTCAACCTCAACTGCGGCTGCCCGAGCGAGCGGGTGCAGAAGGGGGCGTTCGGGGCCTGCCTGATGGCCGAGCCGCGGCTGGTGGCCGACGGCGTGAAGGCCATGCGGGATGCGGTGGATCTGCCGGTGACGGTCAAGCACCGCATCGGGATCGACCAGGTCGAGCGCTACGACTTCGTGCGCGATTTTGTCGGCACGGTGGCCGAGGCGGGCTGCAGCGTGTTCATCGTCCATGCCCGCAACGCCTGGCTCAAGGGCCTGAGTCCCAAGGAAAACCGCGACATTCCGCCACTGCGGCCGGAGCTGGTCTACCGACTCAAGCAGGACTTCCCGCAACTGACGGTCGTGCTCAATGGCGGCGTGCGGACCGACGCCGAAATCGCGCTCCATCTGGCCCATGTCGATGGCGTGATGGTGGGCCGGCAGGCCTACCACGACCCCTGGCTGATGGCTGGCTGGGATGCGCGGTTTTTCGGAGAAATCGGGCCCGCCGACCGCCGGGAATCCGTGGAAGCCCGGTGGTTCGAATATCTGGACCGTTTGCACCAGAGCGGGCGTGCCTGGCCGACCGCCATGCGCCACGCCCTGGGGCTCTGGAATGGCGAGCGTGGCGCACGGCTCTGGCGCCAGTTCTGGTCCGACCATCGCCACAAGTCCAGCCTGCCCTCGGATCTGGCGCGTCAATTCGGTGCCAGAAGCCGCCAGAATCTTCTGGAAATCCCGCAGTTGCCAGCCCAATAACCCGCGATCCGGTTGCCGTATTCAGGCCGGTCGTTCATGGATACCGGACGATTAATATTTTTTCGTGGATTGGCAGGGCTAGCCGTGATGAAAAGCCGGCATACTCCGTCCCGAGCATGTGCTCTTCCTTCACCAAAATCCAATACCAGCCATGACGACACTTCAGGAACTGATCGCACAGAAAGACGCTTTGCTGCGCCAGCAGCAGGAAATCGCAAAATCGATCGCTGAATTCCAGTCGGCCCAGCGCTCCAGCGTGATCAACGAGATCAAGACGCTGATGGCCCAGCACGGCATCACTGCTGCGGACCTGACCGTCACCGGACGCAAGTCGACCCCCAGCGTGGACAAGGAGCCCTCCAAGGTCGCCGCCAAATACCGCGATCCCGCGACGGGATCGACCTGGACCGGCCGTGGCCTGAAGCCGCGCTGGCTGGTGGCTGCCCTGGAAAGCGGCCGCACGCAGGACGAGTTCCTGATTGAAAACCAGGCGCAGTAAGCCGCTGGGTCGCACCTGAGCCTGCATGCGGCGTCTGCGCTTTCTCCACGCGGCGGATCTGCACATCGACAGCCCCTTGCGGGGGCTCGATGCCCGAGACGGGGCTCCGGTGGAACGCCTGCGCGGGGCCACCCGACAAGCCTTTGTCGCGCTGGTCGACCTGGCGCTGCGACAGCAGGTGAATCTGGTGATTCTGGCTGGCGATCTGTATGACGGTGACTGGACCGATTTCCGCACCGGCCTGTTTGTCCATGCGCAGCTCGCCCGACTCGCGGCCCCGGGCATTCTCGTCTTCGTGGTCAGAGGCAACCACGATGCGGAAAGCATCATCACCCGGCAGCTGCCTCGGCAAGACCACGTCCATGTCTTCAGTTCCCGCAGCGCCCAAACCCGCGTATTGCCCGCGCTAGGGGTTGCGGTGCATGGGCGCAGCTTTCCGGACCGTGCGGTCACGGAGGATCTGGTGCCCGGATATCCCGCGCCGGTGGCGGGCTGTTTCAATATCGGGGTCCTCCACACCAGCCTCACCGGCAGTCCCGACCACGGCACCTACGCCCCCACCCGGCTCGATCGCCTGATCGCCACCGGATATGACTATCTGGCGCTCGGCCATATCCATGCCCGGCAGGTCGTGCGCGAATCGGCGCCCCGCATCGTGTTTCCCGGCAATTTGCAAGGGCGGCATGCGCAGGAAATCGGGCCAAAAGGTTGCGAAATTGTTACCGTCGAGGACGGATACATCACGCAAACCGAGTTCGTGGCGCTGGATGTGGTGCGCTGGCATGTGCTGAGCCTCGACTGCCAGGGTCTGGAGGATATCGACGCCCTGTGCGACCGTTTTGCCGCGTCACTGGAGGCGGCCATCGCCGCAGACCGTGACCGACTCCACGTGCTGCGGGTGCGGCTGCAGGGAGACTCCCGCTTGCACCGTGTGGAGGCCTGCCAGCCCGGCACCCTGGAGGCTGCGCTGCACGCCTGGCTGCACCAGCGCGACCTGGCCGATGTCTGGATCGAGCGTGTGCTCCTGCAGCTGCGCTCGCCGCTGGACCGGGCCGCCGCTGCCGCGCGCCCCGACGCGGTGGGCGAGGTGGTCCGGCTGGTCGACCAGCTGACGCAGGATGCGACCGCCCTGCCGCAGTGGGCACTGGCCGCCTTGGGGTCCATGCCGGTCCTGCCCGCTGATCTGGGTGATGTCCGCGCCGAGCGGCTCACGCCGGACGACTGGCGCGCGCTGCTGGCCGACGCCGAGGCCATGGTGCTGGCCCAGCTGGGGGCAGGGCTGTCGGAGTCCGCGCTGCCGGACGACGCTGCGTGACCCCGTGAAGCTGCTGCGCTTGCACCTGCAGGCCTTCGGGCCCTTCACCGACCGCTGGCTCGACCTGGGCAACGGCGCTGTCGGTCTGCACCTGATCTGTGGTCCGAACGAGGCGGGCAAGTCGTCTGCGCTGCGGGCGCTGACGGCCTTGCGCTACGGCATCGAGGTCCGCAGCACCGACGACTTCGTGCATGACCATCCCGCGATGCGCCTGGGTGCCCTGCTGCTGGACCGCGACGGGCACACGGTCAGCGTCGTGCGCCGCAAGGGCAAGGGACAGACGCTGAGCGTGCGTGGCCCGGACGATGCGCTCAGCCCCGCCTCCGCCGACCTCGAGTACCAGCTCACCGGCGGCCTGAAACGGGCGGATTTCGAGTCGCTCTATGCGCTGGACCACCTCCGCCTGCGCCAGGGCGGCGAAGCGCTGCTGAAGGGCGAGGGGGATGTCGGGGCGGCGCTGTTCGAGGCCAGTGCCGGTGTGCGCAGCTTGCAGGACATCCTGGCGCAGCTCGACCAGGAAGCCCGCCGCCATTTCGTGCCTGGCGCCCGTGGCAGCAAGGGCCGCATCAATGAAGCGCTGCGTCAGCACGGTGAACAGGCTGCCGTCCTGCGCGAGGCGACACTGCGCCCGACTGTGTGGGCCGAGTTGCAGCGAGGGGGAGAGGCGTCCGGCCAGGCACTGGCTGCGCTGCTGGACACCCAGGCCAGCCTGGCGCGCGCAGCCCGCGAGTGGCGAGAGCGGCTGACCGCCGGCCCGCTGCTGGCCCGGCTTGACCAGGCACTGCAGCGCTGCGCCGCACTGGCCGATGCCCCCGTGCTCGGCGACGAGGCCACCGCCCGCCGCCTGACGCTGCAAGCCAGCACCGCCGAGCACCGGCAGGCCCTGGCGGCTGTCCGGCAAGTCATGTTGCAGCACCAGCAGGATCTGGACGCGCTGCAGCCCTCGGCGGCGGTGCTGCTGGCGGCGGCGGCGATCGATCGGCTGGTGGCCGAGGGCGAGCGGCTGGACGCGGGCCAGCGCGCACTCCGTGATGCGGAAGTCGAACAGGCGCGGCTGGAGACGCAGCTGGCCGGCCTCGGCGCGAACGGACCGGCGGAGTCGCTGCTGGCCGCCGTGCCGGGTGGGGTGCTGCGTGCGCAGGCGGATGCCGCGCTGCAGGCGCTCGACGAGGCCGAGCGCGCGCTGCAACAGCACCGGGCCGCCATGCAGGCACAGGCCCCCGCCCTCGATCCGGCTCCGGAGCCTGCGGTCGATGCGCTCGACTGGCGCCCCGCCGACGATCCGCTGCGGGTGGCCCTGCGCGCGGCCTGCGACGCGGTGGTGCGTGCGGACGGTGTGCTCGTGCGCCTGCTCGCGCTGCCGGCGGAGTGTGTCCAGGCACGACAGCGTCTGGCCGCCGCGCTGGCCGATCTGGGGCCGGCAGTGGTCTGGACCCCTGCGGCGGTGCGGTCCGCCTGTCCGGTGCTGGAGGTGGACATCGACCTCGCGGTCCGCGCCGACGGGGATGGGCGGACCCGGGCGCACGAGCTGACCCTGCGGCTGGCGCAGATCGAGGAGGCCCTGCGCGGGCGCGAAGCCGAGCGCGACCAGTTGCTGGCCCAGGGCGTGGTGCCGACGCCGGACGATGTGCGCACCGCCCGCGCGACACGCGACGAGGCCTGGCAGCACTGGTGCGCAGACCTCGGCAACGCCGGGTTGCGCGACCGTGTCGAGCAGCGTGTGCGCCAGGCGGATGCGCTGGTCGATGCCCTGGTGCGGGACGCCGGCCGTGCCGCGCAGCTGCAGGCGCTGCAACGCCAGATCGCCGACCTGGTCCGTGACCAGCACCTGCGCCAGTCGGAGATCCAGCAGCTGCAGCGCGAGCAGGTGGCCCGCGCGGCGGCCTGGCAGGTGCGCCTGCAGGAGGCGGGACTGCCTGCGTGCAGCCCGGAGGCCTTGCGGGAATGGCAGGCGCGTTTGCGTGCGGCCCGTCTGGCCGCCGACCAGGCGGAGACACTGGCCCTCGAAGCGGCCCGCGCCGAGGCGCTGGCCGAGCAGCTGCGGCAGGGGCTGCGTGCGGTGCTCGATCTGCCCGACACCGACACGCCGCTGGCCACGCTGCTGGCCCTGGCCCGCCAGCGCGAGGACCGCTTCGCCCGGGCGGAGCAGTCCGCGCTGGCGCGCACGACCGAGCGGGCTGTGCGTCTGGCGCAACAGGCGCGCGCGCTGGAAGAAGAGCAGCGCCTGCTGGCCGTGCGCGCAGCGGCTGTGTCCGCGCTGGCGCCGGTCTGTCTGGCGCTGCAGCTGCCGACCGATGCGGACAGGGTGACCGTGCGTGCGCGGCTGCAGGAAGGCGAGCAGCTGCGCCTGCTGCTGGAGCAGCTCGGCCATGCCCGGGCGGCCCATGCCCGGGCCTGTGGTGCGCTCGACGAGCTGCGCCACAAGGCACAAGCGCTGGCTGCGGATCTGCAGGATCCCCCGCCTCCGGTCGACCTGCGCCGCTGGATCGACGAGCTGGGCCAGCGCCTCGGCGAGGCCCGCCGCGTGGAGGGGCGCCGGCAGGTGCTCGCGCAGGCGCTGGCCGACGCCCGTGCGCGGCAGCTGCTGCACGACGCCGCCCTGCAGCAGCAGGACGAGGCCCTGCTGGGCCTGTGTGCCGCGGCCGGTGTCTCGGCAGAGGCTGATCTGCCGGCCGCCGAGGAGCGCGCCCGGCAGCTCCGCGAGGCCCGGCAGCAGCGTGACCATGTGCGCGGGCTGCTCGCCGAGGTGTCGACCCGCGATGAAGCGGCACTGCGCACGCTGGTGGGCAGCGCCGAGGCCGCACAGGTCCAGACCGAGCTGGAGCGGGCCGAGCAGGCCCTGGCCGCGCTGGCGCCACGCATCGACGAGGCCCGCCGGCAGGACGAGACCGCCCGCCGCGCCCGGGATGCCATCGACGCTGGCGATGCCGCCGCGCAGGCCCGCGCCCGGATGGAGCAGTCGGCCGCCACGGTCCGGTCGAGTCTGGTGCCCTGGAGGCGTGCGCGTCTGGCGCAGGCGTTGCTGGCCCAGGCGCTCGGCCAGTTTCGCGAGCGGGCGCAAGGGCCGATGCTGCGCGCGGCTTCCGGCTATTTCTCGGTGATGACCGGCGGAGATTTCGACCGTCTGCAGAGCGAGCCGGACGCCGATGACCACCGACCCGTGCTGCAGGTCCGCCGCCGCGACGGGCGCACGCTCGGCGTCGAGGGCCTCAGCGAGGGCACCCGCGACCAGCTCTACCTGGCACTGCGTCTGGCGGCGCTGCAGTTGCACCGGGCGCGTGGCATTGACCTGCCACTGGTGCTCGACGATGTGCTGATGACCTCGGACGATGACCGTGCGGTGTACATGCTGCGGATGCTGGCCGATTTTGCCCAGGGCGGCCAGGTGCTGGTCTTCACCCACCACCGCCACCTGCTGGAGCTGGCGCGGCGCAGCCTGCCGGCGTCGGCGCTGGCCAGCGCGACCCTCTGACCCTCTGATCCGCCGACCCTCGGCGACCGGTCCTCAGCGGCGCCGTGTCACCGTGAGCACACTCGCCGGGCGGAAGTCGGCCTGCTCGTTCTTGACCGCGTAGCCGAGCGGATTGGCCACGACCCGGCAGCCACGGGTGACATGGTCGACGGGGCAGTGCAGGTGGCCGTGGATCCACAGGTCGGCCTGCGCCACCAGATCGTCCAGCGCGTTGCAGAAGCCCGCCGTGCCCGGCGCCAGCCCGTAGCGCGGGTCGGCGCTGGCCAGCGTCGGCGCGAAATGTGTCACCACCACCGTCGGCCCGTCGAACGGCTCGGCCAGCGCGCCGCGCAGCCACTGCTGGCATTCCAGCGCCAGCTCGCGCATCGACTCGGCCAGCATCGGCTCGCCGCCGCGCAGGCAGGTGTTCTTGCGCAGGTAGAAATTCGCTGCGCGGAAGGCCTTGGCGCGCGGGCCGATCGAGTCGAAGTCGCTCCACAGCGTCGTGCCGAGGAAGCGCACGCCGTCGACCACCACGCGGCGCCGGTCCAGCCAGGTGATGCCGAGCCGTGCACACAGCGCCTGCATCTGCTCGCCGACCTCCGTCAGCTCGAAACCGTCGTATTCGTGGTTGCCGGGCACGAACAGCACCCGCCGCCACCGCTCCGGATGGTGCACGGGCGAGAAGCGCGTCAGCCCGAAATCGCCGTCCTGGAGCAGCGAGCCGGTCTGGTAGGAGCCGATGTCCCCGGCCAGGACCAGCACGTCGGCGCCCGGCGCGGGGGTCGGTGTCCAGTGCGGGTGGCGTTCGAGGTGGAGGTCGGAGAAGATCTGCAGGCGCATCGGGCCAGTCTAGCGGCGATGATGTGGCCCATGCCCGACACCACTTTCTCCCCCTTCCTGCTCCACTGGCCCGACTCTGAACTGGCCGGGGTGGCCGTGGACAGCCCGACCACGCTGCGCCTGCGGTTCGCCGCGGCGTTCGGGCGGTGCGGGCCGCAGGGCGTGGCGGGGTATCTGAGTCCGGTCGAACTGGTGTTCCATGGGGCCACCTGGCGCGGTGATGCGCCGGCGTTGTGCCTGGGCGGCATCGCGCAGGGCATGCTGCGGGTGGACGGTGCACCGGCCGGCCCGGCGGCGCATGTCTCGGCGCTGCCGGTGGACCGGCGCGGCGCGGTGGTCTGCGAGTTCCGGCTGATGTCGGGGACGATGTTGCGCATCGAGGCGCAGCACCTGACCGGGACGCTGGACGCCGCCGCCCGGTTCCGGGAGTCGTTTGCCTGTTGAGCGCGATCAACTGGCCGCGAGGTGCTGACGCAAGGCGGCGGCTGGCGCGCAGAATGTGTGCAGTGCAGCACGAACCGCGATGGTCTTGATGAAACCTTCCCAGACTTCCTTCCCTTGGCTGCGCCGCGGGGTCATCGCGGCGGTCGTGCTGGGCTTGCTGGCCGGCGGCGTCGTGTGGCTGCGCCAGCCCAAGCCGGTCGCCGTGCTCGCGGTCGAGGTGGGGCGTGGCCTGGTCGAATCCTCCATCGCCAACACCCGCGCCGGCACGGTCGAGGCCTGCCAGCGCACGCGGCTGTCCACGATCATGGGCGGGCGCATTGAGCTGCTCAACGTCAAGGAAGGTGACCGTGTCCGCAAGGGCCAGTTGCTGATGAAGCTCTGGAACGACGACCAGCAGGCGCAGCAGACGCTGGCCACCGCGCAGCTGGAGACGACGCGCCGGCGCGTGGTCGAAGCCTGTACGGCGGCCGAGGCCTCCGCCAAGGAAGCGCGGCGACAGTCCGAGTTGCGCGAGCAGGGGTTTGTCTCCGTCTCGCGCGAAGAGTCCGCCCGCGCCGAGGCCGACACCCGCCGCGCCGCCTGCCAGACCGCACAGGCGGATGTGGCGTCGGCCCAGGCCCGCGTCGGGGCCACCCGGGTCGAGCAGGGCCGCATGCACCTCTACGCCCCCTTCGACGGCCGTGTCGCCAGGATCGTCGGCGAGGTGGGCGAATACTCGACGCCGTCGCCGCCGGGCGTGCCCACGCCGCCGGCCATCGACCTGATCGACGATGCGTGCCTCTACATCAAGGCGCCGATGGACGAGGTCGATGCGCCGCGCATCCAGCCGGGCCAGCCGGTGCGCATCACCATCGACGCGCTGCCGGGCAAGACCTTCGCCGGGCGCGTCCAGCGGGTCGCGCCGATCGTCTCGGCGGTCGAGAAGCAGGCGCGCACGGTGGACATCGACGTGAGCTTCGACCAGCCGGACAAGACCGGGCCGCTGCTGGTGGGCTACAGCGCGGACGTGGAGGTCGTGCTCGACGTGCGCAAGGACGTGCTGCGCGTGCCGGCTGCCGCGCTGGGCGAGGGCGGGCGAGTGCTGGTGGTCGAGGGCGACACGCTGGTCGAACACCGGGTGCGCGCCGGCGTGTCGAACTGGGAGTTCACCGAGGTGCTGGACGGGCTGAAGGGCGGCGAGCGCATCGTCACCTCGCTGGAGCGCGAAGGCGTCAAGGCCGGCGCCCGCGTCACCGTCGACGCTCCGACCGCCGCCAAGCCGTGACCGCGCCGCTGATCGAACTGCAGGGCATCGAGCGCGTCTTCCACCTTGGGGACAGCGAGGTGCATGCGCTGCGCGGGCTGGACCTGCGCATCGGCGCGGGCGAGTACGTGGCGGTGATGGGGCCGAGCGGCTCGGGCAAGTCCACCTTGCTGAACATCCTCGGCCTGCTCGACCAGCCCAACGCCGGCCACCTGCTGCTCGAAGGCCGCGACGTGACGACGCTGTCGCCTGACGAGCAGGCGGCGGTGCGCAGCCGGCGCATCGGCTTCGTGTTCCAGAGCTTCCACCTCGTGCCGCGGCTGACGGCGGCCGAGAACATCGCGCTGCCGATGGTGCTGGCTGGCATGCCACCGCGCGAGCGGGCGCAGCGGGTCGAGAAGGCGCTGCAGGAATACGGCCTGACCAACCGCGCGAACCACAAGCCCAACGAACTCTCCGGCGGCCAGCGCCAGCGCGTGGCGATCGCCCGCGCGACGATCATGCAGCCCGCGCTGCTGCTGGCCGACGAGCCGACCGGCAACCTCGACCGCGCCACCGGCGACGAGGTGGTGCGCCTGCTCGAAGCGCTCAACGCCAGCGGCGTGACGCTGGTCGTCGTCACCCACGACCCCGCGCTCGGTGCCCGGGCACACCGGCGGCTGATGATGGAGGACGGCGGCCTGAAGCTCGACACCGCGAACCCGCCGCCCGCAGCGTCGGCGCCCCCGACGGCGGCCCCCTGACATGCGCCCGCTCGACATCCTCGGCTTCGCCCGCAACGCCGCCACCGGCAGCCCGGTGCGCACGCTGCTGATGACGCTGGCGATGTCGATCGGCGTGGCGGCGGTGGTGCTGCTGACAGCGCTGGGCGACGGGGCGCGGCGCTATGTGGTCGACCAGTTCTCGTCGATCGGCACGAATCTGGTCATCGTGCTGCCCGGTCGCTCGCAGACCGGCGGGTTCAGTCCCACCAGCGCCATGGGCACGACGCCCCGCGACCTCACCATCGACGATGCCCATGCGCTGCGGCGCCTGCCGTCGGTGCAGCGGGTCGCGCCGCTGGCGGTGGGCCTGTCGGAGGTGGCGCTGGCGGGGCGGTTGCGCGAGACGATGGTGCTCGGCACGACCGCGGACTACCTCGCGGTGCGGCGCATGGCGATGGGGCAGGGGCGTTTCCTGCCCGACGAGGAATGGGGCCGCGGCTCGCCGGTGGTGGTGCTGGGCGCGAAGCTGCGTACGGAGCTGTTTGGCGCCGAGAGCCCGCTGGGACAGACCGTGCGCATCGGCGGGCGGCGGCTGCGGGTGATCGGCGTGCTGGCGTCGTCGGGGCAGAGCCTGGGCATGAACTCGGACGAATCGGCGATCGTGCCGGTCGCGCTGGCGCAGGCGATGTTCGACTCGAACACGCTGTTCCGCATCCTGATCGAAGCCCGCGACCGCGACGCCATCCCCGCCGCGATGCGCCAGGTGACTGCGCAGATCAAGGCCCGCCACGACGGCGAGGAGGACGTCACCGTCATCACGCAGGACGCCGTGCTCGCCACCTTCGACCGCGTACTGGGCGCGCTGACCGCGGGCGTGGCGGGGGTCGCGGCGATCAGCCTGGCGGTGGCGGGTGTGCTGGTGATGAACGTGATGCTGGTGTCGGTGGCGCAGCGCACGGCCGAGATCGGCCTGCTCAAGGCGCTCGGCACCCCGGCGGCGACGATCCGCGCGCTGTTCCTGACCGAGGCGGCGATGCTGTCGGTGGCGGGCGCCGTGGTCGGCTACCTGGTCGGGCAGGCGGGCGCGTTCGCGGTGCGCACGGCGTATCCGGCGTTTCCGGCCTGGCCGCCGACGTGGGCGGTGGTCGCGGCCCTCGGCACGGCGCTGTCCACGGGTGTGCTGTTCGGCGTGCTGCCGGCGCGCAAGGCGGCGGCGCTGGAGCCGGTGGCCGCGCTCTCGAAACGCTGAAGGCGCCGCTTACCATGCGCATTGCCGACACCCTCGCGATGGCCTGGCGCTCGATCACGGCGCAGCGCACCCGCAGCCTGCTGACGCTGCTGGGCATCGCCATCGGCATCGCCGCCGTGATCCTGCTGACCTCGATCGGCGAGGGGCTGCACCGCTTCCTGCTGTCCGAGTTCAGCCAGATCGGCACCAACGTCGTCACGCTGTCGCCGGGCAAGGTCTCCACCGGCGGCACCAACCCGGGCTTCCCGTCCTCGGTGCGCCCGCTGTCGCTGGAGGACGCCGACGCGCTGCGCCAGCGCATCCCGCACCTCGTCGGCGTCACGCCCGGCGTCACCGGCAACGCCGAGATGGGCGCCAACGGCCGCGTGCGCCGCAGCCTTGTCTACGGCACGAGTGCCGCGCTGCTGCCTTCGTTTCGCCTGTCGATGTCGGCGGGCCAGTTTCTGCCGGACGAGGATTCGGCCCACGCCCGCAACTTCGCGGTGCTCGGTGCCAGCCTGAAGCGCGAACTCTTCGGGGCGGACAACCCGCTGGGCGCGCGCATCCGCATCGGCAGCCAGCAGTTCCGCGTCATCGGCGTGCTGGCGCCGCGCGGGCAGTTCCTGGGCATCGACCTGGACGATGTGGCCTATGTGCCGGCGGCGCGGGCGATGGAGCTGTTCAACCGGACGGGGCTGATGGAGCTGCACCTGACCTACACCGACGCGACCTCTTCCGCGGCGGTCGTTGCGCAGGCGCGCACGCTGATGACGGCGCGCCATGGCCGCGAGGATTTCACCATCGTGACGCAGGCGGACATGCTGGGCGCGCTGTCGAACATCCTCAATGTGGTGACCGCGGCGGTGGGCGCGCTGGGCGGGATCTCGCTGCTGGTGGGCGGGGTCGGCATCGTCACGATCATGACCATCGCCGTCACCGAGCGCACGGCGGAGATCGGCCTGCTGATCTCGCTGGGCGCGCGGCGGCGCACGGTGCTGGCGCTGTTCCTCGGCGAGGCGGTGGTGCTGTCGGCGGTCGGCGGGGCGCTGGGGCTGGTGATCGGCATCGGCATCGCGCAGGGGGCGCATCTGCTGATGCCGTCGCTGCCGGTGAGCACGCCGCTGCCCTTCGTGCTGCTGGCGGAGGGCCTGTCGATGGTGATCGGCCTGGTGGCGGGCGTGATGCCAGCGCGGCGGGCGGCGCGGCTCGATCCGGTGGAGGCGCTGCGGTCCGAGTAGGGCGTCAGACGGTCAGACGGCGCGTGGCCGTCGCGGCTGGGGGGCCAGTCGGGTCTGCGTCCACTGGTGGAGCCAGCGGTCCCAGAGGTGGTGCGCCGCGAAGCCGGCCAGCACCGCCAGTGTCAGCGCCACAGGCCAGCGCAGCGCATGCCTGTCCGCGTAGAACAACTGCTGCCACAGGTAGAGGCTGTACGACACCGTGCCGAAGGCGACCAGCACCGGATGGCCCAGCCAGCGCGCGCCCGGCCCTGCGGCCCGCGACAAGCCGGCGCAGCCCAACGCGATCAGCGCTGCGCCCAGGGTGTACTTGGCCAGGTCCGGCACCAGATTCACCTGCAGCAGCAGCCCCGCGCCGAGCGCCCAGGGCCACCCAGGCAGGCGGCCGAGCGGCAGGCGTCCGTGGTCATGGGCCACCACGAACAGCGCACCCAGCAACATGGCGCTCAGCCGCCCGTCCGGCCGCCAGAAGGTGGTGTAGTAGGGCAGCGGCAGGCCGAGTGCTGCCTGCAGCCCGAGCGCGGTCCAGGCCAGCAGCACCACCGCACCGATCAGCGCAGCCGGATCGAGCCGCCAGCGCCGTGACACCGCCGCCAGCCCGCCGAGCACGGCATAGCCCTGCAGCTCGACGCAGACCGACCAGAGATGCCCCAGGCGTTCGGGCGGCGCGGTGCCGCTGAGCACCGGCCAGAAGTTGAGCCCCCCCGCCAGCCCGAGACCCACAGCACCGAAGGGCAAGGGATCCGCCTGCCACCAGGTGACCCCGCAGGCCACAAGCAGGAAAAGCCACATCGACGGCACGATGCGGGCGAAGCGCCGCATGGCGAAGCTCCGCAGCGCCATGCCACGGCCGAACAGCAGCGTGCCCATCAGGCAGCCGGACAGCGCGAAGAACAGCTCCACACCGACCCGACCGAAGTTGGCCGACCAGGCGGGTGCGTCCAGCCCCAGGTGCGGGACGAAGTGGCCCGCGAGCAGCGTCAGCACCGCGACGCCGCGCCAGCCGTCCAGCACATCGATCCGCTGGTCGGCCCGGCCGGCGTTGTCGGCGACGAGCCGCATTCAGTCCTCCTTGCGCGGGCTCGACACCTTGTGGCGCATCAGGCGGCCTTTTTCCCGCTCCCAGTCGCGCTTCTTCTCGGTGTCGCGCTTGTCGTGTTCGGCCTTGCCCTTGGCCAGCGCGATCTCGGCCTTCACGCGACCGCCCTTGAAGTGCAGGTTCAGCGGCACCAGCGTGTAGCCCTTCTGCTCGACCTTGCCGATTAGGCGCTTGATCTCGGCCTTGTGCATCAGCAGCTTCTTGGTGCGGTCGGCCTCGGGGCGCACGTGGGTCGAGGCGCTGCGCAGCGCGTTGATGCGGCAGCCGATCAGGAACAGCTCACCGTTCTTGATGACCGCGTGGCCGTCGGTGAGCTGGACCTGGCCTTCGCGGATGGACTTGATCTCCCAGCCTTCCAGCACGACGCCCGCCTCATGGCGCTCCTCGATGTGGTAGTTGAAATGGGCCTTGCGGTTCTCGGCGATGGTGCCGGTGGTCTGGAGAGTGCTGGCAGTGCGGGCTGTGGACATGTGCGGCCTCAATACAATCCATGCATTGTATGAAGCACGTCAAAAAATCCGTCCTCCTTTGGTACTCGCCCCGCGAGATGTTCGATCTCGTGGTCGATGTGCCCGCCTATCCACAGTTCCTGCCGTGGTGCCAGCGGGCCGAAGTGCTGTCGCAGGAGCCGGGGGCCATGACGGCACGCCTGCACCTCGCGTACGCCGGTGTGCGCCACGCCTTCACGACCCGCAACACCCATGTCGATGGCCAGTCCGTCGGCATGGGGCTGGTGGACGGGCCGTTCTCGCAGCTCGAAGGCGTCTGGCGCTTCCTGCCGCTGGGGCCTGACGGCAAGGCGTGCAAGGTCGAGTTCGAGCTGTCCTATGCCTTCTCCAGCCGGCCGCTGGAGCTGGTCGTCAGCCCCGTGTTCGACCGCATCGCGAACACCTTCGTCGATGCGTTTGTCGCCCGAGCCGAGCAGGTCCATGGCAAGCGCTGAGTCCGCGTCCGACACGGTCCGGGTCGAGGTCGCCTACAGTCCCGCGCCGCGGCAGGTCGATCTGCAGTGCTTCGTGCTGCCGGCCGGGACAACGGCTGCGCAGGCGGTGATCGCGGCGGGCCTGCCGGCCCGGCATCCGGGCTTCGATCTGGCGCGGGTGACCGTGGCGGTCTGGGGGCGGGCGGTGCCGCCGTCCGCCGTGCTGCGGGATGGGGACCGGCTGGAGCTGTGCCGGCCGCTGATCGTCGATCCGAAGGAGGCACGCCGTCTGCGCTACCGGGCGCAGGGCGAGCGGGGTCGGCGGCGGGTCAGCGGCAGTCGCTCGCGATGATCTCGCGGGCGCGCGCCGACTCCCGGGCGCGCTGGGCGTCGTCGAGGAATTCGCGCTCGCCTTTCTCGTTGGTGCGCGCGATGCGCTGGCCGCTCTCGACGGTGCGGGCGTATTCCTTGGCGCGGGCGCAGTTCTCGACCTTCTGACGCGCGAGGCGGGCTTCCTCGTCGCGCTTGCCTTGGTCCTGGGCCGACTCGGCCTGGCGTTTTCGGGCTTCGAGGGCGGCGTCGCTGGTGGGCACGGGCGCCTGAACGGACGGCGCTGGGGCCGATGCGGGCGGGGCGCTGCTGCGCGGGGGCGCAGGCCGCATCAGGATGTCCCGGTCGCGCACGTCGTTGGGTGGCGGGCGGTCGCTGTACTGCACGCGGCCTTGGGCATCGCGCCATTTCCATTGCGCCGCGCAGGGCTGGGCCAGTGCTGCAGCCAGGACGGCCAGCAGCGCCAGCAGCACCTGGCGCGCAGGTCGGGGCTTGGGGGTCGACAACATGGGCGCCAGTGTAGCGGCGGGCTGCGGGGGACCGGCGCCTGAAGTGTGTCTGCAACAGGGCCGGCCGGCGCGCCTGTAACGGGTCCGTATAATCTCCTTTTGCGTCTGGAGCCCGACTCATGCGCCTGCTTGGCAAAGCACTGACCTTCGACGACGTGTTGCTGGTCCCCGCGTACTCCCAGGTGTTGCCCCGCGACACCTCCCTGGCGACCAAGCTGTCGCGCAACATCACCCTGAACCTGCCGCTGGTGTCCGCCGCGATGGACACCGTCACCGAGGCCCGCCTGGCGATCGCGATCGCCCAGGAGGGCGGCATCGGCATCGTCCACAAGAACCTCAGCCCCAAGCAGCAGGCCGCCGAAGTGGCCCGCGTCAAGCGCTATGAATCGGGTCTGCTGAAGGATCCGATCACCATCGCGCCGGCGGCCCGCGTGCGCGATGTGGTCGAGCTGTCGCGCGCCCACGGCATCTCCGGCTTCCCCGTGGTCGAGAACGGCCGCGTGGTCGGCATCGTCACCGGACGCGACCTGCGCTTCGAGACCCGCCTGGACGCCCCGGTGCGCGAGATCATGACCCCGCGCGAGCGGCTGGTCACGGTCAAGGAAGGGGCTTCGCTCGCCGAAGCCAAGGCGCTGATGCACCAGCACAAGCTGGAGCGCGTGCTGGTCCTGAACGATGCGTCCGAACTGCGCGGCCTGTTCACCGTCAAGGACATCACCAAGCAGACCAGCTTCCCCAATGCCGCCCGTGACAGCCACGGCAAGCTGCGGGTCGGTGCGGCGGTCGGTGTCGGCGATGGCACGGAAGAGCGCATCGAGCTGCTGGTCAACGCCGGTGTCGACGCACTCATCGTCGACACCGCCCACGGCCACAGCCATGGGGTGATCGAGCGTGTGCGCTGGGTCAAGCGCCACTACCCGCACGTCGACGTCATCGGCGGCAACATCGCCACCGGCGCGGCCGCACTGGCGCTGGTCGAGGCCGGTGCCGACGGCGTCAAGGTCGGCATCGGCCCGGGTTCGATCTGCACCACCCGCATCGTCGCCGGGGTCGGCGTGCCGCAGATCACCGCCATCGACAACGTCGCCACCGCGCTGCAGGGCACGGGCGTGCCGCTGATCGCCGACGGTGGCATCCGCTACTCGGGCGACATCGCCAAGGCCCTCGCCGCAGGCGCCTCCAGCGTGATGATGGGCGGCATGTTCGCCGGCACCGAAGAGGCGCCGGGCGAGATCGTGCTGTACCAGGGCCGCAGCTACAAGAGCTACCGCGGCATGGGCTCGATCGGCGCGATGAAGGCCGGCTCCGCCGACCGCTATTTCCAGGAAAACGACGAGACCAGCAACCCGAATGCGGACAAGCTGGTGCCCGAAGGCATCGAAGGCCGGGTGCCGTACAAGGGCTCGATGCTGTCGATCGTCTTCCAGATGGCCGGCGGCATCCGCGCCTCGATGGGCTACTGCGGCTGCGCATCGATCGCCGACATGCACGACCGCGCCGAGTTCGTCGAGATCACAGCGGCCGGCATCCGTGAGAGCCACGTCCACGACGTGCAGATCACGAAGGAAGCGCCCAACTACCGCATGGAGTGACGCGCTTGAGCGACGATCGCGACGAGAAGCCGAAGGGCCGCACGGCGGCCATGCCGTTCATCATGGTCACCGTGCTGATCGACATGGTCGCCATCGGCCTGATCATCCCGGTGCTGGCGCCGCTGGTGGGCAAGTTCACCGGCTCGCAGGCGGACCAGGCGTTCTGGTATGGCGTGGTCACGTTCGCCTTCGGTGTGGCCAGCTTCTTCGGTTCGCCCGTGCTGGGAGCGCTGTCGGATCGCCATGGTCGGCGGCCCGTGCTGCTGCTCGGCTTCACCGGGCTGGCGCTGAGCTTCTTCGTCACGGGGCTGGCCACGGCGCTGTGGATGCTGGTGGCGGTGCGGCTGGTCAGCGGGGCCTTGCAGGCCAATGCGTCGATCGCCCAAGCCTACGTCGCCGACATCAGCACGCCCGAGCAGCGTGGCAAGCGCTTCGGCATGCTGGGCGCGATGTTCGGCATGGGCTTCATCCTCGGACCCGTGATGGGCGGGCTGCTGGGGTCGATCGACCTGAGTCTGCCGTTCTATGTGGCGGGCGGGCTGGCGGTGCTGAACGCGGTCTACGGCGCGTTCGTGCTGCCCGAGTCGTTGCCGGTGGAGCGCCGCAGCCCGGCGATCGACTGGACCAAGGTCAACCCGGTGGCCTCGCTGCGCCGCCTGAGCGAGTTGCGCGGCATCGGGCCGTTGGTGGTCGTGATGGCCTTGTCCAGTCTGGCGCAGCTGATCCTGCACACGACCTGGGTGCTCTACACCACGTTCAAGTTCGGCTGGGGCCCCAAGGAAAACGGCTGGTCGCTGTTCGCCGTGGGGGTCATGTCGGTGCTGGTGCAGGGCGGCCTGATCCGCGTGGCCCTGAAGCGCACGACGCCGCAGCGCATCGCCGTCGTCGGCCTGATCTCGTCGGCCTGCACCTACGCCCTGTGGGGCGCGGCCACCGAGGGCTGGATGATGTACGCCATCATCGGCCTGAACGTGTTCGGCTTCATGGTGCAGGCCGCCATGCAGACGCTGGTCTCCAACGCGGCCGATGACGACGCCCAGGGCCGCACGATGGGCGCGCTCGGCTCGCTCAACAGCCTGACCGCCGTGTTCGCGCCCGTGATCGGCGCAGCGTTGCTGGGCTTCGTGTCGCACCTGCCCCAGGGCGACTGGCGCATCGGCGCGCCGTTCTTCCTCTGTTCGGCGCTGCAGATCACGGCCACCGTGCTCGCCCTGCGCCATTTCCGCCGCCATCCCGCCACGCCGCCGCACCCGGCGCACGTGGTCGCCTGAGTTCGACATGCAACACGACAAGATCCTCATCCTCGACTTCGGCTCGCAAGTCACCCAGCTCATCGCCCGCCGTGTGCGCGAGGCGCACGTGTACTGCGAGATCCACCCGAACGATGTGTCCGACGACTTCATCCGGTCGTTCGCGCCCAAGGGCATCATCCTCAGCGGCAGTCACGCCAGCACCTACGAAGACCACCAGTTGCGTGCGCCGCAGGCGGTGTGGGATGCGGGCGTGCCGGTGCTGGGCATCTGCTACGGCATGCAGACCATGGCCGTGCAGCTCGGCGGCGAGGTGAGCTGGAGCGACCACCGCGAGTTCGGCTACGCCGAAGTCCGCGCCCGTGGCCACACGAAGCTGCTGCAGGACATCCAGGACTTCGCCACGCCCGAAGGCCACGGCATGCTCAAGGTCTGGATGAGCCACGGCGACAAGGTCACGCAGCTCCCGCCCGGCTTCAAGCTGATGGCCTCCACACCGAGCTGCCCGATCGCCGGCATGGCCAACGAGGACAAGGGCTACTACGCCGTCCAGTTCCACCCCGAGGTCACGCACACGCTGCAGGGCGCGGCGCTGCTGACCCGCTTCGTGCGCGAGATCGCCGGCTGCCGGGGCGACTGGATCATGGGCGACTACATCGCCGAAGCCGTCGCGAAGATCCGCGAGCAGGTCGGCGACGAAGAGGTGATCCTCGGCCTGTCCGGCGGCGTCGATTCGTCGGTGGCGGCCGCGCTGATCCACCGCGCCATCGGCGACCAGCTCACCTGCGTGTTCGTCGACCACGGTCTGCTGCGCCTGAACGAGGGCGCGATGGTGATGGAGATGTTCGCCGGCCGGCTGCACGCTAAGGTCGTCCACGTCCAGGCCGCCGAGCAGTTCATGGGCCACCTGAAGGGCGTCACCGATCCCGAGCAGAAGCGCAAGATCATCGGCCGCGAGTTCGTCGAAGTCTTCAAGGCTGAGGCCGCCAAGCTGAAGGCGTCGGGGCAGGGTCACAAGGGGGCGACCTTCCTGGCCCAGGGCACGATCTACCCGGACGTGGTGGAGTCGGGCGGCACCACCAGCAAGAAGGCCACGATCAAGAGCCACCACAACGTCGGTGGCCTGCCCGAGAAGCTCGGCCTGAAGCTGCTGGAGCCGCTGCGCGAGCTGTTCAAGGACGAGGTGCGCGAGCTGGGCGTGGCGCTCGGCCTGCCGCATGAGATGGTGTACCGGCATCCGTTCCCGGGTCCGGGCCTGGGTGTGCGGATCCTGGGCGAGGTGCGGGCGGATTTCGCCAGCCTGCTGCAGCGCGCCGACCACATCTTCATCGAAGAGCTGCGCGCCACCATCGACCCGGCCACGGGCAAGAGCTGGTACGACCTGACCAGCCAGGCGTTCACGGTGTTCCTGCCGGTCAAGAGCGTCGGCGTGATGGGCGACGGCCGCACCTACGACTACGTCGTGGCGCTGCGCGCGGTGCAGACCAGCGACTTCATGACGGCGGACTGGGCGGAGCTGCCCTACAGCCTGCTCAAGAAGGTGTCGAGCCGCATCATCAACGAGGTGCGTGGCATCAACCGCGTGACCTACGACGTGTCGAGCAAGCCGCCGGCGACGATCGAGTGGGAATGAGCCTGTGACCGTCGGCTGGGGCGGTTTCAGTCGCTGCCGCTGACCGGCTCGAAGCGCCGCACGCGCCGCCCGTCAACCTCCACCTCCCCGAAAAACATCGCATGCGGGCGCACCCACAGGCCGCTGGCGTTGTAGCGCGGCCGGTAGACCACCAGCGGCGCCAGCGTCTCGCTGTCGCGGGCGGCACCGAGGACGTCGTATTCGCCGCCCTTGTAGTGGCGGTAGCGGCCCGGCGGGGTGGGGGGCAGTTCAGGTAGGTCGTCGTTCATGGCGTGCATGGTGCCTCAACCGCCTGTGCCAGCGCGATCACCGACCGCGGCGCGCAGCCCTCGGCCTTGTTGTTGATGCTCACGTAGACCGGGTGTCCGGCCGCCGCGGTGCCGCGGATGACGCGCGCCAGGGCCTCGCGGGTGACCGGATCGGGATCGACCAGCCGATCGAAGGGCGCATAGCCGGCCTTGGCCGATTCGTAGCCCTGCGCGCCATGCAACCGGTTCAGGCTCCAGCGGCAGACCAGCGGCCCCGGCCACATCGCCCGTAGCAGCGGCAGCTGCGCGTCGATTGGCGGCAGGCGCGGGTGCAGACCGAGGCAGTAGCGCGCGCTGTGGTCGCGCAGCACGTCCCGGAACGCCGGCACCAGCCAGTCCGGATCGCGCACCTCGACGGCGATCACGCCCTCCGGTGCAGTGGGTGCCAGCGCGGGCAGGGCGGCGAGCATCCGCCCCAGCCGGTCGAACAGCGCTGGCATGTCGCGCCGCAGTCCGCCCGGCAGCGGTGGAATCTCGAAGACCAGCGCGCCGATCTTGTGGCCGAGCCCTTCCAGCGCCGGCTGCACGAAGGTGTCGAGGGCTGTGTGCGGGTCGAGAAACGCCGGGTTGGCCTGCAGGCCGCGCCCGTCCGGGCCACGCTGTACGGCGTCGGTGACCAGCGCCGGGGCCTTGACGATGAAGCGGAAATCCTCGGGCACCTGCGCGGCATAGGCCGCGTACTGCGCGGCGGTCAGCGGGCGGTAGAAGCTGCGGTCGAGGCTGACGGTGCGCAGCAGCGGGTGCCGGGCATAGGCTGGCAAGCCGTCCCGGGCCAGGGCGGTCTCGCTGTGTGCGCCGGCCCAGACCAGCCCGCGCCAGCCGGGGAAACTCTAGGACGAGGTGCCGAGGTGGATGCGCGGCGACAGTTGCCGGGCCAGCGTGTGCAGCGCCTCGTCAGCGTCCTGCGGCTGCACGGCAGGTTCGCGCGGCGGAGGGTCCAGTTCGGAGAACAGCAGATCCTGTTCCTGGACCAGGGGGTCAATGGGCTTGGGCACACGTGGCATGGACAGGAGGATAGCCGTGGGGCCTGTGTCCGGTGGAACGGTAGACTGCTGGTTTTGTCACTCCTGGTTCCTTCAATGACCGCAGTACCGAAGTCGACTGTGCACTGGGTCGTGCGGATGAACCACCGCAACCGCTCGGTCTGCTTCCTGCTGCTGTTCTTGGCGCTGGGCGCCCACCTGCTGGAGCGGTCGCTCGGCGGCCTGGGACTGGCCTGGGCCGGGCTGGTGCTGCAGTTCCTGATCGGGCCGCAGCTGCAGTACCTGTGGGCCCGCCGATCCCACCAGCCGATCCAGGCCGAGTTCATCAACATGCTGATCGACAGCGTGGGTTTTGGTCTGTGGACCGCCATGCTGGGATTCCCGCTGGCGCTGACGCTGCTGCTGCCGATCGGCGCGAGTTTCAACCTGACGGCCTTCCGTGGCGTGCGTGGCCTGGGTGAGGCGGTGCTCGCCACGGGGGCCGGTGTGCTGCTGGGGTTGCTCCTGCAGGATCCGACCTGGATGCCGCAGGCGAGCGCGCTGGCCACAGGGCTGTCCGTGCTGGTGCTGCATGTGTTCGTGGCGCTGGTGGCGCTGAGTGCGCATGACCGTTCGGTCCGCCTGCAGCTGGCGCGCCAGCAGCTGCGGACCAGCGAACAGGCGCTGCAGCAGCAGCTCGAACAGAACCAGCGCCTGCACGCCCAGCTGGAGGACCAGGCCCACCGCGACCCGCTGACCGGGCTGTTCAACCGCCGCTACCTCGTGGAGACCATGGACCGCGCGCTGGCGCAGTCGGTGCAGCAGGGCCAGCCGCTGAGCCTGCTGCTGCTGGACCTGGACCATTTCAAGCAGGTCAACGACACCTGGGGCCACCAGACCGGCGACGAGGTGCTGCGGGCGGTCGCGGCCCGGCTGGTCGCCCAGGTGCGCACGGGCGACACCGTGTGCCGCTACGGTGGCGAGGAGTTCCTGGTGCTGCTGCCCGGCATGCCGCATGCGCAGGCCGAGGAGCGTGCCCGGCATTGCTGCGCCGAGCTGGGCCAGCAGCCGATCCCGGCCGGTGACCTGCAGCTGGCCATGACCTGGTCGATCGGCGTGGCCAGCCATCCGCTGCATGGCGACTCGGCCCAGGCGATCATCGCCGCCGCAGACCGGGCGCTCTATGCGGCCAAGCACCAGGGGCGCAACCGCGTGGCTATGATGCCCGCCCATGCCTGAACCCCTGAACGCTCCTGCTGCCGCTGCTGCCGCTGCTGCCGCTCCCGCCGACGAACACGCCATGCGCCTGGCGCTCGACCAGGCGCTGAACGCGGCGCTGGTCGGCGAGGTGCCGGTGGGCGCGGTGATCCTGCGCGATGGCCAGGTCATCGCCACTGGCTACAACCGCCCCATCACCACGCACGACCCGACCGCCCACGCCGAGCTGGTCGCGCTGCGCCACGCCGCGACACTGCTGGAGAACTACCGCCTGCCTGAGTGCGAGCTGTTCGTGACGCTGGAGCCGTGTGCGATGTGCGCGATGGCACTGCTGCACGCGCGCTTCAAGCGAGTGGTGTTCGGCGCCTATGACCCCAAGACGGGCGCAGCCGGCTCCGTGGTGGACCTGTTCGCCCAGCCGCAGCTCAACCACCACACGGCGCTGCAGGGTGGCGTGCTGGCCGACCCGTGCGGTGACCTGCTGCGTGCGTTTTTCGCCCGGCGCAGGGCCGAGCAGAAGGCGCAGAGACTGCAGGCCCGCCAGATGGTGTCGGCGCCGGCGGCGGACGCGGACGCTGCGCTACCATCCGACGCCGCCTATGTGTCGACCCAGATTCCCGCCGGCGAAGCGAGCGAGCTGGAACCGGACGCACACGACCTGCATCCCCACCTGCACCCGGATACCCCCCATGAGCCATCCTGAGCGTGAACCCGACGCCGACACCCTTGCTGTGAACCCGTCCCTGACGATCTACAGCCCGTCCGGTGTCGTCGCCAAGGCCGCGGCGATCAAGCTGGCCGCCAAGCGCCTGGGCGCACTCGGTTTCGATGTGCAGGTCGACGAGAGCGCCACCGCGAAATTCCAGCGCTTCGCCGGCAACGACGACCTGCGGCTGGCTGCGCTGCACCGCGTCGCGCAGGCGGCGCCGTCGGTCGCGATGGCCTCGCGCGGCGGTTACGGCCTGACCCGGCTGCTCGACCGCATCGACTGGGGCTTGCTGGCCGACGCCACTGCCCGCGGCACCCGCTGGGTCGGCTACAGCGACCAGACCGCACTGCAGATGGGTCTGCTCGCCCACACGAAGACGGCGAGCTGGGCCGGTCCGCTCGCCTGCGACGACTTCGGCCGTGCCGAGGCCGATGGCGGGCTTGACGAGGTGACCCCCGATTGTTTCCGCGAGGCGATGTCGGGAGAGCTGGAGGCGGTCGGGTTCCGTACCGAGGCCGGCTTTGACGGGCTCGACGTGAAGGGCACGCTCTGGGGCGGCAACCTGACGGTGCTGTGCTCGCTGCTGGGCACGCCGCACTGGCCGAAGGTGAAGGGCGGTGTGCTGTTCGTCGAGGACGTCAACGAACACCCCTACCGCGTCGAGCGCATGCTGCTGCAGCTGCACCAGGCGGGCGTGCTCGCCGCGCAGAAGGCGATCGTGCTGGGCGATTTCAGCCAGTGGAAGAAGTCGCCGCTGGACCGTGGCTACCACCTCAAGGCGATGGTGGCGCACCTGCGCTCGGTGTGCGACACGCCGGTGCTGACCGGGCTGCCGTTTGGCCATGTGCCGACCAAGGTGACGCTGCCGGTGGGTGTGAAGATCGAGCTGGTGGTGCAGGGTCGCGACGTGCTGCTGGTCTGGGGCGACTGAGGGGTCTTTCACCCGGCCAGCTGTGCCGCGTCGACGTCGCCCCCGTGGCGGCTGACCAGCTTGCTGGTCTTGTCGTCGTACATGCGCAGGTCGCTGCGCAGCAACAGGCTCTCGACGGAGTCACCGCGCCGGGCCTGCGCCAGACCGATGCTTGCCTGCACCGACAGACCCTCCTGGACGGTGTGCCAGGGAAACTGTGCAATCGCTTCGTGCAGGCGGGTGACAACCTGTCTGCCCGAGGATTCGCCGGTGTCGTGCAGCACCAGCACGAATTCGTCTCCGGCCAGCCGCACAGCCAGATCCTGCTGGCGGATGACGCCCCGCAGCAGCGCTGCCACCTGCCGCAGCACCTCGTCCCCGAGCACATGCGAGAACCGGTCGTTGATCTGCTTGAATCCGTCGATGTCGAGCATCACCAGGCACCACGGAGCCTCGGCTTCTCGCCCGTCCAGGGCGTGCAGCAGTTCGCCGAGCCGGTGTTCCAGGTGGCGGCGGTTGGCCAAGCCGGTGAGGTGGTCTTCGAGTGTCAGGCGTTCGAGTGCACGGGAGCTGCTGTGCATGGCCTCCAGGGTGCGGGTCTGCTCGCGCCAGGCCATGCGCAGTGCGGCGAAACGTTCGCGGCTGACCAGGATCTCGGTGTGCTGGCGGAGCTGGTGGGTGCGAAAGACATGGAATTCCGCCATCAGCCGGCCTGCATCGCCCAGGGCCCTGAACGCTTCCATGCGCTGGTAACGGGAGAGCAGGACGAAGTTGCGCTGGCCTTGGGCCTCGGTGATGGCCAGGGTCCGGGCCGTGGTGGCCAGCGCGGCGTCCCAGTGGCCCGCTGCCAGCTGGCAGCGGGCCTGGATCAGGTACATGAACCCGCGCATCCAGACCGGAACCGAATCGAACGGTATCTGCCGAGCGGCTTCCTGGGCCGATGCGCCCTGTCCTTCGAAGGCCAGCAGGCCGGCGCGCGAGGCCTGCAAGGTGGCCTGCAACATGGCTGGACTGAACGGTGCGGGTGTGCGCGGCGTGCGCGCGATGGTCTCGGCGAGCGCCTCGTAGCGCTGAAGTTGCTGCTGCATTGCCGGGCGGACCTTGGCGGGCTGGCCACGCTGCAGGCAAAGCTCCAGCCGATACAGCTCGTTGATCAGCCGGTTCGCCATCGGGCGCACGGCCGCTGCGGGTGACAGCAGCTGTTCGGCCAGCGCGATGGCCTTGCACAGGACCGCATCCGCGTGGTCCGCGTCGACCCAGGTGCTGGCCACGCCGAGGTAGTTGTAGGCGTCGACCGTGTGCGGGCCGGGCGGCAAGGTATCGGCCAGTTGAACGCCGAGGGTGCCGCTCTCGACAGCTTCTTCCGTCAGGCCGAGGAGGGTGGCCAGGTGGGCGATCAGCGACAGGGCCGCTGACTCATCCCGTGGAGTGTTCAGGACATGGAAGAGCTGCGCCGCCTCTCGGGCCAGCGACAGCGCACCCTGCAGCTCGGCGTTTGCATGGGCGACCTGCCCGAGCAGATGGAGTGCCTGCGCCTGTGTCAGCAGATCGCCATTGGCTTTTGCCCGTTCCAGGATGTCGGTCGCGACGGCCTGGGCCTGCGAGGTCTGGCCTTGGACCAGGGCCTGTCGGGCGATGTCGAACGGGGCTGAATGGTCGCTGCCGTGCATGCTTGGGTGGGAACTCCGCTGAAAATGAAATTTTTTCGGGCGATGATAGAGACGAATTGAGATCGGTCAACCGCGTGGCCTGTGCCAGAACGGAAAAAAGCGCCCGAAGGCGCTTTCTGCTCATGCGGCGGGAGCCGTCCTCAGAGGACTTCGGAGGCGAAGTCCGCCAGCCGCGAGCGTTCGCCGCGTGCCAGCGTGATGTGTCCGGCATGTGGCCAGCCCTTGAAGCGGTCCACGGCGAAGGTCAGGCCTGAGCTGCCTTCGGTGAGGTAGGGCGTGTCGATCTGCGCCAGGTTGCCCAGGCAGATGATCTTGGTGCCCGGCCCGGCCCGCGTGATCAACGTCTTCATCTGCTTGGGCGTCAGGTTCTGCGCCTCGTCGATGATGACGATCTTGTTCAGGAAGGTGCGCCCGCGCATGAAGTTCAGGCTCTTGATCTTGATCTTGCTGCGCACGAGGTCATTGGTCGCGGCGCGGCCCCATTCGCCCGCACCCGTTTCGCCCCGTGCCAGCACTTCGAGGTTGTCGTCGAGTGCGCCCATCCACGGGCTCATCTTCTCCTCCTCGTTGCCGGGCAGGAAACCGATGTCCTCGCCCACCGGCACGGTCACGCGGGTGACGATGATCTCGGTGTAGCGCCGCTCGTCGAGCACCTGGCTCAAGGCCGCTGCCAGCGTCATCAGCGTCTTGCCGGTGCCGGCCGTGCCGGTCAGCGTGATGAAGTCGCAGTCCGGGTCCATCAGCAGGTTGAGCGCGAAGTTCTGCTCGCGGTTGCGGGCCACGACGCCCCAGACGGACTGCTTGGCGTGCGTGTAGTCCTTGAGCGTCTTCAGTACCGCCGACTTGCCGGTGATCTCGGTGACGCGGGCGTACAGCGGCGCGTTGCCCGGGCTCTCCAGGTAGACGAACTGGTTGATCATCAGCGAGGGGACCAGCGGACCGCTGATGCGGTAGAAGGTCGAGCCGCCTTGCTGCCAGCTCTCCATGGTCTTGCCATGGCGCTCCCAGAAGTCCGCCGGCAAGGCCATGACGCCGGTGTAGAGCAGGTCACCGTCTTCCAGCGTCTTGTCGTTGAAGTAGTCCTCGGCCGGCAGACCCAGCGCACGCGCCTTGATGCGCATGTTGATGTCCTTGGACACCAGCACGATCTCGCGTTCGGGTTGCTGGCCACGCAGGGCCTGCACGACACCGAGGATCTGGTTGTCCGCCTTGCCTTGCGGCAGGCCATCGGGCAGCTTGAAATCGACGAAGGTGGTCTGGAAGAAGAGCTTGCCGCCGGCGTCGCGGTGGCCGGTGCGGGCCAGCGGGATGCCAGCCGAGGGGTCGAACTTCGACGAATCGCCCTGGCTGGTGGCGAGTGCGTCGAGTTCACGGCTGACCTGGCGGACGTTGCGCGAGACCTCGCTCATGCCCTTCTTGTGGCCGTCCAGCTCTTCGAGCGTGATCATCGGCAGATAGACGTCGTGCTCCTCGAAGCGGAACAGCGACATCGGGTCGTGCATCAGCACGTTGGTGTCGAGCACGAACAGTTTGGCCGGACCGGTGCGGGCCGAGCGGGTTCGTGCAGCCTTGGGTGGCGCAGGGCGGGCCGCGGGTGCACGCGCTGGCTGGGCGACGACGGGTGCAGAGACCTTGGCTGCGACCGGTGCCGGTGTGGGTTTGACGACCGGAGGTGCTGCGGCTGGCGGCGGTGGAGGCTGCAGTTCCAGTGCGGCAGGCTCGTCGGCCGAGGACTTCAGTGTTCGCTTTGCCGGCTTGGGTGCCGCCTGGGCATCAAAGGCGGAAGGATCGAGGATGGTGCCGCGCTTGGCGGGCGGTTTGGGCAGAGGCATGAGCTATGGCGTCACTGGAAAAAGAAAAAGCCGCACAGCAAGCTGTACGGCTTCTCGTTGGTCGGCGGATGCGGTTCATGTCTTACGCGCATGAACCCATTATGCACAGCGCGTCTGTGCCGCCAAGCGTGCTCAAGCGGGGTTTTTCAGTTCCTTGACAGTCTTCAGCACTTCTTCCACATGCCCGGCCACCTTGATGCCACGCCATTCGGCACGTAGCACACCGGCCGGGTCGATCAGGAACGTCGAGCGCTCGATGCCCTTGACCTTCTTGCCGTACATGATCTTGTTCTTCACCACGCCGAACATGTGGCAGAGCTTTTCTTCGGTGTCGGCGATCAGCTCGAAGGGCAGTTCCAGGTTCTGCTTGAACTTGTCGTGCGAGGCCATGTTGTCGCGGGACACACCGAACACCACGGCGCCTGCGCTCGCGAAGTCCTTGTGGTGGTCACGAAACTGCATGGCTTCGGTGGTGCAGCCGGGGGTGTTGTCTTTCGGGTAGAAATACAGCACCACGGTCTTGCCGAGGAACGCCTGGGGGGTGAATTTCACGCCGCCGGTTGCATTCGCTTCAAGTTCCGGAAGAGGTTTGTTGAGAGCGGGCGTCATGCAATTTCTTTGAGTCTGAGGATCCCTGACGGGGATAAGCCGACTATTATAAGTCCAGTCGGCCCATTGCGGCCATCCGTCAGGATGGGCTCAGCCATCGCGCGGGAGCCGGTGCCGGTCAGCCCATCAGCAGCGCAGCCACCACCCGGCGGTTTTCGCTGGCCAGCACGTTGTAGGTGCGGCACGCGGCCAGCGTGTCCATGCACTCGACCCCGATGCGGGCGTCGATCAGCGTGCGGATCAGCGACGGATGCACGAAGCGGATCTTGCTCCCGCTGCCGAAGATCACCAGCTCCGGCTGGTAGACCATCAGCGCATCGAAATCCTCGCGCCTGAGGTCTTCGAACCGGGTGCAGGCCCAGGCCAGTACCTCGCCCTTGAAGGGCACGATGACGCTGCTGCGCCACTGCTGCAGCCCCACCTGGTTGTTCACGGACACGGCGTCAGGCGTCGTGGAAAAGATGGCGTTGACGCCTTCGATGCGGTCGGGCTGGAGTTTCACGGCGTGCGGCGCAGGCGCCAGGAAGTGGGGGGCGGCCCGGAGATGGGCCCGGGATGCGGTAAATTCTAGCTTTTGTCGCACATCTCCCCCTCATTCGAACAGGATCCCCCTCGTGCTCAAGACCGTCGCCAAGTCCAGCAAGCTCGCCAACGTGTGCTACGACATCCGCGGGCCCGTGCTGGAAAAGGCCCGCCAGATGGAGGAAGAGGGCCACAAGATCATCAAGCTCAACATCGGCAACCTCGCGGTGTTCGGGCTGGAGCCGCCCGACGAGATCGTGCAGGACATGATCCGCAACATGCCGCACTCGGCCGGCTACACGGATTCGAAGGGTCTGTTCGCGCCGCGCAAGTCGGTCGTGCACTACACGCAGGAGAAGGGCGTCAAGGGCGTCACCGTCGACGACGTGTACCTGGGCAACGGCGCCTCCGAGCTGATCTCGATGAGCATGAACGCGCTGCTCGACGACGGCGACGAGGTGCTGATCCCGTCGCCGGACTACCCGCTCTACACGGCGGTGGTCGCGCTCTCGGGCGGCAAGCCGGTGCATTACGTCTGCGACGAGCAGTCCGAGTGGATGCCTGACATCGCCGACATCCGCGCCAAGATCACGCCGCGCACCAAGGCCATCGTCGTCATCAACCCGAACAACCCGACCGGCGCGCTCTACCCGGATGCGGTGCTGCGCGAGATCGTGCAGGTGGCGCGCGAGCACCAGCTCATCGTCTTCGCCGACGAGATCTACGACAAGACGCTCTACGACGGCAACGTCCACACCAGCATCGCGTCGCTGGCCGACGACGTGCTGACGCTGACCTTCAACGGCCTGAGCAAGAACTACCGTGCCTGCGGCTACCGCGCCGGCTGGATGGTGGTGTCGGGCGACAAGCGCCACGCCCGCGACTACATCGAGGGACTGAACATGCTGGCCTCGATGCGGCTGTGTGCGAACACGCCGGGGCAGCTCGCCATCCAGACCGCGCTCGGCGGCTACCAGAGCATCAAGGATCTGGTGCAGCCCGGTGGCCGGCTGTGCCGCCAGCGTGACCTGGCGCACAAGCTGCTCACCGAGATTCCGGGCGTGAGCTGCGTGAAGCCGAAGGCCGCGCTGTACATGTTCCCCAAGCTCGACCCGAAGATGTACCCGATCGAGGACGACCAGCAGTTCGCCTACGAGCTGCTGGCCGAGGAGAAGGTGCTGATCGTGCAGGGTACCGGTTTCAACTGGGCCACGCCGGACCATTTCCGGCTCGTCTTCCTGCCCAACTCGGACGACCTGTCCGACGCAGTGGGCCGCATCGCCCGCTTCCTCGACGGCTACCGTCGCCGCCACGGTACCTGAGCGTTTTCAGTCCGTTTTTTTGACCGTAGAGACGTATTTACGTAGATTGATTGCCATGAAACCCATCCAAGTCGGCCTGCTGGGCATCGGTACCGTCGGCAGCGGCACGTTCAACGTGCTCAAGCGCAACCAGGAAGAGATCCGCCGCCGCGCGGGCCGCGGCATCGAGATCACGATGGTGGCGGACCTGAACGTCGCGCGCGCCCGCGAGATCGTCGGCGACGGCGTGACCGTGGTCGCCGATGGCCGTCAAGTGATCGCCAATCCCGAGATCGACATCGTCATCGAGCTGATCGGCGGCTACGGCATCGCCCGCGCGCTGGTGCTCGAAGCGATCGCTGCCGGCAAGCACGTCGTCACCGCCAACAAGGCGCTGCTGGCCGTGCATGGCACCGAGATCTTTGCGGCGGCCCGTGAACAGGGCGTGATGGTCGCGTTCGAGGCGGCGGTGGCGGGCGGCATCCCGATCATCAAGGCGCTGCGCGAAGGCCTGACCGCCAACGAGATCCAGTGGGTCGCCGGCATCATCAACGGCACGACCAACTTCATCCTGTCCGAGATGCGCGACAAGGGCCTCGATTTCGAGGTGGTGCTGAAGGAGGCGCAGCGCCTGGGCTACGCCGAAGCCGACCCGACCTTCGACATCGAAGGCGTGGACGCCGCGCACAAGGCCACGCTGATGAGCGCGATCGCGTTCGGCGTGCCGGTGCAGTTCGACAAGGCGCACGTCGAGGGCATCACCAAGCTGTCGGCTGTGGACATCCGCTACGCCGAACAGCTCGGCTACCGCATCAAGCTGCTGGGCATCGCCAAGCGCCGCGAGGCGGGCATCGAGCTGCGCGTACACCCCACGCTGGTGCCGAGCAAGCGCCTGATCGCCAACGTCGAAGGTGCGATGAATGCGGTGATGGTCCACGGTGACGCCGTCGGCACGACGCTGTACTACGGCAAGGGCGCCGGCTCCGAGCCGACCGCCTCCGCCGTGATCGCCGATCTGGTGGACATCACCCGCCTGCACACCGCCGACCCGGACCACCGCGTGCCGCACCTGGCCTTCCAGCCGGACGAGCTGCACACCACGCCGATCCTGCCGATCAGCGACGTGCGTACCGCGTTCTACCTGCGCCTGCGCGTGGCGGACCAGAAGGGCGTGCTGTCGGCGATCACCTCGATCCTGGCCGGTGCAGACATCTCGATCGACGCCGTGCTGCAGCGCGAGTCCAACGACGGCGAGCACCAGACCGACGTCATCATCCTGACGCACGAGACGCAGGAAGGCGTGATGCGCGCGGCGCTGGCGCAGATGCAGGCGCTGGAGACGGTGCTGGCGCCGATCGTCAGTCTGCGCAAGGAAGAGCTGGCGTGAGAGCGCCGAGCTGAGGCGCCGACGCGCCTGGGATCCGGCTCAGACGGGTCGGGTCCACGGCGCTGTAGACCGGCGCAAACCCGCCGCCCGGGGTGCGGAAGTTCGTGGTCTGTCCCTGGTACAGCCGCGCCGCCACCCAGAGCAGCCGGTGTCCGTAGGCGTAGACCCGCAGGTCGAACTTCATCGGCCGAACGGCCGGGTCTTGCGCGAGCTGGCGCTCTCCCGGTGGTGCCAGCGCCTGCGCGACGTGGTGGCCGGCGATGACCTCTTCCCAGGCGCGGCGGGTGATCTTGTCGCCCCGGTAGGCGGCCTTGCTGCCGTAGCCATCCATCGGCTTGAAGAACAGCGTGCGGCGCTGCGCCCAGAGCGTTTCGGCCTGTGCTGGATCGACCCACTGCGTCCGGGGCACATGGGCCAGCAGCGTGGCTTGCAGCTCGGCCGCAACGCCCAGTGTCTGGAGCGTGGCCGGGTCACTGAAGGCGATCAGGTGCCGCTTGTCGGCCTGCAGGGCGTGGGCGCGCGGGTTCGGGGTGATGACCGCCGCGCCGTGCTGCCAGGCCGTGCGCAATGCCGTGTGCGCCGGGTTCACCAGATAGAAGTCGGTCAGGCGGTTGTAGACCAGGTCGATCACCTCGTCGCCAAGCCAGAGCTGGCCGCCCTCGATGCGCAGCGCCTGCGGGTCGGTGATGTGCGCGCGCAGGCCGTGCTGCGCGAACAGGCGCTGGAACAGCAGGAACTCGGGGTAGAGGTACTGCTGGTCCGGCTGCGTGTCAACGATGGCCACGGTGCGCAGCGGCGTGGTCCGCCCGGCCAGACGCCATTCCTCGTGGAACATGGCGACGATGGCCTGTTCGAACGCCCGGACGCTGTCGAGCGTCGGCACGATGTGTTCCATGTCGGGGCAGCAGGCGCGCTGCGCCCGTGCCAGCACCGCGTTGAGCATGGCGCCGCCGGCGTTGGTGTTCACCTCGATCAGCGAGAGCCGGTCACCGTCCAGGTGAAAGTCGTAGCCGGCAAACACCCCGTGCAGACCGACCAGCCCTTCGCGGGCGGACTCGGGGGCCTGCGCCAGCGCCCGGGTCTGCCAGGCGGGCAGCGCGGTGACGGTTTCGATGGCGTGGATCACCTCGGCCATCTGCTGCATCTGCGCCGGGGCCACGAACACGGGCTGGGCTGAAAACACCGTCGGACAGCGCTCGCGCAGCAGCACGGAGAGACCGGGCTCGCCCAGCGCATGGTCGAGGGCTTGCGCGAGGGCGTCCTTGTCCAGCGTCAGGCAGTGGCAGCCCTGGTTCAGGGCATCGGCCAGACCGGTCTGCCAAGAAGCAGGAAAGGAAGAAAGCGCGGGGTGGTGTGTGGTGGGCATGGATGGAATGCAGATGGGGCGGGCTCGCGGCAAGTCAAGGTGCGGCGCAGGGCGCGCTGGGAGCGCAGGCGCCTGCTCTGCGACAATTCGAGCATGAAATACATCAGCACCCGAGGCGACCAGACCGAGCGCCGTTTCTGCGAAATCCTGCTGGAAGGCCTTGCGCCCGATGGCGGCCTGTACCTGCCGGTGAGCTACCCCCGGATCGACGCCGCCACGCTCACCCGCTGGCGCGACTTGCCCTACGCCGAACTCGCCTTCGAGATCCTGTCGCTCTACATCGACGACATCCCGGCCGACGACCTGCGCGCCCTGACCCACAAGACCTACACCGCGGAGGTTTTCGGCACCGAGGCGATTGTTCCGCTCAAGCTGCTGGAGCCAGGCCTGTGCCTGGAGTCGCTGTCCAACGGGCCGACGCTGGCCTTCAAGGACATGGCGATGCAGCTCCTGGGCAACCTGTTCGAGTACGAACTGGCGCGCCGCGGCGAGCAGCTCAACATCCTCGGCGCCACCTCCGGCGACACCGGCAGCGCCGCCGAATACGCCATGCGCGGCAAGGCCGGCGTGCGCGTGTTCATGCTCTCGCCGCACGGCCGCATGAGCCCGTTCCAGCAGGCGCAGATGTTCAGCCTGCAGGACGAGAACATCCACAACCTCGCCGTCGAAGGCGTGTTCGACGACTGCCAGGACATCGTCAAGGCGGTCTCCAACGACCTCGACTTCAAGCGCGCCTACCGCATCGGCACCGTCAACTCCATCAACTGGGCGCGGCTGCTGGCGCAGGTCGTCTACTACTTCGCCGGTTACTTCCAGGCGACCCAGTCGAACGACGAGCAGGTCAGCTTCACGGTCCCGTCCGGCAACTTCGGCAACGTCTGCGCCGGCCATGTCGCCCGCATGATGGGCCTGCCGGTCAAACACCTCGTGGTCGCGACCAACGAGAACAACGTGCTCGAAGAGTTCTTCCGCACCGGCACCTACCGCGTGCGCGGCAGCAGCGAGACCTGGGAAACGTCCAGCCCGTCGATGGACATCAGCAAGGCGTCGAACTTCGAGCGCTTCGTGTTCGACCTGCTCGGCCGCGACGGCGCGCGCACCAAGGCGCTGTTCGGCGACGCGGTGTCGAAGGACGGCGTCTTCACGCTGTCGGCCGACGAGTTCGCCCGCATCCCGGCCTACGGCTTCCAGTCCGGCCGCTCGACCCACGCCGACCGCCTCGCCACGATCCGCGCCACCTACGCAGGCCAAGGCGTGCTGATCGACACCCACACCGCCGATGGCGTGAAGGTGGCGCGCGAGCTGCGGGAAGAGGGCGTGCCGATGATCGTGCTGGAGACGGCCCTGCCCGCCAAGTTCGAGGGCACGATTGCCGAGGCGCTCGGCGCCGACGTGCAGGCGCCGCGCCCGGCCGCGCTGGCCGATCTGGAATCGCGCCCGAAGCGCTTCCAGGTCATGCCGGCCGACACCGCCGTGATCCAGCAGTACGTCCGCGACCACGTGCCGCTGTGAACGTCGTCGGACTCTGCGGCGCCTCCGGCTCGGGCAAGACCACGCTCGGCGAGGGCCTGATCCGGGCCCTCAAGGCGCAGGGCTGCCGGGTCTCCGTCATCAAGCACGCCCACAAGCGCTTCGACATCGACCGCCCCGGCAAGGATAGCTTCCGCCACCGCGAGGCCGGCGCCTTCGAGGTGCTCGTCGCCAACGGCCACCGGCTGGCGCTGATGCGCGAGTTCGAGGTCGAGGCCGATCTGTCCGTCCACCAGCTCATCGCCGAGCTGAGCGACCTGGGCGCGTTCGGGGTCGAGCATTGGGTGATCGTCGAGGGTTTCAAGCACGCCGACCTGCCCAAGGTCGAGGTCTGGCGCACGGCCCACGGCGCCCCGGCGGCGTATCCGGACGACCCGTTTGTCGTCGCGGTCGCCCGCCCCCGCACGGACACCGTGCCCCATTCCACCGGGCTGCCGCTGCTGGATCTGGACGATCCGGCGGCGGTGGCCGATTTCCTGCGAAGCGATCCGGAACGTTATGTCTACCGAGCCCCTGAAGTCCGCTGACACGGCCGTGGCCCCGCGCCGCCCGGTGCTGCAGAGCCTGGACGACGCGCTGGCGACGCTGCTGGCCGCCGTGTCCGCGAGTTGTTCGGCGCAGTCCGAAACTGTCTCCACCTTCGACGCGCTCGGCCGCGTGCTGGCCGAGGACGTGTGTTCGCTGCTGGACGTGCCGCCGGCCGACAACACCTCGATGGACGGCTACGCGATGCGCGCGGCCGACGTGCCGACGGTCGGCACCGTGCTGCCCGTGCGCCAGCGCATCCCGGCCGGTGTGGTCGGCCAGCCCTTGCAGCCCGGCACTGCCGTGCGCATCTTCACCGGCGCACAGGTGCCGCCCGGCGCCGATGTCGTCGTGATGCAGGAGCAGTGCGAGGCCGTGGCCGGCGATGGGCTGGGCGCCGTGCGCGTCAACCTCGTGCCGCCCGCCGGGCAATGGATCCGCCGCCGTGGCGAGGACGTGCAGCGCGGCGCCGTCGTGCTCGCGGCGGGCACGCGCCTGACGCCGGCCGCGCTCGGGCTGGCCGCCTCGGTCGGCGCCGCGACGCTGAAGGTCGCCCGCCGGCCGCGCGTGGCCGTGTTCTCGACCGGCGACGAGCTGGTGATGCCTGGCGAGGTGCTGCCCGAGCAGATGCGCCCCGGTGCGATCTACAACTCCAACCGCTACACGCTGCGCGGGCTGGTGCAGGCGATGGGCTGCGAGGTGCGCGACCTGGGCATCGTGCCGGACCGGCTGGATGCGACGCGCGCCGCGCTGCGCGAGGCCGCCGCCGACAACGACCTGATCCTCACCTCGGGCGGTGTCTCGATGGGCGAGGAAGACCACCTGCGCCCCGCCGTGCAGGCTGAAGGCCGGCTGGACCTGTGGCAGATCGCGATGAAGCCGGGCAAGCCGCTCGCCTTCGGCGCCGTGCGGCGCGAGGACGGCAGCGAGGCGTGGTTCATGGGGCTGCCGGGCAATCCGGTGTCGAGCTTCGTGACCTTCCTGCTGACGGTGCGGCCGGTGCTGCTGCGGCTGCAGGGCGCGCACGCCGAGAGCTGGGCGCTGCGCAGCTACCCGCTGCGTGCCGCCTTCGACTGGCCGAAACCCGACCGCCGCCGCGAGTTCGTACGTGCCCGGGTGAACGCCGAGGGCGCCGTCGAGCTGTTTCCGAACCAGAGTTCCGGGGTGCTGACCTCGGCGGTGTGGGCCGACGGGCTGGTGGACATCGCGGCGGGGCAGGTGATCGCCCGCGGCGAGACGGTGCGTTTTGTGCCGCTGAGTGAACTGGGCTGAACGGGGCTGAGGCGGAATGACCATGCAGATCCACATCAAGTATTTCGCGTCGCTGCGTGAGTCGCTCGGCGCAGGTGAAACCCTGGCGCTGGAGGCGCCGCTGACGGTCGGCCAGTTGCGCGACCAGCTCATCGCGCGCGGCGAACCGCACGCCAGCGCGCTGGCGCGCGGCCGGGCGCTGCGGGCGGCGCTCAACCAGACGATGTGTGCCGAGACGGCCGAGCTGACGCCGGGCGCCGAGGTCGCGTTCTTCCCGCCCGTCACCGGAGGCTGAACGATGTCGTCGTCCTCGCTGCTGTTGCCGTCGCCCCGCCTGTCCAGCGTCTCCATCCAGACCGAGGACTTCGACCTCTCCGCCGAAGTCGCCGCGCTGCGCCACGGTGACGCGGGCGTCGGCGCCATCGCCACCTTCGTCGGCACCGTGCGCGACCGCCACGCCGGCCAGCCCGACGCCGGCTCGATCAGCGCGATGGAGCTGGAGCACTACCCCGGCATGACCGAGCGCAGCATCGAGGCGATGATCGACGACGCCTTCCGCCGCTTCGACATCCGCGGCGTGCGGGTCATCCACCGTGTCGGCCCGCTGCAGATCGCCGACCAGATCGTGCTGGTGGCGGTCACGTCGATGCACCGCGGCGAGTCCTTCCAGGCCTGCGAGTTCCTGATGGACTACCTCAAGTCCGAGGCGCCGTTCTGGAAGAAGGAAACCACGGCCGACGGCGCCCGCTGGGTCGATGCCCGCGTCAGCGACGACGCGGCGCTGCAGCGCTGGGGCATCGTCTCCGGCAACGCCACCGGCGCCTGAACGTGGTGCAGCCGATGCTGGTGCAGGCGGCTGCGGTGGCGCTGGGCGCTTCGCTCGGCGCGTTGCTGCGCTGGCAGGCGGGGCTGCGGCTGGGTTTCGTCGTCGCCGGCTTTCCGCTGGGCACGCTGGTGGTCAACGTCGTGGGCGGCTTCCTGATCGGACTCGCGCTGGTCTGGTTCCGTCTCCATCCAGAAGCTACTAACAGCCGACTGTTGGTCGTCACCGGCTTCCTCGGTGGCTTGACGACGTTCTCGTCTTTTTCAGGCGAATCGCTGGCCTTGCTGCAAGCGGGGAATGTGCCGCTGGCCTTGCTGCACAGCGCCGCACACCTGCTCGGCGCGCTGGCTGCGGTGGCGCTGGGGTGGTGGCTGGGACGGCTGGCGTTCGGCGGCTGAGCTGTCACGCGGGTGTCAGGGCGTCCGCACCGGCCCCGGCAGACTTCGGGCCTTGCCGAACCACCTGCCGGAGACCTCCCATGCGCGCCCTGATCTGTGAATCCTATGGCCCGATCGCGCAACTGCGCGTGCTCGACGTGGCGGCCCCCGAACCTGGCGCGGGCGAGGTGCGCATCCGTGTCGAGTCGGCGGCGGTCAACTTCCCCGATGCGCTGATCGTCCAGGGGCTGTACCAGGTCAAGCCTGCGCTGCCGTTTTCGCCGGGGGCGGAACTGGCGGGCGTGGTCGAAGCGATCGGCGAAGGGGTTCGCCACCTTCGGATCGGGCAGCGCGTGATCAGCTTCTGCGGCCACGGCGCCTTTGCCGAGCAGGCCGTCGTCAACGCCCGCCAGGTGATGCCGATGCCCGAAGGCATGGACATGGACACCGGCGCCGCGCTGGTGCTGACCTATGGCACGTCGCTGCATGCACTCAAGGACGTCGGGCATCTGCAGGCCGGAGACACGTTGCTGGTGCTAGGTGCCGCGGGTGGCGTGGGGCTGGCGGCGATCGAGATTGCCAAGCAGATGGGTGCCCGCGTCATCGCCGCCGCGTCCAGCCAGGACAAGCTGGACCTGTGCCGCTCTGTCGGCGCGGACGAGTGCGTCAACTACAGCACTGAAGACCTGCGCAAGCGCGTGGATGCGCTGACGGACGGGCAGGGCGTGCAGATGGTCTATGACCCGGTGGGCGGCGACTACACGGAGCCCGCATTGCGGGCCACGGCGTGGCGCGGGCGCTACCTGGTGGTCGGTTTCGCCGCGGGGGCGATCCCGAAGGTGCCGCTCAATCTGACCTTGCTCAAGGAGCGGGCGATCCTGGGCGTGTTCTGGGGTGATGCGGTGCGCCGAGACCCGGCAACCCACCTGGCCAACATGCAGCAACTCGCGGCCTGGTTTGCCGAGGGGCGCATCCGGCCGGTCATCAGCGAGCGGGTCGGTCTGGACGGCGCACGCGACGCCATCCAGCGCATGGCGTCGCGTCAGGTCAAGGGCAAGGTGGTCGTGCATCCCCATGCGTGAACACCGCTGAACGAAGAACGAAAAAAGGCGCCCCCCAGGGCGCCCTTCGCGGCGGCGTCACCGGACGCCGCCTCTCCATCGATCCGCTCAGCGCTGCTGGCGACGACGGCTCATGAAGCCCAGCACGCCCAGACCGGCCACCAGCATGGCGTAGCTCTCGGGTTCCGGTACCGGGGTCACGGCCGTGATCGACACGTTGTCGAGTTCCATGCCGGTGACCAATCCCGGCAGACCTGCGCCGACCGAGCCGAAGAACAGCTTGTAGCTGGTGTTGCCCGACAGCGTCAGCAGGGTCATGTCGGTTCCCGTGCCGTTGAACTGGACCAGCGGGCCGGGCGAGACGTAGCTCGACAGATCCTGGTTGTAGAGCGCCCAGAAGCCGGATCCGTTGTAGTCGAAGTTCAGCATGTAGTCGCCACCGGTGGTGACGCCGAAGGACGTGTAGGCCGAGTCGCCGCCGCCGAACTGCATGAACTGGTTGCCCGCCACATCCACGATCTTGTGGGTGCCGCTGGAGGAGTCCGAGCCCCACAGCGTCGCGGCGTAGCCGCCGAGGTTGGAGAAGGTCTCGAACGAGTCCATCGCGACCAGGGGGGTCTCGAAGTCGCCGTTGGTGATCAGGTTCTGGGCTTGGGCGCCGGTGCCGAGTGCAGCCAGCAGCAGGCCGGCGGCCAGGGAGGTCAGGGTCTTTTGCATGTGAGCTTCCAGTCAAAGGTTTGTTGCGGATGGGAATCTGACGTGGCGTTTGCCCGCTGCGTCGTTTCCTGTCGTCACCTTAGCAATCAGACTCGAAATGAAAACACCTGCATCGATGGGGAGGCCCCCATTGGGGGGTGACCTGATCACCGCTGGTGGCCAACTTGTACCGATGCGCCAGTGGCGACCCTTGATCCACGGGGGGGCTGCGCAGGACCGCACGAGAGGCCATGCGCTCGTGGGCCGCTCGTAGGCCATTGGAAGACAGGGACTGGCCGGGAAAACCCCCGGCCGGCTATAATCCACAGGTTTGCCCGCCAACAACGCCGCCCAGCGTCTGCTCTTCATTGTCATTTTCGGACTGGCGCCTGTCGCCCGTGTGCCATCGCAGTACACGAACGGTCCGAAGCCGCGCTGGGTGCGCTCTATCCGGAGTTCCCGTGCTGCCCGTCCTGCCCCCCGCTATCCTCGCACTCGCAGACGGCACGGTCTTTCAAGGCACCTCGATCGGCGCTGCCGGTCACACGGTCGGTGAAGTGGTGTTCAACACCGCCCTCACCGGCTACCAGGAAATCCTCACTGACCCGAGCTATTGCCGGCAGATCGTGACCCTCACGTATCCGCACATCGGCAATTACGGCGTCAACGCGCAGGATGTCGAGGCCTCGAAAGTCCATGCCGCCGGTCTGATCATCAAGGATCTGCCCGTTCGTTCCTCCAACTTCCGCCAGTCGATGACGCTGTCGGAGTACCTCGTGCGCGAAGGCACCGTCGCCATCGCCGACCTCGACACCCGTCGTCTGACCCGCATCCTGCGCACGAAGGGCGCGCAGAACGGCTGCATCATGGGTTTCCCGGCTGACACCGTTGTGACGCAGGCGATGATCGACGAAGCCGTCGCGCTGGCCCGTCGTGCGCCGAGCATGGCCGGTCAGGATCTGGCGCAGGTCGTCACGCGCCGCGCGCCGGAAGTCTGGACCGAGACCGAATGGCAGCTGTTCGCTGCAGACGGCCAACCCGGCTTCGGTCAGCAGACCGCACCGACCTTCCACGTGGTCGCCTACGACTTCGGCGTCAAGCGCAACATCCTGCGCATGCTCGCCGAGCGGGGCTGCAAGGTGACGGTGGTGCCGGCGAAGACCTCGGCCGCCGACGTGCTCGCCTACCAGCCGGACGGCATCTTCCTGTCGAACGGCCCTGGTGATCCGGAGCCCTGTGACTACGCGATCGCCGCCGCGCGCGAACTGATCGAGACCGGCATCCCGACCTTCGGCATCTGCCTGGGCCACCAGATCATGGCGCTGGCCTCGGGGGCGAAGACCTTCAAGATGAAGTTCGGTCACCACGGCGCGAACCACCCGGTGAAGGACCTGGACACCGGCCGCGTGTCGATCACCAGCCAGAACCACGGTTTTGCGGTGGACGCCGAGACGCTGCCCGCCAACCTGCGCCCGACCCACGTGAGCCTGTTCGACGGCACGCTGCAAGGCCTGGCCCGCACCGACAAGCCGGCGTTCTGCTTCCAGGGTCACCCGGAAGCGTCGCCCGGCCCCCACGACATTGCCTACCTGTTCGACCGGTTCACCGCGTTGATGGCGGCCCAGAAGGCGGCGTGATGCGTCCGGAAAAGCTGAACCATGTGCTGATCGAGGGCCTGCAAGGGGTCGGTCGGGTCGAGCTTCGGCTTGACACGCGCAGCCGTGTGTTCGCTTTTCTGGGTGCGAATGGGGTCGGCAAGACGAAGTGTCTGGAGGCGCTGTACCTGCTGTTCATGGTCTATTCGAGTCCGTTTGCTGAGGTTGCGAAGGACCGGCCATTTTCTTCACTCGGCGTTTCTAGGATTCGCGTAGGTGAGCGCGACGTGGTGGCTAGTGCCGGTTTAGGTTCAATCTTGGTCTGGGAAGACTTTCCACTCCAGCAGGGCGAGTTCTCTGACACGCCTGTGGTGTTCTTGTCTGCTGGCGCTCGCGCTTATTTGCCGGCAGTTTTGTCTGGTAAGCAGAAGCTTGGCACTTTTGCTTCTCGTCGTGCGGCCTATTTCGAAGAGGCATTCACTGCGTTGACCGAGAATAAGTTGAGGGACTACGGGGCTAGACACGACTCGCGTCAATGGTTTGTGACCCGAGCGCAGTCGGTAAACAGCTACCAGAAGTCTGCCGACTCCCGTCAAGTGGACATCGACGCCGTGATGCAGGCGCTGCACGAGGTAGATGCCCGCATCGACCCCAAAGGCTTGCAGATCGACGGCGATGAGCGCGTGTTCCTGAAAATTGAAGGTCAGGACCGCGAACTCTCCGAACTCAGCTCTGGCTTCCTCGCGCTGGTCAAGCTGATCCAGAGCATCGTCGCGGGCTACAGCGCGTGGACGAATGAGGTGAACCTGCGCCACGTCCCCGGCGTGGTGTTCATCGACGAGATCGAGAGCCACCTGCACGCACAGTGGCAGTCGCGCATCCTCGGGCAACTGAAGGCGATCTTTCCGAAGACCACCTTCTTCGTGGCCACGCACTCGCCGCTGGTGCTCGCTCGTCTGCACGAGGGTGAGGCGTATCGGCTGGCGCGCGATCCCGACGGCGTGGTGCGCTCGCACCCGATCCCGACCCCGGTCAATCGGTTGCTGGCCGACGTGCTGGACGACGCCTTTGGCGTGGACCTGAACCAGTTCAAGCGCGAGGACCTGCTGGCGTCTGATCAGCGGGCGGCCAAGCAGGCGCTCCTGGATCTGCTCGATCGGCCAGCGGATGGGGATCCGTCATGACGACGGGCTACCTGCTCGACACCAACCTGCTCATCGGCGCCCTGGACGCCGAGCCGGGCAATGCGCTGCATGAAGCGGCGCGCGCGCGGCTGCGCGAGTTGCTGACCGAGCCGGACATCCGCTTGGCCATCACGCCGCTGATCCGTTACGAAGTCCTGCGCGGCGTTCGTCGCCAGCCGCTCGAATCGGTGAAAAGCGCGCTCGACCAATTCCTGGAACTTGAAGTCAAGCGGGAGGATGCGGTGCTGGCGGCACGCGCTTACGCCCATGTGCAGGCCCTCGGCGATGCCAGCAAGCCCAAGCTCGACAAGCGCTCGTTTGATCTCTTCCACTGTGTCGCCGCACACCACAACCAGCTTGAAGTCGCCAGCCGTGATGGCGACATCCCCAAAATCATGGACGTCCTGAAGCAGGTGTCCGCGTGAACACCGCCTCAGCGTGACAGAACTCCCAGAACTCACAGAACTCAGAAGAAGCCCATGCCCAAGCGTTCCGACCTGAAATCCATCCTCATCATCGGCGCCGGCCCGATCATCATCGGCCAGGCCTGCGAGTTCGACTACTCCGGCGCCCAGGCGTGCAAGGCCCTGCGCGAAGAGGGCTACAAGGTCATCCTGGTCAACTCGAACCCGGCGACCATCATGACCGACCCGAACACGGCGGACGTGACCTACATCGAGCCGATCACCTGGCAGGTGGTCGAGAAGATCATCGCCAAGGAGCGCCCCGACGCGATCCTGCCGACCATGGGTGGCCAGACGGCGCTGAACTGCGCGCTCGACCTGCACAAGCACGGCGTGCTGGCGAAGTACGGCGTCGAGATGATCGGCGCCAACGAGCACGCCATCGAGAAGGCCGAGGACCGCCTGAAGTTCAAGGACGCGATGACCAAGATCGGTCTCGGCTCCGCGAAATCCGGCATCGCGCACTCGATGGAGGAAGCGCTGGCGGTCCAGAAGGCCATCCAGGCCGAGATCGGCGGCAGCGGCTTCCCGATGGTGATCCGCCCGAGCTTCACGCTCGGCGGCACCGGCGGCGGCATCGCCTACAACTCGGAAGAGTTCGAGACCATCTGCAAGCGCGGCCTCGACCTCTCGCCGACGAAGGAGCTGCTGATCGAGGAATCGCTGATCGGCTGGAAGGAATACGAGATGGAAGTGGTCCGCGACAAGGCGGACAACTGCATCATCGTCTGCTCGATCGAGAACCTCGACCCGATGGGCATCCACACCGGCGACTCGATCACCGTCGCCCCAGCGCAGACGCTCACCGACCGCGAATACCAGCTCCTGCGCAACGCCTCGATCGACATCCTGCGCGAGATCGGCGTGGACACGGGCGGCTCGAACGTGCAGTTCTCGATCAACCCGAAGGACGGCCGCATGGTCGTCATCGAGATGAACCCGCGGGTGTCGCGCTCCTCCGCGCTGGCGTCGAAGGCCACGGGCTTCCCGATCGCCAAGATCGCCGCCAAGCTGGCGGTCGGCTACACGCTGGATGAGCTGAAGAACGACATCACCGGCGGCGCCACCCCGGCGTCGTTCGAGCCGTCGATCGACTATGTCGTCACCAAGATCCCCCGCTTCGCCTTCGAGAAGTTCCCGCAGGCCGACTCGCACCTGACGACGCAGATGAAATCGGTCGGCGAGGTGATGGCGATGGGCCGCACCTTCCAGGAGTCGTTCCAGAAGGCCCTGCGCGGCCTGGAAACCGGCATCGACGGCCTGACCGAGCGCTCGACCGACCGCGACGAGATCGTCGAGGAGATCGGCGAAGCGGGTCCGGAGCGCATCCTGTATGTGGGCGACGCCTTCCGCTTGGGGCTGACGCTGGACGAGGTGTTCGAGGAAACCGCGATCGACCCGTGGTTCCTGGCGCAGATCGAGCAGATCGTCGCCACCGAAACCCTGGTCAAGGCGCGCACGCTGGACAGCCTGAGCGCCGACGAGATGCGCTTCCTGAAGAAGAAGGGCTTCTCGGACAAGCGCCTGGCCAAGCTGATGGGCACCAACCAGCATGACCTGCGCCGCCGCCGCCATGTGCTCGGAGTGCGTCCCGTCTACAAGCGCGTGGATACCTGCGCCGCCGAGTTCGCCACGCAGACCGCTTACCTGTACTCGTGCTACGAAAACACGGACGGCGAGTGCGAGGCAGCGCCGACGACGAACAAGAAGATCATGGTGCTGGGCGGCGGTCCGAACCGGATCGGCCAGGGCATCGAGTTCGACTACTGCTGCGTCCACGCCGCCCTCGCCATGCGCGAAGACGGCTACGAGACCATCATGGTCAACTGCAACCCCGAGACCGTCTCGACCGACTACGACACCTCCGACCGCCTGTACTTCGAGCCGGTGACGCTCGAAGACGTGCTGGAGATCGTGGACAAGGAGCGTCCGGTCGGCGTGATCGTGCAGTACGGCGGCCAGACGCCACTGAAGCTCGCCCTCGACCTCGAAGCCAACGGCGTGCCCATCATCGGCACCAGCCCGGACTCGATCGACGTGGCCGAAGACCGCGAGCGCTTCCAGAAGCTGCTGCATGCCGTCGGCCTGAAGCAGCCGCCCAACCGCACCGCGCGCACCGAAGACGCCGCGCTGGCGCTGGCCAACGAGATCGGCTATCCGCTGGTCGTGCGCCCGAGCTACGTGCTGGGCGGCCGGGCAATGGAAATCGTGCACGGCGACAAGGATCTGGAACGCTACATGCGCGAAGCGGTGCGTGTCTCCGACAAGTCGCCGGTGCTGCTGGACCGCTTCCTCGATGACGCGGTGGAAGTGGACGTGGATTGCATCGCCGACGCCAGCGGCGCGGTGATGATCGGCGGGATCATGGAGCACATCGAGCAGGCGGGGGTCCACTCCGGTGACTCGGCCTGCTCGCTGCCGCCGTACACGTTGTCGGCCGTGCTGCAGGACGAACTGCGCCGCCAGACCGCGCTGATGGCCAAGGCGCTGAAGGTGGTCGGCCTGATGAACGTGCAGTTCGCGATCCAGGGCGACGTGACGGCCGGGCTGGATGCCTGCACCGTCTACGTGCTGGAAGTGAACCCGCGTGCCTCGCGCACCGTGCCCTACGTGTCGAAGGCCACTGGCCAGCCGCTGGCCAAGATCGCCGCACGCTGCATGGCCGGCCAGTTGCTGGCCGAGCAGAAGGATCCGAACGGCCAGGTGCCACACGAGGTCATCCCGCCGTACTTCAGCGTCAAGGAAGCCGTCTTCCCGTTCAACAAGTTCCCTGGCGTGGACCCGATCCTCAGCCCGGAAATGCGCTCGACCGGCGAAGTGATGGGCGTGGGCAAGACCTTCGCCGAGGCGATGCTCAAGAGCCAGCTCGGCGCCGGCTCGCGCCTGCCGCGCAGCGGCAACGTGGTGATCTCGGTCAAGACCAAGGACCATCCCCGCGCCGTGGCGATCGCCCGCGACCTGCACGCGCTGGGCTTCGGCATCGTGGCGACCAAGGGCACGGCCGGCGCCATCGCCGCCGCCGGCATCCCGGTCAAGGTCGTCAACAAGGTCAAGGACGGCCGTCCGCACATCGCCGACACCATCAAGTCGGGCGAGATCCAGCTCGTCTTCACGACGGTGGACGAGACGCGCACGGCGATCGCCGATTCGCGCCACATCCGCACCGCCGCGCTGGCCAACCGGGTGACCTACTACACCACGATGGCCGGCTGCGAAGCCGCCACCGAGGCGCTCAAGCACCAGGACGGGCTCTCGGTTGTTTCCCTGCAAGAGCTGCATGCGGAACTGATCTAAACTCGGCGCCCTGAGTCAACGCCGCCGCCGGCACTCCGCAGGGGAGCTGGCGGCGGCTCGTTTTTGTCCCTCCAATCCGATCACCGAGCGAGAGAGTTAGAAGAACCATGGCCACGATTCCGTTGACCAAGCGCGGCGCCGAGCTGCTCAAGGCCGAGCTGCACCGCCTCAAGACCGTGGAGCGGCCCTGGGTGATCAATGCGATCGCCGAGGCCCGCGCGCAGGGGGACTTGTCCGAAAACGCCGAGTACGAAGCGGCCAAGGACAAGCAGGGCTTCATCGAAGGCCGCATCCTGGAAGTCGAAGGCAAGCTGGCGGTCGGACAGGTGATCGATCCCAGCACGCTCAACGCGGGCGGGCGGATCGTGTTCGGTGCCACGGTCGATCTGGAGGAAGAAGAGACGGGTGATGCCGTGACCTACCAGATCGTCGGCGAGGATGAGGCGGACATCAAGTTCGGTCGCATCTCGGTCGGATCCCCCATTGCGCGCGCGCTGATCGGCAAGGAAGCCGGCGACGTCGCGGTGGTGAATGCGCCGGGTGGTGCCAAGAACTACGAAGTCATCGAAGTGCGCTACACCTGATCTGGCCATCCACCATGCTGAGTCGATTCCGAACCGTGCTGGCCGCGTTGTGGCTGGGCCTGGTGGCGACGCTGGCAGCCGTGGCGGCGCCCGTGCTGTTTGCCGGGCTGGAGCGTGCCGATGCCGGGCGACTGGCGGGCAACCTGTTCCGCATTGAAGCCCATGCGGCGCTGGGGTTTGCTGCAGCGCTGTTCCTGATCGAGCGGCGCCTGGCGTCCTTGCGCGTGCGGGCTGGTCAGGGGTCGGTGCTGTCGGTGAACCTGCTGCTGGTGCTCGGGGCGCTGTTCTGCACCGTGCTGGGCTACTTCGCGCTGCAGCCCATGATGGAAGCCGCCCGTGCAGGGCAGGGGCGGCTGAGCTTCGGTGTGTTGCACGGGATCTCCAGCGCGCTGTTCGCGCTGAAGGGCCTGTTGTTGCTGGGGCTGGTCTGGCGATGCGCCGGGACACACTGAGCGTCTTGCGGAAAGCGTTACCTGCGGTAAGAAACGAAAGAACCCCGATGTCGGGGTCCAGGTGTCGAGGATGCGGGCGGGCGTGTGGCCCGCGGTGGGGTCATTCGCTGCTCTGGGCGCGCTTCTTGGCACCGATGAGGCGCTTCTTGGACCGTTTGACGATGCCGCCGGCGGTCAGCCGCTGGTTGCCGAAGATAGTGAGTTTCTTGACCTGGGCGCGCTGCGAGCCGCTCTTGGAGAAGGTCAGCAGCTTCACCACGCGGGGCGCTGCAGCACGCCGGTCGGCCGAGCCGTCTCGCTCTTCCTTGGCCGGCAGCGGGCGCCAGAGCACCAGCAGCTTGCCGATGTGCTGGATCGGCGCGGCCTCCAGTTCGTCGGCGAGCGAGCTCAGCAGGGCCTCGCGTGCCGCACGGTCGTCGCTGAAGACGCGGACCTTGATGAGCCCGTGGGCATTGAGGGCAGAGTCGATCTCCTTGAGAACGGCAGGAGTGAGTCCTTCGGACCCGATCATGACGACGGGGTCGAGGTGGTGTGCCTCAGCGCGGTGTTCCTTGCGCTGGGCCGGGGTCAATTGGATGGCAGCCATGCCGCTATTATCGTTGCGATATGAAGATCGACAGTAAAAGCAAGAAGATCAACAAGGCGTGGCTCAACGAGCACCTGACCGATCCCTACGTCCGGCAGTCCAAACGCGACGGTTATCGTGCCCGCGCGGCCTACAAGCTCAAGGAAATCGACGAGACCTTCCACCTGTTCCGGCCTGGTCAGGTGGTGGTGGATCTGGGCGCTTCGCCCGGTGCCTGGAGCCAGTACCTGCGCAGACGTTTTGCGCCGAAGGAGGCGGGCATCGGTGGTGCTGCGGCAGGCGAGCTGAACGGCACGATCATCGCGCTGGATCTGCTGGAGTTCGAGCCGATCGAGGGGGTGCATTTCATCCAGGGTGATTTCCGCGAGGACGCCGTGCTGCAGCAACTGGTCGGTGTGCTGGGCGGGCGGGCGGTGGATGTCGTGGTGTCGGACATGGCGCCGAATCTCTCCGGCATCGAGGTGAGCGATGCGGCGCGCATTGCCCACCTGATCGAGCTGGCCATCGAGTTCGCGCAAGGGCATCTGCGCCCGGACGGCGTGCTCGTGTGCAAGGTCTTTCACGGCAGTGGGTATGGGCAGCTGGTGAAGCTGTTCAAGGACCATTTTCGCGTGGTCAAGCCCATCAAGCCCAAGGCTTCACGCGACAAATCGGCGGAAACTTTCCTGGTCGGTCTAGGTCTGAAAAGTGCGTCCAAGAGAAGCTGAATTCCGGTGAGAGACTGCACGCCCGCCCTGTTCAAGGTCAGGGTTACCCGTCAAACATCCGCTTGCCGGGGGGTTGACTGCACTAGAATCGTCTCCATCTACCGCGTAGATGTGTGCCAGGCGGCACGCTAGGCCCCGATCTGGGGCGTGTTCGAATCATAGAAGGAGCCGCGGTGAACAATCAATGGTTCTCCAAAGTAGCTGTGTGGCTGGTGATAGCGCTGGTGCTGTTCACTGTTTTCAAGCAGTTTGACCGCACGGCCACGGCCGGTAACCAGATCGGGTACTCCGAGTTCCTCGAGGAGGTGCGTTCCAAGCGCATCCGCGAAGTGGTGCTCCAGGAAAATCCCGGTGGCGCTGAAATCGAGGCGCTGACAACCGACGACAAGAGAATTCGCACCACGGCGACCTATCTGGACCGCGGTCTGGTCGGCGACCTGATCAGCAACGGCATCAAGTTCCGCGTCAAGCCCCGCGACGAGCCTTCGCTGCTGACCAGCCTGCTGGTGTCCTGGGGACCGATGCTGCTGCTGATCGGTGTCTGGGTCTATTTCATGCGCCAGATGCAGGGCGGCGGCAAGGGTGGAGCGTTCAGCTTCGGCAAGAGTCGCGCCCGCATGCTCGACGACACCAACAACTCGGTGACGTTCGCGGACGTCGCGGGTTGCGATGAGGCCAAGGAAGAGGTCAAGGAGCTGGTGGATTTCCTGAAGGATCCGCAGAAGTTCCAGAAACTCGGCGGCCGCATCCCCCGTGGCGTGCTGATGGTCGGTCCTCCGGGGACGGGCAAGACGCTGCTGGCGAAGTCCATTGCTGGGGAGGCCAAGGTTCCCTTCTTCTCGATCTCCGGCTCGGATTTCGTGGAAATGTTCGTCGGTGTCGGTGCAGCCCGTGTGCGCGACATGTTCGAGCAAGCCAAGAAGAACGCGCCCTGCATCATCTTCATCGACGAAATCGATGCAGTGGGCCGTCACCGCGGGGCTGGCCTCGGCGGTGGCAATGACGAGCGCGAGCAGACCCTCAACCAGATGCTGGTCGAGATGGACGGGTTCGAGACCAACCTGGGCGTGATCGTCGTGGCGGCGACCAACCGGCCAGACATCTTGGATCCGGCCCTGCTTCGCCCGGGACGCTTCGACCGTCAGGTGTACGTGACCCTGCCGGACGTGCGTGGACGCGAGCAGATCCTCAACGTCCACATGCGCAAGATCCCGATTGGTCAGGACATCCGCGCCGACATCCTGGCGCGTGGCACGCCCGGTTTTTCTGGTGCTGATCTGGCCAACCTGGTCAACGAAGCGGCCCTGTTCGCCGCGCGCCGCAATGGTCGCGTGGTCGAGATGGTCGACTTCGAGAAGGCCAAGGACAAGATCATGATGGGCCCCGAGCGCAAGTCGATGATCATGCCCGAGGAGGAGCGTCGGAACACGGCCTACCACGAGGCGGGCCACGCGCTGGTCGCACGGCTGCTGCCCAAGACGGATCCGGTGCACAAGGTGACCATCATTCCGCGAGGCCGTGCGCTGGGCGTGACGATGCAACTGCCCGAAGGGGACCGCTACAGTCTCGACAAGGAGCGCATGCTGTCCACGATTTCGGTGCTCTTCGGTGGACGGATCGCGGAAGAAGTGTTCATGAACCAGATGACCACTGGCGCCAGCAACGACTTCGAGCGTGCCACCCAGATCGCCCGGGACATGGTGACGCGCTACGGCATGACCGACGCACTCGGTCCGATGGTGTATGCGGACAACGAGGGCGAGGTCTTCCTTGGCCGTTCGGTGACCAAGACCACCAACATGTCCGAGCAGACCATGCAGAAGGTGGATTCCGAGATTCGCCGCATCATCGACAACCAGTACGCGCTGGCCCGTCGCCTGATCGAGGAAAGTCAGGACAAGATGCACGTCATGGCGAAGGCCCTGCTGGAATGGGAAACCATCGACGCCGACCAGATCGATGACATCATGAACGGGCGTCCGCCCAAGCCTCCGAAGGATTGGATTCCGTCGGTGAACAAGCCGCCGGGGGGACCGTCGAATCCCTCCATCAGCTCTGGCAACGCAACGGCACCCGCCTGAACCTGGCCACGGTCGATCACCACGGACACACACCAACAAGACAAGAAGAACGGGGCGCAAGCCCCGTTTTTTCATTGCGCCACGACAATGACATTGTCCCCACCCACACCTGTGCCCACGCCCACGCCCACGCCCACGCCTGTCGTGTGGGCCACCACACGCTTCTCCCTCGACCTGCAGACCGTACGGGTCATGGGCATCGTCAATGTCACGCCCGATTCATTCTTCGACGGCGGTCGCGCGGCTGCCTCGGCCGCGATTGCCCATTGCGAGCATCTGCTGCGGCAAGGGGCCGATCTGCTGGACATCGGCGGTGAGTCGAGTCGGCCCGGTGCCGCGTCGATTCCCTGGGAGCAGGAGTGGCAGCGCGTCGAACCGGTGCTGCTGGCCGCGCTGTCGATGGGCGTGCCGCTGTCGATCGACACCTGCAAGCCTGAGGTCATGCAGCGGGCACTCGATCTCGGTGCGGATGTCATCAATGACATCCGCGCACTGGGGGCTGCAGGTGCGCTCGACGTGGTCGTTCGCCATCCGCGGTGTGGCATCTGTCTGATGCACATGTCGGGTGAGCCGAAGACGATGCAGTTGGCCCCCTCTCACCGCGATGTGGTCACTGAGGTGCGCGATTTCCTGTCGGAAAGGTCGGACCTGCTGATGGTGCACGGCGTTGACCGCACGCGCATCGTGCTTGACCCAGGCATCGGTTTCGGCAAGCGCGTGGAAGACAACTTTGCGCTGGTGCGCGGGCAGCGCGTGCTGCTGGAGCTGGGCTTTCCGGTGCTGGCCGGCTGGTCGCGCAAGTCCTCGCTTGGTGCAGTGACGGGCCGAGCAGCAGACGACCGGCTCAGTGCGAGTGTTGCCGCTGCACTGGCGGCCGCGCATTGCGGTGCACGTGTGCTTCGTGTCCATGACGTCGAGGCGACGGTGGACGCGCTCAAGGTGTGGACTGCGGCAGGTTTGCTGTGAAGGGTGACGCGCAATCCTGCGCAGCATTAAGGAACCGTCGTCTGGCGTCGGTAACATCAGCGGCTTGACTGAACGGATTGACGGGACGGGATTCACATGAGCAGAAAGTATTTTGGGACAGACGGTATTCGCGGTGCTGTCGGCACATTTCCGATCACGCCAGACTTCGTGCTGCGCCTCGGCAACGCGGTGGGTCGGGTGCTGCGGTCCACCCATGAGCGGCCGGTGGTGCTGATCGGCAAGGACACCCGTGTCTCGGGCTACATGCTGGAGTCCGCGCTGGAAGCCGGCTTGAATTCCGCCGGGGTCGATGTCCTGCTGACCGGCCCGTTGCCCACGCCGGGTGTCGCCTACCTGACCCGTGCCCTGCGCCTGAGCCTGGGGGTGGTCATCAGCGCCTCGCACAACCCGTATGCCGACAATGGCATCAAGTTTTTCTCGGCCCGAGGCGAAAAGTTGCCCGACGCCTGGGAAGAAGAGGTCGAGGCGGCGCTGGCAGCCGAGCCTCTATGGGGCGACTCCAGCGCGCTGGGACGTGCACGCCGTCTCAACGACGCGCCGGGGCGGTACCTCGAATTCTGCAAGTCGACCTTCTCGAACGACCTGTCGCTCAAGGGCCTGAAGATCGTGGTGGATGGCGCCAACGGTGCGGCTTACCACATCGCGCCGGATGTGTTCCATGAGCTTGGGGCCGAAGTCATCCGCATCGGCTGCGAGCCGGATGGCTACAACATCAACGACGGGGTGGGCGCGACCTCGCCGCAAGCGCTGGTGGACGCTGTCAAGCAGCACCGCGCCGACTACGGCATTGCACTCGACGGCGATGCAGACCGTCTGCAGGTGGTCGACGGGGCCGGGCGGCTCTACAACGGCGATGAACTGCTCTATGTGATGGTCGCCGATCGGCTGGCCCAGGGCGAAGCCGTCCCGGGTGTCGTGGGCACGCTGATGACGAACATGGCCGTCGAGGTGGCGATCAAGCGCAAGGGGATCGAATTCGTGCGCGCCAAGGTGGGTGACCGCTACATCCTCGAAGAACTCAGCCGCCGTGGCTGGCAGCTCGGTGGAGAAGGCTCCGGCCATCTGCTGGCGCTCGATCGCCACACCACGGGAGACGGCATCGTCAGTGCGCTGCAGGTGCTCCAGGCGCAGCAGCGGTCCTGCCGATCTCTCGCGGAGTTACTGGACGGTGTCGAGCTGTTTCCGCAGACGCTGCTCAATGTGCGGCTCGCGTCCGGCCAGGACTGGAAGAGCAACCAGGCGCTGGCGGCCGAGCAGGAGCGCATCACGGCCGAACTCGGCGACAGCGGGCGTGTGCTGATCCGTGCGTCTGGCACGGAGCCTCTGCTGCGCATCATGGTGGAGGCGCGTGATGCCGGATTGGCGCGCAGTTGCGCGGAGCGGATGGCGCAGACGTTGACGCCTTGATGCTTGCCTGGCCTTTGTGCTGGGCCACGCACTAAACCCCCGGACCTGCCAAGGTACCGGGGGTTTTTTGTGGCGAGTCACAAAGATGTCACACAATGACATTACAGTGCGTGCGGCCGGCATGAGTGCCGTGGTCAGCTACAAGGACAGTTCATGAAATTCAGCGTTTGCGGTCGGGCTCTGGTGGCGGTTTCGCTTGTTTCCACGGCCATGCTGGCCAGTGCACAGGACGCCACGGGGGCCGGTGCCACCTTCCCGGCACCGGTCTACGCCAAGTGGGCGGATGCCTACAACAAGGCCTCTGGCGCCAAGATCAACTACCAGTCGGTCGGATCGGGTGCGGGCATCCGCCAGATCCAGGCGAAGACGGTGGATTTTGGTGCGTCGGACATGCCGCTCAAGGACGACGAACTGGCCAAGGATGGCCTGATCCAGTTTCCGACCGTCATCGGCGGTGTCGTGCCGGTGGTGAACATCAAGGGCATCCAGCCGGGCCAGATCAAGCTGACCGGCGAACTCCTGGGCAATATCTACCTCGGCAAGATCACCAAGTGGAACGACCCCGCGCTGGCCGCGCTCAATCCGGGCGTGCCGCTGCCGGATGCGGCGATCTCGGTCGTGCGCCGCGCCGACGGCTCCGGCACCACCTTCCTCTTCACCAACTATCTGGCCAAGGTGAATGCGGAGTGGAAATCCAAGGTGGGCGAAGGCACGGCCGTGAACTGGCCCGCGGGCGCAGGTGGCAAGGGCAATGAAGGGGTCTCGGCCTTTGTCATGCGCCTGCCCAATGCGATCGGCTATGTCGAATATGCGTACGCCAAGCAGAACAAGATGTCGCATGTCCTGCTGAAGAACCGGGACGGGCAGTTTGTCGCGCCGGACGACGCCAACTTCAAGGCAGCCGGCGCAGGTGCCGACTGGAACAAGTCCTTCTACCAGGTGCTGACCGACCAGCCCGGCAAGGAGTCCTGGCCGATCACCGGCGCGACCTTCATCCTGATGCACAAGGTGCAGACCAAGGCCGACAAGGGCTCGGCCTCGCTGAAGTTCTTCGACTGGGCCTACGCCAATGGTGACAAGATGGCCAGCGAACTCGAATATGTGTCCCTGCCCGATCCGCTGAAGGCGCTGGTGCGCAAGCAGTGGGGCGAGATCAAGGACGCGTCCGGCAAGGCAGTGGCCTTCAAGTGACCGCGGGGCCGCATTCGGAGGCGCGCAGCGCGCCGACCGTGAAGCGCCACGCCTGGGCCGATCCGCTGTTCGCGGTGCTGGCCCAGGGCGCTGCCTGGCTCACGCTGGCGCTGATGGCCGGGATCCTCGTGTCCCTGCTGAACGGCGCCATGCCGGCGATCCGTGAATACGGTCTGTCGTTTCTGTGGTCCAGTGAATGGGATCCCGTGCAGGACCGGTATGGCGGCCTGGTGATGATCTACGGCACGCTGATGACCTCGTTCATCGCGCTGCTGATCGCGGTGCCGGTGAGCTTCGGTATTGCGCTGTTCCTGACCGAGCTGTCCCCGAAATGGCTCAAGCGGCCGCTGGGCGTCGCGGTCGAGCTGCTGGCGGCGGTGCCGTCCATCGTGTACGGCATGTGGGGTCTGATGGTGTTCGGGCCGCTGCTGGCCGAATATGTCCAGCAACCCTTGCAAGGCGTGTTCACCGGGGTGCCGGTGCTGGGCGACCTGTTCTCCGGCCCGCCCGTGGGCATCGGCATCATGGCGGCCAGCATCATCCTGGCGATCATGATCATTCCGTTCATCGCCTCGGTGATGCGCGATGTCTTCGAGATCACGCCGCCCATGCTGAAGGAGTCCGCCTACGGTCTCGGTGCCACCACCTGGGAAGTGGTCTGGAAGGTCGTCCTGCCCTACACGAAGACTGGTGTGGTCGGCGGGATCATGCTGGGGCTGGGCCGTGCACTGGGTGAAACCATGGCGGTGACCTTCGTGATCGGGAACATGAACCAGCTCAATTCGATTTCCCTGTTCGATGCCGCCAACAGCATCACCTCCGCGCTGGCCAACGAGTTCGCCGAAGCGGGAGCTGGTCTGCACCAAGCCTCGCTGATCTACCTCGGTCTGGTGCTGTTCTTCATCACCTTCGTGGTGCTGTCGTTCTCCAAGGTGCTGCTGTCGCAGCTCAAGAAAGGCGAGGGTCGGTGATGCGTCAGGACACCCTCTACGCATCGCGCGCCGCGATGCACCGCAAACGCAAGCTGGTCAACATGGTGGCCCTGACGCTGTCGCTGTCGGCGATGGCGTTCGGGTTGTTCTGGCTGACCTGGATCCTGATCGAGACGGTGCGCCTGGGGCTCGGTGGGCTGAACATGCAGACCTTCACCGAGATGACACCCCCTCCGCAGGCAGAGACCGGCGGACTGGCCAACGCCATCTTCGGCACGCTGACGATGGTGTCGCTGGCGACGCTGCTCGGAACGCCCATCGGCGTGCTGGCCGGTGTCTACCTGGCGGAATATGGCCAGACGACCTGGCTGGGGCGCATCACGCGCTTCGTCAACGACATCCTGCTGTCGGCGCCTTCGATCGTGGTGGGCTTGTTCGTCTACTCGATCTGGGTGGCCCGGGTCGGGAATTTCTCGGCCTTCGCCGGGGTGCTGGCGCTGGCCATGATCGTCATTCCGGTGGTGATCCGCACGACCGAGAACATGCTCAGCCTGATCCCGAACGCGATGCGCGAAGCCGCCTACGCGCTGGGCACGCCGAAGTGGAAGGTGATCCTGTCGATCACCTTGAAGTCGGCTCGGGCCGGCGTGATGACGGGTGTGCTGCTGGCGATCGCGCGGATTTCCGGCGAGACAGCGCCGCTGCTGTTCACGGCACTGTCGAACCAGTTCTGGACCAGCAACCTCAACGAGCCGATGGCCAGCCTGCCGGTGACGATCTTCAAGTTCGCGATGAGCCCGTACGAGAACTGGCAGAAGCTGGCCTGGGCGGGTGTGTTCCTGATCACTGTGGGGGTGCTGGCGCTCAACATCGTCGCCCGCACGTTCCTGCGCAACAAACAATGATGACGCCGATGCCTTCGCCCCTGGACCCCAAGGCTGCCCAAGCCGAGGCCGAGAAGATCAAGATCTCGGTGCGCAACCTGAACTTCTACTATGGCAAGTTCCATGCGTTGAAGAACATCCAGATGGAGATCCCGGAGAAGAAGGTCACCGCCTTCATCGGACCCTCCGGCTGCGGCAAGTCCACGCTGCTGCGCACCTTCAACCGCATGTTCGAGCTGTACCCGGAGCAGCGTGCCGAGGGCGAGATCCTGCTCGACGGCAGCAACATCCTGACCAGCAAGGAGGACATCTCGCTGATCCGCGCCCGTGTCGGCATGGTGTTCCAGAAGCCCACCCCGTTCCCGATGTCGATCTACGACAACATCGCGTTCGGCGTGAAGCTGTTCGAGAACCTGTCGCGGGTGGAGATGGACGAGCGTGTCGAGTGGGCGCTGAAGAAGGCCGCGCTCTGGAACGAGGTCAAGGACAAGCTCGACCAGAGCGGGGCGGGTCTGTCGGGTGGGCAGCAGCAGCGCCTGTGCATCGCACGCGGCATCGCGATCAAGCCCCAGGTCCTGCTGCTGGACGAGCCGTGCTCTGCGCTCGACCCGATCTCCACCGGCAAGATCGAGGAGTTGATCGACGAACTCAAGAGCGACTACACGGTCGTCATCGTCACCCACAACATGCAGCAGGCCGCGCGCAGCTCGGACTACACCGCCTACATGTACCTGGGCGACCTGGTCGAGTTCGGGCCGACGTCCGATATCTTCATGAAACCGCGGAAAAAGGAAACAGAGGACTACATCACCGGGCGATTCGGTTAAGCGGCGCACGGCACACTGATTGCACGAGGACGGCCGACCACGGTTTTCCGGTCCAGCGCCGCACCGCATCCCCCTTGACGGAGTTCCCTACACCATGGACAAGCATCTTTCCAGCCAGTTCGACGTCGAGTTGAGCGGCATCTCCACCCGCGTGCTCGAAATGGGCGGCCTGGTCGAATCGCAGGTCGCCCAGGCGATGCAGGCCCTGACCCAGTTCAGCGAGGAGATCGCCTCCCAGGTGATCCGCGTCGAGGAGCGTGTCAACCAGATGGAGATGGAGATCGACCGCGACCTCTCCACCATCATCGCCCGGCGCCAGCCGACGGCACGCGACCTGCGCCTGCTGATCGCCATCTCCAAGACCATCGGCAACCTGGAGCGCGTCGGTGACGAGGCCGCGCGCATCGCCCGGACGGTGATCGGGCTGGTCCAGTCGGGCGTGCTGGGGCGGCTGCGCTTTCCGGTCTCGGACGTGTCGGTCGAGGCCAGTCTGGCGACCGCTTCGCTGCGCAAGGCGCTGGATGCCTTTGCCCGGCTGGACGTGAACCAGGCGCTCGAAGTCATCCGCCAGGACGACGAGATCGACCGTGAGTTCGACGGCCTGCTGCGCAAGCTCATCACCTACATGATGGAAGACCCGCGCACCATCTCGGTCTCCATCGACCTGGTGTTCGTGGCCAAGGCGATCGAGCGTGTGGGCGACCATGCCAAGAACCTGGCCGAACAGACGATCTACATCGTCAAGGGCACCGATGTGCGGCACAACACGCCGGATGCGGTGGCGGACATGGTGCGGTGACATGGCCCGCGTCCTGGTGGTCGAGGACGAACCGGCCATCGCCGAGCTGATCGCGATCCACCTGCGGCATGCCGGTTTCGAGGTGGCACTGGCGGCTGCGGCCGACCAGGCACAGGCGGCGATCACGGCCGCGCTGCCCGATCTGGTGCTGCTCGACTGGATGCTGCCCGGTGGCGCCTCCGGGCTCGACCTGGTGCGGCGCTGGCGGGCCGACATCCGGTCGCGGGAGCTGCCCGTCATCTTGCTGACCGCCCGAGCCCAGGAGCAGGACAAGATCGCCGGCCTTGATGCCGGCGCCGACGATTACCTGGTCAAGCCGTTTTCGCCGGGCGAGCTGCTGGCGCGCATGCGGGCCGTGCTGCGCAGACGCGCGCCGCTGGCCAGCGATGCCGTCGTCGAGGTTGCTGGTCTGGCGCTCGATCCGACCACCCGCCGCGTCCGCCGTGGCGACACGGAATGCCGTCTCGGCCCCACCGAGTTCAAGCTGCTGCACTATCTGCTGACCTATCCCGAGCATGTGCACAGTCGCGCCCAACTGCTGGACCGGGTCTGGGGCGACCATGTGTTCATCGAGGAGCGCACGGTCGATGTCCACATCAAACGTTTGCGCGAGGCCTTGTTGCCGTTACATTGCGCGCAGTTGATCGAGACCGTGCGTGGCGTCGGTTACCGGTTCACGCTCTCTGCGCCCCCCGTCTGACGGGTGGGACCGTGCCGCTGCGGCGGTGATGACTTCCTGGATTCCATGACGAAAAAGGATCTGCCATGGGCTTAGTCCTGCGGCGATGGCTGGTTTCATTGCTGTTCATGAGCCTGCTGGCGATGGTGGGTGGCCTGATCGGGCTGCGCCTGGAGGCGCCGGTGCTGGGCACCTGGGCGGGTGCCGTGTGCGGGCTGCTGCTGGCGGGCGTGCGGGATGCGCGGCGGGCGGGCCGGCTGGTGGCCTGGCTGCGTGGCAATCTGGAGGGGGATGCTCCGCGCGACGGCGAATTGTGGGGTGAGATGGCCTACCGCACCGAGCGCGCCCTGCGGCTGCGAGAACAGGCGCTGAAAGCCGAGCGCCAGCGCCTGGGGGAGTTCCTGCGTGCGATCGAGGCGTCCCCCAACGGCGTGATCCTGCTGGACGCGGATGAACAGATCATCTGGCTGAACCAGAACGGCGCGGTGCACCTCGGCCTCGATCCTCAACGGGATCTCGGGCAGCGCATCACCAATCTTGTGCGCTCTCCGGCCTTCGTGACAGGTCTGCAGGCGGGTGAAAGCCATGAAGCGATCAGCCTTCCGAACTACCAGTCCCGCCTGTCCCTGTCCCTGCTGGTGCGGGTCTACGGTGATGGCCAGCGTCTGTTGCTGACGCAGGACGTCACCGAGCGCCTGCAGGCTGACGCCATGCGCCGCGATTTCGTGGCCAATGTGTCCCATGAGATCCGCACGCCGTTGACGGTGCTGGTCGGCTTTGTCGAGACGCTGGCCAGCTTGCCGCTGTCCGAGGCCGAGCGCCAGCGTGTGCTGGGCATGATGGGTCAGCAGACCCATCGCATGCAGACCCTGGTCGCCGACCTGCTGACGCTGGCGCAACTCGAAGGCAGTCCGCAGCCTTCGGCCGACCAGTGGGTGTCGACCCGGGATCTGCTGGCGCAGGTCGAGGTCGAGACACGGGGTCTGTCCCGCGGTCGACACCTGATCCAGTTCCCGGACGCGGACAACCTGCATGCGCAGGGGGCCGACATCGCGGGCATCCACAGCGAGCTGCTGTCGGCGCTGACCAACCTGACCAGCAATGCCGTGCGCTACACGCCCGAGGGCGGTTGCGTGGCGGTGAGCTGGAGGCTGCGACCTTCGGGCGGCGGCACGTTCGAAGTCCGTGACAGTGGCATCGGCATCGCACGCGAACACCTGCCGCGCCTCACCGAGCGTTTCTACCGTGTCGACGGCAGCCGCTCGCGCGAGACGGGTGGCACCGGGCTGGGGCTGTCCATCGTCAAGCATGTCGCCCAGCGCCACGGCGCCGCGCTGGAACTGGACAGCGAGCCCGGCAAGGGGTCGGTGTTCCGCATCACCTTCCCGGCCTCGCGGGTGCGGGTGCTGTCCGGGCGGGAGCCCAAGGTCACGGGCGCCGATACACCAGCATGATCTCGTCCCGGTCGGAGGGGCGGCGTTCCCGCGCCACCAGCGTCCAGCCGGGCAGATCGGGCAGTTGCTGACGCGAGGCGGGCGTGTTGCGGTGCTCCTTGAGCCCCATCAGCAGCCACCGGCAATCGGTGGTGCGCGGGTCGAGCGACAAGCGCCAGGTGCCATGGACCTCCAGCGCGGCCATCTGGCTGCGGTTGAGGTTCTGCGTGGCCACGCATCCGGAGTCTGGCAGGTGTGTGGCGATGCGCTGCACCAGCGGGCGGTAGCTGCGCGCGTGGTCCAGCAGTGGCAGCCAGAGGGTCATCAGCAGCAGCCAGCTCAGGGCGACACCCCCGGCTGGCAAGACCAGGCTTTTCCAGAGCGCATGGCGGTGTCGTCCGGTGCGCCACCGCACCAAGGCCAGCCAGGCCACCGTGCCGGCCCCGGCGATGCCCAGCGCCAGCAGGCTGAACTGGGGTTCGAACTCCGGTGCCAGTCGGGCGACATTGGCGGCCGGTTTGGCCGGGATGCCGGTGTGCATGGCCGTGTAGACCGTCCAGATGACCAAGGCGCTGACGGTGAAGAAGAAGACCGAGAACCAGTCGATGGCCGCACTGACACTGCGCTGGAGCGTCGGCAGCGCAAACGCGCCGAGCACGGCCAGCGCCGGCAGCGCCAGCAACAGGGCGCGGTCCGAGGCGCCCATCGACGCACTGACCAGCAGCGTCACCAGCACGATGGCCAATGGCACGGCCAGATGGCGCTTTTGCAGCTGCCGCCGCCAGCGCCACACCGTCCACAGCACCAGGGGCCAGACTGGCCACGTGAACCAGGCGAGCAACTTGGGCAGGGCGAGCAGGTTTCCGGTTGGCACGACCCGCCAGACCCAGGCATCCAGGGCGGTGCCGATGACGGCGGCCAGCGCACAGGCTGCAACCAGCCAGCGCACCAGCTTGCGGGAATCCGGGTAACTGGATCGCCAGCAGACGATGCCACCGGCCAGCCCCAGCAGCAGGCCCGTGGTGGCTGCACCGCTGGCCGCAAGGATGGCCAGCGACGCGACGGCCGACCATCGACTCGGCACGGGACGGTAGGGACTCGCGGCCAGTGCGTAGAGCAGCAGTGCCGTGGCGGCGAGCTGCACCAGCTCCGGCGTCGTCTCATGTCCGAGTTGCAGCAGGCCCAGGCAAGCCATCAGCGCCAGCAGGGCGCCATCGGCCACCGCCCGTGCATAGTCGACCGGGTGCGCCTCGCCCCCGAAGGCGAATGCGACCGGCTGGGCGGCCTGTGTCCGCGCGAGGTGCAGGGTGGCATACCAGACCAGCGCCAGCGTGCCCGTCAGCAACAGTGCAAACGGCAGACGGGCAGCCAGCGCCGGGTCGATCCAGGGTGTCAGCACCTTCATGAACACTGCGCCGATCCAGTAGGGCAGAACACCGCCCTCCGTGCCGGTCCAGCCCGCGATGGCGGGTTGCAGCCACGGTGTCTCGCCCCGCACCAGGCTGGTCATGTAGCCGAAGGCGGTGATGTCTGCGTTCTTCCAGGGATCGCGCCCGAACACCCCCGGCAGGACATAGGCCGCGCACAGCAGCAGCAGCGCGAGACGCGGCAGGCGCTGCACGGCGCGCTGGGTCACGAGGGCTGGATTGGGGGAATGCGCGGACACGGATGGCGATGGAGGTGATCAGGATGAAAAAAAGGCAGCCCAAGCTGCCTTTTTCTTGCACGCGGTGTGCGTCGTTCCAGGGGGCTGGATTACTTCTTGATGCCGACCTTGAACTTGTTGCGGAACTTCTCGACGCGACCGCCCAGGCTGTCGATGCTCTTCTGCGTGCCCGTGTAGAACGGGTGCGTTTCGCTGGTGGTTTCCAGCTTGAACAGCGGCAGTTCGCGGCCGTCTTCCAGGGTGATCTTCTCGCGGGCCGGGGCGCACGAGCGGGTCACGAACTGGAAACCGTTGGACAGGTCGACGAAACAGACGTCGCGGTAGTTCGGGTGGATGCCGTCTTTCATGGGGAGTCCTCGCTGTGTGCCGGGAGCCACGCTGCACCATGCAGACGCACTTTCCGACAGCGGAAAAACAAAGATTATAGCGTGTGCAGCCTCGGTCTCAGCCGCCGCGACGCATCATGTCGAAGAAGTCGATGTTGCTCTTCGTGGCCTTCATCTTGCCGAGGATGAACTCCATCGCCTCGATCTCGTCCATCGGATAGAGCAGCTTGCGCAGGATCCAGCTCTTCTGCAGGATCTCCGGCTTGAGCAGCAGCTCCTCCCGGCGCGTGCCCGACTTGTTCAGCAGGATCGACGGGTAGACCCGCTTCTCGGCCATGCGGCGGTCCAGGTGGATCTCGCAGTTGCCGGTGCCCTTGAATTCCTCGTAGATCACCTCGTCCATGCGGCTGCCGGTGTCGACCAGCGCCGTGCCGATGATGGTGAGCGAGCCACCTTCCTCGACATTGCGCGCGGCGCCGAAGAAGCGCTTCGGGCGCTGCAGGGCGTTGGCGTCCACACCGCCGGTCAGCACCTTGCCCGACGAGGGCAGCACGTTGTTGTACGCGCGGGCCAGCCGGGTGATGGAGTCGAGCAGGATGATCACGTCCTTGCGCAGCTCGACCAGGCGCTTGGCGCGCTCGATCACCATCTCGGCGACCTGTACATGGCGTGCGGCCGGCTCGTCGAAGGTCGAGCTGATGACCTCGCCGCGCACGGTGCGCTGCATCTCGGTCACTTCTTCCGGGCGCTCGTCGACCAGCAGCACGATCAGGTGCACATCCGGGTGGTTGGCGACCAGCGCGTGGGCGAGGTGCTGCATCATCACCGTCTTGCCGCTCTTGGGCGGCGAGACGATCAGCGCGCGCTGGCCTTTGCCGATCGGAGCGATCAGGTCGATGATGCGGCTGGTGATGTTTTCTTCACCCTTGATGTCACGTTCCATCCTGAACTGCTCTTTCGGGAAGAGCGGCGTCAGGTTCTCGAACATGATCTTGTTCTTGCTCTCCTCGGGCGTCAGTTCATTGACGCGGTCCACCTTGACCAGGGCAAAGTAGCGCTCGCCATCCTTCGGCACGCGCACTTCGCCCTCGATCATGTCGCCGGTGTGGAGATTGAAACGGCGGATCTGGCTGGGCGACAGGTAAATGTCGTCCGTGGACGCGAGGAAACTCGTGTCCAGGGAGCGCAGGAATCCGAAACCGTCAGGCAGGACTTCCAGCACGCCATCGCCGAAAATCTGCTCGCCCTGACGGGCGCGCTTTTTCATGATCGCGAACATCAGCTCCTGCTTGCGCAGACGGCTGGCGGACTCGATCTCCAGCGCTTCGGCCATCTGGATCAGCGCCGAGATGTGTTGAGCCTTGAGTTCGGAAAGATGCATAGGGGCGGACCCTGAAAGCAGGTCTGATCGGTGCCAGCCGGACAGACCGGGTGTGGTCGGGACCTGGCTCCACCGCTGCTCGGGTCGTCCATGCGGCCACCTCCCTGAAGGAAGTCGCGCACAAGCATCCGGAGAATTTCAACGAGGGGAGTAGGGGAGCCGACGCTGCACGCGCTTGCGGGTGGCGATGAACCGACCCGCTGACAACTGGCGCACAGTGGCATTCGCTGGTGGCATCGGCATAGCGTGCCGACACCACTGGAGCGAATTATAGATGAGATTCGACGAAGCTCTTCAACTGGGGGAACGCGAGCGCGCCCACCTTCGTGGCGACGGGCTGACCTGCCTTGAACACCATCAGGGTCGGGATGCCGCGGATACCGAACTTGGCGGATGTCGCCTGGTTGCTGTCGACGTCGAGCTTGACGATCTTGACCTTGCTGCCCAGGTCATCGGCCACACGGTCCAGTCCGGGCGCCATCTGTTTGCAAGGGCCGCACCATTCGGCCCAGAAATCGACCACGACCGGTGTTTCGGATTGCAGGACTTCGGTTTCGAACGTGGCGTCGGTGATGTTTTGGATGAGGGGGCTGCTCATGTTGGTTCCATCGAGAGGGAAATGGTTGAAGAGCTGAAGGACTGACATCAGCCGTCTGAATGGATTTGATTTTGGCACGAACCAGGCAGATCCCGTGCGCACCACCCCGAGCAAGTGGCGAACACTGTCTTGGGGCCTCACGGGATACGCCGCCGAAACGGTCCTCAATTCCACCGTTGACCGGATGCGCATGGCGGGTCCAATCGGCGTGTTTCTGGCCTCATTTCTCATTCCCACTCCAACATGACCGACGCTGCAACGACGGCACCTGCGCCCGCTCTGGGGCCTGTGCTGCGAAATTTTGGTGACTTCGGCCTGCTGCGCTTGCTGGGCCGCAGTTCGCTGACCATCGCGTGGCTGGCCATCGACCACCGGACGGGTGAGCCCGTCCGGCTGCTGGCCTCGACCCAGCCGGTCCCTCTGCCGGCGATGCGGGAGCGTTGCGTCGACGATGCAAAGCGCGCTGCCAGACTCGTCCACCCCCGCATCGCACCGGTGCGGGAGGTGGGTTGCGTCGACCGTTTCCCCTATCTGGTCTGCGACGCCGATCCCATCGATCTTGAGCCACCGTCACTCGCCGCGAGCGTGCTCAGTCTGGATGACCTCGTGCGGCGCGCACATGACCTGCTCGACGGGCTGTCGTACGTCCATGAGGCGGCCATGGTGCACGGCGACATCGGTCTGCACACCGTCATGGTCGACGCAGGCGGTCGCTTGCGCCTCTGGGGCTGCGGCCTGGCGCAGGCGCTGGGCAACGCCGCGCAGACGCCCCGGGCCGCAGCGATCCCGCCGAACACCTCCACCGCCGTCCCCGCCGCGCCGAGCCTCGGCTATCTGCTGTCGCGCGAGATCGCCGCCTGCGGACTGCTGATCCAGCACTGGCTGCTGGGGCGCGCACCGATGGGCGAGCCGGACATGCCCACGCTGGTGCGCCAGATGACCACGATCGACCTGCGCTTGCCGGCGGAGTTGCCGCAGCCCGTGCCCGTGTCGCTGCGCCTGATCATCCACCGCGCCATCGACCTGCATCCGCAGCGCCGGTTCGTGCATGCCCGCAGTTTCGAGCGGGTGCTGGGGACCTGGCGCCAGACCCAGCTGCTGGGCGGCAATGGTTTCGATGCCATGTTTGCCGAGCGCATCCGGCGCGGCGGACACCTGCCCGCACGCCCCATGCTGGGCAACCGCATCACCACGATCGCTGGCATGGAGAAGCAGCGGCTGGACACGGTGGTCGATGTGCTGCTGGAGGACATCGCGCTCAGTCTGGGGTTGCTGCGCTCCGCGAATGCGGCGGATGCTGCCGCCATCACGGCGGAGGAGCCGGTTCTCACGGTGAAGCGCGCCATGCAGCTCATGGGCACAGTCGGTCTGCGCCGTGTAGCCAGTGGCATGAAGCCCTGGCCCGGCATGCTCAAGCCCGCGGGGGTGCGTGCACTGGAGAGCGCCCTGCAACGCGCCTTGCTCGCGGGTCATCTGGCGGAATACCTCGCACCGGCGGGCATGGATGCCGAGGCCGCCATGCTGGCCGCGCAGTTCCAGCACCTTGGCCGGCTGCTGGCGGCCTACCATTTTCCGGAGGAACTGCAGCAGATCGCCCGACTCCGGGCTGCTGGCGATGTCGGCACTGGCCAGCCCCTCAGCGAGGAAACCGCGACTCTGGCGGTGCTGGGTGTCGACCTGCAAGGCTTGACGGAGTCCTTCCTTCGCCTATGGGGGCTGAACGAATCGTTGCGCCAGCGGGTTCGGCAGATCCCGCTCGACCGCCAGGTGCGCAGCCCGGACACCCCGGGGGGTTGGATCAAGCTGGTGGCCAGCTGCGCCAACGAGATCGTGTCGGTGACGGAGCTGGCCCCGCCCGCGCAGCCCGCTGCGCTGACGGCCGTGCTGAACCGCTACCACCATGCGCTGGCCCTGGACACCGAGCAGGTGCGCTCGGCCATGCGGCAGGCACGCGATAAGCTCTCGCGCCATCTCATCCACGCTGACGCTGCGCGCTGAACCCTGTGGCCCCAGGCGCGGGGTGCGGTCGGGCGCATCAGCCCGACACGCCACCCGCCCATGCCCACCTGGATCGACTCGCACTGCCACCTCGACGCCCCGGAATTTGACGCGGACCGCCCGGACGTGTGTGCCCGTGCGGCGGCGGCCGGTGTCGCGCTGCTGGTGATGCCTGCGGTCGACTGTGCGCACTTCGATGCGGTGCGGGCCTTGGCCCATGCCAGCGCGAGTGCCAGCGCGAGCGCCTGTGTCTACGCCCTGGGTCTGCATCCGCTCTACGTGCACCAACAGCCGCCGGACGCGCTGATGCAGCTGGAGACAGCCCTGGACATGCACCGCGGTGACACGCGTCTGGTCGCGGTCGGCGAGATCGGTCTGGACGGCTTCGTCGCGGGACTGGACTGGGCGGTGCAGGAGCGCTTCTTCGTGGCGCAGACCGCGCTGGCCCGCCAGTTCGATCTGCCCGTGATCCTCCATGTGCGCCGCTCAGCCGATGCGCTGCTCAAGCACCTGCGCCGCGCCGGTCTGCGCGGCGGCATCGCACACGCCTTCAACGGCAGTGCCCAGCAGGCCCACGCCTTCCTCGACCTCGGCTTCCGGCTCGGCTTCGGTGGCGCGCTGACCTTCGACCGTGCCCTGCAGATCCGCCGCCTGGCGCAGACGCTGCCGGCCGACGCGATCGTGCTGGAAACCGATGCACCAGACATCCCGCCGCACTGGCGCTACCGCACGGCGGCCGAGCGCGCGCAGGGTCTGCGCAGCCGCAACGAGCCGGCCGAACTGCCCCGCATCGCCGAGACACTGGCCGCTCTGCGCGGCTGGACGCTGGAGGAGACCGCCGCGATCACCTCGGCCAACGCCTGCGCTGCGCTGCCACGCCTGACGCCCTGGTGGCGCGCATGAACGACGCGCCCCGTCTCACCGGCTTCGCCCCGGTGTTGGCGCCGAACACCCGGCTGCTGGTGCTGGGCAGCTTTCCGGGCGTGGCCTCGCTGCAGCAGCAACAGTATTACGGCCATCCACGCAACCAGTTCTGGCCGATCCTGTCGGCGCTCTGGTCGATCGATCTGCGCAGCCTGCCGTATGCGCAGCGGCTCGACGCCGTGCGCGCGCGGGGGCTCGGTATCTGGGACGTGTACGCCCATTGCCGCCGCGAGGGCAGCCTCGACTCGGCGATCGAAGCGGCCGAGGTCAACGACTTCTCCGGCCTGCGCGCCCAGGCGCCAGGGCTGGTCGCGGTCGCGCACAACGGCGCGGAGTCGGCCCGGGTCATGCAGCACCTGCAGTCGCTCGGTTTCGCGGTCCATCGGCTGCCCTCGACCAGCCCGGCCAACGCGGGGTGGTCGTTCGAGCGCAAGCTCGCGGCGTGGCGCGACGTGTTTGCGCTTTACGATCTCGCATGACCACCGCCTCCCCGACCCGCCCCAAGCGCAGCGCCGCCCGCGCGCTGCCGTCCGCCTCCATTTCCGAATTCGACGGCGTGCGCTACCTGCACCTGGGCGAAACGCCGTGGGTGCAAGGCGCCATGCGGCTGCGCAAGCACCGCGCGCTGGAGCTGGAATACGTGCAGCGGATGATGGTCTGGCTGCTGCTGTGCGAGCCCGCGGCGCTGGCGGCAGCGAGCCCGCGTGTCGTGCAGCTCGGCCTCGGGGCGGCGGCGCTGACGCGGTTTTGCCACACCGAACTGGGTTTGGCGACGACCACGGTCGAGCTGAACCCGCAGGTGATCGCCGCCTGTCGCCAGTGGTTCCGGCTGCCGGCCAACGACGAGCGGCTGAACGTGGTCGAGGCCGACGCCGGTATCTGGGTGGCCGACGAGGCGAACCACGGCAGCGCCGACGTGCTGTGCATCGACCTCTACGACCACCAGGCCGCCGCCCCGGTGCTCGACGACGAGGCCTTCTACCGCGACTGCCACGCCGTGCTGGCCGAGGGTGGGGTGCTGGTGGTGAACCTGTTCGGGCGCAACGCCAGCTTCACGCGCAGTGCCCGGCGCATCGAGGCGGCGTTTGCCCCCGGCGGCGGACAGGTGCTGATGCTCACGCCGACCGAGGAGGGCAACACCATCGTCGTCGCCCTGAAAAACGGCCCGCGGCCCGACGACGCCGTGCTGCGTGCCCGCGCGGACTGGGTCGCCGAGCGCTGCAAGCTGAAGGCGGTGCGCTGGCTGGGCCTGCTCGGACCGCTGCCGCCGGCGCGGCGCAAGCCGGGCACCACGGCCGCCGCCCCAGACCCCGGGAGCCCGACATGAGCCTCACCCCCCAACGCCCCGCCCCCAGCCTGCAGTCGCACCAGGGGCCGCTGACCTGGCGCGGCCTGCTGCACTGGCTGGTGGAGGACGAGATCGTCCGTGCTGGTGACGCCGCGCTGCTGGCCCAGCGCCTCGGTGCGGGCGACAGCGCCCAGCCGCCGCTGGTGCGTCTGGCCAACGCCGGCCTGCGCCACACCCGCACGCTGGAGCCACTGGACCTGGAGACCCTGACCCGCTGGCTCGCCCAGCGCGTGAGCCTGCCGTATCTGCGCATCGACCCGATCAAGGTCGATGTAGCCAAGGTGACCGAGGTGATGTCGGTCAGCTACGCCGAGCGCCGCCGGGTGCTGCCGGTGCAGGTGGGGGCGGCCGAGGTGGTCATCGCCACCAGCGATCCCTTCGTCGTCGACTGGATCAGCGAGATCGCCCAGCACACCCGCAAGACCGTGCGCCTGGTCGTCGCCAATCCGCTCGACATCGCGCGCTACACGGTCGAGTTCTACAACCTCGCCCGCTCGGTGCGCGCCGCGCAGAAGACCGGCGAGGTCAGCGCCACCGTCAACTTCGAGCAGCTCGTCGAACTCGGCAAGCACAAGCAGCTCGACGCCAACGACCAGGGCGTCGTGCAGGTGGTGGACTGGCTGTGGACCTACGCCTTCGAGCAGCGCGCCAGCGACATCCACCTGGAGCCGCGCCGCGAGCAGTGCGTGATCCGGCTGCGCATCGACGGCGTGCTGCACACCGTCTACCAGTTGCCGCAGACGGTGATGGCCGCGGTGACTGCGCGCATCAAGCTGCTCGGCCGCATGGACGTGGTCGAGCGCCGCCGCGCGCAGGACGGCCGCATCAAGACGCGCAGCCCGAAGGGCGACGAGATCGAGATGCGCCTGTCCACGCTGCCGACCGCCTTCGGCGAGAAGCTGGTGATGCGCATCTTCGACCCCGAGACCGCCGTGCAGCCGGTCGAGGGCCTGGGCTTCTCGCCGCAGGACGCGCAGCGCTGGCAAGGCCTGACCGCACAGCCGCACGGCATCATCCTCGTCACCGGCCCGACCGGCAGCGGCAAGACCACCACGCTCTACGCCACCCTGAAGCGGCTCGCCACCGACGAGGTCAACGTCTGCACCATCGAAGACCCGATCGAGATGATCGAGCCGGCCTTCAACCAGACGCAGGTCCAGGCCGCGCTCGACCTCGACTTCGCCAGCGGCCTGCGCACCCTGATGCGGCAGGATCCGGACATCCTCATGATCGGCGAGATCCGCGACCTCGCCACCGCGGAGATGGCGGTGCAGGCCGCGCTGACGGGCCACCTCGTCTTCTCGACGCTGCACACCAACGACGCCGCCAGCGCCATCACCCGGCTGCTGGACCTGGGCGTGGCGCCTTACCTCATCAGCGCGACGCTGATCGGCGTGCTCGCGCAGCGGCTGGTGCGCCAGCTCTGTCCGGACTGCCGGCAGCCGGACCTCTCGCTGACCCTGCCTGCCCTGCAGGCCGCCTTGCCTGGGGTGCCGGTGCTGGGCGAGCACGAGCCCTTCCAGCCGCACCGCCCGGTGGGTTGTCCGGTCTGCCGGCAAAGCGGCTTCCGGGGGCGGCGTGGCCTGTTCGAGCTGCTCACGGTCGACGAGGCCGTGCGCGGCGCCGTGTGCGAGGCGCCCGATCTGGCGCAGCTGCGTCGCCAGAGCCTGTCCGACGGGCTGCAGCCGCTGCGCCGGGCCGGACTGCGCCAGGTCGCCGAAGGGCGCACCACGCTGGACGAGGTGCTGCGCGCGACGCCGGGCTGGCAGGTGTGAGGGGGGTGCGGGCGTGATGTTTGCCCGCTAAGTGGAATCCACAGCAGACCCCGCAGGGACGGTTCCTAGAATCGGCCATCCGTTCTTGAGGAGATGACGCGTGAAAATTAAGAGCCAGAAAGACTTCTGGTCGGGGTTGATGTTCCTGGGGGTCGGGGTGGCATTTGCCGTCGGCTCGCTGGACTACAGCTTCGGCAACTCCGCCCGACCGGGTCCGGCCTACTTCCCGTTCGGACTGGGCGTGTTGATGGTGATCCTTGGTGCGATGGTGCTGTTTGGCGCCCTGACCAAAGACACCCCCGACGGCGACCCTGTCGGCGCTTTCGCCTGGCGTCCGCTGATCATCATTCTAGGTGCCGTGGCATTGTTCGGTTTCTTGTTGCCGCGCATGGGAATGTTCATTGCATTGCCGTTGCTGGTGGTGATGTCGGCGAGCGCCAGCGACGAGTTCACCCTCAAGGGCGCCGCGATCAACGCTGCGGTGCTGACCATCGCTTCTTGGGCGGTCTTTTCGAAGGGCCTGGGTCTGACCATTCCGCTCCTGCCGACGGTCTTCGGCCTTGGCTCCTGAGAAGGGACTGATCCATGGAATTGTTCGACAACCTGGCACTCGGCCTGCAAACGGCCGTCACCTTCCAGAACCTGTTCTATGCGCTCATGGGCGCCATCCTCGGCACGCTGATTGGCGTGTTGCCCGGTCTGGGTCCGGTGGCGACGATCGCGATGCTGCTGCCCTCGATCTATGCGCTGGATGCCACCCCCGCGCTGATCATGCTGGCGGGCATTTATTACGGGGCCCAGTACGGCGGCTCCACCACTGCGATCCTGATCAATGTTCCGGGTGAGTCCTCATCGGTCGTGACCGCTCTGGACGGCTACCAGATGGCACGCAAGGGCCGCGCCGGTCCGGCCCTCGCAGCGGCAGGTCTGGGCTCGTTTTTTGCCGGCTGTGTGGGTACGCTGGTGATCGCGGCCCTGGCCCCGCCGCTGACCGAACTCGCGTTCAAGTTCGGTCCTGCCGAGTATTTCTCGCTGATGGTGCTCGGGCTGATCGGTGCGGTGGTGCTGGCTTCCGGTTCGCTGGTCAAGGCCATCGCGATGATCCTGCTGGGGCTGTTGCTCGGCCAGATCAACACCGACGTGATCTCGGGGGTGCCGCGCTTCAGCTTCGACATTCCGGAGCTGACCGACGGCATCGGCTTCGTGACGATCGCCATGGGCGTGTTCGGCTTCGGCGAGATCATCTCCAACCTGGGCCGTCCTGCCGAGCACCGAGAAGTGTTCACCAAGGAAGTCAAGGGCTTGATGCCGACCCGTCAGGATTTCAAGGATGCTTTCCCCTCTGTCCTGCGCGGGACCGCGTTGGGTTCGCTGCTGGGCGTGCTGCCTGGTGGAGGTGCGTTGCTGTCGTCGTTTGCTGCGTACACCATCGAGAAGAAGGTTCGGATGCGTCCCGGTGAAGTGCCGTTCGGTCAAGGCAACATCCGTGGTGTGGCTGGGCCTGAAGCGGCGAACAACGCCGGTGCGCAGACCTCGTTCATCCCGATGCTGACGCTGGGCATTCCGCCGAACCCGGTGATGGCGCTGATGGTGGGCGCGATGACGATCAAGGGCATCCAGCCCGGCCCGCAGGTGATGACCAGCAACCCGGAACTCTTCTGGGGCCTGATCGCCTCGATGTGGATCGGCAACCTGCTGCTCGTCATCCTGAACCTGCCGCTGATCGGCATCTGGATCAAGCTGCTGACGGTGCCGTACCGCTTCCTGTTCCCGGCGATCCTGACGTTCTGCTGCATCGGCCTGTACACGCTGAACAACAACAACTTCGACGTGTACATGGCGGTGATCTTCGGTCTGGTCGGCTACGTCTTCTACAAGCTGAACTGCGAGCCGGCGCCGCTGCTGCTGGGCTTCATCCTCGGCCCGATGATGGAAGAGAACCTGCGCCGTGCGCTGCTGCTGTCGCGTGGTGACTGGACGACGTTCATGACGCGCCCGCTGTCGGCTGGTCTGCTGCTGGCGGCGCTGCTGATGATCGTGGTGGTGATGCTGCCGTCGATCAAGAACAAGCGCGAAGAGGCGTTCCAGGACGCCGACTGATCCTGCTGAGCTGATGACGCAGGACTCGGCGAGTCCCGCTACCCTCGAAACCCCATCCCTCGCGGTGGGGTTTTTTCTTTCTGGCGCTTTCTGGAGCCTTGCCGATGGTCTTCGACCCCGACCGCCTGCCCGCCGTGCTGCAGCCGCTGCGCCTGCCCGTGTTCCGCATGCTGTGGCTGGCCTGGCTGGCGGCCAACCTGACGATGTGGATGAACGACGTGGCGGCTGCGTGGCTGATGACGCAGCTCACCTCCAGCGCCGTCATGGTGGCGCTGGTCTCGACGGCGTCCACGCTGCCGGTGTTCCTGCTCGGGCTGCCGAGCGGGGCGCTGGCGGACATCGTGGACCGGCGGCGCTGGTTCGCGTCCACGCAGCTGTGGGTGGCGTCGGTGGCGACGGTGCTGGCGCTGCTGTCGCTGGGCGGGGGCTTGAGTGCGCCGCTGCTGCTGGCGCTGACGTTTGCCAACGGTGTCGGGCTGGCGGCGCGCTGGCCGGTGTTCGCCGCGATCGTGCCGGACATCGTGCCGACCGAGAAGCTGTCCGGCGCGCTGGCGCTGCAGGCGATGGCGATGAACCTGTCGCGGGTGATCGGCCCGGTGCTGGCGGGCGCGCTGCTGGCGGCGGCGGGCAGCGCGGCGGTGTTCGTGCTGAACGCTGTGCTGTCGCTGCTGGCGTTCGCGCAGATCCTGCGCTGGAAGAGCGAGCCGCGGGTCAGCGCCTTGCCCGGTGAGCGTTTTGTCGGCGCGATGCGCGTCGGCGTGCAGCACGTCGCGCAGAACCCGCGCATGCGCTCGGTGCTGCTGCGCGTGTTCGTGTTCTTTTTCCTGAGCACGGCGCTGACCGCGCTGATGCCGCTGGTGGCGCGCCAGCTCGGCGGCGGGGCGGGCAGCTTCACGCTGCTGATGTCGTGCATGGGACTGGGGGCGATGGTGGCGGTGATGGTGATCCCGAGCCTGCGCGAACGCTACAGCCGCGACCTGATCGTGCGGGTGGGCTCGCTGGTGGTGTCGGCGATGACGCTGCTGGTGGCGCTGTCGCCGTGGCTGTGGCTGAGTGCGCTGGGCATGGCGCTGGCGGGGCTTTGTTGCACAACCCACCCCGCCGGCCGATGGTCGAGCGGTGAGGTAGGCTGACAGGATGAGCAAGCCGACCAAGCAGAAGTACGTGACGAAGAACTGGGCGCCGTACACGAAGGCGCTGAGGGCGCGGGGCTCGCTGACGATGTGGCTGGACCGGGACATGGCGTGGCAGGCTGCGCCGGCCAGCGGCAAGCCGGGGCGACCGGCGACGTACAGCGACGCGGCGGTGCAGTGCTGCCTGACGATGAAGGTGCTGTTCGGACTGGCGCTGCGCCAGACGCAGGGGTTCGTGCAGAGCGTGCTGGGGCTGTCGGGGCTGGACTGGCAGGCACCGGACTACAGCACGATGAGCCGGCGCGAGAAGCGGCTGACGGTGGAGATCACGGCGCGGCCGAGCCGGGGCGGGCTGCACCTGCTGGTGGATTCCACGGGGATCAAGATGCTGGGCGAGGGCGAGTGGAAGACCAAGAAGCACGGGGCGGAGTACCGCAGGCAGTGGCGCAAGGTTCACCTGGGGATCGACGCCCAGACGCTGGAGATCCGGGCGATCGAGGTGACGGACAACAGCGTGGGGGACGCGCCGATGCTGCCGGAGCCGCTCGGGCAGATTCCGGACGAGGAGGTGGTGCTGTCGGTGAGCGGGGATGGGGCGTATGACACGCAGGACTGCCACGACGCGATCGCCGAGCGGGGAGCCGAGGCGGTCATACCGACGCGCAAGAACGCCCAGCCGTGGAAGGCCAAGCGGCCGGGAGCGGCAGCGCGCAACGAGATACTGCGGGCGACGAACCGGCTGGGCCGGGGGATCTGGAAGAAGTGGAGCGGCTATCACCGGCGCTCGCTGGTGGAGACGAAGATGCGCTGCTTCAAGCTGCTGGGCGAGCGGGTGATGGCACGCACCTTCGAGCGCCAGGTGGTGGAGCTGCAGGTGAGGGCCGCGGTGCTCAACCGCTTCACCCACCTGGGCACCCCGGTGACGCAGGCTATGGCGTAACTCCGTCTGGGGTCAGGGGAAACTCGGCTTCGGCGGAGTTGTGCAACAAAGCCGCGTGGGAAAGTGAGCCTTCGGGAGGCGTGGCGTGTCCGCAGCGCGCTCCGACAAACCCACGAAGTAGTCTACTGAGTTCCCGCGCCTCTTCGTGCTCTTCCGGGCTGAGAGTGGATACGAACATCCCTCTTCGAATCCGAGCCGTGAGCAAGCCCTCATTCTGCAGGATGCGCAGCGCCTCTCGAACAGGTGTTCGGCTGACACCGTAGTGCGTAACCAATGCTGCCTCGTCGACAGCTTCTCCTGGCAGCATTTCTCGACGGTAAATCTGCCCGCGAATGCGTTCGGCAAGCTGTTCGCAAAGCGCCTGGGATTGAAGCGGAGCTGCGGTCATCGGCTACGTATTCAGCTGTATTGCTGCTCCAGCTTGTCCCACTCGGGTTTGCCCACCAGTCGCTGGCGTTCGGAAAATGGGGTGACCAGGCCGCTGTCTTCGCGCATCTCCCTGGCGTCGCGCAGCACGGTCAGCGCCTTCTGCATACCGGCCACGGCACCCTGCAGTGCTGCGTTGGCGTAGAGCACGATGCCAAAGCCGATCTCGCCGAGTTCGGTGGCATTGAAGATGGGCGTTTTGCCGCCAATGACCATGTTCATCAACTGAGGTTTGGCCAGGCGCCGGGGCAGGGCGCGCACCTCGTCGGCCAGGGTCACGGCCTCGACGAACAGGATGTCTGCGCCGGCCTCGGCAAAGCGCTGTGCGCGTTCCACCGCAGCTTCAAAGCCGTGGGTGGCGGCCGCGTCGGTGCGGGCCATGATCATCAGATGTGGGTCATGCCGTGCATCGACAGCGGCCTTGATCTTGCTGACGGCTTCTTCTGTGGAGATGACTTCCTTGCCGGAGAAATGCCCACATCGTTTGGGGGCGACCTGATCCTCGAACTGGATGCAGTCGGCACCGGCGCGTTCCAGCGTGCGCACGGTGTGGCGCACGTTCAGCGCGTTGCCGAAGCCGGTGTCGGCGTCCACGATGAGTGGCAGGGACACGGCATCTCGGATGCGGGCCGTGTGGTCGGCGATCTCGGCCAGACCCATGAAACCCTGATCGGGCATGCCGAACCACATGTTGGTCACTCCAGCGCCGGTGACGTAGATGGCCTCGAAGCCCAGGTCTTCGATGACCTTTGCGGATAGCGCGTTGAACGCACCGGGAACGATGACGCCACGGCGCGCTTCGGCCAGGGCTTTGAGTTGTTGGCGGGTAGACATGATCAGATGATGTGCTTTCAGAAACTGTCGCCGGGTACGCGGACCCAGCCTTCCATCAGGATGCGGACGCTGCGGCTCATGACAACCTTGGCGACTTGCCATTGGCCGTCCACCTGCTGGGCCTCGGCCCCCACGCGCAGCGTGCCGGAGGGATGGCCGAAGTGCACGCTCTGGCGTTCGCCGCCACCGGCGGCTTGGTTGACCAGCGTGCCGGGAATGGCCGCAGCCGTGCCGATGGCCACCGCGGCCGTGCCCATCATGGCGTGATGCAATTTGCCCATGGACAGGGCGCGCACCAGCAGGTCTACCTCATTGGCGGTGATGGTCTTGCCCGACGACGAGACGTAGCCCTTGGGCCGGGAGACGAAGGCGATCTTGGGCGTGTGCTGGCGCGTGGCGGCTTCTTCGGGCGTTTTGATCAGCCCCATGCGCAGCGCGCCCGCGACGCGGATCTGCTCGAAGCGCGCCAGCTGCGCCGGGTCGCCGTTGATGTCCTCGCGCAGCTCGGTGCCCTGGTAGCCGATGTCGGCGGCGTTGACGAACACGGTGGGAATGCCGGCGCTGATCATCGTGGCCTTGAAGGTCCCGACGCCGGGTACGACGAGTTCGTCCACCAGATTTCCGGTCGGGAATATGGCACCGCCTTCATCGCCATCGTCGGACGGGTCCATGAACTCCAGCACAATCTCGGCGGCCGGGAAGGTCACGCCATCGAGTTCGAAGTCGCCCGTCTCCTGCACCTGCCCGCCCGAGACCGGCACGTGGGCGATGATGGTCTTGCCGATGTTGGCCTGCCAGATGCGCACCACGCACACGCCGCTCTGCGGGATGCGCGCCGGTTCGACCAGGTCCGCATGGATGGCAAAGGCGCCGGCCGCCGTGGACAAGTTACCGCAGTTGCCTGACCAGTCCACGAAGTCCTTGTCGATGGCGACCTGGCCGTAGAGGTAGTCCACGTCGTGACCGGGTCGCGTGCTTTTGCTAAGGATCACGCACTTGCTGGTGCTGGAGGTGGCGCCACCCATGCCGTCGATCTGCGCGCCGTAGGGGTCGGGGCTGCCGATGACGCGCTGGAACAGGCGGTCGCGTGCGGTGCCAGGAACCTGGCAGCGCTCGGGCAGGTCTTGCAGGCGGAAGAACACGCCCTTGCTGGTGCCACCGCGCATATAGGTGGCCGGAATCCTGATCTGCGGAACTGAACTCGTGCGGGTGCTCATGCGTGTGCTTCCGTTTCTGGGGAACGGGTCGAGGTCAGGAAGTCTTGCGCAAAACGCTGCAGCACGCCACCGGCTTCGTACACCGAGACTTCCTCGGCCGTGTCCAGGCGGCAGGTCACGGTGATCCGATCCATCGAGCCGTTTCGGCGGTGGATCAGCAGTGTGAGGTCAGCGCGCGGCGTGAGCGGGCCTTCGACGTCGTAGGTTTCGCTGCCGTCCAGCCGCAGCGTCAGGCGGTTCACGCCGGGTTTGAACTCCAGCGGCAGCACGCCCATGCCGATCAGGTTGGTGCGGTGGATGCGTTCAAAGCCCTCGGCTACCACGGTCTCGACTCCGGCCAGGCGCACGCCCTTGGCGGCCCAGTCGCGGCTGGAGCCTTGGCCATAGTCGGCACCCGCGATGACGATCAGCGGCTGGCGGCGCTGGAGATAGGTTTCGATGGCCTCCCACATGCGCACGACCTGACCATCGGGTTCGATGCGGGCCAGCGAGCCCTTCTTCACCTGCCCATCCACCAAAGCCATTTCGTTGACCAACTGCGGGTTGGCGAAGGTGGCGCGCATGGCGGTGAGGTGGTCGCCGCGGTGCGTGGCGTATGAGTTGAAGTCTTCCTTCGGCAGGCCCATCTTGGCCAGGTATTCACCCGCCGCGCTGTCGGCCAGGATCGCGTTAGAGGGCGAGAGGTGGTCGGTGGTGATGTTGTCGGGCAGCAGGGCCAGCGGGCGCATGGCCTTGAGCGTGCGCGGGTAGGCCGCCAGTGCGCCCACGCCCTCGGCGTCCCAATAGGGCGGGCGGCGGATGTAGGTGGACTGGGGGCGCCAGTCGTACTGCGGGCTGGCCTTCTCGCCGTCATCTGCGCGGATGGCGAACATCGGCCCATAGACCGCACGGTACTGCTCGGGCTTGACGGCGGCCTGTACCACGGCGTCGATTTCCTCATCGCTGGGCCAAAGGTCCTTGAGGCGAATCTCCCGGCCGTCTACCACAGCCAGCCCGTCCTGCTCGATGTCGAACCGCACCGTTCCCGCGATGGCGTAGGCCACCACCAGCGGTGGGCTGGCCAGGAAGGCCTGCTTGGCGTACGGATGGATGCGGCCGTCGAAGTTGCGGTTGCCTGAGAGCACGGCGGTGGCGTAAAGGTCGCGTTCGATGATTTCCTGCTGGACGGCAGGGTCGAGCGCGCCGCTCATGCCGTTGCAGGTGGTGCAGGCAAAGGCGACGATGCCGAAGCCCAGCTTTTCCAGATCGCCCAGCAGGCCGGCCTCTTTCAGGTACAGCTCGACAGCCTTGGAGCCGGGCGCGAGCGAAGATTTGACCCAGGGCTTGCGGGTCAGGCCCAGCCGGTTGGCGTTGCGGGCCAGCAGGGCGGCCGCGATGACATTGCGCGGATTGCTGGTGTTGGTGCAACTGGTGATGGCGGCGATGATGACGGCGCCATCGGGCATCAGCCCCTGCGCTTCGTCGGCGCGGCCGGCGGTCAGCTTGGCGGCGTCGGCAATGCCGCGCTCGGCCAGCGCCGTCACCGGCAGGCGGCGGTGCGGGTTGGAGGGTCCCGCCATGTTGCGCACGACGGTGGAGAGGTCAAAGTGCAGCACGCGCTCGTACTGCACGTCCTTGAGGGCGCTGCTCCACAGCCCGACCTGCTTCGCGTAGGTTTCCACCAGCTTCAACTGTTCCGGCGTGCGGTCGGTCAGGCGCAGGTAGTCGATGGTTTGCTGGTCGATGTAGAACAGCGCGGCGGTGGCGCCGTACTCGGGGCACATGTTGGAAATGGTGGAGCGGTCGCCGATGGTCAGGCTGTCCGCCCCCGCGCCGAAGAACTCCACGTAGGCGCCGACCACCTTTTCCTTGCGCAGGAACTCGGTCAATGCGAGGGCAATGTCGGTGGCGGTGATGCCGCTCTGGCGGCGGCCGGTCAGCTCGACTCCCACGATGTCGGGCAGGCGCATCCAGCTGGCACGGCCCAGCATCACGTTCTCGGCCTCCAGTCCGCCCACGCCCACGGCGATGACGCCCAGCGCATCGACGTGCGGCGTGTGGCTGTCGGTGCCGACACAGGTGTCGGGAAAGGCCACGCCATCCTGGACGTAGACCACCGGCGACATCTTCTCCAGATTAATCTGGTGCATGATGCCGTTGCCCGCCGGGATCACGTCCACGTTGTCGAAGGCCTTCTTTGTCCACTCGATGAAGTGGAAGCGATCCTCGTTGCGGCGGTCCTCGATCTCGCGGTTCTTGATGAAGGCATGGGGGTCGTCGCCCCCGCACTCCACGGCCAGGGAGTGGTCCACGATGAGCTGTACCGGGACCACCGGGTTCACCGCCGCTGGGTCACCGCCTTCTTTGGCGATGGCGTCGCGCAGGCCGGCCAGGTCCACCAGGGCGGTCTGGCCCAGGATGTCGTGGCATACCACACGCACCGGGAACCATGGAAAGTCAATCTCGCGCTTGCGTTCGATGAGCTGACGCAGGTAGTCGTCCAGATGGGCGGGGTCGGCGCGCCGCACCAGGTTTTCGGCATGCACGCGGGCGGTGTAGGGCAGGCTGTCCCAGGCACTGGGTTGCAGGGCGTTGACGGCTTCGCGCGCGTCGTGGTAATCCAGCGCGGTGCCGGGCAGGTTCTTTCGATGTCGGGGATTCATGGGGGGTCTTGTTCGTGGGCGGGCGTGCCGGCCGCAGACGCGCTGCCGGGCTCAAGTTTCACTGACGCTCTTCGATGGGCACGAACTTCTGGTCTTCCGGCCCCGTGTAGTGGGCGCTGGGGCGGATGATCTTGTTGTCGATGCGCTGCTCGATCACATGGGCCGCCCAGCCGCTGGTGCGGGCGATCACGAACAGGGGCGTGAACATGGCGGTGGGCACGCCCATCATGTGGTAACTCACAGCACTGAACCAGTCGAGGTTGGGGAACATCTTCTTGACTTCCCACATGACCGATTCCAGCCGCTCGGCGATGTCATACATCTTCGTCGAGCCCGCCTCGTCGGAGAGTTTCTTAGCCACACCCTTGATCACCACGTTGCGCGGGTCGCTGACGGTATAGACCGGGTGACCGAAACCGATAACGACCTCCTTGGCGTCCACGCGGCGACGGATGTCTGCCTCGGCCTCGTCGGGACTGTCATAGCGCTTCTGAATCTCGAAGGCCACCTCGTTGGCGCCCCCGTGTTTGGGGCCGCGCAGCGCGCCGATCGCGCCGGCGACTGACGAGTACATGTCGCTGCCCGTGCCCGCGATGACGCGGGCGGTGAACGTGCTGGCGTTGAACTCGTGCTCGGCGTAGAGGTTGAGCGAGGTGTGCATGGCGCGCACCCAACTGGCGCTGGGCTTTTCACCATGCAGCAGGTGCAGGAAGTGGCCGCCGATGGAGTCGTCGTCGGTCTCCACGTTGATGCGCTTGCCCTGTGTGCTCCAGTGGTACCAGTACAGCAGCATGGAGCCCAGGCTGGCCATCAGGCGGTCGGCGATGTCGCGCGCGCCGGGCAGTTTGTGATCGTCCTTCTCGGGCAGCACGCAGCCCAATGCCGAGACACCGGTGCGCATCACATCCATCGGGTGCGCGCCCGCCGGCAGCTTCTCCAGCGCCTCCTTCACACTGGCCGGCAGGCCGCGCATCGCCTTCAGCTTCACCTTGTAGGCGCGCAGCTCGGCGCGTGTGGGCAACTTGCCGTGCACCAGCAGGTGGGCAATCTCTTCGAATTCGCAGACCTCGGCAATGTCCAGGATGTCGTAGCCGCGGTAATGCAGGTCGTTGCCGCTGCGGCCGACCGTGCACAGCGCGGTGTTGCCGGCGGTGACGCCCGACAGGGCTACCGATTTCTTGGGTTTGAAGGGCGCGCTTGTCTCGCTCATGGTAGGTCCTGTGAAAAGGGATGTGTGGAGGATGTGGGGAATCAGCCGCGCGCTGCGGCCATGGCCTGTTCGGTCAGTTGCTCGGGGTTCAGATACGGTGCGCTGACGGCCACAGGGCGGCCGTGTTCATCGACCGTGACCATCTCGAAATCGCCGCGCAGCACGCCTTCTGCCCGGGTGCCGGGGGCTGCGTCGAAGTTCGCGCTGATGCGCGCGGTCATCGAGGTCCTGCCAATCCGCACGATCTCCGCATGGATCTTGAGGATGGCGCCCACGGGCACCGGGCGCAGGAACTCGATGCGCGTTGCGCCAGCCATGACCACGGCCTGGCGCGTGTACCGGGTCGCCACCAAATAGGCGGCCTTGCCCAGCAAAGCCAGACCATTTGGTCCGAACAGAGTGCCGTAGTGGTTGGACTGCTCGGGCAGTACCAGCTCGGTCAGGGTGAGCTGGTCAAGGCGGGCTGCATCGGCGCCCTGGGGCGCGCTCGCAGCGAGGTCTTGGTGCACCGGGTCGGCGTTCAGGTGCTGTGTCCACTTCATTCGATGCCTTTGTTTGATGGTTAAATATTTGCAATCTTCGCTTCGTGCTAGGCTGCTGTAAAGGACTAAAATTGCCAATGAATGCGAACGTTTTGACTGTTTTTGCAAAGATTGCGAAGTTTTTGGAGTGACCTGAATGACACGCAAGACTTTCATGGGGGTACGGCTTCGGCGGCTGCGCGCCGAACGCGGTATGTCGCAAATCGCCATGGCCCAAGCACTGGGTCTCTCGCCCAGTTACTTGAATCAGCTGGAGCAGAATCAGCGTCCACTGACGGTGGCAGTGCTGCTCAAGATCAGCCGCACGCTGGGCGTCGATGTGCAGGAGTTTTCCGAGGACCAGGAGGCCCGTCTGGTGGCGGCGCTGCAGGAGGCGCTGATGGATGCGCCGGAGCCGGTGACACTGCCGGAATTGCGGGAGCTGGCCGTGCAGATGCCGGCCGTGGCCCGGGCACTGGTCAGACTGCATCAGAAGAACCTGGAAATCGCCGAGCGCGTCGAGACCATGGCCTTGCAGGTGGGCGATGACCGCTCGGAAATGGTCGTTCCCCGCGCCATGCCGTTCGAACTGGTGCGGGACTTCTTCTTTGCGCACCAGAACCACTTTGACGGACTGGACCGGGCGGCCGAAGCACTGGCAACCGAGGCCGGGGGGCGAGGGGCGCACCTGGTTGGCTGGCTGGTGCAGCGGCTCAAGCGCCAGCACGGCGTGCGTGTGGTGCATTCCGACGACGTGCAGGAACTCAAGCGCCGCTACGACGTGGGCCGCAAGACCCTATACCTGTCCGAGGTGCTTGAGCCCGGCCAGCAGGCATTTCAGTTGGGCACGCAACTGGCGCTGATCGAATCCGGTGACGCCATCGACGGGCTTATCGCCGTGCCACCGTTCGACACCGACGCCGCCGCACAACGTCTGGCGCGCATCGGCCTGGCGAACTATTTTGCGGGTGCGCTGGTGCTGCCTTATGGCGAGTTTCTGCAAGCGGCCGAATCGTTGCATTACGACATCGACCTGCTCGGCCAGCGTTTCGGCGTCGGTTTCGAGACCGTGTGCCACCGCCTGAGTACCCTGCAGCGGCTGGGTGCACCCGGTGTGCCATTCTTTTTCGTGCGGGTGGATCGCGCAGGCAACATCTCCAAACGGCAATCTGCCACCCACTTCCACTTCAGCCGCACGGGCGGCACCTGCCCACTGTGGAACGTGTACGAGGCCTTCGGCCAGCCAGACCGCATCCTGCCGCAGCTCGCCCGCATGCCCGATGGCCGCACGTATTTGTGGATCGCCCGTTCGGTCTCGCGCGGCCGTCACGGCTACGGCTCACCGCGCAAAACTTTTTCCATCGGTCTGGGTTGCGACATCCGGCACGCGCCGCGCCTGGTCTATGCCAAGGGACTGGATCTGAGCGATCCCGACCTGGCCACACCCATTGGCATGGGGTGCAAGGTGTGTGAACGCGAGCGCTGCCCGCAGCGGGCGTTCCCGTTCATCGGCAAGCCGCTGGATGTCGATGAGAACCGCAGCCGGTTCTCGCCGTATGGATCGGAGTGAGCTCTCGCGTTGGCGTTCAGCCGCGAGACGCTGAGTGGGGGAGCATGTCCCTCAATCCTTGGTTGGGGTGTTGCTGAGCTCGGCGTTCGCGTCGCCCCGAACCTTCATGAGCCTCATCAGCTCCTTGCGTTCCTTGGGGGTCAGCGGGTCGAGAAAACGTTCCTGCGAGCGCAGCATGCGCTGACATAGAAGCGTTTGGGCTTTGTTGCACAACCCACCCCGCCGGCCGATGGTCGAGCGGTGAGGTAGGCTGACAGGATGAGCAAGCCAGCAAACCAGAAGTACGTGACGAAGAACTGGGCGCCGTACACGAAGGCGCTGAGGGCGCGGGGCTCGCTGACGATGTGGCTGGACCGGGACATGGCGTGGCAGGCTGCGCCGGTCAGCGGCAAGCCGGGGCGACCGGCGACGTACAGCGACGCGGCGGTGCAGTGCTGCCTGACGATGAAGGTGCTGTTCGGACTGGCGCTGCGCCAGACGCAGGGGTTCGTGCAGAGCGTGCTGGGGCTGTCGGGGCTGGACTGGCAGGCACCGGACTACAGCACGATGAGCCGGCGCGAGAAGCGGCTGACGGTGGAGATCACGGCGCGGCCGAGCCGGGGCGGGCTGCACCTGCTGGTGGATTCCACGGGGATCAAGATGCTGGGCGAGGGCGAGTGGAAGACCAAGAAGCACGGGGCGGAGTACCGCAGGCAGTGGCGCAAGGTTCACCTGGGGATCGACGCCCAGACGCTGGAGATCCGGGCGATCGAGGTGACGGACAACAGCGTGGGGGACGCGCCGATGCTGCCGGAGCTGCTCGGGCAGATTCCGGACGAGGAGGTGGTGCTGTCGGTGAGCGGGGATGGGGCGTATGACACGCAGGACTGCCACGACGCGATCGCCGAGCGGGGAGCCGAGGCGGTGATACCGACGCGCAAGAACGCCCAGCCGTGGAAGGCCAAGCGGCCGGGGGCGGCAGCGCGCAACGAGATCCTGAGAGCGACGAATCGGTTGGGGCGGGGGATCTGGAAGAAGTGGAGCGGCTACCACCGGCGCTCGCTGGTGGAGACGAAGATGCGCTGCTTCAAGCTGCTGGGCGAGCGGGTGATGGCACGCACCTTCGAGCGCCAGGTGGTGGAGTTGCAGGTGCGGGCTGCGGTGCTCAACCGCTTCACCCACCTGGGCACCCCGGTGACGCAGGCTGTGGCGTAACTCCGTCTGGGGTCAGGGGAAACTCGGCCTCGGCGGAGTTGTGCAACAAAGCCCCGTACCGACGAAAACCAGGTGTTCGACGTCGATTTCTGACGCCACCCCTTTCCACTCCACCCCATCCCCTCTGAAAGAAACCCTGTCCATGCAAGTCATCATCTACGGCAAAGAGAACTGCGTCGAATGCAACAAGAGCAAGCTGCTGTGCCAGATGCAGTCCATCAGCTTCCAGTATCTGACCGTGGGTCAGGACATCAGCGTAGAAGACCTACAGGCCAAGGTCGGCCAGCCAGTGCGCAGCCTGCCGCAGACCTTCATCGAACGCGACGGCGCGCAGGCCTACGTGGGCGGTTACGACGCCCTGCGCCGCACGCTGCAGGGCGCGGCGGCGATGGCCTGAGCGCGAGCGAACGGGAGGTGGCGCCGACTGGCCACGACGCGATGCTCAGTCGCCACTGGACTCGGCCGCCATCGCAATGAACGCCCGCAGATAGTCGATGTCCAGATCGGCTTCGCGCGCACCCAGAAAAATCTGTTTGGCGATGCCCTTGCTGCCCAAGCGCACGGCGGCCACGCCGGTTTTTTGAGCGTACTCCTCGGCCAGCCAGCGGGGCAGGGCAGCCACGCCCCGTCCGCTGGCCACCATCTGCACCATGATGTCGGTGGTTTCGATGACTTTGTGGCGCCGGGGTGTGACGGCCGCGGGCATCAGGAACTGGGTGTAGATGTCCAGCCGCTCGATGCTCACCGGGTAGGTGATCAGCGTCTCCCTTGCCAACTGCGCGGGCTTGACGAAAGCCTGCTGCGCCAGCGGGTGATCGGCGCCCACCAGCAGCACCTGTTCGTAGTCGAACACCGGTTCGAAGTGCAGTCCTGGCTTGGGCAGCGGATCGGGCGTGACCAGCAGATCGATCTCGTAGCCGAACAGCGCGCCGATCCCACCGAACTGGAATTTCTGCTTCACGTCCACGTCCACGTCGGGCCAGGCAGCCAGGTAGGGCGAGACGATCTTGAGCAGCCACTGGTAGCAGGGATGGCATTCCATGCCGATGCGCAGCGTCCCGCGCTCGCCGCGCGCGAACTGTTGCAGGCGCTCCTCGGCCAGATCCAGCTGGGGCAGCACACGGTTGGCCACCGCGAGCAGGTACTGGCCCGCCTGCGTCAGGCGCAGGCTGCGGCCTTCGCGCAGCCAGACATCGGTGCCCAGCTGCTGTTCCAGCTTCTTCATGCTGTGGCTCAGCGCCGACTGCGTGACGTGCAGAACCTCGGCCGCCGCCGTCAGCGAGCCTTGCTTCTCGACCTCCTGGACGATGGACATGTGGATGCGTTCGAGCATTTGACTATGAACGGAATTCATGGATATCTGAACAATTACCATTTTACTTCACGGTTTTCCATCTCTACCATGCCAGACTTTCTGACACATACAAGAGGTTTCGATCATGGTCACCACACACAACCTGGGCTTTCCGCGCATCGGCGCTCGCCGCGAACTGAAGTTCGCGCTGGAGTCGTACTGGAAGGGCCAGAGCACGCGCGATGAACTCAAGGCGGTGGGCGCCCAACTGCGTCAACGCCACTGGCAGAACCAGTCTGCCCTGGACCTGGTGCCGGTCGGCGACTTCAGCTTCTACGACCAGGTGCTGGACATGAGCTTCACGCTGGGCAACCTGCCCGAACGCGTACAGGGCTTTCACGGCGATGTGCTCGACAACACCTTCCGTGTGGCGCGAGGCCGCTCGGCGGCCGGCACCGAAGACCACAGTGACTGCTGTGGCGGTGTGGCCGCTGGCGAGATGACCAAGTGGTTCGACACCAACTACCACTACATCGTCCCCGAGTTCACGGCCGACACGCAGTTCCAGCTCGATGCCTCGCGTCTGCTGGAACAACTGGCCGAGGCACGCGCCCAGGGCGTGAAGGCCAAGCCGGTCATCGTTGGCCCGGTGACCTATCTGGCCATCGGCAAGGCCAAGGACGAATCGAACAAGCTCGCCTTGCTGGAACGCTTGCTGCCTGCCTACGCGGCCTTGCTGGATACCCTGGCCGCGCAAGGTGTGGAGTGGGTGCAGATCGACGAGCCCATTCTGGTGACCGAACTGGATGAAGACTGGCGCCACGCCTTCAACCTGGCCTACCACGCGCTCAAGGCCTGTCGGGTCAAGCTTCTGCTGGCGACCTACTTCGGGCCGCTCGATGAGAACGCCTACCTGGCGGCCAACCTGCCGGTGGCGGGCCTGCACATCGACGCGGTCAACGACCGGGACGGCGTGCTTCGCGTGATCAACCTGCTGACGGGCACCAAAGTGCTCTCGCTGGGGGTGATCAACGGTCGCAACATCTGGAAGACCGATCTGAACGCCGTGCTGGACTGGCTTACACCCATCGCCGAGCGTCTGGGCGATCAGCTGTGGATCGCCCCTTCCTGCTCGCTGCTGCATGTGCCGGTCGACCTGGATCAGGAAACCAGGCTGGATCCCGACATCCGATCCTGGCTGGCCTTTGCGCTGCAGAAGCTCGATGAGCTGCAGGTGCTGGCGACCGCGCTGCGTCAGGGGCGTAGCGCCGTGCAGGCCGAGCTCGATGCCAACCGGGCGGCGCTGACGGCGCGTCGCCAGTCACCCCGGGTGAACAATCCGCAGGTACGGGCTGCCGTCGCCCGGATCGAGCCGCAGCTGGGCCATCGAGAAAGCGCCTACGGGGTGCGCGCCGCCAAGCAGGCCGCCCTGCTCAAGCTGCCGCTGTTCCCCACGACCACCATTGGCTCCTTTCCGCAGACCGCCGAAATCCGCCATGTCCGCAGCGAATACAAGGCGGGCCGTCTGGACGATGCGCGCTACCAGACCGCCATGCGCGCCGAAATCGAACGCAGCGTGCGCGAGCAGGAAGCCCTGGGCCTGGATGTGCTGGTCCATGGCGAGGCCGAGCGCAACGACATGGTGGAGTACTTCGGCGAACAACTCGACGGCTACGCCTTCAGCCAGTTCGGCTGGGTGCAGAGCTACGGCTCGCGCTGCGTGAAGCCACCCATCCTGTTCGGCGACATCAGCCGTCCCAAGGCCATGACGGTGGAGTGGATCACCTACGCACAGTCGCTGACCGACAAGCCGATGAAGGGCATGCTGACGGGCCCGGTGACCATCCTGAACTGGTCCTTCGTGCGCGACGACCAGCCGCGCGCGTTCAGTTGCCAGCAGCTGGCCCTGGCCATCCGGCATGAGGTGCTGGACCTGGAGCGGACCGGGGTCAAGATCATCCAGATTGACGAAGCCGCATTGCGCGAAGGGCTGCCGCTGCGCAAGTCGCAGTGGAAAGAGTACCTGGACTGGGCGGTGGAGAGTTTCCGCATCTGCGCCAACGGCGTGCGCGACGAGACCCAGATCCACACCCACATGTGCTACTCGGAGTTCAACGACATCATCGCGTCGATTGCCGACATGGATGCCGACGTGATCACCATCGAGACCAGCCGCTCCGACATGGAACTGCTGGACGCGTTCAAGAACTTCCAGTACCCCAATCAGATCGGCCCGGGCGTGTACGACATCCACTCGCCCAACATCCCGAGCGAGGCGTACATGGTCAGGCTGATGAAGCTGGCGGCCGAACGCATCCCCGCCCAACGCCTGTGGGTCAACCCCGACTGCGGCCTGAAAACCCGCCAGTGGGCCGAGGTAACGCCGTCGCTGGAGCGCATGGTATCGGCCGCCAGGAAGCTGCGTGCCGAGGCGACGACCGCATGACCGAAGGAACTACCATGAGCCAGCCATTTGAATTCACCGTCAAATGCATCCGTTTCGATGAGAACTACCACCCATCGGACAACACGCGCGTCACCACCAACTTTGCCAACTTGGCCCGGGGACACAAGCGCCAGGAGAACCTGCGCAATGCCTTGCGCATGATCGATCAGCGCTTCAACGCCCTGGCGCACTGGGACAACCCCAAGGCCGACCGCTACTCGGTGCAGATCGACATCGTGACCGCCGAGATGCGCATGGCCGGCGATCACAGCCAAACGCCATTCCCGGCGATTGAAATCCTGAAAACGGCCATCGTCGATCACCAGACCGGCCAGCGCATCGATGGCCTGGTGGGAAACAACTTTTCTTCCTACGTTCGGGACTATGACTTCAGCGTGCTGCTGCAGCAGCACAACCAGCATCAGGTGGGGTTCAGCGTACCCGAGCGCTTTGGCGACCTGCACGGCACGCTGTTCCAGCATTTCGTCAAGTCGGCTGCGTACCGGCAGCATTTCAGCAAGCCGCCGGTCATCTGCCTGAGCGTGTCGGAGAACAAGACCTACCAGCGCACGGGAAACCAGCACCCGGTGCTGGGCTTTGAATACCTGCCCGATGAGTCTTCGCTGACCGAGGTCTATTTCAAGAAGATGGGCATGCAGGTGCGTTACTTCATGCCGCCCCACAGCAATGCGCCGTTGGCCTTTTACTTCTTTGGCGATCTGCTCAACGACTACACCAACCTTGAACTCATCGGCACCATCAGCACGATGGAGACCTTCCAGCGCATTTACCGGCCCGAGATCTACAACACCAACGCCAGTGCAGGGGCCTGCTACCGACCGAGCCTGAAGAACCAGGACCATTCGGTGACGCACATCGTGTACGACCGCGAAGAGCGCGGTCGGCTGGCCGTCGAGCAAGGCAAGTTCGCCGAAGAGCATTTCATCAAGCCCTACCAGACCGTGCTTCAGCGCTGGTTGGCCGACCACGCCCATTGACATGCAACCCCAACACGCCACACGCAACCCAACATGAACAAATTTCTGCCCACTTCCACCGCCGGCAGCTTGCCCAAGCCTTCGTGGCTGGCCGAGCCCGAGAAACTCTGGTCGCCCTGGAAGCTACAGGATGCCGAGCTGGCCGATGGCAAGCGCGATGCTTTGTGCCTGTCGCTGCAAGAACAGCAGCACGCCGGCATCGACATCGTCAGCGACGGTGAACAAACACGCCAGCACTTCGTCACCACCTTCATCGAGCACCTCGACGGCGTCGATTTCGCCAGGCGCGAGACCGTGCGAATCCGCAACCGCTACGACGCCAGTGTGCCCACCGTGGTGGGCCCCGTCTCGCGCCAGAAGCCCGTCTTCGTCGAGGACGCCAAGTTCCTGCGCCAGCAGACCCGCCAGCCGATCAAGTGGGCCCTGCCTGGCCCCATGACGATGATCGACACGCTGTTCGACGCGCACTACAAGAGTCGCGAAAAGCTGGCCTGGGAATTCGCCAAGATCCTCAACCAGGAGGCCCGGGAGCTGGAGGCCGCGGGCGTGGACATCATCCAGTTCGACGAGCCCGCCTTCAACGTATTCTTCGACGAGGTCAACGACTGGGGCATCGCCACGCTGGAGCGGGCCATTGAAGGGCTCCAGTGTGACACCGCCGTGCACATCTGCTATGGCTATGGCATCAAGGCCAACACCGACTGGAAGAAAACCCTGGGCGCCGAATGGCGGCAGTACGAACGGGTTTTCCCCAGGCTGCAAGCCTCCAGCATCGACATCGTCTCGCTGGAGTGCCACAACTCGCACGTGCCGATGGAGTTGATCGGATTGCTGCGCGGCAAGAAGGTCATGGTCGGTGCCATCGACGTGGCCAGTGAGACCGTGGAGACGCCCGAGGAAGTGGCCGCCACCTTGCGCAAGGCACTCCAGTTCGTCGATGCCGACAAGCTCTACCCCTGCACCAACTGCGGCATGGCGCCCTTGTCGCGCGCCCTTGCCAAAGCCAAGCTGCAGGCCCTGAGCGCCGGCGCCGACATTGTCCGCCGGGAACTGGCCGCCGGATGAACGCGCGTGATCGCACCGCCATCGAGCCGGGGCGCTTTCGCCAAGCGCTCGGGCACTTCGCCTCCGGCATCACGGTGATCACATCGCACTTGGACGGCGAGCCGATCGGCTTCACCTGCTCGGCGTTTTACAGCGTCTCGATGCACCCGCCGCTGGTGTCTTTCAGCGTCAAGGCCAGTTCATTCAGTTACCCCCGCATTCGCCAGGCCGGCCGCTTCGCGGTCAACATCCTGTCCGCCGACCAAGCGGATGTGTCCAGCCGGTTTGCGCAGCAAGGCGCGGACAAATGGAGTGCCGTCGATTGGCGGGCTTCACCTCTGGGAAACCCGGTCATCGCCGATAGCCTGCACTGGCTCGATTGCGCGATTCACGCCGAGCATGTCGCAGGCGATCACCTGATCGTGGTGGGGGAAGTGAAAGCGCTGGGCGAGCCTGAAGTCGCTGCGGTGCAGCCCTTGCTTTATTGTCGATCACAAGGTTAAAACCACCGGCTTTAGCCGGTCAGCTTTAGCTGCGATAATTGACTGCCCTGTGAAGGAGGCCAGAGATGGACTATCGATATGGCAGTCATACGGTTTTTCAGATTGAGTACCATTTTGTGTGGGTGACAAAATACAGGTACAAGGTTTTGCGGGGAGAGGTGGCGGAACGAGTCCGGGAGTTGGTGCGCGAGACCTGTGACGCCTTTGAGATTCGGATCGTGAAAGGCGTGGTGAGCAAGGATCATGTGCATATTCTGGTGAGCTGTCCACCGAGTATGGCGCCGAGCGAAATCATGAGGCGAATCAAGGGGCGAACGGCAGCAAAGCTGTTCGAGGAGTATCCGCAGATAAAGAAGCGGTACTGGGGGCGGCATTTCTGGGCGCGAGGGTATTTTTGTGCGACGGTTGGGCAGATGACAGAAGAGATGATCGAGAATTACCTGGAGCACCATTTCGAACCTAACCCCGATGAGAAGTTCAAGCTGGAGCCCGACTAGGACGCGTCGTTTAGGCGACGCGTATCCGGACTTTCAGTCCGTAGTGAAAACCCACCAGCTTTAGCTGGTGGTTGTTTAGTTCCAGGGTCAGTACCGCCAACTCACCCCTCAGTACTCCGCCATGTCGGCTATCGCCCCACGAGCCGTCGATCAGGCAGCGGTCATGCCTTGTCGCTCAGCAGCTTGACCACGCTGGAAAAGTCCAGCCCACCGCGGCCGGCCTGTTTGTTCATGGCGTAGAGGTTGCGGGCCACTTCGCCCAGCGGGATTGTGGCGCCCACGCCCATCGCGGCTTCCACGGCCAGGCCCAGGTCCTTGAGCATCAGGTCGTTGCCGAAGCCACCGCTGTAACCGCGAGAGGCCGGTGCGTTCTCCAGGACGCCGGGCCAGGGGTTGCAGACCTCGGTGGCCCAGCTGCGGCTGGTGCTCACGGCCATCATCTGCGACAGGGCCTGGGGGGCCAGCCCGTGCGCTACCCCCAGGGCGATGGCTTCGCCGGTCACGGCCATGATCACGCCCAGCGCCATGTTGTTGCACAGCTTGGCCACCTGGCCGGCGCCAGCCGCGCCCATGTGGAAGATGTTCTTGCCCATGGCCTGCAGCACGGGGCGGGCGCGCTCCAGCGCGGGTGCGTCACCGCCCACGATGAAGGTCAGCGTGCCAGCCGTTGCTCCAGCCACACCGCCGGAAACCGGCGCATCGATCATCGAGAGACCACAGGCCTGCGCGGCCGCCGCCACTTTCTGGGCTGAGGCGGGGGCGATGGTGCTGCAGTCTATGACCAGTGCCTCCGGTGCCAGTTGGGACATGACACCCATTTCACCCAGGTAAAGCGCTTCCACATGCTGGCTGGCCGGCAGCATGGAGACCACCACTTGTGCCCCGTCGATCGCGGCCATGGCTGAGGTTGCTGTTTCCAGCCCATGATCGCGGGCCTTCTCCAGCGCGTCGGTACTCAGATCGAAGGCACAGACGGTGTAGCCAGCCTTGTGCAGGTTGACGGCCATGGGGCCGCCCATGTTGCCTAGGCCGATGAAGGCGATGCGGGGAAGTGTGGTCATAACTGTCTCCAAAATGCGGTGTGAAGTTGTCGGTCAGCTCAGGTTGGCCAGCGGATGCGGGCCTTCAAACCTCGGGCGCAGGTGGTCCTCGATCCAGGCGGGCGTGACCTCGGACAGGGTAGCGGGCGTCCAGCGGGGGGTCTTGTCCTTGTCGACCAGCAGGGCGCGAACGCCTTCGGCGAAGTCGGGGTGGGCGCAGCAACCGACCGAGGCCTGCAGTTCGAGCCGGAAGGTGTCGGCCAGCGACAGGTGCCTGGCCCGGCGCTGCAGTTCCATCCCCAGCACGGCCGAGGTGGGCGAGCCTTTGGCGAATGAGGCGCCGGCCTGAGCCAGCCAGGGGTCGGCGTCCTGCGCCAGCGCGTCCAGGCGTGGCGCAATACCGTCCAGCCCGTCGTGGCCGATGGTGGCGTTGATGCGGTCGAAGTGGGTGCGCAGCACTGAGGCGGGCGGCTCGCTGGCTGCGCCCAAGCGTTCGAGCAGGTGGCTCAGTTGCGCTGCGTCGCTGGCCTGTTCGCCGCGCCAGGACGCCGCCGCGATGCTGGCTAACAAGTCGGCGTGCGCCTCGTGCGGGCACAGAAAGTCGGCCAGCCCAGCGAACAATGCATCTGCGGCATTCAGGTGCGCGCCGGTCAGGGCCAGGAAGGCACCAGTTTTTCCAGGCATCCGCGAGAGCAGCCAGCTGCCGCCCACGTCGGGGTAGAGGCCGATGCTGATTTCGGGCATGGCCAGGCGCGAGCGCTGCGTGACCACCCGGTGTGAGGCGCCGGCCATGAGCCCGATGCCGCCGCCCATGACGAAGCCGTGGCCCCAGCACACGATGGGCTTGGGGTAGGTGTGGATGGAGTGGTCGAGCCGGTACTCTCGCTCGAAAAAGGCAGTGGCCTCGGGCGGCACCTGGCCCGGCGGCAGGGCGCGGATGGCCTGGCACAGGCCGACCACGTCGCCACCGGCACAGAAGGCCTTGTCACCAGCGGCATCGAGTAACACGCCGGCGATGGACGCTTCTTGCGCCCAGGCCTGCAGTTGCGGGGTCAGCAGGTCCACCATGGGCAGCGACAACGCGTTCAGGCTGGCCGGCGCGTTGAGCGTGGCGCGCCCGAAGCGGTGACCGCTGGCCGTAGGCAGGGTATCGAACAGAACGGAGGGTTCGGCCATGAGCATCACCCGTTCTTCCACTGCGGTGGCCGCTTTTCCAGGAAGGCCGACACACCTTCGCTGCGGTCTGCGGTGTCGAACAGGTCGATGAATGCCTCGCGCTCGGCCACCAGCGTCTGCTGTGGCGACCCGTGTCGCGCGCCCTGGATCAACCGCTTGCAGGCGCGCACGGCGCTGGGGCTTTGTTGGCCCACCTTCTCGGCCAGCGCCAGGGCGCGTTCCAGCGCCTGTCCCCTTGGCACCACCTCATCAACCAGGCCGATGCGCTGCGCGGTGGCGGCGTCGGCGCGCTCACCCAGTAGCACCATGCGCTTGGCCCAGGCCTCACCCACGTTCCAGGCCAGCCACTGCGTGCCGCCCGCGCAGGGCAGCAGGCCGACCGAGGCTTCGGGCAGCGCCATGACGGCGTGCTCTTCGGCCACGCGCAGGTCGCAGGCCAGTGCGCATTCAAGCCCGCCACCCATGGCGTATCCGTTGATGGCCGCGATGCTCACGCCGTGAAATGCGGCCAGTGTTTCAAACGCCTCGCCAAAGCGGCGCGCCATGGTGGCGGCCGTGGCCTTGTCGGTGCCGGTGGCGGTGGGGGCGAACAGTTTGAGGTCGGCGCCTGCACTGAAGAACTTCTCGCCAGCGCCGGTGATGACCAGTGCATAGACGTCGCGGTCGGTTTCCAGGTCTTGGACCAGCCGGGTCAGGGCGGACAGGCTGTGGTCCGTCCAAGTGTGGGCGGGCGGGTTGTTCAGGGTCACGATGGCGGTGTGGCCGCGCTTTTCAAGCAACAGCCCTGCATAGGTAGGTTCAGTCATCGAATGGTCTCCGTGGCGTGGTCTTGCAACATGCGGCGGGCGACGATCACCCGCATGATTTCGTTGGTGCCTTCAAGGATCTGGTGCACGCGCGAGTCGCGCAGCAGCCGCTCCAGCGGGTATTCGCGGATGTAGCCATAGCCGCCGTGGATCTGCAGCGCCTGGTTGCAGACCTCGAAGCCGATGTCGGTGGCCAGGCGCTTGGCCATGGCGCAGTAGGTGGTGGCGTCAGGGTGCCGGTGGTCCAGCCGGCTGGCGGCCAGGCGCACCATCTGGCGCGCGGCCACCAGTTCGGTGGCCATGTCGGCCAGCTTGAACTGCAGCGCCTGGAAGGCTGCCAGCGGTTTGCCGAATTGGCGCCGCTCGTGCATGTAGCGCTGTGCAGCGGTCAGCGCCCCTTGGGCTGCGCCGACCGAGCAGGTGGCGATGTTGATGCGCCCGCCGTCCAGGCCCTTCATGGCGATCTTGAAGCCTTCGCCTTCTTGACCCAGTAGGTGCGAAACGGGCACCCGCACCTGGTCGAAGCTGATGGTGCGCGTGGGCTGGCTGTTCCAGCCCATCTTCTCTTCCTTTTTTCCGTACTGGATGCCGGGGCTGTCGGCGCCCACCAGCAAGGCCGATATGCCGGCCGCGCCTGGGCCTCCGGTGCGGCACATCACCACCAGCGCGTCCGTGCTGCCGGCGCCGGAGATGAAGGCCTTGCTGCCGTTGAGCACATAGCTGTCACCGTCACGCCGGGCCGTGGTCTTGAGCGAGGCCGCGTCTGAGCCGGCGCCCGGCTCGGTCAGGCAGTAGGACGCGAGGCCCTGTCCACTGGCCAGCATCGGCCCCCAGCGGCTGGCCACGTCCTGGCGTGCAAAGGCCGTGACCATCCAGGTGGCCATGTTGTGGATGGTGATGAAGGCCGCCGTCGAAGGGCAGGCGGCGGCCAGTTCCTCGAACACCACGGTGGCGTCCAGGCGCGAGAGCCCGAGGCCCCCGTAGGCGCTGTCGGCGTACAGGCCGCAGAAGCCCAGTGCACCGGCCTGTGCGATCACGTCCTTCGGGAAATGTCCCCGTGCGTCCCATTCGGCCGCGCGCGGGGCCAGTTCGTTCGTGGCGAAGTCGCGCGCTGCCTGCTGGAACGCGGACTGTTCCTCGTTCAGCTCGAAGTTCATGGCAGACCCGGCTGGTCAGCGCAGGCTGATGGTGGTGTTAACACCGGTCGAGACGTCGTCCTCGAACCAGCGTGCGGTCACGGTCTTGGTCTGGGTGTAGAAGGTCACCACCTGCTTGCCGTAAGGGCCCAGGTCGCCGAGTTTGGACGCACGCGAGCCGGTGAACGAGAACATGGGCACGGGCACCGGGATGGGTACGTTCACGCCCACCTGGCCAACGTCGATCTCTTCCTCGAACTTGCGCGCGGCGGCGCCCGACTGCGTGAAGATGGCCGTGCCGTTGCCGTTGGGGTTGGCATTGATCAGGGCGATGGCCTCGTCCAGGGTGGCCGCAGCCACCAGGCAGAGCACCGGGCCGAAGATTTCCTGTTCGTAGACCGCCATGCCGGGCTTGACACCAGAGAAGATGGTGGGCGCCACGAAGTTGCCCTCGCGCAGGGCCCCGGGCAGTTCGGGCAGGCGGCCGTCGAGTTCCAGCGTGGCGCCTTCTTCCACCCCACGGGCGATCAGACCCTCGATGCGGTCCTTGGCCGTGCACGAAATCACCGGGCCCAAGTCGGGGTTGTCGCGGCCGTTTCCGATGCTCAGGCGTTTGGCTTTGGTCACCAAGTCGGCAGTCCACTGCTGGGCCTCACCCACCAGCACCACTACCGAAGTGGCCATGCAGCGTTGGCCGGCTGCGCCGAATGAGGCGCCGACCAGGGCGTTGAGGGTCTGCTCTTTGTGCGCGTCAGGCAGGACGATGGCGTGGTTCTTCGCGCCCATCATGCACTGCACGCGCTTGCCTGCCAGCGAGGAGCGGTTGTACACATGCGTGCCGACCTTGGTCGAGCCAACGAAGGAGACCGCTTTGATGTCCGGGTGGTCACAGATCGCATCCACCACCTCGGCCGCACCGTGCACGACGTTGAGCACGCCCTTGGGAAGGCCCGCGTCGTGTGCCAGCTTCACCAGTTCCATGGTGACCATGGGGTCCTGCTCAGAGGGCTTGAGCACGAAGGTGTTGCCGCAGGCGATGGCCATCGGGAACATCCACAGCGGGATCATGGCCGGGAAATTGAACGGCGTGATGCCAGCGCACACCCCCAGCGGCTGCAGCCGGGTGTAGGTATCGACACCGCCAGCCACGTTCATCGCCAGTTCGCCGAGTTGCAGGTTGCCAATGGCGGCGGCGTGCTCCACCACCTCCAGTCCGCGAAACACATCACCTTCGGCGTCGGCCAGGGTCTTGCCCTGTTCGGCCGTGAGGGTGGCGGCGAGCGACTTCATGTTCTCGCGGATCAGCTGCTGGTACTTCAGGAAGATGCGCGCGCGGGTGCCGATGGGCGTCTTGCGCCAGGTCTTGAACGCTTCGGTAGCGCAGGCCACGGCCGCGTTGACTTCGTCGGGCGTGGCCAGCGGCACGCGCGCCAGCACCTCCTGTGTGGCCGGATTGACCACGTCGCGCCACTGCGTCGTGCGGGACTGTACGAACTCGCCGTTGATGAACAGCGGCACCTGGGGAATGAGGGAATTGGACATTGTGTCTCCTGGAAAAAGAGCCGCTCGACGGCGAACGAAATTTCACAGAGAATCTATCCGCTAGTTTCACAATCAACAATAGGTTATTGATGTGAAAAGAAAAAGTTGCAAATTCGTTTGCATGTTTGAATTGAATTTTGTGAAGTTTGCAAAATGAGTGGAGCCCGGAAGCTCTTTGTGGGACCCCGCGTGCGCAAGCTGCGCGAGCAGAACGGCTGGAGCCAGGGGCACCTGGCACAGCGCCTGTCGCTGTCACTGAGCTACGTGAGCCAGATCGAGAACAATCAGCGGCCGGTGACCGCGTCGGTGCTGCTGAAGCTGGCCGAGGTCTTTGGCGGTGATGTGGGCCAGTTCTCCGAGGAGCAGGACCGGCGTCAACTGGCCGAGCTGGACTGCGCGCTACACGACCGTACTCTGCGTGCCGACCCTGTGCCGCCGGCTGCGCTGTCGCGATTGGTCGAGCAGGCTCCCGAACTGGTGGACGTCTTTCTGACCCTTTATCAGCGGCACGCCCGGCTGCAGGAGGAATACGCGCAGACCATCGACCGCTTTTACGGTGAGCAGGGCGGCGGCGTGCCGGGCGAGGGTCCGCGTCACGAAGCCGCTGTGCCCTTGCCGCACGAGGAGGTGCGCGACCATTTCAACCGTCGCAACAACTACCTGGACGCGCTGGACCGACTGGGGGAGTCGCTGGCCGCCGAGCTGACGCTGGAACCCGGCCAGCGAGCACCGGCGCTGCGCGAGCTGCTGCGCGATCGTTGCGGCCTGGATGTGGTAACCATGGGCGACGAACTGGCCAGTACTTGGCTGCGTCGCCTCGACGTCGCCGGACGCAGGCTGGCGTTGCCGGCGGGCCTGAGCGACGCCCAGCAGACCTTCCAGATGGCCACCCAGTTCGCCCTGCTGGCACATCGGCAGACCATCGACGACGAACTGCGCGAGGGTGGCTTCACCGACCCCGCCACCCAGGCGCTGGCGCGGCAGGGGTTCGCGCACTACTTTGCAGGTTCGGTACTGCTGCCCTATGGCGACTTTCTGAACGCTGCGAGACGGTTCCGCTACGACATCGAGCTGCTGCAGCAGCGCTTTCATGTGGGGTTCGAGACGGTGTGCCACCGGCTCTCAACCCTGCAGCGCGCTGGGGCCCGGGGCGTGCCGTTCTACTTCGTGCGGCTGGATCAGGCCGGCAATATTTCCAAACGTCAGAGTGCCGCCGCCTTCCACTTTGCGCGCCATGGCGGGGCATGCCCGCTGTGGCATGTGCACGAGGCCTTTGCACAACCCGAGCGCATCCTCACCCAGGTGCTGGAGATGCCGGACGGCATGCGCTTCTTCGGCATTGCTCGCACCACGGGACGGGGTGGTGGCGGTTTCCGGTCACGGCGCAAGCTATTCGCGATTGGCCTGGGTTGTGAGCTGTCACACGCCCGTGAGCTGGTTTACGCCGATGGCATCGACCCTCAGCAGCCGCGGGATGTGGTGCCCATCGGTCCGGGATGCCGTGTCTGTCCAAGGGCTGACTGCGTTCAGCGTGCCTTTCCGCCGGCGAGCAAAGTCCTGTTGGCAGACGACCTGGGCGAGTCGCTGGTTTCGTACCGTTTCGAGAACCGGTGACTAAGGTGCTCTTGTATTGAACAGCAACGAGTGTGCTACTTGCTTCATCTATTGAGCCCGCGTACTACCTCGAAGCTCACCGAGTTTCCCCTGCTTGTGACGACAAGGGGGTGGCCGAGATGCCGATCAAGTGAAGGCCTCCACGGCACCATGCTGAATCCAACACCGTCGTCAAGGACGGCATATCGTCCACTGAACAGCTGAACGCTGCGCCGATAGATACCCGAGACGCGTTGACCTTCCGTCGCTGGACGGTATGGGTGACCGGTAGCAGCTTCTATGTCCTGCGCAGCGTTTGCTAGCTCCTGCTCGCGAAGCGTAGTCAGCAGGTCGCGTGGCAGAACGGTGTGCGTACCCTTCTGGTGTGCGATCCCTTGCTTAATGAGAAAGGCGGCACGTTGTTGAAGGGCTGCCTTGGTTTCTGCACCGAAGCCCAGGTCGCCCAGTCCCTGGTCACCGCTGATCAACTGCTGATCCAGCCAGGTCGCGCCGATCACGCGGGTCTGCCGCTCGATGGGCAGGTGCGACTTCAGTACCACCGCCACGCCACCGCCCAGGCGCTGGACATCATATTGGCGGCCTTGTTCGGCCAGGTCACCGGGTATGCGCCAAACGCCTTCGGCCTCGCGCTCCACGATGCCGGCGCGGCGCAGGGCTTCGAGCCGGCGCACATGCGCGGCCACCACCTCGCGCGGGTCGCGATTGGGCGTGGCCTGACCTTGGGCGAGCGCTAGGTGATGGTCGGTGCGATAGATGCCGTTCTCCGACAGCGCGGCGATGTTCCGGTCTGCCGCGCGCACGTCGGGAGAACCTTTCACTTCCACCACTGCGCCTGTGGGGTATTGCTCAAGTTCCGACCTCGGTGGCAGAGCAACGTAGTGAGCCTTGCCGTCAGTCCCGTCGATGACCAGATAGCCCTTGTCGTACAGCTCGTCTGCCAGCCCTTTAATGTGGAAGACAACATCGAGCGAACGTACCGATCCCTGGCCTGAAGCTGGCCGGTACGCGTGCAGCGGCGACGGTTGGGTGAATCAGGCAGTCGCTGGCTCGGCGATGAAGCCGTGCTTGCGCAGCATCTTGATCCAGCGCGGGGCGTTTTTGGCCACGCTCAGCGCTTCGTAGTCAATCGTCCTGTCTTGGTAGTGGGTACCACTGGCCAGCATGGCGTACAGCGTTCGCAGCATCTTGTGCGCCAGCGCAACGATGGACTTCTTGTGGCCTTTGCGGATGTTCAAGGCGTCGAACTTGGCCTTCAGCGCGCAGCGCGTTCGGGCCGCTGCCTGAGCGAATTCGCACAGCAGCCGGCGCACCCAGGCGTTGCCCTTGCGGATGCGCCCGGTCTTGCGTTTGCCCGCGCTCTCGTTGTTGCCCGGGCAGATGCCCACCCACGAGGCCAGCCGCTCGGCGCTGCCGAAGACGCTCATGTCGGCCCCGATCTCCACCAGCAGCATGGCCGCGCCCTGGATGTCGATGCCGGGGATGGTCTGCAGCAGGTTGAGCTGCGGCTGCCACGCTTTCAGGCCGTCCAGCAGGTACTGGTCCATGCGATTGATGCGCTGCTCGATCTGCTCGATGTGCTGCATGATCTCATCGGCCACAAAGCGATGAACGGCGCTGAACTGCTCGGTGCTCAGCGCCTCGAACAACGCCTCGCGGCTGGCGCGCAGCCGGCCCTTCTTGTCCAGCACCTCTTGCATGGGTTGACCCGCAATCAACGCCTTGACCATCGCCCGGGCGCTGGCGCCATGCACGTCGGCCACCACCACGTTGATGCGGATGCCCGCATCCACCAGCACCTTGTGCAGCCGGTTCTTCTCGGCGCTGCACATGCCCACCAGCTTCTGGCGCTGACGCGCCACCAGACGCAACTCGCGGAAATCCTTGGGCGGGATGAACGACGCGCGCAACAACCCCGCACGCGCCAGCGTGGCCAGCCACTGCGCATCGGCCATGTCGGTCTTGCGACCGGGCACGGCCTTGACATGCCGTGCGTTGACCACCCACGCGATGATCCCCACCGCCTCCAGCGCCGCGAACGGGCTCTTCCAGTACACCCCCGTGCTCTCCATCGTGAGCGGCCAGCGATCCCCCGTCAGGCGCCCCTGATCAGTCCGTGGTTTGCAGAGGCTGCCAGCGATGGGGCAGCAAGTCGTCGATGCGGCTGTTGAGGTGGGTGGGCAGTCGATCGAGCACGTCGCGCAGATAGGCCCAGGGTTCGAGCCCATTGAGCTTGGCCGACTGCACCAGGCTCATGACCACGGCCGCGCGCTGGCCGGCGAGTTCGCTGCCACAGAACAACCAGGCCTTGCGGCCCATGGCCCAGGGCTTGATCTGGCGTTCGAGGTAGTTATTGTCGATGGGTAACGCCCCGTCGAGCAGGTGGCGCGTCAGCGCTGGCCAGTGGTTGAGGCTGTAGTCGATGGCGTTGGCGGTGGCGCCGCCATCGACGACACGACCGCGTTCGAGCTTGAGCCAGGTGTGCAGCTCCTGCCACAGCGGCGCGGTGATGCTTTTGCGGGCCGTCGTGCGGGTCGGGCCGTCCATGCCGGCGAACGACTTCTCGGCATGGTAGATCGCCGCGAAGCGCACGATCGCCTGGGTGGCCAGGGTGCTCTTGCCGGACTTGGCGAGTTCGTCGAACTTGCGCCGGGCATGCGCGGCGCAGGCCGCCGAGACGCGCTGCGGGAAGACCTTGGGGTCGAGCACCGCGTCATAGCCGCCATAGCGGTCGCACACGAGCGTGCCGCTCCAGGGTGGCTTGCGGTTCTCGGCGGGCGGGTCGGTCTGGCTGCCGGGCGGACTGGGCAGCCCGCCCAGGAAGGCCAGCGGGTACTTGCCGCCCCGGCCCAGGCAGAACTCGTAGACCACGCCGGGCTGGGGGTCGAACTCCCCGCGTGCATAGGCCCAGACGTAGGCCTTTCTGGTCTTGCCCGCCCCCGGGTCCAGCATGGCCACCGTCGTCTCGTCGGCCTGCACGACCGCGCTGCCCAGCACGAAGCGCTTGAGCGCCTCGTACAGCGGGTGCAGCGCCGCGCCGGCCTGACCGGCCCACGAGGCCAGCGTCGAGCGCGGGGTGTGCACGCCCGAGCGCGCATTGATCGCCTCCTGCCGGTAGTACGGCACGTGGTCGGCGAACCGGCTGATGAGCGTGTAGGCCACCAGCCCGCTGGCCGGGATGCCCCGTTCGATGAGCTGCACCTCGGCGGGCTCCTGCACCAGGCGCTCCTCGCCCTGGCGCTGACAGCACCGGCACACCCACTTGCCCCGGATGTGCCGGTGCACGAAGAACTCCGCCGGCACGATGTCCAGCCGCTCGCTCACGTCCTCGCCCACCCGGGTCATCGGCTCGCCGCAGCCCGGGGCCGGACAGTGGGTGTCGGCCGGCTCGTGGCGATGCTCCACGCGGCGCAGGTGCTCGGGCAGCGCCTGGCGGCGCGGCGGCTTGGGCGCCTTCTCGACCGCTGCCGCCGGCACAGGCAGTCGAGCCTGCAACTCGGCGAGCTGCGCCTGCAGTTCCGCCTCGTCCTCCACGAGCGTGTCCAGGAAGAGCTGTCGCTGCTGCGCATCCATCGCCTCGGTGCACGCGCCGAACTTCCAGCGCTTGAGCCGCGCCAGCTCGAACGTGATCTTCTCGATCTTCGCGTCCCGCCACACGATCTCGCCATCGCGCCGGGCGATCTCGCGTGCCTGCTGCTGCACACGCACCAGCAGTTGCTGCGCCAGCGCCTGAAGGGCCTGTGGCGTCAGGTCCTTCAGATCTCGGCTCTGCAGTGTGTCCATGTCATGCATGCGCCCATGCTGCCCGCACGAGGCCAGCCCCGCCATCGGCAACTTCAGCAATTGCGCACCCGCCATCCGCTCACACCCGCGTGATCACCCGCTGCTCGTGCAGCCGCTGCCACGGCAGCCCCACGATCAGCGCATCGAACTGCTCCTGCGTCAGGGCCAGCGGGGTGCTCGACTCCAGCCCCCGCGGCCACACGAAGTGCCCCGCGTTGAGCCGCCGTGCCGCACACCACACCCCCCAGCCGTCATGGACGAGCAGCTTGATGCGCGTGCCCCTCGCGTTGGCGAACAGGTAGCCGTGGTGGGCCTGCGCCGCCCCCAGCGTCTGCACCACACACGCCAGCAGCCGGTCCGCACCCGAGCGCATGTCCACCGGCGCCGTGCACGCCCACAGCGCGTCGATCCGGATCACTTCGTCACCCCGGCCGCCAGCTCGCGCAGCCACGCCGCACACGCCTGGGCCTGCGCTTGCGGCCAGCTCACCGTCAGCCGCCGCTCGCCGCTGCTCAGCTCGATCTGGATCGCCTGCGCGCCGGCATCGGGCATCTGCAGCGCCACGAACGACCCCTGCGGCGCCCGGCCAGCCCCCGGCGCACCGTTCACCGCCGCCCTCATGGCCAACGACGGCGGCTCCAGCTCGGCTGTCGTGGTCAAGTTTTTTCGGACAGTCCGATAGGTAAAAAGCGGGTTCAGGCGGACAGGCGCTCGAAGTCAGCCGGGGAGAGATAGCCCAGGGTGGAGTGCAGGCGCACAGGGTTGTAGAAGCGCACGATGTAGTCGGCGATGTCGGAGGCCGCCTCGGCGTGGTTGGCATAGTCACGCTGCCAGACACGTTCGGTCTTGAGGCTGAGGAAGAAGCGCTCCATGACGGCGTTGTCCCAGCAGTTTGCCCGGCGACTCATGCTGCAAACGATGCCGTGTTGCTGGAGCATGGCTCGGTGGACGAGGCTGGCGTACTGGCTGCCGCGGTCAGAGTGGACGATGAGCCCGGGCGCAGGCCGGCGCACGCTCAGGGCCATGTGCAGGGCCGAGCAGACCAACTCGGCAGGCATGCTCGGCGCGCAGGCCCAGCCGACGATCTTGCGCGAGTACAGGTCGAGCACGGCGGCCAGGTAAAGCCAGCCGCTGCGGGTGCGGATGTAGGTGATGTCGCACACCCAGGCCCGGTCGGGGGCGGTGGGCTGGAACTGCCGGTCGAGCACGTTGTCGGCCACGGCCAGATCGTGCCGACTGTCAGTGGTGTGGACGAACTTGCGCCGCCAGCGGGCCTGCAGGGCGTGGCGCCTCATGAGCGTGCGCACCCGGTGGCGGCCGACCTCGACACCCTGCGAACGCAGCGCGGCCGTGAGCCGGCGGCTGCCATAGCAGCGCCCGCTGGCCTCGAACGCCGCCTTCAGCCGCACACCGGTGGCGCACACGGCCTCGGGTCGACCGGTACGCACCCGCCAGGCGTAGAACCCCGAGCGGCTGACCTCCAGCAGTGCGCACAGCCTGCTCACCTCGGCCTTCTTCGCCGCCTGCTTGATCACCTCGTAGGTCACCGCAGTTCCCGGGCAAAGAAGGCAGACGCTTTTTTTAACAGCGTGACGTCCTCCTTGAGGCGACGGTTCTCGGCCTCCAACTCGCGTATGCGCTGCTGGTCGCCCGTCAACGGCTTGCCCTGCCCGGGCCCACCCGCCTGCTCCGCGTCGTACTGTTCTACCCAGCGTCGCACCGCGCTGTCCACCAGGTCCATGTCCCGGCACACCTGGCTCAGGCTCACGTTCTGTTCTCGAATCATCCGCACCACCTGCAGCTTGAAGGCCGGGTCGAACTTTCTTCGCGGTTGTTTGCTCATGTCTGTCATGTTTTCCTCTTCGGGTCAAAAATCCCCTATCGAGGTGTCCGTTTAAATTGGACCACGACAGGCCGACTCCAGGTTCGGGCGGCCCAGCCCTCGTCCCGCCAGCCACTTGCGCACCAGATTGGCGTTCAGGCCGTGGGCCAACGCCACCGCCGCGATCGACGCCCCGGGTTCCCGGCACTCGCCGAGTACCCGAGCCTTCAACTCGGCGCTGTGCTTTCTTCGGATCGGGCTTTGCTCGTTCATGTCGTCCACCAGTCAGTTCAGGTGGACACCATCGTCTCTGTCCGAACAGGCTCATTCAAGGGGGATTGGCTGGCCGCTCACTCTCCATCACCACCACCTCGGGCCTGATCTGCAGCGCCCACTGGGCCAAGGCCCGGCGATCGCGTTTGAAGGCACCAAAGTCCAGCTTGGTCACCTCCACACGGCCGTCGTCGTGTTCGACAACGGCGCACGCCGTGATCTTGGCCTGGTGAACGTCCAGCGCCATCACGCGCTTGTGCATCGGGGTCAAATCCATCGTCGGCTCTCCTGCAGCTTGATTAACAATCACAAGCGTGCGGGGCGACGCAGGTGCCGCCGACCAACGGCCTGCCGGGCAAGCCCGGCGGCTCTCTTTAATGTGGGCTGTCAGGCGTACTTGACCCCAACGGGAACAAGCAACGCTCGCAGGCAATCCTGGGTACGAGTGGTCGGCAGCGGGTCAAGTTAGCGATCGCGGTCGAAGTGCCATCAAAGAATTGACCGACCTCTACCCACGCCGCCCCGCACACCCCAAGTCTCTTCCATCATCCAGAGTGAACCGCACGGTTCATGACAGTTAGCGGCGACGCGGCCTACGATGGTGTGGCCATCCGCGCCAGGCTGGAACACGGCCAACTCACGCTGCTGGCCGCTCATGGCGCGCTGCATGGTGCGGATGATGTCGCCGCGTTCCCCCATGGCCCGTAGTGTCGGATCGGCCTCTGGATGAATGACCGTAAGCGTTCCGCAAAGTCATCTGGCGCAGCAACAGCACAGCGATGACGATGGTGTCCATCAAAATGGAGATGGACACATGGACACATCACAAATCAATTTGCCATCACCCGGACGGCGGCGAGGCCGCTACAGCGAAGCGTTCAAGGCGCAGATCGTGGCGGCATGCGAAGAGCCGGGCGTCTCCACCGCTGCGGTGGCGCTGGCCAACGGGCTGAACGCCAATCTGGTGCGTCGCTGGGTGGCGCTGTCGAGAGGCGAAGAGGTGGCAGGCCCGGATCTGGTCGCGCCTGCCGAGGAAGCTGGCGCAGCGAGTGCGGTACCGGCATTCGTGTCACTGCCGGTGGTGCAGTCGGCCGCGCCTGCGGCTGCAGAGATTCGGCTGGAGCTGCGCAGCGGTGCGCAGGTGCTCACGCTGTACTGGCCGCTGTCGGCGGCCGGGCAGTGCCTGCAGGCGCTGAAGGACTGGGGCCGATGATCCGCATCGACGCGGTGTGGCTGGCCACGGCGCCGCTGGACATGAGAGCGGGGTTCGACACGACGCTGGCGCGGGTGGTGGGGGTGTTCGGGGAGGCGCGCCCGCACCACGCCTACGTGTTTGCCAACGCACGGGCCACGCGGATGAAGGTGCTGGTGCATGACGGGGTGGGCCTGTGGCTGGCCGCACGGCGGCTGCACCGGGGCAAGTTCGTCTGGCCGCACGGGCATGCGCAGGTGGGTCAGCCACTGAGCACCAGCCAGTTGAGTGCGCTGATCCTGGGCGTGGCCTGGCAGCGCGTGGGCGATACCGGAGTGATCACGGTGGTGTGAAGGCTTGCGGGCCTTGGGGTGCAAAGGCAATGCGCAGATGCCCGACTGGATCGATGGCGTGGGTCGCGGCAGACTGGCGGCCATGCATGCAGCCCTGCCACACCTGAACGCCGAGACCCTGGAGGGGATGTCGGCGCAGGCGTTGCGCGAGCTGACCACGCAGCTTCTGGTGCGCATCGAGTCCGACGCCCAGACCCTGGTGTTCAAGGACGCCAGGATCGACATGCTCAGCGCCGAGATCGCGCAGCTACGCCGACTGAAGTTCGGCGTCAAGAGCGAGAAGCTGGGTGACGAGCAGCGACACCTGTTCGAGGAATCGGTGGCGGCCGACATCGCCGCGCTGGAGCAGGAGCTGGTGGAGCTGTGCGAGTCATCCAGCAGGCCCGTGCCAGAGGTGCTGCGCCCGAAGCGTGCGCCGCTGCCGGCGCACCTGCCGCGCCGCGAGATCCGCCACGAACCGGACACCACCGTGTGCACCACACCGGGCTGCGGCTGCGAACTCAAGCGCATCGGCGAGGACGTGAGCGAGAAGCTCGACTACACGCCCGGCGTGTTCACGGTGGAGCGCCACCTCCGGGGCAAGTGGGCCTGTGCACACTGCCAGCGCCTGGTGCAGGCGCCGATCCCGGCGGCGGTCATTGACAAGGGCATCCCCACGCCGGGCCTGCTGGCGCACGTGCTGGTGGCCAAGTATGCCGACCACCTGCCGCTGTACCGACAGGAGACCATCTTCGAGCGGGCGGGGCTGGGCATTGCCCGCTCGACGCTGGCTTCCTGGGTGGGCGTGTGCGGCGTGCGGCTGCAGCCACTGGTGGACGCGCTCAAGCATGAAGTGCTGCAGGGCGCTGTGGTGCATGCCGACGAGACGCCGGTGGCCATGCTGGCCCCTGGCACGGGCAAGACGCAGCGGGCGTACCTGTGGGCCTATGCGGCCGGGGAGCTGGGCGAGCTGAAGGCGGTGGTCTACGACTTCGCGGACTCCCGCTCGGGCCAGCACGCCCGCGACTTCCTGGGCGACTGGCAGGGGGCGCTGGTGTGCGATGACTTCAGCGGCTACAAGGCGCTGTTCGCCAAGGGCGTGCTGGAGGTGGGCTGCATGGCGCACGCGCGGCGCAAGTTCGTGGAGTTGCACCAGGCCAACAAGAGCGAGCTGGCGGCCACCGCCCTGCAGTACATCGGGCAGCTCTACGGCATCGAGCGCGAGGTCAGGGAGCTGACAGCCGGGCAGCGGCTTGCACGGCGACAGAGCCAGGCCGTGCCGATCGCCCGGCAGTGGCACGAATGGCTGCAGGCGCAGCGGCTGCGCGTGACCGATGGCGGGGCCACGGCCAAGGCCATCGACTACAGCCTCAGACGCTGGGCGGCGCTGACGCGCTATCTGGACGATGGCGCCCTGCCGATCGACAACAACTTTGACGAGCGGCAGATCCGGCCCTGGGCCACTGGCAGGAAGAACTGGCTGTTCGCCGGCACGCTGCTGGCTGGCCAGCGCGCGGCCGCGGTGATGAGTCTGATCCAGAGCGCCAAGCTCAACGGACTCGATCCCTATCGCTACCTCCAGGACGTGCTCACACGCCTGCCCACGCACAAGGCATCACGGGTGGCGGAGCTGCTCCCCCATCGCTGGCAGCCTCAGACCTGCTGACGACTGAACGGCTGACGGCTGACGGCTGAATTCGTCGTCCCAGGAATTCAACCCGACTCAATCAATTCAAATTGCGCAGTGCATACGTGTCCACTTGAAATGGCGTGGACTCGTGTGCGCTTACGCCATCCCGGCCTTCTCCACAAGACGACTTCGCGGAACGCTTACGCTCAACCTGATCAAGAAGGAGAAATCGACCAAGGCCAGCGTCAAGCTCAAGCACAAGCGGGCCTCCTGGAGCCCTGACTACCTGGAGATGCTCTTTGGCCTGACGTCCGCGTGACCGTGAGTGCCTGAATCAGCCAGCGAATGGGCTTGTTACTGATAGACACGATGATGCAATTGCCCTGGGCTGCTGACGCCATGCTGGATGGCGGCCTTGAGCGCCACACCCAGATTTACCATGTGGCGAATCTTGGTGCGCGCCCAGCGCCACTGTTTCCAGTAGCACATCCGCACGCGCCGCCGAATCCACTCGTCCAGCTCAGGGATCGGCCGGTAATACGGTGCAGTTCGGTGTCGAACGCATCGGCCTTTTCATAAGCGCACATAGCCGACTCAGCGGGCCAAAAGCTCTGGGATTGACATTGCGTACCAATTGACGTACGCTTTGCAACTTAGGAGTTCCTCATGCAAACACTCTCCGCTAGCGAAGCACGCGCCAACCTCTACCGCTTGATGGATCAGGCAGCAGAGTCGCATCAGCCAATCACCATTGCAGGCAAGCGCCACGACGCTGTGCTTTTGGCGGCTGAGGACTGGCAAGCAATTCAGGAAACGCTTTATCTGCTTTCTGTTCCTGGTATGCGCGAGTCCATCAAAGAAGGAATGGCCGAACCGATCGATGCCTGCTCGAAGGAGCTTGACTGGTGAGTTGGGAAGTCGTTTACACCAAGCATGCCCAAAAGGACGCGCAGAAAATCGCTGCAAGTGGACTGAAGGCCAAAGCCCAAGAACTCTTGGCCATCATCAAGGAAAACCCATTTCAAAACCCGCCACCATACGAGAAGCTGGTCGGCGATCTATCCGGTGCCTATTCACGGCGAATCAACATTCAGCATCGTCTCGTTTATGAAGTGCTGCAAGAACAGCGAATCGTCAAGGTTCTACGCATGTGGTCGCACTATGAATGAGTTGTGCCTTGGTCTGCGCATCTGGCATCAGGACATAACTGGCGGTTCAACGCAGAAAAAATGCTCCGCATTTTTCCCGGTTAACCTGGGCGTTAGCCATCGTCAGCCATCAGATGAGGTATTCATGAGTCCGTCAGGCGATCTTGGCGACTGGTTCGACGGGCACGAGCGCCATGCCGAGTTGCTGGGCGCGTCTGGTGAGGTTGCGCAGCACGCGCAATCGACTGTCTCGCACGGAGTTGACCCCCCATGAAACTCGGCTACACCATCGTCTACGTCCCCGACGTCGCCCAATCCCTGTCCTTTTTCGAGCGCGCATTCGGCCTGTCCCGCCGTTTCCTGCACGAAGCCGGCGACTACGGCGAACTCGACACCGGGGACACCACGCTCGCGTTTGCCTCGCTGGCACTAGCGCAGATGAACTTCCCGGCCGGGTTCGTGGCGGCCAGTGCATCGGCCCGGCCGCTGGGTTTCGAGCTGGCCCTGGTGACGCCCCACGTCGCCGAGGCCCACGCGAAGGCGCTGGCCGCCGGCGCCACCGAACTCAACCCGCCCGAGGCCAAGCCCTGGGGCCAGACGGTGTCGCATGTCCGCTGTCCGGATGGCACGCTGGTGGAACTCTGCTCGCCCATCGGCGGCTGATCCCCGCGCACGACCACCAGCCCGCCCGCCGAAAGGACACCCGCCCCATGCCCACCCACGCCCCCTTCGACTACGCGGCCCCGTACCCCAGCGCCCGCCTGCCGGTGTTCGCCCGCAATGTCGTCGCCACCTCCCACCCGCTGGCCGCGCAGGCCGGTCTGCGCATGCTGGCCGAAGGGGGCAACGCGGTCGACGCCGCCGTGGCCGCCGCCGCGGTGATGACCATCGTCGAGCCGTGCAGCAACGGGCTCGGGTCCGATGCGTTCTGCATCCTGTGGGACGGCCAGCAGCTGCACGGACTCAACGCCTCCGGCCCGGCCCCCCAGGCGTGGACCCTCGACCACTTCCGCCGCCGCCACGCCCCGGACGCCACCGCCCCCCCGGTGCGCGGCTGGGACGCCGTGACCGTGCCGGGCGCGGTGGCGGGATGGGCGGCGTTGTCGGCGCGGTTCGGCCGCTTGCCCTTCGACGCGCTGATGGCCCCGGCCGCCGAGGTGGCCGAGCGGGGTTACGCCGTGCCCGTCGTCGTGCAGCAGAAATGGGCCGCCGCGGCCACGCTCGACGCCCTGACACGCCAGCCCGGGTTCGCCGACGTGTTCCTGCCGCATGGCCGTGCGCCCATGGTCGGCGAGCGCTTTGCAATGCCGGGCGCGGCGCGGGCCTTGCGGGCGATCGGCGCGACAAGGGGCCGGGCGTTCTATGAAGGAGAGATCGCCGAGGCGCTGGCCCGGGCATCCGCTGCGCAGGGCGGGGCGCTGACCTTGGCGGACCTGGCCGGCTTCGCCCCCGAGTGGGTGACGCCGATCCAGCAGGACTACCGCGGCCACACCCTGCACGAGATCCCGCCCAACGGCCAGGGCCTCGCCGCGCTGATCGCCCTGGGCCTGCTGCAGCACGGGGATGTGGACCTCGCCAGCCTGCCCGTCGATGGCGCGGAGGGGCAGCACCTGCAGATCGAGGCGATGAAGCTCGCCTTCGCCGATGTCTACCGCTTCGTCGCCGAGCCGGCGAGCATGGCCGTCAGCGCCGCCGACCTGCTCGACCCCGGCTACCTGCGCGAACGTGCCCGCCTGATCGATCCGCAGCGCGCCCAGGACTTCGGCGCCGGCCAGCCGGTCAAGGGTGGCACCATCTACCTCACCGCCGCCGACGAGCGCGGCATGATGGTCAGCTTCATCCAGAGCAACTACATGGGCTTCGGCTCGGGCGTGGTGCTGCCCGAGTACGGCTTGAGCCTGCAGAACCGCGGCCATGCCTTCAGCCTCGACCCGCGCAGCGCCAACGTGGTGGCGCCGGGCAAGCGGCCGTTCCACACCATCATCCCGGGCTTCCTGAGCCGCGACGGGCAGCCGGTCATGGGCTTCGGCGTGATGGGCGCCCACATGCAGCCACAGGGCCATGTGCAGACTCTCGTGCGCATGCTCGACCACCACCAGAACCCGCAGACCGCCTGCGACGCGCCGCGCTGGCGCTGCAACGCCGGCCTGTCGCTCAACGTCGAGGCGACGATGCCAGCCGCGACCGTGCAGGGTCTGGCCGCCCGCGGCCACCAACTGGAGGTCATCAGCGACACCTACCAGGACTTCGGCGCGGGGCAGTTCATCTGGCGGTTGGGCGATCCGGCGGTGGAGGGCTATGTCGCGGCGAGTGATCCTAGGCGGGACGGGCTGGCTGCCGGCTGGTGAGGCGCAACAGCCGCCCCGCCAGCGCCATCCCGTCGTCCACATAGGTGAACACCACCGGAATCACCAGCAGGCTCAGGAACGTGGACGTGATCAGCCCGCCGATCACCACGATCGCCATCGGCGCCCGGAAACTCGGGTCCACCCCCAGCCCGAGCGCGATCGGCATCATCCCCGCGCCCATCGCGATCGTCGTCATGATGATCGGCCGCGCCCGCTTGTGGCAGGCGTCGAGCACGGCGTCCCAGCGGCTCAGCCCATGGTCGCGCCGCGCCAGCACGACATAGTCCACCAGCAGGATCGAGTTCTTCGTCGCGATGCCCATCAGCATGATGAGGCCGATCATCGACGGCATCGACAGCGCCGTGTGCGTGACGAACAGCGCCAGGAACGCGCCCGGGATCGACAGCACCAGCGCCGCCAGGATCGTCACCGGCTGGATGAAGTCCTTGAACAGCAGCACCAGCACGATGTAGATGCACAGCACGCCCGTCAGCATCGCCAGCGAGAAGCTCTGGAACAGCTCGGCCATCGCCTCGGCGTCACCCACCGTCGTCTGCATCACGCCGGGCGGCAGTTGCTGCAGGCTCGGCAGCGCCTGTGCCAGCCGCTCGACCTCGCCGAGCGGCACGCCGTTCAGCTCGATCTCGAAGTTGATGTTGCGCTGGCGGTCGTAGCGGTCGATCTGCGCCGGGCCGCTCGCCATCTCCAGCGTCGCGACACTCGACAGCGGCACCGGCCCGCGCGCGCCCGGCACCGGCAGCCGGCCCAGCAGTTCCAGGTCCGCCCGCGCCTCGGCCGGCAGCCGCACGACGATCGGCACCTGCCGCTGTGACAGGTTCAGCTTGGCCAGGCTCTGGTCGTAGTCGCCGCTGGTGGCCACGCGCAGCGTGTCGGCGATCGCCGCCGTCGTCACGCCCAGATCGGCGGCGCGGTCCGCGTCCGGCCGCACGATCAGCTCCGGCCGCACCAGGCTGGAGGTGGACACGACGTTGCCGATGCCCGGGATGCTGCGCAGCTCGCGCTCGACCACCTTGGCGTGGTCGGACAGCGCGGCGCCGTTTTCGCTCGCCAGCACGAGGATGTACTTCTCGCTGGAGCCGCCGAAGCCGACCTTGACACGCGCACCGGGCAATTCCTCGACCAGCTTGCGCAGCTCGCCTTCGATGTCCTGCTTGCTGATGCCGGGGCGCTGGTCACGCGGCGTCATGTTGATCGTCAGCACGGCCTTGGTCACGCTGGCCGCGCCCTGCGGTGCAAAGGGGTCCGCACCCGCCGCACCGCCACCGATCGCGGTGTAGACCAGCTTGACGTGCGGGTTGCGCGTGACCAGCTGGCGCGCCTGTTCGGCCAGTGCGGTCGTTTCCTTCAGCGTCGAGCCGGGCGGCAGCGTGATGGTCACCTGCGTCTGCGACAGGTCGTCGGGCGGGATGAAGCCGGTCGGCAGGTAGGGCACCAGCATGAACGAGCCGACGAAGAACGCCACCGTCGCCAGCGAGGTGACGATGCGGTGTTGCAGGCACCACTTCGCCATGCCCAGATACCAGCCCATCCAGCGTGGATCCTTCTCCACATGCTTCGGCGGGCGCAGCAGGTAGGCGGCCATCATCGGCGTCAGCATGCGTGCCACCACCAGCGAGAAGAACACCGCGATCGCCGCCGTCCAGCCGAACTGCACGAAGAACTTGCCCGGCACGCCACTCATGAACGCCGCCGGCAGGAACACCGCGATCAGCGTGAACGTGGTCGCGATCACCGCCATGCCGATCTCGTCGGCCGCCTCCATCGCGGCCTCGAACGGGGTCTTGCCCATCGCGAGGTGGCGCATGATGTTCTCGATCTCGACGATGGCGTCGTCCACCAGGATGCCCACCACCAGCGACAGGCTCAGCAGCGTCACCACATTGACCGTGAAGCCGAGCAGATACATCGCCGCGAACGTCGGGATCACCGACAGCGGCAGCGCGATCGCCGACACCAGCGTGGCCCGCCAGTCGCGCAGGAAGAACCACACCACGATCACCGCCAGCACCGCGCCCTCGTAGAGCAGCATCATCGAGCCGTCATAGCCCTCCTGCACCGGGTCGACGAAGTTGAAGGCCTCGGTGAAGGTGATCTCCGGGTGGCTCTGGCGCAGTGCCTCGACCCGGGCGCGCACGTCCGCGGCAATGGCGACTTCCCCCGCCCCCTTCGAGCGCGTCAGCTCGAAGCCGACCACCGGCTTGCCGTTCAGCAGCGCGACCGCGCGCGGCTCGGCGACCGTGTCGGTGACGCGGGCGATCTGGTCCAGCCGGACACGGCGGCCATCCGACAGCGCGATCTCCAGCCGCCCGAGTTCCTCGGCGCTTTGCACGGTGGCGAGCGTGCGCACGGCCTGTTCGGCGCCGCCCACGTCGCTGCGGCCACCGGGCGCGTCCTGCTGGACCTGGCGCAACTGGCGCGACACGTCCGACGCGGTGGCGTTCAGCGCGAGCAACTGCGCCGGATCGAGTTCGACCCGCACCTCGCGTGTCACGCCGCCCACCCGCGACACCGCGCCGACGCCGCGCACCGACAGCATCTGCTTGGTGACCGTGTTGTCCACGAACCAGCTCAGTGCCTCGTCGTCCATCCGGTCGGAGGCGACGGTGTAGGTCAGGATCGGTGCGCCGGCCAGGTCCATCTTCTGGATCACCGGGTCGCGCAGGTCGCCGGGCAGGTCCGAGCGCACCCGCGCCACCGCGTCGCGCACGTCGTCCACGGCTTCCTGTGTCGGTTTTTCCAGCCGGAACTCGACCGTGACGGTGACCGAGCCGTCGTTCACCAGCGTGTAGATGTGCTTGACGCCCTTGAGCGTGGCGACGGCGTTCTCCAGCTTGCGGGCCACCTCGGTTTCGAGCTGCGCGGGGGCGGCGCCGGGCAGAGCGGCCGTCACCATCACCGTCGGCAGGTCGATGTCGGGGAAGTTCTGAATCGTCATCGCCCGGAAGCCCATCAGGCCGCCGAGCGTGAGCAGGATGAACAGCAGGATCGCCGGGATCGGGTTGCGGATCGACCAGGAGGACACGTTCATGGCGTGACCACCTTGACCACCTTGACGACATCGCCATCGGCGAGGAAGCCGCCGCCCTGCGCCACGACCTGCGCCGCGGCATCGAGTCCGCTGGTGACCTCGACCCGGTCACCCAGACGGCGGCCGACCTGCACCTTGGTCTGCTGCACGCGGTTGCCTTGCACGAGGCGGAACACATAGCTGTAGCCGTCGCGCAGCACCACGGCCGTCTGTGGCAGCGTCAGCGCCGAGGACTCACCGAGGACGAACTCGCCGCGGGCGAACATGCCGGACCGCGCCGTGCTGCCTGCGGGCAGGTCGACGTAGACGAGGCCATTGCGCGTGACCGGGTCGACGGTCGGGGCGAGCAGGCGCACCTTGGCGCTGACCGCGCTGCCGCCGGCCGGCACGACCTTGACCGCCATGCCCGGCTGCAGCCGGTGCAGCTCGGCGGCGGGCACCTCGGCGCGCCATTCCAGCCGGCCCTGGCGGATCAGCCGGAACAGCTCCTGCCCCGGCTGGGCAATCGCGCCCATCGTGGCCAAGCGTGCGCTGATGATGCCGTCGTCGGGCGCCTTGAGGCGGGTCTGGTTCAGCCGCAGCGTGTCGGCGGCCAGGCGCGCCTTGAGCGATTGCAGCCGGGCGCGGGCGGTGGCTTCGCCGGTCGTGTATTGCTGGATCTGCTGCGCGCTCAGGGCGCCGCTGGGCTGCAGGGCGCGGGCGCGCTCGGCGTTGGCCTGCGCTTCGGCGAGCGTCGCCTCGGCTTCGGCCAGGCCCGCCTGGGTGGCGGCGAGGTCGGCGGCGAGCGTGTCGCTTTGCAGCCGCGCGAGCAGCTGGCCCTTCTTCACCCGGTCACCGACCTGCACATTCACCTCGACCAGCCGCAGCCCCTGGGTCTCGGCGCCGATGACGACCTCCTGCCACGCCGCGATGCTGCCGTTGGCAGCGATCGACTGGGGCAGCGTGCCGGACTGGGGCGTGGTGACGGAGACGGTCAGCGCGGGCTTGGGGGCGGCGGAAGCGGGGGCGTCGGCGGCGTGGGTCGGGACGGCCGCGAGCAGGGCCAGTGTCAGCGTCAGCGTCTGGGCAGGCTTGAAGAGGCAGGACGGCATGGTGGGGGCGGGGGGTGGGTTCCCGCCTGCGCGGGAATGACGGGGAAGGGCGGGCGTCCGAGGGGGATTGGCGATCCGGGTGGGGCTGGCGGTCATGGCGTGGTGGCCTCGCGGGTCCAGCCGCCGCCGATGGCGCGGTACAGGCTGATCCAGGCGGCGACCTGTTCACGCTGCAGCGCCAGCAAGGTGGCCTCGGCCGAGAGGGTCAGGCGGCGGGCTTCCTCGGTCTCGATGACGCTGGCCGAGCCGAGACGGGCGCGTTCCTCGATGCTGCCGAGGAAGCTGCGCAGGCCTTCGGCAGCGGTGCGCGCGTCGGCTTCGCGGCGCTGGCTGGCGTCGAGCCGCAGCAGCGCTTCCTCGACCTCGCGCACCGCCGCGCGCAGCTTCAGCGCGTAGCCGGCGCGGGTGTCGTCGTAGCGGGCGCGGGCGGCGTCGGCCTGTGCCTGCAGCCGGCCGCGGTTGAAGATCGGCAGCGACAGGTTCGGCCCGAAGCCCCAGGTCAAGGCGTCCGAGGTGCTGCCCCCGGTGCGCACGAGGCCGATGCCGAGGTTGCCGTTGATCGTCAGCTGCGGCCAGCGCGCCGCGTCCGCCACGCCCACCTCGGCGGCGCTGGCCTGCAGGTCGCGCTCCGCGGCGGCGAGGTCGGGGCGCTGGGCCAAGGTCGCCGCAGGCAGGGTGGTCAGCGCGAACGGGGCGGGCTGTGGCAACCGTGCCGTGCGCGCGGCGAGCCGCTCCCGCAGCGCCCCTTCGTCCGCCCCGGTCAGCAGCACCAGCGCCTTGACCGCCAGGCCGCATTCGGTCTGCTGCACGGTGACGCGGTCGCGTGCCTGCGCGGCCGAGGCCAGGGCCAGGCGGGCATTGGCGGGCGCCTCGAAGCCGATGTCGGCCTTTTTCTGCACCAGCGCGCTGCTGCGGCCGAGGGAGTCCGCCTCGCGGGTGTAGAGCGCCACGGCCGCTTCGCAGGCGCGCAGCGCGACATAGGTCTGTGCCACTTCGGCCGCCAGCGAGACCCGCGCCTCGTGCCAGCCGAGTTCCGCTTGCTCTGCGCGCGACCGGGCCGCTTCGATGCCGTGGCGCACACCGCCGAACAGGTCGATCTCCCAGCCGGCGTCGGCGGTGGCACTGGCCTGGCTGACGGTGTTGAAACCCGTGGCGGCGGTCGAGCCGCGCTGGGCCTGGACGTTGGCGCCGACGGTCGGCCAGCCAGCGGACGCCGCCACGCGCTGGCTGGCGCGGGCCTGCTGGATGCGGGCCAGCGCCTGGGCGAGCAAGGGGTGGGCGACCTGTGCTTCGTCGACCAGCGCGGGCAGCAGCGGATCGTCGAACTGCGACCACCAGGCGGTGAGCTGCGCGGGGTGGCCGGCGTGGGGCACAGGGGCTTGCCAGGCGGGGGAGGTGGCGGCGACCGAGGCCGGGGCCGCCAGCGGCCTGGGGGTGCTGCAGCCCGCCAGCAGCACGGTGCCGCAGAGCGCGAGCGCGGTGTGAAACGAGAAACGGAAGGAAAAAGGGGCACGCATTTCGTCATCTTATCAACGAATGCGTGCCCCCGCATGACAGCGCCGCGCGCTGTCCGGAGCCTGTGCAGGCTTACTGCTGCTCGCCGGTCTTCGGCAAGTCCTTGAAGGCGTCCATCGGGTCGGGTTCCGAAGCCGCGCCCTTCGGGGGCTCCAGACCTTGCATGTTCTGCTCGGTCGGGGCTTGCTCGTTGGCGATGGTCATCTCCTGGAGCGCCTGGTTGGCGTCGATGGTGCTGACCTGTGCCGCATCGCCCGACACCAGACCCGGGTAGGCGATGACCACGGCCACCATGATGACCTGCAGCACGATGAAGGCGATGGAGCCCTTGTAGATCTCCGACGTGGCCACGGCGGGGATGTTCTCGCCGGTCACGCGGTCCTTGTAGTCCTTCTTCGCTGCGACGCTGCGCAGGTAGAACAGCGCAAAACCGAACGGCGGGGTCAGGAACGAGGTCTGCAGGTTCATCGCCAGGATCACGCCGAACCACACCAGCGCGAACTCGGCCGGATAGCCCTCCGGCAGCAGTTCCGGCAGGATCTTCTCGGCCACCGGCGCGAGCATCGGCACGACGATGAAGGCGATCTCGAAGAAGTCGATGAACATGCCCAGCACGAACACCAGCAGGTTCACGACGATCAGGAAGCCCATCGCGCCACCGGGCATGTCGGTGAACAGATGCTCGACCCAGATGTGGCCGTCGGCGGCGTTGAAGGTGAAGCTGAACACCGTCGAGCCGATCAGGATGAACAGCACGAAGCAGCTCAGCCGCGCCGTGCTGTCGAGCGCTTGGTTCATCAGCGTGCGGTTGATCTGGCCGCGCGAGAACGCCATCAGCAGCGCGCCGACCGCGCCCATGGCGCCGCCTTCCGTCGGCGTCGCGACGCCCAGGAAGATCGTGCCCAGCACCAGGAAGATCAGCACCAGCGGCGGGATCAGCACGAAGGTGAAGCGCTCGGCCAGCTTCGACAGCAGGCCCATCTTCGTCACCCGGTTGACCATCGCCAGACCGAGCGCCAGGAAGGATGCGATGGTCATCGACAGGATCAGCGTCTCGTCGCCCGGGGCTGGCAGCGTGCGGTCGAGCCAGGGGTTCATGATGCTTTCATGCACCTGCGACCAGGCCCAGCCCGCCGCACCGCAGATGGCCAGCAGCGCGAGCAGCGACTTGTGACCGCTCGCGCCGTTGGCTTCGCGGTAGATGCGCGCTTCCGCCGGCAGGGCGGGCACCCAGTCCGGCTTGAAGATCGCCACGGCCGCGACGAAGGCCAGGTACAGGCCCACCAGCATCAGTCCCGGCACCAGCGCGCCGGCGTACATGTCGCCGACCGAGCGGCCGAGCTGGTCGGCCAGCACGATCAGCACCAGCGACGGCGGAATGGCCTGCGCCAGCGTGCCCGATGCGGTGATGGCACCGGTGGCGATGGTGCGGTTGTAGCCGTAGCGCAGCATGATGGGCAGCGAGATCAGGCCCATCGAGATCACGGCCGCCGCGACGACGCCGGTGGTGGCCGCCAGCAATGCGCCCACCAGGATCACCGCGACCGCCAGACCGCCACGCAGCGGGCCGAACACCTGCCCCACGGTTTCGAGCAGATCCTCCGCCATCCCGGACCGCTCCAGGATGATCCCCATGAAGGTGAAGAAGGGGATCGCCAGCAGGGTGTCGTTCTGCATGATCCCGAAGATCCGCAGCGGCAGCGCCTGGAACAGGTTGCCACCGAAGAGGCCCACTTCCATGCCGACGAAGCCGAACACGAGGCCGGTGGCCGCCAGACCGAAGGCCACGGGGATGCCGGTCAGCAGGAACATCAGCAGGCCGCAGAACATCAGCGGCACAAAATTCTGGGTGACAAATTCGATCACGGACGCGCTCCTTCGCGGGCGACCAGCTCGGCCTTGGCGGCGAGTTCGGCAGCGAGTTTCTCTTCATCGCTCGGGCCGTGTTCGATCGACATCGGCTCGTCGCGCAGGCCCTTCAGGTAGGCCACGCGCTTGATCAGCTCCGACAGCGCCTGCACCAGCAGGATGCCGAATCCGGCCGGGATCAGCAGCAGCACCGGCCAGCGGATCAGGCCCCCGGCGTTCTGGCTCATCTCGCCGCTGTCGTAGGCCCGCACGAACAGCGGCCACGACAGGTCGATCAGGATCAGGCTCAGCGGGATCAGGAAGACCACGATGCCGGCGATGTCGATGAGGGTGTTGGTGCGCGTGGACAGCTTCGACGACAGGAAGTCGATGCGCACATGCGCGTTTTTCAGGAAGGCATAGCCGGCACCGAGCATGAACACGGCGGCGAACAGGTACCACTGGATTTCGAGAAAGGCGTTCGAGCCGATGTTGAAGGCCTTGCGCATGATCGCGTTGCCGGCGCTGATCAGCACTGCGGCCAGCACCAGCCACGACAGCAGGCGGCCGATGCGTTCATTGAACGCATCGATCCAGCCCGAAAGTCTCAAGAGGGCAGTCAAGATGGTGTCTCCAGGAATGTGGGACGGGTTTTCGGAAGGTGAGAAATCTTGTCGCTATCACACTCGAAAACCCTGATGCGGCACATCGGGTCTAACGACTACGCGGCACTACGCATGACGTGCGCGGCAGTGTCGTGGTCGGGATCAGCCAGCGGTTCGGCAGTGTTCCACGGCGTAGCGGATCAGCTCGGCCTGGCCTTCGATGCGCAGCTTGCGGCGGATGTTCTGGCGGTGCGTCTCGACGGTGCGCACGCTGAGGTCGTAGTCGGCGGCGATCTGCTTGCTCGACAGCCCGCGCGCGAGGCAGTTGAGGATCTCCGCCTCGCGCTCGGACAGCAGCGGGCGCGGATCGTCGCTGCGCGCCACCGGCCGGGCCACGCTCTCGCTGAGGAAGGTGCCACCCGCGGCGACGGCGGCGATGGCCTCGACGATGTCCGACGAGGGGGCGTCCTTGAGCACATAGCCACGCGCGCCGGCCTGCATCGCCTGGTGCACGTACTCGGGGTTGTCGTACATGCTCAGCACGATCACCGCCGTGTCCGGCCACTGGGCGCGGATCTGGGTGGTCAGGGTGATGCCGTTGGTGTGCTTCATGCCGATGTCGGTCAGCACGAGCTGGGGGCGCAGCTGGGCCACCAGCTGCAGGGCCGTGGCGGCATCGGGCGCTTCGCCGACCACTTCATGGCCGGCCTGGCCCTGGATCAGGGTGCGTACGCCTTCGCGCACGAGGGGGTGGTCATCGACGAGCAGGATGCGCATGGGGTCCGGGGTGGGCGGGGTGGGCCGGTGACGGGGCCGTGAAGCGGCGCAGTGCATCGGCGGGTAGCTGGGAGATGACCCGGGTGGAGCCGGGCCGCGAATGGACCTTGAACACCCCGCCGACCGACTCGACCCGCTCGCGCATGTTGCGCAGCCCGATGCCGCGCCGCGGATCGGCGCCGATCGCCGCCACGTCGAAGCCCGTGCCGTCGTCGGCCACCGTGAGGCGCACGCCGCCGGACCGGAAGATCAGGCGCAGGTCCACGCGGCTGGCCTCGGCGTGCTTGTCGATGTTGGTCAAGGCTTCCTGCGTCACGCGGAACAGCATGGTCTTGATCTCTTCGGGCAGCTCGTCCGCCTGGCCGTGCTGCCGCATGAAGAAGGCCAGCTGTGCGTGTTCGGCGAACTCCTCGCCCAGGTGCCGCAGCGCGCTGGGCAGACCGAGCGTGTCCAGCACCACGGGGCGCAGGCGGTGCGAGATGTCGCGCACTTCGGTGAGGGCCTCGTCGATGCGGGCGCGGGCTTGCACCAGCGTCGGGGGCAGAGCGCGGTTCTCGCGCCCGATCTGGCCGATCGCGCTGTCCATCAGCAGCTTGATCGAGACCAGCGTCTGGCTGGTGGAGTCGTGCAGTTCGCGCGAGAGGTGGGCGCGCTCGTTTTCCTGCGACTGCACCACCTGGCGGGCCATCAGGTGCAGCTGCGCATCGGCCGCCCGGTATTCGCTGAGGTTGAGGGCCAGCGCGCTGCCGCCCACCAGCGCCAGGGCCAGCAGGGCGATCCCGGCGATCCAGCCCATGGTCTTGGCGATGTTGGCGCTGCCCTGCTGGTCGAGCTGGTCGAGCGTGGCCTGCACGTCGTCGAGGTAGATGCCGGTGCCGACCATCCAGCCCCAGCGCTGCAGCCCGATCACATAGCCGAGCTTGGGCGCGACCTGCCTGACCGAGGGCTTGTTCCAGACGTAGCGGAAATAGCCCTGTCCCTGGCGGGCCTTGGCCACCAGGGCCTGCACCACGGGGCGGCCATCGCGGTCGCGGATCTCCCAGAGGTTCTGGCCGACCAGTTCCGGCTGGTGGGGCAGCACCAGACAGCGTCCGCTGTAGTCGTAGGCGAAGAAATAGCCGTCGCCGCGGTCGTAGTCGAACTGGTTGAGGATGCGGATGGCTTCGGCCTTGGCCTCGGCGTCGTCGCGGCCGGTGTCGTAGACCGGGGCGATCATGTTCATCGCCATCTCGACATGGTGGCGCAGCTCGGCCTCCTTGCTGGCGAGGTAGGCCGACTCGACCAGCGCCCGTTCCTGCTTGGCCAGCTCCAGCGCCTGGAACCGCACCGCCAGCGCGATCAGCAGCAGCGCCGCCAGCAGCGGCAGCACCGCCAGCAGCAGGATCTTCTTGCGCAGACGGCGCGGACCGCGGGGCTCGTTGCCGGTCTGGCCTGTGGGGCTGGCGAACTCCATCGCCGGTGCTTTCGGTCAGCCGGCCTGGGTGGCCGCGACGTAGAGCTTCGTCGAACGCGCACCGCTGCGGCAGAAGCACAGCAGCGGGCGTGGCATCGCGGCGATCAGCGCGGCGAAGCGGGCGATCTCGTCCGGGCTCTGGTAGCCGCCGGCCACCGGCAGATGGGCGTATGCCAGTCCTGCGGCGCGTGCAGCGGCTTCGATGGCCGTGCTGGTGGGCTGGTCGGGGCCGTGCTCGAAGTCCGGGCGGTTGTTGATGACGCTGCGAAAGCCCGCGGCGGCGGCCTCGGCCATCGCGGCCGGGCTGAGCTGGGGGGCGACGCAGACATCGGCTGCGATGCGCTGGACGGGGAGGGACGTGCTCATGGGGTGTCTCCTGGAATGTCGGGAATCGAAGAAAGGTGGGGGCTCGCCTCGCGCCTCGACTCAGCTCAGCGCACGTTTCACGGCCGCCGAGACCAGCCCCATGTCCGCATTGCCGGCCAGTCGCTGCTTGACGACGCCCATGACCTTGCCCATGGCGCCCGGCCCGCTCGCGCCCAGTTCGGCGACGATGGCCTGCACGGCGGCGTCGATGGCAGCGGCGTCCAGGCGTTGCGGCAGATAGGCCTCCAGCACGGCCACTTCGGCGCTTTCCTTGTCGGCCAGGTCCATGCGCCCTGCGGCGGTGAACTGGCCGATGGAGTCCTTGCGCTGCTTGATGAGCTTGTCGACAAGGGCCACGACATCGGCGTCGCCGAGGGTGACGCGCTCGTCGACTTCCTTCTGCTTGCAGGCCGCCAGCAGCAGGCGGATCGTGCCGAGGCGGGCCGTGTCCTTGGCCCGCATGGCGGTCTTCATGTCTTCGGTGATCTGGTCCTTGAGGGTCATGGGGTCATCCAGTCAGTAAAACGACAAAACCCGCAGCGGCGTCCCGCGCGGGTTCTGGACTTTCGTCGAGCGCTGGTGGCCTCTGCACAGCCTTCTGTGCAGAGTGCACCGGACTCAGTACAGCCGCTTGGGCAGCTGCATCGAGCGCACGCGCTTGTAGTGGCGCTTGACGGCGGCAGCCTTCTTGCGCTTGCGCTCGGCCGTGGGCTTCTCGTAGAACTCGCGTGCGCGCAGGTCAGGCAGCAGGCCCAGCTTCTCGATGGTGCGCTTGAAGCGACGCAGTGCCACGTCGAACGGCTCGTTTTCCTTGACTCGAATAGTCGTCATGAACTGAAAGATCCTTCGGTTATGCCCTCGGTGGCCGACGCGGGGTTCCGGAAACCCTGGTGTCGCCGACTCGAACAGGCTTCTTTGCCAGCAAAGCCTGAGATTATAGGCGAATTTCCTTGGCCATGGCTCAAATCAATCGGTGTGGCTGGTGCTTGTTGCAGACGCTGCGGCGGCCAGCGCGTCGGCGCAGGCCGCCGCGCTGGCCCAGGCCCACTGGAAGTTGTAGCCGCCCAGCCAGCCGGTCACGTCGACGACCTCGCCGATGAAGTGCAAGCCCGGCACGCGCTTGCTCTCCAGCGTCTGCGAGCTGAGTTCGCGGGTGTCGACACCCCCGGCCATGACCTCGGCCTTTTTCCAGCCCTCGTCGCCGGTCGGCGACACATCCCAGGCGCGTGCGCGCTGGGCCACGGCCTGCAGATCCTTGTCCTTGCAATCGGGCATCGGGCGCTGCGCATCCAGACCGGCGCCCAGCAGCCAGGCGTCGGCCAGGCGGGCGGGCAACAGGGCCGAGAACTCGTTGCCGAGCTGGCGCCGAGAGGTCTGCTTGGCGGCCAGCAGCCGCGCGCCCAGGTCCACGCCGGGTGCCAGATCGATCTGGAGCGACTGACCGGCTCGCCAGAAGCTGGAGATCTGCAGCACGGCCGGCCCGCTCAGGCCGCGGTGGGTGAACAGCAGGTCTTCCAGGAAGTGGGTCCGGGCCTTGCCGGTGCCCGTCGAGATGCCCACGGGCAACGCCACGCCGGACAGCGCCGCGAACGGCGCCCACTGCTGCGGATCGAAGGTGAGCGGCACCAGCGCCGGCCGCGGCGCGATGATGCTGTGGCCGAACTGCTGGGCGATGCGCAGTCCGAAATCGCTCGCGCCAATCTTCGGCACAGGCAGCCCGCCCGTGGCGATCACCAGCCGCGGTGTCTGCACGGGGCCTGCCTCGGTGTCGAGTTCGAAGCCGCTGCGCTGCCGGATGGCCTTCACCGCACACGGCTGGCGCCGCACCACCCCACCGGCCTCGCACTCGCGCAGCAGCATCGTGACCAGGTCCTCGGCGCTGCGGTCGCAGAAGAGCTGGCCCTTGTGCTTTTCATGGAAGGCGATGCCGTGGCGCTGCACGAGTGCCAGGAAGTCACCCGGGGTGAACCGCGCCAGCGCCGAGCGGCAGAAGCGGGGGTTGTCCGACAGGAAGTTCGCGGGCGTGACCTCGCGGTTGGTGAAATTGGCGCGGCCGCCGCCGGAGATGCGGATCTTCTCGGCGACCTTCGGGCTGTGGTCGAGCAGCAGCACCCGCTGGCCCGCCTGGCCCGCCCGACCGGCGCAAAAAAGGCCGGCTGCGCCGGCCCCGATGATGACGACGTCAAAGGTTTCCATGGGCGGATTATCGCGGCCCGCCCGGCCGCGGACGTCAGACGCGGTTCCAGTCCAGGTTGGCGCGGGCGAACATGGTCTTCAGCTCGCCCTTCTCGGCCAGGCCGTTCAGGCCGGCCTGGAGCGCCTCGGCCAGGTCCGTGGCTTCCTTCTTGACCGCCATGCCCACGGCCCAGCCGTCCTTCGGTGCGCGGGGCATCGGGATCGGCGTGATGGCGAAGCGGGCATCGCCGCGCAGCACCGTCTCCAGCTCCGAGCGCAGACCGGCGGCCGCGGCAACCTCGCCGCGCTGCAGCATCTGGGCGGCCACGACGCCGTCGGGGATCTTCGTGGTCAGCTGCTCGCGCAGCATGCCCGACTCCGCGCCGATCATCAGCCAGCCGGCCAGCGACATGCCCGGCACCGCGGTGCGCACGGTGCGCAGCGGGTCGAGACTGTCGAGTGCGGGCAGCTTGCCGAGGTCACGCGCCACCATGACCCGTTCGCGCCAGTAGGGGCCGAAGATGCTCACGCGCGGGTTGTTCTGCATCAGCGGACGGTCGACCGGCACGTGCAGCAGCACGTCGGCCGGGCCGTAACCGAGCATGTGCCCGCGCCACACCATGTTGCGCAGGTCATCGTTCATGTTCTCGTCGGCCGTGAAGGGCAGCATCGTCACGTCCACGCCCAGCGCGCCCGCCAGGGCCTTGGCCAGATCGATCTCGATGCCCTGGCCCTTGACGTGGAACGGCGGCATGTCGTTGTAGATCCCGACGACCAGCCGCCCCCGTTCCCGGACCCGGGTCAGTGCCGACTTCTCCTCCTGGGCGGTGACGCTGCCGACACCCAGCAGACCGCCGAGCGAGCCGAGCGCCAGTGCGGAAGTCTGGCCGAGAAAATGGCGGCGGTCCGTCGCCTTGGCATGTGGGTTGCGCATGTGGTTGTCTCCTGGAAATCCCGGGCAGATGGCCGGTGTTCGGTTCAAGCGGCTCCTGAAGGGAGTCGAGGCCCGCGCCGGGATTCTGTCAGTGAATCCCGGCCCCGGGCCTCGTGGGGTCGATCGGCCTGGGGGCTGCGATCAGGGCAGCGGCTTCTCGCGGCGCGTTTCCAGGTAGGCTTTCATGGCCCACATGGCCTCCTGGCTGACCATGCCCTCGAAGGGCGGCATGTACACCGCGCCATTGCGGACCTTGCCGCGGCGCACGCTCGTCACGTAGTAGTCGTCCATTTCCTGGACGCAGGCGTTGCGCTTTTTCTCGTCCTTGACGTTGACGCAGTCGTTGTCCAGCTTGCGCAGGTCGGGCGCGATGCCGCCCGAAATGGCTTCGAGGCCGTGGCAGCGGGCGCAGTTCTGGTTGTAGGCCGAAGAGCCGATGGCGATGGCCTTGTCGTTCTTGCGGTACGGGTTTTCCGTGCGCCAGGTGTCACCCAGCTGTGGCAGGCTGGTCGTGTCCACCGCCTGCGGGGTGACATCGCCATGCGCCATGGCCGGGCCACCGGCCACGACCCAGAATGCGGCCAGGATTGCTGCGCGGAAAAATGTGCCTCGTGCCATTCGTGTCTCCAGAGGTGTTTTGAAAAGTGAGTTGGCATCGTTTCTGCAATTGCTGTGCCAAGCACGGCAAACGTTGCAGTTGCTGCTCTGAATCAAGGGTCTGTCCGGAGGTAGTACGCCTTGGCTGCTTCTAAATTGCGCGGCAGCAGCGCGGGCAAATAGCGGCTGTGACAGGCAAGCGACGCGGGTGTGCGAATAGATGACAGCGGCGGGTGCGTGACAGTGCATCTGCCGCGTGACTGGTTGACCATATACAGGAGACAAGACATGGCAAAACCCTATACCCCGGCATCGGCCGGGTTGCGCCAGCGGGCAGTCCAAGGCGATGTGCGGCGTCCGATCGCCTCGGCATTGCCGCTGGACCACAACCATGTGTCCAAGATCGACAACTCGCATGAGCGCTGCGCCGCGCTGGGCCTGTCGCGCATCGAACGGCTGGATTTTTCGCCTTTGGGTCGGTCTGACCTCGCCGTGGCCCGCGAGCGCAACCAGCGTCTGTACGCCCACGCAGCCCCCGTCATGGAGATGCTGCACGAGCAGATCATCAACAGCAACTCGATGGTGGTGCTGTGCGACGCCACTGGCACGGTCATCCACTCGATCGGAGACCACGATTTTCTGACCCGTGCGGAGAAGGTGGCGCTGCAGCCCGGCGTGAACTGGTCCGAGCAGACCAAGGGCACCAACGCCATCGGTACGGCGCTGATTGAGGAGCTGCCCACACTCGTCCATGCCGACGAGCACTACATGCACGCCAACCACTTCCTGACGTGCTCGGCTGCGCCGATCCTCGACCCGCGCGGCAACATCCTCGGCGTGCTCGACGTCTCCGGCGACCAGCGCACCTACCACCAGCACACGATGGGGCTGGTGAAGATGAGCGCCCGGATGATCGAGAACCACTGGCTCACCGACGACTACCGCAACGTGATGCGGCTGCATTTCCACAGCCGTGTCGAGTTCATCGGCACGCTGATGGAGGGCATCCTCGCCGTCAGCGAGGACGGCAAGCTGGTCGGTGCCAACCGCGGCGCGCTGGAGCAGCTGGGCCTGAGCGGAGCCGCGCTGCGCATGCACTCGTTGTCCACGCTGTTCGGCACCAGCGTCTCGGCGCTGGTCGACCGCTTCCGCTTGCCGTTGGCGCAACCGTTGCCACCGCCGCAGCCGGTGCATCTGTCCAACGGGCGGCAGTTTCATGTTTACGCCCGCTTCAACCGGCCCGTCTGGCTCGGCATGGAAAGCGTCCCCACCCAGGTCAGCGACGTCACCCCCCTGGGCGGCCCCCCAGGCGCTGTGGCAACCCCCTCCGCGGCGCCCCTGCGCGAGCCCGCTGCGCGCAACCCTGCCGCCAGCGATCGGGCGGGCCTGTCGAGCCTGATCACCGGCGATGCGCAGGTCGGCACGCTGGTGGACAAGATCCGCCGCGTCATCAACCGCGACATCCCCATCCTGATCCTCGGCGAGACCGGCACCGGCAAGGAGCTGCTCGCCCGCGCCATCCACCAGGACTCCGAGCGCGCCCGCCAGCCCTTCGTGGCGGTCAACTGCGCGTCGATCCCCGAGACGCTGATCGAGGCCGAGCTGTTCGGCTACGAGGAAGGTGCCTTCACCGGCGCGCGGCGCAAGGGCGCGGTCGGCAAGCTCGTGCAGGCCAACGGCGGCACGCTGTTCCTCGACGAGATCGGCGACATGCCGCTGACGCTGCAGGCCCACCTGCTGCGCGTGCTGCAGGAGCGGCAGGTCACGCCGCTGGGCAGCGCCAAGGCGGTGTCGGTCGACGTGATGCTGGTCTGCGCGACCCACCGCAACCTGCGCGAGATGATCGAGCAGAAGAGCTTCCGTGAAGACCTGTACTACCGGCTGAACGGTCTGGCGGTGCGCCTGCCGCCGCTGCGCGAGCGCAGCGACCTGATGGCATTGGTCGAGCGCATCCTGGAGCGCGAGAACCCCGACCGCCGGCTGCGCCTGAGCCCGGACGTGCTGCGCCTGTTCCAGGGCTACCACTGGCCGGGCAATGTGCGCCAGCTCTTCAACGTGCTGCGCACCGCCAGCGTGATGGCCGCAGGCGACACGTCCATCACCCGCGACCACCTCTCGGACGATTTCATCGACGACGCCCGGCGCGCGGCGGCCCAGCGTCCGGCCGCGGTGGCGCCCGAGCCCGAGCCGGTGGCCGTGCGTGCGGCACCGGTCGATGTCGCGGCAGCGGGGGGCGCGTCCCCGTCGTTGTCGACCCCGGCGGGTGGGCAGGATGACCAGGCCGGACGCTCGCTGGAAGACATCGAGCTGCAGTCCATCCAGCGCGCGGTGGACGCCGCCGGCGGCAACATCTCGGTGGCGGCCAAGCAGCTCGGCATCAGCCGCAACACGATCTACCGCAAGCTGCGCTGGAAGACGCCGCGCTGACGCGGCTCAGCGTGGGGGCGGTGACATCGTTTCGGCCGCGAAGCCGACGATGTTGCGCACCGCCCGGCTGAACTCGATGCCGACGAGGTGGACGGGCTCGCCGCGACCGAGGTACTTGTCGGCGTAGCCCTGCGCCTTGATCTGCGCGAGTGCTTCGCCCTTGGCGGTGTGGTCTACCACCTTGAACTCGAAGACAAACACTTGCTGCTGGAACAGCAGCGCCATGTCGATGCGGCCATGGTTGGTCGAGTCTTCGAGGCGGATGTCCAGGCCCAGCGCGGCGAAGTGGCTGTAGAAGACGCTGGCGTAGTGGCCCTCGAACTGCGCCAGCGGATTGTTGCGGTACCAGTCGTGCGGGATGCTGGCGAACAAGGCTTTGAGCAGGTCTTCGAGTGCGGTCAGATCGGCTGTCAGCAGCACGTCGATCAGGCGCAGCCGCGAGGCCAGCGATGTGTGCTCCGGCACGCCATAGCCGGACAGCAGCGCGGCGTTCAGGCTCGACTCGACCTCGTTGTTCGGATAGCCGAGCGTGTAGAACCAGTGCCCGGGCAACTTCTCGACAGCGCCGTGCAGCGTCAGGTAGCCGGTCTGGAACAGCAATGCCTCCGGGGCGATCTGGTCGACATCGAAGCTCGACAGCAGCGCCAAGCTGGTCTGCAGGCGCTGCAGATCGGGGGTGAAGAACTGCTTGTCGGCGAGCAGCCGGATCAGGAAGGTCGGCGTACCGGTCTCGAACCAGTAGGGCTGGAACTGGCGGTTCTGGAACAGCAGCAGCAGGTCGAAGGGGTTATAGACCGAGGTGCCGAGCCAGTTGTAGCCGTTGTACCAGCGGCGGATCTCGTCGCGGTCCAACCCTGGCAGTTCGGGTGCGAAGACGGTGTCCACGTCGTGGTCGGTGTAGCCGCACAGCGCGCTCCAGCGGGGAGACAGCGTGATGTCCTGCAAATGGTTCAGGCCGGAGAACAGGCTGACCTTGCTGAACTTGGAGACACCGGTGAGGAAGACGAACTTCAGGTCGGCGTCGGCGCTCTTGAGGACCGAATAGAAACTGCGCAGCGCGTCGCGCAGGGCGGCGGCGACCTCGTGGTTCCCGAGGTTGTCGAGGATGGGTTTGTCGTACTCGTCGATGAGCACGACGGTGCGCTGACCGGCGAGTCGGGCGGCTTCGCGGATGAGTTCGCCGAAGCGACCACTGATCGACTGGTGGTGAAACACGATGCCCAGCCGGCGGGCATGGTCGTCGAGCCGTTCGAGCAGGCGCTGGTCGAGTTCGGCCCGGCTGTGGACTTCGCCCTCACCGAAGTCGATGCGGATGACGGGGTGCGACTTCGACCACTCCCAGCGCGACTCGGCGGCGAGACCGTCGAACAGCGGGCGGTTGGCCTCGAAGAGTTCCTTGAGGGTGTCCACGAGCAGGCTTTTGCCGAAGCGGCGGGGGCGGCTGAGGAAGCAGGTCTTGCCGGAGGCGACGAGGTCACAAGCCATGCCGGTCTTGTCCACGTAGTAGTGACCATCCTCGCGCAGTTCACGCAGGGTCTGGATGCCGATGGGCAGTGGGCGGCGGGGCAGTGCAGTGGCGCTCATGCGAGCAGTGTAGAGGCGTGGACTGGTGTCGCGTGGCATGCGTGAAAATGCCGCTCAGGATTCAAATTCGAGGCGGAGACACCAGATGGCGGGGATTTTCATCAGCTACCGGCGCAAGGAGAGCAAACCACACGCACGGCTGATCTTCCAGCACTTGCGCAAGCGGTTTCGCGGTCGGGTGTTCATGGACGTGGATGGGCTGAAGCCGGGCGAGCAGTTTCGCGACAAGATCGGGCGCCAACTGGATGGCTGCGCGGTGCTGCTGGCGCTGATGGGGCCGCAGTGGGCGCAGGTGCGCGACGACAAGAGCGGCGCGGTGCGGCTGTTCGATGCGCGGGACTGGGTGCGGCTGGAGATCACGACGGCGCTGCAGCGGGGCATCACGGTGATTCCGGTGCTGATCGACGGGGCGCAGATGCCGCAGGAGGCGGAGTTGCCGCCGGAGCTGCACCCGCTGCTGGATCGGCACGCCTTTCGGCTGGACCTGGACCAGGATTTTGATGCGGGGATGGAGAAACTGGCGGCGTCGGTGGCGAAGGACATGGAGGAGCCGCTGAAGGTGCCGGGGTGGGTGAAAGTTGCGGTGCCGGTGGTGCTGGTGGGCGCGGCGGGGGGGTATTGGGCGGTGAATCAGAAACCCGTGCCTTCTACTGTGATACCGATTGCCGCGCCCGTGGCTGCAGTTTCTGTGCCCACGCCGCCACCTGCGCCGAAACCCGATCCGTATCCGCCGAGAAAGCGATTTCAGGATTGCGTGGATGATTCCTGTCCGTGGATGGTGGTGATGCCGGCGGGGAAATTCATGATGGGCTCACCGGCCAAAGAGGAGGGCCGTTCAGATGACGAAGGCCCGCAGCACGAGGTGACGATCGCGAAGCCGCTGGCGGTGATGGAGGCGGAGGTGACGCGGGGGCAGTTCGCGGCGTTTGTCAGTGCCACGGGGCACAAGACCAGCGGCGGTTGTTACGGTTTCATGGGTACGGAGTGGAAGCTCGATGAGGCCAAGAACTGGCGTGCGCCGGGATTCGAGCAGACCGACCAGCACCCGGTGGTGTGCGTGAGCTGGGAGGACGCGCAGGCGTATGCGAAATGGCTGAGTGGCAAGACCGGCCAAGGCTATCGGCTGCTGTCCGAAGCCGAGTGGGAATATGCAGCGCGGGCTAAAACACAGACTCGCTACTCGTTCGGTGACAAGGCGGAAGATTTGTGTGGATATGCGAACGTGGCTGACCGCACTGGAAAGGCCAAATTTCCCAATTGGACGATTGCCGAATGCACGGATGGTTTTGTCTACACGGCTCCGGTCAAGACTTACAAGCCCAACGCATTTGGACTCTTTGACTTACATGGCAATGCGTGGGAGTGGGTGCAAGATTGCTGGCATGGTGATTACAACGGTGCGCCGGTAACTGGGGTTTCATGGGAAACAAATTGTAAAGAAAAGCGCCGTGTCCTTCGCGGCGGCGGCTGGGGCGTCAGCCCCTCGGGCGCCCGCGCCGCCGGCCGCATCGGGGGCACCCCCGGCATCCGGGACGGCAGCACTGGTTTCCGGCTGGCCCGGACCCTTACCCCTTGAATCTTTTACATCTTTACCCCTTGCGTAATTAAATAATATATGCAAAGCAATACGAACGATGGGCAGGACTCCAGCGGGGGTCCGGGGGCAGCGCCCCCGAGGGACTCGCGGCCCAGGCGCACGCCCTTCGGCAAACAGGAGCGCCCGCAGAACCCCGCCCGCACCACCGGCCCCGCGCTGGAGGCGATGTACCAGTTCACCCTCTGGCTGATCCCGACGCTGGAGAAATTCCCCCGCAGCCAGAAGTTTCTGCTCGGCGACCGGCTGCAGACCGAAGCCCTGGCGGTGCTCGACCGCCTGATCGACGCCACCTACAGCCGCGAGCGCCAGCAGCACCTGCGCGCCGCGAACCTGGGGCTGGAGAAGATGCGCTTCGGTGTGCGGCTGGCCAAGGACCTGAAGCACCTCGACCTGAAAAGCTACGCCCATGCCGCCCGCACGCTCGACGAGGTGGGCCGCATGGTCGGCGGCTGGCTGAAGGCCGACCGCAGCACCGGCATGGTCCCGGCCCAGGAGGCCGCCCATGGTGCGCCGGCATGATGACCTGTTCGACCGCATCGCCAGCTTCGACGCGCTGACCGCCGCCGCCAAGCGGGCCGCTGTCGGCAAGCGCCGCAAGCCCGGCGCGGCGTCCTTCCTCTTCGGGCTGGAGCGCGAAGTGCTGCGCCTGGAGCGTGAGTTGTGCGAAGGCCGCTACCGTACAGGTCGTTACCTCGAAATCGTCGTGCGTGACCCCAAACGCCGCGTCGTTTCGGCGGCCCCGTTCCGCGACCGCGTGGTGCATCACGCACTGTTCGCCGTGATCGGCCCGATCTTCGAGCGCGGCTTCATCGACCACAGCTACGCCAACCGCACCGGCTTCGGCACCCACCGCGCCGTGGCCCGCTTCGAGCGCCTGCGCGACCGCCACCGCCATGTGCTGCGGGCCGACATCTGGCGCTACTTCCCCACCATCGACCACGCGGTGCTCAAGCGCGACCTGCGCCGCCGCATCGCCTGCGAGCGCACGCTGGCGCTGTGCGACACGATCATCGACGGCTCGAACGCGCAGGAACCCGCCGAGTGGTTTTTCCCTGGCGATGACCTGTTCAGCGTGGCCGAGCGCCGCCGGGGTCTGCCGCTGGGCAACCTGACCAGCCAGTTTTTCGCCAATGTCTACCTCGACGGTTTCGACCACTGGGCCACCGAGGTGCTGCGGGCGCCGTATGTGCGCTATGTCGATGACTTCGCCCTGTTCGCCGACGCCGCCGCGCAGCTCGACGACTGGCGCACGCGCATCGATGCTTACCTGTGCGGCCGACGTCTGCGGCTGCACCCCGACAAGACGCAGGTGGTGCCGACCGCGCAGCCGCAGCCCTTCCTCGGCTTCGAGCTGCTGCCCGATGGCCGCCGCCGACTGAAACCCGAAAACGTCAGCCGCTTCCGCCGCCGACTCGATGGCCTGCGCCGCGACTGGCAGCAAGGCGAGATCGGCGCACCCGAAGTGCATTGCCGCGTGCAGAGCTGGACCGCCCACGCGCGGCATGCCGACACGGTGCGGCTGCGTCACACCCTCTTCAAGGGCGGATGGTTCGACCCGCAATGGTCGGACGGTCAGCCCGTGAAGGCTCCTGCGCCCTGAGAAGCGCCGTGTCCTTCGCGGCGGCGGCTGGAACAACAACCCCTCGAACGCCCGCGCCGCCAACCGCAACAGGAACACCCCCGGCAACCGGAACAACAACACTGGTTTCCGGCTGGCCCGCACCCCCCGCACGAGAGCGCGGCACCTCAGCCTGTCAACGGCCCGCGTGTCGCGGAGGTCAGGGAGGGTCCAGGGGCGAGGAGCAAGCGCCGTGGGCGGCGTCGGCCTTGACCGGATGACGGTGGCCGGCGCTTTGCCTTGCCGTGCGGTGCCGTGTTTGTCTTGCTCCTCCCCCAGCGGGGGAGGCTGGGAGGGGGCTTGCGTCGTCAGCCGACGCCCCGATCCCGCATCGCCTTCACCAGGAATGCCACGCGCCCTGTCACCACCGCCTCTCCGCCTCCCGCCACACATGCTGCCAGTTGAGCGCGTGCCGCTGCCCCTGGCCGAACCGGGCGTCCACGCCGTCCAGCACGGGCGCCGGGTCGGACTCGGGCGCGCCACGCTCCTGTGCCCGATCGACGGCAGTGCGCAGCGCCTGCAGATACGCCCGGTGCTGCCGCGGCGCTGAGCTGTCCAGCAGCGGCCCCTGTTCCGGCAGCCACTGCGCCGTGTCGCCGAGCGCATCCAGCCGCTGCCAGGCCTCGTCCAGGTGGCCCGATTCGGCATCCCGCAGATCTGGCGCCCCGTCGGCCCACAGCAGCCCGTGCGCCGTGCTCAACCGCGCCCGCGGCACGGACCACACCGTGACCGACGTCTCCGCACTGCGCCGCAGCCGCCACCAGCGCAGCGGCCCGAGCGTGCCGTGGTCGCCGTGCAGGCGGTGAACGGGCAGGGCGATCGGCTTGGCGCCGAGGTCGGCCGCCGTCGGCCCGAGCCGCTGGCGCAGCCGCTCGACGCAGCGCGGGCAGCGTTCCTGCATCGCCTGGGCCACGTCCTCATGCGCCCAGCGCCGTGCGCCTGCCAGTCCCGCCTGTCCCAGCACCAGCTCCGGCCGGGGCCACGGCGCGATCACATCGGTCACCCGCTGGCCGGTGAGGCGCTGCAGGTGGCAGTTCAGCGCCCGGGCATAGGTGGCCGAGGGTCCGCTGCCGATCAGCCACAGCCGCCGACCCTCGCGCACCGCCAGCAGGTTCGAGATGGCGCCGCGGTTGTCGGGCGTGCTGTCCCCGTCCGCCCCCGGGACCATCCAGACCTGCGGGGCCACCGGCTGCAACACGATCGGCGGGCCGGCGCAGGGGATGGCCGCCACGGCGCCCGTGCTCCAGCCCAGCCACCACAGCCCCGCGTTGAGCAGTCGAAGAGATCTCTCGCGTGAAGCTGTCCGGTTTCGTGGCATTGGGGTTGCCCCTGTGTCAGGTTTGAAACGAAAGTGTTCCGTGTTGGAACACTGCAGAGCGCCGGGTGCGGGTTCTGGTGTGCAAATCGCCCCGACGCTTGCACAAGTCACAGACTATCGACGGGCGGACAGCGTTTGCAGCCCGTTTGCCGACGGCATGGCTCTTGCAAAAACCGGACGAGGCCGGCTTTTTGCATGCGGTCATGTGTTCAATGTGAAGGCCATGAGGGGGGCTTCATGAAACTGGTGGTACTCAAGGGTGGTGAAGAGGCGGTGACGCTGGCCGAGTGTGCCCGTGCCGGACTGGTGTCCAGCCGCACGCCGGGCGCGGTGGCGTTGTCGGGTGACGGGCTGCGCTGGGTGCTGGTCAATGTGTCGCCGTCGGTGGCGACACAGCTCACGACCGATGCACGGCTGTTGCGCCACCGCGGATTGCCGGATGCAGCGGTGCGGGCGGTCGTGCTGACCGATGCGCAGGTGGACCATGTGACGGGTCTGCTGAGCCTGCGCGACGGCGCGCCGATCCACCTCTATGCCACGCCGGCCGTGTTCGAGGAGCTGACCCACACGCTGCCCGTGCTGCCGCTGCTGGAGCATTACTGCGGCGTGCAGTGGCATGTCATTCCGGTGGCGGGCGAGTCGCGCGAGGCCGTGTTCCACATCGAGGGGCAGCCGTCGCTCGAATTCACCGCCGTCGCCACGGACGGTCCGCTGCCGCGCCATGCCACGCAGCCCGCATCGGCCGAAGTGGGCGAAACCATCGCGCTGGCGGTGCGCGATCTGGTGACGGGCCAGCGCTTCTTCTGCGCACGCAGCCTGGCGGCGGCCGGCTTCGAGGCGGTCGAGTGGATGCAACAGGCCGACTGCCTGCTGCTCGGCGACGACCGTGTCGATGTCTGGCCCGCGCACGACGGTCCGGACACGGACCACCTGACCATGTTCGCCCAGCTCGACCGGCTGGGCGCCCGCCGCAAGCTGCTGATGGGCACGACCGGCTGGGAGGCGGGGCACACGCTGCCGGTCAGCGCGCTGGCGCTGCACGGGGTCGAGCTGGCGGCGGACCGGATGGAGATCAACCTCTGAACCACCGCTGAAGCCGGCCGTGGAGCACTTCGGGTGACAGTCTCGGTGTAAGTCCGGGTGCGACGCCAGGGAGCTGGCCCTGTACAAACCGTCCTGTGACCACCCATGACGATGTTTCGATCGATGTGCCGATGCTCCGACTCCAGGGCCTGATCAAGCGCTACGGCGACCGCACGGCGCTGGCCGGCCTGACGCTGGCGCTGCCGGCGGGACAGTTCGTGGCCTTGCTGGGGCCGAATGGCGCCGGCAAGTCCACGCTGTTCCAGGTGCTCACCGGCTTGTTCGTCGCCGACGAGGGCGAGGTCGAGGTGGCCGGCCAGTCGCTGCGCCACTCGGCGGTGCGGGCGCTGCGCGACATCGGCGTGGTGTTCCAGCAGATGTCGCTCGACCTGGACCTGTCGGTGGAGCGCAACCTGCGGTTCCACGCCGATCTGCACGGTCTGCCGCGGTCGGTCGCCACCGAGCGGCTGCTCGAAGGCTGTCGCGGGCTGGGGCTGGACAAGGATCTGGCCCGCCCGGTGCGCGAGCTGTCGGGCGGCAACCGGCGCAAGGTGGAACTCGTGCGCGCCTTGCTCCACCGGCCGAAGGTGGTGCTGATGGACGAGCCCACCGTCGGCCTGGACCCGAAGTCGCGCCACGACCTGCTGGGCGCGATCCGGGCCGATGTGGCGGCGCGCGGCACGACGGTGCTCTGGGCGACGCATCTGGTCGAGGAGGCCGAGGCGGCGGACCGTGTGGTGGTGCTGCACCGCGGCAAGCTGCTGGCGGACGGCACGCCGGGTGAGGTGACCGCCGCACTGGGCGGGGATCGGCTCGAAGCGGCGTTCATCCGTGCCACCGGCTGATTTTTTGCACATTGCAGATTGCCCATTGCACATGGCCCATTGCATCAGGAGACAAGCGATGAAGAACACCTTCCAACCCACGCGGCTGGCGCTGGCAACTGCTGCCTTGCTGCTGGCCTCGCTGGCGCAGGCCCAGGTGGCCTATGTGTCGAGCGAGAAGGACCACAAGCTGACCATCGTTGACCTGAAGACCCAAGCGGTGACAGGGACGGTCGCGACCTGCAAGCGTCCGCGGCACATGGTCATCACGCCGGATGGCAAGCAGCTGATGGTGGCCTGCGGCGACTCGGGCCAGGCCGACGTGATCGACCTCGCCACGCGCAAGTCGGTGAAGAAGATCGGGCTGGGCGATGACCCGGAGATCTTCGACCTGACGCCGGACGGCAAGACGCTGTATGTCACCAACGAGGAAGACGGTGAAGTCGGCATCGTCGATCTGGCCAGCGGCAAGCGCACCGGGGCGATCAAGGTCGGCGAGGAGCCGGAAGGTGTGCTGGTCAGCCGCGATGGCAAGACCGTCTATGTCACGTCGGAAGTCGCCAGCCTCGTGCATGTGATCGACACCACGACCGGCAAGGTGACCAAGAACATCAAGGCCGGAAAACGCCCGCGCCGCTTCGCGATGACGCCGGACGGCGCGCAGCTTTGGGTGACGAACGAGCTGGGGGCGAGCGTGACGGTGATCTCGACGGCCGATCACAGCGTGCTGGACACGATCAAGTTCGAGGTGAAGGGCGCCCGCGCGGCCGACATCACGCCAGTGGGCATCACGATGAGCGCGGACGGCAAGCGGGCGTTTGTCGGGCTGGGCAAGGCGAACCATGTCGCGTTCGTCGATGTGGCGAGCCGCAAGACGACGGACCTCGTGCTGTCGGGCAAGCGGGCGTGGGGGCTGGCGCTGAACAAGGCGCAGGACCGGCTGTATGTGGCCAACGGGCTGTCGGACGACATGACGATCATCGACGTTCCCGGAGCCAAGGCGCTGAAGTCGGTGGCGGTCGGGCGGGTGCCGCACAGCATCGCCGTGGTGGAGTGAGCCGTGGCGCGCAGTGAACGGGCTTTTCGTGATGGGCGTGGTCGGCGTGGGGTGGCGGTCGGCGCGGCCCTGCTGCTCGGCGCGGCGGTGGCGCAGGCGGCGGCGTTCAAGGCGGTGCTGCTGGTGCCGGCCGACGATGCGCGGCTGGACCGCACGCGGGTCGAGCGGGCCTATTTTGGTCACCCGACCGGCCCGGCGACGGACGGCGTGCAGGTGGCGCTGAAGGAGGCGAAGCTGGAGCTGGAGTCGGCGGGTGCGTCGATGGCGGTCGAGACGGTCGAGGTCGGCTCACCGGCCGATGCGAAGGCGGCGGCGCAGAAAGCGGAGAAGGCCGGCGCGGTGGCGCTGCTGGCCGATCTGCCGGCCGACTGGCTGCTGGCGGCGGTGGACGCGGTGAAGCTGCCGGTGCTGAACCTGAGTGCGGCCGACGACCGGCTGCGCCAGCAGGACTGCCGGCCGAGCCTGCTGCATGTCGCCCCCAGCGAGCGCATGCGCGCCGACGCGCTGGCGCAGTCGCTGGTCAGCCGCAAGTGGATGAACGTGCTGCTGCTCACCGGCCCGTCGCCGGCCGATGCCGTGCGCGGCGCCGCTGCGCAGGCGGCCATCAAGCGCTATGGCCTCAAGCTCAGCGGGGCCAAGCCGTTCAAGCTGTCCGGCGATCCGCGCGAGCGTGACCTCGCCAACCCGCTGCTGCTCACGCAGGGCGGGCACGACGTGGTCTGGGTGGTGGACAGCGATGGCGAGTTCGCCCGGATGCTGCCGTACCGCACCGCCACACCGCGCCCGGTGATCGGTGACGCCGGTCTCACCGCGTTGGCCTGGCACGCGCAGTACGACCGCTTCGGCGCTCCGCAGGTCTCGCGCCGCTTCACCAGGACCGCGCAGCGCCCGATGTCGGCGGCCGACTGGAGCGCGTGGATGGGCGGCAAGGCGCTCGCCGCGGCGGCGGTGGCGGCGCCGAAGGGGCCGGCAGCGGCCGTGCAGAAGGCGCTGGTCGACGGGGAGCTCGACGGCTCGAAGGGCGTGGCGATGCGCTTTCGTCCGTGGGACGGCCAGATGCGCCAGACGATGCTGCTGACTGACGGGCAAGGCGTCATCGGCACCGCGCCGGTGGACGGCGTGCTGCACCCGAAGAATGCGCTCGACACCCTCGGCGGCGACGCGCCCGAGAAACTCTGCAAGGCCCGTTCATGAGCACCCCCGGCAGCCTCGGCCACGCGCTCCAGGCGATGCGCGCCATCGTCTGGCGCGAGGTCGCCAAGTTCTCGCGCCAGACCGGGCGGCTGGTGTCGGCGCTGGTGCGGCCGCTGCTGTGGCTGGCGGTGTTCGCCGCGGGTTTTCGCAACGTGTTCGGCATGGCGATCGCCGAGCCGTATGACACCTACATCGCCTACGACGTCTACATCGCGCCCGGCCTGATCGGCATGGTGCTGCTGTTCAACGGCATGCAGTCCAGTCTGGCGATGGTCTACGACCGCGAGATGGGGCTGATGCGGCTGCTGCTGACGGCGCCGCTGCCGCGGCCGTGGATCCTGTTCTCCAAGCTCACCGCGACGGCGGTGCTGTCGCTGGCGCAGGCGCTGGCGTTTGTCGTGATCGCCTGGGCGATCGGCACCGAGCTGCCGCTGATCGGGCCGCAGACGCCGCACGTCCTGCTCGCGGCGGTCTGCGGGGCGCTGATGCTCGGCGCGCTCGGGCTGCTGCTGAGCGTGCACATCAAGCAACTGGAGAACTTCGCCGGCACGATGAACTTCGTGATCTTCCCGATGTACTTCATGTCCACCGCGCTCTACCCGCTGTGGAAGCTGGAGGAATCGGGCGCGGCGTGGGTCTACCAGATCGCCCGCTTCAACCCGTTCACGCACGCGGTCGAGTGGATGCGCTACGCGATGTACGACAAGGATCCGGGCCTGTCGCCGTGGATCGTGCTCGGGACGCTGGCGCTGTGTTTCGGGCTGGCGAGCTGGGGCTATGACCCGCAGCGGGGGTTTGGCGCGCTGACCAAGCGGGGCGGCGGCGGGCCGCCCGGTGGTGGCGGGGGCGGAGGCTGACGGCGATGAAACTCTGGCAACGCCTGCGGGAACAGGGCCGGGTCGAGGCCGGATTGCCCGTCGAGTTCGGCGCGGCGGCGGTGGGCCGGGCCGACATCGCCGCACTGTCGCAGCGGCTGTTCTGGGGCTGGGCGCTGCTGGCAGGCGTCGCGCTGTTCACTGCGTGGTGGATGCAGCGCCACGGCTGGTGGCGGGCCTTGGTCGATGGTGACCCGAGCGGCATCAGCGTGGTGATCGCTGTGCTGGCGGCTGTCGTCACTGGTTGGTGCGGCGTGCGGGCGTGGCGCTTGCAGCGCGAGGCGCAGCCGGGCGGCGGCGGGTGGCGGTTGGCGTACCTGGATGACCTGTCGCGCCAGCAGGGCGAGGCCAGCGCCTTGCTCGCCGAGCGCACCCACGGCCCGCACGAGACCGCCTGGTGGTTCACGGCGGCCACGATCAAGCTCGGCCTGCTCGGCACCGTGGTCGGCTTCATCCTGATGTCGTCGCAGCTCGGCAAGTCGCAGAGCTTCGAGCTGGCGGAAGTCCAGCAGTTGCTGCAGCAGATGACCGGCGGCATGGCGATCGCGCTCTACACCACGCTGGTCGGGTTGATCGCGAACCTGTGGCTGGGGCTGCAGTTGCTGCTGCTGGACCGGCTGGCCGACCGGCTGGCGGCGGACATCCTGGCGGACGGCGCGGCGGCGACCTTGGCCGAGGCACGCTGATGGCCGTCCTGCGCAAGCGCCGCTCCGACGAGATCGACCCGTTCAGCGACCTGCTCTTCAACACGCTGCTGATCTTCGTCATGCTGTTCGCCATCGCCATCGTGGCGATGAACCCGAAGGCCAAGACCGGCGTGATCGACGCCAAGGCCGAGTTCATCATCACCGTGACCTGGCCGGACATGAACCCCAACGACATCGACACCTGGGTCCAGGATCCCGGCCGCAACCTCGTCTGGTTCCGCCAGCGCGAGGGCGGGATGATGCACCTCGACCGCGACGACCGCGGGCTGGCCAATGACACGCTGGTCATCAACGGCCAGCAGGTGGTCAACCCGCTGAACCAGGAAGTCGTGACGGTGCGCGGCTTCTCGCCGGGTGAATACACGGTCAACGTCTTCTATTACGACAGCAAGAACGGCGAGCCGGTGCCGGTGAACGTCTCGGTGGTGAAGGTCAATCCACGCGCCGAGGTGGTGTTCTACGGCACCGTGAACGTGGTGCGCAAGGGCGACGAGGTGACGGCGGTGCGCTTCACGGTGAACCGCGAAGGCAAGGTCGAGGCGGTCAACACGCTGGCCAAGACGCTGGTGGAAAGGATCTGACGCGATGAGGTGCATGCGATGACATCGACCGATGCGGTGCTGTGGGCGTTTGTCGCCGTGCTGTTCGTGCTGGGGCTGGCGCTGGTGGCCTCGCGCTGGCCGGTGTGGGCCAAGGCGGGGCTGGTGGCGCTGGTGACGGGGCTGTATTTCTGGAGCGACACCGCGCTGGAGGACGTCTGGGGCTGGCCGAGCCGGCATGCGCTGCCGGAGAAGTTCGTGCTGCTGGCCGCCGTGATCGAGGAGCCGAGCAAGGGCAAGGAGGGCGCCCTGTACGTCTGGGTCAACGCGATCGAGAACGGCAAGCCCGCGCCGCAGCCGCGCGCCTACAAGCTGCCGTATGCCAAGGATCTGCACGCGCTGCTGAACGAGGGCATGAAGAAGGTGCGCCAGGGGGTCAGCCAGGTGGGCACGGCCGAACCGAAGCGCGGCCCGAAAGGCCTGAGCTGGCTGCGGCCCGGCGCGGACGAGCAGAACGTGAAGATCCGCGACCTGCCTGCGCCGCAGCTGCCGGAGAAATGATGCGCACCGCGTTGGCCTCCTTCGGTCTGGTGGCGCTGCTGGTCGGGTGCAGCGAGCCGCCGGGTGCTTCGCTGTTTCCACTGGAGCAGGGGCGCACCTGGACCTACCGCCTGACCACCGAGTGGGAGAACAACACCACCGACCGCGAGGCGGTGGTGCTCAGCAACGCAGGCCGGGACAGCACGCTCGATTCGGGCAGCGCCTACCGGCGGCGCAGTGATGCGGGCATCGACTACTGGCTGCGCGCCGACAGCACGGGCGTGTACCGGGTGGCCAGCAAGATGGATGTGGAGGACGCGCCGAAGCCCGATCCGCAGCCGCGTTTTGTGCTGAAGGCGCCGATCGCTGTCGGCACGACCTGGCAGGCGAGCACGACGACCTACCTGCTGCGCCGCCGCGCCGACTTCCCGCCCGAGATCCGCCACAGCCACCCGTCGATTCCGATGGTCTATGTGATCGAGGCACTGGCCGAGAAGGTGGAGACGCCGGCGGGTGCTTTCGACAGATGTGTTCGGGTGCGCGGGGAGGGCAAGCTCAGGCTGTTCGCCGACCCGGTGCAAGGCTGGCGCGACATGCCGCTGACGACGCTGGAGTGGTACTGCCCCGGGGTGGGGCTGGTGCGGGTGGAGCGTAGCGAGCCGGCGAACACCACGTTCTTGCTGGGCGGAACGATGAAGATGGAGTTGATGGCATGGCAATGATGAACCGCCGGCAGGTGCTGGGTGTGGCGTGTGCGGCGGCGTTCGGGCCGGTCAGTGCCAAGGTGATGGCACAGTCGGCCGAGCGGTTTCCGCTGCGGCCGGTGACGCTGTGGGTGCCGTGGCCGGCGGGTGGGGCGACGGACCAGACGATGCGCCTGCTGGCTGAACTCGCGGGGCGCCACCTGGGGCAGCGGGTGGTGGTCGAGAACCGTTCGGGGGCGGGCGGGACGCTGGCGATGCCGATCCTGCAGCAGGCCTCACCCGACGGCTACACCATCGCGCAGCTGCCGCAGCCTGCGCTGCGGGCGCCGCACATCCAGAAGGTGCTCTGGGATCCGATCCGCGACACCACGCCGATCATCCAGATTTCCGGGGTGACGTTCGGGGTGGTGGTGCCGGCAGGCAGCGCGCTGAAGTCGCTGGACGAGGTGTTTGCCTGGGCGAAGGCGCATCCTGGCGAGCTGACGGTCTCGACCAACGGGGTGGGCACGACGCCGCATGTGGTGTTCGACGAGCTGTTCGCCAAGCGCGGGCTGACGTATGTGCATGTGCCGTACAAGGGCACTTCCGAGCAGATGCTGGCGGTGTCGTCGGGGCAGGTGATGGTGGGCATCAACTCCAACGGGTTCGCGCCGTTTGTCGATTCCGGCAAGCTGCGGCTGCTGGTGACGTTCGGCGAACACCGCACGAAGCGCTGGCCGGCGGTGCCGACGCTCAAGGAACTCGGGCACGGCATCGTGGCCACGTCGCCCTACGGACTGGTCGGACCGCGTGGGGTGCCGTCGGCGGTGGTGGCGGTGCTGCACGATGCGTTCAAGGCCGCGATGAACGACCCGGCGCACATCGCCGAACTGGCGAAATACGACCAGGAGCTGGTGTACCTCGATGCCGAGGACTACGGGCGCAGCCTCAAGGAAGGTTTTGCCGCCGAGAAGCGGGCGGTGGAGAGGCTGGGGTTGAACAAGGGGGGGTGAGGAGGCGCCGTCAGCGTCTGCGCCAGCGCACCGAGGCCGAGTGCTGCGCCGCGCGCCTGCCGACGGGCATGGGTCTGCAGCCGGTCCATGGCCCCGATGTCCATCGCCCGCGCCAGATGGATCAGCGTGGTGACGTAGCGCCGGGTGTGGCGGGAGCGCCGTCCGCAGGCGCGGGCCGGCGAAGCGTCCCGACCAGCGAGGGTCGGCGTTGGGTGCGCGGGGTGACAGGTCGGGTGCATGCGTGAATTCTGGCCTCCCGCAGGTGGGGGCTCCCCAGACGGAAGTCGGGGCATGCGTCGCTGGTTGGCCCGCGGGTCGTTGTGCAGAAACAACTGCTGTCGCTGTGGGCACTCGGCGTGCCGATACGGGTCTGCCATGCCCCGTCCATGCAGGCGCTGCCAGATGGATTTTTCATTGCGAGACATTCCTGAAAGCTTTGGCTCAGCTGAACACACCCGGCAAAAGCCGTGTGAGCGCAATGTCAGACGTGGGCAATGTTTCCATAATCTGGCGCCTGATGTCGCCATTTTCCGCAGTTTCCGCCGTCCCGACCCCGCTCCCACCAGGCAGTTGTGTGGGCCCTTATGTCATCAAGACCTGTCTTGGCGAAGACCTCGACGGCTTCGACTATGCCGTCGAGGAGCGCCACAGCGGCCGCCTCGTGCTGCTGCGCGAAAGCTGTCCGGTCGGGCTGGTGCAGCGCGTCGGTCTGGAGGTGCTGCCGTTCGACGGCGAGGACGCCGAGTTCCGCGACTGGCTGGTCCGCTGGTCCCGTCTGCTCGATCACTGGCAACGTGCCGCGCGCGCAGCCGATCCCGCCCGGCTGGGCCACAGCGCACTGGTGGCCATCGAGGACCGCGGCGAAGCGCATGGAACGTCCTGGGTGAGCCTGTCGCCGCCGGGTGGACGCAGCCTGCGCCAGGTCGCCGAGGATGGCCCCGGCTGGCCGGACCGCGCCACCGTCGATGCCGGGCTGCACGCCTGCTGCAGCGCTGTCGAAGCGCTGCACCGGCTGGGCGAGGTCCACGGCTGCCTGACGCCGGACCGGGTGCAGGTGCTCGACAACGGCGCCTGGTGCCTGCTGCTGCCCGACACCGATCCGGCCCGGCAGCCGCTGTCGCCGTGGCTGGCGCTGGAGCAGACCGAGGCAGGACGGGCCGCGGGCCTGACGACCGGGCCGTGGACCGATGTGCATGGCATTGCCGTGCTGGCCTACTGGCTCCTCACCGGCTCCGCGCCTCCTGGCCTGTCACGCCGCCAGGCCGAGGAGCCGGACTGCTGGACCGCGCTGGAGCAGGCGGAGCCGGATCCGCTGCGCCGACGCGCCTTGCGCAGCGCGCTGGCGGCGCGGCCGGCCGATCGCCTCAGCAGCGTGGCCGCCCTGCGCATGGCGCTCGGCTGGTCGGAGCGCCATGTGCCGGTGGTGGCCGAACCCCGCCGCGCACCGCCGCCACCGTTGCCCTTGCCCGAACCGCCGCCAGCGCCCGCCCGGCGCAGCCGCGCAAGCATCGTCGCGCTGACCGGCCTGCTGGTGTCCCTGACCGCGGTGTTCGTGCTGCTGTGGATCAATGGCATGTCGCCTGCGGAGGCGGACCTGGCCGCCGTGGCCATCCTGGAGGCGGCGCCGCCGTCGGCAGGCCCGGCTTCGTCCGCCACAATCCCCGCTCCCGCGCTGGCCGATGTGCCGCCGTCCCGTACCGCCACACCGGCGGCGTCCGCTGCCGGTCCTGCGCCTGCCGCGCCGCCGACCAAGGCGGCCGCCACGGCGGACACCAAGCCGAAACCCCGTCCGTCCGCCGCATCGGCCGCCACGCCGCCGGCACGCCCCGAGCCGGCTCCGGTGCAGACCGCGGCGGCCCGCCGCAAGCCGTCGGAGGCCTGCATCGACTGGCTGCGCCGCCGCTCGCTGGAGCCCACCGACACCGAGCGCGAGCGCAATCCGGCCTGTGAATGAGCCCTGCGCCTGACCGTTGCCCACGCCCCCGCCCCCGAGCCCATCCCAGGAGCCGCCATGTCCCGCCCACCCAGCCCCACCCGTGACCGCCTGTCTGCCCGCGCCGCGGTCCGCCTGACCTTGCTGGTGGCGCTGGTGCTGACCGCTTGCACCACGGCGCCGCCCCTGCCGCGTGTCACGGCCGAGCTGCCGCTGGCGTCGGCGGTGGGCATGGCGGCCGATGAGGCGATGCAGCACATGGTGCGCCAGCAGGGCCTGGACCTGGCGCGGCTGCTGAACCGCCCGACACGGATCTACCTCGCGCCGGTCCTGCAGAGCGAAAGCCGCCAGCAGACGGTCACGACGGTGCGGGTGCGCGAGCTGATCGCCGTCCACCTGAAGAGCCAGCACCGCGGGCTGGAGCTGGTGCCCTACACCGAGGCGGCCGCCGCGGGCAGCGAGGTGCGCCTGGACTCGACGCTGACGGCGGTCACCTTGCCGGACGGAAGGCGCTCGGCGGACCGGATGCTGCTGGCGCTGCGTCTGGTGAGCCTGAAGGACGGGCGCACGCTGGCGAGCAGCCAGGCGGCGGTCTCCGATCCCGCGCTGGACGGCACGCCGATGGCCTTCTACCGCGAAAGCCCCTTCTCCTTGCCGCCGCCGCAGGCGCAGGAGGTCGAGCGCGCCCTGACCGAGCGCGAGCGCACCGTGCCGATCGCGCGGCTCGACGAGGCCGGGTCGGCCTATGACACCGGCCGCTTCGACCGTGCGCTGGAGCTGTACCGCTCGGCCGCGACATTGCCCGGGGCGGACACCCTGCAGGCGCTGATCGGGCGCTACCTGGCGTCGGTGCGCTCCGGCAAGGACGACGAGTCGCGCGAGGCGTTTGCACGCATCGTCACGCTCGGGCTCGGCACGCGCTCGATGGGTGTGAAGCTGCTGTTCGCACCCGGCCGCACCGACTACATCGACGACCCCGCCATCAGTCGCCCCTATCCGGACTGGCTGCGCGAGATCGCCAAGCAGGCGGGCGAGAGCACGACCTGCCTGCAGGTGGTCGGGCACTCCAGCCGCACCGGCACGGAGGATTTCAATGTGGCCCTGTCGGCCCAGCGTGCCGAGGCGGTGCGCCAGCAGCTGGAAGCGGCCAATCCGGCGCTGGTCCGGCGCATCGAGGCGTCGGGTGTCGGCTGGCGCGAGAACCTGGTCGGCACCGGCAGCGACGACCTGAAGGACGCCGTCGACCGCCGGGTCGAGTTCAAGGTGACGGACTGCCGCTGACGATCCAGCGCACCAGCGCCAGCGCGGTGTCGGCGCTCAGGCGCTCGTGGGCGTCGATGTGGCCGAAGAAGCTGCCGGTGCGCAGCTTCTCGGCCAACGCGGCTTCCTGCTCGGGGCGGCCCCGGTACTGCGCATAGTCCTTCGCCAGTGCCGCGAACGTCGGGGCCTTTTTCTTTGGCGGGTCGCCGTGGCAGTTGTAGCAGCCCTTGTCGGACGCAAGCTGTGCGCCGCTCTGTGCGTTGTTTTGGGCGTTGGCGGGCAGCAGCGCACAGGCCAGCGTGGCGGCGACCAGCGCCCGAGTCGTCAGGCTTGAAACCATTGCTCGACCTTGTCTCGGGCCGGCACCCCGCCCGAGTGGACCACCTTGCCATCGACCACCACCCCCGGCGTGGCCATGACGCCGTAGCCGACGATGTCGCGCATCTCCTCGACCTTGCTCAGCGTGATCGCTGCGCCCCGGGCCTGGGCGACCTGCTGGATCAGCGCGATGGTGTTTCTGCAGTTGGCACAGCCGGTGCCCAGTACCTTGATGTCCATGGAATCTCTCCTGGTTTGCGGGAGCGGTCAGAGCACCGCGTTGAAGACATAGCCGACCAGCAGGATGCCGCTGGCGACGACCGCCATGAAGGTGGCGATCAGCCGGACCTTGAGCACCTTGCGCAAGATGATGGCCTCTGGCAGGGAAAGCGCTATGACGCTCATCATGAAAGCGAGCACGGTGCCCAGGGCGGCGCCCTTGGCCAGCAGTGCCTGCACGATCGGGATCACGCCCGCGGCGTTGGTGTACATCGGCACGCCGAGCAGCACGGCCAGCGGCACCGACCACCACGCCTGCCGGCCCATGAACGAGGCCATGAAGTCCTCCGGCACCCAGCCGTGGATGCCGGCCCCGATGGCGATGCCGGCCAGGATGTAGGGCCAGACCTTGCCGACGATCTCGCGCACGCTGGCGAAGCCGGCATCGATGCGCTCGGACAGGCCGAGGCCATCATGGCCCGCTTCGGCCCGCACCCGTGGCATGTCGCGCACCCAGTCCTCCAGGTGTGCCTCCATCTTCAGCCGGCCGATGGTCCAGCCCGCGACGATCGCCACCGACAGCCCCAACCCGAGGTACAGCAGCGCGATCTTCCAGCCGAACAGCCCGAACAGCAGCGTCAGCGCCACCTCGTTGACCATCGGCGCCGAGACCAGGAACGAAAACGTCACGCCCAGCGGCACGCCAGCCTGCACGAAGCCGATGAACAGCGGCACGGCCGAGCACGAACAGAACGGGGTGACGATGCCGAGCAGGGCGGCCATCACGTTGGCAGCGCCCTCGCTGCGGCCGGCGAGCAGGGCGCGGGTGCGCTCAGGCGTGAACCAGGAGTTCACCATGCCCATCACGAACACCACGCCGGTGAGCAGCAGCAGCACCTTGGGCGTGTCGTAGAGGAAGAACTGCAGCGCGCCTCCGAGCGGGCTGTCGCGCTCGACCGGCAGGAGGCCGACCAGCGCCTCCGACACCGGGATCAGCGACTGGTACAGCCCCCACCAGACCAGGGTGGCCAGCACCAGAAAGGCCTGCGGGTGGCGCCGTGGCAGGGACAACGCAGCGGATGACGACAGCATGGACAAGGGCTCCTTGTCCGGGAAGACGAAGTCGCGCCGAAAAGGATGCAGGCCGCTGCGTCAGTCGAGGCGCCCCTCGGCGTCGAAACAGGCGGTGCAGTGCCGCAGCAGTTCGGCCCGCAGGCGCTGGCGCGCCCGCAGCAGCCGGGACTTGACCGCACTCAGGCTCAGGCCGTGGGCGTCGGCAAAGTCCTGCTGGCGCTGGCCCGCGAGGTCGCAGGCGCGCAGCACCGCCTCGTCAGCCGGGTCGAGCCGGGGCAGCACCCGGCCGATCTGGTCGGCCAGTCGGTCGAGCGCGGTGGGCGCTGGCGCCGGCTCGGCCGGCAGGTCGTCGGGCAGGGGCTCGGTCGGGTGGAGGGTGCGCTGGCGGTCGATCAGCGCATGGCGCGCGACCTGGAACAGCCACGCCCGTGGCTGGTCGAGCGCGCAGAAGTGCTCACCCTGACGCATCGCCTTGACGAACACGTCCTGCAGCAGGTCGTCGGCCAGCGCCGGGTCGTGCAGGCGGTGCCGCAGGTAGCCATGCAGCTCGGCCTCGTGCGCGTGCCAGGCCCCCAGCACGCAGGCGAAGGGCAGCCCGTTGCGCTGCGGCGGAGCGGGGCTCACCGCGTCAGCCCCGCCTCGTACCAGCCCTTGCTCCGGTTCACCACCCGCACCACCAGCAGCATCACCGGCACCTCGATCAGCACGCCCACGACGGTGGCCAGCGCCGCGCCCGACTCGAAGCCGAACAGGCTGATCGCTGCGGCCACGGCCAGCTCGAAGAAGTTGCTCGCGCCGATCAGGGCGGACGGACAGGCGACGTTGTGCGCCTCGCCGACCCGCCGGTTCAGCCAGTAGGCCAGCGCCGAGTTGAACAGCACCTGGATCAGGATCGGCACCGCCAGCATCGCGATCACCAGCGGCTCGCGCAGGATGGCCTCGCCCTGGAACGCGAACAGCAGCACCAGTGTCAGCAGCAGCGCGGTGACGGACCAGGGGCCGATCTTCTCCAGCGCCGCATCGAACGCCGCCTGACCGCGCGCCAGCAGCGCCCGGCGCCAGAGTTGCGCGATCACCACCGGAATGACGATGTAGAGCACGACCGAGGTCATCAGCGTCGCCCACGGCACCGTGATCGACGACAGCCCGAGCAGCAGCCCGACGATGGGTGCGAAGGCGAACACCATGATGGTGTCGTTCAGCGCCACCTGCGACAGCGTGAACAGCGGGTGCCCGTGGGTGAGGCGGCTCCAGACGAAGACCATCGCGGTGCAGGGCGCGGCGGCCAGCAGGATCAGGCCGGCGATGTAGCTGTCGAGCTGCGCGGCGGGGAGCCACGGGGCGAACACATGCCGAATGAAGATCCAGCCCAGCAGCGCCATCGAGAACGGCTTGACCGCCCAGTTGATGAACAGCGTGACGCCGATGCCGCGCCAGTGCTGGCGGACCTGGTGCAGCGCGCCGAAATCGACCTTCAGCAGCATCGGGATGACCATCACCCAGATCAGCAGGCCGACGGGGAGATTGACCTTGGCGACCTCCATCCCGCCGATGGCCTGGACGGGGCCGGGCAGCGCCTGTCCCAGCGCGATGCCGACGACGATGCAGAGGAAGACCCAGACGGTGAGGTAGCGCTCGAAGACGTTCATGGCGAGGCTTTCGGGTTGCCGGCTCAGCTCTGGCCGATGGTGGCCAGCGCAGCCTGCAGCGCGGCGCGGTCCATCGTCTCCAGCGGCAGCGCGAGCAGTTGCAGCATCCGGTAGCCGATGGCTTGCCGGGTCAGCTCGAAGGCGCGGGCCTTGCCGGCGTCGCCGCCCTCGGCGTTCGACGGGTCCGGGTAGCCCCAGTGGACCTTGACGGGCTGCTGGCCCGTGCCGCCGAAGAACACCGGGCAGGTTTCCGCCGCGGCCGAGTCGCACACGGTGATGACGATGGACAGCGGCGGCGCGTCGGGGCCGGTGAAGGCGTCCCACGACTTGCTGTGGTAGCCGGTGGTGTCGATGCCGGCGGCGTTCAACGCCTGCAGCGCGAACGGGTTGAGCCGGCCGCTCGGGGCGCTGCCGGCGCTGTGGGCGCGGACATCGCGGCCGAGCCGGGCCGCGAGGTGGTTGAGCATGCCCTCGCTCAGCACGCTGCGTGCCGAGTTGTGGGTGCAGAGGATCAGGATGTGGACGGTCATGGCGCGAGGGACAGGGGCGGGTCAGCAGCAGGACGAACCAGCGGATTTCACGGGGATGCCGATCGGCTTGCCGCGCGGCGTGGGCGGGCAGCAGGCGGCGGCGGGTTCCGTGGCCGCGGCCGGCGCTTCGCGGAACACGGGGATGTTGCCCAACGTGTGGAAGTGCTCCCAGGCGATGCCCTGCGGGTCGGTGACCCAGTGCTTTTCGCTGCGTGCGTAGCAGCAGGTGGTCGCACCTTCGTCAAGCAGCGCCATGTCGGCGGCCTCGGCGCGGGCCTTCAGCGCGGAGAGTTCGTCGGCGTTGTCGGTCTGGATGCCGAGGTGGTCGATGCCGGGCTGGGTGCCGCGGGTCGAGATGGCGAAGTTGACCGCCGGGTCGTCGAGCATCCACTTGGCGTAGTCGCCTTCGACGCGGGCCGACTCGGCGGCGAACAGCGTCGAATAGAAGGCGATGCTCTGGCGCAGGTCATCGACGTGGAGGTGGACGTGAAAACGCTTCATGGTGGGGCTCCGGTCAGGGGATTCAGCAACACGCGGTGCCGCAATCGGGCGAGGGCGGGGTGGCGCAGGTCGTGGCCGCGCCTTCGCAGCAGTGCGCGGTGAGGTAGTCGAGCAGGGCGTTCATCCGCGCCATCGCGGCGCGGTAGATGAGGTGGCGGCCGTCGCGCTCCTGTGTCACGAGGCCGGCGTGCATCAGCTCCTTCAGGTGGAACGACAGCGTCGAGGACGGCACATCCAGCAGCGCACCGAGCGCGCCGGGTGTCATGCCGACCGGGCCGGCGCCGACGAGGGCGCGAAAGACCCGCAGCCGCATCGGCTGGGCCAGCGCGGCCAGGGCTGCGATGGCCGTCGATTCGAGCAGGGCGGGTGCGGCGGGGTGGGTCTGAACAGATTCCATGTTTCCATTTTGTTGGAAATATGGATTTATTTCAACCACTGACGTGTCCTGTCAAAACGCTGTCACACACCCGGACCACCATGACGGCTTCTTGTCGGTGATCGGGTGGGTCCATGTCTGTGCGCACGGTGCTGGTGGTGGTGGAGGACGTGGTGGAGCGGGAACTGCTGGCGGCCCATTTCCGGTTCGCCGGATTCCTGCCGGTGCTGGCGGCGTCGGCGCAGGAGGCGCGGCGGCTGGCCGGCGAGGTGCGGCCGGATGTGGTGCTGATCGATCTGGACGCCCCCGGCGAGTTGTCCGACGGGATCACGCACCTGCTGACACACGACATCCGGCGCCTGCGCAGGGGGCCGATCGAGATCGACGTTGAGCGTCATCTGGTGACCGTGCACCAAGGCGGAAGGACGACGCCGGTCGAGCTGGCACCGGTGGAGCTGAAGCTGCTGCAGTGCCTGATGGCGCGGCCGGAGCACGCGATCGAGCGACAGCAGATCCTCGATACGGTCTGGGGTGAGGGCAGTGATGTCGATGCCCGCACCGTCGACCAGAACATCAAGCGCCTGCGCCGCTGCCTCGAAGACGCTGGCGCGGGCGACGTGATCCGCACCGTGCGCGGCATCGGCTACCGCTTCAGCTCCAGCGGCTGATCTCTGGGTGCCCTTGGTCTGTGACGGGCGGTGTCACGAAACTTTCACAGCTTCTGCCTACAGTGGCCTGCACGCCGGGTGTGACATCTGCACAGATCAGATGGAGCGCGCGGCGAACCGTGCAACAACGATTTGTCTCTCTGGAGAATCTCTGATGAACAAGCTGACCCAACTGGCCACCGTGGCTGCCCTCGTGACCGCTGCCGGCGTGCTGCCTTCCCTGGCCCATGCCCAGTCCGTCAAGATTGACGGCTCCAGCACCGTGTTCCCCGTGACCGAAGCGGTGGCAGAAGAATTCCAGAAGGCCAACAAGCAGCTCAAGGTGACGGTCGGCATCAGCGGAACCGGCGGTGGCTTCAAGAAGTTCTGCCGTGGTGAGACCGACATCCAGAACGCTTCGCGCCCGATCCTGGCCGGTGAGATGAAGGACTGCCGCGCCGCGGGCGTGCAGTACGTCGAGCTGCCGGTGGCCTACGACTCGCTGACCGTGGTGGTGCACAAGGACAACCCGCTCAACGAAATCTCCATGGACGACCTGAAGAAGATGTGGGAACCGGGCGCCCAGGGCAAGGTCATGCGCTGGAACGACGCCAACCCGGCGTTCCCGGACCTGCCGCTGCAGCTGTTCGGCGCGGGTGCCGACTCGGGCACCTTCGACTACTTCACCGAAGCCGTCACTGGCAAGAGCAAGTCCAGCCGCGGCGACTTCACTGCCAGCGAAGACGACAACGTCATCGTGCAGGGTGTCAGCCGTGCCAAGAATGCGCTGGGCTTCTTCGGCTTTGCCTACTACGAAGAGAACAAGGACAAGATCAAGGGTCTGTCGATCAGCTGGAAGGGCGGCAAGGCCGTGGCCCCGAGTGCTGCGAACGTGCTCAACGGCTCTTACCAGCCGCTGTCGCGCCCGATCTTCATCTATGTCAACGCGAAGGCACTGGCCAAGCCCGAAATCAAGGCGTTTGCCGACTTCTACATGAAGCAGGCCCCGAAGCTGGTGGCGGAAGTCAAGTACGTGCCGCTGCCCGCCAAGGCCTACGAGTACAACCTGACCGCGCTGCAGAAGGGCCGTGTCGGCACCAAGATGGGCGGCGAAAACAAGGTGGGGCTGACCATCGAGCAGCTGATGACGCTCGAAGCCAAGGAGTGATCCTGCTGGCCGCTCCACGGAGCGGCATTGCACGTGGCCCCGCTGCGGTGATCGCCGCACGGGGTGTCGTGTTCAGGGTCCGGGCCGACCGGGGTCGGTCGGTCGCAGTTCACCATAGATGGAGCGAACCTTGGTCGCCATTCCCCTCCGTGCAGACGCAGCGCAAGTCGTCGATCCGACGCGGCTGAAGCACAAGTTCTCGCGCAATCTGAAAGAGCGGTTCATTGAACTGCTGCTGCTGGGTTGCGGTCTGGTGGCCGTGTTCACCACGGTGGCCATCACGGTCATCCTGGTCCATGAGTCGATCGGATTCTTCAGCTTTGTGTCGGTCTGGGACTTCATTACCGGCACCGTCTGGACGCCGCTGTTCGAGAACCCGCAGTACGGCATCCTGCCGCTGGTGTCCGGCACGCTGACCATCACCTTCATCGCGATGCTCGTGGCCGTGCCGATGGGGACCGTGATTGCCATCTACCTGTCGGAGTTTGCGCCGCACACCGCCCGCGAAATCATCAAGCCGGCGCTGGAGCTGATCCAGGCGGTGCCGACCATCGTGTTCGGCTACTTCGCGCTGCTCTTCGTCACGCCGCTGCTGCAGGCGACCATCCTGCCGGATCTTCCGGGGTTCAACATGCTGGTGCCAGGTCTGGTGATCGGCGTGGCGACCATTCCGACCATTGCTTCGCTGTCCGAGGACGCGATGCGTGCGGTGCCGATGGCCATGCGCGAAGGTGCGTATGCGCTGGGGTCCAACAAGATGCAGACGGCGCTCACGGTCGTGATGCCCGCGGCCATCTCGGGTGTGGTGGCCGCCTTCGTGCTCGCGGCGGCACGGGCCATCGGCGAGACGATGATCGTCGCGATCGCCGCCGGCCAGAACGCCAACTTCACCTTCAATCCGCTGGATGCGGCCGCTACGCTCACCGCCTACATCGCCCAGGTCAGCATGGGGGATCTGGAGCACGGTTCGGTGGGTTATCGCAGCATCTTCGCGGCAGGCCTCGTTCTGCTGATCATGACGCTGGTGCTCAACCTGACCGGGCATTTCCTGCGCCGTCGTTACCGCAAGGCGTACTGACCATGACCACTGTCAACTCTCAGGCGCCCGTCGCGCCGACCCGGGATCTGCAGGCGATGCGGGCACGCATCAAGTCTGGCATCTTCCGCCAGAACCTGTTCGCCTTCTTCGGCGTGCTGTTCACGGCCTTCGCGGTACTGGTGCTGCTGGCGGCCTTTCTTGACCTCTTGATCGATGGTCTGCCGCGGCTGTCGTGGGACTTCATGACCAGCTTCCCCTCGCGGCGTGCCGCGCAGGCGGGCATCCTGTCGGCCTGGGTGGGCAGCGCGCTGGTGATGCTGTTGACGATGCTGGCGGCAGTGCCGATCGGCATCGGTGCGGCCATCTACCTCGAAGAGTACGCGGGCAAGAACTGGTTCACCGACCTGATCGAGATCAACGTCACCAACCTGGCTGGTGTGCCGTCGATCGTCTACGGCTTGCTGGCGCTGGGCTTGTTCGTCTACCAGTTCGGCTTCGGTGAAAGCATCCTGACTGCCGGCCTGACGCTGGCCCTGCTCATCCTGCCGATCGTCATCGTGTCGTCTCGCGAGGCGCTGCGTGCAGTGCCGATCCACATCCGCGAGGCGGCTTACGGCGTGGGCGCCACCCGCTGGCAGATGGTCAGCGACCACCTGGTGCCCTATTCACGCGGCGGCATGCTGACGGGCGTGATCCTGGGCATGGCCGAGGCCATCGGCCAGACGGCGCCCATCATCACCATTGGGGCGCTGACCTTCATCGCCTTCCTGCCGCCGTTGCCTGTGACGGGCGAGTTCCCGTTCCTGAGCATGCAGTGGATCTGGTCCGAGTTCACCGTCTTGCCGATCCAGATGTACAACTGGGTCTCCCGACCCAATGTGGACTTCCAAGTCAACGCCGCAGCGGCCGGCGTGATCCTGCTGTTCATGACGCTCATGATGAACGGCCTGGCCATCTACCTGCGCTACCAGGTTCGAAAGACCATCAAATGGTGACAGACACGCTCGAACGGACTGCGGCGACTCCCGCTGTGGTCAACAAGGCCGAGGTCCGTGACCTCAGCTTCTACTACGGTGATTTCAAGAGCCTCAAGAGCGTCTCGATGTCGGTCGAGGAGCACAAGGTCACGGCGCTGATCGGCCCCAGCGGCTGCGGCAAGAGCACGCTGCTGCGCTGCTTCAACCGCATGCATGACCTGTATCCAGGCAACCGCTACGAAGGCGAGATCCTCCTGAAGCCGGACAACGTGAACATCCTGTCCAAGGACGTCGATCCGATCGAAGTCCGCATGCGCATCGGCATGGTGTTCCAGAAGCCAAACCCGTTCCCGAAGTCGATCTACGAGAACGTGGCCTACGGCTTGCGGGTGCGCGGGATTCGCAACCGCTCCGAACTCGACGGGCGCGTCGAGGCGGCGCTGAAGGGTGGCGCGCTGTGGAACGAGGTGAAGGACCGCCTCGACGATCTGGCGTTCGCCCTGAGCGGCGGTCAGCAGCAGCGGCTGTGCATCGCCCGTGCACTGGCCACCGATCCAGAGCTGATGCTGTTCGACGAGCCGACCTCGGCGCTCGACCCGATCGCCACTGGCTCCATCGAAGACCTGATCGGCGAGATCAAGCGCAAGGTCTCGGTGCTGATCGTCACCCACAACATGCAGCAGGCGGCCCGTGTGTCGGACCACACCGCTTACATGTACCTTGGCGAACTCATCGAATTCGGCCCCACCAAGGACATCTTCGTGAAGCCCAAGCGCAAAGAGACCGAGGACTACATCACCGGCCGCTTCGGCTGACCCCAGGGAGGACCATTCCATGAGCGACAAGCACCTCTCCACCCAGTTCGATGCCGAACTCAGCGGCATTTCCACCCGCGTGCTCGAAATGGGCGGCCTCGTGGAAGCCCAGGTCGTACAGGCCGTCTACGCGCTGACCCACTTCAGCCACGAGACCGCCGACCAGGTCATCCGCCAGGAACACCGGGTCAACCAGATGGAGATCGACGTCGACCGCGATCTCTCGACCATCATCGCGCGCCGCCAGCCCACCGCCCGCGACCTGCGCCTGCTGATCGCGACCTCCAAGACCATCGGCAATCTGGAGCGGGTCGGCGACGAGGCTGCGCGCATCGCCCGCACGGTGCAGCGCCTGATGACCACCGGCATGTCCAGCCGCCTGCCGGTGGCCGACGTGTCCTTCGAGGCCCAGCTGGCGACGACCTCGCTGCGCCGTGCGCTCGACGCCTTCGCCCGGCTCGACGCGGCGCAGGCGCTGCAGGTCATCAAGCAGGACAACGAGATCGACGCCGAGTTCGACGGCCTGATGCGCAAGCTCATCACCTACATGATGGAAGACCCGCGCACCATCTCGGCCTCCATCGACCTCGTCTTCGTCGTCAAGGCGATCGAGCGCGTCGGTGACCACGCCAAGAACATCGCCGAGCAGGTGATCTACATCGTCAAGGGCGCCGACGTGCGCCACTCGCCGCTCGACAGCGTCGAGAACGCGGTGCAGTGAGCCGCCACCGCAAGGACTGGACACCATGGGACGCATCCTGATCGTCGAGGACGAGCCGGCGATCGCCGAGCTGATCGCGCTGAACCTGCGCTACGAGGGCCATGAGGTGCGTGTCGCCGACAGCGCCGACGCCGCCGTGCGGCAGGTGACCGAGCAGTTGCCGGAGCTGGTCATCCTCGACTGGATGCTGCCCGGAGAGTCTGGCGTGTCGCTGGCGCGGCGCTGGCGCGGCGACGCCCGCACGCGGGAGCTGCCGATCATCATGCTGACGGCCCGCTCCGAGGAGCGCGACCTGATCCAGGGGCTGGACGCCGGCGCGGACGACTACCTGACCAAGCCGTTCTCCACCGGCGAGCTGCTGGCGCGCATCCGCGCCGTGCTGCGGCGCAAGCTGCCCGAGGCGCTGGATGTGCCGGTCGAGGCGGGCGCGCTGCGGCTCGATCCCGCCACGCGCCGTGTCTGGCACGGCCAGGAGGAAGTGGCACTCGGCCCGACCGAGTTCCGCCTGCTGCGTTTCCTGATGTCGCACCCGGAGCGTGTCCACAGCCGCAACCAGCTGCTCGACCGGGTCTGGGGCGACCATGTCTTCATCGAGGAACGCACGGTCGATGTCCACATCAAGCGCCTGCGCGCCGCACTGACCCCCTGCGGCTGTGCCGATCTGATCGAGACAGTCCGGGGTGCCGGCTACCGGCTGGCGCGCCCGAACGTGGCCGGGAGCGCAGGCCAGACGGGACAGGCCGCCGCGTGACCACGGCCCTGGTGTTGAGTGTGCTGCTGGCGCTCGGCGCCACGGCCTGGGCCTTGCAGCTGTACCGGCGCGAGCGGATGTTGTTGCGCTGGACGAGCCACGGCATGCTGGCGGCGGTGCCGGCGCCAGTCTTGCCGGGCATCCTCGGCGAGATCGGGCAGCGGGTCGACCGTGCCTTGCGTGCCGCCGACGCGCGCGAAGCCCAGCACGCCCAGCGGCTGGAGAGCTTCCTGTCCGCCATCGATGCCTCGCCCAACGGCATCCTGCTGCTCGATGCGCAGGATCACTTGCAGTGGATCAACCAGACGGCGGCTGGCCATTTCGGCCTCGACATGCTGCGCGACCGCGACCAGCGGGTCACCAGCCTGGTGCGGGCGCCGGCCTTCGTCGACCACCTGCAATCCGGGCGTTTCGACGAGGCGGTGGGGTTTCCCAGCCCGCGCGGCGACGCGATGCTGTCGGTCACCGTGCGCCCCTATGGCGGCACGATGAAGCTGGTCCTGTCGCAGGACGTGACCGTGCGCGAGCGCAGCGACCGCATGCGCCGCGACTTCGTCGCCAACGTCTCGCACGAGATCCGCAGCCCGCTCACGGTGCTGTCCGGGTTCATCGAGACCTTGTCCGATCTGCCGCTCACCGGGGCCGAGCGCCAGCGCGTGCTGACCCTGATGCGCCAGCAGACCGACCGCATGCGCAACCTCGTCACCGACCTGCTGGCGCTGGCCCAGATCGAGGGCGCGCCGCGGCCCGCCGCCGACACCTGGACCGAGGTGGGCGACATGCTGGCGCAGATCGAGGTCAGCGCGCGGGCCCATGACCGCGAGCAGCACCGCTTCCTGCTGCATGTGGACAGCAGCGCGCAGCTCAGCGGCACCGAGTCCGAGCTGTTCAGCGCGTTCTGGAACCTCGTGAGCAATGCGCTGCGTTACACGCCGGCCGGCGGCAGCGTGACGGCGCAGTGGTCGGTCCGGGCGGATGGCACGGGCGAATTCCGTGTCACCGACACCGGCCCCGGCATCGACCGGGAGCACATCCCCCGGCTGACCGAGCGTTTCTACCGCGTCGACAGCAGCCGCTCGCGCGAGACCGGCGGCACCGGGCTGGGGCTGGCGATCGTCAAGCACGTCGTGCAGCGCCACGATGGCGAGCTGCTGATCGACAGCGTGCCCGGCAAGGGATCGGTGTTCCGCGTGGTGTTGCCGGCATTCCGGGTGCGCGTGCCCGCACGTTCGCCTGTGAGGAATCGCCCCGAACCTGTAAATTGAAGGGGTCACCGTTGAGGAGCCTGACCCCCGATGTCTTCCCAGGACGCACCAGCCGATCGACCCGAGCCGCCCGGACACTTTGCCGCCGCCACTGCCGCCACTGACCGTGCGCGCGCCGAGGCGGAAGTCTGGCGGCTGGTGTTCTATTACACGCTGGCGGGGCTGCTGTGGATCGCGCTGTCGGATTCCGTGGTGTCGGCCCTGCTGGCGGACCCGGCGCTGCGGGCGGTGGCCGCGGCCGTCAAGGGCTGGCTGTTCGTCGGCTGCACGGCGCTGCTGCTCCATGTGGTGCTGATGCGCGGCGTGGATCGGCGCTGTCGGGCCATGGAACGCGAGGAGCAGGCCCGTCAGGCGCAGGACCGGGCGCATGCGCTGCTGCGCGATGTGCTGGCGCGCATCGGCGACGGGTTTGCCGTGCTGGACAACGACTGGCGCTTCACCTATGTCAACGCCAAGGGGGCGGCCGTGCTGGGCCATGCCGATCCACAGGCCCTGCTCGGCCGTGTGTTCTGGACCGAGTTCCCCGGCATCGAGGGCAGCAGCTTCCAGCGCATGTTGCTGCAGTCGCTGCAGGCGCAGCGCCCCGCCGTCCGCGAGGACTTCTACGCCAAATGGAACCGCTGGTTCGAGTGCCGCGTCTATCCGTCGCCCCACGGCGTGTCGGTGTATTTCTCGGACATCACCGCCCGCCACGCGAGCGCACAGGCGCTGCAGCGCAGCGAACTGCGTTACCGGCTCGCCTCCCGCCACGGCCAGGTCTGGGACTGGAGCGCCGACACCGGGCAGCTGGTGGTGGCGGCCGACTTCTGGCAGTCGATCGGCATGTCGACGCCGCCCGATGACCGCAGCCGCGAGGCCTTTGAGCAGCTGCTGCACCCGGACGATCTCGGCCGATTCCGCCAGGCCCTCACCGATCATCTGCGCCAGCGCGCCGACTACGGCCTGGAGTTCCGCATGCGCCATGCGGATGGCGGCTGGCGCTGGTTCCAGACCCAGGGCCAGGCGATGTGGGATGCGCAGGGCCGCGCCATCTACATGGCCGGCACCACCTTCGACATCACCGAACGCAAGCAGGCCGAACAGGCCCTGCGCGAGTCCGAGGCCTACCGGCGCCTGGTGTTCGAACAGCTGGCCGACGGCGTGCTGCTGGTCGACCAGACGCTGAAGGTGCTGGACGCGAATGCCCAGGCCCTGGCGCTGTTCGGCTACAGCCGCGGAGAACTGCTGTGCCTGTCGCTGGACGCCCTGCTGGCCGAACACGAGCGTTCACGCCTGCCGGCGGAACTCGGCCGGCTGCTGTCCGACCAGAGCCAGCTCGACGAATGGGAGCACCTGCGCCGCGACGGCACACGCTTTCCGGCCGAAGTCAGCATGCGCTCGCTCGACGGACACCGGCATGTGCTGGTGCTGCGCGACATCCGCGTGCGCCGCGCTTCGGAGCGGGCCTTGCTGACCTACCAGCTGGAGCTGTCCGAGCTGACACGGCGTCTGCTGGCGCAGGAAAAGCTCACCACCCAGCGTGTGGCGCAGTCGCTGCATGACCATGTCGGCCAGACGCTGGCGGTGATGCGGCTGAACCTCGAAGCGGCGCATGCCACCTTCGGCGCGACCTTGCCCCCCGGCATGGTCCGGGCCTGCACCGGCATCGGGCAGTTGCTGGACCAGGCGGTGCGCGAGGTGCGCCATGTGCTGGCCGATCTGCGCCCGCCGATGCTGGAGACGCAGGAGCTCGTGGCGGCGCTCGACAACGAGATCCGGTCGCGCGCCGTGCCGCTGGACGGCTGCCACACCGGTCCCGGTGCCGATGTCCTGATCGAGGCCAGTGATGCCGCCCATGCGCTGCGCTGGCCGTCGGATGTCGAGTACGGCGTGTTCATGGTGGCGCGCGAGGCGGTGGCCAACGCCCGGCAGCATGCGCAGGCCAGCCTGATCCGGGTGCTGCTCGATGCCGACACGAGCGGTCTGACCCTGGAGGTCATCGACGATGGCCTCGGCGTGCCCCAGCCCCTGCGGCAGGGACGGCCCGGCCACCTCGGCATCGTCGGCATGCGCGAGCGTGCCATCGCCATCGGTGCCCGTTTCACAGTCGACTCGACTGCGGACGGCGGTACCCGCGTCCACCTGCGCTGGGAAGGAGCCCCGACATGACCGAGATCTACCTGGTCGATGACCACGCGATGATGCGCGACGGCCTGCGCGCCGTGCTGCAGGCCAGCGGTTACCGGGTGGTGGGCGAATCGGCGGACCCGACGCTGGCGCTGGCCGAGCTGCAGCGGCTGGCCCCGGCGCTGCTGTTGCTGGACCTGCACCTGGGCGAGCGCTCCGGGCTGGCGCTGCTGACCGAGCTGCAGCGCCGGCGCCTGCCGACCCGCACCATCGTGCTGAGCATGTCGGCACAGCCCCGGCATGTGGCGGAGGCACTGCGGCTGGGGGCTTTGGGGTATGTGCTCAAGGGCTCGCCCTCGGCCGAGCTGATCGGCGCGATCGAGGCGGTGCTGCAAGGCCGACGCCACCTGAGCCCGGATGTGGCCGATCTGGCCGTGCAGGGCCTCACGGCCCGCGACGAGCCCGCCGCGCTGGAGGGCCTGTCCGCCCGCGAGCGCCAGATCATCGAACTGGTGGTGCGCGGCCGCTCCAGCACCGAGATCGGCACGCTGCTGCACCTCTCGCCCAAGACAGTCGACTCCTACCGCAGCCGCCTCATGGGCAAGCTCGGCGTGTCGGATGTGCCGGCGCTGGTGCGGCTGGCCATCCGGGCCGGGCTGATCGGGGCGGATGAGCCGTAATCGATTTCGCCACGACATCACCTGACAGCGTCGATCCAGAACTCCCCACAGACCGCCCGCCGCCGCGGCCCTAGAGTCGCGGCCACGCTGGCGCTGGTGCCGGCGGGAGTCCTGGTGTGCTGCCGCCCCTGTCCCGATCCGATCGTCTTCCCGAGCCGCTGTCGCCTGCTCCGCCATGTCGGGTGCTGGTGGTCGCTGCAACGGATCACCGCTGCGCACAGGTGCACGCCGCCGTGGCCCGGTTGCCGGGTGACCTGCAGGTCGAGCGTGCTGACACTGTGGTGGATGCGCTGCTGCGCTCGGCGCGCCGGCCGGCCGAGCTGCTGCTGCTGGACTTCGCGGTGGACGATGCCTTTGCGCCGATCGTGGTGCGGCATCTGGCCCGTGTCTCGCCTCTCACCACGGTGATGCTGTTCGACGATCTGGCCCGCACCGTGTCCGGGCATCCGTCCGTGCTGGACTGGAAAGCCCTGGGGGCCTGTCTGCAGCGCTGGTGGCAGTCCCGCCCGCTGCCGCGGAGCGACCTCGACGCCGCTTCGCCTACCCCGACTGATGACCCCGCATGATTCCCGCCCCGAAACCACTGAATGATGCCGAGCGCCTGCAGACCCTGCATGGTCTGAACGTGCTGGACACGCCGCCAGATCCGGTGCTGGACGGTCTCGTGCGCAGCGCAGCGCTGGCGCTGGGCTGTCCGATTTCCCTCGTCAGCCTGGTGGACACGGACCGCCAGTGGTTCAAGGCCGCCTACGGGCTGGCGGTGGCGCAGACGCCGCGCGTACCGTCGTTCTGCGGCCATGCCATCCTGGGCGACACGCTGTTCGAGGTGCCGGATGCCGTGGGCGATCCGCGGTTCGCCGACAACCCGCTGGTGCTGGGCGACCCGCACATCCGCTTCTACGCCGGTGTGCCCATCGGGCTGGACGGACACCAGATCGGCACGCTCTGCGTCATCGATCGGCAGCCCCGCCAGCTCACGGACGCCCAGCGTGGCCTGCTGGCCGACCTCGGCCGCGCAGCCACCCACTGGATGGCGATCTGGCGCCAGTCCCAGGCGCTGGACCTGCACCTGCAGCATCTGGAGGCCCGCGTCTGCGCCCGCACGGCGGAGCTGGCGCTGGCCAAGCAGGCCGCCGAGGCGGCCTGCTTGGCCAAAAGCAACTTCCTGGCCACGATGAGCCACGAGATCCGCACGCCGATGAACGGGGTCGTCGGCATCGTCGACGTGCTGCGCCAGTCGAGCCTGACGCCCTACCAGGCCGACCTGGCCGACACGATCCGCGACTCGGCCTTCGCGCTGCTGGGCATCCTCGATGACATCCTCGACTTCTCGAAGATCGAGGCCGGGCATCTGGTGCTGGAGTCGGAGCCGGTGGCGCTGTTGCGGCTGGTGGAGGGCGTGTGCGACGCGCTGCAGCCGGTGGCCTGCGGACGGCGGGTGGCGCTGGAGGTGTTCGTCGATCCTGCGCTGCCGGAATGGATCAGCGGTGACGCGGTGCGGCTGCGCCAGATCCTCAACAACCTGCTGAGCAATGCCATCAAGTTCTCGGCTGGACTGGAGCGCGAAGGCCGGGTGCGGGTCCGGGTGGACGCCGTGGGCACGGACCGGCTGCAGCTGCTGGTGCGCGACAACGGCATCGGCTTGTCGCTGGCCGCGCAGGCCCGTGTCTTCGATCCCTTTGAGCAGGCCGAAGGCAGCACCTCGCGCCGCTACGGCGGCACTGGCCTGGGCCTGTCCATCTGCCGCCGCCTGGTGCGGGCGTTCGGTGGCGAGATCAGCGTGCAGAGCACGCCGGGGCAGGGCGCCGACTTTGCGGTGTCCCTGCCGCTGCGCCGCTGCGTGTCCGCGCCGTCGCCCGCGCCTGCGGAGCCCGCCAGCGACCTGTCAGGCCTGGTGTGCCATGTCGTGCTCGCCGATGCCGTGCAGGCCCGCGACTGGTGTGCCTACCTTGCCAGCGCCGGGGCCCAGGTCCAGGCCTGGGCCGATCCGCAGGCCCTGCGACGCACCCTGACGGGTATACGGGAGACGCGGCCCCATGTCGTGCTGTGGCAGACGGAGCAGTTCCGCGACCCGCTGGATGCCGCACTGGAGCACCTGCGCCGCGAGCTGGACCTGCCCGCGACGCACTGGGTCTGGCTCACGCCGGGGCAGCGCCGCAGTCCGCGTGTGATCGGGTCTGGGCAGGTGGTCCTCGACCGGGGCGCGCTCCACCGCGCGGCGCTGTTCAAGGCCGTGGCGCTGGCGGCTGGACGCTGTGCGCCGGATCCGCTCGATCTGGCCAGCGGTCTGCCGCTGGACCGCCAGAAACCCGCTGGCCACATCGAAGCCACCTTGCAGGGGCGTCTGGTGCTCGTGGCGGAGGACAACGACATCAACCAGAAGGTCATCCGGCGCCAGCTGGCCTTGCTCGGCCTGGCGGTCGAAGTCGCCGACAACGGGCTGGATGCGCTGGAGCGGGCCCGCAGCGGGCGCTTTGCCTTGCTGCTGACCGACCTGCACATGCCCGGGATGGATGGCTATGAACTGGCCAGCACCCTGCGCCGGGAGGAGCCACCGGGGCGGCGCCTGCCCATCGTGGCGCTGACGGCCAATGCCCTGAGCGGCGAGGCCGACCGCTGTCGCCTGGCTGGCATGGACGATTACCTGAGCAAGCCGGTGCAGCTCGACCAGCTCGGTGCCACGCTGGCGCGCTGGCTGGCGCCCGCCGTGTCCCCGCCCTGGGCGGACACTCCGATGCCCGCCGAAGCGGCTGCGCTGCCCGTCTTCGACGAGACCGCGCTGGCCCGGCTCATCGGCGATGACCCGGTCCAGCTGGACCTCTTTCAGCGTGACTTCCTGGTCTCGACCCGCGCCACCGCCCAGGTGCTGCGGACGGCCGCCGGGCGCTCGGACTGGACGCAGGCCGGCGCCCTGGGCCACCGGCTCAAGTCCTCGGCCCGTGCCATGGGTGCCATGGCGATGGGCAGCTCCTGTGCCGGGCTGGAACAGGCGGGTGCGGCCGGCGACGGGGTGGCGGTCCACGCCTGGCTGCAGCGTTTCGAGCACGACCTCGCCGCGCTGCTGGCCCGTCTGGAAGGTCGCCAGGGTGCGCTGGGCGGGCTGGAGCTGCCGGCCAGTGCCGAGCCGACGCCGACGCTGATGCTGGTGGATGACGATACCTTCCAGCTCCAGGTGCTGCAGCGGCAACTGGCCGCGCTGGGGGTGGACACCGTGCAGGCTTGCAGCTCCGGCGTGGTCGCCCTGCAGCGGCTGCGCGGGCGGGACACCTCCGCCATGCTGCTGCTGCTCGACCTGAACATGCCGGACATGGACGGGGTCGAGTTCATGCGCCACCTGGCCGAGCTGCAGTTCCAGGGCACGCTTGCGCTGGTCAGCGGCGCGGACCACCGCGTGCTGGAAACGGCGGCCAAGCTCGCCAGTGCCTACCAGCTCCATGTCGTCAGCCACCTGCACAAGCCGGTGCCCTCGGCGGTCCTGGGCGATCTGGTGGCCCTCTGGCGCGGAGGCTTCGTGCCCGAGCGGGTGCAGCATGCGGCGCGCACGCGGTCGCCGGACGAGATCGAGCGCGCGATGCGGGCCCGGCAGTTTGTCCTGTACTACCAGCCGAAGGTTTCGCTGGTGGACAAGGCGCTGGTCGGCGTGGAGGCCTTGGTGCGCTGGCGCCATCCGGTCGAGGGGCTGCTCTACCCGGATAGCTTCATCGCGGTGGCCGAGGCCAGCGGCCAGATCGACGCGCTCACGCGCACCGTGCTGTCGCAGGCGCTGGCCCAGGCGCGGCGCTGGCGCGACGCGGGCATGGCGCTGCGGGTGGCGGTCAATGTGTCGATGGACAACCTGGCGCGGCTGGACTTCCCGGAATTCGTGCTGCGCGAAGTGGCGCACCACGGTGTCGCGCCGACCGACCTGATGCTGGAAGTCACCGAGTCGCGGCTGATGCGCGACCTGCGGGCGCCGATGGACATCCTCACCCGGCTGCGCCTGAAGCACATCGGCCTGTCGATCGACGACTTCGGCACCGGGCATTCCTCGCTGGCACAGCTGCGCGACATGCCCTTCGACGAGTTGAAGATCGACCGTGGCTTTGTCCACGGCAACCGCGAGCAGGCGACCCAGCGTGCCCTCTTCATCGCCAGCCTGGAGCTGGCCCACCAGCTCGACATGACCGCCGTGGCCGAAGGCGTCGAGACCCGTGCCGACTGGGACTTCGTGCGCGACGCCGGCTGCGACACAGCGCAGGGGTATTTCATCGGGCGGCCCATGCCGGCCGAGGCCTTGCCGGAGTGGATCCGACAGTGGGACAAGCGGGCCGAGGTGCTTTGACACGGCAGTCGCCGGACGCCCGGCTGGCGGACAATCGCGGCATGCAAGTCCTCGCCACTGTCCCCGCCTCCTGTCTCGAACTTCTCGCATCGCGGCTGGCCGACGGTCGGCCCCGCATGCTGCTGGGCCTGATCGGGTCGCCTGGTGCCGGCAAGTCCACCTTCGCCGCTGCGCTGCTCGCCGCCTGGGAGGCGCGCCACCCCGGCACGGCGCAGGTCGTGCCGATGGACGGCTACCACCTCGCCAATGTCGAACTCGCCCGCCTCGGCCGCGCCGCGCGCAAGGGCGCACCGGACACGTTCGACAGCGCCGGTTTCGTGTCCCTGCTGCGCCGGCTGCGTGACCAGCCAGCAGACGAGACAGTGCTGGCGCCCGAGTTTCGCCGCGAGATCGAGGAGCCGGTGGCCGGGGCGATCCCGGTGTTTCCCGCGACGCGGCTGGTGATCGTCGAAGGCAACTACCTGCTGCTCGACGATCCGCGCCTGGGCGCCTGGGGGCAGGTGCGGGCGCTGCTGGACGAGGCGTGGTACGTGGACGTGGACCCGGCGCTGCGGCTGGCGCGGCTGATCGCCCGCCATGTGCAGTTCGGCCGCACGCCCGAGGCTGCACGCGCCTGGGTGGAATCGACCGATGAGCCGAACGCCCGGCTGATCGAGGCGACCCGGGCGCGGGCCGACCGCATCATCCCGTGGTGATTCCTGCGACGCACTGGACAACGCACTGAACTGGACTGGACTGGAGCTTTCGATGGACCTTGGATTGACGAACAAGACCGCGCTCGTGCTGGGCGCCAGCAGTGGCCTGGGCGCCGCGATTGCCCGCACGCTGGCGGCCGAAGGCTGCCGCGTGGCCGTGGCGGCGCGGCGGGTGGACCGGCTGGCCGCGCTGGTGGCCGAGATCGAGGCGGCCGGCGGGCAGGCGCTGGCGCTGCCTTGGGATCTGGCCGACTTGGCGCAGATCGAGCCGCGCATCGCCGAAGTCGAAGCCCGCTTCGGCCCGGTCGACATCCTGGTCAACAACACCGGCGGCCCGCCGCCGAGCACCGCCGCCGGCCAGCCGCCCGAGCGCTGGCTGGCGCAGTTCCAGGCGATGGTGCTGAGCGTGATCGCGGTGACCGACCGCGTGCTCCCCGGCATGAAGGCACGCGGCTGGGGCCGCATCGTCACCAGCACCTCGTCGGGCGTGGTCGCGCCGATCGCGAACCTGGCGATGTCGAATGCGCTGCGGCTGTCGCTGGTGGGCTGGTCGAAGACGCTGGCGCGTGAAGTCGCGCGTGACGGCATCACCGCCAACATCGTCGTCCCCGGCCGCATCGCCACCGACCGCATCCAGTTCCTCGACGAACAGGCTGCACAGCGGCAAGGCAAGGATGTCGCGCAGATCCAGGCCGACAGCGCCGCGTCGATTCCGATGGGGCGCGTGGGCGACGTGCAGGAATACGCCGACGTGGTGGCGTTCCTGGCGAGCGCGCGGGCGTCCTATGTCACCGGGTCGGTGGTGCGGGTCGATGGCGGGATGATCGGGGCGGTGTGATCCGGCTCGAACCGGGCCACTGACACCGTGTGAACGCCGTCCGGCCCGATCAGGCCGAGCACCTTGCGGCAGTCGATGCTGGCCACCAGCGCGTCGAGTTCCACCTGGGGGCGCAGGCGCATCTGCAGCGGCTCGCCGCGCCGGTCGTTCAGGATCCGGGCTTGGCGCAGCCAGTCGGGGTGCCAGGGTAGCCCGGTGTAGACGAGGTGACCGCCAGGGTGGAGCTGCCGCTGGATGCCCTGCAGCGCGGCCAGCACCGGCGCGTTCTCGCTGACCAGCTCGAACAAGCCTGACACGACCACGATGTCCTGCAGCGGCTCGTCGACGGGGTAGCTGTCCGGCGAGAGGGCATCGCGGCACTGGTATTCGACCGTGTGGTTCAGCGCCAGGGTGTCCACCAGCCGTGCCGCTGCATCGAGGCTGGCCTGGTCCTGGTCCCGTAGCGTGATCCGCATCGGGCGGTCCTGGAAGCGCTTGGCGGTCTCCAGCAGGTAGCGCCCGCCGCCGGCGGCCACGTCCAGGACACGTGGCATCAGGCTGCCCGGGTGGGTCGCGATCAGCTCGGTCAGCACATGCTGCAGATGCTGCTGGCGCTGTTGCAGGGCGCGTGATCCCGGCGAATGCAGATAGCGTTGGTCGAGCCACCGGCCGAACCAGGCCCGCCCGCTGGCCTCGCGGCGGTAGACATGGTCCTGTGTCACGCCCGCATCGAATCCGTAGGCCAGTCCGGCCCGCAGTCCATCGCTGTACGGTCCCAGCGCGTGCAGCAGGTGCCGCTGCAGCGCATGTCCCAGGCGCGCAGGGCTGGAGCCGAGTGTGTCCCGCTGCAGGTGCTGGAACTGGGTGGCGCTGCGGCTGTTGCGGTCGCCGTCCAGACGGTCCTCGCGCGTGGCCATCGGCTGCCCGTAGCAATCGTGGATGAAGCGCCAGGTCTCCCGGAGCGCTTCCTCCCGCGGTGCTTCGGGTCCGTGGAAGACCTCGTGGTCGCTGTGCGGGAGCTGGACGAGCCGTTTCTGGCGCGCACCGAGGTGGTCGAAGAACTGCAGCTGCGCCGCCGGGTGGACGACCGAGTCCTCGCCCGCCACCAGCACCAGCGTCGGCACGTCGATCGCCGCGGCGTTGGCGACGATCCGCCGCGCCGTGGTGGCCCGCTGCCGAGCCAAGGCGGTGAAGCGGGCCGGCCAGGCCTTGGGCTGGAAGGCCGCGGCTGCCAGCACGAGTCCGCGCAGGCAGGGTGCGTGGTCATGGACCCAGGTGGCCGCCACCAGCGCACCCAGGCCATGCGCGACGACGACCATGTCCTCGGTCGACAGGCCGAGGGTCTGGCGGAGATGGCGGGTGAAGTGGTGGAAATCCTGGACCAGCCGGTCGATGTCGGCCGTGGCGTCGTGGTCGCCGGGCGAATGGCCGTGGCCCCGGGCGTCCCAGGCGAAGGACCAGTCCTGGAAGCCAAGGAGTTCGTCCGCGAGGGCTTGCAGGTGGCCGGAGTGCTGGTGGTCATCGTGCAGGAAGACCAGCACCCGCAGCGGCGGCGAGGCCGGGGTGCGGCGGGTGTCGAGGGGTTGCCGGCAGCGGTAGTACAGGCGTGTGTGGTCCGCGCTCTGGAAGCCGGATTCGGATCGGTACCAGGCATCGGTGCGGGTCGGGGCGTCCGGGGGCGTGTCGGTCGGGTCGGCGGCGTCGGTGGTGGTCATGGCGCGAACTCGGAAGGACCAGGCTGTCGTCTGCGGTGAGCTTGCCACCACCGGGCTTGGCCTGATCGGGCGATATCCGAGGCCCGACTGGCAGAATGTGCGCCCCCAGTCGTCTGCTTGCTCCGCGAGCCGCGCCATGTCCGATACCCCCTTGCGCGTGCTGTCCGTCATCCCCCCGATGACCCAGCTCAACACCCCGTACCCCTCCACCGCCTACCTCACCGGCTTCCTGCGCTCGCGCGGCGTGGACGCGGTGCAGGAAGACCTGGCGCTGGCGCTGGTGCTGCGGCTGCTGTCGCGGGACGGGCTGCTGGAGATCCGCCGTCGTCTCGAAGCGTCGCCACCCAAGCGCCCGACCGAGCCGGTGCAGAGCTTCATGGCGCAGTTCGACCGCTACGTGGCGACCATCGACCGCGTCATCGCCTTCCTGCAGGGCCGTGACACGACGCTGGCGCACCGCATCAACAGCCGCGCCTTCCTGCCCGAGGGGCCGCGCTTCCGCACGCTCGATGTCTATGTGGACGAGGACGGCGGCGATCCGCTGGCCTGGGCTTTCGGGGCGCTTGGGTTGCAGGACAAGGCGCGCCATCTCGCCACGCTCTACCTGAACGACCTCGCCGACGTGCTGCGGGATGCGGTCGATCCGCGCTTCGAGTTCGTGCGCTACGCCGAGTCGCTCGCCACCAGCCAGCCGACCTTCGAGCCGCTGGCCGAGGCGCTCGCGGCGGCGCCGAACCTGATGGACGAGGTGCTGACCGAGCTGACCCGGGCGGTGGTCGAGCGGCACCGGCCGCGGCTGGTGCTGCTGTCGGTGCCGTTTCCGGGGGCGGTGTATGCGGCGTTCCGCATCGCGCAGGCGGTCAAGGCGGTCGATCCGACGATCGTCGTGGCGCTGGGCGGTGGCTTTGTCAACACCGAGCTGCGCGAACTGGCCGAGCCGCGCGTGTTCGACCACATCGACTATGTGACGCTGGATTCCGGCGAGCGCCCGCTGCTGGCGCTGCTGGAACACCTGAACGGCAAACGCTCGCGCCAGCGCCTTGTGCGCACCTTCGTGCGGGACGCGGACAGCGGGCTGGTGCGCTATGTCAACTTCGTCGAGCCCGACGTGCCGTTCGCCGAGGTCGGCACGCCGACGTGGGATGGGCTGCCGCTGGAAAAATACCTGTCGCTGCTCGACATGCTCAACCCGATGAACCGGCTGTGGAGCGACGGGCGCTGGAACAAGCTGACGGTGGCGCACGGCTGCTACTGGAAGAAGTGCAGTTTCTGCGACGTGAGCCTGGACTACATCTCGCGCTACGAGACGGCCACCGCCGCCACGCTGGTGGACCGCATCGAGGCCATCGTCGCCGAGACCGACCAGACCGGCTTCCACTTCGTCGACGAGGCCGCGCCGCCCAAGGCGCTGAAGTCGCTCGCCGCCGAGCTGCAGCGCCGTGGCACGCAGATCTCGTGGTGGGGCAACATCCGCTTCGAGAAGACCTTCACCCCCGAGCTGTGCCAGGAGCTGGCCGAAAGCGGCTGCATCGCGATGTCGGGCGGGCTGGAGGTGGCGTCCGACCGGCTGCTGACGCTGATGAAGAAGGGCGTCTCGGTCGATCAGGTGGCGCGGGTCACCAAGGGCTTCAGCGACGCGGGCATCCTCGTCCACGCCTACCTGATGTACGGCTTCCCGACGCAGACGGTGCAGGACACGGTCGATGCGCTGGAATACGTGCGCCAGTTGTTCGAGCACGGCTGCATCCAGAGCGGCTTCTTCCACCGCTTCGCCTGCACGGTGCATTCCCCCGTGGGGCTGAACCCGGCGGAGTACGGCGTGACGCTGCGCCCGCTGCCGCCGGTGACGTTCGCGCAGAACGACGTCGGCTTCATCGACCCGACCGGCACCGACCACGACGCGCTGGGGCAGGGGCTGAAGAAGGCGCTCTACAACTACATGCACGGCATCGGGCTGGACGAGGACGTGCGGGCGTGGTTCGGGCATCTGAAGGGGAAGGTGCCGAAGACGACGGTGGGGCGGAATCGGATCGGGAAGGCGTTGGCGGTGCGGGCCTGATGTGAAAATGTGCGGCGCTTGAGGTGTCCTGTCCACTGTTGACAGGACACCTCAGCGGGAGGGCCTGCGCGACATCCTGCTCGGGCCTGCGCAGCTCTACGAGGCGCTGCGGAGGCAGTCCGCAGGTAGGCACAATGCACACCCATGAATGAATCGAACACCACACTGACCGCCGCGAACGCTCCGCGCATCGGGTTCGTGAGCCTCGGCTGCCCCAAGGCGCTGACGGACTCCGAGCTGATCCTGACCCAGCTCAGCGCCGAGGGCTACGCCACCAGCAAGACCTTCCAGGGCGCGGACCTGGTGATCGTCAACACCTGCGGCTTCATCGACGACGCGGTGAAGGAGAGCCTGGACACCATCGGCGAGGCGCTGGCCGCCAATGGCAAGGTGATCGTCACCGGCTGTCTGGGCGCCAAGACCGGCGACAGCGGCGGCAACCTCGTGCGCCAGATGCACCCCAGCGTGCTCGCCGTCACCGGCCCGCACGCGACGCAGGAAGTGATGGACGCTGTCCACCTGCACGTCCCCAAGCCGCACGATCCCTTCATCGACCTCGTGCCGGCGGCGGGCATCAAGCTCACGCCCAAGCACTACGCCTACCTGAAGATCAGCGAGGGCTGCAACCACCGCTGCTCGTTCTGCATCATCCCGTCGATGCGCGGCGACCTCGTCTCGCGGCCGATCGGCGATGTGCTGAACGAGGCGCGGGCGCTGTTCGAGGGCGGCGTGAAGGAGCTGCTGGTCATCAGCCAGGACACGTCCGCCTACGGCGTCGATGTCAAGTACCGCACCGGGTTCTGGGACGGCAAGCCGGTGAAGACCAAGATGCTCGACCTCGTCGCGCAACTGGGCGAACTCGCCAAGCAGCACGGCGCCTGGGTCCGCCTGCACTATGTCTACCCGTACCCGCACGTCGACGAAGTCCTGCCGCTGATGGCCGAGGGGCTGGTGCTGCCCTACCTGGACGTGCCGTTCCAGCACGCGCACCCGGACGTGCTCAAGCGCATGAAGCGCCCCGCCAGCGGCGAGCGCAACCTGGAGCGGCTGCTGAAGTGGCGCGAGACCTGCCCGGACATCGTCGTGCGCTCGACCTTCATCGCCGGTTTCCCCGGTGAGACCGAAGCCGAGTTCGAGTACCTGCTCGACTTCCTGAAGGAAGCGCAGATCGACCGCGCCGGCTGCTTCGCCTACTCGCCGATCGAGGGCGCGCCGGCCAATGCGCTGGACGGCGCGCTGCCGGACGCCGTGCGCGAGGAGCGCCGCGCCCGCTTCATGGCCGTGGCCGAAGCGGTGTCCACCGCCAAGCTGCAGCGGCGCATCGGTGCGTCGATGCAGGTGCTGGTGGACAGCGCGCCCTCGATGGGCAAGAAGGGCGGCGTGGCGCGCACCTATGCCGACGCGCCGGAGATCGACGGCACGGTGAAGATCCTGCCGCCGACCAAGGCGTCGAAGACGATGAAGGTCGGCGACTTCGCGCGGGTGCGCATCGTCGGCACCTCGGGCCACGACCTGGTGGGTGAACTGCTGTGAGCCAGGGCAGCAGCCCGGTGGATCGGCTGACGACGGGCCTGATTCAGCATCCCTACACCGCGCCGGCCGAGTTCGAGGCGCTGCCGCCGGGGGTGTTCAAGGCGTCGACGGTGTTCTTCCCGAACGTCGCGGCGATGCGCACGCGCCGCTGGGACGACAAGAGCGGCTACACCTACGGCCTGCACGGCACGCCGACCACCTTCACGCTGGAGGCGCGCCTGGCCACGCTCGAAGGCGCCAGGCACGTCCTGCTCGCCCCGAGCGGTCTGTCGGCGATCACGCTGGTGGACATGGCGCTGCTGTCGGCAGGGGACGAGGTGCTGCTGCCGGACAACGTCTACGGCCCGAGCCGCAGCTTTGCCGCGCATGAGCTGAAGCAGTGGGGCATCGCCTACCGGCTGTACGACCCGATGGACCCGGCCTCGCTGGTGGCGGCGCTGACCGAGAAGACCAAGCTGGTCTGGCTGGAGGCGCCGGGCTCGGTGACGCTGGAGTTCCCGGACCTGCGCACGCTGGTGCGCGAGACGAGGGCGCACGCGCCGCAGGCGGTGGTCGCACTCGACAACACCTGGGGCGCGGGGATCGCGTTCAACGCCTTCGACCTCGGCGAGGGGCAGGCGGTGGACGTGACGGTGCATGCGCTGACCAAGTACCCGTCCGGCGGCGCGGACGTGCTGATGGGCTCGGTGGCCTGCCGGGACGATGCGCTGCACCAGCGGCTGGCGTGGTGCCACAGCCGGCTTGGGCTGGGTGTCGGCGCGAACGATGTGGAGGCGCTGCTGCGCGGCCTGCCGTCGCTGGCGCTGCGCTACGCGGCACAGGACGCGGCGGGGCGGCGCATCGCCGAGTGGTGCGCGGGGCGGGCCGAGTTCGTGCGGGTGCTGCACCCGGCGCTGGCCGATTCACCCGGGCATGCACATTGGGCGGGGTTGTGCTCGGCGGCGGCCGGGCTGGTCACGGTCGAGTTCGATCCCCGCTACAGCGTCGCGCAGGTCGATGCGTTTGTCGACGCGCTGCGGCTGTTTCGCATCGGCTGGTCGTGGGGCGGGCCGGTGAGCCTGGCGGTGCCCTACCAGCCGAAGGCGATGCGCTCGCTGGCGACGCCGTACCGCGGCACGCTGGTGCGGCTGTGCATCGGGCTGGAGGCGGTGGAGGATCTGGTGGGGGATCTGGCCCAGGCGCTGACCAGTGTTGCGGGTTAGCGGCACCTGCTGTTGCGCAAATCGTCAATAAAGACTGGAAAAGTGGCGTTTTTCAGGCATTTCCTGTGCGCTGCGCTGCGCTTGAGGTGGGGTTGCAGGTCTACTGCGGTTCGCGTTTGACCAGTTTCAGCCGCTGGTCAGGCAGTTTGCGTCGGACACCTACACAAAAGCATCTCGCGGGCGGGGGATCGCATGCTGAATGTGCTCTTGCTGATGAAGCTGGCGCTGGACTTTCTGTCCGCTCAGCGAGGTGCAGCTTTTGTGCTGTGCCTCCTTGTCAGTCTATTCATCGTTGTCAGAACCAGGGTTGTCGCTATCGACAACCCTGGTGCCATGCGCGCGCTGGTCGCCTTCCTGGTCGTCACCTTGATGGCCTACCTGCAGAGCGGCTCGACCGATCAGGCTGTCAAGTACCTGGGCCTCGCACTGCTGGCGGTGGCCATTCCCCTGTACCTGAAGCACCATCCAACCGAACATATCCTGGCCTCCGCCACGACGCTGCTGTGGGCGAACTTGCTGTTCTCTGCGGTGTGCATCCTGCGGTCGATGGCCGCGGGCCTGTACGGCGAACGCGAGTTCCAGCCGTTTGAACATGCCAATCTCTTCGGCAGCTACATCCTGTCGGCCGTGCCACTGCTGTTTGTGGTCGAGTCACGCACTGGCTTCAGCTGGACCTACCGGCTGATCCTGATCGTGCTGGCCTGGGCTTCCACCTCGACCGGCACGGGGGTGCTGTCGTTGCTGCTGCTGGTGAATTTCAGCCGCATCAGTTCCGCCGCGCTGATCAGGACCGTGCTGATGTCTGTGCTGCTGGTCGTGGCCTCGGAGTCTGTGCTGCGCTTTGCCAACCCTGAACTGCACGTCAAGATTTTTTCCCCGTTTTCTTTCTTTACCGATTTCGGCTGGAATACCCTGTTCCTGGCGGCCCGCAGTGGTTATTCGCTCTACGATTTTGGCCCTGAATATAGCAGCTCTCTCACGTGGCGTATCTATGCCTATGTGGTATTTCTCTCGCATGTCGCCTCTTCCCCGATGTTTGATATTATTTTCGGAGCTGGCTTCAGTGGCTACCAGAGTATTTGGAATGGATACATGCCGCACAATGACTTCATTCTGACGCTGGTGGACTTCGGCTTGGTCGGGATCGGGGTGTTGACATATGTCCTGTTGCGCTCCACCCGGTTTGTCCTCCACCACCCGGAATTGATCGGGCTGGTCCCGATCGTGGTGTTTCGGCTGATGTTCGAGAATAATATATATTCTTTCTATCTGATGTCTTCCCTTGTGATCAATGCCTCCTTCCTGGTCATGGCCTACCGGAGTGCACGGTGAGAATTCTTGTCGTCACCAACATGTATCCCGGGCATGACGAAAGATATCCGTACGTCGGTATCTTCGTCAAGGAGCAGGTCGATTGTCTTGTGGATCACAATACCGTCGAGGTTTTGGTGATCGAAGGTTTTCGCGGATTCCTGCATTATGTCTGGGGATTTTTCCGCGCTTGGAAGACCTGTCTGCTGGGTCGGCACGACGTGGTGCATGTGCATTACGGATTGACGGCTGCGTTCATTCCCCTGCTGCCGGTCTCTTTCAAGAAGAAGGTGATCGTGACCCTGCACGGGGGCGACATTCTTCCCGCCCAGGGGCGCCATGTGCAGGTGGCCATCACGCGGCGCTGCATCGCGCATGCGGGCTTGGTGCTGTGTGTCAGCGAAGAGATGGCGCAGGCAGCCCGTCCGCATGCCCGGCGGGTGGAGATCCTGCCTTGTGGCGTGGATGATCGTTTCTTCCAGCCGGCGATCGCCCGCTCCAGTCCCCTGCCAGTCAAGGTCATCTTTCCTGGTGACCCTCACCGTGCGGTGAAGAACCATGGGCTTTTCCAGTCGGCCATCGCTGCCTATCAGCACCTGTTCGGCCCCGTGGAGGTCGTGGTGCTGCACAAGCTGACCCGTGAGCAGGTATTGAGGGCGATGCAGACCAGTTCGGCGCTGTTGCTCACCTCCATCAGCGAAGGCTCCCCCCAAGTCGTGAAGGAAGCCCTGGCCTGCGATATTGCCGTGGTCAGCTCTGATGTCGGCGATGTCCGGGACCTGATGGCGTCCACGCCGGGGACGGGTATTTTTTCCGAGGCGGCGACACCCGATGCGATTGCGCGACTTCTGCATGGCTGTATCCAGCAGTGCACAGAATATCCCGGCGCTCGCCGCCAGCGGGTCAGGGCCGCCGGTGTCAGTGCCGAGCAGGTGATGCAGCGGCTCGAAGTTTTTTATTCTTCACTGGCGCAGCGCCCATGAACAACCGATCCACCGATTCAAAATCCTGGGATCCAGCCGTGTCTGAAAACACCCTGTTTGGCATCAACATCGACGCGGTGACACGCGAAGAGGCGCTGGATATCGTGGGCGACTGGCTTGCCCGGGACCGCCCCGGATATTGTCGCTATGTGGTCACGCCGAATGTGGACCATGTGATCAAGCTGCGTCGGAACGCCGAGTTCCAGCGGGCCTACGACGATGCGGATCTGGTGATGGTCGATGGCTGGCCGATCAAGTCGGTGAGTTCGCTGTTCGGCACGCTGGTGCCCGAGACAATCCCCGGCAGCGATTTCGTGCCCTGGCTGCTGACGGACTCGATGCAGCGCAATCCGTCGCTGCGGGTGTTCCTGCTGGGGGCCGCGGCCGGCGTGGCCGAGGTGGCCGCCCAGCGCATCGAGGCACAGTGGCCTGGTGTCACCGTCGTGGGATGTCTGTCGCCACCGATGCGGTTCGAATCGGACCCTGCGCAATGCGATGCCATCTTCGGTGCCATCGAATGTGCCGGTCCCGACTTGCTGGTCATCGGACTTGGCGCACCCAAGCAGGAGATCTTTGCGTTCAGGCACCGCAAGCGACTGAACGCCAAGGTGGCGCTGTGCGTCGGGGCCACCATTGACTTCTTGGCGGGCAGTCAGCGCCGTGCGCCGGTGATGGTACGTCGCATGCGCATGGAATGGTTGTACCGTGCCGTGACCGAGCCCAGGCGTCTGGGGGGGCGCTACCTGGCGGGCATGGTGCAGTTTCCGATGATCGTGACCCGTGAACTGGTCAATCGCTATCTGAAGTAGGTCGCATGCCGATTGCTGTTCCGCAAGCCGCACTGGCCGTGCAGGCGCCCGTATCCGTGTCCGTGCTGATGCCTGTCTACAACGCAGCCGATCACCTCGAAGACGCGGTTCGTTCCATCCTGACGCAGACGTTGACCGATCTGGAACTGGTCATCGTGGACGACGGCTCCACGGATGAAAGCCCGGCCATCCTGGCACGCCTGCAGGCCGAGGATGCCCGCATCCGGGTGCTGCGTCAGCCGAATGGCGGCATCGTGTCGGCCCTCAACCTCGGCTTGTCGCACTGCACCGGTGTGTGCATTGCCCGCATGGATGCCGATGACATTGCCTTGCCGGAGCGCCTGGCGCGGCAGTGGGCGGCCTTCGAGGCCGACCCGTCCCTGGTGCTCTGTGGCACGGCGTTGAAACAGTTCGGCGACCGGCATGGCATGTTGCGCTTTCCGTCGTCCGACGCGGGCTGCCGCGCTCTGCTGATGACCTGGTCCTGTTTTGCCCACCCGACGGTCATGATGCGGCGCGAGACCCTGCTGCTCAGCGGACTGCGCTACGAGGCCGACTACCAGCACGCCGAGGACTACCAGCTCTGGTCTGCCCTGGCCGAGAGAGGCCGCCTGTGCAACCTGCCCGAGCCGCTGCTGCACTACCGGGTTCACGAGCGGCAGATCAGCCAGGCCCGCAAGGCATCTCAGGAGGCGGTGCATCTGCGCGTGTCGTCCGCCAATCTGGCGCGGGTGGCGGTGAAGCTGTCGACTCAGGAGCTTGCACCGGTGCTGTTCGCCCGTGGCAATGGACCTTGGCGCAGTCTGGTCAGCACGCTGGTGGCGGTCGGTCGCTGTCGGCGCGCGCCCAAGGGGGTGTTGTTGCCCTTGGTGCGGCGCGGGTTGCGGGTGACTGCCCGCAACGCACTGGTCCGGCTCACCGGCTGATCAGCCGGACATGGCCGGCACCGTCAGTTCGACGATCGGGCTGGACTGGGTCCAGGTGCTGACGTAGCGCGAGTTCTTGCCGTAGGCGTTGTCGAGCACCCGGTTCGGGATGCCCAGCAGGCAAGAGAAGATGTGGCCATGCAGCCGGTCGGTGATGACCTGGTCATGGGCGCTGAACAGGACGGTCGCTTGCGCCACCAGGGCCTCGACATGGCGCCGCCAAGCCTGCAGCGCTCGCTGTGACAGGTCGGCATCCAGCCGCAGTGCGTGCAGCACGCGCAGGGCCCGGCAGAGTTGTCGGTAGCCGATGTCGCGTCGACCCACGAAGTGTGGCCAGTCGCAGCGGGTGAGCAGGGCTGGGTCAAGCGGTGCATCCGCACCGCGCAGCTCGGCGATCTCGTCATCGGTGCGCATGAATTCCAGGGTGCGCGGCAGTCCTGGGGGGCTGGCCACTGCCAGGTCGTCAGGGCGCGCGATCGGCCAGAGCTGGTGGGCCATGTCGGGCAGCAGGTACACATGGTCCGTGAACGCCTGTGCGGTCTCGAAGGAGACGGGATCCCGCACGCAGATGTGCAGGTCCGGATGCTGCCGGTACAGCGCGGCGGTACGCCGCAACGTATCGGCTGACTGGAAATGCAGCGACTGCGGCAGGATGATGACCCGGTGGTCGTGCAAGCGCGGCATGTTGGCGTCGCGGACCGATTGCGGATGTTCGTAGAGATCACCGAAATTGCCGCCACCCTGGAACAGCACGACCTCGCCGGGGGCGACACGCTCGACGCGGAAGTTGAAGTAGGCCGAGCGACGCGAGACCGTGAGTGCTTGCTTGTCGAAGAAGCGCTCCGTGCCGAGCATGATCAGCAGATCGCCGACATTGGCGTACATCGGCACGTCAACGTACTGCACTGCCTGGCCGCCCACCAGATCGGCGATGACCTGGTGCCGGGCGGCCAGGGAGGTCATCAGGGCGCCATGTGAAATGTCGGTGGTCATGGGCGAAGTCCTCGGGGCAGGGGCAGCAGGGTCATCATGAAATCGAGGTCGGTGCGGCGCAGCAGGAGCGCGCCGACGGGCAGGCCGGCACGCCGGTGCAGGAACTGCACGGTGACCAGCAGCCGAAGGAGCGAGGAGGCGAGCATCACCAGGGCCATGTCCACGGCCAGATGGGATGGTCGCAGCCAGGGCAGTGCACATGCCACGGGCAGCAGCGAGATCACCTGTCGTGCAGCGACCGTCGCGGTCTGTCCGGCGGCCGCAAAACGCTGTGCCAGCAGCCAGCTGGCACCACCGACAACGCACTCGACCAGCAGGATGACAAAGGGCAGCCAGCCTGCCTGATAGGCTGGCCCGAACACCTTGCCGAACAGGGGCCAGGACAGTCCGGCGATGAGGCCGCAGGTGAGCAGCATCGGGTAGAAGGTCAGCCGGAACACGCGGGCAACCCCGTCGGACATGCCCGCGGCCGAACGTCCTGCATAGCGGGAGAACAGGGCGTTGGCGGCGGCTTCCTGCACCACGTTGATGAGCCGCGAGGTCGCGTAGGCGACGGTGTAGACCCCGAGGCTGGCGGCAGAGGCACTGAACGACAGGTAGAGCTTGTCGACATTGGTGGCCAGCATGCCCAGCAGCACGGTGCTGTGGTACTGCAGGCTGTAGCGGACGTGGTGGCCCAGGCGGAAGGCCGATGTCTCGTTCGGGCTGGTATTGGTATTGGTGTGCGGTGCTGCTGTGCCGACAGTGGTGGCCGCCACATAGAGTGCCCCCGCTGCGCCGAAGCCCAGCGCATAGACCAGCGCAGCGGTGTGTGGATGGAGACCGCCGGTCATGGCGAGGGTGACCGTGCCGGCAAACACGAAGGCGGTGGGTACCGCCCGCAGCAGGTTGAACAGATGCAGTCCGTCGCGGGCCTGCGACAGGCTGCTGACGTACAACTGCAGGGCCTGGGCAATGGCGCAACCCGCCAGCAGCGTCAGCGGAACCGACGCGGGGTTGTGCGAGAACTGGACTCCGTGCCAGCCGAGGCTCAGCAGGGCGGCTGTGGCGATGATCAGCAGGGCTCCGATGCCGGCCAGCCGCCGTGGCCGCGACACATCCCGGCTGCGCACCGTGTAGACGTAGGCCGGGCCGAGCCCCCACTGCGCCACACCTGCGATCAGCATCGCCGCCAGCATGACCGCTGCCAGCTCACCCCGGGCCTGTGGCGCCAGCATGCGCGCCAGCACCACGTTTGTCGCGAAACCCAGACCGGCCATGCCGACCGAGGTGCCCAGGGACAGCAGGAATGGCCGGATCATCCGCGCACCTGCACCGCAGTCTCACCGTTCACGCAGGCTCTCGGACGTGGTCTTCTGGAAGGGGCTCAGGAAATACTCGATCACGCGGCGGTGACCGATCTTGGCCTCGACGCTGACGGCCATGCCAGGTGACAGCGATACCTCCACGCCGTCGATGTTCAGGCTGCTGCGGTTCAGCTTGACCCGGGTCGAATAGATCAGTCCACGTTTCTCATCGTTGATCGCATCGTGGGAGACCGAGGTGATCTCGCCGTGCAGCGTGCCGTAGCGGGTGAACTGGAAGGTCTCGATCTTGACCTCGGCCTCTTGCCCGACCCGCACGAATCCGATGTCCTTGTTCTCGATGAAGGCTTCCACTTCCAGGGTGTCGTTGCGCGGCACGACCACCATCAGTTGCTGCGCCGGGGTGACGATGCCGCCGACAGTGCGCACCGCCAGTTGCTGCACCGTGCCGTCGACGGGCGCGGTGAGCTGCATCTGGCGGCCATGGGTGTCGGCCTTGGTCAGTTCCTGTTCGAGCGAGGCCGCGCGCTGGCCGGCTTCGCGGATGGCATCGAGCTGGGTGCGCCGTGTCTGGGTCAGCAGTTCGAGCTTCTGGTGTTGGGCCTCGCGCCGACTGGCCTCGATTTCCTTGAGCCTGCTGCGCAGGGTGGCAAGGTCGGCGGTCTTTTCGATGCGCACTTGCTCACGGTCCAGGTAGCCGTGGCGGGACACGAAGTTCTCGTCGACCAGATCCTTGAAGTCCTGCGCGCGGCGCTCGGCCATCGGCACGGTCATCTCGAGCTTGCGCACGGCCTCCTGAGTGGACTGCATTTCGGCGTCGATGCGCGCCATCTCGGCGTCGATCCGGCTCTGGCGGGCCAGGTATTCCTGGTGCAGGCTGCTGAGCAGTTGCTGGGCTTCAGTCTGCCGGGCCACGCCCACCGGCTCTGCCATCGGCTGCATGGCCCCCAGCACCGGCGCCTTGCCGCCGTCGAGCGCCGACAGCAGTGCCCGCGCGCGGGCCACTTCCAGCCGTGCATCCGTCAGCTCGCCACGCAGGCGCGTCCGGTCGGCCACTGCCACAGTGGCATCCAGGTCGATGAGCGGCTCTCCCGCCCGCACCGACTGTCCCTCGCGCACATGGATCGCCCGCACGGTGGCGGTCTCGATGGGCTGGACCAGCTTGATGCCCGCGTCAGGGATCACCCGGCCATGCGCGGTGGCGACGATGTCGATCTGCCCGACCGTCGCCCAGACCACCGCCAGCACGGCGAAGCTGATGATGGCCCACATGGCCACCCGCGGTGCGGGCGACAGGGGTGTTTCCTGCAGCGCCAGAGCTGCGGGCAGGAACTGCGCCTCGTGTGGCAGGCGGGGTGTCGGCGCCATGGCCTTGCGCTGCGACCAGGCATGGCCGAACACGGCGCCATAGCGCTGGAGCAGGTCGGCGAGGGCCTGACCTCGCAGTTTCAGATTCATCACGGACATGGGACTTCCTCGGCAGGCTTGGATCGGGTCAGCTCTGCTGCATGCGGTGCAGGTGAGCGTACAGGCCGTTCGGACGTGCGAGCAACTCGGCGTGTGTGCCCGCCTCGACGATCTGGCCGCGGTCCATCGCGATGATTCGATGGGCTTCGCGGACAGCGGACAGGCGGTGCGCGATGATGATCACGGTGCGGCCCTGGCAGATGGCGCGCATGTTCTGCTGGATGATCCGCTCGCTCTCGTAGTCGAGCGCGCTGGTGGCCTCGTCGAGTATCAGGATGCGCGGGTTGTTCATCAGTGCGCGGGCGATGGCGATGCGCTGGCGCTGGCCGCCCGAGAGCGTCGAGCCATGTTCGCCGACCAGCGTGTCATAGCCCTCGGTCAGCTCGGAGATGAACTCGTGTGCGCCGGCCAGCCGGGCCGCCTGCATCACCATCTCCAGCGGTGCGCCGGGGTCGGCCAGCGCGATGTTGTCGCGGATGCTGCGGTTGAACAGCACGTTCTCCTGCAGCACCACGCCGATCTGGCGCCGCAACGAGGTCGAGTCGACCAGCGACAGATCCACCCCGTCGATCAGCACACGGCCGCGTTCCGGCACGTACAGGCGCTGCACCAGCTTGGTCAGCGTGCTCTTGCCCGAGCCCGAGCGGCCCACGATGCCGATCACTTCACCTGCGCCCACGCGCAGGTTGACGTTGCGCAGCACCTCCTGCCCATCCGGCCGGTAGCGGAAGACCACTTCGCTGAACTCGATCTGGCCCCGGATGGGCGGCAGGCTGCCTTTGGTGCCAGCGATCTCGGTGCGGGTGTTCAGGATGTCGCCCAGGCGCTCCACCGAAATGCCGGTCTGCTGGAAATCGGTCCACAGCTGCGCGAGCCGCATCACGGGCTGGGCCACCTGGCCGGCGAGCATGTTGAAGGCGATCAGCTGCCCGACGCTCAACTCGCCGCCGATGACCAGCTTGGCGCCCAGGTACATGGTGGACACCGTGACCAGCTTGCCGATCAGCTGCACGCCGCTGTTGGCGATCGTGCCGATGGTGGCGGTGCGGAAGCTCGCGGAAATGTAGGCGGCGAGCTGGTTGTCCCACTTGCGGGTCCATTGCGGCTCGACGGCCATGGCCTTCACGGTGTCGATGCCGCTGATGGTCTCGACCAGGAAGGCCTGGTTTTCGGCACTGCGGTTGAACTTCTCGTTCAGCCGGGCGCGCAAAGTGGGTGTGAACCCGAGCGACACCAGCATGTAGCAGGGCAGCGATGCCAGCACCACGGCGGTCAGCCACACGCTGTAGTGCCACATCACCGCCAGGAACACGACCGAGAACATCAGGTCCAGCACCAGCGTGATCGCATTGCCGGTGAGAAAGGAGCGGATGTTCTCCAGTTCCCGGACCCGTGCCACCGAATCGCCGACCCGCCGCGCCTGGAAATAGGCCAGCGGCAGTGCCAGTAGGTGCCGGAACAGGCGGGCGCCGAGTTCGACGTCGATGCGGCTGGTGGTGTGTGCGAAGACGTAGGTGCGCAGCCCCGTCAGCCCGATCTCGAACAGCACCACCACGACCAGTCCGGTGGCGATCACATCCAGCGTCGTGAATCCGCGGTGGACCAGCACCTTGTCCATCACCACCTGAAAGAACAGCGGCGTGACCAGCGCGAAGCACTGCAGCACGAAGCTGACGGCCAGTACCTCCAGCAGCAAGCGCCGGTACTTGACCACCGCCGGGATGAACCAGCTGAAATCGAACTTGCCCAGTTCGCCGGCGATCGAAGCGCGGGAGGTGAACAAGATCAGCTCACCAGTCCAGCGGGCCTGGAACTCGGCCAGCGTCAGGGTTTCGGGGCGTCCCACCACAGGTGACTGGATGAGCACCTTGTCTGCCTCCACCCGGGCCAGGATGAAGTACTGGCCATAGGGGCCCACGGCGATCGCCGGCAGCGGGGTGGTCGGGAGACGGTCTGCGCGTATCTGCACAGACTTGGCCTGCAGATCCAGCTTGCGGCTGGCCAGCAGCAGGTCTGCCGTGGTCAGCTTGGCCCCGCTGGTGACCTGTTCATGCGCGATCTGCTGTGGATCGGCCGCAATCCCGTGAAAGCGCGCCATCATCACCAGACAGGCCAGCGCGGTGTCCATCGGGGATTCTGGGGGCGTTGTTTCCGGAGCGTTTGGCGTCACGTCTTGCACGCCGTCAGTCGGTGGTTCCCGATACATGGTGATTCCAGCCCGCATTCATCGTTATTGATGGGATTTTTCGTTTGCGGAGGATTGTTGCCCACGGGAAGGGCGATTCTCTGTGACAGCGGACCGAGATCGGAACTCCGTCACACCTGCGGCGAGGTCACTGGCTCGACAGGTGAGCCAGCGACCTCGCCGCAACAGTCCCGGGTCGTGCAGTCCTCCCTTGTTTCATTTCCGGGGATTCTGCCGCATGGGCGCGGGTGAACAGAGGCGAACCGCCCCCTCGAACAAGGGGCGGTGTGCATGTCGTTTCCCGAAGGGGCTCAGTTCCAGTTGGCGGCGATGACGGTAGCGAGACTGGCCTGGTAGGTGGAGGACAGGGAGGTCTGCCCGACGGCTGGAGGGGAGAAGCTGGCCATGGCGGTGACGAGGTTGTCGACCGCCGAGTCGAGAAGCACCTTGCCGTCGGCGGTGGTGAACTGCTCCAGGTGGTGCTGGCTGCCGAGGTACCAGTCCTTGACGGTGGCCTTGTCGGAGGTGCCGATGATGGAGACCTCCAGGTCATTGCCGAGGGCGCGGAACCAGAGCTGGTCGGAGGCGATGCCGGCGGTGAAGCGCAGGGTGTCGAGGTTGCCGGCGGAGGCGTCGGTGTCCACGATGGTGTCGGCATTGCTGCCGCGGCCCATGACATAGGTGTCGTTGCCGGCTGCCCCGGTGAGGGTGTTGGCCAGACTGTTGCCGGTGATCTGGTTGGCCAGGGCGTTGCCGGTGGCGGTGAGGGCGGAGCCGAACAGGGCGACGTTCTCGACGTTGGCGCCGAGCGTGTAGCTGAGGTAGGCCTCGACGGAGTCGGTGCCTTCGCCCGCGAGTTCGACGACGGTGTCACCGACGCTGGCGACGCGGTAGGTGTCGTTGCCGGAGCCGCCGAGCATGGAGTCGTCACCCGCGTTGCCCAGCAGCGTGTCGTTGCCAGCGCCGCCGATCAGCGTGTCGTTGCCGGCGCCACCGTCGAGGAGGTTGTGGCCCGAGTTGCCGGTGAGGGTGTTGGCGTCGTCGCCGCCGTAGCCGTTGAGGTTGGCCGAGCCGGTGAGGGTGAGCCGCTCGACGTTGGCCTTGAGGGTGTAGGAGACGGAGGCGTTGACCTGGTCGGTGCCGGCCCCGGCTGCCTCGTTGACGACATCAGCGGTGTTGTCGACGAAGTAGGTGTCGTTGCCGGCGCCACCGGCCATCGTGTCAGCGCCGGTCAGCCCGTCGAGGACGTTGTTGGCGGCGTTGCCGGTGAGGACGTTGTTCAGGGCGTTGCCGGTGCCATTGAGAGCGTTGGTGCTGCCCAGGGTGAGGTGCTCGACGTTGGCGCCGAGGGTGTAGTGGATCCAGGCCTCGACGGTGTCGTTGAGGCCTTCGTTGGCCAGTTCGATGACCACATCGCCAGCGGAGCCGACGCGGTAGAAGTCGCTGTCGGCGCCGCCGGCCATGGTGTCGGAGCCGGCGCCACCGAGCAGGGAGTCGAAGCCGGCGCCACCGACGAGGCTGTCGTTGCCCTCGCCGCCGTCGAGGGTGTTGTCGCCCGAGTTGCCGATCATGGTGTTGGCCGAGGCGTTGCCGACGGCGCTGATCGAGCCGGAGCCCTGCAGCGTGATGTGCTCGACGTTGGCGCCCATGATGAAGTTCCGGGCGGTGCTGAAGACGACATCGGTGCCTTCGCCGGCCAGCTCGGTGATGATGTCGGCGGAGCTGTTGACGTAGTAGGTGTCGTCGCCGGTGCCGCCGACGGCGGTGTCAGCCCCCTCGCCACCGTCGAGGGTGTCGTTGCCGGCGCCGCCGGTGAGGACGTTGTAGCCCCAGTTGCCGGTGATGTGGTTGGCCAGGGCGTTGCCGGTGGCGTTGATGTAGTAGGCCGCGCCCGCCAGGACGAGGTTCTCGACATGGTCGGACAGGGTGTAGCTGGTGTTGACGGCCTCGACGGTGTCGGAGCCCTCATCGGCGAGTTCGACGACGATGTCGGTGCTCAGGCCGACGCGGTAGGTGTCGTCGCCGGTGCCGCCGAGCATGGAGTCGGAGCCGGCGTTGCCGTAGAGGCTGTCGTTGCCGGCGCCGCCGAAGAGGGTGTCGCTGCCTTCGCCGCCGTCGAAGAGGTTGTCGCCGGCGTTGCCGGTGAGGACGTTGGCCAGGGCGTTGCCGGCGCCGCCGATGGAGGCCGAGCCCAGCAGCACGAGGTTCTCGACGTGGGCCTCCAGGGTGAAGTAGGAGGCGGAACTCAGGACGGTGTCGGTGCCGTCGGCGGCGGAGCGTTCGATGACGCGGTCGCCGGTGGACTCGACGAGGTAGGTGTCGTCACCGGAGCCGCCGACGAGGGTGTCGATGCCGGAGCCGCCGTCGAGGGTGTCGTTGCCAGCGAGGCCTTCGAGGCGGTTGCGGGCCGAGTTGCCGGTGAGCAGATTGTCGAGCGAGTTGCCGAAGCCGGAGAGGGCGGCCGAGCCGGTGAGGGTCAGGTTCTCGAGGTTGGCGCCCAGGGTCCAGGTGAGGGAGGACTGGAGGGTGTCGGTGCCTTCGCCGTCATATTCGGTGACGATGTCCAGGGCGTTGTCGACGACATAGGTGTCATCGCCGCTGCCCCCGACGAGGGTGTCGGCGCCGGAGCCGCCGTCGAGGGTGTTGGCGCCGGTGTTACCGGTCAGCACGTTGGCCAGAGCGTTGCCGGTGGCGTTGATGGCGGCCGAGCCGGTCAGGGTGAGGTTCTCGACGTTGGCCGAAGCTGTGTAGGAGACAGACGACTGGATGAGGTCGGTGCCCTCGGAGGCGGCTTCGGTGACCACGTCGGCGGCGTTGTCGACGACGTAGGTGTCGGCCCCGGTGCCGCCGACCATGGTGTCGGCGCCCATTCCCCCGTCCAGCGTGTCGTTGCCAGCGCCTGCCGTCAGGATGTTTGCCCCCGCATTCCCGACAAGGGCATTTGCCAGTTCGTTGCCAGTCGCATTGATCGCGCCCGTGCCGGTGAGGGTGAGGTTCTCGACGTTGGCGGAAGCGGTGTAGGAGACCGAGGACTGGATGAGGTCGGTGCCTTCGGAGGCGGCTTCGGTGACGACATCGCCCGCGTTGTCGACGACGTAGGTGTCGTTGCCCGCACCGCCGGTCATCGTGTCAGCACCTGCACTGCCGTCGAGCACGTTGGCACCCGCATTGCCGGTGAGGGCGTTGGCCAGTGTGTTGCCGGTGGCGTTGATTGCGCCCGAGCCGGTCAGGGTGAGGTTCTCGACGTTGGTGGAAGCGGTGTAGGAGACCGAGGACTGGATCAGGTCGGTGCCTTCGCCAGCGGCTTCGGTGACGACATCGCCCGCGTTGTCGACGACATAGGTGTCGTTGCCCGCACCGCCAGTCATCGTGTCGTTGCCAGCGCCTGCCGTCAGGATGTTTGCCCCCGCATTCCCGACAAGGGCATTTGCCAGTTCGTTGCCAGTCGCATTGATCGCGCCCGTGCCGGTGAGGGTGAGGTTCTCGACGTTGGCGGAAGCGGTGTAGGAGACCGAGGACTGGATGAGGTCGGTGCCTTCGGAGGCGGCTTCGGTGACGACATCGCCCGCGTTGTCGACGACATAGGTGTCGTTGCCCGCACCGCCGGTCATCGTGTCGGCGCCTGCACCGCCGTCGAGGACGTTGGCACCCGCATTGCCGGTGAGGGCGTTGGCCAGTGTGTTGCCGGTGGCGTTGATGGCGCCCGAGCCGGTCAGGGTGAGGTTCTCGACGTTGGTGGAAGCGGTGTACGACACCGAGGACTGGATCAGGTCGGTGCCTTCGGAGGCGGCTTCGGTGACCACGTCGCCCGCGTTGTCGACGACATAGGTGTCGTTGCCAGCACCGCCGGTCATCGTGTCAGCACCTGCACTGCCGTCGAGCACGTTGGCACCCGCATTGCCGGTGAGGGCGTTGGCCAGTGTGTTGCCGGTGGCGTTGATTGCGCCCGAGCCGGTCAGGGTGAGGTTCTCGACGTTGGTGGAAGCGGTGTAGGAGACCGAGGACTGGATCAGGTCGGTGCCTTCGCCAGCGGCTTCGGTGACGACATCGCCCGCGTTGTCGACGACATAGGTGTCGTTGCCCGCACCGCCAGTCATCGTGTCGGCGCCTGCACCGCCGTCGAGCACGTTGGCACCCGCATTGCCGGTGAGGGCGTTGGCCAGTGTGTTGCCGGTGGCGTTGATTGCGCCCGAGCCGGTCAGGGTGAGGTTCTCGACGTTGGTGGAAGCGGTGTACGACACCGAGGACTGGATCAGGTCGGTACCTTCGGAGGCGGCTTCGGTGACCACGTCGCCCGCGTTGTCGACGACATAGGTGTCGTTGCCAGCACCGCCGGTCATCGTGTCAGCGCCTGCACCGCCGTCGAGCACGTTGGCGCCAGCGTTGCCGGTGAGAGCGTTGGCCAGCGCGTTGCCGGTGGCGTTGATGGCGCCTGAGCCGGTCAGGGTGAGGTTCTCGACGTTGGCGGAAGCGGTGTAGGAGACCGAGGACTGGATGAGGTCAGTGCCTTCGGAGGCGGCTTCGGTGACGACATCGCCCGCGTTGTCGACGACATAGGTGTCGTTGCCCGCACCGCCGGTCATCGTGTCGGCGCCTGCACCGCCGTCGAGGACGTTGGCACCCGCATTGCCGGTGAGGGCGTTGGCCAGTGTGTTGCCGGTGGCGTTGATTGCGCCCGAGCCGGTCAGGGTGAGGTTCTCGACGTTGGTGGAAGCGGTGTACGACACCGAGGACTGGATCAGGTCGGTGCCTTCGGAGGCGGCTTCGGTGACCACGTCGCCCGCGTTGTCGACGACATAGGTGTCGTTGCCAGCACCGCCGGTCATCGTGTCAGCGCCTGCACCGCCGTCGAGCACGTTGGCGCCAGCGTTGCCGGTGAGAGCGTTGGCCAGTGTGTTGCCGGTGGCGTTGATGGCGCCTGAGCCGGTCAGGGTGAGGTTCTCGACGTTGGCGGAAGCGGTGTAGGAGACCGAGGACTGGATGAGGTCAGTGCCTTCGGAGGCGGCTTCGGTGACGACATCGCCCGCGTTGTCGACGACATAGGTGTCGTTGCCCGCACCGCCGGTCATCGTGTCGGCGCCTGCACCGCCGTCGAGGACGTTGGCACCCGCATTGCCGGTGAGGGCGTTGGCCAGTGTGTTGCCGGTGGCGTTGATTGCGCCCGAGCCGGTCAGGGTGAGGTTCTCGACGTTGGTGGAAGCGGTGTAGGAGACCGAGGACTGGATCAGGTCGGTGCCTTCGGAGGCGGCTTCGGTGACGACATCGCCCGCGTTGTCGACGACATAGGTGTCGTTGCCCGCACCGCCGGTCATCGTGTCGGCGCCTGCACCACCGTCGAGCACGTTGGCGCCAGCGTTGCCGGTGAGAGCGTTGGCCAGCGCGTTGCCGGTGGCGTTGATGGCGCCTGAGCCGGTCAGGGTGAGGTTCTCGACGTTGGCGGAAGCGGTGTAGGAGACCGAGGACTGGATGAGGTCGGTGCCTTCGGAGGCGGCTTCGGTGACCACGTCGCCCGCGTTGTCGACGACATAGGTGTCGTTGCCCGCACCGCCGGTCATCGTGTCGGCGCCTGCACCGCCGTCGAGGACGTTGGCACCCGCATTGCCGGTGAGAGCGTTGGCCAGCGCGTTGCCGGTGGCGTTGATGGCGCCTGAGCCGGTCAGGGTGAGGTTCTCGACGTTGGTGGAAGCGGTGTAGGAGACCGAGGACTGGATGAGGTCGGTGCCTTCGGAGGCGGCTTCGGTGACGACATCGCCCGCGTTGTCGACGACATAGGTGTCGTTGCCCGCACCGCCGGTCATCGTGTCGGCGCCTGCACCGCCGTCGAGGACGTTGGCACCCGCATTGCCGGTGAGGGCGTTGGCCAGTGTGTTGCCGGTGGCGTTGATTGCGCCCGAACCGGTCAGGGTGAGGTTCTCGACATTGGCGGAAGCCGTGTACGACACCGCGGACTGGATGAGGTCGGTGCCTTCAGAGGCTGCTTCGGTGACCACATCCCCCGCGTTGTCCACGACATAGGTGTCGTCACCGATGCCGCCGATCAGCGTGTCTGCACCGGCCTGGCCGTCGAGCGTGTCATTGCCGGCCAAGCCTGTGAGCGTGTTGGCACCTGCATTGCCGGTGAGGGCGTTGGCCAAGGCATTGCCGGTGGCGTTGATCGTGGTGGTGCCGGTGAGGGTGAGGTTCTCGACGTTGACCGAAGCTGTGTAGGAGACGGAGGACTGGATGAGGTCGGTGCCTTCGGAGGCTGCTTCGGTGACGACATCGCCCGCGTTGTCGACGACGTAGGTGTCGTTGCCCGCGCCGCCGGTCATCGTGTCAGCACCTGCGCCGCCGTCGAGGACGTTGGCGCCGGTGTTGCCGGTGAGGGCGTTGGCCAGCGTGTTGCCGGTGGCGTTGATGGCGGCGCTGCCGGTCAGCGTCAGGTTCTCGAGGTTGGCGCCCAGGGTCCAGGTGATCGATGATTTGACGAGGTCGGTGCCCTCGCCGGCAAGTTCGGTGGTGACATCGCCCGCGTTGTCCACGACGTAGGTGTCATTGCCCTTGCCGCCCTTGAGGGTGTCGGCACCGGTGCCGCCATCCAGTACGTTGGCCGAGGCGTTGCCCGTGAGCACGTTGGCGAGGTCGTTGCCGGTGGCGTTGATCGGGCTGTCTTGGGCCGGGGTGAGCGTGACTTGCAGGTTCTCGATGGCCCAGGATTCGTTGTTGCCACCTTCCCATCCGCCGCCACCGGCAAACAACTGGATATTCAGCGTGCTGCTGGTGTGTGCGAACGACAGTGCCGGCTCGCCATCCATGTTGTATGCGCTCGCCGACCATCCACCGAAACCGCGGGATTCGTAGCCGCCGAGTCGAGTGCCGTTGTAGGTCACGGTACCCGATGCGTTGTTGGTCGTGGCCTGAAGCACGACCTGACCGTCGACTGCCACATTGAACAAGTCGAACATGTCGGGCGTGGCGCCCGGTCGGTCATCCATGCTGTCCCACGAGTCGATCAAGGCCAGGAGGAACTGGACGTCGATCGCCGTGTGAGCGGGCAGGTTGTTGAAGGTCAAGGTGGTGGCGGCAGCCGGGTTACCGGTGGCGGTGTTGCGCAGGAAATTTCCTGCGAACCCCAGATCCGCGAAACCCTGGACGCTTTCGGTCGTGACCACACCAGACAGACCGCCGCTGCCCTTGGTGCCAAAGTATTCAGCCCCGTCGAAGTCGTTGCTGTAGATGAGCATCGACGGCGGTGGATCCAGCAGCGTCAGGTTCTCGACATTCGCCGCCAAGGTGTATGACACCCTCGACTTCACGAGGTCAGTGCCTTGGCCTGCGGCCTCGGTGACGACATCGCCTGCGTCGTCGACCAGGTAGGTGTCGTTGCCCGCGCCACCGGCCATCGTGTCCGCACCTGCCTGACCGTCCAGCGTGTTGGCGGCCGCATTGCCGGTCAGCACGTTGTCCTGCGCGTTGCCGGTGCCGTCCAAGGCGGCCGTGCCGGTCAGGGTCAGGTTTTCCAGCGTGTTGCCCAGTGTGTAGTTGACGGCCGCCTGAACCAGGTCAGTGCCTTCTCCGCTCGATTCAAGCACCACGTCACCGACCTCGTCCACCACGAACGTGTCGTCACCGGTGCCGCCGATCAGCGTGTCTGCACCCGCACCCCCATCCAGCGTGTCGTTGCCGGCCAGACCTGTCAGGGTGTTGGCGGCGGCATTGCCTGTGAGGACGTTGGCCAGTTCGTTGCCCGTGCCGCTGACGGATTCAGTGCCGGTCAGGGTCAGGTTCTCGACGTTGGTCGACAGGGTCCAGTTCAGGCCGGTCTGGACCAGGTCGGTGCCTTCACCTGTGAACTCGTGCGTGAGGTCACCCTCGTGGTCCACCTTGTAGGTGTCGTTGCCGCTGCCGCCGACCATCAGGTCTGCGCCTGCACCGCCGTCCAGCACATTGGCTGCGGCGTTGCCGAACAGGCGGTTGTCGAGCGCGTTGCCGGTGGCGTTGATCGCGGTGCTGCCGGTCAGCACGAGGTTCTCGACCTGGTCCGCCAGGGTCAGGCTGACCGAGGTGCGCACGGTGTCGGTGCCTTCGTCGGCGTTTTCGGTGACGACGTCCGCGGTGCTGTCCACCACGTAGACATCGTTGCCGCTGCCGCCCACCAGCGTGTCATTGCCCGTGCCGCCATCCAGCCAGTCGGATCCCTCCAGACCAACGAGGCTGTCGTTGCCGGCCAGCCCGGTCAGGCTGTCGTTGCCAGAGGAGCCGGTGAGCGTGTTGGCACTGGCGGTGCCGCTGACGGCGTTGGTGGCCAGCATCGCCTGCAACGTCACCCAGTCCCAGGTGGTTCCATCGGCGAAGCGGACCATTTGCACCGGGTTGTAGCCGTTGCTCGGGTCGTCGAACATGAAGCCGTGGACCGTGATCTTGTCGGACGTGCCAGTGATCGACAGCTCGAGTGCCCGCTCACTGCCCCAGTACGGGTCGTAGACGAGGCGCACTGCAACTTCGGAGGGCACAACCCCGGCCTTGAACTGCAGTGTATTGAGCCGGTTCCAGGTGGGGTCGTGGCTATCGTAGGCGTAGATCGCATCCCGACCATCGCCCTTGCCAAACAGGTAAACGTCGTTGCCGTAGCCGCTGGTCAGCCCATCGTTGCCCAGGCCGCCGTCGAGCGTGTCGTTCCCGTCGCCGCCGTCGAGCCAGTCATCACCTTGGCCGCCCAGCAAACTGTCATCACCTTCGCGTCCATAGAGCGCATCGTCCCCGTCGTCGCCAATGAGCGTGTCATGGCCGAGATCGCCAGACAGACTGTCATGTCCGCTACCGCCGGTGAGCACATCATCGCCGCCAGCGCCTTCCAGGTTGTCGTTGCCGATTCCTCCGGACAACGATTCGTTGGCGATGGTTCCGCGGACGGAGTCATGGCCGTCGGTGGTGGTCAGGGTCTTGGCGACGATGGTGGCGAGATCCCAGGTGGTGCCGTCGGCGAACGTGACCTGCTGGAGCGGGTTGTAGCCGTTGGCCGGGTCGTCGCCGTAGAAGACGCCGTTGAAGGTGATGGTGTCGAAGGTGCCGGCGATGGAGAACTGGAGGGCGCGGTTGCCGCCTTGCCAGTTGTCATAGACCTGACGCACGGTGACTTCGGAGGGCAGGACACCGGCCTTGAACCGCAGGGTGTTGAGCTTGTCGGCAGAGGTGTCGGAGTTGTAGTACGCCTGCACCAGATCCTGGCCGTCGCCCTTGCCGAAGAGGTAGGTGTCGTTGCCGGCGCTGCTGGTCAGGGTGTCGTTGCCCGCACCGCCGTCCAGGGTGTCGCTGCCTTCGCCGTCGTCGAGCCAGTCGTTGCCGGAGCCGCCGAGCAGACTGTCATGGCCATCTTCCCCGTACAGCGCATCATTGCCATCGCCACCGCTGAGCGTGTCGTTGCCCGCGGCGCCGTTGAGCGTGTCATGGCCCGCACTGGCGGCAAGAGAATCATTTCCGGTCAGGCCGCGCAGGTTGTCATGGCCGTCGGTGGTGGTCAGGGTCTTGGCGACGATGGTGGCGAGATCCCAGGTGGTGCCGTCGGCGAACGTGACCTGCTGGAGCGGGTTGTAGCCGTTGGCCGGGTCGTCGCCGTAGAAGACGCCGTTGAAGGTGATGGTGTCGAAGGTGCCGGCGATGGAGAACTGGAGGGCGCGGTTGCCGCCTTGCCAGTTGTCATAGACCTGACGCACGGTGACTTCGGAGGGCAGGACACCGGCCTTGAACCGCAGGGTGTTGAGCTTGTCGGCAGAGGTGTCGGAGTTGTAGTACGCCTGCACCAGATCCTGGCCGTCGCCCTTGCCGAAGAGGTAGGTGTCGTTGCCGGCGCTGCTGGTCAGGGTGTCGTTGCCCGCACCGCCGTCCAGGGTGTCGCTGCCTTCGCCGTCGTCGAGCCAGTCGTTGCCGGAGCCGCCGAGCAGACTGTCATGGCCATCTTCCCCGTACAGCGCATCATTGCCATCGCCACCGCTGAGCGTGTCGTTGCCCGCGGCGCCGTTGAGCGTGTCATGGCCCGCACTGGCGGCAAGAGAATCATTTCCGGTCAGGCCGCGCAGGTTGTCATGGCCGTCGGTGGTGGTCAGGGTCTTGGCGACGATGGTGGCGAGATCCCAGGTGGTGCCGTCGGCGAACGTGACCTGCTGGAGCGGGTTGTAGCCGTTGGCCGGGTCGTCGCCGTAGAAGATGCCGTTGAAGGTGATGGTGTCGGAGGTGCCGGCGATGGAGAACTGGAGGGCGCGGTTGCCGCCTTGCCAGTTGTCATAGACCTGACGCACGGTGACTTCGGAGGGCAGGACACCGGCCTTGAACCGCAGGGTGTTGAGCTTGTCGGCAGAGGTGTCGGAGTTGTAGTACGCCTGCACCAGATCCTGGCCGTCGCCCTTGCCGAAGAGGTAGGTGTCGTTGCCGGCGCTGCTGGTCAGGGTGTCGTTGCCCGCACCGCCGTCCAGGGTGTCGCTGCCTTCGCTGTCGTCGAGCCAGTCGTCACCAGCACCACCGAGCAGACTGTCATCGCCTGTTTCGCCGTACAGCCCATCATTGCCATCGCCGCCGCTGAGCGTGTCGTTGCCTGCGCCGGCGTACAAGGTGTCATTGCCCTCATCGCCGTGCAGTGCGTCGGCCTGCCCTGCACCGACCAGATAGTCATGGCCTGCACCGCCGCTGAGGGTGGTACTGCCATAGATGCCGATCAGCGTGTCGTCTTTGGCGGTGCCGGTGAGCACCTTGCTGGCGAGGGTGGCCAGATCCCAGGTGGTGCCGTCGGCGAACTTCACCTGCTGGACCGGGTTCCAGATGTTGGCCGGATCGTTCGAGTCGAAGAAAGCACCGATCGTGACCACATCCGATGTGCCGGCGATCGACAGCTCCAGGTTGTTGCCATTGCGGCGGGCCCCGATTTCGGAGGGCAGGACACCGGTCTTGAACTGCAGTGTGTTCAGCTTGCCTGGCGCGTCGTCGCCGATCAGGCCGATCCAGTCCTGACCGTCACCCTTGCCGAACAGGAAGGTGTTGTTGCCGTAACCGCCGAACATCAGGTCATCGCCGGCACCACCGTCGATCGTGTCGTCGCCGTTCTGGCCTTCCAGTGAATCGTTGCCACCGCCGCCCAGCAGCAGGTCGTTGCCCCCGCCCGCATAGACGGTGTCGTTGCCATGACCACCGTCGACCGTGTCGTCGGCCAGTGTCCCCCAGCGCATGTCTGCGTCGTCCGTGGTGAGCATGGCCTTCTGGACCAGCGTGGCGGTATTCCACACCGTGCCATCCGCGAAGGTGACCTGCTGGATCGGGTTGTTGGCGTTGTCCGGGGTATCCCCCGAGAAGAACTCCCGGATCGAGATGCGGTCTTCGGTGCCGCCGATGGACAACTCCAGTGTGTTGCCATCGCGGCGTGCCCGAACCGCCGAGGTGGTGATGCCGCTGCCGAATTGCAGCGTGTTCAGCTTGCCGACCGTGCTGTCGCTGGTGTACTCAATGGTATCCTGTCCATCGCCGAGCGCGAACTGGTAGGTGTTGTTGCCGGTGCCGCCGTTGAGCCAGTCGTCGTTGAGGCCACCGACGAGCGTGTCGTCGCCTTCCTGGCCGTACAGCGCGTCCCGATGATCCTGACCGTTGAGCACGTCGTTGCCAGCGCCGCCCAGGAGCACATCATCTGCCCCACCGCCATTGATCGTGTCGTCGCCGTTGCCCCCCTCCAGCGAGTCTTCGCCGAACTGGCCCGTCAGCACGTCATCGCCATCACCGCCGTACAGCGAGTCGTTCTGCAAGGTGCCGGTGATGGCATCCGAATTCGGCGTGCCACTGACGTTGATGCCCGTGGTCCAGGTCGTGGCTTTCCCGATGATCGTGTCGATATCCCAGACGGTGCCATCAGCGAACTCGAACCGCTGCACGTCGTTGTAGCCGTTGACCGGCGTGCCGTTCCAGAAGAAGTCGTCGATACGGATCTTGTCCGCTGTGCCATCGATCGATACCACCAGCCAGTCGTTCTCGCGCTGGACGATGACTTCATTGGGCGCAACGCCGTCCTTGAAGCGCAGGACGTTGTTCTTGTCGGCGCGGTCGTCCCAGGCGTAGGTGATGAAATCGATGCCATCACCCTTGCCGAACAGGTACACATCGTCGCCAGTGCCGCCGTCGAGATGGTCATTCCCGGCGCCACCATCGAGTGTGTCGTTTTCGCTTTCACTGTACAGCGTGTCGTTGCCGTCCTGACCTTGCAGCAGGTCGTTGCCGTGGGAGCCGTAGAGCAGGTCATTGCCCGTGCCACCGCTCAGCGTGTCCTGCCCGTCGCCGCCGTGGAGCGTGTCGCGGCCTTGGCCGCCGTCCAGCGAATCGTCTCCGCCGAGCCCGTTGAGGGTGTCATCACCGCCTTGAGCTGTCAGCGTGTCATGACTTTCGACCAGGCCGACCAGGTCATCGGCCTGATCGGTACCGAGGAAGGTCTGCTGCGTGATGGCCGCCAGATCGTTCCACACGGTGCCGTCCGCGAATTCGACACGCTGCAGATCGTTGAAGACGTTGTTGGGCTCGTTGTTCCAGAAGTAGCTCTGGAAAGAGATGCGATCCGAGGTGCCGGCGATCGTGAGTTCGAGCGTGTCACCGACACGGCGCGCGATGATGTCGCCCGGGGCCACGCCTTCCTTGAAACGCAGGGTGTTGGTCTTGGTGGCGGGATCTTCGTACCAGGTGTAGGTCACCACGTCCTGACCGTCCCCACGGCCGAACAGGATCGTGTCGTTGCCGTAGTCGCTGGTGATCACGTCGTTGCCGGCGCCACCGTCGAGCGTGTCGTTGCCGTTGCCGCCGTACAGTGTGTCATTGCCAGCACCGCCGACAAGGCTGTCGTTGCCGTTCTCGCCCCACAGGGAGTCGTTGTTGGCGCCGCCCAGCAGCGTGTCACTGCCTTCGCCGCCCCACAGGGAGTCGTTGCCGATGTCCCCGGTCAGGGTGTCGTCCAGCGCCGTGCCGGCGATGGCATCCGCTTCGGTCGTGCCGGTGAAGGCCTGCGAGAGGATGGCGGGGATGTCCCAGACGGTGCCGTCGTCGAAGATGATCTGCTGGACCGGGTTGGGCTGGCCGCTCGGGTTGGAGGCGTAGGGGTTGCCATACCAGAAGAAGCCGTCGATGGTGACGCGGTCGGTGGTGCCGGCGATGGACACCACGAGCTGGTCGCCGTTGCGCCTGAGCGTGACCTCGTTCGGGTTGATGCCAGCCTTGAGCGCGAGGGTGTTCAGCTTGGCGGCATCGGGGTCGCCGTAACTGGAGATCCAGTCCTGACCGTCGCCCTTGCCGAAGCGGTAGACATTGTTGCCAAGTCCGCCTTGCAGCACATCGTTGCCGGTGCCGCCTTCCAGGGTGTCGTTACCTTCATCGCCCATGAGGCTGTCATCACCGCCGCCGCCGAGGATCAGGTCGTCGCCTGCGTGGCCGTAGACGGTGTCGTTGCCAAGGCCCGCTGAAATGGTGTTGTCCAGATGGGTGCCTCGCAGCACCTCGGTGCTGTCGGTGCCGGTCATGGGCATGGCCATGACCGCGGCGATGTCCCACAGCGTGCCGTCGGCAAAGCTGATCTGTTGGATGCCGTTGTAAATGTTGCTCGGGTCGTCCCCGTAGAAATAGTACTGGATCGTCACCGAATCCGTGGTGTCAGCAATCGAGAGTTGCAGGTTGTCATCGATGCGGCGCAGCACGATCTGGCCCGGGGTGATCCCTTCGTTGAACTGCAGCGTGCCTGCGCTGTAGTAATGCGAGCTGATCACGTCCTGCCCATCGCCTCGACCGAACAGGTAGACATTGGTGCCATCGCCGCCGTGCAGAAGGTCATTGCCTGCGCCCCCGCTCAGCGTGTCGTCGCCGTAGCCACCATCGAGCGAGTCGTTGCCTGCGCCACCGACAAGGCTGTCGTCGTCGCCGCCGCCATACAGCGCGTCGTCGCCGATGCCACCGTCCAGCGTGTCGTTGCCTGCACTGCCGACCAGGTTGTCCGCGCCTTCATCGCCTTGCAGCAAATCGTCACCCTCATGGCCGACGATGGTGTCATTGCCCGCCAGACCGCTGATCGTGTCGCTCTCGCCATAGCCTTGGAGGCTGTCATCCCCCAGGCCGGGAACCTGGACCAGGTTCATCAACGTGGCACTGTCCCAGACAGTGCCGTTGAAGAACCGAACCTGTTCGACAGGGCTCAAAGGACTGGAAAGATCGCTGGAGGTGAAGAATTCGCTGATCGAGACACGGTCCGTGGTGTCGTTGACGGACAGCACCAGGGTGTTGTCCACGCGCCGGGCCGTGATGTCTCCAGCCACGATGCCGGCCTTGAATTCCAGCACACCGTCAGCGTACCAGCTGTAGCTGATCTGGTCCTGTCCGTCACCACGACCGAAGCGGAAGACGTTGCTGCCATAGCCGCCGTTGAGCACGTCGTTGCCGGTGCCACCATCGAGCGTGTCGTCGCCATCGCTGCCATGCAGACTGTCATTGCCCGCCCCGCCCAGCAGTGCGTTGTTTCCGGCCTCACCATCGATCCAGTCATCGCCTGTACCGCCGCTGAGGACGTCATTGCCTGTGCCTCCGTAGAGCGTGTCATGGCCAGCACCCGTGTCGATGGTGTCGTTCGAACTGAACCCGCGCACGAAGTCGTTACCACTGCTCAGGGTGACGGTCTTGGCCTTGATCGTGGCGAGATCCCAGGTGGTGCCGTCGGCGAAGGCCACCTGCTGCACGCCGTTGTAGTAGTTGCCAGCGGGCTCGTCACCCCAGAAGAAGTTCTCGACCGTCACGCGGTCACCCGTGCCGTTGATGGCGAGCACCAGGCGTACACCGTCCCGCGACACCATCACGTCACTGGCTGCGACACCCGCCTTGAACTGCAGCGTGCTGAACTTGTCGACGGCGCCATCCGCCGCCGAGACAACATCCTGGCCATCGCCGCGGCCGAACCGATACGTGTTGTTGCCTGTGCCCCCGTCCAGATGGTCGTTGCCTGCACCACCGTCCAGGGTGTCGTTGCCTGCTTCACCGTAGAGCGCGTCGTTGCCCATGCCGCCGTCAAGGACGTCGTTGCCGGCGGCGCCGTTGAGCATGTCGTGGCCCATGCCGCCACTCAGGGTGTCGTCGGTGCCGAGGCCGCGCAGGCTGTCCGAATCGGTCGTGCCGGCCATGGCCATGCTGACGAGCGTGGACAGGTTCCAGGTGGTGCCGTCATGGAAGACGACCTGCTGCACGGCGTTGTACTGATTGGCCGGGTCGTCGTTCCAGAAGAATTCCGCGATCCACAGCTTGTCGGAGGTGCTGGTGATGGCGAGTTCGAGGCTGTTGCCGACGCGCCGCACGAACACTTCGCTGGGCAGCACGCCGGCCTTGAGCTGGACCGTGCTGAGTTTGCCGGGGGTGTCATCCCAGTACGATCCGATCGTGTCGCGTCCGTCGCCCTTGCCGAACAAATAGGTGTTGTTGCCGCTGCCGCCGTTGAGCAGGTCGTAACCGGTTCCGCCGTCCAGCGTGTCGTTTCCGCCCTCGCCGTGCAATACGTCGTCGCCGTGTCCGCCGAGGATACTTTCGTCAGCCGCTGTGCCGGTAATGCTGTCGTTGCCGCTGGTGCCTGTGATGGTATTCGCCATGATTTTCCCCAATTGGTTTTGAACGGGTAAAACGGGCGCAAGAAAATCACCGGCATCTGCCATATTGACAGATGCAGCAGGAATTGACCATGACAAATATCAGATTGGCAGTGTTGGCCTGAATACTGAGGACGGTGATGTTCTGCTTTGCCCAAAATGAAACGTTTGGAGCATTTTGCTGGATACGGTGAGTTTTTATCCACTTTGACGCCCCCGTATTCGCGGGGGGTGAGTGGAAATGGCGGCCGCACGGCAGCGAGGGGAAACTCTCGCTGCCGTGCAGTTCCTCAACTCAACTCCAGTTGGCGGCGATGACGGTAGCGAGACTGGCCTGGTAGGTGGAGGACAGGGAGGTCTGCCCGACGGCTGGAGGGGAGAAGCTGGCCATGGCGGTGACGAGGTTGTCGACCGCCGAGTCGAGAAGCACCTTGCCGTCGGCGGTGGTGAACTGCTCCAGGTGGTGCTGGCTGCCGAGGTACCAGTCCTTGACGGTGGCCTTGTCGGAGGTGCCGATGATGGAGACCTCCAGGTCATTGCCGAGGGCGCGGAACCAGAGCTGGTCGGAGGCGATGCCGGCGGTGAAGCGCAGGGTGTCGAGGTTGCCGGCGGAGGCGTCGGTGTCCACGATGGTGTCGGCATTGCTGCCGCGGCCCATGACATAGGTGTCGTTGCCGGCTGCCCCGGTGAGGGTGTTGGCCAGACTGTTGCCGGTGATCTGGTTGGCCAGGGCGTTGCCGGTGGCGGTGAGGGCGGAGCCGAACAGGGCGACGTTCTCGACGTTGGCGCCGAGCGTGTAGCTGAGGTAGGCCTCGACGGAGTCGGTGCCTTCGCCCGCGAGTTCGACGACGGTGTCACCGACGCTGGCGACGCGGTAGGTGTCGTTGCCGGAGCCGCCGAGCATGGAGTCGTCACCCGCGTTGCCCAGCAGCGTGTCGTTGCCAGCGCCGCCGATCAGCGTGTCGTTGCCGGCGCCACCGTCGAGGAGGTTGTGGCCCGAGTTGCCGGTGAGGGTGTTGGCGTCGTCGCCGCCGTAGCCGTTGAGGTTGGCCGAGCCGGTGAGGGTGAGCCGCTCGACGTTGGCCTTGAGGGTGTAGGAGACGGAGGCGTTGACCTGGTCGGTGCCGGCCCCGGCTGCCTCGTTGACGACATCAGCGGTGTTGTCGACGAAGTAGGTGTCGTTGCCGGCGCCACCGGCCATCGTGTCAGCGCCGGTCAGCCCGTCGAGGACGTTGTTGGCGGCGTTGCCGGTGAGGACGTTGTTCAGGGCGTTGCCGGTGCCATTGAGAGCGTTGGTGCTGCCCAGGGTGAGGTGCTCGACGTTGGCGCCGAGGGTGTAGTGGATCCAGGCCTCGACGGTGTCGTTGAGGCCTTCGTTGGCCAGTTCGATGACCACATCGCCAGCGGAGCCGACGCGGTAGAAGTCGCTGTCGGCGCCGCCGGCCATGGTGTCGGAGCCGGCGCCACCGAGCAGGGAGTCGAAGCCGGCGCCACCGACGAGGCTGTCGTTGCCCTCGCCGCCGTCGAGGGTGTTGTCGCCCGAGTTGCCGATCATGGTGTTGGCCGAGGCGTTGCCGACGGCGCTGATCGAGCCGGAGCCCTGCAGCGTGATGTGCTCGACGTTGGCGCCCATGATGAAGTTCCGGGCGGTGCTGAAGACGACATCGGTGCCTTCGCCGGCCAGCTCGGTGATGATGTCGGCGGAGCTGTTGACGTAGTAGGTGTCGTCGCCGGTGCCGCCGACGGCGGTGTCAGCCCCCTCGCCACCGTCGAGGGTGTCGTTGCCGGCGCCGCCGGTGAGGACGTTGTAGCCCCAGTTGCCGGTGATGTGGTTGGCCAGGGCGTTGCCGGTGGCGTTGATGTAGTAGGCCGCGCCCGACAGGACGAGGTTCTCGACATGGTCGGACAGGGTGTAGCTGGTGTTGACGGCTTCGACGGTGTCGGAGCCCTCATCGGCGAGTTCGACGACGATGTCGGTGCTCAGGCCGACGCGGTAGGTGTCGTCGCCAGTGCCGCCGACCAGGGAGTCGGAGCCGGCGTTGCCGTAGAGGCTGTCGTTGCCGGCGCCGCCGAAGAGGGTGTCGCTGCCTTCGCCGCCGTCGAAGAGGTTGTCGCCGGCGTTGCCGGTGAGGACGTTGGCCAGGGCGTTGCCGGCGCCGCCGATGGAGGCCGAGCCCAGCAGCACGAGGTTCTCGACGTGGGCCTCCAGGGTGAAATAGGAGGCGGAGCTGAGGACGGTGTCGGTGCCGTCGGCGGCGGAGCGTTCGATGACGCGGTCGCCGGTGGACTCGACGAGGTAGGTGTCGTCACCGGAGCCACCGACGAGGGTGTCGATGCCGGAGCCGCCGTCGAGGGTGTCGTTGCCAGCGAGGCCTTCGAGGCGGTTGCGGGCCGAGTTGCCGAGCAGCAGGTTGTCGAGCGAGTTGCCGAAGCCGGAGAGGGCGGCCGAGCCGGTGAGGGTCAGGTTCTCGAGGTTGGCGCCCAGGGTCCAGGTGAGGGAGGACTGGAGGGTGTCGGTGCCTTCGCCGTCATATTCGGTGACGATGTCCAGGGCGTTGTCGACGACATAGGTGTCATCGCCGCTGCCGCCCTCCATCCAGTCGGTGCCGCTGCCGCCATCGAGCCAGTCGTTGCCCTGGAGGCCGTAGATCGTGTCGTCGCCGGCAAGCCCGTTGAGCCGGTCCGCGCTGTTCCAGCCTATCAGCAAGTCGTTGCCGCTGGTTCCGTTGTTGAGCAGGTCCAGTTGTTCGAGATCGGCGATGGTCCAGACCGTTCCGTCGGCGAACATGAACTGCTCGACGTGGCTTGCGGTGTCGGCAAACCAGCCCTGGAGGGTGAGCTGGTCGGTGCTGCTGACGCTGAAGGACAGCACGAGGTCGTCGCCGCTGCGTGAACGGGAGAGGTGGGCCGGCAGGATTCCGGTGCCGAAACGGACGGTGTCGGCAGAGGCCGTGTGTTGTTCCGTATCCGGGGTGCCGTACTCGATGATGGTGTCGGCGCCGTCACCCAGGTTGAAGAGGTAGGTGTCGCCGGAGTGCTCGTAGAAGGTGTCGGAGGCGACGAGGGTGTCGTTGCCGGTGCCGCCCGAGAGGGTTCCATGGCCCTGGACCCAGTCGTTGCCAGCTCCACCTTGCAGCACGTTGGAGCCGAGTCCGTCGTACAGGGCATCGTCGCCAGCGCCGCCGGAGAGGGTGTCGTCACCCAGGCTGGCGGAGAGGGTGTCATTGCCTGCCAGACCGCTCAGGATGTCGATGCCGTCGGAGCCGAGTAGGACATCGTCACCGGCCGTGCCGGTCACGTTGAAAGGCATGTCCAGAAGATCGGCGATGGTCCAGACGGTTCCGTCGGAGAAGATGAACTGCTCGATGCCGCTCGTGGCGTCGGCGAACCAGCCCTGGATGGTCAGTTGATCCGTGCCGTCGACGCCGATGGACAGGACAAGGTCATCGTCGCTGCGCAAGCGGGTGACGCTGGCGGGGAGGATGCCGGGTCCGAAGCGGACGATGTCGGTTGACGCCGCGTGCTGGTCCGTGTCCGGGGTGCCGTATTCGATGATGGTGTCGGCGCCATCGCCGAGGTTGAAGAGGTAGATGTCGCCGGAGTTCTCTAAGAAGGTGTCGGAGGCGACGAGGGTATCGTTGCCAGCGCCGCCAGAGAAGGTGCCGTGACCACGGAGCCAGTCGTCGCCGTCACCGCCCTGCAGCAGGTTGAAGCCCTCGCCGTCCTCCAGCACGTCATCGCCTGCGCCACCGGACAGGGTGTCGTCCCCGCTGCTGCCGGCGATGGTGTCGTTGCCTGCCAGACCGCTCAGGTTGTCGAGGCCGTCGGAGCCCAGGATGAGATCGTCGCCCGCAGTGCCGGTCACGCTCAAGGGCATGCCCAGCAGATCGGCGATGGTCCAGACGGTTCCGTTGGCGAAGACGAACTGTTCGATGCGGTACGTGTCACTGGTGAACCAGCCTTGGATGGTCAGCCTGTCGGTGCCGCCGATGCCGAGGCTGAGGCCCGGGCTGATGGAGAGGACCAGGTCGTCACCGCTGCGCGAGCGGATGACGTCGGCGGGGAGGATGCCCGGTCCGAAACGGACGACGTCGGCGGAGGAGGCGTGCTGCGTCGTGTCTGCGGTACCGTACTCGATGATGGTGTCGGCGCCGTCGCCGAGGTTGAAGAGGTAGGTGTCGCCGGAGTTCTCGAAGAAGGTGCCGGAGGCGACGAGCGTGTCGTTGCCGGCGCCACCGTGAAAGGATCCGTGGCCCTGGACCCAGTCGTTGCCGTCGCCACCCTGCAGCAGGTTGAAGCCACTGTCGTCATGGAGGACATCATCGCCCGCGCCGCCGGAGAGGGTGTCGTCGCCTGCGCTGGCGGACAGGGTGTCGTCGCCGGCGAGGCCGCTCAGGTTGTCGAGGCCGTCGGAACCGAGCATCAGGTCGTTGCCCGCTGTGCCCGTGACGTTCAGCGGCATGTCCAGCAGGTCGGTGGTGGACCAGACGGTCCCGTCGGAGAAGATGAACTGCTCGATGCGCTTGGCAGCGTCGGCAAACCAGCCCTGGATGGTCAGTCGGTCTGGGCCGTTCACGCTCGCGCCGAAGAAGAGGACGAGGTCATCTTCTTGGCGCGTGCGGTTGACGTCGGCTGCGAGGATGCCCGGGCCGAAGCGCACGACGTCCGCAGAGGACGGGTAGTTGTCGGGTGTGCCCCACTCGATGATGGTGTCCGCTCCGTCACCAAGGCCGTAGAGGTAGGTGTCGCCGGAGAAGTCGTAATAGGTGTCGGAGGCGACGAGCGTGTCATTGCCTGCGCCACCGGAGAAGGTGCCGTGGCCCTGGATCCAGTCGTTGCCGTCGCCACCCTGCAGCAGGTTGAAGCCTAAACCGTCCTGAATCACGTCGTCGCCAGCGCCGCCGGAGAGCGTGTCGTCACCCAGGCTCGCGTTCAGGGTGTCGTTGCCGGCCAGGCCGTCCAGCTTGTCCAGGCCGTCCGAGCCGGACAGGACGTCGTTTCCTGCGGTGCCGGTCAGGTTCAGGGGCATGCCCAGGATGTCGGCGATGGACCAGACGCTCCCGTCCGAGAAGATGAACTGCTCGATGCGCCTGGTGGCATCGGCGAACCAGCCCTGGATCGTCAGTTGGTCGGGGCCGATGGAGAGCACGAGGTCGTTGCCATTCCGCGCCAGGGTGGTGTCGAGGGCAGCGATGCCAGGGCCGAAACGCACGATGTCGTCAGAAACCGGGTAGTTGTCGGTGGTCCCCCACTCGACGATGGTGTCGGCACCGTCGCCGAGGTTGAAGAGGTAGGTGTCGCCGGAGTTCTCGAAGAAGGTGTCGGATGCGACGAGGGTGTCGTTGCCAGTGCCACCGGAGAAGGTGCCGTGGCCCTGGAGCCAGTCATTGCCAGCACCGCCCTTCAGCACGTTGAAACCGAAGCCGTCGTAGAGGGTGTCGTCACCGTCGCCACCGTCGAGGGTGTCGTCACCCTGGCTGGCGTTGAGGGTGTCGTTGCCTGCGAGGCCCTCCAGCCTGTCACGCCCGTCCGAGCCGGGCAGGACGTCGTTGCCCGTGGTGCCGGTCACGTTCAGGGGCTTGCCCAGGAGATCGGCGTTGGTCCAGACCGTCCCGTCGGAGAAGACGAACTGCTCGACCCGCCTGGCGGTGTCGGAAAACCAGCCCTGGACGGTCAGTTGGTCGGGATTGGTGGCGCCGGTGGTGCCGAAGGTGAGGACGAGGTCATCACCACGCCGCGACTGGGTGACGTTGTCCGTGAGGATGCCTGCGCCGAACCGGACGACGTCGGTGGAGGAGGCGTGTTGGCTGGTGTCCGCGGTGCCCCATTCGACGATGGTGTCGGCACCGTCGCCGAGGTTGAAGAGGTAGGTGTCGCCGGAGTTCTCGAAGAAGGTGTCGTGGGCGACGAGGGTGTCGTTGCCGGTGCCGCCGGAGAAGGTGCCGTGACCCTGGAGCCAGTCGTTGCCCGCGCCGCCCTGCAGCAGGTTGTTGCCTTGGCTGTCATGGAGGACATCATCGCCGGCACCACCGGAGAGCGTGTCGTCACCCGGGCTGGAGTAGAGCGTGTCGTTGCCTGCGAGGCCTTCCATCAGGTCCAGTCCGTCGGAGCCGGGCAGGGTGTCGTCACCCGCACTGCCGGTCACGATCAGCGGCATGTCCAGCAGATCGGCGGCGGACCAGACGGTCTCGTTGGAGAAGATGAACTGCTCGATGCGCTTGGCGGTGTCGGAAAACCAGCCCTGGATGGTGAGCTGATCGGTGCCGCCGACGCCGATCGAGAAGACCAGGTCATTGCCCACGCGCAAGCGGGTGATGCCGGCCGGGAGGATGCCTGCACCGAAGCGCACGACATCGGTGGAGTTCAGGTGCAGAGCGGTCTCCGCGGTGCCCCACTCGATGATGGTGTCGGCACCGTCGCCGAGGTTGAAGAGGTAGGTGTCGCCGGAGTTCTCGAAGAAGGTGTCGGAGGCGACGAGGGTGTCGTTGCCGGTGCCGCCGGAGAAGGTGCCGTGGCCCTGGAGCCAGTCGTTGCCCGCACCGCCCTTCAGCACGTTGAAGCCGAGCCCGTCGTACAGGGTGTCGTCGCCGTCGCCGCCGTCCAGGGTGTCATCACCCTGGCTGGCGTACAGGGTGTCGTTGCCCGCGAGGCCCTCGATGTTGTCGAGGCCGTCGGAACCGGGCAGCGCGTCGTTGCCTGCCGTGCCGGCGAGGTTCAGGGGCATGCCGAGCAGGTCGGCGATGGTCCAGACGGTTTCGTCCGCGAAGATGAACTGCTCGACGCGCTTGGCGTGGTCGGAAAACCAGCCCTGGATGGTCAGTTGGTCAGTGCCATTGGCGCCCATGGACAGCACGAGGTCATCGCCGCGGCGGGCCCGGGTGATGTCGGCAGGCAGGATGCCTGTGCCGAAGTGGACGACGTCGGCCGAGGCAGCGTGCAGATCCGTGTCCGCGGTGCCCCACTCGATGATGGTGTCGGCCCCGTCACCCAGGTTGAACAGGTAGGTGTCGCCGGAGTTCGCGAAGAAGGTGTCGGAGGCGACGAGGGTGTCGTTGCCGGTGCCGCCGGCCAGGGTGCCGTGGCCCTGGAGCCAGTCGTTGCCGTCGCCACCCTGCAGCAGGTTGTTGCCGAGGCCATCGGTGAGATGGTCATCGCCCGCACCGCCGGACAGGGTGTCGTCGCCCTCGCTGGCGTAGAGGGTGTCATTGCCCGCGAGGCCGCCGAGGTCGTCGACGCCATCGGAGCCGGACAGGACGTCATTGCCCGCCGTGCCGGTCACGACCAGTGGCATGGCCAGCAGGTCGGCGATGGTCCAGATGGTCCCGTCGGCGAAGAGGAACTGCTCGATGCGGCTCGTGTTGCCCGCAAACCAGTTCTGGATGGTCAGTCGATCGGTGCCGTTGACGCCAATGGAGAGCACGAAGTCGTCACCAGCGCGGGACCGCGAGATGTCGGTGGCGAGGATGCCGGGGCCGAATTGCACGGTGTCCGCGGAGTCGGCGTGCTGGTCCGTGTCGGCGGTGCCGTGCTCGACGATGGTGTCGGCGCCGTCCCCCAGGTTGAACACATAGGTGTCGCCGGAGTTCTCGTAAAAGGCGCCGGAGGCGGTCAGGGTGTCGTTGCCGGCCCCGCCGACGAAGGTGCCATGGCCGCGGAGCCAGTCGTTGCCATCGCCGCCTTGGAGCAGATTGAAGCCGATGCTGTCATCCAGCACGTCATCGCCGGCTCCGCCGGAGAGGGTGTCATTGCTGCCACCGCCGATCAGGGTGTCATTGCCGTCGGTGCCGACGATGCTGTCGCCGGCGACGGTTCCCGATTCGGCGGCGTTGCTGGAGACGGTCAAGGTGACAGTGACGGTATCGTTCATGGTTTTCCCCCAAGGGATTTCGACTGGCAGACGGATGAGCAACACAACCACCACGTCAGATCTCAAAAGCGCAGCCACACTGATTTCCGATGCAATCAGAATCAGAGGGAGATAAATCAATGCCTGAGTGCCGCCCTTGTGGACGAGAGCTAGAAATTGCTTTTGCTTTTGCTATTTCGCTTGGTGGGCTTTGCTGTTGGATTCTGCTGGATCCGGGTTCGATTTCCGGGATTCGGCGGACCCCTCGTTCACGGGGTTGATCTGGCGGCTGTGGCCTCGGAGCAGTCCTTGGCGGTGGCATTCCAGATCATGTCCCGGTCCTGTCTCGGTCCTGTTCACAGGGGCTGTGCGCCTTGAACCGACGCCCTGACATGATCCGTAGGCATCCGCTCCATGTATACAGACTGGCATCGAACACCAGAACCTTCGATCGACGCCTCAGAAGAGGCTTTAGAAGCGATATCGTCGGATTGGTAGTTCCACCGGTGTTCTTTTGGGGCTCTGTGTATACATTTGCGCACATCAACCCCTGCCCAGGGAGCCCGAATGTCCACCACCACCGCCACCTTCCCCCTCAACGCCTGGTACGCCGCCGCCTGGGACCACGAGGTCAAGCGCGCCTTGCTGCCCCGCACCATCGCCAACCGCCAGATCGTGCTCTACCGCACCACGGCGGGCGAGCCCGTCGCGCTGGAAAACGCCTGCTGGCACCGCCTGCTGCCGCTGTCGCTGGGCCGGCTGGTGGGGGACGAGGTGGAATGCGGCTACCACGGCCTGGTGTTCAACGGGCAAGGCCGCTGCACCCACATGCCTTCGCAGGAAACGGTGAATCCCTCCGCCTGCGTGCCGTCGTATCCCGTGGTCGAGCGCCACCGTTTCGTCTGGATCTGGCCGGGGGATCCGGCATTGGCCGATCCGGCGCTGGTGCCCGATCTGCACTGGAACCACGATCCCGAATGGGCCGGCGACGGCAAGCTGATCGAGGTGGCCTGCGATTACCGGCTGGTGATCGACAACCTGATGGACCTGACGCACGAGACCTTCGTCCACGGCACCTCCATCGGCAACCGCGCCGTGGCCGAAGCGCCGTTCGTCGCGACCCACGGCGACCGCACCGCCACCATCACACGCTGGATGTCCGGCATCGAGGCGCCACCGTTCTGGGCCTCGCAGATCCGCCAGGCCCATGGCTACACCGGCCCCGTGGACCGCTGGCAGATCATCCGCTTCGAGGCGCCGTGCACGGTGGCGATCGATGTGGGCGTGGCCAAGGCAGGCACGGGCGCGATCCCCTCGGAAGGCCATGCCAGCGACCGCAGCCAGGGCGTCAACGGCTTCGTGCTGAACACGATCACGCCGTCCACCGACAAGACCTGCCTCTATTTCTGGGCCTTCTGCCGCAACTACCTGCTGGGCGAGCAGAAGCTCACCACCGAGCTGCGCGAGGGCGTGACCCGCGTGTTCGGCGAGGACGAGGTGATCCTGGAGGCGCAGCAGCGGGCCATCGACGCCCATCCCGGCTACCGCTTCAGCAACCTCAACATCGACGCCGGCTCGATGTGGGCGCGTCGCCTGATCGACCGCCAGATCGCCGCCGAGGAACGCCCCGGCGCGCCGGTGATCCCCATCCGGTCGGCCTGAGGAGCGCCCGGTGCAGGTGACTGCCGTGATGCCCGTGGCGGCCGAGTCCGACCCAGCGCCCAGCCAGACCGCCCAGGCCCAGCAGCGCCTGCGCGAGCTGATCGTCTCCGGCACGCTGGCCCCGGGCGAGCGGCTGCTGGAGGTGCCGCTGGCCGAGCGGCTTGGCGTGTCGCGCACACCCGTTCGGGCCGCCTTGCTCCGCCTGGCCGAGGAGGGTTTGCTGGACACCGCGTCGACGGGCGGCTACCGGGTGCGCGCCTTCAGCCGGCAGGACATGCTGGACGCGATCGAGCTGCGCGGCACGCTCGAAGGACTCGCGGCCCGCATGGCGGCCGAGCGGGGCGTCGAGCCGGCGCTGCTGGCCGAGGCGCGGGGCTGCCTGGATGCGCTGGACCGGGCGCTGTCGGCCGCCGAGTTCGGCGCCTCGGCCTTCGCCGCCTATGAGCGCCACAATGGCCAGTTCCATGCCTTGCTGGGGCGCCTGTGCGGCAGCGCGCTGCTCGCACGGGAGCTGCAGCGGGCCAGCCGCCTGCCCTTTGCCTCGCCGAACGGGTTTCTTGGGGTGTCGATCGGGCAACCCTCCGGCCACGACGTGCTGCGCATCGCCCAGGACCAGCACCGCCAGGTGCTCGACGCCATCGTCCGCCGCGAAGGCAGCCGCGCCGAGGCGCTGATGCGCGAACACGCCCGCATCGCCCGGCGCCGGCTCGAAGCCTTCGATGCCCTTGATGTCCTTCCTGAAAGTGTCCCGCCATGAAAGCCAGCCAGCAGACCCACCTGGTCACCGTCGACCGGATCGCCACGCTCAGCCCGACGGTGCGCGAATTCACGCTGCGGCCGGACGATGCCGCGAGCGCCTATGCGCCGGGCAGCCACCTGCCGGTGGAGGTGCCGGTGGGCGAGCGGCGCACGGTGCCGCGGCATTACTCGCTGGTCGGCTTGCCGGGCGACGGGGTCTGGCGCATCGCGGTCAAGCACCTGCCGCAAGGGCGAGGCGGCTCCCGGGCGATGTGGCGGCTGGAGGAGGGCGACCGGCTGTGCGTCGGCGCGCCGGCCAGCCATTTCGAACTCGACCACCGTGCCACCGAGGTGCTGCTGCTGGCGGCTGGCATCGGCGTGACGCCGCTGATCGGCATGGCGCAGGCGCTGGCGGCGCGGCGTGGCGTGCGGGTGCGCATGGTGCAGGTCGCGCGCGCCGCGGAGGAACTGGTGTTCTCCGAGCTGCTGGCCGAGGCGCTGGGGGATCGGCTGCACACGGTCGTCACCGGCACTGGCCAGCGTCTCGATCTGGCCGCTGAACTGGCGGCGCTGTCCCCGCAGGCGCAGTGTTACGTCTGCGGTCCGGCCAGCCTGATGGCGCAGGCGCGACACGCTTGGGTGCAGGCGGGCCGAGCCCCGGTGGACCTGCGCTTTGAGACCTTCGGCACCAGCGGCGCCCACCCCGCGCAGGCCTTCACGGTGAAGCTGCCGCGCCACGGCCTGACCCTCGACGTGCCGGCGGACTCCACGCTGCTGGAGGCGCTGGAGCGGGCTGGTGTCGAGGTGCTGGCGGATTGCCGGCGCGGCGAATGTGGCCTGTGCGCGGTCGAGGTGCTGGCGCTGGAGCCCGGCACGGCGATCGACCACCGCGATGTGTTTCTGTCCCCCGCCCAGCGGGCGGCGGGTCGGCAGCTGTGCGCCTGCGTGTCGCGCCTGTCGGGAAGCCCCGCTTGCGCCGTGCTCGACAGCAGCTATCGTGCCGACTGATTCGCATGATTCGACCCATCCGATGACCCACCTCACGCAGGAGCCTCCGACATGACCACTCCGTTCCGACTGGCCGCCGCCGCTGCCGCCGCCCTCACGCTGGCCGGTGCCGCGCAGGCCCAGGACGTCACCCTCAAGTTCCACCACATCTGGAACACCCAGGCGATGGCCTCGGTGAACGTCATCGCGCCCTGGTGCGACAAGATCGCCGCCGAGTCGGCTGGCAAGCTGAAATGCCAGGTGCTGCCGGCGATGTCCGGTGGCGGCACGCCGCCGCAGCTGGTGGACCGGGTCAAGGACGGCGTGGACGACGTCGTCATCACGCTGCCCGGTTACACCGCCGGCCGCTTCCCGGCGATGGAGGTGTTCGAGCTGCCCTTCATGACCAACTCGGCCGAAGTCGGCGCCCGTGCGGCGTGGGACTACCTGCAGAAGCACGCGCTCAAGGAGTTCCCCGGCACCAAGGTGCTGGCCACCTGGGTCCATGACGAGGGCTATGTCCACACCCGCGAGAAGCCGGTGAAGACGCTGGCCGATTTCAAGGGCCTGAAGATGCGCGCCCCGACCCGGCAGACCAACAAGCTGCTGGCGGCGCTGGGCGCTTCGCCGGTCGGCATGCCGCTGCCGGCACTGCCCGACGCGGTGAGCAAGGGCACGATCGACGGCTTCCTGCTGCCCTGGGAGGTGATGCCCTCGCTGAAGCTGCACGAGATGGTCAAGTACCACACCGAGACCGACCCCTCGCGCCCGGCGCTCTACAGCGCGGTCTTCGTCTTCGCGATGAACCAGGCCAAGTACGACAGCCTCAGCCCCGAGCTGAAGAAGGTGATCGACAACAACAGCGGTGCTGCCTTTTCGCAGGCCATCGGCAAGATCTGGGACAACAGCCAGGCGGTTGGCCGCAAGGCGGCGGTGGACCACGGCAATGTGTTCTACCGGCTGCCGCTGTCGGAGATGGACAACTGGGTCAAGGCCTCCGCTGGTCTCTATGACGACTGGACCGCCGACATGGACAAGCGCGGCCTGAACGGCAAGCAGCTGCTCCAGGATGCCCGCGACCTGCTGGTGAAGTACAGGAAATGAGCGCTGTGCTGGCCCGGCTGGCCGGGTGGTTCGCGGGACTGGGCGGGCTGTGTGCGGCGGCCGTGGCGCTGATGGTGGTGGCGAGCATCGCCGGACGGGCGCTCTGGTCGACGCCGATCCCGGGGGATGTCGAGCTGACGCAGTTCGGCATCGCGCTGTGCCTGTCGCTGTGCCTGCCCTGGGCGCAGGTGCACCGGGCCAACATCATCGTGGACTTCTTCACCCAGCGCGCCAGCGCGCCCACGCTGCGGGCGCTGGACCGCGTGGGTGCGCTGCTGCTGGCCCTGATGGTCGGGCTGCTGGCGTGGCGCACGGCGGTCGGTGCGCTGGCGGTGCGCGAGGCGCATGAGGCGACGATGATCCTGGACCTGCCGATGTGGTGGACCTATGCCTTGCTCGCGCCCGGGCTGGTGCTGACGGCGCTGGTCGCGCTCGTCCAGGCCATCACGGGCGCCGGACCGCAGAAGGCTGTGCCATGAGCCCCACCGCCATCGGTCTGGTGATGTTCGCGGGCATGCTCGCGATGATGGCGCTGCGGGTGCCGATCGCCGCGGCCATGTTCATCCCCGGCGCGCTGGGCTACTGGGCGCTGACCAACGACATGGCGCTGCTCAACCACCTCAAGGGCGCGCCGGTCGCACGGCTGACGGTCTACGACCTGTCGGTGATTCCGCTCTTCCTGCTGATGGGCCAGTTCGCCACCCAGGGCGGGCTGAGCCGCGACCTGTTCAAGGCCGCCGCCGCCTTCGTCGGGCACATCCGCGGCGGGCTGGCGATGTCGGCCGTGCTGGCTGCGGCGGCGTTCGGCGCGGTGTGCGGCTCGTCGGTGGCGACCTCCGCGACGATCACCCAGGTCGCCTACCCCGAGATGAAGGCCAACGGCTACCACGGCCGGCTCTCCACCGCGACATTGGCCTGCGGTGGCACGCTGGGCATCCTGATCCCGCCCTCGGTGCCGCTGGTGGTCTACGCCATCCTGACCGAGCAGAACGTGGCCAAGCTCTTCGCCGCGGCCTTCATTCCCGGGCTGCTCGCGATGGCGGGCTACCTGCTGGTCATCGCCATCGTCTGCCACCTGCGGCCGTCGCTGGCCATGCCGAGCGCGCCGCTGGCTTGGTCCGCCCGCTGGCGGGCGCTGCTGGCCATCTGGCCGATCGTGCTGATTTTCCTGGTGGTGTTCGGCGGCATCTACGGCGGCGTGTTCTCGCCCACAGAAGGCGCCGCCGTGGGCACGGTCGGCACCTTCCTGGCAGGGGCTGCGCGGCGCGAGCTGGGCCGGGACGCCATCGTGCGCAGCTTCATGGGCACGGCCGAAATCTCGGCGATGGTGTTCATGATCTTCCTCGGCGCCGACATGATGAACGCGGCGCTCGCCTTGACGCAGATGCCCGCCGCGCTGGCGCAGTGGGTCAGCCACCTGCAGGTCTCGCCGCTGCTGATCGTGGGCGTGGTCTTGCTGATGTATGTGGTGCTGGGCTGCGTGATGGACGAGCTGTCGATGCTGCTGCTGACCATCCCGGTGCTGTTCCCGGCCATCATGGGCCTGCCCCTGATGGGGCTGGGTGCGGAGGACAAGGCGATCTGGTTCGGCATCCTGGTGCTGATGACCGTCGGCATCGGGCTGGTGGCGCCGCCGGTCGGGTTGAACGTCTATGTCGTCAACGGGCTGGCCCGCGATGTGCCGATGACGGAGACTTACAAGGGGGTCTTCCCTTTTCTCGCCAGCGATGTGCTGCGGCTGCTGGCCTTGCTGTTCTTTCCGTCGATCAGTCTGTGGCTGGTGGCGCAGCTGTTCAAGTAGTCACTTCACCAGCGGCCGGATCTGCGTGAACCCGCCGTCCACCGCGATCACCTGCCCGGTGAGACGGGCGGACTGGGGGCCGAGCAGCCACGCCATCACGTCGGCGACTTCGCGGGCGGTCTGCACGCCGCCGAGCGGGTACTGCCGGCCGGCCCCTTCGCGCATCGCGTCGAGCTTGAGCATGCCGGCCGTCATCGGCGTGTCGGTCATGCCCGGCGCGACGGCGTTGATGCGCAGGCCCGCGCTGGCGTAGGTGGCCGCCGCACTGCGCACCAGGGCCTCGACGCCGCCCTTGGCCGCGGCGATCGCTTCATGGTTGGCCACGCCGATGCGCGACACCACCGAGCTGGCGAACACCGCCGCGCCCGGCTCGCCAGACGTGCGCAGCGCCTCCACCCAGGCGCCGAGCATGAAGAATGCGCTGTCCAGGTTGACCCGCAATACCTCGCGGTAGGCCTCGGGTTTCGTGCGGTGCAGCGGCGCGATCAGCGTGCTGCCAACGCAGTGCGCCAGCCGCGTCGGTGCGCAGCCGAAGGTCTCCCGGCAGGCGGCGATGGCCAGCGCGGCGCCTTCCGGTGTCGTCGTGTCAGCAGCGACGTGCAGGTCTGCGGGCACGGCCAGCAGCGCATCGCCACCCCGTCCGACAGCCGCCACCCGCACGCCGGTGTCACGCAACTGGCGGCACAGTTCACGGCCGATGCCACCGCGGGCGCCGGTCACCAGAGCGAGCGGGGCGAGAGTCGAGGGGTTCATGGAGTTCTCCTGGAAGACGGGGATGCAGAGCGGCGAGCAAGGCCGGAGAGGGCGTCCGCGACACGCGCGTCCACCACTGTGAAAACGAGGTGCAGGGTCGCTCCAGCGCCGGGAACAGCGTGTCCTCCGGGCGGCTGGTGGCCAGCGTGTCGAGGTGGCGCTGCAGATGGAGATTGCCGATCGTCTGCACCGAGCGGGCACCGTGCAGCGCATGGCGCCAGTCGCGTGCAGACGCTTGCCAGCGGTGCGGCGTCAGTTCGGCCATGCGCTCGGCGACGAACTGCCAGCGGGCGGCGTTCCACGGCCGGGCGTGGTGCACTTCGCTGACCGCCATGCCGAGCACGAGCGTGTCCGGCGGCAGGTCGACCGGCACCTCGCCCAGCGCCCAGGGATGGGCGAGCCAGACATCCCGACCGTGCACCAGCGCAGCGTCTGGCGCGCTGAACTCGGTCGCCGCCGGCGGGTCGCCGAGCAGCGGGGGCTCCTCCACGCCTTGCGCCAGCGGTTGCGTCGGCACCGGGCGGGCGCGGCGCGCGATGCGGTCCAGCAGGTCGTATGGCACATCGACCACCGTGCCCGGGCTGTGCCACGCAGGAGGTGCAAAGCGCGCCACGTTGTCGGCGTTGAACAGGTAGGGCTTCTGGCTGCCGGTGCCGGCGACCCATTGCCAGCTGAGGTGGTTGCTGGCCACGTCGCCGTCGAGCAGGTGGCCGATCAGCCATTCGGCGCCGCTGCGCCAGTGGATCTTGCGCAGATGCACCAGATAGCTGGCCAGCCACATCCGGGCATGGTTGTGCAGCGTGCCGGTGGTGTAGAGCGTGCGCACGGCCTGGTCGATCACGGGCACGCCGGTCCGGGCCTCGCGCACGTCCTGCGGCACGCCGTGGGCGTAGGCGGCCTCCGGCAGCGGGCCTTCATGCAGGGACTGCAGGATGGCGTCGCCGCGGTGGGACCAGACATGCTGGAAATAGGCGCGCCAGCCGAGTTCGAAGACCAGCTTGTGCTGCCCGTCCAGCAGCCGATCGGGCGGCTGGGCGGCGGCAATGCCGGCGAGCACCTGCGGCAAGCTGAGGACACCGTGGGTGATCCACGGCGACAGTCCCGTGACAGCGCCGTCCAGCGCGTTGCGGGTGCGGGCGTAGGCCTGGGCGTCGATGGCTGCGATGCGGCGCCAGGCGGCGGACAGGGTGGCGGGCGGGGGGACAGGCGGCATGGCGGTGTGCGCTCCCTCACATCCGGGCGAAACGCGCCGCGCCGCTGCCGGCCGAACGCCGGGGCGACGGTGTGCTGGACATGGCCTGTGCCAGGTCCAGACCGGAAAGGAAAGCCGCTTCCACCTGTGGCCCCAAGAGGAAATCACCGCAGACGCCCAGACCCTTGGCCGCGTCCCACCAGCAGCCTGGACCGCCGAGCGGCGTGTGGGCTGGCCGGGCATACAACCAGCGGTGGACCGTGCTGTGGCACCAGCGCACGGCGCCCCCCGGATTGATGACGGCGCGCAGGGCATCGCGCAAGGCCTCGGACACCGCGGCGGGGCTGTCGTCGCGGTGGTGGGCCGACCAGGCCGCGCTGGCCTGGGCGACCCAGACCGCGTGGCCCGGAATCTCCTGCCGCCCCGGCTTGCGGTCGTTGCGCACGATGCGGGCCAGCGGGCCGCGGCAGGGGTGCAGGACGTCGAAGGCCGGACCGGGCGGCGTGTCGGTGACCGCCATCAGGGTCCAGCAGGCCTCCATCGGCACCCGGGCGGCGGCGTCGGCCCAGCCGTCCGCATGCGGGCGCAGCAGCGCCGCAGCCTGGGCCGGGGGCAGGGCCAGCACGACCTGGTCGAAGCGCTGCGGCCACAGGCCGCTGTCCCGCTCGATCTGCCAGCCGCCGGGGACGCGGTGCAGTCCGGTGACCGGCTCGCCGGTGACCACGTCCTGTGTGCCGAGCAGTGCGCGGCAGAGTTCCGGCATGCCGGTCATCGGCACGAGGTGCTCGAACGGTGCATCGACCGCGCTGGGCGTTGGCGACCAGCGCCCGATCCAGCCTTCGTCCAGCCCCCGCTGCACGACGGCCCGGAACGCGAGGCTGTGGGCGCTGAAGTCGCTGGCGCCGTGGTCGAACTGGACCGGCCGTTCCTGGCCGCTGGCGTCCATCCAGACGGTGCGCCGGGTGGACAGCCGTCCGCCGACGCCACGCGACTTGTCGAACACGGTCACGTTGGCGCCAGACGCGGCCAGGGTGTGGGCACACGCTGCACCCGCTACCCCGGCGCCCACGACGGCGACCTGGACAGGGAGGGTGCCGGCGGTGCTGCGCGGGGGATGGAGCGGGAGGTGATTTAGCATGGTGTCGCCATGATGACCTCTTTTTGTGCTGGGTCAAATGCATCTCATGGCGACATGGAACGTTAATCGGCGTCAAAATGGCGTCAAATTTGACGACAAGGCCGCGCCATGACTGCACTTTTTCCTCTGTCCACCACTGTGTTCACTGCTGCGTCCACCTCGGCGAGCCCGAGCGAAGACCACAGCCCGCGCTTCCGCAGCGCCGCAGTGGCCCGCATGACCGGCATCGCCGTCGCGACCCTGCGGGTCTGGGAGCGGCGCTACCGCGTGGTCGCACCGCCGCAGTCGCCCACCGGCCACCGGCTCTATTCATCGGCCAATGTCCGCCGGCTCGGACTGATCCGGGCGCTGATCGACCGCGGGCATGCCATCGGCACGCTGGCCGGCATGGACGACGCCGCCTTGCAGCGCCTGCTGATGGCGGCCACGCCAGCGGACCTGTCGCCGGCCGAATCCAGCCGGCCCGACCGGCCGGAGCGGGGCGATCCGGCGGCTGGCTGGTCGGGGGGGCTGGCGGTCGCGGCGCCAGATCTGGTGCTCTGGGCGCTGGGCCGCACCTTGCCCGCCGCGGTGGCGGAGCAGGCCAGCCGCCTGCCCGGCACGCCGCGGCTGCAGGCGTGGTCCGAGCTGGCGCAGGCCGAACAGGAAGTCGAGCGCTATCCCCAGGCCTTCGTCGAGCGGGCGCTGGATGTGCTCGCGGTCGAGGTCGACACCCTGAACGCGCCCCAGGCGGACCGCCTGCTCGCGCTGCGCAGCCAGGTGTCGGCACGGCAGACGTTGGTCGTCTACGGGTTCGGCTCGGACGCGGTGGTGCAGCGGCTGCGGCGCCAGGGCATCACCGTCTGGCGCGGACCGCTGGGGCGGGCGGAAATGGGCCTGCTGATGCGCACCGTGCTGGGCGTGGCGACCTCGTACACGGCGGCGACCTCGGCCACCCCGGATGCGCCGCGGCTGTCGCCCGACGCGCTGTCACTGGCCGCGCGCTCGACCAGCCGGGTGCTGTGCGAATGTCCGCGCCACCTGGCCGAGCTGATCCAGCTGCTGGGCGACTTCGAGGACTACAGCGACCAGTGCGCCGTCGACTCGCCCGCCGACCGCCAACTGCACGACGACCTCGGGGCGGCGGCCCGCCATGCGCGTGGCGAGTTCGAGCAGGCCTTGCGCAGGCTGGCCGCGGAGGAGGGCTGGGCATTGACGTCGGCCCCTGGCGCCAATCTTGGCGCAGCCTGAACCCCGGGTTCCTCCGGTCTGATTTGCCGCCATCCTCGACTATTCTTCTGCCGCGTTGCGCTCGATCCAGCGCCCCAGAACTAACGACTGAAGGAGTTTCACCATGGCAGGCACGTTCGAACTCAAGGCCTCGGGCCAGGACCAGTTCCGCTTCTCGCTCAAGGCGGGCAACCACCAGATCATCCTCACCAGCCAGTCCTACGCCAGCAAGGCGTCGGCGCTGAACGGCATCGAGTCCGTGCGCACCAACAGCCAGCTGGAGGCGCGCTTCGACCGCCGCACCTCCAAGGCGGGCGAGCCGTATTTCGTGCTGATGGCGGGCAATGGCCAGATCATTGGCCAGAGCGAGATGTATTCCTCTGCCGCTGCCATGGAAAACGGCATCCAGTCCGTCACCCGCAACGGCGCCGACGCCGCGCTCAAGGACCTGACCGCAGAGGCATGAAGCCGCAAGCCTGAAAGACGATGCCGCTACAATCGCGGCTTCCCGTCATTGGGGAGTAGCCGCTCTGCCGCCTGGCAGAGGTCGATGTCAACACACTGGGCCCGCATGGCCCTGGCATCGACAGCCTCCAAGCCGTCCGCCCGGACGCGCTTCAGGTCTGGCCAGACCGATGACCATGCCTCCACCGGTCGGGCCGGCTGGAGACGTGGTCATTCCTGTCTGTGTCGCCGGCCCTGGAGCAATTTCGATGGAACCCTTTCTCATCTCCACAGGCGTCGTCGCCCTCGGTGAAATCGGCGACAAGACCCAGTTGCTGGCCTTGCTGCTGGCCGCACGCTTTCGCCGTCCGATCCCCATCATCCTCGGCATCTTCGTCGCCACGGTCCTCAACCACGCGCTGGCCGGCGTGGTCGGCGAGACGGTGGCGCGTTTTCTCGGCCCAGACGTGCTGCGCTGGGTGATCGGCGTGTCCTTCCTCGCGATGGCGGCGTGGATGCTGGTCCCCGACGAGATCGACGAGACCGAAGGCGGCGTGCAGCGTTTCGGCGTGTTCGGCACGACCGTCATCGCCTTCTTTCTTGCCGAGATGGGCGACAAGACCCAGATCGCCACCGTGGCACTGGCGGCCCGCTACAGCGATCTGGTGCAGGTGGTCCTGGGCACGACCTTCGGCATGATGCTGGCGAACGTGCCCGCGGTGCTGCTGGGTGACCGGGCGGCCCGTGCGGTCCCGATGAAGCTGGTCCACGCCATCGCGGCCGGCATCTTCGCGGTGCTGGGCGTGCTGACGCTGTGGATCGGAATTCCGACACCCTGAAACGCTGGCTGACGGTTTGTCGGCCTGATCGGGGTGTGCCACGCCTTGCTGCACTGGCAAAACCGCCGTGACGTACTTGGCACGCTCCGTGCAATCTCGCTGCGGCATGTCGTCGCCGTTCCTGCTTTCGCGCCCCGCCACCTGCTACCGCTTCGTGCTGCTGGCGCTGTCGTTGGCCTGTTCGGTGGTGTCTGCCCAGGAAGCCGACACCCTGCGCAAGATCGCCGAGACCGGCACGATCAACCTCGGCCACCGCGAGTCCTCGGTGCCGTTTTCCTACTACGACCAGCGCAAGCAGGTGGTGGGCTATTCGCACGAGCTGATGCTGCGGCTGCTCGACACCATCAAGGCCGAGCTGAAGCTGCCCGCGCTGACCATCAAGCTCATCCCGGTGACGGCGCAGAACCGCATCCCGCTGGTGCGCAATGGCACGGTCGACCTGGAATGCGGCTCCACCACGCACAACGCCGAGCGTGCGCGCCTGGTCAGCTTCTCGACCAGCTTCTTTCTGGCGGGGACGCGCCTGATGGTCCGGCGTGGTTCAGAGATCCAGGACTTTCCGGACCTGACGGGCAAGACGGTGGTGGTCACCGCCGGCACCACGTCCGAGCGGCTGCTGCGCACCTACACCGAGCGCAACCACCTGCGCATCACCACGCTGCCGGCCCGTGACCACGGCGACGCCTTCCAGGCGCTGGAGTCGGGCCGTGCCGAGGCCTTCATGATGGACGACGCGCTGCTCTACGGCGAGCGCGCCAAGGCGGTCCGGCCGGAGGACTGGGTGGTGGTGGGAACCCCGATGTCCACCGAAGCCTATGCCTGCATGATGCGGCGCGGCGACCCTGCGTTCAAGGCGGTGGTCGACCGTGGCCTGACCACGCTGATGCGCTCCGGCGAGGCGCTGAAGATCTACACCCGCTGGTTCCAGGCCCCCATCCCGCCCAAGGGACTCAACCTGAACTGGCCGCCCTCACCGGCGCTGCTGCAGCTCTACCAACAACCCAACGATCGGCCGCGAGGCTGAGCCACTCACCAAGGAACCCCCATGAAGAAGTCACTCCTGGTCATTGCTGCCCTGCTGGCCCTGGGCACTGCACAAGCCGACACGCTCAAGAAGATCAAGGACGCTGGCGCCGTCACGATGGGCGTGCGCGAGTCCTCGGGCGCGCTGTCCTACACGCTGGGCGACAACAAGTTCGTCGGCTACCACGTCGAGCTGTGCGAGCGCGTGATCGCCGATCTGGAGAAGTCGCTGGGCACCAAGCTGGCCATCAAGTACCAGCCGGTGACCTCGCAGAACCGCATCCCGCTGGTCGAGAACGGCACCGTGGACATCGAGTGCGGCTCCACCACCAACAACGCCGCCCGCCAGAAGCAGGTCGCCTTCGCCGTCACCACCTTCGTCGAGGAAGTGCGCATCGCGGTCAAGGCCAACTCGGGCATCACCTCCATCGCCCAGCTCAACGGCAAGAGCGTGGCCACCACCACCGGTACCACCTCGGTGCAGCTGCTGCGCAAGAACGAACGCGCCACCGGCGTCGACTTCAAGGAAGTCTTCGGCAAGGACCACGCCGACAGCTTCCTGCTGCTCGACTCCGGCCGTGCCGACGCCTTCGTGATGGACGGCGCCATCCTGGCCGGCAACATTGCCAAGGCCAAGAATCCGGCCGATTTCAGGATCGTCGGCGAAGTGCTGTCGGTCGAGCCGATCGCCATCATGATGCGCAAGGACGACCCGGCCTTCAAGACCGCCGTCGACAACAGCCTGAAGGCGATGATGAAGTCGGGCGACATCGCCAAGGTCTGGGACAAGTGGTTCATGCAGCCGATCCCGCCGACGAACTCGAAGGTCGGCATGCCGGTGAACGACAACACCAAGACCGCCTGGGCGGCGCCGAACGACAAGCCGGCCGAAGACTACGCCAAGAAGTGATCGCAATCGTGCGCCCGGGCCCACGCCCAGGCGCACCCCACACACCAGAGGAATGACCCCGTGAGCAACTGGGATTGGCAGGTTTTCTGCAGAGACACCGTCGACGGCGAGGTGGTTCCGCGCTGCTTCGGCGAGGGCGGCAACATCACCTACCTCGACTGGCTGCTGTCGGCCTGGGGCTGGACGGCGTCGGTGTCGGCGCTGGCGCTGGTCGTGGCGCTGGCGTTCGGAGTGCTCATGGGCATCCTGCGCACCACGCCCAGCAAGGCGCTCGTCTTTCTGGGTGACGCCTGGACGGAGCTATTCCGCAACATCCCGGTCCTGGTCCAGGTCTTCCTCTGGTATTTCGTCATCCCGGAGCTGGTGCCGCCGCTCAAGCAGGTGCCGAGTTTCCTGCTGGTGGTGCTGGCCCTGGGGTTCTACACCTCGGCGCGGGTGTCCGAGCAGATCAAGGCCGGCATCCAGAGCCTGCCCAAGGGCCAGCGCTACGCAGGGCTCGCCATGGGCCTGACCCTGCCGCAGACCTACCGCTACGTGCTGCTGCCCTCGGCCTTCCGCATCGTCGTGCCGCCGCTGACCAGCGAGAGCATGAGCATCGTCAAGAACTCCTCGGTGGCGTTTTCGGTGTCAGTGGCCGAACTCACCATGTTCGCGCGCCAGGCGCAGGAAGAAACCTCGCGTGGCATCGAGGTCTACCTCGCCGTGACGGGCCTGTATTTCATCACCTCGATCCTCGTCTACCAGGTGGCGCGGATCATCGAGCAGCGCGTGCGCATTCCCGGCACCGCCGGCGGGGGCAAGTGAATCCCATGTCTTCCTCCGGACTCCAACTCGATTTTTCCTTCCTCACCGCCGAGGTGGTGAGCAGCTACATTGCCAAGGGCCTGTGGTTCTCGGTGCAGCTCACGCTGGTGGCCATGATCGGCGGCATCGTCCTCGGGACATTGCTCGCGCTGATGCGGCTGTCGGGCAAGAAATGGCTCGAAGCGCCCGCCGCGTTCTACGTCAACACCATGCGCTCGATCCCGCTGGTGATGGTGATCCTGTGGTTCTTCCTGCTGATTCCGCTGATGATCGGCCGCCCGCTCGGGGCCGAGCTGTCGGCGGTGGTCACCTTCACGCTGTTCGAGGCGGCCTATTTCGCCGAGATCATGCGGGCTGGCATCCAGTCCATCCCGCGCGGGCAGGTCCACGCCGGCTACGCCATGGGCATGGACTACCGCCAGACCATGCAGCTCATCGTGCTGCCGCAGGCCTTCCGCAACATGCTGCCGGTGCTGCTGACGCAGACCATCATCCTGTTCCAGGACACCTCGCTGGTGTATGCCATCGGGGCCTATGACCTGCTCAAGGGCTTCGAGATCGCCGGCAAGAACTTCAACCGTCCGGTGGAAACCTATCTGGTCGCGACCGTCGTGTATTTCGTGATCTGCTTCTCCCTGTCGATGCTGGTCAAGCATCTGCAGAAGAAGATCGCCATCATCCGCTGACCCCAACGCCCCGCTGAGGAACCTCGTCGTGATCGACATCCAGAACATCTCCAAGTGGTACGGCAGCTTCCAGGTGCTGACCGACTGCACCACCACGATCCAGAAGGGCGAAGTGGTCGTCGTCTGCGGCCCGTCCGGCTCGGGCAAGTCGACCCTCATCAAGACCGTCAATGCGCTGGAACCCTTCCAGAAGGGCGACATCGTCGTCGACGGCATCTCCATCGCCGACCCCAAGACCGACCTGCCCAAGCTGCGCAGTCGCGTCGGCATGGTGTTCCAGCATTTCGAGCTGTTCCCGCACCTCTCGGTGACCGAGAACCTGACGCTGGCGCAGACCAAGGTGCTCGGCCGCAGCGCGGACGAGGCCAAGACCCGCGGCCTGAAGATGCTCGACCGCGTCGGCCTGATGGCGCACAAGGACAAGTTCCCCGGCCAGCTCTCCGGCGGCCAGCAGCAGCGCGTGGCGATTGCACGCGCGCTGTCGATGGACCCGATCGTGATGCTGTTCGACGAGCCGACCTCGGCGCTCGATCCCGAGATGGTGGGCGAAGTGCTCGACGTCATGGTCAAGCTGGCCCACGAAGGCATGACGATGATGGTCGTCACGCACGAGATGGGCTTTGCCAAGAAGGTCAGCCACCGCGTGATCTTCATGGACCAGGGCAAGATCATCGAGGACTGCAAGAAGGACGCGTTCTTCGGCGATCCGGATGCCCGCTCGCCGCGTGCCAAGGAATTCCTCTCCAAGATCCTGGGGCACTGACACGGAACCGTCCCGGATCTTCGGGCCGCGCCGTCCGATCTGGCCGCCACTGCGCAAGCTGCTCGGCATCCTGCTGGCCGGGCTGGCCGTGCTGCTGGCCGGCTGGGGTGGCTTCCGGGTCAGCGAGCACCACGGCACCGCGGCGCTGCGCGACGAGTCGAACCACCGGCTCGACCTGTTCGCCTCGGCCGTCGAGGGCATGGTCAAGCGGCTCGAACATGTGCCGGCGACGATCCAGCTCAACCAGGACGTGCAGGCCCTGTTGCTGGAGCCGAGCCACGCACTGCGGGTCAGCCGTGTCAACGACTACCTGCGCCGCCTGAACGCCCACCTGGGCAGCATGGCGGTGTTCGTGCTGGACGAGCGTGGCGTCGTGGTCGCCTCCAGCAACCGCGAACTCGGCGACGACAGCCAGCTCGGCGAAGACCTGTCGTACCGGCCGTATTTCCTTGAAGCGCTGTCCGGCCAGGTCGGGCGGCATTTCGCCATCGGTGCCAAGAGCCAGCAGCCTGGCTACTTCGTCTCGCACCCGATCCGCGACGGCGCCCGCGTGCTCGGCGTGGCCACCATCAAGATCAGCCTCGACCCGATCGAGGAGGTCTGGGACATGCTCGGCGCGCCGGCGCTGCTGGCCGACACCAACCAGGTCGTGATCCTCTCGTCCCGGCCGGAATGGCGCTACACGGCGCTGGCCGAGCTGTCGCTGGAGCGGCGGGTCGACCTGCAGATCACCCGGCTCTACAACAACCTGCTGATCCCGCGCTTCCCGTTGCCGGTGGAGCTGTCGGTCGACGAGGACAGCCAGGTGCTCGAAGGGGTGCTGCCTGGCGGCCTGCCGTCCGAAGCCGATGCCGCGCGCCCGGTGCGCAGCAGCACGCTGGCGCTGGGCCGCACGCTGGATGGCATGGACTGGCGGCTGCTGATCTTTTCCGACCTGCGCAACGTGCGCAACCAGGCCGTGCTCAACAGCATCCTGTCGGCGGTGGCGGCCGGCTTCGTGCTGCTGCTCGGGCTGTACCTGAACCAGCGCCGGCGCATCGCGCGCCAGAAGGTCGAGGCGCGCCAGATGCTGGAGCGCGCCAACACCGAACTCGAACACAAGGTCGCCCGCCGCACCCGCGCGCTCACCGACACCAACGCCCGCCTGCGCCGCGAGATCGGCGAGCGCGAGCAGGCCGAGGTGACCCTGCGCGCGGCGCAGGACGAGCTGGTCCACGCCGGCAAGATGGCCGTGCTGGGCCAGCTCGCCACCGGCATCACCCATGAGCTGACGCAGCCGCTCGGCGCCATCCGCACGCTCTCGGGCAATGCGCTGGAGTTCATGCGCCGGGGCGACCTGAAGGCGGTGCAGGGCAACCTGCAGTTCGTCACCCGGCTGGCCGACCAGATGGGCAACATCATCCAGCCGCTCAAGGGCTTCGCCCGCAAGTCGCTGGCCCAGCCGGCCGCCACCGATGTCGCCCATGCGGTCGGCAACGCGCTCTTCCTCTACGACCTGCGTCTGCGCAAGGAGGGCATCACGCTGGACAACGGCTGCACGCCGGGCCAGGTCATTGCCTGGTGCGACCCGAACAGGCTGGAGCAGGTGCTCATCAACCTGATCGGCAACGCCATGGACGCGATGCGCGACAGCCCCGTCAAGGTGCTGACTCTGGAGGCCGCCAGCGACCCGGCCTGTACGCCGCCGCTGCGCATCACCGTGTCCGACAGCGGCCCGGGCGTGCCTGACGAGGTGCGCCAGCGCCTGTTCGAGCCCTTCTTCACCACCAAGGAAGCCGGCGTCGGCCTCGGCCTGGGCCTGGCGATCTCGCGCGACATCGTGCGCGAGTTCCACGGCGACCTGGAGGCGGACAATCGGCCTGGGGGCGGGGCCTGTTTCACCGTGCGCCTGCCGGCAGCGCCCGACCCCGACGATCTCCCTCCCACGCCATGACTGCCTTGACCTCTGCCCTGACCCCTGCCGTGAACGCGGCCGCTCTCACGGTCCTCATCGTCGAGGACGACTTCCACATGCAGCTCGGCTGTGTCCAGGCGCTGCAGCTCGCGGGCCTGACGGTCGAGGCGGTCGATTCCGCCGAGGAGGCCCTGCCGATCATCACCCCCGGCTACGCCGGCATCGTCGTCACCGACATGCGCCTGCCGAAGGCCGACGGGCTCTCGCTGGTGCGCCACTGCCACGCGCTCGACCCCGACCTGCCCGTCATCATGATCACCGGCCACGGCGACGTGACGCTGGCGGTGGAGGCCATGCGCAGCGGCGCCTACGACTTCCTGCCCAAGCCGTTTTCGCCCGAGATCCTGGTCGAGATCGTGCGCCGGGCGATGGAAAAGCGCAGCCTCACGCTCGAAGTCGCCACGCTGCGGCGCGTGCTGGCCCGGCGCGACGGCATCGAGGGCAAGCTGATCGGCCGCTCGCCGCAGATCCAGCGGGTGCGCCGGCTGGTGATGGAGGTGGCGGACAGCCCGGTGGATGTGCTGATCCAGGGCGAGACCGGCACCGGCAAGGAGGTGGTGGCGCGGGCGCTGCACGACTTCTCCGGCCGGCGCGAGGGCAGCTATGTGGCGCTGAACTGCGGCGGCGTGCCCGACACCTTGCTCGACAGCGAACTCTTCGGCCACGAGGTTGGCGCCTTCACCGGCGCGCAGAAGAAGCGCATCGGCAAGATCGAATACGCCAACGGCGGCACGCTGTTCCTTGACGAGCTGGAGACCATGCCGATGGGCATGCAGATCAAGCTGCTGCGGGTGCTGCAGGAGCGCGAGATCGAGCGCCTGGGGTCGAACCAGCCGCTGCCGGTGAATGTGCGGGTGGTGGCCGCGACCAAGGACGACCTGCTGCAGCGCTCGCAGCAGGGCGGCTTCCGCGCCGACCTGTATTACCGGCTGAACGTCGTCACCATCGAGCTGCCGCCGCTGCGCGAGCGCCGCGAGGACATTCCGGTGCTGCTGGAGCATTTCATGCTGCAGGCGGCTGGCCGCTTCAACCGCCCGCCGCCGCAGGTCACCACCGAGCAGATGCACCGCCTGATGGCCCACCACTGGCCCGGCAATGTGCGCGAGCTGCGCAACATGGCCGACTGCCTGGTGCTGGGGGTGCGCAAGGACATCCTCGGCCCCGGGCCGGCGCCCGAGCCGGGCGAGGCCGGCGAGGAAGGGCTGTCGCTGGCCGACTCGGTCGACAGCTTCGAGCGCAGCCTGATCGCCGCCGAGCTGCGCCGCCAGGAGGGCAACATCGCCCGCACCGCCAAGGAACTGCGTGTGCCCAAGACCACGCTGAACGACAAGATCCGCAAGTACCGCCTGCAAGGCGAATGACCACCATGCGCCACCATGACCTGCTCGACCCCGCCGCGCTGCAGCACGCGCTGGCCGAACTTGCGCTGTGGCAGTTCGATGCCACCCGTGGCGCGCTCACCCGGCAGTTCCGCTTCGCTGGCTTCGCCGAGGCGTTTGGCTTCATGGCCGAGATCGCCCTGCACGCCGAGCGCCACGACCACCATCCCGAGTGGTCCAACGTCTACAACCGGGTCACCGTGACCTGGACCAGCCACGACGTGCAGGGCGTGTCGGCGCGGGATGTGGCGCTGGCCCGGCTGTGCGACGCAGCGGCGGCACGCCGCTTGCACGTCCCCGCTCCATGACGTCTCCCTCCACTGCGACTCCTTCCCCCGCGCTCGACGACTCCCCGGTCATCCCGCACTCGCTCACCGAGGACATCGTCGCGCTGCTCAGCGGCACGGTGCTGGTCGTGCTCGGCGTGGCGATGTTCCGGCAGGCCTCGATGGTCGCGGGTGGCACCACCGGCATCGCCTTCCTCGTCCACTACGCCAGCCACGTCAACTTCGGGCTGGCGCTGTTCCTCATCAACCTGCCGTTCTACTGGCTGGCGTGGCGCCACATGGGGCGCGAGTTCACGCTGAAGACCTTCGCGGCGGTGGCGCTGATGTCGGCCGAGATCGAGCTGCTGCCGCGGGTGCTGTCCTTCTCGGCGCTGAACCCGCTGTTCGCGGCGGTGGCGGGCGGGCTGCTGATCGGCACCGGGATGCTGATCCTGTTCCGCCACCGGGCGAGCATCGGCGGCATCGGCGTGGTGGCCGTGTTGCTGCAGGAGCGCCGGGGCTGGCGCGCCGGCAAGGTGCAGATGACGATCGACTGCTGCATCGTCGGCGCGGCGCTGTTCATCGTGCCGCTGCCGCAGGTGCTGCTGTCGGTGCTGGGGGCGTTGACGCTGAATCTGGTGCTGGCGATGAACCACCGGCCGGGGCGGTATGTGGCGCGGTGATCCGCGTGCGTCGCGAACGGACAGGTGGCGTGGCTGGAATTGGTGGCCGGCGCCTACAACGTCCTGCCGATGGATGCCGCGACGTTCAGGGTTTGGGCGTGGCTGATGCACAGGAAGTCCGACACGCTCTACGAAGACGCGATGATCGCCGCGACGGCGAAAGTGCATGGGTTGAGGGTGGCCACGCGGAATGTGGCGGATTTTCAGGCGCTGGGGGTGGACGTTTTCAATCCGTTTGTGGCCGCTGGATGACCGATCGAGGCGACTCTTCAGTTTCCGCGCGCCATCACTTGGGCAATCGACTTGACCTACCGCGAATCCGTTGCGGTTTGAGTCATCGGCGGGCTGGCCTCGTGTCCATGTTCCCAGCGACCGTCTCAAGTCGAATGGTATGGCCAACAATCTGCCGGTCCACTGAATAAAACTCCAGCGGAGAGGTTGCTTCCTTCGACTCGGTATTCATGCGGAAGAGCTTTCCAGGGCCGCGCCAACCAATACCCTTTGTCATCGTGACTCGGTAGCGTCCGAGGGGTATTTCTATTTTTGCTGTTTCGCGCCCGCGGACAGGAATCATGGCAACGGGTGCCTTCGATTCCCAGTCGTCGAGATGCACCACATACTTAACCTGTTCGTCTGACGGAGCGATGATCGTGAGCGGCGCAACAGTTTCGGAAGTGCGTTCAATGAACCAATGAACTTGTCCAGTCTCTGGAAACGGCAGATCTCGCTTTGATTCGAGAAGCAGTTTTGTGACGAGGAGCGTGCAGAAGATCAGTGCAATCCAGAAAATCCACGGGAACCAGCCTGAGTTGCTGGAGCGAGTCCGAAACCGGGTGGCGGACGGCCGATGGGCTTTCGCGGCTGCGTTTCGGTGGTGATCGTGGTACCAGTCTCGGTCGTGGATGCCCATGGCGATTTAGGTTGTGCGGTGAACGATTGAGGTGCGATTCGCCATATACAGCGTTTGAGTTGACCCGCCTGTGCTTTCATACACATTGAAATCACTCGTCGGCGGGCCTGAGCCTCATCCCACCAGCTTTAGCTGGTGGTTGTTGAGTGAAGCGGTAAAGTCTTTGTGTAACAATACTAAAATTATTTTGACTAAATATTTTTCATGACTTTGAGGTGTATATGCCGACAATTTCCCTGATTTTTTCCGCATGATTATATATGTCATCCGGCGATTCTATATTTACTATTTCCTCTTCTTTTTTGTCGGTAAATAAACCAAGGCGTAGTTTTTCTTGATTTAGGACTTACGCAAAAGAAAATTTCAAACTCAACTGAGTTTTGAGTTCCATATTCTGATCCATGGATTGATCCGGCACCCGATGTGCACTGAAATATCTTGTTTCAACTGGCTGTTCGGATTCATTAAATATGCCTACAATTGGCTTGCCTCAACTCAACAGGAGCCATGATGAAGCCGACAAGACGCGACTACTGTCAGTTTCTGATCTCCACCCAGACCAACTATACCCAAACCTACTTCGCCGACCATCACCCGCATTTCTCGCATGACGCCATCAACCGTTACCTGCAAGACGAAAACATAACGCCTGCCATCGTCTGGGAGCAGGTGGAGAAATCCATCGAACCTGATCCGAACGCTTTCTTGCTGTTCGACGACAGCGTCTCGGACAAGAACCACTCCCATGCGATCGAGCTGGTGCGGCGGCAGTACAGCGGCAATGCCCATGGCCTGATCAAGGGCATCGGTGTGGTCAACTGCTTGTACGTCAACCCCCGCAGCGGTCGCTACTGGATCATCGACTGGCGAGTGTTCGCCCCGCAGGTGGACCACAAGACCAAGCTCCAGCACGTCCAGGAGATGTTCGACGAGGCCATGACGGGCAAGAAGCTGCCATTCCGCGTGGTGCTGATGGACTCCTGGTACGCCACCAAGGAGCTGATGGTGCACATCCATCGTGCGGGCAAGATCTTCTACTGCCCGCTCAAGAGCAATCGCCTGGTCGATGACAGTCAGGCGCAGGCGCCCTATCAGGCCGTCAGTGAGTTGCAGTGGAGCGACCAAGGCGCCGCGCACGGCAAGCTCGTCAAGGTGAACAAGTTTCCAGGCAGCCTCAAGGTCAAGCTGTTTCGGGTGGCGACGGGAAACGGTCGCACGGAATGGGTGGTGACCAATGATCTGGAACAGACTTCGGTGGACGACACGCGAGAGATCTGCGCGATCAGGTGGAAGATCGAGCAGTATCACCGGGAGGTCAAACAGGTGCTGGGCATGGAGAAATGCCAGTGTCGATCTGCCAGGGCGCAGAGGAATCACATTGCCTGTGTCATCTTGGCGTGGAACCATCTGTCCGCGCTGGCCAGAGACATGAGGACGAATATCTACAGCATCAAGAAGGCGATGATGTCGAATTACATGCGGCAGGAAATAGCTCGACCGTCAGTGCCGATGGCGTACATTTGAGATGGCTACAAAAGTCCAAGCTCTGTGCTAACTGAGTTCAACTTGCGTAAGTCCTATGATTATTGAACCGCAGCCTGCAAATTGGCTTCCGATTGTTGTCGTCAAGTAGGATGGCGCAGTAGCTCTGAGCATCGCGCATGGATACCCGCTTTGTTGCAACCAAGTCTCTGACAATGGAGCGAACTATATAAAATCCTTCTAGCTCTTCCGGGGAAGTTGCTACTTGAGGCTCTGATTTGGTTGATGCTGTTGTATTTTCTTGCGGCTGCGTCACCGTGATTGATATGGGGTCTGGGACTGAAATAGATTCAGGTGCCATGGCGCCCTTTAATCGCTCATTGATGCGCTCGCTTACTAACTGCTCAAATGCGCGACGGGTTATTAGAGTGAATTGATCGCGTATCGCCGGAGTGAATCGGCGTCCGCCGAGTAAATCCGAAGAAACAAGGCGAACAAGGTCTTCAGTCGGGGTGGTCATCCATTCTGTCAAACGGGTTTGAATGGCGCGTGTATATTTAAGCTCGTTCGCAGTTGTCAGAATGGTATCTAAGTCAAATGCCATTTTTGCGAATTTCTTCAACTCTTCAATATCCCTCTCTTTGAAGTCGAGAATATTGAATTCGAAGAATGGCTTGTCATCCATTTTGTTTGGCTTCTCCAGATCAGTGAAGAACTGATAGGTGATGCCATTTGTCAGAACGCCGAATCTGGCCTCAGTGACGTGGAAATAACGAAAGAGCTGTCCGGCATGGTTGATGTTTAGTTCTGCGCCGGCTTTTTTGCACTCGAAGAGGATAATTGGCTTCCCGTCCCGAAGAATGGCGTAATCAACTTTCTCTCCTTTTTTGGTCCCTACGTCAGCAACCAATTCAGGCGTGACTTCGAGGGGATCAAAGACGTTGTATCCAAGTATCTGGATCAACGGCATAATCATTGCATTTTTTGTTGCTTCCTCTGTTTGAATTATTGTTTTTGTATTGGCGATGCGGGTGGCAAGCACGCGAATTTGATCTATGAAATCCATGTTATTCCTTGGGGTTGCAGCGAGGTTGGTATTATTTTTGTGATTATTTCCGCTCAGCAATTGAACGGATTTGTCAGAATAGTGTGTCGATTGTCTGCAGTCCATGCAGTACTTGTGATACTTGCGGCAATATTTCACACTTGCGACTAATGTGAAAAATAGTTACACCTTGCTCTCGTCCTGCTGCAACCCCCGCAGAAACACCTCGATCCCCCCCCGATACCCCTCGACCGCCCCCGCCTCGACCGGCAGCAGCGTCGCCCGCGACAGCATCCCGTCGACCAGTGCGATGAACCCGATCGACGCCGAGCGCGCGCTGACCGCCGCATCCAGCAGGCCGCGCGCCTGACCCGCCGCGATCAGCCGCTCGGCCCGCGACCGGAAATCCTCGATCGCCGCGATGTGCCGCTCCAGCGCCGGGCGCATCTCGTCGCTGTACTCGGTGCAGTGGATCGCGATGGTGAACACCCGCCGCGTGCGCTCGTCGTCCAGCATCCGCGCGATCGGCACCCACGCAAAGGCGCGCAGCGCCTCCACCGGGTCCGTGTCTTGCGTGAGGCTCTGTTCCTGCGCGTCGTGCGCCGCCTCGCACGGCAGCCGCACCCGCTCCATCATCGCGTTGAAGACCTCCGCCTTGTCCTTGAAGTGCCAGTAGATCGCGCCGCGCGTCAAGCCCGCTGCCTCCGCGATCCGCTGCAGCGACGTGCGCGCCACACCCTCGCGCAGGAACACCGACTCGGCCGTGTCGAGCAGGTGCTCCCGGGTGATGGCGGCTTCTTCTTTCGTGCGTCGAACCACGGCGTTTACGCTCCAGACAACATACATTCATTAGTGTATGTAAGATAGTCGCCATCGTTCCCGATTCAAGCGTTCCCTTGGGAAAACACTGACATGCATCACAGACAAGACTCCTCTTCGGTGCGCCGCACCACCGCCGGGCTGGCCATGCTGGCCCTGGCGGCGGCGCTGGTGGCGTGTGGCGGCGGCTCCTCCGGGGGCGCAGCGTCCGGTCCGGGCGGCGCCCCCGCCGGTGGCCCCGGTGCCGGCGCCGGCAAGGCGCCACCGCCGCCCGCCGTCGGCGTCATCACCGTGCAGCCGCAATCGGTGGCGATCCGCGCCGAGCTGCCCGGCCGGCTCGAAGCGTGGCGCACCGCGCAGGTCCGCGCCCGTGTCGCCGGCATCGTGCAGCAGCGCCTGTTCACCGAAGGCGCCGAGGTCAAGGCCGGCCAGTCGCTCTACCAGCTCGACGCCGCCCCCTACCGCAACACGCTCGACAGCGCCGTCGCCACCGTCGCCAAGGCCGAGGCCAACCTCGCCCAGGCCCAGGCCACGCTGACCCGCAACGAGCCGCTGGCCGCCGCCAAGGCCATCAGCCAGACCGAATGGGTCGCCGCACAGACGGCGGTCAAGCAGGCCCAGGCCGACCTCGCCACCGCCAAGGCCGCCGTGCAGAGCGCCCGGCTGAATGTGGACTACGCCGCCGTGCGCGCTCCGATCGGCGGGCGCATCGGCCGCGCGCTCGTCACCGAAGGCGCGCTGGTCGGCCAGGGCGAGGCGACCCAGATGGCGCTGATCCAGCAGGTGGACCGCCTCTACGTCAATTTCACGCAGCCGGCGTCCGAGGCGCTGCGCCTGCGCCGCGCGTTCGAGTCCGGCCAGTTCAAGCGGGCGGGCGGGGCGGGCGCGGAGGTGCGGCTGGTGCTGGACGACGGCACCGAATACCCGCACCCCGGCAAGCTGCTGTTCTCCGACCTGACGGTGGACGCGACCTCGGGCCAGGTCACGCTGCGCGCCGAGGTGCCGAACCCGGAAGGCACGCTGCTGCCGGGGCTGTATGTGAAGGTGCGCGTGGCGCAGGCGGAAACCGACAGCGGCATCCTCGTCCCGCAACAGGCCGTCACCCGCGGCTCGGCCGGCGACACCGTGATGGTGGTCGGCGAGGGCAACATGCCCGCACCGCGCCCGGTCAAGATCGGCGGGGCGAACGGCAACGCCTGGGTCGTGCTCGACGGCCTGAAGGCGGGCGAGCAGGTCATCGTCGACGGCTTCCAGAAGATGCGCCCGAAGTCGCCGGTCACGCCGGTGCCGTGGACGCCAGGCGGCAAGCCACCCGCCGGGGCCTCCGCCGCGTCGGCGCCAATGGCCACCGCTTCCGCCGCCCCGGCCGCCAGCCGCTGACCCGGAAGGAACCCGCATGTCCTCCCGATTCTTCATCGACCGCCCCATCTTCGCCTGGGTGATCGCGCTGTTCATCATCGTGCTCGGCGCGGTGTCGATCACGCGGCTGCCCATCGCCCAATACCCGACCGTGGCGCCGCCGTCGCTGGTCATCAACGCCGCCTACCCGGGCGCCTCGCCGCAGGTGCTGGAAAGCGCCGTGCTCGCCGTCATCGAGCGCGAGATGAACGGCGCGCCCGGCATGATCTATATGGAGTCCACCGCTCAGGCCAACGGCACCGGCGCGATCACCGTCACCTTCGAGCCCGGCACCAATGTCGAACTCGCGCAGGTCGAGGTGCAGAACCGCCTGAGCCGCGCCTCGCCCCGGCTGCCGGCCTCGGTCGTGCAGCAGGGCGTGCGGGTGGACAAGGCGCGCTCGAACTTCCTGATGTTCGTCTCGGTCACGTCCAAGAACCCGGCCTATGACCCGATCGCGCTCGGCGACTACGCGGCGCGCAACATCGTGCCCGAGCTGCAGCGCGTCGCCGGTGTCGGCCAGGCGCAGCTCTTCGGCACCGAGCGGGCGATGCGTGTCTGGATCGATCCCGCCAAGCTCGCCGGGCTGGGCCTGTCGCCCAACGACGTGAACACAGCCATCCGCGCCCAGAACGCACAGGTCTCGGCCGGCTCCATCGGCGAGCTGCCGCACATCGCCGGCCAGACCATGAGCGCCACCGTCGTCGTCAACGGCCAGCTCAGCAGCACAGAGGCCTTCGGCGCCATCGTGCTGCGGGCGAACGCGGACGGCTCGACGGTGCGCCTGCGCGACGTCGCCCGCATCGAGCTGGGCGCGCAGAGCTACGCCACCTCGGCGCGGCTGAACGGCGTGCCCTCGACCGGCGTCGGCGTGCAGCTCTCGCCCACCGGCAACGCGCTCGGCACCGCCACCGCCATCCGCGAGCGCATGGCCGAACTCAGCCGCACCTTCCCCGAAGGCGTGGCTTTCGAGATCCCCTACGACACCTCGCGCTTCGTGCGCATCTCCATCGAGCAGGTGGTCCAGACGCTGGCCGAGGCGATCGTGCTGGTGTTCCTGGTGATGCTGCTGTTCCTGCAGAACCTGCGCTACACGCTGATCCCGACCATCGTGGTGCCGGTCGCGCTGCTGGGCACCTTCGGCGTGATGCTGCTGGCGGGGTTCTCGATCAACGTGCTGACGATGTTCGGCATGGTGCTGGCGATCGGCATCCTGGTGGACGACGCCATCGTCGTGGTCGAGAACGTCGAGCGCATCATGGCCGAGGAGGGCCTGAGCCCGCGGGAGGCCACCGTCAAGGCGATGGGCCAGATCACCGGCGCCGTCATCGGCATCACCGTGGTGCTGATGAGCGTGTTCGTGCCGATGGCCTTCTTCAGCGGCTCGGTCGGCAACATCTACCGGCAGTTCTCGCTGTCGCTGGTGGCGTCGATGGCGTTTTCGGCCTTGATGGCGCTGACGCTGACGCCGGCGCTGTGCGCGACCTTCCTGAAGCCGATCCCGGCCGGCCACCACGAGAAGCGCGGCTTCTTCGGCGCCTTCAACCGCACCTTCCGCCGCACCGCCAAGGGCTACGAGGGCTGGGTCGCCGTGGTGATCCGCCATGCGGCGCGCTATCTGGTGATCTTCGGGGTGATCCTGGGGGCGGTGGGGCTGCTGTACCAGCGGCTGCCGACGTCCTTCCTGCCGAACGAGGACCAGGGCTACCTGCTGGTCAATGTGCAGCTCCCGCCGGGCGCCACCGCCGAGCGCACCCGCGCCGTGCTGCAGCAGGTCGAAGGCTTCTTCATGCAGCAGCCCGAGGTCGACAAGGTCACCACCGTGCTCGGCTTCAGCTTCTCCGGCCAGGGCCAGAACGCCGCCCTGGGCTTCATCACGCTGAAGGACTGGAAGGAGCGGGTCGGCCCGGCGCATTCGGCGCAGGCCGTGGCGGGGCGGGCGTTCGGGGCGCTGATGGCGGTACGCGACGGCTTCGTGTTTCCGCTCAGTCCGCCGCCGATCCCCGAACTCGGCACTGCGACCGGCTTCAACTTCCGCCTGCAGGACCGCGCCGGCCAGAGCCGCGAGGCGCTGGTGGCCGCGCGCAACCAGCTGCTCGGCCTGGCCCGCGAGAGCAAGGTGATCGCCGGCGTGCGCCCCGACGGGCTGGAGGACGCGCCGCAGCTGCGGCTGGACATCGACCGCGAGCGCGCCTATGCGCAGGGCGTGTCGTTCGACGCCATCAACAGCGTGCTGGCGACGGCGATGGGCTCGGCCTATGCCAACGACTTCCCGAACCAGGGCCGGCTGCAGCGGGTCATCGTGCAGGCCGACGCCACGGCGCGGATGCAGCCCGAGGACTTGCTCAAGCTGCAGGTGCCGAACACGCGCGGGCAGCAGGTGCCGCTGTCGGCGTTCTCGACGGTGGCCTGGGTGACCGGGCCGATGCAGACGGTGCGCTACAACGGCTACCCGGCGATGAAGCTCGGCGGCGACGCCGCCCCGGGCTACAGCACGGGCGAGGCGATGGCGGAGATGGAGCGCCTGGTCGCCCAGTTGCCGCCGGGCTTCGCGTTCGAGTGGACCGGTGCGTCGCGCGAGGAAAAGCTCTCCGGCTCGCAGGCGACGATCCTGCTGGCGTTCTCGATGCTGGCGGTCTTCCTGTGCCTGGCGGCGCTGTACGAGAGCTGGAGCATTCCGCTGGCGGTGCTGCTGGTGGTGCCGCTGGGGGTGCTGGGCTCGCTGGTGGGCGTGAACCTGCGCGACATGCCCAATGATGTGTATTTCAAGGTCGGGCTCATCACCGTGATCGGCCTGTCGGCGAAGAACGCCATCCTCATCATCGAGTTCGCCAAGGATCTGCAGGCCGAGGGCAAGGGGCTGCTGGAGGCCACGCTCGAAGCCTGTCACCTGCGCTTCCGGCCGATCCTGATGACCTCGTTTGCGTTCATCCTCGGTGTGCTGCCGCTGGCGATCGCCTCGGGCGCGGGCTCGGCCAGCCAGCGGGCCATCGGCACCGGCGTGATGGGCGGGATGATCGCGGCGACGGTGCTGGCGGTGTTCTTTGTGCCGGTGTTCTATGTCGTGGTGCGCCGGATCTTCCCCGGCGGCCATGTCGCGCCGCACAGCACGGCGCTGTCGTCGCCGTCGACCGATGCCGTGGCGGCATTGCTGAAGGACAAGTCATGAGTTACTCCGTCATTCCCGCGAAAGCGGGAACCCACGCCAAGCCCTGTCGTCGCCCCTCGTGGGTGCCCGCTTTCGCGGGCATGACGAAGGGGGGTGGCGGGCTGGTGGCCGCGCTGGTGCTGGCTGGATGCACCAACCTCGCGCCGCGCCATGAGCGGCCGGCCGCGCCGATCCCGTCGCAACTGCCGCTGCCCGCCGAGGTGGCGGCCTCGGCACCGACGGGGGCCGCCGTGCCGCTGGGCTGGAAGGCGTTCGTGCAATCGCCGCAGCTGGCGCAACTGGTGCAGCAGGCGCTGGACCAGAACCGCGACCTGCGCGTCGCCGTGCTCAACGTGCAGCGCGCAGAGGCCCAGCTCGGCGTCGCGCGGGCCGACCGCCTGCCGACCGTCAGCGCCGGTCTGATCGGCTCGGCCACGCCCAACGCGGCCAGCGGTCGGCAGGTGCAGAGCTACACCGCTGGCGTGCAGGTCACGGCGTGGGAGCTGGACCTGTTCGGCCGCATCGCCAACCTCGGCGAAGCCGCGCAGGCGCAGGTGCTCGCCACCGAAGCGGGCCGGCGCAGCGCGGAGCTGGCGCTGGTCAGCGCGGTGGTCTCCGGCTGGCTGGCGCTGGCGGCGGATGGCGAATTGCTGTCGGTGGCCGAGCGCACGCTGGCCAGCCGCGAGGCGACGCTGCAGCTGTCGACGCTGCGCTTCGACGCGGGCGCGGCGTCCTCGCTGGAGCTGCAGACCGCGCAGAGCCTGGTCGCCCAGGCCCGCAACACGCAGGCGCAGTTGCGCCGCCAGCGCGCGCTTGACCTGAACGCGCTGGCGCTGCTGGTCGGCGGGCCGGTGCCGGCCGAGCTGCTGCCGGGGGCTGCGGACGCCGGGACGGTGGCAGGCGGAGCGGACGTGCTGGCGCCGGTGCCGGTCGGGCTGGGCTCGGAGGTGCTGCTGCAGCGACCGGACGTGATCCAGGCCGAGCAGGCGCTCGTGGCCGCCAGCGCCAACATCGGCGTGGCGCGGGCCGCGTTCTTCCCGCGCCTGGCGCTCACCGGCAGCGCGGGCCAGGCCGGCAGCCGCCTGTCGGACCTGCTCCAGACGGGCAACTTCGCGTGGTCGCTGAGCGCGTCGGCGCTGGCGGCGATCTTCGACTCGGGCCGCAACCAGGCGAACCTGAACGTCGCCAAGGTGAACCGCGACATCGCGGTGGCGCAGTACGAGAAGGCGGTGCAGTCGGCGTTCCGCGAGACGGCGGACGCGCTGGCGGGGCTGTCGAGCTGGCGCGAACAGCTCGACGCGCAGCGCCAGCAGCTCGACGCCGCCCGCGAGATCGCGCGGCTGACGGAGCTGCGCTACCAGAATGGCGCAGCCAGCGCGCTGGAGCGGCTTGACGCCCAGCGCAGCCTGCTGGCGGCCGAGCAGGTGCTGGTGCAGACCCGGCTGGCCGAGCAGGTGAACCGGGTGGCGCTGTTCAAGGCCTTGGGCGGCTGAGTTGCCGGGGCGTGGGCTGGGGTGGGGGCTCGGGTCGCGCAACCGTCAGTTGATGCGTGGGTGCCCGCTTGCGCGGGCATGACGGGAGGACACACGCTCATTCACAACGACAGGCGCGCCTTCAGCGGGCAGTGGTCCGACACGGCCAGCAGCGGATCGGGCCGCGGCGCCTTGGCTTCCAGCGTGCGGCCGAGGAAACCGAGCGGCACCTTCTCGGCGACCGGCACCGGGCCGCTGCCGGGCAGGCGCACGGCGATGTGGTCCAGCCCGAGCGGGTTGCGGCAGCCGAGCGCCTTGGCATCGGTGAGCTGTGCCATCTCGGCCGGCGCCAGCACCTTGGTCTTCGCCGACTTGCAGACGCTGGCAATCGCCTCGTCCAGCGGGCAGGTGTTGTCCAGCGCCGTGAGCCGCGACGCCGCCGGAACGCCGTCGTTCACCTCGCGCCACAGGTTGCTCGACCGCACGCCGGGGGCGTAGGGATCGGTGGGCCGGCCGCGGCTGCGCACAGGCGTGTTCGCCGGCAGGCTGGCCTCGTGGGCGATGTTGCGGTTGAAGTCGCCGAGCATCACCACCGCGTCCACGCCCTGGCTGCGCTCCTGCAGCCAGTGTTCCAGCGGCTGGAGCTGCGCCTGCAGCACGCTGCACGCCTTGTCGTCGCTGGCGAGCTGGCCCCGGGTGCCGTTGCCGCTGCTGCTACTGCCTTCCAGCGGCGAGACACAGGACGACTTCAGGTGCACGGTCATGAAGCGCGTCACCTTGCCGCCGATGCGCAGCGCCACCGACAGCCCCGGCCGCGGCTGCTCCTTCGCGGGCCGCTCAGGCAGCGCCAGGGGGGAGTAGACCTCGCAGCCGCCCACGGCGGTCGCCACGCTGCGCCGCCACGCAAACGCCAGCCGCTGTACCTTGTGCGAGGTGAAGCCGCAGACCTCGTAGTCGCGCCCGCCATCGGGCAGCACCTCACGCACCGCCTGCACGCTGCTGACCTCCTGGAAGGCGATCACGTCGGCGTTCACCCGCTTGGCGAGCACTTCGGCGATCTGCTGGCGGCGCTTGGCGAGGGCGGCTTCGGTGACGGGCACCGGCTTGAAGCGGCTCTGCCAGACATCGCAGGGCGGCATCTTGCCGATGTCCCAGTCGATCTTGGCGTCGCGGCCCCAGCGCAGTTGCCAGCCGGTCTTGGTGCCGGCCGGGTCGGGGCGCCAGAGTTCGCCGGTGCCGGGCTTCGAGAAGGTCTGGCTGCAGGCGGCGATCCAGCGCGTGGCCAGCGGGGCGTCCAGGTGCCAGCCGAGGTTCCAGGTGGCCACGGTGACCTCGGCGGCACAGGCGGCGCTGGTGGCCAGGCTCAGGGTGACGGCGGCGGTGGCGGCGAGGGCTGTGAGGTGTCGTTGCATGGGCGCGATTGTGCGTCGGTCGAGCCCCCCGCATACGGCACGATCCCCGAGGGCACCCGCACCGACGCCGGCTGCACATGCGCATCCTGGTCGTCGAAGAACATCTGCGCCCCGAAGGCGGCCAGCACGCTGTCCTTGGATGCGCCCCCCATGAAGAAGGCCTCGTCCACATCGACCTGCCAGTTGCGCAGCGTGTGGATGACCCGGGCGTGGGCGGGGCTGGAGCGCGCGGTGACGATGGCGATGCGCACAGGGCAGGGCGCGCCCCGGCTGCGGAACTCCTGCTGCAGCGCCGCCAGCCGGACCAGCAGCTTGGCAAACGGCCCTTCGGCCATGGCCCGCTGCCGGTTGGTCAGCTCGTGGGCGGCAAAGGCCTCCAGCCCCTGCGTCTTGTAGATGTGTTCGGACTCGGGCGAAAACAGCACCGCGTCGCCATCGAAGGCGATGCGGATCTGGCCCGGTGTCGCCCGGAACGCGGCCGGCGGGTCATAGAGCATCGCCGCCGCCACGCCGTGGTCGATCGCCTCCTGCACATCGCGGCGGTTGCGCGACAGGAACAGGTCCACCTCGAACGCCTTCAGATACGCCACCAGCGAGCCCGCACCGCCGGTGAACGCGGCGCGGGTGATGTCCAGCCCGTGCGCCTCGATCGCGTTGAAGGCCCGCAGGCCGGTGTCGGGCGAGTTGCGCGAGACGACCACCACCTCGATGCGCCGCTCCGGCAGCAGCGGGTTCAGACCGAGCAGCGCCTGCACCAGCGGGAAGGCCGTGCCCGGCTGCAGCGGCTCGTCCTCATGGGCACGCTGGTAGGCGCAGAACGCCTCCACGCCCTGGGCGTCGTACAGCCGGTTCTCGTGCTCCAGGTCGAACAGGGCGCGGGAGCTGATGCCGATGACGAGCTTGTCGGTGAGGGAGTAGGGCATGGGGCTGTGCGGTGAGGTGAGGGAGGTCACGGGAGGCAGTTCAGTCCCCGGACTGTGTCAGACCGTGCGGCCTTGCCCTAGCGGAGAACCCCCGCAATTCAAGCCCTGGGCCGTCGTTACAATGGCCCGCCCTCACGCCAGCCCCCTCCCGCGCCATGTCCGACCGTCTTGCCGTCCTGCCCCAGTACCTCCTTCCGAAGCAGGCCCTGACCACCTTTGCCGGCTGGGTGGCGCGCAAGGAGCGCGGCGCCGTCACGACCGGCATCATCCGCCGCTTCGTGCGCCGCTACGACGTGAACATGGCCGAGGCGCTGAACCCGGACATCGCCAGCTACAAGAGCTTCAACGACTTCTTCACCCGCGCGCTGAAACCCGGCGCCCGTCCGCTGGCGAAGGCCGAGCTGATCTGCCCGGTGGACGGCGCGATCAGCCAGTTCGGCCGCATCGAGCGCGACCAGGTCTTCCAGGCCAAGGGCCACCGCTATTCGACCACCACGCTGGTCGGCGGGGATGCACAGCTCGCCGCGCAGTTCGACGACGGCCTGTTCGCCACGCTCTACCTCAGCCCGCGCGACTACCACCGCATCCACATGCCCTGCGACGGCCGCCTGCTGCGGATGATCCATGTCCCCGGCGAGCTGTTCTCGGTCAACCCGACGACAGCGCGTGGCGTGCCAGGGCTGTTCGCGCGCAACGAGCGCGTGGTGTGCGTGTTCGAGGGGCCGCGCGGGCCGTTCGTGCTGGTGCTGGTGGGTGCCACGATCGTCGGCAGCATGGCCACCGTCTGGCACGGGCTGGTGAACCCGCCGCGGCCCGGCCACCTGCGCGACTGGACCTATGCCGACCAGGACATCCGCCTGAAGCAGGGCGAGGAGATGGGGCGCTTCCTGCTCGGCTCGACCGTGGTGATGCTGTTCCCGAAGGACGCGCCGGGCGCCGGGGCGGGGCTGGTGTTCAACCCGGCGTGGAAGCCGGCCGGGCCGATCCGCCTCGGGGAGCGGATGGCGGACAGGGTGGGCTGACGGCGTGGGTGCCCGCGTGCGCGGGCATGACGGGAGGGGGGAGGCTTATCCGCGCCGGCCGCCGCGGGACTGCCACAGCGGTTTCTTGGCCTTGAGCTGGCGCTCGATCCCGTCGTTGAGCCGTGCGCGCAGGTCCACCACCTCGTCGACCTGGCCGTAGACGCCGGGGAAACGCAGGTCCAGCCACAGCCACAGCGTGCAGGTGCGCAGCGTCTGCTCCATGCGCTCCAGGCGGCTGTGCTCGTCCACGTCGTTCAGGAACCATGCGGCGCCGGCCTGACCGGACTTGGCGTGGTGCCCAGCCCATTCGAGGAACTGCTTGACCTGCGCATCGGTGCGGGTGTCCACCGGCGCCTGCGCATAGACGAAGCGCTGGCGCAGCGGCAGGCTGGCGGCGACCTGGTCGAGCTGCGCGGCGAGATCGAGCATCTGGTCGAGTTCCGCCACCGCGAAGTGGGCGTTGTCGAGCTGGAGCTGTTCCACGAACACGCCCAGCACGTCGCGCAGGCGGTTCTTGCCGAGCCGGCTGGCGATGGTGTCGATGTGCCACCAGTTGGGGGCCACCGGCGCCTTGAAGTCGCGCGGCGCCTTGGGCACCTTGGGCAGCAGCGCCTTGAGCGTGCGCAATGCCGTCGGCTCGGCTTCCTTCAGCACGCCGCAGAAGCCTTCCTCGTGGATGCCGAAGCGCCCGGCGCGGCCAGCGATCTGGTGGACTTCGGATTCGGTCAGCGGGCGGTCGCCCTGGCCGTCGAACTTGGTCATCGTGCTGAACAGCACCCGCCGCACCGGCAGGTTCAGGCCCATGCCGATCGCGTCGGTGGCCACCAGCACATGCGATTCGCCGGTGGCGAAGCGCTCGGCCTCGCGGCGGCGCACCTCCGGCGGCAGCGCGCCGTAGATCACCGAGACGATCTGCCCGTTGGCCGCCGCCTGGTCGCGCAGCATCAGCACGTCGCGCCGACTGAAGGCCACGACCGCGTCACCCTTCTTCAGCGACTGCAGCGACACCGGCGCCGGCAGCAGCTCGACGTGCTGCTTGCGCTCGAAGCGCCGCACCGTGCATTCCTCGCCGCACAGGCCGAGCAGGTTGCGAAGCGCCTCCACCGCGTAGTCCGAGCAGATGATGAGCAGCTCCTCGGCTGGCACGGCCACGATGGCCTGCGTCCATGCCCAGCCGCGGCTGTGGTCGAAGATCATCTGCGCCTCGTCGATCACCGCCACCTCGATGGGCTTGTTGGTGTCGACCATCTCGATGGTGCTGGAGACGACGCGGGCGTTGTCGGCCGGCACGTTTTCTTCCCCCGTGCGCAGCGAACACGGCACGCCGCGTCCGGCCAGCCGGTCGCGGCCTTCGAGTGCCAGCAGGCGCAGCGGCGCGAGGTAGGCGCCGGCCTTGGCGGTGGCCAGACGCTCGAAGGCCTGCCAGGTCTTGCCGCTGTTGGGCGGGCCGACGAACAGCGTCACCTTGCGCTGCAGGCGGCGGGCCTGCGGGAAGCTGTCGGGGTAGCCCTGGAAGGCCAGCTCGCTGCTCAGGCCCTCCATGGTGTCCTGTTCATTGACGCGGTGTTCCCAGCGGTCCTGGGCCCGGGTGCAGGCGGCCATCAGGCTGTCGAGCGGCTGCGCGGTGGCGCATTCGGACTGCAGCGCGGGCAGCAGCGAGCCGATCTGCCACAGGTTCAGCTCGGCGCTGCGGTTGACCAGCCGCTCCAGATGGGCCGTGAGCGCTTCGGCATGCGGGTAGTCGGGCAGGGTGCTCAGGGCCTTGATCAGCGCCGGCTTGTCCCCGGTGCGGAAGAAGTCCCAGATGTCCTGCGCCGGCACGGGCTGGTGGTGCGTCACCGTCAGGCGCCAGCCCTGGGCGTGGAGCTGCACACCCTGGCGTGCCTCGCGCAGCCATTGCTCGCCACGCCGGGCCACGCCTTGCGCGTCCAGCGCCGTCGCGCGCTCCAGCATCAGCGCACGCACGCTCTGGCCCGAGCCGACCACGTTCAGGTGCTGCAGCGCTTCCGTCATCAGCGCCGGGTCGATCCAGCGGCTGGGACGCTGGCCAGGCACCGCCTTCTGCAGCAGGATCAGGCCGAGGGCGTCCAGATGCGCATCCGCCTCGGCGCTCTGCTCCATCTGGTAGTCGATCGGCTGCACGACCTGGGGCAGCAGGTAGGCGGCCAGGCGGATGCGGTCGACCTGTTCCGGCGTGAGGTGGGGCGGGATGCGGCTGGCGTGGCGGGGCTGGGGCAGGGGACGGGGAGCTGTTGTGGCGGACATCGGGGGCGGCGCGGGGCCTGGGTTCAATCGTCGGGATCGTCGTGATCGTCGGAGGAGGCTGAACTCTACAGTGTCGGCCGTGCCCTGATCGCTTTGCCCGCTTCAGGCGTCCGCCACGTCGTGGATGCGCGGGGATGGCAGCTCCACCGGCGGCAGATCGGCCCGCCGCGTGTGGCGCACGGGCGCAGGCATCTCGGGGAGACGCGCCTGGAGCGCGGGGGCCTTGGCATAGAAGCTGGCGTTGAGCTGGGTATGCGCGACCAGGTGGTGCCGAAAACGCTGGTAGAGCGCCTGGTTCACCTGGCCTGGCGCCCGCCAGAAGGTGGCCAGCGGGCCGTCGTAGACCAGTCCCGGCATGCTGTAGACCGACTCGCCCAGCGTGATGACCGGCGCGCCGTGGTGCAGCGCCTGCAGACCGACGGTGCTGTTGATGGTGATGACGCCGCGGGTGTGGTCCAGCAGCGTCGGCAGGTGCTGGTCGTGCAGGTAGACCACGCGGTGTCCGATGTGCAAGCGCTGTGCTTCCTGCTGGATCAGGCGCCGGTAGTCGCTGTAGGCGCGGTCCATCGGGTGGTGCTTGATGACCAGCCCGACCTCGTCGGGGGCATGGGCGGCGAACGAGGCCATCACGTCGCGGATGAACGTCTCGATGTCGGGATAGGGCGAGTGGTGCGTGATCTGGCTGTCGGATTGCACCTGCAGCGGCACCAGGAACCAGCGCTTGCTCCGGTCCGGACTGGTCAGTCGGGCGTGCAGGCCGTGTTCGCTGACCTTGTAGTGCAGGTAGCGCAGGTAGCTGCGTGCCCAGCGCAGGGGTTCGGTGACCGGGTTGAGCGAGCGGTGGTGGGTCTGGTGCGGGTAGCACGGCCGCAGTGCGATGGCCGCGATGCCATAGGCGGCGGCGATCAGGGCGGTGCGCCGGATGTCCTGTGTCGTCGGCTGTGGCGCCGGGTGGTGCGGCAGCTTCTGATCGGCGTAGAAACTGGCCGAGCGCGGCAGGCGCGACAGCGCATTGACCCCACGGCGCTCGATGGTGACGTAGTTCGGGCGCAGATAGCCTTCCTCGAAGACGAACACGCCGACCCCGAGTTCCTGCGCCACAGCCCGGGCCACGCAGTGGATGGGCCGCATCTGGCCGAACAGCACCACGGCGTCGATGCGCTGGCGCCTCATCAGCTCCCGCAGCCAGTCGGCCAGGGCTTCAGGGCGACCGGTGTAGCGCAATGCGCCGCCATGGCGCCAGAAGAGCTGGTCGCCGCCGTTGAAATGCACCTTGGTGACCAGCTGCCCCTGCTGCGTCAGCAGGGCGGCCAGATCACTGAAGAACCAGCCCATCGGCCCTTGCAGGATCAGCGTGTGCCGGCGGTCGACCAGTGCACGGAAGGCTGTGGGCCACGGGGGCAGGCTGGCAGCTTCGGTGGCAGTCGGCATGGTGGCAGGGAGTGTCAGCGTGGACGTTGGCAGCCGGAAGGCTTCTGGCTTGGGGGGGATTGCACCGTACCCAAGCGTTCCTGCAATGGCGGAATAACACGCGCGCAGCCGGGCATATCGGGGTTCGTCCCGGTTCAGCGCTGGCGCAACCAGGCCACTGCATGCAGCACCTGCCGCTTGCACTGTCGCCAGACGCGGGCCAGCGGGGCCGCCGCTGGCGTGCCCAGCCGCCGCCATTCGCGCAGCTCCACCAGCGCCTGCTCGGGCGTGGTGTAGGCGCCTGAATGGCGGCTGAGGTAGGTCGGGTAGAGGATGAGCGTGGCGGCCACCAGCTCGTCGAGCTGCAGCGTCCGTCTGCGGCGCTGGCGGGCCGGGTGGTCGGCCGGGGCGCGGTCGTCGGTCAGACCCCAGCCGGCATAGAAGGGCATGCCCCAGGTGGTGACCGGACAGCCGCGCAGCAGCGCTTCGAAGCCGGTCAGCGAGGTCAGGGTGTGCACGGCGTCGACCTGGGTCAGCAGGCTGTGCATGGGCACCTCGGTGACGATCTCGTCGCAGTGCGCGCGCAGGCGTTCGCATTCGGCCTGCCAGGAGGCACCCGTCTGGCGCAGGCCGGCGACGACATCGGGATGCGGCTTGTAGACCAGCCAGGCGTCGGGCTCGGCGGCCCGCACAGCCTGCAGCAGCGCGGCATTGGTGCGGATGTCGGCCGCGCCCCACTGGATCGAGGCGTCGCTCTCGACCTGCCCGGGCACCAGCACCACGCGGCGGGCGCCGACCGGGCGTTTCCACGTGCCGGTGCCGACGTTGTACTTGGTCAGGCCGGCATTGAGGATCGTGGTCCGCAGGTCGGCCGCCCGGGCGCACAGGGCGTCGTCGAACACCTGCGTGCGCAGCAGATGCTCCAGGCGGCTCGGGCGGGTGGCGTCGAAATAGATGCCCAGGTCGTCGATGACCCAGGACACCGGGCGTGTCAGGTCGGCGCCCAGTCCGACCGAGCGCAGGAAGCCGTCCTCGATGCGCAGCACCGGCCCGGTGGCCAGCGGCGGCGCCGGCCGGCGGCCCCAGACCGCGACCGCGGTGCCCGGATCGAGTTGCCGCTCGCGGCGCAGGAAGGTGATGTCGGCGCTGCCTTGCAGGAAGGCGCGCGCGATCGGACGCTTCCAGCGCGAGAAGCCCAGCACCTGCACGGGGGACGGGCACATGGCGCGCTGGCGGCGCTGCAGCGCCAGATGCGCCAGCAGCCGTTCGGGTTCGCACAGCTGGCCCGTCTCGGGATCCAGGCAGCGGGGATAGGCGATCAGGGCCGCGTGGGTGAGCGCGGCCAGGCCGGGGCTGGTGGCGCGGCGGCGGGCTGGCGGGCTCAGATGGTCGGAGGTGAGCCCCCAGCCGGCATAGAACGGCAAGCCGAAGCAGCGCACGGAACGGCCATGCAGCATCGCCTCGAAGCCCATCTGCGAGCTGACCACATAGACCGCACGGCAGACGTCGAGCAGCGCGGGTGGATGGATGGCGTCGGCGATCAGCGTGACACGGGTGGCCTCGCCCGGCGTCAGGTGGGCGAAGTGGCCCTCCTTGCGGCCGGCGATGACGTCGGGATGGACCTTGAGCCAGATCGGTGCGTCCGGATGTTCGTCCAGGGCCGCCTGCAGCATCCACCCGAAATGGGTGGCGCTGGCACCCGCGCCGCGGATGGAAGCATCGCCGGCGGTCTGGTCGATCACCAGCACCGGCGGATCGGTGGCCGCCTGGCGCAGCAGCGCGTCGGGCAGGCCATCGTGGGCGTGGTTGTATTTGGAGACCCGCGCCTTGACCCAGGCGGCGCGCAGCTGGGTGCCGCGGTCGATCTGTGCCGCGCCGAGCGGGCTGGCGATGAGGCTCTCCAGCCGCGAAGGCTGTGAGGCGTCGTAGTAGATGCCCTGGTCGTCCAGCACGATCGACAGCGGCGGGCAGCGGTGGCCGAGGTCGGTGGAGCGCAGGAAGCCGTCCTCGGCGCGTAGCAGGGGCAGGCCGTGGCGCTGGGCGTACTGCTCGGCGATGCGGGCGCTGGGCTTGTGGCCCCAGGCTAGGACGGCGGACGCTGCGCGAGATTGCTGCCCGTTTCCAATCGCCCACTCGGGCAGCAGAGCGGGCAGGGTGCCGATCCGCCGCAGACCGTGGGTCAGGACCGCCAGGTGCGGGCGGGTGTCGTCATCGGCGACGCGGGTGGAAGGGGTGAGCCATTCGAGCAGCATGGGACGATTGTTCGAGATGCCGTCGGCTGGCAATGCGCCGAAAAGGCCCCTGTCTTGGCATGCAGGGGAAGTCGTCAGACCCTCTTCAGACCCTGGCAGTCAGATCCGGTGCTGCGAATGGGCGGATGGCGTGGGGCTGCTGGGGCTGCAGCCGAGGCATTCGAGGCGTGTGTCCCGCCCGCAGCGTGGCGATGTGCCAGTGGGTCCAGGCTTCCCAATAGGCTTGTCGAGCGGGTGAGAGACCGGCGGCGCTGTAGCCGGTGTCTGCGGCGGTCATCAGCGAGTTCGTACGGTGGGCGCCGAAGGTCAGCGGCAGCGGCACGCCCTGTACGGCCTCCGCACCGAACACCAGCCGCAGGCGGGCGAGGAACTCACTGTCCGCCCCGGTGCGCACCGCATCCCACAAGCCGGTCGAACACTCCACCTCACGCCGGCGAAACAGGGGAGAGGCCGGATTCAGCCGCGTGAGTGGATACACCGCCCGGGCGTGCCAGTGACCGTCGTCGGACAGGCGGACCCATTTCGAGGTGGTGGCCACCAGGCGCCGATTGCGCAGCAGCGGCTGCATCTGCATGGCCAGTTTCTGCGGATGCGCCCAGTCGTCCGAGTCCTGGCAGGTGATGAATTCGCCGGTGGCGTGGGCGAGTCCGATCGTTTTGGCCACATAGGTGCCGACATTGCGCTGCAATTGCACGCAGCGCACGCGGGCATCACGCTCTGCCAGCGCACGGACCTGTTCGACGGTGCCGTCGGTGCTGGCGTCATCCACCACCACGATCTCCAGATTCCGCCAGGTCTGCTCCAGCAGGCTCTCGATGGCCGGTCCGACCCGGTCCTGTGTCTGGTGGGTGGTCATCAACACGCTGATGCGTGGTCCATCGACGGGCCGGAGTGTCTGTGCCGCCTGCAGATTGAGCGTGCCTGGCGGCCGATCCGTGTCGCGCAGGCCCAGCGGTGACAAGGACGCCAGGGTCAGCAGGTGGTTCAGATGGTCGAGCAACTGGACGGGCGTGTTGTCCAGGGCATTGGCCGCCAGCAGATGCCACTGAGGGTCCACCTGGCCCGCCTGCCGTGCGGCCTGCAACTGCCGGACGGCCTGTGTCCGATCTCCCAGACGCAGCAGCAAGGCGCAGCGCAGCGTCCACGGCGCAGTCGGATGGTCGACCAGCGACAGTGCCACCTCGGGCAGCGATGCGGCGAGTGCCTGCGCCAGCTCGACCCGGAGGCGGCGGTTGCTGTTTCTGTGGCGCAGGCGATCGACCACTGCATGGGCGTCATCCGTGCGGCCCAGCGTGGCCAGCGAGACCGCCATCGCCATGCCCCCGTGCAGGTGTCGTCCGTCCCAGATGGCGTCGGCGACGAGGGCGTGCAGTCCCAGCTTGTGTGCAGCCCACAACTCTGCGCCCGATCGGGGCAAGGACTGTGGTGAAAGACACGCCAGCGCATGGGCGAAGCGTGCGTTTGCGTGGTGTCTGAGGAACCCGATGCGGGCCAGCAGTCCGTGAGACACGCTAGTTTTCCGGGACCGTTCAGAACTTCAGTGGCCGGGTCGGCAGTCCGTTCGATTCGAGATAGTGGTTGAAATTGTTGTGCAGCGTCGGGAGATGGTCGAAGAAGTTTTCATAGGACATGAGCTGTGCCAGGTTGGTCGTGTCGTTCAGCTCTTGCGCATTCACGTCCAGATGCGGCAGGTGCATGAATTCGACGAGTTCACGGGTCCGTGCGTCGTGGGTCAGCCAGAGTGCCGGTTTTCCACTGACCAGCGAGGCCATGTTGGCATGGAACCTCGTGCCATACGTGCAGGAGACCGTGTCGGCATTGAACTTGTACCAGTCGCCCACATTCCGGAACAGCTTGTAGCGTGTCAGGAAATACTGGCGAACAAAATGGTCGGATCCATAATCCCGTGCGGGTGTGTGGCGCTTCAGGAAGTAGGGAACATCCTCGTGTGCGTCCGTGTCCGTGACGACTTTGAGGTAATACTGGTGATTGAACTTGTTGACGGGCTCGATCAGCCAGTGCTGGCGACGCACGGCGTCGATGAGCAGCCTGTTCTCTGCCTCTTCGAAGTATTTGGTTCCGGAAAATGCGGGCCTGCCGACCGGGTTCTTGAGGTTGGCGCGCAGGGCCGTGAACGCATCGGGATTGCTGAAAATGGACGGGCATCCGGTCACGAAGGCATTGCGGATGCCGCACAGGTGTTCCAGCACCTGCTTGGTGAACTCACCACGGACGCCGACCAGTTGTGCGCGTGTGCTCAGGTACTGGATCAGCTCGATGGCCTTGGCCGGCAGCACAGCTTGCGCCAGATCGGTGTCTTTCGACTGGATGCCGAGTCCGAACACCACGATGGGTTTCTCGATCCTGGTCAGGAAATCCAGCAGCCGCTGGTATTTGGTGTCGTCGGTGTCCCCCAGCTTCAGGGTATTTGCCAGTGTGATGATCAGGTGGCTGCAGCGTGCATTCACGAACGCTGCAAAGTTGTCATAACCCAGCGCCGTGTAATTGTGATCCTTGATGAAGTAGGTCGAGTCGAACATGCGCATCGGCGCATTGGCATGGACCATGTTGCCGGAGTTTTCCGGGTAGGTCAGGGGAAATTCATCGGGTAACCTGGGCAGGCAACCCATCACGCCGATCGGTGCAGTTCTTGACATGATTTTCCTTGCTGGGGTCGTGTTCCGTCGTGGGTGCGCTCAGAGGGGGTTCAGCCCTGCTGGACCTGTGCGTCCTTGAACTGGTATTTCCGGCAGGTGTCGCTCTGAGGGTCGAGCGGCACGTAGGCCTTGGTCCGGATGTTCTGGCGCGACAGCGACTTGTTCACGACGGTGTAGTGGTTCAATTTCTGCAGGCCCAGTTTCTTGATCGACGTGTTCTCGCCGTGCAGGACGCGGTTATAGGCAATCTTGTTGACATGCTTGAACGGGCCGACCTCGCTCAGCTTGAGGTACATGTCGTAGTCGACGGCATTGGTGATGTGCTCGTCGAATCCCTGCGTGAGCTGCCAGGCGCGCACCGTGAACATGCGGAAATGGTGGGCGATCATGGCGGTCGTGAGTTTCTCGCGCGAAAACTCCGGCCAGTTGTAGCCGTTGCTGATCAGCTCGCCATCGGGCTTGACGTTGCGGTTGGTGGTGTAGACGCAGGCCAGGGCCCTGTTGGCCATGAACTGTTCGAGGCACAGGGCGACGGCGTCGGGCTCCAGGTAATCGTCCGAGTCGAGCTGGCCGATGTAGTAGCCGCGCGCCATCCTGACGGCGGCATTGGACGCGGCCCCGATGCCGCCGTTGCGCTGGCTGGCGAAGCGCACGCGGGGATGCTGGCCGTAGTGCTGCCGGAGCACGTCGAGCGTGTTGTCGGTCGAGCCGTCGTCGCAGATGCAGACTTCCAGGTCCACGATGGTCTGCTGCAGGGCGCTGTCCACGCACCGCACGATGTGCTGCGCGCAGTTGTAGGCCGGGATGTAGATCGACACCAGCGGAATGGTGTGCAGGCGCGCCGATTCGATGGAGGACGGCTTGCGGTAGAAATAGGGCACCTTGTCCCGGACGATGTCGAGCGTGATCTTCTTGCCTTCGGCGCGGTCGGTCTCGTTTTCCTTGCCGGGGGGCTCCTGGTGGTAGGCCATGGCGCCATCGAGCGATCGAAAGAAGCAGCCCTGCCGGTACAGCCGATAGCCGAATTCATTGTCCTCGCCGCCCCAGTGGGTGAAGGCCTCGTCGAACCAGCCCGCCCGGTCCAGCCACTTCCGTGCGAAGGCCACATTGCCGCCGCTGAAATAGCGGAACGGCGTGTCGCACAGCCGCAGGTGGTCGCTCTCTCGAAAATGGTCGCGCCGCCAGTCGACCGAGATGGTGTCCTCGGTCTTGCCTGCCACCGTGTTGTGGGTCAATACCTCGGGCAGGTGTTCGATCAGCGTGGGGTCGCGCAGGAAGGCGGCGCGTTCATGGAGGCTGGTGTCGACATACTTGCGCGGGCCGATCAGGGCCACGTCGTCGTCGTCCACCAGATGCACCATGTAGGACTGCACCCACCCCGGGCTGGGCGCCATGTCGCAGTCGAGGATGGCCACGAACGGGAAGCGCCCGGTTCTCAGTCCGAGATTGCGCACCGCGCAGAGCTGGTAGCCGTAGTCCTTCTGGCGGACGTACTTGATGTCCAGCGACGACTCGAACTGCCGCACCACGTCGACGATGTTGTCCTGACTGCCATCGTCGGCGACGATGACTTCGAAGGGATACGCGGTCTTCTGGTTGACCAGGCACGCCAGGGTGACCCCGAGTATCCGGCTCCGGTTGAACGTCGGGACGATGATGCTCAGTCCATCCGGTTGTTGGTGGTGCGGCGTGGTGCGTGGGCCTTTCCTGCGGCGGTTCCAGACGAAGTCGTTGGTGCTGTCCGGCAGAGGGGCGAGCTGCAGATCCTGTGGCCAGTCGGCCGGCACGGGCTTGACGGGCCTGATCTCGACGCTTTCCGAGCGTCGGCTGGTGGCGGCCTTGTGGCGTGCCAGCAGGGCCTTGCGCTCCGGCTCGTCGAGCGTGGTGTGTCCTGTGTTGGCGAGCATGAGCCGGGTCGCGGCGTCCAGTGCCACGGCGGAGGCGGCCTGGGCAACCGGGGTGGGGGCGGGGGCAGTGGCGGCTGCGGGGGGCGGTGCCGTGGCGGCCGCCTTGGCCATGGCGGCGCGACACATCTGGATGTTGGCGGTGACGACACCTTCGCCGTAGCGTTCCCCAGCCTGACAGAACAGTGCCAGGGCCTTGGCGTAGTTCTTGTTCTGATAATGGTGAATGGCGTCGTGGAGAACTGCGGACTCGGACTCGCTCATGATCAGCTTTCGTGTGTCACCTGGGTGGATCTGAAGGGGTGTCAGGCGTGGAGGGGCCGTGGCAGGAAGTCGTAGAGGCGTGAATGCGAGAATTTTCTGAATCGGGACAAGGCCGATGATCCCGGCCCGTGCTCAGGGCAGTGCTGGCGTGAGAGGTGGAGTCGAGGCGGATTTCAGCCGATCGAGTTCTTCCTGCAGGGTCCGGAGCCGCCGGGTCAGCTTGGAGGGGTTGGCGCGCGCGAAGCGCTCGCTCATGTAGGCGACGTTGCAGCGACGCAGCAGCGGGGAGTCCTCGGTCCACTCGTTCATCTGTTCGTAGACGCGGAAGACCCGGTAGCCCTTGTCCTGCAGGAAGCGGTCGATGTCGGCGAAATAGGACTGCTGGGTGCCGTGGCAGTTGAAGCCGACCTCGATGTAGAGCATGTCGATGCGCTGCGCCTGGAGCAGTTCCGTGGCACCGGTCAGCACATCGAGTTCCCGGCCCTCGACATCGATCTTCAGCAGGTTGATCTTCTGATCGGTGAACAGGCGGGCCTGTTCGTCGAGCGAGACGCTTTGGGCCGTGAAGGTGTTGCTGACCTGTGGCGAGCCTGGTTCGGGCTCGACCACCCGGGTCATCGACTGTGCTGCGTTGAAATGCAGCAGGGCTGGCTGTGCGCCGACCGCGAGGTGGTAAGCGTGCAGCGTGGGGAGCCGGCAGGACTCCAGTTTGGTGGTGAGCGTCTGGTAGCTGGTCGGGTTGGGCTCGTAGAGGTGGGCTTCCCGGATCTTGATCTGCCGTGAGCCCGCCAGTTTCAGGAATACATCTCCCACGTAGGCCCCGACATCGACGTAGGTGAGCGATCGTTCGGTGAAATAGGCCGAAATGTCGTGGATCAGGTCGTCGATGTCGGCATCGCCTCTGGGGCGGTTGGCTTCCTGCTCGGCCTTCTGGCTGGCCCGTTCGAGGCGGGCGACTTCGTCGGCGTGGGCGCGGGCCTGTGCGGTGGCGGTGGTGTCCGCCTGGACGGCGGCCTGGCGCAACTGGGTGATGAGGCGGTGGCGGTCGGCGGCGAGCTTGTCGGCGGCTTCCTGTGCCTTGGTGAGGCGGGCGATTTCGTCGGCGTGGGCGCGCTGCGTGGTGGTGGCCTCGGTGGTGGCCTGTGCTGCGGCCTGCGTGGCGGCGTACTGCAGCTGCTCGATGTGCTGCTGCTGTGCGCGGGCCAGGGCTTCGGCGGCGGTGTGCGCCTCGGTCAGGCGGGCGACTTCGTCGGCGTGGGCGCGGGCCTGTGCGGTGGCGGTGGTGTCCGCCTGGATGGCGGCCTGGCGCAACTGGGTGATGAGGCGGTGGCGGTCTGCGGCGAGCTTGTCGGCGGCTTCCTGTGCCTTGGTGAGGCGGGCGATTTCGTCGGCGTGGGCGCGCTGCGTGGTGGTGGCCTCGGTGGCGGCCTGTGCTGCGGCCTGCGCGGCGGCATGCTGCAGCTGCTCGATGTGCTGCTGCTGTGCGCGGGCCAGGGCTTCGGCGGCGGTGTGCGCCTCGGTCAGGCGGGCGATCTCCGCCCGGGCTGTCTCGGCCTGGTCTGCGCTGTGCATCTGCAGCGCCACCCATTCCGCTGTCATCTGGTGCTGGTGCCGGGTGGCCTCGGCCAGACGTTCGACCGTCTCCCGGAGGCGGGCTGGTGTGTCTCGGACGAACAAGGCATGGCCGATGGCCGGATGGCGCTCGGATTCCGCCTCCAGGTACCGAAACCCTTGCGTTTCCAGCCACGCCTGCAGGGCCTGTTGTCCTGCCGGGCCGGCCGTCAGCGGGTCGGTGCCGAGCAGGACGCGGGCAGCGATGACCTCGACGCCCTGCAGACGTTCCGCCGCTCCCTGCAACAGCGCCAGTGCGGGCAGGCAGTCCACGACCAGCCAGTTCGGCGGTGCGTCGCATTCCCGCATCAGCGCCTCCAGCGTGGTGGCCCGGCGCGTGCTGGTGAGCCGTGTGGCGAGGTGCGGCCAGATCGACCGGAGGGACTCCGGTTCGAGCAGCCCGCTCTCCAGGGACAGGTTGGCCTGGTGGTATGTGACGCTGGTGGCTTCGGCGGCGACGACTTCCTGGCGCAATTGCCAGCCGTGGCGCTCCGGGACGTGGCCGTGCAGGTGCCGGAACTGTGTCTCGTCACCCTCGACCAGGGTGACATGGCGGGTTTCCCACTGCATCAGGCGCTGCACCCAGGGGCTGGCGCCATCGCCCGCGCCGACCAGCAGGACGCCGCAGGGTGGATGGAGTGTGCGCAGGAGGTCCAGCCAGAGAGGCATTCGAGGATTGCTGGGCATGGCGTGGCGTGGTGCGTGTCGGTCAGGGCGGGGCAGGTCGGAGCGTCGAGGGACGGGCCGGGCGGATCAGGGCTGGCGCTGCAGCCGGAAGTCCTTGACCTCGCGCTGCAGGGCGAAGGGCAGGCTGATCCAGCCCAGCGGGGTGCTCGCGTGCCGGACCAGGGTCTGCCCCAGGCGGTAGGACAGGTGGCGTTTGACGCGCTCGGCTTCCTGCGCGTCCCGGTACCGGTGCAGCGGGGGCAGCTTGACGGCTGCGCGCGCGCGGTGTTCGCTGCGGTACTGGTGCGTGGTCCTGAGCAGCGCATACGGCATGCTCAGCCAGCCGGTCACGCTGCCTGAGTGCTGGATCATGGTGGCACCCAGTCGGTAGGACAGGTGGGACCGGACCCGCTCGGCCGCCCCGACGGGGGCCGGAGGGACCGCGGCTGCCGCACGGGCCTGGGCCTGGCGCAGCGACTGGAGATCGAGGAAATGGCGCTCCAGTTCCTGCTGGACCCGGTGGATCTGTGCGACCAGTCGGGTGTTTTCCTGCGCCAGCGCCGCACTGGCGGCGGTGGCCTCCTGCAGACGGGCGTGGTGGCGGTCTTTCTGGGCCTGCATCTGGGCCTGGAGGCGGTCACCCTTCTGGATGAGCCTGGTGATGCGCTCCTCGGTGGCCTTGCGGGCGGCCTCCTGCCGAATCTGTTCCTGTTCCTGCCGGGTCTGGGACTCCTGCCACTGGGCGAGGCGGGTCGCCGCCATGTCCAGCTCGGACGCCTGATCGGCGAGCCGCCGTGTGTGCTGGTCGAGCTGCTGGTTCAGTCGCGTGATCTGCGATTGGCGTTCTGCGGCCAGATCGCCGGTGCGCTGCAGCTCCGATTTCAGTGCAACCACTTCCGCGTTGAGCTGCTGGCGCTGCAGGTAGTGGGCTTCGAGGTTCAACTGGATCTGATGAATCTGGCCGATCAGGCGCTCCTGGTCCTGCTGGTGGGCCTGTGCCTGTTGTGCCTGGTCCGCCTGCAGCGCTCCGATGCGTGCCTGTGCGGCCTGCAGTGCCTCCTCCCGTCCGGACAGGGTCTGCGATTGTTGACGCAGTTGCAGGTCCAGTCGCGTCGCGTGCGCCTGGTGCCCGCTGGCCACGCACTCGATGCGCTGCAGCGCTTCGGTCAGTGACTGCACCTGCGTCGTGAGCTGTTGGCGTTCTTGCACCTGGGTGTCGAGGGCCCGGTGGAGGTGGTCGATCTGTCCGCTCAGCCGGGCCTGTTCCTGCTGGCTGGCCTGGGCCTGTGTTTCCAGCTGTCGAGCCTGTTGCCGCTGCTGCTGGAGCAGGGTGTCGCGGTGGGCCAGGCCCTGCCCGAGGGTGTCGATCCGGTGTGCCTGCTCGGCGAGGTGCCGGCCCAGTTCCAGCCGGTCCTGGTGCTGACCCGCCAGGGCCAGCCAGGCGGCCAGCGGTGTGGGGGGCGCGTCGGCTGCAGTACCAGCCTCGGGCAGGTTGGCACACGCCTGCAGGGCTTCGTACAGGTGCTGGCAGTCCGGGTGCTCCCGCAGCAGGGCAGCGGTCAGGAAGGTCAGGGCCGGGTCGGTGGCCTGCAGCCGGTCGGGCGGTGGCACGGTGGCCTCGGTCTGCAGGGGGGTGGTGCCGTGCAGGCGGCCCTGGAGCTGCTGCAGCCAGGACTGCGGGGCGTGGCGCGCCTGGCGCGACTGGACCAGCAGACAGCGCCCGGGATGGCGCAGGAAAAACCGCAGCAGGGTCGCGTTGAAGGCGGACCAGTTGTGCAGCAGGCGCCGCAGGCGGTCGGGGGAGAGCTGGGTGGCTTGCGCAGCGGGCATGTCGACCAGCACGCTGTCGGGGGCGTCGTAGACCAGCACGAAGGTGAGGTCCGGATCGATCGTTCGCCAGTAGTCGAGCAGCACGACCGATTGCGGATCGGACCAGCCCCACACCGGCTGGTCGATGTTGCCGAGCATCAGGTCCAGTGCAAGGCCCTGCCAGACCGGACCGATGTCGAGCTGGCGGAGGGCGCCATCTGCCTCCGGCGCTTCCAGCAGTGTCCGGGCATCGGCTCGGCACAGGGCCGAGCCGATCTCGTCCGGACGAAGTCCCTCCCGCCGAGACGGGCGGGCGGGGGCCATGCCGGCGGCGGTCGCCATGTGCGCGATGGTGTCGTGCCCCGACTGGGGGTGTCCGACGATCAGGATCTTGTCCATAAAAGTTGCCTTACCTTGCCTTGCTTGCGTGTTCAAAGCCCCAGGGCGATCTTGGCCATCACCGCGATCTGATAGAGCACCTGCGTGATGCCACGAGCGACTTCGACGCGTTTGGTTTCCACCCTGGCCAGCACCATCAGCTCATCGCCCGGCTCCGGCTGCAGGCGTTCATCCGCCTCGACCACGGCACCGTTGCGCTTCATCAGCAGCACCCGCGAGGTGTCGGCGTTCTGGGTGTAGCCGCCGGCCTGCCGGATGTAGTCGGCCACGCGCAGCCCGGGGGTGTGCTGCAGCGTCAGCGGGAACAGCACCTCGCCCTGGATGGCGACCTGCGACGACTGTTCGGGCAGGGTGATCATGTCGCCGTCTTCGAGCAGCGTCTGCCCGGCGGCGGCCAGATTCGGCAGCACCAGCCGCCCCTTGGGCTCCACGCTGCGCGCCTGGGCGGTGAACTTCAGGATCAGCTCGGATTCGCGCGTGCGCAGCGCCGCTTCCTCGTTCGTGGCCGAGCGGGCGGTCAGGGCCTGGGTTTCCAGCTTGTCGAGCGACTGCAGTAGCATCTCCTTTTGCCGCACGGCGATGGAGCGGCGGTAGAGCTGCAGCGCTTCGACCTGGGCCTGGGGTGCCGGCTTGAGCAGCGCCAGCGCGTCGGACAGCTTTGCGCCGTAGGGCAGCACGGCCGTCCGCTCGCCCCGGTGGGCGCCCTCGAAGCGCACGAGGATCGTGCCGGGGATGCGGTCCGCCGTGACGCTGACCAGGTCGCCGTTGCCGATCTGCACCTGGGCGGCGTCGCCGATCGGGTGGTATTCGCTGCGGCGCTCCGGCCCGACCTGGCGCACGATCGACAGGTGCGTGGCGCCAGGGCGGGGGCGGGCCATCGCCAGCAGTTCGCTGGCGGGCACACGGGGCGCCCGCAGCTCGAACAGGGCGGCGTTGGCCACCTCCCCGTCGATGCGCACGCTCGACTGCCGTGCGGGCACGAAGATGGTGTCGCCGTCCTGCAGCTGCAGCGGCTCGATCCGGCCTTCGAGCAGGAAGCGGTACAGGTCGAAGCGTGCGCGCAACTGGCCGGCGCGCAGCACGTCCACGCCCAGGTAGCTGCCCCGCTCGGCATCGATGCCGCCGGCCAGGTCGAGGTAGCGCAGCACCGCATCCGACGACAGCCCGCTGTAGAGCCCCGGCTGGCGCACGAAGCCGGTCACGTACACCTTCACCGGCTGCGCGGCCTCCAGCGTCGCGTAGCTGTAGACGCTGGCGCGGTAGACCCGCTTGACGCTGTTCTGGATCAGCGCGCCCAGCTCGCCATTGCGCACCCCCTGGACCCGCACGGGCCCCAGGCTCGGCAGGAAGATGTTGCCCTGCGCATCGACCACCTGCACGCTCTCCAGCGTGAACGTGCCCCACAGGCGCACGCTGATCCGGTCGCCCGGGGCGATCTGGTAGTCGGGGTTGAAGCCCGAGAACGACTGGCCGGCGAAGCGTCCCTGGAACATCTGGGCGCCGAACACGGGCAGCGCGGTGCTGGCGGTCGTGGGGGGCGCGGGCTGGACGGCGGCGGGCTGGACAGCGGCGGGCGGCGGCTCGGTGGCTGCCACGGCCGTGCCCATCCACAGGCCGGCACACAGCACCAGCCAGCCGAGGGTCGGGGGATTCGCGACGGGGGTGTGGGGATGGCGCATGGTCAGTCGCGGTGTTCCTGGATCGTGGCCTGGGCCAGTCGCGCGATGGTGTAGGCCACCAGGCAGACCAGCAGCAGCGTGGCGCTGTTGTAGAAGCGGCGCGGAAACTCGGCCACCTCCGGCAGCGTGGGCGGCTCGATGACCACCAGGCTCTTGAGCTTGCGGCCCGACTCGATGCGCGTGGCCTCGACCGAGGCCAGCGCACTCCGGTAAGCGCCGTCCGACAGCGCCACCCGGGTCTTCAGGCCGTCGAATTCGACGGCCAGCTTGTTGAGCGTGTCGGTGCGGCGCTGGCCGGGGGCATCGGAGCCACGTGTCGTGGAGCTGGCCATGGTGGCGCTGCTGGTTTCGCGGCCGAGCTGCTGCCGCACCGCTGCCAGCTCCGCCTTCAGCGTGACGATGTCGGGCGCATCGTCGTTCAGGAAGGTCTGCTTGGTGTGCAGGTCCGCCTCCAGCCGGGTCAGCCGCTGGCGCAGCTCGCTGGTGCGGGCTCCCGTGGCCTGCACATCCGCCAGCGGATCGAGCATCTGGTGCCGGGCCTGGAAGGCGACCATCGTCTGCTGGTCACGGGCGAGCTGGTCCGCGGCACGGGACAGCTCGGTCCTGGCGAAGGTCAGCTGCTCGTTGGCGATGCGCCGCGAGATGTCGTTGATGAAGGCTTCGGATTCCGCCAGCAGCGCCTGGCTGACCTGCTGGGCGAAGGCCGGCGCGAAGCCCTGGACACGCAGCGTCAGCAGCCCGCTGCTGTCGTCGAGCGAGACCTGGACCCGGTCGCGCCAGTAGTCGAGCATGTCCTCCTGCGCGGTGCCTGGCCACAGCCGCATCAGCACGTCCGTGTGCGCCGACTCGAAGTGGGTCCGGAGCTGCAGGCGTGCATCGAGCTTGCGCATCAGGCCGAGCGAGTGCAGGTATTCGCGCAGGTAGCGGGTGTCTTCGAGCGAGGCGCCGTTGGTCCCGGACAGCAGCATCGACAGGCCGCCGAACGACGGTGTGTCCTGGGTGGCGCGGCGCACGGTCAGCACGGTGGTGCTGACATAGCGGTCCTGTGACAGGAATGTGAGGTAGGCGGTCGAGACCAACATCGGCACACCGACGAGCAGCCAGGCCAGCCAGTGACGGGCGAACAGGCGCTTCATGCGGGACAGGCCTCGACGGGCGCCGACGCGACCCGGGCGGCCGGGCTCATCTGCTGGTAGGCGGCGATGCCGGCCTGCACGTCCTCGAAGAACTGCGGCGGCTGCGCCGGCCGCAGCAGCACCACGGCGTTGCACATCCGGGCGATCTCGCCCATGTTGTGGCTGGTGTAGATCACCTGTGCGCGCCGCAGGCGTTCGCGCAGCATCTCTTGGCTCTTCCGGCGGAACACCGCGTCGCCCACCGCCGTCACCTCGTCGATCAGGTACAGATCGAAATCGAAGGCCATCGCCAGCCCGAAGGTCAGCCGCGAGCGCATGCCCGAGGAGTAGGTCTTCACCGGCATGTCGAAGGCGTCGCCGATGTCGGCGAACGCCCGCACGAAGGCGATCTTCTCGCGCATTTCCTCGTGGGTGGCGGCGTGGATGCGGCAGACGAAGCGGACGTTGTCGCGTCCGGTCAGCGAGCCCTGCATGCCCCCGGCCAGTCCGATCGGCCAGGAGATGCGCCGATCGGTGACGATGCGGCCGCCGTCCAGGTGCTCCAGCCCGCCGAGCAGGCGCATCAGCGTCGACTTGCCGGCCCCGTTCGGGCCGATCAGTCCGGCGTTGCAGCCATCGGGGATCGAGAGGTTGAAGTCGCGGAAGATGGTGCGCCGGCCGAGGCGGCTCGGGTAGCTCTTGGTGATGTCGATCAGATCAAGCATGGCGGGGGCTGTCGGAGGCTTGTCGGGGTTCAGCCCATCTGGAGCCGTTGCCGGCGGGCGCGGTAGAGCGACAAGGCGGCCAGCGCCGTGCCCAGTGTCCAGGCGAGTGGCAGCGTCCAGCCCGTGTGCGGCACGGCGTGGTAGACCGGACCGAGCAGGGCGCTGCGCAGCTGATCGAGCAGGTGCGCGACCGGGTTGTGGAGGAAGGCGGCCTGCAGTCCGGCCGGCAGGTTGGCCAGCGGGATGAGGGCCCCGGAGCTGATGTAGACCGGCAGCATGCACATCGTGACCAGCCCGCGCAGGCGGTTCAGCGGCCCGGTGGTGCCGACCGCCATGAACAGGCCGAGGCTGAACCCCATCACGCCCATCAGCCCCAGCGCGGCCACCAGCTCCAGCGGGCGGTGTGGCAGCACCGCGTGGCCCGCCCAGCCGAGTCCGGCCAGACATGTCCCCATCACCACCGAGAACACCAGCACCTCGACCACGGCACGGGCGATCACGGCGTCGATCGGCTGCACCTGCCGGTAGGCGAACAGGCCGAGGTTGGAGTCGATGGCCTCCATCAGGCGCAGCACCAGCGACCGGAACAGCAGGAAGGGCAGTTGACCGCTGACCAGAAAGAGCAGCGTGTCCACGCCGCCGATGGTCTGCGCCCGCATGGCGCTGTAGACCGCCAGCATGCCCAGCGTGTTGAGCAGCGGCTCGCCGATCACCCACACCGCGCCGCCCCAGCGGCCGTCGAGCCGTGTCTTCAGCTCACGCAGCGACAGCGCGAACACGACGCTGCGCATGACCGCCCAGCTGCTGCGCCGGGGCGGCGTGGCGGCCTCGGGCGGCATGGGGTGGACGAGGGTCGGTGCGGGCATGGCGCCATGCTAGGCGGCACCCTGCCGAACTTAAATGCGAAAAAGAGGCCGTTCCCGGCCAGTTACCCCCCCGTCAGGGCAAGGACAGAGCAAGGTCAGGGCGTGGGTTCCCGCACTGCTTCGACCTGCACCAGCAGCTTGACCTCATCGCTGACCAGCCCCGAGGCCAGCGTCATGCCGAACGTGGCCCGCGACAGCGTGGCCTCGAAATCGCCGCCGCAGACCTCGCGGCGGAACAGCGGGTTCAGCCCGCATTTCCAGCGCCGCGCGGTGAGCGTCAGCGGCTGGCTCTGGCCGCGCAGCGTGATCTCGCCGTGGATCTGGCGCGGCACCTCGCCCTCGAAGGTCGCGCGCCGGGCCACGAACCATGCCGTCGGGTGCTGCTGCGTGTCCAGCAGCTGCGCGCCGCGCAGCACGCCGTCGAAGGCCGCCGAGCCGGTGCTGATGGAGCGGGTGTCCACCGTGAAGCCCAGGTCGAGCGTGGCGGCCTGCCGGTCGAAGGTGATGCTGGCGTCGATCTTGTCGAAACGGCCGCGGCTGGTGGAGGTGCCCATGTGCAGCACCTCCCAGTGGACGAAGGTGTGGCTGGGGTCGAGCTGGTAGGTGTCGGCACTGGCGGGCAGCGGGGTCTGCCAGACCAGTGCGGCCAGGAGCATCGAGCAGGGCTGGAATTTGAAGGCAGGCATGCGCAGACCGTATCACGCGCTGGGCGCTGCGCTAGGATCGAGCGATTTTCCCCATGGAACCGGAGTGACATCATGGCCGCTGCCAGCCTGTTAGCCTTGCTTGACGACATCGCCACCGTGCTCGATGACGTGGCCGTCCTGACCAAGGTGGCCGCGAAGAAGACGGCCGGCGTGCTCGGCGACGACCTGGCCCTCAATGCCCAGCAGGTCACCGACGTGACCGCCGACCGCGAGCTGCCGGTGGTGTGGGCGGTGGCCAAGGGCTCCTTGCTCAACAAGGTGATCCTGGTGCCGGTCGCCTTGCTCATCAGCGCGTTTGCGCCCTGGCTGATCCTGCCGCTGCTGATGGTCGGCGGGGCCTACCTGTGCTTCGAAGGCTTCGAGAAGATCGCCCACCGCTACCTGCACAGCGCCGACGAGGACCAGGCCCACCACACCGAGCTGACCAAGGCGCTGGCGGACCCGGCCGTCGATCTGGTCGCGTTTGAGCGCGACAAGATCAAGGGGGCGATTCGCACCGACTTCATCCTGTCGGGCGAGATCATCGCGATCACGCTGGGTGCGGTGGCCGGTGCGGCGTTCACGACGCAGGTGGCGGTGCTGTCGGGCATCGCCGTGCTGATGACGGTCGGGGTGTACGGATTTGTCGCCGGCATCGTCAAGCTCGACGACCTTGGCCTCTACCTCGTGCGGACCGGTAGCGGCCTCTCTGCTGCGATCGGGCGGGGGCTGCTCAAGGCGGCACCGGTGCTGATGCGGGTGCTGTCGGTGGTGGGGACCGCGGCCATGTTCCTGGTGGGCGGCGGCATCCTGACCCACGGCGTGCCGGCCGTGCACCACCAGATCGAGCAATGGGCGCAGGCCTCCGGTGCCGTGGGCGAGGCCTTGGTGCCGATGCTGGTCAATGGCGTGGTGGGTGTGCTGGCCGGTGCGGTCGTGCTGGGGGTCTGGACAATGATCAGCCGCCTGCGTGGCGCGGCTTCAGCCGGCTGATCGGGTCGGGACATGCCCCTCGAACCAGTCCGGCAGTGTCTGCAGGCTGGCGACGGACAGGCCGTGGCGTCGTGAGAGTGCGTCTGCCTGGGCCGGCGAGAGATCACTGGCGCAGAGCAGGTAATGCGTGGGTGCGATGCCGAGGCGATCGCGCACATGGACCAGACGGTCGATGTGGGGGGCGACGTCCCCAGTGCGGCATTGCACACACAGCGGCGGCCCTTGCCCCACCAGGAACACCAGGTCCAGCGTGTGGCCTTCGTCCTTCGGCCAGGACAGGCTCACGTCGCGTGCGACCGAGAACTCGACCCCCGCGCTGACCAGGTGGCGCAGGCCGTGCATGAAGCCGAACCAGCCCAGCCAGCCTCCCTCGAAGAAGCGCCGCACCGGCTCGGCCTTCTGCAGCGACAGGCGCATCACCTGGTCGCCTTCCTGGTAGAGGTACTTCGACAGGAAACCGCTCTCGCTCAGCGTCTGGCAGAAGCCGTTGAGCGTCGCGACCTCGACCGGGCTGCGCTTGCCGAGGTCGATGTTGATGAAGCTGTAGTCCTGCTTCTGGGCGGCCCGGATGCGTTCGAGGATCTCGTGCAGCTGCGCATGGCCGGTGCCGATGCGGGCCGAGACCTCGTCGAAATGGCCCGAGGTCTCCAGGGAACGCGGGTCGAGATCGGCCGATACCCCGGCTTGGCGAAACCACTCCAGCAGGGGGGCCACCTGCACGCGGCTGCAGAAATGGTCGGTGTTGCGGGTGTCGAAATCCATCGGCAGCGAGTGGCCGGTGGGCGCGGGCTCACTGGCGTGCGCTTCTCCGGCCTGGAGGCGCCAGCGCTCGATTTCCGCCCTGGTTTCGCTCAGCTCGCGCCGTGTGGCGAAGTAGCGGTCGAGCATCGTGCGCACGAAGGCCACGGTCGGATAGACCTGGTTGTCCGTGCCGCAGGCGGGGCAGGCGGCGCTGGTGCCAATCTGGTCATCGGCGGCTTCGGACAGGTGCCCGCATCGGTTGCATCGGTAGAGAGCCATGGGATTCGTCAGCTGAATTCGGCAGATTATGCGCCGCAGGGTCACCCCCGGAATCGGGGACACTGCGGGACATGAACACGCCACGACTGCTGCTGGCCCCCATGGAGGGGTTGCTGGATTGCACCTTGCGAGACCTGCTGACACGCGCCGGAGGGTTCGAGCGCTGCGTCGGAGAATTCATCCGCGTCACCGACACGCTGCTGCCGGACCGGGTGTTCCACCGCATCCTGCCGGAGCTGCGCAGCGGCGGGCGTACCCGGGCGGGCGTGCCGGTGCGCGCCCAGCTGCTGGGGTCCGATCCGGGCTGTCTGGCCGACAACGCCGCACGCCTGGCCGCCTTGGGGCCGGCCGGGATCGACCTGAACTTCGGTTGTCCGGCCAAGACGGTGAATCGGCACCGCGGCGGCGCAGCCCTGCTGGACGAACCCGAACTGATGGGGCGCATCGTGGCGGCGGTGCGGGCGGCCGTGCCAGCGCAGATGCCGGTGTCCGCGAAGATGCGGCTGGGGGTCAGCAGCGACAGCCGGGCTGCCGAGTGCGCGCGGGCGGTGGCGGAGGCGGGGGCCTGCGAGCTGGTCATCCATGCCCGCACGCGCGACCAGGGCTACCGCCCACCCGCGTACTGGGGGCGGATCGCCGACGTGCGCGCCGAGGTACCGGACTTGCCGATCGTGGCCAACGGGGAGATCTGGACCGTGGCGGACGCCCGCCGTTGCCAGGCCGAGTCTGGCTGCGACACGCTGATGCTGGGCCGGGGCCAGGTCGCCGATCCCGGTTTGGCACTGGCGATTCTCAGTGGCGGGCGGCAAGCGATGCCCTGGTCGGCCGTGTTGCTCTTGCTGGAAGACTTCTGGGAGCGCGTCGGCGCCCAGTTCGAGCCACGCTACCGCGCCGGGCGACTCAAGCAGTGGCTGCACCTGCTGCGCCAGCGCCACCCGGAAGCCGCCGAAGCCCATGCCCGCTTGCGCACGGTCAACGCGCCGGACGCACTGGCGGCGGGGCTGTTCGGCCCCGATGCGCTTCACGCCGGCGGGCGGTCCTCTTCGAAGCGGGAAGGTGCGCCAGCGTTCTCCGTCAGCGCCGGGGCGTAGGCGGCTTCATAGCCCAGATCCATCCTGGCGCTGTCGCCGGTGTTGGTGCCGGAGTGTCCGGTGCTGTGCGAGGCGCCCAGCCAGCGGCCGAGTCGGCGCAGCAGCGGCAATTGCGGGGTGTGGAGCGTTTGACGTTCTGACATGTTCCGGCCTTCCTTGAATCGATGGCTGAGGCGTCCAGCCAATCGGTCGGTTGATCGATCCTGTCTACCTGATTCGATTTTGCGCGTGGAGTTCCGGAATGCAATCGGAAATATCCTTAACTGTAAGGACAAAGCGTTGAATACCGCCGTGGATACAGTTGTGGTGATTCGAAACCATTCGATAAATCAAATGGTTTGATTTATCCGAGGATCTGGGTCCGGACCCGTGTCTGGGCCTAGGGCTGAATCTGATTCAGAAACAATACTTTTATTATCCATAATTATCTGGACAAATCTGAACAAACGCGACGTTTTGTGAAAATTGGTAACAAGTAGAACCAAATCCTCCGTGTCCGGGAAATGATGCGGCTTCAGCGGAGCCGGAAGGGGCAGTCCATGTGGAATCGAATCAAGTCGCGGGCTGGCGCAGTGTGGGTTGCGCTGGTCTCTTGCGCCTGGCTGGTGCCGCTGGCGCTGGCCGGCAACCATCTGCTGGCCTATCTGAACGATGACCTCGCGCGGCTGCATGTCAAGGCGGCCGCAGCGGCGGGCTTCCCGAGCCTGCTGGACATCAACGAGTCGCCGAACATCACCGCCGCACGTGTGCTGCTGCTGGCATCGGCGCTGTTGCTCGCGGTGGCCGTGGTGTTCTGGAGCCTGCGTCTGCACCGTGGCCAGCAGGCCGAAGCCGACCAGACACAAGGCCTGCGGTCGCGCCTGCAATCACGCGAGCGGATGCTGGAGGTGCAGTTCCAGCAGCTCGAAGTCCAGCTTCACCGCGGCCGTGACGCCCTGCTGCATGAATATGGGCGCATCGCTGAAACCGCTTCGCCGGCTTCCGTGGCGGCGGTATTCGACAGCCGCTTCGAACGCCTGGAGAGCCTGCTGTCCCGCCACCTTGGCGAGATGGACCGCCGACTCGGCGCAGTCGAGGGCGCAATGCGTTCGAGCGGCGAACAACTGGCGCACCAGTTCGGCGATCTGCGCGAGCGCGTGGTGCGGGGGCAGTCGGTCAATGCATCCAATTTTGGTGACCTGGCGTCGGCGCCGATGCCCTTGGGCGGACTGGTCGGGGACAACGCACAGTTGCGTGACATCGTGCTGAACCTGAAGCATCTGCAGGAAGACCTGCGCCATGAACGGCGGCAGCTGCGCCAGAAGCTGCAGAACCTGCCCGATGCCTCCGCAGCGCCCCAGCCGTCTCCGCGCAAGGCGGCGGGCTGACGGCTGGCCCGTCGAGGCCTTATTTCCAGCCGTCCTTCAGCCCGGTGATCTTGTTGAACACGGGCTGGCCCGGTGCGTGGTCCTTGCGGTCGGCGACGAAGTAGCCGAAGCGCTCGAACTGGAACTTGGCGTCCGGCGCGGCCTGCGCCAGTGACGGCTCGACGTAGGCCGTGATCGTGCGCATGCTGGCCGGGTTCAGGCTGGCCTTGAAGTCCTTGCCACCGGCGTCGGGCTGCGGGTCGGTGAACAGGCGGTCGTAGAGCCGCACTTCCGCCGCCACGCCGTCCGCCACGCTGACCCAGGTGATGGCGGCCTTGACCTTGACGGCGTCCGCACCGGGCGTGCCGCTCTTGGTGTCGGGCACGACGGTGGCAAGCACGGTGGTGACCCGGCCGTCCGCATCCTTCTCGCAGCCGGTGCATTCGACGACGTAGCCGCCCTTGAGCCGGACCTTGTTGCCGGGGAACAGGCGCTTGTAGCCCTTGGGCGGCACTTCCTCGAAGTCCTCGCGCTCGATCCAGACTTCGCCGCCGATCACGAACTGGCGGGCCGCCGGTGCCGGCTGGCCTTCCGGCGGGTGCGGCAGCGCGGGCAGCGTGCAGGGCTCCAGATGGCCGGCGCCCATGACCTCGTCCCAATTGGTCAGCACGAGCTTGACGGGGTCGAGCACGGCCATGCCGCGGTGGGCCTTGTGTTCCAGGTCGTCGCGCAGCGCGATGTCGAGCGTCGAGTAGTCGATCCAGCTGTCGGCCTTGGTCACGCCGATGCGCTCGGCGAAGAGCTGGATCGCCTCGGGCGTGTAGCCGCGCCGGCGCAGGCCGACGATGGTGGGCATGCGCGGGTCGTCCCAGCCGCTCACAAAGCCCTCGTTGACGAGCTGCGCCAGCTTGCGCTTGCTGGTGATGACGTAGGTGAGGTTCAGGCGCGCGAATTCGTACTGGCGCGGCGGCGGGGCCTGCAGCAGACCGGCTTCGGTCAGGCGCTCCAGCAGCCAGTCGTAGAACGGACGCTGGTCCTCGAATTCGAGCGTGCAGATCGAGTGCGTGATCTGCTCCAGCGCGTCCTCGATCGGGTGCGCGAAGGTGTACATCGGGTAGATGCACCAGCGGTCGCCCGTGTTGTGGTGGGTGGCGCGGCGGATGCGGTAGATCGCGGGGTCGCGCAGGTTGATGTTCGGGCTGGCCATGTCGATCTTCGCGCGCAGCACCATCGCGCCGTCCGCGTGAACCCCATCGCGCATCTCGCGGAAGCGGGCGAGGTTCTCGGCGGGCGTGCGGCGGCGGAACGGGCTGTCCTTGCCGGGATGCACGAAGTCGCCACGGTTGGCGCGCATCTCCTCGGGCGTCTGCTCGTCCACATAGGCGTGGCCGTGCTCGATCAGCGCCTCGGCGGCGCGGTACATCACGTCGAAATAGTCGCTCGCGTAATAGAGATGGCTTTCCGCGTGGCCGCCGAACGACGAGTCCCAGCCGAAGCCGAGCCACTGCACCGCGTCTAGGATGGAGTCGACGTATTCCTTCTCCTCCTTCTCCGGGTTGGTGTCGTCGAAGCGCATGTGGCAGACGCCGCCGTAGTCGCGTGCCAGCCCGAAGTTCAGGCAGATGCTCTTGGCATGGCCGACGTGCAGGTAGCCGTTCGGCTCGGGCGGGAAGCGGGTGCGGATCTTGGCGGGGTCGGGCGCGCCAGCGGCGTGGTGGGCGGCGTCGCCGGGGGTGCCGGCCCAGCGGCGGCTGGCGTAGGTGCCTTGCTCCAGGTCACGCTCGATGATCGCGCGCAGGAAATTGCTGGTCTTGTGCTCGGCGGCGGTGCCGTCGGCAGGGGTCTTGTTCGCGTCGCTCATGGGTGACAGGGGCGGGGTGCTGGTGCGTGAAGGGCGGCCGCCGGGGTCGGCGGTGAGGTCGATCGATTGTAGCGAGGGGGGATGGCGCGTTCGGGCGGGCCTCGATCTGGAAGTCCTGCGCATTTCCGCGGCGGTGATCCGGCAATCACGGGGGCGTGCCGACCGGTCGCCCCCGATCCACATGGGAGCCGTGCCCGCTGCGCCGGGCTAACATGGGCTCACACCTTGAAATGACCATCTTGGTCTTGTGGTAACCATGTCTTTCGAAACCGACTCCCTGTTCGCCGACCCAGCAGACGAAGCGGCCTTGTATGTGCCGGTGGCCGCATGGGAGCCCATGCGCCGCGGGGGTGGTCGCCAGCGACCGCCGTGCCGCTCTGAAACGGTGCGCCGCGTGCGTTCCCCGGAGGCCGTGCATCCGGTCGAGCGACCTGCCGCCACAGGTACCGCAGCGGCTCATCCGGTGAGCCTCGAATATCCGACCATTCGGTCGGACTGGTTGAACGCACCGAAGCCCGTCCGAGTATCGGGATCGGCGGGTGCGCGCAGCGCTGAAACCACGAATCTCGTGCCACAGTCGGCATTTTTAAAGGCCCGACTTGCAACACAAGTCGTTACGCAAGGCACAATGCCCTCAAGTTTTCAACCGATGGGGGTTTCGATGCTAAAGCCTGATGTATTCGCTTCGCGCACCGGTTCCAGTTCGGCTCCATTGCCCGGGCTGTCGCGCCATTCCGATTTTGCGCATTCCGCATCCCCTTCGCTGTGCACGGAACGCCTGGATGTCTACGGCGCCCGCTGGCTGCAATCCTTGCCGGTGTCGATTCGGCCGATCATCACGGCCAAGCGCCATCCGCATATCGTGAACAAATTCGCGATTCTCTGGGGTGTGGACGAAGGAGTCGATGCTTATTTTGACGAACTGCTCATCAGTTCCCGGCCCGGACGCCGCGGCTTCGCCATGGAAGTGCTGGATGAGCTGGTCGAACTGCAGCGGGCTGTGCAGGAGAAGCGGCGCTTCTGAAGCCCGTCCGCAAGCTCTCCCGAAAAAGCGCCAGTGGCGCTTTTTTCATTTGCGGCGCCAGACTCATATACCTTTGAACAAATGTGCGTAGACCCGGCTCACTGGCAAGGTCTCGCTGCGCCGGTGCAGTTTGACGGTGAGCTTGCCCTGCTCGTCTCGCACGGCGCGGGAAATGAACCGGGTCTGCACCAGAATGCTGCGGTGGATCTGCCAGAACCGCCTTTCGTCAATTTGAGTGATTAACTCGCGCAGCGTCATCCGGATCAGGTATTCCCGGTCGGCGGTCATCACCCGCACGTATTTGTCGGCCGCTTCGAAATAGACCACGTCCTCGACCGCCACCATCTCGACGGTGTGGCCGGTCTGGGCGGTGATGAACTCCAGCTTCGGTGTCGTCGCGGGCGCGGGGGGGACGCCCTGGGCACCCAGCAGCGCCTGCAGCTGGCGCGCCACGGCCAGCAGGTCGGTGCTGGCGGGCGGATGGCGGGTGTCGCGGCGGGCCAGTTGCTGCTGCAACCGTTGGCAACAACTCTGTAACCGCGGCGTGCTCAAGGGCTTGAGCAGGTAGTCCACCGCCTGCAATTCGAACGCCTGGACCGCGTGCTGGTCATAGGCCGTGACGAATACCAACAGCGGGAACGGTGCCGTCCCCGGTCCATCGGGCCACTCCTCGGCGAGTGCGCGGGCGACTTCGAGCCCCGTCATGCCCGGCATCCTGATGTCGAGGAAACACACGTCGGGCCGCAGCTCCAGCGCCCGGTTCAGCGCCTGCACGCCATTGCTGGCGACGGCCGTCACCGCCAGATCCGGCCAGATCTGTTGCAACTCGGTGCGCAGGTGGGCAGCCAGCAGTGGTTCGTCTTCGGCGATCAGGGCGGTGCGCAGGGTGGTCATGGCGTGGTGGGCGAAAGCAGGGGCAGGTCGATGAGGGCGAGGGTGCCGGGCGGTCCATTGGCGCTGTCGGTGCGGCTCAGGGTCAGCGTGGCCTCGGCACCGTAGAGGGTGAGCAGCCGCTCACGAACCTGGGTCAGGCCGAAGCCGGTGCCGGTGCCGGGCGGCGGCGCACCGGCGTTGAACGGTCCGTCACCGCTGTCGAACACCCGAAGCTGCAGCCGCATCCCCTCGGGTCGGTCCACGCGGCGGGCCTCGATGCGGACCTGCCCGCCGTCCAGCGCCGGCTCCAGGCCGTGGCGGATGGCGTTTTCGACCAGCGGCTGCAGCAGCAGCGTCGGCACGGCGACGTCGGCCAGCTCCGGCGGCAGGTCCAGGTGCGTCTGCAGCCGAGGCCCCATCCGCACGCTCATCAGCGCCAGGTAGTCGCGCAGGCGCTCGAACTCGACCTGCAGCGGGTGCAGCGTCGTGCGCGAACCCTGCAAGGTGCTGCGCAGGAAGGCGATCAGGTGGTCGAGCATGGCCTGGGCCTGCGGCGGGTCGAGCGCGATCAGCACCCGCAGGTTGGCCAGCGTGTTGAACAGCATGTGCGGCTCCAGCTGACTCTCCAGCAGCTTCAGGCGGTGTTCTGCCGCCATGCGCAGCGCGGATTCGGCCTCGGCCCGGGTGGCGGCGAGTTCCCCCTGGGACTTGAAGAAGAACGTGGCACCCAGCCCGAGCGAGAGCGACACCATCAGCATGGCCATGTTGGGCCGCCAGTTGCCCAGGCTGGAGCGGTAGCCGGTGACCCAATCCCCGAGCGCATGGCCGCCGAGGTACGCCACCGGCACCCCCACCACGATGCAGACCCCCATCCAGCCCCAGCCCGGCCAGCCCTGGCCGGCGGCGAGGTTGTCGGGTGCGCGGCGGTGCAGCACCCAGGCGATGCCCCGCCGACCGCCGTCCAGCATGAGCTCGCAGAGCAGGCCGATGGCCAGCGAATAGACCAGGTTGTCCACGAACCGACCGTGGCTGGCCAGCGTCAGCGCGAGCGAGATCAGCACGGCGAGGCCGAGCGTGAGGGCGATGCGGCGCAGGACGGTGGAGTGCCAGTCGCGCAAGGCGGTGGTTCGGGCGGGCGGGCGGGTGGGCATGGTGCGTGTTGTAGCAGGGATGGTGGTTCAGAAGCTGCGGGTCATGGCGAGGGCGCCGGTCTGGCGCGAGGGCGTGTGGCGCAGCGCCGCGCCGACCGGCCCACCGAACACGCGCCAGACCGCTTCGACGCGCCATTGGTCCCCTTGCCAGCGCAGCCCGGCGCCGAGCACGCGCCCGCCGTCCGCGGGTTGCCACAGCGCGTCCGCCGACACCTGCCAGGCGTCGTGCTGCCACGCGATGCGGCCGTAGGAATTGCGGCGCGCATCGGGCGCGGCGGCCTGACCGTCGTGCCAGACTTCGGCGAGCATGGTCACGTCCGGGCCGCCGGTCCAACTGCCGCCAACGAGCGTCTGGTGACGACCCTGCGCGGGCAGCCAGCGCGTCGAGGCGTGCCATTCCACCGCGTCCGACGCCACCCAGGCCAGCGCCACGCCGACGTTGCCGCGGGTCGCCGCGCTCCAGTGGGCGTGGCCATGCAGGTCCAGCGCGCCGAGCCGCTGGTAGTGCCGCAGGGCGAGCGCACTGCCGGCACGCCCTTGCTGCGGATCGACCCAGACCAGGCTGGTGGCGTCATCGGCGCCGAAGTGCTCGACCTGCACGACACCGCGGCCCTGTGGCGTGGTGGGCAGCAGCGGTCGGCGCTCCTCGCGCTGCACCACGTCGTTCGGCCGGAAGCCCTGGCCCACGTCCCAGCCGATGATGCGGCGGCCGGTCGTGAGCTGCCAGTCGCCGCGGTCGGTGGTGGCGTACAGCGCGTTGACGCGGCCCGTGCCGGTGGAGGCCTTGGCGCCGTCGTCGTGCAGCACGGTCATGGCGACGTCCGCGTGCAGACCCAGTGACCGGCCCTCCGGCAGCGGCAGGCGGGCGCCGGTCTTCAGGTCGAGTTCGCTGCGCCAGCGGCTGGGTGGCGCGAAGACGGGCGCAGGACCGAGCGAGTTCGCCAGCCGCCATTCACGGGCGGTCTGCCACTGGCCGGACAGCACGGGCGTCGGGGTCTGGGCCTGTCCAAGCCCCGTGGCCAGCGCGATGCCAGCGAGCCACCATCGGTTGTGCATCACTCACTCCAGCGTCGGGTTGCGGGCCAGCGACATCGGGTTGAACCACGACTCGGGCACGACCTTCTTCGCCCGCGCCGTGTAGCGCACCCGCGTCTCGCGGTGGTGGCTGAGCCTGTCCTGCAGCACCATCTCGTCGATCTGCGTCGGCCGCTCCGCCGAGTCGGGCAGGAAGCGGGCCTGCTTGGCGAGCTTGTCGGACTGCAGGTAGAGGTCGGCCTTCAGCGGCTGGTGGCGGTCGCGGCCGAGCCACAGCTCGATGCGCTGGTAGCTCACGCCGGGGCGCTGCGCCGCCAGGCTCAGGTGCCAGCACGGCGTGGTGTCGCAGCGCTCCTCGCCGACGAGGGTTGCGCGGTAGTCCTCGCTCCAGCGCAGCGTGGCGATGTCGCCGGTGGAGGCGTCGCCGAGCAGCTTCTGGCTCGGCGTGATGCGCATCGGGCGCTGCGTGCCGGGCATCAGCAGCCAGAAATCGTCGCCGACCATCAGGACTTTCTGCCCCTGCTCGGCCGGCGAGCGCATCAGCACCAGCGAGCGCCGGCCGGTGCTGGTGTGGACGGTGTAGAGGCGCTCCTTGTCGGGCGTGCCGTCGGACTTGAAGGTGTTGACGCGGGTCTCGACGACGAGTTGCTCGTCGCTGACGCGGAAGCGGTCGGCGTCGGCGAGCAGGCGGGTGACGTCCGGCTCGGCGGCGTGCGCGGGGAGCAGGGCGGACAGCAGCAGCGCGGCGAACAGGGCGCGGGGCGTGTGGGGCAAGGTCATGGCGCGATTCCTCGGGTTCGTTTCATGGGCATGTCAGACATGGGCCAGCGCCTCGACCACCGGCCGCCGCACCGTCCTGCGCGCCACCAGCGCCGAGGCCAGCATGACCAGCGCGAGCATCCCGAGCAGCGTCGCGGCGCACAGGCCCGCGTGCAGGTCGATCACCAGCGGATAGCCGACCGTGCGGCCCGGCGGCGGCGGCATCTGCACTGGGAACAGCAGCAGCCCGACCGACACCACCACCGCGATCAGCGCCCCGAGCAGCCCGCCCGTGCCGCCCAGCACCAGCCCCTCCAGCGCCAGGCTGCGCACGAGCTGGCCGGGCAGCGTGCCCAGCGCCCGCAGCGTGCCGATCTCGCGGGTGCGCTCGATGACCGCCATCGCCATCGCGTTGGTGACGACGAAGACCACGATCACGCCGAGGATCAGCCCGAGCGCGCCGAAGATGCGGTTGTAGAGCGCGCGCACGCTGCGGTAGAACGGCGCCTGCTCTTCCCAGGTTCGTACCGTGAGCGTGCCCAGCGCCGCCTGCAGCCGGTCGCGGGCCGGCAGCGTCGCGTCCATCCGGTCCAGGAACACGCCCAGGCTCGACACCTTGTCGGTCACCAGCAGCGACTGCGCCGTCGCAACGTCGGTGTAGACCAGCCGCTGGTCGATCTCGGCGATGCCGGTGGTGACCACGCCGGCGACCAGCACGTCGCGGGCGTTCAGCGCACCCGCCGTCGTGCTGACCAGCAGCGTGAGCGAACTGCCCGCGTCCGCCTTGAGGCTGCGCGCCAGGCCGGCGCCGAGCATCACGGTGTCGCGCTCCTGACCGGCGAGCACCCGGCCGGACTTGACCGTGAGGAACGGCCCCTTCACCGCGAACTCGGCGTCCGGCGCGATGCCGACCGCGGTCATCACGGTGGACTTGTCGCCGTTGCTGATGAGCCCGCTGAACTCGACCCGTGGCAGCACCTGGCGCACCTGCGGATCGGCCAGCAACTGGCGGGTGAGGGCGTCGGCGCCGCTCAGGCCGTGCTGCAGCGGCACGTCCTCGTCGCCGTCGAACTGCGCGGGCTGCGCGATGACCAGGTGGCCGGTGGTTCGGGCGGCGGCTTCGGCCAGGCCGCGGTAGGTGGACTGTGCGAAGCCGCTGGCGATGAGGATGGCGGCGGTGCCGAGCGCGGCGATGGTGACGGTGACGAGCGAGCGGCGGCGGTTGCGCAGCGTGTTCAGCCACGCGAAGCGCAGCCACGGCAGCCAGGACATCCAAGACAACAGGGGCAGGGCGTTCATGACTGGATCACTCCGTCGAGCAGGGCGACCACGCGGTCGCAGCGCCGGGTCAGGCGGCTGTCGTGCGTGGCGATGAGGAAGGACGCGCCCTCGCGGTGGCCGAGGTCGCGCATCAGGTCGAGCATCTGCTCGGCGGTGTGCGAGTCGAGGCTGGCGGTCGGCTCGTCGGCGATGACCAGCGCCGGCCGCTTGACCAGCGCGCGGGCGATGGCCACGCGCTGGCGCTGGCCGCCGGAGAGGGCGTCGGGGCGGTGCCGCGCGTGGTCGGCCAGCCCGACGGCGTCCAGCATGGCGGCCACCCGCGTGCGGCGCTCGGCGGCGGGCAGGCCGGCGAGGAACAGCGGGTAGTCCACGTTCTCGGCCACGGACATCACAGGCACAAGGTTGAAGCCCTGGAACACGAAGCCGATCGTGTCGCGGCGCAGCAGCGTGGCGGCGTGTTCGGCGCGGGCGTCGACCGGGGTGCCGCGCAGCCGGATGTCGCCTGCGTCCGGCGCGTCGATCAGGCCGGCGAGGTTCAGGATCGTGCTCTTGCCGCTGCCGGACGGGCCGGTCAGCGCGACCATCTCGCCCGCCGACACACGCAGATCGACGCCCTGCAGCGCCGGCACGGTGTGCGTGCCGAGCCGGTAGGTCTTGCGCACGCCACGCAGTTCGATCACGGCGGCGGCGCTCATGACGCGGCCTTGGCGGCGATCTGGCGGGCGCTGTCCTGGAACGGGGCCGGGGTGGCGCGGAAGGCGGGGTGCTGCATCACCTCGTCGAGCAGTCGCCGGCCGCGCTCGCCCCGGTTGAACATCGCGGGCAGCGCGAGGAAGGTGCCGGCGGCGGTGAGCTTCGTCTCCAGCGCGACCGGCACACCGCGCGCCGACACGGCGTCATGCGCTGGCGTGAGCAGCGCGAGCGCCTTGTCGATCATCGCCAGCCCATCCTCGGCGTGGCCGAGCTTCTTCCACGGCAGCCAGGTGGTGCGGGCCTGCATCGAGGTGGCCGCCCCGGCGTAGGCCAGCGTCAGCGGGTCGCCCGGCCGGGCGGCGCTCAGGGCCGTGAAGTCGCGCAGCGCAGGGGCGATGGCGGCGGTGTCGCCGTGGCTGGCGCGCTGGAAGGTGGCGACGGCGGTGGTGAGGTCGGGGTGTGCGACGGGCATTTGCGCCGACCCGATCGGCGGCAGGGCCAGCGCGATCAGCAGGGCGAGCTTGCCCGCGATGAGCAGGGGGATGGGGGAGCGGTGTTGCATGGCGGCGGTCTCCAGATGCGCGATGTCGTCATCGTGGAGCGCGCCGCGCGCCGGGTCAGCCGGTTTGCGACGAATGGCGGGTGGGTGACGCGAACGGGGCGCTCGGCGGCGTGAACCGCGCGTCCCGGTGCGGCCTCACGCCATCTTCACCGCCGTCCCGCTGACGGCGACCATCATCATCCCGTTGGTCTCGCCCAGCACCTCGTAGTCGAAGTCGATGCCGACGATGCCGTCGGCGCCGAGTTCCTTGGCGGCTTCCATCATGTCGGCGACGGCGGCGTCGCGTGCGCCGGCCAGCGCGCGTTCGTAGCCGCCGGCGCGCCCGCCGACCACGTCGCGCACCGACGAGAACATGTCGCGGAAGATGTTGGCGCCGATGATGGCTTCGCCGTTGACGATGCCGAGGAAGCGCTCCACGCGGGCGCCTCCGCCGTCACCGGTCGGCACGACCGTGGCGAGGAAAAAACCGTCGTTCTTCTTCGAGAACCAGCCCATGGTGCAGTGCTCCTTGTCGGGTGAGTGGGGGAAAACGCAGTCCGCACCATACCCCGACGGCCGCCGCGCGGCTACTGTTCGGCAGCGGCCTTCAGGTTGGCCAGCCCGGTCTCGAAATCCGGGCCGACCATCCTGTCCATGCTGACGAAGAGGCTCATCACCTTCGAGAGGAAGGGCATCGGTCCGGACATGGTCCAGGTCACGGCGGTGGCGCCGGCCTCGGGCACGAGCGTGAAGCTGGCGATGTTGCGGGCCTCGAACGGCGCCAGCAGATCGAGCTGGATGTCCACGCTCGACACGGGCCGCGCAGAGCGTATTTCCATGCGCCCACTGCCGACGTGCTGGTTGCCCTCCCAGGCATAGACCGCGCCCTGGCCGCTGAGCGCGCCGCTGAAATGGCGCTTCATCGCGGGATCCTGCCTGTCCCAGGGTGACCAGGCATTCCACCGGCGAAAGTCGGCGAGCAAGGGGTAGATCTTCTCCGGTGGGGCCTGGACGGTGGTCGAGCGCTCGATGCTGAAACTGTCCGGGCGGGTGCTGGCGTAGCCCAGCAGGCCAAGGAGCGCCGCGGCGATCCCCATCAGCAAGGTCTTCATCATGGCGCTCTCCGGCATGCAGACGCGGCGTCGTGCCGCGTGTGCATTCTGGCGCCACACCCTGTGATGGCGTGTGCAGAGAAACCCTTCGGTACCGCGTCCGACCCGGGCTGGAGTTCAGCGGCGACGGCTGGTGCTGCCACCGCCGAGCAAAGAGCCCAGCACGCCGCGCACGAGTTCGCGTCCGACCGACGAGCCGACCTGTCGCACCGCCGTCTTGGCCATCGTCTGCACCAGCCCGTCGCGCTTGGCGCCCCGCGGCCCTGTCGTGCCGAACAGCAGCCCGCCCAGCGCGCCCGAAAGCATGCCGCCGAGCCCTTCGCCGCCGGCCTCTGCGGTCGCCGCGCGCGCACCGTCGGCCATCGACTGCCCCGCCTGGCTGCGCAGAGTGTCGCCCGCGTCGGCCGAGGTGGCCGCGCGTCCCTTGAGCTTCTCGTAGGCGGATTCGCGGTCCACGGTCTTTTCGTAGACACCGGCCACCAGCGAGGTCTCGCGCAGTTGCTGGCGCTGGGCGGCGCTGATCGGGCCGATCTGGCTGCCCGGCGGCAGCACGTAGACCCGCTCGGTCACACTCGGGCGGCCCTTGGCGTCGAGCAGGCTGATGAGCGCCTCCCCGACGCCCAGCTCGGTGATCGCCGCGGCGATGTCCACCTTCGGGTTCGGGCGCATCGTGTCGGCGGCCGACTTGACGGCCTTCTGGTCGCGCGGGGTGAAGGCGCGCAGGGCGTGCTGCACGCGGTTGCCGAGCTGGCCGAGCACGGTCTCGGGGATGTCGAGCGGGTTCTGCGTCACGAAATACACACCCACGCCCTTGGAGCGCACGAGCCGCACCACCAGCTCGATCCGCTCGGTCAGCGCCGCTGGCGCGTCCTTGAACAACAGGTGCGCCTCGTCGAAGAAGAAGACCAGCTTGGGCTTTTCCAGATCGCCCACCTCAGGCAGCGTCTCGAACAGCTCCGACAGCATCCACAGCAGGAAGGTCGCGTACAGGCGCGGCGCGTTCATCAGCTTGTCGGCGGCGAGGATGTTGATGACACCCTGGCCGTCCGCCGTCTGCATGAAGTCGTCGATCGACAGCATCGGCTCGCCGAAGAACTGGTCGCCGCCCTGGCCTTCGATCTGCATCAGCCCGCGCTGGATCGCGCCGACCGAGGCCGCGCTGATGTTGCCGTATTCGGTCTGGAACTGGCTGCTGTTGTCGCCGACGTACTGCAGCATCGCGCGCAGATCCTTCAGGTCCAGCAGCAGCAAGCCGTTGTCGTCAGCGATCTTGAAGACGATCTGCAGCACGCCCTGCTGCGTGTCGTTCAGGTTCAGCATGCGCGACAGCAGCAGCGGGCCCATGTCCGAGATGGTGGCGCGCACCGGGTGGCCCTGTTCGCCGAACACGTCCCACAGCGTGGTCGGGCAGGCGCTCCATGCGGGCTCGTCCAGACCGCGCTCCTTCAGGATCTGCGCCAGCTTGCCGCCGAGCTGGCCGGGCTGGCTGATGCCGGTCAGGTCGCCCTTGATGTCGGCCAGGAACACCGGCACGCCGATGCGCGAGAAGCTCTCGGCGAGCTTCTGCAGCGTGATGGTCTTGCCGGTGCCGGTCGCGCCGGTGATGAGGCCGTGGCGGTTTGCCAGTGCCGGCAGCAGGTGACATTCGATGTCGCCGTGGCGGGCGAGCAGGATCGGCTCAGTCATATTTGGTTCTCCGGGGCGGGCACGCGGCGCGGCAAAAGTAAAATGGCAGTCTAACGAACTCAGCGCATGCAAGCGCACTCAGGAGCATTCATGGCCGGTCATTCCAAGTGGGCCAACATCCAGCATCGCAAAGGCCGCCAGGACGAGAAGCGCGGCAAGATCTGGACCCGCATCATCCGTGAGATCACGGTCGCTGCGCGGCAGGGCGGCTCCGACATCGGCACCAACCCGCGCCTGCGCCTGGCCATCGAGAAGGCCAAGGCGGCCAACATGCCGGCGGACCGCATCAAGTACAACGTCGACAAGGCCTCCGGCAACCTCGAAGGGGTCAATTACGAGGAAATCCGCTACGAGGGCTACGGCATCGGTGGTGCGGCCATCATCATCGACACGATGACCGACAACCGGGTGCGCACGGTGGCCGAAGTGCGCCACGCCTTCAGCAAGTACGGCGGCAACCTGGGCACCGACGGCTCGGTGTCCTTCCAGTTCAAGCACTGCGGCCAGCTGGTGTTCGCCCCGGGCACGGACGAGGACAAGGTGATGGAAGTCGCCCTGGACGCCGGCGCCGAGGACGTGGTCACCGACGAGGACGGCGCCATCGAGGTGCTGACCGCGCCGCCGGAGTTCGAAGCGGTCAAGGCGGCGCTGGAGGCTGCCGGGTTCGTGGCCGAGATCGCGGGCGTCACGATGCGGGCAGAGAACAACATCCCGCTGGCCGGCGACGAGGCGCTGCGCATGCAGAAGCTGCTCGACGTGATCGAAGACCTCGACGATGTGCAGGACGTGTTCCACAACGCCGAATTCGCCGAGTGAGCCAGGCGATCCGAGCGTGCCGAGCGGCAAGGTAGGATTCCGAGGCGGGGACCAGGCGCACTGCGCGCCCGGGTTCAGGTTCCAGACAAGACGATGAAGAAAGTCCTATGAAAGTTCTCGTGATTGGCGGCGGTGGCCGTGAACATGCACTGGCCTGGAAGCTGGCCCAATCCACGCGCGTGCACAAGGTGTTCGTGGCGCCGGGCAATGGCGGCACCGCGCTGGATCCGCGCATGACGAACGTGCCGATCTCCGACGTGGCCGCGCTGGCGGATTTTGCGCAGACCGAGAAGATCGGCATGACGGTCGTCGGCCCCGAGGTGTCGCTGGCGGCCGGTGTGGTGGACGAGTTCCGCGCCCGCGGCCTGCGCATCTTCGGCCCGACCCAGGCGGCCGCGCAGCTCGAAAGCTCCAAGGCGTTTGCCAAGGACTTCATGAAGCGCCACAAGATCCCGACCGCGGCCTACGAGACCTTCAGCGATGCGGCGCAGGCCCATGCCTATGTCGACCGCATGGGTGCGCCCATCGTCATCAAGGCCGACGGGCTGGCCGCCGGCAAGGGCGTGGTCGTGGCCATGTCGCTGGACGAGGCGCACCAGGCGGTGGACTGGATGCTGCTCGACAACAAGCTCGGCGTGCAGCACAACGCCGACGGCGCCCGCGTCGTGATCGAGGAGTTCCTCGTCGGCGAGGAGGCCAGCTTCATCGTGATGGTGGACGGCCGCAACATCCTGGCGCTGGCCACCAGCCAGGACCACAAACGCCTGCTGGACGCGGACCTGGGCCCGAACACGGGCGGCATGGGCGCCTACTCGCCCGCGCCGGTGGTCACGCCGAACATCCACGCCAAGGTGATCCAGGACATCATCCGCCCGACGGTGGATGGCATGCGCCGCGACGGCATCCCCTTCACGGGTTTCCTCTACGCCGGCCTGATGATCGACGCCAAGGGCGGCGTGAAGACGCTGGAGTTCAACACCCGCATGGGCGACCCGGAAACCCAGCCGATCATGATGCGGCTGAAGAGCGACTTCCTGCAGGTGCTGCAGCACGCCACCGACGGCACGCTCGACCAGGTCACGCTCGACTGGGACCGCCGCGTGGCGCTGGGCGTCGTGATGGCATCGGCTGGCTATCCGCTGGAGCCGAAGAAGGGCGACGTGATCCGTGGCCTGCCCGCCGAAACCGAGGACTGCAAGGTGTTCCACGCTGGCACCGCCACCGGCCCGAACGGCGGGGTGGTGACCAGCGGCGGGCGGGTGCTGTGCGTGACCGCGCTGGGCGACTCGGTGCGCAATGCCCAGCAACGGGCCTATGACGCGGCGCAGCCCATCCAGTACGCCGGCATGCAGTACCGGCACGACATCGGCTACCGCGCCATCAAGCGCACGTCGCAGGGGTGAGCCGCATGGAACTGAGCAACGCCGAGGTGCGCGCCTACCTGCTGGGCCTGCAGCAGTCGATCTGCGACGCGGTGGGCATCGAGGACGGCCAGACGTTCCTGACCGACGCCTGGGAGCGCCCGCCCGGCGGCAAGCTCGAAGGCGCGGGCATCACCCGGCTGATCGAGAACGGCGGCCTGCTGGAGCGCGGCGGCTGCGCGTTCTCGCAGGTGCGCGGCACGGCGCTGCCGCCCTCGGCGACGCAGCACCGGCCGGAACTCGCCGGCGCGCCGTTCGAGGCGATGGGCGTGTCGCTGGTCTTCCACCCGCGCAACCCCTACGTGCCGACCGTGCACATGAACGTGCGCATGCTGTCGGCCACGCCCACCGAAGGCCCGCTTGCTGGCCAGACCGTGCGCTGGTTCGGCGGCGGCATGGACCTGACGCCGTACTACGGGTTCGAGGAAGACGCGGTGCATTTCCACCAAGCGTGCCGCGACGCGCTGGCGCCGCACGACCCGGCGCTCTACCCGCGCTTCAAGGCGTGGTGCGACGAGTACTTCTTCCTGAAGCACCGCAACGAGCCGCGCGGCATCGGCGGCATCTTCTTCGACGACTTCTCGGCGCTGGGTGCGCAGGGCAGCTTCGCGATGCTGAAGGACGTGGGCGATGCGCTGCTGAAGGGCTGGCTGCCGATCGCGCAGCGCCGCCGCGACACGCCGTATGGCGAGCGCGAGCGCGATTTCCAGGCCTACCGGCGTGGCCGCTATGTCGAGTTCAACCTCGTCTGGGACCGCGGCACGCTGTTCGGGCTGCAGTCGGGCGGGCGCACCGAGTCGATCCTGATGTCGATGCCGCCGCAGGTGACGTGGCGCTACCAGTGGGCGCCGGAGCCGTGCACACCCGAGGCACGGCTCTACAGCGATTTCCTGCGCCCGCGCGACTGGCTGGCGCTGACCGACACCGGTACCGATGGCCGCTGAACCCCGGCGCATCGGGCTCTACGGCGGCAGCTTCGACCCGGTCCACCAGGCACACCGCGTGCTGGCCGACACGGCCCTGGCCCAGCTCGCGCTGCACGAGTTGCGCTGGATTCCCGTGGGTCAGCCGTGGCAGAAAACCCGCCGTCTGGCCCCCGCCGAACACCGCGCCGAGATGGTCCGGCTCGCAATCGGCGACAATCCCGCTTTCGTGCTCGAAACCTGCGAGGTCGAACGGCCCGGTCCGAGCTACACGCTGGACACCGTGAAGGCCTTGCAGCAGCGCCAGAGTGGCCCGGCGCACTGGTTCCTGGTCATCGGTCAGGACCAGCTGGCCGGGTTCTGTACCTGGCACGGCTGGCCCGAGCTGCTGCAGCGGGTCACGCTGGCGGTGGCGGGTCGGGCGGGCGTGCCGGTACAGGCGCCCGCCGAACTGCTGGCCACCGGGCACCGCATCAAGGCACTCGACATGCCGGCGATGGCGGTGTCCTCGACCGAACTGAGACAGCGGCTGGCTGCAGGCGAGCCGGCCGTTTCCCTGGCGCCCCGGATGGTGGCGCCGGCCGTGGCGCGCTATATTGACCGCCACGGGCTGTACCGAACCGCCCCCTGAATTTTCAATCCTGAATCCCCTGGAACAAGAACGGCGCTGAATGGACATCCGCAAGCTGCAACGCACCATCGTCGATGGTCTCGAAGATGTGAAGGCCCAAGACATCGTGGTCTTCAACACCGAACACCTCTCGGCGATGTTCGAGCGCGTCGTCATCGCCTCCGGCACGAGCAACCGCCAGACCAAGTCGCTGGCGGCCAGCGTGCGCGAGAAGGTCAAGTCGCTCGGCGGCGACATCCTGAGCGTCGAGGGCGAGGACAACGGGGAATGGATCATCGTGGACTGCGGCGCGGCCGTGGTGCATGTGATGCAACCCGCCATCCGCCAGTACTACCACCTCGAAGAGATCTGGGGCGGCAAGCCGGTGCGCCTGAAGCTCGGCAATGCCACGCAGGGGCTGGTGAAGGCCTCGCGTGACGACGAGGACGGCGAAGACGACACGCCCGCCGCGCCCGCGCGCAAGGCCGCGCCCCGCAAGCGCGCCTCGTCGGCATCCGAAGCCGCCGCCGCGGTGAAGAAGCCAGCCGCGAAGAAGGCCCCGGCGCGCAAGGCAGCGGCCACGACCACGGCGACGGCAGCCAAGAAGGCGCCCACCCGCAAGACCGCCGGCGCCACGCCGAAGGTCAAGACCATCGTGATCAACGCCCCCGAGCGCAAGGCCCCGGCCCGCAAGAAGGCCGCCGCGCCCAAGCGCAGCGCCTGAGCTTGAAGCTGCACCTCGTCGCGGTCGGCCAGAAGATGCCGGAGTGGGCGGAGACCGCCTACGCGGACTACGCCAAGCGTTTCCCACCGGACTGCCGGCTTGAACTCAAGGCCGTCAAGACCGAGCCCCGCACCAGCGGCAAGCCGGTCGAGGCGCTGATGGCCGCCGAGCGTGCGCGCATCGAGGCGGCGCTGCCCAAGGGCGTGCGCCGTGTCGTGCTCGACGAGCGCGGCACGCGGGTCACCACCGTGGCGCTGGCCGAGCGGCTCAAGGCGTGGCAGCACGATGGCCGCGACGTGGCGCTGGTCATCGGCGGCCCCGACGGACTCGACCCCGAACTGCGCGCCAGCGCGGACGAGCTGCTGCGCCTGTCCGACCTGACGCTGCCGCACGCCTTCGTGCGCGTGATGCTGGCCGAGGCGCTGTACCGGGCCTGGTCGGTCACGGTCGGACACCCTTACCACCGCGAATGACCACCTCCTGTTTTCCCTGGCTCTACCTCGCCTCGCAAAGCCCGCGCCGCCGCCAGTTGCTCGATCAGATCGGCGTGCGGCATGAATTGCTGCTGCCCGGCCCGGACGAGGACGCCGAGGCGCTCGAAACCGTGCGCCCGAACGAGGCGCCGCGCGCCTATGTGCAGCGCGTGACGCTGGCCAAGCTGGACGCCGCGCGGGCCCGTCTGCAGCGCGCCGGCCTGCCCGACGCGCCGATCCTTTGCGCTGACACGACCGTGGCGCTCGGCCGGCGCATCCTGGGCAAGCCGGCGGACGCGGCCGAGGCCCGCGAGATGCTCGGCGCGCTGGCCGGTCAGGAGCACCGTGTCCTCACCGCCGTGGCGCTGGCCGATGGCGAGCGCGTGCGGCAAGGCCTGAGCGTCTCGCGTGTGCGCTTCGCTCCGGTGGACGCCGCCCGCATCGCCGCCTATGTCGCCAGCGGCGAGCCGATGGGCAAGGCCGGGGCTTATGCCATCCAGAGTGGCGCGGCCACCTGGGTCGAGCGGATCAGCGGCAGTTATTCGGGCATCATGGGACTGCCCCTGTTCGAGACAGCTTGTCTGCTGCGGGATGCGGGCTGGTCCCTCTGAACCCACAAGAAAAGCTGAAACGTCCCATCCCATGCAAGACATCTTGGTGAACTGGTCGCCGCAGGAGACGCGCGTGGCCATCGTCGAACACGGCGCGGTGCAGGAGCTGCACGTCGAGCGCACGCTGGAGCGCGGCCTCGTCGGCAACATCTACGCCGGCAAGGTCGCCCGCGTGCTGCCTGGCATGCAGAGTGCCTTCATCGACATCGGGCTGGAGCGCGCGGCGTTCCTGCATGTCGCCGATGTGCAGGTCGCCGGCCAGACCGGGCGCGGCCACCATGCCGAAAACGGCCCGATGCCGCCGATCGAGAAACTGGTCTACGAAGGCCAGACGCTGGTCGTGCAGGTCATCAAGGATCCCATCGGCACCAAGGGTGCACGGCTGTCGACGCAGGTCAGCGTCGCGGGCCGGCTGCTGGTCCACCTGCCGCAGGACGACCACATCGGCATCTCGCAGAAGATCGGCTCCCACGAGCTGCGCGAGCAGCTGCGCCAGCGCATGGGCGCGCTGGTGGGCAACCGGGAAACCGGCGGCGGCGGGGGCTTCATCCTGCGCACCAATGCCGAGGATGCCACCGATGACGAACTGGCCGAGGACATCGCCTACCTGCGCAAGACCTGGGTCACGATCCGTGCGCTGGCGCTGAAGTCGCCGCCGGGCTCGCTGCTGCACGAGGATCTGAACCTGGTCCAGCGCGTGCTGCGCGACCTGGTGGACGAGCGCACGGCCACGATCCGCATCGACTCGCGCATGCAGTTCGACGCGCTGCGGGCCTTCGGCCAGCAGTTCACGCCGACGTCGGTGAACCGGCTGCAGCACTACAAGGGCGAGCGGCCCATCTTCGACCTGTTCGGCATCGACCAGGAGATCGAGAAGGCGCTGGCGCGGCGGGTCGACCTGAAATCCGGCGGCTACCTCGTCATCGACCAGACCGAGGCACTCACCACCATCGACGTCAACACGGGTGGCTACGTCGGCGCGCGCAACTTCGACGACACGATCTTCAAGACCAATCTGGAGGCGGCGCAGGCCATCGCGCGCCAGCTGCGGCTGCGCAACCTGGGCGGGATCATCATCCTCGACTTCATCGACATGACCCGTGTCGACCACCAGGAGCAGGTGCTGATGGAGCTGCGCAAGCAGCTCGCCCGCGACCGCACCAAGATCACGATCAGCGGCTTCACCCAGCTCGGTCTGATCGAGATGACCCGCAAGCGCACCCGCGAGTCGCTGGCGCACATGCTCTGCCAGCCGTGCCCGACCTGCGGCGGACGTGGGCAGGTGAAGACACCGCGCTCGGTCTGCTACGACATCCTGCGGGAGATCCTGCGCGAGGCGCGGCAGTTCAATCCCAAGGAATTCCGCGTCATCGCGGCGCCCTCGGTGATCGAGATGCTGCTCGACGAGGAAAGTCCCCACCTGGCCGGACTGAGCGACTTCATCGGCAAGCCGATCTCGCTGCAGGCGGAAGCCGCGGTGAATCCGGAGCAGTACGACATCGTCTTGATGTGACATTCCACGGGGTCTCACCCCGTGTCAGTTGCCACGCGTAAACGCCTGTCGCACAAGGGATTTTCGGTAGGAGAGCTGTCTTCTGGTGTCGTGGAGTGCCACCCGGTCGCAACAAGATTGGGTGACCAGATGGGTGACCAGCCGGGCGACTCGCCCGCTGCCCCTCCGGCACCGGGAGATCCGAAATGGCTAGCAAAGGTGGGCTGCTTTCTGACCTGCAGCTCAAACAATGGATCAAGGCGGGCAAGCCGCTGTCGATGACCGACGGCGGCGGGCTGATCTTCACGCTGTCGGCGGCGGGCAATGCGGCGTGGGTACTGCGGTATCGACACGGTACGCGGCGCCCAGAGTTGACCTTGGGTCCGTATCCGGCCATCGGCCTGTCCGAAGCCCGGACGATGGCGCTGGTCAAGCGGGCGGAAATTGCGCAAGGCAAGAACCCGATCGCTGAGCGGCTCAAGGCGAAGGCCGCGCTCGCGAAGGATTGGACGGTCCGTCAGTTGATCAAGGACTACCGCGAGAAGGTACTCGTCACGCTGGCCAAGAGCACGAGGGTCTGCTACTCGCGACACCTCAAGCGGATCGAAAACAGGTTCGGTTCGCTCGGCGTGCGCGAGGTTGAATCCAGTGACATCGTGGCCCTAATCGAGGACTGCAAGCTCACATGGGGCGAGTCGAGCCTCCTGCACATCACGGCCAAGTGCCTGTTCACCCACGCCTGCGGCAAGCGGCTGATCAACGCGAACCCATGCGTGGGGATTTTGATAAGTGCGTTGCTGGGGCCAAGACCGCCGGTCCGCAAGCGTCTGATGCTGACCCGCGAGGAACTGCACCTGCTGCTGAACGCACCGATGCGCCGGCCGAACGCACTGGCGATTCGCATTCTGCTGAGCACGGGCGTGCGCGGGTCTGAGCTCTTCACGGCCAGGTGGAAAGACGTGCGTCTCGACGAGGCCTTTTGGCATATCCCCGCAAGCAAGACAGGGCCCGCGATGGACGTGCCGCTCGCTGCAGTGCTCATCGATTGGTTCAAGGAGCTCCGAACCTACGTCTCTCGGTCGGACTACGTCTTGCCGGCAAGGGCACGCAGCCGCGCCGAGCGAAACGGAGGTGACACCCATCTGAGCAAGGACACCGTGCGCGAGGCAATCGACTACTGGATCGCGCACTACCAGCCGAAGGTGCGCCGCTTCACGCCGCATGATCTGCGCAGCACGATGAAGTCACACATGCGCGCGCTCGGCGTGCCGCGCGACATCTCGGAGATGTGCTTGAACCACAAGCTCACAGGCGTGGAGGGGATCTACGACCGGCACACCTACTACTCTGAACGCTGCGAGGCCCTCCTGACCTGGGTCCAGTTCCTGATGGACTGCGAGGCCGGCGACAAGACTGTCGCAGCCAAGGAGCCGGTTGCGAGACACGTGGTCGGAGGGATGACTGCTCGTATAGATGAGTGATTAGATATTGACGAACAATTCATACAAGGACCTCCGTTCTGCCGAAAAATCTAATCGGCTTGCTTGCGATTGATTAGAAAAAGTGATATTTTTCTAGCATGACAGGAAATCCAAGGCACTCCTTGCTCAAGAAGCTCCAGTCCGACCTGCCGCGCGGCGCGCCGTTTGATCTGGGCGCACTGGATCGCCTGGGGATCTCATCGAAGCTGGCCGCCCACTATGCCGACAGCGGCTGGTTGATACGGCTGGCGCAAGGTGTGTATGCCTTCCCAGGAGACGAGTTGAAGGCGCACGGTGCCATCAAGCTCCTGCAAGGCCGCGTGGCAGGCCTGCACGTCGGCGGCAAGAGTGCATTGGCCCTGCAGGGTGTACGGCACAACCTGGCTACGCGCGAGCAGTGGGTGTTGTGGGGCGAGGTACGCTTTGACGTGCCGGCATGGTTCACCACGCGTTTTCCGGCCCGCTACGTGTCGGCTCGACTGTTCGACTGGTCTGACGACGCCTTGGCCACGAAGAGCCTGACGGTCCCGCCGGGACTGCCGGATGGCCTGCAGGTCTCCGTGCCGGAACGCGCGGTCCTTGAAATGCTGTACGAGGTGGGTACGCATCAAAGCCTGGAGGAGGCACGCAACCTGTTTGATGGCCTGCGCAACCTGCGCAAGGACGTGCTCGGACAACTACTGACCCGCTGCACAAGCGTGAAGACCGTGCGCCTGTTCTTGACCTGGGCGCGCGAGACCAGCTTGGTGGACGTGGACGAATTTCGCCAACGCTACTCGCTCCCCGTTGGCAGCGACAAGCGCTGGATGACGCGTCTCAAAGACGGCACCCTGCTGACGCTGAAGCCCCATGGATAAGGTTTACGCCGACACCGTTCGCCTGCTGTTGCAGGTGGCGCCAGACGTGTTCGCCAACGACGTCTTTGCGATGAAGGGCGGGACGGCCATCAATCTCTTCGTGCGTGACATGCCGCGCCTGTCGGTGGACATCGACGTGGTCTACATGCCATGGCAGACGCCGCGCGAGCAGGCCCTGGCAGGTATCGCCAATGAACTGGATGCCGTTGCGGTACGTCTTGGCAAGCTTGGTCTGAGCGCCCGCAAGGTGAGCACCAAAGACCTTGGCGACACGAAGCTGCTGATCGAGAACGCCCAGTGCCAGGTCAAAGTCGAAGTCAACGCCGTATTTCGTGGCACGGTGCTGCCCACCGAACGACGCGCGCTGACCTCGAGGACCGCCGAAACGTTCAGCGCAGAAATGGAACTGCCCGTGCTGGCCGCGGCCGAACTCTACGGCAGCAAACTGGTGGCGGCGATGGACCGCCAGCATCCGCGTGATCTGTTCGATGTCTGGCAGATGTTCCATAGCGATGGGCTCTCTGATGCCGTGCTCGAATGCTTCGTGACCTATCTGGCCGGGCACAACCGTCCGACCCATGAGGTGCTGTTCGGTAGCGAGAAGGACATCACCGGCGAATATCAGAACAACTTCGTGGGCATGACGACCGAGCCTGTCAGCCTTGACACCTTGCTGTCGACGCGTGCGCGCCTGCGCACGGAGTTGCAGCAACGACTGACCAACGACCACCGCAAATTTCTGAGTGGACTCGCGCGAGCGCACCCCGATTGGGCCCTGCTGAAATGTGCCCATGCAGCAGAGTTGCCGGCCTTGCGCTGGAAGCTGGCCAACCTGCACACTTTTCAGAAGCGTCGGCCTGATGACTTCGAACGCCAGGCCCGCGCCTTGGACGACAGGTTGTGATCGCGCCAACGGGGGACCAGATTCCATCAAAACCAGCCGGAACCAGGGTGCCTTCGCCGTGGAGTTGCCGTGTCATGCACGCAGTGACACATTGAGCCTTGCAAGTGATGGATAGGCCTGTAGGCTGTCGGGAGGGGACCCGCGAATGCGAAAGCTCATCTTCATCTCTTTCATCGTGGTCGGCGCGGCCGTCGGGCTGTTCACTGCCCTGCATGACAACTGGGGCGTCAAGGCAGTGATGATGACGATCGGCTCTGTCGTCGGCACAGTGCTGGGTGGAGCGTTGACCAGCACGGGTAGACGATCTCGCTCGCCGCAGACGTTTGAGTCTGACGATGCGTATGGGCAGGGCACGACTGCGAAGGATCGAGATCGCAACTACTGGCGCGACAAGGGCCATCCGCCGTTCATGAAGCCACCGAATGCGGAACCTGATCACCACATGTTCGATCCGGATCGGCAGGACTGATCAGGGTTTCTTCTTGAACAGATCCTTGACGGCCTCCTTGGCCACGTCGATTGACGCGCCAGCATCGCTCCCGACCTGCTTGGCAGTCTGCTTCAGCAGCGATTTCTTCGATGCGAGAGTTCCGTCAGAAGTTGGGACGACGTCGGCTTTGGAATCAAAGCTCTCCCGGGACACTTCGGCTTGATGGCGTATTTCGGCGGCCTTGGTTTGGACCTCGTTGCGCAGCGGCGAGGCCGATGAAGGTTTCTCGGCGATCGGTGCCGTGTTGCCGAAGCGGGCAACTTGGCGTCGATGCTCGCGACCAGTCCCGTCGAGATCGGGATTGAAGGCTGGCTCACGGGCCTCGGCCGTATGTTGACGACGCAAGCTTTCAAACGAGCTTGGCAAGGCCGACCCGTTCGAGAAGACGCGGGTGGGTCGCAATCCCTGGCGAGCGATTTCGGCGTCGAACATGGCGGCCGCAGCTGCGCTGTTGCCGCCGTACCGCTCGGCGTAGCGCATGAACATCTCCAGGTTGTGCGGATCCTGGGCGATGTCAATCGACAAGACTTCACCGTGTTCGCGAGCCGACGACAAACGCTCGGCAAGCGCGGTGCGCTCCGCGAAGCTGGCGTCCGCTCGTTCGGAACGAGAGGCGGTTGTCGCGAGCCGTGAAGCCAGCTCCCGAGCTTCGCGTGAATCGTTGCCGACAGCGTTGCTGAAAGTAGCGTCCCGCGACACGCGGTCACCGAACTGCTTGAATTCCGCGATCTGATCGCTGGTCATCGAACCCAAGACTTTGCGCTCCTCAGCAGACAAGCCCGACTGGTAGCTCTTCCCCGAATCTGCCTTCACGGAAGCACCGGCTGACAGTGGGCCGATGGACGGCGCGCCCAGGCCAAGATGTGCGGCTGCCCCAAAGGCGATGCTGGCGACTTGAGACTGTGAGAGCCCGGTGCTGTCGGACACTCCGCGCGTGATCTGGTCCAGCCTGTTCATCGTCTCGCCGAGTTGTTCGAAGCTGCTGGAAGTTGACCCGGACGAACTTCGCACTGAGCGCATCTTGGCGACCCCGCGATTGAAGGCCTCGGTGAGCACGGCAGAACGCTGCTGGCCTGCTGACACCGCCTCGCTGCGCGCACTATCGGCCTGCCGACTCGCTTCCGTCACATCCTGCTCGCTCACCCGCATCGACACCACCCGCGACGCGAACCCCTGATTCCGCAACAAGCTGACCGCCGTGCGCCCCGTCAGTGCGTTCGACGAAAACGTGTTCCCGCTCAGATCGTTCTGCATGCTCCTCATGAACGCTGACGTCCGATTCGGCGCCAACTGCATCTGGTCCATCGCGACGTTGCCCAGGCTCACGTTGCCGGTCGCGGCCGAACCCGTGCTGCCCGACAGCGTGCCCTGCAATCCCGACAGCCCGCCCACCAGTGCCGTGCCGAAGTTCTCCATCCGCTTTAGTGCCGCCCAGGCGATGAACGGAATGCTGATGGCCAGGTAGCCCACGATGGCCTCGCCCGAGATCGCGTCGGAGTAGATCGTCGACGCGGTCTGAAGCGACAAGGCCTTGGTCCCGGTGCCCAGGTCGGCCGCGGCGGCCAGGTCGTAGGCGGCGTAGATCGAAGCCATGTAGTTCAGTACCGCATACAGCGGCGGCCACAGTTGAATCCAGATCAGAATGGCCGCGTAGCCTTTGAAGGCGATCATCGTTTCGCGTCCGCTGGTCAGCAAGAGCAGCAGCACCAGCAGCGGGAAGAGGGCATACGTCAACGCTTCGATGACGTTGCGGAACACGGGCAGTGCCTGCTCCGCAACCTTGCCGTAGTTGAGCCATGCCGCGTTCTGCTGAGCCACCGCCTGCGCTCGACCAACGGCCAGCACCATCGCCGCTGGATCGTTGACCTTCTGGCCGATGATCGTGCTGGTGTCGTTGATCGCGTTGAGCACCGCGTTCTGTCGGATCAGATCGGCAGCGGTGGCAGAAGCATCGGCGATACTGTTCTTGAAGTAAGCCTGCTGGATCTGGGTCGCGATCACGCCAGCCGCCACCGCGCCCGGCAACGTCGGGTTCAACTGGAACGCGAGTTGTCCCTGGATTCGCGTGATCTGAGCCGGCAACCGGCCGTTCAGGCTGGTGTAGATGTTCGGGCAAGTGTCCACATCTACGCCACCGGCGTTGGTGACCGTGCTGAACCGCGCCGGGTTCGGCGTCGCCATGAGGGGCCAGACATCGCCAGAACTGGAAAAGACTGACGGACTGATCGTGCCGTCGATCAGGTCGTACATCGTGCAGTTGTTGATGAAGTTGATCAGGTCGGTGCGGAAGTTCGGGTCCTGGAACACCACCTTGCCGGTCTCGCGAATCAGGCGGTTGCCGAACATCAGGCCGTTCTTCTCGTAGGTCAGCTCGCTGGGCAATCCGCCAACACCTGGGATGACCTGGAACGCGGTCTCGAAGAGGCCCGTGAGCGTGTGGCCGATGGTGCTGGTCACGCTGCCGAGCATCGCCACGCCGAAGGGCACGTTGCTCACCACCTTGACCGGAGCGCCGCCCGTCTTGTCGACGATGCCGACGGTGACCTTGGGAACGATCAGCACCGAGAAGACCAGCAACACGGTGGCGAGCCACTTCCATCCTTGCAACTTCTCAGGCGCGAAGGCATAGGCGATCAGGGCCGCGACGAAGCCGCAGAACGCCACCGCCGCCACGGCGGCCAGGTAGTCGCTTGACGCGTTGATGGCCGCGGCCGCATTGAAGATTCCGAACAGGCTGTCCGCGTTCTGGTAAGCGTAGATCTCCCACATGGCGGCTGTCCCGGTGGCGTCCTGCTGCTGGCGCTCAGCGGGTCATGTGCGCGGCCTGCTGCCCGAGCATGTCCATCACATGCTGCGGCATGCTGGACCGCAGCTGCCGTTCGAGCTGTTCCAGATGGCTGGACACGGCGCGGTACGACCCCACCTTCTGGTACAGCAGGTTCTTCTCCTGCGAGATCTGCTGAAGCATTGCTTGCGCGCGTTGGCGGACCTGGTGCGCCTGGTCGCGCTGCGTTTGCTGGAGCTGAAAATCCTTGTCCAGCGCCGCCATGCCGAGGCGCAGGTTGCGCTCCAGGAATACGTAGGCATAGTCGGCGGCGATCACGTCGCGATACTGCGCGATCAGGCTGTCAGCCAGGCCGGAACCAGGGATGGTCGAGCCCACCGACAGCATCTTGTAGACCGGTTCGGTGGTCTGGTTCACAAACCCCACCTCGGCCGAGTTGTTCGGGATCGCCGTGCGCGTGGCGATCTTGTCGGCGATCGAGCGCATGAGTGTCTCGACCTTCGCTGTGAACGGCGTGTGCGTGTAGGCCGTGTTCAGCGTCACGACATCGCAGTTCGTGTAGTCGTTGCACTTGAGCAGGTGCTGCGTCACATTGGTCCCGGCCGCAGCGGCCTGCCCGTAAAGCAGCTGACTGATCGACGTGAGCGTCGGTGCGATGGGTTCAGGGTCGCGCCCGTCCTCTTCGGGGTGGTAGATGATCGTGCCGACCATGCTCATGACCAGCTCGCGCTCGGAATCGTCGAGTGCGACGCCGGTGTACTGCAACGCCTTCCAGGTCAGGTTGCCGACGAAGGGGGCCTTGTTCTTCACGTTCGGGTCGCCCGAGGAACGCGCAGAGGCCAGGATGCTCGGCCGGTCGGTCGCGCAACGTCGGCGGGCCGCATCGCGGTCGCTCTCCAACCCCATTTCGACGGCGAGGTCGGCGCAGGTTTCCTGCGAGCTGTAGCCAGTGGCCTCGGCCGCGGTGCTGACGATGGCCTTCGCCGTTTCGCAAGAGTTGATGCGCGCGTTGTTGATCCAGGTCTCCAGACCCTTGGCCCACTTGGTCAAGCCGCCCAGCAGTGGCGAGACCGCCTCCAATGCGAGCTGGAAGGCGATGCCCGGCAACGCGGCTGTGATGTTTCTCAGCATGTTCTTGAACTCGGTGGCCGAGATGTGCGAGAACGAGCCACCGAACACGTCGATGCCGCCACAGCCCGCCTTGGCGCTTGGGAACTGGATGGCGGCGAGCTGATAGACCTTGTTCGGCGAACGCATGAAAAGGCTGCCGCCGGTGTAGGTGTTGAAGGTCTGTCCGCGGAAGGCACCCGGTGCGGTGTAGTTGCCGATGGCACCCAGGCTGTTGAACATGTTGTTCACCTCGGCGTTGAGGTCTCCTGCGCGCAGCGGCAGCGGTGAGACCACGAGCAGTGCGGCCATCAGGACGGCACCGGCCTTCTTCAAAGGCTGATTTGGCAAACGTGGAACCATGACCTGCTCCTACTGAAGAGAAACGTGCCGGCTCGCGGCGGGCAACATGGCTTCGGCGGCCGGCGTCGCGACCGTGGCGATGCGCTCGACCAGTTCGGCCTCTGACAGCACACCAAAGCCGATCGGTGTGATCTTTCCCGTGAAGGGCTGGGCCAGGTAGACGGCGGGAACCTGCGTCACCTTCAAGGTGCTCGCGATTCCGTTGTCGCGCCGTGCATCCGCGAAGCCCGGTATCGATCCGCCGTCGACGCTGATTGCCACGACCTTGATGCCGTGCCGCGCCTCGAACGCGCCGAGCGTCGGCGCGAAGGCATGGCAGTACGGGCAGTCGCCACGGAAGAAAAAGAACAGCACATGGTCCTTGCCGAGGGCGCTGATCGACTGCGAGCGCCCGGACATCTGCTCGCGGTCGAAGACCTCCAGCGCCTTGGCGTTCACCGGGCGGCCTTGAAGCGTCGGGTCCAGTTCGGGTGTGGCCCACGCCACACGCTGCGCAACGTCGGCGAAGTAGGACGCACGCGCCACCACCTTAGATTCCAGTTCCATGTAGCGGCGCACGTTGGCCTCGGTCGGCCGCATGATCGCAATGTTGCGGTAGGACTCGACGGCCTTCTGCAGGCGCTCGAACTCGATCAGCTCCGGGGCCTTGGCTGGCGCTGGCTTCGGCGCCGGTATCGATGCCTTCGGCGGCACCGCCGGCATTTCCTCAGCGTCTGGCTCTTCGTAGAAGTGCCAGCCACGCCAGGTGTCAGACCAATACGGAGCGGTCTGCGAGCTGGCACCGTCTCTGCGTCCAACATCCTGCGCGCGCGTCTCGGAGGGGAGCCAGCAAAGCAACATCGTGACGGCCGCGGCGAGGATGGGGGCGAAGAGATGGCGTTGCATGGCTGTGCCCTTCAGCTCAGTGACTTCGGCGGCATGCCGTCAAGGCAGTAGTTGATGCCGAACTCGATGGTCTGCTTGCGCGGTGCTTTGGCGCCGGGCAGCAGCACACCGTCCTGCCAGAAACTCAGCTTCAGGCGACTGCATCCAGCCTGGCGGTAGCGCTTCTCGGTGGTGACGTCGATGAAGATCGGCGTGGTCGCCGAGAAGCGCTTGCTGATCGCGTCGGCGATGTCGCCGGTCAACAGGCCGTGCGCCTGCCCGTTGGCAGATCGGAGCGCGGCCAGCATCAGCGGTCGTGCGTCGGTCACTGGAGCGCGCTCGGAGGCCTGGGCGGCGCATTGCAGCGCGACGGCGCCCAGCATGATGACCAGGATCGACTTCATTGGCACCGTCCCTGTCCGTAGTAACAGTTCGGCACCTTGCCGCTGTTGCCTGTCTGGATTGCGCCCAGGTTCGGTAGAGTCGGCACGATGGACGCATAAAACTCCGTGAGGTCCATCGCCGCGAAGTTGAGGCTTTGCAACTGCGCGATCGTGAAGCCCGAGCAGTCCGGGTTCTCGCCGCTGCCCCAGCCCTTGCCGACCTGCACGCGGCCCTGCTCGTTGACGATGCGCGCCAGCTTGCTGTTGAAGCAGCACTTGCCGGTTCTGTGTTCGACACATGAAACGCAGACGCCGAGGACCCTGAAACACGATGAGCACCAGGTGCCAACTCCGTGACAGAGGCCGGCACCTTCCTTCATCGCGAGCTTTCCCTCTTCCTCGTTGCACGACATCATCGACAGAATGATGTAGATGATGATCGCGATGACCAGCGACCAGGGGTCGAATGCGACGACGAGGCTGTCGCCCGCGTAAAGCACTGACGAGCCTGCGGGAAGCGCCGTGCCATTGACCGCGACGGTGACACCGTAGCTCGTGAAGGAGCCACTGAAGCCGCCGCTCGTCAGCAGCGCCGACATGCCCTGGTACAGGAACTCCCGGTTCTCCGAGTTCATCAGCACGTCGTAGACCAGGCGCGAACCGGTGCCGAACAGACTCTGGTTGGTCATGCCCGCACCGGCGCCGTCGGAGTAGCAGCAGTTCTTCAGCAGCCGGTCTCGGCAGCTGTTGGCCTCGCCCTTGAACACCTGCATGCGGTTGGTGTCGAGATACACCCCGGCCTCGCGCGCGGCCTCCAGCATCGACATGCTGCGGGCGAAATCGGCGTCGTTCGTATGGCTGATATCGAAGCAATTGCCCTGCAGGCAAAACACGTTCGAGGGGCAGTTGCTGCCGCTGGTGACGGTCTGGGCCGGCACCGCGCAGGTGTAGGTGTCCTCGTAGACTTCGCACAGGCCGCTCACGGCGTTGGCCTGCTTGCAAGCCGACGCCGTCGGCGTGCAGCCGCTCGCCGCCAATGGTGCGCACTGGTCTGCCGGCGCCGCACTGCTGCAGGACATCGTGCTGTCGTACTGCCAGCAGTCACGGGTGACGGTGACGCCATCGACAACCTTGGCGCCGGGACCGTCGGCGCAGATGGCTGCGGTGTTGACGGTGCAGCGACCGCCGGCGACCAGGGCGGGGCACTGGTCATCCCATCGATCGGTCGCAGCGACGCTGGTCAGCGCCTTCAGGTAGCTGAGCCGCATGGTCGGAATCGGGCCGAACGCCGGGTTCACATCCCAGCCGACCACGGCGCGGTCCGCGTCGATGTTCCAGTAGTTGCCCGGCACTGTGCCGGTGATGTCGATGCCGGTGTAGGGTGTCCGCCCACCGGACGGGGCGTAGCACTTGGTGCCATCCAGCACGGTCGTCGTGCAGCCGCTGTCGCCGGAGCAGACCGAGTCCTGGATGTTGTCGCCGCTTTGGGTGCCGGCGCGACAGGCGGCGTAGCGCTTGAGGAAGGGCTCGACCGTGGTGCAGGTGTAGCCGGAGTCGCCGCTCCCCGTGCAGGTCTCCTGGCTCTCCGCCGCGATCATCGCCGTCAGGCTGCAGGTGGTGCCGGCGCAGGACTTGTCGGCAACCCATACGCCGGTGCGGATCGGCAGCCCGGTCATGCCGGAGTAGCTGGTTCCCAGTACCGCCACCATCTCTGGAAAGACCACGGGAGTCGTCATGTCCACGTCGAAGAAGCTCAACGGCGAGCCGCCCTGCGTCACCCGGAAATGCTGGGCCGTATCGGGCCGGTCCGGCACGCATTGCGCGTCCAGCCCCGCGCTGCCCGAACCGGCATGGGCGAACCAGTCGCCTGGCGTGCAGTTGGTCGAGCGCGCGATGGCCACGCTCAGCGTGCGCGAGCAGCTGTAGTTACCGACGCCCTGGTAGCGCAGGCAGGTGCGTGCCTGTGTGGTCGCGGGCAGGCTCGTCGTCGACGTGGTGCAGCCGCTGTAGTACGAGGCCAGATCGTCCAGCACACTCGAAGGGCTGCGCGTGATGCCACGCGCGGCTGCCACCGCAGGATCGTTCGCGCCGATGGCCGGCCGCGGCGTGTTGGCCGAATTCAGCGCACCGCGCTGTGCCTGACACACCGGGTCGTTCGGCATCGTGGCGCACAGCGTCAATCGCGCGTTGCCCTGCGCTGCCAGGTCGGGCTGGCCGTAGTACGCCCTCTCGGGCGGGGTCGTGGTGTAACCCGGCACGTTGGCCGTGGCGCTCGGTGTGTTGACCGTGCCGCGAATGACCGGATTGGCGGCTTGCCCGGCGGCAGTACCCTCGTCATGCGGACCGGCGATGGCGGCCGTCTGCGTCGTGACGAAGCAGAAGAGCGTGAACCAGACGATGAGGCGGCTGCCGTTGGAGCAGAACATGCGGGGCTCTCCTCTATCCCTTGAGCCGCTTCAGGAAGCCATTGGCATCCTTCGCGAAGCGCGGCGCAGCACGCTGCATGTGTTCCAGCGCGTAGCCCAGACTCACGTCGCCTGCTGCACGCACGAATCCATCGGACGGCACGCACAGGCCAGTTGCGCACGCCGTGGCGCGCGTGCCGTCACGCACCAGTACAAAGCTCGGCACCCGGTCGATGGTGTAGCGGTCGAAGGCCTGTGGGTCGATTTGTACGGCAACCTGGCGTTGGCCGATCAAGCCCTGCACCCGCGAAGCCGTGTCGCGGATTGACCCGTTGACCAAACCCCGGATCACGACCGAGGCCTTGGCACGTGCGGCCTGATCGACGAGGCGCTGCAGCGTGGCTTCGGGCATTGACAGGCTGACGAAGACCAGCAAGCCCGGGCCCGACACGAGGCCTTGCGCCTGCGACATCGCATCGCTCTGGGAGGCGTAGCCCTTGGCGAGCGCTTCCAGGTCGATCGGTGCAGAGAACCGGGGTTGCGGCAGGGCGTCGATCTTCGGGCTTCCCGATATCGGCACACGGCCCAGCTCCGCATCGGTTGGCATGCGATTGGTCTTCCGCGCCCGCTCCATGTCCTTCTCGGTGATCGTCGGTTGCGCGCGCCGGGCACGTTCGATGTCACCTTCGGTCACCGTGGGTGCTGGTTGCGAGCGAGCGCCGGCGCTACAGAGCAGCACAGCCGCGCTGGCCAACAACGCGCCGTGGCGGCAGAGGAAGTTAGTAGCCCACACAGCAGTTCCTCTTCCTGAACAACATGAACGCGAAGTCCTCACCTCGTACCGGGTACTCCTTGCCCGCACCCCAGGTGACGGTGGTGCGCCCGAAGGGCTGGCAGCACTTGCCGCCTTCCTTGCCAGTGCTCGGGACCGGGTAGGTGAGCTGGGTTTTGTAGGCGGTCTTGTCCATCACCGGCGCGAAGTACGGCCCGCACAGCCCCGGCGTGCCGTGCCAGCCCCAGGCGAGCAACTCGCGGTGCATCTTGGCGGTCAGGCGCTGGGCCACCAGCGCGGCGGTGCGCACGCCACCCATGTGATACGGCACCTGGCCGTCGAGCGGATAAATGCCACCCTGGCAGCCGGCGCACCAGAACATCTCCTTGATGCCGAAGCCGAGTGACGCTGCCACACAGTCGGCCGCGCACGCGGCGACCGCCACCGGGTTGGCGAACAGCACGGCATCCGGGTTCAGGATCAACGTCAGCTCATCGTCGTTCCACAACGGGTCGACTTCGGTCAGGTAGGCCAGGTCGAACGAGCCGCGCTCCAGGCACGGAAAATCCGCCACGACGTCGAGCCAGTAAAGGACGGGGTTCACGTAGAAGTGCGCCTGATAGAAGCTGCCACCGTCCCCGTCCCCCTCGGCCCGTGTGTAGCGCGCGGCAGCGGGCGCAGCGATCCCTGGATCGAGATCGACGCCGCCCAGCGAGACGAGACAGAAGGGCTTGCGCACCACCTCGACGTGGCGCGCCGGTTCCCAGAAGCCGACCGATATGCCAATGGTCGGGTTGACGCCGCAACTGCACACGGGGCTGCTCGGGTTGTCGATGTCCTCCTGGTCGCCGACGTTGGCGATGCGGGCGCTGCCGATGCTGATCGGCAGGATGCAGCTCCAGCAGATGTCGGTGATGGGGTTGGGGAAGGCGCCGGTGCAGGTGATGCTGTCGGCGGCGTTGCTCGACAAGGCGTGCAGCGCGACCAGCAGCGCGACCGACCACGCGACCAGCCGGCGCAGCAGGATCAGGACGCAGTTCACTTCGCGACCTCCAACTCGTCGATGCGCAGGCGCATGCCTTCCTGCGACACGAGCGCAGGCACTTGCGTGATGCCGAAGCGGCGAACCAGGACGCCTTGCTGGTCGTAGTAGACGGGCGTGCGCCACGACTTCATCAGGTCCAGGTAGGAGCCTGCCGTGAGGATCGGCTTCACCTTGCCCTGATAGCTGGCGATCAGCTCGCGGGCGCGGGCCACCTGGCGACGATCCCGTGCATCGAAGAACAGCAGGTGCTTGGACAGCGAGACGACCTCGAGCGGGTTTTTTCGCAGCCCGGCCGCGAACAGCAGATGGCCCTGCGCGTCAAGGATGTTGCGGTCCAGCGTGAAACTCGGGTCGAAGTAGAAGCTGCGTGCGGTCTCGGTGGCGCGCACCCCAGTGACCGGTTTGGGCTGCGTGACGGCCTCGGTGCCACGCGCCCGGGCTTGCGCTTCGAGTCGGGTCAGTTCGCCGCTGCGCTCCTTCTCACGCAGGCGCTGCTCGATGAAGGCCAGCAGATTCGGCTCGCTGATCGCATAGGTCGGGCCGATGGTTCCGAGGTCTTCGGCGTGCGCTGCGTGGCCCCACATCTCGATGAGCACCGCGGCACCGAAGACGAACGACCGAAGCGGCTTCATCGACCGCTCCGTTGGTCACAGCGAACGCGCTGCGCGAGCTGTTGCAGCGTGACGTCGCGCTCGGCCTGTTGGCTCGGGTGGTTCGCGCGAATCATGCCCATCAGGACCGGATCGCCATCGCCGTCCGACACGGCGCGCCGCAGCTCCTGCGTCGTGAGCGCACGGCCACAGCGCCGCTGGAAGGCCTGCAGATAGCCCTCCGCGCCCTCGCGCGCAGCCGGCGAGATCTGGGCCAGCAGGCCAAGGTAATCGTCCATCGGGACGTCGTCCGCCGCCGTGGGAGTGGCGCCGCTGGCGGTCTGGGCACTCGATCCGCTGACCACGAGGCCAGCGGCGAGGGCAAGGGCGGCGACGATCGGAGCGCTGCGCATGGTGAACACCGTCAGAACAAGGGCTGCACGACGCCGATGACCTGCTCGGCGCGAACCAGCCCGCTGCTGCGGTAGCGCGAGTCAAAGCTGTCCGGGCTCGTGCCCTGCACGTAGTAGTGGCCCGGCGGAATGACGGTCGGCTTTATCGGCTCCAGCGCACGGTGGTCGTAGGCTCGGGCCTTCGCCAGCCCGACCGGCTCGCCGTTGACGGCAACGACACGGTCAGCCACCGTGACCGCGTCGCCCGGCAGGCCACGCACGATCTTGAAGAACGGCTGGCCGCGCAGGCCCGGGTAGTCGGTCTGCGCGTCGCCCGCGAACGCAAACACAATGTAGTCGCCGCGATGCAAGGCCGCCGGTACGGCATGCACCAGTGCCACCCGATATGGCAGGCTCGGCGTCCAGTTGAAGACCACCGGAACGCGCGGTGTCGGATCGACGAAAAGCCGCGCGTAGGCCAGGCTCCAGATCGCGAACACCGGCAGGTACAGGTACCAGCGCCGACGCATGTGCCGCAGAAAGTCGCTGAACGACGCAACGGCGCGCTGCAGCCGACCGAGGGGCACCGACGGGTCAATGGTGGGAACAGTCTCGGCGATCATGGCGTGTCCACCTTCCTGCGCAGTTGGGCGGTAAGGTCCACGGTATGCGGTGTCGGCCCGGCGACAGCGCTCTTGAGCACCACCAGGCAGTCGCAGTCACGCGGCAGTTCTTCAAGCGCGGCGGGCAGACGTTGCGCAAAGGCGCGCGCCATCAGCAAGGCCTTCTGCCGATCGTCCTCGGAGCTGGTCTTCGTGAGCAGCAAGGTGAACTCGGCTTCCTTCTGCCGGTAGACCTCGGCCACATCGACCATGCCGACGCGCTGGGCCGGCCGCACCACGGCGCGGTCGTAGAACAACATCGAACCGGCGACGATGAACAGCGTGAACATCGTGTGCGCCAGAAACTGAACGACAGGCGGCTTCATACCGTGTGCCCTCGGCGTCGAAGCAGCTCGGTGATGGCTTCGTCGATGCTCAGGCCCTGCGCGCGCAGCTCGTCGATCGGTGCGTTGTCCTCCATCTTGTTGGAGAACAGCAGGTGGGTTGCCGGATCGAGAATGTTGCGGGCCACGCCTTCACCGACCGGCGACGAGATGTACAGCTCGGAGTACGCACCGGCCTCGGTGCGCAGCGAATTCAGCAAGCGCTTCTTTGGCTCGTCCATCGTGAGCCGGCCTTTGCGGTCGAGCATCTCGATGGACTCGGGCTTCTGCCGCAGCAGAAACACCCAGTCCGAGCAGTTGAACGCCGCCTCCATCTGCGCCGAGCCGTAGTAGTCGTCGGCGCTTTGCGTTGCCGTGCCGAGCGAACCGCCGTACTTGCGGGCACGTCGCGCTGCTTCCTCGACGACTGCAGCTTTGACCGGATCGTCCGCGCCGATGTCACCGAGTTGCTGCTTGAGTTCGTCGATGAACAGCACCTTGCGCCGATTGCGCGTCAGGTACATCTCGCCGGTGATCTGATGCAGCAGCAGGATGTTGACGACCGCATGCAGGTCGGGCCGGCGTTTCAGTTCCTCGTTCTCGATGACGATGAAGTCATTGCTGAAGTCGACATTGCTGCGGCCATCGAAAAAGCGCTCGTACTGGCCCCCCTTCGCATAGGGGTTCAGCATGATCGCCAGGTCCTTGATGCGCGGGTCGTTGAGGACGCCCAGCTCTTCGATCGTCCCGCCCTTGAAGGCGTCACGCAGGCCGGTGATGGTCAGGTCGTTGCCGTGCTGGCGGAACAGCTTGAGCACCATCGCCGAGATCGCCTTGTACTGAACCTCGTCGAGGGCGCGCTGCATCGAGCACATCTTCGAGATCGCCGGCACCAGCATGTCGATGTCTTCGTTGATGTCGACGATGTTGGAGAACGGGTTCAGGCAGATGTCCACATCGGGCTTGAACTCGATGTAGGTGCCCTTGGCCTTGCGGCACAGCTTCTCGAAACTGCGGCCCAGGTCCAGCATCCAGACTTTGGCGTTGATGGCGCGGTAGGACCAGGCCATCTCGTTCATCAACACCGACTTGCCCGAGCCCGGCGCGCCGATGATCGCAAAGTTGTAGTTGCCCAGGTCGTTGTCGAAGATGTCCAGCGTCATCAGCTGGCCACGGCGGCCGCCGAAGACCAGCGCCGGCGTGCGTGTGCCGCGCCACTCGGCGATCAACGGCGCCAGGTGGATGGCATTGGCCATGGTCTTGCGCGAGACGCGGCGCATCTTGGCCAGGTCGCGGTGGAACCTCTCCGACAGCGTCATCGGCAGGCTGGCCAACAGTGCCTGACGGTGCATGTAGACGTCGGCGTTGAGCTGGAAGCCCCGGCCGCGCCAGATCGCGTTGGCGGTTTCGTGGGCGGACACCGCCTTCCCCGGCGGCGAGAAGATCGCGAGCTGGTGGTACAGGCTCACCAGGCTGCCGCCGGTGTCGATCGCATGGGCCGCGGCCGTCCAGTCCTGCAGCTTCTTGCCCACGTCGGGCATCACGTCGGCCATCTTGCTTTTGGCGTTCTGCGTGGCGCGAACGTGGTTCGCGGTGATGGTGGCCTTGGTGGCGTTCGGGTCGAGCACATGCACGCCCATCGTCAGCAGGAAGGGTGCGCTGTACTGCAGCGCCGGCTGCATCAGGTCGCCGATCAGCGAGCCCATCTGCCAAAGCGAGAAGCGTTCGGGGAAGGACTTGATCGAATAGAAGCGCGCCTCCAGCACGTCGTCACCGCTCTCCTTCCACAAGCGCAGGCCGCTGGGCGTGGGGTCCTGGATGGTGTCGAAGTCGACGATCTGGTCGCGCAGCTCGCGGCCATCGTCGTAGTGCAGGTCCGGTGCGTCGGTCTGCGAGATGCGGTCCGGGTTGGTGAACAGCGCGCACCAGTTGATCAGGTCCGCCGCATCGCAGACGCGATTGGGAAGCGACGCCGATCGCAGCGTGGACGACATCGATTCGCGCATCGCCAACAGCTCATCGCGCCGGTTCAGGTCTTCCGCGTCGCCAGGCAGCGTGACGCTCATCATCAGCCGGAAGTCGCGCAGCGTGTAGTGGAAGCCCGACGTCAGCGAGGACTGCGCGCCCTGCAACAAGTGGCCGGTACGTTGCCGTGCCAGTGTGCGGAACAGGTTCTCGTTGCGCGCAGGCCGGCCCCAGCGTTTGGCCTTCTCCGCTTGATCCTCGTCTTCGACACGCAGGTTGGCGTATTGACGCAACTGGTCGCGGATATGCGGCGAGGCGAACAGGTGGAACTGGATGCCGGTGGCGGCCGGGCAGTTCGAGTACAGCGAGATCAGCACCTCGGCCATGCGTTCGTCAGCACCCGACTGCGGCATCACCTCCAGCATGAAACCCAGACTGTCCCGATTGACGAAGAGCTTCTCGGTGGCGAGGTAGGCGGAGTAGGGGAGCCAGGCAGCGAACTGCTCGGCGGGTGTGTCGGGCGTGGCGCCGAGGCCCAGGGTTTCGAAGAGGCTGGGACGGGCCAGCGTGGGGCGTGGCGGCATCGTTGCCGCTGTGTCGAGGGTGCGCATGGGGGTGCTCTCAGTCGGTGCTCTCGGCGGGGGCAGGGAGCGGCGGCAGCAAGGAGTCGAACTCGGTCGTCGGCCGTTGCGGCGGTACTGGTCGCTGCGACATCTGCGCCGGCGTTGCGTCCTTGCCCTCCACGGTCGAAGATTTGACGTTCTTCGGAGGCGGGCGCAGCGGTGCGTAGGCGTCGCGAATCTGGCGCTGCGCGTGGTCGACAAGCCACCGGCCGGCGTCGATCTGTACGTAGACGTAGCCCTGGTCGTAAAGGTCGCGGTCAGCGTCCTCCCAGGGTTTGAACCACAGGCGCAGGATGCGAGCCGACGAGCGCAGCGGGGATGCGAGCGATACGGGTGTCGTCATCGTCGCGGCCGACGCTGCAGATGCTGGGGCCGGGGCAGAGCCGCGCATCGGGGCAGGACCATCACCTGGACCGGCACCGGCCGGACGCCGTGCGCGTTGGCTCGGCAGATTGTTTTGGATCGCGTTGGCGTAGGTGCCGGAGACCGAATCGCAGGTGACGCCTTCGGGCGCCTTGCAGGCGTAGTCGGAACTCCCGCTCAGGCCCGACAGGCTGGTGCAGCCGATGAGCGTGAAGGGAAGCGCGATGCACAAGCCCTTTAGCGCTGAGCAAACGCGGCGCGGCCGCGTGCGAAGGTCGGCGCTCACGGCTGCGCTCCCGCACCGGCCTGAGTCAGCCGGGCCTCGATGACGCTGTGATCGACGTAGCCTTCGGTGCGGCTCCCATCGGCCCAGACCAGGGTGGGCGTTCCCTGCACACCGAGGCGGCGCGCGAGCGCGAAGTTGCGCTCGATCGGGTGATCGCAAGCTGCGGGGCCGTTCAGTGCCGCCGCGTCGCCCTGCAGCATGTACCGGTGCCACGCTTGCTCCCGGTCGGCCGCACACCAGATGGCAATCGGTTTGGCCTCGCCTTGGAAGGGCACGAGGAAGGTGTAGACCGTGACGTTGTCGAGCTTGGCGAGTTCGGGTTCGAGCTGTTTGCAGTAGCCGCAGGCCGGGTCGCTGAACACCACAACCTTGCGTTGCCCGCTGCCGCGCACGGTCTTGATCGCGTCGGCCAGCGGCAACTCGTCGAAGAACACGTTCGCCGGCGCCGTCGCAACCGCCATGGCCGCGGTTGGCGACGACCGGGCCATCATCGCCAGCTTGGGTCCGGTCAGGTCTTTCATGGTCTGCGTGTCAAACACGCGGCCGAAGACGAAGTAGCGCGGCTGCCTGGCCGAGACGTAGGCGACGTTGCCGTTCATCCAGACTTCGTAGAGGCCATCGACCGGCGAACGCAACACCTGCGTGAACTGCGTGCCCGGGTTGGCCCTCCGCAACGCGGCCAGCAGGCGTGCTTCGTCCCTGGTGGCAGCCGCGGCGGGCATCGCGGCGGCAACGACCACTATGACCAACGCGGCGGCCATCGCATGACGCCGCAACGGGCAGGTGAGTTCAATAGGTTTCATCGTCGGACACCTTTGTGTAGCGGTCGTCGGGAGAGGGTGCGGTGGTGGTCGAGCGCTGGGCGTCCGCCGACATCGGCACGTCGATGCGCACACCCTTGGTGATGACCACGTCGATTTCGCGGCCGGCATCGACCTCGATCACCGGGAAGGTGTTCTCGGCCAGCTTGATGTAGTACTGGGCGAGGCGGTCCAGTGCCTTGCCGACGCCGGTGCCGAGGCCTGCCTTGTAGGCGTCGCCGCCGGAGGCGCTCGCGATGGTCCCGAGCGCCGAGGTGCTGTAAGTCGTGGACGAGGTGGCCAGGCCCTGGCCGATGCCGCTGACCACACCGGCCAGCAGTGCGTTGGCGAGCATCTGGCCTTGCTTGGTGACAAGCCGGCCGCGCATGCCGACCTTGCCGTCTTCGCCGTACACGCTGCCCTGGATCTTGACCTCCAGCGTGGCGCCGTCGGCTCGCACGCAAGACAGGTTTTCGGTGCGCAGATAAGCGCGCTCGGAGCTGATGTCGCCGTAGCCGGCGGCAATTACGAAGCAGTCGCGGTACTCGCCGCGGAAGCGGTTGGGCAGCACCGAGTTGTCGGACAGCCGGATCAGCACAGGGTGTGGGTTGGACTGAGACTGTCCACCCGTCGGCGCGTCCAGGCCGCCGAGCAGGGTGCCTCGGGTGAAGCTCACCGGCAGGAAGGTCGAAACTGTGCGCGCTTCTCGCGAAGCATCTGGCGAGGCGGTCGTTCCCGGCGCAGCAGCGCTCGATGGCTTGGCGCGATCGACCAGGGTGATACGAGTCAACGTCGGTGCCGAACTGAGTAGCTGCGGGGCAGGCAAGCCCATCCCGGGGTCACCTGGTGGCATGCCGCCGACGGGTGATGTCCTCGGGGGTGGCGGTGGCGGGAGGCTTGCTGCCGGCGGCATCGCCGGGGCGGCAGGAGCCTGCACCGGAGGAGGGGCGGGTACCGGCTGGGCGTTCGCCGTCTGACTGGCATCCCTTTCAAGGTGATCGCCCGGAAGCCTTGAGAAGTCGAGCGGTGGAGAAATGAGATCGGGCAGTTCGGCCATCGACCCAACCCTTGGAGGCGGCCACCTTGGGCCCGCGCTTGGCCGTGGCGAGCTTCTTGGCCGGCAGGTGCATGGCCAGCTCCAGCAGGCGCCGCGCCAGGCGTTCGGGCGAAGGCTCGGCCCGATCGGACCAGCACTGGGCCGGCACCGCCACGAGCAGGCCCTCGAAGCCCTGCTTGACGTGCTGCGCCAGATGGAAGGTGGAGACCTCCAGCTCGGGCAGGGCGGGCCGGTGCGCCTGCTCGATCACCGCCTGCAGCAGCGCCAGGACGTTGTAGGCCAGCACCGCCACGGTGAACCCGAGCAGCGCCGCGCGCGGGTGCCCCAGGGTCTTGATCTCGCTGTCGAGCACCGACTCCAGCCGCCCGAACAGGCCCTCGATGCGCCAGCGCTTGCGGTACAGCGCAGCGATCGTGGTCGCCTCCACCGTCGCGGGCAGATTGCTCCACAGCCTCAGTGTCGTGCGGCCCGACTCGGTGGGCTCGTCCAGCTCGATCTCGATGCAGCGCCACGGCGTGCAGGGCTGTGCCTGCCCGCGCACGGCCCGCAGCGTGATGGCGCACTCCCGCACACAGCCCGTGTCCATGCGCACCGCCTCGCTCCACGCCCCGCGTTCGCCCACCCTCGGGTGGCGCCCATGCTCACGCACGATGAAGCTCGCCGCCGCGTCCTGCCAGCCCTGCAGCAGTGCGCGCGTGCAGAAGTGGCTGTCGGCCACCCACAGATCCCCGGGCTCGGCCCCCGCCACCAGCGGCATCACCCCCACCCGCTCGCTCTCGTACGCGTCTTCGCACGCCACCAGATCCCGCACCAGCGCCTCGTCCGGGTCGTACACCACCAGCGCGTGCCCCGGCAGCGCCGCGCCACGCCGACCACGCAACACCCCCAGCCTCTTCTCGCTGCGCCCCAGGTGGTTGCCGTCCACCACCCTCAGCCTCCACCCCGGCAAACTCCTCGGCCTGTCCAGGCTGCCCATCACCGGCCCCAGCCGCTGCGCGCTGCCCTGCACCAGCGCCCTGAGCAACTCCGGCCTCGTCCCGCTGACCTTCCCGTACAGCGCCGCCAGCGACACCGGCAAACTTCGGCTCTGCATGGCCGCCGCGTGCAGCGACGGCCTCAGCCCCAGCGTCACCAGTGTCATCAACTCCACCACCGTCGAGAACATCAGCGTCCTGGCGTACTGCTGCCCGCGGTGCGCCTCGAACACCTCGTCGATCCACTGCGCCGGCAGCGCCTCCTCCAGAACCATGCGCGCCATCACGCTCGCCGGCGTCTGCTGCTCGAACCGCTCAATCACCGCTTCCCAGATCTCAGTCTCCTGTTGGCCTTTCCTTCCTGCAGCTTACCGACTCTGGGGGGACTCACCTTGAAAGGGATGCGTCTGACTGGCTGACGTGAGCCTCTGCTCCAACTCGGCGAAGCGCTTCATGGTCTGAGCCTCGAAGGCCTGCCGATCCTTGTTGAGCCGCGTCTGCTCATCGCGCTCGCTTTCGTACTGCGCCAGCTTGCGGCCGGCCGTGCCGACCCACTGATCCACCGGGTTCACTTGCTGGCCCGGCGGCATCACGCCGATGTTGGTGACAGCGCTCGGCGTGCCGTTGCCGGCGGCCTTCGCATCCGCGGCTCGCGACCGCGTGTCGGTGAGCGCGAAGATCAACCACAGCAGTCCGACGCCGCAGACGAGGATCGCAACGAGCGTGGCGTACTGACGCTGCCTAGGCGACAGGCGTTCGAGCAGGCCACGCACGCGGCCATTGACAGCACCGTTGGCGTTGCTGCTGCCGGCAGCACTGCCGCCTGTGCGCCAGGCGAAGGGGTTGTTCATCGCGCACTCCCTCGCCGAATGACGAAGACGTTGGTCGTTTCGCCGGGCCGCAGGTTGTGGTTCTCGATGGCCACGCCGGTGACGTTGCCGTCCTCGCGGTCGAACTCCTGCTCGGAGAGCACCATCACGGTCGGGCTGATGTTTTGCAGGAGGTACTTCTCGCCGAGGAAACCGCGGCCTTCGTAGCGGCGCATCAGAGAGAACTTCGCCTCGGCCCATAGAGGCACGGGGCGGTTGACCTCATCGACGCGGACGTCGGGAGGCACCCGGTCGGAGGCCATTGCGACCAGCATCGCTTTCATCGCACGCACATGGTTTGCCGACGTACCGAGTGGTCCCTGGGGCGAGGACTCCGGCCTGATCTGACGGGCCGACGAGTCGCGGATGACGATGGTGTCTGCGGGTGTGTCGGAGCGGCGCAGCAACAGCGTGTAGGTCGCCTGCGCCGAGGACACGAACAGGTTGACCGGCTTGGCCGACGTGCCGACAGGACGGATGTAGACCTCGCCCTTGTCGCGGTCGCATTCGAGAACGACCTCGCCCGCGGGGTTGATCGCGGGGCTGGCCGGGTTAGCTGGGCTGGGGCTCATGCCGTTGGCCATCGGAGCCGCAGCCACCGCGTTGCCGCAATTGCTCGAATAGATGTTGCCGAACACGTCCGTGATCGGCGCGCCCTCGATGCGGATGCGCGTCGGCTCCTTGATCGACAGGATCGCTTCGACCGACACGCCGTCGCGCGCATCGATGACTTGCAGCGCGTGCGCCGGGCCGGCTGTGAAGAGCAGCGCGGCTGCCAGCGCCGCAGCCGGATGCAGCACACCTGCAAGGCCGCACGCTTCGACTTCAGTTCGCATTGGGAAGCTCCTTGAAGGTCTTGAGGTGCATGCGCGCGCCGTTGAAGCTGAACTCGACCAGGTAGGCCTTCAGGTCGTTGCCGGTCTCGAAACCGTTGACCAGCGTGCGCAGCCGCCCGCGCACGACGACGGTCTGCGCGTCTTCGCTCGGCACCAACTGCTGAGGCATGAAGAGCGTGCTGGCATTGATGCGCTTCAGTCGCTCCGCTTCGACTTCCTGCCTTGTCTTCAGCGCGCCGTACTGGCCCGGTTCGACATAGCCCAGCAGCACACCCTTCTTCCAGTCGATCGACGAGGGCGTCACATCCAGCACCAGCCAGGCGATGAAGCTGCCCATCTGTTCCAGGTACTCGCTGCTCGCCTTGTCTCGGCTGACCCAGAAGGACTTGTCGATCGAGGGCGGCACGATCACGGTGCGCACGGTGCCGATCAGGTTGAGGATCACGATCAGGGCCACGACATGGCCGACGGCCAGGGCACCCACCGTGAGCCCCAGGCTGCGGTTGCGCCGCCGCATCTCCTTGATGTCGCTGTTGAGCCGTTCGAAGTCCATGGGTAGTGCTCCGGGTGTACAGGTTCGGTCTGCGTTCAGCCGACCATGCGGCGGATATACGAGGGCGGCGTGGCACGCATCGCTGTCAGCGGGCTGGGCGGCAGGTGCCAGTACAGCCAGTGCATCGCGAAAGCCGGGTGCTTGTCGGCCTTGATGCGCGCGATCCAGCGCGACAGCGAGATGCCGATGGCAGCGCAGACGGCGAAGGCCAGCTTGGTGCCGGACATGTAGCCGACGAAGAAGCAGAAAAGCACGGGCGCTGCGACGTCGATGTCCCAGAAGCCGATCTTCCAGGTGTCGTCGAGGCGACGCGGGATGTAGGTGTCGGCTTGCATGCCGTGCTCCCTGCCTGCGCGGGCCGCGTCAGACGACCGCGCCCATGATCGCGCCGGCGATCACCAGGCCCACCGCTGCGAAGATCGCGAGGCCGACGTAGAAGAGCACCGGTCCGAAGTTGCGCAGCGCGGACAGTGAGATCAACGCGACCACAAACCCGACGAAGCCAACGAGGGCCTTGATGCCCGGCCCCAGCGCGGAGATCTGGGTGAGCGCCGAGGTCATTGGCCCGGTGATGCCGGTGAAGGCCACGAGGTCGAGTGCATAGCCCGGCAGGGCCAGGCCCAGGCCGGCGACAAGCAGCATCAGCAGCGAGAAGGCTGCAAACGGCTTGCGGTTGACGGTGAGAGGGCGAAGGGTGGCAGTGGTCATCGAAGTCTCCAGGGTCGAAAGGAACGTCATGGCCTGACGCAGGCGGGGAAAACAAGTCGGCATCGGGCGACCGGGGGCAGTCGCCCGTCGCTGGACATCGGTGCAGGGCGCGAGACCGACGTGCCGGGCGAGAAAAAGGTGCGTCATGGCCTCACCTCGTTGGGAGAGGTCAACACGACTTCGACGCGGCGGTTTTGCGCTCGGCCTTCGGGGGTGTTGTTGGGCGCTGCGTAGCAGCACAGGCCACGCGCATCGATGCGTATGTCTTGGGGCAGCGTCCGGGCGATGCGGCGCAGGTGATCGCGAACGGCAGTGGCGCGGGCGAGCGCTATCGCCTCGTTGGCGCCACCAGTGCCAACGTCATCGGTGCGACCGAGGATGAGCACGCGCTCGGAATGGCTGATGGCCGGCAGGAGGGATGCAAGCTGTGCCTTGTGGGACGGCGTCAGAGTGGCGCTGTCGCTCGCGAAAGTCAGGGCGAGCACCGTTGGTTTGCGGACCGAGCCGGCGACCGCCGTGACTGGCGCCCGCTCCGCCACCGAAGTCATCACGGGCGCAGGCGCCGGCGCCTGCGCGGCTACAGCCACTGGCAAGGCGGCGACCGAAACGATTGCCAAGGTCTTTGGCGTGGTTGAAGGGCATGCCGGCTCGGTGCAACTGGCGTAGCGCGCGCCGCTGCCGAAATCCAGCTGGGTGATGTGTCGAGTCGGCGTCGCCCCTGCGGACAGTACGTATTCAGCCCCCCGGTATTGACACCCGCAAAGCCCTGGGCACGCCGCGTCGAGAAGGACGCAGCGCGAGTTCGAAGATGACCTGAAGGACCGCAGGACCGAGCCTGCGGCCACGCACTCAGCCCGAGGGCACCAGCGAGGGCGCCAGACCACCGGTGAAGTGCGCCTGCATCGCCTGACGCAGATACGCCAGCGCATCACGGCCCTGGCGCTTGCAGCTCTCCACCACCGTGTAGCCCCGGGCGATGAACTCCTCGCCCCGGCGTGATCTCGTCAGCCCCGAGATCTTGCGCTTGAGCACGATGGTGCGCAGCGCCTGCTCGGCGGCGTTGTTGGTCGGCGGCACGGCCGCGTCGCTCACGAACGTCCACAGCGCCGGCCAGAGCTTGAGCACGTTGGCGCAGGTCAGTGCGGTGCGCTGGCAGGCGCCGGCGATGCCGCGCTCCAGCGCCCGGCGCACGTGGTGCTGCACCTGCGCCATCTGCGCGGCGACCTGCTGGTCCTTGCGGTGCCAGCGCCGGAACAGCACATAGCCCAGCCCCAGCAGTCGGCGCCCGATCCGTCCGGCCTGCCCCGCACGTTGACTGATGCGCGTGAAGTCCCGCAGCAGGTGCGCCCAGCACACCTGCCGCTGCGCGGCGTCCACCCAGTCGTACACCGCATAGCGGTCCGTGACCAGCTTGGCCTTCGGGCTCTCGCCCAGCATCTCCTTGGCCACGTAGCGCGCCCGCGAAGACCAGAGCTGGTACACCACCAGCTTGGGCTGCGTCACCGTCCACACCCAGTGCCGCCCCGCGCCTTCTCGCGCGTAGCTGGTCTCGTCCACATGCACCACCGGCGCTGCGGCCAGCGTCTTCACCGCCGCCTGCACCGGCTCCTTCAACGCCTGCGCCACCAGCCCGTGCGCCTGCGAGATCGCCCCCACGCTGAACCGCACCCCCAGCACCTGCGCCAGCAGATCCCGGATCTTGGGCTGCGTCAGGTGGTACGCCGTGCCCAGCAGCCCCACCAGGGCCAGCGCCCTCGGCCCGATCTGTCCGCGCGGCACCCCCGCCGGCAACACCGATGCGTGTGTCTTGCGGCAGTGCCCGCACACCCCGTGGTACAGCCGGTACTCCTGCACCTCGGCCTTCACCTGTGCCGGCACGTCGAACACCTGGTGCCGTATCGGCCGCCCCGCCGCCACCGGACCGCCACACTCGCATGCCGCAGGCGGCGGGCAGTCGTGGATCACGTCCACCTCGGACTCCGCCAGCAGCGCCCGGTACGTGCCCTTGTGCCCAGGCTGCGCGCCCCGCACCCGGCCGCTGGTCCGGCGTTGTGCCCGGTTGCCGCTGTCCCCCGGCCCGTCCGACGATGGCGGCTTCGACGAGTTGCGTGAGTTCAGCTTCTTGTCCAGCAGCGCACTGACCTGCTCGCGCAGCTTCGCCAGCTCCTGCCCCATCTGCTCGATCACCGCGTGGCATTGCTCCAGCGTCTCGGGCTTGTTCGGCACTGCGGTGGCCTCACGGCCAGGGGCTTCGGGTTGGTCCATCCCAGCACTCTCCGCCTCGCTCGCTCCGCGCGCTACCCGGACTTCACCGGCTTGACGATGTTGTCAATGCCGGGGGGCTGAATACGTACTGCGGACATCGGTTGCGCTGTCGGCTCAATGGGCCGCGCATCAAACAGGCTGCAGGCGGTCACGCCCAGCAGGCAAGGCAACGTCGTCACCCAGAACGTCCTGAGCGAGCGCAAGGACCTCATGGCGACACCCGCGCGGCGAGGATGAATGGCTGCGCTTCACCGTTGCGCGGCGTCGCGACGAGCGCCGATGTTGACGACGTGCTGGAACGCGCCGGCGATGCCGGCAGTTGCCGATACACCTGCCATGCATACCGGCTCCGAGCGCTCTGGCAAGCGGAGCCCTTGAGTTGCGTGCAGGCTGCGTTGTAGGCGCCGACCCCGTCCCAAGTCACACCGTTGCGGGCGAAGGTCTGTGCCAGCAGCCAGGCACCGACATGGATGTTGGTGCACGGGTTGTAGAGATCGCGCTCGGTGATGCCGTGGCGCGCCAGCGCTGGCAGGTTCGAGCTGTTGATCTGCATCAACCCGATGTCGTAGGTGCCGGTGCGCTGGCGGTGCGTGAGGTTGACCGCCTGCGGATTGAGCCTCGATTCGACGCGGCCGATGGCGTAGAGGATCTGCGGCGACACGCCGTAGCGCTGGCCTGCTTCTTCCCAACACGCGAAAGCGCGTGTCGGCACCACCAGCAGAACGATCCATCCAAGAAGGAAACCCAGCCGCATGACTCACCTCGAAGTTGACCGATGCGCGCGCCAGGCGTGATGCGAAGCGGCGCGACGAAGTACGGACCAGCAAAGCTGGACGAGGTCGGGTTCGGGTGAGCCTTGGCCGCACGGCCATGGCGGGGTAAGAGCGGGTGGGTAGGCAGATCGGGCGAAAAGTCGGCTTGAGTTACCAGATCAGTTCGACGGGACGGCTCTCCGGTGCATGGCCCTTTGCGCCATGTTCATCCGGGCTTGCCGAAGAACCGCGTCACCTGACGCGTCAGCATGGCGGCTCAGTGCCACGCATGCCGTCGTCAACTGGTCGAGTTGGAACTTGGGATTGGGATGACGGTTCGCGGGTGAGCGCTGTAGCGCGAGCAGCAATTCGTACTGCGAACGCCACATGGACTCGCGGCGGCGCGCGGTGGTCGATGGCCTGAACACCAGTTCCGTGCCGAGGAACGCGAAGATGCGCGGCGAGGCGTCGTCGCTGGCGAAGACAACCGAGACACAGGCACTGATGAGGTCAGGGAAACGGAAGCTCGGTGCGACGTTGCGATCCGACTTGAGCAAGTCGTAGAGCCAGTCGTGTTCCTGAAGCCAGAGACGGGTTTCGATGGTATCGGGCAGGTCGGCCTCGGGCAGTGCCGATGTCGGTGCGTGCTGGAGAGTCGAAGGCGTTGCGACGAGCATGGCGTTGACCTCGGTTCGGTGCTGTTGGCTGCTCTTCTGAGCGTGTGACCGAAGGGTAGGGCGCTGCCCGACGTGCGTCGCTTGGGAATGCGCGGTTTGTGAGGGGGATTTCGAGATCGCAGTGTGTCGCCATTGGCGTTGTCGTCTGCGGTTAAACGTAACTCGCCCTCCGAGAGCTGCTGAAGTTGCTCTGAGGAGTAACAGCAGTCCGCCCTGCCGGTCAATGACGGTCCTACCCTGTGGGAATCGTCCCTAGAAGTTGTACTGAAGCCAGCGGACGGATACTGCTGGGCACGACGAAAGCGAAGGCGGTGAATGTGACGGTGCTTCAGGAAATTCTCGGATGGTCGAAGGACCGGCCTGCTTGGCAGCGGGACGCGCTGCGACGGCTGGTGATTCAGGGGGAGCTGACGACAGACGACATCGCCGAACTCACCGAAATCTGCAAGAGCGCGCAGGGCCTCGCCGAGCCGCGAGACAGCGCGCCGCTGGAGGAGGGCCACTTGCCAACCGCCGGCACGGCACAAGGCGCGGTCGCACTCGAATCCATCTTTCATCACCGGGGCGTGAACGCGCTGGCCGAGTCGCAGTCGCTCAAGTTCGGGCCGAAGCTGACCCTTGTCTACGGAGACAACGGCGCCGGCAAGACCGGCTACATACGCATTCTGAAAAGCATCCCTTTCAAGGTGATCGCCCGGAAGCCTTGAGAAGTCGAGCGGTGGAGAAATGAGATCGGGCAGTTCGGCCATCGACCCAACCCTTGGAGGCGGCCACCTTGGGCCCGCGCTTGGCCGTGGCGAGCTTCTTGGCCGGCAGGTGCATGGCCAGCTCCAGCAGGCGCCGCGCCAGGCGTTCGGGCGAAGGCTCGGCCCGATCGGACCAGCACTGGGCCGGCACCGCCACGAGCAGGCCCTCGAAGCCCTGCTTGACGTGCTGCGCCAGATGGAAGGTGGAGACCTCCAGCTCGGGCAGGGCGGGCCGGTGCGCCTGCTCGATCACCGCCTGCAGCAGCGCCAGGACGTTGTAGGCCAGCACCGCCACGGTGAACCCGAGCAGCGCCGCGCGCGGGTGCCCCAGGGTCTTGATCTCGCTGTCGAGCACCGACTCCAGCCGCCCGAACAGGCCCTCGATGCGCCAGCGCTTGCGGTACAGCGCAGCGATCGTGGTCGCCTCCACCGTCGCGGGCAGATTGCTCCACAGCCTCAGTGTCGTGCGGCCCGACTCGGTGGGCTCGTCCAGCTCGATCTCGATGCAGCGCCACGGCGTGCAGGGCTGTGCCTGCCCGCGCACGGCCCGCAGCGTGATGGCGCACTCCCGCACACAGCCCGTGTCCATGCGCACCGCCTCGCTCCACGCCCCGCGTTCGCCCACCCTCGGGTGGCGCCCATGCTCACGCACGATGAAGCTCGCCGCCGCGTCCTGCCAGCCCTGCAGCAGTGCGCGCGTGCAGAAGTGGCTGTCGGCCACCCACAGATCCCCGGGCTCGGCCCCCGCCACCAGCGGCATCACCCCCACCCGCTCGCTCTCGTACGCGTCTTCGCACGCCACCAGATCCCGCACCAGCGCCTCGTCCGGGTCGTACACCACCAGCGCGTGCCCCGGCAGCGCCGCGCCACGCCGACCACGCAACACCCCCAGCCTCTTCTCGCTGCGCCCCAGGTGGTTGCCGTCCACCACCCTCAGCCTCCACCCCGGCAAACTCCTCGGCCTGTCCAGGCTGCCCATCACCGGCCCCAGCCGCTGCGCGCTGCCCTGCACCAGCGCCCTGAGCAACTCCGGCCTCGTCCCGCTGACCTTCCCGTACAGCGCCGCCAGCGACACCGGCAAACTTCGGCTCTGCATGGCCGCCGCGTGCAGCGACGGCCTCAGCCCCAGCGTCACCAGTGTCATCAACTCCACCACCGTCGAGAACATCAGCGTCCTGGCGTACTGCTGCCCGCGGTGCGCCTCGAACACCTCGTCGATCCACTGCGCCGGCAGCGCCTCCTCCAGAACCATGCGCGCCATCACGCTCGCCGGCGTCTGCTGCTCGAACCGCTCAATCACCGCTTCCCAGATCTCAGTCTCCTGTTGGCCTTTCCTTCCTGCAGCTTACCGACTCTGGGGGGACTCACCTTGAAAGGGATGATTCTGAAAAGTGCATGCCGCGCTCGCGGCCAGGAGCGCATTCTCGGTAACGTTATCGCGGGATCGGCGCCGCTAAAGCCTGCAGTGGCGATCAAGTACAAGGTTGAATCGGTCGCGGACGTACGCGAATGGGCCGGGGAGGGAGATGACGATTTCATCGCGCGCGTCAGCGTGTTCGATACGCAGAGCGCGTCGGTCTACCTGACGGAGAAGACGGACGTTGCCTTCCGACCGTTCGGCCTCGACCTGTTCGACAAACTCGTGCAGGCCAGCAAGTCGATTCGCGTACGACTGGAAGCCGAGCAGCGCGCGCTTGCTGCAAGCCTGCTTGGCACCCTGCCCCAAGAGGTGCCGGAGACGACGGCGGTCGCCCGGCTACTCAAGGGACTGACATCGCTCACCAAGCACGAGTCGGTCAGCAAGTTGGCGACGCTTTCCGAGGAGGAAGGCGCCCGGCTCGAGCTGGTAGAGAGGTCTCTGCTTGATCTGCAAGCAAACGATCCCGAGAAGCTGCTGCGCCAGTTGCGGCTGCAGGCCACTCGAACGCGATCACTGGCGCAGCACCTGGGCAGCGTCGAAGCATTGCTGTCCGATGTGGGGGTGGATGAAGTCTTCGCCGCCAGAACGGAATGGCTGCGCAAGCAAGAGGAAGCGGAACGCCTGCGCGGCGCAACGATTCCCGACACCTTGCTTGCGGGCACCGGATCGGACGCATGGAAGGCGATGTGGCGCGCTGCCCGCACGCTCTCGGAGGGACAGGCCTATCCGGGTCAGCCGTTCCCTGCGGTGGACGAGGGAGCGCGCTGCCTGTTGTGTCAGCAGGGCATCGACCACGACGCTGGCCATCGCCTGACTCAGTTCGAGGCGTTTGTCGTGTCGACGACGGAAAAGGAACTGGCCGAACGTTCGTCGGTGTTTGATGGCAAGCGCCGTGAGCTTCTAGAGCTTCAGGTGATCACCGACGCAACAACGGAATTCATCAAGGAGTTGCGGATCGAGCACGACGACCTGGCGGGGGCGGTGGATGCCGCAACCGTGTCTCTGGAGGCGCGACGTAAGGCAATCGCCGCTGCGCTGGAGCGGGGAGCGCCCTTGCCGGGCGATTTACAAGCCTTCGTGACGATCCAGGCGCAGGTGACGGCAGCGGCAGTCCAGATGGACGAACGGATCAATGTCGTGGTCAAGTTTTTTCGGACAGTCCGATAGGTAAAAAGCGGGTTCAGGCGGACTGGCGCTCGAAGTCAGCCGGGGAGAGATAGCCCAGGGTGGAGTGCAGGCGCACAGGGTTGTAGAAGCGCACGATGTAGTCGGCGATGTCGGAGGCCGCCTCGGCGTGGTTGGCATAGTCACGCTGCCAGACACGTTCGGTCTTGAGGCTGAGGAAGAAGCGCTCCATGACGGCGTTGTCCCAGCAGTTTGCCCGGCGACTCATGCTGCAAACGATGCCGTGTTGCTGGAGCATGGCCCGGTGGACGAGGCTGGCGTACTGGCTGCCGCGGTCAGAGTGGACGATGAGCCCGGGCGGAGGCCGGCGCACGCTCAGGGCCATGTGCAGGGCCGAGCAGACCAACTCGGCAGGCATGCTCGGCGCGCAGGCCCAGCCGACGATCTTGCGCGAGTACAGGTCGAGCACGGCGGCCAGGTAAAGCCAGCCGCTGCGGGTGCGGATGTAGGTGATGTCGCACACCCAGGCCCGGTCGGGGGCGGTGGGCTGGAACTGCCGGTCGAGCACGTTGTCGGCCACGGCCAGATCGTGCCGACTGTCAGTGGTGTGGACGAACTTGCGCCGCCAGCGGGCCTGCAGGGCGTGGCGCCTCATGAGCGTGCGCACCCGGTGGCGGCCGACCTCGACACCCTGCGAACGCAGCGCGGCCGTGAGCCGGCGGCTGCCATAGCAGCGCCCGCTGGCCTCGAACGCCGCCTTCAGCCGCACACCGGTGGCGCACACGGCCTCGGCTCGACCGGTACGCACCCGCCAGGCGTAGAACCCCGAGCGGCTGACCTCCAGCAGTGCGCACAGCCTGCTCACCTCGGCCTTCTTCGCCGCCTGCTTGATCACCTCGTAGGTCACCGCAGTTCCCGGGCAAAGAAGGCAGACGCTTTTTTTAACAGCGTGACGTCCTCCTTGAGGCGACGGTTCTCGGCCTCCAACTCGCGTATGCGCTGCTGGTCGCACGTCAACGGCTTGCCCTGCCCTGGCCCACCCGCCTGCTCCGCGTCGTACTGTTCTACCCAGCGTCGCACCGCGCTGTCCACCAGGTCCATGTCCCGGCACACCTGGCTCAGGCTCACGTTCTGTTCTCGAATCATCCGCACCACCTGCAGCTTGAAGGCCGGGTCGAACTTTCTTCGCGGTTGTTTGCTCATGTCTGTCATGTTTTCCTCTTCGGGTCAAAAATCCCCTATCGAGGTGTCCGTTTAAATTGGACCACGACACAAGACGCTCTCCGGCGATACGGGCGGGGAAAAGAAGAAGACGTTACTTGCGGAAGCGCAGGAGTTGCGCGCGCGAAAACTCCTCGCGGCGAAGCAGGCGCAGGTGCTCAAGGAAATTGAGCGCAAGAAGCGGGTCGCGGCGTATGAGCTTTGTCTGAACGACACGAAGACGACGGCGATTACGCAGAAGAGCAGCGCCGTCACGAAGGCGGTTGTTACGCAGCGGCTGAAGGCCAGCTTCCAGGAGGAACTCCGAGCGCTTGAGTTTCGCCATGTCGAGGTGGAGCTGAAAGAAGTCGGCGGCGCCGAGGGCATCCTGTATCACAAGCTCGTCCTCGCGCGCCCCCCCGGCGTGGACCTGCCGAAGGTCGTCAGCGAAGGCGAGCAGCGTTGTTTGTCGATCGCCGCTTTTTTTGCGGAACTCAGCACGGCCGACGAGCGATCCGGCATCGTGTTCGACGATCCGGTTTCGTCACTCGACTACAAGTGGCGCGAGAGCGTTGCGCGCCGGCTCGTGGAAGAAGCGAAGCAGCGGCAGGTCATCGTCTTCACGCATGACGTCGTGTTTCTGCTGCTGCTCAAGCAATACGCCAAGGACGCGCAGCTTGAGCCTCTGGATCAGCACGTCCGACAGCTTGGGGCCGGTGCCGGCGTGATTGCCGAGGAACTGCCCTGGGTCGCGATGCCGGTCAAAAAGAAGCTTGGGTATCTGAAAAGCCAGTGGCAATCCGCCGACAAGCTGCACCGTGAGGGCCACCAGACTCTCTACGAAAAAGATGCGCAATACCTGTACGGCTTGCTGCGGGAAGGCTGGGAGCGGGCGCTGGAAGAGGTGCTGCTTGGAAAGGTTGTCGAGCGCTACCGGCCCGGCGTTCAGACGCAGCAAGTGCTGATGCTCGCGGATATTGCGGAAGAGGATTGTCGGACGCTCGACTCAGCGATGACCAAGTGCTCGCGCTGGCTGCCGGGGCACGACGAGGCAGCGGCGGCGAGAGCGCCGGTGCCTAGGCCGGACGTGCTGAAAGCGGACATCGAGCAACTCGAAGGCTGGATCGACGCGATCAATAAACGCAGGAGGTAGTGTGCTGGGTTTTCCGATAGCTACGACGGCTGCCTACGCGCTTGCGCTGATGCCGGCGATCCACTTGTCGATGCCGATCAGCCGGCCTTCGTCGATATGCTGCAAGACGCGGCGGATCGATGCGGAATCGTCCTTTCCGTCCGCTGCGCGGGCGTAGGTCGCCTTGATGGCGTCCGTGCTGATGTGAACGACGTGCTTGAACATCAGGCCGTTGCCGACCAGTTGTTCGCAGGCGCGCATGAGCCGTGCCGGGTCAAATTCGTTCGTCACGAAGACGTACTCGAACGGCTTGCGATCTGACTCGGCGTTGACGTAGTCGGTGAAGTCGGTAATGAACTGCTTTTCGCGATCGGCCCGGACGCTCCACTTCGCGGTGACGAGGGTGCGCGCTTCGGGCCGGATGACGGCGACATCGACCTTGTTGGGCTTGTCGCCGGCCCGCGCACGGTTGAAGCCGGGCAGATCATGAAGCGCCCGGCGCGTATGGATTTGGATGTCATCGCGGCGGCAAGTGCGTTTCAGCACCTGCGCGATGACATCCTCGAAGCCTTCGCCGACGAGGTTTTTGCGCTTGTTGTCGAGGGCGAGGTATTGCCGAACGCGCTGCACAAGACGGTCCCATCCTTCCTGCGAGGGTTCCGAGCCGAGATGCGGGCTCAATTCGTCCTTGAAGATGGCAACGAGTTCGGGATCTTCACCGGGCCGGGGGAAGCCGCGTCCAGCGTAGGGGCCGCGCTGCGCTTCGGCCTTGGCCGCGACCTGCTTGGCCTGGCGCAGAACATAGGCCGCCAGGTCTTCAGCGGCGCGCAAGAACAGCCAGTCGATGTGCTTTGCGAGATCGGCGGGTGTGGTGCCGAGCGCAGTCGATAGCCAGTCATGGAAGGCCAGGGAACGGGCATACCAGCGTTTGCCGGGCTGGCTCTTGTCGCTCTCGTAGCAATGGCCGAGGCCCGTCGTCTGATCGGCCCAAAGCAGGAGGCGGTAGACATGCGCCCATGCGCGCGGAGGAACGATCTCGTCTTCGTTCTGCTGCGTGAAATACTCGTCGATGAGCTGGGCCCGGTTTTCCGCCCCGAAGGCCGATTTGACTGCAGCCGCTTCGTCGTTGGTGGTCTTTTCTACGGTCACTCGTCGCCCTTCGCCGATCCTCAAGCGTAGCGCTGTTCTTGGGCTTGCCGGACGGCGCGCAACTGCGCCATCAAATCGATGGCCAGGGCTCGAGCGAGCAGAGGGGGAACGGCATTGCCGACTTGGCGGTAGCGCGAATGCGCAGGGCCTCCATCGTGGCGACCATCGATCATTCCCCGTGTTGGGTCCGTCGTGAAAACGAAGCGGTCGGGGAACGATTGCAGCCGGGCAAATTCGCGGACCGACAGGGCGCGCGGCACGGCGTAGTGGTAGACGGAATCGGCTTTAGAGCGGCTAACAAAACCAAACACCCGTCACGTCAGATCCGAGCGATGCTGAGGGGATGAAACAGCAAGAAATCAGTGCGGAGTTGTGGGAACACATCCGCCCGCTGCTGCCAGAGCCCAAGCCCGCCAGTCCTCGCGGAGGGCGCCCCCGTATTGCCGACGAACTCGCGCTCAACGGCATCGTGTACGTCCTGCGAACGGGCATCCCATGGGAAGAGCTGCCTCAAGCGCTGGGCTGGGGCAGCGGCATGACGTGCTGGCGACGACTCCAGCAGTGGCACGAGGCGGGTGTGTGGCACGGGCTGCACATGCTGCTGCTGGAGCATCTCAGGCGCAACGACGCGCTCGACTACAGCCGCATGTGCATCGATGGCTCCAGCGTGGCCAGCCCCCGGGGGGGCCGCACACTGGGCCGAACCCGACCGACAGGGGCAAACTCGGCTCCAAGCGCCATGTGCTGACTGACGCCAACGGCACGCCGGTGATGTTCTGCGTCACGGGCGCGAACCGGCATGACTCGGTGGTGTTCGAGGAGATGATCGATGCGCTGCCAGCGATCAAGGGCAAGCCCGGCAGGCCCCGGCGCTGGCCCGACAAGCTCCATGCGGACAAGGCCTACGACTGCAAACGCTGTCGCCAGCATCTCAGGCGGCGGGGCATCCGGGTGCGCATCGCCCGCAAGGGCATCGAGAGCAAGGAGCGTCTGGGCCGTCACCGCTGGGTGGTCGAGCGCACGCATGCGTGGCTGGCGGCCTTCGGCAAGCTCCGGGTGCGCTTCGAGCGCAGCATCACCACCCATGTGGCTCTTTTGTCCCTGGCCTGTTCCATCATCTGTCTGCGGACTCTGCGCAGGTTGTGTTAGCCGCTCTTAAAGAACCCCTGCGGTGATCGTGTTTTCCGAATCACTCACGGCTTCAGCCGCGGCCACTGGTTGCTAGATGCGTCGCCGCCAGTTGCAACTACATCGGTTCGCCGGACAGCGGACGGCCGTGGCGACCTCCTGACGGCCGAGGCCGTGTGAAAACCTTTTGAACGTCGCCGAGTGATCGCCTAGCTACTTTACGGCGCAAAAATCGGCGATCCTCGCCTCGCGGGGCTCCTCGCGCTGAGCGGTTTGCTGCGCGAACGTACCGGCTCGTGACCCCGGCCACGACTCTTCGTTTGCCTCCCATCTTGTAGCTGATCCACTTGACAATCCGATGGCACAGGAGTACCTTAACCTTTGCAATGGGTAAGGATGAATTACTTGCCGAGCTTGGGGAGGCAGCGCTGACGATGATCCAGGGCTCGCTGTCGGAGGTCACGCGCCAGTGCGGCGACCCGAGCTGCGCCTGTGCCTGGGATCCGCAGCGCCGCCACGGTCCACACCTGTACCTGAAGTTCAGCGCCGAAGGCAAGGCGCATTCGGTCTACGTCCCGCCCGATCACGCACCGGCGCTGCGCGATTTGCATCAGGCGTGGGTGCGCTTCCAGCAGATCGGCACCGAGTTGGCCAGTGCCAACCGCGAGCGCTTCCTGCGTTCGCTCGACCGCGATAAGCAGCGGGCCAAGGCTCGCCGCGCCAAAGCGCGAGCCAAGAGCACCCGGTGATCGAACGCAGCCGCTGCCCCTTCCCATCGGGTGGCGGCCCGATCGCCGAAGATGTCGCCGCGCTCTGGGAAGGCTGGATGCGGCATGTCGATGAACTGCTGGCCGACGAGCAGCTTGTCGAGTTGGTGTTCGATGCGCTGGCGCGACGCTGGACGCACAGTCGCACCCGCGGGCGGCGCGGCACACCTGCTGATGTGGTGCTGCGGCTGCTGGTGCTCAAGCATGTGCGCAACTGGAGTTACGGCGCGCTCGAGCGCGAGGTGCGTGCCAACCTGGTCTATCGGCAGTTCACGCACGTGGGCGCCGGCAAGGTGCCCGATGCAAAGACGCTGGGCAGGATCGGCCTGGCACTGGGGCCAGCGGTGGTCGAGCGGCTGCACCAACGGGTGGTGACCATCAGCCGCGAGTGCGGGATCGTGGAGGGCCGTCGCATGAGAGTCGACACGACCGTGGTCGAGACCAACATCCACTACCCGACCGATGCTTCGTTGCTGGGCGACGGCGTGCGCGTGTTGACGCGCACGATGAAGAAGATCACCAAACTCGCCGGCGCCGTGGGCGCCGTGCTGCGCGACCGCTCGCGCAGCACCCAGCGATGCCTGATCCAGATCGGACGGGCCGCACGCAGTCGCAGCGACCAGGGCAAGCAGCGTCTGCAGCAGTGCTACCGCAGGCTATTGGCAATCAGCGGCCGAGTCGCCGGACAAGCCAAGCGCTTCTCCCAGGAAGTGGCCTCGGGCTGTAAGCGCTCGGTCGATCTGCTGCAACAGATGACGCTGGAGGGTCATCGCGCCTACATCGAGACGATGCTGCCGCTGGTGCAGCAGGTGATGCGCCAGACGCGCCTGCGCATCAACCACGGCAACACCCACTCGCCGGGCAAGATCGTCAGCCTGTTCGAGCCGCATACCGAGATCATCCGCAAAGGCAAAGCCGGCAAGCCCACCGAGTTCGGCAAGATGGTCAAGATCCAGGAGGTCGAGCAGCAGATCGTGACCCACTACGAGGTTTACGACCGGCGTCCGGCCGACTCCGATCTGGTGGTCCCGGCGCTCGAGCTTCACAAGCAGCAGTTCGGCTACGCGCCCAAGCTGATAACGACCGACGCGGGTTTCTTCTCGGCCGCCAACGAGGCAGCTGCACGCGAACTCGGCGTCAAGCGCATCTCGATGCCCAACCGCAGCAGCAAGAGTCCGCAGCGTCGACTGCTCGAGCGCAAACGGTGGTTCCGCGAAGCTCAGCGCTGGCGCACCGGTTGCGAAGGACGGATCAGCCTGCTCAAGCGTCGGCACGGGCTCAACCGCTGTCGATACAAGGGCGAGGACGGCATGAGGCGCTGGGTCGGGCTGGGGGTGATCGCCGACAACCTGATCAACATCGGGCAGGCCATGAACACCGCCGACGCGGAAATGACCGCCGCAAACTGAGCAAGGCGCCCGACGTGATCCTCGCGACGCGACGCGATTTTGACCCGCGCGTCGTGCGTTAGCCGCTCAACTCGTCCAGTGAATTCTGCGCCGCAAAGTAGCTAGCTCACCTGGCGAGCTACCTGCGCACGACACTGCGCAGCAGGCACTTCGCACTTCGCGCCCCTGCCATACCGGCGTAGGTCGCAGGCAAAGTCGTCGATGCACGGCGTGCGTGGATACACGGCGTGTATCCACGGGGTACACTCCCTGCTGTGAAGGACGCTGGCATCCGCATACGTGTCGAAAAAAACCTGCGCTCTGCGTTTGCTGCCGCATGTCAGGCGGAGAACAAGCAGGCTTCCGACGTGCTGCGTGACTTCATGCAGGCCTATGTCGCCCGGTATCAGGGCGGCCAAGGTGACTTGTTTTCAGAGCGCCGCGAGGAAGAAGCCCGTCCACCGACCGGCCTTCACGCGTCGCCGACCTGAGGGGCCGACATGGCACAAAGAAGAGAGCTGCTGGATACCCAGACCGGCAAAGGCACGACCAGGAGGACATCCAAGCTTAAAGCCATTGCGTCTACGCCTCTGACCGTGGTCGATCTCTTTTGCGGTGCGGGCGGCCTGTCGGAGGGGTTCCGTCAGGCGGGCTTTGTCATCGCGGCGGGCTCCGACAACGATCCCGACGCCATGGCGACCTATGCCACCAACTTCCCTGGCGCGAAGGCCATCACCGGCGACATCCGCTCCCCGGCCATCAAGGAGCGGATTCTCGAATGCTCGCGCAGCGCCAGCGTGCTGATAGGCGGTCCGCCATGCCAGGCCTTCTCGCAGGTCCGCAACCACACGCGCTTGGCCGAAGACCCGCGAAACGCGCTCTACCGCGAATTCCTGGATGTTCTCAGGCAGACCCTGCCTCCGGCTTTCGTAGTCGAGAACGTGACGGGCATGGATCAGATGGGCGTTCGCGAGCAGATCGCTGCCGACCTCTCCCTCGACGGCGAATACGACGTGCTGCCGCAGGTAGCGGATGCCGCCGATTTCGGCGTACCGCAGACGCGCAAGCGGCTTCTGTTCATCGGTGTCCGCCGCAACAGCGGCCTGCGCCCCTTCGAACTCTTGGGCACCGATGCGACCCAGGCCGTCACGCTCGCTCGCTTCAAAGGGCCTCGCCGGCCGCGTTATCAGATTGTGGTCCAGGAGCATATTCGCAGCCTGCGCACCGGCGAGGCCCTCGCCAATGCCGACGATGCATCGGTTGTCACTGCGGCGGACGCCCTTGGCGACCTGCTTGAGTTGCCGGTCGGCAACCGCGACGACGTGATTGCCTATGCTGACCTTCCTGCCGCGAAGAGCGCGTATCAGCGCCTCATGCGAGAGGGAGCGGGCAACGCCCTCGCCAACGTGCAGGTGCCGCGCCTCAATCCTGATACCAAGCTACGGCTGCTCGGCATACCGCCCGGCGGCAACTACCGCGACCTGCGCGAAGCCTTGACCGAACGCTACATCACCGGCCACCGTTGGGGTCAGGACAACGGCACCGGCAAGCTCTCGCGCAAGCACTTCTACGCCTACCGCCGTCTTCACCCCGGCGTCTGGGCCTGGACGCTGAACACTAAGAGCGGCTAACACAACCTGCGCAGAGTCCGCAGACAGATGATGGAACAGGCCAGGGACAAAAGAGCCACATGGGTGGTGATGCTGCGCTCGAAGCGCACCCGGAGCTTGCCGAAGGCCGCCAGCCACGCATGCGTGCGCTCGACCACCCAGCGGTGACGGCCCAGACGCTCCTTGCTCTCGATGCCCTTGCGGGCGATGCGCACCCGGATGCCCCGCCGCCTGAGATGCTGGCGACAGCGTTTGCAGTCGTAGGCCTTGTCCGCATGGAGCTTGTCGGGCCAGCGCCGGGGCCTGCCGGGCTTGCCCTTGATCGCTGGCAGCGCATCGATCATCTCCTCGAACACCACCGAGTCATGCCGGTTCGCGCCCGTGACGCAGAACATCACCGGCGTGCCGTTGGCGTCAGTCAGCACATGGCGCTTGGAGCCGAGTTTGCCCCTGTCGGTCGGGTTCGGCCCAGTGTGCGGCCCCCCGGGGGCTGGCCACGCTGGAGCCATCGATGCACATGCGGCTGTAGTCGAGCGCGTCGTTGCGCCTGAGATGCTCCAGCAGCAGCATGTGCAGCCCGTGCCACACACCCGCCTCGTGCCACTGCTGGAGTCGTCGCCAGCACGTCATGCCGCTGCCCCAGCCCAGCGCTTGAGGCAGCTCTTCCCATGGGATGCCCGTTCGCAGGACGTACACGATGCCGTTGAGCGCGAGTTCGTCGGCAATACGGGGGCGCCCTCCGCGAGGACTGGCGGGCTTGGGCTCTGGCAGCAGCGGGCGGATGTGTTCCCACAACTCCGCACTGATTTCTTGCTGTTTCATCCCCTCAGCATCGCTCGGATCTGACGTGACGGGTGTTTGGTTTTGTTAGCCGCTCTAAGCATGGTCGCGTCGCGGCCGAGGAGACGTGGCTCACAAGGCCCGCCGCGATGACCGTATTGCCGCTTTGCGAGTCTGGTGACTCACCCCCCGAGGACTAGGACTAGGACAGGGACTCGTGTCGAAGGCGAACCAAGAGTCGGCTGCGCGGCACGCGCGAACTCGCTCGGACCGCACCTCGGTGGATGCCACCAACAACAGCATACGGCGCCGGGTGCTTTTGACGCGATCTGTTCAGAAGGACTTGAGAGAGCCCAGGCCGCCCGGTAAGGTATCAGCGGGTCGCATGGCTTGCGATCTGTGCGCCCCGCACGCAAGCCTGTCGCCCAGCGACGGCGTCGCAGTCGATACCTGCCTTGCATCGCCCCGTCCCTGCCAACCACGCACCCTTGTGCTGATCTGCGGGCTGGAGCTGAACACTTCCCTTTGATCCCCGGATGTGGACTAAAGCCGCCTTGCGGTCTGGCCCACCCGCTTGCCTCTCCTGACACCGTGCGCCCGGAACGCCCACGGTGGTGTTGTTCTGTTCGGCGTTCCTGGCGGCCCGCGTTTCCCTGACCCACGCAGCCGCGAAAGAGCAGGTCATGTCCTTCACTGGCGCCAGCCGCCGCAAGGCCAGATCATGCCCAAATCGACATCCACTTTCGCCGTCACCGCGGCGGCCTGTCCGCCATCACTTCCGGCCCCTGTACTTCCTGACACCGGCTTCTTGCGACAACCACAGGTGCTCGTATTCGTGCCGTTCTCGAAGTCCACCTTGTGGCGACGCATCGAGGCGCGGACCTTCCCGCAGCCGCTGAAGCTTTCCGCGCGGGTCACCGTTTGGAGAGCCGAGGACATCCGAAGCTGGATCGCACGACAGACGCTGTCGTCGTGATGGTGGGACTGCTGTGTGCGTGGGTGCGGCACGGTCCCGTCGGATGCCCATGAAGCAGACGCTTACGAGGTGTCACGTCGACGCCGCTCCCGCCGCGCCAGAATGACGAGACAGATATGGTTTTGACGAGTGCCGGCATCGATGCGGCATTCGGCGTCCGGGTTTGGTCTGTTCCGGCTGGCCTCGAACACTGCGAGGCACGACGGAAATGCCACAAGCCTGCGCGGTGAGTCGGCAGCAAGAGTCTTGGGGTGGCGCCAGCCACCCGGGACTGGGAATGCCGGCCCCCAACGGACTGCGCGCATGAATCGGTCGTGACGTTCCCCGATGGGTGCTGCTGGTGCAACCCAGAGGGGATCGACCGATGAGATGCCCGGGCGCGCCTTCGGTGCCCATGGCAGGTTGCCGGCACTGCGATGCGTACCGCCCCAGTGGGCTGTCAGGCCAATGCCGAAACCCCGCGCCTTTGCCTCCGGTTTTGCCTGGCGACTTGAGGCCGGGAGCTTGACCATAGAGGCGTACCACGGTCTTCGCTGCGGAAGGGGAACTGCGTCATGGCAGAGGAACCAGAACCAGAGCATGGCACCGACTCTGCGGCGCATTCCGTGGAGATGCTCAAGGCGGTCATCGACGGCGCCACCTACGAAACGGTCGCCGCCCAGTTCGGTGTCACGCGCACAGCCGTCGAGCGGCGGATCAAGACGCTGGCCATCCACTTGAGCAAGGCGGGCAGCATCAAGGGCCTGAACGAGGGAGGTGCAGCCTTTGTGCGCCGCCTGCGGCAACACCGAGACGCCATCCTCACGGCGCTGGCAGGATTCGAGCCACCGGCGCCATTCGGGCCACGTGAAACGCGGGTGGTGTCGGGCGAAGAAATCGCCCAGGCCGCCCTGCGTATCAAGGGTCGGAGCCAGCGGCCGTGGCACGACCTGTCGCTGTTCTACGTGTTGTTTTCAACCGGCGCCCGGCCGTTGGAGATCGCACGTCTCGAAGTTCGCGACTACCTTGACACCAGTGGCGATGTGCGCCGTGAGTCCGCGCTGCGGGCCGAGGCAGCCATCACCGGCAAGGCGCGCCCGCTGTACTTTCAATGCACACGACTCGACCAGGCCCTCACACCCATCCCTTTCAAGGTGATCGCCCGGAAGCCTTGAGAAGTCGAGCGGTGGAGAAATGAGATCGGGCAGTTCGGCCATCGACCCAACCCTTGGAGGCGGCCACCTTGGGCCCGCGCTTGGCCGTGGCGAGCTTCTTGGCCGGCAGGTGCATGGCCAGCTCCAGCAGGCGCCGCGCCAGGCGTTCGGGCGAAGGCTCGGCCCGATCGGACCAGCACTGGGCCGGCACCGCCACGAGCAGGCCCTCGAAGCCCTGCTTGACGTGCTGCGCCAGATGGAAGGTGGAGACCTCCAGCTCGGGCAGGGCGGGCCGGTGCGCCTGCTCGATCACCGCCTGCAGCAGCGCCAGGACGTTGTAGGCCAGCACCGCCACGGTGAACCCGAGCAGCGCCGCGCGCGGGTGCCCCAGGGTCTTGATCTCGCTGTCGAGCACCGACTCCAGCCGCCCGAACAGGCCCTCGATGCGCCAGCGCTTGCGGTACAGCGCAGCGATCGTGGTCGCCTCCACCGTCGCGGGCAGATTGCTCCACAGCCTCAGTGTCGTGCGGCCCGACTCGGTGGGCTCGTCCAGCTCGATCTCGATGCAGCGCCACGGCGTGCAGGGCTGTGCCTGCCCGCGCACGGCCCGCAGCGTGATGGCGCACTCCCGCACACAGCCCGTGTCCATGCGCACCGCCTCGCTCCACGCCCCGCGTTCGCCCACCCTCGGGTGGCGCCCATGCTCACGCACGATGAAGCTCGCCGCCGCGTCCTGCCAGCCCTGCAGCAGTGCGCGCGTGCAGAAGTGGCTGTCGGCCACCCACAGATCCCCGGGCTCGGCCCCCGCCACCAGCGGCATCACCCCCACCCGCTCGCTCTCGTACGCGTCTTCGCACGCCACCAGATCCCGCACCAGCGCCTCGTCCGGGTCGTACACCACCAGCGCGTGCCCCGGCAGCGCCGCGCCACGCCGACCACGCAACACCCCCAGCCTCTTCTCGCTGCGCCCCAGGTGGTTGCCGTCCACCACCCTCAGCCTCCACCCCGGCAAACTCCTCGGCCTGTCCAGGCTGCCCATCACCGGCCCCAGCCGCTGCGCGCTGCCCTGCACCAGCGCCCTGAGCAACTCCGGCCTCGTCCCGCTGACCTTCCCGTACAGCGCCGCCAGCGACACCGGCAAACTTCGGCTCTGCATGGCCGCCGCGTGCAGCGACGGCCTCAGCCCCAGCGTCACCAGTGTCATCAACTCCACCACCGTCGAGAACATCAGCGTCCTGGCGTACTGCTGCCCGCGGTGCGCCTCGAACACCTCGTCGATCCACTGCGCCGGCAGCGCCTCCTCCAGAACCATGCGCGCCATCACGCTCGCCGGCGTCTGCTGCTCGAACCGCTCAATCACCGCTTCCCAGATCTCAGTCTCCTGTTGGCCTTTCCTTCCTGCAGCTTACCGACTCTGGGGGGACTCACCTTGAAAGGGATGCCAGTAAGGAGCCGTCAAGAAATTACTTTGTCAACTTGCTAGGCATCCTGCGAGGCCGAGTTCTCATCACTCCTGGGTCGGCGGGCGCGATCGCGTAGTTCCAATCGCCATGGAATTTGTCCGCAGTCAGGTGCAGGTTGGCCATTGCCGCGTCGTCGACTTTGATGCCGGTCGGGTACGCATCGGTATCGAGTGCCGCACGTATGCGCAGGCCCTTCGTTGTGGTGGTGCTTGCAATCAAGTTGACCACCACCTCCAGGCTCTCCAGTGGCCGCCCACGCCAGTTGCGGGTGATGTGGCAAAACATTCGATGCTCGATCTTGTTCCATTTGCTGGTGCCGGGCGGGAAGTGGCACACAACGATCTTCAGCCCCGTGGTATCGGCTAGGCGCTGCAGAGCCAGTTTCCACAGTCGAGTGCGCGAACCGTTGCTGCCCCCGCCATCCGCGGTGATGAGCAACTCGCTGGCTTCGGGATAGGTTTTGCGCCCCATCTGGCGCCACCAGCAATAGATCGATTCGACCGCAAACTCAGGTGTGTCGTGATCGGTCCCGACACTGACCCACCCGGCATTGGCGCCGAGGTCGTAGACGCCATACGGAATGGCCTTGCCCAGTTCGTCATCCTTGAAGTCGTGCACTCGAACTGCGGGCGGTTGGCCGCAGGGATGCCACTCTTGCCCCGCATTCTTAAAGTCCCATACCAATTCCTTCTTCTTGGTGTCCACCGAGATCACCGGTTGACCACGCTGTTGAAATTCATTGGCGCGCCGCGCAATGTGTTCGAACTGCGCATTGCGGTCCGGATGTGCAGCCCCTTCGCGCGTCTTGCGATTGACCTGCAGGTTGTAGCCCGAACGCTGCAGTACCTCGCTCACAGTCTGATGGCTGACCGGGTGGCCCTGCCGAGTCAACTCGGTGGCCAACGTGCGCACGCTCTTGCAAGTCCAACGCAACGGCGACATCGGATGACCGCGTGTTGCCGGTTCCACCAGTTGCTCCAATGCTGGGCGCAGCCCCGCGTCACTATCCGTTGCCCGTGGCCTTCCGGCGCCCACGCGCCGAACGCGATTCTTCGGCGCTATCGGCACAAGTCGTCTGGCGTCACCCAACTCCTTCATTCCCGCCGTGATCGTCGGACGTGTCTGAGGTGTCCTGTCAACCGTGGACAGTCGAAGTTAATGCGCAGAGCGCAGTTGTTGATAGAACTGCCGAGCAAAGACGGCAGGCGGGAGGTTGCCGATGGCGCTGTGGCGACGCTGGCGGTTGTAGAAGACCTCGATCCACTCGGTGATTTCGGCAATGGCCTGAGCGCGGGTGGCAAAGCGCCGGTGGTGGACGAGTTCGTTCTTCAAGCTGCCCCAGAAGCTCTCCATCGGGGCGTTGTCATAGCAGTTGCCGCGACGTGACATCGACGCTCGCATGCCCAGTGCATCGAGTGCGTGACGGTAGTCGCGAGCGCAATACTGGCTGCCCCGATCGGAGTGGTGGATCAGCCCGGGCGGGGGTCGGCGCCGGGCATGGGCGTGGCCCAGCGCGCGCAGGCAGAGCTGCTGGGTCATGCGCTCGTCCATCGCATAGCCGACGATCTCTCGGGTACACATGTCCTTGAGTCCGGCCAGGTAGAGCCAGCCCTCGTCGGTGCGGATGTAGGTGATGTCGGTGAGCCAGATCCGATCAGGGGCGCTGGCGGTGAAGTCCTGCAGCAGCAGGTTATCGGCCACGGGCAGCAGGTGCTCGGAGTCCGTGGTGACGCGAAAGCAGCGCTTCTGCCGGCAACGCAGCGCCATCGTGCGGCGCAGTCGGTCCACACGGTCCCGCCCGGCCTCGAAGCCCTGCGCCCGCAACTCCGCCAGCACCCGGCGCGTGCCGTAGGTCTGGCGGCTGGCCGCATGCACCCCTCGGATGGCCACCTTCAGCCGCTCGTCGTCGCGCTGACGGGCCGAGGCTGGCCTCTCGCACCAGGCGTAGTACCCGCTGCGCGAGACCCCCAGCGCCGAGCACAGCACCGCCACCGGATAGTCGTGTCGAGCCTGCAGCTCCTTCATGACCGCGTACCTTGCAGCGACTCCCTCGCAAAGTACGCGGCCGCTTTTTTTACGATTTCGCGCTCCATCTCCACCCGCGCCAGTTCCCGGCGCAGCCGGCTGACCTCGGCCTTCAGTTCCGCCACCGAAGGCTCGGCCTCCTTCAGCGCCTGCGCTCCCCGGCGCTGGCTGCTCGCCACCCAGTTGCTCAGCGAGCCCTTCGGAATGCCCACTCTCTGGGCTGCTTCCTGGTGTGACAGCTGAGGTGT
>NZ_JAXHOF010000002.1:0-673116 GCF_034519685.1 Sphaerotilus sp. | reverse complement strand
TGCGTCTCCGGTTTCACAGACCCAACTGGCGCTTGATCGCAGCATCCAGACCCTTGCCCAGCTCGGCAGTGCCATGCGGCACGAACCAAATTACCGTGTCGGATATATTTTTAAAGAAGCAGGGTCAATCATTATTCCAGACAAGCCATTGGCTGTGAAAGCGGAAGACATGCCCATGCTGCCAGCATATGGCATAGTATACCTCAACACATTATCCACGTAGACACCAATAACACCATTTAGTGTTGTCACCTTATATAAATGCCACTGTCTTGTGTCAGTTGTACCTATGTATATAGCCTGATTTCCATTTTCCGTAATAGCTGTAATTATATCAGACCATCCATTTGTTCTAAAGTTGGCCTGCAGCACTCGTGTTGGAGACGGTATATTATTACTATCAACCTCCCCCGAGGTGAACATGTTGTTTAGGGCAAAGGCAATATCGTAACCCGAATAAGTACCCGGCATTGACGCAAAAACCGCCGACACCTCGAATGTTATATTATCTGCATCAACAGGTGAATTAAGTTTATAGAACAATCCCCCGAAAGGCTGGGAGTTAACAATATTCCCATCAATTTTTGCAACATTTTCGGTCGATAAGATATTTTTTGAGACGCTATACCAAGTTCCCTCAGGGTATTTACTTGTCTGAGCCGTCACAGTAATTGACTTACTTGGATTAATCACTTCCCCCCTGTTCACCTCCGTATCCGTCTTGACCGTCACCACCTTGCTCCCAGCCGCCCCACCCGGCGTACAGACCACGGTGAAGCCCGTGGCCGTCCGGTTGGTGGGGGTCTGGCAGGTGGCGTCGGCGATGGAGAGGACGGAGGTTAGGGGGAGGTTTTGGCCGGTGATGGTGAAGGGGGTGGCCTGGTTCAGCACCACCTGAATCGGCAACACCGAAGAAACCGTAGGCGCCATATAACAGCGACCCTTCACCAACAAATACCCACCAGAACATGAATCAGCCACCATATGAATATAAGGGCGTAATCTGGCCGATATTAATTGCTCACCCAAATCCTCATACAGAGAATTAAGTGACCCAATAACATCATCCATTGTTTTTTGCATTTTCGCATCAGCCAAATTCCCATCCCTAATTTGATCAATCAGGTATTTTTGCCTTTTTACGACCACCAGATCCCATTCATCAAAAATAGCTTTCACAACCGAGAGTCCCGCCATATCCATAATAGAGGACGTGACATCATTTAAAGTGGACAACAATTCAACCAGGCTTTGCGCATTTCCAATTTCGGTTGCAGACTTTCCTGCATCGAATGCCGAAACAATAACCCCCATATTTTCACTCGTAAATCCTTTAGCGCACTTCAAAAAACTCATGGCCACTTCAGTGCCATCTTTCAGCTCCAGCTCCTTATACCCAAAAATAACAATTGCCCTCTCCAAGGCTTTGGCGCAATCCGGCATAGACTCGATTAGTTTTGGATATTTCTCTAGTGTCTTTAGTATCTTAATTGAATCCACAAATTTCCCAAGAGCCACTTCTTTTCTGGCGACTGACGCCGCATAACTCGGCCCAGGGAAAAGTGCCATAGCAGAGCTAACAGAAGTCATTGCCGCATCCGTCGCATTATTTAAAATAGTGACCGTTTGGGCGCGCAATGATTTATCTTTTGCTGCATTTATTTTTTCTCTAGCTTTTTGCGCTTCATTAAACAATACATCTCGCAACTTTTTAACCTCATCTGTTTCTGGAAAAATATTTCCATCGGCTAATTTTGAAGCGAAGTTAAGTCTTACCGATTCTGGCAAAGATCCCCACCTAATATTTGATCCAACAATAACTTGCGGATGCATTTTTATAGCGTCTAGCGCAGCCTGCACAACAGGCCGGCGGGGGTCGTTGATCGAGAAAGCTTCTTCATTGATAGCAAATTCCGCCGTACCCAGAAATGCCGCCAATGGATTAATTCGTCCAACACCTTTAATGTCAGAGAAAAATTTTTCGTACACAGACTGGTCTTTTACTGATTTTGATACAAACGCTTCCGGCGGCAACAATGAAAATGCGTTCGACACGATTCTTCTTCTAGCATCGACATCGCCAACAACAATCTGCCCAGCCACAGCCTTTAATGCCTCGGCTGCATATTTTGCCGCAACGTGATTTTGAACCCCACTTAATCCTGCGGCAATGTAGTCCTTTGAGGCGGGGACAGTTGACCCCGCCATTGTTTTATTTAAATCAGCCTCTGTTACCGCTCCCAGTTCAATCAGTGTAGTAAGAGGGCTAATAAAATACGGCGACCCACTAACTGAGGAAAGAACCAACCCCGCCCCTACAGGTGAGTTGGTGTCTTCGTCAATCGCAGTTGCAGGGACATAGGCTCGAAGAACACACGAAGCAGACGGTGGGGGAGATATATTATATACGCCATGCGCACCGGAATTGGTGGAAATCTCGCCGGAATCCACTATCATATTATTATTGCAATCCCAAAAAACAATAGCGCCACTTATATATCCATCAGCCACCCTACCTGTGATATTTTGATCAACGCTACTATCTCCACCGCCTCCACAACCAGAAAGAAGTACAGCGGACGCGAAAGCAACCTTGGTCAGAGAAAATTTAAAGCGCATAAATCCACCAATTTGTAACAACACAGGAATGCAGCCGACTCCCACCTGAGCCGGTGATAAAAAAACGGGGAATTGATTGCGCAGCTACACGCCACTCCGGCGCCCACCGCAAGACCCCTCCCCCTGCCGCACCCGCCTAGCCCGAGAACCACAAAGTTCCGTGTACCGACGTGCGCCTGTTATGCGAAATCCGCACGGATCCTACGCACCGCCCATGTCCGCTATAGCGGACAGATACACAAAAATTTCACACCCTCTTTACAAATGTGAGAAATTCCACAGTCAACAAAACGGCGCACCCAGTCGCCGGACAAAACCCAGGGAGAAACCCGAATGCCACGGCAAACCTCGGGCGCCAGCACGCCAATTCAGGAATTGGTCCGGCGCCAACGCCATGAACTGGCGCTGTCGATGTCGGACATCGCCGACAAGGCGGACATCACGCGCTCGCACCTGTATTCGCTGCTCGATGGCTCCACGCGCGACCCCTCTGTGCACACGCTGACGCGGCTGTCAGGGGCGCTGCAGGTGTCGCCGATCGTGCTGCTGCGGCACTATCTCCACGGCCACCAGGCCAGTCTTCGCGGCCAAGCCGCTGCTGGCGTCGTGCGCAGCCAGACCACCCCAGGCGACGCGGTCGCCGTCATTCCCCATCTGCCCACGCACGAGCACCCCACGCTGATCGCCCCAGGCGAGACATTCACCCAGACCTGGTCACTGCACAACGTCGGCACCGTCGCCTGGCAGGCGCGGCGGCTGGTTCGACTGGACGACGAACTGGTCATCGCACGACGCACGGGCGAAGGGCTGGAAGCCGTGGAGGATGCGCACTTGCGCTGCAGCGCAGCCTGTACCGCCGTACCCGACACCGCACCGGGTCAGTCCGTGGCGCTGCACCTCGATTTCACCGCCCCCGCCCGCAACGGCACCTTCACGACGCTCTGGCACCTGTGCGACGAGCATGGAAGGGCCTCATTTCCTCGGGACTTCTTCCTGCAAGCGGTGGTCACCGTGGTCGGCTTTTGAGCGGAGCACCCGATCGACCATGCCTGCGCGGGCAATGTATATAGCAAGCCCCCTTCCGCCGAGGTGACCAATGACCACCAGCACCATCTTCACGAACAACCGCACCTAGGCCGTGCGTCTGCCTGCTGATGTGCGGTTTCCAGCCGAGACTCGTGTGGTGACCGTGCGGGTCGTGGGTCAGGAACGCATCATTGCGCCACTGAATTCGGCTTGGGACAGCTTCTTCCTCGCCGGCCTGCAAGTCACCGACGACTTCATGTCCGAGCGGGTCGAGGGGCTGCTCAAACCTTCAGGATGTGCGCCCGGTAATACAGCAACTCCTCGATCGACTCATGGATGTCCGCCAGCGCCGTGTGCTTCTGGTGCTTCTTAAAGCCTTCGACCAGCCCCGGCTGCCAGCGGCGCGCCAGCTCCTTCAGCGTGGAGACATCGACGTTGCGGTAGTGGAAGAAGGCTTCGAGCTTCTTCATGTAGTTGGCCATGAAGCGCCGGTCCTGGCAGATGCTGTTGCCGCACATCGGCGAAGCCTTGGCGCTGACGTACTGCTTCAGGAAGGCGATCACCTGCTGTGCGGCCTCGTCCTCGGTCACGGTGGACGCCTTCACGCGGTCGATCAGGCCGCTCTTGCCGTGCGTGCCCTTGTTCCAGGCGTCCATGCCGTTGAGCACGGCGTCGGACTGGTGGATGGCGATCACGGGGCCTTCGACGCGCACGGTGAGCTGCGCGTCGGTGACGACGACGGCGATCTCGATGATGCGGTCGGTCGCGGGGTCAAGTCCGGTCATTTCCATGTCCACCCAGACGAGGTTCTGGTCATGGCGGGCCAGGACGGGGATCGGGGTGGTGGCGGCAGCGGCGGTCGGCTCGGTCATCAAGGGCTCCAGAAAGTGCCGGGATTTTCCCACGCGCCATCGGCGAGAATCCCGCCATGAATTCGCTTGCCGTGACGACCGCCTTCGCCGCCGCCCTCGTGGCCATGCTCGGCACCCGACTGTGGCTCATCAGCCGCCAGATCCGCCACGTCGCGCAGCACCGCGGCGCCGTGCCCGCCGCCTTCGCCGGGGTCGTCTCGCTGGACGCGCACCAGAAGGCCGCCGACTACACCATCGCCCGCCAGCGCTTCGAGCTGCTGACCACCGCCTGGGGTGGCGCGATGCTGCTGGGCTGGACGCTGCTGGGCGGGCTGGACGCCGTCAATGGCCTCGTGCTGGACTGGGCGCTGCCGCGCTGGGGCGAGCTGGGGTATCAGGTGGCGCTGCTGGTGGCGGTGAGCGCCATCGGCAGCGTGATCGACCTGCCCTTCGACCTCTGGCGCACCTTCCGCATCGAGCAGCAGTTCGGCTTCAACCGCATGAGCTGGGGGCTGTGGCTCAAGGACGCGCTGGTCGGCACCGTGGTGGGCATCGTCGTCGGGGTGCCGCTGATGGCGCTGGTGCTGTGGCTGATGGCCGCTGCCGGGCCGCTGTGGTGGCTGTGGGCGTTTGCGGTGCTGGCCGGGTTCACGCTGCTGATGCAGGTGCTCTACCCGACCGTGATCGCGCCGCTGTTCAACAAGTTCCACCCGCTGGCCGACGAGGCGCTCAAGGGCCGCGTGCAGGCGCTGATGCAACGCTGCGGCTTCAAGGCGCAGGGGCTGTACGTGATGGACGGCTCCAAGCGCTCGGCGCACGCCAACGCCTATTTCACCGGCTTCGGCGCCAGCAAGCGCGTGGTCTTCTTCGACACGCTGCTGTCGCGGCTGTCGCCGGAGGAGATCGAGGCAGTGCTCGCCCACGAACTCGGCCATTTCCACCACCGCCATGTGCCCAAGCGGCTGGTCACGGTGATGGGCGTGTGGCTGGCGAGTCTGGCGCTGCTGGGCTGGCTGATGAACCAGCCGTCCTTCTACACGGGCCTGGGCGTGCAGCCGAACATGATGGCGCCGAACCACGGCCTGGCGCTGCTGCTGCTGACGCTGGCCGGGCCGGTGTTCGGCTTCTTCATCACGCCGATCACGGCCGCCGTGTCGCGCCGCCACGAGTTCGAGGCCGACGCCTACGCCCGCCAGCAGGCACGCGCCACCGACCTGCAATCCGCCCTGCTCAAGCTGTTCGAGGACAACGCGACCACGCTGACGCCCGATCCGCTGTACGTGCGTTTCCACTATTCCCACCCGCCCGCGTCCGAACGCCTCGCCGCCCTCCATGCCCACACCTGAACTCGACATCGGCCTCGTCATCGCCGGCCACGGCCGCCACTACCTCGTCGAGACGCCGGAGGGCCGCGAGATCAAGTGCAGCCCGCGCGGCAAGAAAAGCCAGCTCGTCGTCGGCGACCGCGTGCGCTGGCAGCCCACCGACACGCTCGGCAATGAGGGCGTGATCGAGGCGATGGAGCCGCGCACCAACCTGCTCTACCGCCAGGACGAGTGGAAGACCAAGTCCTTCGCGGCGAACTTGGACCGGCTGCTGATCCTGGTCGCCGCCGAGCCGGTGTTCAGCGAAAGCCAGCTCGCCCGCGCGCTGATCGCCGCCGAACAAGCGCGCATCAAGGTCAGCATCCTGCTGAACAAGATCGACCTGATCGAGTCCGCACAGCTCGCCCGCGAGCGGCTGGCCCCGTACGTGAAAATGGGCTACGACGTGGTCGAGGTCGCCATCAAGGCCGACCCGGACACCACCCGTGCGAAGCTGACCGACCTGCTCGCCACCGGCTCGACACTGGTGCTCGGCCCGTCCGGCACGGGCAAGAGCACGCTGGTGAACCTGCTGGGCCTCGACGCGGCGGCGCCGGTGCGCGAGATTTCGGTGGCGCTGAACTCGGGCCGCCACACGACGACGCACACGCGCTGGTACTGGCTCGACGATGCGCACACCGGCGCGCTGATCGACTCACCGGGGTTTCAGGAATTCGGCCTGCGCCACATCCCGGTGGAAGACCTGGCGGCGTGGATGCCGGACCTCTCGCCCTACCTCGGCCAGTGCCGCTTCGCCAACTGCAGCCATGACCACGAGCCGGGCTGCGCCGTGCTGGCGGCGCTGGCGCGTGGCGACATCGCGCCGTCACGGCACAGGATCTACCTGGAGATCCGGGACGAACTGGGGCGCACGCACTACTGATCCAGCACCGCCGACGCCGCCCGCCAGACGCAGTCCCGCAGCGTACGCACGCTGGCCGAATCGAGCCGCCAGCTCTGCCAGTACAGCGCCACCGAGACGCTGTGCCCCGGACACAGATCCACCAGCGTGCCCGCCTTCAGCGCCGGGGCCGCGAGCGCCACCGGGTGCAGCCCCCAGCCGAGCCCGGCGATGGCGGCGTCCAGAAACCCCTGCGCCGACGGCACCCACCACTGCGGCGGCGTGCAGTCCTCGCCGATCACGTCGGACAGGAAGCGGTGCTGCATCTGGTCCTTCTGGTTGTAGACCAGCATCGGCGCGCGGCGGAAGCCTTCCGCCAGCGTCACGTCCGCAAAATGCCGCGCCGCGAACGCCGGGTTCACCGCCGCGATGTAGCGCATCGCCCCCAGCGCATCGACCCGGCAGCCCCCCACCGGCTCCGCCGCCGCCGTCACCGCGCCGAACACCGTGCCGCTCTTGAGCCACTCGCGGGTGTGGTCCTGGTCATCGACGTGCAGCGCCAGCGTGTCGCCGGTGCGGGCATGGAAATCGGCCATCGCCGGGACCACCCAGGTCGCCAGGCTGTCGGCGTTGACGGCCACGGGGATGCAGCGCGCGCGCGTGCCCGGCGCGCCCGGCTCTGTCAGCGGCTGCAGGTCGTGCTGCAGGTCGGCCTCCAGCATCTCGATCTGCAGGTAATGGCGGTAGAGCCGCGCGCCTTCCGGCGTCGGCGTGACCGGCGACGCGCGGATCAGCAGCACGCAGCCCAGCCGCTCCTCCAGCGCCTTGACCCGCTGCGAGATGGCCGAGGGCGTGACGTGCAGCTCGCGTGCCGCCCGCTCGAAGCTGCCCAGGCGCAGCACGGTGGACAGCGCACGCAGCGCGGCGAGGTCGATCATAAAATGAAGTTCAGCTTAATCATGGTTAGGAAGTTTAGTTGGACTGAATCACCCTGCCTGCCTACGCTCTCCCCCATGAACACCACCACCTTCTTCCTCGGCATGGCCGCCAGCGCGGGCCTGATCATGGCCATCGGTGCCCAGAATGCGTTTGTCCTGCGCCAGGGCATCCGGCGTGAACATGTGGCCGCGGTGGTCGCCTTCTGTGCCATCTCGGATGCTGTGCTGATCGCGCTGGGAACGGCCGGCATCGGCGCCGCATCCACCCATTTCCCGCTGGCGATTCCACTGTTGACGGTCGGCGGGATCCTGTTCCTGTCGGTGTATGGCCTGCGCGCCGCCCGCCGGGCATGGCGGCCCGACGGACAGGGCCTCGATGCCCAAGGCGGAGCGCCCATGGCTCTGTCGACGGCACTGCTGCAGGTGGCGGCCTTCACCTGGCTCAATCCCCATGCCTGGCTGGACACCACGGTGCTGCTGGGATCTCTCGCCAATGCGCAGGGGGAACAACGCTGGGTGTTCGCCGCAGGCGCGATGACGGCCAGCCTGCTGTGGTTCACGCTGCTGGCGTGGGCGGCGGGGCGGCTGGCGCCGCTGTTCCGGCGGCCGCAGACGTGGCGGGTGTTCGACGCAGGCGTCGCGATGATGATGATGGCGCTGGCGGGCGGTCTGACGGTGCAGACGCTCAAGGGCTGATATGCCCCACCCGCTCAGCCCAGCCGGTTCGCCAGCGACAACAAGGCCAGCAGCATCATCCACAGCACCATCGAGCGCCAGACCAGCCCGACCACCGTACGCAAGTGCGACAGGGCGGGTGGCGCACCCGGCGTGCTGCCCTGGCCACCGACAGCCTCCTCACCGGGCAAGGCCACTGCGAAGGTTCCGAGACTCAGGGCCGGCGCATCCGCCCCGCCCAGCGAAACGCCACAGGCCCCGGCAGCGGCGGACAGCAGGATGCCGTCATTCGACTGCTGCCACAGGCCTGCATGCTGGCGCCAGCAATCCACCGCCTCCTCGAAATTGCCGACCACCGCAAAACCCGCTGCCGTCAGCCGGGCCGGCACATGGTCCAGCACCGCGAACGCCGCCTGCGACCGCAGCATCAGCGCCCCGTTGACAGGGGCGGTTTCTGCACGGATCTTGAAGGCCCAGTAGCGGGCGCAGAAATCCGACATGCGGTAGACCACCGCCCCCACCGGCCCGAGCCCGAGCGCCGAGCCCAGCACGAACCAGAAGAACACGCCGAACACGTGCCGGTGCGCCGCCAGCAGCGCGTGTTCGATGACGTGGCGCAGCAGTTCGGTGCGCGGCAGCTCGCTGGCGTCGAGGTGGCGCCACTCCTGCAGCACACGGCGGGCGCGGTCCTCGTCACCCTGCTCCAGGGCGTCGCGGATGTCGGTGAAATAGTGGCTGAACTGGCGGAATCCCAGCGTCAGGTAGAGGATCAGCAGGTTGAAGCCCAGTGCCAGCAGCAAGCTCTGGTGGTGAAGCAGTTCGAACACCCCCCAGGTCAGCAGCGCCGGGGTGAACACCGTCACGGCCCAGACCACCCAGGCATGGTGTTCGCGGCCCGCGTCGAAGTTGCGTGCGGTCCAGCGGGCCCAGTCGATCAGGGCCTCGTGCACAGGATTTCCCTGCGGCAGGGGCCGCAGTTGTTCGACGATCAGCGCCAGCAGGACGGCAAGAAAACTCATGCCGTCAATGATAACGGTGTGAACAACGACACGGCACAGGCCATCATGCGCATCAACAATCAGGCAGCCAGAAAGCGGTAGAGGTTGCGCAGCATCGCCGCTGTGGCGCCCCAGATGAAGTACTCGCGCTCGTCACCTTGCGCCGACGGACCGTGCCAGGGCATCGACAGGAACTTGCGGCGCTCGGTGGGCGTGTCGAAGAGGTGGAGCCGGTGGTGCGCAGGCGTCATCAGGAACTCCAGTGGCACCTCGAACGCCTCGGCGACCTCGCCGCCGTCGATCTGCAGATCGAAGGGCGGATGCACCAGCGCCACCACCGGGGTCACGACATAGGACGTGACAGTGGTGTAGGCAGGCAAGGCGCCGATCACTTCGATGTGCCGGTCCTCCAGCCCGATTTCCTCGCGCGCCTCGCGCAATGCGGTCACGACCGGATCCACCTCGCCGGGATCCACCCGCCCGCCCGGGAAACTGATCTGCCCGGCGTGGTGGCGCAGGTGGTCGGTACGGCGTGTCAGCAGCACGCGCAGACCCTCCTCGCGCACCACCAGCGCCACCAGCACGGCCGCAGCGGCCGGCACACGCGCCGACAGCGGACCACCGCCATCGCCGCGGAATTCAGGCTGCCAGTCGGGCGGTGATGCGAACCGCGCCTTGAGCAGGGCAGGCTGCAGACGATCACCGGGCAGCGCCGGCAGATGGGAGTCCGCGCTGGCCACCGGCACGGCACGTGGATCGCGGATCAGGGTGGGCGGTCGAGACATGCCGTTCAGCATAGGCCGAAAACGACAAAGCCGCCCGAAGGCGGCCTTGTTGCCGAGGTGTCCTGCGTGCAGGATGCCTGGGTCGGCGGGTGAGCCAGCGATCAGGCCAGCTTTTCCTTGATGCGTGCCGACTTGCCGCTGCGCTGGCGCAGGTAGTACAGCTTGGCGCGGCGGACGTCACCGCGGCGCTTGACTTCGATCGAGGCGATCAGCGGGCTGTACAGCTGGAACGTGCGCTCCACGCCTTCGCCGCTGGAGATCTTGCGCACGATGAAGTTGCTGTTCAGGCCACGGTTGCGGCGGGCGATGACGACACCTTCGTAGGCCTGCACACGCTTGCGGGTGCCTTCGACGACGTTGACGCTGACGATCACCGTGTCGCCAGGGGCGAAGACGGGGATGGTCTTGTTCAGTCGAGCGATTTCTTCTTGCTCGAGTTCTTGGATCAGGTTCATGGAAGCTCCAGGCGATCGTGCTTGCAAGGGCGGGGACTCATGCCGAGCACCCGGCTGCCTTCAGGCAGAGGATCAAAACCCAAGATTATAGCCGGATTTTCGACAGGTACAGCTCATCGGCCCGGCTGAGCTGGCCAGCCTGGCGAGCCGCGGCGATCAGGTCGGGACGGCGGCGCGCCGTCAGCTCCAGCTGCCGCTCGCGGCGCCAGGTGGCGATGTGCGCGTGGTGGCCCGACAGCAGCACGGGTGGCACGGCGTCCTCCCCCAGCGTCTCGGGGCGGCTGTAGTGCGGGCAGTCGAGCAGGCCGTCGGAAAAGCTGTCCTGCTCGTGCGAGGCCGCTGCATTCAGGACACCCGGCTGCAGGCGCGTCACGGCGTCCAGCAGCGTCAGCGCGGGCAGTTCGCCCCCCGACAGCACGAAGTCACCCAGGCTGACTTCCTCGTCCACATGGCGGTCGATGAAACGCTGGTCCAGCCCTTCATAGCGGCCACAGACCAGGATCGCCCCCGGGCTGGCGGCCAGCGCCTGCACGCGCGACTGCGTCAGCGTGGCGCCGGCCGGACTGAAGAGGAGGACCGGCGCGGCCTCGACCCGGTCGGCGCGGATGGCCGCGAGCGCACGCTCCAGCGGCTCCACCAGCATCACCATGCCCGGTCCGCCGCCGTAGGCGCGGTCATCGACCCGGCGGTAGGGGTTGTCGGCGTGGTCGCGCAGCGGCCACAGGCGCACGTCGACCTGCCCCGTCGTGTAGGCGCGGCGGGTGACGCCGACCTTCAGGAACGGGTCGAACAGCTCGGGAAACAGGGTGACGATGTCGAAGCGCACGGCAGGCGCAGCGGGGTCAGTAGTCCAGACCCCAGTCGGCGACGATGCGCCGCTCGGTCAGGCTGACATCGTCGATGTAGGCGGCGACGAAGGGGATCAGGCGCTCGATGGTGCGGGGCGCGCCGGCCTCGTCGACGCTCTCGGCGGTCAGGCGCATCACGCTGTGGGCGCCGGTGTCCATCATTTCGGCGACCGTGCCCAGCGCCGCGCCGTCACGGTTGACCACGTTCAGGCCGATCAGGTCGATCCAGTAATACTCGCCGTCGTCCGTCTTCGGAAAGATCGAACGCGACACGAAGATGCGTGCACCGCGCAACGCCTCGGCGCCGTTGCGGTCGGCGACTTCGCGCACGGAGGCGATCACGCCATCGCTGTGCTCCTTGACCAGCGTGACGTTCAGCACCTTGGGCAAGGCGGGCGCATCCTTGGCGCGCGGCTTGCCGGCCGGTGGCTGCAGGAACCAGTGCCGTGCCTTGAACACGACCTGCGGATCCGCCGCGTACGGCTGGATCCGCAGCCAGCCCTTGATGCCCCAGGCATCGGCCACCCGCGCGACCTCGATGGCGTCATCGGGCCAGGCCACGGCGTCATCGGGAGTGGTCACGGTCATGGTGGGAGTGCTCAGGGCGGTCAGGGCAAGGGCAATCAGGCAGCGGCAGCGACGGGCGCAGCGACCGTGGACTTGGCCTGCTTGATCAGACGCTCGACGGTGGGCGACAGCTGCGCACCGACGCTGGTCCAGTAGTCCACACGGTCGAAGGCGACGCGCAGGGCTTCGGCTTGACCCGAGGCGACCGGGTTGTAGAAGCCGACGCGCTCGATGAAGCGGCCGTCACGGCGGTTCTGGCTGTGGGCCACGACCAGGTTGTAGAACGGGCGCTTCTTGGCGCCACCACGGGAAAGACGGATCACGACCATGATGTTTCCTTGATCAAAGGTAGAGAAGACAAAACCAGAGACCCACGCGACCAGGAGACACTCAGGCCAGCAGATCAGACAATGCCGCTCGCAAGTCCAGAAGACCTGCCAGCGACCACCACTTTCTTCCCGACCCCGTTAGATCACGCTGCGTGGCATGCTTGCCGGTCAGCCGTCGTCGGAAAACCCAAGATTATAAACTCTCCCGGACACCCATGAACGCTCCCACGATCCGTCCCAGCCAGGAAGCCGACCTGCCGGCCATCACGGCGATCTATGCCGCGAACGTCGACCACGGCACCGGCACCTTCGAGATCGACGCACCCGACCTGGCCGAGATGGCCCGCCGCCGCGCCGATGTGCTCGGCAAGGGCCTGCCCTGGCTGGTCGTCGAACATGACCTCGGCCAAGGGCCCGAGGTGCTCGGCTACGCCTACGCCAACCACTTCCGTGCCCGCCCCGCATGGCGCTACGCACTGGAGGATTCGATCTATCTGTCCCCGCGCGCCCACCGCCTGGGGCTGGGCCGACTGCTGCTGGTCGAGCTGATCGCGCAGTGCACGGCGCTGGGTGCACGGCAACTGCTCGCGGTGATCGGCGACTCGGACAACCTCGGCTCCATCGGCGTGCACCGCGCCTGCGGATTCGAGACACTCGGCGTGATGCGCTCGGTCGGCTGGAAATTCGACCGCTGGCTCGATGTGGTGATGATGCAACGGATGCTGGGCGCAGGCGACACGCTGGACCCGACGACCGCACAGCCCGGAGCCTCGGCATGACCCGCGTGAAGTCGAAGACGCTGGCGACCTGGCTGGCCGTGGTGGGGGGCGGCTTCGGGCTGCACCGCTTCTACCTGCACGGCCTGCGCGACGTGTGGGGCTGGGTGCATGTGCCGATGACCTTGCTGGGCATGGCCGGGGTGCAGCGCATGCTGGCCTTCGGGATCGACGACCACGCCGCCCCGTGGCTGCTGCCGCTGGGCGGGCTGTCGATCGTGGCGAGCATGTTCGCGGCGATTCTCGGTGGATTGAGCAGTGACGAGCGGTGGGATGCGCGCCACAACCCCACGGCACCTGCAGGCCAGGGCACCCCCCCCGGCGGCTGGCTGGCCGTGCTCGGCGTCATCACCGCGCTGCTGGTCGGGACCACGATGCTGCTGTCGTCGATCACCTTCACGCTGCAACGCTATTTCGAGGCCCAGATCGAAGCCCGGATCGAATCGAGCCAGCGCCCTTGAAGGGGCACCAGATCAGGCGGGGGCAATGCCCTGCTGCGCCGCAAGGTGCTGTGCACGCGCGGTCCAGTCGACCACATCCGCCCCGCCCGGCAGCCGGATCTGCCCCGGCAAGGCCGCACACAGCTGCATCAGCGGCAGCAGCACGAATGCCCGTTCGGCCATGCGCGGATGCGGCAGCGTCAGCCGGGCGGTGCTCCGCTGCAGATCACCGTGCAGGAGCAGGTCCAGGTCCAGGGTGCGCGGTGCGTTGGGGTAAGGCCGTGCGCGGCCATGGTGGTGTTCGATGGCCTGCAGGGCCTCCAGCAGCGCCTCGGGCGACAAGCCAGTGCGCACACACGCCACCGCATTGAGGTAATCCGGGCCGCTCGCCTCGACCGGCCGGCTGCGCCACCGCCCGGAGGCAGCCACCCAGACCGTCTCGGGCAGCGCGGCCAGCGCGGCACACGCGGCATCCAGCGTCGCCGCCGTATCGCCCAGGTTGGCGCCCAGGCCGATGCAGGCCAGCACTGCCGGGGTGTCAGGTGTCACTGCCGTTCGGGTCGGTGGCGGCAGGCGCCGCAGCGCCTCGCTCGCCCGCCGGCTTGCGGCGACGGCGACGCTTGCGGGCGGCAGCAGGCGCCGGGCCGGCGGCGGCCGTGGAGTCCCCCTCCGCCACGGGCGCACGGGCAGTGGATCCGCCCGCTGCGCGGCGGGCCTGGTCCTGCACGCGGGCTTCGGTCAGCAGCTCTTCGCGCTCGGCTTCGTTCGCGGTGGAGAAGTCCTCCCACCAGCGGGCCAGCTCGACATCGGCTTCCCCGGCATCGGCGCGCAGGCGCAGGAAGTCGAAACCGGCCCGGAAGCGCACCTGCTCCACCAGCGACAGCGCCGACGAGGGCGTGCGACGCTCGAAGCGCGGCTGCATCAGCCAGATCTCGCGCATGTCGGCGGCCAGCTTGCCGCGGCCGGAGATGTCGCCGATGCGGGCGTCGAAGACAGCATCCGTGGCGGCCTGCATGGCAGCGATCGGACCTTCGCCCTTGGCGCGCAGCTGCTCCGTCCGGCGCAGCACGTCGTGCCACAACATGCAGGCCAGCATGAAGCTCGGCGCCACCGGCTTGCCCTCGCCGACACGGCGGTCGGTGTCACCCAGCGCGCGCTGGATGAACTGCTCCCGGCCGTCGTGCTGGTGCGCATCGTCGAGCACAGCGTCCAGGATCGGGAACACGCCCTTGTGCAGCCCCTGCTTGCGCAGCTCTTCCAGGCTGGCCAGCGAATGCCCCGTCTGCAGCAGCTTGATCATCTCGTCGAACAGGCGGCTGGCCGGCACGTTGGCGAGCAGGTCGGCGCAGGCGCGGATCGGCTTGCGCGTGCCGGGCTCGATCTCGAAGCCGAGCTTGGCCGCGAAGCGCACGACACGGATGATGCGCACCGGGTCTTCGCGGTAGCGCGTCACCGGGTCGCCGATCATGCGCAGCAGGCGCTTCTTGGCGTCAGCCAGTCCGTGGTGGTAGTCGACGACGATCTGGCGGCGCGGGTCGTAGTAGAGCGCGTTGACGGTGAAGTCGCGCCGCGCGGCGTCCTCGTCCTGCGGGCCCCAGACGTTGTCGCGCAGCACCCGACCGCTGGCGTCCACGACGTGGCTCTTGCCGGCGAGTTCGGACTTGGAGGTCTTCTCGTTGCCCGCCACCTGCTCGGCGGCGGAGGCATCGAGGTAGGCGCGGAAGGTGGACACCTCGATCACCTCGTGCTCGCGGCCACGGCCGTGCACGACATGGACGATGCGGAAGCGCCGGCCGATGATGAAGGCGCGGCGGAACAGCGCCTTCACCTGCTCCGGGGTCGCGCTGGTGGCGACGTCGAAGTCCTTGGGGCGGTGGCCGAGCAGCAGGTCGCGCACGGCGCCACCGACCACGTAGGCCTCGAAGCCCGCGTCCTGCAATGTGGTGACCACCTTCACGGCGCGGTCGTCGAGCAGCGCCGGGTTGATGCCGTGTTCGGACACGGGCACCTCCACGCGCACACCGATCACCGGCCCGGCCGGCATGACCGCCTCGGGTTCGGCAGCGGGCATCTGCGGGTCGGTGGTCGTCTTGCCGGCCGATTTGCCGAGCAGCTTGTCGAAGAATTTCTTGATCATGGGAAGAGCCGCAGGATGCGCCAGCCGCGTGCGCGGGCAGTGGCTTCGAGCGCGGGACTCGGGTTGGTCGCCACCGGTTCGGTGGCCAATTCCAGCAGCGGCAGGTCGTTGGGCGAGTCGCTGTAGACGCTGATGCCGGAGAAGTCGCTCAGGCGGTGGCCCAGGCCGGCAAGCCAGTCGTGGACCCGGCCGACCTTGCCTTCGCGGAAGGTGGGCGTGCCGCGGATGGTACCCGTCCAGCGGCCATCGGGTTCCGGCTGGCGTTCGAGGTCCACGGCCAGCAGGTGGTCGACGCCAAACGCGGCGGCGATCGGGGTGGTGACGAAGGCGTTGGTCGCCGTGACGATGGCCACCAGATCACCGCGCTGCTGGTGGAAGCGCACCAGCTCCAGCGCCTGCGGCTGGATGTTCGGGCGCAGCACCTCGGCCATGAAGCGCTGGTGCGCAGCTGCCGATTCGGCCAGCGGACGGTCACGCCAGGCGGCGGTGGTGAAGGCGATGTAGGCCGGCAGGTCGAGCGTGCCGGCCTGGTAGTCGGCATAGAAGGCGTCGTTGCGCTGGCGGAAGGTCTCGCCGTCGGCCCAGCCGATCGACACCATGAACTCGCCGAAGGCGTGGTCGGAGTCGATGGGGATCAGCGTGCCGTCGAGGTCGAACAGGCAGAGGTGGCGGTCGGTCTGGGCGGTCTGTGCGGTCTGGGACATGGGAAACAGGGTCAGGGATCAGAGCGTGTGCAGGTCCGGCTCGGCCAGCATCTGGCGCAGCAGCGGCAGGGTCACCGGCCGCTTGTGCGCCAGCGCGTAGCGGTCGAGGCGACCGAGCAGTTCCATCAGGTGGGTCAGGTCGCGTTCGCTGTGGCTGAGCAGATAGGCGAGCAGCTCGTCGCCGAGGGCGATGCCGCGCCGCTCGGCCTCGCGGCGCAGCAGCGCGCAGACCTGCTCGTCCGTCGGCGGCACCAGCCGGTACACCAGCCCCCAGGCCAGCCGCGTGCGCAGATCGTCGCGCACCGGCAGGTCGACCGGCGGCAGCCGACCGCCCGCGATGACGGGCACGCCCGCGATGGTCGCCTCGATGAACATGCGGAAGGCCTCGTGCTGGCGCTCGGCGTCAAAGCGGTCGCAGTCGTCGAGCAGCAGCAGGCGCGCCTCCTCGTCGTACTCCCAGGGCGTCGGGGTGGTCAGGTCGAACTTCATGGTGCGCAGGCCGAAGGACTGGGCCTGGCTGACCGCTGCCTGCAGCAGATGCGTCTTGCCACTGCCAGGCGGGCCCCAGAGGTAGAGCGGCATCGAGGGATTCGGCGAGAGCAGCGCCATCAGCACCTGCTCCCACTGTGCGTTCCCTCCCGGCAGGAAGGTGTCGAAGCGCAGCACCGGCTCCGGCCCGAAGGCCAGAGGCACCTGCCGCATCAACGGCGAAGTCCGGTCACGAGGCATTCCGCGAGGCATTCGAGAGGTTCATCCTTGGTACAGCCGACTGGCCACATAACCCGTGCGCAAGCGCCGCAGCGCCACCAGCACCAGCGCCCCTGCCGGCAGCGCCAGCAGCACACCGACAAATCCGAACAGGTGCCCGAAGGCCAGCAGCACGAAGATCACCGCCAGCGGGTGCAGACCGATGCGCTCGCCGACCAGGCGCGGCGTGAGGAAGAAGCTCTCGACCACCTGGCCTGCGCCATAGACCACCGCCACCACGCCCACACCGTACAGACTGGCGTATTGCAACACACCCGCCAGCAGCGCCAGCACGGCACCCAGCCCGAAGCCCAGATACGGGATGAAGATGGCCAGGCCCGTGAACACGCCCACAGGAAGCGCCAGATCGAATCCTGCCAGCGCGAGCGCCACCGTGTAGTAGCCGGCCAGGATCAGCATCACCAGCACCTGGCCGCGCAGGTACTGGCCCAGCACCTCGTCGCATTCGTGCAGGAAGCCGAACACGGCGTCCCGGTGGCGCGGCGGCACCATGCGGCGCATGCGCAGCAGCAGGTCGTGCCAGTCGAGCAGCAGGTAGAAGGTGGCCACCGGCACCAGCACCGCATTGCCCACGATGGCCAGCAGGAAGCTGCCGCCGATGCGCGCCGAGCTGAGCAGCGCCGCCAGCCAGTCATCGCCACTGGAGTCGAAATACTTGACCACGAAGGCCTTGATGCTGGCGATGTCGAGCTTGACCTCGATGCCGTACTGGGCGAGCCACGGCGCCAGATGCTCGTTGAGCCGCATGGCCAGCACCGGAATCTGCTCGCGCAGCACCGGCAGCTCGCGCGAGATGACCGGCACGATCAGCAGCACCACCCCCAGCACCGCCGCCATCGCCATCAGCTCCACCAGCACCACCGCCAGGGCCCGGGGCATGCGCCGCGCCAGCCGGTCCACCGGCGGCTGGAGCACATAGGCCAGCACCGCCGCCGCCAGAAACGGCGTCAGCACGGGCGCCAGCAAGTCGACCAGCAGCGCAGCCACCAGCGCCAGCGCCAGCCAGCCGACCATCAGGCGCTGGGACAAGGACAACTTCAACATGTCGGACATTGTCTCAGCATGGCGCAGCGCAGCAATGCCCGCGTCAATGCCAGCGCGGCGGACCCGCCTCGCGCAGCGCCGCGAGCTGCGCAGCGACACGCGGTCCGTCGGCAGGGCCGCCTGCGCGCTGCAGGTAGAGCGCCAGATCCGCGATCGCCGCCTCGGTCTGGCCGAGAGCGGCCAGCGTCTGGCCACGGTCACGCCGCAGAGACCAGTCCTCGGGTTCGAGCACCACCTGGCGCTGCTGGATCTGCAGCAGGCGCAGCAGGTCGCCGTCCTCGCGGTGCAGCCGTGCGAGGTTGCGCAGCATGCGGGCCAGGATTTCCCGCCCGGAGGCCGGCTGCAGATAGTCACCCAGCAACTCGCCCAGGCCCATGCCGGACTCCAGCTCGAAGCGCGTCTCGCGACCGAGGAACGGCTCCAGGCGTTCTTCCAGCTCCGCACGGGTCAGGGAGCGACCGTCGACCGGATCGATCACCGCCTCGCCCAGCGGCAGGTGCAGCTTGATGAGGAAGTGGCCCGGGAAGGACACGCCGTCCGCCTGCAGGCCGACCTGTCCTGCGAGGTCGAGGTAGAGCACGGCCAGCGCGATCGGCAGTCCGCGCCGGCGCTGCAGCACGGCGTGCAGGTGGCTGTTGTCGGCATCGCGCAGGTCGTTGACATTGCCGCCGAAGCCGAGATCGCGGTAGAAGAACTGGTGCAGCGCACGCACCCGCTGCAGCGCGCCGGCGTCGGCCGGCAGGCGTCGGCGCAGGCGGGCGGCCAGCTCGTCGAGTTCGGTCTGCAGCGCGGCCAGATCCAGCCCGGGGTACTCGGCCAGTGCGATCGCGCCCGCGGCTTCGGTGAGCGACAGGCTGTCGTCATCGCGGACCAGCGCGGCGAAGTAGTCCAGCGGGGATGGCGAGGGGCACTCCATGGCCGAAAGTGTATCGGTCGCGTCTCAGCGGCGTGCAAATTGCCGCAGGTTCACCCCGAGCAGCAGCAGCACACCAAAATACACCCCGGCCGCCGCCGCCAGCACCCCCGCCAGCAGCGCCACCCGCAACCCGGCCTGCGACTGCAGGCCGATCCAGTCGATGGCCTGCGCTGCCCAGGCCAGGCCACCCGCCATCACGGCACTGCCCACCACCACCCGCAGACCGAAGCCCAGCCAGCCCGGCGACGGCCGGTAGCTGCCACGCTGGCGCAAGCCGATCAGCAGCCAGCTCGCATTCACCAGCGCCGCCAGCCCGATCGACAGGGCCAGTCCCGCATGCCCCAGCAGCGGCACGAAGACCACGTTCAGCGCCTGTGTCAACACCAGCACCGTGATGGCGATGCGCACCGGCGTGCGGATGTCCTGCTTGGCGTAGAAGCCCGGGGCCAGCACCTTGATCGCCACCAGCCCCATCAATCCGGCGCCATAGCCCATCAACGCCATGACGGTCTGCTGGACATCGGTCGCAGTGAAGCGACCGTAGTGGTAGAGCACGGCCACCAGTGGCTGCGGAAACACCAGCAGCGCCAGCGCACACGGCAATGCCAGCAGCACCACCAGCCGCAGCCCCCAGTCCAGCAGCGCGGAATACTGCTCCGTGTCGCCCTTGGCCTGCGCCGCCGACAGCTGCGGCAGCAGCACCACGCCCATCGCCACCCCCAGCAATGCGGTCGGAAACTCCATCAGCCGGTCCGCGAAGGTCAGCCAGGACACCGAGCCAGCCGTCAGGTGCGACGCGATCTGCGTGTTCACCAGCAAGGACAGCTGGGCCACCGACACCCCCAGCAGGGCCGGCGCCATCTGCTGGAGGATGCGGTGCACGCCCTCGTGCGCCCAGGCCCGCCGGAAGGCGCCGAGCGTGAACCCCAGGCGCGGCATCACACCCACGCTGCGCAGCGCCGGCAGCTGGACCACCAGCTGCAGCAGCCCGCCGAGCATCACGCCCACGGCCAGCGCATACACCGGCGGAATGTCCCAGCGGGTGAAGTGCGGCGCAAGCCACCAGGCGGCGGCAATCACGCTCAGGTTCAGCAGCACCGGCGTGACGGCCGGCACGGCAAACCGCTTCCAGGAATTCAGGATGCCCGCCGACAAGGCCACCAGCGACATGCAGCCGATGTACGGAAACATCAGCCGCGTCATCACGACGGCGGACTCCTGCGCCTCGGCCGGCAGGCCCGACGCCATCATCCAGACCAGCACTGGCGCGCCCGCCACACCCACCATGCAGACCACCACCAGCGCCCACAGCAGCACCGTGGCCACGGCGTCGATCAGCGTCTGGGTGGCCTCGTCGCCCTCCTTGGCGCGCGAGGCGGCCAGGATCGGCACGAAGGCCTGCGAGAACGCCCCCTCGGCGAACAGACGGCGCAGCAGGTTCGGGATCCGGAAGGCGACCTGGAAGGCATCGGTAGCACTGCCCGCTCCGAAGGTGGCCGCGATGAGCTGCTCGCGCACGAGCCCGGTGATCCGGGACGCCAGCGTGAGCGCCGACACGACAGAGGCAGAACGAAGCAGACTCATGGGCAGGGGTTCTCGGTCGCAAAGCCTGCGATTATCCATGCTATAGTGCTAGGCTTTCCTCCACCCGGAACACGAGACACATTTATGGCCACCGCTTCCAAAGCCAAGAAAAAAACCGTCCGCATCGCCTCCGGCCGCAAGCGCGTCCGCCAGGACGTCAAGCTGAACGCCGCGAACACCTCGCTGCGCTCGAAGTTCCGCACTGCCGTCAAGGGCGTGCTGAAGGCTGTTGCCACGGGTGACAAGGCCAAGGCTGGTGACACGTTCAAGTCCGCCCAGGCCGTGATCGACTCGATCGCCGACAAGGGCATCTTCCACAAGAACAAGGCCGCTCGCATCAAGAGCCGCCTGTCTGCCAAGGTCAAGGCCCTGGCGGTTGCCGCTGCCTAAAGACTGATCCGGGTGGATCGATCGCAAAGGCCCGCTCTGCGGGCCTTTTGCATTGCTCAAGCGCCCCGCCTCAAGCGCCCTGCTTGTCCGCCTCGCTGGTGAAGGCGTCGGCAAAGAACTCCTCCTCGGGCAGCCCGCACTGCGCCACAAGATCCCGCTGCGCCGACTGCACCATCACCGGCACACCGCAGGCATAGACCTGGTGCCCTGACAGATCGGGCAGATCGGCCATCACCGCCCGGTGCACAAACCCGGTGCGCCCCTGCCAGCCCTCCCCCGGCTCCGACAGCACCGGCACATAGCGCAACCATGGCAGCGCCTCGGCCTGTGCCTGCGCCCAGTCGTGCAGATAGAGATCCGCCTCGCTGCGGCAGCCCCAGTACAGCACGGCCTCACGCGCCATGCCGCATGCCTGCATGTGCTCGATCAGCGCCTTGATCGGTGCGAAACCCGTGCCGGAGGCCAGCAGCACGACCGGCTTCATGCTGTCCTCGCGCAGGAAGAAGCTGCCAAACGGCCCCTCCACCCGCAGGATCTCGCGCTCCTTCATCGCCCCGAAGACATGGTCGGTGAAGCGCCCGCCCGGCATGTGGCGGATGTGGAGCTGCATCTGGCCCTGCGCTGTCTCGGGCGCACTCGCCATCGAATAGCTGCGCCGCGCGCCGTCACGCAGGATGAATTCGACGTACTGGCCCGCGTGGTACTGGAACACCTGGTTGCCGGGCAGTTGCAGCGTCAGCACCGCCACATCCGGCGCCTTGCGTTCGATCGTCGTGACCCGCACCGGCATCTTCAGCACCGGGAACTGTCCGACCGACGTCACCTGCCGGGATTCGATGACGCAATCGGTCTGCGGTGTGGCGCAGCAGGTGAGCACGAGGCCGGCCACCTCCTCGGCCTCGCTGAGCGCCTTCTGCTGATGGGCCCCGTGCAGCACGCGACCTTGCAGCAGACGGCTCTTGCACGATCCACAGGCGCCATCCTTGCAGCCATACGGCAGCCCCACACCCTGGCGTATCGCCGCGGGCAGCATCGCCTCGTCGCGCGCCACATCGAAGCTGCGGCCCGCGGGCTGCACTGTCACCTTGAAAGTCATTGCTCGTATCCTCTGGGCCGTCCTGGCGATGTCGTGGTTCCTGGCGGTCTCACCGCGGGCGCGATTGTGCCGCACCGATCCGAAAGAACTGTCCCATGCCCCACCCATCCCACCCTTCCCACCGGAACGCAGCCCGAGCACCCGCCCCGACCCCGCTGCGGCGCATGCGCAGGCCACGCCTGCTGATCGTCGGATGCGGGGATGTCGGACAGCGTGTCGTGCGTGCGCTGGCACAGCGCTGGAACGTCCTGGCACTGACTTCACAGGCCGAGCGCTGCAACCCGCTGCGCACCCTGGGCATCACGCCACTGGTGGGCAACCTGGACCAACCCGCCACGCTGCGCCGGCTGGGCGCACTGGCCACGCGGGTGCTGCACCTGGCGCCGCCACCGGGAACCGGCGATGGCGACCCGCGCACCCGCAATCTGCTGCACGCGCTCGGGCGGCACGGCATCTGCCAGCGCCTCGTCTACGGCAGCACCACAGGCGTCTACGGCGACACCGGGGGCGCCCGCTTCGACGAAACCCGTCCGGTGGCGCCGGTGAACGCCCGAGCCAGGCGCCGCGTCGCCGCCGAATCGGCCATCCGCGACTGGTCCGTCCGCACAGGAGTGAATGCCTCGATCCTGCGCATTCCAGGCATCTACGCCGGCGACCGGCCCGGCGGACACCCGCGGGAGCGGCTCGCCCGCGGCACGCCCGTCCTGCGGGCCGAGGACGATGTGTTCACCAACCACATCCATGCCGACGATCTGGCGCGCCTGTGCATCGCGGCACTGCACCGCGGCCGGCCGCAGCGCGTCTGGCACGCCTGTGACGACACGGAACTGAAGATGGGCGACTACTTCGATCTGGCCGCCCGGCTGTGCGGACTGCCCCTGCCGCGGCGCATCTCGCGCGAGGAGGCCCGCACGCAGCTCAGCCCGATGCTGCTGAGCTTCATGAGCGAATCACGCCGACTGGACAACCGGCGGATGAAACGGGAATTGCGGGTCGCGCTGCGCTACCCGGATGTCACGTCCGGCCTGCTGGCCTGAGGCCGCAGCAGGTCCGGTCCAGCCGATCAGCGGCGGCGGCTCTTCGGCGGAAACGGCGGCAGACCGCGCCAGTAACGCATCATCAGCCAGCCGCCGAGCATCCCGCCCAGGTGCGCAAAGTGCGCCACGCCACCGGCACCCGCCATGCCGAACAGCAGCTCCATGCCGCCGAAGACCATCACGAAGACCTTGGCCTTCATCGGGATGGGCGGAAACAGCGGCATGATGGTCCGGTCGGGAAACATCATGCCGAACGCCATCAGCAGGCCGAAGAGTGCGCCGGACGCGCCCAGCGTCGGCCCGCCTCCCGTGGCGCCCAGGCTGACCACCAGCAACTGCACCACCCCGCCGGCCAGCGCACTGGCGCCCAGGAACTGCAGGTAGCGCTGACGGCCCCAGACCGACTCCAGCTCGGCCCCGAACATCCACAGCCCCAGCATGTTGAAGAACAGGTGGCCCATGCCGCCATGCAGGAAGGCATAGGTGATCAGCTGCCACGGCATGAACTGCTCGCCGCCGAGGGGCCAGAGCGCGAACAGCACTTCGACCCAGTACCCGGTGAGCATCTGCAGGCAGTACATCGCCGTGCAGATCAGCATCAGGGCCTTGGTGACGGGGGGGATGTGGGGCATGAAGAGACTCTCTGAGAAAGTGAGAGTGGATTGCCTGACAGTGCCTGTTGCACTGGTGCCGGAGGCCGGACTCGAACCGGCACGCCTGTTGAGGGCGGCGGATTTTGAATCCGCTGCGTCTACCGATTTCGCCACTCCGGCAGGTGGATCTCGCGCCGCGTATTGCGCGAAGCCGCGATTATGGCATGACACATCCCGCGCCACCTCCGCGCAGCACAGCGCGCGCCTTGCTGCCAAAATGAAGCACAGCCCTGCCGCCCCCTTCCGGAGACAAGACCCCATGCCCGCCTACCAGACCATCGAAGACGTGATCGGCCGGACCCCGCTCGTGCGCCTGCAGCGCCTGCCCGGCGCAGACGCTGCCGAACGCGGCAACGTGCTGCTGGCCAAGCTCGAAGGCAACAACCCGGCCGGCTCGGTGAAAGACCGCCCCGCCATCAGCATGATCCGCCGTGCCGAGGAGCGCGGTGACATCCGGCCGGGCGACACGCTGATCGAAGCCACCTCGGGCAACACCGGCATCGCGCTGGCCATGGCCGCCGCGGTGCGCGGCTACCGCATGGTGCTGATCATGCCGGAGGATCTGTCCATCGAACGTGCCCAGACCATGAAGGCGTTCGGCGCCGAACTGGTGCTCACACCCAAGGCCGGTGGCATGGAATACGCCCGGGATCTGGCCGAGCAGATGCAGCGCGATGGCAAGGGCCGGGTACTCGACCAGTTTGCCAACCTCGACAACCCGCGCATCCACTACGAGACCACCGGCCCCGAACTCTGGGCCGACACCAGCGGACAGATCACCCACTTCGTCAGCGCCATGGGCACCACCGGCACCATCACCGGCACCTCGCGCTACCTGAAGGAGCGCAACCCGGCGGTGCGCATCATCGGCGCGCAACCTTCCGAGGGTTCGCGCATCCCCGGCATCCGCAAGTGGCCCGAGGCCTATCTGCCGAAGATCTACGAGCCGCGCCGCGTGGACGAACTGGTGCTGGTCAGCCAGGCCGATGCCGAAGACATGGCCCGCCGCATGGCCCGCGAGGAAGGCCTGTTCGCCGGCATCTCGGCGGCAGGCGCTTGCTGGGCGGCCCTTCAGCTCTCCCAGCAGGTGCGCAACGCCACCATCGTCTTCATCGTCTGCGACCGCGGCGACCGCTACCTGTCGACTGGCGTCTTCCCCGCATGACCGATCTCAGTGCATTCACCACATCGGTGCGCACCAATGTGAATCACCTGACGGAAACGACCTGTTGCGGGGCATGGCACATCGTGACAAATTGCATCTAACGACTCGTGATTTTTTCACTTTCGTTCCATACAAGTCACTGATGTGACTGGCATTGGCCTTGCATCCTGCCGGGACTCAAAAACAGCGGGGCGCACGCCAATGAACGAACTGATCAACCTCGTCTGGGTGGGCATCTGCACCGCCCTCGTGTTTTTCATGCAAGCGGGTTTCGCGCTGGTCGAAGGCGGTCTGTCTCGGGCCAAGAACTCGATCAACGTGATCATGAAGATCTACCTGGGCACCTGCTTCATCGGGGTGAGCTTCTGGCTGGTCGGCTACGGCATCGCGTTCGGTCCCTCCGTCGAGGGCATCTTCGGTGGCGGCAGCTTTGCCCCGCAGTCCCTGAGCGGCACGGACACCCTCGGCCTGCTCTACCAGATGATGTTCGCCACGACCGCGGTGACCATCGTCTCCGGTGCCGTGGCCGAGCGCATGCGCTACAGCGCCTACCTGGCGTTTGCCGTGCTGATGGCGCTGGTGATCTACCCGGTCTACGCCCACTGGGCCTGGAATCCAGGGGGCTGGCTCAAGACCATGGGCTTCGTCGACCTGGCCGGTGACGGCGCGATCCACTCGGTCGGCGCCTGGTGCTCGCTGGCGGGGCTGATGGCTCTCGGGCCGCGTCTGGGCCGATTCGGCAAGAACGGCGAAGTGCGCGACATCCCCGGCCACAACCTGCCGATGGTCGCGCTGGGCGGCTTCATCCTGTGGCTGGGCTGGTTCGGCTTCAACGGTGGCTCGATCGCGGGCGTGGAGAGTGGCCAGCTCGGCACCGTGCTGCTCAACACCTACCTCGGCGGCTGTGCAGGCGGCATCGGCGCGCTGGCGTTCATGCGCTTCACGGGCCGCCCCATCCTGATGAGCGCCTCGGTCAACGGCAGTCTGTGCGGACTGGTGTCGATGACGGGTGGTGCGGCGGTGTTCAACCCGATGACCGCCATCCTGACCGGCCTCATCGCAGGGGCGCTGTGCACCTGGGGCGCCGAGGCCCTGCGCAGGCGCCGCATCGACGACACCGTGGACGCGATCGCGGTCCACGGCCTGGGCGGCACCTGGGGCCTGCTCGCCGCCGGGCTGTTCTTCCAGGGCGACATGTTCAACGGGGGCCGCGTGATGGTGCAGGCCATCGGTGCAGTGGCGGCGTTCGCCTGGGCCTTCCCGATGGCCTATGTCTGCTTCAAGCTGGTCGACAAGCTGATCGGCCTGCGCGCACCGACCCTGAACGAGCAGCGCGGCCTCGACTACACCGAGCACCACGAAATCGGCTACCCGGAGTTCCAGAACTCGCCGGGCCAGCTGCACAAGGAATCCTGAGCCGATGGCCACCCAAGCCCTGTCCCAGCGGCGTCGCGCCGCCTATGCCGTGCTGTCGCCCCTGCTGGAGGAAGACGCGCTGCTGGATGCGCTGCGGATGCAGCACCAGTCGATGCGCGGCGACTCGGTGTCGGACATCATCGGCTACATCGACCAGGTGGCCGCGCGCCACAACATCGATGCCGCCAGCCGCAAGAAGCTCTACGAGGCCTACTACAAGGCCCTGAAGCAGCCTGAAAGCGAGCTGCCGATGGATCCCTGGCCGCTGATGCAGATCGGCACCCCTGCCGTCCCGGTCGCGACACCGGCCGCAGCGCCAGCCGCCCTGGCTGCCGCCGCACCGGTGGCGGCTATCACGCCCGTTGCGGCCGCCCTGCAGGCCACCGCACCGGCCCTGCCGGCCAGCCAGATGCTGCCGCCGCCGTCACCGGACCGCGCGGTCTGCGCCGAACTGCTGCGCAGCGCCATCGCCGACGTGCAGCGCTTCCACGGCATCGCCATGTCCGACCTGCGCAGCAGCGCGCTGGAGCAGATCGACCAGGGCCGTCTCTCGCAGCCCGTGCGCAAGCAGGCCCGGGATGCGTGGGCGCAGCCGCTGCAATCGACCTGGGTGATCGACGGCACCCCGGCGGAGCTTTCGCAGCTGGTGCACCAGTTCTATGTCGCACTGTGCGAGGCACTGGGTCCGATCGACGCCGACCAGGTGCTCACACGCGCGGTACGGGCGGCGGAGCAGATCCCTGCCGCCCGCCAGTTCTCTCCCCGGAAACTGATCTGATCTGACGTCTGGGCCTCAGCCCATGCGCGCCAGCAGTTCGGCGGCTTCTGCCGCATGGCGCCCAGAGCCCTCCCGCATCACCGCATGCAGCAGCGCCTTGGCGTCATCGACACGGCCCAGTTCCAGGCTGGCACGGGCGATCTCCAGCTTGAGCGCAGCCTGCTCGGCCAGACGGGTCACATCCACATCGTCGTCCGTCGCCGCCGCGTGGCGCACCAACTGGGTGGCCACCTGGGAGGTTTCCACCGAACGGGCCATTTCGGCTGCGGCATTCGAGATGTCGAACACGCGCGGACCGCCACTGCGGGTGGCGCTCAGGGTGTTGGTGAAGTCCTGCGGCGAGGCGTCCGGCTGGAAACCGGCACGCCGACGGCGCCACAGGATCACCCCCCCCGCCACACCCCCGAGGACCAGCAGCCAGGGCAGCACCCGTGCGGACGACCCTGCGCCCCCCTCGACCGCGCTGGCAGCGCTGGCGGTACCGGAGGCCCCCTCGACCGGCGTCGGCACGGTGGGCGCGACCGCCGAGGCCACGGGCGCCACGGGCGCCACGGGCGCCACGGGGCGCGCAGGCTCCGACGCAGGTGCAGGCACAGCAGGCGCAGATGCGGCAGCCGGTGCAGACACCGGTGGCGGTGGCGGTGGCGGTGGCGGTGCTGGCGGCTGCGGTGCTGGTGGTGCCGGAGGCACATCGCCTGTCACGGCACGCGGTGCCAAGGGCGCCAGCACCGTGCCACTGCGCATGGCCTTCAAGTGGTCATCCACCAGCGCCACCGCGCCCGCACGGTCCTCGGCGAGCACATCGGCCCGGCCCGGCAGCGTCAGGGGAACGCCCTTGCGCAGACGGTGGATGTTGCCCTTGACGAAGGCCTCGGGGTTGCGGCGCAGCACCGCCACCATGTATTGCTGGCGGGTCGCGCCCACCGCAGGCGCCTGCTGACCCGCGATGTCCCAGAGGTTGTCCTGCTCGACGGTCGTGCGCTGCACAGGGGCGGCCGCACCTGCACCAGCCGCCACGGTCTGGGCAAGGATCGGCCCGGCCGACAGGGCCAGCGCAAGGGTGAGGAGGTGACGCTTCAGGGGAGGTGGCAACATGTGCGTTTTCACACCATCAAGGTGTCCATCAGGTCGATCATGAACTCGGTGTCTTCCTGGTCCTGCCGGTCCCAGCCACTCAGGCCCAGGGCCTGCAAGGTGGCCCGGCCATCCGAGCCCGGATCGGACATGCCCAGCACCAGCGCCTGCAGCGCATCGCGCAGTTCGGCGCAGCGAGGGCCCACCAGCAGCACATGGTGCACCAGACTGATCTGGCTGGTCATCACCGGGCGCAGCTGCCGACGGATCGGAGCACTCAGATCATCAAACGCTTCCTTGAGAAAAAATCCGCAATCGGCCTTGCCCTGAAGCAAGGTCCGGGCGAGCACGACATAGGTCGAGACCTGCTGCGTCACCGTGTTGTCGCGCCCCAGATCGGCCGACTCCAGCAGGATCATGCCGATCAGGTTGACGTCCGGATCGCGGGTCACCGCCAGGCGCAACCCAGGCTGCAGTTCCTCGACCGACTGCACGGGCGAGTCGGCCGGGACAGCGATCACCACCTCGTCGGCCTTGCCACGCGGTGCGGCAATGGCGACAAAGCCCTTCTCGCGCACCAGCATGGCCGCGTCGTAGGGGTTGGCGTAGATCAGGTCGACCTTGTCGTCGGCAATCGCCTTGCGCTGGGCCGAGAAGTCCTCGTACAGCTCCAGATGGATGCGCACGCCCAGCTTGCGCTGCAGCCAGGTGTTGAAGACATACCAGCCGGCGATGTGCTCGGGCGAGAAGTCGGGGCTGACGGTCAGTTCCAGGGTCACTTCAGCTCCTCGGCGCGCATCCGTGCGTACAGCGCAGCATATTCGTTGACCTTGGCGCGCGAGGGTTTGCGGCGCACGGAGGTATAGCCCACGACACGCCCCTCGCGCACATTGGGAATGGCCGTGGCGAACACCCAGTAGTGGGCGCCGTCCTTGCGCAGGTTCTTCACATAGCCCTGCCATTTGGCGCCTCGGCCCACCGTGTCCCACAGATCCCGGAACGCGGCCGCCGGCATGTCCGGATGGCGCAGGATGCAATGGTTCTCGCCGATCAGCTCGTCACGCTCGTAGCCGGACAGGTCCACGAAGGCCTGGTTGGCATGCGTGATGATGCCTGCGGGGTCCGTGCGCGACACGATCAGCATGCCGTCCGGATACGGCACTTCCTGGTCGTTCACCAGCACGCGCCGGGTACGTCCGTCGTGGTAGCTCAGGGTCAATTCGCGGTGCGTGGCAACGGGAACCAGATCCACCTCTCTCATGTCGGTCATCATCGATTTCCCTCGATCTCGACAGACCGATCAGATGACCTTGCTGATGGCGTCCGCCGCACGCTTGACGTCGAGGAAGATCAGGCCGAGCCGCGAATTCGGCTTGCACAGCGCCGTCAGCACCGAGTCCTTGCCGGCATAGGTCATCAGCACATAGCCCTTGGCGCCCTTGACCAGCACCTGCTCCAGCTCGCCACGGGCAAGCTCGCGCGATGTGCGGTCACCCAGCGACAGCATGGCAGCACTCATGGCACCGACACGGTCCTCGTCCATGCCGGCAGGCAGCATCGAGGCCATCATCAGACCGTCCGTGGACAGCACGGCAGAGGCTTCGATGTCGGCGGTGGATCCGTTGAGTTCGCTCAGGATCGAGTTCAGCAGCTCTTCACGCATGGGGCAGTTCCTTGGGGAAAAAAATGGGAGATCGGGGGAGGGAAAGGGAATTCAGGTCACGTCGGATCAGATCGGATCAGATGGCCGTGTTGCCATAGCGCACACCCAGCGTCCACACCAGCGTGGTGAAGGCCTCCTGGTTGAAACGCGGCATGCCGCTGACGATCAGGATGAAGTAGTCGTCACCGAAGTACAGCGGCCAGAACCCCACTTCGCAGTAACCGGAGGCGTTCACCATCCCCCAGCCATCGCTGCGCAGGCGCATGTTGCCGTGCAGCAGACGCGAGTGGCGCTCGTGGACACTGGCCAGATCGCCACCGAGCGCGGCGAGTTCCTCGGCCGTCTCGTGCGCGAAGCCGGCGGTGCCCAGGTAGAGGCCGCGCTTGTCCGCCAGAATGGCCTTCCCCTCGTCGGACAGCTGCGACAGCAGCGGTGGCAGCATCGCCTCGATCGAGTCCGGCGGCACCTCCACATGCATCGGCAATCCCTGCACGAAGCCGGAGGACTGCAGACGGTAGATGAACTCCAGCGCGTCCTGCTGGCCCATCGACATCCAGTCCTGCACCAGATCGGCGGTCAGGCGCGGCGTTTCCGACTCGCGCAGCAGCCGCTGCAGGAACAGCCGCGCCGGATCACGGGTGGGCCGGCTGGCGGCGTAGTAGGCACCCGCCGGCGTCGGGTGGAGAAAGAACTCGCCAGTGAGCGTGTAGTGGTCCATGGAGGCGCGGGGTTCCCGGGTCAGAGGGTCGGATCGATCTGGAGCAGCAGCGCCTCGATCAGCGTCGAGACATCGGTGCGCTGGCGGGCGTCCACCTCGAAGATGGGCGCGGACACGTCCAGCTCCGCCAGTTGCCGCACGTATTCGTCGATGGTCGGCGTCGGACGGGCGTCCATCTGCGTCACCCCGATCACGAGTCGGGTGCCGTCGATGAACTCCTTGAACGCCTTGATGTAGAAGCGCATGTCCTCGAACGGCGTCGGGCGCGTGTTGTCCAGCAGCAGCACCAGGCCGATGCCGCCCTTGGTCAGGATGTCCCACATGAAGTCGAAGCGTTCCTGGCCGGGCGTGCCGTACAGGTGGACCTTCTCCTTCGGACCCAGACGGATCATTCCGTAGTCCATGGCCACGGTGGTGGCGGACTTGCGCTTCTGGGTCATGTCCGACGCGTGTTCGTCGGTACGGATCGGCTCGATGTCGCTGATCGAGGCGATGGCGGTGGTCTTGCCTGCACCGACGGGGCCGGTGAAGATGATTTTGTGATCGGTTTGGGCCATGTTGCTTATCAGGCTTATTTGTTCAGCCAACCGAACAAGCGTGTCAGCAGACCACGGTTGTTCTTGGTCTTGCGCTGAGCCCTGCGGACCTGCGCGCCATCCTCCGTGATCAGGTCCAGCGCCAGTGCCGCGTTGTAGAACGCGAACACATGCCGCTGGGCGATCTTGAGCGTCTGGGCCGTCTCCAGCAGCCCGGCGCCCTTGGTGGTCCAGAGTGCCGCGATGCGCAGCGCGTGCGGCGTGCGGTGCAGCCGGGTCAGGTTGGGCCACTGCTTCAGGTAGACCGGCGCCACGGGATCGACACCGACCGGCAAGCGGCCCGCCGAGGTCTCCAGCGCGGTCTGCCACAGCACATGGTCGAGCCGCTGCACCAGCGCCTTCTGCTCCAGCGTGCCCTGCAGATCGGCGAACTCCTGCCGGCTGAACGCGCGGGTCTTGGGTCGCTTGTCGAGCGGCTGGTTCACGAGGCCGGCCAGTTGCGCGGCCGTGAACTCGCAGTAGATCAGGTTGGTCGTGCCATCGACGGTGATGCGGCCGGCGGGGCTGTCCAGGTGGGTCGGCACCTGCCACTTGCAGCTCACCAGGTAGGCATCCTTGAGGACACCGACCAGGTGCTGGGCCGGGTCATAGCGGGTGCTGCTGTCGGCCAGCTGCGCCGCATCCGCGACATCCGCGCGCGTACCGCAGTAACGCGCTTCGTGGACCAGCTCCTCAGGGCGCGGGCGCCGGTGGCCATGGGCATCCTGTTCGGCAGGCGCCACGGCGGCCGGCGACGGCGCGGGGGGTGCCACAGGCGCTGGCGAAGGAGCCGGCACGGAAGCGGGCTTGGCCGCTGCGGCCTTGGGCTTGACTGGCGCGACCGGGGGAGCTGGCGCTGGCGCTGGTGCGGGCACAGGCGCCTGTACCGGTACCGGTGCCGGGGCAGGCACCGGGGGCGCAGGAGCGGGCATCGGCACGGGTGGCACCACAGCAGCGACCACAGGCTCAGGAGCGGAGGTCGGAGCCGGCACGGCCACAGAGGCCGGCGCCGGGACAGGCGCAGATTTGCCAAACAGCCGGCGAATGAATCCACCCAGGCCACCCGCAGGCGCCGGAGCAGGCGCGGCGGCCACCGGCCGGCTCGGCGCAGGCGCCGGACGCACGGCGGCAGGTCGAGCGGGCGCCACTGGCGCAGGCGGCGGCACGGGTGGCGGACTTTCCGTCCAGGTCGACGCCGCCACGGCAGCCACTGCGGGGGCAGGCACGGGCACGGGCACGGGCACGGGGGCCGGTGCAGGCACCGGCGGTGCCGGCGCCACGGCAGGCCGCACCACCGCAGTCGGACTGCCCGCCGGGGCACTCCAGCGCCGCGTGCGCAACTCGGCCGCAGCCGCCAGCAGGGCCGCCGGCGTCACGGGCTTCTGCACCCAGATGGCCGAGGCCACTTCCTGCGACTGGGTCGACAGCGCGATGCCTGGACCACCCCGCAGGGCATGCCAGGTTTCCCAGTGCTGGCGGGATTCGAGCGTGTCAAAGTCGAAGATGGCCACTTCGGCCGCGTCTTCGGTCGAGGGCGCGAAGCTGCTGCGCCCTGTGCTCGAAAAGAAGAAATCCAGCACCGCCTGGGTGCGTGGAGGCAGGGACAGAAGGACTACCTTCAATCGGGTTTGCAGCTTGGTGGCTTCCACTGACTACAGGCTCAAGGTCATGAATAGGTCGATCGGCTGGGCAGGTCTGCATGGAGCGTCCGGAGACAACTCAGGACCAACCCGACGGCAATGCGCCGTGGCGGGCCACGAGCTTGTCGGCCATCTCGGCCTTGCCTGCGTCATCCCGGCTGTGCTGGTAGATCGCCAGCAGCTCTCGGTTGACCTCCTCGTTGTCCGGCTCTTCCAGCAGCGCGGCCTCCAGCATGCCACGGGCGCCCGCCAGGTCTCCGTATTCCAGTAACGACATCGCCTGCTGGAATGGCGTCTCCTGCGCCACTTCCCGGCGCTGCAGGCCGACCATGCCCAGCGACCCCACGACCGCCGTGTCGAGCACCGACCAGCGCTGCGTCGGCAGCTGCGCGCCACGCGACAGGCGGGTGTCGAGGTGGAGACGAAGAAAATGCGCATCGTCCGGGTCGAGCCAGGCTGACGCCTGCTCCAGCAACTGGCGGCGCAGGCTGCGGCCGTTGTCACCGAGCGCGAGGAACAGGTCCACCAGCGCACCGAAGGCCCGGTCCGTCATTGGCGGGCGGCTGGCCAGCAGCACACGCCGCGCATGGGCTTCGATGTCGAGCGGATCGCGTGCGATCTGCATCGAGAAATGGCGCCAGGCATCCTGCACGTCCATGCCCGACGGGCAGTCCAGCCGCCCGGCACGGGCGAACACGAACATGGGGTCCGACCCCCCGGTCACCGACTGAACACCGCTCATTGGATTGCACCCGCCATCTTGTGTTTGACCAGGTGGCCTTCGACCACCGCGCCCTTCTCGATCTCGATCGCGCCATAGTGCACGTCGCCGTCCACCTGCGCACTGATGCGCAAGTCCACGAGGCCACTGGCATACACCGTGCCCATCACCCGACCAAACACGATCAGGTGCGAGACCCGGACATCGCCTGCGACACTGCCCCCGTCCCCGATCACCAGCGTGCCGGGCACGACGGACGAGACGAGCACATCGCCCTCGACATGGCCGTCGATGCGCAGGCCACCGGCGAAGGTGAGGTCACCTGTCACGGTGGTGCCGGGCCCGACCAGACAGTCGATGCGCTCCTGCACGGGGTCACCCCGCGGTTTCGTACGGCCGAATCGCATGGTGCGGTGCCCCCATCGTGGCTGCTGCTGAGCGTTGATTGACCGGTTCATATCGGCAACTTCATCCAGGACTGCAGAGGCTCGGATCGACAGGCTGCGGGTGAAGGCCGGTACACCTTGGTGCGGTCGATGGTAACCACGTCCGCTGCACACCATGCCGTGGTACGGGTCCGCGCCCCATGAACCAGGGAAGCTGATCCGCGAAAAATCGCTTTGCATCGCTTAGCACACGCCATTGGCCACCCGCCGAAAATGAAATTTCTGATATTTTCAAAAAATGCATCAAATCCCACGCATCCCCTCGATTTGAACATGCCAGCCCGGGCAATCGATTCGGCAGTGGCTCACAAATTGAGCCCCACCGTCACTATTGCTACCTTTGGTCACGATTCGGTACCAATGAGACCCGGCGTAAGATCCCGGAAGCAGCCTCTGGATCTACACCACGCAACGCTGCGCCCTGGACGCACGCAGGCAACGCGGGTCCGTTCGGGCGTTCGTGCGCGGGCAGGACCGGCGGCACCTCCACCAGCCTCCTCCCCGGTTCGCCATGTCCACTGACACCCGCCCCGCCCTGCCCCTCGACACCGCCACGCCACCCGCCGCGACAGGCAAGAAGGTCTACATCCGCACCTTCGGCTGCCAGATGAATGAATACGACTCGGACAAGATGTCCGACGTGATGCGCGCCGCCGAGGGCTACACCCCGACCAACGACCCCGAGGAAGCCGACCTGATCCTCTTCAATACCTGTTCGGTGCGCGAGAAGGCGCAGGAGAAGGTGTTCAGTGACCTCGGCCGCGTGCGCCACCTGAAGGCCAAGGGCGTGATGATCGGCGTCGGCGGCTGCGTCGCCAGCCAGGAAGGCGCGGCCATCATCGAGCGTGCGCCCTATGTGGACGTGGTGTTCGGCCCGCAGACGCTGCACCGCCTGCCGCAGCTGCTGGCGCAGCGCAAGGCGATCGGCCGCCAGCAGGTCGACATCAGCTTCCCCGAGATCGAGAAGTTCGACCACCTGCCCCCGGCGCGGGTCGAGGGCGCCTCCGCCTTCGTCTCGATCATGGAAGGCTGCAGCAAGTACTGCTCATACTGCGTCGTGCCCTACACGCGCGGCGAGGAGTTCAGCCGGCCGTTCGAGGAGGTGCTGACCGAAGTCGCCGGACTGGCCGACCAAGGGGTCAAGGAGGTCACGCTGCTCGGCCAGAACGTCAACGCCTACCGCGGCACGATGGGTGGCACCAGCGAGATCGCCGACTTCGCGATGCTGATCGAGTACGTCGCCGAGATCCCCGGCATCCAGCGCATCCGCTACACCACCAGCCACCCCAACGAGTTCACGCAGCGCCTGGTCGATGTCTACGCCAAGGTGCCGCAGCTCGTGAACCACCTGCACCTGCCCGTGCAGCACGGCAGCGACCGCATCCTCGCCGGCATGAAGCGCGGCTACACGGTGCTCGAATACAAGAGCACGGTCCGCAAGATCCGCGCGATCCGCCCGGACATCAGCCTGTCGACCGACTTCATCGTCGGCTTCCCTGGCGAGACCGACGACGACCACGCCCGCACGATGAAGCTGATCGAGGACATCGGCTTCGACGCCAGCTTCAGCTTCGTCTTCAGCCCGCGCCCCGGCACGCCCGCCGCCGCACTGCACGACGACACGCCGGCTGACGTGAAGTTGAAGCGCCTGCAGCACCTGCAGGCCACGATCGAGGACAACGTGCGCCGCATCAGCGCCAGCCGCGTCGGCACCGTGCAGCGCATCCTGGTCGAAGGCCCGAGCCGCAAGGATCCGACCGAGTTGATGGGCCGCACCGAGTGCAACCGCATCGTCAACTTCCCCGGCGGGCCGAACCCGGCGCGGCTGGTGGGTCAGATGCTCGACGTGCAGATCGTCAGTGCCATGCCGCACTCGCTGCGCGGCGAGGTGTGCATCACCCGTTGAGCGAGCCCGCCGGCACCCGCCAGCCACGCTGGCGGATCGACAGCGCCAGCGCGCTGCCACGGTCCTCGGCGGTCACCGTGTCGGCGTGGCGGTAGCCCTGGCCCTGGAGGTGGCGGGCCAGCCAGGCCTGGCCTTGCCAGCCGACCACCAGGTGACAGACAAACACGGCCACACCCGCAAACGCCACATGGACCGGCAGCAGCAACACCAGCAGGCTGCTCAACTCCACGGCGCCCAGCCCCCACATCTTCTTGCGGAACCCCCAGAAGCCGCCCAGGCAGAAGGCCCGCCACGACCATCCTGGCTTGACGCAGTCGAGTGCGCCCGAAGGGTGTCTGTACACCTTGAATTGCTTCATGTCCCGGTCCTGCCCCGCCTGGGAGGCGGTGTGTGTGGTGAGCGTTGTGCGCCGCCGATGCTACGCACAACACCGGGCATGCGCGCCCCCTGAAAGATGGGGCGATCTGCCGCGATCTGAGGCCTATCTCGGGTGATTTTTCAGATTCGCCGCTGCTGCGCCATGCGCCCCACCGCCATGGGCATCACTGTGTGACCGTGAACGAGAACACCGGCGACTGCGTTGCGGTCGGCACCGAGTACGTCACCGACAGCCCCGTGCCCAGCAGCCGAAGATTGACCCACTCGCGGAAGCTGACCAGCGTGCCGCTCGGTGTGGGCGAGGAGCCTGCCGCCAGGTGGGTCCAGCCGGTGCGGGGCCAGTTGTGCTGGATGGTCTGGTCATGGCTGTCGTCGGTGGCCAGCAGCGGGTTGCGGATGGTGCGCACATAGCTGTCCGTGGCGGCGTCAACGCTCTTGGTGCGGTAGGTCGTTTCGCCGAATGTGGTCGCACTGGCGGCGCTGGCCATGTCCATCGATGCGCCCCAGGAACGGCTGGTGCCCAGACTGGGCAGCGTGCGGGCGACCTTGGGCGACGCGAAACCGAAGGTACCGCCCTGCCCGATCCACATGAGCATCACGTCGCCACTGCCGGTGCGATACGCGAACCAGCGATCGGTCCAGGGGTCGGCCGGATCAGTCGAGGTCATCGTGAATCCGCCCGCCGTGTTGACTGACAGCTTCGGGAGTGGGCCAGCAAACGGTGTGCAGGTCCGGGCCAGCACTTCGCCAGGTTGGCACGATCCCGATTCGATGGCCCCGCTCACATTCAGCCGAAAGGTCACGCCATTGCCGGCCACGACACCCTGGCTCGACTCCACCTGCATCATGTTGTACTCGCCCGCCAGATCCGCCAGCGACTGCTCGGGAAACCCGATGCCGAGGCGCTTGACACCGCTGATCGTCGAGGACACGAGCATCACGCCACCTTGCGAGACAACGACCTCTGCCGGGCCACCGTTCAGGCCGGTGCTGCCCTTGTAGCGGCAGGTGCCGTTGGCGGTCACCGAAGTCGTTGAGCCGTTCGCGTTGCTGAACGTCATCGTCTGGGCATCCAGTGTGATGCGCGACACGGTGCCGAAATCGCCATCGGCCTTCAGCTCAGCCGGCGCAATCCAGACGAACCGCAAGGCCCCACTGCGTACGGCCGAGCAGTTGCTCGCCTGCGGCTGGCTCAGCAGCTCGGCCGGCAGCCGCACCGTCGGACTGGCCTTCGCGACCGCAGTCACGAGCTGTGCCAGCGTCGTGCCCCCCGTCGTCAGGCCAGCCTCCAGTCCGGCCAGCACTTCGCCATAGGGGTTGGCGGTCTGGGAGGTGCCAACGGGAACAAGAGGCGCCGTGATCGGGTTGCCGATGCCCGCAGTGTTGATCCCGCGAGCGGTCAGGTCCGTCTGCACCGTGCCGAGCGCCGCCTCGGCGCGGGCCGGGGTGACCAGCGCCCCCATGTCCGCACCAAAGTTGTCGTAGAACGTGGCCGGCGCGCCGCCCGCCATGCTGGCCACCACCAACTGCGTCAGCGGTGTCAGGTTGGCGGTCGCCGTGCGGCCCGTGCCGGTGGCCACCGAGTACAGATCCCCGTCGGTCGTGCCCTTGGCGCGCAGCACGCAGGGCAGCTGCCCGTCGGTGACGGTCACGGTGTAGCTGCCGTCGGCGTTGCTGGTGGCTGTGCCGGTGCCGCTGGCGCACTTGACGTCCACGGAGTTGCCCGTCGCCACGGCCCGCGCCGCCACCACACCCGACAGCGTCAGCGGGCCGAGCGTCGTCGTGCCCCCGGTCGTGCTGTCGCTGCCTCCCCCGCCGCAACCGGCCAGTGCAACCAGAGCGGCGGCGGTCGCCAGCGTCTTCATCGTCGCGGGCAGGCCCGCTCGGTTCGTCTGCATCGTCTTCATGGTAGTTTCCTTTCGGTGATTCAGAACGCAGGGTTCACAGCTTCCAGAGCAATTCGAGCCCGACCGCCAGCCCGTCGAGCCGGCTGCGTGGCAGTTCCAGACTGGCGCCTGCCGTGTCGCGCGACCGTTCCGCCCGGCTGAACTTGACCCAGCCGCCCAGGTGGACGTCGTCCAGGACGGCCCGGCTGTAGCGGGCTTCCAGCGTCAGGTCGTATCCGCCGAGGCCGGTGAAGCGGGCCTGCGGAGAACTGGTGCTCTCCACCCGGCGCCACACCGGCACGCCCACCATCGCCCGCAGGCTGTAGTGCTGCGGCTGGTGGCGCACCGCCTCGGACTCGATCGCCGCGCCCAGGGCCAGCACGACCTCGGCGGAGGTTTCCTCCGAGGTCTGGCCGTTGACGATGCGGACCAGTCCGTCCGGACCGCTCTCGTAGGCATAGCGCCGGAACGACTGCGAGTGGAACTCCGGCCCGCCGAGCAGGAAGAACTGGTCCTGCCACCGGTGGTGGACCAGCATCCGCGTGCGGGACGACGACAGGCGAAAGCGGTTGGTCTGCAGGGTCGGGCTGCTCAAGGTCACGCCGGCCACGACCGGTCCCGTCGCCTGCCAGGTCTCGGTGGCGGTGCGGGGCGCGAAGGTGGTCTCGTTGTCCAGCGACAGCAGCCAGTCGGGCGTGACCGCGTAGAGCGCGCCGGTGACCAGCAGCGGGCTGGAGGCGGTGACCTTGCTGCGGATCGGCATCAGGCTCACGTCCTCCCGGTAGTGGCTGTGCAACTGCGACAGGCCAATGAAATACGAGAAGCCCTTGTCGTCCAGCGCTTCGGCGGTCGTCGGCAGCTCCGGAGCCGCCCAGGTACCTGTGGCCGCGCACAGCAGTGCCGCAGCGATCGCCAGGAATGTCTTGTTTGTGTTCGTTGTGTGCATGGGAGCCCCCTTGGGAACAATTCAGGCATCAGGGTGATCGGGCATTGAGGCCTCGGACACCGCCGATCCGCAGCGTCCTTCAAGGCATCGCCAGCGAACGTTACGCAGCCCCCGCGGCGGTGGCGTCCACCAAATGGCTGACCCCCCGCGCTGCCGTCCCCGACCTCTGCGCCAGATCAGCCCGGCTGCACGTTCTCCCGTCGGCGCTCCGCCAGACCTCCCGCCACCGGTCTAGGATGGTCCGCATGGACACCCTCGGCGCAACGACTGCGGACGCCCGGCCCGCGCTGTACCGGGCACGGCTGGTCCGGCTGGCGGTGGCGTTCGCGGCGTTGCTGCTGGCCTTGCCCGTGGTGCTCGGCCTGCTGCCCTTGTCATCGCCCGCCCAGCCGAGTGCCACCGCCGCCGTCACCGAGATCCGGCGGGCCGCCTTCACCGACAGCACCGGACAGCAGCACCCGGACCTGCCCCTGCCCGACACCTGGACACAGCGCGGACAGCCTGCGGGGCAGCCCGGCCGCTACACCCTGCGCTTCACCCTCACCACCGCGCCGGGCCACGACACGGTCTGGGCACTGCATGCCGAGCGGCTCTCGAACCGCCACGCGGTGCGCCTGAACGGCCGGCTGGTGGCGGACACGCTCGGCCTGCAGCCGTACAGCGTGCGTCGGCCGGTGCCGGTGCTGCTGACACTGCCCGGCGACACGCTGCACACGGGCGAGAACACGCTCGACATCACCGTGCAGACCGGCGAGCGGGCGGGCCTGTCGCCGGTGGAGGTCGGGCCGATGGAGGCGCTGCTGCCGCGCCACCACCAGTTCCTGCGCTGGTACGTCGACCTGCCCCGGATGCTCAATGCGGCGGGCGCGGGCATCGCGCTGTTCATGCTGCTGCTGTGGCTGTACCGGCGCCACGAGACGCTGCTGGGCAGTTTCGGTGCGGTGGCGCTGCTGGCCTGCCTGCGCAACCTGAGCTACTACAGCCCGGACAGCCCGCTCCCCGGAGCGTGGGCCGACCTGCTCTTCTACCTGGCGCAGGTCGCCAGCGCCGGACTGCTCGGCCTGTTCGCGATGGCCCGCACGCAGCACCGACCGCGGGGCTATGCCCGCACGCTGGGCGTGGTGCTCGGCGTGCTGCTGGTCTGTGGCCCGGTGGCCGCGCTGACGGGCACGATGCCGCTGGCGCGGCGCTGGGCCTACCCGCTGCTGCTGCTGTCCTGCCTGCCGGCGCTCTGGCTGCTGCTGCGGCACGCCCTGCGCCATCCGTCCCGGCGCACGCTGCAGGCCCAGCTCGCCGGCTGGGGGCTGGTGCTGGCCGCCGCTGCGCACGACTACGCCTACCAGACTGGCCATCTGGCGATCACGCACCAGTACGCACTGCCGCTGGCGGTGCCGGTGCTGGTGCTGGCGTTCTCGGTGGCGCAGTTGCGGCGCCTGATGCGCGGCATGGACGAGATGGACCGGCTCAACACCGCGCTGGAGACCCGCGTGGCCGAGCGCACGCAGGCGCTGGACCAGGCGCTGCAGGCCCGCTCGCGCTTTCTCGCCGCCGCCAGCCACGACCTGCGCCAGCCGATGGCCACGCTCACGCTGCTGCTGCAATTGCTGCACGACCGCGTCCACAGCGCCGACCGGTCGGCCCTGCAGGCGCTGTCGCAGCGGCTGGACAGCGCCTGCGCGGCGATGAACCGGCTGATCGCCGGGCTGCTCGACCTGTCGCGGCTGGACGACGGCGGACTGGTGGTGCGTCGGCAGGCGGTGGCGCTGCAGCCGCTGCTGCAGGACATCGTCGGCCTGAGCGACGAGCTGGCCCGGGACAAGGGCCTGCGGCTGATCCTGCACCCCACGTCGGCCGTGGTGGACAGCGACCCGGTGCTGCTGGCGCAGATTCTGCGCAACCTGGTCGGCAACGCGGTGCGCTACACCGACCGCGGCGGGGTGCTGGTCGGCGTGCGGCCCTGCGGCGCGCAGGCCGTGCGCATCGTCGTGCAGGACACGGGGCCGGGCATCGACCGCCCCGGCCAGGCGCGCCTGTTCGACGAGTTCGTCCGGCTCCGGCCAGCCACCCGCACCCCGGAAGCCCACGGCGCGGGACTGGGCCTGGCCATCGCCCGGCGCAGCGCGGACCTGCTCGGCGCGACGTTGACCCTGGACTCGGTGCCGGGGCGCGGCAGCCGCTTCAGCCTGGTCGTGCCGCGCCTGCGCGACGTCAGTGACCCGACGGTGCCACCGGCATCGGCATCGGCGCGGACGTGTGCAGGCCCAGCCGCACCGCCGCCACCACCGCCTGGGTCCGGCTGTTGACGTCGAGCTTGCGGAAAATGGCCTGCAGGTGTGTCTTCACCGTCGCCTCCGACACGTCCAGCTCGCGGCAGATCAGCTTGTTGGACTTGCCCGCCAGCAGCAGCCCGAGCACTTCCTGCTGGCGCTCGGACAGGCCCTCGACCCGCTCGTCGTGGCGCGCGGCGGACTCACGGCCGAGCAGCGTGCGCTGCAGGGCGTCCACCAGCGTCTCGGCCCGGCTCGACTTGGACAGGAAGCCCAGCGCACCGCGCTGGCGGACCTCCCCGGCCATCGACTCGTCGACCGTGCCCGACACCACCATCACCGCCAGCCCCGGCCGCGCTGCACGCAGGCGCTCCAGCGTCATCAGGCCGCGGCTGTCGCGCAGCTCAAGGTCCAGCACGACGAGGTCGATCGCCGCTTCCTCCGCGCAGCGCCGCAGCGCCACATGCAGCGAGCCCGCTTCGAGCACCCGCACCTGCGGCAGGCGCTGGCGCAGCACCAGCGCCAGGCTTTCGCGAAACAGCACCTGGTCGTCGACCAGCAGCAGGGTCTTGAGGTGGTGGATGTGGTTCATGTTGTGTCGCTCCCCCTGGCGCCCGGACCACCTGTGAGCAGGTGACAGCGCCCGGGCCACTTCATTGTGAGAATGGCAGCCTCGGATCCCTTGACCCAAAGCAAGCATGACCACCGCCCGACTGCCCGACGACCTGACCCTGCTGGAGCGCGGCTGGCTCTCCTCCAACAACCTCCTGCTGCACGGCGCCCCGGGCGAAGGCGCCACCCTGATCGACACCGGCCACAGCGTGCACGCCGCACAGACCGTGGCGCTGGTGGCACACGCCCTGGGCGACGCGCCGCTGGCGCGCATCGTCAACACCCACCTGCATTCGGACCACTGCGGCGGCAACGCCGCGCTGCAGGCGGCACACCCGGCCATGTCGGTCTGGATCGCGCCAGGCCAGGCCGATGCGGTGCCCGGCTGGGATCTGGACGTGCTGACCTACCGCACCACGGGCCAGCGCTGCGACCGCTTCCGGCACGACGGCGTGCTGCGCCCGGGCGACGTGCTGCACGCGGGCACACGGGCCTGGGATGTGCTGGCAGCGCCAGGCCATGACCCGGATTCGCTGATGCTGTTCGACGCGCAGGCAGGGGTGCTGGTCTCGGCGGACGCGCTCTGGCAGAACGGCTTCGGCGTGGTGTTTCCGGAGCTGGACGGCCTCGACGCCTTCGACCAGGTGGCCGAGGTGCTCGACCTGATCGAGCGGCTCGACGTCCGCACCGTCATCCCCGGACACGGCCCGGCCTTCACCGATGTCGGCCCCGCCCTGCAGCGGGCCCGTCAGCGCCTGTCGAAATTTGTTGCCAATCCGCCGCTGCATGCCCGACATGCGGCCAAGGTTCTGTTGAAATACCACGTGATGGAAGAGCGTCAACAAGCTCTCGAAGACCTGCTGAACTGGGCCGAAGGCACCCCGCTGGTGATCGGCACCCTGGCGAGGGCAGGACTGCACGAACCGGTGCGGACCAGTTGCCAGACCTTGCTGACCGAGCTGGTGGCCTCGGGCGCCTTGCGCATCCAGCAGCAGGAGGTCCACGATGTCTAGGGAGTTTCCATGGATCATTTGCGCGCGATGCGGGTCTTCGCCCGTGTCATCGACGAGGGCAGTTTCGCGGGTGCCGCCCGTGCCCTCGACCTGGCCCCTGCGGTCGTGACCCGGCTGATCGCCGAACTCGAAGAACACCTCGGTGCACGCCTCATCCAGCGCACCACCCGCAGCCTGGCGCTGAGCAGCGTCGGCGAGCGCTACCTGGAGCGGGTGCGCCACATCCTGGCCGATGTCGACGAGGCCGAATCGCAGGTGCAGTCGGTCGCGGAGTCGCCGCGGGGCCACCTGCGGGTGATGGTGCCCTCGGCCTTCGCCGTGCACCAGCTCGCCAAGCACCTGCCCGCCTTCCACGCCGAATACCCCGACATCACGCTGTCGCTGACCTCGACCATCGAGTTCAGCGGCCCGGACGACCGCCACGACATCACCGTGATGGCACTGCGGGATGCCCCCGGGGGCGAATTCGTCGCGCGCCGGCTCGCGCGCAGCGAGGTCATCCTCTGCGCAGCCCCGGGCTACCTCGACCGCACCGGGCGACCCGACTCGCCTCGGTTGCTGGACCAGCACCAGCTGCTGCTGCCCCCGGCGTCGATGGTGCAGCGCGACGTCACGTTCGTGCACGAGGATGGTCGCGCCGCGGTGCGCGTGAGCCCACCGCACCGGCCATTGCTGACGACGGCGCACACGGACACGCTCTATGCCTCGGCGCTGGCCGGACTGGGCATCGCCGCGCTGATGTCGCTGGTGGTGGAGGACGCGCTGCAGGAAGGCGCGCTGGAGCGGGTGCTGCCCGGCTGGCACGCGATGAGCTTCGGGCTGTGGCTGACGATGCCGACCCGCAAGCATGTGCCGGTGCGCACGCGGGTGTTCTGGGACTTCCTGCTGCACACCTTCGGCGGCGAGGACCGCGACCCCTGGCAGGCTCACCCGCGTTGCAGCGGGGCGCCCTCACCCGGCTGAGGGAAGCCGCCGGCGCGGCCCGAACGCCGCCCACCACAGCGCCAGCGCCACGCCGACGACCTGGGCGGCGTAGGTGGACATGCGTCCGTCGCGTCCGAGCCACACCAGGAAGATGATCTGGATCAAGACTGCGACACCCACCGCCGGCCACGCCAGCCGTTGCCAGCGCACTGCCCGCAGCGGGCGCCACCATGCCAGCTTGCACAGCGAGGCCGCGATCAGCCCCAGGCCGACCGGCGTGAGCAGGAAATTGAACAAATGCCAGAGCGCGTCGAGTGGGCCCATGTTTCAATCCACGCCCTTTCGGGGCGAATCTGGGGAAAGTTTCAAAAAATGCAGCGGCGTGAAGGAAAGCGCAGGCCAGTGCGGAATCTTACAATCACGCCATGAGCGTCTTTGCCCTGAGCTTGAACCACCACACCGCGCCGGTCGACCTGCGCGGTCGTTTTGCGTTCACGCTGGAGCAGATTCCGGCCGCCTTGCACGGGCTGCGCCAGGGGCTGCACCGCGCCGCGCCCGAAGCCGCGCTGCTGTCTACCTGCAACCGCACCGAGCTGTATATCGCCGCCGGTCCCGGCGACAGCCACGCGCTGGTGCGCCCGACGCTCGAATGGCTGGCCACGCACGGCAATGTGTCCGCCGACGAGCTGGTGCGCCACACCCATGTGCTGGAGCGCCAGGAAGCCGCCCGCCACGCCTTCCGCGTCGCCTCGGGGCTGGACTCGATGGTGCTCGGCGAGGCGCAGATCCTTGGCCAGATGAAGCAGGCCGTGCGCGAGGCCGACACCGCCGGCACCCTGGGCACGACGCTGCACCAGCTCTTCCAGCGCTCGTTCTCGGTCGCCAAGGAGGTGCGCACCTCCACCGAGATCGGCGCGCACTCGATCAGCATGGCGGCCGCCGCCGTCCGGCTCGCCGGGCAGCTCTTTGAAGACCTGAGCAAGATCCGCATCCTGTTCGTCGGCGCGGGAGAGATGATCGAACTCGCCGCGACCCACTTCGCCGCCAAGGCCCCCAAGCACATCACCATCGCCAACCGCACGCTGGAGCGCGGCGAGAAGCTGGCGAACCAGTTCGGCGCCGAGGTGATGCGACTCTCAGACCTGCCGGCGCGGCTGCACGAATTCGACGCCGTCATCTCCTGCACCGCCAGCTCGCTACCTCTGATCGGCCTCGGCGCCGTGGAGCGGGCGCTGAAGGCACGCCGCCGCCGCCCGATCTTCATGGTCGATCTGGCCGTGCCGCGCGACATCGAGCCCGAGGTGGCGCAGCTCGACGACGTCTACCTCTACACCGTCGACGACCTCTCCGCCGTGGTGCAGACCGCTGGTGAAAAGCGCCAGGCCGCCGTCGCGCAGGCCGAGGCCATCATCGAGTCCGGCGTACAGAACTTCGTCCACTGGCTGGACCAGCGGGCCACCGTGCCGCTGATCCAGGCCGTCAACGCCCAGGCCGAGCACTGGCGCCAGATCGAGGTCGCCCGCGCCCGCAAGCTCATCGCCAAGGGCACTTCGCCTGATGACGCGCTTGAAGCCCTGGCGCGCAGCCTGACCCAGAAGATGCTGCACGGCGCCCTGGCCGAGCTGCACAACGCCGACCCCCAGCAGCGCGCGCGGATAATCGAGGCGGTGACGCGGCTCTTCCTGCGCGGCGACAACGTGCCCCGATGACCCCGTTCCTGCGCCTGCAACTCGACCGCCAGCTCGTCCGCCTCTCCGAACTCGATGCCGCGCTGGCCGATCCGCAGGTCGTCTCCGACATCACCCGCCTGCGGGCGCTGACCCGCGAACACGCCCGCGTCTCGGCATTGACCGGGCGCTGGACACGGCTGCAGCAGCGCGAGCGGGATCTGGCCGAGGCCCGGCAGATGCTCGACGACCCGGAGATGGCCGACATGGCCGGCGACGAGATCGCCGCGGCCGAGGCCGACATCGCCACCCTCGACGCCGAGCTGCAGACCGCCCTGCTGCCCCGCGACGCCGACGACGACCGCAACGCCTTCCTCGAAATCCGCGCGGGCACCGGCGGTGACGAGTCCGCACTGTTCGCCGGCGACCTGCTGCGCATGTACCTGCGCCACGCCGAGCGCCAGGGCTGGAAGACCGAGCTGATGTCGGCCAGCGAATCCGACCTCGGCGGCTACAAGGAAGTGGTCGTGCGCATCGAGGGCGACGCGGTCTACGAGGCGCTGAAGTTCGAGTCCGGCGGGCACCGTGTGCAGCGCGTGCCGCAGACCGAGACGCAGGGACGCATCCATACCAGCGCCTGCACGGTGGCCGTGCTGCCCGAGCCGGACGAAGCCGAGGAGGTCACGCTGAACCCGGCCGAGCTGCGCATCGACACCTTCCGCGCCAGCGGCGCGGGCGGGCAGCACATCAACAAGACCGACTCGGCCGTGCGCGTGACGCACATTCCCACCGGCCTCGTCGCCGAATGCCAGGACGACCGCAGCCAGCACCGCAACAAGGCCAAGGCGCTGGCCGTGCTCGCCGCGCGGCTGCGCGACAAGGACCGGCTGGAGCGCCAGGCCAAGGACGCCGCGACCCGCAAGGGCCTGATCGGCTCCGGCGACCGCAGTGACCGCATCCGCACCTACAACTTCCCGCAGGGCCGCCTGACCGACCACCGCATCAACCTGACGCTGTACAAGCTCGGCGCGGTGGTGGAAGGCGATCTGGACGAGGTGATCGCCGCGCTCAAGGCCGCACGCGCTGCGGAATTGCTGGCCGAGATGGAAGCGCAGGGGTGACGGCGGTGGCGGCGATGAACGTCGCCGAGGCGCTGGCACTGGCCCGCACGTTCGGCCTGCCGCGCAGCGATGCGAATGTGCTGCTCGGCGCGCTGCTCGGCCGTTCGCGCACCTGGCTGCTCACGCACGACGATGCCCCGCTCGACGCAGCGCAGCAAACCCGCTGGCAAGACTGGCTCGCCCGCCGCGCCGATGGCATCCCCGTGGCCTACCTCACCGGCCAGCACGAGTTCCACGGCCTGCTGCTGCACGTCACGCCCGACGTGCTCGACCCACGGCCGGACACCGAGACGCTGGTGGACTGGGCGCTGGAGGTACTGAACACCCGCCCGCCCGGCGCCAAGGTGGTCGATCTGGGCACCGGCAGCGGCGCGATCGCGCTGGCGATCCAGCACCGTCAGCCAGACGCCGTGGTCAGTGCTGTCGATCTCAGCCCCGCCGCGCTGGCCGTGGCACAAGGCAATGGCGAGCGGCTCGGCCTGCGCGTGCGCTGGCGGCTGGGGGCGTGGTTCGCACCGCTGGCGGGCGAGCACTTCGATCTGGTCGTCAGCAACCCACCCTACATCGTCGAGGGCGATGCGCACCTGCCCGCGCTGCGCCATGAGCCGACGCTGGCGCTGACCTCCGGCGCCGACGGGCTGGACGCGATCCGGCAGATCGTGGCCGACGCGCCGGCACACCTGCAGCCTGGGGGCTGGCTGCTGCTGGAGCATGGCCATGACCAGGGGCCTGCCGTGGCCGCCCTGCTCGACGCGGCAGGGTGGCGCGGCACAGACCGGCGAAACGACCTCGCGGGCCACTGGCGTTGTACAGGCGCCATGCGGCCCACTGGCTGAGCCACCCGTATTCCCAATTCGTGCACACCCCGACCCATGTCGCAAGCACACGTTTGGTTACCGACGTAGCATGGACTTCAGCGGCGCATCCCACGCCGGCACCGACTGGAGGATCCCATGGCCCCATCCGCTCGCATCCTGACCCTGGCCCTGTTGACGCTGGTCTGCCAGACCGCAACGGCCAACGACCAGACCGGCTCCGACACCACGCCTGGACAGCCGGGACTGCGTCCCCACGCAGGACTGGTCCGCAGTTTTGCCAACCCGGTACGCTGGCAGATGGTCGGCGACTACTACTTTGCACCCAGCCTGGGCCTGCGGGCCACTGGCGGCCTGCAAGCGGGCATGGCCCGCAGCAGCGACATCCGGCTCGGCACGACCCGCCAGCGCGCCATCCCGTACGTCGGGCTGGGTTACAGCACCGGCGGTGTCAGCGCCAACCGCTGGGGCGGCTGGGGCGTGTCGGCCGACATCGGCGTGCTGGCTGGGCGCGGCAGCGATCTGACACTCGGCCGGGCGCTGGAAAACCCGGCCGGCGTCGGTGAACTGCTCCGCGAACTGCGGTTGACACCCGTGCTGCAGATGGGGGTGTCGTACGCATTCTGAGCGGACCGCCAGACGATTTCCGGGGCACCCGGTGACGGGCGAGTGCCCTGATCGTGTCCCGGGCACACGCTTTGCCGTATAAATCGGGCTTGTTCACGTACTCCACAACCGATTCCCCCTGCACCATGTCCACACAGCAACGCATCGACCAACTCGTCAAGGGCAACCCCGTCGTCCTGTTCATGAAGGGCACGGCCCAGTTTCCGCAGTGCGGTTTCTCCGGTCGCGCGATCCAGATCCTCAAGGCCTGCGGCGTCGGCCCGCTCACCACGGTCAACGTGCTGGAAGACCCGGAAATCCGCCAAGGCATCAAGGAATACGCCAACTGGCCCACCATCCCGCAGCTCTACATCGGCGGCCAGTTCGTCGGTGGTTCGGACATCATGATGGAGATGTACCAGGCGGGCGAACTGCAGGAACTGGTGCAGTCGGTCAAGCCGGCGGCCTGAGCGCATCCCGTTGACCGCCCCTGTGCCTGCAGCGCCCCAGCGCCTTGTCGTCGGCATCACCGGCGCTTCGGGCGCGGCGTATGGCGTGCGGCTGCTGGAGCGCGCCCGCGATCTCGGGGTCGAGACGCATCTGGTGGTGACGCCCTCGGGCGTGCTGAATGTCCACCATGAATGTGGCCTCGACCGCCGCCAGCTCGAAGCGCTGGCCACCCGCGCCCATGCCCCCGGCGAGATTGGCGCCTGCATCGCCAGCGGCAGCTTCGACACCGCCGCCATGGTGGTGGCGCCCTGCACGATGAAGACACTGGCCGCCATCGCGCATGGCTTTGGCGACAACCTGCTCACCCGCGCCGCCGACGTGACGCTCAAGGAGCGTCGCCGCCTGATCCTGCTGGTGCGCGAGACGCCGTTCAACCTCGCGCATCTGCGCAACATGACGGCGGTGACCGAGATGGGCGGCATCGTCTTCCCACCGCTGCCAGCCTTCTACCACCGGCCGCAGACCATTGCCGAACTGGTCGACGAGACGGTGGAGCGGGTGCTGCAGCTCAGCGGAATGGAAAAAGCCCGTCCCAAGGCCTGGAACGGGCTTTGATGGCCCAGCAACCGTCAGTCAGTCAAGTCAGTCAGACAGGCATCTGACGGCTGACGGCAGAGGCGATGGTCATCAGTCGTCGTTGCCGCCGAAGATGCCAAGCAGTGCCAGCAGCGACTGGAACACGTTGTACAGGCTCAGGTAGATGCCCAGCGTGGCGGTGATGTAGTTGGTTTCCTCGCCGTCCTGGACGCGCTTCAGGTCGTACAGGATGAAGGCCGAGAAGATGCCGATCGCCAGCACCGACAGCGTGATCATCAGCGCGCTCGACTGCAGGAAGACATTGGCGATGCCAGCCACCACCAGCATGATCATGCCGATGAACAGGAACTTGCCCATCGAGCCGAGGTCACGCTTGATGACCGAGGACAGCGTGGCCATGCCCAGGAAGATGGCGCCCGTGCCAGCGAAGGCCATCATGATGAGACTGGCACCGTTGGCCATGCCCAGCACCGAGCCGACCAGACGCGACAGCATCAGGCCCATGAAGAAGGTGAACGCCAGCAGCAGCGGCACGCCCGCAGCCGAGTTCTTGTTCTTCTCGATCGCGTACATGAAGCCGAACGCGCCGGCCATGAACACGATCAGGCCGACCATCGGCGACATCATGCGCGTCAGGCCAGTGCTGACGCCGATCCAGGCGCCCAGCACGGTGGGGATCATCGACAGCGCAAGCAGCCAGTAGGTGTTGCGCAGGACACGGTTGCGCTCGGCGGCGCTGGGCATCGCCACAGGGCCGAAGCCGTGGGTCTGGAAAAGATCGGACATGACAGGTACTCCTGAGAGTGCAGTGGAAACGAGATGGAGACGAACAGGCGGAAATCAAGCCGCGGCCGCGGCCTGAGAAGGGCTCAGGCGCCGTGCGATGGGGGGCGCAGCAGGCCCGCAAGGCACGGGGCGGGGTGCCCAGTCTCCAGCACGGGGTAGGGACGCAGATGGACACCCAGCCCGAAGGCGGCAGCACCCAGGTCCACAGGCAGGCAGAGCAGCTCTGCCAGTTCGACCTGCCCCGGCGCCTCCACCGGCGCTGCAGGCAATTCGGAGCGGCAGAAGCCCTCCTCCGGTGTCTCCGCCGATCCACAGACCCGCTCCGACACCTGCGACACCGCGCCTCCGACGGCGTCCAGCACCATGGCGCTGGCGCGCGCCGAGCCAGACCAGCCGGCGAACAGCAGCAGGAAGGCAAGCAACAGGGACAGACCGCGGCGCAACATGACGCTTGAGTGTAGCGGGTTGCCGATCACCGTGAAGTCGGAGAAACAATCGGGGTAAGCGACGCAGAATCGGCGAATTCCCAGCGCCGCCGTGCGGCCATCACCATGGTTGGATACGGCGCCTTGCCGCGGCTGCCGTTGTAGCGGCCGAGTGCCATGAAGAGATCGCCTTTTTCGCGGTCCAGGTAGTGGCGCAGGATGACGCAGCCGAAGCGCAGGTTCGTCTGCATGTGGAACAGCCGGCTCGCGTCCCCGTCGCCGATCAGGCGCGCCCAGAACGGCATCACCTGCATGTAGCTGCGGGCGCCGACCACCGAGATGGCGTATTTGCGGAAACCGCTTTCCACCTCGATCAGCCCGAGCACCAGCGCGGTGTCGAGCCCGGCGCGGCGGCTCTCGTACCAGACGGTCTCCAGGAACTCGCGGCGCACATCGAAATCCGGCTTGCGTTTGGCCAGCCGCTGGCTCATCGCCCCCAGCCAGCGCAGGTGCGCAAGCCGCGCATCCAGCGACGGGAAGTCGAGCCTGGGAGGCGCCCCGCTGTCGGCCACCGCGGCCGCCAGCGCGGTGCGCACCGAGTCGGCGAGGGGTTCTTCGGCCTGTCGACCGGCCTGCACCGCAGGCGCCCAGCCAGTCAGACCGACGCTGCCAGCCCAGGCCAGCAGCGTGCGGCGACACGGTGTCATGCCTGCAGACGGGCCTTCACGAAGGCCGCGACCTCACCCGTGGCCACCTTGGTCGCCGCAGCGTCGCGGCGACCCTGGTATTCGAGCTGGCCTTCCTTGAGCCCGCGGTCGGACAGCACCACGCGGTGCGGCACGCCGATCAGCTCCCAGTCCGCGAACATCGCGCCCGGGCGCTCGCCGCGGTCGTCGAGCATCACGTCGATGCCGGCGGCCTGCAGCTCGTCGTGCAGCGCGTCGGCGGCGGCCTTCACGTCGGCCGAGCGGTCGTAGCCGATCGGGCAGATCGCCACCGTGAACGGCGCGATCGCGTCCGGCCAGACGATGCCGCGGGCGTCGTGGGCCTGCTCGATCGCCGCGCCGAGGATGCGCGTCACACCGATGCCGTAGCAGCCCATCTCGAAGTGCGCTGGCTTGCCGGTCTCGTCGAGGAAGGTCGCGTTCATGGCCTTCGAATACTTGGTGCCGAGGTAGAACACATGGCCGACCTCGATGCCGCGCTGGATCGCCAGCACGCCCTGCCCGTCCGGCGACGGATCGCCCGCGACGACGTTGCGGATGTCGGCAACGAGGTCCGGCTCGGGCAGGTCACGGCCCCAGTTGACGCCGGTGAGGTGGAAGTCCGGCGCGTTGGCACCGCAGACGAAGTCGGCCATGTTCGCCACCGTGCGGTCGGCGATGACCTTGACCGGCTTCTTCAGGCCGATCGGGCCGAGGTAGCCGGGCTTGCAGCCGAAGTGGTCCTCGATCTCGCCCAGCGTGGCGAAGCGGAAGCCGCCCTTGAGCCCCTCGACCTTGCCGACCTTGACCTCGTTCATGTCGTGGTCGCCGCGCACCAGCAGCAGCCAGACCGTGGACTTGACGATATCGCCTTTCTCATTGACCTCGTCGGTGGCCATGACCAGCGATTTCACCGTCTGCGCCAGCGGCAGGCCCAGCAGCACGGCCACATCGGCGCAGGTGCTCTTGCCCGGCGTCGCGGTCTTGGTCAGGGCCTGCGTCGCCGCGCCCCGTTCGCTCGTCAGCGCCACGGCTTCGGCCAGCTCGATGTTGGCGGCGTAGTCGCTGGTCGGGCAGTAGACGATGGCGTCCTCACCCGTGTCGGCGATGACCTGGAACTCGTGCGACAGGTCGCCGCCGATGGCCCCGGTGTCTGCGGCCACGGCGCGGTACTGCAGGCCGAAGCGGTCGAAGATGCGCTTGTAGGCGGCGAACATCGTCTCGTAGCTCTTGGCCGCCGCCGCCGGGTTGCGGTCGAAGGAGTACGCGTCCTTCATCGTGAACTCGCGCCCGCGCATGATGCCGAAGCGCGGCCGGCGCTCGTCGCGGAACTTGGTCTGGATGTGGTAGAAGTTTTTCGGCAGCTGCTTGTAGCTGCGCAGCTCCTGGCGGGCGACGTCGGTGACGACCTCCTCGCTGGTCGGCTGGATGATGAAGTCGCGGCCGTGCCGGTCCTTCACGCGCATCAGCTCCGGGCCCATCTTGTCGAAGCGGCCCGTCTCCTGCCACAGCTCGGCCGGCTGCACCACCGGCATCAGCATCTCCACGGCGCCCGCGCGTCCCATCTCCTCGCGGATGATGGCCTCGACCTTGCGGATCACGCGCAGGCCCATCGGCATGTAGTTGTAGATGCCAGCGCCGAGGCGCTTGATCATGCCCGCACGCATCATGAGCTGGTGGCTGACCACCTCGGCGTCGGCGGGGGCTTCCTTCTGGGTGGCGATGAAGAACTGGGAGGCTTTCATGGGGCGGGCAGCAGACTCGGGACAGACTGGGGAGATATCACTGTTCTTGTCGGGTGATACGCGGGGTTGCGATCACCAAGCCCAGTGCAATAATGAATCCAACGTGAAAATTGGGGTCTGATTATGCTTGACCGTGAAGGCTTCCGGCCCAACGTCGGCATCGTCCTGCTCAACCAGCGGAACCAGGTGTTCTGGGGCAAACGCATCCGCACCCACTCCTGGCAGTTCCCGCAAGGTGGCATCAAATATGGTGAATCGCCCGAGCAGGCGATGTTCCGAGAGCTCCACGAAGAGGTGGGCTTGTTTCCTGAACATGTGCGCATCCTGGCGCGCACACGCGATTGGCTGCGCTACGAGGTACCAGAGCATTTCATCCGCCGCGACGCCCGCGGCCATTACCGAGGACAGAAGCAGATCTGGTTCCTGCTGCAACTCACCGGCCGCGACAGCGACATGAACCTGCGCGCCTCCACGCACCCGGAGTTCGACGCCTGGCGCTGGCACGACTACTGGGTGCCGCTGGACGTGGTGATCGAGTTCAAGCGCGACGTCTACCAGATGGCGCTCACGGAACTTGCACGCTTCCTGCCGCCCAGGCCCAGCGGCCACGTCAACCGCTTCCTGCGGGGTGGCATGCGGGCGCAGCGCAGGGACGGTCAAGACCAGGACGGTGTGGAGGTGGGCGCCGCGGAGGGCGACCATCCACGCCCCGACGCGGAAGGTCTGGCCGTCAAGCTCTCAGGCAGCGTCTGAGCCCGCCAAGTCACGGGGCAGCCAGCGCCGCGCCGCCTCGGCGCTGACCGGCCGGCTGAACAGGAATCCCTGCGCCAGCGTGCAGCCCAGCTCGCGCAGCAGCGCGAGCTGACCGCGGGTCTCCACCCCCTCGACCACGACGCTCAGATCCAGCGCCCGCGACAGGTTCAGGACCGAGCGCAGCACCTCGACATCCCGGCTCGAGTGCTCCAGATCGGCGATGAAGCTGCGGTCGATCTTCAGCTCGTCGATCGGGTAGCGCCGCAGACACGCCAGCGAGGAATGCCCGGTGCCAAAATCGTCGATCGACACCCGCAGCCCGGCCTGTCGGATCTGGCGCAGCTGCTGGTGGGCACTCTCCGGATCGGCCATGAGCGCGCTCTCGGTCAACTCGATGACGAAGCGTGCCGGATCCAGCCCGTGCTCGGCCAGCAAGCGGGCCATCAGACCCGCCAGCCCCGGATGCCGGAACTGGGCAGCAGACACATTGATGGACATGCGTGGTACCCGGTAGCCATCCGCCTGCCACGCCAGCACCTGTCGGCAAGCCTCCCGCGCCACCCACAGCCCGATGCCGTCGATCAGGCCATTCTTCTCGGCCACCGGGATGAACGCCGCCGGCATCAGCCAGGCGCCCCCAGGCCGCTGCCAGCGCACCAGCGGCTCCACACCGACCACCTCGCCCGTCACGACATCCACCTGCGGCTGGTAGAGCAAGCGCAGCTCATCGCGCTCGATGGCCCAGCGCAGCCCCATCTCCAGGTGCAGCTGCTGGTCCATCGCGCGCTGCAGCTCGCTGGTGTAGAAATGGTAGGTCCGCTTGCCCTTGGCCTTGGCGGCGTACATCGCCACATCGGCCACCTGCAGCAGCGTGGCGCTGTCGCGGCCGTTGGTCGGGTACATGCCGACCCCCAGACTGGCGCCGACATAGAGCACCCGGTCGGACATGGCCAGCGGTGCACCCAGCAACTGCACCACCCGCTGCGCCAGCGCCTCGGCCTCGGCCGTGCTGGTGTGCTCGACCAGCACGGCAAACTCGTCCCCCCCCAGCCGCGCCACCGTGTCGCAGCCGCGCAGGCAGCCGCTCAGACGCTGCGCGATCACCTGCAGCAGTTCATCCCCGACTGCGTGGCCCAGCGTGTCGTTGATGAGCTTGAACTCGTCCAGATCGACGAACATCACCGCCAGCGACTCCTTGCGCTCAGCGGCCCGGCAGATCGCCTGGCGCACCCGGTCGTTGAACAGGAAGCGGTTGGGCAGTCCGGTCAGTTCATCGTGGGTCGCCAGGTACTCGATGCGGCGCTGCGATGCGTCGTAGCGGCCCGGGTCGCTGTAGACGCCGATGTAGTGCTGCAGCGTGCCTTGCCCATCCTGGACAGCATTGATCGACAGGAAGGCCAGATGGAGCGCGCCATCGCGGTGGCGGTTCCAGATCTCGCCTTGCCACCAGCCGCGGCTGGCCAGCGCACGGCGCATCTCCTCGAAGAACGCGGGGGCATGCTGCCCGGACGCCAGCAGGGCCGTGCGCTGGCCGACCACCTCATGGCCAGCGTAGCCGGTGTCGCGCTCGAAGGCGGCGTTGACGACCTGGATCACATGGTCGGCATCGGTGATGACGACACTCTCGCCGGTCCGGTCGAACAGCCGGGCGGTGAGCCGCATCTGGGCCTCGGCCTGTCGCTGGCGCGTGACATCGCGGTAGACCCACAGGTGCCCGGCCGACCGGCCATCGACCCGCATCGGGATGAAATCGCGCTCGGCCACCGCGCCCCCCCGCAGCACCACCTCCTCGGCATCCACAGGCTGGTCCGCGGCCATGATGGCCTGCAAGCGCAGCAGCGCCGCTGGCGGATCGGCAAATCCGCCCCCCAGCAGCGACAGCATCTGCTGCCCCGACAAGCCCTGCAGCGACGCCGGTGTCCGCTGCAGATGGAACTGCTCGCAGAAAGCCAGGTTGGTGAACTCGACATGGCCATGGCAATCCAGCACCAGCAAGCCCGAGTGCAGCTTGTCCAGGATCGTGGACAGCCGCGCGGACGCGGCAAGGAACTGGCTGCGGGCCGGCGCAAGATCGCGGAATTCGGTAGGCAACATGCAGGAGCGCGGGTGGGCAATCGACAGAGAGGCGGGTGGGGAACTGCGGAACTGCGGTGCGCATTTTCCGCACTTCGGGCACCGGCCGGCACCGACATGGCGGGCCTTGCAGGCCAATGAGTCAATTTCACACGGGGCACGCTCCCGTGCAGACAGTCGACCTGTGGCGGCGGACCGTCAGGCCGCCGGACGGCGGTTGAGCATCGCCAGTCCCGCCCCCACCCCGACCAGCGCCAGCACCAGCGCCGGGGTGATGGCCTCGTCCAGCAGCCAGCCCGCGCACAGTGTGCCGAACACCGGCGTCAGGAAGACGAAGGCCTGCACCTTGGTCGCCGGGTAGCGGGTCAGCAGCCAGAACCAGAGCAGGTAACTGGCGAAGGTGACGATCACGCCCTGGTAGAACAGCGCGCCCAGCGCCAGACCGCTCCAGTGCGTCGGCCAGGCCGCGCCACCCACCACCGCCGCGATCGGCGACAGCACGGCCGCCACGCCGAGCTGGTAGGCCAGCGTCACCTCGGACGCGGCACTGCGCAGCGCCGACAGGCGGATCGTCACCGTCGTCAGCCCCCACAGCAGCGCAGCCCCCAGGATCATCAGATCCCCTTTCCAGGAGCCGCCAGCGGCCCCTTCGCCAAAGGCCAGCGCGATGGAGCCGAACGCCACCAGCAGCCCGCCGAACTGCAGCGGCGAGAGACGCTCCCCCTGGTGCGCCGCGGCCAGCACGAGCGCGACGATGAACGGCGAGGTGTTGATGAACACGACCCCGCGCGCAGCCGTCGTGTACTGCAGGCCGACAAACGCCAGCCCGAACTCCACCGCGAACAGCAGCCCGCACAGCAGCCCCGGCCACCCCGTCCCGTCGGTGAACGACCAGCGGATGCCGCGCCAGCGCATCCAGCCCAGCAGCAGCACGAAGGCCACCACGCTGCGGATCGCCAGCTGCACCAGCACATGCACGTCGGGCATCGCGGCCTTGATGGAGACCTGGTTCAGGCCCCACAGGAAGCAGCACAGCAGCAGGCTGAGAACCGCAGTGGTGTCGAGGTGCGCGTGGCGCACGGGGGCCGTGGTGGACATGGTCGAAGGTGGAATAAAAGTGTGGAGTCAGCCGATAGGCCGGATTCTGTGCGATGGGTTGCCCCATCGTGACCGCCATTCATCTGGGCCGAGGGTCGCCCACCCGGCTCGGTGCCACCTACCCGCCAGCTCAGCGAGCCGCCTCAATGCTGGCCTATTTGGTGTTGCTGCGCGTAGAGATTGCCCGTTTCACCCGGACTGAACCGGCTCGTCTCTGTTGCTCTGATCCTCGCCTCACGGCGGAGAGGTGTTACCTCCTACGCTGCTCTGTGCAGTCCGGACCTTCCTCCAGTGCGGCCTTTCGGCAACTAGCACCAGCGGCGGTCTGGCTGGCTCCACGGGGCGGATTGTCACACAGCGGGCCACGCAGACGGATGCCGCATGGCAGATGGACGTCGGGGATCTGGCCCGCTCACAGGTCCGCAGACGCTCGGGCCAGACGGAAGCCGAAATACGGGTACCGCTCATTCGGCACGCTCGCGTCGCGGTTGGCGCAGCGGCAGTACCGCCCGTAGTCGATCCAGCTCCCGCCACGCAGCACCCGCAAGCGTGTGCCCTGGTGGTCCTGGCGCACCACAGGGTCCGTGACCGGCCCAGGCGGATAGGCCCTGAACTGGTCGGCACACCATTCCCACACATTGCCGTGCATCTCGTGCAGTCCCCACGGATTGGCAGGCAGGGACTTCACTGGCACCGTCTTCTCGCGGTACTGGCTCTTCTCGCCGCCGTTGTACGGATAGTTGCCGTCAAAGTTCACCTGCTCCGACGTGACCTGCGCGCCAAACGAGAACGGTGTCGTCGTCCCCGCCCGGCAAGCGTATTCCCATTGCGCCTCGCTCGGCAGTTCCAGGTTCAGCCCTGGCACTCGCGCATGGAGCTTCGGCAGGAACACGCCGGTGATGTCGTTCCAGCTCACCCGTTCGACCGGCAACTGCAGATCACCCTGGAAGTGGCTCGGGTTGGATCCCACCACCTCGCGCCACAGCGCCTGCGTGCAGGTCGTGTCCGCCAGCCAGAAGCCCCTCGTCAACACGACACGGTGGCGCAGTTCGTTGCTTTGGCGCTCAGCCTTGTTCAAGGGTGACCCCATCCAGAACTCCCCCGGCTCGATCCAGCGCATCCGCTGCACCACGCTGCCCACCTGGAATTCACACCACCGCCCGAACAGGTCCACCCCTTCGTCATGCAGCCAGGAGGGCCATGAACGCACCACGGCAGGTCCGGTCACAGGTCCAGGCCCAGGCACCGGTTTTTCCCGCCCCGACAGCACGTCCTGCATCGCCTGCACCAGGTCCGTCACCTGGTCATCGAAATGCGCCGCCTGCAGCGCCATCCCGCTGCGCAGGGACACGTTCTTCAGGTCCTGCGGCAGTTCGGCCCGACTCGGCAGCGCCGCCCCGTCCACCTGTACCGGCAGCACCGGCAAGCCACGCTGAAGCGCCCGCGCCAGTTCGCCACGCACACGATCCGGCTCGCCGCCGTCGTCCCGCCACGGGCGGATCTCGTCAAACCACGTCGGCCCGATCACCGCCAGCACCAGCACGCAGTCCTCAGGAGGCCCGTCGAGGTCGATGCACACCTGTTCGCCAAAATCCTGCCACAGCCGCTCGAACAGCGCCCGTGCCGCCCACGCCGTCTCGCTGCGCCGGTAGCTGATGAAAATCGTCCCTGTCATGTGTCGCACCTCGCCATCAAGGCGAGATTGTCCTCGCCGGCGTCAAGGCTTCTTGCCTGCCGCCTTTGCCAGCTCCGCGTTGTGCGCTTCGATCCGGGCGTTGCAGGTGTTGATCGTCCGGCGCAGATCGTCCTGCTGCGCAGCACAGCGCTGGAGCTGCTGGCGGTCTGCCAGGTGGACCTCCAGCAGCTCGCGGTAGGTCAGCCCGCTCTTCAAGGCGGCCGGGGCGGGGCATGGGGCCATCAGCACCGCCGGGGGTTCGCACTTGAGCGAAGGCGGCACCTGTGCGACGTACTGCGTGGCACAGGCCGTCAGCAGCAGCGGCGCAGTCACCAGCAGGCCTGTGCGTGTCCTCGTCTTCATGGTCGTCATCCTACTGGTCACCGGGACGCGGAGCGGCTGGTGCTGACCCGGTTGAGCGTCTTCAGCGCTTCGTCCGGCACCGGCGCCTGCAGGCAGTTCAGACCCGCCTGGAGACGCTGGAGCTGGTTCTGCAGCCGCACGAGCCGGGCCTCGCGGCGGTTGAGTTCCTCGCGCGCCGGCCCGATGCTGGCCGAGGCGAGCTGCAGCCGCACCCGCCGCAGTTCCGCCTCGTTGGCCTGGCGCTGGCCGCTGAGCACGGTCAGTCGCTCCTGCACCTCGTCGAAGGCTTCGGCCATCTCGACCTTCTGATCGTCGAAGGTCTTGCGCTGCGCGGCCAGGCGGGCTTCGTGTTCGGCTTGCTGGGCCTGGAGGGCCTCGGCGAGTTGCTGGCGGGCGGCGGTCTGCTCGGCCAGCGCCGCCTGGCCGGATCGTTCCAGCGCGGTGATCTGGGCCTGGGCGTTCTCCAGCCTGGCCGAACCGATGCCATGGCCGATCCAGCCCGCCACCAGCAGGGCGATCGTGGACACGACAAGGCGGATCTGGTGTTGCATGGGGTGAGTCCCGGGCTGTGCAGTCTGTGCGGAGTGGAGACCTGATGTTACGAAGGAACGTCGAGCGAATCGGTGAGGATTGGTGATCCGCCGCTCAGGGGCACCAGCAGGCGAAAGCCCAGGTCATGGCGCGCCGCGGTGCGGCTGTGCTGGTCCCGGCAGGCGGCCCGCAGCAGGCGGGCGCTGCTGTTCCACGAGCCGCCGCGCGCCACGCGCAGATCGCTGCGGTGGCCGGCACCGTCCGCCTGCTCGCACCACTCCTGCACATTGCCATGCATCTGCCACAGCCCCCAGGGGTTCGGCGCGAAGGTGCGCACCGGCACCGTCTGGCGCGGCAGGCAGCCCGCATGCTGGGCGCAGTCCGGCGGCACCGGCCCGTCGCCCCAGTGGAATGCGGTCTGCGTGCCAGCACGGCAGGCATATTCCCACTGCATTTCAGTCGGCAGCGTGGCATGCAGCCCCGGCACGCGGCGGTTGAGTTCGCTCAGGAAACGCGCGGTCACCGCATCCCAGCTCACCTGCTCGACCGGCAGCTCCTCACCGCGGAACCGGCTGGGCTGCTGCCCGGTGACGGCCTGCCACAGCGCCTGGGTGCAGGCGGTGTCGGCCAGCCAGAACGGCGCCGCCACGGTGGCCCAGCGCCGCGGCTCGTCCTGCCGGCGGCCCGGCTCCCGGGCAGGCGATCCCATCCAGAACGCCCCCGCCGGCAGGCAGCGCAGCCGCTGCGTCACCCCGCCCACCGTCAGCTCGGCCCAGTCACCGTACAGATCGCGGCCCTGCGCCGACGCCCAGTCCAAACTGCAAGACCCGTCGTCAAGGCTTGCACAGCTTTTTCCCTGACCCTCTACAGCCATGTCGTGAATACTCCCTGTCCCCGCGAGATGACCAGGATCCAGGAGCCCCCGCTCCCCCGATCCAGGCCCTTCCAGGGAACCGGATTGAACCACTGACAACGACAAGACACTGCACGCCACACCCATCACACCCCCCCTGTTCGAGGGGGTTTTTCACCTTGGAGACTATCCGGAGCGGAAAACAGGGTGTCGGCTGGTCCGAAGATTGCGCCACATCAAGAATGGTGTTGTGCGCCATGACCGGGTCACGGCGTTCCAGCACCCTGCGTGCATGCTCTTGCGCAGGAGAATTTCAGCATGACGACCCCGACCCTGCGGGCCACGCCCGGCCCCGACGCAGCCCTGATCACCAACCGCACCTACGACGAGATGCCCCTCGGGGCCAGCGCCCGCCTGGTGCGCACGCTGACGCAGGACGACATCCTCGCCTTCGCGCTGGTCTCGGGCGATGTGAACCCGACCCACGTCGACACCGACTACGCCAGCGGCACCCGCTTCCACGGCACCATCGCCCACGGCATGTGGGCCGGCGCACTGATCTCGACCCTGCTGGGCACCGACTTCCCCGGCCCCGGCACGGTCTACGAGGCGCAGATGCTGCGCTTCCACCTGCCGGTGCGCGCGGGCGACACGCTGACCATCCAGGCCACCGTCACCGCCCGCGACGACGAGCGCCACCGCCTGACGCTCGACTGCGTGGTCACCAACCAGGCGGGCGCGGTGGTGGTCAGCGGCGAGGCGATGGTGCGGGCGCCGCTGCAGAAGATCAGCCGCCCGCGCGCCGCGCTGCCGACCATGCACCTGTTCGACCCCGCAGCGCGGCTGGCCGAGTGGGTCGACGGCTGGGCGGCCGATCTGGCCGGGCAGCCGCCGATCCCGTGCGGCGTCGTGCACCCGTGTGACGAGGCTTCGCTGGCCGGGGCGATGGCGGCGGCGCGGCGCGGGCTGATCGAGCCATGGCTGATCGGGCCGGAGGCGCGCATCCGGGCGGTCGCGGCCGAACTCGGGCTGGACCTGACCGGCGTCCGCATCGAGGCGGTCGAGCACAGCCACGCCGCCGCCGCCCGCGCCGCCGCGCTGGCCGCCGCCGGCACGGTCGAGCTGCTCATCAAGGGCAGCCTGCACACCGACGAGCTGATGCACGCCGTCATCGCCACCCCCGCGCTGCGCACCAAGCGCCGCATCTCGCACGTCTTCCGCTTCGACGTGCCCGCCTATCCCAAGCCGCTGCTCATCACGGACGCCGCCATCAACATCGCCCCGACGCTCGAAGAAAAGGCCGACATCGTCAGCAACGCCATCGACCTGGCACGGGTGCTGGGCGTGGCGCGGCCGAAGGTGGCGATCCTGGCGGCGGTCGAGACGGTGAGCACGAAGATGGCCTCGACGCTGGACGCCGCCGCACTCTGCAAGATGGCCGACCGGGGCCAGATCAGCGGCGGCCTGCTCGACGGGCCGCTGGCCTTCGACAACGCCATCTCGGCCGAGGCCGCGCGCATCAAGGGCATCCGCTCCGAGGTGGCCGGTGACGCCGACATCCTGCTGGTGCCGGACCTGGAGGCCGGCAACATGCTGGCCAAGCAGCTCGACTACCTGGCCGGCGCGGCCGGCTGCGGCATCGTGCTCGGCGTGCGGGTGCCGATCGCGCTGACCAGCCGCGCCGATGGCGAAGCCTCGCGGCTGGCCTCGGCAGCACTGGCGGCCCGGCTGGCACTGGCGTGGAGGACACAGCGGCCATGAACACCATCCTCGTCATCAACGCCGGCTCCTCCACCCTGAAGTTCGCGCTCTACCCGCGCTGCGGCGACACGCCGGGCGAGATCGCCGCCCACCCGTCCTTCGCCGCCGGCCAGATCGACGGTCTGCAGCCCGGCGGGCGGCTGCGGCTGTGTCCGGCGGGGGCGGACCCGGTCGATCTGGACGAACCAGCGGACGAGGCGCAGCGCTTCGGCGTGGCGCTGCAGGCCGTGCAGGCTTACATCGCCGCCGCCGCGCCGGATGCGCAGATCGCCGCCGTGGCACACCGGATCGTGCATGGGGGGCGCTACTACCGCGCCCCGACCCGGCTCGACGACACGGCCATGATGCTGCTGACCAGCCTGGTGCCGCTGGCGCCGCTGCACCAGCCGCACAACCTCGCCGGCGTGCGGGCATTGCGCAAGGTGTTTCCGGCGCTGCCGCAGATCGGCTGCTTCGACACCGCCTTCCACGCCGACCTGCCCGCGCTGGAAACCCGCTTCGCGCTGCCGCAGGCGCTGCACGACGAGGGCGTGCGGCGCTACGGCTTCCACGGGCTGTCCTACGACTACGTGATGCAGGTGCTGCGCGACTGCAGCGCACGCGCCGGGGGCCGCGTGCTGATGGCGCACCTGGGCAGCGGCGCCAGCCTGTGCGGCGCGCGTGCGGGGCGCAGCGTGGCGACCTCGATGGGCTTCTCGGCGCTGGACGGGCTGATGATGGGCAGCCGCTGCGGGCAGCTCGACCCCGGCGTCGTGCTGCACCTGTGGCGCGAGGGCTGGACCGAGGCGCAGGTCGAGCACCTGCTTTACAAGGAAAGCGGCCTGCTCGGCGTCTCGGGCCTGTCCGCCGACATGCGCCTGCTGCGCCGCGCCGCCGACGACGGCAACCCGCAGGCCCGCACCGCGATCGACCTGTTCACCTACCGCCTGACCCGCGAGGCCGGCGCGCTGGCGGCCGTGCTGGGCGGCGTGGACGTGCTGGTCTGCACCGGCGGCATCGGCGAGCACGACGCCGCCACGCGCGCCGCGCTGGCGCAGGCGCTGCAGTACCTGGGCGTGACGCTGGACGACACGGCCAACGCGGCGGCCCGTGGCGACGGCATCGCGCCGGTCCACGCGGCGGGCAGCGCCGTCGAGGTCTGGGTGGTGCCGACCGACGAGGGCCGGGTGGCGGCGCAGGCCGCGTGGGCACTGCTCGGCGCGGCGGGCGCCTGCGCGGGTGACGGCGCGGGCCACGGCCACGCCGACAGCGGGTCGCCGTAAACCCGCACGCCCTGCGGGGCGTTCAGCACAGGGTCACCCGTGTTCCACAGGATCGCACCATGCCCGCCCTGCCCGCCTCCGCTTCTCACCGCCGCACTGGGCGCACCGCGCGCCAGACCGCCGCCGCCCTGCTGCTCGCCGCGACGCTGGGGCTGGCGGGCTGCGGCGGCGGAATCTCGGTGGGCATCGGCTATGGCTACGACTACGACGGCTACGACGACTACGGCCAGTACGACGAAGCCCCGACCGTGCGGCTGTCGCTGAGCACCCAGTCGGCGGGCTCGGGCACCACGGTGCGCCTGAACGCCCAGCCAGACGATGACTACGGCATCACGCAGGTGGATTTCGATCTGGCCTACCCCGACGGCCGCATCGTCTCGCTCGGCAGCGTGCGCCGCCCGCCCTGGCAGATCGACATGGTGCTGCCGGCCGGCACCGGCGGCAGCGTGCTGCAGCTGCGCGCCCGCGCCTGGGACGACGCGGGCCAGTCGGGCGTCAGCCCGTGGATCGGCCTGAGCGTGCGCTGAGCGTCCGACACCGGGAAACCCGGATGCGGACGGTCACCCGGATGTGCTAATTTCGCACGCTTTCGGCAATTGAAACGCCGAAGTACCATCCCACCCGGCCCACTCCGGGATTCGCCCATGTCCGCCGCCCCGACACCAGCCAAGCTCCACATTCCCGCTGTCGTGCTGTCCTGCATGGGCGCCCCGGAGGGTGACCTCAACGCCGTGCGCTCGCTCGGCGAGCGTGGCGTGCCCGTCATCGTCATCAGCGAGTACGACGATCCGCCCTCCCGCCACTCGCGCCACTGCCGCGAGTTCATCCTGCTGCCCGGCTACACGCAGAACGCGGCACTGCTGGCGACGGCGCTGCGCGACATCCACGACCGCCACGGCGCAGCCCCTGTCGTCTTCCCCACCGCCGACCCGGACCTCGCGGCGCTGCAGCAGGTCGCACCGGGGCTGGGCGACCGCGTGCGCTCGACGCTGGCCGACGCCCACCTGGTCGACGCGATGGCCGACAAGTCCCGCTTCGACCGACTGGCGCAGGCGCATGGCATGCCCGTGCCCTGCACCGCCGCGCCGCGCAGCCTCGACGAGGTCGCGCAACTCGCCGCGACCCGCCCCTTCCCGATGATCGCCAAGCCGGCGCAGCCCACCGCATGGATGCACCCGGCCATCGCACCGGACATCGCACAGGCCAAGGCGATCGTGCTCCCCGACGCCGACGCGCTGATGCACGTCGCCCGCCAGCTCGCGCCCCATGGCTTGCACCTGATCGTGCAGGACTACGTGCCCGGCGACGACGACACCCATTTCACCGTCGACGTCTACATCGACGCGCAGGACCGCGTGCGCGCCACCTGCAGCGGCATCAAGCGCCGGCACTACCCGGCGCACCTGGGCAGCGGCTGCTACTGCGAAGGCGTCGAGCGGCCCGAACTGGAGGCGCTGGCTGCGCGGCTGCTGCAGGACATCGGCTACCGCGGCCTCGCCAACCTCGACTTCAAGCGCCACGCCGTGACCGGCGACTACCGTCTGCTGGAAATCAACCCGCGCCTGAGCCAGTGGCACATCCTGGCCACGCGCTGCGGTCGCAACCTGCCGTGGCTGGCCTACCGCGACGCCTGCGGTCTGGCACCCGAGCCGCTGCCGGCGCGGCGCACTGGCGTGCATTACCTGAGCGAGAAAAACGACCTGCGCGCGATGCGCCAGTACCGCCGCGAGGGCGCTTGGCCGCTGGGCGCCTACCTGCGCTCGGTGCTGCGGCCAGGGCTGGTGCTGCAGTTGCTGGCGCTGGACGACCTCGGCCCGGCGCGGGCGGAGGTCGGCACATGGCTGGCACGCCGGCTGAAGCGGCTGGGACAGTGGTGGCGACGCCCGCCGGGCGAGGCGCGCCCTGCGGCCGGTGCAGCGGCGGCGGAACACCGTGCGCGACCGGCCAACGCGCTGGACCACGCCCCCGTCAAGCTGCGCTGAGCACGTCCAGGATCGCCTGCCCGTAGGCTTCCAGCTTCTTCGCCCCGACCCCGGTGATCTCGCCCAGTTCGCGCAGCGACGCGGGCTGGCGGCGCGCCATCTCGGCCAGCGTCGCGTCATGGAAGACGACGTAGGCGGGCAGGTTGTGCTCCCGCGCCACCCCGGCGCGCCACTGGCGCAGCGCCTCGAACAGCGCCACCTGCGGCGCGTCCAGATCGGCCGGCGCCACCTTCGGCACCCGCGCCCCGGCCTCCGCACCCGGCGCGGCGCGGCTGCGCGAACGGCTGCGGCGCGGCGCCTCGGCCGGCGTGCGCATGCGCAACTGCACTTCGCCGCGCAGCACCGTGCGCGCCGTGTCGGTCAGCGCCAGCGTGCCGTACTCGCCCTCGGTCACGACATGCCCGAGCGCCACCAGTTGCCGCAGCACCGCGCGCCACTGCTGCTCGCTCAGGTCAGCGCCGATGCCGAAGGTGCTGAGCGTCGCGTGGCCGTACTGCTCGACCTTCTCGGTGCGCTTGCCGCGCAGCACGTCGATCAGGTAGGCCACGCCGAAGCTGCGCGCGCCGTGGGTCTCGCGGCCGTGCTGGGCGAAGCGGTAGATGCACGACAGCGCCTTGCGCGCCGCGTCGGTGCTGTCCCAGGTGACGGGCGGGTGCAGGCAGTTGTCGCAGTTGCCGCAGGGCTGGCTGTCCTCGCCGAAGTAGGCCAGCAGCCGCACGCGCCGGCAGTCGTGCGCCTCGGCCAGCGCCAGCAGCGCGTCGAGCTTGCCGCGCTGCACGCGCTTGAAGTCCTCGGTCGCCGGGCTCTCGTCGATCATGCGGCGCTGGTTCACCACGTCGGCCAGCCCGTAGGTCATCCACGCATCGGCCGGCGCCCCGTCGCGCCCGCCGCGCCCGGTCTCCTGGTAATAGCCTTCGATGTTCTTGGGCAGGTCGAGGTGGGCGACGAAGCGCACGTCCGGCTTGTCGATGCCCATGCCGAAGGCGATCGTCGCCACCATCACCAGCCCCTCTTCGCGCAGGAAGCGGTCCTGGTGGCGCTTGCGCACCCCGGCGTCCAGACCCGCGTGGTACGGGAGCGCCGGGATGCCCTCGTCCTGCAGCCACGCTGCCGTTTCCTCGACCTTCTTGCGGCTGCCGCAGTAGACGACACCCGCATCGCCCTCGTGCTCGTCGCGCAGGAAGCGCAGCAGTTGGGTGCGGGCGTTGTCGCGCTCGACGATGGTGTAGCGGATGTTCGGGCGGTCGAAGCTGCTGATGAAGAGCTTCGCGTCCTGCAGCTGCAGCCGCTCGATGATGTCGGCGCGGGTGTGGTCGTCGGCGGTGGCGGTCAGCGCGATGCGCGGCACGTCGGGGAAGCGCTCGTGCAGCGCCGACAGCCCCAGGTATTCCTCGCGGAAATCGTGGCCCCACTGGCTGACGCAGTGCGCCTCGTCGATGGCGAACAGCGAGAGCTGACCGCGCTCGTGCAGCGACTCCAGCATCGCCAGAAAACGCGGCGTCAGCAGCCGCTCGGGCGCGGCATAGAGCATGGTCAGCCGGCCGGACAGCAGGCCCTGCTCGACCGAGGCGGCCTGCTGCGCGCTGAGGGTCGAGTTCAGGAACGCCGCTTCGACGCCGACCTCGTCGAGCGCGCCGACCTGGTCCTGCATCAACGCGATCAGCGGGCTGACGACGACCGCGACGCCCTGCCCCCCGCGGTGGCGGACGATGGCGGGGATCTGGTAGCACAGGCTCTTTCCCCCGCCGGTCGGCATCAGCACCAGCGCGTCTCCGCCGCCGATGAGCTGCTCGACGATGGCCTGCTGCTGGCCACGGAAGGCGGAGTAGCCGAAGACCTCGGCGAGCACCTGGCGGGCGGTGGCGGTTGTGGTGGCGGAGGGGGCGGCGGTGGCGTTCATGGGTGGCGCCGATGGTACGCGAGGCCCGTCCGCCGCGATCTCACCCGGAAGGGGGACGTGTGGCCGGCGGCATGCCCCAGCGCAGCGCCAGCTCGGTGTACATCGGCGGGCTCACCAGCCGCGCCACCCCGCCCGACAGCAGCGCACACGCCATCAGGCTCAGCACCATCGCCTGTCCGGACACCATCTCCATCACGATGATGAAGGCGGTGATCGGCCCCTGCGTCGAAGCGGACAGGAAGCCGACCATGCCCAGCGCCACCAGCGCCACCGCCTCGGGCCGCCCGGCCAGCCCGACCAGCCGCGCCACGTCATGCCCCAGCCCCGCGCCGATGGCCAGCGACGGCGCGAACACCCCCGCCGGCACGCCGCTCCACGCCGACAGCCAGGTCGCGACGAACTTCAGCAGCGTGTAGAGCGGCGGCAGGCCGTCCTCGCCGTGTTCGAGCAGCGCGCGGGTCGGGTGGTAGCCCGCGCCGGCCGTGGCGCCGCCGGTCACCGCGCCGATCACCGCGACCGCCAGCCCGCACGCCGCCGCGAAGCGCAGCGGGTGGCGGCTGCGCCACTGGCTGATGCGGTCGCCGCCCTGGGCGCAGACGACCATCAGCGTGGCGAACAGTCCCCCCGCCAGCCCCGCGACCAGCGCCACCACCAGCCCCGGCCCGAGCAGCGCCCAGTCCAGCCGCGGCACGACCAGCGCGCCGAAGTAGCTGTGGTTGCCGAACACCGAGATCGACACCAGACCGGCCAGCACGATGGCGGCGATGGTGAGGTGGCTGTGCTGGAGGTGGCGTCGGCGGGTGAGCTGCTCGATGGCGAAGACGATGCCGCCGAGCGGCGTGTTGAAGGCGGCGGCGACCCCGGCCGCCGCGCCCGCCACCATCAGGTCATGGGCGTCGATGCCACTGCCCGGCGACAGCCAGCGCCGCGCGTGCTGCATCACCCCAGCGCCGACCTGCACCGTCGGCCCCTCGCGCCCGATCGACAGGCCGCCGAGCATGCCCGCGCTCGTCAGCACCACCTTGTGCAGCGCCAGCCGCAGCGACACCAGCGCCGACGCCTGGGCGGGCGGGATCTCGTCGTGCAAGGCGGCGATGACCTGCGGAATGCCCGAGCCGGCGGCGGTCGGGGCGAAGCGGCGGGTCCACATCAGGATCGCCACCGTCAGCAGCGGCGTCCAGACCAGCGCCAGCAGCGCGCCGAACGTGCCGGCGCCGCGCAACTGCATGTAGGTGTCGGTGGCGACCTCGGTCAGCATCGTGAAGCCGACCACCGTCAGGCCGGTCAGCACCGCGTAGACCAGCACGACGGTCTGGTCCCTCCAGCGGTGGCCTTCGCGCAGGGCCTGGAACAGGACGCGCCAGGAGGGAGATCGATCGGGGGTCGGCATCACCAGTCGGGGGGAGAGCGCCAGGGGCGGGCGGTGCGGCACAATTGTCCCCCAACTTGTCTCACATTCCGGCCCGGGCGCCCTGCCCGCGCCGCGAACAGCACAGCATTCCCACAGGAGCGAGCGGCCATGGCCTCCGTCAACAAAGTCATCCTCATTGGCAACCTCGGGCGCGATCCCGAAATGCGCTACACGCCCAGCGGCTCGGCCATCTGCAGCCTGCGCATCGCCACAGCACGCACCTGGAAAAACAAGGACAGCGGCGAGCGCGTCGAAGAGACCGAATGGCACTCGGTGGTCATGTACGACCGTCTGGCCGAGGTGGCGGGCGAGTACCTGCGCAAGGGCCGTCCGGTCTACGTCGAAGGGCGCCTGAAGACCCGCAAGTGGCAGGACAAGGAAGGCAACGACCGCTACACCACGGAGATCGTCGCGGAAGAGATGAAGATGCTGGGTGGCCGCGAGGATGGCGGTGGCGGCGGTGGTAGTGGCCGCAGCGGCGGTGGCGGCAGCGAGTACGGCGACGACATGGGCGGCGGCGGTGGTGGTGGCGGTTATGCCCCTGCGCCGGCGCCACGTGCGATGGCCCCGCGGGCGGCTGCCCCGGCGCCGCGCGCTCCGGCCCCGACCCCGCGTCCGGCACCCGCCCCTGCGCCGAAGTCCTCGACGGGGTTTGATGACATGGATGACGATATTCCGTTCTGAGGTCTGGCTGGATCGGGATGGTCAGCAAGCAAGAAGCCCCAGGTGGTTTTCACTTGGGGCTTTTTTATATTGACCCATGCTTATCGAAGTGGCACCTTTATATCTTCTGGCAACTGCTCAAAATTACACATCAATACAATGCACTTATTAACCAGATGGCTCGCAATCGACCATAAGCAGGCATTAGGAGAGACGACTAAAGATACATAGCACTAGTAGAGTGCTTAAGATCCAAAGCAAAAGAGGCTTTTAGTAAGATAAAACCTACTATTCTCCACTCAACAGAATAGACAACCATGTCGCCAAAAACTCTCGAAGCCAAGAAGCGGCACCATTACGTTTGGGCAAAATACCTAACCCGCTGGGGAAGCGGCACGAATAATGTTTTCTACACTACAAAGACTGGAAAGATTGCCAAAGACAGCGTGCGCTCCATTGTTGCTGACGACTATTTCTATAAGACTACCGTACTTACCAGTAAACATATCGAGATCATCAAAGGCTTCTCCCGGCAAAGTCCTGAGCATCTCCAAAGACTTCACAAGTCGTACCTAAATGACTTCCTGAAGATGCAGCAAGCTGAGACCGCCTACATTGAGTCTGGCATCCAGAAGGCTTTGTTGCACAACCCACCCCGCCGGCCGATGGTCGAGCGGTGAGGTAGGCTGACAGGATGAGCAAGCCAGCCAAGCAGAAGTACGTGACGAAGAACTGGGCGCCGTACACGAAGGCGCTGAGGGCGCGGGGCTCGCTGACGATGTGGCTGGACCGGGACATGGCGTGGCAGGCTGCGCCGGTCAGCGGCAAGCCGGGGCGACCGGCGACGTACAGCGACGCGGCGGTGCAGTGCTGCCTGACGATGAAGGTGCTGTTCGGACTGGCGCTGCGCCAGACGCAGGGGTTCGTGCAGAGCGTGCTGGGGCTGTCGGGGCTGGACTGGCAGGCACCGGACTACAGCACGATGAGCCGGCGCGAGAAGCGGCTGACGGTGGAGATCACGGCGCGGCCGAGCCGGGGCGGGCTGCACCTGCTGGTGGATTCCACGGGGATCAAGATGCTGGGCGAGGGCGAGTGGAAGACCAAGAAACACGGGGCGGAGTACCGCAGGCAGTGGCGCAAGGTTCACCTGGGGATCGACGCCCAGACGCTGGAGATCCGGGCGATCGAGGTGACGGACAACAGCGTGGGGGATGCGCCGATGCTGCCGGAGCTGCTCAGCCAGATTCCGGCACGAGGAGGCGGTGCTGTCGGTGAGCGGGGACGGGGCGTATGACACGCAGGGCTGCCACGACGCGATCGCCGAGCGGGGAGCCGAGGCGGTGATACCGACGCGCAAGAACGCCCAGCCGTGGAAGGCCAAGCGGCCGGGGGCGGCGGCGCGCAACGAGATACTGCGGGCGACGAACCGGCTGGGCCGGGGGATCTGGAAGAAGTGGAGCGGCTACCACCGGCGCTCGCTGGTGGAGACGAAGATGCGCTGCTTCAAGCTGCTGGGCGAGCGGGTGATGGCGCGCACCTTCGAGCGTCAGGTGGTGGAGCTGCAGGTGCGGGCTGCGGTGCTCAACCGCTTCACCCACCTGGGCACCCCGGTGACGCAGGCTGTGGCGTAACTCCGTCTGGGGTCAGGGGAAACTCGGCTTCGGCGGAGTTGTGCAACAAAGCCTCTCCGAGGCAGAATCCGCCGTACCTCAAAATTCTGACTTTTACTACCCGATCTCGCCACAAGTCGCCTACATCATCTGCGACTCGCATCGATTCGCACCGGGAAAGAATGTGATTAATGAGAGTATCGCTTCAGAACTAAACATCAAAGTCGCATCTCAAGCCATGGTACATATCATTGGGAATTCAGAAAGCGCCATTCAACCCTTCAAAAAGCACATTTGGCGACGCAACCAAAATTCTCCTGATGGTCTTGTTATTTTCTGAACAACAAAATCAAACGGACTCTCATCAGCGCATCTGGTTATCCGGTCTAAACCAGTGAAAAATCTCCAGCGAATCGAAGAACGAGCCCCCCCGCGTCGAGAACCGGGCGATCATCAAATGACTCCCCAGCGCGCTCGCCACCAGACTGCCCCATGAGCCCCACCGTAATCACCCAGCCCCGCCGCAAGCTGCCCATCGGCATCCAGAACCTGCGCGAGGAGATCCGCGAGCAAGGCCATTACTACGTGGATAAGTCGGGGCTGTGCATCGACCTGATCGCGTCGGGCAAGGCCTACTTCCACAGCCGCCCCCGCCGCTTCGGCAAGAGCCTGCTGGTGGACACCTTCAAGGAACTCTTCGAGGGCCACCGCGCACTGCGTCAACACAAACGCAGCGCAAGGTTCCCTGTGACTTCACGTGCTTGAAGGGCTGCATGGCCGAACCAGAGCCTGAGCACTGACCCGCACAACCCTGCCCATCGGATCAGTCTTCCAGTCGATGGGAAAAGTGGTCTTTGCTCATGAGCACGTCAACGCGGTGCACCTTTGCAGGGTGAGCCAGGAGGGCGTTCATGCGCGCAACATCCCGGAAGATGTCGCCACCACCGCCCTCGACATGGGCCTGACGCCCCGCCAGGTCGGGGAAGGCCTCGAAGATGCCGAAGCTTGTCTGTGAGAACCTGACAGCGAACCACGGGCCAGTCGCGGGTTCCATTTCAACGCTGGCCCGGATGTCCTGCAGCATCTGCACCACGGCCTCCTCCTGCCCTGGACGCGCTTCGATCTGGATGAAGAAGGCCTTTCGGCCTTCCACGCCTTGGTCGCCAAGAACCTGTACCCCTCGGTGAAGGGTGAGAGGCTGATTGCTCGACGGCAGGGCTTCCGGCGCGGGAACGTGGGGCATGTGGGGCATGTGGACATCTCCTGAATCTAGGTTTTCCACTGTGGATTCCAGCCCAGCCCAGCACATGCGGGAACGTCGATGTTCCTTGCCTGATTGTCCAAGCCGATGCTGTCTTGCCTGTCGCACCCGCCAGAATGCGCCATGGCCCACGACCTCAAGCAAACTGTTCAGCGCCACACGGAACGGCAGAACGACGCGGCTGTTGACGTCGTCATGCCGGTACGCGGCCTCTACCTGGTCAGACGCACATCGCCAAGCGAACTGGAGCACACGGTGGTGCAGCCTTTGGTGTGCTTGGTGCTGCAGGGCTGCAAACACGTCAGCTTGGGCAGCGGCACATCGACCTATGCCCCTGGAGACACGATGGTCGTCACCGGCAACGTGCCGATGGTGAGTCGCATCAGCAAAGCCAGCGTCGCCGACCCCTATCTGGCGTTGGCGTTTGACCTGGATCTCTCCGTGATCGCCGACCTGGTCATGAACGCGCCTGAAGTCCATTCGCGTCCGTCCGGACAGGACACACAGGATGAACTGCGCGACGCCTTGCGTCGGCTGGTGCTGCTCCTGGATCGCCCGGATTCCCTCGCGGTGCTCAAGGACGGCCTGGTCCGGGAAATTCACCACTGGTTGCTGCTGGGCCATCAGGGCTTGGCCGTCCGACAATTGGGCTCGCCGGACAGCCAGGCAAGGCGCGTCGCCCGCGCGGTGGCGATCTTGCGTGCCCACTATGCCAAACCGGTACCGATCGAGCGCTTGGCGGCAGCAGCCGGCATGAGCCGCTCAGGCTTTCATCAGCACTTTCGTGCCATCACATCACTGTCGCCACTGCAGTTTCAGAAACAGCTGCGCTTGATCGAGGCCCGTCGCTTGCTCGTTTCCAGCGGCAAGATCCTCAGCCAGATCGCGTTTGAGGTGGGGTACGAGAGCACATCACAGTTCAGCCGCGAATACGCGCGGATGTACGGACGGCCACCGACCAAAGACAAGCGGGCGGCGTCTGCGCGGCGTGAGCTGTCCGCACTGCATTCAAACCCCCTGAACAGTCCTGCGCCCGGGCGCTCCTACGATGGCCGGTAACCGCCATCCACATCCGAACCCGCCCATGTCCGACCACCACCCCCACCCCAAGTCCCTCGCCACGCGCCGCCAGGTGTTCCTCGGCGGCTCGGCGCTGGCCGTCGCGTCGGGGCTGGCGAGCTGGTGGCGCTATGCCAGCGCCGCGCAGGTGATGCCCGAGCCGCCCGACGACCGCCCGCGGATGACCGGCCGCGCGCCGGCCATCTTCATCGGCCACGGCAGCCCGATGAACGCGATACAGGACAACGACTTCACCCGCGCGCTGCGCCAGTGGGGCCGTGACCTCGGCTTGCCCAAGGCGATCCTGGTGGTGTCGGCGCACTGGCTGACCGAGCGCGGCGTCCAGGTGTCGGTGGCGCCGCAGCCGGAAACGATCCACGACTTCGGCGGCTTCCCGGCCGAGCTGCACGCACAGCGCTACCCCGCCGCCGGCGCGCCCGAGATCGCCCAGCGCGCCGCCGCCCGGCTCGGCCCGCAGCGCATCGGGCTGGCCGAGCGCGGGCTGGACCACGGCGCGTGGACCGTGCTGCGCCACCTCTACCCGTCGGCGAACGTGCCGGTGTTCCAGTGGTCGATCGACATCACCCGCGACGGCGCCTACCACCTCGGCATCGGCCGGGCGCTGGCAGCGCTGCGCGACGAGGGTGTGCTGATCCTGGGCAGCGGCAACGTGGTCCACAACCTCGGCGACACGGTGCGCGGCGCCCCCGCCACACCGCGCGGGCTGGCGCCGTGGGCCGATGCGTTTGACCAGCGCGTCAAGCAGGCGATCGACGCGGGCGACACCCGGGCGCTGGCCGGCTACGAGCAGCTGACCGCCGAGGCGCTGCACGCGGTGCCGTTCCCCGACCACTACTTTCCGCTGCTCTACGCGATGGGCGCGGCGCAGTCCGACGAGCGCCCGCGCCATGTGTTCGAGGGATTCCAGAGCGGGACGTTGAGCATGCGCTGCGTGCAGTGGTCCTGAAGAAGGCCGTGCGCGCCGGGATGGCCTCAAGCATGTCCACCCAGTGCCGACAACAACTCGCCAGCGCATCGGGCAAGGCGCATCGCCACAAGGCGACCAGCCCTCCTCCCAGCTGACGGTGCCGGTCAGGCGTCGCTCTGCCATCCATTTTCCGAAGGATCCGATCATGAACACGTTCCGCAACCTCAAGATCGGAACCCGTCTGGCCCTGGCGTTCGGCGCCCTGGTCGCGCTGGCCCTGCTGGTGGGCAGCATCGGCATCAACCGCCTGTCGGAGCTGAACACCTCGCTCGCGCTCATCGGCAGCGACCGGGTGCCCAAGGTGCAGTTCGCCGCCGACATCACCGACGATGTGAACCTCATCGCCCGAGAGCTGCGCAACGCGCTGATGTGGGACGACCAGGACAAGATCAAGAAGGCCCTGGACGCCGCCGCCGAAGCACGTGAGCGTGCCAACCGGAACCTGGAGTCCCTGGCCGCCAACATCACCAGCGAAGAAGGCAAGGAGCGTCTGGCGTCGCTGAACAGCGCGCGGGCGGCCTACCTGCCCTTGCAGCAGCAGTTCGTGGACCTCGTGCAGGCCGGCAAGAAGGAAGAGGCCACAACGCTGTTGAGCGAGCGCCTGCGAGATGCCCAGCTGGCCTACATCAAGTCACTGGACAGCCTGAAGGATCTGCAGATTGCGCTCGTCACGCGGGCGGTGGACAACGGCAGCACGCAGTACAGCGAAGCCAAGCTGGTGATGTTTTCCCTGCTGGCCGGCATGGCCGCCATCGGCGCCCTGATGGGCTGGTGGATCACCCGCTCGATCACCGGCCCGATCCACGACGCCATCGGCGTGGCCGAGCGGGTGGCCGAAGGCGACCTCAGCTCCCACATCGACGCCAGCGGCCAGGATGAAGCCGGCCGCTTGCTGGCCGCCCTGAAGGCGATGAACGACAGCCTGGTGGGCATCGTCTCGACCGTGCGCTCCAGCAGCGACAGCATCGCCGCCGGCTCGGCGCAGATCGCCAGCGGCAACACCGACCTGAGCCAGCGCACCGAAGAACAGGCCAGCGCGCTCGAAGAAACCGCCTCATCCATGGAGGAGCTGGGCACCACCGTCAAGCAGAACGCCGACCATGCGCGCCAGGCCAACGCGCTGGCCCTGAGCGCCAGCGCGGTGGCCTCGCAGGGAGGCCAGGTGGTGGGCCAGGTGGTCGGCACCATGCGCGACATCAACGACAGCAGCAAGCAGATCGTCGACATCATCAGCGTCATCGACGGCATCGCGTTCCAGACCAACATCCTGGCGTTGAACGCCGCGGTGGAGGCGGCACGTGCGGGGGAACAGGGCCGCGGCTTTGCCGTCGTGGCCAGCGAGGTGCGCAGTCTGGCGCAGCGCAGCGCTGAAGCAGCCAAGCAGATCAAGACCCTGATCGCGGCCAGCGTGGCGCGTGTCGAGCAGGGCAGCGCGCTGGTCGATCAGGCGGGCGTGACGATGCAGGACGTGGTGAGTTCCATCCGCCGCGTCACCGACATCATGGGCGAGATCAGCACCGCCAGCGCCGAACAGAGCCGGGGTGTCACGCAGGTGGGCGATGCCGTGCGCCAGATGGACCAGGTCACCCAGCAGAACGCGGCACTGGTGGAAGAAAGCGCCGCCGCCGCCGAAAGCCTGAAGCAGCAGGCGCTGCAGCTGGTCCATGCGGTCGCCGTGTTCAAGATCGACAGCAGCTCCGCTGGCCACCGCCCGGCCGCCAGCCCGTCCGCCTCGGCGCGGGCACCCGGTGTCGAGCGCCGCGGCCCCAACCGGGCCGTCAACGTCACGCGCCCCAAGTTCGGCGCAGCCAGAACCGCACCCACGGCAGAGGCCCCGGCGGCGGCGACACCCTCCGCGCAGCCACCGGCCTCGCGCACGGGAACGGACGACTGGGAACGCTTCTGACGCGGTCCCGGCACCGGACTCAGACCAGTCCGAGCCCCTGCGGCGTCACCCCCTCGAACACCCGCCCGAGCTGCGCCGCCGACAGCCCGTACATCCCCTGGAACAAGCCCGCGAACACGCCGCGGTATTCATTGAGCACGGGCCAGTCGCGTTTCTGGTGCAGCGTGTCCAGGCGCACCGCGACCTGTTCTCCAGCGATCCGCCCGCCCCGTACCGACCCGCCCAGCACCCACCAGGTCGAGCCATGCCCGTGGTCGGTGCCGCGGTTGCCGTTTTCGCGGAAGGTGCGGCCGAACTCGCTCATCACGACGACGACGGTGTCGCGCCACGCGGCCTCACCCAGCTCCTGCGCCAGCGCGGCCAGCCCGTTGCCGAGTTCGCCGACGCGGGTGGCCAGCGCGCCGGCACCAGCGCCCTGCCCCACATGCGTGTCCCAGCCACCGACATCGACGAAGCCGAGGCGGTAGCGCTCGCGCATCAGGCGGCCGATGCGGCGCGCCTCACCCTCGAAACCACGCGCGGTGATGGCGTCGCGGCTGGCGGCTTCCATGCCACCCATCAGCTCGCGCTGCGCGGCCTGGCGCACATCGAAACCGTCGTTGACCGGCGCAGCCAGCGGCGTGCCGGCGTACATCTGGCGGATCAGCGCCGCCTGGCGCGCATCGACGCCGCTGCGGCCCACCGAGCCCAGCGCCAGATTCGGCACCTTCACCGCGCCGCGCAGGATCAGCGGCAGGTCGCTGGTCAGCGCGATGGCGTCCCGCGCGCCGAGCACCTCGGCCAGCCGGTTCAGGAAGCCGGAGCGGAAATCACGCCCCGCCGCCGGATCATCGGACTGGCCAAGCTCGATGTGGTCCTGCGTCTCGAAGTGGCTGCGCGAGAGTTCATGCGTGCCGGCAAACGGGATCGCCACCAGCTCGCCGCGTTCATACAGCGGCAGCATCGACCCGGCCCAGGCGGGCGCCAGGCCCCAGTCCGACTGGTCCGGCAGGGTCAGCGCAGCATCCGGACCACTGCCAGGACGGGCAATGGCAATGCGCGGACGGGCGGCGTAGTAATCGTCGCTGCCCACGGGCACCAGCACGCTGGCCGCGTCGTAGGCCCCCCGCAGGAAGACCACCAGCAGCCGAGGCGTCGAGGCCGGCGCAGCCCACAGCCGCCCGGCGCCCCCCACCAGCGGCACGGCAGCCGCAGCCCGCTGCAGGAAATCGCGTCTCGACATCGTCGGCATCGTCATCAGCAGCTCCTCGGCCAGCCCGGCAGGGTCAGCGCAACATGAATTCGGGAGACGACAGCAGGAGCGCATGGCGGTCCTGTGGCGTGGTGGCCTGGGCGAGCACCGCGCGGGTGCGCTCGCTCAGTGGCCGCAGCAGGCGCTCATCCGGGGCGATGGCCGGACGGGGCGGCGTGGCGGGCAGCCGGCTGAGCGTGCGCGCCACCTCGAAGCGGGCCGCCATCTGACCGGAGCCGTTCCAGGCGCTGGCGTCGAGCGGATAGCCGTCCGGTGTGGTCCGGCCGAACAGCGGCTGACCGAGCCGGTTGAGCGCGGCCATCACGGGGGCCATGTCGGTCAGCGGAGCCTGCGGATCGTCCACCAGGCGCAGCGCCGAGAGCACGTAATGCACGGGATCCTTGAACTTGCGCCCCAGCGAGGCCGTGAACTCGGGCGCGGCGATCAGCGTCTCCAGCGTCTGCGCGATGTCGCCATCAGTGGCCAGGAAGCGCTGACTCAGCCGGTCGACCAGCGCAGGCGGTGGCTCGTCCGCGACCAGGAACACCGCCAGCCGGCGGCAGACATGGCGCGCGGTGGAGGGGTGGCGGGCCAGTGCGCCGAGCTGCGCCAGGATCTCGTCCCAGCCGCGCCCGCCCTTGACCCACTGCCCGAGCACGGTCTTGTCGCCCAGGTCGTGGCGGCCGGGGTGGAACTCGGTGAACCCCTCCCGGTGGTAGAGCGGCTGCAGCCGGGGCGCCACCCGGGCCGGCGTGTCGCTGAAGTTCACGCCCAGACCGGTGAGCACGCGGGCGAGTTCCTGCACGTCGCGCTGGCTGTAGCCGCCGTCCACCCCCAGCGTGTGCAGCTCCAGCAGTTCGCGGGCATGGTTCTCGTTGATCCGGCCGACGGCGTTCTGCTCGTTGTCGAGGTAGCGCAGCATGGCGGCATGGGTCGCGCTGGCCACCAGCAGATCGCGGAAGCGGCCCAGCGCATGCGGCCGCAAGGCCTGTTCATAGTCACCGACCAGCAGGCGCAGGTTGGCCTTGGTCTGCCCGACATTGAAGTGGTTGAACCAGAACCAGACCATCTGCTCGCGCAGGCCGTGGGGCGAATGGAGGGCGTGCAGCAGCGAGCGGACCGCGGCCTCGCGGGAGACCGCGACCAGGCGCTGCCGGTAGGCCTGGCGGTCGTCGCCGCGGCGCAATGTCTCCAGCTCGGCCACCAGCGCCGGATGGGCCAGCCGCGAGACAGACAGTGCATCGACAGCACGCTGCACGGGCTCGGGCAGCGCCGCCTGCGCGGGCGGGTGCAGCAGCGTCTGCATGGCAGAGCGGCGCCCGCGCGCGGCCCAGTCGTCGGCGCTGGCCGCACTGGCGCCCCAGGTGAGGCGGTCCAGCCAAGCGAGATCGGCGGGGTCCAGCGCCCGCGCCGCACTGCGCCGGACACCGGACGCACAGCCCGCCAGCCAGAGCGCGCCGCTGCCAGCGACGGTCAGGAACGCTCTGCGCTGAGACACCGGGTGGCTCCAAAAGAAAAAATGCTGCAATGCAACACGAACATGAAGGACTCTCGACTTAGGGATGGCAATGGTTAAGGGTTTACCCCTACATTCAGCGCCATGGGTACTGCAACTAACCACCTCAAGGCGCCGTCCCCGGTGGGCTGGGTTCCGATCCGGCCACTGGGAGAAGCCCATCGGGCACGGATTCTTCAGCACTTGCTGGGGCTCAGCGACCGCGACCGCTACCTGCGGTTCGGCTACACGGCCAATGATGAGCGCATCCGTGCGTACGCCACATCGCTGGACTTCTCCCACGACGATGTGGTCGGCATCTTCAACCAGCGCCTGCAGCTGGTGGCCATCGCCCACCTCGCCTACAGCCAGCTCGCCAGCGCCAACCACGGCCTGAGCCGGATGGCGGAATTCGCGGTGTCGGTCGACCACCGGGCGCGTGGCAAGGGCTATGGCGGACGGCTGTTCGGCTATGCCGTGCGCCATGCGCGCAACCGCGGCGTCGACCGCCTGTTCATCCACGCCCTGAGCGAAAACACCGCCATGCTGCGCATCGCGCGCAAGGCCGGTGCCGACATGCAGCGCGATGGCGGCGAATCGGAAGCCTGGCTGCAGCTGCCGCCGGACAGCGTGCTGAGCCAGATGGAGGAGTTGTTCGCCAACCACGCAGCAGAGGTCAACTACGTCGCCAAGGGCCAGATCCGGCACATGCAGTACCTCTGGGCCCGCTACCGCCACTTCCAGCACCGGGTGCTCCGGATGACGGGCGTTGGCCCGCGATAGCGGCGCGATCTCCACGCAAAGCCCATGCCGCCGGTCCGGAAACGACCTCGGCAGGGAACGTCGGCAGACCTGGTGTCTGCCGATTTCGTTTGCGGTTCCTGAACCGGATTTTTTCAGGATTTTGTTTCACTCAGACAAGGTATTCACAACAACTTACATAATTGCATAGGATGACGCCCAAGTACTGGCCGCTTCTGCCGATTCCGTACAGACCTGACCCGTTCCCTGTTGTTCACTTCATTGCCGGAAAGCACCATGCCCACCCAAGTCTGGATCCTTGCCCTCGCCGCGATCGCTGGCATCGTCGGACTGGCGGTGCTGGTGCTGCGCCGCTCGGGCAGCGCGACCTCCGCCAAGACCGTCGACCTGCCGACCGAATGGCCGTTGACCCAGCGTCCGATCTTCTCGCCCGAGGAACGCGCCCTCTACCGCCAGCTGCGCACCGCGCTGCCACACCACACCATCCTGGCCAAGCTGCCGCTGGTGCGCTTCTGCCAGCCGGAGGACCGCGAAGAGCTGCGCTACTGGTTCAACCTGCTCGGGCCGATCCATGTGAGCTTCGTGGTGTGTGCGGAAAATGGCCGTGTGCTGGCCGCCGTCGACATCGAGCGCCCGAACCGCCCGCCGGCCAAGCGCGTCTCGGCGATCAAGCTGGCGGTGCTGGAAGCCTGCCGCATCCGCTATGTGCGCTGCCGCTCGGACCAGCTGCCGACCGCCACCGAGCTGCAGCTGCTGGTGCCGGTCAACGGTGAAGGCCAGGGCCAGCGTCCGGCCGTGCCGGGCAATGTCCCGGAGACGCCGGCCCGCACGGCGCCCAGCCATGCGACCGCAGCGTCCCGCACAGCCCGGCCCACCGCCACGCCGGGCGCCCCTGACGCACCCACCACGCCCGGCGCAGCGGCTGCCGCGGCGGCGAGCGGGCAGTGGTATGAATCCGGCTTCTCGCAGGATTCCTTCTTCGCCCCGGAAACCCAGCGCGATCCCTTCGACGACACCCCGGTCCGCAGCCCCGCCGCCCCGACCCCCGGCCCGAAGAACTGGGCTGGCCCGTCCACCAGCAAGTTCCAGCCGGGCGACTTCGGCCCGCCGGGCGACGCGGGCGGCGACATCATCGGGCGGCGCTGAACGGTCGCGGGTCCAGGGCTGGTCTAGGATGCGGCATGACCGCATCCCCCGCTCCCGCCGTTGCCCCGACCCCTGACGAACAGCCCTATGCGGGGCTGACCCCGCACGCGGTGCTCGACGCGCTCGACGCCGCCGGCCTGCGCGGCGATGGCCGCATCCTGCAGCTCAACTCCTACGAGAACCGCGTCTTCCAGGTCCATCTGGAGGAAAGCCTCGACCCGGCGACACCGCTGCCGGGGGTAGTGGTCGCCAAGTTCTACCGCGCCGGCCGCTGGAGCGACGCGCAGATCCTCGAAGAACACGCCTTCGCCCGCGAACTGGCCGAGGCCGAGGTGCCGGCGGTGCCGGCGCTGGCCCTGACGATCGCCGCCGATCTGCGCCCGGAAGCCGCCGACATCACGCTGCTGGGCCAGCCGCCCACGCTCGCCCGCCTGGGCGGCTGGCGCTACGGCGTGAGCCCGCGCTGCGGCGGACGCTCGCCTGAACTCGAAGACCCGCTGACGCTGGAGTGGATCGGCCGTTTCCTGGCGCGGTTGCACCTGGTCGGCCAGCAGCGCCGCTTCGAACACCGCGTGACGCTGGACGGCAGTGCCGCGGCGCGCGCCTCAGTGCAGTGGCTGGTGGACAGCGACCTGCTGCCGATGGGTGCGCTCGGCGGCTGGCACAGCGCCTGCCTGCGGGCGCTGGATGCGGTGGATGTGCGCTTTGCGCGGCACGGCGCGCTGGAGCTGATGCGCATCCACGGCGACTGCCACGCCGGCAATGTGCTGTGGACCTCGCACGGCCCGCACTTCGTCGATCTGGACGACGCGGTCAACGGCCCGGCGGTGCAGGATCTGTGGATGCTGCTCGGCGGCGAGCGCCACGAGATGCAGGCCCAGCTCGGCGCGCTGCTCGACGGCTACGAGACCTTCCGCGAGTTCGATCGCCGCGAGCTGGCGCTGATCGAGCCGCTGCGCACGCTGCGCATCGTCCAGCACAGCGCCTGGATCGCCCGCCGCTGGAACGACCCGGCCTTTCCGATCGCGTTCCCGAACTTCGAGAGCCCGTCGTACTGGGCGCAGCAGACGACCCAGTTGCACGAGCAGATCGAGGCGATGGCGGAGGAGCCGCTCATCGCCTGACCTGCCACCCGAAGGGCGCTGTCCGGATCAGCCCAGGATCAGCGCCTGGATGCGCTTGACATGCGCAGCCGGGTCATCGAGCTGACCGCCTTCGGCCAGCAGCGCGTTGTCGAACAGCACCTGCGCGAGGTCGTCGAAGGTGCCCGAGCCGTCGGGCAGCGCAGCGAGCTTCTTCACCAGCGCGTGGTCGGCGTTGACCTCCAGCACCGGCTTGGACGACGGCGCGGCCTGACCGGCCTGCTTGAGCAGGCGCGCCAGGTGGCCGCTCATGTCGCCTTCCTCGGTCACCAGACAGGCGGGCGAATCGACCAGGCGGGTCGTCACGCGCACGTCCTTGGCACGCTCACCCAGGGCGGTCTTCAGGCGGTCCAGCGTCGGCTTGAAGCCTTCGGCGGCGACTTCGGCCTGCTTCTTCTCTTCCTCGTCCTGGAGCGAACCCAGGTCGACCGCGCCCTTGGCGACGCTCTGCAGGTTCTTGCCCTCGAACTCGTAGAGGTGGCTCAGCATCCACTCGTCCACACGGTCGGTGAACAGCAGCACCTCGATGCCCTTCTTCTTGAAGATCTCGAGCTGCGGGCTGTTCTTGGCGGCGGCCAGCGTGTCGGCGGTGATGTAGTAGATCGCCTCCTGGCCGTCCTTCATGCGCGCCACGTAGTCGGCGAAGGAGACGCCTTCATCGGCGTGCGTGGACGCGAAGCGCAGCAGCTTGGCCAGGCGCTCCTGGTTGGCGTGGTCTTCGCCGACGCCTTCCTTCAGCACCGCGCCGAACTCCTTGTAGAAGGCGGCGTACTTGGCCTTGTCCTCGGCGGCGGTCTGCTCGTCGCTGCTGTCGGCCAGCGATTCGAGCATCGACAGCACGCGCTTGGTCGAGCCTTCGCGGATCGCCTTCACGTCGCGGCTTTCCTGCAGCAACTCGCGGCTGACGTTCAGCGGCAGATCAGCCGAGTCGATCACGCCCTTGACGAAGCGCAAGTAGGTCGGCATCAGCGCCTCGGCGTCGTCCATGATGAAGACGCGCTTGACGTAGAGCTTCACGCCGCCGCGCTTGTCGCGGTTCCACAGGTCCATCGGCGCCTTGGCCGGGATGTAGAGGAGCTGGGTGTACTCGGTGCGGCCTTCGACGCGGTTGTGCGTGTAGGCCAGCGGGGCGGTGGTGTCGTAGGTGAGCTGCTCGTAGAACGACTTGTACTCGGCGTCGGTGATGTCCGACTTCGAGCGCGCCCACAGGGCCGCCGCCTTGTTGACCGGCTCCCACTCGTCCGCGATGACGTTCTCGCCCTTCTCGGCGTCCCAGCTTTCCTTGCGCATCAGCACGGGCAGCGAGATGTGGTCGCTGTACTTGCTGATGATGGACTTGAGCTTCCAGGTGGAGAGGAACTCGTCCTCGCCTTCGCGCAGGTGCAGGATGACGTCGGTGCCGCGCGTCTCGCGGGTGATGGTCTCGACCTCGAAGTCGCCCGTGCCTTCGCTCGACCAGCGCACGCCTTCGGTGATGGCCACGCCAGCGCGGCGCGACTCCACCGTGATGCGGTCGGCGACGATGTAGCCCGAGTAGAAGCCGACACCGAACTGGCCGATCAGGTTGGCGTCCTTGGCCTGCTCGCCTTCGAGCTTGCCCATGAACTCGCGGGTGCCGCTCTTGGCGATCGTGCCGAGGTGCTCGATGGCTTCCTGCGCCGACAGGCCGATGCCGTTGTCGCTGATGACGATGCGGCGGGCAGCCTTGTCGAAGCTGACGCGGACTTCCAGGTTGGGCTGGTCCTCGAACAGCGCGGTGTTGTTCAGGGCCTCGAAGCGCAGCTTGTCGCAGGCGTCCGACGCATTGGAGACGAGTTCGCGCAGGAAGATCTCCTTGTTCGAATACATCGAATGCGTGACGAGGTGCAGCAGCTGCTTCACTTCGGCCTGGAATGACAGGGTTTGCTTGTCCATGGTCGGTCGGTTCTCTTGTGTGCAGAGGGTCAGAGGTTGTCAGATGGGCAGCAGAATGGGGGCTGATGCCAGGTTTTCAAGGACGTGATTTTTCTCGCTGAATTGAAAGAAATTGATACGAGGAGGCCTGCAGGCTTGCACGCGGCTTCCCGCAGGCACGGTGCCTGCGTTACAAGCGGACCCGCGGATGAACAGGTGGCATGCTCCAGCGACAGCCCTTGCCTGCCGTGATTTACAGCACGGGCGGGATCACCGATCATCCACAGTCCGATTTTCAATTTCCGCCGATCCAACCGACCCCGTGGCAACCGACACCCTCAACGATGGACCCCAGAGCACCCTGTCCGGGGTCGCGCGCGTGCTGGTGCATGCAGGAAAGATCACCTCGCGGACTGCGGAGGAGCTGGCGAGCAAGGCCAGGGAACAGCGGCGCAGCTTCGTCTCGGCCGCGGTGGCCGCACAGGCGCTGAGCCCGGCCGATCTGGCGCATTCGCTGTCGACGGCGCTGGCCATTCCGCTGCTGGACCTGGACGTGGTCGACGTCACCCGTCTGCCGCAGAACCTGGTCGACTCGCGCACCCTGTCGCAGTACCAGGTGCTGGTGCTGGGCAAGCGCGGCAACCGGCTGTTCATCGGCGGCGCCGATCCCACCGACCAGGAAGCGGTCGACCGCATCAAGTTCGCCACCCAGCTCACGCCCGAATGGGTCATCGTCGAATACGACAAGCTCGCCCGCATCGTCGACGCCAAGACCACCTCGGCCAACGACGCGCTGGACTCGATCGTCTCGGGCGAGTTCGACTTCGACGTCGAGGAACAGGATCCGAACGCCAAGCCCGACGAGGAAGTCACCGCCGAGGTCGAGGATGCGCCGGTCGTGCGCTTCCTGCAGAAGATGCTGATCGACGCGATCAACATGCGCGCCTCCGACCTGCACTTCGAGCCTTACGAGAACACCTACCGCGTGCGCTTCCGCATCGACGGCGAGTTGCGCGAGATCACGCAGCCGCCGATCGCCATCAAGGACAAGCTGGCCTCGCGCATCAAGGTCATCAGCCGGCTGGACATCGCCGAGAAGCGCGTGCCGCAGGACGGCCGCATGAAGCTGAAGTTCGGCAACAAGGCGATCGACTTCCGGATCTCGACGCTGCCGACGCTGTTCGGCGAGAAGATCGTGATCCGGATCCTCGACCCGTCCTCGGCCAAGCTCGGCGTCGATGCGCTGGGCTATGAGCGCGACGAGAAGGAGCGGCTGCTGTCGGCGATCAAGCGGCCGTACGGGATGATCCTGGTCACCGGCCCGACCGGCTCGGGCAAGACCGTCTCCCTCTACACCTGCCTGAACATCCTGAACCAGCCCGGCATCAACATCTCGACCGTGGAAGACCCGGCCGAAATCAACCTGCCCGGCGTCAACCAGGTCAACGTCAACGACAAGGCGGGGATGAACTTCGCCACCGCGCTGAAGGCCTTCCTGCGCCAGGATCCGGACGTCATCATGGTCGGCGAAATCCGCGACCTCGACACCGCCGACATCGCCATGAAGGCGGCCCAGACGGGTCACCTCGTGCTGTCCACGCTGCACACCAACGACGCGCCGACCACGCTGACGCGGCTGCTGAACATGGGCGTGCCACCGTTCAACATCGCCGCCAGCGTGATCCTGATCACCGCACAGCGGCTGGCGCGGCGGCTGTGCGAGAACTGCAAGGCACCCGCCGACTTCCCACGCGAAGCCCTGCTGCGCGCGGGCTACAAGAGCGAGGAACTCGATGGCAGCTGGCGGCCGTACAAGGCGGTCGGCTGTTCGGCCTGCAACAACGGTTACCGCGGACGTGTGGGTCTGTACCAGGTCATGCCGATCACCGAGGCGATCCAGCGCATCATCCTGGCCCAGGGCAACGCGATCGACATCGCCACACAAGCCCAGCGCGATGGCGTGCGCGACCTGCGGACCTCGGGGCTCCTCAAGGTTCGCGTGGGGGTGACGACACTGGAAGAAGTGATCTCGGTCACCAACCAGTGACCCGTCGAACCGACGAACCGACGAACCCATGAACGATCGAACGAGCCGGTGAGCGGCGCACGGAGACGCAATGGCCACAGCGGCTGCATCCAGATCAGCATCGAAGAAGGTCAAGGACTTCGTCTTTGAATGGGAAGGGCGTGACCGCAACGGCAAGGCCGTGCGCGGCGAGATGCGCGCCGGCGGCGAGGCCATGGTGAACGCCAGCCTGCGCCGACAGGGTGTCCTCGTCAACAAGGTCAAGAAGCGCCGCATGTCCGGCGGCAAGGCGATCAAGGGCAAGGACATCGCCATCTTCACGCGCCAGCTCTCGACGATGCTGAGGTCGGGCGTTCCGCTGCTGCAGGCCTTCGACATCGTGGCGCGCGGCAGCCCGAACCCGCGCCTGACGCGCATGCTCAACGACATCCGCGGCGACGTGGAGACGGGCACCAGCCTGTCGGCCGCGCTGCGCCGCCATCCGCTGCATTTCGACGCGCTCTACTGCAACCTCGTCGAAGCCGGTGAAGCCGCCGGCATCCTGGAGACGCTGCTCGATCGCCTGGCCACCTACCAGGAAAAGACGATGGCGCTGAAGCAGAAGATCAAGTCGGCGCTGGTGTATCCGGTGGCGGTGCTGGTCGTCGCCTTCGTCGTGGTCGCGGTGATCATGATCTTCGTGATCCCGTCGTTCAAGGAGATCTTCAGCTCCTTCGGCGCCGACCTGCCCACGCCGACGCTGATCGTGATCGCGATGTCGGAGTTCTTCGTCGACTACTGGTGGCTGATCTTCGGCAGCATCATCGGCGCGGTCTACTTTTTCATCGAAAGCTGGCGCCGGTCGCCCAAGATGCAGGTCGCCATGGACCGGCTGCTGCTGAAGCTGCCTGTGTTCGGGGATCTCGTCCACAAGGCGACGGTGGCGCGCTGGTGCCGCACCCTGTCCACCATGTTCGCCGCCGGCGTGCCGCTGGTGGAGGCGCTGGATTCGGTGGGCGGCGCGTCCGGCAATGCCGTGTTCGCCCTGGCAACCGAGCAGATCCAGCGCGATGTGGCCACCGGCGCGGCGCTGACCTCGTCGATGCAGTCGGCCGGCATCTTCCCGAGCATGGTGCTGCAGATGAGCGCCATCGGCGAGGAGTCCGGCTCGCTCGACCAGATGCTCGGCAAGGTCGCCGACTTCTACGAGCAGGAAGTGGACGAGGCGGTCAAGGGCCTGTCCACGCTGATGGAGCCGATCATCATCGTGGTCCTGGGCACCATCATCGGCGGCATCGTGGTCGCGATGTACCTGCCGATCTTCAAGCTCGGTCAGGTGGTCTGAACGCATGGTCTTCGATCCCGTGGCCGTGGGCTGGCTGCTGTCGCCGGTCGCCCTGGGGCTGTTCGGTCTGTGCATCGGCAGCTTTCTCAATGTGGTGGTGCACCGGCTGCCGCTGATGATGGAGCGCCAGTGGCGCGCCGAAAGCGCCGAGCTGCTGGGCGTCGAGGCGGCGCACCCGCCCGGCGACGACGGCTCGCCGCTGAGCCTGGCGCGTCCGCGCTCGCGCTGTCCGCACTGCGGCCATGTGCTGCGCTGGCACGAGAACATCCCGCTGCTGGGCTGGCTGAAGCTGGGCGGGCGCTGCTCGGCCTGCCGCGCGCCGATCAGCAAGCGCTATCCGCTGGTCGAGGCCGGCTGCGGACTGCTGTTCGCCGCGATCGGCTGGCGCTTCGGGGCCGAGCCGGTGACGCTGCTGTGGTGCGCCTTCGCGGCCATGCTGCTGGCGATGTCGCTGATCGACTGGGACACGACACTGCTGCCCGACTCGATGACCCAGCCGCTGGCCTGGGCCGGGCTGATCGCCGCGGCGATGGGCTGGATTCCGCTGACGCTGAGCCAGTCGCTATGGGGTGCGGTGGCGGGGTATCTGAGCCTGTGGAGCATCTTCTGGCTCTTCAAGCTCGCCACCGGCAAGGACGGCATGGGCGCGGGCGACTTCAAGCTGCTGGCCGCGCTGGGCGCGTGGCTGGGGCCGGCGATGCTGCTGCCGATCGTGCTGGGCGCATCGCTGCTTGGCGCAGTGGTGGGCATCGGCATGAAGCTGAGCGCCAAGCTGCGCGAGGGCCGCTATGTGCCGTTCGGGCCGTTCCTGGCGGGCGGCGGCGCGGTGGTGCTGCTGGCCGGCAGCGAGCGGGTGATGCAGTGGATGGGCTGGGCATGACGCCCCCCAAGCCGGTGCGCCGGGTCGGTCTGACCGGCGGCATCGGCAGCGGCAAGAGCACCGTGGGCCGCTTCCTGCGCGAGCGGGGCGCCTGGCTCGTCGACACCGACGCCATCGCCCACCGCCTGACCGCCCCCGGCGGACGTGCCATCCCCGCCATCGCCGCGCAGTTCGGTGCCGACGTGATCGCCGAGAGCGGCGCCATGGACCGCGCCCGGATGCGCGAGCGGGTCTTCGCCGACCCGGCGCAGCGCCGCGCGCTGGAAGCCATCCTGCACCCGATGATCGGCGAGGACACCCGCGCCGAGGCCGCCGCCGCACCGGACGGCGCGATCGTGGTGTTCGACGTGCCGCTGCTGGTCGAGTCTGGCCGCTGGCGGGCGCAGGTGGACCGGATCCTGGTGGTCGACTGTGCTGTGGAGACACAGATCGCCCGTGTCATGCAGCGCAATGGCTGGACCGCCGACGCGGTGCAGCGCATCATCGACCAGCAGGCCAGCCGGGCACAGCGGCTGGCGGTGGCCGATGACGTGATCGTCAACGACGGCCTTGAACTGGAAGAATTGGCCAGCGAAGTTCAAAGGATCTGGTCAGGCTGGCTGTGAAACAATCGTCTCGACCGGGCCGCGCCAGCGCCTGGACCGTGGGAGCGCATGGCCTTGATCTACTACGAATACCCGTTCACTGAAGGTGTCCGCACGATGCTGCGGCTGGAGCGCCTGTTCACGCGCCTGGCGCAACTCGTGCCACGCGACACCGCCACCGACCACCACTACGCGCTGGCCACCCTGTTCGAGATCATGGACGTGACCTCGCGCACCGATTTCCGCTCCGACCTGCTGCAGGAACTGGCCCGCCAGCACACCCTCTTCGAGGGCTACCGCGGCAACCCGTCGATCTCGGAAGGCGCCCTCAACCTCGCCATCGACCGCATCAGCAGCGCCCACCGCCGCCTGCAGGCCACGCCGCCCAAGCCCGAACAGGCTCTGGCGTCCAACGAATGGCTGATGGGCGTGCGCAGCCGGATCAACATTCCCGGCGGCACCTGCGAGTTCGACCTGCCCGCCTATTTCGCCTGGCAACAGGAGCCGGCCAACCGGCGTCGGCACGACCTGCTGCGCTGGGTCGGTGTGCTCGATCCGCTGGCAGAAGCGCTGGAGGTGAACCTGGGCCTGCTGCGCGAGGCGGGCATCACCCAGATGGTGCCGTTCCGCAGCGGCCTGTTCCAGCAGAACCTGACGGGCAGCCGCCCGCTGCTGCTGGCCCGGCTGCAGGTCGAGCCAGGCACCCACCTGATCCCGGAAATCAGCGGCAACCGGGTGCTGCTGGCGATCCGGCTGACCCGCGCCGACCACGAAGGCAAGCTGCGCCCGATGACCGAAAGCACCCAGCTCCCGCTGACGCTCTGCGCCTGACCCCATGCCCCAGATCGACCCTCCAGCCGCCCGCCCTGTCCCGCAGGTCGCCTGCCCGACCTGCCGCGAGAAGACCCTCTTTGCGCGCAGCAACCCGTGGCGCCCGTTCTGCAGCGAGCGCTGCCGCCAGCGCGACTTCGGCGCCTGGGCGAGCGAGTCGTTCCGGGTCGCGGCGGTCGAGCCGCCGGACGATCAGGGCAGTCCCTGACCCTGGTCGGACAAGCTCAGGCGCCAGCCTCGTGGTGGGTCGGTCCGCTGTGGCCGCGCTCTGCGGCGAACCACTGCAGCACCGGAACCGTGCCCGGCAACACCGGCACCACCGCCACCGGCAGCGTCTGCCACGCCATCTGCTGCGCCTCGCGCATCTCGAAGGCGCCGGTCCAGGCGAACACCTTGCAGAAATGCAGCCGCACCCGCGCGTGCGGGTAGTCCATGACGAGCTGCTGCCACGGCTGCACCACGTCCGGGCCGTGGCCGATCGTGATGCCAAGCTCCTCTTGCAATTCACGGCGCAGCGCGTCTTCGACCGACTCGCCGGCTTCGAGCTTGCCGCCCGGGAATTCCCAGTAGCCGGCGTAGACCTTGCCCTCGGGGCGCGAGGTGAGCAGGAAACGGCCTTCGTGGCCCGCGCTGTCGCGCTCGATCAGCACGCCGACGGCGACTTCCACGGGCGTACGCTCAGACATGGTCAAGGCCGTCCGGCACGTCGTCGCTGATGGCGGTCGGGGCGATGGCCAGATCGACCGGCGCATGGCTGCCGGCGTAGTCGCGGGCAAACTGGTAGGCGACGCGGCCAGACCGCGAACCCCGCTCCAGCGCCCACAGCAGCGCCGGCTGGCGTGCCGCCTCGATCGCCGCCTCGGCCACGCCAAAATGGCGCAGCCACTGGCCGACGATGGTCAGGTACTCGCGCTGGCTGAACGGGTAGAAGCTCACCCACAGCCCGAAGCGCTCGGACAGCGACACCTTCTCCTCCACCGCCTCGCCCGGGTGCAGTTCGCCCTCGTCGGTGTAGGTGGCGCTCAGGTTGTCCTTCATCTGCTCGGGCAGCAGGTGGCGGCGGTTGCTGGTGGCGTAGATCAGCACGTTGTCGCTGGTCTGCGCGACCGTGCCGTCGAGGATGGACTTCAGCGCCTTGTAGCCGGACTCGCCCTCGTCGAAGCTCAGGTCGTCGCAGTAGACGATGAAGCGCTCCGGCCGCTCGGCGATCAGGTCCACGAGGTCGGGCAGGTCGGTGAGATCGGCCTTGTCCACCTCGATCAGGCGCAGGCCCTGGTCGGCGAAGGTGTTCAGGCAGGCCTTGATGAGCGAGCTTTTGCCCGTGCCGCGCGCGCCGGTGAGCAGCACGTTGTTGGCGGGGCGACCGGCGACGAACTGCGCGGTGTTGCGCAGCAGGCGCTCCTTCTGCGTGTCCACTTCCTTGAGGTCGGCGAGCTTGAGCGGCGCGATGTGGCGCACCGGCTCCAGCACGCCGCCCTGGCCGCGCTTGCGGTAGCGGAAGGCGATGGACGCGCTCCAGTCGGGCGCGCTCAGCGGGTGGGGCAGCACGGCTTCAAGACGCGCCAGCAGCGCCTCGGCCCGTTGGATCAGGCTGGTGAAATCGCTCATGGGCTTGGGGACGCGGGCGCGTCAGTGGATCATCATCTGCAGCGACGCGTCGAGGTGCTCGACCGGGCTGCGCTTGAAATCGGAACGGGCAAAGCGCTGCAGCCGCCCGAGGCAGTAGCTGGTCAGCATCGACGCCTGCGCGGCGGCCTCGGCCGTCGGGGCGAGCGAGCCGCGGGCGTCGGCGGCCTGGCGCAGGCTCTGGCGCAGCAGCGACTCGATGCGGTCGAAGAACTGGTTCATGCGCACCTGCAGCCGCTCGTGTTCGAGCACCAGCGCGTCGCCCACCATCACCCGCGCCATGCCCGGATTCTTCTCGGCGAACTGCAGCAGCACGGCGACACTGTGCGCGGCCTGCACCCGCGGGTCCGGCTCGCGCTCGACGATCTGGTTGACGAGGGTGAAGACGCTGGACTCGATGAACTCGATCAGGCCCTCGAACATCTGCGCCTTGCTGGCGAAGTGGCGGTAGAGCGCCGCCTCGCTCACGTCCAGGCGGCTGGCCAGCGCGGCCGTGGTGATGCGCTCGCCGCCGGGCTGCTCCAGCATCTGCGCCAGGGTGTGCAGGATCTGGACGCGGCGCTCCCCCGGCTTGGGCCGCTTGCGCACGGGCGCCGCGGCGGGCGCTTCAGTGGACGGGCTGGCGGAATCGGGGGTGTCGGGCATCGGATCGAGCACGGGATCGGAGCGTCAGAGGTGGATCGGCGGGCCTCAGCGCCAGCGGGCCAGCGCCTGAAGGCTGCGGATTCTGGCACACACGTACACCGGCCGCCGCGCCAGCGCCAGCCCCGCTTCCGGTCCATGGATCCCGTCGCGCAGCCAGCGCTGCATCCACACCGTGCGCATGCCGATGCGCCGCGCCGCCTTCTGGTGGCCGACCGTGTCCTCGACCAGCACGCAGCGGTGGACCGGCACCTTCAGCCGCACGGCGATCGCCCGCAGCATCCGCGCATCCGGCTTGGGGCGCAGGTGGCCGAACATCGCCATCTGCTCGATGCCGATCACGCCGTCGAAGTAGCGGCCGAGGCCGAGTGCGGCCATCACCCGCTCGGCGTAGGCCTGCGGCGCGTTGGTCAGGATGAACTTGGGGCCACGCAGCCGACCCAGCGCGGCGAGGTCGTGCGGGTGGCTGCGCAGGCGCGCTTCGAGCCCCGGCAGCGCGTGGGTGTCATGCAGGAAGTGCGACGCCTTGACGCCGTGGTGGCGCACCAGTCCGAGCAGCGTGGCGCCGTAGCGCTGCCAGTAGCGCCCGCGCAGGTACTCGGCCTCGGCGCGGGTCAGCGCGAGTTCGCGCTCCATGTAGACCGTCATCGACTCGGTGATCTGCGCGAACGCAGCGCGGCCGGCGTCGTGCAGGGTGTTGTCGAGGTCGAAGAGCCAGACGGGGGCCCGGAGCGGACGTGGCGCGCTCACGGGTTCAGGTCACCAAAAGCGTCCGCCAAGGTCAGGTCCAGCGCGAGGCTGTCCAGCCGCAGCACCGCCGCCTCCCCCTCGCCCACCGGCTCGTGCAAGACCCAGCCGACCGGCTCGCGGCGGAACAGCTCCAGCCGGCGCGCCTTGACGTTGACCAGCAGGTACTCCTGCAGCGACGACAGCTTGCGGTAGGCGGCGAACTTGTCGCCCCGGTCAAAGCCAGCGGTCGAATCCGACAGCACCTCGGCGATCAACAGCGGGACATGGATCGCCATCTCCTGCTGGCGATCCGCCTCGTCACAACTGACCATGACATCCGGGTAGAACACCGCGTCGGCGGCCTCGACCTCCAGCTTCATGTCAGCGATGTAGGTCCGGCTGCGCGTGCCACGCAGGTGCTCGCGAAACCGGGCAAACAGGGCACCGGACACCAGCACATGGGACTGCCGCGCCCCGCCCATCGCCTGGACCGGAAAGACCTCCCCGGTCAGGTACTCGTGCTTGTCGGGCTGCTGCGCCTCCCAGCCAAAGTATTCGGCCCGGCTGAAACGCGGCTGTGGTTGTGGCAGTCCCATGGTGTGCGCCCCGTTGCTGGTTACCGAGCCCGGATCATCGTCCCGAACGCCTGGTCCGTCAGGATCTCCAGCAGCAGCACATGCGGCACGCGGCCGTCGATGATGTGGACCGCGTTCACGCCGCACTTGGCCGCGTCGATCGCGCCCGCGATCTTCGGCAGCATCCCGCCCGAGATCGTGCCGTCCTCGACCAGCTCGTCGATGCGGCGCGAGGTCAGCTCGGTCAGCAGGTTGCCGGCCTTGTCGAGCACGCCCTTGATGTTCGTCAGCATCATCAGCTTCTCGGCCTTGAGGATCTCGGCCAGCTTGGACGCCACCAGGTCGGCATTGATGTTGTAGCTCTCGTTGCGCTCACCGAAGCCGATCGGGCTGATGACGGGGATGAACTGGTCGTCCTGCAGCGCCTTGACCACGCTCGGATCGATCGACTCGATCTCGCCGACCTGGCCGACGTCGTGCTCGACGCTCGGGTCGTGCTTGTCGAGCAGCTTGAGCTTGCGGGCGCGGATCATCGCGCCGTCGCGCCCGGTCAGGCCCACCGCCTTGCCGCCAGCGGCGTTGATGAGGCCGACGATGTCCTGCTGCACCTCGCCGCCGAGCACCCACTCGACCACGTCCATCGTCTCCTGGTCGGTGACGCGCATGCCCTGGATGAAGGTGCCCTTCTTGCCGATCTTGGCCAGCGCGGCGTCGATCTGCGGGCCGCCGCCGTGGACGACGATCGGGTTGATGCCGACCAGCTTGAGCAGCACCACGTCCTCGGCGAACGCCTGCTGCAACGCCGGGTCGGTCATCGCGTTGCCGCCGTACTTGATGACCATGGTCTTGCCATGGAACTTGCGGATGTAGGGCAGGGCCTGGGCGAGGATCTCGGCCTTGTCGTGCGAGGCGATGTGCGACAGGTCAGCGGGCGCATGGGACATGGGGGACTCCGGTCGATGAATACGGGGATTCTAGGGAATGCCCGTGCCCCTACAATCGACCGATGGCCCGCCCGATGTCCCGCCCCACCCTGCACTGGCTGCTCTGGCTGGTGATCGCGCTGCTGCCGCTGCGCGGGTGGGCGATGGCGGCGATGGCGGTGTCCGTGCCAGCGGTGGCGATGCACGACACGCAAACCACGGCCACGGCCGAGGACACCGCGCTGCCGCCCTGCCACTCCACTGCCGCCACCGACAAGCCCGCCGTGCAGCACGCCGGCTGCTCGCTGTGCGAGGTCTGCCACGCCAGCCTGGGCCTGCCGATGGTGAACGGGCTGCACCTGCCCGACCTGCCTCACGCGGCGCCCGCCATCACGCCGATCACCGGCGTGTGCGACGGTCCGCCCGGCGAACTCTTCCGACCGCCTCGTCACCAGGCCTGATCCGAGCCGTGGTGCGTGACCTGCGTGGCAGGTCGCGTGCCGTGCCGATCCGTCCTGTTCCGTCCGATGAGGTTCCCCCATGTTCCGTCTTGTCACGGCCACCGCGCTGGCGCTGGTGGCCCTGTCGGCAGTGGCCCAGCCCGCCACCCCGGCCGACCCCGCCGATCCGCAGGCCACCGTCGCCCCGCTGGTCCACCGCGCCACCCTGGCCGGTCGCATCCCACCCGACCACCCTGAACTCGCCGACTGGCGCGCCGTCAACGACCGGGTGCGGGCGGTCGGCGGCTGGAAGGCGTATCTGAGGGAGTCCGCAAGATGAGGCCCCCTCGTTCACTGGCCTGGGCGGCGCTCGCGGCCACCGCCGTGCTCGCCGGCTGCGCCACCTCCTCGCCCGACACGGCGATCGCGCCCGTGCAGCAGCAGCTCCGCCAGCACACCGGCGCCACGCTGGCCCGCTGGCCCGACGCACAGGCGCCCTCCCCCGAGGCCCGGGAGCGCCTGCGCACCCTGCTCGCGGCGCCGCTGACGCTGGACGGCGCGGTCGAGGTCGCGCTGCTCCACCACCGCGGGCTGCAGGCGTCGCTGGCCGACCTCGGCGTGACGCAGGCCGAGCTGGCGCAGGTCACGCGCCTGCCCAACCCCGGCTTCACCTTCAGCCGCACCACCAGCGGCGAGGAGATCGAGTGGGAGCGCGGCCTGCACCTCAACCTCGGCCGCCTGCTGCTGATGCCGCTCACCCGCACGCTGGAGGACCACCGCCTCGCCCAGCAGCAGGCACAGACGACGCTGGCCGTGGTGACCCAGATCGCCGGCGTGCGCCGCGCCTGGGTCGAGGCGGTGGCGGCCGAGGAAAGCCTGCGCTACCTGCGGCAGGTCCACGACGCCGCCGAGGCCGGGGCCGAGCTGGCGCGGCGCATGGCGCAGGCCGGCAACTTCAACAAGCTGGCGCTGGCCCGCGAGCAGTCGTTCGAGGCCGACGCGCTGCTCAACGTCGCCCGGGGCGAACGCGCCCGCGACGCCAGCCGCGAGCGCCTGAACCGCGCCCTGGGCCTCTGGGGCGATCAGCTCGGCTACACGCTGCCTGAGCGCCTGCCGGACCTGCCCGCCACGCCGACCGAGCAGCCCGACATCGAAAGCCGCGCCCTCGCGCAGCGGCTGGACGTGCAGGCCGCCAAGACCGCCACGGCGCAGACCGCCCGTGCCCTCGGCCTGACGCGCACGACGCGCTTCCTGAACGTGCTGGAAGTCGGCGCCACCCGCTCGGTCACGAACGACGGCCACCGCAGCCGCGCCTGGGAGGTCGGGCTGGAGCTGCCACTGTTCGACTGGGGCGATGCCAAGGTGGCACGCGCCGAGGCGACCTACACCGCCAGCCTGCACCGCACCGCCGCCATCGCCATCGACGCCCGCTCCGAAGTCCGCGAGGCCTACCGCCACTGGCGCCACGCCTGGGACATCGCCCGCCATGTGCAGACCGCCGTCGTGCCGCTGAAGAAGCGCATCCACGATGAAAACCTGCTGCGCTACAACGGCATGCTGATCGGCGTGTTCGAGCTGCTCGCCGATGCGCGCGCCCAGATCGCCAGCGTCAACAGCGCCATCGACGCACGGCGCGAGTTCTGGCTCGCCGACGCGGATCTGCAGATGGCCATGCTCGGCCGGCCCACGCTGTCCGCCGGCGCGGCACCCGCTTCGTCCACCGCCGCCGACGCCGGCGGCGGTCACTGACACAGGAATCTCCTTCCATGCTTTCCCGACGCACCTTCTTCTCTGCGGGCGCTGCCGTGGCCGCCGCCTCCGTGAGCCGCGTGGCGATGGCCGCGCTGCCCGAACCCGTGATCCAGACCAGCGCGCAGACCGCCAAGCCGCTGATGCCGCCCGACGGTCGCCCGTACCACCCGGTGGTGACGCTCAACGGCTGGAGCCTACCCTGGCGCCTGAACAACGGCGTCAAGGAGTTCCACCTCGTCGCCGAGCCGGTCGTGCGCGAGATGACGCCCGGCTTCAACGCCCACCTGTGGGGCTACAACGGCCAGTCGCCGGGGCCGACGATCGAGGTGGTCGAAGGCGACCGCGTGCGCATCTTCGTCACCAACAAGCTGCCCGAGCACCACGCCGTCCACTGGCACGCCCAGCGCCTGCCGTGTGGCATGGACGGCGTCAGCGGCCTGACGCAGCCGCCGATCCCGCCGGGCAAGACCTTCGTCTACGAGTTCGAGGCCCGCCGCCCCGGCACCTTCATGTACCACCCGCACGCCGACGAGATGACGCAGATGGCGATGGGGATGATGGGGATGTGGATCACCCACCCGAAGCTCGACGCCCGGGGCCGCCACCCGCTGATCGAGAACGTCGACCGCGATTTCTGCTTCCTGCTCAACGCCTTCGACATCGAGCCGGGCAGCGCGACACCCAAGATCATGACCATGCTCGACTTCAACCTGTGGGCCTGGAACAGCAGGATCTTCCCCGGGCTGGACACGCTGAACGTGCGACTGAACGACCGGGTGCGCATCCGGGTGGGCAACCTGACGATGACCAACCACCCGATCCACCTGCACGGCCACGAGTTCGAGGTCACCGGCACGGACGGCGGGCCGGTGCCGAAATCGGCGCGCTGGCCGGAGGTGACGACCGACATCGCGGTCGGGCAGATGCGCCAGGTCGAGTTCATCGCCAGCGAGGAAGGCGACTGGGCCTTCCACTGCCACAAGAGCCACCACACGATGAACGCGATGGGCCACAACGTGCCGACGATGATCGGCGTCGACCACAGTGGGCTGGCCAGGAAGATCACCCAGCTCATCCCCGACTACATGGTCATGGGCGAGCGCGGCATGGCCGACATGGGCGAGATGGAGATGCCGCTGCCGGACAACACCGCGCCGATGATGACCGGCGAAGGGCCGTTCGGCGGCGTGGAGATGGGCGGGATGTTCAGCGTGCTCAAGGTGCGGCATGACCAGAAGCCTGGCGACTACAGCGATCCCGGCTGGTTCAAACATCCCAAGGGCACCGTGGCCTATGAATGGACGGGCGAACCGCTGCCGGAGCCCGTCAAGGCCGCCCCCGCACAGCCTGCGCCGACCGACACCACCGTGCGCGCCCGCAAGCCGAGCGACCACAAGCACCACTGAGCCCCCCGGAGCACCGACGCCATGACCCTGCAGAACATCCCGTCCCGACGCCATGTCATCGCCGCCTGCTGCGCCCTGTGCGTCAGCGGCCTCGCGCTCAGCCCGGAGGCCCAAGCCCACGGCGACAAGGCCCACGCCGCCGCCGGCCCCGTGCGCAAGGAACAGAAGCCCTGGGGCATCGCCGGCGAGCCGCGCACCGCGCGCCGCACGGTCACCGTCGCGATGGGCGACGACATGCGCTTCCGGCCTGACCGCATCGAGGTGCGCGAGGGCGAGACGGTGCGGCTCGTCATCCGCAACACCGGCCGCGTGATGCACGAGTTCGTGCTCGGCACGCCCGAGGAGCTGGCCGCACACGCCGAGCAGATGAAGAAGTTCCCCGACATGGAACACGACGAGCCCTACATGGCGCATGTGCCGCCGGGCCAGTCCGGCACGATCGTGTGGACCTTCAACCGCCCCGGGGACTTCCAGTTCGCCTGCCTGATCGCCGGGCATTTCCAGTCCGGCATGGTCGGCGCACTCCGGGTGGTGGCGAAATGAGCGCCCGCCGCACGCTGTTGCGCACCGGCGCGGCTGCGGCGCTGGCCGCGCTGGCCTGGCCGGCGCGGGCCGCGTCGCCCCGCACGGCGCCGCTGGTCGAGGTCTGGAAGAGCCCGACCTGTGGCTGCTGCCAGGACTGGGTCCAGTATCTGGAGCGCAACGGTTTTCGCACCCGCACCTTCGACACCGGCAATGCAGAAGCGCGGGCACGCCTGGGCATGCCGGAGCGCCTGGGCTCCTGCCACACGGCGCGGGTCGAGGGGTTCGTGATCGAAGGCCATGTGCCCGCCCGCGAGATCCACCGCCTGCTGCGCGAGCGGCCCAAGGCGCTCGGGCTGGCGGTCCCGGCCATGCCGATCGGCTCGCCGGGGATGGACGGACCGGAGTACGGCGGCCGGCGCGATCCGCACGACGTGCTGCTCGTCGCTGCCGATGGCCGCACGTCTGTCTACCAGCGTTACCCGTGAACCGTTGACCCCCTACAAGGAGCCCCACTGATGAACACCACGACGATGACGTTGTCCCGCCGCCTCGCAGCCCTCGGTCTGGCCACCCTGGCCCTGGTCGGCCTGCCCGCCCACGCCCAGAGCAGCGATGCCGAGGTGATGAAGATCGACAAGGCCCAGCAGAAGATCACGCTCAAGCACGGCGAGATCAAGAACCTCGACATGCCCCCGATGACGATGGTGTTCCGCGCCCAGGACGCCGCGATGCTCGACAGCGTGAAGGTCGGCGACAAGGTGAAGTTCGACGCCGACAAGGTGGGCGGGCAGTACACCGTGGTCAAGCTCGCCCCGGCGAAGTGACCACGACCGCCGCTGCGGCGGCGAGTCCGTAGAGCGCCAGTACCGTCCACCACGCCCGGTCCGACACGCAAGGCCACGGCGCCGACTCCACTGGCGCCATCCGCATCAGCAGCGCCGCCGGCACCAGCACCATCGGCAGGAACTGCACCAGCAGGTAAGGCCGCAGGTCGCCGACACCGCCCTGCTCGGTGAACCACCAGTACAGCACCGACGCGGTCGCCACGCCCCAGGCCGTCAACAGCGGAACGACTCCCGCCCAGCGGGCATCGACCCGCTGCGCCAGAAACCCGCAGGTCAGCGCCGCGCAGGCCCACGCGATCGGCAGCCGGTCGAACACGAGCCGCGCGTTGTCTGGCGCCCAGTGGTAGTGCGACGAACCGAATGCCGTCAGCACCAGCGCGACCGCAAACACCACCCAAGCGCGCGCACCGACCGGCGGCGTGCGCCGCCACCGCCACAGCGCCCAGCCACCGACCAGCGCAAACGGCAGGTTGCTCAGCACGTTCCAGAGGGTCGGCGGTCCCGCGGAGAGGACAGGAAGGACAAGGACAGCGTCATCGCGAACCCCTCGGGGTCAGTGGAGGAGTCCGCATCCTGCGCAGCGTGAGCGCCCGAGGCAAATGCCAAGGGTTCGGTGCCGTGTCACTGGACCGGCGGTATCGCCGGGTCGGCTTCCCAAGGGTTGACCAATGCCAGACCACATCCCTCGAAATCCGCCACATTCCGCGTGACCACAGGCCATCCGCGCTCTTTGGCGATGGCCGCGATCAGCAGATCCAGCCCCACGGCTGGCCGCCCCATGCGCTGTCGCCCCGCCCGCAGCTCGGCATAGACCTCTGCGGTCGCTGCCTCGAACCCAGCGACCCGCGTCCCGAAACCACGGTGGAGCAGGTCCGTGAGGCGCTGGTTCAGGTCGCGACGCCGTGCGCCCTCGGGCAACACCGCCACCCCTGCACGCAGCTCGGCCACCGTGATGGCCGAGGTGTAGAGATCCTCATGGCGCTGCGCCTGCAGCCAGTGCAGCACAGCAGACGAGGGCGCCGGCCGCATCAGCTCCGACAACACGTTCGTGTCGAGCAGCATCACGCGCTGAAATCCGGCAGAGGCCGCGCCTCGGTGCGCGCCGGAATCGCGAGTTCAACCCCGTGTTCCGGCCCGAAGATCGACACGGCGAGGTCCGCCAGGTGCGTCGGCGCAGTGCCTTCTTCCGGCAGCAGCGCCCCACGCAGGATCTGGCGCACCTCCTCTTCCATCGAACGCCCGTGCAGGGCAGCCACCACCCGGAGTCGGGTTTTCAGGGTGTCGTCGAGGTTGCGGATCGTGAGCGTGGCCATGGCATTTCCTCAGCAGGCAATGCTGTCAATGATAGCAACGCTGCCTCGGTTCCCTGAACTCGAATTACCCCAAGGTCCACAGCGCCGGCAACCCCGCCAGCGCCCGGAACACCCCCGACAGCGCCCCGCTGCGCACCAGTTCGGTGGCGCGCTCGATGTCCGGCGCCAGGTAACGGTCAGTCGGCATCGCCGGGCATTCGCGGCGCAGCAGCGCGTGCGCCTGCTCCAGCGCGGGCGAGCTGGTCAGCGGGCGCAGGAACTCGATGCCCTGCGCCGACGCCAGCCACTCGATGCCGAGGATGGTGGCCACATTGGCGATCATCGGCTGCAGCCGGCGCGCAGCGAAGGTGGCCATCGAGACGTGGTCTTCCTGGTTGGCCGAGGTCGGCAGGCTGTCCACGCTGGCCGGATGCGCGAGCGACTTGTTCTCGCTGGCGACGGACGCCGCCGTGACGTGGGCGATCATGAAGCCGCTGTTCAGGCCGGCGTTGGCGGTGAGGAACGGCGGCAGGCGCGAGACGCTGGCGTCGATCAGCATCGCGATGCGGCGCTCGGCGATGGCGCCTACTTCGGCGATCGCCACCGCCATCGCGTCAGCGGCGAGTGCCACCGGCTCGGCGTGGAAGTTGCCGCCCGACACCATCGCGCCGTCCTCGGCGAAGACGAGCGGGTTGTCGGTGACGGCGTTGGCCTCGCGCACCAGCACGAGCGAGGCGTGGCGCAACTGGTCGAGGCAGGCGCCGACCACCTGCGGCTGGCAGCGCAGGCAGTAGGGATCCTGCACCCGGTCGTCGCCGTCGGTGTGCGAGGCACGGATGGCGCTGCCGGCCAGCAAGGCGCGGTAGTACTGCGCCACGTCGATCTGGCCCGGCTGGCCGCGCAGCGCGTGGATGCGCGGGTCGAACGGGCCGTCGCTGCCACGCGCGGCGTCCACCGTCAGCGCGCCGATCACCAGCGCCGACTCCAGCACCGGCTCGAAGCTCAGGAAGGCATGCAGCGCCAGCGCGGTCGAGGTCTGCGTGCCGTTGATGAGCGCGAGGCCCTCCTTCGCGGCGAGCTGCAGCGGCGCGATGCCGTGGGCGGCGAGCAGCGGCGCGGCGGGCACGCGCTGGCCGTCGTGCAGCATCTCGCCTTCGCCGAGCAGCGCCAGCGTCATGTGCGACAGCGGCGCCAGATCGCCCGACGCGCCGACCGAGCCCTGGCTCGGCACATACGGCACCAGCCCGGCGTTGTGGACCGCCAGCAGCGTGTCGATCACCACCGGGCGCACGCCGGAAAAGCCCCGCGCCAGACTCGCCGCCTTCAGCGCCAGCATCAGCCGCACCACCTCGGGCTGCAGCGGCGCGCCGACGCCGACCGAGTGCGAGCGGATCAGGTTGAGCTGCAGCGTCGCGAGGTCGTCGGCGCTGATGCGCTGGTTGGCGAGCTTGCCGAAGCCGGTGTTGACGCCGTAGACGGGCGCGTCACCGGCGGCGGCAGCCTGCACCACCGCCGCGCTGGCGAGGATGGCGGGCTGGGCGTCGGGGTGAAGGTCGAGGCAGATCGGAGCGGCGTGGATCGCCTGCAGGTGCTCCAGCGTCAGTGCGCCCGGGATCAGGGTGAGGGTCGTCGTCATGGTCGTGGTCATGGCGGTGTTCAGTCTTTCAGCATCGGCAGGTTCAGGCCCTGGTCGCGGGCGCACTGGCGGGCGATCTCGTAGCCGGCGTCGGCGTGGCGCATCACGCCGGTGGCCGGGTCGTTCCACAGCACGCGCTCGATGCGCCGGTCGGCGGCCTCGGTGCCATCGCAGACGATCACCACGCCGCTGTGCTGCGAGTAACCCATGCCCACCCCGCCGCCGTGGTGCAGGCTGACCCAGGTCGCCCCGCCCGCGGTGTTCAGCAGCGCGTTGAGCAACGGCCAGTCGCTGACCGCGTCCGAGCCGTCCTGCATCGATTCGGTCTCGCGGTTCGGGCTGGCGACGCTGCCGCTGTCGAGGTGGTCGCGGCCGATGACGATCGGCGCCTTCAGCTCGCCGGTGCGGACCATCTCGTTGAACGCCAGCCCCGCCCGGTGCCGCTCGCCCAGGCCGATCCAGCAGATGCGCGCCGGCAGGCCCTGGAAGGCGATGCGCTCGCCGGCCATGTCGAGCCAGCGGTGCAGGTGGGCGTCCTCAGGGAACAGCTCCTTCATCTTGGCGTCGGTCTTGCGGATGTCTTCCGGATCGCCAGAAAGCGCCACCCAGCGGAACGGCCCCTTGCCGCGGCAGAACAGCGGCCGGATGTAGGCGGGCACGAAGCCAGGAAAGTCGAAGGCGTTCGCCACGCCCTGGTCGAACGCGACCTGGCGGATGTTGTTGCCGTAGTCCACCGTCGGCACGCCCATCGCCTGGAAGTCGAGCATCGCCTGCACATGCACTGCGCAGCCCTTGGCCGCCGCGTCGCGCAAGGCCGCGTGCTGCGTGTCATCGGCCTGTGCGGCGCGCCACCGCGCCACCGTCCAGCCCGGCGGCAGGTAGCCGTGGACGAGGTCGTGCGCCGAGGTCTGGTCGGTCACCAGGTCCGGCCGCGGCCCGCCCGCCCGGGCGCGGCGCACCAGCTCCGGCAGCACCTCCGCCGCATTGCCCAGCAGCCCGACCGACACCGCGCGCCCGGCGGCGGTGTGGCGGGCGATGCGGGCGAGCGCGTCGTCGAGGTCATCGGCCTGCTCGTCGAGGTAGCGCGAGCGCAGGCGGAAGTCGATGCGGCTCTGCTGGCACTCGATGTTGAGCGAACACGCGCCCGCGAACGTGGCGGCCAGCGGCTGCGCGCCGCCCATGCCGCCCAGCCCGGCGGTCAGGATCCAGCGCCCGGTCAGGTCGCCGCCAAAATGCTGCCGGCCCGCTTCGACGAAGGTCTCGTAGGTGCCCTGCACGATGCCCTGGCTGCCGATGTAGATCCACGAGCCTGCGGTCATCTGGCCGTACATCATCAAACCCTTGCGGTCGAGTGCGTGGAAGTGCTCCCACGTCGCCCACTTCGGCACCAGGTTCGAGTTGGCCAGCAGCACGCGCGGCGCGTCGGCGTGCGTGCGGAACACGCCGACCGGCTTGCCAGACTGGATCAGCAGCGTCTCGTCCTCCTTCAGTTCGCGCAGGCTCTGCAGGATCTGCTCGAAGCAGTCCCAGTCGCGCGCCGCCTTGCCGATGCCGCCGTAGACGACCAGCGTGTCGGGGTGTTCGGCCACGGCCGGGTCGAGGTTGTTCTGCAGCATGCGGTACGCCGCCTCGGTCAGCCAGTTGCGGCAGTGCAGCGTGGTGCCGGTCGGGGCGTGGACCGGGCGGGCCTGGGCCGTGGCGCGGGGGGTGGACAGGTCGGTCATGTCGGGCTCCTGAGAATGCTGCGCACTCTACTTGTCTAGACAAGCTCATGCAAGTAGCATCACACCCATGTCCACGCCGCCCTCCCCCAAGCCGCCCTCATCGTCTTCACCCGCCGCGATGGCCCCCTACGCCCGCGTCAAGCAGCACCTCAAGGAGCGCCTCACCGCCGGCGAATGGGCGCCGGGCGCACAACTGCCCTCCGAGGCCGAGCTGGTCGCGCAGTTCGGCATCAGCCGCATGACCGCCAACCGCGCATTGCGCGAGCTGCAGGCGGACGGGCTGGTGCAGCGGGTGCAGGGCGTGGGCACCTTCGCCGCGCCACTGCACCGCGTCTCGGCCACGCTGACGCTGCGCGACCTGCACGAGGAGATCGCCGAACGCGGCCACCGCCACAGCGCCGAGGTCCACCTGCAGCGCGCCGAGCCGGCCAGCGCCGAACTCGCCGCCGAGTGGGGTCTGGCGCCGGGCGCGCCGGTGTTCCGCACGCTGATCGTGCATTTCGAGAACGGCGTGGCGCTGCAGTGCGAAGACCGGTTCGTCAACCCGGCCGAGGCACCCGACTACCTCGCGCAGGACTTCACCCGCACCACGCCGACGCACTACCTGTTCCAGGCCACCACCCTGTGGCGGGCGCAGTACGCGATCGTCGCGGCGCAGCCGACCGCGCAGGAAGCGAAGCTGCTGGGCATCGCGCGCACCGACGCCTGCCTGATCGTCCACCGCCGCACCTTCAGCCGCGACGCGCCGATCACCACCGCCCGGCTGGTCCACCCCGGCCACCGCTTCCAGCTCGACGGGCAGTTCACGCCATGAGTCTCCCGACGCACACCAGCCACCGCACGCGCCGCACCCTCTGGCGCGGCGCCGCCCTCGCCACGATGACCCCCGACCGCCCCTGGGGCTGGATCGACGACGGCGCCGTGCTGGCCGAGGGGGAGCGCATCACCTGGGTCGGCCCGGCGCGCGACCTGCCGGCCGATGCGACAGCCGATGTGGAACACGACCTCGGCGGCGGGGTACTCACGCCCGGCCTGATCGACGCGCACACCCACCTCGTCTACGGCGGCCACCGCGCCCGCGAGTTCGAGCTGCGGCTGCAGGGTGCGAGCTATGAGCAGATCGCCCGCGCGGGCGGCGGTATCCGCTCGACCGTGGCCGCCACCCGCGCCGCCTCCGACGACACGCTGCGCCACCGCGCCGTGCAACGCGCCCGCGCCCTGCTCGCCGAGGGCGTGACGGCGCTGGAGATCAAGTCCGGCTACGGCCTGAGCGACGTGGACGAGGCACGCTGCCTGCGCATCGCCCGCGAGGTCGGCGCCGCCACCGGCCAGACCGTGCGCACCACCGCGCTGGCCGCCCACGCGCTGCCACCCGAATTTGAGGGCCGCCCGGACGACTACATCGACGCCGTCTGCCAGTGGCTGCCGGGCTGGCACGCGCAGGGACTGGTCGACGCGGTGGACGGTTTCTGCGAGTCGATCGCCTTCACGCCGGCGCAGATCGCGCGCGTGTTCACCGCCGCCCGCGCGCTCGGCCTGCCCGTCAAGCTGCACGCCGAGCAGCTCAGCGACAGCGGCGGCGCAGCGCTGGCGGCCCGCTTCGGCGCGCTGAGCTGCGACCACCTCGAATACCTGTCGGACGCAGGCGTGCAGGCGATGGCGGCGGCGGGCACGGTGGCGGTGCTGCTGCCCGGGGCGTTCTACTTCCTGCGCGAGACGCGGGTGCCGCCGGTGGACGCGCTGCGCGCGGCGGGTGTGCCGATCGCCATCGCCACCGACCACAACCCGGGCTCGTCGCCGACGCTGTCGCCGCTGCTGATGCTGAACATGGCCTGCACGCTGCTGCGGCTGACGCCCGAGGAAGCCTTCGCCGGCATGACCCGCCACGCCGCCACCGCGCTCGGCCTCGGCGCCCGCCACGGCCAGTTGACGCCGGGGCGCCGGGCCGACCTCGTCCACTGGGCGGTCGACCATCCGAACGAACTCGCCTACGCCTTCGGGCAGCGGCCCGGCTGCCGCGTCTGGCTGGGTGGACAACCCGCCGGCGACACCCACCACCCCTACTCCGCCTGAGTCCTGCACCGTGATGCCCACCGACACCTTCACCCTGCTGCCCGGCCGCACGCCGCTGCTGGTCAGCCTGCCGCACGCCGGCACCTTCATCCCGGAGACGCTGCGCTCGGCGTACACCGAGCGCGCGCTGGCGGTCGAGGACACCGACTGGCACCTGGACGCGCTCTATGACTTCGCCCGCGAGCTGGGCGCGGGGCTGCTGATGCCACGCTGCTCGCGCTACGTCATCGACCTGAACCGGCCGCCGGAGAACACGCCGATGTACCCGGGCGCGAACAACACCGAGCTGTGCCCGACGCGCAGCTTCACCGGCGAGCTGATCTACCGCGACGGCTGCGCGCCCGATGCAGCCGAGATCGACCGCCGCCGCGCCGTGTACTGGCAGCCGTACCACGATGCGCTGGCCGCCGAACTCGCCCGGCTGCGCGCCCTGCACGGCCACGCCGTGCTGTTCGACGGCCACAGCATCCGGGCCGAGCTGCCGTGGCTGTTCGAGGGCCGGCTGCCCGACCTGAACCTCGGCACCGCGAGCGGCACGAGCTGTGCGCCGTCGCTGCGGGCGGCGCTATCGGGCGTGCTGGCGAGCCAGTCGGCGTTCACGCAGGTGGTCGATGGCCGCTTCAAGGGCGGCTACATCACGCGCCACTACGGCCAGCCGGCCGCGCAAATCCACGCCGTACAGCTCGAAATGGGCTGGCACTGCTACATGGATGACACCCCAGGCGCCCCGCCGGCCATCGACCCCACCCGCGCGGCGCGGGTGCAGCCGGTGCTGCACGCTCTGCTGCAGACGCTGCGCGACTGGACCCCGGGAGCCGCCGAATGAGTGCCGCCGTGAACCACGCCCACGGTGCCGGTCGCGCCAATCGCTGGTGGGCGCCCCATGCCTGGCTCGACGGCCGCTGGCAGGACGACGTGCTGCTGGTCAGCGACAGCGGCGGGCGCTGGGCGACCGTACAGGCTGGCGTGCCGTGTCCGCTGGACGCGCAGAGGCTGGCCGGACCAGTGCTGCCAGGGCTGGTGAACGCGCACAGCCACGCCTTCCAGCGCGCCTTCGCCGGCCTGTCCGAGCGGCGTGAACACGCGGGCGACGACTTCTGGGGCTGGCGCGACCGCATGTACCGCGTGGCCGGCGCCGTGACGCCCGACGACGTACAGGCCATCGCCGCGCACCTCTACCGCGAGCTGCTGGCCGGCGGCTACACGCAGGTCTGCGAGTTCCACTACCTGCAGCACCAGCCCGACGGCACACCCTACGCCGACCCGCTCGCGATGGGCCACGCGCTGAAGGCCGCCGCCGAGGCGGTGGGCATCGGCCTGACGCTGCTGCCGGTGCTCTACGAGCGCGCCGGGTTCACGCAGCCCGCGCTGCGCGAGGACCAGCGCCGCTTTCACCTGGATGCCGACGGGGTCTGGGCTGCGCACCGAACGCTGGCTGCGCAGTCGCACGCCACGTTCAACGCCGGGGTGGCCGTGCATTCGCTGCGGGCGGCGGCGCCCGCGTCGGTCCACCGGCTCGCGCAGCTCGCACGCGGCATGGACGGCCCGGTCCACATCCACGTCGCCGAACAGACCGCCGAGGTCGAGGACTGCCTGACCGCCACCGGCCGGCGCCCGATCGAGTGGCTGGCCGCCGAGGGCCTGCTCGACCCACGCTGGCAGCTCGTCCACGCGACCCACACGGTCCCGGCCGAGATCGAAGCGGTCGCGCGTGCGGGCAGCGCCGCCGTGATCTGCCCGAGCACCGAGGCGAACCTGGGTGACGGGCTGGCGGACCTGCCCGGCTGGCTGGACGCGGGCGTGGGGCTGGCGATCGGCTCGGACAGCCACGTCACGCGGAGCTGGACGGAGGAGCTGCGCTGGATGGAGTACGGCCAGCGGCTGCTCCACCGCCAACGCAACATGGCCGCCGCGCCGCACCAGGGCCAGCCGGCCACCGCCGCCCGGCTGTGGCAGCTCGCACTGGACACGGGCGGACGGGCCGCCGGTCAGGCGGTGTGGGGATTGCGCGTCGGAGCGCGGGCGGACCTGCTGGTGATCGACACGGCGGATGCCGCGCTGGTCGGCGTGCCCGGCGAGCACCGGCTGGACGCGCTGGTGTTCAGCAGCCCGGGGCGGCCTTGGCGCGACGTGATGGTCGCCGGGCGCTGGGTGGGGGAAGCGGACACCGCCGGGCGCTTCGCCGACGTGATGCAGCGGCTGTGGTCCTCGCCGTCAGGCGGGCAGGACCGGGTTCGCTGACGCCTGGACACTGCGCACCACGTGCGGCACCACCGACAGGACGCCGCCACCGATCGGAACCGACTCGACCGCCGCCCCGCCGGCCGCCGCGTCCTGCACGTCCACGACGTCCACCACGACCGCACAGTCCCGCCCCGACTGCTTGGCCCGGTACAGGCCCCAGTCCGCCACCGTGACCGCGTCCGCCCAGGCGTGTGCCCCCGCGCCCGTCCGCAACGGAAACGCCACCAGGCCGATCGACGAGGTCACCACGAGCGGGCCGGCCGAGGTCATGACCGGCTCGCTGTCCAGACACGCGAGCAGCCGCCGCGCCAGCCGGTCCAGCCCCCCGTCGCCGACCTCGCCGACACACAGCAGGAACTCCTCGCCGCCCCAGCGCGCGAACAAGTCCTGCTTGCGCACCACCCGGCCGATGCGCCGCACCACCTCGACCAGCACCTCATCGCCCACGCCATGCCCGTGGCGGTCGTTGATGCGCTTGAAATGGTCGATGTCGAACAGCGCCAGCGCGGAGCCGGAGGCGTCGACGACCTCGTGGATGTGCTCCTGCACATGCCGGCGGTTGAAGGCGCCGGTCAGCGGGTCGCGGCGACTCTGCTCGTCGAGCTTCTCGTGGGCGCCGCGCAGTTCGGCCTCGTGCCGCTCCTCGCGGGCGACCAGCGCGTCGTAGGCCTGGATGATGTCGCCGAGTTCATCGTCCCCGCGACTGGGCTCGACACGCACCCGCTCGACCCCGCTGGCAGCCCGTGTGATCGCGCGGTGCAACCGGTCCAGCCGCCGGCTCACCAGGAGCCGGAACCCGAACCCCGCCGACAACAGCGTGACGACAAAGGCGATCGACACGATGCCGGCCAGCATCAGCAGAAACTTCCTGAACAAGGTCAGGCGCACAGCCAGTCCGTTCGCTCACAGACGCTGCACCTTGCCCTTGTCCATCAATGCCATCAGCGGCGCCCGGTTGGCCACCTCGGTGCGGAACACGACATGGCCGTTGCCGCGGACAGCGGTGTAGAAATCCATCTCGACCGGCTTGCCCGCGCTGTCCCGGAACTCGGAACACAGCACGCAATGCGCGCCAAACACCATGATCATCGGGTGGGGGGTGGTCGGGTAGAGCTTGCGCACCTCGCCCGTGGACAGGTCGAGCCACAGGAAGGCGCCGTCCACCAGCAAGCGGTCGACGTGCACTTGCAGAAAGCTCTGCAGCTTCACGCGAAGGGTGGCGTTCGGGTCTGCGGCCAGCGCAGGCAGTGCGCCGGCCAGCAGCACACTGCCGAGGGCCGCGGAGACCATGCGTCGAGACATCATGTCAGTCGTCCGGAAGTCGATGGTTTTTCGATATCGACCATCGGCCTGCGACATGAAGACCTCACGCGCCGTAGCGCCCTTCCAGATGCGCCCGGAAATGCGCCGGATTCAGCGTCTCCCCGCTGGCCCGACGCGACAGCTCCGGCGTCTCCCAGCGCGAGCCCTGGCGCCAGATGTGGTCCTTGAGCCAGTCGAACACCGGGTTCAGGTCACCGGCGGCGATGCTGGCGTCCAGGTCGGGCTTCTGGCGGCGCATCGTGGCGAACCACTGCGCCGCGTACATCGCCCCGAGCGTGTAGCAGGGGAAGTAGCCGAACGAGCCGGACGGCCAGTGCACGTCCTGCATCGGCCCGTTGCGGTAGTCGCCCCGCGTGTCGCGGCCGAGGTAGGCCAGCATCTTCTCGTCCCACAGCGCGGGGATGTCGGCCACATCGATCGTGCCCTCGATCAGCGCACGCTCGATCTCGAAGCGCAGGATGACGTGCGCCGGGTAGGTCACCTCGTCGGCCTCGACGCGGATCAGGCCCGGCTCGACCCGGGTGGCCAGCCGGGTCAGGTTCTCGACCGTGAAGGCCGGCTGCGCGCCGAAGTGCTCGACCATCAGCGGCACCAGTTGCGCGACGAAGCCGGGATGCGCGCCGAGCTGCATCTCGAACGACAGGCTCTGGCTCTCGTGCAGGCCGTAGGAGCGCGCCCGCGCCATCGGCTGGCCGAGCCACTCACGCGGCAGGTTCTGCTCGTAGCGGGCGTGGCCGGTTTCATGCACCGTGCCCATCAGGCTCGACATCAGGTTGTCCACCGAGTAGCGCGTGGTCAGCCGCACGTCCTCGGGCACGCCGCCGGAGAACGGGTGCGTGCTCTCGTCGAGCCGGCCGCCGTCGAAGTCGAAGTCCAGCAGCGCCATCACCCGCAGGCTCAGCGCCTTCTGCTGCGCCACCGGGAACGGCCCGACCGGCATCAGCACCGGCGGCTCGGCGTGCTGGCGCGCCTGCACCTGCTGGATCAGGCCCGGCAGCCAGGTCTTCAGGTCGCCAAACACGCGCTCCACCTCGGCGCTGGTCGTGCCGGGCTCGAAGCGGTCCATCAGCGCGTCGTAGGGCATCAGGCCGGTCGCTTCGGCCAGGTGCATCGCCTCCTCGCGCGCGACCTGCACGACGGGGCGGAAGTTCTCGACGAAGCCGGCCCAGTCGTTGGCCGGTCGCTGGCGGCGCCAGGCGTGTTCGCAGCGCGCGGTGGCCAGCGTGCGGCGCTCGACCAGCGCGGCCGGCAGCGCATTCGCCGCCCGCCAGTCGCGGCGCATCTCGCGCAGGTTGGCGCGCTGGTCGTCGCTGAGCGGCTCGCCTTCGGCGCGGTCGAGCAGCGCCTTGAGGGCCGGGTCGGTGCGCTGGGCGTGCATCAGGCCGTCGAGTTCGGCCATCGCGGCGGCGCGGGCCTCGTTGCCGCCGGGGGGCATATTGGCGGCCTGATCCCAGCCGGCGATCGAGCCGAGGTGCTCGAAGCGGTAGAGGCGCTGGAAGCGGGCTTCGAGGTCGGTGTAGGCGGGGGTTGTTGCGAGGGTCATCGGCGGATTCTCCGGAAGCGAAAAACAAGAATGCTGCTACGGTAGCGCGACATGACCGAATCCGCCCAGGGGAATGACATTGCGCATCACGGCAACGCACATCGAGACGTGGGCAGGCACCCGCGACGCACAAGCTCAACTGCCGCTGCTCGTTCGGCGTCTCATCCAGAGCACAGTAAAAACGACTGCACTGTCAATGCCGGCAGGAGACTCGATCAATGAGCCGGGCTATGACGGGATCACCCATGCGAGCGAGGGCAATCCTTGGGTTCCAGTCGGCACTGCATGCTGGGAAATGGGCTGCGACGCTCGGCCGACAAGCAAAGCAGACGGAGATTTCGCCAAACGGGTTTTCGAGTCCTCGATCGAAGAGATGACTGCCACCAGCTTCGTTTTCGTCACGCCAAGGCGCTGGCGACAACGGAAGGAATGGCGACAACTCGCTGCAGCCACAGCACCATGGCTTGATGTGCGGGTTCTTGACGCGGACGATCTGGAGGCATGGATTGAGCACGTCCCGGCTGTGATGCTGTGGTTCGCTGAACTGCGTGGGCTGTCAGGACCCGGAATCGAGTCGACAGCCAACTACTGGCAGAGATGGCGGGGACACTCTCGGTTGCTATTGACGAGGCTTTGTTGCACAACCCACCCCGCCGGCCGATGGTCGAGCGGTGAGGTAGGCTGACAGGATGAGCAAGCCAGCAAAGCAGAAGTACGTGACGAAGAACTGGGCGCCGTACACGAAGGCGCTGAGGGCGCGGGGCTCGCTGACGATGTGGCTGGACCGGGACATGGCGTGGCAGGCTGCGCCGGTCAGCGGCAAGCCGGGGCGACCGGCGACGTACAGCGACGCGGCGGTGCAGTGCTGCCTGACGATGAAGGTGCTGTTCGGACTGGCGCTGCGCCAGACGCAGGGGTTCGTGCAGAGCGTGCTGGGGCTGTCGGGGCTGGACTGGCAGGCACCGGACTACAGCACGATGAGCCGGCGCGAGAAGCGGCTGACGGTGGAGATCACGGCGCGGCCGAGCCGGGGCGGGCTGCACCTGCTGGTGGATTCCACGGGGATCAAGATGCTGGGCGAGGGCGAGTGGAAGACCAAGAAGCACGGGGCGGAGTACCGCAGGCAGTGGCGCAAGGTTCACCTGGGGATCGACGCCGAGACGCTGGAGATCCGGGCGATCGAGGTGACGGACAACAGCGTGGGTGACGCGCCGATGCTGCCGGAGCTGCTCGGGCAGATTCCGGCAGAGGAGGTGGTGCTGTCGGTGAGCGGGGACGGGGCGTATGACACGCAGGGCTGCCACGACGCGATCGCCGAACGAGGGGCCGAGGCGGTGATACCGACGCGCAAGAACGCCCAGCCGTGGAAGGCCAAGCGGCCGGGGGCGGCGGCGCGCAACGAGATACTGCGGGCGACGAACCGGCTGGGCCGGGGGATCTGGAAGAAGTGGAGCGGCTACCACCGGCGCTCGCTGGTGGAGACGAAGATGCGCTGCTTCAAGCTGCTGGGCGAGCGGGTGATGGCGCGCACCTTCGAGCGTCAGGTGGTGGAGCTGCAGGTGCGGGCTGCGGTGCTCAACCGCTTCACCCACCTGGGCACCCCGGTGACGCAGGCTGTGGCGTAACTCCGTCTGGGGTCAGGGGAAACTCGGCTTCGGCGGAGTTGTGCAACAAAGCCGATCAAAGTACCAGTTCTCGTTCTATAAAGAATAGAACTTCATATAAACAGCTTATGAGCGTCACGCCCACTGGGAAGACGATCAGACACGCCTGATGCACGAAGGTTTGTAGGACACGATCGCATCCCCCGGAAGAAATCCAAGGCATCCGATACCAGTGCTTTGCATCAGACAGACAAAAAAGTCAGGGGTCACGATGAAGTCGGCCGCACCGACCACCACCAGTTCGACCAGTTGGTGGTCGGCTTCATCGGGCAGGTTGGGCCGCCAGCCGAAACAGACCCGCGTCCATTCGCACGTGCCCAGAAAGCTGTCCAGCAGTTCGGTGCGCTCATCACGATCGCGAAGACGGCCCTCGAACAACGTGGACCGCCATCCAGGCGTCAGGGAATCAGCCCATGCGCCTGCCCGTAACGCATCAGCTCGACCGCCGTGTTCACCCCCAGCTTCTGGCGGATCAGCGTCTGGTAGTTGGACACCGTCTTGTCGGACACGCCCATCTCGGCGGCGATCTGGTCGAGCGTCCAGCCGCGCAGCAGGCCCATCAGGGCGTCGTGCTCGCGCAGCGTCAGGTGGTGGTGCCCCGGCAGATCGGACCGGCGCGCCGCCACGCTTGGCGCGGTCGCCCGCACCGAGGCCGGTGCCACGTGGGCGATCTGCCGCACAGCGTCCAGCAGACATTCCGGGTCGCTGCTCTTGCCGATCAGCCCGACTGCGCCCGCCCGCAGGCACTGTGCGCGCAGGGCCTCGGTGTCGTGCATCGTGAAGACGAGCACCTTCAGCGCCGGGCGTTCGGCGTGCAGTTGCTGCAGCAGGTCCAGCCCGCTGCGCCCGGGCATCGACAGGTCGAGGATCAGCAGGTCGATCTCACCCTCCGACCGCCGGCACAGGTCCGCCCAGGCGCTGTCGGCGTCACCGTATTCCGCGACCACGCGCAGGCCGGGCTCGTCCTCCAGCAGACGCCGGTAGCCCATGCGCACGATGGCATGGTCATCCGCGATGGCCAGTCGCAGCGGGACAGGCGAGGAGGTCAGGAAGGGCATGGCGCATCATGAGGCTGGTTCAACGGCAGCCACGCCTGCAGCGTCAGGCCTGGCCGGTCGGCGGTGCCCGGCAGTATCCGCCACTGCCCGGCCTGTGCCCAGACCCGCTCCTGCATGCCGCCCAGTCCGTTGCCACGCTGCAGCGCGGCGGCGGCTGGCTGGCCCAGACCGATGCCGTCATCGCACACCGACCAGCACAGCCAGCCACGGCGCGGCGCACCAGGCGACAGCACGAGCCGCACCGTCAGCTCGACCTGCCGCGCCTGCGCATGGCGGGCCGCGTTGGTCAGCGCTTCCTGGCTGATGCGGTAGACCGTCAGGGCCAGATCGCGGGGCAACTCGATCTCGGCGGTCTCGGACACCGCGGCGGTGTCTGTGGGTGTCGGCATGTCCAGCGTCAGCGTGCAGGTCGTGCCGGTGCGGGTCTCCTGCCAGCTCCGGACCAGCGCTTCGAGCATCGACACCAGGCGCTCCAGCGGCAACGTGCCGGGGTCGCGGCCCTCGCCCGCCGGACCGAACGGGCGCAACTGGACCAGCAGTTGCCGGATGTCGCGCTGCACCTCGCCGCAGCGGGCCGACATGCCCTGCACCACCGACAGCAGCTCCGGCCGATCGGCCACCTGGCGGGTCAGCCACGTGGCATCGAAGCGCAGCGCGGTCAGCCGCTGGCCGAACTCGTCGTGGAGTTCCCGGGCCAGGCGCGTGCGCTCGTCCTCCTGCAGCGTGAGCACCTTCTGGCTCAGCAGCCGGCGCTGCGCCTCGGCCTGCTCCAGCCCCCCGGCGAGGTGGCGCAGCGCCATGGCGATCGACTCCAGCTCCCGGATCGGCATCGTCGGCAGGCGCCGCACGGGCACCAGCGCCTGCCGCTCGATGTCGCTGATGGCGTCGAGCAGGTCAGCCAGCGGCGCGAAGGCCCGCTGCATGTTCCAGCGCATCACCAGCAGCAAGCCGGCGATGCAGCCCAGCAGGATCAGGAAGATGCCCGCCAGGTCGGCGATGGCCTCGTGGCGCTCGCCTTCGGATGAAGCGTGCAGCGAAACGGTCCAGGGATCGCCGACCGGCCGCGCCACCGACCAGGACACGCTGCGGGTCTCCGGCTCGGAGAGGAAGTCGCGGTGCAGGCGGACCAGCGTGTCCATCACGACCGAGGCGTCTTCGTGTGCCGGTGCTGATGGCGGCGAGGGTGGCGCCAGCAGCACGCGCCCGTCGGCGGCGTGGATGTTCAGCTCCAGGTGGCGCAGCGGGCTCTCGGCCTGCATCGCCCGCAGGGACTCCAGCGCGCTGCGGTCGTCGACATGGGACAGCGTTCCGAGCTTCGCCATCACCGCCGCGAGCGTCATCGCCGCCTCGACTTCCTCGTCGATGGCCTCCTGTGTCCGCTGCAGCCCGACCAGCAGCGCCAGCCCCACGGCCAGCAGCCCGACCAGGATGGCCCGCCGCATCACCAGGCGAGGCAGGTCCAGTGGGGGAATCCTCTTCATGACAAACCCTCAGAGCTGTACCAGCCCTTGTTCCACCGCGAGACGCAACAGCTTGAAGTCACTGCGCACGTCGAGTTTCTGGCGTACCAGCGACATGGTGTTGAACACGGTCTTTTCACTGATGTGCAGAGCCTGGGCGATCTCGCCGATGGACTCGCCGGACGTCACCAGGCGCAGCACGTCGAACTCACGCGGGGTGAGTCGGTCCAGCAGATCGCCCTGCCCGACACGCGCGGCGTCGCTCAGCAAGGCCTGGGCGATCTCGCCGGAAAACACCCGCCGTCCGCGCGCCACCTGTCGCACGGCGTCGAGCATGTGCTCAGGATCGCTGTCCTTGGTGAGGTAGCCCAGCGCGCCCGCGCGCAGCGCCTGCAGTGCGTAGCTCTCCTGCGCATGCATCGTGAAGATCAGCACCCGCAGGCCGGGCTGGCGTTCGCGCAGGCGGCGCACCGCTTCCAGGCCGCTGTCGCCCTTCAGGCTCAGATCGACCACGGCCACGTCGATGGTGTGCTGTCGGATGAGTTCACAAGCCTGGGCCGAGGTGCTGGCTTCCGCGACCACTTGCAGGTCCGGCTCGGTGTCGATGAGCTGGCGGTAGCCGGCCCGCACCACTGCGTGGTCGTCCAGCAGCAGGATCCGGATCATGCGTTTTGTCTCCGTTCGTTGTTGTTGTCGATTCTGTCGTCGATGTTTGTGTCCCAGAAGAAAGCAAAACCCGGTCCCTGATGCACAAAGCGAGCCGGGAACGGTTCCCGTCTCGCTCGGGAGGGACTCCCGATACAGCGCCGGGATCGGTTTCTAGACTGGCTTCACCTACAACGAGGAGACAGTCCATGTTCCTGAAACAGCCCCACGTTCCCGTCCGGCACGCCGTTGCGCTGGCCGTTGCCGCCACCCTCTCGCTCGGTGCCACCAGCGCCACGGCCGTGAAGCCTGTGACCTGGAACGACATCGCCAGCGACGACAAGACGGGGCAGGACGTGCTGAACTACGGCCTCGGTCTGAAGACCCAGCGCCACAGTCCGCTCAAGCAGATCAACGCCCGCAATGTGGATCAACTCGTGCCCGCCTGGAGCTTCTCCTTTGGCGGCGAGAAGCAGCGTGGCCAGGAAGCCCAGGCGCTGGTGCATGACGGCGTGATCTACGTGACCAGCTCCTACTCGCGCATCCACGCGCTGGATGCGAAGACCGGCAAACAGCTCTGGATGTACGAGCATCGCCTGCCCGACGACATCCGCCCCTGCTGCGACGTCGTGAACCGGGGCGCAGCCATCTACGGCAACAAGGTCTTTTTCGGAACCCTGGACGCCCGCATGATCGCCCTCGACCGCACCACCGGGAAGGTTGTCTGGAACGAGAAGTTTGCCGACCACAAGGTGGGATACACGATGACTGGTGCGCCAAACATCGTCAAGGAGAAGAACGGGCGTGTGCTGCTGATCCACGGCTCGTCGGGCGACGAATTCGGCGTGATCGGCTATCTGTACGCACGCGATCCGGAGACCGGAGCGGAAGTCTGGGCCCGTCCGTTCGTCGAAGGCCACATCGGTCGCAACGACGGCAAGGACAGCACCCCCACCGGCGACGCCAAGGCGCCGAGCTGGCCGCGCGACAAGGACGGCAAGCTGGTCGATGCCTGGAACCATGGCGGTGGCGCACCGTGGCAGTCGGCGGCGTTTGACCCAGAGACCAACACCATCGTCATCGGTGCCGGCAACCCCGCCCCCTGGAACACCTGGAAGCGCACCAAGGAAGGCGACGACCCGCAGAACTGGGACAGCCTGTTCACCTCGGGCCAAGCCTATGTGGACGCCACGACCGGCGAACTCAAGGGCTTCTTCCAGCACACTCCAAACGACGCCTGGGACTTCTCGGGCAACAACTCGGTGGTGCTGTTCGAGTACAAGGACAAGGACGGCAAGCTGGTCAAGGCCAGCGCACACGCCGACCGCAACGGCTTCTTCTTCGTCACCGACCGGACCAAGCTGGCCACCGGCGCCGGCTATCCGAACAAGCCGACCTCACTGATCAATGCGTGGCCGTTCGTGGACGGCATCACCTGGGCCAAGGGCTTCGATCTGAAGACGGGCCGCCCGATCGAGACCGGCAACCGTCCGCCGCAGCCGGAAAGCGGCCAGGACAAGGGCAAGTCAGTGTTCGTCTCGCCACCATTCCTGGGCGGCACGAACTGGATGCCGATGTCCTACAGCCCTGACACCGGCCTGTTCTACATCCCGGGCAACCACTGGGCAATGGACTACTGGACCGAGAACCTGACCTACAAGGCCGGCTCCGCCTACCTCGGCCAGGGCTTCCGCATCAAGCGGCTGTTCGACGACCACGTCGGCGTACTGCGTGCGATCGATCCGAAAACCGGCAAGATCGTCTGGGAACAGAAAGAGAAGTTCCCGCTGTGGGCCGGCACGATGACCACCGCCGGCGGGCTGCTGGTCACCGGCACGTCGGACGGCTACATCAAGATCTTCGACGCGAAGAACGGCAAGGAGCTGTGGAAGTTCCAGACCGGCTCGGGAGTGGTGTCGGTGCCGATCACCTGGGAACAGGACGGCGAGCAGTACATCGGCCTGTCGTCGGGCTATGGGGGCGCCGTGCCGCTGTGGGGCGGTGACATGGCCGACCTGACCAAGCAGATCACGCAAGGCGGCAGCTACTGGGTCTTCAAGCTGCCGAAGTCGGCTGCCAAGGTGGCCAACAAGTGAAGGCCGCACCGGCATTCCTTCAGGGAGTAACCGGTGTCCTCGGAGGGCTGGCGCTGGCCGCCGGGTTGTGCGGGCCAGCCCCTGTGGCCGCACAGTCCGCTTCGACGTCAGCGCCCGAACCCGAGGTCACGGTCATCAACGGCTGCCGCCTGTGGCCCTACGCCCACTGTCCGGGGACGGACCTGCGCCACGCCAACCTGGTCGGCAAGGACTTGCGCGGCGTGAATTTCAGCGGCGCCAAGCTCTCGCGGGCCAACCTGCGCAGCGCCAACATGGCGGGCGCGTTGCTGGACGGTGCCGACCTCACCGCGGTCCAGGCCTATGCGCTCAACGCACCCGGTGCCTCGTTTCGCAACGCCCGGATGGTCGGAGCGAACCTGGAAATGGCCCGCATGTTCCGGGCCAACTTGTCAGGGGTCGACCTGACAGCCGCCAGCCTTGAAGCGGCCCGCATGAACCTGGTCTGGTTCGTCGGGGCCAAGCTCACAAGCGCCAACCTGCAGGAAACCAAGTTCGTTGGCAGCAACCTGCTGAACGCGGACCTCGAAGGTGCGGTGCTGCGCTACACGATCTTCCCGGATGCCAACTTGGAGGGCTGCAACGGCTGCCCGAAGGATTGGTGATGTACAGGACCATGACCCCGCGTCTGACGTTGAACACCGTTCGAGGCTGGCTGCTGGCCACGGCGACGGCCGCCTGGCTGTGTGCGCCGACCCCGGCAGCGGCACAAGACCTCAACCCCTACCGCGGCCAGACTTCCGTACACGAAGCCGGTCGCCAGGCCTACAACCAGCATTGCGCCGAATGCCATGGCAACGATGCTAGGCAGTCGGTCGCCGAAGCCCCGGACCTGCGCCGGCTGGACAGCTTCTGTCGCCGCCTGCGGGATCAGGCGCTGAAAGCCGACTGCACCGCGGACGTCGACCGCTACTACCTGCGCTCGGTCCACGAGGGCAAGGTCCGCGCCGGCGTGGTCCACATGCCGGCCTGGAAAGGCGTGCTGACCCCCCAGGAGATCTGGTCGATCCGCACCTACGTCGAGACGCGCCCGATGGACCCGCCAAAGCGGACCACCTCGGTGGATGCGCAGCGGGCCGCCGGGGAGCGGTGAGGCCACAGCGGACGCATGCTCCAGGACGGGACACCGCCTGCGGACCTTCCCTGTGTCGGGAACTTTTCCCTGTCCTGTCGGGAAGGGACTGCTTACCGTCGTGCATCCTGAACTTTTTGTCCGTCATCCGCCATGCACACCACCGCCCGCCATCCACTCCCGATCCGCCCGCTGTTCGCTGCACTGCTGCTGACGGGATTCACCTGGTCATCGCAAGCCCAGGTCGCCTATGTGTCGAGCGAAAAGGACCACAAGCTGACCATCGTCGACCTGAAGACGCAGGCGGTGACGGGCACGGTGGCGACCTGCAAGCGTCCGCGGCACATGGTCATCACGCCGGATGGCAAGCAGCTGATGGTGGCCTGCGGCGACTCGGGCCAGGCCGACGTGATCGACCTGGCCACGCGCAAGTCGGTGAAGAAGATCGGGCTGGGCGATGACCCGGAGATCTTCGATCTGACGCCGGACGGCAAGACGCTGTACGTGTCGAACGAGGAGGATGGGGCACTCGGTGTCGTCGACCTCGCCACCGGCAAGCGCACCGGCGAGATCAAGGTCGGCGAGGAGCCCGAGGGCGTGCTGGTCAGCCGCGACGGCAAGACGGTCTACGTCACGTCGGAAGTCGCCAGCCTCGTGCATGTGATCGACACCGCGACCGGCAAGGTGACGAAGAACATCAAGGCCGGCAAGCGCCCGCGACGCTTCGCGATGACGCCGGACGGCAGCCAGCTGTGGGTGACGAACGAGCTGGGGGCGAGCGTGACGGTGATCTCGACGGCCGATCACAGCGTGCTGGACACGATCAAGTTCGAGGTCAAGGGCGCCCGTGCCGCCGACATCACGCCCGTGGGCATCACGATGAGCGCGGACGGCAAGCGGGCGTTTGTCGGGCTGGGCAAGGCGAACCATGTCGCGTTCGTCGATGTGGCGAGCCGCAAGACGACGGACCTCGTGCTGTCGGGCAAGCGGGCGTGGGGGCTGGCGCTGAACAAGGCGCAGGACCGGCTGTATGTGGCCAACGGGCTGTCGGACGACATGACGATCATCGACGTTCCCGGAGCCAAGGCGCTGAAGTCGGTGGCGGTCGGGCGGGTGCCGCACAGCATCGTCGTGGTGGAGTGATCCCCCCTCTCAAGTGACCGTGATGCCGTACTTGCGCAGCCGGTAGACCAGTTTCGGGCGGCTGATGCCCAGCAGGCGGGCCGCCCGCGCCAGGTTGCCCTTGGCCTCGGTCACCGCCGCCCGCAGCATCGTCACCTCGGTTTCGGCCAGACCCGGCCGGGCGTCCGGGGTCGGAGAGGCCTCGTCAGGCGCGCCCATCCGCGCGATGTTGCCGTTACGCTTGAGGACAAACGAGGACATGTCGATCTCCTCGCCGGTCGTGAACAGGTGGCACAGGTCCAGTGCCCCGCCCTCGTCGGCCAGGATCACCGCCCGCTCGATCATGTTCTCCAGCTCGCGCACATTGCCCGGCCACTCGTAGCCGAACAGCGCGTCCACCGCCCGCTCGCGGAAGCCGGTGATGCGCTTGTCGTGCTTCTTGGCCAGCCGCTGCAGGAACCAGTTCATCATCAGCGGAATGTCGTCGCGCCGGTCGCGCAGCGGCGGGATGTGGATCGGGAAGACGTTGAGGCGAAAGAACAGGTCTTCGCGGAAGGTGCCTGCCGCCACCGCGTCGCGCAGGTTGACGTTGGTCGCCGCCACGATGCGCACATCGACCTTGCGCGTGCGCGAATCCCCCACGCGCTCGATCTCGCCCTGCTGCAGCGCCCGCAGCAGCTTGCCCTGCGCGGTCAGGCTCAGCGTGGCGATCTCGTCGAGGAAGAGCGTGCCGCCGTCCGCGCGCTCGAAGCGGCCCGGGCGCGAGCTGGTGGCCCCGGTGTAGCCGCCCCGCTCGACGCCGAACAGCTCCGACTCCATCAGGTGCTCGGGAATCGACGCGCAGTTGACCGCCACGAACGGCCGGTCGGCGCGCTTGCTCAGGCGGTGCAGGCTGTTGGCGAAGACCTCCTTGCCGACGCCACTCTCGCCGAGAAAGATCACGGTGGCCTCGGTCGGCGCCACCTTGTTGACCGTGTGGCAGACCATGTTGAAGCCCGACGAGATCCCGACCACGCCGAAGCTGTTCTCCGGCACCACCGACGGGCGCGCCGCCACCCGGCGCGTGGCCGGGAGCGGTCCGTCCGTCTGGCGCGACGGCAGCGGCTGCAGCGACTGCACCGACCATTTGGCGAAGTCGCCGATCTTCAGGAAACGCAGGTCGTCTTCGGCGTCGCCCCACTCCTCCACCGGCTTGCCAATGACGCGGCACTTGGCGTGGCCCATGCCCCGGCACTCGAACTCGCGCCACAGGATGGGCCGCCCCATGAAGGCGCTGGTGTAGCCGCAGGCATAGCCGATCAGCATCCAGCACGCCGGCGCGGTGCCGATGCCGTAGGTGGCGATGTGGGCCTCGGCCTCGGCGCAGTCGGTCAGCAGGAAGTCGCCGAAATAGCGGCCCTGCTCGACATCGATGTCCAGCGCCACCGGCTCGCAATGCACGATGCCCTCCAGCGCCACGAGCTGCGGCCCGGCCAGGAAATCGTCGTTGGTGTTGGAGCCGGAGCGCACCTTGCGCGCCATCGCGGCGTCGTGCGTGCCGGCCTGGTAGCCGATGCGCGTGACCAGCCCGCGCGCGGTTTCCGGGCCCAGGCTCTCGATCAGCTCCTGGCGCAGCGAGCCCAGCGAGCTGATGTGCATGAGCATCATGCGCTGGTCGTCGAGCCAGATGCGGCCCTGCTGCGGCGCGAAGCGCAGCCGCTTGGCCAGATCGTGGATGGCGGGAACGCGGATCTCCCCGGGGCTGGCATGCGACCCCGGCCCCTGGCCCTGCCGAGGCCCTGATCCTTTTTTCATGTCGTCCTTGGCCATGCTTTCCTCGACCGCCTGCCGTGTCCGATGAGCGTACCCGATCCGTTCAGAAAAACCGGTCGAAGTGGATCTGCTCGAAAGGCACGCGGTGCCGCAGCATCAGCACCTCCTGCACCGCCTGCACCATCGGCGGCGGGCCGGCGAAATAGAACTCGAAGCGCGCCAGGTCGGGCGCCAGCGCACGCTCGACCTCCTCGTGGATGAAGCCGGTTCGCCCGGTCCAGGCGGGCTGCGCCTCGGGCGACGACAGGACCACCGTGGACGAGAGCCGGTCGCCGGCCAGCCCGTCGAGCACCTGCGTGCTGCCGAGGTCGGCCTGGGTCCGCACGCCGTGGAAGAAGCGCACCCGCCGTGTCCCCGCCGCCTGCGCCAGCACGCCCCGGGCAATCGACAGCATCGGCGCCAGCCCGGAGCCCCCGGCAATGCAGACGATGTCGCGGTCGTTGTCGTCGCGCAGGTGGGCGTGCCCGTAGGGGCCGTCCAGCGGCAGCGCGTCGCCCACGGCGACCGTGTCGAACAGCGCTGCGCTGCCCGCACCGCCCGGCACCCGGCGGACGATGAACTGCCAGACGCCGTCCGCGCCGGGCAGGTTGGACATCGAGTACGCCCGCGCGCCCACCGTGCCGAGCGGGTACAGCAAGGCGTACTGGCCCGGGCGGAACGTGGCCCCGGCGCTGACCTGCACGGTGAACTCGCTCATGTCGGGCGACAGCGCCCGCCGGGCCAGCAGCCGCGCCGTCTGCCGCACGGGCGCCACCACCGGCCGGTAGCTGTCGTCGCAGCGCACGCGGATCGTGCAGTCGCCGACCGGGCGGGACTGGCAGGCCAGATGCTTGCCGCGCTTGCGGTCGCGCTCGGACAGCCCCGGCGCCTGTGGCCAGAGCGTCTGCAGCTCCCCGGCCACCAGCTCGAACCGGCAAGCCCCGCACCCGCCGACGCTGCACTCGTGCGGCAGCCCGACGCCGGCGCGCAGGGCCGCCCGCAGCAGCGTGTCCTCCCCGGGCGGCAGGTCGAACGACACGCCGCCCTCGATGGCCACCCGGTGCGTCTGGCCCGCAGCGCTCACAGCCCCGCCCCGTGCCGGAACTCCCGCCCAGCGGCACTGGCGCGCTCCGCCAGATCGGCCGCGTCCGGCAGCTCGGCGCAGTAGGCGGCGATGGCCTCGTCTGCCATGCCCTCCCATTTGCGCACCCAGGCGCCCAGCACCTCGGCATTGCCGTCCTGGGCCAGCGCGAACCGCACCAGTGCGGCCGCCCAGTGGCGGTGCCGCTGGGCATCGGCGAGCTGGGCGTCGGCGAGCATGCCCAGCAGGGTGTCGCCGTTCTGGCGCGCCACCTGCCCGAGGCCGCGCAGCACCGTCTCCTCGACCGCCGGCCGCACCACCAGGTTCAGCGCCACGAAGGACTCGCCCCAGTCCCAGGCCACCAGCGCGTGCTCGACCAGCCGGCGCCAGCCCTGCCACGCCGGGTCCTGCTCCCAGCGCTGGCGCTCGCCGGTGCCGAAGCCCAGGTCGGGGAAGGTCAGCGACAGCTCCTTGGTGCGGTACGCGGTGTGCGTGAGCCAGCGCAGCGCATCGGCGGTCTGGTAGGCCGCGCAGTTCGAGATCGTCGAGGCCGGCGCCATCTGGGCCAGGTAGGCCGAGCCCATCTGCAGCGTGTGGAACAGGTAGCGCGCCGGCGTGTAGAACCGCGCCAGCGTGGCCGCCCAGGCCGGGTCGAGCATGCGGTCATGCCCACGGGCCGAGAACTGGTCGAGCAGGCCGAAGACGTAGGTCTCCTGGCCGTCCTGCAGCATGTTGTAGGTGCGGTAGACCATCTCGTCCGGATCGCGGAAGGCGTTCCAGTCGGTGTGCAGCAGCGGCGAGGCGTTGCGGTGTTCCTTGTACCAGCGCGCCATCGCGAAGTTCGGATCCAGCTCGAACGGCGCCTCCGGGTTGTCGGTGGTGAAGTGCAGGTTGGTCGAGACGATCTCGTACTCGCTGGGCTTGCGGCGGCGACCGGCCAGGTGGCTCCAGGTCTTCAGCGGCTTGAGGATGTCGGGTTGCATGGCGTGTCTCCTCTTGGAATGTCAATGCGTCACGGCGTCATGGCGTCACAGCGTCATGGCGTAATAGAAGCGGACCTGGTCTTCCGAGGTCTCGATGCGGCCGGCGAACGAGCTGAGGTTGACCTCCAGCTCGGACATCCGGAACGGCCGACCGAGCGCCTCCTCCAGCGTCGTGCGGCGCAGGATCAGCTCGCCGTCGGTGTCGATGCGGACATAGGCCAGCTTGTCGTCCACGCGGATCTCCTTGCCGGGGTTGTCCAGCTCGGCGGCCTCGACGACGGCCTCGGTGATGGGGCTGGCGCGCAGCACGGGGCCGACGCGGTTGTTGCGGTAGCCCTGTGAGGCGGGTTGGCTGCTCATGGTGAATCTCCTTGCGGGATCGCGGAATGCAGGGTTCGGGTTCAGGCGGCGGCGAACTCGGGCCGCACGCCCTCGACCGCGACCAGGATGTCGTCGCCGTCGAGCTTCACGGGGTACTGGGCCAGCCGGCACTTGCCAGGGTTGATGCCCTCGCCGGTGCGGGCGTCGAAGGTCCACTGGTGGGCGCGGCACATCACGACGCGGCCGTCGAACTTGCCTTCGGCCAGCGGGATGTCCTGGTGCGGGCAGATGCCCTGGAAGGCGCGCAGCTCGCCACCTTCCGGCCAGACCAGCACGATCACGTGCTCGCCGACCTCGACCTCCAGCATCTCGCCTTCCCACAGGTCGTCGAGCGTTCCCACCTTCTGGAATGTCATGGGGGTGTCCATGGGCACCTCACTCGTCGCAGAAGATGAATTCGAGCGACTCCATCGGCTGGATGTCGGTCTCGCACAGCTTGGCCTGGCGCGGGAAGAACGAATCGCTGCCCTGGCGCCGCACGCGGATGACCTTGTCAGGACGCGGCGCCACGCGCCGACCGACCGAGTGGTACGCGGCGGCGGCGGCCACCTCGTCCATCGAGTGCTCGGTGTCCACCGGCAGCAGTTGCAGCACGAAGTCGTACTGGAAATTGGAAATCACGGGAAAGAGGGCCATGTCGGTCTCCACTCAAGCGGTTCAGGCGGTACTCAGGCCGCACGCCGGGACAGGCGCGGGTCGCGGTAGGCGTCCACCCAGGCGTAGCCATGGGCGTCGTCGCCCATTTCGCCCGGGGCCAGCCCCATGTACTGCAGCGCGCCCATCAGGTTGGGCGGCTGGATCTGCCCGGCCAGGAAGCGGTCCACCAGCGTCAGGTGGTCGCGGTAGCGCACGGGATCCTGCTGGAACACCCAGCGGTCGATCTCGGAGTTGAAGTGGTAGGTGCGGCCCTGGTAGGTCAGCGGGTAGTCCTTGACGTTCCAGCCCTTGCCCGGGATGGCGCAGATCGGGATCTGGCTCATGTTGCAGACGATCGGCAGCGTCTCCGGCATCGTCAGCTCCTTGCGGCCCGCCAGCAGGTTGTCGATGATCACGTCCCAGGCCTGACCGAAGCTGTCGTTCCAGCCGGGGTACTTCTCCTCCAGCCAGTCGCGGCAGTCCGGCGTCACGCCCGCCGCCGGGTTCCACCACAGCGTCGGCCGCCAGTACCACAGGCCCATCTGGTAGGCGTGGTGCTGGTAGTCGAACTCGTGGATCATCTGGTCCCAGTACCAGGGCAGGTCGAGTCCCAGGTCGATCAGCGTGCGCTCGAACTGGCCGACGATCCACTCCAGCATGAACTCCTTGAACGACTGCTTGCGGTGGGCCAGCGGCGTCGCGTAGTCCATCGAGCTGCCGGTGAGCAGGCTGAACAGCCGCCAGGCGCGGGCGATGGCCACATCGACCAGCTTCTGCGCCTCCTCCTTGTGGCCATTGGCGATCAGGATCTGCAGCGCCGGGCCGCCGATCTGGGCGTGGCGCGATTCGTCCGTCTGGATGCTGGAGATCAGGCTGGCGAAGGTGAAGTCGCCCGCCTCGGCCGCATCCGCCGCCAGCCCGAGGAACTGCATGTTGGTGAAGCCGGTCTCGAACGCGAAGGTCAGCATGACCGCGATCTCGACCGCGCTGCGCGACAGGAACAGGTCGTCGAAGGTGTGGCGGGCAGCGATCGCGCCCCACTCGTTGGTGTGGTACGCCTTGTGCGCCCAGTCGAACTGCCGGTCCTTCGAGCAGTAGGCATGCGGGAAGTACAACTGCAGTTGGGCGTGCCGGTTCTCGTCGAGCATGCCGAAGGTGGCCATGTTGCGCATGCCCGGCGCGCGGCCGAAGCGGGTCATGCGGGCTTCGGCGCTCATCGCCGCGTATTCGCCCAGCGCGATCGCACCGTAGTGCGACTTCAGGATCGACAGCCAGCCCGGGTCGGCGTCCTCGAACATGCGGCTGCGCTCCAGCGCCGCCTTGACCGAGTAGGCCCCGGCGTCCTTCTCGCGCTGAATGCGCACGTATTCGGAATAGGACGCCTTGTACGGCTCGTCGTAGGTCTCCCACTGCGCCATCGGCACGCCCATCGCGCCGCTCATGACATCAGGGAAGAGTTCGGACTCGGCCACATAGCCCGGGGTCCAGTTGGTGGCGCGGGCGATGTCGTACCAGGCCGCACGTTCAAGTAACGCCATGGGATGTCTCCTCGTTGGGAATGGTGATCTCGGGCCCCGGCGCGACGGAACTCACGCCGTGACGTGGTCTGTTTAGCAAGGCAGATGCCAGCGACGCGGCCAGATGCAGCGCGTGCGGCGTCAAATATCTCGAGATTTGGCCAATCCCTTGGGAAGACTTGGTAGTTTCCCCAGCACCGCAGAACAGGCCATGGCCAGGCCCTCCTGTCGCGCTCTGGCCTCGATCAATCGATCGATTGGTGAATTCTTGAGGGGATTGTGCCCACGGCAGATGTGATGATTTGGTGACTTCACGGGCCGTGCGGTTGACCGTACAACGGCGCAGCGGCTCCCGGCTGAATCACAGATTATCGAGATTTCAGTGGATTGACGCCTGACGCGCCAAAACCCACCTCAGGGCCCGACCTGCCCTGGAAACACCCACAGCAACGCCGCCGTCATCACCAGATAACGCCCGAACTTCCCGATCGCCATGTAGAACACACACGGCCAGAACGGCAGCTTCAGCCACCCCGCCACCGCACACAGCGGATCGCCCACCACCGGCAGCCAGCTCAGCAGGCAGGCCTTGGCCCCGAAGCGGCGCAGCATGGCCAGCGCGCGGTGGTCGGCAGCGGCGCGGTGGGTGACATGCTCGTAGGCCTTCTCGGCACCAAAGCCCATCCACCACGAGATCGCCCCGCCGATCGTGTTGCCGGCCGTGGCCACCAGCACCGCCGGCCAGAACAGCTCCGGATTCAGTTTCACGAGACCGAACACCGCCGGCTCCGAGCCCAGCGGCAGCAGCGTCGCCGAGACCAGCGAGACGATGAAGACAGTGCTGAGGCCGAACTTCGGCAGCGCCAGCATCACCAGCAGAGAGTAGATCCAGGCTTCCATGGCGGGCATTCTGCTTGAAGGGCCCCGGCGGGCCTCGGCCGGTGGAAAAACGCACGCCGCTATACTCCTGCCTCCTTTTTCAGCACATCCCCGCCCTTCCCCCGCCCTCCTCCCCCATGCGCATCGGCTCCCTCACCCTGCCGAATCGCCTGTTTGTCGCGCCCATGGCGGGCGTCACCGACCGGCCGTTCCGCCAGTTGTGCAAGCGACTGGGGGCGGGCCATGCCGTCAGCGAGATGGTCACCTCGCGGCCCGAGCTGCGCGACAGCCTGAAGACCTCGCGCCGGCTGAACCACGAAGGCGAAGTCGCGCCGATCGCCGTGCAGATCGCCGGCACCGACGCCGAGATGATGGCCGAGGCCGCCCGCTACAACATCGACCGCGGCGCGCAGATCATCGACATCAACATGGGCTGCCCGGCCAAGAAGGTCTGCAACAAGTGGGCCGGATCGGCGCTGATGCAGGACGAGACGCTGGCGCTGGACATCGTCGCGGCGGTGGTCGAGGCCGCCGCGCCGCACGGCGTGCCGGTCACGCTGAAGATGCGCACCGGCTGGTGCAACGAACAGAAGAACGCGCTGGCAATCGCCCTCGGCGCCGAGGCGCGCGGCGTGGCGATGGTCACCGTGCACGGCCGCACCCGCGAGCAGGGCTACAAAGGCGAGGCCGAGTACGCCACGATCGCCGCCGTGAAGGCCGCGCTGCGCATCCCCGTCTGCGCCAACGGCGACATCACCAGCCCGCACAAGGCCCGCGCCGTGCTGGACGCCACCGGCGCCGATGCGCTGATGATCGGCCGCGCCGCGCAGGGGCGGCCGTGGATCTTCCGCGAGATCGCGCACTACCTCGACACCGGCACGCTGGCCGAGGCGCCGCCGACGCTGCAGGTGCGTGACTGGCTGATCGAGCACCTGCACGACCACTACAGCCTCTACGGCGAGCGCGCCGGCGTGCGCACGGCGCGCAAGCACATCGGCTGGGCGGTGCACGGCCTGCCGGGCGGACGCGACTTCCGCGCCCGCATGAACCTGATCGAACACACGGCGGAGCAGGCGCAGGCCGTTCAGGCGTTCCTGGGCGCGCTGGCCGACGTCCACCCGTCCTGGCCGCAGACCGCCGCCACCGCCGACACAGAAGAACAAGCCGCATGAGCACCAGCCCCTCCGAACACAGCCCCATCGACCTGTCGATCCGCGAGATCCTGGCCGTCTATTTCCGTGACCTGGAGGGCACCGAGCCGCACGCGCTCTACGACATGGTCGTCAAGGCGGTGGAGCGCCCGCTGCTGGACGTGGTGATGGAACAGGCCGAGGGCAACCAGAGCCGTGCCGCCGAGTGGCTCGGCATCAACCGCAACACGCTGCGCCGCAAGCTCGTCGAGCACAAGCTGATCGACTGACGCCCGCCGAGCGCCTTCGCCCCGCCCCGATTCCCCGCATCCAAACGACCTCCTGAGTCTGCCCATGACCACTGCCCTCCTTTCCGTCTCCGACAAGACCGGCATCGTCGAGTTCGCCCGCTCGCTGCACGCCCACGGCATCAAGCTGCTCTCCACAGGCGGCACCGCCAAGCTGCTGGCCGAGTCGGGCCTGCCCGTCACCGAAGTCAGCGAGATCACCGGCTTCCCCGAGATGCTCGACGGGCGCGTGAAGACGCTGCACCCGCGGGTCCACGGCGGCCTGCTGGCCCGGCGCGACGTGCCGGCCCACATGGCGGCGCTCAAGGAGCACGGCATCGACACGATCGACCTGCTCATCATCAACCTCTACCCCTTCGCGCAGGCCACGGCCAAGGCCGACTGCACGCTGGAAGACGCGATCGAGAACATCGACATCGGCGGCCCGGCGATGCTGCGCGCCGCGGCCAAGAACTGGCAGGACGTGGGCGTCGTGATCGACCCGAGCGACTACCCGCAGGTGCTGGCGGAACTCGCCGCCTCGAACGGCCAGAGCCTGACGCGCAGCACAAAGTTCATGCTGGCCAAGAAGGTGTTCTCGCACACCGCCGCCTACGACGGCATGATCAGCAACTACCTGACCGCGCTGGAAGCCGGCTCGGAAGAAGCGACCGAAGCCGTCCCCGCCCGCGCCGAATACCCGAGCGTCTTCAACCTGCAGCTCCACAAGGTGCAGGGCATGCGCTACGGCGAGAACCCGCACCAGTCGGCGGCCTTCTACCGCGAAGCCGCGCCGGCCGCCGGGCTGCTGTCCGGCTGGCACCAGATCCAGGGCAAGGAGCTGAGCTTCAACAACATCGCCGACGCGGACGCCGCGTGGGAATGCGTGAAGGCCTTCGACGTGCCCGCCTGTGTCATCGTCAAGCACGCCAACCCGTGCGGCGTGGCCATCGGCGCGACGCCGCTGGAGGCCTACCAGAAGGCACTGAAGACCGACCCGACCAGCGCCTTCGGCGGCATCATGGCCTTCAACCGCCCGATCGACGCGGACGTGGTGAACGAGATCAACGCCAACAAGCAGTTCGTCGAAGTCGCCATCGCCCCGGCCTTCACGGCCGAGGCCCGCGCCGCCTACGCCAGCAAGACCAATGTGCGTCTGCTGGAGGTGCCGGTGGCCCAGGTGTCGAACGCGCTGGACTTCAAGCGCGTCGGCGGCGGCATGCTGCTGCAGTCGGCCGACACCATCGACATCGTCGGCGGCGAGGTCAAGGTGGTCACCCAGCTGCAGCCGACCGCGCAGCAGATGGACGACCTGCTCTTCGCCTGGAAGGTGGCGCGCTTCGTCAAGAGCAACGCCATCGTCTTCTGCAAGGACGGCATGACCATGGGCGTCGGCGCCGGCCAGATGAGCCGCCTCGACTCGGCCCGCATCGCCAGCATCAAGGCCGGCCACGCCGGTCTGACGCTGCAGGGCACGGCCGTCGCGAGCGATGCGTTCTTCCCGTTCCGTGACGGGCTGGACGTGGTCGTGGACGCGGGCGCCACCTGCGTGATCCAGCCGGGTGGCTCGATGCGCGACAACGAAGTCATCGCGGCCGCCGACGAGCGCGGCATCGCGATGGTCTTCACCGGCACGCGCCACTTCCGCCACTGAACCCGGGCCGCGACAGGACGCCCGGATGCGCATCCTCGGGATTGATCCGGGCCTGCAGGTCACCGGCTTCGGCGTCATCGACGTCGACGGCCAGCGGCTGAGCTACGTCGCCAGCGGCACCATCAAGACGGCGGAAGCCCCGCGCGGTGACCTGCCGCAACGCATCCGCATCATCTTCGAAGGGGTGCGCGAAGTGGTGTCGACCTACCAGCCGGACACGGCCACGGTCGAGATCGTCTTCGTCAACGTCAATCCGCAGAGCACCCTGCTGCTCGGCCAGGCACGCGGCGCGGCGCTGGCCGCACTGGTGTCCTCCAGCAGCACGCTGACCGTGTGCGAATACACCGCGCTGCAGATGAAGAAGGCCATCGTCGGCCACGGCCACGCGAACAAGGTCCAGGTGCAGTCGATGGTGCAGCGGCTGCTGCAGTTGCCGGTGCTGCCGGGCAAGGACGCCGCCGACGCGCTCGGGCTGGCGATCACCCACGCCCATGCGGGCAGCTCGTTCGCCGCACTGGCGCAGGGCGGGACACTCAACCGCAAGGCGCACGCGCAGTATCGGGGCGGGCGGAGCTACTGAGCGAGCCCGCGCGGGCTACAGCGCCAGCGCCAGACGCTCCAGCAAGAGCACCGCGACGAAGGCCAGAGCGGCGATCACCGTCCAGCGGATGATGGCGATCGCCCGCCGCCGCCAGATGGCCTGTCCGGTCGCCAGATAGAGCCCGAAGCTGAGCAGCCCCGACACCAGCAGCAGGAAGACCAGGACACGAAAGACCATCATCGCCGTGTCTCCTGCCTCACCAGGCCGGGGCGAGTTCCGCCATGCCTCGCGGCGCGAGCCTCTCGTCGGGGAAGGTCACGATCTCCCAGGCCGTCTCGTCGGCGAGCAGCTTGCGCAGCAGCTTGTTGTTCAGGGCGTGGCCGCTCTTGAACGCGGTGTAGTCGGCCAGCAGCGGCTTGCCGCAGACGTGCAGATCCCCGATGGCGTCGAGGATCTTGTGCTTCACGAACTCGTCGTCGTAGCGCAGCCCCTCGGCATTGAGCACGCGGTAGTCGTCGACGACGATGGCGTTGTCCATGCTGCCGCCCAGGCTCAGGCCACGCGAACGCATCATCTCGACGTCCTTGGTGAACCCGAAGGTGCGCGCGCGGGCGATGTCCTGCTTGTAGCGGCCGGTGGCGAAATCGAACACCACGCGCTGGCCGGTGGCGTCCACGGCCGGGTGGCCGAACTCGATCTCGAAGCCGAGGCGGTAGCCGTGGTGCGGTGCCAGCCGGGCCCACTTCAGCGCGCGGCCTTCGCCTTCGCGGATCTCGATCGCCTTCTTCACGCGCAGGAACTTCTTCGGCGCGTTCTGCAGCGCGATGCCCGCGCTCTGCAGCAGGAAGACAAAGCTGGCGGCCGAGCCGTCCAGGATCGGCACCTCGTCGGCGGTGATGTCGATGTAGAGGTTGTCGAGGCCGAGGCCGGCGATCGCCGACAGCAGGTGCTCGATGGTCTGCACCTTGGGGGCACCGGGGTCACCGCCGGGAGAGATCGTCGTGGCCATGCGGGTGTCGCAGACCGACTCCGGTGTCACGGGGATGTCCACCGGGTGCGGCAGGTCGATGCGGCGAAAGACCAGCCCGGTGTCCGGTGCGGCGGGGCGCAGCGTCAGTTCGACCTTCTGGCCACTGTGCAGACCGACGCCGACAGCACGGGTCAGGGACTGGAGGGTTCTTTGTTGCAGCATCCGTGCATTCTGGCAGCGAAAAAGCCCGGTGTCCTCTGAAGGACACCGGGCCAGACAGGGCACGGCGGGGAGCGGGTCAGCGAGTCAGCGGATCAGTCGGCCTGCTTGCGCAGGAACGCCGGGATCTCGATCTCTTCCATGCCATTGGCCGCCAGCGCATCGACCTTGGCAGAGGCCTGGGTGCGGTTGGGCCGCCACACGCTCGGGGCGCTGGCATGGCTGGGGCTGACGAGCGGATGGGTCAGCACGGGGATGTTGTCCGTGCCGGTGCGGTGGCCACCCGAGGGCTGGACCACCTGCATCGGCGCCACACGCTGCTGCGGGATCTGCTGTTGCTGCTGCTTGCCGGCCGGAGCCAGGCCGGTGGCGATCACGGTCACGCGCAGCGCGTCGCCCAGGCTCTCGTCATAGGCGGTACCGTAGATGACGTGGGCCTCTTCGGCAGCGTAGCGACGGATGGTGGTCATCGCGTTGCGGCTCTCGGAAAGCTTGAAATTCTGCTTGCTCGCGGCGATCAGCACCAGCACGCCACGCGCGCCGGACAGGTCGACACCTTCGAGCAGCGGGCAGGCCACGGCGGCTTCGGCCGCCTTGGTGGCGCGGTCCGGGCCGCTGGCAGTGGCCGTGCCCATCATGGCCTTGCCGGGCTCGCTCATCACCGTCTTGACGTCCTCGAAGTCGACGTTGACCAGGCCGGGGATGTGGATGATGTCGCTGATGCCGCCGACGGCGTTGCGCAGCACGTCGTTGGCTTCGGCAAACGCCTCTTCCTGCGTGACGTCGTCGCCCAGCACTTCGAGCAGCTTCTCGTTGAGCACGACGATCAGCGAGTCGACGTTGGCTTCGAGTTCGTTCAGGCCGACATCGGCCTGCTTCATGCGGCGCGGGCCTTCGAAGTCGAAGGGCTTGGTCACGACGCCGACGGTCAGGATGCCCATGTCCTTGGCCAGACGCGCGATGACCGGGGCAGCGCCGGTGCCGGTGCCGCCGCCCATGCCGGCGGTGATGAACACCATGTGTGCGCCTTCCAGCGACGACTTGATGCGGTCAACGGCTTCTTCGGCAGAGGCTTTTCCAGCTTCGGGACGCGACCCGGCACCCAAGCCGGTGTGTCCCAATTGCAACAAAGTGTGTGCCTTGGAGCGGTTGAGCGCCTGGGCATCGGTGTTGGCGCAGATGAACTCCACTCCCTGCACCCCGCGGTTGATCATGTGATCGACCGCATTGCCACCGCCGCCACCCACGCCGATCACCTTGATCTGCGTGCCCTGGTTGAACTCTTCAATCATCTCGATACCCATGCCGCTCTCCTTGCATCTGAATTACATCAGAAACTCTTCAAGAACCAGTCCCGTGCCTTGCCGAACAAACCCAGCCCTGTGCCGCTGGGTGGATTCGACCTCAATCCCCGCATGCGCGCCAGGCGCGCCTCCTCCAGCAAGCCCATCGCCGCCGAGGCGCGGGGACTGGCCACCATGTCGTGGAGGGCTCCGCTGTACGTCGGAATCCCCATGCGCACGGGTTTGAGGAATATGTCTTCTGCCAGTTCGATCATGCCCGGCATCACCGCAGAGCCACCGGTCAGCACAATGCCAGAAGACAGCAGCTCCTCGTAGCCACTGTCCCGGATCACTTGCTGAACCAGCGAAAAAATCTCTTCTACCCGCGGTTCGATCACGCCCGCCAGCGCCTGTCGGCTCAGCACCCTTGGTACCCGGTCGCCCAGGCCTGGGACTTCGAGCTGTTCGGAGGGGTCAGCCAGCAATTGCTTGGCCACCCCGAACTCGATCTTCACGTCCTCCGCATCCTTGGTCGGGGTGCGCAGGGCCATGGCGATGTCGCTGGTGATCAAATCCCCCGCAATCGGTATCACTGCAGTATGACGGATTGCCCCGTCCGTGAATATCGCCACATCGGTGGTGCCCGCCCCGATATCCACAAGCACGACACCGAGGTCTTTTTCATCCGGTGTCAGCACCGACAGGCTCGACGCGCTCGGATTCAGCACCAGTTGCTCGACTTCCAGCCCGCAGCGCCGCACGCACTTGACGATATTCTCGGCCGCGCTGAAGGCGCCCGTGACGATGTGCACCCGCACCTCCAGACGCTCGCCGCTCATGCCGACCGGCTCGCGCACCTCCTGGCCGTCGATGACAAATTCCTGGGGCTCGACCAGCAGCAGCCGCTGGTCGTTGGGAATATTGATGGCCTTGGCTGTCTCGACCACACGGGCCACGTCGATGGCACCGACTTCCTTGTCGCGGACGATGACCATGCCGGTGGAATTGCGCCCGCGGACGTGGCTGCCGGAAATGCCGGTGTAGACACGGCCGATCTTGCAGTCGGCCATCATCTCGGCTTCCTTCAGCGCGTGCTGGATCGACTGCACGGTGGCGTCGATGTTCACCACGACACCACGCTTGAGTCCGTGCGAGGACGCCACGCCGAGGCCGGCCAGACGCATCTCGCCATCCGGCAGGATCTCGGCGACCACGGCCATGACCTTGGCAGTGCCGATATCGAGTCCGACGACCAGATCGTTGTATTCCTTGGCCATTCGAGTTCCTTGCATATCGCCTTCAATGCCCTTTGCCCGGGCGCATCGCCACCGGCGTCGTGCCCATGCCGGCCAGCCTCAGGGCGTAACTTTCACTGTGCCGCAGGTCGGCATACTCGATCGCCCGGTGTTCGAAGCGGGCGGTGATGTGGCCCACGGACTGGACAAACCGTTGGGTGCGCACGACGATCCGGTCGGATTCTCCGCGCCCGAGTTCCAGCAGGGAGCCTTGTTCGAGTTGCACCCGCCATGAGCCCCGGTCGCTCAGCACCACCCGGTCGATGCGCTGGCGCAGCGGTGCCAGCACCGGCGACAGCGTCCGCCACATCGTCATCACCTGCAGCGAGGTTCCGGTCGGCCCTTGCAGCGTCGGCAGATCATCCTCCTCGACGTCGCCGAGGTTGGCCTCGAACAGCTCGCCGTGGGTGTTCACCAGCAGGGGCTCCGCACCCTCGCGTGCCCAGTAGGCCACCGGCCGGTGTTCCTCGATGCGCACCACCAGGTCGTGCGGCCAGACGCGCCGCACCTCGGCACGTCGCACCCAGGGCACCGACTCGAACGCCGTGCGTGCCTGCGCGAGATCCATCGTCAGGTAGCTGCCCTGGAGCAGCGGCGACACATGCCGACGGACCGACTCCGCGCTGTTGTGGGCCACCTCCCCCTCGACATGGATCTGCCGCAGGTTGAACCAGGGCGAACGCGCCGCGCTGTCCACCAGCACGGCCAGTCCCGCGAGCAGCACCAGCACCAGCAGCACATTGGCGCCGGTGCGCATCAGCCGGACATCGATCGGCATGCCCGGCGGGGCCGAACCGGATTTGCTGGCCGTGTTGGCCGTGACGGAATGCGCGCGCATGCTGTCCCGTCAAGCCGGCTGGATCGGTGCAGGCCGTGCGCTGTCGAGCCGTGCCGACGCCAGCACGCGCAGGCAGAGCTGCGGATAGTCGATGCCCGCCGCGCGGGCCGACATCGGCACCAGCGAGTGGCTGGTCATGCCGGGCGAGGTGTTGATCTCCAGCAGGAAGGGCTTGCGGTCGCTGGCGCGCACCATCAGATCGGCCCGGCCCCAGCCGCGGCAGCCCAGCGACCGGTAGGCGGCCAGCACGATGCGCTGGATCTCGCGCTCCTCGGCCTCGGGCAGACCGCTCGGGCACAGGTAGCGCACGTCGTCGGTGAAATACTTGTGCTGGTAGTCGTAGCCGGCCTCGGGCGGCACGATGCGGATCACCGGCAAGGCCCGGGCGTCGGCGCCTTCCCCCATGACGGGACAGGTCAGCTCGTCGCCCTGGATGAACTCCTCGCCAAGCACGTCGGGGTCGAAGCGCAGCGACTCGGCCACGGCGGCGTGGAGCTTGGCGGCATCGGTCACCTTGGTCACCCCGATGGAGGAGCCTTCGCGCGGCGCCTTGACCACCAGCGGCAGCCCCAGCTGCGCCGGCAGGGCGGCGATCGCGTCCGCGTCCTGCTGCCCCGGAGCCAGCCAGACATGGCGCGGCGTCGGCAGGCCCTCTGCCAGCCAGAGGCGCTTGGTCATGACCTTGTCCATCGCGATCGCCGAGGCCATCACGCCGGAGCCGGTGTAGGGGATGCCCATCATCTCCAGCGCGCCCTGGACGCAGCCGTCCTCGCCGTGGCGGCCGTGCAGCGCGATGAAGCAGCGCGCGAAGCCTTCGTCCTTCAGCGCCTGCAGGCTGCGGTCGGCTGGATCGAAGGGGTGGGCATCCACCCCCAGCGAGCGCAATGCCTGCAGCACGCCCGCGCCGCTCATCAGCGAGACCTCGCGCTCGGCGGAGGTCCCGCCCATCAGCACCGCCACCTTGCCCAGCGTGTTCACATCCGTCATGCCTGTCCCCCGACCAGTTCCACCACCCGCGCCGGCACGCCACCGATCGTGCCCGCCCCCATCGCGATGACCACGTCGCCGGCCTGCGCCTGCTCGACGATGGTCTGCGGCAGCTCGGCGATGTCGTCGACGAACAGCGGGTCGACCTTGCCCGCCACACGCAGCGCGCGCACCAAGGCGCGACCGTCCGCCGCGACGATCGGCGATTCGCCCGCCGAATACACCTCGGTCAGCAGCACGGCGTCGGCGGTGCCGAGCACCTTGACGAAGTCCTCGAAGCAGTCGCGGGTGCGGGTGTAGCGGTGCGGCTGGAACGCGAGCACGAGACGCTGGCCCGGAAACGCACCGCGCGCGGCGGCGATCGTGGCCGCCATCTCGACCGGGTGGTGGCCGTAGTCGTCGATCAGCGTGAAGCTGCCGCCGCTGGTGGCCGGGTGGTCGCCCCAGCGCTGGAAGCGCCGGCCGACGCCGCTGAACTTCGCCAGCGCGGTGACGATGGGCGCGTCCGGCAGTTCCAGTTCGGTCGCGATGGCGATCGCCGCCAGCGCGTTGCGCACGTTGTGCTCACCGGGCAGGTTGAGCGTGATGTGCAGGTCGGCCAGCGCTACGCCATTGCGGCGCTGGCAGGTGAAGCGCATCTGCCCGCCGGGCAGCGCCTGCACGTCCACGGCGCGCACCTGCGCATCCTCGCCCAGGCCGTAGGTGATCACCGGCCTGGAAATCATCGGCATGATCGAGCGCACGCCAGGGTCGTCGCTGCACAGCACCGCGGCGCCGTAGAACGGCATCTTGTGCAGGAACTCGACAAACGCCTGCTTCAGCCGCGCGAAGTCGTGGCCGTAGGTGTCCATGTGGTCGGCGTCGATGTTGGTGACGACGGCCAGGATGGGCAGCAGGTTCAGGAAGGACGCATCCGACTCGTCCGCCTCGACGACGATGTAGTCGCCCGAGCCGAGCGCCGAGTTGGCTCCCGCCGCGTTCAGCTTGCCGCCGATGACGAAGGTCGGATCAACCCCTGCCTCGGCCAGCACGCTGGTGACCAGCGAGGTGGTGGTCGTCTTGCCGTGGGTGCCAGCGATGGCGATGCCCTGCTTCAGGCGCATCAGCTCGGCCAGCATCACGGCGCGCGGCACCACCGGGATGCGCTGGGCACGGGCGGCGATCACCTCGGGGTTGTCGCCCTTCACGGCGGTCGAGGTCACCACCGCCTGCGCGCCGGCGATGTGCGCGGCGTCGTGGCCGGTGTGGATGCGGATGCCGAGTTCGGCCAGCCGGCGCGTCACGGCGCCGTCCGACTGGTCGGAGCCGGAGACCACATAGCCCAGGTTGTGCAGGATCTCGGCGATGCCGCTCATGCCGGCGCCACCGACGCCGACGAAATGGATGTGCTTGACCGCGTGTTTCATGCCGGGTTCATCTGGGGGATGCGGGGTTCGTGAGTTGTTCGATCTCGTCGGCCACGCGCTGCGCAGCGTGCGGCAACGCCAGCGCGCGCGCCTGCTCCGCCATCCGCAGCAGGCGGGGCCGGTCAAGATGGCGCAGCAGATCGGCCAGCCGCTCGGGCGTCAGCTCGGTCTGCGGCAGGTGGAGGCCGGCGTCGTGCTGCGCCATCCACTGCGCATTGTCGCGCTGGTGGGCGGTCGTGCTCACCACGAGCGGCACCAGCACCGAGGGAACGCCTGCCGCGCACAGCTCGCTCACCGTCACCGCGCCCGCGCGGCAGACGATCAGGTCGCAGTCGGCCAGCCGGCGCGCCATGTCGTCGATGAAGGGCACGACCTCGACGCCGGCCGAGCCGTGTTCGAGGTCGAGCAGCCCGGCCTGCGCATAGGCGGCGCGCACCTTGTCGTGGTGCGCCAGACCGGTCTGGTGGGTGACGACCGGACGCTCGGCCGCGGACAGCCGCGCCAGCGCGCGCGGCACCGTCTCGTTGAGCACCTGCGCGCCGAGGCTGCCGCCGACGACGAGCACCCGCAGCGGCCCGGTGCGGCCGGCAAAACGCTGGGCGGGCGGAGCGATGGCCTCGATCTCGGCGCGCACCGGGTTGCCGGTGACGACGCCCTGCGGCACCGAGCGCGCCGCTTCGCCGTCGAAGCCGAAGGCGACCCGGTCGGCGAACTTCAGCAGCGAGCGGTTCGACAGCAGCAGCCCCGCGTCCGCGTTGACCAGTACCAGCGGGCATTTCAGCCAGTGCGCCACCAGCCCGCCGGGGAAGCAGACGTAGCCGCCCATGCCGAGCACGGCGTCGGCCTGCCGACGCTTCAGGATGCCGCGGCAGGCGACCAGCGCCTTGAGCAGTTGCACGCCGCCACGCAGCGCGCCGAACGCACCCTTGCCGCGCAGGCCGGCGAAGGCGATCGTGTCCATCGGCAAGCCCGAAGGCGGCACGAGGCGGTTTTCCATGCCGTGCGAGGTGCCCAGCCAGCTCACCTGCCAGCCACGCGTCTGCATCTCGCGCGCGACAGCCAGCCCCGGCATGATGTGGCCGCCCGTGCCGGCGGCCATGACCACGAGGTGGCGGAGGCGGCCCGGCTCAGCGCTCACGGCTGCCTCCGCCGCGCAGGATCTGGCGGTTTTCCATGTCCACCCGCAGCACCACCGCCAGCGCCACGCAGGTCAGGATGATCGCCGAGCCACCGTAGCTCAGCAGCGGCAGCGTCAGCCCCTTGGTCGGCAGCACGCCCAGGTTCACGCCCATGTTGATGAAGGCCTGGCCGCCGATCCAGATGCCGATGCCCTGGGTCGTCAGGCCGGCGAAGACCCGGTCCAGCGCAATCGCCTGGCGACCGATGATGAAGATGCGCCGCACCATCCAGAAGAACGCCAGGATCACCGCCAGCACGCCGAGCAGGCCCAGTTCCTCGCCGATGATGGCCAGCAGGAAGTCGGTGTGCGCTTCGGGCAGGTAGTGCAGTTTCTCGACCGACTGGCCCAGTCCCTGCCCCACCACCTCGCCACGGCCGAAGGCGATCAGCGAGTGGGTGAGCTGGTAGGCCTTGCCCATCGCGTTGGCCTCGTCCCAGGGGTTCCAGAACGCCTTGATGCGCTCCCAGCGGATCGGCGACAGCCAGATGATCGACAGCAGCGCCCCCAGCAGGGTGGCGATCATGATGGCGAACACCTTGCCGTTGACGCCCCCCAGGAACAGGATGCCGACCGCGATCAGCGCGATCACGATGAAGGCGCCCATGTCCGGCTCGGCCAGCAGCAGCAGCCCCACCACCCCCAGCGCGATCGCCATCGGCAGCACGGCGCGGGTGAAGCTCTCCTTCACGTCCATCTTGCGCACCATGTAGTTGGCGGCGTACATGGCGATGGCGAGCTTGGCGAGTTCGCTGGGCTGGAAGTTCATCACCCCGAGCGGAATCCAGCGCCGCGAGCGGTTCACCACCCGCCCGATGCCCGGGATCAGCACCAGGATCAGCAGCAGCAGCGCTGCCACGAACAGCCACGGCGCCATCTTCTCCCAGGTCCGCATCGGAATGGCCAGCGTCACGCACGCGGCCACCACGGCCAGCGTGATCGACAGGATGTGGCGCATCAGGAAGTGGTGCGAGGCGTAGTTGGTGTATTTCGGGTTGTCCGGCAGCTGGATCGAGGCCGAATACACCATCACCAGCCCCAGCGAGAGCAGCCCGGCGATGACCCAGGCCAGCGTCTCGTCGAAGCCGACCCAGCGCGTGGGCGTGCCCGAGGAGATGTCGGTCCAGTTGCGCACCGGCACGTCGGCCCGTGTGCGGCGGCTCCACCAGTCACCCAGTCGACCCAGTGCGTTCGTGCTCATGCGCCCAGTTCCCCCTGGCCCACCGCCAGCGCCTGCACGGTGTCGATGAAGACCTCGGCACGGTGGGCGTAGTTGCGGAACATGTCGAGGCTCGCGCAGGCGGGGCTGAGCAGCACGGCGTCGCCGGAGCGCGCCTGCGTGTAGCACCAGCGGGTGGCGTCTTCGAGCGTGGCGAAGGTCTGCATCGGCACGGCCACGTCCTGCAGCACACGGCCGATCGCGGCGGCGTCGCGGCCGATCAGGGCGACCGCACGGGCATGGCGCTCGACCGGGCCGGCCAGCGGCGCGAAGTCCTGGCCCTTGCCATCGCCACCGAGGATGACGACCAGCTTGGCGGGCGCGCGGTCGGCGCCGAGGCCGGTCAGCGCCGCGACGGTTGCGCCGACGTTGGTGCCCTTGCTGTCGTCGTAGGCGTCCACGCCGTCGATCGTGTTCAGGTATTCGACGCGGTGCGGCTCCCCGCGGTATTCGCGCAGGCCGTGCAGCATCGGCGCCAGCGGCACGCCCGCCGCCGTGGCCAGCGCGAGGGCGGCCAGCGCATTGGCGGCGTTGTGGCGCCCGCGGATGCGCAGCGCGTCGGCCGGCATCAGGCGCTGCAGCGTGGTCTCCACCGGCGGCGCAGCCGCGCCCCGGCGCACCTTGACCGGCGTGTCATCAGCGGCCTGCGCGCGGACCAGCCACGCCATGCCGTTCTCCACCACCAGCCCCCAGTCGCCCACCCGGCGCGGCGCATCCAGCCCGAAACGCACCACGGTCGCGGTGGCCTCGCGCGGCGCCATCGCCTCGACCAGCGGGTCATCAGCGTTGAGGACACGGACCGTGCCGGCGCCGAAGAGGCGCGACTTGGCCTCGGCGTAGGCGGCCATCGAGCCGTGCCAGTCGAGGTGGTCCTGCGTCACGTTGAGCACGGTGGCGGCGGTGGGGTGGAAGCCGGTGACGCCGTCGAGCTGGAAGCTGGAGAGTTCGAGCACCCAGACCTCGGGCAGCGGCGTGGCGTCGGCGTCTTCGGCAGCGACCGCGGCCTCCAGCACGGCGGTCAGCGTGTCCATCAGCGTCGGCCCGATGTTGCCGGCCATCGCCACGCGCAGCCCGGCGCGCGCGACGAGCTGCGCGGTCAGCGAGGTGGTGGTGGTCTTGCCGTTGGTGCCGGTGATGGCGATGACCTTGGGGGCGTAGCCCTGCGCGGTCTGCAGATCCTGCAGCGCCAGCGCGAACAGCGACAGCTCGCCCTGCACCGCCGTGCCCCGCGCGCGCGCTGCGTCCAGCAGCGGCGCGATCGCCGGGTCGAGCGGCGACAGCCCCGGGCTCTTGAGCACCAGCGCCACGCCGTCCAGCAGCGACAGCGCGAGCGGCCCGCCATGGAACTCGGCGCCCGGCACCTCGGCGGCCAGCGCCGCGGCCTTCGGCGGCGCCTCGCGCGTGTCGGCCACGACGATGCGCGCCGCACCGCAGCGCTGCGCCCAGCGCGCCATCGCGAGTCCCGAGTCCCCCAGACCGAGGATCAGCAGCGACAAGTCCTTCAGAACATTCATCGTCGTTTCCGTGCGCCGGAACAGCTCAGCGCAGCTTCAGGGTGGACAGGCCGACCAGGCACAGCAGCATCGTGATGATCCAGAACCGGATCACCACCTGCGTCTCGATCCAGCCCTTCTTCTCGAAATGGTGGTGCAGCGGCGCCATCAGCAGGATGCGCTTGCCGGTGCCGGTGCGCTTCTTGGTGTACTTGAAATAGCCGACCTGCACCATGACCGACAGCGCCTCGACCACGAAAATCCCGCCCATGATGCCGAGCACGATCTCCTGGCGCACGATCACCGCGATGGTGCCGAGCGCGCCGCCCAGCGCCAGCGCACCCACGTCGCCCATGAAGACCTGCGCCGGGTGGGCGTTGAACCAGAGGAAGGCCAGCCCCGCCCCGGCCATCGCCGCGCAGAAGATGGCCAGCTCGCCCGCGCCGGGGATGTGCGGCAGGAACAGGTATTTCGAGAACACCGCGCTGCCGGTCGCGTAGGCGAACAGCCCGAGCGCCGAGCCGACCAGCACCACCGGCATGATCGCCAGCCCGTCGAGGCCGTCGGTCAGGTTGACGGCGTTGCTGGTGCCGACGATGACGAAGTAGGTCAGGAAGATGAAACCGAACACGCCCAGCGGGTAGCTCACCGTCTTGAAGAACGGCACGATCAGGTCGGCCTTGGGCGGCAGGTCGTTCGAGAAGCCCGACAGCACCCAGCGCATGAACAGCTCCAGCACGCGCAGGTTCGAGGTCTCCGACACGCTGAACGCAAGGTAGAGCGCCGCCACCAGCCCGATCAGCGACTGCCACAGGTACTTCTCGCCGGACGGCATGCCTTCCGGGTTCTTCTGCACCACCTTGCGCCAGTCGTCGACCCAGCCGATGGCGCCGAAGCCCATCGTCACGATCATCACGATCCAGACGAAGCGGTTGCTCCAGTCGAACCACAGCAGCGTCGAGATGGCGATCGCCAGCAGGATCAGCACCCCGCCCATCGTCGGCGTGCCCCGCTTGACCATGTGGGCCTGCACCCCGTATTCGCGGATCGGCTGGCCGATCTTCAGCTCGGTCAGCCGCCGGATCACCCACGGCCCGAACGCCAGCCCGATCAGCAGCGCCGTCGTGGCCGCCATCACCGCACGGAAGGTGATGTACTGGAAGACCCGCAGGAAGCCGAGGCTCTCGGGATAAAGGCCTTGCAACCACTGTGCGAGGCTAATGAGCATGTTGTTCTCCACAGATCGCGGCAACGACCTGTTCCATCTTCATGAAGCGCGAGCCCTTGACCAGCACCGACTGCGCCGCCTGCACCGCCGCACCGCCCTCGGCCTGCATCGCCGCCACGAGGGCAGCCGCATCGGCGTGGTGGCGACCCGAGGTCGGTGGCGTGAGCGCCTGCGCGGCGTGGGCCGCGAGTATGCCTGCTGTCCAGACGATTTCGATGCCTCTGGCGGCGGCGAGCTGGCCGACTTCAGCATGGAACTCTGGGCCGCGGTCGCCCACTTCGCCCATGTCGCCCAGCACCAGCCAGCGCGGCCCGGGCAGCGCCGCCAGCACCTCGATGGCGGCCCGCACCGAGTCGGGGTTGGCGTTGTAGCTGTCGTCGACCAGCGTGATGGTGCGGCCGCGCCAGGCGCAGCGCTGCACCTGCGAGCGCCCCCGCACCGGCACGAACGCCGCCAGCCCGTCGCGCACCGCCTCGGCCGACACGCCGGCCGCCAGCGCACAGCCCGCCGCCGCCAGCGCGTTGCGCACGTTGTGCGCGCCGGCCACCGCCAGTGCCAGCGTCAACTCGCCCGCCGGCGTGTGCAGCTGCGCCGCCCAGTGGTCGCCCTGCCAGTCGGCCTGCGCGGTCAGTGTGGCGCCCGTGTCGGCGTCGAGCGCGAAAGTCGCCACGCGCCGCGCGCCGGCCAGTGCATGCCACAGCAGCGTGTAGTCGTCGTCCGCCGGAAACACCGCCACGCCATTGGCCGGCAGCGCCGCGATCACCGAGCCGTTCTCGCGCGCGACCGCTTCCACCGTCTTCATGAATTCGAGGTGCTCGCGCTGGGCGTTGTTGACCAGCGCGACCGTCGGCTGCGCGATGCGCGCCAGCTCGGCGATCTCGCCGGGGTGGTTCATGCCCAGCTCGATCACCGCGATGCGGTGGTGGCGACGCAGGCCCAGCACCGTCAGCGGCACGCCGATGTGGTTGTTCAGGTTGCCGGCGGTGGCGTGGGCGGCGTCCCCCTGCGCGGTGCGCAGGATGGAGGCGATCATCTGCGTCACCGTGGTCTTGCCGTTGCTGCCGGTCACCGCAATCAGCGGCAGCATCAGACTGGCGCGCCAGCCCTCGGCGAGCGCCTGCAGCGCGCTCAGCGTGTCGGGCACTTCCAGTCCGGCCAGCCCGGCCTCGGCCAGTCCACGCTCGGCGATGGCCGCCACGGCGCCCGCCGCGCCCGCCTGCGGCAGGAAGCTGTGGGCATCGAAACGCTCGCCGCGCAGCGCGACGAACAGGTCGCCCGCGCGCAGGCTGCGGGTGTCGGTGTGGACACGCTGCAGCGCGGTGGCCGGGTCACCGACCAGCCGCGTGCCGGGCAGGCGCGCCGCCACCAGGGCATGGGCCTCGCCCAGGGTCATGAATTCGTGGGACATCATCGGGGAAGGTCAGGGACGGTGGGACACACGGCGTTGTAGCGCGCCGGCCGCTTCGTCCAGATCTGAAAAAAACCGCTTCACACCCGCCGTCTCCTGATAGTCCTCGTGGCCCTTGCCGGCGATGAGGACCACGTCGGCCGTGTTCGCCTCGGTCAGGGCGGCGGCGATGGCGGCAGCGCGGTCTTCCAGCGTGCGCAGGTGCGGCGACGGTGTGCAGCCGGCGGCGATCTGCGCCAGGATGGCGTCGGGCGCCTCGTGGCGCGGGTTGTCGCTGGTCAGGATGACCTCGTCAGCCAGCGCCTGCGCCAGCCGCCCCATCACAGGGCGCTTGCCCGCGTCGCGGTTGCCACCACAGCCGAACACGCACCACAGCCGCCCGCCCCGCGCCGCCGCGAACGGCCGCAGCGCCTGCAGCGCCTTGTCGAGCGCATCCGGCGTGTGGGCGTAATCGACGACGACCTGCGGCAGCGCAGCGGCAGCGTCCGGCGGCTCGACCCGCTGCATGCGGCCCGGCACCGGCGTGAAGTCGACCGCCAGCGGCGCGATCTCCGCCAGCGTCAGGCACAGCGCCCGCAGCCCGCCAAACACCGCCAGCACGTTGGCCACGTTGTATTCGCCGATCAGCCCGGTGCGCACCAGTACCGCGTCGGCGCCTTCGCGCACGGTGAAGCACAGCCCGTCGGCTTCGTAATGCACGTCCTGCGCCTGCAGCCGGGCCGGCACAGCACGCGGCTGCATCGCATAGGTCCAGACCTCCGGCGCGCCCTGCGCCGACAGCTCCTCGGCCAGCAGCGCGCCCTGCGCATCGTCAAGGTTGACGACGGCCGCCCGCAGCCCCGGCCAGTCGAACAGCGCCCGCTTGGCCTGCCAGTAGGCGGCCATGCTGCCGTGGTAGTCGAGGTGGTCGGGCGTGAAGTTGGTGTAGAGCGCCACCTGGATGCGCACCGCGTCCAGCCGGTGCTCGGCCACGCCGATCGACGAGGCCTCCATCACGCAGGCCGCGAACCCCTGGTCGACGAAGGCGCGCAGGCTGCGGTGCAGCGTGACCGGGTCGGGCGTGGTCAGGCCGGTGGCCACGACACGCGCCTCGGGCGCCACGCGGCTCGGCGGCTCGCCCACGCCGAGCGTGCCGACCACGCCGCAGCGCCGCCCCGACAGGCTCAGCGCCTGCGCGGTCCACCAGGCGGTGGAGGTCTTGCCGTTGGTGCCGGTGGTGGCGATGACGGACAGCGCGGCGCTCGGTCGGCCATGCCAGGCGTCGGCCAGCCCGGCGGTCATCGCCTTCAGGCCCGCCACGGCGGCGATCCGCGCATCGTCGAACCCGAAAGCCTCCACCCCCTCCGCTTCGACCAGACAGGCCGCCGCGCCAGCCGTCAGGGCCGCCGCCACATGGACCCGCCCATCCTGGGCGTAGCCCGGCCACGCAATGAAGAGGTCGCCGGGCTGGACGCGGCGGCTGTCGGTGCACAAGGTGGCTTGCGGCGCCCGGGCGCGCAGCCAGTCGAGGACAGCCGGCAAGTCCGGCAAGGACACGATGCCCGTCATCAGAAAGACTCCTGTTCGGCCTTGGCCGCCTGGGCACGGGCAATGATCTGGGGCTTGATCTCCAGATCAGGCGGCACACCCATCACGCGCAGGGTCTGCTGCACCACCTGGCTGAACACCGGGGCGGCCACTTCGCCGCCGTAGTAGGTGCCGTTGTCCGGCTCGTCCACCATCACGGCCACGACGATGCGCGGGGCCTGGACCGGCGCCATGCCGACGAACCAGGCGCGGTACTTGTTCGAGGCGTAGCGGCCGCCGTCCTGCTTGCGGGCGGTGCCGGTCTTGCCTCCGACCGAATAGCCGACGGCCTGCGCCTTCGGGGCCGTGCCACCTTCACCCGCCGCCATCTGCAGCATGGTGCGGACCTCGCGCACGACCTCCGGCCGGAACACCGGCTCGCCAGCGACCGGGCCGGGCTGCCGGACCAGCGACACCGGCACCAGATCACCGTCGCGCGCGAACACGCTGTAGGCCCGGGCCAGCTGGAACAGCGAGGTGGACAGGCCGTAGCCGTAGCTCATCGTCGCCTGCTCGATCGGACGCCAGGTCTTGTAGGCCCGCAGCTTGCCACTGGCGAGCCCCGGGAAGACCAGCGGCGGCTTCTGGCCAAAGCCGACGGCATGGTAGAGATCCCACATCTCGCGCGGCTGCATCTGCATGGCCATCTTGACGGTGCCGACGTTGCTCGACTTCTGCAGCACCTGCTGCACCGTGAGCGCGCCGTGCGGATGCGAATCGCGGATGGTCGAGCCGGTGATGGTGATGCTGCCCGGGGCGGTCTGGATGATGGTGGACGGATTGACACGCCCGGACTGCATCGCCAGCGCGGTGATGAAGGGCTTCATCGTCGAGCCGGGCTCGAAGGTGTCGGTCAGCGCCCGGTTGCGCAGGTTGGCACCGGTGCGGGTCAGGCGGTCGCCGGGGGTGTAGCTCGGGTAGTTGGCCAGCGCCAGCACCTCGCCAGTCTGCGTGTCCAGGACCACCGCACTGCCCGCCTTGGCCTTGTGGCGGATCACCGCGTCGCGCACCTGCTGGTAGGCGACGAACTGCACCCGGGCGTCGATCGACAGCGCGATGTCGTGCCCGTCGGCCGGCTCGACACGCTCGCCGATGTCCTCGATCACGTTGCCCAGCCGGTCGCGCACGACGCTGCGGCTGCCGTTGCGGCCGTCCAGATCCTTCTGGAACGCCAGCTCGATGCCTTCCTGGCCCCTCTGCTCCACATTGGTGAAGCCCACCACATGCGCGGCCGCCTCGCCTTCGGGGTACTCGCGGCGGTACTCGCGCTGCTGGTGGACGCCCTTCAGGGCCAGCGCCTTGATCTGCGCAGCCACGCTGTCGTCCACCAGGCGGCGCAGCCAGACGAAGTTCGGGTTCTCCTTCAGGCGGTTGTTCAGGTCCGCCGGGGCCATGCCGAGCAGCTTCGCCAGCGTCTGGCGCTCCGCCGGGCTGGCATTGAAGTCCTTGGGGATGACCCAGATCGACTGCGCCGGCACGCTGGCGGCCAGCACCTGCCCCGTGCGGTCGGTGATGCGGCCACGGCTGGCCTGCAGCGCGAAGGTGCGCTGGTAGCGGCTCTCGCCCTGCTGCTGGAAGAAATCCTGGTTGACCACCTGGATGTAGACCGCCCGCCCGATCAGCAGGCCGAAGGTCAGCCCCACGCCCAGCACGAGGAACCGTGAACGCCAGATCGGCGTCTTGGCCGCCAGCAACGGGCTGGAGGCGTATTTCGCGCCCTGAGGCGCGGGTTCAGGTGCCGCCGCACGCCCGCGCAGCGCATCCCGTCCGGGGAGCTTCATGGGCGCCCTTTCGATGCGGCCGGGGACACCGGAGCCGGCAGTGTGCCGTCCGCCTGGAGGTACTGGGTCACGGCGGGTGACGCCGTGGTCATGTGCAGCTGCTCGCGGGCCTTTTGCTCGACACGCAGATGCGTGGCCTGCGTGCGCAGCTGCACGCGCAGCTTCTCGGCATCCTGTTCCAGCCGCTGCGACTGGTTGCGCTCACGCTCCAGCTGGATGAACTGGCGCCGGGTCTCGTAGGAGACCTGCACCAGGTACAGCGCACTGGCGACGACCGCCAGCAGCAGCAGGATGTTCAGACGGGTCATGGGCGGCTCCACACCGGCGGCAGCGCGACCTCGGTGCGCTCGGCCACCCGCAGCACGGCGGAGCGGGAGCGGCCATTGCCGCTGACCTCCTCGTCGGAAGGCTTGATGCGCGCCAGGGCGTTCAGCAGCGCCGGCTTGGGTTCAGCGAAGGGTGCGCGGCGGTCGAACACTTCGCGGGAATGTCGAAGGATGAAGGTCTTGACGATGCGGTCTTCGAGCGAATGGAAGCTGATCACCGCCAGCCGACCGCCCGGTTTGAGCGCGGTCAGCGAGGCCTCCAGCGCCTGCTCCAGCTCCTCCAGTTCGCCGTTGACGAGGATGCGCAGGGCCTGGAAGGTGCGCGTGGCCGGATCCTGGCCCCGCTCGCGGGTGCGCACGACACTGGCGACAAGACTGGCCAGCTCGCTGGTGCGCTGCAGGATATGCCCGGATTCGCGCCGCGCCACCACGGCGCGGGCGATCGCCGGCGCGAAGCGCTCCTCGCCGTAGTCGCGGATGACCTCGGCGATGCGCTCCTTCGGGGCGGTGGCCAGGAACTCGGCGGCGCTCTGGCCGCGGGTCGGGTCCATGCGCATGTCGAGCGGTCCGTCATGGCGGAAGCTGAAGCCGCGTGCGGGGTCGTCGATCTGCGGCGAGGACACACCGACGTCGAGCAGCAAGCCGTCGAGCCGGGCCACGCCGTGGCGGGCCATCACGGCAGGGTAGTCGGCGAAGCGGCTGTGGTCGATCGAGAAGCGCGGATCGGCGATGCACGCCTCACCCTGGGTCGCGTGGGCGACGGCTTCCGGGTCGCGGTCGATCGCCAGCAGTCGCCCGTCCGGGGACAGGCGCGACAGGATCAGGCGCGAATGGCCACCGCGGCCAAAGGTGCCGTCCACATAGGCGCCTTCCGGCCGGTGCACGAGGGCATCGACCGCTTCATGGAGCAACACCGTGCGGTGTTGTCGGGGTACTGCGTCGTCTGGGGCCATGGGGAGGGGGTCAGAAACTGAAGTCCTGCAGTTGCGCCGGCATGGGCTGCTGCAGCAAGGCGGCCTCGGCCGCCGAGTGGCGTTGAACGTCCCAGAGTTCGAGGTGGTTGCCCATGCCAATGAGCAGGACCTGCCGGTCCAGTGCGGCGGCGGCGCGGAGTTCCGGGGACACCAGCACGCGGGACGCGCTGTCCAGTTCGACCTCCATCGCGCTGCCCAGCAGCAGACGCTTCCAGCCGCTGGCCGACAAGGGCAGCGACGCGATCCGGACACGGAAGTCTTCCCACACAGCGCGCGGAAACACCATCAGGCAACCATCGGGATGCCGCGTCAAGGTCAGGGTCGGGCGGTCTTCCGGAACGATGGCCAACATCTCGCGGTGGCGCGCCGGGACGCTGAAGCGGCCTTTGGCGTCCAGCGCGAGCGCTGAAGTTCCCTGGAAATGAAATCCGGCCACGAATACCCACAAATCGACACGATCTCCCACTGTAGCGGAGAAATTGCGGGGGGGTCAAGAAAGCCGATTCGGAATAACCAATGAAATCAAGCACTTAGATCGATTCCACGTCCGAATCGGCCGATTCGGAAAAAAGCCATACAAATGAAGCACTTAGGCTGACCGACATGGATGCAGCGCCAGTTCACCGGGTGAGCCAGTGCGGACCGAACTGTGAAATATGGCGGCAGTGCGGCACCGACGTGCAGAAAATGCCCGGATCCGACCGCCGGAGAAGACGGGTCACGGTGTCACATTTTCGCCATTCGCGACCGGGTGGTTTTCACGGTGCATCGGCGGGGCGCACGTCGTCGCACACGGTGGCTCGCCCGTTGCAGAGGCATTCGCACTGCCCACGGAGTTCCCCATGCCCCTGCTGATCGCCGCCTTGCTGGCCGTTGCCGCACTGGTGACACCCGACACCAGCGCGGCCGTCCAGCCCGCCGCCTGGCACCAGGAGGACGCGGAACCCGGCGCCCGTGTCGCGGACCTGGACGGCCGCCTTCGCCTGCAGCGCGCCAGCGGCGAGGCGTTCGAGCTGGGGGACGGCCCGCGCGCGCGCCAGACCGAGATCCGCGAAGGCGACCGTCTGTCCACTGGCTGGAACAGCCGGCTGGTGATCGACATCGGCCCGAACCGCGTGAAGCTCGATGAACGCAGCGAACTGCTGGTGCGGCGGCTCGACCGCAACGCCGTGGCGCTGGATCTGGAGCGCGGCGGGGTGGTGCTGGAGCTGCGCCGCGACGAAGGCGCCTGGCGCTGGCAGGTCGACAGCGCCGCGGGTCGCCACCAGCCGCATGGCGCCGGCCTGTTCCGCGTCGATGCGCCAGACCGTCGGGGCCTTGACGCGGGCAGCGCCACCGCCTGGCGCAGCGCGCTGCGCATCGAGAACGAGGACGGCACGCTGCTGCTGCCCCCCGGGCACCGGGCCGAGCGCGACCGCAGCGGACGCTGGCAGATCGGTTTTCCACAAGCCGACGCCTTCGCCGCCTGGGCCATGGCCCCTCCAGCGGCGCACGATCGGCCAGACGACTGGGATGACCGGCGCCCGCGCCAGTGGCGGGCGGCGCCGGCATGGGATGTCCCGCCCCCACCGCCGCCGCCCCCGCCACGTGTGATCGTGGTGCCAGCCCCCATCGTGGTCGAACCACCGCACCGCCCCTGGCGCCAGCACCCGGAGCCACGCGAGCCTGCACGTCCACCGCGCTGGGTGGCACCCGCCCCCCCGACCCTGCCGCTGCCGCCACCGGACATCGCCGTGCGGCCCCCACGGCCGGACCGGCGCCACCATGAAGGCACACCGTCCGCGCCGCCCGTGCCTCCCGGGATCGCCGACCCACTGCAACCCCGCCCGGACGAACCCCGCCGCCCGCAGCGCGTGCTCTGACGCAGAGCGCCGCTCAGTGCCGGGGCGCGAAGCGGCGGCGCGCGTCCAGCCCCAGTCCGCTGGCGACGCTGGCCAGGCGCTCGCCCTGCAGCGCCTGCGCCTTCGGAAAGGCCGCCGCCAGGCGGTCGGTCAGCAGCCGGAGCCCGGTGGAGCCGCCGGTGAAATACAGCGCGTCGATCTGGTCGAGCCGCAGGCCGGCCAGTCGCACGGTTTCCAGCGCCGCGTCGGCGATGCGGCCGATGTCGTCGGCCAGCGCACGCTGCGCCTGGGCCGAGGTCATCGTCACCGACAGGCCACGCTCCACGAGGCGCAGGTCGATGCAGGCGTCGTCGCCTGCCGCCGACGCGATCTTGGCCATCTCGGCCCGGCCCAGCAGGTCGTGTCCAAGGTGGTCGTTCACCACCGTCATCAGCCGCGTGTGGTGGCGCAGGTCGGCGTAGTTGATCTTCATCGCACGCAGCTCCTGCACCCGCTGCGGCCGGTAGACGCTGTTGATGAGGTGCCAGGTCGCCAGGTCGTGGTAGACCCGGCTGGGCACCTCGCGGGCCGGCTGCCCGCCAATCGACGGCCCCATCGCGCCGAAACCGAACTCGCGCAGGATCGCGCCCAGTTCGATGCGCCGATCGAAATCGGTGCCGGCGATGTGGATGCCGTGGTGGCCGAGCACATCCCCCTGCCGGTCCAACCGGTCACGGTGGCTCGGTCCGACCTGCACGATCGAGAAGTCCGAGGTGCCGCCGCCGATGTCGGCCACCAGCACGCGCTGGTCGGCGTCGATGCGGGACTCATGGTCGAAGGCGGCCGCCAGCGGCTCGAACTGGAACTGCACCTCCTCGAAGCCGGCCGCCCGCGCCGCCTCTTCCAGCGAGGCCTGCGCCTGCGCATCGCGCACCGGGTCGTCATCGACGAAGAACACCGGCCGCCCCACCACCACCGCCGTCAGCGGGTGGCCGGCGTGCGCTTCGGCGCTGCGCTTGAGATGGCGCAGGTAGCTGGCGATCACGTCGGCGAAGCTGACCGAGCGGCCGGCGCCGATGTCGGTGTGCTGCGCCATCAGCGCCGAGCCCAGCACGCTCTTCATCGAGCGCATCAGCCGCCCTTCCGTCCCTTCGACATAAGACGCGATGGCTGCGCGTCCGACCAGCCGCGGCAGGTTCTGCAGGTCCGGCCCTTCGCCGAGGTAGAACGTGGCGGTCGGCATCGTGGTGGCACCGTCTTCGAGCGGCACCAGCACCATCTCGCCGTCCCGGGGCACGGCCACCGCGGAATTCGAGGTGCCGAAGTCGATGGCGCAGAAACGGGGAGTGGCAGACATGGGCGGACGCAAGGCGCAGATCAAGGGGGCGCGCATCATACGAGGCCGCCCGCCCCCGCAGCGGCCAGACATGGCAAGGCGCTGTGGCATGAGAGCGACGCCCAGTATGCTGCAGCGCAACATCGGTTGACGCTCTTGGCTAAAGTCAGCTCCCGGTGTCCCAAATTCTCCACCTCAGGAGCCGCTCCATGCCTCGCCACCGCCTCTTCGCCCCCGCCTGCCTGCTGGCCTGCGCGCTTTCAGCGCTTCCAGGTGTGACCGCCCAGGCCGCCGAGCCCCTGCCGCATTTCCAGATCGACCGCAACGAGGTCTCGGTCTCGGGCCTGTCGTCGGGCGCCTTCATGGCCGCCCAGCTGCAGGTCGCCTACTCCGCCACCTTCAAGGGTGCCGGCATCGTCGCCGGCGGCCCGTACTACTGCGCCGCGGGCAACATCGCCTACGCGGGCATCTGCATGGGCCAGGTGCCGATGGTCTACCCGAACGCCGCCCTCATGAGCGCCGCGGCGCGCCAGTTCGAGGCCGCCGGCCAGATCGACAAGCTGAGCAACCTGAAAAAGCGCCGCCTCTATGTGTTCAGCGGCACGAAGGACACCGTCGTCAAGCCACCGGCCGTCAACGCCACGGTGTCGTTCTTCAAGCAGGTGGGCGTGCCCGACAGCCAGCTGCTCTATGTGAACAACATCCCCGCCGGCCACGCCGTCATCACCCCAACCTACGGCAACGCCTGCGACGCCAACGCCACGCCCTACATCAGCCAGTGCGTTGTCAACGGCCTGGGCTACGACCAGTCCGGCGCGCTGCTGGCGCACATCCACGGCAAGCTGCAGCCCAAGGCCACCAGCCTCGCCGGGCGCATGGTGACGTTCAACCAGCGTGCGTTCGCGTCCGCCGGCACGGGCATGGCCGAGGAAGCCTTCCTGTATGTGCCGCCGTCGTGTGATGCGGGCCAGGCCTGCAAGGTCCACGTCGCGATCCACGGCTGCGAGCAATCCGCCGAGAAGGTCGGCAAGAACTTCATCGCCGACACCGGCTACAACGAGTGGGCCGAACACAACCGCATGCTGGTGCTGTACCCGCAGGTCAACGCCTCGAACGTCCCGTTCAATCCGAAGGGCTGCTGGGACTGGTTCGGCTACACCGGGCCGACCTACGCCTGGAAGGCGGGCTCGCAGATGTCGGCCATCAAGGCGATGGTCGACGCGCTGGGCAAGGCCCGCTGACGGGCCTTGGCCTCACGCTCAATCAATAACCGGCAGGCGCCTGCTGGTGCCAGTCGGTGGCCTGCTGCAGCGCGTGGCCGGCGTGCAGCAACGCGGCTTCCTGCCAGTAGTTGCCGATCAGCTGCAGGCCCACAGGCAGCCCGTCCGCGCCGAAGCCGGCCGGCACGCTGATGCCCGGCAGCCCGGCCAGCGACGCCGGCAGCGTGAAGATGTCGGCGAGGTACTCGGCCACTGGGTCGGTCTGGCTGCCGATCGGGCGCGCCACCGTCGGCGACACCGGGCCGGCGATCAGGTCGCACTGCTTGAGTGCCGCCTGGAAATCGTCGGCGATCATGCGGCGCAGCTTCTGGGCCTGCAGGTAATAGGCGTCGTAGTAGCCATGCGAGAGCACGTAGGCGCCGATCATGATCCGGCGCTTGACCTCGGTGCCGAAGCCCTCGCTGCGGCTCTTGCGGTACAGGTCGTTCAGATCTTTGTACTGCGCTGCCCGGTGCCCGTAGCGCACACCGTCGAAGCGGCTCAGGTTCGAGCTGGCCTCGGCCGGGGCGATGATGTAGTACACGGGGATCGACAGCTCGGTGCGCGGCAGGCTGACCTCGACCAGCGTGGCGCCCAGCGTCTCCAGCTCGGCCAGCGCCGCGCGGGTCGCGGCCAGCACGTCAGCCGACACGCCCTCGCCGAAGAACTCCTTGGGCAGACCGATGCGCAGGCCGACGAGCGGGCGGTCTGCGGTCGCGCCTTCGCGCAGCGTGGTGGTCGCGGCGACGAAGTCGGGCACGGGCTGCTCGGCACTGGTCGCGTCACGCGGGTCGAAGCCACTCATGGCCTGCAGCAGGTGGGCACAGTCGAGCGCCGAGCGCGCCATCGGGCCGGCCTGGTCGAGGCTGGAGGCGAAGGCGATCATCCCGTAGCGCGAGCAGCGGCCGTAGGTCGGCTTGATGCCGGTGATGCCGGTGAGCGACGCGGGCTGGCGCACGGAGCCGCCGGTGTCGGTGCCGGTGGCCGCCGGGATCAGGCGGGCGGCGACCGCGACCGCACTGCCACCGGACGAGCCGCCCGGGATGCGGCCGGTGTTCCACGGGTTGCGCGCTGGGGTGTAGGCCGAGTTCTCGTTCGAGCCGCCCATCGCGAACTCGTCGCAGTTGAGCTTGCCCAGCGTCACCGCCCCGGCCGACGCCAGCCGGCTGACCACGGTGGCGTCGAAGGGGCTGCGGTAGCCGTCGAGCATCTTCGAGCCGGCGGTGCTCGGGAAGTCGCGGGTGACGAAGATGTCCTTGTGCGCGATCGGCACGCCCAGCAATGTGTGGCCGGCGCCCGCCACGCCACGGGCGCGCCAGGCGTCGGCAGCCGCCGCCTGGGCCAGCGCGACGTCAGCGTCGACGGACAGGAAGGCACCCAGCGCAGCATGGGCCTCCAGGCGGTCCAGCAGGTGGCGGGTCAGCTCGACGCTGGAAACCTGCTTCTGGTCGAGCAGGTGCGACAGTTCGGCCACGCCCAGGGTGTGCAGGGGCGTGGTGGACAGGGAAGTCGACAGGGTCATGGCCATCTCGCTCGGATTCACTCGATCACGCGGGGCACCAGGAACAGCCCGGCCTCGACGGCCGGGGCGCTCTTCTGGTTGGCGGCCCGGTTGTCGTGCTCGGTCACCGCGTCCTCGCGCAAGCGCAGGTGAACCTCCTGGACAGCCGACAGCGGGGTGTACAGCGGCGCCACGCCGGTGGTGTCCACCGCACGCATGCGCTCGACGATGTTGAAGAAACCGTTGAGCTCGCCCAGCAGACTTGCCTGCTCGGCCTCGCTCAGTTCAAGCCGGGCCAGATTGGCAATCCGGCGCACATCCTGGGGCGTGAGTGCCATTTTCGTGAACAATGAAATGAAACGGGCGCACTGGGCGCAGATAAGACCCCTACATGGGAGGCCACCGGTCGCCGACATGAAGAGGCAGACCCGGCGGGGCCAAGGCCACGCCACAAGCCATGGGGTATTATCACCCGCTCTTCCAGTCACGCGCTCCTGCCGCCAACGTGCCGCCGGAATGCCCACGAGTTCACCATGTTCGGATCGTTGCGTCGATATTTCTCTACCGATCTCGCGATCGACCTCGGCACCGCCAATACCCTGATCTATGTTCGAGGCACGGGCATCGTGCTGAACGAGCCCTCGGTGGTGGCCATTCGCCATGAGGGCGGCCCGCATGGCAAGAAGACCATCCAGGCGGTCGGTGCCGAAGCCAAGGCGATGCTCGGCAAGGTGCCGGGCAACATCGAGGCCATCCGCCCGATGAAGGACGGCGTGATCGCCGACTTCACCGTCACCGAGCAGATGCTCAAGCAGTTCATCAAGATGGTGCACCCGCGCTCGCTGCTGCGGCCGAGCCCGCGCATCATCATCTGCGTGCCCTGCGGCTCGACCCAGGTCGAGCGCCGCGCAATCCGCGAATCGGCGCTCGGCGCCGGGGCCAGCGAGGTCTACCTGATCGAGGAGCCGATGGCGGCAGCGATCGGCGCCGGCATGCCGGTGTCGGAAGCCTCGGGCTCGATGGTGGTCGACATCGGCGGCGGCACGACCGAGGTCGGCGTCATCTCGCTCGGCGGCATGGTCTACAAGGGCTCGGTGCGCGTCGGCGGCGACAAGTTCGACGAAGCCATCATCAACTACATCCGCCGCAACTACGGCATGCTGATCGGCGAGCCCACCGCCGAGGCCATCAAGAAGGAAATCGGCTCAGCCTTCCCCGGCTCCGAGATCAAGGAGATGGAAGTCAAGGGCCGCAACCTCAGCGAAGGCGTGCCGCGCAGCTTCACGGTCTCCAGCAACGAGATCCTCGAAGCGCTGACCGACCCGCTCAACCAGATCGTCTCCTCGGTCAAGAAGGCGCTGGAGCAGACCCCGCCCGAACTCGGCGCCGACATCGCCGACCGCGGCATGATGCTGACCGGCGGCGGCGCGCTGCTGCGCGACCTGGACCGCCTGCTCGCCGAGGAAACCGGCCTGCCGGTGCTGATCGCCGAGGATCCGCTGACCTGTGTGGTGCGCGGCTGCGGCATGGCGCTGGAGCGCATGGAGCGCCTGGGTTCGATCTTCACATCGGAGTGAACGTGCCGGCCGCGGTGAACGCGGTCGACGCGGCAACTCCGGTGAACGCCGGCACCTGCTGACATGCCACTGGGTACCCTCGACCGTTCTCCGCCCCCCTTCTTCCGGCAAGGCCCGTCGGCCCTGTCGCAGTTGCTGTTCTTCGCGTCGATGTCGGTGCTGCTCATGGCGGCCGACTCGCGGGTCGGCCTGACCACGCCGCTGCGGACCGCGGCAGCCGTGCTGCTGCACCCGGTCGAGCGGACCTTGCTGGCACCGGTTCGTGGCCTGGCCTCGGCCAACGACTACCTCTCCGGGATCGCGCAGGCGCAGCAGACCACCGAGCGTGCCCGCGCCGAGCTGACCCGCCAGGCCGAGCGCTCGCTGCAGGCCGAACAGCTGCTGCAGGAAAACGCCCGACTGCGCGCGCTGCTGGAACTGCGCAACCGGCTGTCGGTGCGCTCCCGCGCCGCAGAAGTGCTCTATGACGCAGCAGACCCCTACACCCGCAAGATCATCATCGACCGGGGCAGCAACCAGGGCGTGCAGCATGGCTCGCCGGTCATCCATGAGCTGGGCGTGATCGGACAGGTCACGCGGGTCTATCCCATGACCTCCGAAGTGACGCTGGTGATCGACGAGAACGCGGCCATCCCGGTCCACAACGTCCGCACGGGCCTGCGCGGCGTGGCATTCGGCGATCCTTCGGCCGACCGCATGGAGCTGCGCTTCGTGGCCGCCAATGCCGATGTGCAGGTAGGCGACATCCTGCAGACCTCGGGGCTGGACGGTGTCTATCCACCGGGCCTGCCCGTGGCCAAGGTGGGGCGCCTGGATCGGCGCACCCAGTCCGATTTTGCCAAGATCGCGCTCATCCCAGCCACCGTGCCCGACAGCGTGCGCCATGTGCTGGTGCTCGAACCTGTCGGAGCGCAGCTGCCCCCTCCGCCGGCCGCCAGCGATGTCGGCCAGCCCGTGCACGCCAAGGACGCCGCAGCCGCCAAACCGGCCGCCAAGGGGAGCAGCAAGCCATGATGCCCCGCTCCAGCGACCAGCTGCTGCTGCCGGTGAACCCGTGGTTCATGTGGATGACGCTGCTCGTGGCGTTCGGACTGAACCTGGTGCCACTGGGGCGCCAGCCGGCCATGCCGGATTTCATCGCGCTGGCACTCGTGTTCTGGAATGTCCACCAGCCGCGCCGGGTCGGCGTGGGTGCGGCCTTCGTGTTCGGCCTGTTCATGGATGTGCACCAGGGCGGCCTGCTGGGCCAGCATGCACTGGCCTACACGCTGGTCAGCTATTTCGCCATCACCATCCACCGCCGCCTGCTGTGGTTCACGGCTCCGGCGCAGGCGCTGCATGTGCTGCCGCTGTTCGCCGCGGCACACCTGACCTCCCTGCTGCTGCGCATGGCCTCGGGCGGCGAGTTCCCCGGCTGGTCGGTGCTGCTGTCGCCGCTGTTCGAGAGCCTGCTGTGGCCGTTGGTGAGCCTGCTGCTGCTCGCGCCCCAGCGCCGCGCGCCGGACCCTGACAAGAACCGACCGCTGTGAAGCCCATCGGCCTGGGGACGATGACCGAGCTGCGCAATGTCGAGCAGGAGCTGGACCGGTTCCGCATCCGCCTGATCGTGGCCGCGCTGGTGGTGCTGTGCTGCTTCGGACTGCTGGTGGCGCGGCTGTTCACGCTGCAGGTCCTCAAGTTCGATGAACTCACCACGCGCGCCGAGAAAAATCGCATCGCCGTGGTCCCGATCGTGCCCAACCGTGGCCTCATCGTCGACCGCAACGGTGTCGTGCTGGCCGACAACTACTCGGCCTACACGCTCGAGATCACCCGCTCCCAGCTCGAAGACGACCTGGAGCAGGTGATCGACCAGCTCGCCGAAGTGGTCGAGATCCAGCCGCGCGACCGCCGCCGCTTCAAGCGCCTGATGGGCGACTCCAAGAGCTTCGAGTCCATCCCGATCCGCACCAAGCTCAGCGACGAGGAGGTCGCGCGCTTCACCGCCCGGCGCTACCGCTTTCCGGGTGTCGAGATCAAGGCCCGCCTGTTCCGCAACTACCCGTTCGGGGAGATTGGTGGCCATGTGCTGGGCTACATCGGCCGCATCAACCAGCGCGAGAAGGACGACATGGCCGAGTGGTCCGACGAGGACCAGGCCAACTACCGGGGCACCGACGTGATCGGCAAGCTCGGCATCGAGCAGCGCTATGAGCGCGAGCTGCACGGCACCACCGGCTTCGAGGAGGTCGAGACCAGCGCCGGCGGACACCCCGTGCGCCGCCTGCGCTCCGAGCCCGCGACGCCCGGCAACACCGTGCGCCTGTCGATCGACATCAAGCTGCAGGCGCTGATCGAGGAGCTGTTCGGCAAGCGGCGTGGCGCCCTGGTGGCCATCGACCCGCGCAACGGCGAGGTACTGGCCTTCGTCAGCATGCCGGGCTTCGACCCCAACCTGTTCGTCGGCGGCATCGACCAGGACTCGTGGAAGGAACTCAACGAGTCGCTCGACAAGCCCATGCTCAACCGTGCCCTGCGCGGCACCTACCCGCCCGGTTCCACCTACAAGCCGTTCATGGCCATGGCCGCGCTGGCCACCGGCAAGCGCACGGCCGGGCAGACCATCCTCGACAACGGCTCCTTCATGTTCGGCAACCACCGCTTCCGCAGCCATGGCGACCATGGTCTGGGGGCGGTGGACATGGCCCGCTCGATCGTGCAGTCGAGCAACGTCTACTACTACTCGCTGGCCAACGAGATGGGCGTGGACCTGATCCACGACCAGATGGACCTCTACAGCTTCGGGCGCAAGACCGGCATCGACCTCGAAGGCGAGTCCACCGGCGATCTGCCCTCGACCGAGTGGAAGCGCAACAAGTACAAGCGCCCCGAGCAGAAACGCTGGTACGCGGGCGAGACGATCTCGCTGGGCATCGGCCAGGGCTACAACAACTTCACCATGACGCAGCTTGCCTCCGCGATGGCCACGCTGGTGTCGGGCGGGCTGCGCTTCGAGCCACGGGTCGTGCGCGAGATCGAGAACGTCGTCACCCGCGAGCGGCGCACTGTGTCCTCGCAAGCCGTCGAACCGCTGGCACTCAAGCCCGAGCATGTCGCCGTGATCAACCGGGCCATGCACGGCGTGACCCAGACCGGCACCTCGACCAAGGTGTTTGCCGGTGCGGCCTACGCCAGCGGTGGCAAGACCGGCACCGCCCAGGCGGTCGGCGTGCGCCAGAACGAGAAGTACAACGCCGCCAAGCTCGCCGACTACCAGCGCGACCACTCGCTCTACACCGCCTTCGCCCCGCTGGACGAGCCACGCATCGCGCTGGCCATCATCGTCGAGAACGCCGGCTTCGGCGCCGAAGCGGCCGCCCCGATCTCGCGCCGGGTGCTCGACTACGTCATCTCCGGCATCTACCCGACACCGGCAGACATTGCGCTGGTGCAGAAGGGCCAGGGGTCGGCACCGATCGAGCCGGGGCTCCCGATGGCCAGCGTGCCGCTGCCCCCCACCCGGGGCGCAGGGCTCGATGCCCAGGCCGCAGCAGCCTCTGCCGCCGCGAGTGCCATGGGCTTCCCGTCCGCGTCCGCATCTGCGGCCTCCGCCCCAGGCATGGCCTCTGCGGCTTCCGGCGTGGTGCTCTCTCCGCTGGCGCCGTCCCGGCCACGGCTCTGGGTGCCACGCCGCACGCCCCCCGCGTTCCCCCCGACGCCCGCCTCCATGCCCGCCATGCCCGCCACCCCACGCTCACCATGATCCTGCAGTCCTCGTTCGGGCAACCCACGCTGTGGCAGCGCGTGCGGCCATGGTTCAGCGGCTTCGACCCGCTGCTGCTGCTGGCCATCTTCTCGCTGGTCACCATCGGGCTGGTCGCCATGTATTCGGCCGGCTACGACAACGGCGCACGCTTTGCGCTGCATGTGCGCAACATGGTGCTGGCAGGGGTCGTGTTCTTCGTCGTCTCCCAGGTGCCGCCGCAGCGGCTGCTGACCCTGGCCGTGCCGCTCTACACCGTGGGCGTCATCCTGCTGGTGCTCACGGCGCTGTTCGGCATCGACCCGACCCACAAGGGCGCACGCCGCTGGCTCAATGTCGGCATCGTCATCCAGCCCAGCGAGATCCTGAAGATCGCCACGCCGCTGATGGTCGCCTGGTGGTTCCAGCGCCGCGAAGGCCGCCCCCGCACCAGCGACATCGTGCAGGCCCTCGTGCTGGTGCTCGTTCCCTTCCTGCTGGTGGCCAAGCAGCCCGATCTCGGCACCGGACTGCTGATCTTCTTCGCCGGCTTCTTCGTCATCTACTTTGCTGGACTGTCCTGGAAGGCGATCCTGCCAGTGTCCGTGGTCGGCATTCTCGGGATCATCGCCGTCGTGCTGGCGGGGCCGACGATCTGCGAGCCGGGCGTGGACTGGCATGTGCTGCACACCTACCAGAAGCACCGCGTCTGCACCCTGCTCGACCCGACCCGGGATCCGCTGGGCAAGGGCTTCCACATCATCCAGGGCATGATCGCCATCGGCTCCGGCGGCATCACCGGCAAGGGCTTCATGAAGGGCACGCAGACCCATCTGGAGTTCATCCCGGAGCGCACCTCGGACTTCATCTTTGCCGCCTACTCCGAGGAGTTCGGTCTGATCGGCGTGCTGCTGCTGATCAGCTGCTACAGCTTCCTGATCCTGCGCGGCCTGGTGATCGCCTTCGAAGCCCCGACCACCTTCTCGCGACTGCTGGCGGGCGCGATCACGATGAGCTTCTTCGTCTACGCCATGGTCAACATGGGCATGGTCAGCGGCATCCTGCCCGTGGTCGGCGTGCCGCTGCCCTTCATGAGCTATGGCGGAACGGCGATGGTGACACTGGGGCTGTCGCTGGGCATCCTGATGTCGATCGCGCGCTCACGCCGGCTCATGCAGAGCTGAGTCACCGGACGGCGCCGCCGGCTCGGGTGGCGCGGCACGGCGCAGGCGGATCGTGAACCGCGCCCCCGGCCCCTCGCCCGGCGACACCTGGCCCGGTGCCCTGGCATCGTCCAGCACGACCGAGGTGCCATGCTGCTGCGCGATCTCGGCGACGATGGCCAGCCCGAGACCGGAGCCATCGACGGTGGTGCCCAGCGCACGGTAGAAGGGCTGGAACACCAGATCGCGCTCGGAGGCGGGAATGCCAGGCCCCGAATCCTCGATCTGCAGCACCACCACCTGCCCGAACGGATCCGGCACGACACGCACGGTCACCGTGCCGCGCCGGGGCGTGTAATGCAGCGCGTTGTCGACCAGGTTGGTGATCAGCTCGCGCAGCAGCATCGCGTGTCCCAGCACCAGCATGTCCCGCGGCCGGCGCAATCCGCTCGGAATCTGCGTGTCCGGCCCTTCGAAGCCAAGGTCGATGCCGGCGTCCAGCGACCGCGGCACGAAGTCGCGCACCACGTCGGTGGCCAGTGCCTCCAGATCCACCTCGTCACGGGCGACCGTACCGGCCTTGGCATCTGCACGGGCCATCGACAGCAGCTGGTTGACCATGTGCGCCGCACGCTGCGAGGCATGCGCCATCTGGGCCAGCGAGGCCTTCATGACCGCAGGATCGCCCTGGCCGGCGTCGATCTCGCGCGTGGCCAGCTCGGCCTGCATGCGCAGACCGGCCAGCGGCGTCTTGAGCTGGTGCGCCGCATCGGCCAGGAAGCGCTTCTGCGTCACCAGCGCGGACTGCTGGCGCTCCAGCAAGTCGTTGATCGACTGCACCAGCGGCGAGACCTCCTCCGGCACCTCGTGCACGTCGATTGGCGAAAGGTCATCGCTGTCACGCTCGCGGATGCGCTGCTGCAGGGCATTGAGCGGCGCGAGCCCCCGCACCAGCGCCAGCCACACCAGCAGCACGGCCACCGGCAGGATCACGAACTGCGGCAGGATCACGCCCTTGATGATCTCGGTGGCCAGCCGCGAACGCTTGGTCAGCGTCTCGGCCACCTGCACCAGCACGGCCCGCTCGCCCGGGCCTGCGCTGACCCACTGGTAGGCCACACGCACGCTGTCACCGTGCACCTCGTCGTCGCGCACATGCATCTCGCCCAGCACCCGGGGCGTCTCATCCGCCGGCAGCATCAGATCACGGTCGCCGCTGACGAACTCGCCGCGGGGCCCCAGCACCTGGTAATAGACGTTGTCCACCTCGTCGGCGCGCAGCATCCGGGCGGTCTCGCGCGACAGGTCGAAGTAGACGCTGTCGCCGCGCACCTCCACCCGCTGCGCCAGCGAGCGCACCGACTCGATCAGCGCCCGGTCATACGGGCGGCTGGCAATGCCCTGGGCCGCCAGCCAGGTCAGCGCCAGACTCATCGGCCACAGCAGCAGCAGCGGCGCGAGCATCCAGTCCAGGATCTCGCCGAACAGCGATCGCTGCTCGCGCCGGCGCGATGCCCCCTCAGGCAGCGGCGATCTTCTCAAGGCAGTAGCCCAGCCCCCGCACCGTGGCGATGCGGATTGGTCCCTGCTCGATCTTCTTGCGCAGGCGGTGGATGTAGACCTCGATGGCGTTGTTGCTGACCTCTTCGCCCCATTCGCACAGCCGCTCGACCAGCTGGTCCTTGCTCACCAGGCGACCGGCGCGCTGCAGCAGCACCTCCAGCAGGCTCAGCTCGCGTGCCGACAGGTCGATCATCTGCTCGTTGATGTAGGCCACGCGACCCGTGGCATCGAAGGTGAGCGGGCCATGCTTGATCAGCGCGCTGGCAGACCCCAGGCCACGCCGCGTCAGCGCTCGCACACGGGCTTCGAGTTCCTGCAGCGAGAACGGCTTGGCCATGTAGTCGTCGGCACCAAGGTCCAGGCCCTTGACCCGCTGCTCGATGCTGTCCGCGGCCGTCAGGATCAGCACCGGCACCGACGATCCGCGCGCGCGCAGCTTCTTCAGCACCTCCAGACCATGCAGCTTCGGCAAGCCCAGGTCCAGTATCAGCATGTCGAATTCGTGGGCGGCCAAGGCGGCGTCGGCCTCGGAACCGTTGCCTACATGGTCGACGGCGTATCCTGCAGAACGCAGGCTGCGCAACAAACCGTCGGCCAGAATCTGGTCATCTTCAGCGATCAGGATGCGCATGGCGTCTGTCTCCTCAATACCCCTGTGGACGGGGGCTTGGCCGTGATTGTAGAAAGACCGGCCCTGTACCGCATCGGTACAGATGCCATGCCGGGACACATGCGCCCATGCTCACCAAAAAAACTGTACAAACATCCAGCTTTTGACATAATGACCCATCCACCCAGGAGAATTTCGATGGACGCTCCGAGCAAATCCAACCCGAACAGCACCGCCCTCAGCACCGAAAAAGCCAAGGCCCTGCAAGCCGCACTGGCCCAGATCGAGAAGCAGTTTGGCAAAGGCTCGATCATGCGCCTGGGCGAAGGCGAGGTCGTCGCGGACATCCAGGTCTGCTCCACTGGTTCGCTGGGGCTGGACATCGCGCTCGGTGTCGGTGGTCTGCCACGCGGCCGTGTGGTCGAGATCTACGGCCCGGAGTCCTCGGGCAAGACCACGCTGACGCTGCAGGTGATCGCCGAGATGCAGAAGCTCGCCGGCGTCTGCGCCTTCATCGACGCCGAACACGCGCTGGACGCCCAGTACGCCCAGAAACTCGGCGTCAACCTGCAGGACCTGCTGATCAGCCAGCCGGACACCGGCGAGCAGGCGCTGGAAATCGTGGACGCGCTGGTGCGCTCGGGCTCGGTCGACCTGATCGTCGTGGACTCGGTCGCGGCACTGACCCCCAAGGCCGAACTCGAAGGCGAGATGGGCGACTCCCTGCCCGGCCTGCAGGCCCGCCTGATGAGCCAGGCCCTGCGCAAGCTCACCGCCACGATCAAGAAGACCAACTGCATGGTCATCTTCATCAACCAGATCCGGATGAAGATCGGCGTGATGTTCGGCAGCCCCGAGACCACCACCGGCGGCAACGCCCTGAAGTTCTACGCCTCAGTGCGCCTGGACATCCGCCGCGTCGGCTCCATCAAGAAGGGTGAAGAGGTCATCGGCAGCGAAACCCGCGTCAAGGTCGTGAAGAACAAGGTCGCGCCTCCGTTCAAGACCGCCGACTTCGACATTCTCTATGGCGAGGGCATCAGCCGCGAAGGTGAAATCATCGACCTGGGCGTCACGGCCAAGATCGTCGACAAGTCCGGCGCGTGGTACGCCTACAAGGGCGAAAAGATCGGTCAAGGCAAGGACAACTCGCGCGAATTCCTGCGCGAGAACCGCGATCTGGCCCACGAAATCGAGAACCGCATCCGGGAATCGCTGGGCGTCAGTCTGCTGCCCGGCAGCAGCAACGAGCCGGCTGGAGCCGGGGATTCGAAGGGCAAGGGCAAGGCGTGACCGCATGGCCACAGCAAGGCCTACGCTCAGTCTCAAGGGACGGGCACTGAAGTACCTCGCCGCACGTGAGCACTCGCGCAGTGAACTCATCCGCAAGCTCGCCCCACATGCCGAAGATCCGGCCGAAATCGACCGTGTGCTGGACGAGTTGCAATCGCGTGGCTTTTTGAGCGAGGAACGGTTTGTGGCCTCGGTGGTCCACCGCAGGGCAACGGGCCATGGCGCCGCACGCATCCGCCGAGAACTCAGTCTCAAGGGCATCACGGCGGAGCAGATGCGTGACACGCTGGAGGCGTTACAGCCCAGCGAGCTGGCACGCGCCCATGCCGTGTGGGCTCGCCGGTTCGGCACATTGGCCACAGACCCACGTGAACACGGTCGCCAGGTGCGATTCCTGATGGCACGGGGCTTTTCAGGCGACGTGGTACGACGGGTACTCAAGGGCGAAGGCGCGGATCCGGACTGAGCGGCCGCCGCGCGGTACATGGCGGTTACCACGCATGTGGTTGCCGCAGTGCACCATGCTAAAGTCTTCGCGCTTCGGCATCGACGCCGAACGGGCGCCCACTGCTGCGCGCCACCTCCACGCCATGCAGTCCCGCATCGTTCCCATCCTCCCCAAGAGTTCAACCCGATGAAGATCCACGAATACCAAGGCAAGGAAGTCCTGCGCCAGTTCGACGTGCCGGTGCCGCGCGGCTACCCGGCGTTCACGGTGCAGGAGGCGGTGGAAGCCGCGCAGAAGCTGGGCGGCCCGGTGTGGGTCGTGAAGGCACAGATCCACGCGGGTGGCCGCGGCAAGGGCGGCGGCGTGAAGGTGGCCAAGAGCCTGGACGACGTGAAGCGTCTGGCCGAGCAGATCCTGGGCATGCAGCTGGTGACGCACCAGACCGGCCCGGAAGGCCAGAAGGTGCGCCGGCTGTACATCGAGGACGGCGCGGACATCCAGAAGGAGTTCTACGTCTCGCTGGTCACCGACCGCCAGTCGCAGAAGGTCGCGTTCATCGCGTCTTCTGAAGGCGGCATGGACATCGAGGAAGTCGCGCATTCGACGCCCGAGAAGATCATCACCGAGGTGATCGACCCGCTGACGGGTCTGGGCGCCGAGCAGGCCGAGAAGATCGCCCGCGCGATCGGTCTGGAAGACGTGTCGATGGCGCAAGCGGTCGGCCTGTTCCAGAACCTGTACCGCTGCTACATGGACACGGACGCCTCGCTGGTCGAGATCAACCCGCTGAACCGTGATTCGAAGGGCGGGCTGATCGCGCTGGACGCGAAGTTCAACTTCGACGCGAACGCGCTGTTCCGTCACCCGGAGATCGTGGCCTACCGCGACCTGGACGAGGAAGATCCGGCGGAAGTGGAAGCCTCGAAGTTCGATCTGGCCTACATCAGCCTGGACGGCAACATCGGCTGCCTGGTGAACGGCGCCGGTCTGGCGATGGCGACGATGGACACCATCAAGCTGTTCGGCGGCGAGCCGGCGAACTTCCTGGACGTGGGCGGTGGCGCCACGGCCGAGAAGGTGACCGAGGCGTTCAAGATCATGCTGAAGAACCCGGAGGTCAAGGGCATCCTGGTGAACATCTTCGGCGGCATCATGAAGTGCGACACCATCGCCGAGGGCGTGATCGTGGCGTGCAAGGCGGTGAACCTGTCGGTGCCGCTGGTGGTGCGCATGAAGGGCACGAACGAGGATCTGGGCAAGAAGATGCTGGCCGAGTCGGGCCTGCCGATCATCGCGGCCGACACGATGGCCGAAGCCGCGACGTCGATCGTCGCAGCCGTCAAGTAAGCCCAGCAGCACAAGGAACACAGACATGAGCATCCTGATCAACAAGGACACCCGCGTCATCACCCAGGGCATCACGGGCAAGACGGGCCAGTTCCACACGCTGGGCTGCCAGGCGTATGCGAACGGCCGAAACGCCTTCGTCGCGGGCGTGAACCCGAAGAAGGCGGGCGAGAAGTTCGCCGACATCCCCATCTACGCCAGCGTGAAGGAAGCCGCGCAGCAGCAAGGCGCCACCGTCAGCGTGATCTACGTGCCGCCGGCGGGCGCGGCCGCGGCGATCTGGGAAGCGGTGGAAGCCGACCTGGATCTGGCGATCTGCATCACCGAAGGCATCCCCGTGCGGGACATGCTGGAAGTGCGCAACAAGATGAAGGCCAAGGAAGCGGCCGGTGGCAAGAAGACGCTGCTGCTCGGCCCGAACTGCCCGGGCCTGATCACGCCGGAAGAGATCAAGATCGGCATCATGCCGGGTCACATCCACCGCAAGGGCCGCATCGGCGTGGTGTCCCGCTCGGGCACGCTGACGTATGAAGCGGTGGCGCAGTTGACCGAGATCGGTCTGGGCCAATCCAGCGCGGTCGGCATCGGCGGCGACCCGATCAACGGGCTGAAGCACATCGACATCATGCGGGCGTTCAACGACGACCCGGACACGGACGCGGTCATCATGATCGGCGAGATCGGCGGACCCGATGAAGCCGAAGCGGCGATGTGGTGCAAGGCGAACATGACCAAGCCGATCGTGGGCTTCATCGCCGGCGTGACCGCGCCGGCCGGCAAGCGCATGGGCCACGCCGGTGCGCTGATCTCCGGTGGTGCCGACACGGCGGATGCCAAGCTCGCCATCATGGAAGAGTGTGGCTTCACCGTCACGCGCAACCCCTCCGAGATGGCCAAGCTGCTCAAGGCGCTGCTGAAGTAAGCCAGTCCGCTAGGCGGGCCGGGCAAGCCGGTCGCGCATGAAAAAGCCACTCCGAGGAGTGGCTTTTTTGCATCCCATGCCCAGGCCCATGACCCGTGCATGGCCCGCACCGTCGATCAACCGTGGCCGATCGCCTTGTCCTTTTGCATGTCGATCTTCGGCGCGGTGCGCACGCTCAGCCACATCGTGAACGCCAGAATGCCGATCACCGCGCCGAGCGAGGCGAACACCGGGATCTTGACGATGTCGATCAGCAGCATCTTGGTGCCGATGAAGGCCAGGATGACCGCCAGACCGTAGCTGAGCAGGTGGAACTTCGTCGCCATCGCCGCCAGCAGGAAGTACATCGCACGCAGACCCAGGATGGCGAAGATGTTCGAGGTCAGCACGATGAAGGCATCGTCGGTGATCGCGAAGATCGCCGGGATCGAGTCCACCGCGAAGATCACGTCGGTGATGCCCACCAGCGCAATCACCAGCAGCAGCGGCGTGGCAATGCGCTTGCCGTTCTCGACGGTGAAGAACTTCTCGCCGTCAAAGTTCTTGCTGACCGGCAGCACGCGACGCAGCAGCTTCAGTGCCGGGTTGCTCTCCAGGTCCGGCTCCTGGCCAGCGGCCCACCACATCTTGATGCCGGTGATCAGCAGGAACGCGCCGAAGAGGTACAGGATCCAGTGGAACTGCGAGATCAGCCAGGCCCCCACCAGGATCAACACCGTGCGGAGCACCATCGCCCCGATGATGCCGATCATCAGCACCCGCTTCTGGTACGCCGGCGGCACCGCAAAGTAGGTGAAGATCATCAGGAAGACAAAGATGTTGTCGACCGCGAGCGACTTCTCGATCAGGTAGCCGGTCAGGAATTCGAGTGCGCGGGTGTTGGCGATCTCGGTGCCATGCTCGCGCCAGGTGGCCCACCAGAGCAGTCCGTTGAAGGCGAGGCTCAATGCCACCCAGACGATGGACCATTTCACCGCCTCGGGGACGGTCACCTCATGCGCACCCTGCCGGCGCAGCACGACAAAATCAACAAAAAGGGCAAGCGCGACCACCGCCCCGAAAAACAGCCACAGCCAATCTGGCGCCATTGTTTGCATGAGACCACTCCAATCCGGTTATTCGAAGAGAACAGAGGATGGCGAAGTGGCTGCTTTCGGCGCAGAACGCGATTGTCGGGCTCAACCCAGGACAACCACCTCGCACCGAAAGGTCTTGCGGGGGGCTGTGGCGACAGGCATCACGCACAGAGCTCCTGCGAACCCGGATGAGCTGCCGTGATGGCGACAGTCACCGTACTGACGGGATACGCGATGGCAGGGCGCCATCTGCTACTCCCCTTTCGATCCCGGCATTCTGCACGGCAGGACATATTCCCCACAAGCAAAGTGGAATTTCGAATGCCCTGACAAGCCGTGACGGAGGTCACAATTTACCACGACCCGTGTATGCTCGCGCGCATGGTCAAACTGCTTGCACGCTGGTTCCTCCTGGCCGCGGCCCTGCTGCTGACGGCCCATTTCTACCCCGGCATCCAGGTCCAGGGATATGGCGCCGCGCTGGTGGCAGCGCTGATCCTGGGGCTGCTGAACACGGTGCTGCGGCCGGTGCTCATCGTGCTGACACTGCCGGTGACCGTCGTGACACTCGGCCTGTTCCTCTTCGTCGTGAACGCGATGGTGTTCTACAGCGCAGCGTGGCTGCTGCCGGGTCTGCAAGTGGTCAGCTTCGTCGCAGCGTTGGTTGCCTCGCTGCTGTACAGCGTCTGCGGCATCATCATCGACACGGTGCTGGAGCGTGTGTTCGACGACAACTGACCCAGGCGGCCTCCATCCGCATCAGGTCAGTTCTGCGAACCGTTGCGCTCCTGCTCCATCTCGACGCGGCGCTGCTGCTCGATCACCTTCAGGCGCGACTCGATGATCACCCCTTCCATTGACTCCACCGCCCCGCTGCTGCGCGCCAGCCGCTGACCCGCGCGGAGGCGATCGACCGCGCCCGAGAGATCGCCCTGCGCAAACCGTGCTTCGGCATGCGCGCGCAAGGCAGCGAGCGGCACCCCCAGACGCTCGTTCACCTGCGCCAGCGCCAGCCAGGCACCCGCATCGTCCGCATGCAGCACCACCCAGGTCTGGAGTTCCTCGCGGGTGCGGGACACCAGGGCAGCCTCGGAGCCGGGCAGCGCCGCCAGCCGAGCGCCCAGCAGCAGACCCGCCCGCGAGCCATCCAGCACCCCGATCGACAGCACCCGCGCCGCCTCGACCGCCTGCCCGCGCTCCAGCAGCGACTCGACCTGCAACACCTGCACCGCGCGCAGCACCGCCTCGCCCTGCGGAGTGGCCAGCGCGCGCGCGCGGGCCAGCGCGGCATCGGCCACACGCCAGTCCTTCAGCCGCGTGGCGGCAATCGCTGCAGCGCAGGCCGTGGCCAGGGCCTGGGGCGTCTGGGCGGCAGCCGCGGCAGTGGGCACACCGCCACCCGACAGCCGGGTCAGCGTCTGCGTGCGGCCATCCATCCAGGCGCGTGCCCGTCCCTGCATCGCGGCATGCAGCCACTGCGCCGAGGCTGCTGCGGCCTTGCGGTCGGCGCCCGTGCCCAGCCGGCCACGCGCCTCGGCAATCCGCTCGCTGGTGAGCGGGTGCGTGCGCAGGTAGGGGAACTGGCCGGAGTCGTTCAACCGCGACGCGAACTGCATCTGGTCGAACATGCTGGCCATGCCATCCGGTGCGAATCCCGCAGCGTCCAGCACGCCAAAACCGACCCGGTCCGCCTCGCGCTCCATGTCGCGCGAGAAGTTCAGCTGGCCCTGCACGGCCGCGGCCTGCCCGCCCACGATCACGGCATTGGCCGCGTCCACATTCTGGCTGCGCGACGCCGCCAGGATGCCCACGATCATCGACGCCACGCTCAACATCGACTGCCGCCGGCTGCTCGCCATGTTGCGGGCGATGTGCCGCTGGGTGATGTGCGACAGCTCGTGGGCGAGCACGGCCGCGAGTTCATCACGCGAGCTGGTCAGCGCGATCAGGCCCAGGTGGACCCCGACATAGCCGCCCGGCAGCGCAAAGGCGTTGATCGAGCGGTCCCGCACCAGGAAAGCCTGCAATGCAAAATGGGTCTGCTGGTCATCGGAGAGATCGCCCCGCGCCCGGGCTGCGACCAGCAGCGGCTGCCAGAGGCTGTTCAGGTAGTCCTGCAGCAGCGGATCATCCAGCCAGTCCGGATCCCGCCGGATCTCGCGCATGATCCGGTCGCCCAGCCGACGCTCGGCGCCGACCGTGAGGTCCGCCGCCGCCGCGTCCCCGAGCGCAGGCAGCGTCGATTGCGCCTGCACCGCCGCCGACAGCCCCAGCGACAGGGGCGCCACGGCCAGCGCCGCGGACAGCACAGCCCCCCACACCGGCCAGCGCCGGGCACCATGTCGTCGAGCAACAGAACAGGAAGCGGTCATGGCCTGCCCGCCGGGGGCGGGAGAAGCAACGGGGCTGCGTATGATGCCCGCTCTGTGTCACCCCTGTGTAAATCCCTGCTGAGCGGATCCGACGCCCGATGAACTCTCCCCTGACCCACTTCGACGCCCACGGCCAGGCCCACATGGTGGACGTGGCCGAGAAACGCGAAACCCACCGCGTCGCCACCGCCACGGGCACGATCCGCATGCTGCCGGCCACGCTGGCGCTCATCACCCAGGGGCACGCCAAGAAAGGCGACGTGATCGGCATCGCCCGCATCGCCGCCATCCAGGGCGCCAAGCGCACATCCGACCTGATCCCGCTGTGCCACCCGCTGCCGATCACGCGGGTCGCGGTGGCGTTCGAGATCGACGAGGCCGCCTCCGCCGTGCACTGCCAGGCGACCGTGGAGACGCTGGGCCGCACCGGCGTCGAGATGGAAGCGCTCACCGCCGTGCAGGTCGGCCTGCTCACCATCTACGACATGTGCAAGGCGGCCGACCGGGGCATGACGATGACCGACGTGCGCCTGCTGGAGAAGCGCGGCGGCAAGTCGGGGGACTGGGTCGCAGAGTGAATCTGTTCCTTCGTGCTTCTCGCATTGGAGCACCAAAGGAGCATGGTCACAAGCGTTCCTGACACTCCTCGAAAATGAGGACCACAAGGGGGACTGTGCCATCGCTGGGACAGTCCTGCCCACCTTCTACCAGGCTGTCCGGCTGGCGCTGGTCCCCCCGATCTCTGCCAGGCTGTCCGGCTGGCGCTGCCTCACCAGGCTTCTGCCAGGCTGTCGGGCTGGCGCTGGTTCACTCGACCTCTGCCAGGCTGTCGGGCTGGCCCTGTAACCCCGACTGGCGCTGATTGGCTCGAACCCTGCCGCCTGTTGGCTGGCGCTGGCCGAAAACTTGCCCCGAGTTACATGAATCCTAGGGCTTGAGTTACACGACTTCGGGGGGTGACAAGCTCATTACTAGCGATAACCTTCACTTATCGCTAGTGATAAATCGACCCGGTACCACCTCAAACCTGCAACCCGCTGCCTTTCACCGGGCTGTGCGCCCACCTTTCCAGGCTTCCGGCTCGCTGCCCTCCCCCTTCGGTCTCTGCCAGGCTGTCGGGCTGGCGCTGGTCGTCCCCGACCTCTGCCCGACCTCTACCAGGCTGTCCGCTCACCCTTTGCCAGGTGACGGGGTAACTTTCTGTTCCTGCGCGCTGTTCCCGGATCCACCACCCCCCAAAACGTCTCCGGCTTTTTTCCAAAATCAGGAACGCCATACCCTCCACCCACCCCTTCTCCGACCCGGTGCCGCCGGACCAGGCCACCGGCGCCCACAAGGCCATGCACCGCCCGACGTAGGCCAGGGCTTCCTCTGCTTCGGCCTCGTCACACACCCACACACTCACCGGGCGCCCCGCTCCACTCCACCCCCTCACCCTCAGAAGACCCCACCAGCGCACCACAGCGCCCCTCCGCTTCGGTGGCACCTTGCCCCTCAACCTTTCTGAAGCCGCGCGCAGGCGTCTGCCCTGCCAGCCCGAACGAGGGTGAAGGTTCGCGCGTAGGCCTGCTGTGCCTGAAGCGCGCCCCGCAACTCCCCGCGCCTGCCCCCCTCTCTGCCACGCGTCCTCGGCGAAGCGCGAAAGCGCTCCAACACGGTAGCGCCGGGCGAGACGGCCAGCGCCTCGGGACGCCGGGCTTTCAGGCTTCGACCTCTGGCGCTGGATGCGCAGGCCATCGGCAAGGCTTGCCCCGTGCGCCTGCCCTACCGCTCCCACACACCAGCCAGGTTGTCCAACCCCGCACCCCTGGCAGTGTGCGAGCCTGCGGGCTTGCGCCCCTTTCCGTTGGTTCCATTCGTTTCTCTCTCTTTTCGGAGGGACAGAGGGACAGAGGACAGATATGACCCTTACGTGGAGAAAACACGTAACAAGACGTACACATTTTCCCCAAGAGGCCGGGACTAGTCCATCTAGTCCCTTAGTCCCTCCACAGGTTCAGGCCGTCAGGCCTACCACGTTCCAAACCGCCGGCCTGTGGCCAGTCGCCCCCACAGCTTCAGCCACCAACAACCCTTCACGCCGATCTTTAACCATCCCGAGACTCGAAGCGGGGCTTGGCTTTCCCCCTATATCTCGGTCAACGACTCCCACACGTCCCGCGCGTCCCCTCCTTCTTTGCCCCTTCCGTAACCAGGCGAAAGCCTCCGCCCGTAATACCCCAGATCCTTTCTTCGGCCAGTTCTTCAGCCCTGAAGGAGAACGGCCGTCGTCCCACTTCCCCTCTGCGTCCGTTATCTGCAACATCGAGGCCGCAGGGTCGCCAATTTCCCCGAACGGGAGGCATCGTCAGACCTTCGCGGGCGAGCCACAGGACCAATTCCTGACCAGTCGTTCCATCCTTGAAGCCTCCCGCACACCCCGGCACACAGGGCGCCCGCGTCGAAGAGCACGCCAGACGATGCACGCCGCTTCCGCGACTCGCGCTGGTCCACGGCAGAGGTCACGGGGCAGAACCAAGGCTCGGGACGAGGACGCCCCGGCGTTGATCCGTATTTCAGCACACGCCGCAGAAGGTCAGCATCCAGACGCATTGTTCCCAGAGAACGCAACCAGCGCCCGAACCTCCCCTACCTTTCAGGCCCAGACACGCCTTATGATCCCGAGGTAAGGACCCAGACACTGACGCCGAACGGACCACCCCTAGGACTTTCCCAGAGGACCGTTCCAGCCCCCCCCCGCAACTCCAACAGCTTTCTTCCTTCTTCCTCAACAAGACCAGGACGACACGCCAGGCACTGCCCCTCAACAAGCGCCCCCAGTGCCGTCATCAGCTTTTTTCCCCACCCCTACAACTCATCACGACGACACCCGCGAACTCATCACGGGGCGACACAAGGCCGTGAAGACCGCTGCCACTCCCCCCCGCAGACGCTGGGCCCGAAACCTGACTTCGCAAAGGGCGCAAACACCACACCCACGCCCGGCGAACCTCTCCCAGACACCCCCGCTGCCTAAAACTCAGAACCTCACTCACCAAAAGACCCCGGTTTCTTCATCGAACCCTGACGGGGACGATCACCGCCACAGGGAACGCATAACCCCTTCACCGGGGAACACCCTCACCACTTCGCAAAACCTCCAACCCAGTTCTCCGTTCCCGTTCAAGTCCCCCACACTCGCCTTTCTTATTCATCTAAACCCCACGTGAAGTTCATCCCGCAACGTCCAGCACCGCACGCCTCCCACAAGGACCGGCTCCCCCCATTACCCATAAAACTTCACCACCCGACACACTCCACCAACCCCACCACAACCCCCCTACCCTTCCAACCAACCGACAACCCCCCCCACACCTCCACCCGATCGAACAAACACGGACGACGACACAGAAAACCGGCATCGCCCCCGCCCCGATGTTCAATTCATCGCACAACACCGTCTTCATCCATTTCCCTGTCGGCGGACTTCGCAACTGACAACTCGTCCGTCCATCGGGGTGAACAACGGCAGTTCATCCCAGCCTCCCCCGAGCTCCCTCAACCCCCGACCCAGTTTCCCTCCCGGAACATTGTCCCTCAGCATACCACCCCGCCACACCTCCCCTCAACTCCCACACGCGCCAGCCCTCCTCTCCCCTTCGCTCTTTGCTTCCTCCCCACGCCCTGTCCCCTTCCTTCCCTCAGTCGCCTCCCGCCTTTCACCATCCCCTCCAACAACCCCCCCTCCTCCCATCCCCCTCGCCCCCGTATCATCGCTTCCAAACCGCGTTCACACCCCCCACCCTCCCCCACTTCCCCTCACCCCTCCCCACCACCATCGCACACCTACCACCGGCCGTCCTCTCCTTCACAACTACAACCCCGCCCTCACCTCCGTCGGTCCCCCTCGGTCGTCGTCGTACGTAACGACGCCCAAGCTCCCACCACACCACCCCCACCGCAACCACACCAACAACTCCACATCTTCCCACTCAGGCCCCTTCCCCGGTGTCGTCATGTCGTACACATCCCACCTACACGGGCAAAGTTCTCCTTCTTCGGCAATCCCCGGTTCTCACGCTTCGCGGTATCACCTCCCCCCCATCACCGGACACGTTGACGGCTGTCGATCACGCTGTCCACCGTTCGGCGAGCTGGTGAACGTCTGCAAAGGCCCGGACCTCATACACCCCCCCCAACTCGCGCCGTGGTCTTCACCGCTACCATCCCCCTAACTCCACGTCTTCCCAACATCCGCGACACAAATCACTCCCCAGGGTATTCAGGCACTACTTCCCCTCGACAAGCGATATTTTACACCTTTCCTTATCCACTGCTCCGCCCCCCTCCACATCCTCAACTCCCACCAGCGGCTCCTTTCCAGCGGGAGCCGTGTCTTTCTGCTCCACCAAACCGCACCCTTCCCAGGTCAGCGACTTCTAAAGGTTCACCTTCCCGTAACTCGGCCTGCATCGAACTCCCCCTACGTTCATCCCACCGGCCACACCTTCGGCCAGTTCGTCCACCCCCCAATCCCATTCCCACCACCATAGAACCCGGTCCCGTCCTCCCGCTCACGCTCTCGACACCCACACCACCAACCCCTCGGCCCCTCGCCTTCTTTCTCACTAGCCTCGACACCGGCGACCCCTACCTTCGAGCAAGCGCCTTACTCTCCGGTGCTGTCTCGCCCTTAGGGTTGTTTACACCCTGGACCCCAGAAACTTCTTCTCCTTCCAACCCTTTTTCGGTGACTTTATCGGTGCCCCTCCCCCTCCGAATATACAACCACACCTCCACGTGCGACCTCTTAACGCAAAATTTCTCATTCCTTTAGGTGTTTCGTCAGCGGAGCTGCCAACAACGCGATCTCAATATTCCCAGGCGCACAAGGCCCGAACGTATTTTCTCCCGTATTCCAATAGCAACTCCGCACCAAATAACAATCCTTCCAATCTCCGAATACCTAATCACCCCCTATCAAGAATACAATCCTCCACCACCCACCATAATACCCGACTTTCCCGCACAGTATAAGTCTTCCTCACGCGCTCCATCTCCACTCATCAACCCCACATCGCGCACAACGGTACTCCCCCACTAACCATCAGCACCTCCCCGCACCATCCGCCATCCTCTCCTAGTCCTCCCTCGTCTCTTCAGTCACTCCACGGTCCCTTCCTCATCACTAAGAGTTATCTCGCAGTCTTCGTTTCCAATTCTTCACCCATCGAACTCGTTATCCCTCCGAGTGTTTTGTGCTCGTCTAGTCGTCTTCATTAGGTAGGTTCCGTTTCCCTGGGTTTACTCGGCTTTGTTCCGCTGGTATCTGACGGTTCAAAGAAACTCCCAGGTTGAAGGTGTGTATCAGTAGCATCTGACGGACTTTGTCCGCTTCAGCATCAACTCTCAAACAGCCAGCCTTTCCCATGCTCGCGTGTGTCCAGGCGTACCGCCGTCTCCGAAGTCCGGCAAGGCTTCGACCCCAAACGGCCACCGGGCGAAGCTTCCGCCCGGAAACCGCCCGGTGAAGGCTGTGGATATCTCCGCGCGCCCACAGGAACAAGGCGTGAACGCCCTTGTTCCTCGCCATCAACCACCACGCACGCAGCCAGCGCCTCAGGCGCCGGCACACCCGTGCGCTCCTTTTTCTGTCCCGCGTCAACACTCGCTATCCGCGTCCGCACAACAGTCCCCTGCGCTGCGGACAGACCAAGCCGAAACGCCAACCCCTCCACGCCCCGTTCTTCCCCTCAACGGCCAGTTCATCCGGTCCCCCTGCCCCTCTTCCCTCCCCTTCCTCCCCACCCCTCCCCCACCACCCCCACCCCCCCCCCGACTTACTTGCGGTCCTTCACGCCGCTCGCGCCACCAGTCCCCTGTCACTCCCCCCGGCTCGCCCTACCCGACCTAGGCGTAGTCGTCGCCCCTTCAGCCCCCCCCCCCTTTTTACTCCGCTGCTTCCCTGGCGCTCCTCCCTCTCCTTCTCCCTCCCCCTCCCGCACGCCCTCCACCTCCCTTCCTTCCTCCTCCCCACCTTTTCACCCTTTCTACTCTTCTCAACCCTCCCTTCCCCACCTATACTTCCCGCCCCCCCATCGCTCCTGTCCCACCTCCCCTTTATGGTGAAAGGAGCACGACAGGAGCAAAGAACCCACTACACAGCGCCACAGCGCCCACAGTCCCCCCGAAAGCCTTGTAAATCGAGGGCTTACAGGCCGACATGTGCAAGGCGGCCGACCGGGGCATGACGATGACCGACGTGCGCCTGCTGGAGAAGCGCGGCGGCAAGTCGGGGGACTGGACGGCCGACTGACTCAGGGCGAAGGCCGCAGGGCCTCGGCGGGCAAACCGGGGTCCGGCAGGCACTGGAACGGCGTGCCCCCTTCCTTGTCGCAGGCCGCGAACAGCTCCGTCGACAAGGGGTTGCGGAATTCACGCAGCCGCGCTGCCACATGGGTCGCTTTCTCGATCTCGCCGCGCGCCAGCAGCGCCCGTGCATAGGCCATCAGCAGCCGCGTGTCCGCCAGGTGGTAGAGCGGGCGCTCGAACTCGCTGAACACCTCCTCGGGCTTGGCCGCCATGGTCACGGACGCATAGTCGGCGTGGTGGCCCCACAGCACGCTGCGCTGCCCGCGGGCGATGCGCTCGGCCAGCGGCGCCGGCTCGGCCCAGGACAGCTCCGGCTCGAAGATGACGGCCACGCTGGCGTATTCCACGGTCGACCAGAGCGAGCCGGACAAGGCCACCGCCCCCGTCACGCACCAGACCGGGCGCCGGGCCGCCGCGAAGCGGGACTGCGGTGGTGGGTCCAGGCGGACCGGCGCCAGGCCCGTCAGCCAACCCGCCAGCACGGCCGCCGGCAGCAGGAAATACACGTACCACAGCGGATACTCCAGCAGGCTGTGCACGCCCACCATCGTCAGCATGAACAAGGCCGCGCGGGCACCGCGGGCGGCATCGTCATCGGCCACGGTCAACGCGGCACGGGCCCTCCACAGCGCCGCCAGCGCGCAGCCGAGCACCACCGCCGCCACCGGCACACCCGACTCGACCGCCAGTTGCAGCACGATGTTGTGCGAGTGGTCATAGAACGCGACCGGCCGCCCCGGGAACGGCGTCATTGACCAGATGAAGTTGTAGGCGCCCACCCCGACGCCGGTCCACGGATGGGCGGCGATCATGTCCCAGGTGTTCGCCCAGATCTTGCCGCGCGAGCTGCTCGGGTCGCCGTGCAGCGTCTTCTTGAGCTGGTCTTCGCCGTAGAACATGACGCCGTGCGCCGAGAGCCACTGCTCCAGCCCCCACCAGCTCAGTGCGTACAGCGGCAGCATCGCCACCAGCAGCCAGCGCACGGGCTTGGGCAGGCGCCGGTCCAGCGCGCCCCACAGCGCCAGCAGCAGCACGCCCACCAGCCCCGTGCGCGAGGCGGTCAGTGCCACGCCGAACACCAGCACTCCCAGCACCACCGCCAGCACCTTCAGCGACTGGCGCTCGCGCACCGCCAGCCAGACGGCTGCCGCCGCCGCCCATAGCAACAGCGTGGAGAGCTGGTTCGGCTGGCGCATGTTGCCGATGGCGCGGCCAGCGATGGTGGGGAAGGAAATCAGGCGGCCGTCGGCCAGTTCGGGGCGGAAGACCTGGACGACGCCGACCACGACGCTCAGCAGGCCGGCCACCAGCAAGGCGGTCATGAGCGGCGTGACCCAATCGCTGAGCCGGCCCGCCCGCGTTGCGGCGGCGGTGGCGTGCATCAAGGCCCCGGCCAGCACCAGACAGGCCAGTGGTGCCAGACGCTGGCCCCACGGCGCGCTGGAGGTGAGCGTGGCCGCCACCAGCAGCGCACCGGCCAGCAGCAACAGCTTGGTGGACGTGGAGGCGGGCTGCGCGGCGAGACTCGGCCGTGCGGTCAGCGCCCAGACCAGCAGCCAGACCCCGCAGCCGCCGAAGGCCACCACCTGGTTGAAATAGGTCGAGGTGGGCGGTGCACTGCCGGCGATCAGGAAGGGAAATGCGACGGCCAGCAGGGCCAGCGGCAGGAAGGAGACGGGGGGGTGGGCGGGCGCGGTCATGGGTAGCAGATCATAGCGAGGCCACCGTGCGCGCCCCTGAAACGACAAATGCGCCCGAAGGCGCATTTTTTCTAGAGTTAACTCGCTATCAGCTGCGGCACTCGGATGGCACGTACTTCTTGTCAGTGGTGGTGGTGCATTTCCAACCCACAGGAGCACCCGCGGTGATGGTAGGCGTCAGGACCAGCACAACACTGGCAGCCTTAGCCGTCATGGTGACCGTGATGACGCCGGTAGCCGCCGCACATGCAAGCGAGTCCACTTGACCAGCCTTGGTCACGTTGGTGCCGAGACAAGCGTCATCGGGCATGGTCCCACCATTGTTGGAGATATTTTCCGTGACGGTTGTTTTGATGCCGCTGGCAAGGCTGAGCCCTTCGGAGACACGAGCACGAACCGTGTAGTCCTGATACGCCGGCAGCGCCACGGCGGCCAGAATGCCGATGATGGCGACGACGATCATCAGTTCGATCAGCGTGAAACCTTGTTGAACTCGCTTCATGGTGCTTCCTGCAATGGGTGGGTGAAGATACTTCCACTGTGCAGGGGCCGTGCCAGCCCTGAATCGCGCAGAAACATCCCGAATCACCCGCAATTGGCTGGTCCGTGCGACAAGAATCGGCGCCTGGCAAGCCCGCCACTGCCAAAAATTGTCACTTCCACGGCCAGACAAACCGGATGCGTCACCCTTGTTCACGGGGGTAACCGCCCCCGACAGACAAAAAAAGGGCCGCATCGCTGCGACCCTTCCTGCTTCTTCGCGTTGCGCTGAGCGTTGCTCAGGCAGCGGACATCACATGCCCATGCCGCCCATGTCGCCCATGCCACCCATGCCGCCGCCACCCATCGAAGGCGAATCGTCCTTCGGGGCTTCAGCGACCATGCACTCGGTCGTCAGCATCAGCGAGGCGACCGACGCGGCGTTCTGCAGCGCGGTGCGGGTGACCTTCGTCGGGTCCAGGATGCCCATGTCGATCATGTCGCCATAGGTGTCGTTGGCGGCGTTGAAGCCGTAGTTGCCCGAACCGGCCAGGATGGCGTTCACGACCACGCTCGGCTCGCCACCGGCGTTGGCCACGATTTCGCGCAGCGGGGCTTCGATGGCCTTCAGGACCAGCTTGATGCCGGCGTCCTGGTCAGCGTTGTCACCAGCGATGGTGCCAGCCGCCTGACGGGCGCGCAGCAGGGCCACGCCGCCACCAGCCACGATGCCTTCTTCGACGGCAGCACGGGTCGCGTGCAGCGCGTCTTCCACGCGGGCCTTCTTTTCCTTCATCTCGACTTCGGTGGCAGCACCGACCTTGATGACGGCCACGCCACCGGCCAGCTTGGCCACGCGCTCTTGCAGCTTCTCGCGGTCGTAGTCGCTCGACGCTTCTTCGATCTGGATGCGGATCTGCTTGACGCGGGCTTCGATGATGTCGGCGGTGCCGGCACCGTCGATGATCGTCGTGTTTTCCTTGCCCACTTCGACGCGCTTGGCCTGGCCCAGATCGGCCAGCGTCACCTTGTCCAGCGACATGCCGACTTCTTCGGCGATGACCTTGCCGCCCGTCAGGATGGCGATGTCTTCCAGCATGGCCTTGCGGCGATCGCCGAAGCCCGGAGCCTTGACGGCGACAACCTTCAGGATGCCGCGGATGGTGTTCACCACCAGCGTGGCCAGCGCTTCGCCGTCCACGTCTTCCGCGATGATCAGCAGCGGACGGCCGGCCTTGGCGACTTGCTCCAGCGTCGGCAGCAGGTCACGGATGTTCGACACCTTCTTGTCGTACAGCAGCACGAACGGGTTGTCGAGCAGGGCGGCCTGCTTTTCCGGGTTGTTGATGAAGTACGGCGACAGGTAGCCGCGGTCGAACTGCATGCCCTCGACGATGTCGAGTTCATTGTCCAGCGACTTGCCGTCTTCGACGGTGATGACGCCTTCCTTGCCGACCTTGTCCATCGCCTTGGCGATGATCTCGCCGATCGACGAGTCGCTGTTGGCGGAGATCGAGCCGACCTGGCTGATTTCCTTGGTGGTCGTGGTGGCCTTCGAAGCGGCCTTCAGCTCGACGACCAGGGCCGTCACAGCCTTGTCGATGCCGCGCTTCAGGTCCATCGGGTTCATGCCGGCGGCCACGTACTTCATGCCTTCGCGCACGATGGCCTGGGCCAGCACGGTGGCGGTGGTGGTGCCGTCACCAGCGTTGTCAGAGGTCTTGGAAGCGACTTCCTTGACCATCTGCGCGCCCATGTTCTGCAGCTTGTCCTTCAGCTCGATTTCCTTGGCCACGGACACACCGTCCTTGGTCACGGTCGGGGCGCCGAACGAGCGCTCCAGCACGACGTTGCGGCCCTTGGGGCCCAGGGTGACCTTGACGGCGTTGGCGAGGATGTTCACGCCTTCGACCATGCGGTGACGGGCGTCTGCACCAAAGATGACGTCTTTTGCTGCCATGTTGTTAACTCCGGAATCTTGAAATCTGAGGGATGGGACGGACGTGGCTGTCGCGGCTTACTTGCCGACGACGGCGAAGAGGTCTTCTTCGCGCATCACGAGCAGTTCGTCGCCATCGACCTTGACCGACTGGCCGCTGTACTTGCCGAACAGGACGCGGTCGCCGACGGCGACGTTCAGGGCAACGAAGTCGCCCTTGTCGTTGCGCTTGCCCGGGCCGACGGCCAGAACTTCACCTTGGTCAGGCTTCTCTGCGGCGTTGTCGGGGATCACGATGCCCGAGGCGGTCTTGGTTTCTTGCTCAAGACGCTTGACGATGACGCGGTCATGCAGAGGACGAAGTTTCATGAGATCTCCTGGATACAGAGAAAAAAATCAGGGGGAAGAGCCTTTCCGGCTCCACTAGCACTCGACACCATCGAGTGCTAACAGGACTGATTATAGGAACGGTCCGCGCGCTTTCAAGAGGGCAGACCCAGAGAACCCGCTAATCTTGTGCCTATGAACGCCCTGCCCGACGCCCGCACTGCCCTGCCCCCCGACGACGTGCTGCGCGCCACGCTGCACGACGAGGTCCACGCCCGCCCCACCGCGCGCATCCGGCTGCCGGCGCTGGTGGTCTATGTCGCGGTGCTCAACGACGGCGTCAGCCGCGAGGCGGAGTGGGAGCACCTGAAGCGCCTGCCCGGTCAGGAGGGGCTGCGGCTGGCCGAGCTGAGCAGCAGCTTCCTGCGCATCCGGCTGGCCAACTGCACGCTGAAGTGGGAGCGCCACAGCGAGTTCACCCGCTACTCCATCGTGCAGGCGCTGCCCGAAGGCGCCGGCCTCGACGCCACCGAATCGCCCGCACTGGACACGCTCGCGGTCGAAGCGGACTGGCTGCGCACCATCCCCGGCCGCACCGTGGCGGCCATCAAGCTGGCCATGGTGATCGGCGACATCTCGAACGCGCCGGCCACCGCGCGCCTGGGCCAGCAGTGGCTGGGCGGGCGCAGCGTGGTGGCCTCGATCATGGGCACCTTCGGCCACTCGATCGCGGTGACCACCTTCCGGCTGCGCGACAGCGGCTTCGAGCACATGCTGGTCATCGCCCCGGCCAGCACCACCGAGACCCGCGCCGGCCGCATCTCGCAGCGCCTGCTGGAGCTGGAGACCTACCGGCTGATGGCGCTGCGCGGCCTGCCGGCGGCCAAGTCGCTGACGCCGATGCTGGCCGAGGCCGAAGCCACGCTGGCCGACATCACCGCACGCCTGGAGAACAAGCAGGCCACCGACCAGGAGCTGCTCGACACGCTGGTGGCACTGGCGGCCAAGGTCGAACGCGCCACTGCGCTCCACCAGTACCGTTTCTCCGCCACCCAGGCCTACCACGCCATCGTCGGCCAGCGCATTGCCGAGCTGCGCGAAAAACCCATCTCCGGCACGCAGGGCATCGGCGAGTTCATGCAGCGCCGTCTCGCGCCCGCCATCGCGACGGTCGGCGCCACGGCGCAGCGGCTGGCGGCGTTGTCGCAGCGGGTCGAACGCGCCAGCGGCCTGCTGCGCACCCGCGTGGACATCGCCGCCGAAGCGCAGAACCAGCAGCTCCTGGCCCAGCTCACGCGCGGGCAGGAGCTGCAGCTCAAGCTGCAGTCGACGGTGGAGGGGCTGTCGATCGCGGCGATCTCGTACTACGTGATGAGCCTGTTGTATTACGGCGCGAAGGCGGCCAAAGTCGTCGGCGCGCCGATCAACGCAGACCTGGTGGCCGGCGCGCTGATCCCCGCCGTGCTCTGGGGCGTGTGGCGCACGAACCGGCGCATCCACGCGCGGCTGCACGCCGACGCTGGCCACTGAACAGAACACCCAATCGCTTTCCACGTTCCCCCACCGACACTGATGGAGACACGCCCATGAAACTCGAAACCCTCGCCGTCCACGCCGGCTACAGCCCCGACCCGACCACCAAGGCCGCGGCCGTGCCGATCTACCAGACGGTCGCCTACGCCTTCGACAACGCGCAGCACGGCGCCGACCTGTTCGACCTGAAGGTGGCCGGCAACATCTACACGCGGATCATGAATCCGACGCAGTCCGTGCTCGAAGCGCGCGTGGCCGCGCTCGAAGGTGGCATCGCATCGCTGGCCGTGGCCTCGGGCATGGCCGCGATCACCTACGCGATCCAGACGATTGCCGAGTCCGGCGACAACATCGTTTCGGCCAGCCAGCTCTACGGCGGCACCTACAACCTGCTGGCGCACACGCTGCCGCAGATGGGCATCGAGACCCGCTTCGCCGACGCGACCAATCCCGCGTCCTTCGCCGCGCTGATCGACGCACGCACCAAGGCGGTCTTCTGCGAATCGGTCGGCAACCCGCTGGGCAATGTCACCGACATCGCCGCGCTGGCCGCGGTCGCGCACGCCGCGGGCGTGCCGCTGATCGTGGACAACACGGTGCCCTCGCCCGCGCTGTGCCGCCCGATCGAGCACGGCGCGGACATCGTCGTCCACTCGCTGACCAAGTACATGGGCGGCCACGGCAACAGCGTCGCTGGCGCCATCGTCGACTCGGGCACCTTCCCGTGGGCGCAGCACAAGGAACGCTTCAAGCGTCTGAACGAGCCGGACGTGAGTTACCACGGCGTGGTCTACACCGAAGCGCTCGGCCCGGCGGCCTACATCGGCCGCGCGCGCGTCGTGCCGCTGCGCAACATGGGCGCGGCGATCTCGCCGATGAACGCCTTTCTGATCCTGCAGGGCATCGAGACGCTGGCGCTGCGCATGGACCGCATCTGCGACAACACGCTGGCGCTGGCCACCTTCCTGAAGAACCACCCGAAGGTGGCGTGGGTGAACTACGCCGGCCTGCCCGACCACCCGGACCATGCGCTGGTGCAGCGCCAGATGGGCGGGCGCGCCTCGGGCATCCTGAGCTTCGGCCTGACTGAAGGCGGGCGCGAGGCTGGCGCGCGCGTGCTGGATGCGTTCAAGCTGTTCACCCGGCTGGTCAACATCGGCGACGCCAAGTCGCTGGCCACGCACCCGGCCTCGACCACGCACCGCCAGCTCAACCCCGAGGAACTGGCCCGGGCGGGAGTCAGCGAGGACATGCTGCGTCTGTCGGTCGGCATCGAGCACATCGATGACCTGATGGCCGATCTGGACCAGGCGCTGGCGGCGGCCTGATCCCGCGGCGCGTCAGTGCATCAGCGCGCCGGCGCAGCCACCGGCACCGCCGCGTTGCCCGCACTGACCGCCTTCATCACCCGCGTCTTGCCGCCCGTCGAGACGAGAATCACGGCCTCACCGGGCGTGAAGCTCTCGTTGCCCTTGGCCTGCACCAGCGCCCGGCGCTCGCCGCTGGGCAGCTGCAGCAGGATCTCGACAGCCTCTTCGCGCGTGCCGAAGCGTTCGATCGAGTTGCCGATGACGGCACCCGCCACGGCGCCGAGCACACCGATCACCGCCCCCTCGCGCCGCCCGCCGACCGAGCTGCCAGCGATGCCACCGACCACGGCGCCGGACGTGCCGCCGATGCCCTGCTGCTGGCCCTCGACGACGACAGCGCGCACGTTGAGCACGACCGCGTCCTGCACGGTGGACAGGCGCTGCGCGTCGCCGGGCCGGATCACGTCGGGGCTGGTGGTGCTGCAGGCGCCGAGCAACAAGGCGGTGGCGGTCGCCACGGTGACGAAGAGTGCTTTCATGGGGGAAACCTGAGGTTGTTGTGGAGGTCAGCCGTAGAGGCGGCTGTGGCGGGGCACGCCTGCGAGCAGGAACTCCATCTGGTCCGCCACGATGCGCCGCCCCTTGAGGATCATGTCTTCATGCAGACTGGGTGTGTACGGAAGGTAAAGCAGTTCCATCCGGCATTCCTGAAGCAGCCGATTGCCCTTGCGGCCGTTGCAGCCGCGGCAGGCGGTGATGCAGTTCATCCACGAATCGTCGCCGCCGCGCGAGGTCGGCACGATGTGCTCGCGGGTCAGGTGGTCGGCATGGCCCCGCTGGCCGCAGTAGGCACAGACCAGGCGGTCGCGGGCGAACAGCTTCGGATTGGTGAGCGCCGGCACCTGGCGCCAGGCGCGTGTCGGTACCGCGCCGCGGACCGCAATGATCGGGTGCAGCTCCAGCCGCGACTGCAGCCCGCTGACCCGCTGGATCCCCCCGCGCAGCAGCAGGCACGGCTCGCCCACTGTCCACGCGACGGCATCGCAGACATAGAGGTTGGCCGCCTCCCGGGGTGAAATCCAGGCCTGGGGACGACCCGATACATCGAGTTGCAACACGTCCATGGGAAAAACCTCCGCGCCAGCATAGAGCAGACTGTGCGGGGCTGCCCGACTGGCGCCATCTAGAGTTTTGACTCTAGCCTCACAAGGGTCATCCGCAGTGGCGCTCAGGTGTTCTTCGATCAGAATAGAACGATCGTTCGTTTTATTGCAACACGTGACCTCCACCTCGCCCCTCGCCATCCGGACCGCCCCTTCTGGCGCGCGTGCTGCCCAGAAGGGCCAGCAGACACGCGCCTCGATCCTGGACGCCGCGCTGAGCCTGGCCTCGCAGAAGGGGCTGGAGGGGCTGTCGATCGGCACGCTGGCCGACATCACCGGCATGAGCAAGTCCGGCGTCTTCGCGCACTTCGGCTCCCGCGAGGAGCTGCAGATGTCGGTGATCCGCGAATACCACGCGCGCTTCGAGGAAGAAGTGTTCTACCCCTCGCTGCGCGAAGCCCGCGGCCTGCCCCGGCTGGAGGCGATGTTCCGCCGCTGGCTGGCGCGGGTCAGCGTCGAGATCGACTCGGGCTGCATCTACATCAGCGGCGCGGTCGAGTTCGACGACCGCCCCGGTCCGGTCCGTGATGCGCTGGTCGCCATGGTGCGCACCTGGCACACCGGGCTGGAGCGGTCCATCACGATGGCGCGCCAGGAAGGCCACCTGCGCGCCGACACCGACGCACGCCAGATGCTGTTCGAACTCCACGGGCTGGTGCTGGCGCTGCACCACGATGCCCGTTTCCTGCGCACCCCAGGCGCGCTCCAGCGCGCTGAACAAGCCTTTCTGAATGTGCTGGCCCGCTATCGCCGCATGCCCAGCTAGCTGACGCCGACACGGTCGGGCCACCCGGTGAGCGGGTGCCCGCCCCGCCCTCCTGAACCGATTCTGAACCCCTCACCGAGGAGATCTCGATGCCCCAGTACACCCCGCCGCTGCGTGACCTGCAATTCGTGCTGCACGAACTCGTCCAGGTCACCGAGACCTTCAAGGCCATGCCCGCGCACGCCGAGGTCGATGTCGACACCGTCAACGCCATCCTCGAAGAAGGCGGCAAGTTCGCCGCACAGGTGGTGTTCCCGCTGAACCGCAGCGGCGACGAGGAAGGCTGCACGCTCGACAAGGCCACCCACGAGGTGCGCACGCCCAAGGGCTACAAGGAAGCCTATGCCCAGTACGTCGAAGGCGGCTGGGCGGCGCTGAGCTGCGACCCGGCCTACGGCGGCCAGGGCCTGCCGCACGTCGTGAACCAGTGCTTCTACGAGATGCTCAACAGCGCCAACCAGGCGTGGACGATGTACCCCGGCCTGTCGCACGGCGCTTACGAGAGCCTGCACGCCCACGGCACGCCCGAGCAGAAGGCCACCTACCTGCCCAAGCTGAGCAGCGGCGAGTGGACCGGCACGATGTGCCTGACCGAGCCGCACTGCGGCACCGACCTCGGCCTGCTGCGCACCAAGGCCGAGCCGCAGGCGGATGGCACCTACAAGATCAACGGCGCCAAGATCTTCATCTCCGCCGGCGAGCACGACATGGCCGCCAACATCGTCCACCTCGTGCTGGCGCGCCTGCCGGACGCACCCGCAGGCTCGAAGGGCATCTCGCTGTTCATCGTGCCCAAGTTCCACGTCAACGCGGACGGCTCGCTCGGCGGACGCAACGGCATCTTCTGCGCCGGCCTCGAACACAAGATGGGCATCACCAGCAACGCCACCGCGCAACTGGTGCTCGAAGACGCCGTCGGCACGCTGGTCGGCCAGCCGCACAAGGGCCTGGCCGCCATGTTCGTGATGATGAACGCCGCCCGCCTGGGCGTCGGCATGCAGTCGCTCGGGCTGACCGAAGTGGCGTATCAGAACGCCGTCGCCTATGCCAAGGACCGCCTGCAGATGCGTGCCCTGTCCGGCCCGAAGGCACCGGAGAAGGCGGCCGATCCGATCATCGTCCACCCGGACGTGCGCAAGATGCTGCTGACAGCCCGCGCCTACGCCGAAGCGGGCCGTGCGCTGTGTGTGCACACGGCGCTGATGCTCGACCAGGAACTCAGCCACCCGGACGAGGACGTGCGCAAGGCGTCGGCCGATGAAGTCGCGCTGCTGACGCCGATCATCAAGGCCTTCCTGACCGACAACGGCTGGATCGCCACCTCGCACTGCATGCAGGTCTTCGGCGGCCACGGCTACATCAAGGAATGGGGCATGGAGCAGTACGTGCGCGATGCCCGCATCAACATGATCTACGAGGGCACGAACACGATCCAGTCGCTGGACCTGCTCGGCCGCAAGGTGCTGGCCGACAACGGCAAGAAGCTCAAGGCATTTGGCCGCAAGGTGGCCGAGTTCGTCGAGGAAGAAGGCATCCGCGAGGACATGCAGGAGTTCATCAACCCGCTGGCGGACCTCGGCGACAAGGTGACCAAGCTGACGACCGAACTGGGCATGAAGGCGTTCGGCAACCCGGACGAAGTGGGCGCGGCGGCGGTCGATTACCTGCGCGTGGTCGGGCACCTCGTGTTCGCCTATTTCTGGGCGCGCATGGCCAAGGTGGCGCTCGACCGGCTGAAGGAGCAAGGCGCGAACCCGGACCCGTTCTACGTCGCCAAGCTGCACACCGCGCGTTTCTACTTCGCCAAGCTGCTGCCGGAAACCGCCTCGCTGATCCGCACCGCCCGCGCCGGCCTCGCGCCGCTGATGGCGATGGACGAAGCGATGTTCTGAGCCCGAAGCCCCCACCCCGACCCTCCCCCGCTGGGGGAGGGAGCAAGACGAGGCACACCATGAAAAACACCCTGATCGCCCTCGCGCTGGCCGGCGCTTCGCTGGCCGCTGCCGCGCAGTCCACGCCCGCCGGTCTGTGGAAGACCATCGACGACGACGGCAAGACCGAGAAGTCGCTGGTGCGCATCACCGACAACGCGGGCACCTTCTCGGCCAAGGTCGAGAAGGTGTTCGACGCGACCAAGCAGGACGCGCGCTGCGAAAAATGCAGTGACGACCGCAAGGATCAGCCCGTGCTGGGCATGACCATCGTCAAGGGCGTGCGTGCCAACCTCGACGACAAGGTGCTGTGGGACGGTGGCGAGATCCTCGACCCGAACAACGGCAAGACCTACAAGGTGCGGATGAAGCCGGTCGACGGCGGCAAGCAGCTGGAGGTGCGCGGCTACATCGGCGCGCCGCTGCTGGGCCGCACGCAGACCTGGGTCCGCGTCGAATGACCCCCCGAACCACGAAGACCCCGACTCTCACAAGGAAGCACCCATGAGCCGTTTCAATGTCCGCCAGGTCGCCGTGCTCGGCGCCGGCGTGATGGGCGCGCAGATCGCCGCCCACCTGGTCAACGTCAAGGTGCCGGTCGTGCTGTTCGACCTGCCCGCCAAGGAAGGCCCGAAGAGCGCGATCGCGCAGAAGGCCATCGACAACCTCAAGAAGCTCAAGCCGTCGCCGCTCGGCGTGGCCGAGGACGCCGCGCGCATCCGCGCCGCCAACTACGAGGAGCACCTGGACCTGCTGCGGGACTGCGACCTCGTGATCGAGGCCATCGCCGAGCGCATGGACTGGAAGCACGACCTCTACGCCAAGATCGCGCCCTTCATCGCGCCGCACGCCATCCTGGCCTCGAACACCTCGGGCCTGTCGATCACGACGCTGTCGGATGGTCTGCCCGCCGAGCTGAAGCCGCGCTTCTGCGGCATCCACTTCTTCAACCCGCCGCGGTACATGTACCTCGTCGAGCTGATCCCGACCCCGAGCACCGAGGCACGTTACCTCGACCAGCTCGAAACGTTTGTCACCTCGACCGTCGGCAAGGGCGTCGTGCGCGCCAAGGACACGCCGAACTTCATCGCCAACCGCGTCGGCATCGCCGGCATGCTGGCCACCATCCACGAGGCACAGCAGTTCGGCCTGAGCGTCGATCTGGTTGATGACCTGACCGGCAAGAAGTTCGGCCGCGCCAGCTCGGGCACCTTCCGCACCGCGGACGTGGTCGGCCTGGACACGATGGCGCACGTCATCCGCACGCTGCAGGACAACCTCGGCCCCGACCAGGCCAACGATCCATTCTTCCCGTCCTACGCGACGCCGCCGGTGCTGTCGGCGCTGATCGCCAAGGGCGCGCTGGGGCAGAAGGCCGGCGCCGGTTTCTACAAGAAGGTCGGCCGCGACATCCTGCGGCTGGACGCCGCCAAGGGCGAGTACGTGCCCGCGGGCGGCAAGGCGGACGCGATCATCGACCGCATCCTGAAGAAACCCGCCGCCGAGCGCCTGAAGCTGCTGCGCGAGTCGAGCAACCCGCAGGCGCAGTTCCTGTGGGCCATCCTGCGCGACAGCTTCCACTACGTCGCCGTGCATCTGGCCACGATCGCCGACTCGGCGCGCGAGGTGGACTTTGCGATGCGCTGGGGCTTCGGCGCCAAGCAGGGGCCGTTCGAGCTGTGGCAGGAAGCCGGCTGGCAGCAGGTCGCCAAGTGGGTGCAGGAGGACATCGACGCGGGCAAGGCGCTGTGCAACGCGCCGCTACCGGCCTGGGTGTTCGACGGCCGCACGGGCGTCCACACGCCGGAAGGTTCGTGGTCGCCGACGGCCAACGCCTACGTGCCGCGCTCCGCCCTGCCCGTCTACCAGCGCCAGCATTTCCCGGAAAGCCTCGTCGGCGGCGGCGCCGTCGATCCGCTGAAGAGCGGCACCGAGGTGTTCCGCAACGAGGAAGTGCGCGTCTGGACGCTGGACGGCGAGGTGCTGATCGCCAGCATCACCGCCAAGCTGCACCTCATCAGCCCGACCGTGACCGAGGGGCTGCTGAAGGCAGTCGAACTCGCGGAAGCCGGCTACCAGGGGCTGGTGATCTGGTCGCCGGACGATGTGTTCTCGGCCGGCGCCAACCTCGAATCGCTGATGCCGGTGTTCATGAAGCTCGGCGCCAAGGGCATCGCGCCCGAGGAAAAGAAGCTGCAGGACATGATGCTGCGCGTGCGCTACGCCAGCGTGCCGGTGGTGGCCGCCGTGCGCGGCATGGCGCTGGGCGGTGGCTGTGAGCTGGCGGTGCATTGCGCGCAGCGGGTCGCGGCGATGGAGAGCTATGTCGGGCTGGTCGAGGTCGGCGTCGGGCTGATCCCGGGCGGCGGCGGGCTGGCCTATGTGGCGCGCCGGGCGGCCGAGCGGGCCGCGGCGGCGCCGGGCACCGACCTGCTGGCCTTCCTGAAGGACGGCTTCCAGGCGGCAGCGATGGCCACGGTCGGCACCAGCGCGCTGGAGTCGCGCAAGCTGGGCTACCTGCTGGACAGCGACATCGTCGTGGCGAACAAGGACGAGCTGCTGCACGTCGCGCTCAGCCAGGCCAAGGCGCTGGCCAATGCCGGCTACCGCGCGCCCGTGAAAGCGCCGTTCCCGGTCGCCGGCCGCAGCGCCATCGCCACCATCAAGGCCAGTCTGGTCGGGATGCGCGACGGCGGCTTCATCAGCGCGCACGATTTCCACATCGCCAGCCTGATCGCCGACGTGGTCTGCGGTGGCGAGGTGGACGCGGGCAGCCTCGTCACCGAGGAATACCTGATGGCGCTGGAGCGCAAGCATTTCTGCGCCCTGCTCGAACACCCCAAGTCCCAGGAACGCATCATGGGCATGCTGCAGACCGGCAAGCCGGTGCGCAACTGACCAGGCCGACGGAGCACATACACATGAGCAAGCAACTGCAAGACGCCTACATCGTCGCCGCCACCCGCACGCCGATCGGCAAGTCGCACCGCGGCTTCTTCCGCAACACGCGCCCGGACGACCTGCTGGTCGCGGCCATGCGTGGCGCGCTGGCCCAGGTGCCGACGCTGGACCCGAAGGCCATCGAGGACGCCATCATCGGCTGCGCCATGCCCGAAGGGCCGCAAGGGCTGAACATGGCCCGCGTCGCCGCACTGCTGGCGGGGCTGCCGAACACGGTGGGCGGCATCACCGTCAACCGCTTCTGCGCCTCCGGCCTGAGCGCGATCCAGATGGCCGCCGATCGCATCCGCGTCGGCGAAGCCGACGTGATGATCGCCGGCGGCGCCGAGAGCATGAGCATGGTGCCGATGAGCGGCAACACGCCGAGCTTCAACCCGAGCATCTTCGAGCGCGACGAGAACATCGGCATCGCCTACGGCATGGGCCTGACCGCCGAGAAGGTGGCCAACCAGTGGAAGGTCAGCCGCGACGCACAGGACGCCTTCGCGCTGGCCTCGCACCAGAAGGCACTGGCGGCGCAAGCCGCGGGCGAATTCGACGCCGAGACCACGGCGGTGGACGTCGTCGAGCGCACGCCCGATCTGGCCACCGGCGAGATCCACACCCGCACCCGCACGGTGAACCGCGACGAAGGCGCCCGCCCCGACACCACGCTCGAAGGCCTGGGCAAGCTCAAGACGGTGTTCGCCGCCAAGGGCAGTGTCACCGCAGGTAACAGCTCCCAGACCAGCGATGGCGCCGGCTGCCTGATCCTGGCCAGCGAGAAGGCGATCCGCGAGCACGGCCTGACGCCGCTGGCGCGCTTCGTCAGCTACGCCAGCAAGGGCGTGCCGCCGGAGATCATGGGCATCGGCCCGATCGAGGCGATCCCCGCCGCGCTGCGCAGCGCGGGGCTGCAGCAGAGCGACCTGGACTGGATCGAGCTGAACGAAGCCTTCGCCGCACAGGCGCTGGCCGTGATCAATACCACGGGTCTCGACCCGGCGAAGGTCAATCGCATGGGCGGCGCCATCGCGCTCGGCCATCCGCTGGGCGCGACCGGGGCGATCCGCGCCGCGACGCTGGTCCATGCACTGCGCCGCCATGGCCTGAAATACGGCATGCTGACGATGTGCGTCGGCACGGGCCAGGGCGCCGCTGGCATCTTCGAGCGCGTCTGATCCGTCACACGTCAGGATGGTGCCCGCATGACCGTCCAAGCCGCTGCACCACTGTGTGCAGCGGCTTTTTTGTTTCACACGCAACAATCGGTCGTGACCGGATGTTGCAGCGCATTTACCATTCCCTGTTGCCCGAGGAGACCCCATGAGCATCAAGACCGCCACCCTCAACGGCGTGGCCACGATCGAAATCGCCCGCCCGGAAAAGAAGAACGCGCTGACCATGGTGATGTACACCGCCATGGCCGAGGCGCTGCGCAGCGCACAGACCGATACGTCGGTGCGCGCTGTGCTGATCACCGGGCAGCCAGGCATGTTCACCTCGGGCAACGACCTGGAAGACTTCATGCAGCGCCCGCCGCAGGGCATGGACTCGCCGGTGTTCCAGTTCATGCTGGCGCTGCTGGAATGCGAGAAGCCGGTGGTCGCCGCCGTGACGGGTGCGGCGATCGGCATCGGCACGACCATGCTGCTGCACTGCGACTTCGTCTATGTCAGCGACGAGGCGCGGCTGGCGATGCCCTTCGTCGGGCTCGGGCTGGTGCCGGAATACGGGTCGAGCCTGCTCGTGTCGCAGTTGATGGGCCACGCCAAGGCGGCGGAAAAGCTGCTGCTCGGCGACCCGTTCACGGGCGCGGATGCGGTCGAGTGCGGCATCGCCAACGCGGTGCTGCCGACCAGCGAAGTCGTCAACCATGCGCGCCGCGTCGCCGAGCGTTTCAACGCGCTGCCGCCGGGCGCCGTGCGCGACAGCAAGCGCCTGATGCGCGCGCCGCAGCGCGAGCAGGTGCGTGCCGTCATCGCCAGCGAGGCCGCCATCTTCTCCGAGCGGCTGCGCAGCCCCGAAGCGCAGGAGGCCTTCCAGGCCTTCTTCCAGAAGCGCAAGCCCGACTTTTCCTCGTTCACCTGAACGTCCCCTGCCCACACCGAACGCGCCGCCCGAGCGCGACCACCTGCCAATGCCCACCTTCACCGCCGCCAAAGTTGCCCTGTCCCCACTGCTGATCTGGCAAGGGCGGCAGGTGCGCAGGGAAGCCCCGCGCCTGCCGGAAGCCGAGGGGCCGCGCCTCGGTCTGGCCGGCATGGAGCGCCACAGCGGCGCGATGCCGCGGCTGCGGGTGCTGATCGTGGGGGACTCCTCGGGAGCGGGCGTCGGCGCGGCCACCCAGGACGAGGCACTGGCCGGCCGGCTCAGCCAGGCGCTGACCCGCCGGCTCAAGGCGCCGATCGCCTGGCAACTGGTGGCACGCACCGGCTGGACCACGCCGGACGCGACCCAGGCGCTGGAGGCGCTGGCCTCGCAGGGCCGCCTGCCCCCGGCCGATGTGATGGTGACCGCCCTCGGCGTGAACGACACCGTGCGCCAGACCAGCCCGCGGCGCTGGCTGGCCCAGCTCGACCGGCTCGAAGACTGCGCCCGCGAGCTGGCAGGGGTGCACCAGATCGTGGCGACCGCCGTGCCGCCGATGCACCTGTTCCCGCTGCTGCCGCAGCCGCTGCGCTGGGTGCTGGGCCGCTCGGCGCAGGCGCTGGATGCTGCCCTGATGCAGTGGACGGCGGACTCGGGGACGCGGGCCTATTTCGAGCTGCCTTACGACCCGGAGCACGACGAGGTGCGGCACCTCATGGCCAGTGACGGATTCCACCCTGGCCCCACCCTCTACCAGCGCTGGGGCGAGGCGCTGGCGCTGCAGATCGCCGCCGACTACCGGCCGCTCATGCGGCCGGTGTGAGCCCGGGGCGGGGAATCGGGCGCGGCCGGCCGGCCGGGTCGATGGCGACATAGGTCAGGTTCGCCTCGGTCACTTTCACCGTCTGCGGATCGGCCGGGTTGCGCTCGGCATAGACCTCGACATGCACCGTCACCGAGGTGTTGCCGATGCGCTCCACCGTCGCATAGAAGCTCAGCAGGTCGCTCACCGACACCGCCTGCTTGAAGATGAACTGGTTCACCGCCACAGTGGTGATGCGGCCCTTGGCGATGCGTGCCGGCAGCACGGCACCCGCGATGTCCACCTGGGCCATGATCCAGCCGCCGAAGATGTCACCGTTGCCGTTGGCGTCTGCGGGCATCGGCATCATGCGCAGCACGAGTTCGCGCTGGTGCGAGCCGGGATCACCACCGTGGACCGGCGGCGGACTGGAAAAACGCGGAGCGTTGGCTTGGTTCACACTCATGGGTTGGCACCTCGGTTACAGGCGCCATTCTTTCACCAAGACCCCTCATGCGCCGCTTCGCTCCGAACGACCCCGCCCCCGCCGACCCACCCGGCACCCCCCGCAGCGACTGGACCACGCTCAAGCGCATCGGCCCCTACCTGTGGGAATACCGCGTCCGCATGCTGCTGGCGCTGCTGTTCCTCGTGGCCGCCAAAGTGGCCAATGTCGGCGTGCCGGTGCTGCTGAAGACGCTGGTCGATGACCTAGCGATCCCGGTGGGTGACCCGCGGGCGCTGGTGGTCGTGCCGCTGGGGCTGCTGCTGGCGTATGCGGGGCTGCGCTTCTCGACGACGCTGTTCACCGAGCTGCGCGAACTCGTCTTCGCCAAGGCCACCCACGGCGCCACCCGCCGCATCGCGCTGGAGACCTTCAGCCACCTGCACGCGCTCAGCCTGCGCTTCCACCTGGAGCGTCAGACCGGCGGCATGACCCGTGACATCGAGCGCGGCACGCGGGCATTGCAGTCGCTGGTGAGCTACTCGCTCTACACGATCGTGCCGACGCTGGTGGAGCTTGGGCTGGTGCTGACGCTGCTGGGCTCGCGCTTCGACATGGGCTTCGTGTGGATCACGCTGGCCGCGCTCGTCGCCTACGGCACGCTGACCATCAGCATCACCGAATGGCGCAACCGCTTCCGCCGCGAGATGAACGAGCTGGACTCGAAGGCGCACAGCCGCGCCATCGACGCGCTGCTGAACTACGAGACCGTCAAGTATTTCAACAACGAGGACTTCGAGTCGCGCCGCTACGACGAGGGCCTGGACGCCTACCGCCGCGCGCAGATCAAGTCGCAGGGCACGCTGTCGCTGCTCAACGCCGGGCAGCAGTTCATCATCGCCGCCAGCCTGGTGGCGATGCTCTGGCGCGCGACTGCGGGCGTGGTCGAGCAGCGGCTGACGCTGGGCGACCTGGTGATGGTGAACGCGCTGCTGATCCAGCTCTACATCCCGCTGAACTTCCTGGGTGTGCTCTACCGCGAGATCAAGCAGAGCCTGACCGACCTGGACAAGATGTTCCGCCTGATGGAGCGCGAACGCGAGATCGCCGACAAGCCCGGCGCACAGCCGCTGGCGATCGAACACGCCACCGTGCGCTTCGAGCACGTGCACTTCGCCTACCACGCGGACCGGCCGATCCTGCACGACGTGAGCTTCGAGATCCCGGGCGGGCAGACGGTGGCGGTGGTCGGGCCATCCGGCTCGGGCAAGAGCACGCTGGCGCGGCTGCTCTACCGTTTCTACGACGTGGACGCCACGGCCGGTGACCACGGCGGCGGGCGCATCACGGTCGACGGGCAGGATCTGCGCGAGGTGACGCAGGACAGCCTGCGCCGCGCCATCGGCATCGTGCCGCAGGACACCGTGCTGTTCAACGACACCATCGGCTACAACATCGGCTACGGTCGCCCCGGCGCGTCACAGGCCGAAATCGAGGCCGCCGCCCGCGCCGCGCACATCCACGACTTCATCGCCGCCCAGCCCAAGGGCTACGACACGATGGTCGGCGAGCGGGGGCTGAAGCTCTCCGGCGGGGAGAAGCAGCGGGTGGCGATTGCGCGCACGCTGCTGAAGAACCCGCCGATCCTGATCTTCGACGAAGCCACCTCGGCGCTGGACTCGGCCAACGAGCGGGCGATCCAGACGGAACTGGCGAGCGCGGCGAAAGGCAAGACCGCGCTGGTCATCGCGCACCGGCTGAGCACCGTGGTCGATGCGCACACCATCGTGGTGCTGCAGCAGGGCCGCATCGCCGAGCAAGGCAGCCATGCCGAACTGCTCGCCCGCGACGGCGTGTATGCCCGGATGTGGCGCCTGCAGCAAAGTGGCGGGACGGCGGACGGAGCGAAAGACCCGCTCGACGCTCAGTTCACCGACTTGCTGCTGCGGCCAGCGTAGCGCGGGATCTGCAGGCCCAGCATCCACTCGATGCGGCTGATCTGGCCCGGCTCCCGGCTGACGGCGCGGTAGCCGCGGCGCACCAGCAGCTTCACATAGGACCGGTTGGCCGTGGGCGCCAGCAGCAACTGGCCCACGACGGGCAGCAGCACGCTCACGGCGGTGCTGCGCCAGTCGCCGCGGCGGATCAGCTCGATCGGTCCCAGCAAGGCCACGCGCAGGGAGTAGCCGATGGTGATCTGGCGACTGTCCCCGGACTCCGCGTGGCGCAGTTCCAGCACAGGCCGGGCGTCGGTGGCGGAACCCGGCGTTGGCCGCGCCTCGAACTGGCTCGGTGCTGCGCCCATGTCGCGCGACAGGGACTCGGAAGGGGAGGGATGACTCATGGCGACGCTCTTGGATTCACACTCTGGAATGCCGGTGAAGTGGGCAATGTCACCTCGACACAAGTCGGTTGACTTGGTTTGTTGTTGATTTTTGCAATTTTGCAATTTGGCTGCGAATAGTACCCATGTAGGGAGCGCAGTTCCATGTCATTTCGATAGCAATTCCATCGCAATCAAGTGGCAAATGTCTCGCAGTTGCATGCTTGACAGAGGCCATGGACCCCACCGCATGGCCTGGCATCTGCGCGCTGGACCCGATGCGGCCGCTCGGTCAGGCTCGCTACACTGGTCAGCGTGGAAACCAAATGGCTTGAAGACTTCGTCAGCCTGGCCGAGACGCGCAGCTTCTCGCGCTCGGCCCAGCTGCGGCATGTGACCCAGCCGGCGTTCTCCCGGCGCATCCAGGCGCTCGAAGCCTGGGCCGGCATCGACCTGGTCGACCGCTCGTCCTACCCCACCCGCCTGACCTCGGCCGGCAAGACCCTGCTGCCGCAGGCGCTGGAGATCCTCGGCAACCTGCAGGCAGCCCGCAACCTGATGCGCGGCCACCAGACCTCCAGCCAGGACATGATCGAGTTCGCCGTGCCGCACTCGCTGGCCTTCACCTTCTTCCCGCACTGGGTGATGGGGCTGCGCCAGCGCTTCGGTGCCTTCAAGAGCCGGTTGGTGGGCCTGAACGTGCACGACGCGGTGATGCAGCTCACCGAGGGCTCCTGCGACCTGCTGCTGGCCTACCACCACGCCTCGCAGCCGCTGCAGCTCAACCCCGAGCGCTACGAGATGCTGAGCCTGGGCACCGAGACGCTGGCGCCCTATGCACGGGCCAATGCCGACGGCGACCCGCTGTTCCGCCTGCCGGGCCGCTCGCATGACAAGGTGCCCTACCTCGGCTATGCCACCGGCGCCTACCTGGGGCGCATGGTCGACCTGCTGCTCAAGCAGTCGAGCGAAGCCCTCTACCTCGACCCGATCTACGAGACCGACATGGCCGAGGGCCTGAAGGCGATGGCGCTCGAAGGGCATGGACTGGCCTTCCTGCCCGCCAGCTCGGTGCGCAAGGAGCTGAGTGCGCGGCGGCTGGTCCCCGCCGGTCCGCGCCAGTCGGGTGCGGCCTTCGAGGTGACGATCGAAGTGCGCCTCTACCGCGAGCGGCCCGAGGTCTCGCGCCACAACAAGCCGGCGGCGCAGGCCTTGTGGGAATTCCTGCGCACCACCAAGCTGGGCGAGAATCGCGGTCTATGACGACCGCCACCGCCCCCACGCTCCGCCTCACCCGCCCCGACGACTGGCATCTGCACGTGCGCGACGGCGCAGCGATGGCGGCCGTCGTGCCGCACACCGCACGCCAGTTCGGCCGCGCCATCATCATGCCCAACCTGCGTCCGCCGGTGACCACGGCCGAGCAGGCCCTGGCCTACCGTGCACGCATCGAGGCCTGTGTGCCCGAAGGCGTGGACTTCACGCCGCTGATGACGCTCTACCTGACCGACAACACCCCGCCCGACGAAATCCGCCGCGCCAAGGACGCCGGCGTGGTCGCGCTCAAGCTCTACCCGGCGGGTGCCACGACCAACAGCGATGCGGGCGTGACCGACATCCGCAAGACCCATGCGACGCTGGAGATGATGCAGCGCGAAGGCCTGCTGCTGCTGGTCCACGGTGAAGTCACCGATCCGTCGGTGGACGTGTTCGACCGCGAGGCACGTTTCATCGACGAGGTGATGGAGCCGCTGCGCGATGCCTTTCCCGAACTGAAGATCGTCTTCGAGCACATCACCACCCGCGACGCCGCCCAGTACGTCGCAGAAGCCGGCCCGAACACGGCAGCCACCGTCACGGCGCACCACCTGCTCCACAACCGCAACGCGATCTTCACCGGTGGACTGCGGCCCCATTACTACTGCCTGCCCGTGCTCAAGCGCGAGGAACACCGTCTGGCGCTGCTCGCCTCGGCCACCTCGGGCAGCCCGAAGTTCTTCCTCGGCACCGACAGCGCCCCCCACGCCGCCCACCTCAAGGAACACGCCGCGGCCTGCGCCGGCTGCTACACGGCGCTGTCGGCGATCGAGCTGTACGCCGAGGCATTCGAGCGCGCCGGTCGCCTCGACCGGCTGGAGGGCTTCGCCAGCCACCACGGCCCGGACTTCTACGGCCTGCCACGCAACACCACCACCATCACGCTGCGCCGTGAGCCATGGACCTTGCCCGAGTCGCTGTCCTATGGTGACGCGGAACTCAAGCCGCTGGGTGGTGGCGAGACGCTGAACTGGCGCCTCATCCCCTGAGCCGTGTCGGCCATGGCGGTGCCGACACCGGCACCGACACCGGCACCCACTTGACACGCGGGTGAAGCGGCCTCAGATACGCTGGGGATCCCCCACGAGGAGCTTCACCATGAAACGCATCGCCCTGTTCCTGCTCACCAACCTCGCCGTCATGCTGGTGCTGGGCATCGCCTCCAGCGTGCTCGGCATCAACCGCTACCTGGACGCGCAGGGGCTGAACCTCGGCACGCTGCTGCTGTTCTCGCTGTTCATGGGCTTCACCGGCGCGATCCTCTCGCTGCTGATGAGCAAGCCCATGGCCAAGTGGAGCACCGGCGCGCAGGTCATCAACGGCTCGACCGACCCGATGCACCGCTGGCTGGTCGGCACCGTCGAGCGCTTTGCCCAGAAGGCCGGCATCGCCATGCCCGAGGTTGCCATCTATGACGGCGAACCGAACGCCTTCGCCACCGGCGCCTTCAAGAACTCGGCGCTGGTGGCGGTCTCCACCGGACTGCTGCAGAGCATGAACCGCGAGGAAGTCGAAGCGGTCATCGGCCATGAGGTCGCCCACGTCGCCAACGGCGACATGGTGACGATGACCCTCATCCAGGGCGTGATGAACACCTTCGTCGTCTTCATCTCGCGGGTGGTCGGCTATGTGGTCGACCGGATGATCCTGAAGAACGACAAGGACGCTCCCGGCATCGGCTACATCGCGACCACCCTCGTGATGGACATGCTGCTGGGCGTGGTCGCCGCCATGGTCGTGGCCTGGTTCTCGCGCCAGCGGGAGTTCCGCGCCGATGCCGGCGCCGCACAACTGATGGGCGATCGCCGGCCGATGGTGCATGCGCTGGCCCGTCTGGGTGGGCTGGAGCCGGGTGACCTGCCGAAGACCATGGCCGCGATGGGCATCTCGGGTCGACCGAACGACCTGATGGCGCTGTTCTCCAGCCACCCGCCGATCGAGGACCGCATCCGGGCGCTCCAGAACGCCCGGTGATCCCCGCCTGAACCGCTGCGGCCACGCCGGCCAAGCAGGCCAAGCAGGCCTTCAGCAAAGAAGGCCCCTCCCCAGCGAAAATCAATGTAACCAAAAGTTTCTTGATTGCCACTGCACGCTGCCTCGGGAGGGCCATGAAGTCTGTCATCGACACCCCTCTGCGGGGTCCGTGGATCCAAGAGGCGTCGTCCGGGCGGGCACCGGCGCCGGTGCTGCTGTCGGCCTTGCAGCAGCCGCGCATGGCCGGTCTCGACGGCTTGCGTGCCATCGCGGTGCTGCTGGTCATCGTCAACCACCTCGGCGCGGACCGGATCGGACCGGTCATGGTGTTCGACGGCTCGGTCGGGGTGGAGCTGTTCTTCGTGATCAGCGGGTTCCTGATCACCTGGCTGCTGCTCGCCGAGCATGCCCGGCACGGCCACATCGCCCTGGGCGCCTTCTACCAGCGCCGCGTGGCCCGGCTGCTGCCGGCGTCGCTGGCCTATGTGCTGGCCGGCATGGCATTGCTGGCGCTGCGGGGCCAGGAGATTCCCTGGGGGGCCGTGGTCTCGACGCTGCTCTACGGCACCAACTACTACCAGGCATTCACGGGCGCCGCCGCCCACTACCTCTCGCACTGCTGGTCGCTGGCGGTGGAGGAACAGTTCTACCTCGTCTGGCCCTTCCTGCTGGTCGCGCTGCTGCGCCGGGGCCAGTCGCCGCGGCAGGCATTGGCGGTGTCGATCCCGCTGGTCTGGCTGTACAAGGCGGTGCTGATCTTCGGCTTCGGCGTCGGCGAGGTCTACCTCTACCGCGCACTGGAGACCCGCATGGACCAGCTCTGCGCCGGCTGTCTGCTGGCGGTACTGCTGACGACCCCGCGCTGGCGGCGGCATTTCGAGCAGCTCGCCCGCTGGCGCTGGCCGCTGCCGGCGCTGATCGCGGGCATGCTGCTGTCCACCTCGCTGCTGCGGGAGACCGGCGCCGTGGCCGATCAGCAGCTCTATGCCTTCGCGCTGGAGACGGTGCTGCTGTGCGCGCTGCTGCCGCTGGTGCTGATCCGGGCTTCCGGCCGCGGCACCACCGCAGCCCTCCTGAATGCCCCGGTGCTGGTGCTGATCGGCCAGATCTCCTATGGGATGTACCTCTACCACCCGTTCATCGTGCACCCGGTCCACAACACCATCGTGCGGCAGGGCGGCCCCGCCGTGCTGGGCATGCTGGCGGCCATTGCCGTGCTGGTGGGGGTGGCGTGGGCTTCGTTCCAGTGGTTCGAGCAACCGCTGCGCGAGCGGCTGCGTCCGCGCGGAGCGCGGCCTAGTCAGTAGCGGCCGGTCACGCCCGCCACGCGCAGGTACACATAGGCCGCCCATTCGACCAGCACCCGCGGCGCCAGCCCAGCCCAGCCCTGCGACTTGACACGCTGCGCCGTGATGGCCTCGGACTGCGCCAGCGCCCGGCCGATCTCCACCGCCAGATCCTGCGTGAACGTCAGGTCGCGCACGACCATGTTGGCCTCCAGATTGAGCAGGAGCGAGATGGGGTCGATGTTGGAGCTGCCCACCGTGGCCCAGTGGTCGTCGACCAGCATGACCTTGGCGTGCAGGAACGCGGGCAGGTACTCGTAGATCTCGATGCCGTGGCGCATCAGCTCCTCGTAGAGCACGCGCGCGGCCATCGCGGCGATGCGGTAGTCCGGCTTGCCCTGCATCAACAGGCGCACCTGCACGCCACGCTGCGCGGCCTTGCACAGGGCACGCCGGAACTCGCGCCCGGGATAGAAATACGGGCTGATCAGCCAGATGCGGCGCTGCGCCGAGCGGATCGCGTCGATGTAGGCCCGCTCGATGGTGCGGCGCTGGCGCAGGTTGTCGCGCACCACGAAAGCCGCCTGCACCGGCGGCAGCGCCTCGTCCAGCAGCGCGACCCGGTGTCCGCGGCGCGTCAGCCGCATCTGGCGCATCAGGCCGCGCAGGCGCCGCACGGGACGTTCGGTGTGCAGCAAGGTGCGCATCTCCTGCTGCCAGTCGTGGCCGAACCAGGAGCGCGACCACATCGCCCGCACCGCCTGCTCCATCGGCGCCACCACCGGACCGGTGGCGCGCACGGCGAAGTCCAGCCGTGGCAACTCGGTGTGGCCGTGGTTCAGGTCGATGTGGTCATCGATGACATTGATGCCGCCGACGAAGCCCACCACGCCGTCCACCACGCACAGTTTCATGTGCAGCCGCCGCAGCTGTCCCGGCTGCAGCCAGTGGGTCCAGCGCTCCAGGGGGCGGAACACCGTCACGGCAATGCCGGCTGCCTCCAGCCGCGGCACGATCGCCGCGAGATGGTCGTGCGCGCCGAACCCGTCGACCACCACGCGGACCCGCACGCCGCGCCGCGCCGCCCGCTCCAGCGCCACCGCCACCGCCATCGCCGCGGCGTCGTCGTGGAAGATGTAGGTCGCCAGCCAGATCTCGTGGCGGGCGTTGCGGATCGCGCTGATCATGGCCGGGAACAGCGCCTCGCCACCGCGCAGCAACTCCACCTCGTTGCCCCCGCGGAACACCGGCCGCGGCACCAGGTACCAGGACATCGGTTCGCCGTCCGGGTCGATGCCCAGTGCACTCACCGGATCGACGGGCACAGGATCGCCGGACTTCACGTCAGCTCCAGCTCCACCAGGAGCGGCAGGTGGTCGGACATGCGCGCCCAGGCCGGGCCACGCGGCACGCTCATGCTGTGGCAGCGCAGGCCACGGGTATAGACCCGGTCCAGCGACAGCAGCGGCATGCGGGAAGGAAAGGTGCGCGGCGTGCGGCTGTGCGGGCCGGGCGGATGGGCCCGCGCCAGACCGGCCAGGTGGAACACCGGGTCGAGTCGCTCCCCCCAGTCGTTGAAGTCCCCGGCCACCACCAGCGGCATGTGCGGGGGAATCTCGGCGCGGACATAGGCCCCCAGCCGCTGCGCCTGCCGCACGCGGCTGGCATGGATCAGGCCGAAATGGGCCACGATGGCGTGGATGTCCACCCCGCGCCAGTTCACCTTCACATGCAGCAGACCGCGCTGCTCGAAGCGGTGGTCGGAGACATCGTGGTGCTCGACATCGCCCAGCGGCCAGCGAGACAGCAGCGCATTGCCGTGCTCGCCGTCGCGCGTGACCGCGTTGGTGCGGTAGGCCGACGCATAGCCCTCAGGGGCCAGGAAATCGGCCTGTCCCTGCTCCGGCCAGCCGAACCAGGTCTGGTCGAAGTGCCGTGCTTCACGGTGGTGGAACAGCCGCACCTCCTGCAGGAACACCAGGTCCGCGTCCAGCGCCTCGACGCCGAGCCCCAGGTTGTGGATCTCCAGCCGCTTGCGCGGGCCGACGCCACGCACGCCCTTGTGGATGTTGTAGGTCGCCACCCGCAGCCGCGGGCCGTCCAGCCCGCCCGGCAGGGTCATCGGAATCGTCGGGGTCATCGGGTCGAGGAACTCAGCGCCAGTTGTCGCGGCAGTTGCAGGATCGCCTCGGCGTTGCTCGGCGAGAAGCAGCGGTCGGCTGCCTCGCGCCACGGCAGCCAGACATGCTGCAAGTGCTCGCGCGGCGCCAGCGTCACGGGCGTGCCCGCCGGCACGGTCAGGCCGAACACATGTTCGGTGTTGTGGGTCACGCCGTCGGCATAGCGGTGGCGCCAGACCGGGTAGATCTCGTAGACATTGCGCAGCGCCCAGTCGCACAGCGCGTCCTCGGGCACCGCCGCCGTGCCGACCACGATGCCCGTCTCCTCGGCCACCTCGCGCCGCGCGACGGCACGCATCGGCTCGTCGAGCGTGTCCTTCGAGCCGGTCACGCTCTGCCAGAAGCCGGGCTTGTCGGCACGCTCGATCAGCAGCACCTGCAGGTCAGGCGTGTGGATGACCACGAGGACGGATTCAGGAATCTTCGGCGGTTTGCGGGGTGTCATGCGGCAAAGCATAGCGGCAACGCCGCCGGTCAGCGCAAGCCTGCGATCTGCCCGTACGCCACCGTCAGCAGCACCCCATGCAGCACCGCCGCCGCTAGCGTCAGCACGATGGCCGGGCGCAGCCGCTGCGGCGTGCGCCGGTGGTGCCAGAGCAGGCCGGCCGCCACGAGGCTGAGCGGTGCCGAGCCGAGCGCCAGCCAGGCCGTGGTCGGCAGCCAGACCGCCCACCACCAGTACGCCACCCAGCCATGCGCTACCACGACCAGCCCCAGATAGCCCAGTGCGGCCACTGTCGGGCCGAGCCGCACGACCAGCGTGCGCTTGCCTGCCTGCGCGTCGCTGCGGGCATCGGGGAACTCGGCGATCCACAGCATCGCCGCGATCAGCAGCGCCAGGCTCACACCGGCCAGCGCAGGCGCGGCGTCGAAGTGCCGACGCTGCACATAGTCCGCCCCGACCACGACCAGCCACCAGCCCGCCGCCACCGCCAGTTCCCCCGCCCCGCGCGACATCAGCGCCAGCCGTGGATGCGAATAGGCCCAGCCCAGTGCCAGGCCTGCCATGCCGATGAACAACAGCCCGGGGCCCGCCCGTGCCGCCAGCACCAGCCCGCCGCCGATGACCACCATCCCGATCATCTGCACCATGTCGCGCAGTTGCGCGGCCGTGAACACACCGTCCTGCACGACACGCGAGCCGCCGGTGAATGGCCCGATGCGGTCGGTGTTGAGCGCGTCGGAGCCGATCAGCGCGTCGCCCCAGTCGTTGTGCAGGTTGATCGCCGCATGGGCCAGCAGGGCCAGCACGACGGTGACCGCCGCGTCCAGTGGGTGCCAGCCCGCGCCGCAAGCCTGCGCGGAGGCGATGCCCAGCAGGGCGGCGACCAGGGTGACGACGAGGAAGCCGGGGCGGGCGGCGGTGATCCAGCGGAGGCCAGAGGTGAACATGCCCGGGAGGGTGCCTGCGGAGCGAAAGGGCTAGGTTGAGAAACATCAAGTGATGGTTTCCAGCCAGGAGGCGGCAGGTCAGGTCGGACGGTTTTCCTCCGATATGTCTGTCACGACCGAGCCGAGCGAGCTGCCCCGGCCGGCATGACCGACCCCAGGAGGTTCACGCAGTGCCCGCGCAATCCAAACCCAAGACCCTGGCCCGCCTGCTCGATCTGCTGCAGGCGATTCCCAGGCGATCGTCCGTGTCGGCCACGGAACTGCAGGAGCGGCTGCGCGAGCGGGGCCATGGCGTCACGCTGCGCTCGGTCCAGCGCGACCTGCAGATGCTGCGCGATCACTTCCCGCTGGAAGTCAACGAGAGCAGCAAGCCACACAGTTGGCGCTGGGGTGTCGAGGCCGACCAAGGCATCGGCGGCATGAGCGTGCCCGAAGCGCTGATGGTGACGCTGGTGAAGCAGCACCTGCAGGCCGCGCTGCCGGCCCACATGATCGACGGCTTCGCCACCGTCTTCGAGCAGGCCGGCAACCGCCTGCAGAAACTGGGAGACCACGTCGAGATGCCCCGCTGGGCCGACAAGGTCCGGGTGGTCACGCCCGGGCTGCTGCAGATGCCGCCGGTGGTCAACCCGGGCATCCGGTCCGTCGTCTCGAATGCACTGCTGAAAGAGGTCCAGATCGAGGTCTCTTACGCCCGCGCGAGTCAGAGTCAGGATGCCACCGCGACCCGGTCACGCACGGAGCGCTACACCCTGCATCCGCTGGGCCTCGTGCTGCGCGGTGGCACGACCTACCTCATCGCGTCCAAGGGCTTCGAAGCCCCTCCCGGTTTCTACGCCATGCACCGCATCCTGCGGGCACGCATGGTCTCCCACCCGATCATGCCGCCCCGTGGCTGGAGCCTGGACCAATGGCTGTCCAGCGGACAGGCCCAGTTCGGCATGAAGCCCGGCAGCCAGCCGATCGAGTTGGTCCTGGCCTGCTCGTCGCTGATGGGCGGCATGCTCCAGGAATCGCCGCTGGACGAGGACCAGTGGAGCGAGTCCATGTCGGACGGCCGCGTGCGCGTGCAGGCGAGCGTGGCCGACACCTGGGAGCTGCGCTGGTGGCTGGTCGGACGCTCTGCAGAGGTGGAGGTGCTGGCGCCACAGGCCCTGCGCGACGAAATCCGCCACACGCTGCGCCAGGCGCTGGCAGGCTATGAAGCCGCCCCTGCAGCCTCCGGAGCCGACACGACGGACTTCAGTCCGACATCGGATCGGCTGCGACACATGCTGTCGCAGCGCCGCCCACACTGAATCCATGGACACGAGGAGCTGCCGATGCCCCCCACTCTGGAAGGTACTACCGCCAACGACCTTGGCCTCTCGCCCGCACCGGATGCACGTGACACATCGAGAGTCCGGCGGTGGATCACACGCGTTTTCGATTCGCTTCGGCGCACAGGCCGACTGGCGCAAAAGCACCCGATCAGCGCCCAGGAGGCGCCCCGTCTGAAGCCAGCGATGACATCGGCCTTGGGGTCGAGCACCACGGCAGACGGTCTTGACCTCTCGCCGACCCTCGATGCGCGCTACACCCCCGTGATCCAGCGCTGGATCCTGCGTGTGCTCTTCTCCTTCCGGGGCATCGACCAGTTGGTACAGGAGCACTTTCTCGGTGATGAGGATGTGGCCTTCTTCCTGGGGCTGAACAACAAGAAGGCCCACGATGCCGACAAGGTGCGCAGGCAACTGCAGGCACTGCAGGCCGATCTCGAGCGCCTCCAACCCGTGCTGCCGACGGACACCACGCTGGCGATGAACATCGCCCGGCTGGGCGATCGCCTCGGGTTGAATGTGATCGAGCGCGATCTGTTGCATGTGGTGGTTCTGCAGCGTCTGCACAACGAACTGAACAGCGCGCTGAATCTGGCGGGGGATCTGAGCCGGACTGAACTGGTGCAGTTGCTGGCGACCTGCCTGCCCAGCGGCAGTCACCGTATCCGCATGGCCCTGGCTCCCCAGTCCGGCCTGTGCCGCTCGGCACTGATTTCGGTCGATGATGACCGGCGCTACCGTTTCAACGACAAGGTCGACCTGTTGGAGGGTCTGGTCGATGCCCTGCAGCAGGGGCCGGTCGATCTGCTGGACCTGTTCCCGGCGATGGTCGTGCGGCCGTCGCCGCCCACTCTGAACCGCGAAGACTTTGCCCACGTCCAGGAGGATGTCCACATCCTGTCGGCCTATCTGGCATCGTCGGCGCAGCAGGGCCGCATGGGCCTCAACGTCCTGATCCACGGTCGCTCGGGTACCGGCAAGACGCAGTTCGTCCGGATGCTGGCCCAGGCGACAGGGCTGCAATTGCTGGAGATCCCGGTGCACCTGCCAGACGGCCGACCCAACGGCGGCAAGGCCCGCTTCAACTCGTTCCGCTTTGCGCAGAACCTGTTGCGCAACACCGCCTCCCCGGCGCTGCTCTTCGACGAAGCCGAGGATGTCTTCGAGGGCAGTCAACCGAACAGCAGTGGCATCAAGGGCTGGGTCCACCATGTGCTGGAGCACAACCCGGTGCTGACCTTCTGGGTGACCAGCGACCTGGACGGGCTGGATCCGGCCTACCGTCGCCGGTTCGACTATGTGCTGGAACTGGAGATGCCACCGGAGCGGGTGCGCCGGCACATGCTGGAGCAGCACCTGCGCGCACACGACCTGCCGCTCTCGCCGGCCTGGATCGCGCAGGCGGCCCGTCACGAGGCCCTGGGGCCGGGCCTGATCCAGCGCGCCGCCAAGGTCTGTGCAGCCGTGACCGGCACCGAAGGCTGCACGATGGGGGCCGAGCAGGTTCTGACCCGGGTGATGAACAACACCCTGCAGGCGATGGACGCCCCCCGACTGCCCGCCACCGTGACGGCCCGGGGCGGCTACCGGCTCGACTGGCTCAATGCCGACACGAACCTGCCGTCGCTGCGCGATGGTCTGCTGCGGGAAGGCAGCGGGCGCCTGTGCCTCTGGGGACCGCCCGGCACCGGCAAGACCGAGTTCGGTCGCCACATGGCCGACACGCTCGGCCGGCCGCTGCTGGTGCGCAAGGCCTCGGACCTGCTGTCACCCTATGTCGGCATGGCCGAAAAACAGATGGCGCAGATGTTCGACCAGGCGCGCCGCGACGGTTCGGTCCTGCTGCTGGACGAGGCGGACAGCTTCCTGATGGACCGCCGCAGCGCCCAGCGTCCCTGGGAGATCACCCAGGTCAACGAGATGTTGACCCAGATGGAAGCCTTCGACGGTCTCTTCATCGCGTCCACCAACCTGATCGAGCAGATCGACCAGGCGGCGATGCGCCGCTTCGACCTCTGCATCCGCTTTGGCCCGCTGAAAGCCGAACAGGCCCTGGAGATGTTCCAGGAACTGGTCGGCGCCTGGGGCTGGGCGGCCGACGTCCACAGCCTGTCGATGATCGCTGCACTGGACCTGCTCACACCGGGGGACTTCGCCGCAGTGCGCCGCGGTGCCCGGCTGAACGTGCCGCAGGACAGCGCTGCACTGGCCCAGCGCCTGAAGCAGGCCTGCGCGATCAAGCCAGGGCGGCCGTCGCGTGGCATCGGCTTCCTGGACTCGCTCGATCACACCCGTGATCTTTCGCTCCAGATCGACTCTCATGCGCCGATCTGAGCCCAACATCTCTCAAGCAACGTCAACAAGGAAGGTTCTCATGGAAAACTCGATCGATCTGTCACACCCCTCATCCGCCACCGCCGCAGCGCCATACACCCTGTTGCTGAGCGAAGACACCCGGCAACGTCTACTGGCGTACGTGCAGGCCTTGCAGGCCGATCAGAAGCCAGGTGCCCGGCTGGCCAAGGTGCTGCGTGAGCACGGGAAACCGCACGATCTCGTCTCGATGCTGGAGCGGCTGTTCCAGACCAAGGAGCCGCAGATCTTTGCCGAGAGTGCCGTCTACGGCGATGGCACGGACTGGACACAGCACGAACTCGGCCTGCTGGGCGACATCAGCGTGGCGGTGCCGGTCCGGGTCCATGACGATGGCACACACCATGCACCCCGGGTCCATCCCGTGCCGATCGACGCCACGATGCTGTTCACGCCCGGGGCCTTGCTGGCCAACGGCAAGGGCTACCCTGCGGCCGACTCGGGCGAGGTGGTGCGCGAGCGGACGCTGCACCTGCCGGGTTTCCTCGCGTTGTACGAGCGGCGGCTGTTGCCGGTCCTGCTCCACGCCAACGAGACGGCAGCCCGAAAAGGTCGCCGGGCCGTGGTCACGGTACCGGGTCTGGGTTGCGGCCAGTTCGCCGGCGTGTTCAGAGGAGAACTCGAACAGCCTCTGGCCCTCGCCCTGCAGACCCTCCTGGAACGCCACGCCGACCGGCTGCAGCATGTTGCCCTGGTCCGCTTCGACCCTTACCGGTCTGGTACGGACCAGCAGGTCGTGTGCGGTCAGACGTTGCTGCGGGTGCGCCCGCTGCTCCTGCACCTCGACACGCCGCAGCTCTGCCCGCCGACTGCCTACGAGGAGGCGGGGGACGACTTCTCGGACTGCGACCTCTTCAGCGTCGTGGCCTGGGACCATGTCTCCTGGCCCGGCAACGATTACTACATCGGCTGCCGCGAAACCGACGACGGCGTGAAGGCCGCAGCCACCAGCACGATGCACGCCATGACAGGCATCGAAGGGCGCTACGACCCCAAGCAATACAAGTACCTGCCGCCTTCCGGCTACCGCCTCTGGGAACAGGTGATCAAGAGCAAGCGCCTGCGTCTCGGGGTCACCGCCGATCAGGTCCGCGTGCTGTCCTGACCAGCCCTGCCCTGCACTGAATGAACCTCCGGAGGAAAACCCCATGCCCGTTCCCACCTTTCACAGCTACGAGATCCTGCCGGGACGCTTCCACGCCGGCGAATACCCCGGCGCCGCCACCGAGGCCCAAGCCCGCGTCAAGGTGCAGGCGATGGTGGACGCCGGGGTGCAGGTCTTCATTGACCTGACCCAGGAGCGCGAGCTGGCCCCCTACGCCCACCTGCTGCCGGCAGGCATTCACCACGAGCGCCATGCGATCCGCGATGTCTCGGTGCCGGCAAACGCCGAGGTGACACGCGGCGCCCTCGACGCGATCGACCGCCATCTAGCGGCAGGGCGACAGGTCTACCTGCACTGCTGGGGCGGCATCGGCCGCACGGGCGTGATCGTCGGGTGCTGGCTGGCCACGCAGCAGGCGGTGACGGGAGAGGCGGCGCTGCAGCAACTCGCCCAGCTGTGGTCCACCTGCCCGAAGTCAAAGCGCCGGCCACATTCGCCCGAGACCGAACAGCAGCGCCGCTACGTCGTGGACTGGGCTGCACGCCCGCCGGCCCCGGTCACGGAAGTGTCCTGATGGAGGTGATCCGCTACCTGTCGCCGCAGGTGGACGCCGCCCATGGGGCGCGGGTTTCCTGCCCGGACACCCTCGTCCTGTGCATCGTGCACCCGACGCTGCGGGCACTCGACCTGAGCGACAGCCCGCATCTGCAGGAACTCGATCTTCGGGGGCTGACCGGCACGGACGAGGTCCACCTGACCGTGCAGGGCTGCCCCGCCTTGCGGCATGTGCGGATGCCCGAGTCGGCCCGGGCGGTGGTCCACCTCGACGGCGGAGACCAGACCCCGGAGATGCTGATCGAGGCCCAGCTGGCCCTGCTCGATGCCTGCTGGCGCCAGGCGAAGTTCATGCTGGACGCAGCAGACCACCGCCACCCGCCCTGGCAGTCGGCCCGCATTGGTCCGGCCCATGCCCCGGACGAGACGCCGCAGCCTGTCGAGCTGCGTGTCCTGACCGGCGCTTCGTCCAGGGCCGGCGGCCATCTCGTCCTGGAACCGAATGTGTCCTGGCGCACAGCCCTGGTCATCGACCACCCCGACCTGCGGTCGCTGAGTTGCGCGCAGGCGCTGTCACACCTGCGCATCAGCCAGACACCGAGCCTGGAGCGACTGAGCCTGCAGGCCAGCATGGGCCATGTTGAACTCATCGGCTGCAACCGGCTGCTGTGCCTTGATGGCCTGGGCTCGGCCAACCGGCTGGAACTGGGCCACCAGACCGGCGCCCGCGCTGGCCTGGTGATCGCCCTGCCCGCCCAGCAGGTCGATCTGTCGGACAGCCATGTGACCGCCCTGACGCTGCACGAGCCGACGACGCTGACGATCGAGAACTGCCTCCAGCTGATGAGAACCAGCCTGGGCGTCGGCACGAAAGTCAACTGCACCGGCCATGTCCCGCCGGACCTGGTCGAGGTGAGTGAGGTCCACCTCAATGACGGCACCTTCCGCCGCCTGCAACAGGCCTGCATCGCCGGAGACCAGTCGTCGTGGGAGCAGTTCCAGGGCCTGCTGAAGCACTGCACACAAGCCCTGCTGCCCGGCGTACTGGCGACCCTGCTGGAGATGCTGCGGGCGGGGATCGATCCGGCGGTCGTCTGGGCCCACCGCTGCCGCCTCGCAAGGCGCCTGATGCGCGACCAGAACGGCCGGCCTGTGACCGACCCCTACGCCTGGCGCTGGGCTATGGCCCTCGACCTGGGCGCCGACGGGTGGCGGGCCGACTGGCTGCTGTGGCAAGGCTGCCGGCACCTGCCCGAGGCCCGGGCGGCCATGCACCAGATGGTGGTCGACCTCTGCTACCAGACCCACATCCTGGAGCAGATGGTGTCGTGGTGGCAGCACACCGGCCAGGCGGCGGTGGCCATGCCGGAATTCCTGACCGCCATGTTCGTGCATGCCCGAACCCATCGACCGATGCCGCTGCAGACGCGCGAGTGGCTGACCCGGACCGCCAAGAGCCTGATGCGCACGCCCCAGATGGACGCCGGGCTCCGTCGAGCGGCCCATGACTTCCTGCTCAAGCACCTGCCGCGCTGCCATGTGCTGGAAACGCTGGCGGAACAGATCACGGCGCGCCCGGTCGAGGTGCGTTGCGCGCTGGTCCGATTGCTGACCGATCCCCCGAAACAGGCCGGCTCCAGCCTGTCCGAGTCCGAATTCCGCCAACTGGCCCAGCTGCTGATCCTGAGCGGGCGCCTGCCGCCCGGATTCCGGGCAGCGCCGAAGAACGACACCACTTTCGATCCACCCCCTTGGAGCACGGCCGATCATGGTTGCACCACCCCGCTTTTACGCTGATGGCCGTGAAACCCGTCGCGAGCCCGCCCCGGTCTCGCCGACCGCCACCATCGACCAGGTCCGCGAACTGCTGCGCCACCAGTTGCGACAGCTGGAGCACCCCGGCGCTGCGGCCCGGATCGCGCCGATGATGCTCTGGGGCGCCCCCGGCGTCGGCAAGAGCAGCGTGGTCCGCGCGCTGTGCGAGCAGGAATGCATCGGCTTCATCGATGTCCGGCTGTCGCAGCGCGAGCCTGTGGACCTGCGCGGTCTGCCGGTGCCGGACGGCGATCAGGTGCGCTGGCTGCTGTCCTCCGAGTGGCCACGTGACCCGGACAGCCGCGGCATCATCCTGTTCGATGAACTGACCGCCGCCGACCGGATGCTGCAAGTCGCCGCCTACGAGATGATCCTGGACCGCCGACTGGGCGACCTGTACCAGGTGCCGCCGGGATGGCTGATCTGCGCGGCGGGCAACCGGCGCGAGGACCGTGCCGTCAGCCAGCCGCTGTCGAGTGCGCTGGCCAACCGCTTCTGTCACCTGGAGCTTCGGGCCGATCTCGGCACCTGGCTGGACTGGGCACAGCAGCAGGCGCTGCACCCGATCGTGGTCTCGTTCCTGAAATACCGGCCGAACTGCTTTCTCGACATGGAGGGCAATGTCGAGCGCGGCTGGCCCAGCCCGCGCAGCTGGGAGCGGGTTGCGCAGGTGCTGGCGTCCGGCAGCTCGCTCGGCCCGAGCAGCGTGGCACTGATGGTCCACGGCCTGATCGGCTCGGCCGCCGCCACCGAGTTCCTGGCCTACCTGCAGATGCACGAGGAGCTGCCGGACCTCGAAAGCGTGCTGCTCGGCAAGATCGCGTTCGAGGTGCCCGAGCGCATGGACCTCCGGCACACGATGGCGACCGGGCTGGCGCAGCACCTCTGGACCGGTCCAGTCGAGCAACGCGACACCCGCCTGACGCATTTCCTGCGAGCGGGTCTGGCGTTCAGCAGCGACTTCGCGGTGATGTCGATGCAGGCGGCATTGCAGTGGCTAGAACAGAACGACCCGAAAGGCGACAAGGCGAATGCACTGTTCTCGCATCCGCTCTACGTCCAGTGGGGCCTGCGCCATGGCAGCACCCTGGCCGAGCCGGAAGAGGCGCCGAAGCCCGTGACCGGGCGGCAGCGGAGGGCGGCATGAAGGCGATCCGGGTGCCCGATCCTGCCACCGACACCGCGCGCACGGCCACGCTGAGCGACGAAGTGCGTGCGCAGTGGCTGCGCACGCTGCAGGACGATCGCGCCCGCTTCCTGTTGCGCCATCCCTTCACGGCCTCGCTGACCTTGCACCTGCCGGTCGAGCTGGTCACCGATCCGCGCATTCCCACGGCGGCCACCAACGGGCGCAGGCTCTATTTCCACATCGACTTCCTGGGCCGGCTCGACGCCGATCAGCGCCTGTTCGTGATGGCCCATGAGGTCTGGCACTGCGTGGCCGGCCACCTGGGGCGGCGCCAGGGCCGTGACCCCCGGCTGTGGAACCTGGCCGTTGACCATGAGGTGAACTGGCTGCTGCTGCAGGACGGTTTCACCATGCCGCTCGGCGCGGTCCTGTTCCGCAAACAGCGTGGCAAATCGGCCGAACAGGTCTACGGGTGGCTGATCGACCATGGGCACAACGTCGAGGGCGTCTCGTTTGACCTGCATGAACTGCCCTCAGAGTTCGGCACGCTGCCCGACGAAGCGCTGCGGAACGAGTGGAAATTCCGGCTCGGCTCGGCCATCAAGCACCACAGTCAGATGGGCACACTGCCAGCCGGTCTGGAGACGCTGATCGGCCAACAGCCGACACCGGCGCAAGTGCCGTGGCGGCAAGTGCTGCGCGAGTTCGTGCTCGGGCGGCAAGACCGCCGGCGGGGCTGGGAGCGCCCTGCGCGCCGGCACTGGCACCGTGGCCTATGGCTGCCGGACCTGCGCCCAAATGGGCTGCGGCTGATGCTGGCCATCGACACCAGTGGCAGCACCCGCCTCTTGTTGCCGATGTTCATCGCCGAGATCGGCGGACTGATGGCCGTGGAGCAAAGCCTGGAGCTGACCTTTGTCGAATGCGATGCCGAGATACACCGTATCCGGACCTATCGCTCTGGCGATGACCTGCGGGACATCAACCGCCAGACCTTGCTCGGAGGCGGCGGAACCGACCTGTGCCCGCCATTTGCGGAAGCAGAGAAAAACCCGCCCGACGCCCTGATCTACCTGACCGATGGCCAGGGCCGCGCCCCTGCGCACAGCCCGGCGTTCCCGGTGATGTGGGTGGTGCCCGAACACTGCAGTGCGCCGGTGGAATGGGGACAGCAGTTGAGCTTGGGCCTGAAAGACATCAGCGCCTGTTCTTGAACGAGGAGATGTGATGAGCACTGGAAAACCATCGAACTGGCAGGTCTGCGCGACCTGCACGCACTGGGCCGGCCCGCGGCAGGTGTCCACCTTTCGTGAGCGCGTCGAATACGACAGCGAGCGTGTGCGCGGCGAATGCGTGGGGGGCGGCTGGAACCGGACGCAACGCAGTCCGTCCGCGTCCTGCTCGCAGTGGGTGAAATGGATGGTGTTGAAGTGAGATAGGAGAGAAAAATGCCAGCAGACCAATACATCTCCGTTTCCGACTTTGAAAACCCATTCCAGCCCCACGATTCATCAGAACTGGATGCACTAACGCTTGCAAGAGCGTTACTGATGCGGGGGATATTTACCGAGGTCACTCCCTGCGGAAAAGTCATATTGTCAGACAACATCGCCACACGCGATGATTACCACCATGAAAATGACGCCAAATTTGCAGAGAGATTTCTGCCGTCTGCAATTCTTGATTGACACGGATGGAGATTCCGACTCGATCCGTGCCAGCCTGGCGGATGGAGCCCCCGCCAACATTCGCGGGAACCAAGGGCGTACAGCCCTGCATGTGGCCTCGGCTCGCGGTGACTTTGTTCTGATCGATGAACTGGTTCAACAGGGAGCAGACCCTGAAGCTGCCTGCACCGATGGCTGGACTCCGGCTTGCGAAGCGGCTCGCTTCGGCCAGATGGAAGTCCTCCAGAGGTTGCACGGACATGGGGCGACCATCGACTCTGCACGTGTATTGAATGAACTGCAGAAACACGAGCAACAGGTTCATCCGCCCCAGAAGATCCTGCGTCCATCTGAGGCTTTCATCGATCTCAGGATGCAGGTCGATGTCGAGTGCCATGAATTGGCTCGTGTGGTCCAAGCGGAATTGCGGGTAGGATGCATCTGGGAAGATTCACAACACTCTCCATTCGGACCAAGACAAGGATTTGTGGAGATTGACTGCGAAGGTCATATATTGATGCGAGCCGAGACAAGCAAACCGGGTTCGCTTCACTCCCCAGTATCCCTCGTGCTTCAGGTTCGACGAGATTTCTGGAATGCAGGATTTTTTCCGCGGCTGGCGGTCTTTCATCCCGACCTAGAGATCACCGGACTGTCTCACGAATATGGCGGCTGGTTATTCGGCAAGCCGCTGAAGTATCTGGACGGAATCGAATCCGTTGCCCGCAAGGAATCGCTTTCGCAAGAGATACACTGAAGTCAGGCTCCACCAGGAAACCACCGTGAACCGTTCGTTCCGATCCAGCGACCCCGCAATTCCGGACCGGCTGCATGCAGGCAGTCCAGATCACCTGAACGCCTCCGCTGAGCGGAACTGGTCCTTCGTTGATGCGGCGTTGGCGCACCCATCACCCAGAGTGTCCGTATGACCGTTCACGCCACCCAACTGAACAAGGCCGCAGACTGGCTAGCCCGGTCGCGCCGAGTGGCCGTGCTGACGGGGGCCGGGATTTCTGCCGAAAGCGGCATCCCGACATTTCGGGATGCCCTGACCGGGCTGTGGGAACGCTTCGAGGCGGCCGACCTGGCCACGCCGCAGGCGTTCCGGGCGGACAAGGCGCTGGTCTGGGGCTGGTACGAATGGCGTCGCATGCAAGTGCTGCGCAGCCAGCCCAACGCCGGCCATCGCGCACTGGTGGTCCTGCGCCAGCGCGTCGACGACTTACGGCTGATCACGCAGAACGTCGATGACCTGCACGAGCGAGCCGGCAGTCCGGACGTGGTGCACCTGCACGGCAGCTTGCTCCACCCGCGCTGCTTTGCCTGCGGGCATCCACATGTGCTGCCAGACGGGATCCCCGATGAGCCGGAAGGCGGTCGCTCCATACAGCCGCCACGGTGCGAACGGTGTGGCGGGTATGTGCGGCCCGGCGTGGTCTGGTTCGGTGAGTCGCTGCCGACGCTAGCCTGGTCGGCGGCTGAGCGGGCGGTGCGCGAGTGCGATCTGTTCCTGTCGATCGGCACGTCCGGGCAGGTGTTCCCGGCGGCGGGTCTGCACCAGATCGCTGCGCAGCAAGGCAAGCCGATCATCGTCATCAACCCAGGCGAGATGGCCAGTGTGCAGTCACGCGAGTTGTGCCTGCGTGGACCGGCCGGCGAGGTGCTTCCGGCGCTGCTGGCGCGGTGGGCGTGAAGACCAGCGGCTTTCAGTCAATTGCACGCGCCCTTGGGCCATTGCCGGGCGAGGGGCTGAAGCGGTAATTCCGACGCGTAAATAAGTATGCCCAGGCCGCGGCTTGCACCGAGGTCGGGCGCAAGACAAACAATCGGCTGGATCGCGCGATCTGGAGGAATTGAAACGGCTACCCCGGTGGCCACTGGTGGAGACGAATATGCGCTACTTCAAGCCGCTGGGCGAGCGAGTGATTTCCGTGGAACAACAAACCTATGAGATGACTACTTGGCCGTTAGACCAACTCGACATACCCGATCAACTCAGCGGCGTAGCTGCCGTCACCGTGGACAGCACCTTTGTGACGCAACTCCCGCTGAATAGTCGTTTCTACGTGCTCAGTCATCAGACGGGCTCGTGCCTCGACGTCCAGATGGGGGCTCGCAGGTGCATTCCGAAAAGCTTGATCGCACAGACGTTCGATTGCCGGCACACGAATGCCGTCGGTCTGGATTGCGACAGGCTGTATGAACGTACGTCGTTCCCCGCCCTTGCCGGCCGCTTCCACCCTCCAGAAAGAAAGAACCGTCGGCTCACCCGACGGACTGTTGACCGCCACGCCGATCTCTTCAGGTGACAGGCTGCGCCAACGACCGAATTCCTGCTGCACGATAGGGTGATCTAGGCCCAGTAGCTGCAAGTCGTCCTGAGCCGTGGCGACGCCTCGATCCAGCGTGAACCGCGCGATGACCATCCCGTCCACGGTGGCTAGCTCGTAGGTCTGGTCGTCCAGCTTTACGAAGCGTTGTTGGCGGTCTTCGACTGCTGCCGACAGGAAGTGCACTAGTCGCTGCAGGCCGGTGGCCACGTCGGATAGGGGCTTGTAGTCATCCAAACTAAAGCCTTCGAGGTCCTGGAACAGGTCGAACACCACCTCGCGCGCCTCTCGCGAGTTCGACAGTGCGGCTTCCAGCTCAACCTGCGTGCGCTTCAGCTCGGGGTCCGACAGTGCCTCTTGGTACAGCTTGTCGTAGTTGAGTCGCTCACACAGCTGCCCCAGGATCTGGGCTCGCAAGTCTTCTGCCACGTTGCCCTGATCGTCTACCTTACCGACTGTGCGGGCGATCTCGGTGAGCTTGTCGTCCAGCAGAAGGAATATGCGGCCCTCGATCGTGTCCGACAGCACCAGGTTGTAGACCTGGGCCGTGTGGTTTTGCCCGTAGCGGTGGATGCGGCCAATCCGCTGCTCCATGTCCATGGGGTTCCACGGCAGGTCGAAGTTGAACAGGATCCGGGCAAACTGCAGGTTGATTCCTTCCCGGCCTGCAGCGGTACAAACCAGCACACGTGGACCGTCCTTCTGTCTGAACTTGCGCTCCGCTGCGGTCTTAGCACCATGGTCACCGCCACGGAGTACCACCACGCCTTGCCCCGGGAAGGTCAGTTCGATTTCTCGGGCAAGCAGCTCGACTGTACCCAAGTAGGTCGCAAAGATAACGATCTTCTCGGCAGGGTTCTGGCGCCACAGGTAGCCCAGACCATCCAGCAACTTCTGAGCCTTCGTCTCCTTCTGTCGCGGGAAGACCTTCAGCAGATCACCAATGCGCAGCCGTTCCTCTGGCAGGTGCAGCTCCACCACGGCTGACACGGCGTCCTCTGCGTTTGCAGACTCGAATTCATTGCCATACGGGTCCGAGGCCTTCTCCAACGCCTCTTCGTCCAGCTTCTTCACCAGCCGGTACTTCAGATCGGCAATGACGCGATCGACCTCGCTGCGCCCCATGATGTCGTCCGCAAGCCCCAGCTCTTCGTGGACCATGGCGCGGGCTTCCTGCATCAAGCGCTCGCGGCCCTCGATGTCCAGGTCCTGGTCACGCAGATAGGCTTCGTGCAAGGTCAGCATCAGCAACCGGCGCTTGAGCGTGCGCCGCACGGCTGCGAAGCTGGATGCCGCGATCTTCTGAAAGATCGCCATCAGGAATCCCAGCGCGCGGCCCTTGTTGCCCTGGCGCTTGGCCAGGTCGAAGCCGTCTTCTAGGTACTCGCGCAGCTTCTCGTAGAACAGGCGCTCTTCCGGTCCCATCAGGAACGATTCGGTGTGCACCCAGCGCCGGGCGAACAAGGGGGAGCCATCGGGTTGGCAGGCGTCCGCCTTGGTGCGGCGGAACATCACCTGGTTCAGCCGGTGACGGTTCTCGACCATGTCCTCCGGCGCACCGAACAACGTCGGGTTCAGCAACTGCACCAGCATCCAGAACTGGAAGTGGTTGCCCTGGTGCGGCGTAGCCGAGAGGATCAGCAGGTCACGGGCGTGGTCCTTCAGCACCTCGGCCAGCTTGTAGTTCTCGGTCTTGCGCACCTTGCCGCCGTTGCGGTGTGCCGTCAGGTGATGTGCTTCGTCGAACACCACCAAGTCCCAACGGGGCGCTTCCTGCAGGCGCTTGATGCGTGCCGGTCGCTTGAGGGTGTCGATGCTGGCGATCAGGCGGTCGTGCTTGGCGAAGGCGTTGGTCTTGCGGTCGGTGATGTCACCCTCGGAGCCGAAGACTTCGAAATCCAGGTTGAAGACCTCATTCAGCTCGCGGTGCCAGTTGTGGACCAGACCGGCCGGCACGACCATCAGCGCGCGGTTCAGTTCACCCCGACTGGCCAGCTCGCGCAGGATCAGCGCCGTCTCGATGGTCTTGCCCAACCCCACCTCGTCAGCTGCGTATTTCGGCGAACGTGACCGCCCATTTCGGCGCATCGTGACCGAGGCGTTGTGGGCGGGAATCAGACCCGTTCCGGCAACGTGACCGGCCGTTTCGGTGAACGTGACCGCCGTGTTGGAGGCGGTGCTGCGCAGTGGTGAGAGTCTACGGTCGAGGGGTGGTTGTCAGGGCGTCATGAGGTCTCCTGAACGGCAGGATGTGGCTTGGCGGCTGCACGCGCAGCGCTGCCGGTGCGGCGTGACTCGCCTTCGAGGTTGAAGCGACGGCAACGCTGCATGAGCCGGTCAAGGATGGCGTCGGCGATGGTCGGGTCTGCGAGCCAAGCGTGCCAGTGCTCGATGGGCAACTGGTGGGTGATGAGGGTGGCGCGGTGACCGACACGGTCGTCGATGATCTCCAGCAGGTCGCCGCGCGTGGCGGGGTCCATGGGACCGGTGCCCCAGTCGTCGAGTACGAGCACGTCGGTCTTGGCGAGCTGGACGAGCCAGCGGCGGAAGGCGCCGGAGCCGTGGAGGATGCGAAGCTCCTCGGGCAGACGTGGTACGCGCAGGTACAGCGCGGAGCGGCCCTGGCGACAGGCGTACTGGGCCAGCGCGCAGGCCAGCCAGGTCTTGCCCAGGCCGGTGGCGCCGGCGAAGGTGATGGTCTGGCCGGTGTCGATCCAGTTGGACAGGGCCAGGCCCATGAGCGCGGGGCGGTCGATGCCGCGCACGCCCTGGAAGGAGGCGTCCTCGATGGTGGCGGTGGGGTACTTGAGCTGGGCTTGCTGGAGCAGCCGAGCACGCTTGCGGTCGCTGCGGGCGTAGACCTCGCGTTCGACGAGCAGGGCCAGACGCTCGTCGAAGGACAGGCCCAGGCAGTCGGCCTGTTCGTGCTGCTGCTGCAGGGCATCGGCGAAGCCAAGCAGCTTGAGCGAGCGCAGTTGGGTGAGGGTGACGTGGTTGAGCATGGTGGGGTCGGATTCGGTGGATGGGCAGGCCGGGGGCATGGGGCTCACTGGTAGTAGCCGGGGCCGCGCAAGTTGGCGTGCTCGGGGCTGATCCAGTCGGAAGCGGTGGCCTCGGTGGCGAGGTCGCGGTGGTTGGCCAGCAGGTCACGCACGTGGCGGTAGCGCCAAGTGCCCAGGGCAAGAGCACGCTCGCAGGCGGCCTCCAGCCGGGCCTCGCCATAGCGGCGCGACAGGCTCAGCAGGCCCAGGCAGGAGCGGTAGCCGTGCTCGGGGTGCTTGTAGGTCTGCAGCAGCCGGGTGACGAGTTCGCCGCAGGACAGGCCGATGCGCTGGCCCCAATCGATCAGGCGCTGCGGCGTCCATTCGAGATGGGCGCGGTGGGCGGCCGGCATGTGGGCCTCCACCGTCGTGTAGCCGCCGCGCCGATCGTTGCGGGCATGGGCGGCCACGCGCTGGCCGCGCAGCAGCAACTCCAGCGCGTGCCGGGTGATGCGCGCCTCCAGGGTCTGCCCGACCAGGGCGTGCGGCACGCTGTAGCGGTGGGCCTCGATCTCGACGTGGTAGTCGATGTGTACCTTCACGGTCTTGAAGCGGGCCATCTCGTAGCGCTGTGCGGGCAGCGGCATCAGCGCCGGGGCATCGAGTTCGGCGAACACGCTCGCACGGCTGCCGGGCAGCTTCTGGAAGGGCCGCTCGTTGAGGCTGGGCAGCAGCGCGGCGATGGCCGCGTCCACCTGTGCGACGGTGTCGAAGCGTTCATGGCGCAGCCGCGCCAGCACCCAGCGGGTGACCACTTGGACGGAGCTTTCTGCGGTGGCTTTATCCCGTGGCGTTCTCGGGCGCGCCGGCAGCACCGAGGTACCGTAGTGGCGCGCCAGGTCCAGCACCGTGTCGTTGGCGCGCGGCTCGTAGCGGTCCGGCGTGGCGATGACCGCCCGGGCGTTGTCCGGCACGATCAGTTGCGGCACCCCGCCGTAGAAGTGCAGCGCCCGCACCATCGCCTCGATCCAGTCGTCGAGCCGCTGGGCCGGCGTGGCACAGGCGAAGACGTAGCTGGAGGCGGCCATCGCCGAGACGAATACCTGCGCGCGGCTGCCGTCGCTCAAACCCACCGTCGGGCCGGCGAAGTCGATGAACAGCTTCTCGCCGGCCCGGCGGTGCTGGCGCATCGAGCGCTTCAGGCGTGACGTGAACGTCTTGTAGTGCTCGCAGAACTGCGTGTAGCGCCAGGTACGCTGCTCGGGGTGCGCTGCCACGTACTCCTGCCACAGCAGCATCAGCGTCATGCCCTTGCGGTCGAGTTCGCGGTGGATGCGGCCCCAGTCGGGCTCCACGAACGGCTGCGAGGCGGTCGAGCGCGGCAGCAGGGCCGTCGAGAGCCGCTGCTCGCTCCAGTCCTGCACCGTCTCCCAGTCCAGACCTGCCGCGCTGGCCAGGCCGACGTACTTGGCGACAACGCCCTTGGAGACCTTCAGGGTGGTGGCAATGCTCTCGTGCGAGAGCCGGGCGTGCCACTTCAGGCGGATGACATCCTTGATCATGGGTAGAGACATTCGTTGCTTGGGCATCCCGGTCCTTCGAGGGCAAAAGCCGCCGAGGGTAGGACGCCCAGGGGTTGTGTTCTCTACGCAGCACTGTCCGCTTCGACGCCCCCTTCAGAGGGCGTCATCACGGCGGTCACTATTCGCCGAAACGATCGGTCACGTTGCCGAAACGGCCGGTCACGATGACCCGAAACCAGCGTCGGTCACGTTCGCCCGGAATGACCGGTCACGATGCCGAAATCGCCGGTCACGTTGGGCCGAAATACGCAGTCAGCAATCAGGAAGCGTCGTGGTGATGCCGTGGCCACCCGGTGAGTCAGTACCACCTGGTGTGGCAGCAGATCAATCTTGGCCGATGTCAAGGCCGATGCGCTCTCCAGCAGAGGCAAGGCATGGGCCTCGTACGCCAGCCACGCCTTGCGTGCCCGTTCGGTACCACTGTCGACTGCCCTGAGGATGCGCTCGGTGCGCGACAACTCTCGCCGTACTGTGTTGACCGGTACGCGCCGCTCGCCGGCGCTGAAGAAGACCTGCAGGAAACCGTCGCTGGCCGGGGAGACCACGATGCCCTGGCCGAACTCCGAGTGAGTGATCCGCTCACCGGGTTGAAACATCGTGTCTGCCACGTAATCCCCTTAGGTGATTCGCAGATGAAAGAGCCCCGCCGGCTTGGCCCCTGCCCGCAGCAGGATTTCCTGTGGGTACTCGTTGGCCTCGCCCCACAGGATGCGGCCGAAGGCCAGCAGGTTGTCGCCGTGGGGTGCCGCGCAGCGCCATTCGACCGAGTCGGTGGCGATGTTGGTCTTCAGGCGACTATGCCCGGCAGGCAGCCAGAAGATCAGCGAAGCCTGGCCTTCGTAGAAGCCCTGGAAGCTGAGGATGGCATCCTTGACGGCATCCTCTAGCCAGCCCTCGGCGTCGTCAGGCGTCAGCAGGTCCAGCCCGCCGTCGAGGCCGGCCACCACCAAGGTGTTACCGCCGTTGCTGGGCAGATCGTCCGGCCATTGACCAACGGCCTGCAGGAACTGCCGCAGGCTCCAGACCTCGGTTGCGGTGCAGACGAGGTTGCGGGCTTCCTCATCCCACAGCCAGCTGGTGCCACGGCGTTGCCAAACGGTGTCAAGGGTTTGCTTCACAACGCATCCTCCGCAAACAGCGAGCCTTGCACTGGCGGTGCCACTTGCGCGGCAGCCCAGGCGTTGTAAATGGCCACCGCGCGAGAGGCGGCATTTCTGTTGGCCTGGTCAGGCCCGTTCTTGTGCAGCCACTCCAGCAAGGGCTTCAAGGCCACATGCGGCTTGAAGTTCTCGTTCTTCAGCGTGTCGGCAGCATTGATGCCGCTGCCATCGAAGCAGGCGCCAATCAGCACCAGTGCCTGGTCCAAATCTGAGGTCAGCTTGCGTTTGTGCTTGCCAGCCCATTCGCGGGCGAAGTCGAGCGAGTTGACGCGGTAGAACACTTTGCTTTTCTCCCAGCACCAGCCGCGCTGCACGAAATCGTCCGGCGTGGTGATCGAGCCCTTCAGGAACTTCTGCAGCTGGTCGCGCGCCACCTCGTTGGCCGAGCCGAAGGTGCGCAGGAACTGGCGGGTCATGGGCTCGGCGTTGACGGGCGGCGGCTCCTTGCCCTTGTCCGCGTCCTCGTCGATCAGTTGGTTGATACCAATGAGCGCCTCGCGGACCGAGATGGTGCGGCCCTCGTCCACGTACACCTTGCCGTAGTGCCGCGAGAAGTACTCCAGCGCCTTGCCACGCCGGATCACCTGGATGTCGGCGGCTGGCAGGCCTTCCTTGGCGTGGTTCTCTAGCATGCCTTGCAGCTGGCGCACGTCCGCCATGACTTCACGGCGCATGCGGCCCCAGCTCACCGCCTTGGGCTCTTCGGTGCGTTTGCGGCAGACGTGGATGATGTCGTACTCGATGGTCTGAGAGCCGAAGGTTCCCGGCTTCGCGCCGTCGCCCTTGGTTTCATCGCTGCGAATCGGGTATGCCGTTTCTAGATAGAAGCCTGCATCGAACAGCGACTCCAGCACTGACACCCACGGCTCGTCCTCACTGTGATGGAAGGTAAAGGCCAAAATGCCACCGGGTTTCAGTATCCGGGCGCATTCACTCCAAACGGCGGTAAGTAGCTGCTGGTAGTAACCTTGTGGGTTGTCAGGATTACGGACAGGGTTGTCCACCGCTTCCAGCGACTTCGGCGTTAGCTCAAGCTGCAATTGCGGGTACCTGTCTTTTAGCGCAATGCGCAACCAAACGTGAAAGAAGTCGGCTAGTTCTGCGTACTGGACATTGTTGCCGAAGGGTGGATCGGTAATAACCAGATCCACCGAAGCTGCTGCAATGTCATCAAGCTCCGTCGAGGAGCCCCATCGCACCGTTCCACTAAGCAGCGGATCGCCGGGACGCACCTTTTCACTCTTGCCAGATACGATGTCTTTAAGCGCGGGTTGCTCAAGCGTCAGCCGCTCGTTGGACACCAGTTCCCACGGATTCATTGCCCACTCACGGGACTCGATCAGACCTTCAGCGCACGAACTCCAGTTGCCACGCCCCAAGCTGCCAAATACGCAGTTCTCAACCGGTGTGTTCTTGGGATAATAGTTGTTGTTCGAGAAATGGGGCTCCAGCTTATCGGCTTGCGTATTCCACAGGCAGAGCATGTTCTGGTTGCGCAGGTACTGCTGGAATGATGCCAAAACGTACTCGCGCGTCTCCCAGCGGTACGCATCCGGAGATGATTCCAGGATGGCTTTCAGCAACTGCGTTTGAACGAGCATTAAACATATCCGCGAATGTCGGATATCCGTGCTCAGGAATCTTCTGATAGGTTGTCTTGAAGCCTTCCGGCACTGCCGTGCGCGGCCAGTACGCGCTCAGATCGCCATCCTTGCGCGACTCCCATTCGATAGCAGCTGCATCTAGCTGGTGCGAGTGTTTGATCGCGGAAAAGAATCTGCCGCCGTAGCTCGCCCCGCTGGACTTCAGCTTCGGCGATACGGCCTGCACGGCGTAGGCTCCCATCGGAGCCTTTCCACCATTTCCAGTCATGGATTTCAGGACGTCCTGCACAGTACCGCACGATGCACAGGCGAAGGCTGACTTTTTGGCGATGGTTCCTTCGCCTGTCTTGATCGTGACCTTGCTTTCCGGGCAGGTTACTTCTTCGGGAAGTTCTCCACGCACCTCTAACAAGCGAATACTCGCGGCACGCGCTTGATTCCAACGAGCTGTGGAAGCCGCGTCATCTTGCACTGCACCGCCATAGGGTTGGCCGTCGGCATCCTGCTTCGCCTCGCCCGCCAGCCATTGCGGATGCACCAGCAGGCTCAGTTCCACCTTCTTGTTCTTGCCCTTGCCCAGACTCACCATTTCCGTGTGGTTGCAATGCGGACAGATCACGCCCTTACGGCGATCCAGTACTGAGAACGGGTACTCGGACGGCGCCACGTAGAGCGGCGAATCAGGCGCCATGCGCGCGGCGTCTTGTTCGACATGAAACTCGCCGCCACAGCTGCTGCAGGTGTGCTCCCAGTGCTTCACGCTGATCGTCTTCACCGCCATCACCGGGCTGCTCATGATTGGCGTGCGGTGGCCGCAGCCCGTCACCTGGCAGGGGCCGTGCTTGGCCCAGAAGGTGTAGATGATTTCCGGGCCTTCGTAGCGGTAATCCTTGCGCTCGCCGCGCGGGATGGTCAGCGGGTCGAAGTCGGCCGGCATCACCCGCTTGGTCGGCTGGTGCGTCCAGGTGCCCTTCTCGCCTTCCGGGCCGTCGCAGTAGTAGTACGGCATGATCTGCGGCTTCACCTCGGCCTCGATGTCGGCCAGCAGGCGCTTCACCTCGTCCAGATCGACGTTGGCCAGCTCTTGCTTGACCACGAACCACGCCACCGGGTTCAGGTCATTGCCCACCATCTGCATGCCCAGGCGCGAGCCCTCCACCAGCGTGGTGCCACCGCCCATGAAGATGTCCGCCACCTTCAGGTGCTTGAACGCGCCCTTCTTCTGGTGGTTGGCGTAGTAGTTGTCCCATACCAGCTTGGCCGCGTGAGATTTGTCTTCGGGGGCCTTGGTCGCGGCAGCGATCAACATCGAGCGGAAAACGCTAGAGCGCCGCCGCGCCCACCACTTCGACATCTGGTAGATCGGCTTGCCCGCGTTGCCTTCGATGATTGCCACCTGATTGACCGGCAGGATCGGGAAGTCGACCTCCAGGCAAGTCTTGGGGCGGTTCGGGTCGTTGAAGTCGACGGTTTCCATCGCGACCGCCTTGCCTGCACCGACAGCCTTAGCGACTCCCTGGGCAAGTAGTTCTTTTTTGGTGGCCATGTCGTGTTCTGCTTACTTGCTCAGTTCGATGTAGGGGGACAGCACTTCCAGCAGCGACAAACCGCCGTGTGTCAGGGTCGGGTAGCCGCCTGGGCTCTTCCATTTGCGCCGGCCCAGGGCGAGCCGGTGGGTGCCGTGCGCTGAGGCGATCTCAAGCGCGACCGGGGGCACGAAGGGGCCCAGATCGTCGCTGCCGGCGGCGTTGCGTCCGCTGGCGAAGGACTTCTTCAGGAACTGGCCCACGTCGCCGTCCGCATCCGGGAAGAGGCCGGTTGCGGCATAGCCGTGGTCGGAAGTGATGACCAGCCGCCGGCCGGTGGCCAGGCGGTCCACGAAGGCCCAGAAGTCGTCGCTGCTGAGCTGCTCGGCAGCGTCGCGGGTGAGGGCGTCCAGCCCCTGACCGGCCCCGGAGCCATCGTGCAGCTTGCTGTCGGGCCAGTGGTGCCAGAAGACCCAGTTCGGCGCGCCGCTGACCAGGCTCTCGCAGTCTTTCCAGGGCATGTCCACGGTTTCAGTGACAGCCGGCACCAAGCGGTGGGTGAGCCCGCCGCCGTTGTTCTGCAGCTGGCTGCGGCTGTTGAAGCCCAGCGCCTTGGCAAACTCGTTGGTCTCGCCCGGCAGTTCGGAGGCTGTGGCGGTCACGCCATGCAGCGTGTAGCCGCGTGCCTGGGCACCCTGCAGCAGCCAGGGCAGTTCGCGCAGGGACAGGCCGTCGAGGATCAGCACCGCCTTGGCGGTGTAGGGCTCATCCCACCAGCGTGCCAGACGGTCTGCGGTGCGCTCGACGCCGCTCACGTCGGGTTGGGCGAAGGCCTGCCACAAGTCCCAGCCCGTGGCGGCCAGGAAATGGTCCAGCGTTCCCACCTCCCGGTCACGCTTGACGACTTCACCCGGCGCGTTGCCAGAGGCCAGCGGCTGGCTGCAGATGGCCAAGGCGTGTTCGACGATGGCGGCCCAAGCGGTCTTGGCGTCGCACCGGGTCAGCGTGTTCAACAGCTCGGCGGTGAGCGCCATCACTTGTTCTCCTTCTCCAGGCTCAGCTCGAAGGTCATGCCATCGGGCAGCTTCTTGAGCAGCTCTTTCAGCTGGGCACCTGTCAGCTGCGCGCCGCTGGACGTGCGAACCTTGAGAGCAACGTCAGACACCTGGGTCGCGGGGCCGATGCCCCAGCCTTCGAGCTTCCCGATCAAGTTCAACGGCGAAGTGGCTGGGTTGGAATGGGTGGTGCTGGTCTTGGCCGGAGGAATCGTCCCGCCGCCGAAGATCGAACCTCCGGGCGGTGTGAGGTCCGGTGCCAGACCGCCGCCGGGTGTGGGCTCCGCCACGCCGGGCGCGGGGGCGGGTGTTCCCCCGCCGAAGAGGCCTCCGGTTTGATTCCCGGGCGTCGGTATAGGGGTGGGTGTCGGCGTCGTGCCCCCCGTGGTCGGCACGGCCGACGGTGGCATCAGGAGGACCTCGTCCAGCTGACGGCCGGTGTAGGCCAGCTTGGGCCGTAGGCGCTTCCAGGCCGTGTCCTCGTCCTCGCCGGGCGGGGTCTGAAGGTACTCTTGCCCCCGTAGGTTGATAACCACCTTGCCACGCGCACACAGGCGCAGGATGCGCTCCTTCATGACCGTCTCACCCAGCCAGGGAATGCAGTCTTGCCCTGCAGGGCGGGGCTCCTGTAGCTCACGCAGCACCTTGCCGACCGAGCCGTTGGCCGCCGCAGCTTCAAGGATCAGCTCGGCAAAGTCTTCCGGCACGAAGAGATCGTTGAGGAGCGTTTCCTCGATGGCCTCCGGGATCTGCGGGCCTTGCTGCTTCAGTGTCTCGACGCTGAAGCAGCATTGGCCGGGATCGGCAAAGTTCCAGCGGCTGAGCACCGCGAAGCGATCGAATCGCTTCTTCAGGTTGTCTCGCAACTGCCCCTGGAACTCACCGTGCAGCTTCTTGTACTCAGGGCCTTGGCCGCTCCACTCTTGGGCCTTGATTGCAGCCCGCGCCATGATCAGCAGGTCGCGGTCCAGGAAGGCGTTGGTCGATCCCGAGCGAGGCAGCAGGAAGCGGATGGTGTTGCGGCGCTTCTGCAGCTGGTCCTTCAGCCAGCGGCCCAGAGTCGCATCCAGCTTCTCGGGTTCCTCGGGCAGGATCAGGATCGGCAAGCGGTCGTCCCACTTATCGGGGTGTTCGTTTTCTTCCAACGCTGACCACGGATCAGTCTGCCAAGACCTGGGCAGCGCAATTACGCGGAAGGCCTTGGCCACCTCGTCGGTGCCGCCGATCACGTAGCGGATCTGCTTGGCCAGCTCGCGCAGGTCCGAGCCATCGCTGAAGAGCTTGTCATTGCGCGCGCAGGCCATCAGCTTGGCGCGCGGGTTCTCTTCCTCGCGGAAGACCAGCTTGGCGCCTTCCTGGTGGATGTTGAAGCTGTTTTCGATAATGGCAGCCAGCTCGACCTGGAATGCGTTGTCGTCCACCGGCTTGGCGCGGGTGATGTCCACCTGCAGCGTAGCCGCTTCGGCGCCTGCCAAATTGCCCATCGCGATGGAGCGCAACCACAGCGCCCCGATCACCTCCTGCAGGTGCGGAGCGACCTCGGCATGATTCGTCACAGCCTCAGTGACGGAGATGATGTTCTGCTGGGCCTTGGCGCGCAGCGTGCGGTGGTGTTCGTTTGACACCGAGTCCAGCAGTGCACCGATGCCGGAGGCATCGTCGTCCAAGCGGAAATCAGCTGCAGTCAGCAGCGGTACCTTGGCGCCCTGGCTCTTGAACAGATTGGCCAGGATCTGGATCATGTCGCGCGTTTCCTGAGCATCGGTGGCGATCAGAACCTGCTCTTCCAGCAGGCGCAGCAGGTGGGGGGCGAAGGGCCAGGACTCCACGAAGTCTCGGCGCTTGCGCTCGTGCTCCGAAGAATGCACCTCATGCAGCCGGAACGACTCGCTGACGTGCCTGTCGATCAGGCGCTCGATGCTCGCGGGGGCGATCTGCAGGCGGTTGTCGAACAGGCGGTGCAGGAGCATGCGCCGCCGATCCAGCTGGATGCGCTCCGCGTTGCCGCCCGCCTTGAAGTCGATGGACACCGGCGCAACCCGGTGCACCTGCTGGTAGGCATCACTGCTGCCATTGCGCACCGAGATGACCAGCACCAGCAGGTCCGGCCGCTCCTTGGCGATCTCCGACAGGATCTGGATGAAGTTGAAGGCCCAGGTCTTCGAGGGGTACTGCTTGGTGTTCGTCAGACCATCGAACCAGGTCTGGAACTCGTCGAGCAGCAGCATCGTGGGCGTGTGCTCCAGCAGCTCGACGATCAGCTTGTCAGATGGGATGTCGGTCTTGGCGGCACCTATGCCGTCCCACTTACCCTTGATGTAGGTGCCGTGGGGGTGGCGCTCGAACAGCAAGTCCCAGAGGAACTTGTAGCGCTGGCGGTGCAGGCTTTCGCCGATCACCTGCATGCCGCGGCGCAGGGCGATCTTGCCGATGCTGGGATCGCCCAGGGTGCTAGCCCAGCTGTTCAGCCACTTGCCGGTAGAGTCGGGGGCGTTCACCGCATGAAACAGCGCGGCCATCAAGTGCGACTTACCGAGACCGCGTTCGCCAATGATGACCACGGGGCGACCCTGGTTCGGCCCCACCGCCTCAATGCCCTTGAGCAGGTCATGCGTCGGGTAGGTGATCTCCAGGAAGGCTTGCGCCGCGACCTGGGTGGCCCCCGTGTTCGAGTCGTTGGACAGTTCGATGGCCGTGCCCTTCAGGCGCTTGCCTCGAAATTCCTCGCGTAGCGTGAGTTCCAGCATTGTTGTGTTTCCCTTGTTCCTGATGGTTCAGTCTTAAGCCTGATCGTCAGCCGATCGTGCTGGCCCATCCTCCGACTGCAGCCGGATCCAACGGTCGATCTCGGCGCGCACGAAGCGCCAGCTTCCGCCCACCTTGAAGGCCGGGATTCGCTTGGCCGCTGCGAGGCGATAGATCGTGCGTTCAGTGACTTTGAGGAAGTCAGCAACTTCTGAGACCGTCAGGATCTCGCCGGCATCGCTGGACGTAGTCATGACTATTCTGCGATTTGTGTCAATTGAAGACAGGACAGTGCAATCTTTTCAACATCCATCATCATCCACCGGTACCCGCTGCTGTCGCTGCCCACTGAGGGTGGGAAACGCCACTTCCTCACAAGCAGTGCGGTTGTCGGCCCACCGGTCAGCTACGCGCTTGAATTTCGACACGAACTGGGTATGGGTCTGCCGCGACATTCCGTGATGCCTTGACCGGGTTGTGGGCGTGCTTTGAGCCGGCAGTCCAGACGTGGTGCACCTGCACGGCAGCTTGCTCCACCCACGCTGCTTTGCCTGCGGGCATCCACATGTGCTGCCAGACGGGATCCCCGATGAGCCGGAAGGCGGTCGCTCCATACAGCCGCCGCGGTGCGAACGGTGTGGCGGGTATGTGCGGCCCGGCGTGGTCTGGTTCGGTGAGTCGCTGCCGACGCTGGCCTGGTCGGCGGCCGAGCGGGCGGTGCGCGAGTGCGATCTGTTCCTGTCGATCGGCACGTCCGGGCAGGTGTTCCCGGCGGCGGGTCTGCACCAGATCGCTGCGCAGCAAGGCAAGCCGATCATCGTCGTCAACCCAGGCGAGATGGCCAGTGCGCAGTCACGCGAGTTGTGCCTGCGTGGACCGGCCGGCGAGGTGCTGCCGGCGCTGCTGGCGCGGTGGGCGTGAAGACCAGCGGCTTTCAGTCAATTGCCCCCGCCCAGTTTCGTCAACACCACTAGGCAACCCGATAGTTCAGAGCGCCCCAGAGGGAGCATCGGGTTGCCGCACCGATCAACTTCACCCCCACCCGCACCACACACCAGCACGGCGCCGGCCTGCGCCCCTGGCAGCCGATCAGACGCAGAGACCGGTCAAGACCAGCCTCTGGCGATCACGGATCAGCCCTGCTGCACCGCCTGCGCATTGCGCAGCCGAATGTGCAGCTCGCGCAACTGCTTGTCCTCGACCACCGACGGCGCGCCGGTCAGCAGGCACTGCGCACGCTGCGTCTTCGGGAAGGCGATCACGTCGCGGATCGACTCGGCCTTGGTCATCAGCGTCACCAGGCGGTCCAGGCCGAAGGCCAGGCCGCCGTGCGGCGGCGCGCCGTACTGCAGCGCGTCCAGCAGGAAGCCGAACTTGAGCTGCGCGTCGTCCTTGCTGATGTTGAGCGCGCTGAACACCTTGCTCTGCACCTCGGCGCGGTGGATCCGGATCGAGCCGCCGCCGAGTTCCCAGCCGTTCAGGACCATGTCGTAGGCCTTGGCGATGCACTTGCCCGGGTCCGTGTCCATGTAGTCCTCGTGGCCGTCCTTCGGCGCCGTGAACGGGTGGTGGACGGCGTTCCAGCGGTTCTCGTCCTCGTCGTGCTCGAACATCGGGAAGTCCACGACCCACAGCGGCGCCCAGCGGTCCTCGAACAGGCCGCTCTTCTTGGCGAACTCGCTGTGCCCGATCTTCAGGCGCAGCGCGCCGATGGCGTCGTTGACGACCTTGGCCTTGTCGGCGCCGAAGAACAGCAGGTCGCCGTCCTGTGCGCCAGTGCGGGCCAGAATGTCCGCGACCGCCTGGTCGTGCAGGTTCTTGACGATCGGCGACTGCAGGCCCTCACGGCCCTTGGCCACGTCGTTGACCTTGATCCAGGCCAGCCCCTTGGCGCCGTAGATCTTGACGAAGTCGGTGTAGCCGTCGATCTCGCCGCGGCTGATCGACGCGCCACCGGGCACGCGCAGCGCCACGACTCGACCGCCCTTGGTCGTCGCCGGCGCCGAGAAGACCTTGAAGTCCACCGTGCCCATCACGTCGGTCAGCTCGGTGAATTCGAGCTTGACGCGCAGGTCGGGCTTGTCCGAGCCGAAGCGGTGCATCGTCTCGGCATAGGCCATCACCGGGTAGTCGCCCAGCTCGACGTCCATCGTCTTGCGGAAGACGTGGCGGATCATGCCTTCGAACATCGAACGGATCTCTTCTTCGGTCAGGAAGGAGGTTTCGATGTCGATCTGCGTGAATTCGGGCTGGCGGTCGGCGCGCAGATCCTCGTCACGGAAGCACTTGGTGATCTGGTAGTAGCGGTCGAAGCCGGCCACCATCAGCAACTGCTTGAAGAGCTGCGGCGACTGCGGCAGCGCGAAGAAATGGCCGTCGTTGACGCGGCTCGGCACGAGGTAGTCACGCGCGCCTTCCGGGGTGCTCTTGGTGAGCATCGGCGTCTCGATGTCCACGAAGCCCTGCTCGTCGAGGAACTTGCGCACCTCCATCGCGACCTTGTAGCGCAGCATCAGGTTCTTCTGCATCTGCGGGCGGCGCAGGTCCAGCACGCGGTGCGTCAGGCGGGTCGTCTCGGACAGGTTGTCGTCGTCGATCTGGAACGGCGGCGTGACGCTGGGGTTGAGCACGTCGAGTGCGTGGCACAGGATCTCGACCTTGCCGCTGACGAGGTTGGCGTTGTCGGTGCCGGCCGGGCGGGCGCGCACCAGGCCGACCACCTTCAGGCAGAACTCGTTGCGCACGCCTTCGGCGACCTTGAACATCGCGGCGCGGTCCGGATCGCAGACGATCTGCACCAGACCTTCGCGGTCACGCAGGTCGATGAAGATCACGCCGCCATGGTCGCGGCGACGGTGGGCCCAGCCCATGAGGGTGACGGTCTGGCCGGTCAGTGCTTCGCTGACCTGGCCTGCATAGCAGGTACGCATAATGGTGGTGTCTTTCTTTGGAATCTATGGATTCAGTGAGGGGTCACGGCAAGGGCGACGGCTGGTATGGCACGTGCCGGCGGTGCGACCACGCCCATGGAAATGATGTACTTGAGCGCCTCGTCCACGCTCATCGCCAATGGCCGGACGTCGGCCTTGGGCGCCATCAGGAAAAAACCGGACGTCGGGTTCGGCGTGGTCGGCACGTACAGGCTGACGAACTCGGTGTCGGCGGGCGTGCCCATGCGCTGGGCGACCTCACCCGCAGGCTTGCCGGTGACGAAGGCGATGGTCCAGCAGTCGCGGCGCGGGTACTCGACCAGCACCGCCTCGCGGAACGCCTGTCCGCTGCTGGAGAACAGCGTGTCGGAGACCTGCTTGACCGAGGTGTAGATCGACTTGACGATCGGGATGTTGGACATCACCCGGTGCCACTGCCGCAGCCACCACTGGCCGACGAAGTTGGCGACGAACATGCCCGTCAGCATCATCATCGTCAGCAGGGTCAGCACGCCCAGACCCGGAATCGACGACAGCGTCTCCAGCATGCTGTGGGCGCTGGCCGGCAGCACGGCGGTGGCGGCATCCAGCAGCGTCTGGAAGACGCTGTTGAGCAGCCCCAGCACCCAGGTGAGCACCCAGATGGTGATGGCCAGAGGCAGCCAGACCAGCAGGCCGGCGACGATGTATTTTTTCACTGGACGATCCGCTTCAATGGCAGGCGCAGGAGCCGCCGCAAGGGGCCGATGGCGCCGCCGTGGCACCGCCACCGCCCTCGCTCGGTGCCGCAGGTGTGGGGGCGGCTGCAGCAGCCGTGGCACCCGCAGCCGCAGCAGGCGCGGCAGAACCACCGCGGAAATCGGTCTGGTACCAGCCTGAGCCCTTGAGCTGGAAACCCGCAGCCGTCACCTGCTTGGAGAACGACTCGGCACCGCAGGCAGGACAGGTGGTGAGCACGTCGTCGGACATCTTCTGCAGCACGTCCTTCGCGTGCCCGCAGGAGGAACAACGATAGGCGTAGATCGGCATCGCTAAACCCTTGATTCGAAACGGGAATTATAGAGGAGCCAGGCGATGGAGCACCTGGACGGCCAGGGCGCCGAGCAGGAAGCCGACCGCCGCCCAGCCAAAGGCCTGCAGCAGCCGGTTGGTGCGGCGCTGCTCGATCAGCAGCGCCTGCATCAGCTCCTTCGAGGGACCGTCCGCCTGCGCGCCGGCCGTCGTGCGCGCCAGCAGCGCCTCGTGCAGCAGCCGTGGCAGCTCTGGCAGGAAATGGGCATAGCGCGGCGCCTCGTTCCTGAGCTGGCTGACCAGCGCACGCCAGCCGATCTGCTCGTTCATCCAGCGCTCCAGGAAGGGCTTGGCGGTGCTCCACAGGTCCAGCTCCGGGTCGAGCTGGCGGCCGAGGCCCTCGACATTGAGCAGCGTCTTCTGCAGCAGCACGAGCTGCGGCTGGATCTCGACATTGAAGCGCCGCGAGGTCTGGAACAGCCGCATCAGCACCTGGCCGAGCGAGATGTCCTTGAGCGGGCGGTCGAAGTGCGGCTCGCAGACCGCACGCACGGCGCCTTCGAGTTCATCCGCCCGCGTGCCCGGTGGTACCCAGCCGGACTCGATGTGCAGCTCGGCCACGCGCCGGTAGTCGCGGCGGAAGAAGGCGATGAAGTTCTGCGCCAGGTATTCCTTGTCGCGCGCATCCAGCGTGCCGACGATGCCGAAGTCGAGCGCGATGTAGCGCCCGAAGGTGGCCGGCGCGGTCGACACCATGATGTTGCCCGGGTGCATGTCGGCGTGGAAGAAGCCGTCGCGGAACACCTGGGTGAAGAAGATGGTCACGCCGTCGCGGGCGAGCTTGGGGATGTCGACCCCGGCGGCACGCAGCTGCTCGACCTGGCTGATCGGCGTGCCGACCATGCGCTCCATCACCAGCACGTTCTCGCTGATGTAGTCCCAGACCATCTCCGGCACCATCAGCAGCTCCAGCCCGCCCATGTTGCGGCGCAGCTGCGCGGCATTGGCGGCCTCGCGGCCCAGGTCCAGCTCATCGTGCAGGTACTTGTCGAACTCGGCCACCACCTCGCGCGGACGCAGGCGCCGGCCGTCGGCGGAGAGCCGCTCCAGCCACTCCGCGCCCTTGCGCAGCAGGCCGAGGTCGGCGTCGATCACCGTCAGCACATTCGGCCGCAGCACCTTGACCGCCACCTGCCGCCCGTCGTGCAGCACACCAAAATGCACCTGCGCAATGGAGGCACTGGCGACCGGATCGGCATCGAACTGCGAGAACACCGCCTCGATGGGCTTGCCAAACGAACGCTCGATGATCTGACGCGCCTGCGCGCTCGGGAACGGCGGCACCCGGTCCTGCAGCCGGGCCAGCTCGTCGGCGATGTCGGGCGGCAGCAGGTCACGCCGGGTGGACAGCACCTGGCCGAACTTGACGAAGATCGGTCCCAGCTGCTCGAAAGCCAGCCGCAGGCGCTCGCCGCGCGGCGCGTCGAAGCGGCGTCCGATCGACAGCACCCGTGCCAGCAGACGCAGACTCGGTCGTGGCGCCCGGGCCAGCACGAGCTGGTCCAACCCGTGGCGCAGCAGCACCCACGCGATCAGGGCCAGCCGCGGCCAGTGCTTCATGCCGCGCCGCGCACGCGCTGCACGAAGGCCCCGACCGCCTGCGTCAGCCCGCGGCCGAGTTGTCCCAGCACACGCGCCGGGCCATCGCCGACCACACGGGCCAGGTCATCCTCGATGTCCCAGCGCAGGTTCTCGGCCAGCCAGCTCACCTCACCGGCCAGCGCCGCGTCGCCGCGGATGTCCATTGGCGGACGCCCGGCCATGCCACCGAACACCCAGCCCATCAGCTCGGTGCCGTCCAGCGTGACCATCAGCGTCTGGTCATCGCCGACACCTACCGGCACCAGCAGCATGTCCTCGTCGAGATCCAGCAGCCCGGCCGGCGAGATCGACCACACCGCGCGGGGTGGCGGCGGCAGCATCGCCGGCCACTGGCGCCACTGCACGCCGATGGTGCGGCCGACCTGACCGGACAGGCGGCGGGTGGCTTCAGGTTCCGCGCTCAGCACATGGTTGAGCAGCAGCGTGACACGGCCGAGCGCTTCGCGGCCGAGGGGTTCGAGGAGGGGTTCAAACATCCGGCAATTGTAGGTGCCGGTGAAATTGCGCGCGCAAGGCGGGTGTCACGGCACTGTTCACGCACAGATCAGCGGATCAGCAGGCAGGGTTTGCCACAATTCGCGCCATCGTCGTTCATCGAGACCCCACCCCCATGCCCACCATCCTCCTGACCGGCGCCACCGGCTACATCGGCTCCCACACCTGGATCGCGCTCAAGGAAGCCGGCTTCTCGGTGCTCGGCGTGGACAACTTCGCCAACAGCTCGCCCGTCGTGCTCGACCGACTCGCCACGCTGCTCGGCGAGAAGCCGGTCTTCGAGGAAGCCGATGTCAACGACACCGCCCGCATGGAGGACATCATTGCCCGCCACCAGGTGTCGGCCGTTGTCCACTTCGCCGCGCACAAGGCGGTCGGCGAATCGACCCAGAAGCCGCTCGAATACTTCCGCAACAACCTCGGCGGCCTCGTCAGCGTGGCCACGGCGATGAGCAACCAAGGCGTCAAGGCGCTGGTGTTCAGCTCCTCGGCCACCGTCTACGGCCAGCCCGAGCGCCTGCCCATCACCGAGGACTGCGCGCTCTCGACCACCAACCCCTACGGCATGACCAAGCTGCTGGGCGAGCAGATGCTGCGCGAACTCGAAGCCTGCGACCCGACGTGGGCGATCGCCTACCTGCGCTACTTCAACCCGGTCGGCGCCCACGCCAGCGGCCTGATCGGCGAAGACCCGCGCGGCATCCCGAACAACCTGATGCCCTACGTCACGCAGGTCGCCGTCGGCAAGCGCGCCCACCTGCAGGTCTTCGGCGGCGACTACGACACCGCCGACGGCACCGGCGTGCGCGACTACATCCACGTCGTCGACCTGGCCGCCGGGCACGTCGCGGCGCTGCGCCACCTGCTGGAGGCGAAGTCCTCGGTCACCGTCAACCTCGGCACCGGCCAGGGCTACAGCGTGCTGGACGTGGTCAAGGCGTTCGAGCGCGCCAGCGAGCGCCCGGTCCCGTACCAGATCGTCGATCGCCGCCCCGGCGACATCGCGGCCTGCTACGCCGACCCGGCGGCAGCCGAGCGGGTGCTGGGGTGGAAGGCCGCTCGCGGCATCGACCAGATGTGCGAGGACAGTTGGCGCTGGCAGTCGATGAACCCGCAGGGTTTTGCCGGCTGAGTCATGCTGCGGGGATGAAAATCGATTTTGTCTCCGACGTCTCCTGCCCGTGGTGCGCCATCGGGCTCAACGCACTCGAACAGGCGCTCGCCCGGGTCGGCCCGGAGGTGCAGGCCACGCTGCACTTCCAGCCCTTCGAGCTGAACCCGTCGATGCCCGCCGAGGGCCAGGCCACCGTCGAGCACCTGACCGAGAAATACGGCATCTCCGCCGAGCAGGTCGCCGCCAACACCGAGGCGATCCGCCAGCGCGGCGCAGGCGTCGGCTTCGAGTTCGGCCTGGGCAAGCGCAGCCGGATCTACAACACCTTCGACGCGCACCGGCTGCTGCACTGGGCCGGGCTGCAGTCCGCCGACGCCCAGCGCCGGCTCAAGCACGCGCTGTTCAAGGCATATTTCACCGACGGACTGAGCCCGGGTGACCACGCGGTGCTGCTGGCGGCGGCGGCCTCGGCCGGGCTGGACACCGAGGCGGCACGCACCGTGCTCGACAGCGACGCCCATGCCGACGACGTGCGCGAGCACGAAACCTTCTACCAGCAGGCCGGCATCCGCTCGGTGCCCGCGGTCATCATCAATGACCGGCACCTGATCTCGGGCGGGCAGCCGGTCGAGGTGTTCGAGCAGGCGCTGCGGCAGATCGCGGCGGGCGGTAACTGACCTGACGTCACCCCGATCGAGGGCCACGACGAAGAACTGGGCGCCATACACGAAGGCGAATGGAAGACCAGGAAGCACGGGGCGGAGTACCGGCGGCAGTGGCGCAAGGTCCACCTGGGGGCTGCGCTTCAGCCCTCAATATCGCGCAGCTTGCGGTAAAGCGACCGCTCGCTGATGCCGAGCTTGCGCGCCAGTTCGGCGCGACTGCCCTTGTGTCGTGGTCCAATTTAAACGGACACCTCGATAGGGGATTTTTGACCCGAAGAGGAAAACATGACAGACATGAGCAAACAACCGCGAAGAAAGTTCGACCCGGCCTTCAAGCTGCAGGTGGTGCGGATGATTCGAGAACAGAACGTGAGCCTGAGCCAGGTGTGCCGGGACATGGACCTGGTGGACAGCGCGGTGCGACGCTGGGTAGAACAGTACGACGCGGAGCAGGCGGGTGGGCCCGGGCAGGGCAAGCCGTTGACGGGCGACCAGCAGCGCATACGCGAGTTGGAGGCCGAGAACCGTCGCCTCAAGGAGGACGTCACGCTGTTAAAAAAAGCGTCTGCCTTCTTTGCCCGGGAACTGCGGTGACCTACGAGGTGATCAAGCAGGCGGCGAAGAAGGCCGAGGTGAGCAGGCTGTGCGCACTGCTGGAGGTCAGCCGCTCGGGGTTCTACGCCTGGCGGGTGCGTACCGGTCGACCCGAGGCCGTGTGCGCCACCGGTGTCCGGCTGAAGGCGGCGTTCGAGGCCAGCGGGCGCTGCTATGGCAGCCGCCGGCTCACGGCCGCGCTGCGTTCGCAGGGTGTCGAGGTCGGCCGCCACCGGGTGCGCACGCTCATGAGGCGCCACGCCCTGCAGGCCCGCTGGCGGCGCAAGTTCGTCCACACCACTGACAGTCGGCACGATCTGGCCGTGGCCGACAACGTGCTCGACCGGCAGTTCCAGCCCACCGCCCCCGACCGGGCCTGGGTGTGCGACATCACCTACATCCGCACCCGCAGCGGCTGGCTTTACCTGGCCGCCGTGCTCGACCTGTACTCGCGCAAGATCGTCGGCTGGGCCTGCGCGCCGAGCATGCCTGCCGAGTTGGTCTGCTCGGCGCTGCACATGGCCCTGAGCGTGCGCCGGCCTGCGCCCGGGCTCATCGTCCACTCTGACCGCGGCAGCCAGTACGCCAGCCTCGTCCACCGGGCCATGCTCCAGCAACACGGCATCGTCTGCAGCATGAGTCGCCGGGCCAACTGCTGGGACAACGCCGTCATGGAGCGCTTCTTCCTCAGCCTCAAGACCGAACGTGTCTGGCAGCGTGACTATGCCAATCACGCCGAGGCGGCCTCCGACATCGCCGACTACATCGTGCGCTTCTACAACCCTGTGCGCCTGCACTCCACCCTGGGCTATCTCTCCCCGGCTGACTTCGAGCGCCAGTCCGCCTGAACCCGCTTTTTACCTATCGCACTGTCCGAAAAAACTTGACCACGACACCGGCGCGTGGCTGGTGGCCGTGCGCCGCTATCTGCAAGGCGCTGGCGAGGCCGATTCGGCTTACTTGGGCTTCTTGGCCCGGCTGGCGCGCAGCTTGATGCTGGTCGGCGGCGTGCTGGCCCTGGCCGTGGGCGCGCTGTGGCTGCTGACGCTGCCCGAGAAGATGGCCTTCTTCGCCACCAGCCCCTGGATGCTGGCCGCGCTGGTGCTGCTTTTGGTGGCGGTAGCGCTGCCCACGCTGCTGGGCCCGCGGCTAGAGCGTGGGTTGTGGGGCTACGCTGTGTTCGGCGTCGGTGCCGTGGCGCTGATCGCGGTGGCCGCGGCGCGCGAGATGCTGCGCTACACGCTGCTCTTGGGCGTGCATGGCTACGACGCGTTGGACTACAAGGTCAACATGGACTGGTACAGCACGCTGACCTTTTTCATCACCTTCGGCGTGCTGGGCGGCGTGACGTTGGGCTACCTGCTCACGGTGGCCTGGCAGGCCGGTCAGCACCGCGGGTCTGGGGATGCGGGCGATGCCGCCGGGGCCGCCTCGGTCTACACGCCTTCAGCCGCCGTCACGCGCTTTGGGCGCTGGTCGGTGGGCTTGCTGGTGGTGTGGATCGCGCACTATTTCCTCATCGGCTTCTACACCATGGTGCGCTGAGATGAAGAACCGATCTGCCTTGATATCCATGGTCGGCGTGGCCGTGGTGATGGCCGTGGTGGCCGCCGCTTCCTTGGCGGCTGCACCTACTGCAACTTCTGCGACGGCTTCCAGGCCCTCGCCTGTGCTGCCCCCGGTCACAGGCGAAGCTCTGGCCCACACCTGCAGCGGCTGCCATGGCACGCAGGGGCGTCTGGCTGACGAAGCCTTCGCGCCACTGGCCGGCATGCCGGCCGCCGGCTTCGTGCAAACGATGCAGGACTTCCGCAGTGGCCGCCGCCCCGCCACGCTGATGGGCCACATTGCCCGCGGCCTGAACGATGCCGAGTTCCAGGCCATGGCCGAGTACTTCGCGCGCCAGACGCCAGCCCCCGGCTCGGCCGCCGCCTTGAATCCGTTGCGCTCTGTGCAACCGGGAGCCTCACGATGAAGCGCCGCCAATTCTTGCAATCCACCGCCACATCCTGCACAGCCACCTGGGCCCTGGGTGCCATCAGCGCTTTTGGCGCCATGGATCCCGCGCGGGCCCAGGCTGCTGCGGGCCGCGTGGTCGTCATTGGCGGAGGTGTCGGCGGTGCCACCGCAGCCAAGTACCTGAAGCTGTTCAACCCGGCGCTGCAGGTCACGCTGATCGAGCGCAACGCCACCTACGTGCGGCCTTACGGTTCCAGCGAGGTGCTGAACGGCCATGCCAGCATGGCGTCGCTGGACGTCAGCTATGACGCACTGCGCAGCCGCCACGGCGTGCAGGTGCTGATCGACACCGTCACCGGCTTGGACGCGACGCGCCGGCATGTCATCACCGCCAGTGGCCAGCGTGTGCCCTACGACAAGCTGATCGTTTCGCCCGGCATCGAGTTGATGTACAGCGCCTACGAGGGTTACAGCGAACAGGTCGCCCGCACGGCCATGCCCAGCGGCTGGATTCCGGGCGAGCAGACGGCGCTGCTGGCACGCCAGCTCCAAGGCATGCGGCAAGGCGGCACCTTCGTGCTGGTGGCCCCGCCCAACCCCTACCGGTGCCCGCCCGGGCCGTATGAACGTGCAGCGCTGATGACCGAATGGTTCAGGCGGCACAACCCGACTGCCAAGGTCATCGTGGTCGACCCCAAGGACAGCTTCGTCACCGACGAGACCATGATGCTGGGCTGGAACCGCCTGTACGGCTTCAACCTGCCTGACGACTACGCCAAGCGCATGGCACCAAGGGTTGAACTGCAGCGCCATGCCGGGCCGGGCATGCTGAGCTGGGTGCGCGCGCAAGACGGCGGTCGCGTGCTGAAGGTGGACGCCAAGCGCATGCGGGTGGAAACAGAGGCTGAAGTCATCCAGGCCGATGTGGTCAACATCATCCCGCCGATGCGCGCTGGTGCCTTGGCTCGCAGCCTGGGCCTGGTAGACAAAAGCGGCTGGTGCCCGGTGGACCGCCGCAATTTCGCATCGAGCCTGGTGCCTGACGTTTACGTCATCGGCGACGCCAGCATCGCCGATGCCATGCCCAAGAGCGGCTACTCAGCCAACAGCCAGGCCAAGACCACGGCGCGCGCTGTCGTCGAACAGCTGGCCGGCAGGCCCGTACCCGAACCTGTGTGGGAGAACACCTGCTACGCGCTGGCAGGCAAGGACTACGGCATCTTCGTGGCCGATGTGTTCCGCCTCGTCGAAGGCCGCATCACCCGCATCAACGGCGCCGCGCGCTACCTGCCGCTGGACGCCACGCCCACCCAGATCCGCCTGGGCGCGCGCTACCAGCAAGCCTGGCTGCGCACCTTCACCGAGGACGTGTTCGCATGAAGCGCATCACACTGATCCTGGCCATATGGGCTGCTGCACTGGCGCCTGCCTGGGCCATTGATGCGGCGACGCACGCCGCTGCAGCCAAACCCACCACGCCCACAGCCGCTGAACTGCGGCAGCGCCTTGCTGCCATGCCGCCGGGCGATGTGGCGCGCGGCGAGAAGCTGTACGCGCAGCAGTTCTGCGCGTCCTGTCATGGCGCGGATGGACGGGCGCCCACCCTGAACTGGCCCAGCATCGCGGGCCAGCGCGTGGAGTACGGCTACAAGCTGCTGCAGGACTACCGCCAGGGCCTGCGTCACGAAGGTGAGCGCGCAGCTGTGATGCGAGACGCTGTCCGGGACTTGAGCGACCGCGATCTGGCGGACCTGGCCACCTACACCGCGCAGCTGCGCGCTACGGCTCAGCCGGTAGCGGTGGTGGCTGCATCACCGGTTGGGCGTACGGCCACAGTCGACAAGACAGGGTCGACAACACCGGCCCCCGCCGTGCCCGTCGACACCCTCGTGCGCCATGGCGACCCCGGCCGCCTGCTGACGGCCTGTGCCAGCTGCCACGGCGCGCGGGGTGAGGGCGGCACCCGGGCCCAGCCCGCACTGGCAGGGCAGAACCCGGCCTACCTGGTACGCACCCTGCTGGACTACCAAAGCGGGCTGCGCGCCAATGACCCCGCGCGCGGCATGCGGCACTTCGCTGCAAAGCTCAGTCGCACGGAGATCGAGGCGCTGGCGGCCTACTACGCCAGCCTGCCAGCGCTCAGCCGTGCCCCTGCGGCAGCGACGGCGGCGAATCGCTGATGAACGCGGAACGCACTCGCAAGCCCGTCGCAGCCATGCAGCCCTGTGCCGGGCGAACTGCAACCAGCCGGCGCCATTGGCTGATGCGCTGGCCGCTGTGGGGCTCGGCCTTGAGCACAGGGCTGGCAGCATCTTCAGCAAGCGCCCAGACCGGTAAAAGGCCACCACCCGATGGGGCAGCTACTTTCAAAGTGCCAACGCGTCCGGTGTCGAACGAAGACCGCATGCCCGGCGATCCACCCGAGCACCACATCGCGTACCAGCTCAACCGCGCCGAACCCGAAATCATCGAACACATTCTCGGCTCGGTGGGTGCCCTTGTCGGCAAGTACGCCGACAACGTGGCCATCGTTGTCGTGGCCTTCGGACCGGGCATCCACCTGTTGGCGCGACAACCCAAACGGCCCGTGCCTGCCGCCCTGCGTGAGCGCGCGGCAGCGCAGTCTCGCGACTACCAAGTGCGCTTCATTGCCTGTGGGAACACGATGAAGAGCCTGGGATGGACAGCGACTGACATGTTGCCCTTCGTTCAGATCGAAGAGGTTGGCGCTGCCGTTTTGATGGAACTGCAAGAAAACGGCTATGCCTACCTGGCATGGTGACAACCGAGCCCACCGACATGACTCAAGACAAACCAAGCACCACGTCACCCAGCGTTTACGAACAACTGGGCGGCGAACCCGCCATCCGTCGCCTGGTCGACCGCTTCTATGCCCTGATGGACGAGCTGCCCGAGGCCTATGGCGTGCGCCGCATGCACCCGGAAAGCCTGGCCGGCAGTGCCGACAGCCTGTTCAAGTTTCTCAGTGGCTGGTTCGGTGGGCCGCCGCTGTACATCCGTGAACGCGGGCACCCCCGGCTGCGCATGCGCCATGCCCCCTACAGCGTAGGAACGACAGAGCGCGACGAGTGGCTGTTGTGCATGCACCAGGCCCTGGGCGAGTTGGTGGCCGATGAGCGGCTGCGTGCCGGCGTCATTCAGGCCTTCGACGACATGGCAACGCATCTGGTGAACGCCGGGGACTCAGCCTCGTCGCCATGCTCTGCGCACTGAACCGACACGGGGTATGAACTGCCCTGAACCTCAAGCCGCCTTGGGCCACTGGATCTGCACCTTGCGGTTCTGGGCAATGCAGTCGCGCAAGTAGAGGTTGATGAGGCTTTGGTAGGGAACACCGGCCTCATCCGCCATGCCCTTGAAATACTCGATCACGTTCGACTGCCAGACGCACCGGTCGATGCCCGCCGAAGGCCAGGCCATCGTCGAGCACCTGACCGAGAAATACGGCATCTCCGCCGAGCAGGTCGCCGCCAACACCGAGGCGATCCGCCAGCGCGGCGCAGGCGTCGGCTTCGCGTTCGGCCTGGGCAAGCGCAGCCGGATCTACAACACCTTCGACGCGCAGCGGCGGCTCAAGCACGCGCTGTTCCGGGCGTACTTCACCGAGGGCATGAATCCGGGGGACCACTCGGTGCTGCTGGCGGCGGCGATCGAAGCCGGGCTGGATCCCCTGGCCGCTCGGGGCGTGCTCGACAGCGACGCCCATGCCGACGATGTGCGCGAGCACGAAACCTTCTACCAGCAGGCCGGCATCCGCTCGGTGCCCGCAGTCATCATCAATGACCGGCATCTGATCTCCGGCGGACAGCCGGTCGAGGTGTTCGAGCAGGCGTTGCGACAGATCGCGGCTGGCGCGTGACAGGCTGTGACGGCAATTGATGTTCGCCGACCCATGAAATAAGTCACAAACCATGGCGGCGAGCGACATGTCCTGTCGCGGCTCTTGCGCACACTCCGGGGCTGACAAATCCAGCAATACCGCTCGGTTCCGGCGCCGCGAGACCACGCACGAAAAACAAGAATACGTGCAAGGCACCGGGTCAACATCATCCAGACCCCGTCACGCTCCATGCCGTTATCCCGCACGCTCGAAAGGCCCGCTCACGAGGCCCGTACCTTGCCCATCATGTCCCTGGAGGCTCCCGATTTCGGGTCGCTTTCACTGACATCACCCGGTGATAGGTTCACTGACCAAACCCTCGACTACCGGCTGTTCCGCATCGAGGAAATCGGCGCCGACAAGCCCTCGTCACACCGCCAGTCGATGGCCAACGTGTTCTCGACGCTGAACAGCAGCGGCTGCGCCTGCGTGTACATCATCTCGGGGCGGCCCGAGGGCATCGAGCTGTACATCGGTGTGGCAGCCAGTCCGGACACGCCAGCAGATGTCCATGAATCGTCGAAAACCTGCCGCTCGGGCTTCGAGGGCAATTTCCTGGGCGCCCGGCTGACGGATGTCCACAGTGACGATGCCGCGCTGAAAACGATGCTGGCGCGCACCCGGCATGTGGGTCTGATGACCGGCGTGCCGTCGTTCAACCAGGAATCATCACAGCAGCACCCCGACGAGGAAGACGCGCAGGGGGTGGAGCGCCTCGTCAACAGCCTGCTGGGCGAGACGTGGCAGCTCACCATCGTGGCCGAACCCGCCACGGACGCCGACGTCCGCCAGACGCTGGAGCAGGTGTACGACCTGGCCTCGGACCTGTCCGAGCACATCAAGCAGTCGGGGCAGCACTCGCGCAACACCGGCCAGCAGACCACCCGCACGACTGGCTCGTCCAACAGCGACACCGACGGCACCTCCACCAGCGAGACCCAGGGCACCAGCCAGGGGCAGTCCACCACGTCCACCGGCGGCACGTCCAACAGCACCACCAAGGGCAGCTCCAGCAGCGACACCCGTGGCGAGAACAAGGGCGTCAGCGAAGGCAAGAGCACCTCGCAGTCCGAGGGCACCTCCAGATCAAGCTCCAGCTCCGGTTCCAACTCGGGCAGCACCCGCGGCGACAGCAAGGGCACCAGCACCGGCTTCTCCACCTCGAAGACCACTGGCCGGAACGACTCGCACACGGACGGCGAAACGCGCTCCCTGTCGCAGGGCACCAACTCCGGCAGCAACACCTCCAGCACCACCGGCACCAGCGCCTCCCGGACCACCGGCCGCAGCGACTCCGAGGCCAAGGGCGAGAGCAACGGCAGCAGCGACGCCCGGAACTGGGAGCGCATCGACAAGCGCTCCGAGGGCCTGCTCAAGCACCTCGACGAGACGCTGATCGATCGGTTCAAGCGCGGCCGGTCCAAGGGCATGTACCGCACGGCGATCTACCTGAGCGCCGAGCACCGCTCCACCTACGAGCGTTTGACACGCGGAGCGCTGGCGATCTTCCAGGGCAACCAGTCCGGCATGACCCCGCTGCGGGTCCACGCGCTGTCTGATCTCCCGCGCGGTACCGGCGCATCCGGCGTCGAGCTGTCCACGCTGCTGCAGCTTCGGCACAGCCCGATGGACGGCGACTCGGTCGGCCGGGCACTGGTCCACAGCACGCCGCTGGCGGCCGATGGCCAGCTCTGCGCCGCCACCTGGCTCAACACCGAGGAGCTGGCGCTGATCGCGGGCCTGCCGACGCGAGAGCTGCCGGGACTCACGATTCGGCAGAGTGTCGATTTCGCACTCAACACCAGCCGTCAAGCGGCAGACGTGGCGCCCGGCATCACCCTGGGCCAGATCGTCCAGCACGGCCGCGCCCTGCCGCACAGCGTGGTCAGACTGTCGCCGCAGGAGCTGCGCAAGCATGTCTTCGTCACCGGCGTGACCGGGGCAGGCAAGACCACGACCTGCCTGAAGCTGCTGCTCGAATCGGGGATGCCGTTCATGGTCATCGAGCCGGCCAAGACCGAGTACCGCGCCCTGCACGGCGTCGATGCGTCGGTCGAGTACTACTGCCTGGGCCGCGAGGATCTGGGCACTTTCCGGCTCAACCCCTTCGAGCTGGTGTCGCGCCAGCAGAGCCTGGCCAGCCACATCGACACGCTCAAGGCCACGCTGGCGGCGGTGTTCCCGATGGAAGCGGCCATGCCGCAGATCGTCGAGGAGGCGATCATCAACGCCTACACCCGCAAGGGCTGGATGATCCACGAGAACGAGAACCTGCTGACTGACGATCCCTGGGCGACCGACAGCGATGTCTGGCCGACCTTCTCGGACATGATCGGCGAGCTGGATGCGGTCATCAAATCCAAGGGGCTGGGCCGGGAGTTCGAGGAGAAATACCAGGGTTCGCTGGTGGCCCGGCTGAGCAGCCTGACGCTCGGGACCAAGGGACGGATGCTGAACACACGGCGCTCGATGAACATCGACACGTTGCTCGACAAGCGGGTGGTGATCGAGCTGGAAGAGCTGAAGGACGAGCAGGACAAGGCGCTGCTCATGGGCTTGATCCTCACACGGGTGGCCGAGTGCATGAAGCAGCGCCACCGCCAGCAGCCAGGCTTCCAGCACCTGACGCTGGTGGAGGAAGCCCACCGCCTGCTGTCGCGGCCGGAGCCGGGTGATCCGGGGTCCAAGAAGATGGGCGTGGAGATGTTCGCCAACCTGCTGGCGGAGGTCCGCAAATACGGCGAGGGGCTGATCATCGCCGACCAGATCCCGAACAAGCTGGTGTCGGATGTCATCAAGAACACCAACACCAAGATCGTGCACCGGCTGTTCGCGGCGGACGACCGCAACACGATCGGCGATGCGATGGGGCTGACGGAGGAGCAGAAGGATTTCCTGCCGATGCTGCAGCCGGGCGAGACGATCATCTATTGCGGCGGGTGGCACGGTGCGGTGCGGCTGAAGATCACGGAAAGTGTCCAGACACACGGCACGGAACTCGACGAGGCGACCCTGCAGCGCCAAGGCCGGGCGCAACTCTGGGCGCAGCGCCATTTCCTGCTGCCGAAACTGGCCGCACTGCCACTGCTGGACAACCCGGAGCGGCTGGCGGAATTCCTGCGCGATGGATTGCTGATGCTCAATCTGCTGCTCAGGCTCAATCCGAAGGTGAAGGCGAAGGCACAGTCGTCGTCCGATGCCCGACTGCGCGGGAAGATGCGCGATCGCTTCGTGGCGCTGCACGAGGGCTGGCGGACACGCCCAGGCTTCGATGCGTCGGCGGTGGCGGATGGGCTGTGCCGGGTGTTCCAAGACTGTTCGGCCCAGAACCCCACGGTATTCAGCGCCGAGGACGCGGATATTTTCCGGCAAGCGCTCGCCGGAAGCATTCAGGGTTTGCTGGCCTCCACCACGGCGTTCGATCGCTTCGTGGACAGCATGGCCAGCAACGAGATATTCGATTCATTGCGTCACATCAACTCGATTTGAAAGGGGAACACCATGGGATTTTGGTCCAGCGTAGGAAGCGCCATCAGCAGCACCGTATCTTCGATCGGCTCGGCCGTTTCCAGCTTCTGCACATCCGTTTTGCCGAGGATCACGTCCACGCTCGACTCCATCGGGTCGGTCATTGCGGGCATCGCCAATGCAGTGCTGAAGATATTCGGCGTCTTCGAGGAAGACGATGATGTCGAGGACATGGGCGACCGCGCCATTCAGGCGGGCGAGGCGGGCATCAAGCCCGAGAAGTTCGACACCTACGACGAGTACATGGCGGAAATCCGCAATTTCAAGCTCGACCCGGAGCGGTCGGCCGAGCTGTCCAGCGTGGAGAAACTCGCGGCGGGGTTGGGAATCGGGGCGGTCGGGCTGGAGAAGAAGCTCGATGCGCCCGAAGGGTCGATGGGGGTACTGTGGCTGCTGGCCGCGAGCAACCCGGCGTTCTTCACGGCGGATCGTCTGGTGCATCTGGTCAAGAGTGGTGCCGATCTGCTGCAAGTGGCCAGTTTCTTCGACGGCAAGCTCGGGCCGGCGGACGCCGTGTCCACGCGGCAGACCCTGATGGGTGTCGAGCGCGATTTCTCGCCGGGCAAGAGCGACGAGGCGATCTACGCCGAGCTGAACGTCGCCAAGACCGCCGTGCGCAACCTGGAGCACTGAGAGATGACACAAGCTCATGCCCATGCTGGGTGGCTGGCGCTGGCCTTGGTGGCGGATCAGGTGGCCTGTTTCTCTCACCAGGGCGGGTGGTCCTGGCGGCGGGAATCGGTGCATGGCGAGGAGTGGTACCTGCTGCCGCAGGCGGGGGGCGGTCTGCCTGCTGTGCTGGATGAACTGAGCCTGCGCTTCAATCGGTCGGATCGGCTGGCGGGGTTCGAGGTGCATCTGCTGGTGTCGCAAGGGGCGCTGTCTCGGGTGACGGATGTGGGGCGCGATCTGGCGGGGGTCGGTTGTCAGCGGTGGCAGGTGCTGCGGTGGGAGCCGCTGCGGGACCGGGCGGGGATGCTGGCGGGGACGCTGGCCGAGGAGCCGTTGCCGGCGCAGGGTTGGTTGCAGGCGCACCTGTTGCCGCTGCTGGAAAGCACCTTCCACTACCGGGACGAGGCCGGCGCCGCCGAGCGCGCACGGGCGCAGCGGCAGCACGAGGACACGCTGGAGAGCCTGCGGGCGGAGCGGCTGCGGCTGCAGGCGGATCTGAACGCCATGCGCGATCAACTGGCGGCGCTGCAGCGGCCGAGCGTGGAGGCGCTGCTGACCTACCTGCCGGCGATCTACCGGCAGGTGTTCGGCGTCATCAGCGCGTCCGATCTGGCGCTGCTGGGAGGCGAGACGCGCGTGCCGCAGATTGCGTCGCCGTGGTCGGAGCCGAGTGCGGACACGCTGCTGACGCTGCAGCGGCAGATCCACCGGCTACCAACACAGGAGCGGGACCGGCTGCGCGAGTTCTGCCTGCGGCTGCCGCACAAGCTTGAGGTGCGGCCGGAAATGCGGGCTTGGCTGCGCAGCGAATAAGAGAGACGTGATGAGCAAACAAGAAAGAAAACGCCTCGAAAAGCTCCAGTCCGAGACGGAAAAAGAAGCCGGGGGATTCAGCCTGGAAAAGCTGACATTCCCGGATCTGCTGCTGTTGCTGCAGCACGATGACAGGCTGCGGACACTGGTTCGGGAAATCGTCGAACCGCCTACCGAGGCGAATGAACAAGCCGCAGAAGCGCATCCGGCAACGCCGCAGAAGGTCGCCATCGAACCCGAAGAGGTCGCACCACCTCCGCGCATGATTCCCGCGCCTTGGTATGCACCGCCGCCGCCGCCCCCTCCGCCACCGCCTGCACCTGTCGATCCACTGCGTGCGCAGTTGGCGACCGAATTGGCCTTGCTGAAGGCGGTGCGGGCCGACGAGGAATTGGCCCACGACTGGCTGCTGCCCGATGGCGAACACGAGGGCCAGCAACTGGTTCGCCTGATTGCACGGATCTCGCATTGGGACACGGTCGTGGACCTGTGGGATCTGCTGGCCAACCGCTGCAAGCGGGACAAGCGCGCGGCCACCTCAACCGAACTGCAGATCCTGGCGACGGCCGTGAAGGTTCACAACCTGCGCTGGCGAGGCCGACAAGCCAAGCTCTGCAACGCCGAACCAGGCTCCCCTTTCGACTTTCGCCACCACCAGCGCGGCACGCCAACCGGCGAAACCATCCGCGCCCAGTGGCTACCCGGACTGACCAATGCCGGCGGTGAATCCCAGAAAAACCCGCTGGTCCAGACTTAACCATCTTCATCAGGTTCTTGAAAAATGAATCCACAAGATCTCAGTTTCCCGACTTATTTTCCATATTTCCTGCGCGACAAAACTATCGCCATTTTGGAGAGTGAACTGCAGGCCATTGCAAGTCAAATCGAAAGAAATTCATTCATATTCTTGAAATCATTCAATACATTCTATGAGACATCGTCTCAATTGATATGGGGGTGGGCAAATGAATCTATTGATGTCACAGAAGGAAAAAAGCGAGCAAGCAAAGCAGAATGGGGATCCATCAAAGGATGGCGATTACCCACCAAAGAAGAACTCACAGCGTTTGCCAAAGCCAATGGAAACCCCATGCGCTCCGGACGAAAATTCAGGCTACACGAAGTCGAGTTCTGGCTATGCGATGGTGGAAGCCTTTATCTAGAGGACGGATGCTTCAATATTTATCAAAATAGTCCAGGTCACTTCATTTTATGCAACGGTAAAATAAATAGCCAGCAACTCGTTCTTTTGGCATTAAAAAACAACTGGAGCGTTCTGCAAGGCGAAACGGATTTGCTTGCTGGGATTCGTGCCAAGTTGGAAACGGCGGGGAGCGTCTATGCTCAGCAGGGGTTGGCACTGATCGACCACCTGATCTGCCGTCAGCCCCTGCTCGAAGAAGCCCAGTTCACCGACCCCAACAAGGGCCTGTGGGAAGCCTGGGGCCAATCCGAAGAAGACCAGAAAGCCTTCGGCATCCGCCCCCGCAACCCCGCCCTCGACGTGCGCCGCGACCCCATCGCCATCGACTTCGGCACCAGCAGCACCGTCGTCGCCCACGACCACAACGGCCGCCCCGAGCTGATGCGCATCGGCGTCAAGGACTTCTGGGAAAAGCAGCACCCCTCCCACTACGAAAACCCCACCGTCCTGGAGTTCATCGACATCGCCGCGATGCTGGAGGCATGGCAGACCACCGCCTACCGCCCCGGCGTGCTGTGGGACCAGGTGCGCTGCTCGCACGAGGCACTGCACAACTGGCGCCACAACGAAAGCGACCCCGTCGTCGTCAGCAGCATCCTCGGCAAGATCAAGCAATGGGCCTTGCGCCAGCCGTGGAACGCCCGGCTGCGCATCACCGACCAGAAACACCGACTCGAACACGAACTCGCCCGGCTCACCCCACGCAACCCCGCCAAGGGCCAGCCGCTCACCGTCAGCGACCAGGATCCCTTCGACCCGGTCGAGCTGTACGCCTGGTTCCTCGGCATGAACATCAACTGGCGCGGCCGGGGCCTGTTCCTGAAGCACTACATGAGCTTCCCGGTGGACTACCCGCAGGTGATCAAGAACAACATCCTGGCCTCCTTCCGCCGGGGCCTGCAGCGCAGCCTGCCGCCGACGCTGGTGAACCAGCCCGTCTTCAACGACTTCACGGTCGAAGAGCGCGCCTCAGAACCCGCTGCCTATGCCGCCATCGCCTTGCCGACACTCGACATCGCGCCCGGCGCCGGCAAGGGTGTCGCCTACGCCGTCTTCGATTTCGGCGGCGGCACGGCCGACTTCGACTACGGCTACTACCGCGAACCCGACGTGCAGGAGGAAGACGCGGGCTGGGAAGCCGTCTTCGAGCGCCACGGCGTGGCGGGCGACATGTTCCTCGGCGGCGAGAACCTGCTGGAGAACATGGCCTACCAGACCTTCATTCACAACGTCGAGATCTGCCGCCAGAAGAAGATCGCCTTCACCCGTCCGCTCGACGCCGAGCCTTTCGTGGGCAGCGAGCTGCTGCTGGAGAGAACCCGCGCCGCCACGACCAACACCCTCATGCTGATCTCTCGCCTGCGCCCGCTGTGGGAAACCGGCCAGCTCGCGGGCAGCAGCGGCAGCAGCGGCGTGCAGAAGATGGACCTGCTCACCCGCGACGGCAACAAGGTGAGCTGCGAGATTGCCATCCCACAGGAAGCCTTGCGCACCTACCTGGCCGAGCGCATCGAAAGAGGCGTGATCGGCTTCCACGCCGGGCTGGCCAAGGCGTTCGCAGGGGGCAAGCCGTCATCGTCTGCGCCACCCGAGGAGGTCCATGTGCTGCTGGCCGGCAACGCCAGCCGCTCGCCGCTGGTGGCGGGCCTGTTCGGGCTGACGGCGACGAACGAGGTGGCCGCCGCCGAAGCCCTCGCCGCCGCCCATGACCGGGTGCAGACCTTCCTGGTCGATCAGTTCAAGGGCGAGCCGCCGCGCCTCATCGTCCATCCGCCGCTGCCGGCCGACGATCAGGATGTCTACCGCCCGACAGGCAAGACCGGGGTGGCACTCGGCCTGCTGCGGCTGTGCCCCGGCGGTGCAGTCAAGGTCATCGACCGTGCACGGGAGGCAGCCCGGGACGAAGCGCCCTTCGCCTTCTACGTCGGCCGGATCCGCCTGGGCAAGTTCGAGCCGGGGCTTTCGCAGGGTGTGCCTTATGACGAATGGCACGAACTGGGGGTGCCGCGTGAGCGGGTATTCAACCTCATCTACACCCGCTCGCCGATGGCCGGCACCGGGACGATGAAGGAAGGCTCCAGCAACCTGACCAAGTGGCCGCTGGACCTGGCTGGAGAGTGCGAAGGCCAGCGCGTCTACGCTCGCGCCATCGGCCCGTACCAGATCGAACTCTGCACGGCCCGCTCAATGCCGGAGGCCGAGCAGGGACAGGAGGAGGCGCAAGCCATGGAGAATTTCCGAGTGCTGGAGCTGGCCTGAGCGGGGCCGGGCAGCGGCGAGCCGATCAGGCTTTTGTCGTGCGAAACGGGTTGAGGATCGTCAGGCGCCCCTCGATCACTTGACCATGCTGCATGTCCTCGGAATACAGCATGACGCACCCTGCATCCAGTGCCGCTGCCACGATCAGGCTGTCCCAGTAGCTGATCGACAACTGTTCGCGCAACTGCGAGGCGTGCAGAAACTGCGCCTCGCTGATGTCCGTGACCAGACAGTCGGCGTACCAGCTACGCACCAGCTCTCGAATGGCCGCCTCCGCTACACCGGCTTTGCGCAGCAGGTTGACACTGACCTCCCGGATCACCTGCGTGCTGATGACGGGCCTGGGCTGTGCCGCGATCAAGGCACGGGCCGTAGCTGCCCGAGGGTCAGGCCGGGAGGTCTCGATCAAGGCATACAGCCAGACATTCGAGTCGATGAACACCTCAGCGGGCATTGGCTTCGTCCCGGCTCAGGGGTTGGAACGATTCGACCCGGAATGGCCGCTGAAAGAACGCGGTGATCGGCTGCACATCGGCCGAGGTCGTGGCATCCACACGCCCTTCTCTTCGCGCTCGCGCAGCTAGAAAGTCAACGAAATCGAAGACCTCGGCCTGCTTGTCCTGCGGCAGCGCCTGCAGGGTTCGGATCAGATCGGCGTAGCCCATGTGTGCCTCGGTCGCGTTGTCGAACGGCATTGAGTCTAGTCCGAGCCATGCCGCCAAGCCACATCTGCTCAGAAAACGCTTGGCCCCCTCTGCCACAATTCCGCCCATGGACACCCCCGACACGCTCGCCCCCCAGGACATCCCCGCCTACATGACCCGCGTCGGCGAAGCCGCCCGCGCCGCTGCAACGCAGATGGCCGCTGCCTCGACGAACGCCAAGAACCGCACGCTGCTGGCGCTGGCCCGGCTGCTGCGCGACAACGTGGCACCGCTGGACGCCGCCAACGCGCTCGACCTGACCGCCGCCGCCGCGAACGGCCTGTCCGGCCCGATGCTCGACCGCCTGAAGCTCGGCGCCCAGGTCATCGCCACCGTCACCGAAGGCTGCGAGCAACTGGCCGCGATGCCGGACCCGGTGGGCGAGATCACCGGCGTCAAGCGCCGCCCGACCGGCATCAGCGTCGGGCAGATGCGTGTGCCGCTGGGCGTGTTCGGCATGATCTACGAGAGCCGGCCGAACGTGACGATCGAGGCGGCGTCGCTGGCGATCAAGAGCGGCAACGCCTGCATCCTGCGCGGCGGCTCGGAGGCGATCCACTCCAATCTGGCGCTGTGGAAGCTGGTGCAGGCGGCCCTCGTCGAGGCTGGCCTGCCCGCCACCGCCGTGCAGCTCGTCGAGACCACCGACCGGGCCGCCGTCGGCCGGCTGATCGCCATGCCCGCCTTCGTCGACGTCATCATCCCGCGTGGCGGCAAGGGCCTGATCGAGCGCATCTCGGCCGAGGCCAAGGTGCCCGTCATCAAGCACCTGGACGGCAACTGCCACACCTACATCGACGCCGAGGTGGACATCGCCCAAGCGCTGGTCGTCACCGACAACGCCAAGACGCAGAAGTACAGCCCCTGCAACGCAACCGAGTCGCTGCTGGTCCACGCTGACCAAGCGGCCACCTTCCTGCCGCAGATCGGCGCCATCTTCGCCGCCAAGGGCGTCGAGATGCGGAGTTGCCCGCGTGCCAAGGCGATCCTGTCGGATGTGGCCGGCGCGACCGTCGTGGACGCGACCGAGGCCGACTGGTTCGAGGAATACCTCGCGCCCGTCATCAGCGTGAAGGTCGTGGACTCGCTCGCCGAGGCCATCGCCCACATCAACCGCTACAGCTCGCACCACACCGACGCCATCCTGACCACCAACCACCCGAACGCGATGCGCTTCCTGCGCGAGGTGGACTCGGCCAGCGTGATGGTCAACGCGAGCACCCGCTTCGCTGACGGCTTCGAGTACGGCCTGGGCGCCGAGATCGGCATCTCGACCGACAAGTTCCATGCCCGCGGCCCGGTCGGCATGGAAGGGCTGACCTCGCTGAAGTACATCGTGCTCGGCCAGGGCGAGATCCGCCAATGAGCACCGCCGTGGCCGCCGCCCGCGACCCGCGCACCGCCCTCGTGCTCTTCTCGGGCGGGCAGGACTCGACCACCTGCCTGGCCTGGGCGCTGGACCGCTTCCAGCGTGTCGAGACGGTCGGCTTCGCCTACGGCCAGCGCCACCTGATCGAGATGGACTGCCGGCTGACGGTGCGCGACGCGGTGCGGCACCAGTTCCCGCAGTGGGCCGACCGGCTCGGCGAGGACCATGTGCTCGACCTCGGCCTGATCGGCCAGCTCTCCGACACCGCGCTCACCGCCGAGCGCGCCATCGAGTTCGAGGCCAACGGCCTGCCGAACACCTTCGTGCCCGGCCGCAACCTGCTCTTCCTCGGCTTCGCGGCGACGCTGGCCTACCGGCGGGGCGCGTCGGTGCTGGTCGGCGGCATGTGCGAGACCGACTATTCGGGCTACCCGGACTGCCGCGACAACACGCTCAAGGCACTGCAGGTGGCGCTCTCGCTCGGGCTGGCCACGCCGATGACGCTGGAGACGCCGCTGATGTTCCTGACCAAGGCGCAGACCTGGGATCTGGCCGAACAGCTCGGCGGACGCGCACTGGTCGAGTTGGTCATCGAGCACACGCACACCTGCTACCTAGGCGAGCGCGGCCAGCGCCACCCGTGGGGCCACGGCTGCGGCCACTGCCCGGCGTGCGAACTGCGCCACCAAGGGCATGCGGCCTGGCTGGCCGACGCAGGCTGACCCCGGCGGCCACCACGCCGCCCACACTGGAGAGACGCAATGAACATTGCCACGCTGGTGATCCTGGCCGTGCTGGCGTTCTGGATGCTGGGCGCGCACAAGCGCCTCAAGCGCCTGCGCGCCAAGACCCACCACAGCTACGGCCCGCTGGCCAGCCACCTGCGCCAGCGCCATGCCGTGGCGCTGGCGCTGGCGGAGGCGGCCCGCCCCTTGCTGCCCGGTGATCTGCAGCCAGTGGCCGCCCAGCTGATCGACGCCGCCCGACAGGCCAGCCGCGCCACCGACGAGGCGCAGGCCCGCGGCATGCGCGGCAACACGCTGCAGGTGGTCGGCAGTGCGGAGCAGTCGCTCGGCGTCTTGCTCGACCGCCTGGTCGGCGAACTGCAGGACCTGACCTCCGGCACTGGCCCTGAGCCGGCCATCACCGAACTGCTGCGCCAGCGCGATGCGCTGCAGGAGCAGATCCACATCAGCCGGCTGGTCTACAACCGCGAAGCCGAGCGCTACAACCACGCGCTGCATGTCTTCCCGACCACGCTGGTGGCGCTGGCGTGGCGGTTCAAGGAGGCTCCGCTGCTGTCCGGTCAGACGGCGCTGCGGGTGAAGGGCCAGCCCAGCAGCCCGATGCCGCTGCTCTGAAGGCAGGCTTGCGGAAACACTTTTCGGCTGGACAAGGCGGCGCTCCGGGGGGCAGGATGCCAACATTTGCCGAATTTGCGATTTTTGATCCATGCCCGCCCCTTCCCTGCTGCGCGCTTCGCCGAGGCTGGATCCTGCTGCGCAGGATGCGTGGTCACGGCTGGAACGCCTGCAGGGCGAAGGCGAGCGGCGGGCCGCTGTGCTCGCCTTGCTGCTGACGCGGGACAGTGACCGCGAGCGGCGGGCATGGGAAGAAGCGACCCGCGGCGTCACGGCCAGCGCACAGGTGCGCGACTGGACGTGGCAATTGCCGGCCAGCGCCCGCCTGCCCGCGCTGAGCGGACTGCTGCGCCAGTGCGCCGCCGAACCGCTGGAGGAACGGCAGGCACTGCTGCGCAGCCTGCGCCGGCTGATGTGCGCCGACGGCCAGATCAGCGCCCTCGACCGGCTGGCCTGGCTCACGGTGCGCCAGCAGATGGCCGGACCGCCACGCCCCCACCGCGGCGGCGTGCGCGAACACAACGCACTGGAGCACCTGCCCCTCGCGCTGCGCCAGGCCATCGCGCAGTTCACGGCCTATCTGGCCCGCCTGGTCCCGGTGGGCGCCACCGGCGTGGACGGGGTTCTCGTCGGCGTCGTGGGCACCATCTGGTACGACACGGTGATGCGCGGGGTGTGGGGCACCGAGGCCCTGCCGCCCACCTGCCATGTGCCGGATGTCGACGGCCTCGGCCGGGCGCTGCAGACACTGCAGGGGCTGGGCTGGATGCACCGCCCGGTGCTGGCGCGGCTCTGGACCGATGCCGCCAACACCCGCCCGGGATTGCTCGTGCATGCCGGAGAGGCCCTGCCCGCCGCCGCCGAGGCGCTCTGGCTGGCCTGCACGCTGCTCGATACACCACATCCCCCGGCGCTGTCCTGCCACTTCATTCAGGTCGAGACGGGCTTCGGTCAGGAACTGCAGGCCGGCGGCACGTAGACTGCCGCCCGTGAACCCGACTCCTGCCACCCCGACCCCCTCCACCCACGCCCACAGCCTGCCGCTGTCCCGCCTGCTCGCCCACACGGCGGACGCCGTCGCCGCCGTGCGGTCCGGCCGCTCGCTGACCGAAGCGCTGGCCGCCTGTCCGGCGGCGGCGCGTCCCGGCACGCAGTCGCTGAGCTTCCATGTCATGCGCTGGATGGGCGGCGCCGAAGCCGCCCGCGAGCGCCTGGCCCCGCGCCGGCCGCCGCCGCGTGTCGACGCCCTGCTGATCACCGCCCTGGCGCTGCTCTGGCCGGACGCTGCCGCCCCGTATCCCGACCACACGCTGGTCGACCAGGCCGTGGCCTGCGCCCACCAGATCGCACCGAAGAGCGCCAGCTTCGTCAACGCGGTCCTGCGCCGCTTCCTGCGCGAGCGGGAGGCGCTGGTCGCCGACCTGAAGGCGACGCTGCCGGTGGCCCGCCACCAGCACCCGCGCTGGTGGATCGACCAGCTGCAGCGCGACTGGCCACGCCAATGGACCGACCTGCTGGCCGAGTCCAACCGGGCTGCGCCGATGGTGCTGCGGGTCCATGCCGGTCATGGGGATGCGGCCAGCTATGTCGCCGAGCTGGCGGCAGCCGGACTGAACGCCCGTGCAGCGGGGCCGCACGCCGTGGTGCTCGACCAGCCGGTGCCGGTGCAGGGCCTGCCCGGCTTCACTGACGGCCGTGTCTCGGTGCAGGACCTGTCCGCCCAGCAGGCGGCGCCGCTGCTGCTGGGCACCGGCGCGGACGCCTTGCCCGCGGGCGCACGGGTGCTGGACGCCTGCGCCGCCCCCGGTGGCAAGACCGCCCACCTGCTGGAGCTGCGACCGGATCTGGCGCTGCTCGCGCTCGACAGCGATGCCGTCCGGCTGCGGCGGGTCGACGAAACACTCGCACGGCTGCACCTGCAGGGCGCCCGCACCGCCGTGGCAGACGCGCGTGACACGGCCGCGTGGTGGGACGGCCAGCCCTTCGACGCCATCCTGCTGGACGCGCCCTGCAGTGCCTCCGGCATCGTGCGGCGCCACCCGGACGTGCGCTGGCTGCGCCGCGCCAGCGACATCGGCGAGCTGGCCCGCACCCAGCGGGCGCTGCTGGACACGCTGTGGCCGCTGGTGCGCCCGGGCGGGCGGCTGCTGTACGCCACCTGCTCGGTCTTCCGCGCCGAGGGCGCGGGACAGATTGCAGCGTTTTTGCAACGTCACAGCGACGCCCTCGCCGGCCAGGCGCCCGGCCACCTGCTGCCGCTGACCGACAATGCGTCGCCTGCGGGCGACGGATTCTTCTACGCCCGGCTGGACAAGCCGACCTGACCCCTGCCTGCCTGCATGCAAACGCCTGCCCACTGCCTCGACTGCCCGACGCGCCGGCGTTCGGTCGCGGCCGTGTGGGTGGCACTGGCGCTGGTGCTGCTGCTGGCGATGGTCCCGGCCCGCGCACTGGACCTGCTGCGCCTGGACGCCCAGCGCAGCGAGCACGGTGTGCAGCTGAGCTTCGAGACGCGCTTCGACCTGCCGCCCAGCGTGGAAGATGCGCTGCAGCGCGGCGTGGCCCTGCATTTCCTGGCCGAGGCGGTGCTGATGCGCTCGCGCTGGTACTGGCGCGACAAGGAACTGGCCCGCACCACCCGCACCTGGCGCATTGCCTACCAGCCGCTGACCTTCAGCTACAAGGTCAGCCAGGGCGGGCTGTCGCAGAGCTACCGCTCGCTCGGCGAAGCGCTGCGGGCCCTGCAGCGCTTCAACCAATGGCGCATCGCCGATCCGGTGCCTGCGGAGGACGGTCGTCACTACATCGAATTTACCTACCGGCTCGACACGGAGCAGCTGCCACGGCCGCTGCAGATCGGCATCGGCAGCCAGCCGGAATGGACACTGCGGGTGGCACGCACCCTCGCATTGCCCGACTGAACGACCGGGTCACACGCCATGAGCCGCCGCTCCCTGCGCTGGACCCTGCTGATCGCCATGCTGGCGGTGGGCGGCACCGTGCTGGTGCTGGCCTTCCTGCTGTCGATCGCCACGAACAACCGCGTGCTCTACGAGCGCCATTACGAGTGGCTGCTGTGGGTCAACGTCGGCGTGGCCACCGCGCTCGGGCTGGTGATCCTGGTCGCGCTGACCCACCTGGCGCGGCGCATGCGCCATGGCAAGTTCGGCAGCAAGCTGCTGTTCAAGCTCGCAGCGATCTTCGCGTTTGTCGGCGTGGTGCCGGGGGCGCTGATCTACGGCGTGTCCTACCAGTTCGTGTCGCGCTCGATCGAGAGCTGGTTCGACGTCGAGGTGGAAGGCGCGCTCGAATCCGGGCTCAATCTCGGCCGGACCACGCTGCAGCTGCTGGTCAACGACGTCGCCACCAAGACCCGCCTGGCAGCCGAAAGCGCCACCGAGAACTCCGACCGACTCAAGCTGCTGACCCTGGAGCGCCTGCGCGAGCAGCTCTCGGCGCAGAGCGTGGCGCTGCTGTCGGCGACGGGACAGGTGACGCTGTCGGCTGGGGGTGCAGTCGGCGCGGCAATGCTGCCGGACCGGCCGACCAGCGCGATGATGCGCCAGGCACGCAACCTGCGCGTCTACGCCCAGCTGGAAGGTCTGGACGCCGACAGCCCGCCAGACCCCCGGGACCGGGCCGCCAGCCAGGCCCGCGTGCGCGCCATCGCCTGGATGCCCTCGACCAGCTTCAGCCTCGGCAGCGAGGACCGCTACCTGCAGATCACCCAGATCGTGCCGCCCGATCTGGCCGCCAATGCCCTGCGCGTGCAGACGGCCTACAGCGAATACCAGCAGCGTGCCCTCGGCCGCGGCGGCCTGCGCAAGATGTACATCGGCACGCTGACGCTGACGCTCATCCTGGGCGTCTTCAGCGCGCTGCTGATGGCTGCCGGCCTGGGCCACCAGCTCGGCCGACCGCTGGTGATGCTGGCCGAGGGCGTGCGCCAGGTGGCCAGCGGCGACCTGAGTCCGACCGAGGTCTTCGCCTCGCGCGACGAGCTGGGCGGTCTGACCCGCTCCTTCGCCGTGATGACCCAGCAGCTCGCCGACGCACGCGGGCTGGTGCAGCGCAGCCTGGCCGAGGTCGAAAGTGCCAAGACCCACCTGCAGACCATCCTCGACAACCTCACCTCCGGAGTCATCGTCTTCGATGCCAGTGGCCGCATCAACACCGTCAACCCCGGCGCCGCCCGCATCCTGTGCGTGGCACCGGGTGCCTGGGCCGGCCAGACCCTGGAGCAGCTGCCGGGCCGGGACGACTTCGCCCGCACCGTCGCCAGCCACTTCGCCACGCATGCCGCCGACCTCGACCCCGGCGAGCACGGCGACGCAGGGCGCGGCCACTGGCAGGAAGCCCTCACGCTGGGCCATGCGGACGCCGGACAGACCTTGCTCGTGCGGGGCGCGCTGCTGCCGGAAGGCGCGCGGCTGATCGTGTTCGACGACATCACCGATGTCGTGTCCGCCCAGCGCAGCGTGGCCTGGGCCGAGGTCGCCCGCCGGCTCGCGCACGAGATCAAGAACCCCCTCACCCCGATCCAGCTCTCGGCCGAGCGGCTGCAGCACAAGCTCGAAGCCAAGCTGACCGGCACGGATCAGCAGATGCTGGTGCGCTCGGTCGGCACCATCGTGGCGCAGGTCCAGTCGATGAAGACCCTGGTCAACGAGTTCCGCGACTACGCCCGCCTGCCCGCCGCGCAGCTGCTGCCGCTCGACCTGAATGCACTCGTCACCGAGGTGCTCGGGCTGTACGCCGTGCAGCAGGAGAGCGGTCGGCTGCACGCCCAACTGGCGCCTGATCTGCCCGCGTTGGCAGGAGATGCGAGCCAGTTGCGACAAGTCATCCACAATCTGGTCCAGAATGCACTGGATGCCGTCAACGACATGACAGACGGGCAAGTCATCATCTCGACCGAAGCGGCACGGGGCGAAGATGGCGTCGCCCGTGCCATTCGTCTCAAGGTGGTGGACAATGGCCCTGGTTTCTCCGAAAAAATCCTGAAACGCGCGTTCGAGCCTTACGTCACCACCAAAGCCCGCGGCACGGGTCTCGGACTGGCGGTGGTCAAGAAGATCGTCGAGGAACACGGCGCCAAGATCCGGTTGAACAACTTGTCCGACGAAACACAAGAAACAGCCCACGGCCCGGCGCGAACCGGGGCACAGGTGTCCATCTCCTTCTCGCGGTGGGCACGCCCACCCTCTGCCGACGTCAGCGCGTCCTGATCACCCATGGCCAATATTCTTGTCGTCGATGATGAAATGGGCATCCGTGCCCTGCTGCAGGAAATCCTGACCGACGAAGGGCACAGCGTCGAGCTGGCCGAAAACGCCGCTCAGGCCCGCATGCTGCGTGAACGCCAGCGCCCCGATCTGGTGCTGCTGGACATCTGGATGCCGGATGTGGACGGCATCACCCTGCTCAAGGAGTGGGGAGCCGGCGCGCAACTCAACATGCCGGTCATCATGATGTCCGGCCACGGCACCATCGACACCGCCGTCGAAGCCACCAAATACGGTGCCATGGCCTTCCTGGAGAAGCCGATCACGCTGCAGAAATTGCTGCGGGCGGTCGAGCAGGGCCTGTCCAAACCAGCCCCGCGCACGGCTGCGCCCGCCAGCCCGCCAGGGACACCCGACCAGGCCACGGCCGGACTGGCGCGCATCGAACGCGCGGACTATCTGCCGGCCACGGAAGCCGCCCACTACGCGGCCCCTGCACACCACTACAGCCACGGCATCAGCAACGGTGCAGCGACCGCCCCCGGCATCACGATGGCCAGCGGTCCGCAGGCCGAGCAGATTTTCCTGCTCGACCGTCCGCTGCGCGAAGCCCGCGACGCCTTCGAGAAGGCGTATTTCGAGTTCCACCTCGCCCGCGAGAACGGCAGCATGACCCGCGTCGCCGAACGCACCGGGCTGGAGCGGACCCACCTCTACCGCAAGCTGAAGCAGCTCGGTGTGGACCTGACCCGCAACAAGCGCGGCGCGGGCGCCTGAAGCCGCCGCATCGGCAGGCCAGAAAAATTTTCCACCAAAAGACTTGGCAAACGAATCCAGTCGAGCCATAATCTCTTTCTCGACGGCCTGGTAGCTCAGTTGGTAGAGCAGCGGATTGAAAATCCGCGTGTCGGTGGTTCGATTCCGCCCCAGGCCACCAAGAATACGTGCACGAAATCAACGGGTTAGACGCTTCAGGCGCTAACCCGTTTTTCTTTGCCCGTCGCGCAGGTCGCCGGGGCGAAGCCCGGCTGGCACGGCGCGCCTCAGGCGCCCAGTGCCCCTGCCGGCTGCTGCGGCCCGTGGGCGTGCGTGTCCCCGCACGGCCAGTCGGACAACTTGCCCAGCGCACCGGTCGGCAGCCGCTCGCCCACGGTGAACGCCCTGGGCCGCTCCGGGGCCGTCAGGTGCTGCGCCACCCAGCGCATCAGGGCGTCGGGCAAGGCCGCCCGGTCCGCCTCGCCGCGCGGCACGACAAACGCCTTGAGGCGCTCGCCTTCCGCTTCCGTCATCCGGCGCACCGCCGCGTCCTGCACCTGTGGATGTGTCAGCAAGACCTGCCGCACACGCTCGGGAAACACATTGGTGCCGCAGACCTGCACGGCTTCGTCATGCCGTCCGAACACCTGGAATCGGTCCTCACCACACCAGGCGAGCCGGTCCTGCAGCGTCTGCCTGACAGGGTCTTCGCCGGGCAGGAGGCGCTGCAGAGCCGTGTCGTCGCTGGCCAGCCGCGACCAATGCGGCATTAGGCGATACGGCTCGGCGGTGCTGTCGCGCCAACCAATGCCTGCGGTCTCCGAACTGCCATAGACCTGCACCAGGCGCTGCAGGCCGAGATCGGACAGGGCCATGGCCACCGTGTCCGGACAAGATGCCGTGGAGCTGACCCCGACGACGTTCGGCGGCAGGCGCCCGGCGTGGCGCGCCACAAGCGCCCAGTGCGCCGGATGGCTGACGAGCAGATCGCCCGGCGCCAGCCTCGCCGCCAGTGCCTGCGGCGTCATCCGGCGCACGTCGTGCACGGCCATGCCCGGCCAGCGGGCTGGCAGGAGCACGGTGAACAAGAAGCCGTAGATGTGGTGGGCCGGCACGGCACTGAACACGCGCCGCCGACCGCCGAGCAGGTCGGCCAGGACATCCACCTCCTGCTCCAGCGCGGCCAGTGCATGGGTGCAAGGCTTCGGTGCACCCCGGCTGCCCGATGTGCGAAAGGTCATCCGCAGGCCGGCATGGTCCAGCCCGAGGCGGGCCAGGTCCACCCATTCACCAAAGCGGCGGCGCACGAGCAGCAGGTCTTCCACACCGCTTTCGTGCAGGTGCAGCGTCTCGTTCAATGCGGAGGCGATCGACAGACGTTCCAGCGAATCCAGCCCCAGACCCGGCTCGTCCAGCAGGAGATCCGCCGGCCATGGCGGTGGCTCGACACCGACGCCAGGGCGCAGGTGCGCCAGTTCATCCGCCACGAGGTCACCGACCAGCCGCGCCAGCACACCGGGCTGGTGCCACCACGGCGCACGCCCATGCCCAGGTGCATCGGCTGCCATGGTCAGACCCGCTTGACGAAGATCCAGTAGGTCTGGCCGGACAGTGCACGCTTCATGTGCACCTTCACCTTGGTGGCCGCCATCTTGTTGTCGAACACGTACTCGAAGATGGTGTTCAGATTGCCCGACTGCACGCCCGCATCGAAGATGCCCTTGAAGGCCGGACGGTTGGTGCAGGGGGCCACATCCCGGAAGAAGTTGCGCCCGATCACCGCCTTGGGATCCCGGCCGGTGATGGCGCCTTCGGTGGCGTTGTACTTGAGGATCTTGCCAGTGGCGTCCACCTCGACGGCGCCGAAGGCGAGCTGATTGATCTGCGCCGGATTGAGCTTGGCGAGGACATTTTCGATGTCCGTCTTGCCGAAGGTGACCAGTTCGAAGGAGGGAGTTACCGCGGTCGTCATGTGGATGCCTTGAGGGGTCGAGGAGATCTACCGCTCATCGGACGGGTTGCCGCCAACTTGAGCCCCGGCGCAGCGCTTCAGAAACGTTCCCAGTCGTCGGTGCCCGTTCGCGTGGCGGCAGAGTCCTGGGGGGCTGCGGTCGACATGGCCGGTTCAGCGGGCACGGGCAGCGATTTCGGCGCTTTCTGGCTGAAATCCGGGCGGGTCACGTTGCGCGCACGGTCCTCGCCGCGGCGCTCCTGGCCGTTCCAGGCGTCGTGGGTCGCGGCGATCGCCGGTGCCCTGCCGGCCGCCGCCACATGCCCGAGCTTGAACAGCGCCACGGCCTGGACCAGCGCCTGCGCCTGCTGCTTGAGGCCTTCGGCCGCGGCAGCAGATTCCTCGACCAGCGCGGCATTCTGCTGGGTCACCTGGTCCATCTGCCCGACCGCCTGCCCGACCTGCTGCACACCGAGGCTCTGTTCGGCACTGGCCGCGCTGATCCGGGCCACGATCTCGCTGACGTGCTTGATGGAGGCCACGACATCGTCCACGGTGCGTCCGGTCTGGCTGACGAGGGCGGAGCCTTGTTCGACACGCTCCACGCTGGTGTTGATCAGGCCCTTGATCTCGCGGGCCGCCGCCGCCGAGCGCTGCGCCAGCGAGCGCACTTCGCCCGCCACCACCGCGAAGCCGCGGCCTTGCTCACCCGCCCGCGCCGCCTCCACCGCGGCGTTGAGCGCCAGGATGTTGGTCTGGAACGCGATGCCATCGATCACGCCGATGATCTCGGCGATCTTGCGCGACGCGGCGCTGATGCCCTCCATCTTGTCCACCACCTGGGACACCATCTCGCCGCCCCGCACGGCCACATCCGTGGCGCTCTGGGCCAGGGCATTGGCCTGCTGGGCACTTTCCGCGTTGTTGCGAACGGTCGAGTTCAGCTCGTCCATCGTGGCGGCGGTCTGCTCCAGCGCGCTGGCCTGCTGCTCGGTGCGGGCGCTCAGGTCCAGGTTGCCCTGGGCGATCTGCACACTGGCCGTGGCCACGCTGTCGGCGTTCTGGCGCACGGTGCCGACCACCCGGATCAGGGAGGTGTTCATGGTGGCCATCGCCGTCATCAGCTCGCCCAGTTCGTCATGGGAAGTCGCCACCGGCGCGTGCGTCAGATCTCCGTTGGCAATGCGCACGGCCGAGGCCCGCGCCGTCTCCACCGCCTGCGTGATCGAACGGGTCACCCCGCGGCCCAGCGCCAGCCCCAGCAGACTCAGCAGCAGACACGACCCCAGCAACAGCCACTCGCTCTGGCGACCGGCGTGCAGGCGTTCGGCCAGCGCAGTCTCCAGGAAGTCACCGGCCTTGTGCTGCAGGCCGTACACCTGGTCGATCGATTCGGTCATGGAACGGAAATAGTCTGCCGAGGCCAAGGTCAGCGCCGTCGCCCCCAGCACCTGCTCCTGCGTGAGCCGCTGGGCCGAGGCGATCGCCGCCTGCACCCGCACCACATCGTCCGCCAGCAACGCCTTGGCGGCCGGGTCGAGGTGGAACACCGTGTCCAGGCTCAACGCCACCGCGCGGGTCTCGCGCTGCGCGCGGTCCACCAGCGCCAGCAGTGCGGCGCGCTGCTCGGGTGTCAGCTCCTGGCGGGCCAGCGCCAGCGACCCGAGCGCACGCATCTGGCCCAGCGACTCCGAAATCTCCGGCGACTGCTGCAGCGCCGCCACCGTCAGGAAATGCGGCACCGGCTGGGACTCCAGGCTCAGCCCGGTGACGTCCAGAACCCGGCCGTGCAGTTCGAGCTGGCGGGCGATCAGCGCCGTGTGGCGCTCGAAACTCTGCGGACCGGACACGCTGCGGCTGGCCACATCCTTGGCCAGCGCGCGCCAGTCCGTGACCACGCGCTCCCAGTCCGCCTGCAGCCGACCGCCGTCGTCCAGCGCGCGCGACAAGGTGCCAAAAGCCTCCACCGCCTGCTCCGCCTCGGCCTGCCGGCTGCTGCGCTGCGGCTCGACATCCGACTTGCCTCCCAGCATGGCGGCCGACAGCCCCCGATGCTGCTGCGTCAGCTGGACCACCCGCAGCAGCCCGCGGGATGGGGCAATCCCCTCCAGCTCGGAGCGAACGTGGTCCAGGTGCTGTTCCACGCTGTGCACGTAATAGCCCAGTGGCAACAGCACCATCACGGCCGCCACCACCCCCAGCAGGGAGAACTTGTGCGCAAGACGGAGGTCACGGAGGAATGGGGGCATGTTGGGCTCGTGAAGGCTGGAATCGGCGCAGTCCCAGCATGGCACCGCGCACTGACCAGTATCGACACCCCGGCTGCAGCCCTTGGGCGGAAAGTGCGCGCAGAACCCCCGTCAATTCTGCGAAATCCTGCGGGCCACTGGCGTGGCTCAGGCCCTGCGCCGCCCGACGTAGCGCGTGACGCAGCCGGGGCCCTGATGCCCTGGCCCCTCGTCCAGCGGCACCTCGCCCTCGTGGCCGAGCACCTCGTCGCACCAGGCGGCGAAGTCCGCGCGCAGGTCGGCCAGCCGGTAAAGCATGTCGGGGTCTTTCGGCCCGCCGCTGGAGCGACCGAGCTGTGCCGGGTGGAAGGCCTCGATCACCACCAGCCCGTCCGGCCGCAGCCCGCGCACCAGCCGCCGGTGGGCCTCGGCCCGGATGGCCGACGGCAGGTGGACATAGACCAGCACCAGGGCATCCCAGGCACCCGGTAGCGGCGCCCACTCGGCCAGATCGCCCTGCGCGGTGTCGATGGCCACGCCGCGCTCGGCGGCCAGCGCCCGGGCCTTGTCCAGCCCGACCGACGACGAATCCATCGCCAGCACCGTGTGGCCTTGTTGTGCCAGCCAGACACTGTTGCGTCCCTCGCCGTCCCCCGGCACCAGCACCCGCGCCGCCGCCGGCAGCCGCACCGACTCGGCCCGCAGGAACACATTCGGCGCCGTGCCGTACTTGTAGCCGGGTTCGGCGAATCGCTGGTCCCAGAACTGGCTCATCGGGTCGCTCCTGGCGTGGTGCCTGGCGAGGCCGACGGCGCCACCATCGGCCAGCCCTTGCCCGCCCACCCGGCCATGCCCCCGTGCACATAGCGCACATTCGTGTAGCCCCGCTCGCGCAGCGCCGCCGCGGCCTTGCTCGACCGGTTCTGGGTCTGGCAGATCAGCAATACCGGCTGGGCCGGATCACGCGGGATCTCGCCGAGGCGCGCACCCAGCTGGCTCATCGGCAGCAGGTGGGCGCCGCGGGCCACACCCCCCGCATGCTCCTGCGGCTCCCGGATGTCGAAAACCTGGACCTGGCCGGCGTCGATCGCCGCGCGTGCGGTCTCCAGGCTCACCGACTTGCCCTCGGCCTCGTCCGCATTCGAGCAGCCCGCCAGACCGGACAGGACCGCCAGTGCCGCCAGCACCGTGACCCGGCGTCGGGTCCAGCCCGACAAAATGGGGAAATTGAGTGAGGATTTCATGTCGCGCTTTATACACCCACCGGTATCAGGCAGACTATGAACATCCGACACCAACCCGAGCCTGTCCATGAAAACCGCCCACGATCTGGTCACCGCCGCCCGCGCCCGCATCACGGAATGCCCCCTCGCCGAGGCCGAGCCCGCCTTGCTGAACGCCGAGCTCGTGCTCGACGTGCGGGAGCCGGACGAATACGCCGCCGGTCACCTGCCCGGGGCGGTCAACATCCCGCGCGGCCTGCTGGAATTCAAGGTGTCGGCCACGCCGGCGCTGGAGCGGCGCGATCTGAAGATCGTCGTCTACTGCAAGACCGGCGGGCGCGCGGCGCTGGCGGCCTGCTCCTTGCAAGAGATGGGCTATGTCTCGGTACAGTCCGTCGCAGGCGGCTTCGACGCCTGGGTCGCCCAGGGCGGCCTGGTCGCCCGACCGGAACCGCTGAAGTTCGACTGAACCGCATCCCCCGCAACCGCTGACCGCTCCACCTGTGACCGCTGCATGGCCTCCTCGCACCCTCCGCTCAAGTTCCTGACCCCCGCCTGGTTTGCTGTCGTGATGGGGCTGTGCGGCCTGTCGCTGGCGTGGCACCGCGCCGGGCCGCTGATGGGCGAGGTGGCCAGCGGGATCGCGCTGGTGACGGGCGGGGTGGCCGCGCTGGTGTTCGCCGCGCTGGCAGTCGGCAGCCTGCTGCGGCTGCAGCGCCACCCGGACGCCTGGCGCGAGGACCGCCAGCACCCCGTGCGCCACACCTTCCTGGCGATGATGCCAGCGGCGCTGATCCTGCTGGCCACGGTCGCCGTCGCGCTGTTCGGCGCGCACCCGGTCGCCAACGCGCTGTGGTGGCTCGGCAGCGTGGGCCAGTTCGGCGTGACGCTCTGGGTGATGAGCCGCTGGTGGAATGGCAACAAGGCCGGCGGGCTGCAGTGGTCGGTGGTGACGCCCGCGCTCATCATCCCGGTGGTCGGCAATGTGCTGGTGCCGCTGGCCGGGGTGACGCTGGGGCACGCCGAGTGGTCGGCGGCGCAGTTTGGCATCGGGCTGCTGTTCTGGCCGCTGGTGATGGCGCTGCTGCTGGTGCGCATCGCGGTGCAGGGGCTGTGGCCGGAGAGGCTGATGCCGTCGGTGTTCATCGTGGTGGCGCCGCCGGCGGTGATCGGGCTGTCGGCGCTGCAGCTCGGCGCGCCCGTGGTGGTGGCCTGGATGTGCTGGGGCATCGCGCTGTTCTGCTTCCTGTGGGCGGCGACCCAGGCCCGGCGCATCCTCGCGCAGGCGTTTTCGGTCGCGCACTGGGGACTGTCGTTCCCGCTGGCCGCGTTCACGGGGCTGACGCTGCAACTGGCCCCGGCGGGCACGGGCGGGCTGCTCGCCGTGCTGGCACCGATGCTGCTGGCGATGACCTCGCTGGTGATCCTCGGGCTGGGGATGGCCACAGTGCGCGGGCTGCGCCAGGGCACGCTGCTGGCGCCGGAGCCGGTGGCGATGATGCAGGTGGCGCCCTCGGCCTGACGGCACGGCTGACTCCAGGGTGACAGCCTGACCGGCGCAGGCCATGGTCTGCTGACGGTCCACTGCCTTGCCCAGGAGCACCGACCCATGACGCAGCGCCCCCACGATGCCGCCCCCGATCACGCCCACGAAACCCCCGCCGCCACGCTCGCGCGCTGGGAAGCCGACGAAGTCCGCGTGCGCGCCCGCCTCGCCCCGACCGGCATCGCCCGCCCCGAGCAGATCGCCCACCTGAGCGGTCTGGAATGGTTCGAGGCGGTCGGCCGTGGCGAGCTGCCCTCGCTGCCGATCGGCGAGACGATGGATTTCTGGCCGGTCGAGTTCGAACACGGCCGCTTCGTCTGGCAGGGCCGCCCGCACGCCCGCTACGCCAACCCGATGGGCACGATCCACGGCGGCTGGATCGCCACGCTGCTGGACTCGTGCGTGGCCTGCGCGGTCCACACCACGCTGCCGGCCGGGCGCGGCTACACGACGGCCGAGCTGAAGGTGAGCTACATCCGCGCGCTGACGCCGCAGGTCGGGCTGGTGCGTGCCGAGGGGCGGATCCTCAACGCGGGGCGGCAGGTCGGGTTCGCCGAAGGGCGGCTGGTCGGCGCCGACGGCAAGCTCTATGCCCATGCGACCACGACCTGCGTCGTGCTGGCAGGCAGCCGCGCCACCGGCGCCTGACCACGGCGAACCCCGCACGGCGTGTGACCGAATACCGGATCGACAGGGCCGGCGCCATCCAGTCCGGCGCCGCCCGCGCCGATAACGACCCGACGCCACCCCTTCCTCTCCGACCTCTCTCGCCCGTGCGAGCCGCGCATGACCGAAGCACTGGACGACCACACGCTGCAGACCCTGTATGCCTGCCTGCAGACGGCTTCGCCGGCCGACGGTTCGCTGCGCTGGATCGCCGACCGCCTGCACCGCGCCGAAGCCGACCTGAAGGCGCAGAGCACGCTGCTGCGCACCGTGCTGGACGAGAGCCCGGATTTCATCCTGCTGAAGGACCACGAAGGCCGCTTCCTGCTGGCCAACCAGCCCGTCGCGGCCTTCTATGGCACCACCCCGGACGGGATCGTCGGCCGCTTCGACCAGGACTTCGGCGTGCCGCCCGAGATGGCCGAGACGATGCGACAGAACGTGCTGGCGATCATGGCCAGCGGCCAGACCGAGACCGTGCTGGAAGAGTCACGCGATGCCCGCACCGGCGAGATCAACCATTTCCGCTCGATCAAGAAGCCCTTCACCGGGCCGGATGGCCTGCCGCGCATCCTCGTGATCGCCCACGACATCACCGACCTGCAGCATGCGCAGATGCGCGTCGAGGAAAGCGAGCGGCGCCTGCAGCACGCCCTGGAAGCCACGGGTGACGCGGTCTGGGACTGGCACCTGCCCAGCGGGTGCCTGACGCTCAGCCAGCGCTGGTACACGCTGTTCGGCTACGAGGCCGCCGAGCTGAGCGGCACCCTGGACGACTTCTGGCGCTGCGTGCCGCACGAGGAACAGGCCGACGTCCAGCGCGCGCTCGACGACTGCCTGGCCGACCGCCGCGCCTATCTGCACGAACACCGCATGCGCTGCAAGGACGGCCGGCTGCTGTGGGTGCAGGACCGGGGCCGTGTGGTCGAGCGGGACGCGCAGGGGCAGCCGGTGCGCATGGTCGGCAGCGTCGGCGACATCACGCAGCAGAAACGCGCCCAGGACCTCATCTGGCAGCAGGCCAACTACGACACGCTGACCGGGCTGCCGAACCGCAACATGTTCCTCACCCGGCTGCAGCAGGAAATGTCGCGCAGCGACAGCACCGGACAGTCGATGGCGCTGCTGATGCTCGACCTCGACAACTTCAAGGAGGTCAACGACACGCTCGGCCACGCCTGGGGCGATGTGCTGCTGCAGGAAGCAGCACACCGCCTGCAGCAGTGCGTGCCGGGCAGCGACCTGGTCGCCAGGCTCGGCGGCGACGAGTTCACGCTGGTGCTGGGCGGAATCGACGACCCGTCCACGGTGGACGCCGTGGCCCAGGCGGTGCTGTCGGCCGTGACGGCGCCGTTTTCGCTGGGCTCGGACCAGGCCTATGTCTCCGGCAGCCTCGGCATCACGCGCTACCCGGACGACGGCGTGGACGATGTCAACGGCCTGCTCAAGAATGCCGACCAGGCGATGTACGTCGCCAAGCAGCTCGGACGCAACCGCAGCCAGCACTTCACCCCGTCCATGCAGCAGGTCGCGCAGGAACGCATGCGGCTGATCTCCGACCTGCGGCCGGCGCTGGACAAGCAGCAGTTCCACCTCTGCTACCAGCCCATCATCGATCTGGCCAGCGGCCGCATCTGCAAGGCCGAGGCCCTGGTGCGCTGGACACATCCCACCCGCGGGCCGGTCAGCCCGGCGGAGTTCATCCCGGTGGTCGAATCGACCGGCATGATCCATGCGCTGGGCAGCTGGGTGTTCCACGAAGCGATGCAGCAGACCGCGCGCTGGCGCCTGCACCGGCCGCAGTTCCAGGTGAGCGTCAACGTCTCGCCGCTGCAGTTCCAGAACAACCGGCTCGACCTGGTCGGCTGGCGGCGGCACCTCGCCCTGCTCGGGCTGGACGGCCACAGCGTGGTGCTGGAGATCACCGAAGGCCTGCTGATGGAGGCCGGCTCGCAGGTGCTCGACCAGCTGCTCAAGCTGCGCGACGCCGGCATCCAGGTCGCGCTGGACGACTTCGGCACCGGCTACTCGTCGCTGGCCTACCTCAACCGCTTCGACATCGACTACATCAAGATCGACCGCTCCTTCGTGCGCGACCTGGCCCCCGATTCGCCAGAGCTGGCCTTGTGCGAGGGCATCGTGATGATGGCGCACAAGCTCGGCCTGAAGGTCGTCGCCGAGGGCATCGAGACCCAGGCGCAGCACGCCCTGCTGCTCGCCGCAGGCTGCGACTATGGACAGGGCTACCTGTACGCCCGTCCGGTGGTGGCCGCCGAATTCGACCAGCTGCTGGACGCGGACACCGCTCGCTGACCCCGCGGCGCGGATCCAGCAGACCGCGCAGTCGATGCAGGCCCGCTTGTCCCGGGGCAAGGACAGCGCCTGTGGCGTGGGGTTGTCACGCCAAGTCCTTGACAATAGGCACCATGCGCACGGCGTGGCACATTCACGTTCCACGGACAAGCTGCGCCTGATGAAGAAAGCTTGAGAACTACAGGGGCTCGACCCCGAGGACATACGCGATGAAAAGACTGGACGACTTCCGCATGCAGATGGGCCGCCACGAGCTGGTGCCGATCATGGTCGGCGGCATGGGCGTGGACATCTCCTCTTCCGACCTGGCGCTGGAGGCGGCGCGCCTCGGCGGGGTCGGCCACATCTCGGACGCGATGATCAAGACGGTCACCGACCGCCGCTACAAGACCAAGTACGTCAAGGCCAAGCAGGCCCTCTACAAGCTCAACGTCGAGTCCGACGACAAATCGCTCGTCAAGTTCGACCTCGGCCACCTCGCCGAGGCCACCCGCCTGCACGTCGAGAGCACCATGACCCGCAAGCAAGGCAGCGGTCTGGTGTTCATCAACTGCATGGAAAAGCTGACGATGAATGCGCCGAAGGAGACGCTGAAGGTGCGCATGGCCTCCGCGATGGACGCCGGCATCGACGGCATCACGCTCGCCGCCGGCCTGCACCTGGGTTCGTTCGCGCTGATCGAGGACCACCCGCGCTTCCGTGACGTCAAGCTCGGCATCATCGTGTCCTCGCTGCGCGCGCTGCAGTTGTTCCTCAAGAAGAACGCCCGCCTGAACCGCCTGCCCGACTACATCGTGGTCGAAGGCCCGCTGGCCGGCGGCCACCTCGGCTTCGGCATGGACTGGGCGCAGTACGACCTGGCCACCATCGTGGCCGAGATCCTGGCGTGGATGAAGGCCGAGCAGCTCGACATCCCCGTGCTGCCCGCCGGCGGCATCTTCACTGGCAGCGACGCGGTGCGTTTCCTGGAGATGGGCGGCGCGGGCGTGCAGGTGGCGACTCGCTTCACCGTGACCAAGGAATGCGGCCTGCCCGACGACGTGAAGCAGGAATACTTCAAGGCCGACGAGGACGACATCGAGGTCAACCAGATCTCGCCCACCGGCTACCCGATGCGCATGATCAAGTCGAGCCCCGGCATCGGCGACGGCATCCGCCCGAACTGCGAGGCCTACGGCTACCTGCTCGACTCGAACGGCAAGTGCGCTTACATCACCTCGTACAACCGCGAAGTCGCCGCACACCCGGGCGTCAAGCGCATCTCGGTGATGGACAAGACCTGCCTGTGCACGCAGATGCGCAACTTCGACATCTGGACCTGCGGCCAGCTCACCTGGCGCCTGAAGGACACGACGCACCGCCACGCCGACGGCCGCTTCCAGTTGCTCTCCGCCGAGCATGTGTTCCAGGACTACCAGTTCAGCACGGATGACAAGGTGAACCTGCCCGAGGCAGGCGTGGTGCTGGCGGACTGATGCCAGCGCGTGGCCGGCTGAGGAGGTTCAGCAGGCCACGATGTTGACCGCCAGCCCCCCGCGGGCGGTCTCCTTGTACTTGGTCAGCATGTCCGCCCCGGTCTCGCGCATGGTCTTGATGACCTTGTCGAGGCTGACGTGGTGGGTGCCGTCGCCGTAGAGGGCCATGCGGGCAGCGTTGATGGCCTTGACCGAGGCGATGGCGTTGCGCTCGATGCAGGGGATCTGCACCAGCCCGCCCACCGGGTCGCAGGTCAGGCCGAGGTGGTGCTCCATGCCGATCTCGGCGGCGTTCTCGACCTGCGCGGGCGTGCCGCCCAGCACCGCGCACAGCCCCGCCGCCGCCATCGAACACGCCACACCGACTTCCCCCTGGCAGCCCACCTCGGCGCCCGAGATGCTGGCGTTTTCCTTGTAGAGCAGGCCGATCGCCGCGGCGGTCAGCAGGAAGTCGATGACTCCGCGCTCATGCGCACCGGGCACGAAGCGCGCGTAGTAGTGCAGCACCGCGGGGATAATCCCGGCCGCCCCGTTCGTCGGCGCCGTGACGACACGCCCGCCGGCGGCGTTTTCCTCGTTCACCGCCAGCGCGTACAGGTTCACCCAGTCGAGCACGACCAGCGGATCGGCGGCCTTGGGGCCCTGTGCGTCCAGTGCCGCGAGCGCCCGCGACAGCGCCGCCGCCCGGCGCCGCACCTTGAACCCGCCCGGCAGCGTGCCTTCCGTGCGGCAACCGCGCTCGACACACGCCTGCATCACCGCCCAGATGCGCAGCAGTCCGGCGTCGGTCTCGGCGTCGGAACGCCAGTGGCGCTCGTTGCGGCGCATCACCTCGGCGATCGAGCAGGCATGGGCCTCGGTCAGCGCCAGCAGGTCGGCGCCGCTGTGGAACGGCAGCGGCAGCACGCTGGTGTCGGGCGCGATGACCTTCTGGCGCTGGCCATCGGCGGCGACCTGCTCGCTGACGACAAAGCCGCCGCCCACCGAGTAGTACACCCGCTCCGCCAGCACCGCCCCGGCCGCATCGAAGGCCGAGAAGCGCATCCCGTTGGCGTGCAGCGGCAGGGTCTCGCGGCGGTGGAACACGACATCGCGCGCCTCGTCGAACGCGACCGGATGCGAGCCGTCGAGCACCACGCGCCGGTGCTGGCGCAGGTCCTCCAGCAGCGCCGGGATCCGGTCCACGTCCACCGTGTCCGGCTCGTGCCCGCCGAGGCCGAGCAGCACGGCGGTGTCACTGCCGTGCCCCTTGCCGGTGGCGCCGAGCGAGCCGTAGAGATCGACCTGCACGCGGGCCACGCCGTCCAGCAGCGCAGCGTGCAGCAGCCCCTGCGTGAACAGCCGCGCGGCGCGCATCGGCCCCACGGTGTGGGAGCTGGACGGCCCGATGCCGATCTTGAACAAGTCGAAAACGCTCACCGCCATCTGGTTCTCCCGGTTATCCCCGCAGCCTGTGGATAAAGTTGTTCACAAGCAGTGCGAAGTGTTGACAAGTCGTTGTCACAAAAAGACTTTTCCTAGATTGCCTCAATTTTAGGCAGCCCACCGCCGGGCATCCTTCACGCCACTCGGTCACGCCGTCAGTCACGCCGTCAGTCACGCCCTTCGCGCAGTTGCACCACCTGCACCTGGTTCACCGGTGTTCCGGTGTTGCCCCAGGCCGTGCGCACATGCGTGGTGACGGCGGCGATGTCGGCGTCGTCGAGGACGTGGCCGAACGGGGGCATGCCGTGCGGGCGCGGGCGGCCGGCGGTGGACGGACCGTAGCCACCTTGCAGGATCACCCGCACCAGGTTGCTCGGGTCGGCCATCGTCACCGCGCGGTTGCCGGCCAGCGCGGGGAAGGCGCCGGGCTGGCCCTCGCCGCGTTCGCCGTGGCAGGTGGCGCACTGGTCGGCGTAGAGCTTGGCGCCTTGGTCGAGCGTGCGGGCGTCGGCCGGGCGCACCCGCGGCGACTCGGCCGCCGGCCGCACCGGCAGCGCGCGCAGGAACACCGCCATCGCCTGGGCGTCGGCCACGCTCAGGTGCTGCGTGCTGCGGGCGACGACTTCCGCCATCGGGCCGATCACGCCCGCGCCCGTCCCCGGCGCCACGCCGTCGCGCAGCAGGCCGACCACGTCCGCCACCGGCCACGCGGCGACGCTGCCCTCGGCCGCCAGCGTCAGCGCCGGGGCGTACCAGCCCTGCCCCGGGATGGGCGCGCCGTCGAAGGCGCGCTCGGCCACCGAGGCGCCCAGCGCATTGCGCGGCGTGTGGCAGGCGCCGCAGTGGCCCAGCCCGTTGACGAGGTAGGCGCCGCGGTTCCATTCGGCGGACTGCGCGGGCTGCGGCGTGTAGGTGCCGGGCTTGAAATACAGCGCGCGCCAGACCTTCAGCGCCACCTGCGTGTTGTAGGGAAAGGCCAGTGCGTTCGGCGTGTTCGGTCGGTCCACCACCGGCACACTGCGCAGGAAGGCGAACAGCGCATCGCTGTCCTCGCGCGTGACCAGCGTGAAGTGCGGGTACGGGAACGCGGGCGTCAGCATCCGCCCGTCCTGCGAGCGGCCGTGGTGCAGCGCGCGCCAGAAATCGTCGGTGCTCCACTGGCCGAGGCCGGTGGTGGCGTGCGGCGTGAGGTTGCCGCCGTAGACGGTGCCGAACGGCGTGACCAGCGCCTCCCCGCCCGCATACGGCGGCTCGCCACGGCGGGTGTGGCAGGCGATACAGTTGCCGGCCTGGGCGAGGTAGCGGCCCCGCTCGACCGTGGCCGCATCGGTGGCGACCGGGCGCGGGTTGGCCGACGGCGGCGCATCCGCCGAGTCGAGCCACACGATCGCGGCCGCGCCCAGCGCCAGCACCGCCGCGAGCCCCCCCAGACCCCAACGGAGCAGGCGCTTCATTGCACACCCCCGCAGTCCATCGGCAGCGGCTGCGCCAGCGCCGAGCGCTCCACCGCCTTCGAGGGCACCGGCACGGGTTGTGCCGCCAGCCAGGCGGCGACGGCGGTGATGTCGGTGGACGTGAGCTTGGCGGTGATCTTCGCCATGCAGTCCGGTGCAGCGGCGTGGCGCTGGCCGGTCTGCCAGGCACCGAGCTGCGCATTCAGGTAGTCACGCGGCAGCCCGAGCAGGCCCGGAATGGCCGGCGCCACCCCGGTCATCGCGTCGCCGTGGCAGCGCACGCAGGCGGGGATGTCGCGTGCGGCATCGCCCTTGAGCACCAGCGCCCGGCCCTGCGCCAGCACCGGCGCTGCCAGCCCTGGCGTCACCGGCGGCGGATACGGCACCTCCAGCGCCGCGAAATGCTCGGCGATCTCGCGCAGATAGTCGTCGCTCAGGTGGTCGAGCAGGTGCGTCATCGGCCGGTACTGGCGACGGCCATCGCGGAAGTTGACGAGCTGGTGGAACAGGTAGCCGGCCGGTTTGCCGGCGATGCGCGGGAAGTAGCCGCCGGGCGTGGCGCGGCCGTCCTTGCCGTGGCAGGCGGTGCAGGCGGCCACGCGGGCGGTCATGCCACGGGGGTCGTCGGTCGTGGCGGCCACGGCGACAGGGGAAGCCAACAGCCCCAGCAGCGCCAGAGCAGTCGCCAGAGTGGCCGGGGGTCGGGTGGATAGCATCTGGGTTCAATCGGAGGAAGGGCGTCCGATGCTACGCGACGCTCTGGCACACTGAAATCCATGTCCACCCCGCCCCCCGCCCTCCCCGCGCCGCTCACCGTCGCATGCCTGTGCGCGGGCTGGTGCGTGGCCTGCCAGGCCTACGCCGCCACCTTCGCGCAGGTCGCGCAGGCCCACCCGGACGTGTGCTTCACCTGGGTCGACATCGAGGACCACAGCGACGCCCTCGGCGACGAGGCGCTGGACATCGAGAACTTCCCGACGCTGCTGGTGCTGAAGCGCTTGCCGGGAAAGGCACCGCGGCCACTGTTCCTCGGCACCGTGATGCCGCACGCGGGCACGCTGGAGCGCATGGTGCAGGCCGCGCAGGCCGGGTCGATGGACGGTGCCACGGTGCGCACCACATTGGCAGCGCCGGTCGCGGCCCTGACCGCGGCGCTTCATCAGGGCGTGAACACGGCGAACTGATTCTTGCCAGCGCCCTTGGCCTGGTACATGGCGGCATCCGCGTGCCGCAACATCTCGTCGGCGTCCCGCACCAGCGGGTTCGACAGGGCGATGCCGAGGCTGGCGCCAACACGCACGGTGACCGCGCCATCGCCCAATCCGATCGGTTCGCTGATGGCCCCGACCAGCGTGCGCGCCATCTCGACCGCCCCGTCCTGACCACACCCGTTGAGGACCACGACGAACTCGTCGCCCCCCAGCCGGGCCGCAATGTCACTGCTGCGCCGACAGTGCTCGATGCGCCGGGCCACACAGCTCAGCACCTCGTCCCCCGAGGCATGGCCCAGCCGGTCGTTCACCTCCTTGAACCCGTCCAGATCGAGCAACAGCACCGCAAAGGGACGCCCAAGCCGCCGCCAGGCATCCATCGCGTTGGCCATCTCAGCAAGCAGACTGGCGCGATTGGGCAGGTCGGTCAGCTGGTCGCGAAACGCCAGGCGCGCCATCTGGCGCTCAGCCAGCCTGCGCAGGGTGACATCCTCGATGGTGAAGATGGCCATGACAGGCTCGGCCTCGTCGTGCAGGATCATCGTCAGCTCGCAATGGATGCGCCGCTCGTCCTCGGTGACCAGCAGACATTCAGCCTTCTCGACCAACCGGTCCGGGGCCTGTGTCAAGCGTGCCAGCAGGCCCGGCCAGACCTGGTCGCCGCCCCACAGCGGAAGCCCTCCGAACGGTCGGCCCACCTGGGCACACTGCCCAAATGTGCGGACCCAGGCATCGTTGACGCTGACGAGGGTGTCATCGTCCAGGCGCACCACGGCCGTGGCGACAGGCGACACGCGCAGCAGATCGAGCAGACGGGACTTCATCGCCAGCACAGCCGACACCAAGGGCGCACGGGCCTCGGTCTCGCTGACCTCCAGCGTCTCGATCAGATGCCCGCGCACGATCCGGTCGGCCAGCGCGATCACCCTCCGGTTCTCCACCCCCTCGCGCCGCAGCCAGACCGACAGCGCGCCCATCATCCCGACAAAGGGCAGGAAATACACCACGTGGACACCGAACTTGAACCAGAAGCGCGCACTGTCGAATACATACACCGGCGCGCCCAGCCATTGCGCACTGCCCAGCAACAGGTGGTGCAAGTAGATGACGATGGTGGCGGTGGCAATGGTGCGCCAGTCCCGGTAATACAGCAGCACGCCGATCAGGCCGAAGGCCGCGAAGTGGGCTTCGGTCTCGCCACCGCTCTGGTGAATCAACAGTCCGGTGTAGAGCATGAAGGCGCTGGCCATGTAGAGCCGCGTGGTCAACGCGCCGGCGTGACGCTTGGACAGCCACACGGCCATCGCCAGGGTCGGACCGCCGATCAGCACCGCCTCCGCATACGTCTGCCGCATGGGCGCCACCAGCAGGCACACCAGCAGCAAGAAGGCGTTCATGCCGACCATGACCCGGTCCGCACGCACCCGGTAGGGAGTCAGCAGTGCGTCGAACCCGGTCTCGTCCTGCAGCAGCCGCCCGATCACGGCCCGGCCCCGCACACCTCGGCCCACCAGGTCGCACCCGCCCCCAGCCACGCCAGCCCACCCAGACAGGTCAGCACCCAGGCCACGGCCCAGAATGCCGGATGCCTTGGCACACGCCAGAAAGAAGTCACCTCGCGAGGCGGAACAGGGGAGGACGTCATCACCGGTTTGTCGACCGGCGCGACCTCAACTGTAGAAGGGCTACCTCAGGGCGCGACCGCTGTGCCGTAACGCACGCTCAGCGACACCGTCGACGGCTGCGGTGGCAGGCCGGCGAGGTGGGCATCGTCGGCCCAGACCTCGATGTCGGCGTAGCCCGGTCCGCGCCAGCGCAGCCGGTTGAGGCCCGCATTCGGAATCGCGCACTGCCGAGGACTCGACAGCGGCTGGCCGCGTACCGTGCGCCAGACCATGTCCAGCACGCCGCCATGCGTCACCACCAGCACCCGCTGCCCGACGTGCGCCGCCGCCAGGGCGTCCAACGCCGACCAGACCCGCGTGTGGAACGCCCGGATGCTCTCGCCGCCACCGGGCAGCGCGAAATCGGCGTCCTGGCGCACCCACTGCGTCCACAGGTCCGGGTGCCGATCGAGGAGGTCGGTGACCTGCTGGCCCTCGAACACGCCGAAATGCTGCTCGCGCCAGGTGGCGTCGTGCTGCAGTGACAGCCCCAGCCGCTCGGCCAGCGGAGCGGCCGTCGCCCGGGTGCGCGACAGGTCGCTGACCACGCCCACGTCGAAGTGCTCGCCTGCCAGTCGCTCGGCCAGCCGCTCGGCTTGCAGCAGGCCGGTGGCGTTGAGCGGCACGTCCATCTGCCCCTGGAAGCGGTGGACGCGGTTCGAGTCGGTTTCTCCGTGACGGATGAGGGTGAGGTGCGCCATGCGGTCGAGTATGCGCCGGAGCGCTGCTGCTATATTCCCGCCGACCCGCACCGACCCTGTGCGTTTTATTGATTTTTCCCCACCGAGACCCCGACCATGGCTGACGCAATCAACACGCTCGATACGCAAGAACAACCCGTGTTCCAGATCCAGCGCGTCTACCTGAAGGACCTGTCGCTCGAACAGCCGAACTCGCCGCAGATCCTGATCGAACAAGGCCAGCCGGCCGTGGACATCAACCTCGGCGTCGAAGTCGGCCCCGTCGCCGATGGCATCTACGAAGTCTGCGTGACCGCCACCGTGACGACCAAGCTCGGCGACCGCACCCTGTTCCTGTGCGAAGCCAAGGAAGCGGGCATCTTCGAGATCCGCAACATCGACCCCGAGCAGATGCAGCCGATCCTGGGCATCGCCTGCCCCGGCATCGTCTACCCCTACCTGCGCGCCGTGGTGGCCGACACGATCACCCGCGCCGGCTTCCCGCCGGTACACCTGGCCGAAGTGAACTTCCAGGCCATGTACGAAGCCCAGCAGCAGCAAGGCCAGCAAGCGCTGAACAGCTGATTGCAAGGTTCGCGCGATGCAGATCACGGTGCTCGGCGCCGGTGCCTGGGGCACCGCGCTGGCGGCACAGGCCGCCACCCGCCACCCCACGGTGCTCTGGGCCCGTGACGACCGCCAGGCCCGCGAGATCGCGGCCTCGCGGTGCAATGCCCGCTACCTGCCCGGTGTGGCGCTGCCCGCCGGGCTGGCACTGACCTCGGATTTTGCGGCCGCCGTGGCCCACGCCGGATCGGGTGGACTGGTCATCGTGGCGACGCCGACCGCCGCGCTGCGCGAGATGCTGCAGCGCCTGCCGGACGGCACCGCCACCCTCTGGCTCAGCAAGGGCTTCGAGGCGGGCACCGGTCTGCTCGGCCACGAGATCGCCCGCCAGGCGGCACCCGGCCTGCGCGCGGGCGTGCTCAGCGGCCCGAGCTTCGCGCTTGAAGTCGCCCGCGGCCAGCCCACTGCCCTCGTCGCCGCCAGCCAGGACGCCGCGCTGCGCCAGGCCGCCGTGGACGCACTGCACGGCCCGACGCTGCGCATCTATTCCTCCACCGACCCGGTCGGCGTGGAGGTGGGCGGCGCGGTGAAGAACGTGCTGGCCATCGCCACCGGCATGGCCGACGGTCTGGCGCTGGGCCTGAACGCCCGCGCCGCGCTGATCACGCGCGGGCTGGCCGAGATGACGAGGCTCGGCCTCGCGCTGGGCGCGCAGGCGGAGACCTTCATGGGCCTGTCCGGCCTGGGTGACCTCGTGCTCACCGCCACCGGCGACCTCTCGCGCAACCGCCGCGTCGGCCTGCAGCTCGCCGAGGGCAAGACGCTGGCCCACATCCTCGAAGACCTCGGCCACGTCTCGGAAGGCGTCTACAGCGCCCGCACCGTGCGGGACCGCGCTGAGGCGCTCGGCGTGGACATGCCGATCACGCGGGCGGTGGTGTCGGTGCTGCAGGGGGAACTCACGCCGCAGCAGGCCGTGCAGGCGCTGATGCAGCGCGGCGCCCGCGCTGAAGTCTGAAGCCGGTCAGACCGCCCCAGCGTAGCCGTTCTGGCGCCACGCCTCGAACACCGTCACCGCCACCGCGTTGCTCAGGTTGAGGCTGCGCTGCTCGGGCCGCATCGGCAGGCGCACACGCTGCGCCGTGGGGAAGGTGTCGCGCAACGTGGGTGGCAGGCCGCTGGTCTCGCAGCCGAACACCAGCCAGTCCCCCGGCTGCCACGCCACCTCGGCGAACGGCCGGCTGCCGCGGGTGGTCAGCGCAAACATCCGGGTCGGGTCCGGCGCGCAGTCGGCGATCAGCGCCTCCCACGAAGCATGGCGGCGCACTGGCGCGTACTCGTGGTAATCCAGCCCGGCTCGGCGCAGCAACTTGTCGTCCATCGAGAAACCGAGCGGCTCGATCAGGTGCAGTGCGCAGCCAGTGTTGGCGGCCAGCCGGATCACGTTGCCGGTGTTGGGCGGGATTTCAGGATGAACGAGGACGATGCGGAACATGGTGCGGCGGCGAACAGCGGCAAGCAGTCAGGGGCCCGCATCATCGCGCACCGTGCGCGCGAGCACCCAGGCCTGCACCCGCCACACCCCAGCGCGGCGCAAGGTCGCGGCCAGCTCTTGCAGCGTCGCACCCGTGGTCATCACGTCGTCCAGGATCGCCACCGACCGCCCCGCCAGTCCGGCCCGGCCCGCCGAGGTCACGGCAAAGGCCCCCGACAGGTTGTGCAGCCGCTCGGCGCGTGGCAGACCGATCTGGTGTGGCGTGTCGATGACCCGCTCGACCCAGCGCGCCTGCGCGGGCACACCCAGCGCCGGACCGACCCGACGGGCCAGCTCCCAGGCCTGGTTGTAGCCACGCTCGCGCTGACGCTGGTCCGACAAGGGCACGGGCAGCAGCACCTCGGGCCACACGAAATCCGGTTGCGCCGCAGCAAGGCGCAGCGCCTCGGCCATCCGCTGCGCCAGTGGCACGGCCAGTTCACAGGCCCCACCAAACTTGAACCGCGTCACCAGACCATCCCAGGGATAGGCATAGTCGAGCGCCGCCAGCGCGCGGTCGAACGCCGGTGGGCGCAGGGTGCACACGCCGCAGACGGCATCCAGCCCCGTGAGCGACGCTGCACAGCAGCGACAACGGTGGCCAGTCGGGCGGAACCGGAGCCGGCACGCACGGCAGAGGGTGTCCCGCTGCCAGGCGGTGCAGACCTGGCAGGCGGTGCCGGGCATCCAGCGCCGTGCAGCCACGAGGGTGCGCAAGCTCGTCATGCCGACTGACTATACAGTCCGGACACCATGGCCGACTCCCCTCCATCCCCCTCCGATCCCTCCCGGAACCCGCGCGCACCCCGGATCGATCCGACCGCATTGCGCCGCCACCTTCGGCAATCCACCGACCGCGCCGTGCCTTGGCTGCACGAGGAAATCGCCCGGCGCATGGCCGAGCGCCTGTCGCTGGTGCGCCGCCAGCCGGCCCGGGTGATCGACTGGTGGAGCCCGCTGTCCGGTGGGGCCCACTTGCTGCAGGCGCAGTATCCGCAAGCCCGCATCGTCCGCCATGGCTGCGACGACCGGCCGCTGCCGGAGCGGGCGGTCAGCGGGTCGGGGCCGCGCTGGTGGCAACGCCTCACCGGCCGGCCAGCGTCGGCTGAACCGCCAGAGACGCCCGTGACCGCCGAGTTGCTCTGGGCCAACATGATGCTGCACTGGGTCAACGATCTGCCCGCGCTGCTGACGCGCTGGCATGCGGCACTGGAAGTGGACGGGTTCCTGATGTTTTCGTGCTTCGGCCCGGACACGCTCAGGGAACTGCGCTCGCTCTACGCAGAACTCGGCTGGGGCACCCCTGGCAGCGACTGGATCGACATGCACGACCTGGGAGACGAACTGGTGCATGCCGGATTCGCCGATCCCGTCATGGACATGGAGCAACTGACCCTGACCTGGGACAGCCCGCACGCGCTGCTGGCCGAGCTGCGTGGACTGGGGCGCAACACCGCCCCTGCGCGTCAACCCGGATTGCGCGGTCGACAGTGGCACCAGACACTGCTGGACGAGCTGACGCGTCGTCTGGCAGGCCCCGATGGGCGCCTGCACCTGCGTTTCGAGATCGTCTATGGCCATGCCTTTCGTCCCGTTGCACGGGCGCGGATGCAGACCGAGACCGCGATTTCGCTGGCGGCGATGCGTGAAATGACGCGCCAGCGCAACCCCGGGCGCACCGACTGAGTGCGGCAGGACTGCAAGGGAGCGCGAAACATTGCCCCGCATTGATATCAGCGCCTAAAATTCACAAGCCTGTCCGATAGCCTTCGCAATGATCCGAATCAAAGTTTCCTCGGATCGCTGCTGACGGAGATCAACCCCCACCCACTGGTTTTCCGATCCAGTCATCCAGTCTTGCGCCGGATGGCGGGTCAGTGCTTGTGGTGCATGTTTGCAGACAGACAAGACACTATGTCCGCGGCGGCCTGACGGCCAGCCGATCTGGTAGAGAAAGAGAGCGCAGATGATGATGAAGAAAGCTCTGTGGCGCCGTGCAAGCCAGTGGAGTCTGGCTGCATGTGCCTCCATGGTCACCACCATGGCACTGGCAGTGAACGATCTGCCGGGAGGCCCGGGCGTTCGACAAATGGACTTCCACACGCCAGCCACCCAGATCGCCAGCGAACAGCACTGGCTGCACGTGATGATGATGGTCATCTGCGGCGTGATCTGTCTGGTCGTGTTCGGCGTGATGTTCTATTCCATCATCAAGCACCGCAAGTCCAAGGGCCACAAGCCCGCGAACTTCCACGAAAGCGTGGCGGTCGAGATCGCCTGGACCATCGTGCCGTTTGTCATCGTGATCGGCATGGGGGCGATGGCCACCAAGACCGTCGTGGCCATGAAGGACACCACCAACGCCGACGTGACCATCAAGGCCACCGGTTACCAGTGGAAATGGGGCTACGACTACCTGAAGGGCGAAGGCGAGGGCATCAGCTTCCTGCAGACGCTCGACACCACCCAGCGCGCCATGTCGGACGCCGGCAAGCCCGAAGGCGACAACTACCTGCTGAAGGTGGACAACCCGCTGGTCGTGCCGGTCGGCAAGAAGATCCGCATCATCACCACCGCCAATGACGTGATCCACGCCTGGATGATCCCGGCCTTCGGCGTGAAGCAGGACGCGATCCCCGGTTTCGTGCGCGACACCTGGTTCCGTGCGGAGAGGACGGGCGACTTCTACGGTCAGTGTGCCGAGCTGTGTGGCAAGGAACACGCCTACATGCCGATCCACGTCAAGGTCGTGACCGACGCGGAATACACCACCTGGGTGGCCGGCGAGAAGAAGAAGCTCGCCGCGCTGGCCGATGACCCCACCAAGGAATGGAAGCTGCCGGACCTGATGGCCCGCGGCGAGAAGATCTACGCCACCAACTGCGCGGCCTGCCACCAGGCCAATGGCCAGGGCGCCGGCCCGATCAAGGCGCTGGATGCCTCGCCGGTCGTGCTGGATGCCGACAAGGGCAAGCAGATCGCGATCCTGCTCAACGGTGCCGCCAACGGCGCGATGCCGGCCTGGAAGCAGCTCTCGGACACCGAGATCGCGGCCGTGATCACGTACACCAAGAACAGCTGGTCCAACAAGACCGAGCAGATCGTCCAGCCGGCCGAAGTGGTCGCTGCCCGCAAGTAACCACGACGACACACCAGAGGATCACTACCCATGAGCGCAGTTCTCCATCCGGGCGGTCACGGTCACGGGCATGACGACCATGCCCATGACGACCACCACCACGCTCCCCACGGCTGGCGTCGCTGGGTCTTCGCGACCAACCACAAGGACATCGGCACGCTGTACCTGCTGTTCGCCTTCGCGATGCTGATGATCGGCGGCGTGCTGGCGCTGCTGATCCGCCTGGAGCTGTTCCAGCCGGGCCTGCAGTTCGTCAACCCCGAGCTGTTCAACCAGTTCACCACGATGCACGGGCTGATCATGGTGTTCGGCGCGATCATGCCGGCCTTCGTCGGCTTCGCGAACTGGATGATCCCGCTGCAGATCGGCGCATCCGACATGGCCTTCGCGCGGATGAACAACTTCAGCTTCTGGCTGATGATTCCCGCCGCGATCATGCTGGTGGCATCGTTCTTCATGCCCGGTGGCGCACCCGCCGCCGGCTGGACGCTCTACGCCCCGCTGACGCTGCAGATGGGCCCGTCCATGGACGCCGGCATCTTCGCGATGCACATCCTGGGCGCCTCGTCGATCATGGGCTCGATCAACATCGTCGTCACCATCCTGAACATGCGCGCTCCCGGCATGACGCTGATGAAGATGCCGATGTTCGTCTGGACCTGGCTGATCACCGCCTACCTGCTGATCGCGGTGATGCCCGTGCTGGCAGGCGCGATCACGATGACGCTGACCGATCGCCACTTCGGCACCAGCTTCTTCAATCCCGCCGGCGGCGGTGATCCGATCATGTACCAGCACATCTTCTGGTTCTTCGGTCACCCCGAGGTCTACATCATGATCCTGCCGGCCTTCGGCATCGTCAGCCAGATCATCCCGGCCTTCGCCCGCAAGCGCCTGTTCGGCTATGCGTCGATGGTGTACGCCACGGCCTCCATCGCCATCCTCTCGTTCATCGTGTGGGCCCACCACATGTACACGACCGGCATGCCACTGACCGGCCAGCTGTTCTTCATGTACGCGACGATGCTGATCTCGGTGCCGACGGGCGTGAAGGTGTTCAACTGGATCGCGACGATGTGGCGCGGCTCGATGACCTTCGAGACCCCGATGCTGTGGGCCGTGGGCTTCATCTTCGTGTTCACGCTGGGCGGCTTCACCGGCCTCATCCTCTCGATGGCCCCGATCGACATCAACCTGCAGGACACCTACTACGTCGTGGCGCACTTCCACTACGTGCTGGTGGCCGGCTCGCTGTTCGCGATGTTCGCCGGCGTGTACTACTGGGGTCCGAAGTGGACCGGCGTGATGTACTCCGAAGCCCGCGGCAAGTTCCACTTCTGGGGCTCGCTGATCACCTTCAACATCACCTTCTTCCCGATGCACTTCCTGGGCATGGCCGGCATGCCGCGCCGCTACGCCGACTACCCGCTGCAGTTCGCCGACTTCAACATGATCGCGTCGATCGGTGCGCTGGGCTTCGGCCTGATGCAGGTCTACTTCTTCCTGTTCGTGGTCGTGCCGATGATGCGCGGCAGCGGCCAGAAGGCCCCGCAGAAGCCCTGGGAAGCCGCCGAAGGCCTGGAATGGGAAGTCGCCTCGCCGGCCCCGTTCCACACCTTCGAGACGCCGCCCACGCTGGATGCGACCGCCACCAAGGTGCTGAAGTTCTGATCCGACACCGGATCGCCCACGACAACCAGGACAGCCTGCCATGACCGACCAAGAAAAACGCCGCAATAACGTACGCCTCGGCCTGATCCTGGCCACGGTGGCCGTGGTGTTCTTCGCCGGTTTCGTGGCGCGGATCGTCCTGATGTCGGGCGGGCAGCCATGACACAGCACAGCGCCGCGACCAGCGACAGCCGCCTGCAGCGCGACAACAAGCGCATGCTCGGCAAGCTGAGCGTCATCGCCTTGGTGATGTTCGGCTTCGGCTATGCGCTGGTGCCGATGTACGAGGCCATCTGCGAGGCGCTGGGGATCAACATCCTCAGCCGCAACGAGCTGCTGGTGACTGGCAAGACCGGCCCCGTCAACACCCAGGTCGACACCAGCCGCACCATCACGGTCGAGTTCGATGCCAACGCGCGCGGTCCGTGGGATTTCAAGCCGGCCCAGTCGTCCGTCCAGGTGCACCCCGGGCAGGTGACCACCGTCATGTACGAGTTCCGCAACGTCCAGAACCGGACGATGTCGGCACAGGCAATCCCCAGCTACGCGCCCAAGCAGGCCATGGCGCACTTCAACAAGATGGAGTGCTTCTGCTTCAACGAGTACACGCTGGCGCCGGGCGAGTCGAAGCAGTGGCCGGTGGTGTTCGTGATCGACCCGAAGCTGGGCAAGGACGTGACCACCATCACGCTGTCCTACACCTTCTTCGAGGTCGGCTCCAAGACCCCGCCAGCCCCGGTCACCGGCTCGGCTGTTCAGGTGCTGCCGCAAGGAGCCGGTTCATGACCGATCCCCAGCGCACCTCCGCAGACGATCTGCGCGACGCCGTCCGACGCAAGAGTTCGTTTGCACAGAGCATGAAGGCTGTGGCCTGGTCCTTTTTCGGCATCCGCCGTGGGGCCGACCACCAGAACGACGTCAACCAGCTCAACCCCGTCCACATCATCCTGGCCGGACTGCTCAGCGCAGCGCTGTTCGTCGGCCTGCTGGTACTGCTGGTCCGCTGGATCGCAGGCTGAGCCCGCTGGCCGTTCGACACCACACAACACCACACAACAATCGCGACACGGATTCCAGGAGCAACTCATGTCGGCAACCCCTCAAGGCGTGACGCCTTACTACTATGTCCCAGGGCCCTCGCGGCACCCGGTGATGACCTCGATCGGCCTGTTCTTCGTGATCCTGGGCGCAGGCCAGTGGATCAACGGACACGGCTGGGGCGCCTACGCGCTGCTGTTCGGGCTGCTGTGGACGGTCTTCGTGCTGCGCCAGTGGTTCGGCGAAGCTGCTGGCGAGGCCGAGGCCGGCATGCTCAGCGACCGTGTCGATGTCTCGCACCGCTGGAGCATGGCCTGGTTCATCTTCTCGGAAGTGATGTTCTTCGCGGCATTCTTCGGCGCGCTGTACTGGGCCCGCACCCAGTCGGTGCCGAGCCTGGGCAGTCTGGAGAACGCGCTGCTGTGGCCTGACTTCAAGGGCGTGTGGCCGAGCTCCGTGGCGGGTGCCACCGCGTCGCCGGCCGGCATCGTCGAGCCCTTCCAGACCATGGGTCCGTGGCCGCTGCCGACGATCAACACCGCCTTGCTGCTGACCTCGGGCATCACGCTGACGATTGCGCACCACGCACTGATCGCCAACCAGCGCTCCAAGTCCATCCTGTGGATGTGGATCACCGTGCTGCTCGGCACCGTGTTCCTGATCTGCCAGGGGTATGAATACGCCCACGCCTACAACGACCTGAACCTGAAGCTGTCCTCGGGCATCTACGGCTCGACCTTCTACATGCTGACCGGCTTCCACGGTTTCCATGTGCTGGTCGGCACCATCATGCTGCTGGTCATGACCCTCCGCCTGATGAAGGGCCACTTCACGCCCGAACGCCACTTCGGCTTCGAAGGTGCGGCGTGGTACTGGCACTTCGTGGACGTGGTGTGGCTCGGCCTGTATTTCATCGTCTACTGGATGTGACGGTCTGGCGCCGGTGAGACCGGCGTTTGCCCGCAACAAAAAAGAGCGCTACGGCGCTCTTTTGTTTGGTGTCTCGCGCGTCTCACCGCCCGACTGGAATCCCCGTCGGCTCGATCCAGCCGAGCGAGTACCCCAGCAGCACGAACAGGAACACCCCGACCGACACACCCACCCGGATCGCCAGCGCACGTGCCATCCGTCCTTTGGGGGTCGGCTCACCGGCTGGTCCGCGTTTGATCATGAAGATCCCGGCAAAGGCCAGGGCAGCCAGAATGGCGACAAACGCCAGCACGATGATGGTTTTCATGCGGCTGGATTATTCCACCACCCCTGCCCGGCCCACATGCCGATGCGCCGATGACATTCCCCATGACCTTGTCCCGACACCGCCACCACCGCTGGGTGATCCTGCTGGCAGCCCTGCTGAGCGTGGCGGGAACGGCACGGCTGGGCGTGTGGCAACTCGACCGGGCGACAGAAAAGACCAGCCGGCAGGCCCTGCTCGACGCCCGCCATCAGATGCCCGAACTGGGGGCGGCCGATCTGGCCCGCACACCCGACGAAGTCGAGGCACAGGTGCAGCGCCGCATCCGTCTGCAGGGACGCTGGGTGGGCCGCGCCACGCTGTTTCTGGACAACCGGCCGATGAACGGCCGGGTCGGCTTCCATGTCGTCACGCCGCTGCAGCTCGCCGACGGAACCGCCGTGCTGGTCGAGCGGGGCTGGGCACCCCGCAACGCCCTGCGACGCGAAGACCTTCCCCCGGTGCAGACCCCCGAGACCGACAGCGTCACCGTCGTGGCCCGCATCATCCCCGCGCCATCGAGGCTGTTCGACTTCGGCGGTCTCGAAACCGGCCCCATCCGTCAGAATCTCGACATCGCCGCTGCCGCCCGTGCGTCCGGCCTGAGCCTGCGTCCGGTGGCCTTGCTGCAGACCGAAGGGCCTCCGGACGACGGGCTGCTGCGCCAATGGACCGCGCCCTCCACCGGGGTCGACAAGCACCACGGCTATGCGGTCCAGTGGTTCGCCCTCAGTGCCCTGATCGCAGGGCTGTATGTCTGGTTCCAACTCATCCGCCCGCGCAGGCAGGCCGCCTCCCATGTCGCATGACGCTCCGAACGCCGCTCCGCACAGCGCACAGCCGCTGACCCTGTCGGTCCACGACCTGCCCTCGCCCACCGCCGACCCGGAAGCCCAGGCCCGCACCCGCCTGGGCCGGATCAAGATGGCGCTGATCCTGCTCGCCTGCGCGTCGCCGGTGATCGCCTCGTATTTCACCTACTACGTCATCAAGCCGACGGGCCAGCCGGGCCATGGCGTGCTGGTGCAGCCTCCGGTGGACATCCCGCCTGCAGCGGCGCTGCCGCTGACCAACCTGCAGGGCCAGCCCGTCGATCCCCGCAGCCTGCGTGACCAGTGGCTGCTGGTGGTGGTGGCCGATGGCGCCTGTGACAGCAGCTGCGAAAAGCTGCTCTACGCCCAGCGCCAGCTGCGCGAGACCCTCGGCCGCGAGAAGGACCGCCTCGACCGCGTCTGGCTCGTCACGGGCGACCAGGCGCCGCGGGCCGAACTGCTGCCCGCACTGGCCGAAGCCGCCGTGCTGCGCGCCCCGCGCGAAGCCGTGGCCGCCTGGCTCAAGCCGGCACCCGGCGAAGCCCTGTCGGCCCACCTCTACCTCGTCGACCCGATGGGGGTGTGGATGATGCGGTTTCCCGCCAGCTTCGAGCCGCCCAAGATCAAGCGCGATGTAGAGCGCATGCTGCGCGCGTCCGCCTCCTGGGACCGGGCCGGCCGTGATCCAGCCATCGTCGGCGCACCTCCTGCCGCCAGCCCCGCCGTCGCGCGTTGACCATGCAGCCGTCCACCGACCTGATCGACCTGGGGCCACTGGCGCAGATGGCGCTGCTGGGCGCGGCACTGGCCACGCTGCCGCTGCTGTGGCTGACCTGGCGCCACCGCGGCCAGAGCACGCCGCAGCGCTTGCGGGCGCTGACGCTGGTCACGCTGTTCCTGACGTTCGACCTCGTGCTCTTCGGCGCCTTCACCCGTCTGACGGACTCCGGCCTGGGCTGCCCCGACTGGCCGGGCTGCTACGGCAACGCCAGCCCCTTCGGCGCCCGCCACGAGATCGCCCAGGCCCAGGCCACCCTGCCCGATGGTCCCGTCACCCACGGCAAGGCCTGGGTCGAGATGGTGCACCGCTACTTCGCCACCAGCGTCGGGGCGCTGCTCACCGTGCTGATGGTGTGGAGCTTCGTCGCAGTGCGCCGGCTCAAGCGCAGCGATCCCGCGCAGGCCCGGCTGATCTCGCCCGGCTGGGCGACGCTGACCTTCGTCTGGGTCTGCCTGCAGGGCGCGTTCGGCGCGCTGACGGTGACGATGAAGCTCTACCCGGCCATCGTCACGCTGCACCTGCTCGGCGGCCTCGGTCTGCTGGCCTTGCTGGCCGTGCAGACCCAGCGCCACGCACCGCAGGCGCCGACCGTCTCCCCCGCGCTGCGGGCCGGGATCTGGGTGGTGTTCGGTCTCGTCATCGTGCAGGTCGCGCTGGGCGGCTGGGTCAGCACCAACTACGCCGTGCTGGCCTGCCAGGACATCCCCACCTGCCAGGGACAGTGGTGGCCGCCGATGGACTTCGACGCGGGCTTCACGCTGCGCCGCGCACTGGGCGTGCAGGCCGACGGCAGCGCACTGCCCTTCGCCGCGCTGACCGCCATCCATGTCGTGCACCGCCTGGGCGCGCTGGTCGTGCTGACGGCGCTGGGCCTGCTGATTGCCGCCTTGCGCCACACCGCCCCGCGCTACGCCAAGGGCCTGCTGGCCGTCGCCTTGCTGCAGACGGTCACCGGTCTGTCCAATGTCGTGCTCGACTGGCCGCTGCTGGCCGCCGTGGCGCACACTGGCGGTGCCGCCGTGCTGGTGACGCTGCTGGCGGCCCTGCTGGCGCACAGCCGCAGCCCTGCGCGCAGTCCTTCCTTTTCCCCGTCCGCTGTCCCGTCCCGATGAACGCCACCACCCTCACCCCGACCACGCCGCGCCTGTCGCGCTGGCGCCAGTACGTCGCGCTGACCAAGCCGCGGGTCGTGCAGCTCATCGTGTTCTGTGCGGCGATCGGCATGCTGCTGGCGGTGCCGGGACTGCCGCGCTGGGACGATCTCGTCACGGCGGTCCTCGCCAGCATCGGCATCTGGCTGGTGGCCAGCGCTGCCGCAGCGTTCAACTGCCTGATCGAGCAGAAGATCGATGCGCGCATGAAGCGCACCTCCTGGCGCCCCACCGCCAACGGCGATCTGAGCCAGTCGCAGGCGCTGCTGTTCTCGGCCGTGCTCTGTGCCGCGGGCATGGCGCTGCTGTACTTCCGCGTCAACCCGCTGACGGCCTGGCTGACCTTCGGCACCTTCGTCGGCTACGCGGTCATCTACACCGTGATCCTCAAGCCGATGACACCGCAGAACATCGTCATCGGCGGCGCCTCGGGCGCAATGCCACCCGTGCTCGGCTGGGCGGCGCTGACCGGTCAGGTCGGACCGGAGGCGATCGCGCTGTTCCTGATCATCTTCCTGTGGACCCCGCCGCACTTCTGGGCGCTGGCGCTCTACCGCGCCGAGGACTATGCCCGCGCCGGCCTGCCCATGCTGCCGGTCACGCACGGCAACGAGTTCACGCGGCTGCAGATCCTGCTCTACACCTTCATCCTGTTCGCGGCGACGCTGCTGCCCTTCGTGCAGGGCATGAGCGGCTGGCTGTATCTGGCCGCCGCTGTCGTGCTGGGCGGGCGCTTCATCCACTACGCGGTCCGGCTGCGCCGCGAATACTCCGAAGCGCTCGCCCGCGAGACCTTCCGCTTCTCGATCTGGCACCTGTCGCTGCTGTTCGCGGCATTGCTGGTCGACCACTACCTGAAGCCCTGGCTGTGACTGTGAGCACCCCATGACTGTTTCCCCACGACTCCACCGGCCCGCCAGACGTCTGCTGCTGACCGCCTCCAGCCTGCTCCTGCTCGGTGCGCTGAGCGGCTGCGAGAAGACCCCGGCCCCCAGCTTCAAGTCGCTCGACATCACCGGCGCCGAATACGCCCGCCAGCTCGCGCTGACCGACGCCAACGGCCAGCCGTTCCAGCTCTCCAGCCTGAAGGGCAAGGTCGCCGTCGTCTTCTTCGGCTACACGCAGTGCCCGGACGTCTGCCCGACCACGCTGACCAACCTCGCCGAGACCCAGCGCCTGCTCGGCCCGGACGGCGACAAGCTCGTCGGCGTCTTTGTCACGGTCGATCCGAAGCGCGACACCACGGCCTTGATGAAGTCCTACGTCGGCGCCTTCCACCCGAACTGGGTCGGCCTGCGCGGCTCGGCCGACGAGATCGCCGCAGCGGCCAAGGAGTTCAAGATCTTCTACCGCGAAGTGCCGGGCAAGACCGAGTCCAGCTACACGGTGGACCACACGGCGGCGTCGTTCGTGTTCGACACGCAAGGCAAGGTGCGCCTGTATGTGCGGCACAACACGCCGCCGGCTGAGTTGGCGGCGGATATCAAAGTTTTGCTGACGCAGGGTTGAGCGAGAGTCAGCGCAAGAATTTTCAGATTCTCTGATTGGCCCCACGGCGCGGGATGCGGCGTGGGGCTTTTTCTTGCGCGAATGGCCTCAAATTGTCTGATTTCACTCGTTTGGGTGATGTTGCGGGCAATATAGAGAACTAGTCTACACGGCATCTTCACTCAATCGGCACCAAAATCATGGCAACCAAACCAATCCGCAGGAATATTCTATCTGCAGCTTCTCTGTGGCTTGCTTGTTCTATCGCTGACGCTCAGACATGTGATCCGGCGGTTTTCATGATCAAAGACTTGAGCAAGGTCGTTTGGTCGGAATCAATGAAGATAGCATTCCTAATCACGGCAACGAAAGAGCAATACGAAAACGTTAGAAAGTCTTGGGGCGGTGATGGTTCATATGGTCCATACTCAGGCAGTATGGACTACGAAAATGCCAAGGCTACAGCAATTAAGGAGTCGCATCTGAAAAAAAGTACCTACAACCACGACATGTACGTGGACTATCTCTCGCAAAAACTATCCTCTACAGCGGCAGAAATGTACGGAAAGTGCCTTGAGCAAGACAAAGAGCGTCCTGGCGTTCAACTCTGGTTATCCCGCAGGCAAGGCGATTTTTACCATTTGAAAGGTTTCTGGGTAGGATTTGATGCTCGAATGGGCGTGGGCAAGCAGGGCTTTGTTGCACAACCCACCCCGCCGGCCGATGGTCGAGCGGTGAGGTAGGCTGACAGGATGAGCAAGCCAGCAAAGCAGAAGTACGTGACGAAGAACTGGGCGCCGTACACGAAGGCGCTGAGGGCGCGGGGCTCGCTGACGATGTGGCTGGACCGGGACATGGCGTGGCAGGCTGCGCCGGTCAGCGGCAAGCCGGGGCGACCGGCGACGTACAGCGACGCGGCGGTGCAGTGCTGCCTGACGATGAAGGTGCTGTTCGGACTGGCGCTGCGCCAGACGCAGGGGTTCGTGCAGAGCGTGCTGGGGCTGTCGGGGCTGGACTGGCAGGCACCGGACTACAGCACGATGAGCCGGCGCGAGAAGCGGCTGACGGTGGAGATCACGGCGCGGCCGAGCCGGGGCGGGCTGCACCTGCTGGTGGATTCCACGGGGATCAAGATGCTGGGCGAGGGCGAGTGGAAGACCAAGAAACACGGGGCGGAGTACCGCAGGCAGTGGCGCAAGGTTCACCTGGGGATCGACGCCCAGACGCTGGAGATCCGGGCGATCGAGGTGACGGACAACAGCGTGGGGGATGCGCCGATGCTGCCGGAGCTGCTCAGCCAGATTCCGGACGAGGAGGCGGTGCTGTCGGTGAGCGGGGACGGGGCGTATGACACGCAGGACTGCCACGACGCGATCGCCGAGCGGGGAGCCGAGGCGGTGATTCCGACGCGCAAGAACGCGCAGCCGTGGAAGGCCAAGCGGCCGGGGGCGGCGGCGCGCAACGAGATACTGCGGGCGACGAACCGGCTGGGCCGGGGGATCTGGAAGAAGTGGAGCGGCTACCACCGGCGCTCGCTGGTGGAGACGAAGATGCGCTGCTTCAAGCTGCTGGGCGAGCGGGTGATGGCGCGCACCTTCGAGCGTCAGGTGGTGGAGCTGCAGGTGCGGGCTGCGGTGCTCAACCGCTTCACCCACCTGGGCACCCCGGTGACGCAGGCTGTGGCGTAACTCCGTCTGGGGTCAGGGGAAACTCGGCTTCGGCGGAGTTGTGCAACAAAGCCGGCAAGCAGACTAAGCAACCAATCGCCAACGGGTTGACGATCATTCAAGATCCGAAAGAATGGCCCCGAGGAACAACTCTAGAAATCCTTGTAAAGAAGCCGGCTGATCAAGACGGAGTCTTGGTACTTGAGATTGCAGGACAAAGTAAGAGCTATGTTCTGCTAAAGGACGTGCCCCAGGTCTCATTGGGAACCAACCAACTGTTTAGTGATGCTGTGGAGGCGCTATCGGGAGGTGGCCCCAGAAAAACTTGCGGCTACGGAAGAGAGACGAAGATACAGCGTTGTGTCAGCCCAAAGAATGCAGGTGGTTATCTTGTGCCTGGATCAATCACCACATACGACGTAACCCAGAGTGGCCAAGTAACTGAGTGGAGAATCACAAGGGACAGTCCCGAACTATCATGTGTCGAGTTTCGTGCTGCGACAGGTGCTTGTGAGACGCGCGTAAGTATAAAAGGGCAAGCAACCGCCGTCGAAAGATTCCCAATTAGCCCACAATGAACCACCCGGAGAATTGAGGAAAGGCACGCTCTAAGCTGAAGTACAACACTGCAATAGAATCAACAGGCTAGGCCATACATGCCCGCAGGTGTGGCCTGACAATCGTTGCTTGCGGGAGGAGATGCAAGATGTTCGACTTTCGTATTTCTCTTTTGGCGCTGGTGCTCTCTGCGCCTTTGCATGCAAACGCGACCCCAGTTGCTTCGACGGTGTCATGTCAAGCCAATAATCATGCGATTGCAGATTGGAAAAGCGAACTCTCTGGGAAAAAATCTGTAGCCAGAAGTTCATGGCTAGTAGCGGCAGATGACTCAAATAGGCAGTGTGGATCACGCTGTCAAACTCAAGCCAATGGCTGCAAGGACATCTGCAACAGGGGTAGCAAAGACAGTCAAAATGCATGCTGGCAAGGATGTCTAGATCGATACCGCGAGTGCAAGATGTCATGCTAGTGAACGCTCCGGGAATTGAGGAGGCCCCTTCGTTTGAAAAGATGGGGCCACGATGAAGAAGTGAGCCGCCTCAACTTTGCCGTGGGATGGTTACTCACAGACTCTCACCCAGAGAAAGGGCGCTATCCCCAAGCCATCGCCCCCGACAACGCCACCCGCACCAGATCCGCCTGCCGCCGCACCCCCACCTTGGCAGACGCGCTCTTGAGCTGCGTGCGCACCGTGTTCATGCTCAGCCCTCGCTGCTGCGCCACCTCGACCAGCGTCAGCCCCTGCGCCAGAGCCGCCGTCAATTGCGCTTCAGCGCGGGTCAGGCGATAGGTCTGGCAAAGCACCTCCGGCAGGGTGGGCAGCATGGCGTCTGGGTCACTGACAAACACAGCCACCGCCACCACCTCGGCCACCGCCGGCAAGGAAACCTCCGGCGCCTTGGCCGGTAGCGGTGCCACGCCCAGGTGAAGCGCACCATGCAGCCCCTGCACGCGCAGCGATCGGAAGGGCTGTGCCTCACGATGTGCCGCGCGGCCAGCAGCCCAACCCAAATGCTGCTGCAACGCCCGATTCGCCTCGATGGAGGTCGCCACCAAATGCTGGCCCGCGTCCAGCATCAGTCCTTTGTGCTGGCCAAGCAGCCCATGCGCCATGCGATTCGCCGATTCGAGCCGCAAACTTTCACTCACCAGCACAACCACACCCAGTGGCAGCAACGACAGCACCGCCTCGACGTTGTGCGCCCGCGCCAACAAGACCCCGTCCACAGGATTTGACATTGGTGAAGCTCCCTGCCCCATTTGTAACTTTAAGTATCTCTATTTAATGCCTTCCGTGCAATAGATCACAACCGATCCGTCAACCGCCCCTGTACCGCGTCACTTCCGCGAACGCCACAATGGGTGGCCCGCAAGTCAGGAGACACCCCGCATGCTTCGCCCCCCTCGCACCCTCTCATCCAATGACCCGCGCACACTCCACCACCGTCGGCTGTTGCTGGCAGGCGCAACGCTGCCGTTGCTGTGGCCTGTATTGAGCGCTGCACAGAGCGGTGCCTCAGGCCGCCCGACGCGCCTGATCGTGCCCTTCACCCCCGGCGGCTCGACCGACATCCTGGCCCGCGCCCTCGCCCCGAAGCTCGCGCTGGCGCTCGGCCAGAACGTGGTCGTGGACAACCGCCCCGGCGCGGGCGGCTCGATCGGCGCGACCGAGGCCTCCAGGGCCGAGCCGGACGGCCAGACCCTGCTGATGGGCCACATCGGCACGCTCGGCGTCAACCCGTCGATCTACCCCAAGCTCGGCTACGACCCGTTGAAGAGCTTCGTGCCCGTGGCCTGGGTGGCGCGGGTGCCCAACGTGCTGGTGGTGCCGGCCAATTCGCCTGCGAAGACGTTCCAGGAGTTCATCGCGCTGGCGAAGTCGAAGCCGGGCCGCCTGTCCTACTCGTCCGGCGGCAACGGCAGCGCCGCACACATCACCTTCGAGTACCTGAAGCTGCGCACGAAGACCTTCCTGCTGCACATCCCCTACCGCGGCACCGCGCCCTCGGTCACCGACCTGATCGCCGGCCAGGTGGACGCCACCTTCACCGGCGCCCCGGCCGTCATCGCCCACATCCGCAGCGGCCGGCTGCGCGCGCTGGCCGTCTCCAGCCCGGAGCGCATCGCCGCGCTGCCCGACGTGCCGACCGTCGCCGAGAGCGGTTATCCGGGATTCGAGGCCGACCAGTGGTACGGCGTCGTCGCACCGGCCGGCACGTCCGAGGCCGTGGTCACGCGCCTGAACGCCGAGGTCAACAAGGCGCTCGCACTGCCGGAGGTGGCCAGGCAGCTCGCAGGCGAAGGCGCCGTGCCGACCCCCACGACGCCGCAGGCGTTCGGGGCATTGATCGCCCGCGAGATTCCGCGCTGGGCGGAAGTGGTCAAGGCCGGGAGCGTGAAGCCGGACTGAGCCCGGCCCGCCGGCCCGCAGTGGCCGGCTCGGACCAGAGCCGCTGCACCAGCGGATGCTCGATCCGCTTGTCGGCCGCGATCGCGAAAAAGGGTTCTTCCACGCCAGAACTGCCGCCGATGCGGCGCACCCCGAAGCGCGCCACCAGGTCGTCATGCACCCAGTCGACGGCAGGAAACACCCCCATCCCGCCCGCGCCGAAGGTCTTGAGCATCGCGCTGTCGTCGAATTCCCCCACGATCCGAGGACGCAGGGCCTCACGCTCGAACCATTGGTCGAGCGCGACCCGCATCGCGGCGGAGCGGGTCGGCAACAGCACCGGGACACGGGCGAGCGAATGCGGGAAGTCCTCGCTGCCCGCGGCGAACCAGGCCGGTGGCGCATACCAGCCCACGGGCGAGCCGCCGAGGCGGTGGCTGTAGACCCGCAGGCCCGGTTGTGAGGGCGCGGCACGGTCGGCCAGCACAACATCCAGCCGGTGCAGCACCAGATCGGCCAGCATCGGCTCGAAGGCCTGTTCACCGATCTGCAGGCGCAGCTGCGGCTCGGCCAGCACTGGCTGCAGCAGCCGCCACACCACCAGCTTGGGCAGCCCGCCGCCCACCCCCACCGCCAGCCGCACCGCCGGTACCGTCGCAGCATCGCGCACCCGGTCGGGCAATGCCGCGCCCAGCTGGAAGATCTGCTCCGCCTGGAGCATCGCCGCCCGACCGGCCTCGGTGAGCGTCACACCCCGCCCGGCCGGCTGCAGCAGCGCATGCCCCAAGGCATGCTCCAGTTCACGCACCTGTGCGCTGACCGTCTGCACCGCCACGCCGAGTCGCGCCGCACCACGCGCGACGCCGCCCTCCTTGGCCACTACCCAGAAGTAATAGAGATGCCGATAGCTGAAGTCGAGGCTCATGGTTCATATTTTACGAACAAGGCTTCAGAAATTGGCTGGTTTTTCCGCTGAATCAGCTCACCTACTCTGCGTCTGTCGAATCCCCGATGCCTGACTTTTCCATCACCACGAGGACGTTCACCATGCGCAGCTATCCCACCAACAGCCCCGAAGCCGCCGCCCGCGTTGTCGCCCTGGCGCTGCTGGCCGATGGTCACCTGAGTCTGGTCGAAATCGATGCACTGGAACTGCACGGTGTCGCCAGACGCCTCGGCCTGAGCGGACCGGCCTTCCGGGAGGTGATGCACGGCCTGTGCAATGACCTGCTGGTGCAGTCACCGATGGTCTGGACCGACAGCAGCCAGATCGATCCCTACCTTGTCCGCAGCCTGCTGTCGGAGGTCGACGACCCGGCGCTGTGCGAGGAGCTGATGCACCTCTGCCGCACCCTGATCGAAGCCGATCGCCATGTGGCCGATGGCGAAGCGCTGATGCTGTCGACCGCCTTCGTGCACTGGCAGCGCCCGCAGATCCGGCGCATGCCGGCGTTGGCCGACTGACCCGACAGGAAGCAGGCCGGTGCGTTCAGCGCGCTTCCAGCGCCTCCCATCGCTCCATCAGCGACAGCAGCTCGTCGTCGATGGCCGCATGGCGGGCGTGTGCGGCGGTCACCTTGTCGGCCGGGCCCATGTACAGCTCGGTGCCCGCAAGCGCCTCGTTCAGCGCCGCCTGCTCGGCTTCGAGCGCAGCGATGCGGGCGGGCAGCTCGTCCAGCTCACGCTGCTCCTTGTAGCTGAGCTTGCGCTTGGCGACGGCAGGCGCGGCTGCGGCCACGGGCGCCGCGGCCACCACCGCCTTCGCTGGCGTCGGCGCGGGGGCATTGCGGGCCGCCTTGGCCGCCATCGCGGCGGCGCGCTGTGACTGCAGCAGCCAGTCCTCGACGCTGCCTTCGTACTCGCGCCAGTTGCCGTCGCCTTCGCTGACGATGGTGCTGGTCACCACCGCGTCGAGGAAGCGCCGGTCGTGGCTGACCAGGAACACGGTGCCCTTGAAGTTCTGCAGCAGGTCTTCCAGCAGCTCCAGCGTCTCGATGTCCAGATCGTTGGTCGGCTCGTCCAGCACCAGCACGTTGGCCGGCTTGGCGAACAGCCGCGCCAGCAGCAGCCGGTTGCGCTCGCCGCCCGAGAGGCTGCGCACCGGCGAGTTCGCCCGCGCCGGCGAGAACAGGAAGTCGCCGAGGTAGCTCATCACGTGCTTGCGCGCGTTGCCGATCTCGATCCACTCGCTGCCGGGGCTGATGGTGTCGGCCAGCGTCGCGTCGAGGTTGAGCGCCTCGCGCATCTGGTCGAAGTACGCCACCTGCAGCATCGTGCCGAGCTTGACCGTGCCACTGTCGGGCGCAAGTTCGCCCAGGATCATCTTCAGCAGCGTCGTCTTGCCAGCGCCGTTCGGGCCGATCAGGCCGACCTTGTCGCCGCGCAGGATGGTGCCGGTGAAGCCGCGCACGATGGTGCGCTCGCCGTAGGACTTGGTCGCGCCCTCCAGCTCGGCCACGATCTTGCCGCTGCGCGAGCTGGCATCGACTTCGAGCCGCACCTTGCCCACCACATCGCGGCGCGCGGCGCGCTGGTCGCGCAGGTCGGTCAGCCGGTTGACGCGGCTGACGCTGCGGGTGCGGCGCGCCTCGACGCCCTTGCGGATCCAGACCTCTTCCTGCGCCAGCAGCTTGTCGAAGCGGGCATTGGCCAGCGCCTCGTCCTCCAGCTCGCGCGCCTTGGTCGCTTCATAGGTGGTGAAGCTGCCCGGGTAGCTGCGGATCTGGCCGCGATCGAGTTCAAGGATGCGCGTCGAGACGGCGTCCAGGAAGGCCCGGTCATGGGTGATGAGCAGCACCGCGCCACGGAACGCGATCAGCAGATCCTGCAGCCAGACGATCGAGTCGAGGTCGAGGTGGTTGGTCGGCTCGTCGAGCAGCAGCACGTCGGGTGCCGCCACCAGCGCCTGCGCCAGCGCCACCCGCTTGCGCAGACCGCCCGACAGCGCATCCACCAACTGGCCCGGCGACAGCTTCAGTCGCTCCAGCGTCTCGTCCACCCGCTGCTCCCAGGTCCAGCCATCAACGGCCTCGATCTGGCTCTGCAGCGCGTCGAGGTCGTCGCCGTCCGCGTGCGCCTCGTAGCGCTCGCGCAGCGACTTGGCCTCGGCCACCCCGACGCTGACGGCGTCGAACACCGTCACGCCCGCCTCGAACTGCGGCTCCTGCGGCACGTAGTAGCGGCGCACATTGGTCTGCACCTGCAGCGTGCCGTCGTCGGGCAGCTCCAGGCCGGCGAGGATCTTCAGCAGCGACGACTTGCCGGTGCCGTTGCGGCCGATGAGGCCGATGCGTTCGCCGGCCTCCAGCGACATCGCCGCGTGGTCAAGCAAGGCCACGTGCCCGTAGGCAAGGCTGGCGTCAAGTAGGGTAAGGAGGGCCATGGGGAGGTTCTGACATCAATCGACCATTATCGACTCCGCAGGTTCCTCCCGGCCTTCGCTGCGTCGGCAGAACCCGTTCAGGCCGCTGACGTTGTCACCTTGAGGTACCGGCCGGTCGGTACACTGTGCCCCGCACTGGTGCAATTCGTGAGATTTGTCTCACCAAACACCCATGTGGCTGACCTACAGTCCTTTCCACCCATGACACCGAGGAGACCGGATGTGAACAAGCTAGACGTGTCGCTGCCCCTGGATCCTCTGACGGCAGGTCACCCGGGCGATTTCAGTCTGGACAATCTCGGCGCGATCGGCAGCGAACTGGCACGCTGGCCGATCGAGGCGCTGCGCGGCGCGGACCCGATCATGGGGCTGGCGGTGCTGATGATCGTGGCGCTGCTGGCGGGCGAAGCGGTCCACCGGGTGACACGGCTGCCTCGGGCGCTGGGGGCGATGCTGGTGGGTGCGCTGGCGAGTCCGCTGGCACTGAGCCTGGTGGTCAAGTCCGAGCTGGACCCGTGGAAACCGCTGCTCGACCTGGCAGTGGGCCTGCTGGTGTTCGAGCTGGGCAGCCGCATCCGCCCGCGCTGGCTGGTCGACAACCCCTGGCTGGCGGTCAAGTGTCTGGCCGAGGCGCTGGCCACGGGGCTGGCGGTGGCCGGGGCGCTGGTCTGGATGGGCGTGTCGGTGTCGTCGGCCGGACTGGCCGGGGCGGTGGCGATGGCCAGCTCGCCCGTGATCGCGATGGCCGTGCTCAACGAGTTGCGGCCACGCGGACAGGTCAGCGAGCGGCTGCTGATGATGACGGCGGTGAACACGGTGTGCGCCGTGCTGGCGCTGACGGCATGGCGGGTGCTCGTCACGCTCGACTCGGACGGCTTCGACTGGCAACCCGCGCTGGCGGGCGCCCTCTATGCGCTGTGCGGCTCCTATCTGCTGGGCGCCATCAGCGGGCTGCTGCTGGAGCGACTCAGCCGACAGATCCACGGCCCGGGGCTGGCGGCCCTGCAACTGGCCCTGGTGGTGCTGGCGGCGATGCTGGCAGCGCAGTTCACCGTGTCGCCGCTGCTGGCCTTGCTGATCGCCGGCATGGTGGCACGGGCGCGCATGGGCCACCGGCTGCAGGTGGAGCCGCAGCTCGGCAGTGGCGGCGCCGCGCTGACCCTGCTGCTGCTGGTGACGCTGGGCCTGCTGTCCACGCTGGATGGCCTGTTCGACCTGCTGCCCATGGTCGCGGCCATCATCGGCGCACGTCTGCTCGCCAAGACCGGCACCGTGCTGCTGCTCGCCCGTCCCAGCGGCCTGGGCTGGCGCCAGTCGCTCGGGCTGGGACTGGCACTGCAGCCCGCATCCGGCCTCAGCGTGCTGCTCACCAGCAACACGCTGGGCTGGCCGAGTTCGCTGCCGCTGCCGGACTCGACCCTGCTGCAGGCCTTGCTGATCGCGCTGACGCTGATGCAGCTGAGCGGGCCGATCTGGCTGCAGCTCGGCCTCGGCGTGGTCGCCCGCGAGACGCGCGACGCCTGAAACCTGACACAAGGACACGCCATGCCGCTGCAGGAATTCACCACCTCCGAGTCACTGACCATCGGCGTCGAGCTGGAGTTGCAGATCATCTCCACGCACGACCACGACCTGATCCCGCAGGCGCAGGATCTGCTGCGCGAGACCGCCCGCCACACCGGCGCCTGGGACATCAAGCCCGAGATCACCCGCTCGATGATCGAGATCGGCACGTCGATCCAGCGCGAGCACGGCCCGCTGGTGGCCGAGCTGCGCGATATGCGCGACCAGCTCGTGCGCGCGGCGCGGCGGCTCAACATCGAGATCGCCGGCGGCGGCACCCACGCCTTCCAGCACTGGAGCGAGCAGCAGATCTACCCCGGCGAGCGCTTCCACTACATCAGCGATCTCTACGGCTACCTCGCCAAGCAGTTCACCGTCTTCGGCCAGCACGTCCACGTCGGCTGCCCGAACGGCGACGACGCGCTGTGGCTGCTGCACGCGCTGTCGCGGTACGTGCCGCATTTCATCGCGCTGTCGGCCTCCTCGCCCTTCGTGCAGGGGCAGGACACCGGCTTCGACTCGGCGCGGCTGAACTCGGTGTTCGCGTTCCCGCTGTCGGGGCGGGCGCCGTTCGTGCGGAGCTGGGACGAGTTCGGCGGCTACTTCGACAAGATGACCGCCACCGGCGTCGTCCAGTCGATGAAGGACTTCTACTGGGACATCCGCCCCAAGCCCGAGTACGGCACGATCGAGCTGCGTGTGTGCGACACACCGCTGACGGTGGAGAAGGCGGCGGCGCTGGCGTGTTACCTGCAGGCGATCTGCCGCTACCTGATCGAGGAGCGGCCATTCGAGCCGGTCGAGGACGACTACCTCGTCTACACCTACAACCGCTTCCAGGCCTGCCGCTTCGGGCTGCAGGGCGACATCGTCAACCCGCAGACCAAGCAGCGCGGCAAGCTGCGCGACGACATCGTGCGCACGCTGGCACGGGTGGAGACGCATGCGGTCGACCTGAAGTCGTGGGAGGCGTGCCAGTTGCTGCGTGAGTCGCTCGGCGAGGGCAATGATGCGCAGTGGCTGCGGCGGCAGCGGGGAGCGGGACAGGATGTGCCGCTGTCGGAGGTGGTGGAAGCGGCGGCGCGGCGCTGGACCCAGAGCCCGCCCTCCTCGCGCTGACCCACACCCGCCGCATCCGCCGCACCCTGGGTCAGCCCCGGCGACGCGCGCCCCAGCCGGCGGCCAGCAGGCCCAGGCTCCCCAGCGCCCACAACGGCCACAGCCCGAACCGCCCCGCCCACCAGGCAAACGGCGTCGTGCCCTCGCGCCCCTGCACCCGCGCCTCCAGCACGCCGCGCACATGCGGCACCAGCCGGTGCGTCACCACACCGCGGTGGTCGATCGCCACCGTCGCCCCCGTGTTGGTGGCGCGCACCATCGGCCGCTGCAACTCCAGCGCGCGCATGCGCGAGATCCGCAGGTGCTGGTCCACCGCGACCGATTCACCGAACCAGCCGATGTTGCTGACGTTGGCCAGCACGGTCGGCGCCGTCGCCTCATCCACGAAACGGGCGGCCAGTTCCTCGCCGAACAAGTCCTCGTAGCAGATGTTCGGCCCGACCCGCTCGCCGCGGACCGGGAACGACGCCGATACCAGCGGTCCACGGGCGAAGTCGCCCAGCGGCATCTGCATCATGTCGACGAACCAGCGGAAGCCCAGCGGGATGAACTCACCGAACGGCACGAGGTGGTGCTTGTCGTAGCGGTAGAACGGCGCGTCCACCCCGGCGCCCAGACCGGCCACCGAGTTGGTGTAGCCCTGCTGGGCGTCGCCCAGCGGCACACCGATCAACGCACGGGTGTCGCGCTCGCCGAAGTGGTCCGTCAGCGCCCGCCACAGCCCCTCTGGCAACTGCGAAGGCAGCAGCGGAATGGCGGTTTCGGGCGCGATCACCAGGTCCGCCTTCGACGCGAGCAGCGCCTTGAGGTGCCAGTCCAGTGTCTCGGGCAAGCGGCTGAAGTCGAACTTCTCGTCCTGCGGCACATTGCCCTGCAGCAGCGTCACCGACAGCTCACCACGAGCCTGTGTGAACTCGCCGCCACGGCCTCCGGGCAAACCAGCCAATGCGGCCACCGCCAGCACCGCGGCAACCCGGCCGCGCCACCCGGCCGACGCCAGCCCATGCTGCACCAGCCAGCCCAGCGCCGCCGCCACCGCACCGATGCCGTACACCCCGGCCCAGGGCGCCAGCGCCGCCAGCGGTCCCTCCACATGGGCATAGCCCGCCGCGCCCCAGGGAAAGCCGGTGAACACCACGCCGCGCCCCAGTTCGGCCAGCAGCCACAGCCCACTCCAGAGCAGCAGGTCCGGCCCCAGCCGCCCGCATCGCCAGCGGGCGAACAGGACCATCGCCAGCACCAGATACGCGGACAGCGCCACCGCCAGCAAGCCCACCGCCAGCGCGGCCAGCCAGGCTGGCAGATGGCCGTAGCGGTGCATGCTGATGAACAGCCACCAGAACGTGCCGCTCAGCCAGGCCACGCTGAACGCGAGGCCGATCCAGCCCGCCCGCGGCCGGGCCGAGCCCGCGATCAGCCACGCCAGCACCGCCACCGACAGCACCTGCAGCCAGCCGAGTGCCAGCGGCCCCATCGCCCAGGCCTGCGCCCCACCCGCCAGCAAGGCGAGCCCGACGGGCGCCCATCCGCGCCCCGACCACCCGCTGTGCGCCGGTCCCGCCTCAGCCACCCGCGCTCTCGTCCTGCGACAGCCGCACCACCTTGAACCAGCGCACCGCACCGCCCCGGGTCAGCATCACCGAGAAGCGCAGCGGGCCGACATCGACGATCTCTCCGCGCCGCGGCACCTGGCCATTGCGGTGCGCGACGAGGCCTCCGATGGTCTCGATGCCGTCTTCGGCCAGATCGATCGAGAAGTGGGCGTTGATGGCCTCGATCGACGCATCACCCGGCACCCGGCAGCTGCCATCGGCCAGCATGTACAGACCGGACTCGCTGACCTTGTCATCGAACTCGTCCTCGATCTCGCCGACGATCTCCTCCAGCACATCCTCGATCGTGATGAGGCCGGCGAGGGCGCCGAACTCGTCGATGACGATGGCCAGGTGGTTGCGGTTCGAGCGGAAATCGCGCAGCAGTTCGTTGAGCCCCTTCGACTCCGGCACGAACAGCGCCGGGCGCAGCAGCGTGCGCAGGTGCAGGTCCGGCGAGCGCTGGACCTTGAGCAGATCCTTGGCCATCAGCACGCCGACGATGTTGTCGCGCTCGCCCTCGAACACCGGGAAACGGGAATGTCCCGTGTCGATGACGCTGGCGAGCACCTCGTCGTAGGTCGAGGCGATGTCGAGCAGGTCCATGCGGGGCGCGGCCACCATCGCATCACCGGCCGTCAGGTCGGCCATGCGTAACACACCTTCGAGCATCGAGCGCGATTCCGGGTCGATCAGCTCGCGCTTCTCGGCATCGGCCAGCGTCTCCATCAGCTCGTCGCGCGAGTCGGGACCAGGGGAAATGAATTCGATCACCCGCTCGAACAGCGTGCGGTGATCGTGTGGAGTGCCCCGTCCGGATTCGCGGCCGAAACGGTGACTCTGCTGGGGATCGGACACGATCAGGTGCCGGTAGTCATCATGTGCCGAGAATACCCGATGATGGTGACCGCACAGTACCGGGGTGACTCCGGAGGCCGGCCGGGGAGGATGCCTTGACACATCCGGGGGCTTGACAGACAGTCGACAATTCGATTTCCGCTTCTTGCTCTCTCCCGCCCCACAGCGCGCGCCCACCCATGTCCACAGGCCTCATCCCCGCCACCATCCTCACCGGCTTCCTCGGCTCTGGCAAGACGACGCTGCTCAAGCGCATCCTGACGGAAGCCCACGGCCAGAAGATCGCCGTGATCGAGAACGAGTTCGGCGAAGAGAACATCGACAACGACATCCTCGTCGGCGACACCGAAGAACAGATCATCCAGCTCAGCAACGGCTGCGTCTGCTGCACGATCCGCGAAGACCTGCGCTCCACCTTGTCCGACCTGGCCGCCAAGCGCCGCAAGGGCGAGCTGGTGTTCGACCGTGTCGTGATCGAGACGACCGGCCTGGCCGATCCGGGCCCGGTGGCACAGACCTTCTTCATGGACGACGAGGTCGCCGAGAGCTACCTGCTCGACTCCGTCCTGACGCTGGTCGATGCCGTCCACGCCCAGAAGCAGCTCGACGACCGCCAGGAAGCGCGCCGCCAGATCGGTTTCGCCGATCGGATCTTCATCAGCAAGGCCGATCTGTCCGATGCAGCGGCGCTCGATGCGCTGTCACACCGCCTGAAGCACATGAATCCGCGCGCGCCGCAACGCCGGGTCAATTTCGGCGATGTGCCGATCGCACAGGTGTTCGACCTGCACGGCTTCAACCTGAACGCCAAGCTGGAGATCGACCCGGAGTTCCTGGCCGCTGCGGACCATGGCCACCACCATGCGCACGATGACCACCACGGTCACGACCATGGCCCCGGCGAACACTGCGATCACCCACACCACCATCACCACGACGACGACGTCAAGTCCTTCGTCTTCCGCGCGGACAAGGCCTTCAACCCGGCCAAGCTGGAGGACTTCCTCGGCTCCATCGTGCAGATCTACGGCCCGCGCATGCTGCGCTACAAGGGCGTGCTGAACATGAAGGGCACCGAGCGCAAGGTCATCTTCCAGGGCGTGCACCAGCTGATGGGCAGCGACCTGGGCCCGAAATGGCTGCCCGGCGAGAAGCGCCAGAGCAAGATGGTGTTCATCGGCATCGACCTGCCGGGTGACGTGTTCCAGCAAGGATTGGCACAGTGTCTCGTGTGATGCGCCGCACACCGGGTTGCGCCCCTGCCGACGGGTCTCAGCCTGCGTCAGGCTGAGGTGGATACAATCCGCGCGCCCGGAATCGGCCCTGACAGGTGGCCGCCACGATTTCACCCTTGATTGCCACCCGAGTCTCCCATGCCCCAGAACGACCCCAAGACCGACCCGACCCTCGCCAACGCCTGGAAGACCAAAGCAGGACGCGACCTGACGGAAGCCGAGCTGATGGCCATGCCGGAGAGCGAGTACATGAGCGAGCAGCAGCTCGACTTCTTCCGTGCCTGCCTGAAGAAGCAGAAGGACGACCTGCTGGCCAATGCAGGCGAGACGACCGAGCACCTGCGCGAGGACACGTCCATCGTCCCCGATCCGGCGGATCGCGCCACGATCGAGGAAGAGCACGCGCTGGAGCTGCGCACCCGCGACCGCGAGCGCAAGCTGCTGAAGAAGATCACCCAGTCGCTCAGCCGCATCGAATCCGGTGACTATGGTTACTGTGATGAAACCGGTGAACCGATCGGCCTGGGCCGCCTGCTGGCACGTCCGACCGCTACACTGTCGCTGGAAGCGCAGCAGCGCAGGGAACTGAAACAAAAACTCTTCGGCGACTGAGCACCCGGGCCCGGCCGCACACCCAGACATGGCTGACCCCAAGGATCCTCCCAAGAGCGGATTTTTCCGCAAGGTGGTGCGCTTTGCGCTCAACCCGACCACCGACTGGGCAGACCTGAATGCTGCGGGCGCGGACAGCAAGGAAGACGACTACGCCAAGTCCGAACTCAAAGCGATGATCGAGCGCAAGCGGCGCAACGACTTCGTCCGCAAGCGCGAGTTCGACACGCTGCGCAAGATCCGCCGCGAAGGTCTGACTGGCGAAGGACTGGCCGGTCTGGACGGCCTGTCCCACCTCGACGACTCCGAGGTGCGCAGCCAGGACAGCTACGCCACCCGCCCGGACAGCGACGACGTCAAGGACAAGATCGACGCCATCGAGCGCCAGATGGTGGGCGAATCGAACGGCTCGGCCCCGCGCCGCAATGCGGCGGCGACGGTGGGACGCCAGGCCTCGACAGCCCGCACCGAATCCTTCTTCGGCGCGACCACTGCACCGCAGGTCATGGCCACCCATCCGCAGCTCTCCGACGCCTTCAAGCCGACGACGCCGATGCAGATGGAGTCGGAGCTCATCGGGTATGAAGCCCAGTCCCGGGGCATCTCGCTGCGGTCGATGTCCACCACCTCCCCGTCGACCTTGTCCACAGGCGCTGCTCGCCTGTCGCCCGGCCGCATCAGCAGTGTCCACGGTCCGATGGACGACAGTCCGCCGCACAGCATCGAAGTCACCGAACTGGCGCACGACCCGGACCTCGACGAGGCCGTCATCGCCTTTGCCAATGCCGATTTCGAGCTGTGCGAACGCTCGCTGCACAGCCTCATCAGCCTGAGCGGCCCGCGGGCCCAGCACGCCGAGACCTGGTACGCGCTGTTCGACCTCTACCGTGCCATCGGACAACAGACCAAGTTCGAGTCGCTGGCCCTGGACTACACCCAGCGCTTCGGCTGGTCGCCACCGCAGTGGTATTCGCTGCCACGGCTGGTGGCGGACGCCGTGGCCAGCGAGCGGGCGCGCCCCACCCAGCGCGGCAACAGCCAGTTCGACGGCACGGTCGGCTGGGTGGCACCCGACTTCATCGACGCGGATGCCGTCACGCAGTTGCGCTCGCAGCTGCTGCAGATGCCGCTGCCCTGGGTACTCGACTGGCGCCACACGCGCCACATCGACGCGCAGGCCGCCAGCGCGCTGCACCGCCTGCTGAAGGACTGGGCCGACGAGCCGATCGAGATGTGCTGGCTCGGCGGCAATTCGCTGTTCGCGCTGCTGGCCGATCTGTCGCCGACGGGCGTGCGCGATGCCGATCCTGCGTACTGGATGCTGCGCCTCGAAGCCCTGCGCCTGACCCACCGGGCGCTCGACTTCGACCAGGTCGCCATCGACTACTGCATGACCTACGAGGTCTCGCCACCGTCCTGGGCACCGTCGCGCTGCGTGCTGCGCCTGTCCGACGAAACCGGGCGGACGGTCGCCCCCGTCTCCGGCGTGGCCGAAGTCGTGACCGGATTCATGGAATCGCAGACACCCGACGAAGGCCTGCTGGAAATCGCCACGGTCGAGCTGAACGGCCAGCTCATCGGCGACATCGGCAACCTGCTCAAGGGCATGGACCAGCAGATCGGCAAGTCGACGCTGATCCAGGTCTCCTGCACGCGCCTGATCCGCATCGACTTCATCGCCGCGGGCGATCTGCTCAACTGGGTGCTGTCCCGCCACGCCGAGGGGCGCAACGTCAGCTTCGTCGACGCCCACCGACTGGTGGCGCTGTTCTGCGGCGCCATGGGCATCAGCGAACACGCCCGCGTCACGGTCCGGAACTTCTGACCCGGCGCTGATCCCCGGGCCAGGCCGCGCAGCCGCACGTGCCAGCCCCTTCACAGGAAACCTTTCTCCATGTCCACCGAGTCCTATCACGGCACCACCATCGTCAGCGTGCGCCGCGGCAACACCGTGGCCATCGGCGGTGACGGCCAGGTCACGCTCGGCCACATCATCGTCAAGGCCAGCGCGCGCAAGGTGCGCAAGCTGCACCGCGACCAGGTGCTGGCCGGCTTCGCAGGCGCCACCGCCGACGCCTTCACGCTGTTCGAGCGCTTCGAGGCCAAGCTCGAAAAACACCAGGGCCACCTCGTGCGCGCCGCCGTCGAGCTGACCCGCGACTGGCGCACCGACCGCGTGCTGCGCCGCCTCGAAGCCATGCTGGCGGTGGCCGACCGCACCGCCTCGCTCATCATCACGGGCAACGGCGACGTGCTGGAGCCGGAGCACGGCATCGTGGCGATCGGCTCGGGCGGCGCCTACGCGCAGGCCGCCGCCCGCGCGCTGCTGCAGCACACCGAGATGGCGCCGGCCGAGGTCGTCAAGCGCTCGCTGGAGATCGCCGGCGACCTGTGCATCTACACCAACCAGTCCCACACCATCGAGACGCTCGACTGAGCCAGAACCGACCATGAGCGCCATGACCCCGCAGGAAATCGTCTCCGAACTCGACCGCCACATCGTCGGCCAGCACGCCGCCAAGCGCGCCGTCGCCATCGCGCTGCGCAACCGCTGGCGCAGGCAACAGGTCGACGCCACGCTGCGCCACGAGATCACGCCCAAGAACATCCTGATGATCGGCCCGACCGGCGTCGGCAAGACCGAGATCGCCCGCCGGCTGGCCCGGCTGGCGGACGCGCCCTTCATCAAGGTCGAGGCCACCAAGTTCACCGAGGTCGGCTATGTCGGCAAGGACGTGGACACCATCATCCGCGACCTGGTCGAGAGTGCCGTCAAGCTGGAGCGCGAGCGCCAGGTCACCCTGATGCGCCACCGCGCCGAAGACGCGGCCGAGGACCGCATCCTCGACGTGCTGGTGCCGCCAGCACGTCCGGCGACGTCCGGCGGACTGGGTTTCGGTTTCGGAGAAGCGCCGGCGCCCGCTCCCGCCCCGGTCGACAGCGCCGCACGCCAGACCTTCCGCAAGCGCCTGCGCGAAGGCACGATGGAGGACAAGGAGATCGAGATCGACCTGGCCGAGGCGCGGCAGGCGGTCGAGATCATGGGCCCGGCCGGCATGGAAGACATGGCCGAGCAGCTCAAGGGCATGTTCTCCCAGCTCGGTCAGAGCCGCCGCAAGACGCGCAAGCTCACCATCGCCGAGGCCCGCCGCCTGCTGATCGACGAGGAAGCGCAGCGCCTGGTCAACGACGAGGAGATCGTGACCCGCGCACTGCACAACACCGAGCAGAACGGCATTGTCTTCCTCGACGAGATCGACAAGGTCACCAGCCGCAGCGAGTCGCAGGGCGCCGACGTGTCGCGCCAGGGCGTGCAGCGCGACCTGCTGCCGCTGGTCGAGGGCACCACCGTCAAGACCAAGCACGGCATGGTCAAGACCGACCACATCCTGTTCATCGCGTCGGGCGCCTTCCACCTGTCCAGGCCGAGCGATCTGATTCCCGAACTGCAGGGCCGCTTCCCGATCCGGGTGGAACTGTCCTCGCTGAGCGTGGACGACTTCGAAGCCATCCTCTCCAGCACCCACGCCAGCCTGATCAAGCAGTACCAGGCGCTGCTGGCCACCGAAGGCGTGACGCTGGAGTTCACCCCCGACGCCATCCGCCGCCTCGCCGAGACCGCCCACGGCGTCAACGAGCGCACCGAGAACATCGGCGCGCGCCGGCTCTCGACGGTGCTGGAGCGGCTGCTGGACGAGATATCGTTTGACGCACCGCAGCGTGCCGGCCAGACGGTCTCCATCGATGCCGCCGAAGTGGAAAAGCGCCTCGGTGCCCTGGCTGGCAACGAAGATCTGTCGCGCTACATCCTCTGAGACCATGGCCGTGACCCCGGAACCCGGGGGTACATGGTTGTCTGACGAGTGGATGGCCGTCGGTATCATCGACGTCATGCCGTTGCCCAAGCCTCCCTTTGCAGACCTGCCCGCCACCGGGGCGGGCTCGCTCGACGCCGGGCAGGACCGGGACAAGCTGTGCCGCATGGCCGACAGCGCGCCGGTCATGATGGCCTACTTCGACGGCATGCGGCAGCTATGTACCTATGCCAACCAGACCTTCATGCAGGGTCTGTGCGACCCGGCGCGCTCGCCACTGGGTCGGGCGCTGGCCGATGTGCTGCTGCCGGAACTGGCCGATCAGCTCGCCCCTGTGCTGACCGGCACCCTGCAGGACGGTCAGGCCCTCACGCTGGAGCAGCCGCTGGCCCTGCGCGATGGCCAGCGCCTGTGGGTCGAGATCACGCTCACGCCCCACCTCGATCCGCAGGGCCGCCGCTCCGGCGTCTACGTGCTCATCGTCGACCAGAGCCGCCACCATGCCGCCGAGCGCGCACTGCTCGAATCCGAAGAGCGTCTGAACAAGTTCCTGCAAGCCGGTGTCGAAGGGATCTTCTTCCACCGGGACGGTCACATCGCCGATGCCAACCCCGCCCTGTGCGAACTGGTCGGTCTGTCGCTGCACGACCTGCTGGGCCGGCCGGCCCTGATGCTGATCGCGCCGGAGCACCACACCCGCACGGTGCGGCAACTCGACGGCCAGCAGGACATCACCTTCGAAACCAGCGTGGTCCACCAGGACGGCACGCGCATCCCCGTCGAAGTGATCGACCGCGGCACCATGCAGCATGGCGAGCCGATGCGCATGGCCGTGGTGCGTGACATCCGCGACCGCCACGCCACCCAGGCCCGGCTGCACTACCTCGTCCACCACGACGCGCTCACCGGCCTGCCCAACCGCGCCGCCTTCCTCGCCCAGCTCGACCACCTGATGGTCGCCGCGCGCGCCTCCGACACCCAGCTCGCCCTGCTCTTCATCGACCTGGACCATTTCAAGCGCGTCAACGACTCGGTCGGCCACACCCGTGGTGACGCGCTGCTGAAGACCATCGCGCAGCGCCTGTGCCAGTGCGTGCGCAGCACCGACCGCGTCGCCCGCTTCGGCGGCGACGAGTTCATGGTGCTGCTGCCCGGTGTGCGCGACCGCGAGGCGGTGGTGCGCGTGGCCAGCAAGCTGCTCGATGCGGTGGGCGCGCAGGTGCTGGTCGAGGGCCAGTCGATCTCGGTCACGCCCTCGATCGGCATCGCGCTCTATCCGCAGGACGGCGATGGCCCGGACGTGCTCATCAAGCACGCCGATGCCGCCATGCATGTCGCCAAGGGCCGTGGCCGCACCACCTTCGCCTTCTTCGAACCCGCCGTGGCCACGCAGGCCTACGACAAGCTGATGCTCGAAGGCGAGCTGGGCCATGCCATCACGCACGACGAGTTCGCGCTGCTGTTCCAGCCGCAGGTGCGGGCCTGTGACGGACACCCGGTGGGCGTCGAGGCCCTGATCCGCTGGCAGCACCCGCAGCGCGGGCTGCTGGCGCCCAACGAGTTCATCGCGCTGGCGGAGCAGCACCGGCTGATCGTGCCCATCGGCGCCTGGGTACTGCGGGAAGCCGCGCGGCAGGCCCGCCTGTGGCACGCCGCGGGCTGGCCGCTCACGGTGGCGGTCAACCTGTCGACGCTGCAGTTTCAGGCGCCGGACTTCGTCGACTCCATCCGGACACTGCTCACGGAGACGGACCTGCCCGCCGGCTGGCTGGAGCTGGAACTCACCGAGCGCATGCTGATGGACGATGTGCCGCAGGTGTGCACACGGCTGCAGCAGCTGCGGGCATTGGGCGTGAAGCTCTCGGTGGACGATTTCGGCACCGGCTACTCCTCGCTCAGCCACCTGAAGGAGCTGCCGATCGACGCGATGAAGATCGACCGTTCCTTCGTGCAGGAGCTGCCGCACCAGCGCGAGTCCGCGGCCATCGCCAGCGCCATCATCCAGCTGGCGCGCGGCCTCGGCCTGAGCGTGGTCGCCGAAGGCGTGGAGACGGATGCGCAGCGCACCTTCCTGGTCGACCAGGGCTGTAACCAGCTGCAGGGCATGCTCATCAGCACCCCGCTGACCACGCGCCAGCTGCAGGTCTGGCTGGACGCCCACCGCATCCCCTAGCGGTTCACCCACCTCTGCTACGCTGACCGGATGGACGCCCACCGCCTCCGATCCGCCTTGCAGACCCACTCGGGCACCCAGCCGCTGCGCGCGCTGCGGGACCATGACCGCTGGTTCGTCCTGGGGGCGCTGATCGCCACGATTCCAGCGTTCTACCTGGAAATGCTCACGGGCGAACGCTCCCCGATCGCGTCTGCGGCCTATGTCGTGGCAGCGCTGGCCATGCTGCTGCGGATCGCGCGGCGCAGGGTGCTGATGGCCAGTCGGTCCCGACGGTGGCTGGTGTGGACGCTGATCGCCGGCCTGCTGCTCGCGGCGGCGCTGCCACCCAGTTCGACCTCTTCGCTGGCCCTGTCGCTGCGCCTGCTGACGGCACTGCTGACCCTGCTGCACATGATGTGGCTGCTGCAGCACCTGCTGGCACGCGACAGTCTGCCGGCCTTGCTCGGCACGGCGGTGCTGGTGCTGCTGCTGTGCGGCGCAGGATTCTGGTGGATCGAGCCCCGCACCCCCACGCTGGCCGATGGCCTGTGGCTGGCCTTCACCACCGCGGCCACCGTCGGCTACGGTGACATCGTGCCGAGCACACCAGCGTCCAAGGTGTTCGCCGTGTTCGTGGTGCTGCTGGGCTTCGGCATCCTGTCGCTGGTCACGGCGTCGATCGCGGCCATGTGGGTCGAATCGTCGGAGCGGCGCATGGAGCACGACATCCTGCGCGACCTGCATGCCGAGATCGGGCAGCTGCGCAGCGAACTGCGCGCGACACACGAGGAACTGCGCGCCCTGCAACGCCGGCTGGATCAGCCGCCCTGAGCTGGCCCGGCCGCCGCGAGCTGCAGCAGCCCCTCGAAGACCAGCGTGTCGGTCAGCTCGAAGGGCAGATCGGTCTCCGGCGCCAGCTTGACCGCGGCACCACCGCTCATCAGCAGCACCGGCGGCTCGCCGCAGCGCCGCACGAGATGGCGGTGCATGCGCTCGATGGCGCCGGCAATGCCGTAGGTGCCGCCGCTCATCAGCGCGTCGCTGGTGTTGGTCGGGAATGCGTGCACCTCGCCGGTCGGCACCTTCAGACCGGCCGTGCCCGACTCCATCGCCTTCAGCATCAGCCCGAAGCCCGGCAGGATCAGCCCGCCGAGGAAGCGCCCTTCGGCGTCGAGCGCATCCACCGTGACCGCCGTGCCCACCATCACCACCAGCGCCGGCCGTGGCGCCCCGGACGCCAGCACCCGCGCCCGCGCGCCGATCATCGCCACCCAGCGATCCGAGCCGAGGCGGGCTGGGTGGTCATAGCCGTTGGTGACGCCGCAGGCCACAGGCTGCGACACCACCCAGCGCGGCACCAGATCCCAGAGGTCCAGCTGCTCTTCGGCCCGCCGGCGCACCGCCAGGCCCGCCACCGCGCAGCCCAGCATGTGCGTGGGCGAGGGCAGGCGCGCCCACTCGTCGTCGGCCAGGCGGTCGATGGTTTCAAGGAATGACGCACCATGCGCCAGCAGTTCAGCCCCGGGCCGGGGGGCGGCGTAGAGCCCCCACTTGAGACGGGTATTGCCGATGTCAATGACAAGGAAACTCATGCAGGCATGACCACGACGACGCTACAGACCAAAGACGACCGGCGACCGTCAGCGGACCGCCAGCAGGGATTCGACGCGCTGCATCAGCTGCCGCGCCTCGACCGGCGGCCGCGAGCGGCTCAATCGAGCCTGGACCTCGGGCAGCAGGGCCTGCAATTCTGCGCGAGACCGCACACGCCGGACCCTGATCATCGTCACCATCCCGAAAACGGGGGCATTGGCGCGCAGTACCTGCAACACCGCAACCCGCGCCTGCGCCAGATCGATGTCCTGCGCATCGAGCTGCGCCAGTTCCGTGTTGCCCATCGCGCCCCCCAGGCCGATGGTGTCGCCCATCGCCCCCGGCTGCGTCGGGGCCTGGTCAGATCCGAGGGCAGCGAATTCGCTGATCGGCTGCGCCATCGGCGGTCCGATGACGATCAGACCGAGCGCGAAGAGTTCGTCGATGTAGCTGCGCGGCACGCCAACCTGGCGTCCGAGTTGCACCACCTCGTCCAGCGAACGCTCCCCGTCCACCAGCAGCAGCAGCACACGGTGGCGCCTGGACAAACGACAGTCCTGCGACGCCAGTTCGGCATGGCCGGCCGCCGTCTTGCACGGAATCCCCAAGGTCGTCCCTCGCAATCGTGGTGACGGAGTCAACCGACTCGCTGGTTCACCACGCGGGAATTGTGACGGTAAATCTTCACCTTGCGCGGTCCGTTTGAAACGCATCCGTTTCAATTCGGTACAGCAGGATACGGTCAGAGGCTGCCAGACGCCCCCAGCCGCGTGGGCTGACCGATCAGGCCGCGTCCTTTTCCACGTGCGCCTGCTTGTGGTACAGGAACTCCAGCACCGCCTCGCGCGAGCGCAGGTAATCGGGCTGGTGCGCCATCTCCAGGCGCGGGCGGAACTGCTCGCGCACCGGCGGCAGCGGCACCTGCAGCACCTCGCCGATGGTTGCCGCCGGCCCGTTGGTCAGCATCACGATGCGGTCGGACAGCAGCACGGCCTCGTCCACATCGTGCGTCACCATCATCACGGTCGAGCCGGTGGCAGCGACGATCTTCATCAGCTCGTCTTGCAGCTTGGCGCGGGTCAGCGCGTCGAGCGCACCGAAGGGCTCGTCCATCAGCAGCATCTTCGGCTCCATCGCCAGCGCCCGGGCGATGCCCACGCGCTGCTTCATGCCACCGGAGATCTCGCCGGGCCGCTTGTCCTTGGCGTGGGTCAGGCCCACCAGCTCCAGCGCCCCGAGCACCCGGTCACGCAGCTGCGCGCGGTGCTCGGTGGCGCCGAACACCCGCTCGACCGCCAGCATCACGTTGTCCGCGCAGGTCATCCACGGCAGCAGCGAGTGGTTCTGGAACACCACCGCGCGCTCCGGGCCCGGCCCCTTGAGTTCGCGGCCGTCGAGCAGCAGCACGCCCGAGGTCGGCGTCGTCAGCCCGGCCACGAGGTTCAGCAGCGTCGACTTGCCACAGCCGGAGTGGCCGATCAGCGTGATGAACTCGCCGCGGGCAACATCAAGGTGGATGTCGCGCAGCGCGACGAAGTTGCCCTTCTTGGTCGGGAAGGTCATGCCGACATTCTCGATGCGCAGGAAGCGCTCGCGGCGTTCGTCCAGGGAGGTGGTCATGGTGGCGATCCTTCGGTTCAGCGCAGGTTCAAGGTCCGACGCGGGTGTTCGATCTCAGGAATATTCGAAACGGCGAGCGATCGCGATCAGCAGCGCCTCCAGCGCCAGCCCCACCCCGCCGATCACGAAGATCGCGATCAGGATGTGGGCGACATTGAGGTTGTTCCACTCGTCCCACAGCCAGAAGCCGATGCCCTGCCCGCCGGTCAGCATCTCGGCCGCCACGATCACCAGCCACGCCGTGCCCACCGCCAGCCGCACGCCCGTCAGCATGTAGGGCAGCACCGCCGGGAACAGGATCTTGCGCATGATCGTCAGCTCGGACAGGTTCAGCACACGGGCGACGTTGAGGTAGTCCTGCGGCACCTGCCGCACGCCAACCGCCGTGTTGATGACCATCGGCCAGATCGAGCAGATGAAGATGGTCCAGATCGCCGCCGGGTTGGCGGCCTTGAACACCATCAGGCCGATCGGCAGCCAGGCCAGCGGCGACACCGGGCGCAGCAGGCTGATGATCGGCTCCAGCATCCGGTTCAGGAAGTCGAAGCGGCCGATCATGAAGCCCAGCGGAATGCCCACCAGCGCCGCCAGCCCGAAACCCACGCCCACCCGCTGCAGCGAGGACAGCACGTTCCAGCCGATGCCCTGGTCGTTGGGGCCGTTGACGTAGAACGGATCGGAGAACAGCTTGACCGCCGCGTGCCAGACCGGGATCGGGCCGGGCAGTTGCTTGTCACCGCTGTGCGCCACCGCCTGCCACACCAGCAGCAGCACGATGAAGCCCAGCACAGGCGCGGCGAACCGAGCCATCGTCTTGAGGCGCTGGGCGCGGGCCATGGCCGCTACCTGGGCCTTGAGCCGGGCCTGCGCGGCTTCATCGACCACCGGCTCTGCGGAGCCGTGGTTCGCAGGACGTGCCGTGTCGTCGGGGGCGACGCTGGCCGGCAGGGGCAGGGTCATGGCGTTCATCGAGTTCTCCTGAGGTGGATGGGGCACGGTGGCAAGCTCCAGGGCGTCCGCTCAGGCCGCCTTGATCTTGAAACTGTCGGCGTACTTCTTCGGATCCTTGCCGTCCCAGACCACACCGTCCATCAGCTTGCTGGTGCGCAGCGGATCCTTGGGGACACTGATGCCCATGGCCCCGGCAACGGACTTGTAGAGATCGATCTGGTTGATCTGCTGGGCGATGCCCAGGTAGTCGGGGTGCTGCTTGAGCAACCCCCAGCGCTTGTGCTGGGTCAGAAACCACATGCCATCGCTGAGATACGGGAAGTTCACCGCGCCGTCATTGAAGAACTTCATGTGGTTGGGATCGTCCCAGGTCTTGCCAAGGCCGTTCTGATACCGGCCGAGAATGCGCTGGTTGATGGCGTCGACGCTGGTGTTGATATAGGATTTCTGCGCGACCGTCTCCGCCATCTTCAGCTTGTTCTGCAAGCTGGCGTCGATCCATCGGCTGGCCTCCAGCACGGCCATCATCACCGCCCGGGCCGTGTTCGGGTACTTGCGCACGAACTCGGCAGTGGTGCCCAGAACCTTCTCCGGATGGTCCTTCCAGAGATCCTGGGTGGTGTTGGCCGAGATGCCGACGCCGTCCATGATGGCGCGGTGGTTCCAGGGCTCGCCCACACAGAATCCGTCCATGTTGCCGACCCGCATGTTCGCCACCATCTGTGGCGGCGGCACGGTGATGAGCTTGGCGCCCGACAGCGGGTTGATTCCGGCAGCCGCCAGCCAGTAGTGCATCCACATGGTGTGGGTGCCGGTCGGGAACGTCCCTGCGAACGTGTATTCCCGCGGTTCACGGGCCATCACCTTGGCCAGCGAGGGGCCGTCTACCGCGCCCTTGTCGGCCAGCGCCTTGGACAGCGTGATGCCCTGTCCGTTGTTGTTGATCGCCATGAGCACGGCCATGTCCTTCTTCGGACTGCCCAGGCCGATGTGAACGCCGTAGACCAGCCCATAGAGCACATGCGCCATGTCAAGTTCGCCGTTGACCAACTTGTCGCGCACACCCGCCCAGGACGATTCCTTGGTCGGGATGATCTTGACGCCGTACTTCTTGTCGAAGCCCAGCACGCTCGCCATCACCACGCTGGCACAGTCGGTCAGCGGGATGAAACCGATCTTGACCTCTTCCTTTTCCGGCTTGTCGGAGCCTGCCGCCCAGACGCCGAATGGCAATGTGCCGGCACATCCAGCCGTGGTCACCGCGGCAGCGCGCTGGATGAAGTCGCGTCGAGACGGATTTGCAGAATTCTGGGGCGTCGTCATGTGCAGTTCTCCGGGCCCCGCGGGGGCCGATTCGGGCAAAAAAAAGCGGCGTCACGATCGTTGATCCGACACACCGGTGGGGCCGGTGACGTCGGGACGATCGGACGCCGTTGTCCAAAATGTCCCACCTAGTGAGCCCCCGTGGCCGGCGACTCGCAGAAGGTAATGCAGGGACCGTGCCAGCCCGTTTCAGCCCCTGGACACCGGGTTCTGAGGGTGAACATTGATGCAGCGCACCATGAACAGGCACCGTTCCAGTGCATTGCACAGCCTTGACGCAGAAAACCCCGGGTTCTCCCCAGATGACGTTTACGTAAACGTCAATGGACAATCCACGTCCACCCCCTGCTGTCCCGAACTGCCCCGACCTGCACCGAACGGAGTTTCTCGATGACCGACCTGTCCGCCGACCACAAGGCCCTTGCCAGCTACCGCCCGACGAACAAGGTGCGCTTCGTCACCGCCGCGAGCCTGTTCGACGGCCACGACGCCGCCATCAACATCATGCGGCGCATCCTGCAGGGCATGGGCTGCGAGGTGATCCACCTCGGGCACAACCGCTCGGTGGACGAGGTGGTGACCGCCGCGCTGCAGGAAGACGTGCAGGGCATCGCAGTCAGCTCCTACCAGGGCGGCCATGTCGAATACTTCAAGTACATGGTCGAGCTGCTCAAGGCCCGTGGCGGCGCGCACATCCAGGTCTTCGGCGGCGGCGGTGGCGTGATCGTGCCGGCCGAGATCCGCGACCTGGCCAGCCACGGCGTGCGCATCTTCAGCCCCGAGGACGGCCAGCGCATGGGGCTGCAGGGCATGATCGGCGAGATGGTGATGCGCTGCGACCAGTCGCTGTCGGCCTATGCGCCCACCGCGCTCGACGCGCTGCGAGGCCACACCGAAAGCGCGTGGCGCGCGCTGGCGCAGCTCGTCACCGCGCTGGAAAACGGCCAGGCCGACGCGGCGCTGGTCGCCGCCGTGCATGACGCCGCCAAGGCGGCCAAGACGCCCGTGCTCGGCATCACCGGCACGGGCGGCGCGGGCAAGTCCAGCCTCACCGACGAGCTGATCCGCCGCGTCCGCCTCGACCAGGACGACGCGCTGCGCATCGCCGTCATCAGCATCGACCCGTCGCGGCGCAAGAGCGGCGGCGCGCTGCTCGGCGACCGCATCCGCATGAACGCCACCGGCCCGTGGTCGAACGGCCAGCGTGTCTACGTGCGCAGCCTCGCCACGCGCGACACCGGCTCGGAAGTCTCGGCCGCGCTGCCGGACGTGATCGCGGCGGCCAAGGTGGCCGGGTTCGACCTGATCGTGGTCGAGACCAGCGGCATCGGCCAGGGTGATGCGGCCATCGTGCCCTTCGTCGACGTGCCGATGTATGTGATGACGCCCGAGTTCGGCGCGGCGAGCCAGCTGGAGAAGATCGACATGCTCGACTTCGCCGAGTTCGTCGCGATCAACAAGTTCGACCGCAAGGGGGCGGCGGACGCGCTGCGCGATGTCGCCAAGCAGGTGCAGCGCAACCGCGAAGCCTTCACCGTCATGCCCGACCAGATGCCGGTGTTCGGCACCATGGCCAGCCGCTTCAACGACGACGGCGTGACGGCGCTGTACCAGGCGCTCAAGGTCCGGCTCGGCGCGCTCGGCCTGCCGCTCGGCGAAGGCCGCCTGCCACTGGTCAGCACCCGCCACAGCACGCACCAGACCCCCATCGTCCCGGCCGCCCGCACCCGCTACCTCGCCGAGATCGCCGACACCGTGCGCGGCTACAAGGCCCGCGTGCGCCAGCAGGCCACGCTCGCCCGCGAGGTCCAGCAACTGCGCGCCAGCGCCGTGATGTTCCGCCAGGCCAACCCGGCCAAGAACCGGGGCGTCGAGGCACTGACCGAGCTGGCCCAACAGCGCGAGGAGCGGCTGGATCCGGCGGCGAAGAAGCTGCTGGCGATGTGGCCCGAGATGCAGCGCGCCTACGCGGGCGACGAGTACGTCGTGAAGATCCGCGACAAGGAACTGCGCACCAACCTCATCCACACCACGCTCAGCGGCAACAAGATCCGCAAGGTCGCCCTGCCCGGCTACGAATGCCACGGCGAGCTCCTGAAGTGGCTGATGCTGGAGAACGTGCCCGGCAGCTTCCCCTACACCGCCGGCGTGTTCGCCTTCAAGCGCGAAGGCGAAGACCCGACCCGCATGTTCGCCGGCGAAGGCGATGCCTTCCGCACCAACCGCCGCTTCAAGCTGGTGTCCGAAGGCATCCCCGCCAAGCGCCTGTCCACCGCCTTCGACTCGGTCACGCTCTACGGCGCCGACCCCGATCCGCGCCCGGACATCTACGGCAAGGTCGGCAACTCGGGCGTGAGCATCGCGACGCTCGATGACCTGAAGGTACTCTATTCAGGCTTCGACCTCTGCAACCCGACGACCTCGGTGAGCATGACGATCAACGGCCCGGCGCCGAGCATCCTGGCGATGTTCATGAACGCCGCCATCGACCAGCAGTTCGACAAGTTCAAGACCGACAACCACCGCGAGCCGACCGACACCGAAGCCGCCAAGATCCGCGCCTGGGTGCTGGCGAATGTGCGCGGCACGGTGCAGGCCGACATCCTCAAGGAAGACCAGGGCCAGAACACCTGCATCTTCTCCACCGAGTTCAGCCTGAAGGTGATGGGCGACATCGCCTCGTACTTCGTCCACCACGACGTGCGCAACTTCTATTCGGTGTCGATCAGCGGCTATCACATCGCCGAAGCCGGCGCGAACCCGATCAGCCAGCTCGCCTTCACGTTGTCGAACGGCTTCACCTTCGTGGAGGCGTATCTGGCGCGCGGCATGCACATCGACGACTTCGCGCCCAACCTGTCGTTCTTCTTCTCGAACGGCATGGACCCGGAATACACCGTGCTCGGCCGCGTGGCGCGGCGCATCTGGGCGGTGGCGATGCGCGACAAGTACGGCGCCAACGAGCGCAGCCAGAAACTGAAGTACCACATCCAGACCTCCGGCCGCAGCCTGCACGCGCAGGAGATCCAGTTCAACGACATCCGCACGACGCTGCAGGCGCTGATCGCGGTGTACGACAACTGCAACTCGCTGCACACGAATGCCTTCGACGAGGCGATCACGACGCCGACCGAGGACAGCGTGCGCCGGGCGATGGCGATCCAGATGATCATCAACCGCGAGTGGGGTCTGGCCAAGAACGAGAACCCGAGCCAAGGCAGCTTCATCATCGACGAGCTGACGGAGCTGGTGGAGGAAGCCGTGCTGGCCGAGTTCGAGAAGATCGCGGATCGGGGCGGCGTGCTCGGCGCGATGGAAACCGGCTACCAGCGCAGCAAGATCCAGGAAGAGTCGATGCACTACGAGATGCTCAAGCACACCGGCGAGTACCCCATCATCGGCGTCAACACCTTCCGCAACCCGAAGGGCGACGAGATCCCGGAGACGATCGAGCTGGCGCGCTCCACCGACGACGAGAAGGCGTCGCAGCTCGCGCGGTTGAACGATTTCCACACGCGCCATGCGGCCCAGGCACCGGCGATGCTGAAGCGGCTTCAGCAGGCGGTGATCGACAACGCGAACGTGTTCGAGGTGCTGATGGACGCGGTGCGGGTGTGCTCGCTGGGGCAGATCACGTCGGCGCTGTTCGAGGTCGGCGGGCAGTATCGGCGGTCGATGTAAGGCGAGGCTAGCGAGGGAACTGGCGCCTCGGCCCTCGCTCTGGTGGCGGTCACCCCAGGCGCTCGATCAGCCACAGCACTTCAGCGGCGGTGTCATAGCTGAACTCCGGAGCCTCCGCCAAGGCCGGGTCGCGGCTGCCGGCTACGATGGCTTGCAGAGCTGGTATGAAAGGGCCCCACCAGTCTGGCTGATCTGGTGAGGCCGCCAGTTGTTGCAGGAGGGTTTGCGCCCTCGCCGAATCCCCACTTTGCAGCATCTGGCAGAGGTCATCGCACAGTCTGCCATTGCCGTCTAGTGTCGTGTCACAGCTGACTTGACGGACAGCCTGCGCGAACACATCACCGTCATGCCCGCGAAAGCGGGCACCCACGCAGGGACATGACCGTCTTTGGCGGGCGTAGATCCTCGCATTCGCGAGGATGACGGCACTTGGGGTGCGACAGTGGATCGTTGACGCAACACTAGGTTCTCCCCGCCATCGCGCCGGTAGGCCCGATACGCCTCGGTCGCCTGCAGCCGCGCCTGCTGCGCCTCGGGCAGTCGGCCGGCGTCGGTTTCGATGTCCGACAGGATGGCCCAGGTTTTCCACAGCTCGGCCGCATGGCCCAGACCCTGTTCGCAGACGATGGCCCGTTCGATCTCCTGCCGCGCCTCGTCCAGCCGCCCCAGCTTGCTCAAGGTGCTGGCGAGGTTGTTTCGCGTGCGTCCTTCATTCGCCCGGTCATCCTTGAAGCGATCCGCCGCCTGAAGGTAGAAGGCGGCAGCTTCTTCGAAACGGCCGAGTTCGTCGTAGAGATTGCCGAGCTGGCACAACGTCATCGCCTGACCGGCCTCGTTACCACGCTGAACCTCTATGGACAGTGAATGGCGGTAAGCCTCTTCAGCGGACTGCGGCTGGCCGGCCGCCTGTTGCACCATACCGATCTGGTGCCAAATCGTGGCGACGGAGCCCGGCTCACCCAGTGACTCGAAAGTTTGGCGGGCGTCTTCATACACCGCCAGCGCGTCGGTGTAATGGCGTTGCATCAAGCGCACGGTGCCGAGCTGGCCTTTGCCGACCGCCGCGCCCCGGTGGGCTTGTCGCGCTTCGTCCAACTGGATAGCGCGTCCGTAGGCCGCTGCTGCCTCGTCGAGTCGGCCCAGATTCCGCAGACAGTCGCCTGCTTCGGTGATGGAGGCCGAGGCCATGCCCTCCGCACTGCGATTGGGCCGGGCCGTTGCGACGTTTTCAAAGCGTTGCCGGGCTTCTTCCAGCAAAGGCAGCGCGGCTCCGGCCGCACCGGCAAAATTCAAAATCCGCCCGAGAAGAAAACACGCCGTCGCCCAGTCGTAGTCGGCACCCTGATAGGCCGCTTCACCCGCCGACTGGGCGCGCTGCCTCAGCGCCTGCGCGCCGTCGAATGCAGCCTGCATACGCCCCTGATCCAGAAGCTGCTCGATGCGGGTTTGTTCGGCTTGGAAGCGTGCATGGCTCCAGCCTTCACCCAGCGCCGCCTGGGCGGTGTCACGCACTGCCGCCACCCGATGCAGCAGGCGTGGCCGGCCGAGACCCTGCAGCAGTCGATGCAGGCTGGTACACAGATCGATGGTGGCTTCGGCCTGCCCGGCACGTTCGACCTCGGTCAGCAGCGCCATCAGGTTGGGCAGTTCAAGCTGTATGAGGGTGGCAGCCAGCAGGGTGTCTTGGTGGTACTGCTGCTGCAGGAGTTCCACGTATTGCAGCATCACCGCCAACCAGCGCGCCTGCCAATCGGCCAGTTGCTCGGCGCTGGCCCGGGCGTGCAGGTAGGGGCACAGCGCCGGGTTGAGGGTCAGGTGACCATAGGGGTCGGGCGTAGCCAGACCGGTGCTGACCAGCCCGGAGGCGAGGGAGCCCACATCGTCGGCTTTCCAGCCCATCATGGTTCGAGGGACATCGAGCTGCACCCCACCATGAAACACCGCCAGCACCTTCGCCTGCTCCTGCATCTCCGGCGGCAGCCGCTGCAGCGACAGCTCGACGCTGGCGTAGAGCGACTTTTCCCGCTCGCCCGGGTGATCGCGTTCCATCTGCGCCATCAGCTCGACCAGCCGGGTGCGGGTGGCGGACACACCGTCGTGACGCAGTGACGGGGCCAGCAGCGCCAACGTGCGGGCGTGGCCGTGGACGGCGTCCACCAGATCGCGGATATCGGCGGCACTGGCGTTGCGCGGGGTGGGGCCGGTGGAGGGGCTGGCGTTGACGTCAGTTTCGAGGGCGCGCTCGACCAGCCGGATGGCGTCTTCAGCCGAGAGGCGGTGCAGTTCGATGCGAGCCTGTGGGGCGTCGAACGGCGCGGGCAGCGCCTCGCGGCTGGTGAAGACGAGGCGGGTGTCGCCAATGATGCCCAGGCGGGCGCATAGCTGGAGGATGGCGTCGGCCGCGTCGGCGTTGAGGTCGGCTAGCGGATCGGGCACCGCGCCGGGCAACGGCGGGGCGGGCAGCACCGATTCCAGGTTGTCGACCACCAGCAGCACGCTGTCCTCGCGCAGCACGCGCTCGACCGGCCGGCAGGCGTCGTCGAGCGTTGCGAACGTCGCCACCGAGTAGTCCTGCCCGACCAGTTGCCGGCCGAGCACATCCAGCACCGCCCGGTCGTGGCTGTGCTGCTCGACCGACACGAACGCCGCCCGCCGCACCTGCCGCGAGCGCACGCGCCAGCGCGCGAACTCGGCCGCCAGCGCGGTCTTGCCTTCGCCGCCCTGGCCGCGCAGCACGGCGTAACGCTGTCGCTGCAGCACACGCTCCAGCCGCAGCAGCTCGCGGCTGCGGCCGATGAAGCCGGTGGCGGGTTCGGGCGGCGTGGCGTGCAGGCGGCCGTTGATGCGCGTGCGGCGGTCTTCGGCGGTCTGCTTGGTTGGTGTCTCCTTGAACAGTTGCGGATCAGCCTTGTCCTGAAACAGCACGGGCACGAACCAGTCGCGCAGCTTCAGATCGTCCTCGCCGAAGATGCGGCCTCGACAGGGGTTGGTTTCCAGCTCGCTCTGGCCGACCAGCATCGCGTCGCCGACGCGGGCGCCCTTGGCCAGCGCGCCATAGAACGCGGTGACGAAGCGCCGCGATGTCTCGACCAGCACGCTGTGGCTCATCGCCACCACCGACGCGACGCCGGTCTTCAGCATCTCGCTGGCGACCGATTCGCTGGCCTGCTCGGCCTGCGCGCTCTGGCAGGCTTCCAGGAACACCAGCGCGATGCCGTGGTCGCGCAGCAGCGGACCAAGCGTATCGGTGTAGACCGTGCGGTGGCGGCGCTCGTCAAGCTTCTCGCCGTCCTCGTCATGCTCGAAGCACAGGCCACCGAGACCGACGCGGCGGTCGTAGACGCCGTGGCCGTCGAAGTGCAGCACGTGATACGACTGCCCAACCGCCTTGGCGCGCTGCAGTTCCTGCTGCAGCGCCGAGAGCGTCGGCGTGGCCAGCAGCGTCAGGTGGACCACCTCGCCGAGTTCCTCCATCGCCCGGACCAGCGGCAGGCTGCTGGCGCGGTGGTCGATATAGCCGCAGGCCTCGTCCTCCGGCCGCGGGCTCGCCAGCAGGATGCGGATCGGCGTGGCCAGCACCGGCGGCTCGACCGCGTGCGTGTTCGGCAGGCGCCGGCGCACCCGCACCGGCCGGCCGCCCTGGAACAGGAAGCCGCGCCCGTCGTGCAGCAGCTCCCACGGCAGGCCGAGCAACAGCGTCGCGGCCTCGCGGGCGGCGAGTGCGTCGGCCTCGGGCGTGCCGTCGTCCAGTTCGGGCTCGACATGCACCGAGAAGCGCCGCGCGGCGCCGTCGCCCACCTGCGCCCAGGCCTGCAGCACGCTGGCTGCCTTGTCTGCCGGCATCGCGGCGTGGTGCAGCGCCCTGCCCCATTCGACGAGGTTGGCCTCGATTCTCTTGACGCGCTCCTCGTCGAAGCGGCTAGGCCAGACGGCGTAGGTTTCCAGATACCAGCGCAGCTCCTCGACCTCGATCGGACCGAGTGGAGCCTCGAACGTCCAGCTCTTCGGGCTGCGCACCTCGCGCTTGTCACGGTCGGCCGGCTCGTACACCAGTCGGGCGCTGCCGCGCGCGCGGCGCTTGCCGTCCGCTTCGTGGATCGACAGCCGGGACAGCTCCAGCACCAGTTCTTCCATCGGCGCGGCAGGTGGCTGGACGGTGGGCGGCGGGTCGCTCGGGTCGCGTTTTCTCAGCGCGACGAGGATGGCGTGGAGCGCGGCGTCGATGCCGCCAGCGGCGCTGCTGATCGGGATGTAAAGGGGCTTGCTTGGAAACAACTTCTCCAGCACGCCAAGCTTGCAGCCATCGACCGCCAGTGGAACAACCGGGAACTTGTCCCTGCCACGCTCGGCCTGCAACTTGAGAGCGTGAGCGACTTCTTCACCCACCCACTCGGATTGCAACCCGTTGATGCTGACGATCACCGCCAACCCGGCCGACGCACCGATGGCCGCCTCGACCTCGGGCCAGAGCGGATCGCCGCCGCGCAGCTCGCGCGAATCGATCCAGCCATCCTGACCCAGATCGGCCAGCGCCCGCCGCAGCCGGCGCACCAGATCGTCGTCCTGCGTGCTGTGCGAAATGAAGAGCTTGCCTGGCATCGTGACCCCCTGCGTCTTGTTCGACTTGACAGGTTCTCAGGATATGCCAGTTCGAGAGCCTATCTCGCGAGCCAGCTCCAGCGGTTTCAGCAGACGGTGATCGACAACGCCAACGTGTTCGAGGTGCTGATGGATGGGGTGCGGGTGTGTTCGCTGGGGCAGATCACCAGCGCGCTGTTCGAGGTGGGTGGCTCAGGCCGCCTTGGGATGCTGCCGGGTCATGTCCCCCTGCCCCGCCAGCAAACCCGCCACCGAGATGTCCTCGTCCAGCGCCTCCCAGTGCAGCCCGTAGCGGCTGAGTTGCACCTGCTCACGCTGCTGCGGCGAGGCGCTCAGCAGCCGTGGGAACCATGTCAGCGGCACCGCGATCACCCGGCCATCGGTCAGATCGACCCACAGGCTGTTGTCGTCAAAACGCACCGACTTAGGCGAAGTAGTCATTCCACGTCCTTTCGATCTGGTCTGCCTTCGTCTCGATCACCGCAGCCAGTTCGCGCAGTGTTCGTGCATCGAACCCGTCACTGTGGGCGAGGCAGACAGGCCGTACCCAGAACTTCGCTTCGGCCCCGTCACCCTGCACATGGATGTGCAGCGGCTCACGCGGATTGCCTTCGTTGGAATAAAAGAAGAAGCGGAAGTTGCGATGGCGGAAGACGACCGGCATCACACCATCATAGGTCAGAGTCCGTCCGCATCGGATGATCACCAGCCGCAAATGGGGCCTGGCGAAGAGCGAGACCCCGAACCGCGGCCGTGTCCTGGGCGCGATGGAGACCGGCTACCAGCGCAGCAAGATCCAGGAAGAGTCGATGCACTACGAGATGCTCAAGCACACCGGCGAGTACCCGATCATCGGCGTCAACACCTTCCGCAACCCCAAGGGCGACGAGATCCCGGAGACGATCGAGCTGGCGCGCTCCACCGACGACGAGAAGGCGTCGCAGCTCGCGCGGCTGAACGATTTCCACACGCGCCATGCGGCCCAGGCACCGGCGATGCTGAAGCGGCTTCAGCAGGCGGTGATCGACAACGCGAACGTGTTCGAGGTGCTGATGGACGCGGTGCGGGTGTGTTCGCTGGGGCAGATCACCAGTGCGCTGTTCGAGGTGGGCGGGCAGTATCGGCGGTCGATGTAAGGCGAGACAGATCACGTCAGCCCGGGTCCAGGCCGGGCACACCGCGGATCAGCGCAGCGTCTCGACCTCGAAGCCCACGAGGTTGCGCGCTGCTCGGCCGAACTCGATGCCGACCAGATGCACCGGCACGCCGCGGCCGCGGTACTTGTCGGCGTAGCCCTTGGCTCGGATCTGCGCCAGCGCCTGGCCGGTGGCGGTCTGCTCGACGACCTTGAACTCGAAGACGAAGACCTGCGCCGGGGCCAGCACCGTCATGTCGATGCGGCCGTGGCTGGTGGCGTCCTCGGCGCGCACGTCCAGGCCGAGCGCCGACAGGTAGCTGTAGAAGACGCTGGCCCAGTAGCCCTCGAACTGCGCCAGCGGCGTGTTGCGGTGCCAATCGTGCGGGATCGAGGCGAAGAAGGCGTGGAACTGCTCGCGCAGCTCGGCCGGGTCGCCCTCGTTGAGCGTGTGCCAGAGGCGCTGCAGGCGCGGCTCGCTGACGGCGCGGTCGCTGGCGTAGCGGCGCAGCAGGCATTCGTTCAGGCTGGTCTGGACTTCGAGGTTCGGGTACTTCAGCGTGTACGCGGTGCGGCCCCGGAAGCCGGTCACGGCGTCGATCGTCAGGTAGCCGGTCTGGAACAGCAGCGCCTCGGGGCGGATCGCGCCAACGTCGAAGCTCGACAGCAGCGCCTCGGTGGCCATCACGCGCTCCAGGTCTGGCGTGAACCAGGGCCGCTGCGCCAGCGTGTCGATCAGGAAGGTGGGCGTGCCGGTCTCGAACCAGTAGGGGCGGAACTCGCGGCCATCGAACAGCAGCAGCACGTCGAACGGGTTGTAGACGGGGGCACCACCCCAGTTGTAGCCGTTGTACCAGCGCCGGATCTCGTCGCGGTCCAACCCCGGCAGTTCCGGCGCGAACACGGTGTCGATGTCCGCGTCGGTGTAGCCGCACAGCGCGCTCCAGCGCGCATCCAGCGTGATGTCCTTGAGGTTGTTCAGCCCCGAGAACAGGCTGACCTTGCTGAACTTGGACACGCCGGTCAGCAGGATGAAGCGCAGGTGCGCGTCCTCCGCCTTCAGCACCGAATAGAGGTTGCGCAGGCCGTCGCGCATGTGGGTGGCGAGCGCGGCGTCGCCGAGGTTGTCGAGGATCGGCTTGTCGTACTCGTCGATCAGCACGACCACGCGCTCGCCGTGGCGCTCGCGGGTGCGGCGGATCAGTTCGCTGAAGCGGCCCGCCAGGGTGGTGTGCTGCAGCGTGACGCCCTGGGCCTGCGCGGCGTCGCTCAGCAGCTCGCCCAGGCGCGCGTCCAGCTCCGCCTCGCTGCGCAGCACGCCGCCGGCAAGGTCCAGGCGGATGACCGGGTGGCGCCGCGTCCAGTCCCAGCGCATCTCGGCGGCCAGGCCGGTGAACAGCGGCCGGTTGGCCTCGAACAGCTCCTTGATCGTGTCGAGCAGCAGGCTCTTACCGAAGCGGCGCGGGCGGCTGAGGAAGAAGCACCCGCCCGACTCGATCAGGTCGATCGCCTGGCCGGTCTTGTCGACGTAGTAGGCGCCGTCTTCACGCAGTTTGGCGAAGGTCTGGATGCCGATGGGGAGCGGACGGCGGGGGGTGGGCATGAAAGGCAGTGTACGCCGGGGGTGGAATCAAGCCTGAAGTGCAACATTTCTGGCTGTCGAGCACCTCCTGGCCTTTCACCGCTGATACCGACACGACTTGGCCGTCCCCCGCAACGGATCGCCGAACACCGCGTTCGTGCAGGCCACGCTGCCCGTGACGCCCGTGCGCACGGCCCACGTCGTGCCGGCGCCGTACCACACGGTGGCGGTAACCCCCGCGGGCAGCGTGCAGAGCGCGCCCTCGCGGGCACAGGTCACGGCGGTGGCAGGCGGCACGCTGCTCGGAACCGCCGACGGGTACAGATTCGACACAGGCACCGGCGCCCAGCTGCCGCCCGGGCGCAGCCAGCTCAGCTGCAGCAGCGCGCCGCCACCGAACTCCTGGAACTCCACCGTGATGGACACCCGCTGACCTGCCGCCAGCGAGATGCCGACCGAGGTGTCGACGGTAGGGGCGTGGACGGTCCAGTTGTTGATGCGCTGCACACCGTTGACCCACACGCGCACGCCGTCGTCCGACAGGGTGCGGAGCTGGTAGGTGCCGGCCTCCACCGCCTGCAGCTCGCCGGTCCAGCGCACGGAGAAGTTGTCTGCGCCGATGCCCGGCGCAGGCGCGCCGACACCCCAGTCGAACCACGGTGCCTCGGTGCGCGTGACCACCGCGTTGCCGCTCAGCGTCGCGTTGCCGAAGTAGCTGGCCCGCAGCCCGGTGCCGTTGCCCGTGCCCGTCGGCGGGCTGGCCGGCGCGGGTTCGTCGCCGCCGATCTGCTGCAGGAAGGCCACCAGGTTGCTCAGGTCGGTGCCGGCCACCGTGTTCCCCTGGTGGGCCTGCACGGCCGCCGCCAGCGTCGCGGCCGAGCCGTCGTGCAGGTAGGGCGCGCTCTGCCACACATCGCGCAGCGTGGGCACATCGAGGCCGGTCAGGGCGCCGTTCAGCCGCTGGCCGCTGGTGGGCTTGAGGGTGCCGATGTTCTTCAGCGCGGTCGCATCGCCGCTGCCGCTGAAGGCCGTGCCGCCGTGGCAACTGGCGCAGTTGGCGCTGGTGAACACCGCCTTGCCCGCGAGGGCGGCGGCGGTGAGCGAGCCGTCGGCGTTGCGGCCCGGGCTGCGGTCGAAGGTGTTCAGCGAGCCCAGATAGGCCGCCAGCGCATCCAGGTCGGCGCTCACGCCGGTCTTGCGCTCACCCAGCGGTGTGTTGCGGGTGCCGGTGTTGAACTGCGCGTCGGTCATCAGGCCGGTGCCGCCCGCAAAGGCGCGGATCTGGCCCTCGAAGTCCTGGATCTCGTCGAAGTTGGCGCTCCAGTGGACGAAGCCCTGGCCCGTGCCCGCCCGGCCCTTCAGGCTCGGCGTGTTGCGCAGGCCTTCGCCGAAGCCGGTGAAGTCCCAGGTGCGGCCATCGTGGCCCGCCTCGCTGTGGCAGCTGGCGCAGCTCATGTAGCTGTCGCGCGCCAGGCGCGGATCGCGGGCGTCGTGGAAGAACTGCTTGCCGCGCAGCACCTGCGCGCTCAGCCGCTCGGTGGCCACGCTGGCGACCGTGGCCGCCACCGGCACCCGCAGCTCGCCCTGGTTCAGCAGCGGGCTCAGGTCCAGCACGCTGACGCTGCGGTCCATGAAGTTCTGCACGTACAGCCGCGTGCCGTCGGCCGAGACCGCCACCGCTTGCGGCGCACGGCCCACGTCCACCTTCAGCAGCTCGCGGCCCCGCACCGGGTCGAGGATGGCCAGCTGCCGGCTGGTCTCCAGCGCCACGAACAGGTAGGCGCCGCTCGGGTGGTAGACCGCCGCCGAGGCGAGGCTGGAATTGTCATGGTCGACCCGCAGCGCCAGGTCTTCGGCCGAGTTGACCAGGTCGATGCGCGAGCTGATGGCCCGCACCGTGTTCTGGAAGTTCAGCGGCTGGCCGTTGCGCAGCGTGCCGCGCTGGATGTTGTCCTGCTTGGACGGCACCCAGGCGCTGCGCCCGTCGGGCGAGATCACGGCGGCGCCCAGGTAGTTCGGAATGCCCGCGCCCTGGATCTCGTTGTCGATCTTGTCGCTGTGGCGCAGCGTGACCGTGCGGCTGAGCGTCATCGGGCCGGCGGCCACCAGCAGCAGCTCGCCGCCGGCGGTGGCGGTGTTGACCACCGCCGTGCCCTCGCCCGGCAGCGGCGGCGTGATGAAGCGTGACACCAGCGCGGTCGCCCCGTCGCCGCTGAGGCTCAGATGGCGGATGTTGGGGCCGAGGTCGAGGCTGGCCTGCGTGGCACCGCTGACCGGGTCGAGCTTGAGCAGGCGCCCCAGGCCTTCCAGCACCACGAACGCGCTGCCCCCGGGGGCAAAGACCAGCCCGTGCGGTCGCGACGCGGCCGGCAGATTCACCGTCTGCACCACGGCCAGGGTCGACGGGCTGACGATGCTGATGCTGGCGGCGTCCTTGTTGCTCACCCAGATCCGGCCATCGCCCGCCACCGCCACCGCGCGCGGCGAGCGCCCCACCGCCACCTCGGCCACCCGGGCGTTGGTCGCGGTATCGACCACGCTGACGGAGTCGTTGTCAGGATTGACCCCCCACAGGCGCGGCGACGCCCCCGCGCGGCTTTCCACAGCCAGGGCGGACGAGGCACCAGGCCGACCCGCGGTGGTGCTCGTGCCGCGCACAGCTTGCAGGACGCTGCGGGTGGCGGTGCTGCCGTCGGCCGCGCGGGCCGTCAGCGTGACGCCATAGACGCCCGGGCTGGCGAACACCTTGGTGGTGGAGGCGGTGGCCGAGAACGCGGTGGCGGGGCTGCCGTCGCCGAAGTTCCAACTGTAGGTGAGGCCGGCGGTGGCGGCGACGGTGTAGGTCGCGGTGCCGCCGGCAGCGATCAGCGGGGCATTGACCGCGGGCACCACGATCGGGCCCGACGGCGGAGGGGTGACCGGCGTGTTGTCGGCGGCGTACAGCGCCGCCACGTCCGCGTCGGAGAGCGCGGCCCCGAAGGCCTTGACCTGGTCCAGCGCACCGGCGAGCCAGTCGTTCGGCGCGCCGAACTTGCCGCGCCCGATGTTCAGCGTGCCATTGGCCGCCCACCCGCCAGCGTAGGCGGTGGTGGCCTCCAGGCGGCCGTTGACGTAGAGCTTCATCGTGCCCGCGGCCTTGTCGCGCACGCCTACCACGTAGTACCACTGGCCCGCCACCGGGGTGGTGGTGCCGACGGCTCGGAAGGGCGCACTGGTGGTGGTGTCGGCATCGTGCATCGAGAGCAGGAACTTGCGGCCCACGAACTCGCTGTACTGCAGCCAGAAGCCGCTGATGGCCGCGCCGTCCTGGTTGACCATCGTGCGCCAGCCGGTGAGCGCGTCCAGCCGCACCCAGGTCGCCACCGAGAAGCTGCCCGCGGTGTCCAGCACGGCCGCAGCGGTGGAGCCGCTGGCGTTCGCGCCGTTGAACTGCACGGCCTGGCCGACCTTGCCGACGACCGACGTGGTGCCGGACAGCGTGATGGGCCGGTTGTTGCCGGAGCTGTCCGCAGCGGTGTTGCCGGAGAGGATGTCGAAGCTCCAGGCGCCGCGCGCGCCGTTGGGCGTCCCGGGGGGCACAGGCGTCGTGGTGGACGTCACCTCGTAGCGACAGGCCTTGACGGTGCCCACCGCCGGATCGCCGAAGGTGGCCACATCGCAGGCCGGCGCGCCCGTCACGCCGGTGCGCGACACCCAGCGCGTGTCGGCGCCGAACCACACGGTGGCGGTGCTGCCGGCCGGCAGGGTGCAGGTCTGGCCCTCGGCGCTGCAGGCCGTGGCGGTGGCGGGCGGCGTCGGGCCGGCGGGCGGCGGCGCGGGCGGTGTGCCTCCGCCAGTGCCGGTGTCCGGCGGCAGGTAGGCGCTGGTCGTGGCGGGCGGCGGCGCGACATTGGCGCCCACCGCGATGATGGTGCCGCGCGAAGGCACGCCTGCGGCGTCGACCGCAACCACCTGGTAGTAGCCCGGCGGCGCCAGATTGGCGTTCGGCACCGTGGCGGTGATGCGGAAGTTGTCCTGCGTGTAGCTCAGCGGAATGCGCCGCTGGCCCGAGTTGAACGAGTGCGTGCCCATGCTCAGGCCGATCAGCGCGACCTCCGACATGGCCGCATTGCCCGACAGGTCGAACTGCAGCTGCGCGCCGTGGGCGTGCTTCAGGCCGCTGATGCCGACGAGGCGCGGACGCGGCGCGAGCTGGGCCGCGCCGTTGACCGTGCGGAACAGGTACGGGGGATAGAAGACATCGGCGGTGAGCTGGACCGGGCCCGGGTTGCCGCCGCCGGAGACCAGCACCGTGCCATTGGGCAGCAGGGCCGACTGCGAGTGGTAGCCGCGGAAGACGGTGGAGCTGGCCTGCGTGGTCCAGGTGTTGGTCGCCGGATTCCAGAGTTCGCCGGCATAGACGCCCAGGGCCGGGTCGTTGTTGGCGCGGATTTCGCCGCCGGTGGCCAGCACCTTGCCGTCCGGCAGCACGATCAGGTTGGCGAAGACGCGGGCATTGGCCATCCGGGCCATCTCGGTCATCACCGCACCGCCGCCGTTCAGGTCGATCGAGGTGGCCATGCGGCTGCCCCAGAAGCCGGCGCCGTTGTGGTACGCATTGCCGCCCACGGCCAGCACCTTGCCGGGCGCGTACATCACGCCGGACATGGTGGGGCCGACGTTGGGCGCGGTGTCGTTCAGCGCGCCGGCCTGCGGCGGTGTCTTGTAGGCACCGGCGATCGTGATCGCGCCGTTGCCGCCGCCGGCATTGGCGTCGACGTAGTACATCTGGTCGGTGGCGATGCCGAACACCCGGCCGTCGGGCGCCAGCCAGACCTTGGGCAGCGAGGCGCGCAGGAAGTCCGGCCCGAAGGCGGTGCGGCTCTGCGCCCCGAACAATGTGCGCCAGGCCCCGTTCTCGTAGATCTCCGGCGTCATCGCCGACTCGCCGCGCGTCAAGGCGCCGGCCACATCGTTGTACTGGCCTTCGGTGTAGGGGTTGATGCCGCCCAGCACCATCACCCGGCCGTCGGCCATGGTGACCATGGCGGCGTACCAGCGCTGATCGGCGGTGTTCGCGCCACGCGAGAAGGAGTTGGTGGCCGGCGCGTAGAGCTGGTTGCCGATGCCGCCGCTGGCATTGCCGCCGGTGATCATCAACTGGCCATCCGCGGTCAAGGCCGACGGGGCGCAGAAGCTGTCCTGGCGGTTCGGATCGGTCGAGGTCTGGTGGGCCGCCGCGTTGAACAGGCCCAGGTTCGGATCCCAGAGATCGAAGGTGCGGCCGTTCTGGGCATTGCCATCGGGCGTGGTGCCCCATGTCAGCACCTTGCCACTGGGCAGCACCGCCTGGTGCAAGCCGAGCATCGGCCACCGCCCCACCGCCGACCACATGCCGCGGGCGGGCGCGTCGGCCGGGATGGCCAGGTTCTGCATCAGCGCGTCGCCGGGCTCCGTGACGGCCACCCAGCCCGCCGGATTGAGGGCTGCGGCCAGAGCACGGGCCCGGTCGCCGCTGGCGGCGGCCGGCGTGGCCGGCGAGTGGCCCTCGCCATCGCTGTTGCACCCGGCCACCAGCAGGGCCAGCGTCACCGCCAAGGCCGAGGCGGTGCGGGTGAACCGCCCCGCGTGTTGCGCGACGCGCAGCTTGTTCATGTGGGCATCCCTCATGCGACTCTTCCTGAGATTCCGGGACTTACGGAAATGGCGGGTGGGCGGGTCTACGCGGGCGGGTCTACGACTTCGGCGCCTGGAGCAGCGCGTCCAGCGCGCCGATCTCGCGCACCAGCCGGTTCACATCAGGGGGCGACCCGTTGTAGCGAATGCGCAAGCTCCCCTGCGGGTCCAGCAGCCACAGCGCCGTGCTGTGGTCATCGGGCTTGCGCACGTCCTTCTCGGGGCGGTAGAGGCGCAGCGCATCGCTGATGCGCTCGATGTCCTGCGGGCGGCCGGTGACGAAGGCCCAGCCCGACAAGTCGACCTCCATGTACCGGGCAAAGCGCTTCAGCGCCTGCGGCGTGTCGCCCAGCGGATCCAGCGAGACCGACAGCAGCCGCACGCGGCTGCGCAGCGCAGGCGACAACTGGCGCTGCACCTCGGCGAGGGCCCGCGTCTGCAGCGGACAGACGGTCGAGCAGCCCGTGAAGATGAAGTTGACCAGCACGATGTGCCCGTCGAGACGCGCGGCGTCGAAGGGCCGACCGTCCTGGTCGATCAGCCGGGCACCCTGGAAGTTGGAATAGAAGCTGCCGACCGGGCGGCTGTCGGCGGGCGGTTTCGCGGCCGCCGGCCCAGACCACACCGCCACACCGATCAGCGCCATGGCCAGCCACATCCGCAAGGCGTCGCAGGCTGCGATCCAGTGAAGGCCCGAAGGGAATGGGAAGGATCGGATCATTGGCTGGCCGATGTTTACAAAATGAAACACATTTTATAAACATGAAGACCCGCAAGATTCCTCTTTTCTGAGGCTCCCCGCAAACCAGCACCTGCAGAACGGTGCCTCTGTCTGGAGCAGCTGCGCGCAGACAGCCGCCCGGCTTCCACCTTCTCTCAGTTCAGGATCTTGCCCAGCCGCACCAGCTGGGTCTCGCCGCTGTTGTCGTTGACGCCATCGTTGTCGGTGACAAACATGGCCTCGCCGCTGGCCAGCACCGCCAGACCTTCGATCTTCTCCAGCACCGGCCCCTTGGTGGCCCGCAGGTCGGGCATCAGGTCGCGCACCAGGGTCTTGCTCAGCGTGCCACCGTCGGTCGCGCCGCTCAGGTCGATGCGGTAGAGGCGCTTGATGCGCGCATCCGGGCCGTTCTGGTTGTCGCGCTCGACCACCAGGAAACGGTTGTTGCCCAGCGCGGTGATTTCCGAGAGACCCACCCAGCCGCCGTTGGGCGAGGTCGCCGCGTCCAGCGGGTAGAAATGGAACTGCCAGGTCTTGGCGGCCAGGTCGTACACCGCGATGCGCGGCATCGTCTCGCCCAGCCAGGCGCGCTGGATCGGCACGACCAGCTTGCCGTTCGACTCGGCCGCGCCCTCGAAGCCGTAGCGGGCCTGGAGCGCGTTGACCGCGTCCGGCAAGGCCACCACCTCCTGGATCACCCCCGTCGCCGACACCCGCAGCAGCAGGTTGGCCGAGGTGATGTTGCGGCCGGTCTCGTAGGCGGTCTTCGAGCCCGCGCCTTCCGAGGCGATCCAGAAGCCCCCGGCACTCGCCAGCGAGATGCCCTCGGGGTCGAGGTTGACCGTCTTGTCGGCGTTGACCATCGCCGCCACGTCGGTCTGGTCGAAGGCCTGGTTGTCCCTGGCGGCCGGCAGGGTGGCGCCGAAGGTCTTCAGCACGTCGTTGGCGTCGGTGATGCGCAGCTCGCTGCGGATGACGGCGGGCGTGACGCCGACATCGACCGAGAAGATGCGGTTGGCGCGGAAGAAGCTGTCATCGACCGCGTACACCGTGTTGCCGCTGGTCGCCGCCACCAGGCCGGACAAGGCCGCCCACGGAATCGGCTTGCCATCGGCACGGTCGGCGGACTGGATCGTCGGGTACTGGGCCGCGGCCTTCTGGTAGCTGTAGAGGTTCAGCGCTGCACGGGCCGGCAGACCGCGGTCGTCCACCTCGCTGGCGGACACCATCAGGCCGCGCGACGGAATCGTCACCAAACCCTCCGGGCTGAGGGCACCGGGCAGCGCCTGCTTGTAGACCGGTGCCGTCGGCTGGCTCATGTCGTAGACGGCCACCACGCTGGAGCGCTCGGACGCGACGAACAGGTAGTCCGTGCTGCCGAAGCGGCCGAAGGCGACGTTTTCCGGCTCGTTGCCCTTGGCATCGTTGCGGCGGTCGTTGGTGTGGCCGATGCGGGCGAGGCGGTATTCCAGGTCCATGCCGACATCGAAGGCCACGCTGCCGTCGGTGTTGAAGATGGTGAAACCGCGGCTGCCGCCGTTCAGATCGCCTTCGTTGGCGGTGGCGAAGCGGGCCTTCGACACCCAGGTCACGCCGTCGGGCTCGCGCAGGCGGTCGGCCTGGGTCTGGTTGAACTGGATGAGGTTCGGCCGCTCGTCGGTCAGGTCGACATCGGTCAGCGTCACGCTGCCGGCGGAGAAATGCCCGCTGACCTTGCCGGTGGCGAGGTCGACCAGCGCGAGGTGGTTGTTCTCCTGCAGCGTGACGACAGCGATGTTGTCCTCGTTGATCGAGACGTACTCGGGCTCCGGGTCGGTGCCGTACAGCGTGGCCAGACCGGTCAGCGCCACATCGCGGCGGGTCCAGGCGGTCGGGGCACCCACCAGGTCGATGATGGCCAGGCGGCCCGCGGGCAGTTGCGGGATCGCTCCGCCGTTGACGCTCTCGTCGCGCTCGTTCTCGATCACGACCGCGGCGTAGCGGCCGTCCTTGCTGACCGCCACCGAATCCGGCTGGCCGCCCAGGTCCAGCTCGGCCACCTTGGTGCGCGTGGCGATGTGCACCACCACCAACTTGCCGGTCGGCGCGGTGAACGACGCCGAAGTGTTCACGGCCACCAGTGCATGCGAGCCGACCACGGCCACCGATGTCGGCTCGCCGTCCAGCGTCAGCGCGCCCAGCCCGACCGGCGCGGCCGGGTCGGTGATGTCGACGAAGCCGATCTGCTGGCTCAGGCCGCTGGTGTAGACCAGCGTCATGCCGTCGGTGCTGGCCGCGACGATCTCGGCGTTCACGGGGGTCGCCGACTCGCAGGAAGAGCCCGCCTGGGCGCAGATGGTGAAGGTCGACACCCGGTTGAAATGCATCGTCGCATCGGGTGTCGAGGCCTGGACGGTGTCGGCCTTGGGGGCGTCATCACCGCCGCCACAGGCGGCCAGCGTCATCAGCATCGACGCGGCCAAGGCAACGGCCGTCTGGCGGAGGGTGGGGAAAGACATGGCGGGGTTCCTTCTGCACGGGGTGATGAAACAAGGTCAACCCGTGACAGTAGGCGGCGGACGTGACAGCGCCGTGAATCCCTGCGCTATGGTTCGCGGTCCGCAGTCCGCTCAGAGACTCGCCGTGATCCCCCCGTCCACATACAGGATGTGCCCGTTCACGAAGCTCGCCGCATCCGACGCCAGGAAGATCGCCGCCCCGCCTAGCTCCTCCACGTCGCCCCAGCGGCCCGAGGGTGTGTGCGCGGTCAGCCAGGCGGTGAAGGCGGGGTCGGCGACCAGCGCGCTGGTGAGTTCGGTCTTGAAGTAGCCGGGGCCGAGTCCGTTGACCTGGATGCCGAACTTGCCCAGGTCGATCGCCATGCCCTTGGTGAGCATCTTCACCGCGCCCTTGGTGGCGGTGTAGGGCGCGATGCCGGGGCGGCCGAGTTCGCTCTGGACCGAGCAGACATTGATGATCTTGCCCCGCCCGCGCGGCACCATGCAGCGCGCCACCGCCTGCCCGACGAGGAAGACGCTGTCGATGTTGGTCGTGGTGATGCGGTGCCAGGCGTCGAGCGGGAACTCGGTGAACGGCGCGCGGTGCTGCATGCCGGCGTTGTTGACGAGGATGTCGATCGGGCCGACCTCCGCCTCGATGCGCGCCACGCCGGCCTGCACCGCGTCGGCGTCGGTCACGTCGAACGCGAAGGCCCGCACGTCGACGCCCTGCCCGGCCAGCGCCGCACGGGTCACCTCCAGCCGCTCGGCGTCGCGGGCATTGAGCACCACGCGGGCACCGGCCGAGGCCAGTGCACACGCCAGCGCCAGGCCGATGCCCTTGCTGGAGCCGGTGACGAGGGCGATGCGGCCGGTGAGGTCGAAACTGAGGTGTTTATTCATCATACGAAAGTAGCGGCATCGCCCGCAAAGGTCAACCCGCGAAACCCGGCTTGTTCCCCTGCCAAGCCTCGCTATAGTGGCCCGCACATTCCGAGGAGATCCGATGACCGATGACATCGCCGATGACATGACCGGCCGCCCGCTGCGCCTGCGCTGTCGCTGCCTGCTGATCCACGCGCCGGACGACCTGCGCATCGAGGAGCAGGACGCGGGCGAGATGGCCCCGGGACAGGTGACGGTGCAGGTCGGCATGGGCGGCATCTGCGGCTCGGACCTGCATTACTTCCACCACGGCGGCTTCGGCACCGTGCGCATCAAGCGGCCGATGGTGCTCGGGCATGAAGTCGCCGGCACGGTGATCGCGGTCGCGCCGGACGTGACGCGGGTGCAGGTCGGCGACCGGGTGGCGGTGAATCCGAGCCGGCCGTGCGGGGCGTGCCGGTTCTGTCTGGAGGGCTTGCCGAACCAGTGCCTGGAGATGCGCTTCTACGGCAGCGCCATGCGCGATCCGCACGTCGAGGGCGCATTCCGGCAGCTGCTGGTGTGCAACGCGGTGCAGTGCGAGGCGGTGGCGCCGCAGGTGCCGCTGATGCTCGCGGCGCTGGCGGAGCCGTTCTCGGTCGGGCTGCACGCGGTGTCGCGGGCCGGGTCGCTGCTGGGCAAGCGGGTGCTGGTGTCGGGCTGTGGGCCGATCGGCTGTCTGGCGATCGCGGCGGCGCGGGTGCATGGCGCGGCGGAGATCGTCGCGGTGGACGTGACCGACGAGACGCTGGCGGTGGCCAAGGCCATGGGCGCCGACCGCACGATCAACGTCGCGACCGACACCGACTGGGTCGCCCGCTACAGCCCGGACAAGGGCACCTTCGACGTGATGATCGAATGCTCGGGCAACGAGCGGGCGCTGCGGGCGGGGCTGGACGTGATGCGCCCGCGTGGCGTGGTGGTGCAGCTCGGACTGGGCGGCGACGTGAACATCCCGCAGAACCTGATCGTCGCCAAGGAGCTGAGCCTGTGCGGGTCGTTCCGTTTCCACGCCGAGTTCGCGCTGGCGGTGCGGCTCATCAACGAGGGGCGGGTCGATCTGCGGCCGATGGTCACGCGCACCTACCCGCTGGCGCAGGCGCGGGAGGCGTTCGAGCTGGCGAGCGATCGGCGGCGGGCGATGAAGGTGCTGATCGACTTCGACGCTTGAGCGGTCAGACGGCTTCGCCCGCCCGCCGCAGCACCTCGCGCACCAGCACATCCGACAGGAAATATCCCTCGGCTTTCATGCGCGCCAGCACGGGCGCCACCGCCGGCAGCAAGCCCTTGCGCCTGGCCTGCAGCAGCACGCCAGCGCTGCCCACGACCGCCAGCCCTCGACGCTGGGCGACCTCTCGGCCCAGTCGCGCATCCATCAGCACCGTGGCCCGGAGTTCCAGCGCCAGCGCGATGGCGGCCGTTTCTCCCGCGTCCAGTGAGGCAAGCGGACGCAGCGCGGACAGGGCAGGCGCATCGTTCAGCACCCGGATCCAGCCCTGCGCCTGGGCTTGCTGCAAGGCGGGCGCACCGGGCCGATCGCCGGTCTCCGTGCATTCGCGCCACACGGTGCGCGGCACCACCACCCCGCCCGTCACCCCCCACAGCACGGCCAGTTGTTCCACCCGAGCGAACACGCTCAACGGGCTGCTGTCGGCCACCAGCACCACGGCAGCGGGACGGGCCTTCATCCGCGCGGGCCGAGGGTGTCCAGTGCCACCAGCTCCTGGTCCAGCTCCTCTGCCGGGTAATCCACCGCAGGGACACCGGCATCGGCGAGCTGCTGCATGAAGCGGAACTTGTCCTGCTCGGCAAACCGCGCCGCCTTGGCCAGGCTGAGCACCCCGTCCTGGAACAGCTTCATCGCCAGCGCGACCCGGACACCGTGCTGCAGCATCGGCTCGTCCAGCGGCACGGCCACGAACACGGGCTGGCCGTGCTTGGCCACCACGCTGAGGTGGCCGGCCTCGGCCTCGCGGATGAGTTCACCCGTGCGGTCGCGCAGGTCGCGTACGGAAAACGTCTGCATGGGGCACCTTCTGGATTTTCAGGACGGTTTGGCCAGGGCGATGTGGGAAAAATTTACCGCTACTTGATGGCACAAGCTGGATTGTGCGCCGATTCCGGGGCAGCGAACGACTGCGCCACGAAGCCCACGAACGCCCGCACCCGCGCCGCCAGCCGGTGCCGCTGCGGGTACACCGCGTAGATGTCGGCGTCCGGCGTGCAGCACTGCGGCAGCACCTGCACGAGCCGGCCGTCCCGCAGGTAACGCGCGATGTCCCACTCGGCGCGCATCAGGATGCCGTGGCCGTCCAGCGCCCAGCGCACCGCGATCTCGCCGTCGTTGGTGGTGAGGTTGCCGCGGGTCTTGATCGCCTCGGTGGTCACGGCCCCGCCCCGCCCGCTCGACAGCCGCCACAACCCGTAGGCTTCCTCCCCTTGGCGGATGCCGATGCAGTTGTGCTGCGTCAGGTCGTGCGGCACCTTGGGCGACCCAAAGCGGGCGAGGTAGGCAGGCGAGGCACACAGCAGCCGCCGGTTCGGGGCCAGCCGCTGCGCGATGACGCGGCTGTCCGGCGGCGCGCCGAAGCGGATGCAGACATCGAAGGCGTCCTCGGTCAGCGGCGGCGGGTTGACCGAGAGCTGCAGTTGCACCTCCACCTGCGGGTACTGGCGCAGGAAACGCGAGATCAGCGGCGCGACGTGGCTGCGGCCGAAGCCGAGCGTGGCGTTGACCCGCAGCAGCCCCGTCGGCGTCGAGCGCGACACGCCCAGCTCCTCCTCCATGTGGCCGATCTCGCCGAGGATGCGCCGGGCGTGTTCGAGGTAACGCTCGCCCTCGGGCGTCAGGCCCATGCGCCGCGTCGTGCGGTTGACGAGCACGACGCCCAGGCGCGACTCCATCAGCGCCAGGTGCTTGCTCACCGCCGGCGTGGTGATGCCCAGCTCGCGGGCAGCGGCGCTGAGGCTGCCGGCGCTGGCCAGCGTGGAGAAGAAGCCCAGGTCGGCGGGCTGGATGGCGTCCATGTCAATGCGACAGCGCGAACTGCATGACACGGTCGCTCAGCCATATGCCGTGCTGCCGCATGCGCACCAAGGCTTGCGGCACATCTACGGCAAATCCCGTCTGCCTGGCCTTGACCAAGAGGCCGATGGAGCCGGTCAGGTTCAGCTCGCACAAGCGTGCGACCCGGCGGCCGGCGGCCTCGTCGATGCAGACCAGCGGCAGCCCCAGATCCAGCGCCGTCTGGATCACGGCAGCCTCGCCCTTGTCGAGCGAGTTCTGAAGCCAAGGCTGAATGCGCACGGGTGCGGGCTGCACATCCAGCCACGCCGCCGCCGCGTTGAACACCTCGACGCCAAATGCCTGCGCGCCACCCACGCGCACTTCTTGTGCCACCTCCAGCGGCACCACGACCCGCGCATACAGATGGCGCAAGATTTCCAGACCACCCGTCGCTGCAGTCAAGGCAATCAAGGGCGTGGTGTTGGTCACCAACACCCGATTTTCCGACTCAGGCATGGACCACATCCCCCGCCAGCTCATCCTCGGACAGGTCGATCAGCGGCACGCCAAAACGCGGCAGTTGCGCCAGGAATGTCAACCGATCCATGCCGATGAGCTGGGCGGCCATGCCGGATGACAGACGCTTCATCTCATACAGCTTGGCGGCCATCGCCAGCTTGGCTTCCTGGGCAAAGTCTTCTGGCATCTGGTGCAGGACGTCCAGATAGTTCTGAGGCACTTCAACCACGATTTGCAGCATCACTCGCTCCGTTCATCCACAGCACACACCCTTACCCCCGACCTTACCTCACCCACCTTCGGCGCCACGGCATGGTGGTGATCCAAGAGATTGTTGAATCCAGGTGAAGGATGGTTTCACTTTAGCCCCGAATTAGCGGGGTTTCCAGTGCCTACAGTGCGGCCACTCCACCCACAGCGCGCCCACCGCACGCCCACAGGACACCCCCATGAAGACCTACTCGATCGCAACCATCCCCGGCGACGGCATTGGCAAGGAAGTCGTGCCCGCCGGCCAGCAGGTGCTGCAGGCCCTGGCCGAGTCCGGCAATGGCAACACCTTCCGCTTCGACTTCGAGGACTTCGACTGGGGCGGCGACTACTACCGCCAGCACGGCGTCATGATGCCCGCCGACGGTCTGGACGCACTGCGCGGCAAGGACGCGATCCTGTTCGGCTCGGCGGGCGACCCGCAGATCCCCGACCACATCACGCTGTGGGGCCTGCGCCTGAAGATCTGCCAGGGCTTCGACCAGTACGCCAACGTGCGCCCGACGCGCATCCTGCCGGGCATCGACGCCCCGCTGAAGCGCTGCCGGCCCGAAGACCTGAACTGGGTCATCGTGCGCGAGAACTCGGAAGGCGAATACTCCGGCGTCGGCGGCCGGGTCCACCAGGGCCACCCGATCGAGGCCGCCACCGACGTGACGATGATGACCCGCGTCGGCGTCGAGCGCGTGATGCGCTTCGCCTTCAAGCTGGCGCAAAGCCGCCCGCGCAAGCTGCTGACCGTCGTGACCAAGAGCAACGCCCAGCGCCACGCGATGGTGATGTGGGACGAGATCGCCGCGCAGGTCGCGCTGGAGTTCCCCGACGTGAAGTGGGACAAGGAGATCGTGGACGCCTGCACCGCGCGCATGGTCAACCGCCCGGCCACGCTCGACACCCTCGTCGCCACCAACCTGCACGCCGACATCCTCAGCGACCTCGCCGCCGCGCTGGCGGGCAGCTTGGGCATCGCCCCGACCGGCAACATCGACCCGGAGCGCCGCTACCCGTCGATGTTCGAGCCGATCCACGGCTCTGCCTTCGACATCATGGGCAAGGGACTCGCCAACCCGGTCGGCACGTTCTGGAGCTGCGTGATGCTGCTGGAGCACATCGGCGAGCCGGAAGCGGCCCAGCGCCTGATGTCGGCCATCGAGCAGGTCACCGCCAACCCCGCGCTGCACACCGGCGACCTGGGCGGCACGGCCACCACCGCCGCCGTGACGCAGGCGGTGTGCGAGCGGCTGGCGCGCTGGCGCCGGGGGTGACGTGCACCAACGTGAACGACTTCCGGGCGGTGCTGATCGCGTGAGGCCCCGGGCGGCCGCTACAGTGCGGCCGTCCACCGCATCGCCGCCCCCGGCCAGGCGGTGTCGCCTCACCCGAAGTCCGCCCATGCCTGTCACTCCCCTTCCGGCGCTGCAGCGTCACACCTTCCACGCGCCGGCCGATGCGCCAGCGGTGGCTGCACTCGCGCAACGCGAACTGCGGCTGCTGCTGGCGCAGGACGGCTCGGCCACCCGCCTGTGCGAGGTGGTCGCTGCCGGCCCCGTCTCGCTGCAGCTGCTGGACCAGAAGACCGTCGAGCAGGTGCCGCCCGAAGTACGCAGGCACCTGCCCGGCACAGCGTTCATCGAGCGCATCACCTGCCTGCACGCCCACGGTGAGGTGATGATGGACAACCTGTCGTACATCGCCCTCGACGGCCTGGCCCCCGCGCTGCGGCGCGCGCTGGACGGTGGCCGGATCCCGATCGGCCACCTGCTGGCGCACCTGTGGGTGCGCCGCACCTTCCTCGACCGCACGCCCCCGGCGCTGGGCGCGCGGCTGTGGGGCGCGGTCGGCCTGCCCGACGCCGAGGCCACCCGCACCTACTGCATCGTGACACCGGAAGGCCCGCGCATGCTGATCACGGAAACCTTCCGGCGCGGCATGCGGCTCGATCCGCCCCGCCCCGCCTGAGACGTCCGACGCACGCTCAGTACGCCGCGTCCGGCAACCCGCAGAACGCATCCACCGGGCTCACCCCCGTGAACGCCTCCTCGCCCAGCAGCTTGCGCACCACCGCGTGCTGCACAGGCGAGGCCGCCGTGTAGGCGTTGACGACACACGGCATGCGCGGCGCGTCGTAGAGGTAGTACGGATGCCCGAACGACACCAGCGCGCACGGGATGTCGTGCCAGTAGCGGCGCATCGCCGTCGTCCAGTGGCCGTGCAGGCGGGCCCAGTCCAGGTAGATGTGCGAGCGCACCAGCAGCGACTCCTGCGCCAGCAGGTAGAGCACGAGGTCGGTGTCGGCGGGCGTGGGCGGCTGCGCGGGGTCGAAGGCGCGGACCTCGAAGCCCTGCGCCGCCAGCAGCGCGGGCACCTCCAGCGGTCTGGCCGCCTGCCCGGCAAAGCCGCCGCGTTCCGGGTCGGTGACGACGACGATGCGGCGGTGGCGCTCGACATTCAGCGGCAGCAGCCCGCGCACGTCCTTCACCCGCGTCACGCTGGCGCTCGCCACGCGCTGCTCCACATCGAGGTGCGCCGGCTGGCGGACCACGGCGCGCGTCTGTTCCAGCGGCGGCAGCCGCTCGTCCACGGTCTTGCGGTGCAGCCCCAGCGCCGCCTTCAGGCCGAGCACGCGGGTCACCGCCTCCTCGACACGCGCCTCCGTCAGCCGGCCATCGGACAGCGCGCGCATGACGTGGCCAAAATCCACCTCGAACGGGCTCGGGAACAGCAGCATGTCGCAGCCGTTGGCGATCACCTCCGGGATGCACTCGGCACGGTCCGCCCAGGCCGACAACCCCGCCATGCCGCTAGCGTCCGAGACGATCAGGCCGTTGAAGCCGAGTTCGCTGCGCAGCAGGTCTTCGTTCAGGCCACGCGACACACACGCCGGTCGGCACAGCTCCAGCCCGGCCGCGCCGTGTTCACGCGCGTAGGCCGGCAGCGCGATGTGCGCCGACATCACCGTCATCAGCCCGTCGTCGATCAGGCCGCGGTAGATCCGCCCGAAGCGCTCGCGCCACGCGGGCATGTCGAGCGGGTTGATCGTGGTGACGAGGTGCTGGTCGCGGTCGTCGAAGCCTTCGCCCGGCCAGTGCTTGGCGGTGGCGGCGATGCCGTGGCGCTGGAAGGTGGCGACGTTGACGCGGGCCTGCGCGAGCACGGTGTCCACATCCGCGCCATAGGAGCGCGTGGCGACGATGGCGCTGCGGAAGGCGGCGTTGAGGTCGGTGACGGGGGTGAAGGTCCAGTTGTAGCCCATCGCCCGCGCTTCGCGCGCCAGCACGGTGACGGCCTCCTCCGCCAGTGCGGTCGACCCCGTGGCGGCCAATCCCAGCTGGTTGGGCAGCGCAGTCCCGAACGGCAGGCCGATCGCGCCGCCCTCAATGTCGCCGCTGATGAGCAGCGGAATCTCGCTGCGCTCGATCAGCGCCCGGGTGGCGCGCCAGCTCGCGTCGAGATCCGTGCCGCCGAAGCGGGTGACGCCGCCAACGCCGAGCGCTGCGAGGGCGGCCACTTGCGCCTCGTCATCGCCATGGGCCGCGACGTTGAAGAGCTGGCGCACCTTCTGCTCGGGGGTGAGCGTGCGCAGATGGCCGGCGACCCAGGCGATGCCCGTGTCGTCCAGGTGGAATGGGGACAGACGGAGCGAATCCAGCGTGGTGGTCATGGGTCAGCCTGGCGATGGGAACGAGGCGGACAGCTTAGCCCGACCGAGTCCCTGGCACAGCACGCGGGGGACGCCATGCCAGCAGCATCTGCACCAGCAGCACCAGCACAGCCGCCAGCAGCACGAACTTCAGCGCCGACAGCAGCGCCACCCCGCCGGCCACCAGTCCGACCAGCACCTCGTGCGACCACCAGCCCGGCGTGACCGCCGGTGGCGTGGACAAGGCCAGCGCCCACAGAGTGCCCTGGTTCTCCAGCAGGTCCACACCCGCCAGCGGCAGCATCACCCGCGCCAGCGGCCCGCCCGATCGGCGTTGTGGATAGCGCGCTGCGGGCACCTGCGGCCACAGCGCCACGGTCAGCATCAGCACCGCCGTGTAGACCAGCACGAACACCTGGTCGCCACGCAGCAATGCCACCACCTGCGGCCACTGCTGACCGGACCACTCCAGCAGGGACCGCCCCAGATCCCACCAGTGCGTGCGGGCCAGCCCGAGCTGTTGCTCCCAGGCCAGGGCCAGGCCCTGCCCGGTCAGGCTGTCGCGCAGCCGGGTGATCAGCAGCAGCAGACACAAGATCCAGACCGGCAGCATCCAGCGTGGTGGACGCTGCCATCGGTCGCGGTCACCGCAAGCCCCCGCCGACCAGCGTTCAAGGGCGTGCGCCGGCTCGACCCGTACCTGCGGGGGCAGCGCAATGCGTTCCGGGCCGTGGACCGCCGCCCGCACCAAGACCGAGGCGTGGACCGTCTCCTGCCGCAGATCGACCTCGCGCTGGAACACCCCGACCAGCGCCCAGGTCGGGCACAGCGTCACCTCGCTGTGAAGAGTGCCGCAGGGGTCACCCTGCCAGCGCGCCAGCACGGACAGGTCGAGCCGCAACCCCAGGTCGTGGGCCTGTCCCGCCATCCATTGCAGGGCGATGGTGGACAAGCCGGCTTCGGCATACCCCCCGCCCACGTCCGAATGGGCACCGCGGAACCAGACCTGGCGGAAGGTCTGTCCCGGATCGAGCGACTCCGCCGGCAGGGTGTAGCGCCGCGGCAGGAAGGTCCAGCGCAACTCATCCAGCGCCAGCGCGTGGCGCACATGGCGGTAGCTGGGCTTGACCTGCGTATTGCGCGGGTTGCTGGAGCCGACCCCGAACATCTGCGACATGCCCACCGTCTCGACCGTGTCCCAGACCCCGATGAAATGCACCTCCACGCCAGACCGGCAGAAGCGGTCGCCGAACGCGCGGATGCCGGCCGCAACCTCCTCCGGGGTGGGATGGTCGGGATCGACCGGGTGGCGGTACAGCCGCAGCAGCGTGGACATCAGGTGCTCATGTCCCGGTCGCAGCAGTCCGAACAGGTGGATCAGCCCCGACACCACCCGGACCGTGAACGCCCCGCGCGAGAACCCGAAGAGGTAGATGCGGTCGCCCGGCTGGTGGTGGTGGCACAGGAAGAGGTAGGCCTGCGCGACGTTGTCCCAGACCCCATCGCCCCAGGCCAGCCCGGCCACCCGGCGCAGCGTGTCCAGCGAGAACAGTCCCGCACGTCCCCCGGTGCCGACCAGACCGTCCGGGGTGCCGACCCCCGGGTCGTAGTAGCCGAGCTGCTGCGGGTCGTCGCGCGGCAGGGCCATGAAGAGCCGGACCACATTGGTGTCGCAGACTCCAGGACGCCACAGATTGCCCGTGCCATCACAGCACACCACCAGATTGCGGCCGACAGCGGATTCGGAGTCCATCGTGCACCTCGCCAGGATCGAAGCATGGCTGCACGGTACCGCCCCTTGGCGCGGGTGTCATCCTCCGGGCAGAGGACGGCACATCCGGACACCGCATGCGGTCAGAACTCGCCTGTCGAGCCCCGGTCCAGCATCGCCCAGATCCCGTCGCGCACCCGCCCCGCCTCGGCCTTCAGCTCGGGCGGCAGCTTGCGGCCCATGCGGGTCATCATGTCCATGTTGAGCGTGTAGAGCCACAGCCCGTCCTCGCGCTCCATCAGCGTCACGCGGCACGGCAGGTAGGCGGCCATCGCCGGCGAGAACTCCAGCATGCGCAGCGCGATGGTCGGGCTGCAGTAGCTGTAGACCTTGAGGAAACGTGGCCGCTGGCCCGCGGGCAGCGGCAGATCCTTGGCCGGCGACAGCTCCCCCACGGCACGCAGGTTGTATTCGGCCGCGATGCTGGCCAGCGACTGCTCGATCTGCTCGACCGTCACGCCGGGGGCCACCTTGCGCTCCCAGGTCGTGGCCGAGGCGATGTCCCCGCCACTGTCCACCCAGCGCTCCCACATGCGCAGGGCTTCGGGGCCGGCACCGTCTTCGAGGTTGGCCACGGCGCGCAGCGTGCCGCAGCCACTCAGCAGGCCGACCAGCAAGCCCGCGGTCATTGCGCGCAACACGCCTTGTCGAGACCGCCACATCACGTCAGGCCTCCGCGACACGGTCGGTGATCCAGCGCTGCAGCTGCGCTGGCGCGCTGTCGTCCATCACGAGCTGTTCACGCCGGCACAGGTTGATGAGATTGCCCACCAGCCGGTAGGACAGCGTCGGCACATCGTCCTCGCCGCGGCCGAACTCGTGGCCGCACAGCAGCAGCCCGCGCAGCACCCAGTTGACCGACTCGCGGCTGACGTCGTGGCCGTTCTCGCGCAGCTGGTCGCGCACACGCTTGCCGGTGTCGTTGAGCTGGAAAGGCTGGGCGGCGACATCGGCCGCCACCGCCTCGAACAGCGCACGGAAATCCCGTGGCGACAACAGCGGCACACCCGTCGTGTCGTGCACCTGGCGGATCAGCGCCAGCAGGGCCGGGTCGATCCCCCAGTCGGTGGCGTCGAAGCCGCTGCGCACCGGCGACGGCGCGCGCAGCACATGGCGGGCCGGATCGTAGAGGTGGCCACCCGACGCGCTCCAGTCGAGCTGCAGCGGCGCGAGGTCCAGCGATTCCATGAAGCGGCGAAATCCGCCCTGACCCAGCCAATCCGGGGCCAAGCCCGGGTGGTCATGCATCAGCCGCGAGGCCAGCCGCGCGCACGGCACCGGCAAGTCCGCCCGCTGCACATCGGCACGGATGCGCTCGACCAGTGCGTCGGCACTCGGCAGGACCGGCATCTGCGCGGCCGGACCCGGTGGCAGCTCCGACGGCACCGGTGGGCTGGACAACACCGTGAACGCGGGCGCGGAGGCCGCAGGAGGCGCCGAGACCAGCAGCTCCGACGACGTGATCACCGGCAGCGGTGGCTCGTCCAGCTCGCGCACGCCCATGCCCATGGCCTCGCGCACGAACAGGTCGGTGTCGATCAGCAGGTCGGCCGACGCACGGTAGGCCGCCGACGGGAAGCCAACCGCCAGCACCGTGGTCCGCCGGTCCCAGCGGCGCAGCTTGCGCAGCACGGGAGTGAAGTCCGCGTCGGCCGAGAAGACGATGAACTCGTCGTAGTGCACCTGGTGCTGCAGCAGGTCGACCATGTCGAGCACCATGTGGATGTCGGTGCTGGTCTTGCCTTCGCTGGTCATCGCCGGGCAGTCGACGATCTCGAAGCCGGCGTGGTTGAACGAGGGACGGAAGCGCTGGTAGACCTGCGGGTTGAGGTAGACCCGCCGAACCAGCAGCCGGCGGCGGGCCTCGGCCGAGACGCCGTCCGGCAGCGCCAGGTCGCGCACCAGCCAGTTCACCCACTCCAGCGGCTGGCGGCCGAAACGCTCGGCAATCATCGGGTCAAGCTTGCGCAGGCCCGAATACACGTTGTCGAAATCCACGAAGAGGGCCGATTTCATCTTGTCAGGGTTCTTGTTGTGCAGCGGGTTGTTCCGCTTGTCGCAGAGGCAGGGACAGGGGCGGGGACTTGAAGCGCAGCAGCGCCCGCACGAAGCCATGGTCACTGCGTGTGCGGTCGCGGCCTTCGTGCAGGTGGTCGTTGAAATACTCGACCCGCCGCACATCGCCGATGGCGAATTTTGCGCTACCCACCAGCTCCTCGCTGACCCAGATCTGGTCGAGCAGATCCGGCCAGCCCTGGAACACATGCGAATACGCCAGGTCGCGGCGCAGGGCCGGCTCGCTCTGCACGTCGTAGGCATGGAACAGCGCGACATCGCGCGCCTTGCGGTCGTAGGCCACGGCCTGGGTGGCGGCGATGAGCTGGCTGGTCACCGACTGCGGTCCGTCGTTCATGTCGCCCAGCAGCACCAGCGGGTCGCGCGTGCGGTGGATGAGGTCGGTCACCAGCCCGCGCAAGGCGGCCGATTCCGCGCCGCGCAGGATGAGCGAGCGCAGCGAGGCGCGGGCGACCACACGCGGATCGTCCCGGTCCTCCAGCTCGGTGCCAGCGGCATCCTGCAGGAACTTGGGGCGCTTGGACTTCAGGTGCGTGACCAGCACATGCAGGCGCTGCCCGCGTTTCGTGCGCAACACGGCGTGCAGCACGGGGCGCTCGAAGCGGGTGTGCAGCCCGATCTCGGGCACCTCGACCGCCTCGCCCGGCGCAAAATCGGCCACGCTGCGCACCGACTCCACCTCCAGCCGCGTGACCAGACCGACACGCGGCGTGCCCTCGGCACCGGACTCGGCCCCTGGCACCAGCACCTTGGGCGGACGCAGGCCGCTGCGGGCCACGGCAGCCTTGAGCGCCGCCTCGTCCCAAACCTCCTGAACGCCGATCACATCGGCGTTCAGGCGGCGGAACATGCCGCCCAGCCAGTCGAGCTTGCGCTCGTGCTCGCTGGCGCCATAGGGCTCCTGGTTGGGATAGAACACCCGCCCCGGCAACGCCAGGTTGAGCAGGTTGCAGCTCGCGACCTGTACGGTCGCCCAGTCGGGGGGCGTGGACACTTCGTTCATGCCCGGAGTCTGACGCAACGACACCGCCCTCGCATCCGTTCATGACCGCATGGCGGACGGTTCGTCAGCAATCTGTAGCGTAGGCGGAGTACCGTTTGCGTCGCGACCCCAAATCCCCATCCATCCCCTGGAGGAAGACAAACATGACCCGCGAAGTATTCATCGTCAGCGCCGCCCGTTCTGCCATCGGCACCTACGGCGGCACGCTCAAGGACACGCCGCTGGCCGACCTGGCCACGACCGTCGTCAAGTCCGCCATCGAACGCGCCGGCGTGCCGGCCGACGCCGTCGGCCACCTGGCCATGGGCACCGTCGTCACCACCGAGCCGCGCGACTGCTACCTGAGCCGCGTGGCCGCCGTGAACGCCGGCTGCTCGCAGGAAACGCCGGCCTTCAACGTCAACCGCCTGTGCGGTTCGGGCCTGCAGGCCATCATCTCGTCGGCCCAGGCCATCCTGCTGGGCGACTGCGAAGTGGCGATCGGCGCCGGTGCCGAGAACATGAGCCGCGGCGCCTACCTGCTGCCGACCAACCGCTGGGGCGCGCGCATGGGCGACACGCAGGTGATCGACCTGATGGTCGGCGCGCTGCACGACCCGTTCCACAAGATCCACATGGGCCTGACGGCCGAGAACGTGGCCGAGAAGTTCGGCATCACGCGCCAGATGATGGACGAGCTGACGGTCGAGAGCCACCGCCGCGCCGCGCAGGCCATCGCCGAAGGCCGCTTCGCCAGCCAGATCGTGCCGATCGAGATCAAGACCCGCAAGGGCGTGGTCCAGTTCGTCACCGACGAACACGTCAAGGCCGACACCACGATGGAAAGCCTGGCCAAGATGCGCCCGGCCTTCAAGAAGGACGGCATGGTCACCGCCGGCAACGCCTCCGGCATCAATGACGGCGCCGGCGCCGTCGTGCTGGCCAGCGCTGAAGCGGTCAAGGCCCACAACCTGAAGCCGATCGCCCGCCTGGTGACCTACGCGCACGCTGGCGTGGACCCGACCATCATGGGCATCGGCCCGGTGCCGTCGACCCGCATCGCGCTGAAGCGCGCCGGCCTGTCGATCGGCGACATGGACGTGATCGAAGCGAACGAAGCCTTCGCCGCACAGGCCTGCGCCGTGTCGAAGGAACTCGACCTCGACCCGGCCAAGGTCAACCCGAACGGCTCGGGTATCTCGCTCGGCCACCCGATCGGCGGCACCGGCGCGATCATCACGACCAAGGCCCTGTACGAACTGCAGCGCATCAACGGCCGCTACGCGCTGGCCACGATGTGCATCGGCGGCGGCCAGGGCATCGCGGCGATCTTCGAGCGCTGCTGATCCAGCGCCAGGCGCCCGACCTCAGGCGCCTGACCGCAACAAAAGCCGGGCCGGTGTGCCCGGCTTTTTTGCGTCCGGAGCCGCTGTCTCAGCGGTCTCGGTTATCTCAGTTGTCTCAGTTGTACTTCGCGCCGCCGGCGATTTCCTGGGCATGCAGGGCTGCTGCGCGCAGGTCGGCCGCATACGACGGCTGGGTCGCCTCGTAGCTGTTGGCCCATTCGATCAGCTCTTCGGCCGTGCGCGGCTCATAGGGCTGGCCGGCTTCGGCGATGCGGGTGGACAGCTTGTACAGGGCGTCGGCCATGGCGTCGACGAGGAACACCGCGAACGAGCGAGCGGTGGTGGTGTTGGAAGCGGGAACGAGAACCATCGACATTTCAGACTCCTTAGGGTTAACCCTTGGTGAACCGGAGTATGGGGTAAACCCTAGATATGCTGTTAGATGGTTCTGTGAATCCTTGATATTCGTATGGTGAATGTCAAGGGATTTCCGCGGCATCATGCACGGATGAACTTCCGCACCCTGGACCTCAACCTGCTGCGCGTCTTCGACACCGTGATGGCCGAGCGCAACCTCACCCGCGCCGCCGACCGGCTGGCGATGACGCAGCCCGCCGTGAGCAACGCGCTGCGCCGACTGAAAGACGCCGTGGGCGAGACGCTGTTCACCCGCGCCGCCTTCGGCGTGGTGCCGACCGCCCGAGCCGACGCGCTCTGGCCCGAGGTGCGCACGGCGCTGGCGCAGTTGCGGCATGTCTTCGAGCCGACCGATTACGACCCCGTCCACCAGCCACGCACCTTCGCGCTGGCGATGGCGGACGCCGCCTCGGCGCTGCTGCTGCCGCCGCTGGTGCAGCGCCTGCAGATGCAGCGGGCGCTGGCGGATCTGCGCGTGCTGCCGCTGACCACCCGCGACCCGACGCCGCTCCTTGACCGGGGCGAAGCGGACCTCGCGATCGGGCACTTTCCCGACCTGGTCTCGCGCCAGGTGACCCTCGGCGCCAACGCCCCGCTGCGCCACCAGCGGCTCGACGAGAGCGAACACGTCTGCGTGATGCGGCGCGGGCATCCGCTGGAAGCGGTCGAGCTGACGATGGACGACTACTGCGCCGCCGAGCACCTGCTGGTGAGCTTTTCGGGGCGGGCGCATGGCCAGGTTGATGAAGCGCTGGCCGGGCTGGGGCGGCAGCGGCGGGTGGTGCTGGCGGTGAACCAGTACTTCACCGCCGGGCGGGTCGTCGCGCGCACGGACCTGCTGACCGTCATGCCGCGCGCCTTCCTGGCGGTCACCGGGGCGGCGGACGATCTGGTGTGCCGGCCGCTGCCGGTGAAGCTGGCGCCGCTGCAGTTGCAGATGGTGTGGCACCGGCGGCATGACATCGATCCGGCGCAACGGTGGCTGCACCGGCAGGTGGTGGAGGCGGGCCCTGGAACCGGGGCGGCCCCTGCCTGAACCAGCAGATATGCTATCGGTTTCCCCCGGACTGATCCGCCTTGGCCACCCCACCTCCCCACGACAGCGCCCCTCTCGCCACCGGCCTCCAGTGCCTGGTCGCCGTGGCCCGCCACCACCGCCTGTCCACCTCCGAGGAGCAGATCCGCCGCTCGCATCTGGACGGCGTGACCGCGCAGACACCTGCGCCCGCGCAACTGCTGTCCGCCGCCGCATCGCTCGGCCTGAAGGCCCGACGCACGCGCCTCCAGTGGGCCGATCTCGACAAGCTGCAGGACACGCTGCCGATGATCGCGGTGCTGGCGAACGGGCATTTCGTGGTGATCGTGGCGCGCAAGGAGACGACCGAGGGACCGGCCGTCGCGGTGCTGGATCCGCTGGCGCAGCCGCCCAACGCGATCTTCCTGCTGGACAAGGAACGCTTCGAGGCGGCCTGGTCCGGGGACGTGATCCTGGTCAAGCGGGAATACGCCCTGAGCGACGAACACCAACCCTTCGGCCTGCGCTGGTTCATCCCCGAGATGCTGCGCCAGCGCCACCTGCTGCGCGATGTGGCGGTGAGCGCGCTGGTGCTGCATGTGCTGGCGCTGGCGATGCCGATCTTCATGCAGCTCGTGGTGGACAAGGTGATCGTCCACCGCGGCTACTCGACGCTGTACGTGATGACCGCCGGCATCGTGCTGGCGCTGCTGTTCGACGCCATCTTCACGTACCTGCGCCAGAACCACCTGCTGCACGCGACCAACCGCATCGACATGCAGCTCGCGCGCAAGACCTTCGCGCACCTGCTGAAGCTGCCGATCACCTTCTTCGACACCGGCACCGCGGGCGTCATCACCCGCCACATGCAGCAGGCCGAGAAGATCCGCCAGTTCCTGACCGGGCGCATGTTCTTCACGCTGCTGGACGCCAGCGTGCTGATCGTCTTCCTGCCGATGCTGTTCTTCTACTCGCCAACGCTCACGGGCATCGTGGTGGCGTTTGCTCTGGCGATCGGGGCGGTGGTGTTCGCGCTGATTCCCGCCTTCCGGGCGCGGCTGCAGGCGCTCTACACCGCCGACGGCGACCGCCAGGCGATGCTGGTCGAGACCATCCAGGGCATGCGCACCGTCAAGGCCATGGCGATCGAGCCGCAGCGCCGGCGCGAGTGGGAGGAACGCTCGGCGCGCACCATCGGCCTGCATTTCAAGGTCGGCCGCATCTCGATGACCGCGCAGGCGGTGATGGGCTTTCTGGAGAAGCTGATGCCGGTGGCGGTGATCGCCGTCGGGGCGCACGCGGTGTTCGACCAGACGATGACGGTGGGCGCGCTGATCGCCTTCCAGATGCTGTCGGGCCGGGTGGTGGCGCCGCTGGTGCAGATCGTCTCGCTGGTCCACGAGTACCAGGAGACGGCGCTGTCGGTGAAGATGCTCGGCGAGATCATGAACCGACCGGCCGAGGGCATGCGCGCCTCGGGCGGGCTGGAGCCGGCGCTGACCGGCAAGATCGAGTTCGACGGCGTGACCTTCCGCTACGCGCCAAACGCCCCGCCCTCGCTCGACCGGCTGAGCTTCACGCTGCCGGCGGGCAAGGTGGTCGGCGTGGTCGGGCGCAGCGGCTCGGGCAAGACGACGCTGACGCGGCTGATCCAGGGCCTCTACCCGGTGCAGGAAGGCGTGATCCGCTTCGACGGCGTCGACAGCCGCGAGATCGACCTCGCCCACCTGCGCCGCAGCATCGGCGTGGTGCTGCAGGAGAACTTCCTGTTCCGCGGCTCGGTGCGCGACAACATCGCCGTCGCCAAGCCCGGCGCCGCGCTGGAGGAGATCGTCGAGGCGGCCCGCATCGCCGGCGCGGACGAGTTCATCGAGCGCCTGCCGCAGGGCTACGACACGCTGCTGGAGGAAAACGCCACCAACCTCTCCGGCGGCCAGCGCCAGCGGCTGGCGATCGCCCGCGCGATGCTGCTGCAGCCGCGCATCCTGATCCTCGACGAGGCGGCCAGCGCGCTCGACCCCGAATCCGAGGCCATCTTCCTGGGCAACCTCTCGCGCATCGCCGCCGGGCGCACCGTGCTGATCGTGTCGCACCGGCTGTCCACGCTGGTCAAGGCCGACGCGATCATGGTGCTCAACCGCGGCCTGATCGTGGACGCCGGCCGCCACGAGGAGCTGGTCAAGCGCTGCGAGATCTATCAGCTGCTGTGGCGCCAGCAGATGCAGAGCCTGTGACGGGACCACGACGATGACGACCAATCCACCCACCGCCGCCCAGGTCGACCAGCTCCTGCGCGACTTCGTGCCCGAAGCGCGCGCCATCGAACTGCAGGAGCCGCCCGCCAGCGGCCGCTGGACGCTCTATGCCCTGCTCGCCCTGCTCACCAGCGCCATCGTCTGGGCCAGCGTGTCGCGGATCGACCGCCTCGTCACCGGCACCGGCCGGCTGGTGACGCCGGTGGCCAACCTGACCGTGCGGCCGCTGGAAGGCGGCGTGCTGCGCACGCTGAACGTGCGTGTCGGGCAGGTCGTGCGCCAGGGCGAGGTGCTGGCCACCCTCGACCAGACCTTCGCCGGCTCGGACGCGCGCCAGCTCGATTCGCGCCGCGAGACGCTGACGCTGCAGTCGCAGCGCCTGCAGCGCGAAGTCGACGGCACCCGCACGCCCACCCCCGGCGCCCGCAGCGCGGCCACCGACACCGGCCAGCGCGCGCTGCAGTCGCAGCTGCTGGCCGAGCGGCAGGCCACCTTCGCCGCCCGGATGCGCCAGTTCGACGAAGGCATCGCCCGCCTGAAGGCCACGCTGGAGACCAACCGGCAGGACCAGGCCGCGCTGGCCCGGCGGGTCGCGGCGCTGGAGGAGCTGGAGCGCATGCAGTCCGACCTCGAAGCCAGCCAGTACGTCTCCAAGGCGCAGCGGCTGGAGATCCAGGACAAGCGGCTCGAAGTCCAGCGCGACCGCACGCAGGCCATCAACCGCGAGCAGGAGATCCTGCGCGAGATCGCCGCCGTCGAGGCCGAGCGCACCACCTTCGGCAAGGCCTGGCGGCAGGAGGCAATGGAGAAGCTCTCCACCACCGTGCAGGAGCGCGACGAGGTCACCGAGCAGGCCAACAAGGCGCGGCTGCGCTCGTCGCTGGTCACGCTGGTGGCGCCGCAGGACGCGGTGGTGCTGGAGATCGGCAAGGTGTCGGTGGGCGCCGTGGTGCGCGAATCGGAGCCGCTGCTGACGCTGGTGCCGATCGGGCAGACGCTGGAGGCCGAGGTCGAGATCCGCCCCGAGGACATCGCCGAGATCCGCCTCGGCGACACCGCGCGGCTGAAGTTCGACGCCTACCCGTTCCAGAAACACGGCACCGCCACCGGCCGCGTCACCAGCGTCAGCGCCGACGCCTTCAGCCGCCAGAGCCCGCTGGGCAGCCCGGACTACTACTACCTGGCCCGCGTCGCGCTGGTGGACACGCGCCTGGACGGCCTGAAGGAGCCGCCGCGCCTGCTGCCCGGCATGACGATGCGCGGCGAGGTCATCACGGGCGAGCGCCGGGTGATCTCGTACTTCCTGTACCCGATCATCCGCACGCTCGACGAGTCCTTCCGCGAGCGCTGAGGCCGCCCCCATGACCACCGCCTTGCGCGTCATCGCCATCCACGCCGACGCACCGCCCAAGCCGGACTGGGGCGCGCCGTGCAACGGCTGCGGCGTGTGCTGCCTGAGCGAGCCGTGCCCGATCGGGATGCTGCTCAGCGGGAAACGCCGGGGCGCCTGCACTGCGCTGGTGTGGGATGACGCGCAGGGGCGCTACCTCTGCGGCGTGCTGGTCGGCCGGCGCGACGTGCTGCCGGCCGGCTGGCGGCCACTGGGCGGCTTGCTGCAACGCAGCGCACGGCGGATGATCGCCGCCGGTGTCGGCTGCGACTGCGACATCGAACTGGACGACGACCTCCCCGCCCCTGCCCCCGCCCCTGCCCCTGCCCACGATCCCGCCCCATGACCCTGCCCACCTGCTGCACCGCCGCGGCCCTCGCGCTGGCCTGTTCGACCGCCTTGGCCCAGACCGACGAGTTCTCTCGCTGTCTGGCCGACCTGAAACCCGCCGCGCAGGCCGCGGGTGTGCGCGGCGACACCTTCGACCGCCACACCCAGGGTCTCGCCGCCGACCTGACGGTGATCGACAAGCTGAACTTCCAGCCCGAGTTCAGGACGCCGATCTGGGACTACCTCGCCGGGCTGGTGGACGAGGAGCGGGTCGAGCAAGGCCGCACCCTGCTCGCGCAGCACGCCGAGGTGCTCGCGCAGGTGCAGGCGCGCTACCGGGTCGATCCGGCCACCGTCGTCGCGGTGTGGGGCGTGGAAAGCAACTTCGGGCAGACCTTCGGCAAGTACCCGCTGGTGCAGGCGCTGGGCACGCTGTCGTGCATCGGGCGGCGGCAGGCGTATTTCCGCGGTGAGCTGTTTGCCACGCTGCGCATCCTGCAGGCTGGCCACATCGCGCCGGAGCGGCTGGTCGGCTCATGGGCCGGCGCCTTCGGGCACACGCAGTTCATGCCGAGCACCTTCGAGCGGCTGGCGGTGGACTTCGACGGCGATGGTCGACGCGACCTGATGGACAGCGTGCCGGACGCGCTGGGCTCGACCGCGAACTTCCTGGCCCGGGCGGGCTGGCAGGACGGGCGGGCGTGGGGCTGGGAAGTGCGGCTGCCAGCGGGGTTTTCGGTCGCCGGACAGGGCCGCAAGGTCCGCCAGCCGCTGTCCGCCTGGGCCGCCGCCGGGCTGCGGCTCGCGGATGGCACGCCCTTGCCGGCCGGCACCGAGCCCGCAGGGCTGATGACCCCGGCCGGCGCGACCGGCCCGGCCTTCCTCGTGACGCGCAACTTCGATGCGCTCTACAGCTACAACGCCGCCGAGAGCTACGGGCTGGCGATCGCGCACCTGTCGGACCGGCTGCGCGGCGGCGGGCCGTTCGCGACGCCGTGGCCGACAGACGACGCCGGCCTGTCACGCGCCGAGCGCCGCGAGGTGCAGACGCTGCTGTCGGCACGTGGACACGACATCGGCGAGATCGACGGCATGCTCGGTGACCGCAGCAAGGCCGCGGTGCGCATGGAACAGGCAAGGCTGGGGCACGAGGTCAATGCCCGCGCGGGTCAGCGCCTGCTGCGGGCGCTGCGGGCGGAGGCGCTGCCCGCAGCGCCCGCCGCCGAGCCGATCACGCCTTCTTCTTCGAGCGATCCGGCACCACGGTCGTGACGGTCGGTCGCACCGGGTCGAGGGACATCGGCTTGGGAGGCGACGTGTCCTTCTTCGGTTTCTTGGCTTCCTTGCTGCTGCGCTGGCCCTTGGGCATGGTGGTCTCCGGTGGATACAGGGTGGGGTCATGGACCGGCAACGCGCCGGCCATGGAGAGATATCCTACGCTGCATGTCCTCCACCGCACTCGCCGCCGCACTCGCCGCCGCACTCCATGAAGCCCGCCTCCTCGGCGCCGACCGCCCGTGGACCCCACCCACGCCCGCCACGCAGGCCGAAGCCGCGCACCTGCTGGCGCTGCTGGCCGCCAAACCGGCATGGCCGCCCGCCGAGATCGAGGTCCAGCCTGACGGTGCGGTTCACTTCGACTGGGATGCGGGCGAACGCGGCTGGGTCACGCTGTGCGTGAACGGCCGTGGTGCGCTGACGCACAGCGCGGTGATCGACGGTGACGAGTACACGCTCGCCGAGCCGTGGACTCCCGCCTCGGGTGCCCTCACCGACTGGGCGGGCGAGGTGCTGCGGCGCCTGTGGCACGGGTAGCGCAAAATCGACCCATGAAAACACCCAGCAGACTGCAGACACTGGTCGAGGAAGGGCTCATCGACACGGTCGTGCGCCAGTTGATGAGCGGCAAGGAAGCCACGGTCTATGTCGTGCGCAGTGGCGACGAGACGCGCTGCGCCAAGGTCTACAAGGAAGCGACCAACCGCAGCTTCCGCCAGGCCGTCGACTACACCGAAAACCGCAAGGTCAAGAACACCCGCCAGGCCCGCGCCATGGCCAAGGGCACCCGCTTCGGCCGCGAGGCAACGGAAGCCGCGTGGCAGAGCGCCGAGGTCGATGCGCTCTACCGGCTTGCCGCAGCGGGCGTGCGCGTGCCGAAGCCGTACCTGTTCCTGGACGGTGTGCTGCTGATGGAGCTGGTCACGGACGCCAACGGCGACGCCGCCCCGCGCCTCAACGACGTCGAGTTCACCCCCGCAGACGCCCGCCGCCACCACGCCACGCTGATCGCCGAGGTGGTACGCATGCTGTGCGGCGCAGGCGTGGTGCATGGCGACCTGTCGGAGTTCAACATCCTGCTCGGCGCGGACGGGCCGGTCATCATCGACCTGCCGCAGGCGGTGGACGCCGCCGGCAACAACCACGCCAAGCGGATGCTGTTGCGCGACGTCGAGAACCTGCGCCACTTTTTCGGCCGCTTCGCGCCGGAGCTGCTGCGCAGCGACTACGGCAACGAACTCTGGGCGCTGTACGAACGTGGCCTGCTGCGCACCGAGACGCCGCTGACCGGCCGCTTCCATATCAAGCAGGGCCCGGTTGACCTGGGCAGCGTGGTCCGCGAGATCGACGACGCCCGCGCGGAAGACGCCGCCCGACGCCTGCGCGCCCAGAACGGCTGAAACGGCTGAAACGGCTGATCCTGCCCCGCCGTCAAAGCTCCCGCTTGGCGCGGGTCAGCAGCGAGGCGACCTCGGTCGAGACCTCCGTGAAGGCGGACCCGGGGCCGATCAGGCGCTCGGCTTCGTCGTACTGTTCGCGGTTGATGGTCTGCGCGACCTCGGCTGCGGTGCGGTGGAAGACCGCGTGGCGCTCCACCAGCTCGACGAACAGCGGACGCTGGCCCCAGCGGGCGCCACCCGGGCCGTGCAGCCACTGGCCCAGCGGGCACTTGTCGTCCCGGCACAGGGTCTGCACATCCAGCTTGCCGTGCTCGGCGATCGCTGCGCGCAGGCGCACCTTCCATTTGCGGTGCGCATCGATGGCGCTGGAGAAATCGAATTCGCCGACGTCCTGCGCAGCCGCCCCCTGGATCTGCGCCAACCCGGCCGGCAACTGGAACTGCGCGACCTCCTCGAACAGCACCTGCGCCTGCTGGCGCATGGCCGTCGACGCGGAGGCGGTTTCCTCGACCAGCGCGGCGTTGTGCTGCGTGGCCCGGTCGAGTTCGTGGACCGCCTGGCCGATCTGCGTGATGCCGATGTTCTGTTCGCGGGCACTGGCCGCAATGCCGTCCAGGAGTTCATTGACCTGGCGCGAGGACGCGACGATGGCACTGATCGCTGCTCCGGCCTTGCGGACCACGGCCGTGCCGGTCTCGACCTGGCTGACGCTGCTGGCGATCAGCGCGCGGATCTCGCGCGCTTCCTGCGTGCTGCGCTGCGCCAGCAGGCGCACCTCGCCGGCGACCACTGCAAACCCCCGCCCCTGCTCGCCCGCACGGGCCGCTTCGACCGCGGCATTGAGCGCCAGCAGGTTGGTCTGCAGGCTGATGCCGTCGAGCGTGCTGATGATCTCGCCGATGCGGGCCGAAGCCGAGCGGATCTCCTCCATCGTCGAGACGACCTCCTCCATCACCCGACCACCCTCGCTGGCGATGTCGGCGTTCTGCCGTGCCACCTGGGCCGCCGTCTCGGTGTTGGACAGGGTGTGGCTGACGGTGGCCGTGATCTGCTCCATGGAGGCGGCCGACTGCTCCAGGCTGACCGCCGCCCGCTCCGTGCGGCTCGACAGGTCGGCCATGCCAGTGGCGATGTCCACGGTGGAATGCACGATCTCCTGGCTGGAGTGGCGCACCCGCTGGACCATGTGGCGCAGCGACTCCTGCATCGCCTTCAGGTCGTGCATCAGCTCCGCCGGCTCGTCCTTGCCCCAGGGCCGGGGTGTCGTCGTCAGGTCGCCCTCGGTCATGGCTTTCAGGTGACGGCGGGTTTCAAGCAGGCCACCGTTGATGACCCGGTAGAAACTGGTGAAGAGGTAAGCCGCCACGGCCAGCGACACAAGAATGATCACGGCATCCCACACCAGTTGTCGGTGCATGCGCGCCTGGACATCGTCGATGTACAGCCCGGACCCGATCACCCAGCCCCAGGGCGTGAATCCCTTGACGTAGGAGAGCTTCTCCGCCGGCCTGTCCTGCCCCGGTTTGGGCCACTGGTAGCGGACCACACCTTCACCATGCTGGCGAACGGTGTCGACGAACAGCGGAAAGATCGCCACCCCGTCCGGATCGCGCATGCCGCTCACGTCCTGCCCGTCCAGCTTGGGCTGGATCGGGTGGACGACCATGCGGGCCTGCAGGTCGTTGATCCAGAAATAGCCTGAATCGCCGTAACGCAGCGTGGCGATCGCCTGGCGGGCGGCCTGTCGGGCCTGATCGCCGGTGAGCACACCTGCCCGCTCCTGCGCATGGAACAGGGCCACGACGCCGTGTGCGGTCTCGACCTGATGCCGGGTCGCCGCCGCGGTCAAGTCCAGCGCTTCGGTGTACTGGGTGCGCAACTGCAGCACCAGCAACGCCAGCAGCGGCAACGTCAGCGCCACCGAAATGATCAATGCCTTGATCGAAAAACTGATGCGCCGGAACAGCCGAACACCGGGCGCCCAGAGTCCGTGGTGGGCAAAAAAACCTGATGCCTGCTCAGGTGAGGGCGCAGGCGACCTGGACGGCGCAAGCGCGGCGGGAGTGGCGGCAGAGGACATGGGCAGGCGGCGGTGGCGACTTGAATCGGACGATCAGACGTTGCATCCTGCCCAGATGGCACCACTGTGGTGCCCGGAAAACCGCTGGTTTGCCCACCGTCATGCCGACATCGACAGCCCGCTCGATGGCCGGAACCTACTCGCCGTCCCGTGAACCGTCCGCCACCGCAGCAGCCGCCGCTGCTGCGGCCCGCAGCTTGTCCTTCTTGCTCATGCGGTGGCCCTTGATGCCGCCGGCGGCCTGGTCGGGCGTGGCCGTCTCGACCTGTTCGTAGCCGGGGATCTGCTCACGCGGCACGCGCCGGCCCTGGCGCTTCTCGATCAGCCGGAAATGCGCCTCGGTCGCCGCCGTGATGAAGCTGACCGCCGTGCCCGGCTCGCCGGCGCGGCCGGTGCGGCCGATGCGGTGGGTGTAGTCATCCGCCGAGCGCGGCAGGTCGAAGTTGACCACCGCCGGCAGCCGCGGAATGTCGATGCCCCGTGCCGCCAGGTCCGTCACCACCAGCACCTGCACCTGACCAGCGCGGAAGGCGTTCAGTACCTCGGCGCGTGTGCCCTGGCTGAGTTCGCCGTGCAGCGGCGCGGCGTGCAGGCCCTCGCGGCCGAGCTTGTGCGCGAGCAGCTCCGTCGCGTAGCGGGTCGCCACGAACACCAGCACGCGGTCCCAGCCACCTTCCTTGATGAGGGTCCGCAGCACGCCCGTGCGCCGACCAGCGTCGAGCGAGATGGCCCGCTCGACGATGTCGGGGTGGGCCTCGTCGCCCCCGGCTTCGGCCACCGACGCACTGATGTCGATGCGCGTGGGTTCATGCAGCAGCCCGTCGGCCAGCGCCTGCACCGCCTCGGGGAAAGTCGCCGAGAACAGCAGGTTCTGCCGCTTGGCCGGCAGCAGCGCCAGCACCCGGTTCAGCTCGTCCGCGAAGCCCAGGTCGAGCAGCCGGTCGGCCTCGTCCAGCACCAGCAGACGGATCGCGTCCAGCCGCAGCGCGTTGTGGTCCACCAGGTCGAGCAGCCGGCCGGGCGTGGCGACGACGATTTCCGTGCCGCCGCGCAGGCCCATCATCTGCGGGTTGATCGACACGCCGCCGAACAGCACCGCCACCCGTGGCGGATCCGGCAGCCGGCGGGCCAGCTCGCGCAGCACCTCGCCCACCTGGATCGCCAGCTCGCGTGTCGGCACCAGCACCAGCCCCCGCGGCGAACGCGGCCACTCGCGGCGTACGGCCATGTCCGCCTGCAGCAGCGGCAGCGCAAACGCCAGCGTCTTGCCCGAGCCGGTCTGCGCCGCGCCCTGCACGTCGTGGCCGGACAGCGCGGCGGGAATCGCCTGGGCCTGGATGGGCGTCGGCGCGGTGAAGCCGAGTTCACGGACGGCGCGGACGAGCGCCGCGTTCAGGCCTAGGGAAGCGAATGGCATGGAGGTCCAGGGAGTGAGGGGGCGATTGTCTCAGTGCTTGGCGACAAGCCAAATCGGCTTTCAGACAATTCGCCTGAACATGCCTCCCAGATAGCGGTCCCAGCCGTCTTCCATGAATAGGACGTGCCGGTCCTCCAGCTCTTGCTTCCTGGTGGCATCGCCGACATTCAGCAGGTCCGAGAACTTGGTTGGCGACAATACGAAAGCGTTGAGAACCAACCTCGGTTCGCCAGTCTTGGCCTGCTTGTTCAATGTGGCCTCCAGCGTCTTGACCTCCTTGTACAGCCCCAGCTTGGGGTGAGTCAGGTCCATGTTGCGCAGGCCTTTCGGATCGACGAAGGTCAGCCACTGCTCGCCAGTGGCGTCATCGACCAGCCACAGCAAGAAATCGGGGTAAAAATTGCCAGCGAGCGCGAACCCCAGACCCTTTTCTCCACGGTCTGCATTTCGAAGCAAGTAGAGGCTGCGCTTGCCGATCGCCGCCTTGCCGGCTGGTGAGTCATGGAAAGCCTTCAAGTCCTGCACAAACTGGATTTCGCTGGGCGCTCCCAGTCCCAGAGGACGGAGTTTCAGCGGAACCAGCTCCTTGTCAGCATCGCGTTCAAAGGCAAACAGCGGATAGAAGAGATGCCGATCGAAGCTGATGGCGACCATGTGCGGCGCGTTCCACTTGCTGGCCTCACCCAGATTGCCTTCGGCCACCAGCTTCTTCAACACTTCGAGACGCTCCAGATACGCTTGACCATCGCCGTTGTTGTCGATCTCGAACTGGTAGTGCTTCAGCATCGAGCCATGGTCCGCATCCATGTGGACAACGTCGTAGTACTGCCCCTCGTAACCGCTTTTCAGCGCCTTGTAGAAGCGATCGGTGTAGTCGGTCAGAAGGCGCAGCAGGATGTCCTCCTGCTTGCGTACGTCGGCGAAGCTGTTCACCGCCAGCTCTGCCTTCGGCACGAAGAGCGTGTACCAGCCAGAGTCGCGATTACAGAAGTCGATGAGGCGCTGGCGGTCCAGGCGCAGGTTGCTCCAACTGCGCTGGATCTTGTGGTTCTGCAGGGACAGGTAGATGCGGTCCCAATCAAACAGGCAGAACAGATCACTGTTCAATTTGCCCTGATGTCGGGCTTCAGCAGACGAAGTGGCGACACCCTTTTGCGTGGACAGAGCTTCGACCCGCGGGTACAGGTCATCCCATTACACACAAGCCCCCATCTCCTTAGCGAAGCGCACGCCCCGCACGAAGGTTGAGGTAGCCTGACTTCCGTGGACACCCACTTGACCCGGTGACACGACGAGAAAGACGATGAAGAAGAACCAAAGCTACACAGCAGAGTTCAAGGCGGAAGCGGTAAAGCTGGTGCTGGAACAGAAGCTGTCACACCAGGAAGCAGCCCAGAGAGTGGGCATTCCGAAGGGCTCGCTGAGCAACTGGGTGGCGAGCAGCCAGCGCCGGGGAGCGCAGGCGCTGAAGGCGGCCGAGCCTTCGGTGGCGGAACTGAAGGCCGAGGTCAGCCGGCTGCGCCGGGAACTGGCGCGGGTGGAGATGGAGCGCGAAATCGTAAAAAAAGCGGCCGCGTACTTTGCGAGGGAGTCGCTGCAAGGTACGCGGTCATGAAGGAGCTGCAGGCTCGACACGACTATCCGGTGGCGGTGCTGTGCTCGGCGCTGGGGGTCTCGCGCAGCGGGTACTACGCCTGGTGCGAGAGGCCAGCCTCGGCCCGTCAGCGCGACGACGAGCGGCTGAAGGTGGCCATCCGAGGGGTGCATGCGGCCAGCCGCCAGACCTACGGCACGCGCCGGGTGCTGGCGGAGTTGCGGGCGCAGGGCTTCGAGGCCGGGCGGGACCGTGTGGACCGACTGCGCCGCACGATGGCGCTGCGTTGCCGGCAGAAGCGCTGCTTTCGCGTCACCACGGACTCCGAGCACCTGCTGCCCGTGGCCGATAACCTGCTGCTGCAGGACTTCACCGCCAGCGCCCCTGATCGGATCTGGCTCACCGACATCACCTACATCCGCACCGACGAGGGCTGGCTCTACCTGGCCGGACTCAAGGACATGTGTACCCGAGAGATCGTCGGCTATGCGATGGACGAGCGCATGACCCAGCAGCTCTGCCTGCGCGCGCTGGGCCACGCCCATGCCCGGCGCCGACCCCCGCCCGGGCTGATCCACCACTCCGATCGGGGCAGCCAGTATTGCGCTCGCGACTACCGTCACGCACTCGATGCACTGGGCATGCGAGCGTCGATGTCACGTCGCGGCAACTGCTATGACAACGCCCCGATGGAGAGCTTCTGGGGCAGCTTGAAGAACGAACTCGTCCACCACCGGCGCTTTGCCACCCGCGCTCAGGCCATTGCCGAAATCACCGAGTGGATCGAGGTCTTCTACAACCGCCAGCGTCGCCACAGCGCCATCGGCAACCTCCCGCCTGCCGTCTTTGCTCGGCAGTTCTATCAACAACTGCGCTCTGCGCATTAACTTCGACTGTCCACGGTTGACAGGACACCTCAGGTGTTGACCTCGTGCATGCCCAGCCAGAGGGTCTTCGCACCGGGTTCACCGTCATGCTTGCGCCCCAGGAAGCCGCCGAGCTGAGCGATCAGGCGCACCACGGTGTTGAGCTTCGGGCGCTCCTTCGGGGGCTTCTTGCGGTTGAGGATGAACGCCGCCTGCCACTCGATGTCCTCGAAGAACAGCTCGGCCGGCAACTCGGGCAACTGCCGGCCCAGCCGCATCAGCCGGTTGATGCGCCAGGCGATGATCAGGTACATCGCCAGGGCCGTCTCCAGCCGATCGATGTGACCGAGCTGCAGCCGCTCGACCCGGCAGCCCTCCTTGAGCACCAGGAACAGCAGCTCGATCTCCCAGCGGGCTCGGTACCACTCCACCATCTCGGCCGCCTGCTCCAGCGTCTGGACCGCTCGGTTGCTCAGCAGCCGCCAGATCACCGGCTTGGCCCCGACCGGCACATTCACCTCGCTGGCGATCACGCACGTCATCTCGATGGCTGGCCGCCCCGGCTCACCGGCCTTGTCCGGCCCCGCCGCCTTGAGCACCACGCGCTGCGCCCGCAGCTCCTGCTGCACCACTCGCGCCTTGCGCCCTCGCCCGGCCGGCATCTCGAACACCACCGTGCCCAGCGACTCGCTTGCCATCACCTTGGACCACAGCTTGCCCGCCTGCTTGCCCGGCAGCACCCGGTCATGCTGCGCCCTCACCAGCACGTCCACCGCCCAGCCGCTGCACTGTCCACGCTCGAACAGCGCCATCGTGTCCGACTCCCGGTCCCCCACGCACACCAGCCTCGTCTCGGGCAGCCCCTCTGCCAGCCCCACCAGGTGCGCGTAGCTCTCCACCCAGCGCACTCCCTCGTCGATCTGCCCGTCCTGCCCCTTGGGCTGCCGGGCCCAGTTCCACGCATTCACCAGCCCCAGCGGCTCTCGATGCGGCGTCACCGCGTATGTCGGATGCACGTACAGCCCCCGCCGCGCCTCGTAGTTCAGCCTCCCCAGCCCCTGCGCGCTCTGCCCGTCAAACTCCAGCTCCGTCGTGTCCTGCAAGCACAGCACCACCGCCTGCGCCTGCATGCGCCGAACGCTGGCCTGCGCGTGCGCCTGCAGCACCGCTTCCCCGCTCGTGTCCTCGTGCCCCAGGAACCGGTACGCCGCCTGCGTCTGGCCCCAGTCCCCGCACGCCTTCGGAATGCTCGCCCCAGGGCTCTGCGCCAACTGCTCCGCCAGCAGCACCGCTCGCTTGTCCAGCCTCGCGTCGCCCAGCGACAGCGTCCTCAGTTCTTCTTGCGCCCACTTCGTCATCCCGACAGTTTCCCTCACGTCTCCCCGTCACCTCACCGGACAGACTTGTGTGTAATGGGATGGGTACAGGTCCAGCACCACATGGGGCAGCTTGATCTTGCCCTGGAAGGCAGTTGGCACTTCGTACAGCCAGGGAAAATGTATGCGCTTGAAGCCCAGCTTCTGGTTGTCCTTGTAGCCGTCCTTCAGCGCCAAGGTCTTCAGCTTGCTCGCAGGCAGGTTGGCACGTGTGGGGAAGTTCAGCTCCAGCACCTCGTCACTGGGCGTGACACCCTCTTCGCGCAGGTAGTCCTTGAAGGTAGCCATGTAATTGGCACGCACGCCGAAGATGTTCAGCGCCTCCAGCTTGTCCAGGTGCGTGCCCTTGGGCCGGTCCTGCGGCAGGGTGCGTTTGAGCGAGTACCCCTTGCCCTTCAGGCGGACGCCGCGGCCGAAGAGCTGGATGATCTGTGACCCTTCGCCTTGGCCCATGTTCAGCAGGCCCATGGTGGACACGCGCCAGCTACTCCAGCCCTCGGTGAACTTGCGCGAACCGATCAGCACCTGGACGGCGGAATCCTTGGCGTTCAGTGAACCGAACAGCGACCCGCCAAATTCATCCTTTTCGGTGTCGAAAGCATCCGACTCCTGTACATCTTGGAAAAACTGGGCATCGTCACCAATGTTGATCACACCGAAGGGGTCGCTGTCGCCGACCCGCAATGCCAGCTCGCCCTTGGAGTTCTTGATGTTGACCAGCTTCAGACGCTGCCGGGCGGGCGCGTTGAACACACGGCGCAGGATGTCCGCATAGAGCCCCTCGACATCAGAAGCAAACGCCATCAATGGGGTGAAACGCCCACGAAATACGTCGTTGCCTTTGCCATCCAGCAGTTGCGCGCGGTCGTTGACGAAATCCGCCAGCCAAGTCTTGATCAGGTCATCGTGGTTCAGAAAATCCGCGAGAAAGGTGAGCACTTCCAGAACATCTGATTCCTCGCCGGAAACCTTGCTGCCGACGAAGACGCACAGCGGCTTCTCGATGTTGAAGTCCGTCACCTGTCCCCGATGGCGATTCCATAGCCAGAGCTGCTGATAGAAAGACAGCAGGCAGGCGGCGAGGTACTTATAGGCGTTCTCGGCTTCCTCATAGGTCTTGCCGTCCACGTTCAGGATCAGCGATTCCTTGCCGTAGCCGTCCTCGTAGAAGAACTTGTACGAGTAGTCGAACAGGATGCACTTGGCGTAGATCTCGCGTGTGGCGGTGACCTTGGCCCGGCGCTTTTCTTCGGTGCTCAGCACCAGTTGGGCTCGCTGGTCCGAATCAAGTTTCTTCAGGCTCGTGGTCTCGAACAGCATCTTGGCTCGGCGCTTCTGAATCTCCTCCTCGGCGGCTTCCACCGTCAGGCCCTTGGCCACGGCCTGACCGAACGTAGCCGAATACTCGAACGCGAAGCCTCCGCGCACCAGCGCATCACGCCGGCTCATCCATGCTCCGGCCGCCGTTCCCTGAGGTGTCCTGTCAACCGTGGACAGTCGAAGTTAATGCGCAGAGCGCAGTTGTTGATAGAACTGCCGAGCAAAGACGGCAGGCGGGAGGTTGCCGATGGCGCTGTGGCGACGCTGGCGGTTGTAGAAGACCTCGATCCACTCGGTGATTTCGGCAATGGCCTGAGCGCGGGTGGCAAAGCGCCGGTGGTGGACGAGTTCGTTCTTCAAGCTGCCCCAGAAGCTCTCCATCGGGGCGTTGTCATAGCAGTTGCCGCGACGTGACATCGACGCTCGCATGCCCAGTGCATCGAGTGCGTGACGGTAGTCGCGAGCGCAATACTGGCTGCCCCGATCGGAGTGGTGGATCAGCCCGGGCGGGGGTCGGCGCCGGGCATGGGCGTGGCCCAGCGCGCGCAGGCAGAGCTGCTGGGTCATGCGCTCGTCCATCGCATAGCCGACGATCTCTCGGGTACACATGTCCTTGAGTCCGGCCAGGTAGAGCCAGCCCTCGTCGGTGCGGATGTAGGTGATGTCGGTGAGCCAGATCCGATCAGGGGCGCTGGCGGTGAAGTCCTGCAGCAGCAGGTTATCGGCCACGGGCAGCAGGTGCTCGGAGTCCGTGGTGACGCGAAAGCAGCGCTTCTGCCGGCAACGCAGCGCCATCGTGCGGCGCAGTCGGTCCACACGGTCCCGCCCGGCCTCGAAGCCCTGCGCCCGCAACTCCGCCAGCACCCGGCGCGTGCCGTAGGTCTGGCGGCTGGCCGCATGCACCCCTCGGATGGCCACCTTCAGCCGCTCGTCGTCGCGCTGACGGGCCGAGGCTGGCCTCTCGCACCAGGCGTAGTACCCGCTGCGCGAGACCCCCAGCGCCGAGCACAGCACCGCCACCGGATAGTCGTGTCGAGCCTGCAGCTCCTTCATGACCGCGTACCTTGCAGCGACTCCCTCGCAAAGTACGCGGCCGCTTTTTTTACGATTTCGCGCTCCATCTCCACCCGCGCCAGTTCCCGGCGCAGCCGGCTGACCTCGGCCTTCAGTTCCGCCACCGAAGGCTCGGCCGCCTTCAGCGCCTGCGCTCCCCGGCGCTGGCTGCTCGCCACCCAGTTGCTCAGCGAGCCCTTCGGAATGCCCACTCTCTGGGCTGCTTCCTGGTGTGACAGCTTCTGTTCCAGCACCAGCTTTACCGCTTCCGCCTTGAACTCTGCTGTGTAGCTTTGGTTCTTCTTCATCGTCTTTCTCGTCGTGTCACCGGGTCAAGTGGGTGTCCACGGAAGTCAGGCTACCTCACCCGTTCCCCGGTGGCCTTCGTCTACCAGCACGAGGTTGTTGCCCTCGAAAGCCTCGACGGCAACCGTCTTGTCGCCCATCTCGTCGCCGAGCTTGTTGATGTCGATGACTTCGATGGTGCCGCGCGGGGGCGTCTGGGCCTTGTTGAAGTGTTGTGCGAAACCGAAGCCCGACAGGTGCAGCTCTTCCAGGTGCTGGCGCGACAGACCTTCGTTGGGCGTCAGCAGGATGATCTTGTCCGGGTAATGCTCGCCCTTGCCCGCCTGGTAATAACGCAGGTACTGCTTGATGTTGACGTGCAGCAACAGCGTCTTGCCGCTGCCCGTGGCGTTCCAGAAGGCGACCTTGTTCAAGTCGTCGGCGTCAAAGTCCTTGAAGGGCTCGGCACCGGCTTCGGCCCGGTAGCGAACCATCTCCGCATTCAGGCCGTCCAGCAGGTCTTGCCGATGGTTGAAGTACCAGTCCAGGTAGATCTCGGTGAACAGCAACGAGAGGTACTGGAAGTACTTCATGTGCAGCTCATGCCCCTCCAGCTTGTTGCGCTGGGAGGTGATGCTCTGCCAATGGGCGACGATGGTCAGGTCATAGCGGCGCAGGTCGGCTTCGCTGATGCGGTCCACATTGAACAGGTTGCGTGTCAGCTCGTGGAAGAACTGGGTCTGCCCATCCTCGTCGATGCCTTCGAAGCGGTCTTCTCCCAGCCGCTGCTTGAGTGCAGCGAGGTTGCCCCCTTGGAAAAATCCCAGCATCCAGCGGTTGAGCACCAGTTCCTGGTGGAAGCTGCGCTTCTTGGCGGCCGGTCGTCCGGCTTGCTTTTTCGTAGCCATTTCAGACAGTGCCTCCCCAGGCTTGCAACTTGCCGACCCATTCGTTGAACGCTGGGCACTTCGCCCGAATCGCAGCGACGCCCGTCGCTTCGGCGATCAGCGGGCCATGTTCCGGCTTGGAATAGATCCCATCCGGAAAGATGTTCAGGATCCGTTTGGACGGTGCAGTTTCGGGGCTGTCATTGATGTCTTCCGGGTTCGGAAAAGCCTGTGCCACGGCCCACAACTGAGCTTTCACCTCCTCGTTCCAGCCGTCCTCTGCCCACTCAAAGTTCGCGGGGTCGGTGAACAGCAACCCCTCGAACTCATGCATCTGCACGTAGGGCAGCACATAACGAGCGTCGTAGCCTGTCGTGATGGCTCGGGTGGCGGCGGCAATGTCAGCTTCCAACTGGGCGCGGGGACGGCCATCACGGTCCTGAAAGCCGTAGAAGTCCACCAGAGTCGTGATGCGGTCGGCCTCGCTGTAATGCAGCGAGATCTTCTGGGCCAGCCTCTCCACCGTGACACGGCCACCGCGATGGCGACCTGACCTGGCGCTCAACACGGTGCCGTAGGCACTGACGCCGCTGGGTTGCAGGTAAGGCTCCAAGCAACGGTTGACGAACTCCACCTCGGTGGCCCCCTCACAGATGATGCAGACCCGGATCATTCGACTTGCTCCGTGCCTGCCGAACCTTCCCGTTGAACGGGTTGCGTATCACCCAGCCAAGCCACGCCACCCGTGGCCTGCTGCAACCAGATGTCAGAAAGCTGGTACTCCTCGTCCAGCCAGCGTTGATAGTGGTCATGCGGCAGGTTGCGCAACACAGTCTCGCCATTGTTGGCACTGGCCACGATGATGTTTTCCAGCTCGAAGCAGTCCACCAGGTAGGGCGACTGGGTGGCCACGAAAATCTGCCGCTTCTTCGACAAGCGCTTGAACATCTCAGCCACCAAGGTGATGGCGTGCGGATGCAAACCCAATTCGGGCTCGTCGAAGAACATCACGTCTGGCAGCCGGTCCGGCGGCAGGTTCAGCAACGTCAACAGGCAGAACAGCCGCAGCGATCCGTCTGACGTGAGATGCGAGCCAAAGACCTTGTCGCTTTGCCGGCCCACCCAGCGCAACAGCACCTTGCCGGCCGCCTCCTCCAGCACGAAGTCCTTGAACGCGGGCAGCACGCGGGTGATCTGTTTGACGATCAATTCATAGCGCTTGCTGTCCGTCTTGCGCAGGTCCAGCAGCACGGCGGCCAGGTTGCCGCCGTCAGAGCGCAGCCGGAACGATTCGGTCACATCCCAGCGGTTGTGGATCGCAGAGTTGATCGACGTGTCATGGAACTGGTAGGTGGAGCACTGCCGAAGCAAGTTGACGATGGTCTGTGCAGTCTTTTGCTTTTTTTCCAGGAGGCTGGACTCCTTGCCCACCGCTTCGATCTCAGTCCACTTGGCCTTGCTCGGGATGTCATGCGCCGAGTACCGATAAGCCTCATTCATGACCATGACCGTGTCGCCGGCCGAAATGTGGGTCAGGTCAAAGCAGTAGTCGTTCTGACCCTTCTCGGTATCCAGACACAGCTCTGCATGGATGCGCGGTGTCTTGCGCGCGCCCATGAAGAACTGGTCGTCGCCCCCGCCGTGGCGCAGCACGAACTCCTGCAGGTTCTTCGCCTTGAGCATCCAGCTCAGCATCTCGAAGAACCGAATCAGGGTGGACTTTCCCGCGCCATTGGCGCCGATCAGCACCGTCAGCTGTGGCAGCTCCAAGCTCTGAATGTTTTTCAGGCTGCGGAATCCCTCAATCGTGACCGAACGGATGCGGTTGGCTCTGGTCGGCTGTTTGGCTTCGGTCATTCAAACGTCCTCCGTCGAGAACATGCGATCCAGGAACTCTGGCTCGATCTGCCGCAGCTTGAGCACGCGCGTGGCGCCGCCCTCCTCCGCGGTCTGCGTCAGCACGGTCGGAATGTTGTGGTCGCCGTTGATGTAGACCACGTCGAACTCGTTGTCCGCCGGGTTGATGGCCAGCTTGTCGCAGAGCTTACTGATGCCTTCGTAGTCCAGCACATCGCAATCGCGCCACAGCACGAGGCAGGTTTCATTGCTGGGCAGGGTTCCGGTGACCGTGACGAAGCCGCGCTGCGGCTGGGCATCGATGTGCTTTACCCGCAGGCCGATCAGGAAATTGAAGGTTTCGACCAGATCGATCTTGCCCGGCTCAAACGCGCCCGCCGAATCCACGGCCACGTTGAGGGTGTAGTCGAAGGGCTTCTTGAAGTCATCCACCGACAGCAGCGAGCCACGGCTCTCCACGTCCAACTGGTAGTTGAGCAGGTAGTCGTCCTTGGCCTGCTGCGGCAGTGTGTTCAGCAGATCGCCCTGCGCGGCGGTGCGGCTCAGTTGCAGGTTGTTCAGGGTGTCTTCGTAGCTTTCGAGCTTGAGGACTTTGAAGCAGTGGGAAACGCCTGTTTCGAGGACTGAAGGCTCGCCGCCATTCCATTCTGACGAATATACAATCTTTTGCAATCTTGGCTTTAGGACGGTGTCAAAGTAGTCGCCCTGCTCAACAAGGATATATTTTCGATCACCTTGCATATCCCTATTTAGAGATATTACTGCATGTGCAGTTGTGCCGGAGCCAGCAAAAAAGTCCAAAACAACCCCATTTTGTTTCCCGTTTAAGCCGGCCTTACACGACTCATAAACCAAGTGAAGAGATTTGGGGAAGTCAAATGGTGCATTGGGGATTAAATTGTTCAATATTCGCGTCCCGTGCAGGCCCGCATTAAATTTACTGTCATCCCAAACTGTTTTGTAATTTTCCTCCTCTTTGTATATATTTATTTCGAGACCAGCTCCGCCGGGCTCTGCTTTGATGATGTCCTTGATCCTTTCGAATGAAGATTGGGCATATCTCCACTTCCGCTCAATTCCATTTCTGTCGATCGGCCACACGCGGCGAAAATCGTCTGCCCCGACCTCTGTTTGCGCGGATGGGTGAAAATCATCGGCGGGCACATTCCCTACGCCCACAATAAATCCTTCTTGATTTACAAGGAATGGATAGAAACAAGTCTTAGCGTCCGAGCGAAGAGACTCATTGCCTTTATCTCTCAAATTGAGATTGGCCATCGAGTACCCATCTCGCTTTTTTGTGGATATATATCTTCTTTTGTTTGTTGGGAAAACAAAGTAGCAGAACTCACTTATGTTGCTAAAGTTTTGACTCTGAATGCCCTTATGGTTGTGAATAACCGTAATCAATGCCTTGTGGTGCTCTTGAAATATATTCGATAAGCATAGCCCTAAATTCTCCTGTTCATTCTCGTCGATGGCGACCGCAATGGGCGCATCGTCCCGCATAATAGTCCGAGCTGCACTTAGCCGGTTATGAATAAGCGATAGCCAAGATGAATGCTTGAAGGCGTTCTTGTAAAGGATTTCGCTTGATTTTGCATTGTATGGCGGGTCAATATAAACAAAGTCTACAAGCGAGCATTTTCCTGCGCCCAGCAAACTCAGCGCCTGAAAGTTGTCTGAATTAATCAATAGCCCGGAAGTTTTTTCATCCAAATCATGAATGGCGGAGAGAAGGCGATTCTTGAAATGATCTTCGAATAGGCTAGTGTCGACCGTCCGAAATAGGCTTGCTTGCAAATCTTTAATCGATCCTGGAGCGTTTCCAGTCCACAGCCCAAGTTGTTTCCACCTCGCCCATTGCTGCTCGTTTGCGACTACTTCCGGCCACAACGCTTCCGGTACTCGATCCAGCGTAATGCAGTAGTGGCTGGAAACAACGAATTTCTTCTTCAGCCACAGCTTCTTCTGAAAGTTCTCAAGCTGGGCCAAGAAGGTAATCAGTTCCCGCGCGATGGCTCGTAGGCACTGGATCATCCGAAGGTTCTTCTCGATGTCGGCGAACGCACCCGCGTTCTGCACGTCATCCAGATGCATGACTTCGTTCTTGATGTGGAAGTCCAACTCTCGCCGGAGAAAGCCACCCAGATCCTTGTGGATGAAGTAGTCCGCCGTGTTCTTGGTGGTGTAGTCGCTCAGGTGCTTTTCCAGCAGGGTGCGCTGCGGGCTCTTCTCCGTCGGCGCGCGGTTGCCCAGGGCCAGCCAGCGGGCTTTGACGGCTGCGTCCGCCAGCACTGCCTCTACAGCCTTGGTGACCAGCGCCTCCTGCTTGGTACCTTTGGGCTGGACGATGTACTCGAAGCGGATGATCAGCTCCTTGTTGCCGTCACTGCCCAATGCTTCCTCCGCGGGCACCAGTTCCTCTTCGTACTCGTCGCCGTTTTCATCCAGTCTGGTGACGGTCTTGGCCACCACCAGGGCAAAGCGCCGCTCCTTGTCGTTGTCCTTGCGGTTGTCTTTGGCGGTGTCAGCGGCAACTAGGCGGAAGTGAACGGTGCGGCCGTCGTCTAGCTTGAAGCCGTAATTGGCGAAGTTCTCGCCGCTCTTGGTGTAGTACTGGTCCTTGTTGGCCCAGTGCAGCATCACCTCTTCGCCTGCATACGGGATGGCGTAGGTGTCACCCTTGTAGCGTCGCTGGCTGATGAAGTCGCCGTCCTTGTAGTAGCGGGAGAAGAAGGCCAGCAGGTGCGAGAACACGGCGTTCTCATGCTCGGACGCGCCAGCCTGGTACTGCGCCAGCTTCTCGCGCAGTTCGCGCACCTTGGGCACGGTGCCCGGGTCAACGCCGTCGGCCTGGTACTGGGCTTCCTTCTCCTGCAACTCGCGGGCGACCTGTTCTTGTTGGGCTGCGCCGCCTTGGGCCAGCGCGGCCCTCACCTTCTCCGGCAGGCGTTGCTCCAGGTAGGCGTTGATCTCGGCGGCTCGCGTGTTGAGGATGCGGTAGATGCCGAAGTCCAAGTCGGGGCGGTCGATCTGGAAGATTTCGCGCAGCTTGGTGACCAGTTCGATGTGCTTGCTCATGACAGATTGGGGCAGGGGTTCTTGTCGGTATGGGTGGCGTTGGAGGCGTGCCTTGACGGCCGGTCAGACGACGCTCCAGCGCAAGGTGAACAGGTGCTCTTCCTCGGTGGTCTGCTTGAGGCGCTCTTGCAGAGCCTGGATGAGAGCGTCACGGCGTTCGATGATCTCGTCCTCGACGGCGAAGATGTCTTGTCGCTGCTTGCGCTGCTGGCGCTCCAGCGCGCTGAGTTCCTGCTGGATGCTGGACTGCTCCTGAAGCGTGGCGGCCCTCCGGGCGTCGCGCTTGAGTTGCGCGATCCGTGCCTTGGTGTTGCGAAGCTGTTCCTCGGCGGCCATCAGCTTGTCGTCGGCCCACTTCTCCAGCTTGTCGCGCTCTTCGGTGAAGAGGCGCTGGTTGGTCTCCAGAATTGCCGCGATGGTGGCCTCGACCTGCCGAGTGCTGTTGGTGGTCAGCACGTCTGGCGGGGTTGTGGCTGCGCCGGTCAGTGATGCCGGGCGACCAGCAGCCTGAATCGACATCAAACGCTCGCAGGCCTCCTGGTCGAGCGTGAAGCCGTCGTCGCAGGTACCCGAGAACAGCAGGGTTTCGGTGGTCTCGCAGGCAGTGACCACTAGGCGCACCAAGCGCAGCCAGCCGGACTTGCCTTGCAGACGCTCGATGACCGAAACGCGCGTGCCGTGCTTGGAGTAGTCCAGACTGACAGCGGCCGGTGGTGTGGCTGCGCTGCGAGCAGTGTCGATGCTCCACTCGCCCAGCGGATGGCTCAGCCGATAGGCATGGGCGAGCATGTCAGCCTGGGCCCCGCCGCGCATCAGCTGGTAGCGGCCGGCGGGGGCGCCCGCGGCACATGCTGGCGGTGGGTTGGTGAGCGAGAAGGCGTAGTGCTGCTCGTCAAACTTGGCGTGACCGGCCAGGGCATAGCGCGTGACGCCCCAGAACCAGCGGCCGATCTTGTCCAGCCTGGCCTCGGCCTCGTCCAGCCGCAGCCTCAGCTTGTCGTGCACGTCCTCGTCGAAGGTCTCCAGCAGCTGCGCCTGGGTGTCTCGGATGCGGCTGTTGATGGACTCTTCGAGTTCAGTCTGCAGCGCGTTGAAGGCGGCTTCGATGTCCTCCGGGCGGCGGCAGGTGTCGTAGATCTGCAGGATGCGCTTCTCGAAGTCGATGCCGCCCTCGATGCGGCCAAGCACTTCATCAGACGCACCGAACACGCCCGAGAACAGGTTGAACTTCTGCGTGAGCAGCTCCAGCACGCGCTGGTCTGCCTGGTTGCGAGTGTTCAGGAAGTTGATGACCACCACGTCATACCGCTGGCCGTAGCGGTGGCAGCGGCCAATGCGTTGCTCCACGCGCTGCGGGTTCCAAGGCAGGTCGTAGTTGATGATGAGCGCGCAGAACTGCAGGTTCACGCCCTCTGCGGCAGCCTCGGTCGCGATCATGATGTCGGCGCCACTGCCGTCGTCCTTGCGGAAGTGGTCGATGAGGGCGGTGCGGCGGTCTACCTGCGGCGAGCCCGTGACCCGGTCGGTGCCCTGGTACTGCTCCAGCCAGGTCTGATAGATGGCAGTCTGTTCTTCGTGGCTGTTCGTGCCGCTGAACATGGCCAGCTTCCCGACGTAGCCGTTGGCGCTGAGGAAGCGGTGCAGGTACTCCTGGGTGCGTTTGCTCTCCGTAAAGACGATGGCTTTGCGGGGGCCGCCCATCTGCGCCATGTTGGCGAAGCCCAGCTCCAGGGCGCGCAGCAGCGACTGGGCCTTGGTGTCGGTGGTCAGCGCCGTGGCCGCGTCGATGAAGGCGGTGATCTCGGCAATCTCCCGACCAATGGCGGCACGCTTGGACGTTTCGGCCTCGGTGCCTGGGTCCAGGCTGGCTGGGGCGGGGTCGGCAAGGCCATCGACCGAATCACTCACCGAATCTTCAGCCTGCTCTTCCAGGATGTCTTCTTCCAGATCGTCTTCTTCGACAAGCTGCTCGACCAGATCCCGGCCATCGCCCACGTCCTCGCCATCCAGCATGCGCTGAAGCCGAGCGCGAATTGTGTCCAACGTGGCCGACACGGCGTGCGAACTGGAGGCCAGCAGCTTGCGCAGAATCAGGGAAGTCAGGTGACGCTGCTTCTTCGGCAAAGCGAATGAATCCTCGCTCTGCAAAAAGGCCGAGATGCGCTCGTACAGCGACTGCTCGTCATCGGTCGGGTTGAAGGGCTGGGTGAGCGCCTTGCGCTCGGTGTATTTCACGTACTCCAGCACATCGCGCCGCAGGGTGCGCTTCGTGAAGGTGGCCAGACGGCTCCGCAGCTCATCCAGATTGCCGCCATTGGCCATGTACTGCTTGCGGAAGGCCGCCTCGTCGCCAAACAGGTGTTCGTCGATGAGGGTGGACAGGCCGTACAGCTCCAGCAGCGTGTTCTGCAGCGGGGTAGCAGTCAGCAGCAGCTTCTTGCGACCGTCCAGCGCCCGGCGCAGAGCTTGACCCGTGCGGTTGCTGGTGCGGTGCGCATTGCGCAATTTGTGGGCTTCGTCGATGACCACCACGTCCCACGGCACCGCGCGCAACTCAGCTTCCAGCTTGGCGGCGAACTGGTAAGACATGATGACCACCTGCTTGCCAGCGAAGGCTTGCACAGTCGCCAACAGGTCGCCTGCACGGTGCTTGCGCAGGGCTACCACATCGAGCACGACGCTGGGCACGGCGAACTTGTCGTGCAGCTCCTGCGCCCACTGCTTGCGCAGGCTGGCAGGACAAATGACCAGCAGCCGACGCCGCCGTTCGGCCCATAGCTGGCACAGCACCAGGGCAGCTTCGATGGTCTTGCCCAGACCCACCTCGTCAGCCAGCAGCACGCCTTGCTGCAGCGGATTGCGCAGAGCAAACAATGCAGCGTCGATCTGATGCGGATTCAGATCAACGCCAGCATCGAACAGTGACTGGGACAAACGGTCTACACCGTCAGACGCATGACGGCAGGTCAGCTCATGGGCGTAATACTTGGCGTGGTGTGCGGAGATCAAGTCGCCTCGCCTCCACGCGCAGGTTGGCTCTGAGCCTGGATCCAAGCATCGATGTCAACGCGCTTGAACCGCCAGGCAGCACCAACCTTGAAGCCTGGAAGCCTGCCGTCCACCACCAGACGATAGACAGTCCGCTGGTTGACCCTCAAGTAGTCTGCGACATCCTGGACGGTCAGGATGCTGTCTGGCGAGATGTTCATGGGCGTCAAGATTTCCAAAATCTGGAATTCAGTGTACGCCAGTACATCATTGACATAGCCCGTCAAACGTCCTCTGGCGAGGGTCAGATCTCACATATCAACGCTTGGGCATCTGCCCCACCACCCCCTGCACGAAGAAGTCCATCTTCGCCAGCGCCTCGTCGCCCATCACGCCCTTGGCCTGGCGCACCTGCCCGTCCTGGTCGACCAGCCGGCCCGAGAACGGATGCACCCGCCCGGCGGCCATCGCGCGTTCGACCTCGTTCAACTGGCGCTGCACGTCGCGCGGCACCTCGTCCGAGTACGGCGCCATCTGGATGATGCGTTCGCGCACACCGCCGATGAAGGGCTTGGGCTTCCACGTCCCGGCGATCACCGACTTGGCCACCGCCGTGTAGCGTGCTTCCCAGTGGTGGGTGACGCTGGTGAGCTGCGCCTTCGGGGCGAAGGGGCGCATGTCGCTCTGGTAGCCGAGCAGGCGCACGCCCTTGGCGACGTTCTCCTCGGCCAGCAGGGGAATGGCGGTCGAGCCGCTGTGGTGGGTCAGCATGTCGGCGCCGTCGTTGATGAGGCTCTGTGCGGCCTCGCGCTCCTTGGCCGGGTCGAACCAGGTGTTGAGCCAGACGACCTTGACCTGCGCCTTCGGGTTGGCGGCGCGCATGCCGAGCGCGAAGGCATTGATGCCCTGCACCACCTCGGGGATCGGGAAGCCAGCGACATAGCCCGCCGTGCCCGTCTTGCTCATCTTGCCGGCGACCATGCCGGCGAGGTAGCGACCCTCGTAGAAGCGGGCGTTGTAGATGTTGACGTTGGCGCTGGTCTTGTAGCCGCCCATGTGCTCGAAGGCGACGTCGGGGAACTCCTGCGCCACCCGCAGGGCTGGCTCCAGGTAGCCGAAGCTGGTCGCGAAGATCAGCTTGTGGCCCTGCGAGGCCAGGTCGCGCATCACGCGCTCGGAGTCTGCGCCCTCGGCGACGTTCTCGACGAAGGTGGTCTTCACCGCGCCGCCCAGGTTCTTCTCCAGGCCCAGGCGGCCCATGTTGTGCTGGTAGGTCCAGCCGGCGGTGCCGATCGGGCTGACGTAGACGAAGGCGACCTTGAGCGGGAGTTTGGCCGGTGTGGCCGGTGCGGCGACCGTTGCGGTCAGGGGAATGGCAATCCAGGCGGCCACGGCGGCGCGCAGGAGGTTTTTGTACATGGTGGTCCTCGACATGGCCCGAAAAAAAGAAAGGCGACAAGGCGCGGACAAAACAAAGCCGCCCGCGTCGGGCACGCAGGCGGCAGGGGCAGGATTGTCGCAGAGTCGGGCGCCGCCCTGGGGCGGCCGGGCTCAGCCCGCGTTGAACACCGCGTCGAGCTGGTGCGTCCAGGCGCGCTTGTGCGCCTCGTCCACGAAGCTCGCCTCGAAGCTGTTGCGCGCCAGTTGGTAGGCGTGGCGCGCCGTCAGTTGCGGCAGCGCGGCGAACAGTTCGACGAAGTTCTGGTTGATGTAGCCGCCGAAGTAGGCCGGGTCGTCTGAATTCACCATCGCGCACAGCCCGGCGTCGAGCAGCGCGGGCAGGTTGTGGTCGGCCATCGTCGGGAACACGCACAGCTTGGTGTTCGACAGCGGGCACACCGTCAGCGGGATGCGGGTCTCGGCCAGCCGCTCGACCAGCTCGGCGTCTTCGAGGCAGCGCACGCCGTGGTCGATGCGCTCGGTCTTTAGCAGGTCGATGGCTTCGTGGATGTAGGCCGGCGGGCCTTCCTCGCCCGCATGGGCGACAACGTGGAGCCCGAGTTCGCGGCAGCGGGCAAACACCCGCTCGAACTTGCTCGGCGGGTGGCCGACCTCACTGCTGTCCAGCCCCACGCCGATGAAGTGGTGGCGCCACGGCAGCGCTGCTTCCAGCGTCGCGAACGCCTCTTCCTCGCTCAGGTGGCGCAGGAAGCACAGGATCAGCTTGGCGCTGACGCCCAGCCCGGTGTGCGCCCGGTGGACGGCGTGGTTCAGGCCCTTGATGACCGTCTCGAACGGCACGCCGCGCGCGGTGTGGGTCTGCGGGTCGAAGAAGATTTCGGTGTGGACGACGTTGTCGGCGGCAGCTTTTTCGAGGTAGGCCCACGCCATGTCAAAGAAGTCTTCCTCTTTCAGGAGCACGCTGGCCCCGGCGTAGTAGATGTCGAGGAAGCTCTGCAGGTCCGTGAAGGCATAGGCCGCGCGCAGGGCCTCGATGCTCGGGTACGGCAGCGCCACGCCGTTGCGCTGCGCGAGCTTGAAGATCAGCTCGGGTTCGAGCGAGCCTTCGATGTGGATGTGCAGCTCGGCCTTGGGCATGCGGCGCAGCAGCGCGGGCAGTCGGGCCGGGTCGATCGCGTCGAGGCGGGCGGTGGTGATGCCGGTCAGGAGGGCAGCAGTCATGGGCGTCGGGCTCCGAGGATGGTTCAGCCCTGATTGTCCCGCGCACGGCAAACCTCTTGATACCCCCACCCCTATTGATATACCATACAGGGTATCAAGGAGTCTCCCCATGCGTTCCCCTGTTTCTGCCCCTCCGACGAAGATGCTGCCGCTGGTGTGGGCGGCGTCGTGGCTGCTGATCGGCGCGGCCGTGCCGGCCCTCGCCGCCGACCTCGCAGTGCCGACCACGGTGGTGCAGGCCGGCCAGGTCGGCCGCAGCCTGGCCCTGGACGGGGCGATCCAGCCGGTCCGGCAGGCGACGGTGTCAGCGCAGACGGCGGGCAACGTGCTCGCGCTGAACGTCAAGGCCGGTGACCGCGTCAAGGCGGGCCAGGCCCTGGCGCAGCTCGACGCCCGGGTGGCCCAGGCCGGCGTGGCGCAGAGCGACGCGGGCGTGGCCCAGGCCGACGCCAACCTGCGCAACGCCCGCACCCAGCTCGACCGCACCCGCGAACTGCGCGGCCAGGGCTACATCAGCCAGTCCGCGCTCGACAACGCCGAGAACCAGTTCAAGGCCGCCGAAGCCGCCGTCGCCCAGGCCCGCGCCGGGCGCAGCCAGGCGGCGCTGGCGCAGGGCTTCGCCAGCGTGCACGCGCCCTTCGACGGCACCGTGCTCGCCACCCACCTCGACACCGGCGACCTCGCCGCGCCGGGCCGGCCGATCGTCACCGTCTACGCGCCGGGCGCGCTGCGGGCGGTCGTGCAGGTGCCGGCCTCGCAGGCGGTGGTCGCCCGCGCTGCGCAGCGCATCGAGGTCCAACTGCCCGACCAGCGCTGGGTGGCGCCCATCAAGAAGACCGACCTGCCCACCGCCGACGCGGTATCGCAGACGGTGGAATGGCGGCTCGACCTGAGCGGCGCCGACAGCGCGCTGCTGATGCCGGGCCAGACGGTGCGGGTGCGTTTTGCGGACGCTGCCGCCGGGGTCGATCCGAAGGCGGCGACGCTGAGCGTGCCCGAGGCCGCCGTGCTGCGGCGCGGCGAGCTGACCGCCGTGTACGTGGCGCAGGAGCAGCGCTTCGTGCTGCGCGCCATCCGCGCCGGCGCGGCCCAGGGCGGCTCGACCGAAGTGCTGGCCGGCCTGAAAGCCGGTGAGCGCATCGCCACCGACGCGGTCAAGGCCGGTCTGGCGGGAGCCCGGCCGTGAACCACCCCACAGACACCCCGACGCTCGGCATCGCCGGCCGCATGGCCGCGATGTTCCAGTCGAACGCGATCACGCCGCTGCTGGCGATCGTCGCGCTGCTGCTGGGCCTGTTCGCCGTGCTGGTCACGCCGCGCGAGGAAGAGCCGCAGATCAACGTGACCATGGCCAACGTGCTGATCCCCTTCCCCGGGGCGAGCAGCGCGGACGTGCAGAACATGGTCGCCCGCCCGGCCGAGCAGGCGCTGAGCCAGATCGCCGGCATCGAGCACACGTACTCGGTGGCGCGGCCCGGCGTGGCGGTGCTGACAGTGCAGTTTCAGGTCGGCGTGCCGCGCACCGAAGCGCTGGTGCGGCTGTACGACGTGCTCAACGCCAACCAGGACTGGCTGCCGCGCGACCTGGGCACCCTGCCCCCCATCGTCAAGCCCAAGGGTATCGACGACGTGCCGGTGCTCGGCGTGACGCTGTGGAGCCGGGACGAGGCCTCGGCGCTGGAGATCGAGCGCGTGGCGCGCTCGCTGGAGGCCGAACTCAAGCGCGTGCCCGGCACCCGCGAGGTGCAGACGATCGGCGGCCCCGGCCAGGCGGTGCAGGTCGTGCTCGACCCGAGCCGGCTGCGCGAGCGTGGTGTTGACGTGCTGCGCCTGAAGCAGACGATCGCCGCGGCCAACCTCGCGATGCCGGCCGGCAGCGTGGTGAACCGTGACGCCGCCATGCCCAACGGCGCGGCGCAGATGCTCACCATCGAGACGGGCGAGTTCCTGCGCTCGGCCGAGGACGTGGGCGAGCTGGTGGTCGGCGTGAGCAACGGCAAGCCGGTCTACCTGCGCGAGGTCGCGAAGGTCGAGACCGGCGCCGCGCAGCCGCAGCGCCATGTCTGGTTCACGCCCGGCGTGGCCGCCTCTGGCGCGGGCGGCGTACACCCGGCCGTGACGCTGACCGTCACCAAGAAGCCCGGCCAGAACGCGGTCGATGTCGCCCAGGCTGCCCGCGCCCGCCTCGACGAGCTGCGCAACACCGTGGTGCCGGCCGGCGTCGAGATGACCATCACCCGCGACTACGGCGAAACCGCCGCCGAGAAGGCCAACAAGCTGATCCAGAAGCTGGCGTTCGCGACCGGCTCGGTGATCCTGCTGGTCGGCTTCGCGCTCGGGCGGCGCGAGGCGGTGATCGTCGGCGCGGCGGTGATCCTGACGCTGACGGCCACGCTGTTCGCGTCGTGGGCCTGGGGCTTCACGCTGAACCGCGTCTCGCTGTTCGCGCTGATCTTCTCGATCGGCATCCTGGTGGACGACGCGATCGTGGTGGTGGAAAACATCCACCGCCACCAGCAGCTCCACCCGGGCAAGCCGCTGCTGGAGATCATCCCCAGCGCGGTCGACGAGGTCGGCGGCCCGACCATCCTGGCGACCTTCACGGTGATCGCGGCGCTGCTGCCGATGGCCTTCGTGTCGGGACTGATGGGGCCGTACATGAGCCCGATCCCGATCAATTCGAGCCTCGGCATGGCGATCTCGCTGGCCATCGCGTTCTCGGTGACGCCGTGGCTCGCGGCCAAGCTGATGAAGCCGATGGACGCCGCGCACGCGCACGCCGAACCCACCGGCCTCACCGCGAAGCTGCCCGGTCTGTTCCGCCGCCTGCTGTCGCCGTTCCTGGAGAGCGCGGCCAAGCGCTGGCTGCTGCTGGCGGGCATCCTGGGCGCGCTGCTGCTGAGCGTCGGGCTGGCCGTGGTGCAACTGGTGGTGCTGAAGATGCTGCCCTTCGACAACAAGTCGGAGTACCAGGTCGTGCTCGAAATGCCGGCCGGCTCGGCGCTGGAGGACACCGCCGCGACGCTGCAGGACCTGGGCGCGTACCTGGCGAAGCAGCCCGAGGTGCTGAACCTGCAGGGCTACGCCGGCACGGCCAGCCCGATCACCTTCAACGGTCTGGTGCGCCAGTACTACCTGCGCGCCGACGCCGAGCAAGGCGATCTGCAGGTCAACCTCGTCGACAAGGCCCACCGCAGCGACAAGAGCCACGCCATCGCGCAGCGCCACCGCCCCGCGCTGGAGAAGATCGCCGCCGCGCACGGCGCGCGGGTGAAGGTCGTCGAAGTGCCGCCCGGCCCGCCGGTGATGAGCCCGCTGGTCGCCGAGGTCTACGGCCCGGACGAGGCCGGCCGCCAGCAGCTCGCCGCCCGCATCGCCCAGGCCTTCGCCGCCACGCCGGACATCGTCGGCACCGACACCTCGCTCCGGGAAGACGCACCGCGCACCTTCCTGCGCGTGCAGCGCCAGCGCGCCGAGTCGCTCGGCATCCCGGTCGCCGCGGTCGCGCAGACCGTGCAGGGTGCGCTGTCGGGCCTGGACGCCGCCTGGCTGCACGACGGCCAGAGCAAGTACACGGTCCCCGTGCGGCTGCAACTGCCGCGCGAGGCGCAGGTCGGGCTGGACGCGCTGCTCGCGCTGCCAATGCGCGCCGCCAGTGGGCAGCTCGTGCCGCTGGGTGAGCTGGTGCGGGTGGAGAAGGCGGTCATCGACAAGCCGCTGTTCACCAAGGATCTGCAGGGCGTGAGCTACGTCTTCGGCGACATGGCCGGCAAGCTGGATTCGCCGCTGTACGGCCTGTTCGCGATCCGCCCGAAGCTGGCCGCCGCCGCCCTGCCCGGCACCGGTGAGCTGGGCGAATACTGGATCCACCAGCCCAGCGACCCGTACCGCCAGTACGCCATCAAGTGGGACGGCGAATGGCAGATCACCTACGACACCTTCCGCGACATGGGCGCGGCCTACGGCGTCGGGCTGATCCTGATCTACCTGCTGGTGGTGGCGCAGTTCCGCAGCTACGTGACGCCGCTCATCATCATGGCGCCGATCCCGCTGACGATGATCGGCGTGATGCCCGGCCACGCGCTGCTGGGCGCGCAGTTCACCGCCACCTCGATGATCGGGATGATCGCGCTGGCCGGGATCATCGTGCGCAACTCGATCCTGCTGGTGGACTTCATCGAGCTGCAGGTGGCGCAGGGCATGGCGTTCCAGGACGCGGTGATGAACTCCGCCGCCGTGCGCGCCCAGCCCATCGTGCTGACCGGTCTGGCGGCCACGATCGGCGCCTTCTTCATCCTCGACGACCCGATCTTCAACGGGCTGGCCATCGCGCTGATCTTCGGGATCCTGGTCTCGACGCTGCTGACGCTGGTCGTGATCCCGGTCCTCTACTACGCCGTCTACCGCGGGCGTCACCCCGACGTCCCTGACGCACCCACTGCACCTACTGCACCCACCGCCCCCCAAGGAGCCTGACCATGACCATCGACCGCCTCATCCGCATCTTCGCGGGCAGCTTCATCCTCATTTCGCTGGCGCTCGGCGTCGAGGGCAGCCCGCTGTTCGTCAGCCACTGGGCGCTGGCCTTCACCGCCTTCGTCGGCGCCAACCTGCTGCAGTTCGGTTTCACCAACGTGTGTCCGCTGGGCTGGTTCCTCAAGAAGCTCGGCGTGCCGGAAAGCGTGGCGACCTGCGCGCGCTGAATCGGACCTCCCCACACCCACACCCCACAGGAGCAGGGACAATGGCCATTCCGACGCTCGAACAGCCCTCCCGAGAGGCTTGCACCATGGCCCAGCTCCAAGACGAAACCAGCCGCACCGACCTGCTCAACCGCCTCAAGCGCGCCGAAGGCCAGCTGCGCGGCATCCAGCGCATGGTCGAGGCGGGCGAGCCCTGCCTCGACATCGCCAGCCAGATGGCCGCCGTGCGCAAGGCGCTCGACAGCGCCTACGTGCGCATGACGGTGTGCTTCATGCAGCAGGAACTCAAGCAGCGCCTGGACCTGCCGCCCGACGGTGTCACCCAGCTCGACGCGATGCTGGACGACATGCAGACGCTGCTGGGCAAGGTGCGCTGACCGGGCCTCGCCCTCTAACCGCCTCGACAGGATTCCCCCCATGGCCGCCGCACTGACCACGATCCGCCTGACCCAGCGCCAGGACTACCAGTTCGACACCCATTTCGGCGACAGCGTGCCCGATCTGGTGGCCGACGAACCCGCGCCCCTCGGACACGGGCAAGGCCCGTCCCCGGTGCAGCTGCTGTGCGCGGCGGTGGGCAACTGCCTGTCGGCGTCGCTGCTGTTCTCGATGCGCAAGTACAAGCTCGCGCCCGAGCCGCTGTCGTGCGACATCGCAGCCGAGGTGGGTCGCAACGCCGAGAACCGGCTGCGGGTGCTGGGCATGACGGCTCGGCTGACGCTGGGCGTGCCGGCCGGCACGCTGGCACACCTGGACCGGGTGCTGGCGCAGTTCGAAGCCTTCTGCACGGTCACGGAGAGCATCCGCCAGGGCATTCCCGTCACGGTCGAGGTCTACGACGGCACGGGGGCCCGGCTGAAATAAGGCCGGACGCCGACGGTCTACCGGACGCCGCCCGGCAGCAGCCGGTCGGCGGGCTCGACCTCGGCATCCGGATCCAGCTCGATCGCCACCTGCGTGCAGACCGCGCGGCACAGCGTGGCGACCCGCTCGCTCTGCAGCCGGTAGTAGATCTGGGTGGAGTCGCGCCGCTTGCCCAGCACGCCGGCGCGGTAGAGCGTCGAGAGGTGCTGGGACATGTTGGGCTGGGTGGTGTCGATCTCGGCGAGCAACTGCGAGACATTCTTTTCGCCATTGCACAGCGCGCCGATGATCTTCAGGCGGATCGGCGTGGACAGCAGCGAGAACAGCTCGGCCACCGATTCATAGACGTTGTCCGCCTTGTCGACTTCCGCGTCGCGGTCCATGTTGAAAGCTCACAGTCAGGTTCAGGTGAGCCCCATTGTATGCGTACACATGGATAAACGCATGAATGGCGGTCAGGGCGGAAACCGGTAATGGTCACGCTGCAGCACGGCGGCCACGGCGGTGACCTCCTCCGGGAACAGGCCCAGGTTCAGCTCGGTGTTGCACAGCTCCACCATGCCGCGCAGCGCCCCGGGGGTGGAGATGCGGCCCTTGGGGTTGTAGAGGTCGCTGCCGTCGCCACCGACACGCCGGGCGTGGCATTCGCTGCAGCGGTGCTCGCGGATCAGGCGCTCACCCAAAGCAAGATCCGCATCCCGGAAGATGGCCGGCACAGCGGACGGCGGCGTCTGGGTCCAGCCCATCACGCCGACCCCCGCCAGCAACAACCCGGTCAGCCCGCGGCGCACACCCGCACGCAGCGCCATGTCACTTGGCTCCGCCCAGCACCCAGGCCGCCAGCGTCTTCGCATCCGCATCGCTCAGCGCAGCCTGCGCCGGCATCGGAACCGGGCCCCACTTGCCCGAACCACCCTTCTTGATGCTGGCCGCCAGGGCGTCCACGGCATCCTTCTGACCGGCATATTTCTTGGCCACCTCCAGGTAGGACGGACCGACCAGCTTCTTGTCCACCGCGTGGCAGGCCATGCAGGCGTTTTTCTTGGCCATGTCGAGGTTGGCGTGGGCCGACAGCGGCGCGGCGAGCACCAGGACAGCGGGAACGAGAGCGATCAGCGAACGAACAGACATGCAGGCCTCCAAAGGGCATTGAACAGGGACAGGGACAGACAAGACAGAGAAGACAGACAAGACGGGCGCCATCAGCGCGGGAAATACAGGCGGGACTTGTCGAGCCGGCAGAACCAGGCGAGGCTCGCATTTTTCCAGCCATTCACCTCGCGGCGTCCGGCCTTGGACAAATCCCCCTCGAAACCATCAACCACCGAGTAGACGCGGGTGTGGCCATCCTCCGCGAGCCGATGGACACCGCGGCTGGAGCGCTCTCCGCAGCGGCACCTCTGCAGACCGGCGGCCAGCCATGCCCGGTGACTCATCGCGCCGCGCCGACCGCGGTCGCGCGGAGCTGGAACTGCGCATGGCAGGCGACACATTGCCGGGTGGTGCTGGCCAGCGTGCGCAGCACCTCGTCCACACGCCGCTCGCCGCGGGCCTCGTCGGCGATGCGGGCAAAGCCCTGGTGCATCGGGGCACCGTAGCCCGACCAGCCCGGCGGCAGCTTGGCATGGAAACTGACCGCCGCCGGATCGCGGCTGCCCATGGTGTGCTCGGGGCGCAGGCTGCTGGCCACCCGCTCGATGGTGGTCCAGTCACGGGCCGCCAGCGCGCCGTTGATCTCACCCACCGAGCGCAGCAGCTTCTGCATGTCGCCCAGCACATGCTCCATCTCCTGCGGCGTCGCCTCGACCACGGTGCGCAAGGCCAGGGTGGCGGGTGCAGGCGCCTGGGTCGTGGGCGCAGCATGACCTGCATGACCGGCGTGGGCCATGCGCCCGGCGTGGTGCTGGTGGGCCTGGTCGGATTGAGCGCAGGCCGACAGCACCAAAGCAGCGGTCATCGCCAGCGGCCAGCGGGCCTGAACGGAAAAGAAGGGCATCAGCAGGTCTCGGTGGGACGCGGGCCACAGTGGCCGACGGGCCGGATGTTATATCAGCAATCATGGATATTTCAGGCCATTGAAACCGGGTTTGCCCGAATGCGCCCCGCCATGCCGGCACAGCCAAACGCCTCGAAGCGCTGCTGGCACAGCGCCTGCGCCGCCTTGGTGGCCGCGGTCAAGGCCTTGCGCGGATCGAACTCCGAGGGTTGCTGCACGAAGCTGCGCCGCATCGCGCCCGTCATCACCAGCCGGATGTCGGTGTCGATGTTGACCTTGCGCACGCCGCTGCGGATGCCGCGCACGATCTCCTCGACCGGCACGCCATAGGTCTCCTTCAGCTCGCCGCCGTGCTCGCGGATGATGGCCAGCCACTCCTGCGGCACGCTCGACGCGCCGTGCATCACGAGGTGCGTGTTCGGGATCGCGGCGTGGATCGCGGCGATGCGGTCGATGGCGAGGATCTCGCCGGTGGGCGGGCGGGTGAACTTGTAGGCGCCGTGGCTGGTGCCGATGGCGATGGCCAGCGCGTCGACGCCGGTGCGGGCGACGAAGTCCTTCGCCTCGATCGGGTCGGTCAGCATCTGGTCGTGGCGCAGCTTGCCCTCGGCGCCGACACCGTCCTCCTCGCCCGCCTCGCCCGTCTCCAGCGAGCCGAGGCAGCCGAGTTCGCCCTCGACCGACACACCCACCGCCCGCGCGATGCGGCAGACATCGGCCGTGACGCGCACGTTGTAGTCGTAGCTCGCCGGGGTCTTGGCGTCCTCCATCAGCGAGCCGTCCATCATCACGCTGGTGAAGCCCGAGCGGATCGCCTGCACGCACACCGCGGCAGAGGCACCATGGTCCTGGTGCAGCACGATGGGAATGTCCGGGTGCGTCTCGACCGCGGCGAGCACGAGGTGGCGCAGGTAGGCTTCACCGGCGTACTTCCGGGCCCCGGCCGAGGCCTGCAGGATCACCGGGCTGTTCGTGGCCTGGGCGGCCTGCAGGATGGCCTGGACCTGTTCGAGGTTGTTGATGTTGAACGCCGGGACGCCGTAGTCGTGCTCGGCGGCGTGGTCGAGCAACTGGCGCAAGGAAACGAGGGCCATGGAAATCTCCGGAGAGCCGTGTTGGTGCAGTGTTGGTGCAGTGTTGGATCAGACGGACTGGGACACGCAGTCCATCTGCGCGTGCCAGTCGATGAGGTCGTCGAGGCCGATGGGCGCTCCTTCAGCCTTCGGCAACGCGGGCCGCCAACCCTGCCGCTGGTGCAGACCCGGTCCGATGGCGATGGCACCGTCGAAGATGGCGTTGTCGAAATATGCGCTGCGGGTGACCACCACCGGCACTTCGGCCGCCCGCGCCGCCGCCAGGCCCATGGGCGCATCCTCGATGGCCAGCGTCTCCAGCGGCGACAGGCCAAGCTGCGCGAGCACCTGGCGGTAGACCTCGGGATCGGGCTTCTTGTGGCGCACGTCCTCGCCACAGACGATGGCCTCGAACCACGACGCCCAGCGCGAACCGAGCTGCACCCGCAGCAGCGCCTCGACGTTGACGCGGCTGGTGGTGGTCGCCAGCGCCATGCGGATGCCGCGCTCCGCACACTGACCCATGACCTGCACCACACCGGGTCGCAGCACCACAGCGCCACTGCGCACCTGCTCGGCGTAGTGGTGGTTCTTGAGCCGGTGCAGCTCCTCGGCGAGCATGAGCCGCTCGCGGGCGGTGGCGGGAGCGTCGGAGCGGCTGGCCATGTCGTGCTGCAGACGTTCGCGGCCACCCGTGATGCCAAGCAACTGACCGTAGCGCGCCACGTCCCAGTGCCACGGCAGGCCGAGGGCCTCGAAAGCGAGGTTGAAGGCGACACGGTGGCCGTCGCGCTCGGTCTCGGCGAGCGTGCCGTCCACATCCCAGAGCACAGCGTTCAGTCGGCGCATGGGGAAAGACTCCTGTTTTCCTTGCCCCTGAGGGCGATCACATGGGCGGCCAGCTCGGCCAGTCCGGCAAAGATCTGCTGGGGGTGAGCGGCCTCGATCGGCTCGCCGCCGTTGTAGCCATACGGCACCGCCCAGGCTGCTACGCCCGCGTTGCAGGCCGATTCGATGTCGGTGCGCGAATCGCCGACGTGCGCCAGCCGATCCGGCGTCACGCCGAGACGCTGTGCCGCCTGCTGCAGCACCGAGGCGTGCGGCTTCTTCTCGGGCAGCGTGTCGCCCGCGATCAGCAGCGCCAGCCGATCCGCAAGCCCGCACGCCTCCAGCACACGCCGGGCATGGCGCCCTTCCTTGTTGGTGACGCAGCCCAGCCGCACGCCGTCGGCGATCAGCGCGTCCAGCGCCTCCGCGACACCGGGGTACGGCCGGGCCTGCGTGCCGACCGTGGCGGCGTAGTGGCGGTCCAGCATCGGCAGCACCTCGTCCGCGAGCAGCCGCCCGACGAGTCCGGGCCGCTCGGTCTGCAGGCGCTGCAGCAGCCGCACCATCAGCGGATGCAGGCCGTGGCCGATCAGGTCGGTGATCTCGGCCAGCGGACGCGGCGCCAGGCCGAGGCCCACCAGCGTGCGGTTGACCGCCTCGGCGATCTCGGCCGCGGTGTCGACCAGCGTGCCGTCCAGGTCGAAGGTGACGGCGTCGATGCTCACGGGGCCTCCGCCGCCAGGGTGTGCTGCACCAGCGCGACCAGCGCCTCGACCGTCAGCCCGAGGTGCTCGAACACCGCCGCCGCCGGACCGGATTCGCCGAAGCGGTCGACGCCCAGCGCGGCCACGCAGCCGTACTGGCCCCACCAGCGCGAGACCCCCGCCTCGACCCCGATGCGCGGCTGCCCGCTGCCGAGCACCTCGCGCCGCCACGCCGCGTCCTGCTGGTCGAACACCGTGCTCGACGGAACCGACACCACGCGCACCGGTACGCCCAGCGCATCGAGCCGCTGCTGCGCCGCCACCGCCATCCCGACCTCGGAGCCGGTCGCCAGGAGTACCGCTCGCGCCTGCGCCCGATCGCTCAGCACGTAGCCGCCGCGGCGGATCTGCACCACCTGCTCGGGCGTGCGCGGCTGTGCGGGCAGGTTCTGACGCGACAGCAGCAGCGCGCTCGGCCGCTCGCCCTGCCCCAGCGCGTGGCACCACGCCACCGCCGTCTCCGCCTCGTCGCACGGGCGCCAGACATCGAGGTTCGGGATCAGGCGCAGGCTCGCGGCGTGCTCGACCGGCTGGTGGGTCGGGCCGTCCTCGCCGAGACCGATCGAGTCGTGCGTGAAGACGTGGATGACGCGCTGTTTCATCAGCGCGGCCATGCGGATGGCGTTGCGGCTGTAGTCGCTGAAGGTCAGGAAGGTACCGCCATAGGGGATGTAGCCACCGTGCAGCGCGAGGCCGTTCATGATCGCCGCCATGCCGAACTCCCGCACGCCGTAGTGGATGTGGCGCCCTTCGACATGACCGCCCTGCACCGCCCCGCAGCCGGGGAAGTCGGTCAGGTTCGAGCCGGTCAGGTCGGCCGAGCCGCCGAGCAGCTCGGGGATGCGCGGCGCGAGTTGGGCCAGCACCTTCTGCGACGCCTTGCGCGAGGCGACGTTTTCGGTGGACGGACCGAAGCGCACCAAGGCCTCGGCAACGGTTTCGGCGAAGTCCCCCGGCAGTGCCCGGCGCATCACGCGGCGCTCGAACTCGGCGGCGAGCTGCGGGTGCTCGGCGCGGTAGGCGTCGAAGCGACGCTGCCAGCCTCGGTGCGCCGCCTGGCCGTCTTCACGCCCGTCCCAGGCCAGCCGCACCGCGTCGGGAATCTCGAACGGCGCATGCGGCCAGCCGATCGCCTCGCGGGTCAGCGCGATTTCCGCCGCACCGAGCGGCTCGCCGTGCGCCTTGGCGGTGTCGGCGCGGTTGGGCGAGCCCTGGCCGATGCGGGTCTTGCAGATGATCAGCACCGGCTTGTCCACGCTGCGGCGGGCCTGTGCCAGCGCGGCGTCCACCGCGTCGATGTCGTGCCCGTCGACCGGGCCGATCACGTCCCAGCCGCTGGCGCGGAAGCGGCCCGCGGTGTCGTCGGCGAACCAGCCCTGCACGGGGCCGTCGATCGAGATGCCGTTGTCGTCGTAGAGCGCAACCAGCTTGTTCAACTGCCACACGCCGGCCAGCGAGATCGCCTCCTGGCTGATGCCCTCCATCAGGCAGCCGTCGCCGTGGAAGACGTAGGTGCGGTGGTCAACGATGGTGTGGCCGGGGCGGTTGAACTCGCGCGCCAGCAGCTTCTCGGCCAGCGCGAAGCCGACCGCGTTCGTCAGGCCCTGGCCGAGCGGGCCGGTGGTGGTCTCGACGCCGGGCGTGTGACCGACCTCGGGGTGGCCGGCGGTGCGGCTGCCGAGCTGGCGGAAGGCCTTCAGGTCGTCGATCGAGAGGTCGTGGCCCGTCAGGTGCAGCAGCGCGTACAGCAGCATCGACGCATGGCCGTTCGAGAGCACGAAGCGGTCGCGGTCGGGCCACTGCGGGTCGCTCGGGTCGTGGCGCAGGTGGCGCGACCACAGCGCCACCGCCATCTCGGCCATGCCCATCGGGGCGCCGGGGTGGCCGGAGTTGGCGCGCTGGACGGCGTCCATCGAGAGGGCGCGCAGCGCGTTGGCCATGTCGGCGGGGGTGGAGGGGGAGGTCATGGAGAGGCCTGGGGTGCGTGGGTGCCCGCCTGCGCGGGCATGACGGGGGGGGTGGGCGCGGTGGCGGGTCAGATGGCGTGGAGGACACGCTTGCGGCGGTCCATCATTCGCCAGATGAAGGGCGTGAAGATCAGCTGCATCGCCAGTTCCATCTTTCCGCCCGGCACCACGATCGTGTTGGCCCGCGACATGAACGAGTCCTTGACCATGTTCATCAGGTACTGGAAGTCGATGCCCTTCGGGTTGGCGAAGCGGATCACGCAGAGGCTCTCGTCCGCCGAGGGGATGTCGCGGGCGATGAACGGGTTCGAGGTGTCCACCACCGGCACGCGCTGGAAGTTGACGTGGGTGTGCGCGAACTGCGGGCAGATGTAGTTCACGTAGTCCGGCATGCGGCGCAGGATGGTGTCGGTCACCGCCTCGGCCGAGTAGCCGCGCACATTCTTGTCGCGGTAGAGCTTCTGGATCCACTCCAGGTTGATCACCGGCACGACGCCGATCAGCAGGTCCGGGTGCTGCGCGATGTTGACCTCAGGCGTGACCACGGCGCCGTGCAGGCCCTCGTAGAACAGCAGGTCGGTGTTCTCCGGCAGGCGCTCCCAGGCCGTGAAGGTGCCCGGCTCCTGCTGGTAGGGCGCGGCCTCGACCGGGTCGTGCAGGTACTTGCGGCGCATGCCGTTGCCGGTCTCGCCGTAGCTGCGGAAGAGCTGCTCCAGCTCGGGAAAGAGGTTGTTCTCCGGGCCGAAGTGGCTGAAGTTCTTGTTGCCATCGGCCTCAGCTTCGGCCTGGCGCGCGCGCATGGCCTTGCGGTCGTGGCGGTGAAAGCTGTCGCCTTCGATGATCGCGGCACGCACATGCTCGCGGCGGAAGATGTTCTCGAAGGTGCGCGTCACTGACGAGGTGCCCGCGCCGGACGAGCCGGTGATGGCGATGATGGGGTGGCGTTCGGACATGGGGAGGTCTCCTGGATCTGGTTCGTGTCAATCGCGGAACAGGCTGCGCTCGCTGAACAGCGGGTTGTGCAGCTCGCGCGGCGGCGGCTCGCGGTGGTAGCGCTCGATGCGCTCGACCTCGTGCTTCGAGCCGAAGACCAGTCCGATGCGCTGGTGCAGTGATGACGGCGCCACACCCAGCACGGGCTGCCGGCCCGTGGAAGCGCGTCCGCCCGCCTGCTCGATCAGGAAGCCGACCGGGTTGGCCTCGTACAGCAGCCGCAGCCGACCGGGCTTGCTGGCGTCCTTGGTGTCGCGCGGGTACATGAACACGCCGCCGCGCATCAGGATGCGGTGCGCCTCGGCCACCATCGAGGCGATCCAGCGCATGTTGAAGTCCTGGCCCCGCGGACCGGTCGCCCCGGCGAGGCACTCGTCGACATAGCGCTTGACCGGCGGCTCCCAGAAGCGCGCGTTCGACGCATTGATCGCGAACTCGCGGGTGTCCTCGGGCACGCGGACGTTGGCGTGCGTCAGCATGAACTCGCCCAGGTTCGGGTTCAGCGTGAAGCCGGCGACACCGTTGCCGACGCTGAGCATGAACATCGTCGTCGGGCCGTAGAGCGCATAGCCAGCGGCGATCTGCGCTGCGCCGGGCTGCAGGAAATCGGCCTCGACGACATCGCGCCCGCTGTCGATCACGTCCTGGGGAGCCCGAAGGATCGAGAAGATGCTGCCCACCGACACGTTCACGTCGATGTTGGACGAGCCGTCGAGCGGATCGAACACCAGCAGGTAGTGGCCACGCAGGTGCTGGGTGGGGATCTGGTACGGCGCCTCCATCTCCTCGGACGCCATCCCGGCCAGGCAGCCTGACCACTCGTTGCGGCGCAGGAAGACCTCGTTGCTGAGCACGTCCAGCTTCTTCTGCTCCTCGCCCTGCACATTGACTGCGCCACCCTGCACGGCCGCGCCACCCGCGCCACCGAGTACATCGCCCAGCTCGCCAAAGGCGACGGCCCGCGCAATCGCCTTGCAGGCGAGTGCGACATCCAGGATCAGCGCGTTCAGCGCGCCGCTGGCGGTCGGGAAGCGGCGCCGCTCCTCGATCAGGTACTGGGTCAGCGTGGACCGATTGGACAAGGGCATGGAACAGTCTCCTCAGGGCTCGGGGATCAGGGATGTCGGTGTTCTTCGGGCGCAGCGGCAAAGACACGGCTGGTGGCGATGTCGGACACGGCCAGCGTGGTCAGCGCCTCGGCGTCGAGCACGCGGTCCGGCTCGCGGTAGAGCCGGCTGGCCTGGCGCAGCCGGGCGCGGTCGAGTGCGTTGCGCACGCTGCGGGCGTTGGCGAAATGCGGCTGTTGCAGGCGCAGGTCGAGGTAGCGGGCGAAGGTGTCGCGGGCACCGTCGCCGAAGCGGTAGTGCTGCGCCTTCAGCATCCGGTCGGCGATCGCCAGCAGCTCGTCGGCGCCGTAATCGGGGAAATCGAGGTGGTGCGCGATGCGGCTGCTCAGGCCGGGGTTGGACTGGAAGAAGGTGTCCATCCGGTCGCGGTAGCCGGCCACGATCACCACGAGGTCGTCACGCTGGTTCTCCATCACCTGCAGCAGGATCTCGATCGCCTCCTGGCCGTAGTCGCGCTCGTTTTCGGGGCGGTAGAGGTAGTACGCCTCGTCGATGAACAGCACTCCCCCCATCGCCTTCTTCAGGATCTCGCGGGTCTTGGGCGCCGTGTGGCCGATGTACTGACCGACCAGATCGTCCCGCGTCACGGCCACGAGATGCCCTTTGCGGATGTAGCCGAGCCGGTGGAGGATCTGGGCCATGCGCAGCGCCACCGTGGTCTTGCCGGTGCCGGGGTTGCCGGTGAAGCTCATGTGCAGGCTGGGGGCGGCCGCGTTCAGGCCGACGCTGGCGCGCAGCCGGTCGATCACCAGCAGCGCGGCGATGTCGCGGATGCGCTGCTTGACCGGCTGCAGGCCGATCAGGTCGTGCTCCAGTTCGTCGAACACCGCCTCGACCTGGCTTTGCGCGAGCACTTCGCCGACGGTGCGCGCCGGTGCGGTCGGGGCGGTCGGGGCGGGCGCCGTGTCGACCGGACGGGTCTGGCCGGGAATGGCGTACAGCGGCTGGCTCATCGCGCGGCCCCAAGTTCGCGGCGCATCGCGTCGACCACGGCGCGGTAGTCCGGTGCGTTGAAGATCGCGCTGCCCGCGACGAAAGTGTCGGCGCCCGCATCGGCCACGCGGCGGATGTTGTCGATCTTGATGCCGCCATCGACTTCGAGCCGGATGTCGCGTCCGCTGGCGTCGATGATCTTGCGGGCCTTCTCGATCTTGCGCAGCGCCGAGTCGATGAAGCTCTGTCCGCCGAAGCCCGGGTTCACGCTCATGATGAGGATCAGGTCCACCCGGTCGATCACCCACTCCAGCACGTCCAGCGGCTCGGCCGGATTGAACACGAGGCCGGCCTTCACGCCCTCGGCCTGGATGAGCTGCAGCGTGCGGTCCACATGCGTCGAGGCGTCGGGGTGGAAGCTCACCAGGTCCGCCCCGGCCTTGCAGAACGCCTGCGCCAGCGCGTCCACCGGCGACACCATCAGGTGCACGTCGATCGGGGCGGGCGTGCCATCGGGCTTGACCGAGTGCTTCTTCAGCGCCTGGCAGACCATCGGCCCGAAGGTCAGGTTGGGCACGTAATGGTTGTCCATCACGTCGAAGTGGATCCAGTCGGCGCCAGCGGCGAGCACGTTCTTCACCTCGTCGCCCAGGCGGGCGAAGTCGGCGGACAGGATGGAGGGGGCGATGCAGGCCGGGGTGGTCATGGGGGCTCCCTCAGGCGCCGTAGCGCTCGGCCTCGGGACGGTCGGTGGCGTAGCTGTGGACGGTGTAGCGCAGCGAGCGTCCCTGGACTTCCTGGCGTGTCAGGCCGAAACCGGGTTCGCTGGCCGGTCGGTTGACGATGAAGCTCATCGTGATCGACTCGACCCCGCGCACGGAGGAAAACGCCATCAGCCGGATGTAGTGGCCAGGGAAGGTCTGGCGGCACTGGTTCAGCTCCTGCAGCACACCGGCCGCGTCCTGCAGATCGAACATCGGCATGCCGTACATCTCCCAGTAGGTGTTGCGGGGATGCGGGTCGTCGGTGTATTCGATGCTCCAGGCGTAGCCGTGGCGCAGGCCGTACTCGACCTGCAGGGTGATCTCGGCGTCCGTCAGATCGGGCAGAAAACTGAACTGGCCTTGCGTCACGCGGCCGGTAGGGTTGGTCATCATGGTGGAGTGCTCCTGTGCGGTGCGGCGGGCCGGCGTCAGTTCGAGGCCGACGGCGTGACGGCGTAGTCACTGGTGTCGGTGGAGGTGTAGTTGAAGGAGATCTCGCCCCAGGTGTCGAGCGCCTGCTTGAGCGGCGTGCAGGTCTGGGCCGCCTTGCGCAGGATGTCCGGGCCTTCGTTGCGGATGTCCTTGCCTTCGTTGCGGGCCTTGACCATGCATTCCAGCGCGACGCGGTTGGCCACCGCACCGGCCTGGATGCCTGCCGGATGGCCGATCGTGCCGCCACCGAACTGCAGGATCACGTCGTCGCCGAACAGGTCGATCAGCTGGTGCATCTGCCCGGCGTGGATGCCGCCGGAGGCCACCGGCATGACCTTCTTCATGTCGCACCAGTCCTGGTCGAAGAACAGGCCGCGTGGCAGGTCCTGCTTCGTATACGAGTCGCGGCAGACGTTGTAGTAACCCTGCACCGTCATCGGATCGCCTTCGAGCTTGCCGACCGCGGTGCCGGTGTGCAGGTGGTCGACGCCGGCCAGGCGCAGCCACTTGGCCATCACCCGGAAGCTCACGCCGTGGTTCTTCTGCCGCGTGTAGGTGCCGTGGCCGGCGCGGTGCATGTGCACGATCATGTCGTTCCGGCGCGCCCAGTTGGCGATCGACTGGATCGCGCTCCAGCCGATGATGAGGTCCACCATGATGACCACCGAGCCCAGCTCCTTGGCGAACTCGGCGCGCTCGTAGATGTCCTCCATCGTCGCACCGGTCACATTGAGGTAGCTGCCCTTGACCTCACCGGTGGCCGCACTCGCCTTGTTCACGCCGTCCATCACGTAGAGGAAGCGGTCGCGCCAGTGCATGAAGGGCTGCGAGTTGATGTTCTCGTCGTCCTTCATGAAGTCCAGGCCGCCCTTCAGGCCTTCGTAGATCACGCGGCCGTAGTTGCGACCGGACAGCCCGAGCTTGGGCTTGGTCGTCGCCCCCAGCAGCGGACGGCCGAACTTGTCGAGCCGCTCGCGCTCGACCACCAGCCCGGTCGGCGGCCCCTTGAAGGTCTTGACCAGCGCCACCGGCATGCGGATGTCCTCCAGGCGCGCGGCCTTCAGCGGCTTGAAGCTGAAGACATTGCCGATGAGGCTGGCGGTGATGTTGGCAATCGAGCCTTCCTCGAACAGGATGATGTCGTAGGCCACCCAGGCGAAATACTCGCCCGGTCGGCCCGGCACGGGCTCCACCTTGTAGGCCTTGGCGCGGTAGCTGTCGCAGGCGGTGAGACGGTCGGTCCAGACGACGGTCCAGGTGGCAGTGCTCGATTCGCCGGCCACGGCGGCGGCGGCCTCGATCGGATCGACACCGTCCTGCGGCGTGATGCGGAACAGGCACAGCGTGTCCGTGTCCTTGGGCACGTAGTCGGCGTCCCAGTAGCCCATCTGGCGGTACTTGAGGACGCCGGCGCTGTAGCGCTTCTTCGCGTCGGTGATGACACCGGGATCGACGGGCTGGTTCATGGCGGCGGTCTCCTGCTGTGGGGCGGCTGTGGTGCAGCGCTCAGGCTGCGTTGGGGATGTCCGCACTGTAGGAAGCCCGATCACTCAGGTAAATTCACGACTTGTTGGCTTTCGATTCAGGATTTCTGAATCAATGAATCAATGAATCAGTGAACCACGGAGCGCCCATGAAGAACCTGACCCTGCGCCAGCTGCGTGTGTTCGCCGAGGTCGCGCGCGAACTCAGCTTCGTCCGGGCGGCCGAGCGGCTCCACCTGACGCCCCCCGCCGTGACGATGCAGGTCAAGGAGCTGGAGGAGGCGGTCGGGCTGCCGCTGTTCGACCGGCAGGGCCGCAAGGTGTCGCTGAGCACCGGCGGTGAATACTTCCTGGTCTATGCCCGCAAGGTGCTGGCGACACTGAAGGACGCCGAGACGGCGATGGCGCGGCTGCGCCACCTCGACACCGGGCTGCTGACGATCGGGCTGGTGGCCACGGCCAAGTACTTCGTGCCCCGGCTGCTGGCGCGCTTCCGCGACGAGCACCCGGGCGTCGAGCTGCGGCTGCGCGTGGGCGCCAACCGGGAGGATCTGGTGCGGCTGCTGGAGGCAGGCGAAGTCGATCTGGCGGTGATGGGCCGGCCGCCGCGCGAGCTGGCCTGTCGGGCCGAGCCCTTCGCGGCCCACCCGCATGTCTTCGTCGCCCCGCCGGGTCACCCGGTCCTGCGCGAAGACCACACACCACAGGAAGCGCTGGCCGCGCTGTCCCACCACCCGCTGGTGGTGCGCGAACAGGGCTCGGGCACCCGCGCGCTGATGGACCGCTTCTTCGATGAACACCGGCTGACGCCGCGCATCGCCATGGAGATGCCCAGCAACGAGACGATCAAGCAGGCCGTGATGGCCGGCATGGGCCTGAGCTTCCTGTCGCTGCACACGCTCGGGCTGGAGCTGCGTGCGGGGGAACTCGCGCTGGTGGATGCAGCGCACACGCCGGTCATCCGCACCTGGAATGTGGTCCACCTGCCCTCACGGCTGCTGTCACCGGCGGCCGAGGCGCTGCGCTACTTCATCCTGGAAGAAGGGGAGACACATCTGGCCGCGCATGACCGGCCCTGGCTGGCGGATCCGCAGGACTGACGACCGCACCGGGCACCACATCCCCATGGAAGGCGTGGGTGCCCCGCCCCTGGGCCTTGGCGCGGTACATCGCGGCGTCGGCGCGGCGCAGCAGTTCGTCCGCGGTCTCGGTGCCGACTCCGGTGGCCGAGCCCGGAAAGAGCACGATGCCGATCGTGGCACCGACCGAGGCCTCCTGCCCCCCGATCACCACGGGCTGCGAAGCGGCCAGGCGCAGCCGCTCCGCCAGCCGTGCGGCTTCGAGGGCACTGTCCACCGCAGACAGGATGACGGTGAACTCGTCCCCGCCCATGCGGAACAGCCGGTCCTCCTGACGCAGCACCGCCCTCAGCCGCCGGGCGACGGTCTGCAGCAACTGGTCGCCTGCGGCATGGCCCAGGCTGTCGTTGACCTGCTTGAAGCGGTCCAGATCGATGAACAGCAAGGCCCCCGACTGGCCCGTCCGCGTGGCCTGCACCAGCGCCCGCTCCAGCCGCTTGCCGAAGCTGAGGCGATTGGGCAGGCCGGTGAGATGGTCATGGTGGGCCTGGTGGCGCATGGCCCGCTCCTGGTCCACCTGCTCGCGCCGCTGCCGCTCGATCACGCGGTCCGCCCGCCGCACCACGAAGAACAGGAAGACGTACAGGGACAGCAGCAAGCCCAGCACCAGCCCGGCCACCTGCCACTGGGCCTCCTGCTCGTGCTCCAGCAGTTCGGTCACATCCGAGTAGATCTCGAACACGGCCTCCGGTCCGCCACCCGAGGCCCTGCCGACCGGCACATAGGAGGACATCAGGTCGCGGTCGGCGATCATCCCCTCGAAGGCATTGAACTTCTCGCGGTGGCTCAGGCTGCTGACCACCTCGCCCGCCTGGGCGGCCACGATGCCCGGCATGCCCTGCTTGCTCTCTCCGACCTGCCGCGCTTCGGTCGAGAACACGGTCAGCCCGTCCGGGGTGTAGACCTTGACCTTGACGACGTGCAGGCCCTGCATCTGCTGGCGGATCTCGGCCTCCAGCATCGCCATGCGCGGATCGGCGAGCAGCGCCTCGCGCCCGCGGCCCGGCGCGGTGAGGACCAGATCGCGGTAGCGCTCCCAGGTGGTGTTGGCGAAAGCCCGTGTCAGGCTGGCGTTGGCGCGGCTTTCATGCTCGATGAGATGCTGCATCGTCAGCGCCCGGTAGGCCAGCATCAGGCCGACCATCACCACGACAATGCCGATCAGGCTCGTCACCGAGAAGAAGCGCAGCAGTCTGAATCGGGGTGTGGCGGACGCGGACGCGGACATGGGCAAGGGCAAGAGCTGGGGCGACCCTCAAGCAGGAACCCTCTGTATCGACCACCACCACCGCCCATTGAGAGCAGATCGCCTCGATTCTTCAATTCCTCAGGTTCTGGCCCACTTGACGAGCCCCATCACATCCTCCTCGGCCATCTCCCCGGGAATCACCTCCCGCAGCACGCCCTGGCGATCGGTCACGCAAGTGACCGGATAGCTGCGCCGCGCAGTGAGCACCGCCCGCAGGGGCGCGGCATCCATCGTCACCGGAAAACTGTAGCCCTGGCGCGCCAGATAGGCCTCGACCGGCGCCGGGGTGCGGTCCAGCGCCGCGGCGAACACCGTCAACGGCAGATCGCCCGTGGCCCGCGCCAGCTTGTCCAGGCGCTGGTTGTGGCGCTGGCAGTAGCCGCAGTCGGTGGAGAAGAAGGTCACCACCACGGCCCGCCCGCGGAGCTGCTCGGCCCCCACCGTGCGGCCGTCGAGCAGCCGAACCGTCGGCCAGGGCACCGACTGGCCGACAGCGACCGGCGTCGCCCGGGCCAGCAACGGTGCGGCCATCCAGGGCAGCGCCAGCAGGCGGGCACATGCCCGGCGGCGCCCTGGATCAGGTCTGTGTGCGCTGTGCGTCCTTGTCATGCACCTCTCCGCCCCGAACCATCCGGGAAAACACTAAATTCGTATGGAATGATATTCAAGACACTACACCATTGGAAATCCATGTCCCAGTCCGAGGAGAAAGCCCCATGTTCCGATCCCCCGTCGCCCTACGCTGGCTGATTGGCCTGCTGCTGAGCAGCACCGGCCTGCTGTCCGTCTCCACGGCACACGCCAAGGATCCGGAGCTGCTGCGCCTGCGTGCACTGGCGGCCACTTGCGCCCAGTGCCATGGCACCGACGGCCGTGCCGTGGAAGGCGAGGCGCTGGTCCGCCTGGCCGGGCTGCCAGAGGACTACATCCTGTCCCAGTTGATGGCCTTCCGTTCGGGCGAGCGCAAGGCAACGATCATGCACCAGATCACCAAAGGCTACTCCCAGGAGCAGCTCGAAGCGCTGGCGAAGTATTTCGCCGCCCTGAAGTAAGCCGAAGGAGCCCCACACCATGCAACGCAGACATCTTCTCCAGGGCCTGATCGCGGGCGGAACACTCGGCTTGACTGGCTGTGCCTCGCTCGGCGGCACCTCGGCTTCCAAGGCCAAGGTGCTGGTCATCGGCGGCGGCTACGGCGGCGCGACCGCCTCGAAGTACATCCGCCTGCTGTCCGACTACACCATCGACGTGATGATGGTCGAGCCGAACCGGCAGTTCGTGTCCTGCCCGGTGTCGAACCTGGTGATCGGCGGCCAGCGTACGATGGCCGACATCACCAACCCCTACACCGGCCTGAGCGGCAAGCACGGCGTGCGCATCGTCCACGACATGGTCACCTCGGTGGACCCGGTGAAGAAGACCGCCACGCTGGCCGGCGGCACCGTGGTGCAGTACGACAAGCTGGTGCTCTCGCCCGGCATCGACTTCATGTGGGACCAGACCGAGGGACTGCAGGCGGCCCACGCCTCCGGCCAGATCCTGCACGCCTGGAAGGCCGGCGCCGAGACGATGGCCCTGCGCCAGCAGCTCGAAGCCATGCGCGACGGCGGCACCTACGCCATCACCATCCCCGAAGCGCCCTACCGCTGCCCGCCCGGCCCCTACGAGCGCGCCAGCGTCATCGCGGCCTACTTCAAGAAGGCCAAGCCGAAGTCCAAGGTGCTGATCCTGGATGGCAACCCGGACGTGACCTCCAAGGGCCCGCTGTTCAAGCGCGCCTGGAACGAGCTGTACGGCAACATGGTCGAGTACCGGCCCCAGCACAAGGTCACGGCGGTGGATGCGAAGAACCGCACCATCAAGTTCGAGATCCAGGACGACGTGAAGGCGGACGTGCTGAACGTGCTGCCGGTGATGCGCGCAGGCGCCCTGGCGGTGCAGACCGGGCTGGCGAACGCCAACGCTCGCTGGTGCCACGTCAATTTCCTGAACTTCGAGTCGACAGCGGCCAAGGACATCCACGTCATCGGCGATGCGATCCAGATCGCCCAGGGCATGCCCAAGTCCGGCCACATGGCCAACTCGCACGCCAAGGTCGCCTCCGCGGCCATCGTCGCCGAACTGCAGGGTCTGGAGGTCAATCCGCACCCGATGCTGACCAATGTCTGCATGAGCTTCGTCGACGAGACCCACGCCATCCATGTGGCCAGCGTCCACGAGTACCAGGCGCCGAAGAAGAGCTTCTTCACCATCGGCGGCTCGGGTGGGGTGTCGGACGCCCGTTCCGATCTGGAAAGCCGCTATGCCGACGCCTGGGCGCGCAACATCTGGGCCGACATGCTGACGTGACGCCGCGCGTCTGACGCCGGAGCTGACCCACATCAAGTCCGGCCAGCCCACCGGACTGCATCATCACCGTCTTATATCAGCCATCAACGATGGTCATCAGGAGACGGCGATGCTGGAATCGCTCATGGCCCATCTGGGCGAGATGTGGACGGTGACGCTGGTCGGCGCAGCCGTCGGCATGCTGTTCGGCTTCTTCGCGCACCGCTCGCGGTTCTGCCTGCGCTCGGCGGTGATCGAGTTCTCCCGCGGCACGCAGGAGGGCAAGCTCACCGTGTGGCTGTTCACCTTTGCCACCGCGGTGCTGCTGACGCAGGCCTTCATCCAGTTCGGCTGGCTGGATGTCAGCGGTGCGCGCCAGCTGGCGGCGCGGGGCAGCCTGTCGGGGGCGGTGATCGGCGGCGCGATGTTCGGGGCCGGCATGATCCTGGCCCGCGGCTGCTCCAGCCGGCTGCTGGTGCTGGCGGCGCAGGGCAACCTGCGGGCCTTGCTGTCGGGCCTCGTGTTCGCGGTCACGGCGCAGTCGGCGCTGTCCGGGTTGCTGTCGCCGCTGCGCACGGAAATCGCCGGCTGGTGGACGGTCGAAGGGGGGGCGTCCCGGGATCTGCTGGCCCTCACGGGCATCGGGCACACCGGCGCGTTGCTGTTCGGCGCGGTGTGGCTGGTGGCGGCACTCGTCTGGGCGCGGCGCCAGCGGGTGCGCTTCTGGAGCTGGTTCGGCGCGATGGGGGTCGGCGTGATGGTCGCCTGCGCCTGGCTGCTGACCTGGATGGTCTCGCGCCAGGCGTTCGACCTGGTGGTGCCGGTGCAGAGCCTGTCGTTCACCGGCCCGGCCGCCGACACGCTGATGCTGGTGCTGTCGCCGCCCGGTCAGCCGCTGAAGTTCGACCTCGGCCTGGTGCCAGGCGTGGCGGCAGGGGCCTTCCTGTCGGCGCTCCTCTGGCGTGAACTCAAGCTCGAAGGTTTCCAGGGCGGGCAGGCCATGCGCCGCTACATCGCCGGTGCGGTGCTGATGGGATTCGGCGGGATGCTGGCCGGTGGCTGCGCCGTGGGGGCCGGGGTGTCGGGAGCGGCGGTGTTCACGCTGACCTCCTGGGTGACGCTGTCGGCGATCTGGGGGGCTGCGATGCTGACCGACCGGCTGCTCGACCAGCCCAGGGAAGCCGCGCAGCCGGTGCCGCCCATGAGCCCGCACGGAGACCCGGAACTGAGCGCGAGCTACGCACGGCCCTGACGACAAGCCGAGGGAAGCACCCGATTTGCCTCGGTCATCGGCCCGACGAGGGCCGCACCAGCCGTCACCATGGAGGATCCAGCAGGAGTTCTCCATGAAGATGCGCACCCAGATCATCACCCTCGGCCTGGCCGGCATCGCGCTGGCCACGCTGGTCGGCGGTGCGGGACTCATGGCCAACACCTGGTTGAGCCAGACCATCGAATCCACGGTCACGGCCCGGTCGGCGCTGCAAGCCAGCCAGCGTGCGGACATGATGCACGACGCCGTGCGCGGCGATGCCCTGCTCGGCATGCTCGGTGCCCTGCAATCGAACCCGGCCTCGATCGAGGAAGCGCAGCGCGATCTGGACGCCCATGCGCAGCAGTTCCAGGAAGTGCTGGCACAGCTGCAGGCACTGCCTCTGGACGCAGAGAGCCGACAAGCCCTGGAAAAGGTGCAGCCACTGGTGGTGCGCTACCTGGCCGCCGCACGCCAGACGCTGCAGGCCGCCCGTGTGAACGCCCAGGAGACCTCGGCGGCCGCGGCGCAGTTCCAGCAGGCCTTCGGTGTGCTGGAGCAGGAGATGGGCGCGCTGTCGGAGTCCATCGAGCAGGACGGACTCCGGCTCACCGACACGGCGCGGCAGCAGGTGGAGCGTGCGCAGTGGGGCATCGCGGCAGCCTTGCTGCTGGCCTCGGTGCTCGCGACCGGGACTGCACTGTGGCTGGCGCGTCACATGACCGAGCCGATCGCGCGGGCGATCGACTCCGCGCACCGGCTGGCCGAGGGCGACCTGACCGAACAGCGCACGCCCGAGGGCAGCGACGAGGCCGTGCAGCTGCAGCTGGCGATCCAGCAGATCCGGACCAGTCTGGGCCGCATCGTCACCGGCGTGCAGGCCAGCGCGGAGCAGGTCGCCAGCGCCAGCGTGCAGATCGCGCAGGGCAACAACGACCTCAGCCGCCGCACGGAAGAACAGGCCAGCGCCCTGGAGCAGACCTCGGCGACGATGGAGCAGCTCGGCACCACGGTGCGCCACAACGCCGACCATGCCCAGCAGGCGAACCGGCTTGCCCAGGAAGCGTCCACCATCGCCGGTCAGGGCGGCATGGTCATGGCCCAGGTGTCCGAGCGCATGCACGGCATCCACACCAGCTCGCACCGCATCACCGACATCATTGCCGTGATCGACGGCATCGCGTTCCAGACCAACATCCTGGCGCTCAACGCTGCGGTGGAGGCCGCGCGGGCCGGCGAGCAGGGCCGGGGCTTCGCAGTGGTGGCCAGCGAGGTGCGCAACCTGGCGCAGCGCAGCGCCAGCGCCGCCCGGGAGATCAAGGGACTGGTCACCGGCAGCGTCGAGCAAGTGCAGCAGGGCACCACGCTGGTCGAGGAAGCCAGCCGCACGATGACGCAGATCGTGGCCTCCATCCAGCAGGTCCACCAGATCATGGCCGAGATCAGCACCGCCAGCCGCGAGCAGAGCCTGGGCGTCAGCCAGGTCGGCCAGGCGGTGACCCAGATGGACTCGGTCACGCAGCAGAACGCGGCGATGATCGAGGAGAGTGCCGCCGCCGCCAACACCCTGAAGGTCCAGGCCCAGGAGCTGGTCGCGGCCGTGTCCGTCTTCCGGCTGGAAGGCCGCGCACACCACGAGCCGACCCTGTCGACCACCTGAACAGCCTCCGAACGGTCACGCCGGCCGTCCTATGATGGCCGCACAGGCCGCAGGAGGTGCCCGTGCATGGGAACGCTGAAGTTGCTCCCCCGATTCGTCGTGTCGGGGGCGCTGGCCATCGGGGTGTTCAGTGCGGTGCTGGCCTGGACGCTGTCGAATTTCATCGAGAGCAGCCTGCTGGCGCGGGACGCCACCGTCAGCCGCGGCTTCGTCCAGGGCATCGCCGACAGCCAGAACATCGCCGCCGCACTGCACGCCGGTGACCTGCAGCGCAACCCTGGCCTGCAGGAGTTCTTCACCCACATCGCCGCCATCCCGGACGTGCTGCGCATCAACGTCTACACGCTGGAGCGGCGCATGCTGTGGTCGAGCCGGCCGGAACTCATCGGCCTGCGCTTCGAGGACAACCCGGAACTGGAACGCGCCTTGCGCAACGAAGTCGTGGTGGACATCACCACGGGTGACAACCAGCAGCATCCGTCCGGCAAGTCCGAGCATGTGCTGCTCGACACCGCGACGGCGCGGTACATCGAGAACTACATCCCCGTGCTGGGCCATGACCACCAGGCGGTCGTCGGTGTGATCGAACTGTACCGCCAGCCGGTCGATCTGTTCCAGGCCATCCATTCGGGTCAACGACTGGTCTGGGTCGGGGCCGGGGTCGGCGGTGTCTTCCTGTTCCTGTGCCTGATCGGCTTCGTGCGCCACACCGAACGCGCGCTGGCCGAGCAGCAGCGCCGCCTGGTCGAGGCCGACGCGCTGGCCCTGGTCGGCGAGATTTCCGCCGCCGTGGCCCACAGCATCCGCAACCCGCTCGGCTCGATCCGCAGCACCGCAGAATTGCAGCGTGAAATCGACGGCGACCCGCAGGGCACGCAGGCGCAGGTCATGCGCGACGCCGACCGCATCGAGGGCCTCGTGCGCACGATGCTCACCTACGCCAGCCCGGCCGCGGACCCGGACGCCCCGGGCACCCGCGCCAACCTGCACGAGGTGCTCGCCACGCTGGCCGGGCGGCTGGCCCCGGAAATCCGCCAGCAGGGCAAGCGGCTGGAGCTGGCGCTGGACGGGGATCCGGGCCAGGTCGCCATCGAGCCGGTGCTCGTCACGCAGGTGCTGCAGTCGCTGCTGACCAATGCCTGCGAGGCCACCGGGCCGGGTGATCGCATCCGGCTGCAGGCGCGCCGACACGGCACGAAGGTGGTCATCAGCGTGACCGACAACGGCGTCGGCATCGAGCCGGCCCGGCTGGAGGCCGTCTTCCGCCCCTTCCACACCAGCAAGCCGCTGGGGTTTGGCATGGGACTGGCCCTGGCACGCCGGGTGGCCCAGCGCGCGGGCGGCGACATCCGCATCCACAGCGTCCAGGGTCGGGGCACCTCGGTTCACCTGCGTCTGCCCACCATTGACCACTGACCCTTGAACAGAACACCGACGACATGAACCGAGCCGTCCTGATCATCGACGACGAACAGACCCTGGCCCGCAACATCGCCACCTTCCTGGAGCGCCACGGCTACGACGCCCGCGTCGCCACCTCGGGCGAGGAAGGGCTGCAGCTCTACCCGCAGTTCCGCCCCGATGTCGTGCTGCTCGACCACAACTTGCCCGGCATCAGCGGGCTGGAGACGCTGGTGCGGCTGCGCACGCTCGACGCCGAGGCGCGCGTGGTGCTCGTCACCGGCTTCGGCGGTGTCGAGGTGGCGGTGCAGGCGATGAAGTCGGGCGCGGCCGACTACCTGAGCAAACCGGTGTCGCTGAGCGCGCTGCGGCTGCTGCTCGACCGGCTAGCGGGCCAGGCGCGGCTGGAGCAGACCGTCGGCTACTTCCAGCAGCGCGAGGCCACGCGCAGCGGGCTGGAGACGCTGATCGGCGTGTCTCCGGCCATGCAGCAGCTGCGCGCCCGCATCAGCCGCCTGCTCGACGCCGAGCAGCAGCTCGCCGACGCCGAGCCACCGGCCGTATTGATCCAGGGCGAGACCGGCACCGGCAAGGAGCTGGTGGCGCGGGCGCTGCATTTCGGCGGGCCGCGGCGCGCGCAGCCCTTCGTCGAGCTGAACTGCGGCGCCCTGCCCGCCCAGCTGGTCGAAGCCGAGCTGTTCGGCTACGAAAAAGGCGCCTTCACCGACGCCCGCCAGCGCAAGCCCGGCCTGGTCGAGACCGCCGAGGGCGGCACGCTCTTCCTCGACGAGATCGGCGAGGCCGATGCCTCGACCCAGGTCAAGCTGCTCAAGCTGCTGGAGGACAAGCGCTTCCGGCGCCTGGGCGGGCTGCGCGACCAGCAGGTCAATGTGCGCATCATCAGCGCCACGCACCGCCCGCTGGAGCAGCTCGTGCGCGAGGGGCAGTTCCGCGCCGACCTGTTCTTCCGGCTGCGCATCGTGGACATCCCGGTGCCGGCGCTGCGCGAGCGCGGCGAGGACATCCTCGGGCTGGCGCGGCATTTCCTGGCGCTGCACGCGCGGCGCTACCGGCGCGGCGAGATGCGCCTGTCGCCGGGCGCGCAAGCGGCGCTGCGCCAGCATCCCTGGCCGGGCAATGTGCGGGAGCTGCGCAACGCGATCGAGCAGGCCGTGCTGCTGAGCAACGGCGCGGAGGTGTCCAGCCGGGAACTGGGGGCCATCGCCAGCACGCCCGAGCCGACGGCTGCAGTGCCCGAAGCCGCGGCAACAGGTCCGGGCGGCACCACGCCCGAAGACACTGACCTCCACCTCGAACGCGCCGAGCGGCGCCTGATCGAGACTGCCCTGCGGCGCACCGGCCGCAACATCACGCAGGCCGCCCGGCTGCTGGGCATCTCGCGGGACACGCTGCGCTACCGGCTGGAGCGGCTGGGCCTGCGCGACACGGAGTTCGGCGATCTTGGCTCCTGATCCCGGCCACCGACACACCTGTGCGGGGGAATTGCCCCGGGGGATTTCACCCACCCGGGCCCGGTCGGTGGGTCATCCAAGCCGGAAAATTGCCATTTCATTAACCAAGAATGGCTTAATAAACATTACAAATCAACGACTTGCAGTTGATTGAAGCAATTTTTCCCATTGGGCATGGGGTGTGCATTGAACCAGGTGCGGGCGCAGTCCCGCCCCACCAACCTCAGGAGCACCTCATGCACAAGACTTCACTCCATCTGGCCCTCGCCACCCTGCTCGCCGCCACCAGCCTGCTCGTGTCCGCCCGTGTCGCCCCGGCGCTGACCCCGGCCGATCAGGAGCCGACGGTGGTGGTCTCCCGCCACAGCACCGACGACATCACCCTGCACGCCCGCCGGGGCCGCGGCAGCGACAGCGGCAGCAGTTCATCAGGCCAGGGTCGTCGCGGCAGCAGCACCGATGACGCCGGCGATGTCACCGAGCACGCTCGCCGTGGCCGTGGCAGCGACGACGGTTCGGGCTCGGGCCGCCGCGGCCGTGGCTCGGACGACGGTGCCAACCACACCTGACCAGGAGTGCCCACCATGCATACCCCCCTGCTGGCACACAGCACCCTCGCCGCAGCCTTGCTCTGCGCAGCCACCGCCACCTGGGCCGGCCCGCAATGCACCGACGAGCCACAGGACAAATGGCTCACCGCCGAACAGATGACGAAGAAGTTCCAGGATCTGGGCTACAAGGACGACGTCAAGAAGCTGCACGTCTCCAAGGGCCGCTGCTGGGAGATCTACGGCCATGACCGCAATGGCAAGCGGGTGGAGATCTATTTCCACCCCATCACCGGGGCCATTGCCGAACTCAACACGAAGGACTGACATGTCCGCCGACACCCGCCACATGGACCTTGCGCTGAGCAGTGCCAGCACCGCGACCGGTCAGGTCCGCGTGCGGGTGTGGGACCGCTTCGTGCGGGTCTTCCACTGGAGCCTGGTGCTGAGTTTCTTCACCGCCTATTTCAGCACCATGGGCGGGCCGCGCTGGCTGCATGAGGCCAGCGGCTACACGGCGCTGGCGCTGGTGGCGGCGCGCATCGTCTGGGGCTTCACCGGCGCCGGGCATGCCCGCTTCGCCAGCTTCGTTCCACGCCCGATGGTGTTCATCGCCTACGCCGGCGACATGCTGCGCGGACAGGAACGCCGCTTCCTCGGCCATAACCCGGCCGCGGCGGTGATGATCCTGTTCCTGCTGGCGATGGTGATCGGCATCGGCGTCACCGGCTGGATGATGACCACCGATGCCTGGTGGGGCAACGAGGTCGTCGAGTCGGTCCATCTGCTGCTGGTCGACGCCACGCTGCTGGCCGTGGCGGTCCATGTGTCCGCCGCGGTCTACGAAAGCCTGAAACACCGCGAGAACCTGGTCTGGTCCATGGTCACCGGCACCAAGCGGGCCGGCACACCACAGGACAGACCCGAGGCCCGCGGTCAGGGCTTGATGTAGGCGTAGCCCTGCAGTTGCAGCTTCGTCAGCCGGACGACCCCGGACGGGGTGAAATCGGCCTCCTGGATGAACTGCTCGCGCTTGAGGTTGCGGTTCTTCAGCGTGATCTCGCAGATCTCGAAGACCACACCACGGCTTTTCAGCGCAGCGACGGTGGCATCGAAGGGCGCATCGCTGCGGTCCTTCATGCCCTCCATCAAGAAATCGACACCGAAGGCATGCGCCACCAGCGTGATCTTGGCTGTCGGGTCGGTGTCGAGGTGGTTGCGGATGTTGCGCAGCGTCGCCAGCGCCTGTGTGGCAGTGTCATTGACGTGGTAGACCACCTTGTCCTGCGCGGCGGCAGCCAGGCTGGCCAGCGACAGCGCCGCAGCGGCGAGCATCGTGTGGAACTTCATCGAGTGTCTCCTGGTTGAATCCACCGCATGGTGCCTCAGATCGTCAGGCCGCGAGGCCGGGATTGCCCGCCACCCCGACCAGCTTCGGCGTGTTGACCGTGCGCGCCTTGACCCGCCCGCCCTGCCCCTTCAGCCACATTTCCACCACGTCCCACACCGGCTTGTTGCCCGCCTTGGCCGCGTCTTCCGACACCGGCGCCCAGCCGGCGACGTTGTAGCTCTTGCCCGCCTCGACCATCTTGCCCTTCAGGCGCATGTCGCTGATGCGGTTGCCGGCCTTCTCGCCCGGGGTCATCGTGTACTGCAGCCCGCCCACGCGCACCATGTCGCCGCCCTGCTGGTAGTAGGGGTCGGGGTTGAACAGGTTGTCGGCCACGTCCTCCAGCACCGTCTTGAGCATCTCGCCGCTCATCTGGGTCACGGTGGCGTAGGGGTAGGTGATGGCGAGCTGGTCCATCATCAGCTCGCGCGTGATGGCCTCACCCGGCAGCAGCGTCGTGCCCCAGCGGAACCCGGGCGAGAACGCGATCTCGGCGCCCTGCACGTCCATCAGCGCGTCGCAGATCAGCTGGTCCCACGAGCCGTTGAAGTTGCCGCGCCGGTACAGCAGGCCGTCGGTGACGCCGAGCTTTTCCGACAGCTTCGCTTCATACGGCGCGCGGACCTTGGTGATCAGCGCGTCCATCGCCGGATCGGCCTTCAGCTGGTTGGCGAAGATCGGCAGCAGCCGGTAGCGGAAATCCACCACCTTGCCACCCTTCACGTCGAAGTCCATCACGCCGAGGAACTTGGTGTTCGAGCCGGCGTTGGTCACCAGTGTCTTGCCGCCCGCATTGCTCACCGGCACCGCCACCGGCACGCCGTCATGGGTGTGGCCGCCGAAGATGGCGTCGATGCCACGCACGCGGCTGGCCATCTTCAGGTCCACGTCCATGCCGTTGTGGCTGATGACGACCACCACCTGTGCGCCCTTGCCGCGGGCTTCGTCCACCATCGCCTGCATGTTCTCGTCCTGGATCCCGAAGGCCCAGTCGGCGACCATGTAGCGCGGGTTGGCGATCGGCGTGTACGGGAAGGCCTGGCCGATGATGGCGCAGGGCACGCCGTTGACCTCGCGGATCACATAGGGCTTGAAGACCTGGTCGCCGAAGTCGTTGGTCTTGACGTTCTGCGCGACGAAGTCGAGCTTGCCGGCAAAGTCCTTCTCGACGATCTCCTTGACGCGCTCCATGCCGTAGGTGAACTCCCAGTGGCCGGTCATCACGTCCACACCGAGCAGCTTGCAGGCGTCGACCATGTCCTGGGCGTTGGTCCACAGCGACGTGGCCGAGCCTTGCCAGGTGTCGCCGCCGTCGAGCAGCAGCGCCCCGGGGCGGCTGGCCTTCAACTGCTTGACCAGCGTGGCCATGTGCGCGAAGCCGCCGACCTTGCCGTAGCGGCGCGCCGCCTTCTCGAAGTCGAGGAAGGTGTAGCCATGCGCCAGCGCGGTGCCGGGGCGCACGCCGATGTGCTGGAGCAGGTGCTCGCCGACCAGGTGCGGCAGCTTGCCCTGCATCGACCCGATGCCGAGGTTGACGCTCGGCTCGCGGAAATGGATCGGCTTCAGCTGCGCGTGGCAGTCGGTCATGTGCAGGAAGCTGACGTTGCCGAAGGTGGGCAGGTCGTACAGCCCCTTCTGCGCCGTCGCGGCGTCCGCTTCGGCGTAGCGGCCCAGACCCATGCCGGCCACCGAAGCGGCGCCGAGCACCTGCATGAAATCGCGTTTGGAGAGGCTCATGAATAAGTGAACGGTGATATTTTGGGTGGATGTCCGCTTGCGCGGGCATGACGTGGGGGCGCCGCGGTGGGTGCGCGGCGAGGGGGCTTACTGGTTGACGGGGGATTTCGGGTCAAGCAGCAGCGCCATGACATGGCGGAGCTGTGTCTCGTCGAGGATGCCCATGTGGCCAGCCCGCGGCATCTGCGAGCAGGCGTTGTAGGCCCGTGCGTTCCAGAGCTTGCCCCAGGTGTATTCGACGATCGGCATCGCGGCGGGGCTGGTCGGGTCGGTGACGCCGCGCAGCTTGCCGTACTGGTACAGGCTCGGGCCGATGGTGCCGAAGGAGATTTCCTCCTGGCTGATCTGGTGGCAGTTGTAGCAATTGCCACCATTGACGGTCTTGGCGTCGTCGGTCCAGGTCAGGCCGCGACCACTCTGCGCGATGACCTCGCCGAGTTTCCAGTCGCCGAGGTATTTGCCATCGCTGGGCGGCTTGATGGTCTTGAGGTTGGCGGCTTCGATGGCCTTGACCACCTCGGCCGGCGGCTCCTTGCCCAGGGCCTTGGAGCAGGCCTCGTTGGCAGCATCCTGGTCCAGGCGATCGACCTTGACGATGCCCTGGTCGCGGAAGGCACTGCGGATGACCTGCACCGCCTCGCGGTCGAGTTCCGCTGGCGACGGACCGGTGGCACACCCCACGCCGATCGCCGCCACAGCCAGCGCCACCACCGTGAACGCCATCTTCTTGACTGTCTTCATGTCGTCTCTCCTGCGCTCAACGCTTGATGGCGGGCGCCACCGACTCGGCCCCCTTGGCGTTGACCCCCATGTAGGTGGACAGCGCGATGGTCAGGTCCGAGCCGAAGCCCGGGTACGGGAAACGCTGCTGGCGGAAGCAGTCGTTCAGGCGCAGCTGCATGCTCCACATCTGGCCGTTGCTGACCCGGTAGGCCGGCCAGGCCGCGAAGCCGACACCGTCGCCGGGGTTCTTCGTGAGCTGGGGCAGATCCTGCAGGCGGATGCGCTTGCCCTCCTCGCCGTGGCAGCTGGCGCAGCTGAAGTCATGCGCCCCGCCCCGGTAGAAGAACGCCCGCTCGCCGATGGCGTACATGCGCTTTTCCTGCGCGTGTTCCTGCGGCAAGGCGAAGCGCATGCCACGCGATTCAGCCGCGATCCAGGTCGCCAGCGCGGTGACGTTGTTCTGCTCGCCACGGCCAAACGGCGTCTTGGCGATCTCGGCGGCGTTGAAGCCCTGCAGCGTCTCCATGCAGCTCACCAGCCGCGACTCCAGATCCTGCACCCGGCCGGTGTCCTTGAAGTAGCGCGGCAGCGTGACGAAGACGCCCTTGACCACCCCCGGTCCCTGTCCGAGGTCACACAGCTCCAGGCTCGCGTTCTTCGGGCCGCGCTTCTGTTTCCAGAGGGCTTCCCCCTTGGCCTCGAACAGGTCGGCCGGGTTGCCATCGGCCAGCATCGCCCGGTATTCAGCGATGCCGTCGGCCGCAGACTTCTGTTGCGCCAGCAGCGGCAGCGGCAGGGCACAGGCCAGCAGTGTGCTGGCGATGAGGGTCTTGTTCATGGTCTCCTCGTTCTTCTGGACAGGGTCTGTAGACAGGAACTGCAAAACGGCAAAGGCCCCCGGAGGATGCCGGGGGCCGATGGATACGGTCAGGGGGCGAACACGTCTGCCCGCTCAGCTCACCGTCGCTTCGTCGGTGCGCTTGTCGCCCTTGTTGTCGACCCAGGTCACGGCGACCTTGTCACCCGCCTTGGCGCCCTTGAGATTGAACTGCAGGAACGGGTTCTTCGACACCGCCGGTCCCCATTGCGCGGTCATCACGGTCTTGCCGTTGAGCGCAGCGGTGATTTCCTGGATGTACCAGGCGGGGATGGTCTTGCCGGCGGCGTCCTTGCGCTGGCCAGTTTCCATTTCGTGGCTCATCAGGACACGCACGGTGGCCTTGTCGCCGGAGGCTTGTGCGCGGATGCGCATCGGATCTGCCATGTTCTGCTCCTTCTTTGCGTGTGGGTGGGAGGTCCGGTCAGCCGCCGCAGCCGCCGAGGGTGACCTTGACTTCCTTCTGGGCAAACAGCACCTTGCCGTCGTTCATGACGGCCACGGCCATCACGTTGGACGACTGGCCCATCTTCACGCGGGTGTTGAAGTTCGCCTCGACCGCATCGGTCACGTCGAAGGCCGCGCACAGCATGGCCGGGTTCTTCTCCACCAGGATCAGCATGCGCTTCACACCGGGCAGCGCGGTCGAGCAGCCCAGCGGCACGACGGCGCCGTTCTCGGCGATGTCAGGGCCAGTGATGGTGACGTCCTTGCTCTCCACGGGGGCGGAGATGCCCAGGGCCTTGGTCAGGTCGGCCATGGTCTTGGCATCGAAGGCGGCGGTGGCGTAGTTGGCCTGGGCCACAGCGGGCAGCAGGCCGAGGCCAGCCAGCATGGCAGCCACGCCAGCACTGCGGCCGAGCATTTCGCGACGGGTTTGCATCGTGATTCTCCTAGGTGAATTCATTTCTTGGCGCCATCGGTCAGCCATTGGCCGATCATACGGGCCTCGGTATCCGAGAGGGTCTGTGGCGGCATCGGGATTTGCCCCCAGACACCACTGCCACCGGCCTTGATCTTGCCGGCCAGGTAGGCCGCACCGTCCGCCTGGGCACCGTACTTCTTCGCGATCTCGCGGAAGGACGGTCCGACCAGCTTGTTGTCCATGCCGTGGCAGGCGGTGCAACTGTATTTCGACAGCAGCGCCGTGACCGCCGCCGAGCTGTCCGCGGCCTTGGCCGGCGCAGCCGTGGCTGCCACGGCCGCCGCCGCGACCGCCACACCCGCCGGACGGGTCGTGTCCGCCCCGCGCTGCGCACCGACCAGGCGGTTCTGCTCGGCCAGGTTGCCGTGGGCATTGCGGGCAAAGTCCGGCAGGAAGGAGGCCACCTTCGGCTCGGCCTCGCAATTCGTCATGCAGGCCACCGCCTTCACGTCGGGCTTGCCGGCGGTCTTCAGCGACTTGCCGGGCCACATGCCGTGGTCCAGCGTCATGCCGTTGCGGTTGGGCATGCGGGCCTGGACCTCGGCGATGTTCTGGTCGGACATCACATAGTTGTCCGGCAGCACCCCGCCCAGGTTCAGCAGATAGGCCGTCACCGCGTAGACCTCGTCGGCCTTGAGCGACTTCGGCTGCGTCCAGGGCATGGCACGGTTGATGTAGTCCCACAGCGTCGAGACGGTGGATACCTTCATCAGCGTCGTGCGGCCAGGATAGGACGTGTCGGTCAGCCGGGCGACACGGCCCGTCTTCACATCCTCGGCGGTGGTGCCGCCGACCAGCGGGCTGAACACCTCGTTGGACTCGCCGAACACGCCGTGGCAGTGGGCGCACTTGCCCTCCCACACCTCCTGGCCCATCGCGACCGAACCCGATCCCTTGGGCAGGCCCTTGAAGTCGGGCCGCACGTCGATGTCCCAGGCGGCGATTTCCTTCGGCGTGGCCGGACGGCCGATGCCAGGCAGCACCGCCTGCGCCAGCGCCGCGCTGGACATCAGCGCCAGTGCCGCGGCAGCGATCAGACGGAACCCATCACGAGAGCTGGACATTTTTCACCTCCCCGCTTTCCTGCACCAGCCAGGTCTGGACGGCGTTGTTGTGGTAGATCGAGCGCGTGCCGCGCACGGCGCGCAGTTGCTTGTAGGTCGGCTGCACATAGCCGGTGTCGTCGGTGGCGCGGCTCTGGATCAGCGCGGGCTTGCCGTCCCAGACCCAGTCGATGTTGAAGCGCGTCAGCGACTTGTTCTGCACCGGCCCCTCGATGCGCGCCGGTCGCCAGTTGCGGCCACCGTCCACCGAGACGTCAACCTTCTTGATCCGCCCCTTGCCCGACCACGCCAGCCCGGTGATGTTGTAGAAGCCCTTGTCCAGCAGCACCTGACCGCCCGAGGGCGTCGTCACCACGCTCTTGCATTCCTGGATATTGGTGTACTGCCGGTGCAGGCCGCTGGGCATCAGGTCCATGTAGTGGACCGCCTCGTCTTTGGCGCCGTAGGGCGCGTCCCCGACCTCGATGCGCCGCAGGTACTTGACCCAGCTCACGCCCTGGATGCCCGGCACGATCAGCCGCAGCGGGTAGCCGTTCTCGGGGCGCAGCATCTCGCCGTTCTGCCCGTAGGCGACGAAGACCTCGCCCGACTCGACCAGCTCCATCGGGATCGTGCGCGTCATCGACGAGCCGTCGGCGCCTTCGCCCAGCACGTAGCGCGCCTTCTTGTAGTCGACGCCGCACAGGTCGAACAGGATCTTCAGCGGCACGCCGGTGAACTCGCTGCAGGAGACCATGCCGTGCGTGTACTGCACGGTCGGCACGGCGACGTTGCCCCACTCGACGGCCGTGTTCGCGCCGCACTCGATGAAGTGGAAGCGCGACACCGACGGCAGCCGCATGATCTCGTCCACCGTGAAGACCTTCGGGGTCTTCATCAGCGTCGGGTCGGAGCCGTTGAGCATCAGGCGGTGCTTGCTCGGGTCGATGTCCCACCAGCCCTGGTGGTGGCGCTCGAAATGCAGGCCGCTGGGCGTGACGATGCCGAACAGCGACTGCAGCGGCGCGAACGACACCGAAGCCTGCGTGGTCTGCGTCAGACCCGGGCTCTGGCGGCGCTGGACGTTGGTCTCGTACTTCGACGGCTTGCCGTAGCCCTCGGTGGCCACACCCTGGCCCAGTCCGACCGTGTGCTCGGGCAGGTTCAGGATGTTCGGATCACCGCCTTCGGCCGGCACCGGGTTGGCCTGGGCCAGCACCAGGGGTGCAGCACCTGCCGCCGCCGCCCCGGCAAAGGCACGGCGGATGAAATCACGCCGGCCAGCCTTGGCCTCCTGGAACACGGTCCTGACCCCGGCGGGATCGAGGAAGTTTTCCGGCGCCTTGATCAGGCGGCCGGACGCTTGGGATGGATCGCTCGACACGCAAAAGCTCCTCTTCAAATCTTCGGTCCGTCGCGCACGGCCTCGCATAGCACCTGCACACGGTCATTGGCAATCCGGTACCAGACCTGCGCCCCGACCCGCCGCCGGGCCAGGATGCCGCAGCGGTAGAGCGTGGCCAGGTGCTGCGACAGGTTGGGCTGACTTGCGCCGACCCGCTCGGTCAACTGCCCGACGTTCTGTTCGCCATCCAGCAGCTCGCAGACGATGCGCAAGCGGATGGGCGCCGAGAGCAGCCCGAACAGCTCGGCCGCCAGCTCGAAGACCCGGTCACTGTCGGAATTTCCTGAAGCACCCACAAAATTCCGTCCTGCCGTCCGTTTGACTATTTAGATATAAGCACAAACGGATGTTATGGGGTTTGCTGCTTCCGGACCTTGGTAGAAACACGGAGTCGACCGGCGACTGCAACCTGGACGCCACACCTGCACGCCGCTGCACATGATCTGGATCAAGGCAATGGCAAGCAAAGTCTGCAGGGCAGTGTCAGAAGGCTTCCTTCTCGGCCTCCAGGTAGGCCAGGCTGACGTACTTGCCGATGTTGCTGTCGAAGCCGGCCATCGTCTTGGCACGGGTCGCCACACGTGGATCCCGCAGCACCATGGCCTTGGCGGCGGCCTCGTCCCGCCCATCCTTGACCGCCTGCACACACGGCTCCCAGATGCCGGCGAGAAAGCGCCCGTAGGCGTCGAGCAGGTCACGCGCCGGCTCGCCGTGGCCGGGTACCCAGAGCTGCGGGCCGGTGAGCGCCTGCATCGCCGCGTAATAGCGGAAGGTGCCCGCGTAGGAGCCGTCGTCCAGGTTGGCGATGCGGTTGGTCATGGCGATGTCGCCGACATGGGTGACACCATCCTCGACCACCTGCACGCACAGGTCGGACGGGGTGTGCGCCGTGCCGTGGTGGTGCATCACCAGCGTCACGTCGCCGAAGCGCAGACGCTGGCCGGGCGTGACCTCGCGGTTGGGCACGACGACCTCGGTGCCGACGGTGGCCTGGTTGGTCCAGCGCTCCATCAGCGAACGCCAGAGGCTGCCCTCGGCACCCCGGATCTGCGCGACCGTGTGCGGCAGCGCATGGATGGGCAGGTCGGCGCCGAAGGTCTGCGCAAAGGCGTGGTTGCCCAGCCAGTGGTCGCCGTGGTAGTGGCTGTTGAAAACGGCGATCACCGGCTTCGGTGTCACGGTCCGGATCATGCGGATCGCCATCTCGCCGATCTGCAGCGAAGCACCCGTGTCGAGCACGACCACCCCCGCCGACGTGACGACGAAGGCCATGCTGGCCATCAGGCCGCGGTTTTCCGGGGTGGGAAAGCCGTCCTGGGCGTAGAGGAGCCAGACGTGCGGGCTGAGCTGGCGCGGCTTCACGTCGGCCACGGGCGGGCCGGTCAGGAAATCGCCGGCCTGTGCGGCCAGCAGGCGCGCCTCGGGCAAGACGGCCAGCCCGGCCCCCAGCACACCGCCGAGGCCCAGACCCATCCGGCCCAGCGCCCCGCGGCGTGTCAGCGGCTGGGGGGAAAGCTTGGGGGAACTCATGTCGCGTCTCCTGCGGATCCGCCAAGGAATCCAAATATCGCTGTTCGCTGATATTAACCCAGGAATTTCCTCAGGAGCGGACAGGTGTCCCGTTCACTGCACGGACCTTGGCGATGAACTGCTCGGCCGGCAAGGCGGGGCTGCACAGGAAACCCTGGTAGCAGTCGCAGTGCAGCGCCTGCATGGCGGCCCGCTGGTCCTCGGTTTCCACGCCCTCGGCCACCACGCGCATCCCCAGGCTGTGGCCGAGCACGACCAGCGCCCGCACGATCGCGGTATCGGTCCGGTCGGCCGGGGTGCCCTTGACGAAGGAGCGGTCGATCTTGAGTTCCTGCACCGGAAACTGCTTGAGGTAGCTCATCGAGGAATAGCCCGTCCCGAAGTCGTCGATCGACAGCTCGACCCCCAGCGCGCGCAGATCGTGCAGCTTGGCGGCCGTGGTCTCGACGCGGTCCATCAGCATGCTCTCGGTGAGTTCGAGCACGAGCTGCTTCGCCGGCACGCGGTGGCGCTGCAGCGCGTTGCGGGTGGTGTCGAGCAGCGTGCCGGAGACCACGCTGTGGCGCGCCACATTCACCGCCACGCGCACGGCCAGCCGGTGTTCAGCCCGCCACTGCGCCAGCTGCGCACAGGCGCGCTGGATCACCCATTCGCCGATCTCGACGATCAGCCCGCACTCCTCGGCGATCGAGATGAACCGCCCCGGTGGCACCAGCCCCATCTGCGGATGCTGCCAGCGCAGCAGCGCCTCGGCCCCGACGATGAAACCGGTGCGCAGATCGACCTTGGGCTGGTAGTGCAGCACCAGCTCGTCACGCTCGATGGCGCCGCGCAGCTGCGTCTCCAGCAGCAGCCGCTCGACCGAGACGGTGTTGATCTTCTCGCTGTAGAACTCGACGCCGTTGCGCCCGCTGGCCTTGACATGCAGCATCGCCACACCAGCGTTGCGCAGCAGCGAGGCGTCGTCAGTGCCGTCGTCGGGGAAGATCGAGATGCCGATGCTGGGCGTGAGGTAGACATCCTGCCCATCGACATGGAAGGAGCGCGACAAGGCCTCCAGCACCTGGCGCGCCACCCGGCTGGCCGCCTCGGGCGACGGGATGTCGGGCATCAGCAGCGCGAACTCGTCGCCCCCGAGCCGCGCCAGGAAGGGCGCGTCCCCCAGGCGCTGGCCGAGCAGGCTGTGGCTGGCGCGGGTGGTCTGGCGCAGCCGCTCGGCCACGGCCACCAGCAGCAGGTCGCCGGTGCCGTGGCCCAGGGTGTCGTTGATCTGGCGGAAGCGGTCGAGGTTGAGGTGCAGCAGCGCCAGCGTGCCGCGGCTGTAGCGGGCGCGCACCAGCCCCGCCTTGAGCTGCTCGACGAAGACGCGCCGGTTCGGCAGGCCGGTGAGCGGGTCGTCGTTGGCCAGGCGGTCCTGGTAGACCTTGAAGGCCAGGCTGTTGCGCACGCGGATCTTCAGCTCGCTGGCGTCCACCGGCTTGGAGAGGAACTCGGTCGCGCCCAGCTCCAGTGCGCGCAGCTTGCTGGCCGGGTCGCTGGCCGCGGTCAGCACGATCACTGGCGTGTAGCGCAGCCGCTCGTCCAGGCGGATCAGGCGCAGCAGGTCGAAGCCGTTCAGCTCCGGCATCATCAGGTCGAGCAGGATCAGGCCGGGGCGGTGCGTGCGGGCGGTCTCCATCGCCTGGCGCGGATCGTGGACGGCGACGAAGCGGGTGTAGCCGGCATCCTCCAGATACGCCTGGGCCACGTCGGTCATCATCGGCTCGTCGTCGACCATCATCACGGTCACATCCGACAGGCCCGGCTCGGATGGGGTCGCGGGGATGGCCGGGGCCGACGGGACGGACGGGGCGGGTGTGTGCGGTGCAGACATGCGCAGGGTCTCAGGCAAGGGTGGCGGCGGCTGCCGCCTCGCCGTGGGGGATCTCGATCCGGCGGGCGAGCGCCTGGATCTGGCGCATCACGCGCTCCAGTTCGGTGGTGTCACCGGCACGGGCCAGGCGCTCGAATTCGCGGGCCGGCTCAAAGAAGACGTCAAAGCCCACCGTGCCGCCGGCGCCCTTGAGCCAGTGCGCCAGATCGGCCAGGTCGTCGAGGCGGCGATCGTCCAGCGCCCCCTGCATGGCCACCAGCTTGTCCGGCAGCGTGCGGCAGAAGGTCTGGACCACGCGGGACAGGCGCGGATGGTCGGCCAGCCGGGAGACGATGGGGGTGTCGTCGTCGCGCGCCGGGTCTGCCGACGCGCTGTCCGCCCACCGTGGCGCGGCCTCCGGCGCCATGCCGGCGACCCGGCGTCCGCCGAGGCGCTGCCCCAGCTCGGCCAGCAGCGCGTCGATGTCGACCGGCTTGGTCAGGTAGCCAGAGAAGCCGGCGGTCTCGATCTGGGCCTCGAAGCCCTTCATCGCATTCGCCGTCAGCGCCAGCACGGGCAGCGTGCAGCCGCGCTCGCGCAGGGTGCGGGTGGCGGTGTAGCCGTCCATGACGGGCATGTTGACGTCCATCAGCACGAGGTCCGGCGCCTCGCGGGCGACCATGTCCAGTGCCACCGCGCCGTCCTCGGCCTCCACCACGGTCAACCCGGCCGACTCCAGCACCAGCCGCACCAGCTCGCGGTTCTCGGCGCCGTCGTCGACCACCAGCACGCGGCCGGCGTCGAACTGCCAGTGCACCGTGCCGCCGCCCGTCCGGGGCCGCGCGACCGCAGCCAGTGCCTGCGGGCTGAGCCATTCGTCCGGATCCAGCGCGTCCAGTGGCCCGGTCTCCAGCGTGACGTGGAAGGTACTGCCCTGCCCCGGCACGCTGCTCACCGTCACATCCCCGCCCAGCGCACGGGCGAAGCGCCGGCTGATCGCCAGCCCCAGCCCCGTGCCGCCGAACTGGCGTGTCGTCGAGGCCTCTGCCTGCACGAAGGGCTCGAAGATGGCATCGAGCTTGTCGGCCGGGATGCCGATGCCGGTATCGGCGATGTCGATGCACAGCCGGTTCTCCGGCGCGCCGCGCTGCAGCGAGACCCGCACCGTGACGCCGCCCTCGCGGGTGAATTTCAGCGCATTGCCCACCAGATTGGTGAGGATCTGGCGCAGCCGGCCGGGGTCCGTCAACAGCGTGGCCGGCAGTGCCTCGGCAAACTCGATGGCCAGGAACACATCCTTCTCGTCGGCCCGCAGCCGCATGATGTCGATCACCTCGTGCAGCACCGCGTGGACCGCACACGGCACGCACTCCACCTCCAGCCGCCCGGCCTCGACCTTGGACAGGTCGAGGATGTCGTTGATGAGGGCCAGCAGATGGCGACCACTGCCGAGGATGGTGTCGAGGTGGCGGCGCGTGTCCTGCGGGTTGTTCTGCCAGCCGCGGCGCAGCAGCTCGGCAAAACCTAGGATGGCGTTCATCGGCGTGCGGATCTCGTGGCTCATGTTGGCCAGGAAATCGCTCTTGGCGCGGTTGGCGGCCTCGGCGGCGTCGCGGGCCAGCCGGAGCTGGACCTCCTGCTCCTCCAGCATCGTCACATCGTCCAGGCTGATCAGCGTGCCGGCGGGCTGGCCACCCGGGCCGGGCACGGGCGAGGCATTGACCATGAAGGTGCGGGCGCGGCCCTGCGCGTCGGTCAGGTGCATCAGCACATTGCGCCGCGCCTGCCCGTCGGTGAAGACCTGCTGCCACGGCGTCCCCGCCACCCCGGCCTGCTCCGGCTGCGACCAGCCCAGCCCGCTCGCGCTGCGGCCGATGAGCGCATCGCTGTCCTGCCCGACCACTTCGCTGAACGCGCGGTTGGCCAGCACGATGCGCCCCGCCGGGTCCAGCACCATCAGCCCTTCGGCCAGCGTGTCAAAGGCGGTCCGCACCCGGCCCGGGATTACCCGGGAGGGGTCCAGGTGCCGCAGCATCCGGCGCAGGTAGACATAGAACAGCACAAAACAGCTCAGCGCCGTGGCCGCCACCAGCAGCTCGGTCGACCCGAGCCAGCCGCGCACGCTGGCATGGTCGTGCAGCGGGTCGAACTGCAGCTCTGCCTCGCCCCACGGGGCGCCGCCTTGCACCAGCTGCAGGCGCAGACGGGTCTCGGTGGAGGCGGGGGTCTGGGTCGGGTGGTCGGCGGGAGGGTCGGTGGCGGGGTCGGCCACGGGCGTGCCGGCCTGCAGGTGCAGCACCCCATCGGCCCGCTGCAGGCGAATCGACCGCAGGGCCGGGTTGCGCTGCACCACGAAGTCCAGCACCTGCTGCAGGCGCCCGCGGTCCTCCTCGTCGAGCATCGCCATGCTGCTGACCGCCACGGTCTCGGCCAGCGCGACACGGCCGGCCCGCAGTGCGCTGTCGCGGTCGGGCACCAGCCCGGCGAACTGCGCCATCAGCAGCACGCTGACCACCAGCGAACTCAGCCCCAGCGCCAGATGGAAGCGCGAGGACAGGTGTTGGAAGCGGAACTTCATGCGGGTGTCTCCGGCAATCCAGGGGCATCGGCGGCGCCGGCGGCCGGACGGACCAGCAGGCGGCGGGCCTTGCTGAAGAGTTTCTCGATCGGGTCGTCCTCCTCGGCGCCACTGCTGTCCATGTCCCCGGTGTCCTCTGACCCGGCGGCAGCACCCTCGGCGCGGCGGATTTCCGCCAGCACCGGCAGCGGGTCCATGCCCGCCCAGGCCGGCACGACCGACATCAGGCTGGTCATCAGCACCCCGCCACGCACCAGCCAGACGACATAGCCGACCGACAGGCCGGTCGAGACCAGCGCCGTCGAGGCCAGCGTGACCATCCCGGCCTGCTGCGCGTCGGCGACTTCCTGGCGCAGCCGGTCGAGCTGCTCGGCCAGCGAGGTGCCCGAGCGGCTGCCCCACAGGTCGAGTTCGGTCACCAGCCGCCTGGGGGCCTCAGCGCTTTCGGAGGGCAAGTCCAGCGCGGCTTCGATCCGCTCGGCGACCGGCGTCAGCCCGGCCCGCGCCGCCGCCGAGCGCGACACCGCCGCACCCACCTCGGCCGCCTTCGTGCCAGCAGAACGTCCGGAGCCCGCGGTGGTCTCGCCCCCCTGCCCCAGACCGAGGCTGGCATCGCCCCCGCCGTCGGACAAGGCAGCGGGCGGCGACGCAGCGCGGCGGGTGTCGGCCACCGCCGCCTCGGCCACACCGGACTCGGCACTGTCGGACGACGCGGACGGCCGGTCACCCGACAGCAAGGCCACCGGCGCCATCTCCAGCGCCGTGCGCGGCGCCGTCTGGCGCTCCACCCCGGGCGAGCCGACCAGCACGTCCGACACCCCGTCGCTCAGCCGCAGGGCGTAGCGCGCCGACGTGCTGCCGACGGGCGCCACCCAGGCCACCTGCGCCGCATCCAGCTCCGCCTGCGTGAAGACCTGCACCGCCTGTCCGGGCTGCACGGCACGCTCGAATTGCCCGCCCTCCACCACGTCGACCCGGTAGGTCAGCGCCGAAGCCGGTGTGTCCGGATCGCGCGCCTGCAGCACGAGCGTCACCACACCATCGGTGAGCAGCAGCACATTGCGCGTGACCACCGGAGCCTCGTCCACATTGGTCACCGTGATCTGCAGCGCCTGCTGCGCCGTCAAGGCCCCGTCGCTGACCTGGACCGTCACGTCGTAGCGGTGGTCGGCATCGGCGTCGGTCGGCTGCTCGCGGTCCGGCGCTTGGCGGAAGGACAGCACGCCCGTGGCCGCATCGACCACGAAACGCGCCGCATCGGCCCCGCCCACCACCGCGTAGCGCAACGGCGTGACGGCGCCCGGATCGGTGTCCGGACCCATGTCCACATCGGTGCCGACGAGGGTGCCGACCACGGCGGTGTTTTCCAGCTGGTCGAGCGCCACCGTGGCAGCCCCGCCCCCGCTGACGAAGCGCGGCGCGTCGTTGACCGCACGCACCTGCAGCACAGCCTGCAGCGCCGTGCTGGCCTGGCCGTCGTCCACCGTGCCCGCCAGCGCCACGGCGCCGTGCCAGTCCGCGGCCGGGTCGAAACGCCAGCGTCCGCCGCCCAGATCGGTCAGGGTACCCGCGCCGGACACGGCCTGCAGGCCGGTCACGGTCAGCGGGTCGCCTTCGGCGTCGGTGGCTCCGGCGAGCAGTTCCGCCGCCGTGAAGACGCGGGGGGTGTCCTCGTCCAGCGTGCCAAGGTCGACCCGGTTCACCACCGGCGCGTCGTTCACCGGCGTGAAGGCCACCACGCCCGGCTGCGCCGCCAGCGTGCTGCGGTCATCGGCCAGCACCAGCCGGTAGGACGGCGCTGCCTCGCCCCCGTCGGCGACGAAACGGATGGCACCGGCGTCGACCTCGGCCTGGGTGAACTGGGTGATCGCCACGCCCGGCGTCGCCACGGTCTCGAAGCGCCCGCCGGCCAGATCCTGCACGCGGTAGACCAGCCGCGCCGCGTCGGTGTCCATATCGCGGGCGAGCAGCACGGGCACGGCCATGCCGCCTTCGCTCACCGCCAGCGTGTTCGCCAGCAGTTCCGGGGCCTCGTCCACGTTGTCCACCACGACCGCGAGGGACTGCGAGACGCTGTGCAGCCCGTCGCTGACACGGACGATGAGGTCGTAGACGCCATCCGCGTCGGCATCGCCCGGGGTCTCGTGGTCGGGGGCCAGACGCCAGCGCAGCTCGCCCGTGGTTGCCTCGATGGTGAACCGCGCAGCATCCGCGCCGCCGGCCAGCGCATAAGTCAGGGTGTCGGCGGGCAGATCGGCATCGCGGGCCTGCACACGGGTGACGGCCAGGGTGTTCTCGTCGACATGGCGCACGGCAGTGATGCCGCCGCCGTCGCTGGTGAGGACGGGAATGTGGTCGTTCAGGGGCAGCACCGTGATCTGCAAGGCCTGGGTATCGGTGTACAGGCCATCGCTGACCTGCACGGTGAGGTCGTAGGTGTTGTCCGCGCCCTGGTCGAGTGGCTGTTCGGCGTCCGGTGCACGGGCGAACCGCAGCACGCCGGTCACCGCGTCGAGCGTGAACAGCGCGGCGTCGGCGCCCCCGGCCAGCGTGTAGCGCAGCGTCTCGGCCGGCAGGTCGGCATCGGTGGCCCGCACCTGGGTCACGGCGGTGTCGCTGCCCTCCGGCACGGTCAGCGCGGCCGTGGCACCGCCGCCGTCCGAGCCGATGACCGGCGCCTGGTCGTTGACGGCCAGGACCGCCACCGTGAAGGCGCGGGTCACCGTGCTGCCATCGGCCGAGGTGGCGCGCAACACCAGGCTGCGCGCGGCGACGCCTTCTTCGTGCACCGTGCGCGCCAGTGTCACGACGCCGGTGGCCGGGTCCACCGCAAAGCGGCCTTCGGCGGAGTCGTCGAGTGCATACATGACGGTGTTGGCACTGGCGTCGCCGTCCACCGCCCAGCCCTGCACCCCCACGGCCGTGCCGACCGCCGCGGTCTCCAGCACGGCATCGGCGCGGCCGTCGGCGTCCTTCAGCGGACCCAGATCGACTTCATCGACATCCGTCACCGCCACGGTGAAGGCGCGGGTCGTGGTGCTGCCGTCGGCCGAGGTGGCACGCACGACCAGGGTGTGCTCCAGGGCGTTTTCCGCGTCCAGTGCCGCAGCCACGGTGACGACGCCCGTGGCCGAGTCGATCGCGAAGCGGCCGCCTGCGCTGTCGAGCAGTGCGTAGGTGACGGCGCTGAGGCCGATGTCAGCGTCCACCGCGTGCGCCTGGAGGCCGACCGGCGTGCCGACCACGGCATCTTCCGCCACGGTGTCCGGCGCAGCATCGGCATCGGCGATCGCGGTGAGGTCGAACTCGTCCACATCCGTCACCGCCACCGCGAAGGCCTGGGTCCAGCGACTCCCGTCGACCGAGGTGGCCAGCACGACCACGGTGTAGCCGAGGGCGTTTTCCGCGTCCAGCGCGGCGGCGACGGTGAGCAGACCGGTGCTGGCGTCGATGGCGAAACGCCCGCCCGCATCGTCCAGCAGCGCGTACGTGACGGCGTTGGTGGTGGCGTCCGCGTCGATCGCCCGGGCGCGCAGACCGGTGCTGGTGCCGACCGCGGCGTCTTCCGCCACGGTGTCGGGCGCAGCATCGGCATCGGCGATGGCCGTCAGGTCGAACTCGTCCACATCGGTCACCGCCACCTCGAAGGCCTGGGTCCAGCGACTCCCGTCGGCCGAAGTGGCCAGCACGACCACGGTGTGGCCGAGGGCGTTTTCCGCGTCCAGCGCGGCGGCGACGGTGAGCAGACCGGTGCTGGCGTCGATGGCAAAACGCCCGCCCGCATCGTCCAGCAGCGCGTACGTGACGGCGTTGGTGGTGGCGTCCGCATCGACCGCCCGGGCGCGCAGGCCGGTGCTGGTGCCAACCGCGGCGTCTTCCGCCACGGTGTCCGGCGCAGCATCGGCATCGGCGATGGCCGTCAGGTCGAACTCGTCCACATCGGTCACCGCCACCGCGAAGGCCTGGGTCCAGCGACTCCCGTCGACCGAGGTGGCCAGCACGACCACGGTGTGGCCGAGGGCGTTTTCCGCGTCCAGCGCGGCGGCGACGGTGAGCAGACCGGTGCTGGCGTCGATGGCAAAACGCCCGCCCGCATCGTCCAGCAGCGCGTACGTGACGGCGTTGGTGGTGGCGTCCGCGTCGATCGCCCGGGCGCGCAGACCGGTGCTGGTGCCAACCGCGGCGTCTTCCGCCACGGTGTCGGGCGCAGCATCGGCATCGGCGATGGCGGTGAGGTCGAACTCGTCCACATCCGTCACCGCGACCGTGTACGACTGCGTCTGCGCACTGCCATCGCTGGACACCGCCCGCACGACGAAGGTGTGGCTCTGCGCGGTTTCCGCATCGAGCGCCGCCGCCACCGTCACCACGCCGGTGCTGGCGTCAATGGCGAAGCGCCCGCCTGCGCTGTCGAGCAGGCTGTAGGTGACAGCGTTGTTGGTCACGTCGGCGTCCACCGCCCGGGCCGTGATCCCGACCCGGGTGCCGATCGCCACGTTTTCGGCCAGCACCTCGGGCGCCGCATCCGTGTCGGTGATGGCCGTCAGGTCGAACTCGTCCACATCCGTCACCGCGACCGTGTACGACTGCGTCTGCGCGCTGCCATCGCTGGACACCGCCTGCACGACGAAGGTGTGACTCTGCGCGGTTTCCGCATCGAGCGCGCGGGCGATGGTGACCACGCCGGTGGTGGCATGGATGGCGAAGCGCCCGCCCGCGTCGTCCAGCAGCGTGTAGCGCACGTCGTGGTCGGTGGCGTCCGGATCCTGCGCCTGCGCGGTCACGCCGACGAGGGTGCCGACCGGGTCGTCCTCGCGGACCACCTCCGCACCGGCGTTGCGGTCGGTGATGGCGGAGAGCCCGTGCTCGTTCACGTCCTGCACGGCAATCGTCACCGTCAGCGTGCTGGCACTGCCATCGTCCGACACGGCCCGCACGACGACGGTGTGCACCAGCGCGGTTTCCGCGTCCAGCAGTCCGGCCACGGTGAGCACGCCGGTGTCGGCATCGATGGCGAAACGCCCGCCCGCCGAGTCGTCGAGGCGGTAGGTGGTGCGGCTGTTGGTGGCGTCCGCATCGACGGCACGCAGCTGCACGCCCACGGTGCTGCCGATCGCCGCGTTTTCCTGCACGCCATCCACCGCGCCATCGGTGTCGGCCAGGGGGCCGAGGGCGAACTCGTCGACGTCCGCGACCGTGATGGTCAGTGTCTGCGTGTCGGTGCGCAGGCCATCACTGACCTGAACGACCACGGTGTAGGCGTTGTCCAGATCGGCGTCGCGCGGCGTTTCCGCGTCCGGCGACGTGGTGAAACGCAGCGCGCCACTGGCGGCGTCGAGCGTGAACAGCGCCTGGTCAGCGCCGCCGATCAGCGTGTAGACCAGCGGGCCGGGGGCCGCATCGGCGTCGGTGGCGGCGATGGTGGTGACTGCGGAGGTGTTCTCCTGCACGGTCAGGGTCGCCGTGGTGCCGCCACCGCCGGAGCCGATGACGGGCGCGAACAGGTTGGCCCGCGTGATCGCCACCGAGAAGCTGCTGGTCGCCACGCTGCCATCGGCCGAGGTGGCCTCCACCACCAGGGACTGGGTGGTGTCGGCGTCGCCCGTCAGGGCGCGAGCGAGCGTGACCACGCCCGTGTCGGCGTCGATGGCAAAGCGCCCGCCCGCATCGTCGGACAGGGTGTAGGTGATCTGGTTCAGGCCCACATCGGCGTCGCTGGCCGAGGCGGTGATGCCCACGGCCGTGCCGACGGCGTCGATGTTGCGGACGGTGTTGGCGGCCGTGTCGGCATCGACCGGGGGCACGACGTCGGACTCGTCCACGTCCTCCACCTGGAGGGTGAAGCTCTGGCTGGACAGGCTGCCGTCGGTCGAGCGGGCCTGGACGGTGATGCGGTGACTCAGGGCGGTTTCGGCATCCAGCGTGCGGGCCACGGTCACCACGCCGCTGCTGGCACCGATGGCGAAGCGCCCGCCCGCGTCGTCGGTGAGCGAGTAGGTGATGCTGCTGTCGCCGAGGTCGGCGTCGCTTGCCACGGCGGTGATGCCGACCGTGGTGCCGACCGCGGCGCTTTCCTGCACGCGGTCGGCCGCCGCATCCGCATCGGCAGGGGTGCCCACGTCGAACTCGTCGAGGTCGCGCACCGTCAGCACGAAGACGAGCATCTCGACACTGCCGTCGCTGGAGGCGGCGCGCACGGTGATGCGGTGGGCGGTGGCGGCCTCGGCGTCCAGCAGGCCGACCACGGTGACCACGCCGGAGTTCGCGTCGATGGCGAAACGGCCCCCGGCCGTGTCGGTCAGCGCGTAGGTGACGGTGTTGAGGCTGGCGTCGGCATCGGTGGCGCGGGCGGTGAGGCCGACCCGGGTGCCGATGGCGGCGTTTTCGTCCACCTCGTCGCGGGTGACGTCCTCGTCCGTGATCGGGCTGACTGCGTGTTCGTTGGCGTCGGTGACCTCGATCTTGAGTGTCTGGGTGTCGGTGTGCAGACCGTCGCTGGCCTGGACGTCGACGTAGTAAAGGTTGTCGCGGTCGGCATCGTCGGGACGCTCGAAGTCCGGCGCGCTGCGGAAGGTGACGGCACCACTGGCGCTGTCGATGCTGAACAGCGCCTGGTCCGCCCCACCGACGATCGAGTAGGTGAGCGCCGGGCCGCCGACATCGGCATCGGTGGCGGTGACGGTAGTGACCGCCGTGGTGTTCTCGGTCACGGCCGGCGTGCCGACGGCGCCGCCGCTATCCGAGGTGATGACCGGTGTTGCGGTGTTGACGGGGACGACCGTGACCGTCAGGGTGCCGGTGGTGCCCGGGCCGGCGTCGCGGTACAGGGTGGTCACAGCGGCGGCCGGGGTCGTGCGGTGGTAGAGCGCCACGTCGTCCAGTGCGCCTGTCAGGAAGCGGGCGCTGGCGAGATCGTTCCGGGCACCCAGGTAGACCGGGCCGGCAGGTGCGATCGCATCACCGCCCTGGGTGGCGCTGGACGCGCGCAACTGGCCGTCGATGTAGACCGCCGAGCCGGCACCCGCTGTCGTGGTCAGCGTGTACTGGTGCCACTGGTTGTCGGCCAGACCGGCGACGGGGATGTCAAGTTTTGCCAAGTCGGCAACGGTATTGGCGTCGTTGCCATCGACCAGCGCCGTGCGCAGCACGTTGTTGATTCCGGAGGTGGTGACAGTGGCCTCCTGGATGAAATAGGTGTTCAGGCTGTTCTGGGCGCCGGCCGTGTCATGGGAATACAGATACTGGTACCCCGTGCCGCTGTTGCTGGCGAGCTTGAACCAGTAGGACAGCGTGAACTCGCGGGTGTAGGTGACGCCCGTCAATCCCAGCCGGTCGTCGACCCCATCGAACTGCAGCGCCTGGCCGAAGACACCCGCGGTGGCGCTGGGCTCGCCCGCCAGACGGCCGATGTCGTCGCCGAGCGGGGCATGGACGGCAAGTCCTTCGCTGCCATCGACGATCCGGTATTGCAGGGTCTCGGTCCCGACGAAACCCGCATCCGGCGTGTAGACCACCTGACCGCCGACCACCGTGGCCTTGCCATGCGCGGGCTGGCTGACCTCCAGCAGGGTCAATGCGCTGCCGCCTGTGCCGAGCCGGTCGTTCGCCAGCACATCCACCGTCACCGCGCTGGCGTGGGGCGTGCTGGCCGTGTCCGCCACCGCCACCACCTGATCGGCCACATCCGTGACCGTGACCGCCAGGGTCTGCGTATTGCTGGACAACAGCAGGTCACTGGCCTGCACCGTGACCTCGTAGACGTTGTCGCCCCCCGCATCGACCGGCCGCTCGAAGTCTGGCGCGGCCACGAAGCGCAGCACACCGCTGGTGCTGTCGATGGCGAACCGGGCCTGGTCCGCGCCGCCGACGATTGCGTACTGGACCGTCTGGATCGGCCAGTCCGCGTCGCTCGCACCGACCGTGGTGACGGCGGTGGTGTTCTCGGCGACCGAGACGGCGGCCGTGCTGGCGCCGCCGTTGGTGGTGATCAGCGGGGCGGTGTTGGCGGGCTCGAAGGTCCGGGCGTACACACCATCCTTGTCGGCGGCCGAGTCGCCGCTCCAGACCACGACGAACCGGTCGGCGTCCCGGACCGCAACCGAAGCGGCGACCTGGTCCTTGGCTGTGCTCTGGTTGACGAGGAAGGGGGTTCCCTGCACGGCACCGGCCGCATTGATCTTGCGCCCATAGATACCCAGGCCGCCGCCATCGCCGGTCTTCTGGTAGACCACGACCGCGCTGCCATCGGCGGCCATGCCGATCGACGGACTGGTGGAGACACCGGTGTCGGCGTTGAACCAGAAGCCTCGGGGGCTGCCGTCGGCGTTGTAGGTGCGCCCCCAGATGCCCGGGATGGTGTCCTGCTCCCGGTAGGCGATGACAAAGTCGCCCTGGTCGTTCATCGCCACGGCTGGCCCGACGCTGTTGGAGAGATTGTTGTCGGCCTGGGTGATGCCGCCGGCGGCTGCGCCGCTGGCGTCGTAGCGCTGGAAATACAGGTGCGATCCCTCGTTCCAGACCACCACGAAACGTCCGGTCGCGTCCATCGCCACGGCGGGGTTCAGCCCGCCGTTGAGCCTGCCGGCCACCCGGTCGGTGGCGTCCAGGGCCGTCCCGTCCTGCGCGAAACGGCGGAAGAAGACCGACTGTCCCCCCGGTCCATCCCCTTGCCACGCCACGACCACATCGCCGTTGCTGCCGTTCATGCCGATGACCGCGTTGAGCTGGTCACCGGTGTTGCTGGCGTTGGCACGGACCTCGCCGCTCAGGGCGGTGCCATCGGCGGCGAAGCGGCGGAAGTAGACGCTGGCGGTGGTGCCATCCTGGTCCTGGCTGGTCCAGACGACCGCGAACTGGCCGGTGCCGTCGCCGACGATGCGGGCATTCTCCTGGTCCTTGCTGGTGGTGGTGTTGACCTGGATCTCGCCCGTCAGCGCCGTGCCGTCGTAGGCGAAACGGCGCACGAAGACACCCTTGCCACCGCCACCCCCTTCGGGACTGGTCCACACGGCGGTGTAGTTGCCGGCGGCGTCCAGCGTCACGGCCTGCTGGCTGCCGCGGGTCTCGGCGGCGGTGTTCTGGTTCCCGCCCATGGTGGTGTTGACCTGGATCTCGTTGCCCAGCGTGCCGACCCAGTCGCGCTGGACCGGCGCATCGATCGCCACGGTGGACTCGATCACCCCGGTGAACCGCTCCAGCAGCCAGTCGCCACCGCGTGCAGCGCTGCCGGTGGTGTCGTCGCTGGCGGCCACGTCGGCGCCGGTGAGTGCGGCGAGTCCCTCGACCAGGAACAGCCCGTCGGCACCGTCGGCCACATCGCAGCCGTAGAGCATCAGGTCGGCCTGCGCGCCCAGCGCACCGCCCCAGCCCGCGATCTCGCCCGCCCGGCGCAGCAGGCTGTCGGCGTCGAGCGTGGCGCTGCCGAGCTGCAGGGCGCCGGCACTGCCGTGGCTGAACACATGCACGGCATCGAAGCGCGCCCCTTCGGCCTGCCGCTCGGCCAGGGTCTGGCCGATGCGCGCCAGGCCGTCTTCTGCAGCGGTGAAGGTGACCACCTCGATCAGCCGCCCCTGTGCGCGCTGCGCCAGCAGGCCGCTGACCAGGCCGCCGGCGTCCGGCACGCCCAGGTCGACGAAGGCGATCTCGGCGGCCGTGGGTGCCGTCACGGTGGTGCTGGTGCTGGTACTGGTGCTGGTGCCGCTCTCCAGGCGCAGCACCTGCTCCTGCACCTGCACCGGCCCCTGCATCAACGCCGTGTCGACCCCGCCCGTCCCCACGGCCCCCACGACCGCTGCCAGATCGGCAGAGTAGAGGATGCGTGGCTCCAGCGTTTCCAGCAAGGCACGGGTGCGGGCACGCAGGCGGGTGGTGGACACAGGCATGGACGGGTCGACCTGCCTGCTCAGAGACTGCCGCGCGCCGGCAGCGAGGTGGCGGACAGCCCCGGCTCGTCGACCCTGCAGCGCGCGCCGGCCGGCAGGCGGTTGCCCGGATTGGGCAGCGACAGCCGCACGCGGAAGGTGTTGCTCGCCGCGTCGATGATCTTGTCGACATGGGTGACGCGGGCCGCCATCGGGCCGGCGCCGGGCAGCTCCGGCACCACGGACAGCATGTGGTTCACCGCCACGCTGCCCCAGCGGCTGGCCGGCATGACGATCTCGACCCGCAGCGGATCGAGCATCGCCAGCCGCAGCAGCGGCTTGTCCTCGACCCGCTCGCCGGCGTTGACGAAGCGCTCGACCACCACGCCGCGGAAGGGGCTGCGCACGGTGCGCTGGCCGAGCTGGGCCTGCACGACGCGCAGCTCCTGCTGGCTCACCTCCTGCTGTCCACGCGCCTGCTGCAGCTTCTGGTCGGCGACATCGCGTTCGGCACGGGCCTGCTCCACCGCCTGCGGCGAGACAAAACCTTCGCCCACCAGCTCGACCGCACGGGCATGGCGCTGGTGGGCCAGCATCAGGTTGGCCTTGGCGGCGTGGACATCGGCCTCAATGGCGCTGCGGGCCTGGGCCGCCTGCAGGCCCGCCTGCTCGACATCCGAACGCAGCACGACCAGCGGCTGGCCCGCCTGCACGGACGTGCCGTTGTCCACCGTAATCTCCGCCACCACGCCGACCACCGGCGAGCCGACATCGGCCACCCGCTCCGGGCTGATCAGGCAGCCCAGCGTGGACTTGGTCGAGCGCGGCGCAGCGGGCGCAGGCGCGGATGCCGCGGGCGACACGGGCAAGGTGCGCGCAGCCGACGGCGACTGCGCCCGAGCCGCGCCGGGTGGACCCAGCGAGGCCAGCGCGGCCAGCAGCGCGAGGAGGGCCGGCACGCTCAGGCGTGCAACTGTGTGGATTCGAGTGGTGTCTGCCATGTTCTGTCCTGCTCCAGCAGGCGGCGTCGCTGCCGCATGCCCTGTTCCTGGTGTTGGCCTTGCAAGCGCCGGGTCCACGCGCTCACGAGCGCAGCGGGCACGTGCAGCGCACCGTGTTCATCCGGTTGTCGGCGCCGCAACAGGCCGACTGAAGGCCCGGCGCTTTGCCAGATCGAGGCATCCAGCGCATGCCAGACCTCGGCGCTGCCCGGATCGCCCTGTCGCGCAGCCCGTCCGACGAGCTGCCGGTCCAGCCGCGCAGAGGGGTTGTCCTGGCAGCACAGCACATGCAGACCGCCGCGCGCGGCCACGTCGGCGCCCAGCTCGATGTCGGTGCCGCGCCCGGCCATGCGGGTCGCCACCGTCACCGTGCCCGCCTGCCCGGCCATGGCGACGGTGGCGGCCTCGTCGGCGTCGTGCTGCGCATCCAGAACCTGGTGGTCGATGCCGGCCGCCTGCAGCAGCCCCGACAGCGCCTGCGCCTCGGCAACGCTGTCCACGCCCACCAGCACCGGACGCCCTTCGGCCAGCAGCGCCTGCACACGCGCCGGCACGGCTTCGGCGCGCGCCCGGCCCGTGGCGAACACCCGCGGGGCGTGCAGCACCCGCTGCGACGGACAGCGCAGCGGCACCGCCACGGTGCGCCGACCATAGACCGCCCACAGTTCGGCCCGGCACTCCGCCAGCGTCCCGCTGATGCCCGACAGCCGCAGATAGCGCAGGAAGAAACGCTGGTAGCTGGTCTGCGCGCTGGTGCGGGTGGGCGGGGTCACGGGGCAGCCCTCCTTCAGCTCGACCAGGGTCTGCAGGCCGCGCGCCCAGACACGCCCCGGCGCAGCACGGCCCGTCACGGCATCCAGCAGCTCCACCCGGGCCTCGCGCACCAGGTAATGGCGGTCGCGCACCAGCCCGTGCAGCGCCACCAGGGCCGCGCCGACCAGATCCTGCCGGTGCCGACGGTTCAGCCAGGCACCCCCCAGCCCTTCGGCCATCGCCTCCAGGTGCTCGGCGCCAGCGTCGGTCCAGCCCACCGACAGGCGCTCGGCGTCCAGCTGGACATGCTCGCCGGGAAGCAGGCGCCGGGCCAGCACCAGGGCCTGGAAGCAGGCGGCGCGGTGGCCGGGATCGTCCTGGGTTTCGGCCAGCACCAGCGGCATCGTCGCCTCGTCCACCAGCAGGCTGTCCGCCTCGTCGACGATGGCCATGCACAGGCCGCGCAGTAGCAGCGGCGGCGGCGCGTCGCCGGCCAGCCGGGCCGCACAGCGCTGCAGCGCACTGCCCTGTGCCGTGAGGTGGGCACGGTCGCGCAGGTGGTCGAAGGCGATCTCGCGGGCGGTGGCATAGGTCAGGTCACAGGCGTAGGCGGCGCGGCGCTCATCCGGCGCCGTGCCGCCGAGCACCACGCCCGTGCGCAGTCCGAGCGCGGCGTAGAGGTGGCCGAGCTGCGCGGCGTCGCGGGCGGCCAGGTAATCGTTGGCCGTCATCACATGCACCGGCACGCCCGCCAGCGCCGCGACCGCCGCCGCCAGCGCCGCGGCCAGCGTCTTGCCTTCTCCGGTGGCCATCTCGGCCAGCTGGTCGTCGAGCAGGGCCTCGGCACAGCGCAGCTGGCTGTCGTAGGGATTGCGGCCCAGCACACGCTGCGCCACCGCGGCCACACACCCCAGCGCGCGGACCCGGTGCGCACCGCCAAACCCGTCCCGCGCCAGCCGCCCGCGCAGGCGGCGCAGATGGGCGTGGAACTCCAGCTCGCTCAGGGCGGCCCAGCGCGCCTGCTGCGTGCGGACCGCCGCCAGGCGCGGCCCCGGATCCGGCCGCACCACGGCCACCCGCGGCCACCAGCCGGCCCAGGGCGCACGCGGCGTGTCCCGGCGCATCGGGTAGTCGCCGAGCAGCGGCCCCGGTCGGGGCAGGACGGTGGCAGTGGGCCGGTTCATGGCGCAGCGCCCAGGTGCTGGAGCAGCTGCTGCTGCAGCGCCCGCACGGCCTGCCAGGCCAGCGGTGTGCGTGGCCGCTCGAAGCGCACCCAGGCGCGGGCGCCGATGCGCTCGCCGATGGCGTGCTCCAGTTGCACATCGGCCTGCAGCACGGGCTGCGCCGGCCGCAGCCCCTGCGGGTCGGCGGGATCGGTCGCGATGCCGCCGCCGTGGCGCTCGCCCAGGGCGGCGCTTGGCAGCGGCGCCCCACCGCCCGACGGCGTGCCCAGCAGCGCCCCCCGCTGCGCCGGGCTGTGCGTGCCCAGCAGCCAGACCTCGACCGGCCCGCGGTGCGCGGTGACCAGGGCTGCATCGCCCTGCGCCACCACCACGCGCACCCGGCCCGGCGCATCCGTCTCGACGTGTCCGAGCAAGGCGCCTCGCGCCAGCCAGCGACCCGGCAGATCGGCCATGCCGGTGAGGTGGACCCGTCCGGCGACCTGCGCCCGCACCAAGAGGCCGGCCAGCTGGCCGTCGGTGCGGTCCAGTTCCGCCTGGGCGGCCTGCAGCGCATGGTCGACCGCGGCGAGCTGCGCCTTGTCCAGCCGCAAGGCCTGGAAACGCTCGGCCTGCAGCACCTCGATCCGCCCCGCCAGCCGCTCGCGCTCGGCCTGCAGCGCAGGCGACTCCAGGCGCAGCAGCGGCTGCCCGGACGGCACGGCCTGGCCATCGGCCACCAGCACCTCCGCCACGAAGCCGGCCGTCGGGTTGCGCACCAGCGCGTCCTCGGGCGGCCAGAGCACACCCTGCGCCAAGGCCGCATCCGGCATCGGCAGGGCCACCAGTGGCCCCCCCACCAGCAGCGCCAGCGCAGCCACCGACCACGCCACACGGCGCCGCTCGGCGGCCTCCAGCGCGCCGCCACCCAGCCAGCGCACGAAGGCCCGCAACGGCTGCCCGACCAGCGTCCAGCCCAGCACCAGCGCAGCAAGCACCGCCAGCAGCGGCTGGACCGACTCCAGCCACAGCAGCACGCCCAGCGCCACGCTCCAGCGCATCACCAGCGCAGCGGGCGCATAGCCCCACAGCCACGGCGCCTCCCCCGGCAAGGGCACGACCGGCGATTCACCCGGGACGCGCAGCACCCGGGTGCGCATTGCGTGCAGCCAATGCGCACTGCTGCGCGGCGCCAGGTTCGGCAGGTCGGCCAGGTCGCACAGCAGGTGGTAGCCATCGAAGCGCAGCAGTGGATTGGCATTGACCAGCAACGACGACAGCCCGCCGATGGCCACCACCACCAGCGCCAGATCGCGCAATGCCCCCGGCTGCACGGCCAGCGCCACCCCCAGCCCCAGCGCCACCAGCGTCAGCTCGACCACGATGCCGGCGGCCGCCACCGCCGCACGCTGCCAGCGGCTCGGCAGGGCGACCGCCGCACCCGCATCCACATACGGCACCGGTGTGCCCATCAGCAGCGTCACCCCCCACTGCGGCACCTGCGCGCCCCAGTGCCGGATCGCGAGTCCGTGGGCGGCCTCGTGCAGCACCTTCATCACCGGATAGACCAGCCAGGCCCAGGCCAGCCAGCGCGGCGTGCCCAGTCCCTCGCGGAGCTGCGCCGACAGCGCCTCCGCCTGCGGCCAGGCCGCGAACAGGACGGCCACCATCCCCGACAGCCACAGCAGCAGCGCCACCGGCGTGAACAGCCAGCGCAGGCGGCGCGCGAGCCGGGCGAGCCAGACATCCGGACACCCCAGCGGAAACCGCCAGGCCAGCAGCGACTGGCGCGGCCCGTCCGTGGCAAGGTGGTCGTGGACGGACGTGGCGGAGGGCGCCTCATCGAAGTCCGGCACCCGGTCGAAGCGCAGCAGTCCGCTCTGGTGCAGCCGTGCCAGCAGGCCGATCAGCTCGTCCTGGGTCGGGGTGTCGTCGCGCAGCTCGGCCAGCGTGATGTCCCACAGGCGCTGCAGGGTGTGCTGGCCATCGCAACGGCCGACCGTCGCCCAGGCACTGGCGTTCAGCCGCACGCTGCGGCTGCCGTCCGGGCGGGTCAGCACCTGCCAGACAGCGCCCCGCACGGCCATGCGCTGCACGGTGGCCTGCGGGTCCAGCAAGGGCCGCAGGCCCGCCATGCGGAACCAGCGGGCGCTCAGCAGCGGGGCGTCGTCCATGCCGTGCGGCGCCATCAGCCCCACCAGGCCCAGAAAGCCACCCGGGCGGATTCGACCAGCCGGCGTGTCCAGCGCCAGCCATTGGAGGCCCGCCCGGCATCAATCCGGGCATGGCCCTGCAGTCCGGGGCGCAGATCGGCGGGGCGCTCCAGCAGGGTCGCCTCGACCTCGAACACATTGCGCCCTTCGACCGCCCGCGCCACCGGGCTGATGCGCGTCACCTGCAGCGCCAGCGCCTGCCAGGGCAAGGCGGTCAGCACCACGGTGCCGGTCTGGCCGACGGTGACCCGGGCGATGTCACGTTCGTCGACCTCGACGATGACGCGGAAGCGGTCACCGGGCGCCAGCGTCATCAGCGCATCGCCCTGGCGCACCGGCGCGCCGAGCTGCTGGCTGAGATCGCCCTGGACCACCAGCCCATCGAATGGCGCGACCAGCCGGCCCCGCTGCAGACGCGCCTCGACGAGGTCGAGCTGTGCCTGTGCCTCGTCGGCGCGGCTCTGGTTCTGCACCAGCTGGGCACGGTCGGCACGGGCGTTGGCGGTGGCCCAGGCGTCCTGGTGCTGGGCGAGCTGGCTCTGCCAGCGCTGGCGCTCCAGCTGCAGATCCTGGTCCGCCAGCTCCACCAGCACCTGCCCGGCGCGCACGCTGTCCCCAGGCCGGGCGTGCACCTGCTGCACGAAGCCGTCCGCCGGCACCGACAGCACCCGCTGCACGGCGCCTTCGAGCCGTGCCTGTCCGCTCAGCTGCAGCGCGGCAGGCCAGGCCAGCACCACCACCGCCGCCGCCGCGGCAACGGCCAGCGACACCCGCTGCCAGGCAACGGACCGGGCCGCTGTCGCTGTGCGCAGTCGCTGGTACCAGGGCCGCTCGCGTTCGCGCAGCAGCGCCAGCGTCGGGGCGATGAAACAGGCCAGCGCCTCCAGCGTCGCCAGCGCCTGCGCATCGACGCACAGCCCGCCATGGCGTTCGCAGCACAGCGCCCCCAGCACCTCCTCGTGCCGCACCAGCGGCACGCCGGCCACCGCATCGCCCCGCGAAGACAGCAGCGCCCGGTGCGCCCGCGTGATGCGCGGTGCGCCGGCCTGGCCACGTGGCTCGGGCCAGACGACACTGGCCTGCTGGTCGATGGTCTCGCCCAGCGCGGCCAGCAGTTGTGCCTGCACCGGCGTGGCGACCCGCGGATCGGAGCCGTCGGAGACGGCCACCAGCCGCAGCACGCCGTGCTGCACCAGCGCCAGCGAGACCCGGTCGAACCCGAGCTGCTGTGCCAGCGTGCGCACCGCGACCCGGCAGGCTTCGTCGGCACCGGTGCATTCCAGCAGCAGGGCCTGCAGCACCAGTGCCGTGCGGCCGGCGGCGGCCACATCGGCGCCATCCCCCGGGTCGTGGGACACCGGGCGGGCAATGGCAGCAGGACGGCTCAGGGCGGACATGGTGGACGGACTCGCGGCAGGATGTCCGCGAGTCTGTCCGCGATGCCGCCGGAGTCAGCGGCGGAGAAAGCCGGATTTCGCTGTGCTGTTGGACGCGCGGTTCAGACCGGACAGGTCGCCGCGACCAGCACGCTGCGGTCCAGCGTGCCCACCCGCACATGGCCGCACAGCGCCATCGACAGCTCCAGATCCTCCGCCAGGATCTCCAGGCAGCGGGTCACCCCTGCCTGGCCCTGCGCCGCGAGACCGTAGAGGTAGGCCCGCCCGATCAGCGTGGCCTGCGCACCGAGGGCCAGCGCCTTGAGCACGTCCTGACCGCTGCGGATGCCGCTGTCCATCCAGACCTCGGTGCACGCCCCCGGCACGGCACGCACCGCCTCGACCATCTGCGGCAAGGCGTCGATGGTGGTGGGGGTGCCGTCCAGCTGCCGACCGCCATGGTTGGAGACGACGATGGCCGCCACGCCCATCTGCGCAGCGCGGCGGGCATCGGCCGGGTCCATCAGGCCCTTCAGGACCAGCGGCCCGTCCCACAGGCGGCGCACCCATTCGATGTCGTCCCAGCACAGGCTGGAGTCGACTTCGAGGTGTTTCCAGTCGGACATCCGGTGGATGTCGTCGGCGCCGGGGGCATGGCCGACGATGTTGCCGAACACGCGCCGCCGAGTCTTGAGCATGTCCAGGCACCAGCGCGGATGGCGCACGAAGTCCATCAGCACCCGCGGCCGGTACCACTGCGGCGCCGTGCTCAGGCCATTGCGCACGTCCTTGTAGCGCCGGCCCAGCACGGGCGCGTCTAGCGTCAGGATGAGCACCGAGCAGCGCGCCGCCTTGGCCCGCGCGATCAGGCTGGCCGAGAAGCCGCGGTCGCGCAGCAGGTAGAGCTGGAACCAGAAGGGTTTCGTGGTCGCCGCGGCCACATCCTCGATCGAGCAGATGCTCATCGTCGACAGCGCAAACGGCACGCCGAAGGCCTCGGCTGCGCGCGCGGCGTGGATCTCGCCGTCCGGGTGCATCATCCCCGCCAGTCCGGCCGGCCCGAGTGCCACCGGCATCGCCACCGGCTGGCCCAGCATGGTCGAACGCACATGGCGGCCGTCCAGGTTGACCGCCACGCGCTGGCAGAGCCGGATGTCGCGCAGACGGTCGGTGTTGGCGCGGTAGGTGGCCTCGGTCCAAGAGCCCGCGTCCACGTAGTCATAGAACATGCGCGGGATGCGGCGCTGCGCCTGGGCGCGCAGGTCTTCGATGGAGGTGGCAAACGGCACGGGTGGGGCTCACGCAGGAGGGCAGGATCGACTGCGGTCGATGCTACCGAGACGTTCAGCCCCTGTTCAGCCCCTGTCGGCTGCCCGCACCAGAAACCAATAGTTACCGAGGAATCGTACCGGGCACGAGGATGCTGCGGTCCACCTGGGTGAGCTGGGTGTGGCCGGTGAACGCCATCGTCACGTCGAGTTCCTTGTGCAGGATCTGCAGCGCCCGGGTGACACCCGCCTCGCCCATGGCGCCCAGGCCATAGACCATGGCACGGCCGATCATCGTGCCGCGCGCGCCCAGCGCCCAGGCCTTGAGCACGTCCTGGCCGCTGCGGATGCCGCCGTCCATCCAGACCTCGATGCGCGAGCCGACCGCCTCGACGATGGCGGGCAGCGCCTCGATGCTCGCCAGCGCGCCGTCGAGCTGCCGGCCGCCGTGGTTGCTGACCACGATCGCGTCGGCGCCGCTGTCGGCGGCCAGCAGCGCATCCTCGACATCCTGGATGCCCTTCAGGATCAGCTTGCCGCCCCAGCGCTCCTTGACCCAGGCCACGTCGGCCCAGGACAGGCGCGGATCGAACTGCTCGTTGGTCCACGCCGACAGCGAGCGCATGTCGCTGACGCCCTTGACGTGGCCGACGAGGTTGCGGAAGGTGTGGCGCCGGGTGCCGGCCATCCCCAAGCACCAGCGCGGCTTGGTCATCAGGTTGACGATGTTCTTCAGCGTCGGGCGCGGCGGGGCGGTCAGGCCGTTCTTGAGATCCTTGTGGCGCTGGCCGATCACCTGCAGGTCCAGCGTCAGCACCAGCGCACTGCATTTGGCGGCACGGGCGCGCTCGATCATGCGGGCCATCGCCTCGCGGTCGCGCATCATGTAAAGCTGGAACCAGAACGGCGCCGTGGTGTTCTGGGCGATGTCCTCGATCGAGCAGATGCTCATCGTGGACAGCGTGAAGGGGATGCCGAACTTCTCGGCGGCGCGCGCGGCGTGGATCTCGCCGTCAGCGTGCTGCATGCCGGTCAGGCCCACCGGCGCGATCGCCACCGGCATCTTCGCGTCGATGCCGACCATCTTCACCGCGGTGCTGCGGTTCTCCATGTTGACCGCCACGCGCTGGCGCAGCTTGATGCGCTGGAAGGCCTGCTCGTTGTCACGGTAGGTGCCCTCGGTCCAGGAGCCGGAGTCGGCGTAGTCGTAGAACATGCGCGGCACGCGCTTTTCCGCGAGCTGGCGCAGGTCTTCGATGCAGGTGATGACGGTCATGGCGGCGGGTCTCCTCGTTGTGGGTCGGGCACGACGGGAATCGTAGGCCAGCCCCGTGGCCCGTGCACGGAGGATTCGTCAGGCCGCGCGGGAAAGAAGTTCCTGCGTCGCCTCGTCGGCCAGTTCGGTGGCCACCGCCGCCAGCCAGTCGATGAAGCCGAAGGCGGGTTCGTGCGCGCTGTGCGCCACCGCGTAGTAGAGATGCGCCGGCCGGGCCGTGATGCGGAACAGCGGCACCAGCGCCCCGCTGCGCAGCCAGTGGCGCGCCAGGGACGGCCGTGCCAGCGCCACGCCCTGCCCACAGACGGCGGCCTCCAGCGTCAGGCCCAGATCGACGAGGCGCGGGCCTTGCGTCGGCTCATGCCAGTCCAGTCCTGCGGCGCGGAACCACGGGGTCCACGGCTCCAGCGGCGTGCGCAACAGCGGCGCCCGCGCCAGATCGGCCGGCACCGTGATCGGCGCCAGCCGTGCCAGCAGGCCGGGGGCGGCCAGAGGCACCAGCACATCGTCCATCAGCGGATCGACACCGGCGGCCGTGGCATCGCCATTGCGGATCTCCACGTCCGCGTCGGCCTGTCCGCCGTCGATGTACGGGATCGACAGCACGATCTCCAGCTCGACCTCAGGGTGGGCTGCGGTGTAGTCCGCCAGCGCCGGCACCAGAATCTGGCGCGCGAAGGTCGGCGGCGAACTCACCCGCAGGCGCTGCACCCGCTGCGCCTGGCGGCGGTGCAGCGGCACGGCCGCCAGCAGCCCGAGCGCCATGCGCACCTGCTCCAGGTATTCGCGGCCAGCGGCGGTCAGCGACAGGGCGCGCAGGCTGCGGCTGAACAGCGGGGTGCCCAGCAGGTCTTCGAGCGTGGCCACCCGCTTGGAGATGGCGCTGGCCGTGACCGCCAGCTCATCGGCCGCCCGCTCGCACGAGCCCAGCCGCGCCACCGCCTCGAACGCACGCAGACCCTCGATCGAAGGGAAACGGACGTCGGAAGGATCGGCGGGGGCGGCAGGAAACGGCATGCCCGGACTCTAGCGGAAGCCCCCCTGTCGCGCCGCTGTCGCACCCAATGCCACTGCGCATTGCCCCTGCTGCATGAAGGCGCGTACAATCGAAGGCTTTTCGGAAATTTCCGAGCGCTCGCCATTGGCAAATCGCCATGCGAAGTGGTCATCGGAACGACCGGGAACCATCGTAACTTCAAACGGGAACAAGTTACCCATGCCCACCATCAACCAGCTCGTGCGCCAAGGCCGTGAGGTCGAAGTCACGAAGTCCAAGTCGCCTGCGATGCAGAACTGCCCGCAGCGCCGCGGTGTCTGCACCCGCGTCTACACCACGACCCCGAAGAAGCCGAACTCGGCGCTGCGGAAGGTCGCCAAGGTGCGCCTGACCAACGGTTTCGAGGTCATCTCGTACATCGGCGGTGAAGGCCACAACCTCCAGGAACACTCGGTCGTGCTCGTGCGCGGCGGTCGTGTGAAGGATCTGCCGGGTGTGCGTTACCACATCGTGCGCGGCTCCCTCGACCTGCAAGGCGTCAAGGACCGCAAGCAATCGCGCTCCAAGTACGGCGCCAAGCGTCCGAAGAACGCCAAGAAGTAAGCTGCCCTGCAGCCCTTCTGCCCCTCAGTGGTCTGACGCACCGGTCCGGTCGTCAAATCGTCACCGTTCGGTCGCAAGCTGACCAGCTGACCGACGGAAGTAAGTGGATGTCCAGGCTGTGAGTGACATCCGAGGCCGCCAACACGCTCTGTGAGCACCGGCAGCCAACTGAAGCCTCGAAAGGAATTGAAATGCCACGTCGCCGCGAAGTACCCAAGCGCGAGATCCTGCCTGATCCGAAGTTCGGATCCGTTGACCTGTCCAAGTTCATGAACGTCGTCATGGAATCGGGCAAGAAGGCCGTCGCCGAACGCATCATCTACGGTGCGCTGGAGCAGGTGGAGAAGAAGGCCGGCAAGGAGCCGCTCGAAGTCTTCATGACCGCGCTGAACAACGTCAAGCCGATGGTCGAAGTCAAGTCCCGCCGTGTCGGCGGTGCGAACTACCAAGTTCCCGTGGAAGTTCGCCCTGTCCGCCGGATGGCCCTGGCCATGCGTTGGCTGAAGGAATCTGCCCGCAAGCGCAGCGAGAAGTCGATGGCACAGCGTCTGTGCAACGAACTGCTCGAAGCCAGCGAAGGCCGCGGCGGCGCGATGAAGAAGCGCGACGAAGTGCACCGCATGGCAGAAGCCAACAAGGCGTTCTCGCACTTCCGTTTCTGATTCAGCATCAGAAACCAAGACTGATCCGGTCCATCCGACCTTGAACCCCCTGACTGCCCTCTTCGGTCCGATCGACCGTCTGGGGCAGTCTTTGCATTTGGAGTGACACCATGGCTCGCCAGACCCCCATCGAGCGGTACCGCAACATCGGTATCTCGGCCCACATCGACGCCGGCAAAACCACCACCACCGAGCGGATCCTGTTCTATACGGGCGTGAACCACAAGATCGGTGAAGTCCACGATGGCGCGGCCACGATGGACTGGATGGAGCAGGAACAGGAACGCGGCATCACCATCACGTCGGCTGCCACGACCTGCTTCTGGAAGGGCATGGACCGCTCCCTGCCGGAACACCGCATCAACATCATCGACACCCCCGGGCACGTCGACTTCACGATCGAAGTCGAGCGTTCGATGCGCGTGCTCGACGGTGCCTGCATGGTGTACTGCGCGGTCGGTGGCGTGCAGCCGCAGTCCGAGACCGTCTGGCGCCAGGCCAACAAGTACAAGGTGCCGCGTCTGGCGTTCGTCAACAAGATGGACCGCACGGGTGCGAACTTCTTCAAGGTCGTCGACCAGATGAAGACACGCCTGAAGGCCAACCCGGTGCCGATCGTCATCCCCATCGGCGCCGAAGACGGCTTCAAGGGTGTGGTCGACCTGCTCAAGATGAAGGCCATCCTGTGGGATGAAGCCTCGCAGGGCATGAAGTTCGACTACGCGGAAATCCCGGCCGAGCTGGTGTCCGTCGCCAACGAATGGCGCGAGAAAATGGTCGAGGCCGCCGCCGAGGCGACCGAAGACCTGATGAACAAGTACCTCGAAACGGGCGAGCTGACCGAAGACGAGATCAAGCTGGCCATCCGCACGCGCACCATCGCCTGCGAGATCCAGCCGATGCTGTGCGGCAGCGCGTTCAAGAACAAGGGCGTGCAGCGCATGCTGGACGCGCTCATCGACTTCATGCCCTCGCCGGTGGACATCCCCCCGGTCGAAGGCACCGACGAAGACGACGAGCCGACCACCCGCCGCGCCGACGACAGCGAGAAGTTCGCCGCGCTGGCCTTCAAGCTGATGACCGACCCGTTCGTCGGCCAGCTGACCTTCGTGCGTGTGTACTCGGGCGTGCTGCAGTCCGGCGCTTCCGTCTTCAACCCGATCAAGGGCAAGAAGGAACGCATCGGCCGCATCCTGCAGATGCACGCCAACCAGCGCGAGGAAATCAAGGAAATTCTGGCCGGTGACATCGCCGCCTGCGTGGGCCTGAAGTTCGTGACCACGGGCGAAACCCTGTGCGATCCGGACGCGATCATCACGCTGGAAAAGATGGTGTTCCCGGAGCCGGTGATTTCGCAGGCCGTCGAGCCGAAGACCAAGGTTGACCAGGAAAAGATGGGCATCGCGCTGGGCCGTCTGGCCGCAGAAGATCCGTCGTTCCGCGTCCGCACCGACGAGGAATCGGGCCAGACCATCATCTCCGGCATGGGCGAGCTGCACCTGGAAATCATCGTCGACCGCATGAAGCGCGAATTCGGCGTGGAAGCCAACGTCGGCAAGCCGCAGGTCGCCTACCGCGAAACGATCCGCGACAAGGTCACCGAAGTCGAAGGCAAGTTCGTGCGCCAGTCGGGCGGCAAGGGCCAGTACGGCCACGTCGTGCTGACCATCGAGCCGCAGGAGCCGGGCAAGGGTTTCGAGTTCGTGGACGCGATCAAGGGCGGCGTGGTGCCGCGCGAGTTCATCCCCGCGGTGGAAAAGGGCCTGATCGACACGCTGCCGAACGGCGTGCTGGCCGGCTTCCCGATGGTGGACGTGAAGGTCACGCTGACCTTCGGTTCGTACCACGACGTGGACTCGAACGAAAACGCCTTCAAGATGGCCGCCTCGATGGGCTTCAAGGACGGCTGCCGCAAGGCCAAGCCGGTGATCCTGGAGCCGATGATGGCCGTGGAAGTCGAGACGCCGGAAGACTACGCCGGCACGGTGATGGGCGACCTGTCCAGCCGCCGCGGCATGGTCCAGGGCATGGACGACATCCCCGGTGGCGGCAAGGTCATCAAGGCTGAAGTGCCGCTGTCGGAAATGTTCGGCTACTCGACCTCGCTGCGCTCGGCGACGCAAGGTCGTGCGACGTACACGATGGAGTTCAAGCACTACAGCGAAGCGCCGCGCAACGTGGCCGAGCAGATCATCACCGCTCGCTCCAAGTAAGCGCGAGGCGGCGTACAATGCCGCCCGCTGCCACCCGGAGAACGGGTGGCAGTCCTTTTTTGCTGTCTTCGGCGAGTCTGCCGTTCACTGCCGGTGGTGAACGGACTTCCAGACTGCCGCGAGACATTAAACCGTTCACCGGCAATGTTCTTTGATCTGGAGATCAGAAAATGGCCAAGGAAAAGTTTGTCCGCACCAAGCCGCACGTCAACGTCGGCACCATCGGTCACGTGGACCACGGCAAGACGACGCTGACGGCGGCGATCACGACCGTGCTGGCGGCGAAGTTTGGCGGCTCCGCCAAGGCGTATGACCAGATTGACGCGGCACCGGAAGAGAAGGCCCGCGGCATCACCATCAACACCGCGCACGTCGAGTACGAGACGGCCAACCGCCACTACGCGCACGTTGACTGCCCGGGACACGCCGACTACGTCAAGAACATGATCACCGGCGCCGCCCAGATGGACGGCGCGATCCTGGTGTGCTCGGCCGCTGACGGCCCGATGCCCCAGACCCGCGAGCACATCCTGCTGTCGCGTCAGGTGGGCGTGCCCTACATCATCGTCTTCCTGAACAAGGCCGACATGGTGGACGACGAAGAGCTGCTGGAGCTGGTCGAGATGGAAGTGCGTGAGCTTCTGTCGAAGTACGACTTCCCCGGCGACGACACCCCGATCATCAAGGGCTCGGCCAAGCTGGCGCTCGAAGGCGACAAGGGCCCGCTGGGCGAAGGCGCCATCATGGCCCTGGCCGATGCGCTGGACACCTACATCCCCGAGCCGAAGCGCCTGGTGGACGGTGCCTTCCTGATGCCCGTGGAAGACGTGTTCTCGATCTCGGGTCGCGGCACCGTGGTGACCGGCCGTATCGAGCGCGGCATCGTCAAGGTCGGCGAGTCGATCGAGATCGTGGGCCTGAAGGACACGCAGACGACCACCTGCACCGGCGTGGAAATGTTCCGCAAGCTGCTGGACCAGGGTCAAGCGGGCGACAACGTCGGCATCCTGCTGCGCGGCACCAAGCGCGAAGACGTGCAGCGCGGTCAAGTGCTGTGCAAGCCGGGCACGATCAAGCCGCACACGGACTTCACGGGCGAGATCTACGTGCTGTCGAAGGACGAAGGCGGCCGTCACACGCCGTTCTTCGCCAACTACCGCCCGCAGTTCTACTTCCGCACGACGGACGTGACCGGTTCGATCGCTCTGCCCGAAGGCAAGGAAATGGTCATGCCCGGCGACAACGTGTCGATCACCGTCAAGCTGATCGCCCCGATCGCCATGGAAGAAGGTCTGCGCTTCGCCATCCGTGAAGGCGGTCGTACCGTCGGCGCCGGCGTCGTCGCCAAGATCATCGCCTGAGCTTTTGTGTGACGGTGGCGGGGTGCCGCGAGGTGCCCCGCCACCCTTTCCTGTTTGCGGCCGACCTTGGTGGGCCGCCCCGCTCTTTTTGAAAGACCCGTCATGCAAAAGCAAAAGATCCGCATCCGCCTGAAGGCCTTCGATTACAAGCTGATCGACCAGTCGGCCCAGGAAATCGTCGAGACCGCCAAGCGCACCGGCGCCATCGTCAAGGGCCCGGTGCCCCTGCCGACGCGCATGCAGCGCTTCGACATCCTGCGTTCGCCGCACGTCAACAAGACCTCGCGCGACCAGTTCGAGATCCGCACCCACCAGCGCCTGATGGACATCGTGGACCCGACCGACAAGACGGTCGACGCCCTGATGAAGCTCGACCTGCCGGCTGGCGTGGACGTCGAGATCAAGCTGCAGTGAGATCCCTCGGGGCATCGTCCGCTCGTCGGATGACACCCGGATGACTCGACCAAGAAAGCGACCCCTGTGGTCGCTTTTTTTCATGGGCACGCCCTGCCCTCTGCTCTCTGCCCCCTGCCCCCTGCCATGAACGGTCTGCACCTCAGTGCCGAGTTCCACGGCTGCACCGGCGAGCCCACCTGGCTCACCGACGCGCAGCGTCTGCACGCGGGCTGCGTGCAGGTGGTCCGCGCCGCCGGGCTGCAGGCGGTCGGGGCCGTGTTCCATCCGTTTCCGGCCAGTGCCACGGGCCAGCCCGGCGGGGTGACCGGCGTGGTGCTGCTGGCCGAGTCGCACCTGGCGCTGCACACCTGGCCGGAACTGGCGGCGGTGACGCTCGATGTCTACGTCTGCAACCGCAGCGGTGACCACTCCGCGCAGGCGCGGCAGGTGATGGCGGCGCTGGAGCGGCTGTTTCAGCCGGCCCGGGTCGAGCAGCGCGCGGTCATGCGTGGCGCGATCGCCGCAGGGTCCGGGCCAGGCTGAACCCCGCCTGCACGCCCAGCGTGTACGCCTCCTCGAACACCGAGTAGCCCGCCAGATCGGCGTGCGCCAGCGTCACGCGGGTTTTCAGGTTGGACAGCGCCTGGTGGGCCGGCGAGGTGCGCGTGCCCGGCAGGGGCACCCGCATCGCGTGGCCGTAGCGCATCAGGTCGATGCGCTGCAGCCGCTGCGGCAAGTCGGGATGCAGCGCCGCCAGATCGCCGATCACCCGCTGCGCCCAGGGCCGCCAGTCGTCGGCCAGCAGCGCCGCCCGCTGCGCGACCGGCAGCGCCAGATAGGCCGTCAGCACCGTCGGGCCGGCGTGCGGGCGCAGCGACTGGTGCAGGGCATCGACATAGCCCAGGCCGGTCGAGCCGTAGGCGATGCTGTCCCACGCCGACGGCGTGCCAAGCCGGGGCAGCAGCGGCGCGTCCAGGTGCAGGTTGGCCACCAGCCACGGCGCATGGTGGGCCTGGGCGGCAACCTCGCGCAGCGCCTCGGAGGCGCCGGTGCCCATCAGCCGCGCCGCGATGAACACCGGCAGCGCCAGCACCACCCGATGGGCCGTCCAGCGTTCGGCCTGTCCGGTCGCCTCGTTCCAGACCAGCACCTCGACCTCGTACAGTCTTTCAATCACCTGCAGCGCCGTGCGGCCGGTGTGCAGCCGGTCGGCCAGCGGCGCGGCCATCCGGCGCGTCAGCCACGCATTGCCCTCGGGCCAGGTCAGCACTGGCTCACGCTCGGCCTCCTCGTCGCCGGGCGGGTGAAAACCGTGGCGGCTGGCGAAGTAGTGCAGCCCCGCCCAGGCCGACACCGTGGCCGCATCGGCGCCATAGTCGTCGCGGCAGCAGTAATCGAGGTACCAGCGCAGACGCGCATCGTCCAGGCCGTGGCGCCCCAGCCAGTCAGCGAAGGTGACCGCTTCCAGCGCGGCGTGTGCGGCCGTCCAGGGCGTGTGCAGCGCGGGCATCGAGAAGCCGACCTCGCGCTGCGCCTGGCTGACCAGCAGCGAAAACCGCCGGTATTGCGCCAGCGTGTCGGAGCCCGGCTCGGCCGGCGGCAGCAGCCCCTCGTGCCACGCGCCCTCGAAAAACAGCCGCTCCTGCGGGCTGTGGCACAGGTGGCGCTCGTCCCAGACCCAGCGGCCGTGCGCGAAGCGCGCCAGCCCGAAGTCGGCCAGCAGCGCGCACACCTCGGCCGCCTCGTCGCCCGGCACCGGCAGGTAATGCGCGCCGAGCGGACAGTCCATGCCGGCCATCCGGTGACCACGGGCGTTGCCGCCCGCCTCGTCCTCCAGCTCCAGCAGGTGGACATCGTCGATGCCCGCCTGGCCCAACGCCCGCGCCGCCGCCAGCCCGGCCACCCCCGCGCCGATGACCAGCACATGCGCCCGGCGCTGCACCGCCGCCACCGGCAGCGCACCGGATTTCAGCGTCCGCAGCCGGTGCCCGCGCTGCGCCGCCGCGCCGACCCAGCCGCCCGCCAGCGGCGTCTCGTCCGCGCGGCAGCCGACGAGGCCCAGCGCGGCCATCTGCATCTGCGCCAGCCAGTCGCGGCGGTTCAGGCGCGCGGTCATGTTCGTCGTCACTGGTGGACCTTGCCCCATTCCTCCTCGAAGACCCGCACGAGGTGCTGGTTCGACAGGCGGTTGGGTTCTTCGTCGACGCGGGCCATGTCGGGCGGGAACTGCTGCAGCGCCGCCAGCCCGTCGAGCGTCAGGAAGCGCAGGCCCGCCGGCAACGCGGTCGGAGCGCGCCACGGCCGGCGCCCGGCGAGCAGGAAACCCCATTCGCCGAAGCTCGGCACATGCGCGTGGTACGGCGTCACCGCCAGCCCGACCGCCTCCAGCGTGGCCGCCACGGTCCAGAAGCTGCGCCGCGCGATCAGCGGCGAGGTGGTCTGCACGACGGCGTAGCCGCCGGCCGAGAGGTGCTGGTCGACCACCTGATAGAAGCTGGTGGAGTAGAGCTTGCCGATGGCGAAGTTGCTCGGGTCGGGGAAGTCGATGACGATCACGTCCCACACCGCCTCCGGCCCTCGCTGCGCCTCCAGCCAGGTGAAGGCGTCGGCGTTGATGATGCGCAGCTTCGGCGAGGACAGCGCCTGGGCGTTCAGCGCCACCAGCCGCGGCGCGGTGGCGAACAGCCGCGTCATGTGCGGGTCGAGTTCGACCAGCGTGACCTGCTCGACCGACGGGTACTTGAGGATCTCGCGCACCGCCAGCCCGTCGCCGCCGCCGAGCACCAGCACCCGCTTCGGCGCGCCGTGGCCGGCCATCGCAGGGTGGACCAGCGCCTCGTGGTAGCGGTACTCGTCCCGTTCATGGAACTGCAGGTTGCCGTTGAGGAAGAGCCGCACCCCCGCGTCGCCGCCCGTGACGACGATGCGCTGGTAATCGCTGGTGGCCTTGTAGAGCACGCGGTCACCGTAGAAACGGTCCTCGGACCAGGTCGTCAGCCGATCCGCACCAGCCATCGCCGCGCCCAGCGCCAGCACCACGGCCGCACACGCCGCCGCAAAGGCCCGCCAGCGCCGCAGCTCGCCCCGGAACAGCCACAGCGTCCACACCGCCACGCCCGCGTTCAGCAACCCGAACACCAGCCCGGTGCGGATCAGCCCCAGGTGCGGCACCAGCAGCAGCGGAAACGCCAGCGCCACCACCAGCGCGCCGAGGTAGTCGAAGGTCAGCACCTGCGACACCAGATCCTTGAGCGCATAGCGCTGGCTGAACTGGCGCTTGAGGATGCGCATCACCAGCGGAATCTCCAGCCCGACCAGCGCCCCCACCAGCAGCACCAGCCCGTAGAGCAGCACCCGGAACGCCGTCGTGGCGCTCCCCGGCAACAGGTTGTGCGCCACGAACAGCGCCGCCGGCATCAGCCCGCCCACCAGCCCGACCAGCAGCTCGATGCCGAGGAACTGCGCGACCAGCTGCCGCTCGACAAAGCGGCTCAGCCACGAACCCACGCCCATCGCGAACAGGTAGGTGCCGATGACGGTCGAGAACTGCAGCACCGAGTCGCCGAGCAGGTAGCTCGCCAGCGCCCCGGCCGCCAGCTCGTAGACGAGGCCGCAGGCGGCGATCAGGAAGACGGAGGCGAGGAGGGTGACTTCGGCGGGAGAGACCTGCTGCGCAAGCGGCTGAGGGTGCCGCTCGGCACCCGATGGATCATGCGGGACCATCCGGACGACGAACGCGAATCTTGTGGTCCGTGACCACGACAAAACACCGCACCCACCCCGACACTTCGTCGGCAATGCGCCCCATGGCCGTTACCAGTGCATGGGCACCTGGCTCACGCAGCCGCAACAGCACCACACCAGCATGGCTACCGGGTGCAAACAGCCGCGTATCGGAAAAGTCGAGATCCTGCGTGATCAGCATCCGCCCCTCGACGCAGGCAGCCGCCCAAACGGAGGCATCCGGACAGCCGCTCAGCTGCTCTTCGGGCACCGTGTCCACATCATGACCACGGGCCTGCAGGATCGCCTTGATGCGCACCGGCAAGTTCTCGTCGAGCTTGATTTTCACGCCAGCACCGGTGCGGGCAGCACCGGCAGGTCTTCCTCGGCCGAGATCGCGGCAAAGGCAATCACCGCACGGATGGCATCACGCGACAGCGTCGGAAAGTCTGCCAGCAGTTCCTCGACCGACAGCCCTTCAGCCAGACTCGCCAGCAGCGTGCGCACCGTGATCCGGGTACCCGCGATCACGGGCTCCCCCGCACAAACGGCCGGATCGCGCTGGATGTAGGGGGCGTAATTCATCGGCATGGCTCGAACTCCTTGGGGTGACCACGATACCCAAGCAACTGTAAATCAGACCAGGCGCTCGCCGCTGCACGCGGTTCACCCGTGGATCGCCGCCGCCACGATCTGCCCGATCGCGATGAACATCGACCCGACCACGATCGCGAGCGCGAGGTTCTTGTGTTCGACGATCTCCTCCCAGAGCTTGTAGGGCGTGAGCTTGTCGATGACGATGAAGCTGATCCACAGCACGGCCACACCGATGACGGCGTAAAGGACCGAGCCGAGGATGACGTCGGGTTTGAGCATGTCCATCTGGGTCTCCATTGGGTACGTTGCGTGCATTGCGCGCGTTACTTGTGGCCGCCGCCACCGCTGCTGAACCCGCCGAACGAGCCGCCCGAACTCGACGAGCGGCTGCGGTTGTTCAGGCATTGCTGGTATTCGACGCTCGCGGCGCCGAAGGTGGTGCGGACCTGGTCGCAGTTGTCCGAACTGCAGCGGCTGAGCAGCAGCACGATGAACAGCAGCAGCACCAGCAGGATGACAACCCCCGCGCAGCCGAGGCCGCCTTTCCCGCTGGCGACGGGCGCGGCGTCCCGCTGAACGGCCTTGGCGGTGACCGAGTCGAGACCAAACGCCGTGGCAATCACCTTCGCGTCGAGCACCTCACCCGCCGACCACGTCACCTCGCCGTTGCCACCGGCGCCCGCCGTCTGCTCGCGGCCGAGGCGCTTGTGGCGGTTGGCGCCTTCGCCGTCATAGTCGGTGACCTGCACGGTCTCGTCGCGGCGCAGGCGCCAGTAGAACTCGCCGATCACGTACACCGTCCGGGCGCGGTAGGTCCAGCGCTGCTTGAACCGCGCCCCCGCCCAGGTCGCCGCTTCGCCCTTGACGACCGGCACGCCGGTCAGCGGCTTCGCCCAGCTCCAGCCTTCCTCGGTGTCCACGAGGAAGATGAAACCCTCGGTCGGGTGGAACAGCAGGTACTCGCGCCAGAAGGTCTGTTCGTCGTCGTCGCCCGGCGCCGGCAGGTCGCAGCGCTCCAGGTAGCCGACCACCTGCCAGGGCAGCGGCTGCGGCGCCCCGAGCTTGAGTGTGCCGACGGAGCCAAGCGGGATCTGCGGCTCGGTGACCGCGTTCTGCTGGAAATGCTTCAGATCGGCGCCCACGCCCTGCGAGACATCGACCACCGCCTTGCACTGGCCGCAGGTGATCGACTGCGTGCTGTCGAGTCGGATCTCCAGCGACGCCCCACAGCTCGGGCACTCGATGCTGCGACCGGCCAGCGTCTTCTCGCTCGCCCCGTCGCGCAGACCGGTCAGCTTCAGCTCCACCAGCCGCACCGCCCGCCCGCCCGACCATTGCGGCTGCGCGGGGTCGGTGTAGTCGAGCGTGCCGACCTCGTCCCGGTCGTTGCGCAGGTCGGCGATGACAAACTCGGCGGCCGACGCTGCGGTGCCTGCGGTCTGCGGCGGGCGCGGCAGTTCGCCTTCCGCAGCGTGGACATGCACCTTCGTGACCGACGCTACGTCCCACGCGCGGCCGTCGATCAGCGCTTTCTGGCCGGGGAAGAGCGTGGCGACCTGCGGGACGCGGTCCTTCAGCGGCCGGTCGAACGACAGCACGTAGGCGCCGTTGTCCTCGGACAGCCAGCCGCTGCGGTTGCTCCCGTCACCGCCAGTGAACAGCGCATGCCATTCGGTCCACCGCCCATCGGCATAGGCGAACTGCACCCGGCCGACAAGCGTGAACGGCTCGCCCTGAAAGCGCCCGCTGGCGCCGAGCTGCAGCGGCGAATGGTCGTCGAACAGTTCGGCGCTCTCGCCGATGCGGCGCAGCGCGTCGCCTTCGCGCACCAGCGTCGAGCGGCAATAGCTGCACACCGCACTGGCCGACGCGGCCGAGCGAAACTCGACCGTGCCGCCGCAGTTCGGACACGCGGCCCGGTAGGCCCGCCAGGCTCCGACTCCCTCGGCCACGTTAGACCAGCTTCTTGAGCAGCTCGGTCTTCTTGGCGCTGAATTCCTCGTCGGTGAGGATGCCCTTGGCCTTCAGGTCCGCGAGCTTCTCCAGCGTGGCCATGATCTCGTCGGGCTTGAGCGCCACGACAGGGGCCGCCACCGGCGCAGCTGCGGGGGCGGGCGGCTGCAGGCCCTGCTGCATCGCCTGCGCCATGGTCTGGCCCATCACCATGCCGGCACCCAGCCCCATCGCGTCACCGGCGAGGCCGCTGCCCTGGCCGGCGTTCTCGGCGAACTTCGGGATCGCCTGCGCGGTCTGGTACTGCATGAACTGGCCCATGTTCTGGCCGATCATGCCCATGCCGATCTTCTGGTCGAGGATCTTCTGCAGCTCCTCGGGCAGCGAGACGTTCTGCAGCGTCACCGTCTCCAGGCTCAGGCCGATGCGGGCGAACTCGGGGGCGGTCGCGGTCTTCAACTGCGCAGCGAACTCGACCTGGTTGGCCGCGAGGTCCAGGAAGGCCACACCCGACTGCGCCACCGCGTCGGAGATGTGCTGCAGCAGGAAGCCGCGCAACTGGCCGTCGAGGTCCGCCACGGTGTATGTGTCGCGCGTGCCGGAGATCTCCTTCATGAACAGCGTCGGATCGACCACGCGCCAGGCGTAGTTGCCAAACGCGCGCAGCCGCACCGCGCCAAAGTCCTTGTCGCGGATCGTCACCGGCTGCTGCGTGCCCCAGCGCTGGTCGAGCTGCTGGCGGGTGCTGAAGAAGTAGACATCGCTCTTGAACGGCGACGCGAACAGCTTGTCCCAGTGCTTGAGGTTGGTCAGCAGCGGCAACGTCTGCGTCGTCAGCGTGTGGCGACCGGGGCCGAAGACATCGGCGACCTGCCCTTCGTTGACAAAGACGGCCATCTGCGACTCGCGCACCGTCAGCACCGCGCCGTTCTGGATCTCGTTGTCGGCCATCGGGAACCGCCATGCGACGGTGCCGTCGCCGGACTCGGTCCACTCGATGACGTCGATGAACTGCTTCTTGATGAAGTCGAACAATCCCATGGTCCGCTCTCCTCGTCGCACACGTGCAACCCGTGCGCACACCCACTGCGCGCGCCACCTGCGGCCGCACTATGGCATATCCCCTGCACCGGACGATCGGCTTCGGAAGCCACGACTCGTAACAGAAACAGCCATTCAGCAATATCTTTTCAGCCCTCCAGGGGAGGGGCAAACCAGACCGGAATCGCTAAAGTGAACCCACAGAAAACACCAGCACGCCTCGAAGCGTGGGAGGCCCGCCGATGGACACCACCCCGGACAACGACCGCAAGGCGACCCTGAAAGCCGATCTCTTCGGCAGCAGCATGTGGCCTGCACAGATCGTGGAGCTGGAGCTGGCCGGCGAGCGTCTGCTGGTGCGCGGTCAGGCCTTCTGCCAGCAGATCCCCCTGCACCAGATCGGCTGGGCACGCACGGGAGAAGGCGGCATTCACCTGCTGGAGCTGCCCGACGGCGCCCTGCTCCACTGCAGTCCCGACCCCCTGCTGGAGCAGTGGCGCACGGCGACCCGCTCCGGCAGGTCGCCACTGGGTCGACGGGTGCAGCAAGCCGGCATGGCGCTCGCCGCCACCCTGCTGGTCTGGGCCGGACTGCCGGTGGCGGCCGAGTCGCTGCTGCCGCAAGTGCCCCCGCAGATCGACCGGCACATCGGCCAGCGCCTGCTCGATCGGCTGGATACGCTGTGGCTGCAGCCCAGCGAACTGCCCGCCAAGGAGCAGCAGAACTGGCGCCAGCGCCTCACCGACGCGGTGTCGCAGGTCTGTCCCGATGCCCGTCTGCAGGTGTGGAGCCTCCAGTTCCGCCGCGGTCCAGGGGACGACGGCAGCGCGGGCGCCATCGGACTGCCCGGCGGGACGGTCGTGCTGCTGGACGAACAGCTCGGCCGCGGCACCCTGAACGCCGTGTGCCGCGAGCTGGGCCAGCTCCAGCAGCGCCAAGGCATGCGCACCCTGGCGCGCCAGCAGCCGGTGTCGCTGCTGATGGGGGTGGCGTTCGATGACTTCAGTTCCACCGTGGCGGTGGCGGCGCCGGTGCTGGCACAGCACCTGCCTTTCAGCGCCCCCAGCGCGAACCGCCTGGCGCGGCGCTGACCTCCGCCAGATCCACAACGTTGAGGACGACAGCCCGCGCCAATTGACCTAGATTGCGGGCGCGACAGGCAATCCAGGGGGTCTTCCATGCGCGACAAGAACGCGAGCATCCAGCTCGCCGGCATCACCAATCTCAGTCTCATCGCCCCGATCAAGGCGGGATTCGTCGACAGCGTCGACACGCTCACCCAAGTGGCACGGCTGCAGCAGGTGCTGTCCACGCTGAACGGCATCCGGCAGGCTGCACGCGAGTCGTCAATGCCGCTGTCACCCTTTCCGGATCCAGTGGGCCGCTTCGACATCGTCCACTTCTTCCGCTTCGCCATCGTGCCGCCGGACGCCGAGGGACAGGCCGCCGGCCTGCTGCGCCAACGCCTGTTCCTCAGCGTGACCTTCGACGGCGGCTGGGAGCCCTACATGCGCGTCATCTGGCGCGACCTGGGCACGCTGCTGGACCTGATGCTCTGCCACTGCGAGGGCTATCCCCTGTCGCACAGCACACCCTGCGAGACCTACCTGCAATGGGTGCGGGACAACGAGGTCAAGGACGGGTTCTTCTACGCCGAGGCCGCCACGTCGGTGGTCGACCAGCGCCTGATGAAATCCCTCGTCACGCCCACCGGCCCCGGCACGCCGCGCAAGTTCAGCGCAGCGCAGTGGCAGCAGATGGCCGCGCAGCTGCCCGCGGCCCAGCGGCAGATGATCGGCGCCACGGCACTGCGCGCCATCCGCTCTTTCCATGCACTCAAGAACATCTTCCCCGACAACGCCTCGGGGGACGAAGGCATCCTGCTGCGTGGCATGAACGATGTGCTGCGCGAAGTGCGCCTGATCGGACTGCCGGTGCTGGTCGCGCCAGGCGACGGACTGCACACCCTGTACGGCGCAGTGATCGACTGGTTCAACCGGTCCGCCACGGACACCCCTGTCACGCCCGCCCCCACCACACGGATTCACCCCGGCGACGTGCAGGGCGGCATCCTGAGCAGCCCGTCCGACACCACGCACGGCGCGCTGGTGCTGCTGCGGGTCACCCAGTCCGCCCAGGCGCTGGAGGCGCTGGCCCGCTGGCCTGTCAGCACCGAAGCCAACAGCGCCGACCCCCAGGGCCTGCGCATGGGCGTGGCGTTCACATACGCCGGCCTGAAAGCCCTGAAGCTGCCCGCCGCCCGGCTCGCGCACCTGCCGCAGGAGTTCATCGACGGCATGGCCGCGCGCGCGGGCGCGCTCGGTGATCTGTACGGCAACCACCCGGACTGCTGGCAGCCGCCCCGTGTCCATGCCCCGGCCGGCAGTCCGTCGCGGATTGCCCTGTCGTCGGTGCATGTGGTGGTGCAGCTGCGCGGTGCCTTCCGGACCCCACGGCCGCTGCCGGCGGGCACCCTGCACCCCGCCCTGCGCACCGAGATCGAACGGCTGCAGGCCCCCGACGCCGGCCTGAAGGTGCTGGCGGTCGAGCCGATGCACCGCAACCTCGTCGCCCCTGACCGCCCTCTGTCGCGGGACCATTTCGGCTTCCAGGACGGTTTCAGCCAGCCCAGCCTCGCGCCCTACCCCGGCCCAGACCGGCCACGCTGGTCCGACACGGTCGCCCCGGGCGAGCTGCTGCTGGGCCATCCGAACGACCGGGGCGATGCCCGCGTGCCGAGAGTGCCGGATGCTCTGCTCGACAACGGCAGCTTCCTGGTCATCCGCAAGCTGGCACAGCAGGTCACGCGGCTCGACGCATTGCTGGATGCCCAGGCGCTGGCACTGCAGGCCCAGCACGCCGCCCAGGCCCCCAGCGCCGCGGACCTCCGCACCCTGATGATGGGCCGCCAGCCCGATGGCACCCCGCTGGCCGTGACACCACCTCCGCCGACACGGCCCAACGACTTCGACTACGGCAGCACCGGCGCGGACGGCCGCTCGGAAGGCCTGTGCCCGTTCCAGTCGCATGTGCGGCGGGCCAACCCGCGCGCCACCGACTTCGTGCAGGCGCCCATTCCACGCATCGCCCGCCGCGGCATGTCCTACACCGACGCCTCCGGCGAGCGCGGCCTGTTCTTCATGGCCTACAACGCCAGCATCGCCGAGCAGTTCGAGGTCATCCAGCGCTGGCTCAGCGGCGGCAACAGCAGCGGGCGCCTGTCCTGGCAGAGCGACCCCTTCCTGGGCGTCCCCATCCCTGGCGGAGCGCCGCGCAGCTTCCAGTTCACCTGGCAGGGCCGGTCGATGTCGATCGACCTCGGCAGCGCCCCCCTGGTCGAGCTGCGCTGGGGCCTCTACCTGTTCGCCCCCTCCATCCCCACGCTGCGCCAGATGCGGCACTGGCTGACCGCACCGGCGTCCGCGCCCCCCGCCCCGCCCGCACCGCCCACCGACTACGCCACCTGGAAACTCCGCATGGAGGACAGCGCGCTGCGCGAAGCCGCCTGGGCCACCGTGCGGGCGCAGCCAGGCGGCGTCCTGCGCACCGACTACGGCGTGCTCGTCGGCAGCAAGTCGGCCGTGACCGAGGTGTTCCTCGATCCCCACCAGCGCTATTCGGTGCACGGCTACGGCGAGCGCATGCGCAGCTCGGTCGGCCTGGGCTACCTCGGCCAGGACGCAGACACGGGCCACGCCGACACCGCCCCCGCGGTCAACGCGGTGATCGAATCGGTCCGCGAGGACCAGGCCTACGACGAGGCCTACCGCCGCACCGCCGCCCTGCTGCACACCCTGCGCACGGCGGTTCCCACGGCCAGCGTGCCGGTCGACCTGCCGGAGCTGTGCGAGACCGTGCTCGGGCAGCTCTGCACGCACTGGTTCGGACTGCCCGATCCGGCCGGCAGCTACATGGCAGTCGGCCCGTGGGAAACCGGTGCCCGCACCGTCCCGACCTGCCCCGGCCATTTTGTGTCCGCCTCGAAGTTCATCTTCTCGCCGCGCCCGAGCGAGACGGTGCGCCAGCATGGCCGCCAGCAAGGCCGGCTGCTGCGCGAGATGGTGACCGAGTACCTGCGGATGGCCCCTGCCGCGCAGTTCGGTCCGCTGACACGGGACATCGTCCAGGCGCTGGGCGGTGGGACCGTCACCGCCGCCAACGCCGACCTGCTCGGCCGCACCGTGACCGGCGTGATGCTCGGCTTCGGACCGACCGTGCTGGGCAACCTGCGCACGGTGCTGGGCCGGTGGGTCCATGCCCGCACCCTGTGGGATCTGCAAGCCGCCTTGCGCGACGCCGACGGCCCGCCGCCCCACGGCTACATGCTCGCCAATGCGACCCTGCGTCGGCCGCTGATCCAGGCGTTGATGGAGCGCCCGACCCCCGAGGTGGTCTGGCGGACCGTGCGCGAGGACCACCGGCTCCAGGGTGTCGCGCTGCGCGAAGGCGATCGGCTGGTCGTCGGCATCGCCTCGGCCACCCAGGCCGACCTGGCGGCCCAGGTACGCGACCACTACACCGTCTTCGGTGGCAGCCGCACCCCCGGCGACTGGCCGGGCGACGCCGCCCCGCGCCACGCCTGCCCCGGCTACAGCATGGGCATGGGCGTGCTGCTGGGGCTGATCAGCGCCCTGCTCGACGCCGGCACGCTGCGCGCCACCGCGTCGCCGAACACCCTGGTGCTCAGCGCGTGAGCGGGCGCAGCGCGTGGGCCTGGGCCAGATGCCACGGCATCCGCATCGACTCGAACGCCGCCTCGGCCGGATCGAGCCACTCGCGGGCACGGGCGGCCTCCCCGCCGGCCAGCGCGATGCGGGCCGCCGTCCACTGCGTCACCGCCAGCTCATGGGCCGAGTCACGCTGGTAGGCCACCTGCAGCGCACGCGCCAGGCCACGCTCCGCACGGGCGGCGTCGCCAGCCAGCGCGGCGGACCAGGCCATCGCCCGCGCCGCCATCGCCCCGCCCAGCAAGTCGCGTCGGCGCCCGCGCTGCAGGGCACGTGCGGCGTGGCGGCGCGCCTCGGCCATGCGCCCGGCCTGCACCAGCCCGTCGGTGAGCCAGCCGTGGTTGAGCGACTCGAACAGGCCACCTTCGCGGGGGGCCAGCCAGGCCGTCGCGTCGAGGACACCCTGCAGCGCGCTGTCCGAGCCATCGAGCCTCCACTGCGCATAGCCACCGGCCGCACGGCTCATCGAGAACGAGAACAGGCTGCGCACCTGTTCGCCGATGCGGTAGGCCTCGTCCGCCGTCTGGCGCGCCTCCTCCCAGCGGCCCTGCCACAGCAGCACCGCCGCCCGCCAGCCACGGATCGAGGCGCCGACCTCGTGCCCCGTGTCGCGCACCACCTCCAGCGCCTCGTCGAACAGCTCGCTGGCCAATCCGAAGTCCCCCCGGTCTCCATGCACGGCCGCCATGCAGGTCAGCGTGTAGGCCAGGCCCACCGCCGTGCCGCGGCCGGAGTGGTGCTGACGCTTGATGGCCGACGCCTCGCCGAGCAGCTCCAGCGCTGCGCCATAGTCCGCCGACGAGGCCAGCGCCTGCCCGAGCGTGGCGCAGATCTGCACCTCCAGCGGCCCGTCACCGACCTGCCGCGCCAAGGCCAGCGCCCGCTCTCCATGCAGCACGCAGACATGGGACTCGCCCAGCGCGTAATGCAGATAGGCCAGCCAGTACAGCGCCTTGGCCTGCGTGGTGGCGTCGCCGGTCAGCTCGGCCAGTTCCACGGCACGCTGGAACAGCGCGAGATCCTGCCGCGAGGCATCGAACACGCAGGCCAGCCCGAGGCACTGGGACAGCCGGATCCAGTGCAGCAGACGCTCGCGCGACGGCGGCAGCTGGTCGAGCGCCACCAGCGCCGCGCGGAACTGCACCCGTGCCCGGTCCAGCGACGACGCCGCCAGCGCCTTGTGGCCCGCCAGTTCGGCAAAGCGGGCAGCCAGCTCGACCTGTCCCGCAGCACCGTAGTGGTAGGCCAGCACTTCCAGCGACTCGTCCGAATCGCCGGGCGGGCGGTGCTGCTGGATGGCCTCGGCAATGCGCAGGTGCATGGCACGGCGCGCGTGCAGGCCGACCGAGTCGTAGATCACGTCCCGTGTCAGGCCATGCTTGAAGCGCAGGGTCCGGGCACGCGCGCCGGGGAAGATGAAATCCAGTTCGGCCAGCGCCCGCACCAGCGGATGCTCGTCACCACAGCCCGTGACCACCTCCAGCAACCAGGTCGGCACGACATTGCCGATGACGGCCGCCGCCCGCAGCAGCTCGACCTGCGTGTCCGGCAGGCGTGACAGGCGCGACTCGATCAGGATGCGCAGCCACGCCGCCCCGGCCTGCAGGCGACCCGGCGGGCGCTCGGCCTCCGGCTGCGCCATCGCGTGGCACAGCTCCTCGATGAACAGCGCATTGCCCCCCGCATAGCGCTGAACGTTCACGGCCTCGAAGGGGTCGATGCCCGGCAGCAGGTGCTGCACGGTCTGCACGGCCTCGGCCTCGTTGAACGGCAGCAGCAGCAGCGGCTCGGCCCCGATCAGATTGAGATCGGCCGGGGCCAGCTCGCGGGCCGTGAGCAGCACCAGGACCGGTAGCCCCTCCAGGAGCCGCACGGCCGCCAGTGTCTGGCGCGAAGCCTCGTCGGCCCACTGCCAGTCATCCAGCGCCAGCACGAGCGGCTGCTGACGGGCCAGGGCCGCCAGCAGCGCGCGCAGCGCAGCCACCAGCGCATCGGCCACCAGCCGGCGCGGCGGTGCGCCGAACACCGCCGACGGATCCGGCAGCGACAAGGCCCGCAGCAGCACGGCGCCGTGGGGGATCAGCGCCGGTGCGATCGCCTCCAGCCGGCGCACGACCTCGGCCGCCGCCTGCGCCGGAGCCTGTCCGTGCGACAGCCCGAAGAGTTCACGCAGCATCTGCAGGAAGGGCTGGAACGGCTCGGCGCTGAGCGGGTTCTCGCAGTCGCCGCGCACGACACGGCAGCCCTGCGGTGTCTGGCGGGACAGGAACTCCTGCACCAGCCGGGTCTTGCCCACACCCGGCGCACCCAGCACCGCCACACACTGCACACGGCCCGTCCCGACTGCCGCCAGACGACTCGCCAGCGCCTCCAGCACATCACTGCGGCCGATGAAGGGCAGCAGGCTGCGCCGGCGGCGTGCCTGCTGGCGCCCGGCCTCGCCGGCCCGCCCGAGGACGCAGTAGGCCGCGATCGGCTCCGACCGGCCCTTGACGCGCACGCAGCGCAGCGGGCTGGTCTCGAAATAGCGGTATTCCGGCCCGAGCGCTTCTTCGCTCACCACGATCTCGTCGCGCCCGGCCGACTCGCACAGGCGGGCGGCCAGGTTGGGCACCGTCCCCACCAGATCGAGGCGGCCGCGCACGGCGTCCCCCCCCTCCAGCAGCACCAGACCCGAATGGACCCCCGAGTGCAGGGCCAGCGACAGGCGCACGCCGGTGCCGGTTTCGGGTGACATGGCACGCACCACCGCGTGCAGCTCCAGCAACGCCTGCGTGGCGCGGCGGGCATCGTCCTCGCGTGTCACCGGATAGCCGAAGATCGCCAGCGCACCGTCGCCCTGCACCCGGACGACCTCGCCCCCATGCCGCTGGAAGACCTCGGCGTAAGCGTGCCGCAGATCGGCCAGCAAGGCGGCATACCACTCCGCCTCCATCGAGGCGCCCAGCCGCGTGGACTCGCACAGGTCTGCAAACACCACCGTCAGATAGCGGCGGTGGGTGCCTGCAGGAGACATCACGGTCCCGGAGCTGTGGTCATTCATGTTGTCCCGACATGTTCACGTGTTCAAGAATCGATTATTTCCCGACGCTACCCCAGCACCCCCATTTCTTTCACCCCCCCCCCCCCCCCCCCCCCCCCCCCCCCCCCCCCCCCCCCCCCCCCCCCCCCCCCCCCCCCCCCCCCCCCCCCCCCCCCCCCCCCCCCCCCCCCCCCCCCCCCCCCCCCCCCCCCCCCCCCCCTTTTCCCCCCCCCCATCCCCCCCCCCCCCCCCCCCCCCCAAAATTTTAAGAACCCCACACGTGTCCTCAACCCCGTGGATAGGCCTTGCAGCAGCGCAATAGCGTGGCATGTGAAAAAACGTAAAAGTACCAATGTGCACTTACCGTGATTTATTTCACACAACATGACCAAGCCGTCGCCGCCCCTGAACACCCGCACCCGGACGTCGCGCCATCCCTGGTGGGCCTGCACCCGAAGAACAGGTGGGGCAAAACTACAATCGCCCGTTGCACTCCGACCTCAGAACTGCCTGCCATGCACAACACCAGCCTTCCCCTGTCCGCACTCACCGCCCTGTCGCCACTCGACGGCCGCTACGCCGGCAAGGTGGCCGCCCTGCGCCCGCTGCTGAGCGAGTTCGGCCTGATGCACCGCCGCGTGCAGGTGGAGATCGAGTGGTTCATCGCGCTGTCGGACGCCGGGTTCGCCGAGTTCCCCGCGCTGTCCGAAGCCGCGCGCGGCCTGCTGCGCTCGCTGGTCATCCACTTCAAGGAAGAGGACGCGCAGGCGATCAAGGACATCGAGAAGACCACCAACCATGACGTGAAGGCGGTCGAGTACTGGATCAAGCGCCGCATCCAGGGCCACGCCGAGCTGGAGCGCATGGGCGAGTTCGTCCACTTCGCCTGCACCAGCGAGGACATCAACAACACCAGCCACGCGCTGATGCTCAAGAGCGCGCGCGACGAGGTGATGCTGCCGATGCTGGACAAGGTGATCGCCAAGATGACCGCGCAGGCGCAGCAGTTCGCCGCCGTGCCCATGCTCAGCCGCACCCACGGCCAGACCGCCAGCCCGACGACCGTCGGCAAGGAGATCGCCAACGTCGTGGCGCGCCTGCAGAACGCCCGTGCCCGCATCGCCGGCGTGAAGCTGCTGGCCAAGATGAACGGCGCGGTGGGCAACTACAACGCGCACCTGTCGGCCTACCCCGAGCACGACTGGGAGGCGTTCAGCCGCCACGTCATCGAAGGCCCGCTCGGGCTGACCTTCAACCCGTACACCATCCAGATCGAGCCGCACGACTACATGGCCGAGCTGTTCGACGCCTTCACCCGCGTGGACACGATCCTGATCGACTGGGCGCGCGACGTGTGGGGCTACATCTCGCTGGGCTTCTTCAAGCAGAAGACCAAGGAGGGCGAGGTCGGCTCGTCCACCATGCCGCACAAGGTCAACCCGATCGACTTCGAGAACGCCGAGGGCAACTTCGGCCTGGCCAGCGCGCTGCTGACGCACCTGGCGCAGAAGCTGCCGGTGAGCCGCTGGCAGCGGGATCTGACGGACTCGACCGTGCTGCGCAACATGGGCGTGGCGCTGGGTTATGCGCTGCTGGGCTATGACAGCCTGCTGCGCGGTCTGGACAAGCTGGAGCTGAACGCGGCGGCGCTGGCGGCGGACCTCGACGATGCGTGGGAAGTGCTGGCCGAGCCGATCCAGACGGTGATGCGCCGCTACAGCCTGCCCGAGCCGTATGAGCAACTGAAGAAGTTCACGCGCGGCCAGCCGATGACGGCCGAGCTGATGCGCGGATTCGTCGCGGCGCTGGACCTGCCGCAGCACGAGAAGGACCGGCTGCTGGCGATGACGCCGGGGAGCTACACGGGGATGGCGACGGCGCTGGCGCGGCGCATCGGCGGCTGACACGGCGCCACGCTCCGGCATCACAATCGACGCCCATGACCGCCTCGATCTTCCTGACCCGTGTGGTGCTGCGCAACTACCGCAGCATCGGATATTGCGATGTCCGACTGGGTGCGCTGACCTACCTGGTCGGGGCCAACGGGTCGGGCAAGAGCAATTTCCTGGATGCGATGCACCTGGTCAGGGATGCCTTGACCGGCTCGCTGGACATTGCACTGAACGAGCGCGGTGGGCTGTCGGAAGTGCGGCGTCGATCCAGCGGCCACCCCACGAACTTCGGCATCCGGCTGGAGTTTCGCTTGCGGGATGGCCAGACCGGGCACTACGCCTTCAACGTCGGCACGCTCGCAGACCGCGGCTACGAAGTCCAGAACGAGGAATGCTCACTCGGCGGCAAGGGCCACGGCCCCCATTTCGAGATCGAACGTGGTCGCATCAAGGCCAGCAGCGAGGACTTCTTTCCCGCCATCACCTCGGACCGGCTCGCGCTGGTGTCGCTGTCCGGACTGAAGGCCTTTCGTCCGGTGTTCGACGCCTTGACCGGCATGGGCTTCTACAACCTGAATCCCAAGGTGATGCGTGACCCGCAGAAGCCGCAGGACGGGCGGCTGCTCAAACCGGTGGGTGAAAACATCGCCAGCGTGATCGGCCACCTAGAGCGCACCTCGCCGGACTCGCTGGCCCGGATCCAGGAGTACCTGCAGATCGTCGTGCCGATGATCGAGGGCGTCGAGCGCAAGCAGATCGGCCCGATGGAGACGCTGGAGTTCCGCCAGAGCATGGCCGGTGCCAAGCATCCCTGGCGCTTCACGGCGCAGAACATGTCGGACGGTACGCTGCGGGCACTGGGCGTGCTGACCGCGCTGTTCCAGGGGAACCCGGACCATGCGCCGACGCTGATCGGCATCGAGGAGCCAGAGACCGCCCTGCATCCCGCCGCCAGCCGGGCCTTGCGTGAGGCCCTGAACCGCGCGTCCCAGCGCACACAGATCATCGTCACCAGCCACAGCCCGGACCTGATGGACGACCCGGATCTGGACGCAGACACCGTGAGGGCCGTCGTCGCGGAAGGCAGCGAGACCCGCATCGCGCCGCTGGATGCCAGCTCCAGGGACGCGATGAAGCAGCACCTGTTCTCGGCGGGTGAGCTTCTGCGCCTGAACCAGTTGACGCCCGATCCCGACAGCTTGCTGGCCCAGCAGCGCCAGGCCTCGCTGTTCGGCGAGATCGCACCGTGACCGTCAAGGTCTGTGCCATCGTCGAAGGCGATGGCGAGGTGCATGCCCTGCCGATCCTGCTGCGCCGCATCGGCCAGTGGCAAACACCGGACTGTCCGGTGCAGATCCTCGCGCCCATCCGCGTGCCCCGCATGAGTCTGGTGAACAGACCGCAGGAATTCAGCCGCCACCTGCAACTGGCGGCCAGCAAATGCGGCGAGTCCGGCTGGATTCTGGTGCTGCTGGATGCGGACGACGACTGCCCGAAGGCGCTCGGCGAGCAATTGCGCGAGCGCGCGCAGCAGGTCGTTCCCCACCGGCCCGTGGCCGTGGTGCTGGCCAACCGTGAATACGAAGCCTGGTTCATCGCGGCAGCGGCTTCACTGGATGGCCACCGCAGCCTGCGCATCTCGGCCGAGGATGCCAGGACAGACGCCGAACAACCCCGCAATGCCAAAGGCTGGCTGGCCCTGCGCAAGACCGACCGCAGCGGCTATCACCCCGTGACGGACCAGCCGGCCCTGTCGGCCCGCATGGACCTGGAAACGGCCTTCGACCGCAGCCGGTCCTTTCGCAAGCTCTGCACCGACTGGGTCGCCAAGACACGCCTCTTCTGTCCGATCGACTGACCAGCCGACTGACACGCACACCACTTCCGCACCATGACCTTCACCACCCACCTCGCCCGCGCCACGCGCCAGAACCACTCCCTCCTCTGCGTCGGCCTCGACCCCGAGCCGTCGAAGTTCCCCGGCGCCTGGGCGGGTGATGCGTCGAAGATCTACGACTTCTGCGCCGCCATCGTCGATGCGACGAAAGACCTCGTCTGCGCCTTCAAGCCGCAGATCGCCTACTTCGCCGCACACCGCGCCGAGGACCAGCTCGAACAGCTGATGGCGCACATGAAGGCGGTCGCGCCCGACGTGCCCGTGATCCTCGACGCCAAGCGCGGCGACATCGGCTCGACCGCCGAGCAGTACGCCCGCGAAGCCTTCGTGCGCTACCGGGCGGATGCCGTCACGCTGTCGCCGTTCATGGGCCGCGACACGATCGACCCCTTCCTGGCCTACGCCGACAAGGGCGTGATCCTGCTGTGCCGCACCTCGAACCCCGGCGGCAACGACTGGCAGATGCAGCGCCTGGCCGACGTGCCGGGCCAGCCACGCCTGTTCGAGCACCTGGCGCACCTCGCGCAGACCGAATGGAACAGCACCGGCCAGATCGGGCTGGTCGTCGGCGCCACCTTCCCCGCAGAGATCGCCCGCGTGCGCGCCATCGCGCCGACGCTGCCGCTGCTGATCCCCGGCGTCGGCGCGCAGGGCGGCGACGCCGAGGCGACGGTGAAGGCAGGCCTGACCGACACCGGCACCATCGTCGTCAACAGCTCGCGCGCCGTGCTCTACGCCAGCCGGGGCGAGGACTTCGCCGAGGCGGCCCGCCGCGTGGCGATGGCCACCCGCGACCAGATCAACGCCGCGCGCGGCTGACCGGACCCCCACCGAGGAGATGCCTGTGCACCCGACGCGACGTGATCTGCTGACCGCCGCTGCGGCGGGCACCGGCCTGATGGCCGCACCGGACTGGCTGCACGCCGCCGAGTCCGGCACGGCCACCGGACCGAAGAAGGTGCTGCGCTACGCCTTCAACGCGGCCGAGACCGGCTTCGACCCGGTGCAGCTCAGCGACATCTACTCGCGCACCATCGCCGCGCACATCTTCGAGACGCTGCTGGAGTACGACCACCTGGCGCGGCCGTTCCTGATCCGGCCCTGCACGGCGGTGGCGATGCCCGAGATCGCCGACGACCACCGTACGTTCACGCTGAAGATCCGCCCCGGCATCCTGTTCCACGACGACCCGGCCTTCAAGGGCAAGCCGCGCGAGCTGACCGCCGAGGACTACGTCTACACCCTCAAGCGCTACTACGACCCCGCCACCAAGAGCCCCGGCCACACCTCGCTGGAGGAGCAGGGCATCCTCGGCCTGCAGGCGCTGCGCGACGCGGCGATCCAGTCCAAGAAGCCATTCGACTACAACCAGCCCGTGGAAGGCGCGCAGGCGCTGGACCGCTACACGCTGCGCTTTCGCCTGCGCGAATCGCGCCCGCGCTTCCTCTACACGCTGGCCGGCATGGAGGCGATGGCGCGCGAAGTCGTCGAGCACTACGGCGACAAGATCATGGAGCACCCCATCGGCACCGGCCCGTTCCGGCTGGCCGAGTGGCGGCGCAGCTCGATGATCGTCATGGAGCGGTTCACCGGCTACCGCGAGCGCTTCTACGACGCCACGCCCAATGCGGACGACGTGGAGGGCCACGCGCTGCTCGCCCGCTTCAAGGGCCGGCGCATCCCCATGCTCGACCGCGTGGAGGTGTCGATCATCGAGGAGTCACAGCCGCGCTGGCTCGCCTTCCTCAACGGCGAGCAGGACTTGCTGGAGCGTGTGCCCGCCGACTACATCCCGCAGGCCTTGGTGAAAGGCGAACTCGCGCCCCACCTCGCGAAGAAGGGCATCCGCAAATACCGCATCGCCGGCTCGGACGTGACGATGTCGGTGTTCAACATGGAAGACCCGGTGATCGGCGGGCTGGCACCGCAGCAGGTCGCGCTGCGCCGCGCGATCAGCCTGGGGCTCGACATCAAGCGCGAGATCCGCCTCGGCCGCCGCGGCGAAGCCATGCCCGCGCAGGCCGGCATCCAGCCCGGCACCTACGGCCATGACCCCGCCCTGCGCACCGAGATCGGCGAATACCAGCCCGCCCGCGCCCGCGCGCTGCTCGACACCTGGGGCTATGTGGACCGCGACGGCGACGGCTGGCGCGAGCGGCCGGACGGATCGAAGCTGACCATCGTCGTGCTGACGCAGGCCGACCAGACCAGCCGCCAGCTCGACGAGATCTACAAGAAGAACATGGACACGCTCGGGCTGAAGATCGAGCTGAAGGTCGGCCAGTGGAGCGAGAACCTCAAGTCGACCCGCGCCGGCAAGTTCATGCTGTGGCGGGTCGGGTCGAGTGCGGGCTCGCCCGATGGGCAGGGGGCACTGGAGAGCGGCTATGGTCCCTCGGCGGGCCAGGGCAACATGGCCAGGTTCCGCTTGCCGGCATTCGACCGAGTCTACGAGCGCATCACCGCCCTGCCCGATGGCCCCGAGCGGCTGGCCGCTTTCCGCGAGGCCAACCGGCTGATGCTGGCTTACGCACCCTACCGTTTCCATGTGCACCGGCTCATCACCGACCTGACCCATCCGCAGGTCATCGGCTACCGGCGGGCACCGTTCTGGCTGAACTGGTGGTCCTATCTCGACATCGACAGGCCAGGGGCAACTGCACCCAAATAGCCGGCAAGGCGCCATTTCTGATAAAAAGTTGGCATCTTTTGCTGTAACAGCTGCATCGCAGCCGAATACTGGATCCAACATGATGGCGCCCCACGAGCCGCAGATCTCCCGCTACCTCCGCTGGCTGCGGCTGAACCGCCAGCGCAGCTTCGACACCTACGACGCGCTGTGGCACTGGTCGGTCACCGATCTGGACGGTTTCTGGCAGTCCATCTGGGACTACTTCGAGATCGAGTCGCCCACGCCACCGACCCGTGCCCTGGCCGAATCCCGCACGCCCGACGCCGTCTGGTTCCCCGGCACGCAACTGAACTACGCGCGCCAGGTCTTCCGCCACGCCGACGCCGCACACGGTGCCGACCTGCCCGCCATCCTGTTCCGCAACGAGCAGCTGCAGGACGCCGGCCGCACGCTGTCGCTGAGCTGGCCGGAGCTGCGCCGCGAGGTCGCGTCGCTGGCGGTCGCGCTGCGCGGCATGGGGGTGCAGCGCCATGACCGGGTCGCCGCCTACCTGCCCAATGCGCCGCAGACGGTGGTCGCCTTCCTGGCCTGCGCGAGCCTGGGGGCGGTCTGGTCGGTGTGTTCGCCGGACATGGAGGCACCGGCCGTGCTCGCCCGCTTCCGCCAGATCGCGCCCAAGGTGCTGATCGCCTGCGACGGCACCACCCACGGCGGTCGCGACCATGACCGCCTGCCGCTCGTCCACGCCCTGCTCGACGGCCTGCCCAGCGTCGGGCATGTGGTGATCTGGCCCTGTCTCGACAAGGATGCCGAGGTCGACGAGTTCGCCCGCCCTGGTCGGCGCGCCTATGACCTGCGCCCGATGCTGGCCGGCGACCCGGACTTCGAGCCCGAGTGGCTGCCCTTCGACCACCCGCTGTGGATCGTCTACGCCAACGGCGCCTCCAGCCGGCCCGAGCCCATCGTCCATGGCCATGGCGGCGTCGTGCTGGAGATGCTCAAGCTCAACACCCTGCACAACAACCTCGGCGCCTCGGTCGACACCGGCGACCGCTTCCACTGGACCTCGTCCACCGGCCGGGTGATGTGGAACCTGCAGATCGGCGGACTGCTCGGCGGCACCACGCTCTGCCTCTTCGACGGCCACCCGGCCGGCAGCACCGAGGCGCCCGACTGGACACGCCTGTGGCAGTTCGTCGGAGAGACCGGGGTGACCTTCTTCGGCGCCAGCGCCGCCTTCCACACCGGGGTGATGCAGGCCGACATCGACCTGGGCCGCACCACCGACCTGTCCGCGCTGCGGGCTGTCGGCTCGGCTGGCACGCCGCTGGCACCGGCGTGCCACGACTGGCTGTGGGAACAGCTGCCACCGGTGAACGGCCAGCCGATCTGGATCACCACCATCGTCGGCAGCACCGACATCGCCGGCGCCTTCGTCGGCGGCCTGCCGACCCTGCCGAATGTGCGGGGCGAAGTGCAATGCCGCTGCCTGGGCGCGGCGATCGAGACCCGCAGCACGCCGGACGATGGAGCCGGTGTGCTGGTCTGCACGCAACCGATGCCGTCGATGCCACGGGGCTTCTGGCGCGACGGCGTGGACGCGGTCTGGGCCCATGGGGGCCGGATCCGCCTGGTGCCCCACCCCGAGCACGGCTACACCGGCGCAGTCCTCGCCGACCGCATCGACAGCCCGGAGGAACACCCCGCGACTGTGTGACGATCCGGTGCAGGTTTGTTACCGTACGCATCGAAAGCACTTGCAACGGAACCCCCGGATCATGGGGAACCCTGCCAATAAATGGGCAATCTTCACGTTTTTCAGGCCGCTGGAGCCATTCCAGTCCACCGGCAACACCAAACCCGACCAAGGTACTGGCCAGATCTGGTTACTTGCGCTGCGCGGCGTCGTGCGTCAATGCATTCCATGTTGTCCCGGGACACACCGGGCAACGACAACGACTGCGCAGCGCACGCCCCGTGCGGCGCGCTGACGGTGGCGCTGTTGGAATCTGACGATCCCATCGCCGCGGGCTGAGGTGCAGAGAGCGCCAGGTTCAGACCCCACGCGACGCGGAGCCGGATTCCAACAGCTTCCCTCCCGGCACCCCACGCCCGGATCACAATGCCCACCGTGATCACCCGCCTCTACTTCCTCCGCCACGCCACCGCACAGGACCGGCACCTGCCGATCCCCGACGCCGAGCGCACCCTCACGGAAAAAGGCCTCGGCCAGGCGCGTGCCGTGGCCCGCTTCTGCGAGCGCCAGGGACTACAGCCGCAGCGCCTGCTCAGCAGCCCGCTGGTGCGCGCCGTCGAGACGGCCACCCACTTCAGCCAGCACCTGCCCGACTGTCCGCGCCCGCAGGTCGTCGACTGGCTGCGGCTCGGCACCCCGGTGCTGCATGCACTGGCCGAACTGCGCGAGGTGGTCAGCGCCAACAGCGGCGCCACCGCGGACGCCGACTCGCTCTGGCTGGTCGGCCACGAGCCAGACCTCTCCGACCTGATCAGCCGCCTGCTGGGCAGCACGCACCCGATCGTGCGCGTGAAGAAGGCCTCGCTGACCTGCATCACGGTCGAACCCCACGGACAACAGCCGGGGCAGCTGCTCTGGTCCGTGCCCTGTGCGCTGATGGGGTGAAGAGAAACCCCGAAGTTCCGTGGGTCTCCGGGCCTTCGGCGTCAGCCCGGCTGCGGAGAATCGACGCCATCCCCAGACCTGCTGCTCCACACGATGTCCACCCGCTACCAACTGTCCGTCTGTCCGCATGACACCGCCAAGAACCTTGCCGGCTGGTTTCTGCTCAACACCTACCTGCAGCGCAAACTGGGTCTGGCGATGCGCTTCGATCCCTTCGACAACTTCAATGTCGAGCGCGAACGGGTGCTGGCCGGGGGCTATGACCTGGTCTACGCCAACCCGTTCAGCGCGCTGAAGTACCAGCAGAAACTGGGGTTCGTGCCAGTCGCCCGGCCGGCCGGGGTCTTCGACGAGACGATGCTGGTCGCGCGCCGCGGCGTCGGATTGCCGGCCACGCGGCCGCTGAAGGTTGCCTCCGCCACCGACAAGCTGATCGTGCATTTCCTCGGCCTGACGCTGCTGAACCAGCTGCAGGTGCCCCTGGCCGACTGCAGTTTCCAGATGGCGGGCAACCACCTCAAGGCGGCACAGGCGGTGCTGGCGGGCCAGGCCGATGTCGGCTTCGTGTTCAACGAGACCTGGCACGGCCTGAGCGCCTCGACCCGCGACGCGCTGGAGATCGTCGCCGCCACCGAAAGCCAGACCGCCTCGCACTGCTTCTGCGTCGGCCCCACACTGGCCGGACGCCTCGACGAAGTGCGCGCCGTGCTGTGCGGCATGGACGCTGATCCGGCCGGCCGCAGGATCCTGGAGGATCTGCGCTTCAGCCGTTTCGAGCCGATGGACCTTGCGGCGCTCAACCCGCTCACCACCTTGGTGCAATGATCCCCCGCGCCACGCCACGGTCGCACCAGGATCGACTCGGGGTTTACGCTGGTTCAGGGGATTTCGGCATGGTGTGAATCGACCCGGAAGGCAAGGATGTCCCCACCCGGCGTCCCGACCGGGCACCCTTTCGTGGGAGATACCAATGCACAAGCCGACCCCGTCGATCCTGTCGATCCCGAAACGCACCCCCATCGCCGCCGCCGCACTGACCGCCCTGGTTCTCGGCGGCTGCGCCTCCAGCAGCGAGGACGTCAACACCTTGCCCGCCGGTCTCTCCGGTGCCGTCGTCGAGAAGGTGTACGACGGCACGACCGACGACCTGCTCACCGCCGGCCTCGGCAAGACCGGCCTGATGGGTGCCGCACCCGCCTACGCCACACCCGCCACGCCGACCGCGTCCGAGCTGCGCCGCAACGCCATCTACAACAACTACCGCGCGCTGGTCGACTACACCGCCGCCGGTGGCATGGGCGTGCTCTATGGCCCGAACATCGACCTGAACGGCGGTGACACGCTGGGTGAAGGCAAGATCGCCGGCCGCGAGTACATCGCCACCGTCGATGACGGCACGGGCAAGCAGAACGTCACGCTGATGGTCCAGGTGCCCGACAGCTTCGACGCGAAGAAACCCTGCATCGTCACCGCCACCTCGTCTGGCTCGCGCGGCGTCTACGGCGCCATCGGGACGGCCGGCGAATGGGGCCTGAAGCGCGGCTGCGCGGTCGCCTACACCGACAAGGGTTCGGGCAACGGCCTGCACGACCTGACCAGCGGTGCCGTCATGGCCCGCGACGGCACGATGCTGAACGCCGCCACCGCCGGCACGCAGGCGATCTTCCAGTCGGCCGCCGCGGCCTCCGACGTGGCCGCCTTCAACACCGCCACACCCAACCGCGTCGCCTACAAGCACGCCCACTCGCAGCAGAACCCCGAGAAGGACTGGGGCAAGAACACACTCGACGCCGTGCGGCTGGCCTTCTACGTCCTCAACGAGCGCTACGGCACCGCCACCGCCGCCGACGCCAGCAAGAAGGTCCGCACCATCGTGCCCGGCAACACCGTCGTCATCGCCTCGTCGGTGTCGAACGGCGGCGGCGCCGCGCTGGCCGCGGCCGAGCAGGACACCGAGGGCCTGATCGACGGCGTCGCCGTGTCGGAGCCGAACGCCCAGCCCGGCGCCAACACCGGCCTGACGATCCAGCAAGGCGCGGCCAATGTCGCCACGCACAGCAAGCCGCTGATCGACTACTTCACCTACGCCAACGTCTACCAGCCCTGCGCCGCGCTGTCCACGCAGGCGAGCCAGGCACTCGCCGCCGCGTTCTGGCCGGCGGCCTTCACCACCGCAGCCCAGAACCGCTGCGCCGCCCTCGCCGCCCGCGGGCTGCTGACCGGCGCCACGCTGGCCGAGCAGGCCGACGCCGCGCTAGCCAAGCTCAACGCCTATGGCTGGCAGGCGGAAACCAACTTCTTCCACCAGTCGCACTTCCGCTTCGCCACGAACTCGATCGTCGTCACCTACGTCAACACCTACGGCCGCTTCAGCGTCACCGACAGCGTGTGCGGCTTCAGCATGGCGAACACGACCGCCATCGGCGATGTCGCCGCGCAAGTCCCTGCGACGCAGGCCGGCGTGTTCGCCAGCGGCAATGGCGTGCCGCCGATCACCGGCATCGCCAACCTCGTCTATGACCGCTCGGTCGGCGGCGCCAAGCTCGACTTCCTGGCCGTCTCGCCCACCAGCAACACCGCCGACTTCGCGCTCGACGGCGCGCTGTGCATGCGCTCGCTGGTCACCGGCAAGGACGAGGCCACAGGCGCAGCGCTCACCGGCACGCTCAAGGCGCAGTCCGACCGCGTGATCGCCGGGGTGAACGAAGTGCAACTGACGGCCAAGCTGCGCAGCAAGCCGACGATCATCGTCGCCGGCCGCAGCGACACATTGCTGCCGGTGAACCACACCGCCCGCGCCTACTTCGGCAAGAACCAGCTCACCGACAGCGCCGCCGACGCCGCCAAGGTGCGCTACATCGAGGTGACCAACGCGCAGCACTTCGACACCTTCATCGCCTTCGGCGCGCTGCTCGGCTACGACACGCGGGCCGTGCCGCTGCACCCGTACCTGAACCAGGCGCTGAACGCGATGTGGAGCCACCTGAGTACCGGCGCCGCCTTGCCGGTCAGCCAGGTCGTGCGCACCACGCCGCGCGCCACCAGCGCGACGGCGCTCACGGCCGCCAACGTGCCGGCGATCGCCACGGCGCCGGTGGCGGGGGACCAGATCGTCATGACGGGATTGACGCTCAAAGTCCCGGACTGACGCACCGGAGGGCCGCGTCCCTAGAATGTTCCGCTTTCGCCCCGCGAGAGCATTCTGATGACCGGCCTGATCCGAATCCGTGGCGCCCGCCAGCACAACCTCAAGAACCTCGACCTCGACATCCGCACGGGGGAGCTGACGGTCGTCACCGGCCCGAGCGGGTCGGGCAAGTCGTCGCTGGTGTTCGACACGCTCTACGCCGAAGGCCAGCGGCGCTACGTCGAGACCTTCTCCGCCTACGCGCGGCAGTTCCTCGACCGGATGGACCGCCCGGCGGTCGATGCGGTCGAAGGCGTGCCGCCGGCCATCGCCATCGACCAGACCAACCCGGTGCGCACCAGCCGCTCCACGGTCGGCACGATGACGGAGCTGAACGACCACCTGAAGCTGCTGTTCGCCCGCGCCGCGCAGCTCTTCGACCAGGACACCGCACAGCCCGTGCGCGAGGACGATCCGCAGAGCATCCGCGCCGACCTGAAGGCGCGCAGCGAGGCGGCCGGCGATCCGCGGCTGGTCATCACCTTCCCGGTGGAGCTACCCGCCTCCACCACGCCCGCCGAGATCGAACAATGGCTGGCCGCCAGCGGCTACACCCGTGTGCAGGCCGAGCGCGAGGTCGCCACGCCGACCGGGCCGCGCAAGGTGCTCGATGTCGTGGCGGACCGGTTCCGGTTCAGCAACGCCGAGGCGATCCGCGTCAACGAGGCGCTGGAGACGGCGCTCAAGCGCGGTGGCGGGCGCTGCAACGTGTACGCCGGCGCAGACGACAGCGCCGAAATCTGGCGCTACAGCAGCGGCCTGCACTGCCCCGAATCCGACCGCCGCTACAGCGCGCCGCAGCCGTCGATGTTCTCGTTCAACTCGGCGTTTGGCGCCTGCGAGACCTGCCGCGGCTTCGGGCGGGTGATCGGCGTGGACTTCGGCCTCGTCATCCCGGACCAGCGCAAGACGCTGCGCAGCGGCGCCATCAAGCCGCTGCAGACGCCGGCGTGGAAGGAATGCCAGGACGACCTGCTCAAGTACGCGGGCGACGCCGGCATCCCGCGCGACACGGCGTGGAATCAGTTGAGCCCGGCGCAGCAGGCCTGGGTGCTCGACGGCTCGCCGGACTGGAAGGGCGAGTGGAGCAAGCAGTGGTACGGCATCCGGCGCTTCTTCGACTACCTGGAGAGCAAGGCCTACAAGATGCACATCCGCGTGCTCTTGTCGAAGTACCGCAGCTACACGCCCTGCGGCGTCTGTGGCGGGGCGCGGCTGAAGCTGGAATCGCTGCTGTGGCGCCTCGGCGAGAAGCCGCAGGCGGATCTGGCGCTGCCGCCGGCCAAGCGCTTTCTGCCGGTGGGCGCGCAGTGGTCGCGGGCGCAGCTCGAAGCCCTGCCCGGCCTGAGCCTGCACGACCTGATGCTGCTGTCGATCGAGCGGATGCGGCGCTTCTTCGACGGGCTGGAGCTGCCGTCGCAGATGCTGGACGACGCGCTGGAGCTGCTGCTCGACGAGATCCGCACGCGGCTGAAATACCTCTGCGACGTGGGCCTGGGCTACCTGTCGCTGGACCGGCAGAGCCGCACGCTCTCCGGCGGCGAGGTGCAGCGCATCAACCTGACAACCGCGCTCGGCACCTCGCTGGTGAACACGCTGTTCGTGCTGGACGAGCCGTCGATCGGCCTGCACCCGCGCGACATGGACCGCATCAACCAGGCGATGGCGCGGCTGCGCGACGCGGGCAACACGCTGGTGGTGGTCGAACATGACCCGGCCGTGATGCTCGCCGCCGACCGCATCATCGACCTCGGCCCCGGCCCCGGCACGCAGGGCGGGCGCATCGTCTTCGATGGCACGCCCGACGACCTGAAAGGCGCCGAGACGCTGACCGGCGCCTACCTCGGCGCGCGGCGCACGATCGGCCTGGGGCTGGCGCGCCCGGTGCTGCCGAGCACGCCGCGCCTCGTGCTCGAAGGTGCGCGCGAACACAACCTGCGCAACGTCACCGCCGAATTCCCGCTGCAGCGGCTGGTCTGCGTCACCGGCGTGAGCGGTTCGGGCAAGTCGACGCTGATCCAGGACGTGCTCTACCCGGCGCTGGCGCGGCATTTCGGGCAGGCCACCGAGTCGCCCGGTGAACACGACCGCCTGCTCGGCGCGGACTGGCTGAGCGACGCCGTGTTCGTCGATCAAAGCCCGATCGGCAAGACGGCGCGCTCGAACCCCGCCAGCTACGTCGGCGCCTTCGACACGATCCGCGAACTGTTCGCCGCGCTGCCCGCCGCGCAGCAGCGCAGCTACACCGCCGGCATGTTCAGCTTCAACGCCGGCGACGGCCGCTGCCCGACCTGCGGCGGCTCGGGCTTCGAGCATGTCGAGATGCAGTTCCTCAGCGACGTGTACCTGCGCTGCCCGGACTGCGACGGCACGCGCTACCGCGCCGAGCTGCGCGAGGTGAAGATCGAGCGGCTTGGCAAGGAGATGTCCATCGCCGACGTGCTGGAGCTGACCGTAGCCGACGCGGTGCGGCTGTTCGCGCAGGACCGCGAGGTGGTGCGGGCCTTGCAGCCGCTGGCCGATGTGGGCCTCGATTACGTCAAGCTCGGCCAGCCGGTGCCCACGCTCTCGGGCGGCGAGGCGCAGCGGCTCAAGCTCGCCGGCTTCCTGGCCGAGGCCGCCAAGAGCGCCAGCGCCAGCAAGCAGAAGCTGGCCAAGAAGGGCACGCTGTTCCTGTTCGACGAGCCGACCACCGGCCTGCACTTCGACGACATCGCCAAGCTGATGCGGGCATTCCGCAAGCTGCTGGAGGCCGGGCACAGCCTGCTGGTGATCGAGCACAACCTCGACGTGGTGCGCGCCAGCGACTGGATCGTCGATCTCGGGCCGGAAGGCGGCGAGGCGGGCGGCGAGCTGGTGGCCGAGGGCACGCCGGACGACCTGCGGGCGCATGCGACCAGCCACACCGGCAAGGCGCTGCGTGAGTACGAAACCGCGCTCGGCCACGGCGGGCTGCGTGTCGAGGAAGGCGTGCCGCTGCAGACCCTCATCAAGGCCCGCCGCGACCGTACCCGCCAGGCGCACGACGACTGCATCCAGATCGTCAACGCCCGCGAGCACAACCTCAAGGGTCTGTCCGTCAACATCCCGCGCGGCCAGTTCACCGTCGTCACCGGCGTGTCCGGCTCCGGTAAATCGACGCTGGCCTTCGACATCCTGTTCAACGAGGGCCAGCGCCGCTACCTGGAGAGCCTGAACGCCTACGCGCGCAGCATCGTGCAGCCGGCTGGACGCCCCGAGGTCGATGCCGTCTGGGGCATTCCGCCGACCGTGGCCATCGAGCAGCGGCTGTCGCGCGGCGGGCGCAAGAGCACCGTCGCCACAACCACCGAGGTCTGGCACTTCCTGCGCCTGCTCTACGTCAAGCTCGGCACGCAGTTCTGCCCGAGCTGCAGCGACTTCCACGCCCCGCCCGAGGACTGGGTCGCCGTGCAGCCGCAGACGCCCGAGTCGATCGCCGCGCAACTGCTGCGCGACCACCGGGGCCAGCACATCGGCCTGCTCGCGCCGCTGGTGATCGGGCGCAAGGGCGTCTACACCGACCTCGCCAAGTGGGCCAAGGGCAAGGGCTATGCGCACCTGCGGGTGGACGGCGAGTTCCTGCCGACCGACGCCTGGCCCAAGCTCGACCGCTACAAGGAGCACACGATCGAGCTGCCGGTCGCCGACCTGCTGGTGGACGTGTCGAACGAGGCGCGGCTGCGCGCCGCGCTGGCCGAGGCGCTGGACCACGGCAAGGGCGTACTGCACCTGCTGACGCCGCTGAAGTCGGCGCTGACGGCCAAGTCGCTGTCCCTGTCGCTGGCGGCGGGGTTCCTGTCCACCGCGTTCCGCAGCAAGGCCAAGGTGTTCTCCACCAAGCGTGCCTGTCCGAGCTGCGGCACCAGCTACCCCGAGCTGGACCCGCGCATGTTCAGCTACAACAGCAAGCACGGCTGGTGCCCGGAGTGCGTCGGCACCGGCCTACAGCTCTCCGGCGAGCAGCGCAAGGCGCTCGACGACAGCGTGAAGGACGACGGCGACAAGGGCCGCGAGAAGACGTTCGCCGAGCCGGAGGTCGAGGGGCTGGCGGAGGACAAGACCTGCGGCGCCTGCGCGGGGGCGCGGCTGAACCCGGTGTCGCGGGCGGTGCGCTTCCGCGAAGCGTCGATCGCGGAGGTGGCGGCCAAGTCGGTGGACGACGGCCGGCGCTGGATCGAGGCGCACAAGCTCGACGGCCGCGAGTCGGCGATCGCCCGCGACGTGGTGGTCGAGATCCGCAACCGGCTGAGCTTCCTCGGCGACGTGGGCCTGGGCTACCTGACGCTGGACCGCGCCGCGCCGACGCTCTCCGGCGGCGAGGCGCAGCGCATCCGGCTCGCCGCGCAGCTCGGCAGCAACCTGCAGGGCGTGTGCTACGTGCTCGACGAGCCGACCATCGGCCTGCACCCGCGCGACAACCGCATCCTGCTCGACGCGCTGCACAAGCTCGGCAGCGCCGGCAACACGCTGGTGGTGGTCGAACACGACGAAGACACCATCCGCCGCGCCGACCACATCATCGACATCGGCCCCGGCGCCGGCAAGCGCGGCGGCCGGATCATGGCCGAGGGCACCGCCGAACAGCTCCGGCTCAACCCGGACTCGATCACCGGCCGCTACCTCAACGCCCCGCTGAAGCACCCCACTCGCCCGCGCCGCCCGGTCGAGCCGGACGGGCCGGCGCTGACGCTGCGCGGGGCGTCGCTGCACAACCTGAAGGGCGTGGACGTGGAGGTGCCGCTGGCGCGGCTGGTGGCGGTGACGGGGGTGTCGGGGTCGGGCAAATCGACGCTGGCGCGCGACGTGCTCCTGGCCAACGTGCAGGCGATCGTGGCGCACAAGCTCGCGGGGAAGAAGGCGGGCGAGCGCCCGGCCTGGGTCGGCTGCACCGGGCTGGAGGGCTGGAGCAATGTCGACCGGGTGCTCGAAGTCGATCAGACGCCGATCGGCAAGACGCCGCGCTCGTGCCCGGCGACCTACATCGGCTTCTGGGACACGATCCGCAAGCTCTTCACCGAGACGCTGGAGGCCAAGGCGCGGGGCTACGCCGCCGGGCGCTTCAGCTTCAACACCGGCGACGGACGCTGCCCCGGCTGCGAGGGCCAGGGGCTGCGCACGATCGAGATGGCGTTCCTGCCGGACGTGAAGGTGCCGTGCGACCTGTGCGGGGGGGCGCGGTTCAACACCGAGACGCTGGCCGTGACGTGGCGGGGCAAGAGCATCGGCGACGTGCTGCAGATGGAGGTGGACGAGGCGGTGGCCTTCTTCGCCGCCATGCCCAGCATCGCCCACCCGCTGCAGTTGCTCCAGGACGTGGGGCTGGGCTACCTGACGCTCGGCCAGCCCTCACCCACGCTGTCCGGCGGCGAGGCGCAGCGCATCAAGCTGGTGACCGAGCTGAGCAAGGTCCGCGACGACGTGACCCGGCGCGGGCAGCGGGCGCCGCACACGCTGTACGTGCTCGACGAGCCGACGGTGGGGCTGCACATGGCGGATGTGGAGAAGCTCATCCGCGTGCTGCACCGGCTGGTGGACGGCGGGCACAGCGTGGTGGTCATCGAGCATGACCTGGATGTGATCGCGGAGGCGGATTGGGTGATTGATCTGGGGCCGGAGGGGGGCTCGGGCGGCGGGCAGGTTGTCGTCACCGGTACCCCGGAAGCTGTGGTGAAGAGCAAGAGTCACACGGGGGTGGCGCTCAGGCCGGTGCTCAAGCGCTGATCCGTTGCAGCGCCTCAACCGGACTGACGATCGGAATACCCCGAAACTGCCCGAGCACCAGCAGATCCTGATCTCCGGACACGATGAGTTCCACCCGTGCCGTGCTCGCCACGGCGAGCACCTCGTCGTCATCCGGGTCGCGGCAGACGGGCGGATCGAGTGGCACAGGCTCGACCACCTCGACCAGTTGGCGCAATTCGGTCAGCAATTGGGCTGGTGTGGTACTCGCTCGGCCCAGGATGCTCAGGAATTTCGGGCGGTCCAGCACATCGGCCAGTTCCACCAACAGCGCAGGGCTGCTGACCAGATGAAGTACCGAGCGACGAACCTGCGCCAGCAAGGCGTGTGGCGCACCGCGCCACAACAGCCCGGCGATCAGGACATTGGTGTCAATGACGGCCCGCACGTTGCTGCTGCCGGTCTGCGCGTGCGGCTTTGCGTTCGGCGTTGAGGTCGTCCATCGACATCGGCTCGACACCGGCATCGGCCACGCGATCGGCGATCGACAGCAACGCATCGGCCGCCTGCTGTCGGCGAATGGCTTCGATGAGCAGCCGCTCCAGCGCCTGCGGCGTCAGCAATCCGGCGGCACGGGCTGCTTGGGCAGTCGCATCGGGCAGCTCGATTTGAATGGTCGTCATGGGGTCGGACCTCCGGGAGAAGATGCCCAATGTACTGCGGCGTGATTTGTCCGGCCCATCCCTCTGAAGAAGGAGTGGCTTCGTCCAGGATGACGGAGGGCAGCGGGCAAGCCGTGGTGAAGAGCAAGCGTCACACGGGGGTGGCGCTCAAGCCGGTGCTCAGGCGCTGACCGGCTGCCCTACTTCGCCTGTGTGTGCGTCTTGTGCGCGTCCACATAGGCGCGCAGCACGGCATTGATGCGCGTCTGGTAGCGCCGGCCGGTGTGCTTGAAGAAGTCCAGCACGTCGGCATCGATGCGCAGCGTGATCTGCTGCTTGACGCCCGGAAGCTCGCCCGCCTTGGCCCAGACCGCATCGGGCAGGTGCGGGGCGTCGGTGTAGTCGATCTGTTCATCTGGCATGGCGGCCACGGCGGCCAGCCGCGCTTTCTGCGCGTCGGTGAGCGGAGGGGGATTCTTCAGGTCAAGCGTTCGCTTGACGGTATTGCTTTTGCTCGCTGGCATTGGCTTTCTTCACGCAGCTGAATACATAAACCGATCGCTGCTGAGCCCCAAGGCGATGCTCAGATGCCACAGAAAAACGATCAATTCAGTCAAATACCCTATAAAGGCGAATCCGGAAAATTTATTAAAACAGAGAAAGATGCAAATGGCACCCCAGAACTATCAAACAAAACTTTTGTTCCCGGTCGAAAATCAATCGTTGCACCCAACAATTTAGCAAGTCTTTTTGCATTAAACAAACCAACACCTTGCCCTTGGACATTAAGCCTTTTCGCCGCATCGGATCTAAAACCATTCTCGCCAAGCCGTCCAACTTCCGCTTTCGTGACCAAAGGCCCAATTGATTCAATTTTAGGACTTACGCAAGTTGAACTCAGTTAGCACAGAGCTTGGACTTTTGTAGCCATCTCAAATGTACGCCATCGGCACTGACGGTCGAGCTATTTCCTGCCGCATGTAATTCGACATCATCGCCTTCTTGATGCTGTAGATATTCGTCCTCATGTCTCTGGCCAGCGCGGACAGATGGTTCCACGCCAAGATGACACAGGCAATGTGATTCCTCTGCGCCCTGGCAGATCGACACTGGCATTTCTCCATGCCCAGCACCTGCTTGACCTCCCGGTGATACTGCTCGATCTTCCACCTGATCGCGCAGATCTCTCGCGTGTCGTCCACCGAAGTCTGTTCCAGATCATTGGTCACCACCCATTCCGTGCGACCGTTTCCCGTCGCCACCCGAAACAGCTTGACCTTGAGGCTGCCTGGAAACTTGTTCACCTTGACGAGCTTGCCGTGCGCGGCGCCTTGGTCGCTCCACTGCAACTCACTGACGGCCTGATAGGGCGCCTGCGCCTGACTGTCATCGACCAGGCGATTGCTCTTGAGCGGGCAGTAGAAGATCTTGCCCGCACGATGGATGTGCACCATCAGCTCCTTGGTGGCGTACCAGGAGTCCATCAGCACCACGCGGAATGGCAGCTTCTTGCCCGTCATGGCCTCGTCGAACATCTCCTGGACGTGCTGGAGCTTGGTCTTGTGGTCCACCTGCGGGGCGAACACTCGCCAGTCGATGATCCAGTAGCGACCGCTGCGGGGGTTGACGTACAAGCAGTTGACCACACCGATGCCCTTGATCAGGCCATGGGCATTGCCGCTGTACTGCCGCCGCACCAGCTCGATCGCATGGGAGTGGTTCTTGTCCGAGACGCTGTCGTCGAACAGCAAGAAAGCGTTCGGATCAGGTTCGATGGATTTCTCCACCTGCTCCCAGACGATGGCAGGCGTTATGTTTTCGTCTTGCAGGTAACGGTTGATGGCGTCATGCGAGAAATGCGGGTGATGGTCGGCGAAGTAGGTTTGGGTATAGTTGGTCTGGGTGGAGATCAGAAACTGACAGTAGTCGCGTCTTGTCGGCTTCATCATGGCTCCTGTTGAGTTGAGGCAAGCCAATTGTAGGCATATTTAATGAATCCGAACAGCCAGTTGAAACAAGATATTTCAGTGCACATCGGGTGCCGGATCAATCCATGGATCAGAATATGGCACTCAAAACTCAGTTGAGTTTGAAAGTTTCTTTTGCGTAAGTCCTAAATTTGCAACCTAACACCAGACGGCGACTTATTTGATAAAACCTCAACAGAACCAGCTTTTGCAGAATATTTTATTGCATTAGAAAGCACAAGATCAATCAATTGCTCAAAATACTGAATATAGGTCTCTATAACCAATGAATGAGTGTTAGTTATATCAAGCTTCACACCCTTCGTTAAAAGCAATGAATGTTTTTTCTTTTTTTCTCTGATTATTTTTGACTGAATATCAACCCTTCCAGGAGCGCAGTTTCTCCTAGCACCATCCAAGTCATCTAACGTTCCAATTAAAACCCATCCGACAAAATCACCCCAAACATTATTAATCTCATCTAACGTTGCATTCGCTGACGCAAATTCTTTTTCACTCACCTCTTGCAGCGGCCTTCTTAAACATTTTTGCAAATTCTGAATTCCATTTTGCATATCACGAGACAAAGATCTAAATTAGGACTTACGCAAAAGAAACTTTCAAACTCAACTGAGTTTTGAGTGCCATATTCTGATCCATGGATTGATCCGGCACCCGATGTGCACTGAAATATCTTGTTTCAACTGGCTGTTCGGATTCATTAAATATGCCTACAATTGGCTTGCCTCAACTCAACAGGAGCCATGATGAAGCCGACAAGACGCGACTACTGTCAGTTTCTGATCTCCACCCAGACCAACTATACCCAAACCTACTTCGCCGACCATCACCCGCATTTCTCGCATGACGCCATCAACCGTTACCTGCAAGACGAAAACATAACGCCTGCCATCGTCTGGGAGCAGGTGGAGAAATCCATCGAACCTGATCCGAACGCTTTCTTGCTGTTCGACGACAGCGTCTCGGACAAGAACCACTCCCATGCGATCGAGCTGGTGCGGCGGCAGTACAGCGGCAATGCCCATGGCCTGATCAAGGGCATCGGTGTGGTCAACTGCTTGTACGTCAACCCCCGCAGCGGTCGCTACTGGATCATCGACTGGCGAGTGTTCGCCCCGCAGGTGGACCACAAGACCAAGCTCCAGCACGTCCAGGAGATGTTCGACGAGGCCATGACGGGCAAGAAGCTGCCATTCCGCGTGGTGCTGATGGACTCCTGGTACGCCACCAAGGAGCTGATGGTGCACATCCATCGTGCGGGCAAGATCTTCTACTGCCCGCTCAAGAGCAATCGCCTGGTCGATGACAGTCAGGCGCAGGCGCCCTATCAGGCCGTCAGTGAGTTGCAGTGGAGCGACCAAGGCGCCGCGCACGGCAAGCTCGTCAAGGTGAACAAGTTTCCAGGCAGCCTCAAGGTCAAGCTGTTTCGGGTGGCGACGGGAAACGGTCGCACGGAATGGGTGGTGACCAATGATCTGGAACAGACTTCGGTGGACGACACGCGAGAGATCTGCGCGATCAGGTGGAAGATCGAGCAGTATCACCGGGAGGTCAAGCAGGTGCTGGGCATGGAGAAATGCCAGTGTCGATCTGCCAGGGCGCAGAGGAATCACATTGCCTGTGTCATCTTGGCGTGGAACCATCTGTCCGCGCTGGCCAGAGACATGAGGACGAATATCTACAGCATCAAGAAGGCGATGATGTCGAATTACATGCGGCAGGAAATAGCTCGACCGTCAGTGCCGATGGCGTACATTTGAGATGGCTACAAAAGTCCAAGCTCTGTGCTAACTGAGTTCAACTTGCGTAAGTCCTACTATAAATCTCTCTAAAAATTGTCCGTCATTCATTTACCATTCTCCCAAATATACGGCAAAACCAACCCAACAACCTTACCAGCACTTACCCAATAATTAATCAACCCAAGGTAATCAATTGAATTCTCACTGGCGCCCGTTATTATATTTCTTGCCTCATGCGCAGAATAATTCAACTTCTCCCTCAACATTTGAGCAAGTATTATATTTTCCACATATTTTTGCCTTACCGCCTCCACCTTACCCCCAGGAACCTCCAAATAAGAAAGTCTTTTTCTAATAAACTCCCATCTATATTTTGGCAATTTATAAATTTTCAGCAACTCATCCAAATTAAACAAAAAATCCTCCGGCGACCAATCCTTACAAAAGGTAGCGTCAACAATATCTTTTTTCTTGGTGCGCTTAACTACCTCACCAGGATCTCCAGTGTAAGCAACAATAACTTGTAGCGGATTTTTATTTCTCAACTCCATCAAAACACCAACGCCACCAAGACCAGGATATAACTGTTCCCCAACACCATGCAGATCACATATCACCAAGTCATAAGAACTCAAATCAATTGGCTTAATTTTTTGATTTGACTGCGTCAATGGTTTTGTATAATCAGAGAAATACTCAACCTTACAACCCATTTGTCGAATAGCGTCAATCCAATAAAACTGATCATTATCAATAATTGCCACGCGAATTTGTCGATTATCATCAAATAGGTCAATCAACTCTATTGATAAGTCATCAGGATGGGTTGATTTAGAACGATAAACTGCTTTGGCATAAAAATATTTTCGCCTAACAAAATCAAACAGATTTTTAATCAAGATTTACCCCGAAATTACTCATCAAAATAATCCACATCCACCTTCGGCACCTTCAACACCCGCGCCGTCACCCCCACCTCGTGGTCCACCATCAACTCCGCCAGCCGCACCCCGTCCACCAGCACGATCCCCTCGACCGACTGCGCGAACTGCGTCGCCTGCGCCGTGTAGCTGGACGTGGTGATGAACACGCCCTTCTTGGCGCGCTGGCCGGCGAGTGCGCCGTAGAACGCCTGGATCTCCGGCCGCCCCACCGTGCCCTGCCACCGCTTGGCCTGCACGTAGACCTTTTCCAGCCCCAGCCGATCCAGCGAGATGATCCCGTCGATCCCGCCATCGCCCGAGCCGCCCACCCGCTGCAGGTCGGCCCGGTTGGCGCCGTAACCCATGCGGTGCAGCAGGTCGAGCACCAGCGTCTCGAAGAACGCCGGCGTCACGCTGGCCAGCGTGTCCAGCAGCTCGGCCACGACCGCGCGGCGGATTTCCTCCAGCGCCAGCCCCAGCCGCTCCTCCGGGCTGGCCACCGACTGCACCACCGCCGCGTCGTCCCCCGCCTCCGCCGCCACGGGCCGCAGCCGCGCCTCCAGGTGCGACATCGCCAGCGCAGCGACCTGCTCGGCGCTCAGCGGCCCGGCATGCTCGACCACGAAGCGTCGCCCGGCCTCGGTCAGTTGCCACCAGCCGCGCCGCGGGCTGTCCGACAACCCCGCCCGCTTGAGCCGGTCATGCGCCCAGCCGGCGCGGTTCTTGTAGATCAGTTGCGCGCCGCTCGACAGCAACTGCTGCCGCGCCAGCGCGTCCAGCCCGAGCGCATCGGCGGCGGCTTCGTGCGCCTCGCGCGCGGCAACGCCCTCGGGCCAGCGCGCCAGACAGCGCAGCAACGGCTCGATGAAGCGGTCATACGTGGGAATCGAGGGGGTCGGGGGAGCAGCGGACATGCACGTCGCGGAGGCGGCGGCCGGCTGTCTTGTTGTTGTCGTTTTGGGAAATCTGAACAGCCCGCCAGAAACCGCGCCAGTCTAGGCAGACCCCGTCAACCCATGCCCCCGCACGCGTCGGATTTTTCAGAATCCACAAATTCACGCGCAATAGTTCACGTTTTGCAGGCCATCACAACGCCAGCCCTCCCCTGTGGCACAGCCAGACCCTGCCCGATAAGATGCCCGAACCCACAGCGCCCGAAAGCCCGGCCATGCGCACCCTGTCCGTCAAACTCCCCCCGCCACTGGACACCGCCCTGTCACAGGCCAGCGCACGACAGCACCTGAGCAAGTCCGAACTCGTGCGCCGCGCCGTCGCCGCCTACCTGAGCACTACCCCGGACATCCCCAGCCCGCGCCCACCCAGCGCCCTTGATCTGGCGGGTGACCTCGTCGGCTGCTTCGGCGGCGGACCAACTGATCTGGCCTCGAATCCGCGCCACCTCGACGGGTTCGGCCAGCGGTGAGCGCCACCATCGGCGCCGTCTTGCTGGACACCGGCCCGTGGGTCGCGCTGCACTGCCGCGATGACGCCCATCACCGCTGGGCACGCGCACAGTTCGCGCAGTTGCAGGCACCGTTGCTCACCTGCGAGGCGGTCGTGGCGGAAACCTGCTTCCTGCTGGCGCGGGGTGGACACGACCCGGCCATGGCACTGGCGCTGCTGGATCGCGGGGTCGTCCGCATCGGCCTGTCGCTGCAAGACGAGATCACGGCCGTCCAGTCCCTGTTCAAACGCTACGACAACGTTCCAGCCTCGCTCGCGGACGCCTGCCTCGTGCGCATGAGCGAGACACACCCGGCCTCTCGGGTGTTCACCCTCGATTCGGATTTCCACATCTATCGACAGCACGGACGGCGGGCGATCCCGCTGATCCAGCCGGAGTGATCGCCCCCAACCCTTCGATGCTCAACACGAACTGGACCGCCATGCGTGCCGCAGCCGTGGAGGAATTGTCCTTGCCACACAGGGGGCATATTGTTGAGCGGCTGAGCCACCCACCCACCAGTCAGGCCGCTTCCAGCTCCACACACACCCGCTGCCCTAGCTTCGCCGCTTCCTCGGTCGTGTCGGCGATGGCATCCCAGACGTTGTCGAATCGGCGCACCTCCATCACGACACCCGAAACTCCAGCGCCTTCCCACAGGCTTCCACGTACTTGCGCAGCGTTGCCACCGAAGGCGAGTGCTTGCCGGTCGCCAGTGACCGCTCCAGTCGGGCCACGGCGGGCGGCTGGGTGCCCATGCGCTCGGCCACTTGCGCCTGTGTCAGTCCGGCATCGTGGCGGGCCTTGAGCAGCAGGTCCAGCAGCGCACCCTCTTCCCGTTCGATGCGCTCGACCTCCTGGCGCACACCCGGCCGGTTCATGAGTTCGGCAACGACTTGATCATGGGTTCGCATGTTTGATGTCCTTCATGCGCTTGCGCGCGATGTCGATCTGTTGCGGTGGTGTTTTCTGGGTCTTCTTGACGAACGAATGCAGCATCACGATCCGCCGCCCCACCAGCGTGCAGAAAAAAACCCGAGCGATGCCCTCCGCCCCTTTGAGTCGCAATTCGAACAGCCCCTCGCCGAACGAATCCGTGTGTGGCGGCCCCAGGTTCGCGCCGATCGCTGCCATCCGGCGGGTGAGCACGATGTACCGAGCCGCCAGCGTGTCCGGCAGCGACAGGATCTCCTGTGCGACCTCGTCGCTGTAGTACTCGATCTGGTATTCCATACGGAAAATAATAACAATATTGTTACTAACCTACAACCTGGCAGGTCACTCGTCGAATTAGTCCACATCCACCTTCGGCACCTTCAACACCCGCGCCGTCACCCCCACCTCGTGGTCCACCATCAACTCCGCCAGCCGCACCCCGTCCACCAGCACGATCCCCTCGACCGACTGCGCGAACTGCGTCGCCTGCGCCGTGTAGCTGGACGTGGTGATGAACACGCCCTTCTTGGCGCGCTGGCCGGCGAGTGCGCCGTAGAACGCCGGCGTCACGCTGGCCAGTATGTCCAGCAACTCAGCATGCTTAGGTTCGAGCGCCTCGCGCGCGACAACACCCTCGGACCGGCGCGCCAGACAGCGCAGCAACGGCTCGATGAAGCGGTCATACGTGGGAATCGCGGGGATCGGGGGAGCAGCGGACATGCACGTCGCGGAGGCGGCGGCCGGCTGTCTTGTCGTTGTCGTTGTCGTTGTCGTTTTGGGAAGTCTGAACTCCGCCCGAAGCCATCGCCGCATCCGTGCCCTGCACAGCCACCTGATCTGGCCGTGTCGATGTCACGCTTCGACGTGGCGGCCCGTAGCACCTCCCCTCGGTCTCGGACCAGACGGGTCAGGCGATCCAGCCACCCGCCCCTACGGCAATGGCGGCCGGCTGCCCGGCTTGAGCTTCATGGCCGCCTTCACCAGCAAATGGGCCGAGACCGGTGCCGTGAGGAACAGGAACAGGGTGATCAGCAGTTCATGGCCGCTGTGGCGGTTCCAGAACATGGCCGCGATCAGCACACAGCCCACGCCCAGCGTGGTCGCCTTGCTGGGGCCGTGCAGGCGCTTGAAGAAGTCGTCGAACTTCGCCAGCCCCCAGCTCCCCACCAGCGCAAACAGCACGCCCACCACGAGCAGGGCCGCCACAGCGAATTCCAGCAGCAAGGCAGTCATTCGACGATGTCTCCACGCAGGATGAACTTGCTCAGCACCACGGTGCCGATGAAACCCAGCAGACCGATCAGCATCGCCACCTCGAAATACAGCGCCGTGCGCCACTGCAGGCCCAGGCAAATCAGCAGCGCCAGCGCGTTGATGTACAGCGTGTCCAGCGCCAGGATGCGGTCGGGCAGGCTGGGGCCCTTGAACAGGCGCCAGGCGTTCAGCAAGAGCGCCAGCGCGAAGCCGGCGATGACCCAGGGCAGGACGGTGGCGATCACTCGAAGATCTCCATCAGTGGTGTTTCGTAACGGGCCTGGATGTCGGCGACCAGGCTGGCTTCGGCGGCGTCGTCCGGGCAGTGCAGTGCGTGCACCAGCAGGTGACGGCGGTCAGGGCTGAGGTCGCTGGACAGGGTGCCGGGTGTCATGGTGATGATGCCGGCCAGTGCCACGATGCCGTGCGGATCGCGGATGCGCAGCGGCACCCAGACAAAACGCGACTGGATGGCCGCCTCCGGGCCGAGCACGCGCTGGGCGACGTCGATGTTGGAGACCACGATGTCCCGCAGCACCACCGCCCCCAGGCGCAGCACACGGCCCCAGTGCCGGATGCGTGGCTTTTCAGGCCGGAAGGCTTCGGTGAACCAGGGCAAGACCAGGGCGAACAGCCCCGCCAGCAGCAGGTTGCCCACGGACACCGATTCGTTGAGCAGCAACCAGCTCACGAAGAGCAGCAGCGACAGCAGCGGTGCAGGCAGCAGGCGTTTCATCACTTCAGCTCCCCGCGCTCGCGCATTTCCTGGCGCACATCGTGGGCCGCCGGTGCCGGCTGGGCGCCCAGGACGGCGTCGAGGTAGGGGCGCCGGTCCGTGAGCTGCTGCGCAGTGGCCTGGGCGTAGGTCTGCAGAGGCCCGGCGAACACGGCGCAGGCCAGCACCAGGCCGAGCAGCCCGAACAGGGCCGCGTGGTGCTGGAGGCGGGGGGGCGTGTCCAGGGGCGGCAGTGCACTGCCAGCCGCCGGCTTCCAGAACAGCTGCGATCCCGCGCGGGCCAAGGCCACCATCATCAGCAGGCTGCTGCCCAGCACCAGGCCCACCACCCAGCCGCCCAGTGCCGTGGTGCCCGCCGCCTGCAGCAGCAGCGCCTTGCCGAAGAAGCCAGCCAGCGGCGGCACCCCCGCCACGGCCACGGCCGCCACGAAGAACAGGCCACCGAACAGGCCCCAGCCGTACTGGAGCGGGCGGGGGCGCAGGGCATCGTCACCGCCACGCGCCCAGGCGATGCGGTCGGCCAGCAGAAACCACAGGCAGGCGATGAGGGTGCTGTTCACCACATAGAACAGCCCCGCCGCCAGCGTGCCCGGCGTGCCCAGGCCGATGGCCAGCAGCAGCGTGCCCGCCGAGGCGACCACCAGGTAGGCCACCAGCCCGCGCAGCCGCTGTGCCGCCAGCGCACCGATGGCCGCCAGCACCAGGGTCGCCAGCGCCAGCACCGGCAGCACCGTGGTCAGCAGGCCGGCCAGGCTGCCGCCGCTGCTGCTGCCCGTCATCAGCGTGCTGATGCGGGCGATGGCATACACGCCGACCTTGGTCATGATGGCAAACAGCGCCGCCACGGGCGCCAGGGCCGCCGCATAGGTGGCCGGCAGCCAGAAATACAGCGGCAGCAAGGCGGCCTTGACGGCGAACACCACCACCAGCAACAACACGGCGGCCTGTGCCAGCGCCGTGTTCTCGGGGCCGAGCTGCGGCAGCTTCACCGCCAGGTCGGCCATGTTCAGGGTGCCGGCGAGCGCGTACAGCAGGCTCACGGCGATCAAGAACAGCGCCGACCCCGCCAGATTGAAGACCACGTAGTGCACGCTGGCCTTGAGCCGCTCGGCCGAGGCGCCGTGCAGCAGCAGGCCGTAGCTGGCCGCCAGCAGCACCTCGAAGAAGACGAAGAGGTTGAACAGGTCGGCGGTCAGGAACGCGCCGTTCAACCCCATCAGCTGGAACTGCAGCAGGGCGTGGAAATGCAGGCCCTTGCGGTCGTCACCGCCCAGGGCGTAGACCAGCGAGGCCAGCGCCACGAGGGAGGTCAGCATCAGCATCAGGGCCGTGAGCCGGTCCGCCGCCAGGGCGATGCCCCAGGGCGCCCGCCAGTTGCCGAGCAGGTAGGCCTGCACAGCGCCGGTGTCGGCCTGCAGCAGCAACTGCACGGCCACCCAGACCAGGGCCAGCACGCTGGCCAGCGACACCGCCCCCACCCAGCGGGACTGCGCCTTTTCCAGCAGCACCAGCAGCGCCCCCACCAGCAGCGGCAACACGATCGGCAGGATGAGCAGGTGGTTCACCATGTCAGCGACCGTCCACATGGTCGGAGCCAGCGTGCTGGTGCGCACGCAAGGCGATGCCCGCGAGCACGGCGGTCATCGCAAAGCTGATGACGATGGCGGTCAGCACCAGGGCCTGCGGCAGCGGGTCGGCGGTGGTGCTGAGCGTGGCGTCGACCCCCTTCTGGACGATCGGGGTGGCCGCCACCTTCACCCGGCCCATGGCGAAGATGAACAGGTTCACTGCGTAGGACAGCAGCGTCAGGCCGAGGATGGTGTCAAACGTTCGGGCACGCAGCAGCATCCACACGCCGCAGCCGGTCAGGGTGCCGATGAACAGGGCCAGGAGCAGCAACATCAGGTGGGCGCCTTGTCGGTGTTTGTGTCTGTGTCTGTGTGGTGGTCTTGCGCTGTCAGGCGGGCGATGGACAGCAGCATCACCAGGGTCGCCCCCACCACGACGAGAAACACCCCGGCATCGAACAATGCCGCGCTGGCCAGCGGCACACCGCCAACACCGGGCAGCCAGGGGTAGTCATAGGTACTGGTCAGGAAGGGGGCGCCGAACAGCCAGCTGCCCATGCCCGTCAGCACCGCCAGCAACAGCCCCCAGCCGACCCAGGCGCGGTAGTCCAGGCTGCGGCGCTGTGCCGACCAGTGTTTGCCGTGGGCCACGGCCTGCAGCAGCAGGCCGATGGCCAGCACCAGGCCCGCGATGAACCCGCCGCCGGGCAGGTTGTGGCCGCGCAGGTAGAAATACACGGCGATCAGCGCCGTGAAGGGCAGCACCAGGCGCGCGATGAGCTGCAGCATCAGCGGATGGCCGTCGCCGGCGGGCACCGGCTCCGCGCTCGGACGGACGTTGGCCAGCAGGGCGTGCAGGATCAGCGCCGCAATGCCCAGCACCGTGATCTCGCCCAGGGTGTCGAAGCCGCGGTAGTCCACGATGATCACGTTCACCGCATTGGCTCCGCCGCCCAGCGGCAAGGTGGTGGCCAGGAAATAGTCGCTGATGGACTGCCCGGGGCGGGTCAGCACCATCCACACCAGGGCCGTCACCCCGAGGCCCACGGCGATGGCGATGGCCGCATCGCGCCAGGCGCGCCAGCGGCACGGCTCGGGCGGGCTGGCGTCCGGCAACCAATGCAGCGCCAGCATCATCAGCACGATGGTCGCCACCTCCACCAGGAGCTGGGTCAGCGCCAGGTCCGGCGCAGAGAAGTAGGTGAAGGTCAGACACACCACCAGGCCCACGGCCCCCAGCAGCAGCAGGGCCAGCAGACGCTGGCGGTATGCCAGGACGGTGGCCACGGTGGCGGCGATGCCCAGCAGGCCCACCACGGCCACGGCCCAGTGCAGGTCGCGCAGGTGCAAGTCGGCCATCTGGGCCGACGGGCCATCGCCCAAGAAAGGCCACAGGCCGGCCGCCAGGGCCAGGGCCACCAGCAGCAGCAGGTAGCGCTGCAGGCTGCCGTTCTGCAACCAGGCGGTGAGGCCCTGCGCGGCGCGCACACCGAGGCTCAGCAGCGCCTGGAAGGCGTCCTTGCCCCCGGCCGCCACCCAGCCGGGCACGATGCCCAGGCGGTGCAGGTTGACCTTGCGCTGCAGCACGACATACAGCAGCACGCCGCCGACAATCGCCACCGCGCTCATCAGCAACGGCACATTGAAGCCATGCCAGATGGACAGGCTGTACGCCGGCAACGGCGCCCCCAGCGTGGCCTGTGCCGACACCGCCAGCAAAGGCCCCACCACGGCGTTCGGCGCCAGTCCCACGGCCAGGCACAGCAGCACCAGAAGACCCACCGGCAGCAGCATGAAGAACGGCGCCTCGTGCGGGGTCTTGGGCAAGTCCTTCGGCTCGCCGTTGAAGAAGGTGTCGTGGATGAAGCGCAGCGAGTACGCCACGCTGAAGATGCCCGCCAGCGTGGCGCCCACCGGCAGCAGCCACTCCATCCAGTGGTGGCTGTCCTTGGCCAGGGCCTCGGCAAAGAACATCTCCTTGGACAGGAACCCGTTGAACAGCGGCACGCCCGCCATGGCCGCAGCGGCGAGCATGCCCAGCGTGGCGGTGGCGGGCATGTAGCGCATCAGGCCGCCGAGCTTGCGCAGGTCGCGCGTGCCGGTCTCGTGGTCAATGATGCCGGCGCTCATGAAGAGCCCCGCCTTGAAGGTGGCGTGGTTGACGAGGTGGAACACCCCGGCCACCACGGCCAGCGGCTCGTCCAGCCCGAAGAGCAGCGTGATCAGGCCGAGATGGCTGATGGTGCTGTAGGCCAGCAGGCCCTTGAGATCGTGCTGGAACAGGGCCACATAGGCCCCCAGCAGCAGGGTGACGAGGCCGGTGCTGCTGACGATCCAGAACCAGTATTCATTGCCACCGAGCACCGGGTACAGCCGCGCCAGCAGGAAGACACCGGCCTTGACCATCGTGGCCGAGTGCAGGTAGGCACTGACCGGCGTGGGCGCCGCCATGGCGTGTGGCAGCCAGAAGTGGAAGGGGAACTGGGCGCTCTTGGTGAAGGCCCCCAGCAGCACCAGCACCAGGGCCAGCGGGAACAGCGGGTGCGCTTGCAGCACGGCGCGCGCGCCCAGCACCACATCGAGCTGGTAGCTGCCCACGATGTGGCCGATCAGCAGCACGCCGGCCAGCAGGCACAGGCCCCCTGCCCCCGTGATGGTGAGCGCCATGCGGGCGCCCTGGCGGGCATCGGCACGGTGGTGCCAGTAGCCGATGAGCAGGAAGCTGGACAGGCTGGTCAGCTCCCAGAACAGCACCAGCAGCAGCAGGTTGTCGGCCAGCACCACGCCGAGCATGGCGCCCATGAACACCAGCAGGAAAGCGAAGAAACGCGGGGCCGGATCCTTGGGATCGAGGTACCAGGCGCCGTACAGCACCACCAGCGCACCGATGCCGGTGATCAGCAGCGCCAGCAGCCATGCCAGACCATCCAGGCGCAGCCCAAAGTCCAGGCCCAGCTGGGGCACCCAGGACATGCGCCAGGCCGGCACTTCGCCCGCGAACACGGCCGGCGCCAGCACCAGCAGGAAACACACGCCGGCCAGCGCCACGGCGCCGGCCATGGCCGCCGCGCTGCGCCGGCCCGGCAGGGCCAGCACCAGCGGCGCGGCCAGCCAGGGCAACAGGGCAAGCCAGAGCAAGGTCATACCAGCCTCAGTGTTTGCGCAGCAGGGCCACGACGAGGGTGATGACGGTGAGCGGCACCACGAAGCTCATCATCGCCACCGAGAACGTGCCCAGCAGCGCATGCTGCTGCGAGGCCAGGATCAGGTAGGCAACATAGGCAACGTAGTGAAAAAGAAACACCGCGCCTTCCCAGCGCGCAATCTCGCGGCCGGTCATGAACACCGGCAAGCAGGCCAGGGTCACGGCCAGCATCACCCAGATGTCGAAGTTCAGCACGGCCGCCGACATCAGCAGGCCGGTGTCACCCGCCGCCATGCTGGCCAGGCCCACGCAGCCCAGGATGTTGAAGGTGCTGCTGCCCACCACATTGCCCACAGCGATGTCGCGTTCGCCCTTGATGGCGGCGGCGATCGAGGCCGCCACCTCGGGCATGGAGGTGCCGGCCGACACGATGGTCAGGCCGATCACCAGGTCACTCACCCCCATGGCCTTGGCAAACGCCACCGAGGCGGTCACCAGCCACTGGGAGCCGAACACCAGCGCCACCAGGCCGGCCGCGATCAGCAGCAGCTGCACCGGCAGCTTGCTGTCCCAGGCACCGGCTTGTGCCGGTTTGACCTCTTCCGCGAATTCGTCCTGCGCAGCCTGCGTCTCCTTGCGCGACTGCACCACCAGAAAGACGGTGTACGCCAGCAGCAGGCCGAACAGCAACGCACCTTCCGGCACCGACACCTTGCCATCCATGCCCAGAACCAGCAGCAGCAGGCTGGCGCCGATCAGGATCGGCACCTCCTGCCGGATGAGCTGGATGTTCACCACCAGCGGCACGATGAGTGCGCTGATCCCCAGGATGAAGAGCACGTTGAAGATGTTGCTGCCCACCACGTTGCCGATGGCGATGTCGGTCTTGCCTTCCAGCACCGCGCCCACCGACACCGCCATCTCGGGCGCACTGGTGCCGAAGGCCACGATGGTCAGCCCCACCACCAGGGGCGAGATGCCAAAGCTCAAGGCCAGTTTGGAGGCGCCGCGGACCAACAGGTCCGCACCGACGACCAGCGCCGTCAGACCGGCGACAAAAAGCAATATGTTCATGGACAGAATCAGACTAAGTCGCGTGCACGCACCCGTCCCGGCATGGCTACCAGGCCCCCCGCGGGGGGCATCCTAGCCGATGGTGCCCCTCGGAAACCTGCTAGGCCCCTACGCCGGCAGGGGCGAAACCGAGGTGAGAGATCCGGAGGCCGGGCGCTCAGATCGCCAGTTCGCGCACCGTGAGCGCGGTGTCGCTCGGGTCGGTGGGCGCAAAGCGCTCGGCCTGGGCAAGCGGCCAGTAGATCTCGTAGACCTTGTGCGGCCACTCGCGCTCGCCACGCACGGCCGCGAGCAGCTCCCCCGGCGCGACAAAACAGAGCTGGTTGCGCAGCAGACGCACCTGGCCGTTGTCCACCCGGCGCACGATGTGCCCGGCGGTGATCTCGCCCGGGTGGCGCAGGCCGGCGGCCTGGACCAGCTCCTTCAGGGCGTGCAGCGTGTTCTCGTGGAAGCGGCGCACCCGCTCCATCTTGTCGGGCACGACCAGCGCACGCTGGCGGCCGGGATCCTGTGTGGCCACGCCGGTCGGGCAGTGGCCGGTGTGGCAGCTCTGCGCCTGGATGCAGCCGAGCGCGAACATGAAGCCGCGCGCCGAGTTGCAGAAGTCCGCGCCCAGCGCCATCGCGCGAGCGATGTCGAAGGCGCTGACGATCTTGCCCGACGCCCCCAGGCGGATGTGCTGGCGCAAGTTCAGCCCGACCAGCGTGTTGTGGACCAGCAGCAGCCCTTCCTGCAGCGGCGCGCCGACGTGGTCGGTGAACTCCAGCGGCGCGGCGCCGGTGCCGCCTTCGCTGCCGTCGACGACGATGAAATCCGGCCGCAGCCCGGTGGCCAGCATCGCCTTGCAGATGGCGAACCACTCCCACGGATGCCCGATGCACAGCTTGATGCCGACCGGCTTGCCGCCGGAGAGCGTGCGCAGCCGGTCGAGGAACTGCAGCAGCTCGACCGGGGTCGAGAACGCGCTGTGCGCAGCCGGGGAGACGCAGTCGGTGCCGACCGGCACACCGCGCGCCTGCGCGATCTCGATGGTCACCTTCGGGCCGGGCAGCACGCCGCCGTGGCCGGGCTTGGCGCCTTGCGACAGCTTCACCTCGATCAGGCGCACCTGCGGATCGCGGGCATTGGCGATGAACTTCTCTTCGCTGAAGCGGCCAGCGTCGTCGCGGCAGCCGAAGTAGCCGGAGCCGATCTCCCAGACCAGGTCGCCGCCGTGGGTGCGGTGGTGCACGCTGATCGAGCCTTCGCCGGTGTCGTGCATGAAGCCGCCCTGCTTCGCGCCACCATTGAGCGCAAGGATGGCGTTGGCGCTGAGGGCACCGAAGCTCATGGCCGAGATGTTGAAGACGCTGGCGCTGTAGGGCTGCGCGCAGCCGGCGCCGATGGTGACGCGGAAGTCGTGCGAGGCCAGCGTGGTGGGGGCCAGCGAATGGTTGAGCCACTCGAAGCCCTCGCGGTGCACGTCGAGCTGGGTGCCGAAGGGGCGCTTGTCGGGCTCGCCCTTGGCGCGCTGGTAGACCAGCGAGCGCTGCTGGCGCGAAAACGGCGCGGCCTCGTTGTCGCTCTCGATGAAGTACTGGCGGATCTCGGGGCGGATGAACTCCATCAGGTAGCGCACATGCCCGATCACCGGGTAGTTGCGCAGCACCGAGCGCTGCGACTGCCGCAGGTCGCGCACGCCGATGACCAGCCCCGCGACACCGAGCAGCGCAACCCAAGGCGGCATCTGGAGTCTCCACCAGGCCAGCCCGCCACCCAGCGCCATGGCGCCACAGGTGAGCATGACCAGATAGCGGATCGGGAAATGGCGATCCAGTGCGTTCATCCAGGCGGGCATGGGAATTCCTTCAGGGTTCGCTCTAGGCACCGCCGATTGTCGCCAGTGCCGGCGACCTCTACACGGTCCATCTAGCCCATGAATTGATCCGATTTCCTCTCGGAATTTGAGGAAACCATCCTGGTGCGCTGCACGGATCATCGAACGCCGAAACCCATTCGTTTCACATTTCACTGCACGGATCAGCCCAGGTGTGCGCCCCATGAAGTCCCTCTCGATCTCCGCCCGTCTCTGGTTGCCCCCGCTGGTCGTCGCGGGCTTGCTGTTGCTGGTCGAGGGCGGGTCGGTGCTCCACACCCGCGCCGAGATCGACGAGGCCCGCGCCGACATCGCCAGCCAGCTCGACAAGATCGACAAGACCACCCAGTGGGCGGGGCTGACCGAGGCCAATGCGGCCCGTGCGCTGGCGGTGCTCAACAGCACCGACACCGGGCTCGGCGAGCGCCTGAAGCCCGAGATCGAGGCCACGTCCGCCCGCATCAGCGCGCTGCAGAAGGCCGTCGAGGCCAGCGCGACCGCCTCCGACGAAGTGGCCGCCCTGGCCAGGGTCGGCCAGGCGCGCAAGGTCTACATCGACCTGCGCAAGCAGCTGGCCGCCGCGCGCAGCGCCGGCACGGAGGTGTCGGAGGCGGAGCTGTCGCGTCTGCGCGAAGTGCTCAACACCTACATCGCCGCGCAGCGCGAGACCGTGGCCCTGCACTACCGCCACGCCGATGCCATCGCCGAGACCGCTGCCGCCCGGCAGCGTCAGACCGTCACGGTGGTCGGGACCACGTTGCTGGCGCTGTCGGTGTTGCTGGTCATCTCGACGGCGCTGACCGCCCGCGCCATCCTGCAGCCGCTGCACCACGCGCTCGACACCACCCACCGCATCGCCGGCGGCGATCTCAGCGACCCGCACACCTCGGTTCGCCAGGACGAGATCGGCGACCTGATGCGCGGGCTGGCCCACATGACCCGTTCGCTGCGCCTGCTGGTGCAGGACGTGCGCGCGGGTGCCGTGTCGATGGAAAGCGCCAGCGCGGAGATCGCCCTCGGCAACGCCGACCTGTCGCGCCGCACCGAAATGACCGCCAGCAGCCTGCAGGAAACCGCCGCCTCGATGACCCAGCTGACCAGCACCGTGCAGCACAGCACCGAATCGGCGGCCCAGGCGCACCAGCTCGTCACCTCGGCCGCCGAGGCCGCCACCCGTGGTGGCACGGTGGTGGCCCAGGTGGTGCAGAACATGGACGAAATCACGGCATCGAGCCGCCGCATCGGCGACATCACCGGCGTGATCGACGGCATCGCGTTCCAGACCAACATCCTGGCGCTCAACGCTGCGGTGGAGGCCGCGCGGGCCGGCGAGCAAGGCCGCGGCTTCGCGGTCGTCGCCAGCGAGGTGCGCTCGCTGGCACAGCGCTCGGCAGAAGCTGCGCGCGAGATCAAGGTGCTCATCGGTGCCTCGGTCACGACCGTGGACCAGGGCGCCCAGCTCGTGCGCGAGGCCGGCAGCACGATCCACGACCTCGTGGCCTCGGTGCGCCACGTCTCGGACATCATCACGCACATCGCCGCCGCCTCGTCCGAGCAGAACCAGGGCATCCAGCAGATCGGTCAGGCGCTCACCCAGCTCGAAGTGGCCACGCAGCAGAACGCCGCCCTGGTCGAGCAGAGCGCCGCCGCCGCCGACAGCCTGCGCGACGAATCGCAGCGCTTGAACCAGGTTGTGCAGAAATTTCGGATCGAGGCGAATCACATCGCCTGATTGTGAACAAATCGTTACCGACTCTGCGCCTGCGGCGGGTGGTACTTGATCGTGCTGGGACTGGCTCACACAATGCGCCAGCACCGGTCCTTCAGAGACCGCCCTTCACTTCAGGATCGGATGTCAGGACATGTTGCTGCGCTGGCGCACGCGGATCGGCCATGGAGTCGGCCTGGGGTGTCTGACCCTGTCGACGGCCGTCTGGTCTGCGCCATGGGGGCAGGATCCGCCGACCAGCGGGGTCAGTGTCAGTGTCTCCGCAGCGTCCAGCCATGCCGACCACCGGACAGGCAGCACCGCACTGCGGTTGACCGTGGTCGACGCCGTGCTCGGCATCCTCGCCCACACCCGCTGGCCGCAGCACAGACCACATTCGCAGTTGCAGTCGCAGTCACAGCCGCTGCAGCTGTGTGTCAACGAACGCAGCAGCAGCGTGCTGGAGCTGCGCACGCTGCACGAGCGCGTGGCATCCGGCCGGCTGGCGCCGGTCCGACTGGTCGATCTGGCCGACGCACTGCCGCTCGACTGTGACGCCGTCTATCTGGGCGCCGGTCCGGCAGCGGCGGAGCCGCTGGCCCAGCTGACCGGGCGGCCCGTGCTCACCATGGGCGAAGGGGCCGAGTTCTGCAGCAGCGGGGGCTTGTTCTGCCTGGTGCCACGCCCGGGAGGCAACGGTCTGCGGGTGGAGGTCAACCTCGACGCGGTCGCCCGCAGTGGTCTGCATGTGCACCCGCAGGTCCTCAAGATCGGTCTGCCCCGAACAGGAGTCGCACCATGACGCGCCCGGTGTCTTTCCTGAACCTGCTGCGCCGGGGACACCTCCAGGTGGCGACCGCAGCGGTGATGACCTTCGGACTGGCCCTGGCGCTGATCGCGCATGTGCTGCTCAGCAGCGTGCAGGAACGCCACCTGGCGCTGGTGGCGCGCACGCTGAGCTACTCGGTCGGCGCAGCCATCACCTTCCGCGATGAACAGGCCGCCAGCGAACTGCTGCGCGACATCGCCGGACGCGAGGGTCTGGTCGAGGCCCGCGTGCAGCTGCCCACCGGCGAGGTGCTGGCCAGCCATGCGGCGCCGACCGGCGGCGCCCTGGACCGCCTGATGCGCGAAGCCGGCGAGTGGCTGATGCACACCGAGGCCCGGGCGCCCGTGCTGCTCGACGGGCGGACCATCGGACTGGTGCATCTGCGCGGCGATGGCACGGCGTACGCCTGGCTGCTGGTCTACGGCGCCGTGGGCGCGGTGCTGTGCATCGGCGCCTCGCTGGCGGTGGGCACGCTGATGACCCGGCGCATGGAGCGCTCGATCATCACGCCGCTCAACCAGCTCGCGGCGCTGACCCGCTCGATCCGCAGCGAGCGCGCCTACGACCGGCGCGCGCCCGCGGCCCGCATCGCCGAGTTGCAGACGCTGAGCGAGGACTTCAACGCCATGCTCGATGAAGTGCAGCTCGGGCAGGCCGAGCTGATGGCCCGCCACCGCCGGCTGCAGTCCGACAACGACCTGCTGGCGCACAAGGCCTGGCACGACGAGCTGACCGGACTGGCCAACCGCTCGCAGTTCGAGCGGCGCCTGCAGGAAGCGCTCAACAGCACCTGCGCACGCGGCGGGCACCTGGCCGTGCTCTTCCTCGATGCCGACGGCTTCAAGGCGGTCAACGACACCGCGGGCCATGCCGCCGGTGACCGCCTGCTGACGATGATGGCCGACCGGCTGCGCACCGCCGTGCGCGAGACCGATGTGGTGGCCCGGCTGGGTGGAGACGAGTTCGCGGTGCTGCTGTACCCGCTGCGCAGCGTGGAGGACGCACGCCGCGTCGGGCAGAAGATCCACAGCCTGATGACCCAGCCCTTCGACCTGGACGCCTACGGCCAGTTCCACTGCGGCCTGAGCGCCGGAATGGCCACCTATCCGCTGGACGGCGACACCATCCCCGCCCTGCTCGACACGGCCGACCGGGCCATGTACCGCGCCAAGCATGCCGGCAAGCGGGCGCGGCTGCAGCAGTCGGCCTACCCCATCCTCCACGACAAGATCGACCAGATCGATCAGATCGCGCAATGACACGACCGCAACCGCCCCTGGAGCCACTGGCCCGCCGCCAACCCCTCGCAGTACTGGCCGCCCTCGCCTTGGGCATGGCGCTGGCCATCCCGATGGGTCTGACGGGCTGCGCCTCCCAGCCTCCGCCGGCACCCGCCGCCCCGGCGCCGCGGTTTTCGCCGACGCAGGTCACCGTGCTCCAGCGACTGGGATTCGCCGAGATCACCGAAGGCTGGGAGCTGAACCTGGCGGGCAAGGTGCTGTTCGGGTTCAACGACGAACGCCTGGGCGCCGACGGTCTGCGCACGATCGCCGACATCGCCGAGGCCCTGCTGAAAGAAGACCTGACGCGGCTGCGCATCGAAGGCCATGCCGACAACATCGGCGACGAGGCCTACAACCGGCGCCTGTCCACGCGCCGCGCCGAGGTCGTGGCGCGCGAGTTCGCCACCCGTGGTCTGCCTGCAAGCCGCATCGAGGTCCGTGGAATCGGCTCCGCCGTGCCAGTGGCCGACAACACGACCGAGGCCGGCCGCGCGCAGAACCGCCGCGTGACGGTCCTCGTGCGCGGTGACTGAAGGGGGTTGCGGCGGGCGCTGGCTCAGCGCTTGCCGTGCTGCGCGGCGTGGCGCTGCCCGGCGCAGCCGTGCACATCGAGGACGCTGGCGGCCAGCGTCGACCCGCTGAGCGTGCCCACCACCTTGACCGTGGCACCCGCCACCAGGCAGCTCGCCGTGCCGTCGTGGTAGGTGGCGCCCGCCGTGGTCACGGTGTAGGTGCCGGCGGCCACGGCAGTCGTGGCGCCACTGCTGGCCACGGTGAAGGTGAAGCTGCCGTCGGCGGCCACCGCGTCCACGGTTCCGCGCACGCCGCTGCCGGTGTAGGCGTGGCCCGGATGGGCCGTCCGCGCGCGGCTTGATGCGGCGCCCCGCACATCCACCGTGTTGGCCGTGATCACCGCCGCCGAACCGATGCCGCTGACCTGCCCGCGGAAGCTCACCACCACACCGACGGCAAGGTCGCTGACCAGTCCATGCGGGAAGCTGGCCTCGCTGACATCGATCACCACGCTGTCGCTGCCCGGCAGGAAGTTGGCGTCGGTGAGCTTGACCGTGACCAGCGAGCCGTTGATGGCGCTGATGCTGCCTTCGCCACGGGCGCGCAAGGTGGTGGATTCGACATGGACCACGGTGGCCGAGACGGTGATCGGGTCGGCCGTCGTGGCCCCGGGCGTGACGGTGCCCTTGATGCCGATGCGTGTGCCGACTGCCAGCTGTTCCAGCGTCAGCGTGGCGCCGGTGGCTTCGTTGGTGATGACCGCATCGGTCGCCAGCGAGACGACCACGCCAGTGCCCAGACGGCTGTCGTGGACGGTGATCGTGCCGGCGGCGGTGTCCACGCTCTGCACGGTGCCGTGGACATGGGCCTGCTGGCGCACGAACTTGCGGAAGGCGTCGGTCGGCGACAGCACATCGACCTGCGGCGTCACGAGGCCGGTGGCCGCGCTGTAGGTGAACCGGGCGAGGTTGAAGTCGAGCACGAGCTGGCCGGTGGTGGCGGTGTCGAAGCGCAGGTTGCGCACGTTCCACACGAAATCGCTGCTGCCGCTGCCCAGCTTGCCGGTCACGGTGGTGGCGCCATCCAGCGAGACGAGCTGCACGTCATTGCCCAGCGTCACCGCGACCTGCGTGTAGAGGCCGGCCGGCAGCGTCACGCTCGACATGAACTGGCCCACATCCGCCAGCGAGGACAGGTTGACGACGACCGGCGCCGCGGTCGCGTCCAGCAGCGTGACGACGGCGCCGGTGCTGTCGGTGGCGGTGATCTGCTTGATCGTGACCCAGACCTTGGAGTATTCGGTGGCGAGGTTGTCGGTGATGTAGGTCTGCAGCGTGACCGACGAGGCGGTCGCGGTCGGCGTGGTGGTGTCCGTGTCGCCGCCACCGCCACAGGCGGTCAGCACGGCCAGCGCGGCCGTCGTCAAGGTCAGGATCAGGGACTGGCTGAGGCGGGTACGGGTCATCGGTAGGTTCCTGGGACGGCGAGATTGAATGAAATGGGAAACTTTCCCATATATGGACATCCTAGAAGCCTCCACCGCCCCATGTCCATGCACAAGTGAACAGCGTTACGCCGGTTAACCCAACTTTTCATTCACGCAGAATCCGACACATGCGCATCGACGTCTTCTTCACCGACCGGGTCGGCATCGCCCAGGAAATCCTCGCCACGCTGGCGCAGCGGGCGCTGGACGTGTCGGCGGTCGAGGTCGAGCCGCCGCACGTCTACCTCGAAGCGCCGGCGCTGGATGCGCAGGGGCTGGAGCAGCTGCGCGGCGAGCTGCTCGGCGTGGCAGGCGTGCAGTCGGTCGGCGCGGTGGCGATGCTGCCGGGCGCACGGCGGCGGCTGTACCTGGATGCGCTGCTGGCGGCGCAGGAAGACCCGGTGCTCGCCGTCGATGCCGCGGGCGTGGTGGTCGTGGCCAATGCGGCGGCGGTCAGCGCCAGCGGGCTGGCCGAGTCGGCGCTGATCGGACGTGCCCTGCCGGGTCTGACCGACCGGACAGACGCGCCCCGTGCGGGCAGCGAGGTGCAGTTCGGCGGCCAGCCCTTCCTGCTCGAATCGGTGGCGCTGCACGAGGCGGGGGGTGCGGTGGCCGGCGCGGTGCTGACGCTGCACGCGCCGCACCGCCTCGGCGAGCGGCTGAGCGCGCTGCGCAACCACGGCGCGGGCGGCTTCGAGGCCATCCTGGGCGACTCGCCCGCGATCCGCCAGCTCAAGCAGCGCGCCGCGCGCATGGCGCCGGTGGACGCGCCGCTGCTGATCCGCGGCGAGACCGGCACCGGCAAGGAGCTGATCGCCCATGCCTGCCACGCCGGCAGCCGCCGCCGCGACCAGCCCTTCTTTGCGCTGAACTGCGCCGCATTGCCCGAGAGCCTGGCCGAGAGCGAGCTGTTCGGCTACGCCGGTGGCGCCTTCACCGGCGCGCTGCGCGGCGGCAAGCCGGGGCTGCTGGAACTGGCCGATGGCGGCACGCTCTTCCTCGACGAGGTGGGCGAGATGTCGGCCTATCTGCAGGCCAAGCTGCTGCGCTTTCTGAACGACGGCAGCTTCCGGCGCGTCGGCGGCGAGCGCGAGCTGAAGGCGGACCTGCGCATCATCAGCGCCACCCACCGCTCGCTGGAGGACATGGTGGCCGCGGGCACGTTCCGGCAGGATCTGCTGTTCCGGCTCGACGTGCTGCAGCTGCAGGTGCCGCCGCTGCGCGCACGCACCGAGGACATCCTGCCGCTGGCGCAGGTGTTCCTGGAACGCGCCTGTGCGCAGATCGGCCGGCCGCGGCCGCGCATCGGGGCCGCGGCAGCGGCGGCGCTGCTCGCGCATCCGTGGACCGGCAATGTGCGGCAGCTGCAGAACGTCGTCTTCCGCGCCGTGACGCTGAGCGAGGCGCCGGTGATCGAGCCGGCGGATCTGGAGTTCGTCGGCAGCGCGCCGACGCCCGCCGCTGGCGCCAGCACCACGCCCGCGGTCGACGAGGTCGGCTCGCTGGACGAGGCCGTCGCCGACTTCGAGAAGGCGCTGCTGCAGCGGCTCTACCGCGAACATCCCTCGACGCGCAAGCTGGCCGAGCGGCTGCGGACCTCGCATTCGGCGATCGCGGTGCGGTTGCGGAAATATGGGGTGGGTGGGGTGGACGGGGTGGGCGAGGGTGGATCCTCGCGTTCGCGAGGATGACGGAGGGGGGGGTGCATTGATTTCAATACGGTGAGCTGAAATCAAGACAGCACAGCCCCGAATTCGTATTGAATTGCATACGAATGGGGCGCGCGCGCTGGGGCAGTCGAATGGCATGGTCGTTGCACTGCGTTCTGCAACTCTGGAGAACAGCAACATGCGCGTCCTGGTCCTTGGCAGTGGGGTGATCGGCACCTCGGTGGCGTACTACCTGGCCCGTTCCGGCCACGAAGTGACGGTGGTCGACCGGCAACCCGGTCCCGGTCTGGAAACAAGCTATGCCAATGCAGGCGAGATCTCGCCGGGCTACTCGGCGCCGTGGGCCGGGCCGGGCGTGCCGCTGAAGGCGATCCAGTGGCTGCTGATGCACCACAGCCCGCTGGTCATCAAGCCGCTGCTCGACCCGGGCATGTGGACCTGGTGCCTGCAAATGCTGGCCAACTGCAACGAGCGCGCCTACCGCGTCAACAAGGCGCGCATGGTCCGGCTGGCCGAGTACAGCCGCGACTGCCTGAAGGAGCTGCGCGCCGACATCGGCATCCAGTACGACGCGCGCAGCCAGGGCACGCTGCAGCTCTTCCGCACCCAGAAACAGCTCGACGGCATCGGCAAGGACACCGAGATCCTGCGCCAGCACGGCGTGCCCTTCGAGGTGCTCGACCGCGCCGGCTACCTGCAGCACGAGCCGGCGCTGGCCGGCGTGCAGGAGAAGTTCGTCGGCGGCCTGCGCCTGCCGGGCGACGAGACCGGCGACTGCTTCCAGTTCACCCAGCGGCTGGCGGACGCAGCGCGGGCATTGGGCGTGCAGTTCCACTTCGGCGTGGACATCCAGGGCATCGACCACGCAGGCGACCAGATCACCGGCGTGCGCACCAGCCGCGGCACATTCACCGCCGACCACACCGTGCTGGCGCTGGGCAGCTACTCGACACAGATGCTCAAGCCGCTCGGGCTGCACATCCCCGTCTACCCGGTCAAGGGCTACTCGATCACTGTGCCGATCACCGATGCCGCCCACGCGCCGGAGTCGACCATCATGGACGAGACACACAAGGTCGCCGTGACGCGCCTAGGTGAGCGCATCCGCGTCGGCGGCACGGCGCAGCTCTCCGGCTTCAACCTCGATCTGGACGCGGCCCGCCGCCGCACGCTGGAGTTCGTCGTCACCGACCTGTTCCCGAAGGGCGGCGATGTGTCGCGGGCCGAGTTCTGGTGCGGCCTGCGCCCGATGACGCCGGACGGCACGCCCATCCTCGGCGCCACCCGGCTGCGCAACCTGTCGCTCTCCACCGGCCACGGCACGCTGGGCTGGACCATGGCCGCCGGCACCGGCCGTGTGCTGGCCGATCTCATCAGCGGCCGAAACCCCGAGATCAGTATGGAAGGGCTGACGATGGCACGCTACGGACGCCGTGCCGGTGGTGGTACTGCATCGACCGGATTCGGCGCCGTGGCCCAGCGCTCCTGAACGTCCCTGCGTGCTTGCGTGCCCGCCAGACGCCGGACGCCAGGCGGTCCGGCACAACGCAAGCAAGCAAGGGAGTTCCTGTGCACACAGCCCTCTGGCGCCTCGGCGGCGTCGCGGCCCTGCTGGCCGCAGCGTCGCCCACCGTACTGGCAGTCGATGCCGCCCCTAACCCAGCCGGCATCGACTGGCAGCTGATCGCCGTGCCCCCCGGCGCTTCGGGTCTGTCCGGCCCGTTCCGCATCGCCCACACCGAGACCACCATCGCCCAGTACCGGCGCTTCGCCGAGGCCACCCGGCCCACCACCCTCGCCGAACGCCGAGGCGGCGGCGAGGTGTACGAGGCCGGCTGGACCCGAAAACCCGGCTGGACCTGGCGCACGCCCTTCGGCCGCGAACAGGCCGTCGCCCTGGACGAGCCTGCCGTGCACCTCACCTACGGCGAAGCCGAGGCCTTCTGCCGCTGGGCGGGGGGCCACCTGCCCAGCGACGCGCAGTGGCGCGAGGCGGCCTACACCGAACGTCGCCCTGCGCCTCCCGCCCCGTTTGTCCACGGACGCACCTACACCTACCCCACCGGAGACAGCCCCGTCGGCGCACAGTGCCTGGACGAGTGCGGGCCGCATGCCCGTACGCGGGCCGTCCGCCATGGCACCCGCCTGTGGCGCGGTGACGGCCATGCACGCGCCGGCACGACACCCGCCGGCGTCAACGGCCTGCACGACATGGGGGGCAATGCCTGGGAGTGGGTGGACGCGGGTGCGGAGGCCGGCACAGGTGCTGGCGACCAAGCCGAGCGGCGCACCCGTGGTGGCTCCTGGTGGTACGGCGCGGCCCAGATGCGTGCGGACCACCTGCAGGGCAAACCCGCCGACACGGCCGTGGTCTACATCGGCTTTCGCTGCGCGGGGCGGCCATGAAGGCGCTGCCATCCGTGCGGTCCGCAGTCTTCGCGCTGCTGCTGTCGGCCGCGGCCGGGGCGCTGGCGTCGGATGCCTCGGTGATCCTGTTTCGCCACGCCACCGCGCCCGGCATTGGCGATCCCGCCCACATGCGCCTGGGCGACTGCAGCACGCAGCGCAACCTCGACAGGCAGGGCCGCACGCAGGCGCGTCACATCGGCGAGCAATTGCGCCAGATGGGCGTGCCCGTCCGCGCGGTGTGGACCTCGCAGTGGTGCCGGACCCGGGAGACCGCCGCGCTGGCGTTTCCGCAGCTGCGGCCGGTCGAGCAGCCGGCCTTCAACTCCTTCTTCGGCGACCCGTCCGGCGCCGATGAGCAGACCGCACAGGCGCGCACCCTGCTGCAGGGCTGGCGCGGCCCCGGCGTGCTGGTGGTGAGCACGCACCAGGTCAACATCGCCGCCCTCACCGGGATCTCGCCACACACGGGCGAAGGCATCGTGGTGCGCCCGACGGCGGCGGGACTGCAGGTGCTGGGCCGGATTCCCGCACCCGCACCCGCACCCGTACCCGCCGATGCTCATGACAGCATCTCGAAGATAACGAGAAAAAAGCATCATAATTAGCCAAAATTTCTCGCACTACGTGAGAAAAAATATTGGAGTTGATGAGACTAAATTCAAGACTTCCCGGATTTTGTGTTGCGTCGCCCATAGGGAACTGAAAAGCGCAGACTGGGGCGCTGGCAGCGAAGGCGCAGCCGGAGGGCAATGCCATTGCTGCCTGAAGGAAGTTGTGATTTGTGACAACTCAAATCGGCGGCAGCTTGGCAATGCGTTCGGCATAACTGGCCGCGCAGGCCGCGGCGCGATCGTGGAGTTCCGCGGCAGACCGAACCTGAAGCTCCAGCAGAACTCTCGCGTTGAGCCGTTCGATGTTGGAAAGACGCACAGTCTCTTCTCTGTCATCGACTTCAACGGAGGAATGATTTGCATTTTCTGAGTCCGATGCGACGTGCTTCGGATTTTCAGAGAAGGCATTCGTTGTCGACATGGGCCAGCATGGTACTGCCCTGTGCGCGTCGAAGTGTACGGGATGGTGAAATATTGCCGATTTAGATGGCATCCAAGGATCCAGCAAGGCACTACCGCTCGACCCAGCCCCATCGCGCGGATGCGACGGGCGATGCTCCCCCCGAACTTCAACGCCCAGCACGCACTGTCTCGTAGGTCACCGACATTGCGGGCACCCGGGTGTGGCTGGCCGCCGGTGTCACGGACATGCGCTGAGGTGTACTGTCAACCGTGGACAGTCAAAGTTAATGCGCAGAGCGCAGTTGTTGATAGAACTGCCGAGCAAAGACGGCAGGCGGGAGGTTGCCGATGGCGCTATGGCGACGCTGGCGGTTGTAGAAGACCTCGATCCACTCGGTGATTTCGGCAATGGCCTGCGCGCGGGTGGCGAAGCGCCGGTGGTGGACGAGTTCGTTCTTCAGGCTCCCCCAGAAGCTCTCCATCGGGGCGTTGTCGTAGCAGTTGCCGCGACGTGACATCGACGCCCGCATGCCCAGTGCATCGAGTGCGTGACGGTAGTCGTGGGCGCAATACTGGCTGCCCCGGTCGGAGTGGTGGATCAGCCCGGGCGGGGGTCGGCGCCGGGCATGGGCGTGGCCCAGCGCGCGCAGGCAGAGCTGCTGGGTCATGCGCTCGTCCATCGCATAGCCGACGATCTCTCGGGTGTACATGTCCTTGATCCCGGCCAGGTAGAGCCAGCCCTCGTCGGTGCGGATGTAGGTGATGTCGGTGAGCCAGAGCTGGTCGGGCGCGCTGGCGGTGAAGTCCTGCTGCAGCAGGTTGTCAGCCACGGGCAGCGTGTGCTCGGAGTCCGTGGTGACACGAAAGCAGCGCTTCTGCCGGCAACGCAGCGCCATCGTGCGGCGCAGTCGGTCCACACGGTCACGCCCGGCCTCGAAGCCCTGCGCCCGCAACTCCACCAGCACCCGGCGCGTGCCGTAGGTCTGGCGGCTGGCCGCATGCACCCCTCGGATGGCCACCTTCAGCCGCTCGTCGTCGCGCTGACGGGCCGACGCCGGCCGCTCGCACCAGGCGTAGTACCCGCTGCGCGAGACCCCCAGCGCCGAGCACAGCACCGCCACCGGATAGTCGTGTCGAGCCTGCAACTCCTTCATGACCGCGTACCTTGCAACGACTCCCTCGCAAAGTACGCGGCCGCTTTTTTTACGATCTCTCGCTCCATCTCCACCCGCGCCAGTTCCCGGCGCAGCCGGCTGACCTCGGCCTTCAGTTCCGCCACCGACGGCTCGGCCGCCTTCAGCGCCTGGGCTCCCCGGCGCTGGCTGCTCGCCACCCAGTTGCTCAGCGAGCCCTTCGGAATGCCCACTCTCTGCGCCGCTTCCTGGTGTGACAGCTTCTGTTCCAGCACCAGCTTTACCGCTTCCGCCTTGAACTCTGCTGTGTAGCTTTGGTTCTTCTTCATCGTCTTTCTCGTCGTGTCACCGGGTCAAGTGGGTGTCCACGGAAGTCAGGCTACCTCACGCTGCGGCATCGACAGCCTGGCATTCAAGGTGCAGGCCACGCTGGCAGCGGATCCATACGGAGGCCATGTGTTCGCCTTCCGTGGTCGCCGAGGCGATCTGGTCAAGCTGCTGTGGAGCGATGGCGACGGCATGTGCCTGCTGACCAAGCGTCTTGAGCGAGGCCGATTCATCTGGCCACAGGCCGAGACCGGAAGCGTCTCGCTGAGCGCGGCACAACTGTCGATGCTGCTCGAAGGCATCGACTGGCGACGCCCGGAGCGGACGTGGCAACCGCGCATGGCGCGGTAACTGAACTCGTCGAGGGGTCTGGTTGACAGGAGAAATGCACGAGGCGTTGAAGATCATGTCTAGGCTCTCGCAGAGGTTGCGCATCTCGATAGCCATGGCGTAGTCCGACAGCGCCGCCTTGACCTGCTGACCTTGGGCGGCGCAGATGGCCGACTTGGCCACCGCCAGCACGTTGAACATCACCATCGCACAGGCCAGCCAGATCGTGTCGTCGCCCGGAACGGACCCGCCCCGTCAAGTGCAGACACCTCGGCCTCACACATCCCTGTCGTCTTGATAGAGGACATCGGAGCACGCGGATGAACCAACCAAGGGTTTACCTGCGTTCGTTCCGAAAAACCAAATCTGAAAATGTCTCGAAGCAGCCGAGACTGAATCGACCACCATGTCGGCAAAAAACCAGGGAGCCACCGCCGATGCCATCACGAAAGATCCCGAAGAACCACCTGTTCGTCACTGGCGCCTACGCCAGTTCGAAATCGGACGTCATGATCGGCTTCGAGTCGTTGCTGGAGAAGGAGTACATGCTGCTCCTTGACTTCGACCCGACCGTCGAGAAGTACGTCGAGCAGCCGGTGACGCTGCCGGTGCCTGGCAAATCACGTCGCTACACCCCCGACCTCCTGGTGACCTTCAGGAAGGACTCGACCGGCCACCGGCCGCCAGCCCAACTCATCGAGGTCAAAACCACCGCCGAATTGACTCGCAAGGCCGAGGATCTTGAGCCGAAGTTCGCTGTCGCCGAAAAGTACGCAACCGATCGTGGTTGGATCTTCCTGAAGAAGACTGAACTGGACATCCGAACGCAGCGCTTGGCAAATCTGAAGTTCTTGCGCAGGTATCGAAACCTCTCACCCGCTCCCGAAGAAGAAGCCGGCGTACTTGCGCGATTGCAAGTCTTGGGGGGAACCGCTGAACTTCAGTCTCTGCTTGACATGCTCGGGGCAACGCCAGAAGAGCAAGCGCAGTGGACACCGATATTGTGGAACCTGGTGGTCCGCAACCGGATCATGTTCAACATAGACAGAGAACCGCTGTCCTCAAACGTCGAGGTCTGGCTGCCTGGAAACTGATGATGAAAAAGCCGCCACCCAGCGTCATGCGCATCACCAAGGGAGCAACTGTCCACCACCTTGGCCGCGATTATGTCGTCCAAAGTCTGGTTGACATGAACTTGATCTTGGCGAAAGAGATTGGTTCAGAACAGCAGGTACTTCTGCAACTGGATTCACTTCAGAGTCCTCGCACCGTAGCGCCAAGCGAAGGACCAACTCCACCGGCTATCGATCTTGAAAGCATTTCACAAGACGACTGGGATATTGCCAAAGCCCGGCGGGCGATCATCGATCCTTGGATAACAGGTACGCGCCAATCTCGTGCGGAATACAAACTGCAAGCAGAAGCAGCAGGCATAAGCGTGGCGACGCTTTATCGCTGGTTGTCCACGTACAGGAACACAGGGTTATTGTCATCATTACTGCCTAACCGGCGTGATGGAGGACAAATGAAAGGCCGCTTGTCACCTGAAGTGGAAACAATCCTCAAAGACTGTATTGAAAATTTTCACCTCACCCAGCAGAAGGTATCTATCGCGGCAACCACCGTAGAGGTTCGACGTCGCTGCAGTAATGCAGGAGTTCCAATGCCTGCGGCCACGACCGTGCGGCGCCACATCGAATGGATCGATGAACAAACCAGAATCAAGCAGCGTGAAGGCGATCGTGTTGCCAAGCTTCGGTTCGACCCAAAGATTGGAAAAATTCCTGACGCCAACTGGCCTTTAGCTATTGTCCAGATGGACCATACGCTCTTGCCCGTGATCATTGTCGATGATGAACATCGCAGGCCGATCAACCGCGCCTGGATCACACTGGCCATCGATGTGTTCAGTCGCATGTGCGTGGGCATGTACCTGACACTGGACCCACCTTCGGCCATGTCTGCAGGAATGTGTGTGCTGCACGCCATTTTTCCGAAAAATAAGTGGCTATTACGTTTGGGAATGTCCGATTTGGAATGGCCCTGCTACGGCGTGATGGATACCTTGCACATGGACAACGCCCGAGAGTTCAGGGGTAACATGCTCAAAGCAGCCTGCGCTGAATATGACATCGATGTCAATCTGAGACCCGTCAAGAAGCCGCACTACGGCGCTCATATTGAACGACTCATGGGCACTGTTTCAGAAGAACTGAAGTCTGTCAAAGGTGCAACATTCTCGGGCCCCAAAGAAAAAGGAGACTACGACGCCGAGGGCAATGCATGCATGACCCTCAGCGAGCTTGAAAAATGGCTGGTGCTCGTTTTTGCTCGCTATCACTCCAATATCCACAGGGGAATCGGCACTACTCCGCTGACAAAGTGGCGTGAAGGCATTTTTGGGACCAAGACTACGCCGGGACGCGGACTCCAACTGATCCGCTTGGACGAAGAAAAAGCCCGGATGGATTTCATGCCTTATGAGGAGAGAACCATACAAGATTATGGCGTCGTCTTGGACAAGATTTTCTACTACCATGATGTCCTGAGACCATGGATCAATGCCCGCGATCCAGAAAACCCAAAGTTGGCCCGTCAATTCAGATTCCGACGAGACCCCAGAGACATCAGTCAGCTATATTTTTACGATCCAGATGTGCGGCAGTATTACGCTATTCCGTATCGGGACATAGGATTGCCGGTGATCAGCATTTGGGAATGGCGTGAGGCCCAGAAAAAAACCCGCGAGCTTGGAATACCGGACTATGACGAGCGGGAAAAATTTTCTTACCTCAACCGGCAGCGCGATCTTGAAGCCTCCGCAGCGCAAAAAACCAAGCAAGTTCGACATGCACAGCAGGTCAAGAAGGAACACGCCAAGGCTCGGACCGTCAAGATGCACACTGAACTTCCCAAAGTCAGCACCCTGAAGGAAAGTGCAGCGCCTCCGGCCCTGCCTGGTTATGATCAATCCAAAGTAAGGCCACTGGATGACGAATATTGAAGCACCACCGCCAGCAGCAGAGAAGATCAAAAGAGTCAGAGGCAAGAACAAGATCGAGAAAGTCGATCAGAACGCCGATCCCGTTCAAGACCTTCCATATCCTCATCTGAATAGTGTGGCGCGTGAATTGATGGGGCGGTCAGACGCCGAAAGGATTCGGGCGATACAGCAAGGATCGTGGCTGCCACTACCGCATGCAAAGGAAGCCATTGAGCGCATGGAAATGCTGCTCGACTATCCAACGGTGACACGCATGCCGAGCCTGCTGCTGGTAGGCGCATCGTTCAGCGGGAAGAGCACCATCCTGGAGAGATTCCTTTCTCTGCACCCGCCAGACGTGGACCCCTCAAGTGAAATCATGACTTGCCCTGTCGTCATGATTGATTCACCGCCCAAGCCAGACATCGCGGATTTCTACAGCCGCATCCTTGATGCTCTCATGGCGAAGTATCAAAGCAGAGCCGCTAGCTACGAAAAATACTCCCAGATCAAGCTGCTGTTCAGGCAACTCGGCGTCAAGATGTTGATCATTGATGAAATTCATCATCTGATTGCTGGAAGCCTCAACCGACAGCGTGAATTCAGGAATGCATTGAAGAGCCTGAGCAACGAGACAAAAGTCTGTCTGGTTGCCGCAGGCATTGACGAGGCGTACAACGCATTCAACGCTGATCCGCAAATGTCCAGCCGATTCATTCCTTTGAGGCTCCCGAGTTGGCAGACTGATCAAAATACGGGCATTTTGCTGGCGACACTGCAAAAGCGCATTCCTGTCAAGCACCCGTCCGATCTGGATTCTCCAGAATCCTTGCTGACCATCGTCAACCGAGCTGAGGGATCATTAGGAGATATCTTTGATCTTGTCAAAGCGGCAGCAATTAAGGCGATTGAGTCTGGTGAAGAAAAGATATCCTTGAAATTGATCAAAGGGATTGATTGGGTTCCCCCATCACGGAGAAAGAACTATCGCCCACCGCTATGAGGCACATGGCTCGCTTCCATCAAGATTTGTGGCCCATCAGATACAAGCCACTGGAAGACGAGTTACTCTCAAGTTGGCTGGTTCGTCTTGCCCATGGGCACGGGCTCAAGGTTCAGTCGTTTTGCAATATGTTGTATGGCAACAAACGACAAATCTGGAATAGAGACATAGACAGACTTGCACCGCAATGGTTGCTAGATGATTTGATACTCCATACTGGAGCAAATCAGACACAAGCAGAGCAAACAACCTTGCGAATATTTGATGGTGTTCTAGTCAAGCACTACCGAGAAGCTGGGCCGCTCCAGTGGATACAACTGATGCAGATGTATCACCGGAAGCGTGAAGGCTATGGTCAGCAGTTTTGCCCAAGCTGCTTGCGAGAAGACAAAGTCCCCTATTTCCGAAAAACCTGGCGATTGGCGATCAAGACCATGTGCCTCAAGCACAATTGCATGCTGATGGATCGATGCCCGCAATGTGATTCCGCGGTGAGCTATCACCGCATCGGAATGGGCCAACCCAATCACGTCGAGTTTGAACCCTTGTCTGCCTGCCACGAATGCGGCTTCGACTTGAGAGGTGCTTTTGTCACACCCGTCAAAATCTACGATCAAGCAGCATTTGACTGGCTTCGCCAGGTCATTGCTGATGTCGACGATTTCTCAGCGGGAAAATCGGCAAAAGTCGATCTGAAAGAAATGAGCTTGTTTCACCACCTCACGGCTATGGTCTCAAAAGAGCGCAAGCGCTACCACTTGGGTCAGCATGTTGCGGACATGATTGGAGCAGATGACTATGTTCCCATCAATGAAACTCGCGTCGCGCTGGAATCCTACCAATGCCATGTGCGCAACCAGTACATGCAGCTTGCCGCTTGGTTATTGGTAGATCCGCAAATTCGGTTGCATCAGGCATGCCGGGCTCGGGCGATTCGGCACAACTTTCTGCTACGGGACATGAAGGATCCACCTGCATGGTATGAGGACTGTGTCAACAACAGGATCGCCACTCGTGCTCGGCCGTTCTTCGAGCGTCGCGGCTTTGTTGCACAACCCACCCCGCCGGCCGATGGTCGAGCGGTGAGGTAGGCTGACAGGATGAGCAAGCCAGCAAAGCAGAAGTACGTGACGAAGAACTGGGCGCCGTACACGAAGGCGCTGAGGGCGCGGGGCTCGCTGACGATGTGGCTGGACCGGGACATGGCGTGGCAGGCTGCGCCGGTCAGCGGCAAGCCGGGGCGACCGGCGACGTACAGCGACGCGGCGGTGCAGTGCTGCCTGACGATGAAGGTGCTGTTCGGACTGGCGCTGCGCCAGACGCAGGGGTTCGTGCAGAGCGTGCTGGGGCTGTCGGGGCTGGACTGGCAGGCACCGGACTACAGCACGATGAGCCGGCGCGAGAAGCGGCTGACGGTGGAGATCACGGCGCGGCCGAGCCGGGGCGGGCTGCACCTGCTGGTGGATTCCACGGGGATCAAGATGCTGGGCGAGGGCGAGTGGAAGACCAAGAAGCACGGGGCGGAGTACCGCAGGCAGTGGCGCAAGGTTCACCTGGGGATCGACGCCGAGACGCTGGAGATCCGGGCGATCGAGGTGACGGACAACAGCGTGGGTGACGCGCCGATGCTGCCGGAGCTGCTCAGCCAGATTCCGGACGAGGAGGCGGTGCTGTCGGTGAGCGGGGACGGGGCGTATGACACGCAGGACTGCCACGACGCGATCGCCGAGCGGGGAGCCGAGGCGGTGATTCCGACGCGCAAGAACGCGCAGCCGTGGAAGGCCAAGCGGCCGGGGGCGGCGGCGCGCAACGAGATACTGCGGGCGACGAACCGGCTGGGCCGGGGGATCTGGAAGAAGTGGAGCGGCTACCACCGGCGCTCGCTGGTGGAGACGAAGATGCGCTGCTTCAAGCTGCTGGGCGAGCGGGTGATGGCGCGCACCTTCGAGCGTCAGGTGGTGGAGCTGCAGGTGCGGGCTGCGGTGCTCAACCGCTTCACCCACCTGGGCACCCCGGTGACGCAGGCTATGGCGTAACTCCGTCTGGGGTCAGGGGGAACTCGGCTTCGGCGGAGTTGTGCAACAAAGCCGAGCGTCGCCATAAAATCAACCTTGACTCGCGAGCCGATGAAATTGACCTGACTTATTAAGGCTGACATCGAGACCTAAAATCAAACCATCGCATGCGTTGCCACGACAAACGCCGATGCAGCAGCGCACCCCCGATGTGGAACACCAGCAGCACGGCCATGATTTGCCAAGCGCGCTGGTGAATGGCCCGTGTATAGACTCGCAGAAGCTTGTTGTCCTCTAAAGGATTGGGGATGTACCACCCTCCGAACAGTTCGATCGGATTTCCGCTCCACCACCGCAGCAGTGGTCCGCTGACGATCAGTACCGTCAGCATGGTGAGCAAACCAAACTGCACTGTCCACGCAAGCCTTCTCATCCCGGTTTGGCTGGGAACCGGTAATGGGTGGCGCCCTGCCCAAAAACTTGACAGGCGCCACAATACCCTGACCAGCAAAGGCAGAGCAAACAAGCCGCCCAGCGCAATATGCAGGGCCGACAACCTGTGATGCAGGTGGGAACTGTCAGAACCACTGGTGAACCAGACGGCTGTGCCGACACCGAACAGCAATAGCGCCATCAAGCCGCCGACCCAGTGCAACACTTTCGAGACGAGGCCATAGCCTTGGGACTCGTCCAGCAGCCCAGACCTCGCCGCGGCATCTCGGGCAACATGACCAGCAGGTTCACGCAGGCCCTGCATGCTCATTTCGCCAGTTGGATGGACGTGACCAACATCTTGCCGCCCTCGTGAACGACCATGAACTTGACCTTGTCGCCAGGCTTCACGTTGGTGAGCAGGCTCTTGTCCTTGGCGGTGAACACCATGGTCATGCCGGGCATGTCCATGTGCTTGATGTCGCCATGCTTGAGGGTGATCTTTCCAGCCTCCATGTCAATCTTCTTCACCTCCCCATCTGTCATGGCGGCCTGCTGCGACATGTCCATCTTGCCTGGCTCCATCGCTGTCTGAGCGAAGCTGCTCATGGACAAGGCGACACCCAAAGTCAGGGCGAAGATGACGAGAATCTGTTTGAATGAGTTCATGGTTTCTTCACGAGTAGGAGTTGAAAACCTGCGCTGAGCCGTCCTTCTGGACCAGCAGCACTTGATAGGGATGGTGGCGCCCTCCGTAGACGGGGCCATCCATCCCGGGTGACCCGAGGGGCATGCTCGGCACCGCCAGCCCCAGGGCCTTGGGTCGTTCCTTGAGCAGACGCTGGATGTCCGCGGCCGGGACATGTCCTTCGATCACATAGCCCTGAACAAGCGCGGTGTGGCAGGAGCCATATTTCTGGGGCATCCCGAGCCGAACCCGAGCCGCGCTATTGCCTTGATCAAGAGCTGTCGCGGCAAAGCCATTCCTTTCGAGATGCGCGATCCAATCCTTGCAGCAGCCGCAACTGGGGTCTTTCCAGACCTGAATGGGGACTGCTACGACTTGCGGTTTTTTTGCCAAGGTCGGCGTGGCCGCACTCAACGCAAGCACACCCAACAGCAGTGTGCGTCGCCGGGGATTCAGTGAAGGTACAGCCGGGTGCATCGACAAGGCTCCTGGTGGACGGCTGCGTTACTTCTTGGCGACCTTGACCGCGCCCTTCATGCCGGCTTCGTAGTGCCCGGGCATCAGGCAGGCGAAGTTGACCGCCCCAGCCTTGGTGAACTGCCAGACGATTTCACCCTGCTTGCCGGGGGCCAGCGAAACCTTGCTCGGCTCGTCGTGCTCCATGTCCGGGAACTTCTTCATCTGTTCCAGATGCTCCAGCAGTTCCTTTTCGGTGCCGAGGCTCAGCTCATGCTTGACCTTGCCGCTGTTCTTCACGATGAAGCGGACGGTCTCGCCTTGTTTGACCTGGATGTCCGACGGCGTGTAGCGCATGGCGTCGCTCATCTCGATGGTCACCGTGCGGGCTGCCTTGGCCGCCACGCCGGGCTTGCCGATGGCGGTTTCTGCCGCATCGTGGCCGCCCCCATGCGTACCGCCGGCAAACGCCGTGTTCGACAAAGCCAATGCGGCGACGGTGATGAGTTGTTGTGTGCGCGAAAGCTTGGAAAGCATCAGGGGATCTCCAGGGGTGGGGTGGAAGGAACTCAGTGGCCGCTGTGCGACGCGGGTTTGCGAACTTGAACTTCAGTGACCTTGGCCGGCGACTGGACGCGGGGCATCGACTGCCCTCCTTCGGCCTTGAAGCGTGCCGGCTCAGCCAGCGGACCGGTGTATTCGTGGGCCACAGTGCCCTCGGGGTGCTTGAACCAGCCCGGATCCTTGTAGTCGCCCGGCTTCTGGTCACGGCGCACCTTGAGCACGCTGAACATGCCGCCCATCTCCACCGAGCCGAACGGGCCTTCCCCGGTCATCATGGGCGCAGTGTTGTCGGGGATGGGCATCTCCATCTCGGTCATGTCGGCCATGCCCCGCTCGCCCATCACCATGTACTCGGGGATCAGCTTGTTGATCTTCCGGGCCACCCCGCTGTGGTCCACACCGATCAGCGTCGGCACGTTGTGGCCCATGGCGTTCATCGTGTGGTGACTCTTGTGGCAGTGGAACGCCCAGTCGCCCTCTTCATCCGCCACAAAATCGATCTGGCGCATCTGACCGACCGCGATGTCGGCGGTCACCTCCGGCCACCGGGATGCCTTGGGTGTCGGCCCGCCGTCAGTCCCCGTCACGGTGAACTCGTGACCATGGACGTGGATGGGATGGTTCGTCATGGTCAGGTTGCCGATGCGGATGCGCACCTTGTCGTTCAGGCGCACGTTCAGCGTGTCGATGCCCGGAAAGATGCGGCTGTTCCAGGACCAGAGGTTGAAGTCCGTCATCGTCATCGTCTTGGGCGTGTAGCTGCCCGGGTCGATGTCGTAGGCGTTGAGCAGGAAGCAGAAGTCCCGCTGCACCTCGTCGATCAGTGGATGCCGGGTCTTCGGGTGGGTCACCCAGAAACCCATCATGCCCATGGCCATCTGCGTCATCTCGTCGGCATGCGGGTGGTACATGAAGGTGCCGGGACGGCGTGCCACGAACTCGTAGACGAAGGTCTTGCCGGGTTGAATGGAGGGCTGTGTCAGGCCCGACACCCCATCCATGCCGCTGGGCAGGCGTTGGCCGTGCCAGTGGATGCTGGTGTGCTCGGGCAGCTTGTTGGTGACGAAGACCCGCACGCGGTCGCCCTCGACCACCTCGATGGTCGGCCCCGGGCTCTGGCCGTTGTAGCCCCACAGGTGGGCCTTGAAGCCCGGCGCCATCTCGCGCACCACCGGTTCGGCCACCAGGTGGAACTCCTTGACGCCCTGGTTCATGCGCCACGGCAGGGTCCACCCGTTGAGGGTGACCACCGGGTTATAGGGCGTGCCACTGTCGGGCACCAGCGGCGGCATGGTGTCCGGCCGGGTCTGGATCACCGGCTCGGGCAGTGCCGCCATCGCCACACGGCTCACCGCACTGATGGCCACGGCTCCGCCGGTCACCCCGGCGTATCTGAAAAAATCTCGTCTGGATGTCATGGAACGGGTCTTTCCCTCAGTGACCAGCACCGCCCCCACTGGGCGCACTGGCATTCACGGACAGGGTGGTGTTGGTGGGACGGCCGATCAGCGAGGCTTGCAGCGCCGCGTCGGCCAGCCAGAACTGCTGCTCCGCATCAATGGCGGCCATCACGGTGCTCACCTGGTCCCGCGAGTCGGCCAGCAGCTCGAACACGCCGATGAGCATCCCGTTGTAGCGAAGCAGGTTCTCTTCCGAGATGACCTTGCGCAGCGGCACGACCTCGTCGCGGTGGTGGCGGGCAATGTCATAGGCCGTGCGGTAGGCCGAGTAGCTCTCGCGCAGGCTGGAACCCGCAACCCGGAGCGTGGCCTCCAGTCGGTTCGTGGCGGCCAGCGTGCGTGCGTTCATGGCATCACGTTGCAGCCCGCCCCAGTCGAAGACCGGCAGGCGCACGTCGATCTCGAATCCCCGTGCGGTGGACTTCGTCCCTGATTCGTTGTCGAACCGGGTGTTGCGCCGTGCGGTCAGCTCGATGTCCGTGAAGCTGGTGAACGTGTTCAGCCCCTGTGCTTGGGCGGAGGTCTGAAGCTCCGCCTGCGCCAGGCGAATGTCCAGGCGGCCACGGGTGGCGAGCGACCCCACGGCATCGGGTTCCAGTGCCTGCTTGGGCAGATCGGGCAGGCGCTCGGGCAAGCGGAGGGCCTGCGCCTGCGTTTCATCGAGCCCCAGCAGGCGCACCAGCTCTTCCCGGCTGGCCGTGGCCTGATGACCCGCCGTGGCGAGTCGGGTGGCGGCGTCGGCGTAGAACGCTTGTTCACGCGCCCGGCTGAGCCGGTTGAAGGTGCCGACGGACTGCAGGCGACGAGCGATGTCCGCGCTGGCTTCGGCACTGGTCAAGACCTGCTGGGTATACGCGAACGTCTGTTGTGCCGTGACGGCACGAACCCAGGCTTGGCGCACCTGCGTGATCTGGTCCACCACCTCGCTGGCAAGCCGCAGTTGCGACTGGTCGATCTGGCGTCGGGCGATGCCTTGGCGACTGGGAAGGGTCAGGAGATCCAGCAACCCGAAGGACAAGGCGCGCCCCAGTTCCAGTTCGCTGCCGGCGACCATGCGCTCTAAACTGAACACCGGGTTGGCGATGCGGCCCACCTGTGCAGCATCGGCCGATTCGGCCCATCCCCGTGCCAGCAGGGCTTGCAAGGCCGGGCTGTTGACCAGGGCCAGATGCACGGCCTCACGCTGCCCCACGGGCGCTTTCAGCAAGTCGGCTGCGGTTTGTGCCCGCTGGGTGCGCTCGCGGTCGGTGCGCGCCAGGGCCAGTCGTCCGTCGGTGAAAGATCCCGTCTCGTCATTGACCTTCGCCATCTGCTGTTCCAGGCTGACGCTGGCACAACCGGACAGTGCGGCCAGGGTGATGGTGGACAGCATCAGCCGGCCACGGAAAGCGTCCAGGACACGCTTCATGGCTTGCCACCTCCGTGGTGGGCACCGTGGGGCAGCGGTGCAGCCGGTGTTTCTGCAGTCGGAGCCACTCCCGGGGGTTTTTCCTTGGCATACACCTTCCAGCCCCCGATACGCCCCACCCGGTCGTTGGCTTCGCGCCAGGACTGGACGGGTTCGTCCGCATAGGCTTGGTAACCGCTCAGCGTGGAGGTGTACTGCAGCCTGGTCGGCATGGCCGGCATGGCCGGCATGGCCGGTTGGGTCGGTGCGGCAGGCGATTGCGCTGCTGCCGTGCCTGCCAGCAAGACTAACGCCCACGGCAGCAGGTCTTTGACAGCAACAGGATGGTTCGTGGTGGACATGGGCTCCTCGGGGGCAATCTCGACACTTGTTGGAGGGAGATTCTGAAAACCCGAGGCCGTCAGGATGCTGTCGGCAAGATGACATTTCTGTCATCTGCAGGCCAGTCGCCCTGAAACTCTGCACACTGCACGCCATGCCACACAGCGGAGCGAGTGCGTGAAGATCCTGATCGTCGAGGATGAACCGAAGACCGGCGAGTACCTGCGCCAAGGATTGCGAGAGGCTGGATTCGTGGTGGACCTGGCGCAGGACGGGCTGGACGGGCTGCATCTGGCGCTGCAGGGCGAGCACGATCTGGTGATCCTGGATGTGATGCTGCCCGGGATGGACGGCTGGCAAGTGCTCCAGTCCCTGCGCAGGCGTGGCTTGCACATGCCCGTGCTGTTCCTGACCGCCCGCGACCAGGTCGAGGACCGGATCAAGGGCCTGGAGCTGGGCGCAGACGACTATCTGGTCAAGCCCTTCTCGTTCGCCGAACTGCTGGCCCGGGTACGCACCATCCTGCGCAGAGGGCGCAGCGGTACCGAGCCCACTACACTGCGCGTGGCGGATCTGGAGCTGGACCTGCTGCGCCGCCGGGTCTCCCGCAACGGCCGGCGCATCGACCTGACGGCCAAGGAATTCGGCTTGCTGGAGTTGCTGATGCGGCGACAGGGCGAGGTGCTTCCCCGCTCCCTGATCGCTTCACAGGTCTGGGACATGAACTTCGACAGCGACACCAACGTCATCGAAGTGGCGATGCGGCGCCTTCGCCTCAAGATCGACGAGGGGCAGGAACCCAAACTGATCCAGACCGTGCGCGGCATGGGCTACGTGCTGGAAATGCCGGAGACCCCCTGAGTGTGGCGGTCGTTTTCGCTCACGAGCCGGCTGACCGTTTTCTTCACGATGGCGGCGGCGGCCATCGTGCTGGGTCTGGGTGTGTTGTTCATGGTCCTGACGGAGCGGCATTTCGTGGACCTGGACCGATCCTCCCTGCAGGACAAGCAGCACCTGATCGAGGAGATCCTGACCACCGCCAATTCCACCGACGACGCTCGGTGGCGATTGGGTGAGGCATTGGGCAACCACCATGGCCTGTATGCCCTCGTCGCATCCAGGCAAGGGGAAACCATTTTCAGATCCAATGGATTTCAGCCACCAGAGTCGTTGTGGGTGGCGCACGCTGCCAGTGCGCAGACGGCCATTCAGGACTGGCGTGACAAGGGCCATGAATTCCGCAGCCTGAGATTCCAGGCCAACCTGGCCGATGCCTCATCCGACAGACTTGATGTTCTGGTCGCCATCGACACGGTACACCACACGCATTTCATGGCCCAGTTGCGGCGCACCTTCGCGTTGTATGCGGTGCTGGCCGTCGGCGTCAGTGGTGTGCTGGGCTGGTTTGCCGCCTACAAGGGCCTGGCCCCCTTGCGGGCGATGAAAGCCCGGGCCTCTGTCGTCACAGGCCAGCAGCTCAGCCAGCGCATGTCCGTCGAGGCTGTTCCGATCGAGATGGCCGACCTCGCCCGGGAACTCAACCAGATGCTGGATCGCCTGCAGGAGGATTTCCGGAGGTTGTCGGAATTCTCTTCTGACCTGGCACACGAGTTGCGTACCCCCATCAGCAATCTCCTGACGCAGACGCAGGTGGCCTTGTCCGCCAGGCGTGATGCCGAGACCTACCGCAACACCCTGGAATCCAATGCGGAGGAGTACCAGCGCCTCGCCCGCATGGTCTCGGACATGCTCTTTCTGGCCAAGACGGAACGGGGGGTGGACCTTCCTCACAAGGAGCCGTTTTCGGCCGCCCAGGATGCACAGGCTTTGCTGGAGTTCTATGAAGCCGTGGCGGAAGAAAAGGGCATCACGCTGAGCCTGCACGGCGACGGTGCCATCCTGGGTGATCGCCTGATGTTCCGCAGGGCACTGAGCAATCTGCTGTCCAATGCCCTGCGCCACGCCCATCACCGAGGCACGGTGGTGGTAAAGGTTGACGAGACAGTCGAAGGCACCCTCGTGACGGTGCAAAACTCGGGAGAACGCATAGATCCTTTGGCACTGCCCCGGCTTTTCGATCGGTTCTACCGGGCTGATCCATCACGGGCGCATCCGGAGTCCGAGGGTGCAGGTCTGGGTCTGCCCATCACCCGCGCCATCGTGCAGGCCCACGGCGGAACAATCGATGCCCAATCTCAGGATGGACTCACGGTGTTCCGCATGCTCTTTCCAAGACAGCAAGAGGCACCACGACCGTGACGCTGAATCTCAGGACCGGTAGCGCCGCATCAGCAGGAAGACCGCCGGCACGACGAACATCGACAGCAGCGGCGCCGTGACCATGCCGCCGACCATCGGCGCGGCGATGCGCTGCATCACCTCCGAGCCAGTGCCGGTGCCCCACAGGATCGGCAGCAGCCCGGCCAGGATCACCGCCACCGTCATCGCCTTCGGTCGCACGCGCAGCACCGCGCCTTCGCGGATCGCGTCGAGCAGGTCGTCGGTCGTTGTCGTGCCGGCCTCCACACGCTCGCCCCACGCCTGCTTCAGGTACAGCAGCATGATCACGCCGAACTCGGCCGACACGCCCGCCAGCGCGATGAAGCCCACCGCACCGGCCACCGACAGGTTGTGGCCCAGCAGGTAGAGCAGCCAGACACCACCGACCAGCGCGAAAGGCAGTGTCGCCATGATCAGCAGCGCCTCGTCGAAGTGCTTGAAGGTCAGGTAGAGCAGCACGAAGATGATCAGCAGCGTGAACGGCACGACCACCTTCAGCTTCGCCGTCGCCCGCTCCAGGAACTCGAACTGGCCCGACCACGAAATGGAGTAGCCAGCGGTGAGGATCACCTTCTCGGCGACCACGCGCTGCATGTCCTGCACTGCCGAGCGCAGGTCGCGGCCCCGGATGTCCACGTACACCCAGCCGGACAGGCGTGCGTTCTCGCTGCGCAGCATGGGTGGGCCATCCGTGATGCGGATGTCAGCCACATCGGAGAGCACCAGCCGCGCACCCTTCTCGGTGACGATGGGCAGCACGCGCAGCGCCGCCAGCGAGTCGCGGACCTCTCGCGGGTAGCGCAAGTTGATCGGGAAACGCTGCAGGCCGTCCACCAGTTCTCCGATGTTGTCCCCGCCCACCGCCGAGGTGATGACCGATTGCACATCGGCGATGTTCAGCCCGAAGCGTGCGGCAGCGTCGCGCCGGATCGTCACATCCACGTAACGCCCCCCCGTGAGCCGTTCGGCCAGCGCACTGCTCACACCCGGCACGTCCTTCAGCGCCCGCTCGATCTCGCCCGTCAGGCGGTCGATCACGGCCAGGTCAGCGCCCGCCACCTTCACGCCGACGGGGCTCTTGATGCCCGTGGCCAGCATGTCGATGCGGTTGCGGATCGGTGGCACCCAGATGTTGGCCAGACCCGGCACCCGGACGATGGTGTCCAGTTCCTCGACGAGCTTGTCCTGCGTCATGCCGGGCCGCCACTGGTCTTTCGGCTTGAACTGGATCGTCGTCTCGAACATCTCCATCGGCGCCGGGTCGGTGGCCGTTTCGGCGCGGCCAGCCTTGCCGTAGACACTTGCCACCTCGGGTACGGTCCGGATGAGGCGGTCGGTCTGTTGCAGCAGCTCGGCCGCCTTGCCCGCAGAAAGCCCAGGCAGCGCCGTGGGCATGTACAACAGGTCACCCTCGTCTAGCTTGGGCATGAACTCGCCGCCGATGTGCTGCAGCGGCCACAGGCTCAGCACCAGGATGGCCGCCGCCGCCACCAGCGTCACCTTCGGCGCCTGCAGCACCTTGTTCAGCAGCGGCCGATAGACGGCAATCAGCAGCCGGTTCAGCGGGTTCGCCTGCTCGTGCGGAATGCGGCCCCGGATCAGGTAACCCATCAGCACCGGGATCAGCGTCGCCGACAGGCCCGCCGCCGCTGCCATCGCGTAGGTCTTGGTGAAGGCCAGCGGCGAGAACAGCCGCCCCTCCTGCGCTTCCAGCGTGAACACCGGGATGAAGCTCAGCGTGATGATCAGCAGCGAGAAGAACAGTGCCGGCCCGACCTCGGCGGCCGAGTCACCGATCACGCGCCAGCGGGCCTCGCCGTCGAGCGTCTGGCCGGGGTGCTCATGGGTCCAGTGCTCCAGGTGCTTGTGCGCGTTCTCGATCATCACGACAGCCGCATCGACCATCGCGCCGATGGCGATCGCGATGCCACCCAGCGACATGATGTTGGCGTTGACCCCCTGGTGGTGCATCACGATGAAGGCCATCAGGATGCCCAGCGGCAGCGAGACGATCGCGACGAACGCCGAGCGCAGGTGGAAGAGGAAAACGAAGCACACCACAGCGACGACAGCGAACTCTTCGAGCAGCTTGAACCCGAGGTTCTCCACGGCGCGTTCGATCAGGCCCGAACGGTCATAGACCGGCACGATCTCGACGCCTGGGGGCAGGCTGGCCTGCAGCGTCCGGAGCTTGGCCTTCACCGCCGCGATCGTCTCCAGCGCGTTCTTGCCCGAGCGCATCACGATCACGCCACCAGCGGCTTCGCCCTCGCCGTCGAGTTCACCGATACCGCGCCGCATCTCCGGCCCGATCTGGATGCGGGCCACGTCCCCGAGCCGCACCGAGACACCCGCCTCCGTCGTCACGAGCGGCACCTGGCGGAAGTCGTCGAGCGACTGCAGGTAACCCGACGCACGCACCATGTACTCGGCTTCCCCCAGTTCGAGCACCGAGCCGCCGGCCTCCTGGTTGGCCTTCTGGATCGCCTCGACCACCCGGGTGTGCGGGATGCCGTGGGCCGCCAGCTTGTCCGGGTCGAGCACGACCTGGTACTGGCGCACCATGCCGCCGACCGAGGCAACCTCGGCCACGTTCGGCACCGTCTTCAGCTCGAACTTCAGGAACCAGTCCTGCAGGGCGCGCAGTTGGCCCGCGTCCTGCGTGCCGCGCCGATCGACGAGCGCGTACTGGTAGATCCAGCCCACGCCGGTCGCATCCGGCCCGAGCGATGCCTTCGCGCCGGGTGGCAGGCGCGACTGCACCTGGTTGAGGTACTCCAGCACCCGCGAACGCGCCCAGTACAGGTCGGTGCCGTCCTCGAACAGCACGTAGACGAACGAATCGCCGAAGAACGAATAGCCGCGCACCGTCTTCGCACCCGGCACCGACAGCATCGTCGTCGTCAGCGGGTAGGTGACCTGGTTCTCGACGAGGCGCGGCGCCTGGCCCGGGTAGGACGTGCGGATGATGACCTGCACGTCTGACAGGTCGGGCAGCGCGTCGAGCGGCGTGCGCTGCAGCGAATAGAGGCCCCAGGCACTGAGTATCAGCGTGGCCAGCAGCACGAGGAAGCGGTTGGCGATCGACCAGCGGATCAAGCGAGCGATCATGGCTGGCTCCCGGTCTTGGCACCCGTCACCGGCTTGGCCTTGGAGGCAGAAGCCTGCATGGTCACAGCCGTGAGCTGCGGCAGGTTGTCCGTGCCCATGTAGAACGTGAAGCGCACCTTGTCCCCGGCCTTCAATCCGCTGGGCAAACCCTGTGGCGGCGGTTTGAAGTCCATGATCATCGGGCCCCATTTCAGGGACGGGATCGGGCCGTGGGACAGCGTGAGCGCATCGCGGTTGAGGCTCTCCACCGTGGCATCGCCTTCATGGCGCGGTGTGGTGTCCTCGGCTTGCGGCTTTGACTCGGCCGTGTTCAGTCGCGCTTCGACCCCTTTCAGGCTGGCTTCGGAGTCGATCAGGAACTGCGACGAGACCACGACCCGCTGACCGGCCTGCAGACCGCGTTTGACCTCGGTCTGGCCACCGCCCTCGGTGCCGATCTCCACCTCGACCGGCCGGAAGTGTCCGCTGCGGCCCTCGCCGTCCGCCACGATCACCACCGTTCGCCGGCCGGTCTGGATGACCGCCTCAGTCGGCACCAGCAGGGCCTTGCCTACCTGCAAGTCCGTGAACTGCATCTGCACGGACATGCCCGGCACCAGTCGCCCGCCGGGGTTGGCGAGTTCGAGCCGCGCCTTCAGCGTGCGGGTCGTCGGGTTGACCTCGGGCAGGAGCGCCTGCACCTGTCCGTCGAGCGTCACCTCTGGCATGGCCGTGCTCTTTGCCCTGACTCGGGTGCCCGGGCGAAGGAGGGCCGCCTGGCTCTCTGGCACCTCGGCGTTGGCCCACACCGTGCCGAGGCCGTTCAGACGGAACAGCGTGGTGCCGGCCGTCACGGTCATGCCTTCGCGCACCGCCAGTTCGGTGACCACGCCGCTGATCGGCGCCAGGAGGATCGTGCGGGCTTGCGTCTTTCCGCTGCCCTCCACCCAGGCGATCTGGGCCTCGTTCATCCCGACCTGGCGCATGCGCTGACGGGTCGCCTCCATCAGCGGCGCGAGGTCGGTGCCCTGCATGCGGCGCACCGACAGGAACTCCTCCTGCGCGGCGATCCAGTCCGGCACGTACAGCTCGGCCAGTGCCTGCCCCTTGGCCACGCGGTCAAGCGTGGCCCGCACATGCAGGCGCTCGACGTAGCCGGTAGCACGGGCCTGCACGGTGGCCTGGTCGCGTTCGTTGAAGGCGATGCTGCCGACAGCGGTGACGGGTGGCGACAGCGTGCCCTCGGTGACCGGCACCGTGCGCACGCCCAGGTTCTGCTGCAGGCGGGGGCTGACCGTGACGGTGCGGCCTTCGCCGGCCCCGCTGTCCCCACCGCCGTCCGCGTAGACGGGCACCAGCATCATGTCCATGAAGGGCGACTTGGCGGGCTTGTCGAACCGGTTCCCGGGCACCATGGGGTCGTGGTAGTACAGGATCCTGCGGCCGGTGGCCGGATCGACATCGCCGGCCTTGAGGCCCGCCGTGAGGTGTCGGCGGGTGGCGTCCTCGCCCTGCGCGATGCTCTGCGGGATGGCCTGCGTGGGCGGCGCGGCCGGCGCTGGCGCGGCGGCCATGCCCATGCCGCGCTGCAGGCCGGTGGTGTACAGGCCGTAGCCGGTGGCGGCCAGGACACCGGCTGCCGTCAAGCCGATCAGAAGGGGTTTGAGTTGCATGTTCATTGCTCCGTGACGGCGGCGGCGTTGCGCTCGGCCGGGATCAGGTAGTGGAGCTGGGCCCACAGTGCGGCGGTTTCCATGTCGAGCCGGAGCCGGTCCATGCGGGTGTCGATCTCCAGGCGCCGCGCTTCGAGCACTGCGCCGAGCGAGCCGCCGCCGCCCCGGTAGGTGGCCAGCGCAGCCAGCGTGCGCTCGGCGACCAGCGGCATCAGCGTGCGGTCGTAGTGGGCCAGTCGCGCCTGGTTACCATGCCATGCCAAGAGCCGGAGACGGGTTTCGGTCAGGTGCTCCCGCGTGGCCTCCTCGCGCTGGGCGCGGGCCTGCTCGACCACGGCGAGCCGGCCGGCGAGTTCGCGATCCTGGCGGTTTCTGGGGTCGATCTGCAGCGGGATCGAGACCCCGACGGAGACCATGTTCGAGTAGGCAGGGCCGCGCTGGCTGAGCATCAGTTCCACGCTCCAATCCGGGCGCTGGTTGCGCCGCGCAAGCTCAGCGTCGGCCTGTGCGATGGTTTGCTGTCTGGCGAGCAGCGCGATCTCGGGATGCTGGCTCGGATGGGCATCCAGGTCATGCACCGCAGCAGGAACGGTGGTCAGGGACGGACATTCGCCGAGTGGCTGTTGCGCATCCGGGCCGACCCAGCGGGCAAGCCGGATCGTAGTGGCCTCGACCTGCTGTGCAGCCAGACGAAGGCGGTCGTCGATCAGCGCCGCCGCCACCCGGGCGGCGAACACATCAGCCTGCGCGCCACGCCCGCTCCGGTAGGCCGCGTCGGCGGCCTCGACCTGCAGGCCGGCTTCGGTGCGTTGCCTCTGCAGGAGTTCGACCATGCGCTCCTGGAAATGCCGTTCCAACCAGGCCATGGCGGTGTCACGGCGCAGGTGTACGAGTGCCACCGTCCGTGCGGCTTCTGCTGTCTCGGCTTCCCGAGCGAAACGTGCTGATCGGGCGGCGAGCTTGTCGCCGCGTGTGATTTCCTGCATCACGCCGACCGAGCGCATGGTCATGAAATCGCGTGTCAGGCTGAGCCGGTCCAGGCCGTCGAAGGGCAAGTTGTTGAGGCCGACCTTGAGCGTCGGGTCGGGACGCTGGCCGGCCGCCATGGCCATCTCGCGGGCGGCGGTGGCTGCGGCCTCCTGTGCCGGAAGCTGGTGCGAGCGGTCCTGTGCGAGTTGCAGGGCCTGATCGAGCGTTAGGGTGGACTGGGCCGGACTGGCAAGCGGGAGCAATGCGGCACCAAGGACAAGCAGCGCGGCCAAGCGGCGACGGACAGGCACCCGGGGAGCGCCGTGGGGCGATGGGGGACAGAACATGGATTCTCCAGACAACGAAACGGTGATTTCGTGTCGGCTCGGTGCGGACGGCGGACTGGTGTCAGGGCACGGACGAGCACGACCACGGCGCCGGATCGACCGCAGGGTCGTCGGCGTCAGGCGGTCTGGACGGTCAAGTTCGGAAGCAGCAGTGCAGGATGGCGTGCGGCGGAGAAGCCGCCGCCAGGGCGCTGACCTCCTCGGCTGCCTGGCGCGGACTGAGGGCAGGCGGCTCAGGGGCAAGGGGAAGGCGGTACAGGGCCGTCAGCAGTGCGGCGGGCAGCGTCAGCGTGGCCGCCTGGTCGCTTTGGTGCCCCTGGCGGCAATGTTCGGCGCAGAGATTGGCAGACGACGGGTCCATCGACCCCGCCATGTCGTCGCAGTCCATGGCGGCCAGCGTGATCGACACTCTATCGGTCCCCATCGACTGCACCTCTGCCACGACAGGGATGACCATCCCTGGCTTCGGAGTACCGGCGACCGACAGCCCTGGACAGGCATACGCGGCCACCGCGAATTGCGCGAACAGCACGACGCCGATCAGCATGCGGCAGATTGTCAGCAAGAACGATCGCTTCACGCTGCGCACCTCACAGCAGCCCTTAGCCGACACACAACCAACAGCACACCGATACGGATGGTCTGGGCAGGAGCATTGACAGTGCGCAGAAGGGCAAGCATGAGATGCGCACCATTGTGCATGGCCCCCGATCTCATGTGCAAGTGACTTGCTTCTAGAAATTCGTCACCCCGTTGCCTTGGCACCCTCAGCACTACTGGATGGAGGGGAGTAGCTCGGAACCAACCTGCCAAGACGCGGCACAGATCTCAAACCTCACACGAGAACTTCGAGACATCTTCACCACGGCGACATCTTCTCAAAACCTGAACCAAGTCAGGGGTATTACAGGTGGATTTGACCCTACACCTGCTGCAGGGTTTGAAATAGAAGTTTTATCTTGGTCACCGTTCATGGACAACGCACACACGCAACAGCAGCAGAGTCAACTACGACGGCAAAACAAAAGGACAGCCTTTCTGTTGATTATCTTTGGCATAGCTAGGACTTACGCAAAAGAAACTTTCAAACTCAACTGAGTTTTGAGTGCCATATTCTGATCCATGGATTGATCCGGCACCCGATGTGCACTGAAATATCTTGTTTCAACTGGCTGTTCGGATTCATTAAATATGCCTACAATTGGCTTGCCTCAACTCAACAGGAGCCATGATGAAGCCGACAAGACGCGACTACTGTCAGTTTCTGATCTCCACCCAGACCAACTATACCCAAACCTACTTCGCCGACCATCACCCGCATTTCTCGCATGACGCCATCAACCGTTACCTGCAAGACGAAAACATAACGCCTGCCATCGTCTGGGAGCAGGTGGAGAAATCCATCGAACCTGATCCGAACGCTTTCTTGCTGTTCGACGACAGCGTCTCGGACAAGAACCACTCCCATGCGATCGAGCTGGTGCGGCGGCAGTACAGCGGCAATGCCCATGGCCTGATCAAGGGCATCGGTGTGGTCAACTGCTTGTACGTCAACCCCCGCAGCGGTCGCTACTGGATCATCGACTGGCGAGTGTTCGCCCCGCAGGTGGACCACAAGACCAAGCTCCAGCACGTCCAGGAGATGTTCGACGAGGCCATGACGGGCAAGAAGCTGCCATTCCGCGTGGTGCTGATGGACTCCTGGTACGCCACCAAGGAGCTGATGGTGCACATCCATCGTGCGGGCAAGATCTTCTACTGCCCGCTCAAGAGCAATCGCCTGGTCGATGACAGTCAGGCGCAGGCGCCCTATCAGGCCGTCAGTGAGTTGCAGTGGAGCGACCAAGGCGCCGCGCACGGCAAGCTCGTCAAGGTGAACAAGTTTCCAGGCAGCCTCAAGGTCAAGCTGTTTCGGGTGGCGACGGGAAACGGTCGCACGGAATGGGTGGTGACCAATGATCTGGAACAGACTTCGGTGGACGACACGCGAGAGATCTGCGCGATCAGGTGGAAGATCGAGCAGTATCACCGGGAGGTCAAGCAGGTGCTGGGCATGGAGAAATGCCAGTGTCGATCTGCCAGGGCGCAGAGGAATCACATTGCCTGTGTCATCTTGGCGTGGAACCATCTGTCCGCGCTGGCCAGAGACATGAGGACGAATATCTACAGCATCAAGAAGGCGATGATGTCGAATTACATGCGGCAGGAAATAGCTCGACCGTCAGTGCCGATGGCGTACATTTGAGATGGCTACAAAAGTCCAAGCTCTGTGCTAACTGAGTTCAACTTGCGTAAGTCCTAATAGCATCTTTATTGGGCTATTTGTCGAGATTTAAAATAATAGATTGACCTTCGATGTTAAAAAATCACGTATTTAATTCAAATCAGCACAGATTTCCAATATTTTCTTTGGCGACTGCACTGATTTTGATGGATCAGGGAATCAAAGCTGGCGTGGCATTGACCATGCCAGTCGGCACGATTGAACAGGTTAGCGCATGGTTTAATCTGGTGCATGTTCTCAATCCTGGCGCCGCATTCTCATTTCTGGCGAATGCAGGTGGATGGCAGAAATACTTTCTGAGTGCTTTTGGATTAATTATCAGTGCGATTTTGACACGATTACTTTGGATGGGCATTCAAAGCTTTATAAAAAGTTTTGCCTATATATTACTTATAGGCGGAGCCCTCGGTAATGTACTGGATCGGTTACGCATAGGTGCTGTAGTTGACTACTTGGATTTTCACTGGGCAGATTTGCATTGGCCAGCATTCAATCTTGCAGACATTTATGTCATGTCAGGAGCATTCTTGCTGCTGACAATCAGTTTCAGCACCCCTGCAGCCACGAGTGAAAGCACGTAATGATCATTTTTTCATCCATCTGTCGTAGAAAAATCTGGAGCGCATTGCTGTTCGTGGTCGGCAGTATTAGCGCGCCAAATATCAGTGCCGCAGAGCCCGGGCGATTGAATGCATGGTTCGACACGAAAGCTGTCGAGCCGCTCCCCCCTGAACAGGCATTTCAAGTTTCAGCACGCTTGTTAGATCCTAGCAGGATCAGCGTTCAGTTTACGCTGAAGCCATATTATTATCTATACAAAGACAAGGTGAGCCTTGAAATAAATGGCTCCACCGGAGTAAAGCTACTGCGCACAGATTATCCGGCAGCCATCACCAAACAAGACAGGAGTTTCGGCCCCACGCAGGTGTACCCAGAATCTTTTGAAATTCGCGGAACAATTGCGAACACCGAAAAAACCTCACCCCCCATCACTTTGATTGCACGATACCAGGGCTGCTTCGAGACGCTTGGGGTTTGTTATCCACCTCAAACCACGGAGATAAGGCTAAATCCATCAAGCAGCACGGTATCTGGCAAGCCACTCGGAAAGAAACAACAATGAAATCAAGCCCCATGGACATATCACCTTACAGGAATCGCCGTACATGGCTGGCCATGAATTGTCTATCAGCCTTGGTTTTAATGGGCTGCGAGAGACGTGTCCCGTATTCATTCAAAGGACTGGACTTAACCGGTGCGAAATTCGGCCAGTCTTTCAGCATGACAGACATAGATGGAAAAACTAGAACTCTGTCTGAGTTCAAAGGCAGCGTTGTCATGCTGTTCTTCGGATTTACACAGTGCCCTGATGTCTGCCCAACTGCGCTCGGGCGAGCGGCAGAAGTCAGTCGCTTACTGGGGGAGGACGCCAAGAAACTTCGGATCATTTTTGTCACCATTGACCCGGAGCGAGACACGGAAACTCTTCTGCGTGACTATGTTGGTGCATTCGACAAGAAAATCATCGCCTTGCGCGGCAGTGCTGCAGCCACCGCTGAGTTTGCCAAGGAATTCAAGGTTTTTTATCAGAAAGTAGCCACAGGACAATCCTACACGATGGACCATACCACGCTGACCTATATATTCGACACACAAGGGCTATTGCGTCTGGCAATGAAACATGAGCAGACAGCCTCAGACTTCTCTGCGGACATAAAAGCCCTCCTCGCATAACCTATATCAACAAAACAATCTTACATTCAAAGCATCATGAATCAATTGCGAAGAGCCATCACAACATCATTGTCACTTGGACTAATTTCCATCCCACACTGGGCGCAAGCAGCAGGAGATCATGGTGCTGAGGGTGTGTTTTCCACCATGAAGCCACCCGTCCCCAATGCCAACGCTGAAACGATTGAGATCGTTGAGTTTTTTTGGTACGGATGCCCACATTGTTTCAAAGTGGATCCAATGGTGAATGTGTGGGAGAAGAAGCTTTCAGCCGATGTCTCTTTTCGACGAGAACATATCGTCTGGGATTCCAGAAAAGAAACTTCCATCCACGCCCAAATATTTGCAACACTGCGCGCAATGGACTCCCTCTCGAAGTATCACCTGGCTGTTTTCGAAGCCATACACAAAGACCGCATCAATTTTAGGGAAGACGGAGCGATCATCAACTGGGCGATAAAAAATGGCATAGACAGCAAAGCTTTTGAGTCCATGTACAAGTCATTCGGCATGCAAGCTCAGGTGAACAAAATGAGAACCCTGACAAATACTTACAAAATAGATGGGGTACCAAAATTTATCGTGAATGGACAGTTCAGTACGGAGCCTCATCAAGCGGGCGGTGAAGTTCAAGTCTTTGAGGTGTTAAATCAATTAATTGCCCAGCAGCGAATCGCCACCAAGCGAAATTAAATTAAATAATTATTATTTACCGATATATATACGCATTAACTGGTCAGCCTATATACAGGCAATCAATAAAATATGTCAAAAATAAATCAAGCCACTATACATAAAACCGCAAAACCATTTTCCCTACCTGACGCCAGAAAAGAATTAATTCCATGGGCCATTGCATTACTCGGATTACTGGTGATGTACTTCCCAACTTTCCGAGACCTGTTCAATGGGTTGTGGGCCGGAGATCAGCAAGGACATGGCCCCATCGTATTAGCTGTTTCTGTCTGGCTGCTTTGGAAGCAAGCATTCCAAGTCATTGCGGCACCGCTACGGCCTACTTTTTTTGTAGGTTGGGCATTGCTGATTTTTGGATTGCTGATATACATCATTGGAAGATCTCAAAATATATTAATATTTGAGGTTGGCTCACTCATTGTTATTGTCGCATGTACCGTGCTTATACTTCGGGGAACAGAAGCCTTGCGGTATTTATGGTTTCCACTGGTTTTCATGATCTTCATGATTCCTCTGCCAGGCGTGTTTGTCGATGCCATGACTCAGCCCATGAAAACCGCCGTGTCCTATGTGGTTGAGTCGGTACTTTATGCTGTTGGGTATCCTATCAGCCGTAGTGGGGTCATTTTGCAAATCGGACAGTACCAGTTACTGGTGGCGGATGCCTGCGCAGGATTGAACACACTATTCACACTAGAGGCTCTGGGACTACTCTACTTGAACTTGGTGAAACACCAATCAATAGCACGAAACATCGTCTTAGCCATCTGCATAGTGCCGATCAGTTTTGTCGCCAACGTCATTCGCGTCATTGCGTTGACACTAATCACTTATCATCTTGGCGATGAAGCCGGGCAAGGTTTTCTACATGACTTTGCCGGAATGGTACTTTTCATGGCAGCCTTGCTGTTGATAATTTTATTTGATGGATTTCTCAGATTTATCTTCGTTAAAAAATCATGACTCGTGAAATTATATCCGCCATCATCTTGTGTGCGGCAATGTTGCTCAGCGGATTTTCCGCAAATCAAATCAAACCAACCAATTTCATGTCTGACACGAGAGGCGGCATTAAAATATCCAGCATAATTCCAGAGAAATTTGGCTCCTGGAAAAAAATGGACGTATCAACAGGGATAGTTAATCCACAGCAGCAGCAGTTACTCGATGAACTTTACACCGAGCTGGTTACAAGAACTTACGCATCAAACGAAGGTTACGTGATTATGTTATCGATTGCCTACGGCAAAAACCAGAACGATTCCTTCCAAGTGCATCTACCAGAGATATGTTACCCAGCGCAAGGATTTCAGGTTGGTGACTCGCGAAAACTGACCCTGACAACGCCCTACGGTGACATTCCCACCAAGCAATTGGAAACCACATTTCAGTCCCGCAGGGTCGAGCCAGTCACCTACTGGACAACCATCGGCAATCACGCCGTCAAGTCCGGGCTGGACAAGAAACTGAAGGAAATTTCATACGCGATGCAAGGTGATATCGCAGATGGACTCTTGTTCAGAGTTTCCAGTATTGACCCTGACAAGCCTCGTGCATTTTCAATGCAGCAAAAATTCATCCAAGAAATGCTGACGTCGATCACAGCCGAAGACCGACTGCGGCTGGCTGGTTTGCGTGACTAATTTCTACTGTCCCAACCTGCCACGATGATCAACATTCCCAACAGCGCCACACCAGCGCCGAGCCAATCCAGCGCCGATAAGCGTACCCCATCGACAACCCGGAGCCAGACCAGTGGGCACGCTCTAGACTGAAGTGCAACACCGCAATGGAATCAACAGGTTGAGCCGATGGGACAAGAGTATTCAAGCCTGAGTCTGGAGGAGCGCACGCAGATTGGGCTGCTGGTCACGCAGAAGCTGACGCAGCGAGAGATCGCCGTGCAACTGGGCCGCTCGGCCTCGACGATCAGCCGGGAGCTGGCGCGCAACGCACACCCGAAACGAGGCTACCTGGCCGCGGGCGCGCAGCAGCAGGCCAGTCAGCGCCGGGTGCAGGCCAAGGCCGGCGTGCGCAAGCTCGGCGCCCTGCTCGACACCCCGCTGGGCAAGTTCGTGCGCCACGAACTCCAGCGGGCCTGGTCCCCCGAACAGATCGCCGGAAGGCTCAAGCGCATGCACCCCGAAGACCCCACCCAGCGCGTCTCGCACGAGACCATCTACCAAGCCGTCTACCTGGTGCCGCGCGGGGAGCTGCGCACCGAACTCATCGCCGAGCTGCGCCGCAGCCACGCCAAACGCATGCCGCGTGCGCGGGGCACCAGCCGCAAGGGCGGCAACATCGCCAACATGACGCCCCTGAGCGAGCGCCCCGCAGAGGTCGACTCCCGCGAGGTGCCCGGCCACTGGGAAGGCGACTTCATCAAGGGTGCGCGCAACGCCAGCGCCATCGGCACCGCCGTGGAGCGCTACAGCCGCTTCGTGCTGCTCACCCAGATGAACGGCTGCACCGCACAGCACGCACTCGACGGCTTCAGCCGCCGCTTCAAGACCGTCATCCCCGAGCTGCGCCAGAGCTTCACCTACGACCGCGGCTCCGAGATGGCCCGTCATCAGGAGCTGACCGAAGCCACCGGCATGCCCGTGTTCTTCTGCGAGCCCTACAGCCCTTGGCAGCGCGGCTCCAACGAGAACATGAACGGCCTGGTGCGCCAGTTCCTGCCCAAAGGAACCGACCTGTCCACCGTCACCCCGCAGAAGCTCGCCTACATCGAGGCCATGCTCAATGACCGGCCCCGCAAGATCCTCGACTTCCGCACCCCTCGCGAGGTCTATACCGAAATCGTTCAGGCCAAGCTCGCCGAGCGGCAGGCCCTCGCGCTCAGAAACGTTGCACTTCAGACTTGACTCCGCCATGTTCTGCACCAGCACCGCGTGCGTAGTCCGCGACAGGCGGATGAAGACCGGGATCTTGCGCAGGTCGTCGTCCATCAAGGCGACATCGGCCGTCTCGATCGCGGTGTCAGTGCCCATGGCGCCCATGGCGAAGCCGATGTCGGCGCGTGCCAGCGCCGGGGCATCGTTAATGCCGTCGCCGACCATGCCCACCGGGCCTTCGGTGGCGAACGCCTCGACCGCTTTCAGCTTGTCCTCGGGCAACTGGTTGCCACGCGACTGGTCGATCCCCACCTGCCCGGCAATCGCCTGCGCCGTGTGCGGGTTGTCGCCGGTCAACATCACGGTCTTGACCCCCAACTGATGCAGCTCGGCGATGGCAGCGCGACTGCTGTCCTTCACCGTGTCGGCCACGGCGAACAAGGCCAGTACCTGCCGGTCATCGACCAGCATGACCACCGTTTTACCTTGCCGCTCCAGGGTGTCCAGTCGCACTTCCAGTTCAGGAGAGCAGCGGTCGAGTTCATGCACCAGGCGGTGGTTGCCCAGCGAATACGCCTTGCCGCCAATCACCCCGCGCACGCCCCTGCCGGGCAACGCCTCGAAGGCTTCGACGCTCTCGCGGGTGACACCGTCGCGGTCAGCGGCCTGAGCCACGGCCTGCGACACCGGGTGATCGGAGCGACCGGCCAGACTGGCGGCCAGTCGGCGACACAGTGCAGTGTCCACCTCGGCACGCAACTCGAACTCGGTCTGCACCGGCTTGCCATGGGTGACCGTGCCGGTCTTGTCGAGGGCCAGCCACACCAGTTTGCGACCTTCCTCCAGGTAGACACCGCCCTTGATCAGGATGCCGCGTCGGGCCGCTGCAGCCAGTCCGCTGACGATGGTGACCGGCGTCGAGATCACCAGCGCGCAGGGACAAGCGATCACGAGCAGCACCAGGGCCTTGTAGATCCAGTCGTGCCAGTTGCCATTCCACAGCAGCGGGGGCACGACAGCGACCAGCAGGGCCGTCGCGAACACAATCGGCGTGTAGACACGGGCGAACTGATCGACGAAGCGTTGTGTGGGGGCCTTGGCGCCTTGGGCCTCCTCGACGGCATGGATGATGCGGGCAAGCGTGGTGTTGCTCGCGGCCGCCGTGACCCGGTAGTCGAAGGCGCCAGACGCATTGACCGTACCAGCGAACACCGCATCCCCGGGCACCTTGTCCACTGGCAGGCTTTCCCCGGTGATCGGGGCCTGGTTCACCGCCGAGCGGCCCTGGACAATCGTGCCGTCCAGCCCGATGCGCTCGCCGGGTTTGACCCGCACCAGGCTGCCCACGGTCACCTCTGCCGCCACAGTGTCACGCCAGGTTCCGTCAGCTTGCTGTACCGTGGCGGTCTCCGGGGCTAGCTTCATCAGGCTAGAGATGGCGTGGCGGGCACGGTCGAGCGACTTGGCTTCGATCAGCTCGGCGATCGTGAACAGCACCATCACCATGGCCGCTTCCGGCCACTGCCGCAGCAGCAGCGCACCCGTCACGGCGATACTCATCAGCGCGTTGATGTTCAGGTTGCCGTGGCGCAGCGCCACCCAGCCCTTGCGGTAAGTGGTCAATCCACAGGACACCACGGCCAGCAGCGCAAGAGCCGCCGCCAGCCATTCGGGCAGGAGGCCCCACCAGCCCACCGCTTCAGCAGACACGGCGGCTGCACCCGCTAGCGCCAGGGGCCACCAGGGCTTGGGTGACTCAACAGCCAATTCAGCAGGCTGACCAACCGTCAGCACCTCGGGCTGGAAACCGAGCGAACGCACGGCCTGCAGCACGGTGTCGAGGGCATCGGGCACATGCACCACGGTCAGCACGCGCTGCATCAGGTTGAACTCCATGCTTTTGACCGAGGGCAAATGACCCAGCGCCTGACGGATCAGTGCTTCCTCGGTAGGGCAATCCATCTGCAGGATCCGGATCGGAGTACGTATCCCATCCACCATCGGTTCAGGCACAGGCAGATCAGCCCGCACAGTGGAAGCCGAGCCGCAGGAGGCACCGGGATGGTCGTGTCCGTGGTGATGGACCTCATGCGTGGATTTCTTGTCGTGTGGGTGGTCGCAGCAGCCGTCCATAGGGACTCCTTGATGAACAGAACCCAGTGGACACCTTAAAGTGGCTTTAAGGTCAAGCTTGGTGCGTCAGTTCACGAAGGATGCCGCACTGGTTTATTGAATCAGCTCCATGACATTTCGCTCTGACCCGTTGAAGCTCATTTTTCAGCGCCTGGAGTTGCCCAATTTTTTCTGCGACCTGAGCAATCAGGGCAATTGCACCACCGTGTCTATTAGTAACAAGCTCATTCGCTGGCTGATTCAGGCACTCACGGTCACGCGGGCGTCAGGCCAAAGAGCATCTCCAGGTAGTCAGGGCTCCAGGAGGCCCGCTTGTGCTTGAGCTTGACGCTGGCCTTGGTCGACTTCTCCTTCTTGATCAGGTTGAGCACGATGCGGCGCAGGATGGCGAAGTTGTGCGCACCGTGGCCGACATGCAGCCGGGCATCATCCTCATGGAAGACCACATCCAGCAGCCAGTGGCACTGGTTCTCGATCTGCCAGTGCGCCCGGATGCGGCGGTTGAACTCCTGGGCGTCGAGCGTGGCCGAGCTGATGTAGTAGCGCCGCTCGGTGCTGGCCTGGCCCTTGTGCTTGCCGCTGATGAACTCGCGGGTCGACTCGATCATGATGGCCGATCGCACACCGGGCCAGAGTTCGCGCACCACCTCGCCCAGAGCGCTGAGGTCATGGGTCACCACGCATCGGCGGGTATCGCGGCGGGCGTGCCCCTGGTCGATGGTGGTGTGCTCCTGCAAGTGCCCGAGGGCCACATCGCGCACCGAGTGGTCGAACGGCGTCTGCACGGCCTGCGCCAGATTGGGCTGGTTGTTCTTGGCCGACAGGATGAAGTCGGCTCCACGCTCGACGATCTTGTCGGCGATCTCGCGCTGGCAGCCGATGGCGTCGATGCTGATCGTCGCCCCGCGTACATCCAGCATGTCCAGCAGCAGCGGCACGGCCGTGATCTCGTTGCTCTTGTCCGGCGTGCGGCACTGCGCCAGCGTCAGCCCGCTGGCCGTCTCGCACAGCGACACCAGATGCACCATCGCCTGCTCACCGCTGCGCGAGCCCCGCACGCTCTTGCCGTCGATCGCCAGCGCCGCCCCCTCCAGCGTCGGGCACAGCGGCTGCATCCACCGCACGAAGCACGCCTCGAACTGCTGGGCGTCGAGCAGCGCAAACACCCGGTTGAAGGTGTCGTGCGAGGCAATGCCACGCTCGAACGGCAGCCAGCGCCGCAGCCACTCCAGCTTCATGCGGCCCCAGTAAGCCACGTCCACCCAGTCCTCGGCCCCGCTGGCCACCCCGGCCAGTGCCACCAGCAGCAACTCCTGCAGCGGGTAGCAGCAGCGCGCGCTGTCTCTCGGGTCGGCCAGATCGGCGAACGCCGTCAAATTGCCCAGTGGGTCTTCTGGCGTACTCGCTTCCATCCTGCTGACTCTGACTTGCTGCGTTTTCGGGTGGCCGTTGTAGCACCACACCGCTCGCTCAGCAGACGTTTTCAGTGGTTCACCACGTCGCCGTTACGAACTGATACGGTGGTGCAATTGCCCTGCCTGAGCAATGTGCTCATCCAGTAGCTTGTTCACAAGCTGACATCCTTGATCAGGGGTTTCCATGAATTTCAGAAGTGAACGCACCTCATCCAGCGTCATACCCAAGCTGCGACAATGCAAGATGAATCTCAGCGAGCTGACATGGTGCCTTTCGTAGACTCTGTAATTCCCATCGGAACGCATTGGCTCAGACAGCAACCCTTCCCGCTCATAAAATCTGACCGTAGTGACCGATGCGCCACTGGCTTGGGCAACTTCCCCTATACGCATGATAAACACAACCTTTCTTGACAAGGTTTAGTCCCGCACCGCATCAAGGGTTCAAGGTACGAAATGCCAACGCATCTGTTTGCCAGCGTACCTGTCGATTGAGGGCTGATGTCATTTTTTGACCTTCGCCACCTCTTCGGCTACCAAGGAAGCCAGTTGCTCGGGGCCGAAATTCAACAGACTGCGCCCATTGACAAAAAACGTAGGTGTTCTAGTGACGCCCAAGGACGTCAGATCTTGCATCTCTTGTCGAATCACAGCTTCCGTCTCAGGACTTTGTGCTTGGATTGCAGCTTTGTCCATGTCAAGGCCAACCTGCTGAGCGGATTTGAACGCAAGGGCGATATTTGGCGTGCCGTGGTCGGCCCACTGCGGCTGGGCATCCAGGAGCGCCTCCAACACTGGCTGGTATTGATTCTGTGATTTGGCGGCGATCAGCAGCGCCACGACTTGCTCGGACCCTCTGTGGAAGGGGGCATATCGCAGGACAAGCCGTACATCTTCCGGGTATTTCTTGAGAATATCCTTGACGATCGGGTAAAAATATCGACAGCTTTCGCAAGCAGGGTCAAAGAATTCGACAATGGTCACGGGCGCTTTTTTCGGGCCGAAGATTGGGGAGTGGGGACGAACCAGTCTGTCATTCTGTTGGCTGACCTTCTCCTCCTGATCAATCTGAACACTTCGCTGGTAAGCGTTCATGCCGATCAGAAAAGCCAGTGCAATGACACCAAGCACAACGGCTACAGCGATTTTCTTTGTATTCATCGAGAGGTTTTCCGTAAAAAATAGGTGAGGAGGATCAAGATCAAACCAAACGCAGCCAAAGACAGCCAAGGGATCTGGACACCGCTCAGTATTTCTAGTTTTTGATCTGCACATGAAATACCGGATTGGCACGGCAGCCAAGATTTTGGAATCCATCCCGCAACGAGCAGGGTGTGATACCCCGCCACCGCAAGGCCACCGGCCGCCAGCACCCAGGCATAGACTGCACCGCGGCGGTCTTCGCTGAAACAGGCGATGGTCAAGACGATGGCCATCGGAAACATGAAGATGCGCTGGTACCAGCACAGCGTGCAGGGGGTCATCATCATGACTTCACCGATGAACAATGCGCCAACCGTGGCCAGCATCGCGATAAGCCACGCCCCCATCAGGAGCAACCAAGTCTTGCTGTTCATGTCAATCCTCGCTCAGACACACAAGCCCGAGTGCGTGCCATGTCCTGCCCTCGGTGCGTTAGCAACCAAAGTTCGGAATCGGTTCACATTGGAAAATGGGACGGCCGGTCTGCGACGGTCATGGCCGTGCAGGTCACAGGCTCAGCACGGGTCCGAGCCTGCAGGCCACCGCTCCTGCTAGATCGGCGAGAAGCTCGCCCACTGCGGGCGTTCCGGCCGTGCAGCAGGTGGTGAGACCAGCATGGCGCCGGGGTCGGCTGAACTGGTCAACGACGCAAGGATGCGCACAGGATCGTGGTGGCTGGGCATGGTCCACAGCACACAACCTGCATGACAGGTCACGCAATCGGCGTCGGCCGACATCATCGCGCTCGTTCCGCCCTCGGTCTCGTCTGACTGGGCTTGCGGCTGGTGCTCATGGGTGTGGTGGCCTGCATGTGAGGCGGTCGGCCCACTCTCGTGCTGGCAATAGGCGTTTACCGCAGCCCACGAAAACTGCAGAGGTACCAGCACCAACAAAAGGATGGCCAACCACTTGCGCATCGGCAGATTGTAGGGCCAGCCTCCTCAAGACGGGATCTCTGCCGCACGGGCAATGGTGCGGTGTGCTTGTGCAACGACTTCGGCCATGTCACGACGCGGCGGCATCGGCTTGAACGGGCTGATGTCGGAGCGTCCGGAGTTGCCAAGGGGTAGCCGGCCGGTGAGATGTCCCAAGGGGACCAGCAGCAGTCGCAGAATTTGCCCGCTCACCTCAGCCCAGTCACGGGTCCGCCATGCCTGATGGAGCATGAGGTCATGCACCCTCAAGTGAGGGATGAACTGCGTCTGGCTCACGACATGGAGCGTCTCCAGCAACAGCCACTGGTCTGCAAAATCATGCGGCGCAGACTCCCGATACTTCTTCATCAGGTGTGCGTACAGGATCGGATCGAAGTCGATGGGGTCATGCAATGCATTCGTCATGCACTCAGTAGAAACCTTTGTGTAACTACAATGTCAAGCAATGATCACTGGAACTACCCGAGGCATGCAGATGAAGATCGGCGAACTGGCGAATGCTGCCCGATGCACAACCGAGACCGTGCGCTTCTACGAAAGGGAAGGACTGTTGGTCAAGGCCAGCCGGACAGAGGCCAACTACCGGCACTACGACGCGACACACCTTGAACGCCTGCGCTTCATCCGCAACTGCCGCGCACTCGACATGACCCACGAGGAAATCCGCGGGCTGCTGCGCCTGAAGGACGCGCCGGCCGAGGATTGTGGGGCTGTCAACACGCTGCTGGACGACCACATCGGGCATGTCGATGCTCGGATCGCTGAACTGCTGCACCTGAAGCAGCAGCTCGGGGCGCTGCGCCAGCAATGCCAGGTGGAACAGGCGGTCGATGCCTGCGGCATCTTGCGTGGGCTGGCCGCTATGGAAGCCGGCACCCAGGTGGAGCGGCATACCCACCTCGGATAGCCCTCAGTCCATCCAGCTCCCCCGGCTGGATCACACGACCGTCGAGTGCTGTGATCCCCCGCAGCCCCACCCCATGGGCCTCGAACCCCAGCCTTGGCCACTCGGCGCGGTAGTCCAGCCGGTCGTGGTGGTGCCCGTGGAAGGTTTGGCGCACCCGCAGGCACCGGGCCAGCTCGTCGATCACCGCGACCCCGTACGGGTGACAGCTCGGCGCCTCATGCGTGACAGCACGTCAGCCCGCTGGCGGCAAAGCGACTGGTAATTAGCCGGGAAGATCGTGCTGCGATGTCGCCGCGGCAGGCCGCCTCGCCACAGGTAGCCACCCTCTGCCCGAGCCACATACGCCTGTGCTGTCTCGACCTCCCGTGGCTCGGGTGGCCTCCACACCTGACCCCGGAACACACCACCCAACCCCGCGACGCGCACCCTTACGATCTCGCCCACCCGGCCATGCAGGTTCCGACCTGCCAGCGCAGAGCCGAACAGATGGTCGTGGTCGGCGTCCGTATCGGTGTCGTGGTTGCCGTGGATGAACTACACCTCGGTATGCACCAGGGTCGCCGCCAGTTCCACCTCCAGTGGCTGCTGCGCCTGAATGTCACCCAGCAGGATGATCGCTGCCGGCCGCTGCTCGGGCGGCGACTGCAGCACCGCCTCGATCAGGTGCTCGAAGTGCCCATACACGTCCCCGCAGAGCCAGATCACAGACCACCCAGCACCCGGGATCGAACCCCTGATTCTCCAGTGCTCCGTCCCAGCGCACATAGCCCCGAGGGTTGCACACCACCCGGCATGTCCCACCGCCCGGTCGATCGACCAGGTAGTCGAAACTGTCGTGCGTGTGCCCATGCACCCACAGGTCTACCCCGTCGAAGCAACTCGGCGGCAGGTCGTTCACGAACGCAGGACTCAAGCCGCTTCGCTCGAAACATGCCGCCAGTGAACTGCGATGCGGCGCATGGTGTGTGATGACCACCGTTCTCCCGCCCCAGGGTTCGGCCAGTCGATCGTGCATCCAGCGCCGTGTCGCCTGGTGCCAATGCACCGTGTCCAGCGGGCGCAGCCGTCGCACGCCCGACTCTGGCGCCGTGCGCTTGACCCGAATGACGCTGAAATCGTTCAACCCGACGCCGGCCTCCGCTGCGGCCAACCGCGCATCGCGCCGCCACTGGCCGTCGGCCCCCAGCACCTTCAGCCTGAAATCCGTCCACATGGTGGCGCCGAGCACGCGCACAGGACCCGCGTCAGACGCGAGTGTCACCACGTCCTGATCGAGCACCTGCACATTGGTGCCCTGCGCCGCTGTGCGCATCTCCGCCAGCTCCGATGCCAGCACTTGCCCGTAGAACTCATGGTTGCCCGGCACGTACAGCACCGGCTTGCCTGCGAAGGCCGGCTCTGCCGCCGCCCAGGCCACACTTCGGCGGCCCGGCGCCTGTATATCTCCAGCCAGAACCACCGCATCAAAATCCCCCGGTGGCACCCGCATCGGGTGGAACTCCAAGTGCAAGTCCGACAGGATCAGCAGTTTCATCGTGGCACCTTTCGTCTGTTCAATGCCGAGCCCCGGCGGCGGACACTTCCCGCACGATCTCCCGCCGCACCAGCCGCACCAGTTCCCGCACCGACCCTGCCGCCTGCGCAATGCCCGACACATCCAGTTCCGGCATCACCTCCTGCGGCAGCCCCCAGTCGCTGGCCACATCCCGCACCACCTGCTCGATGATCGCCGGGTAATGCCGCCGCTCCGGCGTCGGCACCAGCACCGGCTGCAACCGCGACATCAGCGCCGCGTCAAGCGTCCCCAGTCGATTCGCCGTCGCGACGAACAGCAGCTTGCTGAGATCGCAGGGAACCTGCAGGTAGGCGTCGATCCAGTTCCGACTGGACTCCGGCTCCAGCAGCCCGAGCAGCGCCGCCTGGATCGGCGCCGCGTTCACCGTGCGATGACTGCACTTGTCCACTTCGTCGAGCAGCACCAGGATCTGCGCCATCCGCCGGTCTCGCAGCGCCCGCACGATCGGTGACGGCTCGCCGCTGGCCCAGCCGCGGTTCGTCCCCGTCAGCAGCTTGCTGTCGTTGCTGCCCCCGACGCCGAGCGGCAGAAACGACAGCCCCATCACCTCGGCCAGCCGCCGCGCCAGTCGGGTCTTTCCCGTACCAGGCGGGCCGACGAGCAGGATCGGCGCCCACGCGAAGCTCACCGCCCCCAGCCTGCGCCGGGCCAGCATCTCGCCCGCCACGATCTCGATCGCCCGGGTTGCCCAGGGGAATTCCGCGTGCAACTGCGCGATGCGTGCCTCCAGTTCGACCGCCTCCGGAAGCAGTGCCAGTGGCAACGGCACCCGCAGCCCTTCATAGGACGCCAGGATCAACCGGTCGTCCTTGTCGCGCATCTCCGCAATCGGCTCGCGGATCACCACCCACGTGGTGTGCTCGACCAATGTGCTCAGCGCCTGCTGAGGGAATCGCTCGGCCAGCAGTTCCTGGTGCGCCGCCACCGCCATCGCCGAGGCGGCCACGGCCGCGTCACGCGCGGCGGTGATCGCCACTTCTGTTGACGTCGGTCTCGGCACCATCGGACCGGCGCCCGCTGATTTCGACGCCGGTCGCGACTGCACCGCGTCCATGATGTCGGTGTGGCCCGCCACTTGGAACGTTGCCTGCTGACGCACTTCCACGCTGTCCCGCAGCAACACCCGCAGAGCGGCACCAGGCTCCATGGCTGAAGTCTCGTCCGACTCCTCGTTCCCGTACAGCGCTGCGGGTCCACCGGGGCGTGTCGGCAAGTCTGGCAGCCGCTGCTCGACGGCGGCCCACATCCCGAATGCCCGCGCACACGCATTCAGCGTCGGCTGCGCCGGCTGGTCCAGCGAGGTGTCCAGGTTCAACTGCACATAGAGCCGCAACAGCCGGATCAGCGCCACCGCCTCTTCGGTGTCGTGCAACTGCTCGTCGAGCGGTTCGCGCCAGCACAGCCTCATGATCGGGGACAGATCCTTTCTGAGCTGGTCCGCACCCGGGATGGTCAGCAAGTCGGTCAGTCCGTCGGGGTTGTCACTGTCCCAACCTTCTGTTCGCAAATCGCGCCACTTGACGCCAATCCGACGAACAGCCGGCTTGAGCTGCAACTCCCGGTGGCGAGGCCCATGCAGCGCAGGCTCGACCGCCGTCAACAGCTCCTCGGTCAAGCACTCCAGAGCCCGAGCCTCGGGCATCACGGCCCACAACCGGTCGATGCAGACGTCCAGGGCATCCAGCCGGGCGATGCGGGAGCGTCGCTCATCGAGCGCCAGGCGCAAAGGCTTGGCCGCGGCCAGCGCTACCCCCGTCAGACCCTCGGCGCTGGCGAGCATGACCAGCACCGGTGATTTCAGGTGGGTGCGCTGGACGATAGGCGGTTCGTCAGTGACCAAGGGATCCCCTTCAGTGGCACGGCCACCCACTACCGCGCCCGGTCCTTCGGAACGCGCTTCGTGACGTTCCGCCGTGGGGTGGCCAAACGGTTCATGGCCCCCGCCACTGGATCCTCCCCCCGATCGCCCCGTCATCCGGTCGAGCGCCACCCGTGCCACCACCATCCCGAGCAGATGGTCCAGCGCCTCGGGTCGAGAAAGCTGCGGCGCCAGGGCCACCAGCCGGCGCGGCTCGCTGGTCAGCAGGTCAACGGACGCCTCCACCCAGACCGCATCACCGGCCAGTCCCCACAGACACCGCTTGACCCGCTGCACCTGCTCAGACGTCATGGATGCTGCGCCTGCCGGCCGACGCCATGCCAAGGCGCCTGAAGCCATCGTCCAGGCCCCGAACAGCACCCCCTGCAAACCTGCATCGGGCTGTCGGGCCATCGCCGCCAGCAGCCGGCTTGCATCGCCGTCCCGGACGGCGGTGCGCACGCGCCGCATCGCTGCGGCCATGGCGGCGTCAGATTTCCGCCGAATCGGTGAGCCTCCAGGCACCGGGGTGTTGCGCGTCCTGGATGGGCGGTGGGTGTGGTTCATATTCATGGCAGTCATGTCGCGCCGTGGCGGTCTTGGTGTGGTGTGCGATAGGGGGAGTGGTCGGTTGGACGGTCGCAGTCATGCAACCAGGACGCCTGCAGGCAAGACCTGCAGAGCAGCCACCGGCGGCAGCACGGTGGCATCGGGCAGCGCGGACCAGCGCTTGGTGAGGTCCGTCGGTCGGATCCGCTTCCCATGGAAGAGGACATAAACCGCAAGGGCGAGACAGGGAGTGGTGGGTGAGTCACCGAGGCCGAAAGGATCGGTGGGGTCTTGTCACGCAGCGGGGGTGCTGCGTTGCACAGGGGTGGATGCAGGTGCCAGCGTCGATCGCGAGATCGCGGACTGGCGGAATGGGCACCACAAGCAGGAAGAGAGTCGTTCGAGGCGCCGGAGCGCTCTACCCTGACAGCATGACGATCACGCGGTCGAATGGTCCGGTGGGTGTTCAGTGCGGAATCAGGAGGGCGAGTCGGTCACGGCGCAGAGACCATGGAGGCGGGGTTGTCGGGCGGCGCGACATACAGGCGGCTCAACTGGGTGCTGTGCCGAACGCCGGAGTCGTCCTGTCGCTCGACCCAGAACGCGCGGCCATCGCGCAAGCGAACGACCTGCCGATCGTTGGTCCGATCCGCAAGGATTTCTTCGACCTCGCCGAACAGGAAGATGCGTTCGGTTTGGCCATCACGGGGTGCGGGCAGGCAGGCCATCAGGCTGGCCGGACCCTGGTCTGGTCGCTGGGTCAACTTGACCGCCGTTTCGGCACAGACGGTGATCCACATCTGGCGCACGGGCCGCTCTCGTGCCGACGGATCACCGTGGAACTCGACGAGGAACCAGTAATCGCTTGCGATTTCGGCGCTCGTCCAGTAGCGGCAGTCGCTCCGAGCTTGGGGATCCGCCGGCATCCATTCGTCGTCCGGGTAGGTCTGCAAGGCGCCGATGCGTTCAGTCATGGTGGGGTCAGGTCGCGCACGGGTGGGCAGACATTGCAAGAGGGTTGGCGGGCCCGCGGAACTGAGTCTGCCGGGCGCCAACTTCGCGTTATTTATAACGTCTGCATTTTGTGCGAAGCTGGCCGAAACACCAACTTGGACGCACGAAGGTGACGAGGGTGTCAGGCCATAGATTCGGATTCCGAATACGGCGCCAACGGGTCTAGGGTGATCCAAGAAAGGTCGCCATGCTCAAGTCGATCCACACCCGGCACAACGACGTGTTCCTGGACATGCTGCGCAGCAGCCGGGAAGCGCAGCGCGTGCGCCAATCAGATCTGGCCATCCGCCTGGGCCGGGATCAGGCCACCATCAGCAAGGTCGAGCGCGGGGAGCGCCGACTCGATGTCATCGAACTGCTGGCCTGGCTGCGCGCGCTGGATGTCGATTTCTCGGCCTTCATGAGCGAGCTGAACAACCGGCTGGAGGGGTTGCCGATTCCGGACGCCATGTTCCGGGCTCGGCGGGTGGCGCGGATCCGTCGGAGAGATCCGTCGTAGGTTGGGCAACCGGGCTGAACGAGTGGGGTGATGGGCAATGCAGTGAGCCGCCAGCAGTCACACATCCGATGCAGGCTACGTTTTTTATAACGTGGTTCAGATAGAGCGACTCCGGGAACCTCGGGTGGATGACCACCCGTCCCCAAACGCCGCTCAAGCGTGGCAGACCTCCCGGCTCGACCAGCTTCGATCCGGCGACGGCTGCGGCATTCGGGCGCGTGGTCCGGCAGGCGCGGCTGGAGGCTGGCATCTCGCAGGAGTCACTCGCCTACATGGCTGGCGTGGAGCGGTCGTACTTCGGGCGGATCGAGCGGGGGCAGAACCAGCCGACGCTGTACGTGATCCTCAAGGTGGCGGCAGCGCTGGGGTATGAGGCTGGGGCGCTGGTCACGCTCGTGGAGCGGGCCATGCTGGAGGGGGTTAGTTCGTCAGATTGACATATTAGGGGAAGAATCACTAGAAAATACCAGCGGTTCGGCTTCCTACATAAAATAATATCTGAGAAACCCAGAGCAGTTCTCCGGTTAAAATAAATTCATACTATTGAAAACATAGTAAGTACCGAGCCCTCCGGAAGCTTGATTGTTTGCGACCAAACATCCATGCGATACACTCCGGGACCGCTGATCCAACACGAGGCACTCTCGCGCTTCGGCCTCGACAATCCCTTAGTTTGCCCAAAAGCCATCGCGAAGGCGGCGGTGTCTTGATGTAGTTCGTTGAGGATGTAGAAATCAATTGGGAAGTTCAGGCTACGTCTAGACCATTTCAGCCGCCTCTGATCGTGGCAGGCTATAACAGTTGGCACCTTCGTAAGCCGAAGTAATTTTAGGGCAGATGCTGTGACGCTTGATTGAAATTCATTGGCCAATGACTGAGCGAGGTCGAGATTAACCTTACGATCACCCACCCATGGCCGTACCAAGTAATCTGGCAAGATTAGCTGGCTGGCATAACTATTGGCGTCCGCCTCAACGGTTTTCGCCTCAGCGTTTTGCGGCCCAATGTCAGTCAGGGCAATTGCACCACCGTATCAGTTCGTAACGGCGACGTGGTGAGCCACTGAAAACGTCTGCTGAGCGAGCGGTGTGGTGCTACAACGGCCACCCGAAAACGCAGCAGGTCAGAGTCAGCAGGATGGAAGCGAGTACGCCAGAAGACCCACTGGGCAATTTGACGGCGTTCGCCGATCTGGCCGACCCGAGAGACAGCGCGCGCTGCTGCTACCCGCTGCAGGAGTTGCTGCTGGTGGCACTGGCCGGGGTGGCCAGCGGGGCCGAGGACTGGGTGGACGTGGCGTACTGGGGCCGCATGAAGCTGGAGTGGCTGCGGCGCTGGCTGCCGTTCGAGCGTGGCATTGCCTCGCACGACACCTTCAACCGGGTGTTTGCGCTGCTCGACGCCCAGCAGTTCGAGGCGTGCTTCGTGCGGTGGATGCAGCCCCTGTGCCCGACGCTGGAGGGGGCGGCGCTGGCGATCGACGGCAAGAGCGTGCGGGGCTCGCGCAGCGGTGAACAGGCAATGGTGCATCTGGTGTCGTTGTGCGAGACGGCCAGCGGGCTGACGCTGGCGCAGTGCCGCACGCCAGACAAGAGCAACGAGATCACGGCCGTGCCACTGCTGCTGGACATGCTGGATGTACGCGGGGCGACGATCAGCATCGACGCCATCGGCTGCCAGCGCGAGATCGCCGACAAGATCGTCGAGCGTGGAGCCGACTTCATCCTGTCGGCCAAGAACAACCAGCCCAATCTGGCGCAGGCCGTGCAGACGCCGTTCGACCACTCGGTGCGCGATGTGGCCCTCGGGCACTTGCAGGAGCACACCACCATCGACCAGGGCCACGCCCGGCGCGACACCCGCCGATGCGTGGTGACCCATGACCTGAGCGCTCTGGGCGAGGTGGTGCGCGAACTCTGGCCCGGTGTGCGATCGGCCATCATGATCGAGTCCACCCGCGAGTTCATCAGCGGCAAGCGCAAGGGCCAGACCAGCACCGAGCGGCGCTACTACATCAGCTCGGCCACGCTCGACGCCCAGGAGTTCAACCGCCGCATCCGGGCGCACTGGCAGATCGAGAACCAGTGCCACTGGCTGCTGGATGTCGTCTTCCACGAGGATGATGCCCGGCTGCACGTCGGCCACGGTGCGCACAACTTCGCCATCCTGCGCCGCATCGTGCTCAACCTGATCAAGAAGGAGAAATCGACCAAGGCCAGCGTCAAGCTCAAGCACAAGCGGGCCTCCTGGAGCCCTGACTACCTGGAGATGCTCTTTGGCCTGACGTCCGCGTGACCGTGAGTGCCTGAATCAGCCAGCGAATGGGCTTGTTACTGATAGACACGATGATGCAATTGCCCTGCAATGTCAGTGCTTGCACACCTAAAGGATGCTCGGTTCGCATCGCATAGCCAATGGGCAAGTTCGTGACCTAAGGAGAATCGCTGCCGGCCCTTGTTATCGTCAACTGATACGCTGATCACAGCTTGGTCACCAGCCGCTATCAAGCGTGCTGCGCAGCCGTCGAGGCTGCGGTATATGACCCGTGCGCCTTTGGCCCCGGCAATCGCTTCCAAATCTATATGCTCAGGCTTTCGAACTCCATGAGACCAAAGTAGACGCTCAGGCGAGCTAAGCCTGCAAATATCAACGCTCATCATCGCTGGACGCAATCTTACCCATCAAGACAAGGTCGTCATAAAGCGACTGGAGGTCTGCATCGCTTTGGCGTGTCCCCTCTCGGAATGCAGTTGCCAACTGAGGCTCCATGGCGAAGGCTTGAGCGATTTTTTCTTTAATATGCTCCAGTGTGAAACGCATAGCAGCCCTCGGCACTACTTGTAACCGCATGGCGACCTTGGCTGCCGCAGCCTGCTGGCGAAGGTACGCTGACACGACCTCATCGAGGGTTACAGCCATTTTCGCAGCAAAATCGTCTGGATCGATACCATCTGCAACGAACTCGGCTCGAATTCCGTCGTCGGATGACGCTTCCAAATCCTTGAGCGCCAAGGCTCGCACAGCATCTAGCGTCTTTTTCGGTGATTTGTTGGTCATCGCTGTCTCCTGCTCCTGCCCGGCATCAACTTGTCCACTTGTCTCCTCAGCCTTCGCCTAGCAGAGTTGTAGGTCTTCTGATCCAGATCGAACAGAGCGAGAACTTCGGCCACAGGCATATCATCCTTCTCGCCCTCAATGACAGCCAGAACCTGTTGGTCATCCTTGAAGTGCAACTCGATAGCTTCGGCATCGGCCCGAGCCTTTTCCTGTCGTTCGGCCACTTCCTCTGCTTCGACCGCCTGCTCGACTACATCAGAGGTCCAGAACCCAGCTCGATGAATGGCGGCGTCCATGTCGCCTCGCTCACCCGCGAGAGCGTCCAGTCGGCTGGTTCGAGTTTGCACTACTGAATCGCGGGATGCTTCAGATATGCTTTCCATGCAGCCTGACAGGAACGCAGCAAGCTCAACGCGATCAATCGGCCATGGTCGCCCTCGCTCGCCATCCTGCCTGTTGCCACTGGCGGCAACGAGCGCCCGTTTGACTGCTTCGTTGAGCAACTCCTGCGGGTTGGTGAACTCAGTGCCCCAAGCCAACAGTTTGGCCTTGGAGGCCAAGCGTAGCAGTTCCGCAGGAGTGAGTTTGGCAACTCCATTGCTTAGCTCCTCGACGGTGGCATGTCGTTCTGATGATGGCTTCGGTAGCACGACTTCTCCCTAGTCTTCTATGTGTGCGGGGGACATTGTCCGCGCGGACATCCACACGGAATTGTCCGCGCCGAATTCGGCCACCGCATACCTACAAAGCGGCAATCCTGCCGTAAATTGGAGCTTCATCATGAGCAAACGTAATCAGCATGTCGTCCCGCACGAAGATGGTTGGGCCGTCAGGGGTGCTGGCACCGAGCGCGTCACCCAAGTGTTCGACCATAAGCAAGATGCAGTGAGCCGGGCCCGGGAGATCGCCAAGAACCAGCAGACCGAATTGGTAGTCCACGGTCAAAACGGGCAGATCCAGTACAAAGACAGCCACGGTCACGATCCTTTTCCTCGGCTTTGTTGCACAACTCCGCCGAAGCCGAGTTTCCCCTGACCCCAGACGGAGTTACGCCACAGCCTGCGTCACCGGGGTGCCCAGGTGGGTGAAGCGGTTGAGCACCGCAGCCCGCACCTGCAGCTCCACCACCTGACGCTCGAAGGTGCGCGCCATCACCCGCTCGCCCAGCAGCTTGAAGCAGCGCATCTTCGTCTCCACCAGCGAGCGCCGGTGGTAGCCGCTCCACTTCTTCCAGATCCCCCGGCCCAGCCGGTTCGTCGCCCGCAGTATCTCGTTGCGCGCCGCCGCCCCCGGCCGCTTGGCCTTCCACGGCTGGGCGTTCTTGCGCGTCGGTATCACCGCCTCGGCCCCTCGTTCGGCGATCGCGTCGTGGCAGTCCTGCGTGTCATACGCCCCGTCCCCGCTCACCGACAGCACCACCTCCTCTGCCGGAATCTGCCCGAGCAGCTCCGGCAGCATCGGCGCGTCACCCACGCTGTTGTCCGTCACCTCGATCGCCCGGATCTCCAGCGTCTCGGCGTCGATCCCCAGGTGAACCTTGCGCCACTGCCTGCGGTACTCCGCCCCGTGCTTCTTGGTCTTCCACTCGCCCTCGCCCAGCATCTTGATCCCCGTGGAATCCACCAGCAGGTGCAGCCCGCCCCGGCTCGGCCGCGCCGTGATCTCCACCGTCAGCCGCTTCTCGCGCCGGCTCATCGTGCTGTAGTCCGGTGCCTGCCAGTCCAGCCCCGACAGCCCCAGCACGCTCTGCACGAACCCCTGCGTCTGGCGCAGCGCCAGTCCGAACAGCACCTTCATCGTCAGGCAGCACTGCACCGCCGCGTCGCTGTACGTCGCCGGTCGCCCCGGCTTGCCGCTGACCGGCGCAGCCTGCCACGCCATGTCCCGGTCCAGCCACATCGTCAGCGAGCCCCGCGCCCTCAGCGCCTTCGTGTACGGCGCCCAGTTCTTCGTCACGTACTTCTGCTTTGCTGGCTTGCTCATCCTGTCAGCCTACCTCACCGCTCGACCATCGGCCGGCGGGGTGGGTTGTGCAACAAAGCCCTTTTCCTCCGAAAGGCTGAAGTAGGCGCCTGCCAGTCATGCCCGCGGGCAACACCTGAGGCCATCGGCAAGCATGCCGCTAGCGAGAGCCGCCGCGGGAGCTGCTTCAAACCGTCTGATTGATCGCTATCTAAAGAATTCGCGGCATGCTGACTGTCCTACGACAGCACACAACAGAAGGGGAATTTCGTAGTGCACTCAGAACAAACACGCTTTCAAGTGCTAGCACTCTCTGGAGGAGGCTATCGAGGGCTCTACACAGCCAAGATTCTGGCCGATCTGGAACAGGAAATCGGCGGCCCCATCGCCCAGCGGTTCGATTTGATTGCTGGAACGTCGATCGGAGGCATATTGGCCCTGGCCGTTGCCATGGAGATTCCCGCTGAGCAGATGGTCAGGCTCTTCGAGCAGCACGGGCAAGAAATCTTCAGGCGGCGCCTCTCGCTGTGGGGGATCTTGCGTGCCCCTTACTCCCCGGAGCCCTTGAAGCAGCTTCTGAGCGAACCGAAACTTTTCGGCGAACAGACCCTGGGAGTATGCAAGCACCCCGTCATCGTGCCCGCAATCAACTATTCGACTGGGCAGCCGCAATTGTTCAAGACGCCGCACCACTCATCGTTCAAACGCGACCACCGGTTCCGATTAGTAGACATCGCCCTAGCGACGAGTGCCGCACCGGGATATTTTCCGAGGCACACCTTCAACAACAACCAGTATGTGGACGGCGGCTTATACGCAAATGCGCCTGGGCTACTTGCATTACATGAGGCCCAGACTTTTTTGGGTCAGCCGTCTGAGGCTGTACATATGATGTCGATTGGTACCATGTCCTCGAAGTTCACGGCTGATCCACGCCGAAATCGTAGCGGAGGGACATATGACTGGGGAGGGTTTCATCCCGCCAACATGCCGAAACGACTGTTCGGCTTGTCGATTTCAGTCCAGGAGTCCCTCAGTGACTTCATGCTAAAGCACCGCTTGGGCGCACGTTACGTGCCGATCGATGATGTATTGACCGACGAGCGCGCCCGAGCTGTCGCCCTAGATATAGCTAATGCGCCCGCGCGCGAGGTGTTGATCGGTGCCGCATCCGAGAAATCGAAGGCCAGTTTGGGCCGTGACGACTGCCAGTCGTTCCTTCGCCACCGCTGCGCCACCCCAAAGTTTTACTGCGGTCCTAACGCTGTTTGTGAAATCCAATGTTAAAGTTTCCCAAGCTCTTCTTTCAGAGTAATCCAGATGCGGATGCCTTCGAGAGCCACATTCGCCCCAGTGCGGAACAGCGTCGCTACTTGCGATCATGTGTCACGAAGATCTCGGACCATCTCAAGCCACGCATCACACAGGTGACCAAAACCGTCCTCGGCATGGATCGCAGCGTGATACCACGCTTTCGCACCCAAGGCTCGTGGTCATACGACACTTGTGTTGTGCCGGCCATGACGCCACCTCAGGAGATGGACTGGGATTACGGGATCTATCTGCCGGTTACCGTATGGAAGGCGAATGGGCCGCCCCATGAAATGGCCAAAGCTTACTTCGATCTGGTTGAGAAACTCTTGCAGGATCTCTGCGACAAAGAGAAGTGGGCACTGCTGCCCGGCAAGGACACCTGCATCCGCATTCAGGTAGCCTCGTGGGCTCACGTTGACGTTCCGCTGTATGCGGCACCCGAAGACGAGTTCGAGAAAATTACCGAATCGGTAGCGGTGCTCAAAGCGCATACATACGATTCCTTGGGTATGGAGAGCATCGATTTCGCCGAAGGCATGCAGACTAGACAGCAATGGGCCGATCTGAAAAGTGTGGTCATGGCGACGCGCAAGGGCGAATGGAAGCCCTCGGACCCCCAGGTCGTTGCCAACTGGTTCAGGGACCGCGTTGAGGAGCATGGACCTCAACTGCGCCGGGTATGCCGCTATTTGAAAGCGTGGCGTGATCATCATTGGGGACAGGGCGGCCCTACTTCGGTGTCGATCATGATCGCCGTAGCGCAGGCGTTCGAGCCACGTGATGGACGCGATGACCGCGCGATCGAGGATTCTGCCAAGCGCATGAGCCGCACTTTCTTGGGAGAAATCCGCGAGCCGGGTATTGATGACGGGAAAGAGGACTTCAACCGGCTTCAGGATGCCGATCGCAGGGCAACGGCCCTGCGATTCGGTGAATTGGCTGCGCAGATACTCCAAGCGCGCGAATCGGCACTGCATGAGCGGGAATTGGTCGTCGACCGACTGCACCGGCAGTTCGGCGAGCGTCTGCCAAAAGACTGCATGCGTGTGGAGATCGACAGTGATCCGGACGCCATCCGCAAGACGCCAGCATCGCGCGTGGCCGTGCCGGTGATTCCCTCCACCAAAGCAGGCTAACAGCACAACATATGACAATTCTGGGAGAATCACTGAGGTTGCTGAGAAGCCGAGGGTTTCACCCCGTGGCAGCACAGATGCCTCGTCGCACTTTCGTCGGATCGCTGTCGTGTGCCAAAGGGCCAGTTCTCATCAAACTGACTATTGAAGACTGGGATTTTCTGGAATACCCTCAGATTTCGCTGGTTGAGCGGCCCACCTTTCTCCCTGCCCTGATGCCTCATGTCGATGTCCTAGGTCATTTGTGCTACTTTGCGCCGGGTGCGGTGACATTGGATCGCTACGACCCAGCAACCTCATTGGTCCAATGCTTGAATCAGGCTACGGCTATGTTGGATCGGATCGCAACCGATCCGGACTACCGGATTGATGACATTCAGAGTGAATTTCCGGCTCACTGGGAGTATGGACAGCAGTCACAACCCTGGACAGTTCTCCTAGGCGACATCCACCCGAAGGCAAAGACTGCTGGATATTTCATCCTGCGACAGGGGGAATTTAATCATGCTCTCGTGACATCCGATCCGGACGAAGCGCATCGTTTGGCTTCAGCACTGGGCGCTACCGTGACGACCTCACGATATCGCTGTTGGCTGCTGCAAACTACTGTCCGCCCTTGCGTACCAGCGCAGATGCCTCAAACAGTGAAGGAGCTTTTCGCTTGGCTTAAGAGTTGGGATTCAAACCTGTACACTGGATTGCAGATCGCCCTCGCCGAGAAGTTCTATCTACAGCAAACCTATGTCGCCTTTGCAGCAAAAACACCTGTAGGATGGATCGGCTTTGGCTTCAACTTAAACCAGTTCGTAAGGCTCGGATATTTCAAGAAACCAAGGCTTTACCGGGATCATCTGCACAAATCAGGAGGTTCTCAGAAAATATTCCGTATGGCACTTCGCGAGGTTGGCAGCGGCTTCGTGCATAGCAGAAACCTCAGTTACAAAGATCTCTACGACAAGCGGGTGACTGTGATTGGGTGTGGCGCAATTGGTTCATTTGTTGCAGCAGCGTTAGTGCGATTAGGCGCAGGCACTGGCACACTGGGGCAACTCAAACTAATCGACCCCGAGGATTTGGGGCCAGAAAATTTGGGGCGCCATGTGCTAGGTTATCCGGCATTGATGCAGCCTAAAGCCGAGGCACTGCGGAATGAACTGCGTCGCCAGTTTCCCCACAGCACAGTTGAAGCCCATACCTGCAGTGCTTTCGATCACACCCATCTATTTGCAGCGGAACTCATTGTGGATGCCACAGGCGAAGAGGCGGTGAGCGAATATCTCAATGGCTTGCGTTTGCAACGTAGGATGCGTACACCAATACTGCATGTGTGGATCCGTGGTAATGGAGAGGCTGTACAGGCACTTTGGGCTGATGCGCAAGGTGGCGCGTGCTACCGATGCTTGCTCGTACCTGACGCACGCTTTCATCGCAAGGAACGGTTCGCCCTACTTAAAACGGATCCCATGCGACGCACAGATGGATGTCGTTCATATACGCCCTATGCAGTGTCTGCCCCGATGCACGCAGCAGCTTTGGCTACCGACATGGTTTGCGATTGGCTGCAAGGAGACCCATCTCCGCGTTTTCGTACACGTAATCAGGAAAACGCAGATGTGTTCAAGTTAAAGAACCAAAATCTGAACCGAATGCAGGGGTGTCCGGCATGCGCTCAGCCATAGTTTGGCAGAACCCACACATTACCCAAGGGCGTATCCTCGTTGAGGCAGAGCCCTTGGCGTTGATGGACAGACATTGGCAGGACAAAATAGATAAAACCGAATCTGGAGGTATTCTGCTGGGGTACCGGCGGGGCGCCCACCTGCATGTGACCATGGCTACGAAACCTCAGGCTGCTGATCGTGGTTGGCGCTACTTGTTTAAGCGTTCTGCCCGCTACCATCAGGAGATCGCATTCCACCAGTGGAACGCTAGTGAAAGGACGATGGACTATTTAGGTGAATGGCACACGCATCCGCAGCACTACCCCAGCCCGTCGGCTACCGATATCAGCGAGTGGCGCAAGATTTGCAGCCAGAGACAAACACCCATGATGTTTTTAATTATTGGGTGGAGCGGGGAATTGTGGCTGGGACTATCGAGGGAAATTGGTATCGAACAGTGCATGGTGATCAGCACCTAATTCCACCCGCGGTGGCATAACTTGTCAGTCCCACAGATCCCTGATCCAGCCCCTGATTGCCTCACGTTGGCTCGGCGTGTCCCCGTTGTAGAAAGCCACATCGATCCGATTCGGATGGGTCACCTTGGACACGAAGTCCTGGGCTGCGCAACGCAGCGCCGGCCATGGATCTTGAAGACCTGCCTGATCGACTGGGTAGACGAGCGGGATCAACTGCTCACCTTCGAGCACCACGAGAACTGCATGTTCGGACTGATGAGACAGTCCGAACGCCGCAGCACGCCGTTGCTGCGAATGTCCGTCACGCTCGATGAACAGTTCATTCGCGATCACACCATCACCATCGTTGAGCAGTTCGACGGGAACAGTCCAGCCATCGTCGTCACTCGCAGTCAGCAAGCTGACCTCGAAGCGATCCAAGCCTTCCATCGCTTTCACCACCGACTTCAGGAAGTCCGGCATGCCAAGTTCTTGCAGCGGTGCGGATTCCGCCAGCATGACGCTGCGCACTCGCTTCGATGATCCAGGGTCGCCGACCGCCACTTCAGTGACAGGAGGCGCAGCAGGCCCTGAGGAAACTATCGGGGGCGGTTTGGTCAGATTCCGACGCCCCACCAGTTTCTTGCGATCAAGATCAGGGAAGTGTCGCTTTCGCCAGACCGGAACCTGGGTTTCGCTCAGCGTGGTGGAAGCATCCTGTTCGACCAGACCAGGCTCGGTTGCTTTGCCGGTCTTCGTGACCACCTTCGGCTTGGCTTCAGCGCCTGTCCCTGGCGTCACCGACGATCGCCGCTTGCGCTCATTGAAGGTCCGGTACCGAACGGAGTTGAACGGGAACTCGTGTGTGCAAACGTCGAGGTGATAGACAAGAAACGTCTGGTTGGCCTGGCCGCCAAGCGACAACCATTTTCCTGTCGCTGCCAGGTCCGTCAGGCCCTCGAACGGAAACACGGCTTGCGGGTAGATGTCCTGCCCTGCTGTAGAAGCCTTCAAGCAGGAGGTCACGATCCTCAGCGCCGCCAACCATGCCGTGTGGCTGCCAGCGATCCGCGCAACATCGCTGGCACTGGCCCGAGGAAGGCCCTCAGCCAAATCAAGGCTCATCCACTGGCTCTTCGGATTGAAAATGACATTGCTGAACAGGTTCGCTTTCAGCAAAGGCGAATCAAAAAGCCGAGACAGAAGCGCACTGGATGAACCGAAGTAGAAACGGATCAGTTCCATGCAGGGTACGACGATCGACCGGCCATCGGGTAGTTGCACACGCAGACAATACGAGTGGGTGTTCTCGCCATGCCAGGGGTGCTCGCCGAGCGGTAGCAGGAACAAGCCCTTGTCCAGGCTCACGCCGGCCTTGATCAGGTCGGTGGTTTCGCGGCTGATCTGGAGCTTTTCGAAGACAGCGGACTCGTAGTCCGGCGAAGCCACAGGCTTCTGGTCGGACCAGATATCACCGATGCGCAGCAGCATCAGGGTGCCGACCGAAACCCATCGCTTGGTCTGTCGGCGGGCCATCGTGGCGTCCGGTTTCAGCAACACGGATGGGTCAGTCAGTGCATTCGGTGCCACGACCAGCGACAGGTACACGAGCACCGACGGTTGACGCGCCCGCATCACCCGATCGGGGAACATGACCAGCCCGAACCAATCGATCCGCCAAAGCCCAGGGCCTGTCGGAAAATTACGGATCTGAGGCGGCGGAGGCTCAACGCTCCCCGCTGGTGCCTGAGGCTGTTCCATCTTTGTCTCCCCCACGCCCTCTTCTGTGGAGGGCAGTGTTCGATTGTTTTCTCACTAACTTCGAGAAAATTAGTCTTTTTCTCGATGACTTCGAGATTTTCTTATCTACTCCGAGTCACTCACAGCTCAGACCCCGGCGTGCGCCGCCTGCTGATCCGCGTGGTACGAACTGCGCACCATCGCCCCGACCGCCGCGTGCGAGAAGCCCATCTTGTAGGCCTCGGCCTCGAACATCTTGAAGGTGTCCGGGTGCACATAGCGGCGCACCGGCAGGTGGTGGCCTGACGGGGCGAGGTACTGGCCGATGGTGAGCATGTCGATGTCGTGCGCGCGCATGTCGCGCATGATCTCCAGGATCTCCTCGTCCGTCTCGCCCAGGCCGACCATCACGCCGCTCTTGGTCGGCACGTCCGGGTGCAGCGCCTTGAACTTCTTCAGCAGGTTCAGGCTGAAGGCGTAGTCCGAGCCGGGGCGCGCTTCCTTGTACAGGCGCTGCGTGGTTTCCAGGTTGTGGTTCATCACGTCCGGCGGCGCGGCCTTCAGGATCTCCAGCGCCCGGTCGTCCCGGCCCCGGAAATCGGGCACGAGGATCTCGATCTGCGTCTGCGGCGACTGCGCGCGGATCTGGCGGATGCACTCGACGAAATGGCCCGCGCCGCCGTCGCGCAGGTCGTCGCGGTCGACGCTGGTGATGACCACGTACTTCAGCTTCAGCGCCGCGATCGTCTTGGCCAGATTGGCCGGCTCGTTGGGGTCGAGCGGATCGGGGCGGCCATGGCCCACGTCGCAGAACGGGCAGCGCCGGGTGCACTTGTCGCCCATGATCATGAAGGTGGCCGTGCCCTTGCCGAAGCATTCGCCGATGTTCGGGCAGCTCGCCTCCTCGCAGACCGTGTGGAGCTTGTGCTCGCGCAGGATCTCCTTGATCTCGTAGAAGCGCGTGGTCGGCGAGCCGGCCTTGACACGGATCCAGTCCGGCTTCTTCAGCGTCTCGGCCGGCACGATCTTGATCGGGATGCGCGAGGTCTTGGCCTGCGACTTCTGCTTGGCCGTGGCGTCGTAGGCGGACGCGGCGGTCGGGGCGACGGGGGTGTTCTGCGGATCTTGGGACATGCGGGGCCTCGCGGCGGGGCGTGATCGACGGGGAAGGAGGACGGCGCGACCCGTGGGGATCGGGCGGGTCAGGGGCTCAGCAGCCGGGTGAGGTGGGTGCCCAGGCGCGCAGCCACGTCGCCGAGGTCGGCGTGAACGCCGAGTGTAGCCAAGTCGACTGTCTGCAGGCCGGCGTAGCCGCAGGGATTGATGCGCTGGTAGGGCGACAGGTCCATCGCCACATTGAGGGCCACGCCGTGGTAGGTGCGGTGGTTGGCGATCTTGATGCCCAGAGCCGAGACCTTGCCCAGCCCGCGGAAGGGGTCGCGCGGATCAGCCGGCCCGCGCAGCGCGCCATGCGCGAAGGGATCGTCCAGCCGCACATAGATGCCCGGTGCGCTGAGCACGCGGTGGCCGGTGACCCCGAACTCGGCCAGCGTGCGGATCACGGCCTCCTCGATGCGGTAGACGTATTCCTTGACGTAGATGCCCTGCGGCCCGAGGCGCTTGAGGTCGATCAGCGGATAGGCCACGACCTGGCCGGGGCCGTGGTAGGTGACCTGCCCGCCGCGGTTGGTCTGCACGATGGGCACACCCTCGGGCGCGAAGACATGTTCCGGCTTGCCGGCGATGCCCTGGGTGTAGACCGGGTCGTGTTCGCACAGCCAGAGTTCGTCGGGCGTGTCGGGCGTGCGGGCGTCGGTGAAGGCGCGCATCGCGGCGTAGGTCGGCTCATAGGGCACACGGCCGAGGACACGCAGCAGCGGCGATTCGGGGGCGTCGGAAGTCATGGCGGAATTTTCCCACTCCGCAGCACCAAAAAAACTGCCTCCGGCTTGCATCCGATCACCCTACACGTGGTCTTCACCGCGGTCGACAAGCTGCAGCCGATGCTGGCGACGTCACTGCTGGGGTCTTGTACGGTGCGGCAGACAGCCCGCGCGGGCTGCGCTACCGTCGTGGCAACTTCCAGCGAGTCGCACCCATGCCCCCGACCTCACCGATCATCCGCCCGGCCCTGCGCAGGATCTCGGGACTGGCCTGGCTGCTGCTGGCGCTGTCCGGCTCCGCGCTGGCACAGGGGCACGTGCCCGCCCAACAGCAACAGCAGCAGCTCGAACAGGCCACCGAGGACCACGAACAGGGTCGCTTCCTGCAGGCACGGGCCGCATTCGAGCGCCTGGCGCGGGCCGGCATGCCCGCAGCGCACCACAATCTGGCCGTCATGCACTTGAACCGCGAGCTGCCCGGCGCCCGTGTCGACACGGCCCGCCGACACCTGGAGGCCGCGGCCGCCATGGGCTTCGTGACCTCGCAGGTGGCACTGGCCGAGTTCCATGAATCCGGGCGCCATGCGCCGATCGACCTGCCACGGGCGATGGCCTGGTACCAGCTGGCCGCCGAGAACGGCAGCGTCGATGCCCAGGTGGCCATCGCCACCGGGCACTACCTCGGTCGGGGCGTGCCGCGCAACGAGGCGCAGGCCTTGCACTGGTACCGCCTCGCGGCCCAGGCCGGCGATGTGGGGGCCCAGTACCTGCTCGGCTCGATGTACGAGACCGGCCTGGGCACTGCGCCCGACCTGCGGCTGGCGCGCTACTGGTATGACCTGGCCGCACAGCAGGGCGACGAGGCGGCCTCGGTCAAGCGCGACGAGGTCTCGCGCAGACTCGACGCGCCCAGCTTGTAGAACGCCCGTGCCCGCAGCACATGGGCATCCGCCAGATCGCCCATCGCCTCCAGCACTTCGGCCGCCCGCAGGGTCACGGACACGCGCAGGCCGAGATCTTCCGTGCGGGTGGCGCGGGCCGCCACATCGAAGGCCAGGTCGCGGACACGTTCTCTGGCGACATGGCACTGGCCCGGATGCCCCAGCCGGCTCCAGCACCGCGACAGCCAGCATTGCCGCTCCATCAGGTCACACAGCAGCGCAAGACACTCCAGATGGGCGCTGCAGGCATCGAGCGATCGCTGCGTGCGCGCCAGCAGCCACTGCGCCCGCTCCAGCGCTTCATCGTCTTCGGCTTCCGCCATCGCGGCGTCTGCACCATCGAGCAGCAGCCTGGCCAGCTCGCGGTGGTTGCGTTCCTGCCGGGCGCGCTCCAGCCGTTGTGGCCAGCCCTCGCTGCGGTTCTCGGTCGCCGCGTCCGGTCGATCGTTCTGGTTCTCTTCCCTGGAAATCATGGATGCCCCCGCACCTTGGTTGCGTGGCCTTTGCATGACAGGCCATCGTGGAACCATGTTAGGAAGGGGAGAAAAACCGTGTAATCCCTCGGCCCAGGGATGGAACATCGTTCAAAACAGCGCAGCGTGTCATCCGCACGCTCAAAGCTGGCTGTAGGACAGCGTCGCCAGTGTCAGGCTGACCAGCGTCCAGACCACCGCGCTGCGCATCAGCGCATCGCGCATGTTGGGGCGCTGTGTTCCCCAGCGCACCAGCCGCATCAGCAGCAGGGGCCAGAAGAAGAAGTCGATGTCCTTCAGGTACAGCACCTGACCAGTGGCCAGCACCGCGGCGCAAAGCGTGATCTGCGCGGTGGAGAGCCGGTAGCCGACCAGCGAGGTCCAGCTCCAGGCCACCACCGCCGCCATCAGCGCCGGGCTGGCCAGGTTCACCGGCAGCATCCCGCCCTCCAGCATGTCCAGCCGCGAGAAGATGAAGCCGCCTCCCGCAAAGGGCGGCGAGAGCGCATAGAGCAGCGTGAACAGCGGCCAGAGCAAGGTGAACCGCGCCAGCAGCACGACCGCGCGGGTGCGGGTGTTGAGCCGGTCCCAGGCGTGCAGACCGAGGGCCAGCAGCGTGAAGGCCACGAGGAAGGCACGGGTGTTGATCTGCGCGGCCCGCTGCAGCGAGGGCGGCGTGAACCCGTCCCAGACGCGGTACAGCAGATAGAGCATGGCCGAGGTGACCAGCAGCTTGAGCGCCATGTCGGCGTAGCGCTTCAGACGCAGATCGTCCAGACAGGATGCGGCCACCACGGCCACCCCGGCCTGGTGCACCAGCACCGTCACCGACAGCAGCCCGATCGAGACGGAATGGTGGGCGCCCCGTGTCGCCAGCATCGTCGCCCCCAGGCCCAGCATCATCAGCAGCGTCGCGAGGGCGTCCGGATGCCCCCACAGCGCCGGGCCGAACTGGAACGGCGAGGCAAAAAACGCTGCCGACAGCAAGGCCGCACGCTGCCAGGGTGCGCCGATGCGCAAGGCCACCTGCAGCAGCAGCAGCGTGGACGTCAGGTGCATCACCAGCCCGACCGCCCGCACGCCCTCGGTCGGCAGATGGAGGCTGCCCACGAGCGCGTAGAACACGGGGCCGTAGGTGGTGTGCATCTCGTGCAGAAAACGGTCCCAGGGCAGCGTCTGGAACTGGTGGAGCGCCACCCGGTGGAACTGCTCGAAGGCGTACTGCGCGCCGTGGCTGGGGTTGTAGGACACCGCCAGCGCCATCCAGCCGAACACGATGAACGCCAGGGTCAGCAGGGCAATCAGATCCCAGGGCGGTTGCCCTTCGAGCGCAGCATCCTCTCCGAGGGAAACGCTGTCGCCCTGTCCCGCCATGCTGTTCACGTCTGCAACGCTCGCCACGTCAACCCCTTAACACATTGTTACGATTTAATTCATCGTAAGTGGGCAAAAATCACATGTCAATGATTTTGCCAACTTTGTCACGGTCAAAGGCGCTTTTGTGCGGTCAAAACCCCCTCACTCAGGGGGTTTCCGGCGATTTCATCACCCTGTTACATGGGGAGGATCTGCAGAGCGTGCCGGGTGTTCGTCAACGCGCAGCACGCGCGGCCCGAAGGCGATGCCAGAGGCGCCAGCCCAGCAGGATGGCCAGCACCAGCGCATAGGCCAGTACCTCGTCATACCGGTGCTTGGCGGCACGCATCCAGAAGAAGTGCAGCAGACCCAGACCCGCGACCGCGTAGACCAGCCGGTGCAGACGCTGCCAGCGCACAGCCCCCAGCGCCTTGATGGCGCGGTTGAACGAGGTCGCCGCCAAGGGGATCAGCAGCATGAAGCCCAGGAACCCGACCAGGGCAAACGGGCGCTTGGCCAGATCCTTCACGATCGCCGCCGGGTCGAAGCCCATGTCCAGCCAGGCGTAGGCCAGGAAGTGCAGCACGCTGTAGAAGAACACGTACAGCCCCAGCAGGCGCCGCCAGCGGGCCAGCGCGTGCAGGCCGCTCCACTGGCGCAAGGGCGTCACGGCGAGCACGACGCACAGGAAACGCAAGGTCCACTCGCCGGTGCCGCGCAGGATGGTTTCGGCCGGGTTGGCGCCCAGTCCGTTGCTGAACCCACCCCAGATCCAGCCCGCCAGCGGCAACAGGCACAGCAGCCACAGCAAGGGTTTGGCCGCCGGATGCAGCAGCACCCGGTTCAGCGCAGCACGGTCCATGGTCGGGCGCTTCAAAAGAACTTGCGCAGGTCCATGCCGGCGTAGAGCGACGCGACCTGCGGGCCATAGCCGTTGAACATCAGCGTCGGGCGCTTCTTGGCGAACAGGCCGTCCTCGCCGATGCGGCGCTCGGTGGCCTGGCTCCAGCGCGGATGGTCGACCTCAGGGTTGACGTTGGAGAAGAAGCCGTATTCCTGGGGGGCGGCCTTGTTCCACGCCGTGCCGGGCTGCTTGTCGGTGAAGCGGATCTTGACGATCGACTTGCCACTCTTGAAGCCGTACTTCCACGGCACCACCAGCCGCACCGGCGCGCCGTTCTGGTTCGGCAGCACCTCGCCGTACATGCCGAAGGCCAGCAATGTCAGCGGGTGCATCGCCTCGTCCATGCGCAGGCCTTCGACGTAGGGCCACTCCAGCACACGCGAGCCGACCATCGGCATCTGCTTCGGATCGGCTAGCGTCACGAACTCGACGTACTTCGCGTTGCCGGTCGGCTCGACCTTGCGGATCAGGTCGGCCAGCGAGAAACCGACCCAGGGGATCACCATCGACCAGCCCTCGACACAGCGCAGCCGGTAGATGCGCTCTTCCATCGGGGCCAGTTTCAGCAGCGACTCCAGGTCGAGCACGCCCGGTTTCTTCACCTCGCCTTCGATCGCCACGGTCCACGGGCGGGTCTGCAGCTTGCCGGCATTGCGGGCGGGGTCAGCCTTGTCGGTGCCGAACTCGTAGAAGTTGTTGTAGGTGGAGGCGTCGGCGTAGGCGGTGGGCTTGTCCATCACCGCAGCGCCCGACACCGCGCTGCGGGCGCCCGGCAGCGGCGCGAGCTTGCCGGGCCGGGCTGGACTGGTGGCGGCGGCCTGGGCCAGCGCATCGCGGGCCGCCCAGCTGGCCATCACCGCGCCGCCTGCGCCAGCCGTGACCTGGCGCAACCAGCGGCGGCGGCCTTCGTAGACCTCACGCGGCGTGATGTCGCTGGGAACGGGGTGGAAAAAACCGTGATCGGGGTGGCCGTGCGGTCGTGCAGACATGGGGAACTCCTGGGCTGGGACTCTCCCTCAGTCGCCGCAGCGACCCGGTTTCTTACACCGGATCAGGCCCTTCGCTTCGCCCGCGAGGGGGCGACCGGCATGGCGACCGTGGGAATCAGCGAATCATGGCCCAAGGGCACTTCCGGTGCACCGAGCTGCAGGGCATTCCTCTGGAAGCGGTCCCGGAAATGCTTGCGCGCGAACAGCTTCTGCTGCGCCTCGGCGGGCAGGTCGGTGATGCGCAGCACGTTGTGCGCCACCAGCACATCCACGAGGTCTTCCAGCACCCGGATGAGCCCGGTGTCCAGATGGGCGAAGTTGGCGCTTTTCGCGGAGCTGCCCACCGCCGCAAGCAGCTCCGGGTGCTCGGGCGGCAGGAACTCGGTGTCTGGCACCGCCTCGCGGTGGATGCGGTCGATCTGGCCGCGGGCATCTCGGTGAACGTAGGGCATGGCAGAACCTCTCTGCTCTGCCTATCGGCGCGCGCAGCCCCCGCTTGAGCGCCCCTCCGCCCGGTCAATGCCGGTCAGAACCGGTCAGAGTTCGCCATACGAGTGCAAGCCCGACAGGAACATGTTGACCCCCAGGAACGCGAACGTCGTCACCACCAGTCCGACCAGCGCCCACCAGGCCGACATCGCCCCGCGCAGCCCCTTCATCAGCCGCATGTGCAGCCAGGCGGCGTAGTTCAGCCAGACGATCAGCGCCCAGGTTTCCTTGGGATCCCAGCTCCAGTAGCCGCCCCAGGCTTCCGCAGCCCAGAAGGCGCCGAGGATGGTGGCAATGGTGAAGAAGGCGAACCCGAGCGCGATGGCGCGGTACATCACGTCGTCCAGCACTTCCGGTGCCGGCGTGCGGGCGCCGATCACCCCGCGCGCCAGGATCGTGAACACGAACAGGGCCATGCAGCCTCCCACCATCTGCATGGTCTTGCGCAGCGCCTGCGACACCTCGGGGCTGACGCCACCGAGCAGCCAGAAACCGGCCAGCACCACCATCAGCGCGCCGGGCACACCGACCAGCCCGACCCAGAGCGAGCGGGCCGGTGCCGTCTTGACGAGGTAGGCCAGCGCCACCATCGCCGCCAGCGCAAAGGTGCCGTAGCCGACGAAGTTGGCCGGCACGTGGATCTTCATCCACCAGCTCTGCAGCGCCGGCACCAGCGGCTGGATCTCGTGTGCGCCACGCGTGACGGTGTACCAGAGCAGGAAGCCGACCGCCGCGCTGACGATCAGCATCACGAAGCCGCCGAGGGAGCGGGTCGCGTAATGGCGTTCGTAGTACAGGTAGATCAGCGTCGTCATCCAGACGAACATCACGAACACTTCATACAGGTTGCTGACCGGGATGTGGCCGATGTCCGGGCCGATCTGGTGGCTCTCGAACCAGCGCACGAAGGTGCCGATCAGTGCCATGACGACCGACCCCCAGGCCAGCCAGGAACCGATGCGGTTGGCCGCCTCGCTGCCCGACAGCAGGCCGATCCAGTAGGCCAGCGTGGCCATGAACACCAGCACGCCCATCCACAGGATCGCGCTCTGGCTGGACAGCATGTACTTCAACCAGAAGACCTGTTCGGCCGCCGCCAGATCAGCCCCGAACGCATCGGTCTGGCGCAGGTAGAGCGAGATGGCCAGCAGCGACGCTGCGCCAACGCCGAGGCTCAGCGCGCGCAGCGGCCCCCAGAACCAGCCCAGCGCGATCAGGCTCGGCACCGCGCCGACCAGGATGCCGCGCTCGTAGCCGTCCATCGCCGCACCGTAGCGCTGCCAGACAAAGGCCGCGCCGCCCAGCAGGATGAGCGCGAACAGCCAGTCGAAGGCGCTGCGCCGACTGAGCGGCGACGCCCGGCCAAGGGTCAGGGTGGTGGTCTGGTTCATGGTGTCTGCAGCATCCTGGTTTTCAAGGCATCGAAATCCTTGTCCGTGTCCAGCGTCGCCCGGGTCGTGGACAGGGCCAGCGTCACCGTGGTGGAAGGCGCGTCGGCAGGCCCTTCGATCCAGATCCACAGGCGGCGTTCACGAATGTAGAGCATCGCGAACACGCCGAGGATCAGGAACGCACAGCCCAGATAGACCAGCTTCTGGCCCGGCGCACGGGTGACCTGGAAGACGCTGGCCTGGATCTGGTCGAAGCCGGACAGCGACAGCAACAGCGGCGCCGGATAGGCAAACGAATCCGACAGCGACAGCACCGCCTGGCCCATGAAGCGCTGGGCCTCTTCGCCCGGGGGCAAGGCGGCCAGCCCGGCGCGTTCGCGCACGAGGTTGAGCAGCTCGAACAGGCCACCATTGAGGATGCGGATCAGGACTTCGGAGGTGCGGGCGCGGTCGGACTCGGGCACATTGGCCTCGATGAAGTCCTGCAGCGCCTGCAGGCCGGCGCTGGGCGCGTCCTTGCGCACCACCTCGGCGCCCGAGAACAGCGTCAGGCCACGCAGCACCGAGGCTTCGAGCTGCTGCGCCAGTTCGGGCTTGTCAGCGGGTGCCGACTTCAGCACATAGCGCTTGGCCGCTTCCAGCCGGCTGGCCGGGTCGGCCAGCGCCGCTTTCATGCCCATCCAGTCGTCCAGCGTGCTGCGCTCGTCGGCGGGAATGCGCAGGTAACGGAACGGCAGATCCGGCGTATCACGCACCCCGGCCAGGAAGACCTTTTGACCATCCAGTTCCACCGGCAGCATGTAGTTGCTGTATTCGCGCGCCTGCCCGGACGCATCGCGCAGCTTGTAGGTGACCGAAGGGCCGACGTTGTGCAGCCGCTTGTCGGCCTTGACGCGGGCGCCTGAGCCGAGGTGCTCGCCCAGCGAGCCGACCAGATCGACCTTGCGCACATCGGCACCCGAACCGGCCGCCCCAGCATTCTCCGCCGCGAGGTTCTCGACGTTGATGGTGCGCAGGCCGGTGAATTCGAGCTGGAGCTTGTCGGTCTGCGAGGCGGCGTTGGTCAGCGTAGTGACGCCGCCGACTTCACCCGTGACCTCGAAGGGCGCACCAGGGCGGCCCATCGGACGGGCGGTCAGGGTGAGCTTCGAGCCACCGTCCTCGAAACTGGACTGGTAGATGGCGATGCCCTTGTGGATGAAGGGCTCGTTGACCTTGACCTTGGCCTCGGTCTTCGTGCCGTCCGGGTCGTGGACGATGATGTCGCTGGCGAACAGCTTGGGCATGCCGGTGTCGTAGTACTCGACGACGAACTTCTTCAGCTCGATCTGGAACGGCAGATCCTGCAGCACGATGCCGCTGGTGAGGTTGATGACCGCGGTGCCTGCCACGGCCTTTTCGGGCACATAGAGATTGGCGCGGAAGGTCGGGTTCGACACCGAGAGCCGGTGTTCGGGGGCCACGTCCTTGATGAGACCCCCGCCGGCGTAGGTGGACTTGCCCAGCAGCAGCATCTGCGCCTTGACGATCAGATCCCCGTCGAGCAGACCACCGATGCAGATCAGCACGATGGCGCTGTGGGCGGCGATGTAGCCAAGCTTGTTGGCCGCGCCCTGGCGGGCAGCCACCATCACGCCACCTTCACGGACCTGCGCCTTGCCCTTCCAGCCATCGTTGGCAAGCACCTCGTTGACGCGGACCAGTGCCTGCTCGCGCGACAGCGGCAGCGCGCCCTTGCCCTTGTGGTGGAAGGCCAGCAGCGCGGACTCGCGGATGTTTTCCTTGTAGTTGCGCAGATCCCAGAGGATCTTGGGGGTGTGGCGCGCCACGCACAGGCTGGTCGAGACCACCAGGAACAGCAGAATCAGCAGGAACCAGACCGTGCTGTAGACCGCATACAGCCCCAGACGGCCGAACACGTCCGACCAGAACGGACCGAACTGGTTGACGTAATTGACGGGCGGCTGGTGCTGCTGGACCACGGTGCCGATCACCGAGGCAATGCAGATGACCGTGAACAGCGCGATGGCGAAGCGCATCGACGACAGCAGTTCCACGGTCTCCTGCTTCCAGCGTGAACCACCCGATATTTCTGGGCCGGAGAGGGTTGCAGACATGGCGGACGGGATTATGCGGAGGAGAAGCTGAATGCAGCGTAAAGATGCAGAAAGGCCGGTCAGCGACCGGCCTTATTGATCTGCGTCAACGACGGCGTTGACCATCAGGCCCTCGCCGCACGGGGGCTCACGCTCAGTGCAGCCCGGCAATGTAGTCCGAGACCGCCTTGATCTCGCGGTCGTTCATCTTCGCGGCCACGCCGGTCATCACGGTGTTGTTCTTGCGGATGCCGTCACGGAAGCCGATCAGCTGCGCCGTGGTGTAGTCGGTGTGCTGACCCGACAGGCGCGGGTACTGGGCAGGGATGCCGGCGCCCGACGGGCTGTGGCAGGCAGCGCAGGCCGGCACCTTGCGGTCGGCGATGCCACCGCGGTAGATCTTCTCGCCCAGGACGACCAGATCCTTGTTCTTGGCAGCACCGGCCTTGGCCTGCTTGCTGGCGTAGAAGGCGGCGACATTCTTCATGTCCTCTTCGCTCAGGGCGGAAGCGAATCCCTTCATGATCGCGTTGTCGCGCTTGCCGGCCTTGAACTCGCTGAGTTGCTTGACCAGGTATTCGGGATGCTGACCCTGCAGGATCGGGTTGGCGGGCGATCCGCGCGACCCGTCGGCGGTGTGGCAGGCTGCGCAGACCTGGGTCGCGATGGCTTGGCCCTTGGCCAGATCGACCTTGGCAGCAGCGGGCTGGGATTCGTTGGCAGCGAGCGGGGTGGCCATGGCGGCCGCCGCGAGCAGGGCAAGAAGCGACTTGACGTGCGATTTCATGGTTGAGCGGCGCAAAGGCAGACGTGAAACCTGAAGATTTTACAATGCCGAATGATGACCCCTCCACTTGCCCCTCTCGTCGGTGGCGCCGATGCCACGCGAACAGCCCTCGCCTGGACCCACACGGCCCGCTTTCTGACCACCGCGAGCCGTCTGGACCAGCTGCCGGCGCACGAATTGCCCGAGATCGCCTTCGTCGGCCGGTCCAACGCAGGCAAGTCCACCGCCATCAACACGCTGGCCCAGCAGCGCCAGCTGGCCTACGCCTCCAAGACCCCCGGCCGCACGCAGCACATCAACCTGTTCGAGGTCGGCCCGAAGGACGCCCCGCAGGCCTACTGGGCCGACCTGCCCGGCTACGGCTATGCGGCGGTGGCCAAGGCGGCCAAGGTGCGCTGGCAGGAGGTGATGGCCGACTACCTGCGCGTGCGGCGCAACCTGTCGTGCGTGGTGCAGATGGTGGATTCACGCCATGGCTTCACCGACCTCGACCGGCAGTTGCTGAATTTCGTCGCGCCGCGGCTGGCCAATGGCGAGGTGCGGCTGCTGGTGCTGCTGACCAAGGCCGACAAGCTCAACCGCAAGGAAGGCGCCGACGCGCTGCGCAAGGCCAAGGCCGTGCTGGCCGAGCTGTCCACCGACGAGTCCGTCATCCGCACCACGCTGTTCTCGTCGCTCAAGCGCCAGGGCGTGGGTGAAGTGGCGGAGATCCTGCACGACTGGGTGGTGACCCCGCAGCCCGCGCCTGAAGGAGCCCCTCTCCATGACCCTACCGCCTGAGCCCCTCCCCGTCGAACGCCCCGAACGCCAGCGGCTGCAGATGGCCGACATCGCCCGGATTGCCGGGGTGTCGGTCGCCACTGTCTCGCGGGCACTCAACGGCAGTCCGGAAATCAGTGCCGCGACCCGCCAGCGCATCTCGGACCTGGCCCGCTCGCTGAACTACACCATCAACGTCAGCGCCAAGAACCTGCGGCTGCGCCACAACAAGACGGTGGCGGTGGTGATTCCCTATGACCGGCGCTCGCGCCAGCATGTGTCGGACCCGTTCTTCCTGGCCATGCTCGGCAGCCTGGCGGACGCGCTGACCGACCGCGGTTTCGACATGCTGGTGTCACGGGTGGACGCCGACCGGCTGGAGCAGGCCTCGCAGGCGTGGGACACCGGCGCCGCGATGGGCGTGGTCCTGATCGGCCAGTGGCACAGCCACGAGCAGATCAACCAGATGGCCGGACGCGGCGTGCCGCTGGTGGTGTGGGGCGCGCAGATTCCCGTGCAGCGCTACTGCTCGGTCGGTGGCGACAACGCCACCGGCGGCTCGCTGGCCACGCAGCACCTGCTGGAGCGCGGTTGCCAGCGCATCGTCTTCATGGGCGACCCGGAACTGCCCGAGGTCGAGCAGCGCCGGCGCGGTCATCGGCAGGCGCTGGCAGACGCCGGCCTGGCGCCCATACCGGAGCTGGAGCTGCACACGCCATTCGATGCCAGCCAGGCGCGGGCCGACCTGTCCCGGCTGATCGAGTCCGGCGTGGCCTTCGACGCGGTCTTCGCCTGCTCGGACGTGCTGGCGATGGCGGTGGTGCAGGTGCTGCGCGCGCATGGCAAGGACGTGCCACGCGACGTGGCCGTGGTCGGCTACGACGACATCGAGTGGGCCAGCCACGCCTACCCCCCGCTGACCACCATCCGCCAGCCGGTGTCGGTGGCGGGCATCGAGATCGTCAACGCACTGCTCGACATCGTCAGCGGCGAAGACGTGCCGCCGCGCACGCTGGCCGTGGAGCTGGTGATCCGGCGCAGCTCGCTGCGCTAAGGCCGCCCCAGCACCAGCGACACCCCCGCACGCCCACCCGGCGCCCAGGTCATCCCGAGGTAGAGCGGCCCCAGCCCGGTGTCGGCCCCCAGAAAGACGCTGCTGCCCCAGCGCAAGTCACGCAGGCTGACCCCGCGCGACGAGATCCACGCATTGCCCGCCTCCAGCGTCGCGCCGGCGAACACCCCGCGCGTCAGCACCGGCTGCCGGTTCAGCCGCACCAGCCAGGTCAGCCGGCCGAGCAGCGCGTCATTGCCCGCGAGCTGGTCGATCTCGTACCCCGAGAGGTTGTGGAAACCGCCCAGCGTGTACTGGCCGACCTGTCCAGGGGCCTCGCGCTGGCGGGCGTGGCGCAGGCGCAGCGTGGTCTCGACCGTCTGGCGCCCACGGCTGGCGACCTGCGTCACATCGGCCTCGATGCGGTGAAAGCGGTCGCTGCGCGCGCCGTCACCCGTGTCCGACAGCCAGCGACGGCCCAGCTGCGCGCCCAGGTCCAGACGCCAGCCCTGCCGCGGAAAGCTCGCATGGTCCAGCTGGTCGATCACCAGCCCGCTGCGCAGCGCCCACTCTCGGCTGCGTCCGGCCACGAGGCTGGGGCTGCCGGCCAGGGCCTCGGGGTCCAGGCGCATCACCTCGCGCACCACCCCGATCCGCCACTCGCCCAGGTCGCTCAGCGGCTGGCCGAGGTCCAACCCGACCCGGAACTGCCCGCGCACCTGCCGGCCCAGCACCGCCAGCGCGCGCGCGTTCTGGTCCGGCTGCAGCGGCTCGTAGGTGGTCATGCGGCGGCGCTCGACCTCCGTCCAGCCCGCGAGGAACCAGTCGCTGGCCGGCCCGCTGCCCGCCCCGAGCGGCACGTACAGCTCGCTGAACCAGCGCGGCACCGAGCCGATCTGGGCCTGGTTGCGCCACTCGCTGCCGCTGTCGTCGAGCCAGTGGCGGTTGTGGCTGAGCTTGACGTTGAACTCGCCGCGGCCGGCGAAGTCGCTCTGCACATCCAGCCCGAGCCGGAAATAGTGCGGCCCCCAGGGCTTCTCCTCGACACGGAAGACCAGCCCCGTGCCGGCAGGCAGGTCTTCGAGGCGGTAGTCGACGTGCAGGTAGTCGCCGCTGGCCGCGAGCGTGCGACTGTCGCGCTCGGCACGTTCGACGGAGAACGGCTGACCGGGCAGGGCCGTCAGCAGGCCGCGCAGGCGCTCGGGCTCGGTGATGTCCTGGCCCTCGAAGCGCACCGAGGCGATCGACTGCGGCGGATCGGCCGGGCGTGCCTGGGCGCGGCGCACCGCCTGCCAGTCCAGATCACCCAGCCGCAGCGCGGCCAGTGACGGCATCAGCGCGGCGGCGTGCTGCTCGCCGGCGGCGATCAGGTCGGCGGCGCGGTCGAAGTCGCCCGATGTCAGCCGACCCAGCGGCGGTGCGATCAGCACGTCACGCGCCGGGTCGAGCGTGGCGAGCGAGCGCTGCACGTTCTGCTCGGTGAGGATGTTGACCATCTGCGAGGTCAGCCCGAGCACCGTGCCCAGGCTGTCGCGCCCGGCCAGCGGCGTGCCGATGTTGACGGCGATCACCAGGTCCACGCCCATCGCCCGCACGACGTCCACCGGCAGGTTGTTGACCAGCCCGCCGTCGCCGAGGATGCGGTGGTCGACCTCGGTCGGCGGGAAGATGCCGGGCACCGACATGCTCGCCCGCAGCGCCTGCGCCAGATCGCCCTGCCGGAAGATCACGGCCTCGCCGGATTCCATGTCGGTGGCCACCGCGCGGAACGGGATCGGCAGCGCGTCGAAACTCGGCAAGCGTCGCACCGGCAGCGTGTAGCGCCGCAGCAGCAGTTCCAGCCCGCGGCTCGACACCGAGCCGATCGGCAGCATCAGCTCGCCCGAGGCCCGGCCGATGCCGACCTCCAGCGCGGGCGAGATCTCGAAATCCTCCTCCTTGCGGCGCTGGCCGAGTGTCTCGCGCGGCAGGCGGTTGGCGAACAGCGCGGCCCAGTCCAGCGCCAGCAGCTCGCGCTCCAGCTCGGCAGCGCCCAGGCCGCTGGCGTAGAGGCCGCCGATGATCGCGCCCATCGAGGTGCCGGCGATGGCGTCGACGGGGATCTGCTCGCGCTCCAGCACCTTGAGCACGCCCACATGGGCCAAGCCGCGCGCGCCGCCACCCGACAGCACCAGGCCGATGCGCGGGCGACCCAGCGTGGGGCCGACGTCGGCGGATTCGGCCGCTGCGCTCCCGACCAGCCCGAGCCAGGCAAGTACCAGTACCACCGGACATGACCAACATCTATTCATGGGCGAATTGTGCCGACAGCCCCAGTCCGTTCGGTGCCATGAAGGACAAACACCGTCCACATCACAAGATCAGCTTTTTGCCACGGTGCTGCAATCGTCCGACTGATTGACCCTGGAGTGGGTCACCTCGTCACCTCGTCACTTCACTCGGAGCCCTCATGGCGCTGGTCATCAAACATCGAGAATCCGCACAACCCGCCGTGGCCACCCCCGTGGTCGCCAAGGGGTTGACCCGCAGCATGACGCGCGATGCGGAAGCCAACCGCAAGCGTGCCCGCACGATGGCCAAACAACAGCAGGCCGCCGAGCGGGTGGCCAGCGCGACCAGCCAACTGTCGGCCGGCATCAACGAGGCGGCCTCCGCCTCGGAAGAACTCAAGCGCGCCTCCGACCTGATCGCCAGCGGTGCCGAGGAAGCCTCGGGCGCGGCCCAGGAATCGCTGGCTGCCATCACGCAGGTCTCCAGTTCGATCGTGCGCCAGCTCAGCTCGGTCAACGTGGCGCAGTCCAAGGCGCAGAGCATGCAGGCCATGACCGGCCGCATCGACGGCGAGGTGCGTAGCACGGTCACCAACGTCACCCTGGCCGCCCGGCGCCAGGCCGAGTCCGTGAAGATGGTGGCCGAATTGGAGCGCCAGGCGGCCAACATCGGCGATATCGTCAAGGCCGTGGCCCGCATCGCCGACCAGACCAACCTGCTCGCCCTGAACGCCGCCATCGAAGCGGCTCGCGCCGGCCAGCACGGCAAGGGCTTCGCCGTCGTCGCCGACGAGGTCCGCACGCTGGCCGAAACCAGCGAGAAGAGCGCCAAGCAGATCCAGGACCTCGTGGGCCAGATCCAGGGCGAGGTCAAGACCATCGCCAGCGGCATCAACCAGTCGGCCGACGCCATCCAGACCGAGGTCGAGAAAAGCGGCACGATCCTGAAACAACTGGAGCAGATCCGCGTCGATGCGACCGAGATCGTCACCGGTTCGGCCGAGATCGCGTCCGCCGCCCAGCAGTCCAGCGTCGCCGCCCAGCAGGCCCTCAAGGGAGCGGAGCAGATCGCCGCGGCGTCCACGGAGCAGTCGTCGGCGTGCGAGGAAACTGCCAAGACCGCCGAGGAGCAGAGTGCCGCCCTGGCCGAATGCGAGCAGACCGCGCAGAACCTGTCCGAGATCGCCGACGACCTGAAGAACTCGTCGGACATCGGCAAGAGCGCCGAGGAAGTGGCCAGCGCCGCCGAGGAACTCTCCAACGCGGTCCAGGAGATCAACCGCTCGGCCGCCCAGATCATGGTGGCCCTGGAGCAGATCCGCAAAGGCGCCCAGGCGCAGGCATCGGCCACGACGGAATCCGCCGCAGCCGTCGTGCAGATCGAAAAAGGGGCCCAGATCGCCGAGGAGCGGGCCCGCACCGCCCGCGAACGCGCAGGCGCCATCAAGGGCTTGATGGGTGAAAACCGCACCCTGATCGACAGCCTGGTCGGCAGCATCACCTCCAGCGTCAGCTCGACCCGCACCAGCCTGCAGCAGATCAAGGAGCTGGAGCTGGTCAGCCGCAAGATCGACAAGATCGTGGACGCGATCACCCAGGTCTCGATCCAGACCAACATGCTCGCCGTCAACGGCTCGATCGAAGCCGCCCGCGCCGGCGAGTACGGCAAGGGTTTCGTCGTCGTGGCCACCGACATCCGCAACCTCGCCCACGACTCGGCCGAGAACGCCGACCGGATCAAGGACCTGGTCAAGAGCATCCAGGACCAGATCGGCATGGTCGGCCGCGACCTGACCGAGATCACGGCCTCCGCCCTCAGCGAAGTGGACAAGGCCCGCTCGATCACCAACAACCTGGTGCTCATGGACGCGGACGTGATCGAAGTCGAGAAGAGCAACGCGGAAGCCGCCCTCGCCGCGCAGGAGATCGTCACCGCGCTGGCACAGGTGAAGGTGGCCGTCGACCAGGTGGCCTCGGCCGCCCAGGAGGCCGAGCGCGCCGCCGAGCAGGCCGCCACCGCCGCCAAGCAGCAGTCCCAGGGCGCCGAAGAGCTGTCGGCGGCCATCGAGGAAATCGCCTCGCTGGCCGACGAACTCCAGAGCAACTGAGCCCCGCCTTCCCACCGAAACGTCCGATGAAGGAGGCGCTCCCGTGCCTGTCACCGACTTTGAGACGGCTCACGAGGCCGGCTCCGACCACCGACCCGATGAGGTGACCGCCACCGTGCAGGGTCACCAGTTCGTCACGTTCTCCGTGGCGGACGAGATGTTCGCCGTGCCGATGGCGCCTGTGCAGGAAATCATCCGGGTACCCGAAGTGGCCCGGATGCCACTGACTCCTGCCGCGCTGGACGGGCTGTCGAACCTGCGCGGCCGGGTGCTGCCCATCATCAACCTGCGCCGGCTGTTCAACACCGCCGAGCGGGTCAACGACGACTCCAGCCGCGCCCTGGTGATCAACCTCGGCCAGTCGCTGGGCTTTGTCGTGGACCGGGTCTCCAGCGTGATCAGCATCGATGCGGGCGACATCGAGCCCGTGCGGGCGATCCAGTCGGTCGTGCAGGCCGACTACCTCACGGGCGTGATCAACCGGACCGGACCGGACGGCCAGCGCCAGTTGCTGCTGGTGCTGGACTTCGCGCGGCTGGTGCAGCAGCACTTCACGCAGATCGCCACCCGCCAGACCAGTGGCGCACGCCACCCGGTCGATCAGGGCGGACCGGCCGACACGGACAGCGAACACGCCTCGGACGACCTGCGCCTGGTGAGCTTCACGGTCTGCGACCAGGAATACGCCATCGACATCGCCGATGTGCAGGAAATCGTCCAGGTGCCCGGCACGATCACCGCCGTGCCCAACACGCCCGCGCACGTGCTCGGGCTGATCTCGCTGCGCCAGCGGCTGCTGCCGCTGGTGAGCCTGCGCACGCTGTTCGACCTGGCGCCGGCCGAACTGACCGAACACCACCGCATCGTGGTGGTGGCGCTGCCCGGTGGCGGCCAGATCGGGCTGGTGACGGACTCGGCCAAGGAGGTGCTGAGCGTGCCGCGCAGCCAGGCCGACGCGATGCCCGGCCTGCTGGCACGCGACGAGCGGCTGCAGGAGTTCTCGTCGATCTGCCGGCTCGACAACGGCCGGCGCCTGGTGTCGATCATCGCCACCGACAAGCTGCTGGGCATGCCCGCCATCAGCGAGGCCCTGCAGATCTCCAGGACCGATCCGGTCCCTCACGACCTCACGCCCGACACCGACATGAACGCCTTCGCCAACGCCAGCAAGCAGTCCGACGATGACGATGCCCAGGTGGTGATCTTCCGGCTCGGCGCCGAGGAATTCGGTGTGCCGATCATGAGCGTGCAGGAAATCGTCCGGCTGCCGGACACGCTGACACGGGTGCCCAAGACACCGCGTTTCGTCGAAGGCGTCATCAACCTGCGCGGCACGGTGTTGCCAGTGATCGACCAGCGCACGCGCCTGGGCATGCCCGCGATCGAGCGCAACGACCGCCAGCGCATCATGGTCTACACCCTCAACGGCCTGCGCACCGGCTTCATCGTCGATTCGGTGGCCGAGGTGCTGCGGATCCCGCGCCAGCACATCGCCCCGGCACCACAGCTCTCCGACGAGCAGATGAGCCTCATCGGCCGGGTGGCCAAGCTGGATGGCGAACGGCGCCTGGTGATGCTGATCGACCCGAACCAGTTGCTGGCGGCACGGGAAATCCATGCCATGAACACCCTCGCCGATGTGACGGCAGAGCATTCGCCGTCACACCAGGACGCGCCGCACCGACTGGCGCGGGCCGCCTGAGCCGCCCATGGAGACCTGCAGGAGCACCACGACATGTCCAAGGTTCTCGTCGTAGACGATTCGGCGCTGATGCGGCGCCTGCTGAGCACGGTGCTGACCCAGGAAGGCCACGAGGTCACCACGGCCCGCAATGGCAGGGAAGGCGTCGAGCGGCTGGTCGAGTGGCAACCGGACGTGGTCACGCTCGACATCAACATGCCCGAGATGGACGGGCTGACCGCGCTGTCGCTGATGATGCAGGCGCGGCCGACGCCGGTCGTGATGGTGTCGTCGCTGACCGAGCAGGGCGCCCAGGCCACCATGGAAGCCCTCGCGCTGGGCGCGGTGGACTTCATCGCCAAGCCCGGCGGCACCATCTCGCTGAGCATCGACGAGATCGCGCACCAGTTGCTGCAGAAAGTGCGCACCGCCGCGCGCTCGCACATGCGCAGGCCGTCGGTGCGCCCCGCCCTGGCGCCGCGTCCGGCCAGCGCACCGAAACCACCGCCCGCGCGAACAACCACACCCACCGGCGCTCGGCTCGGCACCAGTGCGTCCGCCTTGCCGGGCCTGGTCGTGATCGGCGTCTCCACGGGCGGTCCGCGCACGCTGGAAGACATCCTGCCGCAGTTGCCGGCGAACTTTCCCTGGCCGGTGCTGCTGGCCCAGCACATGCCCGGCAACTTCACCCAGGCGTTCGCGCAGCGCATGGACCGGCTGTGCGCCCTGCAGGTCCACGAAGCCTCGACGCAGATGCCCATCGAACCCGGCCACGTCTACATCGGCCGCGGCGACACCGACATGGTCGTGGTCGAGCGCCTCGGGCGGCTGGTGGTCCAGCCGCGCCCGGAAACACCCGGGCACCTCTGGCACCCCTCGGTGGACGTGCTCATGGAGAGCGCGATGCGGGTGATGCCGGCCCAGAAACTGGTCGGTGTGCTGCTGACCGGCATGGGCTACGACGGCGCGCGCGCGATGGCCGAACTCAAGTCTGCCGGCGGACGGACGATTGCAGAGTCAGAAGAGACCGCGGTCGTCTTTGGCATGCCGTCGGAGCTGATCGAGCGAGGGGGGGCCAGCGTGGTGCTGCCCTGTGGTGACGTGACCCGCCAGCTGCGTCACTGGATCCAGAAAACTGCATGAGGGCCACTTGATGGGACTGCGCAAGAACTCCGAACTCGAACCGCTGCGCCCGGTCGTCGACCGGGCACTGCCCCGTGACGCTCAGGGCCTGATCACCCAGTTGCGCAGCCCCGACGTCGAACTGCGGCGCTGGGCGGCACGCGACCTGGCCGCCCACCCCGAATCCGTCCGCGCACTCGGGACACACCTGCAGCAGGAGCAGGACAGCAGCGTGCGCGAGGCCCTGTTCACCTCGATGGGCACCATCGCCACGCAGGACAGCGTGAGCGCGCTGCTGCCGCTGCTGCGCCGCGATGACGCGCAGTTGCGCAACCGGGCGATCGAGACGCTGGCCAGCATGCCGCGCGCCGTCGCGCCCCGCATCGCCGCACTGCTGGGCGATGCCGACGTGGATGTCCGGATCTTCACGGTCAACCTGCTCGGCGAACTTCGTCATGAGCAGGTCACGCAGTGGCTGCTGGGCGTGCTGGCGCACGACCGGGATGTGAACGTGGTGGCCGCGGCCATCGATGTACTGGCCGAGGTGGGCGAGCCCGAGCATGTGGCCGCCCTGCGTGCCGCCCGTCAGCGATTCGCCCAGGACCCGTTCATCGGCTTTGCCGCGGACGTGGCCATCGCCCGCATCGAATCTCCCTGACGCCATGAAAACCGCCGTCACCCAACCCGTCATCTCGGATTCGGATTTCCTCAAGTTCAGGGAATTCTTCTACCGAAAAACCGGCATCCACTTCGAGGACAACAAGCGCTACTTCGTTGACAAGCGGCTGGTCGATCGCATGGAGGCCACCGGGGCTGACAACTTCCGCGCCTACTTCATCGCCCTGCGCTTCGAGGCGGACGGCGCCGAGCTGCAGCAGCTGGTCAACTCGATGACGGTCAACGAGACCTACTTCTTCCGCGAGTTCTACCAGTTCGACTGTCTGGTCAAGGACATGCTTGCCGAGGTGGTGCGCCACAAGCGCCCGGGCAGCCGCATCCGGATCTGGTCGATCCCGTCGTCCACGGGCGAGGAGCCGTACTCGATCGCGATCTACCTGCTGGAGCGCTGGCCGCTGATCGACCAGTACGAGGTGGAGATCCTGTCGTCGGACATCGACACGACCGTGCTGAGTGCGGCGCAGCGCGGGGTGTACTCGGCGCGCTCGGTCGGCCAGCTGCCCAAGCCCTACCTTGAAAAATACTTCCGTCGCCGCTCGGACAACGAGTTCGAGATCTCGCGCGACCTGGTGGCGGCGGTGGACTTCAGCCGCGTCAACCTCAGCGACGCCAATGACACGCGCCGGTTCCGCGACATCGACGTCATCTTCTGCCGAAACCTGCTGATCTATTTCGACGACCTGTCGCGCCGCCTGGCGGCCGAAGCCATGTACGACGCCCTGTCGCCGGGCGGCTTCGTCTGCCTGGGCCACTCGGAATCGATGAGCCGCATCTCTTCGCTCTACACCGTGCGCCGCTTCCCGGACGCGATGGTCTACCAGAAACCCATGTCGGGGAACCGCTCATGAAGAACATCCTCGTGGTCGATGATGCCGCCACCGTGCGCATGTACCACCGCAAGATGCTCGGCGACGCCGGCTGGCATGTCGAGGAGGCCGTCAACGGCCTCGAAGCGCTGGAGCGGGTGATGAATCAGCCGCCGGACCAGCCATTCGATCTGTACGTGGTGGACATCAACATGCCCAAGATGGACGGCTACACCTTCGTGCGGGAGCTGCGGCGCCTGCCCCACGGGGCTCTCGCCCCCGTGCTGATGGTGTCCACCGAAGCGCAGCCCCAGGACGCCCTGGCCGCCGAGGAAGCTGGTGCCAACGGCTACCTCATCAAGCCCGCCCGGCCACAGGGACTGGTGCTGACCGCCGCCCTGATGCTCGGAGATGTCCAGGTGGCACGGCGAACGGCCGAGGCCCAATCGTTTCAAGGAGTGCGGGCATGAGCCTGAATTCGACCGAACTGCTCGATCAGTTCATTCTGGAATCACGCGAATGCCTGGAACGTGTGGGCCAGCGGCTGCTGGATGTGGAGAAGGCGCCGCAGGACACGGACCTGCTCAACGACCTGTTCCGGCAGGTCCACACCCTGAAGGGCAACTGCGGGCTGTTCGAATTCAAGGCGCTGGAACTGGTGGTCCATGCCGGTGAAGACGTGCTGGACCGCATCCGCAACGGCCGTCTGTCGTACAGCGCCTCGATTGCCGACGCACTGCTGGAGGCGATGGACTACACCGCCTCGCTGATCGACGTGATCGAGACCGAGGGGGCCCTGCCCGACGGCACGCAGGACCGTGCGCGCCTGCTGGCCGCTGCACTGCGGGACAACATCAGCGAGCCGGTCACCGCCCCTTCGCCTGAACAGCTCCCAGCCAGCCGCACCTCGGCGACGCTGGCGGCACCGCACTGGTCCACCCGGCTACACGCCCAGTGGCAACAGCCCGGGCGGGTGCTCGTGCGCTACGTGCCCGAGGTGACGTGTTTCTTCAAGGGCGAAGACCCCTGGCACCTGGCGCGCGCGACGCCGGGGCTGCTGCACCTGAGCGTGCAGCCGAACACGCCTTAGCCAGCGCCCGAGCAGCTCGACTGCTACGCCTGCAACCTGGACCTCTGTCTGGTCAGCGAAGCACCCCTGGCGGAGATCGAGGCCCACTTTCGCTATGTGCCGGAGCAGACGGACTGCTGGCAGGTGCCGGCCCCACCGGCACCTGCCCTGCCGACAGCGCAGGCCCAGGCGGCTGCCGTCGCCCATGTCCCGGCACTCCACGCGGACCTGCTGAACACGCGGATCCAGCAGATGTGGGATGACCAGCACCGGTTGCTGAGCCGTGCCGGGGTGTCGGCGGGCACGGTAGCCGCCACGCGGCAGACGCTGGCGAACCTGCTGGCCTGCCGCGATGACCACGCGGTCGTCGGCCAGGCCCGCGCGGCGCTGCACAAGCTCGCCCCCGGCCCGGTGCCGCTGGCCCAGTGGGCACAGCAGTACCACCCCCACGGGCACAGCCAGACCTCGCCTTCAGGCCACGCGCAGACCACGCCGCAGCCCCCCCGCCGCAACCCGAACCATCCAGCCGCCGAAGACGGCTCGGCCGAACGCGGCCAGAAAGTCCTCAAGGTCTCGCAGGACAAGATCGACCGGCTCATGGAGTTGATCGGCGAGATGGTGGTGGCCAAGAACGCCCTGCCCTACCTGGCCACGCGAGCCGAGTCGCTGTTCGGACAGCGCGAACTGGCGCGCGAGATCAAGACCCAGTACTCGGTGATCAACCGCATTGCCGAGGACATGCAGCACGCCATCATGCAGGTGCGCATGCTGCCGGTCGGCATCATCTTCCAGCGCTTCGGCCGGCTGGTGCGCGACCTGAGCAAGAAGCTCGGCAAGGACGTCAGCCTGGTCATCGAGGGCGAGGACACCGAAGCGGACAAGAACGTCATCGAATCGCTGGCCGACCCGCTGATCCACATCCTGCGCAACAGCCTGGACCATGGCCTCGAGACCCCGGAGGTGCGGCTGGCTGCGGGCAAGCCGGCCCAAGGCACGCTGCGTGTCGTGGCGCGCCAGGAGGGCGACCGTGTCATGCTGACCATCAGCGACGACGGCACGGGGATCGACACCGACCGCGTGCGCCTCAAGGCGGTCGAGCGTGGCCTGATCCCCGCCGACCGGGCCTCCAGCCTGACCGATGCCGAGGCGGTGCAACTGGTCTTCCTGCCGGGTTTCTCCACGTCCGACGCGATCTCGGACCTGTCCGGGCGCGGCGTCGGCATGGACGTGGTGCGCAACGCGGTCGAGCGCATCAACGGCCAGGTCGAACTCGACAGCATGCGCGGCCAGGGCACCACGGTGCGGCTGACATTGCCGCTGTCGATGGCGGTCACCAACGTGATGATGATCGAGGCCGGCGAGCGCCGGTTCGGCGTGCCGATGGACCTGATCGTCGAGACGGTGCGGGTGCCAGCCGAGGACATCCACCACTTCAAGCGCACGCAGACCACCGTGCTGCGCGGGCGCATCGTGCCGCTGCGGGCGCTGAGCGACCTGCTGGGCTTCGACTGCGCGCCCCGACTGAACGAGGACGGCGAACTGGCCGTGCTGGTGGTGCGGCTCGGCAGCGAGAACGTCGGCTTGCTGGTGGACAACTTCCACGGCACCTCCGACATCATCCTCAAGCCGCTCGAAGGCGTGCTGGCCGGCATCACCGGGTTTGCCGGCACGGCCCTGATGGGCGACGGCAGCGTGCTGATGATCCTCAACCCCAAGGAGCTTGTCTGATGGGCATCCGGTATCTGAAGAAGTCGGCCACCCTGCAAGGCCAGGTGAGTGCGGAAGACGCGGAACCGCTTCTGGAATGGCTCAAGTCCCACCCTGGATCGGCCGTAAACGTGACGCGGTGCCAGCAGATGCACACGGCCGTTCTGCAGGTCTTGCTGGCGCTGCGACCACGGATCACCGGCCAGCCGGCGGACCCGTGGCTGCAGGCCGTGCTGGCCACCCCTCAACCCACCTGACTTGCACCCCCGCACCAACCGAGAGTTCCGATGAAACACGTCTTTCTGGTCGATGATTCCGCCACCATGCTGATGAGCCTGAAGGGCACGCTGGAAATCAGCGGCTTCAAGGTGGACACCGCAGGCGATGGCCAGGCGGCACTGGGCAAGCTCAAGGCCGGCCTCAAGCCCGACCTCATCATCACGGACATCAACATGCCCAGGATGGATGGCATCGAGCTGATCCGCGAAGCCCGCAAGCTGCTGCGCTTCACGCCCATCCTGGCGCTGACCACCGAAAGCCAGCAGGGCAAGCGCGACGAGGCCAAGAAAAACGGCGCCACCGGCTGGCTGGTCAAGCCGGTGGGCGGCGCCGATCTGGTGAAGGTCATCAAGCAGGTCCTTCCGGGCGCATGAGTGCGGCATGAAGATCCCGGACACGCCTACGGTCGCAGCATTCTGGCGTCGCCTCACCTGGCGTGACCTGGGGGTGCTGTTCGTCAGTGTGCTGAGCTTGCTGATCCACCGCCTGTGGCCCGAGTTGCTGGGGTGGGACGGCGTGATGGCCATGGTCAGCGGTTTGCTGGCCGGCATCGTGCTGGGCCGACTTCACAAGCCGCTGGCGGGCATGGGCAAAAGCGAAGCCCATCATGTCGTGGCGCAGGACATCGGCACCCTCCACCAGGCGCTCCGCATCCTGGAGTCGCAGGTCTCGACGACGATCCAGACATCAGAGCAGGCCGTGCTGTCGATGATGGAGCGCATGCAGCGGGTTCACGGCAACGTGCTGCAACTGCACGAGCGCATCCTGCAGGCGGTGGGACATTCCCAGTCCCTGTCCGCCAGTTCGCTGTCGGGCGTGGACCGCCACACGCAGGCCGTCAACACCCTGGCCGCGCACCAGAAAGCGTCCGAGTCGGCCCAGCTCGAGAACCACCACCGGGTGCGGACCGTGGCCCGGCAGGTTCGCCAACTGATGCCGCTGGCGGAGCTGATCTCGAACATCTCGCGCCAGACCCACCTGCTGTCGCTCAATGCCTCGATCGAAGCCGCCCGTGCCGGTCAGGAGGGCGCCGGCTTCAAGGTGGTCGCTGCCGAAGTCCGCAACCTCTCGGCCCAGACAGAGGAAGCCGCCTCGCAGATCACCAAGGGCATCATGGCCGCCGCCGAGCAGATCGACCGGGAAATGGTCGCGGCCGAGTCCATGCGCGCGGGCGACACCCACCAGCAACTCGGCGAGATCGCCCACCAGATCGAGCTGATGAGCCGTACGCTGTCCGACGCCGTGCCTTACCTGAGCGAACTGTCAGACACCATGGACTCCGGTATCCAGCACATGACCCGGGACGTCATCGACACGCTGGGCGACATGCAGTTCCAGGACATCAACCGCCAGATGCTGGAGCAGGTGAACAGCGCCCTGGGCAGTCTGTCCGATCATTTTGCGCAGCTCTACCAACTGATCGACGGACAGGCCCCACCCCCACCGGTCCAACTGAAAGAATTGGTGACTCTCTGGACCGAAAGCTATGTGATGCAAAGCCAGAGGAGCACCCACCAGCAGGCGGAATCGAATGGCAAGCCCGTCGCCCCCATCCAGAGCAGCTTGATGGCACCACCCATCGAGCTGTTCTAGCCCAAGGTAGTCCGCCATGACACACCACCGTTTCACGGAGGCTGCACTCATCCTCAAACGATTTCCGCCCCTGGAGCAGGTGCTGGTGCTCATCGGACTGGGCGGCACGGGGCTGGTCATCAGCGATCTGCTGCACAACAGCCTGGTCTCGGCATCTCCCTTGGGCGGGCTGCTGTTGGCCGGCTCTGGGGCGCTGTTCTGGTGGAGGGCTCTTCACCACCGGCCCCGGCACCCGGCCACGGACCCTCTGGAGACGACGCCCATGCCGCTCCAGAGCCTGGCAGCACTGGACCAGGAAATGCTGCGGCAGCTCGACCGCGCGGTCAGCCTGTCGGAGACCTCTTCGCTGAACACCGTGAACCAGGTGACCGACCTGCACAGGCTGTCCGGTCGGCTGATCGACTACCTGCAGACTGCCAAACGACAGAGCGTCGAGATGCAGTCGATGATCGAACTCAATGGTTCGATCGCGACAGAGTTTTCCAACTTCGTTCAGGCCCTGCCGGAGCAGATCGCGCAGGAACGCGCCTATCTGGAGCACCTGGTCGCCGAGGTGGGGCAACTGTCGTCGATTTCCGAAACCATCCGCGACATGGCGCGCCAGACCGAGATCCTGTCGATCAATGCCGCCATCGCCGCCGCCCATGCCGGCGAGGCGGGCCGTGCGTTCTCGGTGCTGGCCAGCGAAGTGCGGCGGCTCGCGTTGGAGTCGAGCAACTCCGCCAAGCACATCGAACAGAACATCCGCCATCTGGTGGATACCGTGCAGGCGCGTCTGGCCGGCGAGTTCGCCCAGCGCATGCAGCACAACGAGCAGGAAGTCTCCCGGTTGCTGACGCTGACCGGCAAGTTCGACGAGGGCTACCTCGACATGCGCCAGTTCTACGCGATGTTGCTGACCGCCATCACCGAGCACAACACCGAGCTCAGCCGGGGCATCCTGTCCCTGCTGGATGCAGGGCAGTACCACGATGTGTTCAAGCAGATCATCGGTCGGCAGGCCCCTGTCTTCGAGCAGCGGCATGCGCTGCTGGCGCACCGGCTCACCCAGGCTGGCAGTGGACAGCCCGATCTGGCGGCACTCGACGCCGACGCACGGGCACTGCTGGACCAGTACCTGCACACCGAGGCGGCGCACAGCCCTCCTGTCCCCCACACAGGCGATGCTTCAGGCGGGACAGTGTCCCGGCACATCGAACTGTTCTGACCTCCCGGCCCCTCGCCCTCGTCTAGCCTACACACCCCTGGCCACACCACCATGTCCACGATCCTGCTTGTCGATGACGATGTCCTGCTGCGCGACACCGTGCGCCAGTTGCTTGAACTCGATGGCCACCAGGTCATCGATGTGGCCGACGGCGCCGCCGGTCAGCAGTACCTGGCCCGGCATGCCTCCAGCGTGAACCTCGTGATCACCGACATGCTGATGCCGGTGATGGATGGGGCGCAATTCATCGTGCATCTGAAGCAGACCCACCCGCGTCTGCCGGTGATTGCCATCTCCGGCGGGCGCCGCACGCTGTCGCCCCAGTTCAATCTCGACACGGCCAATCTGCTCGGAGTGGCAAAATCGCTTCCCAAACCTTTCGGTCGCGAGGCCTTGCAGGCCGCCGTCCGTTCGGTGCTCCCGCCCTGAATTCCGGAATGGATCCTCCATGCCCTCGCCTTCCGCAGCGCAAGCGCTGCAGCAACTGATCTCGGATCACCACGACGCACTGCTGACGGACTGGAAGGCGAGACTGGGCATCGCCACGCTGACCCGCTCGGAAACAGACACCCTGCACGTCGAGATGAACGAGTTGCTGGACGCCCTGCGCCATGCCCTCGGACAGACCGACCCGCTGGAAACGGCCGCCGCCCAGCAGCAGCTCGACGGCGTGCTGCGCTCGGCCAGCCAGGTGCGCGCCGCGCGTGGCCAGGCGCCCGAAGCCTCCGTCCGGTTCGTCCAGTCGTGCAAGGACGCCCTGCTGGCGCGGTTGATGGCGACGGACGCCGGCGACCCAGCGCGGCAAACCGAAGCGCTGTGGCGCCTGCAGACCATGCTCGACCGCTGCGTGATGACGCTGGTGTCGCAGTTCGTCGCCACGCGCGAATCGGTGATCCGCAGCCAGGCACAGTCGCTGCTCGACATGTCCACGCCGGTGATCACGCTGTGGGACTCGATCCTGCTGCTGCCGCTGGTGGGCATCGTCGATTCGGTGCGGGCGGTGCAGGTGGCCGAGCGACTGCTCGAAGCCATCGGCCGCACCGAGGCGGAGGTCACGCTGATCGATGTCACCGGCGTGCCCGTGATGGACACCAGCGTCGCGCGGCACCTGCTGCGCACGGTGGCTGCGGCCGAGATGCTCGGCACCCAGGTGATCCTGACCGGCATCAGCCCGAGCACGGCGCTGACCATGGTCAAGCTCGGCATCGACCTGTCCGCCGTGCCGACCCGCGGTTCGCTCAAGGCCGGCGTCATCCTGGCCCTGCGCATGACCGGACGCCAGTTGAGCGGCCATCAGCAGCAGGGGGGCTGACCGATGCGCGTGCCTCTGCTCCGACTGAACGCGCACACGCTGATCGTGCCGCTGCACGCAGATGTGGATGACGAGGGAGTGCTCAGTTTCCAGAGCGACCTCACCGAACGGGTGGCACAGGACCAGGTCCGCGGCGTCGTGATCGACGTCAGTGCGCTGGACGTGGTCGATTCGTACATGGCGCGGGTGCTCAACGACACGGCCCGCATGCTGCGGATCCTGGGCGCCTGTGTCGTGGTCTGCGGTGTGCAGCCGGCGGTGGCACTGACGCTGGTGGAGATGGGCCGCAACCTGGTCGATGTCCCGACCGCCTTCAACCTCGAACGTGCGCTGGTCAGGCTGGAGCGCTTGATTGCCGCCACCGATGCCGGCAGCCGACTCACGGGACACCGCACAGGAGCGCCTGATGAGTTCGCAAACGATTGAGCTAGCGAACAGCGCCGATCTGCTGCGCGCCCGGCTGGCCGCGCGCGCCATGGCCAAGGAGATCGGGCTCGGCGTGATGGACCAGACGCGCTTCGCCACGGCGGTGTCCGAGCTGAGCCGCAACGCGCTGGTGTACGCCTCGGGCGGCCGGTGCGAGCTGCGCGACCTCTCCGACCACGCCCAGATCCGGCTGCAGGCCGAGGTGCGCGACAGCGGACCCGGCATCGAAGACCTGCAGCAGGCCATGAGCGACGGGTTTTCCACCAGCGGCAGCCTGGGCGCCGGACTGCCCGGCACCCAGCGGCTGGTGGACCACTTCGACATCCAGTCGGGCACAGGCGGCACCGTGGTGAGCATCCAGATCGTGCGCCGGCGCCGGCACTGAAATGACGCGCCCACACGGTCACCTCCAGGACACCACTGTCTGTTCGGTGGAACGCGAGACCGACGTTCCGCACGTCGTGGCCGCCTCCCGCCAGTTCTGCCTCGCCCACGGCCTGTCTCCGCTGCTGGCCGCCCATGTCGCGACCGCCGCGTCGGAGCTGGCCAACAACCTGTGGATGCACACCACCCGCGGCGGCACGATCACGCTGCGCCTGCTGACCCAGCCGACCCGCCGCGGGGTCGAGCTGCTGTCCGGTGACGAGGGGCCGGGCATCGTGGATCTGGCCCTGGCGCAGCAGGAGGGCTACAGCACGGGCGGGGGCCTGGGCTGTGGCCTGCCGGGTGTGCAGCGTCTGATGGACGACTTCGAGATCCGGTCGACGCCCGGCCTCGGCACCTGGGTGAGGGCCTGCAAGTGGGCGAAGCTCGGCACATGACCGCGCTGCGGTGGGCCAGCCTGAGCCGGCCGATCGCAGGCGAGACAACGTGCGGCGATGTGGTGGCCATGGTGATGACCGCACCGCCTGCGCCCGGCGGGCACTGGCTGGCGGTCATCGACGGGCTCGGCCACGGCCCCGACGCGGCGCTGGCCGCCCAGACCGCCCGGCACCGCCTCGAACAGTCCGCGCACCACCCCGGACTGGCGGGCCACCCGGACCAGATGCTGCTGCACCTGGACATGGCCCTGGGGGCCACCCGGGGCGCAGCCATCGGGCTGACCTGGATCGCACAGGGCCGGCTGCGCCATGCCGGTGTCGGGAACACTCGGGCCTTGCGCTGGCGCGCGGGCCAGACACTGCGGTTGCCCTCGTCCTACGGCATCGTCGGTGAGGGTCGGCTCGGCGCGGGCCACGGCAGCCACCGGGTGACGGTGCTGGACATCGATCTGCAGCCCGGCGACTGGATCCTGCTGTTCACCGACGGACTGGACGAGTCGCTGACCGTGGGCGTGATGCTGCCCGAATGGGTCCGCGAACCCGAACGGCTGTGCGAGCACCTGATGACACGCGGACACCCGGCGCGCGACGACGCCGCCGTGCTGGTCGCCCACGTTCAACCGGACCTGAACGGATCGATGTGATGCTGGAATCACTGGCGCCGACCTACCGCGGGCTGTTCGAGCGCTACCTCTGCGCAGGCGATGACCTGCAGCGCGAGGATGTGCTGCTGGCCGCCAGCGAGCTGGCCAAGTCACTGCTGCCGCATGTGATCTCGCTCGACGACATGCTCGGCCTGCACCAGCGCACCCAGGCGCGGCTGGCCGAGGACTGGCGCACGGCCCCCGCCGGCAGTCCGCACGCACAGGCCCACGGGCGACTGGCCGCAGGCGACGCGACGCCGCTGATGCTGGCCGCGATGCTGCCCCGGCAACTGCAGGAAGCCCGCGAGGCGCGCAGACGCTGGCAGGAAGAGCACGGCAAGGTGCTGGTCATGTTCGAACAGACCGACGACTTCGTGCTGGTGTTCGACGCACAGGGACAGCTCGACTACCTCAACCCCGCCTTCCGGCGCGCGACCCACTGGCGACTGCACCAGGCGCGAGCCCGACAGGCCGACCTGTGGCCCACGGCGCTGCCCGCACAGCACACCGGCCACTGGACCACCGAACAGGCCTGCGCCGACGGCACCCGCTTCCCTGCCACCTGGTCGATCTCGCCGATCCGGGACCAGGACGGCCAGTTGCTCAGCCACGTCTGCATCGGGCGCGACATCACGCCGCTGCGGCGCCTCGAAGAGCGCGTGCGGCAGAACGACAAGCTGCGCGCCGTCACGACCCTGGCTGCCGGGGTCGCCCACGACTTCAACAACCTGCTGGGCTCGATCATCGGACTGGCCGAACTGTGCGCCCTGCAGGCCGAGGCCGGATCGCTACAGGCCCGCAACCTGGGCGGCATCCTCCAGGCCAGCCACCGCGCCGCCGGGCTGGTGAAGGAGCTGCTGAACTTCGCGCGCGAAACGCCGCTGCAGCGCCAGCCCGTCGCGCTGGGTGAATGGCTGCACCACTGCGAGCCACTGCTGGCGGTCAGCCTGCCGCGCCACGTGCCGCTGCGGATCGAACTGCGGCAGGACGCCGTGGCCATGATCGACGCGGCGCGGATCGAGCAGGTGCTGCTCAACCTGGTCAAGAACGCCGGCTACGCGATGCGTGAACGCCCTGGCGAGGTGCGGCTGGTGGTGGACCGGGTCTGCACGCAGGAGCATCCCGAGGCCGCCCGGATCCAGGTCATCGACCAGGGTGAAGGCATCTCGCCCGACGATCTGCCGCACATCTTCGATCCGTTCTTCACCACCAAGCCCACCGGCGACGGCTCTGGGCTAGGGCTGTCCGCCGCCCACGGCATCGTCCGCCACCATGGCGGGCAACTCGAAGTCGCCAGCACCCCCGGGGTCGGCACCGCCTTCACGCTGCTGTTGCCACTGGGCGGGTAAGCATACGACCGGGCAGCCGGTCCGGACGACTTCTAGAATCCGCAGGCCCTCCGGAGTCCTCGATGTCCCAGCCTGCCACCACCGCTCCTGCCCTTGCCACACTCACTTCATCAACCTTGCCCGCCACCTGCGACGCCCTGGTCATCGGCGCAGGCCCCTCCGGCAGCGCCTGCGCGGCCACGCTGGCCGCGGCGGGCTGGTCGGTGTGCCTGGTCGATCAGCACGACTTTCCACGCGAGAAGATCTGCGGCGACGGCCTGATCCCGGACGCGCATGCCGCGCTGCGGCGCCTGGGCATGCTCGACGAGGTGATGGCTCACGCCGAACACGTCGGCCATGTGCGCTGCGTGGCGCCGCGGGGCGGACAGGTCGATGTGCCGGGGACGCTGGCCGTGCTGCCGCGGCGCACGCTCGACTGGCTGCTGGTGCGCCATGCGCAGCGCCAGGGCGCGCGGCTGGTGACGCCGGTGAAGTTCGAGGCGGTGATCGAGGAAGACGGCCGCGTCGTCGGTGCCCGGCTGCGCCAGGGCGAGGCGCGGCATGAGGTCCGGGCCCGCTGGGTGGTGCTGGCCACCGGCGCGGGCGTGCAGCCGCTGGTGGCCACGGGGCTGTGTACACGGCGCACGCCCAGCGGCATCGCCCTGCGCGGGTATGTGCACAACCCCTCGCTGGCGGGCCGGCAGACGACGATGGACGTGGTCTGGGACCGCGCACTGCGGCCGGGATATGGCTGGATCTTTCCGTGTGGCCACGACACCTACAACATCGGTGTCGGGGCCTTTTTCCGCCAAGGCCAGGCGGCCGACGCCAACCTGCGCCAGATGTTCGACGACTTCACCCGCGTCTACGCCCCGGCCCGGGCGCTGATGGACGGCGGCACGCTGCAGGGTGACCTCAAGGGCGCACCGCTGCGCTGCACGCTCGAAGGCGCCGAGAGCGGCCGGCCCGGCCTGCTCGCCACCGGGGAGACGCTTGGCTCGACCTACGATTTCACCGGGGAAGGCATCGGCAAGGCGCTGGAAACCGGGCTGATGGCCGCCGATGCGCTCCTGGAAGGCCGCCGCAATGGCCTGGACGAAGTGGCCGTGCGCCAGCACTACGCCCGGCAACTGGCCACGCTGCGTCCCAAGTTCGCGCTCTACGAAAAGGCCAATACCGTCAACCGCCACCCCTGGCTGGCCGACCTGGTGATCTGGCGTGCACAACGCAGCGCCTCGCTGCGGCGGCGCATGAGCGGCGTGCTGGACGAGACCTCGAATCCGGGCCATCTGCTCTCGCTGCGGGGCGCCATGCGCCTGCTGACCGGCTGACCGGCGGCCCTGTCGGCACACACATCCCGGACTGCGCATTTCAGTCGGTGGCTGCCGTGCCGATAGCGTTCGCAGGTGCCACCCCTGCAGGCACCGGACACGATGACACGCTTGCCCGAAGCCCCTGCCAAAGCCTTGTCTGCCCCGACCGCCCTCCGGTCGGGCGCAGGCGCAGGCGCGGATGCCGCTGCGGATCTCGGCGCAAACCCCACGACAGACTGGGACACGCTGCTGCTGCTGACCCACTACCGGCACACGCCGCAGGCGGTGCTGTCCGGCATGGTGCTGTCAGCGCTGATCGCGTTCGTGCTGTGGGATGTCGCGCCGCATCCGGCCCTGTCCCTGTGGCTGGCCGGCGTGCAGACCATGATGGTGCTGCGCCTGCTGGTGACCCGCTGTTTCCTGCGGGGCGGGGGCCGCGAGCGCTGGTCGCTGCAACACTGGTACCGGATCACGCAGCTCCAGACCATGCTGAGCGGGCTGAGCTGGGGCGCGCTGGGCCTGTTCTACGCCGTGATCGAGGATCCGCTGTCGCGCACCGCCGTGGTGATGACGCTGATGGGCGCCTGTGCCGGCAGCGCCGCGCTGATCGGTGCGATCCGCGGCACGCTGAGCACCTTTGGCGCGCTGGCCATGGGGCCGCTGATCTGCGTGCTGCTGACACGCGGCGATCTGACGCAGTCCTACATGGGCGCCGCGCTGGTCTATTACGTCTACCTGGTGATGATCAAGGGCCCGGCCCGCATCAGCCACGCGATGGCCGCCCAGCACGCCGACCGCTGCGACCGCGACCGGCTGGTGGCGCGGCTAGAGGACGCCGAGCGGGTCGGCCAGATGGGCCACCTGGTCTGGAACGAAGCCAGCCGGACCTCCACCCTGTCCGCCGAAGCGCAGCGCCAGCTGGGGTTCGACAGCGCAACCGTCCAGAGCGCACGCGAAGTGTGGAGCCGTGTCATCGCGGTCGACCGGCCGCGGGTCATCCAGCTCTCCAGCGCAGCCGTGGCGCGCGGTGACCGGGAACTGCGCTTCGACACCACGGTCCACGGCCCCTTTGGCACACGCGATCTGCGGGTGGTCCAACGCTTCGACTACGACGCCCAGGGCCGGCATGTCCAGACGCTGACCACCACCCAGGACATCACCGAGCTGAAGACCACCCAGCGCGAGCTGCACACGCTGGCCTTCGAGGATGTGCTGACCGGGCTGGTCAACCGGGCCGGCTTCACGCAGCGGCTGCGCGAGCGGCCCGTGCAGGCCGTGCTGATGCTGGACCTGGACCACTTCAAGTACGTCAACGACACCCTCGGACACGCCACCGGCGACCGGCTGCTGGTGATGATGGCGCAGCGCCTGGGCACCTGCCTGCGCAGCCAGGACACGGTGGCGCGGCTCGGGGGCGACGAGTTCGCCGTGCTGATCCACGACGCGGTGGACCATGCCCAGCTCGACCGCATCGCCCGGCGGCTGGTCGAGGCGCTGTCCGCCCCCTGCCGCATCGACGACCACGACATCTTCGTCTCGGCCAGCGTCGGCATCGCGGTGCGCAGCCCCGACGCTGGCCCGCACGCCGCCACCGACCCCGACACGCTGATGCAGCAGGCCGACACCGCGCTGTTCGCCGCCAAGGCCAGCGGACGCTCGCGCCACCAGTTCCACTCCGAAGACCTCAGCCAACGCACCCGAGACCGGGTCACGATGGAAGCCGACCTGCGCCGCGGCCTGGCCGAGCGGCAGTTCAGCGTCCATTTCCAGCCCAAGGTCTCGCTGGCCGATGGCCGCATCGTCGGCGCCGAGGCCCTGCTGCGCTGGCACCACCCGGAACGGGGTCCGATCTCGCCGGAGGAGTTCATCCCGGTGGCCGAGGACAGCGGACTGATCGTGGCCATCGGCACCTGGGTGCTGCGCGACGCCTGCGCCGCGGCGGCCGACTGGAACCGCGCCCGCGCACCAGACGAGCCGCCGCTGTGCATCGCGGTCAACCTGTCCCCGCGCCAGTTCCTCAACCACGACCTGATCGGCACCGTCACCAGCGCCCTGTCGCGCACCGGCTGCCGCCCCGAGTGGATCGAGCTGGAGATCACCGAGCGGCTGCTGCTGGACGAACGCGGCCAGGCGGGGGAGACACTCGACGGCCTGCGCGCCATGGGCCTGACGCTGGCCATCGACGACTTCGGCACCGGCCACTCCGCACTCAGCTACCTGACCAAGTACCCGATCAGCACGCTGAAGATCGACAAGTCCTTCATGCGCGACATCACCACGCGCAGCGACCAGGCCGGCATCGTGCGGGCCATGATCTCGATGGGCCACAGCCTGCAGCTCGGGCTGGTCGCCGAAGGGGTGGAGACGCCGGAGCAGGCCCGCTTCCTGCACGAACATGGCTGCGAGCTGGCCCAGGGCTGGCTGTTCGGCCGCCCGATGCCACGCAAGGACTTCACGGCCCTGCTGCTGGCACGGGCGGCGGTGGCGCTCAGGCCGACCGCGTGACCACCCGGTGCACCAGGTGCAGCTTGCGCACCGCGGCCTGGTTCAGCACGAAGGGGTAGAAGTCCGGCTGGCCCATGCTGCGCGAGAGTTCGTTGAGCAAGGCGGTCAGCTCGACCCAGGCGTTCACCAGGCGCAGGAACTCGGCATCCGGCTGCATCAGCACCGCCTCGTCGAAGGGTTGCACATCGACCTCGACATCGTCCGCGTCCAGCCCGAAGCTCAGGCCCGTGTCGAGCGCATCGACCATGTGCAGGTAGTGCGCCCAGGTCTCGGCCCAGTCCTCCCACGGGTGGCAGCTCGCGTAGGCGCTGACGTGCCAGTCGGCCCAGTCCGGCGGCGGGCCGAGCCGGTAGTTGCGCTCCAGGGCGGCGCGGTAGTCGGCGCGCTCATCGCCGAACATCTGGCGGAAGGCGGGCAGCCAGTCGGTGCCCGCCACCAGGCGGTCCCAGTAATAGTGGCCAACCTCGTGGCGGAAATGGCCCAGCAATGTGCGGTAGGGCTCGCGCAGGCTGGCGCGGATGTACTCGCGGGTGGCGTCATCGGCCTCGTCGACATTGAGCGTGATGATGCCGCCGGCATGGCCGGTGAGCACGGGCTGGCCCTCCACCGGGCGCAGGAAATCGAAGGCCAGGCCACGCTGCGTGTCCTCGCCACCCGCGCCGGCCAGCCGCGACTGCACCGGCAGGCCGAGCGCCAGCAGCTGCGACACCAGCCGCCGCTTGGCCTGCTCGATCAGCGCCCAGTCGCGCCGGTTGTCGGCCAGGGTCTGGTCCGGAATGACGCGGTTCAGGCGGCAGGCGACACAGAACGACGGCCGCGCACCCGCCCCGTTGCGCTCCTCGTCCGGCACGAGCCAGTTGCAGTTGGCCGCGGACACCGCGTTGGCGCAGCGGTGGAAGCGCCGCGGGCTGCGCAGGTGCAGCGACGACCCCGGCCGGGCCTCGGTCAGCATCTCGCCGCGCACGTCCAGCGCCAGCAGCCGCCGCTGTGCCGGTTCGTAGCCCAGCGCACGGCCACACGACAGGCAGCCGCTGTTGCGGAAGAACACCGGCGCGCCGCACAGGCAGCGGAACGCCCGCAGCGTGCGCGGCTGGCGTTGCGCGCGCCAGCGGTCGGCCAGGTGGCGGCCGAGCTGGGTCAGGAAAGCGTCCATCGATCGACTCCCGGGAATGCAAGACGGAAAAGGCTCGGGCGGCATGGTAGTGTCTCGGGCCATGTGCCAGCTCCTCGGACTCAACGCCAACACCCCGACCGATCTGGTCTTCAGCTTCACCGGCTTCGCCCACCGCGCCGCCGAGCACAAGGACGGCTTCGGCATCGCCTTCTTCGAGGGACCGGGCGCCAGGCTGTTCGTGGACCACCAGAGCGCGACCGAATCCCCCGTGGCCGAGATGCTGCGCCGCTACCCGATCCGCAGCCGCCACATCGTCACCCACATCCGCAAGGCCACCCAGGGCCGCGTCGCGCTGGAGAACACGCATCCCTTCATGCGTGAACTCTGGGGCCGCTACTGGGTCTTCGCGCACAACGGCAACCTGATCGATTTCCAGCCCAAGCTGCACGCCGGCTTCCACCCGGTGGGCGACACCGACAGCGAGCGCGCCTTCTGCTGGCTGATGCAGGAGCTGGCCAAGAACCACGCCCGCATGCCCAGCATCCCGGACCTGACGCAGACGCTGGCTGAGCTGGTGCCGGTCATCGCCCGCCACGGCACCTTCAACTTCCTGCTCAGCCAGGGCGAGGCGCTGTGGGCGCACTGCTCGACCAAGCTGCACTACGTCCAGCGCCGCCACCCCTTCCCCTGCGCGCAGTTGCAGGACGCCGACATGACCGTGGACTTCGCCGACCTGACGACGCCGCAGGACCGCGTCGCCATCGTCGTCACCGAGCCGCTGACCAGCAACGAGGACTGGACGGCGCTGAAGGCTGGCGAGCTGGCCGTGTTCGTCGAAGGAGACCGACTCTGATGGGTGCCTACCTGCTACGCCGCCTCTGGCAGATGGTGCCGACGCTGCTCGGTGTCGTGCTGCTGGTGTTCTTCCTGTTCAAGTCCTTCGGGGGCGACCCGGCCGAGATCCTCGCCGGCCTGAACGCCTCGGCCGCCCAGGTCGACCAGATCCGCGAGCAGCTCGGCCTGAACAAGCCGGTCTGGGAGCAGCTCTGGATCTTCGTGCAGCAGATCCTGCACTTCGACTGGGGCAAGAGCTGGGCGACCAACGAATCGGTGGCCAGCCTGTTCGCCTCGCGGCTGCCGGCCACGCTGACGGTGATGGTGCCGATCCTGGTGCTCGACGCGCTGCTGGCGATCCCGTTCGCGCTGGCGGTGGCGGCGGTGCGCGGCTCGCTGACGGACCGGGCGATCATGGTGGTGACGACGGTGGCGCTGTCGATCAGCTTCCTCGTCTACATCATCGTCGGGCAGTGGCTGTTCGCCTTCCAGCTCGGCTGGTTCCCGGTGCAGGGCTGGACCGGGAGCGTCTGGACCAACCTCACCACCTACGCGCCGCTGCCGGTGCTGCTGGCGGTGATGGTGGGCATCTCGCCGCAGATGCGCCTGTACCGCAGCTTCTTCCTCGACGAGATCGGCCACGACTATGTGCGCACCGCCCGCGCCAAGGGCCTGAGCGAGCGCACCGTGCTGCTGAAACACGTGCTGCGCAACGCGATGATCCCGATCCTGACCAACATCTCGATGCAGTTGCCCGGCATCTTCATCGGCTCCTTCCTGATCGAGGTGTTCTTCTCGATCCCGGGCCTGGGGCGCGAAGTCTGGATGGCGGTGAACCGCAGCGACTACCCGGTCATCCAGGCGGTGACCATCTACCTGGCGGTGATCACCATGGTCATCAACCTGCTCACGGACCTGCTCTACAAGGCGGTCGATCCCCGGGTGACGCTGAAATGACGGCCATGCCTGCTGCAACGCTGGTGACGTCGACGCACTCCGAAGGTGTCTGGTCCCTGGCCTGGAAGCGCCTGAAGAGCGACCGGGTCGGCCTGGTGTCGATGGCGGTGGTCGCGCTGTTCGCCGTGCTGCTGCTGGCCGCTGCCAGCGGGCTGGTGGCGTCGAACTGGCAGGCCGAGCGCGGCGTGTCCTACGCGCCGCCCACGCTGCTCGGCCCCGCGCCCGAATTCGCCGCGATGCCCGGGATGCCTGCCTCGGACGCGGCCGGCCCAGCGCAGCCGCTGCTCGACCTGACGGCGGTCGATCCACTCGCGCCGCGCTACGCGGAGTGGGACGCCGCCACGCAGAAGCAGTCCATCGAGACCGTCACCCAGTCGCCCACCCTGCCCTTCGGCGGCGACCGGCTCGGCCGCAGCGTGCTCGACAAGGCGATCAAGGGCGCGCAGATCTCGATCCTGGTCGGCGTGCTGGCCGCCGTGGTCGCAGCGGTGATCGGCACGGTGCTGGGCGCCTTCGGCGGCTTCTTCGGCGGGCGCATCGGCGACCTGCTGGAGTGGGTCTACAACGTCTTCACGTCCATCCCCGGCATCCTGCTCATCCTCGCCTTCGCGGCGGTGTTCGGGCGCGGCGTCACCAGCGTGGTGCTGATCCTCGGCCTGACGGGCTGGACTGGCATCTACCGGCTGGTGCGCGCCGAGTTCATGAAACACGCCGGCCGCGACTATGTGCGCGCCGCCGAGGCGATCGGCGCCAGCCCGCTGCAGCGGATGTTCCGCCACATCCTGCCCAACGTCAGCCACATCGTGCTGGTGCAGCTCTCGATCCACGTCGTCGGCTTCATCAAGTACGAGGTGATCCTGTCCTACCTCGGCCTGGGCGTGAGCGTCGACCAGGTGAGCTGGGGCACGATGCTGGCCGAGGCGCAGAGCGAGCTGATCCTGGGCTACTGGTGGCAGCTCGCAACGGCCACGCTGTTCATGGCGGTGTTCGTCACCGCCTTCTCGCTGATGACGGACGCACTGCGCGACGCGCTCGACCCGAAGCTGCGCGGGCTGGAGGACTGATCCCATGACCACCCTGCTGCGCATCGAAGACCTGACCGTCCGTTTCCGCCTGGGCCGCGAACACGGGCAGCGCCGCTGGGGCCGCGCCGTCGGCGACGAAGCGGGCGGCATCACCTTCGACATCCCCGAGAACACCACGGTCGCGCTGGTCGGTGAATCCGGCTCGGGCAAGAGCGTCACGGCGATGTCGATCGTCAACCTGCTGCCCGACAACGCCGAGCGCTCGGGGCGCATCGTCTTCGACGGCCGGGATCTGCTGCAGTCCACGCCAGCCGAGTTGCGCGCGCTGCGGGGCCGCGCCATCGCCTGCGTCTTCCAGGACCCGATGGGCTCGCTCAACCCGGTCTTCACCGTCGGCGCGCAGATCGCCGAGCCACTGCGGCTGCACCTGGGCCTCAGCCGCCGCGCGGCACTCGCCAGGGCAGAGGAATTGCTCGCCGAAGTCGGTCTGCCCGAGCCGAAGCGGCGCCTGTCGGCCTATCCGCACGAGCTGTCGGGCGGGCAGCAGCAGCGCGTGATGATCGCGATGGCGCTGGCCTGCGAGCCGCGGCTGCTGATCGCCGACGAGCCGACCACGGCGCTGGATGTGACGGTGCAGCGCCAGATCCTGGAGCTGCTCGCCCGCCTCAAGGCCGAGCGGCGCATGAGCATGCTGTTCATCAGCCATGACCTCGGTGTCGTGGGCGAGATCGCCGACGAGGTGGTGGTGATGCGCCACGGCCAGATCCGCGAGCGCGGGCCGGTCGCCGCGATCTTCACCGCACCGCAGGATGCCTACACGCGCGCACTTCTCGCCTGCCGTCCGCGGCTGGACAACACCGCGCGGCGGCTGGTGGTGATCGACGAACACATCGCCGGCGAGGCCGGACAGACCGTCGCAGCCCCCGCGTCACCGGCCGTGCCACGCGACGCCAGCGCGCCGGTGCTGATCGAGGCGCGCGGGCTGTGCAAGTCCTTCCCCGTCCGCGAAGGGCTGTTCCGCCAGCGCGAATTCAAGGCGGTGCGGGATGTGAGTTTCACGCTGCGGCGGGGCCATACGCTGGGCGTCGTCGGCGAGTCCGGCTCGGGCAAGACGACGATGGGCCTGACACTGCTGCGACTGCACGAGGCCACCGCCGGCCAGGTGCTGTTCGATGGCCAGGACCTCTTCGCCCTGCGGGGCGCCGCGCGGCAGGCGCTGCGGCGGCGCATCCAGATCGTCTTCCAGAACCCCTACGCCTCGCTCAACCCACGGTTCACCATCGGCCAGACGCTGCTGGAGCCGATGCAACTCCACGCCATCGGCACCGACGACCGCGACCGTGAAGCCCGGGCGCTGGCGCTGCTGGAGCGGGTCGGGCTGGACGCCACGGCGTTTGGCAAGTACCCGCACGAGTTCTCCGGCGGTCAGCGCCAGCGCATCGCCATCGCGCGGGCACTGACGCTGTCGCCTGAGGTGCTGGTGCTCGACGAGGCGGTGTCGGCGCTGGACGTGTCGGTGCAGGCGCAGGTGCTGAACCTGCTGAAAGACCTGCAGGACACGCTCGGGCTGGCGTATGTCTTCATCAGCCACGATCTGGCTGTCGTGCGCTTCATGGCCGACGAAGTGCTGGTGATGAAGGACGGCAGCGTGGTCGAACGCGCCGATGCACAGACCCTGCTCGCCGCGCCGCGCGAGGACTACACACGCAGGCTGCTGGGCGCCATTCCCCGCGGCTACACGGCCACGCACTGCACGGCCACGCAATAGCGACTCCATAGACCCCCTGTTCAGGGGATATGCAAAGCGCCGATCTTGCGAAGATCTCTGCAACCGAAACCACTCCCACGTTGCCGAGCACTGCCATGAAACCTCGCTGGATCGACTGGCTCGCCGCCGCCGCCATCGCCTTCACCCTGAGCGCAGGAGCGGCGGCCACTGCGGTGGACGAATTGCCCCGCGTCGCACAAGGACGCTGAGTGCGGCTGCAGGCCAGGCGCTGGACCGAACGGAAGACCGTGACCGAGTGCGCGCAGTGCTGGCCGGACTTGCAACAAGATGGAAAAGCCTGTCGCGACTCCGATTACGCTGGAGACTCGCCCTGCCCCGATCCGAACCACTCGCCTCACCGGAGACTGCCATGAAATTTCGCTGGTCCGAATGGCTCACTGCCGCAGCGCTCGTCCTGGCCTTCAGCGCCTTTGCTGGCGCGGAAGCCACAAATCAGGTGGCGGTCGAAACCTCCGCCAACTGACGGCAACATCCACCGTCGAATGCCGACATGCACCGTGCAGCGATGCCGGAGATGACAATCTCGCCGCCACGGTTCATCATTGAATCTTCTCGTGTGACTCCTCCTCAGAGAAGCCTTCGGGACTGAGGGCTGAGACCTGGTTCCAGTCTGCAGTCCCAGGGAGGCGGGCGTTCCGGGCTTTTGAGAGCGAGCCCCCGGAGTCGCGTCCCGCCTCCCTTCTTTTTTCTCCCCCGTTCAGAAACCCCGCACCGGCCGCGTCGCATCCTGACGCTGCAGCCAGTTCGTCGGCGCGTAGATGCTGCGGGCGTCGGTGGCGTGCAGCGTGTACGCATGGCGCGACACCGCCGAGCGGTTGGGCGCGCTGTAGTGCGGCAGCAGTCCGTGGAAACACACCAGCGTGCCGGCCGTGCACGGCAGCGGCACCGCCTCGGCCTGCGTCGGCCACGGCGTGGTGTCGAGCGTCTCCATGCGCGTCGCGTCCCCTTCACGGATGAAGCGCTCGCGCAGCGGCGTGCGGTGTCCGCCTGGCTGCACCCACAGACAGCCGTTGTCCACCGTGGCGTCCTCCAGCGCAAACCAGAACGTCGTCACCGTCACCGGCTCGGTGACGAAGAAGGTGGCATCCTGGTGCCAGCGCACCTCGCCGCCGATGCCGGGCTGCTTGAAGATGTACATCGACTGCCGGATCTGCGGCTCGACCAGTCCGAGCCCGGCAGCCACCGCAGCCAACGCCGGCCCGCGCGAGAACTGGTCGAACACCGGGTCGCGGTCGTGCAGCGCGTGGCCAATCTTGTTGATCGACAGCGCCTTGGCCTGGCGCAGGTGACCGGCCGCGTCGAAGGCGTCCTCCTCGAAGAAACAGGCGATGCCATCGGCCGAGTCGAGAAAGACCCGGTCGGTGGTACGCGCCTGGTCCTGCGTGGTGAAGATGGTGCGGTGGGCCTCGGCATCGAAGGCGTCGACGATCGCCAGGGCGCGTGCCCGCACCGCAGCGGTCTCGGCCGGCGCCTTGAAGTCCGGCAGCACCAGATAGCCCTGCGCCTGGAACTGCGCCTGCTGCGCCGCGTTCAGCATGGCCGCGGCCCGAGCGCGTGCAACGCCAGCGCCAGATCGGCGCCCACCCGGGCGTTGTGCTTCACCAGCGCGATGTTGGTGGCCAGGCTGCGGCCCTCGGTCAGCTCCTTGATGCGGCCGAGCAGGAAGGGCGTGACCCGCTTGCCGCCGACCCCGCGTGCCGCCGCCTCGTCCAAGGCCTGGCGCGTGATCGCCTCGATCTCGGCCGGGGCAATCTCGTCGGCGGCAGGCACCGGGTTGCTGAACACCACGCCCCCGCCCAGCCCCAGCGCCCATTTCGTGCGCACGAACCGCGCCTGATCGGCCGGCGCATCGAGGCGGAAATCGCAGTCCAGCCCGCTGTCCCGGCTGTAGAACGCCGCAAAGCGTTCCTGCCCCACCCCGACCACCGGCACGCCGTGGGTCTCCAGATACTCCAGCGTCAGCGGCAGGTCCAGCACCGACTTCGCCCCGGCGCAGACCACCGCCACCGGCGTGCGCGCCAGCTCCTGCAGATCGGCCGAGATGTCGAAGCTCTCGGCCGCGCCGCGGTGCACACCGCCGATGCCGCCGGTGACAAACACCTCGATGCCCGCCCGCGCCGCGCAGATCATCGTCGCCGCCACGGTCGTGGCGCCCACGCGGCCCATCGCCACCGCATACGGCAGGTCACGCCGGCTGAGCTTCAGCACATCCGGGTCGCGGCCGAGCTGGTCGAGCTGCGCGTCGGACAGCCCGATGCAGAGCTGTCCGCCCATCACGGCGATGGTCGCGGGCGTCGCACCGCGGGCGCGGATGATCGCCTCGACCTCGCGGGCGGTCTCGACGTTCTGCGGCCAGGGCATGCCGTGGGCGATGATGGTCGATTCGAGGGCGACGATCGGGCCGCCAGCGTCGCGGGCAGCCTGCACCTCGTCGGACAAGCGCATCAGGGGATCGGACATCGGGGCTCCTTGGGACTGTTTCAGGGGAATGGAGAGGAAATCCGGCCGAACCCGGCGTCGGGCACGACCGTCTCGGCACTCTGCACGGTCAGCGCCGCACGCGCCAGGGCCTGTGCGCAGCTGGGCGACCAGCCGTGTGCGGCCACCGCACCGGTCCAGAGCCCGTGGCACAGGCCGGCGGCCAGCGCATCACCGGCCCCGGTCACATCGACCACCGCCTCGGGCGGCACGGCCGGCGCGGCCAGGAACGCCAGCCCGCCTGCGGCCGTCGTGTGGCACAGCCCGGCCGCGCCCAGCGTGACCACCACATCGCGCACACCCGCCGCCTGCAGGCGCGCCACACCATCGGCCAGCCGGTCGGTGCCCGCCCAGGCGGCCAGTTCGCCCTGGTTGAGCACCAGCAGGGCCACCCCGTGCAAGCGTGCCGGCAGCCGCTCCATCTTCGCCTCGGACACGGCCACCAGCACCAGCGGCGGCGCCTGCACGTCGGTAGCCGCCGTCACCAGCGCCGCCAGCGTCGCGGCAGGCAGGTTCAGATCAGCGACCACCAGCCCCGCCGCTCGGCACTGCCCGGAACGCGCATGGAGCCACTCCGGCGTCAGTTGCTCGCACAGGTCCATGTGGGCCAGGGCCAGATGCAGACTGCCGTCGGGGTTCAGCACCGCGGTGTAGCTGCCCGTGAGGACACCCGCGAGGGCCTCGACTGCGCTGGTGTCGATGCCACAGCGGACTGCATCGTCCAGCAGCGTGCGGCCAGCGGCGTCCTGTCCCACGGCGGTCAGCAACTGCACGGGGACACCACAGCGGGCGAGGTTTTCCGCGACATTGCGGGCCACGCCGCCAAAGGTTTCCCGTGCCGACACCGGGTTGGAGCTGCCCGGCCGCACGGGCGCTGCCACGCGCAGCTTGCGGTCCACATTGGCGCCGCCCAGGCAGACGACGGGGCGCGGGGTCGGCGTCATGCGGCCGCGATCCGTGCCAGCGCGACGGCCTTGCTGTCGGGGTCCAGAAAGGAAGCCCGCACCGCGTCGGCCTGCTGCGCCATCAGCGTGGCGGTCGACAAGCCCAGGTGCTTCTGCAGCGCCGCCAGCTCGCCGCTGAGCGTCACCCGCGAAATGAGCCGGTTGTCGGTCGAGCAGGACAGCTGCAGCCCGGCCGTGGTCATCGCGCCAAAAGGGTGCGTGGCGAGGCTGCGCGCCGCGCCAGTGTGCACATTGCTGCTGGGACAGACCTCGAAATGCACCCCGGCCGCGCGGGCCTGCTCGACCCAGACCGGGTTGTCCATCACCCGCACACCATGGCCGATGCGGGTGACACCGAGGCGGATGGTCTCGATGACCCGGTGTCCGTCATCGGCCTCGCCGGCGTGGCAGGTCAGGCCGAGGCCGGCATCGCTGGCCAGGTGCAGGGCTTCGCGGTGCCGGGTCGCCGGGAAGCCGCGCTCGGCGCCCGCCAGGTCAAAGCCGACGACACCGCGGTCCGCGTAGCATGCGGCCATGCGGGCCACGGCCGCCGTGCGCTCCGGGTCGTCCATGCGCATCGCGCAGACGATAAGCCCGCAGGGCAGCGCACTGCGCGCCAGTCCGGCCAGCAAGGCCTCCAGCGCCGCTTCCGGGCGCAGGCCCAGCGGCGCGAACAGGCTCGGCGCCATGCGGAACTCGGCCAGCACGCAGCCATCGGCCAGCGCGTCTTCGGCGGCCTCGAAGGCCACGCGCTCGCAGGCCGCCGCACTTGCCATCGCGCCCACGGTCAGCGCGAAGCCGGCCAGATAGCGCTCCAGACTGCCCGCATGGGCGTTGGTGGCGAACCAGTCGCCCAGTGCCTCGGCAGTGTCGGCGGGCGGTTTCAGCCCCCGGGCGCGGCAGAGGTCGAGCAGCGTCTGCGGGCGCAGGCCGCCGTCCAGGTGTTCGTGGAGCAGCACCTTGGGACGCTGCACCCAGGCCGCGGCATCGAGGGCTGGCTCAGATGCTGCGCCATCTGGCGGGCATGGGTTCTGCTTGTGGCTGGCTGACATGAACCGCCCCGGCTAGGGAAAACATGAATCGCCCGCCGGATTCGACGAACGTTAGGATGGTGCCGATCGAATGAGAAGCAAACGTTTGCGCCCCGTCCGGACATGGCATTTCACCCCATCCTGACAATCGGCGTCAACATGGTCCCCTCCCCCATCCTGCACCACGCCGCTTGCGGCACCACTTCAGCGAGACCCCCGATGAAGACCTCGACGACCCTCCTGCGCCTCGCCACGCTGTCCATCGCCATGACCGCCGCCCTGTCCGCCCACGCCGACCCGGCCGTCATCTTCGACATGGGCGGCAAGTTCGACAAGTCGTTCAACGAAGCGGCCTACCGCGGCATCGAGCGCTGGAAGAAGGAGACCGGCAAGTCCTACCTCGAATTCGAGATCGCCAACGAGACCCAGCGCGAGCAGGCCATCCGCCGCATGGCCGAGCGCGGCGCCAGCCCCATCATCGGCATCGGCTTCGGCCAGGCGTCGAGCATCGAGAAGGTCGCCAAGGAGTTCCCGAAGCTCAAGTTCGCCATCATCGACATGGTGGTGGACGCGCCCAACGTGCAGTCGGTCGTCTTCAAGGAGCATGAAGGCAGCTTCCTCGTCGGCATGCTGGCCGCGCAGGCGAGCAAGACCGGCAAGGTCGGCTTCGTCGGCGGCATGGACATCCCGCTGATCCGCAAGTTCCAGTGCGGCTACGAGCAGGGCGCGAAGTTCGCCAATCCGAAGGTCGAGACCTTCGCCAACATGACCGGCACGACCGGCGCGGCCTGGAACGACCCGGCACGCGGCGGCGAACTGACCAAGGCGCAGTTCGCCAAGGGTGCGGACGTCGTGTTCGCCGCAGCGGGCGGCACCGGCATCGGCGTCTACCAGGCCGCCAAGGACGCCGGCAAGCTGGCCATCGGTGTCGACAGCAACCAGAACCACCTGCAGCCCGGCACGATGCTGACCTCGATGCTCAAGCGCGTGGACGTGGCCGTCTACAACGTCGCCAAGGACCACAAGCCGGGCATCACGGCGCTCGGGCTGGCCGAAGGTGGCGTGGACTACGCGATGGACGAGCACAACGCCAAGCTGGTCACCGCCGCGATGAAGGCCAAGGTCGACGCGGCCAAGGCTGACATCGTCAGCGGCAAGCTCAAGGTGGTCGACTACATGGCGGCCAACGCCTGCAAGTGAGCGACCGCGCCACCGGATCGGCTGTCCGTGACCCGCACCATCAAGGATGTCGCCGCACGGGCGGGCGTGTCGTTCACGACTGTCTCGCACGTGCTCAACGGCACCCGGCGGGTCAGCGAGCCCTCTCGCCAGCGGGTCGAGCGGGCGGTGGCCGAACTGGGCTACGTGCCCAGCGCGCTGGCACGCTCGCTCAAGACCAGCGAGACGCATGTGCTGGGCGTGCTGGTGCCCAACATCACCAATCCCTTCTTCGCCGAGCTGATGCGTGGCGTCGAGGACGCGGCGCGTGGCCAGGGCTACTCGGTGTTCCTGTGCAACTGTGACGACGAGCCCGCGCGGCAGCTCGGCTATGTGCAGAGCCTGCTGGCGCGGCGCGTGGACGGCCTGCTGCTGGCGAACTCGGCGGCCGAGGCGTCCACGGTGTCCGGTGCGCTGCGGCAGACGCCGGTGCCGACCGTCGTGGTGGACCGCGCCGTGGCCGGGCTGCACGCCGATCTGGTCCGCCTGGACAACACCGGCGGCGCCCGGCTGGCGACCGAGCACCTGCTCGGCCTCGGCCACCGCCACATCGCCTGCCTGGCCGGGCCGCTGGCCTTCGAGGTGAGCCGCGCCCGCGTGGCCGGCTGGCGCGACGCGCTGGCCGCCGCCGGCATCACCCCGGCGCCCGGCTGGCTGGTCGAAGGCCCCTACCACCCGGCGCAGGGCCACGCCGCCACCCTCGGCCTGCTCGACGACCACCCCGAGGTCACCGCCATCTGCGCCGGCAACGACCTGCTCGGCATCGGTGCGCTGCGCGCGGCGGCCGAACGCGGCGTCGCCGTGCCGCAGCGGCTCTCGGTGATCGGCTTCGACGGCATCGAGCTGGGCGGCTACGTCCACCCCGGCCTGACCACCGTCGGCCAGGACATCCGCCACATCGGCGAACGCGCCGCCACCGTGCTGATCGAGCGCATCCGCCGCAGCGCCGCCCGCCACCCCGGTCCGTTGCACGAGCTGGTGGTGACCCCCGAACTGATCCTGCGCGAATCGACCGGAGCCGTGCCCGCATGACCCCCGTTCCTGCCCCCGCCCACGCCATCGCCGTGCGCATGACCGGCATCGGCAAGCGCTTCGGCGCCGTCGCCGCCAACCAGAACGTGCACCTCACGGTGCAGACCGGCTCGGTCCACGGCCTCGTCGGCGAGAACGGCGCCGGCAAGAGCACGCTGATGTCGATCCTCTACGGCTTCTACACCGCCGACGCCGGCGCGATCGAGGTCTTCGGCCAGCCCGCCACCATCCGCAACGCCCAGGACGCCATCGCCCGCGGCATCGGCATGGTCCACCAGCACTTCATGCTCGTGGACACGCTCAGCGCGCTGGACAACGTCATGCTCGGCGCCGAGCCGCACGCGCTGCTGCACAAGGCGGAAGGCCAGGTGCGCGAGCGGCTGCGCACGCTGATGGAGAGCACCGGACTGCGCGTGGACCTCGACACCCTGGTCGGCGACCTGCCGGTGGGCGACCAGCAGCGGCTGGAGATCCTGAAGGCGCTGTACCGGGGCGCGCGCGTGCTGATCCTGGACGAGCCGACGGCGGTGCTGACGCCGCAGGAGACGCTGCAACTGTTCGAGGTGCTCGGCCGGCTGCGCGCCGCGGGCACGACGATCATCCTGATCACGCACAAGCTCAAGGAGGTGATGCGGCTGTGCGACCGCGTCACCGTGATGCGCGCCGGGCAGGTGGTGCACGACTGCGAGATCGCCGACGCGAGCGTCGAGTCGCTGGCCGAGGCGATGGTCGGGCGCAAGGTGGCGATGGGGCGGCAGGCGGACACGGCCGTGCAGCGCGGCGCGGTGCTGGTGCAGGCGCGCGGGCTGGGCCTGCGCGACAAGCTGGGCGTGGTGCGGCTGCGGGAGTTTTCGCTCGACCTGCACGCAGGCGAGATCGTCGGCGTGGCCGGCGTGTCGGGCAACGGGCAGAGCGAGGTGCTCGACATGCTGTCCGGCCTGGGCCGACCGGACAGCGGCACGATGGCGGTGGGCACGGCACGTTTCGAGCCGTCGCGCTGGCTCGACCCGCGCACCGCCCGCACGCTCGGCATCGCGCATGTGCCCGAGGACCGCTACGCCCGCGCGATGGTGATGGGCTTCGAGGCGTGGGAATCCGCCGTGCTCGGCTACGAGGGCCTGCCGGCCTACAGCCAGGGCGGCTGGATGCGCCGCGCCGCGATGAAGCTGGCCACCGCGCAGATGATGGAGAAATTCGACGTGCGCCCGCGTGACCCGCAACTGGTCAGCGGCAAGTTCTCGGGCGGCAACCAGCAGAAGCTGGTGCTGGCCCGTGAACTCGGACAAGCCCCGAAGATCCTGCTCGTCGGCCAGCCGACCCGCGGCGTGGACATCGGCGCGATCGAGTTCATCCACGGCCGGCTGCGGGCGATGCGGGATGCGGGCTGCGCGGTGCTGGTGGTGTCGAGCGAGCTGGACGAGATCCTGGCGCTGGCCGACCGGGTGGTCGTGATGAACCAGGGGCGCATCACCGGCGAGTTGCCGATCGCCGACTGCACGGAGGCCCGACTGGGCATGCTGATGATCGAAGGAGCCGCCGCATGAGCGCAAGTCAAGGTGCACCGGCCCCGCTGCCACGCTGGGTGGATGTGGCGCTGATGCCGACCATCAACCTGCTGGTGGCGCTGGTCGCGGCGGGCGTGGTGGTAGCGCTGGTCGGGCAAAGCCCGTGGGAGGTGCTGTCGGTGCTGATCCACGGCGCGTTCGGCACGCCACGCGGGCTGAGCTACACGCTCTACTACGCGACGACCTTCACCTTCACCGGGCTGGCGGTGGCGGTCGCCTTCCACGGCGGGCTGTTCAACATCGGCGGCGAGGGGCAGGCCATCCTCGGCGGCCTTGGCACCGGGCTGGTGGCGCTGTGGCTCGGGCCGCACCTGCCGGCGGTGGTGCTGCTGCCGCTGATGCTGCTCGGCGGGGCGCTGTGCGGGATGGTGTGGGCGGCGGTGCCGGCGTATCTGCAGGCCTACCGGGGCAGCCACGTCGTCATCACCACCATCATGTTCAACTTCCTCGCCAGTAGCCTGCTGGTCTACCTGCTGGTGAACACGCTCAAGCCGCCGGGGTCGATGGCGGTGGAAAGTGCCTCGTTCGCAGCCGCGGCCAAGCTGCCCGCGGTGCATGACATGCTGGCCGCGATGGGCATCGCGTGGCCGTCGTCGCCGCTGAACCTGAGCGTCGTGCTGGCGCTACTGGCGGCCGGGGCGGTGTACCTGTTCCTGTGGCGCAGCCGGGCCGGGTACCGGCTGCGGGCGGTCGGCTCCAGCGAAGGGGCCGCCGCGTATGCCGGCATCGAGCCCAAGCACCAGGTGCTGATCGCGATGGGCCTGTCGGGCGCGCTGGCTGGGCTGGTCGGCATGAACGAGATCGCCGGCGTCGCCGGGCGGCTGCAGCTCGACTTCGTCGGCGGTGCGGGCTTCACCGGCATTGCCGTCGCGCTGATGGGCCGCAACCACCCGGCCGGCATCCTGCTGGCGAGCCTGCTGTTCGGCGCGCTGTTCCAGGGCGGCGCCGAGGTGGCGTTCGAGGTCTCGGGCTTCAGCCGCGACATGGTGGTGACGCTGCAGGGCTTCATCGTGCTGTTCTCGGGCGCGATGGCGTATGTGATCGCGCCGCGGGTGGCGCGGCTGTTGTTTGGCCGGATGAAGCAGGGAGCGGCCCATGGATGAGTCACTGGTCTGGGCGGTGATCGCCTCCACGCTGCGGGTTGCGGCGCCGCTGATCCTGTGTGCGCTCGCGGGCCTGTTGTCCGAGCGGGCCGGGGTGATCGACATCGGGCTCGAAGGCAAGATGCTCTTCGCCGCCTTCGCCGCGGGCACGGTCGGCGTGTGGAGCGGCTCGACCGCGGTGGCGCTGCTGGCGGCGATGGGCGTGGCCATCATGCTGTCGTGGCTGCACGGGCTGGCCTGCGTCAGCCACCAGGGTGACCAGGTGGTGTCGGGCGTGGCGGTCAACATCATCGCCGCCGGGCTGACCGCCGTGCTCGGCATCGCGTGGTTCAAGCAAGGAGGACAGACGCCGCCCGTCAGCGACGCAGTGCGCATCCAGGCGGTGGCGCCGTCGATGGCGGACTCGGCGCTGTTCGGCCACAACGCGCTGGTCTACCTGTCGCTGGCGCTGGTGCCGGCCGTGTGGTGGCTGGTGTACCGCACGCGCTTCGGGCTGCGGCTGCGCGCCGTCGGCGAAAACCCGGCGATGGTGGACGCAGCCGGCGTGTCGGTGACGCGGCTGCGCTATGCGGCGCTGACGCTCAACGGGATGCTCTGCGGGCTGGCCGGCGCCTACCTCGTGCTGGCGCAGAACGCCTCGTTCGTGCCGAACATGACGGCGGGCCGCGGCTTCATGGCGCTGGCGGCGATGATCTTCGGGCAGTGGCATCCGGTGAAGGCGCTGTGGGCCTGCCTGCTGTTCGGGGCGCTGGACGCGATCGCGATCCGGCTGCAGGGCGTGAGCCTGCCGATGGTCGGCGAGGTGCCGGTGCAGGCAGTGCAGGCGCTGCCGTATGCGCTGACCGTCGTGCTGCTGGCGGGGTTCATCGGCAAGTCGGTGGCGCCGAAGGCGCTGGGGCGGGCGTATCTGAAGGAGCGGTGACCGCCAAGGTCACACTGAAAATTGTACATTTGAGAAGTACATCATCAGAGCCGAGGTGAACCATGCAGACCATCCCTTTCAGCGAGGTCCGGGCCCGTCTGGCAGACACGTTGCGCGTGCTGGCACACAGCGAAGAACCCGTGTTCATTTCCCGGCGAGGTGAACCAGCGGCGGTGCTGCTCTCGGTGGCGCACTATCGACGGCTCACCAGCGCCCCGGCACAGGATTCCTGGTCCGCCCTGCAGACTTGGCGAACCCGACATGCCATGGACGCAGCGCCAGCAGACGAGTCGGATCCGTTCGCCGACGTGCGCGACCGCAGCCCGGACGGTGGCCGTGATTTCACATGGCCAGACGAAGACACCGGGCCATCCCGCCCATGAACCCTTTGTTCACCCGAGGATTGGACGGCGAGCCGCTGCAATGGCTGCTGGACACCAACATCGTGTCCGAGCTGTGCCGGCCAGCCCCCGACGGGGGGGTACTGCGCCAGTACGAACGGCATGCCGCGTCGTCAGGCCTGCCCGCTCCGGTCTGGCACGAACTGAACTTCGGTTGCCTGCGCATGCCAGAGGGAAAGCGCAAGTCACAGTTGACCGAGTTTCTCCAGATGGTGATCGAGCCGCTGCCGCGATTGCCCTACGACGGCACCGCGGCGATGGTCCACGCGCGCCTGCGTGCCGAGATGGCCCTGCAAGGTCGTGTCATGCCACTGCTCGACGGGCAGATTGCTGCGGTGGCCATCGCCAGTGGCTGCACCCTGGTGACACGCAATGTGCGCGATTTCGCCAGCCTGCCGGGATTGCGGCTGGTCAACTGGTTCGAGGACACATGACCATGGACGCTGAACTTCATGCGGCCGTTTCAGCCGACACCTGGGCTGCGCTGATGGACGCCGCCCGCGCCGCACGGCTACAAGCCCACGCGCCCTACTCGCGCTTTCTGGTCGGCGCAGCCGTGCTGGACGAACACGGCCGGCTGCACGCGGGCTGCAACGTCGAGAACGCGGCGTATCCCCAGGGCGTCTGCGCTGAAGCGGGGGCGCTGTCGGCGATGGTGCTGGCGGGTGGGCGGCGGCTGCAGGCGGTCGTGGTGCTCGGCGACGCGGGCGGCGCGCTGGTGACGCCCTGCGGCGGTTGCCGGCAGAAGCTGCGCGAGTTCGGCGCGGCGGACCTGCCGATCCTGATCGCCGATCCGCAGCGGGCGCTCGCCCGTTTCACGCTCGATGACTTGCTGCCGCACAGCTTCGGCCCCGATCACCTCGACCTGGGCACCACACCATGACCGACACCGCCCTGACCCTGCTGCGCGCCCGCTGCGCCGACGCCCCGCCCCGCATCGCCGTCGTGCTCGGCTCCGGCTGGGGCGGCCTGACGGTGCGGCTGCAGGACGCCGAGCGCATCCCCTATGCCGAGCTGCCCGGCTTCCCCGTGTCCACGGTCGCCGGCCACGACGGCGCGCTGTGGCTCGGCCGGCTCGGGGCATACCGGCTCGCGGTGATGAGCGGGCGCAAGCATGTCTACGAAACCGGCGACGCGGACGGCATGAAGGCCCCGCTGCGCACGCTGCACGCGCTCGGCTGTGAGGTGCTGGTGCAGACCAACGCGGCCGGCAGCCTGCGCCCTGCGATGCCACCCGGCAGCCTGATGGCGATCAGCGACCACCTGAACCTGTCGCAGCGCTCGCCGCTGGTGGGCGAATCCGGATCGGAGCGCTTCGTGAGCATGGTCGATGCCTACGACCCCGCGCTGCGCCAGCACGCGCAGGCCGTCGCGCAGTCGCTGGGCACGCCGCTGCACGAGGGCGTGTTCGCCTGGTTCCTCGGGCCGCAGTTCGAGACACCCGCCGAGATCCGCATGATGCAGGGCTTCGGCGCCGACGCGGTCGGCATGAGCACCGTGCCCGAGACGATCATCGCCCGCCACGCGGGGATGCGCGTGCTGGCGCTGTCACTGCTGACGAACATGGCCGCCGGCCTCTCGAACGAACACCTCAGCCACGCCCACACGCTGGCGCAGGCGCAGGCCGCTGGCGACACGGCGGGTGATCTGCTGGCCGCCATCCTTTCCACACTGCCGCTGGCATGACCACCATGACGCCCACCGAAGCCGCCCGCCTGTCGCTGACCTGTCTCGACCTCACCAGCCTGAACGACGCCGACACCGAGGCCGACATCGCCCGCCTGTGCGAACGCGCCCGGGCGCCGCTCGGGCCGGTCGCCGCCGTGTGCGTCTGGCCGCGGCTGGCGGCGTTCGCGCGCGCTCAGTTGCCGGCGCACATCGGCGTGGCCGCCGTCGCCAACTTTCCCGACAGCCGCACGGACGTGGAACGCGCCGTGCGCGACACCGACGAGATCGTGCAGGCCGGCGCGCAGGAGGTGGACGTGGTGCTGCCGTGGCGCGCGCTGCAGGCCGGTGACGCGGCGGCGGTGGCAGCCGTGCTGCGCAGCGTGCGGCGGACGTGCGAGGGGCTGACGCTGAAGGTGATCCTTGAATCGGGCGAACTCGGCCGGTCCGGCGACACGGCGCTGATCGCCCGCGCCAGCCAGCTCGCGCTGGCCGAGGGCGCCGACTTCCTCAAGACCAGCACCGGCAAGACCGCGCACCACGCCAGCCTGCCGGCCGCAGAAGCGATGCTGGCCGCCATCGCCGCCGATCCGCTGGCCCGCGACCGGGTCGGACTGAAGCCGTCGGGCGGGCTGCGCACGGTGGCGGACGTGCAGCCATATCTGGCGCTGGTGGTACAGCACCTGGGCGCCGGGGCACTGAACCCGAAGCGGTTCCGGATCGGGGCGAGCAGCCTGTATGCGGACATCGAGGCGATCCTCCAAGGCAGCAGCACCGCACCCGATCACCATGCCTACTGAACTGCCCCAGGAAATCATCCGCCTCAAGCGCGACGGCCACCCGCTCACCGCCACGCAGATCGACGCGTTCGTGGACGGCCTCGTCACCGGCAGCTGGAGCGACGCGCAGGCGTCTGCGCTGGCGATGGCGGTCGTGCTGCGGGGCATGGGCCCGGCGGAAACCGTCGCGCTCACCCGAGCGATGACGCGCAGCGGCGACGTGCTGCGCTGGGACGACCTCGGCGACCACCCGCCGATCGTGGACAAGCACTCGACCGGCGGCGTCGGCGACAAGGTCAGCCTGATGCTGGCGCCGATCGTGGCGGCGTGCGGCGGCTGGGTGCCGATGGTGTCGGGGCGCGGGCTGGGCCACACGGGCGGTACGCTGGACAAGCTGGAGAGCCTGCCCGGCTACCGCACGCAGCTCGCGCGGGACGAGCTGGTCGCCACGCTGCGCTCGGCCGGCTGCGCCATCGTCGGCGCCTCGCCCCGCGTGGCGCCGGCCGACCGGCGGCTCTACGCGATCCGCGACGTGACGGCGACGGTCGAGTCCACCGCGCTCATCACGGCCAGCATCCTGTCCAAGAAACTCGCCGCCGGGCTGCAGGCGCTGGTGATGGACGTGAAGACCGGCGATGGCGCCTTCGCCTCGACCCCGGCGCAGGCGCGTGAACTCGCGCTCAGCCTCGTGCGGGTGGCCGAGGGTGCGGGGCTGCCAACCCGGGCGCTCATCACCGACATGAACCAGGTGCTCGGCCACGCAGCGGGCAACGCGCTGGAGGTGCAGGAGGCGCTCGACTACCTGCGCGGCACGCGGCGCGACGTGCGGCTGCACACGCTGACCCGCACGCTGTGCGCCGAGCTGCTGGTGCTGGGCGGGCTGGCCGGCGACACGGCGGAGGCCGAGACGCGGGTCGACCGTGCGCTGCACAGCGGCGAGGCGCTGGAGCGTTTCGAGCGCATGGTCCACGCCCAGGGCGGTCCGGCCGATGTCGGCACCCGCGGCCGGCTGCCACGGGCGCCGGTGCAGCGGGTCGTACCGGCGCCGCACGCGGGCTGGGTGCAGGCGATGGCGGTGCGCGAACTCGGGGTGCTGGTGGTGACGCTCGGCGGCGGGCGACGCGCGGCGGACGAGGCGATCGACCCGCGGGTCGGGCTGAACGAGGTCTGCCAGCGCGGCGACCGGCGCGAGATGGGCGAGCCGCTGGCCGTCGTCCACGCGGCCACCGAGGCCGATGCCGACGCGGCGGTGGCGCAGGTGCAGCGTCTCATCACGCTGGGCGAGGCGCCGATGTCGCCACAACCCGTGGTGTTCGATGTGCTGCACGGCGGATCGGCGCCAGAGTGACTGGGGTATTCTCGCCGCCGCCTGTCACTGACACCCCCACACGCCCATGACCACCCGCGCCGCCATCGCCGCCTCCATCGCCTACGACACCATCATGGTGTTCGAGGGCCAGTTCACCGACCACATCCTCCCGGACCAGATCCACAAGATCAACCTGTCCTTCCTGTCGCCGCGGATGCGCCGCGAGTACGGCGGCTGCGCGGGCAACATCGCCTACAACTACGCGCTGCTCGGCGGCGAGGCCGTGCCGATGGGCATGGTCGGCGACGACTTCGGCCCCTACCGCGAGCACAACACCCGCACCGGCGTGGACCAGAGCTGCATCATCACCGCCGCCGACACCTACACCGCCCAGTGCTTCATCGTCACCGACCTGTCGAACAACCAGATCGCCGGCTTCCACCCCGGCGCGATGGGCCGCTCGGCCGAGATCCCGCTGGCGCAGGCCGGCACGGTCGCCTGCGGTATCGTCGGCCCGGACGCGCCGGACGCGATGGTGCTGCACACCCGCGAGATGGCCGAAGCCGGCCTGCCCTTCGTGCTCGACCCGGGCCAGAACATCCTGCTGTTCAACGGCGAGCAACTGCTGGCGATGATCGACCAGGCGCCGGTGCTGGTGTGCAACGACTACGAGGTCGAGCTGATCTGTGACAAGACCGGCCTGTCGCTCACCGCGCTGGCCGAGCGCGTCGAGACGCTCATCGTCACCCGCGGCGGCGAAGGCTCCAACGTCTACCAGCGCGGCGAGGTCCACGCCGTTGCCCCGGTGCCGGCCACCGAGGTGAAAGACCCGACCGGCTGCGGCGACGCCTACCGCGCCGGCCTGCTGCTGGCGCTCGCCGAAGACAAGCCGCTGCTGCAGGGCGCGCAGCTCGGCAGCGTGCTCGGCTCGATCAAGATCGCCGTCCAGGGCTGCCAGAACCACCGCCCGAGCCGCGCCGAGATCCGCGCGCAGTTCGAGCAGCACTACGGCCCCTGGCCCTTCGCCTGAACCGGAAACGGAAAGCCCCGCCATGCCCGCCTCCCCCACCGCCGCTGCAGTCGCCACAGTCGCCGTCATCGGCAGCCTGAACATGGACCTGCGGGTGCAGACCCCGCGCCTGCCCGCACCGGGCGAGACGCTGATCGGCACCGGCTTCAGCACCGACAGCGGCGGCAAGGGCGCCAACCAGGCGGTGGCAGCGGCGCGGATGGGCGCGGCAGTGGCGATGCTCGGCCGCGTCGGGCGGGATGCGCATGGCGCGGCGCTGACGCAGGCGCTGCGAGCCGACGGCATCGACACCTCGGCCGTGGGCGAGGACACCGGTGCGCCCACCGGCACGGCCATCATCGTGTTGATGCCCGATGGCGAGAACAGCATCATCGTCATCCCCGGCGCCAATCACCGCGTCACCCCGGCGCAGGTCGCGGACAGCGCGGCGGTGCTGCGGGGCGCCCGGGTCGCTGTCGCGCAACTCGAATGCCCGCTCGACACCGTGCATGCCGCGCTGAGCCTGGCGCATGGCGCTGGCGTCTGCACCATGCTCAACGCAGCACCCGCGCAGCCGCTGGACGACGCGCTGCTGGCCGCCGTGGACTGGCTCGTCGTCAACGAGATCGAGGCCGCGATGCTCACCAGCCTGCCCACCGACACCCCCGTGCAGATCGAAGCCGCCGCGCACGCCCTGCGCCAGCGCGGCCCGTCGCAGGTCGTGGTGACGCTGGGCTCGGCCGGCCTGCTGCATGTCGGCCCGGGCGGCGCGCTCGCCCTGCCCGCGCCGCGCGTCACCGCCGTGGACACGACCGGCGCGGGCGACACCTTCGTCGGTGCGCTGGCGGCGGGCCTCGCCGACGGCCTGCCGATCCCCGCCGCCCTGACCCGCGCCCAGGTCGCCGCCGCGCTGGCCGTGACCCGGCTCGGCACACAGTCCGCCATGCCCACCCGCGCGGAGGTCGATGCCTTCGCGCCCGCCGCCTGACCTGAGGCTCCCATGACCACCAAGATCCTCTTCGACACCGACCCCGGCATCGACGACGCGATGGCGCTGTACATGCTCGCCCGCGACCCGCGCGCCGAACTGGTCGGCATCACCACCGTCTTCGGCAACGCCTCGGTCGACACCACCACCCGCAACGCGCTGTCGCTGCGCGAACGCTTCGGGATCCACCATGTGCCGGTGGCGCGCGGCGCGGCGCGGGCGATGGTGAAGCCATCCAGCGGCTACGCCGACTTCGTGCATGGCCAGGACGGGCTGGGCGATGTCGGCACCGCGCCGGCCGAACACGACACGCTCGACGGCCGCGCCGCTGCGCTGTTCATCATCGAGATGGCGCGCCGGCATTCGGGCGAGCTGGTGCTGGTGCCGGTCGGCCCGCTGACGAACATCGCCCACGCACTGCAGCTCGACCCGGACCTGCCGCGCCATGTGCGCGGCGTGGTGCTGATGGGCGGTGCGTTCGGCACGCTGGGCCACGGCGGCAACATGTCGCCGGTGGCGGAGGCCAACATCCACGGCGACCCGCACGCCGCCGATCTGGTGGCCACCGCCGACTGGCCGGTGACCTTTGTCGGGCTGGACGTGACGCACCAGATCCGCATGAGCACCGCCTACCTCGACGAGATCGGCCGCGAGGGCGGCCCGCACGGGCACTACATCCGCGGCATCACGCGCTTCTACGAGCGTTTCTACGCGCCGCGCACTGGCGGCGGCATCTACAGCCACGACGCCAGCGCGGTGGCCTGCGCGCTCGACCCCAGCCTGTTCACGCTGCGCCACGGCCCGGTGCGCGTCGTCACCGACGGCATCGCCACCGGCCAGACCATCCAGCGCCTGCCCGGCCACCCCGATCCGTCGCCGCACTGGGACGGGATTCGCGACCAGGCGGTGTGCGTGGGCGTGGACAGCGAGCGGGTGCTGCGCGAGTATCGGGCGCTGTTCTGAGCCCGACTGGACGCGAGACGGACCCGGTGACGCCATGAAAAAAGCCCGGTGACACCACCGGGCTTCGGAGACCGCGACCGCGGACGCGGTCAGGTCTTGGGACTCAGGGCTTTTCGCCCGTCGGGAACGGCCACGCAGCCTGGGGGCTGAGCGTGGTCTTGGCGGTCGAGGACGAGGCCGAGGCGGGGACCGCCTTCTTGCCGGCCTTCTTCAGCGCGGGCTTGGGCGTGGCGTCCTTGGCGGGTGCGGCGGCGGCCTTCTTGGGGGCTGCGGCCTTCTTGGCCGGCTTGGCGGCCGGAGCCGGGGCTTCCACAGGGGCCGGTGCCGGCGCCAGCTCAGCGGCCACAGCCTTCTTCGCGGCCGGCTTCTTCGCGGCGGCCTTCTTGGCCGGAGCGGGTGCGGGCACGGGCACGGGTTCCGGCGCAGGGGCGGGAGCCGGTGCAGCCTCCACCGGGGCAGCCGCCTTCTTCTTGGCAGCGGCCTTCTTGGGGGCCGGAGCCGGGGCGGGCGCAGGCGCTTCCACCGGAGCTGGTGCAGGCGCTTCCACCGCGACGGCCTTCTTGGCGACCGACTTCTTCGCCGCAGCCTTCTTGGCCGGCGCAGCCGGTGCTTCCACCGGAGCGGGCGCAGGCGCCGGCACCTCGGCCACCACCACCGGAGCCGCCTTCTTGGCCGGCGCCTTCTTCGGCGCAGCAGCCTTCTTCGCAGGCGCCGCAGCCGGTGCCGGGGCGACCACTGCCGCCACTTCGACCACGGGTGCAGCCGCCTTGGCAGCCTTCTTCGCGGGCTTGGCAGCCGGGGTTGCGGCCGGTGTTGCCGCGACAGCCTTGGGGGCCGCAGCCGTCTTCTTCGATGCCATCACAGTTCTCCTAGATGAGGATGAGGTTGGACACAACACACCCGGGCGCCTGATGAAGCCCCGGGTGATCCTCGGTCCGCGAATCGGTCTGCAGGAGACGTTCGGGTACCGTGAATGGGGGAGCGGTCAGGCTGCACGGGATGGTGTCTCCTCAATCCCAGGACAGCGCGCCGCCGGTTTGGTACTCGATCACGCGGGTTTCGAAGAAGTTCCGTTCCTTCTTCAGGTCGATCATCTCGCTCATCCACGGGAAGGGGTTTTCCTCGCCGGGGAACAGCTCGTCGAGACCGATCTGCACCGCGCGCCGGTTGGCGATGTAGCGCAGGTAACCCTTGAACATCGACGCATTCATGCCCAGCACGCCGCGCGGCATGGTGTCCTCGGCATAGGCGTATTCCAGATCGACCGCCTTGCGGAACAGCGCGACGATCTCGGCCTTGAATTCCGCCGTCCACAGGTGCGGGTTCTCCAGCTTCAGCGCGTTGATGAGGTCGATGCCGAAGTTGCAGTGCATCGACTCGTCGCGCAGGATGTATTGGTACTGCTCGGCCGCGCCGGTCATCTTGTTCTGGCGGCCCAGCGCCAGGATCTGCGTGAAACCAACGTAGAAGAACAGCCCTTCCATCAGGCACGCGAACACGATCAGCGACTTCAGCAGCGTCTGGTCGGTCTCGGGCGTGCCGGTCTTGAACTGCGGGTCCATGATCGCCTCGATGTAGGGGATCAGGAACTCGTCCTTGTCGCGGATCGACTGGACTTCGTTGTAGGCGTTGAAGATCTCGCTCTCGTCCAGCCCCAGCGACTCGACGATGTACTGGTAGGCGTGGGTGTGGATCGCCTCCTCGAACGCCTGGCGCAGCAGGAACTGGCGGCACTCGGGCGCCGTGATGTGGCGGTAGGTGCCCAGCACGATGTTGTTGGCGGCCAGCGAGTCGGCGGTGACGAAGAAGCCGAGGTTGCGCTTGACGATGCGGCGCTCGTCTTCGGTCAGACCATTCGGGTCTTTCCAGAGCGCGATGTCGCGGCTCATGTTCACTTCCTGCGGCATCCAGTGGTTGGCGCAGGTGGCGAGGTACTTGTCCCACGCCCATTTGTACTTGAACGGAACGAGCTGGTTGACGTCGGTCTTGGCGTTGATGATGCGCTTGTCGGCGGCGTTGACGCGGCGGTGGCTTTCGCTGGGCACCGCCGTCGAAGCAGCGACCGAGACGGCGTAAAGGCCGTTCGATTCAGCAGTGTTCAAGGGGGTGGCGGAACGCGGGGTGTCTTCCCAGACCAGCATGTCTGACTTCCTAGTGGGGGTGAATTATCGGAATGTTGTGCCCAAACACCAAGCGTTTCTTCCGGTTTTGAGGCCTCGAAACGCTGGTGTCCGGGCAGTTTCATCGCGGTGTCATGACCTTGGCCAAGATCACTGGCAGGCTTCGCAACCCGGATCGTCGATCGCACAGAACTTGACGTCCGTGGCCGGCGCCGAGCCTGCGGCGGCGGCCATCAGGGCCTGGGCCGCGGCGGCCGCCTTGTCGAACGCGGAGGGCGCGCTGCTGGCGCTGACCGCGTTGTGCGAGCCAGCGCCGACGGTGGACTTCTCGACGTTGGACGCGCTGGTCGTGCGCAGGTAGTAGGTCGTCTTCAGACCACGCACCCACGCCAGCTTGTAGGTCTCGTCGAGCTTCTTGCCCGAAGCGCCCGCCATGTAGATGTTCAGGCTCTGCGCCTGGTCGATCCACTTCTGGCGACGTGCGCCCGCCTCCACCAGCCAGCGCGGCTCGACCTCGAACGCCGTCGCGTACAAGCGCTTCAGCTCCTCCGGCACACGGTCGATGCGGCGCAGCGAGCCGTCGAAGTGCTTGAGGTCCATCACCATGATGTCGTCCCACAGGCCGAGCTTCTTCAGGTCGCGCACGAGGTACTCGTTGACGATGGTGAACTCGCCCGACAGGTTGGACTTGACCGAGAGGTTGCCAAAGCTCGGCTCGATCGAGGCGTCCACGCCGATGATGTTGGAGATGGTCGCCGTCGGGGCGATGGCCACGCAGTTCGAGTTGCGCATGCCGACCTCGCCGATGCGGGTGCGCAGCGCGTCCCAGTCCAGCGTGGACGAGGTGTCGACCTCGACGTAGCCGCCACGCTGCTCGGCCAGCAGCTTGAGCGAGTCCAGCGGCAGGATGCCCCGGTCCCACAGCGAGCCGGCGTAGCTCTGGTAACGCCCACGCTCGGCCGCCAGGTCGGTCGACGCCCAGTAGGCGTGGTAGCAGATCGCCTCCATCGAGCGGTCGGCGAACTCGACCGCTTCCTGCGACGCATACGGCACGCGCAACTGGTACAGCGCGTCCTGGAAACCCATCAGGCCGAGGCCGACCGGGCGGTGGCGCAGGTTCGAGTCACGGGCCTTCTTGACGGCGTAGTAGTTGATGTCGATGACGTTGTCGAGCATGCGCATCGCCGTCGAGATCGTCTTCTTCAGCTTGGCGGTGTCGAGCACCTTGGCACCGTCCGCCCCGTCGGTGAGGTGGTGGGCCAGGTTGACGGAGCCGAGGTTGCAGACGGCGATCTCGCTGGCGTTGGTGTTCAGGGTGATCTCGGTGTTCTTGGTGATCATCCCGTTGACCGTCCACGCATGGGTCTCGGAGTTGACCGACAGGCAGTAGGCATCCTCGTTCGGCAGCTCGACCAGTCCCTTGAAGGTGGCGTGCAGCTTCTGCTGGTAGCCGGTCTTCTGGAGGTTGCGCAGGTACTGTGCGGCGGCATCCGACTTGCGGCTGGCGGCCAGTTGCGTCACCGACTCGGCGATGCGGCAACCCTGGATGGACGTGATCAGCAGGCGATAGAGCGGCTTGCTCCAGTACAGCTTCTTGCCGCCTTGGCCATCGGGCAGTTCGTGCTCCTGGTGACCGCGCATCTGGTTGATCGACGACTTGACCCCGAAGTTGGCCCACAGCACCTGCAGGTCTTCGATGAACTTCCGGTCGATCGATGCCAGCGCCAGCGTCGTCACTTCACCGCTGCTGACGACATTGCCATCGGCCAGATACAGGCCGCGCAGGTAGGCCGCCACCGTCTCGCGGTCGCCCTGCCAGACGAGTTCCGGCACGGTGGTCTTGGTTTCAGGCGTGAAATCGTGTTCGGCCAACAGGCGACGCAGCGGGGCCGAGGCCAGACGGGCCTTGCCAACCTTGGGGTCGATGCGGAACACCGGCGTGTTGACCGACGTGGTCCGCAGCACCGTGTTGCCGTCGAGCACCTCATGCACCACCTGGGTGGTCGGCTCCAGCAGGTCGAAGTCCTGTTCCCACACGTCGATGAACACGTTGTGCTCGCCGAAGGTGCCGTCCCCGGCGATCAGGCCCATCAGATAGCCGAGCTTGGGCTCATGGCGCTGGCCCCACAGCCCTTCGAGCTGCTGGATCAGCAGCTTGTCACCGGGCGTCAGGTGCTGCGCCTCGACCCAGCCGCGGTCCTTGACCCAGACCTTGTGGTCGGGCGTGACCTTGTGGCTGTAGCCTTCCTCGGTCTCGATGCGCACGATCGGCGCATCGGGGCGCGGCAGCAACATTTCGGAAGCGTCATACACCCCGTCAAGGCCCACGACCTTGTTCTTGCCACCAGAGCGGAACAGCTCGCCCACCGTCACGATGCCGCGATCGGTCACGACGCGCTGATCCGCTGTCATGCAGCACAGATTCGACGAGTGGACGACCCCGACGTGCTGCTGCGGCGAGCGCACGTTGCAGGCGTCCTTGAACGTGATCCACGGATGCCCAGTCTCGAACAGCATCGAGAGCATCTTGCGCCACAGGTCCACCGCCCGGATGCGCTTGAACAGCTTGATTTCACCGCGCTGCGCCATCGCCTCGTAGCGGGTGTAGGCCTGCTCGAAGGCGATGCCGAACAGGTCATGCAGGTCCGGGCAGGTCGACGGCGAGAACAGCGTCCAGTCGCCGCCCTCCATCACGCGGCGCATGAACAGGTCAGGAATCCAGTTCGCCGTGTTCATGTCGTGGGTGCGGCGGCGGTCATCGCCGGTGTTCTTGCGCAGCTCCAGGAACTCCTCGATGTCGAGGTGCCAGCTTTCTAGGTAAGCGCACACCGCCCCCTTACGTTTCCCCCCTTGGTTAACCGCTACAGCCGTGTCATTCACCACCTTCAGGAACGGCACCACCCCCTGCGACTCGCCGTTCGTGCCCTTGATGTGGCTGCCGAGCGCCCGCACCGAAGTCCAGTCGTTGCCCAGGCCACCCGCGAACTTCGACAGCAGCGCGTTGTCCTTGATCGCCTCGTAGATGCCGTCGAGGTCGTCGGGCACCGTCGTCAGGTAGCAGCTCGACAGCTGCGAGCGGCGCGTGCCGGCGTTGAACAGCGTCGGCGTGCTCGACATGAAGTCGAAGGTGGACAGCACTTCGTAGAACTCGATCGCCCGCCCTTCGCGGTCGATCTCGCCCAGCGCCAGCCCCATCGCCACGCGCATGAAGAACGCCTGCGGCAGCTCGATGCGCTGCTTGCGCACGTGCAGGAAATAGCGGTCGTACAGCGTCTGCAGGCCGAGGTAGTCGAAGTTCATGTCGCGCTCGGGCTTGAGCGCCGCGCCCAGGCGCACGAGGTCGAACTGGGCCATGCGCTCGTCGAGCAGCTCGGCGTCGATGCCCTTGCGGATGAACTGCGGGAAATACTCGACGTAGCGGTCGGCCATCTCGTGCTGCTGCACGTCGTCGCCGAGCACTTCGCGGCGGATCGTGTGCATCAGCAGCCGCGCCGTCACGCGGGTGTAGCCGGGATCCTTCTCGATCAGCGTGCGCGCCGCCAGGATCGCGGCCTTGTAGACCTCGTCCACCGGCACGCCGTCGTACAGGTTGCGCCGCGTCTCGGCCAGCACCGGTGCCGCCGTCACCTCGTCGCCCAGACCGGCGCAGGCCGACTCGATCAGCAGCTGCAGCCCGCCCTGGTTCAGCGGCACACGCTGGCCGTGGTCCTGCACCACCAGCTCCGTCGGCGGCTGTGCGGGTGCCTGGCCCTTGCTCAGACGCTCCTGGGCATGGCGCTCGCGGTAGAGCACGTAGGCCCGCGCCACGTCATGGTGGCTGCCGCGCATCAGGCCGAGTTCGACCTGGTCCTGCACATCCTCGATGTGGAAGGTGCCGCCGCTCGGACGCGAGCGCAGCAATGCGCGCACCACCGACTCCGTCAGCGTGTCCACCGCCTCGCGCACGCTGGCCGAGGCCGCGCCCTGCGCGCCGCGCACCGCCAGGAAGGCCTTCATCAGCGCGACGGCGATCTTGTGCGGCTCGAAGGCCACGACCGCGCCATTGCGGCGGATGATCTGGTAGCCAGCGTAGGCGGAGGCCGTGCCGGTGCCCGTGACGGGGGCGTGGCCGGGGGGGGAATACGGGTTGCTGGAGATGGCGGTCTGCATGGCTGGCGCTCCTTCTTGTCTTGCCTTGTCGTGTCTTGTCGTGGCGACCCAAAGAAAAAGGCACCATCCAGGAGAAGGCGCCTTCGGCTTCGTTCATTGGGTCCAAGAATAGCACCACACTACCCGTAGTGTTCCGAGAATATTTTCGACACTACCGCTAGTGTCCCATTGACAAATCACGGACTGACCAGGATTTTCATCTCATGCTGCGGCGCAGCAGTCGGGCCAGTCTGCGCCAGTCGAATCCGGGGCCGGGATCGCCCTTGCGACCCGGGGCCACATGTTCGTGACCAACCACTTCCGCGACAGGCCAGACGGACGCGGCGTCACGCAGCAGCCGGGCAGCAGCCTGGTACTGGGCGGCCTCGAAATGCCGGCCCTCCAGACCCTCCATCTCGATCCCGAGCGCGTAATCGTTGCAGTTCGGCACCCCGCGCCAGGACGAGGCGCCCGCGTGCCAGGCCCGGTCCCCGACGCGCACAAACTGCACGATCTCGCCATTTCGTCGCACCAGGAAATGTGCCGAAACCGCCACGCCGGCCAGCCCCGCGAAATAGGGATGGCCCGCCGGGTCCAGCCGGTTGGTGAAAAACCGCTCGATCGCGTCACCGCCGTAGACCCCGGGCGGCAGGCTGATCGAGTGCATCACCGCCAGCCGCACGGTGTGACCGGGTGGACGGGGCCCGAAATTCGGACTCGGCACCCGCCTGGCGGCCTGGTGCCACCCGTCGAACCATGCCCCCCGGCGCGGCCTGTGGCGCCGACGGCGCAGACCGCAGTTCATGGCACCAGATCGCCCAGCGGCTCGGCGTCGTCGACCGTGAGCGCATCACCCGCCACCTGGATTCCCAGGCGCGCCATCCGGTAGCGCATCTGGCGCAGGGTCAGGCCCATCGCGGCACCGGCGGCGGTGCGGTTGTAGCGGTGCAGCTCCAGCGCCCGCACCAGCACGTCACGCTCGACCTCGTCGAGGTAGGCCACCAGATCGGTCGGCACCGCCTCGGCGGTGGCCACCACAGCGACCGGCATGGCCGCCGCCGGGTCGCTGCGCTCGACCGGTGTCCCGGTGGCCACGGATTCGGGGCTGGCTGGCGCAGCCGCTGCGGTCAGCCCCAGATCGGCCACATCGATCAGCCCGCCCGAGGACAGCGCCACCGCCCGGTGCAGCAGGTTCTCCAGCTCGCGGACATTGCCCGGAAACCGGTGCTGCGCCAGTGCCAGCAGCGCAGCCTCCGTCAGCCGCGGCACCTCGGCCAGCGCCGACTCGCCCGCCACCCGCACCAGCACGGCCTCGCAGAGCAGCGGCAAGTCCTCCAGCCGCTCGCGCAGCGGCGGCACGCGGATCTGGATCACGTTGAGCCGGTAGTACAGATCCTGCCGAAACCGCCCCGCCGCCACCTCGCACGCCAGATCCTTGTGCGTGGCGCTGACGATGCGCACGTCCAGCGGCACCTCCGCCACCGCCCCCACCGGCCGCACCGCCCGCTCCTGGATCACCCGCAGCAGCTTGCTCTGCATCGCCAGCGGCAGATCGCCGATCTCGTCGAGGAACAGCGTGCCGCCGGACGCCGCCTGGAAGAAGCCCTCGCGGTCCTCGTTCGCGCCGGTGAAGGCGCCCTTGCGGTAGCCGAAGAACTCCGCCTCCAGCAGCTGCTCGGGGATCGCGCCACAGTTCACCGCAACACACGGCCCGCTGGCGCGCTGGCTGACCTGGTGGATGGCGCGCGCCACCAGCTCCTTGCCGGTGCCGGACTCGCCATGCACCAGCACCGGCGCCATGCTGCGCGCCACCTTGTCGATCAGCACGCGCACCTGCTGCATCACCGGCGTGCGCCCGCCCATGCGCTGCAGCGCGTCCATCGCCCGCGGCTCGATCGGGCCACGGGAGACCGGCCGGGCCAGCCGCGGCGCGGCCACCGCCGCCGGCGTGCCCGCCCGGCCCAGCGCCGACGCGACCACGCTGCGGAACTGGCGCAGGTCCACCGGCTTGGTGAGGTAGTCGTAGGCACCGGACTTGAGCGCCTGCACCGCGTTCTCGGCCGAGCCGTAGGCGGTGATGACGATGGTCTTCTCGGGCCGGCCCGCCTGCTCCAGCCGGCGCAGCAGGTCGAGCCCGGTGCCGTCGGGCAGGCGCATGTCGGTGATGATGGCGCTGTAGCGGGCGGCGTTGAGCAGCGTCCAGGCTTCCTCGACCGTGCCGGCTGTCTCGATGTCATAGCCCTCGCGCAGCAAGGCCAGCTCGTAGAGCGTGCGCAGATCGGGCTCGTCGTCGACGACCAGCAGCCGGGGCGTCATCGGGTGGTTCATGGGGAGACCTCTGGCGACGGCGGGGCGACACGGGGCATCGCGACCTGGAAGACATTGCGGTGGCGCGCCCCGGAGCCGCGGGGCCGGAAGTCGATCGAGGCGCCATAGCGGGTGCACAGCTCGCGGCAGATGTACAGCCCCAGCCCGGTGCCGCGGCTGCGGGTGGAGAAAAACGGCTCGAACAGGTGCGGCTCCACGTCCGGCGCGATCACGGCGCCATCACTGGCCACCGACAGCTCGATGCGCCCTTCCGCCCGGGCCACCACACGCACCCACACCGCCTGCGGCTGACCGCTGCCGTGGCGCAGGGCGTTGTCCAGCAGGTTGACCAGCACGCGGCGCAGATGCTCCGGATCGAAGCGCACGGGCAGCGGCTCGTCGCCGGTGTCGACGAACAGCGGGCTGCTGTCGTCGACCGGCAGCCCGGCCGTGCGGGCCCATTCGGCACAGAGACGCCCGACCTCCGCCCTCAGCTCCAGCACCGGCGCATCGCTCGATCCCCCCGGCGACACCTCGGCCACGTCGTCGACGATGCGCTGCAGCCGCTCCACGTTGTCGGCGACCATCTGGCTCAGGCGCTGCTGGCCGGGATCGGTGAGGTCTTCGGCCAGCAAGGCGTTCGCCTGGGCGATGGCGGCCAGCGGATTGCGGATCTCGTGGGCGATGGCCGCCGAGACGCGGCCCATCGCGGCCAGCTTGTCCTGGCGCGCGCGTTGGCGCAATGTCCGCACATCCTCCAGGAACAGCACGCACAGCGCTTCGCCGGAGCGCGCATCACGCCGGCGGGTGAAGCGCATGCGGATGCGCAGCGGGCGCTCCTCGGTCGGCGCCTGCGCACGGCCCGAGGCGAGCCGCAGACTCATCTCCTGCCCGCCTTCCGGCCAGACGCCGCTGGCATGGCCCCGCACGAGCGCCTCGCGCAGCGGCGCCCAGGCCGGCAGGTCATGCAGATCAAACGGCACGAAGCGCCGCGCCATGGGCGCCCCGATGAGCTGCAGCGCTGCCGGATTGGCCGCCTGCACCCGCCCGTCGCGGTCCACCACCATGACACCGTCCTGCATCTCCTCGATCATCAGCCGGTTCAGGCGGGCCTGCTGGCGGGCGATCTCCAGCGTGCTGCGGGCCGCCCGCTCCTGGCGGGCGAGCCGGTCCGACAACTGCCCGGCCAGCATCGCGATGGTCAGCACACCGCCTCCGGCGATGCCGGCCTGCATCAATGCCGCGGCCAGCTGCTGCGCATCGGGCGCCCCCCACCAGGCCTCGCCCAGCAGCAGCAGCACCACGGCGGACGCGACCCCGTAGGCCTGGTGGCGCGGCATCAGCGTGGCTGCCATCAGCACCGGCAGCATGTAGAGCGCTGCCACATTCACCGCCGGACCCGCCACGAACAGCAGCAGCGTGAACGTCAGCAGGTCGACCCCGATCGTGGCCAGCGCCCAGCGGCTGCGCAGATGGCCCGACGCCGCCATGTGCCCCGTCGGCGCCACCGGCCAGGCCAGCACCGCCAGCGACGCCAGCACCTGCGCACCACACACCAGCAGCGACGCCCACACCGGCCGGCCGCTCAGATAGGCCACCACCAGCCCCTGGATGCCCAGCAGCAGCACGCCCAGCAAGGCCCGGGCGATCGTGAAGGCGCGGAAGATGCGCTGGAAAGAAGCGGGCGGGTCGACCTGTGCACGCCGGCGGGAGGGCTCGGCACCCGTGGGGGCACGGGCGGACGCGGTCGATGCGGAATCCTTGGAGTCGGGGTCCGGATGGCGGTCCACGCCGTCCCGGGCGGCTGCAGGCGCGGCGGCGGCGTCGGAGTCGGACGGCCGCGTGTCACGGTCACCGCGCCCCAGCTCCATCGGCTGGGTGCGCTCCAGTCCGAAGCCGAGCGTGGCAAACCAGGTTTCCTCGCGCACCGGCTCGGAGCGGGCGAATCCGCCGTCCTCGTCGGCCCGACGCGGGGATGATCCGGCGGCGCGCATCGGCTGCGGCGCTCAGCGGCGGCCGTACGGGGCGCGCGGACCCGCGAGCCAGTGGGCCACGCCGCAATAGGGCTGGCCGTCGCGCAGCTTGCTGTCGGCCAGGGTCAGGTGCATGCCGCAATGGGCGCAGCGGGCCAGCGTCTGCACGGCGCGGGCCGGTGGCTCCACGGGTGGCGCGTCGTCCTGCGGCTTGGCCGGCGGCGGCACCCGCCGCACGCCACGCAGCAACCACACGATCGCCAGCACGGTCAGCAGGATCAGCAGCAGCTTCATGTTCCGCCCCCCGTCAGCGCACCGAGCGCCGTGCGGTGGAGCAGCACCTCCAGCACGAAGCGAGAACCGACATACGCCAGCAGCAGCAGGGTCGCTCCCGCGTACAGCCCGCGCGTGGCCATCCGTCCACGCCAGCCAAAGGCCTGCCGCCCGGCCAGCAATCCCGCCAGCACCAGCCAGCCGAGCAGCGAGAACACCGTCTTGTGGTCCCAGTGCCAGACCGGGGTCACCCACACGCCCAGCGCCAGCGCCATGGACAGCATCAGGAAACCGGCCCAGACGAAGCGGTACGTCAGCTTCTCCAGCGTCAACAGCGGCAGAGCGGGTGCCTCGGTAGGCACGCCTGGTGTCTTCAGCCGCGAACGCAGCGCACGCTCTGCGCGGTCCAGCCAGGCCGCATGCAGCACGGCAGCCGCCACCAGTCCGTAGGACGCCAGTCCGAGCATCCAGTGCAGCGGCGCCCACGGCGAAGCCGGATGCAAGCCACCCTCTCCCGGAAACAGCAGTGCCAGCGCCAGCGTGCCGCCTCCCAGCGCCGCCAGCAGTCGACGCACGCCGGGCAGCGGCACGAACCGGCTCTCCACCGCATGCACGGCCAGCACCAGCCAGGCCGTGGCCGAGAGCGCCGGCGCGAAGCCGAAGCGGGCACCCTGCATCGCCAGTCCGATGCCCAGCAGATGTGTCAGGCCTGCCAGTCCGTGCAGCCCCCAGGCCAGTGGCAACGCGCGCCGCACGGACACCCCAGCACCAGGCAAGCTTGCCAGGACATAGGCCAGCATCGCCAGCAGCGAGGGCGCCAGCGACCAGACGGACAGGCCGTGCGCCGAAGGGGTCAAGGGGGTCGATAAAATCACCTGCACAGTGTACTGATCCTCTTCCGGATCCTCTTCCTCTCAACCGGGACTCCCGATGGCCTCCGCCCTTTCCGAACGTCTGTCACGCCTGGTCAAGTCGATGCGTGGCCAGGCACGCATCACCGAGTCGAACGTCCAGGACATGCTGCGCGAGGTCCGCATGGCGCTGCTGGAGGCCGACGTGGCGCTGCCGGTGGTGCGCGACTTTGTCGCCCGCGTCAAGGACCGCGCGCTCGGCGCCGAGGTGGCCAACTCGCTCTCGCCGGGCCAGGTGCTGGTGAGCATCGTCCACAAGGAACTCGCCGCCACCATGGGCGACGGCGTCTCGGACATCAACCTCGCCACGCAGCCGCCAGCGGTCATCCTGATGGCCGGCCTGCAGGGCGCGGGCAAGACGACCACCACGGCGAAGCTGGCCAAGCACCTGATCGAGCGCCGCAAGAAGAAGGTGCTGACGGTCTCCGCCGACGTCTACCGCCCGGCCGCCATCGAGCAGCTCAAGACCGTGACGAAGCAGGCCGGCGCCGAGTGGTTCCCGTCCACGCCGGACCAGAAACCGCACGACATCGCGCTGGCCGCCATCGACTACGCCCGCAAGCACTTCTTCGACGTGCTGCTGGTCGACACCGCCGGCCGCCTGGCGATCGACGAGGCGCTGATGGCCGAGATCCGCGACCTGCACGCCACGCTGAAGCCGGTCGAGACGCTGTTCGTCGTCGACGCCATGCAGGGCCAGGACGCGATCAACACCGCCAAGGCGTTCAAGGAGGCCTTGCCGCTGACCGGCATCGTGCTGACCAAACTCGATGGCGACTCGCGCGGCGGCGCGGCGCTGTCGGTGCGGCAGATCACCGGCGCGCCAATCAAGTTCGCGGGGGTGTCCGAGAAGATCGACGGGCTGGAAGTGTTCGACGCGGAACGCCACGCCGGCCGCGTGCTGGGCATGGGCGACATCGTGGCGCTGGTCGAGGAGGTGCAGCGGGGCGTCGACGTGCAGGCGGCGCAGAAGCTCGCCGACAAGGTCAAGAGCGGCGAGAGCTTCGACCTCAACGACTTCCTGGCCCAGATCAGCCAGATGAAGAAGATGGGCGGTCTCGGCGGCCTGCTGGACAAGCTGCCGGCGGAGCTGGCGGCCAAGGCGGGTCAGGCCGACATGGGCAAGGCGGAAAAGGACGTGCGACGCATGGAGGGCATCATCCATTCGATGACCCCGCTGGAGCGCCGCAAGCCCGACCTCATCAAGGCCAGCCGCAAGCGCCGGATCGCCGCCGGCGCGGGGGTGCATGTGCAGGAGGTCAACCGAATGCTCAACCAGTTCGAGCAGATGCGCGACATGATGAAGAAGATGAAGGGCGGCGGGATGATGAAGATGATGAAGCGTCTGGCGGGCAAGAAGGGCATGCCCGGGATGGGTGGCATGGGCGGCATGGGTTTCTGACGGTCGCACACGGTTGTAACAGTCCCGCGGTGATGCAGGCACACAACCAGAACCTGTTACATCCATCACACCTTCGTCGGGATTGACGTCCAGCACCGGGACAGGTAGCTTGACGGGATGAATTTTTCATCTATCGCAACCAGCAATGGGGCGCTGCTGCTGGCGGGCTGCGTGGGTGCAGCGGCACTGCTGTGGCTGTGGCGCCGTCTCACCAACCAGCCGGCCGATCCGACCCGCATGGGTCGCCCCCGTGCACTCGACGCCGTGGACACCGTCATCGGCTGGCCGCCAGAAGCCACGCGCGTGCTGACCCTGCGCCACCAGCGTGCGCTCGAACTGCTGCGCCGCGCCACACCCGAGCACATGATCCTGGCGCAGGTACCGCTGTCGCATTTCATCAAGGTGCCGACGCGGCACTCCTATGTGGAATGGCTGCGCCGGGTCGGGCATGTCTGCGTGGACTTGATGGTCTGCGATGCCGCCTCCAATGTGGTGGCGATCATCGAGGTACGCCAAGCCGACAAGGTCGATTCCGAACGTGCCCGCAAGCGCCAGCAACGCATCGAGCGCGTGCTGCGGGCGGCGGGCATTCCACTCCATGTCTGGAACGAAGCCTTCCTGCCGGACCCGATCGCCGTGCGCAAGGCACTGCTGCAAGAGTCGGGCGACACCGCGCCCACTCCGGCGATGCAGGACAACGGTCCCGACACCGCACCGCTGGATGTCGCACCGCGCAGCGGCGCCCGCGTACGTCCATTCGACGGCCACGATCTGCCGGGCTACAAGGAGCCTCCGCGCAGCACCTGGTTCGACGAACTCAACGCCACCCAGCCGGTGCAGCTGGATGGTGTGGACGTGTCGCTGGATGTTCCGATGTCCGGCATCGGCCGCAGCCCGAACCGCACGGTCACTGCGCCACGCTGACCGCACGCGGCCTGCCGCGGCGGCGGCGAAGCGACGATCCGTACAGACAAAAAAAGAGCCCCAGCATGCTTGCTGGGGCTTCGAAGCCTTAACGCTGTCAACACGGTAAGGCACCTGCTCAGGGAGGAAAAGCAGGGAACGAGTACCTAGCGGCACATCGCTCGGGAATGAGTTTAACATCAAGCCCGCCTTTGACAAGGTAAGGGGTGTCCCGTAGAGCCGCGGCACCTTGCCTGATGTAGAAAAAACAGCCTCCACCCGCTGCCCTGCCGCCCGCCATGATTCCTCCTGCCGCCTACCCCCTGAGCCGCCCGCGCCGCCTGCGCCGCGATACCTTCACCCGCGATCTTGTGCGCGAACACCACCTGCGCTGCAGCGACCTGATCTACCCGGTGTTCGTGCTCGAAGGCCAGGGGCTGGTGCAGGACGTGGGCTCGATGCCCGGCGTGCAGCGCCGCAGCCTCGACCAGCTGCTGCCGGTGGCCGAGCAGTGCGTGGCGCTGGGCATTCCGGTGATGGCGCTGTTCCCGGTGCTGGACAGCGTCGGCAAGACCCCCGATGGCCGTGAAGCCGCCAACCCCGACGGCCTCGTGCCGAGGGTCGTGGCCGAGCTGAAGAAGCGCTTCCCCGAACTCGGCATCATGACTGACGTCGCGCTCGACCCCTACACCTCGCACGGCCAGGACGGCCTGCTCGACGACACCGGCTACGTGCTCAACGACGAGACCATCGAGGTGCTGGTGCAGCAGGCGCTGGTGCAGGCCGAAGCCGGTGTGGACATCGTCGCCCCCAGCGACATGATGGACGGCCGCATCGGCGCGATCCGCGAAGCGCTGGAAGCCAAGCGCCTGATCCACACCCGCATCATGGCCTACAGCGCCAAGTACGCCAGCGCCTTCTACGGCCCGTTCCGCGACGCGGTCGGCTCGGCCGGCAACCTGGGCAAGAGCAACAAGAAGGTCTACCAGATGGACCCGGGCAACAGCGACGAGGCGCTGCGCGAGGTCGCGCTCGACATCGCCGAGGGCGCCGACATGGTCATGGTCAAGCCGGGCATGCCGTACCTGGACATCGTGCGCCGCGTGAAGGACGAGTTCCGCGTGCCGACCTTCGCCTACCAGGTCAGCGGCGAGTACGCGATGCTCAAGGCCGCCGCGCTCAACGGCTGGCTCGACCACGACGCGGTGATGATGGAATCGCTGCTGGCCTTCAAGCGCGCCGGCGCCGATGGCGTGCTCACCTACTTCGCGCTCGACGCCGCCCGGCTGATCCGCCAGGGCTGAGGCGAACGCGGGCATGCGCGTTTTCCTGATCGACGATCGCTGCACCGAACTGCCCGATCTGCCACAGACGCTGCCTGAGCGCGGTTTCCTGTGGATCGCGTCGGCGCGGCGCGAATTCGAGGTCCGGGTCGCCGAGGTGCAGGCGGTGCTGCACCAGTGCGCCGGTGGCCAGCTCGTGGACCTGCACATCTCCGACCTGCTCAGCAACCAGCTGCCCTCGCATTTCGACTACACCTCGTGGTATGACCTGCTGGTGTTCCGCCGCCTCGCCGCTGCGCCCGGCAGCACCAGCCTGTTTCTCGACGACGAACACGGCACCGTGGCCACCGCCCGCCAGGCGCTGGCGTCCATCGACACCAGCCCGGTCGGCTTCGCGGTGTTCGACCGGGTGCTGCTGACGGTGCATCCTGCCGACTGTCTGGTGCGCGAATTCTTCGCGATGAAACTCGGGCAGATGACGGTCAACGGCAGCGGCGCCAGCCGGCTCCCGCCCAGCGCAGCCGACCTCATGCTGCGCATCGTCAACCACATGGTGGACGGCTACCTGGAACTGCGCCGCCTGCTCACGCGCCAGCTCACGACGCTGCAGCAGACCCTGCTCGGCCCACGCAGCCGCAAGGTCGACTGGACCGCGCTGCTGGAGTCGCGCAACACGCTGCACCAGCTCGAAGACGTCTGCGAGGACCAGCGCAGCGCCATCCAGGAGTGGATCGACAGCATCGACGAATGGCCCGACCCCGCGGACACCGCCGCCCGGCGGGACCGCGAGCTGCTGCGGGTGCGTTCGCGCGATGTGCTGGAACACATCGAGCGGGTGCTGGGGCATGTGCGGCGGCTGGAGTCGTCGATCGAGAGCGCGGTGCAGATGCATTTCTCGATGGTCGGCCAGCGCACCAACGACATCATGCGCACGCTCACCGTGCTGACCGCGATCTTCCTGCCGCTGAACCTCATCACCGGCTTCTTCGGGATGAACTTCGACGCATTGCCGCTGATCCACTCGCCCACCGGCTTCTGGGTGGCTGCCGGGCTGATGGTGCTGCTGGGCATCGGCCTGAGCGCGTTCTTCTGGCGCAAGCGCTACCTGGGCACCCACCACGGCTGACCGGTCGGCCCCTCCACGCTCCATGGTGGATTTCACGCCTTGTCGCCGCCCGGGAGCCTGCCTATCGTGCGAGGTGACACCCCGTCCCCTCGTTCCTGACACACAGAGGCTCCTGATGACCCACCTTCGTCCCTCCATCGTGGCACTGGCCACCCTGCTCGCTGCGGGCACCACCAGCCTGGCGCAGGCACAAGCCATCAAGCTCGCCAACATCGTCGAGCTGTCGGGCGCAGGCGCCACGGCCGGCACCAACTTCAAGAACGGCGTCGAGCTGGCCGTCAAGGAGATCAACGCCGCCGGCGGCATCCTCGGCAAGAAGATCGAGACCACCACGCTCGACACACAAAGCAACCCCGGCGTCGCCAAGGGCCTGACCCAGAAGGCCATCGACGACGGCGTGTTCGCGGTCTTCGGCCCGGTGTTCTCCGGCTCGATCATGGTCAGCATGGCCGAGACCCAGCGCGCCGAAGTGCCCAACTTCACCGGCGGCGAGGCGGCCGCGATCACCCAGAAGGGCAACCCCTACATCTTCCGCACCAGCTTCACGCAGACAACGGCCATGCCGAAGGTCGCGCGCTACATCGCCAATGGCCTGAAGGCCAGGACGGTGGCGGTCATCTTCGTCAACAACGACTTCGGCAAGGGCGGCCGCGACGCCATCACCAAGGCGCTGGAAGCCCAGGGCGTGAAGGTCGTCGCCGACATCTCGACCGATTCGGGCCAGATCGACTTCTCGGCGCCGGTGCTCAAGGCCAGGCAGTCGAACGCGGATGCCCTGTTCGTCTACACCAACGAGGAAGAGTCGGCGCGGGCGCTGCGCGAGCTGCGCAAGCAGGGCTACAGCAAGCCCATCGTCGGCGAGACAACGCTGACCGGGCAGAAGGTGATCGAGCTGGCCGGTGAAGCCGCCAACGGTGCAGTCGCCCATGTCGGCCTGACGGTGGACGCGCCGAACCCGCTGATGCTGAAGTTCAAGGCCAAGTTCTACCAGGACTACAAATACATCAGCGACCACAACGGCATCAAGGGCTACACCGGCGTCTACCTGATGAAGGCCGCCATCGAGAAGGCCGGCAAGATCGACCGCAAGGCGGTGGCGCAGGCGCTGCACGGGCTGAAGGTGTCGGCGGCCAAGCAACCCGGCGTGCTGATGGACGTGAGCATGGACAACAACGGCGACCTCGACCGCGAAAGCTTCATCGTCGAGGTGAAGAACGGCAAGCAGGAAGTGAAGGAAGTCCTGCCCGCGCTGAACGCTGGCAAGTAAGCCGGCCCTCCCCGCCCACGCGTCCGCCCCGGTGATCCGGTCGGGGCGGGCCGCAGGCTTGCGGCACGCCATGCGGTCCGCCCCACGACTGCCCTCGAACCGCTTCGAGAGGACTCCATGACCGACTTCTTCCAACTGCTGTTCTCCGGTGTCGCCACCGGCAGCATCTACGCGCTGGCCGCCCTCGGCTTCACGCTGCTGTGGCAGGCGAGCGGCACCATCAACTTCGCGCAGGGCGAGTTCGTGATGCTGCCGGCGTTCACGATGCTGGCGTTCTCGGCGTTCGGACTTCCGCTGCCGATCGCCTTCATCGTCACCTGCGTGGTCGGTGTGGTCGTGCTCGGCTGGGGCTTCAAGCGCGGCATTGCCGATCCGCTGCTGCGCCACGGGCTGATGCCGATCGTGGTCGCCACCATCGGCCTGTCGATCGCGATGCGCAACGGCGTGCGCGCTGGCTACTCGGCCGAGGCCCACCCCTTCCCCGGGATGTTCGGCGAGGCGCTGTTCAACATCGCCGGCGTGACCATCACCGCCGCCGACGTGGGCACGCTGGTCGTGGCGCTCGCCCTCGTGTTCGGCACCCAGGCCTTCCTCGGCAAGACCGTCACCGGCCGCGCGATGCAGGCGGTCGCGCAGAACACCGAAAGCGCCACCGTGCTGGGCATCAACGTGCCGCGCATGGTGTTCTACACCTTCGCGGTCAACGCGCTGCTGGCCTGCGCCGCGGCGCTGCTGGTGACCCCGACCTACCTGGCCAAGTTCGACATGGGCGAGGGGCTGGGCACCAAGGCCTTCTTCGCCGCCATCATCGGCGGCTTCAACAACTCGCGCGGCGCGCTGCTGGGCGGCGTGATCGTCGGCGTGGCGGAGAACCTGGCCGCCGCCTATGTCTCGCCGGCCTACAAGGACGCCGTCGCGCTGGTGCTGTTCATGGCCGTGATCCTGTTCAAGCCCGAGGGGCTGATGGGTCAGAAGGTGATGCGCAAGGTCTGACCTCGATCCGCCGCCCCAGGACACCCACCATGAAAACTCTCCACAAGCTCGGTGCGCTGGCCATCCTGGTCATGCTGCTGGCCACGCCGCCCATGCTCAAGAGCTACGGCGTCTACCTCTTCACCTACTGGCTCATCTTCATCATCGCGACGATGGGCCTGAACCTGACCGTCGGCTACGCCGGCCAGAAATCGCTCGGCCACGCCGCCTTCTTCGGCATCGGTGCCTACACGGTGGCCATCCTGCTGCAGCACGGCGTGAGCTTCTGGATCGGGCTGCCGACGGCAATGGTGCTGTGCTTCGCCATCGGCATCCTGCTGGGCTTTCCGGCGCTGCGGGTGCAGGCGATCTACCTCGCGTTCGCCACGCTCGGCTTCAACACCGCGGTGTGGCTGGTGATGCGCAACGAGGAGTGGCTCACCGGCGGCACCTTCGGCATCAACGGCATCACGCGGCCGAGCCTGTTCGGCTACTCGCTGGACGGCGCCCTGCCCTACTACTACTTCGTGCTGGCGGTGGCGCTGATCCTGGCGGGGCTGCTGTGGGGGCTGCTGCGCTCGCCGTGGGGCAAGGCGTTCACCGCGCTGCGCGACAACCCGATCCGCGCGGAAAGCCTGGGCATCGACATCCAGCGCTACACCCTGCTGGCTTTCGCCATCGGCGCGGTCTACGCCGGCGTGGCGGGCGCGCTGTTCGGCTCGCTGGTGCAGTTCATCGAGCCGGCACCGTTCACCGTGGGCGCCTCGATCATGATGTACCTGATGGTCGTGGTCGGCGGGCCGGGCTACTTCTTCGGGCCGGTGCTGGGCTCGGCGGTGGGCGTGCTGTTGCCGGAGTGGCTGCGCTTCGCGCAGGCCTGGTACCTGTTCGTCTTCGGCGCCCTGGTCGTGCTGCTGATGCTGTGGCTGCCGGACGGGCTGCTGAGCATCCCCGACCGGCTCAAGGCGCGGCGCCAGGCGCGTGAAGCGTCGGCCGCCCGATCGGCTGCAGCGAATGCAGCAGGTGCGGCCACAGCCACCGAACAGAAAGGCCCCTGACCCATGACCGCCCCCCTGCTCAAGGTCACCGACCTGAAAAAGGCCTACGGCGCCATCCAGGCCGTCGGCGGCGTGTCGTTCGAAGTGATGCCCGGCGAGATCTTCGGCGTCATCGGCCCGAACGGCTCGGGCAAGACGACGATGTTCAACAGCGTGCTCGGCCAGATCACGCCAGACGCCGGCCGCATCGAACTCAACGGCCGCGACATCACCGGCCTGAGCCCGCTGCAGCTCAACCAGCGCGGCGTCGGCCGCACCTTCCAGACGCTGCAGGTCTTCGGCAAGATGACCGTGCGCGACAACCTGATCGTCGCCGCGCAGGAACACAAGGGCACGATGTTCAGCCGCATGTTCGCGCCCGGGGACTCCGGCCTCGGGCAGAAGGCCGACGCGCTGATCGACCTGTTCCGCATCCGCCATGTCGCCGACAAGAAGGCCGGCGAGCTGAGCTACGGCCAGCAGAAGCTGGTGGACATCGCGATGGCGTTCATGAGCGAGCCTGCGCTGGTGCTGCTCGACGAGCCCTGCGCCGGGGTCAACCCGAGCCTGGTCGGCGGCATCAGCACGCTGCTGAAGCAGCTCAACCAGCAGGGCCGCACGGGCGGCAAGGTCAGCAGCTTCGTCGTCATCGAGCACAACATGGACTTCGTGATGGACCTGTGCCACCGCATCCTCGTCATGGTGGAAGGCAAGGTGATGGCCATCGGCACGCCGGCCGAGATCCGCGCCAACAAGCAGGTGCTCGACGCCTACCTCGGGAGCTGAAGACCATGTCCGAACACGCCATCGAATTCGAGAACGTGCTCGCCGGCTACGGCGATTTCATGATCCTCAACCACCTGAGCTTCAAGGCCCGGCGCGGCGCGATCACGCTGCTGATCGGCCCGAACGGCGCCGGCAAGTCCACGGTGCTGAAGGCGCTGTTCGGCCTGCTGAAGGTGCGCAGCGGCCACATCCGCCTCGACGGGCAGGACATCACCGGCGCCAACCCCAAGGACTTGCTGGTCCGACACGGCATCGCCTTCGTGCCGCAGGGCCGCAACCTGTTCGGCCAGCTCACCGTGTTCCAGAACCTCGAACTCGGCGGCATCACGCTCGGCATGAAGACCACGCACGAGCGCATCCCTGAGGTGCTCCAGCGCTTTCCCCGTGTCGCCGAGCGGCTGCACAGCCAGGCGTCGGCCCTGTCCGGCGGCGAGCAGAAGCAGCTCGAGATCGGCCGCGCGCTGCTGATCCGCCCGAAGGTGCTGCTGATCGACGAGCCCTCGATCGGCCTGTCGCCGCTGGTGGTGGCCGACGTGTTCAAGCTGCTGCGCGGGCTGGCCGACCAGGGCACGACCGTGCTGATGGTCGAGCAGAACGTCAAGAGCGCGCTGAAGATCTCGGACGAGGCGATCGCGCTGGAGTCGGGGCGGCGGGTGCTGCAGAAGCCGGCGGGGGAGTTGCTGGCGGATCCGGACATCGAGCGGCTGTTCCTGGGCGGGGCGCACGCCGCCGCTGTGGCGACCAAGACCTGACACAACCGCGCCGCGTCAGCCGGCGCGCGCCATCACCTCACGCGCCAGACACAAGTCTTCCCACGACCGCGCCTTGTCCAGCGGATTGCGCAGCAGATACGCCGGGTGGTAGGTCACGACCACCGGCACGCCCTGCACCTCGTGCACCCGCCCGCGCAGCCGCCCGATCGGCTCCGCCGTCTTCAGCAGCGACTGCACCGCGAAGCGCCCCATCGCCAGGATCAGCTTCGGCTGCACCAGCGCGATCTGACGCAGCAGGTAGGGCTCGCACTGCGCGACCTCCTGCGGCTCCGGGTTGCGGTTCTGCGGCGGGCGGCACTTGAGCACGTTGGCGATGTAGACCTGCTCGTGCGCGGGCGCCTCGCTGCGCGTCAGGCCGACGGCGCGCAGCATGTTGTCGAGCAACTGCCCCGCCTTGCCGACGAAGGGCTCGCCCTGCAGGTCTTCCTGCTCGCCAGGGGCCTCGCCAATCAGCATCCACTGCGCCTGCGGGTGGCCGACGCCGAACACGGTCTGCTTGCGACGTTCGCACAGCGTGCAGGCCCGGCAGGACGACACCGCTGCGCGCAGTGCGTCCCAGTCCATCGCCGCCACGCCGGTCGACCGCAGCGCGACCACGGACGCCGGCACAAGCTCCGACACGGGCTCCGGCACAGTCCCGGACACAGGCGCGGACACCTCCACAACCCGCGCCACGACATCCCCCCGCTCGTCATGCCCGCGCACGCGGGCACCCACCCCCTCCACCACCACATCGACCACCGGCACAGCCGCCTCTGCCACCTCGACCCGCGGCGGCACCCACACCCGAATCCCCATCTCCTGCAGCATCGCCTGCTGCCGCTCGGTATAGCCCACGCTCATGCCACCGCTCCCGCCGTCTGGTCCAGGGACAGCCGCAGCACCAGCGCATCCTCGCGCTGTCCGCGCCCGTCCGGGTAATAGCCTTTGCGCACCCCCACCTGCTCGAAGCCCAGGTGGGCGTACAGCCTCCGTGCCCGTTCGTTGCTGGGCCGGACCTCCAGCCACAGCCAGTCCGCCCCCGTGGCACGGGCATGGTCGATCAGTCCGTGCAGCAACTGCGTGGCCAGCCCGCGTCCCTGGTGATCGGGCGAGACGGTCACGTTGAGCAGATGCCACTCCTCGAACCCGGCCATCGCGACCTGGTAGGCCAGCAGCTCGCCTTCGGGCGACAGCAGGCAGTGCGTGAGGTGCCCGGCGGCCAGCGAATCGACGAAGTTGGCGCGGCTCCACGGGAACGAATACGCCCGCACCTCGATCGCGAGAACGGCATCGAGCAGCGGCAACGCCATCGGCTGCAAGGTCAGCGTCATGGCCGTGCCCGGATCGCCGCCCGCTCGGCCGTGGTCTGGGCCACCTTGTCACGCACATACAGCGGCAAGGCCAGCGCCGGGTCGATCCATGCCCCCCGCCCATAGGCCACCCGCGCCAGCACCGCCAGCGCCGCCCCGTCCGGCACCGCCGCCGGCCAGGTCGCCACGCCCAGCCGCGTCGCCAGCGGCCCCAGCACCTCGGCCTGCACCACCAGCGCATTGCCGGCCAGCGCGGCCGGCGCCCGCTCGATGGCCTCGGCCAGCGCTGCGGGGTTGTACAGCGACACCGGCCCGTCCGCCGTCCAGCCACCGTCCGCCGTGCGGCACCAGCGCGCCGCGTACACCTCGCCCATGCGCGCATCCAGCACGCTCCACACCGCGTCGCCCGTTTCACCCTGCTGCCGGGCGGATTCGGCCAAGGCGGCGAGCGTGTCCAGCGCCAGCAGCGCACGGTCGGCGCCGACCGCCAGCCCCTGCGCCACCGCACACGCCGTGCGCAATCCGGTGAATGCGCCAGGCCCGTGGCCGAAGGCGATCGCCTCCAGATCGCGCAGCGCAAGCCCGCCTTGCACCAGCAGGCCGCGGATCGCCGGCAGGAGCGACGCCGACGCCTGCGCCCCACCGGGCAGCGCCCGCACCAGCACCTGCTCGCCCTGGACGAGCACGAGGTGGACCACATCGGTGGCGGTATCGAGGGCAAGCAGGCGGGGGGCAGACATGGGCGGCAGTGTACCGGCCGCTCCGTATGATCCGGGCATGTCCCGGCCACTCCGATCCCGCTCACCCGCCCTGTCCGTGCCCCTTGCGCTGGCCCTGTGCCATGGCCTGCCTGCCGTGGCGCAGACCACCTTGCCAGACACCGTGCGCGCGGCACTGGCGCAGGCCCAGCTGCCCGAGGACAGCCTCTACGCCTGGGTCGCGCCGGTCGAGGGCGGCCCGCCTTGGCTGGCGCACCAGTCCGACACGCTGGCCCACCCTGCGTCGGTGATGAAGGTGGTCACGTCGATGGCCGCGCTGGACCGGCTCGGCCCGCTGTTCCAGTGGCGCACCCCCGTCCACACCGACGGCACACACCTCTATCTCCAGGGCCGGGGCGATCCGCGGCTGGTCAACGAGCGGCTGTGGTCGCTGCTGCGGCAGGTGATGGCGGTGACGGGGCCGGAACTGCGCGGCGACCTCGTGCTCGACCGCAGCGCATTCGCGATTGCGGCCATCGATCCGGGCGCCTTCGACGGCGAGCCGCTGAAACCCTACAACGTGCGCCCCGACGCGCTGCTGGTGAACCAGAAGAGCCTGCTGCTGAGCTTCCGGCCGGACACGGCACGCGGCGTGGCACGGGTGTCCGCCGACACGGCGCTGGCGGGCGTGCAATGGCCGGCGACGGTGCCGCTGGCGGGTGGGCCGTGCCAGGACTGGCGCGGCGGACTGCAGCTCGACGTCAGCGATCTGCTGCGGCCCCGCTTCGGCGGCAGCCTGCCCACCGCCTGCGGCGACAAGGTCTGGCCGCTGGCCTGGCCGGATCCGGCCGGGTTCAACGCCCGGGCGATCGCGGCCCAGTGGAACGCGCTGGGCGGGCGCCTGCGCGGGCAGGTCCGCGAAGGCCCGGTCCCGGCCGGTGCGGCGCTGGTGGCGGAAGGCCTGTCGCCCGCGCTGCCCGAGGTGCTGCGCGACATGAACAAGCACAGCAACAACGCCATCGCCCAGCACCTGCTGCTGGCGCTCAGCCCCGGACAGCCTGCCCAGCCGGCGACCTGGGAAGGCGCGCGCGCCGAGGTGCAGGCGCTGGTGCAGGCGCACGGCTGTCGGGAGGGCGAGCTGGTGATCGACAACGGCTCCGGCCTGTCCCGCGAGGAGCGGATCAGCCCGCGCTGTCTGGGCCGGCTGCTGCAGTGGGCCTGGACGCAGCCGTGGATGCCGGAGCTGCTCGGCTCGCTGCCAGTGGCCGGCATCGAGACGACCGCGCGGCGCGTCACGTCCGCCAGCGGGCGGGCGCACCTGAAGACCGGTTCGCTGAACAACGTAGCCTCGCTGGCCGGCGTGGTCCATGGTGCGGACGGACGCCGCCATGCGGTGGTGGTGGTGCTCAACCACCCGCTGGCGGCCGGTGCACCGGCGCGGGCGGTGCTGGACGCCGTGGTGGGCTGGTCGCTGGCGCCGCGCTGAGCCAGCCTTTCGGCGTCAGAACGGGTTGTTGCGCGCGCGGTTGAGGGCCGCGATGCCAACCCGGACCTGGTAGTTGACCCCCGGATGCTGGGCATCGGCCCAGAGGTAGGCCGTGCCGAGCCCCGCAGCGCCGCTGACCATCGTGGCCGTGGTGCAGTCGGGCAAGGCGGTCGTGCAGACGGCGTCCACCACATTCGTCAAGGCATTGGCCTGCAGCTTGGTGGGGTCCGACATGGTGATGGTCAGCTCGTCGGCCGTGATCAGTGCGGCGTAGCGGCCGTCGTTGATCACCTCCAGACGCAGTCCGGCCGTGAAATCGAGGGTCAGCTCCTTGAGCAGCACGGCGCGGTCGGCATCACCCGTGGTGCTGACCTGCTCGGCGGCAAAGGGCGAATAGCCGAGGTTGGGCGGCGTGGCATACAGCACCCGGGCGCCAGAGCCTTGGTTGGCCACCGTGTTGACCAGCGCACCCAGCGTCTTGCCGGCCGCGGCCACCTGGGCCTTGGCCTGGGCACGGGTGAGCGTGCCGGCGCCGTAGGCGTTGTAGGCGGCCAGGATGTCGTGCTGGCCGGCCATCACGGTCACCAGCGTCTGCGGCGTGAAGACGGCCGTGGCCTGGTAAGCGGCCACGGCGGCCACCACATCGGCCACCTTCGCCCCGACACTGGCCTTCATCACCGCGGCGGTCGTGGCCACGGCGTTCGGGTTGCATTCCTGGAAGACCATGCCGTAGCCATCGGCCACCACCTGCGGCCAGACCGGGTAGGTGGCGCAATCGATGCCGGTGGTGCCGGTCTTGAGTGCGTTGACGGTGTATTTGCGGCCCGAGGTGTCGATCAGGCTGAGTTCGTCGCCGAAGGCCACGAGTCCGGTCGGCACATAGGCCTCGACCCGCGACGACGAGCCGCCGCAACCGGACAGGCCGGCCAGCACTGCAGCGAACAGCGCCGAGGCGCACAGAGACTTCAGAACACGCATGCAAACTCCAGTTCGTCCGGTCCGGACTTGGGCTCCGTCAGGCCGCCGCCGCCCGCTGCAGCCGGTCGCGGACACCGTCCCATTCGGGCAAGGCCGGGGGCGTTTCCACCCAGATCAAGGGCGCGCGGCTCGCATCCAGCGTCCGCAGCACCGCAAACAACTCGTGCGCCACCGCGGCCGCCTCGTCGGGCATGCGCCGCAGCACCACACCCGCCAGCGCCGGCCGGCGGCTGCGGGAATATACCGCCAGCGTCGGCGCTGCAGATGAAGCTTTGTGGCCCGTCGCGGACCAGACGGTCAAGGCTGCGTCCAGTTGCTCGGCGCTCATCAGCCGGACCTTGGCCTGCGGGGCGTAATGCGCCTCCAGCGTGCCGGAGGCGCGCGGCGCGGTGGCGTCGCGGGCACGCAGCGGCTCGCCGGCCGCCGCCTCGATCTCGGCCACGGTCAGGCAGCCGGGCCGCAGCAGCACCGGGTGCCCGCGGCTGCAGTCCACGATCGCCGACTCGATGCCCACCGCGCAGTCACCGCCGTCCAGCACCCGCAGGTCCGGCGCGGCCTCGAACTCGCTGGCGACGTGCGCCGCCTGCGTCGGGCTGACGCGGCCGAAGCGGTTGGCGCTCGGCGCGGCCACACCCGGCACGCCGGCCTCGGCCGCCGCCCGCAGCAGCGCCAGCGCCACCGGGTGATCGGGGCAGCGCAGGCCGACCGTGTCCTGCCCGCCCGCAGCCTCGGCGCCGATGCCGGCGCGGCGCGGCACGATCACCGTCAGCGGCCCCGGCCAGAACGCCGCCATCAGCCGTTGCGCCACCGGCGGCAATTCCGCCGCGAATGCCGCCGCGCCCGCCGCATCGGCCACGTGCACGATCAGCGGGTGGTCGCTCGGGCGGCCCTTGGCGGCGAAGATCTTCGCCACCGCCTCGGCCTGGTCGGCGCGCGCGCCCAGGCCGTAGACCGTCTCGGTCGGAAACGCCACCAGCTCACCCGCCGCCAGCCGCGCCACAGCGTCCGGCAGCGCGGCGGCGAGGTGCGCGGGGGTGGTCGCGTCGATCAGCCGTGCCATGTCTGCACCCTCGCCGCGGTCAGAACGCCGGCAGGCCGAGCAACGCCGCCGCCTGCAGCGCCACGTCACGCGCCGCCGCGGGCGTGGCCGCCGTGACCGTCAGGTGGCCCATCTTGCGGCCGGGACGGGCGGATTCCTTGCCGTACAGGTGCAGGTGCGCCCCCGGCAGCGCCAGCACGGCCGCCCAGTCGGGCGAGCGCTCGGCGCCTTGCGCGTCGAACCACAGGTCGCCCAGCAGGTTGAGCATCACGGTCGGCGAGTGCAGCCGCGGCTTGACCAGCGGCAGACCCGCCATTGCGCGCACCTGCAGGTCGAACTGCGACACGTCGCAGGAGTCGATCGTGTGGTGGCCGGAGTTGTGCGGCCGAGGCGCCATCTCGTTGGCGACGAGCGAGCCGTCTTCCAGGATGAAGAACTCGATGCACAGCACGCCGACATAGCCCAGGTCCGCCGCAATCCGGGCCGCACAGCCGATCGCTTCGGCTTCGAGTGCGGGGGTTCCGGCCGGCGCGGGCACGGTGGTGACAGCCAGGATGCCGTCGCGGTGCAGGTTCTGCTGCAGCGGGAAGGCCACCACGCGCCCGTCGCCGCCGCGCGCGATCAGCACGCTGACCTCGAACGCCAGCGGCAGCCGCTTTTCCAGCACACACACCGCGCCGCCCAGTTCCGCCCAGCCCGCGGCGAGTTCCGCGCGGTCGGCGACGCGGATCTGGCCCTTGCCGTCGTAGCCCATGCGGGCAGTCTTCAGGATGCCGGGCAGCAGGTCGTCGCCGACCGCGGCCAGCGCGGCGTCGCTGTCGATCACCGCATACGGCGCCACCGGCACGCCGCAATCGGTGAAATGGGCCTTCTCGGCCGCGCGGTCCTGGCACACGGCCACCGCGTCGCCCGACGGCGCCACCGGCCGGCGCGCGGCCAGCGTGCGCAGCGCCTCGGCCGGCACGTTCTCGAATTCGGTCGTGATCGCGTCCGCCTCGTCGGCCAGGCGCTGCAAGCCGGCGGCGTCGAGGTAGCCGGCGTTCACATGCGCATGGGCGACCACGCCCGCCGGGCTGGCCGCGTCCGGCTCCAGCACCACGGTGCGAAAGCCCATCTGCTGCGCAGCGTGGACAAACATGCGGCCGAGCTGGCCACCGCCCATCACGCCGAGCGTCACGGCACGAGTCGGGTCGGCGGCGCTGCGGTCGCCGGGCAACAGTCGAGGCATGGCCATGCGCATCAGCCCTGGCTGTCGAGCGGGCCGAGCGTCATCGCCCGGGCCGCTTCGGTCTGGCGGGCGCGGAAGGCGTCGAGCGCCTCGGCCAGCCGCGCGTCGTGGTTCGCCAGCAGCGCGACGGCGAACAGCGCCGCGTTGGCCGCCCCGGCGACACCGATGGCAAACGTCGCCACCGGCACGCCCTTGGGCATCTGCACGATCGAGTGCAGCGAATCCACGCCCTGCAGGTGCTTGCTGGCCACCGGCACACCGAGCACGGGCACCGGCGTCTTGGCGGCGAGCATGCCCGGCAGGTGGGCCGCGCCGCCGGCGCCAGCGATGATCGCCTGCAGGCCGCGCGCACGCGCCGACTCGGCGTAGCGGAACATGTCGTCGGGCATGCGGTGGGCCGAGACGACCTGGGCTTCGAAGGGGACGCCGAAGTCGGCGAGAATCTGGGCGGCGTTCTTCATGGTGTCCCAGTCGCTGTTGGACCCCATGACGATGCCGACCACGGGCGTTGCGCTGTTCAAGGCAGACTCCGGGCTGGGCAAAGGCGGGATTTTAGGCGCCACCGGCTCCGCAGCCCCTTCCCGCACGCCTCGTCCCCATTTTCAGGCCCCAGGCCCAGGTCCCCAGGTACACCCCGATGATCGATATCACCCTCCAGAATTTCGAAGCCGAACTGATCCAGGGCTCGATGCAGCAGCCGGTGCTGCTCGACATCTGGGCGCCCTGGTGCGGCCCGTGCAAGCAGCTCGGCCCGGTGCTCGAAAAGCTCGAAACCGCCTACGAAGGCCGCTTCGTGCTCGCCAAGCTCAACGCCGACGAGGTGCCCGAGATCGCCGGCCAGCTCAGCCAGATGTTCGGCGTGCGCTCGATCCCGTTCTGCGTGATGTTCAGCCAGGGCCAGCCGGTCGACGGCTTCGTCGGCGCCGTGCCCGAAGCACAGATCCGCGAGTTCCTCGACAAGCACGTGCCGAGCGAGGCCGAGGTCGAGGCCGCCGTCGAGACCGAAGAAGCCGAGGCCCTGATCGAGGACGGCGACACCGCCGCCGCGCTGAACAAGCTGCAGGACGCGCTGGCCACCGACCCCAGCAACGACGTGACCCGCTTCGACTTCGCCAAGCTGCTGCTGCAGAACGGCCATGTCACCGAAGCCCGCCAGATCTACGCCCCGATGGCCCCCAAGGCGATGCTGGACACCCGCATCGCGGCACTCGGTCTGTGGATCACCGCCTGCGAGCGCGTGGCCACCGCCCGCGACATGGCCACGCTCGACGCGGCCATCGCCACCAGCAAGCGCGACTTCGACGCCCGCTACGAACGCGCCCAGGTGCTGATGGCCTGCGAGGCGTTCACGGAAGCGATGGACGAATTGCTGGAGATCCTGATGCGCGACAAGGGATGGAGCGACGGCCTGGCGCGCAAGACCTATGTCGCGATCCTGGAGCTGATGGCCAAGCCGGCGCCGAAGACGGCCGCGCCGGAAGCCAAGAAGGGCGCGGTCGAGATCGCCGGCAAGGCCGTGGTCGTGCCGGGCGACCCGGTGATCGACAGCTACCGCCGCAAGCTCAGCATGGCGGTGTTCTGAGCGCCGGACGGGCGTCGATCAGGGCCAGCAGCGCATCGGTGCGCTGGCGGTAGACAGTGTGGTGGCGCTCGGCTGCCTGGGCGTGGCAACGTGCCGACTCGGACAGCCCCAGCCGCGTCTGGACCTGCGCCAGCACTGCATGGGCAATGGCGGCGTCCTCCGGCTCGGTGGCGGCGGGCAGGGCCGCCGCGGCCAGGCGCGACCGGGACAGCGCCTCGTCACTGCGGCCCAGCTCGGCCAGGCACCACGCCTGGTCGGCCAGGAAGAGCGCTTCGCAGGAGGTCAGCCCTTCGGCCACCGCCTGTGCCGTGTGGGCTTCGTACAAGGCCAGTGCCTCGGTGAAGGCGCCGGACAGCATCAGCAGCTGGGCATGCTGCATCGGTGGGTGGTGGCTCAGGGCGCGGGTGCTGACGCTGCGGTCCAGGAAGATGGACGACTCCGTGCCCAGCATCGCCCGGCGCAGCGCGGCGGCATCGGTGCGCGCGCCGAAGGCGGCCGTCAGGCGCACCTCGACCACCCGCAGCAGCGCCATGTTGTACATGATCGAGCTGAGCGCCGCCCCGTCCCCCTCGGCCTGGGCGTGGACCCGGGCCTGGCTGTACCAGGGCTGGGCGCGCTCCTCGGCTCCGGCGTAATGCAGCATGCCGGCCAGCACCAGACAGAGCCGGGAACGCGCGCTGTGGTGGTCGCCCCGTGCGGTGTCGAGCGCCAGCACCAGGTGCGCAACGGCTGACGCATCGTCGCGGGCATGGAAGTCCAGATGGGCCATCCAGGCGGCCGCCAGCGGCAAGGCGCGGGTGCTGCGGGTCGAGCGGGCCAGCGCCAGCGCACGGCGCACCCGGTCGCGGGCACGGCTGGCCAGGTCGGCGTAGAAATCGGCCAGCCCTTCCGCCAGACAGAGCCAGGGTTCCAGCGAGGGATAGCTGCGCGCCGCGTCACTGGCCCGCAGGCAGGCGATCTCGCTGCGCGCACGGCCCGTCTCGCCCAGCCGGGCCAGCACGACCGCCCGCTCGGCCCGCAGGAACAGCAGCGCGCGCGGCGCCCGCCGCTGCGCCATCGCGTCGTCGAGCGCCAGAAGCAGCCGGTTCACGGCAGACCTGCCGCAGCCCGTGCCGCGCTCACGTCCGCATCAGACGGTCCAGCGCCTCCTGGTACTTGGCCGTGGTGTGGGCGATGACCTCGTCCGGCAGTGCGGGCGCAGGCGCCGTCTTGCCCCAGGGCTGGCCGTCGACCTGAGCCGTTTCCAGCCAGTCGCGCAGGTACTGCTTGTCGAAGCTCGGCGGGTTCGCGCCCGCGGCCAGCGCGGCGTCGTACTGCTCGACCGGCCAGTAGCGCGAGGAATCGGGCGTCAGCACCTCGTCCATCAGCGTCAGCGTGCCCTGCTCGTCGAGGCCGAACTCGAATTTGGTGTCGGCGATGATGATGCCGCGGGTCAGCGCAAAATCGGCGGCAGCCTGGTAGAGCTGGATCGACACGTCGCGCACGCGGGTGGCGAGGTCCAAGCCGATGATCTCGACCATGCGCTCGAAGGCAATGTTCTCGTCGTGGTCGCCCACATCGGCCTTGGTGGCCGGCGTGAAGATCGGCGCCGGCAGCTTGGCCGCGTTGGTCAGACCGGCCGGCAATGCCACACCGCAGACCGACTGGCTCTCCTGGTATTCCTTCCAGCCGCTGCCGGCCAGGTAGCCGCGCACCACCGCCTCGACCGGCAGCGGCTTCAGGCGCTTGACCAGCATCGAGCGGTCCCGCACCTGTTCCACCTCGTCGGGGGCGACCACGCTCAGCGGGTCTTCGCCGGTGAGGTGGTTCGGCACGATGTGGCCCAGGCGCGCGAACCAGAACAGCGCCACGCGCGTCAGCAGCGCGCCCTTGCCCGGGATCGGCTCGCCCATGATGACGTCGAAGGCCGAGAGCCGGTCGGTGGCGACCATCAGGATACGGTCCTCGCCGACGGCGTAGTTGTCGCGCACCTTGCCGCGGGCAAGCAGGGGCAGGGAGTGGAGGCTGGAGTTGTGCAGGGCAGCGGTCACGGCGGAGGGCTCGAAACGTGAAGAAACGGACGGGAAATCGGCCCGGATTGTAGGCGGGGGAGTCCGTCCGTGAGCCGAGCCGCCATTTCAGCGCAACGCCTCACCCTTCAGCACCTTGGCATTCACGTTGTCCGCCGAGGCCGGTGCGCTGCCCGGCTCGTCAAAGGTGACACGCTGGTTGACCCGGTGGTGCGGCCAGTAGTCAGCGACGGCGTAGTGCTGGGTGGAGCGGTTGTCCCACAACGCGATCTCGCCTGCGGTCCACTGGTGGTGCACCATGAACTCGGGCTTCTTCAGCCACTCCAGCAGGAATTGCAGCATGCCACGCGCCTCGTGGCGGTCCACGTCGACGATGTTGCGCGTGAAGTCCGAGTTCACGAAGATGCACTTGCGGCCCGAGTCGGGGTTCTTCTTCACCACCGGGTGCAGCACCGGCTTGAAAGCACGGATGGCCCCGATCAACGCTTCTTCACCCCGATTGCCCAGTGCTTCGCGAAAGCCCGACTGTTCCCAGGTGTGCACGGCTTGCAGCCCCTCCAGGTACTTCTGCAGACCCGGTGACAGCCAGTCATAGGCCTTGCTGGTGCTGGTCCAGCAGGTGTTGCCGCCCGCTGGCGGCGTGACGGTGATCTGGATGGCAGTGCCCAGCGGCGGCTGGGGCTTCCAGCTGATGTCGGTGTGCCAGTTGTCGATCTGCGGCGGTCGCTCGCGGTCGGAGACGATCATTTCCATGTCCGGCGCACCAGGCTTGCGATCGAAGTAAGACCCGCCCGACAGGGGGCCGAACACCTTGGCCAGCGCCACATGTTGCTCCGGCGTGATGGTCTGCGGGCGAAAGAAGATGACCTCGAAGTCGAACAGAGCCTGGCGCAGTTCGGCCTGCACCGGCGCCGACAGCGGCTGGGTGAGGTCTACGCCGTCGATCCAGGCCGCGAAGTTGGGCATGCGCGGCACCGGCGTGATGTGCTTGTAGCGGCGTGCGATGTTGATGAGTTTCAGCGGTTTGGCATTGGCCATGGTGGCAACTCCTTCGTTTCGGTGTTGGTGGCTGTGACGGCCAGACCGGTCACTGCCAATGGAGCAGACGCTTTTCCAGCCAGTTCATGCCACGCATGATGAGCACGCCCAGGACAGCCAGCAGCAGCAGCAGGGCCATGACGCCGTTGACGTCAAAGGTTGATCCCAGATACGCCAGGGTCTGGCCCAGACCGCGCTCGCTGGCGATGATCTCGGCCCCGATCACGCCCAGGAGCGAATAGATCAGGCCCAGCCGCAGACCGGAAAAGATGACCGGCACCGCGCCGGGCAGCGTGACCTGAAAGAACAGCGTGCTAGGCCGGGCACCCAGCGTGCGGCACAGCGTGACGTGGTCCTGGCTGACGCCGCGTATGCCAGCCACGGTGGCCGACAGGACGATGAAGAAGCTGAGCGAAAAGCCCACCGCGATCTTGCTGCCCAGCCCGAGGCCGAACCACAGGATGAACAGCGGCGCCAGCGCGATGCGCGGCATCACGTTCAGGGCGCTGAAGTACGGCTCGACGAACTGCTCCAGCGCCGGCCAGCGCACGAACATCAGTGCCACGGTGAAGGCGCACACGCTGCCCAGCACGAAGGACGCCCCCATGCCTGCCAGCGTCCAGGCCAGATCGACCCACAGTTTTTCCGTGCCCAGGTTGGCCCACAGGAACTTGGCCACGCCGCTGGGCTGGCCGAAGAAAGTGGGATCGATCCAGCGGTTGACGGCCGCCAGCTCACCCAGGCCCAGCAGTGCCGTGATGAACAGCGCATGCGGCAGCAGCGTCCTGACGGTCCAGCGGCTCTCAGCCTTCATGGCGCACCCATCCCGATTCCAGATGCGCCCACAACTGCGCATACAGCGCATGAAAGCGCGGGTCTTTCTGCAACTCGCGGATGGACCGCGGGCGTGGCAACGTGATGGGCACGTCGGCCACGATGCGCCCAGGCTTGGACGACATCACCACCACGCGGTCCGACACCGCCACCGCCTCGGCCAGGTCGTGCGTGACGAACAGCACCGTGTGGCGGTGCTGCTGGCACAGGCGCAGCAACAGGTCTTCCAGCTGGAGCTTGGTCTGGGCGTCGAGTGCACCAAAGGGTTCGTCCATCAGCAGCACCGTGCTGTCCATGGCGAAGGTGCGGGCCAGCGCCGTGCGCTGGCGCATGCCGTGCGACAAGGCCTTGGGCAGCACCTCCTCAAAGCCTGCCAGGCCCACCTCGGCCAGCATGGCTCGGGCGCGCTGCAAGCATTCCGCTGCCGGCACCCCCCGCACACTCAGACCAAAAGCGGCGTTCTCCAGGGCAGTGCGCCAAGGCAGCAGGCTGTCACGCGCCAGCATGTAGCCGATGCGCGGATCGCCCTCCACCGGCGCACGCCCCCCCACGCGCACGGTGCCGGTGCCGTTGTGCGGCACCAGCCCGGCACACAGGTTCAGCAAGGTCGTCTTGCCACAGCCACTGGGGCCCACCAGCGAGACGAACTCGCCTTCGGCCACGTGCAGAGACACCTCCGACAGCACCGGACTGCCCGCACCAAAGCGCAGGCTGAGGCCATCAACGGCAATACCGGATTCCGTGGTCATGATCAGCGCAACTGCAGCAAGCGCGCCGTGTCCACGAGCTTGTCGACCTGCCCGGTGCGGTGCAGGTAGTCGGCCGCATGCTGCAGCGCGGCGGGCTCCAGCGCGAAGCGGTAGCTCGGAAGACCCGTGCGCAGCGAGAAGTCCAGGATCTGGTCCCCGCTGGGGATGTTGATCTTGCCGGTTTCCTGGGCGATCTTGAACACGGCGGCATAGTTGGCCGGTGCCTGGATGAAGGCCTCGGCTTCGCGCAGCGCACCGGCTAGCGCGTCCAGGGCCTTGGTGTTCTTGACCGTGTAGTCCGCACGCACCGCCAGCACCACGGCCGCGCCGGACAGCTTCAGCAGATCGGCCGGCCCCTCGCCCTTGCGCGGATCGACGACGATGCGGCAAGCCTTGCTGACCTCACAGAAGCCATCCATCGGCGCAAACAGCATCAGGCCATCGATCTGTTTGTTGGCGATGGCCGGGAAGGCCGTGTTGGGGGCCCCCACCGCCACGATGGTGATGTCTTCGCTTTTCATGCCGGCGCCCTTGAGCAGGTCGAGGAGCTGGAATTCGGCTGCACTGCCGCGCGCCGTGACGCCCACCTTCTTGCCCTTGAAGTCCTGCATCACCGCCGGATAGCCTTTGGCGGCATTGGGCGTTTCCAGACCCGTGCTGGCCATCAGGAAGAAGTTCGAATTGCGGGCGCCATTGCCGATGATGCGCAGATCCGCCCCCTTGTTGACGGCCTGGATCACCACCTCGGGCGGCGCCATCGCCACGTCCAGGTCGCCGGCCAGCAGGGTCTGCACGCCCAGCGGGGCGGCCGGGATGGTCTTGGCTTCGCACTTGATGCCGCGCTTGTCGCAGTACCCATTGGTGATCGCCACCCGCAGCATCATGTTGCCCAGCCCCGGGTAGTCCTGCACACGCACGACTTCTTGCGCATGGGCAGAAGCTGCAACCAGCACCAGGCCAGTGGCCACCAGGGACTTGTGGAATCTGCGCATGTCAATCACCTCGGGGTTGATGGAGCCGACTGGCCGTATTCGCGGCTACCGTGGCGCATTGAAAGCCCGCTAGGCGCAGTCAATTGACCCATGCGTGACAATCTCCGGGTGAGCACCGAGAGGACTATCCCTTCCCCGTCCAGCGGCCAGCGCGGGCACGCATTCTTCGACGCCATGCCCGCTGGCTGCGTCGCGCTGATGCGCAGTGCCGGCCGCGTCAGGCGCTACCGCGACGGCACCGTGGTGATGCAGCGCGGGCAGGCCGTGCCCGCAGTGATGGTGCTGCTGAGCGGGCGCATACGCGTACTCATCAACAGCACGAACGGCGAAGTGCGGCTGTTTCGTTGGCTGGAGGCCGGTGAGGTCGTCGGGGTGGCATCGGCGTTGGCACAGTTGCCGTTCCAGAACGACCTGGAGGCCAGTGGACCTTGCGAAGCCCTGTGGATTCCCACCGCCGACTTCGTGGCCGCGCTGTACCGCGACGCAGCAGCGGGCGTGGCGGTGGCACGCATGCTGAGCGTGCGCGTGGCCGAACTGTTCGACCACATCGTGGCGCAATCGCAAGGCACGCTGACCGACCGACTGCGCGCGGTGCTGACCAATCTGGGCGCAACCAACGGCGAGCGACTGAGCGATGGCAGCCTGCGGCTGCGCATCACCCAGACGGACCTGGCCAACGCAGTGGGTGCTTCACGCCAGCGTGTGAACGAGGCACTGCGTGGCCTGCAGGCGAGCGGCGAAGTGCGCCTGGGTTACCGCTGTATCGAAACACGGTTGATGCCCACGCATCAGGTGCGCACCTGAAGACAGGTGCCACATCCGCTGTGCGGCAGAGCGGCTGCAGCTCAGGACTGCCGCATCAGAACTGACACTCAGAGTACCCGCTGTGCCAGCTCGCCGCGGCTGTACATCTCGGCCATCACCGACAGCGAGATCGGCTTGATCTTGCCGGCCTGGCCTTCGCAGCCGAACTCCATGTAGCGCTGCTTGCAGATCGCCATGGCCGCTTCGCGGGCGGGCTTGAGCCACTCGCGAGCGTCGAACTTGTCCGGGTTCTCGGCGTGGAACTTGCGCACCGCGCCGGTCATCGCCAGGCGGATGTCGGTGTCGATGTTGATCTTGCGCACGCCGTGCTTGATGGCTTCCTGGATCTCGGCGATGGGCACGCCGTAGGTTTCCTTCATCTTGCCGCCGTACTGGTTGATGATGGCCAGCAGTTCCTGCGGCACCGACGACGAGCCGTGCATCACCAGGTGGGTGTTGGGGATGCGGGCGTGGATTTCCTTGACACGCGAGATCGCCAGCACGTCGCCGGTGGGCGGACGGGTGAACTTGTAGGCGCCGTGGCTGGTGCCGATGGCAATCGCCAGCGCGTCGAGCTGCGTGGCCTTGACGAACTGGGCCGCCTCTTCCGGGTCGGTCAGCATCTGGCTGTGGTCGAGCTTGCCGACGGCGCCGACGCCGTCTTCCTCGCCGGCTTCACCGGTTTCAAGCGAGCCCAGGCAGCCCAGCTCACCTTCCACGGTGGCGCCGATCTTGTGGGCCATCGCGACGACCTGCTGGGTCACGTCCACGTTGTAGCCGAAGTCGGCGGGCGTCTTGCCGTCGTCGCGCAGCGAGCCGTCCATCATCACCGAGCCGAAGCCCAGGTCCAGCGCGCCGGCACAGATCTTCGGGCTGGTGCCATGGTCCTGGTGCATCACCAGCGGGATGTGCGGATAGGCTTCGGCGGCGGCCAGGATCAGGTGCTTGATGAAGGCTTCGCCGGCGTACTTGCGGGCACCGGCCGAGGCCTGCAGGATCACCGGCGCACCCACCGCGTCGGCCGCGGCCATCACGGCCTGGACCTGTTCGAGGTTGTTGACGTTGAAGGCCGGGATGCCATAGCCGTTTTCGGCGGCGTGGTCCAGCAGTTGGCGCATGGAGACGAGCATGGGGGAACCTCAGAAAGTGACAGGAGACAGGAGGACAAGAACCTGCAGCAGCGGCCGCTGAAACCGCTGTGTAACTCCTGGGATTCTAAGGTCGAGGCGGACAACAGCCCTGTGATTTCCCCTTATATCTGCCCCACGGAGGCGGGGGGCGTGCCAATTTTGCGCAGGATCACGCCTGCGTTACAGCCGGGTACGCAGCCCCGGCCCGGCAGACCTCACCCGACCCGGCAAACCTTCAGCATGTTGGTGCCGCCCGGGTAGCCCATCGGCTCGCCGCAGGTGATGGCGTAGGTGTCACCCGGCTTGAGCACACCACGGTCGACCAGCAGCTGCTCGGCCGCCGCCAGCGCGGTGTCGCGGTCGTCGAACTTGGCCATCAGGATCGGGCGCACATTGCGGTACAGCGCCATCTTGCGCTCCGACAGCACCTGCGTGGTCAGCGCGTAGATCGGCACGTCGGTCTTGTAGCGGCTCATCCAGAGCGCCGTCGAGCCCGACTCGGTCAGCGCCAGGATCGCCTTGCAGCCCAGGTGGTGCGCCGTGAACAGCGCGCCCATCGCGATCGACTGGTCGATGCGGGCGAAGGTCTTGTTGGTGAAGTCAGCGTCGAGCTTGACCTCTTCCGCGGCCTCGGCAGCCAGCGCGATGGCCACCATCTGCTCGACGGTCTCCACCGGGTACTTGCCGGCGGCGGTCTCGGCCGACAGCATCACCGCGTCGGTGCCGTCCAGCACCGCATTGGCCACGTCCGACACCTCGGCGCGGGTCGGCACCGGGTTCTGGATCATCGACTCCATCATCTGCGTGGCGGTGATGGCGACCTTGTCCATCGAGCGCGCCATGCGGATCATGCGTTTCTGCAGCGCCGGCACCGCCGCGTTGCCCACTTCCACGGCCAGGTCACCGCGGGCGACCATGATGCCGTCGCTGGCCTTCATGATGGCTTCGAGCTGCGGAATGGCTTCCGTGCGCTCGATCTTGGCGATCATGCCGGGCTTGTGGCGCCACGGCTCGCCGGCCACGTTGGCCAGCTGGCGCGCCATTTCCATGTCGATGGCGCTCTTGGGGAAGCTGACCGCCAGGTATTCGCACTGGAAGGACATCGCCGTCTTGATGTCCTCCATGTCCTTGGAGGTCAGCGCGGGGGCGGTCAGGCCGCCGCCCTGCTTGTTGATGCCCTTGTTGTTGGACAGCTCGCCGCCGATCTTGACGACGGTGTTGACCCGCTCGCCCTTGACCGACTCGACCACCAGCACGATCAGGCCGTCGTTGAGCAGCAGCGTGTCGCCGGGGCGCACGTCACGCGGCAGCTCCTTGTAGTCCAGGCCCACGCCGCCGAGGTCGCCCAGCTCGGTGCGCGCCGCGTCCAGCACGAACTTCGCGCCGTTCTCCAGCATCACCTTGCCTTCGGCGAACTTGCCGACGCGGATCTTCGGGCCCTGCAGGTCGGCCATGATGGCCACCGGCTTGCCGACGCGGGACGCCACCTCGCGCACGAGGGTGGCGCGGTCGATGTGGTCCTGCGCCTTGCCGTGGCTGAAGTTCAGCCGTACCACGTCGACACCGGCCCGGATCAGCCGCTCCAGCACGGCCGGGTCGGATGATGCAGGGCCGAGGGTGGCGACGATCTTGGTATTGCGGGGCATGGGGCGGTCTCCTGAAGGATCTGAAAAACAACCGCTGGATTATTGACCGCCGAATAGAACAAGGTGGTTACGAAGAACGCCGGGATTCCGCCGCCGCCGCGTCCGCCACGGCCAGCGCCGTCATGTTCACCACCCGGCGCATCGACGCCGACGGCGACAGGATGTGCACCGGTGCCGCCGCGCCCAGCAGGATCGGGCCGACCGTCACGCCCTTGCCCGCCGTCACCTTCAGGACGTTGAACAGGATGTTGGCTGCATCGATGTTGGGCAGCACCAGCACGTTGGCCGCCCCCGTCAGCGTCGAGTCCGGCAGGATGTTGCGGCGGATCGTCTCCGACAGCGCGGCGTCGCCGTGCATCTCGCCGTCGCACTCGATCTCGGGTGCGCGGGCCACGAACAGATCCCGCGCCGCGCGCATGCGCTTGGCCGAGGGCCGCGACGAGGTGCCATACATCGAGTGCGACAGGAAGGCCACCTTCGGCGGCACTCCGAAGCGGCGCACTTCCTCGGCAGCCATCAGCGCGATCTCTGCCAGCTCCTCGGCGCTGGGCTGGTCGTTGATGTAGGTGTCGGTGATGAACAGGTTGTGCTCGTCGAGCATCAGCGCGTTCATCGTGGCGAACACCTTGGCGCCCGGCTTCTGGCCGATGACGTTCTTCACGTACTCGAAATGCGTGTCGTAGCGCCCGTGCAGGCCGCACAGCATCGCGTCGGCATGGCCGAGCTTGAGCAGCATGGTCGCGATCAGCGTCGTCGAGCGCCGCACCGCCGCCTTGGCCGCCTCCACCGACACGCCGTCGCGCTTCATCAGGCGGTGGTATTCCTCCCAGCAGGCGCGGAAGCGTGCGTCGTCCTCGGGGTTCACCACCTCGAAATCCACCCCCGGCTTCAGCCGCAGGCCGGCCCGCTCGATGCGCGCGGCGATCACCGCCGGCCGGCCCACCAGGATCGGCTGCGCCATGCCTTCGGTCAGCACCGCCTGCACCGCGCGCAGCACGCGCTCGTCCTCGCCCTCGGCGTAGACGACGCGGGCCGGGTTGCGCTTGGCCGCGGCGAACACCGGGCGCATGAACATGCCGGTCTGGTAGACGTAGCGGGTCAGCGACTCGCGGTAGGCGGCCATGTCGGCGATCGGACGCTCGGCGACGCCGGACTCGACCGCCGCCTCGGCCACCGCCGGCGCGATGCGCAGGATCAGGCGCGCGTCGAACGGCTTCGGGATCAGGTACTCGGGGCCGAACTGCAGCTCCTGCCCGGCATAGGCCGCCGCGACTTCATCGCTGGTCTCTTCTTTGGCCAGCGCGGCGATCTCGCGCACGCAGGCCAGCTTCATCGCCTCGGTGATCTTGGTAGCGCCGCAGTCCAGCGCGCCGCGGAAGATGTAGGGGAAGCACAGGACGTTGTTGACCTGGTTCGGGTAGTCCGAGCGGCCGGTGGCGATGATGCAGTCCGGCCGGGCGGCCTTGGCGATCTCGGGGCGGATCTCCGGCTCCGGGTTGGCCAGCGCCAGGATGATCGGCTGCGTGCCCATGCTGGCGACCATCTCGCCCGTCATCACGCCCGCCGCCGAGCAGCCCAGGAACACGTCGGCGCCGACGATGACCTCGGCCAGCGTCTTCAGCTCGGTCTGCTGGCAGTAGCGCTGCTTGGACTCGTCGAGCTTGTCGCCGCGACCGGCGCGGATCACGCCCTTGGAGTCGCAGACGAAGATGTTCTCGATCTTCACGCCCAGACCCACCATCAGGTCCAGGCAGGCGATCGCCGCCGCGCCCGCGCCCGACACCACCAGCCGCACGTCACCGATCGCCTTGCCGACCAGCTCCAGGCCGTTCAGCAGCGCCGCGCCGGAGATGATGGCCGTGCCGTGCTGGTCGTCGTGGAACACGGGGATCTTCATGCGCTCGCGCAGCTTCTTCTCGATGTAGAAGCACTCGGGCGCCTTGATGTCTTCGAGGTTGATGCCGCCGAGCGTGGGCTCCAGCGCGGCGATGATCTCGACCAGCTTGTCCGGGTCGCGCTCGGCGAGTTCGATGTCGAACACGTCGATGCCGGCGAACTTCTTGAACAGGCAGCCCTTGCCCTCCATCACCGGCTTGGATGCCAGCGGGCCGATGTCGCCGAGGCCCAGCACGGCGGTGCCGTTGGTCACGACGCCGACGAGGTTGGCGCGCGAGGTGTATTCGGCAGCGAGCGACGGGTCTTTCTCGATGGCCAGACACGGATAGGCCACCCCCGGCGAGTACGCCAGCGACAGGTCGCGCTGGTTCATCAGCGGCTTGAGCGGCGTGACGGCGATCTTGCCCCGTACTGGTGCGCGGTGGTACTCCAGCGCAGCTTCACGCAAAGCCAGTTCGGCGGGGGACAAGGGCTGGGTCATCGGGGCGCTCCTGGGGGTCCGGCGGTTGCGCCGGTGTTTCAAAAGGGAGCGGAGATTACTGCGCCCGGCCGGGAGACGCATGCGTGTTTTCCGAAGAGAGCGGGGAGAAAGCCGGGTTCATGCCGGCAAGCGCGGGGGTTATGCGCAAGATGCATGGAAACCCGGGCGTCAGTGCAGCCGGACCGCCGAGTCGAAATACCAGGTCCGGCGGATCTCGATCACGTCGAATTCGCGGGCCAGGTTGGGCGAGAACGCCGGGTAGGGGCGCTGGGTGTCGACGATGCGCCGGATGGCGTCGTCGATCTCTGCCACGCCGCTGGACACCACGAAGGTCACCGACTCCACCGAGCCGTCGCGGCGCAGGGCCACGGTCACGGTGGCCGGCGTGTGGGGGCGCCGGGCGACGTCGCGGACCTTGTCGGGCAAGGTGTTGAGCTGGATCTTCAGCGCCCACGCCTGGGCGTAGGCGACGAGGTCGGCGTTGGGGTCGGTGTGGCCGAAGAGGCGGGCGCGGCGGGCGGTGCTCAGCGACAGGGGGAGCGCGCTGGACGGGCTGGGGGTGGCGTTCGCGGCGGCGTCGCGGCGGGCGCGCTCCTCGTCGAGCTGGCGGCCGATGGCGCGGAGCACGGCTTCACGCTTGGCCGCCGCTTCCTGCTGGGCCGCGGCCTTGCGGGCGGCTTCCTGGCGCTCGGCCTCCAGTTGCGCGGCGGCTTGTCGTGCGGCTTCCTGGCGTTCGGCTTCGAGCCGGGCTGCCTCGGCTCGGGCGGCGGCCTGACGTGCGGCCTCTTGCCGCTGGGCGTCCAGTCTGGCGGCGGCTTGTCGCGCCGCTTCCTGGCGTTCGGCTTCCAGTCGCGCAGCCTCGGCACGGGCGGCGGCCTGACGCGCGGCCTCTTGGCGCTGGGCCTCCAGTTGAGCAGCGGCAGCTTGTCGTGCAGCCTCCTGGCGTTCGGCTTCCAGCCGCGCAGTCTCGGCTCGGGCGGCGGCCTGACGTGCGGCCTCTTGCCGCTGGGCATCCAGTTTCGCGGCGGCCTGCCGCGCTGTTTCCTGGCGCTCGGCTTCCAGCCGCGCCGCCTCGGCGCGGGCCGCGACCTCCTGCCGCTGCGCCTCCAGCGCGGCCTCGCGCGCCGCCAGTGCCACCGAATCGGGACTCGACGCGCTCGGTTCAACCGCGCTGGCCGCGGCCAGCGGCTCGGGCGCCACCGGCACGACCGGGGTGGGCACGGCGGTCGGCTCCGCGACGAGCACGGGCGGCGGTGGGCTCGGCGGTGGCGGCGGCGCGCGATCGGGGACCACGGCGGGCGGCGGGGCTGGGGGCGGGTTCACGGGAACCGCCTCGGCCACGGTGTTGCGCGCCGGCTCGGCGGGCGGCGCCGGCGTGGGCGCGGGAGCCTTGGCCACCACAGGCTCGGGCTCGGGCGGCCGTGGCGCAGGTGGCGCAGGTGGTGCGGGCGGTTTCGGGGTCGGTGTCTCGACGGGCGCGGACCGGATCGACGCACGCTGCACATCGACAGCGGCCACAGGCGGCGCGGACGCGGCGGGCATGGGCGGCGGCGGAACGAGCACCGTCTGGATGTCGGGCACCACGGCCCGCCGCTCCTGCCACGGCAGGACAAGACCCGGCACCCCCTGCCCCTCGCCCACCAACTGGCTCAGCAGCAGCGCATGGACCAGAACGGAGACGACCAGCGCGCCGTGGAGCGACCGGCGCTCCTCCGGGCGGATCGGTTGCCGTGGCGACGGCAGACGCCCCGACGGGCGCGGCGAACGCTCGGGCGCCTTGTCGAAGGCATGGACGATCCACTTGTCACTCATTGCGCCCGATTCTCAGGGACGCGGGGGGGCGGGCGGGCTGAGAGATCGCTGAACAAACGGGCGTTTCTGCAAGCCCGGCATGAAAGTCAGGGCGCGTTAGATCAGGCTGGGCTTTGTTGCACAACTCCGCCGAAGCCGAGTTTCCCCTGACCCCAGACGGAGTTACGCCACAGCCTGCGTCACCGGGGTGCCCAGGTGGGTGAAGCGGTTGAGCACCGCAGCCCGCACCTGCAGCTCCACCACCTGACGCTCGAAGGTGCGCGCCATCACCCGCTCGCCCAGCAGCTTGAAGCAGCGCATCTTCGTCTCCACCAGCGAGCGCCGGTGGTAGCCGCTCCACTTCTTCCAGATCCCCCGGCCCAGCCGGTTCGTCGCCCGCAGTATCTCGTTGCGCGCCGCCGCCCCCGGCCGCTTGGCCTTCCACGGCTGGGCGTTCTTGCGCGTCGGTATCACCGCCTCGGCCCCTCGTTCGGCGATCGCGTCGTGGCAGCCCTGCGTGTCATACGCCCCGTCCCCGCTCACCGACAGCACCACCTCCTCTGCCGGAATCTGCCCGAGCAGCTCCGGCAGCATCGGCGCGTCACCCACGCTGTTGTCCGTCACCTCGATCGCCCGGATCTCCAGCGTCTCGGCGTCGATCCCCAGGTGAACCTTGCGCCACTGCCTGCGGTACTCCGCCCCGTGCTTCTTGGTCTTCCACTCGCCCTCGCCCAGCATCTTGATCCCCGTGGAATCCACCAGCAGGTGCAGCCCGCCCCGGCTCGGCCGCGCCGTGATCTCCACCGTCAGCCGCTTCTCGCGCCGGCTCATCGGTACGTATTCAGCCCCCCGGCATTGACAACATCGTCAAGCCGGTGAAGTCCGGGTAGCGCGCGGAGCGAGCGAGGCGGAGAGTGCTGGGATGGACCAACCCGAAGCCCCTGGCCGTGAGGCCACCGCAGTGCCGAACAAGCCCGAGACGCTGGAGCAATGCCACGCGGTGATCGAGCAGATGGGGCAGGAGCTGGCGAAGCTGCGCGAGCAGGTCAGTGCGCTGCTGGACAAGAAGCTGAACTCACGCAACTCGTCGAAGCCGCCATCGTCGGACGGGCCGGGGGACAGCGGCAACCGGGCACAACGCCGGACCAGCGGCCGGGTGCGGGGCGCGCAGCCTGGGCACAAGGGCACGTACCGGGCGCTGCTGGCGGAGTCCGAGGTGGACGTGATCCACGACTGCCCGCCGCCTGCGGCATGCGAGTGTGGCGGTCCGGTGGCGGCGGGGCGGCCGATACGGCACCAGGTGTTCGACGTGCCGGCACAGGTGAAGGCCGAGGTGCAGGAGTACCGGCTGTACCACGGGGTGTGCGGGCACTGCCGCAAGACACACGCATCGGTGTTGCCGGCGGGGGTGCCGCGCGGACAGATCGGGCCGAGGGCGCTGGCCCTGGTGGGGCTGCTGGGCACGGCGTACCACCTGACGCAGCCCAAGATCCGGGATCTGCTGGCGCAGGTGCTGGGGGTGCGGTTCAGCGTGGGGGCGATCTCGCAGGCGCACGGGCTGGTGGCGCAGGCGTTGAAGGAGCCGGTGCAGGCGGCGGTGAAGACGCTGGCCGCAGCGCCGGTGGTGCATGTGGACGAGACCAGCTACGCGCGAGAAGGCGCGGGGCGGCACTGGGTGTGGACGGTGACGCAGCCCAAGCTGGTGGTGTACCAGCTCTGGTCTTCGCGGGCGCGCTACGTGGCCAAGGAGATGCTGGGCGAGAGCCCGAAGGCCAAGCTGGTCACGGACCGCTATGCGGTGTACGACTGGGTGGACGCCGCGCAGCGGCAGGTGTGCTGGGCGCACCTGCTGCGGGACTTCACGCGCATCAGTCAACGTGCGGGGCAGGCCGGACGGATCGGGCGCCGACTGCTGGGGCTGGGCTATGTGCTGTTCCGGCGCTGGCACCGCAAGGACCAGCAGGTCGCCGCGCAGATGGCGCAGGTGCAGCACCACGTGCGCCGGGCGCTGGAGCGCGGCATCGCCGGCGCCTGCCAGCGCACCGCACTGACCTGCGCCAACGTGCTCAAGCTCTGGCCGGCGCTGTGGACGTTCGTGAGCGACGCGGCCGTGCCGCCGACCAACAACGCCGCCGAGCAGGCGCTGCGCACCATCGTGCTCAAGCGCAAGATCTCGGGGCTGACGAGATCACGCCGGGGCGAGGAGTTCATCGCCCGGGGCTACACGGTGGTGGAGAGCTGCAAGCGCCAGGGCCGTGATGCGCTGGCGTATCTGCGTCAGGCGATGCAGGCGCACTTCACCGGTGGTCTGGCGCCCTCGCTGGTGCCCTCGGGCTGAGTGCGTGGCCGCAGGCTCGGTCCTGCGGTCCTTCAGGTCATCTTCGAACTCGCGCTGCGTCCTTCTCGACGCGGCGTGCCCAGGGCTTTGCGGGTGTCAATACCGGGGGGCTGAATACGTACGGCTCATCGTGCTGTAGTCCGGTGCCTGCCAGTCCAGCCCCGACAGCCCCAGCACGCTCTGCACGAACCCCTGCGTCTGGCGCAGCGCCAGTCCGAACAGCACCTTCATCGTCAGGCAGCACTGCACCGCCGCGTCGCTGTACATCGCCGGTCGCCCCGGCTTGCCGCTGACCGGCGCAGCCTGCCACGCCATGTCCCGGTCCAGCCACATCGTCAGCGAGCCCCGCGCCCTCAGCGCCTTCGTGTACGGCGCCCAGTTCTTCGTCACGTACTTCTGCTTTGCTGGCTTGCTCATCCTGTCAGCCTACCTCACCGCTCGACCATCGGCCGGCGGGGTGGGTTGTGCAACAAAGCCTGTCGCAACTATACACGCAGCGATGAAAATTTAAAAACAATCAAATTTGATTGAGGCTGCTTAGTTCCGAAAGTGCTTTATCGAATTGATCAAAGAAGCCTTGAGGCCATTGGTCCAACCGTCCTTTGGCGTCTATTTTTGGAGATAACCGCTGCGGCGCGCTGTCTTCACCACGAGAGAAAAAGTGGATTTTTACCTGCTCGGCATCGACGCTTCGTCCGCACTTCACAGCGAGCCTAACACCATTGAGTACGTGATCGGAGTGAGTTTCCACAATTACCTGAACGCCAGTGCTAGCAACTTTTGCGAGGAGCACTCCAATTTCTTGCTGCGCCCGAGGATGAAGATGCACCTCCGGATTTTCTACTATGACCATATCACCCGACCTTGAGGACAATACTTCGACAAGTATGGGGAAAAGTTGCGTCAAACCGAAACCAACATTTTGCGGTCGCTGAAAATCCGATTTCGAATCAGACCGTAGCCGAAGACTAATTACACTCGCACCCTCAATCGGTAAAATTTGCAAGTCACAACCGGGAAAGAAGTGACGCATCCAAGCACGTACCTGATGAAATAACGTTATTGGCTCGTCTTGAATAAGGAGTTGCTGCGCAACAGGTTCTGATTCTTGCCAATACAATAGGCCCGCCGCCAGCTCTCCCCGCATCCCAACTTGGCGATGGTGTTGCTCATCAAGCAAAGGGAGCAATTCCCGTGGCCCCATTCGCTCCGCTGAAAGCCAACTTAGTCGACGTAACTGATTAACGACCGAGCAATCACCTAACTGCGTAACTGGAAGTAGCCACCGAATCTCCCCAGTCAAGTCAATGGCTTGCCCGTTTACGTAGACATCAGCAAGTTCGAGCGCCATTGAGCGACGGTCTGGAGCCTGAAATGACCACACAACCTTACGACTCCCCGATGTCGCACCAATTGCGAGTTGCCTGCGCCCTGTAGCTTGATTTATAACATCTGATGCCCCCCCCTAAAGTAAGACTAGAACCGTTTAACACAAGTGATCGGGACCACTCACGCTCGGCCAGGGTTTGCGACAGCAATACAAGGGATTGAATAACTGATGATTTTCCACCCCCATTGATACCTGAAAGCACTGTCAACGGCCCAAGCGGCAAATCAATTGCTTCAAAACATTTGAAGCTAGCAAGATGCAATATATCAAGCATCAAACACCTCCTTAAAAATCTCCCCAGCTATTTTAAATCTAGCCCGAACCTCTTTTGGACTATTTGGACCATAAGTTATAGCCTTTGTAAAAACAGGATTCTCCATTTGACTATAAAAAGCTTGACGTAGATCCTCAGCCTTTTCAGAAACACTGAGTAAGTCGCGAACAGACATCTCGGCCATCATTGCATCAAAAAGTGACGCATTTAAAATGCTACGCGCCTGCAATGGCTGCCTATGCTTTCTAAATGCATGCCGACCGAATACCACAAGGTTGTTTTCAAGCCCAAGCCGAAACTTGGTTCGCAGGGAATCCAGTTCAAGCGCACTCATTTTTGAAAGGCGGACGAGCCCACGCGCCAACCAATCATCCATATCACCCTTATAACTATCAAAAGGCAGCAGGCTAAATGAACAAAATCTATTCACAAACTCTCGATCTTGCATCTTCTTGGAATTAAGACTACCCCCAGTCGCCTCCTTAAATAAATCAGATTCTGCTTCGGTTTTTAAGAAATTTGTAGCGCTTCCGCTATAAATTGCATTTCTCATTTGCTGCCGAGTCAACACCTCCCCCCCGTTCACTCGCTCAAAAATATCTAGCCGAGCGCGCTCCGGCACTGTCCGGTCGATAATATAAAAATGCAACTGACAGTCCTCTACACGATTCTGTAACCGAGGCTCAAGATCTAAAAATTTCTTACCGTTTAGTTCAGGGCGATCCGGCAAACTTAGTATCAATTGCCCTTGAAGAAACCTTTGTAAAGTTGTGAGCCGTTGGCGACCATCAACCACTATCAGTAAACCAGCCGTATCCTCAGCAACATAAAAGACTGGCAATGGAATACGCATTAGAACCGACTCAATCAGACGGCTCTGTTTGTCAATTTCCCAAACAAAGTCTCGCTGGAAGTCAGGGTCAAGGCGAAATCTACCTGCGACCAACCGACGAACGACATCGATAGCTGCACGGCGCTCCTCCCGGATTGCAAGTTCATCAAGCGGATAATCTTCCCATCCACCCGGCTTCATGTCTTCATAGCCTTCGAGGGAAATTACTGATGTTTCATAGGACTTACGCAAAAGAAACTTTCAAACTCAACTGAGTTTTGAGTGCCATATTCTGATCCATGGATTGATCCGGCACCCGATGTGCACTGAAATATCTTGTTTCAACTGGCTGTTCGGATTCATTAAATATGCCTACAATTGGCTTGCCTCAACTCAACAGGAGCCATGATGAAGCCGACAAGACGCGACTACTGTCAGTTTCTGATCTCCACCCAGACCAACTATACCCAAACCTACTTCGCCGACCATCACCCGCATTTCTCGCATGACGCCATCAA